>NZ_CP060488.1:702500-5502500 GCF_014334015.1 Bacteroides sp. M10 | reverse complement strand
ATTAAAAATTGAGAATTAAAAATTGAAAAATAGTTGGTGATCGAGAAGTTGTTAAATTGAAAATTGAGAATTAAAAGTTGAAAAATAATAGAATTGGAAACCACTATTCACTACATTTATTTCTCAATTTTTAATTTTCAATTCTCAATTTATCTAATAGTCTCTTTGCATATCTGCAATTTTTTGTTGTAACTTTCTCATTTGTTCTTCCTGTAGTACTTTTTTGTATTCGATGGGCACTACTTGGATGAATTGATCTACGTAATGATTCCAGTTGTCGAGCATAGTGCGTGCCAGTTTCGAGCCTGTGTAGAGGTAATGCTGGCGGATTAGTTCGTGCAACTCTTTCCGGTAGCTGGCTTCTTCGATGAGTGATAGTTCTACCATTTCCATGTTGCAGAAATAATCGAAGTTGCCGTCCTTGTTCCATACGTATGCCACACCGCCACTCATACCGGCTGCAAAGTTACGTCCGGTTTGTCCGAGGACTACCACACGACCTCCGGTCATGTATTCGCAACAATGGTCACCCACGCCTTCTACGACGGCAACTGCGCCGGAGTTACGAACAGCGAAACGTTCTCCTACACGGCCGTTGATATATACTTCACCGCTTGTTGCGCCATAAAGCAAGGTATTACCGGCGATTGTATTTTTTTCGGCTTCGAAATTGCTGCGGATAGGAGGCAATACGGAGATACGCCCGCCACTCAATCCTTTACCCAGGTAATCATTCGCTTCACCTTCCAGTTTAAAATTAACTCCCGGTACGAGAAAAGCTCCGAAAGATTGACCTGCCGAACCTTTGAATTTTACATTCAGCGTATGTTCCGGCAATCCTTTGGCACCGTATTTCTTGGCGATTACTCCGGAAAGCATAGCACCTATTGCACGGTCTGTATTGGCAATCGTATATTCTAAAGAAATCTCTTTCTCATGTTCGATAGCTTCCTGTGCGGCATCGATGATGGTTACATCCTTTACAGCAGAAATTCCATGATCCTGATCGATGACATGACGGATAGCCGCACTGTTGTCAACACGTGCCAGCAATTTGGTGAAGTCGATTAAAGCATGTTTCGGATTCGGGTCATTGACATCGGACTTGCGTTCGATTAAGTCTGTACGTCCGATGATGTCATCCATCCGGGTGAATCCCATTTCAGCCAAATGCTCACGGACTTCCTGTGCCAGGAATGTGAAAAAGTTTACTAAATATTCACTGCGTCCATGAAAGCGTTTACGTAACTCTTCATTCTGCGTGGCAACTCCTACCGGACAAGTGTTCTGATGACATTTACGCATCATTACACAACCCAATACGATTAATGCGGAGGTGGCGAAACCATATTCTTCGGCACCCATCAATGCCATTAAGATGATATCCCGTCCGGTTTTCAGCTGTCCGTCGGCTTGCAGAACTACTTGGCCACGAAGTCCGTTCAGAACCAGTGTTTGCTGTGTTTCGCTCAATCCTAATTCCGGCGAGATACCCGCATAGCGGATAGAAGAAGCAGGAGAAGCACCCGTCCCCCCTTCGGCGCCAGAGATGACAATCAAATCCGCCTTTGCTTTTGCCACACCGGCGGCAATTGTACCGACACCACTTTCAGCTACCAGTTTTACACTGATTTTGGCCTGTGGATTTACATTTTTCAAATCGAAGATCAGTTGAGCCAAATCCTCAATCGAATAAATATCATGATGGGGCGGGGGAGAAATCAGCGAAATCCCCGGAATGGAATGACGTGTTTTCGCAATCACATCATTTACCTTAAATCCCGGAAGTTGTCCCCCTTCACCCGGTTTGGCTCCCTGTGCTATCTTAATTTGAATTTCGTCCGCATTCACCAGATACTCTGCCGTTACACCGAAACGACCGGAAGCTACCTGCTTGA
This sequence comes from Bacteroides sp. M10, assembly GCF_014334015.1. GTDB lineage: Bacteria > Bacteroidota > Bacteroidia > Bacteroidales > Bacteroidaceae > Bacteroides > Bacteroides intestinigallinarum. The sequence goes on along the minus strand of NZ_CP060488.1, from coordinate 5,500,602 downwards.
TCGCACTTCGTAAAGAACTGCCATCCGGCAACGGTTGGAAACGCGCGGCATCTTCACCACCTTCACCGGTATTACTGCGTCCGTGGATTTTATTCATGGCAATAGCCATTGCCTCGTGGGCTTCTTTGCTGATGGAACCAAAAGACATAGCTCCTGTGACGAAACGATGCAGAATATTTTCCACCGGTTCCACCTGATCGATAGAAATAGGATTACGACGGAATCCCAGGAAGTCACGAAGGAAAATAGGCTTCTCTTTTTCGTCTACCAGATGGGTGTACTCTTTAAATTTCTTATAACTCCCCAGTCGTGTAGCCAATTGCAGAGTGCTGATTGTTTCCGGATTCCATGCGTGCTTTTCTCCATCTTTACGGAAAGCATACAAACCGTTATTCTTGAGAAGTTGAGAGTTGAAAGTTGAGAGTTGAGAGTTCCCATGCGGAGCCTCACTTTCAACTTTCAACTTTCCACTTTCAACTTCTTGCCCTTCTTTATGGAAAGCAATGGCATCTCTGGCTATTTCTTCCAGACGGATACCTCCGATCGGTGAACCGAGTCCTCCAAAATAAGCCTTGCTCAATTCTTCACTCAAACCGACAGCTTCGAAAATCTTAGCACCACGATAGGAGCGGATCGTAGAGATACCCATCTTACTCATGATTTTAAACAAGCCTTTACAGATGGATTTGATATAGTTCTTTTCAGCAGTGGTATAATCCAACTGAATATCCTTGTCTTTTACCAGTCGGTCGAGGACAGCGAATGCCATGTAAGGATTCAGGGCACTTGCTCCGAAACCCAATAATAACGCGGCGTGCATCACTTCACGTATTTCACCACTTTCTACGATCAATGCCGTTTGCACCCGTTTACCAACTGAAATCAGGTGATGATGAACAGCACTTACCGCCAGCAATGATGGAATGGCAGCATGGGTAATATCCACCTCACGGTCGGTCAGGACAATGTAATTTACACCTTCCGTCACGGATTCTTCCGCCATTTTACAAAGATGGGTCAGTGCTTCCTGCAATCCGGCTTTCCCTTTTGCAACCTCAAACAACATGGGTAGTTTGACTGTTTTGAAGCCTTTATACCGGATATTACAAAGAATATCCAGTTGGGTATTGCTTAAAATCGGATGATTCAGGCGTACCATTTTGCAATGACTTTCACTGGGCGTCAGAATATTCATACCGACTGCTCCAATGTATTCCGTCAATGACATCACCAGTTCTTCACGAAGTGGATCGATGGGCGGATTGGTTACCTGTGCAAATTGCTGACGGAAATAGTTGTAAAGCAACTGTGGCTTATCTGAAAGTACGGCGAGTGGCGTATCGTTACCCATTGAATGGATCGGTTCTGCTCCGGTGCTTGCCATTGGCATAATCAGCTTCTCAATGTCCTCTTTGGAGTAGCCGAAAGTACGAAGCATCCGGTCGTAGTTTTCTACGTGATGAGGAACTTTGCGTCCGCTTTTCAGTTCATCCAGCTCGATCCGGTTGGTAGATAGCCAGGTGCGGTAAGGCTTGGCTTCAGCCAACTGTTTTTTTAGTTCGCCGTCATAGTAGATCTCGCCTTTTTCCGTATCCACCAGCAAGATTTTGCCGGGCTGTAAGCGACCTTTTTCTTTGATGTCTCCCGGTTCAAAATCCATAACACCGACTTCCGAAGCCACTACCATCATATCGTTTTTAGTAATCAGATAACGGGCAGGGCGCAGGCCATTGCGGTCGAGCATACCTCCGGCAAATCGTCCGTCGCTGAATAGTAGTGCGGCCGGTCCGTCCCACGGTTCCATCAGGATGGAGTGGTATTCGTAGAATGATTTCAGATCCTCACTGATCGGGTTCTTCTCGTTGAAAGATTCCGGCACGAGCATAGCCATGGCATGTGGCAGGCTCAATCCTGACATCACTAGGAACTCCAGTACATTGTCCAAAGAAGCACTGTCGCTCATGCCCGGTTGTATAATCGGGCGGATTTCTTTTATATCGCCTAAAGTGGGAGTGGAGAGTACACTTTCACGGGCTTCCATCCATCCTCGGTTACCACGGATAGTATTGATTTCACCGTTGTGTGCCAGCAGGCGGAACGGCTGTGCCAATCCCCATGTGGGGAATGTATTGGTACTGAAACGAGAGTGCACCAATGCCAGTCCGCTGGTAAAATAGCTATTTGTCAGGTCTGGGTAGTAGTTGCGCAGCTGTAATGATGAAAGCATACCTTTATATATAATGCTTTTGGTAGAGAGTGACACGACATAAAAATCGTCTTTTGCCGGAATAGATGACAATCTGACTTTATTTTCGATTCTTTTCCGGATCAGGTATAACTTCCGGTCGGCAGTTTCCGTTTCCGTAAATCCGGTAATGAATACTTGTTTGATGTCCGGTTCGTTTGCCAGAGCCGATTCTCCCAGGATTTCGGGGCAGGTGGGCACATTGCGCAAATGCATCAATGTGAGTCCTTCTTTTTCAATTTCTTCAATAATAATACTTAGAATAGCTGCCTGGTCTTTTTCGTTTTTCGGTAAAAACAATAATCCTGTGCCGTACCGTCCTTTTTCGGGGACAGGAATACCTTGTAATAAAATAAACTCATGCGGAATTTGAAGCATGATACCTGCACCGTCACCGGTCTTGTTATCCGCACCCTCGGCACCGCGATGGCGCATGTTCTCTAATACCTTTAAAGCCGACTCAACAATGTCGTGTGACTTTTCTCCATGAATGTTAACCAGCATACCGACACCGCAGGCATCGTGCTCGTATGCCGCATCGTACAAGCCCATCTGCTGGGGCTGTCGTTGGTAAAGGAATCCTTCTGTTACGTTGTTAAAAAGTTCTTGTTTCTTCATTCTTACTAGCTTTATTGTATGATAATACCTATTTGATGTATCAAATTGTTTGGCAAAGTTAATGTTTTAATTTCAAAATGATAGTAAAATTTAGCTTTTGTGTAACGCGAAATAAGAATAGGAATCTTTATTCTTTTAATTTGTTATTAAAAACAGGAAATTTACTTTTAATTTGTTAGCTTATTTATCCTTATTTGAAGCTGATTGTAATTTGTTTCTTTTTGAGCTAAAAATAATATATTATTTAACTTTTTGATGTGTTTGCAACTTTTTTATGCGTTTCTGTCAAATAAATATGCTTTTTGTTGTCTTTATGTTATTTGTAATGTGTATATTTGCAGGCGAAATAAAAATATCATAATATGTGTGGAATAGTAGGCTATATTGGTAAACGAAAAGCCTACCCTATCCTTATCAAAGGGCTGAAGCGACTGGAGTATCGTGGATATGACAGCGCGGGGGTAGCAATCATTAGTGATGACCAACAGTTAAATGTGTATAAGACGAAAGGAAAAGTCTCTGATCTTGAAAATTTCGTCACACAGAAAGATATTTCCGGTACAATCGGAATTGCCCATACCCGTTGGGCTACTCACGGGGAACCTTGTTCCGCTAATGCCCACCCTCATTACTCTTCTTCCGAAAAGCTCGCTCTCATTCATAACGGTATTATTGAAAACTACGCCGTTCTCAAAGAAAAACTTCAAGCCAAAGGCTATATATTTAAAAGTAGTACAGATACCGAAGTCCTCGTTCAATTAATAGAATACATGAAAGTCACTAATCAGGTCAGTCTGTTGACGGCTGTTCAGTTGGCGTTAGGGGAGGTGATTGGTGCTTATGCGATTGCGATTCTTGATAAGGAGCATCCTGATGAGATTATTGCTGCCCGTAAGAGCAGTCCGTTGGTAGTGGGAATTGGAGAGAATGAGTTCTTTCTTGCTTCGGATGCTACTCCGATTGTAGAATATACCGACAAGGTGGTCTATCTGGAAGACGGGGAAATTGCTGTCTTGAATCTGGGGAAGGAGTTGAAGGTGGTCAACTTGAGCAATGTCGAAATGATACCTGAAATAAAGAAGGTGGAACTCAACCTCGGTCAGTTGGAAAAAGGGGGATATCCGCACTTTATGTTGAAAGAGATTTTCGAACAGCCCGATTGTATTCATGATTGTATGCGCGGACGTATTAATATGGAAGCTGATAATGTGGTACTTTCTGCTGTGATAGATCATCGGGAAAAGCTGCTGAATGCCAAACGGTTTATTATTGTTGCTTGCGGAACTTCCTGGCATGCCGGACTGATCGGTAAGCATCTGATTGAGAGTTTCTGCCGCATACCGGTGGAAGTGGAGTATGCTTCCGAATTCCGCTACCGTGATCCGGTGATTGACGGGCAGGATGTGGTGATAGCAATTTCCCAGAGTGGTGAGACGGCAGATACATTGGCTGCTGTGGAATTGGCGAAAAGCCGCGGAGCATTTATATATGGTATTTGCAATGCGATCGGCTCTTCTATTCCCCGTGCTACTCATACCGGTTCATATATTCATGTGGGTCCGGAGATCGGAGTGGCTTCTACCAAAGCATTTACCGGACAGGTCACTGTATTGGCGATGTTGGCATTGACACTTGCCAAAGCGAAAGGAACCATTGATGAACAGCATTATCTTTCAATCGTACAGGAGTTAAATCATATTCCGGAAAAGATGAAAGAGGTGTTGGAATTGAATGATACTTTGGCGGAGTTATCGAAAACTTTCACTTATGCGCATAATTTTATTTACCTGGGACGCGGATATAGTTATCCCGTTGCTCTGGAAGGTGCATTGAAATTGAAAGAAATATCGTATATTCACGCCGAAGGTTATCCGGCTGCGGAGATGAAACACGGACCGATTGCTCTGATTGATGCGGAAATGCCGGTAGTGGTGATTGCTACGCAGAATGGATTGTATGAGAAAGTATTAAGTAATATTCAGGAGATCAAGGCACGGAAAGGAAAAGTGATTGCGTTTGTGACGAAAGGGGATACCGTTATCAGCAAGATTGCTGACTGTTGTATCGAACTTCCTGAAACAATCGAATGTCTTGATCCGTTAATAACTACGGTACCTCTCCAACTTCTTGCTTACCACATTGCGGTATGCAAAGGGATGGATGTGGATCAGCCGAGAAATCTGGCGAAGTCGGTAACAGTAGAGTAACTTTAAATAGTAACTAGTATATAGAGAGATGGAACAATTGAAACATGAATGTGGCGTTGCCATGATACGCTTGCTCAAACCGTTAGAGTATTACGAGAAAAAGTACGGGACATGGATGTACGGTCTTAATAAACTCTACCTGTTGATGGAGAAGCAGCATAATCGTGGACAGGAAGGTGCGGGACTGGCGTGTGTGAAACTGGAAGCAAATCCGGGCGAAGAATATATGTTTCGTGAACGTGCTTTAGGTTCCGGAGCCATTACGGAAATCTTTGAAAACGTTCAAAACAATTTTAAGGATCTCACTCCCGAACAGTTGCACGATGCAGCGTATGCCAAACGAACTTTGCCTTTTGCCGGTGAAGTATATATGGGACATCTTCGTTATTCCACGACGGGAAAATCCGGAATCTCTTATGTGCATCCATTTTTAAGAAGAAATAACTGGCGCGCCAAGAATCTGGCTCTCTGCGGAAATTTCAATATGACGAATGTAGATGAGATATTTGCCCGTATCACTGCCATCGGTCAGCATCCGCGTAAATATGCCGATACATATATCATGTTGGAGCAGGTGGGACACCGTCTTGACCGTGAAGTGGAGCGTGTATTCAATCTTGCCGAAGCCGAGGGGCTTACGGGCATGGGAATTACTCATTATATAGAAGAATATATTGATTTGGCAAACGTGTTGCGTACTTCCAGCCGCGAATGGGATGGGGGATACGTGATCTGCGGATTGACCGGAAGCGGCGAGTCCTTCGCCATCCGCGACCCATGGGGAATCCGGCCTGCATTCTGGTATCAGGATGATGAGATAGCTGTTCTTGCTTCCGAGCGTCCGGTGATCCAGACGGCTTTGAATGTTCCGTTTGAGGAAATCAAAGAATTGCAACCGGGGCAAGCATTGTTAATCAGCAAAGAAGGTAAAATCCGTACTTCGCAAATTAACAAGCCGCGCGAAAATCATGCCTGTTCTTTCGAACGTATCTATTTCTCCCGTGGGAGTGATGTCGATATTTATAAGGAAAGGAAACGGTTGGGTGAAAAGTTGGTTCCGAGAATATTGAAAGCTATCAATAATGACATCGATCATACGGTTTTCTCTTTTATTCCCAACACTGCGGAGGTGGCTTTCTACGGAATGTTGCAGGGACTGGACGACTACTTGAATGAGGAGAAAGTGCAGCAAATCGCCGCATTGGGGCATCATCCGGATATGGAGGAACTGGAAGTCATTCTTTCCCGTCGTATCCGTAGCGAAAAGGTGGCGATCAAGGATATCAAGCTCCGTACGTTTATTGCCGAAGGAAACAGTCGTAATGATCTGGCAGCCCATGTGTATGACATTACATACGGAAGTCTGGTGCCCGGTGTCGATAATCTGGTGATTATTGACGACAGCATTGTGCGTGGTACTACGCTGAAACAAAGTATTATCGGTATTCTCGACCGTCTCGGTCCGAAGAAGATTGTGATAGTATCTTCCTCTCCGCAAGTCCGTTATCCTGACTATTACGGTATCGATATGGCAAAGATGAGCGAGTTTATCGCTTTCAGGGCTGCTGTCGAACTTTTAAAGGAGCGGGATATGAAAGATGTGATTGCGGCTGCCTACCGTAAATCGAAAGATCAGGTGGGACTGCCGAAAGAGCAGATGGTAAACTATGTGAAGGATATCTATGCTCCGTTCACCGATGAGGAAATCTCTGCCAAGATGGTGGAACTGCTGACTCCCAAGGGAACAAAGGCGAAAGTGGAAATTGTCTATCAACCGTTGGAGGGATTGCACGAGGCTTGTCCGCATCATAAAGGCGACTGGTATTTTAGCGGTAACTACCCTACACCGGGAGGTGTGAAAATGGTGAACCGGGCATTCATCGACTATATAGAACAAATGTATCAATTCTAACAACCATACAACGATTCAATAATAAGAATGAGAAATGTGACATTAATCCTTGACGACGGGAGCCGGTTTTCCGGTAAGTCGTTTGGCTACGAGAAACCGGTGGCAGGCGAAGTAGTTTTTAATACTGCCATGACCGGATATCCGGAGAGCCTCACTGACCCTTCCTATGCCGGACAGTTGATGACGCTTACCTATCCTTTGGTAGGTAACTACGGTGTTCCTCCTTTTACCATCGAACCTAATGGACTTGCCACTTTCATGGAAAGTGAGAAAATCCACGCGGAAGCGATTATCGTAAGTGACTATTCTTATGAATACAGCCACTGGAATGCGGTGGAAAGTCTTGGTAACTGGTTGAAACGCGAGCAGATTCCCGGTATCACAGGCATTGATACACGCGAGTTGACTAAGGTTCTTCGTGAACATGGAGTAATGATGGGAAAAATCGTTTTCGATGATGAACCGGATAATGTGCCTGAAGCAGCATACGCAGGCGTCAATTATGTAGATCGTGTATCTTGCAAAGAGATTATTTGCTATCTTCCTGCCGGAACTTCACAAACTTTCTCCGCAAATAGCTCCTATGCGCAGCTTAATTCTCAATTCTCAACTTTCAATTCTCAATTTAAGAAGGTTGTCCTGGTAGATTGCGGTGTAAAGACAAATATTATTCGTTGTCTGCTGAAACGTAATGTAGAAGTGATTCGTGTACCTTGGGATTATGATTATAACGGACTCGAATTTGACGGGTTATTTATCTCCAACGGACCGGGTGACCCGGATACTTGTGATGCTGCGGTGCAGAATATACGTAAGGCGATGGCAAATGAAAAATTGCCTATCTTCGGCATCTGTATGGGTAATCAGTTGCTTTCAAAAGCGGGCGGAGCCAAGATTTATAAATTGAAATACGGACATCGTAGCCACAACCAGCCGGTGCGTATGGTAGGTACAGAACGTTGTTTCATCACTTCACAAAATCACGGTTATGCCGTAGATAATAATACGTTGAGTGCAGATTGGGAACCGTTGTTCATCAATATGAACGATGGATCCAATGAGGGAATCAAACATAAAAAGAATCCTTGGTTCTCTGCGCAATTCCACCCGGAAGCTGCGAGTGGACCTACGGATACGGAATTCCTGTTCGACGAATTTGTAAAACTATTGTAACAATGAAAGAAAATATAAAGAAAGTATTGCTATTGGGTTCAGGTGCCCTGAAAATCGGTGAGGCTGGTGAATTTGACTATTCCGGTTCACAGGCACTTAAAGCCTTGAAAGAAGAGGGGATTGAAACCATTCTTATCAATCCGAATATTGCTACGGTACAGACTTCCGAAGGAGTGGCAGATCAAATTTACTTTCTTCCGGTGACTCCGTATTTCGTAGAGAAAGTGATCCAGAAAGAAAAACCGGAAGGTATTATGCTGGCGTTCGGTGGTCAGACAGCTCTGAACTGTGGAGTAGCATTGTATAAAGAAGGTATTCTTGAAAAATATAATGTGAAAGTGCTGGGTACTCCGGTACAGGCCATTATGGATACCGAGGACCGTGAACTTTTTGTTCATAAATTGAATGAGATCAATGTAAAAACCATCAAGAGTGAAGCCGTAGAAAATGTGGAAGATGCACGTCGCGCAGCAAAAGAACTGGGTTATCCTGTAATTGTTCGTGCTGCTTATGCGTTAGGAGGCTTGGGGTCCGGTTTCTGTGATAATGAACAACAGCTGGATGTGCTGGTAGAAAAAGCATTCTCTTTCTCCCCACAGGTATTAGTGGAGAAATCACTTCGCGGCTGGAAGGAAGTGGAATATGAAGTGGTACGTGACCGTTTCGATAACTGTATCACCGTTTGTAATATGGAAAACTTCGATCCGTTGGGTATCCATACCGGTGAGTCTATCGTTATTGCTCCTTCACAGACGCTTACCAATAAAGAGTATCATAAACTTCGGGAATTGGCAATACGTATCATCCGCCATATCGGTATCGTGGGTGAATGTAACGTACAATATGCCTTCGATCCCGAATCCGAAGATTACCGGGTGATCGAAGTAAATGCCCGCCTTTCCCGTTCATCGGCTTTGGCATCTAAGGCAACCGGTTATCCGCTGGCTTTCGTTGCTGCCAAATTGGGATTGGGTTATGGACTCTTCGACCTGAAGAACTCTGTAACCAAGACTACTTCCGCTTTCTTCGAACCGGCATTGGATTATGTCGTATGTAAGATTCCTCGTTGGGATTTAGGTAAATTCCACGGTGTAGATAAAGAGTTGGGTTCTTCTATGAAATCTGTGGGTGAAGTGATGGCTATCGGACGCACTTTTGAAGAAGCTATCCAGAAAGGTCTTCGTATGATCGGACAGGGAATGCATGGTTTTGTGGAGAACAAAGAATTGGTTATTTCCGACATTGACAAAGCCTTGCGCGAACCGACCGATAAACGTATTTTCGTGATCTCGAAAGCGTTTCGCGCTGGCTACACCATTGATCAGGTGCACGAATTGACTAAGATTGATAAATGGTTCTTGCAGAAGTTAATGAATATCATGAAGACTTCCGAAGAACTGCATAGTTGGGGAAACAATCACAAACAGATTGCCGATTTGCCGAACGAATTGCTTCGTAAAGCTAAGGTTCAAGGTTTCTCCGATTTCCAGATTGCCCGTGCCATCGGTTACGAAGGTGATATGGAAGATGGAATTCTTTATATCCGCAAACACCGTAAAGAGGCAGGCATTCTTCCGGTAGTGAAACAGATCGATACGTTGGCAGCCGAATACCCGGCACAAACCAATTATCTGTATCTTACTTATAGCGGTGTAGCAAATGATGTGCGTTATCTGGGCGACCATAAATCCATCGTCGTATTGGGTTCCGGTGCTTATCGTATCGGTTCTTCCGTAGAATTCGACTGGTGTGGCGTACAGGCTTTGAATACCATTCGCAAAGAGGGATGGCGCAGTGTCATGATTAACTATAATCCTGAAACCGTATCTACGGATTACGATATGTGCGACCGTTTGTACTTTGATGAATTGACTTTTGAACGTGTGATGGATATTCTGGAACTGGAGAATCCGCATGGGGTAATTGTATCTACCGGCGGTCAGATTCCAAATAACCTTGCTTTACGTCTGGATGCACAGAAGATCAATATTCTAGGTACGAGTGCCAAGAGTATTGACAATGCCGAAGATCGTGAGAAATTCTCTGCCATGCTTGACCGTATCGGTGTGGATCAGCCCCGTTGGCGTGAATTGACTTCTATGGATGACATTCAGGAGTTCGTTAAAGAGGTAGGTTTCCCCGTACTTGTTCGTCCGTCTTATGTGCTTTCGGGAGCTGCGATGAATGTTTGTTCCAACCAGGAAGAATTGGAACGTTTCTTGAAACTGGCAGCTAATGTATCGAAGAAACATCCGGTGGTAGTAAGCCAGTTTATCGAACACGCCAAGGAAGTGGAAATGGATGCGGTGGCGCAGAATGGAGAAATTGTAGCATACGCTATAAGTGAGCATATCGAATTTGCGGGAGTACATTCCGGCGATGCAACAATTCAGTTCCCACCGCAAAAGCTGTATGTAGAAACTGTTCGCCGTATTAAGCGTATCAGCCGTGAGATTGCTAAGGCTTTGAATATCTCCGGTCCGTTTAATATTCAGTATCTGGCGAAAGACAACGATATCAAGGTGATTGAATGTAATCTGCGTGCCAGTCGTTCTTTCCCGTTTGTCAGCAAAGTGTTGAAGATCAACTTTATCGAGCTGGCAACGAAAGTAATGCTCGGTCTGCCTGTAGAGAAACCGGAAAAGAATCTCTTCGAACTGGATTATGTGGGAATCAAGGCTTCCCAATTCTCCTTCAACCGCTTGCAGAAGGCCGATCCGGTGTTGGGAGTAGATATGGCTTCTACCGGTGAAGTGGGTTGTATCGGAATGGATACTTCCTGTGCCGTACTCAAAGCGATGCTTTCCGTGGGCTATCGTATTCCGAAGAAGAATATCCTGCTGTCTACGGGAACAATGAAACAGAAAGCCGATATGATGGATGCGGCCCGTATGTTGGTGAATAAGGGATACAAACTCTTTGCAACGGGTGGTACACACAAAACGCTTGCAGAGAATGGAATTGAAAGTACTCATGTCTATTGGCCGAGTGAGGAGGGACATCCGCAAGCATTGGAGATGCTTCATCGCAAGGAGATCGACATGGTAGTCAATATCCCGAAGAATCTGACAGCCGGAGAATTAAGTAATGGGTATAAAATCCGTCGTGCTGCCATTGACTTGAATATACCGTTGATTACGAATGCCCGTCTGGCTAGTGCATTTATCAATGCCTTCTGTACGATGAGTGTGGATGATATAGCTATCAAGAGCTGGGCAGAGTATAAATAAGCAGAATGTCATCTTTTTGAAAAGAGGCTGACATCACATTGAAATGAAAATGGTAAGGCCGTTCCTGTTATTCGGGAGCGGCCTTTGTTGTTGTAGAAATGTAATAACTCTGTCATTCATTTGTATTTCCATGTCGTTTACTTTGCGCCTGCAAAACGATAGAGATACGATATGAGAAAAAGAAACATGATTTTGGTTGCCGGTCTGTTGGCATTTACTTCAGTATGGGGACAAAACACGACTTCCGGTTGGGAAGATGAATCGGGTAAGATACCTGTAAAGGCTTATTTTGAGAGTGGAAAACTTCACTTTGCTTCTAAAAATGAAAACTTTCATTTATGGTTTGATAATCGAATTTATTTGGATGCAGCGGTTTATTCGCCCACATCGAATGTGGATGATCTGACATCCAAAACGAACAAGGATCTGGAGGACGATGACAATCAATTCCGTTTTAGTAACGGGGTGAGTTTTCGTCGTGCACGTTTCGGTGTGAAAGCCACTTTATACAAAAAATGGTTTGCAGAACTGGATCTGGATTTCGCTTATAATGAAGTGGAAATAAAAGATATGTATCTGGGCTATAAATTTAATAATCATTTCTTTGTAAAGGCGGGAAATTTTAAAGTTCCGATGAGTATGGAACGCACAACAAGTTCTAAATATCTGATGGCTTCGGAACGTCCGATGGCAGTGGAAGCTTTTGCTGACGGGCGCCGTCTGGGACTTGCCGGAACTGGTTGGGGAAAACATTGGTGGGCTTCCGCCGGAGTATTTGGTAGGGAAGTGGATATCATTCAGAAAGAGCGTAATAGAGGGAATGACGGTTATGCTCTGGCTACCCGTGTAGCAGTGTCGCCTATTTACAATGAAGATATGACGATTCATGTCGGCGGATACTTTAACTATCAGACACCTTCCGGTTCAGGGCTGGAGGATAAAACGGTTCTTTTCCGGACTTTCCCGGAGAGCAGGGTAGACCGTCGCCGATTTGTGCAAGCCGAGATTTCGAATGTCAATCATTATTATACTACAGGCTTCGAACTGGATTCCGTTATCGTAAGTTGCTGACTTATGGAGAATATATTTATAACAACATATCCCGCTATACCTATGGTGCTAATAATCAAAAGACTGATTTGAAAAATGCAGTATTTAATGGTTGGTATGCTACGGCATCTTATATGATATTGGGAGAAAACCGTCAATACTCCCCGGATGAGGCGGAATTTGGTCCAATGAAAATGCGTCGTAAGGGGGGGAATTTGGAAGTTGCGGCTCGTATCAGTAATATAAATATGAATGATTTCCATGATCCGGCTGCGTATATTACAGGAGGTAAGGCAACCAGCTATTCTGCTTCGCTAAACTGGTATCCTGTACGTAATGTGGTGATTGGACTGAATTACATTTATATGAATAATGATAAATATGCCGACTCTAAAGGACAAATTACCAAAGGAGGCAAACCTTTAAGTGAACTAATGCCTTCAGGAATCGATTTTAATGTATTTCAGTTGCGTACAATGATTTCTTTTTAAACGCGAATAACGATATAAACTAAAAAAAGATGATTATGAAAAAGTTTTTGCTGATGAGCACACTTTGTGCTTTGGCTTTAGTTGGGTGTAAAGATGACTCGGAACCGGAAATTCCTACTGATATTGATTATTCAGGATTGGTATTGAATGAAATTTGTGGAAACGATGGGAATGCAAGTGAAGAAGATTGGATTGAGATTTATAATACTTCCAATACAACAATTAATCTCAATGGCGTTAAACTGGTGAAAACTGATGAAGAAGGTGTTTCGGAGGTTATTTATACGTTTGGGGAAGGTGCAACCATTGCCGGTAAAGCATATTTGCTGAAAGTCAAAGGCGTTGATTTTACTCAAGGAATATCAAATACTAAATCTGTTTCTATCACTTTGCAAATGCCCTCTGGTAAAGATATAGACAAATTTGATAAGGATGCGGAATTTGGTGATGGAGGTAAACATGAAGTGGGAGGAAGTTATTCACGTATTCCTGACGGTACGGGAGAATGGACTGTTGTATTGAAAGCTACTAAAGGAACGGCTAATAAAGTTACGGAACCTGAAGGACCTTCCGGTATTGATTATACTGGATTGGTGCTGAATGAGTTGAATGGTAATAAACCCAAATATATTGAGTTGTATAATAGTACAGGTCGTGAACTGGATATAACCGGAGTAAAGATTAAAAAAGATGATGGGGATATTGTTTATATAGCTCCCGAAGGAACTAAAATACAGTCTCATGGTTTTTTAGTGCTTCTTTCGGATCAAGCGGATTATTCTACAGGCTTTACAAGTGGACTCTCCGCTAAAAAATCTGTGAAGATTGAGCTTCTTTCACCGGAAGAAACTGCCATAGACGTATTTAAGAATCTAACGGATGCCGGTGAAGAGGTTTGGGGAGAAACACCTAAATACAATGGAGAAACAGAGGGAATGGCATATGCCCGTAAGGATAACGGTGCTGAATGGTATATGATGAAAGCCACTCAAGGTGAGAGTAATAGCACCACTGCCGGACTAAGTACAAAAATAGAATGGTAAGATTATAATTGTAAGGAATGAGAAAGCTAATCCTTTTATTATTTACGGGAATTCTTCTTTTTAGCTGCACCGCTGCCGGAGCAGACGAAGGAAGAATTCTTCGTTTTATATATTGTTCAGACGTACATTATGGTCTTGAACGTGAATTTCGGGGAAAAGAAGTGGGAAGTGATGAGGTAAGTCGTGCTATGTTGGCAACCTTCAAATTGCTTTCTGAAACTCGGCTGCCGGAAGATAGTGGGGTGGGTGCAGGAATAAAATTCGGTTCTCCTGATTTTGTTGTTTGTACGGGTGATATTGCCAATCGGATGGAAGAAGGAGTTCAATCTGCTACTACATCATGGAGTCAATTTTGCAGTGATTGGGATTCATCGATAAGTTCTCCTTTGTATCTGGTACCGGGTAATCACGATATTTCTAATGCGATAGGTTATCCCAAGGTTTTATCTCCTGAAAAAGATGCATCCAGTGCTGCCGGTATTTTCAACCGGATGATGCGCCCTGCGGTGGAACGTACGGCGGAGACTTTTAATTATCAAACGGATAAGGTGCATTATTCCTTTGTAAAGGACGGGGTACGTTTTGTTTTTATGGGAATGTGGCCTGATGCATATATGCGTCAATGGTTCGATCAGGAAATAGGAACCGATACGATTACTCCTGTTGTTTTATTCACCCACGATCCTCCCATTGCCGATACCAAGCATTTTACGAATCCGAACGGTAAGCATACGATCAATTCAGTAGATAAGTTTCAGAATTTGTTGGCAGATACCAGTCTGGTGACTGATGTCAAAAAGAAAGCCACAAAGAATTGGGAAAAGCTGGAGCAGTTTATCCATTCTCATTCTATGATTAAGGCTTACTTTCATGGAGATAAGAATTACAATGAATTTTATACCTGGAATGGGGTAAATGGAACAATTGATTTACCTGTTTTCCGGGTGGACTCCCCTATGAAAGGTGAGTATTCTTCTTCTGACGAACGTCTACTTTCCTTTATTGTAGTTACCATGGATGTGGATCAACGCTTGTTGACGGCTCGTGAATGTTTGTGGAATACGGAAAACAAAACCAGTATCCAATGGGGAAGTTCTTGCACTATCACTTTCTGATAAATAGCCAAATTTAGTATTAAATCGTATAGGTTACTAAAAACTTTATAAGAAAACGACCGTAAATCACCTTCTTTGTTGTAAATTCGTTCTATTTCTCGTAATATCAAACTTATTTTAATCAATTAATATAGAAAGTAAATTATGAGAAAAGACGGATTTACCGTATGTGCAAATAATTATATAAATTGTTTGCGTCAGGAAGGGCGTTATGCCACAGCACATGTTTATGAGAATGCACTTCGCTCTTTCACCATATTTTGTGGAACAGAGTGTGTGTCATTCAGTTTGATTACTCGTGAGAACTTGAAGCGGTATAGCAGTTATCTGATGTCCTGCCGCTTGAAGCTGAACACGATTTCCACCTATATGCGAATGTTACGTTGCATATACAATAAGGGAGTAGATACTCATCAGGCTCCTTATATTCATCGCTTGTTTCGTGATGTCTTTACCGGAGTAGATACTCGTCAGAAAAAAGCAATTCCTATAAATGAATTACACACGCTGCTTTATAAAGATCCGCAGTCCGAAAAACTTCGCCGGACGCAAGCCATCGCTAATTTGTTATTTTTATTTTGCGGAATGCCTTTCGCTGATCTTGCTCATCTGGAAAAGTCGAATTTGGAGGGGAATATATTGAAGTACAACCGTATCAAGACGGGAACTCCAATGAGTATAGAAATCTTAGAATCGGCTTCATGTATTGTTTCCCGACTTCGTAATACGCATTCCGCTGTTCTCCCCGAGCATCCGGATTATCTTTTTTATATATTAAGTGGAAAGAATAAACGGGATGACGAAGCGGCATATATAGAATATCAATCCACTCTGCGTCGTTTTAATAATGATTTGAAGAGTTTAGCCAAGAAGCTACGTATTCATTCATCCGTAACTTCTTATACGTTTCGCCATTCCTGGGCAACTACCGCTAAATACAGGGGAGTACCTATCGAAATGATTAGCGAGTCATTGGGGCATAAATCTATAAAGACAACACAAATTTACTTGAAAGGTTTTGAATTGAATGAGCGTACCAAAGTAAATCGGTTGAATTATTCTTACGTTAGGAATTATAGGGGAATTCTTTGAAAAGTATATTAAGTCTTTGATAACCAGTCTAAATACGCAGCTGTTACTTCTTAGGTAACGGAAATTATTCGGTGCAAATATAGACAAAATTGTTAATAACATACAAGCAAAATTCCTTTTTTTTCTCTTTTTATTTAAATATACAGTAAAAATGTATCGGGACATGAAACATTCCTATTTCATGTTCTATGAATTCGACTGCCTATACTTTTCAAATATCTCTGTATATCAGGCAAAATGTATCTAAACTCCCTTGTTCGTACGTATTTCTTCTTCTTTTTGTGGTAGGTGTCCAGTACTCTATAATTTCCGTTACCTAAGAAGTAACAGAAACTTAAGGGGTAAAAAAGTATGATTCTAACGAAAGAAACTTTAAGTGCTGGGCCTAAAATTGGGACAGGGGAAGGCGTAGCACACTCTAAACGCTGGTATGTCGCTCTGGTCCGTATGCATCATGAGAAGAAGGTAGCCGAACGTTTAGGCAAAATGGGGATTGAAAATTTTGTACCGGTCCAGCAAGAAGTACATCAATGGAGCGACCGCCGTAAAGTGGTTGAATCCGTGTTGCTTCCCATGATGGTTTTTGTACATGCTGATCCTAAAGAACGCAAAGAGGTTCTTTCCTTTTCTACCGTTAGTCGGTATATGGTAATGCGTGGTGAGAGCAGTCCGACTATCATTCCTGATGAACAAATGGCCCGTTTCCGTTTTATGCTCGACTATTCCGAAGAGGCAATCTGTATGAATAGCGCTCCTTTGGCACGTGGTGAAAAAGTACGTGTTGTCAAAGGTCCTTTGACTGGTCTTGTAGGAGAACTTGTCACGGTAGATGGCAGGAGCAAGATTGCTGTCCGGTTAAATATGCTGGGGTGTGCTTGTGCGGATATGCCGAGAGGGTATGTGGAACTGTTTAAATAAACACAGAATAAAAGCTACTTTGTGTCCATCTCAAAACAACTTACTTATTTTCTAAAATTGAAATAAGCTTTTATGAAAGGAATCGTTTTAGCCGGTGGTTCAGGCACTCGTCTGTATCCTATCACCAAAGGAGTGAGTAAGCAGTTGCTTCCTGTCTTTGACAAACCCATGATTTATTATCCGATTTCAGTCCTTATGTTGGCTGGAATCCGTGAGATCCTGATCATTTCCACTCCTTATGATCTTCCGGGCTTCAAACGTCTTTTAGGCGATGGCTCCGACTATGGAGTACGGTTTGAGTATGCCGAACAACCCTCTCCGGACGGTCTGGCACAAGCCTTTATTATCGGTGAAGACTTCATCGGCAATGATTCCGTCTGCCTGGTATTAGGTGATAATATCTTCTATGGCCAAAGCTTTACCCGCATGTTGCAGGAGGCTGTCCGTACAGTCGAGGAGGAGCAGAAAGCAACCGTATTCGGTTATTGGGTTGCCGATCCCGAACGTTATGGAGTTGCTGACTTTGACAAGGATGGAAATGTTTTGAGCATCGAAGAGAAACCTACAAATCCAAAATCTAACTACGCTGTAGTGGGACTCTATTTCTACCCCAATAAAGTGGTGGATGTAGCCAAACATATACAACCCTCTCCCCGTGGAGAGTTAGAAATCACTACCGTTAATCAGGAATTTCTCAATGACCACCAATTAAAGGTCCAACTATTAGGCCGTGGCTTTGCCTGGCTTGATACCGGCACGCACGATTCTCTTTCCGAAGCCAGTACTTTTATTGAAGTGATTGAAAAGCGTCAGGGATTGAAAGTCGCGTGTCTTGAAGGTATTGCCCTGCGTCATGGCTGGATAACAGCGGATAAAATGCGTGAACTGGCCAAGCCCATGCTAAAGAACCAATATGGCCAGTACCTTTTAAAAGTAATAAATGAACTGGGACTGGAATAATGCCATATTTCTTTCCGGTAATTTAAATAACTAACAAACACTAATCACAGTGGAAATAATCAAAACTGCTATCGAGGGCGTTGTCATCATTGAACCCCGCCTTTTTAAAGATGACCGTGGTTACTTTTTCGAATCTTTCTCTCAACGTGAATTTGCAGAAAAGGTCCGTAAGGTAGATTTTGTCCAGGATAATGAAAGTAAATCCAGCTATGGTGTTTTACGTGGCCTTCATTTTCAGAAGCCACCTTATGCCCAGAGTAAACTGGTACGTGTCATTAAAGGCTCTGTCCTTGATGTGGCTGTCGATATTCGTAAAGGCTCACCAACATTTGGAGAGCATGTATCAGTGGAATTGACTGAAGAAAACCATCGTCAGTTCTTTATTCCGCGTGGATTCGCCCATGGCTTTGTTGTCCTGACGGAAGAGGTTATTTTTCAATATAAATGTGACAACTTCTATGCTCCCCAATGTGAAGGTGCCCTGGCTTGGGATGATCCCGCATTGAAAATCGACTGGAAGGTTCCTGCTGATAAAATAATCCTTTCCGGGAAAGACCAACATCACGAACGTCTGGAAGAAGCCGGCTGGTTATTTGATTATAACGAAAATCTGTATTAAGCTCAATGAATATTCTAGTGACAGGAGCTAACGGTCAGCTTGGTAATGAGATGCGCCGTGTGTCGTCAACCAGCTCCAACCAATATATTTTTACCGATGTGGCAGAGTTGGATATAACCAGTCGTGATTCTATCCGTAAAATGGTCAATGACAACCAAATTCATGTCATCGTTAATTGTGCTGCCTATACCAATGTAGACAAGGCGGAAGACGATTTCGCGACTGCTGATTTATTGAATAATAAGGCAGTGGAGAATCTGGCTGTTGTAGCAAAAGAAGCTGATGCTACCTTAATACATGTCTCTACTGATTATGTTTTTCAGGGAGACAGAAATGTCCCTTGTCGGGAAGATTGGGAAACTAATCCTTTGGGTGTGTATGGTAAAACGAAGCTGGCCGGTGAGCATAGCATACAAGAGACCGGCTGTCATTATCTTATCTTTCGTACCGCCTGGCTTTATTCCCCTTATGGGAAGAACTTCGTAAAAACGATGCGACAACTCACAGCTGATAAAGATACCCTGAAAGTAGTCTTTGATCAGGTTGGTACTCCCACTTATGCCGGAGATTTAGCATCTGTTATCTATCAAGTGATTGAGGAGAATCAACTCTATAAAGAAGGCATCTACCATTTTAGTAATGAAGGTGTGTGTTCATGGTATGACTTTGCGAAGGAAATCTGTGACTTGAGTGGCAATGTGTGTGATATTCAACCTTGCCACAGCGATGAATTTCCCAGTAAGGTAAAGCGTCCTCATTTTTCTGTACTGGATAAAACAAAGGTGAAATCTGCTTTTGGAATCACTGTTCCCTACTGGAAGGACTCTCTACAGAAATGTATAAATGAATTGAAACAACAATCAGCTTATTAAAATAGACATGAATTTTGCACGGAATATACTGATTACAGGTGGAGCAGGCTTCATCGGATCACACGTTGTACGTTTGTTCGTCAATAAATATCCTGAATATCATATTATCAATCTGGATAAACTGACTTATGCCGGTAATCTGGTTAACCTGAAAGATGTTGAGAATCAGCCTAATTATACCTTTGTAAAGGCTGATATCTGTGACTTTGATAAAATGCTAGAAATTTTCAAGCAGTATCGTATTGATGGAGTTATTCACCTGGCCGCTGAAAGTCATGTAGACCGTAGTATTAGGGATCCATTTGCTTTTGCTCACACTAATGTCATCGGTACCCTTTCTTTATTACAGGCTGCCCGGTTGAGTTGGGAATATCTTCCTGAATGTTACGAAGGTAAGCGTTTTTATCATATTTCTACAGATGAGGTTTATGGCGCTTTGGAATTCGATGGCACCTTCTTTACGGAAGAAACTAAATACCAGCCCCATAGTCCTTATTCAGCTAGCAAGGCAGGTAGCGATCATTTTGTGAGGGCTTTTCATGATACTTATGGTATGCCTACCATTGTGACAAACTGTTCCAATAATTATGGTCCTTATCAGTTTCCGGAGAAACTGATTCCATTGTTTATAAATAATATCCGTCAGGGCAAACCCTTGCCTGTATATGGTAAGGGAGAAAATGTAAGAGATTGGTTGTATGTTGTTGACCATGCTAGGGCGATAGATTTGATTTTCCATAACGGAAACACGGCTGATACCTATAATATTGGTGGTTTTAATGAATGGACGAATATTGATCTTATAAAAGTAATCATAAAGACAGTTGATCGTTTGTTAGGTAATCCGGAGGGTACTTCAGATCATTTGATTACTTATGTAACAGACCGTAAAGGACATGATTTGCGTTATGCAATTGATTCGAATAAATTAAAGAATGAATTAGGTTGGGAACCAAGTTTACAGTTTGAAGAAGGGATAGAGAAAACTGTTAGATGGTATTTGGATAATCAGAACTGGATGGATAATGTGACAAGTGGTGATTATCAAAAAGACAATGATAGAGATGATAAATCTCTTTAATAAGAGCATTTTTATATTGGTAAAATGAATTATTAAAGTTTTCTATAAACATTAATAATTAACGGATAATTTTTTATTTTGACTGAAAATATTACACAAAATAATTCTAAACGTATAGCGAAGAATACATTACTTCTTTATATTCGGACATTCATTACAATGGCCATAAGTTTGTATACTTCACGTGTGATTTTAGAAGTTCTAGGTATAAATGATTTTGGAATTTATAATGTTGTAGGTGGATTTGTTGGAATGTTCGCTTTAATTAGTGCTACATTAACATCGTCTACACAACGCTTCATTACATATGAATTAGGAAAAAAAGATGAAAATCATAGTCAGGAGATTTTCTCGACAGCTGTATTAATACATATAATTATAGCACTCGTAATAATCGTACTTGCAGAGAGCGTAGGTGTATATTTTTTGAATAATCAAATGAATATCCCTATATCAAGATTAACGGCTGCTAACTGGGTGTTTCAGTTTTCATTAATAACATTTGTTGTTAATATTATTAGCATCCCATATAATTCAACTATAATTGCACATGAACGGATGGCTGCTTTTGCTTATATCACTTTAATAGAGTCTATTCTGAAATTACTCATCGTTTATCTATTGATATTATCCACTTTTGATAAGTTGATAATATATGGAGCTTTAATGTTGCTGGTTTCTTTAGCTATTCGTATGATTTATGGGGTGTATTGTTCGAAAAATTTTATTGAATGTAAATTCAAATTGGTAAAAGAACGTTTTTATTATAAACAAATTTTAGGATTCTCTGGCTGGAATATAATTGGGTCCTCATCGGTCGTTTTGACTAACTATGGAATTAATATTCTTTTAAATATATTCTTTGGTGTAGCAGTTAATGCGGCTAGAGGAATTACGACACAAGTTGATAATGCTTTAAATCAGTTTGTAAGCAATTTTGTCATGGCACTTAATCCGCAAATAACAAAATCTTATGCATCTGGAAATAGAGAATATATGATGAAACTTGTAATGACTGGTTCGCGTTATTCTTTTTATCTTTTGTTGATTATGGTAATACCCATTCTTTTCGAAACAGAATATATTCTTGCATGTTGGCTGAAAAATACACCAAAATATACAGTTATTTTTGTACAGTTATCTTTGATATATATGTTATGTCAATCTCTCTCAAATACTTTATTTACTGCAATGTTAGCCACTGGCAACATACGGAATTACCAAATAATTGTGGGAGGATTAGCTTTGATGGCATTTCCGCTTTCATATGGTCTTTTTAAAATGGGATTTGAGCCAGCATATTGCTATTATGCAACTATTTTTATTTCTATTCTTTGCCTTGTTGTTCGTTTAATAATGCTACATAGGATTATAGGGTTGTCTATACGAATATTTTTTAAGGATGTTATAGTAAGGGTTATATTGGTTTCTATATTTTCATTGATATCTCCATATATTATAATTAGTTTCATGACGCAAGGATTAGAACGTTTTATAATACTTTCCTTAGTGTCATTGGTAGCTACATGTATCTTTATATTTTTTAGTGGAATGTCTAAGGATGAACGCACGTTTTTTATAACATATATCAAGAATAAATTTAATAAGAGATATGAAAGAAAATTCTAATATAAATAAAGCATTAGCTTATTATATCGGATATTCAACAGATGACCTGATTCGTTATAAAGCATCTTCGGGCGGTATAGGAACATCTATCATTAAATATCTCCTTTCAACGTCTGAATATGATACCTCTATGACTTTTGTTTATGATAAAGAAAAGTGCGGCTATATTCCAAAATTGATATATGACTTTAATGAAATAAATATCTGTGGTAGTGTTTATCAAGATATCGATATATTCTCTTTTTTAAAGGAGAATATATCGAGTATTAAAAATGGTATTATAGTGACTTGTATGCCTTGTCAAGTTCAAGGAATACGGTCCGTGTTGGATAGGAATAATATTAATAATTTTATTATATCATTCTGTTGTTCAGGACAAACTACTCTTGAGGGAACATGGCTTTGTTATCGGTATATGGGTATTGATAAAAGTCAGGTGATTAATATGCAATATAGGGGAAATGGGTGGCCAAGTGGGATACAAATAGAATTGTTTGATGGTAAAAAAATATATAAAAATAATTATACTAATCCTTGGAGATTAATGCATCAGTCAAAATTATTCCGTCCCAAACGTTGCCTCATGTGCAAAGAAGATATTAGCTATAAGGCGGATGTATCATTAGCAGATCCTTGGTTGGGAAAATATAAAATTAGTGACAAAATAGGTCATACAATGTTTTTAATCAATACAGAGAAGGGATTAGCTTTTATTGAAGAAATGAAAAATAAGTCGTTATTGCGGCTAATAGATTCTTCTGTGGAAGACTATATAGAAGCTCAAGGACATACTATAATGGCCAAAGATAAAGCATCGCTAGAAAAAAAGTTTAATAATATATTATCAAAAATGGGGAATAATATATTATATAAGAAAATCATGACATTATCTCCATTCATGCTTAGATTTCATATGCTTATAATTCGAATTGTTTATAAAATTGTTAAATAAAAATACAATGAAACCATATATTATCATTTCAGGACTTAATTTTAGAGATAATAATAGAGGAACAGCAGCTTTAAGCTATGGCTCACTTTCTTTTCTGAATGAGAGAGAATTGTTATCAAAGGAGACGAAAATTCTAAATTTTCGTTTTGTGAAAAATCTTTTTAAATCAAAAAATAGGGGAACTAATATTCAAAAGATTGATATAGCAGGTGTGAAATGGGAATGTTTAACGGTTAATGTTTTTTTTGTAGAAGCTTTGTTGTTTAAATATTTGCATGTTTGTTTACCTTTTACTAATTTAGGACGAATGATAAAGCAAGTCGAGTACGTTGCTGCAATTAATGGAGGAGATGGCTTTTCAGATATTTATAATACTACCTCTTTTCTCAATCGGTTGCCTGATATCAATTTAGCAATGAAATTTAATATTCCTGTTATTATTCTTCCTCAAACATTAGGACCATTTAGAGAGAGCAAGAATAAAGTTATAGCTGACCGTATACTTTGTTACGCTAGTCAAATTTTTGTTCGTGATGATAAATATGCTTCTGATTTGGAGGCAATGGGATTGAAGTATGAACAAACGAGGGATTTGTCATACTATATGAAACCGGAACCTTTTAACATTGAAATTAAGGCTAATGCAATAGGTATTAATATAAGCGGATTGGCTTATAGCAATAAATTTAGAACTCTTTCAGGGCAATTCTCTACGTATCCATATCTCATAAATAAACTTATTGTTTATTTCCAACAGAAGAATATTGCGATTTATTTAATACCTCATTCATATAATTATCAGAAAGTAGAAGTTGCAAATGACGATTTGGAAGCTGCACGTGATGTCTATTCTAAATTGCATGATAAGAGCAATATTATACTTATTGATCAAGATTTGATTTCGCCCCAAATAAAGTTTATTATATCTCAAATGAAGTTTTTTATTGGTACACGTATGCATGCTAATTTTGCAGCTATGTATACAGGAGTACCATTGTTTGGGTTAGCATATAGTTATAAATTTCAAGGAGCATTTGAAGCAAATGGCATTTATGATAGTACAGCCATGATAAATGATATCGGTGAAAAGGAAGCAGATGCTATAGTAGAGAGAATAGTTACAAAATATAAAAGCTTGGACTAATTTTAGCCTATATTACAATATCCGCTCTATGGCATTTATTCAATCTTGGTTAACCATTATCATTCTTGTGGCTTTTTTCGTAAAGTTGCGAATAGGTCTGGTTTTGTATCTCGCTTACTTTTTTTTGGTTCCATATTTTAATATAAATTTTTTAGGGATTTCTCTGAGCTGGAATTTTGCGAATATTTTACTTCTTATTGCTTTTGTCATAGATTATTATAAACATCACGGTAAAGTTAGGTTGGATTTGCGTCCATTCTATCCATTTATTTTTTTCTATGTTATGATGCTTATTATGATGCCTTTTCAGGAGTTTGTTCCAACAGATATTGCATTGAATTCATGGCGTGCAAATATGATGACTAATTTAGTATTACCAATAGTTATGTGGAATGTGTCTAGATATGATCCTAAAATCATTAGATATAGTAGAAACTGTATGATTATTGTAATTATTGTCATCGTTATATATGGAATTTTCTTGTTGACCTTGAATGGATTAAATCCTTATGTCTATTTTATGGCACAGATTAATAATGCAGAATTGCGTGAGGCTCAATTTGGTGAGCAAATGGCTCGGCTTATTATCAAAATATCATCGGTGTTCACTCACCCTATGATTTTCGGTCTATTTTTAGGCTTAGCAATGGTATACCTTTATTCTTTGAAAGATAAAATAAAACCATTATTTGTATATTTATTGATGTTTTTTATTGTTGTTTGTATTTTTCTTTGTGGCATTCGTACTCCGATAGGTGCCATGTTTCTGACTGTTTTCTTTTATCTATTAATGTTACGTCGAATTAAACCGATGATATATGTCGCTGTTATAGGATTTATTGGTTATATTATTATTGAAAATATACCAGAATTATCAGCAACGATAGATTCAATTTTTATTAAAGATAGTCGCCAAACGAATGTGGAAGGTTCTTCTATTGATATGCGTATGGAGCAACTGAATGGTTGCTTCAGGGAAATACAGGATTGTTTAATTTTTGGAAAGGGATATGAATGGTGTGGTTATTACATGTCTATTCATGATCTTCACCCTGTTTTATTAGCTTTCGAGTCTCTTATTTTCGTTGTACTTTGTAATAGTGGTATAGTAGGCTTGTGTGTGTGGGTCATTACATTTGTTTGGTTATTTAGGGGTGTATATAGAATGAACAAGAATGTTAATGTAACATTGTTTGTGATTACATTAGCTGTTTATTACATTGCTTATTCGGCTATTACAGGAGAATATGGTTATATGAAATATTTTATTATTTTCTATACGCTATTATTAATGGAGTCGAAAATATTTATAGGCAGAGAACATTGATTTGAGTAAGCTATTTAGTTTATCAGAAATATGTATATATTATTATTTTACTGAAATTTATTAAGTGTTAATATATAAGATATGATTACAAAAGCAAGAGTTATTGCATTTTACCTCCCTCAATTTCATCCAATTAAGGAAAATGACGAATGGTGGGGAAAGGGTTTTACGGAGTGGACAAATGTAGGAAAAGCTAAACCCTTGTTTAAAGGACATTATCAGCCACGAGTTCCTGCGGATTTAGGCTACTATGATTTAAGGATGCCTGAGGTTAGAGAAGCGCAAGCGGATATGGCACGTGAGGCAGGGATAGAGGGATTTATGTATTGGCATTATTGGTTTGGTAATGGTAAACAGATACTTGAACGTCCTTTTAATGAAGTTTTATCGTCAGGAAAACCTGATTTCCCATTTTGTTTGGGATGGGCTAATCATAGTTGGACGCGTAGGACGTGGAATAGTGATGCCCAAAAACATAAGAATTTAGATTTGATGATACAAGAATATCCTGGTGATGAGGATATTGTACAGCATTTTGATAATGTATTACCTGCGTTTAAGGATAAAAGATATATCGCTGTGGATGGAAAACCTATGTTTTTGATATACGATCCCGAAGCTTTGCCTGATGCAAAACACTTTATTAATATATGGCAGAATTTAGCAAAAAAAAATGGACTGTCAGGAATACATTTTGTCGGGCTCCAAAATGCAGCTGTTAATAGGTATCAAAAGATCTTTGATTTAGGTTTTGACGCATTAGCTCCTTCAAATTTGTGGCATGCGGAGGAACAATGTAAGGGACGTTGGAGTAAGTTACTTCAGCATAAGTTACGTCAAGTTTTTCCTAATTATACCCCTCTTGATAAATATAAATATAGTGATATTATTTCTAATTTTTATACATCTTATGATTATCGGGAAGATGTATATCCATCAATCATTCCTAATTGGGATAGATCACCACGAGGAGGGCGTCGTGCAGTAATTTATACTGATTCTACTCCTGCTCTTTTTGAAAAACATATAAAAACAGCATTAGAGATAATTTCAAAGAAACAGGACGAACATAAAATTCTATTTTTGAGATCTTGGAATGAATGGGCAGAGGGAAATTATGTAGAACCAGATTTGAAGTTTGGACATGGGTATTTGGATGCTTTAAAAGAGTCTATTGGAGTGTGATACTTTTTGTACAAACGGAATTTAATAGAATAACGATGTTATTGACGCATAACTTCCTTTTGTTTAATCTATTGATAACTTGTGATATAATAATATGAAAATATTGGAACTACATTATTCTACTGCAGCTGCTGGAGCTGAAAGGTTAGTAATAGACCTATCTAATGAATTATCTAGAAATAATGAATTAGTCTTATGTACTACAGATGATGACTCAATTTTGGAAAACTCATATTATAAGAATGAGATTAGTGCTAGAATAAAATATATAAATCTAAAGTGTAAGAGTGGATTAGGGGTAAAATCAATCTGGCGTATCTTGAAAATTATAAAAGAAGAAAAGCCTGATATAGTACATTCTCATGCAAATCTGATTACATTATTTTTACCCGCAATATTATTGCCTGGTATAAGATATTTTCATACTATACATAATCTTGCTGAGAGATGTTTAATCAATAAAAATCTAAAATTCATATATAAATGGTTTTATAAAAAGAAAGTGCAGCCGGTGACTATCTCGCAGTTGTGTCTTGATTCATATAAGAAACTATACAATATGGATAACGCTATAAACATAGTGAATGGGCGATCAAGACTCCAGCAAACAACTGATTATGATAAAGTGACTATTGAGTTGAATGAGCTAAGGATACATGATGATGATAAGATCTTCGTACATGTAGCTCGGTGTGCTAAGGCAAAGAATCAAAAGTTGTTAGTAGATACATTCAACCGTTTCTTAAATGAGGGAAATCATGGTATTTTGATATTAATTGGTACAGCGTATGATTCGGAAGAAAATATACATATTCTCAATAATGCGCAAAAAGGAATATATTGGCTAGGTGCAAAAAATAATGTTGGTGATTATCTGTTACAGGCTGATTTTTTTGTGTTATCATCTTTATTTGAAGGACTCCCAATTTCATTATTGGAAGCGATCTCTTGTGGCGTTATACCAATATGTACACCAGCAGGTGGAATACCTGATGTAATCAATAGTGAATCTAATGGATATGTTTCTAAAAGTTTTGATGCAGATGACTTTTATTATACTTTGAAAAGAGCATTTGATGATGAAAAGTATTTTAACAGAATTCATTTAGAAGAATATTTTGAGAATAATTTCTCCATGCGTCATTGTGCAGAAGGTTATTTTAATGCATTTAGTCACAATGATACAGAGTAGGTTAGAACTTAAACGTTATCTTAAAGAAGATAAAAAACGTAATCCTTTATGTTATCCGTTTCTACAAAAAATAACATATAGTGAGAATTATATAATTCATCGATATCTAAGATTACTACGCTATTACGAATATTATTTAAATAATAGACATTGGTATAATTTTTTGCAATATAGCTATTATTTTATCATGTATAGAAGGTATGTAGTAAAAACGAATATCTGCATATTCCCAAATACTTTGGGAGCAGGATTACAAATAATGCATCCTGGATTTAGGCGTGTTGATATAATGGTTAGGGGAGGAGATAATTGTACTTTATTGCCTCTAGTTTTATTTGGTAAAAAAAGGCCAGGTGAAAAAGGTACAATTATTATGGGAGATAATTGTTATGTAGGAACTGGTGCGACAATACTTGGTCCGGTTAGAATTGGTAGTAATGTAACTATTGCTGCAGGAGCTGTGGTGATTGATGACATTCCTGATAATTGTATTGTGGGTGGGGTTCCTGCTAAAATTATTAAGTATAAATAGTGTAGTACTAAGTGAAAAATCGTATTTATTTTTTTGCAAATTTTGGGGATTGGAGTAAAATACCATTCGGAGGCGGGGAAGTAGGTAATAGAAGAACTCTTGCTCTATTGAAAAAACTCAATTATGATATTGTTCTAATCCCTAAATATATAAGGGTTAATGATCATTCATTAATTAATTCTATTGAGTTGTTATTTAAAATAATCTCAAATATTTTTTTGTTTGCAAAGACTTTAATAAATGGACAAAGAAAGGGAGCTATAGTTCATATTGCTGGCTTTTATGGTATAATGATATATTTTGAATATTTATTAATCGCCATTGCTAAAGTACTTCATTATAAAGTCATTTATGAAATGAGAGGTGGAGGTGCTAATAAATATTATGAAGAAGGGCATTTCCTATATAAATTCTTTTTTAAAAGAGCTATAAGGAGAAGTGACGAAATATTTTCTCAAGGGAAAGAAAATTTTTCTCTAATAAAGAAAATAGATACCAATAAGAGAATCTTTTATTACCCTAATTATGTTCAAGGTGATTTTTACCCTCAGCAGTATCCTCAAAAGCCGAAAGATAAAATTAATTTGATGTATTTTGGACGATTATCTAAAACGAAGAATACCGATATTGTTATTAATACTTTTATTCTGTTGGCGAAAGAGTATAATAATGTTTATTTAGAAATTATTGGAAATAGCGAAAGTCAATTCT
The DNA here is from genome assembly GCF_014334015.1 of Bacteroides sp. M10. Lineage (GTDB taxonomy): Bacteria > Bacteroidota > Bacteroidia > Bacteroidales > Bacteroidaceae > Bacteroides > Bacteroides intestinigallinarum. The sequence continues at coordinate 5,471,304 of NZ_CP060488.1, read as the reverse complement.
ATACAGATTATATTAAAAATAAAATTAAAGAAAGTAACTTAGAATCTCGTATAAATATTCTTCCTGCTTGTAATCATAAAGAATTGAAAAAACATTTAGTAGATAAAAGTTTTTATATTTTTCCGTCAAAAGAGCCACGAGAAGGCCATTCTAATGCTTTAACTGAAGCTATGGCGTGGGGATTGATTCCTATAACGACTTCACAAGGATTTAATAGAAGTGTTATAGAAAATGATTCACTTATTGTTGAGAAATTAGATGTGAAATGCTTCGTAAATAAAATAAAGTACATTATAGATAATGATTTGATAGAACAGTTTTCATATAATTCTTATAATCGAGTTTTATCAAACTATACGGATGAAATTGTATTGGAGAAACTAAAAGAAGAGTATGATTTCCTATTTAATGTAAAATTTACAAGTTAATTGAAATAATTGTCAGGTATTATAAATCCTACATACTTATTGGTGAAATATTTAGTAGAGAGATTATTCTCCTGTACTGAATACTGACATACTTGCTGTCATTACAGACGAGCGACAGCCTTTTATATGTAAATATAGATTTGCATGTTACTCTGAAATGAAAGCAAGAATGATAGAATTGATAGATTAAACAATTTGTGATTTATGAAAATTTTAGTAACAGGTGCTGCAGGCTTTATTGGGTCTAAATTAATGGGTGTATTGGCATCTAGAGGCGATGAGGTAGTGGGGATTGATAGTATAAACAACTATTATGACGTCCGATTAAAATATGGCCGATTATCGGAAATGGGTATCATGTTGAATGATGAATTTGTATGGAATCAACCGATACAAAGCTCTAGGTATGAGACTTGTAGATTTATACGGATGTCTATTGATGACCGGCATGCCATGGAAGAACTTTTTGAAAGGGAACATTTTGAAAAGGTTGTAAACTTAGCTGCGCAAGCTGGAGTGAGATATTCTATTACAAATCCATATGCTTATTTACAAAGTAATTTGGCTGGTTTCTTGAATGTATTGGAATGTTGTCGTCATTATGAGGTGAAACATTTGGTGTTTGCATCTTCTAGTTCCGTATATGGTCTAAATTCGAAAGTACCGTATTCTGAGGAAGACAAAGTGGATACTCCAGTTAGTTTGTATGCTGCAACTAAAAAAAGTAATGAATTGATGGCACATAGTTATAGTAAACTGTATGGTCTTGCTGTGACTGGACTTCGTTTCTTTACTGTTTATGGTCCATGGGGACGTCCTGATATGGCTCCTATGTTATTTGCTAGAGCTATTTCAAATGGAGAACAGATAAAGGTTTTCAATAATGGAAATATGATTCGTGATTTTACATATATTGATGATATTGTTGAAGGTACAATACGGACACTGGATCATGTTCCGGTAACACAGAAAAGCTCGAATGGAGTAGCATATAAAATATACAATATAGGATGTTCACATCCAGTAAAATTGATGGATTTTATCCATGAAATAGAATCTGCCATGGGCCATGAAGCTGAAAAAATATTCTTACCCATGCAACCTGGAGATGTGTATCAGACTAATGCTGATACCTCCATGTTGAAAAGGGAAATTGGCTATGAACCAATGGTTACATTACACGATGGGGTCGCAAAATTCATACAATGGTATAAGTCAGAGAAAAATCCTTTAAAATAATCATTGTTATCTAAAATTTTTAATTATGAATATAGCAGTTGTAGGAACTGGATATGTTGGCTTAGTAAGTGGAACTTGCTTCGCTGAAATGGGGGTAAATGTAACGTGTGTCGATGTTAACGAAGAGAAAATCAAAAGCCTGTTAGATGGTCAAATTCCAATCTATGAACCTGGGTTAGATGAAATGGTATTACGTAATCACAGGGAAGGTAGACTAAACTTTACAACAGATTTAAAAACTTGTTTGGATAATGTAGACATCGTTTTTAGTGCTGTGGGAACGCCTCCGGATGAAGATGGAAGCGCAGACTTAACTTATGTTCTGGAAGTAGCACGTACTGTAGGGCGTAATATAAACAAATATGTATTGCTTGTCACCAAATCCACCGTACCTGTAGGTACAGCTCAAAAAGTAAAAAAGGCTATTCACGAAGAGTTAGAGAAAAGAGGAGTTGATATTGAGTTTGATGTAGCTTCAAATCCGGAATTTCTGAAGGAAGGTGCTGCTATTCAGGATTTCATGAGACCAGATCGTGTGGTAGTGGGAATAGAGTCCGAAAAGGCGAAGGAGCTTATGAGTCGTTTGTATCGCCCTGTTATGCTGAATAATTTCCGAGTAATCTTTACGGATATACCTTCTGCAGAAATGATAAAGTATGCAGCAAATAGTATGTTAGCTACACGTATTTCATTTATGAATGATATAGCGAACTTGTGTGAATTAGTAGGGGCAGATGTGAACATGGTGCGAAAAGGTATTGGAGCGGATACACGTATTGGTAGTAAATTTTTATATCCTGGGTGTGGATATGGCGGTAGTTGTTTCCCTAAAGATGTGAAAGCTCTAGTTAAGACTGCTGAAAATAGAGGCTATGAAATGAGAGTGTTGAAAGCTGTAGAAGAAGTAAATGAAAATCAAAAACATATTGTGTTTAATAAACTTTGTAAGCATTACAATGGTGAACTTCACGGGAAAGTTATTGCAATTTGGGGATTAGCATTTAAACCAGAAACTGATGATATGCGTGAAGCAACAGCGTTAATCACTATTAATCAGCTAATTAAAGCAGGTTGTAAAGTTCAGGTATTTGACCCTGTAGCAATGGATGAATGTAAACGCCGTGTCGGTGAAGGAGTTACTTATGCGAAAGATATGTATGATGCAGTATTAAATGCCGATGCTTTATTGTTGTTAACGGAATGGAAACAATTTCGCTTGCCAAGTTGGGGTGTTTTGAAGCGTACAATGAATAGCCCTGTAATCATTGATGGACGTAATATATATGACCCGGTAGAAATGATGGAAAAAGGGGTTACTTATTATTGTATAGGAAGGTAATACTTTTCATTTTAATTCCACTTTAAACTGAGGCGAATATCATCTTTTTTACTTAATAGCACATTTCGAAAGTCCTCAGACTCAGATAATTTCTTATTTAATATATATGAAACTTTGTCTTAAAACAATTATTCTTCTGAAGAATCAGAAGGATTTATCGTCATTACCCGAAGGCAAGTTGCTGATTAATACGATTAATGCTCATTCGTATAACACTGCCTTGAAAGATCCGCTTTTTCAGGAAGCATTATTAAAAGGAGGAGCATTGATTCCGGATGGTATCAGTATGGTGCTTGCTTTTAAATTTCTACGGGGTGAAAAAATAGAACGTACAGCCGGATGGGATTTGTTTCAATATGAAATGAATAAATTAAATCAGAAAGGGGGAGTATGCTTCTTTTTGGGAAGTAGTAAGAAAACATTGTCTTTGGTGTGTGAAAAAGTGAAGACTGTCTATCCCAATATTCAAGTTAAGACTTATTCTCCTCCTTACAAATCGAGTTTTACAGAGGAAGAAAATCGAGAAATGATTAATGCAGTAAATATGGCTAATCCTGATCTGCTTTGGATTGGTATGACTGCACCCAAGCAAGAAAAATGGGCTTATGAGCATTTGAATGAACTTAATGTTCATTGTCATATAGGTACAATTGGAGCTGTATTTGATTTTTTTGCAGGAACTGTGCAGCGGGCTCCTCAATGGTGGCAGAGAAACGGATTAGAATGGGCATATCGTTTATTGAAAGAACCGAAAAGAATGTGGCGTAGGTATATTATAGGAAATGTTTTATTCTTGTGGAATATTTTAAAAGAGAAAAATGGAATGATTATGGATCATAATTAATAGAGAATATTTTATGAAAAAAATAGCATTAATTTCAGGTATTACAGGACAAGATGGTTCATTTCTGGCAGAATTTTTAATAGAAAAAGGTTATGAGGTCCACGGTATTCTTCGCCGTTCTTCATCATTCAATACAAGTCGTATCGAACATCTTTATTTAGACGAATGGGTACGTGATATGAAAAAAGACCGTTTGGTAAATCTCCATTATGGTGATATGACAGATAGTAGTTCTTTAATTCGTATTATTCAGCAAGTCCAACCAGATGAGATCTATAATTTGGCAGCTCAAAGTCATGTAAAAGTATCTTTTGATGTTCCCGAATATACAGCTGAGGCTGATGCTATTGGTACACTTCGTATGTTGGAAGCGGTTCGTATTTTGGGTATGGAAAAGAAGACTAAAATTTACCAGGCTTCGACTTCTGAATTATTTGGTTTGGTTCAGGAAGTTCCTCAAAAGGAAACAACACCTTTTTATCCCCGTTCTCCATATGGAGTGGCTAAACAGTATGGTTTTTGGATTACCAAGAATTATCGTGAAAGTTATGGAATGTTTGCGGTAAATGGAATCCTGTTCAATCACGAAAGTGAGCGGAGAGGTGAAACTTTTGTAACTCGTAAAATTACGTTGGCGGCTGCACGTATTGCTCAAGGTTTACAAGACAAACTTTATTTGGGTAACCTTGATTCTCTTCGTGACTGGGGATATGCTAAAGATTATGTAGAATGTATGTGGTTGATTCTCCAACATGATGTACCTGAAGATTTTGTAATTGCTACAGGAGAGTATCATACAGTACGTGAATTTACTACGTTAGCATTTAAAGAAACAGGTGTTAATCTTTGTTGGGAAGGCAAGGGGGTAAATGAGAAGGGGATTGATGGGGTCACTGGGAAAGTTTTGGTGGAAGTCGATCCTAAATATTTTCGCCCTGCAGAAGTTGAACAATTATTGGGTGACCCTACAAAAGCAAGAACTTTACTTGGTTGGAATCCTCGGAAGACATCTTTTGAAGAACTTATAAAAATAATGGTTTCTCATGATTTGAAATTTGTAAAGAGGCTCTACATGCAAGAGTCGATGAATAGAGAATAATATTGCTGTCATATTAGATAAGAATTTTGAATAGTATATGGTAGAGTATTCTGGTACGGTATTTTTTCACTGTCGTGCACATAGGTGGTATTATGACTAATTTATATCAATCATAACTAAAAACATATGCAGGAAGTCCAACGTTTTAACAAAGTCCTAAAATCTTGTGTCCTTTGGGGGGATCTTATTTTGCTGAACCTGCTTTTATGGGGATTTGAACAGTTTTTTGGTAACCGCTTTTGGTGCGAGAATTGTGGTTCCATCCTTCAAGGTATGGCTTTGATAACTTTATGTTATCTACTTTGTAATATGCACTCCGGAGTCATTCTTCATCGTTCGGTAGTCCGTCCTGAACAAATCATGGTCCGTGTTTTACGTAACATGGTTCCTTTTGTATTGCTTTCAGTCTGTATTTTATTACTTTTTCATTTTGAGTTTTCTCATTCCCGGCTTTTTGGTTTGTTTTATATTGTTCTGATATTGGTAATAGTAAGCTATCGTTTGGCTTTTCGTTACTTCTTGGAACTTTATCGTAAGCAAGGAGGGAATGTTCGTAAAGTGATATTGATTGGAAGTCATGAGAACATGCAGGAGCTTTATCACGCAATGACAGATGATCCCACTTCGGGTTATCGTGTTCTTGGATATTTTGAGGATTTTCCTTCAGACCGTTATCCAAGCGATGTTTCATATTTAGGGCATCCTCAAGAGGTAAACAACTTTTTGGAGCAGAATGTGGGCCGAGTAGATCAGCTTTATTGTAGTCTTCCTTCCGCTCGTAGTGCTGAAATTGTTCCCATTATTAATTATTGTGAGAACCATTTAGTTCGTTTTTTTAGTGTTCCGAATGTTCGCAACTATTTGAAACGTCGGATGCATTTTGAAATGTTGGGAAATGTTCCTGTTTTATCTATTCGTCGTGAACCTTTAGAGTTGCTTGAGAACCGTATAGTAAAACGTACTTTTGATATAGTGTGTTCTACATTATTTTTATGTACTATTTTCCCATTTATTTATATTATTGTTGGAGTTGCTATAAAGATGAGTTCTCCGGGACCTATCTTTTTTAAACAGAAGCGTAGCGGTGAAGATGGAAAGGAATTCTGGTGTTATAAATTCCGTTCAATGAGAGTGAATACTCAATGTGATACTCTTCAGGCTACAGAGCATGATCCACGTAAAACTAGGATAGGGGAGATTATAAGAAAGACTAGCATTGATGAGCTTCCACAATTTATTAATGTGTTTAAAGGCGATATGTCTATTGTTGGCCCACGTCCTCATATGCTAAAGCATACTCAAGAATATTCTCAATTAATCAACAAGTTTATGGTTCGTCATTTTGTTAAACCGGGTATAACAGGCTGGGCACAGGTAACAGGCTATCGTGGTGAGACAAAAGAACTTTGGCAGATGGAAGGTCGTGTGATGCGTGATATCTGGTATATTGAGCATTGGACATTTTTATTAGATCTCTATATTATGTACAAGACAGTGTATAATGCAATTCACGGAGAAAAGGAGGCGTATTAATAAAAGTTTGGTAATTAATTGTAATAAAATAAATAAAATAGATTTATGAGAAGACTTAATAAGAAGTTGGGATTGTTGTTGTTACCTTTTTTGTTGGTAGCTTGCCAATCGTATAAAAAAGTTCCTTATTTACAGGATGTGGAAGTTGTGGAACAAGCAACTCAACAGGAGAATTTGTATGACGCTAAAATTATGCCAAAGGATTTGTTGACAATTGTAGTGTCTTGCACCAGTCCGGAATTGGCTTTACCATTCAATTTGACAATTGCTAGTCCCAGCGGTATAGCCTCTAGTAATTCAACCTTTACCACGGCACAACCAATGCTGCAACCTTATCTGGTAGATAATGAAGGAAAAATTAATTTTCCTGTATTGGGAGAATTGAAGTTGGGAGGATTGACAAAGAAACAAGCGGAACAGATGATTGTCGATAAATTGAAGCCATATATTACAGAAACTCCAATTGTAACAGTACGTATGGTAAATTATAAAATATCAGTGATTGGTGAGGTGACTCGTCCGGGTACATTTACAATTTCTAATGAAAAGGTTAATTTATTAGAGGCACTTGCTATGGCAGGTGATATGACTGTTTATGGACTTCGTGACAATGTAAGACTCATTCGTGAAGATTCAAGCGGGAAGCAACAGATTATTACTCTGGATTTGAACAAGGCTGAAACTATTCTTTCTCCTTATTACTGGTTACAACAGAACGATATTATTTATGTGACTCCGAATAAGGCGAAAGCTCGTAACTCTGATATCGGTAATAGTACTAGTTTATGGTTTTCTGCGACTTCAATTTTGGTATCACTTGCCAGTTTATTGTTTAATATCTTAAAGTAACGTCTTAAGAGATGAAAGAAAAAAAAGTATATAATGTGGAACAGGAAGCGAATGAAGAGAAAATAGATTTTCAGGAAATTCTGTTTAAATATTTGATTCATTGGCCTTGGTTTGTTGGTACAGTTGTTGTCTTTTTGCTAGGGGCATGGTTGTATTTGCGTATGGCTACTCCGGTATATAATATATCAGCTACAGTGCTGATAAAAGATGATAAAAAAGGGGGAGGAGCAGGTATGGCATCAGAATTGGAAAATTTAGGTTTGGATGGTTTGATCTCTTCTTCTCAAAATATCGATAATGAGATTGAAGTACTTCGTTCTAAGACTATTGCGAAAGAAGTTGTTATAGATTTGAATTTATATATATCTTATAAAGATGAAGATGAATTTCCGGCACAGGATATGTATAAGACATCTCCTGTGCAAGTTAATCTGATTCCACAAGAGGCTGAATTATTGGATGATCCTATGATTGTGGAGATGGCTTTACAGCCACAAGGAAGTTTGGATGTAAATGTAAAGGTGGGAGACGATGAATTCCAAAAGCATTTTGATAAATTACCTGCAGTTTTCCCTACCGCAAGGGGAACATTAGCTTTTTTCATGAGTCCCGATTCTTTGATTTCTAAGGGAACTGAAGATGTTGATTTGGAGAAAAAAGTTTGTAATATAACAGCGACTATAAATAATCCTTTGCGTGTAGCAAGATGGTATTGTAAAAGTATGACTATCGAGCCTACTTCGAAAACAACTTCTGTTGCAGTTATATCATTGAAGAATTCCAGCTTACGACGTGGGCAGGATTTTATTAATAAACTTTTGGAAATGTATAATATCAATACGAATAATGATAAGAATGAAATTGCTCAAAAGACAGCGGAGTTTATTGATGAGCGTATTGGTATTATATCAAAAGAGTTAGGAAGTACTGAAGAAAGTTTGGAGACTTTTAAACGAAATGCTGGTATTACGGATTTGACAAGTGAAGCTCAAATAGCTTTGACAGGAAATGCGGAGTATGAAAAGAAACGTGTAGAGAACCAGACGCAAATCAATTTGGTAGAGGATTTGCGTAGATATATGAGAGGAAATGAATATGAGGTACTTCCTGGTAATATTGGTCTGCAGGATGCCGGACTCGTAGCTCAAATTGATCGTTATAACGAAATGTTGGTAGAACGTAAACGTTTGTTGCGCACTTCTACAGAAAACAATCCTACAATTATAAATCTGGATACAAGTATTCGTGCGATGAAGATGAATGTGGATGTTACTCTTGACCGTACTTTACAGGGACTACTGATAACAAAAGCAGATTTGGATCGTGAGGCTAGTCGTTTTTCTCGCCGTATCAATGAGGCTCCGGGACAGGAGCGTCAGTTTGTGAGTATTGCTCGTCAGCAAGAGATCAAGTCTGGATTGTATCTGTTGCTTCTCCAGAAACGTGAAGAGAATGCTATTACTTTAGCTGCTACAGCTAACAATGCTAAAATAATTGATGATGCTATTGCTGATGAAATTCCTGTATCACCTAAAGGTAAGATGATTTATTTAATTGCTTTAGTTCTAGGTGTCGGAATTCCTGTAGGTGTCATTTATTTAATCAATTTGACTAAGTTTAGGATTGAAGGTCGTTCTGATGTAGAAAAGCTCACGAGTTTACCTATTGTTGGTGATATCCCATTGACTGATGAAAAACAGGGAGCTATTGCTGTATTTGAGAATCAAAATAATCTGATGAGTGAAACCTTCCGAAATATCCGAACGAATCTTCAGTTTATGCTTGAAAATGATAAGAAGGTGATTTTGGTTACTTCTACAGTCAGCGGTGAAGGTAAATCTTTTATCTCTGCTAATCTTGCTATTAGTCTTTCTTTATTAGGGAAGAAAGTAGTAATCGTTGGTCTTGATATTCGTAAACCGGGTTTGAATAAAGTTTTTAATATTCCGAGAAAAGAAATTGGTATAACTCAATATTTGGCTAATCCGGAAAATAACTTGATGGATTTGGTACAGCTTTCCGATGTCAGTAAGAATCTCTATATTCTTCCTGGTGGAACAGTTCCTCCTAATCCAACAGAATTACTGGCCCGTGATGGATTGGATAAAGCAATTGAAACGCTCAAGAAGAATTTTGATTATGTGATTTTGGATACCGCTCCTGTTGGTATGGTAACTGATACCTTGCTGATTGGACGTGTGGCTGATCTATCTGTTTATGTCTGTCGTGCAGACTATACTCATAAAAACGAGTACACTTTGATTAACGAACTTGCTGAAAAAGATAAATTACCTAACCTATGTACTGTGATAAATGGTTTGGATCTGAAGAGAAGAAAGTACGGTTATTATTATGGTTATGGTAAATATGGCAAGTACTATGGTTATGGTAAGCGATATGGCTACGGTTATGGATATGGAGAACAATCTCATACCAAGGAAGAGTAAATCCTATATAGCAGTCAATGAATTTCAATGCAGAATGCATAGGTAAAATCCATTGATGACCAAGATTTTTTTAAGTTAATAATGTCATAGAGTACTTTTAATACTTTACACAAAAGTGAGATGGAACATGTAGGTCCCTAACTTCATGCTACACACATGAAGCCCCTACATTTGTGGTCAGGAAATATACGGCGGTGTATTCCTGATTAACGCCCTCATGTCGGTGTAAATCCGATGTGATTTCTATTATATCAACTGTCTGTGAAGATCGTTGATATTTGAAATGATATTATCACTAGATAATATACAACTCAAAACGGGAGACAGCACTTTTGTTGTCTTCCGTTTTTATATTGAATACTTCTTCATTATAAATATTGGTACTTTATCGGGAGCTTACAAATACTCCTATCTTTATTTGCTGTTTTGGACATTTTAGCGTAACTTGCACACCTATTTTAAAGAATATTTTTTTAACAGGAGAATAACAGGTATGGATAATCATGTTGTAATAATGGCTGGTGGCATAGGGAGCCGCTTCTGGCCGATGAGCATTCCGGAATGTCCTAAACAATTTATTGATGTAATGGGATGTGGCCGGTCGCTGATTCAGTTGACGGCAGATCGTTTCGACGGTGTTTGCCCTAAAGAAAATATGTGGGTCGTAACTTCTGAAAAATACATTGATATTGTTCGGGAGCAGTTGCCGGAAATTCCGGAAAGTAATATTTTGGCGGAGCCTTGTGCGCGCAATACTGCGCCCTGCATTGCTTTTGCTTGCTGGAAGATCAAGAAAAAACATCCGAATGCTAACATTGTAGTAACTCCTTCGGATGCATTAGTCATTGATACGGGAGAATTCCGTAGAGTGATGGAGAAAGCCCTTCGTTTCACAGATGATGGCAGCGCCATTGTAACGATAGGTATCCGGCCAACTCGTCCGGAAACCGGATACGGATATATTGCTGCTGCCGATCAGCTCCAGACAGATAAAGAAATTTACACCGTAGATGCATTTAAGGAAAAACCGGATAAAGAGACTGCCGAAAAGTATCTGGCAGAAGGCAATTTCTTCTGGAATGCGGGAATCTTTGTATGGAATGTGCGTACTATTACTTCCGTGATGCGTGTATATGCTCCGGGCATCGCACAAATTTTCGATCGCATTTTCCCCGATTTCTATACAGAGAAAGAAAATGAAACAATCAAGAAGTTATTCCCTACTTGCGAAAGCATTTCTATCGACTATGCAGTGATGGAGAAAGCACAGGAGATTTATGTACTTCCCGCTTCATTTGGCTGGTCAGATCTGGGTACATGGGGAGCACTTCGCGGTTTGCTTCCACAGGATAAGTCTGGAAATGCAACCGTAGGAACCGATATCCGTTTGTACGAAAGTAAAAATTGTATTGTGCATGCCAGCGAAGAAAAACGAGTAGTCATTCAAGGCTTGGATGGATATATCATTGCAGAGAAAGATAACACATTATTGATCTGCAAGTTGGAAGAAGAGCAAAGAATTAAGGAATTCTCGAAATAAAATTTATTTCGAGAATTGATATTCATGTGGTGTCATTCCTGTCATCCGTTTAAAGAACTTCGAGAAGAAAGAAGGATTAGGGAAATTCAATTCATCAGAAATTTGATAAACAAGCAGATTGCTATGTTTTAGCAATACTTTAGCTTCTAGTATAATGGACTGGTTTATCCAGTCCATTACTGTTTGTTGACTAGCCTGTCGAACTACTGTATTGAGGTAACGTGGAGTGAGACATAGTTTGTCTGCATAAAAGTCGACATTACGTTCTTTCTTACTGTATGCATTGACAAGAGAGATGAAACGTTGGAAGATATCTTCTTGCCGTGTCAGTTGTATGGGATTCATTAACATATTGCTTTGGGCAACATATTCTATATAATAGAGAAGACTGGCTAGCAGGTGGCGAATAGCATCCCTGCGAAATGTCGTCTCTTGTAATATATTCCACATTAAAGTGAAGTAATTTTCCGCTTGTAGTAGTTCTTGAGGGGATAATACTAATAAAATATTTCGTTGATGATGGAGAAGATAAGAGAATAAATCTTCTTTTCCGGATATAGGAAGGAAAGCTTGATCGATTGCTATCATCTGCATATCGAAATCGGGCGATACTTCTGTAATCTGAACGATGGAGTTGGGGGTGATTACTGCAAAATGATTTCGCTGTATCGTGTACTCTATCAGATTAATTAGAATCCGTGCAGTGCCATTTTTGACAAATGCTGCACGTCCTTCTTTAATACGGTATGGCTGGCCGATTGCAAATAGATTGGCTTCCATTTTTCTGAAGCTATTGACAAATCCAAAATCAGAAGAGATAAAGCGATATTCGTTGTGGCGGACAACATTTAAATCTTCCAATGTTTTAAGTCCTAAATCCAAAGGGCCTTTCTGTTCCATTTCCTTCATTCTTTTCCGGCAAAGATAATAAAAAGCCCTATATTCATTATCGTTTTTCTGATAAATCGAACTATTGGAACATATTTGCCAACTCCTAGAATGTGAATGTGTCTTTGAAAGCTCTATCTTTGTCTTTCGAAGAAATCAAATGAATAGTGTATATGAAAAGAATAGTTTTCAGTTTTTCCTTTTTATTGTTTGTATCAGGAATGAATGCACAGATAACGTTGGAAGAATGTCAACGAAAGACGCAGGAAAATTATCCGTTGGTACATCAATATGGGCTGGTGGAGAAGACAAAGGAATATAATCTGGAGAATGTGGCAAAGGGATATTTGCCGCAATTTGCTCTTTCGGCCAAAGCTTCTTATCAGAGTGAGGTAACGGAAATTCCGGTGAAACTTCCCGGGGTGGATATGAAAGGATTGCCGAAAGACCAGTATCAGGTAATGTTGGAGTTGCAACAGAAAATCTGGGATGGTGGCGGCATACGGATGCAGAAGAAACAAACGGTAGCGGAAGCAGAGATAGAGAAAGAAAAATTGAATGTGGATATGTATGCGCTGAATAGTCGTGTTAATGATCTTTATTTTGGTATTCTGCTATTGGATGAACAACTGAAGCAAAATGCACTGTTGCAGGATGAATTGGAGCGAAATTATCGTCAGATTACAGCGTATGTGGAAAATGGAATTGCCAATCAGGCTGATTTGGATGCTGTGAAAGTGGAGCAGTTAAACACAAAACAGAAAAGAGTTGAGCTTACTTCGTCGCGTACTGCATATTTGAAGATGCTTTCACTTCTAGTAGGAGAGAAGTTGTCGCAGGAAACGGTTCTGGAGAAACCAGTTTCTCAAAGTGAGATTTCGTCTGTCAGTGAAATCCGTCGTCCGGAATTGTCTTTGTTTAATGCGCAGGGAAATGGATTACAAGTACAGGAGAAGGCTTTGAATGTGCGCCATCTTCCACAATTCGGACTGTTTGTGCAGGGTGCTTATGGAAACCCCGGACTGAATATGCTGAAAAATGAATTTTCCCCATATTATATTGCAGGCGTCCGGTTGTCATGGAATTTTGGAAGTCTGTATACATTAAAAAATGACCGGAAGGTTATTGAAAATAAACGGAGACAATTGGACAATAGCAGGGATGTGTTTCTCTTTAATACAAGATTGGAAATGACACAACAAGATCAGGCAATCCAATCATTGGAAAAACAGATGCAGGATGATGATGAAATTATCCGTCTGCGTACCAATATTCGTAAATCGGCAGAGGCGAAAGTGGCGAATGGAACATTGACGGTAACTGAGATGCTTCGGGAGTTGACTAATGAGAGTCTGGCCCGTCAGTCGAAAGCACTGCATGAAATTCAACGGCTAATGGGAATTTATCAATTGAAATATACTACAAATGATTAATATAACTTCTTCAGATATGGAACGAATGACAAAGATAGGAATGTGTGGGATAGCATTGATAATGTTGTCTGCTTGTGGTAAGGGAGTACCTAACTATGATGCGACCGGTACGTTTGAGGCTACAGAAGTAATAGTCTCTGCAGAAGCTGCCGGAAAGCTGTTGCGACTGGAGGTGGAAGAGGGTACAAGGCTAAAAGCAGGTGAGGAGATTGGTCTGGTGGATACCGTACAAATCTATTTAAAGAAATTGCAATTGGAAGCCAGTATGAAATCAGTGGAGAGCCAACGTCCGGATCTTGCTAAGCAAATAGCTGCCACAAGGCAGCAAATAGTAACGGCGGAACGGGAAAAGAAACGGGTGGAAAATCTACTTGCCGCAGGAGCTGCGAACCAAAAGCAGTTGGACGACTGGGATGCACAAGTTAAATTGCTTGAAAGGCAGCTTATTGCACAGCAATCATCGTTGCAAAATAGTACGAACAGCCTGACAGAACAGGGGAATTCGGTTGCAATACAAGTCGCACAAGTGGAAGATCAGTTAGCTAAATGTCATATCCAGTCGCCTATTGAAGGTACGGTATTGGCAAAGTATGCGGAAGCAGGTGAATTGGCGGCAATTGGCAAGCCTTTGTTTAAGGTGGCAGAAGTCGATCGAATGTATTTGAGGGCTTACATAACTTCCGAGCAGTTGTCACAAGTAAAACTGGGAGATAAGGTGACTGTATTTGCTGATTATGGCAACTCGGAGCAGAAAGCTTACCCGGGGGTAGTGACATGGATTTCCGATCGTTCGGAATTTACTCCTAAAACGATTTTGACGAAAAATGAGCGTGCAAATTTAGTATATGCAGTGAAGATCGCCGTAAAAAATGATGGGGCATTGAAAATAGGCATGTATGGTGGAGTAAAAATGAAAGGTGAGAATTAAAATTGAAAGGTATCAATGAACGGAATGAATGGCAAAGAATCCATAGTGGTCGTAAAAGAGATCAGCAAGAGTTACGGAACGGTGGAAGCATTGAAAGAGGTTTCTTTTGCCGTGGAACGGGGAGAGATTTTTGGATTGATCGGTCCTGATGGTGCCGGTAAGACTACCTTATTCCGTATTCTGACTACTTTGCTGCTTGCAGATAAGGGCACGGCGATTGTCGATGGAATGGATGTGGCAGCGAACTATAAACAGATTCGTACGAAAGTGGGATATATGCCCGGACGTTTTTCTCTTTACCAAGACCTTTCTGTGGAGGAAAACCTGGAGTTTTTCGCTACAGTGTTTCACACGACGATTCAGGAAAATTATGACTTAGTCAAAGATATCTATCAACAGATAGAACCATTTAAGAAAAGAAGGGCAGGGGCTTTGTCGGGTGGCATGAAGCAGAAGTTGGCATTAAGTTGTGCCTTGATTCATAAACCGGATATTTTATTTTTGGATGAACCTACCACCGGAGTAGATCCTGTGTCGCGTAAAGAGTTTTGGCAAATGCTGCGGAATTTGCGGGAGCAGGGAATTACAATTATCGTTTCCACTCCCATTATGGACGAAGCCCGTCAATGTGACCGGATTGCCTTTATTAATCATGGACAGATTCATGGCATTGATACTCCTGCACGTATTCTTCAGCAATTTGCTGCGATTCTCTGTCCGCCTTCTTTGGAGCGGGAAGAAGTGAAACATGAAATGGCTCCGGTCATTGAAGTGGAACAGTTGACAAAGTGTTTTGGAAATTTTACTGCGGTAGATCACATTTCTTTTCAAGTGAACCGGGGAGAAATATTTGGTTTCCTGGGGGCTAATGGTGCCGGCAAGACAACAGCTATGCGTATGCTTTGCGGATTAAGCAAACCTACATCCGGTATAGGAAAGGTAGCTGGGTTTGATATTTTCCGGGAGGCGGAACAAGTGAAAAAACATATCGGGTATATGAGCCAGAAGTTTTCTTTGTATGAAGACCTGAAAGTATGGGAGAATATCCGTCTGTTTGCTGGCATCTATGGAATGGAAGAGTCGGAAATAGAAAGAAAGACCGGAGAACTGCTGGACCGTTTGGGATTTTCTGCCGAGCGGAATACTTTAGTGAAGAGTCTCCCTTTAGGATGGAAACAGAAATTGGCCTTTTCGGTTTCAATCTTCCATGAGCCGAGGATTGTTTTTCTGGACGAGCCGACCGGTGGGGTAGATCCTGCTACACGCAGGCAGTTCTGGGAGTTGATTTATCAGGCCGCCGATCAGGGGATTACAGTATTTGTTACCACCCACTATATGGACGAAGCCGAATATTGTAACCGGATATCTATTATGGTGGACGGACAAATCAAGGCCCTTGATACACCCACGCGCTTGAAACAACAATTCGGAGCGGAAACGATGGATGATGTTTTTCAGAAACTAGCCCGCGGTGCGGTGCGTAAAGCAGATTGATTATGAGACAGTTTATGGCTTTTGTAAAGAAAGAATTTTACCATGTTTTTCGTGACCGGCGAACGATGTTGATCCTGCTGGGAATGCCGATCGTACAAATTATTCTATTCGGCTTTGCTATCACTACAGAGGTGAAAAATGTACGGCTAGCCGTGCTTGATCCTTCTAATGATGTGGTGACCCGAAAAATGATAGATCGACTGGATGCCAGTGAGTACTTTACTGTTACTACTCGTTTTCATACACCACAGGAAATGGAGGATGCTTTTTTAAAGGGAGAGGTTGATATGGCGGTTGTTTTTAGTGAACGTTTTGTCGATGGACTTTATGTAGGCGATGCTCGCGTACAGCTGATTGTAGATGCAACGGACCCGAATATGTCAACTTCGCAGGTTAACTATGCAACCGGGATTGTCTCCATGGTGGGACAAGAAATGCTGCCCCCGAATCTATCATCTGCCCGTTTGACTCCTGATATCAAATTGCTGTATAACCCGCAAATGAAAAGTGCTTATAATTTTGTGCCGGGAGTAATGGGGTTGATTCTGATGCTGATCTGTGCTATGATGACTTCTATTTCAATTGTTCGTGAGAAGGAGACGGGTACGATGGAAGTATTATTGGTTTCGCCCGTGAAACCATTATTTATTATTCTGGCAAAGGCCGTGCCCTATTTTGTCCTGTCATTTGTCAATCTGATAACGATTCTATTACTTTCAGTCTTTGTGTTGGATGTACCGGTAGTAGGAAGTTTGTTTTGGTTGATAACGGTGTCTTTGTTATTCATCTTTGTCTCATTGGCATTGGGTTTGCTGATTTCATCAGTGACGCGTACGCAAGTAGCTGCTATGCTGGTTTCCGGATTGATGTTGATGATGCCCACAATGCTTTTATCGGGAATGATTTTCCCCATCGAAAGTATGCCGTTGATACTTCAATGGATATCGGACATACTTCCGGCACGTTGGTATATTCAGGCAGTACGGAAACTTATGATTGAGGGGGTATCGGTGGTACTCGTGTATAAGGAAATTGGTATCTTATTGTTGATGGCTACAGTGCTTATTACAATCAGTATCAAGAAATTCAAGTATAGATTGGAATAATATGCCAATATCCCCATCAGTTGCGCTGTTTTGTGAGACAATGAGTATATTAGTAAATTGAATAATTATTTATGATAAAGTTCCTGATAGAAAAAGAGTTTAAACAGTTGCTTCGCAATTCGTTTATGCCGAAATTGATTCTTGTTTTTCCGTGCATGATTATGCTGTTAATGCCTTGGGCTGTGAATTTGGAAATCAAGAATATACAGTTGAATATTGTGGATAATGATCATTCGGCTATTTCACAGCGTCTGGTAAATAAGATAGCTGCTTCCACTTATTTCCGTTTAGTAGAAGTGCCGGCTTCGTATGATGAAGGGCTTCGGAATATTGAAGTCGGAACAGCAGATATTGTGATGGAAATTCCGAGAAACATGGAACGGGACTGGATGAATGGAAAGGATTCTCATATACTGATAGCAGCCAATGCAGTGAATGGAACGAAAGGAGGACTTGGTAGTTCTTACTTATCTTCTATCGTTAATAATTACGCCACCGAATTACGTTCGGAACACCCTGAAGTGGGTGCTGCTTCCGGTGTTTTTCCTTCCATACACCTGGATACACAAGGTCTGTTTAATCCGAATCTGAACTATAAGCTTTATATGGTTCCTGCATTAATGGTTATGTTGCTGACTTTGATTTGTGGTTTCTTGCCTGCGATAAATATCGTTAGTGAAAAAGAAATAGGGACGATTGAACAAATAAATGTAACTCCTGTTTCGAAATTTATCTTTATTCTAGCAAAGCTTTTACCTTACTGGCTGATTGGTTTTGTGGTGCTCACTTTGTGTTTCATATTAGCATGGCTGCTTTACGGCATAGTGCCTGTCGGGCATTTTCTGTTGATTTACTTTTTTGCAATTCTTTTTGTTCTAGTAATGTCCGGCTTCGGGCTTGTTGTTTCCAATTATTCGGAAACTATGCAGCAATCTACATTTGTCATGTGGTTTTGTTTGTTGGTTTTGATATTGATGAGTGGATTGTTTACTCCTATTAGCAGTATGCCGGAGTGGGCACAAATGATTACCAGGCTCAACCCCTTGAGATACTTCATGGAAGTGATGCGAATGGTATATCTAAAGGGAAGCGGTTTCTTTGATTTACTGCCACAGTTCGGAATATTACTGCTTTTTGCTGTTGTGTTTAATAGTTGGGCTGTGATTAGTTACCGGAAGAATAATTAATACTGGCATAAAAAAATGGAGATGTGTCGAAACTCTCTTTTTAACGTAATAACCCTCACAACAGATGCCTGCGTGAGGGTTATTCTTTATTATAAAGGTTTTGAAACACCTTTGTTTTTATTACTTTTCATCACCATTTCCGGTGAATAATAAGCGGTTACTGTATTACTTTATTTCGATTTGTCTATTTGGCTTCTTTACTTCTTCTTCAGAGAGTTTCGGAAGTTCGATATTTAGAACACCATGTTCTACGGATGCAGCAATTTTCTCTTTATCTACATTATCTGGTAGAATCATTGTTTGCTGGAACTTAGAGTATGAGAATTCGCGACGCAGATAGCGACCGTCTTTTCTTTCCTCCTTGTTTTCAGTCTTCTTCTCCATGCTGATAACGAGGTTGTTATCTTCATCAATGCGAACATTGAAATCATCCTTCGTCATACCCGGAGCAGCCAATTCCACTTTGTATTCTTTTTCTGTTTCCAAAACATTAATTGCAGGTGCAGTAGCATTTGCTTTTACCATCCAATCGTTATCAAAGAAATCATTAAAGATACTTGGTAACCAACTTTGAGTTCTTCTAACAGGCATCATAATTTTAGTCTCCTATCTTTAAGTTAAACATTCAATTAATAAATTTAGAACTTCGGCATTTTCACTTCCGATGGTATCGGTTATCCCGCCTTCCATCGTCCGCTCTCGAACCGTTGTTCGCTTCTATAAATGCAAACCTTATGCCAAGAGATTTTAGAGACTAAAATTGTCTATTTGTCATTTTTATAATGTCATTTTTGCAATATAAATGACAAAATGTATCCTGTTTTTATTTATTTTATATAAGATAGATATTAATTTGATAACCTGTTTACTTCTTCTCGATCAGTTTGAACCTTATTCTTAGTGTTTGCCTTTCTTCGTCATAATCATAACTAATGATTTTGAAGGTACCCACTTCAGAAGTATGGGATACATGCAATCCGATGCAGGCGCAGGCATCATAATCTCCAATGCGGACAATGCGAAGAGTTTCGCTTGCATCGGCAGGTAGCTTACTTAAATCTACAATATCTTTGGCCTGTTCATGAGTCATAAACTCAACAGTCACAGGTAGGTTCTGACTGATTACCTCGTTCACTCTATCTTCAATAGACTGGATTTGTTCCGCTGTCGGACATGACGAAAGTATATAGTCACATTTGCTTTTTTTTCTTTCGATGTGGGCATTGCGAGAACGTGGGCAGCCAAAGGTTTTCACCATGGTTGCATTGAGTAAATGCTCTGCTGTATGCATAGGAGGGTATTCCTGCTTATTGTGATCGTTGAGTTGAATTTGTTGTTCCATAATTTAATAAGTTATTTCAAGTTTATTATTCAAAGCATAATTATCTGCACTATTTTCTGATTTGTAGTTTGCTGCTTTATTATAAACTAACCATACATTGACACAATGTCCGATTTCATGCATTAATAAACGTTCAAGATAATATCTTCTTGCATTTTCTTCTGTGAATTCAATATACCAGTTATCTCGTTCTTTTACAGGTTCAGATGCATAGCCTTTATACCATGTTAGTAGTTTGTGACTGGGTTTGCTCTTTCCTATGGATATTTTGTTGTTTTTGGGAAATGGATACAGTATGATGGCATATACTCCACTACCCGTAGTAAAATAACTTTGGCAATTTACTTTAGAATTAGGCTTGCGTAGCCATATGTGTGTTATACATGATACATCTTTTTCGGGTAATTGATTCAATACACTTTCAATATGGTCTATTGTTATTGGAAAATAGAAATCCCTGGACGGATTTTCCATTATATAAATGGGGCATTTATCAAATTCAGTTGGTTTTAATAAAGAGTGTTCTCTTTTCACTATATTATCCTTTAATTTGATTCGCATTCTTCCTCCTTTAATGTCACCAAAGGTGCGACTTTTCTTCCAGGCTGTTTTTTTCTTATTTTGTTGATGTCTCATAGGTTTTATCTTTTGTGTTTATTCATGGCATTTTGTATTTAGTCATTTATTGTTTCCAATAATGATTTTCTCCCCCAAGAAATGAGGTTGTTTATCTATACCTAAATCTATAAACATTTTGACTCTTGCAAGTAATTCCCGGATGTTAGTTTTCAGTCCGGCATAAGCATTTACATTTGGGGCGTTGTACCCGATGGCGTCTATTCCATTTTTCTCTGCAAGATAGATCGCTCGTTCGTTATGGAAACGTTGGGAGATGATGGTCAGACGATTTTGTCCAAACACTTCTTTGGCACGTACAACAGAGTCGAGAGTCCGGAATCCGGCATAATCTAAATAAATGGATTTTTCAGGAATACCTTTTTGTATGAGTGCTTTCTTCATTTCTTCCGGTTCATTGTAATCCTCTTTACGGTTATCGCCGCTGATGAGGATATATTTAATTTTTCCGGCTTTATATAACTCTACTGTTGCAAGAATTCGATAATCGAAATATAAATTGTTATTTCCACTTTTCAACTTGGGAGAAGTTCCGAGAAGTAATCCTACATTGTTGGAGGGGATAGTATTTACTTCCGTATATAGTTTGGAGACTGTGTGTTTCTTGATCGTCCTGTTACATACAAGTATGCTGATTACACACAGAATAGCTATTATTAGAGTGGTATAAAGTAGTTTGCGTTTCATGTTTCGGATAATAATTGTGACTTTACAAAAATACCATTCTTTTTTAGGAAATCAAGCATATAGACATAAAAAAAGGAGCAACGCCTTGCTCCAACCTTTGTTAACCTTAAATCTAATACTATGAAAAACACAATGCAAAGATACGGACTGTTGTGAAATTAGCAAATAATCCAAGAAAAAACGCATGTTATATAACATAGATTAAGAAAAAGTACCTTCGCCTTAACGGTTATTCGATATTTTGGACGACAGATAAATGCGTATGCTTCCATTTTTCTTTCTTCATCAACTTTTTTAATAATTACTATGAACTGATTTAATAGCTGAATTTATTCGAAAAAAGCAAAGCTACAAATAAATTTTAGCACATGCGATTTGCGTTATAAAGATTCAAAAATAGAAAAATCGAACTATACATTTTAATATATATAGTTTATTATTTATATATTTATAATAATACCGGTAAGTGTTCAAGGGGGCTTTTTAGGAAGGCGTAACCAGTTGTCATATAGTGAGTTATCTGCCTTTGGAGAGTGTTCCACTATGCGTTCGGCAAAAAGGCGCTTTTTATTCCCTAAATGGAGGCTCTAAACCCATGCGGCAGAGCCTCTGTTTGATACATTCAGAGGCTTCGTTTCAGGCAAATGAAGCCTCTAACTTTTGCTTCCCCAAAGACAGGTTATTAATATGCGAACGTATATGACTATTTAGAACCGAAACCAACTGAAAAGAACCGATGAATTTAGAAGCTCCTAGCGTATGGCGTATTTTTGCTGGAAACCTGAAAACAATAACAAATATGCAGAAAAAATCTCTCGTGTTTGACATTTATCAGCACATTATGGCATGGAAATGCACAAAAAATGGCCTTACAAAGTATGGTGCATCGCTTTTCTTTTTATCTTTGCATGAAATATAATATTACTAATACTTAATATAAACATGGATAAAAGAAGATGGGGCCAATGGATATTATTGGCTGTTGTTTGCTTGAGTTTCTCGATAGGAGAAAGCTATGCGCAGAAAAATGATTTTGCTAATCTACGTCGTTATTCAAAAGAAAATGCTGCACTTCCACAAGCGACAAAGAAAGACAAACGGGTTATTTTTATGGGAAATTCCATTACGGAAGGATGGGTAAGGACTCATCCGGATTTTTTCAAATCAAATGGTTACATTGGCCGTGGAATCAGTGGGCAGACTTCCTATCAATTCTTGTTACGGTTCCGGGAAGATGTGATTAATCTTTCTCCTGCTTTAGTGGTGATTAATGCCGGAACAAATGATGTCGCTGAAAATACACAAGCGTATAATGAAGATTATACATTCGGAAACATCGTTTCTATGGCGGAACTGGCAAAAGCAAATAAAATAAAAGTAATTTTGACTTCCGTATTGCCTGCTGCTGCATTTAAGTGGAGAATGGAAATAAAAGATGTTCCGCAGAAAATTAAATCTTTAAATGACCGGATAGAGGCTTATGCAAGAGCAAATAAAATTCCGTTTGTTAATTATTACAAGGCAATGGTGGTTGACGAAAATCAGGCCTTGAATCCTCAATATACTAAAGATGGAGTTCACCCAACGAGCGAAGGGTATGATATTATGGAACCGTTGATTAAAAATGCCATAGAGAAGGCTCTTTGATTTATCATCGCTTGAAGTAGGAATAATCCAACTATAAGAAATGGGAGGATTGCATGAATAGATTCAGTCGTAATGAACGATCAGTCTATATCTGCAATCCTCCTTAATTTATGCTTTAGAGAGTGGTACATTATGTCTTTTCAATTTTATATTTTTCATTGAAGATGACGTATAGACATAAAAAAAGGAGCAACGCCTTGCTCCAACCTTTGTTAACCTTAAATCTAATACTATGAAAAACACAGTGCAAAGATACGGGATTCCGGTAACTTTGCAAATTATCAGCCCTTAATTGGTGTTTTTATAACACTAATTAATAGACTAAATGCGAAGTTACAGGTTTGTTAAGAGTTTCAGCCCTTAGCAATCAGGCTATAATAAGTGAACAAAGGGGAAATTTTATCCCCATTTCTCTTTCATCAAGTCCTCCAGTTTCAATAATTCGTCACGATATTGTGCGGCTTCGATAAATTCAAGTTTCTTGGCTGCTTCCTGCATCAGTTTGCGGGTACGCTCGATACTCTTTTCCATCTGCGCTTTACTCATATACTGCACTATCGGATCTGCTGCGATATTCGGAGTAGAAGGTTCTACATAAGCATGTCTTTCTTTCAACAGCTCATCTGCCTCTTTTGCATTACCGAATACAGACAAGTTTCTGGCCTTTTTAATCTGTTGCGGGGTAATTCCGTTTGCCTCATTGTATGCCAGCTGCTTTTCGCGGCGACGGTTCGTTTCATCAATCGTCAGTTTCATACTATCCGTCATCTTATCAGCATACATGATTACCTTACCGTTCACATTACGCGCGGCACGTCCCGCAGTTTGTGTCAACGAACGGTGGGAGCGGAGGAATCCTTCTTTGTCTGCATCGAGAATAGCGACGAGAGACACTTCCGGAAGGTCGAGACCCTCACGAAGCAGGTTGACCCCGATAAGTACGTCATAAACTCCTTGACGGAGATCATCCATAATCTTCACACGTTCCAGTGTGTCGACATCACTATGGATATAGGTACATCTCACATTATTATTAAGAAGATATTCTGCCAGTTCTTCTGCCATTCGTTTGGTTAGTGTAGTGACGAGTACGCGTTCTTCCTTTTCAATACGGAGCTGGATTTCTTCCATTAAATCGTCAATCTGATTGAGACTCGGACGCACTTCGATGATAGGATCGAGCAGACCGGTAGGACGAATCACCTGTTCCACGACGATTCCTTCCGACTGAATCAATTCATAATCCGCCGGTGTAGCACTGACGTAGATTACTTGTTTTGCCATCTCCTGAAACTCTTCAAATTTCAACGGACGGTTGTCCATAGCGGCAGGCAATCGAAAACCATATTCCACAAGATTGATTTTTCGCGCACGGTCTCCTCCGTACATTGCACGGATTTGGGGTACGCTTACGTGGCTTTCGTCGATAACGATCAGGAAATCATCCGGAAAGAAATCGAGCAAACAATAGGGGCGGGTACCGGCAGCACGGCCGTCGAAATAACGGGAATAATTCTCAATTCCGGAACAATGTCCCAATTCCCGAATCATTTCCATATCGTAAGTTACTCGCTCATACAATCGTTTGGCCTCGTATTCCTTGCCGATAGATTCGAAGAAAGCTACTTGCTTGGTCAAATCATCCTCTATTTCATGAATAGCACGGAGAGTAGCCTCTTTGGTAGTCATGAACAGGTTGGCCGGATAAATCTTATAGGCGTCAAATGGTGCGATAGTGACTCCTGTGATAGGGTCTACCTCTTCGATACCGTCAATTTCATCCCCCCAGAAGGTGACGCGGAGCAGGTTGTCGGTATAAGCCAGATAAATATCCACCGTGTCGCCCTTGACTCGGAAATTGCCACGGTTCAAGTCGATATCATTGCGGACATACAAACTGTCTACCAAACGACGTAGAAACACATTGCGGTCCATCATCCGTCCCCGTTCTATTTCGATGACATTTTTGTAGAAGTCCGAAGGATTTCCCATACCGTAGATACAAGATACGGAAGAAACCACTACCACGTCTTTTCTTCCGGAGAGTAGGGCGGAAGTGGCAGAGAGCCGGAGCTTGTCGATTTCGTCATTGATGGCGAGATCTTTCTCTATATATGTATCACTGTTCGGCAGATAAGCTTCCGGCTGGTAATAATCATAGTAAGAAACGTAATATTCTACCGCATTGTTTGGGAAAAAACCTTTAAACTCACTGTAGAGCTGGGCAGCCAGTGTTTTGTTATGGCTCAAAATCAAGGTGGGTTTATTGATATTGGCGATCACATTGGCAATGGTAAATGTTTTTCCCGACCCGGTCACTCCCAATAAAGTCTGTGCGGGAACTCCCTGAAGGACCCCTTCAGTAAGTTGTGCTATAGCTTCCGGCTGATCTCCGGTAGGTTTATAAGCTGATGTTAGTTCATAATTCATAGTTAAATCCTAAAAAGTGGAGCAATATTCGGTAAAATAATCGAGATAACAAATCATTTTTCCAAATAAATCCTTTACTTTGCAACATATTAATATCAAAAAACAGATTCATACAACTAGTAATACCAGAAACACATGATTTGGAATGAGAGCATTGAGTGTATGGACCGCGAAAGTCTTCGCAAGATTCAAAGCATACGACTCAAGAAAATTGTAGATTACGTTTATCACAACACGCCTTTCTATCGAAAGAAGATGCAGGAAATGGGGATTACTCCCGATAACATCAATAGTATTGATGATATTGTAAAACTGCCGTTTACCACGAAACATGATTTAAGAGATAATTATCCGTTCGGACTTTGTGCCGTGCCGATGAGCCAAATTGTACGTATTCATGCTTCTTCCGGAACAACCGGAAAACCGACGGTTGTCGGATATACCCGTAAGGACTTGTCTACATGGGCGGAATGTATATCGCGTGCTTTTACCGCTTATGGAGCGGGGCGTTCTGATATTTTTCAGGTATCTTATGGATACGGACTGTTCACGGGCGGATTGGGAGCACATGCAGGAGCCGAAAATATCGGTGCTTCTGTTATTCCGATGTCCAGTGGTAACACGGAAAAACAGATAACCTTGATGCATGATTTCGGATCGACAGTGCTTTGTTGTACTCCTTCCTATGCGCTTTATCTGGCAGATGCAATCAAAGATTCCGGTTTGCCGCGTGAAGAATTCCAACTGAAAGTCGGTGCTTTCGGTGCAGAACCCTGGACGGAAAATATGCGTCATGAGATAGAAGAAAAGCTGGGAATCAAAGCATACGATATTTATGGATTGAGTGAGATTGCCGGACCGGGTGTCGGGTACGAGTGCGAATGTCAGCACGGGACTCACTTGAATGAAGACCATTACTTCCCGGAAATCATCGACCCGAATACATTGCAACCGGTGGAATCCGGTCAAACGGGCGAACTGGTATTTACTCATTTAACCAAAGAGGGTATGCCGTTGCTTCGTTACCGTACGCGTGATTTGACGGCCTTGCATCATGATAAATGTTCCTGTGGCCGTACATTGGTACGTATGGATCGTATTTTGGGACGTAGTGATGATATGTTGATTATCCGCGGTGTGAATGTATTCCCGACGCAGATTGAATCAGTCATTCTTGAAATGGAAGAGTTTGAACCGCATTATTTGTTGATAGTAGGTCGTGAAAACAATACCGATACAATGGAACTCCAGGTTGAAGTACGTCCGGAATTCTATTCGGATGAGATCAACAAAATGCTGGCTTTGAAGAAGAAACTGGGAGGACGTTTGCAAAGCGTACTCGGACTGGGAGTCAACGTGAAACTGGTAGAGCCTCGCAGCATTGAACGCAGCGTAGGTAAAGCGAAACGTGTAATTGATAACAGAAAAATGTAAATAAGTATTAGGTATTAAGTATTAAGTATTGACCATGCGGGTGATCTTGGAACTACGGTAATACTTGTTACCTAATACCTAATGCTTGTTACCTAATACTTAATACTTATTACTTAATACTTTAATAAATATGGTAGCAAAACAACTTTCTATTTTTTTGGAAAATAAGTCAGGCCGTTTGACGGAAGTGACTGAAGTGCTGGCGAAAGAAAATATCAATCTTTCTGCCTTGTGCATTGCCGAAAATGCTGATTTTGGTATTTTGCGTGGAATTGTATCCGATCCGGATAGAGCATACAAAGCTTTAAAAGATAATCATTTTGCAGTGAATGTGACTGATGTAGTAGGTATAAGCTGTCCCAATATACCAGGTGCTTTGGCAAAAGTGCTGGGATATTTATCAGAAGAGGGCGTATTTATTGAATATATGTATTCGTTTGCCAATAATCATATTGCAAACGTAGTGATTCGCCCCAGCAACCTGGATAAGTGTATCGAGGTATTGAAAGAAAAGAAAGTCGATCTATTGGCTGCAAGTGACTTGTATAAGCTGTAAATATAACAGTGAGCAATGAATAATGAACGGTAAACAGTTGTGTTATCCAATTCAAGGACAACGCAATTGCTTACCGTTTTTACTATAAATATAGTGACGCTATCCGGTGAAGATAGCGACGGTATATGCCAACGATACCGTCACTATCCCGAACACATACCGTCACTATTGTGATTCGTTTATAATCTGCTGTTTATAGTTTGTCGTTTGTAATTCGACGTCATTTTCTCTCCTTTTGTCGATGTTTAACGCCTTTTATGTATTAAAAAACACAGATTAATTGCTAAATTCCCAGCGAATAAGTAACTTTGCGCATTATTTTTAAATAGGATGAAGAAAAATATCATTATAACTTTGCTTGCAGCGGCTACTCTTACATCATGTGGGGAGTATAATAAATTGCTGAAAAGCACCGATTACGAATACAAGTACGAAGCCGCCAAAAACTATTTTGCGAAGGGACAGTATAATCGTTCAGCTACGTTGCTGAATGAGTTGATAACCATTCTGAAAGGAACCGATAAAGCGGAAGAATCTTTGTATATGTTGGGAATGAGCTACTATAATCAGAAAGATTATCAGACAGCAGCCCAGACATTTATTACCTATTTCAATACATATCCTCGTGGTACTTTTACCGAATTGGCACGTTTCCATGCAGGTAAGGCTTTATTTCTGGATACTCCGGAACCACGTTTGGATCAGTCAAGTACTTATCAGGCTATCCAGCAATTGCAGATGTTCATGGAGTATTTCCCGAACAGCACAAAGAAGCAGGAAGCACAGGATATGATTTTTGCTTTACAGGATAAACTGGTTTTGAAAGAGCTTTATTCAGCAAGGTTATATTATAATCTGGGTAATTATTTAGGCAATAACTATGAGTCTTGTGTAATCACAGCTCAAAATGCATTGAAGGATTATCCTTATACTGATTATCGTGAAGAACTTTCCATTTTGGTTCTGCGTGCAAGACACGAAATGGCTATCTATAGCGTTGAAGACAAGAAGATGGATCGTTACCGCGAAACGATTGATGAATATTACGCTTTTAAGAATGAATTTCCTGAAAGTAAATATTTGAAAGAAGCCGAGAAGATATTCAATGAATCACAAAAAGTAATTAAAGACTAAATTTAAATAGATTTATGGACTACAAAAAAACGAATGCTCCTGCTACAACAGTAACCCGTGACATGATGGAACTCTGTGCTGATACAGGTAATGTTTATGAAACAGTTGCCATTATTGGTAAGCGTGCTAATCAGATCAGTGTAGAAATCAAAAACGATCTTTCTAAGAAACTGGCAGAGTTTGCTTCTTACAATGACAATTTGGAAGAAGTGTTTGAAAATAGAGAGCAAATCGAAATTTCTCGTTATTATGAGAAATTGCCGAAACCGGACTTGATTGCTACGCAAGAATACATCGAAGGGAAAATATATTATAGAAATCCGGCTAAGGAGAAAGAAAAACTTCAGTAATTTATTTTCTGACGAAGAATTTGATAGTCAAGTAGTAAGTGGGATGATGATCCCTGCTCCTTATTGCTTGGCTATTATTGTTTAACTCAACTACTATTTAGAATACTTATGATTCAACGAATTCAAACTGTTTATTTATTGATTGTTGTAGGATTGCTGATTACAGCCATGTGTTTGCCGATGGGCTACTTCATTGATGCAATGGGAGAACATCCTTTTAAGGCATTAGGATTGGAAGTAAACGGTGCTATTCAGTCTACATGGGGCTTGTTCGGAATTCTGATGGTTAGCACCATCGTGGCTGTGGCAACTATCTTTTTATATAAGAACCGTATGTTGCAGATTCGCATGACAATTTTCAATAGCTTATTATTAGTAGGTTATTACATTGCTGCCCTTGCTTTTTATTTTGCATTGAAGAATGATGAAAATATGTTCCGTATAGGCTGGGCATTGTGTTTGCCGCTTGTTTCCATCATCCTGAATATACTGGCTATCCGTGCTATCGGACGGGATGAGGTGATGGTAAAAGCTGCGGATAGATTGCGATAAAAAGGACTAAAGTCCCCAGAAATAGAAATCCCCGCTAATCCGTTTAGAGTTAGTGGGGATTTTTTAGTTCGTTATGAATGGGATTTTGTTTATAAATAAGAGGTTTTAATCTCTTCCTCCTTGAAAGAGGGGTTATTTCTTCAAATCAAATAAATATGTGAGCTTTATGGTAATGGTTCCATGCGCTGCACGGGCGAAATAATCTTTCTTAGTAGTGCTGTAGAAATCAGACAGGGCAAAGTAATAACGGCCTTCAACGATGAAGCTACCAGCTTTCTTTGTTCTAAGTTCTACACCACCGCCACCGGCAATACCATAGTCAAACTTATTTTGAATCTTAACTCCGTACAGGGCTTTCTGTGTATCAGATAAGCTATTCATATCAATACCTTTTATTGTTTCCGATTCACTGATTAGAAAGCTGATTTGAGGACCTGCATGGACAAAGAATTGCAATCCTCTGTCTCGTCCGAAAGCAAGGTGAGCGAGGAAAGGAATATCTATATAAGTCATTTTGCGAGTGTAAGTTTTAGTAGGGTCCTTTGAAGTGACTTCATATCCGTTGGCGTCCAGTGATATTGTTTCAAATAATTGGTCCCAGCCCCGTTGTGAGACATTCAACTCGACCTGTGCGCCACAAATCATGGCAAAATACTTCTCGGATATATAACGTGCTGTCAAACCTCCGGTAATTCCCATCAGGCTATTTTGCTTGATGGTGGGAGTAAAAGAAGCACTGTTTAAATTGACACCTCCATTGATACCTACCGATAAATTGCTTCGTGCTTCTCCGATTTGAGCGACAGCAGGAATGGTAAATCCTGTAAGTAGGAGTGTTGCGATCAAAAATGGTTTTATCTTTATCATTTTCGTATTATTCGAAGTCAAGTTTTACTAATTCAAAATTCTTAGTGAAACGTATGAAGAACACCTTTTTATTAATAAATCCTCCCCAGTTGTTTACGCGCTCGAATTTGAATCCTGTCTGGATAGGAGTCAGGTTCATTTTAGGCAGATTGTTTTCCAGTTCCGAGCCATAAAGCGATAATCCTTTCAGGAAGAAGAAACCGGTGTCAAAACCCAGCATTGCGTAATTAGGGTATTTGCTTGCCAAATCTTTGCTATACCATTTATGGTAAGCATTGGTAAACTGCACAGCTGCCGGGAACAACGTATTCGTATAGAATGAAGAATAGAAATATACATCCAACTCAAAGAAGTTTTCCAGATGATCTCTGGTATAGGTCTGCCATTCCGGATAGCCGAACAGATGAATATTCTCTGCAGGATTCTCTCTGACTAACAGCGTCAGTTGAGGAAGTGTTTTAATCAGTAAGACGTTGTTGCCTGATGTCGGAATAAAGATGTTTTCTTTATCACTGCGGAGCGCTGCTTTCAACGTTTCTTTCGTTGCGCTTTCGCCAACAGTTTTCATAGAGATGCCTTTGCTTTTCAACTCTTGTTTCAAGCCGCTGATAAATTCCGCTTTCTCCTTATCAACGCTCGCCGGTTCTATGAAGATAACGTTTGCATTGGGAAATTGACGGGTGAAGTGTTCATAAACCTCTGAATATAAGTAGGATTGAGGCGTATTGATCTGATAAACAGCCGGGTTGTTGAATACCTCTTCTCCTTTTTGAGAGAAAGGAATCACCAGGCGTATGTCGTTCTTCTCTGCGAAGTCGGACAATGGCTTTATTTGATTCTGATGCATCGGACCGAAGATGATATTCATACTTTTCATCTCGTTCTTGGCAAGAATCGTATTTAATGTAGAAACCTCTTTTCCACAATCATATACATATAAATCAAGAGAAATACCTGTACGTTTCAGACTGTCTACTGCCATCAGGAAACCTTCGTAGTATTCCACCATGCGTTTGTCTTCCTGGAAAGGCAACAATAAGGCTGCTTTAATGGTAGACAGCTTTTGGGGAGTCTCTTTACTTTTGCGGAAAAGCTCGCTATTGCTGGGAGGAATAGCGTAAGGATCTTCCTTCTGTGTAGGTTGCACGGTCGTTGCTGCCGGGTAAGGGATGCAAAGGAATTGTCCCTTTTTCATGCCTTTTTTCAGTTCCGGGTTAGCTGCAATTAACTCCTGCTCGCTGATTCCATATTCACGGCTCACGCTAAAAATAGTCTCTTTGCGTTTTACCTTATGCATATCCTTGCATTTCGGAACAACAGGACCTTGAATGGTGGTCTGTTCGGTAGGCGTTTGAGTTGCAGTAGCAGTTTGCTCTTCTTTTTTCTGTGGAATCAGGATAACCTGTCCGATACGGAAATTTTCGGCACTCAAACCGGGGTTTGCTTCACAAATATCTTTGGCGGATACATTATACATGGTTGTCAGTTTGTATAGTGTTTCTCCGGCCTGAATCGTATGGAATGTTTCTCCCTTCTGACTCTCTTTTCCCGTAGGAATTTTGATTGTCTGTCCGGCATAGATCTTTTCGTCACAGCCCGGATTCAGACGTATGATGTCTGATGTAGTGACATTATACATCTTGGAGATGGAGTATAAACTTTGTCCTTTTTCGATGGTATGCAAGAAATATGATTGGTTTTCTTGTGCATAACTGATAGCATATGAAACGCTTATAAAAAGCAAAAATAAGAATATACGGTTTATCGGTTTCATCAAATTATAACTATTGGTTCTTGAAATCAAGGAACAAAGGTACAAATAATGCCCTATATCTTCATAAGATTTGAGTTAAGAAAATAATATTGTGCTTTTTTAGGAGCATATTTCGGGCGGAAACATTAATTTTGCAACATTTATGGAAGGATATGAATATGCAGGAAACAGAATATATTAATGTGTACGGTGCGCGCGTGCACAATTTAAAGGATATTGATGCCGAAATTCCCCGTAACAGTTTGACTGTTATCACCGGATTGAGCGGTAGTGGAAAATCTTCTTTAGCCTTCGATACGATTTTTGCCGAAGGACAGCGTCGTTATATCGAAACTTTTTCAGCGTATGCCCGTAACTTCTTGGGCAATCTGGAACGTCCGGATGTCGATAAGATAACTGGTTTGAGTCCGGTTATCTCCATTGAACAGAAAACAACGAATAAAAATCCCCGTTCTACCGTAGGAACGACTACGGAGATATATGATTATCTCCGTTTGCTGTATGCCCGTGCGGGAGTGGCTTATTCGTATCTGTCGGGTGAGGAGATGGTGAAATATACCGAAGAGCAGATTCTGGACTTGATTCTGAAAGATTATAAAGGAAAGAAAATATATCTGCTGGCTCCGCTAGTTCGTTCACGTAAGGGACATTACAGGGAACTTTTCGAACAAATACGTAAAAAAGGATACCTGTATGTGCGGGTGGACGGAGAAGTGCGTGAAATCACGCATGGCATGAAACTCGACCGCTATAAAAATCACGATGTAGAAGTGGTTATTGATAAATTAGTGGTAGCGGAGAAAGATGACCGGCGCTTGAAACAGAGTGTGGCAACCGCTATGCGCCAGGGAGATGGGTTGATGATGATTCTGGATGCTCAATCTGAAAGTATCCGTCATTATAGTAAGCGGCTCATGTGTCCTGTCACCGGATTGTCTTATCGTGAACCGGCTCCGCATAACTTCTCATTCAATTCACCGCAAGGAGCATGTCCGAAGTGTAAGGGATTGGGAGTAGTCAATCAGATTGATGTGGATAAAGTGATTCCCGATCGTGAACTTTCTATTTATGAAGGAGCGATAGCACCTTTGGGAAAATATAAGAATGCGATGATTTTCTGGCAAATTGGTGCTTTGCTCGAGAAGTACGACGCAACACTGAAAACTCCGATAAAGGAGTTGCCGGACGATGCGATTGATGAAGTTTTGTACGGTTCTGATGAACGGATTAAAATCAAGAGTTCGCTGATCGGTACTTCCTCCGATTACTTTGTTACTTACGAAGGAGTGGTGAAGTATATTCAGATGTTACAGGAAAAGGATGCTTCTGCAATAGCACAGAAATGGGCGGAACAATTTGCCAAAACAACGGTTTGTCCCGAATGTAAAGGGGCTCGTTTGAATAAAGAAGCTTTGCATTTTCGTATCCATGATAAGAATATCAATGAGTTGGCGAATATGGATATCAACGAGTTATACGACTGGTTGATGAAGGTGGATGAGTTCCTGTCCGATAAGCAGAAGAAAATATCGGTGGAGATTCTGAAAGAGATTCGCACACGTTTGAAGTTCTTGCTGGACGTGGGTCTGGATTATCTGGCATTGAATCGTAGCTCTGTTAGTCTTTCCGGTGGTGAGAGTCAGCGTATCCGCTTGGCTACACAGATTGGTTCGCAATTAGTGAATGTACTTTATATTCTCGACGAGCCGAGTATCGGTCTGCATCAGCGTGATAATCTGCGTCTTATCAACTCGTTGAAAGAACTCCGCGACATGGGGAACTCCGTGATTGTAGTGGAACATGATAAGGATATGATGTTAGCTGCCGACTATGTCATCGATATGGGTCCGAAAGCCGGACGTCTCGGAGGCGAAGTCGTTTTCGCCGGAACCCCGCAGGAGATGCTGAATACAGATACAATGACTTCGCAATATCTGAATGGCAAGATGAAGATAGAAATCCCTGCCAAGCGTAGAAAAGGAAATGGGAAATCTATATGGCTGAAAGGAGCGAAGGGGAATAACCTGAAGAATGTAGATGTTGAATTTCCGTTGGGTAAACTGATTTGCGTAACTGGTGTATCAGGAAGTGGAAAATCCACCTTGATTAATGAAACTTTGCAGCCGATTCTTTCACAGAAATTCTATCGTTCTTTACAAGATCCTTTGGAATATGATTCGATTGAAGGGTTGGAAAATATAGATAAGGTAGTAGATGTGGATCAATCACCTTTGGGACGTACGCCACGCTCCAATCCTGCGACTTATACCGGTGTGTTTTCTGATATCCGTAACCTGTTTGTGGGTCTGCCGGAAGCTAAGATTCGTGGTTATAAACCGGGACGTTTCTCCTTTAATGTTGCAGGTGGGCGTTGTGAAGCATGTACGGGAAATGGTTATAAGACGATTGAAATGAATTTTCTTCCTGATGTATATGTGCCTTGTGAGGTTTGTCACGGTAAACGTTATAACCGGGAAACACTGGAAGTACGTTTCAAGGGAAAATCAATTGCCGATGTACTTGACATGACGATCAACCGTGCTGTGGAATTCTTTGAAAATGTGCCGCAAATCTTGAATAAGATTAAAGTCTTGCAGGATGTCGGACTTGGATATATAAAACTGGGACAATCTTCTACCACTCTTTCCGGCGGAGAAAGCCAGCGTGTGAAATTGGCAACGGAGCTATCGAAAAGAGATACGGGCAAAACTCTTTATATCCTTGACGAACCGACTACCGGACTTCATTTTGAAGATATCCGTGTATTGATGGGAGTATTGAATAAGCTTGTAGATAAAGGTAATACTGTTATCGTCATCGAGCACAATCTGGATGTGATTAAAATGGCGGATTATATTATCGATATGGGCCCTGAAGGTGGTAAGGGCGGGGGAGAACTCCTTAGTTACGGAACACCGGAAGAAGTTGCGAAGAGCCCTAAAGGATATACACCTAAGTTCCTTCGCGAAGAGTTGGGTCTCTAATTTAAATCATAGAGTGCCAACTTATCGGACAATCTTCGATGAGTTGGCACTTATCATATCATATTCTTTATTTATCAGATATAGAACTTATAAATACAACGAAAATGAAAATCAATAAAACAAATGCCGCACGGCTGTTAGATAAGGCTAAGATAGCCTATGAATTAATTCCCTACGAAGTAGATGAAAACGACTTGAGTGCTGTTCATGTGGCAGCAAGTTTAGGAGAGAACATCGAGCAGGTATTTAAAACGCTTGTTCTGCACGGTGATAAAAGCGGATATTTTGTCTGTGTCATTCCGGGAGAACATGAAGTTGATTTGAAACTGGCAGCTAAAGCTTCGGGTAACAAGAAGTGTGAGTTGATTCCCGTAAAAGAACTTCTGCCACTTACTGGATATATCCGGGGAGGTTGTTCGCCGATCGGTATGAAAAAGCATTTTCCTACTTATATTCATGAAACCAGCCAACAATTTCCGTATATTTATGTAAGTGCCGGTGTACGGGGACTTCAGATAAAAATAGCTCCGGAAGATTTGATTCGTGAATCCAGGGCGGAAATTTGTCGTTTATTTGAGGAGTAGTTTAACAAATCATTGTGCAAAAACTCGAGAAAAAGTATATATTTGCAAAATATATGTGGTATCGACCATTAAATCATTAATTTAATAATTTATATTCTATGTTTAACAAACACCCTAAAGGACTGATAGCAGCCGCTTTAGCCAATCTAGGTGAGCGTTTTGGCTTTTATACTATGATGGCTATCCTTGTGCTTTTCTTGCAAGCCAAGTTTGGAATGAATGGAAAAGAAGCAGGATTTATTTACTCAACTTTTTATTTTTCTATTTACATTTTGGCGTTGGTCGGAGGTATTATTGCCGATAAAACGAGGAACTACAAAGGAACTATTTTCACAGGAATTGTGTTAATGGCAGTTGGTTATTTATTATTGGCTATTCCATCTAAGACTCCGGTAGATAACAAGATGCTCTATCTGGTTATTACTTGTGCTAGTTTGTTTGTTATTGCATTTGGAAACGGATTATTTAAAGGAAATTTGCAGGCATTGGTAGGACAGATGTACGATAATCCTCAATATGCCAACATGCGTGACTCCGGTTTCTCTTTATTTTATATGTTTATTAATATCGGTGCTATTTTTGCTCCGTTTGCAGCTGTAGGCGTGCGTAACTGGTGGTTATCTACTTTCGGTTATAATTATGATGCTGATCTTCCTGCTTTGTGCCATGGTCAATTAGCAGGTACTTTGTCGCCTGAAGCTACTGAAACTTATCATACCTTAGTTACCAAAGCTTCTACTGCTCCTGTACAAGACTATACGGCTTTCGCTTCAGATTATTTGAATGTCTTTACTACTGGATTCCATTACGCATTCGGGGTAGCTATTATTGCTATGGCTATTTCTTTAACCATTTATTGGTTGAATAAGAAAAACTTCCCGGATCCCAGCAAAAAGACCGTTGCTTCTTCAGCATCTTCTACAGTTGTAGAAATGAGTGCACAGGAAGTAAAACAACGTATGTATGCTCTGTTTGCTGTATTTGGTGTTGTTATTTTCTTTTGGTTTTCATTCCATCAAAATGGTCTGACTTTGACTTATTTTGCGAAAGAATATACTGACTTGAATCTGTTTGGTATGCCTATTTCAGCAGAGCTCTTCCAATCGTTAAATCCATTTTTTGTAGTGTTCCTGACTCCGGTGATTATGGCTATTTTTGCAAGTCAGCGTAGACGTGGTAAAGAGCCTTCGACTCCTAAAAAGATTGCCATCGGTATGGGAATTGCTGCATTGGCATTTATTGTAATGGCAGTCGGATCTTATTTTGCTAATTTGCCGTTGCATGAGGATATTGTAGCTGTTGGAACTTCACCAGTGAAAGTTACTCCATTTTTATTGATGCTGACCTATCTGATCTTAACAGTAGCTGAACTGTATATCTCTCCGTTGGGAATTTCATTTGTGTCTAAGGTTGCTCCTCCTAAATATCAAGGTATTATGCAAGGAGGATGGCTGGGAGCGACAGCACTGGGTAATCAGTTGCTAGTGATTGGTGCTATCCTGTATGAATCAATTCCTATTTGGATGACATGGACTGTGTTTGTTGTAGCTTGTACGATTTCAATGTTTACAATGATTTTCATGTTAAAATGGTTGGAACGTGTAGCGAAATAAAATCCTGTCATTGACTAAATAAACAAAATGCCCTGGAACAAGTATTATAAATGTTCCAGGGCATTTTGGTATATCAAATATCCAGTCCCATTATATAATCATTCATATAATACCCGTTACCAATCGGGAAATCACCTTCCCGCAACTTTCTCATTCCCATGTGCTCGTAAAACTGCAAAGCCTTATTATTACGATTTACGTTGAGCTCCATCAAACAAGGTCCCGGATGTATCTCCTTGATACACTTGATTGCTTCCTTGAATAAAAAACTGCCGCAATGCGTACCCTGAAAACGGGGGAGGACATATATCTTCTGAAGATGGAATACATCCTTTTCCTGTTGTTGAATGGAAACGTATCCGCATGGTTCATTCTCTTTATAAGCAATGGAGTACACATGTCCCTCTTCCTCCATTTGTTTGCGCACATTGGAAGGTGCATACATCCAGTCCATCATATAATCCAGTTGTTCGGGAGATAAAATTTCCTTGTAGGTGGCGGGGAATACCTCCTTTGCCATCTTATGAATAAGCTCGCAATCGGCTACCGTTGCTTTTCGAATTGTAAACATACGTATTTTCTATTTCTTGGTTTAACGGGCACAAATATAGCCATTATTTCTTTTTATAATAAGGTGGAGAGTCTCTAATGTTTTAATTATTATTAATTTATAGTACTTTGCAATGCAAGGTACTAAAGTAATGCATATATTTGTGCATCTAAAAGAAGTGAATAATGAAAGTAGACAATGTAAAATCACAGATGAGGAAAGGCATGCTTGAATATTGTATCATGCTTTTGTTGCACAAGGAGCCCGCTTATGCTTCTGATATTATTCAGAAATTGAAAGAAGCCCAACTGATTGTAGTGGAAGGCACCTTGTATCCATTGCTTACCCGTCTGAAAAATGATGACTTGTTAAGTTATGAGTGGGTAGAATCTACCCAGGGACCTCCCCGCAAATACTATAAACTCACTGAACAAGGAGAAGTCTTTTTGGGAGAGCTGGAAATTTCCTGGAAAGAACTTAACGATACAGTGAATCATATAGCCAATAGATAATCCGAAAAAGAAGAAATAAAAATGAAAAAGACATTGACCATAAATTTAGGAGGAATTGTCTATCATATAGATGACGATGCCTACCGACTGTTAGATAATTATCTGTCTAATTTGAAGCATTACTTTCGTAAACAGGAGGGTGCGGAAGAGATCGTAAACGATATTGAAATGCGTATTGCCGAACTGTTTGCAGAGAAAGTAACTGAAGGAAAACAGGTCATCACAGTTTCGGATGTAGAAGAAATCATCGCCCGCGTCGGCAAACCGGAAGACTTTGGAATTGCTGATGAGGATATGGACTCACAGAAAAGAACGGAACAAACATCGTCCGCTAATCAAGGCAGTACACAAACCTCTGCTCAACGCCGCTGGTTCCGTGATCCGGATAATAAATTGTTGGGAGGTGTAGCGGCAGGATTGGCAGCTTACTTCGGTTGGGACATCACATTGGTACGTATATTGATGATTATCCTGGTATTTGTTCCTTATTGCCCGATGATTATACTTTATATTATTGGATGGCTTGTTATTCCGGAAGCCCGTACTGCCGCAGAAAAATTGAGTATGCGTGGAGAGGCAGTGACCATTGAGAATATTGGTAAAACAGTGACAGATGGTTTCGAACGCGTAGCGGACGGAGTCAATAACTATATGAATTCCGGCAAACCTCGTACCTTTCTTCAAAAGATAGGCGATGTATTTGTTTCTATTGCTGCTGTGCTCTTTAAAATATTTCTGGTAGCTCTTGTCATTCTCTGCTGCCCTGTCTTGTTCGTACTGGCCGTTGTACTGGTAGCACTGGTGTTTGCAGCAATTGCCGTGGCAGTTAGTGGAGGAGCACTGCTTTACGAGATGCTGCCTGCCATCGACTGGATGCCGGTTGCTTCCGTATCTCCAATGATGACACTGCTAGGTACGATTGCCGGAGTTGCCCTCATCGGTATTCCGTTAGGAGCTTTCTTGTATACTATCTTGCGGCAATTATTCCATTGGTCACCGATGGGAACAGGCTTGAAATGGTCGCTATTGATTCTATGGATATTGGGTGCAGTCATCATGATTATTAATCTTTCAGCTCTTGGCTGGCAACTGCCTTTGTATGGCTTGCACTGCTCTTAACGAAGTCTCATTCTATTAAAAAAGGATAATATTTATTCTTTTATAAGTAAATGTACCCCGATAGTGTGTCCGGGGTACATTTTTTGTTTACTCTAATTCATCGTAAATCGAGAAATTTTTAGTAAGTTTGTAAATACGTATTCAGGAAATAAAAATGGGTGAACATATATGTTTTAGGAGAAACGAACGTTTAGCGACAGTCAACCCTTATTGGAGAGGAAATCCGATGGTGCGCGGGCGTTTTTTTAATCGGCAGCATCGCTTCCGTCCGGGGATGGGGAGTGTACTGAAATGGCGTCTTTCGCCCAATCCCCAACGCAAGGAGAAGAAAACGGTGAAATGGGATCCGAAAGTTTGTTATCTCCGTTCATTGGATGCGGTGGTAGGAGATTCCCTAATATGGCTCGGACATAATTCTTTCTTTCTGCAATTAGCAGGTAAACGAATCATGTTCGATCCTGTGTTCGGCAGTATTCCTTTTGTGAAGAGACAGAGCGAGTTTCCCGCTAATCCTGACATATTTACAGGGATTGATTATCTACTTGTCAGCCATGACCATTTCGATCATCTGGACAAGCAGAGTATAGCACGCCTATTGAAGAATAATCCACAAATGAAACTCTTTTGTGGATTGGGAACCGGTGAACTGATTCAGGGATGGTTTCCTGAAATGAAGGTGATTGAAGCCGGATGGTATCAACAAATGGAAGATGAGGGATTGAAGATTACTTTTCTACCGGCACAACACTGGAGCAAACGTTCCGTACGCGATGGCGGCCAGCGATTGTGGGGAGCCTTCATGCTGCAAGGAGATGGAATCTCCCTTTATTACAGTGGTGACACAGGTTATTCCAGCCACTTTCGTGAAATCCCCGATCTGTTCGGAGCACCGGATTACGCTTTGTTGGGTATCGGGGCATATAAACCTCGCTGGTTTATGCGTCCCAATCATATATCGCCTCACGAGTCTTTGACTGCTGCCGAAGAAATGCATGCAGGACTTACTATCCCCATGCATTATGGCACATTCGATTTGTCTGACGAGCCTTTGCATGATCCCCCGAAAGTCTTTGCAACAGAGGCAAAGAAACGGAAGATCTCTGTGGAAATTCCTTATTTGGGAGAGATCGTGAAATTGAGGAAACAGAAATAAGAATACTTAGATACGAATAAAGAGATGAAGAAATTAGAAGTAAAAGACCTGAAAGAAAACTTTTTCGAAGCAATCGGAAAAGAGTGGATGCTCGTAACGGCGGGAACAAAAGAGAAGTTTAACACCATGACAGCAAGTTGGGGTGGCATTGGCTGGTTGTGGAATAAACCGGTTGCTTTCGTTTTTATCCGTCCCGAACGGTATACATACGAGTTTGTAGAGGAGAACGATCACCTGACACTTTCTTTCTTAGGAGAAGAAAATAAGAAGATTCACGCTGTTTGTGGTTCCAAGTCGGGACGTAATATAGATAAAGTAAAAGAAACCGGATTGAAACCTGTATTTACAGAAAAAGGTAATGTCCTGTTCGAGCAGGCACGTTTGAGCCTGGAATGTAAGAAACTTTATGCTGACGCTATCAAACCGGAATGTTTTCTGGATAAAGAATCAATAGAAAAGTGGTATGGTGGTGCTCATGGAGGTTTCCATAAGATGTATATTGTAGAAATTGAAAATATTTATTCGAAGTAAAAATTAGCGGATTTTGGTTGAATGTAATGGAGAAGGCTCTGAACTCAAGTAGATTGAGAACAGAGCCTTCTTTTTACTTTAGTAGGAATATGAGTTTTTATTTAGACGGCGCTTTCTTTACCCATTTATCCAACCATTCAAAGAATGTGCGCTGCCATAACACTCCATTCTGTGGCTTCAATACCCAGTGGTTTTCATCCGGATAAATCAGCAACTCTGCAGGAACACCACGCATCACGGCAGCATCAAAAGCAGCCATTGCCTGATTAGCCAGAATACGGTAGTCTTTTTCTCCATGAATACAGAGAATAGGAGTATCCCATTTCTCTACGAATAGGTGAGGAGAGTTGGCGAATGTACGCTGTGCCACCGGATTCTGTTTTTCCCAGTATGCGCCTCCCATATCCCAGTTGGCAAACCATTTTTCTTCAGTTTCCAGATACTGCATTTCCATGTTGAAGATACCATCATGAGCAATGAACGCTTTGAACCGTTTGTCGTGATGTCCGGCCAACCAATATACGGAGAATCCTCCGAAGCTGGCACCTACGCATCCCAGACGATCTTTGTCCACATACGGCTCTTTTGCCATTTCATCGATAGCAGTGAAGTAATCCTTCATACACTGGCCACCGTAATCGCCGCTAATCTGTTCGTTCCATTCCACACCGAATCCCGGCAAACCGCGACGGTTCGGAGCAACGATGATATAATCATTAGCTGCCATAATCTGGAAGTTCCAGCGATAAGACCAGAACTGGCTTACCGGACTCTGCGGACCTCCTTCACAGAACAGCAAAGTCGGATATTTCTTGTTCGGATCAAACTGTGGAGGATAAATCACCCATGTCAACATCTGTTTGCCATCTGTTGTTTTCATCCAGCGACCTTCCACTTTACCCATTTCCAGCTGGTCATAGATTTGTTTGTTCTCCTGTGTCAGTTGAGTGGTAGAACCATCCAGTGCCACAGTGTAAATCTCATCACCCATACTCATTGAATGACGTTTCGCGATCAGCTTATCTCCGAAAAGAGCTACCCCTTCGTAATCGTACATTCCTGAAGTAATAGCCTTTACCGAATCATTTGTCAGGTCAAGTGCATAAATCTGTGACTCTCCATGCCATACACCTGTGAAATAGATCACTTTTGCATCTGCTCCCCAGACAAAAGCATCTACATTCGATTCGAATGCCTTGCTCACAAAACGCTTCTCGCCGGTTTCCAGGTTCATGATGAACAGACGGTTCAGATCAGCTTCGTATCCGTCACGTTCCATGCTTTGCCAGGCAATATACTTGCCGTCTGGTGAGTATTGCGGATTGGTATCATATCCTTTGTTCTCTTCAGTAATATTTTCCGTTTTCTTGGTGTTCAGGTCATATACATAAATATCCGAATTGGTAGAAATCGCATATTCCAGTCCCGTCTTTTTGCGGCAAGTATAAGCCACTTTGTCCGAGGTTGTATT
This sequence comes from Bacteroides sp. M10, assembly GCF_014334015.1. Lineage (GTDB taxonomy): Bacteria > Bacteroidota > Bacteroidia > Bacteroidales > Bacteroidaceae > Bacteroides > Bacteroides intestinigallinarum. The sequence goes on along the minus strand of NZ_CP060488.1, from coordinate 5,429,024 downwards.
CCAGGCAAGTTGTTCGATGCCACCCCAAGGCTTCATCGGACTTTCATACGGTTCGTCGTTCAGGATATCCACGATATTGGAAATACCGTTACCGTCAAAGTCGGCAATGAAAGGATGCGGAGCGGTCGTCACCCATTCATCCCAATGTTTGTACATCAGGTCGGTAACGATGATACCGGTGGCTTTCGGCAGGTCCGGATACTTATCAGCAGTGCTTTCTTTCGTCTTTACTTGTGAAATAAATAGCAGTTTTTTGCCATCCGGTGAGATGGAATATCCTTCGATATCTCCGTCGTAGTTGGTCAGCTGCTTGCGTCCGCTACCATCCGGATTCATTTCATAAAGCTGGCTGCTTCCGTTGTCATTGCTTAAGAATGCAATTTTGGTGCCTCCTTTAATCCAAGTCACCTCATTTTCCTGATACGGGGTACGAGTGATTTGTTGGTTTTCGCTTCCGTCTGCGTTCATCACGAAAACTTCGCGGTTACTCTTGTTTTCCGGTACGCTGTAATACGCTACCGTATACGCAATTTTCTTTCCGTCGGGCGATACAGCGAATCCGCCGATACGTCCCATAGCCCAAAGTGCTTCGGGAGTCATGCGCTTCCCTTCGATCTTAATATCCGATTTCTCGATAAGCACCTGATCTGTCTTGCCTGCGTCTTTGGTTCCTCCGCAGGCAGCTAACAACATTGCTGCCGACATCATAATTAAATTAGCTTGTCTCATATATTTTATAAAATGTTTATTTTCTTGCGAAGATAGTGAAAAAAGGATTTAAATCTTCTTTTTCTGCCAGTTTCCTTTCTTCATATACCAGTAGCAGAACATCAGTATAAAAGTACCGTACACACATTCCGTTGTCCAGGCAAATGCGATATCCATTCGCAGGTGCAGGATAAAATATGCAGAATATGCCACATAAATAACCAACACACAAAGTTCCATAGCCAGTGCTGTTCGAGTATTTCCCGTACCTGATACCGACTGGAAATAAACATTGGCAGGTACCAACACCAGGTAAGCAGAACACAATACCCATAGTGAAGACACGGATGCAGCCCTTAAATCCGGCATATCCGTATAGATACGAAGAATCAGATCCGGGAACAGGCAGAAGAAAACCAGAATCGGCAATACAAACAGATATCCGATCCGAATGTGCTGCCTGATAGTTCCCCGTACACAATCCTGTTCGCCTGCACCGATCAGGTTACTTACCAGTGAGCCACAAGTAGCTGCAAATGCCATCGCAATCATGAACGGGATACCCGACACGTTACGGATAATGTTGGCGATTGCCAGAGAACGTTCTCCCAAATGTTCCACGAACAGAAAGAACATAAACCAGGTAGATAAGGAAACAAAGTTCTGAATCATAGTCCATACGGAGACGTTCAGTATTCGTTTCAATGTTTTCCCTTGGAATTTAGGCAGTATATTCAATGCATACTTCTTGCAGTCAATCCGTTTCCACGTATAGATAATAAAGAAAATCACCGATACCATTTCAGACAGTGAAGAACCGATGGCAGCACCGGCAATTCCCAGTTGCGGGAAACCGAATTTACCGAAGATCAAGATATAGTTGAACACTACGTTCGAAAGTACCATCACTATCGAGTTCAACGTCAATGTTTTGGTTTGTGTCGTGCCTACAAAGAAAGCGCGGAACATCACCATGACAAAGGAGAAGAAGAACCCATATACACGCCAATGAATATAACTTTCAGCTGCATCATAAATATGAGGAGACGAAATAATATTTTTAAGGATATGGGGTGAGAATACGATGGAGAGAGTAAATAAGACCACAGCAATTACAAGCAGGAAATAAATGCCCTGATAGAAAATCGGGCCGATTTCCTTGTAGTTTCCTTCTCCGTTGCGACGGGCTATTAATATCTGTGCACCGATGCTGAAACCGAATGCCATCATAAAAATGGCAAGGTAATATACGCCTGCAATAGCAGAAGCACCCAGCTCGATTTCCCCTACACGTCCCAGAAAGGCCGTGTCCGTCATACCGATCATCTGCTCCATAATCAGACTGATTAGGATAGGGTAGGCAATCGTCCAGATTTGTTTATACGAATATTTAGTTTTCATCCTATTTTATTTTTTAGAGAAAGAAAGCCGGGCGACCAAAATAGGTGTCCGGCTTTCTTAGAATAGATTTCGGGAATTACTCCTTATTTTTTATTCTGTCTTTGCTGCTGCAATTGCTCTTGTTGCTTTTGCATCGCCTCCAGGCGAGCAGCAAATCCGGTCTTTTTCATTTGTTTCGGGTCTTTCTTTTTCGCTTCAAGAATAGACAATAATTTGACCTCGTCAGTCGTTTTACGAAGCAGAATCATAGTACCCACACTAATCAGCGTTGACACGAAATAGTAATAGTTCAAACCTGACGGATAATCGTTCAAGACGAACAAGAACATAATCGGCATCAGATACATCATCCATTTCATAGCTGCCATTTGTGGCTGCGCTCCGGTATCCTGCATAGACATTGTATACTTTGTGTTCAGGATATTGGTCACCGTCATCAACAAGCAGAACAAGCTAAGATGGTTACCCAGGAACGGAATATGGAACGGGAATGTAATGATAGCGTCATAAGTAGAAAGGTCGTCCGCCCACAAGAAACTCTGTTGACGCAGCTCGATAGCACTCGGCACGAACATAAACAAAGCCATCAGGATAGGGAACTGCAATAACATCGGCAGACAGCCGCCCATCGGGCTTACCCCGTACTGGCTGTAAAGGCTCATCACCTCCTGCTGTTTCTTCATTGCATCTTCCTGCTTCGGATATTTCTTGCTGATTTCGTCGATTTTCGGTTTCAATACACGCATCTTGGCAGAAGACATGTACGTTTTCCAGGTAGCCGGATAAACCACGACTTTCACCATGATGGTTAGAATCAACAGAACGATACCCATGCTCAATCCCCAACCGGACAACCAGTCGAATACGTTGATCGTGATAAACTGGTTAATCCAGCGAATCAGCGGCCAACCCAGGTAAACCAGTCGGTGAAGCTCCCATTTCTCGTCACGTCCTTTATCCAGCGCTTTCAACGTCTTGAAGTGGTTCGGACCGAAGTAGAAGTACATCTCTGTCGGTTCCTTGCCTGACGGATCAAAGAAAGTATTCATTTCAGCAGAATAATCTTTGATATATCCGCTTCCCTGTTGTTCCATTTTTGATTTAACGGAAACCTTGTCGAAATCCTGTTCAGCGATAAATACAGACGAGAAGAACTGATTCTTGAAAGCTACCCAGTCAATGCGTCCCGGCAAATCCTGACTATCATCTTTGGCAGCAGACAAATTGTCTACATTGTCACCTGTTACTTTATAAGTCAGTTCCGACAGACGATTCTCATAAGTGAATCCTTTTTCCAGTTGGCGGGCACGTTGTGACCAGTCGATGTCCACATACTTAGTACTAGCCAACTTGTCTTCCATGCCTGTCGCTTTAATTTCAAAGTTCATCAGGTAGCTATCCGGTTTCAGCGTATAGATGAAATCGATATAGCTTGCATTATCCGCAGCCAGACGCATTGTCACACTACTATCTGTCTTGTTCACAGCTTCAAAGAAATAATCTTTAGTCTGGATGGCTCCTGCTTTGTTGTAGAAGTTGAAGTTCATCGAAGCATCGTCACCGTCGAACAATATGACCGGCGTCTTTTTGTCCTGTGCCATATAATCTTTCAGCATGGCTGAATAGACACGTCCGCCTTTAGTTGTGAAAGTGATTTCCACTACATTATTCTGGATACTGATTTTAGAGTCGGTTCCCTGCAAGGCATTGAAAAATAAAGCAGAAGAATCGGCAGCTGATGCCACCTCTTTTTGGCTGTTAGCCAGTGCAGCTTCCGTTTTAGCCTTCAGCGCTTCCTCCTGCTGCTGTACTACGGCAATAGAGTCATAATACCTCTTTTGTGCAGCTATCTGTTCCTCGCTTGGGCGGCTCAAATAACTGAATCCTACCAATAATATACCTATCAGAACGAGACCTGTGATGGTGTTTTTATCCATTCTTATTTTAATTACAAATTATATAAATTACAAACTACCGGTTGTTTACCACGTATCGTTAGCCGTTCACCGTTGCTTTTTCGTTTTCGATGGCAGCTTTCACAAATGCAACGAACAACGGATGAGGGTTCAGTACCGTACTACCATATTCCGGATGGAATTGTGTACCGACAAACCATTTCAAAGTCGGGATTTCAACGATTTCTACCAGATCCGATTCCGGGTTGATACCTACACATTTCATGCCGGCAGCTTCATATCGGTCTTTATAATCATTGTTGAACTCATAGCGATGGCGGTGACGTTCCTGAATATGTTCCTGTCCGTAAGCCTGATATGCTTTCGAACCTTTCTGCAATACACATTCGTAAGCACCCAGACGCATCGTACCACCCATGTTGGTGATTGCCTTCTGTTCTTCCATGATATCAATCACGTTGTGCGGAGTTTTTTCATCCATTTCTCGTGAGTTGGCGTCAGTGTATCCCAGTACATTGCGAGCAAACTCGATAGCGATACATTGCATACCCAGACAAATACCGAAAGTCGGGATGTCATGTGTACGTGTATATTTGATAGCGACAAATTTGCCGTCGATACCCCGTTGACCGAATCCCGGACCAATCATTACGCCCGCCATACCTTTCAAAGCTTCAGCTACATTCTCATCTGTCAGTTTCTCGCTGTTTACGAAATGAACTTCCACTTTGCGGTCATTGTAAGTACCCGCTTGCGATAAAGCTTCACGGATAGACTTGTAAGCGTCCTGCAAATCGTATTTTCCAACCAGTGCAATATTGATCGGTTCTTTTGTCTCTGCAGCGTGACGACGTTCCAGGAATTTACGCCATGGGCCGAGTCCCGGAGTTTCTCCTACCGGCAGTCCCATCTTTTCGAGGATAGTGCTGTCCAGTCCTTGCGCCTGCATCAGGATAGGTACTTCGTAAATTGTTTCCGCGTCGATAGACTGCACAACGGCTTTATCGTCTACATTACAGAATTGTGCCACTTTCTTACGCAGTCCGTCACTTAGCGGATGCTCGGCACGCAGTACCAGTACATCCGGCTGAATACCCACACTTTGGAGTTCCTTTACAGAATGTTGCGTCGGTTTTGTTTTCAATTCTCCGGCAGCAGCAAGATAAGGAACATAGGTCAAGTGTACGCAAAGAGCGTTCTTGCCGAGTTCCCATTTCAACTGACGGATACTTTCGAGGTAGGGGAGTGATTCGATGTCACCTACCGTACCACCGATTTCAGTAATCACAAAATCAAACTTGTATTTATTACCAAGCAGTTTAACATTCCGTTTGATCTCGTCTGTGATGTGAGGAATCACTTGGATAGTTTTACCCAGATAGTCTCCACGACGTTCCTTGTCAATGACGCTCTTGTAGATACGTCCCGTAGTAATGTTGTTCGCCTTTGTCGTTTGTATTCCCAGGAATCTCTCATAGTGTCCCAGGTCGAGGTCGGCTTCGTGTCCGTCTACGGTTACATAGCACTCTCCGTGCTCATAAGGATTCAATGTTCCCGGGTCGATGTTGATATACGGGTCAAACTTCTGGATGGTTACATTATAACCTCTTGCTTGCAGCAACTTACCGATGGATGATGAGATGATCCCTTTTCCTAAAGAAGAGGCAACACCACCGGTGACGAAAATATACTTTGTTTCTCCCACAGCTATAACTGTTTTAATAATTGTTTACTTAGTAGTATTCTTACGAACTTAAAAACCGCAAAATTATAAAAAAAAGAGGAAGATTACAGTCTTTCGTCTCCACAATTTTATTAAAAAATGCAATTTTGAAAGAATCCTATGATTTCTGAACAAAATAATGTAGCTTTGCACTCTAAACCATAGACAAATATGATGAGAATTACTACTTTATGTTCAGCGTTTATTCTGTCAATCTTATCGTTATCGCTTTTTGCACAGGAATCTGTCGATCCCTCTCCACTTCCGACTGACTCTCTGCAGCCTGCTCCTGAAGCGATTAAACCTGCCAAAACGGTTAAATCTTCAACAGTTGTGGCAAAAGCCAGAGTCGTGAAAGCAGATACGCTTTCGGCGGAGCTTCAGAAATATTTGATGCTCAAACTGAATATGTCGGGGCCGACTCCGAAACTGGATACCGTTTCTTATTTATATAATAAGTATGTCGCGCAATTAGATTATTTGAACGATCTGTCTGTGCCGCCACGTTATATTCCGTCTGATCCCGATTATTTTCGTCTGTTCACACCATTGGCATATTATTATGCTCCGATGGCACAATATTCGAAATTGGAATGGAAGCCTATGCAATGGGACACCACTCCCCAACTGACAGCGGAACTTCTGCCTTATGATACCCTGGCATTTACCAAAACCCAGCGTGCCGAGAAAATAGTGAACAGTGCATTGATGGATCTTTATTTGGAACGTCCGAACTTGGTTGTCACTACAGAAGACCGCATCATGAGTCGTGATGTATTCCGTCACGATGTGAAGCCGAAAATATCTCCCAAAGCAAACGTTATTCATCTGTTTCAACCGGAAAATATGGATGATAATGTAGGGAAAGCCAATATGAAGATTAGTCGGCCGAACTGGTGGGTGACCGGAGGTAACGGATCGTTGCAGATTAGCCAGAACCACCTTTCGGATAACTGGTATAAGGGAGGTGAAAGTAACTTCTCCGGATTAGCCACTTTCCAGGTTTTTGCCAACTATAATGACAATGAAAAGGTGCTGTTTGAGAACCAGCTGGAAGCTAAAGTAGGTATGACTTCCACTCCGTCAGATGAATACCATAAATATCTGTTCAATACAGACCAATTTCGTTTGTATAATAAATTAGGTTTGAGAGCTTTCAAGAATTGGTATTATACCATTTCGTCCGAGTTTAAGACACAGTTTTTCAATGGATATAAAGCTAACAGCGAAGAATTGGTTTCATCTTTCATGTCTCCGGCAGATTTGGCGGTCAGTGTCGGTATGGATTATAAATTGAGTAAGAAGAAATTTAATCTTTCTGTGTTTATGGCGCCGTTGACTTATAATTTGCGTTATATCGGTAATTCTGAAGTAGACGAAACAAAGTTTGGCTTAGACAAAGGAAAATGCTCTAAAAACGACTTTGGTTCCCAGTTGCAATCTACATTGAACTGGACCATTATTTCTGCAGTAACTTTAGAGTCTCGTCTCAATTATCTGACCAACTATCATTGGGCACGTGTAGAATGGGAAAATACATTCAACTTCGTATTGAACCGTTATCTTTCTACTAAGCTCTATATACATACCCGTTTTGACGACAGCTCGAAACCGACTGAAGGAGACAGCTTCTTCCAGTTGAAAGAATTGCTTAGCTTCGGTATCAATTATAAGTGGTAAGTAAATCGAAAGAATAGAAATCAGGCGCGGAATTTCCGCGCCTGATTTGTTTAGGGATGTTGTACAAAATATGGGTGGTAAAATAGAACCAATGTGATAGCGGATTTTTCACGTCCAAGATAGTCTTAACTGTATATTTCTATTTGTATGTAAAAAAAGAAAGCGTTTTTTCTTGTTTACTATTTATAATTTTATCTATCTTTGTCACCGAATTCAATCCATTGCCTAAGGGGTATGGAAAAATGAGGGGTAAAAATACATGATCATTAAGAAAAATGACGATCGAAATCTTCTGCCAACAGATGTGATTGGCAGCAGCGTAGCGCGCTCAAAACGTTGGTTGGTGGCAATCGTACGTATTTGTCACGAGAAAAAAACGGGTGAGCGGCTTACGAAAATGGGGATCGAAAATTTCCTTCCAATTCAACAAGAAGTCCATCAATGGAGCGACCGCCGTAAAATTGTCGACCGGGTACTGCTTCCGATGATGATTTTCGTTCACGTTGATCTGCAAGAACAAAAAGAAGTCCTGACTTTATCTTCTATCAGCCGTTACATGGTATTACGTGGGGAGAGTACTCCGGCTGTTATTCCTGATCAACAAATGTTGCGATTTAAGTTTATGCTCGATTACTCGGATGAGACGATTAGCATGAGTACATCGCCATTGGCTCCGGGAGAGAAAATACGGGTAATCAAGGGACCATTGGCAGGATTGGAAGGGGAATTAGTACATGTGAATGGGAAATCGAAAGTTGCTGTTCGATTGACAATGTTAGGGTGTGCATGTGTAGATATACCGGCTGGGTGTGTAGAGCCGGTATCTGAAAATGGGGATTTACGTGATTGAGTAATCAATCTATTTTATAGGGGTATGGGGATTTTACTGCAAAAATGTAATGAAAGTCTGTAAAATAGCAGGCAGTCTATCTGACATCGGTAACCAAACAGTGGATATATTTATCGATGACCTCTCTCAAAAATAAAAATCCATAAAGTATTATGAATTATATCTTTACAAAAGATATAGTGTAGAAATGTATGTCCGTATCGAAAGATGAAGGGATTCTCTGTTGGGCTACACCAACATGGAAATCGTAGTCATAGTCCTTGTACTGATCATAATCAATCAGATAAATCAAATTTCGAAATATTATTTTATTCATTTATACTATAATGGAAAAAACATTGAAGGGCATAGTGCAATATGCCCGCAAAAATTATTTCAGTTATTGGGTTATTTTAGGTATTGACACGGCAATTTCTGTATTATGTTCGTTGGTCGCTTATGCGGTAATTCATTATATGGCGCATGTTCCAATGACCGACTGGATGCTTTGTAAGTTTGCTTGCGTTTCTTTGGTGGCAAGTGTTGCGGGCTCTTTATTATTCCATACTTATCGTAATACAATTCGTTTCTCACAGGCACGTGAACTTTGGCGTATCATGTGTGCCGTTTTATTTAAAATTACCTGTTTGGTCATTATTTCTTTTGGAGTTATATATGAGACCCAATTGCCATATAATTATAAAATATCCTATCTTCTATTTGATGGTTTATTGACTTTAGTGATCTTGACAACCTTCCGTGTATCATTGATAATCGTCTATGATTTTTTATTGGATTGGGTGAATAAAAAGAACACACGTATTCTTATTTATGGTACTAATGAAGAGAGTGTAGCCTTGAAGTTACGTCTTAGGGATAGTGCACATTATAAAGTAACCGGTTTTTATGTATATGGTAAAAATAACAGCCGACGCCGATTGGCAGATCTTCCCGTTTATTACTTTGAAAATGAATCGGATGTTGATTATATCATGCGGAAGCGCGGAATTAAGGGGATTCTGTTTGCCCGTTATGAAGATACCCGCCTGGAAGAAAAACGACTTTTGGAATATTGTAAAAACAATGAACTTAAAACATTGATAGCTCCTACTATCAGTGAAGCGGATTCTGATGGAAACTTTCATCAGTGGGTACGTCCTATTAAGATTGAGGATTTGTTGGGTCGTGCCGAAATTAATATCAACCTTCGTCAGGTTGCAGAAGAATTCAGGGGAAAAGTGGTGTTGGTGACTGGTGCGGCAGGCAGTATTGGTAGTGAACTTTGCCGTCAATTAGTGCAGATGGGAATTCAGAAACTTATCATGTTCGACTCTGCAGAAACACCTTTGCATAATGTCCGTCTTGAGTTTGAGAAAAAATATCCAAATATAGATTTTGTTCCGGTGATTGGTGATGTGCGTGTGAAGGAACGTGTTCGTATGGTATTCGAATTGTATCATCCTCAAATCGTCTTTCATGCTGCTGCTTATAAACATGTGCCTTTGATGGAAGAAAATCCTTGTGAGGCTGTACTTGTTAATGTGACCGGTTCTCGTCAGGTGGCTGATATGGCTGTGGAATATGGTGCTGAAAAGATGATTATGGTGTCTACGGATAAAGCTGTAAATCCTACTAATGTAATGGGCTGTTCCAAGCGTTTAGCTGAAATCTATGTTCAAAGTCTGGGATGTGCTATCCGTGAAGGAAAAGTGAAAGGTCATACCAAATTTATCACCACCCGCTTTGGTAATGTATTGGGTAGTAACGGTTCTGTCATTCCTCGTTTTAAAGAACAGATAGAGAATGGTGGGCCGGTGACTGTTACTCACCCTGATATTATTCGTTTCTTCATGACCATTCCCGAAGCTTGCCGTTTGGTAATGGAGGCCGCCACAATGGGTGAGGGCAATGAGATCTTTGTTTTTGAGATGGGAAAAGCAGTCAAGATCGTTGATCTAGCGACTCGTATGATCGAATTGGCTGGCTATCGTCCGGGTGAAGACATCAAAATAGAATTCACGGGATTACGTCCGGGTGAGAAGCTTTATGAAGAGGTATTGAGCGATAAAGAAAATACGATTCCGACAGAGAATAAGAAAATCATGATCGCCAAAGTTCGTCGGTATGAATATGCTGATATTTTTGATACTTATGCAGAGTTTGAAAGGTTGTCGCGTGCGGTAAAGATCATGGATACCGTGCGGTTGATGAAGAAAATAGTTCCGGAGTTCAAATCAAAAAATTCTCCGCGATTTGAAGTACTGGATAAAGAATAAATAGGGAATAATCAACAAAAGATTCTATAAATAAATTATCATTTAATATGAATAAATCATTGCGCACGCATTTGAATGTACGAAGCTTGTATGGAAGTTTGTTTTCCTGTCTGATAGCGGTATTTCTGTTTGCTTCCTGCCAGTCCTATAAGAAAGTACCTTATTTGCAGGATGCGGGAGTTGTAAAGGACACCAATCAACAGGAAAATTTATATGATGCCAAGATAATGCCTAAAGACTTACTTACTATCGTAGTCTCATGTACTAGTCCGGAACTTGCAGTTCCGTTCAACTTGACGGTGGCAACTCCTGCTAATGCGGCTACTGCCAGCACCCAATTGACTACCCAGCCTGTCTTACAACCTTATTTGGTTGATAATGAAGGCAAGATCAATTTTCCTGTTCTGGGTGAATTGAAAGTGGGTGGATTGACGAAAAGAGAAGCTGAACAACTGATAATAGACAAACTGAAACCTTACATAAAGGAGACTCCGATAGTTACTGTCCGTATGGTAAACTATAAAATTTCTGTATTAGGTGAGGTTGCCCGTCCAGGTACATTTACTATCAACAACGAGAAAGTCAACTTGTTGGAAGCTCTTGCCATGGCCGGTGACATGACGGTCTGGGGAGTTCGTGACAATGTAAAACTGATTCGTGAAGGTGCTGATGGCAAACAGGAAATTGTGACATTGGATTTAAACAAGGCGGAGACAATTCTTTCTCCTTATTATTGGTTACAGCAGAATGATATAGTCTATGTGACTCCTAATAAAGCAAAAGCTCGTAACTCTGATATAGGTAATAGTACCAGCTTGTGGTTCTCCGCTACTTCTATTCTGGTATCATTGGCAAGTTTATTAGTAACAATCTTCAAATAGTAATATAGATATGATTGAGGAAAAAAGAGAGAACCGGGGTGAGCAACCGGAAGAGCTGGTGAATATTCAGGAAATCCTTTTCCGTTACCTGATCCACTGGCCCTGGTTTGTGGTTTCTGTAATAATCTGTATCGCCTGCGCATGGGGTTACCTGCGTCTGGCCACTCCTGTCTATAATATATCCGCTACAGTCTTGATCAAGGATGACAAGAAAGGCGGTGGTGCGAGCATGTCCTCCGAACTGGAAAAGATGGGACTGGACGGTTTCGTTTCCTCGTCGAACAATGTAGACAATGAAATCGAGGTGCTGAAATCAAAGTCTCTTGCCCGTGAAGTGGTCAACAATCTGGGACTGTTTGTGACTTATAAGGATGAAGATGAGTTTCCTAATAGGGAACTTTACCGTACCTCGCCCGTAGTGGTGAGCTTGACTCCACAGGAGGCGGAAAAACTGTCTGCACCAATGGAAGTGGAGATGACTTTATTTCCCAATGGTGGGATGGATGCGTTGATAACAGTGAAAGACAAAGAGTATCGGAAACAATTCGATCAATTACCTGCTGTTTTTCCGACCGATGAGGGGACGGTCGCCTTTTTTGAAAGCAAGGATACATTGACGACCAATCAGGCTAAGGAGGAAAGTAAAGAGCGTCATATAAAAGCTTTTATAAACCGGCCGATGTCTGTGGCCAAAGGATATATCCAGTCCTTGTCGATAGCCCCTACATCAAAAACTACTTCTGTAGCTGTTCTTTCGTTAAAGAACTCAAATACCCGGCGTGGCAAGGACTTCATCAACAAACTCCTTGAGATGTACAATATCAATGCCAATAATGACAAGAATGAGGTAGCCCAAAAAACCGCAGAATTCATCGACGAACGTATCGGCATTATTTCCAAGGAACTTGGAAGTACCGAACAAGACTTGGAGAACTTCAAGCGTAGCGCCGGAATTACAGATTTGAGCAGTGAGGCGCAAATAGCCTTAACCGGTAATGCTGAATATGAAAAGAAGCGTGTGGAAAACCAGACTCAAATCAATTTGGTGATGGATTTGCAACGCTATATGCAAGGTAATGAATATGAGGTCTTGCCAAGTAATATTGGATTACAGGATGCAGCATCAGCTGGTGCAATAGACAGATATAATGAGATGTTGGTTGAAAGAAAGCGCTTGCTCCGTACATCAACCGAGAATAATCCGACGATCATAAATTTGGATACTAGCATCCGTGCGATGCGGAGCAATGTACAGGCTACGCTGGATGCTACATTGAAAGGATTGCAGATAACCAAAGAAGACCTTGCCCGTGAAGCGAACCGCTATTCCCGTCGTATTAATGACGCTCCGACCCAGGAACGTCAGTTCGTAAGTATCGCCCGGCAGCAGGAAATTAAGGCCGGTCTTTATTTGATGTTACTTCAAAAACGTGAAGAGAATGCCATCACTTTGGCAGCTACAGCAAACAATGCCAAGATTATTGATGAAGCGTTAGCAGACGACAATCCGGTTTCTCCTAAGAGGATGATGATCTATCTTGCCGCCTTGGTATTAGGAGTAGGATTTCCGGTAGGTATCATTTATCTGATTGGCTTGACCAAATTCAAGATTGAGGGCCGTGCTGATGTTGAAAAACTAACTTCTCTTCCTGTTATTGGCGATATCCCGTTGGCGGATGAAAAGTCCGGTTCTATAGCTGTATTTGAGAATCAGAATAACCTGATGAGTGAGACATTCCGTAATGTACGTACCAATCTTCAGTTTATGCTTGAAAATGGCAAGAATGTGATTCTGGTGACTTCTACCATCAGTGGTGAAGGTAAGTCTTTCGTATCATCCAATTTGGCCATCAGTCTTTCTTTATTAGGTAAAAAAGTTGTGATAGTTGGTCTTGACATTCGCAAGCCTGGCTTGAATAAGGTTTTTAATATTTCCCGAAAGGAACATGGTATTACCCAGTTTCTGACCAATCCGACAAAGAATCTGATGGATTTGGTACAGCCTTCCGATATAAACAAGAATCTGTTTATTCTTCCGGGCGGATCAGTTCCTCCCAATCCAACGGAATTATTGGCCCGTGACGGCTTGGAAAAAGCTATCGAAACGTTGAAGGCTAATTTTGACTATGTGATTCTGGATACGGCCCCCGTGGGTATGGTAACTGATACCTTGCTGATAGGGCGTACTGCTGATTTGTCGGTATACGTATGCCGTGCCGATTATACCCGTAAGGCAGAGTTTACTTTGATCAATGAGCTTATGGAAAACAACAAACTGCCTAACCTCTGTATCGCCATTAACGGCTTGGATCTTCAGAAAAAGAAGTACGGCTATTATTATGGTTATGGTAAATACGGCAAGTATTATGGCTATGGCAAGCGTTACGGTTATGGCTATGGTTATGGAGAGAAACATACAAGTCGGGAGGGTAAATAAACTGTTATTGATAAAACCAAATCAAACATAATATGCGTGATTTCAAAGAGATTCGGGTCGCAGTAGCCGGAACTGGCTATGTGGGACTGAGCATAGCGACACTGCTATCACAACATCATCATGTAACTGCCGTGGATGTAATCCCGGAAAAGGTGGAGAAACTGAACAACAAGGTTTCCCCTATCCAGGATGATTATATCGAGAAGTATCTGGCTGAAAAGCCGCTTGATCTTGTTGCCACTTTGGACGGGAGGTCAGCCTATGCTGATGCCGACTTTGTGGTAATAGCCGCTCCTACAAACTACGATCCTGTGAAGAATTACTTCGATACGAGTCGTGTGGAGGAAGTTATCGATCTTGTGCTTGAAGTGAATCCCGATGCTGTAATGGTCATCAAATCGACAATTCCGGTGGGCTATACCCGTAACCTTTATGTAAAATATGCCCAGAAAGGAGTCAAGAAGTTCAACCTGCTGTTCTCACCGGAGTTCCTTCGTGAAAGCAAGGCTCTTTATGACAACCTTTATCCGAGCCGTATCATCGTAGGTTATCCGAAGATCATCGACCGTCCGGAGTTTGCGGAAGAAAACAGCACGATCCGTTCCGTCACGGATGTCACTATGTTACAGGAAGCTGCCAAGACATTTGCCGCTCTCTTGCAGGAAGGGGCTGTCAAAGAAAACATCGATACGCTCTTCATGGGCATAAAAGAGGCGGAAGCAGTCAAGCTTTTCGCCAACACCTACCTGGCTCTCCGTGTCAGCTACTTCAATGAACTTGACACATACGCTGAAATAAAGGGGTTGGACAGTAAAGCCATCATTGAGGGCGTAGGACTTGACCCTCGTATTGGGACACATTATAACAATCCTTCATTCGGTTATGGCGGTTACTGCCTGCCGAAAGACACCAAACAACTTCTTGCCAACTATCAGGATGTTCCCCAGAACATGATGTCTGCAATCGTTGAATCGAACAAGACCCGCAAGGACTATATTGCAGACCAAGTGCTAAAGATGGCTGGGTGGTACAGTTATTCAGGTAAGAATGAGTTTGAGGCCGGAATGAAAGAATGCACAATTGGTGTCTTCCGTTTGACAATGAAGTCAAACAGCGATAATTTTCGTCAGAGTTCAATTCAGGGCGTAATGAAGCGCATTAAGGCGAAGGGGGCTACTGTAATCATCTATGAGCCAACCCTCGGAGACGGCACAACATTCTTCGGAAGCAAAGTAATCAACAATCTGGAAGATTTCAAAAAACACAGTCATGCTATCATAGCCAATCGCTACGATTCCTATCTTGACGATGTGAAAGATAAGGTTTATACAAGAGATATTTTCAAGAGAGACTAATTTACATCAGAAATATACTTTATTATAGATTCAATCATTTTGTTGGCATTTTTAATTTCGTCGTTACTCGCTTACCGTAGGAACTTTTCTCTGCACAGGACAGTATGGATTGGAGGTAGTTAGTATAATATTCCATGGGTATTCTTTTGCATTTGCGAAATGAAGAACCTTTTCGTCAATGCCTAATGACGTGGCAATATGATTGATGGCATCTTCAAAATTGTAAAATGCACCCAATTGACAGCAAAAGAATGAAACATTGTTTACATAGACGCGTTTTTTGCATTATGATGGTAATTTGATGTTACGAAAGTTAACCAAGGATGGATGCCACCTGCTTCCACAAAGCTATAAGAGGTGTGCAAATGAAATTGCACTCTATATACTTGAATGAGACTTATGATTGGATCACTTAATATTTTCAAGCAATTTACAAATTTATCTAAAGATCAGAAAGGTTTGTTCTTCATATTCTTTGCTGCTCTTGTACCATTGTCATATAAACTCATTTCTCCGTTTTTCATCATAGCGGGTTTGGGAGAATATACAATCATAATTACTCCTACTTTATATGTAATTGGTTTTTTGATGGCAAGTAACATTGCAAAGAGGTCAATAACGGTTAAGGATATATTGTTTTATCTCTTTCTTGTTACATTCTTCCTCTTATCTCCTGCACTTTATCCAAGTTCGTTAAATTTTGTAGAAGAAAATGCCCAAAAGTTTCTTTTGAATGTCGTGCCGTTTTTTTTCGTTGGTTTATGCATGTCTTATGATAGAGATAAGGATGTTCTATTACTAGTTGCAAGAATTGGATTTTGGGCACAGATATTCTGGCAAGCGTGTCTTTTGCTTGGTTTTGTAGAAATGGGAGAGTCATTCGACGATACGTTAGGAGAGCAGATGGAAACGGCTTACGGTTTTCTATTCTCGCTTTTCTTCCTTTTCCATAATGCAATTAAGAGACGCGATATCTGCGATTTGGTAATGTTCATAATAGGTACATTCTTGCTGTTGTCAATGGGAGCACGTGGACCAATTATAGTTTTAGCATTCTATATACTCATATATCTGATTGTCTTTAACACACACAAGAAAAAGAATGTGTTTAAAAAATTAATAGTTATAATATTTTGTTTTTTATTCTATTATTTTTTAACTCCGATTATGTTTTTCCTGTCGTTTTATGCGGAACAGTTTGGTTTCAGTACCCGAGTCTTCCGGAGTATATTGGAGGACCAAATGACAAATTTGTCAGAATCGTCATATAGAGATGAGTTTTACGGGAATGTATGGGACGCTATTAGAAATGATAATACTTTATTGGGATATGGCTTTGGTAGCGATAGATTATTCACACCTACAGGTGGTTATACTCATAATCTTGAATTGGAACTCTTGGTTTCTTTTGGTATAATTGGAGGTGGACTTATATTATGCATTTTAGCGTTCCGGTTTCTGAAAAGTCTACAACATGGGGGGGAGACCAAGATGTTCAGTTTTATGATGTTATGCTTGGGTATCGTCTCCCTGCAGTTTTCATATTCCTATATTCTTTTCCCGTCCTTTTTTATATATCTTGGATATAATACAGCTTTGCTTAGGACGAATGCAAAAGAATTAAAGGCTTATGTCAGATAACTCAGCCAGCAATAAACGAATAGCCAAAAATACCATTCTGCTTTATGTGCGGATGTTTATTACTCTTATTGTAGGTCTATATACATCAAGAGTAATTCTCGATTCGTTAGGGGTTGAAGACTTTGGCATATACAATGTAGTTGGAGGGTTTGTTGCTATGTTCTCTGTGCTACGAGCTGGTCTTGTTTCAGCAACACAGCGTTTTATTACTTTCGACTTGGGAAATAACGACACTAAAGAGCTAAAGTCAACATTCTCCACTTGTGTCATTATTTACATTGCACTTGCAGTGCTAGTGGTTATCCTAGCTGAAAGTTTTGGTAGTTGGTTCGTTAACAACAAGCTGGCAATACCTGCCGAGCGAATAGGAGCAGCGCAGATAGTATTCCAATTTTCAGTTATTGCATTTGTAGTAAGTTTTATAAGCTTCCCATACAACGCTCTTATTATAGCTCACGAAAAGATGGAGGCGTTTGCCTATATTTCCATATATGAGGTCTTTTCAAAGCTTGCTATATCATATATTATTTATATAATAACTTATGATAAACTTATTGTTTACGCAGGGTTAATTGCTATCGTACAGATAACAATCCCACTGCTTTATTATCTGTATTGCAAATACAAATTCAAAGAAACAACGGTTGTTTGGAAGATCAGATGGGCGAAAGTAAGGAGTATATATAGTTTCACAGGCTGGGCTATGTTCGGAGGTTTTGCCAACATTGGCTTTACTCAGGGACTGAATGTCTTGTTAGGAATGTTTTTTGCACCATCTGTGAATGCCGCAAGAGGAATTGCTGTTCAAATTCAAGGAGTTGTAACACAGTTTGTCGGAAATTTCCAACTTGCCATCGACCCGCAAATTATAAAGTCGTATGCAAAGGGAGATGTAGATTATTTGCGTAAACTGATGTTTACAAGTTCCAAGTACTCTTACTTTCTACTTCTTTTCATGTCATTACCTATTATGATAGAGGCGGATTATCTCCTTTCGTTATGGCTGGTAGAAGTACCGGAGTGTACTACGTTGTTTATGCGTTTGATACTCCTAACCACAATGTACGATGCTGTATCAAACCCTTTCGGCAAGGCAATACAAGCTACAGGCAACATAAAGAGGTATCAGATAATAGTCAGCGGACTGCTTATATTAATCTTGCCAGTATCCTACATTTTTCTGAAGTTAGGATTTGATGCATATTCAGTATTTGTAGTGCATGTAGTTATTGGTTTCATAGCAGCTCTGGTTAGAATAGAAATGTCCTGCGCGTTGGTCAATATAAAAATGATTGATGTCGTAAGAGGCATCTTTATTCCATCGGTTTTAGTGACACTTTTTGCGGCATCACTCCCATTGCTGTATCACATTGTGACAGAAGACTCGTTGAGTAATATGATTATTTGTTTCTTCATTTCCTGCCTGATGATGTGTGTGTCTGTTTGGCTGTTGGGAATGACGAAAGCAGAAAGGCAGACGGTAAAAAGCAAGATAAAACAAAAAATATATAACTTATGATTGATTATTGTATAGATGAGTTTAAGAAACTGCGTTTGGCAATTAAAGATTTCGGGCTTTTTTTTAGTTTGAGGCATTTCTACTATAAGCAAATGTGGAGAAATTGGCAGAAGGATAGAGATAAGTATATCAATATTGTGTATGAATATCTTGAGAACTTCTTGTCAGACCAGATAGATCAATACAATTCAAATAATAACATTTGTTTAGAAGATGACAGTAAAAATATCTGGGTTTGTTGGTGGCAAGGTTACAACAATATGCCGGAGCTATGCAAGAAATGTTTCAAGAGCTTGAATGAAAATATTCCGCAGGGTTACAAGATTCACTTGATAACTCAGGACAACTATAAAGATTATGTCACGATACCAGAGCATGTATTGGAGAGATTGAATTGTGGTTATCTTACTATTACACAGTTCTCCGACATCCTGCGCGAAGCTCTTTTGTACTTTCAGGGTGGTTTGTGGATAGATTCCTCGGTATGGACATGCAAAAACTTCTATCAGTTTATAAACACCAATGCCGAGTTTTGGTCTATTAAACTTGATCATGTGTACAAAGAGTATATGATTGGGCAAGTTGTTTCAGGATGTATGTGGAGTGGTTTCTTCATGTACGGTAAGAAAGGTAATATCGTTACCAAGTTTGCTTTTGATGGAATGTGTGCATATTATAAAGAGCACATAGGAACAATTGACTATTTCATCCAGAATTTTATTATTAAAATTGGCTACGATACTGTACCTCGCATAAAGCAAGTAATCGACAATATTCATTATAATAATTCACATCTCTATGATTTATATCTGGCAATGAACAATCCGTTTGACGCAAATAAATGGGCAGAGATGACGAGTGATACCGGAGCTTTTAAACTGACCCAGAAAGTTGTATACCAAAATGAGGTTTATGGAAAGACAACTTTCCATGGGGAATTAATCGATAAGTATAAATTATGAAAGTGGGCATAGTTACGTTCCATAAACCTTACAATTTTGGAGGGTGCCTACAAGCTTTGGCAACGTCATACATTTTGTCAAGTTTAGGACACACTCCTTATTTTGTTGATTATTGGCCGAAATATCACCAAGAGCAATATTCCATATTTTCGTTTCATCGTTTTTTTACAATGCCTACAGTCAAAGATTCGATATTCTATTTGCGGAACTCCATTGTTAACTTTAAAGCTAACTGTGAAAGAAGAAAAGTTTTCACTTCATTCATAAACAGATATATATCACCTCAATCAAAGCCTGTCTGTGAATGTTTTGATGTTATAGTTTATGGTAGTGACCAAATATGGAGAAAGCAGCCTGGTCTGAATAAGTATAATCCTGTTTATTTCGCGTGTAATCAATTCAAGGCATCAAGACACGTGGCTTTTTCTGCAAGCATGGGAATTCTTCCTCACAATTCAGAAGATGATGCACTTTTGAAAGACTATATAGGACATTTCTCTCAAATGTCTGTTCGCGAGGGCGATTTGAAGGAATATGTTGAGAAACTGGGCTTCAAGGACGTTTATCTTACACTCGATCCGACTCTCCTTCTGACCATCAATGATTGGAATAAAATAATAAAGCTGCAAAAATTCGATGGCAGAAAATATTTACTTGTATATGCACTGAATGGATGTTTTGATTATACTGTCATTCAGCAATTTGCGCAGTCTAAGGGGCTGGATGTAAAATATATTGATGGGAACTCTAAATGTATCACTAATCATTCTGATGTGCAAACTGTAGGTCCAGATGATTTCGTGAACCTCATTAGAAACGCTGAATATGTTCTTTCTTCCTCGTTTCATGGACTGGCATTTTCAATCATCTTTCATAAAGAATTTTATGTGTCTTTTAAGGTAAATGCTGCGAGAGCAAAAACTCTTTTAGATAACTGTGGCCTATCCAACCGGTTTCTTGCACCATATTCTCCAATACCTGTAATCACAGATTCCATTGACTATGTCGCGGTTGACCTGAGATTGCAAAATTTGAGAAACAGGACATTGAGGTATTTGAAATCGATATAATAGAACTGCAATGAACAAAATAGCTATAATAGCTGTCACATACAACAGGATAGACTCATTGACTCGATTGCTAAAGTCTTTGGAAAATGCGGAATATGGTGACGAAAGACCAACGCTGATTATTAGTATAGACAAGAGCAAAACAGATGCTGTCGAGAAGTTCGCTGATGACTATCATTGGCCACACGGCGAAAGGATTGTCCGAAAGCATGAGAAGAACTTGGGCCTGCGCAATCATATGATGAGTTTAGGAGAGTGGTTTGAAAAATTTGATACATTGATTATTCTTGAAGACGATCTTGTCGTATCGCCATGCTTCTATACCTATACCCGACAAGCATCCGACAAGTATATGGATAGTAAAGAAGTGTGCGGGATAAGCTTATACAGTTTTAGCTGTAACTATCTCACTCGTACTTCATTCATCCCAGTAAAGAACGAATATGATGGCTACTTTATGAATTGTGCCATGTCGTGGGGAGAAGTGTGGATGAAACCTCAGTGGAACGAGTTTCATGCGTGGTATCTTGAACATCAGGAGTTCACGTCTGAACCACATCTACCAGAAATTATCTGCTGTTGGAGTAAATCGTGGTTGAAATATCACACCCGGTACTGCATCGAGACCGACAAATATTTCCTCCATCCTTATGTTTCATTGACAACCAATTATACAGAACAGGGCGAACACTCTTCTGAAGATGTCAGTTATATTTTCCAGACAACACTCCAACAAGGAAAGAAAACCGACTTCTCCTTTCCAGACTCAGCCGAAGAAGCTGTGTGCTATGATGGTTTCTTTGAGAATAAAGCCATATATAAATCTCTTGGCCTTTCAGAGGAAGAATGTTGCGTAGATATTAATGGCACTAAAGGGAACAGACAGAAAAGACGTTTCTGGCTTACTTCGCAAAAAGTAAAACTGCCAAAGGTAAAATCCTTTGCCTTGACCTACAGGCCAGTCGAGATGGGAGTTATAGACAGAGTTGAGGGGGAAGAGATATTCTTGTACGATACTGACTGTACGGAGCAGAAATATGGAGTCAGTGGTGTAACATACCTTTACACAGCATCGTTGGAGTCAGGTCTCTCTGTTATTCGTAAGTATGGTCTCAAGAACTTCTTGAAGGAGTTATGTAACAGGTTTTGACACTCAACATCATGACAACAGACAATATATTCCGCAGATTCCTTGTAGGTTGTTGGCGACAAATCAAACGAATAGCCTACAAGCATAATAATGTTCGCCTGTCATCGGGTGTACTGTTCAATCCTGCTACAAAGCTTGGCACAAATGTCTGGATTCACCGCAACACAAACATCAAGGACAGTGAGGTAGGTTCTTTTACCTACATACAGGAAGGCTGTAAATTAGAGCATTGCAGGATTGGTGCGTTCTGTAGCATCGGAGAGTCGGTAAAAGTTCTTTTAGCTACACATCCATCTCACACTTTCGTGTCCACGTCTCCAGTATTTTTTAGCACCGCTAAACAATGCCTCGATTCATTTGTTGACAAGAACTGCTTTGAAGAGTATTTGACAGTTGACAGTTATGGAGTCATTGTCGGAAATGATGTATGGATTGGATCTCGTGCAACTATATTGGGGGGCGTTACTATCGGACATGGGGCTATTATAGCAGCGGGAGCGGTTGTGACAAAAGATGTGCCACCATATGCAATAGTAGGTGGCGTTCCTGCGAAAGTCATTAAGTATAGATTTAACGAGCAACAAATTGAAAAGCTACTTTCTAATCCATGGTGGGACAAACCGATCAGATGGATAAAAGAACATTCTCAAGAATTCAAAGATATTGAAGTTTATTGTAATATAAAACATTGTAATGAGCATTAATCCGTTTATAACGATTGTTACTGTTTGTTATAATAGTGAGAAAACTATTGAACGAACTATAAAATCTGTCCTTAGTCAACAATTTACAGATTATGAATATTTGATTGTTGATGGTGTATCAAAAGATACTACTCTTAGTATTATACAAAAATATGAACCATTGTTTAACGGACACATGAAATGGAGGTCCGAGCCGGACAAGGGTATATATGATGCATTTAATAAAGGATGCAAATGGGCTTCAGGCAAATATGTATGGATAGTGAATAGCGACGACTATATGGAGCCAGACGCTTTGACAAAGATATGGGAAGTTGACCAACAACAAAACACACAGCAGGCTAAGAATACAATCCTTATTGGCAGAATGAACTATATCTCTGTTGATGGTACATTGTTGTTCGTTTCCAAAACTATATCATCTGAAGACTTGGCAAGAGCCTACCGACATGATAGTATGGGACTGACTCATCCAGCCACAATTGTTCCGAAAAGTATTTATGAGAAGGTAGGCTATTATGATGATCGTTTCCAGATTAGTGCCGACATAGACTGGTTCAACCGCGCTTATAAGGCAGGAATAGATTTTTATGGTTTTAGCGCTGTCGTAACCAATATGACAGACGGAGGAGTTTCTGGAACATTGTCATTAAAAAAAGAAAGCAAAGACCGTTTGCTTTCTTTTAAAAAGAAGTACAATAATACTCTTGTTGTATATCTACACCTCTATCGATGGTATTTAATAGCCTTTAAAAATCAAATTCATAGAACCTTGCGCAAATATAAAATATCAAATAAAGGATAAATTATGCTGTCAAAAATATACGAGGTCGCATATCGTGAGATAGCCAAACATTTAGGTGCGAAAGCATATATAAAATGGTTAAAGAACAAGGGAATTGAGATTGGAGATAATTTGGTTGTATATAATACAACAACGATTAATATTGATGTAACTCGACCTTCCTTGATAAGAATTGGGAATAATGTGGCAATCAATAGGAATTTCACATTAGTAACTCATGATTTTGTTTCTGGCATCTTTCGGAACTTATATAAGGATTTCATACCATCATCTGGACATGTAATTATAGGTGATAATGTCAGGTTTGGTATTAATTGTACGGTTCTAAAAGGTGTGACTATAGGAGATAATGTATTCATTGCTGCTGGTAGTATTGTGACAAAGGATGTACCTTCAAACTGTATTGCTGGCGGAGTTCCATGTAAACCCATAATCGGATTAGATGAATACTATGAGAAGCGAAAGAATAAGTGTATAAGCGAAGCGATGGCTTATGCCAAGAGTATTCAGGAACGATTTGACAGGAGGCCTGTCCTTACGGACTTTAGAGAAGAATTTGTCCTGTTTATTGATGGTGACAAAATTGAGGTTTATCCCGAATTAGCAGAAATAATAAAATTTCAATTGGGACCAGCTTATGAACATTACAAGAATAGTCATAAAGCTAAGTATAAAGATTTTGAAGATTTTTTGAAAGCAGCAGGTATAGAATGAAGGTTTCTTTTATAATTCCTATTTACAAAGTTGAGCAATACATTGATCAATGTGTAGAAAGCATACTGTGCCAGACGTACTCTGATATAGAAGTGATGCTTGTTGATGACGGCTCACCAGACAACTGTCCGGCCAAGTGTGACGAATGGGCAAAGAAAGACAGTCGCGTAAAAGCACTACACAAGCTGAATGGCGGACTGTCGGATGCCAGAAACTATGGATTGGAATATGCAACAGGTGAGTATGTCGTGTTTGTGGATGGTGATGATTTTTGGCTGGGTAAAGACAATCTGGAGCATCTAGTTGCAAAAGCAAAGGAGTTTCCAGAGGTTGACTTTATTGGCTTCAATTGCAGCTACTATTATTCAGACAGTAATACGTGCAAGCCGTGGGCGAAGTACGTTGATGAACTGGCAAAGCCACACAGCAACAGCGAAACAATTTGCCTGCTGACTAAGACAAGTTCAATTGTGATGAGTGCTTGTACTAAGATGATAAAAAAGCACGTATTGATTGAGAACAAAGTGAATTTCAAGAGAGGCCAGCTTTCGGAAGATATACCATGGTTTATCAATCTACTGGAAGCTTCGCAGAGTAGCCTTTTCGTCAACGAATATGTATATGCCTACAGGCAAGGAGTCGCTGGCTCAATTACACACAACATAGGACAACGCAACATAGATAGTTTGATAGATATTTTAGAGACAGAGATTGCTAAGATTGAATTTCGAAAGATTACGCAAGAAGCAAAGTTTTGTCTTTACTCTTTCCTTGCCTACGAATATAGTATAATCCTTGGTTATCTGGACTATCTTGATAGAGAGCTTGCAGAGAATAAGTATCAATATCTAAAGCAGTACAGCTATCTGTTGAACTATACCAAAGATCCTAAAGTAAAGAAGGTGGCAATAGCAAAGAAACTCTTTGGGCTAAGAGTGACAGCAAAATTGTTACAGTTGCGCATTAAACGAATGAAGAACTAATAGATATGAAGACGATTAAAATTTGCGGAATTACCACACGACCTGGCACGGCTAAGATTATGGTGCCGATGCTGACATATGTATCAGACTATGGCTATAATGGTTATATCATCTGTCAGCCGTGTGACGATTTTAGCGATAACAAGATAGCTCCCCTGACATACATCCCAGTAGAGATGAATCGTGGGGCCGTCAATCCCATCGAGGTTCTGAAATGCACATATAGACTATTTAAAATATTTAGAAGGGAACGCTTTGATGTAATACAGTACGCGTCATCAAATGCTAGCCTTTATGCAGCCATGGCAGGTTTCTTAGCTAGAACTCCAGTTCGTATATTCTGTCAGTGGGGCATGCCTTATCCTGATTATGTAGGATGGAAGCACAAGTTCTTTAAATTCTTGGAGAGGTTCACTTGTATGCTTTCTACTAATGTGCAACCTGACAGTCTGCTCAATCAAAAGTTGGCAATCAGAGAAGGACTTTTCCCTGATTGGAAAGGAAATGTGCTGGGTAAAGGTAGTGCTCAGGGAGTGAACATGTCACGGTTCAATATAGAGAAGAAGGCGGAATGGCGAAAAGAGATACATACACAGTATGGCATTGGCGAGAGCACAAAGGTCTTTTGCTTTGTTGGTAGAATAGTTCCTCAGAAGGGAGTGAACGAACTTCTGGAAGCTTTCATGCGGTTAGACAAGAGCGATACGTTCTTGTTTGTGGTGGGAGCCCCTGACGAAATAGATTCGTTGAACCAGTCGTTGTTGGCAAAGGCACGTTCCATGAACAATGTTGTATTCACAGGTGGTGTTAGCAATCCGGAGAAGTATCATGCTTCTGCAGATTATTTTGTTATTCCAAGTTATCGTGAGGGATTTCCAAATACAATCCTTGAGGCCGGAGCCCTTGGTATACCATCTATTGTAACTCGCATCAATGGGATGATTGATTTAATAGAAGATAGAAAAACAGGCTTTGTCTGTGATGTCAAATCTGCTGATTCATTATATGCAGCAATGCTTATGGCATACGCACTTGGCAAAGATGAGTATAAGCAGTTGTCCGAGAATGTATATGCAAAAGTGAAGAATAACTTTGATTCGGAGTACGTCAAAAAGTTTTTCTTGGAAGATAGAAATCGTCTGACTGTTCATTTACGTAAATAATTGTAGTTAGTCGAATAAAGGTAAGCGTCCAAAACTGACGCCATTAACGGCATCGGCATTAATAAATTAAAAAACAAATTTGATTATGACATACTTTAACGAAAAACGTCAAAAACGGCTTTCTAAAAGACTATATGTCATTTTTAGACGCTAACGAATTATGCTAATATGGTTTCTGATAACATCTTTTGGCTACAAGCCAATGTTAAATTCAATCGAATTATTTAACTATACTCAGTTTAGGGCACTCTAAGTGTCTTTCCAAAGGTGGATGCTCTAATTTGAGTGTTATCGGTTGGAATAGGAAGAACGGTTAAAAAATGGCTAAAAGTTGATAAGTTCGAATCAAGAATTAAAATTATGCTCATGTATAGAAGCTTTTTTAAACCACTTATCGGTATCACGCTATCAATCTTAGGTTTGGCAGTGTGTGGGTTGCCGATGTTGATTATTGCTATTGCTATCAAAATGGATAGTCCTGGTCCTGTGTTGTTCCGTCAAGAACGTCTTGGCAAGGGAATGAAGGAGTTCAGGATTTGCAAGTTTAGAACAATGTGTAATCACGCTTTTGAAAAGGGAGGTGTGGCAACTTCGGCTAGTGATAGCAGAATTACTAGGGTCGGTGCTGTCCTTCGGAGGACAAGTCTTGATGAATTGCCACAGATGTTCAACGTCATTATTGGACAGATGGCGATAATCGGACCGAGACCAATTTTGGATTTTGAGTTTGAGCCATACAAGGATGATGCTCGCTTCCTCAAGCGATATGATGTGGCTCCTGGCATGTTCTGCACCATCGATGTGTATGACCGTGCTGCAGAGCGTGATTTGCAGATGGAGTTTGATGCTGACTATGTAGAGCAGCAGAGCCTGTGGCTCGATGTCAAGATTTTCTTTGGTATAATCAAAGTGGTCTTGACAGGTGACGGTGTTTATAAAGACGAAAGTAAATACAAGAAGAACAATGAATAACAGTTATAATGGACATCTATGCATTGTATTTGCCTTGGAGCATTACAATCCGCTGAATATGATTCGTGCCTTCGGTGAGAATGGTATCAATCCAGTGTATATTTCGGTGAAACGTCGTTACGAGACGGCTTGCCTCAGTAAGTATATCTCAAAACTTCACCGTGTTGGCTTGGTAGAGGAGGGATATGAATTGCTGATGAACACGTATGGCAATGTGGCTGTCGAGACGGGCAAAAAACCGTACATTGTGTTCTCAGATGACAAATCGGTGGGATACTTTGACTTGCATTACGACGAGTGGAAGGACAAGTTCATTACTTACAATGCCGGCCGAGCTGGTCGCATCAATGAGTTCATGGATAAGTACGAGATTCAGCAGTTGGCAAAGAAGCATGGATTTAATGTGCTGGATAGTTACGTGATTAGCAAGGAAGACCCGTTGCCGGAAGGTCTGTGGTATCCAATTATCACGAAGGATATTTCGCCAAACTCAGGCAACTGGAAGAACGACGTTTTTGTTTGCTGGAACGAACAGGAGTTGAAGGATGCCATCAAGCAAATAGCAAGTCCGTTGATTATGATTCAACACTTTGTGGACAAGCAAAATGAGATGGCTTTGGAAGGATATACAATTAATCATGGAAAGGATATACAGATTATCACCCAGATGAAATGGAAGTATCTGATTCAGGGTTACTATTCGCCTTACCATGATGTGTGTATGTTCGAGGATAAGGAGATGGAGGAGAAGTTGCAAGCGATGTTTGAGGAGATTGGCTATGAAGGAATATTTGAGGTGGAGTTCCTGATAGATAAGGACGGAACGTACTATTTTATGGAAACCAACTTCCGTGCTTCGGCCTGGAATCCGACCTGTAAGTTTGCTGGAATGCCGCTAGACTATCTCTGGGTGAAAGGCATGGAGAATGGCTACATCGCCCCTGCTGACAGGAAAGAGTTTGAGCCGTTCACCTCAATGAGCGAAGTGATTGACTTTGGCAAGCGAGTTGATGGTGGAATGGTGAGCTTGGCAGAATGGCTACGCGACTTCAAGGATGCAAAGTGCGTGTATATTTATGATAAAGAAGATCGTGCCCCATGGGATGCGGTGATAAAAAATTGGGAGCAATTTAAGTAGTTTTCAAAATGAGAAGAGTTCTGATAATCGGCGACGATAGCTATATTGGAATCAAGATAAAGGCTTGGCTCGACATCTTTTCTACGGAGTATAAGACTGGTATTGTGTCTTCAAGAGATGGTCGCTGGAAGACAGAAGCGGATTTCAGCCAGTACGAGACTGTAGTGAATCTGGCAGGTTTGGCTCACATCAACAATATAACCGAAGAGATGCGTCCGAAGTTCTATGCCATCAACTGCGACCTGCCGATTACTCTCGGCAAATGGGCGAAGGAACATGGTGTGAAGCACTTTATTCACTTCAGTTCGATGAATGTTTACGGTGATTTCTGTGATGACCTGAAGAGTCGTGACTGTGAGAAACCAACCAGTTTCTATGGCGATAGCAAGTATCAAGGTGACTTGGGATTGCGAGAACTTGAAGATAAAACGTTCAAAGTGTCTTATGTCCGTCCTCCGTTTGTTTATGGTAAAGGTTGTAAAGGCAATTATAACACCGTAGTAAAGCTTGCGTTGAAAGTTCCATTCTTTCCAAATTATCCGAACAAGAAGAGCATGATTTATATCGACAACCTCTGCGAATTCATCCGCATGGTGATTGACACAGAGCTTGATGGTGTGTTGACTCCGCAGAATAAAGAGTTGGTCTCGACTTGTGACTTGATTCAAGCAATAGCAATGGCTCACGGCAGGGTATTACACACTCCTTCTATATTCAATCCTATCATCTGGATTGCCGTGAAGATGACGCGAAAGATTCGCAGAGGATTGGGAAACGACAACTACACCCAGAAACTCTCGGACTACTTTAATTATCAATATTGTGTGGTTAGTTTCAGAGATTCTGTTGAACAAACAGAAAATGATAAATAAAGAATGTATCGTCATGGGGAGCAGCAGACCGAGGATGCGGACTGTGAGGCGGTGAATTCCGAATCCTGTAGGGATGTGATAATCCTGAAACCGGATTCTCTGCCTGATACATCATTGAGATTGGTGAGGATGTGGAGCCGAAAGAGCACTACTTCAAGCGCTGTATATTCTGCCACTACTCTCCGTTACGTAGGTTTCCCCAGTTCGTCTTCCATAACCGTGGTCGCTGCACTAGGGAGGCGGAGCAGAAATGCCTTGAGGATGTGACGCGCAAGATATACCTTTATCCTGATGGGGTATCACTGTATAAGTGCTATGACGTGTGCGAGCTGATTGTCCGTGTGGTCTGTCTGCTCCACATGCGAAGGTCGTTGTATAAACTTAGGCAGGTATCGAATGGTGCAGGGAGGATTATCTGGATCGTAGACATGCTTTTCTACGAGGGTAGGGAGATAAAGAGGCGTTACTGGGACCCGGAAGTGGAAAGGTGTTTTGCCTGCCTGTAATCGGTGTTTGTCAACATCTGCAATCATAAACTCAATCTACAACAGTATCTGTGCGACGTCTTCCGTCGGATAAAGAATACGGATGAACTTGTATATCTCCTTCCCCCATAAATGGCAGCTACTGGTTGCTATTGTATAAAGTCGATAAGTAAACAATATGTTAAATAACTATAAAAATAAATGCTTTAGGCTTGTAACGGGTCTAAAGTGACTGCTTACAAATAAAGACAAATGCAATGAAATATTTATTAGTAGTAGCACATCCCGATGACGAAGTTCTCGGGGCAGGTGCATCCATGTGGAGGTGGTCGCATAATGGCAATACGGTTGACGTGGCAATAATGTGTACGGAGGCAAAGGCTCGTGCATTTCGTCCCGAAGACAAGGAATTGGATGATGACTTGAATGCATCTGCTGGTTTCTTGGGTATACATAAGAAGTATGAGGCAACCTTCCCAAATATTGAGATGAATACTGTGCCTCATTTGAAGCTGGTGCAGTTCATTGAGAAAGCAATCCGTGAAAGTGAACCAGATATTATTATTACTCATCATCCAGCTGATACCAACAATGATCATTTGCAGACTTCAATGGCTTGTCAGGAGGCTATCCGTTTGTTCCAACGTCAGCCAAGTGTGAAGCCAGTGAAAGAATTTTGGTATATGGAAGTTCCTTCATGTAGTGAATGGGCTATCAATGATGCCATGAATTTATTCCGTCCTAACTGTTATGTTGAGGTGGGTATGGAAGGCGTGAAAGCAAAGTGCAAGGCGTTGGCAATGTACCGTGGTGTTATGCGGCCTTACCCTCATCCTCGTAGCAATGAATATATTGAGGGATTAGCAGCAATGCGAGGCAGTCAATGGGGATGTAAGTATGCTGAAGCATTTCAAGTTGTATTGAGAAGATATTAATGTGTAGTTTATGGAGTTTATGAAAGGTCTATGGGCATTTTGCTTTTACCTCTTTGTTCCTAGAAGAGCAAAGAGGATGCTCAATAATTGAATGTATAGTATGGAAATAAATAAACAATTGCTTGAAGTTCTCTTTGTAGAGGCTAAAGAGAGCCCACGTTTACGCCAAAACTTCGATTTACGCACTTCACCAAATGACACGAGCCAGAGAATGCTCAATGCTTTACTTCCAGGTACAGTTGTCCCTATTCATCAACATGAGAATACTACCGAAACAGTAATCTGCCTGTGTGGTAAGTTGGACGAAGTAATCTATGAGGAAGTAATTCTGTATGAGAATGGTGTGGAGGAACTTACACAAGGTATGGACGCTCAAGATGTAGCTCGTAAGGTTGAGTATCGAGAAGTACAGCGTATCCATCTCAATCCCACAGAAACCAAATATGGTTGTCAGGTACCAAAGGGGGTATGGCATACTGTGGAAGTGATTGAACCATCTGTCATTTTTGAGGCTAAAGATGGAGCTTATGTTCGTTAAACGATGAAAAACAGATGAAATGAATAGGAAGTACTGAAAGTACTTTCAATACGTTATGTTAAAATTGAACATTTACAGTGAAATGGAAAAATGTAGGTCCCTAGATTCATGTGACAAACATGAATCCCTACATTTAGTAGATTAGGAGCAATATAGTGGTATTGTCCTAATCTCGCTCTTCATATTAGTGTTAACACTAATATGATTTCCAAAAATACCAACTGTCTGTGAAGATCGTTGATATTTTTTATACAATAAGCTAGTGGTGGAAACCTAAAAGGATGCTATTTCTGCATATTCATTCACCGCATCAAAACACGGACATCCTTTCATCGGATTTAAGTCCCGGTGTCCCACGACCAGTGCTTTCGGAAACTGCCTTTTCAACTCCCTCAACAAAGCAAGCAAAGCTCCTTTTTGTTCCAGTGTACGCGTATCTTTCGGTTTTCCGTTCGCATCCAGCCCTCCCTCATAACAAACACCAACCGAATGGGCATTATGATTACGGCAGTGTGCCCCGATTTTTTCTAACGCACGTCCCCGGTGGATCTCCCCA
The DNA here is from genome assembly GCF_014334015.1 of Bacteroides sp. M10. Taxonomy (GTDB): domain Bacteria; phylum Bacteroidota; class Bacteroidia; order Bacteroidales; family Bacteroidaceae; genus Bacteroides; species Bacteroides intestinigallinarum. The sequence goes on along the minus strand of NZ_CP060488.1, from coordinate 5,397,611 downwards.
TCACGAGTAATGTAAAAATGATAGCCAATATCACGGAAACCACGGTGCAAGATATGATCCTGTCGGCAAGCCTCCGCCGAAAGGGACTTTCCTTCCGGCGTGGCACTGCAATGAATGATAATTAATGTAATAGTCCGCATGGGGTTACATGCAACTTTGTATTCCGAACACACCTCCGATGGCGGTGGCTACAGTGATAATGATTTTGAGAACTAAGCTCCATACTGAGCGGGAAGATGATGATTTACTCATACAATAACAGGTTTTAAATAAATTAATAATAGTTTTCTTTTACCACAGATTTACCGTAGGTTTGCCATGGATTTAGCACAGATCTACACAGACTCACACAGATAAATAATCGACTACTTTAACAACTACCAATTCAATATAATCTGTGGAAATCTGTGTAGTCTGTGGTGAATCTTTTAGGCAGCCGGGTCAGGCGCTTCGCCACCTCCATCCGGTTTCGGATCAGGGTTGTCACCCGAATCAGAACCTCCTCCGGCAGTTGTCGGTTTCTGATATTCCGCCTGCTGCTTCAACTGGCTGTCGAGTTTCAGATTATTGGTCGACAGATTACCGGTGGCACGGGCTTTCAAACGCATGCCGCTAATATTCTTCTCCAACGAGAACTCTTCCAGCGTATCGGCTGCCTTACTACGAATACCCACACCAAAAATGGCAAGATCATCAATTTTCACACACTTGCCGTCTAGCAACAATTCCTTGATGCAATCTACCATATCCGAAAGCACACCTTTGATGACACCACCGGAATACGGTGAATTGTGCTTCGACATATGTTCGGCAAGCTTTGCCAAATCAAACGTCTCGTCGCTTACTGCACGGGCGAACCACTTACCCGCATTCAAGCCTTTCTTCTGCTGGTTCTGATAAATTTTGTAACGAATCATAAAACAATAAATTAAAGGGTTAAACATATTGTCCGGGGCTTCTTTTCCCTTTCGACGATACAAAAATACTACTCCGGATCTCCCGGAAATCAGCTGTGCACGGTTGTGTCTGGTAGCGGTCGGTTATTTGTCATTATAGTCGGTTATTCAATGGAAAAACGTTGGTTATATAGTCGTTTTTTGTTATTTTTGTAACAGTAAATCAGAAATATATCCATCATGAGTGAATTTAAAATACGTGCTTACGGGCGCATGGAACTGGCGCAACTCTATTCTCCACAACTAACTGACATCGCTGCCTATCGAAAAATGAAGAAATGGATCTCTTTGTGTCCCGGACTTCTGCAACGCCTGTACGACTTAGGCTACGAATCAAAGCGACGCTCATTCACACCGTTGGAGGTGAGAGTCATTGTGGATGCTTTAGGAGAGCCTTAAATAAAGCGTCGCTTTATGGTGTATAAAGCACCGCTTTACGATGTCTAAAGCTTAGCTTTACACCTCCTAAAGCGATGCTTTATGAAAGAAAAACGATTGTATCAGTCAAAACGGATGCGGTAATTGAAATGACTACCGTATCCGTAAGTAAAACGGGTACAGTAGGTACACTTTTTCCGGTTCACTCATACACACACGCACGCGCATACAACCCTTTACCGTCCATACTGATTAATTTTCCGTGTTTGGTGAGCCGTTTCAGCCAAGTGAGGGCTGTGTTTTCTTTAATTCCCATGGCAACTGCTTCTTCCAGTAACTGGGTACGAGTAAATTCATCACCCAGTTTCTGGAAAAGATAATCACGATCGGCATTAGGACGATGGCTGACTTCTGTACTGGGGAGGAACGATAGAATATGCGTGGCATGACAGTAGAGAGGTTCCGCAAGACTAAGCACAGCATGAAAGTCTTCCTGTGAAATGGATACATCCCAACGAGTGATGATGTCATCTTTGCGGTTGTCCGCAGGAATCTCCTTGTCCGGTGTGAAAGGAGAGGTGGGAGAGGTCTTGAAGTCGTAGGGCTGCGGGCTTTCGAGGGCACGCAATACGGCTACTTCCGACATGATTCTGCATAGATTGACGGCCAGACGTGCCACAAAACTATACATTTCCCTTCCATTAGCTACACTGGAGCGTTCAAACAAGTCGGAAAAGACGGTGTCGATTTCTTCTTTTTGTTCATCCGTAAGTTGCAGGGTATGAATGCCGTGTGTTTTTATCACGCTCAACTTTTCTTTCCATTCCAGTCCCATAGCGGTGAATATCTCCTCCCAATCTATCTCGTTGTCCATAAATTGGCTGATCCATTTACTGATTCCGCACATGTAATAATATAATTGGCGGGAGTATGATCCGTCTTCTGCCGTCGGAATGAAAGTTTGCACCTGCGACGGCGTACCCGAAATCAGGACGGAAAGATAGCTTTTCTTCACTTCCCGGTATTCCTGGTCGGTGCGGCGGTTGTAGGACAAGCGGTCGTGGTCGAACGCTTTGCGCAGGGTATCGCTCCAATGACCGTGGTCCGATCCGATGGCGGTGGAAAGGGTGTCCGCTTCCGCTTCGCAGATAAGTCCGGTTCCGTCGGAGTCCATGATGTTTTGTAGGATACCCGTACCGGTGTTGTTGCCCGAAATGAGGAACATCCTGTTAGGGGGCATTTGTGGAGCCTCCTTTTTGGTTCGTTCTTTTCCCATTGCATCGTACTCGGCTTTCTCTTTTTTGTATGCTTTCATCTGTATGGTCACTTCTTTGCGGATCTCGTCGTGGATAGGTTCCACGAGTAAGCGGATGTAGGAAAGGATACCTTTGCCGGAAGCCGAAGGAGCCACTACGAAACATTGGAGGCTGGGGTGATGGTATTTGCCGCCATATAGGCATCGCACGTGGCGCGACATACAAGCACCCAGGGCAGTGAGCGCTCCCAATAACATGATGTCGTGTTGTATTGGGCTGCTCCCGGCTTTTATGATACGTTGCAAAAATTCCGGCCAGTTGTTTTTCGGAAAAGTGGGCAATTGATGTTGCGGTTCACTGCCCGGCAATAGTTCTTCTTCCCCTTCTCTTTCTTCGGAGATATTGTCATTCCCTACCTTATTATACGCGCCCGTGTGTGGGGGAAATTTGCGTGCTGTACCTGCTGTACCTTTTGTACCTGTGGGATGTTTGGGCATTTCTTCTATGCAGATGCTTACTCCCGTCGCTTCGGCCAGGTGGAAAGCGGTGCCCAAGTGCACTTCTCCACGTTGGGTGTGGAGTGCGTTGGAGAATACCCGTTCGGCATGTTCGCGCTGATACTTGGGAGACACCCGGCACAGGCGATGGAAAAAGTCACGTCCTGCTTCACCGCAATCCGTTGCGATGGCGAATGACAATTGTACGTATTCAAGATAAGTGGGAGCAATGTCCGCTCCTGCCGCTTCGACTGCTTCGGTGAGACGGCATAAAGATTCAATATCGGTCATGTTTTGATTTTTATAAAATAATGTTTAATTATTCTCGTTTACTTGGTTCTGAACAATGCTTCCGGGTCGTAACTAAGGAAACAGGATCTCACGAGGTCTTTGCCGGAGAAATCTACTTTGGATTTCGTTTCGGAAGAAACCGCTGTTACCGTATTGTATGCCGTCTCTACGTACCGCATCGCCCAACTCATGTTTTCTGTGATATTTTTTGTATCATTTGTCGTGGAGGAATAATGGCAAGGAACAAATGCCTTTACACCCAGTCCGCTGGGGCTGATAAAGGTGAGTACAGGTTGTAGGAGAGGATCGTCATAGAGCATACGTCGCATTTCTACTGCTTCCTGATAAGAGTGGAGACCGTCCACATCTACTATCACCAGATGAGACGGGGAGACGAAATCCTTACAGCTACGGCGGGTGAATGTGCCGCAAGGGGTCACATACGGAAGCAATGATGCTTTGGCGGCTCGTATATCTGTGGCATTCCGTACTTGTGCGGTCAGGGTTTTGAGATTCTCATTGCAAGTAATCATTTGGAAAACTTGTTCGATGGAGACTTCGCAGAAGGGGATAAGCGTGGGAGGAGTCATCAGTCGGCCTTGTTTGTCTTTGATGGGAGCGATAGGTGGCATAAAATAGGACATTCTGTAGTTGTTTGACATCATTTTCTTTTTGTTATAAGTTAAAATGTTTATTTTTGCAAAAAATATGAGGGTGTTTCAAAAACACGGCATGAAGGTAGTAATAACAAAATAGACTCTACCCTGATATGTGAGGATAAAAGTTAAAATATTTAATTATTAAAGTGTGTATTTAACAACAAAAAACAAAGATGAAAAAGAAAACGGTTTGTTGCAGTGATTTGGGAGCTTATATTAATGAGTTGCTTAAACGTGCGAAATTGAAAAATGAGTATGTATGCGAGACCCTGGGTATGGGACATGATGTTTTGAATGGCATAAAAAAGGGCTAAATCTCCCATTGAACGATTATATAAAAGTAATGAATCTCTGTTTGAATGCCTACAACGAAGAGGAGATTGAACTGATTTTGAATACGTTGGTGAGAATGTATCTGCGCTACTACAAGAAGAGGATAGTGGAGTAATCCGTGAAATAATTGATAGAAAATCCCGGCTGAATAAATAAAAACGGCCGGGATTTTTTTGTTTAGGATGTCTATTTGTCATTCTTGGGAAATATCAAATGGTAGCCATACCTTTTCCGTGTGCGATAACGAAAACACAAAAAATAACATTTTATTAGGTAGAAAAAGTTTGAGGAATGCTTCGTAGTTCACAAATAATGATTAAATTTGCCGCGATTTGTAATGCGGAGTTTGCAAAATGACGAATAATACTATAAAGCATCTAGGTATTGTGGAAAACATACAGGGTTCTCATCTGTCGGTGAGGATTGTCCAGACATCGGCTTGTGCGGCATGTAGCGCAAAGGGGCATTGTTCCTCGGCGGATAGTAAGGACAAAATCATAGATATCATAGATACCGCAGCTTCTTCCTATCAGGTGGGAGAGAAGGTGATGGTGGTCGGCGAAACGTCGATGGGCATGATGGCGGTATTGTTGGCTTTCGTATTTCCTTTCGTACTTCTTATATTTTCGTTGTTTCTTTTGATGGCATTGATAGAGAATGAACTGTATGCAGCTCTTCTTTCTCTGGCTGTCCTTATACCTTATTATTTCGTTTTATGGCTTAACAAAACGCGACTCAAACAACAATTTTCATTTACTATAAAACCAATAAATAACTAAAAACATTATGAATTTGATTCTGATTGCAGTGATTTCATTGGGAGCTATAGCGCTCGTGCTGGCCGCTATTCTTTATGTGGCTTCCAAGAAATTTGCCGTGTATGAAGACCCGCGGATTGCCCAGGTGGGAGAAGTGCTTCCCCAGGCTAATTGTGGTGGATGTGGCTATCCCGGTTGTAGCGGCTTTGCCGACGCTTGCGTCAAAGCCGGTTCGCTGGATGGTAAATTCTGCCCCGTAGGCGGACAGCCTGTCATGGCACAAATTGCTGATATCCTAGGGCTTGCAGCCGGAGAAGCTGAACCGATGGTAGCAGTGGTAAGATGTAACGGAACGTGTATGAATCGTCCGCGTATTAATCAGTACGACGGTGCGAAGAGTTGCGCTATTGCCGCTTCGCTCTATGGTGGGGAAACGGGTTGTAGTTACGGATGTCTGGGGTGTGGTGACTGTGTGGCTGCCTGCCAGTTCGATGCCATCCACATGAATCCTGAAACAGGACTTCCGGAAGTGGATGAAGCGAAATGTACCGCTTGCGGTGCCTGTGTGAAGGCTTGTCCGAAGGCGATCATCGAAATCCGTCCGCAAGGAAAGAAATCACGCCGTGTGTATATCTCTTGTGTGAATAAAGACAAGGGAGCTGTGGCGCGCAAGGCTTGTACGGTGAGTTGTATCGGCTGTGGCAAATGCGTGAAGACTTGTCCGTTCGAAGCTATCACGTTGGAGAATAACTTGGCTTACATCGATCCGCACAAGTGCAAATCTTGCCGGAAATGTGTGGAAGTCTGTCCGCAGAATACCATTATCGAATTGAATTTCCCGCCGAGGAAACCGAAAGAAGAAGCTCCGGCTGCTCCAAAACCGGCTGCTGTTTCTAAAGAAGCGGTGGAAACTCCTGCACCGGCGGCAAAAGTGGAAACTCCTGCTGAAAAGGCTACAGAAGCTCCGAAAGTAACAGAATAATAACAGAATAAAATACAGAACTGTATGTTAAAGACATTTTCAATTGGTGGAGTTCATCCACACGAAAATAAATTGTCGGCACATCAACCTATTATCACAGCGGAAGTTCCTGCAAAGGCTGTTATTTTGCTGGGGCAGCACATTGGTGCGCCTGCAAAACCGGTTGTAGCGAAAGGGGATGTGGTAAAGGTAGGCACTAAAATTGCTGAACCTGCCGGCTTTGTTTCGGCGGCAATTCACTCTTCGGTCAGTGGTAAAGTGGCGAAGATTGATACTATTGTCGATGCCAGCGGTTATGCGAAACCTGCTATCTTTATCGATGTGGAAGGCGACGAATGGGAAGAAACAATCGACCGTAGCGCCACACTGGTGAAGGAATGTGAACTTCCGGCAGAAGAGATCGTGAAGAAAATTGCCGATGCCGGAATCGTTGGTCTGGGTGGTGCTTGTTTCCCTACACAGGTGAAACTTTGTCCTCCTCCTTCTTTTAAAGCTGAATGTGTGATTATCAATGCCGTAGAATGTGAACCTTATTTGACTGCCGACCATCAGCTGATGCTGGAACACGCGGAAGAAATCATGGTAGGTGTTTCCATCCTGATGAAAGCAGTGAAAGTGAACAAGGCATTTATCGGAATCGAAAATAATAAGCCCGATGCTATCGAACTGATGACCAAAGTAGCTTCCAGTTATGCAGGCATCGAAGTCGTTCCCTTGAAGGTGAAATATCCGCAAGGAGGTGAAAAGCAGCTGATCGATGCGATCACCAAACGTCAGGTGGCGAGCGGTGCGTTGCCTATCTCTACGGGAGCAGTCGTGCAGAACGTGGGAACGGCGTTTGCTGTTTATGAAGCTGTGCAGAAGAATAAACCGTTGTTTGAACGGGTGATTACCGTGACGGGAAAGTCGGTTGCGAAGCCGTCCAACTTCCTGGCCCGTATCGGTACACCGATGAAACAGTTGATTGACGCTTGCGGTGGTCTGCCCGAAGATACGGGTAAGGTGATCGGTGGCGGTCCGATGATGGGTAAGGCGCTCGTAAATATCGAGGTTCCTACTGCGAAGGGCAGTTCCGGCATCCTGATTATGAACCGGAAGGAAGCCAAACGCGGTGAAGCTCAAACCTGCATCCGTTGCGCGAAGTGCGTGAGTGCCTGTCCGATGGGACTGGAACCGTACTTGCTCGGAGCCTTGTCTGAAAACGGAGATTTTGAAACAATGGAAAAAGAAAGAATCATGGATTGCATCGAGTGCGGCTCTTGCCAGTTCACTTGTCCTGCCAACCGTCCGCTGCTCGACTATTGTCGTCTGGGTAAAGGCAAAGTGGGAGCTATGATTCGTGCACGTCAAGCTAAAAAATAACGAATATGGAAAATAAATTAATCGTATCACTATCGCCCCACGTTCATGGCGGAGACAGCGTACAGAAAAATATGTATGGCGTGCTGATTGCACTGATTCCGGCTTTTCTGGTGTCTCTCTATTTCTTCGGACTGGGTGCCCTGATTGTCACGGCTACTTCCGTTGCGGCTTGTTTGTTCTTCGAATGGGCGATCGGAAAATATTTAATGAAGAAACCGACCACCACCATCTGCGACGGCTCTGCCATCATCACAGGTGTGTTGCTGGCATTTAATTTACCGTCTAACTTGCCTATCTGGATTATCATCCTCGGTGCACTGTTTGCTATCGGTGTAGGCAAAATGTCTTTCGGCGGATTGGGCTGCAATCCTTTCAACCCGGCATTGGCAGGCCGCGTATTCCTGCTGCTTTCTTTCCCGGTGCAGATGACCAGCTGGCCGGTAGTCGGACAGTTGACCGCTTATACGGATGCTACCACCGGTGCCACTCCGCTGGCCTTGATGAAGCAAGCCATTTACGGTGACACTGCCGCTTTAAGCCAGATTCCGGACGCATTGACCTTGCTGATCGGACAGAATGGCGGATGCTTGGGTGAAGTGAGTGCACTGGCTCTGCTGATCGGACTCGTTTATATGCTCTGGAAGAAAATCATTACCTGGCATATTCCTGTGTCTATCCTGGCTACTGTGTTTGTCTTTGCAGGCATCATGCACCTGGCAGATCCGGAAAAATACGTTTCTCCGGTATTGCAGTTGCTTTCCGGTGGTCTGATGCTGGGTGCTGTCTTTATGGCAACCGACTATGTGACTTCTCCGATGAGTAAGAAAGGGATGCTGATCTATGGTGTATGTATCGGTCTGCTGACGGTAGTTATCCGTCTGTTCGGCGCCTATCCCGAAGGTATGTCGTTCGCCATCCTGATTATGAATGCGTTCACTCCGCTGATTAACACCTATTGTAAACCAAAACGCTTTGGGGAGGTAGCGAAGAAGAAATGAAAAAGTTAGAATCATCTTTAAAGAATATGTTGCTGGTACTTACGGGAGTGACTGCTATTTCCGTTGCGTTGCTGGCTTATGTAAATGAACTGACAAAAGGCCCCATTGCCGAAGCGAACGCGAAGACACTGAACGAGGCCTTGAAAAAGGTTCTTCCCGAATTTACCAATAATCCGGTAGCGGAAAGCGATACGATCTTCAGCGAGAAAGACGGAAAGAAGAATGTTGACTTTATCGTTTATCCGGCTAAGAACGGTGAAGAACTTGTAGGAACCGCTGTCGAAGCTAAATCAATGGGATTTGGCGGTGAACTGAAAGTGTTGGTAGGCTTTAATGCCGAAGGGAAAATCTATAACTACTCTCTGTTGGCTCACACGGAAACTCCGGGATTGGGCTCTAAAGCCGACAAATGGTTCGGAGCGTATGATCCTGCGAAAGGAGAAAAGGCAGTATCTCACGAAGAGAGTACGAAATCTATTTTGGGTATGAATCCGGGTGAAGCTCCGTTGACCGTCAGCAAAGATGGGGGAGCGGTGGATGCCATCACAGCTTCTACCATTACTTCACGCGCTTTCTTGAATGCCGTGAATGCTGCTTATCAAGCCTATAAGGCCGAAGGCGGGGAAGTGAATGGTGTAACCGGTGCTTCTCAAAAAGCGAAAGGCGCGGACGCAGATGCTGCTGACGCTGCTACGGGAGCTACGATCAAAGTTGAACTAACTGATTCAGTCAGTGCTAAATAAGAAAGGAGACAGATATGAATAACTTTAAAGTAATGATGAACGGGATTATCAAAGAGAATCCTACGTTTGTACTCCTGCTCGGTATGTGTCCTACATTGGGTACTACATCATCGGCTATCAATGGTATGGGTATGGGACTGGCTACCATGTTCGTATTGATCTGCTCGAATGTGGTGATCTCTTTAATAAAGAACCTGATTCCGGACATGGTGCGTATCCCATCGTTTATTGTGGTGATTGCGTCTTTCGTGACCTTGCTTCAAATGGTGATGCAGGCTTACGTGCCGGGACTGTATGCTACACTCGGTCTTTTCATTCCGTTGATTGTAGTGAACTGTATTGTACTGGGACGTGCCGAAGCCTTCGCTGCCAAGAATAACGCAGTTGCTTCTATGTTCGACGGTATCGGTATGGGGCTTGGCTTTACCATCGCCCTGACTTTACTGGGTGCTGTCCGCGAGTTTTTGGGAACCGGTAAAATCTTCGATTTGACCATCATGCCGGAAGAATATGGAATGTTGGTATTCGTATTGGCTCCGGGTGCTTTCATCGCTTTGGGATACCTCATTGCAATAATTAATAAATTGAGAACTGAAAATTGAGAATTGAGAAATAATAGATATGAACCATATTCTTAATTTCATTTTCACATTCTCTGATTTTTTAATTTTTAATTCTCAATTTTCAATTTAACAACTATGGAATATATATTGATATTTATTTCGGCAATCTTTGTAAACAACATCGTGTTGTCGCAGTTCCTGGGTATCTGTCCGTTCCTGGGCGTATCCAAGAAGGTGGAAACTGCGATGGGTATGAGCGCTGCGGTTGCTTTCGTGTTGACCATCGCTACCATCGTCACCTTCCTGATTCAGAAGTTTGTATTGGATGTTTTCGGACTGGGATACTTACAGACGATTACATTCATCCTGGTGATTGCCGGATTGGTGCAGATGGTGGAAATCATCCTGAAAAAGGTATCTCCGGCCCTGTATCAGGCTTTGGGTGTGTTCTTGCCGCTGATTACAACGAACTGTTGTATTCTTGGTGTCGCTATCCTGGTGATTCAGAAAGACTATGACCTGCTGACAGGTGTTGTATACGCGTTTTCTACGGCTATCGGCTTCGGTCTGGCACTGGTGCTTTTTGCCGGATTGCGCGAACAGATGAGCCTTGTGAAAATTCCGAAAGGAATGCAAGGAACTCCGATTGCTTTGATTACCGCCGGTTTGCTTGCTATGGCATTCATGGGATTCTCCGGCGTGGTGTAAGGATTTACAGTTGATAATTAAATAGAGGATTGGAAGCTCTGCTGTGTGGCGACATACAGGTTAGAGTTTCCAATTCTTTTTTATACCTAAATGCTACCAAATCGTACCTTAATTACTTTTCAGCAAATAAATTTGTGGCAGATTATTGCAATTCCATTTTATTTCCATACATTTGTAACTCAAACAATAATAAGCCGAGAAACTAACCATTTTTTATAAAGTATATGAAAGAAAGAATTTTAGTAACAGGCGGGACAGGATACATTGGGTCTCATACTGTTGTAGAACTACAAAACAGTGGATATGAAGTAATCATCATCGATAATTTATCAAATTCAAGTGCCGACGTTGTTGACAATATAGAGAAAGTTTCCGGTATTCGCCCAGTTTTTGAAAAGCTGGACTGTTTGGACTTTGCCGGTCTGGATGCAGTATTTGCAAAATATAAAGGAATTAAGGCAATCATTCACTTTGCAGCTAGCAAAGCAGTAGGAGAGTCGGTACAAAAACCGTTGCTTTACTACCGTAATAACCTGGTTTCTTTGATTAACCTTCTCGAACTGATGCCAAAACATGGAGTAGAAGGTATTGTGTTCTCTTCTTCTTGTACAGTATACGGTCAGCCGGACGAGCTGCCGGTAACGGAAAAAGCTCCGATCAAGAAAGCGGAATCACCTTATGGAAATACCAAACAGATCAATGAAGAGATTATTCGTGATACGGTAGCTTCAGGTGCTCCGATCAATGCGATCATGTTGCGCTATTTCAACCCGATTGGCGCGCATCCTACTGCATTGCTGGGTGAACTGCCTAACGGGGTTCCTCAAAACCTGATTCCATATCTGACCCAGACAGCCATCGGTATCCGTGAGAAACTTAGCGTGTTTGGTGACGATTATGATACACCGGACGGTTCTTGTATCCGTGACTTTATCAATGTCGTTGACTTGGCTAAAGCACACGTGATTGCTATCCGTCGTATCTTGGAAAAGAAACAAAAAGAAAAAGTAGAAGTATTTAATATTGGTACAGGACGTGGTGTTTCTGTATTGGAATTAATAAATGGCTTTGAAAAAGCCACTGGCGTAAAATTGAATTATCAGATTGTCGGACGTCGTGCAGGTGACATTGAAAAAGTTTGGGCTAACCCGGATTTTGCTAATAAAGAGCTGGGTTGGAAAGCCGTAGAAACTTTAGAAGATACTTTACGCTCTGCATGGAACTGGCAGCTGAAACTCCGTGAAAGAGGGATTCAATAAAAGAGAAACTTGTTTTAAATAACATAAAAGTTTAAACAAATCGTGCATGCGATTTGTTTAATTGATGCTAATCGACCTGAAGCTGTTTATGAGTATGCGAATATACGTAGATAGTACTTATGCCTCCCCGGCATAGACAGGAAAGATTGCATAGTAGTTTTGTCGTGTTTTATTTTGTGTTTGTGTTGTGACGGTACTACGACGTGAGTCGTGGTACCGTTTTTTGGTACGCCCAGCATGGATGTTCTGTTTTATAAAATATTTAGCATTAATTCTTTTGTTATCCAAAATTATTTTGTAATTTTGTATCAAATGAATAAGATATGAGAGTAGTATCACATAAGAAATTGAAAGATTTCTACGAGACGAAAGGGTGTGAAGATTCACGTGTTGCTTTAGAACGTTGGTATGATATAGCGGAAAAAGCAGAATGGCGGAATTTGTCTGATATAAAAGCGGATTTTCTATCGACTGATTATGTGGGCAATCAACACTATGTTTTTAATATCAGAGGGAACAACTATCGGCTGGTAGTGGTTGTTAAATTTACGGTGGGATACATTTTTGTCCGTTGGGTGGGAACTCATAAAGAGTATGATAAAATAGATTGTTCAACTATATAATATAATAGATATGACTAAAATAACGAAAGAACAATACGAATTTGCATTGGCAAGAGTCGAAGAACTTCTGCCTTTGGTGGACGACAGCACTCCTGCAAATGACAAGAGCATGGTGGAGCTTTCTGTTATGTCTGATATAGTGATTGCGTATGAGAAGGAACATTTTCCTATAGAAAAACCAACCGTAGCAGAATTGATAGAATTGTCCCTTGAAGAAAAGGGAATGACACAAAAACAGCTTGCCAGTGAAATAGGGGTTAGCCCTTCACGCGTGAATGATTATATTTCGGGTCGCTCGGAACCTACTTTAAAAATAGCTCGCTTGCTTTGCCGGGTACTCAATATACACCCCGCTGCCATGTTGGGATTTTGAAAAAATAGTCAAAACATAATTGTTAGTGAGATTTATTTGTTTAATGTACCTTTGAAGCAGAATACGTCAGTTCCCCAATCAATTTCCGGTAAGACGAATCCGGGAGCAAACAGCCCGAATACGGATGAGCCGGAGCCGCTCATGGATGCGTAGATTGCTCCTTGATGATAGAGTTCTTCTTTGATTTCTCCAATGACGGGATGTTGCGGGAATACACTTGCTTCGAAATCATTGATTAACGTATCCTTCCATTCTTGTACAGGACGCTGGATTGCCTCCCTAACCGGATATTTCGGACGATGGGGATGAATGTTTGAAAAGGCTTCCCGGGTGGAAACAAAAACATTCGGTTTTATAATCATGATTTGGTAGCCGTTTAATGAAAGTTCGACCGGGGAGAAGATGTTTCCAATTCCCTCGGCAAATATCGGTCTGTTTTTGATAAAGAAAGCGCAGTCTGCTCCCAAAGTGGCAGCGTATACTTCCAATTGTTCTTCGGATACTCCCAGCTGATAATGATCGTTGAGCAACTTTAGCATGAAAGCGGCATCCGATGATCCTCCTCCCAGTCCGGCTCCTGAAGGGATGTGCTTGTATAAGTGGATTTCGACAGGAGGGAGATGAAATTCCTTATCCATCAATAAATAGGCTTTTACTACCAGATTGTCTTCAGGGTTACCGGCTATTTCCATTCCATGTTGGTGGAGAGTGAATTTTCGGTCAGCGTTAGGGGAGGTACGGATTTCCAGTGCGTCTTCCAGAGCCACCGGATAGAAAACTGTTTCCAGATTGTGGTATCCGTCCGGGCGTTTTTCCGTGATGGAAAGTCCCAGGTTTATTTTGATATTGGGAAAAGCAATCATATTTCTATTTACTATTTTACTATTTACTATTTACAGTGCTTCACATTACAATTAATCATAGCTGGATAATGTGAATCGGGAGCAAAGTTACTAAAATCTTCATTTTTCCTTATTCATTCTTCGTGATTATATTCTATCTTTGTCGTCTCGACTGGAAGAATTCCGTGATAAATGTGATAATAGAGTCTGTCCAGTCGTAAAATAATAAATAGTAAATCGTAAAATAGTAAATATCTCGATGGCCGAACAGAAAAGAAATACCCGCAATTCAAAGTCTACTAAAATACAACCGGTAAATGATTATGGTCGTATTCAGCCGCAGGCGCCTGAACTGGAAGAAGCAGTTTTGGGAGCTTTAATGATTGAAAAGGACGCTTATTCATTGGTGAGTGAAATTCTTCGTCCCGAATCATTTTACGAACGCCGGCATCAGTTGATTTATTCTGCTATCGTCGACCTTGCGGTGAACCAGAAACCGGTGGATATTCTGACTGTAAAGGAACAACTTAGTAAACGCGGAGACTTGGAAGAGGTGGGAGGTCCCTTCTATATTACTCAATTGAGTAGTAAAGTGGCTTCATCCGCACATATTGAATACCATGCCCGTATTATTGCACAGAAATCGCTGGCGCGTGAGTTGATAACGTTTACGAGCAATATCCAGAGTAAAGCGTTTGACGAGACCCTGGACGTGGACGACTTGATGCAGGAAGCGGAAGGTAAGCTTTTTGAGATCTCACAGCAGAATATGAAAAAAGATTATACGCAGATCAATCCGGTGATTGACGAAGCCTATAAACTAATTCAGAAAGCTGCGGCTCGAACCGATGGTTTGAGTGGTCTGGAGAGTGGTTTCACGAAACTTGATAAGATGACTTCGGGTTGGCAGAATTCCGACCTTATTATTATAGCTGCCCGTCCTGCTATGGGTAAGACTGCTTTCGTTCTTTCAATGGCTAAGAATATTGCGGTGGATTACCGGAACCCGGTGGCGTTGTTCTCTCTTGAAATGAGTAACGTTCAGCTGGTGAACCGTTTGATTGCGAATGTCTGCGAGATTCCGAGCGAGAAAATCAAAAGCGGGCAGTTGGCAAATTATGAATGGCAACAACTGGACTATAAACTGAAGAATCTGATGGATGCACCGCTTTACGTGGATGATACGCCGTCTCTGTCTGTGTTTGAACTTCGAACCAAAGCGCGTCGTCTGGTACGCGAACATGGGGTGCGAATCATCATCATTGACTACCTTCAGTTGATGAATGCGAGTGGGATGGCGTTTGGTAGCCGTCAGGAAGAGGTTAGTACCATTTCCCGTTCGTTGAAAGGATTGGCGAAGGAGTTGAGTATTCCGATTATCGCACTGTCACAGTTGAATCGTGGTGTGGAAAGTCGTGAAGGTATTGACGGTAAACGACCGCAGTTGAGTGACCTTCGTGAATCGGGAGCCATCGAGCAGGATGCCGATATGGTGTGCTTTATTCATCGTCCGGAATACTATAAGATATTTCAGGATGATCGTGGTAATGACTTGCGCGGTATGGCGGAAATTGTAATCGCCAAGCATCGTAACGGTGCGGTAGGCGAGGTGTTGCTCCGCTTTAAGGGTGAGTTTACCCGTTTCTCTAATCCGGAGGACGATATGGTGATCCCGATGCCGGGTGAGCCTGCAGGAGCTATGTTAGGATCGAAAATGAATACAGGTAATGCTGGTTCCATACCTCCTCCCGCACCTGATTTTGCACCGCAGACGGAGAATCCATTCGGAGCACCGGGAGATGGACCGTTACCATTTTAGTTAATAGTTGATAGTTGATAACTGATAGTGAAAATGCTCTGCGCAACATTTCTTCTATCTGTATGTTATTCCGCATGGTAACTATCAACTATAAACTTTTTTATCTAACCTTCTCGGTCAACCGAAAAATCTTATTAACTTTGCAAATCTTTTTGAGAAACAATAAAAAATTAAATATATGAATATCTCTTATAACTGGCTGAAAGAGTATGTCAACTTCGACCTGACGCCTGATGAAACGGCTGCTGCGTTGACGTCTATTGGCTTGGAAACAGGTGGTGTAGAAGAAGTGCAAACCATTAAAGGTGGTTTGGAAGGACTGGTGATCGGTGAAGTGCTGACCTGCACGGAACATCCTAATTCTGACCATTTGCATATTACTACTGTCAATCTGGGAGACGGTGAACCGGTACAGATTGTTTGTGGTGCCCCGAATGTGGCTGCCGGACAGAAAGTGGTGGTAGCTACTTTAGGTACAAAACTTTATGACGGTGACGAATGTTTTACCATCAAGAAATCAAAAATCCGTGGGGTGGAATCTACTGGTATGATTTGTGCTGAAGACGAAATCGGTATCGGTACGGATCATGCAGGTATTATCGTATTGCCGGAAAACGCTGTTCCGGGTACGCTTGCCAAGGATTATTATAATATCAAGAGCGACTATGTGCTTGAAGTGGACATCACGCCTAACCGTGCGGATGCTTGCTCTCACTATGGGGTGGCTCGTGACTTGTATGCTTATCTGATTCAGAACGGCAAACAGGCTACTTTGCAACGTCCGTCGGTAGACGGCTTTAAAGTGGAAAACCATGACTTGAATATTGAAGTGAAGGTGGAAAACAGCGAAGCTTGTCCGCATTATGCCGGTGTTACGGTGAAAGGTGTCACTGTGAAGGAAAGCCCGGAATGGCTGCAAAACAAATTGCGTCTGATCGGGGTGCGTCCTATTAATAATGTAGTGGATATTACTAATTATATCGTTCATGCTTTCGGTCAGCCGTTGCATTGCTTCGATGCCGGAAAGATAAAAGGCAATGAAGTAATTGTAAAGACAATGCCGGAAGGAACCCCGTTCGTTACGCTGGATGAGGTGGAACGTAAATTGAACGAACGCGACCTGATGATTTGTAACAAGGAAGAGGCCATGTGTATTGCCGGTGTATTCGGCGGACTGGACTCCGGTTCTACGGAAGCTACGACAGATGTATTCATTGAAAGTGCTTATTTCCATCCTACATGGGTGCGTAAGACAGCCCGCCGTCATGGCTTGAATACGGATGCTTCTTTCCGTTTCGAACGCGGTATCGATCCGAACAGTGTGATATATTGCTTGAAACTGGCTGCTTTGATGGTTAAAGAACTGGCTGGCGGTACGATTTCTTCTGAAATAAAAGACGTGTTCACTACTGCTGCACCCGATTTTATAGTTGATCTGGCTTATGAGAAAGTACATTCTTTGGTAGGAAAAGTAATTCCGGTAGAGACAATCAAGAGCATTGTGACCAGCCTGGAAATGAAGATCACTAATGAAACGGTGGAAGGGCTGACATTAGCTGTTCCTCCTTATCGTGTAGACGTGCAGCGTGATTGTGACGTGATTGAAGATATTCTTCGTATCTACGGATATAATAATGTTGAAATCCCGACTACACTGAACTCCAGCCTGACTACCAAAGGTGAACATGATAAATCGAATAAATTGCAGAACTTGATTGCAGAGCAATTGGTGGGCTGCGGATTTAATGAGATCCTGAACAACTCATTGACGCGTGCTGCTTATTATGATGGTATGGAGACTTATCCGTCCAACCATCTAGTGATGTTATTGAATCCGTTGAGTGCGGATTTGAACGCTATGCGTCAGACTTTGCTGTTCGGTGGACTGGAAAGTATTGCTCATAATGCAAATCGTAAGAATGCTGATTTGAAGTTCTTCGAATTCGGTAATTGCTATCATTTCGATGCTGACAAGAAGAATGAAGAGAAGGTATTGGCTCCTTACTCGGAAGATTATCACTTGGGCTTGTGGGTAACCGGTAAGAAGGTTTCCAATTCATGGGCACATGCAGATGAGAACAGTTCGGTATATGAATTGAAGGCTTATGTAGAAAATATATTGAAGCGTCTGGGACTGGATTTGCACAATCTGGTTGTCGGTAATCTGACGGACGATATTTTTGCTGCCGCACTTTCTATCAATACGAAGGGTGGTAAGCGTCTTGCTTCCTTCGGTATTGTGACTAAGAAGCTGTTGAAAGCATTTGATATCGACAATGAAGTATATTTTGCCGACTTGAACTGGAAGGAACTGATGAAAGCTATCCGTTCTGTGAAGATCAGCTACAAGGAAATCTCCAAGTTCCCTGCTGTGAAACGTGACTTGGCATTGTTGCTTGACAAGAATGTGCAGTTTGCCGAAATTGAAAAGATTGCTTACGAAACAGAGAAGAAGCTGTTGAAAGAAGTGGAACTCTTCGACGTGTACGAAGGTAAAAATCTGGAAGCAGGCAAGAAGTCGTATGCGGTGAGCTTCCTGCTTCAGGATGAGAGCCAGACTTTGAATGATAAGATGATTGATAAGATCATGTCGAAACTGGTGAAGAACTTGGAAGATAAGCTGGGTGCCAAACTTAGATAAACTTAAAATTTCAATCTAAAAATATAAACCAATGGGAAGAGCATTTGAATATAGAAAGGCCGCTAAACTGAAAAGATGGGGCCACATGGCTAAAACATTTACAAGACTGGGTAAACAAATCGCGATAGCTGTAAAGGCAGGCGGTCCGGAACCTGAAAATAACCCGACTTTGCGTTCGGTGATCGCTACTTGTAAGCGTGAAAATATGCCGAAGGATAATATTGAACGTGCTATCAAAAACGCAATGGGTAAAGACCAGAGCGACTACAAGAGCATGACTTACGAAGGATACGGTCCTCACGGTATTGCTGTATTTGTGGATACGCTGACAGATAACACAACCCGTACGGTGGCTGACGTTCGTTCGGTATTTAATAAGTTTGGCGGTAATCTCGGTACAATGGGATCTCTCGCGTTCCTGTTCGACCACAAATGTGTATTCACTTTCAAGAAGAAAGACGGATTGGATATGGAAGAACTGATTCTGGATCTGATCGATTATGATGTGGAAGATGAATACGAAGAGGATGATGAAGAAGGAACAATCACTATCTATGGTAATCCCAAGAGCTATGCCGCTATTCAGAAACACCTGGAGGAGTGTGGCTTTGAAGATGTCGGTGGAGACTTCACTTATATCCCGAACGACATGAAAGAGGTGACTCCGGAACAGCGCGAAACATTGGATAAGATGATCGAACGTTTGGAAGAATTTGACGACGTGCAGACTGTTTATACCAATATGCAGCCGGAAGAGGGAGAATAAGACAAGGTTATGGAATATGTGTATAGAACCCAGGGAACTTGCAGCACCAACATCGAACTGAATGTGGAAGATGGAGTGGTGAAAGAAGTTGCTTTCTGGGGAGGATGTAATGGTAACCTTCAAGGTATTTCCCGCCTTGTGAGAGGAATGAAGGTAGCGGATGTTATCGCAAAACTTGAAGGAGTGCATTGTGGTGGCAGACCGACTTCATGTCCTGACCAATTGTGTCGTGCATTACATGAGATGGGATATTAATCGACTTCTTTTATTTTTGTAAAATTTGATATTTTTCAAGACCTTCGGCAATTTATTTTGTCGAGGGTCTTTTTTTTTGCGGGAATCCATAGGGGGGGAGTATCTGGGTGTTGTTTACTTACTTGTCGGTATTTTGAACTAAAATTGACCTTCACTCGTTATTTATAAGTATATTTGTAAGGTTAAAACTATTATGCAAAAATGAAGAATATTTTTCAAGACTTAAAACGCAAAGATCATAAACGCTATCTGGGTGGACTGGATGTTTTTAAATATATTGGTCCGGGGCTTCTGGTTACGGTAGGATTTATTGATCCGGGAAACTGGGCTTCTAACTTCGCCGCCGGTTCCGAATTTGGCTATTCCTTACTTTGGGTGGTTACATTGTCTACTATTATGCTGATTGTGCTTCAGCACAACGTTGCCCACCTGGGGATTGTTACCGGACTTTGCCTTTCGGAGGCGGCCACTAAATACACTCCCAAATGGGTGTCGCGACCTATTCTTGGTACGGCGGTATTGGCGTCGATTTCTACTTCTTTAGCGGAAATTCTGGGAGGTGCCATTGCGTTGGAAATGCTCTTTGATATTCCTATTATATGGGGAGCTGTGTTGACTACGCTTTTTGTCTCTATCATGCTTTTCACTAATTCGTATAAAAAGATAGAGCGTTCCATCATTGCATTTGTCTCCGTTATCGGGCTTTCGTTTATCTACGAACTGTTTCTGGTGGAAATAGACTGGCCGGCTGCGACAGCAGGGTGGGTGACTCCTTCTTTTCCGAAAGGAAGTATGCTGATTATCATGAGTGTGTTGGGAGCGGTAGTGATGCCTCATAATCTGTTTCTTCATTCGGAGGTGATTCAGAGTCACGAATATAATAAGAAAGATGATGCTTCTATTAAGAAGGTCTTGAAATATGAGTTGTTTGATACTCTTTTCTCAATGATTGTCGGCTGGGCGATTAACAGTGCCATGATTCTTCTGGCTGCCGCTACTTTTTTTAAAAGCGGTATTCAGGTAGAGGAACTGCAACAGGCTAAGTCATTGCTCGAACCTTTGTTGGGAAGTAATGCTGCCATCGTATTTGCACTGGCATTGCTGATGGCGGGTATTTCATCCACCATTACGAGCGGAATGGCGGCAGGTTCCATCTTTGCGGGTATTTTCGGTGAATCGTATCATATCAAAGACAGCCATTCGCAGGTAGGAGTCCTTTTATCTCTGGGAATTGCCTTATTGCTGATTTTCTTTATTGGAGATCCTTTCAAAGGATTGATTATTTCGCAGATGATACTTAGTATTCAATTACCTTTCACGGTATTTTTGCAGGTGGGACTGACGTCTTCCCGAAAGGTGATGGGAGATTATGTCAATAGTCGTTGGAGCACGTTTGTGTTGTATTCGATTGCCATTATTGTTTCGGTACTGAATATCATGCTTTTGTTTTCATAAAATGAATATAAATCAATACATATAGATCGATGAAGATTATTACTTATAATGTGAACGGACTACGTGCCGCCGTATCTAAAGGTTTGCCGGAATGGCTGGCGCAGGAGAATCCTGATATTCTTTGTCTGCAAGAGACGAAACTGCAACCGGACCAGTATCCGGGAGAGGTGTTTGAAGCGTTGGGTTACAAGTCTTATTTGTATTCGGCGCAGAAGAAAGGATACAGTGGAGTGGCCATACTTACCAAGCAGGAACCGGACCATGTGGAATATGGGATGGGAATGGAGGCTTATGATAATGAAGGACGTTTTATCCGGGCGGATTTCGGAGACTTATCGGTAGTCAGTGTTTATCACCCTTCGGGAACGAGCGGGGACGAACGCCAGGCTTTTAAAATGGTGTGGCTGGAAGATTTTCAAAAGTATGTGATGGAGTTGCAGAAGTCCCGTCCCAATTTGATTCTTTGTGGCGATTATAATATCTGCCATGAGCCGATCGACATTCATGATCCTGTCCGGAATGCAACAAACAGTGGTTTCCTTCCTGAAGAACGGGAGTGGATGACACGTTTCCTGTCTGCGGGGTATGTGGATTCTTTCCGTACGCTTTGTCCCGAAAAACAGGAATATACCTGGTGGAGCTATCGTTTTAATTCGCGTGCCAAAAATAAGGGTTGGAGAATTGACTATTGCATGGTTAGTGAGCCGGTACGTCCGCTGTTGAAACGTGCGTATATCCTGAATGAGGCCGTACATTCCGATCATTGTCCGATGGCGTTGGAAATATTATAGGATAGTAATACTCAATTTACGGGTGTCTCCTCCGTCGCGAAATTCGCAGAGGTAGACACCTTGCCATGTTCCCAGGTTCAGGCGGTGATTCTTGATGGGGATAGTGACCGAGCTTCCTATCAGGGAGGCTTTTATATGGGCGCTCATATCGTCGGGGCCTTCGAGGGTATGGATGAAATAGGGGGCACCGTCGGGAACCAGTTTATTAAAGAATGTCTGGAAGTCATGCCGTACGTCCGGGTCTGCATTTTCGTTGATAGTTAGTCCGGCAGAGGTGTGTTTGATAAAGATTACCAGTAGGCCACTTTCGGGAAGTGCTGGTAGTTGTGAAATGATATCACGCGTGATTAAATGAAATCCACGCGAGTAATGAGGGAGTTGAATATCGAATGTTGTAGCCATTGTTTTATCTCTTAGAATTTGGAGGGTGGATTCAGGTCCACATAGGGGTCGTTGATAGCTGACGCCATCATTGCATTGACGGCAATTCCTGCATCCTCTTTATAATTTCTTCTCTTGTTCCATTCACGTACATCTTTGAGAGTGACATCACGTTTCTTTCTGTTTTGGGGAAAACCACTTTTTCTTTTCCTGTCAGCATATTCATCCTTTCTGGCTGCGCTTATCATAGCTTGAATGGCAATGGCTGTCGATTCTTTATATGAAATAGTTTTGTTCATATTTTCTTTTTTTTGATTTTAATCTTTACGCCCTATCTGATGCAAAGATACTTTTTTATATTTTTGTGCGAAATAAAAATGCAAAATAGTTTATGGAAGATAGAATACAGAAAGCAGTGGAGCTTTTTAAGAGCGGATACAACTGCTCACAGTCGGTAGTAGCGGCCTTTGCGGATATGTATGGATTTACACAGGAACAGGCGTTGCGTATGGGTGCTTCCTTTGGCGGGGGGATAGGACGAATGCGTGAAACGTGTGGAGCTGCCTGCGGCATGTTTTTGGTGGCGGGCTTGGAAACCGGCGCTACGGAAGCGACAGACCGGGAAGGAAAAGCTGCTAATTATGCGGTGGTGCAAGAACTGGCGGCTGAATTTAAGAAGCGTAACGGCTCGCTGATTTGTGGCGAATTGTTGGGATTAAAGAAAAAAGATCCCGTTTCAACGATTCCGGAAGAGCGTACTGCTCAATATTATAGCAAGCGTCCCTGTGCAAAAATGGTGGAAGAAGCGGCAAGAATTTGGTCTGAATATCTCGAAAAGCATCCTAAATGAAAGAAAAAATGCTTTTTTATTACAAAAACGATAAAAAAGTGCTCAATAAAGTGTTATATAACATAAAAATAACTATCTTTGTCCCCGAAATAAAATCTGAAAGTCTTTTTGACCGGATGATTTTAAGCATGTCTAACTAAAATTGCAAAGCAAATGTTGAAAGAAAAAGCTGGTGTAATTGCAGGTACTATCTGGAATGCACTGAACGAAACAGAAGGAATGACTGCCAAGCAGCTTAAAAAAGCAACTAAATTGGTTGACAAAGATCTGTTCCTCGGCCTTGGCTGGTTATTGAGAGAAGACAAAGTCTCTGTGGAAGAAGTTGAAGGTGAACTCTTCATCAAATTGATCTAAGCGAGTAACTCACTTAAGCAATAAAAAAATGCGTTGGTACATGATCATAATGTTATCAACGCATTTTTTTTTATTCCGCCATTTACGTATCTTTGCACACCAAAAAGCTAAAATAATAAGAATTCAGAATGAAGAATATTCGCAACTTTTGCATTATTGCTCATATTGACCACGGTAAGTCAACGTTGGCCGACCGTCTGTTGGAGTTTACTAACACCATTCAGGTGACTTCAGGGCAGATGCTTGATAATATGGATCTGGAAAAAGAAAGAGGGATCACTATCAAGAGCCATGCGATCCAGATGGAATATACTTATCAGGGGGAGAAGTATGTCCTTAACCTGATTGATACTCCGGGACACGTGGACTTTTCGTATGAGGTGTCACGTTCTATCGCTGCATGTGAAGGGGCATTGCTGATTGTCGATGCTTCGCAGGGAGTGCAGGCGCAGACGATCTCGAATCTGTATATGGCCATTGAACACGACCTTGAGATTATTCCGGTTATCAATAAATGCGATATGGCGAGCGCCAATCCCGAAGAAGTGGAGGACGAAATCGTTGAACTGTTGGGTTGCAAGCGCGAGGAGGTAATTCGTGCATCCGGTAAAACGGGTATGGGAGTGGAAGAGATACTGGCTGCTGTGATTGAACGTATTCCTCATCCCGAAGGGAATGAAGAGGCGCCGTTGCAGGCTTTGATTTTCGACTCTGTATTCAACTCTTTCCGTGGAATTATAGCTTATTTCAAGATTGAAAACGGCACGATTCGCAAGGGCGACAAGGTGAAGTTTTTCAATACGGGAAAAGAGTATGATGCCGATGAAATAGGGGTGTTGAAAATGGATATGGTGCCTCGTAACGAACTTCGTACGGGGGATGTAGGATATATAATTTCCGGTATCAAAACTTCCAAAGAGGTGAAGGTGGGAGATACCATTACACATATTGCCCGTCCGTGTGACAAGGCTATTGCCGGGTTTGAGGAGGTGAAGCCGATGGTGTTTGCTGGAGTGTACCCGATTGAGGCGGAAGATTTCGAAGATCTTCGCGCGTCTTTGGAAAAGTTGCAGCTGAATGATGCGTCGTTGACTTTCCAGCCGGAGTCTTCATTGGCTTTGGGTTTTGGTTTCCGTTGCGGTTTCCTCGGATTGCTCCACATGGAGATTGTGCAGGAGCGCCTGGATCGTGAGTTTGATATGAATGTGATTACTACGGTACCGAACGTGTCCTACCATATATATGATAAGCAGGGCAATATGAAGGAGGTGCACAACCCCGGTGGTATGCCCGACCCGACGATGATTGACCATATCGAAGAACCGTATATCAAGGCGTCTATTATTACCACTACCGATTATATCGGTTCGATTATGACGCTTTGTCTGGGTAAACGCGGTGAATTGATTAAACAGGAATATATCTCCGGTAACCGGGTGGAAATCTATTACAATATGCCTTTGGGAGAAATTGTGATTGACTTTTATGATAAGTTGAAGAGTATTTCTAAAGGGTATGCGTCGTTTGATTATCATCCGAATGGTTTCCGTACTTCGAAGCTGGTGAAGCTGGATATTTTGTTGAACGGTGAGCCTGTGGATGCACTTTCTACTTTGACACATATTGACAATGCTTACGATATGGGACGCCGGATGTGTGAGAAGCTGAAAGAGCTTATTCCGCGCCAGCAGTTTGATATTGCCATTCAGGCAGCTATCGGGGCTAAGATTATTTCCCGTGAAACGATTAAGGCTGTTCGTAAGGATGTGACAGCGAAGTGTTATGGTGGTGACGTGAGCCGTAAACGTAAACTGCTTGAAAAGCAGAAAAAAGGTAAAAAACGAATGAAACAAATCGGTAACGTGGAAGTGCCGCAAAAAGCCTTCCTCGCCGTACTGAAGCTGGATTAAAAATACTGCCGCAAGCAATTTTTCAGAGATCTGTTCTGAACAAATTGACTTGCGGTTAGTTTTTAATACACCAGGTGATTGCCTTCTGTCTGCAGAGCTTTCCTTGGCAATTACTTTTTAGCAACAAACAACTATAAATATGAGAAAAGTTCTGTCTTTTTCGGGCTTCCTGATGTTGGGGCTCGTGGTTTCGCAATTCCTGCCGATGATGGCAGGAGATGGGTATGGAGCTGTTAAATCCATATCGAATGTACTACTCTATGTATGTCTTAGTTTTATAATGATTAATGTAGGCCGTGAGTTCGTCCTTGATAAAACGCGGTGGAAAAGTTACGCTCAAGATTATTTTATTGCAATGGCTACGGCTGCTTTACCGTGGTTTATGATTGCCATTTATTATGTGTTTATTTTGCTTCCGCCCGAGTTTTGGAATAGTTGGGAAGCGTGGAAGGAGAATTTATTGTTAAGCCGTTTTGCTGCACCTACATCAGCCGGTATTCTGTTTACGATGTTGGCGGCTATCGGACTGAAGTCCAGTTGGATTTATAAGAAGATACAGGTATTGGCAATTTTCGATGACTTGGATACGATTCTTTTAATGATTCCTCTTCAGATTATGATGATCGGGCTGCGCTGGCAGTTGATTATTGTGGTGGTGATTGTGTTCTTGTTATTGTCGATCGGCTGGCAAAGATTGAATAAGTATGATTGGCGTCAGGATTGGAAGGCTATCCTCTTTTATTCAGTGATTATATTTCTGGCTACTCAAATACTGTATCTGGGGAGTAAAGAATTGTATGGGGACGAGGGAAGTATTCATATTGAAGTCCTGTTGCCGGCATTTGTTCTGGGTATGATTATGAAACATAAGGAACATGACACACCTGTGGAACGAAAGGTGGCTACCGGGATTTCATTTTTCTTCATGTTTCTGGTGGGAATGAGTATGCCGCATTTTATCGGAGTGAACTTTGCGGAGACTCATGCAGGTTCTTATTCTGTAACGGGATCACAGGAGATGATGTCGTGGGGAATGATTATGTTTCATGTGGTGATTGTCTCTTTATTGTCGAATATAGGAAAACTTTGTCCGATGTTCTTCTATCGTGACCGGAAATTAAGTGAGCGACTGGCTCTTTCCATCGGTATGTTTACCCGTGGTGAGGTAGGGGCCGGAATCATTTTCATTGCATTGGGATATAACTTGGGTGGCCCGGCATTGGTTATTTCAGTGCTTACTCTGGTATTGAATCTGATTCTGACGGGTATCTTCGTTCTTTGGGTGAAGAATTTGGCTTTGCGGAGTTATGCGGATTGACGTGATATGGAAATGTTGTAGAGCATTTTCTGTTTAGTGTCGAGGTGTGTCGAAACACTTTCTTTGATTTTTTAGGCACGGATTATACGAATTGCACGGATAAGTTTATTTTCTTTCCGTGTTTATCGTGTAATCCGTGCCTAAATAATATCAGTTAGTAATCTGTCAAATCGTCCTCTACGTCAATAGGGAGAATCTTTTGGCTTTCTTCGTGTGGCAACTGTTCCACTTGCCGCAGTTTGCGTTCGATGGCACGTGTTCGTTTTCCCATGACTTCTTCGAGTTGGTCACCGGCGCTTTGCAGGTTCTTTTGTACTTTTTCAAGTAATCCTCCGAATTTACTGAATTCTGTTTTGACAGCTCCCAATACGGTCCAGACTTCTCCGGTACGTTTTTGGATAGCAAGCGTGCGGAATCCCATCTGAAGACTATTGAGGATGGCGCCTAATGTTGTCGGACCTGTAACTACAATCTTATACTCCTTTTGGAGTGTTTCGATGAGACTGGTACGTCGGATTACTTCGGCATATATGCTTTCAAACGGGAGGAACATGATGGCAAAATCTGTGGTAAAAGGCGGGTCCACATACTTATCATGAATGTCTTTTGCCATCTTTTTGATTGTATTTTCCAATTGCTTGCCGGACGATTCCATCAATGCTGCGTCTCCCGCTTCGAATGCATCGTAATATTGTTCGTATACATCTTTCGGAAATTTGGCGTCGATGGGGAGGTAGACGGTGCTGTTGGCGTCATCTTTTCCCGGAAGCTTGATGGCAAATTCTACAAATTCGGTTCCGCTCTTTTTTGTTTTGACATTGGCGTCGTACTGTTCGGGGCTCATCATTTGTTCTAAGAGTGCACCCAGTTGGACTTCGCCGAACGTTCCTCTCATCTTTACGTTGCTCAATACCTTTTTTAGTCCGCCGACATCTTGAGCAAGAGATTTCATTTCTCCCAGTCCTTTTTGCACGTTCTCAAGTTGCGAACGGACGATTTCGAATGATTGACCGATACGTTCATTCAGGGTTTTCTGGAGCTTTTCTTCCACCATCAGGCGCATATCATCCAGTCGTTTCTCGGTGGATTTCAGTAATGCTTCCTGCTGGCGGGCCATCATGTCGAATTTCTGTCGTTGCAGTTCTCCGGTAGTCATCATATTCTTGTGCAGAACATCTTGGAGCTGTTGCATATTCTGGTTCAGCGTTTGCGTCATTTCCATGCGAAGTTCCCGGATGCTGCGGTTCAGTTCTTCCCGGTTTTCCTGCATTTGCTGGCGCAAGGCTATTTGTAATTGTTCTGCTTGAGTTTGATTGTTGCCTTTGGTTAGTGATAATACAAGTAGGACTATCATTAACACGGCAATAACAATAAGTAGAATCAGTTCCATTAATATGTCAGAATTTCGTTTCCGGTTTCAGTAATCAGAATCATATTTTCCCATTGGGCGGAAGGCAGTCCGTCGTCGGTACAGACAGTCCATCCGTCGGCATCGTCTATAAACACTTCGTAGGTTCCCATATTGATCATGGGTTCGATGGTGAAGGTCATGCCCGGCACAATCATCATGCCTGTGCCCCGGCGTCCGAAATGTTCTACGTCCGGTTCCTCATGGAATTGCATCCCTACGCCATGTCCGCAGAGATCACGGACTACGCTGAATCCGTTCTTTTCTGCATGTTCCTGGATGGCGGCGCCTACATCACCCAGCTGTTTCCAGGGTTGTGCGGCAGCAATTCCTATTTCCATACATTCTTTGGTTACCTGTACTAACTTTTGCATATCAGGGTTGACGTCTCCAATCATAAACATACGGGATGCATCGGAAAAATATCCTTTGTAAATGGTGGAAACATCTACATTGATAATATCTCCGCTTTTCAGAATCTCATTTTTATTGGGTATTCCGTGGCACACTACATCGTTGATGCTGGTGCAAACACTTTTGGGAAAGCCTTCGTAGTTGAGTGGGGCAGGGATGGCACCGTGACTGGTAGTGAAATCATACACTAGCACATCAATTTCTTCGGTGGACATGCCTTCCCGGATATTCTCTGAAATATAGTCCAGCAGTGCAGTATTGATTTTGGCACTTTCCCGGATACCTTCCAGTTGCTCGGGAGTACGGAGTACTTTGCGCGGTGGAAGTTTATAACCTTGCTTTCTGTATTTCTGTATTTTTGCTTCTACTTCTGCCGGATAATTAGAGGGGGTAAACCGGAATCCCTTGATAAAGTTCTTCATTATTATAGCATATTTAATCGTATGACAAAGGTACGAGAATAAATGGAAAATATGCTTTCTTGTTTTCTAAAACTTTTCGATTCCTGATTGTCGGCACGGGTTACCATTCGTATGAAACACTAATTTGAGGTATCCATTCCCATCTTTTGCGGAGGACATTGTATTGGTATTGTACCCCTGTTTTTATTTTCCAGTTTTTATTTATTTTGAGAACAACATTACTACCCAATTGGGTGGGTTCCACTTCGGAAGGGAGGCCCCGGTGTTTTCGGGTATCAAGGTTTTGTACGCCATATATGTTGAGAGACCATTTGGGAGATAAATTATATTCTATTTGGCTTTGGATATGAAAGCAACTGGAATTTTCTGCAAAATTACTTTTACTGTGCAGCACAAGATTCTTGTTTATTCTTAACCAGGAGTAAGTGGGTAAAAAGGTGGAACCCGGTTTTAGGAATGTCTGATAAGTGCGAATGGAAGGTTTCGAAAAAATCATGGAAGATTTTAAAGTCGGTAGTGTGGGATCAAAATCTACGAACGGTTTTCGAGAGTACATGTTTTGCTCTACTTTTTCGATAAACTTTCTATTTATCTTGATCTCCTGACCGGATTCCAGCATTTGCTGAAGTCTCAATGAGTCTTGTTTGTTCCATTCTTGTCCTGTTGCGGATAAGGGAAACAATAATAGGCAAAAAATATTGAATTGATATTTTCGAATGTCCATACACTGTGCTAGTAAAGTTTATTGTATGGACGGTGGAAAACAGGAAATGCTGCTCTAAACGATTAGCGACTAATAATAATTTCACATAATATGAGAATACTTTTCTTTTATTTATGATCGTTTTTTAGCCTTGAAAACCGGTTGTATCTTCTGAATCTCCGACTCAAAACCAAACCAGTAACCATGTCCTTCTTCATCGGTGGGAAGGAAACATAATCGTAGATTCTCGCGATATGCTCCGTATTCTATTTCCCAGCTTTCAGGTGGTAGCTGTCTTTTGGTTCTTACTTTTTCTGCCGGAGCTTTTTTTAATGACATACCCGCTTCTATCCATGCAATGCTGACTTGTGTCAGGTAGTCGGGATAATGATTCTTGCAGAAGTCATAGAGGATTAATCCTCTTTTTTCCAGGCTAAGAGGGGTGTCAATCACATCTGTTTGAACTAAATGATCGAGTAACTCATGTATAAAATGAGGGTTTTCGAGAATGAGTATCCGTGTGATGCTTCGCCAAGTTGGGGTATTATAGAAACCGTCTAACAGGCGGGACAGATAATGTGCTGTCTGTAATTCATCTACGGTGATTTCACGAGTTTGAAGAACTTCGTATGGAGGGAGTGGAGAGTACTGTATGCCTAATTCGTCCGCTCTTCTTTTCATTTCGGTGCCCGGAAGTAATTTGAGGGATTCCAGTTGGATTTCTCCTGCGCCATATTCTGCTAAAGTACGGACATCATCGAAAATTTCTGATAGATGGTAGAGTGGGAGCCCTGCTATTAAGTCGGCATGGGTTTCCATGTTTTCAAGTGAACATAGATACTTGAGTCCGGCCAGAGCATCGGAGAGTTTTCCTATTCTCCGGCTTTGTTCAAGCACGTTTTCCCGAAGGCTTTGAATTCCGGCTTCCAGGTGCAGCAGTCCTTTAGGAAGGGTGGCTAATTCCTGTTTGAGTTCATCAGAAAGGAGTGCAGGATGAATTTCCAGATGAAAACAGATATCCGGGTATTCGCGGAATAGATTTAGTAATTCTTTTGCCCGTTTGTTGTTGTAATTGAAAGTGCGGTCCAGTACCCGTACATTCTTGATTCCGTGTTGGTGTATCACGTCAAGACGTTTCCGGGTTGCTTCAAGAGATAGGGTGCGAACCGGTTTTTCACCTCCACTGACACAAAAGGCACAGGTGTTAAAACATCCGCGGGTAGTTTCTAATTGCACAAAGGGTTTGCTCCAATTGAAGAAACGGCTCTCTTCAGGAGGGACTAATTCGGAAAAGTTCATGACACGGGCGAGCCCGTTGTCATGGTATGCTTCCGATTCATCCAGATAGCAGAGTCCTGTGATTGATTTCCATTCTTTTCTTGGCTGATTCCACACTTTTAACCATAAAAGAAATACTTCTTCGCCTTCTCCGCGAAACACTCCGCTTACAAATTTGTTTTTATATAAGAAAGCTTCATTATCTCCTAAAAACTCGGGACCTCCGAGTATAACACAGCAGTGAGGTAGTAACGCTTTTGCGCGTGAAACGATGTGCAGGAGTTGCTCGTGATTAAATAGCCAGTTGGTAGCTGCAATGATGTCCGGTTGATGGCGGTAGATTTGATTGACGACACTACCGGTATTTTCATTGATAGTGGCGGAGACCGTACACCATTCAATGTCTGTATTATTTGCTATCTGGGCATGTAAGGCTGGCAATGCCAGCGAAGAATGAGCGTACGAACTATTTAAATCAAGCCAAAGAAGTTTCATGTGGAAAATTTAATATTATCTTTGCAAAGGTACAAAAAACTTGTGGCTTGTGATGTATAGTAAATATAAAATGCTAATTTTGTATTAATAAACGCAATAAACTAGAGAATTATGAAAATGATAAAAAGATATGCAGGTATCTTGATGATGCTGACTTTATTGGTTGGCTTTACTTCGTGTGAAAGTGAAGACGAGACAGAATTTAATCTGCCTGGCGAGTGGTATACTAATGAAGAAATTGATTTCGGGGCATATACCTGGGGAAGAGGTACGCTCATGACATTTAATGCGAGAAATCAAGGAACAATTGGCTCTGCTGGTGATCCGAATTACTTGGTTTTTGAGTGGAGATGGATTGATGAAGGATATAATTCAATGGAATTGTATTTTTATGGTGATGACACTTATGCCTATATTTGGGGGGCGGAAGCTACTGACAGGACTTTTAGTGGAACATGGTATAATAATTGGCGGGATTTTAGAGATAGAATAGATGGACAGCCATTCTATATGCGTCGTCAATAAAATAGTGATAAAGATTAAAAATAAAGCCAGAGTCAATGATGATTCTGGCTTTATTTTTGAATATAGGAATTTATTTTTTCAAAAACAACTTCTTAAACTCCGCCGGATATGGCGTCTCGAACTCCATCAAATCTCCCGTTACCGGATGATAAAAGCAGAGTTTGAAAGCATGGAGTGCCAGTCGTCCGATAGGGTTGGGAGCATCTTCTCTTCCATATCTTCCATCACCGATAATAGGATGTCCTAAATCCTGCATGTGTACACGAATCTGATTCTTTCGGCCGGTTTCCAAATCGAGTTCCAACAGAGAATATCCGTTGGCACGTTTGATGGTCTTATAGTGGGTAATAGATTTTGATCCACCGTCATCATATTCACTGGAACTTACATAAAGCGTTTTATCAGTCAGCCAGGAAACGACTGTATCATAATCTTTTTCCATACTTCCCTCCACCACAGCTACATATCGACGGTCAGTCACGATATCGTGCCAGTTATCACGTAGTGTCCGTTGTGTTTTTTCGTCTTTAGCAAACATCATCAGGCCGGAAGTGTCCCTGTCCAGGCGATGAACGATAAACACACGGAATTGACGTCCGGAACGTTGCACGTATTCGTTAAGTATTGTATAGGCTGTGCGCTCTTTCTGTCTTTCTGTATTGACTGATAAAAGTCCTTGCATCTTTTCGACAACAATGATATATGCGTCTTCATACACGATTTTCAGCAGTCTGTTATTAAATTCTTTTTTTCCCTTTTGTTTGCTGATTTGCACTTTCATGCCAGCTTCAAGGGGAAAGTTGAATTGTGTGGTTATCACATTATCAACAAATACAACCCGCTTACTTAATAATGATTTTAATTTTGTGCGACTCGCATCCGGCATTTTGGCAGCCAGAAACTCCATTAGTTCCATGGGTTCTTTCACTGCATAATTGGTATATTGAGCACGTGCTTTTTCAGCAGGAGTTTTTCTAGGTCTTTTTCCCATTTCTTTTTTCTTTTGAAATTCTATTATCACCACGGATTATCGAAGTTCCAGCAACACCACATTTTCTACGTGGTGGGTGTGAGGGAACATATCTACCGGTTGAATGGCTTTCACCTTGTATTTCTCATCGAGTAATTGCAAATCCCGTGCTTGAGTGGCAGGATTACAACTTACATACACAATCCGTTTCGGTTCGGCAAACAAGATGACATCAACTACATCCTGGTGCATACCGGCACGAGGAGGATCAGTAATGATTACATCCGGGCGTCCATGCTGATTGATGAAATCCTGCGTCAGTATATCCTTCATATCACCGGCATAAAACAATGCATTCTTGATATCATTGATTTCTGCATTTACCTTTGCGTCTTCGATAGCTTCCGGCACATATTCGATACCGATTACCTGGCGAGCCTGGCGTGATACGAAGTTGGCGATTGTTCCTGTTCCTGTATAGAGGTCATATACCAGTTCGTTGCCTGTTA
The DNA here is from genome assembly GCF_014334015.1 of Bacteroides sp. M10. Taxonomy (GTDB): domain Bacteria; phylum Bacteroidota; class Bacteroidia; order Bacteroidales; family Bacteroidaceae; genus Bacteroides; species Bacteroides intestinigallinarum. The sequence continues at coordinate 5,364,766 of NZ_CP060488.1, read as the reverse complement.
ATCCGGCAAATTCACGGGCCACTTTATATAAATTATAAGCCTGTTCCGAGTTGGTCTGATAGAATGATTTCGGTCCTACTTTGAAACGCAGTCCCTCCATTTCTTCAAAGATGTGATCTTTCCCTTTAAATACATGCACATCCAAATCATTGATTGTGTCATTGCACTTATTATTAATAATGTATAGAAGAGAAGTGATTTCTGGGAAAGAGTCCGCTACGAATTGGAGTAACTGCTTGAACAGTTCCATTTCGTGATCTTCCGTAATCTTACAAATAACGATCACCATCAGCTCGCCTGTTGAAGAGGTGCGTACAATCATATTCCGCAGCATACCTTCCTGTGTGCGCAGATTGATAAAAGAGTAATCGTGCTCGTAAGCGTAGTCACGTACAGCGTTGCGGATACGGTTGGATATATCATCCTGTAACCAGCATTTCTCAATAGCCAGCACCTTGTCGAAAGCTCCCGGGATGTGGAAACCCACCGCATTCATCTGGTCATACTTCACATCCTGACGAACTTCTTCGTTTGTCAACCAGCGTTTATTTGAGAAGGTGAATTCCAGTTTGTTCCTGTAGAATTCCGTCTTGTCAGAACCGAGAATCGGAGAAATTTCGGGAAGTTCGATCTTTCCGATACGTCTCAAATTATCTTCCACTTGCTTTTGCTTATATCTGATCTGCTCCGAATAGGGAAGCACTTGCCACTTGCAGCCACCGCATACGCCATAGTGTTGGCAGAAAGGAACAGCGCGATTGGGCGACAGCTCGTGAAACTTCACCGCTTCAGCTTCGGCATATTTATTCTTTTTACGCTTGATTTGCAGGTCTACGACATCACCCGGCACTACATAGGGAACAAAAATCACCAGGTCGTTTACTTTTGCGATGGCTTTTCCTTCGGCAGCCACATCCATGATTGTTACCTTCTCCAATAAGGGAAGCTCTTTTTTCTTTCTTGCCACTTTTACACCAGTCTAATAATTACTTTGCAAAAGTAGGTATTTTTTTTGGAAAAAATTCAGGTATACAGAAATATTCCGGATTGTAATGTCGAAATTGCATTTTGATAGAAAGTTTTTTCGCAAAAAGTTTTCAAGTTTGCGAAATATCCTTAGATTTGCGAACAGAAAAAAATCATAATGTAACTTTAAACACAATATTATGGATAAAAAAAGAGTTTATACCTTTGGTAATGGTCAGGCAGAAGGAAAGGCTGACATGAAGAATTTGCTCGGTGGTAAGGGAGCCAACCTTGCAGAAATGAATTTAATCGGAATTCCTGTCCCTCCCGGATTCACAATAACTACAGATGTTTGTACGGAATACAATACGTTAGGACGTGATAAAGTGGTTGAACTGCTGAAAGATGAAGTGGTAAAAGCAATCACTCACGTGGAAACCTTGATGAAATCTAAATTCGGTGACGTTGAAAATCCTTTGTTGGTGTCTGTACGTTCCGGTGCGCGCGCATCTATGCCGGGTATGATGGATACGATTCTGAACTTGGGATTGAATGACGAAGTGGTAGAAGGTATTATCCGTAAGACAGGTAATGCACGCTTTGCATGGGACTCTTATCGTCGTTTTGTGCAGATGTACGGTGACGTAGTATTGGGCATGAAGCCTACCAATAAAGAAGATATCGACCCTTTCGAAGCAATCATCGAAGAGGTGAAAAAAGAGAAAGGGGTAGAACTGGATAACGAGTTGAAAGTGGAAGACTTGCAGGAACTCGTAAAGAAATTTAAAGCTGCCGTAAAGGAACAGACCGGAAAAGATTTCCCGACTGGTGCATACGAACAACTTTGGGGAGCTATATGTGCCGTATTTGATTCATGGATGAATGAACGCGCTATCCTTTACCGTAAGATGGAAAGTATACCTGATGAATGGGGTACAGCTGTCAATGTACAGGCTATGGTGTTCGGTAATATGGGTGAAACTTCGGCTACTGGTGTTTGTTTCTCACGTGATGCCGGTACGGGTGAAGACCTTTTCAATGGTGAATATCTGATTAACGCACAAGGTGAAGACGTAGTGGCCGGTATCCGTACTCCGCAACAGATCACCAAGATTGGTTCTCAACGTTGGGCTGTATTGGCTGGCGTGACCGAAGATGTTCGCGCAGCGAAGTTCCCTTCCATGGAAGAGGCAATGCCGGAAATCTATAAAGAATTAGATGCTCTCCAGACTAAACTGGAAAATCATTATAAAGATATGCAGGACATGGAGTTCACCGTACAAGAAGGTAAACTCTGGTTCCTTCAGACACGTAACGGTAAGCGTACAGGTGCTGCTATGGTGAAGATCGCTATGGATTTGCTCCGTCAGGGCATGATTGACGAAAAGACTGCTTTGATGCGCGTGGAACCGAATAAACTCGATGAATTGCTTCACCCTGTATTCGATAAGGATGCTTTGAAGAAAGCCAAAGTGTTGACTCGTGGTCTTCCGGCTTCTCCGGGTGCTGCAACCGGTCAGGTTGTGTTCTTTGCTGACGACGCTGCTGAATGGCATGCTGCCGGTAAACGTGTGGTAATGGTTCGTATCGAAACTTCTCCGGAAGACTTGGCCGGTATGGCAGTTGCCGAAGGTATTCTTACGGCTCGTGGCGGTATGACTTCTCACGCTGCTGTTGTGGCTCGTGGTATGGGTAAATGTTGTGTATCGGGTGCAGGTGCATTGAATATCGATTATAAAAACCGTACCGTAGAAATTGACGGTGTTGTGTTGAAAGAAGGCGATTATATCTCTCTGAACGGAAGTACAGGTGTAGTTTATAATGGTAAGGTAGAAACACAGGCTGCAGAACTTTCCGGTGACTTTGCCGAATTAATGACGCTGGCTGATAAGTATACTCGTCTGCAGGTACGTACAAATGCGGATACTCCTCATGATGCGGAAGTGGCTCGTAACTTCGGTGCAGTAGGTATTGGTCTTTGCCGTACGGAACACATGTTCTTCGAAGGTGAAAAGATCAAGGCAATGCGTGAAATGATTCTGGCGGAAAATGCAGAAGGACGTCGTAAAGCATTGGCTAAGATTCTTCCATACCAACAGGAAGACTTTAAGGGCATCTTTAAAGCAATGGCTGGTTGCCCGGTAACTGTTCGTTTGCTCGACCCTCCTTTGCATGAGTTCGTTCCTCATGATTTGAAGGGACAGCAGGAAATGGCAGATACTATGGGTGTGAGCCTGCAATATATCCAGCAACGTGTAGAATCATTGTGTGAGCATAACCCGATGTTGGGTCACCGTGGTTGCCGTTTGGGAAATACGTATCCTGAAATTACGCAGATGCAGACACGTGCCATCTTGGGTGCTGCACTCGAATTGAAGAAAGAAGGAGTGGAAACTCATCCGGAAATCATGGTTCCATTAACTGGTATCTTGTATGAATTCAAGGAGCAGGAAAATGTAATCCGTGCGGAAGCTAAGAAGTTGTTTGAGGAAGTAGGAGATAGCATTGACTTCAAAGTGGGTACAATGATTGAAATTCCGCGTGCCGCTTTGACTGCCGACCGTATCGCTTCTTCTGCCGAGTTCTTCTCATTCGGTACAAATGACTTAACGCAGATGACCTTCGGTTATTCTCGTGATGATATAGCTTCTTTCCTTCCTGTTTATCTGGAAAAGAAGATTTTGAAAGTAGATCCGTTCCAGGTGCTCGACCAGAATGGTGTGGGGCAGTTGGTACGTATGGCTACAGAAAAGGGACGTGCTATCCGTCCGGATCTGAAATGTGGTATCTGTGGTGAACATGGTGGTGAGCCTTCTTCTGTGAAATTCTGTCACCGGGTAGGTTTGAATTACGTTAGTTGTTCTCCATTCAGAGTGCCTATTGCCAGATTGGCGGCCGCCCAAGGTGCAATAGAAGGATAGTCAAATACGCTGGTTAGGTACTTAACTATCTGATAAATAGACTGTAAATACTTGTGAAAGTATTTGCAGTCTATTTTATTTTATGGCTGTTGGGCATTGCTGTCCGCTTACTAACCAGTATTTATTTGGTATTTATTATAAAAAACTAACTAAATGTTTGTTTAATCTTAAAAACAGCTTTACATTTGCACCCCAGAAATCGACCGAATTGGGGTCTAACGTTTAATTTTAAAAAACAAAGAAAATGAAAAAGGGTTTATTATTGGTAGTTGTAATGTTGGCAACTATCGCTGTAAAAGCACAAGACATTTACGTAGGCGGATCTTTGAACGTTTGGCGTAACAGCACAGGCAACACTACTTCTTTTAAAGTTGCTCCGGAAGTTGGATACAACTTTAATGAAACATGGGCATTGGGTGCTGAATTGGATTATTCACATAATTATAATGGAGGGTTAACAAAGAATTCAGTAATTGTTGCTCCATACATTCGTTGGACTTACTGTGAAACCGGTGCGGTTCGCTTGTTCCTGGACGGAACTGCTGCTCTCGGCTTCGTGAAGGTTAAAGACGGAGACACTACTAAAGCCGGACAAGTAGGACTTAGACCGGGTATTGCTGTTAAATTGAACGATCACTTTTCTTTCATTGCCAAGTATGGTTTCCTGGGATATCGTAGAAATATAAATACGCTAGGAGATTCTTTTGGTCTTGAACTTACCAGTGAAGATCTTTCAATTGGTTTCCATTACGCATTCTAATAAGAAGAAAACAATTCAACAAATAGGAAAGGGAGTTCTCAAAAATAGGGAATTCCCTTTTTTTATGTATAATCTCTATACTTTACGCACTTATTAACGAAAAAGTTGTTTAATACGAATTACAATTATACATTTGTATTGTTAAACAAGGAGGTTACTAAAAACCTTTAGTATTAATTTAAAACTTTAAAATTATGAAGAAGAGTGTTTTGTTTGTTTTATTTGCACTGATTTCAGTGGCAGGTTTCTCTCAAATTACAGGTTGGAATGCCAAAGTGGGTATGAACTTTAGTAATTACACCGGTGATCTTGATCTGAATGCAAAAGTTGGATTCAAACTTGGTGGAGGTTTTGAATATGCTTTTACTGATACATGGTCGCTGCAACCTTCATTATTCTTAACTAGTAAAGGTGCAAAGAAAGATGGCAATAGCATTAATGCAATGTATTTGGAATTGCCAGTAATGGCTGCTGCACGTTTTAATGTAGCAGATAATACTAATTTGGTGGTGAATGCAGGTCCTTATTTTGCTTGTGGTATTGCCGGTAAAACAAAGTTTGACTTAGGTAATGATACGGAACGTAAAGTCGACACTTTTGGTGATGATGCTTTGAAGCGTTTTGATGCCGGTCTTGGTGTAGGAGTTGCATTGGAATTTGGTAGGATCATTGCAGGCTTGGATGGTCAATTTGGTCTGGTTGACGTACAAAAAGTTGGTAATCCTAAAAACATGAACTTCTCTATTATCGTGGGATATAAGTTCTGATAAGAAAACACCGAAAATACAGAAAGCCGTTGCAGAAAACAATTCACAGCGGCTTTTTTATTTTATGATTGAGAAAGTCATTTCTTTTATTGGATATACAATAGGAATGTACAGTCAGTTTACTATCGGCTTTTTATTAATCTGATAGCTTTTTCAACTTTTTAAAGTGCTCGATTACGGCTAAATAGTTCTGATCCTGACAGGCGTCGAATTTGTTCCAAAGATCTCCTAATACGACGGCTCCTCCGAAACCGAAATCTTTAATCTCCAGCAAATTATCTTCATTGATACCTCCCAATGCCATCACTTTCGAATCGATAATTTTGGCTCTTTGTGCTTCACGCAATTCTTCGGCAGTATATGTTGAATAGTAATTCACTTTAGAGATACTGTCATAAATAGGACTCATAAAAACATAGTCGTAAAAATGCTTTCTGTTTTTTACCTCCTCCACTGAATGGCACGAACAGCTGATGTGACCATAATAATCATGCGGCTCTTTGGGATTACGTGCATTCAGGTGGATACCCATCAGATTAAATTCTTCTTTCAGATAGAAATGTTCATGCGTGACGATACGGCGGTGATATTTATCCGGAATAAGTGTCAATAGCCGTTCCGAATACATTGCCGGAGTTTCCGGCTTCCTAAGATGTAGGACGTCCAGCCCCTCTTCGAAAAGAGCGGTAATAATCTTATCTTCTTCGACGAAGAAGGTAGGGGTGGTAACTACAATTAGTTTCATTTCTTTTGTTAAAATTGGATTGCTTAGCAAAGTTACTAATTAACTATGTCAGAAACCAACCTTTATAGTGAAAATTTGTTAGATTGCCATGTCCGCAGGTCGATTGTCCATAGTTCGCCGGCTAAAGCATCTCCAAAATCACAGATTATTTTCAGCACTTCCGTAGCTTCAACGCTTCCTACAATAGCAGGAGTAACTCCCATCACACCTTTAGGCGGAGGAGGCATTCGTTGCATTTCTTCTTCGTCGGGATAAAGATCCCGGTAGTTCTTTTTCTGGTTTCCGTAGTTGAATACAGAAACTTGTCCTTCAAAGCCGCAGATAGCACCATATACGTATGGCTTTTTCTGTTCAATGCAGATATCGTTAATCAGGTAGCGGGTGGCAAAGTTATCACAGCCGTCGACTACTATATCATATTCCTGAATGATATGATAAGCATTTTCTTTTGTCAACCGGGTAGAGTAGGGATGTATTCTGATCTCGCTGTTGAGAGCGGAGAGCCGTTCCGCTGCACAGATGGCTTTCGGTTTACCTAATTCCTTTTCGGAATAGAGAACTTGTCGTTGCAGGTTAGTGATGCTTACCAAATCGTCATCTACCAGTCCGAGACATCCCACACCGGCGCCTGCCAGGTAGAGAGCGATGGGAGAGCCTAGCCCTCCCACACCTACAATAAGCACTTTGGCTTCCTGCAGTTTCTTCTGACCTTCTTCTCCGATTTCGGGAAGTATGATTTGTCTGTCGTACCGCATCTGCCTATCTTTTAAAATCAAAAGACTGATCCCAATCCTTCCAAACCGGTTCGCGACCCAGTTTCTTCAAGTCACGTTCCACTTCAACCGCCTTTCGCTCATCACTTACGTGAAATTGTTCCAGGGTTTGAGGATAACTGTAATATCCTCCCGGTTCAGTTTTACTCTCCGCACTCATGGTTGTAACACCGAGCGTTGCCATGTGATTCCGGATTTCTGCACTTTCACGGGTGGAATAGGAGATATCTACGTCGTGGTCGAAGATTCGCATCGCGAATGTAAGTTGAGCCAGTTCCCGGTCGTTCATGACTACATTCGGTTGGAATCCGCCATTTTCAGACGGGCGCATACGCGGGAAATTTACGCTGTATTTTGTTTTCCAGTAATGCTTCTGCAGATAACGCAGATGATAAGCCATCATCGTTACGTCTGTCCGCCATTCTTCCAGACCGATCAGGACACCCATGCCAATTTTATGTACACCTGCCTGTCCCATGCGGTCGAAGCCATCTACACGCCATTCGAATTTAGACTTCATGCCTCTCGGATGATATGTCTTGTAATTTGCTTTATGGTAAGTCTCTTGAAAACAGATCACTCCATTCAGACCATGATTAGTCAGTTCCTGATATTCTTCTGCTTTAAGGGGCATTACTTCAATTTGCAGGTTGCTGAAATAAGGTTTTGCCAAATCCAGCGCCCGGGCAATGTAGGGAACACCTGCTGCGGCCGGGTTTTCACCGGTTACGAGCAGTAGATTTTCAAAAGGAGCCAGTCGTTTGATGGCTTTGTATTCGTTGACAATCTCTTCCTCTGTCAGTATCGTTCTCTTCATCGGATTGCTGATGTGGAAACCGCAATAGACACAGGAGTTGGTACATGAATTAGTCAGGTAGAGTGGTACGAACATGGAGATAGTCTTACCGAACCGTTCCATCGTATATTTCTGACTAAGGCGTGCCATCACTTCCAGATAAGGAGTGGCGGCAGGTGAAATCAGCGCCATAAAGTCGTTGACATCCAGATGCTCTTTTTTACCCAATGCACGGCGTACGTCGGCATCTGTTTTGGAATAGATGGCTTTTGTCGTCTCTTCCCAGGATATTTTTTCTAATTCGTCGGAGAACATTCTTATTAAATTGAGAATTGAAAATTAAAAATTGAAAATTGAAATGAGGGGAGGGCAGGTTCGGTCAGTGGGCTGACTTTCTGTTTCTCCCCACTCATTATTTGTTGGTTTTAGCGCTTTTCTTTAAATCGCGTGACAATCTCATTGCACAGAAATTAGGTCCGCACATCGTACAATATTCTCCATCGATATGATGTCCTGCACGGAAATAGGTCTGCGCCCGTTCCGGGTCGAGAGACAGGTCGAACTGATCTTTCCAGCGGAACTCATAGCGAGCTTTACTCAATGCGTTGTCCCGTACCTGTGCACCCGGGTGTCCTTTTGCCAGGTCAGCGGCATGAGCGGCTATCTTGTAGGTAATGACTCCTACGCGTACATCCTCTTTGTCGGGTAAGGCAAGGTGTTCTTTCGGAGTGACATAACAAAGCATAGCCGTACCCAGCCATCCGATTTGTGCGGCACCGATAGCAGAAGTGATATGGTCGTATCCGGGAGCAATATCCGTCACCAACGGGCCGAGTGTATAGAATGGGGCGTCATGGCATTTTTCAATCTGACGTTCCATGTTCTCTTTGATTTTATGCATCGGAACGTGTCCGGGGCCTTCAATAAATGCCTGAACATTCTTATCCCAGGCACGAAGCACTAATTCTCCCATGGTATCCAGTTCGGCAAACTGCGCTTCATCGTTCGCATCGTAGATGGAACCCGGACGAAGTCCGTCGCCTAAAGAAACGGCTACATCATATTGTGCCAGGATATCACAAATATCATCAAAGTGATCGTATAAGAAACTTTCCTGATCGTGTACGAGACACCATTTACTCATTATGCTTCCTCCACGGCTGACAATACCGCACAACCGCTTATCGGCAAGATGAACATTATGGCGGCGGATCCCCGCATGAATGGTGAAGTAATCTACACCTTGTTCGCATTGTTCAATCAATGTATCCCGGTAGATTTCCCAGGTGAGGTCTTCCACTATGCCGTTCACCTTTTCAAGTGCCTGATAAATAGGAACCGTGCCGACGGGTACGGGACAATTACGGATAATCCATTCGCGTGTTTCATGAATATTTTCTCCTGTGGAAAGATCCATCAAGGTATCGCCACCCCATTTGCAGCTCCACAATGCTTTCTCCACTTCTTCATCTATGCTTGAGGTAGTAGCTGAATTTCCGATATTCGTATTGATTTTCACAAGGAAGTTGCGTCCGATAATCATCGGTTCAGCTTCCGGGTGGTTGATATTGGCCGGTAATACAGCACGTCCCTCTGCAATCTCCTGACGGACAAATTCTGGAGTAATGTGGGTCTTAATTCCCAATTCCTCGCAGTTCATGTTCTCGCGGATTGCCACATATTCCATTTCAGGGGTGATAATCCCTCTTTTGGCGTATGCCATTTGAGTGATTGCTTCTCCTTTTTTAGCGCGATAGGGCAGAGCGATGTGCTCGAAACGTAAGTGATCGAGACTTTTATCGTCCCTTCTCATTTGTCCGTATTCCGAAGTAATTTCGGGAAGTTGTTCCACATCACCACGGCCTACAATCCATTCTTCACGCATACGGGGCAGTCCTTTTTTAAGATCAATGCTCATATCTGCATCGCTGAACGGTCCGCTGGTATCATATACATATATCTCCGGGTTCGGTGTTGCTATCTTTTCTTCGCCTTCAAAGCTGACACTGGGCACTTGTTCCACTTTCCGCATCGCTACACGGATATTCGGATAAAGTTTACCGGGTAAATAGACTTTCTGCGAGCGGGGGAATTTTATTTTTTGTTCCATAGTTTATTCGTTTTTAATCAAGAAAAGCCGTTAGAGGTGAACTTGCTTCTGCCACGAAGTCGACGGCTTGTAATCCTAATCCTGCTTCGTAAGCCTGTCTGCCGGCTTCTGTAGCCGCTTTGAATGCTTTTGCCATTTCTACCGGATTTCCGGCAACGGCTATTGCGGTATTAACTAATACAGCGGAAGCTCCCAGTTCCATTGCTTCGGCAGCATGACTGGGTGCACCGATACCTGCATCTACGACTACCGGGATACCTGCCTGTTCGATAATGATTTGCAGGAATTCTTTGGTCTGCAATCCTTTATTGGTACCGATTGGTGCACCGAGCGGCATAACAGTAGCTGCGCCTGCTTCTTCCAGACGTTTGCAGAGTACAGGGTCAGCCTGACAATAAGGCAATACGATAAAACCCAGTTTTACCAGTTCTTCTGTAGCTTTCAGTGTCTCGATAGAGTCAGGGAGCAGATAGCGTGGGTCCGGGTGAATTTCCAGTTTCAGCCAATTTGTTCCAAAGGCTTCACGAGCCAGTTGTGCTGCAAAAACAGCCTCCTCTGCATTACGTACACCGGAAGTATTGGGCAATAGCTGAATATTCGGATGAATAATATGTTTCAGCATGTCATCCTCTTTGTTGTCCATGTCGATTCGTTTCATGGCAACAGTAACCATTTCCGTACCTGAAGCCAGAATAGCTTGTTCCATTATTTCATTGGAATTGAATTTTCCTGTTCCCAGGAAAAGACGGGAGTTAAATTCGCGTCCCGCAATTACTAACTTTTCCATTCTCTATATTTTAGTTGATTATTTAAATGCTAATTTTGCAGACAATTATAGAAACGCAGATTAACGCAAATTTTCGCAGATTATTAGAGGGCTACGCTATGTTGGAGAACTTAATTTTTTGCGAAAATTTGCGTTAATCTGCGTTTCTATAAATTTCCATTAATCACTTTCAATGATTCTACGTGTCTCTTCTACCGGATTATCCGCTCCGAGAATGGTTCCCGATAGGGCTATCCCGTTTACTCCTGTGTGAAGTATGGCAGGAATATCCTCATAAGTGATTCCTCCAATCGCTACTACGGGGATTTCGATATTCGCCTCTTTCATCTGTGAAAGGATGGAGGAATAGCCTTCCAATCCCAGTACAGGGCTTAAATTCTTTTTGGTGGTAGTAAACCGGAAAGGACCGATGCCAAGATAATCGGCACCGGCACGATAGTGCTGTACAACATCTTCGAATGTATTTGCAGTGCCGCCGATAATGAAAGCCTCTCCAAGAATTTGGCGGGCCTGGTCGATAGGCATATCCTTTTTGCCCAGATGCACACCGTCCACTTCCAGCTTTCGCGCCAGTTCAACGTGATCGTCCAGAACCAGGATTGCTTCGTGCTCTTTACAAAGCGGTTTCAGTTGCAGGGCTACTGCCTCCACTTCTTCGAGAGGAGCCTCTTTCATGCGTAGTTGGATCCATTTGCACCCGCCTTCGAGTGCCATACGTGCCGATTCGAGGTACGAGTACCGTTCGGTCTGATGCGTGATAAATTGTAGACTGACCATTCCCTTATCCTCCGCAAGCAGCTTTGATAATCACCAGGTTATCGTTCTCATGCAATATGAAACCCTCCCATTCGGTACGGGGAATCATTTTGTTGTTTACGGCGATAGCAATGCCTTGAACCGGAAGTTCGAGCTGTGCTGTCAGTTGTGTAAGGGTAGAGTCGGGAGTAATTTCCACCTCTTTGTTGTTCACTTGTACTTTCATTGTCCTATCAGAATAAATAAGTTGAAAGTAAATACAAAGAGCGTGCTTGAATGGAAAGGCGATAAGAAGAAACACAATCCCTACGTCAGTACTAACTGCCTCAGGTTCCTAGGGTATAATCTCAGCCCCTCATGGGGCACCCCTTTGTCTTTACGGGGGCAAAGTAAGTGAAAAAGAAACAGAAAAACACTAAATCAGTCGATTTTTTTTCATTTTTCTGTTGATTCCTGTTTTTTGATAGGATGAGAAAAGATAAACCGGGCGCCATTTTTGTAATTCTTGTCAATCCAGATATCACCTCCCATATATTGGATGGTCAGTTTGCAGATAGCCAGTCCCAATCCTGTACCCTGCACGAATTCATTCAGCTTTTCGAAACGTTGGAATACCAGCTCCTGTTTATCTTCGGGGATTCCGGTGCCGGTATCAGTTACCGAGAACAGCATACATTGCTTTTCTTCGTCCACTTCATAATCCAGCGTAATGCTTCCTCCGGCAGGAGTGAATTTCAAGGCGTTGTTCAGCAGATTGATAATAATCTGTTGCAGGCGCAAGGGATCTGTGTAGAGCATGTAAGGCTCTTTAGGCATTTGCAGTTTAATGTCTACATCCATTGTCTTGTTTCGGTTGGTCAGGGTAATCATATTCTGGCAATGGTTCACCAGCTCACACCATTCATATTTGAATTGCAGCTTTCCTGATTCCAGGCGTGATATATCCAGTACATCACTAATCAGTTGGAGCAGCAGATTAGAGTTGGTCTGGACAATATCTGCGTATTCTTTCAGTTCGTTATTCTGCTCTACCGAACCGATAATCAGGCTGGAGAAACCGACAATAGCATTTAGCGGAGTCCGTATCTCGTGGCTCATATTCGAAACAAAGGCACTTTTCAGCTGATTAGCTTCTTCAGCGCGCTCTTTAGCATCACGCAATTCGACTTCAGACTCTTCCAGCTTCTTTTTATCTTCCCGTAGTTGTTTCGTAGTTCTTTCAAGGTGATTCTTCAGGATTTTAGTCCGGTAATAGTAATACAGCGAAATCATTAGACTTCCTACTAATACGAGAAATATAATCAGGATGAATTGCACTTCTGTCTTATAGGCCACAAAGAACGGAATGGGCTGATTGATTACCATTGAGTTAACAGGTAACTTCTTGTTTTCAAATCCCCATTCCTTTAGTTTCTTCGCATCAAATTTATATCTGTTGGGTAAGATATTGATACTGCTGATATCAGTTTCCTTCTGGTCTAAAAAGCGGTAGGCATATTCTCCCATGCTTTGTCCCACTCCTTCATATTGCGGGACATATCCTCCGATAGCCCAGTAACCTATTGCAGTGGAAGTCATGCTGAACATAGGCAGGAGAGGATTGGCTTTGGAAAAAGCATAAACGGAGTTATTCATGTAAGTAATACCCCGGTTATCGATTCTCCAGATGCCAAGCAACATGACTGTGTTTCTGGGAAGATTGCGCAATTGACTGGCAGCCATATCGAGTGTATGGATGCGGCCATCGACGTAGGTGATAGACAACTGTGGAAAATGTTGCAGGTTTTTCTTGAACCATGCCAGTTCGGCAAGTCCGTTGTATGTGTTATCCGATACAAATACAAGGTGTTCTGTTTCCGGATAGAAATTCTGTATCATTTCAATGTCTTTTTTGATATCATATTCGTATGTGCTACAATATCTTACGTTGTATTCCTTCATGCGTTCCATTAAGTTGATGCTTTCAGGATTATAGCTTCGGATGTCGGTCGAATCCTCCGGAATACGGATACCGTTGCGTGATGCCATTGCACAGAAAACAGGAAGCTGCTTGTACTTTTCATCTTCGAGATGAAGAAAACTGCTCCATGCTTCACCACCCAGGAGAATAACTAATTTGGCTTTCGGATGTTTGTCCAGAATATCAGTTAATGTTTTTTTCCATTGATGCGCCTGCGTTAAGTCTGTTGCATTCATATTTTCTACCATGGTCGAATATCTTCCTCCCAATTGGGTGTAGGTTTCTACAAATGTGCTGATGTTATCGTAGGTATATTTAGTGTCAGAATTATAAGAGGTGATAAACAGAATTTCTTCCTCAGATTCTTCTGTGGTGGCAGCATTGCCGAAAAGGGGGAGGAAAAGGAGTACAGCAATGGAGACAATAAATCGTATTTTTTTTCTTTTATACAGTATCATAATTGTTTGTTATGTTGTTTTATGAGTTGCAAAAATACAACTAATGCATCTGATATACAATAAAAGTCTGTTCTTTTTAATCTGTAAAAAAGGTCGCTGTGAAAAACACAACAACCTTTTCCATAAGTATAGTTTAGCTTGTAAATTTAATTACATTCTTTTTTCAACCACATCCCAGTCGATGATATCCCACAGGGCGTTTACGTGGTCGGCACGGCGGTTCTGGTAATCCAGATAATAGGAGTGTTCCCAAACGTCAAATCCGAGAAGTGGTTTCAAACCGGCACGTACTGGATTGCTGCCGTTCCCCTCTTTAGTGATTTTCAGTTTACCGTCTTTATCTACGGATAGCCAAGCCCATCCTGAACCAAACAATCCGACTGCTGCTGCATTGAATTCTTTCTTGAAGTTTTCAAAGCTGCCAAAGTCACGTTTGATGGCTTCTCCTAGTTTACCGGCGGGTTCCTTCTTCGAAGGTTTCGGGGCAAATTGCAGGAAGTACAGGTTGTGGTTCAATACTTGTCCGGCGTTATTGAATATAGCTCCATCCGGTGCGGCTGCAACGATTTCTTCTACCGTTTTACCTTCATATTCTGTTCCGGGCACGAGGCTATTCAGATTATTTACATACGTTTGTAGATGTTTTCCGTAATGGAAATCTATTGTTTGCTGACTGATTACAGGTTCCAACGCATTGTTAGCGTAAGGAAGTTTAGGCATTTCGTAAGTCATGGTCATCATAATTAAAGACATTAATATAGTATTCATAATGTTACAAGTTTTAATTGGCTTGTTATACTATAATAACAGAAGCCCTTTGCAAAATGTTCACAGCATCTTACTTTATTTGTAAATGTACTGTATACGTTTCACTTCTTTCGGATGCTCACGGTCGGTCCGGCAGATCCATTGGCCCGTATTATCATATTCATAATAAGAATTGCTATCGATCTGGTTTCCGTATTTATCGTACAGGCAGATCAGGCATCCCGATGTTTTCTGGTTATTGCCTAAAATCCGTTGGTAAACGATCTGTGTCAGATAACCGTATTTATCGTATTCATAAGCATCTTTTTGTGAAATAATCTGATCCGAAGAATTAGCAAAAAGCAGGTTTTGATGTTGGGATGAAATCAATCTGCCTTTATCATCATATTTGTTTGCGGTGTACGCCTGAAGTTCTCCATTCTTATTATACTCTTTGGTTTCGGTCAATAACCCCTGTTTATTATAGGAACTTATGATGACTCTTCCATCTGTATACTTGAGCGAATCACTCTCGATACTTCCGTCCGTGCCGATACGGCGTGTCCGCCGGTATAGATCCGTTTTGGTTTTCGGATTCGTTTGCACTTCAAAGATGCAGTGACCTTGCGGATCGTATAATCTGTTCGTTTGTATTTCATTGCTTAGCTGACCGTTCTTTACGGTAAGCGACAATGTAGAAATGAGCTGCCCCTTATCGTCATACGAATAAGTGGTCGAGGTATTTCCCGTACTGTCATTTTCCGCAGACTTAATCAATCGTCCTCCATTATAGTATTTCACGGAAGTAGGAGTGGATATGATTGTTTGCAGAATAAACGGTGTCCGTAGTGCATTGGCCTGGTCACGAAATTCCTTATACCTGTGTGTGCAAAGAAAATCCTGCAGCATACTCAAAGATTCGGAATTGACAATGGCAGCTTTTAAAAGCTCAAAATCAGCTTTTTCACTAAGATATTCAAGGTCATCCAGATGAGTACGTGCTGTGGAAGTCAGGTAAGGTGATTGCTTATACTCGTCAATAATCTGCCGAATGTCTGTTGCGTTTCCTTTCTCCCGGAGGCTGTCGATCCCTTGAAACAGAAAATCATCGTATAACGCACGGACTTCCGGAAGGAATGGACGCGTATCTTTATCCGTGAAGAATTTCTGCATGTTGGCGTTATCAAAAAATGCCTTGAAATTCGCTGATGTCGGATTACTCTTTACAATCTGGTAAAGCCGTTTGTTTTCCGCAGTGTTGATTTGAGAGATAAATTTGCCGTTCGGATATTCCGTGATGTACGTTTGATAAATATTCAGCGTAGGTGTTTTCAGCATACCTTCCAGTAAAGCCATTTCACGGATGTCCCGCACCTTTTGCAAGATGGCAGAATCTCCCGGATAACCGCTTGACCGGATACTGTCCATCAACGTCTTGCTAAAAGGAATTTGATCTTTCGAAGCTTCCAGAATGGAGATAACGGCCAGTTCTGCTTTGTTTTGTACGTTGGAAAGTTGTATTTTCTCTTCTTCACAGATATTGGGAAAATAAGCTTTCGTTGCCCTTTCGTAGCATCCGAAATAGTTGATGGCAGCCTGTTCGCTTTGCTCGTTCCACAATCCGTTGAGCACATCCAATAATGCCAGTTCCTCGGCATAATAGGTTTGTGTCTCGTCATCTATCTTATCACGGTTTTTCTGCCATTTGTCGGCGTCATTATCGTTCAGATACCTTAGCAGCTTTTCCAGGCGACTCTGCTTTTGTGCCATTGCCTGTGGAATGCAGGCGACCAGAAACAAACTCAAAATAATCGATAAAAATATACTTCTTTTCATTGCTTTTTGGTGTTAGGTTAAAATAGTTAGTGATGAAAATTCATAAAAATACCTTCATTCTCGAATGAATATTATACTTTTGTATTGAGAACAAATTTGAATGCCAAGGGTTTGTTAAAAATCCACATTGTTTTTATAATGCTGTTATGAATACCAATTATATAGATGAATTGAACGAGAGTCAGTGTGCTGCAGTGACTTATAATGACGGTCCTTCGCTGGTGATAGCCGGTGCAGGTTCGGGGAAGACGCGCGTATTGACTTATAAAATCGCTTACTTGCTGGAACAGGAGAACGGCTACAATCCGTGGAATATCCTTGCACTGACCTTTACGAATAAGGCGGCGCGCGAGATGAAAGAGCGTATTGCCCGTCAGGTAGGTATGGAACGGGCACGTTATTTGTGGATGGGGACTTTCCATTCCATCTTCTCACGGATTCTTCGTGCCGAAGCAACATTTATCGGGTTCACTTCCCAGTTCACCATCTATGATACGGCTGATAGTAAGAGTCTGCTTCGTTCCATTATTAAAGAGATGGGATTGGACGAGAAAACTTATAAACCGGGAGCGGTACAAGCACGTATCTCCAATGCCAAGAATCATCTGGTCACTCCCACGGGGTATGCTGCCAATAAAGAGGCTTACGAAGGAGATATGGCTGCCAAGATGCCTGCTATCCGTGATATCTATACCCGTTATTGGGACAGATGTCGTCAGGCAGGTGCAATGGATTTCGATGATTTACTGGTGTACACCTATATTTTATTCCGTGACTTTCCGGAAGTGTTGGCACGCTACCGGGATCAGTTCCGTTATGTGCTGGTAGATGAGTATCAGGATACGAATTATGCGCAGCATAGCATTGTCTTGCAACTGACTAAAGAAAATCAACGGGTCTGTGTCGTGGGAGACGATGCGCAAAGTATCTATTCTTTCCGTGGGGCGGATATTGACAATATTCTCTATTTTACAAAAATCTACCCCAATACGAAAGTCTTTAAACTGGAGCAGAATTACCGTTCCACACAAACCATTGTTTGTGCTGCCAACAGCCTGATTGAGAAGAATGAACGTCAGATACGGAAAGCCGTGTTTTCGGAGAAAGAAAAGGGGGAACCTATCGGTGTATTTCAGGCGTATAGCGATGTGGAAGAGGGAGATATTGTAGCTAATAAGATTGCAGAGCTACGACGGGAGTATCGCTACGGATATGCTGATTTTGCCATCCTGTATCGTACGAATGCACAAAGCCGTATTTTTGAAGAGGCTCTTCGGAAACGAAGTATACCTTATAAGATTTACGGAGGACTTTCGTTCTACCAGCGAAAAGAGATAAAAGATGTGATTGCTTATTTCCGTTTGGTAGTGAATCCGAATGATGAAGAAGCATTCAAGCGAATCATTAATTATCCGGCTCGTGGTATTGGAGATACGACAGTCGGGAAGATTATATCGGCGGCTACCGATCATGGTGTAAGTCTTTGGGCGGCACTCTGTGAACCATTGAGTTACGGACTGGATATAAATAAAGGAACGCATGCAAAACTGCAAGGCTTTCGTGAATTGATAGAAGGTTTCATTGTCGATCAGGCAGATAAGAACGCTTATGAAATAGGAACGAATATCATCCGTCAGTCCGGCATTATCAACGATGTCTGCCAGGACACATCCCCCGAGAACCTAAGCCGTAAGGAAAATATAGAAGAGTTGGTGAATGGAATGAATGACTTCTGCGCTTTGCGGCAGGAGGAGGGTAACCCGAATGTGTCTCTTACCGATTTCCTTTCGGAGATTGCATTGCTTACCGATCAGGATTCCGACAAGGCGGATGATGGGGAAAAGATAACGTTGATGACAGTTCATTCGGCTAAAGGATTGGAGTTTAAGAATGTATTTGTGGTTGGTCTGGAAGAAAACCTGTTTCCCAGTGGGATGGTAGGAGATTCTCCCCGGGCACTGGAAGAAGAACGTCGTTTGTTCTATGTAGCTATTACTCGTGCGGAGGAACATTGTTATCTGTCTTTTGCCAAAACCCGTTTCCGTTATGGAAAGATGGAATTTGGAAGCCCCAGTCGTTTCTTGCGTGATATCGATGTTCATTACTTGCAACTGCCGCATGAGGCAGGAGTGAGCCGGGCTGTCGATGAAGGTGCAGGACGTTTCCGTAGAGAGATTGAAGGAGGATTCACCCGTTCAGCTTCTCCGTCGCGTGCCCCTTTCGGAAGTACATCTTCCGAACAGCGTGAACGTCCGAAAGCACAGATCATTGCTCCCAGCGTACCGAGAAATTTGAAGAAAGTTAGTACTGTTAGCCCAAGTAACGGTGTACAGGCAACCTCTTCCACTTCGGCATCGGTAGCAGGAGTACAGGTCGGACAGATGATAGAGCACGAACGTTTCGGATTGGGTGAAGTGATTAAAGTAGAAGGAACGGGAGACAATGCGAAAGCAACTATTCATTTTAAAAATGCGGGAGACAAACAACTATTATTACGTTTCGCTCGTTTTAAAGTGGTAGAATAAATAATAACACTAAATAGAGAGACTCATGAAGAAACAACTAACAGTAATTTTGCTTTCCGCTTTGATTTTGAGTGGATGTGCGTCGGGGCGTATGGGAAATCCGGGAGCTATCATGGCAGGTGCTTCTATCGGAGGTAGTCTGGGAAGTTCGATAGGCGGACTTATCGGAGATAATAATCATGGCTGGAGAGGCGGTTACCGTGGTTCTGCTATTGGGAATATTGTGGGAACCATTGCCGGTGCGGCTATTGGAAACGCGTTGACGGCGCCGAGACAAGAGCAAATAGAGGAAGATGCGTATATTCCTGAAGTGAGGGAAGTCCGTGTGCAAAAATATAAGAAGCAGCCGGTGCAGCAGCCTATTTCTCAACTGAAGTTGCGCAAGATCCGTTTTATAGATGATAATCGCAGTCATGTGATTGATGCGGGAGAAAATAGCAAGATAATTTTTGAGATTATGAATGAAGGGAGAAATCCTGTTTATAATGTAGTTCCTGTGGTAGAAACGGTGGGGAAGGTGAAGCATCTCGGCATTTCTCCTTCCGTGATGGTGGAGGAGATTCTTCCGGGTGAAGGCATCCGTTATACCGCTTCCATTCACGCAGGTGAAAAATTGAAAGACGGTGAAGTGACATTCCGTGTCGCAGTGGCGGACGAGAATGGAGTGATTTGTGATTCGCAAGAATTTACCCTGCCTACACAGCGCGGAAACTAGAAATAACAGCCCGAATATCCGGTTTAAACATAGTGACGGTATATGCTTGGAATAGTGACGCTATCCTAAGCATATACCGTCACTATGTTGGTGGGATAGCGTCACTCTTTTAATAGCTATTAATAAGGTAGTTCTTTAGATAAGTTTAAATGAATCGAACAATGAAATTGAATGATATTGTAGGGTTTTATAATAATATTAAGTGTCATGTAATCATTTTATTTCGTATCTTTGTTCATATTTCCAATAAAAGCATTAGAGTGGTATGAAAGAGACATTTAGAAGATATCCTATCGGAATACAGAATTTTGAGGATTTACGTAATAATGATTGTGTGTATATTGATAAAACTGCATTAATTTATCATTTGACCCATACAAATAAGATTTATTTCCTTAGTCGTCCTCGCCGCTTTGGAAAGAGTCTTCTAGTCTCTACTCTTGAAGCTTATTTTTCCGGAAAGAAAGAGTTGTTCGAAGGATTGGCTATGGAACAGTTAGAGAAAGAATGGACTGTTTATCCTGTGTTGCATATTGATTTTAGCAGAACGAAATACACCACAATCGAAGATTTGCAAGAGCAATTGAATCTTTATCTAAGCGAATGGGAGAGGACTTATGGGAAAAATGAAGAAGAAATGAGCTATGCAGCCCGTTTAACCGGTTTGCTTCAACGAATCTACCAACAGACAGGAAAGCAGGCTGTCGTATTGATTGACGAATATGATGCACCTTTATTGGATAGTAATAGTGACTCTGTTTTACAAGGACAATTACGAACTGAAATGCGGAAATTTTTCAGTCCTCTTAAAGCACAAGGGCAATATCTTCGTTTCTTGTTTCTGACAGGAATCAGCAAGTTCAGTCAGATGAGTATATTTAGTGAGTTGAATAACTTGCAGAATATCAGTATGAGCGATGATTATAGTGCTATTTGTGGTATTACAGAGCAAGAGTTGCTAAGTCAGATGCAACCGGATATTGAGAGGATAGCTCAAGCGAATAATGAAACCTATGAAGAAGCTTGTCGGCATTTGAAACGGCAGTACGATGGTTATCATTTTAGTGAAAATTGTGAAGATATTTACAATCCGTTCAGTCTTTTCAATGCTTTTTCTCAAAGGAAATATAAGAGCTTTTGGTTCTCTACCGGTACACCTACTTTCTTGATTGAAATGTTACAGCGAATGGATTTCAGTCTTAATCTATTGGAAAAGATGGAAGTGAAAGATGAAGACTTTGATAAAGCGACAGAGGTTATTACCGATCCGATTCCCGTACTTTATCAGAGTGGCTATTTGACAATTAAAGGATATGAACCTCTTTTTCGTACATATACATTAGGTTATCCCAACGAAGAAGTTAAAATAGGCTTTATTGAGACGTTGATCCCTTCATATCTTAATCAACCGACACGAGAAAGCAACTTTTATGTAGTCTCTTTTGTAAGAGACCTGATGAAAGGTGATATTGAGCAGTGTCTTCTTCGTACTCGTTCTTTCTTTTCTTCCATACCTTATGATTTGGAGAACAATCAGGAGAAACATTATCAGACTATCTTTTATTTATTATTCCGTTTAATGGGCCAATATGTAGACGTAGAAGTAAAGAATGCTATTGGCAGGGCTGACGTGGTAATTAAGATGTCCGATGCAATTTATGTATTTGAATTTAAGGTAGATGGAACTCCCGAAGAAGCATTGGCTCAAATTGATAGTAAACAATATGCTATTCCTTACGAGATAGATCATCGCAAGGTTGTCAAGGTTGGAGTGAATTTTGATAGTACAACACGGACTTTGGGGCAGTGGATCATAAAATAGGAAGATGATATGAAAAATGCTGTTGCTAAAGATAAATATCCGTGGTAGATATTCGTCTGAATAACGATGTGTTCCTTTTAAGGTAATATTGTCGGATTAATAATGTCCTGTAATCGGGGGGCTTGCCGCTACTGACGTTGAAAAAGAAGTGTTTGGCGAAACCTAAAGCTATGCTTTAGCATCTGTAAAGCGTAGCTTTATCTAATCTAAAGCTACGCTTTTCATAGTCTTACCAATTATTTCCGGCGTTACTGCTATTGACCAGCATCTCTACCCGCTGTCTGTATGTATTTGCTCCTTCAGCGATATTCTTTCCCGCATCCGCTGTTCCCATTCCATAAACAACGATAGGAGTCTGCCACACCATACCTGAATGGATAGCACTGCCCTGATAAGGGCGTAAAAGTTCGTCCGTAGTGAAACCATTCCTTCCTCCGCTGCGGTAAGCATCGAATTCAGATCCGGTAGTTGTTACCACTGTCAGCGGTTTGCCGGCGACTGCCGGAGTCTTGGATAGGAAAGTAAAGACTTCATCCTGCCATTTCTTTAGTAATGACGGTGCAGACATCCAATAGAAAGGAAACTGATAGATCACAGCAGAGGCATCAGAGATGATTTTACTCCATTCGTCTACATTGAAAGCGATGTCAGGCGATAATTCGTAAAGGTTGAATACGGCTACTCCTTCAATGTCACCAACGGCATCAATTAATGCTTTGTTTGCTTGAGATCCTTTCATGTTTGGATGTGCCAGCAGGATCACTACTTTTCTTAAATCTTTATTCATATTCAATCAGGTATTTAGGATGATATAACTACTTATAGATTATAAAGGTGTAAAAATAAGAAAAAGTTCGCGAAAACCAATATCTTAATTAAAAATAAAACAATCCCTCTTTGCTTTTGAATTTGTATTTTTGCATCCACGTTCGTAAGGCGTTATTTTAGATAATAATTTATATATGATAGATTTTAATCAGTTCCCTTCTCCTTGTTACATCATGGAAGAAGAGCTTTTAAGAAAGAACCTGTGTTTGATAAAAAGCGTGGCCGACAGGGCGGGAGTGGAGATCATTCTTGCTTTCAAGTCATTTGCCATGTGGCGCTCTTTCCCCATATTCCGTGAATATATAGATCATTCTACGGCAAGTTCGGTGTATGAAGCCCGTTTGGCATTGGAAGAGTTCGGCAGCAAGGCGCATACATATTCTCCTGCTTATACGGAACAGGATTTCCCGGAAATCATGCGTTGCAGCAGTCATATCACATTCAACTCAATGCAGCAGTTTGAACGCTTCTATCCGATGGTGGTTGCAGAAGGAAGTGGCATCTCTTGTGGTATCCGCGTAAATCCTGAATATTCGGAAGTGGAAACCGAACTTTATAATCCATGTGCACCCGGCACACGTTTTGGGATAACAGCCGATTTGTTGCCCGAAGCATTACCGCAAGGTATTGAAGGCTTTCATTGTCATTGTCACTGTGAATCTTCTTCTTATGAGCTGGAACGTACATTGGAACATCTTGAAGCTAAATTTGCCCATTGGTTTTCACAGATTAAATGGTTGAACCTGGGTGGTGGACACCTGATGACTCGTAAGGACTATGATACCGAACATTTGATAAGACTGTTGCAAGGATTAAAAGCACGCTATCCTCATTTGCGCATTATCCTGGAACCCGGTTCGGCCTTTACCTGGCAGACGGGAGTGCTGACTTCCGAAGTGGTGGATATTGTGGAAAGTCGTGGTATCAAGACGGCTATTTTGAATGTTAGTTTCACTTGCCACATGCCGGATTGTCTGGAAATGCCATACCAACCTGCCGTGCGTGGTGCAGAGATGGGAGATGAAGGAAAATATATTTATCGTCTCGGAGGAAATTCCTGTTTGAGCGGTGATTATATGGGACTGTGGAGCTTCGATCATGAGTTGCAAATCGGAGAGCGTATCGTGTTCGAAGATATGATTCATTATACGATGGTCAAGACAAATATGTTTAACGGAATTCATCATCCTGCCATTGCCATTTGGACAAAAGAGGGGAAAGCTGAAATATACAAGCAATTTTCTTATGAAGATTATCGTGACCGAATGAGTTGATAATCAAAATGATTGTTTTGCGGTAGGTGCAAAGTGAACAGATTTCTGTGAAAAAAGTAGGCAGAATGTTTGCATGTTTACGGAAAATCCCTACCTTTGCAACCGCAAACGAAAAAATGCGGAAATAGCTCAGTTGGTAGAGCATAACCTTGCCAAGGTTAGGGTCGCGAGTTCGAGTCTCGTTTTCCGCTCATGTTTCTTTGAAATGTTGGAACAATAATCTTTGCCCAGGTGGCGGAATTGGTAGACGCGCACGTTTCAGGTGCGTGTGTCGCGAGGCATGCAGGTTCGAGTCCTGTTCTGGGCACAAAGGTTAAACTTTAAAATTATGGAGAGGTGGCGGAATTGGTAGACGCGCTACTTTGAGGTGGTAGTGACAGAAATGTTGTGGGAGTTCGAGTCTCCTCCTCTTCACAGTTTATGAAAGTGAAATGCGGAAATAGCTCAGTTGGTAGAGCATAACCTTGCCAAGGTTAGGGTCGCGAGTTCGAGTCTCGTTTTCCGCTCTTGTTTCTTTGAAATAATGGAACTAAGTTTTGCCCAGGTGGCGGAATTGGTAGACGCGCACGTTTCAGGTGCGTGTGTCGCGAGGCATGCAGGTTCGAGTCCTGTTCTGGGCACCAATCTTTCAGATTTCTGAATGACGAAATTTAGTTTGCGGAAATAGCTCAGTTGGTAGAGCATAACCTTGCCAAGGTTAGGGTCGCGAGTTCGAGTCTCGTTTTCCGCTCCATATAAGATGAGGTTGTCAGTCGATAAGATTGGCAACCTTTTTTTGTATAATATTGGAAGTTTACCGGACGATTGTATCGATAGATTGAACGGAAAAGCGTAATTTTGCAAACGAAAAAATCAATGTACTCCCCCCAAAAAAGAGCGTCATTGATTCACACAGACCTTTAATTAATTTAACTATTTGTGATATGTTAACACAGATCATTAATGCACGCATCCTCACCCCGCAAGGCTGGTTGAAGGATGGGTCAGTTCTTATTCGTGACAATAAAATTCTGGAAGTAACTAATTGTGACCTTGCAATTATCGGAGCCAAACTGATTGATGCCAAAGGAATGTATATTGTTCCGGGAGGTGTAGAAATCCATGTTCACGGTGGCGGTGGAAGAGACTTTATGGAAGGCACCGAAGAGGCTTTCCAGACAGCAATCAAAGCTCATATGCAGCATGGCACTACCAGTATTTTTCCTACTCTTTCTTCTTCTACCATTCCAATGATCCGTGCAGCCGCGGAAACTACAGAGAAAATGATGGCGGAGCCTAATAGCCCTGTGCTCGGACTTCATCTGGAAGGACATTATTTCAATATGGCGATGGCAGGTGGACAGATTCCCGAAAATATCAAAGATCCCGATCCCGAAGAATATATTCCGTTGCTGGAAGAAACTCATTGTATCAAACGTTGGGATGCCGCACCGGAACTCCCCGGAGCCATGCAATTTGGTAAATATATCACAGCGAAAGGGGTATTGGCTTCGGTAGGACATACCCAGGCCGAATTTGAGGATATACAGACAGCCTATGAGGCGGGATATACGCATGCCACTCATTTTTATAATGCAATGCCGGGATTCCATAAACGGAAAGAGTACAAGTATGAAGGTACGGTAGAAAGTATTTATCTGATTGATGATATGACAGTGGAAGTGGTGGCAGACGGTATTCATGTGCCTCCAACAATCTTGCGCCTTGTATACAAGATAAAAGGAGTGGAACGCACTTGTCTGATAACGGATGCATTAGCTTGTGCGGCCAGCGATAGTCAGGTGGCTTTTGATCCGCGTGTGATTATCGAGGACGGAGTATGTAAGCTGGCAGACCATTCAGCACTGGCGGGAAGTATTGCAACGATGGATCGACTGATTCGTACCATGGTGCAGAAGGCGGAAATACCTTTGGAGGATGCCGTGAGAATGGCCTCCGAAACTCCTGCCCGGATTATGGGAGTACTCGACCGTAAAGGAACGCTGGAGCGTGGCAAGGATGCCGATATGATTGCTTTAGACAGAGACTTGAATGTGAGAGCTGTATGGGCAATGGGAGAACTGGTGGAAGGCACCAATAAACTGTTTTAAATCTAATAAATAACGAAAACTATGTTGACTCAAATAATAAATGGAAGAATATTGACCCCGCAAGGCTGGTTGAAAGATGGTTCCGTATTGATTTGTGATGGAAAAATATTAGAGGTGACCAACAGTGATTTGGCGGTTATCGGTGCAACGGTTATTGATGCCAGAGGGATGACGATTGTGCCCGGATTTGTAAGTATGCATGCACATGGAGGTGGCGGACATGATTATACGGAAGCAACGGAAGAAGCATTCCGCACGGCAACTACTGCACACCTAAAACATGGTGCTACCGGGATATTTCCTACATTATCATCTACCTCGTTCGAAAGAATCTACCAGGCAGTCGATGTCTGTGAAAACCTGATGAAAGAGAAGGACTCTCCTGTTCTTGGCCTGCATATCGAAGGTCCTTACCTGAATCCGAAGATGGCGGGAACCCAGTACGACGGTTTTCTGAAAACTCCGGATGAAAACGAATATATTCCTTTATTGGAGCATACCTCTTGTATCAGACGTTGGGACATCAGTCCTGAACTGCACGGTGCACATGATTTTGCAAAGTACACCCGTTCGAAAGGAATTATGACTGCCGTAACACATACGGAAGCCGAATATGATGAAATCAAGGCTGCGTATGCAGTGGGTTTCTCTCATGCTGCCCATTTTTATAATGCGATGCCGGGTTTCCATAAACGTCGTGAATATAAATATGAGGGTACGGTGGAGAGTGTATATTTGACGGATGGGATGACAGTGGAAGTGATTGCAGATGGTATTCACTTGCCTGCCACGATTCTAAAATTGGTTTATAAGTTGAAAGGTGTAGAGAATACGTGCCTCGTTACCGATGCTTTGGCTTATGCTGCTTATGAAGGGAATGAACCGATTGATCCTCGCTATATCATAGAGGACGGCGTATGTAAGATGGCAGATCATTCTGCATTGGCCGGTAGCCTGGCTACGATGGATGTGTTGGTTCGCACCATGGTGAAGAAAGCGAATATACCTTTGGAAGATGCCGTGCGTATGGCTTCTGAAACTCCTGCCCGTTTAATAGGAGCGAGTGACCGGAAAGGGGCGTTGGCAAAGGGCAAGGATGCTGATATTGTGATTCTTGATAAGGAACTGAATGTGCGATGTGTATGGTCGATGGGAAAGATTGTCCCGGGAACTGATATTCTGTTGCATAAAGAATAGTTGAAATAATCCCAAAAGAGGTGTGTCATAATAAATAATAAAACGCAGATTAACGCAAATTATCGCAGAAATAATTTTATAAGTCGTTGATTAATATATCAATATAAATGAAATAATCTGCGATAATTTGCGTTAATCTGCGTTTTGACATACTCCCTATTGTAAAAGCAAATGTTCTGTATGATATTAAGAGCCCCGTAGTTTATCATCATCAGAAGCTTTCCGGACTTTTAATGTATTTCTATTCTGAAAGCAAACTGCTTTCTATCAGTTCTTTCAATTGGTTTTTATTCATTGTACCTAACTTCATTGTCGGTTTGCCGTTCAGCGGGCAAAGTAACAGGTTGGGAATGGTGCGGATTTTAAATGCACTTTCCAATTCCGGTTCCTGATCGACGTCTACTTTATAAATATCTAATTTCCCTTCGTATTCTTTAGTCAGTTGGTCTAATATAGGCGATAACGCTTTGCAATAGACGCACCACGGGGCATGAAAATCGACCAGGCAAGGTTTATTCCCTTTGAAGTTCCAGTTATCAGGATAAGATTGATAATCAGCTACCTTCTCTACAAAACTATCTTTGGTTAAATCTATTATTTTCATATATTCTATTTTTAATGGTTCATTTCATTTTCTCTACTGCAAAGATAGGGGAACTGTGATAAAAGAAGGATAGCCATTTTTCCTGTTGTGTTTACAATTCTTCCTTTATGGCTATTTTCTAATCAAATTCTAATCTGATATGAGAGGCTTATAATGGCTTTTTCCCGTCTCTCCGGCTATAGAATTGTAATTTTGCCGCGACAACTACAATAAGGTAATAAAGATAAATATAGTAATGAACAGAGTATTTCTAATTTCTTTTTTTCTTCTGCTGACAGGAGGAATATGCGCGCAACAGGCTACCACAGGAACATTAACGCTGAAAGAGGCGGAACAACGTTTTCTGGAACGTAACTTATCGCTGATAGCCGAACGGTACAACATTGATATGGCACAGGCACAAGTGCTGCAAGCCAAATTATTTGAGAATCCGGTAATCTCGTTAGAACAGAATGTTTATAACCGCCTGAACGGAAAGTATTTTGATTTTGGTAAGGAGGGCGAAATGGTTGTGGGGATTGAACAGGTAATTCGTCTTGCCGGACAACGGAATAAGCAGGTGAAACTGGAGAAAATCAATAAAGAAATAGCAGAATATCAGTTTGAAGAGGTGATGAGAACACTTCGTCAGGAGCTGAATGAGAAGTTTGTACAAGTCTATTTTCTCTCGAAATCCATATCCATTTATGAGAAGGAAGTGAATTCTCTGCAAGAGTTACTTGCCGGAATGAAACTGCAACAGGAGAAAGGAAATATTTCATTGATGGAAATGTCCCGTCTGGAATCTATGTTGTTCTCTTTGAAGAAAGAGAAGAATGAACGGGAAAATGAGTTGTTGACCCTTAGAGGGGAACTTAATGTCTTGTTAAATCTTCCGGGAGACACGATGGTTGAGTTATCACTGGATGAAGAGGTGTTGAAGCAATTGGATTTGTCTCAACTATCGTTCGCCGACTTGAAAGCGATGGTGAATGAACGGCCGGATCTCAAGATTGCCCGGAGTACGGTCAGTGCTTCCCGTGCAAATCTGAAATTGCAGAAATCAATGGCATTTCCGGAATTTTCGGTGAATGGTAGTTATGACCGTGCCGGAAACTTTATCAATAACTATTTTGCAATAGGAGTGAGCTTGTCAGTACCTATTTTCAACCGCAACCAGGGAAATGTGAAAGCTGCCCGTTTTAGTATCCAGCAGGCAGGAGCGGAACAGGAAAATGCGGCTAACCGTGCGGATATGGAGCTTTATACCGCTTATGCTTCGTTGGATAAAGCTGTTCAGCTTTATCAATCTACCAATATGGAACTGGAACGTAACTTCGAAAAACTGATAGCAGGAGTGAATGAAAACTTTAAGAAACGAAATATCAGCTTGTTGGAGTTTATCGATTACTATGACAGCTATAAAGAAACTTGTATTCAGTTACATGAAATAAAGAAAGATGTTTTCCTGGCGATGGAAAACCTGAATACAACTATCGGACAAACTATATTGAACTACTAATATTCATAAATTATCAAAGACTATGAACTGGAATAAATTCCTTTCTTGCATATTGCTTACTACCATATTGGGAGCATGCTCCGGTAAAGGAGAACAAACGAATGTTGAACCGACTGCCTTATGCCTGACAGATAGCTTGTTGAGAATTGTATCTGTCGATACGGTTCACGTTCAAGAGGTGATTGACGAACTGACGTTGAACGGGCGGGTCACTTTTAATGAGAATCAGGTGGCACATGTATATCCGATGTTTGGAGGTACGGTAACAGAACTGAAGGCTGAAATAGGAGACTTTGTTCGTAAGGGAGATGTATTGGCAGTCATCCGCAGTGGAGAAGTGGCAGATTATGAAAAGCAATTGAAAGAGGCGGAACAACAATTATTGCTGGCACGCAGAAATATGGATGCTACGCAGGATATGTATGCTTCCGGCATGGCTTCGGATAAAGATGTACTTCAGGCGAAGCAGGAGTTGACAAGTGCCGAAGCCGAAGAAAGAAGAATAAAGGATGTTTTCTCTATTTATAATTTCTCCGGAAATGCTTATTATCAGCTGAAATCTCCCGTTTCGGGGTTTATTGTGGAGAAACAAATCAGCAGGGATATGCAGTTGCGTCCGGATCAGAGTGAAGAACTGTTCACGATTTCGGGGTTGTCAGACGTATGGGTGATGGCGGATGTGTATGAAAGCGATATCAGTAAGGTTTCCGAAGGTGCTTCCGTACGCATTTCTACGTTGGCTTATCCGGATAAGATGTTTGCCGGTACGATTGATAAGGTGTATCATTTGTTGAATAGTGAAAGTAAAACGATGAATGTCCGCATCAAATTGAAGAATGAAGAGTATTTGTTGAAACCGGGGATGTTTACGAATGTAAGTGTGAAATGTAAAGCGGATGGAACTTCCATGCCTCGTATCGATGCTCATGCACTGGTATTTGAAGGAGGAAAGAATTATATAGTCGTGGTGGAGCCGGATCAGCGTTTGCAGGTGAAAGAGGTGGATGTGTACAAGCAGTTGAGCAAGGAGTGCTATATCCGTTCCGGACTTTCCGAGGGAGACAGAGTGCTGAATAATAATGTATTGTTGGTATATAATGCGTTGAATGCAGATTAAAAACAGAAAATAGTATGCACAAATTCATAGATAATATAGTGGCTTTCTCGCTGAAGAATAAATTCTTTATTTTCTTCTGTACAGCGATTGCCGTTATAGCCGGAGCTGTTTCCTTTAAACATACTCCGATAGATGCTTTCCCGGATGTGACGAATACGAAAGTGACGATTATCACGCAATGGCCGGGGCGTAGTGCCGAAGAGGTAGAGAAGTTTATCACCATTCCTGTTGAGATTGCGATGAATCCCGTTCAGAAGAAAACGGATATTCGTTCCACCACTCTTTTCGGGCTTTCTGTCATCAATGTAATGTTTGAAGATCGTGTCGATGATTTCACCGCACGTCAACAGGTATATAATTTATTGAATGATGCTGACCTTCCGGACGGGGTAACTCCGGAAGTACAACCTCTGTATGGACCGACGGGAGAAATATTCCGTTATACGCTGCGTAGTGACAAGCGCAGTGTGCGGGAACTGAAAACGATTCAGGATTGGGTGATTGAACGTAATCTCCGTTCGGTGTCCGGCGTAGCGGATATTGTGAGCTTCGGCGGAGAGGTGAAGACGTTTGAGGTAAGTGTGAATCCTCACCAGTTGATTAATTATGGCATTACCTCTTTGGAACTGTATGATGCGATAGCTAAAAGTAATATTAATGTAGGAGGAGATGTTATCACTAAAAGTTCGCAAGCTTATGTGGTTCGTGGAATCGGTTTGATTAACGATCTGGATGAATTGAGAAATATCGTAGTGAAAAACATCAATGGCACTCCGATTCTGGTGAAGAATCTTGCCGATGTACACGAATCCTGTCTGCCTCGTCTGGGACAAGTGGGCCGAATGGATGAGAATGATGTTGTACAGGGGATTGTAGTCATGCGGAAAGGAGAGAATCCGGGTGAGGTGATTGCAAACCTGAAAGATAAAATAGAAGACTTGAATCAGAATGTGCTTCCGAAAGATGTGAAGATAGTGGCATTCTATGACCGGGAGGACTTGGTGAATCTGGCGGTAAAGACTGTGACGCATAACCTGATTGAAGGAATATTATTGGTTACGTTTATTGTATTGATCTTTATGGCAGATTGGCGGACTACCGTGATTGTTGCTGTCGTTATCCCATTAGCCCTTTTGTTCGCATTTATCTGTTTACGGGTGATGGGAATGTCCGCCAATCTGCTTTCTATGGGAGCCATAGACTTCGGTATTATTATTGACGGGGCCGTGGTGATGGTGGAAGGAGTGTTTGTGGCTTTGGACAAGAAAGCGAGGGAAGTGGGGATGCCTGCTTTTAATGTGATGTCTAAAATGGGACTGATCCGTCACACGGCAAAAGACAAGGCGAAAGCGGTTTTCTTCTCTAAATTGATTATCATCACTGCATTGATTCCTATCTTCTCTTTCCAGAAGGTAGAAGGAAAGATGTTCTCTCCTTTGGCATACACGTTGGGCTTTGCACTGTTGGGAGCTTTGATCTTTACATTGACATTGGTTCCGGTGATGTCTTCCATGTTACTGAAGAAGAATGTCCGTGAGAAAAACAACCGTTTTGTCCATTTTATCAATGCAAAGTGTTCGGCTCTTTTTGATTTATTCTATGCGCACAGAAAACTGACCATCGGAATGGCAACCGTAATAGCAGGTGTCGGATTATGGCTTTTCTCTTTCCTGGGTACGGAGTTCCTTCCGCAGTTGAATGAGGGATCTATCTATATTCGTGCTACTTTGCCACAGAGCATTTCGTTGGATGAATCGGTGACTCTTGCCAATAAAATGAGAAAGAAACTATTAACATTTCCGGAAGTGCGGCAAGTGCTGTCGCAAACCGGACGACCGAATGACGGTACAGATGCTACCGGATTTTATAATATCGAGTTCCACGTTGATATTTATCCCGAAAAGGAATGGGAGAGCAAGTTGACAAAACTGGAACTGATTGATAAGATGCAGGATGATTTATCCATTTATCCCGGTATTGACTTCAATTTCTCACAACCGATTACCGATAATGTGGAGGAAGCTGCTTCCGGTGTGAAAGGATCTATTGCGGTGAAAGTGTTTGGTAAAGACTTGTATGAGTCGGAGAAATATGCGGTTCAGATAGATAAGATTCTTAGTACGGTTCAGGGAATTGAAGACTTGGGTGTGATTCGGAACATCGGTCAGCCGGAGCTTCGCATAGAGTTGAATGAACGCCAGTTGGCGCGTTATGGGGTTGCTAAGGAAGATGTGCAATCAATTATCGAAATGGCTATTGGCGGAAAATCGGCTTCACTGTTGTATGAGGATGAGCGGAAGTTCAATATCATGGTAAGATACAGTGAACAATTCCGCCAGAATGAAGAGGAGATAGGTAAGATATTGGTTCCGGCGATGGATGGAACGATGGTACCTATCAAAGAATTGGCAGATATAACGACGATTACGGGACCATTATTGATATTCCGTGATAATCACGCTCGTTTCTGTGCGGTGAAATTCTCGGTGAGAGGTCGTGATATGGGTACGGCAGTTGCCGAGGCGCAGAAAAAGGTGAATGCTTCCGTACATCTGCCGGCAGGCTATTCGTTGAAATGGACGGGCGATTTTGAGAACCAGCAACGTGCAACGAAACGTCTGGCACAGGTTGTTCCTATCAGTATTGCTATTATCTTTATCATCCTGTTTATTCTATTCTCTAATGCGCGGGATGCGGGACTGGTATTGTTGAATGTACCGTTTGCCGCCGTGGGTGGTATTGTGGCTCTTCTGATAACGCAGTTCAACTTCTCCATTTCTGCCGGTATCGGTTTTATTGCCTTGTTTGGTATTTGTATTCAGAATGGGGTGATTATGATTTCCGATATAAAGGCGAATCTAAAACTCGGTTCGCCCTTGGAGAAAGCCACTAAGGAAGGAGTGCGCTCGCGTATCCGCCCTGTGATTATGACAGCGGCAATGGCAGCTATCGGTTTGATGCCCGCTGCCATGAGTCATGGAATTGGTTCGGAATCACAGCGTCCGTTGGCTATTGTCATTATCGGTGGATTGATAGGAGCGACTTTCTTTGCTCTGTTTGTCTTTCCTCTTATTGTGGAAGTGGTATATGAACGAATGTTATATGATAAAAATGGAAAGTTATTGCAAAGACGTATTTAGTTCATTTCTATCCTGTGAAAAAAACTCTCATAGATTAAATTTGTAGGTTTTCAGTAGGTAGAGGGAGAAAGGAATAAAAGAAAGGTGAATTAAAAAATCACCCGTACTTTTGTTCCTTTTTCTATTTCTGAAAATATATCCAACTTTGCGTGATAAGCAGAGATGATTTTCAGGGTCAGGCTAAGTCCGATGCCTTGTCCGGCATAGTCCCGGGTATTACTGCCCCGATAGAAAGACTGGAATATGTGTTCTATTTCTTCTTGTGGAATACCGATTCCCCGGTCTTCTATATCAAGAATGACTTGTTGTTGCTCCCGGTAGAGAGTCACATTTACTTCTTTATCAGAGTATTTGCAGGCGTTATCTATTATATTCTTTAATGCTATCTTCAACAGATACGGATTGGCTTTTACAGTCATCTGGCGGTCTGTCTCTTCCAAATGAAGATGGATTCTCTCATCGGAAGCTGTCAACTCTTTTAATATATCGGCCAGAATAATCTCTTCAATATTGTTTTTCAGGAGTTCTTCTTCTTGTCGTGAAAGAAAAAGAAGATGCCGGATCAGATTGGATAACCGTTTGCTTTCCGAAGAAATTCGTTGGAGAGATTCAATGTATTCCCCCGTGCTTCTTTCTTTCAGCAGACTGATTTCACATTCTCCCTGAATGGCAGTAATCGGATTGTTCAACTCATGTGAAGCATGACTGACAAAGGATTTCTCTGCCTTGAATGCACTGTCCAGACGGTCGAGCATGCTATTTAATGTCTTTATCATGTCCTCCAGCTCGTCATTATTGCCAGTGGTCTTTAATCGGCGGTTCAGACTGTTGGCACGTATTCTTTTCAATTCCTTTAGTATGTGTTGCAGGGGAACCAGAATACGGCCGGAATATATTTTTCCGATAAAAAAGATCAGGACGGAACTGGCTAAGATGAGAAATATGGAAAGCAATAATAAGTGTTCCTTGATTTCTGTTCCGTAGGCATTCCGTGACATGACGAGTACGATAAAGTTTCCTTCATTATCCGGATAATAAAGGGCGGCTCCCAGTTGATCCTTATATTTGAAGGAGAAGGGGATGCTGTCCTGTCCTGCCAGCAGAAGAGCTTGCTGGTGTTGTGTGAGGTATTTATTCAGCGTATCACGTACTTCGGAGAGACTGTCCATATTTAAAAGAATCTCATGGGCTTCGGGCAGGAGTTCGTCATATTTGCGCTGGATAATCTGGTAGCTCTGTTCGTCTACTTCATCTTTTTCCCAATGCTTCTGCGCGGTCAGGTAGGCTTTTTCACGCAGGTAAGAAGCATAAAGTTTATTGATGTACTGCGTACTGAAAATATAAAATACAGCAATGATGATGACAGTGGTCAGTACACTGATTAATGTATAGAAGAGAGCTATTTTAGAACCTATTTTCATAGCCGGTGTGCTTGGGAGTTTAAGTATTCATGATATATCCTAATCCTACGACTGTATGGATCAGCTTTTTATCAAAGTCACGATCAATCTTTACCCGGAGATAGTTTACGTAAACATCTACGATGTTGGTATTGGTATCAAAATTCTTGTCCCATACATCTTTGAGCAGGGTGATACGTGAGAGGGCAACCCCTTGATGAGTCATGAAATATTCGAGCAGGCGGTATTCTTTAACGGTAAGGTCGATGTCTATGTCCCCCCTTTTGGCTTTTCGAGTATTGCAGTCCAATACCAGGTTATCGCATGTCAATAGATTGGAAGGGACTTCTTTGTTGCGTCTCAACAGGGCTTTGATGCGTGCTTCCAGTTCTTGGAAACTAAAAGGTTTGACGAGATAATCATCTGCTCCCGCATCCAGTCCTTTGACGATGTCTTCGGTTGTTCCTAAAGCTGTCAGCATGATTACCGGGATTTGATACCCGAACATTTGGCGATAAAGTCGGCAAAGCTCCAAACCATTTATTTTAGGCATGATAATGTCCAGTATTAAAAGGTCGAAAGGTTCGTCCTGAAGGATTTTCCAACCCGTATTCCCGTCATGGCAGACGGTTACCGAATGCCCGAATTCTTTGAGTCCCCGTTCGATGAAAGAGGCGATGTTAATTTCATCTTCAACCAATAGTATCTTTGCCATAATTCAGATTGTTTATGTGCAAAGATACTTTTTTCCCGGCATCCGGAGAAAGAAATCCGCCCTACATTTAAGTGTTTCTTCTTTTTGAGTTGTACTATATACAAACAATAGATATGCTATGAAAATAAATTATGTCATTGGAGCTTTTCTGTGTGTGCTGGGATGTTACGGGTGTAGCAGTCCGAAAACAGAAGTGAAATCGCCGGACGGTCATATCAAAATGGCTTTAACAGTAGACGACAACGGCAAACCGTTGTATAACGTTTTAGTAGGTGACTCATTGTTGATTGAAAATTCGACTTTGGGATTTACGGAGAAAAACGGTATCGACCTGGGCGGAGGATTTCAGATAAAAAACACGACTTTCGACAGTAAGGATGAAACATGGACGCAACCATGGGGTGAAAATAAAACCAATAGGAATCATTATAATGAGATGGCAGTAAATCTGGTCAATAAAGATCAGGTGGAGTTAACGCTTCGTTTCCGTGTGTTTGATGATGGGGTAGGGTTCCGTTATGAATATAATGTGCCCGCAGCGGATTCCCTATTGATTACGGATGAATTGACAACTTTCCGTTTTCGTCAGGACGGTACATCATGGTCTATTCCTGCCAGCGCCGAAACTTATGAATTGCTTTATGCGCAACGTCCCATTTCCGAGGTGGAGACAGCCAATACTCCTTTCACCTTTAAAACTGCCGATGGTGTCTACGGAAGTATTCATGAAGCGGCATTGTACGATTTTTCGGAAATGACTTTGAAGCAGGCAGGAAACTATACGTTGAAAGCTGAACTTGCTCCATGGCCTGATGGTGTGAAAGTGCGTAAAGGTAATCATTTCACTACTTCCTGGCGTACTATTCAGATTGTTCCGGATGCCGTTAGTCTGATTAATTCGGCTATGATTTTAAATCTGAATGAACCAAGTAAAATAGAAACGACCGATTGGATTCGTCCGATGAAATATGTAGGTGTATGGTGGGGAATGCATCTCGGCGTAGAAACCTGGAAGATGGATGAACGTCATGGAGCCACTACTGTCAATGCCAAGAAATACATTGATTTTGCCGCTGCCAATCAGATTGAAGGCGTTTTGTTTGAAGGTTGGAATGAAGGCTGGGAAAGCTGGGGTGGTATGCAAAACTTTGACTTTACGAAACCGTATGCTGACTTTGACATTGATGAAGTGGTTCGTTATGCAAAGGAAAAAGGAGTTGAAGTTATCGGCCATCACGAGACCGGAGGGAATATTCCCAATTATGAGCGCCAGATGGATCATGCTATGCAATGGTACACAGACCACGGTATCCATGTCCTGAAGACAGGATATGCGGGAGCTTTCCCGAATGGTTATCTTCATCACAGCCAATATGGAGTCAACCACTATCAGAAAGTGGTGGAAACAGCTGCCCGTCACAAGATGACGCTGGATGCGCACGAACCTATTAAAGATACCGGTATCCGTCGTACATGGCCTAATATGATGACACGTGAAGGAGTGAGAGGGATGGAATGGAATGCATGGAGCGAAGGAAATCCTCCGTCTCATCATGTCATGTTGCCGTTCACCCGTATGCTGTCCGGTCCGCTGGATTATACACCGGGTACGTTTGATATTTTGTTTCTGAATACCAAAGATTCTCCCCGTCGCCAGAAATGGAACGATCAGGATAAAGGAAACAGCCGTGTGAATACAACATTGGCGAAACAGCTTGCTAACTGGGTGATTTTGTATTCTCCCTTGCAGATGGCATCTGATATGATTGAAAATTATGAAGGCCATCCGGCTTTCCAGTTCTTCCGCGATTTTGATCCGGATTGTGACGAATCGAAAGCATTGGCAGGAGAACCGGGGGAATTTGTAGCCATCGTGCGTAAAGCAAAAGGCAACTATTTCTTGGGAGCGGCAACGAACGAGAAACCCCGTACACTGGAAATAAAACTGGATTTCCTGGAACCGGGCAAACAGTATAAAGCTGTCATCTATGCGGATGGAGAGAATGCGGATTGGAAATCAAATCCTACGGATTACCAGATAACGGAACAAACGGTTACTTCTGAAAATACGTTGAACATACGAATGGCTGCCGGAGGCGGACAGGCTATTTCATTTATGACACTTAATTAATAGATTATATTTAAACGCAGATTAACGCGGATTATCGCAGATTTTAAAAGATAAATTAATTTGCGATAATCCGCGTTAATCTGCGTTTAAATATTTGTTTATCCCTTTGCTTCCTGATACATAAAGCGCTTGATTGACTTTTTCGCAGTCTTTTCAAATTCTTCAAAATGGATTTTAATCTTGCTTATTTGAGAATAGTTAGGAAGCTGTTGATTCAATTCGATACGGTTTTGCTCCATTACTTTCTGAATATCCGTCTGCTGCAATCCATGAGCGAAAGCATCGTCGAAATCCGGGTAGATCAGGGCTACCAGTTTTTCGTGTTGTAAGACGATCAGTGACTCCGAAACATACGGCATGTTGTTCAGCTTGCTTTCAATTTCTTCGGGATAGATATTCTGTCCGCTAGAGGTGAGAAGCAGGTTCTTGCTACGTCCGCGGACTGTCACATAACCCTCTTCATCCAACGTACCGAGGTCGCCGGTATGCAGCCAACCGTTAGCATCAATAATTTGTGCCGTAGCTTCCGGATTTTTATAATACCCCAGCATCATATTCATTCCTCTGCATACGATTTCTCCGGCATGCGTTTTCGGATCCGGTGAGTCGATGCGGACTTCCATCCGGCTGGTTGCCTTTCCGCAGGAAGCAAGTTTCAGTGTTTCCCAACGACTGGAACAAATAATCGGACCACATTCCGTCATACCGTAAGCGATGGTGTAGGGGAACCCTATCTTTTTAAGGAAAGCTTCTACTTCCGCATTGAAAGGAGCACCTCCGATAATGATCTCGTCAAAGTTTCCACCGAAGATTTCCATGGCAGCCTGTCGTGCCAATGATTTGATTTTATCATTCACAATAGGCACTTTCAGCAATAACTTGCCGATTTTGCTGTCTACTTTAGGAAGAATATCTTTCTTGATAATCTTTTCCACAATCAACGGTACACAAGAAATCACTTTGGGTTTGATTTCGGAGAAAGATTGGGAAATGATTTTCGGAGACGGCATACGCGTCAGGAAATAGATGTGTGCACCTGCAGAGAATCCGTAAAGGAAATCATATACCATACCGAACACGTGTCCCATAGGCAACATGGAAACGATATGGTCTCCCGGTTTAACGGGCAGCATTTCGAAGCAATAAGCCACGTTCGACCAAAGACTGCGATAGGGGAGCATCACTCCTTTAGAGTAACCTGTGGTACCGGAAGTATAATTGATGATAGCCAGTTCTTCCGGTCGATCTTTCCGGTAACAAATATGTTCCGGTCGAAAGTTCTTGGGATACTGTTGGCCGTAAATAGCGTTCCGGTGTTCAAAAGCGTAAGTCAGTTTTTCGTTCCGGGACACTAATGCCGAGAAATCAGCCAGCGAAGCAATGCCCTCTAACAAAGGCATGGCATCTTCATTCAGGTTCTCCCATGCCTGGTCGCCGACGAAAAGTAATTTGGCTTCGGAATGGTTGACGATATTATGAATATTATCTGCCTTGAATTCATGCAAGATGGGAACAATAACAGCCCCGTAAGTGATAGTCGCCAAGAAAGTAACTGCCCAGTGAGCACTGTTACGTCCGCAAACGGCTATTTTATCTCCCGGCTGGATGCCGGCACTTTCCAAGACGATGTGAAATTTAGCGATTTTACGCGCTACATCCTTATATTGGAGGGTAATTCCTTTATAGTCAGTTAAGGCATCTTTGTCCCAGTTTTTGATGATGCTTTGCTCAATATAATCAATGAACTGATGTTCTTGTTCCATTCGATTTTTGCACATTTAGTTTAAAACTGCGCAAAATTAATACTTCGTAGATGTAAACCGAATTTTAAATTCAAGTTTTACGGTTAATTAACGGAGGGGGAGCGAACAATTTTACCAGCCGGATAAAGGTCATTCGTGTTTCTTCCTTAGAACTAGTTCATTGGCCTATATAAAACATTTCGTCTCCACGCATGAAGATGAAACGAATGCCTTGCCAAGGCAAGAGGTTCCATGCGTGGAGACGAATCAGTTATAGTGTGCTGAATAACTCTTTTCTGATGTTATTCTGAATCAGTATCTTCTTCTTTGGATTTTTCGGAAATAAGTAACAGTTTATCTCCTTCGTGCAGTTTCAGCGTTCCGTTGGGAATCAGGAACTCATCTCCGCGCTTCACGATCATTACCAGCGTGCCTTTCGGGAGATTCATATCTTTCAATGTGTCTGCTTCTTCCAGCATACTTTTGGTGATAGTCATGTCACTAAGGTCAGAGTCAATTTCTTCCGGAAGTTCCACTCCGAAGTCGTTACCGGTTTTTTCCAGCGGTTTGGAAAGATTCAAAATCCGGGCGACGAAAGAAATGGTTGTTCCCTGTACGACCAATGAGACAATGGTAATAAAGAATACAATGTTGAAAATGAGGTTCGAACCTTCTACGCCCGCCACTACCGGATAGGTAGCAAAGATGATAGGAACTGCACCGCGTAATCCTACCCAGGATACGAAAATACGTGATTTCATCGTGATTTTCCGGAATGGAAGCAGACAAAGGAACACGCTTAACGGGCGCCCGATAATAATCATGAAAACACCAATCAACAATGCCACGGCAGCTACTTCGAGCATTTCGTGCGGGTTGACAAGCAATCCCAGACAAAGGAACATGATGATTTGGAATAACCAGGTCAGTCCGTCCATAAAGGTGTAGATGTCTTTACGATGCATGATTTTATTGTTTCCTACCATGATACCGGCGATGTATACGGCAAGGTATCCGTTACCTTTCAGTAAGTCGGTGATGGAGAACGTGAAAAATACAAATGCAAGTAATAAGATGGGATACAAGGCCTGATTATCAATGTTGAGCTTATTCAACATGCGGATGGCCAGCTTTCCAAGTACATATCCGGCGGCTGCACCGACGATAAACTGGATGACGAAAGACCCCACGATAGCTCCGACTCCCATACCTGCAGATTGAATGAATTGTATCAGGACAATGGTCAGCATATAGGCCATCGGGTCATTACTTCCGCTCTCCAGTTCCAGCATGGGACGAAGGTTATGTTTCAAGTTCATCTTCTGTGAACGGAGAATGGCGAACACCGAAGCCGAGTCCGTAGACGACATGGTGGAGGCCAAAAGCAGGGAAGTAGTGATAGGTAAATAAATATTCGACCAGCTCATACCTGATATCCACCAGATAAAGAGTCCGGTGAAAAGAGCTGTAAGTAGTACTCCGACAGTGGAAAGCACGATACCGGGACCTTGAATAGGTTTGATTTCTCTGAATTTCGTATCCATACCTCCCGAGAAAAGGATAATACTAAGGGCCACCATACCGATAAATTGGGCGTCTTTCGCGTCGTGGAATTGCAGGCCGAGGCCGTCACTTCCAAACAACATTCCTACTACGAGGAACAATAATAAGGTAGGTACTCCAAAGCGGTATCCGGTTTTTCCAACAACGATGCTGACGAAAAGTAAGATAGAACCGATAAGTAGGGTGTTTTCTGCTGTAAATATCATAGGCAATATATTATAAAGTTATAAAATTGTCGTATTAATTCTCACCGTGCGAAGTTACACATTATTAACAACAAATAAAAACCCTTTTTGGATGTATTTTTGTGAAAAAAGGGAGTTAAATTGTCTAAAAAGACTAATTTTGCAAAGAATAATCTACATTATACTTATGGATTCAAATAATCTTACACCTTTGAGGAAAGGGGTGGTGGGGGTACAATTCTTGTTTGTAGCTTTCGGTGCTACGGTACTCGTGCCGTTATTGGTGGGGCTTGACCCTTCTACAGCTCTGTTTACAGCAGGTATTGGTACGCTTATCTTTCATGCGGTCACGCGTGGAAAGGTTCCTATCTTTCTGGGGAGTAGTTTCGCATTTATTGCGCCTATCATTAAAGCGACAGAACTTTATGGGTTGCCCGGCACCTTATCCGGCATGGTTGGAGTAGCATTAGTTTACTTTGTGATGAGTGCGCTTGTCAAATGGCAGGGAGTGAGGGTGATTGAGCGGCTGTTTCCTCCTGTTGTCATAGGACCTGTCATCATTCTGATAGGTTTGTCACTGGCGGGAACGGGAGTGAATATGGCAAAAGAGAACTGGGTATTGGCACTGCTTTCGTTGGTTACCGCAGTCGTTGTTTCAATGAAAGCCAAAGGGCTTTTGAAACTGATTCCTATCTTCTGTGGAATTGTAGTAGGGTATCTGGCTGCATGGCTTTTCTACGATTTAGATTTGTCCGGTGTCAGGGATGCTGCCTGGATTGGATTGCCGCAGTTTGTCTTTCCTAAATTCTCATGGGAACCTGTGTTGTTTATGATTCCGGTAGCCATTGCTCCGGTGATAGAACATATTGGTGATATTTATGTCGTTAATACGGTCACCGGAAAAGATTTCGTGAAAGATCCGGGGTTGCACCGTACTTTATTGGGGGATGGTCTGGCGTGTTTCTGTGCCGGATTGTTGGGTGGTCCTCCTGTGACAACTTATTCGGAAGTGACCGGAGCCATGTCTCTGACAAAGATAACCAATCCGCAAGTGATAAGAATAGCTGCCATTTCCGCTATCTTATTTTCTGTTATCGGTAAAATCAGTGCATTACTAAGATCCATTCCAAGTGCGGTACTGGGCGGCATCATGTTATTACTTTTCGGAACGATTGCTTGCGCGGGCATTGGTAATCTTGTGAATAATTGCATTGATTTGAGTCGTACCAGAAATATAATCATTGTGTCTTTGACACTGACTGTCGGCATTGGTGGCGCTGCCTTTAATTGGGGCGATTTTTCATTGTCCGGCATTGGACTGGCAGCTTTAGTGGGAGTGCTTCTCAATTTAATATTGCCTAGAGAGGATTGATATTCTGTAAATCAAGCGGGAATCTCCAAATCCCCGCTTGATTGATTGTTATTTAGGATAGGAACTTCACAATATCTTCATCTACTGTACTGATACTTCCGATTCCGAATTGTTCGATCAATACGTTCTTTACGTTCGGTGAAAGGAAAGCGGGGAGAGTAGGACCCAGATGAATATGTTTCACTCCTAAAGCCAGTAATGCCAATAAAACAATGACCGCCTTTTGTTCGTACCAGGCGATGTTGTATACGATAGGCAACTGATTCACATCATCCAATCCGAAGATCTCTTTCAGTTTTAAAGCGATGACGGCCAGTGAGTAACTGTCGTTACATTGTCCTGCATCCAACACTCTCGGAATGCCGTTGATATCACCTAAAGCCAGTTTATTATATCTGTACTTGGCACAACCGGCAGTAAGAATCACGGTGTCACCAGGTAATTTTTGAGCAAATTCCGTATAGTATTCACGGCTCTTCATACGTCCGTCGCATCCTGCCATTACAAAGAATTTACGGATAGCTCCGCTCTTCACGGCGTCCACCACTTTATCTGCCAGGGCTGTCACCTGTGCATGCGCGAATCCTCCGATAATCGTTCCGCTTTCAATGGCTACCGGTGGCTGACATTGCTTAGCATGAGCAATCAGTGCAGAAAAATCTTTCGGTTTTCCGTCTTTACGTTCGGGGATGTAATGTGCCCCTTCCAAGCCGCAGGCTCCTGTGATGTAAATACGATCCTTGTAGCTGGCATTTGCACGTGGCGGAACGATACAGTTACTTGTGAACAAGATAGGACCGTTGAAACTTTCAAATTCCTCTTTCTGCTTCCACCAGGCATTTCCGTAGTTTCCTGCCAGATGCTTGTACTTCTTTAGTTGAGGATAATAATGTGCAGGCAACATTTCGCTGTGAGTATATACATCTACTCCTGTACCCTCTGTTTGTTCCAATAACTCTTCCAGGTCTTTCAAATCATGTCCGCTGATTAATATACCCGGATTATTGCGTACACCGAGACTCACTTGTGAGATTTCCGGATTTCCGTAGCTGCTGGTATTCGCCTTATCCAGCTGTGCCATTGCCGATACTCCATGCTTTCCTGTTTCCAAAGTCAGCTGAACCAGTTCTTCCACTGTAATATCATTGCGGGTCAGTTCGGATAAGGCATGTTGCATGAAAGCAAATATTTCCGGTGACTCGTAGCCCAGGTTATGCGCATGCTCTACGTAAGCAGCCATTCCTTTCAGGCCATAGTGTACAAGTTCTTTCAGTGAGCGGATATCCTCGTTGGGAGTGCGAAGCACACCGACAGTTTTTGATTTCTCTTCAAACTCATCTTCGCTTCCATTCCAAAGACATTCGTCAGGAGCATTTTCAATCTTTACCTTGTTGGCAAGTTCATTTTTCAGTTTCAGTCCTTCTTTGATTTTTTCAGTGATAGCCACTTTATCAAAATTGGCGTTGGTGATGGTAATGAACAAAGCATCATAGATAAATTTGTCTGCTTGTTCGGAAGGATGTCCATCTTTACGCAGATGTTCGTTGTAGACAGCAATTCCACGTACTACGAAGAGTAGTAAGTCTTGCAGGTTAGCCACTTCAGATGTTTTACCGCATACACCTTTCAAGGTACAACCGGTACCCATTGCGGTTTCTTGACATTGATAACAGAACATACTCATAACTTTTACGTTTTTAATTAGTCCAATATTTTATTTATTGAACGCAAAAGTAGAAGAAAGGTTTCAGCTAATTCTGTAACCAATGTTACAACAATGAATATTTTTTATCTAAAACACTCATTATTCAATTCATAAATCCTTAAAACAGTTCCTATTATTGGATAAGCCGTACCAGTTCTTCTTTCTGTAAAATAGTGATATGCTTGCGATCGGCTATCAATAATCCATCTTCCTGCATGTGCGCCAGTTCACGGGCGAGGGAAG
Source organism: Bacteroides sp. M10 (assembly GCF_014334015.1). GTDB lineage: Bacteria > Bacteroidota > Bacteroidia > Bacteroidales > Bacteroidaceae > Bacteroides > Bacteroides intestinigallinarum. The sequence continues at coordinate 5,320,515 of NZ_CP060488.1, read as the reverse complement.
GACGGGATACCCCGAAGTAATCACTCAATTCCTGTTGTGAACGGTCGAGGGTGATATGCGTCTGTTGCTGCTGTTTATATAATCGGAGCAGGTACGAAGCAAGTTTCTGACGAATCGTTTTAAACGACATAAAGAAAAGTTTATCCGATAAAGTCCGTGCATAATTGGCAGAAAGATTCATATAGTTTTCTAAAAACTGCTCGTTTTTACGGAATAAACTCAATACACTTGATTTAGGAAGTTCGATAACCTCTGTCGGTTCGTTGGCAGTCACTTCCACCGGATAGCGGTTCTCCTCACCGAATAGAAACAGAGGGGCAATCGCTCTTGGAGCAGCGATGTCTTCCACTTTGATAAGACGCCCCGAATAATCAATCATCTCTCCACGCACGCTTCCTTTGGTCAGGATGACGAGGCGATTACACACAGCCCCCTGTTGAGCCAGGATTTCCCCTTTCTTATAAGAACGTGTATGGAAACTGATCTCTTCCAGATCGGCAAAAAGTCTTTCCGGAGTGATCCCCCGGAATAAGGGATTGTTGACGAGTGCAGGTATCATATATCAATAGTTATTTGAATTTTAAAATAAACGTTGTTTCTTTCTCTCGAAGCAAAGTGAGACTCCCGCCCGAAAGACGCATGATCTGCCGTGAAATACTAAGTCCGATTCCGCTACCATTTTCTTTGGTGGTGAAGAAAGGAATAAAGATATGCTCTGCTATTTCCGACGGGATTTCAGGACCGTTATTTTTGATCTCGACCCATATTTCTTCCATGTCATTGCAATAAGCCCGAAGCTCGATTCTACCATCCGGCTGGCTGCCGATTGCCTGAATGGCATTCTTCAGAAGATTGATAACCACCTGGGCGATGAGGTTTTCATCCGCATACAGAATTAAGTCCGCAGGAGAAATCTCCGTGTGGAAACAAATGGTGTCACACGGATTCTGATGGCGGGCAAGTTCAATCATCCTTTCTATGAACGCTTTTACATAGAACAATGACGGTTCCGGTGTAGGTATGCGTGTAAACTGCCGGTAAGATTCTACAAAAGAGAGCAACCCTTTTCCTATGGTGCTGATGGTCTGCAACCCGTGACTGATCTCTTCATCTTTGCCCTCGGACATGGAAAGAAGAGTGTCACAAAGGGAAGTGATAGGCGTGACCGAATTCATGATTTCATGCGTCAGAACCCGTGTCAGGCGAATCCATGAATCTATTTCCTTTTCATCGAGTTCGGTATTGATGTCGTTCAGAGCCAGAATACGCAGATGTTCTTTGCGCACATTGATTTCCGATACACGTATGGATAGATTAACGGTTCCCCGTTCGTTGTGAAATATCACTTGCAGTTTGTCTCCGGGACGGCAGTTCTCTATTTTCTCCATGAGTGTAGTGTCTACTTTACTCAACTGATGGATATGCGTGAATATATTCAGCCCCAAAAGACGGAGTGCCTCCTTGTTCTTCTGATAAACAGCCCCATTGTCATTGAGTACCAGCAATCCTGTACTGACAAAATCCAGAATCAGCTCGTAATATTTCTCTTGTTGGGCGGTTTCCGCTTTTACATTATATAAGATATGCCCCACCCGGTTGAGTGCCCGGTTGATCTTTAGACTTTCGGGAGTACCGTTTTCTTCGGGAAAATGAAAAGTGTTATCATTATTCTCAAGCGCGTTAATCATGAAAAGCACCTGCTTGGTGTGAAGCTGGTACAGGCGGATTTGCCAGATGATGCTAAGTACCAGCAGACAAAGACTAACCCCCAACCAACCGTATGACTGATGAATACCGAACCAGACGGTCGATATACAGAAAAGTACAGTCAGCAAAACTCTGAACCAGTACCGACTCCCCAGTTGTTGGATCTGTGAGCTCATAATCCGAATTTTTTCATCTTGTTATAGAGCGTCTGCCGGGTTATTCCCAGTTGAGCGGCTACTGCCGATAGATTTCCCGCACAGGCATCGAGCGCTTTCCGTATCATCTGCACTTCCATTTCTTCCAGAGTGGAGATACTCTGTTCCTGAATAGCTGTCCGTGGTACGGATAATTGGAACAATTCAGCAGGAATCAGCGGACTGTCATTGATGATAGCCGCCTTTTCGATAACGTGCTCCAATTCGCGGATATTGCCATACCAGGGATGCGCAGTCAATTTATCCTCTGCTTCGGGAGTGAACTTCATCAACGACTTGTCATATTGCTTGCAGAAGTGAGCCATAAATCGTTCGGCCAATGGGATAATATCCTCTTTCCGTTCGCGCAGGGGAGGAATTTCCACATGAATGGTATTGATACGGTAGAGCAAGTCTTCCCGGAATTCGCCTTTCGCCACCATCTCCTGCAGGTTCCGGTTCGTGGCACATATCAGTCGGATATCAATAGGAATTGGCGTGTTACTTCCCACTTTCACAATGCTTCGCCGTTGGATGGCAGTTAGTAGCTTTGCTTGCAGATGGTAGGGCAAGTTTCCTATTTCGTCGAGAAACAGCGTACTCTTTTCGGCAGCCTCGAACTTACCTGTCCGGTCGGCGTGTGCATCAGTGAACGATCCTTTTACATGTCCGAAAAGCTCACTCTCGAATAAAGATTCCGTGATGGTTCCCATATCCACGGCAATCATTTCTTTATGTTTGCGGTTGGAAAGCGCATGTATTTCCCGTGCCAGCATCTCTTTTCCCGTTCCGTTTTCACCCGTTATCAAGAGGTTGGCATCGGTGATGGCAACCTTTTCGATCAAAGTGCGTAGTTGTTGCATAACCTTGCTTTCTCCCCAGTACATAGGCGAGTGAACAGGCTTTTCTTTACTTGCCGTTTTCCTGTCATTGTGCGTAGAGGTTGCTGCGGTTTGCAGCGTTTCCACCAGTTTCCGGTTGTCCCAGGGTTTGACGATAAAGTCCGTTGCTCCCTCTTTAATACCTCGGATAGCCAGTTCAATATCGGCATAAGCCGTAAAAAGTACGACCGGAAGATCCGGACGTACTTTTTTTATTTCATGTAACCAGAATAATCCCTCGTTGCCGGTATTGATGCCCGATGTGAAATTCATGTCCAGCAATACCACTTCCGGCATTTCTTCCCGCAGGACGCTCGTCAGGGTGACAGGCGAGGAGAGTGCAACGACCTTTGAGAAATAACTTTTTAAAAGGATTTGTATGGCAGTCAGCACCCCTTTATTGTCGTCTACAATGATGATTGTTCCAGATTTACTCATTTTCGTTCAAGTTTGTAAAGCGCAAACTTACGAAAAAAGGATGTGATAATTCAAGAATCGTAATTCAAAATTGATTTTATACTCCTTGTGCCTCCATCTATAACCACTGGAACTTTAATCCGAATGATAAACTAAGGTAATCACGTGGACGGAGATAACTATTGTTTACCGCACTAATCACATAAAGGTCACACGTACTTATTTCATAGAAAAAGGTTACAGACTTGGCCATAAATCTGCGTTGCGGGTCAATATCATAGGTCAGGCGTTGCCCCATAAAGACATGGAAACGCACTTTGCTTGAGAAACCATAATACCCCTTCGGATAACGTTCCGGCTCGTTCACCCAGAACTGATTTCCAAATACGGTATTCACATAAAGACCACAGGCAAGAGGCTCTGTCGAGAATCCTTTTCCAATATTAATGCTCCAGGGCATATAGTTCTGCTTGAGCGTCATGGTCACTTTTGCTTTCTTCGAAGAATATTTCGGGATGAATCCGAGCAATACATCCGTTTCCCACTGATTACGCTTTCCATAATCCCATCCTGTACCGAAAGAGAGTAATCCCATATTTCCGGCATATTGTATTTTGGAATGAGTCGGGATAATCCGCTCCCAGTTTCTGCGGAAACGGTGAACCCGATTATCATAGCGGGTATGTTTGGTGCGCTTCGGTGTGGCAGGCAACACGGAGTCCGCTTTGATAATGGTGAATGAAGACTCCCCGGTGCGAAAGGTGATAATTGAATCATCCTTGATGATAAAATGGAGCGAATTATCCTTGTAGTTGTTGATAATCGTATCCCTCTTGCAGGTAGCAGACATCAGACCGGGAAGCAGGAGAAGCACAGACAGTACTCCTGCGCGTAAGATATAATTAGTATTTAACCAGCTCATATTCGTATTTTTCCGGAGTTATTGTAAATACCAGATAAGTACGGTAATCCATACAATCACTGGTAACATAATGTATTCCATCATCAAAAATCACATCGTCCTGATGGTGATGGGTGTGGGCGGCCGTGCAGAACTGTATTCCTGCATACTGTTTGACATAGTGCTGAAATACTTTTGCCACATTATCATTGAACACATCCGTATAGGGACGCGCGTGCATACAAATAACCGTCTTTTCAAACTCGTCCCTCCTGTTCGTTATCTCATTTTCCATAAAGGTAAAGTCCGGTACAGGTTCGGAGTAATCATACTCCAAAGCGTTGGTATTCAGGCAGACAAACTTCACATTTCCTGCGATGAAAGAGATGTTTGTGGGGCCGAATACAGCCTTGTAGGTTTCCGCTCCCGTTCCCAGACAGTCATGATTTCCGATCAGAGCCACATAAGGCACATGAAGTCCGTTCATGATATCCCTTTGCCAAAGAAATTCCTTGGTCAGTCCGAAGTCACTCATATCCCCTCCGTGGATGACGAAATCAATATCATTCCGTTGATTGATCGCTTTTACAAAATCTTCCGTTTCGTCATACCATCGTTGTGAATCGCCCATTGTCACGAACCGTATCGTAGTTTTACCCTGGCAATTCGCTTCTATTCTTTCGATGTTGTGTGCGTTGACCTCTGTTTCTCCGCTGATGCGGACGTCATACGGATGATAGTCTATCATACCGCATCCCGAAAGGAACAAGCACGAAAACAGTGCATATAAATTCTTCCTCTTCATCATTACTTTAATAGTTTAGAAAACTGGATGCAAAGATAAAGTTTTCTACCGGGATGAACAATCTCCCCATGGATAATAGAGACTGTTGGAACAATTTAAAGGAGAAATGGAATAGTCCCCCGGTTGTCTAAAAATTAGACGGTACTGTCTAATAATTAGACAATATTCAGAAAGGTTGAAATGATAAACACCTGATAATGAATTGTTATTCTTTTTTGGCATGCTTTCTGCATTCTTGAAAATAGAAAAAACAGAAATAAAATATAATATGAAACAAATCTATTATGTGATCCGTACTTTATTGCGGGGGCATGGTTCCAACGTTATCAAAATCCTCTCCTTGGCGTTGGGGCTGACGATGAGCATCCTGTTGTTTGCCCGCGTGGCTTTCGAACAGAGCTTTGACAAATGCTTCAAAGATTATGATAACCTGTATCAGATCTTCTCCGTCTTTTCCGCCAATGGCCAAACCTTTGAGCCGCAGGAAATGAACTGCGGACCGGTGGCGGGTGCCATACTGGAGAATTTTCCTAAAGAAGTGGAAGCAGCCACCAGCTATTGTGTCTGGATGAGTGCCCCTCTTTATCATGGAAGTGTCCGTTTTGAAGCTAACAAAGTGACAGCCGATTCACTATTCTTTCAAACTATGGGTATCGACGTTTTGAGCGGTGTTCCGGAAAAAGAACTGATGCAGAAAGATGTTGTCTTTCTTAGTGACCGGTTGGCGCGTAAGATGTTCGATCAAGAAAACCCGATAGGCAAAGTAATCTCCTATAATAAAGAAATAGAACTGACGGTGAAAGGCACATACGCCGACATACCCGAAAATGCCACCGTCAGACCGGATGCAGTGATTTCTCTGCCTACCGTATGGAGCCGTGGATGGGGAAACTACTCCTGGAGAGGAGGCGATAGCTGGATCGCATTTATCCGTTTCCGTCCCGGAGCAGACAAATCCGTGGTGAATGCCCGGTTGAATGACCTGATAAAGAAATATCGTCCTGCGGAAGACCAGAAAGTGGTAGGTTATACCGCTTTTGTAAAGCCGATCTGTGATGTATACAGGGAAGAACCGGACGTGAAGCGGATGCGTAACATCATGTCTATCTTGGGAATAATCATCCTTTTCATCGCTACCTTGAACTACGTACTGATCTCCATCTCTTCACTCTCATACCGCGCCAAAGCCATCGGCGTACATAAGTGCAGCGGTGCAGGCAGCGGCAAAATTCTGGGAATGTTCCTATTGGAAACAGCTATCATTATTCTCTTCGCCTTACTACTGATGGGATTAATCTTACTGAACTTCCGCGACTTTATAGAAGACACAACCGCCGTTGAACTCGGAGCCCTGTTCTCTTTAGACCGTCTTTGGGTACCCCTACTGACGGTAGCTATCCTGTTCCTCATAGGAGGAGTACTGCTCGGACGTATCTTTGCCAAAATCCCCGTTTCACAAGTCTTCCGCCGCTACACAGAAGGAAAGAAAGGCTGGAAACGCCCGCTATTATTCGTGCAGTTTGCCGGCGTAGCTTTCATCTGCGGACTGATGTATGTGGTGATGCTGCAATACTACTATGTCTTAAACAAAGACCTGGGATACAATCCGAAGCACGTTGTCGTAGCCAATACCGGTTTCGGCAATAAAGAAAACCAAGACTATGCCCTGACTTTCTTCCGCGGCCTGCCTTATGTAGAGTCCGTGTCCAGTGCCGATTCCCATCCCGTATATAGCTATAGCGGAACGATGATTCAGGATGAAAGTGGACAATCACTTTTCTCCTCCCGTTTTTGCGAAATGATGGAAGACTATCCCAAGATGATGGGTATGGTGATGAAGGAGGGACGTATGCCACGAAATGAAGACGAAGTAGTCATCAATGAAACATACGGCGAATGGATGCACTGGGGAACCGAACTATTGAACCGTACCGTCTATAATTCAGGTTACGTATGTAAAGTAGTGGGAGTGATTAAAGACTTCCGGATCGGTAATTTCACCAACCCGCAAACCCCCTTCATCCTGATGAGTACCAAGAATTTCGGGAACTGCGTTCATGTCCGGCTGAAAGAACCTTTTGCAGAGAATCTTCAGAAACTGAATAAAGTATCGGCAGATGCTTTCCCCGATAAAACGGTCGATTTCCGTTCGATGGAGCAGATGATAAAAGAGAGTTATAACTCCATCCGCGTCTTCAGCAATGCTACTATACTGGCGGCGGTTACCATGTTCTTTGTGATGATGATGGGATTGATAGGCTATACAACCGATGAAGTCCGCCGCCGTTCCAAAGAAATTGCCATACGCAAAGTCAATGGCGCCGAAGCCTCCGGCATTCTGGAAATGCTGGTGAAAGATGTGCTCTATGTGGCGGTTGCAGCCGTTGTAATCGGTGTGGCGGCATCATGGTACGTCAATGATATGTGGATGGATATGTTTGCCGAACACGTGCCCGTCAGTTGGGCGGCGTATGTACTGATAGCGATTGTAAATCTTCTCGTTATCGTAGCCTGCGTACTTTGGAAATCGTGGCGGATTGCCAATGAAAATCCCGTGAATAGCCTTAAAAGTGAATAATTAAAAACATAAATAAAAAGATTATGATTGAAATAAACAACATCAGTAAAGTATTCCGTACTTCCGAGGTGGAGACAGTTGCCTTGAATCACGTAAACCTTGAAGTAAAAGAGGGAGAGTTTGTAGCCATTATGGGCCCCTCCGGTTGTGGTAAATCCACTTTGTTGAACATTCTGGGGCTGCTCGATAACCCCACCGAAGGCTCCTACCGCTTGATGGGTGAAGAAGTGGGTGGATTGAAAGAGAAAGAACGTACCCATGTGCGTAAGGGCAAACTCGGATTCGTATTCCAGAGTTTTAACCTGATCGACGAACTGAATGTTTACGAGAATGTAGAACTTCCTCTGACATACTTGGGCTTTAAAGCATCCGAACGCCGCCGCATGGTAGAAGACATTCTGAAACGGATGAACATCAGCCACCGTGCCAAACACTTTCCGCAACAACTTTCTGGTGGTCAGCAACAACGTGTGGCCATTGCCCGTGCCGTGGTGACCAATCCGAAACTGATTCTCGCCGATGAGCCGACAGGTAACCTCGATTCAAAGAATGGGGCAGAAGTGATGAACCTGTTGACCGAACTGAATCAAGAGGGGACAACCATCATCATGGTGACACACTCACAACATGATGCATCCTTTGCCCATCGTACAGTTCATTTGTTCGACGGAAGTGTAGTAGCCAGTGTGATAGTATAAACCTGATTAGAAGTGGATATGAGACAAATCTATTATAGTATACGTACATTACTGCATGAGCGTACTTTGAATATTGTAAGAGTGCTCTCCCTTTCTTTAGGACTAACAGTTGGCATCTTGCTTTTCTCGCAAATAGCTTTTGAGATGAGCTATGAGAAATGTTACCCGGAAGCGGAGAATCTGATAATGGCGAGAATAGCGGCACAGAATATGACGACCGGCGAAGTGCAGGGCGATGACGGAATGAATTATGACTATACCGTCTGCGATCCGGTAGCTTTTACCCTGGCGCAGGATATGCCTGAAGAAATAGAATCAGCCACCTGTGTACTTCCTTCCCAGTTTTATCATATTTATAAGGAGGATAAACTGCTGTCAAAAGCAAATTACATGATGGTCGACACCTGTTTCTTTGAAACGATGGGTATACCCGTACTAAAAGGGAACGCGAAAGATCTCATCATCTCGAATAGCATATTTGTTTCAGAACATTTTGCCCGTGAAACATTCGGCAGTGCAGACCCTATTGGGAAAACCCTTTCGGCCGACAAGCAGTTGGAGCTCACAATTCGCGGCGTCTATAAAGACATACCCGAAAATTCGATGCTCTCCCGTGACTTTGTGATTACCATCCACCGCGATGGTCGCTATGCGAGTGGTAACGGTTGGAATGGGAATGATATCTTTTATGCCTTTGCACGCTTGCGTCATGCGTCGGATATAGATAAGGTGAACAGCAAAATCCAACAAGTGATGGCAAAATACAGTCCCTTGCAATGGGATGACTGGAAGTTGGAATACAGCGTTGTTCCTCTTTCGAAACGCCATCTGGATTCTGCCGATACCCAGAAACGTTTGATGATATTCGGCTTCCTCGGCTTTTCAGTGTTTTTTGTAGCCATCATGAATTATATGTTGATTTCAATAGCCACTATCAGTCGTCGTGCAAAAAGCGTAGGAGTGCATAAATGCAGTGGAGCCAGTTCCGGAAACATCTTTGGCATGTTTCTGGCAGAAACCGGAGTATTGGTTCTACTATCCGTTCTGTTTAGCTTCCTGTTGATAATCAACATGGGCGAATTGATCGAAGACCTGCTGGGAACCAGCCTTGCCTCACTGTTTGCCTGGGACATCATTTGGATACCCTTGCTCACTGTAGTAGTCCTTTTCCTTCTGGCAGGAGGCATACCGGGAAAACTGTTCTCACGTATTCCCGTCACGCAGGTATTCCGGCACTATACAGATGGAAAAAGAGGATGGAAACGTTCATTGCTATTTGTCCAGTTCACGGGCACCTCCTTTGTACTCGGACTATTGCTGGTTACCCTGTTACAATATTCTCACCTGATGAATGGAGATATGGGAATCAAGATTCCGGGACTGGTAGAAGCTGAAACCTGGATGTCAGGCGAAACAGTAGAACATATAAAAGACGAGTTGCTCCGCCAACCGATGGTGGAGGGGGTATCGGCATCCACACACAGCGTACTGGGAGAATATTGGACACGTGGATTGATAGGTAACGACGGCAAACGCATTGCCACCCTTAATTTCAATATGTGCGACTATGATTATCCGAATGTGATGGGAATCAGAATAACAGAAGGCACCACCATCAAGAAAAAAGGCGATCTATTGGTAAATAAAGAACTCGTTCGTTTGATGAAATGGACCGATGGTGCCGTAGGAAAATCAGTGAGTGGGGTAGAAGGTACCATCGTAGGAGTGTTTGATGATATTCGTAATAGAAGTTTCTATTCCAGTCAGTCTCCCATCGTATTGATTGCCGATAAAGAATCGGCCAATCACACCATCAATGTCCGTCTAAAAGAACCCTATGACGAGAACCTGAAACGCTTGAACGAATGTGTGGCAAAAACATTCCCGAATGTAGCCCTGAACTTCAATTCAGTAGACAGCATGATCCGCGAAGGCTATAAGAGCGTATACCGTTTCCGTAACGCAGTCTGGATTTCATCCTGCTTCATCCTGCTTATTGTCATCACGGGATTGATTGGTTATGTGAATGGAGAAACTCAACGTCGCAGCAAGGAAATAGCCATACGTAAAGTGAACGGGGCAGAAGCCTCCGGCATCCTGAAATTATTGATATACGACATTCTGAATATCTCCGTAATCTCTGTGCTGATAGGTACTGCCGCTTCCTATTTTACAGGCCAAATATGGTTGGAACAGTTTAGCGAACGAATAGATATGGATCTGTTACTTTTTATAGGAATAGCCCTGCTGGTATTATTGGTTATCGTGGCTTGCGTGGTAGTGAAAGCCTGGCACGTTGCCAATGAAAACCCCGTAAAGAGCATCAAAGCAGAATAAAGAATAAAAACCAACAGGCGGAGTAAAGCAGTTAATGCTTTATTCCGCTACCGTTTCCGGATGTTGTTTAGACACTTTCTTAATGTAAATCATCAGACTGACAACCGCCGTAATAAACGCCAATGCATCCGATACCGGCATACTAATCCAGATACCTTCCAATCCCCACCAGTTGGGAAAGAGTAACAAGCAAGGCAAAAGATAAAGCAACTGCCGCGTCAGCGAAAGGAAAATACTTATTTTAGCCTTCCCGATACTTTGGAAGAAGTTACCAATCACAATCTGCGCCCCTACAAACGGGAACATCAATACAGCCAGCCGGATACCGTCTACGGCCAAATCAATCAATTCATCGCTATCCGTGAAAAGAGCCGATACGGCATGAGGGAAGAACTCGCAGATAATAAACCCGCTACTGGTAATCACAACCCCGGAGATAATCCCCAGTCGCAATGTCTGTTTCACGCGGTCTATCTTCTGTGCTCCGAAGTTATACCCCACAATAGGCTGCATACCCATCGTCAGACCTAACACAATCATCACATAAAGCGTCAGCAAACGGTTAATGATCCCATAAGCACCAATCGCCATATCACCCCCGTAATTTTGCAGACTGTTATTGATGATAATCACAATGGCACACGCACACACATTCATCAGGAAAGGAGACATACCAATGGCGAAGATACTCTCCACAATCCTCCGTTTCATCTTCCAGATATTCCCCTCAAAATGCACCGTACTGTCTTTCTTGACAAAGTGGCTCACCACCCACACCATACCGATCAACTGTGAAATCACCGTTGCCGTAGCAGCCCCTCTCATTCCCCATTCAAAGTGGAAAATAAAGATAGGAGCGAGGATAATGTTCGCCACCACCGTCACCATCGAAGTCAACATCGCCTTTTTCGGGTATCCGGTAGCACGCATCACGTTGTTCAACCCAATCATCGTATAAGTGATAGGAGTACCCAATAAGATTACCTGCATAAAGCTCCGCGCATAAGGAAGCGTCTCGTTACTGGCCCCGAAGAAAACCAATATATCATCCAGAAAGATGAAAGACAAAATACCAAAGAAGAACGAATTAGTGATACAGAGCATCAACGTGTGTGACAAGATTTCCGTAGCCCCCTTCATATCCTTTTGTCCCAGACGGATAGACGCCAGCGTAGAACCGCCCGCCGACACCAATGTACAGAAAGCCACCACCAGATTCATCAGCGGAAAGCTGATGGCCAGTCCGGCAATCGCCATCGGGCCTACGCCATGTCCGATGAAGATACTATCAATAATATTATAGATAGAAGTAATTGTCATTCCTATAATTGCAGGAATGGAATATTGTAACAGCAATTTGCCGATACTTTCTTTGCCTAAGATATGTGGGTCGTTCTTGCTCATGCGCTAGTAGATTTTGTTGGATAAAAACGTATGTTACGTTTTTTTTAGCTTTGCAAAGGTACGAATTATTTGCCTGATTCGATGATTATTCGGAACTTTGCAGCGACGGATACACAAGGTTTAACGTTTAGGTAAAAAGAAAGTTTATATATGAATACAACGAAAACGATTGCGGCACTCTTCGATTTTGATGGTGTCATTATGGATACAGAAACGCAGTACACAGTCTTCTGGGACGAGCAGGGACGGAAATATCTGAATGAAGAAGATTTCGGCCGCCGTATTAAGGGACAGACATTATTGCAAATCTATGAAAAGTATTTCTCGGACCAACCCGAAGCCCAGCTTGAAATAAGCGCCGAACTCTACGTTTACGAGCAAAAGATGTCCTACGAGTACATCCCCGGAGTAGAAGCCTATATAGCCGATCTTCGCCGTAACGGTGCAAAGATAGCCGTAGTCACCAGCTCCAACGAAGAGAAGATGGCCAACGTCTACAATGCCCACCCCGAATTTAAAGGAATGGTAGACCGCATCCTGACCGGAGAGATGTTTGCCCGTTCCAAACCGGCTCCCGACTGCTTCCTGCTCGGAATGGAAATCTTTGAAGCCACTCCCGAAAACACCTACGTCTTTGAAGATTCTTTCCACGGCCTGCAAGCCGGAATGACTTCCGGGGCAACAGTGATCGGACTTGCCACCACCAATACACGCGAAGCCATCACTGGCAAAGCACATTATATAATAGACGACTTCACCGACATGACTTACGACAAGCTCCTGACCCTGCATCGTTAAGAGAAAGAATAAATCCGAAACGCATTATTGCACTTGATAAATCGCTTCCTTATATTGTTAAGGAGCTTTTATTATACCTCACAGAATCCTTCCAACCGCCTCCCAGCTATCCAAGCGAGGTGTTTGAAAGGATTTTTTGCATTTCCTTCTCTGTTATGAATTAAATGTTATAACTTTGCCGCGATTTTTGAAGGCGCTTGACGTCGTTTTAATTTTTAATCATTAATTTTTAATTTAAAAAGACATGGCTGGTTATATATCAGATGACTCAAGAAAGGTGACTACTCATCGCCTGGTTGAAATGAAACAGAGAGGCGAAAAAGTATCTATGCTGACAGCTTACGACTACACAATGGCACAGATTGTAGATGGTGCAGGAATGGACGTAATTCTGGTAGGCGACTCTGCTTCCAATGTAATGGCAGGTAATGTGACAACACTTCCTATCACACTCGACCAAATGATCTATCATGCCAAATCCGTGGTACGCGGTGTGAAACGTGCGATGGTAGTGGTTGATATGCCTTTCGGATCCTATCAGGGCAACGAGATGGAAGGACTTGCTTCTGCCATCCGTATCATGAAAGAGAGCCACGCTGACGCTTTGAAGCTCGAAGGCGGTGAAGAAATCATAGACACGGTGAAACGCATCGTATGCGCCGGCATTCCGGTAATGGGACATCTGGGCCTCATGCCTCAATCCATCAATAAATACGGCACCTATACCGTGCGTGCCAAAGACGACGCCGAAGCCGAAAAACTGATTCGCGACGCCCATCTGTTAGAAGAAGCAGGCTGTTTTGCCATTGTACTCGAAAAAATCCCCGCAACCCTTGCCGAACGCGTAGCATCCGAACTGACCATACCTATTATCGGTATCGGTGCCGGTGGCCACGTAGACGGTCAGGTATTGGTGATTCAGGACATGCTTGGCATGAACAACGGATTCCGTCCGCGTTTCTTGCGTCGTTACGCTGACTTGTACACGGTGATGACCGATGCCATCAGCCGTTACGTTTCTGACGTGAAGAATTGCTACTTCCCCAACGAGAAGGAACAATATTAAATATAGTATATGGCAGTTAAATTGTGGACAGTTCATTTTATGCGGATATGTGTAGCTAATTTGCTGTTGTTTATATCCTTGTATGTGTTATTTCCGGTGCTTTCCGTAGAGATGGCCGACCGTCTCGGAGTGCCGGCTGCACAGACAGGAGTAATCTTTCTCTTTTTCACCTTGGGGATGTTCCTCATCGGCCCTTTCCATGCCTATCTGGTAGATGCATACAAGCGTAAGTACGTCTGTATGTTTGCTGCTGCCCTGATGGTAGTGGCGACCATCGGATACGCCTTTGTCACTAACCTCACAGAACTGATTCTGTTGAGCACCGTGCAAGGGCTCGCCTTTGGCATAGGCACAACAGCCGGCATCACATTGGCCATCGACATCACCAACTCCACACTGCGCAGTGCGGGAAACGTCAGTTTCTCCTGGATGGCACGTATGGGAATGATCGCAGGCATTATCCTCGGAGTATGGCTTTATCAAAGCCAATCCTTCCAAACCCTGCTCACTGTATCTGTCATAACCGGAGCTGTCGGAATCCTCATGTTATCAGGAGTCTACGTACCTTTCCGTGCGCCGATTGTCACCAAACTCTATTCCTTCGACCGCTTCTTGTTGCTTCGTGGATGGATTCCTGCCATCAATCTGATCCTGATAACCTTCATTCCGGGACTGCTGGTTCCCATGGTACACCCTTTCCTAAACGATTTCGTACTCGGAAACACAGGAATCCCCGTACCGTTCTTTGTAGGAACAGCCCTCGGATACATCGTTTCCCTGTTCTTTGCACGTCTGTTTTTCCTGAAAGAGAAAACACTGCGACTGGTCATTATAGGACTCGGATTGGAAATCGTAGCCATGTCCCTACTGAATACAGACATCTCCATAGGCATTTCCTCCGTACTCTTAGGACTGGGCTTAGGCTTTATCCTGCCGGAATTTCTGGTGATGTTCGTAAAGCTATCCCACCATTGCCAACGCGGAACAGCCAACACCACCCATCTGCTGGCAACCGAAATCGGCATTTCGCTGGGAATCGCTACCGCCTGCTACATGGAATTGGATACAGATAAGATGCTACATACCGGACAGATAGTAGCATCCATTGCTTTACTCTTCTTTGTATTGATTACCTATCCTTATTATATAAAGAAGAAAGTAAGATAGGAGAGTAGCCGGAATTAATTCCGGCTAACTTGTTTTACTCCCTTTATAGTACGTAATTTCTTGATAAGAGCCTCCAAACGTCCCGTATCACCCACCATGACCGTCAGTGTTCCGGAGAACAAACCGTCGTTCGAGTCAATACCGATGGAGCGCAGCGTGATACCATTCTCTTTGGATATAATAGAAGTGATATTAGTCACGATACCAATATCATCATGCCCTACAACCCGCAGCGTGAT
Organism: Bacteroides sp. M10; assembly: GCF_014334015.1. Classification (GTDB taxonomy): domain Bacteria; phylum Bacteroidota; class Bacteroidia; order Bacteroidales; family Bacteroidaceae; genus Bacteroides; species Bacteroides intestinigallinarum. Next base: position 5,305,323 of record NZ_CP060488.1, on the reverse strand, counting down.
AGGATATTGCGTACCCACCGATTTCCCCGCCCAACGAGCCTTCACAATACGATAACCGAAACGTTCGCGCATCTGATTGGCATTCGGACAGTCCGCCCGATGTATCTTGATACCACCGCTTACCGTAACAAAACCAAACACATCATCCCCGTAAATCGGATTACAACATTTAGCCAACTTGAATTCCAACCCTTTCAGATTCTGATCGATCACCAAAACATCTTCCTTAGACGTCGTTTCCTCCTGTTGCGCAGCCTGCAAGTTATACCCTTCGGCACTGCGATACACAATTTCATCGTGCGTATCACTGTCCCGCTTCTGTTGCTCCACATATTTATCCAGAATCTCATTAACGTCCAGTCCACCGTCGGCAATCCGCTGATAAAACTCCGTCACATTCTTGAAGCCCAAACGCTTGATGAGGCGCATCATGGTCGCTTCATCATATTCCAACTTACGGTTCTTGAATTTCCGTTCCAGCGTCTCCTTGGCAAAAGCATGCTGGCGTGCCACCATCTCTTTGAGAGCCTGCCTTATCTTGGTGCGCGCTTTGGAAGTCGTCACGATGTTCAGCCAGTCCTGCTTCGGCGTCTGGGTATTTGAAGTCATGATCTCCACCTGATCGCCGCTGTTCAGTTTCTGTTTGAGCTGCACATTCTTGCCGTTCACTTTCGCGCCGATACACTTGCATCCCAACTTACTATGGATATGGAAAGCAAAATCCAATACCGTAGCCCCTTTGGCGAGCTTGAACAAATCCCCCTTGGGCGTGAAGACAAACACTTCATCCTCGTAGAGATCCATCTTAAACTGATCCATCACTTTCAGCGAATCATTGTCCGCATTCTCCAACGCCTCCCGCACAGAAGTCAACCACTCGTCCAGACCCGTTTCACCCTTGATACCTTTATATCTCCAGTGAGCAGCCAATCCGCGTTCCGCGATCTCGTCCATGCGGCGGGTACGTATCTGCACTTCCACCCATTTCCCTTCCGGACCCATCACAGTGATGTGCAACGACTCGTAACCATTGCTTTTCGGGATAGAGAGCCAGTCGCGCAGACGCTTCGGGTTCGGCTGGTACATATCCGTAACAATCGAATAAACCTGCCAGCATTCCTGCTTCTCCTTAGCCGGGTCCGGTTCCGAATCGAGGATGATACGAATGGCGAACAAGTCATAGATCCCCTCAAAAGACGTTTTCTGCTTCTGAATCTTGTTCCATATCGAATGAATCGACTTGGTACGCCCCTTGATGTCGAACTTCAATCCCGCTTCCGACACCTTCCTCTGGATCGGTTCGATAAAAGCAGCGATATACTTGTCGCGGGACGCCTTCGTCTCGTTCAGCTTATCCTTGATAAAATAATACGTTTCCTTCTGCGTATATTTGAGAGACAAATCCTCCAGTTCCGATTTCAGCTTATACAATCCCAGCTTGTGCGCCAGCGGAGCATACAGGTACGCAGCCTCGTTTGCTACCTTGAGCCGGTCCTCCTCGTTGCCCGTATCCTTTATTTTGCGCATCACGTTCACACGATCCGCAATCATAATCAGGATCACACGCATATCCTCCGCAAAAGAAAGCAGCAGATTACGGAAGTTTTCCGACTCGATAGCCGGACTCTTCGCATACAGCTCGTTCGTTTTCACCAATCCCTTGATGATACTTGCCACGTCATCCCCATATTCGGCGTTCACTTCGTCGATAGACAATACATGCCCCTTCACGATTTCGTGCAACATGATACCGATCAGGCACGAACCTTTCATACCGATTTCCTCGGCAACGATCACTGCCGTTTGTAAATCTCTGATGACGGGATTCATCCCGAAGTTATTGCGTTGCAGACCGTTACACTGGGCCGCTTTGATAAGATGTCTCTTTAACTTTAGGCAATCCTTCCAGGAAATGCTATCTCCTGCAGATTGCAACAAATGCCGGTAGAGTGAAAAAAGCTCCTTTTTTTCCTCCGATGTAAAAAAGTCGTCCATATTCAATCTTGTTAATTCGATGTAAAATTAGTTTTTTTCCCGGTTATTCGGCAAGAAGTAAATAACATTTTGTATTTTTGGGCATCAATTAATAAAATAAGATATTATGATAACGACACAGGACAAAGAGTTGCTTGCCAAGAAAGGCATCACGGAAGAGCAAATTGCAGAACAATTAGCATGTTTCCAGACGGGTTTCCCCTTTTTGAAGCTGGATGCGGCAGCCTCCATCGAAAAGGGAATATTAGCTCCCGATGCAGAAGAACAGAAGGCTTATCTGGCCGCCTGGGATGCATATACAAACACAGATAAGACTGTCGTGAAGTTCGTTCCCGCCTCCGGTGCAGCGAGTCGTATGTTCAAGAACCTGTTCGAGTTCCTGTCCGCCGACTATGACCGGCCGACAACCAAGTTCGAACACGCATTCTTCGACGGAATCAAGGATTTTGCTTTTTATGACGACCTGAATGTAGCCTGCCAGCGTATCGACGGAAAAGATATTCCCGGACTGATCGAAGACGGCAACTATAAAGCAGTGGTATCCGCCCTGCTCGAAACAGCCGGACTGAATTACGGCGCACTGCCGAAAGGTCTGCTCAAATTCCATAAGTATCCCGAAGGTTCACGCACGCCGATGGAAGAACATCTCGCCGAAGGAGCCCTGTATGCTGCCGGAAAGAGCGGTAAAGTAAATGTGCACTTCACGGTATCTACCGAACACCGTGAACTCTTCAAGAAGCTGGTAACCGAAAAAGTGGCGGATTTTGCCAAACGCTACGGAGTGGACTATTACATCACTTTCTCCGAACAAAAGCCGAGTACCGACACGATTGCCGCCGACATGGACAACCAACCTTTCCGCGACAACGGCAAACTGCTGTTCCGTCCCGGTGGCCACGGCGCACTGATTGAGAACCTGAACGACCTCGATGCAGACATTATCTTCATCAAGAACATCGACAACGTAGTGCCCGACAGACTGAAAGCCGACACCGTTACTTATAAGAAACTGATTGCCGGAGTGCTCGTGACTTTGCAAAAACAAGTATTCGAATACCTTACCCTGCTCGACAGCGGTAAATACACCCACGACCAGATGATGGAAATGCTTCAATTCCTGCAAAAGAAACTCTTCTGCAAAAATCCGGAGACGAAAGACCTCGAAGATTCCGTACTCGCCATCTACCTGAAAAACAAGTTCAACCGCCCGATGCGTGTCTGCGGAATGGTGAAGAACGTAGGCGAACCCGGTGGCGGCCCGTTCCTTGCTTACAACAGCGACGGAACCATCTCCCTGCAAATCCTCGAAAGCTCACAGATCGACATGGACGATCCGGAGAAGAAAGAAATGTTCGAGAAAGGCACACACTTCAATCCGGTAGACCTCGTATGTGCCGTGCGCGATTATAAAGGACATAAGTTCGACCTGGTGAAGTACGTAGATAAAGCAACAGGCTTCATCTCCTACAAATCGAAGAACGGCAAAGACCTGAAAGCTCTCGAACTTCCCGGCTTGTGGAACGGAGCGATGAGCGATTGGAATACCGTCTTTGTAGAAGTGCCGCTTTCTACTTTCAACCCGGTAAAAACAGTGAACGACCTGTTGCGTGAGCAACATCAGTAAAGAGACTGAATTTAGAAACGCAGATTAACGCAAAGGAAATAGGTTAAATCTGCGATAATTTGCGTTAATCTGCGTTTCTAAAATAAAAAAGAGTGTTTAGAATGAATCAGATAGAGAAGATTATCGATATTGCTACTTGGAACAGAAGAGAACATTACGAACATTTCAGTGCTTTTGACGATCCGTTTTTCGGAGTGACCGTTCAGGTAGACTGTACGCGCGCGTATCAGGAAGCCAAAGCCAAAGGTATATCCTTTTCCCTGTTAGTCCTCCACCGGATAACGACTGCCGCTGCTGCGGTAGAAGAATTCCGTTACCGCATCGAGGGCGATAAGGTAGTGTGCTATGACAGCCTTCTGCCCGAAGCCACCGTAGGCCGTGACGACCATACCTTTTCTTTTGCCGCCTTTGAATACGATCCGGACGAACTCGTCTTTATCCGTCGGGCAAAAGCAGAAATGGAACGTTTGCAAGCCACTACGGGACTCAACAAAGGAGGTACTTTCCATCCCAATGCCATACATTATTCGGCAGTGCCGTGGCTCTCATTCACCGACATGAAGCACCCCACCAATATGCGTTCGGGCGACAGTGTTCCCAAAATCTCCACCGGAAAGTACTTCCGCGACGGAGAAAGACTGATGATGCCCGTTTCCGTAACCTGCCATCATGGGTTGATGGACGGCTATCATGTGGCACAGTTCATTGAGAAGCTCCATTTGTAACTTCCGTTCTGAAAAGACAAACCAGACTATTATATGAGAGTAAAGATACCCAGATGGGAAATCGCCGTAATCTGTTCCGCTTTGCTTTTCCCCGGCACTTCGCTTTGTGCGCAGGAGGTAGGGCAGGAAGAGAAAGAGGTGAAGGAAATGCGGCAAGACGTGGAACAGCTCCAGCAGGATGTCCGCCAACTTCGTGAAGAAGTGCGGAGATTGCAGGAAGAAATTCATGGCTTCCGGCACAACAGCTTCCCGCAATGCGGAGCCGACACCGTAGCTCCCTACGTTCCCCACCATTTCATTCACCGGTTGGGGATAGAGGCGCGGCCGCAATACGTGTTCCCCACCAATCCTTTCCTGCAAGGCGAGAACGAACGGTGGAAACCCATCCAGAGTTCATTTGCCGCTCATCTGAAATACTCTTTCAAGTTTCGTCCCAACACCTGTGCCGACCGCATCTATGGCGGAGCTTATCAAGGTTTCGGCTTGGCCTTTACCACCTTTGGCGATAAAAAACAGCTGGGTGATCCGATGACGTTCTACGTCTTTCAAGGTGCACGCATTGCCCGTTTTCATCCCCGCCTTTCGCTCAATTACGAGTGGAACTTCGGTATCTCTGCCGGATGGAAACCTTATGACAACGATTACAACTCCTACAACGGAGCCGTAGGCTCACGGGTGAATGCCTACCTCAATGCAGGTATCTACCTTAACTGGTCGCTTTCCCGTTATTTCGACTTTATCATCGGCGGAGACTTCACGCATTTCTCCAACGGCAACACCAAGTTTCCCAATGCAGGTATCAACACCACCGGAGCGAAAATCGGACTGGTGTACAACTTCAACCGAGAAGAAGCCGACCTCACTAAATCATTGGTTCATCCCTACGTTCCCCGTTTTCCGCGACACATCAGTTATGACCTTGTGTTGTTCGGCTCGTGGCGTCGCAAAGGTGTCTATGTAGGTGAAAAACAGATTGCATCACCGGGCAGCTATCCCGTAGCGGGGTTCAACTTTGCTCCGATGTACAATTTCAACTATAAGCTGCGTTTCGGAGTTTCGCTGGATGGTGTCTATGACGGCAGTGCCAATGTGTACACCGAAGATGCGCTGGTGGAGTACGATGCAGGCAGCGGTTCCTCCCGTCGTAAATTTCTTGTGCCGGGCATCCAGCATCAGCTTGCGTTGGGACTTTCCGGACGGGCCGAATACGTGATGCCGTTTTTTACCATCGGTGTCGGCTTGGGAACGAATGTGCTGGGACGTGGCGATTTGCGCGGACTGTATCAGGTCTTTGCGTTGAAGATCAACGTCACCCGGAGTTCATTCCTTCACATCGGCTACAATCTTCAGGATTTCCAGACCCCTAATTATCTGATGCTCGGTCTTGGTTTCCGTTTTAATAATAAATATCCTAAAGTACGTCATTAACCTTAAAGAATAAGGTCGTATCTACTCAAACATGATACTATTTGATTCTTTTTTTTACATACTTATATATAAGAAAAATGCATTTTTACTTGGCTTGATTACGGTGAAATAAATTGTAAAAAATAGAAAGTGCAATTTGAGATTGTTTAGTGAATTAGATAATAATTTAATAGCAAAACTTTTAGCAAACTTTTTATTATTATTGAAAACTTTTTTTTCATTTAATTGTTTATGCAATCTATATCAGTTTGATGATTGTTTATTTAATCTATTTAAGTTATATGAAAAAGGAAGTGTTATTCATTGTTGCGCTTATATTTATTAGTGCCTTGAAATCGGAAGCTTGTACGCGAGCTGTATATGTAGGAGAAGATAATACTGTAGTTACTGGACGCACTATGGACTGGAATGAGAACATGCACAGTAACATTTGGTTATTCCCTCGTGGAATGAAACGGGATGGAGAAGTGGGAGGAAACTCTTTAAAATGGAAATCGAAGTATGGTAGTATTGTTACTTCTGCCTATGAATTTTCGAGTACTGATGGTATAAATGAAAAAGGTCTAGTTGCCAATTTATTGTGGCTTCCAGAGTCTCAATATGAAGATAGAGATAAAAATAAGCCGGGATTAACTATAGCTGCATGGACACAATATTTTCTCGATAATTTTGCTACTGTCGATGAAGCTGTGGCTGAAGTACAGCGTGGAAATTTCCAACTGGTTTCTGACATGATGCCTGATGGCTCGCGAATGGCAACCTTACATCTTGCTATATCGGATGCAACAGGAGACAATGCTATATTTGAGTTTATAGATAATAAAATGAATATCTATCATGGCAAAGAGTATGTTGTGATGACAAACTCGCCTGCTTATCCTCTACAATTGTCACTGAACGATTACTGGAAGTCTGTGGGAGGGCTTGCATTTTTACCTGGAACTAATAAGTCTCCAGACAGATTTGCAAGAGCAAGCTTTTATATTGGTGTTCTGCCTAAAACAGCCGACCAACAGATAGCTGTAGCCAGTGTTTTCAGTGTAATGAGAAATGTGTCGGTTCCTTATGGCATTTCAGTGCCTGGAAGTCCTGAAATATCTACAACTCAATGGAGGACAGTGTCAGATAGCAAAAACCTAGTTTATTTTTTCGAATCTGCTATTACTCCCAACACTTTTTGGGTAAACCTAAAAGATGCTAATTTTTCCGAAGGTGCTCCTGTTAAAAAATTGTCTATATCAGAGGGACAGATTTATAGTGGTAATACCATAAAAGATTTTAAAGAGTCGTCTCCATTTAAATTTTTACGTGTAGGTGATTGATAAAATTCTATCTATTTTTATTATTTGATACGCGGAATCGATAGATCTCCGCGTATTTTTTTGCAAACAGATTATATTCATTTTAGATATTTACTCTACTTACTCATCTTTTGTATGTGTTATAGATAGTCGTCTTTACATACAACTCCTATATTAAGATATATACCTTAAATAACTCTGATGTTTTTGGAAGCTAATTTTGTTTGTGTACTTAGTTGGAATGTGCTAAAGATAGAAATTTACATTTTTTTTTGCTTTAAAGCAAAGAAACTTCGTAATGCAAACCGTATCTTTGCCCTCTGAAAATACTAACTTACTAATAGAAAAACAAATGTCGAACATTTCTGCTTCAGCCTTTTCAGACACCAAGGCGCATTATGATCTTCTTGACGGACTTCGCGGTGTGGCGGCTCTTATGGTGATATGGTATCACGTATTCGAGGGCTTCGCTTTTGCCAGTAATAGTGCTATTGAAACTCTGAATCACGGATATTTAGCCGTGGATTTCTTTTTTATCCTTTCGGGTTTTGTGATCGGTTACGCTTACGACGACCGTTGGGGTAAGAGTCTCACCATGAAAGATTTCTTTAAACGCCGGTTGATACGTCTTCATCCTATGGTTGTTCTGGGGGCTGTTCTGGGGGCTATCACGTTCTGCATTCAGGGTTCTGTGCAATGGGATGGAACGCACGTTGCCATATCCATGGTGATGTTGTCTCTTCTTTGCACCATATTTTTTATTCCTGCCCTGCCGGGTGCGGGCTATGAGGTTCGTGGCAATGGCGAGATGTTTCCGCTGAACGGGCCATGCTGGTCGTTGTTTTTCGAGTATATAGGCAATATCCTTTATGCGTTGTTCATTCGCCGTCTGTCTAATAAAGCGTTGGCTGTGATGGTGGTATTGCTGGGAGTGGCGTTGACGTTGTTCGCCATCTTCGATGTCTCCACTTATGGAAACATTGGGGTAGGATGGACGTTGGATGGTGTAAACTTTCTGGGCGGATCATTGAGAATGCTTTTCCCTTTCTCTTTGGGTATGCTTTTATCCCGTAACTTCAAACCAGTGAAAGTGAAAGGTGCTTTCTGGATATGTACCCTTGTATTGATTGCCCTGTTTTCCGTTCCTTATTTGGAGGGTGCAGAGCCGGTTTGTACGAACGGTGTATATGAAGCGTTTTGCATTGTCGTTGCTTTCCCTATCCTTGTGTGGTTGGGTGCGTCGGGAAGTACGACGGATAAGCGGTCAACGCAGATATGTAAGTTCTTGGGGGATATATCTTATCCGATCTACGTGATACACTATCCGTTGATGTATCTGTTCTATGCATGGCTGATTAAGAATCAACTCTATACGCTGGGCGAGACTTGGCAGGTAGCTTTATGTGTTTACGCATTGTGCATTGTACTGGCTTATCTAAGCTTGAAATTCTATGATGAACCTTTACGCAAGTATTTGGCAAAGCGTTTCTTGAGCAAGAAACGATAGGTAGTAGTTTTTTTATAGAGAAAGTCCCGTTTTGTCTGGCAAGACAAAACGGGACTTTTATTTTTCTGATATGTATTCCTGTTTTCCTCCGAGGAGGTACTAATCGTAATAAGTCGATTTTATAGCTTTTCTATTTCTTCTTTTGAAAGTCCGGTGCCTTTGGCAATCATTTCAGTAGTAAATCCCATTTCTTTGAATTTACGAGCGGTCTCGATAAGAACTTCTTGCCGTCCTTCCCGTCGGCCTTTCTGTTCAGCAAAGTCCAACGTATTAAAATAATCGTTGTAAATTTTCCATTCTTCCTCGTACTGCGCTCTCTCTTCCTGGGTCATATTCGCTTTGGAAGCCAACTTCTCCAGTCGTTCAAAGACGGCTTTGCGAGCCTTGAAAGGCATTCTGTCAAGTGTGTCCATATGCTTTAATATATAAATCCAGCGTTCAAAATCATTTTCACATTCATCCTCTTCTTTGCTGAAGTTCGGCAGTTCGATAAAGATTTGCCGGAACTTGTTGTTGAAGAGCTTCCCAGTATCCCTATCAGAAAGTATAATATCCGTTCTGATTTTAGCGGGCATATCCTTGTCCATCACGAAATTCATGAAGAACACTCCATACACTGCATCCAACTGGAAGTCCCAAACACCTTTTTTTGCTTGCTGCGTGATGGCTCGTGAGAGATAGAAGAGGGCACGGTCTTTAAAGTAAGGCTGTTCCCGGTTCTGCATTTCTACGATAATACGTTCACCTGTGTCGGTTACGCAATATATGTCGTAGATAATACCTCGCTCTGTTTTTACTTCCGGCTGCTGTTCGTTGTTGAGGAACTGGATGTCGGTAATTATGTGCTCTCCTACGAGCAAATCATTCAAGAAGTCAATTAATAACTCCTTTTCTACCTCTCTGCCGAATAAAAAATCGAGTAAGTCAGCGGCATCACTGCCGCTTTCTCCTCTAAGAACCGTACTTGAAAGTTTCCCTTCATACGGCTCAAGCAACTCCTAAAGGTTAATCAACTAACCCCGGCTTATTATTTCGTCTTCTTTGGTCTTGACTTCTCCTACAAGAGTCATGAACCAGCAAAATCCTCATTTTCCCATCTTCAGTTTCTTTCCTTTGGATGTTCCATGAATGGCTCCTGTCTATCGGTTCCTGACAGTATGGGCATTTCCTTTCCTGTTTCTGCCACAAAGTTAATAACTTATTTCTTCCATGCAAATGCTGTAACATCTTATAAGTCTCTCTTTTGTCAAAGTAGGGTGCCCATTCTTTGTCATATGGATTCGCCTCTCTTTTTATTTTGAGGTACTTACTGACTTTAGTGTCTGTGAGATGTCGCAGAGTGCTATATCCATCCAAGCCTTTGGCTTTGTTCCCATTCCAATATGAAAAATTCCATTTTCTTCCATTTATACAATGATAGTATTTATTGAAAACCCAACTTTTCTTCTTATTGGGATGACGACGGCAGCTCCATTTTCGAAGTTTGAGATATATCTGATTATCTGCATTGTCAAATGTACGTGAAGCACAACAATATTGATAATAGTTAGCCCATCCTCTGATTTTGGGATTCAACAGATTTATCAGATAATCCTGTCTGCATGAAGGATTCTTCTTTATAACAAGTTTTATATCTGCCAAAAACTTTTTGACTTTATCTTTGGATGGGTTAATAATCAGTTTACCCTTATGCTTTTGTAAACGAAACCCAAGGAATTCAAATCCTTCATCAATATGGGTTATCCGAGTTTTTTCTTCGGATAGTTCCAGCCCTCGTTCTTTTAGAAATTTGCTGACTATCGGCTTTACCTGTTCTTCTAATAATTCTCGGCTTTCTCCCGTTATGATGAAGTCGTCTGCATAGCGAACCAGATTGACCTTAAAACAGTGGTCCTTTCCTTTTATACTACGTGTTTTGAATTTCACAGCCAATTCTTTTTCCAACCCATCTAATGCCATATTAGCAAGTGTTGGAGAAATAATACCGCCCTGTGGAGTTCCTTCATCTGTGGGATAGATTCTGTTTTGAAAGAGAAAACCACATTTCAGCCATTTACCGAGGATTATTTTATCCATTGGTATATGAGAAAGTATCCATTCATGACTGATGTGGTCAAAACAGCCTTTTATATCTCCCTCCAATATCCACTGGGCAAAGCAAGGTTTTGAGAGAACTTTAAAACATTGTTCAACCGCATCCCAAACGCCTCGTTCTTTGCGGAATCCGTACGAATCTGTATCAGCCATACATTCTGAAACAGGTGCTAGCGACATTAAGTATAATGCCTGCATAGCGCGGTCTTTCATCGTTGGGATACCCAAAGGACGAAGTTTTCCGTTACTCTTTTTGATGTGAATTCTGCGCAGTGGAAAGGGAGTGTATCCTCTTCGTTTCAACATGAAAATCGCTTTCCATTTTGATAAAGGAGAGATCCATCTCTGTTTGTCAGTTCCTGATGTCCTCTTCCCTTTATTAGAGGTCACTTGTTTTACTGCCAATGCTTTGGCGTAGAAAGAATGTACAAGAATCCATTGTAAGGATTTTACTTTTCCTGGACGATTTTCTTTTTGAGCCTTTACAATACGGGCTTGCAGCTTATTTACATATTGACGGCAAAGGTCCCAGTTGATAGAGGACCAATCTGATGTCGATGTGCAGGTAGAGGCACACACTTGCGTGTTCATTTGCTTTTCTTCCTTCATAAGTTCTGTAAGTTTTCTTGTAACGAGTCACCATGTGGAAGTCTGCCCGCTTTCGCGTGAAGTATTAACTTCTATGCACTTTATTACCAAGTGCCGTTTGCTTTTTCCACATTCTTCTGCCGGCACTTCCATTAGCTTTCTTTGCAGTTGGCGGACTATCAGATGATAGAGAAGTACCGGTTTACCGTGTTTTGTATAAATAACAAAATGAGTGGGTTAGATTCTTCCTCTTATGCCGACAGAGTTTATGTCCGTGTATTCCCATTCAAAGGAGAGAATAGCCTACTGCCCACCTTTTGGTTCAAGCCTATCAGTGCTTTTGGCTTGTTCTTTCGTAACGACACCTACGGAAGTTCACTTCTGTTAATCATACCACTCTGCCTAGCATCCCGACTGGGTTACACTCCCAATCATTGAAATACTCTCACAAGCAGTTCTTTCTTTTAAGGAGGATTACATTGTCTCGACAGCTTTATACAAAACCATTACTAGTGATGCATATGCCGATAGGCAACTGCTAACGGAATAGCAGGTTTTATCTCTATGAACGTAAAACAATTATTTATACAACTTAACACGTCGCACCTTAAAGCCAAAATCGGTAAAGGGATTGATAAATCTTCCCATTGTATGTTGTGTCTCAATTACAAAACAAAGATAGCGCTTTTTTGTTGAATACGGTCAAGGAGAAGGATAAAATAATCCAAAAGGCGACTCGTATATCTGTATGATGGCCAATACATAAACGTTTTTTTTGAGTAAGAAATGATAGTATGGTAGAGTTTATATGGTAGTTTAAAAAAGTAAAGTCCCGTTTTGTTTTGTAACAAAATGGGACTTTACTTTATATATACGTATTTATGTTTGCTCCTTATTGACCAGCTACTACTTCTCCATTATCCGGTAACACTGCAGAGGTCCAATCATTAATACTTGTATGTTTGTGCTGCCGAAAAGAGATAGCCGGGTAAGGCTTCCAAATTCTTTCCGTCCGTTGAAGCTACGGTAGCGACATCACCGGAAACGGTCATCGCTTCGGGAGAGTTGTAAACCAATAATTCGTAAGTTTCCGGAGCCAGCAATGAATGGAAAAGATTAATGCTGCCTTTCACAGCCTGCTCGTCGGTCTGCCCTGACTGATTGGAGATACGGAGTTGGTACGATACAGGCTGTGTGGCTTCAGTCGAACGCTTACTCCAGTCTGTGGTTATCATTACTGCTCCCTGTGATGGATGCGGAGTGTTATAAATATCATCCTTTACGCAAGACGTCGTCAACATGACCGCTCCACAAAAGAGAATGATGTGTGTACTTATTTTAGTAAATATGCATACTTTTGCTGCATATTCAAAATCCCGTTACCTACGAAGTAACGTTCTATTTGTCAAGCGATTGCTTTCCCTATCGACCGCTCTACGAAATCAATAATCCTCCTGTTCGCATCATCTATTTTCTTGCTGTGGAATGGCTTCAGGTAGGTTTCTGTTACCGTGATGGACGAATGTCCCATTGCTTCGGAGATCACTCCCGGATGGATTTCGCAATAATAAGCAGTCGTAGCCCACGTATGGCGTGCGGTGTAAGTAATATTTAGAAATGCAATAAAAAACAGAATGACGATAATTAAACGTAAAACGTTTATAATTAAGCATTTTGCGAGAATTGCAGAACAGACAGACCTGCAAAAGAAAACAAAATATTGCGACGTTTCAGTTACCAGACTGTTAGCCGCCTGTTTCGGAAACGACGGCAGGTAACCGAATTTTTACCGATAAGAACAAAGCGGATTTGTATTCACTGTTTCTCAATGTTTTGCATGCCAAAGGACGCTTTTCAAAGGAGTATTTTTACAACCTAAAAAAGAGCGTTATGAAAGTGGAAAAATTCAAGGTGCTGCTCTACCTGAAAAAGAGCGAGCCGGACAAGACCGGCAAAGCCCCGATCATGGGACGGATCACCCTCAACCGCACGATGGCGCAGTTCAGCTGCAAGCTCTCCTGCACCCCCGGGCTGTGGAACGCGCGTGAGAGCCGGCTGAACGGCAAGAGCCGGGAAGCGGTGGAGACCAATGAAAAAATAGAAAGACTGCTGCTTGCCGTACACTCGGCCTTCAATTCCCTCATGGAAAGAAAAAGGGATTTCGATGCCGCCGCGGTCAGGGACATGTTCCAGGGCAATGCGGGCATGCAGATGACCCTGCTCAAACTTCTCGACCGGCATAACGGGGAAATGAAGGCCCGTGTCGGTGTGGACCGTGCGCCCACCACACTCTCGACCTACCTCTTCACCTACCGCACGCTTTCCGAATTCATCAAGGCGAAATTCAAGGTTCCGGACCTTGTCTTCGGGCAGCTCAACGAGCAGTTCATCCGCGACTATCAGGATTTCATCCTTCTGGAAAAGGGATATGCCGTGGACACGCTTCGCGGCTACCTGGCCATCTTGAAAAAGATCTGCCGCATCGCCTACAAGGAGGGCCACTCGGAGAAATACCATTTCTGCCACTTCAAGCTGCCCAAGCAGAAGGAGACAACACCGAAAGCACTCAGCCGTGAGAATTTCGAGAAGCTGCGTGATCTGGAGATACCGGAAAAACGCAGGTCACATGTCATCACCCGGGACCTCTTCCTCTTCGCCTGTTACACCGGCACCGCCTATGCCGATGCGGTAAGCATCACCCGGAAGAACCTCTTCCGGGATGACGAGGGCAGCCTCTGGCTGAAATACCAGCGAAAGAAAACCGACTACCTCGGACGTGTCAAGCTGCTTCCGGAAGCCGTCGCGTTGATTGAGAAATACCGGGACGATACCCGCGAGACTCTTTTCCCGCCGCAGGACTACCACACGCTCAGGGCCAATATGAAATCCCTGCGCCTGATGGCAGGGCTGAGCCAGGACCTTGTCTACCACATGGGACGGCATTCTTTCGCCTCGCTGGTCACGCTCGAGGAGGGAGTGCCGATAGAGACCATCTGCAAAATGCTGGGACACTCCAACATAAAGACCACCCAGATATACGCGCGCGTAACCCCGAAGAAGCTGTTCGAGGACATGGACAGGTTCGTCGAGGCAACCCGCGATTTGAAACTTATCCTTTAATCCCTAAACAATCATTATCATGCGCAGTACATTCAAGCTCTTATTCTACATCAACCGTAACAAGGTGAAATCGGACGGCACGACCGCCGTCCTCTGCCGGATCAGCATCGACGGAAAGAAATCGGCAGTCACGACAGGCGTCTATTGCAAACCCGGGGACTGGGACAGCAAGAAGTGTGAAATCAAAACAGCCAGGGAGAACAACCGCCTTGCCGCCTTCCGCAGCCGGTTGGAAGAGGCGTACGGGAACCTGCTGAGGAACCAGGGAGTGGTCACGGCCGAACTGCTCAAGACCACCGTGTCAGGCGCCAATTCCGTACCGGAATACCTCCTGCAGGCCGGAGAGGTGGAACGCGAACGGCTCAGGGTCCGCTCCAAGGAGATCAACTCCACTTCCACCTACCGCCAGTCGAAGACCACCCAGCTCAACCTCAGGCAGTTCATCGAATCCCGCGGGATGAAGGACATCGCCTTTTCGGACATCACCGAGGAGTTCGCCGAATCGTTCAAGGTCTTTCTCAAGAAGGAGCTGGGACACAGGAACGGACACGTGAACCACTGCCTGTGCTGGCTCAACCGGCTCATCTACATCGCCGTGGACCGGGAAATACTAAGAGCCAATCCGATAGAGGACGTGGCATACGAGAGGAAAGAAACACCTAAACTAAGGCATATCAGCCGCAGTGAACTGAAGCGGATGATGGAAACCCCGCTGCCCGACCCGATGATGGAGCTGGCACGCAGGACGTTCATCTTCTCCTCGCTGACCGGTCTGGCCTACGCGGATACGAGGGCTCTCCATCCCCGTCACATCGGAACGACTTCGGAAGGAAGAAGGTATATCCGCATCCGCCGCGCCAAAACGGACGTGGAGGCGTTCATCCCGCTGCATCCCATAGCCGGACAGATACTGGAGCTTTACAACACCACGGATGACGACAGGCCGGTATTCCCGCTGCCGGTCCGCGACGTCCTCTGGTATGAGGTACATGGAATGGGCGTGGCATTAGGCATGAAAGAGAACCTGTCCTACCACATGGCCCGGCATTCGTTCGGGACCCTGACACTGACCGCAGGTATTCCGATAGAGAGCATCGCCAGGATGATGGGCCACACGAACATCGACAGCACGCAGGTCTACGCCCAGGTCACCGACCGGAAGATATCCTCGGACATGAACCGGCTGATGGAAAGAAGAAAGCCCGCGGCCGGCAAGGAAGCCGCAGGCTAAATAAAAACTGCCGCCGGAATCGTAAATGCAATTCCGGCGACAATCCTTAAACTTAAATACGATATTATACCAATGCAGGGTGATAGTTCTCCTCCAGCAGCCTCTCGATGTCCGACTGCCTGTACAGGATCTTCCCGCCAAGCTGGATATAGGGAATCCGTCCTTGGTCCCTGTAATCCTGCAGGCACCTGCGGCTGATCTTCAACATCCCGGAAAGCTCCCTGTCGGTCAGGAACCGTTCCCCGTTGAAGGGAGGACGGTTGTCACGAGCAAGACGTTCCACTTTTTTCTCCATGTCGTCCAGCAGGGCAAAGAACCTGCGGACACGTTCGTTCTCCTTGTCGATAATGCCTTCCATCTCTTCCGCTCTTTAAAGGTTTCCGTTCTTCCTTCTTTCTCTCACCTCCTTCTCCTTGCGTCTGATGCCGACGTAGACCATCAACTTCTCCACATCCCCGGGCTTGTAATAGAACTTGCGCTGGAGGCGGGTGAACGCCAGCCGTCCGGTATCGCGGAGAGTCTGCAGGGTACGCGGCGAGATGTCAAGGCGCAGGCAGACATCCTGGCCGTCCAGTCACTCTCCGGGTTCCTTACAGCGGTTTCTCTCATACAATCTGTCCACACGTGCGGACAGGTTCTCGGCGCGCGCCAGCATCCTCTCAAGGACACCGGCCTCGATGTAGCATATTTCCATATTTTCAACTCGTTTAAATATCAGTGCGAATATAAGGGAAGAAACCATGAGAGGCAAGCACGACCGGCACACTGGCAGGAATAGTCATGGATAGTCGGTTTTTGTCATATGGGAAGGAAAAAGAAAGCCGAAGCAGGTCTGGATCCACTACCCCCTTTGGGTATGTGAAAGGAACGTTGTGGTGAAAGAAAAAACTCCTTTTCACACATGGATGAGGCAATGCCGGAAGTCCGGCAATAAAAAATGTGGCTTCTCTATCCGGGTAAATGCCATGATTACAGACTTCTTCCTGTTCCTATACCATCAGGTCGGTTACCTTCAGGTTAACAACTTATCCAACCTGTGATAGATCCGGATGTGAAAAGATTACTTTGGCTGGCTATTACAATATAATAAGTAGAATCATGTCAAATCTACTGCTGCTATTGTTTGTTGATAATGGCTGGCAGTAGAACAAACTTTCGTTAAACCAATACGTTCATTCTTTATTATCAAGTTTTTAGACTACCTTTGTATTTTATTAACTCATTTACCAAACATTATGGGACTACTCAAACCGAATCAAGTTTTGAACAAAGCATATAGACAGGTTGCGATTGAAACAACAGATTTTGACTTATTCAAAAATGCCCTTCGCACATTGAGAGACAATATTGTGGATGGGCAAAGAGAACACACGCAAAAAGAACATTTACGTAATTTTCTGAGTGAAACGTTCTACAAGCCATACTACATGGCTCCCGAAGAAGATATTGATTTGGCTATCCGATTGGATAAAACTATCAAGTCCAATATAGGGTTATTGATTGAAGTAAAGAGTACCACCAACAAAGGTGAGATGATTTCTAATGACAATCTTAATCGTAAGGCTTTGCAGGAATTATTGCTATACTATCTTAAAGAACGTGTCAATAAGAAGAACAATGATATTAAATATCTCATCGCTACTAATATTCATGAATTCTTTATTTTTGATGCCCATGAGTTTGAACGCAAATTCTATCAGAACAAACAATTACGTCGTGAGTTTCAAGACTTTGTGGATGGACGCAAAACCAGTAACAAAACCGATTTCTTCTATACTGAAATTGCAACAACCTATATTGAGGAGGTGAAAGATAGCCTTGAATACACTTACTTCAACTTACAAGACTATCAACACCTGCTTGATAGAACAGACAGTAGCGCTTCACGCAAACTTATCGAACTTTATAAGATATTCAGCGATACACATCTTTTGAAGCTATCGTTCCAAAATGACAGCAATTCGCTCAACCGTGGATTCTACACTGAGCTGCTACACATTATTGGTATTGAGGAACGCAAAGAGAATAATAAAACCGTGATTGTACGCAAAGCTGTGGAACGGCGTGACGAGGCTTCATTACTAGAGAATACTATTAACCAACTGGATGCAGAAGATTGTTTGCGTCACATAAATGGTCGTTTGTATGGGAATGATTATGAGGAACGGTTATTCAATGTTGCAATGGAATTGTGTATTACTTGGATGAATCGTATCCTTTTCTTGAAACTGTTGGAGGCTCAGATGTTGAAATACCACAATGGAGATGCAATCTATAAATTTCTTTCAATAACTAAGATTCATGACTATGATGATCTCAACACACTCTTTTTCCAAGTGCTTGCACGTGACATGGGCAGCCGCACACACTCCATTATGCGTGATTTTGCTTACGTTCCCTATCTTAACAGTTCTCTTTTCGAGGTGACAGATTTGGAAAGTAAAACAATTAAGATAAACAGCCTTTCACAACGTACGGTACTTCCTGTCTTGGCGAGTAGCGTATTACGAAATAAAAAACGCAATCTACAAGTCAACGCATTACCCACCCTGCAATATTTGTTTGCTTTTCTCGACGCTTATAACTTTGCGAGCGAAGGCAGTGAAGAAGTGCAAGAAGAGGCTAAAACACTCATCAATGCTTCTGTTTTAGGGCTTATATTCGAGAAAATAAATGGTCACAAGGATGGTTCAGTATTCACTCCAGGCTTTATCACTATGTTCATGTGCCGTGAAGCAATCACCAAGACCGTGTTGCAAAAGTTTAATGGTTATTATGGCTGGAATTGTACCACCCGTATAGAACTATACAACCATATTGACAATATAGTCGAAGCTAATGAACTAATTAACAGTTTGCGACTGTGTGATCCAGCTGTTGGTTCGGGTCACTTTCTTGTGTCTGCTCTCAATGAACTGATACTCTTGAAATACGAATTAGGTATTTTGGTAGATGCTACCGGTAAGCGTATCCGCAAAGCGGACTATCAACTTGCCATTGAAAATGACGAGCTGATTGTTACCGATACCGAAGGTAATTTATTTGCTTACAACCCACTCAATGCGGAAAGTCGCCGCATGCAGGAAACTCTTTTCAAGGAGAAGCGTCAAATCATTGAGAACTGTTTATTTGGCGTTGATATTAACCCCAACTCTGTGAAGATTTGCCGCCTACGACTGTGGATTGAATTGTTGAAGAATGCTTACTATACGGCTGAAAGTAATTACACTTATTTAGAAACCTTACCAAATATCGACATTAACATCAAATGTGGAAATTCTTTGCTTCACCGATTCGCTTTGACAGACAGTATTCAGACCGTACTGCGAGAGTCTAGTATCAGCATCAGCCAATATAAGGAGGCTGTAGCTAAATATAAAAATGCCCAAAGTAAAAGCGAAAAGCAGGATTTGGAAACGTTTATAACAGAAATCAAGTCGAAACTGAAAACAGAGATCAACCGCCGGGATGCACGATTGGTTAGATTGAACAAACGCCGCTCTGAGTTGGCAAACTTACAAGCGCCTCAACTGTTTGAACCGACAAAAAAGGAAAAGAAAGCGTCGGACAAGCGCATTGCCGATTTAAAGAAAGAAATTGCGACTTTAGAAAATATATTTGAGGAAATACGCTCCAACAAAATTTATCTTGGTGCATTCGAATGGCGTATAGAGTTTCCAGAAGTACTTGATGCCGAAGGCAACTTCTTGGGATTTGACTGTATCATTGGCAATCCACCTTACATTCAGTTACAATCTATGGGTAAGAGTGCCGATGTATTAGAATGCATGGGTTACATAACTTATGCACGCACTGGTGATATTTACTGCCTCTTCTATGAGTTGGGTATGAACCTGCTTACTCCCAATGGTTTTCTTTGCTATATCACGTCTAATAAATGGATGCGTGCAGGGTATGGTGAAGCCTTGCGAGGTTATTTCGCAAGCAAGACCAATCCTATTATGTTGGTAGATTTTGCAGGTATAAAAATATTCGATGCAATAACGGTAGAAGCAAATATTCTTTTATCTCAAAAAGCAGCAAATATTTTTAACACACAAGCTTGTTTGGTACAAGATTCGAATGGCTTGAATAATTTGAGCGATTTCGTGCAGCAACAAGGCGTGAAGTGTAACTTTGCAGATTCTATCCCATGGATGATATTGTCTCCCATTGAACAGAGCATCAAGCAGAAGATTGAGTCTGTGGGAATACCCTTGAAGGATTGGAACATCCAAATCAACTATGGGATAAAAACTGGTTTCAATGATGCTTTTATCATTTCTACCGAAAAGCGTGATGAGATACTAGCGAATTGTCAAACAGAAGATGAACGTGTTCGGACGGCTGAACTTATACGACCGATTCTTCGTGGCAGGGATATCAAGAGATATGAATATGAATGGGCGGACTTGTGGATTATAGCCACATTTCCTTCGCGGCATTATGATATAGAAAGTTATCCTGCGGTGAAAAATTATCTTCTGTCAATTGGCATAGAGCGTTTAGAACAAACAGGAGAAACTCATATTGTTAATGGCAAAAAAATAAAAGCCCGAAAGAAAACTAGTAACGAGTGGTTTGAAACACAAGATAGCATCAGTTATTGGGAGGATTTTTCTAAGCCAAAAATTGTATGGAAAATAATCGGAAACCAAATGGCTTTTGCATATGATGCCAACAATTATGTAATGAACAATGCCTGTTATATTATGACAGGCGATCATTTGGATTATCTGTTGGCAGTATTGAATTTTCCAATAACTGAAGTAACCTTCGTGTAATCATACGAGTCTGTGATTTCCTGCGTTTACGCAGTTTGCTATAAGCAAGATAGGCACGGCGTACATCAAGATACTTGTTACGGGGACGTTGTATGTGCAAGGTCTGGCAATGTTTGCACAGATGACGATGAAGCCATACAATACCTTCCCATAAGAGTTTGGTATCAGTAGGAAAACGCAGATGACTTTCATAACAGGTGGCATCGGTCATACAGACATGAAGGTTCTCAAGATAAGGTTTCCAATGCTCGGCAAGAATGAGCTGGAGGGGCTCAACGTCAAGGCGATGCGCTAGTTCCTGACGAATTGCACTAACGATTTTAGGATTGGTTAGTGGATGAAGCGGATCAATCTGAACACCACAAAACAACTGGTAATGAATATTACCGTTTAAATGCTCAATCAGTTGTGCATCGGAAAAGTTGGTATAGGACTTCAAGACCATCAAGGCTATTTTACCTTCGGGAGAAAAATAACTTTTACGACCCAAAGCAGAGGACTTCAAATGCATTTGTCGGGTCAGTTCCGAGAAAGGAAACAGAGCATGGAGGCGACCTAATTCACTCGTTGCAAAACTTTGACGATATTTTTTTAGCATATCGAACTCGGTAAAACCTAAACGAGGTTCGATTTCTGAGATTTTTTGTATCTTTACCATGTGTTTTTATTTTAGATTACCCCCGTTTTGGCCGTCAAACCGTTTTTTGGGGGGAATGCTTAAAGATACAAAAAAGGCAACTAACTCGCAATGAATTAGTTGCCTTAAATTTTATTATTTTAGGAATATCCCTGTTTTAATGATTGGTGTCTGGAACTGGTTGAGGAGTTATACTATAGACATTTACTGAATGTCCCTGTATAGTGTCGATAATATTAAAGAAAAACTTGTTATCTCCCTATATGCCAAAGGAATGAGCGTGTCAGACATAGAAGAGGAGATGCGTGAAATCTATGAGATAGAACTGTCCACATCAGCTATTTCCATCATCACGAACAAAGTCAACCAGGCTGCTCAGGAATGGCAGAACCGCCCTTTGGATCCGGTCTATCTCATCGTTTGGATGATTCTACCTATTTTGACTTTTCAGCCTATTAATTGTTTTGGTAACTTCGTTCATTAGCTTTTGATTGGAAGTTCTAAATGTGTTAAGTTCTTTGATTATATCTGCTTTATTATAGTATAAATTATACCAGCCTAATGTTTCAGCAGCCAATATGCGAAGTTCTTCTTCTTGGCTTTCATTTTTTATAATGTTCAGTAATGGCTCAATAGCTTTAGCAATAGGTTTATTTCGGAACCTACTTATTTCGCTTTGTATCTGTTTGGTAGTACTTTCCGGACTGTCAATAAGTGCAAAATCTCTTTCAAGTCCTTTCTTTTGGCGAGGAAGGTATTCTAACAATTCATTCACATAGGAAGAATCGTAGAAAGACCAATCGGCAGCCTGTTTCTTCAATTCATTCAAAGCCATATCATGGTCGAACGTGTTGATAGCACTAAAAATTCTGAAACGATGGCGGTTTTCATGTCCGCGTAATAAATAGCTTTCTATCCATGCCGGCAACAATTCCGGATTGCAATTCTTTTCAACGTATTCCACCGCATAACGACGGATCAGTTCATAACTGTCGTTCATGGCTGTCTGCAATACATCGGCAACCTCTGTCGGATAGTTCAAAGCTAATAGGCGTAATGCTTCCAACCGCACAACGAAATAGTTCGATTCGTGGTAACTTTTCTTCAGCAACTCAACGAGACCACTATAATTTGCCATTGACAATTGACGGAGCGCCATTGCCTGCATGTCAGCCATAGGGGAATTCAGCTGTTTTTTCCAGAATGTAACATTTCCTTCCTGCGCAACTAAAGCTTGGTTGATGTCCATATCCAGCCCGGCATTATTGGTGAAGTGAAAAGTCGGGTCACCGATCAGATGATTTTCCAAGAAGCAGGTAAAACGAGTGAACTGCCCGATGCGCATACCGGCAGCTAACAAGCCGAGAAATTCATCCGGCCATTTATCTTGAATGGTGTTAACCGTACATCCCATAGTAGCAATGGTCTTACCCTTATTGAATATATAAGAGCCTACAATGTTGTCATCCAAATGGAAAGAACCGTTGAAACAAGCATCGAACAATATAAAACGCGCATTAGGAGTCAAAAGACGAATATCTTCAGTATAGATATCCATATTACGGTTTACAATGGAATCCGATTTTATTTTCTCCTCATCGAAAGCTTCCGCACACCAACTTTCAGGCACCCCATACTGCTTGGCATATTCTTTGATAGCAGCTTCACGCCCATGTTTCTTGGCGTATGAAGGCACTTTGCTTCGCAAGAATATTTTGGCATTCTCAATACTCAAATTAATACCGGAACCATTTTCATAGCCATTGATATACTGCATGGTGGGGCCACCGTGGTGATGGAATAGCATGACATCTAATCCTTCGCGCTGAATCTCGTTCAAGTATAATGGTTTCATCGGATAGCGCATGTTAAAATCATAGAACTTCACTGTATTACCCGATTTGAATATTTGCGGCAATTGCTCACGTAAGGCTATTTGCTCACCGCTCCATGCCAAAGGATCTTCAGAATTGTAACCATGGCCACGGGCCATAGTCAGTTGGTCAAATGCATTTTGCTTTGCTTTTTCGGCAACTGCCTTTTTTAAGTAATCGCGTAGCATCTGATAACGGTTCTCACCTTCTAAATGTAATGGACGGATACGGGCCGAATAAATATCCGGTGAAATATACTGTTTAGAATCAGCACGCAATGTCATATAATGATAGTCAGGTATCAAACTGTCTTGTTTAATATAATCAAATTTTAATCCGAAGTCATCATAATAACGGTCGGAAGGAACGCTTGATTTCTGCCAATTGGCTTTGGGAGACCTTTTGAAAGCCGAAGATAGATGATGTGCATCACGAATCATTGGAATAGGGATGTCACCTATAAATACGCAACCCTCCAAAGGCGTTTTCTCATTCTCATGCAATTTGACAAGTTGCTCACGAATAGGTTCGGGCCTTTTCCAATCATCAATTAGCAAGTAAGTACCTAAACCTTCTTTTTCTATACTGGTACGATAAGCATCAATTTCACTTTTCGCTTCATCATAACTTTTCTGATCGACTACAATTGCAAAAGTAGTCTTTGTTTTTATACTAGGATGTACAACTGTTTGCGCCTGCATATCCTGTAAGCACAAAGCGGTAATTGCCAAAAGGATGTATTTATTCATATTTATAAACTTAATCTTTTGATTGTCTGTTCAAGCTCTGCTTTTAAATCTTCCGGAAGATTGGCTGTTTGTTGCATCTTCTTTATTTCTTCAAGAATGTGTGGCCGTTGTACAGAATTAGTAAACCAACCTAATGCTTCGGCCATTACTACACGTACTTCCTGTGGATTACCGGCATCACGAATTACATTCAAATAATCATCCACGTGGAAATGGAATGTATAGTTACGCACATTGCGGATTGCACTGATACGTTTTGCTTCCGGTGCAGCTACATCCATCAAGGTCTGATGGACTTTTGCTTCTTGTACAAACATTCTTTCCAGGCTTCTTAGTAATCGTTTTTTCTCTTCGTTTTCATTCAAACGGTCAACTTTTGCATAAAAGTCTTCTATTGTCTTTTCTACTTTCTCTTTCGGATAAAGGCTTAAAGCCTTGTTGGCACTCATTTGTACGCGTAAGCGTTCATTATGTTCGACCAATGCTTCCACAATAGCGGGCAATAAGGAATCGTCACCTACAAATCCAGCATAAATGGCACTTTGGCGAGCTACCATTTCATAAGTATCGTTCAAACCTTCGCGTAATGCTTCGATGAAGTTGTCGTCCTGATAACGGCTCAACAACTTGATAGCTTCCATACGAACCGTATTGAAGCCACTTTCCCGGTACTTCTTCAGGAGCAACGGAGATAATTCCTTTTGGGTATCGGCGTCAGCCAGCATACGCATGGCCAAACTTTGTACATCAGCGTATGGGCTGTTTAACAAATTCTTCCAATAGGCTTTGTCATCTTTGTGTATTGTTATATCGGTACTTAAAGTATTGGCTTCGATAGGAGCAAAACGGAAAGTGGGATCACCAAACAAATGACCTTCAAGTGATACGATTAGCTTATTGTATTGCCCGGCTCGTACACCATGGGACAACAAACCAATCATTTCAATAGTCCAGCGGTCTTGCAATACGTTACGGGTATTTCCTTGTGCTACTAATGTCTGACCGTCATTAAAGATATATTGTCCTGCTATATAGTCGTTTTCGTGAAAAGAACCGTTGTAGCACGCATCAAACATTATCATCTTCGGATTAGTGGAAAGATTTCTCTTCATTAAATCTTCCGTTACGATACGTTCATCAGCGTAGTGAAGAGAGTCTGCTTCCCAGAACTTAGGATTGTCCAGGTCTTTAAAAAACACCTCATTCACTTGTCGTTTTTCCTGCATCTGAATACGTAAGGTGTCTTTGTCACGTTTTCCAACATGGGACATGACTGCATTATAAAGTGTACTCTTCAACATTTTATAACGATTATTGAAATCAGTGCATGCCAATTCATCATTAATAAGCTGCCCTGTTGGCATTCCATGTTCATGAAACATAAATAAGTCAAGGTCCTTTCGTTGCAATTCGCTGAATAACTTATATTTCATAGGGTGTTTCATTCGGAAGTTCCAATGTTTGAATCCCATTTGACGACCAAAAGCTAATGGAAAGTTCTCCATATAAGCTTTTTCGTCATCCATCCATACAATCAGGCAATCGGAATTGTAAGAAGCACCATTGAATGAGAATACCCGATCTAATTGATTATGCTTATCTGCCTTGGCAGCAGCAGCTTTCTTCAGATATGAGGCAATGGCCGCATATTTATCCCCTTCCTTTTTTTCCGGATACTTGATACGAGCTGAATAGAAAGTAGGATTTAGCCGCTGGGGACTGTCTTCTGTCAATTTGTAGTAGAAATGCTGATGATTTACTGAGTCTTGCCTGATGAACTCAAACTTTAAGTTCAGATCATCATAAAAGCGGTCGGTAGGTACGGAAGACTGATCCCAAGGAAAGGCTTTCTCATTCATTTTGAATGCAGTAGTCATGTGTTGCGCATTACGTACCAATGCGACAGGCACATCGCCGATTAAAACCAGACCTTCCAATGAAGGGCATTCTTGATATGTTTTGATGATTATCTGTTTGACTTGATCTGGATTTTGCCAGTCACCGCTG
Source organism: Bacteroides sp. M10 (assembly GCF_014334015.1). Lineage (GTDB taxonomy): Bacteria > Bacteroidota > Bacteroidia > Bacteroidales > Bacteroidaceae > Bacteroides > Bacteroides intestinigallinarum. Next base: position 5,279,659 of record NZ_CP060488.1, on the reverse strand, counting down.
ATCAGATAAGTTGCCAAACCATCATCTTCAACCGCAGTTTTGTACTGATGCATGGCATCTTTGGTATTTGCATAAGTTTGGTTATCTGTTATGATAGCAAAAGCGGTAGGTTGTTTGACCAATGGCTTTATGACTGTTGTTTGTGCATTTCCTGCCAATGGCAAAAGAAATGCCAGATATATTATTTTTTTAATCATGGCCAATTAATTTTTAAGTCTGTAATATGTACGGTCGGCTTCTTCACGAAGGTTCTCGGATAAGCTCTTATCTTTTCTCAGTTGATCGCATACCCGAAGGATGTCAGGCTTCCGATAAGAATGAGTGAACCAAGCAAAAGCCTCCAATAAACAGGTTTTTAGCTTTTCACTTTCACTGGAGTCGGTAAGTAAAGCCAAGAGGCCGTCTACACAGGCATGTGCCATATGATTTTTCAGAGAATTGCAATAAAGGATGCGCCAACGTTCGGAAGTTTCTTTGCTTAATAACTCTTTTTGCATGCTACGACTATTATTGGCATTCTCCAAAACCTTACGCATCTCCTCCTTGTCTTGCAACACATAGGTCTCAGCCATTACTTTATCAATTGCCGCCTGTACGGCTGCCTGATCAAAGACTTGAAGCCCCAAACTCACATTAAATGCCACACGCTCGGATAGGTTGTCTTCTACATAGGCTTTGATTTGCGGATAAACATACTCGTTCAGTCCCACATGTTGCATCATACGAACAGAGGTGCGACGAATAAATTCATAGGAATCCGTAATGGCCAAGTGTAAGACTTCCCGGAAGTTTTTGTCACTAATCTTCTCAAGCAATGCCAAGCAGGTGAAACGTACCATCATGAACGAGGAAGTTTCAAAAGTTTTTCTTAATAAATCAGAAATACCCGGATAGTCATTGCGATAAAGGTTGTGCAAAGCAAAATTCTGTATGTCGGCATAGGGCGACTGTAATAACTCCAACATGCGGGACTCGCTATATGGTTCTTTGAACAAAGCATTGGCATCTACCTCATTGATAGATTGAAAACGTAGAGTAGGGTCACCGGTAATGTGCGATTCGAGAATATTCGTCAATTTAGCCCATTGCCCCACTCGTGCTCCCATACCTAACAGGCCGAGCATCTCGTTTGCCATTTTATCTTGCAGTACATTGACTGAATTGGCAAAAGTAGTTACGCATTTTCCTTCCGACATGATATAACGTCCGGCAATGTAATCTTTTTCCCGGAAATCACCATTATAGCATGCATCGAAAATTACCATACGGCTATTAGGCTTAAACTCTGTAACTTCCGACAGGATAATACCGGTGCGCAGGTCTAGTAAAGAATCTTCTGCAATTACTTTGGGATCATCATAGCCTGCAATCCAAGTAGTGTCCAAACCGTATGTGTTTTTCATCATATCCAGCATTTCGTCGAAAGACTTTTTGTTGTTTTGCTTTCTACGCGCTAAACCACGATAATAGTACTTCATTGCATCTACATGAGCATTCCACCTATTAGTAGCGGGACTACCGGAAAGATATTGACGTTCGGGCATACCATGCTCATGAAAAATAGACAAGTCCAGATCTGTGCGTTTCAGCATATTAATGACATCGTCCTTGGGATAATCGCTGAAATTATAACGGATGAAACGGGCCCGTCCCTCTTTATCGAATACGCCCGGCATTTGTTCGCGAATAGTAAAGGTTTCCGGTGTCCATGCAGTCAATGAGTTAGAGTAAGAGCCATCACCTGTATAGGAGAAGAATTGGTCTAATTTATTGTTTATCTGGTGCTCAGCCACCACTTTTTTAAAATAGCGGCTGATTTGCGCATGCGGTTCTTCGCCGTTATCAACAGCTTTGACACGTGCAGAATATATGTCACACCGAATTTGCTGTGGAGATTTTATAGCCAAATTATAATAGAAGAAATTATTTTCGACACTGTCCTGTTTCAAAAAATCGAATTGTAGGTCGAAATCATCGTAGAAACGGTCGCTGGGCACTGAAGAATCTCTCCAGTCATTGTTTTTCTCATCCATTTTAAAAGCGGAAGTCATATGCTGGGCTTTGCGGAGCATTGGAATAGGGATATCACCGACAAATACCACTCCTTCCAATTTATCCTTTTTGTAGAGCTTAACAATAACTTTCTTTACATCTTCCGGTTTATTCCATTCATTGTATACGATGAACGTAGGCAACCCTTCCATTCCTAGAATCTCCTGATAGGCTTTAAGCTCGGCTTCACAAGCCTGAAATGTCCCTTTATCTGTAATTACAGCAAAAGAGGTGTCCTTTACTTTCACAGCCGGTTTAACAAATGTCTGTGCCCGCAGAGATAATATGCTGCAGAGCATCAAACTTCCAGTTATTAATTTACGCATGTTTTGTAATATAGATTTCGTTATGTAGCATTAAAAATTACATCCTAAACTTATCGATAAATGAGTACGCCCATCATAATCATAGTCAGAGGTATTTACACGATCGAATACAACTTTTGCAAATAAGTTCATACGTCTGTTTTCTCTGACTTGTTGCGAATACGTTATCGACCCGCCAATACGATAGTAATCACAGGTATAATAATTAGTCAGCCCTTGTTGTAATTCGGTTACAGTTGGATAGTCTGCATGGCTGCCACCATATACATATTCACCTCCCAGATTATTGTTATACGCAACATGAACATCTATTAAAAGCCTGCGATTCAAACTATTGCCTAAAACAAAATTTTTTTTGCCACCTAAGCCTAAAGATAAATTTTCTGCATTCTGTACAGAATTAGGCATTAAATATTCATCGTCTTGCTTGGTATAATTCACATTTAATTCTGCTTTCCAACTATATTCATTCCCGCGGTTTCTGCTTAATGCATAATTAAGAGAAGCGGTTTGTGCCTTGTACGTAGAACGGATGTTATTATATAATTCCACCCAGCCACTTTGTGATTCAGAGTTATCGCGTTGAGAAATATACTGAATACCATCGATGTTACGATTTGTATATGTGGTTCTCATATAATTGGTATAGTCCTTTCCTTCCTGAATCATCGTTAAAGAAACATGAGCAGTTTTATCTTTTACACCGGCTATTTTTTTAGGAGTCGTATAGCTCTGCTGAACAGTTTCCGCTTTTACATCGTAACTGCCCTCAAGCAGTAAATTGAAAGAGGGCATACTGAAGTTGTACTGGAGAGCTCCACCGAAACGGTCTCCAATATAATTGCTGGTTACACCGCTGCCTATTCCTTTTATGGCTGTTCCCAAACCGTATAATATATAATAGTCCTGATCCACATAAGAGTTGACATTACTCATTCTTGAGTCTTCCTTGATAGAACTATACTTGAAACTTGCACCAAACTTGTGTGAATTATTCAACTTGTAAGTAATCCCCGGCGTCAGTCCCAGCGTATAAAAACGGGTATCCACACGCGGGTCGCGCTGTTTGGCAGCTAATGTAGCTACATAATTACCTTCCAACCCCAATGCCCAATGATTACCAAGTAAAGGAGTAGCTGCACGAAACTTCAGATCGTAATATTGATTTCTCCATTTGCTTAAGTGCTGGTCTGCGACATAGTAAGGCATTCCCCTGAATGGATCGGCAATGGAGGCGTTATATCCGGCATCTGTCAGATTTTTTTGTGCAAAATTAAATGCTCCCCACACATATGCATTTTTCAGATTGATAAAGCCTTCACTGGATACACCTACGATAGCCTCTTTCTGCCCCTCTTGCGGACGGCAATAGTTTCCGTCCTGTAAGTCATATCCCAATATAACATTCGAATAATTCTGAATATCATCGAATGGCATACCGGCAGCATTCTGTGAATGAGACCATAGTCGTCTTGTTTTCAATTGTTCCATAGCGGCGGGAGAGAAGCCCTGTGCCGCTCCCACCATACTTACAAGGCAGGCTATCATTACCAGCAGGCAGCTTTTCATATAGTTCATATATTGTTTTTTCATTGTTCTGTCTTTTTAGTTAATTATTACAATGTGTGATTCCATGAAGGCATTTTTGCTCCATTACGACGCATTACAGGAACAACGCCACGTTCAAAGTCATCCGTACTGTTGTTTGTATCCTGATATATATATGTACCTGTTTCTTCGCGAATAATAGGATTACCTTCTTCGTCTGTGGACAATTTGCGAGCAATACCTAAACCGCAATAAGTAGCTCCTACCCAAGTAATACCTGCATCAAGTACACCGGGGACACGTTTTGCATTCATCTTTGACTCATTGTTTACTGCTTCAACAGCATCCAATACATATTTAATAGGTATTTTTGCATAATAAACATTGCTGTTCGGTTTGCTAAGATCTGTTGTCTTCATATTTTCATCGTTGACCGGATCCCAAGCTTCTCCTTCAGGAACACGAAAAATCACATAAGCACCTCCGAATACGGATGTCAAATATTGTGGTATACTTCCCATCTCTGCTTTTCCTTGGTAGAAAACATGTTGCATATCATAAGCTGCCTGGTCAGGGAAGTTTGGATTATTCATATTAAACTCAAACTCAGAACTACTGCCGTCTATAGGACTTTGAGGGTTATAGATGTCCAACTGATGGTTAGCGGCAAATTGAGAAATGATGCAAGATTCACCTGGCGCTAACGGATATTCGGTTCCATTTCCTGGAAATTTCCACACACGTTCTCCATATGCATAATTATTACCGTCCGCTTCCGGCCAAATAGGTAATTTAGTGGTAGCTGTACCCGGAGTTAAATTTGCGAAATAAATACCGTCCAAATACAAAATGTCAGCAGAGTTATTGTATATCTCATAGAACTGGTCTCGGAAATAGACTCCTCCTTTTTCCGGACGGCTACCGCAATAATAAATCTCCTTGAATATTAATGGGCTCACTTTAAGCCCTTGTACTTCAATATTCAATGCGCTACCATGCTTAAATAATGCCGCATTTACAGAATTGCCATTGATGTAGTATTCATTGTTTTCTGTATCGATCGCTGTACCGGATACTGTTACCGAATAAATTCCGGGGATAATTCCGTCAACTTTCACACTATTATCAGTTACTTCTTTTACATAATGTAAATCTTCATCGTAATTGTCGAACTTTACAGTCAGATCTTTCAGTGTGGATATATTTTCAACGGTAATATCCAAATATACATCCACTGTGATAGGATTCACTTCTGCTGTGCCAGACATGTCCCTGAACGAATCGCATCCTATCAAAAGGGTACTTGCCAATGTAAACAAATATATTAAATATTTTTTCATAACTTCCTAAACATTATAAAGTGAGTGATAATTCCAGCCCAAAGAAAAATCGGTTATTCAATTGAATATATGAACCCGGATTACGTTTGGATTCTCTGCGCGGATAACTTCTGAACATATTGTTGGCAAAGAAAGAAACACGTAGCATATTGCTAATTTCTTTAGTTACATTCAAGTTAAAACAAAAATAAGGACTGTATGATTCTTTTATAGCATTATTATGACTTACATTATTCAACATATATCCATATCCTGCATCCTTTACTTGCTGGGTAGTGGTATATTTCCCCTTGGGAAACATATTTACAGACGCATCTTCCAATGCTAAATAGCCCACAGGTATAGAATCGTTTCCAAATGTATTCCAATTAGACTGCTGCCAAATAGCTTGTGCTGTCATCGTAACAACAAAACCGATACGCGGGATATTGTGAGTGGCACGTAAAGTCGTTACAAATTGTTGTTTGTAACTTGCATTGCCTTCTTGAGAATAAATGGCCACCGGTTTACGGGCTGAAGCAGCATCTTCGCTATTGTCATAGAAGCTATAACCCTGACGCCAACTCTTAGTACGCATCCATGAGCCATTTATTTGGAAGGCCGTACGGATAGCATCAATACGTCCGATATTCAAATCAAATTCTAAACCTTTAGTTTCTATATTTAAATTATTAGTTGGTTTTGCATAAGTAGACAATACCGGTAGGCTACTACTAAGCTCTATCCCGTTTTCTGTGCGCTGGTATTCATTGTAGATAAATGTATTGAAGGTGTTGAAGGTTTGGCTCATTACATAACCATCCTTCAGACGCTCCTTATAAGCTATTACATTCAGATTGGTTTTACCCACTCGTAAATTAAAACCGACTTCTGCTTTATGATTTTGGGCAATCTTCAAATCTGAGTTATCTACTTGCCGAACTTCTGTGGTAGTCATAAACAAGCGCTGGCTTTCCGGAATATTTTCATTGGTAAGCTCATTTATATTGATATATTCAAAATATGCATTTTCTGGATATAAATAGAGAAGAGAAGGCATCTTTGCAGCAATACCGTAACCTCCCTGAAGACTTAATAGATTCGGAATCAAATCAATGGATGCATTTACACGTGGCGAGAAAATGCCTCCTACTACTGAGGTATGATCATAACGCACACCAGCCTGAATGTTCAAATCATGCGTACCGCTTATGGACCATTTGAAATTATCTTCCACATATGCACCAAATTGGTTAATGAAAGGAATATCCTTATAGTTACGTGGACGGAAAGATGAATTATGACCGTATTGACTACGATAAGGAGGAGTACTTGGGTCATAAGTTTTTCCTTTACCAACGTTACCGTCACTCCGGAAATCCGCACCAATCAAGATGCGGTTGTTTACATGACCGCTCGCCTTGAATAGAGAACTCGTCACTTTAGCAAACAAATTAACTTCACGACTATCGATCTCATAGTGTCCCAAATAGCTGCTTGGTAGATAAACAGCATAATGATTTATGTCTTCCGGTCCAAAATTAGTAATTTGATTACCATTGGCATCATAGATATGCTGACCTGCAAAGTTACTAAGTACCGCACCGTTTGTAGTGGTCATGGAATAAGGAGATGTAGCAGAACTGTATACGGTTTCATAATAACTGTCTTTATCCATATACGTACCTGACAATACATAGCGTAGTGTTTTTAACCAGCCCTTATTTATATTCCATGTACCATTGGTATTCAAAGTAAAACCTATATCGCGGCCTTCCGAAGCTGTTTTAGTTTGTTCATCATCAGGATTACGTTCACGTTGATCCTTACCATAAATAAAATCAAAGCTGGAATTGGTACGTAACTTATTATTAAAGAAAGTATTTGAATAGAGCAACTTTGTTGTGGCACGCTGATAGTGCTGGTAACTGGATATTGGATTATTCGTATTATAAGCATAATCTGCACTTACATTTAAAGCGCCTTTCTTTTTTCCAAGTTCAAAACCGGTTCCCATAGACACCTGATAGATATTGGGATTGGCTTTTGCTTTGACACGTAGCGGCTCACGACCAGCTTTTGTATTAATAATTACTGCTCCTGAGGTCAGATCACCATATTCAACAGAAGGGATACCACGAACGATTTGTATAGACTCTATATTTTCAGTAGAAATACTACGAACATCGGTTCCACCAGCCGGCGAGGCACCTCCGGCCAATGAAGCGGGTGTTTCCGTACCACTTAATACCGTAGGGCTCATCGCAGATAGATTAGCATTATTTGAGATGGGGGCACCATCACGAATTATTGCGGTGCCCATAGCATTCATCGGAGCTTCCGGACCACTGGAACTGGAAACTTGACGGATGTTAATCTGTTGTGCCGAACTCATATCTTGATTCTGTGAAATTCCACCTGGCATCAATGACATTACATCATATAAACTGGTCGCTTGCATATGGTCCATAGCAGAGCGGGAAATGTGAGAAGATGTGGATTTGCCTGAACGGCTGTTGGTTGCAGTTACTGTAACTTCTTTCAACTTAAAATCCTCATTCCTCATTGTAAAATTAAGAACCAAATCCTTATTTACATTTATTAAGGTGTCAATGGAGACTTTGCCCAAATATTGAATTTGCATACGAATTTTACCAGTAGGTACGTTTTCCAGTATGTATCTACCATTTTCATCAGAGGTTGTCCCTAGTGCAATTTCAGGAATAGACACAGCTGCAAATTCTAAAGGCAAACGCTTGTTGTTGTGGTCGTACTCATAAACAGTGCCTGTAAGTTTTACTTTGTAATTGTTTTGCGATTTGATAGGGAGGGCAATTCCTATGCAAATAAGTATAAACAAGTATATAATATTACACCCCAAAATACCTTTTTTCATAAGTAACATCATATTTATTAATAATGCAAAATTATATGTAAATTTTAAATTAAAACAAACCATTGTGTGTAACAAAACTAAAATTATTAAAAATACATGTTGTTTTTGTTGGTGCCGTTGCATAATCTCACAGACCTCAACCGTCTGTTGTCTAACAATATAGCAACTGCATTATATTTAGGAAAATCCAATATATATTAGTACTTTATTTAAGTTCCATACATAGTAATACGGATCTTGAGTGATTAAAAGCAAACTGCAAATCTAAATAAAAAACGGGATGGTTGTAGTTCTGATATGCTATATCTTAATACAACGCAGATAAATACTTATATTTTCATTGATAGATCTAACTAAGTTAAAAAACGGATTTTCTCCAAAATTCTTCTGATAGCTCCGTTCCAGCCTCATATTTATCGCACTTTACAGAAGCCCCAGTTCAAATATAAGGAAACTGTATCTCTCTTCGATAAAAGATCTATTTTAGGACGCAAAATTAGATATTACAAAAGATTATAAAAATACCATTTTTTGGGTATAAAAACGCATCTAATACCTATATATAGGTATTAAATATCATTGGCAATGTATGTTCCATTTCATTAAGCAAACAATTTTTTGTATAAAATACAAATAGTACTTTTTTACCCACTTAAAAAGTGCAAGAATGTATAAAAGTCCATGTGTCAGCTATAATAGGGGCATGAATAGGCATCCGTTCCATACCTGTCCCTATTTGAATCGGTCACCCCACAGTGACCGGACATTACTCACCCAATTCGGATTCTCATTACAGTAGGCAACGAAAATCTGTATCAAGTTCCAAAGCCCGAGAATCATTCCATTAAACCTGGCAGGAATTGTGACAACATGTCTGCTTGAAACAGCTACTATTATGGTATCATGCTGTATTGTTATGCTATATACCATGTTCTAAGTCAAAACTCTTTTTTTTTAGAATTGAAGGTTTAAGGCTCCATCCGAAAGTCAATATCACTTTCTCAAAATTCTTTTCTACAGCACCCTTTGTATAAGTTAGGATGTCTTTCTCTAGAAAATTTTTGAAATCAGATGAACTCATGTCTCTAAAAATGTTTATATATTCTTTTTTAAGAAATTCATTTATGGCATGTGCCGATATCTTTTTTTGCGTGCACTTTTCTATAACATATAAGTTGCTTGGTACCGGTACCATCGTGTCCAGCCCCATGAAGATATTACAGTCTACCATAAGAGTATAAGCGCCGCTCTCGGCAAGAGGTGCGGAAATGCAGTAATTGGCTTGCTCAAGCAGAGAATCCACCAGTTCTTTTGTGGAAGAACTGATACTATTGGCCAATTGTTCATATCCTCTTAGATTCAGTTGGGATATGGTCTTTTCGATAGCCGGGATGAATTTCATTCCTGGACCCAGGTTCAAATCAAATCTTTTGTAATAGACAAGAAGCTCATTCCAATCTTTGTACCGTGAAGGTTTGATGATATTTACATTGTCTATACCATGTTGTTTAAGATACTCGCCGGAGGAAAATGCATCTTCTTTGAAGGTCTGTGTGTTTCCATCCGGGAAACTTAAATAGATGGTCTTATATGTGTCTCCAGTGTTGGTCCTTGCAAAAGCTTTACATTCCTCACCTTTGAGATAATATGCTGTGGTGATGTCAAAACCATTACCGCTGGCATCATTGTCATAGCAACAATTCCACTTTACCTTATCAGATGGGAATATACGGCTTATATTCTCTATTTGGGATTTGGTGACATATCCCCCCGTGCTTATGAATGCGCATGTGGTTTCTTTAGTATAATGGTTTATTTCGTAGAAACTCATTGCGTCAATAGCGGATTCAAAGAGATATATGTCTGTAACCTTGTCAAAAGGAACAAAATTGGCCATCCAACAGCTTTGTGCCTTGTCACCACCCGTGGCAAAGGCTTTATAATTGGTATTGGTCTCTGCAAAATAGTTCCTCATTTCAAAGTTAAGGATTTCCATCTGGGAGGGTTTGCGGAATGGAAAGCCGATATGATTGTTTTTTCCTACCTGGTAGATGAACAGTCTATTGGCGAAATCCTCCACAGTCTGTGGAGAGAGCTTCCTTTGGACGGTCAAATATGGATTATCCTTTTTGATAGGACGAGGATTCCAATAATTCAAATTGGATTCAATATCATTTGGATTCAGTCCCAGCAGAGGATTGTTTACCGTTTCGGTATCTTCATTGGTGATCTGTTGAGTAGGCATTGGTACACCATCAATGACGAAGAGAGGCTGGGTTCCTCCTGTGACGGAGTTGACACCTCTGATTCTGAAAGTCATTCCGCTTGACAATGAACCGTCTGTGGGGATAATCTGTACTCCGCTGATTTTGCCTTGTAGTGCTTGCAACGTCTGCGTAGAACTACTGTTTACAATATCTTTTATATTCACAGAAGCAACGGCGGTTGCAATATCACTTTTTCGCTGGCTACCATAGCCTACAACAACCACCTCATCCATCTCTGTGACTGAAGGGTCTAGAATGATATCAAATCTTCGGTTCTTTCCGATAGTGATAGTTTTGGGCTTATATCCCAGATAACTGATGACCAGTTTTTCAGAAGGAAGTACTTTTATCGTGAACTTTCCTTCTAAATCGGTGATTACTGCATTGGTGGTACCTTCGATATTTATCGTGGCACCGATAAGAGGTTCACTCTTCTCATCCAACACTTGCCCTGAAATAGTTACTTGCTGTGCTAATGCTACAGTGAAATGTAGTATTAGAAACAATGTGCTTAATAGTACTTTTCTCTTCATAGTGCAGATATTAAAGTTTATAATAAGGATTAATACAATTAGATTTAAAATGGTAGTGCAAATAAAGCGAATTATAATATCCATGTTTTGACCTATTGTACTTTTCTCTTGACCAAATTACAGACTTTTTCTTCAAAGGTAATCGCTTTCTATTAATTTCATTTATCACCGCGTAAAATTATTCGATTGGACTTTTTATAGTGAGTATTATCATGGGGAGTATTAAAAAAGATTGGATATGAAAAATAGTATGTTAAATCATTCTGTTTTCTCAAATATGCAGTGGGGTGTGAGCGCAAGGAAAAATATCTGTAGAAATTGATAATAATGTATTTTATTCAAACTTTCCATTTATCCAAACTCTATCAGTTATCTGCACTTAAATCAGGCTTTGATATTTCAAGAGTTTGGATAAATGATTAAGGATTCAGTCTGCATTAATACCGAACATAGCAGTCAGTGAACGATTGATACCTTACGTTCGCATCGTGCGAAGTCTATTCCTTTCCACACGGTTTTGCGTCCGGCTGAAGATGCACACTCGGCTTGCGCCTTGTTCCTTTGCTGTTTCTTTATACTTGAAGTTCTACAATTCGTTTCACAAAGAATTACCCTGTGGAAGTCTGCCCGCTTTCGCGTAGGGTGACGTTGAAACCTTTATCCAGGGCATTACACCATGGCATTCGCTTTCTCCACAATCCTTTACCCGCACCTCATTCGGCCGCTCTTACAATTGGCCACCCATCGGTTATTGGCTGACGGGAGAGATACGGGCTTACCAAGTTTCGCACAAATAACTGACGACCGACTTAGACTCCGCCTATCCACCAGCAGTGCGACATCCGTGTAGCACGATGTAACAGCGTACTATCCTGACTGCTTGCCTTTTGGAATGGCCCATAAATATCCGTGAGCTAATTCATAGTCACGATGGTACGGCGATTCACTTAGGTTACTCATATCAGTCAGCTTTGACATTCTTCGCCTATGATGCTTAGGTTGGAACGTCGTTGTCAAGAGGGCTTCGCACCCGACCGTTGCCAGTCACGTACGCCTCTTCAGGCTACTATTGATGGAACAATAGGTTCAGACACGATGCTGAACAATTACTTGTGTGACCTCTTGGCGCACATTACACTACTAAGGTAATGCTTTTATAGGAGAAGTCACATCTGTAAAAAACTTATTATCATGCAATTATCTTACTTTATCTTAGGCTAAAAGCCCTTATTCAAGGTGTCTGTATCCTATCATCCGCTACCGCTCGGTATCGGATTCCTCCAGACCGATGGCATGGCATATCTCCTCCACCAGTTCAGGAAGGCCGGAGTCTTTCTCCTGACGGGGATCGGGTGGAAACAGCGTGGAACGAAAGACACCCTTACAGACAGGGTCCGCCTCCTTGTTGTAGCGGAGGGTGTTCGGAATGTGTGAGGACAGCAGCCGCAGCCCCATCCTGTGGATGACCCGGTTCCAGGCATCATACAAATTCTTCCGTCCCCTTCTATCCACCATGTTCCAGAACAGCCGGATTCCTTTCAAGTTGCAGTTCCCCTTGGCGATCAGCTCCTCTTCCAGCACCTTGGTAAACTGCAGGGAACTCTGCATGACGATATTGTCCGCCTTGAGCGGGACAAAGATATAGTCCATCGCGGCAACGGTATGAACCACCCCCTCGCTGCGGAGCGTTCCGGGAAGGTCGAAGAGCACGATATCGAAAGTCTCCCCTTTTTCGTCCATATAACGCCGCAGGTCTTCCACCCCCTTTTCCGGGTCGCTTTTGATGACCGGATAGGCAGGCTTACGGATTCTTTCGTACTGCCGGTACAGGTTCACCTTCAGGTCGTCATTTTTCATGACATTCTCCATGTCCCTCTCACGCATCAGGGCGATGCTGTGCTGCGGGGAGTCACAGTCCACAACCGCCACACGCACGTCTTTGCGGTAATGCAGGACACTGGCCAGCAGTACCGTAAAGACGGATTTTCCCACGCCACCCTTCTGGCTGGCGATGGCAACCAACAACTCTTTTTCTTTTTTCATCATACTTCTTTTTCATTAAAAGTTAAACACTATTGTTTCAGAAACAAAAATAATGCTCCCATCGGGGGAGATCCCCTGTCATGGGGGACGAGCCTTTATGACCGGGCCGGGCAGGGACTCCTCCAGAATCATGTCCGTCGTTTCCCTGTATTCTTCCAGATGCCGCGAGACAAGGTGGTTGATGAACCCCTCCAGAGTGACCTTTCCGTTTCTCGAGGCTCCCGCCAGGATGGACAGTTTCCGGTGCAGGGCGGCGGGAATATGCAGCGACCGACGCTGCACGCCCGCAATGCCATGCAGGTATTCCTCCCCGTAGACGGACGGTTGCATGGGGCCATTTTTCCTTGCGGGACGTATAATGTCGTTACCGGACGTTCCACGTCTCTTCCGGGGACAGGCAGGCGCTTCCCCCATGATCTCACGGATGCGGTCCGCGTCCATCCCGCCAAGACCAATCCGCTCTTTTACGTTCTTTCCTGTCATGATATGCCTTCTTGGACAATGACAACGTTTTATCGGCGAGGTGTTCCTCCCGGCTGTCCGTCCTCATCCCAGGGACGGTAGACCTCACCGAGCAGGGAGGCGATGTCCTCCCTGTGTTCCTCCATATGGAGTTCCAACAACCGGATGATAAAACCGGAGATGCTGCCGCAGCCGGCGGCCCTGACCAGCATGGCGATCCGGCGGTGCAGTCTCCCATCAATGTAGGCGGTCTTCCACTCAGCGGCTCTGGGAGCGGGAACCAGAAACCTCCTCTTGTATTCCTCCGGACCTGTCACTTTCCCTGCCCGGACCTGACTTCCATGACTTGGTATCTCCACCACTGGTTCCAGGGATGGGGAAACGGGAGCTGACAGAAGGTTCCCCGTGAGTCCGACCCTCTCGAGAACGATATCGGAAAGCCGGTTCTTTTCCTTTTCTGAATCCATATTTTAAAATCTTAAATTATTAAATTACACAACTGGTATTGTCTCGGAATACAAAATAAAGGAAGAAGAGAACAGGATGAAACCACCTGTCACTTATAGTCATCCAAAGTCAGTTATTGTCATGATACACATGACGGGGGGGACGGAGATGCCGTTCCGTTCGGACGGTTCTTCCTATGCGGAGGCGACATCAGAGGCCCGTAGTGGTGTGGAAAAGCGAGCGGGATTCCGTTTCCTTGTCCACCGTTCCTTTTTAATCCTTATGGGCAGGCGTGAGAGCGCGCATCCGTCCGGATACGGATTCTTAAATTATCGGTCTATGGGAGTGTAAAAGTATTAATCCGTTAATGGAGAATTATGAAGGAAGACCATAAGGTGTACACGGCTACATTCTCCATTTGCAGAAGTGTAGAAGTAGTAATCCATTAATGAAGATAATGCAGAAAAACCATAAACCATATACGGCTCACTGCCGCTCTCCATTTGTAGATGTGTAGAAGTAACAATCCATTAATGGACAATAGGGCATGTAAAGGGCAGATTTCCCGTATATTCGCCTCCTTATTCCCGAATTATGGACGTAAGTCATATGATTATGGAGAGATATCCACCCTTTTATGGGGAGAGCAGCCGGCAAACACCTGATGGAAATGCCTCGTAAATCACAGGAGAATAGCCATACAATGGGCTAATACACAATAATTATTGGATAAATGTGGTCCGCTCCTGCGGACAGCAAGTTGTGTTTTCGTTTAACGAAAACAGGACGGTTTAACGGAGAATACACCGATAAACCGTTACTTATTTCAAGCTCCAGCGTCGCTTTTTACATATCTAACTATAATTCATTTGAAATCACAAAACAGATTGAACCGAATGTGGTTAGTTTGTCTGTTTATTTCATGTCCGAATCATTAGTATGCTATGTTGCAAAGTTCGTATTCATTATGAAAAAATCCGCTTACGAGAACAAGATATTCAGGTAATTTGCCATCCTTTCCCCAAAGAAGTTCGATGTTAAAAAGTTCAGAAAGCGTTTTGGCTATGTCAAATCCGAAGGCTTCGAGTGACGGACGCACTTTTTCCGGGTGTCGGCATGGTGTGCCGCAGTTACGCGTACACTCGTTATCTGAGCAGTGAAGACATTTACCTATATAGGCAAATGAACGCCCTCCATATTTCCGTTCCATATCCAATAATTCGCTCTCGATTCGTATCCGTTCCGGTAAAATGAGTTTTTGTGTATATTCAATCGGAATATCTTTGTCTTCAGGGATTATCTTCGTTGCCATAAGATGTGCATACTTGTATTGTCGGAGAAACGATTCCGTATCAAAATCAAATGGAGGACACCCCCAACTTTTACCGTAATTGGTACATTGTTTGCAAAGTTCAAGAAAATGTGGTTCGTCACGGAATTCGGCGATGTATCCTTCAACAGTGATGTCTGAAGTAAAATTTTCTACAGTGTATATACTCATTGTTTCAAAATCATTGTACCGCATAAGGAGTCGAAACGGATGTTTTCATTTTGGAAAAGTCTGTCAATGTATCCGCTTTTCTGCATTTCAGACGCGGTCAAGCAACTTAAATTCGGGGTATCTAACAATGCTATCGAATCGCACATGGACAACGCGATGTCAAGTTCATGTGTCGAGAACATGATACATTTTTTCTCGTCGTGGACAAGCCTACGAAGCAACGCCACAAGTTCGTAGCGATTAGGCATGTCAAGAAAGGAAGTCGGTTCATCAAGGAGAATGATAGGAGTATCCTGTGCCAATGCACGAGCAATCATCACACGCTGGCATTCGCCATCCGACATTTTATCCATCGTGCGGTTTGCATAAGCCTCCATTCCCACCGAAATGAGCGATTGCATGACTATCTCCTTATCTGTTTCTTGCATCCTACCTATCCAGTTGGTATAAGGAGCACGGCCTATGGCTACGACATCCTTGCACCGCAGGTTGGCGATGCGCGTGCGCTCGGTCGTGACGACAGCCAGCGTTTTTGCCATATCTTCGGTTTTCATGCAGGCGATGTCGTGCCCGTCGAGAATGATTTTTCCGGAATAACACCGGTTCAGACCGGCTATGGCGCGGAGCAACGTCGATTTTCCTGTCCCGTTTCTTCCGATAAGGGCTGTCAGTTGACCTTTTTTTATCGTGGCATTTACCTCGTGGAGCAACGAGTTTTCTTTGTAACCTATGGAAAAATGCTGTAATTCTATCATGCGGTGATGGATTTGTTGCGTAAAACCACCCATACGACGATTGGGATTCCCAATAGAGCTGTAATGGCGTTGATCGGCAAGGTGAATATTTTAGAAATGATGTCGCAAAGAAGCAATATCGATGCTCCCGAAAGAATTGTTCCGGGCAGAAGGACATGATGATCGCTATTTTGGAAAAGCATTCTTGTGACATGAGGCATAGCGAGACCTATGAAACCTATCGGACCGCAAAAAGCGGTTATCGTTCCGGCGAGCAGCGTTGTCGAGAGAAACAACAGGCTGCGTGAACGCCGAATATTCAGTCCCATTGTTACGGCATATTCCTCTCCGAACAGCAGGAGGTTAAGCGGTTTGATGGTCAGTACAGCCAACAGCAGTCCGGCAAACACCGATGGAACAAGAATCAGAAGTTGTCCGGAGGTGACGTCACCCAAAGCCCCCATCGTCCAAATGACAAAGGCTTTCAGCGATTCCTCTTTGCTGAGGTACTGCAATATCTGCACGACAGCACCTACGCCCGATGAGAACATCATGCCCAGAATCAGGATTACCATGATGTCTTTTATTCGCTGTCCGACGGCAGTTATCACGAGCAACACGACAGCCGCACCCACCCACGCTGCTCCGGCAATGCCTATTGATGAACCGATCCCGGCAAGTACCACAAGTGCCACACCGAGACTTGCACCGGAACTGATGCCAAGGACATAGGGACCGGCAAGAGGATTACGGAAGAGGGTCTGCATCTGAAGACCGCTGACCGATAAGGCAGCCCCGGCCAACAGTGCCACTATAGCTTTTATGAGGCGTATGTTGAGTACGATTTTTTCCGTGGCACGGGAACAATTTCCCCCGGTCAGTGCTGCCCATACATCGCGGATCGGAATGTTGACAGCTCCCACGGCCAAGTCCAGTAAAAAAAGACCGACCGTGAGCGTAATCAATATGGAGAATAATATAGTCGAACGGGAACGCATCTATTTCAGTTGCTTGTAATACACACACTCTTCCTGCACCAGTTCAGGATGGAATATCTTCACGAGGTCGCGGAGCACGATGTCAGGATTCACGACGGCAGACTCGTAATAGTCGTTACCCCCGGCTGTGTTGGTACGGGCGTTGTTGTTATACACCTCTCCATTTTTGAAACATCGGGTATCGGTGAATTTCGGACATGATGCCTTCAAGTCGTCAAGGGAGTTCGCCATTCCCACGTTCAACCACATGTCCGCATCCGACGCGAGCAGATATGCTTCTTCTAAGTCAATGGGGATAGAAGCGTTTCCCGTGTTCTTCTGGTAGATATAGCGGCCTCCCGCATCAGTAATCAAGCGGGCTACATAACTTTGGGTTGAAGGCATGAACCACGAGTCGCCATAGGGAACATTAAGCATAACCGAAGGAGTGCCGAGGGTACTGTCGGCCACTTTCTTTTTCAAGGCGTTGTATCTGACCGGGATTGCGGCAAAGGCTTTTTCACCCTTCTCACGTTTTCCTGTGACTTCTGAAAGCACTACCATCCATTCGGCCTTGCCGAGAGGCGACTCTTCAAGATAATCGCCGACATACATGAACGGTATGTCGAGTTCTTCGAGTTTGCTTTCCATTGCGCTTGCGCCGTTCACCCCATAGAGCAGAACGAGGTCGGGATCGAGCGAGAGCAGCAACTCGTAGTTGATGTTCCCTTCATAGCCGACATCGCCAATACTGTCGCGGCGGGCTTGGATGTCTGGGTTGGAAATGTAGTCGATTCCCGAAACGCCGGTTATACACCGGACTTCACCGATTGCGTCAAGCATGGCGATATGAGTGGAAGACATCGCCACGATACGTTTGGCGTCTCCTTTGAGTACCTGTCCTGCAAACCCTTCGGGAACCTCTTCACCGTTGCGGACGATAAACAGCCATGTGGTTACACTGTCCGCTCCCTGCCAGGGATTCCTGACGGTTATCAGTACGCTTTCCTTCCCGCCCGCCCCTTTGATGTCGAAGCCGGAGGCATATTCGGGAGCATAAAGCAGCAGGTTGAAATCATTGATTTTTGAGCTTTTGTTGTGGCAGCCTGTAAATGCCAGAGAAAGCAACAAAATCAGGCTTAAATTCTTTAATGCGTTCATATTGATGCAGATTATCGTTTACTATTTTTGTTTTTTCCGAACTTGGGTGTTATGCCGATGAATATCTCGAAATTGATGCCCGGCATGGGACGGGACAATACGGAAAGGTATTCTTCATCGAACAGGTTGTTGATGCTGCCCTTTAGCGACAGATCGGCCCATCGGAAAGAGAGCTGTTTTTCCAGTGTCACGTTATTCATGAAGTAAGGGGGCAGATAGCCCGTCAGGGTATAGTCATTACTCGACATGGTATAACGCTGGCTGTAATAACACCATTTGTAAAGCAGGCTCCATGTCCGCCATGACAGACGTCCGGTCACCGTTGCGGAAAACTCCGGCACGTATGGCAACTGTTTGCCGACGGATTGGTCTGCCGGACTCATCGGTTCGCTCTCGTTGATCGAGGGAGTCCACGAGAAAGTTCCGTTCATATCCAGTTTCCAGTCCTTTCCGAGCATTATATCAAGGTGGGCGTTGGTCTCTGCCCCGTAAGCATGTACCTTTTTGAGGTTTCTGGGGGAGAAGAATCCCTTGGTTGTGGGTAGCCAGATGATCCAGTCGTCGATGTGCGAATCGAACCAGTTGATACCACCGCTCAAAGCATATACATTTTCTTTCCCCACCGAGAACGACAACCCCACGTCGTATGTGAAGCCGTGCTCGCTTTTCAGGTCGGGATTACCGCCCGGCAGAAAATAGAGGTCGTTCAGCGTGGGAAAACGGTAGTTCCGGGAGATGGATGCTTTCGCCACGATATTGCCTTTTTTCGACAGTACCCCGTCGATGAAGAAAGCCGGGATAACCGGGGCCCATTCCGTACCGAACATATCCTCGCGAAGGACAAGCGAGGCGGCAAAACGATCGACAGGCCGCCATTTCGCAGAAACGGAACCGGAAAACTCGACACGTCCCTTGTCATACCCGACAACAGCCTTGTTACCTTCCTGCGAGATGATATTTTTGTCCGCGCTTTCCACCAAATGCTGGTGTACGGAAACACCGGCCGTGAACAGCCATTTCTCTGAAGGAGCATAATCCCCGTCCGCACTTCCGTAGAACGTGTTAATCTTACTGCGTGAGCGGGTCATCGAAGCCATTTCGCCGTTTCCCTTGTCCCGCTTGTAATCATAGGCCATCCATGTGTGTATATAGCCGCCTTTTACACCGACCTTCCATTTCTCCCGCACGCGATCCCACGAGAGGACGCCGCGAAACGTCTGCTCCCTTTGGCGGTTCTCGAAGTCCATGTCGTTCCCGTAATCCGTGCTGAGCATCGCCAGTTCCCGGTTGGAATTGATATACCAGGCGTTTAGCCCGAACTTGTCGCCTTCGCCCGTGTTATAATAAATTTCCTGCAAGACGTGCAGATCCTTATAAGCCCCGCTGCGGTTGCGTTCCGTCGGGTAATAGGAACCGATGATGTTCTTGTCCTCGTCATAGATGTTTTCCTTCTTGTCCCGGTTTCGGTATTTGTAGTCGTTGGGGGAAGAGGAATACACCACACGGGTGGAGGACTGCCAGTGTTTGTCACCGTAGGTCAGGCGGAGAAACTCGTCGAACGTGCTGAACGACCCCACTCCCTGCACGTACTGCAACCCGAACCCTTCATGGTTGGCCGGAGAAGTGGAGAGCCTGACCAGACCACCCAAGCCGCCGCCCGTTTCGTTTACCGATGACGTTCCGTGCAGCAGCGAGGCATCATCGATAAAGTAAGAAGGGATGGTGGAAAAATCCGTCATGCCCAGCATCGGGTTGTTAATGCGCATACCATTCCACGTCACTTGGGTATGCGAGGGAGAGGTACCCCGGAAAGCCACGGTGGATAACGTGGCGCGTCCGTAGTTCTTGACAAAAACGGATGAGTTGAATGTCAGCACATCGGCCATAGACAAGGCGATGTTCTCTTTCATGGCGATGGAATCGAAACGGGTTCGTTGCACGCCTATATCCTTCATAGGTCGTTTGCCCACCACCGTAACCTCCGGAATACGTAGTACCCTTTTGGTAATGCTGACGGAATTTTTCTGCTGGGCGGCAAGCAGAAAGGGCAGGCTTACCCCCACGAACAATAGAATAAGATGTCTTTTCATTTTTGTCCTCCTTCCTCGTTATTTCCAGCAGAAAGCTCCCGGAATGATTCCCACGTAAAATTCATCGATCAGCTTGCCTTGCGGCGAATAGCGATACACGATACCTTGTTGCTGGTAATCAATAGCGTCGGCCACATATACCTCCCCGTTGTTGGGATTGACCGTAAGGCCGTAGTATTTGGTGTCCCGAAACTCCAGAAAAGGCCGGACGGGAACACGGTCGGCTTCCACCGGCATTCGCCAAATATCGTTGTTGATCCAGTAAAGTGTATCCCGTGTACCGTTGAGCTGGACTTCCGAAGGCCAGTCGCCCAGCTTAAACTTGAACTGTTTCTCTACGGTGAAAGTCTCGGCGTCTATACGATAGAGAGACGGTGCCTCGTAACCGTATGGGCTGCCCTCGTAACCGCCATCCGTGATGGTCCACATCTTGTTGTATTTGTCCATGACCAGCGAAGTAGGTTGTATGCCGATGGTCAGTTCGTCCACGACCTTGTCCGTCTCCGTGTCGATTTTCAGGATGCGGTTCTGGTACGACCAGCAGTTCACATAGACGTACTTGCCGTATTGTACCATTTGTTCGGTGGAACCCGATTCCATGTCCATGTCTGGACATTCGATATAGCCGGTAATCTCGTATGTCTTGGGGTTGATGATGAAGATACGGTAGTCCCATATCTGCGTCACATAGGCTTTCTCATCCGACAGAAAATGGATATACCGGGGTGAGGTGAAACCTGTGATACGGCCCACTTCCTTGAAAGTATTGATGTCGATGGCGAAAATCACATGCGAGTTGTTCACCACGATCCAGCCTATACCGTCCCGGATAACCATAGACTGGGCCACATCGCCCAACTTGAACCCGTTGGCACGGTAAAACACTTCATTCTCCACTTCGCACGTGGCGGGATCGTAGTAGGAAAGCGTGGCATTGCTGTACTGGAAATTCCCCTCGTTGGTAATGAAAAGACCAGAGGCCGATACAGAGAAATCTTCCATCTCTCCGTAATCCCATTTCATGCAACTGCCGAAAACTGGCAGGCAGAAAAGAAAAAGGCAAATCCGTTGTATTGTTCTGCTCATTGTCATTCGGATAAAAAAGAGTACCCGAATCATTACGGGTACTCTGGTTAAGGTATAAGGTTTAATCCTGCTGCGTATATTGTTTGTCCTTCATATTTTGGAAGGTTGGGTTATACCCACATTTCGTCACGCTCCAACTTTCCCCCGTAATCATTCCGTTTTCTATAAACTTGCCGAAGAAAGTGTAGTCGGTAAATTTCGTCAAACCGTCAAAAACAACCCCATGCAAGGTCTCCAACTTCTCCATGGAAAGTGTTTCCTGAGAAAGAGAAGTCGCACTTTTTATCTGTAGCGTACCATCTATAGTCTGTAATTTATCACAAGTAATGCCTGTTGCTTTATTAACGAACAACCCTTCACCTCCTACGTGAAGCAATTCCGGAATATCCAGCGATTTACTTTGTAAAGATATTGCTAACGAACCCTCTCCCTCTTTATAATATACAGGAGAAGCTGAACAACAAACTTTGGATAGTAAGGGCAAGTTACAACTGGTAAAATTTCCAGATAAATAGAACTGTCCTCCCACTTCTTTCAAGACTGGCATTGTGATTGAAGCAAACATGGGTATTTGGATATATCCATATCCATCTATGATTTCCAAGTCGGGAAATTTGGCATTGCTTCGCATTTGGCCTGTCACATTTAGATTTCCATATACATGTTGAATTGTCGATATGGTATAATCGGTATTGTTGGTGGTTGGCTTACAAGTGAAGTCTTTGATATTCTTGAACGTGATTTCAGGGAACTTATTATTCGTGAGACTGGTGATGACAAAATTTACATTTGACAAATCTTCGGCTGTTTCAATTTTGGAGAGCTGCACCTTGTTTATAATTTCAATCTGGGGCGCTGTTTCTCCGAAGGTTTCAAATCGGGCGTTCGGCAACAGCAGTGTTCCGCTCACATCTTCAAGATAATCCAGCGTGATGCTTCCAAGTGTGGTGATCTTGCTCCAGTCGGGAAGTTGTTTGAGTGCCGTGAAATTCTTTATCTTTATCTGTCCCTTTATCGTTGTCAGTTTGTCCATTCCACCGAAAGCCTGAAGCACGTCATTTCGTTGGGGAACAAAACTACCGGTAGGAGGAGCTTCCATATTGGCTTCCATAATAATACTTCCGTTTACTGTTTCGATTTCCGGAAGGTTGATGGTTTCCAACATCACGGGGACGGTATGGAAATCAAGGCCACCGGTCTCTTTCAGCTTAAGGAAGCTCATGGAAGTCAGCTTGGCAAGATTGTTTACGGACAAGACCCCTCCGACACTTGTCAGTTCCGGTATTTCCAAAGACGCAATCGAACCGGCTGCTGTGTTCTCTTCATTGAGTCCTTGAAGATTCAGATCCTGACCTACAGTAGTCAGAACCGGAAACTCAAAACTCTGTAACGACGACGCATTGAACATCACGCTTCCTTCAATAGTTGCCAGTTTCTCGAATAGGACATACGTCACTTGGTCGTTATATACCGATATGTCTCCGGAGAGCGTTTCCAATGCTTTCATGGAAATCATGTGAAGTTCCGTAGCTTTCGAGGCGACATCGGTCGAACCTACCTGTAAACCTCCGGCAGAAACGATATTATCCAACCCTGTCAAGTCTGCACCGTTGTAACTGTTACGAATGACAATGTTGCCAGTAACCTCTTTCAAAGATGCCAATGCAGATATGTCAGTGATTTTTTCTGCCTCTTCCGCATCAGAGCCGATAATCAGGTTCCCTTTGACAACGGTTGTTTTGGTTGCGGCAAAAGAAGCTACCTCCTCGGTGGTCTTCAACTCCACATCTCCGTCAGATTCTATCTCGCTTTTCACGACCTTATAGGTATATTCGCGGGCATCTCCGTTATAGGATGTCACCCGGAAGGTTCGTTCGTTATCCCAGTCCGTTACCGTTTCAGGATCAGGTATGATTGTTGCAGAAGTTGTGTACTTGAATTCCACTTCGGCGTTGTTCAGCGATACCGTATAGGGAACGGTTATTGTTACTGTATTGTCCGTAATGTCGGCCGTGTACGATTTCCCGTCCACGGTCATCACGACCGATGTGATGAAATTTTCATCTGCATCTTCAGGTATAATTTCATCGTTTTTGTCACACGCTCCCAAAAAGAACAAGGATAGGAGCATGGGAAGAAAATAAATTTTCATACTTGTAATTTTTATTATTTGGTTAGATCCTCAAAAGAAAATACCTCCGTAGAAACTTCGCCCAGCCAGCCGCTTTTGGCCAGAACACCGCATTGTATTTTGATAAAGTCAATATATTGCAGATTGGCTTCCGTTCCATCGGCATGGATGGCATTGGAAATTTTGAAACCGTTCCTTTGTCCGCTTCCATCCACCGTACTGCCGCCTTCTATCTGGTCGTTTCCGAAATTATCCACGTACCCCCAGTCATAACTCTGATTATCCCAATAACCGGTTTGAGAATCTTGGGTGTTGCGGGCGGCCAGACAAGTGCCTGTCAGGGTATAACTGTTTTCCGAAATCCAAGCCGGATAATAATAGTCTTGTGTATGATAAGCGGACAGATAGTCTACCCAGCCGTTTCTACCGTCGGAACTGATCCATTGGACATCCATTTTTTTGCCTTCCGGACGGTAATAGGTCACTTCAAAATTCTGTATTGTTTCTTCCTTGCCTGCTTCAGATCCTTTCAGTTCGTACCACTCGTCATCCGGCAATCCGTTTCCGTTTATATCTTGCATGACCCATACGATACCCGGTTCGGAACTGCCGTCAAAGGCGTTCCCCTGAACACAGAAATCATATTGGTTACCCGAATTGGGAATACTGTGGTCGAAGCCGACGATGATATAACCCCCGAAAGAACCTAAAGAGACGTGCAGTTTGTCTTTCAAACGCTGTGTTGCCCATGCGACAGCCGCTTCAGGGGATGTTTCGTTGCCGGTCATACCGCCTATCGTGCTCGTCTCGTTGATAAATTGGCCGGGAGCTGGGGTATATTCATAGACTTTATTCCAGAGCTTGGAACTTCCCGAAGCCCGGAAGCCGTCTTGTTCCTTTTTGTCCACACAAACGACTTTTACGGTGGCAGTGACAGCCGTTTTCCCTTTGTCGATATTCCTGCTTATTTTTTCCGTCGGTGTGTCTTCCGACACAGTACAGGAGACGGTGTATTCTCCGGGTGCGGACGGCGTGAACTTGAACATGCGTTCCACTTCTCCTTCCATGACCTGACCGTCCACACTCCACTCAAAACGGGGATTGTCGAAATACTCCAACAACGGACGCAGGAAAACAGGACGGTCGGCAAAAGTGTACCTGTCCGTGGATGTTTGCAGGTAAGACGGGGTCGGGAATTTGACAACGTAGGGCATCGTTTCCACGACCTCTACGCTTACGTCTTTCGTTGTTGTCCCATCTATATTGGAAGCGTTGATTGTCACCGTATAAACACCGAGTTCTTTTTCATTGAAAGTATAAGTATTCTCGGTGGAAACGATTTTTCCTTCCCGTACCCATTCGATTTTGAACCCTTCGACATCCGAATGCTGAATATCGGGAGTAAATGTGTAATCGGTATTCCGGACGACTTTTAGCCCCTGCGAAGGTAGTGCCAGTGAGATGACCGGAGGGGTGAGTTCTTTCACTTCTACTTTCAGTTCCTCTTCGGCATAGCCTTCCGCATTGTCTACTCTTAGTTTGACATAAAAATCCCCGCATTCATTCCATGTACGTTGAAGAGACGGACCCGAAGAAACCAGCGTACCGTCTATCGTCCAAGCAAAAAGAGCATCTTCAACATTCTGGTATGTCGGGGCGATAGTCAATTCGTGATCGACCTTGACCGTGTAAATACCGGTCTCGCTGTCAAGTTCTATTATAGGTTGTCCTCCTACTTCTTCGGTAATGACTTCATCCTTGTTGCAGGAGGTGAACAGCATACAGGCAGAAATAATAAAATAGTGAAAACGATGCATGATGTGTGGATTTTAGAAAAATAACAGGGATACCCCCGACAGAAGGGATATCCTTGTATTCTTTTTATTGTATGGTGATATCATCAATACAGATATAAGCCGGAGTATTCAAACCGTATGCTCCCGAATCCGAACCCTCGAAGTTGAATTTCACACTTTGCACCCCTTCGGCATTGATTTCCCAATAATCCCATGTCGTGATAGGATCAACCTGTTGTTGGCCGTTACGATAATCGGCTAAAAGACGTTTGTAAGTGCGGATCAGACCGCCATTCGCATCATAACATTCCAGATTCACTTGGAAATACCCTTTCATCTCTTTCAGAGGAGTCGCTACCCCCGTAGAACCGAACTGATTACCATAAGTAATGACACCATAAGTGTATGAGGTGTTGCAGATCCACAGGCCGACCAATTTCCGGGGAACATTGAAATAAAATTCTGGTTTAGCCATCCATGCCTGATTGTAAGCATCCACATATCCGTAAACGACACCGAAATTGGAACCGCTGTGCCCGGCTTCCTTATTCTGTCCTTCCGCTTCCACCGCAGTGTTATAGACAGAACATTGGTTTAGATAAGAATACCACCAGTCTCCGGTATTTCCCGACTGATTGGAGCGGATGTTCCAGTTGGAAAGTGCGATGCCGCCGCTGGAATACTCTGTGCTTCCACCTACAGTATTAAACATTGAAAGGAAGAGATATTCTTCCGGAGTATTGTCGTAAATGGTGGTTACTTGAGGATACCCTTGGTACGAATAAAGATTTTCTCCGGCCGAGGTAGGTCCTGCTAACATGCCGGGATCGAAATCATCGAAAGTGATAGTTAAAGTACCGTCCGAATTTGTCACAGCACGGGTTTGCGAAGTTCCGGAATCAACCGGGTCCATCAAAAAGTCATCGTCCGAGCTACAGCCAGAGAACAAGGCGGTTGCGGTAAATAGACAGGCACCTGCCAGAAAGCGTAATTTTCTTTTCATAGGTCACTCATTTTAATGTAAAACATATTATTAACAAACACAAAAAATTCCCGTTCGTGCGGACTTACACGAACGGGAATATGTCTGTCTTCAAATATTGAATGGCCGATGAGCTATTCCTTATTTGATTACGACCCGTATATCCCGCAGGTGTAAATCTCATTCCGGTCATGGCAGGTCTTCTGACTCGTCCCGGTCATCGTGCCTTCCCGGTATTACACCAGTGGCAAAAGTTCGATGTCCGTTTTTGTGGACTCACAGCAGCGGGTACTGTCCCGGATTTTCACCGGGTTCCCTTTTCATTCGGAAGGCGTAAACCTCCCGAAACCATTTCCCGACTGCAAAATTATCTATATTACATATCAATTCCAAATAATTCATAATATTTATAATAAAACACACAAAGCATGACAACCGTACTGTTTTAATTAGAGCATTCAAGTTTACGACAAACGAAGACGGTAATTATCATACACAATATCCATAAACCAACAAAACAGCTTGCCATTTTCCATAACAATGCGTTCTGGAATAGATAACTGTTAGCTGCAATTATGCAAGCAAAAAAAGCAGACAGAATAATGACTATTAATATCATGCACCAGAAATTAATCCTATAAATTTATGGAAAACAAGTAAGGGAATGGAAGTTCCGTTGCCGCATGGATGCAGGTGAAGGACCTTCTCTTTTAACGTTGGATACGCCAATGCACGCCAACGGAAGACTCTGATATTATCTGTTTGGAAAGGATATAGGATGTGCGTTACTTTGTCGCATATTCAGAATCTTAAAAAGAATTTTAGTATGGAACTGACAATTATTGAAACAAGCGCGTATTAGGAGTTGAGAAAGCTGGTCAGCACGCTGGTCGTACAGATGGGCGACTTCCAGAAAAAGATTGCCCCGCCTGCGCCGGACAAGTGAATGGATGCGCAGGACGTATGTGATGGACTTATGCCCAAACACTTTCTGAAGAGTTTCCAGCAGCATCCCCTTGAGTATGGCCAGAACGGCAAATGCGTGGCGTCCGATGTGCGGGGTGACCTCGCCCCGGAGTTGCATTTCCTGCCTATGATTCCAAGACTGAGCCGCATGGCATTGTATTCACCTACCGGAAAGACACATTCGGGGAGTCTTTCTTTTCATCCGTACCCCTATATTTTTCAATCAGTTCGATAGCAATGGGCAATAATTTTACGACATACGCCACTCCCGTTTTTATACGGTTGCCCATCAGCCATGTACCGCCGTCGGAGTCGGTATGGATATTATCGTATGTTATGGCTTTCAAGTCCACATAGGAAAGACCGGTGAAGCACATGAACAGGAACATGTCGCGCATGGCACGCTGGCGTTTGTATCTCGGTTCTATATGGATTATCCTTTGCAGTTCCTCTTCGGAAAGGAAAGAACGCCTCTTGTATTCGGGCATACACTCGAATGATGCGAACGGATGAACCCGTATCCAGCCTTTTTCCTGCGCGATATACATCAGCCACTTCAAGGTATTGACACGCCCGAAGACAGTGGAGTTTGCCAAAGCGCATGTACCGAGCATCCAGTTGTAGTAATCCTCGATGAATGATTTCTCAAGTTCTTCGATGACAATATCCTCTGCATTCTTCTTGCTTTTCATGAAAAGCAGGAGACTCTTGTAATCGGCAACCAGACCGCAGTAGGTGCTTTCGGCTTTCTCTATGCCGATTTTCTTTTTATACGGTTCCAGCTGTTCCCTGAAAAGGTTCATAAGGGTGTGGCATTCCTCTGAGAAGCCGACATAGCGGTTATAGACTTTCTTGGCTGTAACAAAACTGTCGTGGTCGCAGATGTACTGGTAGTGCCTGGTGATTTGCGCCTTGATATTGTCAAGCTCCTGATTGAGTGTACGGGCCTCCTCGGACTTGCCTTTGGCCCGGTTGGTTTTGACGTCCCACAAAGCGAGGGACACTTCTTTCTTACAACTGAAACCGGCTTGGGTTCCATTGATGGTGATACGGCCCATAATCGGTGTCTTTCCGTTTTTTACAGACTGTTTATTCTCAAAACACTTAGCTATACATGGTCTGCGATAAGCTAAGAGAGATTCCCCTTACACAAAAGCATGGCATCTCCTTGTCGTATCTCGCCTTTATACTTTTATGTATAGTAGTCTACCGGATCGAATGAACAAGACCTATCCCATACATAAACCAATTTAGACTGCTATGTTATTTTTGAGGAAGAAGATGGAATGAGACCAGATACCCTCTTTAAGGCTGACTGTAAGTCGATTAAATGTAGAAAAAGATTGCTTTTGTCACAAGTAAAGTGTATATTTGCATTGAAAGAATCGTTCTTTGACAGAGGCAAAAGAAAACAGAATATTGTAATTCGCTCGTTTCTAAATCGTTACCTGATATTAATTAAACAGAAATAACTGTTTAATTTTCAATTAGATAGAGATTGTATGATGTTTCGCAGCGTAAGAACTTAACTTGCCTTTGATTCCCAACAGTTCACCCAACAAAGCCAGCTGGTGATTAAATCCCCGCAATGCCAACTGATATTCCCGGTATGCCTCTTCCGTTCCCTCACCACTCCGCAGGATGGGAAACAGATAGGGAGAAGCGACATCCCGATTCATATAGCGCTGCAACAGAAACATCGCTTCCGTTGTCAGTGTCACGGACAATGTGCGGCCTGTCTTTCTGCGTCGATACGTGATTACATTCTCCTTCAAATCATTCTTGCGTAGATAAGCCAGATCGACGAACGGCAATCCGCGGAGCAGGAACATCAGGATAAACCAATCTTGTGCGGTACGCATGGCAGTAGTGGCGGAGGATTGTGTCGCTAGGCGGGTAAACACTTTCTTCATGTCCTCATTGTCCAATGCCCGCTGATGGTCCGCCCTTGTACCCGTGTAAACCGAACGGAATAAATGAGGCACATACGTTGCTTTCCGCTGGCTAACCGCACGGTTATAGACCGCCCGCAAGGTGCGCAGATAAGTAGACACTGTGTTCCAACTGCATCCACGTTCCCGCAGACTATTCTCGAAACGCTTCAACCATTCGGGCGTCAGTTGCCGAAACGGCATCTTGTCCGAACCTAGAAAAGTGCGGATTGCATTCAAGCTGCTCCGGTACACATGAGCAGTCCCTAAATTTCCCCTTCGCTGCAACTCGGCAGCGATTTCTTTCATAAATGAAATCAAATCTTCTTTCTTCATCAACTTTTTTTTAATAATTATTATTTACTGATTTAACAGCCGAATTTATTCGATCAGACAAAACTACAAATAGATTTTGACACACGTAAATTACGTCCTAAAAATTCAATTTATTTTATAGTTGTAATTCAATTCCTTTTCATACTTTTGTGGGAAATTAAACCGACAAAATAGGTTTGATATACAACTTAATTTTATAATAATGAAAGAAAACAAAACAGTCACGGAAACCTACATTATCAATGGTTTCAAACCATTCTCGCAACTTGCGATGGAATATTTTCCGTGTCCTTCGGGCGTTACCGCGTCTAGAAAAAGAATGCGTGACAAGATTGACCAAAATCTGTCACTCACCGCCGAGCTGCAAGCTGCCGGCTACACCGAACACACCACCTACCTGACTCCGAAGATGCAGGAGATCATTGTTCAATGCTGGGGACCTCCCAAAATTGTGATGGCAATCATCTACCCGAACGCACCCGAAGAAATGAAACATTAATCTTCAAAAATAGAAAAATCGAACTATATATTTTAATATATATAGTTTATTATTTATATATTTATAATAATACGGTTAGTGTTTCAAGGGTCTTTTTTTAGGTAGGTGTAACCGTTTGTCATATAGCGAGTTATCTGCTTTCGGAGACCGTTCCACTATGCGTTCGGCAAAAAGACGCTTTTTTGTCCCCTAAATGAAGGCTCTAAATCCATGCGAAAGAGCCTCCATTTGATACATTCAGAAGTTCCGTTTCAGGCAAACGGAGCTTCTGTTTTTTTGCTCTCGCTTCTTTCTGTCTTATTCGGGCACAGGGAGGAATCATGGATAGGTCTATACAATTCTTTAGAGCCGTACACGGTCGAAAGGAATCGAAAATTTAGGAGCGCCCCAGTGTATAGGCTATTTTTGTTGAAAATTTAAAAAAGTGACAAGTATGCAAAATGTAAATCCGCAACAAATGGCCGGAAACGGTTATATTGTGATTTCTAAACTGATGTTTACAGAATATATGAATAGTTGTGACCGCCACGAGGGCGATGTGGAGGCTTTCATAAAACTTCTTCTCAAAGTGAACTATTCCGAAACGGAATACACTGATTATTGGCACAATAAAAGCGTGTGCAAGAGAGGAGAGAGCCTGCGTAGTTACCGGAGTTGGGGGGACGTTTTCCACTGGTCGGCAGGCAAAACATATCGGTTTATGCAAAGATTGTGTGCAAAAGGGATTATTGAAATTATTCCGCATAAAGATGCAGTTATACTACATATTCGTGTGGTGAATTATGAAAATTGGGTGAGTATCCCCCAAGCCAGCCCTGACGACCTGAAACTGCAAAGGAAAGCCGCCAAGGAGCAATTTGACTTTTTCTGGGAAGAATATCACCGAATCACCCTGCTTCCCAAAGAAAACATAGCCAAAGCGCAGCGCGAATGGAAAAAACTAAGCGGAAAGGAGCAGAAGCTCGCTCTGGAACGTATTGAAGATTATTATTTCCATCAGACCAATGCCAACTACCTGCTGCACGCCGCCACTTATCTGTCTAACAAAGCATTCCTCAACGAATATTAACCCCCGGAAAAGAAATATGAATACCGAAAATAGAGTTTCGCCACAGGCTCCCGAAGTAGAGGAAGCCATCATAGGAGCCTGCCTGATAGAACAGGAGGCTCTGCCGCTGGTAGCCGACAAGCTACGCCCGGAAATGTTCTACGTAGTCCGCCATCAGCTGATTTTTGCCGCCATGATGGCGATGTATCAGGCGGGTACGAAAATAGATATACTCACCGTAAAAGAGGAACTTGCCCGTAGGGGGACGCTCGAAGATGCGGGAGGAGCTTATAATGTGACGTTGCTTAGCAGCAAGGTGGCAAGTTCCGCGCATATCGAATATCACATAAAGATCGTGCATGAGAAGTATCTGCGACGTGAAATGATTCTGGGACTTAACAAGCTGCTTGCCTGCTCGCTGGACGAAACGATTGACATTGCCGATACGCTTGTAGACGCCCACAACCTGCTCGACCGCCTGGAGGGGGAATTCGGGCATAATGATACGATGCGTGGCATGGATGCATTGATGACGGACACCATGAAAGAAGCCGAAGCGCGTATGGCCAAGAGTGTGAACGGGGTGACGGGCATCCCGACGGGATTGGCGGATCTGGATCGTATGACGTCCGGATGGCAGAACGGGGAACTGGTGGTGATGGCCTTCCGTCCCTCGGTGGGAAAGACGGCTTTAGCGTTACACCTGGCACGTAGCGCAGCGATGGCAGGGCGTGCAGTGGTGGTATATAGCCTTGAGATGCAGGGAGAACGGTTGGCGGATCGTTGGCTGGCAGCGGCCAGCGAGATAAGTGCCCGGCATTGGCGGACGGGAACGGCCAGCGGGCAGGAGATGGTGGAAGCCCGTGCCGCAGCAGCGGAACTCGCTCGCTTGCAGATACACGTGGACGACGGTTCGGTGGTGAGCATGGATCATGTGCGTTCGAGCGCACGGTTGCTGCAAAGCCAAAATGCGTGTGACCTGATTATTATCGACTACCTGCAACTTTGCGATATGACGACGGGGCAAAACAACCGTAACCGCGAACAGGAAGTGGCGCAGGCCACCCGAAAGGCGAAGCTGCTGGCCAAAGAGCTGAATGTGCCGGTGATATTGTTAAGCCAGTTGAACCGGTTGGCGGAGGGGCATATCGACAGGCGTCCGGAGTTGAGCCAGTTGCGCGAGAGTGGTGCTATCGAGCAGGATGCGGACGTTGTGATGTTGCTCTACCGGCCGGCGCTGTCGCGGATTGTGACGGACAAGGAGAGCGGTTATCAGACGGATGGGCTGGGAGTGGTGATCGTAGCCAAGCAACGCAACGGGGAGACGGGGAATGCCTATTTCCACCACAATCCGGAACTGACGAAAATCACGGATTATGTTCCTACTTTGGAATATTTGTTGAAGCATGCTAAATAAGGGCGGATATGAGATGGTTACGTTCGTGATATTTTATGACATCTATGTCTTGAATATTTTCCTATTTTTATTTCAATTTGTTGAATAAATAAATGGCAAAATGCTTGACTTTGCCTTCCAAATTTTGTATATTTGTAATGTCGTAAGGACAGAAAATGTAATTACCTAAACCTTAACTTTTTTCAATTATGAACGTATTAGTGGAGCGCTATCAGCGCAGAAAGTATGTGAATCAGGAAAATTCACAGATGTTGTATTATGTACGCCAGAAATCGGGTACAGTGAGAGTGATGGACGTCAATAAGTTGGCGGACGCTATCGAGGCCAATTCTTCGCTCACGGCGGGAGATGTGAAGCATTCTATCGAGGCTTTTGTGGAGCAGTTGCGCCTGTCGCTCACGCAAGGCGACAAGGTGAAGATTGATGGATTGGGAACCTTTCATATCACATTGAGCAGTGAGGGGACGGAGAAAGAGAAAGATTGCACGGTGCGCAGCATCCGCAGGGTGAATGTGCGGTTTGTGGCAGATAAGGCGCTC
The DNA here is from genome assembly GCF_014334015.1 of Bacteroides sp. M10. GTDB lineage: Bacteria > Bacteroidota > Bacteroidia > Bacteroidales > Bacteroidaceae > Bacteroides > Bacteroides intestinigallinarum. The sequence continues at coordinate 5,246,572 of NZ_CP060488.1, read as the reverse complement.
CGCTTGGTGAATACCAGTCATACCTCCACCCGCAGCGAGAATAATGTGGATTTCGTTCTGGCTGGAAAGGGAGAAGCTGAAAACGAGGGTTCCGGCGGCGAAGGTGGAAATACCGGAGGCGGAACCGGCGGAGGTAGCGGCGAGGCTCCGGACCCTGCAGCATAATGAGTGAAGAGAGGGAGTGTCCGGCTTTCCGGCTGCTCCCTCTTTCTCTTTATGATTCTTCTTTTTTCCGTTCTTTCTTTTTTCTATTTCTCTTTTCTTATTCTCTTCATTTTTCTTCATTCTCTTAATTGAATAAAAATCATGCTAGATAAAATTATTGAAATCGTTATGACGATTCTCCCTTTTCTGGGTAGCAATCGCAAAAAACGTCAGGCAATGGCGCAGGAAGTCAAAGAGTTCAGCGAACTGGTGAAAGACCAATATACATTTCTGATGCAGCAGTTGGAAAAGGTATTGAAGGATTATTTCGACCTTAGCTCGAAAGTGAAAGAGATGCATACAGAGATGTTCTCATTGAGAGGGCAGCTGGCACAGGCTGCTGCTTTGCAATGTATTAATAAGGAGTGCGTGCAGCGTAGTAATGTCAAAGAATACAGAGAGTGAGGCCATGAGAAACATCAATCTGATTGTGGTGCACTGCTCCGCCACGCGTGAGGACAAGAGTTTTACGGAATTTGATTTGGACGACTGCCACCGCAGGCGGGGATTCAACGGGGCGGGGTATCATTTTTATATCCGCAAAAACGGAGATATTAAATCCACGCGGGCGGTAGAGAAAATCGGGGCACACGCCAAAGGTTTCAACAAGGAGAGTATCGGCATTTGTTATGAGGGCGGGCTCGACTGCAAAGGGCAGCCCAAAGACACCCGTACCGAATGGCAGAAGCACTCGCTGCGGGTATTGATTCTTACGCTGTTGCGGGATTATCCGGGTTGCAGGGTGTGCGGACATCGCGATCTTAGTCCCGACCTCAACGGAAATGGCGAGATAGAGCCGGAAGAGTGGGTGAAAGCGTGTCCTTGTTTTAACGCTGAAACCGAGTGGGACAGGGATAAATAAGAAAAAAACTCCAATCAATGAGACTGTATCAGTCGTATTGGTTGGAGTTTTCTTTTTAAGCAAGCATGCATCAGAAATACCAGCGTATTCCTCCGAGAACGTTGAAGCGGGTAATTCCGGTACGTTCGTTGTCTTTTAGCTTTACTTCGCTGCGATCCGGCAGGCTGCCATTGATGGTGTTTGCAGATATACCTACTCCCCATTGGTTGGTAATCATGTATTCTAAGCCTACCGTAGCGTGTGCTCCCAGTCCGCTGGAATGGTAACCCGGTTCGTTGTAGAGGAATAATCCCAAGCCTAGCCCGGCTTTTAGTATCCATTTATCCCATCTGGAACGTACCACCCATTCGGGGGCAATGTAGGACAACATCATGTTTCCGCCGGGGAAAGAGGCTCTGAAACCGGAATATTGCATTCCGATACCCCAGCCACTGCTCCAGGTGTATTCGTAAGAGAGTTTCCAATCTACACCGCCTTTGCTTCCCAAAGAGCGGCCATCGACGTCATAGAGTTTGCTGGTCACCCATCCGTATCCTATACTCCCTTCGAAAGTGCTGGACGGAGCCCGTCTGTTCTCTGCCCGTTCTTTAGTCACTACATGGTCGAGTTCGATCATGTCTTGCACCGGATTGACTTTCATTGTGTCCACCTGACGGTCCGAAAGGCGAAGCATCAAGCCGGATATCTGATGGCAGGAGCTTCCCCAAAAGGAGGGTTTCAGATGGTCGGTGATGGCAAGTCCGTTGCCGCCATTCTTTCCCGTAGCTTCTTGCGCCAGATGTAACACCTGATCGTAACGGCATTTGGACGAAGTGCCCCGGTCTACCACTGAAATGCGGCCTATGGTTTCGGCTGTGTTAGGTACTTTATCTCCCAGTTCGATGACATAGACCGAATCTGTCGGAATAATATCCGGATAGACTTTCGAAATGTGGGTCACCACTTTGGGCGAACAGGCAGTCATCAGCAACAGCATGGCGACTCCGTACAAATTGACGGTTTTCAAGTGTTTTGTCATTAGATTTAGAATTGTTGTCTGGCTTTAGAATACCTCTACTTTCTCGGCAATTCTCTTTGCCTTATCACGCAGGGCATCCAAATCGGCATCCAGCGGAGCATAGCAAAGCACTACTCCCATACGGCGGTTGACGCGGGTAAACGGTTTGCCGAATATGCGGAGGTAGGTATCTTTTTCTTTTGTCACTTCTTCCATGCCACGATATTGCGGGCGTTCCTGGCTGGCAATCGGGGAAAGGATCACAGCGCTTGCGCCTATCCGTTCTTGTTTGATGCCGGGAATGGGCAGGCCAAGTACGGCACGTAAGTGGAGTTCGAACTCATTCAGGTTTTGTGTGCCCGCCAGTGTCACCATACCTGTGTCATGCGGACGAGGAGAAAGTTCGGAGAAATAGACTCCGTTCTCGTGGCTTAGGAAGAATTCAACTCCCCAAAGTCCTGCGCCTGTCAATGCACGGGTTACTTTCTCGGCCATCTCTTCCGCTTCTTTCAAATGGGCGGGATCAATGTGTGCAGGCTGGAAACTTTCACGATAGTCGCCACCTTTCTGCACGTGTCCGATGGGAGGGCAGAAGAGGGTAGGACCGTTCTTTTGGGTAACGGTGAGCAGGGTGATTTCGCTGTCGAACTTGATGAATTCTTCAATGATAAGTTCGCGAATATCGCCACGGCTGCCACTGCATCCGTATTCCCAGGCGTGTTCGAGTTCGTCGGCACTCTTCACGAGCGATTGTCCTTTGCCGGAAGAGGACATCAACGGTTTAACGACACAAGGGAAACCGATTTTGTCGGCAGCTTCTTTCAGTTCTTCCAGGGTTTTGGCATAGAAGTATTTGGCTGTTTTCAGTCCGAGTTCTTGGGCGGCAAGGTCGCGAATGGCTTTACGGTTCATGGTGAAGTTCACGGCACGAGCGCTGGGAACTACCTGAATCCCTTCTTTTTCGAAGTCGTATAAACGTTCCGTACGGATTGCTTCAATCTCCGGAACGATAATGTCCGGGCGATGTTTCTTCACCACGCGTTCCAGTTCTTCACCGTTCAGCATGTCGAATATTTCAAATTCATCGGCCACTTGCATAGCCGGTGCTCCTGCATAGGAGTCGCAAGCAATGATGTGCTGGCCTTTACGTTGAGCTGAAATTACAAATTCTTTTCCTAGTTCGCCGGAACCGAGTAACAGTATTTTCTTCATCATTTTGAGTGTTTTATATTAGTGGTGCAAAATTACAGCAAAAAATGGATAATATATAGATTATCGGCGTATTTAAATTTTTGTTTTATAAATAAAAGGAGAAAGTGAATCTTGTACGAAAAACTTTCATGCCGGATTTTATGTTTTCTTTAATCGAAAAGCGTATCTTTGTGTATTGCAATTTAAAAAGAGTGGAGTGTATGGAAAATAAAATATATCCTATCGGAATACAAAATTTTGAGAGCTTACGTAATGACGGCTACTTTTATATTGATAAAACGGCTTTAGTCTACCAATTGGTGAAGACTGGACGTTATTATTTCCTTAGCCGCCCTCGTCGTTTTGGTAAAAGTCTTCTGCTTTCTACGCTCGAAGCCTATTTTCAAGGAAAGAAAGAACTCTTTGATGGATTGGCAATGGAAAAACTGGAAAAGGATTGGATAAAATACCCCATATTGCATCTGGATTTGAATGCGGAGAAATATACTGCTCCCGAAGCGCTCGATCAGGTTCTGGAAAGTGCTTTGCGTGGATGGGAAGCTCTCTATGGCGCACAGGATTATGAAAGAACATTTGCTTCCCGTTTTCAAGGTATCATTCAGCGTGCTTGTGATAAGACCGGACAGCGGGTGGTGGTGCTTGTAGACGAATATGATAAACCGATGTTGCAAGCCATAGGTAATGACGAGCTTCAGAAAAGCTATCGTGAGACATTGAAGGCTTTTTACGGAGCATTGAAGAGTAAGGATGGATGCATCAAGTTTGGTATGTTGACGGGAGTAACCAAATTCGGTAAGGTCAGTGTATTCAGTGATCTGAATAATCTGGATGATATCTCGATGCGGAATCAGTATATAGATATCTGTGGCATTAATGAGCAGGAATTGCATGACAATCTGGAGGATGAGCTTCATAGTCTGGCCAGTGCTCAAGGAATGACGTATGATGAAATTTGCGCAAAATTGCAGGAGTATTACGATGGTTATCATTTTACGCACAACTCTATCGGTATGTATAATCCGTTCAGTCTGCTCAATACTTTTAAATACAATGAATTTGGTAGTTATTGGTTTGAGACCGGTACTCCCACCTATCTGGTAGAACTGCTTAAAAAACATCATTATGATCTTCGCCGTATGGCGCACGAAGAAACGACTGCCACTGTATTGAACAGCATTGATTCTACATCAGACAATCCTATTCCGGTAATCTACCAAAGCGGTTATCTTACCATAAAGGGATACGATCAACGGTTTGGCATTTATCGCCTGGGATTTCCGAACCGTGAAGTGGAAGAGGGGTTCATCAACTTTCTGCTTCCTTTCTATGCTAATACCAACGCTGTGGAATCGCAGTTTGAAATACAGAAGTTTGTTCGTGAAGTGGAATCCGGAGATTATGACTCTTTCTTCCGCCGTCTGCAAAGTTTCTTTGCAGATACACCTTATGAATTAGTCCGCGACTTGGAATTACATTATCAGAATGTTCTTTTTATTGTCTTCAAACTTGTTGGTTTTTACGTCAAAGCAGAGTATCACACAAGTGCAGGACGCATTGATCTTCTTTTGCAGACGGATAAATTTATCTATGTGATGGAATTTAAGTTGGATGGTACGGCTGAAGAAGCTCTGCTACAAATCAACGAAAAGCATTATGCGCAACCGTTTGAAAACGATGATCGTAAGCTCTTTAAGATTGGAGTGAACTTTAGTGCGGAAATGCGAAATATAGAGAAATGGATAGTCGAAAAATAGGGAATTCCGCCTTTAAACTTTATTAAGGAATGCCCGAAAAATGGGATTTATTGTGTTCGAACACAAAACTAGTTGTCATTGCCACTATTTTGTAAAATTGCTAATCCATTGATTTTTAACAAAGAGGCAGGAAACTCGATGGGTTAATTTAGTTTATTGATAGATTATTGCCCCCAAACTTGTTTTGCTATTGATTTGTAGCAGAAATTTGCCTGAATTGGTCAATCTGTAGTCATTGTAGGTCTAATAAGTGTTATCGAACGACAAATTATGAAAAAGGAAGCACAACGACACGGAATTGTTTCTACATTTGCGCAGTTGTTTCTTTAACTATTTCTAAGGACAGAAGTTTATGGGATATAGAAAATAGTTGAACAAAAACTGAACTCAACTGTTTATTATAATAATGAAATAGGTAAAACGCGAAAAATGTGCATTCCTTTCATATTATAAAGTCAAAAAGGAGAGAAAAGAATAATATAAATAAAAGAGATTGCTTATGTCACAGATTATCGGACATATCTCGCAGGTGATCGGCCCTGTGGTCGATGTGTACTTTGAGGGTACGGATGCAGAATTGGTGCTGCCAAGCATCCACGACGCACTGGAGATAAAGAGGCCAAACGGCAAAATACTGGTTGTAGAAGTTCAGCAACATATCGGCGAAAATACGGTGCGTACCGTAGCGATGGACAGTACTGACGGACTTCAGAGAGGCATGAAAGTGTATCCCACCGGAGGCCCGATCACGATGCCGATTGGCGAACAGATTAAAGGACGACTGATGAACGTAGTCGGTGATTCGATCGACGGTATGAAAGGACTCGACCGCAAAGGTGCATATTCCATTCATCGCGAACCCCCTAAGTTTGAGGATTTGACCACTGTGCAAGAGGTGCTCTTCACAGGTATCAAAGTGATCGACCTGCTCGAACCGTATGCCAAAGGTGGTAAAATCGGTTTGTTCGGCGGTGCCGGTGTAGGAAAGACTGTATTGATTCAGGAACTTATCAATAATATCGCCAAGAAACATAATGGATTCTCTGTATTTGCCGGAGTAGGTGAACGTACCCGTGAAGGTAACGACTTGCTGCGCGAAATGATTGAATCCGGTGTAATCCGTTACGGCGAAGCATTCAAAGAAGGAATGGAGAAAGGTCACTGGGATCTTTCGAAAGTGGATTATAACGAACTGGAGAAATCGCAAGTGTCTCTGATTTTCGGTCAGATGAACGAGCCTCCGGGCGCACGTGCCTCTGTGGCATTGTCCGGACTGACGGTGGCGGAATCTTTCCGCGACGCAGGAAAAGAAGGCGAGAAACGCGATATTCTGTTCTTTATTGATAATATCTTCCGTTTCACGCAAGCAGGTTCGGAAGTGTCCGCCCTTTTGGGACGTATGCCGTCCGCCGTTGGTTACCAGCCTACGTTGGCTACGGAAATGGGTGCGATGCAGGAACGTATCACGTCTACCCGCAAAGGTTCTATCACCTCCGTACAGGCGGTGTATGTGCCTGCCGATGACTTGACCGACCCGGCTCCTGCAACGACTTTCAGCCACTTGGATGCCACTACCGTGCTCGACCGTAAGATTACGGAGCTGGGTATTTATCCGGCGGTAGACCCGTTGGCTTCTACGTCACGTATCCTCGACCCGCACATTGTTGGCCAGGAACACTACGACATAGCGCAGCAGGTGAAACAAATTCTGCAACGTAACAAGGAATTGCAGGACATTATTTCCATCCTCGGTATGGAGGAACTTTCGGAAGAAGACAAGATGGTGGTGAACCGCGCCCGTCGCGTGCAGCGTTTCCTTTCACAACCGTTTGCCGTAGCCGAACAGTTTACAGGCGTTCCGGGTGTGATGGTGGGTATTGAAGACACTATCAAGGGATTCAAGATGATTCTGGAAGGAGAAGTGGATTATCTTCCCGAACAGGCTTTCTTGAATGTCGGAACCATTGAGGAGGCAATAGAGAAAGGTAAGAAATTGCTGGAACAGGCAGCAAAAAAATAAAAAGATAGCATGATGAAAGAACTGCATTTGAGTATAGTATCGCCCGAAAAGAGCATATTCGACGGAAATGTGAAGATTGTCACATTGCCGGGAATGATCGGTTCGTTTTCTATTCTCCCCGGGCATGCGCCCATTGTTTCGTCGTTGAAAGCGGGAACGTTGAGTTACACGACGATGGACGGAGAAGAGCACACGATGGATATTCAGGGCGGTTTTGTCGAAATGAGTGACGGTACGGTTTCCGCCTGTGTTTCCTGACGGAAGCTCCCCACCGGCACAAAGACTAAGCATCAAAAGATTGAAAAAAACGAGATTATAACCTTACAGAAAAACACAGTAACATGGTGAATATTAGTAAAACTAAACGGAATTTTATTTGGTGGCATACCTTATTTGCGGTAATTAGCGGGGCACTCGGAGCTGTCATTCTACACTTCGCTTTGCCGGGGCATTATTTCGGAGGGTATCCGTTTATTCCGATCTATTTTTACTTCTTCGGGCTGTTTAGCATTTATGCTTTCGACGCTTGCCGCCGGCATGCTCCACAGAGAATGTTACTGTTGTATCTGGCAACGAAGATGATAAAAATGATTCTTTCGCTGATTCTGGTATTGATTTATTGTCTTGCCGTTCGCGAAGAAGCCAGAGCCTTTCTGCTGACGTTTATCTTGTTCTATTTGATATATCTGGTATTCGAAACCTGGTTCTTCTTCTCTTTTGAGTTGAATCAGAAACGGAAAAAGAAAAATAAGAAGAAAAATGAAACAGTTGCATAACATAGTAGCTCCGTTGATTCTGTTCTGCCTCATGGCAGCAGTCAGCTTGCCGGTTCTTGCACAGGAACAGGAGGGGGAAGCGGTGTCACAACAGACGCAGGACGAGATTACTCCGAAAGAGGAACAGGAGAACACGGTGGATGTGAAAGAAATTGTGTTCGGTCATATCGGCGACTCCTACGAATGGCATATTACGACGTGGGGTAACACGCACATTACTATACCATTACCTATTATTGTTTATAGTAGTACTACAGGTTGGCACACGTTCCTTTCTTCCCGTCTCGAAGAGAATGGAGGGACTTATGAAGGACTTTCCATCGCTCCCGAAGGAAGTAAGTACGAGGGCAAACTGGTAGAGTATAATGCGGCAGGCGAACAGGTTCGCCCGTGGGATATTTCCATCACGAAAGTGACGTTTGCTTTGCTGTTCAACAGCGTGTTGTTGCTCATCATCGTATTGAGCGTGTCACACTGGTACAGAAAACGTCCGCAAGGAGCGAAAGCGCCGGGAGGATTTATCGGATTCATGGAGATGTTCATCATGATGGTGAACGACGATATTATCAAGAGTTGTGTAGGACCCAACTACCGGAAGTTTGCACCGTATCTGCTGACAGCGTTCTTTTTCATCTTTATCAATAATATGATGGGATTGATTCCGTTCTTCCCCGGAGGTGCGAACGTGACGGGAAATATCGCTATCACTATGGTGCTTGCAGTCTGCACGTTCCTGGCAGTGAATATCTTCGGTTCGAAACATTACTGGAAGGATATTTTCTGGCCTGATGTACCTTGGTGGCTGAAAGTGCCTATACCGATGATGCCATTCATCGAGTTCTTCGGAATCTTTACGAAACCGTTTGCTTTGATGATTCGTCTTTTTGCCAATATGCTGGCGGGACACATGGCGATGTTGGTGCTTACCTGCCTGATTTTTATCTCGGCAAGCATGGGGCCTGCACTGAACGGCACGCTGACGGTGGCTTCTGTATTGTTCAACATCTTTATGAATGCGCTTGAGTTGTTGGTTGCTTTCATCCAGGCTTACGTATTTACGATGTTGTCGGCAGTGTTTATCGGTCTGGCACAGGAAGGGGCCAAAGTGAAAACTGAAGAAGATTGAAATGAAACGCGGTGAAAACGTCGATAAAAAGAATACGGAATAAACGCGCGGAATGAATGATTAAATAATAAACAAGAGAAAATATAAACCATTTTAAAACTGAAAATTATGTTACTATCAGTATTGTTACAAGCCACTGCAGCAGCAGTAGGAGTTAGTAAATTAGGTGCAGCTATCGGTGCAGGTCTTGCAGTAATCGGAGCTGGTTTGGGTATTGGTAAGATTGGTGGTTCGGCAATGGAAGCAATCGCACGCCAGCCGGAAGCATCAGGGGACATCCGTATGAACATGATTATCGCCGCCGCCTTGATTGAAGGTGTGGCTCTGTTGGCGGTAGTAGTTTGTCTGTTGGTGTTCTTCCTCTAAAAGGGAGAACCCACCCCAGCTTTTAATTTATAGTCTTTAATTTTTAATTAAAAGATATGTCATTACTATTACCTGATAGTGGCCTGCTGTTCTGGATGTTTCTCTCATTCGGGATTGTGTTCGTGATATTGGCGAAATACGGCTTCCCCGTCATCATCAAGATGGTGGAGGGTCGTAAGACCTATATCGACCAGTCTTTGGAGGTGGCGAGAGAGGCTAATGCCCAGTTGTCTAAACTGAAAGAGGAAGGCGACGCATTGGTGGCTGCCGCCAACAAAGAACAAGGACGCATCTTGAGGGAAGCAATGGAAGAACGTGACAAGATTGTTCACGAGGCCCGTAAACAAGCCGAAATTGCCGCACAAAAAGAACTGGATGCGGTGAAACAACAAATCCAGATAGAGAAAGACGAAGCCATCCGCGACATCCGTCGCCAGGTAGCCGTGCTTTCTGTGGACATCGCCGAGAAAGTGCTCCGCAAGAGTCTTGAGGACAAGGAAGCACAGATGGGCATGATCGACCGTATGCTGGATGAAGTACTAACCCCGAATAAGAACTAAGGAAGATGGAAGTCGGAATACTCTCAATGCGTTATGCAAAAGCCATCATTGAATATGCACAGGAAAAAGGTCTGGAGGACAGGTTATATCAGGAGTTCCTGACGCTGTCGCACAGTTTTTGTGAACAGCCCGGTTTGCGCGAAGCACTTGATAACCCTGTCATCTCATTCAAAGAGAAGCTGGCACTGGTATGCACGGCTGCCGACGGTGACGGGAAATCGACCAGAGAGTTTGTCCGTTTTATCACTTTGGTACTGCGAAACAGGCGTGAAGGCTATCTGCAATTTATCAGCCTGATGTATTTGGATCTTTACCGGAAGTTGAAGCATATCGGAGTGGGTAAGCTCATTACAGCCGTTCCCGTCAATAAGGAAACGGAAAACCGGATTCGTTCCGCAGCAGAGCATATCTTGCACGCCCAGATGGAACTCGAAACGGTGATAGATCCTTCGATCGAAGGCGGATTTATCTTCGATGTCAACGACTACCGACTGGATGCAAGCGTTGCCACGCAGTTGAAGCGAGTGAAACAACAATTTATTGATAAGAATAGGAGAATTGTATAATGTCTGAAAATATAAAAGTAAGCGAAGTATCTGATATATTGCGCAAGCAGCTCGAAGGAATCAACGCCAATGTGCAACTTGACGAAATCGGTACGGTGCTCCAGGTGAGCGACGGCGTAGTGCGTATCTATGGATTGCGAAATGCCGAAGCCAATGAATTGCTGGAGTTTGACAATGGTATCAAAGCAATCGTGATGAACCTCGAAGAGGACAACGTGGGTGCTGTGCTGTTGGGTCCGACGGACAAGATCAAAGAGGGATTCGTCGTGAAGCGTACCAAACGTATCGCCTCCATCCGTGTAGGAGAGGGCATGCTGGGACGTGTGATCGACCCGCTGGGCGAACCGCTCGACGGCAAGGGGCTGATTGGCGGCGAACTGTATGATATGCCATTGGAACGGAAAGCTCCGGGGGTAATCTACCGTCAGCCTGTGAACCAACCGTTGCAGACGGGATTGAAGGCGGTAGACGCCATGATTCCTATCGGTCGCGGACAGCGTGAGTTGATTATCGGCGACCGCCAGACGGGAAAGACTGCCATCGCTATTGATACGATTATCAACCAGCGCAGTAACTTCCTGGCAGGTGATCCTGTATATTGTATTTATGTGGCTATCGGTCAGAAGGGTTCTACCGTTGCTTCTATCGTTAATACGCTTCGTGAGTACGGAGCACTGGACTACACGATTGTGGTGGCTGCTACGGCTGGTGATCCGGCTGCATTGCAGTATTACGCTCCTTTTGCGGGTGCTGCCATTGGCGAGTATTTCCGTGATACCGGTCGTCATGCATTGGTGGTTTATGATGACCTTTCCAAGCAGGCGGTAGCTTATCGTGAGGTTTCTCTGATTCTTCGCCGTCCGTCAGGTCGTGAGGCTTATCCGGGTGATATCTTCTATCTGCACTCCCGTCTGTTGGAACGTGCTGCCAAGATTATCAGTCAGGAGGAAGTGGCTCGCGAAATGAACGATCTTCCGGAAAGTCTGAAGGGAATTGTCAAAGGCGGTGGTTCTCTCACGGCATTGCCTATCATCGAAACGCAGGCTGGTGACGTATCGGCTTATATCCCGACGAACGTGATTTCTATCACCGACGGACAGATATTCCTCGAAACTGACTTGTTCAACCAGGGTACGCGTCCGGCTATCAACGTCGGTATCTCTGTATCCCGTGTAGGTGGTAACGCGCAGATTAAGGCTATGAAAAAAGTGGCGGGAACATTGAAGATCGACCAGGCACAGTATCGTGAACTGGAAGCGTTCTCTAAGTTCAGCAGCGACATGGACCCGATTACCGCATTGACGATTGACAAGGGACGTAAGAACGGCCAGCTGTTGATTCAGCCTCAATACAGCCCGATGCCCGTAGAACAGCAGATTGCTATTCTCTACTGTGGTACACACGGACTGCTCCATGATGTTCCTCTGGATAAGGTGCAGGACTTTGAACGTAGCTTCATCGAATCGCTGCAACTGAATCATCAGGAGGATGTATTGGATGTATTGAAAACGGGTGTGATTGATGATAATGTGATTAAGGCTATTGAAGAGACTGCCGCCATGGTCACTAAACAATTTATCTAATTGGCTTTTTTATAAATCAGATCGCCCTTTAATTTTTAATTATTAATTTTTAATTATCACTATGGCTTCACTGAAAGAAGTAAAAACCAGAATAAATTCGGTCAAGAGTACCCGAAAAATCACTTCAGCAATGAAGATGGTGGCTTCTGCCAAATTACACAAGGCACAAGGAGCCATTGAGAATATGCTGCCTTATCAGAAGAAGTTGAACAAGATTCTGACTAACTTCCTAAGCGCGGACCTGCCTATCGAATCTCCTTATGTGCAGGAGCGTGAAGTGAAGCGTGTAGCAATCGTTGTTTTTTCTTCGAACACTTCTCTTTGTGGTGCTTTCAACGCCAACGTCATCAAAATGATGATGCAGACTATCGGGGAATTCCGTACTTTAGGACAGGATAATATCTTGATATTCCCGGTAGGCAAGAAGGTGGATGAAGCCGCCAAACGGATGGGTTTTAAACCGCAGGAGGTTTCTCCAACGCTTTCCGACAAACCAACGTATCAGGAGGCTGCCGAACTGGCTCACCGACTGATGGATATGTATGTAGCAGGCGAAGTAGACCGTGTGGAAATAATCTATCATCATTTCAAATCAATGGGGGTACAGATCCTTCTCCGTGAGACGTATCTCCCCATTAATCTGACGAACGTGGTTAGCGAAGAGGACAGAAAGAAAGAGGAAGAGGCACAGGAGCACGAGATTGCCAATGATTATATCATCGAACCGAACGCGGAGGAATTAATCGCGAGCTTAATCCCCACTGTATTGAGCCAGAAGATTTTTACCGCCGCTGTCGACTCTAATGCTTCGGAACATGCTGCACGTACGCTGGCTATGCAAGTGGCTACGGACAATGCAAATGAGCTGATTCAGGATTTGACGAAGCAATACAACAAGACTCGTCAGCAGGCGATTACAAATGAATTGCTGGATATTGTAGGGGGATCCATGAAGTAATTAATCATCTTTCTTTTGTCTTGAAACAAAAGAAAGAAGCAAAGAAAAATTCAAGGCTGACTTTTTTCTCCTACTCGCTTCCTTCACTTCGCTAAAGGGCAGAAACTCGCTACGCTCAAACAGTCTGCCCTTCTTAACGCTCCGTTACGGGCGCTCGCCTGACGGAGAAAAAAGTAGGCCGGGGAAGCTGGCGGGGTGGGCGTTGCTGCTGGTATTGTGGGGTAGGTTTGCGGGGAAGCTGTTCTGGATGGAGGTGCGGGGAAGCCGTGCGATATGCTTGGTATTGTTTTGGTGAGCCGCTGTTATATCGTTTATAGTTTTATTATATATTGTTCTGCTTTGCTATATTGAGTCGTATAACGTCTGCGGCTTTTATATGGCAAAGCTTTTTTTGAACTTTTCATAAGTCTCTTTATATTATATAGGCTATATCGGTTATCATTCTGTTGGCCTTTTATTCTATTAAGCTTTCCACATTGTAAGGCTTCCACACGTGCCTTGATTCTTTCTTTTTGGTTCTTTTTCTTTCGTATCAAGACGAAAGAAAAAGAATATTCAGTAACTTTACCGAAAATTGGAAAAGCATGGAAAATAATCCGGAACTGCAGCTTGCTTGGCAGTTCATTGAAAATACAGGCACCCATTTATTTCTTACCGGAAAAGCTGGAACCGGGAAAACGACATTTCTTAGACGATTGAAAGAACATACGCCCAAACGCATGGTCGTATTGGCTCCGACAGGGATTGCAGCTATCAATGCGGGAGGCGTAACGATTCATTCTTTCTTTCAGTTGTCTTTTGCTCCTTTTGTGCCCGAAACTACTTTTAATTCTTCCCAGACGCATTATCGTTATAGTAAAGAAAAGCGGAATATCATCCGTAGTATGGATTTGCTGGTTATTGATGAGATCAGTATGGTGCGTGCTGATTTGTTGGATGCGGTGGATGCAACTCTGCGGAGGTATCGCGATAGGGAGAAACCTTTTGGTGGGGTGCAGCTGTTGATGATTGGAGATTTGCAACAGCTGGCGCCTGTCGTGAAAGACAATGAGTGGGAGTTGTTGAGAAAGCATTATGAGACTCCTTATTTCTTTGCAAGTCATGCATTGAAAGAAACGGCATATATGACGATTGAACTCAAGAAAGTATATCGTCAGAGTGATACGTTCTTCCTTTCTTTATTAAATAAAATTCGGGAGAATAAGGCGGATGATGAAGTGTTGAATGAACTGAACCGTCGTTATCAGCCCGGCTTTCAGCCGCAAAAAGAAGAGGGATATATTCGTCTGACAACACATAATAATCAGGCACAGAGGGTTAATGATCGCGAATTGGCATCGTTGCCCGGCAAGGCGTATCATTTTAGTGCCGAGATAGAGGGGGATTTTCCAGAATATTCGTATCCTGCGGATAAACTTCTGACAATTAAGGAGGGAGCACAGATTATGTTCCTGAAGAATGATCCATCGTCCGAGAAACGATATTATAACGGTATGATTGGTGAGGTGGTCGCGGTTAATGAAACGGGTATTGTGGTGCGTGGTAAAGGGGATCGATCCGAATTTCAGTTGTTGCCGGAAGAGTGGGGGAATTATAAGTATGTGTTGAATGAGGAGACGAAGGAAATCACTGAAGTGATAGAGGGGACGTTCCGCCAGTATCCTATTCGTTTGGCGTGGGCTATTACGATACATAAGAGCCAGGGTTTGACGTTTGAACGTGCTATTATTGATGCACGGAATTCCTTTGCACATGGGCAAACTTATGTGGCTTTGAGTCGTTGCAAGACGCTGGAGGGTATGGTGTTGGAGTCTCCTTTGCGCAGGGAAGCCATAATAAGTGATGCTACGGTGGATAATTTCACCAAAGCGGTGGAGCAAAATAAGCCGGGCAGCCAGCAGTTGAATGATATGCAAAAGGCGTATTTCTTTGATTTGTTGAGTGATTTGTTTAATTTCTATTCAATCGATCAGGCTTATAAACGGTTGCTTCGTCTTATGGATGAGGATTTGTATAAGCTCTTTCCGAAGCAGTTGGCTGAATATAAGGCGTTGGCTCCCCATGTTAAAGAGAAGATTGTGGAGGTGTCTCAACGTTTCCGCAATCAGTATACCCGGTTGATACATGAGAGTGAGGATTATGCGGCGAATGAGGAGTTAC
The DNA here is from genome assembly GCF_014334015.1 of Bacteroides sp. M10. Taxonomy (GTDB): domain Bacteria; phylum Bacteroidota; class Bacteroidia; order Bacteroidales; family Bacteroidaceae; genus Bacteroides; species Bacteroides intestinigallinarum. The sequence goes on along the minus strand of NZ_CP060488.1, from coordinate 5,231,428 downwards.
AGGAGCGGATTCGTTCCGGTGCCGGATATTTTCATAAGGAGTTGGAACCGGTTCGGGCTTTGTATGATAAGACTAATATGCCTCTTGATAATAAAGAGTTGAGAAAGCTGTTGGCAGAGCGTATGCAGGCGCTGGATGATGCGTTGTGGATTAAGGAGTCTCTGTTGGAAGCTGTGTCTACAAGAGGGAGGTTTGCCATTACGGATTATTTGAAGTTGAAGGCTAAAGTAATGTTGAGCCTTGAAGATGATTCTACGTCTTCCGGTTCTTCGAAGGCTTTGAAGGAGAAGAAAGAACGTAAGGAACGGAAAGAGCGTACACGCAGTGCTGAAAAGGTAAAGGTGGAGGTTCCTACGGATATTCTGCATCCGGAGCTTTATCGTGCCCTGTCTGAATGGAGAACAGCCAAAACAAGGGAGATGAATGTCCCTGCTTATGTGATTATGCAACAGAAAGCATTGATGGGAATTGTGAATCTGCTACCGGATAGTCCAAGAGCTTTGGAGGCGATACCTTATTTTGGAGCGAAAGGAGTAGAGAGATACGGGCTTGAGATTCTGGGTATTATCCGCAAGTATATGGCGGAGAATCAATTGGAGAGGCCGGAGATAACGGATATGTTAATCTCCTCCGGTAATAGCGATGATACGGTAAGGCAACGAAAGACGAAGTTGCAGAAAGAGGCAGAGAAACAGGAGAAGGAGGCGGAGAAGGAGAAAGAGAAGGAGGCGAAGAAAGATACGAAGTTGGTTAGCTATGAAATGTTCCGTCAGGGAATGAATATAGATGAAATAGCCAAGGCTCGTGATTTGGTATCCGGAACCATTGCCGGACATCTGGAGCATTATGTCCGTTCGGGAAAGATCAAAGTGGAGCAGGTGGTGAAAGCTGAAAATATAGCGAAGATTCGCAAGTATTTGGATGAACATGAATACATGGGAATATTCGCTATAAAGGTAGCATTAGGAGACGCTGTCTCCTATGCTGATATCAAGTTTGTATTGGCTGTTTCCGGGCATTAATAAATAAGGTTATTATTCCCGGACAGGGTTAAAGATTACAGAAGAAAGAAACGAAAACGGGAACGCTGATGTCAATCAGAATGCCGTGCAGGATGGCGATGGGAATCATTTCTTTTCCTGAATATCTGGTGATGGAAGGCAGCAGTACATCCATCGAGTTGACTCCTGCTGCTGAAATAGGAGCGAGTTTCCCGAAGTACTTCTTGATGATCGGAGTACCAAGAAGTGCCATCATCTCACGGAAAATATTAGTCAGTAGGGCAATGGTTCCCAGTTCCGTAGCCAGTTGCAGTCCGATGGAGGGTTCTTTGAACTGGGTGATAAGGATGGAAGAGAGTGAATAGTAGGCAAATCCACTTCCCACTGCCATACAGTCGAACACGCTCCATTGACGCAATAGCAAACTTGCCAGGGCGGAGAATAACAGCGTACCGATAATTGTTCCCAATGGAATCAGCAACATTTTAGGGTGCAAATGTGAAACAATGGCTTTCAGGTTCTTATTGGAACCGATGCTGATTCCTACTTGTAGCATTAATGCATAAAGTATGTACATGGAAACTGTGTGTGTATCGAACTCGAACTTATTGAAAGCTCCCATGATACAGCCTACACAAAAGAATACTATAACGATCAGACTTCCTTTCATTGTTCGCCTCCTTTCCTGAAAAATAATTGTAGTACCAAACGGGCAGCAATCAGGCTTCCCAATACACCGGACACAGCAAGAACAATGGCTTGCCATCCGAACTTACCAAGATTGTTCACAATCAGGCTATTAGAACCGATAGATACACCGAGAATAAAGAGCAACAGGAATATTGTAAGAGAAATTGTCTTTTCTGTCTTCTGCAGAATACTCCAGTTACGCAATACATAGCCGATGCCGATTCCTAAAAACATGGTAGATATAATAGAGAACATAATTGTATATATTTTGGGTTAGGTTAAACTGATGATTGACAACATACAAAAGAATTTTCAAAGAAGATGTTACATCTGCTTGAAAATCAGAAAGGAATACTGCTGTGACTAACAAAACAAGTCAGCAGGTAATTCCTGTAAAGAAATAGTTGGGAAATTTAGATGAATCCACTGAACCAATGCACATGCACGCAACAGGACTTACAGAAAATTGGTATTCCTGCAAGAAAAAGAGTAGCGTTATGTAATTGTAATGTTTGATTCATCATTGGTCTTTTTTGAATTTGGTGCAAAGATAGTTATTTATTGCATATTTTCAAAATAAATATGCAATAAATGAAGAGAAAGGAATATCCGGAACGAGATAGATGGTTGTAAAAAGTTGGTTATGTGCTCTTTCCCTTATAAATTATTCCAGTTCGCAAGAATCTCTTTTAACTTTTGGGGCCTGTATCCGAGCATTGTCCGGGCTTTATCAATACTCATCCCACTGAAGCGGGGACGGGGAGTGCTTTCATTCATTTCTTCTGTGGTGGCAGGATGGATAAGAGAACGGTCGAGTTTCATACAATCTGCTACCTGATAGGCAATCTCTGCAATGGTTATACATTCGTCGCCACAGATGTGGAAGATGCCATTCGTCGTATGTTCTATTAAACGTTGTACTCCATCCGAAACATCTCCAACATAGGTTGGTGTCCGCCATTGATCGGATACGACACGTATTTCTTGTCCGGCTTTCAAACGGTTCATTACCAGCTGCACAATATTACCGTGTTGTCCCGGCAGTGCCTTGCCATAAACGATTTCTACACGGACAATGGCATAACTGCTGCAAGTTTCTGCCACTCTCTCTTCTCCTTTCCATTTGGTATATCCGTAGTAGTTGACCGGAGCGGGGAGATCTTCTTCTGTATATAACAGCCCGGCAGCTTCGTTTATCTTTCCATCAAAAACAAAGTCCGTGGATAAATGAATGAACCGGCTTTTGTATTCTTCGCATAAATCGGCTAGTTGGCCCACTGCGGTAACATTGGTAAGATAGGCTTCTTCGTGATGCGTTTCGCAATAGTCCGGCACGGACAGGGCGGAGCAATTAATGACTACATCGGGTTGAACCTCTTCGAAGAGATGCTTAACGTCCGCTTCATTCCGGATATCTGTTTCGATGAAACGATAATCCTCCGCGTTATTGGGAAGAATATCCGGATGCAGGGAGCAGCCCGTCACCTTGTATTGTTTACAAGCAGACAAATCGTTTAAAATCTGGCGTCCGGTGAATCCGTTGGCACCGATAATTAATATCTTCTTCATTAGGTTCTATATATAGATGTTATAGATTATTTCTACAAAAATAAAAAATAATATCAACTACGCAAATAGATTTCGTACTTCCCTTCTTACTTTGCTCCCGATAACGAGATTTATATGAATTGATAAAAGAAAAAATGTATGGAAAAAGTAATTATGGGAACACGTTTACCCGCTAAACTTTGGTTGGATGAAGTAGAGGACTCTTGTATGTCGCAGATCATGGATTTGACTTCACTGCCTTTTGCATTTAAACATATTGCCATCATGCCTGATGCGCATGCAGGAAAAGGAATGCCTATTGGCGGTGTGTTGGCTACCAATGGCGTGATTGTTCCCAATGCTGTGGGAGTGGATATCGGTTGTGGTATGTGTGCGATTAAGACAAATCTAAAAGCGGAAGATTTTAGTTATACGGATTTGACTTCCATTATGTCGAAGATTCGTGCAGTTGTTCCTTTGGGATTCGATCATCAGAATAAAAAGCAGGATCAGGAATTGCTTCCGCAAGGATTCGACTTTGAAGAGATGCCTGTTTTGAAGAATCAGTACGAGGCTTGTTTGAAGCAGATAGGAACCTTGGGAGGAGGAAATCACTTTATAGAGATTCAGAAAGATACAGAGACATCTGACGTTTGGGTGATGATTCACTCCGGAAGCCGTAACATTGGTTTGAAGGTTGCCAATCACTATAATAAGATTGCACAGTATTGGAATGAGAAATGGTATTCTGCAATGGTACCGGGACTGGCTTACCTGCCAATGGAGACACAGATGGCAAAGGATTATTTCCGTGAAATGAATTATTGTGTGGCTTTTGCCTTTGCCAACCGTCAGTTGATGATGAACCGTATCTGTGAATCTATTCAGGCGGTGAAACCTGAAACGGACTTTGAGCCTATGATTAATATTGCCCATAACTATGCCGCTTGGGAGAATCACTTCGATCAGGATGTGATTGTACACCGAAAAGGTGCTACGCGTGCCTATGAGGGTGAGATTGGTATTATCCCCGGATCTATGGGTACTAAATCCTATATTGTTGAGGGACTGGGTAACCCGGAGAGTTTCAAAAGCTGTTCGCATGGTGCAGGTCGATTAATGGGAAGAAAGGATGCCTGTCGCCGTTTGTCACTGGATGAAGAGAAAGAGAGAATGGATCAGCAAGGTATCATTCACGGACTTCGTTCGCAGAACGAACTGGATGAAGCACCGGGAGCTTATAAAGATATTGCACAAGTGATAGCGAATGAGCGGGACTTGGTGAAACCGTTGGTGGAGCTGGCTCCAATGGCGGTGATTAAGGGATAATGTCATGCCATGTTAAAGGAGTATCTAGCGTATGGACATAAAAAAAGGAGCAACGCCTTGCTCCAACCTTTGTTAACCTTAAATCTAATACTATGAAAAACACATTGCAAAGATACGGACTATTGCGAAATTAGCAAATATTCCAAGAAAAAAAGTATGTTTCATAACATAGATTAAGAATTTGATGTTCCAATTCAAATTTTATTAAGACTTTTTGATTGCTTTATCTTCCTCTAATCCCTTTGACATATACTTTCAATTAGGTATCCTGAAATCATTCGGAGAACAACCTGTGATTTTCTTAAATAATCGGCTGAAATACTGTGGATTCTGAAAACCCAGCTCTTGCGTTATCTGATTGATTGTTTTATCAGTATTCACCAACCAATCTTTGGCAATCTCGAAGCGTTTGAACTCGATATACTCTTTAAATGATTTCCCCGTTTCATACTTCAGTAAGTCGTTGAAATATTCAGGAGACAAATGAAGCAGGTTCGCACAATACTTATGTGAAAGTATATCGACAGTCGGTACCTGTTTCGTTTCAAAATGGTTATTTATGATTTTATCGAATTGTTTGATAATCGTTTTATTCGCTTCATTACGTGTAATGAATTGGCGTTCGTAGAAACGGATACAGTAATCCAGCAATAGTTCTATATACTTGGAAACTATCTTCTTGCTATGTCGGTCAATGCAACGTTCGAGTTCCTGGTTTATTTTATCCATAAACTCCAGAATGATTTGCTTCTCGCGCAAAGATATATGTAATGCTTCTTCAGGCAGATAAGAGAAGAAAGTATAGTTATGTATATTAAGTCCGAGCGGAGTGCCACAAATCAGATCGGGATGAAAAGCCAATATCCATCCTTTGGAAGGAAAATTCTTACTGTTTTCCTTCATATTGATAGACTCTCCGGGACTAAGGAAGAGCAAAGTACCATCCGAAAAATCATAATACTGGTGACCATACATATACGCTTCACATTTACACTCACTCAATAGAATCGTATAAAAGTCGAACTTGATGCCCGTATGAGCTGACAAGTCAGCCTTTGAGAGATCGATGACACTTACCAGCGGGTGTAGTGTCTTACTCCCCAGGCAACAATTGCATTGATGCACGGTTCCTATTTTGAGTACTTTATCTCCCATGATGTTGAGACTCCTGTATCTAAAATACGTCTAGTTTTTTTGTTTATATTCGTTCGGGGTGCAGCCGACATGCTTTTTAAATAACCGACTGAAGTGCTGTGGATATTGAAATCCCAGTTCATAAGCTACCTGGCTGACAGTTTGAACACCTTCCAGTATTCTTTCTTTGGCCAGTTCGATAATCCGGCACTGGATATATTCCTGTGCAGTTTTTCCGGTTTCCTTCTTTATCAGGTCCCCGAAATAATTAGGAGAGAGGCATGCCTTGTCTGCAAAGTATTTCACGGATGGCAGTCCTTCGGTCATTGCCACCTGATTTTGGAAATATTCGTCCAGTAATTGCTCGAATTTAACGACTATATCTTTATTCGTCTGATTGCGTGTAATGAACTGCCGCTCGTAGAAACGCATACAGTAATCCAGTAGCAGTTCGATATTTCGCACGATAAGTTGCTTGCTATGCTTGTCGATAGTATGCTCCAGTTCGAGCCGGATTTTATGTATGCAATCGGTTACGATTTCTCTTTCCTGATCTGAAAGATGCAATGCTTCATTTACCTCGTAAGAGAAAAAAGTATAGTTTTTGATATTCTGTCCTAATGAAGTTCCACGGATTAAATCGGGGTGGAATAAAACGCCAATCGACTTGGTACGGGGAGCCGTTCGGTTACGGTTGTCTATTCCGCTCACTTGTCCCGGTGCCATACAGACAACCGTTCCTTCCTGATAATCGTAATTCTTACGTCCGTATGTGAGATCCCCGCATTTGGCATCTTTCAGGAACAGACAATAGAATCCGATGTTCATACGGATATACTCAACCGACTTGGTAGCTTTTGAGAAGTCGATTACATTAACTAAAGGGTGCAATGTCTCCAGTCCAAACAACTGGTCATACTGATCGACGGTTTCAATTTTTGTTATTTCATCCATATGCTTTGTTATTAATCTGATACAAAGATAAAACATTTGGAGGTATCTTTTTTATTTCATACCTCAAATCAGTAATAAGGGTACAAGAATCAGTAATCTGTATACTACATAAACTTGCGGGCGGAAAAATAAATGGCAATGATTGCTGGAAGTAAGTCATGGAATTGATATATTTGCTCCGGAGAATATAAAAAAACAGGTTTTATGAAAGCATTATTCATTGGAGGAACGGGTACTATCAGTACAGATGTAGTTGCATTGGCGCAACAGAGAGGGTGGGAGATTACTCTCCTTAACCGCGGCTCAAAAAAAATGCCGGAAGGAATTCACAGTATCATTGCGGATATTAATGATGAAGAAGCTGTGGCAAAAGCCATCGCACTTGAACATTACGATGTGGTTGCGCAATTCATCGGTTATACGGCAGAAGACGTAAAGCGTGATATCCGCCTGTTTCAGAACAAAACTCGGCAATACATCTTTATCAGCAGTGCCTCTGCCTATCAAAAGCCATTGACCGATTATCGCATTACCGAAAGCACCCCTCTGGTCAATCCCTACTGGCAGTATTCCAGAAACAAGATAGAAGCGGAAGAGGTATTGATGTCAGCCTACCGGACAAGTGGTTTTCCGGTGACCATCGTTCGTCCCAGCCATACCTATAACGGAACCAAACCTCCCGTAGCCGTACATGGAGATAAGGGAAACTGGCAGATTCTCAAACGGATTCTTGACGGCAAACCTGTCATTATTCCCGGTGATGGCTCCTCTTTGTGGACACTGACTCACTCCAAAGATTTTGCCAAAGGCTATGTCGGACTGATGGCGAATCCACATGCCATTGGGAACGCTTTTCATATCACTACCGATGAAAGTATGACCTGGAATCAGATTTACCAGACAATCGCCGATGCGTTAGGAAAACCTCTGAATGCATTGCACGTAGCATCCGATTTCCTTGCCAAACATAGCGATCATTATGATTTCAGGGGTGAACTCTTAGGAGATAAAGCAGCTACGGTTGTTTTCGATAATTCGAAGATAAAGCGGCTCGTCCCGGATTTTATATGTCATATCTCCATGGCGGAGGGATTGCGGCAAGCTGTACATTATATGCTTTCCCATCCGGAAACTCAAACACCCGATCCGGAATTTGATTCGTGGTGTGACCGTATAGCCAATGCAATCAGTGCGGCAGACAAAGCCTTCTGATTTTCCTGATTTTAATAAGTACCTGCCACTAATTAATTGCTATTTTTTAGGCACGGATTACACGGATTAACGCGGTTATTTTTCAGCAATGATAACCCTAAAGACCGTGACATATGTGTAATCCGTGCCTAATTATTATTTAATAAGGAACATTTCTTCCTTGCTGCACCTCAATTCGTATTCCGAAATTACCATTGGCAGATTTCAGTTCAAACGCTCCCCGGAAATTATTCCTTTCCCAAGGCATAGCACTACGGTTAGGCACCCGCCAGCCATCCTTGTTGTAATCTCCGTAAGTATTGATTCTCATTCCGTTTTTCAGTTTGAAAGATCCCATCTGCATAAACTGTGGAGAAGAAGACAATCCCCAACCATATCCGTATCCAAAACCGGCAAACCCGGAGTAAGAAGACGAAGAAAAAGAGTCGGTGAATCCTTGAGAATAGGTAATATCCGTGTTTAAACGAAAGAGCTGATTATAATCTTTCGTCATATTAGGCATATCTAAATTAAATTTGGGAAGTTCGGGAGTTGCTACGTTCATTAACCCCATATCCAGTAGAAAACCACCAAACTCTTTGATATTGGTAGATGGAGCACGACGAATACTATCGGAAGGAATTTCCGACTGTGCGGATGCAAAACCGACCGATAATATCAGCGAAAGAAATAGAATCAGTTTTTTCATCTTCGTAAAGGTTGATTTACCACAAAGATAGATAATTTCCACCTGACTATCCGCTTCCGTTATGTTTTCTTAGAAAAAAACTTATCTTTTCAATTTAATCACCGGATAAACGACAGGAGCCGTCTCCCATTTCCTTTTCATCGGGTTGTATGAACGTTCCATACCTCCATGGAGTTCGATATAATCGTTGAACTTGATTTCAAGAATCATGCCATAACCGCTTTGCGGATAGATAGGAGTGAGATACCCCTGCGAAGCATTTCGTTCGCCATTCACAGAATATTCGCCGAAAGCCCGTATACGCAGAAAATTATTAATCCGGTAAGCGGCCGAACCGCTAAAACCAAAATCATTTCTGGCACCATGTTGGAAAGAAGGCATTGTATACTTGGCACTGAACAGCCCACCTGAAAGCTCCCATCGTTCATTAGGGGCATACGTATAAATGGCACCTACCTGAATATGCGTCCCCATGGTAGGATACGTATTATGCAAACTATACGTACTTAAATAGCTGTTAGCATTGATCCCGAAAATATCCGACCGATTATAGTCGCGGCTGAAAGGATCGAAAGAAGTACCCAGTCTGGGAGTAGGCCAGGGAGTATCTATAAATTCGGGAGGAGATATATGAAGCGTCATGCTATCCGTTTGAATGGTTGGCTTCCTGTCGTTCGGCGTTATATTCATATCGGGTAAGATGAAGCCCTCCTTATCCATATTTAATGGCTGCTTTTGCTCCGGTGGCAGAAGAACCGCACGGCCGATGCTATCCTTTTTCACTTCCACCTGTTGCGCAAATGCGGTACAGGTACAAAGTAAAAACATAAATCCTGTGAATTGTCTTTTATTCATGGCACTTTGCGGTGTTAAAGAGTTTAGTTGACAATCAGTTTATAACCGATTCCCCGTACATTGACAATACGTATCTGTTCATCTTGCGAGAGTTTATGCCGCAATTTGGTAATGAACACATGCAAGCTTCGGGAATTGAAAAAACTGTCGTCTCCCCAAAGTTCGAGCAAGACATCCTGCGTGTTGACCACCTGATTCCGGTTCTCGCAAAGCCGTTTCAAGATTTCCGATTCACGATGAGAGAGTTCCTGTCTCGTTCCTGCGTGTAATAAAGTTTGTGCAACAGGATCAAACAGATAACTTCCTATCTCAAAATGATTGGCAACCTTATTCTCAGTGAAGAGAAAAGCCTTTCCCATCAGTGCTTTGATTCGGATAATCAACTCTTGTATACCGAAAGGTTTTTTCAGGTAATCGTTCGCTCCGAGTTCAAACCCCTCCACCACATCATTGATGGCCGAACGGGCAGTCAGGAATAAGACAGGAGTCTGTTTATCCGTCTGGCGGATGCGACGTACCATTTCAAAGCCATCCATTTTCGGCATCATCACATCGGCTACAAGTACATCCGGATGAAGTTCGAAGAAAAGGCTTAGCCCTTCCTCGCCGTCATTCGCCGTATGAATGATAAAATCATTTTCTTCAAGTGTATCCTTGATAATCATGGCGAGCGTCTGTTCGTCTTCTACCAGTAATACGGTAATTTTGTTTTTACTCATGATTTTATGGGTTTATAAAGTAATGGTAAAAGTGCTTCCTTTGTCCGGTTCACTTTTTACGGTGATAGTTCCTCCATGTTTTTCGACCATACTCTTGACATAGAACAGTCCTAGTCCGTAACCTTTTATATTATGAAGATTACCCGTCGGGACCCGGTAGAATTTATCAAATATGTGCTTTTGTTTATCAAGTGGAATCCCGATTCCCCGGTCGGTAACGCTGACGGTTACTGTCCCCCCAGTCTGTCGGCAGGAAATAGACAATTCGGCTTCCTCTTTCGAGTATTTCACTGCATTATCTATCAGGTTACTGATGATGTTGCTGAAATGCGTACGGTCGCCTACAATGACAAGCGTTTCCGGTTGAATATCCAATTCGATATGTACAGGCTTGTCCGCTTTTAGCTGGTGCTGCTCCATGAGCGGAGTAATCAACTCCTTCAGGTTGATTTCCTCCGGATGCAAACGAAACGTTTTGCGACGCTCCATTCCCATGGATAAAATCTGTTCCACCAGCCCGCTAAGCCTTTGCAACTGCTCCTGACTGATGCGTAGATACTGGTCGCGCTTGCTTTTCTCTTCCGCCTGGTTAAAGTTCAGTAATGCGTCATTAGCCGCATAGGCTACGGCAATGGGAGTCTTTAATTCGTGCGTGATATTATTGGTAAAATCACTTTTCATTTCATCCAGCGTTTTCTGTTTCAGAAGCGTCCGGATAAGGAACCAGAAAGAGAATCCGAGAATCAGAAGAATTACAAATGAAGTGACCAGAATACCTGTCATCTGCTTTAACACCAATGAATTGATCGGCTCGAACACCAGTTGGTAGCGTTGGCTGTGATGCATATTAAATTCATAGTCATAGCGGATTGCCTTGGGACTGGGAATATAACTGCTATCTCCCGCAATACCTAATGTATCGGTATATACAATGGAAGAATCGGCACTGATTCCGGTATAAATCAAAAGAGTGTGATGAGGAATAGAGAGATTATGCTCTTTCATCACATGGGTGAGCAAACTGTCATATCGCTGCAGGTTGACATCTATATAAGTGTCCACACCCGAATGAATACCCTGCTGAATACTCATTAACAGCTCCTTTAGCGAATCTTGCTTTTTCAATAACACATCCAGCCCGTTCTCGCTACTTGCAACAGGTGTAGAATCTTCCGGAGCGTTACCAACGGCCTTTACCGTATCCGTAGTAGTTTCTGTCCGGGAGTGTATCGTATCCTGACGGCTACTATCCGTATAAGAAATCGTTTGTTTAGTCACTAATGAATTGCCGTCCGCATCATATCCGGCTGATACCGTCAGCGAACCGTGTTCCACATTATCTTTTTGCAAATCATTTACCCGGAGCACGACCTCGTTAAAGTCACTCGTCCGCATCGCATCTCTGATATTGCTCTCCATTTCCATCTTCATAGACCGGTAAAGCCCTGTCAACCAATAAGCTTGATAAACAAAGATTCCGATTAACGAGCAGATAACCAGTATGACAATATGTTTTAGTGGTAATTTCATACTGACAAAGATAATAGGAAACTATTCTTATTCTTCTCTTTGATAAGACTAAATAACACTAGATAAGCCAGTGATAACGCAAATTTCCATTTTTTCTACCGTATTTTGTCGTATTCCAAAAATAAAGACGAAATGAAACGGATTAATTTACTATTTATGTCTCTTCTATGTGTGTGGATATCCGCTACAGCACAAGTCGGACAACAGTCACAGGAACCTGTCGACAGTATCAAGAATATAGGTTATATGGATAGTTTGTTTCAGGAACTGCCCGAAGTGATGATTATAGGTGAACGCCCTATCGTGAAAGCCGAACAAGGCAAACTCGTGTATGACGTGCCGAGACTGGTGGGCAACCTGCCTGTGGATAATGCCTATGATGTTGTGAAAAATCTTCCGGGTATAGTAAATATGAATAATAGTCTGATGTTGGGAGGACAGGAAGTTACCGTTGTCATCAACGGAAAAGTGACCACACTGTCTGCCGAACAATTGGATGCTTTATTAAAATCGATTCCTGTCAGCCGGATTGAAAAGGCGGAAGTGATGTATTCCGCTCCGGCACGCTATCAGGTACGCGGACCGATGATTAACCTGATATTAGCACCCGGCACAGGACAAGCATCTTCCCTTCAAGGAGAACTCTATACAGCTTTTAACCAACATCACTACGAATCTTTGGCAGAACGTGGAAGTCTTCTGTACTCCGGACGTAAATTCTCTGCAGATTTTCTTTACTCTTACTCTTATGATCGCGACCGAAGGATAACGGAGAAAGAAGCACTTCACACGTTAGCCGATGGTTCGGTACATCAGATGGATATGGATGAAATAATGACTTCCCGTACCAACAGTCATCAGATACGCCTCGGAATGGATTACTCCCTCGCAAAAGATCATCTGTTAAGCCTGGTCTACACAACAGCTTTTACCGATTCCAAACATTATTCCATAGCTACCGGTGCGCAAAATTCTGTTACCGACTCGCAGGGAGACAGCCAGCTCCATAATGCAAAGTTAGATTATCAAACCCCTTTCGGGCTGAAAGCCGGAGTGGCATTTACATCCTATCATTCTCCCGGCAGCCAATTATTATATAGCACGATGGGAACAGAGACAATGAATTTCTTGAGCCGGGATAAACAGCAAATCAATCAATGGCGTTTTTATGCCGGGCAAGAACATACCTTAGGTAAAGGCTGGGGATTGAATTATGGTATAACCTATACGACCGCTTTAGACCATAGCTATCAAAGATATTATGACCCGGAAACAGATAACCTGTTACCGGATAATAACATGAACTCCCGCCGTCGCGAACAAACCCTGAATGTGTATGCCGGACTAAGCAAAAGCTTCGGTGAAAAACTCTCGGCCGATGTTTCTCTGGCAGCAGAGCAATATCATACAAATATCTGGAATGAATGGAGCCTGTACCCGGTAGCCAATCTAACTTATATGCCCGCTGCCGGACATGTCCTGCAATTCTCATTGAGTAGTGACAAGGAATATCCCGAATACTGGAGCGTACAGAATGCAATCTCTTACATGGGAGCATACTCTGAAATTCAAGGAAATCCCTATCTCAAACCTGCCACGAACTATGAAACCAGCCTTAATTATATACTAAAAGGCAAGTATGTTTTTTCCGCCTTTTATAGCTATACCAAAAACAAGCAAATGCAAACCCTCTACCAATCACCGGAACGCTTAGTAGAGATTTACAAATTCTTCAACTTTGATTTTTCATCACAAGCCGGATTGGTAATGACAGTTCCCTTTAAGGTGAAAAAATGGCTCGACTCCCATTTCACCGCCATCGGTTTTCGTTATCGCCAGAAAGATAGTGACTTCTGGGATATCCCGTTTGACCGTAAACTATATACATTCGTCTTGACGATGGACAACACATTTACCCTTTCCACCAAACCCGACTTAAAATTCACCCTGACCGGATTCTATCAAAATAGAGCTATACAGGGAATTTTCGATCTTCCTCGTTCGGGAAATCTGGATGCAGCGCTTCGTTACACCTTTGCAAAAGGAAAAGCACAATTGACGCTGAAGTGTGACGACCTGTTCAATACCTCCACCATTTCGACACAAGTCCGTTACGGATTGCAGAATGTGAAAAACCACTATATGCGCACTACCCGTACATTCGGTATTTCGTTTAACTATAAATTCGGAGGATACAAAGAGAAGAAGAGGGAAGAAGTCGATACCTCCCGCTTTAAATAAGCGGGAAATAACTCATGGTTCTATTCATTCATCGGTAAATTGACAACCACCCTTGTACCATCCGTATATTCCGGATCAATTTTAATCTCTCCGTCAAGTCGTTTCACGATGAGACGGCAGAGATACAATCCCAACCCATTGCCCGGAACGAAAGTATCAAGTTTCGAAAAACGGTTGAATACCTCTTCCTGTTTTTCTTTCGGGATACCGCAACCGCTATCGGTGACACTGATACATATTTGGTTCTTCGAAAGATTGACCTTATACCCTAACGCAATAAACCCTTCTTCTGTAAACTTATTGGCATTATTCAGTAAATGTTCGATCACCATAGTGAGATATTGGGCATTTGTCGGAATAAACAGTGTATCTTCTGTAATATCCAATTGATATTTTATTCTCGGTTTGGGGGAAATCTTTTCCATTTCCTGAATACAGATATTTCTTATGTCAGTCGGTCCGCAAGGCAGCTTATCTTCAGAAACGTCCAGATTCGCCACTTCCAGCATACTGTTAACAAGCCCTGTAAGCAGCAGAGTGCTTTTTTGAATTTCAGCGGGGAATTCCCGGCGCATCTCTTCGTCAATGTCCTCATTCATGATTAAATCAGAGAACCCGACAATCGAATTAAGCGGCGTGCGTATCTCGTGGCAAATTGAGTTGATAAAAGCCTGCTTCATCTTTTCGCTTTCCTGTGCTTTACGGTTCAGCACTTTTAATTCCGCTTTCATTCTCTTTTCTTTTTTCAAGGAGAAGTAAAGATAGCTGCAAACTCCAATTACAAGGATTAATAAAGTGCTTAGGGAGATAATTAACGTCTTTTTGTTTTTTATTTCCAGTGCAGCTTTTTCGCTGTTAAGCGTGTTTACGTCATATTTTACCTGAAGTTCATTCAACTGTTGACGTGCGTCATTAGTGCTTAACGAATCTTGTATGTAATACGAGTTCTTGTAATACTTCAGCGCATTCGGATAATCTTTTTTCTTTTCATAAAGCTGAGAAACCGTGTTAAACAAACCCGGTAAGTTTTGCGGAGCCAAAATCTTGGCGATTCTGATAAGAGAGTCGCCTGCAGTAATAGCTTTTGACAGGTCTTTTTGGGTATGACTGTTGGTATAATAATTACAGGTACAAAGATAATAATTGTACTTATCAAAATCGTTGGTCAGCTTTTTGCCAATCTGCAGAATTCTTCCCCAATAATAGCTTTCTTCTTCCGGTGTCAGCTGTTCCAGGTTACTTATCAGAAACGAATAATATTGAATCCGATAGGCGTCTATATTATAAAACGGTCGTTGCTTTTGATAGTCTCTTTTGTATTCCTGTTCTACCGTATTAATCAGATCTTTCGTTAGTTGGGTAGCTTCTCGTTTCTTTCCACTTTTAGCGTATGCCATGCTTAATTTCCAAATAATTCTTTTCTGATAAATATTCTTCACTTTGGCAGGAAGCGATTCTGTCAATTTCAAACTTTTCTCCAAATAAGGAGTAGCCTCTTTATATTTCTGGTTGATGTAAAAACTTGTCCCTATTGTGTAGGCTGTTGTAATTTCTTTATAAATATTGTTTGTGTTTTCTTTAGAATCCATTAAGTCTAATTCTTTTTCAATAGCTTCATCTCTTTGATCAGAAAAACATTGTGCTTCGAAAATGCGCATATGATAAAAAGGCAGTATATGCTTCAGCTCTTCCGGGCTGGCAACCTTCTTTGTGTAATTAATATATTTAGAAAGCGAATCTTTATTCAGGGTATTTAATTCTTCTATGATAATATCATTGAGAGCGTTTAGCGCATTTTCTTTATCATTAATCTTTAGAGCTTCATGATACATCTTCAGAAGATACATTTTGGCTTCCGGACTATCCAGGTATATATCCGCGAGATCTCTGTATATCAGAATCTTTTTGGGGGAAGAGTTTGTTGAATTCAGAAGATGTAAAAGACTGTCACTGGGATGTTGCGAAGCACTTATTGTAAAATAAAGTGGGTTTATAATTATAATGAATAGCAGATGTCGCATGGCATATCTTGTTTTGTTTGCTTGCAAAGCTACTGTTTTTTTTATTAAATCCAGCTTGTTAAACGAAAAACTTTTGAGGTAGAAATAAAATCAGAAATATCCGATAAGCCAGTAGTGATTATGAGGTGATAGCTACTGACTTTCGGATATTTTCAATGCTTATAATGAATGGTTATTTTCAGTGTATGGAAGCTTTCCATGCTTTGGCATACTCCTCTAACACACACTTGATACTTTGTCCGATTTTTACATAATCGGCTTCATTCAGATTGGCTAATGACACCCGTACGCTCCATTTCGGTCCCGCAAAACCACCGCCATTCAACAATACGAGTGAAGTCTCGTTTGCCAAACGGAAAACTACGTCCAACGGATTGTATGTCTTTTGCAGATAGGCAACGAAGTCATCCCCATAGAATTTCTTCGCCCATACCAGCATATCAATCTCCGAATAATATCCGGCACGCAGCGGATCTTCTACCAGTGTGAAACCTGTATTATCCCACAATGCATGCAGGCGGCGATGAATAATTTCCTGCATCTTGGCTTTATAACTGTCCTCTTTATCCAAGAGCGAGAAGAGGGCAAACAAACTCATCTGTATCTGTTGGGGCAGGGAAAGCCCTGCAGTATGATTCAGCGCAATTTGTCGGCTGTCAGCCACCATGCGGTCAATAAATTTCATCTTTTCCGGTTGCAGGCTAAGGCTGGAATAACGTTTGTTCAAGATTGATTTCTGCTCCTCCGACAGGCGGGCAATCATTTTGTCGTAGATGTTGTCTTCGTGTAGAGCGATAACAGCGGTTCTCCATCCTGTAGCTCCGAAATATTTGGAGAACGAATAAACGCAAAGCGTATTGTGCGGCAACTCTGCCATCAATGAACGGAAATGAGTAATAAACGTTCCGTACACATCATCCGTGATAATCATCAGATTCGGATTATCATTCTTCACAATGTTGATGATACGTTCGGTGGTCTCCTTGCCAAGTGCATAGCTGGGCGGGTTGCTCGGATTGGTGATAAACAACGCTTTGATCCGCGGATCTTTCAGCTTGTCTATATCTTCATCCTTATACTGCCAGGTATGTAAACCTTCAGGAGTCATCTGGTCGGCAGAAATTTCGGTAACGTCGAACTGATAGCGTCGCAGTTCCGGGATTTCTATATAAGGAGTGAACACAGGAACCATCAAAGCAATGGCATCCCCCTGGTTCAACAGGAAATTCTCTTGCAAAGAATCAAACAGATAACACATGGCTGCCGTACCTCCTTCAGTCGCGAAAAGGTCAAAAGTTCCTTTCGGCGGACGGCGGTCACACATCTCTTGTGCCAGGTAATCCTGTACGATTAACTCCGTAAAATGTAAAATACGGTCGGGCACAGGATACTGGTCGCCAATCACCGATTCCGCCCATTCGTGAATAAGTGTATCCGGATCGGCAGCATGTTCCATCAGCATATAATTATAGCCCTCTTTCAACAGGTTAGCACCGGGAGCTTTCTCGTATTCTTTCAGGAAAGCCTCGAAACGGGCAGCAATTCCCGCCTTTTGCGGAATACCTGCTATTCCTTCTTCCAGTGAAAACGCATGACGACATTCGCAAAGGCCGAATTGTCCCAGCAGAAAAAAGGCTTCGCGTGGTTCGGTAGCAATCCAGTTCGGGTTACCTCTTCCGGCATTCAACATCGTATGTGCTATCTTCTTGATACTTTCATCTGCCATATCGATCAGTTTGTTTTTCAGCTCGAACGGGCTGATCGTTTCCATTTTCTTGGCATAACTTTTGGTAATGGCAGGGTTATTTGTTTTCTTTTCCATAATGATATTTATTTAGTTAGTTTTACATAAGTAGTACGATGACGACTCCCCAGATAATCAGGAGCGTATTGCCGACTGCATACGTCACCGTATATCCTAATGCCGGTGTGTCGCTTTCCACTGCATCCTGAATAGCTCCCAATGCAGCTGTTGTAGTACGTGCTCCTGCCGTACATCCCAATGACAGGGCAGGGTGGAATTTGAACAAGTATCTCGCCATCAGCAATCCGGCGAGGAGAGGGATGGCCGTTGCTAATGCACCGACGATAAACAGGCTGACGCCTACTTCCTTGAATCCGGCAATGAAACTGGGACCTGCAGCGATACCGACCACTGCGATAAACATATTCAGTCCTACATTATTCAATACCCATAAAGAAGGTTCGGGGATACCTCCGAAAGTAGGATGCTTGCTGCGTAGCCAACCGAATAGAAGTCCGGCTATCAATGCGCCGCCACTGGTAGAAAGACTGATAGGAACACCTCCCAGATGAATAGCCAGTGCACCGAAAAGACCACCGAGCAAAATACCCAATCCAACGAAGATCATATCCGTCTGGTTGGTAGGCCGGTCAATATAGCCCATTTGTTTGGCAGCACTTTCCACTTCATGTTTAAGACCGGTAAGTTCGAGAATATCTCCCGAATCTACGATTGTTTTAGGCAATACCGGAACATTGATTCCGGCACGTTTGATATTCCGGATGCTAACCCCGTGCATAAACTTCTGCGCCCTGATTTTGGAAACCGTTTCTCCGGCAAAAGTCCGGTGGGTCACCATTACAGGAAGAGTTTCTGCCGGGAAGTCGAGTAATTGTGCATCAATCACTTCCGGACCGATCCAGTCTTCTTCTCCAATCACAAATTCACGGCGTCCGCTAAGTACCACTTCGTCATTCTTATGAAGAATCAGGTTCGGATCTACTTCCTTCACCACTCTTTTTTGACGAATCCGTTCTACAAACAGCCGTTTATCATTTTTACATAGATAAGCTTCGAGTTCACTGACTTTTTTTCCTTTGCCAAACCATTCATTGGTGATTTTATAAGCACGGAACACAACCGGACGAAGAGCCGGGGAAAATCCGGGTTCATCAGCTTCCGATGTTCCCATTTGAGCCTCCAGTTCCTTGCAGTCGGCCTTCACCTTATCCAGTCCACCCAGCATTTTAGGGCCGAGAGAGGCTAGAATCCACGCCGAACCGGCCGTTCCGAAAATATAAGTTACGGCATACGCTACCGGGATTGCATTGATGAACGTGGCTTTCTGTGCATCGCTGATTCCCAGCTGGTTGATTGTATCGCTTGCCACGCCGATAACGGCGGATATTGTTTGTGAGCCTGCCAACAGTCCGGCAGCTTCTCCTACATGATATCCCATGATTTTGGCCAGTATCCACGGGGCTACCAGACTGACAATACACATCAGTACGGCAAATCCCACTTGTGGCAGACCGTCTTTCTTCAATCCGCGGAAAAACTGCGGACCTACCTTATAGCCAACGGCAAATAAGAAAAGCAGAAAGAACACAGCTTTCATCGGACCATCTACAGTGATATTCAGTTGTCCGACCAATACTCCGACCAGAAGAACGCTGGTGACTGTCCCCAAGGAGAATTTCCCTATTTTGAGTCTGCCAAGCCAGAACCCGGCAAAGAGCGTAAGGAAAATAGCAAGTTCAGGATGTACCCTTAGTTGATTAATAATCCATTCCATAATTAAGTTGTTGTTTTAGGTTATGCTATTTACAACAGTTATCGCGTGAAAAGAGTTTGTTGTGTTATGATAAATATCCGGTGAACTTTAAATTTCTCTATTTCGCTTTTTTGTTATACTTTTGTTCCTTCAAAAATAAAACTAATCATATTCTGTATGAAATCAGACATAGAAATTGCTCGCAGCATTGAGCTGAAGAAGATTAAGCAAGTTGCCGAAGGCATCGGAATCCCTCGCGAGGAAGTGGAGAATTATGGCCGCTACATTGCAAAGATCCCCGAACAACTGATTGATGAAGAGAAAGTGAAGAAAAGCAATCTCATTCTGGTCACTGCTATCACAGCAACCAAAGCGGGCATTGGCAAAACTACAGTATCTATCGGTCTCGCTCTGGGATTGAATAAAATTGGAAAAAATGCGATTGTCGCTCTTCGCGAGCCGTCGCTCGGTCCATGTTTCGGAATGAAGGGAGGAGCAGCCGGTGGAGGATATGCACAAGTGCTTCCGATGGACAAAATTAATCTCCATTTTACCGGAGATTTTCATGCCATCACTTCTGCCCATAACATGATTTCCGCCCTGCTCGATAATTATCTCTATCAGAACCAGGCAAAAGGTTTCGGATTGAAAGAAATCCTTTGGCGGAGAGTGCTCGATGTGAACGATCGTTCGTTGCGCAGCATCGTTGTCGGTCTCGGACCTAAATCCAACGGGATTACCCAGGAGTCCGGTTTCGATATTACTCCTGCTTCGGAAATTATGGCAATTCTTTGCCTTTCTAAAGATGTGAGTGATCTGCGTCGCCGTATTGAAAACATCCTGTTGGGTTTTACGTATGACGACCAACCTTTCACCGTGAAAGATTTGGGAGTGGCAGGAGCCATCACCGTGTTATTGAAAGATGCTATCCATCCTAATTTAGTGCAGACTACCGAAGGAACCGCTGCTTTTGTACATGGCGGTCCGTTTGCTAATATCGCACATGGTTGTAACTCTATTCTGGCCACTAAACTGGCAATGTCTTTCGGCGATTATGTAATTACGGAAGCCGGATTCGGTGCCGATCTTGGTGCAGAGAAGTTCTACAATATCAAATGCCGCAAGAGCGGACTCCAACCGCGTCTCACTGTGATTGTCGCTACGGCACAAGGATTAAAGATGCACGGAGGTGTCAGTCTCGACCGTATCAAAGAGCCGAATATGGAAGGCTTGAAAGAAGGATTGCGTAATCTCGACAAACACGTTCGTAACCTTCGCTCATTCGGTCAGACCATCATCGTAGCTTTCAATAAGTTTGCATCCGATACGGATGAAGAAATGGAATTGTTGCGCGAACATTGCGAACAGTTGGGAGTGGGCTTCGCCATCAACAATGCGTTCAGTGAAGGAGGAGAGGGAGCAGTAGATATGGCCCGTCTGGTGGTAGATACCATAGAGAATAATCCGTCCGAATCTTTACGCTACACTTATAAAGAAGAAGATAGCATACAGCAGAAGATCGAAAAGGTAGCCACTAATATTTATGGAGCCAGCGTTATTACTTATAGCAGTATTGCCCGCAACCGTATCAAACTGATCGAGAAAATGGGAATTACTCATTATCCGGTTTGTATTGCGAAAACACAATATTCATTTTCTGCCGATCCGAAGATTTATGGTGCGGTAAACAACTTCGAGTTTCATATTAAAGATATTGTTATCAATAACGGAGCTGAAATGATTGTAGCCATTGCCGGAGAAATTCTTCGTATGCCGGGATTACCCAAGGAGCCGCAAGCATTGCACATCGATATTGTGGATGGAGAAATAGAAGGATTGAGCTAAAATAAATCCCCGTCTTTCCCTATGAAATAAAATGTGGAAAGACGGGGATGACTGTATATAGAGTCCAGTGTGCTTCCGTTTTCTCTTCTTGCACACTGTACGGTTGAATTCGTCCTTGCTATGAGTGATATATGACATCATATATTTCTTTTATAGTAAGAAAAACGAAAATCCGGACAGATGGTTCGGGCGGGACCGTTAATAAATAAAAAAAGCCTGCTCCTTTCACAAAGAGCAGACCTTATAAATAAGAGATAAAGCTGATAACAGCTTGAAGCTATTAGCTTTAAAATCGTTTTTTAATAAGCAAAAAGAGGATATTTCTTCATTGTCTCATTGACACGTGCACGTACTTGTGCAATAACTTCCTCATTTTCTACGTTAGACAATACAGTCTCGATCATTTCAGCAATTTCGAGCATCAAGTCTTCTTTTGCACCACGGGTAGTGATGGCAGGAGTACCTAAACGGATACCGGAAGTCTGGAAAGCCGAACGGCTGTCAAACGGAACCATGTTCTTGTTAACGGTAATATCAGCAGAAACCAATGCTTTTTCTGCCACTTTACCTGTCAGTTCAGGATATTTGCTACGCAGGTCGACCAACATAGAGTGGTTGTCTGTACCACCGGAAACGATAGTAAAGCCACGGTCAATCAAAGCCTGTGCAAGTACAGCAGCGTTCTTTTGTACTTGTTTAGCATATTCCTTAAATTCAGGTTGCAGGATTTCACCGAAAGCAACTGCTTTAGCAGCAATTACATGTTCC
Source organism: Bacteroides sp. M10 (assembly GCF_014334015.1). Lineage (GTDB taxonomy): Bacteria > Bacteroidota > Bacteroidia > Bacteroidales > Bacteroidaceae > Bacteroides > Bacteroides intestinigallinarum. Next base: position 5,209,375 of record NZ_CP060488.1, on the reverse strand, counting down.
AACGGTCCACCTTGAACCCCTGGGAATACGGCAGAATCCAGTAATTGAGACATCATCTTGATCTCACCTTTCGGAGTGGTCTTACCCCACGGATTGGGGAAATCCTTACCCATCATGATGACACCACCACGAGGTCCGCGAAGTGTTTTATGTGTAGTAGAAGTGACGATATGTGCATATTTAACCGGGTTTTCGAGCACTCCGGCAGCGATCAGACCGGCAGGGTGAGCCATGTCGATCATCAGGATAGCGCCTACTTTGTCAGCGATTTCACGCATACGTTTGTAATCCCATTCACGAGAGTATGCAGAACCACCACCGATAATCATTTTCGGTTTCTCGCGCAGAGCGACTTCTTCCATCTGATCGTAGTCAACGCGTCCAGTTTCCTGATTCAGGTTATATTCGCAAGGAGTATAGATGATACCGGAAGTGTTTACCAGTGAGCCATGAGAAAGGTGTCCGCCGTGTGCAAGATTTAGTCCCATGAATTTGTCGCCCGGATTCAGAACTGCTAGGAAAACAGCAGCATTAGCTTGTGCTCCCGAGTGTGGCTGTACGTTTGCCCATTCAGCGCCAAAAATTTCTTTCAGGCGATCGATAGCGATTTGTTCGCTTTGGTCTACTACTTCGCAACCTCCGTAGTAACGTTTGCCGGGATAACCTTCTGCGTACTTGTTAGTCAGGCAAGAACCCATTGCCTGCATAACCTGGTCACTCACAAAATTTTCTGATGCAATAAGCTCGATTCCTTTCAACTGACGTTGATGCTCTTTTTCGATAATGTCGAAAATGATGTCGTCTCTTTTCATTCTTTTATAAGTAAGATTAAATTTCTAATTCGAGATACCTATTTTAAGCGCACAAAGTTAATGAAATCAAAGGATAATTGACAATTGCCCCCTGACAATTGACAATCTTTAAACATTCAACCCTTTGAACCGCCACTCTTTATTTTTCAATTCTCAATTTTCAACTCTCAATTTATCAAAGGATGAATCCCAGCGAAAAACTTAACGCGCTGTCACGGCGACGGAAAATAATGTTGCTCACTCCCGTGCTGCCGTCGGAATTGATATTGTCGTAAATGATGGACTTGGAGATATTTCCGATGCCTTGCTCGTAGCGGAAATCGAAAAAGATACGGGAGATGTTGACGCCTACGCCGATCACTGCACTGACATTGAACGGATACAGCCTTTCATGAATCCCTTTCTGGTCAAAATTCTTAAAAGTGATTTCATTGTGTTTTCCCCATAAGTAGCGAAGTTTGGGGCCTACGAAGATAGACATTCCGTAAGGCCCTTTTTTCACCACATTATAGCCGTATAGAATGGGGAAATCCACACTGTGCAACACCGATTGCACCGAAGCATAATCAGGTTCGATGGCAGGATGCTGTGAACCGAGCTTATCAAAAGTGATCTCACATTTGCTTACATTATAGGATACTTCCGGCTGAATGAAATGCTTCTTCATGTTGATACGCATAAAGAGAGCGCCAAAATAACCTATCTTGTAGTTATTCTGCACCTCATCGATAGTCACATCCTTAATTTTCAGTTCAGACACCATGAACATGGAAGAGTTGAATCCCGCCTTGATACCGATATTTATTTTTTTTGTATTGGGGCGGTCTACTTTTTCTGCGTTATAGTTCTGGCCGACAGCCGTGCAGGCTATGGCTAACAAACCGGGAAGGATGAATTTACGCAGCATATTCATGGCAATATCGCACTTTTTATGATTTCTTCTTTTCTACACTCCAACCGAACTTACCGATTTTCTCTCCCAGATTATAATATCCTCCATGCACATATACCAGCGGATTGGCTTCTGCCAGTTCCAGCTTTCCGGTTTCAGGATTCAGGTTCCGGTCGTCCGCACGCACATTTACCACGTCGGCGATAAACATATCGTGTGAGCCGAGGGAGATGATTTCTTTCACACGGCATTCAATGCAAAGGGGAGATTCTTCAATCAACGGAGCACTGACCACCGTACACTGTCCGGGTGTCAGCTTCATCTCATCAAATTTATGATAATCACGTCCCGAACGAACTCCGCACCAGTCGGTGGCAAAAGCCATATCTTTCGTTGTCAGGTTGATGACAAACTCCATGTTTTTTTTGATAATGTCATAAGAATGGCGTTCCGGACGTACGGATATATAACACATGGGCGGGTTTGTACAAATCGTACCCGTCCATGCTACTGTGATAATATTATATTCGCTTTCTTCTTTTCCGCAGCTGACCAGTACAGCCGGCAGCGGATAGATCATCGTTCCTGGTTTCCAGTCCTGTTTCATAGGCCTATACGTTTATTCAGAGGATTGTAATCTCTTCACGTTTCTGCTCTTTCTCGCAATAATGGCATTTTACGATACAGTTATCCTTATCTATCACATGAAAGATAGTGGCCATCGGTTCGTTGTTGGTGATACATTTCGGATTGGCACATTTCACGATGCCACGAAGTTCATCCGGCATTTTCACCTCTTTCTTTTCCACTACTTCGTAATCGCGGATGATATTCAGCTTAACGTGCGGGGCAACTACTGAAATACGGTTAATCTCTTCGTCGCAGAAGAATTTATCTGCAATCTTGATGATCCCTTTTTTACCCAGCTTCTTGCTGTCGAGGTTGAATCCGATAGTGATATTGCTAGTCATCTGTTCCACACCGAGCAATTGCACTACGGTAAAGAGCTTTTCGGATGGGATATGGTCAATCACTGTCCCGTTTTTCAGGGCAGCTACTTGCAATTCTTGTTTATTTTCGCTCATAATAAAATATCGTTTTTAACGTCATCTAATGTGATACCTAATACATCGCAAAGGATTGCTTCGCGGGCATACAGACCGTTTTGTGCCTGTTGGAAATAATATGCTTTCGGGTTGTCATCCACATCATAAGCAATTTCGTTGACACGGGGAAGCGGGTGCAGGATACGCAGGTTCGGACGTGTGTTCTCCAGCATTTTGTTACGGAGAATATATACATTCTTCACCCGTTCATATTCCATCAGGTCGGTGAAACGTTCGCGTTGCACACGGGTCATGTACAGAATATCGGCGTCAGCGATAATCTCTTCGGTAAAGTCCGTATGTTCAACGTATTTTATTTGGTGAGTTTTACAGTAAAGTTTGTATTCTTCCGGCATTTTCAGCTCTTCGGGAGCGATGAAATGGAAAGTCGGATTAAAGTGTCGCATCGCCATCAGCAATGAATGTACAGTGCGACCGTATTTCAAGTCACCCACCAGGAAAATGTTCAGATTTTCCAGCGTTCCTTGTGTCTTGTAGATAGAGTAGAGGTCGAGCATCGTTTGCGACGGGTGCTGGTTGGCTCCGTCACCTGCGTTGACAATGGGCACCGGAGCTACTTCGCTGGCATACCGTGCAGCTCCTTCGAGATGATGCCGCATGACGATAATATCTGCATAGTTGCTCACCATCATGATCGTGTCTTTAAGTGTTTCCCCTTTCGAAGAGCTGGTAGCTTTGGGGTCAGAGAATCCGATTACTCGTGCACCGAGACGGTTGGCAGCTGTTTCAAAACTCAAGCGGGTACGAGTGGAAGGTTCAAAGAACAGGGTTGCTACAACCTTTCCTTGTAATAACCGGCGATTGGGGTTCATTTCAAACTGCTTCGCCATTTCGAGCATGTAGAGGATTTTTTCTTTAGAATGTTCGGCAATGGTTACTAAACTTCTGTTTTCCATTTTGTTATCTTTTATGTGGATAGAACTTGTTTTACCGGAGCGTAAAGGTACGAAGAATTTGTGAAAAGCACAGATTTTTCGTACCTTTTTTATCAGCTTTTAATCAGTCGGTTTATTTCCGTCCGCTGGCTAACGCTGCAATGATATATTTCCCCGGTGCTCCGATTTTGCTCCAGGCCGTATTGGAGAGCAGTTTCCACACCTGGGTCCCTTTCCTGCCATAGTCCGATAGCCGGAGAATCGTCTGTTTCTCTTTCTGGTCAGTCACTTTATGGTTGTCCAGGCTCTCCATCAATCCTGCTATGTTGTGTGTAGCCAGATTGTAGGCATACCCCGGAATTTCAATCGAAACAACGTTGGTTTCTTCTTCTTCTTCATGATTTAGTTTAGTTTCCTTTAGTTTAGTTTGTCGGGAAATGTCTGCATTTTCTTGACTCACCTCCTCTTGAGTTTCAAAAATGTCTGCATTTTCCGCGTTCAACTCTTCTTTTTGCATCCCTTTTTTCTTCTTGGTCTCTAATAAATAAGGTAGTTGGGAGAAATCTATTTTCCTTCGTGTAGTGGCTTCGAACCACACCCTTTGAATCTGTTCCGAAGTGAGTATGCCGTATTTTTCGTAGGTTTCCTTATGGAAAAATCCTTTCTCCAATAACAGATCGACAATCTTTTCCATCATATCCTCTTTAATCCCGCCGCCTACTTTGCGGACAAAAATCAGGTTTTGTTCCTTTCCCCAAGAGATATAATATCCCTCTTTATATATTTTACAAAGCAATCGCATGACAATGTAAGAAGCTAACACTCCAAATTTAGCTTCTAATAGTTCCATCACTTCTTCGTCAAAGAAGTTTGCCGGTGTCGGGAAATAAGGTATCCCTTTGTTAATCATATTCATTGTTAAATATATTTTAATCTGATTTATACAATAGCTCTCCACTCCATCAGGTTCCCGATCATAAATCTTCTCCATCCTTTTTGTTCTTCACTCCAATACACGATAGACTCTTGTTTTGCTGTGATATTGAATTCTCTATGAAAGAATTTTTCATATCCCACCAGCGTTCCTCTTTCCAAGCAGAACGTACCATCCTGCTTGTGAAAAGCTATCATTACATTCCCATACAACATGTGTTCTATTAGTTTAATGCACTCTTGTACAATTCTCTCCGCACATTTATCCGAAATTCCCTTTTCAGCAGTAATACGTTTTTCCATACTAATTTGCAAATTTCTAACTTGCTCTTCCTGATTTTTTGTCTCATTTTTTTCTGTTTTTAATTTTGAAAAATAAATTTCTGTTTAAGTGTAAATCTCCCCTTTATGGATAGTGACGGTATGTTGTTGTCATAGCGTTACTATCCTCTCATTATAGTGACACTATAACAATAGTATACCGTCACTATTTTTTCAAGAGAAATACTTTTTGTTTTTCGACCGGTTGAAAACGGCGGCGAAGGTAAGCCTTATATTTCAACTGTCCCATTATTTTTTTCTTAGTACTTGCTTTTGACCTTTTCAGCCTGTTTCCTTTTTTCCTCTTTCTCTTTCATGTATTCTTCTTCGACAGGCTTTTTCAATGCCGCCAATTCAGCATGTATACTGCTAAATTCCATCAACTTATAGCCATCGTGTTTGTGAATGTATAATACTTTTTGGTCATAGATATATTGGGCCATATTTATCAACTTTTTTTTCTTGGGATGGCGGAAATGTCCATCGATAAAGATTTTTAAATACATGGTGAGATAAAGGCGGATATCTCCATCGATTGCTATTCTGTTATCCAGCTCTTCTTCACTGATGATTTCTTCCTTTGAATGTCTTCCGGGGGCTTTTCCCACTGTTTGAACATTTCTTTTTGCTTTGTCGCTTTTACTACCTTTTTTAGTTTTTTTACTGCTCATAATTAATTAATTTTTGCAATATTAATGAATGTTAATTAGAAAATAATATCTGGAAAGCGGAATTAAACGTGCAAAAAGATTTGTTCTTTTGTCGCTTGCCAAATAGTATATATATAAAATAACTAGTGATGCAAATGATGAATAAAAATGGATTTAGTCGATGTGGTGAGAACTACATCAATCGTTTACGAAAGGAGGGGCGCTATTCTACTGCGCACGTCTATAAGAATGCCCTTTATTCTTTCAGTAAGTTTTGCGGTACGTTGAATATGTCGTTCAGACAGGTCACCAAAGAACGTTTACGACGTTATGGTCAGTATCTTTATGAGTGTGGTTTGAAGCCCAATACGATTTCTACGTATATGCGTATGCTTCGTAGTATTTACAATCGGGGAGTGGAAGCGGGTAGTGCCCCTTATGTTCCCCGATTATTTCATGATGTTTATACAGGCGTGGATGTCCGACAAAAGAAAGCTTTGCCTGCCGGTGAATTGCATAAACTTCTGTATGAAGATCCCAAATCGGAGCGTTTACGTCGTACACAAACTATTGCCGCCCTGATGTTCCAGTTTGGTGGAATGTCATTTGCTGATTTAGCTCATCTGGAAAAATCTGCTTTAGATCAGAGTGTATTACGTTATAATCGAATCAAGACGAAAACTCCCATGAGCGTGGAAGTGCTTGATACTGCCAGGGGAATGATTAATCAACTCCGGAATAATCAGGAACCCATTCCTGATTGTCCTGACTATCTGTTCGATATACTTTGCGGTAACAAGAAACGGAAGGATGAAAGGGCATACCGTGAATATCAGTCGGCTCTTCGGAGATTCAATAATCGTTTGAAGGATTTGGCGAGAGCTCTACGTTTGAATTCTCCCGTTTCTTCTTACACACTTCGCCATTCCTGGGCAACGACAGCCAAGTATCGTGGAGTGCCAATTGAAATGATTAGTGAATCATTGGGACATAAATCTATAAAAACCACACAAATCTATTTAAAAGGTTTTGAGCTAAGAGAACGTACAGAGGTAAATAAAGGGAATTTATCTTACATTAGAAACTATCGTTTAGGTAGATAATTGACGATAAAGTATTAGAAATCAAGGGCGAAATGTTTCTGTTACTTCTTAGGTAACGGAAATTATTCGGTGCAAATATAGACAAATTTGTTAATAACATACAAGCAAAATTCCTTTTTTTTCTCTTTTTATTTAAATATACAGTAAAAATGTATCGGGACATGAAACATTCCTATTTCATGTTCTATGAATTCGACTGCCTATACTTTTCAAATATCTCTGTATATCAGGCAAAATGTATCTAAACTCCCTTGTTCGTACGTATTTCTTCTTCTTTTTGTGGTAGGTGTCCAGTACTCTATAATTTCCGTTACCTAAGAAGTAACGGAAACTTAAGGGGTAAAAAAGTATGATTCTAACGAAAGAAACTTTAAGTGCTGGGCCTAAAATTGGGACAGGGGAAGGCGTAGCACACTCTAAACGCTGGTATGTCGCTCTGGTTCGTATGCATCATGAGAAGAAGGTAGCCGAACGTTTAGACAAAATGGGGATTGAAAATTTTGTACCGGTCCAGCAAGAAGTCCATCAATGGAGTGACCGCCGTAAAGTGGTTGAATCCGTGTTGCTTCCCATGATGGTTTTTGTACATGCTGATCCTAAGGAACGCAAAGAGGTTCTTTCCTTTTCTACCGTTAGTCGTTATATGGTAATGCGCGGTGAGAGCAGTCCGACTATCATTCCTGATGAACAAATGGCCCGTTTCCGTTTTATGCTCGACTATTCCGAAGAGGCAATCTGTATGAATAGTGCTCCTTTGGCACGTGGTGAAAAAGTGCGTGTCATTAAAGGTCCCTTGACTGGTCTTGTAGGAGAGCTTGTTATGGTGGATGGCAGGAGTAAGATTGCTGTCCGGTTAAATATGCTGGGGTGTGCTTGTGCGGATATGCCGAGAGGGTATGTGGAACTGTTTAAATAAACACAGAATAAAAGCTACTTTGTGTCCATCTCAAAACAGCTTACTTATTTTCTAAAATTGAAATAAGTTTTTATGAAAGGAATCGTTTTAGCCGGTGGTTCAGGCACTCGTCTGTATCCTATCACCAAAGGAGTGAGTAAGCAGTTGCTTCCTGTCTTTGACAAGCCCATGATTTATTATCCGATTTCAGTCCTTATGTTGGCTGGAATCCGTGAGATCCTGATTATTTCCACTCCTTATGATCTTCCGGGCTTCAAACGTCTTTTAGGCGATGGCTCCGACTATGGAGTACGGTTTGAGTATGCCGAACAACCCTCTCCGGACGGTCTGGCACAAGCCTTTATTATCGGTGAAGACTTCATCGGGAATGATTCCGTCTGCCTGGTATTAGGTGATAATATCTTCTATGGCCAAAGCTTTACCCGCATGTTGCAGGAGGCTGTCCGTACAGTCGAGGAGGAGCAGAAAGCAACCGTATTCGGTTATTGGGTTGCCGATCCCGAACGTTATGGAGTTGCTGACTTTGACAAGGATGGAAATGTTTTGAGCATCGAAGAGAAACCTACAAATCCAAAATCTAACTACGCTGTAGTGGGACTCTATTTCTACCCCAATAAAGTGGTGGATGTAGCCAAACATATACAACCCTCTCCCCGTGGAGAGTTAGAAATCACTACCGTTAATCAGGAATTTCTCAATGACCACCAATTAAAGGTCCAACTATTAGGCCGTGGCTTTGCCTGGCTTGATACCGGCACGCACGATTCTCTTTCCGAAGCCAGTACTTTTATTGAAGTGATTGAAAAGCGTCAGGGATTGAAAGTCGCGTGTCTTGAAGGTATTGCCCTGCGTCATGGCTGGATAACAGCGGATAAAATGCGTGAACTGGCCAAGCCCATGCTAAAGAACCAATATGGCCAGTACCTTTTAAAAGTAATAAATGAACTGGGACTGGAATAATGCCATATTTCTTTCCGGTAATTTAAATAACTAACAAACACTAATCACAGTGGAAATAATCAAAACTGCTATCGAGGGCGTTGTCATCATTGAACCCCGCCTTTTTAAAGATGACCGTGGTTACTTTTTCGAATCTTTCTCTCAACGTGAATTTGCAGAAAAGGTCCGTAAGGTAGATTTTGTCCAGGATAATGAAAGTAAATCCAGCTATGGTGTTTTACGTGGCCTTCATTTTCAGAAGCCACCTTATGCCCAGAGTAAACTGGTACGTGTCATTAAAGGCTCTGTCCTTGATGTGGCTGTCGATATTCGTAAAGGCTCACCAACATTTGGAGAGCATGTATCAGTGGAATTGACTGAAGAAAACCATCGTCAGTTCTTTATTCCGCGTGGATTCGCCCATGGCTTTGTTGTCCTGACGGAAGAGGTTATTTTTCAATATAAATGTGACAACTTCTATGCTCCCCAATGTGAAGGTGCCCTGGCTTGGGATGATCCCGCATTGAAAATCGACTGGAAGGTTCCTGCTGATAAAATAATCCTTTCCGGGAAAGACCAACATCACGAACGTCTGGAAGAAGCCGGCTGGTTATTTGATTATAACGAAAATCTGTATTAAGCTCAATGAATATTCTAGTGACAGGAGCTAACGGTCAGCTTGGTAATGAGATGCGCCGTGTGTCGTCAACCAGCTCCAACCAATATATTTTTACCGATGTGGCAGAGTTGGATATAACCAGTCGTGATTCTATCCGTAAAATGGTCAATGACAACCAAATTCATGTCATCGTTAATTGTGCTGCCTATACCAATGTAGACAAGGCGGAAGACGATTTCGCGACTGCTGATTTATTGAATAATAAGGCAGTGGAGAATCTGGCTGTTGTAGCAAAAGAAGCTGATGCTACCTTAATACATGTCTCTACTGATTATGTTTTTCAGGGAGACAGAAATGTCCCTTGTCGGGAAGATTGGGAAACTAATCCTTTGGGTGTGTATGGTAAAACGAAGCTGGCCGGTGAGCATAGCATACAAGAGACCGGCTGTCATTATCTTATCTTTCGTACCGCCTGGCTTTATTCCCCTTATGGGAAGAACTTCGTAAAAACGATGCGACAACTCACAGCTGATAAAGATACCCTGAAAGTAGTCTTTGATCAGGTTGGTACTCCCACTTATGCCGGAGATTTAGCATCTGTTATCTATCAAGTGATTGAGGAGAATCAACTCTATAAAGAAGGCATCTACCATTTTAGTAATGAAGGTGTGTGTTCATGGTATGACTTTGCGAAGGAAATCTGTGACTTGAGTGGCAATGTGTGTGATATTCAACCTTGCCACAGCGATGAATTTCCCAGTAAGGTAAAGCGTCCTCATTTTTCTGTACTGGATAAAACAAAGGTGAAATCTGCTTTTGGAATCACTGTTCCCTACTGGAAGGACTCTCTACAGAAATGTATAAATGAATTGAAACAACAATCAGCTTATTAAAATAGACATGAATTTTGCACGGAATATACTGATTACAGGTGGAGCAGGCTTCATCGGATCACACGTTGTACGTTTGTTCGTCAATAAATATCCTGAATATCATATTATCAATCTGGATAAACTGACTTATGCCGGTAATCTGGTTAACCTGAAAGATGTTGAGAATCAGCCTAATTATACCTTTGTAAAGGCTGATATCTGTGACTTTGATAAAATGCTAGAAATTTTCAAGCAGTATCGTATTGATGGAGTTATTCACCTGGCCGCTGAAAGTCATGTAGACCGTAGTATTAGGGATCCATTTGCTTTTGCTCACACTAATGTCATCGGTACCCTTTCTTTATTACAGGCTGCCCGGTTGAGTTGGGAATATCTTCCTGAATGTTACGAAGGTAAGCGTTTTTATCATATTTCTACAGATGAGGTTTATGGCGCTTTGGAATTCGATGGCACCTTCTTTACGGAAGAAACTAAATACCAGCCCCATAGTCCTTATTCAGCTAGCAAGGCAGGTAGCGATCATTTTGTGAGGGCTTTTCATGATACTTATGGTATGCCTACCATTGTGACAAACTGTTCCAATAATTATGGTCCTTATCAGTTTCCGGAGAAACTGATTCCATTGTTTATAAATAATATCCGTCAGGGCAAACCCTTGCCTGTATATGGTAAGGGAGAAAATGTAAGAGATTGGTTGTATGTTGTTGACCATGCTAGGGCGATAGATTTGATTTTCCATAACGGAAACACGGCTGATACCTATAATATTGGTGGTTTTAATGAATGGACGAATATTGATCTTATAAAAGTAATCATAAAGACAGTTGATCGTTTGTTAGGTAATCCGGAGGGTACTTCAGATCATTTGATTACTTATGTAACAGACCGTAAAGGACATGATTTGCGTTATGCAATTGATTCGAATAAATTAAAGAATGAATTAGGTTGGGAACCAAGTTTACAGTTTGAAGAAGGGATAGAGAAAACTGTTAGATGGTATTTGGATAATCAGAACTGGATGGATAATGTGACAAGTGGTGATTATCAAAAAGACAATGATAGAGATGATAAATCTCTTTAATAAGAGCATTTTTATATTGGTAAAATGAATTATTAAAGTTTTCTATAAACATTAATAATTAACGGATAATTTTTTATTTTGACTGAAAATATTACACAAAATAATTCTAAACGTATAGCGAAGAATACATTACTTCTTTATATTCGGACATTCATTACAATGGCCATAAGTTTGTATACTTCACGTGTGATTTTAGAAGTTCTAGGTATAAATGATTTTGGAATTTATAATGTTGTAGGTGGATTTGTTGGAATGTTCGCTTTAATTAGTGCTACATTAACATCGTCTACACAACGCTTCATTACATATGAATTAGGAAAAAAAGATGAAAATCATAGTCAGGAGATTTTCTCGACAGCTGTATTAATACATATAATTATAGCACTCGTAATAATCGTACTTGCAGAGAGCGTAGGTGTATATTTTTTGAATAATCAAATGAATATCCCTATATCAAGATTAACGGCTGCTAACTGGGTGTTTCAGTTTTCATTAATAACATTTGTTGTTAATATTATTAGCATCCCATATAATTCAACTATAATTGCACATGAACGGATGGCTGCTTTTGCTTATATCACTTTAATAGAGTCTATTCTGAAATTACTCATCGTTTATCTATTGATATTATCCACTTTTGATAAGTTGATAATATATGGAGCTTTAATGTTGCTGGTTTCTTTAGCTATTCGTATGATTTATGGGGTGTATTGTTCGAAAAATTTTATTGAATGTAAATTCAAATTGGTAAAAGAACGTTTTTATTATAAACAAATTTTAGGATTCTCTGGCTGGAATATAATTGGGTCCTCATCGGTCGTTTTGACTAACTATGGAATTAATATTCTTTTAAATATATTCTTTGGTGTAGCAGTTAATGCGGCTAGAGGAATTACGACACAAGTTGATAATGCTTTAAATCAGTTTGTAAGCAATTTTGTCATGGCACTTAATCCGCAAATAACAAAATCTTATGCATCTGGAAATAGAGAATATATGATGAAACTTGTAATGACTGGTTCGCGTTATTCTTTTTATCTTTTGTTGATTATGGTAATACCCATTCTTTTCGAAACAGAATATATTCTTGCATGTTGGCTGAAAAATACACCAAAATATACAGTTATTTTTGTACAGTTATCTTTGATATATATGTTATGTCAATCTCTCTCAAATACTTTATTTACTGCAATGTTAGCCACTGGCAACATACGGAATTACCAAATAATTGTGGGAGGATTAGCTTTGATGGCATTTCCGCTTTCATATGGTCTTTTTAAAATGGGATTTGAGCCAGCATATTGCTATTATGCAACTATTTTTATTTCTATTCTTTGCCTTGTTGTTCGTTTAATAATGCTACATAGGATTATAGGGTTGTCTATACGAATATTTTTTAAGGATGTTATAGTAAGGGTTATATTGGTTTCTATATTTTCATTGATATCTCCATATATTATAATTAGTTTCATGACGCAAGGATTAGAACGTTTTATAATACTTTCCTTAGTGTCATTGGTAGCTACATGTATCTTTATATTTTTTAGTGGAATGTCTAAGGATGAACGCACGTTTTTTATAACATATATCAAGAATAAATTTAATAAGAGATATGAAAGAAAATTCTAATATAAATAAAGCATTAGCTTATTATATCGGATATTCAACAGATGACCTGATTCGTTATAAAGCATCTTCGGGCGGTATAGGAACATCTATCATTAAATATCTCCTTTCAACGTCTGAATATGATACCTCTATGACTTTTGTTTATGATAAAGAAAAGTGCGGCTATATTCCAAAATTGATATATGACTTTAATGAAATAAATATCTGTGGTAGTGTTTATCAAGATATCGATATATTCTCTTTTTTAAAGGAGAATATATCGAGTATTAAAAATGGTATTATAGTGACTTGTATGCCTTGTCAAGTTCAAGGAATACGGTCCGTGTTGGATAGGAATAATATTAATAATTTTATTATATCATTCTGTTGTTCAGGACAAACTACTCTTGAGGGAACATGGCTTTGTTATCGGTATATGGGTATTGATAAAAGTCAGGTGATTAATATGCAATATAGGGGAAATGGGTGGCCAAGTGGGATACAAATAGAATTGTTTGATGGTAAAAAAATATATAAAAATAATTATACTAATCCTTGGAGATTAATGCATCAGTCAAAATTATTCCGTCCCAAACGTTGCCTCATGTGCAAAGAAGATATTAGCTATAAGGCGGATGTATCATTAGCAGATCCTTGGTTGGGAAAATATAAAATTAGTGACAAAATAGGTCATACAATGTTTTTAATCAATACAGAGAAGGGATTAGCTTTTATTGAAGAAATGAAAAATAAGTCGTTATTGCGGCTAATAGATTCTTCTGTGGAAGACTATATAGAAGCTCAAGGACATACTATAATGGCCAAAGATAAAGCATCGCTAGAAAAAAAGTTTAATAATATATTATCAAAAATGGGGAATAATATATTATATAAGAAAATCATGACATTATCTCCATTCATGCTTAGATTTCATATGCTTATAATTCGAATTGTTTATAAAATTGTTAAATAAAAATACAATGAAACCATATATTATCATTTCAGGACTTAATTTTAGAGATAATAATAGAGGAACAGCAGCTTTAAGCTATGGCTCACTTTCTTTTCTGAATGAGAGAGAATTGTTATCAAAGGAGACGAAAATTCTAAATTTTCGTTTTGTGAAAAATCTTTTTAAATCAAAAAATAGGGGAACTAATATTCAAAAGATTGATATAGCAGGTGTGAAATGGGAATGTTTAACGGTTAATGTTTTTTTTGTAGAAGCTTTGTTGTTTAAATATTTGCATGTTTGTTTACCTTTTACTAATTTAGGACGAATGATAAAGCAAGTCGAGTACGTTGCTGCAATTAATGGAGGAGATGGCTTTTCAGATATTTATAATACTACCTCTTTTCTCAATCGGTTGCCTGATATCAATTTAGCAATGAAATTTAATATTCCTGTTATTATTCTTCCTCAAACATTAGGACCATTTAGAGAGAGCAAGAATAAAGTTATAGCTGACCGTATACTTTGTTACGCTAGTCAAATTTTTGTTCGTGATGATAAATATGCTTCTGATTTGGAGGCAATGGGATTGAAGTATGAACAAACGAGGGATTTGTCATACTATATGAAACCGGAACCTTTTAACATTGAAATTAAGGCTAATGCAATAGGTATTAATATAAGCGGATTGGCTTATAGCAATAAATTTAGAACTCTTTCAGGGCAATTCTCTACGTATCCATATCTCATAAATAAACTTATTGTTTATTTCCAACAGAAGAATATTGCGATTTATTTAATACCTCATTCATATAATTATCAGAAAGTAGAAGTTGCAAATGACGATTTGGAAGCTGCACGTGATGTCTATTCTAAATTGCATGATAAGAGCAATATTATACTTATTGATCAAGATTTGATTTCGCCCCAAATAAAGTTTATTATATCTCAAATGAAGTTTTTTATTGGTACACGTATGCATGCTAATTTTGCAGCTATGTATACAGGAGTACCATTGTTTGGGTTAGCATATAGTTATAAATTTCAAGGAGCATTTGAAGCAAATGGCATTTATGATAGTACAGCCATGATAAATGATATCGGTGAAAAGGAAGCAGATGCTATAGTAGAGAGAATAGTTACAAAATATAAAAGCTTGGACTAATTTTAGCCTATATTACAATATCCGCTCTATGGCATTTATTCAATCTTGGTTAACCATTATCATTCTTGTGGCTTTTTTCGTAAAGTTGCGAATAGGTCTGGTTTTGTATCTCGTTTACTTTTTTTTGGTTCCATATTTTAATATAAATTTTTTAGGGATTTCTCTGAGCTGGAATTTTGCGAATATTTTACTTCTTATTGCTTTTGTCATAGATTATTATAAACATCACGGTAAAGTTAGGTTGGATTTACGTCCATTCTATCCATTTATTTTTTTCTATGCTATGATGCTTATTATGATGCCTTTTCAAGAGTTTGTTCCAACAGATATTGCATTGAATTCATGGCGTGCAAATATGATGACTAATTTAGTATTACCAATAGTTATGTGGAATGTGTCTAGATATGATCCTAAAATCATTAGATATAGTAGAAACTGTATGGTTATTGTAATTATTGTCATCGTTATATATGGAATTTTCTTGTTGACCTTGAATGGATTAAATCCTTATGTCTATTTTATGGCACAGATTAATAATGCAGAATTGCGTGAGGCTCAATTTGGTGAGCA
The DNA here is from genome assembly GCF_014334015.1 of Bacteroides sp. M10. Taxonomy (GTDB): domain Bacteria; phylum Bacteroidota; class Bacteroidia; order Bacteroidales; family Bacteroidaceae; genus Bacteroides; species Bacteroides intestinigallinarum. Next base: position 5,193,919 of record NZ_CP060488.1, on the reverse strand, counting down.
AATGGCTCGGCTTATGATCAAAATATCATCAGTGTTCACTCACCCTATGATTTTCGGTCTATTTTTAGGCTTAGCAATGGTATATCTTTATTCTTTGAAAGATAAAATAAAACCATTATTTATATATTTATTGATGTTTTTTATTGTTGTCTGTATTTTTCTTTGTGGCATCCGTACTCCGATAGCTGCCATGTTTCTGACTGTTTTCTTTTATCTATTAATGTTACATCGAATTAAACCGATGATATATGTCGCCGTTATAGGATTTATTGGTTATGTTATTATTGAAAATATACCAGAACTATCAGCAATGGTAGATTCAATTTTTATTAAGGATAGTCGCAAAACGAATGTGGAAGGCTCTTCTATTGATATGCGTATGGAGCAACTGAATGGTTGTTTAAGGGAAATACAAAATTGTTTAATTTTTGGAAAGGGATATGAATGGTGTGGCTATTACATGTCTATTCATGATCTTCACCCTGTTTTATTAGCTTTCGAGTCTCTTATTTTCGTTGTACTTTGTAATAGTGGTATAGTAGGCTTGTGTGTGTGGTTCATTACATTTGTTTGGTTATTTAGGGGGGTATATAGAATGAACAAGAATGTTAATGTAACATTGTTTGTGATTACATTAGCTGTTTATTACATCGCTTATTCGACTATTACAGGAGAATATGGTTATATGAAATATTTTATTATTTTCTATACGCTATTATTAATAGACTCGAAAATATTTATAGGTAGAGAACATGTAAGCAGTCAAAAACTTGCTAGTCGCTAAAGGTCTATCATTGCTGTAAACAAAATAATAAAATTATGTATAGCAGTACAGATCTTGAAAGATTTTACTTTCGTACCAAACCGAGGCTTTGCCTCATGGCGAATCTTTCCAATTCTTTTGTGTGAAGCATAAAATTCCTTATAACCTCTTTCATAAATGGTATCAGGATACCCGTAACCGAGTAGTTGAAGTTAAAGTTGATGGCGTACCTGTTGCTAAAGCCGAGGAATCTCCCTGATCCAACTGCTATCCTGGTACTTTATCAGGAAGCAATGTGAATTCTGTTTGTATTTGGATTGATATTCGCATGAGCAATGGCCTTCATTCATCTAGAAAGAATTTAAGCTATCAGGATTTAGTTCTGCTGGTAGAGAAACTGGAAACTTTATGTTAAGTGTAATCGGTCTTAACCATTTCTATTATGTTCGTGATTTTACGGATGTGCGTTGCAATCACAGCCGCGTGTTGTCCATCATGCGCGAGCGGCTTCACCGCTAATCCTATGATAGGGATGTGTTTATAGTCATGTCTCGAAAACGTAGAATAGTCCATATGTTTTCATTCGATAACCGTTCCTACAGTGTGTTTGAAAAGAAGTTTGTATCAGGCTATCAATTCATGAAAGTGGAGCGAAAAGGGGTTGATACAATTTATCGGATTGACTGAAAGAATGTAGTTTTAATTCTTGAGAATCTGATTATTAGAGCCTTGATAATCAGATAATTATATGACTATGTTATTTGCGGGCTTGGAGAATGTTTTGCTATCTTTAATGCTGTAAATCAGAGGCTTAAATATGAACGAACTGCAACTTGTAATTGAATTAAAACGGGAGTTGTTGAGTAGGGAAAACTACTCACGTGCTCCTATAAATTATAGTGAAGGTATGGCAGAAGATCAAAAAGACCGATATATTTAATACCTTGCCGAGGAGAGTCAAGACTTACGTTTGACAGAGAAAGCTATGCGTCTTACTTTTGAGGGTTTCATAGCCAAGCAAAAGGCTTTGGAGGAGCAATGGGCTTTATTCCAATTTTGGTATGAAGAGAAAACATTAGTATTGTCCGAAGAGCGTAAACTTCGTAAATCAGCGGAACGCAAGTTAAAATCCCTTCAGGAAAAGTTTGATTATGCGAATCAGGAACGTTCTGGTAAGAAGCCTAAATGGGGATATTTCCCCACTGTGGGGCATCCTGAGGTAGTAACCAAATTCGAAGGGACGAAAAGCCACTCCAGAGTTTCTTCAGGCTATTGGCTAATGCTTATGTTTTTATTAGTGATGAGTTGAAGGCAGCCCAGTTTAAAGATACTGTACACTAAGCATGTATGTCTCATGCAAAATAACATGGGCACTGACGAAATTACATTGGTTACAAGCCAGTGTTAAATTCAAAACTAAATTTATTAACAAAACTCGGTTTAGGGCACATTTATATGCCCTTTCAAAGGGAGATGCCTTTAATTGAGTACTTACTATAGTACCGTATTTTAGATTAGAGATGTTTACAATTGGTGCTAAATTATATAATTTATAACGAAAAACGAATGGGAAATAAAGTTGAAATAATAGCATTCTATTTGCCACAGTTCCATCCAATACCGGATAATGATGAATGGTGGGGAAAAGGTTTCACTGAGTGGACAAATGTTGGTAAAGCAAAAGCTTTATTTAAAGGGCACAATCAGCCCAGAGTTCCTGCTGATTTAGGATATTATGATTTAAGATTACCTATTGTACGAGAACAGCAAGTTGAATTAGCTAAGGAGGCGGGAGTTACAGCGTTCTGTTATTGGCATTATTGGTTTGGAAATGGAAAACGCTTGATGGCAGATATCTTTAATGAAGTCTTAAATACAGGGAAACCTGATTTCCCATTTTGTCTAGGTTGGGCAAATCATTCTTGGTATGCAAAGAATTGGAATAGTGATGGTACTTCAACTAATAAACTGTTGATAGAACAAATGTATCCAGGAATTGATGATGAAAAAATGCATTTTACATTTTTATTAAAGGCATTTAAGGATCCTAGATATGTAAAAATAGACAACAAGCCTTTTTTGCTTATTTTTGATCCAATTTCAATTCCTGAAGAATATATTCAGAACTTTAAATGTTGGACTGAAAGAGCCGGATTTGATGGGCTTTATTTGGTGGCAAATATAACGTCTTCATCTATTAGTAAAAAAGAACTATTAGCTAAAGGGTTCGATGTAGTCACTTACCAGAGGTTAGGTGGAATGGTAAATCCACAACTTCATAAGTTGGGTAAGGTGGGGAGAGGACTTTTTAAAATATATCAATATGCAAAAGGCTTTATTTTAAAACGTCCTCCTAGAATGATCGATTATAGTAAGTATTATCATTCATTAATAACGGAAGATGATCAATCTGTAGATGTAATACCTTCTATTGTACCACAATGGGATCATACTCCGCGTAGTGGATGGAATGGTAGTCTTTGGGTTAATTCAACTCCATATTTCTTTTATAAACATGTATTGGAAGCCTTAGATGCAATAAAAAATAAACCTCAAAATCAACAAATTCTTCTGTTGAAGTCTTGGAATGAATGGGGAGAAGGGAACTATATGGAACCTGATTTGAAAAATGGTAAAGGATATATAGAAGCTTTAAAAAAAGCTTTAAATAAAGGCTTGGAATAAATCTTTATAAGAGATTGAGCGCTTTTACAAATTTTGGAGTGAGGAGTAAGGTTTCACGTTTTGTCAATAGTTGGCCGTTGTTCAAACTTTGCATGGTCTAAAAAAATAATAGTCATGCATAGTAGTGAAGATTTTGAGAAATAATGTAAACTATAGCTCCCAAAAACCAGGAATACTGGGCTAAGGATTATTGTTATAGGGGCTGGATACTTACGATATATACCTTTTTTATATGAATAAGAAAAAAATATCTTGGATAACTCCAAGTTGTTTCATTGATGTTGATTTGCCAATTATAAATCTTTTAGCCAAAGATTATTCTATTGATTGGCAAATAGTGGTAGAAAATAATCAGGAGATCGATTATGAGTTATATGTAAGATCTGTACTGAAAGACAATCCTAATGTTTTGGTCTATTTTTTCTATTTAACGTATCGACTTAGGAGCCCTCATAATATAATTGATTTAATACGTATTATTAAAAGAGCTAGAGCATTTCTTCCAAATTTGTATTATATTTCAGCAGCTATGCATCCTTATGGCACTATGATGTATCGTTTAATGCTTCCTAAAAGAAATGTCGTTATCGCATGTCACAATGTTTCTACTCCAAGAGGAGCTAATTCGGAAAAATGGGCTAAAAAACTAACTAATATGTGGATTCGTAGTTTTAAGAATATTCAGGTCTTCTCAAGAAGCCAGGAAGTAATTCTCAAAGAGAAAGTTCATGGAAAGAATATTCTAATGGCACATTTGGCTTTAAAGGATTATGGAGAATCTACTATTGAAGTAAATAAAAAGGAAGAACGGACTTTTAGATTTTTATTTTTTGGAAATATTGTTGCATATAAGCGGGTTGATTTATTGATTGAAGCTGCAAATATTTTGCATGATAGAGGTATTGAAAACTTCAAAGTAAGGATTGCTGGTAGCTGTAATTGTAATTGGGAACAAAACTATGCATCGTTTATAAAGTGTCCAGATGTGTTTGAACTAATGATTAAACGAATTCCTAACGAGGATGTAGCTAATATGTTTGCAGATAGTCATGTTTTTGTTATGCCTTATCAAGATATAGCCCAAAGTGGGGCTATAACGGTAGCATTTAGATATAATGTCGTTACATTGGTCTCTGACATTCCTCAATTTAAGGAGTTTGTAGAAGATGGAGTGACGGGATTAGCATTCCAATCAGGAAATGCAGGTGATTTAGCGGATAAAATGCAGTGGTGTATAGAAAACAGGGATGTGCTTTTAAAAGAACTTTCTGTTAATCAAAAGAATTTTGTAGATAAGGAGCTTTCGCTAACCAGTATTGTTGCGAAATATAAAGACTTCTTTTCTAAATTGTAAATTTATGAGTTTTGTACCTCGACTGGCTACAGATAAACAATGTACAGGCTGTTTTGCTTGTATAGATGTGTGCAATAAAAATGCTATAAATATAGTTGAACATTATGATGGGCATCGGTATGTAGAGATAGATAAAAGTAAATGTGTTGGTTGTGGCATGTGTGAACAAATCTGTCCGATCGTCTCGAATTTCGAATATCAGAAAAGTGAATATTCAGATTTCTATGCAGCTTGGGCAAAAAATAGAACACATCGAAAGACTAGTGCTTCAGGTGGCGCTTTTTATGCAATGGCGTTTTCTGTAATAGAACAAGGGGGAATTGTGTTTGGTGCGAAAATAGAATCACCTTGTTATGTTCATCATCAGGCAATTGAGACTAAGGAAGAATTGAGTTGTTTGCAGGGGTCAAAATATACACATAGCAATACATCTGGAAATTATAAACTCGCTTTGAAATATTTGAAGGAAGGTCGAATGGTTCTTTTCTCGGGTACAGGTTGTCAAATTGCTGGACTATTATCTTTTTTGAAAGATAGAACTTATAAAGGGAATCTGGTTACGGTGGATTTAATTTGTGGTGGAATTCCTTCTAGAATTTTAATTGATAAATTTATTAGTCAGGCACCGTATAAAGTGAAGCGTGTTTTGTCATTTCGTACAAAGGAAACAGGATGGAAACCTAGAGGATTTCGTTATAATTTAAAAGTCGAAGATGAAAATGGTAAAATTTATGATTATGCAAATAAAAATAATTTAATTACTACTGGGTTTAGTCTCGAATTAACGAATAGGTATTCTTGTTATGACTGTCCTTTCGTTGGAAAAAATCGCAAATCAGACTTTACCATAGGGGATTATTGGGGATGTATTAAATATGATGAAGAACATTTTGATGGTATATCGTTGATTATAGCTCATACTGATAAAGCGAGGCAGTTCCTTTCGTCATTAAGAGATTCTTTATTTTATGATAAGGCTGATATGAACTTAGCCATATCTCATAATCATAGATTGGTAACAGGACATTCGATTCAGCAATATTTTTTAGAACGAAAGTTGTTGGCTTTCCTTTCTTCACAATTAAGTGACAGCACATTTTCAAAAATATATGCAAATACATTTTCAAATAAAAGTCCATGGATACTGTTGAAAGTGATTCGGAAAGTTTACGGAATAGTAGTAAATATTATAGATAGAATAGGACATAAGCAATGAAAATCGGATTATTAACATATCATAAGTCGTATAATTGTGGAGCAGTGTTGCAAACTTATGCCACATGTCGGCTTCTTAAGGAATTGGGACATGAAGTAGAGTTGATAGACCTTAGGCAGCCAGAACCTATAAAGTTGAGACAATTGATTTTTATTCCTCGCTTTATTAAATTTTATAGGTTTTGCAAAAAGTTTTACCCATCGCTTACACGGCATTATAAGACAGTGGAGGAGCTTAAAAAGGCAAAGTTGGATTATGATTGTTTATTGGTAGGAAGTGACCAAACATGGAATCCTTTAATTAGTCGTGAACAATGTTTAGCCTATTTTCTTGATTTTGGAGGGGAGCAGGTTCGCAGAGTGTCGTTTGCTTCGAGCTTTGGGGTGAATATGTGGCCGGAGAGCCATAAAGAGCTACTGCCTACTATAGATAAACTTCTTCATCGTTTTTCGGGCATATCTGTGAGAGAAGTTACGGGCCAAAATATATTAAAGCAGCAATTTAGCCTTGATAGTAGCTTAGTGCTTGATCCTACAATGTTACATTCTTCTTATGTGGAAATTACTTCATCTATTACTCCCAATCATCGCATTGTCTGTTATCTCTTGAATCGTAATGATTGTCAGCTTGATATGGCACGTTATCTTTCATACAAGATGGGTATACCGGCTCGTATGATATTTAATGGATATCCTTTGAGAGGGTTTGAATATTGTTATCCTCCTGCTATAAAAGGATGGATAGAGCAGATTGGTGGAGCGGAGGTTGTAGTGACAGATTCCTTCCATGGATTAGTGTTTAGCTTGCTTTATCATCGTCAGTTTGCTGTGATTCCTATAGCGAATGGATTATCGAGCCGTCTGCTTGATTTGCTTGATTTAGTAGGACTAGAAAATCATGTGTTTACTTCACAGGAGGAGTTGGAAAAGAACATGGAGGTGCTTCAGCGTCCGATTGATTATGAGAGGGTAGACAGTATATTGGCTATTTATAGAGAACGGTCAATTGACTTTTTGCGTAATGTTTTAAAATAAGGATAGTAAGATGATACACATATTACATGGCTTTTCTAATGTGGATAGTGAGTTTAAGCCCCGAAATTTGCGACAAGAGGTGCACTATATTGAATCGCCTCGTACTAAGAAACGTATCGTGGGTTGGACGATAGGCTGTTTTCGAGCTCTATGTTGTTCCCGAAAAGGGGAAACAGTGTTTTGTTGGTATGATTTTCAAGCTGTATTACTTTATTGGATGTGTCTTTTGACTTTCCAGCGTAGAAATATTGGTTGTCTCAATATTCTTTTAAAAAAGAAAGATACTATACAAAATCGCATTGTGTCGAAAATGTATCGCAAGGCTTTAATGTCGAAATATTTCCATGCCAGTGTAACTTCTTCTCATTATGGAGAATTGTTGAAAGAGTGGTTGTGTCTTGATTTTAATTATACTGTAATTCATGACCCTTATCATGAAAAATGGGAAAGAAAATGTGAATCGTTGAATCATGATATATTTGTAGGTGGAGGAAATTCAAGAGATTGGTCTTTTATGCTAGAAGTGGCAAAACAAATGTCTGATGTGAAATTTTTATTTGTAATGAATAGCTTAGACTATCATATGTATAAAGAATATATAACAGAGAACATTAAGGTGAAATGTAATCTGCCCTTTAATCAGTTTCTACAAGAGATGGCTAATTCCGCCATAGTAGCAATGCCACTGACAACCGAAGCTCAGGCAGGATTATTGGTGTTGTTTCAAGCAGCGGGAAGTAAGAGATTTGTTATTACCTCCTCAACCGCTACAACAAGAGCATATATTACTTCTGATCGGGGGTGTGCTTTGGAGCGTGATGTAAAGCAATGGAAAGATGCTATTCGTTATTATTTATTGAATGAGAAAGAACGTAATGATAAGGCACTCAAACTCCACAAGTTTCTAAAAGATGTTTGTGGAAGAGATAATTTTGATTCTGGCATTCAAAAAATCGTGGACTTATGCGAATCAAATTATTAGTCAAGTATCTGATTGGATGGCTTAAATGCAGATTTAATCACATCGAGTGTGGAGATTGCTGTTATCTTGGGATTAATTTAAATATAATCAATAAGGGGAATTTTAAATTGGGAGATAATGTAAAGTTCCGGCCTTCGTTGGATGTTTATATAAGTCGGAATGCTCTTTTGTCTATAGGAGACCACACAGAGATAGGCAATCATTCCACAATATCAGCACATAACATTGTGATAATAGGAAAAGGAGTGCTAACCGGTCCTTATGTATTTATAGCAGACCATAATCATGAATATAGAAATCCGGATGTTTATATTTATAAACAAGGATGTAGGGCTGGTAAGGATGATCGTGTACTGATAGATGATGGCACTTGGCTTGGAACAAATGTAGTCGTAGTGGGCAATGTCCATATTGGCAAGCAATGCGTAATAGGGGCAAACTCTGTAGTGACCAAGGATATACCGGATTATTGTGTAGCAGCAGGTAGTCCTGCAAAAGTGCTTAAAAGGTATAACTTTGAAAGTAAAGAATGGGAGAGGCTTAGATAACTAAATAGTATGACTAGAAAAATACTCAATTATTTCTTATGAAAATATTATTGGCAAACAAGTTTTATTACCGTCGTGGCGGTGATTGTATCTATATGCTTAACCTGGAGTTATTGCTACGAGAGTATGGACATGAGGTAGCGATATTTGCAATGGATTATCCTGATAATTTGGAAACTCCATGGAGAAAATATTTTCCGAGTGAAGTGAAGTTTAAACCCGGATTAGGAATGTTGGAAGCTTTTCTGCGTCCATTGGGAACAAATGAAGTAAAAAGAAATTTCTGTGCATTATTAGATGAATTCAAACCTGACGTAGTACATTTGAATAATATTCATACGCAACTTTCTCCCATAATTGCTGAACTAGCACATGAAAGAGGAATTAAAGTTGTATGGACTCTACATGATTTGAAGCTTCTTTGTCCTCGTTATGATTGTCTTCGTAATGGAAAAATAGCCTGTGAAGAATGTTTTATGGATAAACGTAAGGTGCTTGAGTATAAATGTATGAAGAACTCTATTGTTGCTAGTTTCTTAGCTTATAAGGAAGCAGTATCATGGAATCGTGAGCGTTTGGAGAAATGTACAGATATATTTATTTGCCCAAGTTTATTTATAGCGAATAAGATGATACAAGGAGGCTTTGATAAAACAAAAATGTGTACACTCTGTAATTTTATAGATATAGAAAAAACAAGGAAGCAAGAGTATAATAAGTTGGATTATTATTGTTTTATAGGTCGTCTATCTAATGAAAAAGGGGTGGTTACATTGGTAAAAGCAGCTCGTCAGTTGCCATATAAATTGAAAATTATTGGTGAAGGCCCCCTGATGGAAGAGTTGAAAATACTGTGCAAAGGAACAAATATCGAACTTGTAGGCTATAAACAATGGCCGGAAATAAAAGAACTATTAGGATGCGCTCGTTTTAGTGTTATTTCATCGGAATGTAACGAAAATAATCCACTTTCAGTGATTGAAGCACAATGTTTAGGAACTCCAGTTTTGGGAGCGTGCATTGGAGGTATTCCCGAATTGGTAGAAGAGGGAAAAAGTGGAATGTTGTTCAAATCAAAAGATATAGTGGACTTAAAAAAGAAAATTGAGATGATGTTCACATATACGTTTGATTACGAATCATTGGCCAAAAAATCACAAGAAAGATACTCTGCTGATACTTACTATAAACAGCTGATGAAGATTTACACCAAGTGATGAGGAAACATATTTCTTTCGTATATATTTAAAATCTTATTATATTATGACTACAAATAATATCCCGTGTCCTACGGACGCGAGCATTATTCTGACGTATCGTTGCCCGATGCGTTGCAAGATGTGTAATGTGTGGCAGTATCCCACAGAAAAGAGTAAAGAAATACAGCCAGAGGAGTTACGTACACTTCCGAAGCTGAAATTTATAAATCTGACAGGTGGCGAGCCTTTCATTCGTGAGGATTTGGATAAGATTGTTGAAGAATGCTATAAACATACGGATCGTATTGTGATTTCCACTTCCGGATGGTTTGAAGACCGTGTGGTAGCATTGGCTAAGAAATTCCCTAATATCGGTATTCGTATTTCTATCGAGGGATTAAGTTGCAAGAATGATGAGTTGCGTGGTCATGCGGGTGGCTTTGATAAAGGGTTGCGTACGTTATTGACGCTGAAAGGTATGGGACTGAAAGACATCGGTTTTGGATGTACAGTATCCAATAATAACTCAAAAGACATGCTTTCGCTTTATCAATTGAGTAAGTCATTGGGAATGGAGTTTGCTACAGCCGCTTTTCATAATTCGTATTATTTTCATAAAGATGATAATGTGATAACGAATAAAGACGAAGTCTGCAAAAACTTTGAACAGTTGATAGAATGGCAATTGAAGGAGAATCATCCGAAAAGTTGGTTTCGTGCTTTCTTCAATATGGGGTTGATTAACTATATAGAAGGAGGTCGCCGTATGCTGCCATGCGAAGCCGGTTCTGCCAATTTCTTTATTGAACCTTATGGTGATGTGTATCCATGTAATGGTTTGGAGGAAAAATACTGGATGAAGAAAATGGGTAATATTCGTGAAACTCTGAACTTTATGACTATTTGGGAAAGTGAACAAGCACAGCAGGTACGTGATATGGTACGCAAATGTCCGAAGAACTGCTGGATGGTGGGTACTGCTTCTCCGGTGATGCACAAATATATCAAACATCCGTTAAAGTGGGCTATAGCAAATAAACTTCGTAGTATGCAAGGGAAGTCTGCCTGTCTTGATAAGTGTTGGTATAATGTAGGGCAGGATCCTTGTCAAGGGGACCTAAGAGAAAAGTTCTGATACTATGAAAATTGTAGTAACCGGTACCCGGGGAATACCCAATATCCTAGGTGGTGTCGAAACACACTGCGAGGAACTTTTTCCTCGTATGGCACAAAAAGATATTGATATAACTATTGTTCGTCGTAAAAGTTATGTTCATGATTCACTTACGGAATATCAGGGAGTGAAATTGGTGGATATAACAACCCCGAAGAAAAAATCACTGGAAGCCGTTATTCATACGTTCAAGGCGATTTTGAAAGCAAGAAGTCTGCATGCGGATATTGTGCATATCCATGCTATTGGTCCGGCATTGCTGACTCCCCTGGCGCGTCTGTTGGGAATGAAAGTCGTTTTTACTCACCATGGTCCGGATTATGACAGGGATAAATGGGGGCTTGCGGCTAAAACGATGTTGAAGCTGGGGGAACGAATGGGTGTAATGTTTGCAAATGAGGTAATTGTCATTTCGGAAGTGATAAATGATATTCTGGTGCGCAAATATGGACGGAGAGACTGTCGTCTTATTTACAATGGAGTGCCTGCGCCTGATAAAATTGCAGATACGGATTATCTGGAGAGTCTGGGTGTGGAATCTCATAAGTATGTATTTGCCATGGGACGTTTTGTGCCCGAAAAGAATTTTCATCATTTGATTCATGCGTTTTCGGCTTTAAAACGACTTGACTATAAACTCATATTAGCCGGTGATAGCGATTTTGAAGATGATTATTCGATAAATTTAAAGAAACTGGCCAAGGAAAATGGGGTAATTCTTACGGGATTTATTAAAGGTAAGAAATTGCATGAATTGTTGACTCATGCCTGTTGTTTTGTGTTGCCTTCTTCTCACGAGGGATTGCCTATCGCGTTGTTGGAGGCTATGAGCTATGACCTACCTGTAATCGTAAGTAACATCCCTGCTAACCTGGAGGTAGGATTAGCGTATGATTGTTATTTTCAGACTGACGATGAAAAAGAGCTAAAAGACAAATTGCAAAAAGCGTTATCAAAAGATTTTGTTCCGGTATCTTATTCTATGGATGAATACAATTGGGATACAATTGCAGAGCAAGTATTAGCGGTATATCGGGGAGTGGTTTAAAATATTAATAAATGAATTTATGCAGGAAATCCAACGTTTTAACAAAGTCCTAAAGTCTTTGGTCCTTTTGGGGGATCTTATTTTGCTGAACCTGCTTTTATGGGGATTTAATTTTTTTCTGGGTACCCGTTTCTGGTGTATTCATTGCGGTTCTATCTTTCAGGGTATGACTCTTATCACTCTATGCTATTTACTTTGTAACATGCATTCAGGTGTTATTCTTCATCGTCCTTTGGTGCGTCCTGAACAGATCATGATCCGTGTTTTACGTAACATGGTTCCTTTTGTCTTTTTATCGGTTTGTACGTTGCTTGTTTTTCATTTTCATTTTTCTCATTCCCGATATTTCGGACTGTTTTATGTTGCACTGATAATTGTCATTATTAGCTACCGCTTAATTTCCCGTCACTTACTGGAGATTTATCGAAAAAAGGGCGGAAATGTTCGCAAGGTAGTATTAGTTGGGAGTCATGAGAATATGCAGGAACTTTATCATGCGATGACGGATGATCCTACGTCCGGTTATCGTGTACTGGGGTATTTCGAGGATTTTCCTTCGGATCGGTATCCGCAGGATGTTCCATATTTGGGACAACCCAATGAAGTAAGTGTTTTTTTAGAAAAACATGCGGGAAAGATCAACCAGCTTTATTGTAGCCTTCCTTCTGTGCGCAGTGCGGAGATTGTTCCCATCATAAATTACTGTGAAAACCATCTGGTTCGTTTTTTTAGTGTTCCTAATGTCCGTAACTATTTGAAACGTAGGATGCATTTTGAATTATTGGGTAATGTTCCTGTACTTTCCATCCGTTGTGAACCATTGGAATCATTGGAGAACCGTATTATCAAGCGTGCTTTTGATATTGTCTGCTCGGGTTTATTTCTTATTACGGTTTTTCCGTTCGTTTATATATTCTTCGGAATTGCAATAAAACTAAGTTCTCCCGGTCCTGTCTTTTTCAAACAAAAGCGCAGTGGTGAAGATGGTCGTGAATTCTGGTGTTACAAATTCCGCTCGATGAAGGTTAATGCGCAGTGTGATACTCTTCAGGCTACGGAAAACGATCCTCGTAAAACACGTATCGGAGAAATAATGAGAAAGACTAGTGTGGACGAATTACCGCAATTCATTAATGTGTTGAAGGGTGATATGTCTATTGTCGGTCCCCGTCCTCATATGTTGAAGCATACGGAGGAATATTCCAATCTAATAAATAAGTTTATGGTTCGTCACTTTGTAAAACCTGGAATAACTGGATGGGCGCAGGTGACGGGTTATCGTGGTGAGACGAAAGAGCTCTGGCAGATGGAGGGGCGTGTGCAGCGTGATATCTGGTATATAGAACATTGGACGTTTTTATTGGATTTATATATCATGTATAAGACGGTGTATAATGCTATACGTGGTGAAAAAGAAGCATATTAGAAAATTAAAGATTAAAAATTAAAAGGTAGGCGCGCTTGCCTTAAAACTTAGGAATTAAAGGGCGTTTAATTATGAATTTACGAATTATGATGAGAAGACTTAACAAAAGAAATTTGTGGCTACTGTTGTTGCCATTCCTATTGACTGCCTGTCAGTCTTATAAAAAGGTTCCATATTTCCAAAATGTGGAAGTTGTGAACGAGGCAGAACAACAGGAAAAACTGTATGATGCCAAGATCATGCCCAAGGATTTGTTGACTATTGTGGTATCGTGTACTAATCCTGAACTTGCGATACCTTTTAACCTGACAGTTGCCAGCAATGCCGGAATAGCTGTGAGTACTTCGTCTTATGTGACTACTCAACCTGTATTACAACCTTATTTGGTAGATAATGAAGGAAACATAAATTTTCCGGTGTTAGGAGAATTGAAGTTAGGAGGCTTAACGAAAAGGGAAGCGGAACAGCTGATTATAGATAAACTGAAGCCTTACATGAAGGAGACTCCCATTGTAACGGTGCGTATGGTAAATTATAAAATATCTGTTATCGGCGAAGTTACCCGTCCCGGTACTTTCACTATTTCTAATGAGAAAGTGAATCTGTTGGAGGCATTGGCCATGGCTGGTGATATGACGGTCTACGGTCTTCGTGATAATGTAAAGTTGATTCGTGAAGACGCAAACGGTAAACAGCAAATTGTAACCTTGGATTTGAATAAGGCCGAAACCATTCTTTCGCCTTACTATTGGTTACAGCAGAATGATATTGTCTATGTGACCCCCAATAAAGCAAAGGCTCGAAATTCGGATGTGGGCAACAGTACCAGTCTTTGGTTCTCTGCTACTTCTATTTTGGTATCTATTGTCAGCCTATTAGTAAATATATTAAAATAATGATTTGCAATGAAAGAAACAGATTTCAACGAAGCACAAGAATCTAAGGAAGAAAATATAGACGTCAAGGAACTGCTTTTTAAGTATTTGATCCACTGGCCTTGGTTTGTGGGTACGGTTGTAGTGTGTTTGATTGCGGCATGGGTCTATCTTTATATGTCCACTCCCGTATATAATATTTCCGCTACGGTTCTAATAAAGGATGATAAGAAAGGTGGTAGTGCCGGAATGCTTTCCGGGTTGGAGAGTCTGGGATTGGATGGCATGGTCTCTTCTTCGCAGAATATTGATAATGAGATTGAAGTTCTCCGTTCCAAGACTATCGTCAAAGAGGTGGTTGAAGATTTGGGGCTTTATATTTCCTATACGGATGAAGATGAATTCCCTTCCAGAAACATGTATAAGACTTCACCAGTACAAGTGAGCCTGACTCCGCAGGAAGCTGATTTGTTGGAGGAGCCGATGATTGTGGAGATGGCATTGCAACCACAGGGAAGTATGGATGTGAATGTGAAGATAGGCGATGATGAATATCAGAAGCATTTCGAAAAGTTGCCGGCAGTTTTTCCCACCGAACGGGGAACATTGGCCTTCTTTCTGACACCGGATTCTGTATTGTCTTCTAAAAGAACATTGGAAGAAACTACGGATTCGGAAAAGACTACACGCAATATAACAGCAACAATAAATAAGCCTTTGGCTGTAGCGAAAGCGTATTGCAAGAATATGACTATTGAGCCCACTTCCAAAACTACTTCTGTAGCTGTCATATCATTGAAAAACTCAAATGTACAACGAGGCAAGGATTTTATCAATAAGTTATTGGAGATGTATAATATCAATACGAATAATGATAAGAATGAAGTGGCGCAGAAAACAGCAGAATTTATCAATGAACGTATTAGTATTATCTCCAAAGAACTGGGTAGTACGGAAAAGGATCTGGAGAGTTTCAAACGTGGGGCAGGTATTACGGATTTGACCAGTGATGCTCAGATAGCTTTAACTGGTAGTGCTGAATATGAAAAGAAGCGTGTGGAGAATCAAACCCAGATTAATTTGCTGCAGGATTTGCAGAAATATATGCAAAATGAAGGTTATGAGGTTCTACCTAGTAATATCGGATTGCAGGATTTGAATCTTGCTGCTGCTATCAACCGTTATAATGATGTTCTTGTTGAGAGGAAACGTTTATTACGTACATCAACAGAGAATAATCCTACCATTATAAATCTGGATACCAGCATTAGTGCAATGAAAGAGAATGTACAAGTCTCTTTAGACAGAGTGTTACGTGGATTATTTATCACGAAGGCGGATTTGGATCGTGAGGCGAACCGTTATTCCCGTCGCATTAGTGAGGCACCTGGTCAAGAGCGTGAGTTTGTGAGTATTGCTCGCCAACAGGAGATAAAGGCCGGACTTTATTTGATGTTGCTTCAGAAGCGTGAGGAGAATGCTATAACTCTGGCTGCTACAGCCAACAATGCAAAGATTATAGATGACGCGATAGCAGATGATGCTCCTGTATCTCCTAAACGTAAAATGATTTACCTGATTGCTTTAGTGTTAGGAGTCGGAATTCCGGTGGGGGTTATTTATCTGCTCGAATTGACTAAATTCAAGATTGAAGGTCGTTCTGATGTAGAAAAACTTACCAGTGTACCTATTGTTGGTGATATCCCATTGACTGATGAAAAGCAGGGTGCTATTGCTGTATTTGAGAATCAAAATAATCTGATGAGTGAAACCTTCCGTAATATCCGAACGAATCTTCAGTTTATGCTTGAAAATGACAAGAAGGTGATTCTGGTTACTTCTACGGTTAGTGGTGAGGGCAAATCTTTCATTTCTGCCAACCTTGCTATCAGTCTTTCTTTATTGGGGAAGAAAGTAGTAATCGTGGGTCTTGATATTCGTAAACCGGGTTTGAATAAGGTATTTAATATTCCGAGAAAAGAAGTTGGTATAACTCAATATTTAGCCAATCCGGAAAAGAGTTTGATGGATTTGGTACAGCTTTCCGATGTTAGTAAGAATCTCTATATTCTTCCTGGTGGAACAGTTCCTCCTAATCCGACCGAATTACTGGCTCGTGATGGATTGGATAAAGCTATTGAAACGCTCAAGAAGAATTTTGATTATGTGATTCTGGATACAGCTCCTGTTGGTATGGTAACTGATACCTTATTGATAGGGCGTGTGGCTGATTTATCTGTTTATGTCTGCCGTGCAGACTATACTCATAAAAATGAGTATACTTTGATCAACGAACTTGCTGAAAAAGATAAATTACCTAGCCTGTGTACTGTAATCAATGGTTTGGATCTGAAGAAAAGAAAGTACGGTTATTATTACGGTTATGGCAAATATGGCAAGTATTATGGCTATGGTAAGCGATATGGCTACGGTTATGGATATGGAGAACAATCTCATACCGAGGAAGACTAAAGTCATTAATGGCTGATATTTTTTAAGTTAATAATGTCATAGAGTACTTTTAATACTTTACAAGAAAGTGAGATGGAACATGTAGGTCCCTAACTTCATGCTACACACATGAAGCCCCTACATTTTGTGGTCAGGAAATATACAGCGGTGTATTCCTGATCAACGCCCTCATGTCGGTGTAAATCCGATGTGATTTCTATTATATCAACTGTCTGTGAAGATAGTTGATATTTTTTTTGTAAAGCAATGACTGATGGATAATTTTTAGTAGCTTTGTGAAAAATATGATTGATATGGAAGATTTGCAAAGATTATATCCTATCGGGATTCAGACATTCTCGAAGATACGGGAGGGGAATTACCTCTATATTGATAAAACAGCATATGTTTATCGGATGACTCATTCGGCTTCCAGTTATATGTTCTTGAGCCGTCCACGACGTTTTGGGAAATCATTACTTACTTCTACGCTGCATAGCTATTTTTCCGGACGCAAGGACCTGTTTCACGGATTGGCTATGGAGAAACTGGAGAAAGAGTGGACGGAATATCCGGTACTTCACTTCGATATGAGTACCGCCAAGCATGCGGATAGTGAACAGTTGCTCCAAGAGTTAAATCTGAAATTGTATGGCTATGAGCAGAATTATGGACGGCTGGATGAGGAGGTTAATCCCAATCAACGTTTGATGGGATTGATAAAACGTGCTTATGAGCAAACCGGCAAGAAAGTGGTCGTGCTTATTGATGAATATGATGCTCCTCTACTGGATGTAGTGCACGAACGGGAAAACCTGGATGTATTGCGTAATATCATGCGTAACTTTTACAGCCCTTTGAAAGCTTGTGATCCTTATTTGCGATATGTATTTCTGACCGGTATTACCAAATTCTCCCAACTTAGTATTTTCAGCGAACTGAATAATATTGAGAATATCAGTATGGATGAGCCATACGCTGCTATCTGTGGAATTAGTGAGGATGAAATACGTTCTCAAATGGAAGAGGACGTGGACAGATTGGCGAAGAATTTGGAGGTTACACTGGAAGAAGCCTTGATGAAACTGAAAGAAAATTATGATGGGTATCACTTTACTTATCCGTCACCTGATATATATAATCCTTTTAGTTTGCTTACAGCTATGGAAAAGGGTAAGATTGGCTCATATTGGTTTGGTAGCGGTACGCCTACGTATCTAATAAAGATGTTGGATAAGTTTGGTGTGAAACCTTCTGAAATAGGACGTAAACAACTAAAGTCTTCTGCTTTCGACGCTCCTACTGAAACGATGACTGATGCAGTGCCTTTATTATACCAAAGTGGTTATATCACTATTAAGGATTATAATAAGATGCTAGATCTTTATACGCTGGATATTCCCAATAAAGAAGTAAGACTGGGACTTATGGAGAGCCTTCTTCCTCATTATGTAGATAACAAGACACCTGAAGCAACTACCATGGTGGCATATCTTTTTTATGATATTCAGAATGGTGATATGGATGCTGCTTTACACCGTTTGCAGGAATTTCTGTCTACGATTCCTTACTGTGACAATACAAAGTTCGAAGGACACTATCAGCAGGTATTTTATATCATATTCAGTTTGTTGGGAT
Organism: Bacteroides sp. M10; assembly: GCF_014334015.1. Classification (GTDB taxonomy): domain Bacteria; phylum Bacteroidota; class Bacteroidia; order Bacteroidales; family Bacteroidaceae; genus Bacteroides; species Bacteroides intestinigallinarum. Next base: position 5,175,526 of record NZ_CP060488.1, on the reverse strand, counting down.
ATTACGTGGATGTGGAGGTTCGTACTCCTCGTGGACGGGTAGATATAGTACTTCGTACGAAGACTACATTGTATGTGATGGAACTGAAATTGGATAAAAGTGCGGGTGAAGCGATGGAGCAAATTGATTTGAAGAATTATCCGGAACGCTTTGCTTTATGTGGATTGCCTGTCGTAAAGGTGGCTGTCTGTTTTGATAGCGAACGGTGTACGATTGGGGACTGGGAGATTATAGGATGCTGATTATGTTGTTGATTTATAGTTTATTATATACTTAGGTAAATGAAAATAGCTCCGCAAGGAGCTTTTTTCTTTTCTATCCGGAATAAAAGTTTCACCTTTGCATTGTTGATCAACAAAACGTGAATAAATAAACTTGAATTTAAATCTTTAAAAAAACGTAGTATGAGTGTAATTTACAAAGTCATTACGCGGCCAACAGATCCGCGTGTTCCCAATTCTCCTAAGAGATATTATCCGCATCTGATCACTTTAGGTCAGTCCGTCAACCTGAAATATATTGCACAGAAAATGCAGGATCGTTCTTCGCTGTCTATCGGTGACATCAAGAGTGTAATCCAGAATTTTGTGGAAAAAATGAAGGAGCAGTTGTTGGAAGGTAAGTCTGTGAATATCGAAGGTTTGGGTGTGTTTATGTTGACTGCCCGTTCAAAAGGTGCGGAGTTGGCGAAGGATATTAATGCTAAGAGTGTGGATAGTGTTCGTATCTTTTTCCAAGCTAATAAAGAGTTGCGTGTCACCAAAACTGCTACCCGTGCAGATGAGAAGTTAGATCTGATCAGTCTGGATGAATATCTGAAGAAAATTAGCGTTACTGTATCTCCGGAAGATCCCGAGAAACCGGATGAAGGCGAAGGTGGCGGAGATGAAGGTGGCGGTAGCGGAGAGGCACCGGATCCCGCAGCTTAATGTCTTGTTGATTAATAGCTGACGGTTAGAGTGTTCATTTAGTGTTTAATTTAAAAAGAGAAATGTCTATGAAAAAAACGTGGAGTATTATTTTGAAAGTGATTATTGCTGTTGCCGGTGCGATTGCCGGAGTGGTAGGTGTGCAGGCAGCAACCTTGTAATTGATTATCTTATAAATAGGTATATTTATGAATGAATAACAGGCGGGAAAAATCCCACCTGTTTTTTTAGTGTTTATCGATAAATGAGTGCTTGTAAATTTGCCATATAATACTTTCTATTGTTCGAATGATTTTTCTATTTCGTTTTTTATTGTTATATTTGCTCGTTATAAAAAATAAAATGATGAGCAATCCAATTATATGTAATGTTTATCCTGATATTCTATATTCATTTCTTAGTAAGAATGGAAGAACTGAATGGGAATATGCTTATGATAAATTAACGGATTTAGTTTTTCTGGAAGATTTTTTTTCAAATCAGGAAAATGAAAGAGATTTGCTTTATGGATTCTATAAAGGGAAAGTTGATAATATAACTGATGCTATAATCTTGACGCAAGAAATGACCGAAACCTTTTTTCAATTGGTTTTGGATTGTTGTGAGAATGGAGGTGATATCAATTGTTTATTTAAGAATCTGAATAAATTCGATTATAAAGTTGAATCAATGATATCTACTCGTATGCAAAATGATGAAGATATTTGCGATTGGTTAAGGCTATATGGACTTCGGATAGGTACGACTATTATCTCTATTACAGGTGGTACTATCAAGTTGACACGTGAGATGAGAGATAGGGAGCATACTCGGCAGGAGTTGGATAAACTTGGTAATTATAAGATTATTTTAAATGGATATTCTGTGTATGATGAGGAGTCTCTAAAGGAGTATATAAACACAATATAATTATGGAAAAAATAGATAACGAGATATATAACAGCTACAATTGGATCAAGAAAGTACGTTATGATCAATCAGAAAAGGCATGGAGAAAGTATGCGTCTAAATTTTCTATAGCAGTGATGCGTATTCTCCGTCTTGATAAAATAAATCAAAAGGATTTGGTTGAGAAAGCTAATTTGGATGAGAAACAATTGGCTGAAATATTGAAAGGGAAAGTAAATCTTGATTTAAAGACGATGATTGCTATTCAGGATGCTTTAGGTGAAGAAATTATTTCTATAAAAAATATAGATCTTGCTAGAAGATACCAACATTGTAAAGTAATGATAACTTCTGATTTAGTCCTTGATGCTTCTTCTCAATGGAATATAATTAATTCGGAAAAAGAAGTACAACAATTAGCATACGAAGATTATAGCATTAAGTTTGAGACATTGGATTTGAAAGAAAAGAAAGGAGATAACTATTATGAATTCAAGTATAACTTTTAAATATAGGATAAGTAAAGTTGAAACATTGGGTTTCAATATAAATACAGATGTATACCAAAGTGGAACTCCTGTAAAGATGAAAATCTCTTTTAAAAACAGATATATAGAGGAGTCACATTTAGTATGTGTAGAATGTATTTTTCAAATATCAAATGTAGATTTTGAGAATTCATTTTTAAAAGTTGCGCTAATGGTTACTTATGAAATACATCAGGACGATGTGAAGCAAATAGTAACGGGCGAAAAGGATAAAGTTATAATAAATCCAAGCGTGCTTAAAAAATTGCAACAAATATCGTATGATACTTTAAGGGGGGTATTACATGTGAAGACAGAAGGTACATCATTTAATAGTTTTTATCTTCCAAGTTGGGATATACCTCTTCCAAACGGATAAACTATAATGCAGGCAACAACTTTATAAGTGATTATCTTATATCTGGTGTTTGTGTTTAGATATAATAAGAGAGCTACACTTCTTCACATACTCTCATTTCCATTCCTTTATATACTACAACAATCTTATGCAACTGTGTGGTGCCAATAGCATTTTTTACTGTATCTGTATCAGCATAACGGTTGGTTTGAGCGATTCCTTCTAATCGTAATTCATCCACACGATTTTCCGGATCTTTGTATTTAGCATATTTCAACTCGATTATGTAACTGTGTTTCATATCCGGATAAATATCTAATAATGGAGATAAGAAGATGTCAGCATATCCTTCTTGTGTATCTGCTTCCGAAATAGGGCGGTAGAACCGGTTTTGTGCAGTCATGGCTAATGTGAAACCATGTACGAAAAATTCTCCCTTTTGCTTGTCGCGTTGGGAGGCATAGCGTTTCAGACAATCGGCTATATAGTCAAAATAAGCTTTCCAGGTACCTCGATAAGCAAGCGAGCTGGATAATTCATTTTTCTCATAATTACTGAAGCTTAAGTTGGCTTCATTGTAAGTGTTCAACAAATAGGTGTAAAGTTGTTCGCGCACTACCTGATTGGGAATGGTGAGTTTGCACTTTCCTTCATGTGCGCCACTAATAGTAAGCATGCCAAAATAATAGAGTAGGCTTATGAAATTGTCTGGATCAATAATACTGGCGGCTGGAAATCCTTTTTTCACTTCTCCAGTGATGTATCCTTGGCTTACTAAGGTCTGTATGATGGATGCATCGTGCGCAAACTCTTTATCTTTACGAATGAGCATACGCAATTTTTCGTAGTCAATACGGATGTTGTCTTCTACCATATCTTTCGGTATTTCACCGTTATATTCGATATAATTTTTGACGAAATAAAGCACCATATTGGAATTGTACATCGTAGTTTTACCATAGCATTCCTGTGCAAAACAGTAATTGTCATACCATGGTTTCATGATTTCTATCAACTCATTGATGGTATGATTGAAATGCCCTGTATTAGAATAATAAGTTAACATTTCGCGAACCTCACTTTCTGTGAATCCCATCATTTCGTTGAATCTTGGTGACAGTGAGTAGTTAGTACCGATATTGAAGCCGCTGGTCAAGTCATCCATTGTCACGGGACTGACACCGGTGATAAAACAACGTTTAATGCTGGAGTCTGTGCCGGATTTTATTTTATTGAAGAAAGCACGTAAATAACCTTCTTTGTGTGTCTCATCAGTGTAACGGTTTAAGCTGTCGACATCAGAGAGTATTGTATTGGTGAAATGGTCGTATTCATCAATGAAGAGATAAATCTTTTGATTTACACGGGCGCACTCCGTAAACAGATATTCGAATTGGCTGACGGCCCCGTCCTTTTCGTCCATTTTTTCTTTGATTCCTTCAGGTAAATAGTCAGCATAAACATCACAGAAATAGTCAAATACGATTCTGCAATGTTCGTCCAGACCTTTGCGGTAGCTGTGTAAATCTCCACTTATTCCCGAGAAATTTAATTTTATTACCAGATAGCTATTACGATCCTTTGTGGGATGCTTTCCAATATAAAGATCGCCAAACAAAGCGTCAAACTTATCTTTGGCACGTACATCATAATAATGTTGAAGCATATTCAAAGTCAGACTTTTTCCGAATCGGCGTGGGCGGATAAAAAAGAAAAAACGATCTGATTGCTCTATCAAGGGGATGAAAGAGGTCTTATCCACGTAATAATAATTGTCCAAACGGATGTCCTCGAAGTTCATCATACCATAAGGTAATAACTTCCTGTCTGATGATACGTATTTCATAATTAATGTCTTTTATATGAATGCACTTTGAATAAGTGTATACAAAGATACTTTCTTTCCGCTATTTTCCCAAACAAACGTTCTTTCTTTTTGTTTCGTGCTATTTGTTAGGAGTATCGCTCTATATTTTAACAAAATAGAAATTATAATCAAACTCGTTGGCTGAATAGCGGATTTTATCTACCTTTGCATCTTAATTAAATGCGTCATTTTAAGCGAGAAAAAACATGATTCGAAAAATAATAAAAGCTCTTTGGATATTCTTGGCAGTCATAGTATTGGCTATTGTTATAGTCTTTGTCTCCATTTCAAAGGGCTGGATTGGCTATATGCCTCCTGTAGAGGAACTCGAGAACCCGAGCTATAAATTTGCAACGGAGATTTTTTCTGAAGATGAGAAAGTGCTTGGTACATGGTCTTACAGCAAGGAAAACCGGGTGTACACGGCATACAAGGATTTGTCACCCAGTATTATCAATGCTCTTATTGCAACGGAAGACGTTCGTTTTGTCGAGCATTCCGGGATTGATGCCAAAGCATTGTTCCGTGCGTTTGTGAAACGTGGTTTGATGTTTCAGAAAAATGCAGGTGGGGGTAGTACCTTGTCGCAACAGTTAGCTAAACAGTTGTTTACGGAAAATGTGGCGAGAAATACACTTCAGCGTCTTTTCCAAAAACCGATTGAATGGGTGATTGCGGTGAAACTTGAACGTTACTACACCAAAGAGGAAATATTGAGTATGTATCTCAATAAATTTGATTTTCTGAATAATGCTGTTGGTATCAAAACTGCTGCATATACCTATTTTGGCTGTGAACCGAAGGACTTGAAGATTGAAGAAGCAGCTACATTGGTGGGTATGTGTAAGAATCCGTCTCTCTACAATCCGGTTCGTTTCAACGAACGTTCACGTGGTCGTCGTAATGTGGTGCTCGAGCAGATGCGTAAAGCCGGATATATCACAGATGCAGAATGTGATTCATTGCAGGCTCTTCCGTTGAAACTGACTTATAACCGTGTTGACCACAAAGAGGGATTGGCTACTTATTTCCGTGAATATCTCCGCGGCGTCATGACAGCACCGAAACCGGTAAGAAGTGATTATCGTGGTTGGCAAATGCAGAAATTCTACGAAGATTCTATCGCTTGGGAAACTAACCCGTTATATGGCTGGTGTGCGAAAAACAAGAAGAAAGACGGTACAAATTATAACATCTATACAGATGGATTGAAGATTTATACAACTATCAATTCACGTATGCAGCAGTATGCCGAAGATGCTGTAAAAGAGCATTTGGGTGATTATCTGCAACCTGTATTCTTCAAGGAAAAAGAGGGAAGTAAGAATGCCCCGTATGCAAGATCACTACCGGAAAAACGAGTGGAAGAGTTGTTGACGAAAGCAATGAAACAAACGGAACGTTATCGCCTCATGAAAGAGGCGGGAGCTTCGGAACAACAGATTCGTAAGGCGTTCGATACGCCGGAAGAAATGACTGTCTTTTCCTGGAAGGGTGATAAAGATACGATTATGACACCGATGGATTCCATCCGCTACTACAAATCTTTCTTGCGGACAGGATTTATGTCAATGGATCCGGCAAACGGACACGTGAAAGCTTATGTGGGCGGACCGAATTATGTATACTTCCAGTATGATATGGCGATGGTGGGACGTCGTCAGGTAGGTTCTACTATTAAACCGTATTTATATACATTGGCAATGGAGAACGGATTTTCTCCTTGCGATCAGGCACGCCACGTAGAGCAGACTTTGATTGATGAGAATGGAACTCCCTGGACACCACGTAATGCAAATGATAAGCGTTATGGAGAAATGGTAACTCTGAAATGGGGATTGGCAAACTCCGATAACTGGATTTCTGCATACCTGATGGGTAAGCTGAATCCGTATGATTTGGTACGCTTGATCCATAGTTTCGGTGTACGCAATAAAGCAATTGATCCAGTGGTTTCACTTTGTCTGGGACCTTGTGAAATTTCTGTCGGTGAAATGGTCAGCGCATACACGGCTTTTGCCAATAAAGGAATCCGGGTGGCTCCATTGTTCGTTACCCGTATTGAGGATAGTGATGGCAATGTCATTTCTACTTTTGCGCCGCAAATGGAAGAAGTGATAAGCGCGTCGAGCACTTACAAAATGTTGGTTATGCTGCGTGCCGTTATTAATGAAGGAACGGGTGGACGTGTTCGTCGATATGGAATTACCGCCGATATGGGTGGAAAAACAGGAACGACCAATGATAACTCCGATGCCTGGTTTATGGGATTCACTCCTTCACTGGTATCCGGTTGTTGGGTAGGAGGTGACGAACGTGATATTCACTTCGGTAGAATGACCTATGGACAGGGTGCTGCTGCAGCTTTGCCTATCTGGGCGATGTATATGAAGAAAGTGTATGACGATCCGACTTTGGGATATGACCAGCAGGAGAGATTCAAACTCCCTGAAGGGTTTGACCCGTGTGCCGGTTCGGAAACTCCTGATGGCGAAGTGGAAGAAAGAGGACTGGACGATCTGTTTAATTAAGTATTAAGTATAGTGCTATTTAATACTTAATACCTAATACTTAATTTTAATGCACAAGTATATTGTTTGCATAGGGAGTAATTACAATAGGAAAGAGAACCTGACTTTTGCCAGACAGAAGTTGACTGAATCGTTCTCTTCTATATGTTTTGCTCCCGAACTGGAAACTAAACCTTTGTTTTTTAAGAATCCGGCTCTGTTTTCCAACCAAGTGGTTCTGTTCTATTCCGATAAGGATGAAGAGACGGTGAGGAAAATGCTGAAAGATATAGAACAGAGGTCCGGACGTCGTTCGGAGGATAAGAAAGAGGAAAAAGTATGTCTGGATATTGACATGCTTTTATATGATAACAAAATATTAAAACCGGAGGATTGGCAAAGGGGATATATACAACAGTCATTATCTGCTTTCCATTCTTCATTATTTATTAAGTAGATGAAATTTCTTGGAATTATACCTGCCCGCTATGCATCCACTCGTTTTCCTGCGAAACCGTTGGCTATGTTGGGCGGAAAAACAGTCATACAACGCGTATACGAACAAGTGGCAGGCGTTTTGGATGACGCTTATGTAGCTACGGATGATGAACGTATTGAAGCTGCTGTTAAGGCGTTCGGGGGAAAGGTTGTGATGACTTCCGTTCACCACAAAAGTGGTACGGATCGTTGTTATGAAGCCTGTACCAAGATTGGAGGTGAGTTTGACGTCGTAGTGAATATACAAGGAGATGAGCCTTTTATTCAGCCTTCACAACTGGATGCGGTAAAGGCTTGTTTTGAAGATGTAACCACGCAGATTGCTACGTTGGTGAAGCCTTTTACTGCCGATGAACCGTTTGCTGTACTGGAAAACGTGAATTCACCGAAAGTGGTAGTCAACAAGAACTGGAACGCACTTTATTTCAGCCGTTCTATCATTCCTTATCAGCGTAATGCCGAGAAACAGGACTGGTTGAAGGGACATACCTACTACAAGCACATCGGATTGTATGCTTATCGTACAGAGGTGCTGAAAGAGATTACCATGCTTCCACAGTCTTCTTTGGAGTTGGCCGAATCTTTGGAGCAGCTTCGCTGGCTGGAGAACGGATACAAAATAAAGGTCGGTATCAGTGAAGTGGAAACTATTGGAATTGATACCCCACAAGACTTGGAACGGGCAGAAGAATTTTTGAAGAATAGAATCTAATCTTATGGATCGTACGATACAACCTGAAATACAAACCCTGAAAAATTTTCGTATACTTCCTCCCGTTCGAATGACGTTGCCAAACGGTATTCCGTTGACTGTTATTAATGCGGGTGAACAGGAAGTAGTACGCATAGATGTGCTTTTTGCCGGGGGACGCTGGCAGCAATCGCAGAAACTGCAAGCTCTGTTTACGAACCGGATGCTGCGCGAAGGCACGAAAAAATATACGGCTGCCACCATTGCCGAAAAACTGGATTACTACGGCTCATGGCTCGAATTGTCCAGCTCGTCGGAATATGCATATATCACTGTTTATTCGTTGAATAAGTATTTGGCGAAAACATTGGAGGTGGTGGAATCCATGATTAAAGAACCGCTTTTCCCGGAGAAGGAATTGCATACCATTCTCGATACCAATATCCAACAATACCAGGTCAATGCTTCCAAAGTTGATTTTTTGGCACACCGCAGTCTGTTGCAGTCGCTTTACGGCGAACAGCATCCATGTGGTAAAATAGTGGTGGAGGAAGATTATCATGCCATCACTCCGGAAGTGCTCCGTGAATTTTATGAACGGTATTATCATTCGGGTAATTGCTCTATTTTTTTGTCCGGTAAGGTGACGGAGGATATTATCAGCCGGGTGACAGATACATTCGGCACTTCTTTCGGCCAGCATCAGCAGCAGGTGTCGAGATTAAGTTTTCCTTTTAGTGCTGTTCCCGGAAAGAGAATTTTTACAGAGCGTGAAGATGCCATGCAGAGTGCTGTGAAGATGGGATATACGACTATTACTCGTAATCATCCTGATTATTTGAAACTTCGGGTATTGATGACTTTATTCGGAGGTTATTTCGGTAGTCGGCTGATGTCTAATATTCGTGAAGAGAAGGGATATACTTATGGTATTTCAGCAGGAATCATGTTTTATCCGGATAGCGGACTATTGGCTATCTCGACAGAAACGGATAATGAATATGTGGAACCGTTGATACAGGAAGTGTATCATGAAATAGACCGCCTGCATCAGGAACCTGTGTCAGCCGAAGAATTGACTATTGTACGCAACTATATGTTGGGAGAAATGTGCCGTAGTTATGAGTCGCCTTTCTCACTTTCGGATGCGTGGATCTTCATTGCTACTTCCGGTCTGGATGATGACTACTTTTCACGTTCTCTGCTGGCTGTGAATGAGGTTACTCCGATGGAAATACAAGATTTGGCACAGCGCTATTTGTGCAAAGAGACATTAAAAGAGGTCATTGCAGGTAAAAAGTTGTCATAATTTGCTTTCCGAAAGTGGGCTGTTTGGGATAGAAATTGTATCTTTGTCCAAATTGTAATTCTAAAATGAGTAACGACTAAAACCAATGAGGAAATATCTATATACTACACTTTTGCTGGCTCTTCTTGCACAAGAGGGAGTGATGGCACAAGAAAATGAAGGAAAAAAAGGCGGATTTTTCGGAAAAATTAAAGATACATTCTCCACTGAAATAAAGATTGGCAACTATACTTTTAAGGATGGCAGTGTTTATACGGGAGAAATGAAAGGACGAAAACCGAATGGAAAAGGAAAAACAGTCTTTAAAAACGGTGATGTCTTTGAAGGAGAATATGTGAAGGGGAAACGTGAAGGATATGGAATTTATATGTTTCCCGATGGAGAAAAATACGAAGGACAGTGGTTTCAGGACCAGCAGCACGGAAAAGGTATCTATTATTTTATGAATAATAACCGTTACGACGGTATGTGGTATCAGGATTATCAGCATGGTGAAGGAACAATGTATTATCATAACGGGGATTTGTATGTAGGTAAATGGGTGAATGATAAGCGTGAAGGCGAAGGTACATACACTTGGGCGAATGGAGCCAAATATACCGGTCACTGGAAAAATGATAAGAAGAACGGCAAAGGTATCATGAACTGGGACGATGGCTGTAAGTATGAAGGAGATTGGAAAGATGATGTCCGTCACGGAAAAGGGGTATTTGAATATACCAATGGAGATAAATACGATGGTGACTGGGCGGATGATATTCAACACGGAAGAGGTACTTACTACTTTCACACGGGCGATCGTTATGAAGGTTCTTATCTCTTAGGTGAACGCACCGGTGAAGGAGTTTATTATCATGCTAACGGCGACAAGTATGTAGGTAATTTCAAAAATGGCATGCAAGACGGAAAAGGTACTTTTACCTGGGCGAATGGTGCTGTGTACGAAGGAAGCTGGAAAAACAATAAACGTGATGGCAGAGGAGTCTATAAATGGAGCAATGGCGATGTTTATGACGGTGATTGGAAAGACAACCGTCCCAATGGACAGGGTACTCTAAAAACCGTTGCTGGAATGCAATATAAAGGTGGCTTTGTTGACGGATTGGAAGATGGACAGGGCGTACAAATTGATAAAGATGGTAATCGCTTTGACGGATTTTTCAAACAAGGAAAGAAAAATGGTCCTTTTGTAGAAACAGATAAAGATGGAAAGGTGATTAAAAAAGGAACCTATAAATTCGGAAGACTTCAATAGATGATAGGTGATAGATGATAAATGATAGTGGGCTGCGCATTGCGTGGCCTCTTTTTTATGGTACAAAGAAAAATGGATAATAACCAAAAGCGGTCATTATCCATTTTATAATTTCCTGTTGAAAGTAACTTCAACTATCAATTATCATTTGTCACCTATCATCTATTAAATGATGTATTGTGAACTGATAGATTCGTTATTCATTACTCGTTTGATTGTTTCTGCAAACATATCAGCAATGCTTAACTGTTTTACTTTCGGGCATTTCTTTGCGTAAGGGATGCTGTCGGTAAATACCATTTCGGTTAGGGCAGACTCTTGTACACGGAAAGAAGCCGGATCAGACATTACGCAGTGGCTGGCGATGGCGCGTACAGATTTGGCACCGGCATCCAGCATGATGTTGGCTGCTTTGGTGATTGTTCCTGCTGTGTCAACGATATCGTCGATCAATACGACGTTTTTACCTTCTACGTCACCGATGATTTGCATAGATGCTACTTCATTGGCTTTTTCACGTGATTTGTTACAGAGTACCAATGGTACACCGAGGTATTTGGAGAAAGTGCTGGCACGTTTTGAACCTCCTACGTCCGGTGTAGCAATAACCAGATTTTCCAGTTGCAATGACTGGATGTAAGGGAGGAATACAGCTGATGCGTACAGGTGATCTACCGGGATATTGAAGAATCCCTGAATCTGGTCTGCATGCAAGTCCATCGTAATCAGGCGGTCGATACCTGCAACAGACAGCAGGTCGGCTACCAACTTAGCGCCGATAGATACACGGGGTTTGTCTTTTCTATCCTGACGTGCCCATCCGAAATAGGGGACTACAGCTACAACGCTCTTTGCAGACGCGCGTTTTGCAGCATCGATCATCAGGAGAAGTTCCATTAAGTTGTCTGAGTTAGGGAAAGTGGATTGAACCAGGAATACGTGTGCGCCACGAATTGACTCCTCATATGAAACTGCAAATTCGCCATCGGCAAAATGGGTAATGTTCATATTTCCCAGAGGACAATCCAGGCTTGCGCAGATTTTTTCTGCAAGATATCTCGAGTTCGTTCCCGAGAATACCATAAAGGGTGCTTTTTCGCTCATTTTGTAATAGATGTTACCTATTTGTTAATTTGCCTGCAAAGGTAGGAATTTCTCTTATTATTTAGAAGGACTTATTGTATAAAAAATATTTTTCTCTCCAACTTATCGGAAATATTTGTAGATTTGCTTTCTGAAAACAGTTAATAGTCAAAAATGAGTTCACGCTTTCCTTTATATATAATAGGTATAGTGTTGTTTGCCTCTTTTTTTTCGTGCACTGATATGGTGCCGACCAAAGAGGTGCGCCTGATTGATTCATTAAACGGGAAAGCGTATGCTTATCGTTATCGAAGCCTGGATTCTTCTTATAAATATGCCAATGAAGCCTATCGGCAGGTGAATTTCTACAAGTCGGGGAAAGCGGAAGCATCCAACAACCTGGGGTTCTGTGCTTTTATGGCTATGGACTTTGACCGGGCGGAAGCGCTGCATAAGGAAGTATATAAACTGACTAAAAATGAACTCGAACTGTTGATTGCCGACATCGGACTGATGAAAATCTGTCAGCGAACGGCTATGAACAAAGAATTTTATGATTATCGTAATAGTGCGCTCAAGCGCATGAAACGTATTCGTGAAGAGAGTGATTTGTTTGCCGACCGTCACGAGGCGCTACGCCTGGATTATGCATTCACCGAATTTTTTATTGTTTCTTCTATTTATTACTACTATCTGCAGCAACGGCAGGAGGCCATCACATCTCTCAACCGGATTCCGGAAGATGAAGCTTTGACAGATACTAATCAGTTGCTTTATTATCATTATATTAAAGGTTCGGCTTCGTTGGTGGAAGCAACCAAGCCGGAAGACCGGAAAATGCGTGAGTTCGACCAACTCTATATTACCTGGCGGACGGCTGTTCAGACTAATCATCCTTATTTCGAAGGAAATGGTCTGCAAGGATTGGCTAATCTGATGGTTTCACCCAATAATTTCGAACTTTTCCGGACGAGAAGGGGATATGCGCTGGATCAGTTTGGGTTTCCTGTAGATTCGCTTTTGCCTTTGCGAATGGCACAGCGTGCGCTTGAAAAATTTCGTGAGTACAATGATTTGTATCAGATTGCCGGTGCGTATGTGTCTATCGGTAAATATATGAATGAGCACGGACGTTATACGGAGGCATTGGATACGCTTGCAAAAGCGTTGGATTGTGTGAATCAACATCACATGCTCTATTATCACCATGCGGCGGATACATTGGATAAACTACATGTTTTTGTGGAGGGAGATACGACTTATACCGGGGTTCCATGGATCATGCAGGAAGATGTGAGAACGGTACCTGAATGGATCTCAAGGATTCGGGAGCAATTGAGTGTGTCGTATGCGGGGCTCGGGATGAAGTATGCTTCTGATTACAACCGGAATATATATTTGGATATTTTAAATTATACCCGTCAGGATAAGGAGTTGGAGAGCCGCTATCTTTCATTGGAAGCCGATTCACGACAAATGACGCTTGTACTTTCTTTGGTTATTGTCGGACTTGTATTGGTGGTTATTCTTTGGTGGTTTTTCAATAAACGGTCTAAAATAAGGAATCAGGTAGACGTGGAGCGTCTGCAACGGATTCTGACTCTTTGCCGGGATATAACTTCGTCCATTCCGATGAATGTTCCATTAATTCAACAAGGTATCGATCAACTATTTGGGAAAGGACGTCTTCAACTGGAAATTCCGGAGGAAGGAAAAGCGGCACTGGTTCCTCTGCATCGGTTGAACCGTGATGAAAAAGCATTGGTGCATGTGCTTGAACCGTATATTGTTTGGGCTGCGGACAATGAGCAGATGGTGGAAGCGTTGAGTGACGAGCGGATGCAGTTGGAAAAGCAACGGTATGTTTACGAACAACATATTGCGGGAAATAAACGTCAGAATCTTATAAAGAAGGCTTGTCTGGCCATTGTCAATGGTATTAATCCTTATATCGACCGTATCTTGAACGAGGTGCATAAGTTGACGGAGCGGGGGTATATTGATAATGCGAAGATTAAGAAAGAGAAGTATCAATACATTGATGAGCTGGTAACTACGATTAATGAGTACAACGATATTCTGGCTCTTTGGATTAAGATGAAGCAAGGAACGCTTAGCCTGAATATTGAAACTTTCAGTCTCAATGAACTGTTTGAGTTGCTAGGCAAGGGAAGACGTGCTTTTGAAATGAAAAATCAGAAGTTGGAAATTGAACCGACTACGGTTATGGTGAAGGCCGACCGGGCACTAACTTTGTTTATGATTAATACGCTGGCGGAAAATGCCCGTAAATATACTCCGGAAGGAGGAACAATTAAAGTGTATGCCCGTACTACGGAGGATGCTTATGTCGAGATCTCTGTGGAGGATAACGGAAGAGGTATTTCCGAAGAGGATGTGGCGCATATCATTGGTGAGAAGGTGTATGATTCCCGTGTGATCGGAATGAAGAATGCAGCCGATCCGGAAGTGTTGAAAGAAAACAAAGGTAGTGGTTTCGGATTGATGAATTGTAAGGGAATCATTGAGAAGTATAAGAAAACGAATGATTTATTCCGGAGATGTGTCTTTGATGTGGAGAGTGAGCTGGGGAAGGGAAGCCGTTTCTATTTTCGTTTGCCTTCGGGAGTGCGTAAAGCGATGGGGGTATTGTTGCTTTGCTTGTTGCTTCCGTTGGGGATGGTTTCTTGTCTGCATGATCCGATTCCTCCCATGTTGCAGGATGGCGATTCGATTGTAGTAGTTACGGATTCTGCGTATGAGGATTTGCTGGATGTAGCATCGGATTATGCAAATGCTGCCTATTTTGCTAATGTGGATGAAAATTATGAGTTGGCTTTGCAATATATAGATTCTGCGATGCTTTTTCTGAATGAGCATTATGAAAAATATGCGCGTCCGGATCGCCCACATCGGTATATGAAGCTGGTAGGTGAGGGAACGCCTGCTGAAATCAGTTGGTGGAACGAACTGTTTGATTCGGATTATCATGTAATTTTGGATATCAGGAATGAGGCGTCAGTTGCTTTTCTGGCTTTGAAACAGTTGGATGCATATAGTTATAATAATTCGGCATTTACGGATTTGTATAAGTTGCAGGGAGAGGATCAAACTCTCGAAGCATATTGCCGGCAGTTGGAGCGTTCGAATACCAATAAGACGGTAGGAATTATTTTATGCTTTGTTTTATTGATTGTTTCGTTGGTCGGATATTATTTTCTGTACATGAGAAAACGTTTGCAGAATCGTTTGAATCTCGAACAGGTACTTGAGATTAACCAGAAGGTGTTTGCTGCATCTTTGGTGAGACCGCAGGAACAGGAAAATGCAGAGGCACTTCAACGGGAAGAGAGTACGCTTAAAGAAATTCCGCAGCGGATTGTGGATGAAGCATTCGGTTCTGTTAATGAATTACTGACGATTGATCGGATGGGAATTGCCGTTTATAATGAAACGACACACCGGCTGGAATATGCTTCTCGTCCCGGACAGGAAATGCCGGAAATGGTAGAGCAGTGTTTTAGTTCCGGGAAATATCTTTCCGAACAGCATCTTCAGGCAATTCCGCTGATGGTGGAAGCAGGGGGCGAGCATCAATGTGTCGGTGTGCTTTATCTGGAGCGCAGAGAAGGAACGGAACAGGAGACGGATCGACTGCTTTTTGAACTGGTAGCTCGTTATGTGGCTATTGTTGTGTTTAACGCAGTGGTGAAATTGGCTACAAAATACCGGGATATCGAGTCGGCACACGAAGAAACACGCCGGGCTTCCTGGGAAGACAGCATGTTGCATGTTCAGAATATGGTGCTTGACAACTGTCTGTCGACGATTAAACATGAGACGATTTATTATCCGAATAAGATCAAACAGATTGTAGGGCGGTTGAATGCGCAGAATCTTTCGGAAACGGAGGAGCGTGAAGCGGTGGAGACTATGACGGAATTGATTGAATACTATAAGGGAATCTTTACGATTTTGAGTTCGTGTGCTTCCCGTCAATTGGAGGAGGTCACTTTCCGGCGTACGGTGATTCCGGTACAGGAACTTTTGGATGCTGCCGGAAAATATTTCAAGAAGTTGATGAAGAATCGGCCGGAGAGGATAGAATTGGAAATAGAGCCGATGGAGGCGAAGGTGATAGGAGACGTGAATCAGTTGCGTTTTCTATTGGAGAATTTGATTGATGAAGCATTGACTGTGCGTGAAGATGGAGTGATACGTCTGCAAGCGCGCAAGGATAATGAATATATTCGTTTCCTCTTTACGGATACGAGACGTGAGAAGAGTGTGGAAGAGTTGAATCAACTATTTTATCCGAATCTGGCACGTATGACTTCCGGTGAAAAAGGGGAGTTGAGGGGAACGGAATATCTGGTATGTAAGCAGATTATCCGCGACCACGACGAATTTGCGGGGCGCAGGGGATGTCGTATCAATGCCGAGCCGGCTGAAGGCGGCGGGTTTACGGTTTATTTCACTATTCCGCGCCGATAAAAGGAAAACACATAAAAGTTATTAGATAAGGAACATGGAAGAACAGAAGTTTAAAGTTATTATTGTAGAGGATGTAAAACTGGAGTTGAAAGGAACAGAAGAAATATTCCGTCATGAAATACCGAATGCAGAAGTGATCGGCACGGCAATGACGGAAAGTGAGTTTTGGCCGTTGATGGAGGCCCAGCTTCCCGATCTGGTATTGTTGGACTTAGGACTAGGAGGTTCTACGACCATTGGCGTTGATATTTGCAAGAATATATTCAAACGTTACAAAGGAGTTCGGGTATTGATCTTCACGGGTGAGATTCTGAACGAAAAGTTGTGGGTGGACGTATTGAATGCCGGTGCCGATGGAATCATCCTCAAAACGGGTGAGCTACTGACGAAAACAGATGTACAGGCTGTGATGGATGGAAAGAAATTGGTATTTAACTATCCGATTCTGGAAAAGATTGTAGATCGTTTCAAAAAATCGGTAGCCAATGATGCCAAGCGTCGGGAGGCTGTCATCAGTTATGATATTGATGAATACGATGAACGTTTTCTCCGTCATCTGGCTTTGGGTTATACGAAAGAGATGATTGCCAATCTGAAAGGAATGCCTTTTGGTGTGAAATCATTGGAGAAACGGCAGAATGATCTTATCGGACGTCTTTTTCCGAATGGTGAACGGGTGGGAGTGAATGCTACCCGGTTGGCAGTACGTGCATTGGAATTGCGTATTATTGATCTGGATAATCTGGAGCCTGACGAAGAGTAAATTAAGTATTAACGGTAGCTTCTTGCTTAGTCGGAAAATGATGAAGAATAAATGGCGCATGCCCCATCCCGCTACGATGTTCCTTCTGCTGACAATGGCAGTGGTCTTTCTTTCATGGATATGCGATATCTATGGATTGAAAGTGACATTGCCGCAGACAGGTGAGGATATCCGTGTACAAAGCCTGTTGAGCCCGGAAGGAATCCGCTGGTGGTTGCGGAATGCTATTAAGAACTTTACAGGTTTTGCTCCATTGGGCATGGTGATTATTGCTATGTTCGGATTGGGAGTGGCACAACATTCCGGTTTTATTGATGCTTGTATCCGCATGGGGGTGGGAAACCGGCAGGAAAAGAGGAAGATCATCTTGTGGGTGATTGTGCTTGGCTTGTTGTCGAATGCCATTGGTGATGGTGGATATATCATTTTATTGCCTATTGCTGCTATGCTGTTTCAATGGGTGGGGCTTCATCCGATTGCAGGGATTGTTACGGCTTATGTTTCCGTTGCGTGCGGGTATAGTGCTAATATTGTATTGAGTACGATGGACCCGTTGTTGGCGCATACCACGCAAGAGGCTGCACTGGCACAAACGGGTTATCAGGGGAATACGGAACCTCTTTGCAATTACTTTTTTATGAGTGCTTCAACGGTGGCCATTACGGCTATTGTGTATTGGATTACTCAAAAATGGCTTCTTCCTACGTTAGGTAAGTATGAAGGCAGTATGAAGGTGGTGGCTTACCATCCTCTGTCTCGTAAAGAACGGCGTGCCATTATGATTTCCATTGTTGTGGCAGCTACCTATGTGGCTCTTATCTTGTGGCTTACTTTTTCTTCTTATGGAATTTTGCGGGGTGTGAATGGTGGTTTGATGCATTCGCCTTTTATTGCCGGTATTTTGTTTTTGCTTTCTTTGGGAGCAGGTATTACGGGAATGGCTTATGGATTCAGTTCCGGACGGTATCGCACTGACAATGATGTAATTGAAGGACTTACGCAGCCAATGAAGCTTCTTGGGGTGTATTTCGTTATCGCTTTCTTCGCTGCGCAGATGTTTGCCTGTTTTGAATATTCTCATCTGGACAAATGTTTGGCTATCATGGGTGCTGATCTGCTTTCTTCGTTTGAACCGGCTCCTTTGTCTGCTCTTGTCCTGTTTATTCTGTTTACGGCATTGATAAATCTGATTATGGTATCTGCTACCTCCAAATGGGCTTTTATGTCTTTTATCTTTATTCCTATGTTTGCACAGATGGGAATTGCTCCGGATATAGCACAATGTGCTTTTCGTATCGGAGATAGCTCGACGAATGCCATTACTCCTTTCTTATTCTATATGCCTCTGGTGCTTACCTATATGCGGCAGTATGATAAGCAGATTACGTATGGCTCATTGCTGAAATATACTTGGAGATATTCATTAGGCATCCTGGTTGTCTGGACATTGCTGTTTATTGTTTGGTATTTGTTGAAAATACCGATGGGATTGTAGGGCTAAGGAATGATTGCCGGGCTCCGGTTTATCTGATTGGAATTTTGTTTTTCTGAATTAATCGCTATATTTGCACCGTTCCTTAAAGAAAGACAACGAATGAATCTACCAGAAATCTCTGAAAATCTAATTGAACAGTTAAATTACGGTAATACAAAAGCATTTGATAAAATCTATCATACCTACTACCTTTATTTGTGTGCGATAGCTGTTTATTATGTGCATGACAAGAGGGTGGCAGGGGAGATTGTGAATGATGTCTTTGTTGCTTTCTGGCAGAATCGCCATCACATCACTTATCCGGCTCTTCCGTATTTGCGGCGTGCCATTCAAAATGCAAGTATCAGTTATCTGCGCTCTTCTTATTTCAACGAAAAACAGATGACGGAACAGATGGAAGAAATCTGGGCTTTTCTCGAAAATCATATTCTTTCTTCCGATAATCCTTTGCAGGCATTGGAGCATAGCGAAATGAATACCATCATCATGAAGAAGGTGGAGGAATTGCCTGCCAAATGCCGTGCCATATTTAAAGCAAGTTTGTATGAGGGTAAGACATACAGTGAAATTGCCGAGGAGCAGAATATTAATGTGACCACTGTAAGAGTACAGATGAAAATAGCATTGACTAAACTGCGCGAATCACTGGGTACTCCTTATATGATAGCTATTTTGATGTTTCTCTAAAAAAAATCACTTTTCTTTTAAACGTTTCTTTTTTTATTGCGTATCTAGTTATATACACCCATAGAAAAAGTACGTTTATGAATGACTCTTATCATATAGAAGAATTGGAAATCCGGATAAGCAACTATCTGTCCGGTAACTGCACCGAAGAAGAGAAAGAAGCTCTGTTCGCTTCTCTGGCTTCCAATGAAGATGCTGCTAAAATTTTCCGGGAGATGTCCGCAGTATGGGCTGTTTCTTCTGTGCCTGCATTTGCCAAAGTAGAGGATGCTAATTTATCACAGATAAAAGAAAAAATAGCCGCTGCTGAGATGAAACCTGTCCGTTCGCGGAAGATAGTTCCTGTGTGGCTGAAGGTAGCTGCTGCAATTATTTTGTTGTTGGGCTGCAATTACTTCTGGTACACTTATACTGAAAATCTTACGGAAGTATATACGAATGCGGATTCTCCTTATGAAATTAAAGTGCCAGCCGGTTCGCGGACGAATATTGTGCTTCCGGATGGAACAGAGGTTTCATTGAATGCGGGTTCTGTGTTACGTTATTGCCGTGGGTTCGGTATTCGTGAACGTGATGTTATGCTTGATGGTGAAGGATATTTCAAGGTGGCGAAAAATGAGAAGATTCCTTTCTTTGTAAATACGAATGGTGTACAGGTAAAGGTGGTAGGGACTGTTTTTAATGTACGCGCTTATGATGACGATAATTATGTAATGGTATCTTTGTTGGAAGGTCGTGTCAATTTAGCCACTTTGTCCGGTTCGGTAATGAAACTATTCCCTAGCGAACAGGCTTTTTACGATAAGAATACGGGGCGCATGGAGAAAATGAAATCAAATGCTAGTTCTGCCTGTGACTGGTTGGATGGTGGCCTGACATTTGAGGATGCTCCGTTTGCCGACATCGCACACCGTCTGGAGCGCAAATTCCAGGTGAAGATTAGTTTAGAGAGTGAACGTCTGAAGGCGGAACGCTTTTCCGGATGTTTCGATAGTAATCAAAGTATCAATGATATATTGGGAGAAATCAACGTTGAGAAGCAATATACATGGAAAGTTAGTGGAGACACTATCTTTATAACTGACAAGAAAAAGGAGGTAAAATAAGAAAAAGTAAAGTATGATTGGGAACTTAGTCGATAGATATATCGGCGGTTCAGCGTTGTATAGAAAGATATTATGTTAACCTTTAATAGTGAAAAATATGAGATTAATAGTAAAAAGGATATTATTAATGCTTCTGCTTTTGTCTGTAGGAAACGTTTTGACTGGTGGTTTCCAGCTATCGGCACAGGAACAAAGTAAGCGATTCAGTGTGAAAGTAGATAATATTACTTTAAAAGAAGCCATTGAAGTAATAAAGAAGCAAGGCAATTACTCTTTCCTGATTCGTAATAATGACATTGATTTGAATAGGAAAGTCTCTGTGAATATAAATAACGGTACTATTAATGATGTGATGGGACAATTGCTGGCCGGTACGGACGTCAGTTATGAAGTGAACGGAACCCGGGTGATTATGTTCCATGCAGTGACACCGCAGAAAGAACAGGAAAAAGCGTTTGTCTTAAAAGGCAGAATCACTGATCCTACAGGTGAAGGGGTGATTGGGGCAAATGTGAAAGTGGTAGATTCTACGGAAGGTACCATTACGGATATGGATGGCAATTTTTCTTTGATGGTTACTCCGAATGCCCGTTTATCCATATCGTATATCGGCTATGCCACACAGGAAGTGGTGGTGAAAGATCAACGTCCTCTCAATGTAACTTTGAAAGAAGATACCCGGTTAATAGACGAAGTAGTAGTTGTTGGTTACGGCGTACAAAAGAAAGCGAACCTGACAGGTGCGGTGAGCAGTGTGAAGATGGATGATGTTTTAGGTGACCGTCCGGTGGTGTCTGTGAGTGACGCTTTGAAAGGGGCAATGCCCGGCTTGCAGATTACAGGTAATTCAGGAAGACCCGGTGAAGAAATGAGTTTCAACATTCGTGGTGTCAACAGTCTGGATAAGAATGGGAAACCGCTGGTGCTGGTGGATAACGTGGAGATGGATATTAATATGCTCGATCCGAACGATATTGAATCGGTGACTGTTTTGAAGGATGCGGCATCTTCTGCTATTTACGGAGCACGGGCAGCTTTCGGTGTGATTTTGATTACTACAAAGAAAGGCTCGGATGCAACTAAACTCTCTATTAATTATTCAAATAACTTTTCTTTTAGCAGACCTGCCAATATGCCTCATAAGGCTACTCCGCTCCAAACGGTACAGGCTTATAAGGACATGGGGACAATCAATTATCAAAGTGGTCAGAACGTAGATACCTGGTTGGGACTTTTGAAGGAATATAATGCTAATCCGTCTGCATATCCGGATGGTTATGCAATGGTGGACGGGCTGCGTTATAGCTTGGCAGAAACTGATCTTTTCGATGATATGATGGAGACTGGTTTCCAGCAAACTCATAATATCTCGGTAGGTGGCGGTACGAAAGATATTTCTTATCGTTTCTCCTTCGGTATGGTGAATGAAAATGGGGTACTGGCTTCGGATAAAGATACGTACAAGCGTTACAATGTGTCTTCTTATCTCCGTTCAGATGTGTTTTCATGGATTACTCCGGAATTGGATATTAAATATACGAACTCTAACTCTTCTCTGCCGGAAACTTCCGGAGGATATGGTATATGGGGAGCAGCAGTCGCATTCCCTTCTTATTTCCCTACTGGAACAATGAATATCGATGGTGAAGAATTACCGATCAATACTCCTCGTAACTTGATTGACCTGGCATATCCGACAACTATTCAAAAGAATAATCTTCGTATTTTCGGAAAGGTTACAATCAGTCCTTTGAAGAATGTGAAGTTGATTGGTGAGTATACATTCAATCATCTAAGTAACGAGAAAACGAAATTTGAGAAGAAGTTCTATTATGCACATGGAGGTAACTTTGTGAAAGAGGTTTCCACTGCCAATTCCAAGTATGAATACTCCAATGGTATTACGGATTATAATGCATTGAACTTCTATGCTAACTATAACAATTCATGGGGCAAACATGATGTAACGGTGATGGGAGGTTTCAATCAGGAGAGTAGTGACTATCGTTATGCTGAGATGTCGCGTATGAATATGATTAATGAAGATCTGCCGTCTATTTCGCAGTCGACAGGTGATTATTTTGCTAAAGACAAATTTGAACGTTATACGGTAAGAGGGTTGTTCTATCGCATTAACTATTCGTTTGCCGGCAAGTATTTGCTTGAAACGAACGGACGTTATGACGGTTCTTCCAAATTCCCGAAGAATAGCCGTTTCGGTTTCTTCCCTTCGGTTTCCGCCGGATGGCGTATCAGCGAGGAAGCATTTATGAAACCTTTGAATTCTGTTCTTTCTAACTTGAAATTGCGTGGTTCTTGGGGTAATATCGGGAATCAGAGTATTAGTCCTTATGCATATATCCCTGGCATGGATGCAGAGCAAGCTTATTGGACTGTTTCAGGTATTAAAGTTACTACTTTGAAACCAGCTGCTTTGGTTAGCAATAGCTTTACTTGGGAAAAAGTAACGACAATTGATGTCGGATTCGATCTTGGACTATTGGATAACAGATTGAATATGGTGTTCGACTGGTATCGCAGAGATACCAAGGGCATGCTTGCTCCGGGCTCTGAACTTCCGGGTGTATTAGGTGCAAGTGCTCCTTTACAGAATACGGCTGACCTTCGTTCTAAAGGTTGGGAAATCTCGGTTGACTGGAACGATCAGATCGGAAAAGTGAAATATAGTATAGGTTTCAATCTTTACGATGCAAAAACTAAGATTACCAAATACAATAATGAAACGGGATTATTTGGTAAGGATAAGAATAATAATGAAACATATCGTGTAGGAATGGAGCTGGGTGAAATCTGGGGATATGTAACTGATCGTTTGTATACAGTGGATGATTTTGATGCGGACGGTAAATTGAAACCGGGTATTGCTAAAGTGGAAGGATATAATCCGAATCCGGGAGATATATTATATAAGGATTTGGATGGTAATAATATAATCAACAGCGGTACCAGTACAACGAAAGATCCGGGAGACCGTAAAATCATCGGTAATAATACCCGGCGTTATCAGTATGGTATTCATGGTAGTGCAAGTTGGAACGGTTTTTCTCTGTCATTCTTGCTGCAAGGAGTTGGTAAACGGGATTTGTGGGTGATGAACGATCTGTTTTATCCGCATTATGATGCTTGGACTACCGTTTATGATTCACAGTTGAATTACTGGACTCCGGAAAATACGAATAGTTATTTCCCCCGTATTTATGAGAAAGCGGCCGGAAATACAGATGCCAATACACGTGTACAAACTCGTTATCTACAGGATGGATCGTATTTAAGTATTCGTAATATAACGCTTTCTTATAATTTCCCGTCTAAGTGGATGAGTAAGATTGGAGTTAATAATCTGGCTGTGTTCTTCAGTGGTGAGAATCTTTATACGTTCGACCACTTGCCGAAGGGACTTGATCCGGAACGTTCTGTTACGGATGATTTAGGACAACGTGGTTTTACCTATCCGTATATGAGACAGTATTCGTTCGGTATAAACCTTTCATTCTGATTGTTTCACAACTTAAAGAGTAATTATTATGAATAAATATATACTATGTGTAAGCGTTAGTCTTTGTTTGTTGATGTCGTCTTGTCTGAATGACGAATTTCTGGAGGTTTATCCCAAAGGACAGCAAACAGAAGCATCGGTCTTTACTACCTATGACAACTTTAAAACGTATACATGGGGATTGTATAACGTGTTCTTCGGATATACGTATGATACAGGGCAAACGGATGAGATTTTCCGTGGTGATTTTGAATCGGATAACATGATAAAAGGATTGGATGGATATGAAGGTCAGTGGGCATATCGCAAAGCAAAGGCTACAGATGAGTCTAAAGATTGGGATTAT
Source organism: Bacteroides sp. M10 (assembly GCF_014334015.1). Lineage (GTDB taxonomy): Bacteria > Bacteroidota > Bacteroidia > Bacteroidales > Bacteroidaceae > Bacteroides > Bacteroides intestinigallinarum. Next base: position 5,151,203 of record NZ_CP060488.1, on the reverse strand, counting down.
GATTATATCCGTCGTGTCAATCTGATGCTCGATAATATCGATCATTCGGAAATGAGTGAGACCGAGAGGGAGCATTGGAGAAGTGTGGGATATTTCTTCCGTTCTTATAAATACTTTCAGATGCTTTCCAAATTTGGTGATATTCCCTGGGTAGAGCATGCTTTGACAGAGGAAAGTCCCGAGCTTTATGGAAAACGTGATAGTCGTGACTTGGTGGCTTCCAATATTCTGTCTAATTTGAAATATGCGGAAACACATATTGGCAGTAATATCGAAGCGGATGGGAAAAATACAATTAATATGTATGTGGTGAAAGCTCTTATTTCCCGTTTTGCTTTATTTGAAGGAACTTGGAGAAAATATCATGGTTTGTCGGGGGCAGATACTTATCTGGAAGAATGTGCCCGTGCTTCTGAAGAGGTGATTAAGCAATATCCGAATGTGCATCCTAAATATGATGAGTTGTTTAATTCGGAAACACTGGATGGGGTGGCAGGTATTCTTCTGTATAAGGCTTATGAAACCGGACAGTTAATGCATGGTTTGACTCGTATGGTGCGTACAGGTGAATCTTATATTGAGGCAACGAAAGACGCGGTAGACAGTTATCTTTGTACGGATGGACGACCGGTTAGCACGACAACTAGTCATTATGGGGGTGATAAGAATATGTATGGACAATTCCGTGATCGTGATTACCGGTTGTATTTGACGATCTGTCCTCCATATATGGTGAAGAAAGAAAACGGACCTAGTACGGCTGATTGGAAATATACGGATAATGCGCAGGACAGAGAATTTATAGATTTAATGGCTACGATTTCCGGTGAAACTTATCATCGTTTGCCGTCTTCCAACTTTAAAGGATTCACTGTGCAAGGACAACCTCACTTTAAGAATATGAACTGGGGACAGGGCTGGAATGCTTCCCAAATGGGATTCTGGGTATGGAAATATTATAATACACATACTGTAGCTACCAACGCGAATGGGGTGAATACAACAGATGCCCCGCTGTTCCGTATAGGTGAGGTAATGGTAAATTATGCCGAAGCGATGTGCGAATTGAATAAGCTAGACCAGGCTGCTGCGGATAAGTCTATTAACAAACTTCGGGCAAGAGCTAATGTGGCGAAAATGGTGGTGAATGATATTAATGATGCTTTTGATCCGAAGCGTGATCCTTCCGTTCCTGCTCTCTTGTGGGAAGTGCGTAGGGAGAGACGAGTTGAGTTGATGGGCGAAGGTTTCCGTCTGGATGATTTGCGCAGATGGAAGAAAGGAGACTATGTTAACAAACAACCGCTGGGTGCTTATGTGACAGGGGCTTCGGCCAAGAATCTGAAAGTAACGGGTGGTGCAGGTGCTGATGAAGGATATGTTTATTTCTTTGATACCCCGCTTGGATGGCAGGAACATTATTATCTGTATCCGTTGCCTTTGAAGCAATTGGCTTTAAATACGAATCTGGAACAAAATCCGGTATGGACAAAGTAATTTTAAATTGAAATGATGCACAAGACCTGTAATATTTTAGTATATTGCAGGTCTTGAAAATTTAAGGTAGAAAATGAAAAATAGAATATCGATAAAATATGCGTTTTTTTGTGGAACAGCTTGCTGCATCTCATCTACACTACGTGCACAACAGGATGCATCCCAAATGAATGTGCTTTTTATAATGGCTGATGATATGCGTCCCGAACTGGGGTGTTACGGGGTAGATGTAGTGAAAACTCCTAATATGGACCGTTTGGCGGCAAGTGGTGTCTTGTTTCAGAATGCGTATTGTAATATTCCTGTGAGTGGGGCATCCCGGGCTAGTTTATTGACGGGGGTATATCCTCATTATCCCGATCGCTTTATTAGTTTTTCCGCCTATGCCAGCAAAGATTGCCCCGAAGCAATACCTATTTCGGGATGGTTTACCCGGAATGGTTATCATACTATTTCGGACGGCAAGGTGTTTCATCATATCAGCGATCATGCAGATTCGTGGAGCGAGCCTCCTTACCGGAATCATCCGGATGGATATGATGTATATTGGGCGGAATATAATAAATGGGAACTTTGGATGAATTCGGAATCGGGAAAAACGATTAATCCGAAAACGATGAGGGGACCTTTCTGTGAATCTGCTGATGTTCCTGATACTGCCTATGATGATGGAAAACTTGCAAACCGGGCTATTCGTGACTTAAAAAGGATGAAGGAGACCGGCAAACCTTTCTTCTTGGCTTGTGGTTTCTGGAAACCTCATTTGCCGTTCAATGCTCCAAAGAAATATTGGGATTTATATAAACGAGAGGAAATACCTTTGGCTACCAATCGTTTCCGGCCTGAAGGATTACCGGAGCAGGTTCGTAATTCGAGCGAGATATATGCGTATGCACGGGTTACGGATACGAGTGATATTGACTTCCAACGAGAGGTAAAACATGGATATTATGCTTGTTTGAGTTATGTGGATGCACAGATCGGCAAGGTATTGGATGCATTGGATGAACTGGGATTATCGGATAATACAATTGTGGTTTTGTTGGGGGATCATGGCTGGAATCTGGGAGAACATGATTTTATAGGTAAACATAATCTGATGGATACTTCTACTCATGTACCGTTGATTGTCTGTGTGCCGGGAATGAAAAAGGGAAAAACAAAATCGATGGTGGAATTTGTTGATTTGTACCCGACTTTATGTGAACTTTGTAAACTTCCTGTTCCCGCTGAACAGTTAAGCGGGCAAAGCTTTGCCGGGGTTTTCAAGAATCTGAAAGCTAAGACGAAAGGTGAAGTCTATATTCAGTGGGAAGGAGGAGATAATGCTGTTGACCGGCGTTATAGTTATGCGGAATGGATGAAAGGCGACGTGAAGAAAGCCAGTATGTTGTTTGATCATCAGATTGATAAGAAGGAAAACAAGAATCGGGTAGATGAGAAAAAATATAAGAATAAGGTCGAATCATTATCTTCTTTTATCAGAATAAAGAAGTCATCATTAAAGAAATAATATGAGAACAGTTTTTTTACAGTCCAGTCGTTTGGTATCGGTTGTTTTATTCATGCTTTGGGGTATGTCGATATTTGCCCAGCGACAGGATATCTTGCTAAATAATGATTGGAATTTCCGGTTTTCGCATCAGGTACAAAAGGGAACAGAGGTAAGAGTTGATTTGCCTCATACTTGGAATGCGCAGGATGCTTTGTCCGGTAAGATAGACTATAAACGGGGAATTGGCAATTATGAGAAGAATTTATTTATTCGTTCCGAATGGAAAGGAAAACGTCTTTTTATTCGTTTCGAAGGAGTGAATAACATTGCGGATGTGTTTGTCAATCGTCGTCATATAGGTGAGCATCGTGGGGGATATGGGGCTTTTATCTTTGAGATCACTGGAAAGGTGGAATATGGAAAAGAAAATTCTATATTGGTACGAGTGAATAATGGTGAACAGTTGGATATTATGCCTTTGGTCGGTGACTTTAATTTTTATGGAGGTATTTATCGGGATGTACATTTACTGATTATTGATGAGACGTGTATTTCTCCTTTGAATTATGCTTCTCCCGGAGTACGTCTGATACAGGATAGTGTGAGCCATAAGTATGCTAAGGTGCGTGCTGTTGTTGATTTATCAAACGGAGGTAGTAGTAATCGGGAAGTAGAGCTTAATGTACGCCTGTTAGATGGTCAAAGGGTGGTGAAAGAAGGAACAAAGAAAGTGAATCTTTCTGGAAACGCAGCAATGCAGCAGGAATTTACATTTGAAATCGATCAACCTCATTTGTGGAATGGTCGCCAGGATCCTTTCCTTTATCAGGCGGAAGTGATTCTTTCCCGGAATGGTCAGATGGTAGATCGTGTCATACAACCGTTGGGACTTCGTTTTTACCGGATTGACCCTGATAAAGGTTTTTTCTTGAATGGAAAACACTTGCCTCTTCAAGGCGTTTGCCGTCATCAGGATAGGAGTGAGGTGGGCAATGCGCTGCGTCCGCAACACCATGAGGAAGATGCGGCATTGATGTTGGAGATGGGAGTGAATGCTGTTCGTCTGGCGCATTATCCGCAGGCTACTTATTTTTATGATCTGATGGATAAGAATGGTATTATTGTATGGGCTGAAATACCTTTTGTGGGGCCTGGTGGATATAATGATAAGGGTTTTGTGGATTTATCTGCTTTCCGTGCCAACGGAAAGGAACAGCTCAAAGAACTGATTCGTCAACATTATAATCATCCTTCTATTTGTGTATGGGGAGTGTTTAATGAGTTGACGGAGTTGGGAGATAATCCGGTTGAGTACATCAAAGAATTAAATGTGTTGGCACATCAGGAAGATCCTACCCGGCCTACGACCTCCGCAAGTAATCAAATGGGAGATTTGAATTTCATAACGGATGCTATTGCTTGGAACCGTTATGATGGATGGTATGGTGGCACTCCCGCTGATTTGGGGAAATGGTTGGATCGAATGCATAAGGATCATCCGGAAATATGTATCGCTATCAGTGAATATGGTGCCGGTGCAAGTATTTACCATCAACAAGATTCGTTGGTTAAAACTGTACCAACCAGCTGGTGGCATCCTGAAAACTGGCAGACGTATTATCACATTGAAAACTGGAAAACAATCTCTTCTCGTCCTTATGTATGGGGGAGCTTTGTATGGAATATGTTTGATTTTGGTGCTGCACATCGCACTGAAGGAGACCGTCCCGGAATTAATGATAAAGGTTTGGTTACCTTCGACCGGAAAGTTCGTAAAGATGCTTTCTACTTCTATAAGGCCAACTGGAATAGGGAAGAACCAATGCTTTATTTAACAGGCAAACGTAACACAATACGTACACAACGTTTGCAAACAATTGCTGCTTTCACGAATCTGTCAGGAGCCGAATTGTTTGTAAACGGTAAGAGTTATGGTAAAGCAATACCGGATTCGTATGCTATTCTGGAATGGAAAAATGTGGAACTAGAACCTGGTGAAAATGAAATAAAGGTTGTTTCCACTAATAAGAAGTTACCTTTGAGCGATAGTTTTCATTGTAGATTGTGATAGGTAGTTTAAATGATAATCGGAAAGAGCACTGTAAACAAAGTAGGTTTGCAGTGCTCTTTTTCTAGGGGGTTCTCTTTTGGGAGATAATAATCCTTCCTGAATCTATAACAGCGGATAATGATACTCCAACAGTATAACAGATCATATCTGACCATAGAAAACCATGTCCAAAGATTAATGCTCCAAGTGTGGTGTTTCGTACAGTATTTGCCCAGTCTGCTTGGTATAGTTGGCTAATTTCTATACAATAAGAAAATAATAAGGAAATAACAATGGTCTTGAGTATAGATAATGACGGGAAAAGAAAGCGTATTCCACAACCATGGCTGCCCAAAGCGTATCGCCTGAATACTCTGCAATAAATTCGGGCAATATATCACTATGTTTTCGGGAAGCCAATCCTAACACTATAATTGCGAAAGTAATTGCTAAATAAATCCAACGTTTGTTTTTCACGCAGTAATGTTTTAGTATGGTGCAAATTTATAAAATTAAGTTGGATAACTTGGCAGGATGGATCAAACTCTGATAAAAACAGATTTTATTTACATACTAAACCTTTCGTTCTTTTGGAATGTTATAAGGTCGTTCGAGCTTTATCTCGATAAATGTGTTCATAACCAACCGATTTACGCAATTGTTGTGGAAACGGCTGCAGTTGGTCACTTAAAAAGTTAGTAATTAAAATAATAGAGTTATGAAGAATCTTTTTCGACCGTTGTTAGTACTGACAGGATGTATAGTATTGGCGAGTTGTGTAAGTCAGAAGCAATTTAAAGGTTTAAAAACTGATTATACAAAGTTGCAAACAGAATATCAGGAAAGTCAATTGCAGCTAAGAGAAAATCAGGCACGTTCAACAAGTCTTGAGGAGAGACTTGCCGAAGCGCAGCGGAATAATAGTGAGTTACGCAAGAGCTTGTCCGATATGCAAAGCATCTTGAATAAGAGTCTTACACAGAGCTCTCAAGGGAATATGAATATGGGTAAGTTGATAGATGAGATCAATGCTTCAAACCGTTTCATCCAGCATTTGGTTAAAGAAAAGAATAGATCAGACTCTTTGAATCTCGTAATGGTCAATAAACTTACCCGTTCGCTTACCCGTGAAGAGATGCGTGACTTGGATATTAAGGTATTGAAAGGTGTTGTATATATTTCCTTAGCAGATAACATGCTTTATAAATCAGGAAGTTATGAAATTAGCAATAAAGCAGAGGCTGTGCTTAGTAAAATAGCCAAAATCATTCAGGACTACAAAGATTATGATGTTCTGGTAGAAGGAAATACAGATACCGATCCGATATCTCGTACGAATATACGTAATAATTGGGATTTGAGTGCGTTGCGTGCTTCATCTGTTGTTCAGGCATTACAGAATATTTATGGTATAAATCCCAAACGCCTGACTGCTGCCGGTCGAGGTGAATTTAATCCGGTAGCCGGTAATGATACGGCAGAAGGAAAAGCTCGTAACCGCCGGACCGAGATTATTATAACTCCTAAACTGGATCAGTTTATGGATTTGATAGATCAGGCTCCTGATAATTCTTCATCAGGTATAGTGGGGGATGAGAATACAAAAGAGTAAAGGAAATATTTCCATCTAGGGCTAATAATAAAGCGATGAATTCAAATTCATCGCTTTATTATTAGCAATTTGAAACAGATACAGTAAAGTGTTAGAGGTATCTATATTTTATTTTTAGAGCTTGAGAAATTGCTCAATTTTATAGAGAGTCCGATTTGAAATGAGCATTGCTGATTTAAAATGTTTTCGACAGATGGACCTATTTTGAAAATTCAAACTCATATGGATAAGGAGTTTGATTCCATGAAACCCATTCTATCTTTCCATAATTATGCAAATCACATGGGAAAACCACAGAATAGTCCCATGGATTATATCGATATGGTATGTCAACATATTGACAAGCATATTTATTTGAATATAGCCAATGATATCCTGTTTTAGAGTCGCTATATATTGCTACCATAAAATATTTACCAATCTTTACTTTAGCGGAAGTATATGTTTCCTTTATTGATGAGGCAAATATAGAATAAGTAGCATCAACTATGCTACCATCTTTCTTTTTAATTTTTGATTTTGACAGCAAATTCCAAGTTTCATCTTGTATTTTTTGATAATCAAGTATATTCCCTGAAAAAGTTTGCTTTTTCACATCAAATTCCTCATTGTTGTCAGCCTTAAATAATAAGAATGTGGTGGAAATATTTTCGTAATCAGACTCTGGAGTAAGAGCTTTGTATCCATTTAGCCAAATTTCCTGAATATCACTTTTTTCTTCATCACTTTTACTACATCCAACTACTATCAGTGCAGTCATAATTAAAAATAGAAGTTTTTTCATGTCTAATTTATTGATTATAGTACAAAGGAACACACAAAACCATGTATTAGCAAATTTTACGCCAACAAATTGGGCTTAGAACTGTATTTTCAGGAATTATTCCTTTTTCATTTTCAGAACTTTCTCCAAATTATCAAAGGAATATTTCATATATACTTTATAATTTAATGCACCAAGTTAAAATGAATTTTATGTGAAAAAGAATCTCTCCCTTCTTTTTTTGAGTGGCTATTTTACATTAATCAGCAGTATACTTATGTCATAAGATAGTTCTGTTTTGATGTAAGAACGATCTTTTTTGTGAAATACAGATTAGAATAGGGAGTCTATGCAGATTGTTTTTTTTATTCAGAAATGAACTTTTTTAGAAAAATAAAACGCTAATTATCTGTTGATAATCAGCGTTTTATTTAAGTGATTCCGAAGCGATTCGAACGCTTGACCCACGCCTTAGAAGGGCGTTGCTCTATCCAGCTGAGCTACGGAACCAGCCTTATTTGCGGATGCAAAGGTAGTGCTTTTTATGAAAACTCAAAAACTTTCCGGCATTTTTTTATTCATATATTTCTTTGTGGCTATGAATCAGTAGTTTATAATAGAGATAGAATTTTGTTTATTTATATGGTTTGAGAAGAATGAATAGAAAAACGCCATTTTTACGAAGAATAACGAACGTTATATAGGTTTCAAAAAGCTCAAAAAAATAAAATAGGGTTGTGTTTTTCTATTATAACTTTTACTTTTGAGCGATAAACAACTAAAAAACACATAAAGTTATGAAGAAATTGATTTTTTTATTTGCATTTTGTATTGTAGTGACTAATGTTTTTGCACAAACCGACCCAGAGCAATTGAAAAAAGAAGGAAATGATGCATTTAATGCTAAAAATTATCCTGTAGCGTATGCGAAATTCAGTGAATATTTGAAACAAACGAATAATCAAGATTCTGCAACCGCTTATTATTGTGGTATAGCTGCTGATGCTGTGAAGAAATATCCGGAAGCTGTGACTTTTTTTGATATAGCAATTCAAAAGAAGTTCAATATCGGAAATGCCTATGCTCGCAAAGCTTTGGCTTTAGATGCGCAAAAGAAGACTGCTGAATATGTAGCTACACTGGAAGAAGGATTGAAAGTAGATCCTAAGAATACAACAATGGTGAAGAATTATAGCCTTCACTATCTGAAAGCAGGACTTGCTGCACAGAAAGCCGGAAAAGCAGAAGAAGCAGAAGACTGTTTCAAGAAAGTAATTCCTTTGGATCACAAGCAGTATAAAACAAATGCATTGTACAGTTTAGGAGTTCTGTGCTATAATGATGGCGCTAATATCCTGAAGAAAGCTGCTCCTTTGGCAAATTCTGATGCAGATAAATATGCTGCAGAAAAAGAAAAAGCTGATGGTAGATTTAAAGAAGCATTAGACTATCTGGAAGAAGCTGCTAAGATCTCTCCGGAAAATGAAAATGTGAAGAAGATGCTTCCTCAAGTAAAAGCTGTTATGAAGTAATTTGACCAATCTTATAAATGATAAAGGGTTGCCGATATGACACATCGGGCAACCCTTTTTTATTGCTATCTTTTTCTAATCTATACTTTTTGCGTACATTTGCCTTCCCTAAACGTAGAAGTATTTTATGCACTTATATAATAAGGAACAGGCTATCAAACGAATGAATCAGTTGGGACAACTCCATCGTCCTTTCATTTTCATTATAAATTATCTACAAGATGTATCTTATATAGAGGAGGTCGCTGCTGTTGATTCTACTGAAGTTTTATATAATCTGAATGGATTTACCAATCAGATTATATCAGCAGAAGATAATATAGCCACTTACTCTGCAAAAACAATGCCTTCACTACATTGGCAGCCTTTCGCAGAATCTTTCTCTTCCTATCAACGCTCGTTTAATATCGTGCGACAGAACATTCTGGCAGGAAATAGTTTCCTTACTAATTTGACGTGTCGTACTCCAGTAGAAACCAATCTTACTCTGAATGATATTTATTTTCATTCAAAAGCGATTTATAAGCTATGGATTAAAGACCGTTTTACGGTTTTCTCTCCTGAAATATTTGTTAGAATTCATCAGGGAAAAATTAGCTCATATCCGATGAAGGGAACCATTGATGCTTCAATTCCCTTTGCTGCTCAATTATTGATGAATGATCCAAAAGAGACTGCCGAACATGCTACCATTGTAGATCTGATTCGTAATGATTTAAGTATGGTTGCCAACCGAGTGTCAGTTTCCCGGTATCGGTATATGGATAGGTTACAGACTAATCGGGGAGCTATTTTTCAGACGAGTTCTGAAATTCAGGGTATATTGCCCGAAAATTATCAGGAGCATTTGGGAGATATTATTTTCAGATTACTGCCAGCCGGTTCTATTACCGGTGCTCCAAAGAAAAAGACGATGCAGATTATCCAGGAAGCTGAAACCTACGACAGAGGATTTTATACAGGAGTTATGGGATATTCTGATGGCATTGATTTAGATAGTGCCGTTATGATACGTTTTGTAGAACAGGAAGGAGAGAAGATGTATTTTAAAAGTGGAGGTGGGATCACCTGCCAGAGTGATGTGGAAAGCGAGTATAATGAAATGAAACAAAAAGTATATGTACCCATTTATTGAGACTATCCGGATAGAGGATGGACAGATTTATAATCTTGATTATCACACAGAGCGCTTTAATGAAACCCGTGCAGCTTTTTGGAAAGACAGCACTCCGCTGGATTTACGGGAATTTATATCTCCGCCAACTTTAAATGGAATTCATAAATGCCGGATTGTATATGGAAAAGAAGTGGAAGAAGTTACGTATGCGCCCTATCAGATGCGACAGGTATCTTCTTTGCATTTGGTTGTGTCCGATACCATTGATTATACTTATAAAAGTGCGCATCGGGAAGAACTGAATGCCTTGTATGCTCAAAGAGGAATGGCGGATGATATTTTAATTGTAAGAAATGGCTATCTGACAGATACCTCTATAGCTAATGTTGCTCTCTATGACGGAGATACCTGGTTCACACCGGCTCATCCGTTACTCCGGGGGACGAAACGAAGCGAATTTCTGGACAGACAGCTCATTGTTGAGAAAGACATTCCGCAAATATGTTTGAAAGACTATTCCCATATCATGTTATTCAACGCAATGATTGACTGGAAACGCATTATATTGCCTATAAATGAGAAACATTTAATTCTATAAACTATAATTAACTGAAATATACATAGAACTGCTGAACAAATGTCTCTTTTGTACTGTTATATTTATGTGTTTTTCATAGTATTAGATATAAGATTAATTAAAGAGATTGTACTTCACTTGTGAAAGCTAAAGTACGTCAGAGACAGAAGAGTCTGTTTTTTTGATAAATGTGTTAGAGCATCGGTTTTACCAGGCCGATGCTTTTTTTATGTCCTTTTACCCCCTTTTGTAGTTTATATGAAATAAAATTTGTACGTTTGTAGAGTAATAATAGAAAATGATAAAGATGAACATACCCGTTATCTTTCAGTTTTTAAAAGATCTTTCCGCGAATAATAATCGTGAGTGGTTTAATGAGCATAAGGCAGAATATGAAACAGCCCGTGCCGAGTTCGACAACTTTTTGGCAACAGTGATCGCCCGTATTTCCCTGTTTGATGAAACTATCCGGGGGATTCAGCCCAAAGACTGTACTTATCGTATTTACCGGGATACCCGCTTCTCTGCGGATAAAACACCTTATAAAATACATTTCGGAGGTTATATCAATGCCAAAGGAAAGAAGTCCGATCATTGTGGATATTATGTACACTTGCAGCCGGATGGTTCAATGCTTGCCGGAGGAAGCCTGTGTCTGCCTACCAATATCCTGAAAGCAGTGCGACAATCTATCTATGATAATATCGAAGAGTTTGTTGCGATCGTAGAAGACCCGGAGTTTAAGAAATACTTCCCGGTGATAGGAGAGGATTTTCTGAAAACAGCTCCGAAAGGTTTTCCGAAAGATTTCAAGTACATTGATTATTTGAAATGTAAAGAATATGTTTGCTCTTATAATGTTCCCGATGATTTCTTTACCCGACCGGATATGTTGGAACAGATAGACAAAGTGTTTCGGCAATTCAAACGGTTTGCCGATTTTATAAATTATACGATTGATGATTTTGAATAAATAATGCCTAGAATATAAACTTTAAAATTTAACTTATATGGTAGTAGATACTTTAGAAAATCTGGAGAAATATGCGTCTTTAAACCCTCTGTTTGCACAAGCTATTGAATTCTTGAAGTCTCATGACCTCCAAGCCATGGAAGTTGGTAAGACAGAACTGAAAGGAAAAGATCTGTTGGTGAATATTGCACAAACCAAACCTAAAACAAAAGAGGAAGCCAAACTGGAAACTCATAACGAATTTATTGATATTCAAATCCCATTGTCGGGAACAGAAATAATGGGGTATACTGCTGCTAAAGACTGTGTTCCGGCAGATGCACCTTATAACGCAGAAAAAGATATTACTTTCTTCGAAGGATTAGCAGAAACATACGTTGCCGTAAAACCGGGAATGTTTGCTATCTTTTTCCCGCAAGACGGTCATGCTCCCGGTATCACTCCGGATGGTGTGAAGAAAGTAATCGTAAAAGTAAAAGCATAATCCTAATTCAATTCTGATATGGAAAAGACACTTAATCTCGTAAAAAACGATCCCTGGCTGGAGCCTTTTGTCGGTGCTATCACCGGACGCCATCAGCATGTATTAGACAAAGAAGCTGAATTGACGAATAAGGGAAAACAAACCCTTTCAGATTTTGCATCGGGGTATCTTTATTTTGGATTGCATCGCACCGATAAGGGGTGGACTTTCCGTGAATGGGCTCCTAATGCTACTCATATTTATATGGTGGGTACATTTAATAATTGGGAGGAAAAAGCTGCCTACAAGCTGAAAAAACAAAAGAATGGGATTTGGGAAATCAACCTGCCGGCGGATGCCATTCATCATGGCGATCTCTACAAACTGAATGTATATTGGGAAGGCGGACAAGGCGAACGTATTCCTGCGTGGGCTACACGTGTGGTACAGGATGAACAGACCAAAATATTCAGTGCACAAGTCTGGGCTCCGGAGAACCCCTATAAATTCAAGAAGAAAACATTTAAGCCCGACACGAATCCGCTGTTGATTTATGAATGTCATATCGGAATGGCACAGCAGGAGGAAAAAGTGGGCACATATAACGAATTCCGCGAGAAAATACTTCCTCGTATTGCTGAAGAAGGATATAATTGTATCCAGATTATGGCTATTCAGGAACATCCATATTATGGAAGCTTCGGCTATCATGTATCCAGTTTCTTTGCTGCCTCTTCGCGTTTTGGTACCCCCGATGAACTAAAAGCATTGATTGATGCTGCTCATGAGATGGGTATTGCTGTGATTATGGACATCGTTCATTCACATGCAGTGAAGAATGAAGTAGAAGGACTAGGAAACTTTGCCGGTGATCCGAATCAGTATTTTTATCCGGGCGCTCGTCGCGAACATCCGGCTTGGGACTCTCTCTGCTTTGATTATGGCAAGAATGAAGTGATCCACTTCCTGTTATCAAACTGCAAGTACTGGCTGGAAGAATATAAATTTGACGGATTCCGTTTTGATGGAGTGACTTCTATGTTATATTACAGCCATGGACTGGGTGAAGCTTTCTGTAACTACGGAGATTATTTCAACGGTCATCAGGATGATAATGCGATTTGTTACCTGACACTGGCTAATGAAGTGATTCATCAGGTAAATCCGAAGGCGATAACCATTGCCGAAGAAGTTTCCGGTATGCCGGGACTGGCTGCCAAAGTAGAAGATGGCGGTTATGGCTTCGATTATCGTATGGCCATGAATATTCCGGACTACTGGATCAAGACAATCAAAGAAAAGATCGATGAAGACTGGAAACCTTCCAGCATGTTCTGGGAAGTAACCAACCGTCGCCAGGATGAAAAGACCATTTCGTATGCAGAAAGTCATGACCAGGCATTAGTAGGAGATAAGACGATTATCTTCCGCCTGATTGATGCCGATATGTACTGGCACATGCAGAAGGGAGACGAAAATTATGTTGTCAACCGTGGTATTGCTTTGCATAAAATGATCCGCCTGCTGACCTCTTCGACTATCAACGGAGGTTATCTGAACTTTATGGGAAATGAATTCGGGCATCCCGAATGGATTGACTTCCCGCGTGAAGGTAACGGATGGTCGTGCAAATATGCCCGCCGCCAATGGGATTTGGTGGACAACAAAAATCTGACCTATCACTATATGGGTGATTTTGATAAAGAAATGCTGAAAGTTCTCAAGAGTGTGAAAGATTTCCAGGCAACACCTGTTCAGGAAATATGGCATAATGATGGCGATCAGGTATTGGCATACGAACGGAAAGACCTTATATTTGTCTTTAACTTTAATCCGAAGCAGTCATTCACTGATTATGGATTCCTGGTAACTCCGGGAGCTTATGAAGTGATACTGAACACCGACGATGTAGCATTTGGAGGAAATGGTTTGGCAGACGACTCTGTCGTGCACTTCACTATTGCCGATCCGCTGTACAAGAAGGAAAAGAAAGAGTGGCTGAAACTCTATATTCCTGCCCGTACCGCTGTAGTACTTAGAAAGAAAAAATAATTTTATCTTTAAATCAAGAAGCCCCCGCAAATATTATTGAATATCTGCGGGGGCTTTCTCGTTTATTATCCTATTCTATAATTCAGTTCCTAGTTTTCCAGAAAGGTACTTGGTCCGAGAATATCATATATATCACTAACGTTGCGCGTTTTGAGCAATACCCCTTGTGGAGTATAGAATAACTGATATTTGATGTCGACATTATCTTGCCCTACCTTAATTACTATAATAGCCTGCCATTTGGGAAACTCCACCATTGTCACATTATCTACCACCCAATTTGCGTATGGGCCGGATACAAAGGCATTATAGACTGTTGGGGTCAGCCGGTCGAGGCTGACAAGATCAGTCTGCGTCATCACCCATTGTCCCCGAACGTTGAACCACACATTTTTAGTAAATCCGTTCATTGCAAAGTTGGCACAATAATATCCATCGTCTTGTGACCAGGCGACACCATTTGCTTTAGGATACATTTTCTTGAAAGTCGACTGTACATTGCCGGGAGGGGTATCTCCAAAGACAGATGTAGATAATAGCAGAAACAATGCGATTGCACAAATCATAAATTTCTTCATAAGCTTTGAGTTTAGAGGATTATTTATCTACCTAAACAGCCTTTGAGAATATTTGTTTGAGTGATGTGCATAAAATAATCCCCCGGTCATTCATAAGTGACCGAGGGATGAAGAGTGTACAGATCTTAGTCTTTTTATTTAAAAAGTAATCTTTAAAATCTTTCCGTTATAGCCTCCTACCGAAACATCCGTGGGTTTATAAGGTAATAGACTGATTTCTTCTTTAGCGCCCGTCATCAAATCAGTGGCCTGATAAGATTCCATTTGAGGAATCTGTAAAAAGTCGAAAGCATGTGAAGGCACATTGATAGCAACATCTACCAGTTGACTGTCGAAATTAATAATGAAAAACAGAATCTCATTTTTATATTTTCGCATAAAAGTATATTGTTTATGCTCATTGAAACGCCATCCGTTTATATTGGCATACATTAAATCAAAGAATACTCCCTTGCTGATTGCCTGCTCTTCATTACAAATCGTCAGTACTTTTTGGTAGATAGAGTAGAGGTGTTTATGCTCTTCAGTAAGCATCTTCCCGTCAAATTTACCTCCGTTGCGCCAGCGTCGTATGCTGTCTACACTCCAATAATCAAATATAGTAGTCCGTCCGTCCCTTCCGCTAAATCCTTCACTATCCATGCCCAGTTCTCCAAACTCCTGACCGAAGTAGATCATCATAGGATTAGTGTTCATACAGGCGGAAACGATCAGTGCGGGAATTCCTTTACGCGGGTTGCCGGCAAAGAAATCAGAAGCGATGCGTTGCTCGTCGTGATTCTCCAGGAAGTTGAGCATCTTTTTCTCTATTCCATTCAGACTTTGCCAGCAATGAGTGATAGCGGATGCAGATTCATATCCACAAGCTACATTGCGTAACGTGTCATATAGCCCTACCTTATCATACAGGTAATCAAACTTGCCGCGGAACAGATAGTTACGGTATTCACCTGGATTGTAAACCTCTGCGATGAAAAGTATTTCAGGATAAGCCTCTTTTACTTGAGGAATAGCCCATTCCCAGAATTCAACAGGAACCATTTCGGCCATGTCGCAACGGAAACCATCAATGTCTTTTGATGCCCAGAAAAGAAGAATGTCCAGCATCTTTATCCAAGTATCCGGAGTCGGGGAGAAGTGGCAAGTACCGCCATTCTGATAATCCACTCCATAGTTTAATTTCACTGTTTCATACCAGTCGGTGATATTGGGAGTAGCATCAAAACGATTGTTACCGGTAGCTTTCGCCGGGAATTCCCGGTAAGGCTCTGCTGCACCGTTTTTCATATCAAACTGGGCATGAAGTTCCGCTTGCGGAATATAATAGAAATTATTATATGGGCTGAAAGATTGGCTGGAGTCATCGTTAGCTCCCAATTCGGTCGTACCGTCCGGTTGTGCATCCGAGTGATATTGGCGTGCTACGTGATTAGGTACAAAATCAATAATTACTTTCAGACCTGTGCGATGTGTGCGATGTACCAGATTCTCAAATTCTTTCATACGTCCTTGCACATCGTTAGCCAAGTCAGGATCTACATCATAATAATCCTTGATAGCATAGGGAGAACCCGCTTTTCCTTTTACAACAGCAGGATGATCTGGTCTGATGTTATAACGGCGATAGTCCGTTTGAGTGGCATGTTCGATGATGCCTGTATACCATATATGCGTAGTACCCAGTTTCTTGATTTCACTAAGTGCTTTGAGAGTGAAATCAGCCATTTTCCCACAACCATTGGTGGCAATGTCTCCATTGTAGACACAGTGGTTATTGTTATTTCCAAACAGGCGGGTGAATACTTGGTAGATAATTATTTTATTTTCGTCATTCATATAGAGTAGATTATTAATATTCGTATTCATTCTTATTTCTGATGGATAGGAGGTTATTTCCATATTTTTCCCTTTTCTTCCAACAGTTGATTAAGTACTTCGTTAGCTGTATTATAGCCTTGCCCAAAGATTTCTTCTGCTTTTTCCAGTTCGGTGTTACTGTATCCGTATAGGTTGTATGGTTCGATTAATAAATCACATTTTTCTCTTTCGGGAAAGGTATTGGCGCGGAACATGAAATGAAATGAGCGCATAGCAATGCTTACAATATTCATTTTGTAATCCTGTGCCATGATGGGACTTACATTGACAGCTACCACTTTATCGCAAACCCTGCGCAGGGTAGAGACCGGAAGATTCATCATCAATCCTCCATCCACATAGTTAGTGCCTTCTATGTTGACCGGAGAAAACATGACAGGCATACAGCAGGAAGCGGCGACCCGTTCCGCTATGTTTCCCCGATGAAAGTGAACCATGCGACCATGATCGAGGTCAGTTGCTGTGATAATCAGGGGAAGTTGTAGTTCTTCCAGATTTTTTGCTTTTAAGTTAGTCCGGAGAAAATCAATAAATTCACAGAGGTCAAATAGCCCCTTCTTGGGAATCACCAATTTCGTTAAATCCTGGAATTTATGTCCGGAGAAATAATCAAGTACTTTGTGTGGCTCGTTGCCGTCCGCGTAAAAGACACCTGCAAGTGCCCCTGCACTTACTCCAGAGATGATTTCCGGTTTAATATCATGTTCCAGAAGAGCTTGCATGACTCCCAAATGGGCAAATCCTTTAATAAATCCTCCGCTTAGTGCATAGCCAATCTGATATTTCCGGCTATTCCAGTTATTTGTGAATACCTCCATGAATTGCTTTCTTTAGTTCGCCACGAATTTAGTGAATTTATTGAAAGTAGGAGGAATATAATGGATAGTTTTTTTTAAATCCATACCATCTGTCTTATTCACATTTGAAATAAACCGGCATAGAACATAAAACACGGATGGAAACTCTGCTCCGGCACCATGCCGGTCAGAATCCGAAATCGTCTATCTCAACTTTGTGCTCTTCGCTTTCTTTGAATGGTTTTGCTTCTTTTTGTACGGGATTTCCTTCGATATAGATGGCACGGAATGGACGGGCGGGGCAAACATATTCACATCCTCCACAACCTACACATATTTCTTTATTTACATGAGGAATTGTCAATCCATCCTTATACGGCACCATTGCCACAGCTTGTGTGGGGCAGTGTTCGGAGCAGGCTCCGCAACTGGTTCCATCAGTATAAACAATGCAATTTTCCTCGATGAAAACAACATATCCCATTTGTGTAAGATGTTTTTGCTCTACACTTATGGGAAGAATTGCTCCATTGGGACAGACATCTCCACAGACAGTACAGTCAAAGTTACAAAATCCTTTCTCAAAGCTAACAGTAGGTTGCATCATGCCTGCCAAGCCATATTCCATAAAAGCCGGTTTCAAGATATGAGAAGGGCATTTGCTGACACAAAGATGACAGGATGTGCATTGCTGTTGGAAGTGTTCCCGACTGATAGACCCCGGAGGAGTGATCGGATTCTCCTTTTTGTATGCCTTCTTACCTTCCAGGCTTGCTACAGATTCCTTGGCTTGGGAGATGAGTTTGGGGGTTGCTCCGGCAGTAACAAGACCGGCGACCAAAAAACGGCGTTTGGATGAATCCAAATCCGGTGATGATGGTGCAGGAGTTTCTACGTCAGACTGTTTTTTTAAAGAAGGGGCGTAAACTAATGCTTTTTGTTTGCATGCTCCCAAACAGTTGAAACAATCTACACAACGACTATAATCAATAGCGTGTTCTTTACTATTGATGCAAGCTGCTTTGCATTTGGTGGCACAAAGCCCGCATCCATTACATTTGGCAGTATCAATACGGACTTTGAATAATGAAAAGCGGCTCAATAACCCCAATATTGTTCCTACGGGACAAATCGTATTGCACCATGTCCGTCCATGTTTCCATGCCATTACAAAGATGACTGCAAGAGTAATAATAGCGATGAGAAGGGAAGAAATGCTCAAGATGGAGGTGTCTACCTGATAAAATGTATAATTGTCAAATCTGGCAAAGAGTGATTCCAGCAGATTATTCCCCAGCATATAGATAGGTTTGAATATATGCACTACTACACGTCCATACGCACTGTACGGATCGAGTAAACCAACAATAAATGTAAATCCACATAGAAACCCGACCACTGTCAGTCCGAGCACACCCCAGCGCAATTTGTTTTTTGCAGGACTGTAACTATATCTTTTTTTCTTTTTTCCCGTTGCTTTGGAAATTCGTGCAATCACATCCTGCAAGATACCCATAGGGCAGATTGTAGAACAATATACACGCCCGAATAAAAGCGTTAACACAATGAGAAGTAATAAGATACCTATGCTTAGTGAAAGGATGGCTGGAACAAACTGCAAATGTGCCAGCCGATGAAAACTGTTCGGTAATATTTCTGCGAAATCGAGAAAAAAGAAAGAAATCAGCACAAATAAAAATGCTGATATTCCAATACGTAGCCTTCTTAACATGGTTGTTTTACATCTTAATTCGCTTGACATTCAATTTGTCAATGTTCATGGTTCCTATTTTCAATGCTTCCCCATTGGCGAGATGTCCTACTGTATCCAGTGGCATCTCACGTACTTGATTGAAGAACTTGGCAGCAGCCGTATCCACGGCTACAATATCCGGTGAGATAAACAATCCTTTTGCCAGTACAACATCGGATGCAGAGCGTCCCCGGGGACCGTTTGTTTTCATGATCCGGTAGGCGTCTACTACGTTGAGTACAGCTTTCTTCTGTAATGTACAGATATCTGCGATGCATTGTTGCAAATCGTTCTGGTGGAAGAATCCGCGATCCCACACAATCCCCATGTGATTTTTCATGGAGATAGTCAGATTGGCACCTCCGTGATTCTTCAGAATAGGAACATTGATCCATACATCACAATCCAGAATCGCTTCGTGCACTTTGGCTTTCTTCATCTTTTTGCCTTTTGGCAGATCAATTGGTTTGTAATACGACTCCAGATGTGCCGGCATTACTTTGGCTCCGGCTTTTTTGGCAGCAGCTTCAATACCACTGTTTTTGTAGCATTTCTGCCAATCGTCACAAGTATGGTCGAACACGACCACTTCTTTAGCTCCGGCGGCAAAACATTGTCTGACGATTTCTTCAATCAGTTTCGGATTCGTATTTCCTGCCAGTTCCGGCACTTTATCCCAACCGATATTAGGTTTTACAACCACTTTCTGTCCCGGTTTCACGAATTGCTTCATACCCCCCAGTTCGCTTATGGCACGGCGGAACATCTCTTCGGGTTCTCCGCCCATAACGGCCACCAGATCAGGATTGCTTCCGTTTGCTTTATTGATTGTTTGAGTTAACACCTCCATAGCCTCCGAACGCTGTATAGTCAAGGCGGCTCCGGTGATAGCTACTGTTTTTAAAAAATCCCTTCTGTCCATCTTTCTATATTAGTTTAGAGTTTTGCAATTGCTTTCAGGAGGGCGTATCCGCCGAACCATTGCAGTAACATTCCCGGAATACCGATACGGAAGTCCTGTACTGCTTCGTAGAAACTTCCGACGATGGCCCATTCAAATGCAACGCCTATGACCTGATAAGTGAGTACGACACCAAGAATGGCCAGTAATGAAACCGATTTTATAGTACGTGCTGCAAGAGCTGAAGCTCCGGCGAGTAAGGACGATTTGATTAATAGGATGGGAAGTACCGCCTCCGAGGGCATGGCAAACAATAAATGATTGATGACTGGTGAAAGAATAGCAGTCAATAATCCTACAAGAAAACCATATTTATAAGCCGCAATCAGCGTGAAAAAATAAATAGGTAACAGGGTAGGACCACCATAAGGTATAAGATGGCATAATTGTGGAAGTGCAATGTTACCCGCTACGAACAGTAAGGCAAACAGGTAGGTTTTCACATTGCTGTGTTTCAGCGAATAGAGTTTGACGGATGTTTCCATTTTCGTTGATACTTTAATGTTGAATAGAACGATAATATATTAATAATAAGACTTTTCTCCTGATAAAAGGTTTAATCCTGCCGACATCTTTTTTTTAATCCGGCAGGAAAAGAATTCATCCCTCCGTAGATAACCATAGTTTCCCCGTAGCCAAACTGTTGTTCCCCCGCAGGGGAAACTATGGTTTGCCTACGGGGAAACAACAGTTGCCCTACGGGAAACCTTCAAAGACAAGCAGGGCGCCAGCGCGCAGGTTTTGATTTACGCTTTTCTGTTATACTTCCTGTTTTCACTTTATATATTATGAATATTCTTCCTGTTTTACCTTACTTTCTTTATAAAGTAAGAAAGCACACGCAGCAGCTGCAAATACACTATAATCGAATGGGGCTTTCACATTCAAGGAGAACGACATGGAGAATGCAAAAGTCAATAATAGAATGCCGCTAAGAAGAGCGACCCAACGTTTCTGGAAACCTATTAATAGCAATATACCGAGAATCGTTTCTGCTATGGTAGCCGTCCATGCCAATAATGGTATTAGCAATTTGGGGACCCATGGCAACAAAACTCCGGTATAAGCAGTAAAGCTTTCCATATTGCCCCAAACTACATTTTCGCTTCCCAACAAAGGAGTCCATAAACCTAAGCGGTCTGCAACTGCCGACAAGAATCCGATAGCAAGCGCAAGGCGCGCAAACAAGGATATATAATCTATTTTTTTAGTCATATTGGTTCGTATAACAAGGATTGATATTCAGAAAATATCTGTCTTGATAATGAATTGTCAGTATCAAGTGGCAGTTTCTTTCTATAACAACGAAAGAGAAGCCTTGTATGTTCGGAATAAGATACCTAATGTCCCGATAATTGTATAATGATATGCAATTTCGTTATGGGAAATTATCCGTTCATTCTTTCTTTAATCTTTCCCCATGCATGCGTGTCGAATAGACAACTTTGGCGCATCGTCTCATACATCTCTTTAAATCTGGACATAGGTATGGTATAGCTTAGTTTGTCAGCTTCGAAATGAGGGCGAACCGATGGGTCGAAGAAACCGAGGAAAGTGCGTTTGCCTCCTTTACGATTCTCTATCGTGGCTTGCGTCACTACAGCACTACAGCCGGAACCAAAGGTAGAAACGACGCAATCTTCTGCGTTATTATCATAAAAAGCCCAAGTGGTCAAGCCCGAAAGCATATCCGGATTTGCCAGAAATACGACACCTTCTATTTCTTCAAGGCTTTCTACCTTATCTATACGTGCAAAATGAAGATACTTGTTTTCTGTTCGGGGAACTCCGATTTGCTGTATAAAGTCGATGACCATTTCGGGAGTCTGTTTGTATTTCTCTTTGAGCGAAACGAAAGTCGGCACACGTTCCGGCATTTCGGTGAAGCCAGTATAGAATTTACCGCCGCCACAACCGATGTTTTCGGCATTCAGGCTGATAATACCACCATCTCTTACCGTCTTCATACCTTTGAAGAAGCAACCGTTTATCTTTTCTGTTTCTCCTTTTTGCTCGTCCGAGTACCAGAAAACAAGAGGCAATTCAGCATTTTCTCCGAATGCCTCTTTGAAATTTTGAATAAAAGTTTGGATGTCCATAAGCTTATCAATTTTAGTTCTGTATGTAGGTCTTTCTACAAAGTTAGAATAAAAAAGGATAAGCGCAAGTGATTTAAAAGTTAATGTTTGATACACTTTTCTTACACTCTTCTAGCTTTTCCAATCCCTCTTTCGACAGTTTGGGGTAATGTAAATCCAATTGCTGCATCCGGTCACAAATAATTCGTCCTACTGCGTAACGCATGAACCATTTATTATCGGCAGGGATTACATACCATGGAGCCAAGTCCGTCGATGTCTCCGTCAGTACATCGGCATAAGCATTCATATAGTCCTCCCAGAATTGACGCTCTTTGATGTCCGCCGAAGAGAATTTCCAGTTTTTAGATGCATCGTCCAGTCGCTCCATGAATCGATTTTTCTGTTCGGCTTTCGATACATTGAGAAAGAATTTCAGGACAATCGTTCCATTCTCCGTCAGATAGCGTTCAAAATCGTTGATCTGTCGATAACGACGCTTCCAGAAGTCGGGATCAATGTCATTTACGGTTTCGACACCTGGTAACTTGTTGGATAGAATAATTTCCGGATGCACTTTGGCAATCAGTACATCCTCGTAGTGCGAACGGTTGAAAATACCGATTCGTCCTCTTTCCGGGAGAGAGCGATTGATACGCCAGAGATAATCATGGTCCAGTTCTTCAGCAGACGGTTGTTTGAACGAATACACCTGGCATCCCTGTGGGTTAATGCCGGACATCACATGCTTGATAGTCCCGTCTTTTCCTGCAGCATCCATCGCCTGAAAGATAATCAGGATTGAATACCGGTCTTGTGCATAAAGCATACTTTGCAGCTCCGAAAGCTTCTCAATATCCTTTGCCAGTTGCTCTTTAGCGTCTTGTTTGGATAAATCGCCAGTGAATGACGAGTCAAAATCCGATACCGAATGTTTCTTTCCGGGCTTTGCCAGCAGGTCTTTTAGAATATCCTTTTTCATGTGACGGTAGTTTTAATAGTTCTATTCAAATAAAACAGTTGAGGCAGTCAATTGGTTTTTATAATCAGTATGTTTGAGTTTTTTCATGAGAAAGAGACTTTTCAATCGGGAGAAAAACAGACATTCATCTTCGTTTTCAATAATAATTACTTATATTTGTCCGGATATGGAATAAGAAAAACCGATATGAAGTATTTGTTAATATGTGCAGGCTTGCTTCTCATAGTCTTTCACTCATGGGGACAGGAGAGGCTTGCGGATAGAATCGCTCCTCCGTCAGGATATGTCAGAGAGACCTGCTCCGATAATTCGTTTACAACTTATTTGCGCAATTTGCCATTATTGCCTAAAGGCAGTAAAGTGTTACTTTACAATGGAAAAGAAAAAGCCAATCAGGCAGCCGCATTTGCAGTCGTAGATATGGAGATAGGCAATCGTGATTTGCAGCAGTGTGCCGATGCAGTGATACGCTTGCGGGCGGAATATCTGTGGAAACATAAACGGTATGCAGACATAAAATTCAACTTCACAAGTGGATTTACTGCCGAATATAAGAAATGGGCGGAGGGAAATCGAATAAAAGTCAATGGTAATCAGGTTCAATGGTATGCTTCGGGCAAGGGAGTGGATTATTCCTATAAAACTTTCCGTAACTATCTCGATATGGTTTTTATGTATGCCGGAACTGCCTCTTTATCTCGTGAACTCCCAGCTGTGCTTTATACTTCCTTGCAACCCGGGGATGTCTTTATTAAAGGCGGTTCACCCGGTCATGCTGTGATTGTTATGGATGTTGCCATTCATCCGAATACCGGGAAGAAAGTATTTCTCCTGGCACAAAGCTATATGCCTGCCCAACAGATTCATATCCTGGTCAATCCAACCAGCCGAAACCTTTCTCCTTGGTACGAGCTGACCGAAACGGATACTGGGAAACTATACACTCCGGAATGGATTTTTGAGAAGAAAGACCTGAAGCGTTTTAAATAGGATAATAGACATAAATGCAACATAGCAAAGAAATAATTAAATCTTTTCTTACTTGATTTTCCATCTTTTCCTTATCTTTGGCATTCAACAAACCGTTTTAATCATACAACAACGAAAAACAACCGATTATGAATTATGATTTATCAATGAATGCTAACCAGTTGGTGGCATTCCTTCAGAAACCAACTTCAGAGTTTACAAAAGCTGACATTATCTCATTTATCCAGCAAAAAGATATCCGCATGGTTAATTTTATGTATCCGGCGGGAGACGGGCGTCTGAAAACTCTGAACTTTGTCATCAACAATCAAGCTTATCTGGAAGCTATTCTCACATGTGGAGAACGGGTAGACGGTTCCAGCCTTTTCTCATTTATAGAAGCGGGCAGTAGTGACCTTTATGTGATTCCCCGTTTTTGCACAGCATTCGTTGATCCGTTTGCCGAGATTCCGACGCTGTCCATGCTTTGCTCTTTCTTCAATAAAGACGGTGAACCACTTGAAAGTGCACCAGAACATACCCTTTACAAAGCAAGCAAGACTTTTACAGAAGTTACTGGAATGGAATTTCAGGCAATGGGCGAATTGGAATATTATGTAATAGCTCCGGACACCGGTATGTTCCAGGCAACCGATCAACGTGGTTATCATGAATCGGGCCCTTATGCTAAATTCAATGAATTCCGTACCCAATGTATGTCTTACATCGCACAGACAGGCGGACAAATAAAGTATGGACACTCTGAAGTAGGTAATTTTACGCTGGATGGTTATATCTATGAGCAGAATGAAATAGAATTCCTGCCGGTTCCCGTATCGCAGGCAGCAGATCAATTAATGATTGCCAAATGGGTGATTCGTAACCTGGGATTTAGATATGGATACAATGTAACCTTTGCTCCAAAGATTACGGCAGGTAAAGCAGGTTCGGGCTTGCATGTCCACATGCGTATCATGAAAGACGGAAAGAACCAGATGCTGAAAGACGGTGTTTTGTCGGAAACAGCACGCAAAGCAATTGCCGGAATGATGGTGCTTGCTCCGTCAATTACTGCTTTTGGAAATACCAATCCTACTTCTTATTTTCGTCTCGTTCCTCATCAGGAAGCACCTACCAATGTTTGTTGGGGAGATCGTAACCGCTCTGTATTAGTGCGTGTACCTCTGGGATGGGCTGCAAAAACAGATATGTGTACATTGGCAAATCCGTTGGAAGCTGAAAGTCATTTTGACACCAGCCAGAAGCAGACTGTAGAAATGCGTTCTCCGGATGGTTCGGCAGATTTGTATCAACTGTTGGCTGGTTTGGCTGTTGCCTGCCGTCATGGTTTTGAGATTGAAAATGCGCTGGACATTGCTGAAAAAACTTATGTAAATGTGAATATCCATCAGAAAGAAAACGAAGATAAGCTGAAATCACTGGCGCAACTGCCGGATAGCTGTGAAGCTTCTGCCGATTGCCTGCAACAACAACGGGCAATCTTTGAACAATATAATGTATTCAGCCCGGCAATGATTGATGGTATCATCCGCAGACTTCGTGGTTATGAAGATAAAACATTGCGTGCGGATCTGGAAGGAAAGCCGATGGAGATGTTAGATCTCGTACATAAGTATTTCCATTGTGGATAATTAAAAAATGATATACGGATAAAAGACTATCTTCGGTTGAAAGATAGTCTTTTATTTTTTTATATAATACATTCAGACCAAATAGGCTACAAATTTACAGGTTTGGTCTACTTAATACCGGGTTTGGTCTACAAACTCT
Source organism: Bacteroides sp. M10 (assembly GCF_014334015.1). Taxonomy (GTDB): domain Bacteria; phylum Bacteroidota; class Bacteroidia; order Bacteroidales; family Bacteroidaceae; genus Bacteroides; species Bacteroides intestinigallinarum. The sequence continues at coordinate 5,125,285 of NZ_CP060488.1, read as the reverse complement.
CTACGCAGATCGGTAAAACTCTACTTTTGTCTCATTCAAACCCTAAAACAGATAAAAGAATGAGGATTATTTTGTTAAGTGCGTTCGCCTTGTTTCTATTACTTCCTGAAAATATACAGGCACAGGTTAGTGTGAAAACCGGGTATATATCTTCTTCCCGATATAAAGATGAAAACGGACAGTATCCCGGGAAAGGGGATATGTGCTTTGTGGAAGGGAACGTCAATATTCCCGTATCACAGAAAATGAATGAAAGAAATCAGCCCACAATTTGGATGATTTCGGCAGGAGGAAGCTATACGGCAATGAATAATAAGAATCTTCAATCTTACATAGACATAGATCAAATCATAAATATGCAGTTGAGCGTAACCAATATTCGCCCTATCAGCAAAAAATGGCTCTTGTTGACGACAGTTGGTGCAGGTGTTTATACCTCTTCTGATGTAAAACTGAAGAATGTCCTGGGACAGGGAGGAGTTATTTTCATCCGGCAGTTCAAGTCCAATTTATCTCTTGGAGCCGGATTGGCTATAAATAACACGTTTGGTTATCCGATGGTATTTCCTGCTATTTATTTTGATTGGAGCACCGAAGGACGTTATCAGATTAAAGTTTCGATGCTGAATGCCATGGAAGTATCGGCAGGAATGAAAATGAATAAATATCTGAATCTAAGGTTAGTGGCAGAAATGAACGGGTCATTGGCATTGTTGGAAAGAGAAGGAAAAGATACTATGTTTTCCCAGCAATTCATTATTGTAGGTTTACAACCGGAAGTAAGTATGGGGAATTCTTTTTCAATCACTGCTACTGCCGGTGTGTCGTGTAGCAGAATAGCTTATTACACTACCCGCACTTTAAAGGCTTTCTTCGAAGATATGTCTAAAGATACTGATCCATATTTTAAACCGGCAATGTATGTTTCGGTGGGAATGAAGTATAAGTTCTAAAAAATGGTAACTTTATCGCCTGATGTCAGTTAAGATACTATTATATACGTTACTGAAGCAAATTGGGATATTTCTTGTAGTCTCCTTTTTAGTGTTCAGAGGCACTTTTGTCGAAAGCGATAGTTTAGGGCTAAATCTTTCTACGGGAGTTAGTCTTTTACTTTCTGTCATTCTATGGGGAATCATAAATCTGCATACTTACTGGTTAATTCCCGGTTATCTGTTTCAGCGTAGATATAAAAAGTATATCATATATTTGAGTTGCCTTGTTGGATTTATGCTGACCGCCATGGTTGGTGCTATTTGTTTTCTAGGGCAATATTATGTTATACCCGAACAGATGCAAAGACTAAACAGTGATCTCCCTTTCTTTCTGTTGATAAATGCATTGGCACTGATACTCTATTTCCTGGCTTTTTCTTTTACTATTTTTCTGCATCGTTGGGTGGCCTATCAACAACGATTAAATGAATTGGAGAATATTAACATACAGACTGATCTAAATCATTTGAAGGATCAACTCCAACCGGAGTTTTTTTCGAGAATATTGAATAAGGTACGAACCTTGCTGGGAGAAGATGGAGAAAAGGCGTCATTGCTTATCTTTAAATTAAGTCGGTTGCTTAGATACCAACTTTATGAAAGTGAACGGCAACAGGTATTGTTGGGAGATGATATCGATTTTATGACTGATTATATGAAGTTGGAGAAACTATGTAATCCGGAGTTTAATTTTGAAGTCAACATCCTGAATGAAGTGCGTTATATACAAGTTCCTCCTTTATTGTTTATGCCTGTGATAGAATATGTGATTCGGACAACTGTATGTGGAGAGAATGGAAAGGGAGAAAATATAAGGATCGATTTTCAAATGGAAGAGAATCAGCTTCGATTCATTTGTACATACTGTCTGCGAAAAAAGGAAAGTCTGCAAGTGGCACCTGCTTTTGACAAGTTACGGCAACGATTGGACTTGTTATATCCGGGAGGTTATCAATTAAAAAGTGGCTATAATGATGAGGCACTGTGTACCATTGGTTTAATGTTGGAATTATGAAAGATACCTGGAATGTATACGATTGGGGGAAGAATCTGGTAAATGACCGTTTCAGGCTTATCAGTAATTTACTATTGCTATTTATTATACTCTTTTTGGGCTTTCAGAATGTATATGGAGATTTTACTAGAGAAGGTTTCCTATATGCATATCCGGTTAGTATATTGGTTTTTGCGTTTCCTATCTATCTGAATATATATTGGTTAGTGCCCCGTTTCCTGTATAAGGCCAAGCGCAAGTTATGGTTTTATTGGATTTCGTTTCTCGGAGTCAATTTAGTGAGTGTATTATTAGGATTTATATTTCTGTCTCCATTATATCAACGATACGGTATTCGTGGGTTTTGTATACAGGATAACCATGCTGTTTCTTTTGATAGTATTGCTTATGGAGTATTAGTACTGCTATTAAGTGCAGGTGGCTGTACGAGCTTTGAACTATTCCGCCGTTGGGTTGTCTCCGATAAAAAGATTCTTGAATTGGAGAAGGCGACTAAGCAGGCAGAATTGCAACAATTAAAGAAACAGATCAATCCGCATTTTCTTTTTAATATGCTGAATAATGCCAATATTTTGGTAAAGGATGCTCCGGATGAGGCTTCACAGATATTGGAGAAACTGGACAATCTACTTCGCTACCAGTTGAATGACAGTACAAGAAGAGAAGTATTTCTTACTGCAGATATACAGTTTCTCACCAGCTTTCTTGAATTGGAGAAGGTGAGAAGGGATCATTTTGAATATACAATCTTTCAAGAGGGAAATATGGAGAATATCTGTATTCCTCCGTTATTGTTTATTCCTTTTGTAGAGAATGCGGTGAAACATAATTTGGATAGCGACAATTTATCTTATGTTCACCTGTATTTTTCTGTGCATAATAAACAGTTGACGTTTCGTTGCGAGAATTCTAAGCCCCGTGTGCCTGTTAAGCGGGAAGGGGGAATAGGGTTGGCCAATGTGAAACGCAGACTGGATTTACTTTATGAATCACGGTATACGCTACAGATAGAAGATAAAGAAACAACTTATAATGTCAACTTACATCTAAACTTATGAATTGTATTATTGTTGATGACGAGCCGGTAGCTCGCAAAGGTATGAAGGCATTGGTGGAGCAGATTCCACAACTGACATTGGTGGGTAGCTTTAATAATGCTATCGCAGCGTCCGCTTATATAAATGAATATACAGTTGATCTGATTTTCCTTGATATTCAGATGCCGGGAATTACCGGAATAGAATTTGCGCAAAGCATTCCCATGAATACGTTGATTGTCTTTACAACGGCGTATGCGGAATATGCACTCGATAGTTATGAAGTAAGTGCCATTGATTATCTGGTGAAGCCCATTGAAATGAACCGTTTTCTGAAAGCAGTCAATAAGACAATAGCATATCATAAACTGTTATTGTCGGAAACAGCCGAAAGAGTGGAGGAGATACAGGAAGAATATATCTTCATCAAATCGGAACGACGCTATATCAAGATAAACTTCAGTGATATTCTTTTTATTGAAGGACTAAAGGATTATTCCATTCTCCAATTGGAAGATCAGCGGGTGATTACTAAGATGAATCTGAAAAATATTCATGAGCAACTGCCCGCTAAACAGTTTCTCCGGATAAACAAGTCCTATATTGTCAATACCTCACGGATTGACTCTTTTGATACCAATGATATTTTTATTAAGTCTTATGAGATAGGAATAGGAGGTGGAAACTATAAGAAAACGTTTTTTGAGGAATTTGTAGCGAAGAATTTGCAGAAAGACTAATCCGGTAGTTTACATGGAATGGCTTGGTATAAAAAGAATAAGAACGTTAAGTATTGGCCTATTTTCATAAAAAAGATGTTTTGCAGAAAGAAAAAGGAGAGAATATAGTGCAATATCCCCAAATAATGCCTTTCTTTGCATCAACAACAATAAAGAGGTTTATTACGATTTGATTTTTTTACATGAATCTTCTCATTTATTTGAGCATATCCATCTCTAATTAAGATCTTCCTAAAACTTTCTTATTGAATTATTAATTTTTTATATTTGTATTTTATGAATTTGTACATTGGAAATCTTAGCTATAATGTTAAGGAATCAGATTTGAGACATGTAATGGAAGAGTATGGAACAGTTGCTTCAGTAAAGTTAATCACAGATCGTGAAACTAGAAGATCAAAAGGTTTTGCGTTTATCGAAATGCCGGATGATGCAGAAGCTGCTAAAGCTATCGAACAATTGAACGGTGCAGAATATGTAGGTCGTTCAATGGTAGTAAAAGAAGCATTGCCAAAGAATTAATACTGAATACATATACAGTAATAGAGAAAGGCGCACTAGGTAACTAGCGCGCCTTTCTTCTGTTAATCCTCATTGTTATCTTCTTCATCATCCACCATATTATTGAGTTCCAATTCCAGGTCTACCAGCTCTTGTTCCCATAATTTCAGGATATTCTTCGGTGTATCTTTTGCAGCTTTCTTTATTCTTTCTTGAGCAACAGATACTTCATGCTCTAATTGTCTACGTCTGCTCATATTTCTATTGTTTTGATTATAAAATGATAACAACTTGTGTGGGGAATAGTTCGACGGGATAAAATTAAAAGTAATGGGGTGAACTATTCACAAATAAAGGATGTTTTGTAATCTGAATCTTTAAAAACATACAGTCATGCTCAATTTAATAGCCGTTTTCTTAGTATGTTCAGGTATCGGAATTGCAGTACATATTGCCATAGACCTGACACATCGTCCGCAATCAATGAAGATAATGAATGCAGTCTGGATATTATCTGCATTATGGGGAAGTTATTTAGCTTTATGGGCGTATAATAAGTTTGGACGGAGTGTTCCGATGAAAGTGGAGGATGATGGGATGAAAATGGATATGTCCGGTATGAAAGATAATATGGCGATGGATATGGCCATGCCGGGAGAAATGTCGATGAAAGGAATGCAACGTCCTTATTGGCAATCGGTAGCTTTGTCGGCGCTTCATTGTGGTGCAGGATGTACATTGGCAGATATCATAGGAGAGTGGTTTACAAACTACGTTCCTGTAACTGTGGCAGGAAGTCAGCTCTTTGGTAATTGGGTACTTGACTTTATTCTGGCTTTGATGATTGGTGTTTATTTCCAATTCTATGCTATTCGGGAGATGGAAAAAAAATCGGTAGGTAATGCCTTGGCTCGTGCTTTCAAAGCGGATTTCTTTTCTCTTTTGTCCTGGCAGGTAGGAATGTATGGCTGGATGGCGATTGTCTATTTTGTATTGTTCATTAATGAACCGTTACCCAAAGACACATGGATATTCTGGTTTATGATGCAGTTGGCTATGCTTTTCGGCTTCTTCTGTGCATATCCTATGAATGCTCTTCTTATAAAATTAGGTATAAAGAAAGGTATGTAAAATAAATGCAGATTTACTCTAAACGATAAGTATGTAATTACTTATTTGAGGGAGTGAATCTGCATCTATTATGATATGACTACTTTTGTATTGTCTTTCTCTTTTAGAGTTTATCTTTTCAATAGTTTCGGTATATCCGAAGGTTCTTGTGCTACCCGGATACCGGCAGCTTCTAAAGATTCAATCTTCTCTTTTGCCGAACCGGAACTTCCCGAAATGATAGCTCCTGCATGTCCCATCTGCTTCCCCGGAGGAGCTGATTGTCCTGCAATAAATGCCACTACAGGTTTGGTTACATTATTGCGGATATATTCAGCCGCTTGTTCTTCTGCGTTTCCTCCAATCTCTCCAATCAGGACGATCGCTTCTGTTTCCGGATCATTTTGAAACATCTCCAGCAGTTGACGGAAATGAAGACCTACAACAGGGTCACCCCCGATGCCGATAGCAGTGGATTGTCCCATGCCATTCGCCGTTAAGTGATACACAATTTCGTAAGTAAGTGTTCCGCTACGGCTGATAACTCCGACATTTCCTTCTAAAAAGACCTGTCCCGGTAAAATACCCACCATGCTTTTTCCCGGAGAGATCAGTCCCGGACAGTTGGGGCCGATCAGCATAGCACCTTTTTGTTCGACAAACTGGTGCGCCTTAATTACATCCAGCGTGGGGATTCCTTCCGCAATGCAGACGATTAACCGGATGCCCGCATCTGCTGCCTCCATAATGGCATCTGCGGCAAAACGTGCCGGAACAAAAATGATAGAAGTATTGGCTTTCGTTTGTTCAACCGCGTCATACATAGTGTTGAATACGGGGATGCCGTCTACATCTGTTCCTCCTTTGCCCGGAGAAGTTCCCCCAACAACATGGGTTCCGTATTCTTTCATCTTCTTGGCATGGAAAAGTCCGTCTCTCCCAGTAATTCCCTGTACAATCAGGCGGGTGGATTTATCTATTAATATGCTCATAATTGCTTTATTTATTAATGATTTGGGTACTTATTATGCTTTCAGAGCCATAAGAGCAGCTTCTTTCATCGTTGTGGCTATTTGGAAACGGCTGTAATTCCGTAACAGTTCCCGTCCGATATGCTCATTAGTGCCTGTAAGCCGTACGATAACAGGTACATTACTGTTTATCTGCTCGAATGCCTGAAGAAGCCCCATTGCTACATCATCACAGCGGGTGATTCCTCCAAAAATATTAATCAGGACCACTTTCACTTTTTCATCCTGCAATAAAAGTTTCATAGCTTCAACTACTTTGACAGGATTGGAACTACCACCAATGTCGAGAAAATTGGCTGGCTGACCTCCATAAAGTTTAATCATGTCCATAGTAGCCATAGCGAGTCCGGCACCATTTACCATACAACCGATGTTACCATCCATGTGGACATAACTGAATCCTTTATCTTTAGCGTCTGCTTCTATTCTTTCTTCCTCCGTCGGATCAAATAAAGCATGTACCTCCGGATGGCGATAGAGCGCATTGTCATCAAAAACAATCTTTGCGTCAATAGCCATCAACGTACCTTTCTTGGTTAGTGCCAGCGGATTTACTTCCACTAATGATGCATCATTTTCCATGAAGATCTTATAAAGTTCCTGAAGGATGGCCGCCATTTTACCCGCCTGCTCCATTTGAGGAAAGAGGGAGAAAGCAAAACGCCTTGCCAGATAGTCGGGAAGACCAATAAATGGATTGATTGAATATCGGATGATTTTCTCCGGTGTTTGACGGGCTACCTCTTCGATATCCATACCGCCGGATGCACTCATCATCAGAACGACAGAACGTGTATTTCGGTCGATGGTGTAACTGACATAATATTCGGCAGCAATATCTACCGCCTCACTAACCAGTACTTGATTGACCGGAAGTCCTTTAATACTCATTCCGAGAATATTTTTAGCTTCCTGATAAGCATCTTCCGTATTGTTTACCAGTTTCACTCCTCCGGCTTTTCCCCGGCCTCCGGTTAATACCTGTGCTTTTATAACCACCCTGTCTGTTCCCATCCTCCGGTAAGCGGCTATGACACCTGCGGCTGTACGGCATAAAGTGTGCCTCTCGACAGGTATTCCGTACTTGGAGAAAATCTCTTTCGCTTGATATTCATGTATTTTCATGGCTCATAAATTTGAGTAAATGATTCCTGTAATAAAAACAATAGCAAGATACGGAAAGTTTGCCGGAAAAGAAAAGTAACGGGGTGTTATACAACATGTTAATCCGTATGCTATGAATAGGCTTAATATAAAAAAGCGTGTTGGCAATAGTTACCAACACGCTTCATATATTTAAAGATAAAGTCTTTCTTACGGATGCTTATGCAATACCGTGAGCGTTGACAGTACCGTCAATTTTCTTAATAAGTCCTTGAAGTACTGCACCCGGGCCACATTCTGTAAAATCAGTAGCACCGTCGGCAACCATATTCTTAACAGACTGCGTCCAGCGTACGGAAGCAGTCAGCTGAGCAACCAGGTTCTTTTTGATTTCTGCAGGATCAGTGTGAGGAAGTGCGTCTACATTCTGATATACCGGACATTTAGGAGTATGAATTTCCGTAGCCTTGATAGCAGCTTCCAACTCAACTTTAGCAGGGTCCATCAATGGAGAATGGAAAGCACCACCTACTTTCAGCGGAAGGGCACGTTTAGCTCCGGCAGCTTTCATCAGTTCGCAAGCTTTTTCGATCCCTGGTACAGAACCGGAGATAACGATTTGTCCCGGGCAGTTGTAGTTAGCCGGTACGCAAACTTCACCTTCTGCATTTACTGCTGCGCAGATTTCTTCTACTTTCTCATCAGGCAATGCTATAATGGCAGCCATAGTAGAAGGAGTAGCTTCACAAGCTTTCTGCATAGCCATTGCACGTGCATAAACAAGTTTCAAACCATCTTCAAAACTCAATGCACCGGCAGCTACCAATGCAGAGAATTCGCCGAGTGAGTGGCCGGCAGTCATTTCCGGTTTGAAGTCATCACCCATGCAAAGAGCAGAGATAACAGAGTGAAGGAATACGGCAGGCTGAGTAACCTTTGTCTGACGGAGATCTTCGTCTGTACCATCGAACATGATATCTGTAATGCGATATCCGAGGATATCATTTGCTTTTTCAAACAATTCTTTTGCTAAAGCTGAGTTTTCATACAGGTCTTTACCCATTCCTACAAATTGAGCGCCTTGACCGGGAAATACAAATGCTTTCATATTTTTATTATTTAATTGATTTTTAATTGCGGGTGCAAAGTTACGTATTTTTATGATACAACCGCACAAAATGTACACATTTGTGCAACGGAGTCCGGAAAATGCCATAAAGGGCCGTTGCCGTGTCCGACATTCAATTCTTTTCCTGCGATAATAGCTTGAGTGATATACGTTTTAGCGTGCTGGATGGATTCTCGCATGGGGTATCCTTTGGCCAGATAAGTAGCAATGGCAGAGGAGAGGGTGCACCCGGTTCCATGCAGGTTATGGCTTTCTATCTTTTTCTCCTCATATATATGGTAGATAGACTCGGACGTGTGCAAAAGGTCGCACATATTGTCTCCCTCCAGATGTCCGCCTTTTAACAAGATGCTAGTGTGATAATCGTCCGTCAGCATTTTGGCGGCTGCCTGCATGTCCTGAATATTGTGAATACTTTTGCCTGTAAGCACCTTCGCTTCGTCGATGTTGGGAGTGATTAATGTCACAAGCGGCAAAAGTTCTTTTTTTATTTCTCCTATTGCTTCATCTGTCATGAGTTTCTTTCCACTGGTAGACACCATTACCGGATCGTAAACGACGTATGCAGGTGAATATTTTTGTAAACAGTCGGAAATCACACGAACAATCTGAATATCATTTACCATTCCTATTTTGATGGCAACCGGTTGCAGATCGTCCATCACTGCTTCTATTTGTCCACGAACAATGTCAGGGGCGATAGATTGTACAGCACGTACTCCCAGTGTGTTTTGTATGGTGATGGCAGTAATAGCCGATGCCGCATAGCCACCTAAAGCGGAGATTGTTTTTATGTCTGCCTGAATACCTGCGCCTCCCGAACAATCGGAGCCGGCAATGGATAAAATGACTGGATGACGTTCCATTTTAGTTTTTTTAATATTTACCCGACAAAGATAGAATAAAAACGATAAGGTACAAAATGGCATATCGTTTAAAATACAATAAGTACCTTTACCGGTATCTGCTGGAAATGATATGAAAAGTACTGATAATAAAGCGTCCATCTAGTTTTTGTACTTTATACAATTACTCACTCGTGGAAATACTAAAATACATATTGTAATTCGTAAGATAACACTAACTATTCATATTGTAGAATGTATGATATGTATTTATATGAAAAACAATGTTTTATAGCATAGTTCTTATTTTTGTTTTGATGAGTTTTAGCCTCTATATTTGCACCGTCTTAAAGAAATGGATATGCAAAATTTACAGAAAAATACACCTTTAGCAAACAATCATATATCAGTGGACTGTGTAGTGATTGGTTTTGACGGAGAACAACTGAAAGTGTTGCTTGTAAAACGTGCAGGTGAAGATAATGGAGAAGTATATCACGATATGAAACTTCCCGGAAGTCTTATATATATGGATGAAGACCTGGATGAAGCAGCACAACGAGTTTTGTATGAACTGACAGGACTTAAAAATGTGAATCTGATGCAGTTTAAAGCATTCGGTTCTAAAAACAGAACAAGTAATCCGAAAGATGTACGTTGGCTGGAAAGAGCCATGCAGTCAAGAGTGGAACGTATTGTTACCATTGCATATCTGTCAATGGTGAAGATAGACCGTACGTTGGATAAGAATCTGGACGATCATCAGGCTTGCTGGATTGCTTTGAAAGATGTGAAAACATTGGCTTTCGACCATAATCTGATTATTAAGGAAGCAATGACTTATATTCGTCAGTTTGTAGAATTCAATCCATCCATGCTGTTCGAACTGCTTCCGCGCAAATTTACAGCTGCACAATTAAGAACCCTTTTTGAATTAGTATACGACAAAGCTGTGGATGTACGCAACTTCCATAAGAAAATAGCCATGATGGAATATGTAGTTCCTCTGGAAGAAAAACAACAAGGAGTGGCTCACCGTGCTGCCCGTTATTATAAATTTGATAAGAAGATATATAATAAGGTGAGAAGGTAGACTTTATTCAAGCATTAAGTATCAAGTATTAGGCGTTGAATGTTATAGTATTAATTGTCGGGCATTGAGCGTTAAATCGTAAATAGTAAATCGTTTAATCGTAAATAAAATTATGTTTCTATTAGGTTATGACATAGGTAGCTCGTCTGTAAAAGCGAGTTTGGTAAATGCTGAAACAGGCAAATGTGTATCATCGGCATTTTTTCCGAAAACAGAAGCGAATATTATTGCAGTGAATCCCGGATGGGCGGAACAAGATCCGGAAAGTTGGTGGGAAAACTTAAAGTTGGCTACACAGGCTATTATGACCGAATCCGGAGTGAGTGCTGCTGAAATAAAGGCTATCGGTATCTCTTATCAGATGCACGGATTGGTATGTGTCGATAAGAATCAGCGTGTATTGCGTCCTGCTATTATCTGGTGTGACTCCCGTGCTGTGCCATACGGCCAGAAAGCATTTGAAATAATCGGAGAGGAGAGATGTCTTTCTCATTTGTTGAACTCGCCGGGAAACTTTACAGCTTCCAAGTTGGCATGGATTAAAGAAAACGAACCTGCCATCTATGAACAGATTTACAAGATAATGCTGCCGGGTGATTATATTGCCATGAAGTTGAGTGGAGAGATTTGCACAACCGTTTCCGGACTTTCGGAAGGTATGTTCTGGGATTTCAAGAACAACCGGGTGGCTGACTTCCTAATGGATTATTACGGATTCGACTCTTCTTTGATCGCAGATATAAAACCGACTTTCGCAGAACAAGGACGCGTCAGTGCAATGACTGCCAAAGAACTTGGATTGAAAGAAGGAACACCTATTACTTATCGTGCAGGTGACCAGCCTAACAATGCTCTCTCTCTGAACGTGTTCAATCCGGGCGAGATTGCTTCTACGGCGGGAACATCAGGAGTAGTTTATGGTGTGAACGGTGAAGTGAACTATGATCCGCAGTCACGTGTCAATACCTTTGCCCATGTCAATCATACAATAGACCAGACACGTCTGGGAGTATTGCTTTGCATCAACGGAACAGGTATTCTTAATTCATGGGTAAAACGCAACATTGCTCCCGAAGGAATATCTTATAATGAAATGAATGTGTTGGCTTCCAAAGCTCCTATCGGTAGTGCGGGAATCAGTATTCTACCCTTTGGTAACGGTGCCGAGCGCATGTTGAATAATAAAGAAATTGGTTGCAGCATCCGTGGATTGGACTTCAATGCACATGGTAAACACCACATTATCCGTGCCGCTCAAGAAGGTATCGTATTCTCTTTTAAATATGGCATTGATATCATGGAGCAGATGGGAATTCCCGTGAAGATGATTCATGCCGGACATGCTAATATGTTCTTGAGTTCTATCTTCCGCGATACGTTGGCGGGAGTTACAGGAGCCACTATCGAGCTTTATGATACAGACGGTTCAGTAGGAGCTGCGAAAGGTGCAGGTATTGGTGCAGGTATCTACAAAGATAACAATGAAGCATTTGCTACGCTTGACAAACTGGATGTGATCGAGCCTAATGTGGCGAAACGTCAGGAATATGCTGATGCCTATGCAAAATGGAAATACCGCCTTGAAAAGTCGATGACCGGTAACATACCGGCTCCGGTTCTTTCTTCAGATAAATAATTAACAATTTAAATAATAACCATTTAAAAATAAAAGAATTATGGCAACAAAAGAATTTTTCCCAGGAATTGAAAAGATTAAGTTCGAAGGTAAAGATAGTAAGAATCCGATGGCATTCCGTTACTACGATGCTGAAAAGGTAATCAACGGTAAGAAGATGAAAGATTGGTTGAGATTTGCTATGGCATGGTGGCATACTTTGTGTGCTGAAGGCGGTGACCAATTCGGTGGCGGAACAAAACAATTCCCTTGGAATAGTAGTGCTGACGCTATACAAGCAGCAAAAGATAAAATGGATGCAGGTTTCGAATTCATGCAGAAAATGGGTATCGAATACTACTGTTTCCACGATGTAGACTTGGTTTCTGAAGGTGCAAGTATCGAAGAATACGAAGCTAATCTGAAAGCAATCGTAGCTTATGCAAAACAGAAACAAGCTGAAACTGGTATCAAACTGTTGTGGGGTACTGCCAACGTATTTGGTCATGCACGTTATATGAACGGTGCTGCTACTAATCCTGATTTTGACGTAGTAGCTCGTGCTGCTGTTCAAATCAAGAATGCAATCGACGCCACTATTGAACTGGGTGGTCAAAACTATGTATTCTGGGGTGGCCGTGAAGGCTATATGTCTCTTTTGAACACAGATCAGAAACGTGAAAAAGAACACCTGGCAAAAATGCTGACTATGGCTCGTGATTATGCTCGTGCTCGTGGCTTCAAAGGTACTTTCTTGATCGAACCGAAACCGATGGAACCAACTAAACACCAGTATGATGTAGATACAGAAACTGTGATCGGCTTCCTGAAAGCTCATGGCTTGGATAAAGATTTCAAAGTGAATATTGAAGTAAACCACGCAACTTTGGCTGGCCATACTTTCGAACACGAATTGGCAGTAGCAGTAGATAACGGTATGTTGGGTTCTATCGACGCTAACCGTGGTGATTATCAGAATGGTTGGGATACAGACCAGTTCCCGATTGACAACTACGAACTGACACAAGCTATGATGCAAATTATCCGTAATGGTGGCTTGGGTAACGGTGGAACAAACTTCGACGCTAAAACTCGTCGTAACTCTACCGACCTGGAAGATATCTTCATTGCTCACATCGCAGGTATGGATGCTATGGCTCGTGCATTGGAAAGCGCAGCTGCTTTGTTGAACGAATCTCCATATAAGAAAATGTTGTCTGACCGTTACGCTTCATTCGATGGTGGTAAAGGTAAAGAATTTGAAGATGGCAAGTTGACTTTGGAAGACGTAGTTGCTTATGCTAAAGCAAACGGTGAACCGAAGCAAACTAGCGGTAAACAAGAACTTTATGAAGCAATTCTGAATATGTATTGCTAATAATTAATTCACCACAGAGTAGCACAGGGTCTCGCAGAGTTCATTTTCATTCAATATTGTATTTCTCTGTGAAACTCTGTGTCACTCTGTGGTGAGATTTCCAACTACTACAACACTACTTTATCTACTTATAACCATGATTAATACAACGAACGAGGGTAGTAAACTCTACCTATATTCGATCACCTCTGTCGCCATTTTGGGAGGACTGCTTTTCGGATACGATACAGCCGTTATTTCCGGTGCAGAGAAAGGCTTGGAAGCTTTTTTCCTTTCGGCCTCTGATTTTCAATACAATAAAGTAATGCATGGAATCACTTCTTCCAGTGCATTAATTGGCTGTGTACTGGGTGGTGCGATCTCCGGTATATTTGCTTCCCGTTTGGGACGTCGTAATTCCTTAAGGCTTGCTGCCGTACTCTTCTTCCTTTCAGCATTAGGTTCCTATTATCCGGAATTCTTATTCTTCGAATATGGAAAGCCGAACATGGATTTGCTGATTGCTTTTAATCTGTATCGTGTTTTGGGCGGTATCGGAGTAGGACTGGCTTCTGCAGTCTGTCCGATGTATATTGCTGAAATAGCCCCTTCTAATATTCGTGGAACGCTTGTATCGTGTAACCAGTTTGCTATCATCTTCGGTATGTTGGTAGTGTACTTTGTGAATTACCTGATTATGGGCGACCATCAGAATCCTGTTATTTTGAAAGATGCAGCCGGTGTGCTGTCTGTTAGTCCTGAATCTGATATGTGGACTGTTTATGAAGGATGGCGTTACATGTTCGGTTCGGAAGCTTTCCCAGCCGCTTTCTTTGGCCTGTTGTTGTTCTTTGTTCCGAAGACTCCTCGTTATCTTGTATTGATACAGCAGGATGAAAAGGCTTACTCAATTCTGGAAAAGATCAATGGTAAGATAAAAGCACAGGAAATCCTTAATGATATTAAAGCTACTGCTCATGAAAAGACAGAGAAGATCTTTACCTATGGAGTGGCAGTAATTGTAATCGGTATTTTGCTTTCTGTATTCCAGCAAGCTATCGGTATTAATGCCGTACTATATTATGCTCCTCGTATTTTTGAAAATGCAGGTGCAGAAGGAGGTGGTATGATGCAAACGGTTATTATGGGCGTTGTAAACATTGTCTTTACACTGGTTGCTATCTTCACTGTAGACCGCTTCGGACGTAAACCGTTGTTGATAATCGGTTCTATCGGTATGGCTGTTGGTGCATTTGCAGTAGCAATGTGTGACAGCATGGCAATAAAGGGTATCCTTCCGGTACTTTCAGTGATTGTGTATGCTGCATTCTTTATGATGTCCTGGGGACCGATTTGCTGGGTATTGATCTCGGAAATCTTCCCGAACACTATCCGTGGTAAAGCAGTGGCAATCGCTGTGGCTTTCCAATGGATATTCAACTATATTGTATCTTCTACTTTCCCGGCATTGTACGATTTCAGCCCGATGTTTGCGTATAGTTTATATGGCATTATCTGCGTAGCTGCTGCCATCTTCGTTTGGCGTTGGGTACCTGAAACGAAAGGTAAGACACTGGAAGATATGAGCAAACTTTGGAAAAAAGATAAATAAATTAGGTTAGTGTAATTTCATCATGTCATTATGACTTTGGCCTCCTGACATGATTCTATTGAGATTATGACATCATACCAATGGTATGGTGTCATAATTGTTTATATACATATCGTACAGTAAATCAATCTTTTATTTTGCATTAATTGTTTTATCGTTGGTGTTACAATTAATGTTTTTGCATTTTTGAGTAAATATGTTCTCCAATGATGCGCTTATCTTTGCATTATAAAAATTGAAGTATGATAACAGAGCAATATAAAGATACCGTTTATTTTTCGAACCTTTTTGTACGTCACTACCCTAAAGTTTATGAAGAATTATCTAATATTCTTTCTCGCCATCATATAGCACATGGGACTTTGATGCACACTAAAGATTATTGGTGCCGAGATTATATGCCAATACAGTGGGGAGCTAATACTTATATTCAATTCCGCTATGAACCTGATTATTTGACGGATAAACCACAGTATAAAACTAATATTGCTCCCGTACTTAAAGCCATGAGTAGTAAGATGGATATTATTCAATCGCCACTTATAGTTGATGGAGGGAATGTTGTTGTGTGTGAGGGAAATTCTAAGTGGATGGGATCATGTATAAGAGAGCGGAAACCAATTATTATCATGACAGAAAAGGTGTTCCAAGAAAATTCGCAGATCGATCAGGGAGAAGTACTGGCAATATTGAAGGCAAACTTTCATGGAGCAGATATTATATTTCTACCATGGGATAGATACGATATCTGTGGTCATACAGATGGGATTGTTCACAATATTGGCGATGGTAAGATTTTGGTCAACTTGAAAGTATATCCTCAAAAGATAGAACGGGAGATGAGATGTAGATTGAATGACGTTTTTGCAGTTGTGGATTTAAAACTTAGTAAGTATTATGAGAATAGTTGGGCATACATAAATATGCTTCAGACACGTGATATAATCATTGTCCCCGGACTTGGATTACCTACAGATGGAGAGGCTTTGGAACAGATAAAAGAATTATATCCTTCCTATGAGGGGCGAATTTACCAAATTAATATGGCTCCGATTGTAAAGAAATGGGGAGGTGCATTGAATTGTTTGTCTTGGACTGTGAGTAAATTATAGAAATTATATGATATCAGCATTACCGATTTCCAAACCTATACTTTATATTGAT
The DNA here is from genome assembly GCF_014334015.1 of Bacteroides sp. M10. GTDB lineage: Bacteria > Bacteroidota > Bacteroidia > Bacteroidales > Bacteroidaceae > Bacteroides > Bacteroides intestinigallinarum. Next base: position 5,108,937 of record NZ_CP060488.1, on the reverse strand, counting down.
ATGGATAATGTTCTGGTTGACTTTCAATCAGGTATTAACAAGTTGAGTGAATACGAAAAGAGAGAGTATGAAGGACGATATGATGAGGTACCTGATATTTTTGCAAGAATGAGTCCGTATGAAGGAGCAATTAATGCCTACCATCATTTAGCGCGTTTTTATGATGTGTATATTCTTTCCACGGCACCTTGGAATAATCCTTCTGCCTGGTCAGATAAACTAATATGGGTGAGAAAATGGTTAGGTACAGATGGTTATAAACGATTAATTCTTAGTCATCATAAAAATTTGAACAAAGGAGACTTTTTGATAGATGATCGCCTAAAAAATGGTGCTGAAAATTTTAGTGGTGAATTGATCTTATTTGGTTCGGAACAGTATCCGAATTGGGACTCCGTTGTTGACTATTTGATATCATCTAAGTGAGAAGTAAAAAAAATGATATATTCGGCACAACTCTTTACTAGAAAGATTATCTTTACCCAAAGAAATATTAATACTATAATAATTATGGATACTTTGAAAAAGGAAATTGCAGTTTTAATGCAATGTAGTGATTTTAAGGAAATAGAGAAACAACTTCAAGTAATTAATAAACTAATAGTCACAAACTATATGTTTGAACTAAATAGTGGGCTACGGATTTACCCAATTGAAGTAGAAGCTTATTTTAAAGATGCAAAATTTAATGATGAGTTTGTGCATGGAAATGAACTGCAAAAAAATAATTATGGAAGATTTTATGTTCATCGTACAGGTATAACAAAGAATTCAAAATTTAAAGGTGGAACAAGAGGAGGGCTTGATATTTGTTTATCTGATGACGTTAATGCATATTATGGCATCTTAATAAGAAGTGCTAAGTTTGATGATGGCACAATTAAATTTGGACCGAATAATATTTTAAAATTTATTGTTGAGGATAAGAATGTAGATTATGATACTTTGGAAAAAGAATCTGTTTTAAAAGAAGCTGTTAAAGATTGCCGTGATGGAGAAAGTAAATCAATCATCATGCATTCTACACGTGTTGGTCTAAGTGACAAGCAAAGTGACGATTTTAAAAACTTGCAATTACGAACGATCGTAGGACCGCTGCTTTCATCTTATGCATATAAAGAAAAGGAAAATGTATTCAGGAACTATATCGTTAATGATAACATCTCAAAAGAAGAAGCCGAGAAGATTTCTATTGACATCCTCGGATATTGTCCTAAGTCTTTGATAGAAAGTGTATATCAGGCATGATAGCTACTAATTTTGTATAAGGGTGAAATATCGCCCTTATACAAAATTATTTAACGATTGGAATCCAAACTTCAGTAAGAAGCTCTTTCACATCTGTGTCGGTGGGAGAGTTCAAGTAATGTTCCAGGATTGGAGTTTCTCCTAAGCTATAAAATTGCGGTAATTGTTTCAATATTGTCTCATAAAAGGCATCTAACAATGCATAATCTCCTTGATGGATATAAACTGCGTATGTACCTTGAGGTAAATCCATGTGTTTTATTGGACTAGTAAGAGGGGGATTGGGTTCTATTCCTTTTTGAATAGCTATACAAGCGTAAAAACGGCATTTTTCTAATGAGGTAATGTCCGTGTCATCATAAGCTATCCCCCAATAATCTTCTTTATCTGGCAATAAAGAGTTTTCTTTTGCATATTCATATAGGTAGTCCCAAGTGTATGTCTCAAAAGCAACTGTGCTACAAGTGTCATAATTGCCAATATAAGATAAAAATAAGACAGGTATTGTTTCTGATTCCACTATGCGGTAAGGAGAAATATATGAAGGATAAGTATGACTTGTTTCCAATAATTTCTTTTGTAGTTCTCGAGGAGTGAGATTGTATTTTTTTTGAAGTGTATTATTTAAAGCTGACTGGTTAGCAAATCCAATATATTCATATATTTCAGCTATACTTTTTTTATTATCTTTGAGTAATTGCTGGGCATATTCCATGCGTGTACGAATGATATATTGATGTAATGTTTCGCTAGTGTAAGCTTTAAACATCAGCTGAAGATTACGAACAGACATACATGCCATTTTAGCTAATTCAGGTATGGATATCAAACGATTGAACTCATCGGCAGTTTTACCTGTCCAATTCTTTTGTATCATGGAATTTAGATAATGAAGAATTGTCTCGATTTGTCCTTGATAGGAGAATTTGTTGGAATTCATATCTTTTCTTTACCTTTTGGGGTACTCTTTTATTTATGATTGATATTCGCAAAGATAGTATTTATATACGCATCCTATATGAAAATGATTCAAAAGTTGATTTTATGATTTCTCATATCTGTTTCTGGCTTAAAAAAGATTCCTTTGGAAAATCTAATTGTTTTGCCTTTAGAATTTTCCAGACTAGAGAGAAGTGGATAGAAGAAGCAGAATCAAATAAAAGCAGCTATTTTCCGCAACTAAAGCATTGCTTTAGCCTACTTAAAGCATCGCTTTCCTTCTCTTAAAACACTGCTTTTTTCTCTTTCTGTTTAAGCAGCATTCTCTATATATAAGAAACATTTTTTATCTACTCCTTCATCTTTCTTCTGAATTACCTGTGAATAAGTATTTTGTAGGTGAAGGAGTGCTTCTTCACCTTTGGAATTTGCAGAAAAAGAGGTAAGCGTCTCCGCGATTCTATCTTGTCGTCCTTTTTTCATTCTTATATTTTTGCTATGTATAAAAATGAAGCATTATGGATTTAGCAGAAAATCGATTTGGAAAAACTTGGAAACATTTCCTTGAAGTATTGAAAGTAGACTACAATTGTTCTTTAGCCGATGTTTGCCGCGATCAGCATACCACTTTTGGTGGTATGAGTTCCTGGATGTCCAGACGGGGCTATAGCGTTAAACAAGCCAAGGCAGATGTGGTCCGTGATTATTATGGCGGCGTTGAACCCTCCCAACCGACAACTTCCTCTCCTTCATTCACTCAAATAGCACCCGCCATGTTGTCGGAAGAAGAGTTTAGTCTTGCCGGGATCACAATCACCTTTAACAGTGGAACCACCATTTCGGTCAAACGGGCCACACCCAGTGGTGTTATTAAAATGTTGCGCGATTACGAAAGAAAGGAGGGAGATCCATGTATTCTCTAACATCAGCCAATCGCTACTATCTGTACCAGGGCTTTGTTCGTATGAACCTTGGCATTGACGGTTTATTCAAAATTATACGATCGGAAATGAAGGACTTGTCTCCCGTTTCCGGAGATATCTTTTTATTCTTTGGTAAAAACCGACAAAGTGTAAAAATACTGCGTTGGGATGGCGATGGCTTTCTTCTGTACTACAAGCGCCTCGAAGGTGGAAGTTTTGAGTTACCGACATTTAACCCCAATACAGGTAATTACGAGATTTCTTATCAGGTTTTGTCTTTTATCTTGAATGGAGTGTCATTAAAGTCTGTACGGTTGAGAAAACGTTTTAGGATCTAATACAACATTTTGATTATTAGTTATTTGTACTAAAGATATCATCCGGTTTATTTGGTTAATTTGTTGATTTTTTATATCTTTATGCCATGAAAAAGGATGAGATCATAGAGTTATTGAAGGAACAAATCAAGGGATTACGAGATGACAACAACAGACTCTTGGACCAAATAGATGCTTTGATAAAGGAGGTTTCTTCCCTTAAAGAGGCACTCCTTCAAAAAGGCGAATCTCTTAGCAAGCAACAGCGCCTTACTAAGGGACTCGCCAAACTTGTATCCAACACATCCGAACAGCAACAGGCTCCCCAATCTGCCATATCCGAAGAAGAGCGGCAGAAGATAGAAGCGGAAAAAGCAGATAAGCGTAAAGCAAGAAAGAACAATGGGGCCAAACGTGACATGCATTATGAGATGGAGGAAGAAGAACATGTCGTTTATCCCGATGATCCCGATTTTGACATCAATAAGGCCCGGTTGTTTACCACTGTTCCCAGAATATGCGTCCGCTATGAATGTATACCCATGCGCTTCATCAAGCATGTCTACAAGATACACACCTATACGCAAGAAGGTCGCCTGTTTGAGGGAAAAACACCGGCTTCGGCCTTCTTGAATTCCAGCTATGACGGTTCATTTATTGCCGGATTGATGGAATTACGTTATATACAATCGCTACCTGTTGAAAGAATCATCAACTACTTCGAGGGGTATGGCTTTACGCTGAAGAAACCTACGGCTCATAAGTTGATAGAAAAAGCCTCAAGCCTCTTCGAAAATCTTTATAAGTGCATCCGGCAGACAGCTTTGAGTGATCCTTATAAGGCAGCCGATGAAACCTATTACAAAATACTCGTCCCGGAAAAGAACAGCAAGGGAAAAGGAGTCAGGAAGGGATACCTTTGGGTGGTTGTCGGCATAAACACCAGGATGATATACCTGCTCTATGATGACGGCTCCCGGTCTGAAAGAGTTATTCTTAACGAATTAGGCAGTTGCAAAGGTATCATACAAAGCGATGGTTACTCACCTTACCGGAAGCTCGAAAGCGATGCTTATCCCAATATCACACGCATCCCGTGCTTGCAACATATAAAACGGAAATTTATAGATTGCGGTGAGAAGGACCCGGATGCAAAAAGAATCGTGGAGCTGATAAACGCACTTTATCAAAACGAGCATAAGCATAAAATTGGGGTTGAGGGATGGACGGTAGAACAGAATCTTATGCATCGAAAAAAGTATGCACCGGACATACTCGGAGAAATAAAAGATGTGCTTGATGAAATAGAAGAACGGGGGGATTTATTACCTAAGAGCGAACTGCAGGAAGCCATTACCTATCTTCGCAATGAGTGGAATGCAGTGGTGGACATCTTTAATTATGGTGACACTTATCTGGACAACAATATGGTTGAACGGATGAACCGGTACATATCCTTATCAAGAAAAAACTCATTGTTCTTCGGCAGCCATAAGGGGGCCGAACGAGGTACCATACTCTATACGATAGCACTCACTTGTAGGATGCATAAAGTGAATTTATTTGAGTATCTCACGGATGTGATAAACAGAACAGCCGAATGGCAACCGAACACACCAATTGAAAAATACAGGGAACTGCTTCCTGACAGATGGAAAAAGACTAATGACTAAAAAGGGATCATTAGCCTTTTTATTTTAATACACTATATAGAATCGCGGAGACGCTTACAAAAAGAGTGCATAAAATAGATAGTATTGTTAATTATTTCTTGGTTTGAAAACACAATTAAAGGAATAGCTATACCTTTACACTATCTTTTATAAAACACGTATTGTTATGGAACAACATCCGATAAAAATTAATAAAGTGCAGATACGCAATCTGCAAATAGAAGATTATGTACAGTTATCCCAGTCGTTTACCCGCGTCTATTCTGATGGTAGCGATGTGTTTTGGACTCGTGAGCAGATCCAGAAGTTAATTAAAATTTTTCCGGAAGGTCAGATCGTTACAGTAGTCGATGATAAAATAGTTGGTTGTGCTCTTTCCATCATTGTTGATTATGATAAAGTAAAGAACGATCATACGTATGCACAAGTGACAGGGAAGGAAACATTCAATACACATAATCCTGAAGGAAATATCTTGTACGGCATTGAAGTGTTCATTCATCCGGGTTATCGCGGTTTGCGTCTGGCACGTCGTATGTATGAATATCGTAAGGAGCTTTGCGAAACATTGAACCTGAAAGCTATCATGTTTGGCGGACGTATCCCGAATTATCATAAATATGCTGACAAAATGCGTCCGAAAGAATATATCGAACGAGTGCGTCAACGCGAGATTTATGATCCGGTATTAACTTTTCAGCTATCGAATGATTTTCACGTGCGAAAGGTGATGACCAATTATCTGCCGAATGACGAAGAATCGAAACATTATGCCTGTTTGCTTCAATGGGATAATATCTATTATCAACCACCTACGCAAGAATATATCAGTCCTAAAACTACGGTTCGTGTAGGATTAGTGCAATGGCAGATGCGTAGCTATAAAACGTTGGACGACCTGTTCGAACAAGTAGAATTCTTCGTGGACGCAGTATCTGATTATAAAAGCGATTTTGTTCTTTTCCCGGAATATTTCAATGCTCCTTTGATGTCGAAGTATAATGATAAAGGAGAATCACAGGCTATTCGCGGATTGGCAAAGTATACCGATGAGATTCGGGAACGGTTTATGAATCTGGCTATTAGCTATAATATTAACATTATAACAGGAAGTATGCCATACGTAAAAGAGGATGGGCTACTTTATAATGTAGGTTTCCTTTGCCGACGGGATGGAACCTACGAAATGTACGAGAAATTACACGTTACCCCCGATGAAATAAAAAGCTGGGGACTGAACGGTGGCAAACTTCTGAACACTTTTGATACGGATTGTGCAAAGATCGGAGTTTTAATCTGTTATGATGTGGAATTCCCCGAACTTTCCCGCCTGATGGCAGATCAGGGAATGCAGATATTATTTGTTCCTTTCCTGACAGATACCCAGAATGCCTACTCCCGTGTTCGTGTTTGTGCACAGGCGCGTGCTATTGAAAATGAATGTTTTGTAGTCATTGCCGGAAGTGTCGGAAACCTTCCCCGTGTGCACAATATGGATATTCAATATGCTCAATCGGGTGTGTTTACCCCATGCGATTTTGCTTTTCCAACGGACGGAAAGAGGGCAGAGGCAACTCCTAACACAGAAATGATTTTGGTATCGGATGTTGATCTGGATTTGTTGAACGAACTGCATACGTATGGTAGTGTACGTAACTTGAAAGACCGCAGGAATGACCTCTATGAGGTTAGATTCAAAAAATAAAAGAGTGACGCTATGCTGTCAAGATAGCGTCACTATGTGCCTTGGATAGCGTCACTATCCGGGGCATATAGTGACGCCCTTTTTATAGAATATTTTTTATTTGGAAGACGTGCCGCTCTCCAATATACTAACGATAGAAAACAGCGTAAAGCATATCGCTCCGAGCCCTGATAAAACACGTGCCGGAATGAAGTAATCTGCATTTACGGTGGCAAGCTCGAATACAAAAGCCGCCAAAAACAGACAAGCCAATGCAGTCAATACCGGAATTAAAGGAATACGATTGGCGAGTTTGAACTCATGTCGCCAGATTTTAGCCAAAAGAATGACTTTACTGGAAATACTGTAACAGACTAAACCTAGTCCAAGCATGATATATCCGGTAGTACCGTTGGCGCTGCCTGAATCGGCTAAGATTATAAAAAATCCCCAGATAAAAGAAATGGAACCCATCAATAAAACGAGTTTGGGCCATTGTGAACGTTCTTTTTCCGAATATACATTGCGTATCTGACGGGCTATGGTAGCTACCAATGCGATCAGACTGGTACAAATGCAGGCAAGCCCTGCCATTACATGACCAGCTACAAAATAAGCCGGATGCACGTGACTGTTAGCCAATAAAACAAATGCCCATATCCATGCGATAAGAGAAATGAGAATGACAATGATTTCCAATGTCCGTTCCTGACCTAAAGAAAATGCGCCTTCAGGAACTTCATTGCCCGTGCCTCTGGAATTTCCCGGAATCAAAGAAAAACGGGTAGAGGAGGTGGCAGCAGTGGCTACACAACCTGTAATAAAACCTACACCGGTTATTACATGGCCTGCCACAAAAGCTGAAGTACCGTCGGCATTACTGAAAACACAGATACCTCCGATTATAGTCACTATAGCTGCCAGATAACCGAGTATCGGTAAACCGTACTTCGCAGCTTGGTTATATGTATGTATGATTTGCCGGATAATAGTGGCAGCCGTGCAGAACAGCGCAATGCATATCATACCTAATGAGAATATCACAGGGCCCGCTACAACACGACCGCCAGCATCTCCATAACCATAAATGAACGCTCCGTATCCGAAGCAAAAAATAGCCATCACCAAAGGGATTGCCCTGAATAAAATACTAATTCCATAATTCATAAGTTAAGTGTTTTTAGGTTTCCCACTAAAACAAGGAGATATCTGTTTTGTTTAGGCTGTAGGCGGTTTATAATCGTTAACTTCACACGAATCCGATTAAAAGTCTTAGCTTTTTGCTCAACTAAACAAATGTTTTTGTAAATTTGCACCCTTAAAAATGGGGATACCCCTCAAATTGTAAATTGTAAATAGTAAAATCGTAGACAGCTATGGGTAAGAGATTTACTGAATATTCGCAGTTTGACCTTTCGCAGGTAAACAAAGATGTGCTGAAGAAATGGGACGAGAACCAGGTTTTCGCCAAGAGTATGACAGAACGTGATGGCTGTCCTTCGTTCGTGTTTTTCGAAGGACCTCCCTCGGCTAATGGTATGCCGGGTATTCACCATGTAATGGCTCGTACCATTAAGGACATTTTCTGCCGCTACAAAACGATGAAGGGTTATCAGGTGAAGCGTAAAGCCGGATGGGATACGCACGGACTGCCTGTGGAACTAAGTGTAGAAAAAGCATTAGGTATCACAAAAGAAGATATTGGTAAGAAAATCTCTGTTGCCGACTACAATGCGGCTTGCCGGAAGGACGTGATGAAATATACCAAGGAGTGGGAAGACCTGACTCATCAGATGGGATACTGGGTGGACATGAAGCATCCTTATATCACGTATGATAATCGTTATATTGAAACACTGTGGTGGCTATTGAAGCAACTGCATAAAAAAGGTTTATTATATAAAGGATATACGATCCAACCGTATTCGCCGGCTGCAGGAACAGGATTGAGCTCTCACGAGTTGAATCAACCGGGCTGTTATCGCGATGTAAAAGATACAACGGCCGTTGCCCAATTTAAAATGAAGAATCCTAAACCGGAAATGACGGAATGGGGAACTCCTTATTTTCTGGCTTGGACAACTACTCCGTGGACATTGCCTTCAAATACGGCGCTCTGCGTAGGACCGAAAATTGATTATGTGGCTGTGCAGTCTTATAATGCTTATACCGGAGAACCTATAACGGTGGTTCTGGCAAAGGCTTTATTGAATGCGCACTTTAATGCAAAAGCTGCTGATTTGAAGCTGGAAGATTATAAGCCGGGTGACAAGCTCGTTCCATATAAGGTGATTGCCGAATATAAAGGTCCGGATCTTGTAGGTATGGAATATGAGCAGTTGATCCCTTGGGTGAAACCGGTTGAAGTAGCGGAAGATGGTAGCTGGAAGGCTAGTGATAAGGCTTTCCGTGTGATATTGGGAGATTATGTAACTACAGAAGATGGTACAGGTATCGTTCACATTGCACCTACCTTTGGTGCGGACGATGCGAATGTGGCACGTGCTGCAGGAATCCCGTCACTGTTCATGATTAATAAGAAAGGTGAAACTCGTCCGATGGTAGACCTGACAGGTAAATTCTATCTATTGGATGAATTGGATGAAACCTTTGTAAAAGAATGTGTTGATGTAGATAAATACAAAGAATATCAGGGTGCTTGGGTGAAAAACGCCTACAATCCTGAATTCATGGTAGATGGTAAGTTTGATGAGAAAGCTGCACAGGCAGCCGAATCTTTGGATATCGCTCTTGCTATGATGATGAAAGCAAACAATCAGGCTTTCAAGATAGAGAAGCATGTCCACAACTACCCGCATTGCTGGCGTACAGACAAACCGGTACTTTATTATCCGTTGGATAGCTGGTTTATCCGTTCAACCGCTTGCAAGGAACGAATGATGGAATTGAATAAGACCATCAACTGGAAACCGGAATCTACCGGAACCGGCCGTTTCGGTAAGTGGCTGGAAAATCTGAATGACTGGAACCTTAGCCGTTCCCGTTATTGGGGTACTCCATTGCCTATCTGGCGTACGGAAGATAATACGGATGAGATATGCATTGAATCTGTAGAAGAACTTTATAATGAAATCGAGAAATCGGTAGCAGCCGGATTTATGAAATCCAATCCATACAAGGATAAAGGTTTCGTGCCGGGCCAATATTCGGAAGAAAATTATGATAAAATTGATCTTCACCGTCCTTATGTAGACGACATCATATTGGTATCAAAAGATGGCCAACCGATGAAACGTGAATCAGACTTGATTGATGTATGGTTCGATTCGGGTGCTATGCCTTATGCGCAGATACATTATCCGTTCGAAAATAAAGAACTGTTGGATAGCCGTCAGGTATATCCGGCTGACTTTATCGCAGAAGGGGTAGACCAGACACGTGGTTGGTTCTTTACCTTGCATGCTATCGCTACGATGGTATTTGACAGTGTGTCATACAAGGCTGTTATTTCTAACGGTCTGGTGCTCGATAAGAACGGCAACAAGATGTCTAAACGTCTGAATAACGCTGTCGATCCGTTTACTACGATTGAGAAGTATGGTTCCGACCCGTTGCGTTGGTACATGATAACCAACTCTTCTCCGTGGGATAACCTGAAATTCGACGTTGAAGGAGTGGAAGAAGTGCGTCGTAAATTCTTCGGCACTTTATATAATACGTATTCATTCTTTGCACTTTATGCAAATGTAGACGGATTTGAATATAAAGAAGCGGATGTGCCGATGGCAGAACGTCCGGAAATCGACCGTTGGATCTTGTCTGTATTGAATACATTGATAAAGGAGGTAGATACTTGCTATAATGAATATGAGCCGACAAAGGCAGGACGTTTGATTTCTGATTTTGTGAATGATAATTTGTCCAACTGGTATGTCCGCCTGAATCGTAAACGTTTCTGGGGTGGTGAATTTACACAGGATAAATTGTCTGCTTATCAGACATTGTATACTTGTCTCGAAACAGTTGCCAAATTGATGTCTCCTATATCTCCGTTCTATGCAGACCGGTTGTATACGGACTTGATTACAGCAACAGGACGCGACAGTGTCGTTTCTGTCCACCTTGCCGAATTCCCGAAATATCAGGAAGAAATGATAGACAAGGAATTGGAAGCCCGCATGCAAATGGCACAGGATGTTACATCTATGGTGTTGGCATTGCGTCGTAAGGTGAATATCAAGGTACGCCAACCACTGCAGTGTATCATGGTTCCGGTAGTAGATGAAGAGCAGAAAGCTCATATCGAAGCTGTGAAGAACCTGATTATGAACGAAGTGAACGTGAAAGAAGTCAGATTCGTTGATGGTGCGGCCGGTGTATTGGTGAAGAAAGTGAAATGTGACTTTAAGAAACTGGGTCCGAAGTTCGGCAAGCAAATGAAAGCGGTAGCCGCTGCGGTTGCAGAAATGTCACAGGAAGCAATCGGTGAATTGGAGAAGAACGGAAAGTATACATTAAATCTGGATGGTGCGGAAGCTGTTATCGAAGCATCAGACGTCGAGATCTTTAGTGAGGATATTCCGGGATGGTTGGTTGCCAACGAAGGTAAACTGACTGTAGCACTTGAAGTTACTGTTACCGAGGAATTGCGTCGTGAGGGTATTGCCCGTGAATTGGTGAACCGTATTCAGAATATACGTAAGTCAAGCGGCTTCGAGATTACAGACAAAATAAAAATAACAATCTCGAAAAATACGCAAACAGATGATGCGGTAAATGAATATAATACTTATATTTGTAACCAAGTTTTAGGCACATCTCTGGAACTTGTAGATGAAGTGAAAGACGGAACAATGCTGGAGTTTGATGACTTCTCACTGTTTGTAAACGTGATAAAAGACTAATACTATATTGATTAACCTTTTTAAAATTGTAAAATTATGGCAGAAAAGACTAGATATTCGGATGCGGAACTCGAGGAATTCCGTGCCATTATTATGGAGAAACTGGAATTGGCACAACGTGACTATGAACAGTTGAAGAAAAGTTTGATGGGACTGGACGGTAATGATACCGACGATACATCTCCTACGTATAAAGTATTGGAAGAAGGAGCTAACACGCTCTCCAAGGAAGAAACAACCCGCCTGGCACAACGTCAGCTGAAGTTTATCCAAGGATTACAAGCTGCTTTGGTACGTATTGAGAACAAAACGTACGGCATTTGCCGTGAAACCGGAAAATTGATTCCGGTAGAGCGTCTGCGTGCTGTTCCTCATGCTACATTAAGTATTGAAGCAAAGAACAGTGGTAAAAAATAACAGATAGCAAGTAGGCTACAGGTAACGAGCTACAAGTAGCTGCGCAAAGTTTACGCACGGCACTTGTAGCTCGTTATGTTTAATTTATAATAAACACATGAAGAAACTATTCACGAAGGGGAGAATCGCCCTTCTCGTTATCTTTTCCGTATTGATTATTGACCAGATCATCAAAATCTGGATTAAAACTCACATGTACTGGCATGAAAGCATACGTGTGACAGATTGGTTTTATATCTATTTCACCGAAAATAACGGAATGGCTTTCGGTATGGAAATATTCGGCAAGCTGTTCCTGACAACATTCCGCATTGTTGCGGTGGCATTGATAGGATGGTATCTTTATAAAATAATAAAGAGAGGATTCAAAACAGGCTACATTGTCTGTGTGGCTCTTATTCTGACCGGTGCCTTAGGAAATATCATAGACAGTGTGTTCTATGGGGTTTTCTTCAATGAAAGCACTCATTCGCAGATTGCCAGCTTTATGCCCGAAGGTGGTGGATATTCTACCTGGTTTTATGGAAAAGTGGTGGATATGTTTTATTTTCCGATTATAGATACAAACTGGCCTACATGGATGCCGTTTGTGGGCGGAGAGCATTTTATATTCTTTAGTCCGATCTTTAATTTTGCAGATGCCGCTATCAGTTGTGGTATCATCGCCTTGTTACTTTTTTATAGTAAATATTTGAATGAGTCATATCATTCGCTGGATAAAGATAAAAAGGAAGCTACGGATCATGAAAAGTAAATTTCGGTTTCATCTGTGTCTCATCTGCATGTTCGCTTTTGCAGTAGCCGGGTGTAAAGTGAAAAGGCCCAGTGATGTAATCTCGGAATCGAAGATGGAGAATTTGCTGTATGATTATCATGTGGCAAAGTCTATGGGAGATAATTTGCCTTATAGTGAGAATTATAAGAAGGCATTGTATATCGACGCCGTTTTTAAGAAATACGGGACTACGCAGGCTGCATTTGACTCATCCATGGTTTGGTATACACGTAACACAGAGATTTTATCGAAAATTTATGATAAGGTGAAAAAGCGTTTGAAAGACGAACAGGAACTTGTGGGTGACCTGATAGCCAAACGTGATAAGAAACCGAAAATGACTAAGCAGGGTGACAGTATTGATGTCTGGCCGTGGCAGCGTATGATTCGTTTGACCGGTGAAATGATGAATAATCAATATGTATTTACTTTGCCGACCGACTCTAACTACAAAGACCGTGATACGCTGGTATGGGAAGTACGCTATCGATTCCTCGAACCGATGCTTGCCGACTCTTTAAGAGGCGTTACGATGGCCATGCTGGTGATTTATGAGAAAGATACGATCAATCATTGGAAAACGGTGACTGAACCGGGTGTGCAACAGATTCGTTTGTTTGCAGATACATTAGGTCCAATGAAAGAGATAAAAGGCTTCATTTATTATCCGGCAGATAGTCTGGAAAAGGGTGGAGCATTACTGGCTGACCGTTTCATGATGACTCGTTATCATTGTACGGACACAGTTTCGTTTGCTGTCCGCGATTCTTTGAACAAGATAAAAGCTTTGAAGGCGGATTCTTTGAAGAAGATATCTGCTAAAGAAAATGCCGACTCTTTGCATAAGATGATAGACAAGGAGAAAGATGATATGCAACGTCTGACACCGGAAGAAATGAACCGTCGTCGTACGGGGACTCATCGCGAGAAGAAACCGGAACAGATTGAAGTGGAACAACATATCCAGAAGGAGAGAATGGAGCAAAGAAAGGAACGGCAGATGAATCAACGCAGGCAGCAACAACAAAGACGCCAAAATCGCTGATCGTAATGAAACGTTTTGCTTCTCATTATTTGCTGATACCTGCTGCAGGATTTATGAAGCAGCAGGTGGTGGAGATCACCGGTGAGGGAATTGTTCGAGATGTATTTCCACTGACTGAAGAGATTGAATCGGTCGAATGGATGCCGGGAGTGATTGCACTGCTTTCTGAAAATCAAATGGAAGAAATAAAAAACACTGGGATGATTTTTAAAAACATCCCAGTGTTTTCATCCAATCTTCCCAATGTTCCGAATCAATCTTCCCAATGTTTGATGGAGTATCTGCATGAAGCGGAAAGGAAGGGGGAAGCCCTATTTCCTTATTTATTTTATCCTTTTGATTTTACTTCCATGCAGCCTGTCGACGGAACTCGGCACAGATTACTGCGGTAGCGATGGCTACATTAAGAGACTCGGATGTCTCCTGACCTTCCGGATAATTAGGAATATATAATTTTCTGTTAATCAATGCAGCGACTTCTTTTCCTATACCATTTCCTTCATTTCCCATTACTATCAGGCCATTGGCAGACAATGGTTGCTCATACATATTTTTTCCGTCCAGGAAAGTTCCGAATATAGGAGTGTCTCCGAGTGAACGGATAAAATCGGGGAGGGAAGTATAATGCACTTTCACCCGGGCAATTCCTCCCATTGTGGCTTGTATGGTTTTAGGGTTATATACGTCTACCGTATTTTGTGAGCAGATAATATGCTCGATGCCAAACCAATCGGCCAAGCGGATAATAGTACCGAGGTTTCCGGGATCTTGCACATCATCCAATGCAAGGCAAAGTGATTGGTGCACGACTTCCGGATTCAACGTATAGGATGGCTGTTCGAAAATGGCAAGTACCTGTTGGGGAGTTTTCAATAAACTGGCCCGTGAAAGATCTTCCTGTGAAACTTCTACCAGTTCACTTGCATCTATATCGGGATGTTCCTGAAGCCAGGAAGAAGTGGCTGCTAAAAAACGACAAGGAAAATGTCCGAGTAAATCACCTACCAATTTAGGACCTTCAGCCAGAAATACTCCTTCTTCTTTGCGTATTTTCTTCAGTTCCAGCGAGTGGATATACTTTATTTTGTTTTTACTTAGTGATGCCATAAATTTGATATTCTTTTGCAAAGCTATAAAGATATTTCCAATCTATCCTTACTTTCCTCTCTTTTTCTTAATTTATTTTTCCCGTCGGAAAATATAATTTATCTTTGTAAGCGCATTTTTTATGCTATCGATGTAAAACCGTATGAGGAGAAATTTTCTTTATTTACTTGCTTCTGCTGCTGTCTTGTCACTTGCTTCGTGTACTACCACTAAGTTTGTGCCGGATGGTTCTTATTTGCTGGATGAAGTTAAAATTCGTACGGACCAGAAAAACATACGGCCTTCTTCCTTACGTATGTATGTTCGTCAAAATCCTAATGCCAAGTGGTTCAGCCTGATAAAGACTCAACTTTATGTCTACAATCTGTCGGGACGTGATTCAACCAAATGGGGAAACAAATTTTTAAGAAGGATAGGGGATGCTCCTGTAATATATAGCGAGGATGAAGCGAAACGCTCTGAAGAAGAGATCACTAAGGCTGTGCATAATATGGGATATATGGCGGCAACTGTGAAGCGTTCGACTAAAATAAAAAAGAAAAAGATTAAGCTGTATTATGATGTAACGGCCGGCAAACCCTACGTTGTTCAATCTATCAAATATGATATTTATGATCCTAAAATAGCCTCTCTTCTCAAACAGGATTCTGCCAGAAGCTTGTTGAAGGAAGGAATGTATTTGGATGTGAATGTATTGGATGCGGACAGACAACGTATCACGAATAGGTTGCTTCGGAATGGCTATTATAAATTTAATAAGGATTATATCGGATATACGGCCGATACGGTTCGTAATACTTATAATGTAGATCTGACTCAACATTTGCAGATGTATAAAGCGCATGCGAGTGATTCGGCAAGGGCACATCAGCAATATTGGATCAATAAGATTAATTTTATTACAGATTATGACGTTTTGCAGTCTTCTGCCTTGAGTAGTGTGGATATTAATGATTCGGTTCACTATAAGGGATATCCGATTTACTATAAGGATAAGCTCTATTTACGTCCTAAAGTGCTTACGGATAACCTCCGGTTTGCTTCCGGTGATTTGTTTAATGAGCGTGATGTGCAACAAACTTATTCCAGCTTCGGGCGTTTGTCTGCATTGAAATATACAAATATCCGTTTTATCGAGACTCAAGTTGGAGATTCAACAATGCTCGATTGTTACGTGATGTTGACTAAGAGCAAACATAAATCGGTATCTTTCGAGGTAGAGGGAACCAATTCTGCCGGTGACTTGGGAGCGGCAGCTTCCGTTTCTTTCCAGAATAGGAATCTCTTTCGCGGATCGGAAACGTTTATGATAAAATTCCGTGGAGCGTATGAGGTTATTTCCGGGCTTCAGGCAGGCTATTCAAATAATAACTATACGGAGTATGGAGTGGAAACGAGTATCAACTTTCCTAATTTCCTGTTCCCATTCATTTCTTCTGATTTTAAACGGAAAATCAGGGCTACAACCGAGTTTGGTTTACAGTATAATTATCAGTTGCGACCGGAGTTCTTGCGTACGATGGCTTCTGCTAACTGGAGTTACAAGTGGACACAGCGTCAGAAGATACAACACCGTATTGATTTGATAAATATTGCTTTCCTTTATTTGCCCCGTATCTCTGAAAGGTTTAAAGAAGACTATATAAATAAAGGACAGAACCATATATTCCAGTATAATTATCAGGATCGACTGATTATAAATATGGGATATAGCTATAATTATAATAGCGTGGGAGGATCGATTATCAATAATACGATTGCTTCTAATTCATACTCCATCCGTTTTAATTTCGAATCGGCGGGAAATGTAATGTATGCTCTGTCAAAGGCTGCAAACATTCGGAAGAACAGTAATGGTGAATACGCTATTCTGGGAATTCCTTATGCTCAATATCTGAAAGGGGAGTTTGATTTTGCTAAGAATATCAGAATCGATTATCGTAACTCTTTTGCGTTTCATGCTGGTGTGGGAATAGCTGTACCTTATGGAAATGCGAAGACTATTCCGTTTGAGAAACAATATTTCTCCGGTGGAGCCAATAGTGTCCGCGGATGGAGTGTTCGCGATTTGGGACCGGGCTCTTTTGCAGGAAATGGGAATTTGCTCGATCAATCCGGAGATATTAAACTGGATGCCAGTATTGAATACCGAAGCAAGCTATTCTGGAAGTTTCAGGGGGCGGTATTTATTGATGCTGGTAATATCTGGACCATCCGGAGTTATGCCAATCAACCGGGAGGAGTTTTCAAGTTTGATAAGTTTTATAAGCAAATAGCAGTGGCCTACGGATTAGGTCTCCGCCTGGATTTGGATTTCTTTATTCTGCGCTTTGATGGAGGTATGAAAGCTGTCAATCCTGCCTATGAAACGAGGAAAGAGCATTTCCCCATCATTCATCCTAAATTCAGTCGTGACTTTGCTTTCCATTTTGCTGTGGGATATCCTTTCTAATCAGCCATTTATTATTTACTCTTACTAACTCGAGCGTATCTTGCAGGGAACTTACGTATTCCATTTTTCCTCCGATAGGATGAATGACGAATGCATTTTTGATTTGGCAGACAACCGACGCTTCTTCTAAATTAGCATCTATCTCACTTGAAATAACAGAAACTTTTGCAGCGCCTCGTGTTTTGAGTTGCTCCAGATGGGTTTGACCGACATTGGATGCCAAGAAACTAAGATAAGATTGGGAAGAAAGCGTGCTCCATTCTTTGGCAACCGGATAATTGAAATTATAAAAGGCTTCGCAGAAATCAATGGCTGTCTGTTCTATTTGAGTTTGAGGAGTTTGTTGCTGACAAGATAGACAGGTGAAGATTAGAACAGAATAGATAAGTGTATGTAGTTTATTCATAGTACAAAAGATTCTTGATAGAAGAAGATAAGATTGAAAAAGGAGATGAAACTCCTATATGATGTTTCATCTCCTTCGTATTTGTTTTTATTTTTAGCGGGCGGCAAACATAAAATTGCTCATTGTAGCCTGGCGTGCTGCCAGCATGCCTTGAGCATCCAGCGTTACATTCATCTTTTCGCCATTTGGCAAGAACAAATCAGCAGTGCCATCATTGTTCATTTTTACTAATTCAGCGCTTTCACCGTTTGCAACGACATTCCATGTGTTGGCTTCTTTGTTGTAGATCAGGTCCATTGAAGCAGTTTCGCCCTCTTTAGTAATGGAATATCCATTCTCAAGAGTTTTCACCATGTAGTTGCCGTTTTCTCCTTTTACTTTCTTTACGTCACCTACATTAGCCATCGGATTGGAGCCACTCCAGAATTCGATTGAGTTGATAACTAAAGCATCAGCCAGGTAAGCTACACCATAAACCGGAACAATGTTGAAAGCAAGGAATACGAGTTCGTTTACAAACTTGTTTCCAACTGATTGATTCCAGGAAGACAGGCGGTTGAATAAACCAAATGATCCTACACAAGAACTGAATAATAAGCTACCACTAAGTACTACTGCGACTAAAGTCAGTTTCCCTCTTTTCATGTTAAAATGTTTTTGATTAATAAAAAATATTGATAATTTCTCTCTTATGTGTATGCAAATATAATATTTTTTAATTAATCGGGGCTATTATTTCTAATTTTTGTATGCTCTTGACTTCCGCCGTGACAATTCGTTTCCTATGATATGGTCTATTGAAAATTTACCGGGACCGGCAATATACATCAATATAAATACAACTAAATAGATGAAAGCTAGCTCTTTAACTGCAAATACGTCATTTGCATGAACTACAAAGAAGGCTACTATCATTGTGAAAATCATTGGGATCATTGCCAAGCGATACAGGAATCCGATGATAAATGCCATCGAACATACAAGTTCGCCAAAAATTGCTAATCCGAGAGATAGGGGACTTCCTATTCCAAGCGGATCAGGAAATACTGCTGACATCTCCTGGAAGTTACTCCATTTCTGGATACCGTGGTTCATTAATAATATACCGAAGATGATCCGGGTAGCCAATAGCAACAAAGATACTTTCGTTGTATTCGATTTTGTGGGAAATAAAAAACTATAAATCATAAGTTGTTCTATTTTTAAGTTTATATCTATTTATATAAACATAAAAAATCTTGAATTTGTTCTCTATTGATAGCAAAATTTGTTTAGACCTTATTCTTTATTTAAAACATAATGGTCTGCAAGTTCTCCGGTTATTTCTTGTTTATCCATTGTTAGTTTGCGTAAATGATTTTCTCCTACTTTATAATAAGAAAGTTCTCCGCCTTCTTCTTTAAGAGTCAACAGGTTGTCTTTTAAAGTATATGTACCTTTTTCGTCAAATGAGCTGTCTCTATCGATATATACGGAATGGAGGCTGAATGTTTTGTCCGGATTTAATGTCAGGGTTGTTTCAATGCCCGGACAATCGGCAGCGGGGAAAACTCCTTTATAAGTTCCTTCGTAATCAAGTGAATTTTCCGCATTATGGATATCAGTTACTTCGATTGAGGTACTGTCTGCACCGGCACTCTTGTTTGTTTTCGCGCTATTGTTGCATGCTGCCAAAAGAGCACATGAACATACTAAAATGAAAATTTTCTTCATAATTATTGCTTCTATTAGTTAGTCTAATTGAGTATATTGGACGTAAAGGTATAAATTTAAAATGGAATCTTTATAGTAAAAAGAAACGAACAACTTTATTTATGAATAAATAAACTTTGTATCTTTGCGGAAAATTCTAAAGATATGGCACAACATACTTATGACAATGAAGCTGTTCAGGAATTATTGAACTGGGCAAAAAAGATGATTGAGACAAAGAATTATCCAACAGAAAGATATCAGGTCAATAAATGTACTACCATTATTGATGGTAAATCGTATTTGGAATCTTTGATTGCAATGATTTCCAGAAACTGGGAAAATCCGACTTTTCATCCTACTATTGAGCAATTATGGGAGTTTAGGGAAAAGTGGGAAAATAAAGAAGCGTAGTAAATTGTGATTTGTTTTTTTATTCCTACAGCTGAACTGTAACAACAAAAAAGGCTCTTAACAAAAAAGGAGAACCTTTTAAGTTCTCCTTTTAATAATCTTAGTACACCCTCAGGGACTCGAACCCTGGACCCATTGATTAAGAGTCAATTGCTCTACCAGCTGAGCTAAGAGTGCAACATTTTATTTTTATTGCAACGTTGAATTTGTACACCCTCAGGGATTCGAACCCTGGACCCACTGATTAAGAGTCAGTTGCTCTACCAACTGAGCTAAGAGTGCTTAATTCCTCGTTTGCGGTTGCAAAAGTAGGTCTTTTATTTTATTTGACCAAACAATCATGCAGCTTTTTTACTATCTTTTTTTCGTCTTTATTCGAACACATAAAGCTCGGAAGGCGTATTTCGCTTTAAAGCAAGTAGTTGCACATCTTTGCCTACAATAACACCTTTGTTCTTTAATTTCCATTCCACCGTTTTATAAGCCAGCTCCGGGTGATTATTGTCTTTACTTAAATGGCATAACCAGATATATCGCAAATGTTCAGTGATATTTTCCGCCAGAAACTCTGCAGTATCAGAGTTACTCATGTGTCCGGTTTTACTTGCAATCCGTTCTTTCAGATATTGAGGATAAGGCCCCATTTTGAGCATTTCCTCATCGTAGTTGGCTTCAAGTATCAGATAATGGGCTTTACTGATATAATGAGCAGCTGTAGGAGTAATCTCTCCAAGGTCGGTTAAGAAAGAAAAGACTTTGCCATCAATTTCAATGCAATACCCCACATTGTCCGTTCCATCGTGTGGCACTTCAAAAGATTCGATGTGAAAATCTTCCAGCGTCATAGGCTCTTGCTTTTCCAGATAACGAACTGACGAGCTAAGTTTCTCCGTCATACAATAGTTACGATTGATTCCAGCATGAATACGTGCGGTTGTATAAACAGGAATATTCATTTTTTCTCCCAGATTACCCACTGCTTTAATATGGTCAGCATGATCGTGCGTTATAAATACCGCACGAATACTATCCATCAAGATATTATAATCTTTCAGTGATTTTTTGATAGTACGTATGCCGATTCCGGCATCTATCAGTATCCCATAGGTTTCAGTGCCCAGATAATAACAGTTCCCACTACTGCCACTCGCCAGGC
Organism: Bacteroides sp. M10; assembly: GCF_014334015.1. Lineage (GTDB taxonomy): Bacteria > Bacteroidota > Bacteroidia > Bacteroidales > Bacteroidaceae > Bacteroides > Bacteroides intestinigallinarum. The sequence goes on along the minus strand of NZ_CP060488.1, from coordinate 5,087,824 downwards.
TTATAAATTTTACTTTCATGTTTTATCCTCTTTATTAAAATGCAAAATGCCGTCAACTTTTACAGCAAAGTGACGGCAAATATACATAAAAAAGCAGAGAATTACCGAGAAGCCTCCTTCTTTTTGTCGATGGATTCGGTGATTTTTGCAAATAATAGTAGCGCTACAGCGGCAATCAGGCCTATAGCAGCAAAGTAATACCATATATAATGGGCATTTCCACTAGCTGCCTCCCATGCTTCCCGCGTCTCGAACAAAGCCGGATCCGGACAATATTTAGTGAGCAGAATTCCCGCCAGACCAAAACCGAAAATGGAAGAAAGGAATGAATGCAAATGACTGAATCCTAAATACATTCCTTCTTCTCCTTTAGGAGCCTGTAAAGAGAAATATTCCAGATAACGCGGTGAAATGAAACATTCGGCAAGCGCCTGCACAACTATACCCGCAATCATCATCAGAGTAATATTACTCATACCTGTAATAAGATCATTACCCAACAAATTTCCACATGCCATCAGTAATGCCGAAATAGGAATCAAAAACATTCCCACATTCATCGAAGTAATCGCACTGCGTTTGGCCATCAAACGGGTGATAAAACTAACGCAGCAAACCACCACAAACGGATTCACATTGGCAATCCAACCCGGTTTTGCCGTCTCGCCAGCCATACGAATCACATATTTAGGCATAGTGGCATAAAGCTGCTGCTGCACCATCCAGAAACCAGTAACAATCAAAATAAGAATCAATAAACGCCAGTTTGTGATGATTCGCATAAATCCCTGTCCAATCTCATGGAGACTTTTTCCTTCACCTGCCGTATGCGTCGATTTATAAAGAAGAATAACAGCAAGTAAAGCAACTATTGTCATCGCACCGGAGAAATAATTAATATAGATATACGCTTGTTCACCAATGACATTACGCAAAGGATCAATAATCGTTTTACCGGTGAAAGCACCCACATTTACCATCATATAAAATATGGAATAACCACGGGCACGGGTTGCTTCCGTTGTTTCTTTAGCCACAGAAGCGGAGATAATGGACTTAATGAAAGAACCTCCCACCATAAGCACAAACAAAACCGGCACGATGATCCACCGGGTATAGCTATCAGGCAAACCATTAAATTGAGTAGTGGCACCATAACTAACCAAACCGGCAGCTTCCAGTAAAGTGGGCAGTACACCCAACCCTAAATATCCGATGGATAATAAGGAAAATGCTATAATCATTGATTTCCGGAAACCGATCTTGTCAGCATAAGCACCGGAAAAAATAGGAAGCAGATACAATCCACCGGAAAAAAGCCCGGAAATCATACTTGCTTCGAAATCATTAAAACCTAAAATGGAAGATAGATAAATAGTGAGAACGATAAAAACGGCATAATATGCCATACGCTCAAACAGTTCGACTGTGTTGCTGACCCAAAAAGCTCTCGTAAAGCCTTTAGCAGCACGCTGAGGGGAATTGTTCATGTATTTATATTTTTATTAAAATGTTAATTTGAGACAAAGATACGTTTTTTTTGGCTTACTGTCCGTATCTTTGTTCCAAATTAGGTAATTAAAAACTATGATTATAGCTGTTGATTTTGACGGAACGATTGTAGAACATCGTTATCCACGCATTGGTGAGGAGATTCCATTCGCTGTTGACACATTGAAGTTATTGCAACAAGAAAAGCATCGTTTAATACTGTGGAGTGTGCGTGAAGGAGCACTTCTGGACGAGGCTGTCGAATGGTGTAAAGCCAGAGGTTTAGAATTTTATGCCGTTAATAAGGATTATCCTGAAGAGCAGAAAGGCCATCAGGGATTCTCTCGAAAGTTGAAAGCCGACATGTTCATTGACGATCGAAATCTGGGTGGTTTACCGGACTGGGGAGTCATTTACGAAATGATTAAAGAGAAAAAGACGTTTGCAGATATCTATAGCCAAAGCGGAGAAGAAGAAAAAACATCCCTGAAAAAGAAGAAAAGATGGCTGCCTTTCTAAAAAGCTGATAAATCTCAAACTAATAAATAAAAATGCACTCTTATCTGGCATGATTAGAGTGCATTTCTATATTCATAAATGATTTATCATTCAACATTAAAAATACCGCTACTCAAAGCTATATTCGACTTTGGTAGCGGTATTTTTATAGTGTAACTACTATTTATTAGAACTTGAAGAAGTTCTTGGCATTGTTGTAGCTGATATCTTCAATCATTTGGTTTACACGATCCATTTCAGATGCCGGAATTTCTCCGTTTTCTACGTCACGCCCTACCAGGTTACACAATGTACGGCGGAAATATTCATGACGCGGGTAGGATAGGAAGGAACGGGAGTCTGTCAACATACCTACGAAGCGGCTCAAAAGACCGAGCACTGACAAAGCATTCATTTGTTTTTCCATACCATCCTTTTGATCGAGGAACCACCATCCGGAACCAAATTGGATTTTTCCCGGGATAGAACCATCCTGGAAGTTACCCAGCATTGTTGCAATCACTTCGTTGGCGCATGGGTTCAAGTTGTAGAGGATTGTTTTAGTTAATTTGCCATTAGTGTTCAGGCGATCAAGGAATTTAGCCATTGCTTTGGCGGTTGTAAATTCACCGATAGAATCGAAGCCTGTATCAGCACCCAGTAATTTAAACATCTTCGTGTTATTGTTACGAATAGCGCCGTAATGGAATTGTTGAGTCCATCCTTTTTCCCAGTCCATTTCACCGAAAATCACAAGCATTGCCGATTTGAATTTCAGAATTTCTTCTTTGGTCAATTCTGCGCCACCATATACCTTATTAAAGATGGCTTTGATTTCAGCATCTGTATAATCTTCTGCGTAGAATTCTTCAATACCGTGGTCAGACAGACGGCAGCCTTGTTCTGCGAAGAAGTCATGACGTTTGCGCAAAGCAGCGATCATATCATCAAAGTTGGAGATGGTAACACCACTTACCTCTGCTAGTTTTTCTACATAACTGCGGAAATCTGCAGGGACTTCTACAGCCATAGCCTTATCAGGACGCCATGTTGGTAACATCTTGATTTCAAATCCGCTTTCGCGTGTTTTGATATGATATTCCAATGAATCGATAGGATCATCCGTTGTGCAAACGGCTTCTACATGATAATGACGCATCATTCCACGAGCTGAATATTCGGGTTGAGACAGTTTCTCGTTACATTCATCGTAAATTTCACGTGCGGTTTGTGGATTCAATATTTTATTGATACCAAATGCCGTTTTCAGTTCGAGGTGAGTCCAGTGGTACAATGGGTTGCGGAAAGTGTAAGGTACTGTTTCCGCCCATTTTTCAAATTTTTCCCAGTCTGTGGTATCTTTTCCCGTACAGAAACGTTCGTCTACACCGTTTGTACGCATTGCACGCCATTTGTAGTGGTCACCGCCCAACCAGATTTCAGTCAGTGATTTAAACTTGTAGTCGTCAGCTACCATTTGAGGGATAAGGTGACAGTGATAGTCGATGATCGGCATTTTAGCCGCATGCTCGTGATACAACTTTTGCGCAGTTTCTGTTTGCAGCAAGAAGTTTTCGTCCATGAAGTTCTTCATTATTACTGTGTTTTAAGTATATAAAATTATTACTTTCTGTATTTATACCTATATAGTATTGATTTTAAAGCTAATAGGCGTAAATCTTGTTTTAGTTTTATTAACCGTTATCGAACACAAAAATAGAAAATTTACTTGGAGTAACAAAATAATTCGTATATTTGCAGCGATTATTTATAATATTTAAGTTTTAGCACTATGGAGGACCAGAACTATACCATTAAAGACATTGCCCGTATGGCCGGTGTTTCCGCCGGAACGGTTGACAGGGTGTTGCACAATCGCGGTGATGTGTCTCCCAAAAGCAAAGCCAAAGTACAAAAGGTGTTGGATGAGATTCATTATCAGCCCAATGTGTTTGCTATCGGTTTGGCTGCTAAAAAGAAATATTCTTTCCTCTGTTTGATACCTTATTATATAGAACATGATTATTGGCATTCGGTAGTAGGGGGGATTGAGCGTGCCCGGCAAGAGTTGCGTCCTTTTAATGTGAGTATAGATTATCTGTGCTATCACCATGGGGATGAGAAGAGTTATCAGGAAGCCTGCCTTTCCATAAAAGAAAAGAATGTGGATGCGGTATTGATTTCTCCGAATTTCCGGGAAGAGACACTGGCGTTGACAGCTTATTTACAGGAAAATAAGATTGCTTATGCTTTTGTCGATTTCAATATGGAAGAAGCGAAAGCATTGACATATATCGGGCAGGATTCATATAAGAGCGGATATATCGCAGCGAAAATATTGATGCGCAATTATTCGGCAGGAGAAGGCCAGGAGTTGGTTTTGTTTTTAAGTAACAATAAAGATAATCCGGCTGAAATACAGATGCAACGCCGTTTGGATGGTTTTATGAGTTACATTGCCGAAGAATATAATAACTTGGTAATCCATGAGGTAGTACTTAATAAATCCGATCAGGAAAGTAACCAACAGACATTGGATGAGTTTTTTCAGGCACATCCGAAGGCTTTACTGGGAGTTGTATTTAATTCCAGAGTGTATCAGTTGGGAGAGTATCTTCGTCATGCGGGACGTAGCATGAAAGGACTGATAGGATATGACCTTCTGAAAGCAAACGTAGATTTATTAAAATCCGGTGATGTGCATTATTTAATCGGGCAACGTCCGGGTTTGCAAGGATATTGTGGGGTGAAGGCTTTGTGCGATCATGTCGTGTTTAAGAAGTCTGTTGAACCTGTAAAATACATGCCTATTGATATCCTGATAAAGGAAAACATTGATTTTTATTTTGAATTTGTATAATATCAACTTTATAAATTACAACTAACATGAAAGCATTAAACAAAGAAACTGCTCCTAAAACACAACGTCCGGAGCGTATTATCCAATTTGGCGAAGGTAACTTTTTGCGTGCATTTGTAGATTGGATTATTTATAACATGAACCAGAAAGCTGATTTCAACAGCAGTGTAGTAGTGGTTCAACCGATTGATAAAGGGATGGTCGATATGCTGAATGCACAAGATGATCTTTATCATGTAAACCTTCAAGGATTGGATAAAGGAGAGGCAGTTAACAGCTTGACAATGATTGATGTAATCAGCCGCGCTTTAAACCCATATACTCAAAATGACGAGTTTATGAAGTTGGCAGAGCAACCTGAAATGCGTTTTGTTATTTCAAACACTACAGAGGCTGGTATTGCTTTTGATCCGGCCTGTAAACTTGAAGATGCTCCTGCTTCATCTTATCCGGGTAAGCTGACTCAATTACTCTATCATCGTTTTAAAACATTCAATGGTGATAAGACAAAAGGTTTGATTATTTTCCCTTGCGAGCTTATTTTCCTGAATGGTCATAAGTTGAAAGAAACAATTTATCAATATATTGAATTGTGGGACCTGGGAAACGAGTTTAAAACTTGGTTTGAAGAAGCTTGTGGTGTATATGCAACATTGGTAGACCGTATTGTTCCGGGATTCCCGCGCAAGGATATTGCTGCTATCAAAGAAAAACTGCAATATGATGATAATCTGGTTGTTCAGGCTGAAATTTTCCATTTGTGGGTGATTGAAGCTCCGCAGGAAGTTGCAAAAGAGTTCCCGGCTGACAAGGCAGGCTTGAATGTATTGTTTGTACCGTCAGAAGCTCCTTATCACGAACGTAAGGTTACTTTGCTGAATGGCCCGCATACAGTTCTTTCTCCGGTTGCTTATCTCTCGGGAGTGAATATTGTGCGTGATGCTTGCCAGCACGAAGTGATTGGTAAATATATTCACAAGGTAATGTTTGACGAACTGATGGAAACTTTGAACTTGCCGAAGGATGAGTTGGAGAAATTTGCAAATGATGTATTGGAACGCTTCAACAATCCGTTCGTGGATCATGCAGTAACCAGTATCATGCTGAATTCTTTCCCTAAATACGAAACTCGTGATTTGCCGGGATTGAAGACTTATCTGGAACGTAAAGGTGAACTTCCTAAAGGACTGGTGCTTGGATTAGCTGCTATCATTACTTATTATAAAGGTGGTGTACGTGCTGATGGTGCTGAAATTGTTCCGAATGATGCTCCTGAAATCATGAACCTGCTGAAAGAACTTTGGGCAACAGGTTGCACAAAGAAAGTTGCCGAAGGTGTTCTGGCTGCAGATTTTATCTGGGGAGAAGATTTGAATAAGATCCCGGGATTGACAGAAGCCGTAAAAGCTGATTTGGATTCTATCCAGGAAAAAGGAATGCTTGAGACCGTTAAAGGTATTCTGTAAGATATAAGATATAACCTAAGGTTGGTAAAAGTAGAGGGCATTTTGGTAGAGTATACAACTATCAAAAGGCACTGTCCACGATTTTGTGTAAATAGAAAACTAGAGGATTCGAGTTTTATACTTGAATCCTGTTTTCAAATATAGTAGCAAGCTGCATATGACAAGGCTGTTGAAGCCTACCAGTTCCATGTACAACGTTATCACACATGGGTTAACTATTACGCCATTTTTGTTGGTGCTTTGTTTGTGGCATTTTATAACATTATACCGCAATCAGAAAATGTTCAATACAGTCCTTGCAGTGGAACTATTTTTTCATTTTTAGATAGTATATGGCTACCACTTTTGATTATTACCTTAGGATGGCTTGCTTCTATGTGTTGGCTGGCTAGTATTATTGGGCATTATGAATGGATGAAGAGTTGGACACGAATCGTGAAAAAGAGAGAGGTTGATTTCTTTGAAACAACTTCAAGTCAACCATCCAATATCTCACCGGCTTCATCTGAAATATTTGTATATGGAAAAGTAATGAGAGAACCGGATAGAAGTGTACCTAATAATATGCTGCCCAAGTTTATCTCAACTCAAAAAGTAACTCAATGGTTTGTATGGAGTGTTATTTTAATGTGGATAGCAAGCTCTGTTTTTCTTTGGAGATTTGTAGACTATTATTGGTGGATTCCCTCTTTCGGTTATTCACTTCTTACGGCTATAATTGGATATTGCCTTTATGGGAAAGCTCATAAATTGTATTCTTCGGAACATCTGGATATAGCTTGAACATAAAACAATGAAAAAAGGATAGGAATATTACCAATATGTAGATTCCTATCCTTTTTTATTTCTGTTCATATTAGTAATGCCATTTAATATGAACTAGAATTGTGCTTCCTACGGATCGAATGATTCAAAAACAATAAAAAGAAGATTAAACTTTATCTGTTTCCAGATATATTCATTAACTTTGTAATTAGCTCAAATTAGCTTTATACAGGATTTAATATGGAAAATCTGATTGAATTATCACATACTGAAGTGACATTAGCATTTGTAGCGTCCTGCATTGAAAGTACGGCACGCCGATTAGGTAAATCATATCAAGAAGTTTTTACCCGCATGAAGCGTGTAGGCATGATTGAGAATTACATCTTGCCTTGCTATGATGTATTACATACCGAGAGTCGCGAGCATGTGACTGATAATATGATAGAATGTCTGACAACTTGGGAGGCAAAACGATGAAAATAACAGTATATCATGGAGGAACGGAACGAGTTGATGTTCCTATTTGTCGTTTAGGAAGGGAGAATCTTGATTTTGGTCGTGGATTCTATGTTACAGACATCAAAGAGCAGGCTTGTCGTTGGGCTATTGCAACGGCTAAGCGACGCAACACCCAAGCCATTATTAATATTTACCAACTTGATAGAGAACTTGTTTTGGAAAAGGCTCGTTGTAAGGTGTTCAAAGCTTACGATTCGGAATGGTTGGAATTTATTGTAGCCAGTCGTCGTGGACTGAATCCAGCGGCAAATTATGATTATATAGAGGGAGGTGTCGCGAATGACCGGGTAATTGATACGGTAAATTTATATATGTCTGGTTTGATGAGTGCTGATGTAGCATTACAGCGTCTTGCTCAACACCAACCAAATAATCAGATTTGTTTGTTAAACCAAAATATTACGGATAAATACCTTATTTATGATGGAACAGAACTGGCAGAATGATCCTGTAAAGTCTCCTGAAATTCAAGAGATAATATTAAGTAATCGTATCGGTGTCATTGCTGCCGAACTTTCAAAACGCTTGGAAATTGCTCCAGTCAGAGCATTGCAATTGTTTTATGAAAGTAAGACTTGCGCTGACTTGCATGACAAGGAAACAGGGCTTTATCTTTATGGTAATCTCTATATCGCTGATGAATTCATGCGAGAGTATCAAAATAAGTTATAAGTTCATTCAGCCGTATGCAAAATAAATGTGGTAGCTCCAATTGTCACAATAGCGCCATCTTCAATACGTACACGGTCTTTATCTCCCAGAATTTCATTCATAAGGAAAGTACCTGTGAGACTAGGAGCATCTCGTAATGTGTAGACTAGCTTTCCTTGCTTATTACGCTTTATATTAATGATGCAATGGCGTCGATCCATGCTCATATCACCACTTTCAATGGGAGTATTAATGTTTGTTCCTACGCAACGGCGGCCTATGACATTGTCACCTTCTTGCAAGGGAAGTAACTGTTTAAAACCAAATACATTTTCGATTACAGTGATATATCCGAACTCTTCTTTATGAGATTCAGCTTCTTCTTCCAGGTTTTCTTCCTTTCTAAGAGCCTTAACTTTACTTTTTCCTAGCCGGATACTGAATTGCTTGCCACAATGTTCGCATTCAAATACCAGTGATTGGCCTTCACTATACTTGGTTTCATCAAAATAAAGATAATTCTCACATTTAGGACAAAGAACTCGTTTCATGCTTTTTAAAAGGGATTTTTATTTAGCCAGTAACCAGGCATTCTTATAAGTTTCGTTTTTTCTTAGCTCAAGTAATTGCTTGGTCGCTTCATCACGGTTGTTGAATGAACTGATACTGACACGTACTTTGCCATCAGTGCTCAAAGCTTTTGCATCTGCAAATCCTTTTGATTTTAATTGGTTCGCAATAGCTTCTGCATCTTTCAGGCTGATTCCTCCTGCCACAATGATATGAAAAGGATGATTTGCACTTTCTTGAGATTTCACCGCAGGAGCAGGAGCCGCTGTTTCCTGTTTTACCACTTTCACTTCTCTTACTGCGATCGGTTTGGAAGTCTTGGCTTTATCCGTTGTATGCTTTTTAGCAGATGAAGTTTTGGTTGAAGCGGAAGAAGCAGAAAGCTTCTTTGCTTGTTGCGCAGCATCGTTCTTAACATAAACAGGAGTTACTGCAACTGATTGCTTTTCTATTTGCTCAAAAAGCTCGCTGGGCAATAACTGTGCATAATTGTTCTTTTGAACGTCGGTATTCTCTACCGGAGTTGAAAAGGCAAAGAACAGTACGATGGCAGCAATCATTGCTGCAGCATTGCGGAGATACGCGCGGTTGATACTAATTTCAAAAGTCTTCTTTTCCTTTTCCTGATAAGTCGGTACCAATACTTTTTCTTTCTGCTGCAGAGCCGAAAGTTCATGTATTTCAAAAGAGTCGAGACCATACAATGAAGGAGTTGTTATCTTATAATCATAAGGAACGAACTCGTAGTTACCATAAATGTTATAATGAATCTCACCTATATTATCCAGATGGGCTTTCCCTTCCTCATGAAGGAGACCGATAAATTCGTTTACTTCTTTTTCTACTATACGGCTGGCGTCAGCAAAACTTGTGTCGTATGCTGACATATAAGATTGCACCAGTACGCCGTCATTCAGTTTTAATTGAGGATTAAAACCGATTATACGGGTAGGAGGTAAAAATATATTTTCTTCCTTTACGCGGGTTGCGGGCGAATAATGTGCTACAAAACCACCAAATCCCGGAACAATGACGCAGTCGTTTTCCAGTAGTAAAGTCTCTATATGTTGTGCCAATTCAATCATGTCTGCAAAATTAAGAGATAAATTGAATATATCCCAGAAAACTTCGAAAAATTCACTACTTTTGCATCGTTTTATTTATCACTATCAATAATGAACTATATACAGACAGAAATAGACGGAGTATGGCTGATCGAGCCTAGAGTTTTCTCCGATGAACGGGGCTATTTTATGGAAGCCTATAAGAAAGAAGAGTTTGAAGCCAATATTGGTCCCGTAAACTTTATACAGGACAACGAGTCGAAATCATCTTTTGGTGTATTGCGTGGATTGCACTATCAAAAAGGAGAACATAGTCAGGCGAAACTGGTTCGTGTTCTTAAAGGAGAAGTGCTCGACGTTGCCGTTGATTTGCGTAAATCATCGCCTACGTTTGGAAAGCATGTTTGTGTATTGCTTAGTGAAGAAAACAAGAGACAATTTTTTATTCCCCGTGGTTTTGCTCATGGCTTTGCTGTCTTGAGTGAAGAAGCTGTTTTTACATATAAGGTAGATAACAAGTATGCTCCGCAGGCAGAAGCCTCTATTTTATATAATGACGAAGCATTGGGGATCGACTGGCCGTTGGCAGAGTCGCAAATGTTATTATCTGCGAAAGACAGAGAGGGAACTGCTTTCAAGGACGCCGTTTATTTTGAATGAATTTCTAAACAAACAATAGATTAAGTATGAAAATTGCAATCGTGGGAACAGGGTATGTGGGTCTGGTGTCAGGCACATGTTTTGCCGAAATTGGCGTGAATGTAACGTGCGTAGACACGAACAAAGAGAAAATCGAATCTTTGCAAAAGGGGAACATTCCAATTTATGAAAATGGATTGGAAGAGATGGTACTCCGTAATATGAAAGCAAAGCGATTGAAGTTTACTACCTCATTGGAAAGTTGTCTGGATGAAGTGGAAGTTATATTCAGTGCAGTTGGAACTCCTCCGGATGAAGATGGCAGCGCTGATTTGAAATACGTATTGGAGGTGGCCCGTACCATTGGTCGCAATATGAAACAGTATAAATTGGTAGTTACCAAAAGTACCGTTCCGGTAGGCACTGCCAGTAAGGTTCGTGCGGTTATTCAGGAAGAACTGGATAAGAGAGGCGTGACGGTTGATTTTGATGTGGCTTCTAATCCGGAATTCCTTAAAGAAGGAAATGCTATCAGTGACTTTATGAGCCCGGACCGCGTGGTAGTGGGAGTGGAGTCGGCACGTGCGGAGAAATTGATGTCCAAACTATATAAACCATTCTTATTGAATAATTTCCGTGTGATTTTCATGGATATTCCGTCTGCGGAAATGACTAAATATGCGGCAAATTCGATGCTGGCAACCCGTATAAGCTTTATGAATGATATTGCAAACTTGTGCGAGATTGTTGGTGCGGATGTGAATATGGTGCGTAGTGGGATAGGTTCGGATACTCGTATCGGACGTAAGTTTCTGTACCCGGGTATCGGATATGGTGGTTCCTGCTTCCCCAAAGATGTGAAGGCATTGATTAAAACAGCAGAACAGAATGGTTATACCATGCGGGTACTTACGGCTGTGGAAGAAGTGAATGAGAACCAAAAAAGCGTCTTGTTCGAAAAGTTAATGAAACAGTTTAATGGTGATTTGCAGGGTAAGACTGTTGCTTTGTGGGGATTGGCATTTAAACCGGAAACGGATGATATGCGTGAGGCTCCGGCATTAGTCCTGATCGATAAATTGCTGAAAGCAGGTTGTAAAGTACGCGCATACGATCCGGCTGCCGTGCAAGAATGTAAGCGCAGGATTGGTGATACTATCTATTATGCTTGCGATATGTATGATGCCGTACTGGATGCTGATGTGTTGATGTTGGTTACCGAATGGAAAGAATTCCGTCTGCCTTCATGGGCCGTTATCAAGAAAACGATGTCCCGGCAGATTGTGTTGGACGGACGTAATATATATGATAAAAAAGAGATGGAAGAACTCGGATTTATTTATCACTGTATTGGTAAATAAAAAAATAAGAGTATCTTTATATAAAAACTAAAATAGATGATGAAAAATGTGGCTGTATCGTTAATGGCAATCTTTTTCGCGGCATGTAGCGGCAATAAGAGTCCCCATTCTCTTCAACAAGAGAAAGAGGATCTTAGTGCAAAAGGACTACTGCAGGGAATTTGGCTGGACGATGAAACGGAGAGCCCGTTGATGCGTGTAGAAGGAGATACTATCTACTATGCAGATGTACAAAGTACTCCCATTGCATTTAAAATAATACGGGATACTCTTTATACTTATGGAAATGATACTACTTATTACAAGATTGATAAGCAGGCAGAACATATATTCTGGTTTCATTCCATAACGGATGATGTAATTAAGTTGCATAAATCCGAAGATGCCAATGATTCAATCTATTTTGTCCGTCAGGAATTAGTCATTCCGGCATATACGGAAGTAACCAAACGCGATAGTGTAGTGACCTATAATGGCACTCGCTATCGCGCATACGTATATATTAATCCTTCTAAAATGAGAGTCATCAAGACGACTTATTCCGAAGACGGGATTAGCATGGATAATGTATACTATGATAATGTGATGCACATTTGTGTGTATGAAGGTAAAAAGAGCCTGTTTGCCAGCGATGTTACCAAACAGATGTTTGACAAAGTACTTCCTGTCGATTTTCTGGAGCAATCCATCCTGTCAGATACAAAGTTTATGAAAGTAGACCGGAACGGTTTTCATTATCAAGCTGTCCTGGCCATTCCGGAAACTTCCATATATAGCATTGTAAATATGGAAGTAAGTTTTAAAGGAGATTTGACTATCACTTCATCCAAATAAAAAAGCACCATACATTCAGATCGTATAGTGCCGGATTAAAAAAGCCTTGCTTTAATTTTGTCTGGGGGGAGACGGACGGTTATTTCTCTTTCCTCCGTTATTATTATTCCTTTTTCCCCGGAAATCTTTTCTTTTGTAGTTGCCACCCTTGCCCTTGCTAAAAGAACGCGGTTTGTATTCCGGAGCTTCTCCCAATTCTTCAGGAATAGGAATTTTATAAATCTCTTTTTCCAGGAAGTTCTCAATACTTTTGAAGTTACTTTGTTCTTTCTCGCTGATGAACGTAAGTGCTACACCATCATTGTTGGCACGTGCTGTACGTCCGATACGGTGTACATAGTCTTCGCTGTCGTGAGGCACGTCGAAGTTGATAACCAGGCGGATATCATCGATATCTATACCACGTGCAACGATGTCCGTAGCTACCAATATATTGATTCGTCCGGCTTTAAACTCATGCATAACAGTTTCCCGTTGAGCCTGTTCCAGATCCGAATGCATTTCTCCTACGTTCAGTTTCATGGATTTCAAAGCCTTGGCTACTTCCTTGACCTTGATTTTAGAAGATGCAAAGACAATCACACGTTCCGGAACTTCATCCATAAAAAGACTGCGTATGATTCCCAGCTTTTGATTTTCGTAGCAAACGTATGCTGCCTGAATAATCTTTTCTGCAGGTTTGGAAACTGCGAGCTTTATCTCTGACGGATTATTTAAGATTGTGTTTGCCAATTGCTGAATCTTTGCAGGCATTGTTGCAGAAAACATGATTGTCTGTCGTTCCTTCGGCAGATATTTCGCAATTTGCATGATATCTTCATAGAATCCCATGTCGAGCATCCGGTCCGCTTCATCCAGAATAAAATAAGAAACCTTGGAAAGATCTACATATCCAAGGCTTAAATGGGCGATCAGACGTCCGGGAGTAGCAATAACAACATCAGCTCCTAAAGTGAGTCCTTTTTTCTGTTGTTCGAACAATATTCCATCATTTCCACCGTATACGGCAACACTCGATACCGGCATGAAATAGGAAAACCCTTCCATTTGCTGGTCGATCTGTTGGGCCAATTCCCGGGTAGGAGACATGATGACACAATTAATCGCATCTTCCGGATGTTTACCTTCAGATAATTTATTCAATACAGGCAGTAGAAACGCGGCCGTTTTACCTGTTCCTGTCTGTGCTACTGCGATCAAATCTTTACCCTCAAGTATGATTGGAATTGCCTGCTCCTGTATAGGCGTACATTCGTCAAATCGCATGGCATCAAGCGCCTCAAGCACATTTGCATTTAATTGTAGTTCGGAAAACTTCATTCTTTTATTTAATTTGTCAGCAAAGATAATCTATTTTTTGGTCTAATTACATATTCAAGTAAGAATCTTTGAATCCGAGGAAATAGAGCACTCCATCCAGTCCGATGGTGTTGATCGATTGCTTGGCATTTGCCACCACTTTAGGCTTTGCGTGGAAAGCAATTCCCAGTCCGGCAACCCCTAGCATAGGGAGGTCGTTAGCTCCGTCTCCTACGGCGATGGTCTGTGCAATATCCACCTTTTCCACTTGTGCAATGAGGCGGAGCAGTTCGGCTTTCCGTTTTCCGTCTACTACATCTCCTAGGTAACGTCCGGTCAGTTTGCCGTCAATAATTTCCAGTTCGTTGGCATAGACGTAATCTATACCGTATTTCTTTTGCAGGTACTGGCCGAAATAAGTGAATCCTCCCGAAAGGATGGCGATTTTGTAACCGTACTTCTTCAATACATACATCAGCCGTTCTACGCCCTCCGTGATAGGCAGGCTCTCGGCTATTTCCTGCATGACCGATTCGTCCAGCCCTTTCAATAGTGCTACACGGCGGGTAAAGCTCTCTGTAAAGTCTATTTCTCCACGCATGGCGCTTTCTGTGATGGCCTTTACTTCGTCGCCTACACCGGCACGGATAGCCAGTTCGTCAATCACCTCTGTTTCGATTAATGTAGAGTCCATATCAAAACAGATCAGACGGCGCATACGACGGTACATATTATCCTGTTGGAAAGAAAAATCCATTTCCAGTTCGCTGGCCAACTTCATCAGCTTCTCCTGCATCGCAATGCGATCTTTCGGAGTACCTCTCACTGAAAATTCGATGCAAGCCCTGGTACGTGTATCTGCCTGACATTCATCCAACGGGATACGACCTGTCAGACGTTTGATAGCATCAATATTCATGCCCTGCTCGGCTAATATGCTTGTAGCGGCAGAAATCTGTCGGGCGGAAAGCTTGCGTCCCAGAACCGTCAGGATATAACGGTTTTTCCCTTGCATACCTACCCAGTTTTCATATTGCTCGGTGGTGATAGGTTCAAACCGGATGGTTACTCCCAGAGAAGAAGCCTTGAACAACAGTTCCTTCATAATGAATCCGGAATGTCTTTCTTCACTCTTGAACAGGATACCCAGCGATAATGTATTATGAATATCTGCCTGGCCGATATCAAGAATCGTGGCATCATATTTGGCAAGGATTTCGGTCACGGAAGCAGTCAGTCCCGGGCGATCTTCGCCGGTAACTCGAATCAGAATCAATTCAGTATTTGATGGTTGCATAAAAAATAGACTTTAACGCTGCAAAAGTAGAGAAAAAAGTTCGTTTTTATGCTAAATAACATAAAAAGTTATACCCCAAAAGTAAGATTTTTGCTTATTTGCTTGGAAGTTAATTTAATATTTACTTACCTTTGCACCCGGTTTCAAAAATAAAGGCTCTGATAATCAGCGGATTCCTCTTCGCCTGATGCCTGAAAAGACAACGTTTCGGGAAGAAACCACTGTTTAAGGACAGTCCCGGATAGTATTAACTAAAACCGAATTACATGAAGCATGTAAAATGGATTTTTGTTGTATTACTGATTTGTTCCTTGACCGCTTTCGTTGAGAAAGACAAACCTACCGGAGGTTTGAGTGAGGGTGACGTAGCCCCTGATTTTAAAATCGAATCTACGTCAAACGGGCAACCCGCCTTTAAATTGGGAAATTTGAAAGGTAAATACGTGTTGCTAAGTTTTTGGGCAAGTTATGACGCGCAGTCCCGGATGCAAAATGTAAGTTTGAGCAATGCGCTTCGTTCTTCTCATAATGTGGAAATGGTTTCTATTTCATTTGACGAATATCAGTCAATATTTAAGGAAACCGTTCGTAAGGATCAAATAGTTACGCCCACTTGTTTCGTGGAAACAGAAGGCGAGGATTCCGGCTTATTTAAGAAGTACCGTTTAAACCGGGGATTTACTAACTATTTATTGGATGGAAATGGTGTAATTATAGCCAAAAACATCTCTGCTGCAGATCTTTCTGCTTATGTAAAAGAAGTCGGTTAACGATTTTAAGAATGTAAGGAGAAAGAGGGATTTTCCAAATCACCGTCAGGTGAAAATAATGGAGAATAGACAAAAGAGGAAATGGATACAACAAAAAAGTTCCGCCTACACTTGCATTAGCAAGAATAGGCGGAACTTCTACTTTTATACTCTTCGTTTATCCGGTGCATCCAAAACCTTAGGGCAATCTATGGATAGAATCCGTGAAGACTGCGGAAGGCTTGCCTACCTTTTATTTAGGTGCCTTCTGGTACAAGAAGAATGCGATACCCGCATAAAGGATATTAGGAATCCAGACTGCAACGGCAGGCGGCACATTTCCGTTCACGGCAAAGGTGGAAGTAATCGTCTGGAACAGGATATAAGAGAAACTTAATCCTAATCCGATACCCAGATGAAGCCCCATACCGCCTTTCGTTTTTCGGGACGAAAGCGATACACCGATGATAGTAAGGATGAAAGAGGCGAACGACATAGCGATTCGTTTGTGATATTCAATCTCAAACTCCTTGATGTTGGCAAATCCTCTTCGTTTCTGTTTGGCGATATAATCGCTTAACTCGGGACTGGTCAGCATTTCCTGCTGGTTTTTCATGATAAGAAAGTCAGAAGGTTCCATGTTGATGATAGAGTCTATCCGGTCTCCCTTAGTGATCTTTTCCTTTAAACCATCCAGTTCGCGTACCATATAATCGTGGATCGTCCATTTATGAACGGTGGTGGTATCGTAGGTAATCCGTCGTGCAGTCAAATGTGAAACCAGCTTTTTATCCACAAATTTGTCCAATGAAAAGCGGTTACCGGTTTTCATTGCGTTGTTATAGTTGTCGATATATGCAATCACTCCGCTATCCACTTCCAGCTGCACATTGCTTACCGAGTTTTGTTTCTTTGGTTTGATATACCGGTCTTCAAAATTCAGACGCGTAACACTTCCTTTCGGAATCACATACGAACTTAGTGTGAAAGTGACGAGGGCGATGATAGCGGCAGAAATCATATAAGGGCGCATCATCCTCTTAAAGCTCATACCGGTGGAGAACATCGCGATAATTTCGGAGTTTTCTGCCAGTTTGGAGGTAAAGAAAATAACAGCAATGAATACGAACAACGGACTGAACAGATTGGAGAAATAGGGGATAAAGTTCATGTAGTATTCAAAGATAATTTTATCCCATGGAGCTTCATGCTCCATTAGTTTGTCCATCTTTTCGTTGAAGTCAAATACCACTGCAATAGAAATGATTAGTGCAATAGCAAATACGTATGTCCCCAAGAACTTCTTGATGATATACCAGTCCAGCCGTTTTATAAATCGATTGCTTTTCATTTCTTATAATCTAGTTGATACTCTTTTGACCATCATCGGCTTCCAGGTCGAGAAATCTCCGGCGATAATGTGCTTTCTAGCTTCCCCTGCCAGCCACAGATAGAATGCCAGATTATGTATGGAGGCAATTTGCATAGCCAGTAGCTCTTGCGCATGGAAAAGATGGCGCAAATAAGCCTTGCTGTACAATGTATCCACGCAAGAGGCTCCGTCGGCTTCGATGGGAGAAAAGTCTGTTTCCCATTTCTTGTTCCGCATATTGATAATGCCATCTTTGGTGAACAACATGCCATTTCGTCCGTTTCTTGTAGGCATAACGCAATCGAACATATCCACACCGCGTTCTATTCCTTCAAGAATGTTGACAGGAGTTCCGACACCCATCAGGTAACGGGGTTTGTCTTTGGGGAGTATTTCATTGACAATCTCGATCATTTCGTACATCTTGTCTACCGGTTCGCCTACCGCCAAACCGCCGATAGCATTCCCGTCAGCACCTTTGGACGCTACAAACTCTGCAGATTGCTTGCGCAGGTCAGGATAAACACATCCCTGCACGATGGGGAAGAGAGACTGATTGTAACCGTATTTAGGTTCTGTCTCGTTAAAACGTTGTATACAACGGTCGAGCCATCTGTGGGTTAATCCTAATGACTTTTTGGCATACTCGTAATCCGAGTCGCCCGGAGGACATTCGTCAAAAGCCATCATAATATCCGCACCGATAGTACGTTCTATGTCCATCACCTTCTCCGGAGTGAAGATGTGCTTGCTTCCGTCGATATGCGAACGAAATTCGGCTCCTTCTTCACGCAGCTTTCTGATTCCGGCTAATGAGAATACCTGAAAACCACCGCTGTCAGTCAGCATGGGGCGGTCGAAACCGTTGAAACGGTGCAGCCCGCCTGCTTTCTCGATCACGTCCAGTCCCGGACGCAAATAGAGGTGATAGGTATTACCCAGAATAATCTGTGCCTGAATATCTTCTTTCAATTCGGTCAGATGTACTCCCTTCACAGTGCCCAGTGTGCCCACCGGCATGAAGATAGGTGTTTGTATTTGCCCGTGGTCCGTTGTTATCAGACCGGCACGGGCATTACTTTTAGTGTCTGTATATTGTAACTCAAATGTCATTCCTGGCTGGGTTTCTTAACAGATAAATCAATAGGATCCGCTACTTTCTCGTTAGTCAATGCAATAGCGAATACCTCTTTTATATCGTTTACATAGTGGAAAGTCAGTCCTTTCAAATAAATATCCTGAATTTCATCTATGTTCTTTTTGTTCTCGGCACTCATGATGATTTCCTTGATTCCGGCACGTTTGGCTGCCAATATCTTCTCCTTAATGCCACCCACAGGAAGCACTTTGCCGCGAAGAGTGATTTCTCCCGTCATGGCAATGTTGGCTTTCACTTTTCTTTGAGTCAGGGCAGAAGCCAGTGAAGTGGCCATCGTGATACCTGCTGACGGACCATCTTTCGGAATAGCCCCTTCAGGAACGTGAATATGGATATTCCAGTTATCAAAAATCTCTTCATTCAGACTAAGGACAGAAGCATGCGCCTTGATATATTCAAGTGCCAGCATAGCAGATTCTTTCATCACATCTCCCAGGTTACCGGTCAATGTAAGACGTCCGCCCTTGCCCCGGCTTAAACTGGTTTCTACAAATAAGATTTCGCCTCCGACAGCTGTCCATGCCAATCCGGTGACTACACCTGCGTAATCATTTCCCTGATACTTGTCGCGTGTATATTCCGGTGCTCCAAGGAAATCATACAAATCTGTCGGTTTGATTTCCGTCTTGGCGAAATAACCGTCCGTAGCATATTGACGGGCTGATTTGCGAAGAATCTTACCGATCTTCTTTTCCAGCTCACGAACACCGCTTTCACGGGTATATGACTCGATTATGGCTTCCAGTGTATCTTTGGGAAGTTTAATATCTGTCTTTTTAAGTCCGTTGGCTTCCAATTCTTTGGGGAGCAGATGCTTGCGGGCAATCTCTACTTTTTCTTCTGTGATATATCCGCTTACCTCAATCAATTCCATACGGTCGAGCAACGGGCCGGGGATTGTATTCAGGTTATTGGCTGTTGCAATAAACAATACCTTGGAGAGGTCATAGTCTACATCCAGGAAGTTATCATGGAAAGATGTATTCTGTTCCGGGTCGAGCACTTCCAGTAATGCAGAAGAAGGGTCCCCCTGACGGTCAGCACTGACCTTGTCTATTTCATCCAAGATGAAAACAGGATTAGAAGCACCGGCTTTTATCAAGCTCTTGATGATTCGTCCCGGCATAGCGCCAATATAAGTCTTACGATGACCGCGAATCTCTGCTTCGTCATGCACACCGCCTAAAGACATACGTACATATTTCCGTTTGAGCGCAGATGCGATGGATTTTCCAAGAGATGTTTTACCCACTCCCGGAGGGCCATACAAACAGATAATCGGTGATTTCATATCACCTTTCAGCTTCAATACGGCTAGATGTTCTAAAATACGTTCTTTTACTTTCTCCAGTCCGTAATGATCTTTGTTCAACGTCTTTTCTGCGTTTTTAAGGTTCAGATTGTCAGTTGTATAAGTACCCCATGGGAGATTGAGCATCGTTTGCAGATAGTTGAGCTGTACGCTGTAATCCGGAGATTGCGGATGAGTGCGTTCCAGTTTGGCAAGTTCTTTCATGAACGTGTCTCTGACTTCTAAATTCCAGCGCATTCTTTCTGCCTTCTGGCGCATTTCCTCTATTTCCTGCTCCTGACCGCCGCCACCCAGTTCATCCTGGATGGTCTTGATCTGCTGTTGCAGGAAGTATTCGCGTTGTTGCTGGTCGATATCTTCGCGGGCACGCATTTGGATGGATGCCTTGATTTCTGCCAACTGCACTTCACGGTTCAGAATTTCCAGTAAGTGATAAGTGCGTTCACGCAATGAGTTGATGCTCAACAAGTCCATCTTCTCATCTTTCTTGAACGGCAGGTTTGAGCAGATGAAATTGACCAGGAACATTGAGTTGTTGATATTTTTAATAGCAAACGACGAATCCTGATGCATCACATCTGATGATTTGATGTATCTCATTGTCAAGTCCTTGCAAGTTTCCACCAGGGCTTGAAACTCTTTATCATCTTTGCCAGGGACATCTTCCTCCAAAAGTTCTATTTCACCTTTCAGGTACGGATGAGTTTCGATGATGCTAGTCAGACTTAAACGTTTCATTCCCTGAAGAATGACAGTTGTTGTCTGATCGGGCATTTCCAATATCCGCACAATTCGTCCTACGGTACCGATATTGTGTAAATCTTCCAGTTTCGGATCTTCTGTATGTGCCGATCTCTGGCATACTACTGCAATATCTTTATGTTTCTTGTCAGCATCTCGTACGAGTTTCAGTGAAGACTTACGGCCTACCGTGATCGGCAGGAATACTCCAGGAAACAATACCATATTACGTAAGGGGAGTACCGGAAGAATTTCACCAGATTTCACATTTACATCAAATGCTTGTTCATCGTTCCCATCATAGTCTGTGATTAGCGAGAAGCTGTTATCGCCTCCATCTTCCAATAAATATCTTTCTTTCATCTTTTCGTTTTAATTTAGTTTATGCCATACTGATATGCATAAATCGTTTGCAAAGTTAATTGATTCTCTCTAATAATAAAGCACTGCGTAGAATAAAAACACAAAAACAATGCCAAAATATCGGCTTGTAAAGGGAGTATTCCATAATTATTATTTATTTTTGGCGATTTGCAATAAAATAATAGTATAAAACGGCTTTAAGATAAACGGATAAAATGTCGAATCCTTATTTTCAATTTAAGCAATTTACGGTATGGCATGATAAATGTGCCATGAAAGTCGGTACGGATGGGGTGCTTCTGGGAGCTTGGACTTCCGTTGAAAGTGCGCACCGGATTTTGGACATTGGGACGGGAACAGGGTTGGTAGCTTTAATGTTGGCGCAACGCAGTTTGCCGGATGCAAATATTGTAGCGTTGGAAATAGATGAAGCGGCTGTCGGGCAAGCCAGGGAAAATGTTATTCGTTCGCCCTGGAAGGAGCGGGTAGAGGTGGTGCAGGCTGATTTTAGGAAATACAGGTCTTCGGATAAATTCGACGTAATTGTTTCTAATCCTCCTTATTTTGTCGATTCGCTGGAATGTCCGGATCGTCAGAGAACCGCGGCGCGTCACAATAATTCTTTGAGCTATGAAGATTTGTTGGAAGGAGTAAGCGGATTATTGACAGAAAACGGATTTTTTACAGTGGTGATTCCGGCAGATGTAGCTGAACGGGTAAAAAAGATAGCTTCTATAAAGAAATTATATGCAGTCCGTCAACTGAATGTAATCACTAAACCCGGCGGTATTCCGAAACGTGTTTTGATTACTTTTTCTTTTTCCAATCAAGAGTGCATTGTAGAAGAACTATTGACAGAACTGGCTCGTCATCAATATAGTGAGGAATATATGACGCTAACCCGGGATTATTATTTGAACATGTAAAAGGGTGACGCTATCCGGTAAAGATAGTGACGGTATATGCTTGCGATAGTGACGGTATCGCTGTCATATACCGTCACTATTTCAAAGCTAGTTCAAAAACGCTATTTTGAGATCTTCGTTCTATTCCTTTCTAACTCATAATTCAAAAGAGTAATTTCTAGCTTTTGAACACTATTTTCTAGCAGTACTTTCTGAAGTTGCTCTTGAAGTGAAATTATTATTTTGTCTTTTGATAGTCTTAAATTCAATAAGCTGCTACAATAACTATACTACTCTTTTAAATTATTTGTTTTGTATATGCTTTATTTTAAATTCTTTCAGTGACTTTTCTATCTTTTGATAAAGGTCTGTTGTTTTTGTTGAGTATGTAGATAAAGAGCCCCTAGGCTCATCTGCGAATCTGAATAATTCATCTGTATCTGCATATATTGATACTAACTCATTATAAGCATCTTTACAACTGGAAGGATAATCATTTAGTTGTGGCATTATAGCCTCGATTGAATCTCTCTTTTGTTTTAGTCTCTTATAGGTATCTGTTGTGATAATAAACTCCTGATGCTTCGCTAAGGCTTCATTGAAATCAGTGCAATATTCTCCATTGTATTCATGATCGTAAATTACTTTTCTCCAAGTATCACAATAATGAAGAGTTATTGCTTCACTTAAATCAGCTTCTTTCTCAATCATAGAAGCGGTATTAGAGAGTTTTGCTATATACTCCTTTTCTGAATTACATGAAACCAAAACTATGGCTAGTATCGCACTCAAATAAAAAAACTTTTTCATCATATCGTTATTTTTGTTACACAATCAATTTATTAGAATCCTGTTTGTAATACTGTATTAGAGTATTACAAGATTGATATTTTATATTCAAAAAAACATTTATTTTATTACTTGAAGAATATCCAATGATACGCTTATTTGATTCTTCTGGAATTCTAAAATTCAGAAAGGGACTTTGTGAATGCGAATATAGTGAAATGAAAATAACAACGAGCATCAGCAGAGTTTTCTTCATGTGTTTAAGTATTTTGTTTGTTATCGTTTTCTCTATAAACAATGTTTGTATTTCCGCTATAAAGTTAACGCAAAACATTGATAACGCCAAAATAAAAGGGTAGTAAAGTTAACAAAATAGATTTTTACTCTAAATTAAATAAGAAAATGAGGATAATGCTAGAAACCTGTTCAAAGATAGTTCAAAGAATTGCCCTTTTTATTTGCCCCCAAACGGGGATAATTACACTTATCCTATATATAATAAAAAAGCCAATACTAATTGTACTGGCTTTATTTTGTGAATCTTGACTTGATTTTCTTCGTCGGGGTAGCGGGATTCGAACCCACGACCCCCTGCTCCCAAAGCAGGTGCGCTAACCGGACTGCGCTACACCCCGAAAAACTTTTAACTTAATAACCCTCTTTTTTGTAGTCGGGGTAGCGGGATTCGAACCCACGACCCCCTGCTCCCAAAGCAGGTGCGCTAACCGGACTGCGCTACACCCCGCTACTTTTTTGAAGGGTTGTTCTTTTCAAAAGCGGTGCAAAGATAGGGAGTATTTTTTAATTAACAATAGCTAAACGAATGTTTTTTACCTATTATTTCTCAATACCTTGAATCTCATCACTTTGCGACCGCACTTTTTTTTCTTGTCAGAGATTAGAAGTATCATCGGACATCGTAATTCATCTTTTCATCTCCTCTTTCACCTTTTCTCTGTCTCTTCGATGAATAGGGAGTTTGCGGGTGAAGGGCAACAACTTCACCACCTCTTCACCTGTAAGCGATTAGGTTTCAAAAATAGTTTCAATCCTTGAAACACTTCGTTGTACTAAATCCCGCATACGTAATAGCTAAAGTTTCGCTTTCTGCATGCGGGATCGTTTTTTTGTTGTACTTTGGAGTAACAATCAATTTTCCAACAAAAAAACATTTTCATTATGGCAAGTATAATTGAGCGTGCCTGTGACTCTATTCCAGAGTTTAGGCAAAAGTACGAAAAGTTTAGTAAAGAACTTCATGTTCAACAGTATTCTTCGGGTACCATTACCGGTTACTGTCACCAGTTAGCTACGCTTTGTTTCCATTTCAAGAAAGTTCCTGAAGACTTGAGTCAGGAGGAGGTTCGTGATTACTTGAGTTGTCTTTCTTCTGGCAATTCCTGTAAAATCAGTAAGTTCAAGCACACCATTTATAGCCTTCGTTGCTACCGCAAGATGATGTCTCTTTCCGCCTGGCATTTTTCTCTTCCGCGTATCCGCAAGTCCAAGAAGCTCCCTGTCGTTTTTTCGTGCGAGGAGATTCTTCTGTTTCTCTCTAGTTGTGAGGGTCTTCGTTCGCGAGCTATTTTTTCTCTTATTTACTCGTGCGGTCTTCGGGTAAGCGAACTTCGTCATATGCAAATCTCCCATATTGACAGCCGTCGCATGCAAGTGTTGATTTATCAGGGCAAAGGAAAAAAGGACCGGTATGTTCCTTTATCGGCGCAAACCCTGTTGGATTTGCGCGCATACTTTTCCAGATATCAGCCCAAGTTCTATCTCTTTAACAGCACACCGGGGCATCCAATTAGCGAGGAAGTCATCCGCACTTTGTTTCGTGAAGCCGTATTGCTTGCCGGTATCCGTAAACCCTGTACTTTGCATACCCTGCGTCACAGTTACGCCACTCATTTGTTGGAGTTTGGTGAAAACCTCCTACGCATCCGGGATCTTTTGGGGCATACGAACATTACTACAACCATGACTTATCTTCATATAAGCCGGCTTGAGCAAGGTGGAAAGTCCTTTAGTCCACTTGACAGGGTAATAGCTGGAGTGAATCAGCCCCACAAGGATGAGAACGAAGTTTGAAGTTGCGCAGATAATCTCCCGCTTTAAAGCTCTGTTTTATGAGAAATATGCCCCCTGCCCACAAGTTCGCAAAGTTTTTGGCCATCTGGAACAATGCCGTACCGCTGAACTGGGAGGTCATGTGGATGCCTGCCCTGAATGTGGTGCCATACGTGTCAGCTACAACAGCTGCCGCAACCGGCATTGCCCCAAATGTCAGGGAGTGGAACGTGAGTTATGGATACAAGCCCGCAAGGAAGACCTGCTTCCGGTAAAATACTTTCATGTGGTTTTCACTCTGCCCGATGCATTGGATCCGGTATCATTGGGCAACATGAGAACTGTCTACAACTCTCTGTTCAGTGCCGCTTGGGATACTTTGAGCACCTTTGCCCGCAACAAAGGGGTACAGGGGGGAATGATATCCGTACTGCATACCTGGGGAAGTAATTTGCATTATCACCCCCATTTGCATTGCATTGTTCCCTGTGGGGGACTGGACAATAACGGTATGTGGAAGAAACTTTCCTCATCCGGTAAAGAGAGCCCGTTCCTGTTTCCGGTCAAAGCTATGAGCAAGGTGTTCAGAGCTAAATTTATGGCGGCACTCACCAGACAGGCGGATGTCACGCCACAGATCAGAAAGAAGCTATTCCGTACGGAATGGATCGTTTACAGTAAATCGCCTTTTTGTGGAGCGGGCAAAGTGTTGGAATACTTGGGGAGGTACTCACACCGGGTAGCTATCAGTAACAACCGGATTAAGAATGTGACGGACAGGACTGTGACCTTTGATTACAAAGATTACCGGGCGGCAGGTAAGCACAAAGAGCGTGAGCTCACAGGAGAAGAGTTTCTGCATCAATACAGTCTGCATATCCTTCCGCATGGATTTGTACGTATACGCCATTATGGGTTTCTGGCTGGCTGTAACAGGGAGAAACTAAGAAACATACAGATACAGATGGATGTTACGCCTTCTTCAATGAAGAGGGGAAAGAAGATATGGACGGAGGTGTGCAAGCAGAATTGGGAAGAATATAATCTGTGCAAGCATTGTGGAAAGGCACAGATGGTGACTGTAGAGGTATTTGCCCGTACAAGAGCACCACCAAACAGGTTCGAAGCAAAACTTCAAGAATCTGTATTTTAAGCATTTAAAGGATACCTCTGAAATCTAATGGGTGGCGGGGGAAGATTACTAGTGCTTATAGTGAACGGAAACGAAAGAAAAAACGGCAAAAGAAGGAAGAACAAGACTGGAGGAAGCTAGGAAGATGAACAAAAAACACTGAAAAACAAAGAACGAACAAAAATATTAGATTATACGAAAAAGAGAAAAGAGAGATGAATACCCATAATAAGGAGAGCGTACAACAAAGGCTCCAAATGTCCTACGGACACACGGAGCCCTATATCGTTTCTCGGTGTGAAACACTTTGTTTCATTAGGAGAAACACTTTGTTTCAAGGCGTGAAACTTTTAGTTTCAAATGGGGTTGAAACTAATAACGAAATAGCTTGACTAATCTTGCTCAATGATGTAATCAGGGTAAGCGGCTATTTGATTTTGTTCACGATGAAAGTAAGCGTCTCCGCGATTCTATATAGTGTATTAAAATAAAAAGGCTAATGATCCCTTTTTAGTCATTAGCCTTTTCCCATCTGTCAGGAAGCAGTTCCCTGTATTTTTCAATTGGTGTGTTCGGTTGCCATTCGGCTGTTCTGTTTATCACATCCGTGAGATACTCAAATAAATTCACTTTATGCATCCTACAAGTGAGTGCTATCGTATAGAGTATGGCGCCTCGTTCGGCCCCCTTATGGCTGCCGAAGAACAATGAGTTTTTTCTTGATAAGGATATGTACCGGTTCATCCGTTCAACCATATTATTGTCCAGATAAGTGTCACCATAATTAAAGATGTCCACCACTGCATTCCACTCATTGCGAAGATAGGTAATGGCTTCCTGCAGTTCGCTCTTAGGTAATAAATCCCCCCGTTCTTCTATTTCATCAAGCATATCTTTTATTTCTCCGAGTATGTCCGGCGCATACTTTTTTCGATGCATAAGATTCTGTTCTACCGTCCATCCCTCAACCCCAACTTTATGCTTATGCTCGTTTTGATAAAGTGCGTTTATCAGCTCCACGATTCTTTTTGCATCCGGGTCCTTCTCACCGCAATCTATAAATTTCCGTTTTATATGTTGCAAGCACGGGATGCGTGTGATATTGGGATAAGCATCGCTTTCAAGCTTCCGGTAAGGTGAGTAGCCATCGCTTTGTATAATACCTTTGCAACCGCCTAATTCGTTAAGAATAACTCTTTCAGACCGGGAGCCGTCATCATAGAGCAGGTATATCATCCTGGTGTTTATGCCGACAACCACCCAAAGGTATCCCTTCCTGACTCTTTTTCCCTTGCTGTTCTTTTCCGGGACGAGTATTTTGTAATAGGTTTCATCGGCTGCCTTATAAGGATCACTCAAAGCTGTCTGCCGGATGCACTTATAAAGATTTTCGAAGAGGCTTGAGGCTTTTTCTATCAACTTATGAGCCGTAGGTTTCTTCAGCGTAAAGCCATAACCCTCGAAGTAGTTGATGATTCTTTCAACAGGTAGCGATTGTATATAACGTAATTCCATCAATCCGGCAATAAATGAACCGTCATAGCTGGAATTCAAGAAGGCCGAAGCCGGTGTTTTTCCCTCAAACAGGCGACCTTCTTGCGTATAGGTGTGTATCTTGTAGACATGCTTGATGAAGCGCATGGGTATACATTCATAGCGGACGCATATTCTGGGAACAGTGGTAAACAACCGGGCCTTATTGATGTCAAAATCGGGATCATCGGGATAAACGACATGTTCTTCTTCCTCCATCTCATAATGCATGTCACGTTTGGCCCCATTGTTCTTTCTTGCTTTACGCTTATCTGCTTTTTCCGCTTCTATCTTCTGCCGCTCTTCTTCGGATATGGCAGATTGGGGAGCCTGTTGCTGTTCGGATGTGTTGGATACAAGTTTGGCGAGTCCCTTAGTAAGGCGCTGTTGCTTGCTAAGAGATTCGCCTTTTTGAAGGAGTGCCTCTTTAAGGGAAGAAACCTCCTTTATCAAAGCATCTATTTGGTCCAAGAGTCTGTTGTTGTCATCTCGTAATCCCTTGATTTGTTCCTTCAATAACTCTATGATCTCATCCTTTTTCATGGCATAAAGATATAAAAAATCAACAAATTAGCCAAATAAACCGGATGATATCTTTAGCACAAATAACTAATAATCAAAATGTTGTATTAGATCCTAAAACGTTTTCTCAACCGTACAGACTTTAATGACACTCCATTTAAGATAAAAGACAAAACCTGATAAGAAATCTCGTAATTGCCTGTATTGGGGTTAAATGTCGGTAACTCAAAACTTCCACCTTCGAGGCGCTTGTAGTACAGAAGAAAGCCATCGCCATCCCAACGCAGTATTTTTACACTTTGTCGGTTTTTACCAAAGAATAAAAAGATATCTCCGGAAACGGGAGACAAGTCCTTCATTTCCGATCGTATAATTTTGAATAAACCGTCAATGCCAAGGTTCATACGAACAAAGCCCTGGTACAGATAGTATCGATTGGCTGATGTTAGAGAATACATGGATCTCCCTCCTTTCTTTCGTAATCGCGCAACATTTTAATCACACCACCGGGTGTGGCCCGTTTGACCGAAATGGTGGTTCCACTGTTAAAGGTGATTGTGATCCCGGCAAGACTAAACTCTTCTTCCGACAACATGGCGGGTGCTATTTGAGTGAATGAAGGAGAGGAAGTTGTCGGTTGGGAGGGTTCAACGCCGCCATAATAATCACGGACCACATCTGCCTTGGCTTGTTTAACGCTATAGCCCCGTCTGGACATCCAGGAACTCATACCACCAAAAGTGGTATGCTGATCGCGGCAAACATCGGCTAAAGAACAATTGTAGTCTACTTTCAATACTTCAAGGAAATGTTTCCAAGTTTTTCCAAATCGATTTTCTGCTAAATCCATAATGCTTCATTTTTATACATAGCAAAAATATAAGAATGAAAAAAGGGCGACAAGATAGAATCGCGGAGACGCTTACCGATGAAAAGAAGGTGAAAGAACGGCTCTTCACCTGCAAACTCCCTGTTAATCGGTGATACAGAGGAAGAGTGAAGGGGATGGAAGAATTGTGCCTATTATAGAGAAAGAATATTAAATTGTTCATAACTGTACCGGAGTGAACAAGCTCATAATGGTATATTGGGGGTGGTTGCCCCGTACATAAATTATCTGTGAGTATGAACTATCTTTCGATGTTTGCTGTTTTATAAATAAGAATTTTAAAATGAAAAGCCTTATGAAAACAAGAAAACAAAAAGAAACAGGTGAAAAAGAAGTGCACTTGTTAGAGCAAAAAGGATATGAAAGAATGGTGAATGAGATTGTCCCCGTTCAACAAGCGGAAGCATATCGCAAGCCAACTAATAAAGCGGTCAAAGAGGCGGTTAAGGAGTTAAATCCCGATACAAATAGTCTGGGTAGTAGAGGATAAGTAATTCCTCTACTACCCAGACTAATCATCGTATTAAAGGATTCGGGAGGCTTTCGGTGGTTCTCATTTAGGGAAAGTAAGAATAAAACAGCTTCCTTTCCCTATTTCTGATTTTACGTTAATACTTCCGTCATGCAAAGTCATGATCTGTTTGCACAGGCTCAATCCGATGCCCGAACCGGATGTTTTGGTGGTGAAGAAAGGAACGAAAATCTTGTCCAAAACATCTGTTAGAATTCCCTCGCCATTATCAGATATTGTTAATGTCGGGTTGTCTTTAGAGAAAAACTTTATCTGTATCTCTTTATCTATTTTTCGCTCGCATGTTTCGCGGGCGTTTTTTAACAAGTTGATAAGCACTTGCTCTATCTGTGCCCGGTCTACATATAAAAATAAATCAGATGCAGGCATTTCGAAATGAATATACTCTTCCGGGAATAATTTCTTTAAGTCCATAAACAATTCTGCAACAGATACTTTAGTACGGACAGGTATCGGAATTCGTGTCAGTCGCCGGTAATTCTCCACAAATCCTAGTAATCCCTTACTTCTTCTGTGAATAGTCTGCATAGCTTGCAACATAGCAGAATACTCCTTTTCTCCGAGTGATTCGGGGATTCCCCTTTCACTTAACGTTTCCGAAAGAGAAATAATAGGAGTGATGGAGTTCATGATTTCGTGTGTTAATACACGAATCAGCTTTTGCCAGGCCTCCATTTCATTACGTTCCAGTACAGAATGAATATTCTTCAGACTGATTAACCGCTGTTTCTTCCCCTGTGTAGCAAATGTGGTGCAGGAAATAGCCATTTCCAGAACGATACCATTCTGCTCGATGCGGATCATGGACATATCATTGCTGATAGAAGCCTCCTGAAGTACGTCCGGTAGTTGTGATATTTGCCCCAGATGGGCCACTGCAGCCTGATTCATCCATTCAATGTGCCCGGAAGCATCGGTTACGAGTACGACAGTATCTACTTTATTTAATAAACTCTCGTAATACTGATGCTTGACTTCCTCTGCCAATAACTTTCCCCGAAAGTCCTTCAATGCATTAGAAAGCTCCTGTGCCCACTCATCCATCATCTTATTTTTGAAAGGCGGATGAAGATTCTGCGTCATATCGTTGTAGCGAAGTCCATCCGTCAATCGTCGTAACAAGGTGATTTGCTTGAACTGTATTCGGTAGAGATGCATACCGGCACCTATCAAAAAGAGAATACAGACGGTAGTGCTGAACCATAACTGTCTTTGATACAGCAGACAACTGCCGATAGAAAGCAGAAAAATAATTAAGATGTGCAATGCTACTTTGAACTCAAATCGTTTCATAAGCCTAATTTTTCAAGTTTGCGATACAATGCAAAACGGGTAATCCCTAAATATTCGGCAGCACGGGAGATGTTTCCGTCGCTGATCCGGAGCGCTTTCTCAATGGCCTGCCGTTCCAGTTGTTCGAGATTCAGTACCATTTCTTCGTCCTTTTTCTGTTTAGGTGTCGCATGAAAAAGGAAGTTTTCAGGTTTTAGCATGGAGCCGTCTCCCAAGATTACAGCACGTTCTATCGTATGTTGAAGTTCTCTCACATTTCCAGGCCATGCATATTTCAGCAGTTTGTTTTTGGCTTCCCGTGTCAGTCCGTGCATTTCTTTTTTATATTTGCGGGCATAATGGTTCAGAAAGTGTTCGGCAAGCAGGATGATGTCATTGCCGCGTTCACGGAGTGGAGGTATATGTATTTCAATCGTGTTGATACGATATAATAAGTCCTGACGGAAATTCCCGTCTTCCACCATCTGACGGATATCAGCATTGGTGGCACATATTAAACGGACGTCGATGGGAATGGTTTGCGTACTTCCCAAACGACTGATTTGCCTTTTTTCGATAGCAGTCAGTAATTTAGACTGCATAGGAAGTGAAAGATTGCCAATTTCATCCAAAAACAAAGTCCCGTTGGTCGCCACTTCCATTCGTCCCGCTTTTGATTTCTTGGCATCGGTGAAAGCGCCTTTTTCGAAACCGAACAGTTCACTCTCAAACAATTGTTCGGGTATACTTCCCAGGTCAATCGTGACAAAAGGTTTGCCGTATCGTGGAGAACAACGATATAATAGTCGGGCAATCACATCCTTTCCCGTACCGTTTTCTCCGAGAATCAGTATATTGGCATCCGTATTACTTAGTTTATTTATCGTGGCAAACACTTCCTGCATGGCCGGTGACTCTCCAATAATATCATTTTCCGAAGCATTTTGCCCGCTAAGAATTTCTACTTGCTCTTTCAGCATGTTGACTTCCTGCTGTGACTGACGCAGTCGCATACCCGAAGTAAGCGTAGCCAGCAATTTATCCTTTTCCCAAGGCTTGGGAATAAAATCGGTAGCACCGGCTTTGATGGCCCGGACGGCCTTGTCCGTATCCGCATAGGCAGTCATAAAAATAACAATAGCTTGTGGGTCAAGCTGCAATATCTGCTTCAGACTTTCAAATCCCTCTTGTCCGCTGATGGCATCCCGGCTGAAATTCATGTCCAATAAGATAAGATCGGGATGAAAGGTGGTCATGAAATGCTCGATCCGATCGGGGGTAGTAGCCACCTTTATTTTCTCCGTATACGGTTCCAGTAGGAGGTTGAGGGCAAAGAGCACGTCCTCGTTATCATCTACTATGAGTATCTTTCCTAATTTGTTGACTTCTTCCATATCTTCTATCCATTTAAACTCCGGGAGCAAAGATATGGATAAATCTCATGTGTTGTGTGTGCGATTGCGCACTAATTTTGTGCGTATATGCACACTGAATGAATGAAAGGAATATTACTATATTATTGAATGATAACTGTTTATCTGAATGGCACATCTTTTGAATGATAAATAACAAATATAACCAACGAATGAATCTGAAATTAATCTTCATATCTCTCGGACTATTGTTGACAGAACTATTGACTGCTCAAGATCAAACCACAGAGCTGTCATTGAAGCAAGTCATAGAGATTGCCCGTATGGAATCTCCCGATGCACAGACGGCACGCCACAGTTTCCGTTCTGCGTATTGGAACTATAAATATTATCGTGCCGATTATCTGCCGTCTTTAAGCCTGACATCCGATCCGAATCTGAACCGTGCCATTAACAAGATAACGATGGGAGACGGTTCGGTAAAGTTTGTCGAACAAAATCTATTGAATACAGATTTAACCCTGAATCTTTCACAGAACTTATCCTGGACCGGTGGCTCTTTCTTTCTCGAAACCTCCGCTCAACGCATGGATCTGTTCAGCGAACATAAATACTCATGGCAGACTTCCCCCATAATGATCGGTTATCGCCAGTCTCTTTTTGGCTACAATAGTTTGAAATGGGATAGACGGATAGAGCCCGTGCGCTATCAGGAGGCAAAGAAAAGCTACGTAGAGACGCTTGAACTCGTATCAGCCAATGCGATTAATAAATTCTTTGCCTTGGCCACCGCCCAGAGCGATTACGATATTGCTTCCTTTAATTACGCCAATGCCGATACACTTTACCGTTATGCGCAAGGCCGCTATAACATAGGTACCATCACAGAAAATGAAATGCTGCAACTGGAACTTAACCGTTTGACGGAAGAGACAAACCGCATGAATGCCCTTATTGAAATGGATAATTGTATGCAGGAACTCCGTTCCTATCTTGGTATTCACGAAGATCGGGAATTACGTGTCCTTGTCAGTCCTCAAATTCCGGATTTCAGTGTGAACCTGAATGAAGCACTGGCACTGGCTTACGAAAACAGTCCGGATATACAGACGATGGAAAGGCGGAAACTGGAAAGTGAGAGTGCTGTGGCGAAAGCCCGCGCCAATGCCGGCCTGAAAGCAGATATCTATCTCCGTTTCGGATTGACGCAGACTGCTGACAAACTGCCCGACGCTTATCGAAATTTGTTGGACCAGCAATACGTAAGTATCGGCATTTCTCTTCCTATCCTAGACTGGGGACGTGGAAAAGGACAGGTGCGAGTAGCCCGTTCCAATCGTGATCTGGTTTACACACAAGTCGAACAGAGCCGGACGGACTTTGAACTGAACG
Organism: Bacteroides sp. M10; assembly: GCF_014334015.1. GTDB lineage: Bacteria > Bacteroidota > Bacteroidia > Bacteroidales > Bacteroidaceae > Bacteroides > Bacteroides intestinigallinarum. Next base: position 5,054,402 of record NZ_CP060488.1, on the reverse strand, counting down.
TTCGTAAACTCGTCAAACAATTCAATCTGCAAACGCAACGTGTCCGGATCGCTGCCCGCACGGATGAGACAGCCCAACGAAGAAGTGAAGTGGCCCGCAAACTCTATCTATTAGGTAAATCTACCATTCTTGACTTGAATGCTTCCATTTCAGAGAAAGATAGTGCCCGCCGTAACTATATTTCGGCTTTATATAATTATTGGAGTTTATATTATACACTCCGTAGCATGACACTATATGATTTTGAGCGAAATACGATACTGACAGAAGACTACCATCTTCTGATTGAATAGAGAACAACGAAAAGTCAGTAAAGAATAGTGATGGAACCCTAATTAATAGAAACTTGTAAAACACCAGATAATCTCATGGATATAAAATTAGAAAAGAAACCGTGGTACATTCGTTACAGATACTATCTGATAGGAGGGCTTTTATTTGCCGCCTTTTTGATTTATGTGATTACTTTGTCTTTAGGTCCCAGAAAACTACGGATAGATGCCGAAAATATACAGATTGCAGAAGTGAAAGAGTCTGATTTCATGGAATATGTAGATGTGGAAGGGCTCATTCAGCCTATACTGACCATCAAGATCAATACTCGTGAAACTGGAAGCGTGGAAAGGATTGTCGGTGAAGAGGGAAGTTTGCTTCAGCAGGGAGACACCATTCTTATTCTTTCCAATCCCGATTTGCTCCGCAATATTGAAGACCAGCGTGACGAATGGGAAAAGCAAATGATTACCTATCAGGAGCAGGAGATTGAAATGGAACAAAAAAGTCTGAACTTGAAACAGCAAGCCCTGACAAATAGCTACGAATTGGAACGCCTGAAAAAAAGCATCGCTCTCGACCGCGAAGAATTTCAGATGGGAGTGAAGAGTAAGGCGCAGTTGCAGGTAGCTGAAGATGAATATTGTTACAAACAGAAAAACGCAGCCCTGCAACAAGAGAGCTTGCGACATGATTCTGCTGTCACGATGATACGTAAGGAATTGATTCGTAACGACCGGGAGCGGGAACGGAAAAAGTACGAACGTACTCGCGAACGACTGAATAGCTTGGTGGTCACAGCTCCACTGAAAGGTCAGCTTAGTTTCGTAAAGGTCACTCCGGGGCAGCAGGTTTCCTCCGGTGAAAGCATTGCTGAAATAAAAGTGCTCGATCAATACAAAATCCATACTTCACTTAGCGAATATTATATCGACCGGATCACCACCGGACTACCGGCTACCGTGAACTATCAAGGAAACAAATATCCGCTGAAAATAACAAAAGTGGTTCCCGAAGTGAAAGATCGTATGTTTGATATTGATCTTATTTTTACCGGAGATATGCCCGATAATGTAAGAGTCGGCAAGAGCTTCCGGGTACAGATTGAATTGGGACAGCCGGAGCAAGCGCTCATTATTCCGCGAGGCAACTTCTATCAGTTTACAGGCGGACAATGGATTTATAAAGTAAATGCATCAAAGACAAAAGCAGTTCGCGTGCCATTGAATATTGGTCGACAGAATCCGCAACAATATGAAATAGTAGAAGGTTTACAGCCGGGAGATTGGGTTATTACCACCGGATATGATACCTTTGGCGATGCGGAAGAATTGATCTTGAAATGAATGAAAAATAACAAATAGATAAAACATGAAAACATTGTACTATGCGATACGCTTTTTGTTGCGTACAAAATCATATACTATTATTAATTTGCTCGGGTTAGCCTTTAGTTTAGCTTGTTGCATTATTTTGCTTCGTTATATTCATCGTGAGCTTACAGTAGACACACATTGCATTGATCGTAATCAAGTGTATGGTGTACAGACAACGTTTGAAGGAAATCGGGTATTAAGTGTGGCTGAAATAGGGAGCCGGGATAGTGTTTACATTGATAATAGTGGCATAGTGACGCGTTCACGCATCGTGTTGCTCGAAAATGATTATTTGACCTATCAGTCAAATCGTATTCCTGTTCAAGCTATGGCAGCAGATAGTGCTTATTTTGAACTTTTCCCTTACCGTGTGTTACAAGGTTCAGTGTCCTTGGAAGATCCGGCGTCAGTTTTGTTAATGGAGGGTTTTGCTAAAAAACTTTTCGGCAAAGAAAATCCTATTGGCAAGATTCTCACTTATTCGAATGGAAAGGAGATTAGGGTGACAGGCATATTAGAGGAACCAATTAATAAGCGGATGTTTAATTTTGACTTGGTCCTCTCTTCAAAACTATCATCATTATGGGAGCGTATGCCTTTGGATTTTATCCGTTTCACTTCAGAAACGGAAGTAATGAAAGCCAATAAGGCCGGGAGTTATCCCCGGTTTATCAATCAGGATGCTCGTAGCGGGGATAGTCGGAAATACACTTTCTCTCTAGTTCCTATAAGTGATATGTATTGGGATCGGGCTTTAATTGGTCGATCCGGACCAGATATGCTAGTTAGCGGAAACCGTTCCCAACTATTTATTTTAGGAGGAATTTGCCTGTTGATATTACTTGCAGGTGTGATGAATTTCATCAATCTTTATCTGGTATTGATGGTGAAACGAGGTAAGGTGTATAGCTTGCGGAAAGTTTTTGGAGCTGATAGAAAAGCGTTGTTTAAGCAAATATTCATAGAAAACTTTTTATTGATCGCTGCTTCCATGATAGTAGCCTGGCTCATTGTAGAGGTGACAAATATTCCTGTATCATCTATGTTTGGCAGTCAGCTGATGTATACTGCATTTGATGGGATATTATCATTCTCTATTTTGTTGTTTTTGCCTCTGTTAGTATCTATTTATGCGTTTGTGCAGTGCCAACGTTCTTTGTTGGCTGTTTCAATCCGGAAGGTAGGTACAGATAACCATTCGGTTCGTTCACGTATGATCTTTCTTTTTCTGCAATATATGATTACTTTCCTGTTAGTGGTATTATCAATCTATTTCAGCAAGCAACTGAATTTTATGTTACATACCGATCCTGGTTTTCGTGTAGAGTCTGTAATTCAAGCAAACTTGATATATGAATCACGAGATTTCGCAGTTTACACTATGGAGACTATCAAACAACGGCAAGAGAGGATTACTGAAATAGACCAACTCATGAAGAGTTGTCCGGATATTCAGTATTGGACGACGGGACATTCATCTATTTTGGGAGACTATTATTCTACAAACTTTCAAAGTGTAAAAGGAGAAACAGTTGCGTTGTTGCAATCTTATGTTACTCCTGATTTCTTTAAAGTTTTCAATCTTGCGTTTGTGGATGGAAGTCTGCCGGAAATGGATGAAGACTCAAGAAATAGAGTGGCCGTTGTAAATCGTGCGGCATTGAAAGCCTTAGGATATACGCAATGTGAGGGAGCTATGCTGGTTGATGAAATGATGAAAAGAAACGTCCCGGATTTTCCGGCTCAACCTATTGTTGCTGTAATAGACGATTATTATGACGGACATATTAGTACAGGTGTCCATCCGATGGTCTTTATGGTTGGTAGTCAATTAGACGGTGATTTATATCAGATATATTGCCACTCCGGCAAAGAACAGGCAGTTATTGACTATTTGAAAAGTATTCAAAAGAAAGTGTATGGTACAGAGGATTTTAAATATTCTTTGTTGAAGGACGATGTGGCTGAACTTTATAAAAATGATCGCCAGATAGCTTCTGTTTATGCTCTTTTCGCTTGTATAGCTATTGTAATAGTTTGTCTTGGCTTGTTTGGTATTTCATTGTTTGACATTAGGCAGCGTTCCCATGAGGTTGCAATTCGCAAAGTGAATGGAGCATCACTGAAAGATTTATATCTTTTACTAGGACGCAAGTATCTTGTCATATTAGGTGGGGCTTTTGCAGTAGCTCTTCCATTATCCTGGTATCTGATATATGAATACACAAAGGATTTTGTAGTGAAAGCTCCTATAGGTATAGGAATCTTTTTGATAGCTTTGTTATTGGTTGGTGGTATTTCTTTAGGGACTCTATTCTGGCAAATAAACAAGATTGCGCATATTGATCCTGCTAAAATTATAAAAACTGAATGAATCTAAGATATTATGATAAAACACTATTTCAAAGTAGCATTTAGAAACTTGTGGAAGTACAAGGCACAGAATATAATTTCCACCATCGGATTGGCAGTAGGACTACTGTGTTTTAGTATATGTATGTATTGCAGTCGTTTTGTAGAATCTACCAATCATTGCTTTGACAATTATTCCCGCATAGCCGAGTTAAATCTCTATAATGAACAGACTGGTGACTATTTTTCCGGCACACAAGTAGCATTATCCGAAGAACTCCGTACTTGGGCTATGGGTGAAGTGGAAGCGATCTCTTGTATGGCATATCCCCGTGAACGCTCTTTTCAGGTTGAACTGTCTCCGGATAAATCATTGCCATACGATCTTGAAATTATAGAAGTCGATACCCTATACAATAAAGTCTTTACTCCGCAAATGGTAGTTGGTAACTGGCGGACAGCAAGCCGGATGCCCAACGCGGTTATTATAAGCCGGTCCACTGCCATAAAGATATTTGGTCAGGTGGAGACTGCCATTGGCAAACACCTGACTCTTACAAGACGGCTTTATACTTCTCCGGACAGTACACCAAAGACAGGAGGTATTGTGTACACAATCCAAGCAGTGATGGAAGATCTTCCACTGAACAATGATTTTAATTTTATGTGTCATACCGATGCATTGGTTATCAACGACAGTGAGGGACTTTTTCAGAGTCCGAAACGTCGCGATATAACGGGAGCCCGGACATACGTTTTGTTATCTCCGCAGGTTGGCATTACTGGTTTGGAAAAACAATTTTCCAAGCGCGACTATACTTATAGCCTATATAACGAGACTTATACCGTTGTTGCCCGTTATATAGGAGACCGGTCGCAGGAGAAAGGTATTTATATTCTGGGATGGGTCACCGGAATTGTCGGCATATTGATATTGTTGGTCGGATTGATTAATTTCTTTCATTTTCTCATCGGCTCTTTCCTGAATCGCACTAAGGAATACGCCATAATGAAAATGCTTGGTTCTGATTGGAAACGGCTGTTCTGCCTGTTATTAACACAGTCACTGATGATTGTATTTGCATCCTCATTTTTGGTGATATGGGGTATCGAACTAATTGGAGATAGAATGGATTTCTCTTTGCCAGGCCTCACAATGACTTTCCCTCCTGAAATACTATTAAAGCATATTCTGCAATACATTGTTTTTCTTGCATTGCTTTGCGTGGCAGTCTGTCTGCTGGTATCCGTCCGTATTCGCAGGTCTTCCATACAGACAGGTATCTATGGAGGTCAAAAACGTCGCGGGAAACAGTGGGGACGTAACTTTATGCTCGGCGTCCAGTTCTTTATTTGCTGGATATTCGTAACGCTGACTGTCAGCCTGTTTTTGCAATCAGGAAAGATGACTGAAACCTTATTTCATACGTTAAGTCAGGAAGATAAAGAAGCGATTCTAAGTATCCCGCTGGACTATCCATTTCTGGAAAACAAAGAAAAACAGGAAATGGTAGAACGTTTCAGGCAGCATGCCGGTGTGAAAGATATTTTGTTATCTGATATATCTTATACTCATGGAATATCCGGAAACTTGTTAATGACGGAGAAAGGAAATGATAACTCTTGGATTGATATTAATGTAATGTGTGTACCATTGAATTTCTTCACCTTTATGAATATTCCGATAACGGAGGGCAGGACGATCCGGACAAAAAAGGATCTCGTAATGGATGAAGTCTGGCAGAAAAGACAAAAGAAAGATATCATCGGAATGAACTTTTACGACCAGACCAGTGATTTCACCGTTTGTGGAGTATGTGCCCCCTTTCAAACAAGATGTACATAACCATAATGGCGGATATGCTTTCACACTTTATGATTCTTCCGAATACATAGGTCACTGCTATGTGAAATGTTACCCTGAACAGCAAAAAGAAGTCATGAAATGGATGGAAACCATCCGTCGTGAAGTGCTGCCGGAGAATATTTCTTCCCAAGTACGTACATTTCAGGATGATTTGTACGAAGTGCAGGCAGTGGAATATATTCTGAAAGATATCATCTCGTTTTTTGCAATTGTAAGCATCATCATTACCCTGTTGGGAGTGTATTCCAGCATTACGCTCGATACAGAACGCCGTCAGAAAGAGGTTGCCATTCGCAAAGTGAACGGAGCCGGAATACGTTCCATCATCTGGCTGTTTGCACGTTTGTACCTGATTTTGCTGATGGTGACTGCCGCCATCACCTTTCCGCTCATTTACGTGGTATTGCAACTGTGGAAACAAATGTACACCGTATTTTTTAATGATGGAATATTATATTGGGGAAGCATATTTGGGGGAGTAACCTTATTGACAGTAATTACCATTATCTTTAAAATATTGAGGATTGCACGTCTCAATCCCGCAGAAGTAATCAAAAACGAATAAAATTAATAATTCTAAAAACAATACAGTTATGATTAAGACCATTGACTTACAGAAGATTTTCAAAACGGAAGAAGTAGAAACTTGGGCGTTGAATAACGTCAGTATCGAAGTGAAACAAGGTGAATTTGTAGCCATCATGGGTCCCTCCGGCTGTGGTAAGTCAACATTGCTCAACATTCTGGGGCTACTTGATAACCCGACAGGAGGAGAGTATTATCTGAATGGAACGGAAGTCTCCCGGTATACCGAGTCGCAACGCACCAGTCTTCGCAAAGGCGTGATAGGTTTCGTATTTCAGAGCTTTAACCTGATAGACGAGTTGAACGTATACGAAAATATCGAACTTCCTTTGCTTTATATGGGTATTTCCGCTGCCGAACGGAAAAAGAGGGTAGAGTCAGCTATGGAGAGAATGGCCATTACTCATCGTAGTAAACACTTTCCGCAACAACTTTCCGGTGGTCAGCAGCAACGTGTTGCCATTGCCCGTGCCGTCGTGGCCAACCCTAAACTGATTTTGGCCGATGAGCCAACCGGTAACCTGGACTCCAAAAACGGTAAAGAAGTGATGGGGCTATTGAGCGAACTGAATAAAGAGGGAACCACCATTGTCATGGTGACCCACTCACAACACGATGCCGGTTATGCCGACCGTATCATAAACCTGTTTGATGGACAGGTGGTGACCGAAGTTAGTATGTAAGCACAAGCTATCAATAAAAAGTATATCATGATAAAACATTATCTGAAAGTAGCCTTTCGTAATCTGATAAAGTATAAAACACAAAGTCTTGTTAGTATTATCGGATTAGCAGTCGGCTTTACCTGTTTTGCGCTGTCGGTATTATGGATACGTTATGAAATGACGTATGATAATTTTCATGAGGGAGCCGATCGCATTTATCTGGCAGGCAGTAGCTTTCGTCTTTATGGAGACGGATTTACCTATAATTCATCTAGTTTTCTAGCTGATTATTTGGCAAAGAATTGTCCGGAGATAGAGAAAGTATGTCGTATATTTTATGACTGGAATGAAAAAAAGATTAAGAATGAGGATGTTGAGTTTGTGGTACGACGTATAGAGGTAGATTCAAATTTCATTTCAATGTTTAATATTAAAGTATTGGATGGAGATAACCATCTACAGCTAAAAAAGGATGAAATTGCTATAACAGAAAATACGGCAAAGCGAATATTTGGGAAAGAATCTCCGATAGGTAAACACTTGATTTTAGAGGAAAGTAACGAAGAAAAAATAATCGTTGCAGTTGTAAAGTCATGGGAAGGACACTCTTTGTTTTCATTTGATATATTATTGCCATTTCATGATACAAACCCCAATTGGGGGAACCAACGATGCCAAACGCTTTTTCGTATTTATCCCAACTGTGATATAGAAGCATTGAAACAGAGGTTGTCAGAATATGAAGTACAACAAGATGGTCATAAATATCCAAATTCTACGCTTATTGCTCCATTATCCACATTGCGGAGTAGTCATCCGAGGGAAGATGTGAATGTGAAGTTGAATCATATTCGTCTTTTTGCATGTATTAGCGGTTTGGTTATAATTTGTGGAATATGTAATTATTTAACAATGTTGATAACTCGTATCCGGATGCGTAAACGTGAGTTAGCGTTGAGGAAAGTCAATGGTTCATCAAATGGTGGGTTACTCACTTTACTTCTTACAGAACTTGTCTTGTTACTAATTTTATCTTCAGGAATAGGGCTGGTATTGATAGAACTCATCCTGCCGACTTTTAAACGTTTGTCACAAATCAATGAGGGTGTTTCATTTTTTTATATCGAAGTATTTGTTTATATACTATCATTGATTGCCGTGACAGTTGGTTTTGCATCTCTGCTTATACGATACATTAGCAAGCGAACTCTACTTAGTAATATAAACAAAAAATCTAATCTTCATCTCTCCGGTTGGTTTTATAAGAGTAGCATTTTATTTCAGTTGTTTATTGGTATAGCCTTTGTTTTTTGTACTTTGGTGATGATGAAGCAACTTAACTTCTTGTTGAATACCAAAGAACTTGGAATAGAACGGCATAATGTGGGAGCTGTTGTTTATTGCTCTGAAAATGTTCCTTTTAAAGAAATATTAGAACAGATGCCCGATGTTACAAAGTATTTGAGTGGCTTTCAGACACCTATTCCCAAAATGTATTTTTCAACATTCAGGATAAAGGAGTGGGAAGGAAAGGCAACTGATAGTGAGCAATATATAGATCTAGAAGATGAGACGATCAATCAAGAGTATGCCGATTTCTTTGGAGTTGAGGTGCTGGAGGGAAGCATGCTGGATGAAAAGGATGGAAAAAATATGGTTGTTATAAATGAAGCTGCTGTGAAAGCTTTCGGATGGACACAACCGGTTGGAAAGAAAATTGATAAATTAGGAAGGCATTATATAGTGAAAGGGGTTATTAAAAATATTTCATATAATGCCCCAATACACCCGGTAGCCCCTGCTATGTTTTTTTTGCCGGATAATACAGGCAGAGGAGGTATTATATTCAAAGTGAAAGAAGGGACTTGGAACGTTGTTTCTGAAAAGATAAAAGCGGAAGTGAATAAAGTTAATCCAAATGCAGAATTGATGTTGTCTAATATGGAAGAGGTTTATGACACTTATATGAAATCAGAGAGAACTTTGTGTCAATTGTTGAGCATAGTTTCTTTTATATGTATAGCGATTGCCGTATTCGGCATATTTTCATTGGTGACTTTATCCTGCCAGCAACGGCGTAAAGAAATAGCTATACGCAAGGTAAATGGAGCCAATATAGGAATAATCCTGAATCTATTCTTTAGAGAATATTTACTTTTACTTGTGTTTTCATCGTTCTTTGCTTTTCCGTTGGGATATGTCATGATGAAACATTGGCTAGAAAATTATATAAAGCAAACACCGATAGAATGGTGGCTCTATGCAGTCATATTCATAGGAATGGGATTTGTCATTTTCCTAAGCATCATCTGGCGTGTATGGAAAGCCGCCCAGCAAAATCCGGCGGAAGTACTTAAGGGTGAATAAGATAAAATAAAAGTCCGGCACATTGATTTGTGTCAGACTTTTCTTTTATTCACCCGATAAGAGTGATATATTTCTCGTAGATTATAAAAGATCCAATGCTTTAAATGCCTTAACTAGCTTTTCTACAGCACGGTCAATTTGATCTTTTGTATGAGTAGCCATCAATGCCACACGTACCAAAGTGTCTTGCGGTGCACATGCCGGAGGAATAACCGGATTGATAAATACCCCCTCGTCGAAAGCCAATTTAGTGACCATGAATGTTTTTTCCGTGTCACGTACATAAAGAGGAATGATAGGTGATTCTGTTGCACCGATTTCAAATCCTGCTTCACGGAAACGCTTCAATGCATAGTTGGTAGCTTCCCACAGCGCTTCAAGTCTTTCCGGTTCATCCTGGATGATGTGGAGAGCTTCAAGAGCAGATGCAGTAGCAGCCGGAGTGTTGGACGCACTAAATATATAAGTACGTGCGTTGTGGCGTAACCAGTTGATGATAGAAGAATCAGCAGCAATGAATCCACCGATAGAAGCCAATGATTTGCTGAAAGTACCCATAATCAAGTCAACTTCGTGAGTCAGACCGAAATGGTCGCAAACACCACGTCCTTGTTTTCCAAATACACCCAAGCCATGAGCTTCGTCTACCATGATAGTAGCGTTGTATTTATGTTTCAAGCGTACGATTTCGGGCAAGTTTGCCAGGTCGCCTTCCATAGAGAACACACCGTCTACTATGATGAGCTTCACTGAATCCGGGTTGCACTTTTGAAGTTGCTTTTCCAGATCCGCCATATCGTTATGCTTATATTTTAATTGTTGAGAGAAGGAGAGACGACGGCCATCTACGATAGATGCGTGGTCGCGGTCATCGCAAATGATATAATCATTGCGGTCTGTCAAAGCAGGGATAACTCCGGAATTCACCGTAAAACCGGTTGAGAAGCAGAGCGCTTCATCTTTGCCTACAAAGGCAGCCAGTTCTTTTTCCAACTGAACATGCAGGTCAAGCGTACCATTCAAGAAGCGCGAGCCTGCGCAACCGGAACCATATTTATGCATGGCATTGATACCAGCTTCAATCACTCTTTCATCTCCCGTAAGGCCAGTGTATGCATTGGAACCGAACATCAACACTTCGTGTCCGCCCATTTCTACCTCTGTACCCTGCTTTCCTTCTATCTCACGGAAATATGGGTAAACGCCCTGTGCCATAAACTTTTGTGGCAGGTCGTACTTAGCTAACTTCTCTTGTAATAATCCCATGAATTATAATTTTTATACTCATACTCAGATCGTTCGCTGACGATCTTACATCCTTTTATCTTAACAAGTGTTTAAAAACAGGGGGCAAAGATAACAAAATTTGCTTTTATCTGTTCTTTTTAAGAGAAAAAAGTTGCTCTCGTATGATTAGAAACCTCTAATAGATTAAAATTTAAGATATTTATATTACTTTTGTCGTCTATAATCGACAAGAATAGCATGAACGAAAGAATGAAAAAAATAAAATTCGTCGTCAATCCTATTTCGGGAACACAAAGTAAAGAATTGATTCTTAACTTGCTGGACGAAAAAATAGACAAGGCGAGATACTCTTGGGAAGTAGTGTATACGGAAAGAGCCGGTCATGCAGTAGAAATAGCTGCCAAAGCTGCCGAAGAGAAAACAGATATAGTAGTGGCTATTGGTGGGGATGGAACAATCAATGAAATAGCTCGTTCGTTGGTGCATACTGATACTGCACTGGGAATTATTCCCTGCGGATCGGGCAATGGACTGGCGAGGCATCTGCATATACCGATGGAACCGAAGAGAGCATTGGAAGTGCTGAACGAAGGTTGCATGGATGTGATAGATTATGGTAAGATCAACGGTACGGATTTTTTCTGCACTTGCGGAGTGGGATTCGACGCGTTTGTCAGTCTGAAGTTTGCGCATGCCGGTAAACGGGGGGTATTGACTTATCTGGAGAAAACCCTGCAGGAAAGTCTTAAATATGAGCCGGAAACGTATGAACTGGAAACGGAAAACGGAGTCTCCAAGTATAAAGCCTTCCTGATTGCCTGCGGAAACGCGTCGCAATATGGAAACAATGCTTATATCGCACCACAAGCCACTCTGACAGATGGTTTGCTGGATGTGACCATTCTCGAACCGTTCACCGTATTGGACGTTCCTTCATTGGCCTTTCAATTATTCAATAAAACAATCGATCAGAATAGCCGTATCAAGACTTTCCGCTGCAAACAGTTGTGCATCCGCCGGACTACTCCGGGCGTCGTGCATTTTGATGGTGACCCCATGGAAACGGATGCCAATGTAAATATTCAACTGATTCAAAGAGGATTGCGCGTGGTAGTGCCACGAGCATCGGAAAAGGACGCAGCCAATGTGCTCCAAAGAGCGCAGGAATATATGAATGGCATCAAATTGATGAATGAAGCCATCGTCGACAATATAACGGATAAAAACAAGAAAATATTGAAAAAGCTGACAAAGAAAGTCTGATAAAATAACGGATTACTGACACCGAATTACAAATTATTGCGTACTTTTGCGCAGTTTTGGTTCGATCAAAATAAAAACGCGAGTGATAATCGTTTAAATAAAAAATATATGTTTAGAACGCACACATGTGGAGAACTTAGAATCTCTGATGTAAACAAGCAAGTCACGCTGTCCGGATGGGTACAGCGCAGCCGTAAGATGGGAGGGATGACTTTCATTGACCTTCGCGACCGTTACGGAATTACCCAATTGGTTTTTAATGAAGAAATTAATGCTGAACTCTGTGAACGTGCTAATAAATTGGGACGTGAGTTCGTCATTCAAGTGACAGGAACGGTTAATGAACGTTTCAGCAAGAATGCAAACATTCCTACCGGAGACATTGAAATCATTGTTTCCGAACTGAACGTACTGAATACTGCCATGACTCCTCCGTTCACTATCGAAGATAACACGGATGGGGGTGATGATATCCGCATGAAATACCGTTATCTGGATTTACGCCGTAACGCTGTACGTTCCAATTTGGAACTGCGTCATAAAATGACAATTGAAGTTCGCAAATATCTGGATAGTCTGGGTTTCATCGAAGTGGAAACGCCCGTTTTGATCGGTTCTACTCCTGAAGGCGCACGCGACTTCGTGGTGCCGTCACGTATGAATCCGGGACAGTTCTACGCACTTCCGCAGTCTCCGCAGACCTTGAAACAGTTGTTGATGGTTTCCGGTTTCGACCGTTATTTCCAGATTGCGAAATGTTTCCGCGACGAGGACTTACGTGCCGACCGTCAACCAGAATTTACACAGATCGACTGTGAAATGAGCTTCGTTGAGCAAGAAGATATTATCTCTACTTTCGAAGGAATGGCTAAACATTTGTTTAAGACTCTTCGTGGTGTGGAACTGAATGAACCATTCCAACGTATGTCTTGGGCGGATGCCATGAAATATTATGGTAGCGATAAACCGGATTTGCGTTTCGGCATGAAATTCGTGGAACTGATGGATATCATGAAAGGTCACGGATTCTCTGTATTCGATAATGCGGCTTATGTGGGCGGTATCTGTGCCGAAGGTGCTGCGACTTATACCCGTAAGCAACTGGATGCATTGACCGAATTTGTAAAGAAACCGCAGATTGGTGCGAAAGGAATGGTTTATGCCCGTGTGGAAGCCGACGGAATGGTGAAATCGAGTGTAGATAAATTCTATACGCAGGAGGTGCTCCAGCAAATGAAAGAAGCATTCGGAGCTAAACCGGGTGATTTGATTCTGATTCTGTCTGGCGACGATGTAATGAAAACACGTAAACAACTTTGCGAGCTTCGTCTGGAAATGGGTGCTCAACTGGGATTGCGTGATAAGAATAAGTTTGTTTGCCTTTGGGTGATTGACTTCCCGATGTTCGAATGGAGCGAGGAGGAAGGCCGTCTGATGGCTATGCATCATCCGTTTACTCATCCGAAAGAGGAAGATATTCCGATGTTGGACACTGATCCGGCAGCTGTACGTGCAGATGCATACGATATGGTAATCAACGGTGTGGAAGTTGGCGGCGGATCTATCCGTATCCACGATGCGAAATTGCAGGCGAAGATGTTCGAGATTCTTGGATTCACTCCGGAGAAGGCAGAGGCACAGTTTGGCTTCCTGATGAATGCCTTTAAGTATGGTGCGCCTCCTCACGGTGGTTTGGCATACGGACTCGACCGTTGGGTGTCTTTGTTTGCAGGATTGGATTCTATACGCGACTGTATTGCGTTCCCGAAAAATAATTCCGGACGTGATGTGATGTTGGACGCACCCTCTGCAATCGACCAGAGCCAGCTTGATGAACTGAATTTGATTGTAGATTTGAAAGAGGGCGAGTGAAAGAATCTGTACGCATATTCCGTTTTATAGTCATCGGTACAATGAACGCTTTGATTATGGCGTTGGTTGTATGGTTAATGATGAAAGAAATGTCATTTGACGGCGACTATATGGTGGCTAATATAACAGCGTATCTGATAGCTCAAATCCATAACTTTCTCTGGTGCAAATACTGGATATTCCCCGTAGAAAATAAAAAGAATAGTATCTGGAAACAGATACTGCTCTTTTGTTCTGCTTTTGCCGTGGCTTACACCGCACAGTTTTTATTTCTTATCTTATTGGTAGAAGGACTGGACATGAATGAATATCTGGCTCAATTCTTGGGATTGTTTATTTATGGAGGGGCTAATTTCCTAGCCAACAAAAAAATAACGTTTCAATGAGATAGTTATTTATGATGATATATTGAAAGGGTACAGAGTTCTAAATTTAGATTTGAACTCTGTGCCCTTCTTTTTTCTTTATTAGATAAACCTCCTGCAATGAAGGTATGTGGGTAAGCCTTTAATCCAGAAAGCGTTTGGTAAGTCCATCATATTCGTCAATCCGACGATCACGAAGGAAAGGCCACCAACGGCGAACGTTTTCCGAACGTTCCATATCTATTTCCACTACTATGTTTTCCGGGTGATCGTTTCCGGCTTGTGTCAGAAATTCCCCTTGTGGTCCTGCTACAAAACTGTTTCCCCAGAATAAGATACCATTTGTCTGTCCGGAAGGATCAGGCTCGTGCCCTACACGGTTGACGGAGATAACAGGAAGTCCATTGGCAACGGCATGAGCGCGCTGTGAAATAATCCAGGCATTGAGTTGGCGGGCTTTTTCATCGTCCGTGTCGCTGCTTTCCCAGCCAATGGCGGTAGGATAAATTAAAAGTTCCGCACCTTTTAGTGCCATCAGGCGGGCAGCTTCCGGATACCATTGATCCCAGCATACTAATACGCCCAGTTTTCCTAAAGAAGTTTGAATCGGTTCAAAACCAATGTCTCCCGGAGTGAAATAGAACTTTTCGTAGTAAGCCGGATCATCGGGAATATGCATTTTCCGGTATTTTCCTGCAATGCTTCCGTCGCGGTCGAATACGACAGCGGTATTATGATAAAGTCCGGGAGCACGTTTCTCAAAAAGAGAGGTGACAAGGACTACTTTATTAGCTGCTGCCAACTCGGAATAAAAGCCTGTGGAAGGCCCGGGAATCGGTTCGGCAAGATCAAACAGGTTAGTGTTTTCTGTCTGGCAAAAATAAAGTGAATTGTGTAACTCCTGGAGCACAATCAGTTGTGCGCCGTGAGCGGCACAAGCCTCGATACTCTTTGCGAGGTTCATTAGATTGGCTTTAATATCTGCGGTATTGGATTGTTGGATGATTCCGACTTTTATCTTTCTCATGATGAATAATTAGTGGGTTGATTCATTCATTATTTTATAATTCCTTTATAGGATCCTTTGTAATTCTTTTATGACTCCTTTATAACGCCCAGCGGATATTGCATGGTGACACAGTGTAGGGAACCGTGCTGTTTAATCAGGGCACGGCAGTCTATTCCAATTATTTGATGGTTTGGAAAGGCTTGCTGCAATACTTCTCCTGCTTTTTTGTCATTCGCCGGCTGATTGTATGTCGGGTAAAGAATAACGTCGTTCATAATCAGGAAATTGGCGTAAGTTGCAGGCAGGCGTTCGCCGTCTTCTTCTATCTTGTCTGCCATGGGTAAGGCCAATAGGTGATAGGGTTCTCCTGCTAAGGTGCGGAATGTTTTCAGCTGTTCTTCCATTGCGAGCAGTGCTTCGTAATGTTCGTCTTCTTTGTTTTCGCATTTCACGTAAGCGATGGTGTCGGTAGAACAGAAGCGTGCCAAAGTGTCGATATGGCTGTCGGTATCATCACCGGCCAGATAACCGTGATCTAACCAAAGCACCTTTTGCAGGTGGAAGGTTGATTTCAGGTATTCTTCTATCTCTACCTGGTTCAGTCGTCTGTTCCGTTGGGGAGAGAGCAGACATTCGGAAGTGGTAAGCAATGTACCCATTCCGTCGCTTTCGATAGAACCTCCTTCGAGTACGAAGTCGAGGTGGTCTATATACTGGCCTTTCAAGGCTCCGGCTTCTACGGCATGTTTAGTAATTTGATTATCCAGTTCGGAAGCAAATTTCAGTCCCCAGCCGTTGAAGGTGAAGTCGAGCAGGGAAGGGGTGCCGGTATCTATCATTGTTATGGCTCCGTGGTCGCGGGCCCATGTGTCATTGGTGGCACATTCCAGAAAGCGGACGTTATTCATATTGACAGTAGCAGCTATCTGCTTTTTCACTTCTTCCGGTTCGGGAGTGACGATCAATAATAATTCACGCTTCGCTATTTCTCTGGCAATATTGATAAAACACTCTTGCACTTCCGCCAGCATGTAGGCCCAATCTGTACCGGCATGTGGCCATGTTAACTGTATACCGCTCTGCATGTGCCATTCGGCAGGCAAATGAGATGCTCTCATTTCTACCTGTACGGTCATGTTTTTGCCGAAGTTCAACTGCAAATCTTTCTCCGAGCCGCTTGGGCTGGGGAGTCCAACCATGATTCCCATTAGACTATATATATTTAGTTATTTATAAAATCAGTTTATTGTCTGCATCTAAAGTCAGTTTGTTTTCTGCATCGATGTGACTGTTATGCATTGGTTTCCTGTTTCGGCTTCCGGTCAAAGAACGGATTCTTGGAGGATGCGCTAACGGGGATTGCCATTACCATCTTGCAGTCTTTCAGCCAGTTCAGGCGTTGTGCTGCCAATCCGGCGGAGAACATGACGCGTGTGTCTACGCGTAAATCGGCTGCCGTGGCGCACGCGGAACCTATTGCGATACCTACATCTATGCTGTTCAATGCGCAGGGAACTCCATCAGTACGTCCGGCACAGGTGGCAAATCCGCAATGGCCGCAGTTCAAGCCCTGTGTCTGCTCGCGTGTTCCTATCAGTACAACACATTCGGCACTTAGGATGTTGTCGGCATCACGAAGGAAGAATTTCATTCCGTGTTCTTCTACCATAGCTATCATAGTGTCCGATAATTGTTTAATCTCTTCATCAGTGATTAGGGCCACTTCAATAATATCGATTCCTTTTCCTTTCGGAGCAGTGCGCGCAGCCGTCATCATCTGACGTGCTACCTGCAATATATGCTCGTGACGAGCGTCTCTTTCGTTCAGTATCATAACTTTCTTGAATTAATTAGTAAGGCAAAGATAAATGAAAATTGGCAAAATTACACTAGATGATGAAATAAATAGGGGCTATCATTCTGTTTATATAATTACTCCATTTATACTATGAGGCAGATGGAGGGGATAGTTTATGTATAAATGTTCATTGTAAATGTTTTATTCAGTTATCTGGTATATAGCAGATTGAGTTTATTAATGCGCTTAATATTCTCAATAACTAAGTTAAAAATTATTCTTAGTTGTTTTTGTTATCTGTTAGCGATTTCTCTACAAAGTTCTCTTTTTTCACGAACAATAGACAGGACTTCCGGATTTTTATCAATATTGATAATAGGACGGTATTTTTGAATTAAATATTCTTCACATGCTTCATCTCTTTCTTTTGTGATGATATAATTAACTAGTAAGTTGTCGCTATTAAACTGAATAATATCGTTTTCATCTACCTTCTTAAACTTATAATTATACTTGTTTTTCTTATCCTTTAAAGATCCCCTAGGTGGTGTAAACCCTAAAATAGCTCCAATACTTCTGAAGAATGTGCCATGACCTTTTGCTATAAGTTCTTGCTTCAAACGTTTTTGTAAATTATTGGCGATACCAATATATATATAATATCATGCTGCCTATCTTTAAGTGCTATTCTACACGGTTCGATAAGTTGATCTACGTTTTTGATTCTAATACAATAGATGCCAAAACAAGGTGGCGCATCTTCTATGCTTTTTACGGGATCTCTAAATTTTGCTTTATCTAAAAGTGTATTTTCAATCTCTTTAAATTTATTATTCTCCATATGTTTTCGTATTATCTCAAATTTGATTTTTTTATTCCTTTCTATTAGCTTGAATAGTTTGAGCTTATTATACTGCTGAAATTACTTTAGAATAGAGCATACTCTAAAAGAATAGAGTAAATCACAGCAGTAAATAGTACTCCTACTAATGTACCTATTAAGGCAGATTTTGCTTTTCTGTCATCATTATTCCATGAAATACAGCATAAGATTATTCCAATAAGTGGAATTAAGAAACTTATAAATAAATAGCCTAAACTGATTCCTTTACTATTTAAGTTTTGTTCATTTTGAGGATATCCGCAAAAAGGACAGTTTTGAGCATGACTTGAAATTTGTTTACCACACTCTCTACAATAAATAAGTGACATATTATCTTTGGTATTTAGTGTCTTATTACTTTGAGTTATATTATATGTAATCAATTCTTTATGGCATTGGGGACATTTGAATATAATATCCGGTTTAGAAGGAGCTTCTATTGCATTCCTACAAAAGGGACATTCAACCATTGAATAATCAATATTTTTTATTTCATTATTGTTTTCCATATAATCAAAATTTATATTATTAAACATTCATTCTTATAAAATTTAGAAATGCCAATATCCAACATGACATGAATAAACAGAATAACACTGTTAGAATTAAAAAGTCTTCATCGTGCTTTTTTACACCAATTTTCCGAGAAAGGAGAATCCTAACTCCAATTTTAGGTTTGGGAATTGCCAAAATCTTTTCCATAAACATCCTTTTATAATATCATTTCGACTCCCTAAAATGCGGTTATACATAAAAAAGAAAGTGTGGAGTCGTCTATTTATCTATCGGGAGGTTCTGGTAAACCTAAGGAACAAATAAACAATACCCCACACTTGTATAAATATGCGTATAGATAACACATACGAAAATACAAGTGATGAGTGTTATTGTTATCCCTGTTCCTTTTGAAATTTACCAGATTTCCCGAATAAGGATAAAAGCAAAACACTTTCATCTAATAAAATGTAATGTCATATAATTGCTTATGATGACAATGCAAATATAGATATATTTTGCAATATAACACTCTAGGGTATTGTTTTTTTTAGTTTTAAGTATAGTCTTCGTTAACAATCAATCTCTTATTCTATCAAATCTATCTCATCATTCATTTCTCCATTCTCATCGTTATATGAATAAGATTCGGGTATACAGTCAGATAAAAACAGTTCTTCATTCTGTATTTCATCTTCAATTTCTTCTGCGAGATCAATGTTTACGTCAATATTATCGCAGCAGGCGTAGTTGTTGCGATATTGTTGATTGCGTTGCATTTGTTGCTGAAAAAAACTGTTACCAAATAATGCTTTAAATAAATTCATAGCTTTAATGTTAAGCGTTATATTATAAATGTCTTTTTATCGCTTCCTCATAAACTTTCCGTATCCGTTCTCGAAGATGTAATGGATTGATTACTGTAAGTGAACTACTACGTGAGAGCAATGCCATGACAAAATCATTAGTAATACGAAGGCGTAATCTGATTCGAAATTCCATCTCATTATCCGTAATGATTTCTTGCGAATGATGTAAAGGATTCGATTTCAAGAAACTGCCATCCAATACACTATAGCTTAGTTCAATATTTTCTACTGGAATATCTGTCTGGTTCCAGATACCGTAGCTGTCTTTAAATAAGTTGTTTGCATCAATATTCATATTCCTTTTGAAGGTTTCCTCATAAAGGATTTTGAGATTGCGGATACAATCAATATTGAAAGTTTTTAATATGTTGTTGTCATAGGCGAGGAGATACCATCTTTGCTGGTCTTCTTTCAGATAATAAGGTAAGACTTTCTTTTCTCGTACTTTGTTTCCTTCACGTACATAAATATAACTGAATTCTACCGGGTGAAAGAACTTAATGGCTTTCATCAATGCCGGAAGACATTCATTGTCGTTTGGACGATGATGTTCGGCAAGAACATAGGTGTGTAGGTTGGAAGTATTGTCCAAAGCATTTAATAGGTCGAAGTTTAGCAGGAGCCGTTCATATTGCTCCTTTTTTAAATCATCTTCTTCGTTGATGTAATAACCGTTTTGTTTCTTATCAAAACAGATGCGGATACCAAATAGATCTTCTATATCTTTGAAGTCCCGCTGCAAAGTTCTTATATCTACAGGTGTTCCATCTCGTTCTTCCATGCGATGTGTCACGTAGTTCTCTAATTCTTTACGCGGCACATACCGTTGCGATCCTTTCAATTTATTGATAATGACCAGCATTCGTTGCATTCCTTCCCGTTTCTTGCCCATATTTGTTATTAATTTTAATTATCAAGAGCAAAGATAATGTCACGTGACGACAAAACATGTCGTTCTAAGAAATTTTTATATGAAAAAAGGGGTTTTGATACCTATCATTTGAGTTTGATATGAAAAAACTTTCGTATCGGACTTTGTGTTATTGGGTGGAAAAGGCTATCTTTGTATCTGTCAACTTATAAAGTTATGAGTATATGAGTAATAAAATTTATCCTATCGGCATACAGAACTTCGAGAAAATTCGCAAAGGAGGTTATTGCTATATAGATAAGACTGCTTGGATATATCAAATGGTGAAAACTGGCAGTTATTATTTTCTTAGTCGTCCACGTCGTTTTGGGAAAAGTTTGTTACTATCTACTTTGGAAGCCTATTTTCAGGGGAAGAAAGAACTTTTCGAAGGATTGGCAATAGAGAAACTGGAAAAAGATTGGATCAAATATCCCATTCTGCATTTAGATCTGAATGCAGAGAAATATACGACTCCTGAAGCACTCGACCAGGTTTTAGAGAGTGCTTTACGGGGGTGGGAAGCTCTCTATGGTGCACAGGATTATGAGAAAACATTCGCTTCCCGCTTTCAAGGTATTATTCAGCGTGCTTGTGAGAAAGAGGGCCAGAGTGTCGTTATTCTTGTGGATGAATACGATAAGCCTATGTTACAGGCGATTGGTAATGATGAACTCCAGAAGAGTTTTCGTGATACATTGAAGGCTTTCTATGGAGCTTTAAAAAGCAAGGATGGCTGCATTAAATTTGGTATGCTTACGGGAGTTACAAAATTCGGAAAGGTAAGTGTATTCAGCGATCTGAATAATCTGGAGGATATTTCTATGCGTCAGCAGTATATAGAAATCTGCGGAATCAGTGATCGTGAGTTGCATGAGAACTTTGAAACTGAATTGCATGAATTTGCCGATGCGCAAGGTTTGACGTATGATGAAATTTGCACAGAAATGCGTGAAAGATATGATGGTTATCATTTCACTCATGATTCTATAGGTATGTATAATCCGTTCAGTGTACTTAATACCCTTAAATACAATGTGTTTGGCAACTACTGGTTTGAAACGGGCACACCTACTTATCTGGTCGAATTACTAAAAAAACATCATTACGATCTTCACCGGATGGCTCATGAAGAAACCAGTGCCGACGTACTGAATAGTATTGATTCAACTTCCGACAATCCTATCCCTGTGATTTATCAGAGCGGTTATCTTACCATAAAAGGCTACGATCGTGAATTTGAAACTTATCGCCTGGGATTTCCCAATCGTGAAGTGGAGGAAGGTTTTGTGAAATATCTCATGCCTTTTTATGCCAATATAAATGCCGTAGAATCATACTTGAATGTTTAAGATGACAGAACAATTTTGGTAAGATTTTCAAGAGAACAAATAGATGTTACATATTAATAATGCCTGTATTGCTTTTGGTACGGAAGTGCTTTTCTCCGGTTTCAGTATGAAGTTGGAAAGGGGAGAAACGGCTTGCATTGTCGGTCAATCCGGTTGTGGAAAGACTTCGTTGCTGAATGCGGTAATGGGGTTTGTGCCTTTGAAAGAAGGATCTATACAGGTAGGGGAAACATTGCTTGATATATCGACTATTGATAGTGTCCGCAGACAGATTGCATGGATTCCTCAAGAATTGGCACTACCTTTTGAATGGGTCAAAGAGATGGTGGCTCTCCCGTTCGGACTGAAAGTGAATCGTTCTGTTCCTTTTTCGGAAGAAAGACTTTTCACTTGTTTCGATGAATTGGGGCTGGAACACGAATTATATACAAAGAGGGTGAATGAAGTATCGGGTGGTCAACGCCAACGTATTATGTTGGCTGTGGCTGCAATGCTCAACAAACCTCTCATTATCATAGATGAACCGACTTCTGCTTTGGATGCCGGATCAACCGGTAAAGTCCTGTCTTTTTTCCGGCGACAGGCGGAAAGGGGAACGGCTGTGTTAGCCGTATCACATGATAAGGACTTTGCTTCGGGCTGTCATTATTTAATAGAACTGTAATTAATTGAACTGTAACGCAAATCGGATAGAATTGTTAAGAATATATTGTGGGAACGATTGATATATCATATTATAATCTCTTTATAGGGCTGCTATTGCTTGCCATTCCGTTTTTTTACCTTTGGAAATTTAAAACGGGATTGCTGAAACCTGCCGTGATTGGTACATTACGGATGATTATCCAGCTGTTCTTTATCGGCATGTATCTGAAATATCTCTTTTTATGGAACAATCCCTGGATTAATTTTCTTTGGGTGATAATTATGGTATTCGTGGCCGGGCAGACCGCATTGGTACGTACCCAGTTGAAACGTAGTGTTTTATTAATCCCTATTACGGTAGGATTTCTTTGTAGTGTTGTATTGGTAGGCATCTATTTTATCGGTATTGTTCTCCAACTGGATAATATATTTAGCGCCCAATACTTTATTCCAATATTTGGAATTCTGATGGGTAATATGCTGTCGAGCAATGTAATAGCTTTGAATACTTATTATAGTGGATTGAAACGTGAACAGCAACTATATCGGTATTTATTGGGAAACGGAGCAACAAGGCAGGAAGCACAGGCTCCATTTATCCGGCAGGCCATCATTAAATCGTTTAGTCCCCTGATTGCAAACATTGCCGTGATGGGATTGGTGGCTCTTCCGGGCACGATGATCGGACAAATTCTGGGAGGAAGCAGCCCGAATGTCGCTATCAAGTATCAGATGATGATTATGGTGATTACTTTCACAGCATCTATGCTATCGCTAATGATTACTATTTCATTGGCTTCGCGTCGATCTTTTGATGCATACGGAAAACTGCTGGAGGTAACAAAAGAACCCAGGAAATGACTGTTATTGACCAGATATTCCATAAAGTAGCTGAAATAGCTATTCCACATTTCTTTATAACAGTGGATTTTTCAGCATCCGGCACAGAAATGCCGGAACATATCGAGGCTTTCCTGCAGGAAAAATACGAAGCAATTCTTCGTGGAGCCAGTGGACGTAAATTTATCTATAAGGAAGGAGAGTGGCGGCTTATTTTCACTTTCTTCCCTACGGACAGAGTCGTAGACGAACGGTATGCACTGAAAAACAAGGTACAAATGAAAAATGAGGTGCAAATGAAAAGCAAAAGCTAACCGGTTATTAGCGTGTTTATTATTTGCCTTTCAACATTCCCCATAAGCAGCGAAGCTGCACGAATTGTTCTCCGGGTTGCACATAACCGCCTTCAAACATCTTTTCCGTTACTTGAAATTTGGAGAGGTGATGGCGTATATACTTCTCTACATCAGGCGATTGTTTCTTGACGAATGACAGCAAATCAACTTTCCCGTCTTCGCGAATGAGCACCTTAGCTTTGATTGTGCGAAAACCGTACTCTTTGCAGTGTTTGGTTTCTACTTTATCAATCCAGAAGATAGCGGTAGCTTTGACCGTATCTGCCGCACAATCTTCGATATTGTTAATCTTTGCAGCCTCGGCTACGGACATTTCGATACTATCACTTTTCTTGGGCTGGCAAGAAATCATCATAACTAACAGGAACAGTAAAGTCAAATTTGTTTTCATCGTATTCATTATTTAGATGAAGTAAAAGTACAGAATTTCAATAAATAACGGAAGTTTTAGGCGAAAATTTATAATTAGTTTTTATTCCGGAGCCGATTTTTATCCGAATTTATCCGATGAAAACAGGCAAAAGGCAAAAAGAATATAAACTCTTTTTGCCTTTTGCCTATTGATAAAACTGAAAAATGAAATTAACTGTTTAATCTAAAATTTATATGGATATAGTTATGGTTTAGCGGAAGTCTTTCAGTTCTTCCTGTAATTTCTGACGGGTAAAGAAGATCCGACTTTTTACGGTACCCAACGGAAGATTCAATTTTTCTGCTATTTCGCGGTATTTGAATCCGGAAACGTGCATAGCGAACGGAACCCTGTATTCTTTCGGAAGAGCATTGACTACACGGTGCATCTCTTTTAGGTCGTATGTCCTTTCAGTACTTTCAAACCCTGCATCTTGCGGCAAATTAAGATGATAGAGATTATCGGTCTTGTCGACAAATGTCTGGTCGCGAACTACCTTACGATAATTATTGATAAAGATATTGCGCATGATGGTGTACATCCATCCTTTGAAATTTGTATCGGGTGTATATTTATCTTCATTATCTAATGCTTTCAATGAGGTTTCCTGCAGCAAATCGTTTGCTTCTTCGCGGTCTGTTGTCAGTTTGTATGCGAAACGTAGTAATTCTTCCTGAACTCCTACCAAATCTTTTCTGAAGCTTAAACTTTTCATATGTGTTGTTTTTAAAATGTGAGTATTCGTTGTAAAAATTTTGATGATGCAAGTTTAAGATATTTTGTCAACCTTGGTAGGGGAGAATCAGACGTAATTTAGGGGAATTTCTATCAACAGATAGTTTTTAGGTCCTTTTTGATAGTTTCTGGGTGGTATTTTATATCTTTTACGGGGATCTCAAAAAATGGATAACGATAAATTCTCTAAAAAACGATCACTTAGTATGTTAATTCCTATTTTATTTATTATCTTTGCAACCAAATTTTCTACCAATAATGAAAATTAAGGAAATAGTAAGCGCCCTTGAACGATTCGCGCCTCTGCCATTGCAAGACGGATTTGATAATGCCGGCCTGCAAATCGGATTGACAGAAGCGGAAGCAACAGGGGCTTTGTTGTGTCTTGACGTTACCGAAGCTGTGTTGGATGAAGCTATCGCGCTGGGGTACAATCTCGTTATATCGCACCATCCGCTCATTTTCAAGGGCTATAAATCTATCACGGGCAAAGATTACGTGGAACGCTGCATACTGAAAGCAATAAAGAATGATATTGTGATCTATTCAGCACATACTAATCTTGATAATGCACAAGGTGGAGTCAATTATAAGATAGCAGAGAAAATAGGGTTGAAGAATCTGAAAGTGCTCGAACCGAAAGAGAACAGTCTGATTAAGCTGGTGACTTTCGTGCCGGATGCACAAGCCGATAGTGTGCGTGAAGCATTGTTTGCAGCCGGATGCGGAAATATAGGTAACTATGATTCATGCAGTTACAATCTGAAAGGAGAGGGAACTTTCCGGGCAAAAGAGGGAACGCATCCTTTCTGTGGAACAATCGGTGAACTGCATCATGAAAATGAAGTAAGGATTGAAACCATTCTTCCTGTATATAAGAAAGCAGAAGTTATAAAGGCTTTATTGTCTGTACATCCTTATGAGGAACCGGCATTCGACTTGTATCCGTTGCAGAATGACTGGTTGCAGGCAGGTTCGGGAATTGTAGGTGAATTGGATGAATCGGAAACGGAACTCGAGTTTCTGAAACGCATCAAGAAAATCTTCGAAGTGGGTTGTGTACGTCATAACAAACTGACGGGGAGAGAAATACAGAAGGTTGCCTTATGTGGTGGTGCCGGAGCTTTCCTGCTTCCACAGGCAATTCGGACGGGGGCGGATGTCTTTATTACGGGAGAAATCAAATATCATGATTATTTCGGCCATGAGGGTGATATTCTGATGGCAGAGATTGGTCATTACGAAAGCGAACAATATACAAAAGAAATTTTTTATTCCATAATCCGGGATTTATTTCCTAATTTTGCACTCCAATTGAGTAAAATAAATACGAATCCCATAAAATATTTATAAGTAAAATGGCTAGAGAAGCAAAAAAAGATCCGAATGAGTTGACAGTAGAACAGAAACTGAAGACACTGTTCCAACTGCAAACGATGTTGTCTAAGATTGATGAAATCAAGACATTGAGAGGTGAACTTCCGTTGGAAGTGCAAGACCTTGAAGATGAAATTGCTGGTTTGAGTACCCGTATCGACAAGATCAAAGCTGAAGTGGATGAACTGAAATCTGCTATTGCCGGCAAGAGAGTAGAAATCGAAACAGCAAAGGCTTCAGTAGAAAAATATAAGTCACAACAAGACAATGTTCGCAATAACCGTGAATATGATTTCTTGACGAAAGAAATCGAATTCCAGACATTGGAAATCGAACTTTGCGAAAAGAGAATCAAGGAATATTCTGCTGATAAAGAAGAAAAAGAGGCCGAAGTAACGAAGAACGATCAGATTCTTAACGAAAGACTGAAAGACCTTGAGCAGAAGAAGAGCGAACTGGACGAAATTATCTCTGAAACCAAACAGGAAGAAGAGAAATTGAGAGACAAAGCTAAAGATCTGGAAACTAAGATTGAACCGCGTCTGTTGCAGTCTTTCAAACGTATCCGTAAGAACTCTCGCAACGGATTGGGTATTGTATACGTACAGCGTGACGCTTGTGGTGGTTGCTTTAACAAGATTCCGCCCCAGAGACAACTGGATATCCGTTCTCGTAAGAAAGTAATCGTTTGCGAATATTGCGGACGTATTATGATTGACCCGGAATTGGCTGGCGTACAAATCGAACACAAGGTGGAAGAAGCTCCGGTAGCTACTACCAAAAGAGCTATCAGAAGAAAAACTGCTGAATAAGAAGAGTAGTGAAGTAAGTAAAGTTACTTTTTTGATATATAATAAGCCCTGCAGCAATGCGGGGCTTTTTTTGTTTTAGCAAGTGCTCGTATAAAAAAGAATCGATAAACAAACTTACCCTTTAGTTGTTATCTTTTCATTTCATAAAAACCTGAACTGATATGAATATACGAGTGTGGGGCACATCGCTCCTTATGTTTCTTTCAACTGTGACCGCGGTTGGACAGACCGCAAACCGTTATTTGAAAGCTCCGCTTCCTCAAGATTGGGAAGAGAGCGGGGAAGTGTTTCAACAGATACTTCCAGTGGATGACCATTGGTGGAAGTCATTCCAAGACACCAAACTGGACTCTTTGATAGCTCTGGCAGTAGATCGTAATTACTCCGTTGTCATGGCAATCAACCGTATAGCTGCCGCTCGTGCCAATCTTTGGATAGAACGCAGTAACTTCTTTCCTTCCATCGGATTGAATGCAGGATGGACCCGTCAGGAAACCAGTGGAAATACAAGTTCACTGCCCCAAACAACCGATCATTATTATGATGCTTCGCTAAGCATGAGCTGGGAGCTTGATATTTTCGGCAGTATCCGTAAACGGGTAAAAGCGCAGAAAGAGAATTTCGCCGCCAGCAAGGAAGAATACACAGGAGTCATGGTCTCATTAGCTGCAGAAGTAGCCTCGGCTTATATCAATCTAAGGGAGTTGCAACAAGAGCTTGAAGTGGTGAAGAAAAACAGTGCTTCGCAGGAAGAAGTCCTGAAAATCACGGAAGTACGCTATAACACCGGGCTGGTTGCCAAACTCGATGTGGCACAGGCCAAGTCTGTATTATATAGCACAAAAGCCTCCATTCCCCAGTTGGAAGCGGGTATCAATCAGTATATCACAACATTGGCTGTCTTATTGGGAATGTATCCCCAGGACATTCGTCCTGCTCTTGAATCCAGTGGCACATTGCCCGATTATATGGAACCTATCGGAGTGGGAATGCCTGTCGATTTATTACTGCGACGGCCTGATGTACGAAGTGCGGAATTGAGCGTAAATGCGCAGGCAGCATTGCTCGGAGCTTCGAAAGCGGATTGGTTGCCGAAAGTTTTCTTGAAAGGTTCATTTGGATATGCCGCCCGTGACCTGAAGGATCTCACCAAAAGTAAAAGTATGACTTATGAAATTGCTCCGTCATTGAACTGGACTATTTTCAATGGAGGACAGCTGGTGAATGCAACCCGGCTGGCAAAAGCGCAACTGGATGAAGCAATCAACCAGTTTAATCAGACGGTTTTAACTGCCGTACAGGAAACGGACAATGCTATGAATTCCTACCGGAATTCAATCAAACAGATTGTAGCCCTGCGGGAAGTACGCAATCAAGGAATTGAGACATTGAAACTTTCACTGGAACTTTATAAACAGGGACTTTCGCCTTTCCAAAACGTACTTGATGCACAACGTTCTCTGTTATCTTATGAGAATCAGCTGGTACAGGCACAAGGTAGTTCGCTTTTGCAACTGATAGCCCTCTACAAGGCTTTAGGGGGTGGTTGGAGAGAATAAAAATCAATCTATAAAATATATAACCTAACAGATATGAAAAAACTGATGTATATCTTTCTTGCACTGCCTATATTGACGGGTTGCAAGGAGAAGAAAAGTACAGGAGCGATGGGAGGTATGCCAACTCCGGAAATTAGTGTGACCAAACCCATAGTGGAGGATATTACTTTGACGAAAGATTATCCGGGTTATCTGACAACAGAAAAGACGGTGAATCTTGTAGCCAGGGTGAACGGAACCTTGCAGTCTACCTCTTATGTCGCAGGTGGACGGGTGAAACAGGGGCAACTGTTGTTTGTCATCGAACCAACCTTATATAAAGATCAGGTGGAGCAAGCAGAAGCAGAACTGAAAACTGCCCAAGCGCAATTGGAATATGCTCGTAATAATTATAGCCGTATGAAAGAGGCTGTAAAGAGTGATGCGGTCAGTCAGATACAGGTACTTCAGGCTGAATCTTCTGTGAAAGAGGGTGTTGCAGCTGTCAGCAACGCGGAAGCAGCTTTGAGCACCGCCCGTACAAACTTGGGATATTGTTATGTCCGTGCACCGTTTGACGGCACCATCAGTAAGGCGACTGTAGATATAGGAAGTTATGTAGGCGGTTCGTTGCAACCAGTCACATTGGCTACTATTTATAAAGATAATCAGATGTATGCTTACTTTAATGTTGCTGATAATCAATGGTTGGCAATGACGATGGATACCCAGCAGTTACCGACTGATCTTCCTAAAAAAATAATGGTTCAACTGGGAAAGGGGGGAACTGAAAGTTATCCGGCTACACTCGATTATCTTTCACCAAATGTAGATGTGAATACAGGAACACTGATGGTTCGTGCCAATTTTGATAACCCGAAAGGGATATTGAAGAGCGGATTATATGTAAGCATAACTTTACCTTATGGAGAAGCTAAAAATGCCATGCTGGTGAAAGAGGGCTCTATCGGAACCGACCAGTTAGGCAAGTACTTATATGTTGTAAATGATTCGAATATAGTTCATTACCGGCATATTGAAATAGGGCAGTTGGTCGACGGCACTTTACGGCAGGTATTGGGTGGACTTTCCCCGCAGGAACAGTATGTCACGGAGGCTTTGATGAAAGTCAGAGACGGAATGAAAGTAAAGCCACTTCCTGATTCCCTCCCTAAAAGAGGGAAATAAGGTCTTTTGGATAACTGATTGATTAACAAATGAAATCTTTTAAACCTATACATTATGTTTTCTAAGTTTTTTATCAACCGACCGATATTTGCTACTGTCCTTGCCCTGCTTATTGTAGTAGCCGGTCTGGTCACACTCAATATATTGCCTGTGGCGCAATTTCCGGAGATCACACCGCCAACGGTGCAGGTCTCTGCCGTTTATCCCGGGGCAAATGCTGAAACTGTTGCTCAAACAGTGGGTATTCCTATCGAACAGCAGGTGAATGGTGTGGACGGCATGCTTTATATGTCTTCCAATTCTTCATCTTCGGGAGCATATTCTCTGACTATTACATTCGCTGTTGGTACGGACATCGATATGGCAACTGTGCAGGTACAAAACAGGGTAAGTATCGCACAATCATCGCTGCCGGAACCGGTGGTGGTGCAAGGGGTCACTGTGCAGAAACAATCTTCAAACATTGTGATGTTTTTGACAATGACTTCGCAGGACTCTGTGTACAACAGCCTGTATCTGACTAATTATGCCAAATTGAATTTAGTGGACCAGCTGACACGTGTGCCCGGAGTGGGTGCTGTGAATGTGATGGGAGCAGGGGACTATTCGATGCGCATCTGGCTCGATCCGGAGGCTATGCGTATACGGAATATTTCACCGCAGCAAGTCTATCAATCCATCCAGTCGCAGAATGTGGAAGTATCCGCCGGATATATCGGTCAACCTATCGGACAGGATAATAATAATGCTTTTCAGTATACTTTGAATGTTCAGGGACGATTGAATTCTCCTGAACAGTTCGGAGATATTATTATTCGCCGTGAGCAGGACGGAGCGATGCTTCGTCTGAAAGATATTGCACGCATTGATTTGGGGTCTGCTTCATACAGTGTAGTGTCGCGATTGAATGGAAAACCTACGGCTGCTATTGCTATTTACCAGCAACCGGGTTCCAATTCGCTGGATGTTTCAAAAGGAGTGAAAGCTAAGATGGAGGAACTGGCGGAAAGTTTCCCGTCAGGAGTGGCCTATAATGTCACTTTGGATACGACTGATGTCATCCATGCTTCCATTGATGAAGTGATGGTCACCTTTTTTGAAACGACTTTGCTGGTGATACTCGTTATTTTCTTGTTCCTGCAGAATTGGCGGGCAGTGATTATTCCTTGTATCACTATCCCGGTATCGCTGATCGGTACATTTGCCGTAATGGCGGCATTTGGTTTCTCTATCAACACATTAACATTGTTCGGACTGATTTTGGCAGTTGCTATTGTGGTGGATGATGCGATAGTGGTGGTGGAGAACGCTTCGAGGTTATTGGAAACCGGGCAGTACTCACCTCGTGAAGCGGTGACAAAAGCGATGGGAGAGATCACGGGTCCGATTGTCGGGGTGGTTCTCGTATTGCTCGCCGTGTTTATTCCAACAATGATGATTAGTGGAATTTCAGGTCAGCTGTATAAGCAGTTTGCACTGACTATTGCCGCTTCTACCGTATTGAGCGGTTTCAATTCGTTAACATTGACTCCTGCACTTTGCGCACTGTTTCTTGAAAAGAGTAAACCTTCTAACTTCTTTATATACAAAGGTTTCAATAAGGCTTATGACAAGATACAAGGGGTATATGACAAAATTGTCAAATGGTTGCTTCAACGTCCGGGAATGGCTCTCGCTTCTTATGGCGCTTTGACTGTTATTGCTCTATTGCTTTTTATGCATTGGCCGTCAACTTTTATCCCGGACGAGGATGACGGATATTTTATTGCTGTTGTTCAACTTCCGCCTGCCGCCAGCCTTGAGCGTACGCAAGCAGTGGGAGAAAAGATAAACGGTATTCTGGATTCTTATTCGGAGGTAAAGAATTATATTGGTATTTCCGGCTTTTCTATCATGGGTGGTGGCGAACAGAGTAACTCGGCAACTTATTTTGTGGTTCTGAAAAACTGGAGTGAGAGGAAAGGGAAGGAGCATACGGCTGCTGCCATAGTCAACCGTTTTAATGGTGAAGCGTATATGACTATTCAGGCTGCGGAAGTATTTGCCATGGTTCCTCCGGCTATTCCGGGGTTGGGTGCATCCGGTGGTTTACAGCTTCAGTTGGAAGACCGGCGTAATCTGGGACCGACGGAAATGCAGCAGGCCATCAATGCCTTGCTTGCTACTTATCATTCAAAACCGGCTTTAGCATCTGTATCCAGCCAGTATCAGGCAAATGTTCCGCAATATTTCTTGAATATCGACCGTGACAAAGTCCAGTTTATGGGAATTGCCTTGAACGATGTTTTCTCTACATTGGGCTATTATATGGGAGCGGCTTATGTGAATGATTTTGTTGAATTCGGCCGTATTTACCAGGTGAAAATCGAGGCGCGCGATCAAGCACAGCGGGTAATTGATGATGTCTTGAAGCTAAGCGTGCCGAATTCGGCAGGAGAGATGGTGCCTTTTTCTTCTTTCACCAAAGTGGAGGAACAGTTAGGCCAAGACCAGATTAACCGCTATAATATGTACTCGACTGCTTCTCTGACTTGTAATGTTGCTCCGGGAAGTAGTACCGGGCAGGCTATTCAAGAAGTGGAAGCATTGTTTAAGGAACAGCTGGGAGATGAGTTTGGGTATGAATGGACTTCCGTTGCCTATCAGGAAACCCAGGCTGGGAATACGACTACCATTGTTCTGATTATGGCGTTAATTGTTGCTTTCCTGGTACTTGCTGCACAGTATGAAAGTTGGACCAGCCCGGTAGCAGCCGTCATCGGATTGCCGGTAGCCTTATTAGGTGCCATGATTGGCTGTCTGATTATGGGAACTCCAGTCAGTATTTATACGCAAATCGGTATAATCCTGTTGGTTGCACTTTCTGCAAAGAACGGAATTTTGATTGTGGAATTTGCCCGTGATTTCCGTGCCGAGGGTAATTCAATTAGGGAAGCTGCCTTTGAAGCGGGGCATGTCCGCTTGCGTCCGATCCTGATGACTTCTTTTGCTTTTGTATTAGGAGTGATGCCCTTGTTGTTCGCCACCGGCGCAGGTGCACAAAGTCGTATAGCATTGGGTGCCGCTGTGGTATTTGGTATGGCCATGAACACTTTATTGGCTACCATTTATATTCCTAATTTCTACGAATTCATGCAGAAATTGCAAGAGCGATTCAGCAAAAAGAAAGGAAATGAGGATAGTGAGAAAGATGTTGCCGTATAGAAAAGGCTGTTTGAAGACTATCTGAAAGGGGAGTTGGTATAGTGACGCCATCTGTTTGGGATGGTGTCACCATAGTAAGCAAATAGCGTCACTATCTTGAACGGATAGTGACGCTATTTTATTCTTGCAGGTAAGTATGTTTTTTAAGGCGAATGAAGCGGATCATTTTTATAAAGATTTGTAATCTGGAATATCCTGAAGGAACGTATAACTCTGATTCTCATAATCCATCTGGCAACAATAATGTTGCATTCCGTTGCTGACAATCAGATAATCTACTTTCAATACCATATTATACCGGGTGATCTGATCGAAAACAGCCTGTGTGATTTCGATATGTGGTGCTTTATATTCCACAATCATCCGGGCTGATAAATCCCTCCGATAAAGTACGGTGTCGCATCGTTTGGTAGTACCGTTCAACTTTACCATTACTTCATTGGCCAGAAGGGCAGTCGGATATCCTTTGTGTGCAATAAGAAAGTGAACAAAGTGTTGCCGTACCCATTCTTCAGGGGTAAGGGCGACATATCGTTTACGAATTACGTCGAAAATTACATTTTTTCCGTTTCGTACGTTTATTTTAGTGTCGAATACTGGTAGGTTTAACGATAACATTTATTATTTTTGTAAGTTAAATAATGGTTCCCATTATTGGGAGCACAAATTTAATAGATAATTATGAAAACAAAAGAAGAAATCGTAGCTAATTGGCTGCCCCGTTACACAAAACGTAACCTGGAGGATTTTGGAGAGTATATTCTGTTGACTAACTTCAACAAGTACGTCGAGATTTTCGCAAATCAGTTTAATGTTCCCATCTTAGGAAGGGATGCAAATATGATTTCTGCTTCTGCCGAAGGTATCACTATGATTAACTTTGGCATGGGAAGTCCCAACGCTGCCATCATCATGGACTTGCTGGGAGCTATTCAACCCAAAGCTTGTTTGTTTCTGGGAAAATGTGGTGGTATCGACAAGAAAAACCAGCTTGGCGACTTGATTCTCCCCATTGCAGCTATCCGTGGAGAGGGAACTTCTAACGATTATTTTCCTCCCGAAGTTCCTGCATTACCTGCATTTATGTTGCAGCGTGCCGTTTCTTCATCCATCCGTGACAAAGGTCGTGACTATTGGACCGGTACCGTATATACCACCAACCGCCGTATCTGGGAACATGATGATGCATTCAAAGAATATCTGAAAAAGACCCGGGCTATGGCAGTTGATATGGAAACTGCAACTTTGTTCAGTTGTGGCTTTGCCAATCATATTCCTACCGGCGCATTATTATTAGTGTCCGATCAGCCAATGACTCCCGACGGAGTAAAAACAGATAGAAGTGATAGTTTGGTTACCAGAAATTATGTAGAAGAGCATGTTGAAATTGGTATTGCTTCTTTGCGTATGATTATTGATGAAAAGAAAACTGTTAAACACTTGAAATTCGACTGGTAATCCGGTCTTTCTGAAAATTATATATGGCAAAACAAGAACTGACCTGTGATGACATCCTCAAGGAATTGAGAGCAAAGCAGTATCGCCCTATCTATTACCTGATGGGAGAAGAGTCGTATTATATCGATTTGATTGCAGATTACATAACGGATAATGTGTTGAGTGAGACGGAAAAAGAGTTCAACCTGACTGTTGTGTATGGGGCTGATGTGGATGTGGCAACGATTATAAATGCTGCAAAGCGTTATCCCATGATGTCGGAACACCAAGTAGTAGTAGTTAAGGAAGCGCAGGCGGTACGTAATATGGAAGAGTTGTCGTATTATCTTCAAAAGCCTTTGCTTTCCACCATTTTAGTGATATGCCATAAGCATGGAACGTTGGATCGTAGAAAGAAGCTGGCTGCCGAGGTGGACAAAGTTGGTGTGCTGTTTGAATCTAAAAAAATAAAGGATGC
Source organism: Bacteroides sp. M10 (assembly GCF_014334015.1). Taxonomy (GTDB): domain Bacteria; phylum Bacteroidota; class Bacteroidia; order Bacteroidales; family Bacteroidaceae; genus Bacteroides; species Bacteroides intestinigallinarum. Next base: position 5,019,831 of record NZ_CP060488.1, on the reverse strand, counting down.
ACAACTCCCCGGTTTTATAGCCTCCTATATGAAACGGAAAGGAGTTGATATGGAACCTAAAGCAACTGCTATGCTTGCTGATTTTGTAGGTTCAGATTTGAGTCGTCTGACCGGAGAACTTGAAAAGTTGATTATCACTTTACCTGCCGGGCAAAAACGTGTAACTCCTGAACAGATAGAAAAAAACATAGGCATAAGCAAAGATTATAATAACTTTGAATTGCGCAGCGCTTTAGTGGAAAAGGATATATTGAAAGCCAATAAGATAATAAAATATTTTGAGGAAAATCCGAAAACTAATCCGATCCAAATGACGCTGTCTTTATTATTCAGCTTTTACTCCAACCTAATGTTGACTTATTATGCACCGGATAAATCAGAGCAAGGGATTGCAAATATGCTAGGGTTAAGAACTCCTTGGCAGGCTCGGGATTATATGGCAGCAATGCGAAAATATAGCGGAGTAAAGACCATGCAAATTGTTGGAGAAATACGATATGCTGATGCAAAATCCAAAGGAGTCCAAAATAGTTCTATGACAGATGGAGATATTCTTCGTGAATTAGTGTTCAAAATTTTGCATTAAGTAGGATTAATAATTACTTATATAATCAGACATATACTTTTACCGTAGATAGAAACGGGAAGTATATGTCTTTTTTGTATTCTCGCAATTACTTCCATTATAAAAAAGACTTTCACAATGCCAGTGATTATTTTACAAATAGATTTACTCCTTTTGTAGTTTTATAGAGTTACCCATTTAACGAACTACACAAAGTATATTTTTAAAATTTTGTATTGATCTGCCTTCAAGGAAATTTTTTCTTTTAAATAGGAGCTTTAATTTTTAAACGAGAAAAGTTTACTTATTCTTGAGTTTATCAAAAAAACATTTTGGATTTTAAAGGGATCGTTTTATAGTGAGAATGGAGATTTTTTCTTTTCTCTATAATCATCCATTAGTGTCATTTTGATAATCCAGAGTATATTTGATTACTATAAGCCTATTTTTTCTAGTTTAATAGAAAAATAGAATCAGAATTATAGGGGTAAGTCTTTGTATTTCATTTGTTTATGCAAAAAAAGAGCCTCCTAGAATCGGAAAAAAATAAATAAGTGGAGATCGGTACGGAAATATTGCAAGGATTTTCTTTTTAGAGAAGATTGTAAAGGATGATTAGAAAAAAATAGCAATATACATTGGTAAAGTATGAGTTGATCCCTTCCTTTTATTGCTTTTGCAACTATCAATATTTACTTTTGTGTATTTATGTGGTTACAAATATGCTGTATACTTATGTGAACAGATTCCAAATGTAATTAGAAGATAGTGTTTACAATAATATATTTATGTGTTTACAATAATAATACCTTATATACAAATGTAGTTTTTCAGGCATTAACAAATACTTTTATCTCTATTATTTTATTATAAATCAATATTATATAGTTTATTATATCAATTTGTGCTATAAGAGCCTTCTCTATGTGGTATGTATATTTGTGAATGTCTCTATTTGAGTTTCATTTGTGCTATATATGTGGTTGTATATCTGCATTTTATGTTATATAATTAAACTAAAGCTATATGTTTATAATAACTCGTTTTATTCTATATACAAGCGTAATATTCGATTTGTATAACGTGGTATACTTTTGTAATATTGATATTTTTATATTTGTAATTTGCTTTTGTGAATCTAAATATTTACCTTTGTATAATCAATGAGATAGTGCGTATTTTTGTGAAATAGGTGCATAACACATACAATTGTAATAAAAAGAAGGTAGTATGGAAATAAAAGACAGAATCAGAATGATAATGGAAAGAGAAAAAGTTCCTCCTAGAGTTTTTGCTGAAACAATTGGAGTGCAACAATCTACTCTCTCTCATATTTTAAATGATCGGAATAAACCCAGCTTAGAGGTCGTTATGAAGGTTCATCAAAAGTATGACTATGTAAATCTTGAATGGTTGCTTTATGGTAAGGGCGAAATGATGGTGTCTGAAGAAGGAACTTCCTTTTCTTCTTCTAATCACGATTATCTGCCTTCTTTATTTGACGAGAATCCCGTAAATCCGTTCAAAGAGCCGACTCTTCCGGAAAATCGCAAGGAAACGCCGTTAAGAAACGCCGAAAATACCCCCAAAGAGATTGTAAAACAAGAGATTAGGTATATAGAAAAGCCTGCCAGGAAAATCACGGAAATAAGAATATTTTTTGATGATAATACCTATGAGACGTTTCGACCTGAAAAATGAAGAGTAAAATCGGTGGTTTGAGCAATTTCCTGTATCTTTGCACCCGGAATACGAATTTATACTTTTATATCCATACATGAAGAAATTTATTTTAGATCTGACAGTGACCGAGAATATCAGATTGAATGCAAACTATGTATTGCTAAAATTGACCTCTCAGTCATTACTGCCCGAAATGTTACCTGGGCAGTTTGCCGAACTCCGGGTGGACGGTTCGCCTACTACGTTCTTACGGCGTCCCATTTCTATTAATTTTGTAGATAAACAGCGAAATGAGGTCTGGTTTCTGATCCAGCTGGTTGGTGATGGAACAAGACGTTTGGCAGAGGTTCATCCCGGTGAAACAATAAATGTAGTGCTTCCACTGGGAAATGCATATACAATGCCTCTGGAGGCTTCTGATAAGCTCTTATTAGTTGGTGGAGGTGTCGGAACAGCCCCTATGCTTTATTTAGGTGAGCAGTTGGCTAAAAAAGGCCATAAACCTACGTTCCTGTTAGGTGCCCGTAGCGACAAAGATCTGTTGCAGCTGGAAGAGTTTGCCAAATATGGAGAGGTATATACCACTACGGAAGATGGTAGCCATGGAGAAAAAGGATATGTTACCCAACATTCTATATTAAATAAGGTACGATTTGAGCAGATTTACACTTGTGGTCCCAAACCGATGATGGTGGCTGTGGCAAAATATGCCAAAAGTAATCAGATAGAATGTGAAGTATCTTTGGAAAATACAATGGCTTGTGGTATCGGAGCATGCTTATGTTGTGTGGAAAATACGACAGAAGGTCATTTGTGTGTATGTAAAGAAGGTCCTGTTTTTAATATAAATAAACTACTATGGCAGATTTAAGTGTAAACATTGGTGAATTACAAATGAAAAACCCGGTGATGACAGCATCTGGTACATTTGGATATGGTGAAGAGTTCTCCGACTTCATTGATATAGCGCGAATAGGTGGTATTATTGTAAAAGGAACTACCCTTCACAAACGTGAAGGAAACCCTTATCCGCGTATGGCAGAGACTCCTTCTGGGATGTTAAACGCTGTAGGACTGCAAAATAAGGGTGTTGATTACTTTGTGGAGCATATATATCCCCGTATAAAAGACATCCAAACGAATATGATTGTAAACGTTTCGGGATCTGCCATCGAAGATTATGTAAAAACAGCTGAAATCATTAATGAACTTGACAAAATTCCTGCTATAGAGCTAAACATCTCTTGCCCTAATGTAAAGCAAGGTGGTATGGCTTTTGGTGTGTCAGCAAAAGGGGCGTCAGAAGTAGTAAAAGCAGTGCGTTCAGCTTACAAAAAGACACTTATCGTAAAACTCTCCCCGAACGTTACGGACATCACTGAAATAGCTCGTGCAGCAGAAGAAAGTGGTGCGGATAGCGTGTCATTAATCAATACATTGCTGGGTATGGCGATTGATGCGGAACGTAAACGCCCTATTTTGTCAACTATAACAGGCGGAATGTCGGGAGCAGCCGTAAAACCTATCGCATTACGTATGGTATGGCAAGTTGCCAAGGCGGTAAATATTCCTGTCATTGGATTGGGAGGTATTATGGACTGGAAAGATGCTGTTGAATTCATGCTTGCAGGTGCGACGGCCATCCAAATTGGTACGGCAAATTTTATAGATCCTGCTGTGACTATTAAAGTAGAAGATGGTATAAATAATTACCTGGAAAGACACGGATGTAAGTCTGTAAAGGAAATAATCGGTGCGCTTGAGGTATAATTGAAAACATACAATAACCCTTCGCATTAAGTCTGCAAGAAAAATGCTATTTCTCTTTTAAATAAAGAAAGGATAAACAAGCAGGTAGTGGCAGATGAAAAAGAAGTTCGTGTTTAGAGGAATTGTCTACGGACAGAATCTTTAGATTGAAGATAAAATAAAAACGACGGTGAGGATTTACGTAATCTTCATCGTCGTTTTTATTTACACTTTATTTTACTCCCCTAATAGGTCGGGACGAAGTTTTCTGGTGCGTTCCAGGGATTGTTGCAGTTCCCATTCTTTGATCTTTGCTTCATGCCCGGATAATAGAATATCGGGAACTTTCCAGCCTTTATAATCAGCAGGTCGTGTATATACAGGTGCTGCCAGCAAATTGTCCTGGAAAGAATCGGAAAGTGCGGATTGTTCATCGGAGATGACTCCGGGAATGATACGTACGATAGCATCTGCCATCACTGCTGCCGCCAGTTCTCCTCCTGTTAATACATAATCGCCGATACTGATTTCTTTAGTAATCAGATGTTCGCGAATACGGTAATCGATGCCTTTAAAGTGTCCGCAAAGAATAATGAGATTCTGTGCCAGAGAGAGAGTGTTGGCCATCGGTTGGTTGAATTGTTCTCCGTCAGGGGTCGTGAAGATAACTTCATCGTAGTCACGTTCTGCCTTTAGAGCATTGATGCAGCGTTCGATAGGTTCTATTTTCATCACCATTCCGGCAAATCCTCCAAAAGGATAATCATCGACACGACGATATTTATCTTCGGTGTAATCACGTAAATTATGAATGTGTATTTCTGCAAGTCCCTTATCTTGAGCTCGTTTCATGATAGAACAATTGAAGAAACCTTCAATCATTTCGGGTAAAACTGTTATAATATCAATGCGCATAATCTTTTAATTTTTCGCAAAAGTACAAATATTCAAAGATAAACATGTATTTTTGCCTTAAACAATCGAAGAAATATGGATATAAAAGAAAAAATAGAGGAATTGCGTGCCGAACTTCATCGGCATAATTATAATTATTATGTGTTGAATGCTCCTGAAATCTCGGATAAAGAGTTTGACGATAAGATGCGTGAACTTCAGGATCTGGAACAAGCACATCCGGAATATAAAGATGAAAATTCACCCACTATGCGCGTGGGGAGCGACTTGAACAAGAATTTTACGCAAGTGGCCCATAAATATCCTATGCTGTCATTGGCAAATACATATTCGGAAGCGGAAGTGACGGACTTCTACGATCGTGTCCGTAAAGCGCTAAATGAGGATTTCGAGATTTGTTGTGAAATGAAATATGACGGTACTTCTATTTCGTTGACCTATGAAAATGGGAAGTTGGTTCGTGCCGTCACCCGTGGAGATGGAGAAAAAGGCGATGATGTGACGGATAATGTGAAAACAATCCGTTCTATCCCGCTTGTATTACATGGTGATAATTATCCCGCTTCTTTTGAGATACGTGGGGAAATTCTTATGCCATGGGAAGTGTTTGAAGAGTTGAACCGGGAAAAAGAGGCACGTGAAGAACCGCTTTTTGCCAATCCCAGAAATGCGGCATCCGGTACATTGAAGTTGCAGAATTCTTCTATTGTAGCTTCTCGCAAGCTGGATGCTTATTTATATTATTTATTGGGAGATAATCTGCCTTGTGACGGACATTATGAAAATCTTCAGGAAGCGGCAAAATGGGGTTTTAAAATCTCTGATTTGACGCGTAAGTGCCAGACATTGGAGGAGGTCTTTGAATTTATCAACTATTGGGATGTAGAACGTAAAAATCTACCGGTTGCCACAGACGGGATTGTTTTAAAGGTGAACAGTTTGAGACAACAGAAAAATTTGGGTTTTACGGCTAAGTCTCCTCGATGGGCTATTGCCTATAAATTCCAGGCAGAACGTGCATTGACCCGATTGAATAAGGTGACCTATCAGGTAGGAAGAACCGGAGCAGTCACTCCGGTAGCTAATCTGGACCCTGTACAGCTTTCGGGAACTGTCGTAAAACGTGCATCCTTACATAATGCGGATATCATCGAAGGACTTGATTTGCATATCGGAGACATGGTTTATGTGGAAAAAGGTGGTGAAATTATTCCTAAGATTACGGGAGTAGATAAAGATGCACGTAGTTTTATGCTTGGGGAGAAGGTTCGATTCATCGTCAATTGTCCCGAATGTGGTAGTAAATTAGTCAGGTATGAAGGGGAAGCCGCTCATTATTGCCCCAATGAAACAGCGTGTCCTCCTCAAATCAAAGGCAAAATCGAGCATTTTATTAGTCGAAAGGCTATGAATATTGATGGATTGGGACCGGAAACCGTGGATATGTTCTATCGTTTGGGATTAATTAAAAATACGGCCGACTTATATAAACTCACAGCTGATGATATCAAAGGTTTGGATCGTATGGGAGAAAAATCGGCAGAGAACATTATAACGGGGATTGCACAAAGCAAAACCGTTCCTTTCGAACGTGTTATTTTTGCTTTGGGAATTCGCTTTGTTGGTGAGACTGTGGCCAAAAAGATAGCAAAATCGTTTGAGAATATAGATGATCTGCAACAGGCAGATCTTGAAAAATTGGTAAGTATCGATGAAATCGGAGAAAAAATAGCCCAGAGTATACTTGCATATTTTGCGAATGAGTCTAATCGTGAGTTAGTTGCCAAGCTAAAAGAGGCCGGACTGCAGCTTTATCGCACCGAAGAAGATTTAAGCGGATATACGGATAAGTTAGCGGGACAGTCTATCGTTATCAGCGGTGTGTTTGTTCATCATTCACGTGACGAATATAAAGAGCTTATCGAGAAAAACGGAGGGAAAAATGTAGGAAGCATTTCTGCGAAAACAAGTTTTATACTGGCTGGAGACAATATGGGACCTGCAAAGCTTGAAAAAGCAAAAAAACTTGGAATAACCATATTAAGCGAAGACGAATTTCTGAAACTTATATCGTAAGATAAGAAAAATATTCGTACTTTTGCGGCTAAATAAATTAGAGATTATAATTAAAACTCATGATACAGACTAAATTGAAAGGAATGGGGGTAGCACTGATTACTCCTTTCAAAGAGGATGAGAGCGTTGACTATGACGCGTTGATGCGTATGGTGGACTATCTATTACAGAATAATGCGGATTTCTTGTGTGTGCTGGGAACTACAGCTGAAACACCGACTCTGACCGAGGAAGAAAAGAAAACTATAAAAAAGATGGTAATTGACCGCGTTAACGGAAGAATTCCTATTCTGTTGGGTGTAGGTGGTAATAATACTCGTGCTATTGTAGAAACATTGAAAAATGATGATTTCACAGGAGTTGATGCCATATTGTCTGTTGTGCCGTATTATAATAAACCTTCTCAAGAAGGTATTTATCAGCATTATAAAGCGATTGCGGAAGCTACGGAGCTCCCCATCGTATTGTATAATGTTCCGGGACGTACGGGGGTAAATATGACTGCTGAAACTACTTTGCGGATTGCCCGTGATTTTAAGAATGTAGTTGCTATCAAAGAAGCATCCGGCAATATTACGCAAATGGATGATATTATTAAAAATAAACCGGAAAATTTCAATGTAATCTCCGGAGATGATGGTATAACCTTTCCGCTTATTACATTGGGAGCCGTTGGTGTGATTTCAGTAATCGGCAATGCTTTTCCTCGTGAATTTAGCCGTATGACGCGCCTGGCGCTTCAAGGAGACTTTGCCAATGCATTAACCATTCACCATCGATTCACGGAATTATTCAATTTATTGTTTGTTGATGGAAATCCGGCAGGAGTAAAATCAATGTTGAATGCCATGGGTATGATCGAGAATAAACTTCGGTTGCCACTAGTTCCTACTCGCATTACCACATTTGAGGCAATACGCAAGGTTTTGAATGAGTTGAATATTAAATGTTGATGCTTCTTCAGCGAGGAATTCATAATAAACATCTAAGTGTTTAAAATAAATATCCCAATGATTGAATTCAATCATTGGGATATTTATTTTAAATCAGCCTATGATTTATTTTTAAACGGCCGCTGTCTATTATGAAAGGGGTATATTTCTTATTAATTACGTTTTTCGATACAGGTTTTTCACCTTTCTAAAGCATAGCTTTAGGGAACGGAAAGCTACGCTTTAGCCTATCTAAAGCATAGCTATTTGAGGGCTTGATAAGAAATTCTACTAGCCATTGACATATTTCATTTTCAAGCAAGGTGAAAAAGGCTGTGTAGGAGTTGCCCTTCACCCGTAAACGACTTATTTATAGGGAACCCGGAAGAAAGGTGAAGGTGAAGGGGGAATTGAAAATAAAAGATATGAGGGAATGTATCGCTTGTTTATAATGGCTGACTTTTGAATCTTTTAGTTTAGTTATAGCTAATTTCTTCGATGAAATGGGGGAAAATAAAAAATCCTCCGCATCAAATGCAGAGGATTTCGTGATCGCGACAGGATTCAAACCTGTAACCGGCTGATCCGTAGTCAGCTACTCTATTCAGTTGAGCTACGCGACCTCAAATAATATAACTTGTAAATTTTTCAGTGACCGCGACAGGATTCAAACCTGTAACCGGCTGATCCGTAGTCAGCTACTCTATTCAGTTGAGCTACGCGGCCATTCTGTTAATTCAAAAAAGTGATCGCGACAGGATTCAAACCTGTAACCGGCTGATCCGTAGTCAGCTACTCTATTCAGTTGAGCTACGCGACCGTTATTTTGTTTTAACGGGTGCAAAGATACGGACTTTTCCCGAATTAGCAAGCTTTTCACCGACTTTTTTTGTAGAAAATTATTCTATGAACCGATAATTGAATAGTTGTAAACCTATACTTAGTCCGACATTCCACTCCCTTTTCGGTGAGCTATAATGATTTACATATGCAGAGATATCTCCAAAAGGCAATTGACATACAACAGAAATTTCTCCTAAATATTCAAACTTGGAGAAAGCTTTTCCGTAATATGCTTTATTCAACGAGTTTTTTTCGATTGGATAAATAGGCATAAAACCATAAAATTCTCCCCGAAGATGGAACATCTGGCTTAAACGGTAAATAGGCCGAATGCCGGCTCCGACAAATTGATTGGCACGAAAGGCTTCGTTGTAAGTCAATTTGCTATGTAATGTAGGAGAAAACTCTCCAGCTTGCATCATTGTGGCCGTATAGTTCTCGGAGAAGTTTTTGGAGGCATACAGGGCTTTCAAATACCATCCTAAAACCCAATGTTCACTCATATTATGATATTTCTCTTTCATATAAGATAATTGCAGCCAGGAGTGATGATCTTTGTTGTTACTGGTCGTACTTCCTTCGCCCGGATAGAATCGTTCTTTTCCAACGAAAATCTGGGCTACAAGGGCTTCTCTGTATCCACGTGTAGGATATTGTTTGGAATTAAGAGTACTTCCATTAAAACTAATTGATCCACCAAATAAATCATAGCGGCTTTTATCAAATTTGTCATTTCCGAAGTCAATGACACTTTTTTGAAAATATTTATCCTCTATTCTTGCAATTCCTACTCCAAACTCTGCTCGCTTGCTCGAAAGGAAAGGTAATCCAACCTGTAATTTCAAGAAACGTTCGTCTTTCTGGTTAAAGGCCGGTTTGTTATTTCGCGAAAAAAGTTTGTCCTTTTTAAAATAGTCGAAAGTACTGATCGAACCTATAAGACGATACGAGGTAGGAATGGCAGTGGCAAAGTCTATTTTTGCCATAAATTGCACGTTGTTATATACCTTTCCAAGTTGCCCGTCAAGAATAAACTCTTTGGCATAGTAGTTTAAGTCCTGATAACTAAGTCCCAGGTAGATCTGATTCGAATTGGAAGTGGATATGTTACCTCCCAGCCGTACAGCAAAGTTATTTTCCAGTTTGACTTTTAAATGCAGATCATAGGTGTCATCTTCCGGATTATAAATTGCATGCGGTATGATTTCTGAAATCATTTTATCTGATAGCAATCGAAAATAACCTTGCTTTAAATCTTCATAGGTGAATTCTTTGTTATCCGACTTATGAAATTCTTTCTTCATATATGCCTGTTGTTGTGGATTAGCTCCATCAATGATGATATTTTTAAAACGTAGTTCCGGGAAATTACTACGGTATACCATTCTCCTTAAACGAATATTGTCCAGATTCACACGCCGATGGATACGGCTTTTGATAGAATCCATCATGCTGATGGTTCGATTATATCCTATATCATGTAATTCGTCGATGCGTTGAAAATCCATCAGGTTGACGTTGTCATATTTGAACGTCATTAAAATCCCCATAGAGTCCGGAATAGAATAGTCGGTTTTCTGCATCACCATATTCTCAATTTGACTCATGAGGTCATTTTCCTTGGGTTTAGTGGGATTGGTGGATACAACGCTTCCTATAATGACATCCGGATGAAAATCATCTCTCATGATGTCCGTGGGAAAGTTATTATAGATACCTCCATCGTAGGCCAGTACATTGTCTATTTCAATGGGTTTAAACATGAAAGGAAAGCTCATGGAAGCTCTGACGGCATCTCCTAAATCTCCTTCCTTCATGACTAACTGTTTTTTATTGTACACATCGGACGCAATGCAACGGAAAGGAACAAAAAGTTTATCAAAATCTCCCTTACAAGCCGCCGTAGCACGTGCATATAGGTCAACAAACACGAGATTCATTTGAATCGGGTTGACAACACTGGTAGGCAGGAATTGAGGTTTTAAACTCTTCAGTGAATCTTTGAATGAAAAACGAATATTGAAAAATTCGGGAGTGGGAAGATCCTTTTTGAAATGATATACGTATTTCTCTTCCACTTCTCCGGAATACCATCGTTTAAAGTCCTCCGATTTGAGTAGTTCTACCATGTCATCAGGAGAGTATCCCATGGCATACAAGGAGCCGATAATGGCTCCCATGGAAGTACCAGCAATGTAGTCAATAGGGATGTTGTTTTCTTCCAATGCGCGAATGATGCCGATGTGCGTCATTCCTTTGGCGCCACCACCGCTTAATACAAGTCCTACTTTTTGGGCATGGATAGCCGGGATAATCAGCCATAAAGTAATGAACACTAAAAAAATCTTTCTCATAACCCAAATCAAACAATTGAATTTTTTGTCTATTAAGTGTTCAAATATATACAATACTTTTCAATTAATCGATATTTTGCCGATCGTTTTAAATTGAAAAAGAGCATTACAACGTGTATTTAACGTTGAATGCTCTTTCTTGAAGTATGTGTAATGTTTAAAGGGGCGATATTAAATCAGCTCAATGCTACGTTTTACGAAGTTATTCAAAGCTTCACCTCTTAACATATTGTTTTGAAGTAAGGCCAGATCGATAAGCTGGCGGATAACTTTGTTATTGCTTGCATAGCCGATAAAGATAGCTTCTTTCTTGCTTTTCAGATCATCCCACTTCTTGTCGAGATCGTTTAATTCATCTTTTTCAGCTGTTGGGATGTCTTCTTCCTTTTTATCCTTCTGTTTGTCTTTCAACTCATTACGTTGTTTGTTGACGTTATCCATTTCGGAGAGTATCGGAGCTACTTCTGCTTGACAGGTATTCTCTTCTTCATTCAATACTTGTTTTATCAACTTGTGGTCTGAATTCAGGATCAGATTGAACATGTCAGGCATTTCGCCGTAGAAGCTCATTCCGGCTTGAATATTTGCCATTTCTTTCATACGACGCATATATTCGCTTTGAGTAATCATGACCGGAGCCGAATTTTCTCCCAACGCTTGCGTCATCACATTGAATTCAACCTTATCCATTTTAGGCAATTGGCTCTTGAAGGCTGTTGTGATTGCATCTTGTTTGTTGGCTTCCAGAGTTTCACCTTTCTTGTCTTCTTTTACAATCAGATTGTCAACAACATCACTGTCTACACGCGTGAAACGGGATTTCTCAAGCTTTTGCTCCAACATACTTACCATAGCTACATCTAACTGGCCATCCATGAGCAAGACATTGTAACCTTTATTGGTTGCAGCTTCAATATAGCTGTATTGTTCGTCCTTGTTATTTGCATACAGATAGATTAGATTTCCATCTTTGTCTGTCTGGTTATCTTTAATAAGGGTCTGATATTCCTCGAATGTGTAATGTTTGTCATTTGTATCGGTGAAAAGGGCGAATTTTTGCGCTTTATCATAGAAATCCTCTTGTGTGAGCATTCCATAATTGATAAATATTTTCAAGTCGTTCCACTTTTCTTCAAACTGCTTACGATCATTCTTGAATATAGACTGCAAACGGTCGGAAACTTTCTTAGTGATATAAGTTGAAATCTTCTTCACGTTTGAGTCGCTTTGCAAGTATGAACGGGAAACGTTCAACGGAATATCCGGAGAATCTATTACTCCATGTAACAAAGTCAGGAAGTCCGGCACAATGCCTTCAACAGAGTCTGTTACATATACTTGATTGCAATATAACTGAATCTTGTTCTTATTTAATTCAATATTGCTCTTTACCTTCGGGAAGTAGAGGATACCAGTCAGATGGAATGGATAATCCACATTCAGGTGAATCCAGAAGAGTGGTTCATCAGACATCGGATATAGCTTGCTATAGAATGATTTGTAATCTTCATCCGAAAGTTCGCTAGGCTTGCGTGTCCACAAAGGAGTGGTATCATTGATTATATTATCTTCAGCCGTTTCTACCTGTTTGCCATCTTTCCATTCTTTCTTTTTTCCAAATGCAATAGGAACAGGAAGGAAGCTGCAATATTTCTTCAGAAGTTCGGAGATACGTGCTTCTTCGAGGAATTCTTTGCAGTCGTCATCAATGTATAAGATGATATCTGATCCACGGTCGGCTTTTTCTATTTCTTCAATAGTGAATTCAGGGCTGCCATCACAAGTCCATTTTACGGCTTTTGCATCGTCTCTGTATGATTTAGTGATAATCTCCACTTTCTTTGCAACCATAAAGGCAGAGTAGAAGCCAAGTCCGAAATGTCCGATAATGGCATTTGCGTCGTTCTTATACTTCTCCAGGAAGTCATTAGCTCCAGAGAAAGCTATTTGATTGATGTACTTCTCTATTTCTTCTGCAGTCAAACCGATACCACGGTCAGAAATGGTAATAGTATCTTTGCCTAATTCAACGTGAACAGTTAAGTCACCCAGTTCACCTTTGAATTCGCCAATAGAAGCAAGCGTATTCAGCTTCTGAGTGGCATCTACCGCATTGGATACTAACTCGCGCAGAAAAATCTCATGGTCACTGTACAAAAACTTTTTAATGATAGGGAAAATGTTTTCTGTTGTAACCCCAATATTACCTTTTTGCATAATACGTATATTTTTTTAGTTTATCTATTGATTAATTTTAATTGATATTTGCCCATATAGAGACAAAAAAAATGCCAGACCCGAAGGTCTGACATTATGGCATATTAAATTATTTTCTTATTCAGGAAATAACTCTATTCCGGAGAAACAACTTTCATCTCCAATTCGCCTTTTTCTTCATTAAGGGTTACTTGAATAGTATCTCCCTCTTTTAAAGACGAGGAAATGATGAGCTCGGATAAACCATCCTCCAGATAGGTTTGAATTGCGCGCTTCAAAGGACGGGCGCCATATTGTACGTCATATCCCTTGCTAGCGATGAATTCTTTCGCCTTATCTTCAATAACAAGCTTGTAACCAATAGATTCTATTCTATCGTACAATCCTTTTAGCTCTATGTCTATAATCTTTGTTATCGCTTCCAGAGAAAGTTGATCAAACGTGATAATCTCATCTACACGATTGATGAATTCAGGCGCGAATGATTTATTTAGAGCTTTTTGTATTACACTTCGCGAGAATTCTTTATCATCCAGGCGGCTTTGTGTCGCAAAACCAACACCACGTCCAAATTCTTTCAGCTGGCGGGTTCCGATATTGGAAGTCATGATAATAACGGTATTTTTGAAATCTACCATTCTGCCATAACTGTCAGTCAGACGACCCTCATCCATTACCTGAAGTAGGATATTGAATACATCCGGATGTGCTTTTTCTATTTCATCAAGCAATACAATAGAGTATGGTTTACGGCGCACTTTTTCTGTCAGCTGGCCACCTTCTTCATATCCTACGTATCCCGGAGGTGCTCCAACCAAGCGTGAAACAGTGAACTTTTCCATATATTCACTCATATCGATACGAATCAGTGCATCGGCAGAACCGAACATATACTTGGCCAACTCTTTTGCTAAGTGAGTTTTACCAACTCCTGTCGGACCTAAGAACATAAACGTGCCAATGGGCTTATTAGGATCTTTGAGTCCTACACGGCTTCGCAAAATGGCTTTGACCAGCTTTTCTATCGCTGTGTCTTGTGCGATGACTTTAGCTTGCAAATCTTCTTTCATACTTGCTAGCTTGATGCCTTCGGCCTGTGCCATTCGTTGTACTGGAATGCCTGACATCATTGAGATAACATTAGCAATTTCTTCTGCATCAACAGTTTGCCTGTTTTCTTTTAGATTGGCTTCCCATTCTTTTTTCATCTCATCCAATTGGATAGAAAGTTCTTTCTCCTTATCACGGAAGCTGGCTGCAAGTTCAAAATTCTGCGATTTTACGGCTTCATTTTTCTTGTTTTTAGCTTCTTCGATCAGCTTTTCCTGTTCTTCTATCTCTTTGGGTACATTGACATTAGTAAGATGTACACGTGAGCCGGCTTCATCTAAAGCATCAATGGCTTTATCAGGGAAATTACGATCTGTGATATAGCGGTCTGTCAGCTTGACACATGCTTCCAATGCTTCATCCGTATAATACACATTGTGATGATCTTCATACTTATCCTTGATATTACGCAAAATCTGCAGAGTTTCGGCAGCAGTAGTCGGTTCTACGATTACTTTTTGGAAACGACGTTCCAATGCGCCATCTTTCTCAATATTCTTACGATATTCATCAAGAGTGGTGGCGCCGATACATTGTATTTCTCCTCTTGCCAATGCTGGCTTTAGCATATTGGCGGCATCCATAGAGCCTGCTGCAGAGCCTGCGCCTACAATCGTGTGAATTTCATCAATGAATAATATAACATTCGGATTCTTCTGCAATTCATTGAGAATGGAACGGATACGTTCTTCAAATTGTCCACGGTACTTTGTTCCTGCCACAACAGCAGTCATGTCAAGAGCAACGACTCGTTTATCAAACAGGATACGCGAAACCTTTTTCTGAATGATTCTCAATGCAAGACCTTCAACAATCGCTGATTTTCCTACACCGGGTTCACCAATCAGAATTGGGTTATTCTTTTTGCGTCGACTTAATATCTGCGCTAAACGTTCGATTTCTCTTTCTCTGCCCACGACAGGATCCAACCGTCCTTCTTCTGCCGCTTTTGTCATGTCAGTACCAAAATTGTCAAGTACCGGCGTATCATTAGACGGCTTCTTGGAAGCGGTTTGTGCCTGCTGGCGTTCATCCGAGCCACCTCTGCCGGAACGAGGAGAAGACATTTCTTCGTCATCCTCATCGTCTTCCGAAAAGCCCATGCCGGAATTGATATCCGGCTGCAATGTAGCTTGCTCCAGTACTTTCACGTAGTTTATATCGTTTGCTTCAAGTACGGAAGCCGCCATATTGTTTTTTTCTCTTAAAATAGCCAATAATACATGTTCTGTATCAGCGATGTTACTTTTCATTCCACGAGCTTCTAAAATACACATTTTTAATATCTTTGCCGCATCATTAGATAACGGCACCTCTGCATCAGGCAATAACATTTCATCAGCTTCTGCCTTCAGCTGAGCTTCAATCTGTTGCTTTATAGCAGCCAGATTGGTGTTGAGTTTAGACAATATCTCGATAGCTTTTCCTTCACCGTCACGGAGTATTCCCAGAAGCAGGTGTTCGGGACCTATATACCTACTTCTCAACCGATTCGCTTCTTCCTTACTATAGACGATAATGTCGGAAACTCTTTGTGAGAATTGATTATTCATACTTTTTTCCTTTTCTTCTAAGGGTTATTCACTGGCAAATATACGCATTTAATCAAGTTTGTATTGCAATATTTGCTTTATTTCTTATATCTACAAATGGCGTGCCATAAAAACAGTGTATTTGTATTATATATATAAGGTATAACAAATAACAGGCTCTTTTTTACCGATGTTATTTATCTTTCCATATTA
The DNA here is from genome assembly GCF_014334015.1 of Bacteroides sp. M10. Taxonomy (GTDB): domain Bacteria; phylum Bacteroidota; class Bacteroidia; order Bacteroidales; family Bacteroidaceae; genus Bacteroides; species Bacteroides intestinigallinarum. The sequence continues at coordinate 5,003,642 of NZ_CP060488.1, read as the reverse complement.
TATTTATCGTTTTTATCTTTTTATTTTCGTATTTTAAAGTTTGGCGGGTTATCGTCCCGGTCATGATAAAACTTTCTTTCTAAAAACTTTCGTATATCGGGGAAAAGTAGTACTTTAGCGTGGTTTTTCACAAACCGTAGAATGTATAATTAATAATCATTTTAAATGCTTGAACAAGACAGAATTATAAAGATTAACATCGAGGAGGAAATGAAGTCATCGTACATTGACTACTCCATGTCGGTCATCGTTTCGCGTGCCCTTCCGGATGTTAGAGATGGATTTAAGCCTGTTCACCGTAGAATTTTATACGGAATGATGGAATTAGGCAATACTTCAGACAAACCTTATAAAAAGTCAGCGAGAATCGTGGGTGAGGTACTTGGTAAGTATCATCCTCATGGGGATTCTTCTGTTTATTTTGCAATGGTACGTATGGCGCAGGAATGGGCAATGCGTTATCCTTTGGTAGATGGACAGGGAAACTTTGGTTCTGTGGATGGTGATAGCCCTGCTGCTATGCGTTATACAGAAGCTCGTCTCAATAAGTTGGGTGAAGCAATGATGGATGACCTGTATAAGGAAACCGTTGATTTTGAGCCTAACTTTGATAATACGCTGGTGGAACCTAAGGTGATGCCGACGCGTATCCCGAACCTTCTGGTGAACGGAGCATCCGGTATTGCTGTTGGTATGGCTACCAATATGCCTCCTCATAATCTTTCGGAAGTGATTGAAGCATGTGATGCATATATTGATAATCCGGAAATTACGGTAGAGGAACTGATGGAATTTGTTAAAGCACCGGATTTCCCTACTGGCGGATATATATATGGTGTGAGTGGTGTACGCGAAGCATATTTGACAGGTCGCGGACGTGTAATTATGCGTGCGAAAGCTGAAATTGAAAGCGGACAAACACATGACAAGATCGTAATAACAGAGATTCCTTATAATGTAAATAAGGCCGAACTGATTAAATATATTGCTGATCTTGTAAATGATAAGAAGATAGAAGGTATCTCAAATGCCAACGATGAGTCTGACCGTGATGGTATGCGTATTGTTATTGACATAAAACGTGATGCAAATGCAAGTGTAGTGTTGAATAAACTCTATAAAATGACAGCTTTGCAGACCTCTTTTGGCGTTAACAATGTGGCTTTGGTTCATGGACGTCCAAAAACGTTGAATCTAAGAGATTTAATTAAATATTTCATTGAGCATAGACACGAAGTTGTTATTCGTCGTACTCAGTTCGATCTTCGTAAGGCGAAAGAGCGTGCGCACATTCTTGAAGGTTTGATTATTGCTTCAGATAATATTGATGAAGTAATTCGTATTATTCGTGCTGCAAAAACTCCGAATGACGCAATAACAGGCTTGATTGAGCGATTTAACCTGACAGAAATTCAGGCTCGTGCAATTGTAGAAATGCGTTTGCGTCAGTTAACTGGTCTGATGCAGGATCAGCTTCATGCGGAATACGAAGAAATAATGAAGCAGATAGCTTATTTGGAAAGTATTCTGGCTGATGATGAAGTATGTCGTCGGGTAATGAAAGAGGAATTGTTAGAAGTCAAAGCGAAATATGGAGATGTACGTCGCTCTGAAATTGTTTATTCTTCAGAAGAATTTAATCCGGAAGACTTCTATGCAGATGATCAGATGATTATTACAATTTCTCATATGGGTTATATTAAACGTACACCGTTGACCGAATTCCGTGCACAAAATCGTGGTGGAGTAGGTTCGAAAGGTACGGAAACCCGTGATGAAGACTTTGTAGAGCATATTTATCCTGCTACCATGCACAATACCATGATGTTCTTTACACAAAAGGGTAAGTGTTATTGGCTGAAAGTATATGAAATACCTGAAGGAACGAAGAATTCTAAGGGCCGTGCTATTCAGAACTTGTTGAATATTGATTCGGATGATAATGTAACTGCATACTTGCGTGTGAAGAGTTTAGAGGATTCCGAGTTCATCAATAGCCATTATGTATTATTCTGTACTAAGAAAGGTGTAATAAAGAAGACATTGCTTGAACAGTATTCTCGTCCTCGTCAGAATGGTGTAAATGCTATAACTATCCGCGAAGATGATAGCGTAATTGAAGTTCGTATGACGAATGGAAATAATGAAATCATCATTGCAAACCGCAATGGTCGTGCAATTCGTTTCCATGAGGCAGCAGTTCGTGTAATGGGACGTACAGCAACAGGTGTACGTGGTATTACGTTGGATAATGATGGTCAGGATGAAGTAGTAGGAATGATTTGTATCAAAGATTTGGAGACAGAATCTGTAATGGTAGTTTCCGAACAAGGATATGGTAAACGTTCTGAAATTGAAGACTATCGTAAAACGAACCGTGGAGGTAAGGGTGTGAAGACCATGAATATTACCGAAAAAACAGGTAAGTTGGTAACAATCAAGTCGGTAACTGATGAAAATGACTTGATGATTATCAATAAGTCTGGTATCACTATTCGTTTGAAGGTAGCGGATGTTCGTATAATGGGCCGTGCTACTCAAGGCGTTCGTCTGATAAATCTTGAAAAACGTAACGACCAGATTGGTTCGGTATGTAAGGTTATGACAGAAAGTCTTGAAGATGAAATTCCGGCAGAAGAGGCAGAGGGTACAATCGTGAGTGATCCGAATGCTGATGCTCCTGATATTGATGATGCAGCGGACCTAAATGAAAACGAAAGCAATAACGAAATTGAGGAATAGACATAATATTAATAATTAATCAAACAACAATCATGAAAAGAGTATTATTTTCTATGGTTTTATTGATGGCTGTTAGCTTCTCATTCGCTCAGATGAAGAATGTGAAAGAAGCAAAGAGTATGGCTAATGACGTAAAACCTAATTTTAAGCAGGCTGAACAGCTTATTAAGGAGGCTATGAAGAATCCTGAAACAAAGGATCTTGCTGACACATGGGACGTTGCTGGATTTATTCAGAGACGTATCAACGAGGAGCAAATGAAAAATGCTTTTTTGAAGAAACCGTATGATACATTGAAAGTATACAATAGTATTCTGAAAATGTATGAGTACTATAATAAGTGTGATGAATTAGCGGAAATACCTAATGAAAAGGGAAAAGTTAAAAACAAATATCGGAAGGCTAATGCTTCCAGTATGTTGGCTGAACGTCCTAATTTGATTAATGGTGGTATTCAGTATTTCAACCTGGACAAGAATAAAGAAGCTTTGAAGTTCTTTGCAACCTATGTAGAGTCAGCTTCTTATCCAATGTTAGCTGATAAAGAATTGGCTAAAAACGATACTCTTCTTCCGCAAATTGCTTATTACGCAACATTAGCTGCTGATAGAGTAGGTGATAAAGATGCAATCATTAAATATGCTCCTGCAGCTTTATCTGATAAAGATGGTGGTAAATTTGCTATGCAGTTGATGGCTGATGCTTACAAGGCTAAAGGTGATACTGCTGCATGGATTAAGTCTTTGGAAGAGGGTATCCTTAAGTTCCCTGGAAATGATTATTTCTTCGCTAATTTGGTTGATTATTATAATAGCTCTAATCAAGCTTCTAAAGCTATGGAGTTTGCTGATAGAATGTTAGCTAATGATCCGAATAACAAGTTGTATTTGTATGTAAAAGCATATCTTTATCATAATATGAAAGAATATGATAATGCAATCGAATACTACAAAAAAGCTATTGCTGCTGATCCGGAATATGCAGAAGCATACTCTAATGTAGGTTTGGTATATTTGATGAAAGCACAGGATTATGCTGATAAAGCAACAACAGATATCAATGATCCTAAGTACGCTGAAGCACAAGCTGTGGTTAAGAAATTCTACGAAGAAGCTAAACCATTCTATGAAAAAGCCAGAGCTTTAAAACCCGATCAACAGGATTTATGGTTGCAAGGTCTTTACAGAGTTTACTATAACTTGAATATGGGACCTGAATTCGAAGAAATCGATAAGATGATGAAGTAAGATCGTTTTCTGAAAAAATATAAGAAGGCTATTAGAAATAGTAGTCTTCTTTTTTTATTCAATAGTTTAAAGTAGTAATTGAAAAATCTTATATTTGATATGGACTTGAGTGGAACAGGTAAATTTCTTCATTTAAATAAAAATAGAAAAAGGAGTAAGGTCATTATATTACTCCTTTTTCTATTAAACATAATACTTATTATTCCCTTATCTTGGATGCTCATTTTTTGCCTGATTTGATCAGCTGTTAATAACAAGCAATGGTGTATCTGAATGAAAAATCATTTTTCTGGCAATACTTGGATTAAATAATCGAGCAAATATATTCCTTTTGTAAGAAGTCAAAGTGATTATATCTATATGATTATCTTTGATATACTGATCAAGTCCTTTTAATAAATTATCATTCATCACTACGTCATAATGAATTTCAAGCCCCGGATATTGCTTGTGAAAATATTCTTTTATACCTGCTAGTTTTATTTCATTCCAGGTATCTTTAGAATCTGTAAGGTGTATCAAAGATACAGAAAAATGGAATGATTTCCAAGTATTAAAGAATGCCTCGAAAGCAATTAGATCTCTTTGATCAAAATTGGTAATAAAGGCAATCCGTTTTGCTTCACTAAACTGTTTAAATGGTGTATTTTCCGGAATAGCCAATACAGCCGTGCGACTCCTGTCAATAACTTCAGCGGTTACACTACCAATTAAATCAATGTCTTTCTGATTTTTGCCTCGGGTACCCATAATGATAACCATAGGACGCTGTTCTTTAGCATATCTTAAGATTTCCTCCTCTGGAATACCTTCACGTAAGATGCAGCTATATTTAACGTTGGGAAATTCGCCTGATGCAACTTTTTCTTTTATCTTCTCTGATAAAGCATTGAGATCAGAATGGACTTTTTGGATAATCGTTTTTACAGATTCTTCATCTCCAATCTGGTAATTGAAAACATCCCCATAAGGCAACGACGATGCATAAATAGGCGTGAAATAGACATGCAACAGGATGACTTCTGCATTTTCTGTTTTTGCCAGGTTGAATGCAAATTCACATGCTTTCATCGAATAATTAGAGAAGTCGACGGGAATTAAAATCTTATTTGATTTATCTTTTACTTTGGGCTCCTTCTCTCCCACTATACTTTCAGACAGCCATGTAGAACTTTCTGTTATTTTCAAAGCACGTGGCAGATCGCTTTCTTTAATTCGTAAACGCACTCCCGATGAAACAACCGGTTGTATTTGATTAACGTTATGAATGTAGGTTTCTATACCTTCATTTTCCAAGACATTCTTTAAGATCTGCGCTTTGGTGTATGTCAGAATGGCCAGGGTTACTAATTTGTCTTCCATAAATGTACATTTTATAAGGTGAAAACAAATAAGAAATCCCAATTGTTTGATTCAATTGGGATTCAGTTTGTTATATTTTAAACTTGCACAGATTCGGTAGCCTGTTCTTTTTGCATACTCATATTCAATTCATCTAGGATTTTTAAAGCCCGATCAAGAACGGTCGTGTCATCCAACATTACAAGCCCACCATCTGGACCGGGCTCAAGATGTATTCCGACGCTTTTTCCCTCCTTGAAATTGTGTCCTCCGAAGAAGTTTCGCACTGTATCTACGTGCAAACCAAGTTCGTCTGCTATTCTATGCATGCTACCGCTAGGCAATGAATCTTTAATTTTACGAAGTTCATTAAACGTTATTGTTCTCATGTCTCATAAATTTAATGGTTAATACTATGTGATTTTTTTATCACGCTATAAACTTAAGCAAAAAAAAAGATAAAACAAATTATTTGCTTATCTTTTTTTCTTGAATATATAAAATCTATTAATGACCTTTATATCACCTCGATAGCAGAAGCTGGTACCCACCCGACTTTTCCATCTTCCAGTCGAATTTCTTTCCATTCTTTCATAGAGTTGTCTTTGACACTTACCTTTCTCCCTTCATGGAGAATAAACAAGCTAGTTCCACTCTCGCTTGGAGTACTCCGTACTGTTACACTCGGATTCATTACTATCGCCTCACTTCGATTAATCAAATGCTCTTTTTGTTGCGAAGCAAAAAGATTAGAGCAAACGGTGACAATCAGCAAAATGATTCCTGATATGAATCCTATTTTCTTTAACATAATCTGTTTGGAGAATATAAAGAAATAGAGAGCGATAATCAATAGAATAAAGGAGACAATACCCCATGTGGCCCATGCATCTACACTCATACTATTTGTCAGAGATTTGATCCATGAAACAAAGAATACTTCAGGAACAGGTTCAACCTTGTCTATTGTTTTTGCACGTGCCACTTCAAGATTAGCACGGATGTCACCATTTCCTGGTTGTAATAGCAGAGCACGCTCATAATTTAAAACAGCTTTCGCTATCTCCCCTATTTTATAATAACTATTTCCCAGATTGTAATAGACGTCGGCAGCTTCTCCATTTTTCAGTAATGCTTCATATATCTGAATAGCTGCTGCATAATCTTCTTTTATATATGCGGAATCTCCTTCAGCTTTTGTTGCATCTTCCAGTGTATTACTGGAAAATGTGGTATGCGAAGCGTGGATAGAATCAACTCCATTCGTTTGTCTAGTATCAATGCTTAACGAATCTTGTCCGAAACAAGTAAGCGACATTGATAATAATATAAAAAATAATATCTTTTTCATGACATAATCTCTTCTGGGTTAATGTTTTATTGAATTCTCCATTTTGCTTATTACTTCTATTGAAGAAGAATAAACTTTATCCATAGCTTGATTCTCATCACCTGGAGCAAACCGGGCAAATTCACAATCATTCAATGCATTCAGGAATTCTTTGATTAGTTCCTCATTTACTCCGTGATTTCTTAGTTTCTCTTCAATATTATCTTTAGATAAACGAGATACCGGAATATTCAGTTTGTCACTTATATATCCCCACAATGCCTTTAATACCTCATCGTAGAAAGCATCTTTTTTATTTTCGGAGAGTAATTTTCCTGCAAGCTTCATACGCTTCGTTGCCACTTTATTTGCTTTCTTCGTACGCATTTTAGCAACATTTGCATTTTCAGCAGCTTGCTTACGATAAATAATAAAGAAAATAATAAAGGCAAGAGCCGGAATGATATAGAACAACCAATATGTCATTGAACCATAGAAGAAACTTCCTTTAGGTTGGAGAGTAACTTCATTCTGTTTGATATAACGGATGTCTTCACCTAATACTTTCAAGTCCTCTTTATTCGTGAAGTTAGCAATTACTTGATCCGCATTACCTGCACCTTTCTCAACATCTACTACATAATCTTCTGTTTTCAGTGTTTTATAAGACTTGGAGCGAATATCAAAATAGCTGAAAGATACTCCCGGAATCTTATATGTTCCGGCATGTCTCGGAATTGCCAAATATTCAATAACTTTATTGCCTGTGAGTCCTTCCCGGGTTAATCTGACTTGATTGTCTACTTTGGGATCATATACTTCAAAATCATCCGGGAATTTAATTTCCGGATTAGAAATCAACTTCAGGTTACCTGTACCGGATATTACCAGTTTAATAGTAATAGCATCATTGGTTTTCAGTTCCTTACTGTTGATAGAAGAAGATATATTGAACTCTCCCACTCCACCTGAAAAATCTGCAGGTTTACCTGTAGGAAGCGGATTGACATTGATTGCTATCTTAGGAGTGGAAATATTTTTTTTAATTTCAATGACATTACTTCCTCCATTGAAGAAGGCATCAAAAGGATCATCTGATTGCACAGGTTTTCCGATAGTCATCTGGAACTGTGCCGGATCAATATATAACTTTCCTGATTGTTGCGGGAAGAGAACAAACTGGCGATAAACCGTTGTATAGTAATTACGTCCCTGATAATGCTCCGGAGTCCATCTTGCATTGGTTGTCATTTCTATTTCTTGAGAATGGAAACCTTTAAAGTCGGGCAATTTCGCATTATTAAGTTGTAAGTTGGATTCTCTGGTGTATATTTTATAGGTTAGGACAAAAGCCTCCTGTTCATACACATTTGTTTTACTGGCACTTGCCATAATAAAAAGGTCCTGATTAGAGACACTTGTACCAGATGAGGAATGTATAGAACCACTACTACTATTATTTTGTCCGCTATTGCCACCTTGATCTTGTGGCAATACTTTAATCTTTACTGAGTTTGACACCATTTGGTCACCATCGGCAACAATGGAGGCACCGGGTATTGTGTATTCTCCGGCATTATTAGCCATTAATATGTATGTAAATGTAATACTGCTAGTAGATGTAACATTACCATTCACTATTTGAGTACTACTTTGTTGTGATCGGCTTGGACCCATCAATACATCAAAACCTTTGATTGATGGTGCCCGAAAATCTTTCACTTTTTGTGTAGTTACAATATACGACAGCCTGAATTGTTCGCCTACTACCACTGCATCAGGAGCAGAAGCAGTAAAAGACACCTTATCAGCAAACACATGAGTGCTATATGCTATCAATGCCATCAATATAATAATCAGTTTTTTCATTGCTTATGAAATTTATATCATCAACTTTATATTACCAATCTTTTTCCAAGCGACCGCCTTGCATAACTTTTTGTTGCTTCTTCACTTTATCCTGCACATCTTTCTCGTCCTGCATGACAGAATTCAGTAATTGTTCAGCATTTTCCTTTGACATCTGATTATCTTGTTTCTTTTCAGATTTCGGTGGTTGCTGCTGATCTTTCTTTTCATCTTGTTTCTGATCCTTCTGTTTGTCTTTATTCTGGTCCTGTTTCTGATCTTGTTTTTGCTGATCTTTGTTTTGGTCCTGATTTTGATCTTGATTCTGCTGATTTTGTTGGTCTTTCAGCATTTTCTGTGCAAGAGCCAAATTGTACCGGGTTTCATGATCGGTAGGATTATTACGCAGTGACATTTTATATGCATCTACAGCTTTGGCATAGTCTTTACCAGCCTGGAAAATTACCCCCATATTGTGATAAATATGGGCGAGTTTCATTTTATCTTTTTCTATTTTGCTGGCCGATACATATTGTTCCATGGCATCCTGAAACTTTTGCTGTTGCGAAAGGGTATTTCCCAGATTATACATGGATACCGTAGACTTGGGATTAGCTTCCAAGGCCTTCCGGTAGTTCACCTCTGCATCAACAAATACGCTATCATTAAACAGACGGTTTCCCTTACGGATATAGTCGCGTTCTGCTTTCTGAGCCGATACACCAGCTGCCGCTAACAGAAATACAGCGAATAGAATATATTTACTTTTTAACATACGTATAACTATTTCTTATTAGAAAACAGGTGAATGTTCTTAAATAAAGGATTTTTGCGATCCAGAATTAAGATTTCTGCCAATAACAATAGTAGAATAACCCATGCAATAGCCTGGAATTGTTCGTTAAACTCCGTATATACTTTCGACTCTACATCAGATTTCGCCATTTTATTCACTTCTTGATTGATGGCCTTTTGGGCTGAATTAGAATTATCTACTCGTACATATATACCTTTTCCTTCTTTTGCAATTTCCTGACACATAGCTTCATTCAAACGGGTAACAATCACATTACCTTCCCGGTCGCGGCGGTAATCATTCGTTCCTTCCACCGGTATTGGAGCGCCATCAGGCATACCTACTCCCAATACACTTACTTGAATACCCTTTTCTGCCGCAGCTTTGGCAGCTTCTACTGCACCACCTTCATGATTTTCACCATCAGTAATAACAATAATGGCCCGTCCTACCCCTTCTTGCGGGGTGAAACTACGGGCTGCCAGATTGATTGCTTCCCCAATAGCTGTACCCTGTTTAGAAATCAACGAAGGACTAATGGATTCTAAGAACATCTTAGCAGAAATATAGTCACTTGTAATTGGCAGCTGTGTAAAAGCGTCACCGGCAAATACAATCATACCTACCTTATCATTATCAAGCTCATCTACTAATCTGGATATTAATCTTTTTGCTTTTTCTAAACGGCTAGGCTGTACATCCTGCGCTAACATAGAGTTTGAAATGTCCAAAGCAATAATTACCTCTACTCCCTTGCGTTTAACCGTTTCCAGTTTTGAACCGAATTGAGGGCGTGCCAGTAATACGGAGAACAAACCAATAGCAACAAAAATAATCCAGAATTTTACATCCGGACGATATTTGGATACGTCAGGCATTAACTGAGCCAACAAAGTCGGATCTCCGAAACGTCGGATATTCTTTCTCCTCTTGTAATTGGAATACAAGTAGAAAGCTGCTAAAAAAGGTAATAGCAGCAATAAATATAAATATGTAGGTTCTCCAAATCGAAACATCTTCTTACTATTTTATGATTGGCAAATAACGATTGACAAACATCCTTATGGAATTTTCTTGAGTACCGAATTACGTAATAGTACTTCCAACAAGACACAGAGGAAAGCTGCTAAAGCAAACCAATGATATTCTTCGTCCCGCTTACTATACTCTTTTACATTCAGTTTCGTCTTTTCCAGTTTATCAATTTCTTCATATACTTCTTTAAGCTTCGAGTTGCTCGTAGCCCGGAAATAGTTACCATCTGTCGTTCCGGCGATCTCTGTCAATGTCTTTTCATCAATTTCTACCGGCATACTTACATATTGCACTGTATTTCCGACTGGATAAGGATAAGGAGCCATTCCATTGGTACCTACTCCGATGGTATATACACGAATACCGAAGCTTTTTGCTATTTCTGCCGCTGTCATAGGCGAAATATCTCCCTTGTTATTAGTACCATCCGTCAATAGGATAATAACTTTGGATTTCGCTTTGCTATCTTTTAAGCGGGTTACAGCATTTGCAATACCCATACCGACAGCAGTACCGTCAGTGATAAGACCACATTTGATATTATGTATCATATCCAACAATACAGCATGGTCTACAGTCAACGGACATTGGGTGAAAGTTTCTCCTGCAAATAATGTAATACCGATATTATCATTGGGACGTCCATTGATAAACTTTGCAGCTACGTCTTTAGCAGCTTCCAGTCTGTTCGGCTTCAAGTCTTCAGCCAGCATACTGGTAGAAACGTCGATAGCCAGCATAATATCAATTCCTTCTATCTCACTGTTCTGCCACTTATTAGTAGTTTGCGGGCGTGCAAGAACCAAAATAACCAGTACTAAAGCAAGGCAGCGTAATAGAAATGGAACATGCAACAAATAATTCTTATAACTTTTAGGTGTATGTGCATATACCCGGGCATCTGAAATTTGAAGAGTTGCTTCACTTTTCTTTTGCTTGAGGATATACCATACAATATACGGTATAAGCAATAATAGCAAAAACAGATATTCAATATTGGCAAAAACCATTTTATTTATGATTTAACAGTTTACTATTTAGTATTAAGCTATACATCCTTTATACAAAAAGATTGTATAACTGTAGACCTATATATATAAAGGTACCGATCAATGCTGCTGATAACAATGCAATTCCACAAATCAGCATGGCTTTAACACGTAAAGAGCGTTTCTCAATGATTGTGATTTCCGTTGGTTGCGGCTTCTGATTTTCCTCTTCCGGTTGCTTGGTCTCATTGATAAAATCAATGGCATTAATCAAATTGGCATCGTTCTCATTCATCTGAGGATTATGTTTGGCGAACTTCACTAAATCAGCAGTCTGGAACAATAGTTTTAGGTCTGATATGGCTTCTTTATCATTCATTTCCAGTAACTGATCGATTATTTCAGAAGAAGTCATTTCCAATGCATTAAATCCGAAACGGTCCTTAATATATGTACGAATAGCATCGGTAAGTTCGGTATAGTACTCCTTCGATTGCCCTTTCTGCCATACCTTCTCTGTCTTGATACGTTCTATCTCTTTCATTGCAGCCTGATGTGGCGGCAATTTAGGTTCAACTTTAATTTTACGGATAATCGGTTTATTATCACGTATACGAACAATCAGATAGATCAGCAGGCCAAGCAAAGGTAAAGCCAAGAATGAACAAGCGATCAATCCATACCAGTCTTCCCATGCGAAAGGAGCTTTCATCACAGGTTTTTGTCCGAAGAACTGGTCCGGATGTAAGGTGTCAACCGGCATTGAATATACTTTTAATGCCAAAGCTTTGGAGTTGTACACTTTCCCATCTACGGTAACCGGCATTGGCGGCAGATAATATAGAGCAGAGTCAAAAGAAGTGATAATGTACTCCTGCGTAATCACCATCCGCTGACGATCATTCAGGAATTGTGTATCTGGTTTGACTGTTTCTATAATTTCCACACCTCTTATCAGTGTATCAGTGTAAGCAGGAAAAATAGCACGCTGTTTGGCATCCATGGCTACTTGCAATTGCACTTTCGCCTGTTCGCCGATCAGTATCTGCAGTGAATCAATTTTTGCTTCTACTGTAACAGACTGTGCTACTGCTTTACTGACAAACAATAGACCTAATAATGCTATCAGAATAATATTTCTATTCATCTTTGATTCCATTAATTTCGTTTGGCAAATAAATTCAACAATGCCTTTACGTAATCCTGATCGGTTCTGACGGATACAGCATCTACGTTGCTTTTGGTAAAAGTATCGTTCAGTTCAGTCTGCTTTTGTATCCACCAGTCGCGATGTGCCCGGCGTACAGCTTTGGAAGAGGTGTCAATCCATTGTTCATGTCCAGTTTCTGCATCTTTGATTCGCATCAGTCCTACTGGAGGGAGATCACTGACTCTCCTGTCGTATACTTGCAATGCTACTACATCATGTTTCCTGTTAGCAATGGTCAGCGCATTCTTAAAGCTTTCCTGGTCAATAAAATCTGATAAGATAAATGCAGTGCAACGTCTTTTCATTACGTTTGTCAAATATTCCAAGGCAAGACGAATATTTGTGCGACGGCTTTCCGGTTGGAAATCAATCAATTCACGGATAATATATAAGATATGTTTACGTCCTTTCTTGGGAGGAATAAACTTCTCTATCCGGTCTGAAAAGAAAATCACACCTATTTTATCATTATTCTGGATGGCAGAGAAAGCAAGAGTAGCAGCGATTTCCGTCACCATATCTTTCTTTAACTGCTTGATCGTACCAAATTCCAAACTTCCGGAAACATCAACCATTAACATAACTGTCAGTTCACGTTCTTCTTCAAACACTTTCACATAAGGTTTATTGAAGCGCGCAGTCACATTCCAGTCTATGTCACGTATATCATCACCGAATTGATATTCACGGACTTCCGAAAATGACATACCCCTACCTTTGAAAGCCGAATGATACTGGCCTGCAAAGATATTGTTAGACAATCCTCGTGTCTTTATTTCAATTTGGCGAACTTTTTTTAGTATTTCACTTGTTTCCATTTATACAGTAGTTAATTAGTAGGTAGTTAAGTAGTCATGCATAGATACTTATGACTACTTATTGACTGTATTATAACTACAAATTAGGGCACTTCAACCTTATTCAGAATCTTACTGATGATTTCGTCCGAAGTCATGTTGTTAGCTTCAGCTTCGTATGTCAATCCGATACGGTGACGAAGAACATCATGTGCTACAGCACGTACATCTTCCGGAATAACATAGCCGCGACGTTTGATGAATGCATACGTACGAGCAGCTAAAGCCAGATTGATAGACGCACGAGGTGAACCTCCGAATCCGATCATATCTTTCAGTTCCTTGAGGTCATATTTTTCTGGGAAACGAGTTGCAAATACGATATCTACAATATAACGCTCGATCTTCTCATCCAGATAGACTTGACGAACAACCTTACGTGCTTCAATAATTTCATCCGCTCTTAGAATAGGTTTCACATTGAACTTCTCACCATTGATATTCTGACGAATAATCAATTTTTCTTCTTCCAACTTCGGATAATCAATGACTACTTTCAGCATGAAACGGTCAACCTGTGCTTCAGGAAGCGGATAAGTACCTTCCTGTTCGATAGGGTTCTGAGTTGCCAATACAAGGAAAGGTTCCGGTAACATGAATGTTTCTTTACCAATAGTAACCTGACGTTCCTGCATTGCTTCCAGCAAAGCACTTTGTACTTTTGCAGGAGCACGGTTAATTTCATCAGCTAATACAAAGTTTGCGAAAATAGGTCCGCGCTGCACTTTAAAAGATTCATCTTTCTGACTGTAAACCATTGTACCGATAACGTCTGCAGGCAATAAGTCCGGCGTAAACTGGATACGGCTATATTTCGCATCAATCAGAGAAGCGAGTGTCTTAATAGCCAAAGTTTTCGCCAAACCAGGCACACCTTCCAAGAGGACGTGGCCATCGGAAAGTAATCCGATAAGCAGTGATTCAACCAAATGTTTCTGACCAACAATGATTTGGTCCATACCTGTCGTAAGATTGGTAACGAAAGCACTTTGTCTTTCAATCCGCTCATTTAGCTCGCGGATATCAATTGATTCAGCCATAAATACTTAATATTTTATTATTTAAATCCCATTAATTTTATGTAAGCCTTGCCTGTGTCATAAGGCTTTTTATTTTGCCCCAAAAGTACGCCATATAATTAACGATTGCAACTAATTTTTATTAAAAAACAATGCGAAATCTTTAGATTAAGGTACTTTCATACGCTTTTGTACATCCATAACACTTCACCCGACCAATACAGGATTTGCATGGTCGGGTGAATGGATTATAACTACTTATTCTTTTGTAAGTTCCGGTATTTCAATAGTTGTGCCATACGGTACATTGTTGGGGTTCTTAATAACCTTCGGATTGTGTTTCACAATGTATGGCCACATTGCCTTTGTACCATAAAAACGCAAGGAAACCCTAGTCAAAGTTTCTCCTTCTTTGATTGTATATTTTGTCTTGGTTCCTGTAATCTTATAAGATGCTGAATCCAGATAGGCAGAAGTAGCAGGTTGTTGTGTAACCGTTTGAGGTTCTGCTTTGACAGGAATAGCTTCTTCTTTTTTGGCAACCGGTTGTGTCGTGGTAGCGACTTTGGATACATCAGGCGTTATTACCTTTGTGGTATCCTTATGTGCAATCGTATCAGAAAGCTGTGCTTCCGGTTGAACGGGTTGAGTGGTCACAGGCGGCATATCCAGTGCATTCTTGTCAGATGAAGAAGAGAATAAATCCGGATAATAAATAAAAAGAATGACACCTCCGCATAATAACAAAACGACTACAATAACAGCTATTAAATAAGGTACAGGAGATTTTTCCTTCACTGGGGCTGTCTTTTTAGAAACCGGTTGGGATACTTGTTCCAGTTGGACCGGTTTTATCGTTTCTTTTTCAGCAGGAGGCACTATGGGAGTCACAGGTTGTAGATTTGCTTTTAGAAGCTCTTGTTCTATAATCTTTTCGGCAGTGATCTCTTCTTTTTCTTCTTCAATAGATGCTGCTTGCTGCTCATCGATTATCATTTCCTCTTCCGGAACCTCTTCATCTTCCAGCTGTTCTACCTTTTCTTCGATATCAGTCTCTGTAATGGCTTCTTCGGGCTCTTTAGGAGACGTCTGTTCTGTCGATTCCTGTGCTATTGCAGATTCCTCAGTAATAGCAGGTTCTTCAATGGACTCTTCCACAAGTGGCTGACTGGCTATTTGCTCTTCCTGAATCGGCTCTTCTTCCGAAAGACCATCATCAGTACCTTCATTTTCTTCTATCACAGTAGTTTCAGAGTCATCACCTATCTCATTCAAGACTGCCTGTGCTGACGCTTCCTCTCCTGTTTCTTCTTCCTCAGTCTCTTCTATCGGAGTATCTTCCAGAATTGTATTTTCATTCAATACAACAGTCTCAAAGTGTGCAAAAGGTTTATTTATCGTATCCCTTAGATTTGCATCCGGAGAAAATGAGACTTTCGTATGTCCTTTTATCTGGAAACGCTCTCCTGTGTTGACATTGACACTTTCCCGGCTATCTACATCAATAAGTTTGAAAGTTCCCAATCCTTTGATTTTTACAGTCTTTTCGTTCTCCAAGGCTTGTTCTATCAAGAGGAAAAACTCTTTAACAAACGCTTCGGCGTCTTTCTTGGTCATGCTATGTTTGGCTGCCAATAAGTCAGTAAGGTCTTGAATTGTTAGTCTTTCATTCATAACGGGAAATATTTATTTAAACTTATCTTTCAATGTATTGCTAGGTCTATACGATAATACCAATTTAGGTGGAACCAGCATGCGTTGTTTGCTTGCCGGGTTGATTGAAATCCGTTCCGCTTTCTTTTTCACTTCAAAAGAACCGAATCCTTGAATTGCAATCACATTACCTTCTTCCAATTCTTGTGTCATACTGGACAACAAAGAATTCATCAATTCGGAAGTATCCTTGATTGTGTATCCCAATCTTTCCGCTAGTTCGGATGTAAATTCCTTATTATTCATAGTCATTTATAATCTTTGCATATAAATCAAAATCGTCCGCATTCACCACTTCTACCTGATAAAACTGTCCGATCTTAAGTTCTCTCTCTGAACGATCAATCAATACTTCCGGATCTACTTCCGGTGAATCAAATTCTGTCCGTCCGATATAATAATCTCCTTCTAGGCGATCGATGATAACTTTCATCTGTTTGCCGATCTTTTCTGCACTTAACTCTGCCGAAATACCTTGCTGGATATCCATCAATTCATCAAGTCGGGCTTGTTTAACCTCTTGTGGAATAGAATCTTCGTATGTTTCTGCAGCATAAGTCCCTTCTTCTTCGGAATATGCGAAAGCACCCATTCGATCAAAACGTACTTTACGTACAAATTCTTTGAGATCTTCGAAGTCTTCCTCTGTTTCTCCGGGATGTCCTACCATTAAAGTCGTCCTCAGGTGAATACCCGGCACTTCTTTACGGAATTGTTCGATCAATTGGTAAGTATCCTCTTTGCTCACTTGTCGGCGCATTAACTTCAACATATTGTCACTGATGTGCTGAAGGGCAATGTCCATGTATTTGCATACATTGTCACGTTCGCGCATAACCCGGAATAAATCTGTTGGAAAATGTGCTGGATAAGCATAATGCAAGCGAATCCATTCCACCCCGGGGATATCAGAAATACGCTCAATCAATTCCGGAAGCATTTGTTTCTTATACCGGTCGATCCCATAATAAGTCAATTCTTGTGCGATCACCTGAAATTCCTTCACGCCTTGCGATACCAGGTATCGTACTTCGTCCAGAATTTCTTCTATTGGCTTGGAAATATGGTGTCCTGTAATAATGGGAATAGCACAATAAGAACATTTACGATCACATCCTTCTGAAATTTTCAGGTAAGCATAATGCTGGGGAGTTGTCAATGTCCGTTCGATATATAATTCATCGTGATAGACCTTTCCCAAGTCCTGCAAAAGCTCCTTCCAATTAAACTTCCCGTAAAATTTGTCTACCTGCGGTATCTCAACAGCTAATTCCTTGAGATAGCGTTCGGAAAGACAACCCATCACGAAAAGTTTCTTTAAATCCCCTTCTTCTTTTCTTTCAGCGAACTCCAGAATCATATTAATGGATTCTTCTTTGGCATCACCAATGAACCCACATGTATTGATTACCGCAATTTCCCCTTGCGGATTTTCAGTGTCATGAGTTATGCTGTATCCGACTTCCTCCAATTGGCGCATTAGCTGCTCGGAGTCAACCAGATTTTTAGAACATCCTAAAGTAATAATATCTATTGTTTTTCTTTTCATGCATTTTCTCCAAACAAGGAATCAACGAATTCATTTTTACGGAATACCTGCAGGTCTTCCATGCCTTCGCCTAGTCCGATATACTTAACAGGAATCTTGAATTGATCGGAAATACCAATCACAACACCACCTTTGGCGGTTCCATCAAGCTTAGTGATGGCCATAGCGGTAACTTCCGTCGCCAAAGTAAATTGTTTGGCTTGCTCAAATGCATTTTGTCCGGTGGAACCGTCCAGTACCAATAAAACTTCATCCGGTGCATCAGGCACTACCTTTTTCATCACATTCTTAATTTTGGTCAGTTCGTTCATTAAGCCTACCTTATTATGCAGACGACCGGCTGTATCAATAATAACCACATCTGCGTTATTGGCAACGGCCGAACTAAGAGTGTCATAAGCCACAGATGCGGGATCTGCTCCCATTTTCTGTTTAACTACGGGAACTCCTACCCGCTCTCCCCAAATCATTAGCTGTTCCACAGCTGCAGCGCGGAAAGTGTCAGCGGCTCCCAAGTAAACGGATTTACCTGCTTTCTTGAATTGATAAGCCAGTTTACCAATGGTTGTAGTTTTACCTACCCCATTTACTCCCACAACCATAATGACATAAGGTTTTCTTGCGATGAGTACGTCGAAATCAGCTACATCATCCGAATTATTTTCAGTAAGCAAAGCTGCTATTTCGTCACGTAATATAAGATTCAGTTCCTGAGTATTTACATACTTATCTGCAGCAGCACGTTTTTCGATGCGCTTGATAATATTTAAAGTTGTTTCTACACCTACGTCAGATGTAATCAGTACTTCTTCCAGATTATCTAATACTTCATCGTCTACTTTTGACTTGCCAGCCACAGCACGAGCTATTTTACTGAATACGCTCTCTTTGGTTTTAGATAATCCTTTATCTAAAGTTTCCTTCTTCTCCTTTGAAAAAAAACTAAAAAATCCCATATTTACACTTGTTTGTATAATACATTTGCTACAAAGATATAACAAAGGATTGGAAAAGTAAAAAAAGAAGCAATAAAAAATCCCCTCATTGTTCGCCAATGAGAGGATTTTGCAGTTATAGCGTATATGCTATTTCGATTATTTTTTGAAAAAGTCTTGTACTTTTTCATTAGGAACCATTTGTTCATCAAAAACGTATGCTCCAGTTTTCGGAGATTTTACCATTTTGATAACCTTGGTATAAGCACGACCTTCTTTAGAACCTTCGTGCAAACTTGCTACTGTTTTCTTTGCCATGGGTTATACTACTTTATTATTTAATTTCCTTGTGTACTGTTACTCTCTTCAGAATCGGGTTGTATTTTTTCAACTCAAGTCTTTCTGTAGTATTCTTTCTATTCTTAGTTGTGATATAACGAGATGTTCCCGGCATTCCACTGTCTTTGTGTTCTGTACATTCCAGAATCACTTGCACTCTGTTACCTTTTGCTTTCTTTGCCATTGTAAGTTTTCTCCTCTACGTTTAGCCGATTACTTTAATGCTTTTCCAATCACAATAACCTTTAGCCACTGCTTCAGTCAGCGCAGCATCCAGTCCTTTTTTGTTGATAATACGCAACCCGTTAGCACAAATGCTAAGGCTGATCCAACAATCTTGTTCTACATAATAGAACTTTTTGTTAAACAAGTTCAAATCAAAGGTTCTTTTAGTTCTTCTCTTTGAGTGTGAAACATTGTTGCCAATCATGGCTTTCTTTCCGGTAATTTGACAAATCTTCGACATTTCTATCTTATTTTTATAGTTTTATATCTATACTTCTTTCAAACAGGACGCAAAGTAAGCACTTTTATCCGTATAAAACAAGAATTTCCTAAAATAATTCACTTCCAGGCACCTATTTTTCTTTATTTGAGTAAATCACAGAGCATTAATAGTGCATTATTGCCTGCTCTTTCGATATTCATGCTTCTTCCGCGGTTCGTTTCCTGTTTGTAAGTACGAATTTCGTTTTTATAACCAGCAGCTATCCAAACAGTTCCCACCGGCTTCTCGGGAGTACCCCCTCCAGGGCCTGCTATCCCTGAAGTAGCAACGGCGCAATCGGTTTTTAGTGCTTTCATCGCACCTTTTACCATTTCAATCACAGTTTCTTCGCTGACGGCCCCATGTTGCTCCAATGTCTCGGAGGAAACGTGTAAAAGTCCCATTTTTACTTC
Organism: Bacteroides sp. M10; assembly: GCF_014334015.1. Classification (GTDB taxonomy): domain Bacteria; phylum Bacteroidota; class Bacteroidia; order Bacteroidales; family Bacteroidaceae; genus Bacteroides; species Bacteroides intestinigallinarum. The sequence goes on along the minus strand of NZ_CP060488.1, from coordinate 4,983,792 downwards.
ATTTGAATAGGCTACTACGCTTCCGTTAAAATATTCAGAACTACCGGCAATGGAGGTCAAACGTGCGGCAATACTGCCTCCTGTACAACTTTCTGCGGTGGAAACGGTCAATTTCTTCTTTTTTAAAAGTTCACCGACTATAACTTCCAAAGGCGTATCTTCTTCACTGAAAATGTCTTCACCAAGTATTTCCTCTAATTTTACCTTTTCACGTTCAAGAAGAACTTTTACTTCTTCCCTGTTTTGTCCGCGCCCTGTCAGTCTAAGACGAATAATCCCCAGCTTAGGTAAATATGCCAATTTGATACATTCCGGCAGAGCACTCTCCCACGGTTCCAGTTTTTCTGCCAATACGGATTCCGGATAGTGTTGTACAAGAAATGTTTGATGCATAATCACATCCGTTTGAAATCTCTCGTGCAGTTTAGGTAATACACTTTCTGTCATTACGGCAGTCATCTCTTGCGGAACGCCCGGCATGGAAACAAGTACCTTTTCATCTCTTTCGAACCAGCTGACAGAAGCACTTCCTACAGGATTATTTATCACAGTACAATCTTTCGGAACCATTGCCTGGCTTTTGTTGAGTGCATTCATTGGGATTTTCCCTGCCAGTACCCGTTTTACGTTTTCGAATACTTCTTCACTGAAAACCAGTTCCGTATGAAAGTATTTGCATAAAGTTTGTTTGGTGATATCGTCTTTGGTAGGTCCGAGTCCTCCGGTTACTAAAACAATATTCACCCTTTCCATCGCATTATCAATCGCTTCCAAGATTTCCTTTTCCCGATCACGGATTGAAACAATACGAAGAACCTCGATGCCTATTTTATTTAATTCTTGCCCCATCCAGGCTGAATTAGTGTCGACAACCTGTCCTATCAACAGTTCGTCGCCAATGGTTATTATTTCGGCAAACATACTTCTTAGTTTTTATCCTATTATATATAATAAGGTATACCCAATTATAACGTCACACGAGAATAAGCCGGAAGATCAATAGAACAAAAGTCCTTATCCAGATATTTGAAATATCCGGTAATGGCGATCATGGCTGCATTATCAGTCGTATAACTGAATTTAGGGATAAAAATGTTCCAGCCATATTTCTCGGCATGTTCCCGGAAAGCATTACGCAATCCATTATTTGCAGAAACTCCTCCGGCCACAGCTATTTCATTAATCTTATACTCTTTAGCGGCTTTTCGTAATTTATCCATCAGAATATCCACTACAGTAGCCTCCAATGATGCTGCAAGATCTACTTTATGGTGCTCTATGAAATCGGGATCTTCCTTTAACCAGTCGCGTAATGAATATAAAAAGGAAGTTTTCAATCCACTGAAACTGTAATCCAGACCAGGGATATGCGGTTTGCTGAATGTAAAAGCTTTCGGATTTCCCTGACGAGCCAGTTTGTCAATGATCGGTCCGCCGGGATAACCAAGTCCCATCACCTTAGAGCATTTATCAATAGCTTCACCTGCGGCATCGTCAATAGTCTGTCCAAGAATCTCCATATCATTATAGGCTTTGACCAGTATGATTTGTGAATTTCCTCCGGATACCAGCAAACAGAGAAATGGGTAAACAGGTTGCCTCTCCTCTTCTCCTTCTGCTTTAATAAAATGAGCTAAAACATGTCCGGTCAAATGATTAACATCAATCATTGGAATGTTTAAAGAACGAGCGAATCCTTTTGCAAAGGAGACTCCAACAAGCAAAGACCCCATCAATCCCGGTCCGCGAGTGAAAGCTACTGCGCTCAACTCTTCTTTGGTGACGCCGGCACGTTTTAATGCTTCATGTACTACCGGTACGATGTTTTGTTGGTGTGCCCGTGAAGCCAATTCGGGTACTACTCCGCCGTATGCTTCATGTACGGCTTGACTTGATACCACATTTGACAGCAAATAACCATCCTTGATTACGGCTGCCGACGTATCGTCACAGGAGGATTCAATTCCTAAAATTATTGCACTCATAAGTATTTAAACTATTAAACGGTGCAAAAGTAATCATAAAACTACGATTCGTAACGAACTATTTTATATTTTTGTTCGCAAAATAAAAGTTATCGCATATCAGAACGCTGAAAAAGACTGTACGCTGGGTAGTAGGTATTGTACTGGGAGTATATATCGGGACTATTGTTTTGCTGAATATACCAAACATTCAGCAAGCAATGAGTGTATTTGTAGCTGAAGAACTTTCCGAAGTTTTAAATACAAAGGTAGTAATTGGTAGAATTAATATCGGTCTATTGAACCGTATTATTATTGATGATGTATTGCTTGACGATCAGAGTGGTCAGGAAATGCTCAAAGTCACACGTTTGTCTGCCAAGTTCGATATTATGCCTTTTTTTAAAGGAAAGATATCCATTAGCAGTGTCCAGCTTTTCGGATTTAATATCAATCTCCGGAAAGAGACTCCGGATTCCCCTCCTAATTTTAAGTTTGTTTTGGATGCTTTTGCTTCCAAAGATACCGTGAAGAAAGAAAACTCTCTTGATTTGCGTATTAATTCCATCCTGATTCGTCGTGGAAGGATGTCTTATCATGTGTTGTCGGAAGAAGAAACACCGGGGAAATTTAACGCTAAGCATATTCAGCTTCAAAATATCATCGCTAATATATCGCTGAAGGCATTAAGTAAGGACTCTTTGAATTTAGGGATCAAGCGATTGAGCCTTGATGAAAAAGCATCCGGCTTCTCTTTGAAAAAAATGAGTTTGAAACTGGTTGCCAATAACAAGCAGACAAACATTGATAATTTTACAATAGAATTGCCCGAAACCTCTCTCAAGCTCGATACTATTCATTTGGAGTATGATAGTTTGAAAGCTTTTGACCGTTTTACAGAACAGGTGCATTTCTCTTTCCGTACTTTGCCATCGCAAGTTACTTTAAAAGATATTTCCCCTTTTGTCCCTATCCTCTCGCATTTTAAGGAACCGGTGACGTTGGACATGGAGGTGAAGGGAACTGTGGATCAGTTGACTTGTTCGCATCTGGAGATTACAGCCGATGACCGTCAGTTCCGTCTGCGAGGAGATGTATCGCTTCAGGACTTATCGCGTCCACAAGATGCGTATGTATATGGAACTCTTTCCGAACTTTCGGCCAATACGCGTGGAGTCGGTTTTTTAGTGCGTAATTTGAGCCATAATTATAATGGAGTTCCTCCTCTTCTCGAACGTTTGGGAAACGTGAGTTTCCAGGGAGAAATTTCGGGATACTTCACGGACTTAGTTACTTATGGGCAATTACAAACGAGTCTTGGAAATGTAAAGACCGACTTAAAATTGAGTTCTGATAAGACAAAAGGATTATTTGCGTATTCCGGAGCTGTCAAAACAGAGGACTTTCAACTAGGTAAATTATTGGATAATGAGGAGTTGGGAGAAATTACTTTCAATCTGGATGTACATGGCCGGCATATTGCTGACCACTTGCCTGCCGTAGAGTTGAAAGGACTGATTGCTTCGATAGATTATAGCAGATATAGATATGAGAATATCACACTGGACGGAGAATACAAACAAGGCGGATTTAATGGAAAGATAGCGTTGGATGATCCTAATGGCTCTATTTATCTGAATGGAGACGTAAATGTTGCATCCAAAGTTCCTACTTTTAATTTTCTTGCAGTAGTCAATAAAGTACGCCCACATGACTTGAATCTTACGACCAAATATCCTGATGCAGAGTTCTCTTTAAAACTGAAAGCTAATTTTACAGGTGGATCAGTGGATGAGATGATTGGAGAAATCAATGTGGATAGCTTGGAATTTACAGCTCCGGATAAAGCATATTTCATGCAGAATATGAATATCCGGGCAACCAAACAAAATGGAGAAAATCAGCTTAGATTGACTTCTGAATTCCTGAAAGCAAGCATAGAGGGAAAATTCCAATATCACACATTACCTGCCAGTATTCTGAATATTATGCGGAAATATGTGCCGTCTTTGATATTACCTCCCAAGAAGCCGATTGAAACCCATAATAACTTTTTGTTTGATATACATATATATAATACGGACATTTTATCTACGATATTTGATATACCGTTAACGGTGTATACTCATTCTACGTTGAAGGGATATTTTAATGATGCTTTACAACGCTTGCGTGTAGAGGGATATTTTCCCCGTCTGCAATATAAGAATAACTTTATTGAGTCAGGCATGATTCTGTGCGAGAATCCGGCAGATCATATTCGTGCACGGGTTCGTCTGACTAATTTGAAAAAGAAAGGGGCAGTCAATCTATCTCTGGATGCACAAGCTAAAGATGACAATGTCAGTACGACTTTGGATTGGGGAAATAATGCTGCAGCAACATATAGCGGGAAATTAGCAGCTGTTGCCAAATTTCTACGTACAAGCGGAGAAAAGTCATTGTTGAAAGCGATGGTGGATGTGAAACCTACTGACGTTATTTTAAATGATACTCTTTGGAAGATACATTCTTCGCAGGTGGTGGTCGATTCCGGACGAGTGGATGTGAATAACTTCTACTTTAGTCATCAGGATAGATATGTACGTATTAACGGCCGGCTTTCCGAGAATCCTAAAGATACTGTAAAGGTTGATCTAAAGGATATAAATATGGGATATGTATTTGATATTGCAAGTATATCCGACGATGTAAATTTTGAGGGCGATGCAACAGGAACGGCTTATGCAAGCGGAGTGCTTAAAAAGCCTATCATGAATACCCGTTTATTTATAAAGAATTTCTCACTCAATCACGGTCGTTTGGGTGAACTGGATATATATGGTGAGTGGGATAATGAAAACAGAGGTATCCGGTTGGATGCATCCATTCAGGATATATCTCCTTCTCCGTCGCGTGTCACGGGTATTATTTATCCATTAAAACCCGAGAGCGGACTTGATTTAAATATTGAAGCAAATGAATTGAATCTGAAATTCCTCGAACATTATATGAAGTCTATTGCCAATGATATTAAAGGGCGAGGAACAGGAAAAGTACATTTCTATGGAAAATTTAAAGGATTGAACCTGGATGGTGCAGTTATGACAGACGCATCTATGAATTTTGATATTTTAAACACGCATTTTGCAGTAAAAGATACTATTCATCTGGCTCCTACCGGATTGACATTCAATAATATACATATCTCTGATATGGAAGGGCATTCGGGGAGAATGAATGGATATTTGCATTTCCAGCATTTTAAGAACCTAAACTATCGTTTCGAGATACAGGCAAATAATATGCTTGTGATGAACACAAAAGAATCGACAGATATGCCTTTCTATGGTACGGTATATGGTACCGGGAATGTATTGCTCTCTGGAAACGCCATACAGGGGCTCGACGTAAATGTGGCCATGACTACAAATCGAAATACTACCTTTACCTATATTAATGGTAGTGTAGCATCGGCTACTAGCAATCAGTTTATCAAATTTGTAGATAAAACACCTCGCCGTACTATCCAGGATTCTGTTCAAGTAATCTCATATTACGAACAAATACAGCAAAAACGCCAGGAGGAGGAAGAGCAGAAAACGGATATCCGTTTGAATATTCTGGTGGATGCAACTCCCGATGCCACCATGCGAATCATTATGGACCCTATTGCCGGAGATTATATCAGCGGAAAAGGTACGGGAAATATCCGGACGGAATTTTATAATAAGGGCGATGTGAAAATGTTCGGTAATTACCGGATCAATCAAGGAGTATATAAATTTAGTTTGCAGGAAGTGATCCGTAAAGACTTTATTATCAAAGATGGAAGTACAATAACGTTCAATGGTGCACCTTTGGATGCTAATATGGACATACAAGCTTCATATACAGTGAACTCTGCCTCTTTGAATGATTTGATACCGGATGCTTCGGCTATTATACAACAACCCAATGTGCGTGTAAATTGTATCATGAATCTAAGTGGTATGCTGGTACGACCGACTATCAAACTGGGTATTGAGCTTCCGAATGAAAGAGATGAAATACAAACATTGGTACGTAATTATATCAGTACGGAAGAGCAAATGAATATGCAGATTCTTTATTTGTTGGGTATTGGCAAGTTCTATACGGAAGATGCCCGTAATAATAATCAGAATTCGAATGTGATGTCATCGGTGCTCTCATCTACTCTTTCCGGCCAGTTGAACAATGCACTTTCACAGGTCTTTGAAACGAATAACTGGAATATCGGTACGAATTTGAGTACGGGTGATAAGGGTTGGACAGATATGGAAGTAGAAGGTATCTTGTCGGGACAATTATTGAATAACCGTTTATTGATAAACGGAAACTTCGGTTATCGGGATAATCCGATGGCTAATACTAACTTTGTAGGAGACTTTGAAGCAGAATGGCTGATTACCCGTTCGGGAGATATCCGTTTGAAGGCTTATAATGAGACAAATGACCGTTATTACACAAAAACAAATTTGACTACGCAAGGTGTAGGTATTATGTATAAAAAGGATTTCAATAAATGGAGTGATCTATATTTCTGGAATAAATGGCGGTTACGCAATAAGCGGAAACGGGAAGAAACTGAAAAGGTGAAACCGCAACAAACAGACAGCATCACTGATAAAACTGCTAAATCGGCGGTGAAAAGAAAACGTGCACAAGAATAGTAAAAAATAATAAACGATGACATATCCATCAGGAATTATGTCATCGTTTGTTGTTTGTGAGAATTAGGTTTCAGAATTATACACTTTGACCTATGAAAGGACAGTACCGTTCTCGCCTATGTTTACTACTTTATCTACATTCCCCTTCTCAAGTTCAATTCGATAATATATGCTACCATCTGCTTTTTCAATATACTCCGCTTCGTCAAAACGATATTCTCCATATTGATTATTGAGAGTATTGTTTACTGCTTCAGGCAATTCATTCTGACGTATTTCCCATGAAGTAGAATACCAATTTCCAGTCTGGTTGAACAATACATCTTTTGAGATTCCATTATGAATGATATCTACCTCTGTATATCCGAAATCCCAATCATTCCTATCATCCTCAACGTCTACTTCCATGATTCTTGCATTCGGATACTTTTCATTGATGAAGTTTTTCATAGCTTCAGTCAATTGTACAGGAAGATGTTCGGTGTTATCATTATCAGTGTCTACAATGCTTTTAATCAGAGTTCCATCAGCAGAATAATACAAATCTACCTCCTGATTCTGCTTTTCGACTTCAATTACGAAAACAGTTTCAACGCCTGTCCGTTCCAGTTTGTCTATATCATCCCGCTTCCATGAGGCATATTCGCTGCTCTCAAAAGACGTTTTTACTGCTTGTGGTAATGCATTGTAAGGAATGTCCGTTTCTGTCATTTGCCATTTACCATCTTGGGTGAACCATGCAGATGCTTCATATCCGTCATAGAAATCTGCTACATAATATCCGGACTTAGTTTCCCACTTCACATTTGCAGCATTAGGGAATTTGGATGAGAATGCACTTTGAAGTTCGGCAGGAACAGCTATTGAACCATCGTCATCGTTGTCGCAACTTTGTAGACTCCATGCGACGCTTAGTGCCAGTAAAAGTGTATAAATCTTTAGCTTCATCTTTGTTCAATTTAAATAGGTTTAGAAATCAATATCAATCAAATTAAATTTCAGGTCAAACTTCAGTTCCGTACGGTTGGACAGTTTTACTTCATAATCTTTCTTATCTCTCTCAATTTTTAGAATTTTAGCATCAGGATAATTGGTCGTTACGTATTTCTGAATAGCTGCCGGAATAATTGCTGTAGGTACAAAACTATATTTGCAGTTCACTTCTTCCCAGTTGCCTTTGTTGTCAAACTCCACTTTATCGCCATTCGTGAAAATCACTTCATAACTTTTATAAAAGAAATCACTCTCCATTTTGGCTAATGCTACTTTGCTGTCGGCAAAATGCTGTTTGATAAACTGCTGTGCCGGTTGTGGCATTTGAGTTACCTGGATTGGTTTGTCGTCATCTGCACGAGCTACTGTTTGCAAAGTGAAAAGACACACTAATAAGAATACTAACTTTTTCATAATCGTTGTTTTTTTAATATTGGTTTTTACTATTATTATTAATTTGATAATGCAAAGATGAGAGGAGAATCTGAAAAGATTTGGGAATTTTGAGAATTTCCGAAAAAAAATCGAAAAAATATAGTGACGCTATCCGGTTAACATAGCATCACTATATATAAAGGATACCGTCACCATCCTATAGGGATAGTGTCACTATAATTTCTTCCTGAAATTAGATTCTTTAGGATTCTTTTAAAACTACTAATAGATACATCGTTTATTTTTGCACACACAAATTTGACAATATTCATATTAAACAACCATAAGAACTTTTGTATGACTATGAGAACAAATTATTTTTTATTATTAGCTATTCTATTGGGGATGATCCCTATGAGTTACACGCACGCCAATGATTCAATACCTAAGAGCGTGATTCTGTACACACCTTACACAAAAATCTCCGTATCTCCCGGAGCGTCAATTGACTACAGTATTGATCTTATCAACAACACAGACCAGTTGACGAATGCGAATCTTTCTGTCAGCGGATTGTCCGCCAGTTGGAAACACGAAATGAAATCCGGTGGCTGGAGCCTTAGCCAACTATCGGTACTTCCCAAAGAGAAAAAGACTTTCAATTTAAAAGTCGAAGTCCCATTAAAGGTGAATAAAGGTAATTATCACTTTGTGGTATATGCCGGAAACGCCAAACTTCCATTGGATGTGGTGGTTGCTCAAAAAGGAACATACCAGACTGAATTTACTACCGACCAACCCAACATGCAGGGAAATTCTAAATCAACCTTCACTTTCAGCGCCACTTTAAAGAATCAGACTGCCGACCAGCAGCTATATGCTTTGATGGCTAATGCACCCAGAGGTTGGAATGTAGTTTTTAAACCTAATTATAAGCAAGCCACTTCTGCACAAGTGGAAGCCAACAGTACTCAAAATGTAAGTATAGATATTACTCCTCCTGCCAATGTAGAAGCCGGCAGTTACAAAATTCCGGTACGTGCCGCTACAGGTACCACTTCCGCTGAATTGGAACTGGAAGTGGTTGTTACCGGCTCTTATCAAATGGAACTGACTACTCCCCGTGGGTTATTGAGTACAGATGTCACAGCAGGTGATATAAAGAAAATAGAACTGGAAGTCAGAAACACAGGCTCTTCATTACTGAAAGATATTCAGCTGTCTGCCAATAAACCTGCTGACTGGGAAGTAACTTTCGAACCTTCAAAAATCGATGCACTAAAAGCCGGAGAGACATCAACGGTTATGGCTACTTTGAAAGCTTCTAAAAAAGCATTGCCAGGCGACTATGTGACTACCATCATGGCAAAAACTCCTGAAGTAAATGCCGATGCGCAGTTCAGAGTTGCAGTAAAAACTCCGATGATATGGGGATGGGTAGGCGTTCTTATCATTATTGCCACCATCGGCGTGGTTTACTATCTGTTCCGTAAATATGGAAGGAGGTAAATTATGGGCGAACAAGTGATCGTACTTACCGATTTGACCAAACAATACGGTAATTTCACTGCTGTAGATCATATTCGCCTGAATATCCGGAAAGGAGAAATTTTCGGATTGCTGGGACCGAATGGCGCTGGAAAATCAACTACTATCTTAATGATGTTGGGATTGACAGAGCCTACTTCGGGAACAGTTGAAATTTGTGGAATCAATTCTACTACACACCCCATTGAGGTAAAAAGGAAAATTGGGTATTTGCCAGAAGATGTAGGATTCTATGATGATATGACAGGACCGGAGAATTTGATCTATACAGCGCGATTAAATGGTATTTCTGATAAAGAGGCAAAAACCAAGGCTATGGAACTGATGAAGCGGGTAGGCCTTGAAGATCAGTTAGCCAAAAAGACCGGGAAATACTCTCGTGGTATGAGACAGCGGTTGGGATTGGCTGATGTACTTATTAAAAATCCGGAGATTATTATTCTCGATGAGCCGACTTCAGGGATTGACCCTGCAGGTGTTCAGGAATTTATCGAACTGATTCGCTGGTTGAGTAAAGAAGAGGGACTGACTGTACTTTTCTCTTCCCATCATCTGGATCAGGTACAGAAAGTGTGCGACCGGGTAGGTTTGTTCAGTAATGGCCAATTACTTGCTTTGATTGATATGGCAGAATTGAAAGATAAGAAGCAGGAATTGTCTGATATTTATAACCATTATTTTGAGGAAGGAGGAGAAAGACATGAATAAAGTCAATCATCCTTTTTGGGTTATCGTCAACAAGGAAATTTCCGATCATGTCAAAAGTTGGCGTTTTATTATACTAATAGGTATTATAGCACTTACCTGTATGGGGTCGCTATATACAGCACTCACCAATATTAGTGAAGCCATCAAACCTAATGATCCGGACGGTTCGTTTCTTTTCTTGAAGTTGTTTACGGTTTCAGATGGGACTCTCCCCTCTTTTGTGCTGTTTATTAACTTCTTAGGGCCCCTATTGGGAATCGCTTTGGGATTTGATGCAGTCAATTCCGAACAAAATAAAGGAACATTGAGCCGTATGCTGTCCCAGCCTATTCATCGCGATTGCATTATCAATGCGAAGTTTGTGGCTGCTTTGATTGTGATAGGTATCATGTTGTTTGTATTGGGCTTTCTGGTGATGGGATGTGGGCTGATTGCTATTGGCATTCCTCCTACGGCAGAAGAGTTTTGGAGAATTGTTTTCTTCATTATTACCAGTATCTTTTATGTAGCATTCTGGTTGAATCTGGCTATTCTGTTTTCGCTCCGTTTCCGTCAGGCAGCGACTTCTGCATTAGCATCTGTGGCCGTTTGGCTGTTTTTTAGCGTATTCTATACCATGATTGTTAATTTGGTGGCAAAAGGATTGAGTCCGTCACAGATGGCATCACCTTATCAGATTATCAGTTATCAGAAGTTTATTCTAGGGTTGATGCGTTTGGCGCCGAGTGAACTGTTTAATGAAGCTACCACCACATTATTGATGCCTTCTGTCAGAAGTTTGGGGCCATTGACTATGGAACAGGTACAGGGAGCTATCCCCAGTCCGCTCCCATTGGGACAAAGTCTTTTAGTTGTATGGCCACAACTGACCGGATTGATTGCGGCAACGGTTATTTGCTTCGCTATTTCTTATATCATGTTTATGAGGAGAGAAATACGATCCCGATAACTTGCTCACTATAAAAGACGCAGAGGACACGGAGAAACAGGTGAATGGATATACCTGACAAATTGGTTTATGATAACCGACAGGTCGTTCACTTTAAATCCGTGTCCTCTGTGTTTGTTTTCAGGGTGAATCTTATGATTGGGAAATCTCGAAGCAATGTTCATTCTGCTCGAAGTAATATTTTATATTCAGATGTTGCAAACGACAGATGGAATCGGCTATAGCTAATCCCAGCCCTGTAGATCCTTCTTTTTTACTACCCTGATAGAAACGTTCGAAGATATGTTCCTTGTCTAGCGGATGTTCCACTCCCGAATTTCGGAAAGTAATACCGTTCTTAGTAATGGTGATTCGGATATGTCCCCCGTCAATATTATGTACAAATGCATTTTTCAGGAGGTTAGTGAGTAAAGCAACAGCCAGAGATTCGTTCATTTTCACCTTAAAAACGCCTTGTTCATCTATCGTGACTTCTATGTTGCGATAATCATAAACTTCTTCGTAATCTTGCAGATATTGTTTGAGGAGTACATTAAGTTCCAATTCTTTGGTATCCGTAAACTGACCATTATCAATCTTGGAAAGCAATAACAGGGATTTGTTTAATTTAGTGATGTATTCTAAAGTCTGATGCGTTTTCATCAGTTCTTCCAGTTGTTTTTCTGATAGCGAATCATCTTCCATCAACATTTCCAATCGGTTACGGCAGATAGCAAGTGGAGTTTGTATCTCGTGTGAAGCATTTCCGATAAACTGTTTTTGTTGTTCGAACATCTGCTCTGTACGTTCCACATAACGAATGGCAGCCTCGTTTAATTTCCGGAATTCTGTGATTTGAGTATCGTTACTCAAAGGTTTATTTCTTTTTCCTGTTTGATAACCGTCCAGCCAGTGTAGAAGTACATAGAGCGGTCGCATATTCCGGTAAAATACCCATACGGAAATGATAATAATGCAGAATAATAAAGCTACATATAGAAATATAATCCACACCTGGATGGCATCTCTCAAATCATCTTTTTCAATGCTGGGGGTCGATACTGTCAGTTCGTGGTATCGTCCTTCATCGTCTTTAAAGATAGTAGTAAGAATACGTGCCGGCTCGGTCTCTCCTTTTTCTTCAATGTATACCATAGAGTCTTTATACTGAATATCCTCCCGGCTTTCCGCATACTCTTTACTTACTTCCATCATATAATATTGATTGTTGGATCCATTGGTTTTAGAAGGTAGCTCCTCTCCTGCCAATGCCCGTATAATGATGGTTTCCGAATAATCTTCCAAAGCGTCATCCACTTCATCGTTGACTTCATCGATCATCGTAACATAAAAGAAGATAGCCCAGACCGTCAGTATAAGGGTCAGAGCAAGTGTAATACGAAGAATGATGTAATATATTAATTTCATGGACAATAATCTCTTTCTTTTTTATTCTACCACCATTTTATATCCAAATCCATAAACCGCTTTGATTTCAATCGTTGCACCGGAATCTTTGAGCTTTTTGCGAAGATTCTTGATTTGCGCATATATGAAATCAAAATTATCAACCTGATCGATATGATCTCCCCATACAGATTCGGCCAAGGTATTTTTATTGATTAATCTTCCGGGGCGGTTGATGAAATATAATAGGATATCATACTCTTTTCTATTTAGTTCCACTTCCAGATCATTCACAAAGACACGATATTTATCCGGTTCTATCCGTACATTGCCTTGGCGGATATCAATTTCTCCATCGTGCTGATGACGGCGAATCACGCTTTTAATACGTGCGTTTAATTCAACCAGATGAAAGGGTTTCGGCAAATAATCATCCGCCCCGAGCTCCAATCCCAAGACTTTGTCTTCCAGGGAGTCTTTGGCGGAAATAATAATCACATTTTCCCGTTTATGGAGCGCTTTCAATCGTTCAAGAAGATCAAGTCCGCTTCCGTCCGGCAGCATGATGTCCAATAAGATACAATCATAGTCGTAATCTTCTATTTTGCGTAAAGCAGAATTGAAGTCACTGGCTGTTTCTACCACGTAACGTTCTTTTTCAAGCGAACATTGAATCAGTTCTCTCAAAGAGGGTTCGTCTTCTACAATCAATATCTTCATAATTTTGTTCTCCTTTCTTTTTTACATACTGCAAAGAAAAGGGATATTTCTGAAATAAAACTGAAATGGAAGGAAAAAAGAAAAGGATGAAAGCGATTCAATCGCTTTCATCCTTTTTATAATGATATACAATTTCTATTTAATAAGAACGTGCAAATATGACGCGGCAAGCAGATGGTTTACCTGTAACCATACATTTACCCGGTTCTTTGTCGCCCGGAACAAATGAATCGAACGGAATACAACGAATAGTTGCTTTGGTTTCTTCCTTAATCTTTTCTTCTGTTTCAGTAGTTCCGTCCCAATGAGCCAGAATAAATCCGCCTTCTTCGATCTTTTCTTTAAATTCGTCGTAGGTATCTACTGTTGTAATCTTGGAATTACGATAGTCCAATGCTTTTTTGTAGATATTAGCCTGCATTTCTTCAAGCAGGTTCTGAACGTATGTTTCAATGCCTTCACAGGTAACTGTTTCTTTTTCCAGTGTATCACGGCGCATCACTTCCATCGTGTTGTTTTCAAGATCGCGACCACCCATAACCAAACGAACAGGTACACCCTTCAATTCATAATCAGCGAATTTGAAGCCCGGGCGTTTGTTATCTGCATTATCATATTTCACAGAGATGCCCAGTGCTTTCAACTTAGCTACAATGCCTTCTACTTTAGCATCGATTTGTTTCAGTTGTTCGTCATTCTTATAGATAGGAACGATTACTACCTGAATCGGAGCCAAATGCGGAGGTAATACCAATCCGTTGTCATCCGAGTGAGTCATAATCAATGCACCCATCAAACGAGTAGAAACACCCCATGAAGTAGCCCAAACATACTCCATCTTGTTTTCCTTGTTAACGAACTGAACATCGAATGCCTTTGCAAAGTTTTGTCCCAGGAAGTGGGAAGTACCACTTTGCAATGCTTTTCCGTCCTGCATCATGGCTTCTATTGTGTAAGTGTCAAGTGCACCTGCAAAACGTTCATTGGCTGATTTCACTCCCTTTACAACGGGAACAGCCATATATTTTTCTGCAAATTCACCATATACATTCAACATTCTGATTGCTTCTTCCTCTGCTTCTTCACGGGTAGCATGAGCGGTATGTCCCTCTTGCCACAGGAATTCGGCAGTACGCAGGAAAAGACGGGTACGCATTTCCCAACGGAAAACGTTCGCCCATTGGTTGCAGAGAATAGGCAGGTCACGGTATGACTGAATCCAGTTCTTATAAGTATTCCAGATGATTGTTTCTGATGTCGGACGGATAATCAATTCCTCTTCCAATTTAGCTGCAGGATCTACTACAACTCCTGAACCGTCTTCTGCATTCTTCAAGCGATAATGTGTTACTACGGCACACTCTTTCGCAAACCCTTCTACGTGTTCTGCTTCGCGGCTTAAGAATGATTTCGGGATTAATAGCGGGAAGTATGCATTTACGTGTCCTGTTTCCTTGAACATGTCGTCCAATTGACGTTGCATTTTCTCCCAGATAGCGTATCCGTAAGGCTTAATCACCATACATCCGCGCACAGCAGACTGTTCTGCCAAATCAGCTTTTACCACCAAATCGTTATACCACTGTGAGTAGTTTTCACTACGTTTGGTAAGGTCTTTCAGTTCTTTTGCCATTATATTTTTCTATTTAAAGTTTTCTTGAGTGTTAAAACAGGGTGCAAAAATACGAAAAATGCATGAACTGCCCTATTCTTCATGCATTAATTTTCTAAAGTCATGTGCTTCTATATTACATATCTCATTTTTCATATTCGTTATATAGTTGCATCCGCGACTGTGGTTGTTCAGCATAGCGCCTTTTTGAGAACTAAAGGTACTATGACCCGATGAAAAGGTTTTATACAAAAGAAATAAGCTTTTCCTACCCAATTATGGTATTTTACTAATGTGGTGACCTCAATCATTTGTTTTCCTGTTTCCAATGGCGTAATGAAAATATCGACATAAAACAATAAATGTTTATCGTCTTTTCTCATAATTGCTTCTTGCTTGTCTTCCTCTATAATAAGTTCTTCACTTTCAATAGCTTTAGTTTCTATACCGAAAGGTTTGACTAAACAGGCCCTTATTGCATACAACATTCGGAGCCAAGCGGGGTTATGAGCAAAGACTTTTAAAATAATATTTTTAGGAGACAGATGGTTTTCTGTAACTTCTATGGAAAAACTGTCACTGTAATCTACGGGGAGATATTTCTCTATTTTTTTAGCCATATTGGTTATTCAATTGGGGTTATTCTACAATATGTTCAGTTTAGGTTTTGTCCGATAATAGATAAAACCATAGAAAAGGGGACTTGAAAAATAAAAAATCAGGCAGTTTATTTAAGATAACCACCTGATTTTCAAAAGAGCGGTAAACGAGGCTCGAACTCGCGACCCCCAGCTTGGGAAGCTAGTGCTCTACCAACTGAGCTATTACCGCATATTTACTGCATTTCTCGACTCAAAAGCCTTATGAAATGGTGATGCAAAGGTAAACATAATTTTTATATCTCAAATAAAATCGCAGAAATTTTAATGCAAGAAAAAAGTGAAATCAAAGTCTCTTCAATTCTTTTGTTTTGATGAAAAAACAACCGGATATGAAAAAACGCATATTAGTAACCCGTATAATTAAAAATATACAGATTGACGATAGTCACTATAGAAAAAACTTCAGGATTTCTGGTTAATAAGATTCAGATATAAACTATTTTAGTGGATAATCTATCACTAGGTTCTAAATAGAGCGTGAATATTGAATATGTGAGAACAAAGTTGCTTATATTATTTCAAATTGACATATTTAGTTTCTAGCAAAATAAACAAGATTTGGAAACAAACGGAAGCTTTATGAGCTGTTTGGGAGCTTGCTTTTAAAGGAAAAACACGTTTCTCACCGACCAACGGTTGGTTCCATTTAAAGGAACGGAGCTTTTCATTTAAAGAAACAACTCCAATATGCATTTATATTTTGTATATTCCAGTAGTTTATATCCATAAACAACACGTTTATTGCATATACTTGCATTATTTTATGCATCATTTTTTCTATCTGATAGAAATGACACAAGCATGATTCAAAGAGAAGATGAAAAATAGAACATCTTATAAAAGAGCGCTGAAACCTTCTTTTGTTGTATTGCTATATTCTTTCTGATGAACAAACCTCTCTTTTCATCTGTTAGAATATCTCAAATTCAGATATAACCTAACCAGTATGAAAAAAAATAAGCGACTTTGTATACTATTGACTTTGTATTTTTCCATCGGTCAGATAGATGCACAGACACCATTAAGTTTCGAAGAATCACTGCATCTGTTGAATCAAGGAAATCAGAGTCTGAAAATAGCGGATAAGAGTATTGAGATTGCGAAGGCTGAACGTGATAAGTTGAATGCTTTCTGGTATCCCAGTCTTCAGTCTACAGGTGCGTTTGTACACATGTCGGAGAAGATCGAAGTTAAACAGCCTTTATCGCAGTTTACCGATCCGGCTAAAGACTTTGTACATTCGATTATTCCGGATGACCAGATCATTTCGTCTATACTGGATCAAATTGGGGCAAATACCCTTATATTTCCTTTGACTCCAAGAAATTTGACAACTGTTGATTTATCAGCCGAGTGGGTACTCTTTTCCGGTGGTAAGCGTTTTCATGCCACCAACATCGGAAGAACGATGGTCGATCTGGCACGGGAAAGTCGGGCACAGGTATCGGCCAATCAGCAAAGTTTATTGGTTGAAAGCTATTATGGGCTTCGACTGGCACAACAAATTGTGACGGTTCGTGAAGAAACCTACAACGGATTGAAGAAACATTATGAAAATGCCTTGAAATTAGAGGCAGCAGGAATGATTGACAAAGCAGGAAGGCTTTTTGCCCAGGTAAATATGGATGAAGCCAAACGTGCATTGGAAGCTGCGCGAAAAGAAGAAACAGTAGTGCAAAGTGCCTTAAAGGTTTTGCTGAATAAAAAGGATGCAGATGCCAATATCATTCCTACCTCTCCCCTTTTTATGAATGATTCATTGCCACCTAAAATGCTATTTGATCTTTCAGTAAACAGTGGGAACTATACACTCAACCAATTACAGCTGCAGCAGCATATTGCCAAACAAGAAGTGCGGATTGCTCAAAGTGGCTATTTGCCGAATATAGCCCTTTTTGGAAAACAGACCTTGTATTCGCATGGTATTCAGAGTAATTTATTACCGCGTACCATGGTAGGCATTGGTTTTACATGGAACCTCTTTGACGGACTGGATCGTGAAAAAAGAGTGCGGCAATCGAAATTAACGGAACAAACTCTGGCTTTAGGCCAGATGAAGGCCCGTGATGATCTGGCTGTTGGGGTAGATAAGCTTTATACGCAGCTGGAAAAGGCACAGGATAATGTAAAAGCTTTAAATGCAACGATTGCTTTAAGTGAAGAATTGGTACGCATCCGAAAGAAATCATTTACAGAAGGGATGGCAACTTCTACCGAAGTTATTGATGCTGAAACCATGCTTGCCAGTGTAAAAGTGGCTCGCCTGGCAGCATATTATGAATATGATGTGGCACTAATGAATCTACTCTCGCTTTGTGGCACACCGGAACAATTTGCAAACTATCAACCTAAACCGTAACAAACAATGAAACCAACTAGTAAAACCCTATCATGGGCTTTTGTCATCATTCTTCTGGCTGTCGGTATTTTCACCGGCCTGGGAGTTATATTAATGCATAAACAGCCGCTGGTCTTGCAAGGACAAGCTGAAGCAACAGAAATCCGTATCAGCGGGAAACTTCCCGGCCGTATCGACACTTTCTTCGTTCAGGAGGGAGACTGGGTACACCAGGGAGATACTCTTGTCGTCATTAATAGCCCTGAAGTACATGCCAAGTATCAACAAGTGAATGCCTTGGAACAGGTGGCAGTGCAACAGAACAAGAAAATAGATGCCGGAACCCGTCGTCAGATTGTGGCTACTGCACTGCAATTATGGAATAAAACGAAGAGCGATCTAACTCTCGCCCAGACAACTTATAACCGTATTCTTACTTTATATAAGGACAGTGTTGTTACTTCTCAAAGAAAGGATGAAGTGGAAGCTATGTATAAAGCGGCTGTAGCAGCCGAACGTGCTGCCTATGAACAGTATCAGATGGCTGTAGATGGTGCACAAAAAGAAGATAAAGCGTCTGCTGCCAGCATGGTGGATGCTGCCCGAAGCACAGTGGATGAAGTCTCGGCTTTGCTGGTCGATGCTCGGTTAATCGCTCCGGAAAACGGTCAGATAGCAACAATCTTCCCTAAACGTGGAGAGTTGGTTGCACCGGGAACTCCCATTATGAATTTGGTGGTGATGGATGATATACATGTTGTTCTTAACGTGCGGGAAGATCTGATGCCGCAATTTAAAATGGACGGAACATTTGTTGCGGACGTGCCCGCTATCGGTAAAAAAAATATTGAATTCAAAATCTATTATATTAGTCCGCTAGGCAGTTTTGCTACCTGGAAATCAACCAAGCAAACCGGAAGTTATGACTTACGTACCTTTGAGATTCATGCCCGTCCAACCCAAAAGGTGGATGACTTGCGTCCCGGCATGTCCGTGTTATTGACTTTAGATTAATCGACATCAAATAAACCAGAGAATGGATGAATCACAAACATATTCCCCTTTTCGTTCCGTACTGCTCAGAGAGTGGCGGCGAATGACTTCACGGCGCCTTTATTTTGGTGTCTGCATTGTCTTGCCATTGTTCACCCTTTTCTTTATGGCTACGATCTTTGGTAACGGACAGATGGAAAACATTCCTATTGGTATTGTCGATCAGGATAATACTGCTACTTCCCGGACGATAGTCAGGAACATTTCTGCCGTACCAACTTTTAAAGTGACAAAGCATTTTGTAAATGAAGCAGCTGCCCGTGAATCTGTGCAAAAGAAAGAGATTTATGGATATCTTTCCATACCTCCCCAATTTGAACAGAATGCGATTACCGGAAAGAATGCAACACTCTCCTACTATTATCATTATGCATTAATGTCGGTAGGTGGTGAGTTGATGGCGGCATTCGAAACTTCCTTAGCTCCGGTGGCTCTTTCTCCTGTGGTGATGCAAGCGGTGGCACTCGGAGTAGAACAGGATCAGATTACCACCTTTTTATTACCCGTACAGGCTAATAACCATCCGATATATAACCCTAGTCTGGATTATTCGGTATATTTAAGTCAGCCCTTTTTCTTTGTGCTGTTTCAGGTTTTGATTCTGTTGATTACCGTGTATGCGGTTGGCATTGAAATTAAGTTCCGCACAGCAGACGATTGGCTGGCGACTGCAAAAGGCAATATAGTGACAGCTGTTTTAGGTAAATTATTACCTTATACCATTATATATATACTGATAGGGTGGTTGGCTAATTACGTCATGTTTGGTATTTTGCATATTCCTTTTCAGGGGAGTTGGTGGTTAATGAATATCATGACTGTGCTTTTCATCATTGCAACACAGGCTTTAGGGCTGTTTTTATTCTCGCTGTTTCCGGCAATATCGTTGGTTATAAGCGTAGTTTCTATGGTAGGTTCTCTGGGGGCTACTTTGTCCGGAGTAACCTTTCCGGTTCCCAATATGTATCCGTTGGTGAGGGATGCTTCCAATTTGTTCCCTGTCCGTCATTTTACGGAAATGATGCAAACCATGCTCTATGGAGGCGGTGGGTTTATCCATCTGTGGCCGTCGGCTGTGATACTCTGTATCTTCCCGTTGCTGGCCCTGTCGCTGCTTCCTCATTTAAAACGAGCTATAGAAAGTCATAAGTATGAAAACATTAAGTAAGTTACAACAGTTGTCATTCATCATTCGTCGTGAATTTCTAGCTATCAGTACCAGTTATGCGGTTTTACTGGTGTTGATGGGAGGAATCTTCGTTTACGGGTTGCTCTACAATTATATGTATGCACCGAATATTGTAACCGATGTACCTGTTGCCGTAGTCGACAATTCGCACAGTGAATTGAGCCGTGATTTTATCCGTTGGCTGGATGCTACTCCCCAGGCAGAGATTTCCAGTCAGGCTATGGATTATCATGAAGCAAAAGAATGGATGAAAGAAGGCAAAGTACAGGGAATACTCTATCTGCCTCATGACTTTGAGGAACGGGTGTTCCGGGGAGATGAAGCCGTATTTTCCCTTTATGCAACTACTGATGCCTTCTTGTATTTCGAAGCTTTGCAAGGTGCTTCTTCACGTGTCATGTTGGCTATTAATGATAAATACCGGCCAGATGAAGCGGTGTTTCTTCCACCACAAGGATTGCTTGCCGTAGCTATGGCGAAACCGATCAATGTGGAAGGCACTGCACTCTACAATTATACCGAAGGGTATGGTTCCTATCTTATTCCGGCAGTCATGATGATTATAATTTTCCAGACCTTGCTGATGGTTATTGGCATGGTGACCGGAGAAGAATACAGTAGTAAAGGAATCCGCGCATATACTCCTTTTGGGGATGGCTGGGGAGTTGCCATTCGTATAGTGGCAGGAAAAACGTCCGTGTACTGTGCTCTTTATGCCATCTTTGCCTTTTTTCTATTAGGCTTGCTCCCTCACTTTTTCAGCATCCCCAATATTGGAAACGGATTGTACATCGTACTATTATTGATTCCATATTTGATGGCAACTTCTTTCCTGGGATTAGCTGCGTCCAGGTATTTTACGGATTCTGAGGCTCCCCTACTCATGATCGCCTTCTTCTCCGTAGGATTAATCTTTCTTTCCGGCGTTTCCTATCCAATGGAACTAATGCCTTGGTATTGGAAAGTGGCTCATTACATTTTCCCAGCTGCACCAGGCACACTCGCTTTTGTGAAACTGAATTCTATGGGAGCCAGTATGGCCGATATCAGACCGGAATATATAACTCTCTGGATACAGGCACTTATTTATTTTACAATAAGTATATGGGTCTATAAGAAGAAACTGGAATCAAATTTGATTAGTTAAATTAACAAAAACAAAACATGCGCTAATTATAACATATAGCAAAAGAACACTTTCAGATAAATCAACTTCGCAAAGTAAATAATCAACTTTGGAAATAAAAATGTTTCTAAATAGATGTTTTCTTGTAGAATCTCTCCTATTTCTTTGCATTTGTCATTGCTTTTGTCTAGTTTCGTTGACTGTTATGTTTATATGATCGTTAGAAGTAGTCTAAAAAACAACTGTTTATATGAAATACATTGTATATATTCTTCTCTTTTTTCCTGTTTGGGTTACAGCACAAACATACAAATATATAGGAATAGAAGATGGCTTGAGCAATCGCCGGATATTCAATATTCAGAAAGATGCCCAGGGCTATATGTGGTTCCTTACAAATGAAGGGATGGACCGATACAACGGTAAAGATATAAAACACTATAAATTAAATAAAGAAGGTAACACTTTAGACGCTCCCATACGTCTGGGATGGCTGTATACAGAACCGCATATAGGCATCTGGGTGATTGGCAAGCAAGGGAGAATTTTTCAATATGACGCTAATAAAGATGATTTCAGAATGGTATATAGATTACCGGATACTTCTGAAACAATTAGCTGTGGTTATTTGGACCGGAATAATAATATTTGGTTATGTCGCAAGGATACTGTATTGCTTTATAATATTAAAGATGCTCGTATCTTCCAATTCCCTAATGTGCTTCACAGTAGTATCACGGCAATAGAGCAAGTAGATGAGCACCATTTCTTTATAGCAACGGAGACAGGCGTACGATATGTCAAACAGGAAAATA
This sequence comes from Bacteroides sp. M10, assembly GCF_014334015.1. GTDB lineage: Bacteria > Bacteroidota > Bacteroidia > Bacteroidales > Bacteroidaceae > Bacteroides > Bacteroides intestinigallinarum. The sequence goes on along the minus strand of NZ_CP060488.1, from coordinate 4,961,681 downwards.
ATGTTTTAGAGATTATACCTGTTGAAACATTAGACTATTTCCATGCTCAGGTGAGTGAACTGTATTTTCACCAGCAATTAAAAAGACTGTTTATCGGTTCATTTGAAAGAGGAGTTTTTGTGTATGATACGAATACGCAGGAAATTATACGGCCGGACGCTGACCTTAGTGACGTAAACATAGCTCGTATCAGCCCTTTGAATGAAACGGAACTGTTGATTGCAACCGAAGGGATGGGAGTATATAAAGTTGATGTAAACACGTGTAAACTGGAACATTACATTGTAGCCAACTATCAGAGTTATAATGAAATGAACGGAAATAACATCAATGATGTCTTTGTAGATGAAGAAAAGCGAATATGGCTCGCCAATTATCCTACCGGGATCACAATAATGGATAACCGCTATGAAAATTATCATTGGATGAAACATTCCATGGGTAATCACCAATCGCTAATCAACGATCAGGTACATGCGGTTATTGAAGACGAGGATGGCGATTTATGGTTTGGAACCAGTAATGGTATTAGTCTTTATCAGTCAAAAACTGGTAAATGGCACTCGTTCTTAAGTTCTTTTGACCAACAGATAAAAGATAAAAACCATATCTTTATTACTTTATGTGAAGTATCTCCCGGTATTATATGGGCAGGGGGATTTACTTCCGGCATTTATAAAATAAACAAGAATACATTGTCGGTTGAATACTTCTCTCCTTACCTGCTTTCCCACGTCAATATGCGCCCGGATAAGTATATTCGTGATATAGTTAAGGATTCGAGAGGATATATCTGGTCGGGAGGGTACTATAATCTAAAATGTTTTAATCTGGCGACTAACAGTGTTCGTTTATATCCGGGATTGAATTCTATCACATCGATTGTTGAAAAAGACAAAGACAATATGTGGATCGGAACCGTTGGAGGATTGTATTTATTAAATCGAAATACCGGCGAATATCAGTTTATTGAAATGGAAATAGGAGCTGCTTATATCAATACGCTTTATCAGGCAGATGATGGCTTGCTATATATCGGAACAAATGGTGTGGGAGTATTTGTGTACAATCATCAAAATAAAACATTCGAGCACTATTTTTCTGATAATTCCGCCTTGGTTTCAAACAGGATATTTACAATACTGCCGGAAGTGAACGGGCGTATAATGATGAGTACAGAGAATGGAATTACCTGTTTTCATACTAAAGAGAAGATATTCACTAACTGGACCAGAGGAGAAGGATTGTTACCTGCCTATTTTAATGCATCTGCAGGAGCAGTGCGTAAAAATAAAGGCTTTGTATTTGGAAGTGCGGATGGGGCGATTGAATTTCCGGAGGATGTAAAGTTTCCAAAGTATGAGTTTTCCAGACTGATATTCAGTAACTTTTATCTTTCATATCAACCTATTTATCCGGGTGTTGAGGACTCTCCTTTACAGAAAAGTATTGATGAAACGGATGTATTGGAACTCAAATATGATGAGAATACGTTTTCATTCGAAGTCTCTACAATCAACTATGATTCTCCAGAGAATGCATTATACTCTTGGAGACTGGAAGGATTTTATGAGAAATGGACACAACCGGGAACTAATAATTTGATTCGTTTCACCAATTTACCTCCAGGTAAATATACCCTTCATGTACGTGCAGTATCCAGAGAAGAACATGATATTGTCTTTCAGGAACGTAGTATGAAAATCATCATCACACAACCTTTCTGGTCGAGTTGGTGGGCTATTTTGTGCTATATTTTGTTTGTGATCGGAGGATTTTATTTCGTTTTGCGTGTGATAAATCTAAGAAAACAAAAGAATGTATCTGATGAAAAAACGCAATTCTTCATTAATACAGCTCATGATATACGTACTCCATTAACTTTGATAAAAGCACCTTTGGAGGAATTGCTGGAAGAAGAGAATCTTACTGACAACGGGATAACCCGTACGAACATTGCATTGAGGAATGTGGAAGTTCTTCTGCGGTTGGTCAGCAATCTGATTAATTTTGAACGAACGGATGTATATTCCTCTAAAATGAGTGTTTCCGAGTATGAGCTGAATACTTATATGAATGAAATATATGATACATTCTCTTCTTATGCAGCCATTAAGCGCATTGAATATACATACGAGAGTACTTTCAGCTATATGAATGTATCGTTTGATAAGGAGAAGATGGATTCTATTTTGAAGAATATAATATCGAACTCGCTAAAATATACTCCGGAAAGTGGAAAGGTCAGCATTTCCGTATCTGATACGAACGATTCATGGAAAGTGATTATCAAGGATACAGGTATAGGTATTCCTGCCAGTGAACAAAGTAAGTTGTTCAAGCTACATTTTCGTGCCAGCAATGCCATTAACTCCAAAGTGACAGGTAGTGGTATAGGATTAATGCTGGTAGGAAAACTGGTCAGCCTTCATGGTGGTAAGATTAGTGTAGAGAGTGTTGAACATCAAGGTACGACAATCAAAATTGTCTTTCCGAAAAGCAATAAAAACTTTCAAAATACCGGGGAGGAAACGCACTCTAAGTTTGAAGCGTTGGCTCCTGTACTCCCCGCTCCGAATGTACCTGCAAATACAACTGTCACTGTGAATAATCCAAATTCACGACGGATTCTGGTTGTAGAAGACAATGATGAGTTACGCTCTTATCTCGTCAGTTCATTATCTTCCATCTATAATGTGCAAGCCTGTGCCAATGGAAAGGAAGCATTGATTATTATAAAAGAATTTTGGCCGGAATTGGTACTTTCTGATATTATGATGCCGGAGATGGGAGGAGACGAACTGTGTGTCGCTATTAAAAGCGATATTGAGACTTCACATATTCCTGTATTGTTGCTCACAGCTTTAGGAGATGAAAATAATATTCTTGACGGTCTGTCCATTGGTGCGGACGAATACCTCATCAAACCTTTCAGCGTGAAAATTCTGCGGGCAAATATTGCTAACTTACTGGCAAACCGGGAACTGTTGCGCATGAGATATGCCAATCTGGATATAGAAAAAACGATGGTTCCGTCTGCAAACGGCACTAACAGCCTTGATTGGAAGTTTATATCAAATGCTAAGAAAATCGTGGATGAGAATATAAACAACCCTGAATTTTCCGTTGATGTGCTCTGTGAATCAAGTGGTATGAGCCGTACCAGTTTCTATTGTAAATTGAAAGCATTGACGGGACAGTCTCCGACAGAGTTTATTCGGGTGATGCGTTTGAAACGTGCTACCGAATTACTGAAAGAGGGTAGATATGCTATTAATGAGATTTCAGACATGGTTGGATTTTCTGAAACTAAATATTTCCGGGAAGTATTCAAAAAATACTATAAGATGAGTCCGAGCAGGTATGCTAAAGAAGGAGGTAATCCCGCTGCTACTGATCTGGAAGATGACGACGAAGAAGATTGATAAATAAAAAGCGAATAGATACGTTGTATTTAAAAAAGTTCTCCTCTGTTATGGGTATCTATAACAGAGGAGAACTTTCTTTTTCAAGGCTTATAACTCTTTTCCGGGAAAAGCGGTTATTGATAAGGAAGTTATTTGCGAATCAAATATCTAATGAATAAATAACCTCCGAATACTTGCAGGCACATTCCGGGAATTCCAATGCGGAAATCCTGGATGGCATTGTAGAAATTACCTATATACATCCACTCTCCCAATGTTCCTACAACTTGATAGGTAAGTACCACGCCAACCAATACCGGGATGGAGATACGTCCGAAGCGTTGTGCGGCCCAACCGGCAGCAATGGCGAGCAATACGGACTTTAATAAAATAGCAGGCAGCACCGCCGGCATCGGCATACCAAAAAGTAAGGAGTTGATAATAGGGGAAAGAACAGCAGTCAGCAGACCAACTTTCCATCCGTACTTATAAGCTCCGATCAGAGTGAAGAAATAGATAGGCAGCCAGGTTATTCCTCCTTGCGGTATGAGATGAAAAAATTGGGGAAAAAGGATGTTGCCAACGATGAATAACGAGGCTGCCAGATAAGTTCTCACATTGCCGTAATTCAGCGAATAGAGTTTTACAGTAGTTGATTCCATATCATTTTATTATTTAAAAGTTCAAATTAATACCACCCATAAACGTAGCTTTGGGCATGGGATAACCTGCATTTATTTCATAACGCTGTGCCAGCAGGTTCTCTCCTTTTATGAAGAGGTTAGCGAAACGGCAGACACGATAATTCCCACGAAGATTCCATAAAACAAAATGATCCTGTTGCTCGCTACCCTTTACAACAGAAGTATAAAGTTCTTTCACATATTGTACTCCAGTCGATATACTCCAACGTCCGGAAGTATAGTCCGCCCCTGCATACAATTTATGTTCGGGAGCAGCAAGAACGGGATTCTCCATGTGCAGCCAGCTATAATTGGCGTTCACATTCCAGTGTGAATTGATGTGGTAGCCTATATTCGTTTCAACTCCCCAATTCTCTATCTCTCCGGAATTGATATTCAATGGAGGAAAGAGTCCGTTTGACATAATCAGATTGTCGCCATTGATATAGTAAAGGCTGACTCCGTAGGACAATGCCCCTTTCAGCAGACGTTGTGAATAGGAAAGTTCATAGTTGATTAGTTTTTCCGGTTTCAGTTCCGGGTTGGCAGGAGGAAACATATACATCTCACGAATGGTCGGATTACGGTATCCTTTGCTGACCATTGCTTTAAGTTCTGCATTCTTGGGTAAATGAAAAGCCAGTCCGCCTTGTGGAATCCATTCTGTACCTACGTGTGAATGGTGGTCTACACGAATACCTGCGTCCAGTGAGAACCAACTGCTGATATCCTGACGGAAATCAACGTATCCGGCAAACTCATCCATTTGCTTGTCTACTCCCGGAGTATGTTCACCCGTAGCCAGTACTTTGTTCCATGATTCACCTCCGAAGTGTTGATAATCAAATCCTACGGTCAAGCGATTACCGGTAAAGAAAGTGGCACTCTGATACCATGATACACCCAGCATTTTGTCTTTAGAGTTGAAATGTGATTTTTGCGGTTCTTTTCCTATCTGATAGCCATCATTGATTTTATGCCGTCCCCAGTTATAGAAAAAGCTCAAACCTCCTGAAGTCTTTTCATAATGATTTTCCAAAGCGAACGATGTCATTCCACGAGTGATACGGGAATCGTTGTCAATCAGTGGTACTTGGATAGTCCCCGGATTGGAAGCATTAAAATGGGTTACATTCACATCTCCCCATACTTTCCAGAAAGAACTGATATCATAACCTAACTTTGCGTATCCACCATATTGCTCGAATCCCATATCGGGACGATGTCCATCTGTACGATTATATGATCCGGTTACGACGCTACTGAAACGTCCCTTCTTGACACGGTTGGAAAATTCAGTCTGCAACGTGTTATATGAACCGTACCCAACTTGCATATTCGTCTTCACACCCTCTTCCTGTTGCCGACGGGTAACAATATTAATCACACCACCCATGGCATTCGAACCATAAAGTACAGATGCAGGACCACGTAAAACTTCCACTTTCTCTGCCATCATAGATTGATAAGCATCCGCTATTGGATGTCCCATCAAACCCATGTACTGGGGATGACCGTCAATCAGTACCAATAATCCCGCTGTCGGACTACCACCGATACCACGCAAGCTCATGCCACCTGCAGCTCCGGTAGATACGCCATATCCCATGATGCCACGACTGGTAGTGAATAATCCCGGTACCTGCTCCGTTAACAACGGCAAAAGAGAAGGCTCATATCTTTTCTCAATTTGTTGCCTGCCGACTACGGAAATGGTCATCGGAAGATGACGCACATCGGTTTCATTACGTGTTCCGGTGACTACGACTTCATCAATCATATAATTTCTTCCGGCCTGTATGCTATCCTTTTTAGTCTGTGCCATTCCCGAGATGGAAAGCAAGCTACCGAACAGGAATAAACAAGCTGTATTTCTTTTCATACTTTATTTCGTGTTTCAAGTTTCTTCTTTTTACTTCTTATTTCTGATCTTTTCCAGAAAATCGCGGATCAGTGGTAATATTTCTTCTGCTGATTCCACTTCGCTGCACATTGTCTCTACAGGACATCCTCCTGTATGGTTACGGTTCCAGATAAAAGGTACTTCCTCTGTAAAACCAACTTTTATATCTGATTTCTGAAGCAACTCCAGAGCTTTGGTACTGATAATATCAGTATATAACTCTTTGATTCCTCCCAGAATCATCAGGGCGGCAGCTCCCTTTCCAACCACCTTATCAGCAATCGAGGCTCCTTTAAGAAACTCCGGTTCCTGGGTCAGTAAATCATAGATATCAGCCACACCGCGTTGAGTGAAAGTACGGATTTCTCCTTTGTTGGCAATAGTACAGGAATATCCTCCCGTATGTAGTAAATTGATTAATTCTTCCATCTTTTCTTTTATAAAGTACCTTGTTTCAATTGTTCTACGAACTGATCTATCCGATGCAGCTCTTTCGGAATATCAATGTTCTGCGGACAGTGTGCCACACACTGGTTACAACCGATGCAATGGCTTGCCTGACGAAGTTTTGGCACGCTACGGTCATATCCGACTAGAAAAGCACGCCGGGCTTTTGCATAATTCTCATCCTGCCCGTTCCTGGGGACATTCCCTTCATTGACGCAACGGTTGTAATGTAACAACACAGCAGGTATATCCAACCCATAAGGACATGGCATACAATATTTGCAGTCGTTGCAAGGGATCGTTGGATATTTCAACATTAATTGTGCCGTTTCTTCGAGAAACTCTTTTTCTTCATCTGTCAACGGTTCCAAAGGAGAATAAGTGCGGAGATTATCTTGCAGATGCTCCATATAAGTCATGCCACTTAACACAGTCAGAATGTCCGGAAATGAACCGGCAAAACGGAAAGCCCAGGAAGCGACACTGCTTTCCGGACGGCGTTGTTTGAGCCGTGCCACCAGGTTGTCATTCAATTTAGACAAACGACCTCCTAAAAGCGGTTCCATGATGATAGATGGAATTCCTCGTTTATGCAGTTCTCCATACAGATATTCAGCATCCGTATTCCGGGTATTGGTTTCTTTGGCATGTTTCCAGTCTACATAGTTCAATTGTATCTGTACGAAATCCCACTTGAATTCATCGTGCCGTGAAAGCAGATAGTCATACACTTCGATATCCCCATGATAGGAGAATCCCAAATTGCGGATACGTCCTGCCTCCCGTTCTTTCACCAGAAAGTCAAGCATTCCGTTATCCAGGTAGCGTCCTTTAAGGGCTTCCATTCCTCCCATGCCGATGCCGTGAAGCAGCATATAATCAATGTAATCTACCTGCAGGTCTGCAAACGATTTGTGGTACATCTTGAGCGATGCTTCACGAGACCATGTATCGGGAGAGAAATTGGATAACTTGGTGGCGATATAATATTTGTCACGGGGATGACGGCTCAATGCAATACCCGTTGCCTTTTCGGAAAAGCCCTGTACGTATGCCGGAGATGTATCGAAATAGTTTACTCCGTGAGCGATTGCATAATCAATCAGTCCATTCACGGCATCCTGGTCGATTACTTCACCATTACCGTTGGGAGCAGGTTTGAGAGGCCAACGCATACAACCATATCCCAAGAGTGAAACACGGTTACCGGTAGTCGGAGACGTGCGGTAAGTCATTTTATCGGTAGGCACCTCTCCTTCTCCTGTTGCGCTGCTTGAAGAGGAAGTACCTTTTGAGGAGCATCCGTATAATAGCCCTGTCGATGTGGCTGCACTAATACCTACAATCTTAATGAAATCTCTTCTATTTATATCTTTCTTATTTTTATCTTCCATAATCTTATACTGATTTAGATCAAATAATTCTATGCATCTGATGTCCTGTCACATAAATAGCGCTGAAAGGACGGGACGGACAAAGGTTCTCACACGCCCCACAACCGATACATTTTTCTACATTTACTACCGGAATCTTTGGAGAATCTGTTTTTTCAGGATCGGAAGCTACCATCTGTATGGCACCTGTCGGACAATGGCGGGCACAGTTGCCACATTCCATTCCATCTGTCAAAGGTACACAGTTCTCTTTAATCCATACGGCATGTCCGATCTGAATAGCTGATTTCTCGGCAAGACTGGTGAGATGAATAGCGCCGGCGGGACAAACTTCCGAACATTTAGTACATTCGGGACGGCAATATCCACGTTCGTATGACATTTCCGGTTGCATCAATGTCAATAGGTTGTCCGATGGGCGCAATACCTGGTTGGGACAAACAGAGACACATAATTGGCAGGCTGTGCAATGTTGAGTGAAATTGCGTGCGCTTAAAGCACCGGGAGGATAGATCGGATTTTCTCTTTGGGGAATCTTTTTATCTTCGATAGTAGCCAATCCTCCGTCTACTTTTTTCTCTTGTGCTTTCAGTACAGAAGTTGTTGCAAAAATGGCCGATGCTGAAAGGAAGCTACGACGGGCATTGTCTACCTGTTCAGTAGTGACAGACTTTGCTTTCGTATCTTCGCTCGTACCTGTTTCGTTCTTAGGTTTCCGTCTTGTGTATGTAATGGCTCCATGCTTACACTTTCCGATGCAATCCATACAAGTCACACAACGGCTATAATCTATTTCATGAGCTTTCGGATTAATACACGATGCTTTGCAATTGCGGGCACACAAACCGCAACTATTGCATTTGGAAGTATCAATTACCGGTTTGAATATCGCATATTTGGATATAAACCCTAATACAGTACCTACGGGGCAGATCGTATTACAATAGGTTCGTCCGTTGCGCCACGCCAGAATGAAAAGAACAACAAGGGTAACAATGGCAATCAGCATCGTCGAAAGACTCTTCATCCATACATCTACCTCATAAAAAGCATAACTATCCATTCGTTCGGCGAAGTACGCCAACAGGTTCTTTCCCCATTGCCAGACCGGTGCAAAAAGACTGGAAGCTATCCGGCCATAAGCACTATACGGTGCCAGCAAGATAGCCAAAGAGTTCAATCCTGCAACCATCATGATAATGAATACTCCTAAAACGCCATACCGCAACCATTTCATTGCTGGTGAATAACGGAACCGGTTTTTCTTTTGTTTGCCGGATACCCACGAAACAATGTCCTGAAACACTCCCAACGGACAAATAACAGAGCAGTAGATACGTCCGAACAGGAATGTAAGTACAACTAAAAACAATACGACACCTATGTTCAAGGCTAATAAAGCCGGCAGAAATTGAATTTTCGCCAACCATCCGAACCATGTGTGCAATGTACCCGTGAAGTCGAGAAAGAGCAGGGTAATAAGTGTAAAGCACACAATGGCGGTTGTAAGTCTGATAGTACGTAGCATAAACTAATTAATTTTCAATTTATAGTAGTTATATCTAAATGTCTAAAACTGTCAGGATTGAACCATCTATATTTCAACTTTGCAAAGTTAATCAGGGAAATTTGTTTTTCAACTATACAAATTACAGAATGTTTTACCAATTTTACTGATAACAGACGGGAAAACCTTTAGCCGATTGGGTAAAGCACTATTTTTCTAATGCCACGACCTCTCCAATCTCCGGAATCAATACATTCAGAGAATCTTTATTCTTCATTTCTTCTGCATTTTTGAGAGGTTCATCCCAACGATGTTTGGCCAACGCATATTTAGAATGATGTACGGTCAGAACTCTTTTCGCTTTTAAATCTCTGGCCGTCTGTGCCATATACTGGGGCATCAAATGGATCAAGCTCCATTCTTCGTTGTATTGTCCGTTTTCGAGGATTGCAAGGTCGATGTCCGGAAATCGGTTACCTATTTCTGCGTAATGCGTATCATATCCTCCGTCTCCGCCGATGTATATCTTTTGTGAAGGAGTTTCTAACAGGAAGGAAGCCCAAAGTGATTGGTTGGCAGTAAGTCCGCGACCGGAGAAATGGCGGGCAGGCAAACAATGTATCATAAAGCCCGGAGCGAGGTTTGCGTCTTCATTCCAGTCAAGTTCTATCAGACGCTCTTTATCAAATCCCCAATATTCGAAATGTTCGCCAACACCCAACGGACAAATCACTGCTCCAATCCGGTCTTTTAATTTTTTGACTGTGTTGTAATCCAAATGATCCCAATGATCGTGACTAATCACGAGATAATCAATGTCCGGCATATCATCCGGTGTATAAAGTTCCGTACCTTTGAATGGCTTGTTGACAAAAGATACGGGAGAAGCCATACAAAATACCGGGTCAACCAATATTCGCTTTCCTCCCGTTTGAATCAGGTAAGATGAATGTCCGAACCATACCAATATTTCTTCATTACGGTCAATCTTGCGTAAATCCGTTTTTATTGCTTTGACAGCCTGTTCGGGGCGCAAACCGTCTATCTTTCTGAAAATGAACTCCCAGATTCCGCTAAAACGTCCCCTGTCGGAAGTCATCAATAGAGTTTCATGCTGATTTTTAAATTCTCCGTTTCTGTAATTAGGAGATTTCATGACTCTTTCCAGCCGTTCCCCACGGGGAGTTCTGCCGAAACTGGCTTGATTGATAAAAACAATGACTGACACCGCCAGCAATGCTATTACAGCTAATATACATCCTATAATCATACGTGCTTTGAATTTCTTGAATATGATACGCATATAATTCATAACTAAATTATTTCACGCAGCAAATATACAGGTATTCAGAGAGCTTGTTAGTATATATATTACAGATTGTTATACCATAATTACTGAAAGCAGTTGCCTGTTGGGTGTCAGTCTATTGTGTGAACAAACCCTTTTCTTGTTCAGTTATTTAGAAATAAATTTTGTAGCTGATGTTCGGAATCAGCCCCGCTCCGTCTTTTTCTTCTACTACGCTCGTTCTTTCATTGTATTGATAGAAATGCATTCCGGTACGCATACCCACATTCAGTATTTTCAGAGAAAACTCGTGGGATACTCTTTTCTTATTGATCCGGAAACTGATGGAAACATCACCGTTTATAGATGGATTGAATCGTTTAGTATAGGCTTTGCTCTCGTCAAAGACGATGTCTTTTTCTTCCTGACTTTTTTCTTCATCCACAGGTGTATAGCGTCCTCCTCCCTGAAAGAACAGGCGGCTGTTTACACTTAATACATTCTGTTTGAGTCTGCCAACCATCCATTCTTTTCCGGCGAGCAGGTTCACTAAAAAACTTTTGTCCAGTCTCGTATTTCGCCAGATACGGTCTCCTCCCCTATATTTCGATTTGAATAATGAAGCTGTAATCATATAGTAGAAGCCGTTTTTCATGTATTGTTCCAGTGTTATATCTATTCCATAGTTTTTGGCTATTCCGGTGTTTGTCAATATGCGGTCTAAATAGAATTCTTCATAATTGATAATCGAAAAGGAGGAGTTTTCCTCAACTGGTATGTGGAATAAGTATTGATAATAGGGTTCTATTTTCAGATGTAGGGTCTGATTGATATTCCAGTCATAAGTGAATCCGAAATGATGTGCCTTTGAGAAGTCCAGGTACCGGTTTGATTCCTTTTTACCATTGATTATCTGTTCAACAAAGTAATAGTCGAGCCTTTCCCGACGGCTATGCAAGCCGTAAGCAGCTGCTAAAGAATGTGCAGGATTTATTTTCCATTTAAGGGCAACTCTCGGTTCTATCGACCAGTTCTTGTTTAAAGTAAAATATTGTCCGGTAACCCCTAAACTGGTTGTCAGATTGTTGCTCAAGTTTATTACGGAACTACTATATGCCGAGAGGACTGTGCTTTCTCCACTGCCTTTCGATATTTGCTCCATAGGTTTGTTTAATCCCAAATAAGGGCTGACTTTGTAATCAAGATCATATTTAAGTTCCGTAATGGTAATCCCTGTTCTGTTGGTATGCCTCGGACTGAATTTCTTATTCAGATATGAATTGAATACTAAATTCCATCTACTATTCTGAATATCTGCTACATTAATAATAGCGTCGTCGGTATGTAAGTCTGCCAATGAACGGTCTTTGGAATAGGTAGCGGATAGAGAAGAACGGATATAAGTATTTTCATCCAGTACATATTTGTGCGCTAAGCCACCTGCCAGCTTATCCAGTTTATTATATCCTGACGACCGGTCTCCCATCGTTTCCCATTCGGAACGTTCCAAAACATCTGCTTTATTTCTGTCTATCAATCCTAATCCCCAGATCGAAAAGGTTCCGGCTTTACGTGTGGGAAAATTTAGTTTGAAGGCTAAATCCTGATATTTCAGGTTGATGTCATTACCCGATGCCAGTGAAGTAGTAGAAAAGCGATAATTCACCAGATAGGAACTTCCCCGTTTTTTACTGATAGGACCTTCCGAAGCTAAATCTATGCCCATGAGTCCGACCTGAAAGGCGTGTTCGTACTTCTGATTATTACCATTGCGCAAATGCATATCGAAAACACCGGATAAGGCATTACTGTATTCTGCTGGGAAAGCTCCATTGTAGAAATCGGAGTTTCCGATAACTTGCGTGCTTAAAGCAGACAGAAATCCTCCTCCCAGCCCTGCTAAATCGGCAAAATGAGTCGGATTAGGTATTTCAATGCCCTCCAGTCTCCATTGGGTAAATTGCGGAGCGTTTCCCCGGATAGCCACTGCATTGGTACCGACATCTCCTGCCACTCCAGCAAATGCAGAACTTAACCGTGCCGGATCATCAAACCCATTGGCAAATCGGGACGCTTCTTCAATACTAATCATACGTCCTCCCGTAATAGCCATCGGGTTGACTGTCCGGTCTTTTTTTATTTCCGGTTTGACAAGCACTTCAGCCAAATCCTGCACATTTTCATCCATAGGGATTTCTACAAATACTTCTTTGGATGAAGTGACAGACACTTCGCTAATGATACTTGGGCGATACCCCATAAAAGATGCCTGAATATTATAACGTCCTATCGGGACGTTATTAATCCGGAAATTTCCCCGGTTGTCAGTTGAGCCTCCCAGTGAAGGTTTCTCTGCTATACAGACGGAGGCATATTCTATTGGCGTATTGGTTTTGGAATCAACAACGATTCCTCTTATGGTTTGAGTCAGTTTTTGTGTATCATCATTGGCAGGCTTTTGTCGGTTATCTTGCAAAGAAATAATAATATGATATCCTTTTATTTTATATACATATCCGGTTTCTTTTAAAAGTTGAGTCATCGCTTTGACGACAGCTACATTTTTAAGAGATAAAGACTGCTTTTTGTCTATATCCAGATTCGATTGTTCATAAGCGATGCTATATCCGGTTTGTGATTCAATTTGAGCAAAGGCTTCTTTTAATGAGATTCTTTTATTTTGTATGGTAATCTTTTTTTCTTTATTCTGTGCGACAGTTGTAAGAGAGAGAAAAGTAAAAAATAAAAAAATGGCGAGCTTAGCTGCCCGTTTATTCGTATTAATTCGATTCATTATTCTATATTTGTATGTTGATACTTCATTTTACGTCACTTGTTGAATGAGGATAGACATTTCAGAACTGGGAAGAGGGTCTCAAGCTGCTTCCCGGTTCTTTTTGTTCATAGGCTGTTTCTTTTATGGTTGGGTTAATACTATTTTATTTTCATGTTGTTGATAATCAAAGCCGATGATATCTTTCAATATATTCAGTATTTCATCCAGATCTTCATCTTTCAGAAATTTGACTGTATATCGTTTGGACGCAGGGATATTTGCCTCATTATCAATCGTGGTGTTATAGTGTCTTTCGAGGGTTCGGAATATTTCTCCGGCAGTAGCATTGGTAAAGATCAGTTTTCCCACTACCCAACTGTTGGTGTCATGAGTATCTATCACTGATATATGGATGTCTGACGACTTCTTATCGTATGTAAGCTGTTCATTGGGTTTAAGTATCCGGGGAGGTTGGGACTGGACGCTCACTTCTACCTTGCCGCTCGTCAGTGTAGTTGTTATTTTTTCATCACCAGGATAGGCTTTCACGTTGAATTTGGTTCCAAGAACCTTTACGGAAAGCTGGGGAACTTCCACGATGAAGGGGCTTGCAGTATCTTTTTGGACAGAGAAATAAGCTTCACCGTTAAGAATGACCAAACGTTTATCTTTAGCAAAAGTTTCCGGATATAAAATGGTGCTTCCCGCATTCAACCAAACTTCCGAGCTGTCCGGCAAGATTAGACGTTTCTGTTCTCCATAAGCAACGGATACCTCTATCATCTCGTTTTGGGGAGAAAGATAGCAGAACATTCCTCCTGCTAATAAAAGCAATGGAACAACAACTGCGGCAACACGGGCAAACCTCTGATAAGAAGCGATGCCCGTCAGATGTTCTTTGTTGTATCCGGTTCTTAAATTCACCCGTTCCAGTGAGGCATAAGTGTTCGAATCGGCTTTTACGTCCAATTCATTCCAATAATCCAATGAAGCTTCTGCTTTCGCCTGCTGGTTTTTATCTTTAATGATCCACTTTTGCACTTTCTCTTCCGTTTCGGATGGAAAGCGGGCGGAAAGGAACATTCTGATGATTTTGGTGATATTACTTTTCTCCATTTTTACTGCACTTTACTATATATACAGTTAGGTGGCGAAAAGCTCAATAAGAAAATGAATATTTTTGGAGAAAAAATAAGTAAAGAAGAAAATAAAGTTACAATAATGATAACAGAAAACATGAAATAACCTTCCGTATCTCTTTTAAAGCGAGGCTTAGCTGGCTTTCAACATTTCTTTTGGTAGTGTTCAGTCGTTCGGCAATCTCGGCATTGGATAATCCTTCATTACGACTTAATGTATAAATCATTCTCCGTTGTTCGGGCATTCCTCCGACAAGTTCGTCAATCAGCATTTCCAATTCCTTGGCAATAAGGTCTTCTTCGGAAGTAGAGCTATATCCTGTTTCTAGATTATGGTTCAGGTAGGCATCACACACATATTTATGTTTCAGAAAGTTGATTGCTGCATTTCTTGCAATGGTGTGCAAATAAGAATTGAATGATTTGGACGTATCAATCGAATGGCGGTTGATCCAAAGATTGACAAATAAATCCTCTGTCAGCTCTTCTGCATCAGGCTCCGATTTTATATATCCGTCAATAAATGCTTTGGTTTTGTTGTAGTATGTAATAAAAATAGTCTCAAAGGCCTTGTGATTCCCATCCTGAAAGGCCTCCAACGTTTTTATATCAATGTTGTTATTCATACTATTTCCCAACTTTCATTTCATTGGGACAAAAGAAGCAATAATTTATTTTAGATAGATGGTCTTTTTTGAAATATTAATGATATTAGAAAGATTTATTCTATTTTTGTACAAAGCATATAGTAAAAACGGAAATGAAAAAATCAAGTAAATATGGAAAATAAAAAATCAACTCTTCGTTTTATCTATCCTCAATGGCAAGGAGGAATTGTAGATCATTGGATGCCTGATATTCCGGCGGAAGATTCATCCAGAGGCTACTATCTGGGAGCACAGTTATTGAACTATTTAGCCCCACAGACCGGTCAGAAGACCGTCGAAGTTCCGGTTTCACTGGATATCAATGACAGAGTGACGGAAAAAGGTATTAGTGCACGCAGTGTCATACTGAAACAAACTAGAGCTGCGCTCGATCTGCTTAAAGAGAATCATCCGGATCGGATTGTCACTTTAGGAGGAGAATGTTCCGTTAGTGTTGTTCCGTTTACTTATTTAATCAATAGATACCCGGATGATGTAGCTATCATCTGGATAGACGCACATCCCGACATCAATCTGCCTTATGATGAATATAAGGGTTATCATGCAATGGCACTAACAGCTTGTTTGGGAATGGGAGATGAAGAAATAATGGAATTACTTCCGGGAAAAACAGATGCTTCCAAAGCCCTGATTGTCGGACTCCGCTCATGGGATGAAGGTATGCAGGAACGACAAAGAAAGCTGGGAATTAAAGGATTATCTCCACAGGAAGTTGCCAATGATCGTACAAAGATTATGGAATGGCTGAAAAGTACCGGGGTTTCGAAGGTGGTTATACATTTCGATATGGATGTATTGGACCCGGCAGAGATAATCGCTGCCGTAGGCGTTGAGCCTAACGGCATGAAGATTGAAGAAGTAGTTCGTATCATTAATGATATATCCTCCGAATATGATCTGGTAGGACTTACAGTTGCCGAACCTATGCCACGAGTGGCAATCAAACTTAGAAATATGCTCAATCAGTTACCTCTATTGAAAGATTAAATCCCCCTTTGACGAGGACGGTAAAGAATACCGAATACATTCAGTAGATACCCCAATAAACACAATAATGGGGCAATACGTATGCGTGTTCCACTAAATATATCGGGATTATAGGCGGCAAGGGTACTCCCCTCGCCGCTCATTAATATATATCCTATGATAATCAATATAGAGCCGATAATTAAGATAACGTAATTTCTTTTGCCCAATACTGTTTTTATTTCTTCTTCTCTTATTCTTTTCGATTTCATATTCTTTGAGTTTAGTTGTGATAATTCATTAGTTGAGTGAGTCGCATATATTTCTTTTCAAATTGCTGATTACTCTGTTCATATCTCTCTTTATCCATATTCTTCAGTAATTCATTACACTGATTCCATTGCCAGAACCTATACAAACAATCCCGTTGAACCATCTCTATCCGGTTCTCTCCTAACGAGAAAGCCCAGTCGATATAATTTTCCGATTCTGCTATCAGATGATTCAATAGATCGGTCGCTCTCTGCGTTTCTCCTATGGAAGCATAAGCGGCGGCTATATCATACGAACCGCTCTCGTATACTTCGGGAACATTATATGCCGGAATAGCTTGCCCAGCATATTCCAATACTTTTCTGGCACGGATGTCGTCTCCTTGTTTCACCAATTCTTTAGCCAGTTGCGCAAAAAGCCTTCGATGAGAATAACAGATGCGCAGGGTTGTTTCGTCCAGATAAAGTCCAGGAGTATCCAATCCTCCGTATTTATATCTGTTCATCACATTCTCGTAGAGTTTCTCCGTATCTATGGCATATCCGTTGCCTTCTTCTACGTCTCCCCATTCTTTATAGTTGAAAGGAGTAAACCGGAATGCTACCCCTTCCTGAACAAAGTAGTCATCAAACTTCAGTTTACTGGAGTTGCCTACCGAGATAGCCATGTACAGGGGACGTTCCCAGTTACAGTTAGCCAGGATCTCGAGCATGAGTAAGTCCACTTTAGTCAATAGACGTATATCTTTTAGAGAAATAGACAGTTTATCCGGTATTGCATCTCTTAGCTCTTCCCCTTTTAAATGACGAATGGCTTCAGGCAACATCATTCCTGAACGGAGTACTGCATCCTTATCAATATGGATATTTATTGTATCGGTAGGTATCACATGGAATTCCTGTTTCTCCGCGAACACCCAATATTTCAGGATATTCTTTATTTCATACGGATCATCTCCAAAACTATCACGGGCTTCTTCGGGATGTTTCTGATACAATGCTTCTATCTGTTTCTTCAATTCCGGACGAACAGCCACATATTCGTTCTTCCCTTCCTGGTATTGATTTTGATCCCAACTGATCGGCAGTCCGGGAGCATTGTACAAAGGACATTGTTGCTGATAAATGTACCAGTCGGTCTGCGCATAACTTAAATTGCAGATACGTACATCTCTGCGTACTTCTTCCGTATCCTGATTATACCACAAGGGGAACGTATCATTATCCCCGTTACAGAATATAATCGGATTTCCTTTGTCGGGAAGTGTCATCAGATAGTTAGCTCCAAAGTCACGACAGGTATATCGGTTGCTTCGATCGTGGTCATCCCAAGTCTGGCTTGCCATTTGTATGGGGACAAACAGGCAAAGCAGCATGAGTAAGCTGACCGGGAGGATTTTTGCCTGTTTTCTGCGAAACATGTCACAGCATCCGGCGGTTCCCATTCCAATCCAGATAGCGAACGCATAAAACGAACCTGCATACGCATAATCCCGTTCACGAGGTTGTCCGGGAGTCTGATTCAGATAGAGCACAATAGCCAATCCTGTCATGAAGAAAAGGAAAAATAAGACATTGAATTGCTGCTTGCCTTTTTTCCCGCGTGTCCATTGCCAATAGATACCGAGTAATCCTAATAATAATGGTAAGCCATAGAATACATTGTGACCTTTGTTCTCACGCAAAGATTCCGGCAAAAGTTTTTGATCCCCCAGTCGCAGATTATCAAGCCATGAAATTCCTGTAATCCAGTTACCATGTTCCGGTTCACCACTTCCTTGAATATCATTTTGTCGTCCGACAAAATTCCATAGAAAATAGCGCCAGTACATGTAGTTGAGTTGGTATGTGATAAAATAAGTCAGATTCTCTTTTTGTGTGGGAGTCTCTTTCGTACCTCCTCCGGACCATCCTTTGTAAGAAGCGGCCGAACGATCATTCCACATTCGTGGAAACAACATATTTTGAGTGTAGCACACGTCTTCTTTATAGCGGATAATTTTATACTTGCCTTCCTTCTTATCCGGCCGATAGATGGCAGTCCCTTTTTCTGTTTTTACCTTGTAATAGTCTCCTTCGGGCACATACTCCGGTTCGGATGCATAGGTTCTCCCATAAAGTAAAGGAGCACTTTCATACTGTTCGCGATTCAGGTAGCTTTTGAGTGTGAAAATATTATCCGGTGCATTCTCGTTGAGCGGCGTATTAGCATTGGCACGAATGAGTATGACCGCATAGGTGGTATATCCTATGGTGAGCATGAGTAAACACCACAAACCGGTATTCACGATGCGTTTTCTAAACCGATAAATGGCTCCTATCAGTAAAAACAGGACCAAACCCAGAAAGACGATCAATCCTGACTGGAAGGGTAATCCCATCACATTGACAAAGAATAATTCGAACCATCCTCCTACATCAGCCATTCCGGGTATATAAACAAAAAGAATCAATACAATAAGAATACCGGATAATGCAATGGCCCCGATAACTCCCTTGAATGATAGAGTCTGATATTTTTGGTAATAGAACACTAATACAATGGCAGGAATACAAAGCAGATTAAGCAAATGCACTCCGATTGAAAGCCCTATAATATAGGCTATCAGGATAATCCAGCGGTCACCGGACACAGAATCTGCTTCATCCTGCCAGCGAAGAATCATCCAAAATACCAAGGCTGTGAGGAAAGAAGAGAAGGCATATACCTCACCCTCTACCGCACTAAACCAGAATGTATCACTGAAAGTATAAGCTAAAGCTCCCACAAAACCCGCTCCCAGAATGATAATAACATCCATAACAGATAATTTCCGTTCATCGCCCACAAGCAAGGCTCTCACTAATCGGGTAATACTCCAGAAAAGAAACAAGATACAACCGGCACTCAATAGTGCATTTAAAAAGTTGACCATTCCCGACACTTGCGAAGCATCGGAAGCAAACTGGGTAAACAGGTTGCCGACAAGCATATAGAAAGGTGCTCCCGGCGGATGCCCTACCTGTAATTTTTCAGCACAAGAAATAAATTCGGGACAATCCCAGAAACTTGCGGTTGGTTCGATGGTCATCCCATACACAAATGCTGCTATCAGAAAGACCAGCCACCCACCGAAATCATTCCATCTTTTAAATAATAAGTTGCTCATTGTTCTGTACTTTTTTATTTGCAAAGTTACAGGACATACTGCTAAAACAGGCATTTTTTACCGGACGGATACGGACGGTCGTCAATGATAATATGTTGATAATCAACAATAATAAAAGTGAAGAGATAGACAAAAACAGACAGAGGATAAATTAGGTACAAATTAATAATGGCATAGTAAGGTAAATGGCATAAAAATGACAATGTATCAACTATGAAAAAACTATTGGGATATTAGGAAAAACAAGTGCCACTCTTGTTTTTTGCTATTTAATTTCGTATCTTTAATGATTTTCATTCTTCTAAAGACAGATAATCATATTACAGAATGACAAATATCACCTTATAAAGTGACATTTGTCACCCTATAGGATGACCATCGTCCCGTTATAACGGGACAACTACCCGACTGCATAAAAGATTACTAATTTCTGTACTAAAAACCATTAATCTCTGCAACGAAAATCCTTAAATGTAGTAAGGAGATAATGAATCATTACCAGATAATAATTAATTTCTTGCACAAAATGAAAGATCCCCCAATGATTTCACAATATCTTCCAGTGACTCTTTAGAATTTGCCAACATCAGTTTCTCCGTTTTTATTCTGGAGATTCTCCGGGTCAGCGTCTCTGTAGTCAGTTTCATTAAATCAGCAAAACAAGCAGGTTGGACTCCCTCCCGCAGAAAAGCACATACCCTTAAATCCTCTTCTGTGAGCTTCGGACCTATTTCTTTCAATTTAGATACAAGTCCATAGACGTTTTCCTGAAGTCGCAGTAACTCTGTCCAGTCTTTCTCGGAGAAAGAAGGGATTTTAGAAGACAAAACATTCCGTTCTTTAAACTGTCGTACTTTTGAGACAATGGGGGAACTTTCATAGATATGTAGTTGAAGAGACTGATACTTCTCTTCGAGATGGTTACATTGCAAGATCAGCTTATCCGATTCAACATCTTTTTTCAGTATTTCTTCTTTGAAAAGATCCAATTGGGAAAGTGCGTGCCGATTTTTCTTCCAGAGTAGTCCAAGCAACAAAGACATCACACCGAACATTCCTAAAGCAGAAGAAAGAATTACTGAAGAATCGCTTTTACCGTCATTCAACATCAACTGACTGGCGTATGCCTTTCTCTCCATTTCCAGTGCTTCATCAAAGTTACCGTATTTCTGATAATAAAGACTACATCGTTTGCAGATTTTTGCCAGATGATCGTATTCCTCTGTTTCTTTGGCAAGTTTGATTGCCTCCTTAAAGTGGATTTCTGCCTCCTCTTGCTGTTCCAGATCACTTTCTACACAGGCAAGATAATAATATGCTTTTGATTTTTGATATTCATTGCCATTCTTCTCATAATAAGATGCCGCCTGCCTGATCTGCTTATCAGAAGAATGAGGAATACTTTTGTCCTCGTTGAGTTGGGTACACAATAAATTATATTCTGCCAGTTGAGCTTCATTCATTTGACTTGTCTGAATAGTCTCAAGAATAATAGATGCCGTATCCGGGTCCTGTGCCATGAGTTGTGCGGCTTTGTCTAACCCTTGCTTCACACTCGTTCCTTCCGGATGACATGCAGCCAATGAAAGGAGCATCATATACAATAAAATTCGAAGGTTATTCATAACTCTATTTTTGTCTTTACAAAGGATTGATTGGATTTGCAAATATAAAAAATAATCGGTATTTACCCTTCCCTAAGTCATACAAAAAGTATAGTGACGCTATCCTCTCCTTATAGCTACGCTATCCGGGTGTGATAGTGACACTATTTGGCAAGGATAGCGTCACTATGTTTTTTTGACAAATATCAAGCCGTTGTGCACTGCTAATTAAGAAGATAAGCCGTATCTTTGTAGCAAACAAAAAAATTATATATCATGATTAAAAACATTGTATTTGATTTTGGAGGGGTGATTGTAGATATTGATCGCGATAAAGCGGTTCAGGCATTTATCAAACTGGGACTGGCAGATGCCGACACCCGTCTGGATAAATATCACCAGACCGGCATCTTTCAAGAACTGGAAGAAGGTAAGCTAAGTGCGGATGAGTTTCGGAAACAACTGGAGAATTTATGTGGCCGTTCATTGACGATGGAGGAAACCAAACAGGCATGGCTGGGCTTTTTCAATGAAGTGAATCTAAATAAACTCGATTATATATTAGAATTGAGAAAATCATATCATGTGTATATTTTAAGTAATACTAATCCTTTCGTTATGTCATGGGCATGCAGCCCTGATTTCTCGTCAAGGAAAAAGCCGTTGAATGATTACTGTGATAAACTATATCTGTCTTATCAGGTCGGTCACACAAAACCTGCACCGGAAATATTCGATTATATGGTGAATGATTGCAATATCATTCCTTCTGAAACTTTATTTGTAGATGACGGCGCCTCGAATATCCAAATCGGCAAAGAACTGGGATTTGAAACTTTCCAGCCGAAGAATGGTGAAGATTGGCGGGAGAAAATGACTGCTATTTTAGAGAAATAACCTTATTGGTTACTAATTTTTTATAGTGTATATATGATAGTATCATAATGGCGTGCTACTATCATATATACTGATTTTCTCTCTATTTTATTTCAGGTAGAGAATTTTTTCGCCAAAATCAAATATAACATTAAATTTTTCGAAAAACTTCAATCCTAAAACACCCACCGTAGTAAACTTGGGAAGTTGTGGGGTTATTGCTATAGTTACATCATAAAAAGGCACATCAGCCATATAGCATTTTTTTGCTAGAAATCCCTTCACTGGTATCTTTCTTCCCTGATTATCATTTCCTTGCCGAAGTTCTATATTAGAATTATTGATAAATTCTTTATAGGCAGGGTGTTGTTCCAAAAGAAATAGAAATGAAGCGTTTCCCAGGTCTAATAGAAAATCTCCCTCGAGAGAGTAATAATATTTAGAATTGGAAGCTACTTTTAATTCAGAATCGATTGCATACATATTTCCATATCCATCATTCCTCATTGGGTATTTCTTATATTTACTTTTTTTCAGTTCCAATTCTTGTCGGGTTAGTGGCATCATGTATTTAGATGAAATATTTAGTTCCATAATCTTACTATTAGCATCGTTTAGATCTCCAAACAGATGAATGGGATACATAATATCTATCTTTTTAGAAGCCATATTAGCAATGACAGTTTTGCCTTTATAAAATAGACCATTTACAAAAATTGTATCATTGGTTATATGTGTACATTTATACTTGTTTCCCGCTAAATTCAAAGTTGCTTTTGATTCAACCAATGAAATGTTTAAGTCGTCTAAATGAGTAAACACAAAGGTGCTATCCAAAACCAAGACAGGGACGCCGGATTCTATCATTCCCCTCATCGGAAGTTTATTTTGCAAGATAAGATTAGCATACAAATGCCTACTCTTTCCCATTTTAACGATGATTTTACGATCTACAGATTGCGCTGAAAGAAATCCAGAAACCATAATCAAACAGAGTGTAAAAATGCATTTCTTCATCATCTAAAATTTTAGTTTGTGTATTTATTAGATTTAAACATATACAAAAGAAGTAATAAAAAAGGGGATACTGTAGTCATACGCTCTTTATCTGAATTGTTTTTAACTACGTTTAACATCGTATGCCTCCACTTTTTTATTGCTTCTAGACAGGAATTGCATGTTATGAAACTAAACATTCAGATATTCTCTTTATATTTGCTAGAAATACAAGATATATGCAACCACAAGTTATACTTATCACCGGAGCATCTTCCGGGTTTGGAAAGATTACTGCTCAAATGTTATCAGCACAAGGACACATCGTTTATGGGACAAGTCGGAAACTTTCCGAAGACATGAATGAGGTGAAAATGCTGGTTGTCGATGTTACCAATTCACCTTCTATCCGTCAAGCTATTGATAGGATTCTATCGGAACAGGGACGGATTGACGTACTGATTAATAATGCCGGGATGGGTATTGGCGGTGCATTGGAACTTGCTACGGAAAAGGAAGTAAACATACAGATGAATACCAATTTCTTTGGTGTAGTGAATATGTGCCGGGAAGTATTGCCTGTCATGCGTAAAAACCGAAAAGGGAAGATCATCAATATCAGCTCTATTGGTGGCGTAATGGGCATCCCTTATCAGGGATTTTATTCTGCTTCCAAATTTGCGGTGGAAGGATATAGCGAAGCATTGGCTTTAGAGGTCCATCCGTTCAATATAAAGGTTTGCGTGGTAGAACCGGGAGACTTCAACACCGGATTTACTGATAATCGGAATATCTCCGAACAGACAAGACTGGATACCGATTATGGAGAAAGCTTCCGGAAATCATTGGAGATCATAGAAAAAGAGGAACGTAATGGGTGCCATCCACGGAAGTTGGCTGCTGCAATCTGTAAAATAGTGGAGCGTACAAATCCTCCTTTCCGAACGAAAGTAGGTCCCTGGATACAGGTGTTGTTTGCAAAGAGTAAAAAGTGGTTGCCTGATGCGGTGATGCAGTATGCTCTGCGGATATTCTACGCAATTAAGTAAATGTGATATAATGCAAAAAGTCTTTCATAGCCATTAAAGCTAGAAAGACTTTTTTGATTTGAATATCTTCTATGTGTTCCGGATCAATTCTTCGGAACTAATTCTAAAAACATGGTAGTAGTCAGCAACACAGCCAGTCCGACGCAAACGCTTATCAATAGCCAATTGATATATTTGGCTTTCGGCTTGGTGTCGGCATGCAGATTGTTCAGAAAATATTCTCTGAAGAAAAGATACAATCCGGGAATTGTGGCACTTGCCAACAGGAAATCTTCCGGAATCTGGAAGAAATAAGTTTTGGATAATCCGATCAATGACCAGTGGCAAAGGAACAATACCAGAAACATATTGACCTTTTGCGCAAACAGCAGTAATAATCCGATGGTAAACACAACTACTGAACAAGGCATTACCGGAGAAGTCATTTCCGGAAACGAGAGTCCGCGTGCCAGTGAAACCAGAGGATATATAAAAGGCATTGCCAACAGGACGTAAGACAATAGATCATATTTGTGGGTACGTTCGAAAGTCGTATATCCTGTGATTGCATCCCATAGCCAAATGACAGCCATAACGCCCCAGAACATTGCCATCACCCCATTATAACTGCGCTCTTCACAATAGATATAATAGTAGACCACAGAAATCCATGTATAAAGACCTATCATATAGACCTTCATTGTCATTTTCACCCACGGGCGTGGTTTGCCGATAAGCAATCCGGTCAATGCAATACCAATCAGAATGATAACTATCTGTAAAAGCCAGGTAGCTGAATTATAATATGCAATTGTTCTCCAAAAAATCTCCATAAAAGTAGTTTTTAATGTCTTGTTAATGAAAAGGCTCTATGTGGGAACAGGAACATCGGGAAAGTAGCTCCTACCGCCAACATGAAAATCACTGTACTTGCTACCAGAGTATTAGAGAAGAACATGGACATGAACTTGTCCAGCTTATCCGGATCATTCACATTTTGCAGACACATGATAAGTGAAAATACCATGTTGTATGCAAACTTACCCGGAATCATGGGAAGCAATGCCGGAATGTAAAGTACCGTCATCGGACAATATACTTTTTTACCCAACCATAAACTACCGAAGCCGATGACCAATCCGGCAAACAAAGAACCTGTGGCAATATCCACACCTAAATAAGTCATTAAACAAAAACGACAAGCGTGTCCCAATGCTGCCAGTATGGCAATCATCTTGAATGCCCGCAAAGGAGGATCGGAAATCGCACCAAATCCTATACCTGCTACTGCTGCAAAAAATCCATCAGTAAGAATGTCAAGTGCTATCATATCAAATTAAACTGTTTTTTACCATTAATAATGTGAAGGAAAGTCCGATCGCGATGCTGACAATCAACAAAGATGCTTCTGTCAGACGGGCAAATCCTGTTAATACGTATCCTTCTACTACATCAATCACGCCATTAATCAAAGGAACACCGGGCACGAGATAAAGTACGCTGGTTGCCATTGCAATCTCCGAGGTCGTATCGAAAATCAGCGCAGTGGAAGCACACAGGGAAGCAACAAAAGCCGAGACGATAAATACAACGTAATGGTTTATCTTCTTCATCTGCATTTGTTGTTTCAGGTAGAATCCTGTAATTGTAGCCGAGAACACAATTCCCATAGAAATTAAATCACCACCGAACAATTTACAGAAAGAAGCATTGGCAAACCCTACTAATAATAAAACGAAAAGAGGATGTATCCGCGGAGCAGAAATAATCTTCTTATATTTATCTTTCAATTCTTCCAATGACAAATGATTGTCTACTGCTTCCCAACTCAATGCGCTTAATTCTGAATTATGTTCAAAACTGATCGGGTGTGCAGGAATGTCTATAACCTCATTACAAGCCTCGTTTGTGTCTTTGTCTATAATGGTCAGAATGATATTTTTATGAAACACGCTTAACTTGACATCTAGCCCGAAAGCCTCTCCGATACGCTTTGTATTACGTACTACCCGCGAGGTGTGTACTCCGGCTCCCATTAAATGGGCTGAATATTCTGCTATAAATTTACCTACCGATAATAAAGATTCGCCTGTCTTCATGAATATGATATTTTTTAATCGGGCGCAAAAGTACAAAAAAAATGGATACCTTTGCCGCGATTAAAAATAAAAAATGCATGAATAACCAATTTACGCATCCCAAAGAGAGAATACGTTTTGCCATATTGACTTTTTTCTTCGCTCAAGGACTTTGTATGTCAAGTTGGGCTAGTCGAATCCCTGATTTCAAAGATGTTTTTGCTGCAAATTATGCTTTTTATTGGGGACTGATCTTATTTATGATTCCTGTAGGCAAATTTGTGGCGATACCTTTGGCGGGCTACCTTGTTTCGAAGTTGGGAAGTCGGAGTATGGTACAGGTCAGTATTCTGGGATATGCTTTTTCCCTGCTCTGCATCGGACTGGCTCATGAAGTCTATCTGTTGGGCTTTTTACTATTTTGCTTTGGTGTGTTTTGGAATTTGTGCGATATATCATTCAATACACAAGGGATTGAGGTGGAACGCCTGTATGGTAAAACCATTATGGCAACTTTTCATGGAGGATGGAGCTTAGGAGCATGTGCCGGGGCACTTATCGGTTTTGTGATGATTCTGGCAGGAGTCTCCCCTATCTGGCATTATACACTTATATTCATAATCATCTTTATAATAGTGCTTTCCGGACGGAACTATTTGCAGGAGAGCGCACCGCAGGAAGTGGAGGTTTCTGAAACGAAGGAAAGAAATACGGCCAAAGCTCCCAATGGATTCCGGTTATTGTTTCAAAAACCGGAAATATTGCTTTTGCAGTTAGGACTTGTCGGGCTGTTTGCACTGATTGTAGAAAGTGCGATGTTCGATTGGAGCGCCGTTTATTTCGAATCAGTCGTCCACGTACCTAAATCGTTGCAGATCGGCTTTCTTGTGTTTATGATTATGATGGCAACAGGGCGTTTTTTAACTAACTACGCTTATCAGCTTTGGGGAAAGAAGAAAGTTCTGCAATTGGCAGGTAGCTTTATTTGTATCGGCTTTTTTGTTTCTGCCTTATTAGGAGGTATTTTTGAATCTATGGCTATGAAAGTCATCATCAATTCATTGGGTTTTATGTTGGTCGGTTTGGGAATATCTTGTATTGTACCTACTTTGTATAGCTTTGTTGGAGCCAAATCGAAAACACCGGTCAGCATTGCACTTACCATTCTGTCAAGTATCAGTTTTATAGGTTCACTGGTTGCTCCTCTTCTTATCGGTGCCATTTCACAGGCGTTCGACATCCGTATCGCTTATATGATTATTGGCATATTGGGTGGATGCATTGTGCTAATTGTCAGCTTCAGCAGTGCTTTCAATATTCAGAAATCCGCCGAGAAGCCCGGACAAGACCAATAAAAAACACAGTCTTTCACAGTGTTTAAAGCTAAACCTCCTGTGAAAGACTGCGTCAATCTTTTAATGCCTTAACTAACCTAACTACTTTATCTAACTATCTAACCTATCTACAAAATACCCGAAAAATCTTTTATACTACTAATAATCCTATCTTCTAATTCGTTATTTTCAACTATGGAGAAGTCACAGGCTACATTTGCCGGAGCCAGTAATACAGCTTTAGCTTCTTCTGCATCTGCCATCTCTTCCGGGTGCTCTCTGAAATAAGTTTCCCATTGGGAAGCTGATTGCGGAGTTACACCCAGCACATAGTTGATAAAATCATCATCCGTCAAAAAATCCTTTACCTTTGAGCACATATCGCATCCTTTTTAAGCGTTTACATAAATAGGACGACGTTATCCTGTATATGTACTCAACCAGTTTATCTTTTTACTAAAATTAACTTGCCAGAGTACGCAACTTTGTCAATCCGCGGTGCATCAAGTTGCGTACAGACTGATAATTCATGTTCATAATCTCGCAAATATCCTCGTATTTCTTTTCTTCTATATAATATAAGGTAAGCGCTTCACGCTGGCGGGGAGATAATTGATCCAGCAGACGTCTAACCAATGAAAATTCATTCTTGCGCTGCTCTTCTTCCATATAATCATCTTCTACATCTGTAGGAGTAGCCACGCTAACTTCCTCTACTGCCGTATCAGACATATACATGCGTTTGCGAAGTTCATCACAAAGTTTATTTTTTAATGAGATGAATAAGTATGATCTCAAATTATCAATGGTGCCTAATTCATCTTTCTTTGTATAGAGTTTCACGAAGATGTCATGAATACAATCTTTCAGCAACTCTCTATCAATGGTCAACTTCAATCCGTAATTAAAAAGGACGTTGATGTGCAAATTATACAGCTGTGAAAAAGCTGCCATGTTTCCCGCTTGAAAAGAAGCGAGTAAAGTTTCGGTTGAATGATTAGTCTGTTCCATCATAGCATTAATTCGATTGATTTGATGTTGCAAAACTAAGCAGTATCGACCGCAACCTTGGGTAAAATCTGGTTTGTGGATTGAAAAAACAAGTATCATGTTTTATAACACTCTTTTACTAGAATTTACCTATAAAAACCAAAAATCCCGCTGAAGACTCTTCAACGGGATTTTCTGTTTTATAGCTTATGGAACCAGTAAATGCCTTCTTTCTTATCAGGCACCTTTAGGTTGTATAATCCATTTATTTTCAATGATTTATTTATCGTTTCAATCTTTCCGGAAGCAGGGTGAATGTACTTTAATGCATACTTCCCGGACGATAATTGAACAGGAATTTCTGTTCCGGACTTGGAATAAATGATACTTCCAATATCAGATTTTACCATTTTCTTGTACTCATCCGTATTCGTTTCTTCCACTTCCATGGCTGCTGCATCCTTCAGGAATGCCTTATCTGTGCATGGAATTACAGGACATGAACCACCAGCCATGAATACAGCCCATCCCATAGCCGGATAATTCTGTGCGTAGAACGTCACTGCCTTCTGGGGAAATTTCTGTCGATACTCATTGACAGCTTTATATGCTTCATTGAAAGTGACCTTTCCTACTTTCATCTTACGCATGTGCTGACGCGGTGCCATATTCTTTCCACCTTCCGGCGCAAAGATCCCATCCGTCTTATAATGCCAGTAACGGATATCAATGATATCTACTATGGCAGCGCGTTTGGGGTCTGCAAGGATAGCATCCTGCACATCTTTCGTGGTACTTAATGCCACTTTTGCTTTCTTTCCGGTTTCAGTTTCCCATTCGGCTATCACATCCAACCAGAACTGTACGAAGTGCAACGGTCCTGTAAATTCAGCACTTGTCAACTGAATTACATTCGAATTGTCTGCGAAGTTATTCAGGCATTGACGTATATATTGCCTGTGCAGTTCACGACGAACAGGATGGCTGACGTCATAGAACATATCTGCTACAAAGATTCGTTTGTCACCGGCAAATGGAGCAGGTTCAGGAAATCCGGTCTGATTGATGTTATTGCTGCTTCTCCACGGAGAATCTACCCAATGTGCACCGGCTTCCAGAATATTGTGCTGGAAATAGTTCTCATGAAACAAAAGCAGCCCGTCTTTATTTCCCTTCTCCGCAAACTCTTTTAAGCGACTCCAGTACCATGCATTGGGACGTTTCAAATCATATTTGCTCAATCCTTCCCACGCTGTTTCCTGACCGCTGCGTCCGAATGACTGTTCATAGAAAGGTCCCCAAACATCACCATCCCGACGGCGAATCCGTTCGTGGTCATCGCGACGGCGGTCATACCAAAGACCATAGTTCTGATCGAAAACAAGTATGTTTTTCTGTTTCATAAAATTGATAACAGAATCAATGCGGTCTGTCAATCCCAGTCCCTCGCGTCCCGGAACAAAGCGGGTAATGGCCGGACTTGCCTTTTTCAGATAATTGGTTTTAAGCTTTCCATTCCACCAAGGGGTGGTATGACTGTTTCCAACCAATAAAATACCATCCATTTGGATACGTCCGTTAGTGATAGTTACTTCCGGTTGAGTGGGTGATTGGGTAGTAGAAGAATTTGCGGCTAATGATACCCCCCTTTTCTCTTTAATGTCATCAACTGATTTCACTCCGGCTGACTCCACCGAAGGAGCAAATTTATGATCGCCTATCCAATGTTCCAACGTTAATCGTGGATGATAAGCCTCTTTAGCCAGTTCCATAGCCACTTCAACTGTAGGACTACTGGTTGCACTTGTATTTCTAGGCAAGATACGTGCACGTTCTGCACATTCTTTATTCAATCGTTCTTCCAATTGGGCATAAAAGATACTGCGAGGTTGTACGTGATTGTTGGATTGTTCCCATTCACCGTCACCGGAGAACTGCGCCCAACAGCCGTATGCACGGTTCATCGCATCCTTTGCCGGAGCATAACATTCGATTTCTGCTGCAGTACATTGCCAGAACAAGCTATTTGCCGTATTCCAACCGGCTCCACTTTTATCTTGTCCCAAATTCTTGAAAGTCAGGTTATGACCGTCGATATTTACTACATCGAACAACAGTCCACATGCCCAGGCATCAATAGAGCCGCTGAATCCTAAAGATTCGTATGAATCACATTGTACAAAAGCGTTGGGACCGGCTGCACAATATCCGGCAGCAAAGTCATGAATACCTCGTTCCGAGTAGCAACGTTGAAATAAAGTTTGTTGTCCCAGTGTGTGGAAAGTGCAACGACGCATTCCTCCGATTTCTGAAACAGGTTCTCTTGAGATACAGTCTTCGACAGTGATTTTGGAACCTGTACGCTGAACAATCACGGCACTTCCTGCAAAATGTTTGAAATTGAGTTGTCTTACCCAACAGTTTTCCGCATTCTCAATGGAAATACCTGTCCAGCAATGATCTTCATCTTTAGGATAACGCTTGTCATAATCAGAGATCAGTGTCATATTCTCTACTCCACAATCGTAGATACGTCCGTTCCATTGATAAGTCAATAGAGAAGAAGCACCATATTTAGCATCCAGAGCTACGGTCAGCGGAGCATCCAATGTTATCTGGTTGCCATTTACTTCACTGACTGTTCTGTCCCAGGTCAGATCCATATCCCCTTCTTTCCATCCTAACGCACTGATACCTCCTCCAAAGATGTCACAACCCAAAGAGGCAATCCACTCCTTGCCGGAAGGACGGGCAACCATTACACGATCTCCTTTTTTCAGAGAAATGCCTGAAGCCACTTCCAATGTTCGTGTGTTTACCGGAACATAGTTTGAAAGTACCTGCAAAGTGTCTTGTACATTCAAGTCGTCTATTCCTTCCATATAAATAAGGGCACCTCTGTCTACGCCTTTCTTCAGCAGTATTGTTTTTTCTTTATTCGTTCCCCGCAATACAATTCCGGAGGTGGAGATACGAATACTGCCGGACAGGGCAAACTCTCCCTGATCGAGTAAAACCGCTCCACGAAAACCGGAAGCATCGGGAGACAGCGAGGCTACATAATCAATGGCACGTTGAATACGTGCAGTGTTATCTCCTGCTTTCCAGGGGACAAACACAACATTACGGACAGAAGGAATATCCTGTTCGGAGGATTTATATCCGCATGTAGAAAAATCGAGAATACGGTTTCCCCGATCATCATTCAGGTAAGTGATTTGGTCATTCTTAACCTGTAAAGCAAAGGTTTGCGCATAACTTTGCACAAACCCAATACTTAATAATCCCAGAAGGATAGTTCTTACTTGTATATTCAATCCAATCATCTTTAATCTTTTTTCATCTGCTTATAACAGACTTTTCCGTTTAGACAATGTATCGTAATTGTTCTTCAAATCTGTCCAGTCCACTTTCTTTTTAGTGTCTATACCATTGATGTATTTTTCAATATTGGTATATCCGTCACCATTGCAGTCCATAGTTGCGTCGGTCGGGTCATTCGGATTCAGACCGTTAGCTATTTCCCAGGCATCCGGCATACCGTCGCCGTCCGAGTCCACTACTGCTTCTCCTTTATATTCGGGAAGTCCGCCTACCTGACGAATGTCTGTAATGATGCCCTGCTTATAAGAATCAGCCGGTAACCGTCTTTTCACATAAGGAGAGACAAACTCCAGTGCATCTTTCACATAAATGGCTTTTCCTGTTTGCACGGTCTTTATAACACGGGCATCCACAGCGTCCCGTTTGGGGAAAGTGGCTCCTACATTATCCAATACAAAGGTATAAGCTTTTTTGGTATCCATCACAGTAACCGGAGGCATTTTGAAAGCTTCATCCGATTTAATTAATGGTAAAAACTTTGCGGCATCCACATCTTCTTTCAGTTGTACGCCTCCGTCCCAGTTATCTTTTGTGACCTTGGCATTGCCATGAATAATATTCCCGTTTACATAAGCCTTTCCGAATGAGAGAGGTTTGCTTTTGTCA
This sequence comes from Bacteroides sp. M10, assembly GCF_014334015.1. Taxonomy (GTDB): domain Bacteria; phylum Bacteroidota; class Bacteroidia; order Bacteroidales; family Bacteroidaceae; genus Bacteroides; species Bacteroides intestinigallinarum. The sequence continues at coordinate 4,929,186 of NZ_CP060488.1, read as the reverse complement.
CGTCCTGCTTCCGGTTTGAGAATACGATAAGAGATTGGCTTGCCTAGCGGAGTGATGGGGCCGGGTTTGAAGTAGTTGTTTATCATATTGTAGAAACTGTTGTGGTCACCTCCGTCTACAGAACGATTCCACCAGTTGAAGACAACATTATTGACGAAGTTAAAATCACCGTCCATACCCACCGAACTGTTCCGACTGATGTTGGAAGCAAAGAGATTCCGGCAGAACATACTGTTGTGACCACCGATGGTTGCGCCGAAAGCATGGTTGTATGTATCCAGTGCTTCGGAGAAAATAGAATTTTGAATGGTAATGTTTACTGTCGGAAGTTTCAGACCGTGTCCGTCTGCCCCTCTGTTATATACATGACGGTAGATAGACATATTTTCATCCAATCCCCAACTGGCAGAGCAATGGTCTACCATGATATTTCCTACTGCATTCCCTCCTACCGCATCATCACGGAAAGCTACGTCCTGCGCACCACGACGGAAGCGCATGTGACGAATCACGACATCGTGTGTATCGATCAGGAAAGATTGTCCGGTGATACAGATACCATCTCCGGGAGCTGTTTGTCCGGCAATGGTTACATAAGGAGCACGTACACTAATCGGGCTTTTCAGACGAATCACTCCCGAAACATTAAACACAATGATACGTGCACCTCCTGTTTCACAGGCTTCGCGGAATGTTCCGGGACCGGAATCTTCCAAAGAAGTGACAACAATCACTTTTCCTCCACGTCCACCGGGAGTGTACATACCTCCGCCTTCCGCACCGGGGAAGGCCGGGATATTGCTCTTTATCAAATCTTCGGGTTTGGAGGCCCATGGCTTATAAGGGCGGCCTTTCTTTGCTTCTTCTAAAACTGTCGGCAAAGCTTTTTCCCATGCCGCGTCGGATTTCCGTTCGAACTCCGCTTCTTGTTTTGCTCCTCTTTCTTTTACCGAGTCCGGAATTACAGGATACTGGGCTGCCACAGGTAGTACACAGGCAACCAGCATCCACGCTGATAATACTTTCTTAATGTTATTCATTCTTTCGAATCTTAATAGGTTTCTAAAAGGACGATTAAGAAAGCATTTTGTAATCGGTTATCTCTCTCCTTTCCGCCATTCATTCATATATTCGCGAGGGGTTTGATTATATTTCTTCCGGAAACACTTGCTGTAATATCCTGAATCCTTGAATCCGACAGCAAAAGCAATTTCAGAAACACTTAAATCCGTATTCTTAATCAACTCGATGGATTTATTCAAACGGATCTCTTTTACCAAATCTACAGGAGCCAGACCGGTAAGACTCTTTAGTTTCTTGAAGAATGCCGAACGACTTAATCCGATACCGGATGCTATGGTGTCAATATTAAAATCACTGTCGTCCATATTTTCTTCAATGACCTGATGTATCTTTTCAAGGAACTGCACGTCTTTCTTTACCAGATATTGTTCGTAGCTGTCTTCTTCGGTCGTTGTCTGGTTTTCCATTTGCTGGCGGATTCGTTCACGGAACAATTTCCGTTCGGCAAGCAGCTGGTCAATACGTGCCAACAGATATTCCTTACTGAAAGGTTTGGTGATGTAGGCATTTGCTCCTAAAGTAATAGCTTTGGTCTTGGCGCCCTCATCATTCTTTGCAGTCAGGATAATAACAGGAATATGGCTGATCTGGAAATCTTTGCGAATAGATTGCAACATTTCAAGGCCGTCCATTTCAGGCATCATCTGATCGGTCACTACGATATCGGGATGATACAGGTGCACTTTCTTCAAACCTTCTACTCCGTTATTGGCAATGTGGATATTGAACTTGTCTTCCAACTGAAGCTTTATCAACTGACAAAGGTCTTTGTTGTCTTCCACCAACAAAAGAGTTGGCAATGAAGCATCAATTTCCGGTTCTTCTTCCGTATCTTCTTCAGATATGGCATTGGCAACAGGTTCCTGTTCTACAGAAACAGGAACTGTTTCCGTACCTCCCACATAAAAGTCAACTTCCGACGGGCGATAATGCTCCTTATCCATCAGGAGTTCTACAATAAATACTGCTCCCTGTCCTTCAGGACTTTCAGCACGAATCAGTCCGTGATGAAGATTGACTATCTCCTTTGAAAGTGCCAATCCGATACCTGTACCCTGATAATAGGAGTTTTTCGCATTCTCTCCTTGTGAGAAACGCTCAAAAATCTCGGTCAGTTTGTTTTGTGGAATACCGACTCCGTTATCTTCCACCCGCACATAACAACGTTTTCCGTCGTCTGTCAATCCGGTAGTTATATAAATGCTTCCACCGGAATGAGTGAATTTGAATGCATTGGATATGATATTGCGGATCACAATGCTCATTTTCTCCTTGTCCGCCCATACCATAATCGGTTCATCCGGTAATTGGAAAGTGAAACTGATTTCATTTTCTTCGGAAAGCACGCGGAATTCTTTCTGGAAAGAGGCTATCATTTCATTAAAATCAATCAACGACACATGCAAACGCATTTTCCCGTTTTGAATCTTCCGGAAATCAAGTATCTGATTCACTAATTGCAGCATCTGATTGGTGTTCTTCTCCATCAAATCCACATATTGCAATCCTTTCGGAGACAGCTTTTCACGTTCCCTTAATTCTTGTATCGGGCCTTTTATCAATGTCAAAGGAGTGCGCAATTCATGGGAAATATTGGTAAAGAACTTGATTTTCATCTCTGAAACCTTTTGTTCGATATAAATATCATTCTTCATTTTAATCATGAAGAAAGCCAGACGCAAACTAAAATAGAGGGCTGCCAGACCCAATATCACGTAAATAAGAGTTGCCCACCAGCTCAACCACCAGGGCGGAAGAATGGTGACGGCCAGCGTGCAGTTGGAAACAAGTTCCGGATTGGCTTCATCCATTGTTTCTACACGGAAAGTATAGTCTCCGGGAGGCACATTGGTGTAAGAAGCGATGCGATTCTTTCCGCTATAATGCCACTCTTTTTCATAACCTTCAAGTATGTAACGGTATGACACCCGGTTCTGATTATAGAAATTCAATGCCGCAAATTCAATCGTGAACATGGATTGATTGTAGTTCAGCCGGATTGCTTTGGCGTATGTGATGGATTCTTTTAGGATCGGACATTCGCGGAAACTACGCAGATCGCGATTGGATACTTTGAAATCAACGATACGTGTATCGTAGTTCGTATGCAGTGTTTCCAATTTGTCAGGAGAGAATGCCAGGATTCCCTGACGGGTACCAATCCATAAGTCTCCATTCAATGTCCGGAGTGCACTACCCTCTTCTAACTCCACATTTAGGAAACCGTCGTATTTATCATAGTTGCGGAACTGCTCGGTAGCTTTATTGAAACAAGACAAACCGATTTCCGTTGTAAACCATAAGTTGCCGTTTTTGTCTTCTACAATAGACTTGACTACGTCGTTATTCATACCTTCACGGATACCATAGGACTTGAAAATCGGTTCATGCTTTTCCTTATCATAGCGAACTAATTTATTCAAACCGCCTCCAAACACACTTACCCAGATTTGCGAATCGGTGTCTTTGTAGAGTACATAAATATCGTTATCCGCTACGTTCGAATTTTCACTAACCTGGCGGTACGTTTCAAACTGAATCTGTTCGGGAGTGGTAAAATGTCCGTCGAAAGACATCAAACCATCCATGGTTCCTACCCAGATACGCCCGTCTTCATCTTCCGTCATGGTACGCACTTCCATATAAAGACCATAGGCAGGATATTGTTTCAATCCGTTGTATTTATGTATGAAGGTGATAGCTCCGTTCTCTTCGGAAATCAAATTTAGTCCTCCTCCTAATAATCCCACCCAGATGCGTCCCTGGCTATCCTGATAGGTAAAATATACGTCATTGTTACTGATAGAATTTGGATTCTTGGGATCATTGATATAACGGGTAAAACGCAATCCGTGAGGAGAATTCATATCCGGTTCGGCTTTGACAAGCCCATTTCCTTTAGTAGAAAACCAAAGATTACCGTCTTTGTCTTCCATAATATGATATACGGCTCCCAGCAGATAATTCTTATCCGAGAAGATTTGTTTCACCTGTCCGTTGCGATCCAGACGGTACAAAGCTTGCCACCGGGTTCCTACCCAGATGTCTCCATTTTGCGCCTGAAAGAGAGCACGTATCCCCTGATTCCAGGAAGTCGATTTCTCGGATACTAGCGGAGAGGGGGAAACTTCTGTCAATAGTTGGAATTGTTTCTTGGGGAAGTTAAGTCGGTATACCCCGCTACTCGTAGATGCTAACCAGAGGATTCCATCTTTATCCAACAGAAGATGGAAGAAAAGCTGGTTGGGAAGATCATCGGAGAAAGGCTTCAATTGATTGATACGGGTCATTTCCAGCTTTTCCCTGTCGAATAGAAGAATTTCTCCTCCCGGAGTCATAAAGAACATACCTTGTTCGCCGGCATCCTGCATTTCAAAATTGCCAATGGCATTCTGATTGGGGAATGTAAAGCGGTGGTGGCTTCTGTTCAGAGGATCATAATAGGTCAATGCCTGGTTCCCTTCCTGAAACCAGATCTTATCATATTTATCATAGAATATAACCCCGTTGTCTTTTTGAGGGATGGTAAAGGGGAGCTTGGTCAACTGCTTGTAGCCGATATTGTACTCGTATGCACCTTCATTGGTGGTGATGTACATCAGGCCGGATTCCGTTACCAATAGATTAGAAATCGGTTGTTTGATTTCCGGTATCTCATAACGGTTGACGACTCCATTTTGCGGATCAATGCTATAAATATGACCTTTCTTGTCGCCCAACCATAAGAATTTGGAATTATAGGAAGCACAAGTAAACTGATCCGGATTGGCAGATACCTTTTTCTGTATAAAGTCGGCAGGCTTATCTTTCAGAGCTGCCCCTTTCCGGAGGGACAGAATCTGATAGTCCATGCCAATCCAGTTGATAAATTCTGCAGTTTCGCAGAAGATGTTATGCTTTAGACGCATATCGTACACGTTCACGTTGGGACGCGAATCGTGCAGCTGTTTCATCGTTATTTTACCTTCCTTGTCGGTATATGCACGCAAAAGACTTTTATCTTTTGTCAATAACAGTACATCTCCGTCTTCAGTTGTCTGAATCTTGATAATCTGGATGTTCTCTGAATATTCTTTCACATCATCATAGACAGCATGGAAACTCTCATGCCTTTTATCGAACAGGTAGAGTTTACGGTCGATGGTCTTAATCCACAGAAAACCATTTTTATCTTCCACGATACGCTGAATCTTACGTGGTGGAATGTCTGTGGAATAAAAACCGTCGTGATTATCATAGGAACGGAATTTACTCCCGTCAAAACTACATAGTCCATACCACGTTCCGAACCAGATAAACCCATCTTGTCCTTTTAAAGTGCAGTTGACAATATTATTGGGCAAACCACGTTCAGCCGTGTAGTGTTCTACAATCATATTCGGATAGGCAAAAGCATAAATGCCTATCATGGATAGTAATAGTATTAGGGTATTCCGTTTTCTCATTGATGGCTATAATTGGAATTAAATGTACTCAAAGATAGTCTTTTTTTTTGAATAGTGCTCTAAATCATTGTTTTCAATATCTTTTATTGTGCTATTTTTCCGTTCCAAATTCAGTTTGCTGGCGTTCCACCTCATCCAACACCTTTTGGCGTTCTTCTTCTGTCAGTTGTACTTTTCCTTCAGATGATTCTTTAAAGGAAGTTGCTTCCGGAACGGACGATGCAGTTCTGCGTTCTGCGTAAGTTTGTTCCTCATAGCAGAAAGGAAGTTCTGCCGGAATGCTTTCCAGCTCTATTTCAGTTGCTGTTGGAGCTTGAGTTCCCTCAAACTGTACACGAGCTTTCACTTTAATCTTTCCTGCTTTCCGGGTGGAGCGAATCAACACGGGAGCAGAACCAAATTCCACTGCACGGGGATTGGCGCCGATAGTAGCATCTCCGATGATTTCTCCTTCACCTTCTATGGTGAAAACAATGTTCTCTTTTGCCAGACGGCGTACATTTCCACTATCATCGGTTACTTCGGCAACAACAACGATAAAGTCGGAGCCGTCAGCTACCAGGTTCACTTTTTGAGTATCTACATAGAGGCGTAGTTTGGTGGAACGTCGGGAAGGCATTTTCTTTTGCGTGCATACCACTTTTCCGTTGATGATTCCTTCGGCCACCATATTTACTTTTTGCCAGTTTTTTTGAGTATAGCTATATCCGCGTGCTTCCCAAAAATCCCAGACATTTTCAAATACAACCGGTGCATTCGGCATGTGTCCTTTGGCATGGACTACCGGTTTCGTCCAGTTTTTCGTTCCATCATAAATAGAAAGACGTACAGAATCACAGTTGGTGAATATAACTACATCTTTATCGGAGAACTGCGACATTTCATGAGCAATGAATATCATCGGGCCACATGCTGCCAATGGATGCTGAAGACTGGCAGACGACTGGCTACGGAACATTTCGTATGCATATTTCTTCTGACGGAAAGCATCGTAGATGCCACCCCAGTAAGGATCAGGATGATAACCGCGCTGATGGTCGAACGGATGCCATTGCGCACCACCGATAAATAAACCGGTAGTACGATACATCTCATCATAACTCTTTGCCAGGGAAAGTGCCTGCACCAATAACGGGCGTTCTCCCCAACTACGGCTGGCACGGTTGTTATTATTGTGGGCATACCAGTCATCCACATTCTCTCCAAATTCACGGGTGAAGATACATTGTTCCGGTCTGTCTTCTTTTTCGTCATCACCCGGCCAGCCATAAACAACATCGTAGTGTTCTTTCACTCCTGCAGAATGAACATCGGCAGCAGCTACCGGACGTCCCGGATAAGGATATTCCTCTTTGGTAATTTCAAGAGCCTTTAAAGCAAAATCAAGTGGATAACGAGTTTCATTCAATATGGGTTCCCACATCAATACGGAAGGATGATTACGGTCGCGACGAATCATTTCACGGGTATTTTGATGAACCAACTCACCGAATTTCGGATCTTTGTTCCAGTACTGCCATCCCGGAGTAGCGACAATCACAAACAGGCCGAGTTCATCGCAAGCATCCATAAAGGCAGGATCTTGCGGATAATGTGCTACACGGATAATGGTGCATCCGGCATCACGCAGACGTTTGGCATCACGCCATTGCTGTGAGTTCGGTAAAGCATTGCCTACATAGGCAAAATCCTGATGGCGATTGGCTCCTACCAGTTGGCCGAAAGGTTTTCCATTCAGCCAAAAACCGTCTTTACCACGAAATTCTGCCAGGCGAATACCGACACGGGTAATGCCGCCATCCATAGATTTATTTCCTTTTTTAATACGGGATTGTACTCTATATAAATAAGGTGTATCCGGTGACCAGAGTTTTGGATTCTTCACTTCCATCTGTTGCTGGATGGATTTCTTCTCTCCAGGCTTTAAAGACAGCTTTCCTGAACAGCGTTTGATTACTTTTCCGTCAGCATCTGTCAAAGTCGTTTCTACAGTGACCGATTCGGAACGCACATCCTCATTCTGAATTTCCGTATTTACATATACTTGTGCACTCTTTTCACTGATCTTATCAAAATGCACGAATACACCTCCACCGCCAACGGTTTGTGAATCAATAGCATCGGTGATAGCTACCGGAGATTTGGCAATCATCCATACATCACGATAGATGCCGCCATGATAGGCGAAGTCTAGTGTATATTGGCGTTTTCCGGGGGGATAGGATTTGTCATCACTGTTGTCTGTGAAAACAGCAAGCAGGCAGGAGTCTCCGGCTTGTACGCCATTGGCTGTTAAATCCAGAGTGAAAGGCAGATAACCTCCCAAATGTTCCTGGATGCGTTTGCCATTCAGATAAAGAATCTGTTTACCCATGGCTGCTTCAAAATGAAGAACAACCCGTTGACCTTTTGTTTCGGCAGGGAGAACAAAATGTTTACGATACCAGGCTGGCCCCTGATAATTACGGCATCCACTTCCTTCGGCAGGCATCAATTCTACAGTATGGGGAGTGGAAACTACTTTCCAGGAACGGTCATCAAAGTTTACTGCTTCTGCTCCCCGGACATCGCCTTTGAAAAAGAGCCATCCCGGATTGAAATTATAAACTTGTCGCCCACTACCGGGAAGCTGGATAAATCCGGCAACCGATGTTTCGGGACGGTAAGTTTCTGTCGCCTGTCCTTTTTCGATTCCTAAGAACAGTAACAGAAAAGTTGATAAGATGATAAACGGTCTTTTATTCATAGTTCTTTTATTTATTTCTTTAGTTAAACCCTGCATTGTGCTGGAATATGGTTTCTATTGGGTATTTGGTTATTTTTCAATCATTATAATGATATCTTTCTTTCTACTTTCAGGTAGAACTTTCAAGTTTGTTACTTTCCCGTCTTTCAGAGTAGCTTCTACTGTTGTTTCACTAGGAGCATGTAGTTTGAAATGTACATTCCATTCTTTCGGCCATGTGGGGAAAAGAAGTATTTGTTCTCCGTTTGTTTGCAATAACATTTCCTGAAGTCCTATCATGCCACTGCCTCCCCAATTATGGTCGGGTGTCCAGTCATAGCCCGGTCCCCAAAAAGCAGGGAAACGGTGCAGCCCGTTAGAGAGTTTGGCAAGGGATAACCTTTTCGCTTCTTGGGTCAGTCCCAGGCAAGCCGCCCAAATGTTGTCCTGTTTCCATCCGATATGCGAACGGAATTTGATGGCATCCGAATCATAAAAATAGGTATTGCGTGCTATGTCCAGATTCTCCTTTCCTACTCCATAAATGCGCCATGGAAATACCGGATAAAGTTGTGGCGTTTCGACATTGTTAATTCGTTCCCAACTCACGGCGGGCGAAATTGTTTGCTTCAAGGCCGGAGCAAGAGTAGGATTCAACGTATCTTTTATTTCTATGTACCGCAATGGAATCGGAGGGATTGTCTTTAGCATCTCTTCTTTCTTTCCATAAGTTTCCAATACTGTTTTTAGAGCAGCGATGGTGCTGCTGGCATTATTGGTCATTTTATATGTCTCACAGGCGGAACCTGGGAAAAGAATCAGATGTCCGTTGCCATCCAGCACCTTCCGTCCCCGACGGGAAGCAAGTTGCCGATAATGTTCGTCGAAGAATGTCAGTGAACTTTCAATCAAAGGTAAATAAGGGGTAATGTCAGCGTTCGCATAGTTCTTTGTTTCCAGTATCATCTGGCAGAATTCGAGAATCGTATCCCATTCATATTCCAGCCAGGCATTATATTCCAACCCTTTGTCGAACCAGTCCGGCCGTTTGAAACCGTATTCTGCGGGATTGGGCAGACCGAAATTTTCTATTTGTTCGCAGAAGCAAGCTCCGTCATGTTGCCAATATACACGACTCCTCCATTCTGCATTCTTCAACATACGGTTATAGAAATCAAACTGGGAAGGCATCATATCGAAGTCCCCGCTTTTCAGCATCGGCCAATAAATCAGGCGCTGATTCTGTGCTGTCATTGTGCCACCTCCCCATTTCCGGTAGTCGGGAGTAAAGGATTGTTTTTCGTCGATGTGACAAGGATCAAAAGTAAACAGTCCGCCATTGAATTTGGTTGGTACGCTACCGTAGGCATTACAACCCAGCATATAACGGAAAAGAGTGTAGTTTCTGGTTATTTCTTTTGCTTCTCCCTCCGCTTCAATGAAGCTGCGTTGCCAGAAAGCATTCCACCACGAACGGGTTTGCTTTTTATCCTGTATGACAATCTTCGATGAGATTTTGCCTTGCGGGGCTATTCTTTGCAAAGCAGTTTGCAGTCCCTGCTCCCACTGTTCTATTGTTTCTGTTTGGGCTGTATGCAATACAATACAGAAATGTTCTTTTCTGGACGCTTTGGAAGAACGGAATTTCCAGGCGCGGTAGTCTGTTCCGGCATACACGCCATCCGTGGTACCTGCAAATTCAAGGTTTTCTCCGAACAGAGTTCCTCCGAAAGTTAGATTTTTCAAGGGATTCATCATTTCGGATTTTACCTCGTCCATTCCCTGTTGAGCCACAACGGCATCAAAAACAGTCTGTTTGGGATTGCGATGGTAGAACAGGAGTTGATTGGCAGAATGATTGGTTTTGCCCAAAGAAATAAAGTCAGCCGCTGTCACAGAACCTTTCGGAGGAGCCCATTTGTAAGAACATTGTTGCCCCTCTCCTTTCCTGATAGGCCGTTCTTGATAGCGCCAATTCTCATAAAAAACTTCAGTTTGTAACGCTTGTGTATTGGTTACCTCCACGTGTATAACCGGATGAAAAACATCTACCCAGAATTGTATCTGCGTGTTTCCTGCTGCAACTTCTACATATCCGTCCTTCAGTTTCAACTCTTGACGAAAATCTTTCGTATCTTTAAAAGGATTGGGTGACAGACGGAGACGTATGCGTCCTTGTTTTAGCTGACAGTTGTTTTCATCGAATGTGCCGCTACGGCTCACATAGAACATAATGTCACCTTCTTCTACCCATATATTCATTCCGATATCTCCGCCACCACAGGGCATGGATTCCGATGAATTGCGGCTGGGGGTATTCCAAATGACATTGGCATGTTGGCCCCATAGAGCCGACACGCCAACAAATATGAATAAGAGAACAAAAACTCTACGCAAATGATTCATAATTTATAATTTCATTAGCAGTTTACCAATCATCCGAACGAAAAGATCCTAAAGGCAATCCGTCACCATATACATCTCCTTCCACATAGTTTTCAAAACAATATCGAACAGCTACCGGGTGCGGCACTTTATCGCTTTTCACCAGCATCTTACTACGTTCTATCCATGCTTTAGCCGGATAAAACACCTTGTCTTCGCCGGCTACCTGAAAGTTTTTCGACTCAAAACAGTTCTTGCCGCTAATCCACATATTTGCACGTTCGAAGCTAACGACTACTGTATCATTCTTTATTTCAATGCTCTTATAGTATGGACTTTCGCCATTCACGCCTTCCACCCCGTAAGTTTTAGTCAGGGCGAGAAGTGCCAAACGTTCTCCGGCAACTTGCTTTTTTGCCGGGTGGATTCCTTTTTCCATTCCTGCATCCAGTAATACGGCCATGCCACTGTTGGGGACACGGTGTTCTACTTTTGCCTGTGCTTCCCGAAGATAGGCGGAGTTTATCACTTCTTTACCTTTTTCTGTGATAATTCCATAATCATACGGAGCTATTTGGCAATAATAAAAAGGAAAATCTCCCTGTTTCCATTCAGCGCGCCAGCCGTTTATCAATGCAGTAAACATATCCGCATACGTGTGTGCCCGATTCCAGTTATCTTCGCCCTGATACCAAATCACTCCTTTCATCGTCATGCCGATAAGGGGATGTAACATACCGTTGTACAGTACGGTCGGAGTACGGTTCTTTGATTTTATATCGGCTTCCGATTGAGGAATTTTTGCGTCGGGAAAAGCTTTCAACCAGTCAGCGGTCATCCATGCTTCGCACGCCGATCCACCCCAGGCTGCAACTACCAATCCTACCGGAACCTCTATTATTTCATTGATTAATCTCCCGAAATAATAAGCCGTAGCACTGAAATCACGAACGCTGGCCGGATTTGCTTCTTTCCATGAACCGATAACATCGGTCTGCGGAGTCAATGTAGAAGTACGTTTTACGGTAAACAAGCGAATTTTCGGATTCTTGCTGTGAAGAATATCCATATTGGCATTCTCTACAGGCTGATTCTTGAATCCTTTCATTGGCATTTCCATGTTACTCTGTCCGGAACATAGCCATAATTCACCTATCAATATGTTATTCAGTGTTTTTTTACTTCCATCATCAAAGGTGACAGTGTAAGGACCTCCTGCTTTGGGAGTAGAAACCGAAAGTTTCCATGCCCCGTTCTTATCGGCAGCTGCCACGTATTGCTTTCCATTCCAGCTGGTAGTTATGGTCACTTTCTTGTTGGGAGTGGCAGTTCCCCAAAGATTCGCATTTGTCTGTTGCTGCATCACCATGCCATCAGAAAAAATAGCCGGCAGTTTTACTTCTGCCTGTATCGACAAGCTACCAAACAATAGAAAACCTGCTAATATCGTACTTGTTCTGAATCTTAAACTTCTCATTATCATATATCTTCTTATTTTAATCCGTGCTAACCTGTGTTAATCTATGGTGAAACTCAAAGGGCCGAGTAATCCTGCCGGAAGCAGCTCGTTTTCCTGTTTCCGGTATTTTGCATTGGTCCAAATGACTTCAAATGGTGCTTTTCCTTCATCAGCTCCTTTCAGTGCATTCGCCCAAGTGTTCGTAACCTCTATTTCAAGTGTATTGATTCCTTTTTTTAGAGCAGTTGTAATATCAACACGATAAGGAGCTGTCCAAATGGTACCACAGTCTATGCCATTCACACGGACAGTTGCCAAATTACAAACCGTACCCAAATTCAGATAAATCTGTTGGCCTTTTTTTAGTTTGTTCTTCCAGCGGAAAGTCGTCTTATAAGTAGCTGTCCCCGAATAATAACGTATCTGTTCGTCCGACTCTTTGCTCCAGTCGAAAAGTTCTTTCCGTGTGAGCGTTTTCTTGTTAGCTGCAAAAGTTATCGTATATTCCTCTGCTTCCAGAGCTATATTTAAAGGCTCTTTGGCTACCTCCTTTTTCTCTTTCTGTAGTCTTGAGGAGTCCTCTCCATAACCTTCATGCGCTCCCTCCATAGGATATACGATGAATACGGACTCATAAGGAGCCAATGTGAGAGTAACTTCCGTCCGATTTCCGTTGATACGGTAAGAAGGACGGCTGTTCATTTCACCCGTCACCGGATTCCAACATTCCGGTTTTCTATCGTTGATACGCATACTTGCGGTAAATGTGCGTGTTTCTTCTCTTTGATTGGCGATAAAGTAAAGTTCGCCAAGTTCACCACGACGATGTGTCCAGGCAATATCTTCCGGTACAATCATGTCACGTTCCAACCCATATACGGAGAAATCATCCGCTGTATAAGGCAAAGAAGGTATCAATACACCCGCTTCTTTTAATTCATTGATCTTCTTCTGCACTTCCGAAGATAATACAGGTTCGGGATTCATCGGACGTGCAAGAGGAATTACCAATGCTTTATAGCTGGCTCCACCCGGCAGTGTCATTCTGCCGTCTTCCACTTTGGTCAAACGTAGTAATGCGTCTTTATTAAAACTATCATAAGCGTATCCGCAAAGTGGATTCACCCATTTTTCGGGATCAGCCATATTGGCTGAATGTGTGACGCCTACCGGACGCACACGCAAAGGTTGTCCCTCATTCGCCAAACGAATGCGTTCGCTTTCTACACGTTCCGCACCGAAAATTCCCGGAAGGGACGGAACCAATCGTTCCGGCAATATCGAACGTCTTGGTATTTCTTCACCTGTAAATACTGCAATATCTGTCACCGGATGTCCATATTGCAATAATGCCTGACAACGGGTAGCATATTCGGAAAATGCTTTTGCACCTTTATCCCACCAAGTCTGATCGCGTTGGAAGAAAAGTCCGATGCCATCCAATGTCATGCCGGGTTTGCGATCCAGCCAGGGATTATGTACATATACGTGATAGAAAAGACGATTGATTCCTAATGCGTAATTACGATCCAGCAAGGCTTTCAACATAGCAGGATATTCGTCCCACGTGCCGCGTACTTCGGTGAATCCTTCAGCCTGAATGATGTTCTTTCCGTAGATATGTGCCCCGCTAATAGCATCCAGCATATCATTCGGTTTATCATGGGTAGGGCTGTTCAGCCAAAATTCTCCCATAGGAAGATCTACCTTTTGGTAATGCAGCAAGCCATCGCTTACCATGGTCGGTGCTACACACTCCGCTGAAAACTGACAATCATATTCTTTGGCACAATCTGCCAATACCTGATAGAATACATCCACCACCAATTCGGCAATCGTTGTACGGACATCTCGCAGAATCTTTTCGCTTCGTTCTGCACTTTCCATAGGAATACCTGCCAATAGTGGTAAATAAGGCATCAGGTCATAACCACGACGTTTCTGAAATTCTGCAGCGAAATTTGGATTCCAGTTCTGGCTTCCACATTCCCAACTATCTACATGCATATATTTCAATACACGGCGTGCTACTTCCGGATTCGTCTTTACAAATGCTTGTGCAAACCAGTTATCAAACTGTTTTCGCACCGTTTTCGGATCGAACTTATCACATTCCAAGCCCTTTCCGCCACCAGCTGTTGCATTGGTATGTCCGGTAGCTGTATGTCCCATGCGGAGCAATTTCCATTTACCTTTAGGGAGAACAGCTGTGATTGTTTTCTCTTTAGAATGACTAGCCGGGGCATTCTTATATTGTTCCGTCAGATTAATAACCTGTGAAAGTGAATAGCAATCCTCCTTTCCTACCTCCTCTTCCCTGGTAGATTCAGCAACACGCCATACCAGTCCGGCTTTTCCTTCCCACTGATTCAAACGGGCTTCCTGATGTAGGCGCAATTGTTTGATCTTCAGATTAGGTTTCCATTTTGCGGCATCCATATCTTCACTTCCCGGTTCACTTCCCTCGGGTGTCCAGTAGAAACGGAAATAACGGGCTGTAGTTGCGGGAATACTATGAGTAGAATTTTCATCTGTATTTTGCCATCCCTGACGGGCAGGGACTAGCTGTTTCACGAAACGATAATTTACGCCATCGTCACTTGCCATTACTTTCAGGCGATGTGCCTGATAATTATTGCCATTTAAAACGATTTCTATATTTCGGCAGGTAAAAGGCTGTTTATATTCATATTGAATATAGCATGGATACGAAGAACGGATAACGCCTGCCGCATCCATATTCACTGTTTGAGCAGATTTTACATTGTTCGCTGTTGCTAAGTTTACGCAAGTGATCTTTGCGGGCATTTCGTCTGCTGTATCCTCTACCGGTAAAGCAAATAGCGCAATATCTTCATAATAGTTTTCATAAGCTTCCGGCTGTGGCAGACGTAATGCATTGAGCTTTCCACCATCAACGATTGTATCGCTCCAAACAACTTTCTGCATTGATTCTTTCGGAGTAATCCAGGGACCTCCCGCCAATGCAAAACCGTCACAAATATGCATTCCCAGTTTCAACCCTAAACGGTCGGCTTCCTCCATGCTGAAACGCACCATTTCCCACCATTCAGGAGTCAACTGCTGTGCCTTGCCGTTATATTGTGCACCTTCACTAACCCCTTTGATCGGCATCAGATAAGTACCTCCGAGTCCTGCATGTTTCATCGCTTCCAAATCGGCAGTTATTCCTTCTTTGGATACAGCACCATACATCCAGTACCAAAAGGTCCAAGGCTTCGCTTCGTCAGACGGATTCTGAAATTGGTCGCGAAGGGAGCGTGTTTGTTGTGCATCAGCGGGACATACAGCTGTCCATGCCAATAAAGAGAATGCAAATATTTGTTGTTTCAGTCGGCTTTTCATTCCAATACTATATTTTTTCTATAATGAAGACGAAAAAAGGACTGTTTTGTACTCACTATTTGTAGTTGAGATTAGAAAAGATGTAGAAGAATGGTTGTTTGTTTTTACATATATCATTCAGCACATCAACCATCAATATTGAAAGATCAGAATATTACTACCAGTTTTGTCTCTGGATTTTAGGGAATCATCCGTTTCTTTAAAAGAAACATGTTGTTCCTCGGTGAGAAACGGGTCGTTCCTTTTAAAGGAACGACCCGTTGGTTTTAAACCAAAAACAGTAAAAATAAAGTGTTGTATATCAACTTATTACAAAAAAAGAATTCCGTATCGATAACCTGGAAATTTTTCTCAACATTCAAAATAGAATTTAAAACTTAAAAGGACGATTTATACAGACTTTTTTATTACAAAGATTTAAAAAACTATGGTTAAATTAAGCTGTATCTGGAGAAATACACGCATATCCAATATAAACAGCGTATTTAATTATACAAAAGGAATATTATCCATCTACTGCTTAACAATTTCCTCAATTCTCAATAACAGGTTAGGATTACTTGGACGAGCAGCAGTGCCATAATCAATGATTTGTCCTTTTCTGTTTATCAAGATATAATATGGCAATCTATTAATTTTGAACTGTTTGGTAATCTTCTGATAATTCTCTAGTCCAATATAATCAGTAGCATAGACACATTCTATATCATGATTCTTCATCGAGTATTTATCTAAACACAATTCCCATTGCTTTTTGGTATCATTACCGCCGGAACAAATGGAATAAATAATCAAATCCTTCGTAGAATATTGGCTGCGCAACTTCTTCAAGGGTTCCATCTCTGCCAAGCAAGGCGGACAAGTTGTAGCCCAAAAATCGAAATAAATAACTTTTCCCCGGTTTTCTTCAAGTATCTTATATATGCTCTCCATATACGACATTGGAGTTAACGTATTTGAACTTTCATTGTATTTGCCATACAACAAATTATCAGAAACAGACTGTGGATTCTCCAAGAACGCTTTAGTTTGCCTGTACATCTGTGCTATTTGTCCCTGCAAATGAGGTATTTTTACGATTGAGTCAAATTGCGAACGCTTCCTTGAGAGGGAAATTGTATCATTAGCTTCAAGGCTATTAGCTGTAACTTTAGTATATAGATATTGATTCAATTCATTTTCTCCTATTTCGGACATAATATCATCTATCGTTGGGTATTCTTTGTTTTTAAGAACCATTCCTGTAGGAATATAATTTTCTATCCAATCGACTATATCAAACAAGCGGGCTGATAATATTCCTTTTTTATATAATTTATTGATTTCGGGCAACAGCGTGTGATATCGTGCGAACTCTTTTCTTGTTCGATATTGACATTGGCTCGCATAAACCAGGATCGTATAATAGTAATCCTGTTTCAGTAATTCCTCCGTAAACATGACGACATCTTGCATAGGCTTGTATTTCTGCAAATATTCGGCCCTGCGTTCTAAACGTGTATTATATTCTTTCTTTAGCTCTGCTTCAAAATCCTCGACACTCAAATCATTCCTGATACCATAGTCACGCATATAATAATATCCGCTTTCTGTAAAAGCCAATATCTCCTGATTCAATTTTTCCGCATCACCTGTTACTTTAGGATGAAACATATCCTTGAAATCAATCTCTAAATGGATACTGTCACCCGGATGCACATATAAATGCTCTGCATAGTTACGAATAGAAACCTCCCGTATTTTAGCATAAACAGGAAAAGTAAAATAGAAAGAACCATCCTCTTGAATGGGAGTACGGTACTGATTTTCCATATCTCTGAAAAATGGAATAATAAGTGTCAGTTCTTTTTCTTGTGGATAAAATTCACGGTTCAAAACTTTACCTGTGATAATAATCTCTTCAGCATATTCTTCCGGAAAATCATAAACGGTTTCTGTCTGATTGGAAATATCCGGCTGAAAGTTACTTTGCACTTTTTGCCGACAACTAATAAATAATATAAATATCGGCAAAAAAACGAATAGGCAGTGTTTCATTCTCATAGGGTGTTATTTGTGTATTAATAAATACTTACTTTGCGAATATAGTCATTAAATTCAGCATTTTACATCGTATCCTGTTAAATAAACCTTTACTACACAATTAGCAGATAATGCAAAATGATATTATATAAAACGGAAACAATATTGTATTAATTACAATTTTTATTATCTTTGTTTCCGAATCGGTTCCGGATGACCTTTCGGTTGTTTTGGATTAAAAGGGAACCGGGTGTAAATCCCGGACAGTCCCGCTGCTGTGAATCTCTATAACTTTCTGATAAAGACTTTTGCCACTGGCTGTGAATTGTAGGCCGGGAAGGGATCAGGAAGGGAGTTAGTCAGAAGACCTGCCATTCATTAAAGACTGTTTCTACTCGTGGGATTAGGGATACAGTTCGAAACTATACAACAACATATTTTATAAAGTTCTCATGCAAATAACCAAAAGAAATGGGACGACGGAATCCTATAACAGGGAGAAAATTGCCGTTGCAATTAAAAAAAGCTTCGCCAGTACAGGCCAGGAAATAATAGAAGAAACCATTCAGGAAATGGTGAATGAAGTAGAACAGTTTGTACATAGTAATAGTGCAAACTGCAATGTGGAGCGCATACAGGATGAAGTGGAACGCTGCCTGATGGAGCATGGCTTTTATGCAGAAGCTAAAAACTATATTCTCTATCGCTGGCAACGCACGGAGCGCAGAAAAGCGATCAACGATATCACCACAGGGACGGGCAATCCACAAATAATGGATGTGCTAAAGGAAATACAGAAAGACTTTACCAGTAATGAATATAGTCTGACTGTGTTGGCGGAAAAGTTCTCCAGTTTCTGCAAACCGGAAATGTCGTCAGACGAACGCTTGTCGGCACTCGTCAAAGCTGCGGTAGAACTGACCACGCAGGAAGCACCGGACTGGGAGTTTATAGCCGCACGGTTACTCAACTTTCAACTGACAGAAAAGCAGGAAAAACAGGCAAGAATTTCAGATATACATTCATTCTATGAGAAATTACGTTATCTAACGAATGAAGGTTTATATGGCAGCTATATCCTGGATTCTTATTCACAACAGGAAATAGAAGAAGCTGCAGGATTTATCTGTCCGGAAAGGGATAAACTGTTTAATTATTCAGGGCTGGACCTGCTCTCCAAACGTTACCTGATCCGTACTCACTCACACGAACCTATGGAGTCTGTGCAGGAAATGTACTTGGGGATAGCTTTACATCTTGCCATGCCGGAGAAACGCGATCGGTTGCAATGGGTAAGAAAGTTCTATGACTTATTGAGCAAGCTGGAAGTAACAATGGCAACTCCTACCCTTTCCAATGCCCGTAAACCTTATCATCAACTTTCCAGTTGTTTTATTGATACGGTGCCTGACAGTTTGGAAGGCATTTACCGCAGTATAGACAATTTTGCCATGGTCAGCAAGTTTGGTGGAGGTATGGGAATGTATTTCGGGAAGGTGCGTGCTGCGGGTGGAAACATCCGAGGTTTCAAAGGTGTGGCAGGTGGAGTAATCCGATGGATGAAACTCGTGAATGATACTGCCGTAGCCGTCGATCAGTTAGGAATGCGTCAGGGGGCTGTAGCTGTATATCTGGATGTATGGCATAAAGACTTGCCGGAATTTCTTCAACTCCGTACGAATAATGGGGATGACCGCATGAAAGCTCATGATATATTTCCCTCCGTATGCTATCCGGACTTGTTCTGGCAAATGGCAAAAGAAGATTTGAATAAGCAGTGGTATTTGTTCTGTCCGAATGAGATTATGACTATCAAAGAATATTGTCTGGAAGATTATTACGGGGAAGAATGGGAAAAGAGGTATTGGGATTGCGTGAATGATCCACGTCTTTCCAGACGAACTATTAGCATCAAGGATATAGTCAGACTGGTATTGAGATCGGCTGTAGAAACAGGTACTCCTTTTACATTCAACCGGGATATAGTGAATCGTGCCAATCCGAATGCTCATCAGGGGATTATCTATTGCTCAAACCTATGCACGGAAATCGCACAGAACATGTCGGCTATTGAATCGGTTTCTACCGAAGTTCGTACTGAAGATGGTGACACGGTAGTAGTAAAGACGGTTCGCCCCGGAGATTTCGTCGTGTGCAATCTTGCCAGTCTTTCTCTCGGGCATCTACCGTTGGAGGATGAAGAATTGATGAAAGAAAAGGTAGCAACAGTGGTTCGTGCGCTTGACAATGTTATCGACCTGAACTTCTACCCTATTCCTTATGCTCAAATAACCAATCATCGTTATCGTAGTATCGGTCTTGGAGTTAGCGGTTATCACCATGCACTTGCCATACGGGGAATTCGTTGGGAAAGTGAAGAACATCTTAACTTTATAGATAAAGTGTTTGAACGTATCAATTATGCCGCGATAGAAGCCAGTGCAGAACTGGCAAAAGAAAAAGGAAGATATACCTATTTCGAGGGAAGTGATTGGCAGACCGGAGATTATTTCACCAAACGCGGCTATACTTCATCTGCCTGGAAGGAACTATCGGAAAAAGTGGCTAATTACGGCATGCGCAATGCTTATCTATTAGCTATTGCTCCAACCAGCAGTACCAGTATTATTGCCGGAACCACTGCCGGAACCGATCCGGTGATGAAACGTTTCTTTCTGGAAGAGAAGAAAGGGGCCATGCTTCCACGGGTAGCTCCGTCCTTGTCGGACAAGACATTCTGGATATACAAAGGTGCATATCTGATTGACCAGACATGGAGTATTCGTGCTGCCGGTATTCGTCAGCTGCACATTGACCAGTCACAAAGTCTAAATCTTTATATTACCAATGATTTTACAATGAAACAGGTACTTAATCTCTACCTATTAGCTTGGGAATGTGGAGTGAAAACGGTCTATTATGTCCGCAGTAAATCCTTGGAAGTGGAAGAATGTGAAAGTTGTGCATCATAAGAAATCAAAAATAAATAAAAACAAATGGGAACTATAAAACTAAAAAAGAACGCCTTATTCAATCCGTCGGGCGATACTGAAACCCGCCTTAGAAAAATGATTGGTGGAAATACAACAAATCTGAATGATTTCAATAATATGCGGTATAAATGGGTAAGCGACTGGTATCGCCAAGCCATGAATAACTTCTGGATACCGGAAGAAATCAATCTGACGCAGGATATTAAAGATTATCCGCGTCTGGATCAGACAGAACGGACTGCCTATGATAAGATTTTGAGCTTTCTTGTATTCCTGGACTCCTTGCAGAGCAACAACCTGCCAACTATCAGTGAATATATCACGGCCAATGAGGTGAACCTTTGTCTGCATATACAAGCTTTTCAGGAGTGTGTGCACAGTCAGAGTTACAGCTATATGCTCGATTCGATATGCAGTCCCGAAAAACGGAATGAAATTCTCTATCAATGGAAAACTGACGAGCATCTATTGAAAAGGAATACTTTCATAGGTAACTGCTATAATGAGTTTCAGGAAAGCCAGGATGGATATACGCTCATGAAAACGTTGATTGCCAACTATATTTTGGAGGGTATCTATTTCTACAGTGGCTTCATGTTCTTTTATAATTTGAGTCGTAACGGAAAGATGTCCGGTTCGGCACAGGAAATCCGTTACATCAACCGGGATGAGAATACTCATCTTTGGCTTTTCCGTAATATAATCCTGGAACTGAAAAAAGAAGAACCCGAATTGTTCACTCCGGACAGAGTAAAGGTATATGAAGCAATGATGCGTGAGGGAGTGGAACAGGAAATTGCCTGGGGACAATATGTGATAGGTAATCATATTCAGGGACTTAATGAGCAAATGATTGCTGATTATATCCATTATCTGGGTAATCTTCGCTGGAGCAGTCTGGGGTATGGCATCTTGTATGAAGACAATCAAAAGGAACCTGAAAGTATGCGTTGGGTATCGCAATATTCAAATGCCAATATGGTGAAAACAGATTTCTTTGAAGCCAAAAGTACAGCTTATGCCAAGAGTACGGCTCTTGAGGATGATTTGTAATTGTCTGTTTTCCGGACTTAATTCATAATAAAGGGTCTGTAAACATAGAGTTTCCTATGTTACAGACCCTTTTTCTTTATGCTGCATTGATTCTCTTATAGCCAACGTACAAACTTCCTGATATACCAGTTCTTTACTATTTGCGTCAGAATACAGTAAGAAAGCAAAATTCCAATCAGCCAGGGGAAATAGCTCAAAGGAAGAGCTGTCAACCCGATGGAACGTCCGAAAGCGGTGAAAGGAATAAGAATACCTATTGCCATGATTAAGAATGTCAGCCCCATTACAGGCCATGTGGCGCGGCTTTGTATGAACGGTATCTTACGGGTACGTATCATGTGGACAATCAATGTCTGTGATAACAAACCTTCTACAAACCATCCGGTCTGAAACAGTGTTTGATGTTCGGGACTGTTACAGCTGAACACATACCACATGACCAGATAAGTAATAATATCGAAGATGGAACTGATAGGCCCTATATAAATCATAAAACGACTTAGATCGGACGCATCCCATTTACGGGGTTTCTTCAGGAACTCCGGGTCCATACGGTCAAATGGAATGGTTGTCTGCGATATGTCATACAGTAAGTTCTGAATCAACAGATGTATCGGCATCATAGGCAGAAACGGCAGGAATGCACTGGCGAACATCACACTGAACATATTACCAAAATTGGAACTGGCAGTCATCTTTATATACTTATTGATATTGCCAAATGTCTTTCTCCCTTCGAGCACTCCGTCTTCCAATACCATCAAATCTTTTTCCAACAGGATAATATCTGCGCTTTCTTTCGCTATATCCACTGCAGAATCGACAGATATGCCAATGTCTGACTGACGTAAGGCACCCGCATCATTGATTCCATCTCCTAAAAATCCTACTGTATTGCCCTGTTCCTGTAATAGAGAGATGATTTGTGTCTTCTGCAATGGAGTTAGTTTTGAAAATAAAGTGGTATTCTTTACCGCTTCTTTCAATACCGTTTCATCCATATTCTCTATTTCTATCCCGGTAAGAAAATGACTGGTGTCAATTCCGACCTGCCGGGCAATGGCTTTTACCACGATATCATTATCTCCCGATAATATTTTAACTGCTACTCCATGTGCATATAATTGTTCGATGGCTTCAACAGCAGAAGGCTTCGGAGGATCAAGAAAGGCAAGATACCCGATCAGTACCATTTCTTTTTCATCTTCGATGGCAAAATTACAATCTTTCTCGATAAAACTTTTTTGGGAGACTGCCAATACTCTCATTCCCTGCTGATTCATTTCTTCACTAATCATCTTTGCTTTGATTTTCAAAGCATCAGTCAAGGGATGAATCTGCCCGTTGAACTCGGCATAGGAACAGACGTCGAGAATCTCTTCTACCGCTCCTTTAGTAATGATCTGCCGTTTTCCTTGCTTGTCTTCTATCACAACAGACATTCTTCTGCGTGTAAAGTCGAAAGGTATTTCATCCACTTTGGTGTAGTCATCTTTCAAATGTTCCAGATTCAGATCTCTTACATGAGAAAGAATCGCTTTATCCATCAGATTTCTTAAACCGGTCTGGAAATAACTGTTAAAGTAGGCATGACGAAGAATACGTTTACTGTTGTCGTTACTACCATCTGCATTGATATATTTCTCCAGCACGATTTTATCGCAAGTCAATGTACCGGTTTTATCAGTACAGAGTATGTCCATTGCTCCAAAATTCTGAATAGCATTGAGATTCTTTACTATTGTTTTCTTTTTGGACATGGCTATCGCTCCTTTAGAAAGGTTGGCAGTCACAATCATTGGCAACATTTCCGGGGTAAGCCCCACTGCAACGGATATGGCAAAAATGAAAGCCTCGAACCAGTCTCCTTTCGTGAAACCATTCACGAAAAACACAAATGGAACCATTACCAGCATAAAGCGAATCAACAAGAAGCTGACTTTACTAATACCTTTATCAAAAGCTGTAGTGGCACGGTGTCCAACCAGACTTTTTGCAATCGTACCCAGATATGTTTTATTCCCTGTTTCATAAACAATACCTTTTGCTGCGCCACTTATCACATTGGAACCCATATAACAAATATTGTCCAACTCTATGACGCTTCCTTTCCGAAATTGCTGGCTCTGTATCTCCGGAAACTTCTCTATCGGCTCGGACTCTCCTGTCAATGAAGCCTGACTGATAAACAAGTCTTTTGAATCGATGATCCGAATATCAGCGGGAACCATATCCCCGGCAGCCAGATACACAATATCCCCCGGAACGAGTTCCGTGATATCAATCTCTTCTTCCTGTTCACCGGCACGTTTGGCAAGACAGGTGTTCTTTACCATCTTCATTAAAGAATCCGTAGCTTCACTTGCTCGCCATTCCTGCCAGAAACGCAGGATAGCGCTGAATATCACCATGGATGAGATAATGATTACTCCTGTCCATTCCTGTTCTCCGGGTTCGGCCATCAGTACATCCAGAAACAAGGATATAATGGCAAGTCCGGTCAGAACACCAATAAAAGGATTGATAAACGTTTTGATAAACAGTATAAACGGGTTCTTTTTTTGTTCATGGACCACTTCGTTTCTTCCATAGATGGACTGTCGCTCTTGCACTTCTCCCAGCGTTAATCCAAGCTTTGTTGTCTGCAAGTATGAATAGATTGACTTACCGGGTTGTGTGGCAACCAAAAATACTTTCTCTGAATTGAATGTGTACTGTGATGAACGCAGTTTTTTCTTCCATACCATACTCTCTAATTTTTTTTAAGTTACTAACTGCATTTATTAATTCGATGCAAAAGTAAGAAGGACTTCACAAGGAAGCTGTTAGAGAATGATTAGAGTGGTATTAGAAAACGATTAGAATTTCTTAGATATGCGGGAGTTTTACCACAAAGGTAGTGCCCTCATCCTTATGGGAAGATACGGTAAGTTCGCCTTTGTGAAGGTGAATAATCTTTTGTGTCAGGGTCATGCCTATACCATTTCCGGGAGCAATATTCTTGTTTTCTCCACGATAAAACAGTTTAAACAGGTTTTCCTTATCTGCATCGGACATTCCTACACCATTATCGGATAAGCGAATGATTGCCCATTGTTCCCAATAGGCGATCAGGACTGATGAAGTCCGGTTGGAAGAATATTTGCAGTTATTCTCTACCAGATTTACAAAGGCGGTAGTCAGCAGATAGCTGTTTCCGATGACTGTCAGTACATTATCCTCTTCGGCTTCCTGTTCAAAGACTAATTCGATATGATAATCCGGATGCGCTTTCAATACCAGTTCTCTGGCATCCAGCAACAGTTCATCCAGACGGACCTCCTCCATTGTTATCTGTTCTGGCTGATAGTCGGCTTTTGCCAGGTTCAATAGTCCGTCGATCAGGTTTACAATTCGGTGGGAGTCTTGAAGAGCATTGCCAATAGCCATCTGATATTGTTCGGAGGTACGTTCTTTCAATAAAGCTAAATCCAATTCGGCTGTAAGGGCCGCCATGGGAGTACGCAATTCATGAGATACATTACTGACAAACATCTTCTGTGAGTTGAAAGACTTCTCCAGGCGTTCCAGTAGAGCATTGAATGTCGTACTTAATTCTCCCAGTTCATCCTGTTCATTTTTTACGGGCAGTCTTTTATCGATACGCGATGCGGTGATTTTCTCCGCTTCTTTGACAATGCTGCGTATTGGTTTTAAAGTGCTTCGAGACAGGATATAACCCACAATCACCAATACACTCAATCCTCCTATAAATGACAGGATGAGGATATTTCTTAGCGCATCCCGATTGGCGTATCCGTAACCATCATAGGCGGCAGCGGTGACAACATAATCTTTGCCTTCAAATGGATACACCAATCCTACTGCCTGATATTCGTCCACATAGAAATTGATATCCCTCTGTTTCAGAATTCGCTTTATCATCTCCGGTGTTTCCTTGACAATATCGTTCTGCAGTGCATCGTGATATAATATTTTAAAATCGGTTGTATAGACAGCAACTTCTACTTCATCAATAAACTTCTGATTATTTAGATAAATAGACTGCATAGTTTGCGCATCTACTTGATTTTTAAGGAATAAATGTGCTTTGGTTATAGCTTCACTTTGAAGATTACGAAAGAAAGCATTACTACGCGAATGTTCACTCACATAGTAGACGGCTATGACAAATATGAAGAATACCGCAGCTGTCAGCCCTGCATATTGTAGGGTCAGTGTTGTTCTGATTTTCATAACTTATCAGTCAGTATAAAACCCATTCCCGCTTTGGTATGAATAAGTTTTGGTTCAAAATCCCTGTCTATCTTCTTACGGAGATAGTTGATATATACATCTATGAAATTCGTTCCTGTATCAAAATGGGTGTTCCATACTTTTTCTGCTATTTCAACCCTGCTCAATACTCTTTCAGCATTTTCTACCATATATAACAGCAAGTTGTATTCCTTAGGAGAAAGTTTTATGGATATGCCGTTTCGTTCTACGTCCTTACGTTGAAGATCAATACGTAAATCTGCATAAACAAGTTCCTGTGGCAATTCCTGTGTATTGCCCGCCACACGTTTCAATAGTACTTTGATTCTGGCATTCAACTCTCTGAAATCAAAGGGTTTCACCATGTAATCGTCTGCACCGGCATCGAAACCGTCCAGTTTATCATTCGTTGATCCTAATGCCGTCAACATTAATATAGGGATATGGGGATTGGTTTTGCGAATTTCTTTCGCCAGTTCAAATCCGTCCATCTTGGGCAGAACAATGTCAGATATGACCAAATCGAATGTATGGGCCTGGAAAAGCCGTAACCCCATCAATCCGTCATAAGCCACCATTGCCTGATAACCATTTTCTTCCAGCCCGTTCATCAGCAAACTTGCAACTCTGGGTTCATCTTCTATTATTAGTATTGTGTACATAGGAAAGAATTCATTAATCTGGATATATAAAACGAAACAAAAATAATGATTATTCCTAACTTATAGTCTTTTTCCTTGAAAAATCGGTGAGAATAGATGTATAGACCACATTTCATAGGAAAGAACCTTGTAACCATTTTATATTTGTTATATTTGCGCTATCATCACAATTTGAGCTCATGTCAGGTATTAAAAAATTAGAGATATTATTATCCAACATAGAACCCGTATTGGATGAACGTGACTTTGTCTTTTGTTCTTTCCCACTATTTGATTGGGACAAGATTCGTGAATTAACCCCGATCGGATTTTTCCAGGAGAAAGAAGGTATGACTTTTATTCTTAATCAAAAAGATGCTATAAACAAAGGTATAGATTACCAATCTGTATATCGACTTATTACTCTCAATATACATTCAAGTTTGGACGCGGTAGGTTTAACAGCCGCCTTCTCTGCTAAACTTGCAGAGAAAAACATTAGTGCAAATGTGGTAGCAGCGTATTATCACGATCATATTTTTGTGCCTAAAGAAAGAGCAGAACAAGCATTGAACGCTATACTTGAACTTCAGCAGCAGGCACGAAGAGGCTAATACCTGTATAACATTTAATTCACTGATATGCATAAAATGATAAAGAGGTACTCAATATAACATGAGTACCTCTTTATCATTTATTTACATAAACCGGAAAACGATCCGTCCGGTTTGTGGACCATTTACCCATTTTGGTTGTGAAGAAGGACCACACAAATCGGTGGAGTTTACTTTATTACGTACCGGAGGAATCACATTCAGAAGAGAAATTCCACTCTCGGGAAGAGTATAAAGCAAACGGTCGCGACCGTCACGAGGCTGATATATTCCGACATAAGCATCAGGAGTTTCGTTTGTTAGGCTGATAATGCCCTCTTTCGTCCGGATATTCATCCAGGAAACATCGCCAAAATATCCTTTGAATTCGGGATAAGTGAAAGTTTCACCGGGAATAGGGTCGTTATAGTCGTTTTCCCATACATCGTATTGTGTGCCATGAATACGATTCTGCCATACACGATATGGTCCGGCTCCCAACCAGCGTTTACTGATTACCTGATCTTCCGGATAATCGAAACAAATACCCATTAAATCCACCACACCGGAGAAATTGTAGGTATAATCCAATACCAAATCCCCACTCGGGCTGATTGTCCATTGAGCTTTATCTAAATTACCCAGTTTGTAATTGGCGGTAACAATCAGATCACCTCCATCTTGTTTTACATCCAGTTTCGTAAATACGGCAGCATCGGGGAATTCGCTATATGTACGGTCTTTTTCTTTTGCTTTCTCATCATCATGGTTATAGAATTGATCCAATGAGCGGTCTGCACGACGGGCTCCAATGAAGCGGGGACCATTGGCGAAACTAATTTTACGATTATCTACAGATACTCCTTTTAATTGTCCGTCTTTCTTTGAGAAGATGAACGTACGCTTGTTCGCCTTCACTGTGAGATCATTTTCAGTTTCCGTATAGGTAGGACGGATGGATAAGAGGGAGATCGGTTCAGTTCGCTGGTTCAGTTTATCAACCGGGAAAGTCCAACGCCAAAGTTCATGACCGTATTTATCAATAGCTGTCAGGTAAAGAGCATCTGTATTGGCGAGGATATTTGTTTTTATAT
The DNA here is from genome assembly GCF_014334015.1 of Bacteroides sp. M10. GTDB lineage: Bacteria > Bacteroidota > Bacteroidia > Bacteroidales > Bacteroidaceae > Bacteroides > Bacteroides intestinigallinarum. The sequence continues at coordinate 4,901,070 of NZ_CP060488.1, read as the reverse complement.
CCAAGACACCTGCCGAATGAGCAGCCACGTCACTACCCTGCACTTCTCCTTCTTTCAACACTTGAGCAGCGGTATTAGAAGCATCCGTTGCCTGTGGAAACTTCACTTGCTTCCAAAGGAAACGACAGGTATTCAGATTCAGATAATCATAACGGTTTTCTACGGAGAATTTGCCGTCAAATTGCCTGTCGATAGAAGTATTCATAATCTGTACAGGACTCCATAACTGCTTGATAGTATAGTAGCTACCCTCCTTTTCATGATGTGGTCCTACAATACCGTCTGCTCCAAAGTTTCCCTGATTGTCAATGAAGCCATCCATGTCCACACGCTTCACACCTTCGTCTGCCAATACCCAAAGGAAACCACCGATACAACGGGGATGCTTACGCATCATTTCCCAATAATCATATAATCCGGCACCATGACCTCCATCGTACAAACCATGCAAGAATTCTGTAGGCATAAAGATTTCCGGCAAACGCATATAGTTCTGGCTTTCTCCGTAAGAGCGGTAATGCATTGTTTCAAAACCGGAGAAATTGCCTTGTGGGTGAATAACCGGACGTTTCTGCGGGTCGTATTTATGAAACTCTCCGTCCAATTCGGTATTCCATCCTTTTTCATTACCATTGCTCCACCAGATAATAGACGGATGATTCACGTCACGTTCTATCATGCCTTCAATCAGACGTACTCCGGTGGGCGTATCATATTTGCCATGCCAGCCTCCCAATTCATCCATCACATAAAGTCCGAGAGAATCACAAGCTTCCAGAAATTCCGGGTCAGCCGGATAGTGGCTCAAACGAACAGAATTCATGTTCATGTCTTTCATTAAAAGAACATCTTCGATATTCTTCGCTTTACTCAATGTACGGCCACTTTCAGGACGGAAGCTATGGCGATTGACACCACGTACATTGATACGTACTCCGTTTATATAAAGTCCGTCGCTTTCACGTACTTCAATGGTACGGAAACCAAAGTTTTCCGTTTCACTATGCAGCACTTTACCGTCCTTATCCAACAGGGAGAATTGAGCTTTATAAAGATTCGGAGTTTCCGCAGTCCATAGTGCAGGGTTAGAGACATTCAGTTGCAGAGAAGTCCAGTCGCCACCCGCTTTTACAGGTACAGTGGTTTCCGCTAACTTCTTTCCTTTTTTATCCAGAATCTGTGTACGAATACTCATGCCGTCATTGGAGATATTGGTGTAGCAGTTGGCACGGAAAGATCCATCCATCTTTGCATCAATAGCAATATGTCGCAGGTTTACAGCAGGTTTCACCTCCAGGAATACCGGACGGAAGATACCTCCAAAATTCCAATAATCAGCACGACGTTCAGCCAGATTCACACTGGCATTTTCACTCTCTTTGGCAACAGTGACTTCCAACAGGTTTTTCTTACCATATTTCAGGAAATCCGTGACGTTATATGAAAAACGATAGAAAGCCCCCTGATGTTTGGAACCCACTTTGCGTCCATTCACTTTAACTTCCGTATCCGTCATTGAAGCCTCGAATACAAGATTCACCTGTTTGCTGCGGAATTTTTCCGGAACTTCAAACTCATACTTATACATACCTTTTTCATTGGCAACGCCTTCAGGGAATGGTTTACCATAGAAAGTGATTCCATACTGATAGGTGCCGAATCCTTGCAGCTCCCAGCAGGAAGGTACACCGATTTTCGTCCATTTCCCGGAATTGCGTCCGTCGGTACAAAAGAAGTCCCATTCAACCATGTCGTCGCATCCGTGACCGGAGAGATATTGCCTTTCCGTTTGTGGAAGGTTTTGAGCAGCCAAGGTAGTTGCCAACGCTAAAGTTGATAATAAAGTGGTTACTTTTTTCATTGTTACTTTTATAATTGTGTTAGTTATTTATTTCATTGCTTACTGATACGTAGATGCAGCGTGTGTTCCTTTTTCTCTATGGCATATTTCTTCAATACACCCGGTCCGCAACTACTGTTTCCTAATCCAAGCACGGCAGCATCCATACTTAGAATGACTTCCGCACGTGGTTTTAAATTATAATCATGAGTTTCTTGATAGATATCCTGCACAGTATAGTGCAAAGCAGATGCGGAAAACACATTTTCTACCGCATCAACACGAATACCTTTATTCTGTTTGTCAGTCAGGGTAAGATAGTGTACTTCTTCTTTATTTCCACTATCCTGCGGACGGGGATAATGCACATATTGTTCCGCCACATTCCCTTTCCAAAGCCCTATAGCGGCAGATGTTTTACGGTCAGGATAATTGTCCTGCGGTCCTCTGCCATACCAGGTAAATGTATTGTAAGCAGGTGCCAGACAGAATGCGATTCCTAAACGGGGGATTTCGGGAAGAACTCCTTGTGGTAGGAAAGTCGTCTTTAAATCAATCGTTCCATCTGAAGAAACAGTATAAACAGAAGTTGTGGTCACTTTTCCTTCTTTATATAAATTGCTTGTTTGAATCCGTACAATTACCGCCCCGTCTGCACGTACTTCATGGTTGAAAGATTCTAAATTTATCTGCGGACTATCCATTGCATGCAATTTCCAGTCTTTAGCCAGCCAATTCCCGAAACTCTTGTCATTGTCTGTCGGAGCACGGAAAACTTGAGTGACGGGTTGAACAGGAAAATCATCTAAATGAGCCAACATCTCTTTGCCATTATATAGAAGGGAAGTCATGCTTCCGTTCATTTTCTTTTCCCACTGAACGGAAAAACCGCGTCCGCTAATCAATAAGGACTGATTATCCTCTTTCACTTGAAGTGTTCCTTTATTGACTAGATCAGTAGAGATCAAATCTCCTTTCTGCAAGCAGAATTGTTCCCAAGTCACCTCATGCCCTGCTTTTGCCCAAAGGGCATCCGATTTCAAAACGATGCTTACTTTTAGCTGGCAATCAGACAGAGCTTTCCCTTGACCTCTCTTTGTTTGATTACTCAAAGAACCGGAGCCTTTCAATGAGCGGAAAGTCGGCAAATCTATCGTCTGACTCTCTCCGGGAGCTATTTCCGGTAAGGTAATTTCTCCCTGCTCTTTCTGTTTTCCATCGATTGACACAGTCCATAGGCAACGATATTGAGACAAACCTGTGTGGTGATTCCGGTTCGTCACTTTCAGTTTCCCGTTTTCCATTTTTAGTTCGACGGGTGCATACACTTTCTTTACTTCCCAATATTTAGGCGTAGTTTCACGCTCGCTCATCAGCAATCCATTAAAGCAGAACGCTTTTAAATTCGGTTTATCACCAAAATCACCACCATAAGCCACCATGGTACGGCCATCGGGTAAAGTTTTGTAGATTCCTTGATCTACCCAATCCCATATAAAACCACCCAGCATACGAGGATTGCTATATATCTCATCCCAATATTCCTTGAAATTTCCCAATGCATTTCCCATGGAATGTGCATATTCACTTGTCATTACCGGACGGCCGTCATTGGTACGTTCCGCAATCTCCAGCAATCGTTCCCAACGTGCATTTTCAGCGCGTTCTTTATCCTCTCCTTCGGCAATACCGGGATTCAAATATTCTTGTTTCACCCGGGTATAAAAGCGACTGATAACATCGACAGTTTTCGGGTCAGGATCGCCATCCACTCCTTGTGCTCCTTCATAATGTACAGGACGAGTCGGGTCAAAATCATGCAGCCATGCAGAGATAGCGGCGAAGTTCGGTCCATAACCACTCTCGTTTCCCATGCTCCACATGACGATGCTTGGATAATTCTTATCACGCTCCGCCATACGAACTGCACGGTCCATAAATGCTGCATGCCAGTCGGGAGTGCTTGCCAATGTTCCGCGCAATCCATGTTCCTCTATATCCGCTTCGTCCATTACATACAGTCCCAAGCTGTCGCATAACTCATACCAACGGCTGACGTTCGGATAATGACTGGTACGTACTGCATTTATATTCGCCTGCTTCATTAAAAGAATATCCTGAAGCATTCGTTCCTCGCTCATGACACGTGCCGTTCGGGGATCATGTTCATGGCGATTTACTCCACGAAAACGAACCGGACTGCCATTCACCAACAGTTGTCCTTTTTTGATTTCCACAGAACGGAAACCCACAGCTTGTTCTATCTGTTCCAATACTTTTCCTTCCTCATTTTGCAAGGTTAAGCGCAGCTTATAAAGATAGGGCGTTTCTGCCGTCCATCTTTCCGGTGATTTTATAACGGCTGATAAACGTCCCATTTTACGAGGTCCCCGTTGCGGATACCATTCATTCATCCGGCTTGCTTTATGCTCCAAATCAAGTATATCTTCCACATCGCCTTTCAATGCAACAATTTCTTTGCCTGAAGCATCTTTTAATACTCCTTGCAGAATATAACCTTTACCGGTCATTCCTCTATACACACTGAATTGCGGATCAATCTGCAAAATAAAGTCTTTATAATTACCAGCAGATGCAGGCAGAGTGCGTATAGCATAATCACGGATACGAATGTCCGGAGTATGTATCAGGTGAATACTGCGGTGAATACCTCCAAAACGCCAGAAATCCTGATCTTCCAGGTAGGAACCGTCGCTATACCGGTAAACTTCCAATGAAATCTGATTTTCTCCGGATTTCAGATACTTCGTGACGTTGAATTCACTCGGTTCCATACTGCCTTGGCTATACCCTACCCGTTCGCCATTGATCCAAACATAAAAGGCACTCATTACGCCCTCAAACCGTAGAAAAGTCTGCCCGTTTGCTTCCCATCCGGCTGGCAAAACAAATGTACGGCGATATTGTCCGACAGGGTTTCGTTCTTTATACGTGGTATAGTCAGTTTTGGGTTCTCCCATCACTCGCGGGGGATCTATTTTGAACGGGTAACCTGCTGAAACATAAATAGGCGTACCATATCCGTTCACTTCCCAGTTTGCCGGAACAGGAAAATCTGTCCAGCTTTTATCATCAAAGTTTATCTGATAGAAATTCAGGACCCTTTCATTGGGAACAGGAGTCCAGCGGAATTTCCAAGTTCCATCCAAAGACATCGAACAGTCTCCTTTCTGGATAGAGAAAGGGATAAAAGCGGCTCTTGCCGGTTCACGATTAATCTGAAGAACATGATGATTCTCCCAATCAAGTATTGTTTGTGCCTGTATTGGGCTAACAAACAAGACACCAAGCAGTAAAGTATATATTTTCATTCGTTCTTTTTTCTTCATATCAAGTAGACGGACGAAAGGGCATTTTGTACCCTTTCTTTGATTGAAATATTAAAGAATAATAATGATTGGAACAGTCTATAAAGAAAAACTTTACCTTGTGCAGTAATTTGTAATTTTAATAGGAATATAATGAAAAAACTACTATTCGGCAGCCTTCTTTTGATGGGCTACATGGGTGCGCAAGCACAACAGGAATACACGATTGAAGGCAAAGTGGAAGGTGTAAAAGACGGGACTCTCGTTTCTCTTTTCCTGCTTGACGGGAATGTAGGAAGTACAGTGGCTTTGGACAGCATACAAAACGGAACCTTCTTCTTCAAGCGAAATGCCGGAGAAAGTGGTATGGACAAATTATCCCTGATGTGTACCCGTAATGATGATTTTCCTTCTATGTCCCTGGAGATTTATGCAACTCCCAACGCTAGAATAAAAGTAACCGGAACGAATACTTTGATACATACATGGAAAGTAGACAGTCCCGTAAAAGAACAAATAGAACATAATAGATTTATTGAAAATTCACGCGATTTATGGGATGAATACCAACGTTTGTCTATTAAAGCAAGAAGCCTGCGTTCCGCCCCGGAAGCTGAACGTAAAGCTATGCGTGCGAAAGCAGACAGTATATCAGCCTTAATCAGCAAACGTGAAATGCAACTGATGCAAGAACTTCCTGTATCAAACATCTGGATAGACAGATTGCATAGATTGAGTATGTCGGTAAAATACAATCCTAACTTCTCTTATAAAGATGAAACGCTGGCTTTGTATAATAGAATGAATGAAGCACAAAAAGCTTCTATAAAAGGACAGGAAATTACTGTTAATCTCTTTCCGCCTGTAGTTGTGAAAGAGGGAGATGAAATGGCAGATACCGAACTTTACGATTTGGATGGAAAGATTCATCATCTGACCGATTTCAAAGGAAAATATATATTACTCGATTTTTGGAGTAGTGGCTGCGGTCCTTGCATCATGGCTTTACCAGAGATGAAGGAGATTCAGGAGCAATATAAAGAGCGTCTTACTGTCATTAGTTTAAGTTCCGATACGAAAAGCAGATGGAAGGCAGCCTCGGCAAAACATGAAATGACTTGGCAGAATTTGAGTGATCTGAAACAAAGCGCAGGACTATATGCTAAATATGGTGTCAATGGTATCCCTAATTATGTCCTTATTTCACCGGAAGGAAAGATTATGAAAATGTGGTCGGGATATGGTAAAGGCAGTCTGAAATTAAAAATGCGTAGATATTTGGATGCGACAAAGCGCGAGATGAGTATCACCCGACAAGGAAACACTAAAGTCGTTAATTATCCGACGTCAGAATCAACCAATACCGATATTCTTGAAGTTAAGCAGGTGGAACTAACAGATACTGCTACCATCGTACATTTCAATGCATATTATATACCTAAATATTGGATACAAGTAAGTAAGAATACTCAACTAGTAGATGAGAAGGGTGCATCATACACATTACAAAAAGCAGACGGCATTACTCCCGGTGAGCATTTCTTTCTACCGGAAAGTGGAGAAGCCGAATTTTCTCTGACATTCAAACCATTACCTCTCGAAACAAAATTATTTAATTTCACGGAAGGAACAGCTCAAAACGACTGGCAAATAAATGGGATAAAACTTAGTAAGTAGAGAAATAGAATAGAGGTGTGTCAAAACTCTTATAAATTGAAAGGGAGTTTTTGACACACCTCTATTTTGTTATTGAATATCCAACGCATCAAAAGCGAGCCCATCCATCTTTTCTGCCGAAAGTAATACTTTATAATGTCCGGCATTGATAAAGGTTCCGGTAGTGGTGCTCATCATTTTCCATTTATCCGGTGTCTCCGGGAAGGTCAATATATCCTCTTTCAATACCACACCTTTCGAATCTATGAACTTCATGATGACAGGTATTGGTTTTCCGGTAGTATTCATATACTTAAAGCGAAGAGCATACACTTGAGCCAGTCCGGTAGAAACATTCCATTCAATGCTGTTCCCTTTTCCTTTATCAAAGAATACTCCCATCTGTTTACGATGTTCTTTCTTTTTGAATTTACCTTTTAGTGTAGCCGTTTCCGCTTCATATGATATACTGACACGGGCGTTCTTATCTTCAGGAAGCAACTCTTTTGGAGTCTTTTCCATCACTTCTTTATCTGCCTTTTCCCAACTCCAATCGGATGCAGGGAATACCGTCGGTTTCAGTTCTTCATTTGTGGAAACAATAGCGATACCCGAAATCAAGGCTTGACCAGCTTTCACTTCCGGGAAATGAATTCTCAACATTCCCCCTGTTACAGTGGCATATACCACCTTCTTGCAAACTCCGTCATGACCACTTTCTGCCCAGATATCCAAGTCGTCTAATACGACAGAATCATTCACGGCAACATCGAAGATACGCAGCCCTTCACAGTCGGTAGAAGCACTTCCGCCTGTGCCATGCCAGGGTTCTGTGAAATACAGTTCAATACGATAGGTTCCATCTGCCACAGGGAAACGATATTCCAACTGATGAAGCCCGAAACGGAAATGTTGGAATAACTTCCAGTCACGAGTGCCACGAATCGGATCATTGGTAGTACGTTGGCTGGCAAGATATGGATTCAGATCCTTGAAGTTTTCTGCCCATGAATGAGAATAGTTCGTATTATCCTGCAACCACAACTGTCCGAAACTATCCGTATAATCATCTCCTCCGCAATTAAGACGATATAGATAATTATATCCTGCCTCTCCTTTCAATATTTTTTTATCGTCCTGATAAAGAAGTTCGAAATTCGGGGCCTGTTCCAAACCCTTGAACACTATCAGGTCTTCCGCTACCGGTTTGCCTTTATAATATCCCACAGCACGAAGTACGTTATAACGAATATCCCGGTTTTCCCACATAAAATGAGTGCCCACTCCATTGTTCTTTTTACGTCCGAGGAAGGTTGCCTTTTCATTTGTCATATCATTGTAAAGCAACACAGAATCACAATTACTGTAAGCCTCTATAGTAGCACGGCGACGTCCTTTCTCAAAACGGTCAGTCCATGTATGGGATACGAGATAGACCATCGGATCTTTGGCTGCGGAAACATAGTTGGCACGATACATATAATACACATCCAACGGTTCTTCCCATGGAGTAACCAGTCCTTTGTAATTGAACGGACCGACTTTATCTATTTGGCGATATGCTTCATCCGGTTGGCGACGTCCGGGATTGTCATGGCTGCTGTATATCCACTGAAACTGTCCGCAAACACTATCTTTAACCTGCTCTGCCAAACGGATTTTGGTTTCCATCAACTGGCACATACGGTCTTCACTCCACACACCATTCACTTGGAAATCTCCCGGTTCCGTATGCAAACCGATACTTCTCCATGCTCCATATTCCCCATTCAATAATTGGTTAGTTTGAGAAAGTTCCCGACCATATTTAGTCACATCTCCCCCATACGTACCGCTCCAATTCTGAATCACATTCCAGTCTGTACCTTCACCGCCATTACAAGTTGTAATGACGCGCATTGTCTTTGCAGTCGGGTCCATCTCACGAATAATATCACTGCATTCCTGTGCAAATTCACGAGGTAAAGTACTTTCATTCTGTAATCCCCACATTACCACTGAAGGAGAATTGCGACGTTCTTTCACCCATTGACGAAGTAACTTCTTGAAGTTCTCGCGAAACTCCGGAGTATCATACCATACATGAGCAGATAATTGTGTCCAGAACAGGATTCCCTCTTCATCCCAATACTTCTGATAGTCGAGATGATGGGGCTGATGAGCATCCCGGAATGCATTAAACCCGGCCGCACGTATCTGTTTTACTCTTGCAACCACCTGTTCATTGCTGAATGCATGGCTCTGTCCAAACTGATGTTCGTACTCGCATACCCCATTAATAAACACCGGTTTTCCGTTCAGGTAAAAACGTCCGTCTCCATCATTCCGTTTAACCGGCCAGCTAATGGTACGGATACCAAACGGTGTTGAGATTTCATCCGTAGTTTTTGTATCACGCTTAATCATACTGGCTAGTTTATAGAGATATGGATTTTCTGTATCCCACAAAACAGGTTTCTCGACAGGAGCTTGCTGGCGAACGACTTTCATTTCTCCCGGAGCCAAAGTTACTTTCTCCACCAAACGGAAAACTTGTTTTCCATCGGCATTGCTTAGTTTATTGACCAACTCTATCGTTTCTGTTGCCTTACCATAATTCTTAACCTCCGTTTCAACAAATACGTTAACAGCCTTTTCATCATTCCAGATGTGTACACCAAAAGGTTCTATACGAATTTCATCGGTCACCTCCAGCACCACAGGACGGAAAATACCGAAGGGCTGTGACCCCTCACTGAATCCCCATTCCGATGAACATCCACCACATACCCAAGGCATATCGGCAATCATTTCCGGATGCTCGGCTTTTACTTCCAGGCGATTTGTTCCCTGCTTCATTGCATCTGTAACGTCCAAGGTTAATGTAGTACGTCCAACAGGGTGACGACCGAAGTCCGTTCCGTTTACTTTAATGGTAGCGTATGTACCTACTCCATCAAAACGAAGGAAATATCGTTTCCCGGATTTTATATCGGCTGTGAAGTCTTTTACATACATGGCGGTTCCATGCATATTTCCATGTGTCAACTGGCGATATCCATAATAATCATCCCAATTATGAGGGATATTCACCGTCTTTGCAGGCATCATAAAATTACCTTTCAAATGAGTTGCTTCTGTAATCCAGGTCTTCCAACCCTCATTCAATGTAGTGATTAACCGCCGATCTTTAATTTCCGGTTTCGGAAAGCGAACCGCCGAACGTCCCATCGGCTTACTGGTAGCGATGGCAATGCCACGTTGCTCTGCGTTGTTTACCGCACAATAAAAATGATAAACCACTCCATCATGCTTTACCACATAACTCTTATGAGCAAACAATTCATCGTAGTTCTTGGAAGGGATAACCAGGTCGGCTCCTTTCCAGTCAGTCCAGTTCACCAAATCATAGCTGGCGGCAAACGTATTGAATGCCTTATATTTACGCGAAGGTTCAAAAGCAGAGAAATAGAACATCACATACACATCTCCCATCTTCTGGATATGTGCATCTCCCGTAATCGTTCCATCCGCTTCATGTGCAAAGACCGGATTTCCCGGATAACGTTTCCAGGTCTTCATATCCTTGGAAAGAGCGATGCCAACACGTTCTCCTTTTAAATCCGTTTCCGGATGACGGCCACCTGCATTGTAATACATTACAAACGGAGCGCCCAACGTTTTATCCTTATCCCAATAAACAGTACTCTTATATTGAGTCAGTTTCTCCCACCATTGGGCATCTTTATCATGGATGCTCAAGATCGGTTTGTCCAGAGATTCCCATTCGTGGGCAGTGGAAATATCTCCTTTTGTTGATGCCAGTCCGATGTAAAGCGGAGCTTTCACTGCTTCGTAGCCGGTGCCTTCGCCACCGATATACGTCATCCAATGGCGGCCTTTATAAGTTTGAAGTTCATAGCTTCCACCCCATTCCATATCCGGTAATGCAGGAAAGCCGCCACGCTGGTTACAGTCCCATTTTCCATCCCGGTAAGAAAGAATTCGTCCTAATGTACGCCATTCAAGCAAATTGTCGCTTTCCGCTATCCATGTCTCGTATCCGCGTCCGTCCGTTCCACTTTTACCGTTATAGACGACGTAGGTCATCAACCACTTGTCTCCCTGACGGAAAACGGTAGGGCAATCGATCTTATGATGATTGTCTGCCGGTGCGATGGCAAGACCGTACTTATACGGTGTCTTCACCTCTTCATAAATCTGCTCCATCCGTTCCTGCGGAACTTCGCGTCGCGCATACAGAGAGAAAGTTGTGGTTATACTAAAAACAGCCAGCAATAACTTCTTCATAATATTTTTCATCTATAATCTAATGAGATTAGTAAAATAACCAATCCATTGTTTCTTCATCCCCGGCAAGTCCGGCATTACGCACCTTCATCTCTGCAGCAGTAAATCCTAGCACTTGCAGATAACCTTTGGGTAACATCAGCGTATGCTTTCCGGCCGGAAAACTATATGCATGTACATTTGCCAAAGGCATTCCGTTGATACGGACAGCATTCGTCAACACAGGTTCCGCCTGACCGTAATCATTGGCTGATGCATCGATTTCCAGTTTCGGAGCCTTTGCATACTTTTTCTGGTCATCTTTGAAATAGGCTACTAATAATTTCACCGGAGCATCTGTTTCGAAAGTGATACTCGTGCCTTTCTCTCTCTGCTCGTTTCCATTGAAACGAAGCGCTTTCATTCCTTTCAATTCAGGAGCTACTGCTTCTATCTTACCCGGAAGATCGACAAATAAAGAAGTACCCTCCTCCACTTTCACTGCCGGATAATTAGAGATCAGTTTTACGTTTGCAGGAGCCCAGGCAGCAATCTCTACAGTTTCAGCCACCGCATTTCCATTCTGTTTTTCTTTCAACAGGGCGAGATTAGCTTTGAAGTTCTCCAATTCTTTTTCGTAGTGTACCAGCAATTCTTTCCAAGTCTTATTCTTTCCATCATCTCCACCGATAGGAATACGACGTTGAGCTGTCTGCATACTGTTGGCATACAAATAATGTTCGTCTGTCAATTCCACCAATTTACGATAATGCTCCAAGCTTTGTTCCATCAAAGGAATAGCTTCTTCAAGGTTTTTGATGTCTTTGCCCCATTGATAATCCAATACCAGCTTGGCGGCTTTCACTTTTAGGTTGAACGCATACGCAAATTCACGATAACAATGCATATCATTTTGTAAACGGGCAAATTCGTCCTTATTTGAAGATACGGAGGCAGCCGCCTTATCAATAGCCGCTACTGCCTTATCCCCGTGCTCTATTACTTGAGCAACAATATCCAAAGGCATTTCACCTACATGAGGTTGCTTTTTCCATTCTTTCTCTACATATTCTATCAGCTTCTCCCCTTCCGGTCCGCAACTTTCATAGAATCCCGGATAGATGGTATATTTATATGGATTGACAAGTTGGCTCATAAACATACCCAGCAATAATGTCTGGCGATTTCCCTCTGTGATACCGAAACGACGTAATAGCTTTGGAGCAATCTCACCACTTTCTTCATAAGCTACGCGGATATTGCTTGCATTCTCGTCAGATGTTCCATAGAACTTCCCTAACTGATGGTTCCAGTAGCCCATCTCATCTGTACGATCGCGATGGCAATTCCATGCATAACGTCCCCATGTCTGATACCAAATCCAGTCACGATCCAATTGGAACTCACGTTCGTTGTTCGGCAATTTATCAGCCGTATAGGGCCAATCCCAATAAGAAGCCTGCGGATAAAGATGCAGTGCATTGGCACCGTGTACATTATGCATGGCAGTTACCGCTTTCTGTACGAAATCCGGAGATCCCCAGCGGAATGGTTCCAGATTGGCCAGGATATGTACGTTACTGATATGGATGGAACCCAATGAACTCAAATCCGTATGTATTTTCGACCAGGGGCCACGAGGTTCGTAAGTTGTCAACGATTCACCATTATATTTATGCATCGTATAAAGATTCTTATAAAGCGGCAATGCAGCATCCATCACCAGTTTACAGTCCGTGTCGTGTGCACGCAACAAAAGAGGCGGTTCATCCGTACGTCCCAATGCCTGTAATCCGTCTTTCACTCCGGGAATAATTGTTTTTGTAAACCATTCCACATCATCCTCTACCGTACACATCGCTTCACCCAGGCAAACAAGTAGTCCTACATTGGGATATTTTTCTATGAAAGCGGCAATACTCTTGCGTGTATAATCGGCAATCAAAGGAGTAATAGGACGATTACGATCCTGTGTTTTCAGCCCGTAATGTTCAGCAAAAGGTTTGGAAAGAATAATATTATAAAACATCTGTATCACAAAGATACCGCGCTTGTCCGCTTCTTCTGTGAGGAAAGAGAACATTTCTTCATTCTTTTTGAATGTTTCTTCATCTACTTCCAGTGCAAACGGATAATCTTCCAGTTTCACCAAAGAAGCAAACGGATGTCCATTCCAGAGATACAATGAATTCATGCGATTGGCAACCAGCATATCCAAATATTTAATCCACTGTTCTTTATCATAAAACCAAGGGAAACTTTCCGGAGTATACGGATATTCATATACACCATGTCCCGGCAGGTAGGTCATCTTCTGTAATCCTACACAAGCTCCACGCAATACCATTTCAGGACCGTCCTTTAATTCTTCCGGGAAATTCAACCGACCATCCGAGTCATTCACACGGTCTATCAGTTCGCGACATCCGTAAATGACGCCACTCCCATCCCTGCCGGACACTCTGGTCAGATTGCCGGTCGTCGTAATGTGAAAACCTTCTTTCTTGAGTGTCGTGTCATTCACTTCCGTCAGCAAGATTGTTTTGATTTCGGGATCGGAGAATGTAGTATCTCCCTGCTGCATCATTACCTGATAACCGGCTTTATCCAAGGTAGCCTGTAACTGCTCCGCACCAAACAAAACACGATTTGACGCATCCGGCGGAGTCATAATCTTCACGGTTTGCCTGCCACACGCTGCTAAAAAAAGTGTGCATGCCGCAAACATGAATAATCTGATATTTTTCATTCTTCTGATATATATTATAGATTATATAATTCACTTCTTAACTAAGAAGAAGACGAAATAATCTCTTGTTTGTACTCATTCGTCTCTTTTTCCACTTTTCGGCACCAGACTTTCATTTTCCTCCCGCGGTGATACACAAACGCCTCATTATTTAAAAGTTATGCTTATCTTTGTTGGCTAATGTCTTAGAATATAAAACAGAAAACAAGAGCAAACAATATGAAAGAACAAACAAATTATGACTATGAAAAATACGTTCAGATAGCACAAATGGCCAAAATGGGATGGTGGGAGTCAGATTTGAAGAATCAGGAATATATTTGTTCCGACTTTATTGTAGACTTACTCGGCCTTGAAGGTAATCGCATTAGTTTCACCGAGTTCCACCAAAGAATACGTGAAGACCATCGGTTGCGTCTTAAAAACGAATATCTGTCCTTATCCAATTTACAGACTTACGAGCAAATGTTTCCTATCCGGGCAAAAGACGGGGAAATCTGGGTGTACTCCAAAATCAGTTTCCAGAAACCTGATAAAGAGGGATACAGGAACATGACCGGCTTTCTGCAATATATTGACAGACCTATCGATAATTCAAATGGAAACATTGATTTTCTTCAAGTCAGCAGTTTACTCTATCAGCAGAATAATATTTCATATTCATTGCTTGCGTTTCTGCAATGTGATGATGTGACTCAAGTGATAAATGAGACATTAGGAGATCTCCTCAAACAGTTCCAAGGTGACCGTATTTATATCTTCGAAATAAACAGAAAAGAACAACGTCAGGACTGTACTTATGAAGCCACAGCCGAAGGCATCTCCAAAGAGCAGGATTTTTTAAGTAATATCCCTTGGGACCCATCTACCTGGTGGAATCATCAGATAGGCGAAAGAAGAGCAATTATTCTGAACACACTGGATGATATGCCTGAAGAAGCAGAAGAATATCGCCGTACATTAGAAATGCAGGATATTAAATCACTGATGGTAGTTCCTTTAATATCTAAAGAGGAAGTATGGGGTTACATGGGAATTGATATGGTAAGAACACAACGCAACTGGAGCAATGTGGATTATCAATGCTTCTCTTCTCTCGCTAATATTATCAGTATTTGCATCGAATTACGAAAATCGGAGTTGCAGGCCCAAGAAGATCGTATTGCTTTGGACAACAGCGAAAAGATATTGAGAAACATATACAAGAATCTTCCGGCAGGTGTCGAACTTTATGATAAAGATGGCTATCTGGTAGACATCAATGATAAAGAACTTGAAATATTTGGTTTATCTGACAAGAATGAGGCACTAGGAATTAACTTGTTCGACAATCCTAATATCCCCACAGAGGTAAAAGAAAAGTTGAAAGCCAAAGAAGATGTAAATTTCTCCATTAATTATGATTTCGCAAAAATAAATCAGTATGTAGAAAGCGAGAGGGAAGGGATTATCAATCTTACTACTAAAGTTACCGCTCTCTATGATTCTCAAAACCGATTTATCAACTATCTGTTTATCAATATAGATACGACAGAGACAACCAATGCATACACTAAGATACAGGAATTTGAGAATCTGTTTCTTCTGATCGGTGATTATGCCAAGGTAGGGTTTGCCCATTTCAATGTACTGACAAGAGACGGGTATGCCCAGGATACATGGTACAGGAATTTGGGAGAAAAGGAAGGTATTCCTATGCCGGAGGTTATCGGAGTATATGCTCATGTGGTTCCTGAAGATCAGGCGGTTCTGAAGAACTTTGTGCGCGAAGTGAAAGAAGGAAAAGCAACCAGTTTGCGCAAAGAAGTTCGTGTCTGCAGGGAAAATGGTAAATATACATGGACCAGTATTAATGTAATGGTCAGAGATTATCGTCCGCAAGACGGCGTTATTGAGATGCTATGTATCAATTACGACATCACGCCTTTGAAAGAGACTGAACAGAAATTGATTATTGCTCGCGATAAAGCAGAAGAACTGGATCGCCTGAAGTCGGCTTTCCTAGCCAATATGAGTCATGAGATCCGTACTCCTCTCAATGCTATTGTCGGTTTTTCCAGCTTGTTAGCTGAAACGGACAGCAGAAGCGAACGGCAGGAATATATCAAAATCGTGCAAGAGAATAATGAACTTCTTTTGCAACTGATATCGGACATTCTCGATCTTTCGAAAATTGAAGCCGGAACATTTAATTTTGTATATACCAATGTAGATGTAAACGAGACTTGTTCTGAAATCATCAAATCAATGGGTATGAAAGTGGGTAAAGGCGTTGAACTGATTTTTGAGGAGATACTGCCGGAATGTTATATCTACACAGATAAGAATAGATTCACCCAAGTAATCAGTAACTTTATAAATAATGCATTAAAGTTCACCCGGCAAGGCACTATCACCCTTGGCTACGAACAAATATCCCATCAGAAAATAAAATTCTATGTGCACGACACAGGAATGGGAATACCGGAAGAAAAGCAAAAGAGCGTATTTGAACGTTTTGTGAAACTGAATACTTTTGTTCAGGGTACAGGTTTAGGACTTTCTATTTGCAAAAGTATCGTTTCTCAAATGGGAGGAGAAATTGGCGTGGATTCAACCGAAGGAGTAGGCTCCTGCTTCTGGTTTACACATCCGTA
This sequence comes from Bacteroides sp. M10, assembly GCF_014334015.1. Classification (GTDB taxonomy): domain Bacteria; phylum Bacteroidota; class Bacteroidia; order Bacteroidales; family Bacteroidaceae; genus Bacteroides; species Bacteroides intestinigallinarum. Next base: position 4,884,591 of record NZ_CP060488.1, on the reverse strand, counting down.
CCACGCTGCTGACTAGACTGACTATATGTGAAAGGGGATATTCAATTAATGATGGTTAGTACTAATAATAATGAATAACCTCCAACAGGAATCGGCTGTAGGATCCTGTAGCCGATTCTCTTTTAGTACTCTCTTTGTATTTTTTCCAGCGGAATATTATCACAGAAATGCATACTGGCATGTGTCCCGTTGCAGAAAGGTTTGTTGAACGACTGCCCACAACGGCACAAATGAACAGGATTCGCCGATGTTTCTAAATGTTTTCCTTTCTGATATACCAAGAAGAACCTTCTGCATTCGACATAATGATCTCCTGAAAATTCAAATGCTGCAACTTACTTCGTTTGATTCTGTCAATAATTCATATGATTGGGGTACAGTGACGGATTTAGTTGGACTAAAGCGTTGGTATAAAGTTCTCCATCATCATAATGTACTCTTTCTGATACAGAAGAAGTCTTGTTTTGTTTTAATAAAGAGACTACTTCATCCAATTCATATGCAGTAAAATCCCCAAGATCGCTTAAAGACCCAGAATGTATCTCCCCGACTCTTCTATCATAGAACGCAAGGACTGCTATTATTTGCGTAATAATAGCATATGTTTTATATGGACATAATATAGTAGAATTTGCGATATGCTTTCCCATGGCACCGATAAATGCTGAATATTTAACAGCCTTCCATATAGCTTCCCTATTAATAGGTACTTCACTATACCCAAAAGCTCTTGTTACCTTTGAGACAATACCTATTTCAATATATAAATCTTTTGTTGCTTCAAATAAGCTAATAAAAAAGGATAATAAGAAATCGTCGTTATGCTGTTCTAATAATCTATCTATATACAAATGAATAGATGTCATACATTCATCATAAAATCTAAGTATTCCACCAAGGCCATATGAACCACTAGGACATGTTGTCGTCAACAAAATTATAGCTCTTTCTTTAGGAATACGATATGGTAAGGTTATATTGTATTGTAAACAATCTTCAAAACCATATTTATAATTCTCCCAAGATTTGTCTAATGCCGCATTACCTGCCCCCAGCCAATCTACAAATTTACATGATATCTTTCTCTTACCATCATTCTTAGATATAAAGAATTGACCTGATTTAGAATGATCCGTTAACCAATTTTGAATAGAATTGTGAAAAAACACATACCTACCCTCTTGGATCCTCAATATATGTTCCAGACTGTCCAATACTTTATAAAAATTAGTTTCTGACTCTAAATCAGAACAAAATTGTAGAAGTTGAACATCCATCGCCTGCGTGGACGACAAGATAATTTGTAATACAGGAACCACTTGTTCCTGATAGAACTGATGATTTTTTTGAAATATTCTAGTAAACAAATTATAATAGTAATCATTTATACCATTAGGCAAATCTTCCAATTTGTCCAATGAATATAGTCCTTTATTTAACTCTTCTGTGGTTAATTGAAGATAAAGAAAAACACCTTCACTCTTTTCGACAATTTTGAGACATTGTTCTACTGTCGGACTGAAGTCTGATAATTCTCCCTTTAAGAATTCAATCATATCTTCTTTATTTTTATTTGTAATGAACCTATCCAAATCAAGAACTTGCGGATTATACTGTTGTAATGGAAGTCTTACTTTACTATCATTCCTACTCGTTATAATAAAACGAATCCAATGGGGCATACGATTGATGTGTCTGGCAAGTGTTTGCGCTATTTTATTATCATATTCATCGTTAGCTTCATCGAGGGCATCTATTAAAATCCATATATTTTCCAGACTCCCATCAATCTTCAACCAAGTGCTTTCACAAAATAAAAGGTCAAACAATTCATGTTCATTCTTATTACAAAGTTTATTGTCTACGACTTCAGGAAGTTGAAGCACAAACTTTCTGTATTCAGGAAATCTAACAGCCAATTGAAAAGCAAGGTTCTTCAAAATGCAACAAGGATTTGAATGATCTGGTTTCCCCCATTCCACAAATTGAACAGCAGGAATATGAGCATTATATTGTAGATGCAAGTTGGCAGCAAACATACTTTTGCCGAAACCTGGACCTGCCATTATCCAAAAGATGCGTTGTTCAGGAATCTTATCCCATTCTCTAATCTTATCATACAACCACTTACGACCATACATTTCCTTTTGTGTCAAAGATTTAATACGACCGATAGAAGAAATTGGTTCAAATACTTCTTTCAGTTTTGTTATTTCACCATTAAAACGTTCGTTTTCTGGTGTTTCTACAAGTTCTACTATCTCTCTAAATTTCTTTTGAAAATAGATACTATCAAACCCTTCATTAATATGCTCTTTCCAATCGCTCATATCAAGCCACTGGATATGAGAGAGCATTGCTGGTGGTGCAACAACATCTACAGGTTCCAATAGGATAGTTTTGATGTTCCCTCCTTTTACTCCAATGGAAATATTAATTTCGTCACGACACACCCCCGGATTTCGAGTAGAATGTTTTGATAAACCTGCAAGAACAACATCGCTACTCATAATTCCCTCTGTTATACAGTTCCGCCAATTTTTTCCAGCCTTTATTTCTGATGTGTCAATCCAAACATCATGTCGCAACTTTCCGTTATCATCTTTTGACAGGTACTCTTTTATTTTTTTTATTAAAGGAACATTTGAATCATGTCCATAACTTAAGAATATTTTCATCGTCCGGAATCAATTTTTACTTTTACATTATAACAAACATTTTATTAAGTTCCCGAATTATAAGTATGCATTTTTCTTTCTTAATTGAGGACGCATTTCCAACACATCAGCCAATTCTGCGCTTACATCATCTTTAATCTGGAGCATCAGCATATCAATATCCCTATAATCTCTCCAATAAGCCCGTTTGCTATCAACCAACTGATGAAATTTGGCAACACTCTCATCTCCAGCTACTAAATTCCCATCTTTGTCTTCTATGTCTGAAATATCATTATACACAAAAATAGCAGGACGTTTCTCTTTAGTACTTTCATAAGTCTCTACAGCAAGCTTATATTCATTCAATGTTTTCTCTCCCACATGTTTACAGATAATAAAGATGGTACAATCTGCTTTTTCTCTGATGAACTCATCATATTCATACTGATGCCCATCAATTTTATGCTTGTTTCTAAAATCCTCAAACGTATGGGAGGTTATGAAAAAATTATATTTTTCATACTGATTGTAAAGGATGCTTAACACTGCACGCGTTGCATTTCGCTCATTCGTAATAGCTGTAGATCCTCCAATGAAACACCGATATTTAATGAAATCTAATTTATTGACTCCCTCATCATCGGCTGCGACTTTCTTTATTTGGCTAAAGACAATGGGAATAATTTCGTTATGGTGTACTTTATCAAATTTCTGGTTAATACAAACAAATTTATCATCATCATTTTCTATCTGCATAGATAAAACATATTCGCCTTTTCTACGCTTTATTCGTATAACATCACTTGGCGCAATCTCTGCTTCCTTCTTTCCGTCTATGCAAACTTTTACTCTATGTTTACGTTCGGTATTATGGAGCCGAATGATATATAGTCTTGACTTTTTATAATAGACTATGATAATGATTAGTATAGATAGTACACCTAATATCAATAGCCAACAATTGACCATATTAATAAACCATCCTCCTACAACAAATACAAGTGCAATGAACAAGAAAATCCACAAAACTTTTTTCCCACCCGAACTTTTTGTAGGAGATATTGGAGAAGCCTGTTCTCTCTCATCCTCTTGAGGCATAATAGGGGAAATTGGCACAGGTTGTTGTATACCACCAATAGAAGATTCCGGAAAATTAGAGAACAGTCCACTGCGAAGAATATTATATATAACCTTCTCAAATTGTTCTTTTCCATCAAGAGCATGGGAGTCAAATTCTAACCAATGACGATTGAAAAGCAAGCGTCTGATAGAACTATCATCACTTCTATGATTCCCTATGTTAATTGGCACAATCTTACACCTGCAATCCAAAGCAAACGTGATCTCTTTTACAATCCAGTTAGATTGCACCGTATTTTCGCTGTGAAAATACAAGAGCACTTTACAATTGCGAATAGCATCTGTGATAGTATCAGCAAAGATATCTCCTGTCGCTAAATTATTTACGTCATAAAATAAGGTCAATCCCTCTTTGTTTAGTCTGTCTGCAAATACTTGAACAATAGAGGAATCCTTCCGTGAATAACAGAAATAAATATCATACTTTTTCATACTAAATGAATTATCATGATTACAATGTAAAGATAGAGGAATCTTTTTATTCCTACGAATAATTGTGAAATAAAATCTATAAATTGGTTGTTTTTGAAACTTTATCCTTTAATCAATATTCCAATGACACTATCACTTTTACTTTGTGGTCTTTTTATTCCCCTAATTTTAAAAAGCTATTGACTTTGCTCTTTTAATTTTGTATATTTGCAATAACCAATTAGCTAACAACAAAAATGATACATACAAAAATAAGGACATAAAGAGAATATTCAGACATGTAAATATGTGTCGGAAAGAATAGAAACGGGGTGGAATCTGCAAAGATTTCACCCCGTTTTGTTTAATATATTCGGTATCATTTACCGAATCGCCGTGAATGCCGTTTATTATAAATATATGAGACGTTTATAATAAACTGTTTTACTTTTTATTATAAACGTCTCATGAGTTTATTAGCGTCTTGTATAAGAAAAAGAAAATAGTGCAAAGATAGAAATAGTATTGATGAGATAGACACAAATATATCTATACATTTAAAACAATAAACGACCTTTACAACTTCATTTGTTTTTCATTTATTACTTTGTTTATTTACTCCATTTAAATACTGGATAACCATTACTACCTTCTTTCCAAAGAGAAGAATCCCAGTTTATGACGGTACCTTTCAGTTCGTTAGCAGACTTAGCGACTCCCTGGAAAGAACTACCAGATGGTGATGTCTCATCCGAAACAGTAAATGTAGTCTCTCCTGCTTTCAGAATTATACCCTCATGAGCATAACAGTTCTCATAAGTAGTATTGGCAGTACCTCCTACTATACGTCCCACCTTTGTTTTATCAGTGCTAGTCAATGTACTATTCCAAGCAATACAATTCTTAACGACGAGCTTGCCATTATCGACTTTGCCTATTATACCTCCGACATTTCCTCCACCTATAGCACTGATATCGCCACTAGTATAACAGTTTTCAATACTGCTTCCATTAGCATTACCATTCACCCTTCCGATGATTCCACCGGCCTTGCCTGTATTATTGGTAATCTGATCAATAACGGTAGCACTGGAATAACAATTCTTGATATATCCCGAACCACCTAATACACCACCAATTCCACCTGCTGCACCCGACCCTTTCAGTACTCCGGAAGTATAGCAGTTTGTAACCTTTCCTGTGTAGTTTTCCGCACCGGCAGCTAATCCAACATAACCGGCAATAATGCCAATACCAGTATCGGGAGAAAAAACATTTGCATCTACAAATCCTACATTTCTACATTCTCCGCACAATACCCCGAAAAAACTTCTATATGTACCCGATTCACAAGTCAGATTTTTAATCACGTGGTTGCGTCCGTCAAAATTAATCCATTTGTGATAACCATTTGCGTCATTCAAAGGTTGCCAACTGATTCCCTGCATATCAATATCTGCGCTTAATACAAAATAGATAGTTTGTTTTTCTATAAGAGCTTTACTCATATTCTGAATATGAGTAGCATTAGCAATCACATAAGGGTTGTTTTGAGTTCCGTCTCCATTAGCAAAATCTCCTTCAGGTTCGTTATCATGCCCACCATAATTTGCATAATCTTCTCTATCAAACTGCCATTCCAAAATTGGGAATCCCATATCTATATTTCCTACATTATACCATGGAGTTCCCCAATTAGCAATGCTATTCTGTAAATTCTGCGTGTTCTCACCTACTCCATTATATTGCCCGGTCGAAATACTACCGGCATTATCTTCCGGAGTAAATCCGGAGCAAATCATATCTTCCCATGCATAACATTCAGATGCAACAGGGGCTGCTTGATGTCCGCTTTCACCTTGCGATAGCATGCCACTAATACGTCCCGATCTGGCAGCAGGCCCGGTTATTTTCCAGTTCCAAGCCACACAAGCAGTTATTTTAGCTCCTTCGGAAGGGAGAGCGGCAATGCCTCCCACAGAATTGGCCCCTATCAATACTCCCGTAGAATAGCAGTATGACACTTCACTATTTTCATACATAGAACCGACAATTCCTCCACACTCATCTCCCGTTGATATTACTTCTGCAGTGGAATAACAGTTTTTGATGTAACAAATCTGTCCTCCATACGGTCTTCCCATACGTGAAGCTATTCCACCGGCATATTTTCCCTTCACGCTTCCAGAGACATAGCAGTTTTCCACCTGTCCTGTCTTCTCTACAGCATTCGGAGCTTTCACACCGATGTAACCACCGATGACCCCTGCCCCACTGTTGACAGCAGATTCTATATGTGCATTATAAAAACCTACATTTTTACACACTCCGGCTAAAATACCGAAGAAACTAGCATAGCTCTTATCCGTACAAGTAAAATTTTTTACAATATGATTATTCCCATCAAAATGAATATAGAGATCGCCATCAGGGTTCAACGGGTCCCAATTAGATACAGACTTCATATCGATGTCAGCTCCCAACTGGAAATAAATCATCTTTCCTTTCACTAACACTTCACTCATATTCTGAATCTGCATCACATCCATAATGAGATAAGGTTTATTCACCGTGCCATACCCTTTTTCGAAAAGACCTCCTGCTCCATCGCCCTCATCTCCGTCATCTATGTCTGTGTTCCTATCCGGCGGAATACGGCTATATGAATCCATCGGATTAAAATCAGAACACGAGAAAGACACAATAGCCATCAATAAAATGGTCCAGCATCTCATTACCGAGATCACACTTATATAATAAAAATTGTTTTTCATAATCGTCATTTTTTGTTTTAGATTTCCACAACAATCACCAAAGGATAATGATCGGATAAAGAACTCACAATAGTGCGGGTAGAAAGAACTGTAGCATGTTTCACAAAAATAAAGTCGATTCTAGTTTTTTTGGAAGGGAATGTAAAGAGAGCTCCATGTTGAACAGCTGCTTCCCGATACGAATCCTTCAGTATGCCGCTTTGACAAATCGTAGTGGCTATTTCAGGAGCATCTGGAGTAGCATTAAAGTCACCGGTGCAAAATGCAGGGGTATTGTCCTTTATCTTATCGGAAACTGCATCTACCAGCATTTGGCACGCATTTTTTCTGGCATTATCGGCCAAAGGCATATGTGTTTCGAAAAGGAAGAACTCCTTTTGGGTTTTATTATCCTTAAATTTACCCCATACACAGAAACGTTTGAAGTTGGTCTCATCCCATCCGCTGGAAGGAATCTCCGGAGTTTCGGAAAACCAGAAACGGCCTTTATCTACTAATGTGTAACGGCCTTTTTTATATAAGATACCACTCATCTCTCCTGCTTTATTATCATCATTTCCGGTGTCGCGTCCATAAGCTAGAATTTCATAATCATTTGAAAGCTGCGTTCCTAAATAAGAACGTTGTTCCCAGCTTGCTTCCTCAAATCCACAGATATCAAAGTCATAGTCTTTGATTAATTGTGCCACGCGTTCACGACGGTTAGTCCATCCTGCACCGGTTTCTACCAGTAAATTGTAAGTTGCCACTCGCATGGAAGTTTCTGTCATAGGATCTTCATCTTCCTCATCATCCCCTGTATCCCATGTAAAATCGGGATAGAACAATGAATTGTCTTTATTATTTTCACAACTGCTGGCAAAAGCAGAGAATATGAAGGAAATCAGTGTATATATTATTATCTTTTTCATAATTTATAATTTATCTTTTTCATACTTTTTATTCATTCCATCCCGGATTCTGGGTTACGACACCGTCAGATAGTGTTATTTCCTGTCTTGGTACCGGATACAGATAATCTCGGTTTTCATTCCAAGTACGGTCTATCCAACTATAACACAGCAAATTACCATAATTACCTTCTGACAATGAGGTGCCGCTTCCATCAGATGCTAGTTTCACATACGTCACGCTTCCTACATTGGGTTGTGAAGATGTTGTATAGAAACAGACATCATTTGTTCCGTCCCCGTCGATATCATACGCTTTGTTGATAGCTGTGGCAGGAATATAAAATCCTTGAAAAGATTGGGCAATGCATTGTCCCTCTTTCCAGCGCATCAGGTCATAATAGCGGAAACCTTCCATAACCAGTTCTATACCACGTTCTCGTCGAATTTCCAGAATCACTCCCTTATTATCTCCTGTGACATTCACGTAACCAGTCTTTGGATCACACATGTAAGGGTCCGGATCTAGGTTTGCTGCGTTCATATTCAGTTTCCCTATTACTCCTGCACGTGTTCGCAGTCTGTTTACTGTATTGTCAATATCAGTTTGTGTCAACGTGCCTAATTCAGCCTTTGCTTCAGCATAGTTCAGATAAACTTCTGCCAACCTGAATAGAGGAAGATCATTACTTGAATCCCCCGTATAACTCATATTGTCATTAGCATATTTCAATAGGTGGTATCCGGTCATGGTGACATTCATATTTATATTGGAAGTACGAATTGTCTGAGCCAAACGCGGATCGCGATTCACGATTTCATCCTTGAATTCCATTATTGCATAGTTGGATTGGTCGGTGAAACGGGCTCCGTTCTTCATTAGATAATAGTTTACTAACTTTTTAGAGAGTCCGGGACGTCCTAAGGTCGGCGAATTTTCAAATGCTTGCACCTTGTGAACCAGGTTCAAATCATTATTATAATCCCTTGCCAATATGATTTCCGCATCAATCGCATTCTCCGATTTAAATAAATTACGGTAGGATTGAGAACCGGACTGATATAAGGAATATCCTCCCGATGCAGTCATGACTTCGTTAGATGCAGTCACACAATCATTCAGATATTTCTCATAATCTCCCAATCCATGATATTTACGATATGTTCCTTCGAATAGCCCTACACGTGATTTCAATGCTTGGGCAGTCCACCAGGTAATACGATAAAGCTCTTTGGTCCGGTTGGTTTCTTTAAAAACCTCTATGGCAAAATTAAGATCTTCCATAATCTTTCCCATCACGAATTCACGTGAATCTCTGGCTTTATACAAATCAGCATCATCCGATCCTAACACTTTATCATACCAAGGTACATCTCCGAAACGTTTTACCTTTTCGAAATAGAAATAAGCACGAAAGAACCGTGCCACTGCCTCATATTTATTGCGTACTTTCTGGTCTTTACAGTTTTCCAGATTCTCCAATAAAAAGTTGATCGAACGCAGCGCACTCCAATTCCATCCTCCACCTGTTTCCGGAATGACACGCTGCCCACTTACTTCATCGCTCAAAGGAGATACGATCAGCATATCGGCATCGTCCCTGTAAATATCACCGTCGCCCGGGAAGTTGTTTGAATAGAACTGATTACTGTACAACTGTAATTGTTCTTCATTCGTAAAATAATCCTTAGTCGTTAAACGATCTTTCGGATTTATATCCAGTATGCTTTCACAAGAAGCAAATAACAACGACAAACCAACAGTCGCCCACAATGTATATTTCATGATTTTCATACTATATCTTCTTTATATTCGTTATTGTCAAAACGTTATATCTACACCAAAAGAGTATGTTTTTGCCCAGGGATAAATGTTCGCATCACTTTTACTTGTTTTCCAGCTATTGCTTGCTGATGCCTGTTCCGGGTCAATATAATCGGAATGTAGCTTAGTGAATGTCAGCAAGTTTTCACCGCTAAAGTAAACACGTATCTTCTCGAAACCGATCTTTGAAAGCCATTTATCCGGCAATGTGTAGCCTATAGAAAGGTTCTTCAACCGACAGTAAGCCAGATTCTGCAAGTACTTCGTATTAACCACTGCTAACTCACGATTACTACCAAGTGCCACATATCCTCTGGGACGTGGAAAATAAGCATTCGAATTTTCTTCACTCCATACCTGACTCATGAAATCAGACGGAATAAAACTGGCATAAGGCCGGGAATAAGGTCCCCAGAACATGGAAGTTTCAGCACCGGGATACCAGTTTTGTTTACCGATACCTTGAAAAAGAACAGAGAAATCAATGCCATACCAATCTGCAGAAATTCCTAAGTTATAATTATAACGCGGCAATGAGTTGCCGATCACTTTCATATCCTTCCGGTCATTAGCCGATGTTGTCTGCTCTATCTTATTATTACCGTCTAAATCAACGAACTTAAGATCACCCGCATGGAGACCGTTATCTAGTGCACTCGCATTAATCATCTGGTTAACGAACGATTGGTCCACTTTATAATTCCTTGCTTCTTCATCCGTTTTAAAATATCCATCTACTACGTATCCCCATATTTCGCCTAACTGCTGTCCTTCGTAAGGATCAGTCAGCGTCCGGTTGGGATTATCATATTTCGTTACTTTGGAGGTATTATCTCCGATACCAGCCATTATCCGGTAGTTGAAAGGCTTGCTTGCCAAGGTAAAACTATCTCCCCAAGTAATAGATGCTTCCCACCCTTTCGTACGCAAGTCTGCCACATTCATTCTGGGAGAAGAGGCACCATATACGCCAGGCAAAGTCTTTCCTGCCATCAACATATCTTTGGTATCACGAATATATGCATCAAAAGATACATTCAAGCGATTATTAAGAAAGCCCAAGTCCAAACCTATATTTTTTGTGATTACAGTTTCCCAGGTCAAATCGGTAGAGTTCGGAGCTGACTCATAGGCATAATCACCTTTTGTAGTATCTCCGAAAGCATAGTTCAATACCGCTCCGGTATTAATCAGTTGCAGATAGTCATAATAGCCTACTGTTTTCTGATTTCCCAATGATCCGTAAGACAGTCTTAGTTTCAGATTGCTTACATAATTTTTGGCTTGTGTAAAGAAGGCCTCTTCACTGACACGCCATCCGGCAGAGAATGACGGGAAGAAACCGAAACGATGTCCTCGACGAAAACGGGAACTACCGTCATAACGTCCGCTGGCTTCAAATAGATAGCGGTCTTTATATCCATAATTCAAACGATAGAAAAAACCAAGAATCGCATATTCCTCTTGTCCTCCGGTTATGGATATATCATCACCTTTTGCCAGGTTAAAATCATCGAGAGATTCAGAGAGTAACCCGTTACGTTTCATTCCCAATTTCTTGAAATACTTATAATCATAGTTACCTCCCACAATGACCTTTACAGAATGTACATTTGCGAAGGTATTGTCATACGTTCCGTATAAGTTGAAAGTTTGGCGTATCTGGTTGTTTTGTATTTCCGACAAATAATTGCCTCTGGTACGTCCGTTATCCATTGTGATTGTTTCTCCCGGATTTCTGGAGTATAATACATCTACGGAACGATTCAAATTCTGCTGGTTGTAATGCGCCCAGCTATAATTTGCACGAACCTCAAAATGCTTGATGGGTTTCAATACGGCCTCGAACGTAGTAACAAACTCATATTCACGATCCCGGTTATGGTGGCCGCCATTCAATAATACGGCACTAACACCATCTGCCACTTCTCCTGTATCTGTCAGACCAGTTCTATAAACCAAGGTTCCATCCGGATGCATTGGTACAATGCTTGCCAAAGCGTGCCGCCCGGCTCTGTTGAAAATATCATTCACTCCCGATAGTCCCGGATAGGTATATTCAGAATGGTAATAGGAAGTATTGTTACTTAATTCAAACCAGGAAGTGATATTGGCAATGATTTTCGAACGGAACGTATATTTCTTAAAGCGGTCAGGATCTATTCTGATAATTCCTTTCTGATTGTAGTAGTTACCTGATAGCATGTACTTCACCTTTTCAGTTCCTCCTGAAACTGTTAAGTTATGCTCCCAAGTAGGACGGGTATTATCAAACAAACAATTATACCAGTCGAAGTTACCGTAATATTTATATTCTCCATTCTTTTCTACTACCCATGGACGGGAAGGATCTTCCACCTTGTCATTGCGACGAATCCACAATTCGTGATAATCCTCCTGGGTATAATGTGTATAAGGAACCCCTTGATATGTCTTATAGAACATATCATTGATACCGGCCGAGTAATAACCACGCGTCTCAAAATCCGTAGAAGTCGTCGTTTCCCCAAAACTAAAACGTCCGTTGTAGCTGACATTGGTCTTGCCTACCTTTCCATTCTTTGTTGTAACCAAAATAACCCCATAAGCAGCACGGGCACCATATACGGCAGCAGCCGAAGCATCCTTCAAAACACTGATGGATTCTACATCATTGGGATTTACCTTATTTATATCTCCCTCAATTCCATCAATGATAGTCAGTGGTGCCGCATCCGCACTAATTGAGTTGACACCACGAATATTGAAACTTCCCCCTTGTCCGGGACGTCCCGAACTAAAGTTTACGTTCATATTCGGTACAGAACCTTGCAGAAGCTGTGATAAGTTGGCAGCAGAACGAGTCGTTAATTCGTCACCCGAAACGATAGCAACGGCACCAGTCAGGTTTACTTTTTTTTGTGTACCATATCCCACTACTACCACTTCTTCCAGTGTCTTACTATCTTCGCGGAGAACTACTTGGGACAGATTTCTGCTGGTAGCAACATAATTGACCGTAATATATCCGATGTATGAGACTGTAATCGTACTGCTTTCGGGAACATTAGCCAAAGTATAACGTCCGTCTACATTCGTTATTGTACCCAAAGAGCTGCCTTTCACCATCACACTGGCGCCAATAATCGGCTCTCCTTTCTCATCGACTACCCGGCCGGATATATTTCTTTTGTTCGCATTACTGGCCTGTTGTTCAGAATCCGTAACTTTCTCCTTCAAATAAATTTTTGTTTTTCCGATCTCATAGTTTACGTTAGTACCGAGAAACAAATCATTCAGAACTTTGGATAGTTCCTGATTCTTTACTTCTACCGTTACTATTCGATCCGGATTGACGATCGTACGGCTATAAGCTACCGTAAGACCAGTTTGCTGTGTAATAGCAGAGAATACTTTCTCCAGCTTTACTTGTTTAAGATTCATTGTCACCTTTTGGGCAGAAGCGGACACGCTTATGATTATCCCCAGCAACAATACGAGCAGAACTTTGTGTTTCATACTACTTGCTTTGATTAAAGTTAAACTTAGATTTAAAATCTCATTTATGTTTAGTAGACACACAAGTCAAAAAAGCGGGTGAGAGAAAAAAGAGTTTTTTTGCATAAGCCTAATTTATTTCATAACATTCTTATTCTAAAACAGTAAAGGCTGCGTATATACACAGCCTGTTCTCATTCTATTATCCTATCCAGTATATTCTTACTTCTTTCCGTCCTGTTTCATTCGGACTGTCACTTCTTTCCGAACTTCATCATATTCAAATCTTACCGGCGCTATCTTTTCCAAATCCTGAAGCACTTTTTCCAGTATTGTATTATCCGAGGTTAAAGTATATACATATTTCGATGCCTGCTCATCCTCTATCTTAAAGTTTACATTGTACCATCGGTTCAATACCTTGATTACTTCTGTCATAGGAGTATCTTTAAAAGAAATCACATTGTCCTTCCACATCGAGACTTGCTTTGAATAATTGTTCTTGATGATTTGACATCGGTCACTTTCTTTATTATAGATCAGCTTTTCGCCTGGTAGTAACGGATATTCTTTTGCAGAGGAGAGAGTCAGGTTTACATGGCCTTCATCCAGACAGATCACAATATCTTTGTTTTCGGGGTAAGCTTGCACGTCGAAAGAAGTTCCCAAAACATGAACCGAAGGTCCGTTCAGATTAACAATAAACGGACGTTTTTTATTCTTGGCTACCACGAAATAGGCTTCTCCCACCAGAAAAACTTCCCGTTTACTCAATCCGAACTTTTTAGGATACTTCAACCAGGAATCCGAATTGATATAAACTCGTGTCCCGTCTTGAAACATCATCTGTATCCGCTCCCCTTTGGCAACACGAATTTCCTCATATTCCGTAGTACCGAATAAATCCACCCGGGAATTGATCTGTAAATAAAGACCTATCAGGAAAATAACGGGAATCAAGATTGCAGCCACACGGAAGCAGATACGTTTGATTTGTTTACGTGATATGTTCTTTTGGATCTGATAGTACATCTTTTCTGAAGGTATAATATGGTCCACATATATTTCTGCCGTTTCGGCATTTAAACATTCCGCCTCCCGGGTCATCACAGCATCCAGATAAGTGTTCCCTTCTTCTGTGGCAAACCATTCCGCCACAAATTTTGCATCCTCCGGCGTAGCAACTCCGGCAAGCACTTCTTCTATTTGTTTATCAGTGGGTCGATTCATTCTCTTTTTATCTTAAATAGTGGACACTCAAATATGTCATTAGTGTGACAAAAGTAACAATTATTAGCATTTTACTTAAATGAATACGTAGCATTTTCAATGCTTCCGTATAATGCGTTTTGACTGTATTAACAGACAGATTCATCCGTTCGGCTATTTCCTGATTCGTTAGTTCCTCTTTCACTTTCATCAAACAAATACTGCGTTTCTGTGGCGGAAGCATATCTACCGCTTTATAAAAAGAGGCCATCAATTCTTTCTTCTCCAGATTTTCTATCAGATTATCTTCGTAGACAGGCGCCGATTGTGCTATCTCATAGTTCTTACTGATTGCACTATTCTCATTACGAATCAGATTTAAGACATGATTTTTCGTCATAGTGAACAGATAGTTTTTAAGGCTGATTCCTACATGTAGTTCCGACCTAAATTCCCATAAACGGGCAAAGACATGTTGCACTACATCTTCTGCCATGTCTGCATTCATTAAATAACGGTAAGCTAATACATATAGCAGCTTATGATATCTGCCATAAGCCTGTGTAAAAGCTCCTTTATCTCCTTTTTCTATGAAGGAAAAGAGCTTCTCGTCATCTGTATTAGTATATTGAGCTGATTTATCTAACATTCCTTGGATTTTGTTTAATTGTTTTTCCAAAAGAACAAAAGGCGTATTACAATTATGTGTCTTTCACAAAACAAAAGTAGTAAAATTTAGAAAAGGTAATGCATATTCCTAATAAAAAAAGTCCCTGATTAACAATCCTCACTATAAAAGAGGATCCGTTAATCAAGGACTACTCCACTAACTAATTAACAATGAATTATAAATGATAGGTAACAATTCTTTCTTCGGGTGAATCAATCCAGAGACGCCACACTCCTTCCGATACTTTCTCCGGTATTCCGATATTTGCTTTGGGTGGACGCCGACTATTGATTGTCAAATAGCCTTCCCCTTCTGTAGCTTTCACTTTCATCGTTTTGCCATTCATATAAACATGGATATCGCCATTCGGAGTGGGTACAGTACCCTCCATCCATTTCAGTCCTCCCAATACAGGAGCAATAGCAAACTCCTTATATCCTTCTTTCACAGGTTTCACACCCAAATAATATTTGCCGAGCAGATAGATAGGACTTGCTCCCCAGGCATGACACAGACTCTTGCCATAAGGACGGCCGTACATGGCAAGATGTTGCGTTCCAGTTTCTTCAGGGTTGTATTTTTCCCAGAAAGAGGTAGCACCCTCCTTCAACATGCCGCCCCAGTAAGCTTTCATTTCCTTCATAACAGCCTCCTGTTCACCCAGAGCACAAAGAGCTTCCAATTCATAAAAACGCATATAAGGCGTTGTGATTTTCAGAATGCTGTCATTCAGAAGAACAGAGTTCTTGATAGCTTGCTGCTTATCTGCGTTCAGATACTGGAAGAATACAGAAAACATATTGGCATAACGCGTCACAGCATCACTTTGCCGACCATTCACACGATTATGCACAAATGCCTGTTTCTGATTGTTCCAGAAAGTAGGTTCTAACTTTGCTTTCAGAGCAGCGGCCAGCCTCTCATACTTCTGCTTCCCAATCTCATCCCCAACTAAATCAGCACACAAAGCCATTGTTTCCAGACTTCTGCAAAATAAAACTTGCTCAAAAGAAAGTTCCCCTTTTTTATCCAGATAGCCGTCCGCCCAGTCCACAAATACCCAGTCACCGGTCATACCTTCCACCATACCATTCTTATTTGTACGTCCCAATACATAATCCATCATCGTTTGCATACGTGGATACAGTTGGTTGACAAAGTGGCGGTCGCCACTATACATATAATAATCATATACGCTAAGGAACCAATAGAAAGTATAGTCCATAATCGTATTGCTATGGCTGGTCACAGGATCTTTGCCACGAAGCAGCCAGATTGTACGTTTCACGGATTCACTATCGAAGAAAAGATAATAATTCATCAGATAACTTTGGATAGCATCCCCACTCCATACCCAGCGGTCGCGTTTGATACCGTCAATAAAGAACTCGCGGGTAGTGAGATGCATGGTATAGGCCCCCACTTCCCAGATACGGTTCAATTCTTCATCATTGCAACGGAAACTTCCACGATACTCTTCAGGAAGATATTCATATTGCATGGATACTTCTCCTATTTGTACACCCGGTTCGTGGGTAACGTAGACATATCGAAAAGCTTTACTGTTCTCCAACGTATATTCGTTATCAGAACTATTTAAGGGAGAAGTGCTACGGATGGCGAGGTCAGTCACTTGTCCCGGTTCTAACAACAGTTTGTCCAAAGTTTCACAATATGCTTTATCCTTTGCTTCTTCCGGACTTTCGCCATAATAAATCTCTATTTTTCCTTTTCCGGAAAGATTCTTCAATGTGATGAATCCGAACGTCTCTTTTCCAAAATCATAAAGAATACCTCCTTCAGCCTGTTCTGTCTTCGCAATAGGTTGCTGTGGTTCACGCATCAGACTGAATTGGGAAGGAAGCTGGGTAGCCCCGTCAAAGTTCCAACATCCGGCATCCATATAGATCGTAGCAGATGTGTCACTGGCTTTTCCGCTCTCATCAATCCATTCTTTATCTTCGTAAGTCACTCGCCAGGAGGAATCAGAATTCACCGTCTTCCCTTTCACATAAATGGTGGGAGGAGTAGCCTGATTCCAGACTTTGATGTTCAGGTTATGCTTACCGGCAGGAAGAGTCATCGTCTCCGGCATACCGAATTGAAGCTTTCCATCCAGCTTGACATTATACTTTCCTTCTGCAGCAATAAAAATCTCTTCCGGCTCGGAAAGATTCAGTTGCTTGCTGAATTCAACAACTACATAATGACTGTCCGTTTTCCAGAAAGGAGGGAAAAATGCACCCCGTTCCGTACGACGGTTGTTCATTTGATTTCCCAGCCAGATTTCATAATCTCCCGGATACCAAATCCAGGTCTGGGCAAATGTGCTACTTGCCAAAGACAAGGCACCAAGCAATATCATATATTTCTTTTTCATTATTCTTTCTATTATTAACCGACTAATCACTATCGGACATTCAGCAAATCCTTGTATTCTGTTTCCAATCCTGCACGTTCACGAATAGCATCATCCACTTTCGGACCGTTATTCTCCCATACATTTCCGGGGCCATTGGCATTTTGCAGATACTTCTCCCCTTCCGTCCAATTATCACGAACAGTAATAAAAGAAGAACCCTCATCTGTATAAAGGTAGAACCAATGATTAGGATCGTGCACATACCCCGGTTTATAGATACTATGCGCACAATTCTCCGTTACATAGCTTTTTGGCTGTGAACCAAGCGTGTAAATACCAGCTACATCATACATGTGTTTCGCATAATGATGAATCAGATTTGCATGAACTCTGTTATTACGCATACAATTCACAGTTTGTGTCCATCCCCAACCAAGACTGATGCCACTATAAGGAACTTCACTAATTTCATTATGCTCGATATTAATATCACTCACATACCCCGTAGCAATGGCGAGACATCCCCAGTCCTCATTACCTACTTCCGTGAAATAGCAATTATTGATTTGTTGGTGTGTACATACTTCCCGGCGGTCAGCAGGATCATAAGGCAAATGCGTTTCGTGAGCAGCCGGAGAAAAACTACCGGCCAGCAAACCATTTCCAGCAATATCGCGAAAGAGACAACCACGAACAATACCACCCTGCACCGCTTCTTCATAATCCAGTCCGGTAGAACCCAGATGTTCAAATCGGCAACGCTCAAAATCAATCTGCCTGGCAGCAGCTATCCGGACAGCAGCCGCAGGACGACCCAACCATCCTTGATTATCCAACGGATGATTCAGATAATCCCGTTGCATCTTTGGATCAATCCGGTACCCATCCGTCAGATACATACCTGCCTGAAGAGGCACATGTCCTTTCTCCGACGGACGCATCCACGTAGTATAAGAAAAAGTAATTTTCTCAAAACGAATATGACACACAGGACGATCCAAAGTACCTTCTACCTGTACTAACGTCTCAATGGCAGGTACCATCACTTCCGCCTCCTGCATCTTCTCTCCTTCCCGTGGATAATAATACACTCTACGGGCATCCATATCGTGATACCATTCGCCCGGTACATCCAATAGCTCACGAGCATTCGTTAGATAAAAAGCAGAATTATGTCCGTCTGTCGTCACCATTGGACGCGGCCAAGGATGTTCAAACTGAATCCGGCTTTCTGGCTGGTGAAAACGTACCGCCGCACTATCTCCCTGCACCTCAATAGACCGAATCCGAAGATTAGCCACACACCACATCTGATGGATCACCATCTCGGCATATTCAGCCTTCAATTTTCCCTTATTATCAATAAGTCTGCGTACCGCAACCGCAGGAACATAAAGAACTTCATTCTTTTCATCCATGCTGCAAATACGGTTCATCTTTTCGAAATCCTCTACATCACGGGCACGGACAGCCTTTTCTCCATTCACCCACAACTGACGAAAATCCAATGGACGCCCATTAAATGCCGGCACATCTGCCACCCAGAGCTTTCCTTGTTTCTTCCAATTCTTGATACGGACTCCTCCACTCAACACCACCTTTTCATCGGCTGCCGAACGGATCACCGTCGGTGATTCCTTTGTCCCACTATCTTCCGGACGAATAAAAACCGGCTCATACAGAGCATACGTTCCACCCTCCATATAAACAGTGATTCCTCCCTGTACACGATCATCTCCCGTCCTCCGCCACTCACGCGCCTGCCGTAAAGCAGCAGTCAGCGTTGCTTTGGGAGACTGGCGGGTTCCATCATTAAAGTCATTACCTTTGGGAGAAACCCATATCTCACCGGACCATAACCAATGACTGCACAAAATACATATAGCCGTTAAAAATAACTTTCTCATCCTCATTTCTTCATTTCTGTATCATGATTTATCTGGCAAGAGGCATCCATACGGTCATCTCTCCTTTTCCTCTATTTCCCCAGGCATAATAAGGGATCAAACGAATATCCACCGTCTTCTCTACCTGAACCACCGGACGATAAAGTACCCCTTCCCAAGAAGTTGCAGATGCCAGACGCGCTTTACCTTCGAGCGCTACAACCGGACTACCCTCAATCGTGATCTTCTTCGGAGTCAATTTTATATCAGCAGGGATCAATACATTATCAATCTTCTCTCCATTCGCTATGTCCATATTTTCCAGACAATAAACCAACGGTCCGCGCTTCACGACCACCTGGTTACGAATCTCCTCTGCCAACGGATGAGCTTCGAGCAAACGTACAGGCATATCCATCACTAACTCCACTACATTCCCCTTCTTCCATGCACGATTTACTTCCGCATACGAATTTGCCTTCGCATTGACTTGCAACGGCTGTCCATTCACCGTAAGCGTAGCCTTTTCGCACCATTCAGGAATACGTAAGAAGAGCGAGAAAGTACCTGCCTTACGAGGAACTTTATCCAACGTTACGCGTACATTTCCATCCCAAGGATAATCCGTTTCCTGCGTCAGAGCTACTTCTCCCTTCTCTTTCCAAGTCGTTGTCAATGTATTTGCCCCATACAGATTGCAATAAATCCCTTCCGGACTCAATGTATATGCATAGTTTTGTGCCTGACACAGCGTACGCAATGTGTTCGGAGGACAGCAAAAACAACTGATATATTCCGTCCGTTCCTTCGGCCAACGAAGCGTGTAAGGAAGATCGGCACTGATACGAAGCGGATTCGTGTAGAAATACTTCTTTCCATCCAGACTAATACCGCTCAATACACTGTTATAAAGACAAGTCTCCACAAGATCAGCATATTTCGCATCCCCTGTCACCTCCAGCATCCGCCAGTTGAACAGCATATTACCGATATTGGCACACGTTTCATTGTGAGCAGTGCTATTCGGCAACTGATAGGGACGTCCATAACTCTGATGCACTTTCTGAATACTATCCGGCTCATAACACGTTCCATCAGGCGATGTACCATCATAAAGAGCACCGCAAGCACCGGTCACATACATTTTCCGGGTCACGATATCATTCCAGATACTAGTCAGGTTCTTCATTAATTGCTGCTCACCGGTTTCTGCATATACATCCGCTACTCCGGCATACAGATAGTTGGCGCGTACGGCATGTCCCATCGCACGATATTGATCGCGGAAAGGAATACGGTCCTGATTATCGTCCGTACCGTTCTCCACCATACCACGGATATCAATCAGATTCTTTGAAAGTTCCAGATAACGGGGATTTCCGGTAGCCCGGTACATTTCAACTACCCCCATATAATGAGAGGGACAAATAGCATTGCGAGCCAGTTCGGCAGAAGCCGTTTCATAAAAATGACAGAGGAAATCCGTCGCTTTCACAGCAGCATCAAAAAGAGTAGTCTTTCCGGTGGCACGACGATGCACAATACCCGCCATCATCAAGTGTCCCAGATTATAAGTCTCAAAGTTCAGCCGATTCGCAAAAGCTCCTTTTTCATCCTCGTCACCTACTTTCGTTCCAATGACCGTTTGTTTATGCTGATCCTCCAATGCATGAGAGTCAATCCCTTTATTCAGTTCTTCGATAACAACAGGCGTATGTATATAACCGTCTGCACGTTGGGCTTTTACGACACAAGTAATAAAGTTATCCATTAACTTGTCCAACTCCGGATCTTTATTAACTGCATAGACAGAAGCCACACCTTCCATCCATTTATACATATCTCCGTCATGAAATGGAGGTCCCCAATGCTCTCCTTTGCATACCCCGGCAGCAATCTCAAAATTACGGAAACCGTGAGAGATCTCCGGCGCGTTCCAAGTGTTCCACATACTTTGCAGGGAAGTCCGGCTAAATACCTGAAAGCGATCTCCCCAGAATCCATCCGTCCAATGTACGGCACCGATTCCGGTATTCGCCATCTTCGCAAAACGGCTCTGACTCATATCCGTCAATCCATTGCTTTGCGCAAGTGCTCCCGTAACGGAGGCGGAAGCTAAAAGAAGTAACAGTTTTATCTGTTTCATTAATATGGATAATTTAAAATTTACACAATATCTTTATAAAAAGACGTGATTATCCGTATTTTGTACTCAATAAAACAAAAAAGCGAAGATTGCCAAGCAACCCTCGCTTTCAATAAAAAAGATCTGAACTAACCTTTTATTTCTTGTTTATCAGGCGTATAATTCAATCCAGCCTTCCTCGCCTGCGAATGTTGAAACTGTCGGGCAATCTTGTATTCATGTCCCTCTTTCAGCAAAAAACTTCCAGTCTGCTTGAACCAAAAGCCGACATTCGCATCTATACATTGCTGCCGGATATCCAGCACCCACTCGTAGTCACACATTCGGGCTTCCTTTCCCGACTCTCCTCCGGCAACCACCTGTTCCACCCAATCCCCTAACTCACCTCTAAAATCAATCCGGCTAAGAAGCGGCTCGCAGATAATAATTTTATGTTTAATAGGGTTTTCTCTATAAATAGGTAGGCGATAATCCACCCTATCCTGATTCTCCATTGTGCAGCAGATTGTAACGTTCTCATACCCATCACCCCAATCCGGAGGCAGACACTGTTGTAATCGATCGATTCGTTTGGTGATAAAAAGGAAATGCAAGTCCTGCCGTATCCGCATCATCTCCCATGCTTCGGCACGCCATTCGTCGGCATCTTCTATCAGAAAATCCGAAGTAAAACAGGTATATACCAGATTTCCCGAAGGTATCTTATACGTACCGTTCTTTTTCCGAAGCAAAGGTAAATCAAACTTCTCCGTCTTTGTCACCACCGAACTGTCTTTTCCATATTTACCATCCGTCCGGTACACATAACAATGGCGGCAGCCCTCACTCAATTTGTGACAGCCGTGCCAGAGATTCCACATTGAAGCCTTTTCACCCATCTTCTTTTTTCTTCAAAGATATATTTAATCTATGATATAACCATAAAAAGAGTGCACCTTATTCTTCAACAGAATAAAGGTGCACCAAAACACAAACAAAACAAACAATAGAGCGACCTTCACAGGCAGCCGATCCACGAGGGATCTTTATCTTAGTCAGCCCATCTTGACGATGGCAGCTTTCTTTTACCATATTTTTTTATCCAAGCATAAGATTTTCTTTTCCTTAGATAAAGTGAATCTCCACAATGTATCGACGCTTCCCAGTCGAAAATGGAGTGATTCCGGAACATCCGTTCCACCCAATACAGGAAATGATATGCGGACAAAGGTATCAACATAAACCACCATGATATCCACAGCGATACTCCTACTGCCGGCACCAATGTAGGCAAAAAGCATTCCGTGTATTGCCTTACATGAATCCGGTTTTCCATTTCCTCCCAAAATTCTAATTGCTTATAACGGGTAAAGTAGCACCCAAAAATCATAAAAGAATGTTTCTTTTTATCGAGAAGACATTTTGCTAATCGACTATTATATATAATCATTAATCCCTAATATTGTTTGTTAGTTACCTTCTGCAAAGGTCCGTATAATCACAAATACGGCAAATTATATTCATGTCTAAGAGAACAATATCTGTTTACAAACAAGACTAATAGCAAATATTATAAATAGCCTGTTTCAATATATGCAAAATTCAAACTCAAAAGCTACCACTTTTACGTTATTCGCACATTTAGGGCTACACAATTCCAATTATCACAATAAAAAATTTCGCCCTCATTCTCATTGTATATCCCGATGATGAATATGAATATTATTGAACAATCACTCCATTAAGCCCGAGATACCTCTACAAAGATAGTATTATTCTATATATTTCTATGCAAATCCTCAAAAAAGAATTCTCCTCTTTTTATAAATAAAGTAAAGTAACATCAATGCCGATATACTAATTATTAGCATCCAACTTATATTTTTCCTATAATATAAGCTATTCTCTTCCTCCTCACAAACCACTTTATGATGATTCGTGTCGATGAAAGATGATATTTGAGTATCTTCTTTCTCATCTATCCTCTCTTTCTTTTCAAAAACCTTATTCACCGTCTTTCTGCTACCTGAAATAAAACAGGTGGAAGAGAAATCCCCTGTCGCAGTATCTTTCCCCAATACTACCAATATTTGTTCGGTAGACTCCTCCATCCGTTCCAGCATCTTCTTTTCCTGATTAACATCATACGAAGCCACATGGGAAGAATGCCCGGAAGAACTTGAATCCATCTGCACCTCATTGCTCCTACTGATAACTTCCTTCTTACTCCTGCATCCCGACAACACCCCCGGAAGAACAAGAATCAGCAATAAAACAAACAGCAGCTCCCTCCCACTCTTCATAAACTCCCTCACATCAAAACAAGGACACGCTTTCACATATTCATAAGGTTCGATCACCCCGTCTCCATTCAAATCCGGCGAAGTATCCCGGTGTCCCAATACCTGAAGAATAGTATATTGCCGTTGTAAATCCATTATTACTTGATAAAGCACCCGTTTTTGAGCATTTGTCCGGGTATCCGCCGGATGTCCATTCTCATCCAGTCCCCCGATATAACAGATCCCGACACTTCGCTCATTCCAACCTTTGCAATGCGCTCCTGCCAAATCAATCTCCCTTCCTTTCTCCAGTCTTCCGTCCAGACGGATAACATAATGATAACCGATACCGTTGAACCCACGTTCCCGGTGCCAACGGTCAATATCTGCGGCGGTAAAATCCTGTCCGGCTTTTGTAGCCGAGCAATGCACTATAATAGAATCTATCTTTCTCATGACATTTTATTCTTATCAACTAACCTCATTAATATTCCGAAGGAGGAATGCGCTTCACACACCCTCTGATCTCACACTTTTTCACCTCCGACTCTTTCTGTGCCAACTCTACTTCATGGCATTTATGTATCCAGTTGATCTTCTCTTCCTGCTCCTTGCGAAGCTCGATATAAAGCCCGTCTATTTTCTCGTCCCGCTGTGTCAGGCGATCTTCCAGCCAATCCACCTTTTTACGACGATTTTCTTCTTCCAGACTGCTTACGTCTGCCTCCTCTTTCCGTGCATCCGTTTTCCGGCAAGAGATATATCTCACCATCCATTTCACCGCTTCCAAACCACCCATAGCAGTAATGAAAGCAAGGATTGTAGTTATTTGCATATTGATCTATTTATGTAGTTATAAAGAAAGAATGAGGCCGAAGCCCCATTCCAAACAAAGTCGCTAATTCCCGACTTCCCGTTTATTAAGCTGCCGGATCGGGTGCTTCACCATTGCCTCCCGCACCTCCGTCAGGATCCGGTGCTTCGCCTCCTTCACCTGAATCACCGTCAATGATACTTGAGTCGTTGATATGATCCAAATCCTTAAACTTCAATCCATCCGAACGCGTCGAAGTTCCCGTAAAGAGACGAATATCCGAATTCGCACGAAAACAAACCCGCAGACCGCTAATGTCAGATACAGTAAAGTCTTCCGCCTTTTCCGTTCCCTTGCTTTGAGCTGAAAGGAAAAAGTAACCCAATCCCTTAATGTTCACTGAACGGCCCGAAAGTAATGTCTTACGTAGAAGTGTACGAAAATCTTTCAATACACTAATCGTTTCA
Organism: Bacteroides sp. M10; assembly: GCF_014334015.1. Classification (GTDB taxonomy): domain Bacteria; phylum Bacteroidota; class Bacteroidia; order Bacteroidales; family Bacteroidaceae; genus Bacteroides; species Bacteroides intestinigallinarum. The sequence goes on along the minus strand of NZ_CP060488.1, from coordinate 4,859,599 downwards.
CCCTCACTGACACCGGAAGTAGAAGAGATTTCTTTCGCAAACTCGTCCAGTGTAGCACTCGTATCATACTGATAAGAAATCACCGGATACACTTTCTTTCCTGCCTCTTTGTTTGTCGGATCACACAGACGTTGAACTCTTTTAAATCTAATTGCCATAATACTTTTCTTTTTTAAATGAATACTGTTTAATAATTATTTCGCTAACGTTAACGATGCAAAGATGCGGCATATTCAACGGACATGAAACGACAAGCGATTATCGGCACTACAAAGCCTACAAACAATATTTATAGCAAATAATCAACCCAATACCTTGAAAAAAACGACAAGCAGGGAGGCAAGGGAACATAAAAAAGACCGGCAAACAAAGTCACGCTTTGTATGCCGGTCTTACTACCTAAAAACAATTTCTTTTTCTAACCCTATCGATCACGAGTCCAGGTTAAAAAGAAAATAAATGACTAAATTCATTTTACGTAATGTTCCAATCCTTTCTGTAAAAACTCAATATAGGAAGTAATATCTTCATTATATGCGTACGACTTATTCAACGGATAACCTTCATTATCCAGCAATACATAAAAAGGTTGTGCATTTGCTCCAAACTTCACACGTTGCAGATAGCTCCATCTATCCCCTACCGTGCGTAAGGTACGCTCCGTCCCATTTTCCGTAACCTTAAGCGGCTTGTCCAACGGAGTCTTATCATCCACATACAAAGAGATAAGCACATAGTTGTCATTAATAATACGGCCTACTTGATTATCAGTCCATACTGCAGCCTCCATCTTCCGGCAGTTCACACAACCAAATCCTGTGAAGTCAACCATTACAGGCATTCCCTGTTGATGGGCATACTCCATTCCGGCATCATAATCCCTGAACTTCGGATGGACTTCATTCGAATACAGATTAAAATCCTGTGTCATTACAGGAGGGGCAAATGCACTGACAGCTTTTAGGGGAGCTCCCCAAAGTCCGGGAATCATATACACAGCAAATGCTAAAGAGACAAGTGCAAGAAAGAAACGTGTAACGCCTACTTTATTTTCATCACCATCGTGCGGAAACTTGATCTTCCCTAACAGATATATGCCCATCAGACCAAAAATCACAATCCATAATGCTAGAAAAGTTTCCCTGTCCAAGATTCTCCAGCCGTATGCAAGATCGGCCACAGACAGGAATTTCAGTGCAAAAGCAAGTTCCAGAAAGCCCAGTGTCACTTTAATCACATTCATCCATCCTCCTGATTTGGGCATTGACTTCAGCCACGAAGGAAAAAGGGCGAATAGTGTAAAAGGTAAAGCCAAAGCAATGGCAAAACCTAACATTCCGATAGCAGGAGCAATTACACTGCCAGTTGTAGAAACCTGTACGAGCAAAAAGCCGATAATAGGTCCTGTGCAAGAAAAGGAAACTAAAGAAAGTGTAAACGCCATCAGGAAAATGCTTAATAATCCACTAGTCGCTTCCGCTTTACTATCCACCGCATTGCTCCATTTAGACGGTAGAGTAAGTTCAAACGCCCCGAAGAAAGAAGCTGCAAAAACAACCAACATCAGGAAAAAGAGAATATTGAATATGGCATTCGTTGATAAGGCATTTAATGCGCTGGCACCGAAAATTAAAGTAATTGCCAGTCCCAAGGTCACATAAATCACCACAATCGAAGCGCCATAAGTCCATGCATCCCGAATTCCCTTCTTCTTGTCTTTGTTTCTCTTCAGGAAGAAGCTCACAGTCATAGGAATAATCGGCCATACGCAAGGAGTGAACAAAGCCAATAACCCACCAAGAAATCCGGTGACAAATACATACAGCCAGGATTTATCCTCTTGAGAATGTTCTTCACCCAACTCTTGCAGTTCATTAATAACCGGCTTCCAAAGATCATTTTCCGATTGCTTCTCCACTACATTTACCGGAGTCGCTTCCTCCTCTTTTATAACTGCGATATTCGCTTCTGCTTTTGTTCCATATTGAAAAGGGATTTGAGTCGGAGGTAAACAACTCTCATCATTACAAGCCCCAAACTCCAAAAATCCTTCTATAAAGTAATCACTTCCTGTAAATCTTATTTTTTGGATAAACTGTACCGTATCTTCAAAATAGCGTACATTCATCTCAAACATCTTATCATAAATACTGATTTCTTTTCCAACAGGTTGCAGTTTACCTACTATTTCCACATGATTACTTGTATCTAGGTTGAAAGTGGCGGAAATAGGACCGTCATCTCCCAATTCAGTCGAATATACATGCCATCCTTTCTCAATGGATCCTGTAAATACGATTTCGGCTTCTGTTTCCGAAGTTATTTTCAACTCATTTTTAAACTTTACAGGCTCTTTGATTTGCGCTTGTATATTTCCAATAGTGTACCAACCTAATAATAAAAATAAAATAATTCTCATTTTTCTAAGTTCAAAATTATAATCTATTATACAACAAATTTATTTCACTGTTTATATTCTATTGTGCTCGTCGGTTCCTTATATCTTTCAGCATCTCTATATATTCTTGAGAAGGATTCTTATTAGAGGTATCTGCATTTGATGGCGGAGGTATCACTTTGATCAATAAAAAGATGCAAAATATTACCCAAATAAGATTTATTGCTAAAAAAATCCAAACTTGTTTCATGCGTTGTCGTTGTTTTTCTTTAGTTTCATTACGATATTTATCAGCAATAGACAAATATCGTCCATTGCTAACAAATAATCTATGAGCAACAAAAGCGAATATAACAGCCAAAAGTATACCTAACTCTTCATTGTTTTGTACTTCCAATGAATGTAATACTCCAACTATTGGGCCAACAAAAACAAAAGTAAACAATGAGGTCGGTAGTAATAGCCCTGCTACTTCCGGTGACCTCTTTTCTCCCCACAATCTAAGCTGCCATATATATGTTCGATAAAATAGATATTCATATATTTGTTTAAGTATTTTCATTCTCAATATATTTTTTATATGGTCCACCATAAGTAGAAATATATCCAAAAACAATATTTGCCGAAGATTGGGATATAAATTGATAATCTTTTTCAGAAATATTGTTCCAAATTACAACTCCATTAATTATAGCATCAAGACCGAATATATATTTTCCTATTTTTTCTAAGCGTAGAGCCTTTTTCGTCACAGTACCACGAGTCCCTGTATATTGGTTACCTCCCCAAGATGTTTTATACCATTTACCATCCATTCCACGCCACATTCCATCATGTACAAGCGAATAAGCTTTTATTCCGGTATATGTCCCTACTGCATAATTTATCATAGAGTAAGCATCACCTACACCGGGCAAACCCGTTTCTTCTATTTTTCGGAAGCTTTCCATGAATTGTGATTTCCCATCACTTACAGTCCCATAACTACTCAAGTCGTAACTAGCATTGTAAGAAAATACAGCAGCTCCATATACTGCATAGGTTCTAACAAACTCATCATATTTTTATCATTCATAGTATTCTTTTTTTAAAGTTAATTAATTATTTACCAGTGAAATAGAACGAAACCACTTATACTCCCCCTCTGCTCCTTCTCTCCATATTTTCAATTGATATGGCTTGGTTACAAAATATTTGTTTAAAGTAGGATTGTAAATTCTTACAGCAAAATTATATGTTCCTTCACCGCCATATAGTACTACAACAGTCGTATACCAATCAGAATTAAATATTTCCTTTATAGACTCACTCGCAGGTACAGGTCTATCTATCCAAAATCCATACTCATTCCATTGATAGACACCTCTCGGTATGACTATCGGATATTCAGAATCATAATTTACTATTGATATGTATGTATTCGACAAAGGACATTTATCACTCTCCCCGATACATAACCTTTCACTTAAAGGTAGTGTTTTTTCGTAATAATTTGAAAGTATAATATCCCAGCTAGTTACTACATTATCCACCACTTCATATTCTGATTTACTTTCAGAATCATCATCCGAACAACTACTTATTAATCCTAACATTCCAATGAATATGATTAATTTATATAACGATTTATTCATCATAGTATCCCATTTTATTTCTATTTATTTATAGAGCAAAAATGGGGATGCCCTCACTAACACCTTACCGAGAAGCATCCCCTTAAACTTAAGAGAAAATTTATTTCACAAGAGATTTAGTCTTACTAATATAAGTTTTCCACTTCCGGCTTGTTATAAATGAGCGAGCCAAAAGTTCCCACAGGGCGTTTCAAAGGTACAGATGGTACTCTAATGATTTCATCTTGTTGCGAGCGGGTCATTCCTGATCTTCCGCTACGTTTCACAGGTTCTCCTGTAGTCGGATCCACTCCTTGAACATCACATAGTGCCCAATATAATGGATAATTGAAATCAAAATTATCCCAATCTCCGAAAGCATAAGGAAATACATTATCAATATCATCCTCATAGCTTGAGTTTTGATTGTTCAACATGACATCCGGATCAATGCCATCAGCATAATCACCCCAATCTTTAGCATTGAAAGAACGGAAAGTAATCGGAGCAAATTCATAATATTTATTTCCATATTTATACTCTTGCACTTCCATTCCCACGTTCTTTCCCTCCGTGCGGCTACCAAATAATTTCACAGGGAAATCAATTCCTCTTAATCCACTAATTATCAATTCACTAGCGGAAGCCGTTTCTTCAGAACAGATGATTCTTACAGAATTAAGATTTAGATCATCACCATCTCCAAAACGGATATATTCATCCGCACCGGAACTACGTTGCATTTTCATAAATACATCCGAACGATGTGATGTACCAGCGATGGAAGCTGCTAAATAACGGGCTAATTCAACTGAACCTCCATTATTGAAACGTAAATCTAAAATCAAATCTGTGATACCTTCTGCTTTGAACTGTTGAATTACATATTTCAAGTCTTCCTCAAAGTTCAAATCAAAACTTAGATAAACCAAATAACCGATGTTGAATTTATTCTCTTTTTTATCTTTTATAAACATCGAATTCAAGATAGGGCTATTGTTGTAAGCACCGGTAGTTAATGTAGTCGTTCCATCCACTAAATCATAACCACCCTGTTTTTCATCAAAGATTTTGCGTCTATAGCCGATCTTAAAAGTTTCACCTCCACCTGCATAAAACAAAGTACTCATATATTGCTGGTAATTGTTCTTATTCAAAGTAACCCCATCAACAGAAACAATCACGTCACCCCGTCTCAATCCGGCTTTGGTAGCAGGAGATTCTAAATACACATATCCAATGGATAACCCAATAGTTGTTCTATCCGGCATATAAGAAGAGAAAAACGTACCAAGCCCCGATCCTACGACACTTGTTGCACGAGTATTTGCACGCGTTCTACCGGAACCAGTAGTTTCCGTAATATAAGAATAGATATAACGCTTGCCGGCATTGACAGAGAATGCACGATAAGTACCTCCATCCTCCATGTTGGTTTTCATCGGTAAAAGATAAGTTGACAGAAATTTATCATAAGATACTGATTTATAATCTATATCCAATGTATTATATTCATCCTTAAAGAGATAATGCTCCTTCAAATATTTATCCATAAACTCATTAAGAGCCAGATCTACTGCTGTTCCGGAGCCTCCTTTTTGTGTAATAGTACAAACAGTAACAGGAGTTTTATATCCTTCCACTTGTACGACTACTGTCAGTATTCGTTCCTTTTCGGTTTCATTTTTATCAACCTTTACTCTAAATCCTCCCTTACCAGCAGCCGAATTGCCACTAATATTAGTCATCGAGGCCCAATCCGATCCCGTAGAATATTGCAGGGAAGGAGTCCATTTACCTACAGCAGTAAATGAAATATCAACCGTCTCTCCATATTGAGAAACCGCTTTTTCCGTTTCATTGCTGATTGCGGTAATCCCGTTATCCGTATTATCTCCCACTTCTCCGTCGTCACTATCCGAACAGTTACTGAACGTAAACAGACACAAGACAAGTAATACTACACTATAAAAACTATAAAATATATTTTTCATTTATCTTTTTATTAAATTGGAAAACTAAAAAATTATTCTGCCGGGGCTTCCACGACAGTTTTGGAAACTTCATAAAAGCGTCCTTCTTCATCTATCCAGGTTACATTAATATTCGTTGGTAATGAAGTATATTTAGAACCTGAATAAGTAGATGTTTGCTTCTCACCATGTGCCATCACATATCTGATTTGTTCATCATACATACCAGTCAGATAGTCGGCAGGTGCCACACATATGTAAAACATCTTACATACAGTTTTAGGAATTACAGTATACGAGATTGTATAAAACTTATCTTTCACTATCTTATCAATCTTCACCTCCGGAACACTGGCATTCCACAAGTCCGTATCTTTTATCCGGACATAGGTTGCCTTTTTGCTCGTATATTCCTTTTTAACCATTGTTGTAGACGGATTACCGTCAGCATCAACCGCTATCATATAGAGTACATATTCTGTATTAAACTGTATATCCTCAATGAGCAATTGATGGTTGTTCAAGTCAGCTACCGCAATTTCAGTCACTTCATTGTTCATTATCAAAGCTTGCTTTACCATTTCTTCATCTCCCCAATACGGATAATTCTTGAACTCGCTCATTTTCATGTGAATATATCGGTATTTCACAGGGTTACCAGTCGGTGTCAATGTCAAAGTAGTAGATAAGGTTCCCGCTTCGATAGATACATCAACCGAAATAGAAGAATTATACGACATTTCTTTTGAATCGGCCTGTACTTTAATTAATGAGCCCAATTGTCCTTTATTATCCAAAGCCACCGCAACCAAAAATCCTTTTGTACCCGGTTCTAAAGAAGCCCTTTCAAAATCAACAGCCTCTTTAGATAAATTTCCGTTCTCGATAAGATACGAAATAATCTCTTTTTCTGTAGCATAGTGGGTTATAGCCTGTTCTGTCATATAAGAGTAATAAAATTTGTAACAGTTTGTCCCCGGAGTGATGGGAGCGTTAACACTAGTTACCGTAGATTTTATTGTCCCTATATTCACTGTAGCAGTTCCGTCATACGTCAGTGCAGGAATTGAAATCTCCACTGCTGCCAGCTCTTCTGTTGTATATCCCTTTTCTATCTTATAAGGAATAGCCCAAAGTACATAAGTTGTTCCCGGTATAACTCTTGGCAAAAAATCCAACACCTTACCTTCTAATGGTCCATTATAATCAGAAGACTGTTTGGTTCCGCCACCAAAAGCAAGATCTTCTATTACCATATCGGGTGAATAGTTGGCTTTATTCGTAATCCCGGTATAATAAGACTCACAGCCTTTTCTAGTCGCAGAAACCGTTGCACCTTCAAATGTTATATCCGATACCTTCAATTCTACAGTCGCAGCAGTCTTTATCACAGTTGCAATCACATCATCAGGCAAACACGCTTCATCCATTTCTGGTGATGGCACTGCCCAGATCATATATGTCATTCCGGCTTCAGGATCCTTGCCCAGTAATTCTGCCAACGCAACTTTATCAAGAGCTTTTGTTTTCATATACATACGGGCAGAATATCCATTTACCAGTTCAGCTACAGATTCTGCACTATATTCACTGATTTCCAACACTCCCAGATAATACACTTCTATTCCACTTGCCAAAGTGGTGGAAACCATCTGCCCCTCAACTGATATATTCACAGGAGCTTCACCTATCACTACCGGAATTTCCGAAATAATACTCTTTCCGTTAGATGCAACAGCTACTATAGCAACCTTACCACCACTCTCTGCATACTGATTTTCTTTCACAGGAGCAATAATGGTCAGTCCTTTTCCTGTTAACGAAGTTTTCCAACCGTCGGGTTTCGTTACAGTATATTTTGAAATACCACTCATCTCAACCGGTATCAGTTTCTCTTCACCGTTCGCAAAATATTGCTTTCCTGACAACATCTCGCATTTCAAATCTTTAGATTTCAAGACTTTCAATACCGTACCATCCTTCAGTGTGAAATAAGCATAATCATCGTCCTCACTTACTCCACTAAAAAGAGAAGTATCTCCCGTAGATTCACCGGAGGCATACACACCAGTAGATTCCCAAGTCTTTCCACCATCAGAAGAAATCTCCCACTCCTTCGTTTTTGTATTGATACGAATCTTAGGAGCAGTACCCGTCACAGGCATTTTATTGCCTTCATCATCTTTTAAAAACGTTTTCTTACCATCCGTACCGGTCATTCCCCAGTAATAAATGCCATCTTCATCTTTTATCACGGTTATTTGTGGAACATCTTCCCCATTTCCTCCATTCCGAATGGTAATCTCTGTCTTATCCGAAAATTTAATAGTATAACTACCATCTTCATTCTCCAATACAGAAGCTATTGATTTATTTTGTGAGAGAGCATCAGTCAGTGTCTTCAACGTAGAAATATCGCTTTGTACATTTTGCAAGGAAGCTTCTAATTTATCCATGCGATCTTCCAGACCGGAAATAGAGTTTTTTAGATCATCGTCGTTATAACATGACGAAAACATTACTATACATACAGCCATCAGGAAAAACATCTTTTTCCTGCACTCCATAAAAAATTGAATTCTTCTCATATCCATATTTTTTTGATGATTAGAGAAAAGCCGCACGACAGACTTTCACACCATCGTGCGGAATAATTTATTTTAGCAACCCCTATTTAGCATGAGGATGTTTACCCAGTTTTTTCAGATCAAGATAAATAGTACTTCCACTCATCATCGCCCCCGGAGTATTCTTTTTCACTTCTTCCTTAATGATCATATTGGCAGGAATCCGTTTATCTTTCTTGATAACCTGTGGTTTTGCCGTTCCTATCATCCCCTTTGCTGATTTCGGAGCATCCGGGAACAATACGGAAGGATCTGTTATTATACCTTTGTCCTTATCATAGAATACTGTATAAAGGTCACCGATAACTTCATTACCGTCACTATCAGCACCGATAGGCACACATAAAGCAACTAAACGTTTGGCTTCACTTGTCTTGTCGTATGATTGAGTAGTGGAGTTCACTGTTGTCAAACCATAATCCAAACAATATTCTTTCCATACGTCCATACACTCTTGATAAGTATAGTCACCACTGGCAGAATATTTGTCCTCAAGAATTGTATGATAAACCTTGGCCACATCCTTTACAATAGAGAAATGTACAGTGAAATTACCGATTTCACTCATATACCCATCCAGCTCCATTGTTGGATTCGGACCTGCTATAATTGCCTCTGTATTAGCTTTCACAATCTTTACATCTGTCAATACACCGTTCCAATCTTCTGCCAGATATGCAAACGTATATTCGGTAGCCGGATTCAGTCCTGTCCAAGTGAAGCTCTCCACTCCTCCTGTCGCTTCGGCAGGCCATACATTTGAATCTGCAGATAACAGATATTTTATCAACTCCGCTTTATTACCATCTTCCAGCAAATCCGGTGTCATAATATACTGATGATAGAATACTGCAGTGTTCTGGTTGTAAGAATAATTCAATCTCAAGCTTGTACGTCCCGGATCGCTGATTGTTATATTAATATCAGCTTCAGATGCATCCGGAGTATCCGTAATGCGCGCTATAGTAGAAAAAGAAGCATGCTTCACTCCAGATAGCTGACCATATTTATTGCGACCAACGTAAGCCACTACATAAGAAGTATTAGGAGCCAAATCATATTGGAATTGTGTGCCTTTAAATGAACCTTCATGTGCAAAATTTGTGTTTTTCACACCCCATCCTTCTTGATCTAGAGCTTGTGCTAAAGCAGTCATGGTTGCTTCATCCCCATTTTCATAAGGAGCCCAATCCGAGGCGCTGAATATACGGTAGAACATAGCAACACAATTCTTTTTCATTTCCACATTCATATCAACCATGGATGCACCGGCTCTACTAACAGCCAAGCTACATTCCGGCTTTTCTGCATTCTGATCTATTTCCTTCAGATGAAAATCCTGACGAACATATTCACCCGGAGTCTTATTCTCATCCAACCCGATACTGGTAGCAGTTACCATTCTCTTAGGATCAGCCGTATACCCAAAGTTTACCGTATAATACAATTCCTCTTGAGGAACCTGTGCCTCTTCTGCGGCCTTAATCCAATGTCTCATAAAATCTATATACAATGGTTTACCATACGTATTTATAAATGCATCAATAGGCTCCGCATCTCCACAAAACTGATAGAAGTATTTACAATCCTCATTAGGACGATATTGAATACCAACTGCACGATAACCTGTAGTTACATCAATATCCACACGAGGACTGCCTACCACACTCTGAACCGGTGTCTTCAGATGACATATTTTCATATCCGCCGGATTCTGTCCACCTTCATCATTACAGCCAATAGTAATAATCAAATATTCTGCACCGGGCACAATTTCCGACTGGGAATATTTTGAGTTAGCCCAATCGAATTCCGCATTCGGATAACTATCTCCTAAAGTCGACCGGCTAAATGTATATGCCCCCGCTCCTTCAGAATTGTAGAGAGCTTCTATTATCAGGTCTTCCACTTCTTCCTCTGTTGCTTGTACCCCTTTGCCTACACTTTCAAACAAATAATTATACATACGGCATAAAGGATATACGTCCAACCGATAAGACTGGACTTTAGCTCCCGGAGTACACTCAAATACAAAATTATGTTCGGTATTGCTAGTAACTTTAATACCTACTCCACGCTCACCGCCATCCACTTCATTTTCACCCCATTTTATAGGTGTAGGGTTGGGAGGAAGCGATGGGTCCGGATTTACCGGTACATCAGGTTCTACGCCCGGTTCGTCACTATCCGAACACGAAAAGACCATGGGACTTACAACTAAAATAAATCCCAACATGAGTAATAAACTAAATAATTTTTTCTTCATAATTAAAAGTGATAAATATGACTAATCATTTACATATTCATAATCGGTATCGCCATTGATTGCCTTACAAACTGCTAGGTTATTTACATAGCCGTTTTTATCAGTAACCAGTGCATAAAAAGAAATATTCTCTGCTTTCCATCCTTCGTCCATAATTACAGTATACTCTATGCCTTTTTCCATACCTGCTGCTATCTGCCCCAACTTATCGCCATCGACACTAGCAGACAGTAATTTGCGTACTACATGATTATGTGTGTAATCACGATAGATTCCTCCGTCATTCTGTTGATATTTCAATCCATCTTCTACTGCGTATAAGATTAAACGATATTCAGCATCCTTTTCCGATTTAACTTTCACTGTAACGGTTGCTTGTCCATCATATTGCGACTGGATACCCACTCCACAATGGGCAGGGTAGTTATCCAGTGATTCATTGAACACAGACCTCATGACATCATAGTTTTCAGACAATCCCATTTTTCCACGCATATCAACGACACACGAGGGGTAAGCAGATAAACCAAATTTATTGGACAGGATAGAAGACTGATCGATAACCATCGGATCAGCAGGCGAACCATTGACGTGAAAAGCCATCATATAAACAATACCTTCATAGCTAGAACTTATCAGATAATTCAAACGAGTCATTCCAGCCGGGCACATAGCACACCACGTCCCGGTAAATTCCATTGCACAAATGCGCCTTACAAACTTGGAGGGCGTGCCAGGTGCTTCACGCGCAATCACCGTTATCAATTTGGATACATACTTGCCGTAAGATGCCTCAAAAGCATACATCCCGACTTTGGAAGTAGAAAATGTGCTTCCATCCAAAATTTGCCCGTCCATTACGGAACGGATGACTGCATCAGCAGTGATGTCTACTCCGGCATGTGTTACCGTAAAGGTTATAACATCCTTTCCATCAGCAATCAGCGTATTCTTACTGACATTCAAAAGCACTTCTGTCTCTTCCGAATCATCAGAATTACCTGAACAGGAAATCCAGCATATACCTATGCCGCACATGCAGACCAACAATAGTATTTTATAAACATTTATATACATAGTTCTTTTTTATTCGTTATACAGGTAATCTGCCGATTCTCCAAGCTTACACTCATTTACATTGTTACATGTATAAGTTTTTCCCCCATCCAGCGTTGTCAGCATCGACACAATAACACGCATATTATCCACATTCCATCCCGGTTCCAATTGGCAAGACCGTTGCATGGTAGCTTCTGTTCCTGCCTTTACCTCCCCATTGAAACGGTCACCGTTCAATGACGTAGATACCACCGCACGAACCACATTGTTATGCGTATAATCATTCCCTCCATTCATTTGGGTATATTTAATTCCATCCTCTACCAGATAGATAAGGCAACGATAGGTATTTGTCACGTTAGAAGTTATTTTGGCGGTAACCATTACTGTACGGTCAGCAGCATTATGCACTGATTCAATGGCCACACCGCAAGAGGCGGGATAGTTACTCAACTCATTTTGAAGTTCTTTTTCAATCTGGCTCTTAATACTGATCATTTCTTTCGTACCTTTTCGCATATTATAAAAGAAACGGGGCAGTCCCGAGAAATTACCGAGAATATTAGTCCGGTAGTTGTTAGTAGCTGCCGTACTCATAGGATCGGTCACCCCACCGAAGTCCATGTGGAAAGAAGCCACCGCTAATCGTCCCGGTTGTTCAGTCTGAATGGCTTTCAATGTAGTACTAAGTGCCGGACAGGCCTGACACCCGACAGAGGTAAACTGCATCCCCAGCAATTTATGATAATAGCTGACTCCCCCTGATACGGAGGTAGCCTGAACGCTAACTTCATTTTCACTGACTATTGACTTTCCTTCATAATAACGGGCCTTAAAAACGTATGTACCCGGCACTGAAGTACTGAAAGCACGAACACTGTAATCCATATTTTCCTCTCCCGATTCCTTTACTAAAATCAGGTTCATGGTGCTCTCGTTACTTACATCTTTTGTGCCCAACTTAACTGTAAAAGTCACCTTCTCCACCCCATCTGCCTGTATAGCCGTTTTATCGGCCGTAATACGCAGAATGCCGTCATCCGTCCCTCCGTTCTCCGTTTCGTCCGAACTGCCGGAACAGGATGACAGCATTGATAAACAAAGGATCATTACAATTGGTAGAATTGTCGAGTATAATTTATTCATAGGATCTAATCATTATAAAGATAGTCTATACTACCATTGATAGAACATTCGGTTATATTATCCACCATATATGCATCATCAACTTTCCGCAATGCATAAACCACTACCCGCGATGTTGCAGGATTCAGGTTCTTGGCATTAGAAATAATGAAAGTTGCGGCAGTATGCTCTTCGTTTGCATTTACAGTGAATCGTCCGTCTGTTGACATTGACAGGTAATTATTGGAGATAGCTCTGACTGTATAGTCATACGAGGATTCATTTCCTCCGGATGCGGTCAAACCATCAGTAACCAAGACATACACCAGATCATATTCTCCTCCCTGGCTTGACTTCAATGCTGCATTTACCGTTATCTCACCAATAGAAGTATTATAAGATGTATTCACCTTGATTCCGCATGTAGCCGGATATTTTCTAATCTGATCTTGTAAGGTCTGTTTGATTACACTAACATTTCTATCTATCGACATCACCTTCAAATCATAGATGCAAGTAGGAAAACCGGATGCTCCGAAACGGCTCATAATTGTGCTTGTTTGTGACAGGTGGAACGGGTCGGTGTCAGAACTGCTGGAAGAGTGAAAAGCCATTTTCACCATACGTCCCGGTATCTTTTCTTCCACTTTCTTCAATGATGAAGTCATAGCCGGACAATAAGTACACCAAGTTCCGGTCATCTTAAAAACACCCACCTTGCGGTAAAAAAGCTCATAATTCTTACGATTCTGTACAGTTACGGAAACTTCATCCGACTCCCAGTCCAAATAATACGCCTTAAACTTATGAGTCCCGTTTTCTACTGCCGAGAATGTACAGGTACGTCTTTCCAGATAATCACCGGTAGTAAGATCTTCAAAATATACGTTTTTAATATATTCGGAAGTTGTCAGTACTTTCCCATTAGCATCCGTCACCGTAAAAGTCACCATATCTGTTCCATTGGCTTCAATCTTGGCTTTATCCACAGTCAGAGTAATAGGTCCCGTCACTTCACCGTTATCCGGCACTTCATTGTCGTCAGAATTGCCACTACATGCCATAAAACATCCGCATAGGCATATCAGGCTTGACATAAAAAACATTGTAAATTTTCTCATATTCTATATTCTAATTAATAAATGATTCGCTGCACTCAAAAAGAAGTAGTTATCGTCAGGTTAGCACCTGTATATTTAGGAATCGTCCGGCAAACTCCACCTGAACAGACATACCCTTCCTTATTACGCCCATAACTCAAAGCGACACGTGTACGGGATTTGGCATAACTGGCTCCCACATTGTAATAATGGATTTTATCTTTACCGTGATTATACATGTCACTTCCATAAATACTCCATGCAGGAGCAAAGTTTATTTCCAGCAAAGCGGCCATCCAATCTTTCTTATCTTCCTGTGTAGTAAGATATTGTAACTCCATACGGGTTGAGAAAGAAGGGGTAAACTTATATTGTAAGTCTGCCACAAAAATATTCGACAGGTTGGTCGTCTTACTCGCTCCGTACGAAGGACTATATTCTTGCATGGAGTAAAGCAAATTCATTTTGAATGACTTCGTCCATTGCTTTTCCACATCAATACTAAAATCACGGAATGACAAGTTGCCTATCTGTGCTGTACCTTCTTTTTCTAAAGCATAATAGGTAGAAAAGTTAGCATGTAATTTCAAACCGCGTTTGCCTCCGATAACCGTTCCTCTTTTGAAATGATAAAAAACATCCAGTTGTCCGCCCATCTCCCCGCTGATTGCTTTTGTCACATCTCCTATTTGTGGAGTGTGAGGATGTAAATTGGTCAACATATAGGTATATTGCGTACTCATAGCCGGAACATAATTCAACAGATTCGAAGTGGAGCCATTACCGGCAATAATTTCACTGCTCATCCATTCCAAACGACGTCCGGTCAGGTTTATCCCTAATCCGTTGCCGCTATATCCCAGTTCCAGCAATTGTGCATTGGCACGCTTCTTTGCATAAAGCTTGTCGTCGTGAATGAAATTATAATACTTATTACCCCCGTCTACATACTCACCCTTCGCTGTAAATCCGGAACGTTCAAAATTTACCCGTCCCGAGAAACCATTCGAATAAGGTTTTCCTCCCTCTTCTTTCAGGTCGATATTTATTTTCTCATATCGGTTTAATGCTCCTCCTTCGATACTCAAAGAAGAGTTTTGCCAACGAAGCAAGTCAGATAGGGAGAAACTTACATCTACACCACGTACCTGCGTATCAGAAAAATCCATACCGAATCGTGGAGTTCCCCAAATAGCTTTCACACCTACAATATTCTTGTAATTGTAGGTAAAACGTGCTCCCATCACCGCATTATTCAATCCGAGCATACGGTCCTCCCAACTACGGAATAACAGTCCACTCCCGAACTGCTCATAAAATGTACCCGCTGTTACGGAGAAGTCTTTATCTGCCCAAGATACATAATAGTTGGTCAGTTTTGCTTTCTCCAGTTCTGCGGGATACCCTACCAGTACAGGTTCATAGGCTTCCAATTGCACACCTACGGCAAATTTCCCCTGATAGTAATCCAACTTCAGATAATTGTTCGAGCCGAAATGATCTTCCGGTGACTCTGCTTCCGTCTTGCTGTCATCCCGGTAATAAATCGTATTTGTTTCAAAGCTCCCTGTCAGATAACCTTTCTTGTTATCATCCTGCGCATGGGCCAGAGTTGATGCCAACGCTAATAAAGCCAACACCTGAATTCTTATTCTAGTCATGTCATTGCGTTTATCTATGAATAATAATACTTCTCTATTTCTGCAGTTTCTTTATCGCTTTCAGTAGTTCCAGTTCACTACCCGGAGCATACCCGGTGTGTGAATAAACGATCTTTCCATCCGCATCCACCACGTATACCTGTGGAGTCAGGCTCACATTCATAGCCCGCATAAATTCCTGATTTTTATCATACAGCATGATAAAATCATCCCATCCGTGTCCTTCCGCCAATGCACGTGCTTTAGCCGTAGAACGGCTGTCATCTGTAGAAACAGCCACCACACGGAACTTGGCTTCTTCCAGCCAATCGGGCAATTGTTCATTAATAGCATCCAACTCACGAATACAGGGTTTGCAGGTTGTTGCCCAAAAAGAAATAATCATAGGTGTCTTGTGATTAACCAGGGAGGCGGTGTTAACCTGTGCTCCTTTAGTATCTTCGACCTTGACTGATGGAATCTGTGCCATGGCACAGGTTAGAAAAGCAAACAACAGGGTAATGCAGACAATTAATGCTCTCATAAATTCTTATATATTTGTTATGTTAATAATTTGATTCTTATCTGATGTATTCCATCTTACAACCAAATAGTCTGAATTTTTGCATTTGTATCAGACCGTCCTTATACATATCACCAATCAGATTGGCATTCTCAAATGTAATTGTGCTAGTTTCAGCATCATACTCTCCCCGATACACGTCGGAAATACTTCCGTCCAAAGCCAGTCTCCTGAATCGAATGGTGTACGGGCCATAAGAAGCGACATCTTCATCCGGCACAAGGGATATGTAAGTTTTCTGTGTTGCCGAATCATATTCATAATGTAACCGCCAGCTGAATTCCCACTCAATATCGTTATCCGGATCAAATCCGTTTTTATTCGAACAAACCAGATAGTGCCCATATGCTTCCGTACCTTCTTCCACTGTATTTACCTTCACGGAAAATCCCACCGGCGCATTAGTAACTTGGTTAGTAGAAGCCGTTCCGGTAAACACCCAGGTTCCCGAAAGCGTCTCATATAAACTGGAATCATTGTCTTTGATAGTCACTGCCAACCGCTTATTCTCACCGATAGAGGCTCCTTTCACATCGGCTATTTCAATATCAAAAGAGCGGTCGTCATTGACAAGCTTGTCATCAACGGTTTTAAATTCAAAATTTATAGTTTCTTGTCCGGCAGGGATAAGCAATGTTTTTGTTGTAACAATATAGTTTTCGTCCTCTTTTGCTGTATGATCAATTAATTCGAATGTCACGCGGATAGTTCCGGTATGTTCGCCTGTCACTACAACGGGCACAGTGCATAAACCGGCAGACTCCTTCACCGTCATTACTGTCTCCTGTAAATTTACCGTAGCCGCTCCGGAATTAAACTGTTCCTCATCGTCCGAACAGGCAGTGGTCAGGACGGTGCACAGAAGAAGGGTGTATATTTTCAGATAGTTCATTTTACTCAAGTGTTTGATGATTTACATTATTCATTTATTAATATCCCGGATTCTGCTGACCTGCCAATTGAGGGTTGGCATCCATTTCCGTTTTTGGAATAGGCCAAAGTATTCGCTGGTCATCAACGGGCTTATCCAGTCCGTCAGTACTTGCCTGTCCCGGAAAAAGCACTAATCCTTTACTTTGCGGTTTTCCGCGTTTCACACCTTTTCCCCAGCGTTTCAGGTCCATCAGGCGGTAGCCTTCACCTACAAGTTCCCGCTCCCGTTCATTCATAACCTCATTTAGCAAAGCTTCCTTATCGTAGGTTGCATTGGTGAATCCTTCAATTCGCGCTTTCTTTAATGCATTCAAGGCATTATTGCCTTTTTCCACAGAAGTTGCACTCCCGATTCTGGCATTAGCCTCCGTGGCAACCAGATACATTTCTGCAATACGGAATGGCTTCGGCTGATTCAAATAGCGTGTTTCGCTCCCCAATGCATTGTAATATTCATTACCCGGATATTTATTAAAGAAATAGATATCCGCAGCATTACCGGACGAAACGGCTAAGTGATACTTTCCGAAATAAGTAGTCAGCCGGACATCTTTCTCATTGTATAGGTCAATCAGTGTTTGTGTAGGAATATAATCCTTCTTTGTTGTCGGATAACCAATAAAAATAGTTCCCAAGGGTACGCCAGCATCGTCGGCACTAGTCATCGCAATCTGCCAGATGGTTTCCGTTCCCTTGTCATTCTTCCATACGCTTTCAAAATCTGTTGCTGTGTTCGATAATGGATATTTGTTCGAATTAATCAAGTCACCTGCATATTTGGCAGCATTTTCATAGTCATCCATTTGCAGAGCAACACGCGCTTTCAGGGCAGTCACTACATCTACTGTGATATAATTTCCACAGTTCTTGGGAGCAGTATTGACCGTCACGTATGCGCCATTGATATATCTGTCATAATCAGCAATACCATTTTTGGCTGTTTCTATACGCACCTCGGCTTCTTCAAGGTCCTCCAATATCTGTTTATAGGTATCTTCCAGTGAGGATCGTCCCGGATACTGGGTAGCAGCAAGCTTGGGTTCATATTTCACCTGAAGAGGCAGTCCCGGAGTGTTTGCTGCGGTAGCTACATCATAATCGCGGCAAAATAAGGTAGCCAGATAAAAGTAGCAGTATGCTCTTGTAAAATAAGCTTCCCCCTCATATACATTAATCTGCAGTTTTTGGATTTCCGTCAACTCTATCTCCGGATTTTCATCGATCTTGCCTACCCCGTCAATAAAGAAGTTGGCACGTCCGATAGCAGCATAGCAATTTGCCCAGATTGTTTCTACGGTAGAGTTGGTGCTCTCGAAAGTCCAACGGTGCAGCTCACCATATTTATTAGAAAAATCCGCTACTGCATTAAAGGCATCCGCCTGAACTTCCGGAGCCAGTACATAGCTTCCTCCCGTCAGTCCTAAATATACGGAATAGATACCGGCACGCGCTTCTTCAAAACCGACTATGGTTGTTAATGCTTCCTCTGCCGGAATAGCATCGTAAGGCATTTTATCCATATCACAGGAAGTCATTCCAAATGTCAGTACAGTCAATACTATCATAGATATTTTCTTCATATTCACCATTCTTTATATTGTTAGAAAGTTAGTTCGACCCCGAAAGAATATTGCTTGGTATTGGGATAGTTACCCAGCTGGATATTACTGTCCACTTCCGGGTCATATCCTTTATATTTAGTTACCGTGAGTAAGTTACGTCCCACAAAATAGACTCTGGCATTACTGATTACCCCTGTTTTCTGAATCAGTTTGGCAGGGAAAGTATACCCGACAGTCAGGTTTTTCATACGCATGAATGAAGCATTCTCCAGCAAATGCGTATCAAACTGCATTGGAGAGTCGGGAGTAGAAATTCGGGTTACATCTCCCGGTTTTTGCCACATGGTAAGCATTTCTACCGTCTGATTGTCCGAGCCTGCGAAAGTGGGGTTCTCTGTGAAAAAGCGTTCATTATTCAACATATACTGGCCGAGCATAAAGGAGAAATCGGCACTGACGGAAATTCCTTTCCATCCTAGCTGGGTACCAAAACCACCGGACCATGGAGCATAGCGTTGCTTGCCTACAAAAACGGCATCTTCTTCCGAATAACTTTTCGTCAGATTTCCATTTTTACCATACCACGTATTATATCCGTCACGCGGATCAACCCCTGCCCATCTTACATAGTAGTATTCTCCCCAAGGTTTGCCAACTTTCATTTTCAAACCGGTATCAGGTAAGGTATATTCATCCAGTCCGTTAAACAGTTTGGTTATTTCATTCTTATTATAATTCAGATTTCCGGAAACACTCCATGAGAAGTCTCTCATTTTTAGAATATCCACCCCCAATGTAATATCAAAACCGCGGTTGCGCATACTTGCTACATTTTCTACACTACTGCCATGTCCGGTAGTATACGACAGCGGATAACCCATCAGCATATCGTCCGTCTGACGGTTATAAAACTCCAATTCTACTGAAAAGCGGTCAAAGACTTTGGTACTGATTCCTATATTCAATGTCTTCATGCTTTCCCATGTCAGATTATCATTGCCGACGGTAGAAGGAGCAATTCCCGGTTGCCCGTTATACAGCAAACCGGAGCCGACCAATGCCAACGCATTATAGGCACTGATACCGGAATTACCTGTTGTTCCATAGCTCACCTTCAACTGCAGACTGTTCAACCATGAAACGTCCTGCAGGAAATTTTCTTTTCTCATATCCCACATGGCTCCCATCGAATAAAAGTTTGCCCACTGGTTATTTTTAGCAAACAACGAAGAACCGTCTCGTCGTGCTGCCAGATCGATGTAGTAGCGGTCAGCGAAACTGTAGCTGATTGTACCGAAATAAGAATTGAAAACCTTGTCATACATGGTATGTAACGGCACTTCTGACTCTGCCCCTGCTGCCATTAGCATCATTCGTGTGTCTACCATTTTTTTAGAAGTTGCCGAGAAATTCTCATTCTTTGTGATAATGGACTCCTGCCCAGCCAATACAGTAAAATGATGTTTACCAGACAGACTGAACTTATATTCCGCTGTATTGGTGAACGTGAAGGAATAATAACGTTCAAACGACTCGGATGCCACTCCTGCCCCTTCAAACGGTCCTTCCGGATAGGCTTTATGTGAGTTACGATAATCAAAAGCATCGACTGCCTGTGAGGTACGAATGTTCAAGCCTTTTATCGGATTTATATTAAAGAAGGTATTGCCATTGATACGCACCGTACTCCGGTTGTTGGGTTGAAGTTCTGCCAGGTAATACGGACTATAATATCCCATATCGTTTAAATAATCCAGACGTTTGCCATAACCAGTGAAATTACCTTCTTCGTCGGTCAATATCTCGTTCATCGTCTGGTCGGGACGATAAATACGTGCGGCATACGCTTTGTTATAAACGCTGTTGGCTTCCGTTCCAAAGGTTGTCGTATTATATTTCTGATAGGAAAGGTTCACATTAATCCCGGCTTTCAGCCAGTCGGTCACCTTTACTTCTACATTACTGCGTAAAGTCTCGCGACGCAATGAGGAGTCGTCCATAATTCCATCCGTGTCATAGTGTCCAAATGAAATATAGTAGTTGATACCTTCGGAACCACCAACCACATTTACATCGTACTGTTGGGTAGGAGCTGCATCTCCGAAGAATACATCCGCCCAGTCGGTAGATATACCATTATCTATATAGAACTTCTTCCGTTTTTGAAATGTAGTGTCGTATGCTTTTCCCGGATCTAGCATTTCCTGCAGGTTAAGCCATTGTTCAGTGTTCATCATCTCTATATTATCTCCTGTCATTTTCGACCAGCCATATTGTGCATTGATGCTAACACGGGCTTTCTGTCCCATTTTTCCTTTCTTACTAGTCATTATCACGACCCCGTTAGCAGCACGGGAGCCATATATAGCTGTTGAGGAAGCATCTTTCAATACCGTCATGCTTTCGATGTCGTTTGGATTCAATGCTGTAAATGCTCCGGAAGAAATGGGTGAACCGTCGAGAATAAAAAGAGGTTCTGTATTTGAATTGATCGAACTAACTCCACGCAATCGCATTACAACACTTCCACTTGGTTCCCCACTGGGAGTAAATACCTGTAAACCGGCAACTTGACCTTGTAATGCATCTCCGGCATTAGCCACAGGTCTGTTGGCTATCTTACTGTTATTTACTGTTGTCACCGAACCGACTACCGAACCTAGCTTCTTGGCAGAACCGTAGCCAACTACAACAACTTCATCCATCAATTGTGTATCAGATTTTAAAATAACTCTAACAGTCGGCTGAACAGGAACCGACTCCGTTTTCATACCTATATATGAAATTTGCAATATTTTTGCTGAATTTGGCACATTCAATAGTGTGAAATGCCCGTCTATGTCTGTTATTGTACCTAAGTTAGTGCCCTTTACGACAATTGAAGCCCCTACAACAGGTTGTTTGTCATCATCGGAAATCACCGTTCCCATGACTTTCTGCGTTTGAGCTGTTATCAGCCCGATACCTATAAAAAGGTATCCAAATAGCAGCGCTAATTTTTTCTTCATAAATCTCTTTTTAAATTATTAAATAGCCCTAAAACAATTAAACTCACTTTTCACACTTCGATAAGTTCTATCAGAACTTAATTACGATTCATTGCTTTTGTTGTGTTTTTGCATCAAATATGTCATCTAGGGAGGAAATGTTGCTTGATTTTACTTTTTCGATCAATCCATATAACGATTTCACAAAAAAAATATGTCTTTTCGTTGTTTTTTGCAAAAAGAATATATACTTTTGTTCCATTATATAATACCAAAAAGGAATTGTTAATAAATAGAATCTGAAAAAGATTGATAATTTTTATTTTAATAACTATATATTTATTTTAATATAAATAGAGTACGAAAAATCACCAAGTTCTGATAGAACTTGGTGATTTTTCTTTTAATGAAGCAATCTATAGCCATTTTACCTCAATTAGCCTCCTATTAAACCTTTCATCAACATTATAATTAAATTTCAAATTTACCTTAAACATAAAATAAAATCAGAATTATAAAAGAGTCTCGTTTAAACTATGTTAAATAGCTATTATCTGAAAATTCTTCATATATGACACTCGGTATGTTTCTTTATACAGATAAAAACACTCAAATACATAGCGATACAATTTCTTTACATTGAAAAAGATTAGATTATTTCATGATTTCAATTTTTGAGATATTTACTATAGTTTTATCTCTTGATTTTAAGGAGCGCCTCGTTGCTTTAAAACCAACGGGGTGTTCCTCGGTGTGCAACGGGCCGTTCCTTTTAAAGGAACGACCCGTTGGTTTTAAACCAAAAAACACTTATGTAACCATCTGAAAACCAAATCATTGCACAAGCAGTCTATCGTACCTTCCTTTTATAAGAAATTTCTCAACACAATAATGCAAATGCCAATACTAAAAGCAGTACTCCTCTGATAAATATTTTACAAATAAAATCTAAAAAACAATGGTTACAGTTACTTTCCAAATTAAGCCCTATCTAGCGGCTTACATGTACGTGCGTTATAAAAATCACCTCGATGTACCTCCAGACCGCTTTTCTTCCTCGCTTTCCGCCATCCATCTTCTCGACACCCAGCCTATCTACCACTTCCTCCACCAACTTTCCATCCCACACCCTCCCAATGCCTCATGGCACGAAACCGGAAATATCACCTTCACTCTCCCCCACCCTAGAAACGGCAAAAATCCAAATGTATATAATTATATAGGTCATGACAGTGCACTTATCATTGAAAAAGCAATGGAAGTAGAAATGAAGGCCGAACTTTATGAATTTCTCCTGGAAAATAAATACTGCCACGGCATCATGTTCAAAAAATCAATGGAAACTTTTGTCGCACATTATAATATGGTAGAGTTGGTGGAAGAAGAAAGCTTGATGAGAGCATTTCAGAGATGGAGAAAGATGGTGAAGGAGGAGAAATAATATCATATAACTAACGAGTTGAATATGAATGTCGATGTACCCGTTTTTTCTTCTGAAAAGAGAAAAATGGGGGAAAATTGCATTATATTCAATGTAACCTCTGTGAATACCGACTACGAAAACAAATATCGGTATTGTTTGAGGGCTTTACTAAAATACTGTGGATATTGATATCCTAAAGCGTAGGCAACATTACTGACTGATTTAATAGGATCAGCAAGCAACTCCTTTGCTGTATCCATTGTTTTTGCTAATACATATTCTTGTGCAGATGAACCTATCTCCTTTTTAGTCAAGTCTCCCAAATAATTTGCATATAAATGTAGTTGGTCTGCACAATAAGCTACGATTTATGACAACCGAGTGGTGTAGTCGGGATGAAACAGCAGACATCCCTTTTAAGTAGCTATTGAAAAGGCTTCAATAATTGGATACACAAACGAAATACTTTCATCTGTTTTAACCTTGATTAGAGTGGGAAATAAACAATCCTTTGAATTATCGATAATAGTTTCACTACTAATCAAATATTGTGCAGAATTATCTTTGGTTATCATATTGAAAGACAGCATTTCGGAATGAGAATTTGCCACCCTATGCCCCATCATAAAAAAAAATAGTCATAGACAATTTATATAGAAATGGGCGAACCACTTTAGTCTGCTGTGTTTTTCCATCGCTTCAAATAACTTGATTACAAAGATATAAATAATCGGTTAATCTATATTGCTAAATAAAATATATTTCTCTTGCAAAACTCTCAATTTTAGGTGCAAATATGAAATTTGATTCATTTTTACACCTAATCATCTCATAAATAGGCATATCTTTGTAAAAAGATAAAAGTATAGATATGATACAGTTGCGTAAAATAGAAAATGAATCACCTTGGGTAATATCTCAGTTAGCAAATAACTATGAGATTGCTAAAAACTTACGTGATATATTTCCTCATCCCTACACGATTGATAATGCAGTTTCTTTTATTGAATTAGCTAAGACAGGAGAATTAGGACTCGTGTTTGGAATATATTCAGAAAATGAATTTATTGGCTGTTGTAGCTTGAATCCTCAAAGCGATGTATATAGAATTAATGCAGAAGTCGGATACTGGATTGGCGAACCATATTGGAGAAATGGATATGCAACAGAAACTGTTAAACTGTTAGTTGAAATAGCTTTTAATCAATTAGGAATGCAAAGAGTATATGCAAATATTTTTGAATATAATATGGCATCAATGAAGGTATTAGAAAAAGTTGGTTTTGAGAAAGAGGCTGTTATTAAATCGTCTGTGATAAAAAAAGGACAAATATTTGATGAACATATATATAGTATAAGGAAAACATGAAAGATGAAGCAATAAAACATATAATCGACAGATACAACTTAAATGAAATTGTTGATATACTGTCTAATAAATTGAGTGGTTCAGAGTTAAATTCTTTGCTTTTAGAGGTGTTTGAAAGACGAGTTATGCAAGAAACTCCCTCTTCACTATTAGGCAAATATACTAAAAACAAACTCGTTAAACCTGCACAATTAGACTTTCTAAAATTTAAAGAAGAAGAGTTAGAGTGTTGTAAAATAGTAGCAAATAGCAGTTTTGAATTAATCGAGTTATCTCCTGTTGCTCAATTAGGTACAAGTAGTATAATGGCAACTGTAAACCAAAAGAAAGTTCTTACAGCACTCCGAAATACAGAAGTTCAGTCAGACCCAACAAATTCAATAGCTTTACATTACGCTTCATTGAAGAAAAACAACGAGTTGTCGGAGAAAACATATAATTTCAGCAATGTGTCGAGAGTTATACGGACTCAGGTTTTCTCTAATCCCAACTTTACACCCCATTTCCCTATTCTGTGTCTAATTTCCTGCGGTATGGATACGGGTAGTTTTGAGTTTGAGAAAACAGAGATACATAAACACTTTGCTATAACTCAAGATGTATGCAAAAGTGTTTTTGGGTTTAATAATCTGTTTTTTGAGATTATTCCTTGTAAAGAATATGACAGTAACAGTCCATTAATATCTAATAGCTTATCACATATTAAAAATAGTGGTTTTGATGTTCGTATTGCCGAATCAGATTCACAAAATAACTATTACTACGGTATGAGAATTAAAGTCAAAATTATAGCTGATGGTGTAGAATATGAAATTGGCGATGGAGGATTACTTGATTGGACTCAAAAATTATTAGCAAATAAAAAAGAACGTATGCTAACTATGGGGTTAGGAATACAGTTGTTACACCTATTCAGAAAATAATATGTTGATATCTAAAGTTATATACGAAGATGAAGTAAACGATCATGTAAGGATTAAATACCCCTGTTTTGAGTTGAGGGATATTGTTGAGTATTACTTTGAAATTACAACGGAAAGCAATTTAATAACTCCATTCTCAATAGTTGCTCTTCCCAATGTAAATATTGTCGCCTCTGTGAATCTTACAGATAAAAGTCAGACATTAAAAGTGGATAGAAAACTCGGTATCAAAGATACTACGGGAGATAAATTATGTGGTAGTCTTACAGATGCAATAACCATAATACATGCACCGGGAACACATGAATTTGCAATTAAATTCAAACCGGGTGTGTTATATCTGTTCTTGAAGGATGATATTCCTTGCTTATTGGACAGCTACAAACCATTGAGTAATTATATAGATAACATAATTATTGAAGAGCTAAAATCTAAAAAGACCTTTGATGAACGTGTTAGCTATGCAGAAAACTATCTTCTATCAAATATAGATATCTTCAAGTCTGATTATAAATTAGAGACCGTAATTAAAGCAGTTTATTACATTACTCATTGTGGTGACTTCAAATCGAATATGGTTAGTAAGATAGTAGGGGTATCAACACCTACACTAAATAGATACTTTAAAGAGGTATTAGGTATGTCACCCAAACAATGCTTTAGAGCCTTGAGGTTTAAAATTGCTTTGATGAATTACCGCTCTAAAGGAAGTAGCAATTCGTATGATGAGTTGGGATATACAGACTTCTCTCATTTTGCAAAAGAGTCTCAATGTCTAACAAATAAAAAACCATCTGAGTTATAGCAGATAAATAGAATCATTCAATAGCAAAGCAAATGCTTCAATAAATATATTAACCTAAAAAGTTATAGTTATGAATGATTTAATGAAAATGAGGATATTCGGGCTATTGTCTGGAACCTCACAACAAGTAAGTAACAAAGAAATGCAGGAAGTCTATGACGAATCTATCGAACAGATTAGAACCGTGAGTTATGGAAATGATTACTCTACTACTTACCGGATTCTTGTAGCTACCCGTATTGAGATAGCTTCACGAAACATCACCACTTTACGGGCAGGGGGAAAAATGCGCTTAAAAAGCTGTTCTTACAAAAGACATTGGGTACTTTTGGAAAAAGTACCTATATTTGCAACTGAAAGAGTTATTTGACAGCATAGCAACGCAAAGCGCTGAAATTCGTACGGTCGCTAACTCGTTACCGCCACTTCTCAAACAATTCGCTAAAAGTTTGTTTATCAATCGGTTTAATCAAACTGACAAAAATCTAAAATAGTAATATCAAAAGAATTCTTACCTTTACAGCAATAAACAATTCAAAATAAGATTATGGCACTTTACAAATATAATACTTCAGGCATCTTTTCTGAAATAAAAGAAAAGCCTTTTAAATTGGAAAGAGATATTCAACGCATGTTTGAAACTAATATGTCCGAAATCATGGGACTTGAAATGATAAAGTCCGAATTTACGATTAAAGACCGCCGTATTGATACGCTTGCCTTTGATCCTCAATCAAAGGCTTTTGTTATCATTGAATATAAGAGGGAAAGAAACTCCAGTGTCATAGATCAAGGGTTTACTTACCTAAGCCTAATGCTGCAAAATCAGGCTGATTTTATTCTGGAATATAATGAAACACAAGCAGGGAATTTGAAACGGAATGATGTGGACTGGTCGCAGACAAAAGTCGTGTTTGTATCACAAGGGTTTACGCCTAACCAACGAGAGGCTGTCAATTTCAAAGATTTATCCATTGAGTTATGGGAAGTGAAGCGCTATGAGAATGATAGTGTATCCATTACTCCTATTCGCAAAAGTCACGCATCGGCAAGCATTAAAACAGTGATGCAGAATAGTCCGGAATTTAAAGAAGTGACAGAGAAAATTAAAGAGTATTCGGAGGAAAATTTATTAAAAGGAAAATCTGACGATGTTGTAGAATTATACGAGAGTTATAAGAATGCAATTCTTAATTTGAATACAGAAATTGAAGTTAAACCACAAAAGTGGTATATTTCATTCAAAAAGGCCAACAGCCATATTTGTGCACTTGAAATCCAGAAAAATGGAATAAAGCTTACTATAAATGTAGCTAAAGGACATTTAGAAGATAGTAAGCAATTAACAAGGGATATTTCAACTGTCGGACATTTTGGCAATGGAGATTATGAACTCAAAATCTCGGATACTAAATATTTAGAATATATCATGAGCCTTGTGAAGCAAGCGATTAAATAAATATGGCTAATTATTGTAACATAGACCAATACTTATATAATTATCTGAAAGGTTGTTGGGTAGATAAAAAATTCCATGGAGTATTTCCTTCAAGAACCTGGCAGTATAACAGATATATCCAAATCTCAACTCCAGTAAATGACTCTTCTATTCATTATGAATATCGTATAGATAATGAATGGAATGGATTAGTTGAACTTCATATAGAAGGACGCTATACTCAAACCGACTATATGCGTTTTTTACGTTATTTACAGAAGCAGACAGAGACCAATCCGGATTTATCATGGCATCAATGGGGAAAATGTAAAGGACGATGCAGTATTGAAATTACAATCAATAATTGGGAGGACATAAAGAATGCATTCCAGAAGCTGATAATGTTTTTCGATCCGTTGCTGACAGATTGTATTGATAAATTCAATCTTCACAGAAAAAATGAGATTTCCAGCCCATATACACGGGAATTAGAGTTTAAAGAACTTACCAATTCTCAAGAAAAGGTCGTTTTGGAAACCAAAAATTTGCAAGATTTATTTTCTTCCAATTTGGTTATTCCCGATTATCAGCGAACCTATTGCTGGGAAGATAAAAATGTTACAGACCTTTGGGATAATTTACTTGAAATGCCTCGCAACAGTGACTATCATTTAGGATCTATCATCTTACAAAGAAGAACTGTGGATGATTGCACTCTTTACAACATAATTGATGGACAACAACGCCTTGTCACTTTAACGCTTATTATGCGCGAGTTAGGATATACGGGGCAGATGCCTTTGCTTAAACAAAAATTCATATCAAAAGACGCACGTCTCCATGTGGCCAATAACAAAGCACTGATTAGAACTCTCAATCAGAGGAATACAGACATAGCCATGTTGGAACGTCTGTCTCATCACCTGATTTTCTCTGTACTTATTCTTAATGACAGCAATCTTGATCTGGCATATACATTCTTCTCAAATCAGAATTCAAAGGGTGTATCGCTTTCAGACTATGATTTGCTAAAAGCGCACCATCTACGCTATCTAAACATTGAGGATCAGGCAGAGCATCTTGCTATGCGGTGGAATGATCTCTCATTAGAATGTGACAACAATGGAGATTATTATCTTACCCATACTTTGGGAGTACATCTCTTCAGATTAAGAAAATGGATGCGAAAGCATAATGTGGAGGAATTTCAGCCACGCAAGGTAAAAGAAGAGTTTTCGGCTGCCCGTATTATGTCCAGTATTCCTGCTTTTGGAGAAAAATTCTATTTCTATGAGAAAATCCAAGGTGGTTCGCATTTCTTTGCATACACTTCTATTTTTGTAGATAAATACAAGGAGTTTATCCGTACCAGGCAAATACAGCTACTAAGGAATCATCTTCAATGGGAATCTCATTGGAAATATGCCGATATTATAGAAAGCCTCATGTTCGGTTATTTTATAAAATTCGGGCATCAATATTTATCTGAAGCATTGTTCTGTATTGCCGGAATCATGGCGCAGCATAGATATAGTGCCACGCGTGCGATCTTTTATAAGATTCGTGAATTCGCAAAAGACTCAGAAATTATAATGATGATAGATCAGGCATCTTCGCCTACATTTTTTCTTGCCGAGGCCATTCCTTATATCAGGATTAGTGGATTGGAGCAAGAAGGTGACATCAAAGAGCGATTCTATAGATGTTTAAGACGTATCTTCTGTGAGCTGAATGATTTTTCGGATAAAACAATAATCGAAAAGAGAAACAATGAATATGGAGAATAAATATACGCCGGAACTTATTGCTACAAGTCAGTTTAAGTTTTCTATTCCGCTTTACCAACGTTTATTTGCATGGAAAAAGAAAGAGGTTATCAAACTTCTTTTTGATCTTAAAGAGCATTTTGCAAAGATGCCTGCCGATGAGCCATATTATCTCGGTATGCTTACTTGTATTGATATGAAAAATCATTATGACTTAATTGACGGTCAGCAACGATTTACTGTCATGACTCTTTTTGCCATCATTTTTAAGGAATATGATGATAAATGGTCCGGTTTCTTAATGGATGGTAATCGCCTTAATTTCATAGCGAGAAGCGATGATAAGGCATATATAAAGAGCAAGATCAAAGGTTATCCGACTAAAACGTATGTCAATAAGAATATGGAAGAGGGACTCGCCGCTATAACTGGTTTCTTAGAATCCAATTTTAATACTCAGGAGGAACGGATTGAGTTTGTGCAACAGGTTTTCACACGATTGACATTTTTCTTTTCTTACTTGCCATCAAGCTATCTTGCAGATACCACTTCGCTGAATAAATATTTTGAAGCGATGAATGCACAAGGAAAAGGACTAGAACAGCATGAGATTCTCAAAGTGCAACTGATGCGAGGAGAAAAGGAACAGGATTACTTGACGCATATTTGGAATCTGGCCTCCATGATGGATCATCCTATCATTGCGAAGGAAGAAAACCAAGACGAGGCTTGTTACCGTCAATTTTATGAAGAAGCTATAAGTCTTTGTCGTCAGAAACGATTTCATGAAGCTTTAGAAAAGTGCAGATATACGTCTCTCGATGACGAGGAGGAGTATTCTATAGATGTGATCCAACCTGAAAAAATAGAGTTTAAACAGAATAGCTATGAAGATGGCGAAAACAGTATTATATCATTTCCGGAGTTTCTTCTTTTGGTGCTTGATGTATGTACTGGCGGCGAGCAACCAGCCAGTCATTATCAACCGGATAAACTGATAGAGAAGTTTGATGCTCTGAAAACGCATTTCACTGCAGGGGAATTTTACGAAAAAATGCTTTATTACCGGCTACTGCTTGATTATTATACGATTAGAAGAGATATCAAGGATGGGCAGGGTAACTACAGTTTAATCCTGAAAGGTCCAAAGGATGATAATGATAAATTAAAGCAATACCAATCGATGCTTTACGTTTCAACGGAGGCTTTCTACAATTGGCTCAAACCTTATTTGAGAAAATTAGAGCAAGATGAACTCCAGTCCTGTGCAGAGATGCTCGCATTCCTTAAAAAAGAAGATAATGAACGTCACGGCGTATTACCTGCCAGAAAAGATCTTTCATATAAAGCATCCGGTAACATTAGGTACTGGTTTTGGCGTTTAGACTATTACCTTTGGGAACAGCGCAGCACTTTCTTCAATGAAGAAGAACAGAAGATTGTAGAGCACTATGTATTTCGAAGAAATCGTTCTATTGAACATCTGCATCCTCAAGACGAATCACACAATGAAGAATGGGAGGAAGAAGCTGTACATTCATTTGGCAATCTTGCCATGATTTCTCAAAGTTTCAATTCACAACAAAGTAATGACCATATACAAATAAAGTTTGCTCGAATCCATGAGCAAATCAGCAACAAATCACTGCAAAGCATTAAGATGTTTTTAATGTGTAAACTAGCTGACTTCAACTATCAAAATTGGACAATGAAATTAGCTAAAGAACACGAGGATAAGATGATTGAATTTCTAAAACAATCTTATGTTTGCGATATTATTCATTAATATCAGGAAAGAAAGTCGGATTTATATTATGTGAACAGGCAGAAAGAATAGCTATCTTCCTGCCTGTTACTTAATATGATTTGGTATTTAACCAACTACACTGTAAATTCTGATTTCGGGTTCTGCCTGAAAGAACGGTTTCAGTTCTACAACCACATCTTGATTAAATAAATCAGATTTTAAGTATCCCTCTGCTTCCGCTACAGATGCAAAACCATGAAGCACCTGCACATCGTCTTCTCTTACAAGTAATTGTTTGCTGACTGCACCGGTAATTGTATCCAAGAAAGGCTGACGATACTTTGTATATACTCCCGCAGCAGCGGATCTGTCGTTTTCACTTACTTTCATTGTAATTTCCAAGAAAGCACTTGCTTTTTTTTCTGTTGCCATAATTATCTTTATTTTTTAATTTAACACTGCAAAGTTAGAGCCATTCAGACTGCCGTTCAATGTGGATTAGAGAAAATATATGGTAAAATTGGGAATATATATTCATAGTTAAGAACGGCTTTCCCAAATTTACCATTGAATATCTTCTTTTTACCATTGCCATGAATGAACTACGCACTATCTTTGCACTCAATAAATTATAGAATATATGGCGCGAAACACTGTTTTTACTCAATATGATTTAGAAAAGGAGACTCCCGACGAAATACAATTCGAAATAATGGAGATGCCGGACTTCTTCCATAAAAACGGAGACGCCCCTAAACAGGCTCATATACATACATTCTACCAAATTATATGGTTTCAACAAGGTGCAGGCGTTCATTATGTCGATTTTAAAGAATATCCAATTACGGATAACACCTTATTCTTTATCTCACCAGGACAAATACACTATTTCGATGATAATAATAGTTCAAAAGGGATTATCATACACTTCAATGAAAGTTTCCTTTCAGACGAAGGGAGTAGTGAAAATGTATTTCTCAAGTACAATGTATTTAATGCCTTTGATGCTGTGCCATATTATAAAATCATGCCCAAAGATAGCCAACGGCTTGAGTATATTGCTGAAGAAATGAAATTAGAAAAGGAAAACATAAAGGCTTTTGCCCACAAAGATTACTTGAAATATTTAGTAAAAATGTTCTTGATATATGTGCAACGTACAGGTGAAAGAGGAACCGGTATTCCTTTGTGCATTAATAATTCTTCCAATCGCACTTTTGTACGGTTTCGACAAATATTAGAACATCATTACAGACAAATGCATACCGTTAAAGAATATGCCAACCATCTGAATGTATCAACCAAGACATTAACGAACTGCGTCTACGAGAGTTCTCATAGCACCCCTCTAAAGATTATCAATGAACGAATTATACTGGAAGCCAAGCGGCAACTTCTTCATTCTGATCTAAAAATTAAAGAAATAGGTTTTTACCTGGGATTTGAAGACCCTTCCTATTTCGTGAAGTTCTTTAAACGACAAACAGGTTATTTGCCAGCGGAATTCAGAGAATAATATAAAATCACTGATTATGAATATTGAATATCGAGAAACAAAAGATTTCACAGAAAAAGAAATAGAGGAGCTTTTTTTATCTGTCAATTGGCTGTCAGGAAAATATCCCAGTCGTCTTATAAAGGCATTAAAATCATCCTCTCTGGTGATAACGGCATGGGACGGAAGTAAGTTGGTCGGCCTTATCAGGGCTTTAGATGACGGAGAAATGGTAGCTTTCCTCCACTATTTATTAGTCCGTCCTGATTATCAGGGTAATGGAATTGCTGCCCAATTACTGACAATAACAAAAAAAAGATATAAAGACTATCTTTATATCAATATAATGCCTGATGAAAGACAGAATATCTCATTTTATCAAAGACATGGCTTTACTTTATTAGATGATGGCGCAGCAATGCAAATAAGACATCTTTAAAGTATTGACCTAACTGCGAGCAGCAATCACCTGAGATATTTTTTCAATAACCTTTTTGTATTCATTATCTGATTTATCGGCAGGTAATTCAAAGATAAAACTATCAGTTGCTCGCAAACTAAAGGCATTACCTTCTATAACCTCCAATTTCCATTGTTGCTCAATATATGTTTGAGTTGGGTAATAAAGAACAAGAAATAAAATACGACTATTGGATTTAGAAGCCAAATAATCTCTTAATAAGGCCAAGCGTTTATACTTGCGCCCGTCAGGACGTGGATAATAGTTTGTGAAACATTGCTCCGAGACAGGACTGGATAATGTGTGTTTCTTGAATTCAAGAATGCAAACCGCTTTATTATCTTCATTCAAAAGTAGAAGGTCTGCATCACCCGGATATAAACTATCTGTCTTAGACAAACTGCATTCTAACCTTGATGTACCATAAATAAGTCCTTTGGAACCTATTGAAACAGGACCTCCGGAATGAGACTTTATCAGCTCTTTAAATTCTGACAAGCTATATTTTTGAGGAGAAAAGCTATAATACCCTTCCTTGAAGGATAAAGAGACAATTATCAGTTCACTTCTGTCATTAGCCCAATCCAATTCATCATGGAATACAATAAATTGAACTTGCATATCATATTCTGTTGCGAACCGTCCTAGTCTGCATAGATAATCTTTGCCAAATTCTTTTTCCATTTCAGAATCCAACTTACCAATAAATTCATCA
Source organism: Bacteroides sp. M10 (assembly GCF_014334015.1). Classification (GTDB taxonomy): domain Bacteria; phylum Bacteroidota; class Bacteroidia; order Bacteroidales; family Bacteroidaceae; genus Bacteroides; species Bacteroides intestinigallinarum. Next base: position 4,825,592 of record NZ_CP060488.1, on the reverse strand, counting down.
TAAGTATAGGTAGGCAATAGTATTCTTTTAATCCAGACATAAGGGGAAATCCGATTGATCGCCCAATCAATGAAGAAATCGAAAGTCAACCCAAACGTATTAGACCCTGATAATAAATCATTGGACAGCCAATCCTCTGGTGAGCCACTTATTACATTTGTTTTAGCTAAACAAGCCCTATTGTCGCAACGTGCTAAGAATGTTTTCTGTAACATAAGCGTAGTTATCTTTATATTCAAAGTTTCAGAACTCTTACAAAGATACGATATAGATATGAAAGAACAGGTAGAATACAGAAATAATTCCATACAAATTCCCGCAATTCCTGTCAGAAAGAAGTAATTGCGGGAATTCTATATAAAATGCAGAAAGGTCACTCGCTATCGGGAGAGTTCCTCTATTTTGGATTTCAATGACTCAATCAGGACTTCCAACGGTATGCCGGTTCTCTCGCTCATCATTTTGATGGTGGCTTTAGGCAGTATAACTCGTGCCAAAGGCGACTTGAGCAACTTGAACTTAGGACTGATTTCTTCCATTCTGTCTTTCAGAAGAGGATATGCCGCCAACAAGTCTTTTAAAAGAGTGGCTGAAGTGATTTCTATTTTCGCAGATTCCTCTCCAGGCTTTTCGGCTGAGGATGGCTCCGTCTGGGCAGGGGTGTTAGTGTCATCCCAAGTAAGTAGTGTACGGGAACCTTCCAGACTTCTGATATGCGTACAGTCTTGCATCATTTCAAGTATGCCCCGGAATTTTCCGTTTTCATCTCTTACAGCCACGTAATAGATATACACGAAGAACCCCGGCTTGTTAATCCAGAATTCCGCGTGGTCTTGTTCACCACTTCTGAACTTTTCTATGATGTCCTCCACCACATGTACACTACTGCGGGGATGGCAGTTCTTGACATTACGCCCGATCACATTCTTACTGCGGGGAAAAACACGGTGTTTCGTATCGGAATAGAAACATACCAGTTCATTTTCGTCAACATAAGAAAGGTCAACGGGTAGATGGCGGTATATAAGATTGATTTGTTCCAGTGACAGCCGACCCGTAGCCACATCCAGCAGTTCATCTCCTCCTCCCCTGCCATAACCATACTTGTTCAGCAGTCCGGCCAGTTCCGCTGCAAATCCCGGCATTTCTCCTTTTTCTTTTTCTGCGGGTGTTGATGATGGTTTCTGTTGCAGATCTTCTCCAATCCAGGCAAATCCGATTTCACGGTCGCCGGATTTCATTTCTTCAAACTCTTCCGGGGAAATCATAACGATCGAAGTAGGATACAATACAGTTTCTTCTTTCTCCATCAGATCTCTTATATCGTAGACGATTGTCTGCTGGCATGCCATAAACTCATCATCACTGTCATTCTCCAATAAGATGCGCGCATCTCTTATCTCGTCACGAACAAAATCATCGAGCAGCCACATAGTGGTCGTAGGACGATCGAAGCCTTTCTTCTCAAGAACAGGGTACAACTGATTCTGCTTACGGGACAGATGTAATCGATAGGGAGTCAGTTTATCATAAAGTTCCAGCCACTGATTCTTGATGAGCGGATATTGTGCCAGTTCTTCAATTGAGGACAGGATTTTGCGCAACTCGTCATTTTCACGATAATAACACATGATGGGATGGTCGGGCGGCAAATCAGGACGCGACGTATCCATAATGCCATCAAAAAGTTCCAGCATACGCTGAATGTCTTCCTTACGGCACTCATCATCCTGTACTTCCTTCAGTTCCTGCTCCGCCAAAGCTATCTCATACGGTTTTAAAGTCACGACTTTCTCTTTAAGCATCTTTCGGGCTTCCTCAAGAGAAATTGTCCCACGGTTATAGGCATCCTTTATTTCGAGTACAAGCCTCAATTTCGCAAGGTCTGCCTCCGGTAAAAACGTCTTCATATTTTCCATACTCTCTCTTGTATTTATGTATTTTTATATAAAACAGATTCCCACACTCTTATTCCTGCCAAGCCCATGCTTTTTCATATCTTTTAATAACAATGGGCAAGGATAACGAAAAAGATTCATTCATCTCATTATTTCATATAATAAATTTGGGAGATAATCCTATTATTTCTACTTTTGACAGAAAATGACAATTTAAATATTTAATATGCAAACCATGGGTTCTACATCCAAAGATATAAAAGAGGAAGATAAACGATTGTTAGAAGGAGTCATACAAAAAAAGAAAAAACAGCAGAAAGACATCAAACCTTTTGTAAACAAAGTCATTCAGGGCGACTGTCTGAACATATTGCCATCCATTCCTGATAAATCCATAGATATGATACTTTGTGATTTACCGTATGGTACTACACAAAATAAATGGGATTCCGTGATTGATTTGCAGGCTCTTTGGGCTGAATACGAACGTATTATTAAAGACAATGGGGCGATCGTTTTAACCGCACAAGGTATTTTTACAGCCAAATTGATTTTAAGCAAGGAGAAATTATTCAAATACAAGATTACTTGGATCAAGTCAAAACCGACCAACTTTTTAAATGCCAAAAAACAACCGCTTCGTAAGCACGAAGATGTTTGTGTTTTCTATAAAAAACAGTCGGTATACAATCCGCAAATGACTAAAGGGGAAGCGTATGACAAGGGGGTCAGAAAAGATCAATATACAGGTAGTTATGGGGAGTTCAAGCCACAGCATGTAAAAAGTGATGGCGAACGTTATCCCAATGATGTGGTATTCTTTGAAGAGGATCATGACGACTTTGTATATGTGAAAACGGCCGAATCGGAAGGCGAAGTTTATCATCCGACACAGAAGCCTGTTGAATTGGGTAGATATCTAATCAGAACATTCTCTAACCCGGGGGATATCATTCTGGATAATGCTTGCGGAAGCGGCAGTTTCCTGCTGTCGGCCATTCTGGAAAACAGAAGATTTATCGGAATAGAAAAGAATGAAGATGTATTATTGCACAGGATACAGCCTACCGACTATATCAAGATTTGCATGGATAGGATTTCAGAAACACTAAAAAGAGAAGAAGTGACTCCATCGACTCGCAAACTTTTCAAAAAACCAATCACAAAATATCACACCTTAAACTATTTAGAAACGGATGCCACAAATCAACTATAATGAAAGAAGTTGGGCCATTGATGTCATTAGCGAAATCAATCTTTACTTGGCTAACAAAAGTTGGCATGTAAAAAGTGCCGGAGGAGAGAATACAATCAGAAATGAAAAATCGAGTTTATTTCCGGATGTGCTTATCTTCAAAGACTCTGCTAAAAAGATCATTTTGCAGGGGTGGGAACTCAAAATGCCTGATACTCCTATAACCGACACAGAATTAATAAATAACGCCAAGATAAAATCTGAGATTCTGCACAATAATAGTTTCATTCTCTGGAATGTGACAAGCGCAGTTTTGTATGTTAAGAATGGGAATACATATTCTATCTTGAAATCATGGGATAGTATCGACCTTCATTCGCGTTCAGAGGTAAAAGAAAACGAGAATCTTTGGAAAGATCTTCTACATACCATCCTGAAAGATTTAAATGATTATTTCGAACATGGAGAAATAACAGAAAGTGGATCTTCCGAGATATTGGCAATCGATAAAATAATCGATATCGTTCTCGAAAATATAGACTCGACAGCAGAAAACATAAAAGAGAATATAAAAAGTAGTGCAGTACTCGATGCGCAAATAGATAATTGGTGGCTCTCTTCTGCAGCAGAATATGGATTTAGCTCGCAAGCTAAAAAAGACGTTAAGCATAAACTACCCACTCTATCAAAGGTTATATTGACCGACTGGTTTTTCAAGATTATTTTTGGCAATATTATCAAACGGCATTTCAATGAGGCAAAGATTATTGAAACGATTACTTTCGATACAACTGTCAGTGAAGCCCTGCAAATAATTGCCAACATCTCGGAACACTGTAATTTTTGGAATATTTTTGGGAATAATATCGCAAATGAATTAGTATCTAATAATGCATGGAAGCAGCTAGTTCAATTAAATGTATTTCTTTCAAACCTTAATATTGAAGGGGTTGATATTCAAATCTTGCAAAACTTACTGCAATCGTCCATCGCCTATGCCAAAAGAAAAGTAGCCGGACAATTTGCGACTCCTCCTCAACTAGCCGATTTATTAACAAGGCTAACAATAGATAAGAAAGGTGGAATTACCTTCGACCCTTGTTGTGGAACGGGAACTATTATTAAGCAGGCTTATTCTCTTAAAGAAGAATATGAAATTGGTCAAGAGCAAATTATTGAGAGTATCTGGGCTTCGGACAAACATTCGTTTCCCATCCAGCTATCAACACTGACTTTATCCAATCCCGGCAATATTGGAAAAATTCTGCATATCTTCAGGTCGGATGTAATTGAGTTGCACGCAGGACAAACTATTGTATTTAAAGATCCCAATAATGGAAATCAAGTAGAAAAGCAACTGCCTAAGGTAGATTATGTCATATCTAATCTTCCTTTTATAAGAGAGAAAGAGATCAAAAAGCTCAATCCGAATATAAAGGAAATCAATAAATTAATCAAGGAACAGACTAAAGCGAAAAAGACACTAAGTAAAAAGAGTGATATATTTGCATATATTCCTTTCTACTTGTACGACATTATCTCAGACAATGGAAAAATTGGACTAATACTTTCTAATGCATGGCTTGGAACAGACTATGGAGAAATATTCTTAGAGTTAATTCAAAAATATTTCAATATTGACTGTGTTGTTATTTCCGGAAAAGGACGATGGTTCAATAATGCAAAGGTTGTCACCACATTATTAATAGCAACCAAGAGGGAGATTTCTGATCCGGTAAATTTAGACAGGAGAATTTCTTTCTGTACATTAAAAGAGAAACTTGAAAACATAGCAGATATTAAGAAATTAAGTAGTGAAATCATTCTTAATAAAGAGTCTGATTGGGTCAATATTCAATCCTATTCAATAAATGAAATCAAACAATTGGAAAATATCGGAATCCCATGGTCCGGATATTTTGCTAATTTGAATTGGTTGCCTACGATAGCCGAGAAGCTTATTGACTCTAAAAAGTTTTTCGATTTTATACGTGGAGAAAGAAGAGGTTGTAATCGTATGTTTTATCCTGCAAAAGGACACGGAATAGAAGATGAATATATTGAGCCTGTTCTAAAAAACTTAAAGAAAGCACCTTCATTCATTGCAACTAGTCAGACGCAGGCTTTCTGTTGTTCAAAAAGTATCGAAGAACTCGAAACTTTAAATCATACCGGGACTCTGAATTGGATAAGATCTTTTGAAAACCAAATGGATAAAACAAATAAGAAGCTATTACCTATAGCTTTACGTAAACCAAATATGTTTTGGTATGAAATGAGCACAAAAAACATGGCAGATTTTGTCGTTAATATTAATTTCGACAAAAGTTTATTTATAGCCATGCTTGATAAACGTTCTTTCTTCGATCAACGGATGATTGGCTTTTCAATAAAGGAACAGTACAAAGATGAAAACAAAATTTTCCTACTTGCATTACTGAATAATATTTTGAGTATGTTTTTCATTGAGAGTTTCGGGTTTGGCAGGGGACTGGGAGCACTTGACCTTAGAGAAACTAAGTTCAAGAAGGCTTTCAAAGTTCTCAATCCGGAGTTACTGTCTGATGCGCAAAAGAAAGAAATCATAGAAGCATTTCAACCTATTTTCAATAGAGACAGATTACCTCTTGAAAAGGAATTAGAACAAAAGGATAGAATCGACTTTGAACTGACATTATTAAGAATCTATGGATTGGAAAAGTATTATGATACAATAAAGCAGACTTTATTGTATCTGTATAAAATAAGATTTGCAGTCAAAGAGAAAAAGCGTAAAAAGGTATAGAAAAAGAGGGTGTACAAGCACCCTCTTTTTCTATACTCTTTTATCCTACAATACTCTTTATATAATCAGACGGACATACATGATAGAAGTCTTTGAATTTCTTTCCAAAGTATTTAGCATCACAATAGCCCAGTATACCTGCAATATCCGAAATGCTGTACTGCCGGGAGGCCAGCAATTTAAGTGCTTTGTCCATTTTGAATGAATTGATATAGTTTTCGGGAGGGTTGCCGGTAATCTCTCTTATCTTATTATAAAAAGCAGTACGACTCATGCCTATATCAATGCTTAATTTATCTATTGTATATTTATCAGTAGAGAGATTTTTCTCCAGGATTTTATTGACTTTATCCATAAATTTCCGATCGGCATTTTCTGTTTCTATTTCAGCTTTTGTGGGGATCATCGGAGAAATGGCATCTGACAGAAACAGTCTGATCCGTTCGCGTAAGACCATGCGGTTTTCGACAAGCATACGTATGTCTGCCCTAAGTTTACAAATGCTTTCCGTACGTAATCCCAGACGGTCTGCCCCACTCCCCAAATGTGACAAATAGCTTTCGTTATCAAAGGCTCTTAATAGAAGAATGATTGGTATGTATCCTATCGTTTTATCTTCCTTAATTTGAGTGCTAAGTGTATCTCCGCTTATTCCATTCACATTGTCGTCAATAATGATAGCATCAGGATTTTGACTGATAGCCGTATCCATCAGCAGCTCCGGATTATCAAGAACAGAGATCTGAAAATAGCGTGATAAGGTTTTCTTTAAATAATCACTAAATAACTTATCTGCCATTACTAATAGGATATGGGAAGTTTCTCTCGTTTTAGTATTTTGTTTATTGCTCTTAGGATTCTCGCAGGAGTCATTTGTTGGCGTCTTCGTTTTTGTAGAAGAATGTCTCAACACCGGGCATGACTGATTCAGGCAATGGCAGTCTGTCGGAATGACGATTTGGAAAGTAGCTGCTTTACCATGTCTGCATCCGGTTATTTTTCCACCATGCAGACGGATGATTTTTCTTACCGTCCATAAATCACTATATCCATACACAGGAAATATAATAGGAATAAAGGGGAACATTTTCTCTGTTCTTTGCCCGGCTATTTCATTATTGCTAATCTGCAACTGCCAGGAATTCATTGTGTGGGTTACGTTGATCGATATGCAACAGCCTGACTCGGAAATCAAAATCATCTTGTTGATAAGGTGCTGAAGTGCTGCAGTCATTATGTTTTCGTTTATCCTGCAACTGACACAATCCGAACATTCACCAACAGTTAGCTGTATCTGGCGGGAATTGGCATAAGCCCGGCATTGATTGACAATGGAAGTAACATAAGTGGAAAGTTCCAAATTTACCGTTGACGTTTTAGGAGGAATTCTCTTAGTTACTTTATTGAGAGTTGCAATATTCTGGTTACAATATATGATACATTCGGCATATCCCAGTGCTTCTTCCACTTGTTGGGAAAGAGGTTCAGGGAGGTTGCCAGTTTTGAGTTCTTCCAATTGATTCCGCAGCAATATTAACGGTGTATGTGCTGTATGGAGCATGTTCATGGCAATCTTAAATTTTTCATGCGATAATAGCTGCACATTGTATTCTATTATAAGATACGCAAATAGAATCACAAACAGTCCAATACCGAAACTTTCCACAGGGACCGCATATCCAAGCAACGACAAATCGGGTAAAATGATGCCAATAGTTTGTTTGCTGTTTACTAAATTGGCTCCAGGATCTGCAGAGAATAAAGCTCGGAAGCTTACTAATAAATTCAGGTAACAATCATTCATACTAATATCGGATTTGATTAATATTTTACACCTTTAGTAAAACACGCCTGATAATCTTTTAACGTGCTTAAAATCCGATGCAAGTATAAACTTTTCAACGTACACACAGGAGGTGGTTTCCAACAAAAACAATGGGTGTTTTCTATCAAAAATGGTAACAACATCTTTTGTTACCGAAATATTAAGGGGATATACGATCAAGTCTTCATTTTACCCAATCGTCCCCAGTTAGTTAATTATTTTCATTAGAAATAACACGGTCATAATATCATAAAAGTTAATTGAATCATCAAAACAATAGAGTATATTGAATTATAAAGCTACGTATATAATTAGAAAATTATATATGTAAGTGAGCATCATTTAATGATAAGAAACATATATTACAGGAATACCTCATCATACAATGGAATGTTCTTCGCATCGTAGACATGAGTGACTGCAAATACATCGTCTTTCTTGATTAGTAACCAGTCTCTGTCCTGGTCGTCCATATTCGTATGGATAAGGGTAAACAGGCCTTTGAGCTTATGACCATGTAATTTGAATTCAAGTATTCCGTTTTTAATGGCAGCGGAAATGTTACGATTATTACCGACATAAGCATAGGTTCCACTATCCCATATTTCCACTGTACCTGCTCCATAGTTGCCTTCGGGTATAACTCCCTCAAAATGTGCGTAACTCAAAGGGTGATCTTCTACCTGTATGGCCAGTCTTTTATCTTTCGGATTCATGGAAGGGCCTTTAGGAACTACCCAGCTTTTCAACACTCCATCCACTTCCAGACGGAAATCGAAATGAAAATGACTGGCTTCATGCTTTTGGACAACAAAAACAGGTATCCGGCTTGGAGTTTCCACGGTATCCGCCATCGGTTCGGGAGTCTCACTGAATTGTCTTTTTGCCTGGTACTCTTTGAGAGTACTAAAAGAGGGGTCTACCTGCTTTTCTACCATCTTTATACCTTTTCCTTCATCAGGAGAATTCTTTGCCATAATCTGTATTTTTTCAGGTGAATAAAAAAACGAATTATTTATTGTCACAACAATCAGCATATCTGTTTGTTGCCGGAATTCATCTATTTTAATGGCTTTAAAACCGTATTTAAGTTTGCTAACTTATTTTTCTACTCGTTTTCACCCTTCTCCCAGGAATGTATCCCCCAATTATCATGTATTATGTTTGTTTATAGCAAAAAAGCGGGTAAATATGTGCTATGTTACATATTTACCCGCTTTCTGCAAAGATCTAATTTCTTACTTGCCGGAAATTGAGTCTTTCTTGCCTTGCTTATTTACAATAGAAGGATTTCCTTTATATTCAATATCTCCGCTGCCATTGGCTTTTGCGTCCAACTGTTTGGAAGCGTAACAAGATATATCACCGGAACCTGAAACGGTAGCAACTACATTAGTAGCAGTCAACTTGTCGGCACTGATATCGCCGGAACCATTCACAGTCAGCATAGCCATTTGAGTAGAACCTTTCATTTCCACATCGCCGGAACCGCTAACTATCGTTTTTACAGTAGTGGCCTTCACATTCTTCACGTTAATATCTCCACTACCTTTTACAAAAGCAGAAAGATTGGTATATTGCAGATTTTCGGCTTCAATATCTCCGGAACCTGTTATATTCAGATTTAAATCAGCTCCTTTGAGGGTACCTTTCAGATATACATCGGCCGATCCTTTAATATCTACATCATCCAATGAAGGAGAAGAGGCAATCACTTTCAACCGGCGTTCTCCGCTAAGAATCTTAACGCCTTTCTTTATATTTACCTGCAGCACTCCATTTACCGTAGATACTTCCAACAGGTCAACCAGATTATCTGAGCCATATATAGAAACTGTTGTTTTAGAATCACTACTCTGACGATACTCAATGTCGGGACTACCCAGAACTCTGATTGAACTGAAATTACTCACGTTATTCAGTTCTTTCGTGATATATTTCTTACTAGGAGTAACGGTCTGTGCCTGTATTCCTGTAAAGCACAAGAACATCAGCACCACTAGCATAGATGTAACATTAAAACTTTTCATAATTTCTTCTTATTAAATATTCTACTGACAAATATAGGAAGTATATTTCAAAGTATGGCAACTGAAAGAATAATAAGTTAGTAGAAATCTCCAAAGAACATTTTTACTTCAAGCTAAAACGCGATTTGTTTCATTTAAAATATAAATTTAAGAGAAAAACGAAGATATAATTGCTAAAATGTAATTTATAAGTTACCTTTGTAAAATGAAAAAAGTTCGGGAAGTTATAACTTATAAAGAGTACTTTGATGAGTTTTTTAAAGGACAACCACCAAAAGTAAAAGATAAAATCATCAAAGTCCTGGATATAATCGAGCAAATTGATCGTATTCCGACGACTTTCCTGAAATATATAGAGGGTACAAATGGACTGTTTGAGGTTCGGATACAACTAGGCAATAATATATTCCGTATATTTTGCTTTTTTGATGGAGGTAAATTGGTTGTGTTACTTAGTGGCTTCCAAAAGAAAACTCAAAAAACTCCTAGAGGAGAAATAGACAAAGCAGTCCGTCTTATGGCTGAATATTATGATGAAAAAGAAAAGGAGGAAAAGAAATGAACACTAAATCATTAGATCAAATCAAAGACCAATATTATGGTAAGGTTGGTACAACTGAACGTGATAAGCTGGAACGAGATTTAGATGCGTTACGCATTGGTTTAAAAATTCGTGCAGCCCGTGAAAAAAAAGAGATGACACAGGCTGAACTTGCTGCCCGTATAGATAAAAAACGTACATTCATTTCAAAAGTAGAAAATGATGGCGGAAATATCACACTAAAAACATTGTTTGATATTGTTGAACGTGGATTGGGTGGTAAGTTGAATATCGAAGTAGAAATATAAACCTGAATACAAAGTATATTTGTATCATATTCATTAGAGACTTCCAAGGCAATTACTGTGAAAGAGTTCAATATAAGTAATGACCTTGGAAGTTTTTATTATCCCAACTTCTTTTACTTATTTACTAGGTACAAAATTCCCCATTAAACGTCCTTTTATAAAAGTATAAAAGCAGTTAGATGGAAATGAATAAAAAGAGATTAATCGGGTATTTGTTTGTACTGATGTCTGTGGGCTGCATTCATGCGCAGGAAACGAATGTGTCTGCACAAGAATATAAACTATGGTATGACTGCCCGGCACAGGTATGGACAGAAGCACTACCTTTGGGAAATGGACGCCTGGGAGCCATGGTTTATGGGACACCAGGGACAGAACAAATACAACTAAACGAAGAAACTATCTGGGCAGGACGCCCCAATAACAATGCTAATCCGGACGCGCTGGAGTATATTCCCAAAGTGCGTGAACTTGTTTTTGCCGGAAAATATCTGGAAGCACAGACTCTCGCTACAGAAAAGGTGATGGCAAAGACGAATTCCGGAATGCCATATCAAAGTTTCGGTGATTTGCGAATTGCCTTTCCCGGTCATACCCGTTATTCCAACTATTATCGGGAGTTAAGTCTGGATTCAGCCCGTGTGATAGTGCGTTATGAAGTAGACGGAGTGCAATATCAACGCGAAACGATTACTTCATTTACCGATCAGGTAGTAATGGTGCGACTGACTGCCAATCGTCCCGGACAAATTACATTTAACGCTCAACTGACTTCGCCTCACCAGGACGTAATGATCGCTTCTGAAGAAGGAAACTGTGTAACTCTTTCAGGAGTATCCTCCTTGCATGAGGGATTGAAAGGGAAAGTGGAATTTCAAGGCAGGTTGACTGCTAAAAATAAAGGTGGAGAAATAGCTTGTGCCGATGGGATACTTTCTGTTGAGAAAGCTGACGAAGCAATCATCTATGTATCTATTGCAACTAATTTCAATAATTATCAAGACATCACGGGTAATCAGATAGAACGGGCAAAGAACTATTTGGAGAAAGCAATGGTTCATCCATTCATCGAATCGAAGAAGAATCACATTGATTTCTATCGGCAATACCTGACACGCGTTTCTCTCGATTTAGGAAAAGACCAATATGCAAATGTGCCAACCGATAAGCGTGTGGAAAATTTCAAGAACACCAATGATGCCCATCTGGTTGCCACTTATTTCCAATTCGGACGTTATCTGCTGATCTGTTCTTCCCAACCGGGAGGACAGCCCGCCAACCTGCAAGGAATCTGGAATAATAAATTATTCCCTTCCTGGGACAGCAAATATACCTGTAACATCAATTTGGAAATGAATTACTGGCCTTCGGAAGTAACAAATCTAAGTGAGTTGAATGAACCGTTATTCCGCTTGATAAAAGAGGTTAGCGATACAGGAAAAGAGACGGCTAAGGTTATGTATGGAGCCAACGGATGGGTATTACATCATAACACGGATATATGGCGCATCACAGGGGCGGTTGATAAAGCTCCTTCAGGTATGTGGCCCAGTGGTGGTGCATGGCTTTGCCGACATCTCTGGGAACGTTATCTATACACCGGAGATATTGAGTTTCTGCGTTCTGTTTACCCGATACTGAAAGAGTCCGGACGTTTCTTTGATGAAATCATGGTGAAAGAGCCGGTACACAACTGGTTGGTAGTCTGCCCCAGTAATTCACCGGAGAATGTACATTCGGGGAGTAATGGAAAAGCCACAACAGCTGCCGGATGCACCATGGACAACCAATTGGTCTTCGATCTTTGGACAGCAATTATATCTGCTTCTCAAATACTGGACACAGATCAGGAATTTGCCACTCATCTGGCCCAACGTCTCAAAGAAATGGCTCCTATGCAAGTAGGACATTGGGGACAACTACAGGAATGGATGTTCGACTGGGATGACCCGAAGGATGTGCACCGCCACATCTCTCATTTATATGGACTATTCCCCAGCAATCAGATTTCTCCTTATCGTACTCCTGAACTATTCGATGCAGCACGTACTTCTCTGATTCATCGCGGCGACCCGTCGACCGGATGGAGCATGGGATGGAAAGTTTGCCTTTGGGCACGCCTTCTTGATGGTAACCATGCTTACAAACTGATTACAGATCAGTTGACTCTTGTGCGCAATGAGAAGAAAAAAGGAGGCACCTACCCTAACCTGTTCGATGCGCATCCGCCATTCCAGATTGATGGAAACTTCGGTTGTGCCGCAGGTATTGCAGAAATGTTGATGCAAAGTTACGATGGTTTTATTTATCTACTTCCTGCACTTCCTACCGTCTGGCAGGAAGGTTCTATCAAAGGAATTATTGCACGTGGAGGTTTCGAGCTTGATTTGAGCTGGAAAAACGGAAAAGTAAGCCGTCTGGTTGTGAAATCTCATAAGGGAGGTAACTGTCGCTTACGTTCACTCAACCCATTAACAGGCAAGGGGCTGAAGCGTGCCAAAGGTGAAAATCCGAATCCTCTTTATGCTGTTCCCACTATTCCCGAACCATTGATTAATGAAAAGGCAAACCTGAATAAGGTGGAAATTGCAGAAACTTACATCTATGATCTGCCTACTAAAGCAGGGCAAGAATATATATTGATTGGAAAATAATAACTCGACCGATATGAACAAAAACTTATTAAAACTGATGGTGGCTTGTGGAACGGTTTGTTTCCTGGCATGCACAGCACCTCAAAAAGTAGAAACGGAAAAATGGAGTGAACGCATGGCACGCTCTGAAATGAAACGTTTCCCCGAACCCTGGATGATTGAAAAAGCTAAGAAACCCCGTTGGGGATATACCCACGGACTGGTAGTGAAATCCATGTTGGAAGAATGGAAACATACCGGAGACAGCACATATTATGATTATGCCAAGATCTATGCGGATAGCTTGATTGATACCGACGGACGTATCAAAACCATGAAATATCTTTCATTCAATATTGATAACGTCAACGGCGGAAAGATTCTTTTTGATCTTTATGCACAGACTGGAGACGAACGTTACAAAATTGCCATGGATACTTTGCGCAAACAAATGACAGAGCAGCCCCGCACCAGTGAAGGAGGGTTCTGGCATAAATTGAGATACCCTCATCAAATGTGGCTGGACGGAATCTTTATGGCTTCTCCCTATCTGGTTCAATATGGGGCCACTTTCAACGAACCGGCTTTATTTGACGAAGCGAAGAAGCAGATTCTTTTAATAAATAGTAAGACTTATGATCCTGCAACAGGATTGTATTATCACGGATGGGATGAAAGCCGGGAACAGAAATGGGCAAATCCCGAAACGGGTTGCTCTCCTAATTTCTGGAGTCGCAGCATCGGATGGTACGGAGCGGCTATCGTAGATGTACTGGACTTCCTGCCACAGGAAACTGCCGGACGCGATAGTATTATACAGATTATGCAAGGATTGGCAAAAACGATTGTTAAATATCAGGATCCTCAATCCGGAACCTGGTATCAGGTGACCGATCAGAGAGCACGGGAAGGTAATTATCTGGAGTCATCTGCTACTGCCTTGTTTGTCTACACTCTCGCCAAAGCTATCAATAAAGGATATCTTGGCAACGAATATATCGAACCGACAAAGAAAGCTTTTGATGGAATGGTAAAGACATTCACCCGTCTTGAAGAAGATGGTAGCTATACGATCACTAACTGCTGTGCAGTGGCAGGATTGGGCGGAGACTCGAAAAGATACCGTGACGGCTCATTTGAATATTATATTAGTGAACCGATCATAGAGAATGATCCGAAATCGGTAGGTTCATTTATTCTGGCTGCTATTGAATACGAGAAACTCACCACAAAGTAATAAACTAAAAACGATAAAATACAATGAGAAAATTCAAGATTTTTCCTCTCTTATTGCTGTTGCTAACTTTAGTTATCCCGGCAGCGGCACAGAAGAAAACGCAAAAGACGTACATTCCCTGGAACAACGGAAAGCTTGTAGTTTCCGAAGAGGGACGTTACCTGAAACATGAGAACGGTGCTCCTTTCTTTTGGTTAGGCGAAACGGGATGGTTATTACCCGAACGCTTGAACCGGGATGAAGCCGAATATTATCTGGAACAATGTAAACGCCGCGGATATAATGTGATTCAGGTTCAAACATTGAATAATGTTCCGTCTATGAATATCTACGGACAGTATTCGATGATTGACGGATATAACTTCAAAAACATCAATCAAAAAGGTGTATACGGTTATTGGGATCACATGGATTATATTATCCGTACAGCAGCAAAGAAAGGTTTATATATTGGCATGGTCTGTATTTGGGGAAGTCCTGTGAACCGGGGTGAAATGACTGTTGACCAGGCAAAAGCATACGGTAAGTTTCTGGCAGAACGTTATAAGGACGAACCGAACATTATCTGGTTTATCGGCGGAGACATCCGTGGCGATGTGAAAACCGCTGAATGGGAAGCTCTGGCCACTTCTATCAAAGCTATCGACAAGAATCACCTGATGACATTCCATCCGCGTGGAAGAACAACTTCTGCTACTTGGTTTAACAATGCTTCCTGGTTGGATTTCAACATGTTTCAAAGCGGACACCGCCGCTACGGACAACGTTTCGGAGACGGTGATTATCCTATCGAAGAAAATACGGAAGAAGATAACTGGCGTTTCGTAGAGCGTAGCTTGGCCATGAAGCCTATGAAACCCGTGATTGACGGTGAACCGATTTACGAAGAAATTCCTCATGGCCTGCATGATGAGAATGAATTGCTCTGGAAAGACTATGATGTACGCCGGTATGCTTACTGGTCGGTATTTGCCGGTTCTTTCGGACATACATACGGTCATAATTCTATCATGCAATTTATCAAACCGGGTGTAGGTGGTGCTTATGGCGCTAAAAAGCCTTGGTATGAAGCACTGGATGATCCGGGTTACAATCAAATGAAGTATCTGAAAAACCTGATGCTGACTTTCCCGTTCTTCGAACGCATACCCGATCAATCTGTCATCGTAGGACAGAACGGAGAACGTTATGACCGCGCCATCGCTACACGTGGTAATGATTATCTGATGGTATACAACTACACCGGACGTCCAATGGAAGTTGATTTCAATAAAATTAGCGGTGCGAAAAAGAATGCCTGGTGGTATACTACGAAAGATGGTAAACTGGAATACATCGGAGAATTTGATAACGGAGTGCACAAATTTCAACATGACAGTGGTTATTGCAGTGGAAACGATCATATCCTGATTGTAGTGGACAGCAGTAAAAACTATATGGAAAAGGACTGGACAGAGTTACCAGACCGGCAAGGTGCCGGAGCCTAGTTTCCATTCGGTGCCAAAGTAAGCAATTACTCTTTTTATATAACTTATGCTCATGAATAAAAGAATATTTATATTATTCCTATTTTCTCTTCTGCTCTTTACCGGGTCCATATACGCAGCCATAGGTATCACTGACCTGCGAACAGAACAGTTGAAAAATCCGGCAGGTATTGATGTGCGCCAACCTCGATTGAGTTGGCGCATCGAATCGAATGAACAGAATGTGATACAAACTGCGTATCACATTCTTGTTGCATCTACCCCGGAGCTATTGGAACAAGGAAAAGGGGATATCTGGGATTCAGGAAAGATTGAATCTGACGCTTCCCAATGGATCGCTTATCAGGGAAAAATGCTAAAGCGTAATGCTCCCTACTATTGGAAAGTGAAAATAGACACCAACAAAGGGACAACAGATTGGAGTACTCCGGCTTTCTGGACTACAGGACTGTTTAATGAAGCAGATTGGCAAGGGCAATGGATCGGTTTGGATAAAGCTGCTCCCGGAGACAGCGAAACACAATGGAGCCGCTTGGCAGCTCGCTATCTCCGCAAAGAATTTGCATTGAAGAAAGAAGTGAAACGTGCCACTGTGCACATCGCCGGAATGGGATTGTATGAACTGTTTATCAACGGACAACGTATCGGCAATCAAGTTCTGGCTCCTGCTCCTACCGACTATCGGAAAACGATTCTGTACAACACCTATGATGTCACATCGTTGCTTCAAACAGAGAATGCTATTGGAGTAACTCTCGGAAATGGTCGTTTCTATACGATGCGCCAAAACTATAAACCGTATAAGATACCGACTTTCGGCTATCCTAAACTTCGGTTGAATCTGATCGTGGAATATGCAGATGGCAGCAAAGAAACGATTGCTACAAACACCACCTGGAAATTGACTACTGACGGTCCTATCCGTAGCAATAATGAATACGATGGTGAAGAATACGACGCCCGTAAAGAGTTAGGAAACTGGACTCAAACCGGGTATGATGACAAAAGTTGGATGCCGGCACAACGTGTAAGCATTCCTTCGGGAACATTGCGTGCGCAAATGATGCCGGGTATGAAAGTCACGGAAACGTTGAAACCTGTTTCCATTAAAAAGCTCGGCAATAAATATATCTTGGATATCGGTCAGAATATGGCAGGATGGGTACGTTTCCGAATCAAAGGACAGGCTGGTGACAGCATTCGCCTCCGTTTCGCAGAAAGTCTGCAAAGCAATGGTGAACTTTACACCAGAAATTTCAGGGATGCCCGTTCCACAGATGTATATGTTGTCAGTGGACGCGAAACAAAAGATGCTACCTGGGCACCTCGTTTTATCTATCATGGATTTCGCTACGTAGAAGTTAGCGGTTATCCGAATGCGAAGGCTGAAGATTTCGTTGCCGAGGTAGTAGAAGATGAAATGGAACATACCGGAACTTTCAGCTGTTCTGACGAGACTCTGAATAAGATTATCCGTAATGCATTCTGGGGAATCCGGAGTAATTATAAAGGTATGCCGGTAGACTGTCCACAACGGAATGAGCGCCAACCATGGTTGGGCGACCGTACCATGGGGTGTTGGGGAGAGAGTATGCTTTTCGATAATTATGCAATGTACACCAAATGGACGCGTGACATTCGCGAAGCACAACGTGAAGACGGCTGTATTCCTGATGTGGCCCCGGCATACTGGAATTATTACTCGGATAATGTGACCTGGCCTGCCGCTTTACCTATGGCCTGCGACATGCTTTTCACAAACTTTGGAGACAAACGTCCGATCGAGGAGAATTATCCGGCTATCAAAAAATGGGTATCTCATATCCGTGAATACTATATGACAGAGGAATATATCATCACCAAAGATAAATATGGTGACTGGTGCGTTCCACCCGAATCATTAGAGTTAATTCATAGTAAAGACCCTTCCCGCAAGACTGACGGAGATTTGATCGCCACCGCTTATTATCTAAAGGTGTTACAACTGATGCACCGCTTTGCCAGTCTGCAAGGGCTGAAAGCTGATGCAGAAGAATGGGAAGATCTGGAACATCGCATGAAAGATGCATTCAATGCTCGTTTTCTGCATGTAAAAGAAGGTACCTCTCCCGTACCGGAGCATGCCTTATATCCGGATAGTATTTTCTATGGCAACAACACAGTTACTGCCAATATCTTGCCACTTGCTTTCGGACTGGTTCCTAAAAATCAGATCAATGCAGTAGCCCAAAATGCTGTAGCTTCTATTATTACGACCAACAAAGGACATATAAGTACCGGAGTAATCGGTGTGCAATGGTTATTACGTGAATTAAGCCGCCGTGGACATGCCGATGTAGCTTATTTACTGGCTACCAATAAAACATATCCTTCCTGGGGATATATGCTTGAAAAAGGTGCTACCACTATTTGGGAATTATGGAACGGTGATACGGCCAATCCTGAAATGAATAGTGGTAATCACGTAATGCTTTTAGGCGATTTATTACCTTGGTGCTTCAATAATCTGGCAGGTATTCGTACAGACCGCTGGAAGTCCGGTTACAAACATATCGTCTTTCAACCGGCTTTTGAAATCCAGGAATTAAGCAATGTGGATGCATCATACATGAGTATCTACGGGAAAATAACCAGTCGGTGGGCAAAGACTCCTACTCACCTGGAATGGGACATCGAGCTTCCTGCCAATACAACAGGTGAAGTACACCTACCGGATGGACGGAAGGAAAAGATCGGATCGGGAAAATATCACTTCAGTGTAGACATCCCCACCCGGAATACGGCTATTCTAAGTGATGAATTCCTGTACGAAAAAGCTTCTTTCCCCGAATGTCACGGAGCTACAATTGTAGAACTGAAGAACGGCGATCTCGTAGCCTCTTTCTTCGGAGGAACCAAAGAACGCAATCCGGATTGTTGCATCTGGGTATGTCGTAAGCCGAAAGGTTCCAAAGAATGGACTGCCCCAAAACTTGCCGCTGACGGTGTGTTCTCGATCAAAGATTCACAAGCTGTATTGGCTGGAATCGATTCAACTTGTACACCTGTGAAAGATGAGAAAGGAAAACTTATTGCCCGCAGAAAAGCTTGTTGGAATCCGGTTCTTTTCCAGATTCCCGGAGGTGACTTGATTTTATTCTATAAAATAGGTCTGAAAGTGAGTGATTGGACAGGATGGCTGGTTCGTTCACGTGACGGAGGAAAGACTTGGAGCAAACGTGAACCGCTTCCGGAAGGTTTTCTTGGACCTATTAAGAATAAGCCGGAATATATCAATGGACGTATCATCTGCCCTTCCAGTACAGAAGGAAGTAACGGATGGCGTGTCCACTTCGAGATTTCCGATGATAAAGGCAAGACCTGGAAGATGGTAGGTCCACTGGATGCCGAATTATCCGTCCCCACCCAAAATCGTAAAAAGGGTGGTATGAATGTGGACGATCAGGAAGGAGGAGAAGCGATCAAAGGAGAAGGATCCAAGCCTGTTTATGCGATACAACCTAGTATTCTGAAGCATAAAGACGGAAGATTACAGGTACTCTGTCGTACACGTAACGCACAAGTAGCAACAGCATGGAGCAGCGATAATGGTGATACGTGGAGTAAAGTAACACTGCTGGATGTTCCGAATAATAATTCCGGAACGGATGCTGTGACAATGAAAGACGGCAGACATATACTCATCTACAATAATTTCTCTACATTACCCGGAACTCCGAAAGGTCCGCGTACTCCGCTTTGTGTGGGCATATCAGAAGATGGAATCACCTGGAAGCCTGTTCTTACATTGGAAGACAGTCCGATCAGTCAGTACTCTTATCCCAGTATTATTCAGGGAAAAGACGGGAAACTGCATGCCATTTACACTTGGCGTCGCCAACGAATTAAATATGCAGAGATAGATCCGACGAAGTTTTAAATTGAACCGTCATCTGAATAAAATCGACCGCTCCTTTGTCCGCAAAAGAGCGGTCGATTCTTTGTATTTATCCATTTTATATTTTACATTTGCCAATAAATAAAAAAGAACGATGGCAGATAATTATATAGAAAGACAACAGGAACAATATGAAGCCAGAAAGGCTGCTTGGAAACAAGCACAAAAATATGGAAAGAAGAAATCTACAACAGTTCATCCGGCTGAATCAGCTTCGTGTACTCCAATGGCCTTAAAATCAGATCCCTCCAAAAGAAGAGTATTTATAACAGGAGGAACGGAAGGTATAGGCAAGGCAATAGTAGAAGCTTTTTGCCTGTCCGGCGATCAAGTCGCTTTTTGTGATATAAATGAAATAGCGGGACAAGAGACTGCAAAAGCAACCGGATCTATATTCCATAAAGTCGATGTCAGCGATAAGGATGCGCTTGAAAGTTGCATGCAACGTATTCTTTCCGAATGGAATGATATTGATGTTATTGTCAACAACGTCGGTATCAGTCAATTTTCGTCTATCACCGAAACGAGCGTAGAGGATTTCGACAAAATACTTTCTATCAACCTACGCCCTGTATTTATCACCTCCCGCCTGCTTGCCATACATCGTAAAGAACAGTCTTCTCCTAATCCATACGGCCGGATTATCAATATCTGCTCCACACGTTACCTGATGAGTGAACCAGGAAGTGAAGGTTATGCAGCTTCGAAAGGTGGTATCTATTCTTTAACTCATGCACTGGCCTTGTCGTTATCCGAATGGAATATCACCGTCAACTCTATTGCTCCGGGATGGATACAAACTCATGATTATGACCAACTCCGGCCGGAAGATCATTCACAACATCCTTCGCGACGGGTAGGCAAACCAGAAGATATTGCCCGTATGTGTTTGTTTCTCTGTGAAGAAAACAATGATTTCATCAATGGAGAAAATATCACGATTGACGGAGGAATGACGAAAAAGATGATTTATCTGGAGTAATTTAAAGTATCATATTATTCATTGTCAAGAAATTCTTTCAACACGCTTCGGGTAACTTCCACTCCTGTCTTCACTATCGAGGCTGCATGATGAAACTCCAACATATCATAGGTATCGCCGGACATCTGAATTAAGATATCCGGCTGACAACGCTCTATCTGGTAACGAGTGATTTGTTGCATCATCATTCTTGAAGATTCTGTCAATAGATTATAAGGAGATATTTTCTTTTTCTTTCCGGAATCGAGGGGTGCATTCACATCGACAGCTATCAGGATATCTCCTTCAATACGTTTTACATGAGCCAATGGAAGAGGATTCAGAATGCCTCCGTCAATCAAAACCATACCGTCTTTTCTCAACGGACGGAAAAGCATGGGGATAGAAATAGATGCACGGATAGCTTCATGTAAGCTCCCCCTGTCAAACCTCACTTCCTGATCGCGGACAATATCCGTAGCCATTGCTACATAAGGGACAGGCAAGTCTTCAATATTCATGTCCGGAATAATCTGTTTCAGTTCTTTGATAAAACGGTCACCTTTCACCAATCCATCCCGGCTTAAAGTAATATCCGCCAATTCCCACATCTTACGTTTATCCCAACTATATAGCCACTCCTTACATTCTTCCATTTTTCCTGAAGCGTACATCGCCCCCACCATAGCTCCCATCGAGCTTCCTGCAATAGAGGTGATCTCAAAATTGTGACGGAGCAATTCTTCAATTACTCCTATATGCGCTATTCCACGTGCTCCTCCCATAGAAAGGACCAATGCTACTTTTTGCTTATCCATATCATGTCTATTTCTATTAGCCATCCACAAAATAACACATTTTCTGCGAAAAAGATGTTTAGTAATCGTGAAGAAAAAGTAATGACGTGCTTTTTGAGACGTAAAGCATAGCTTTAGAAGTGATAAAGCTATGCTTTGTCAGTTGCAAAGCATAGCTCTATTATGTTCTTCTTAGTTATCCCGAATTATACTCCGACAAATAGGAAGATTAAAGATTTATCATCATTTTATTTCTTTCCTTGGGCCTTCTTTTCTGCATTTCGCTTATTCACATAATCCTTGAACATCTGACGCCAGTTACGGCCGTGCTCATTGAAATACTGTTCGCATTTGGTTTTATAAATTTCGAAGATGGCAGAGATCTGCTTCATATTCTTATAGTCAATAGCCTGTTCGCGAGCCAGCTTCAACTGTTCCAGGACGTAAGTAGTTTCCTCCTCTGTCATATTAGGCACAATGGCCTGATAACCTTTCAAGGTAAAAGCAACTTTACCTACCGTATATTTATCGAGGATTTGTTCTATCTGTTCTTCAGTCAATACTCTGCGTAACTCTTTCATTAGTCTTTCATGTACTTCTTTCGGCATAGCAGAATCTGCAATCATTTCACGGTCGAGCTTGGAAAGCGGTTTTCCTGTAAGAGGATTGATACCCTCGGGAATTGTTGTATAGGGATGCTCATTGTGCCAGTCGCGAACTTTACGAAGATGGTTATAAATAGCTGTTGCCGCAAAACCTGCCTTTTTCTCATCATCCAACTTTAAAGAAGCTACCCAGTCCATGGCTTTCTTTTCAAGAGAAGCATCTGATTTTAAATCAGCAAAGACCTTCTTGTCAAAATAGGCGGCTACCTTGTCAAATGACCGGATTGCACCTTCGGGAAGCAAAGCTCCTTTTTCTCCAAAACTATACATAGCAGATTCCGGTTCAATGGTAACTTTGCTTTCGTCCAGCATCTTTTTGTCCAACTTGAACACGTCTGCGAAGAAATCATAAACAGCATTCCGTTTGTTCGGACCAAAGTCATGTTTCTCCTTGGAGAGATGTACATTCGTTACTTTGTCTTTTGCGTTGTAGAATCCATAAATTCGTTGCAAATAAGGAAATTCAAGAGTAGGAACACTAGCCGTCCAGTCGCCACCATCAGATACCACGAGTTGTGGACGAGGGGAAAAAGTAGCAGCTAGCTCCGCATTACAGGTTCCTCCTGCAGAAAGTTGAATGGGCATTCCGCTTTCACACGGACAGCCACCGTCAAAGTGAGAAGCAAGGCTCACCACGGGAGCAGAAGCAGTAAAACGATCATCTAATACACTCAACAAAACAGTATGAGTGCCCCCTCCTGAACCACCATTTGTACCGATACGACTGGTATCAATATCTTTACGGGAAGCAAGCATAGACTCAAGAATCAACAAGCCATTCATTGCCTGAATAGTGTGCGCCGCACTACTACGATGTGCCGCACTGCCAACTTGTAAAGCCGACTCTCCCCATCCGAACAAATCATAATCCACACAAATAGCTCCCATACGTGCTAAAGTGCCCATACGTTGTTGCTGGTCCTCACGATAACGTCCGCCACCAAAATGTCCGTTAGGACAAATAATCAACGCATGTTTTCCTTTTGATTGAGGTGTGTAGATAGAACCGCAAACATATAAGCCGGGAAGTGTTTCAAGTGCAAAATTCTGCACTGTATAGCCATCAAACTTACGTATCTTCGAAAGAATAGGTTTGGATTTAACACATTGAGCTAGTAAAGTATCGATACCCAAACGTTGACGCACTTCTTTTTTCAAAGAATCAACGCGAAGTTCAAAAGCCTGTCGATCTGCATAAAGAGTATTCAGATAAGCCAGCATTTTTTCTCCGTCTGCATCCGTACGACGTGGATATTCATACGCTTTTAGCTTATACATATTTCCTTTCTGTTTGACAAATTTATAATCGAAAGGTGCCAATACATTCGTCAGGGATTCTTCTACAGAATAAGGACGAATACGAAAGTCGGCATAAGGCAACACTTTTCCTACTGTATCAATATCATATTTCAGGCGGACTCCGAAACGGTTTTGAATATCCGTCAGTACTTCATTCAAGGGACGGGCAAATTCCGTCTCGTATGTTTGTGTCTGCGCTTCAGCCGAAAGAGATGCGGCAAGAAGCATGGTAAAAAGGATTCGTTTCATTTTTAATTATTTGATTCTAAGTAAGTCATCATAAAGACATCAGATGCAGAGCAGGATTACATTTTAATCTCTTCACCATTGACGATCACATCATCCATCATGATACGTTCACAATTTTCAAAGATACATTTCTGTTTTCCTCCCTGAATATGAATATCACGCAAAACAATGTCAGATATCGGTGCTTCTTCCAAACCCACCATTTTGATCGGAGTCTTTACATCTGTCACAGTCATTCCACTGATATGTACGTTACGGAAGATCGGAGTGCGTTCACTCTTTGGTTCCGCAGGCATTTTACTGTATTTCAAATTCAGCACGACTGCTTCCTGTTTAATATTACTCATAACAACGTTGCTAACGCGAATATCTTCAACGACTCCTCCTCTTCCACGGGTTGATTTAATGCGGATTCCACGATCCGTTCCGTCAAATACGCAATTGGAAATAGTCACTTTACGCACACTTCCACTCATCTCACTGCCGATAACAACGCCTCCATGACCGGAAAGCATTGTACAGTTGGTTATGGTGATATTTTCGCAAGGCACTCCCAAGCGACGGGCTTGGGCATCTCTTCCGGACTTGATTGTTATGCAATCGTCTCCCACTGATATATGGCAGTCACTGATATGCACATTGCGACAAGATTCCGGATTAACCCCGTCTGTATTTGGTGAAGGGGCATTATCAATAGTTATCCCCTTTATTATTACATTATCGCAAAATTCAGGATTCACCGTCCAGAAAGGAGAATTGATAATTTTCACTCCTTCAATCTTTACTTTCTTACAACGGACGGGCTGGATAAACGGAGGACGGAAAAAGCGACGCTGCAACGTAGTTACATAATCCTTATTTGTTTCAGCATAAATGGCTGTCGTATCGTTTGCTGCATCCCACATCGGCTGATATTTATTCATATCACGCATGCCGTTATCTTTCAAATCAATCATGACACGAAAGAATTCCATCCACCATTTCTTTCCCTGTCCGTCCAAAGTTCCTTCTCCTTCGATGGTAATATTCTCGGCATCTACCGCATAGATCAAAGGCTGGAAACTTTTCATCATCACTCCTTCATGACGAACCTCGACAAAAGGAAGGTAGTCATCGAAGTTGTCAGAAAAGAGCAAAGTAGCTCCGGCTTCCAACTCCAGTGTAATGTTGCTTTTCAGATGGATACTTCCTGTCAGGTAAGTCCCGGCAGGAAAGAAAAGAGTACCTCCGCCGCCACGGTTCAAACGATCAATCGTTGAATTGATTAGCTTTGTATTAAGAGCCTTACCATTTGCTTTTGCACCGGCCTTCAACATATCCACACGCTCGGCACGAAGAACTGTGGTTGCACAGAAGCAAAGAAAGACGAGAAGAGTTGTCCGTAAATTCATAATCGATATTATTAAATTATATTTCATCATTGTCTTCTAAAAAATCATGCTAATAGAATCTTTTTTTCTTCCCAATGTTTGAATACAATCATTGAGATGTTTTTTTCAAACATGCTATATGATTAAAATAAAGATGCTGCATGACTTTGTCTATGAATACATTGTTTTTTAATGCTACAAATATATGCAAAAGGTTCTTTCATTTTGCACAAACCAATTTATATGTTCCACTTTGTATCTCTTTGGGTTCTTTCTCTCCCGGAAGATAAACAACAGCCGTCGTATTCACCGGAACAGATACGTTTAAAGTGAAAGTCCCGTTCTGGCTAGTCCAATCCACAACAATAGTACCGTATAAAGTTTCATACGATGCTTTGACATATTTCAAATCTCCTACAGGCTGGGGAGCGATGATAAACTTTTGATAGGTAGTAGATGGGCGAATACCGACCAGTGAATTAAAGAACCATTCATCAATCTGTCCCATCATAAAATGATTCCAGGAAGAACCTTGGCGGGGATCCCATTGCTCGGTTAATGTTGTTGCACCGAATTTCAACTGGAAGCCATATCCGGGAGCTTCTTCGTGGTTGAACATCTTATAAATAAGTTCGTGCTGATCCTTACGCGCCAGTGTCTGAATCAGATAGCGGTTACCCACATCACCGGTCGTTAAGCGATTGCCATGTGCTTCCACATCTTTAATCAGATTCATAAGTACTTTCTCATCCAACTTTGCATCCGGTTGATAACTGCCTTGTTCATCTGAATCCTGCGTCATCTGGAGGAATAACGGAAGTGCATTACTACATTGGCTCCCTGTACCATACTGTGCTGTCTCTTTATTGAAAAAACATTTATTAAATGCAGCAAGTATTTCATGTGCCAAAGAAGTATAATAATGAATGTCAAAGTCATTGCCAACCATTTTCGCAGCTTTTATTAAATACATTACTGTCATATAATAATGCGCGGTAGCCACCAAGGGAACCGGTGTGTTCCTAGAGAATCCGGCACGAAAATCTCCGTAATCATACCAATCTCCCAAGCCGAAAGAAAGAATACCCATCTCTGCACGAGTCTTCAGATAATCCACATAACGGCGCATATTCGGATAATATTTCTTAATCAACGAGTCATCTCCATACGTCTCATAGTACATAAATGGGAAAATAACCAGAGAACCACCCCATTCCGGAGATTCGGCAAAAGCATCCATACCCGGACCTTCAAAAACCACGTATTCCGGAGCAGTTGTCGGCATGGCACCGTTGGCATGTTGCGCATCTGCCATATTCTGCATAATCTGCGGAGCATAAGCTGTCAAATCATAGTTGTATAATAACCCAGGACCATTCAAATGCACCTGTTCCAGCCAGCCTAGTTTTTCACGATGCGGACAATCTGTAAACACAGACTGCATATTACTACGCACTGCTTTTTCGATCAATCGATGGGCAGCATTAAATATTCGGTTGGATGATTCGAAAGTGGAAACTTTCTTAGCTGAATTAAATACGAAGCAGGATTGAATATTCTTCAACACAGGCAACTTCTGCGGATTCTTTTGTCCTTTTAAGACAGCCCCCTCGACTTGAATATATCTAAAACCGTAATAAGAGAAACGAGGATGCCAGGTTTCGTCACCTTCACCTTTCAGTGTATATTCATAATAGTGTTGACGTCCCGTTTGTCGCTGATTACAGGCACCTTCATCCGTCAATGCTTCGGCTACGAGCAGAGTCACTTTCTGTCCACGTTTGCCACGTACTGTTATTTCCGGAAAGCCAGCCAGATTTTGCCCCATATCCAACACGAAAGCAGAAGGATCGACAGTTCTTTTTGTCGATTTAGAAGCTGAAGCAACCTGTTCTGCATTTAGTTTGGTTACCTTTTGAATATCATATCGTTCCATGATTTTCACCGGAGGAGCCATCTGTGGACGTAGTATTCCTTTAGGAGCTTCCTGTATAACTACCGGACGCCAATGACTATCATCAAAGCCAACCTGATTCCATCCTTTTTGCTCACGACGAGCATCGTAATCCTCACCTCCATATATGCAATTGAAGGTCATCGGACTAAAATCATATTTCCAGTCATTGTCAGAACGGAGTGTTGTAGATGTTCCGTCTTCGTAATTAATAACCAGTTCAAATAAAAGTGTAGGAGGACCAAAACTTATCTGTAATTTGCGATAACGTCCTCCCTGCACATTATAGAATCCATTCCCCAATAAGATTCCCACGGCATTCTCACCATGCCGCAATTGTTCCGTTACATCATACGTGTTATAGTAAACAGTTTTATCATAATCACTCCACAGTGGAGCAAATTCACTGTTGCCTACTTTCTTGCCATTCAAAGAGAATTCATAGAATCCCAAACCACAAACGTATGCGGTTGCTTCTACTATTTTCTTGCCCGATTGACGGTTTGTATTCCCTTCTGTCCTATCTCCCACCTGGAATGTTCTTCGCAAACAAATACTTTTCTTTGCTAAAGTGTCCACTGCTTCCCAAGCTGCCTTTACCTCCGGTTTCTTCAACTCTCCACCGTGAAACTTGCGTCCTTCCGGTAAATGAGCATTCTGACGAGTGATAGCTCCAATCCATTTTCCTTCGGAAAGTCTTGAGGAAGCAGAGCGGAACTTTGCTTCACGGCTCCATTCAGAGGGTGCATCTGTCTCATCCCAAACACAAACCCGCCAACTATAATTAAATTGATTATCAGGACGTATATCTGCCCCTTCTATAGAAACCAGCTGGCTCTGCGTAGAATAGACTTTTCCACTATTCCAAACGGAACGTCCTGTAAAAGCTTCCCGGATGTCAATCTCATAAGCGGATTGTCGCGTTCCATTTTCCGGCGATTCCATCACCCATCCCAAGCGAGGTGAACCTTCGACCACTACCAGACCTTCCTGCATTTCACAGGTAAGACGGCTGATCGTTATATTTTTTGCCTGTACAATACAGGGGAGACAAAGCAGTATTAAAAGAAAATAATTTCTAAAATTCATCTTTCATATATCTTTATTTGTTTGATAAACGAGAAATTAGGCACGGATTACACGGATTTCACGGTTTTTAGAAATATGATCGCGTAAAGCAACAGTGTAATCCGTGCCTAAAATTTATCATTCAAGAACATTTGTACAAACAATTCTTGTCAATGTATCTGCATGGGCGACTTCTTTACCATCAACAAAAATGCGTAATCCTTTTCCGCAATGATAACGATCGCCATTCTTATCCCAAAGAATCGTCAGATTATGACCGTGATATAGTACATTATCCAGGCAGAACCAATCCCATTTGTCGACAGGGATCAACGGATTTACTTCAATTGTATTATCCAGACGCGGACGAAGTCCAATCAGTCCTGTAATCATCAAATCGTTGAAAGTAGAATGATTATAGTAACGGCTGCGCTCCTGATCCCCTTTCAACCAATAACCGGTCACTTCATCCAAATATTCGCCAATGTAAGGACGACCACGATGATATTGTGACTCCACATACAATTCCATCTGACGGAAATATACACTGTCAGACAATACGGTCTGCGGATAATTATTCATAAAGTTAGCCATTGCTGTCAATGTCTGTGCAGAAGCAAACGGCCAGATAGCTCCGTCCCACTCACACTTACCCACTCCACGTGTACGGAATTCCGGATGACGACGCTCTGCAGTAGTCAATCCGTAAGGAGCAGAGAAGCCATTTTCATCCATAATCTCCTTCCAGGCAATTTCATATTTTTTTGTTGTATCCGGCAGGTTGAAATACCAGGGAATATATCCGATTGCTTCACGGACATTTGCTGAAGAGTCTGTACGCATCGTTTCAAAAAACTGGTGACGGGTATTCCACAACTCATTTTCTACCAGATTTCTCAACGTGTCTGCTTTCATATCATATTTCATAGCCATCCCCTCGTCACCGGAAAGAATTCCCATACATGAAAGTGCTTTGGCATTGCCATACATATAACTATTGATTGTCGGGCGGGCATATTTTTTCTTCCGTCCACCACTGATAGATTCTTCCATACCATCCTGTACATCCCCCTGCCAGTACAATCCATTCTTCAAACGGTTCGTACGTTCCCAACGTTGATATTCAGTTTCCAGATCTTTTTTCATATCCACCATAAAATCTTTATCCCCATCTACCATATAACGGGCCAATACAGCATCCGCATTCCATGAGCTGAACTTATCCATTTTCTTCATCGGACCGCCGTCATTGCCACGATACCATGTATGAATAATCTGATCCAGATATTTCGGGTCACGTAACCAACGGCTCTCATAAATATGATGTCCGATCGCACAAGCGATCAGGTTATATTTATCAGAATAGGAACGCTGAACGAGGAACTCCGTCATACCATATCCTACAGGAGTTTCTTTGATATGCTTACGCAATGACCACCAACGATAATAATACATCTCTTCAAAGTTATGTTGCGGGCATTCAAACAAAGGAATATTTTCCTCCATCCATTCCGAGGCTTTTGCATTAGGAATTGCCTGAACGATGTTCTCATCTTCCATGTGATTGAAATAGTCTGCATAATGACTGAAGTCAGCATACTTTAAAAAAGCAGAAGATGCATCTTTATCCATAGAAGATGTTTTCACATGGGCAATACCATATTCTGCCAATGAATCTTGTGCACCTGCATTGGGCAGATCATAAGTCTGATCGGCAGGAGTATCTACAGTCGGGAATGTACGAGGTACACCGGTACGGAATACGATCCGTTCAACAGCAGCCACAGGTGCGTAGAACATACGCAGTCCTACTCTTTTACCATCTACATATACTTGAATATTACGATCGGCAGTTGAAAGAACTGCTTCCACGTGATAAACCTTTCCTGCTTCATATTTCATCATATTTGCAAACCGAGAGCCACCTTTCATTCGGAAAATTCCATCATCAGTAAGTTCCATACGGGAACATGCTATTCCATTCTCATCCAGGAATTCAATCTGAAGGGTACCTTTATCATTTTGCCCGGCTTTCAAATCGAATGATACTTTCAACTCTTTAGAAGCCGGTATTTTTCGTTCCACTTTAGCATAATCAAACGGGTCTTTATCTTGCAGTTTCAGCCATTTACCTTCCAGAGAAACCGGAGCCCAAACCGGAGAATAAATATTCCAGTCAGTCAGTTCTGCAATTGATTTATTGTTTGAGAAATCATCGTCCGCATGTGCTGAAGCATTTATCTCTACCGGAACAGGAATGCGGGAAATCCACATATCTTCCTTATTCACGCTGTAAGAAACCCATAAATCACCATCTGCAGGTATTCCATTACCTTCCTGAATACCACGTGGATATTGGGGACCGTATGATTTATAATTTCCTCCATAGCGCATTGGAGTGATTTCACCATGCACTAAATTTAATGTCGTATATTCCAATCCATCTTTACTCAAAGAGATAGCTAGCGGCCAACGAAATTCCGATGGATTATATACTGTAGCATACGTTCCGTCACTTAGACGTTGTCCCCAGATTTTTGCATTGCTATTTACGAAGCCTTTTGCACGAAGCACCGGTTCTGCCCAGGTATGTCCGCCATCCTCACTGATAGAAGTAAGTGCATGTTTCCAAAGACTGGCAATACGTCCATCCGGCAATGTATAACAATTGAATGCTTTATATCCTTTCTTCAACGGAATGAGAGGATCTTCACGGTCGGCTTCTTCCACCCACTGCATCATATACAGCGGATTATCGAGAATTTCCTGGCAAGCTTTCACAAACTCACGATCCTTACTTTTCTTAAAATATGGATAATCGGTATTCTTTTCATTAAATCCATGATTATAATAAATGAAATAGATCGGTCCGAAAGAACCGTCTTTCTTTATTTCACGAACTACGCGGCCAATACCGTTTCCATCATTGGGGTCATCCTTTTTATCCAAAGCAACTCCATAATTCCCCATTGTAATCAGTTTGCCGGATTTAGAGACATAGAATCCAACACGTTGGTGCATAATGGCAATCAGATCTTTGGCCTGCACACCCGGACGAGATTCTTTGGTATATCCATCGGGCACTTTATAAGGAGGGAATACTATTTCCGGATTCATCCAGTGATATCCATCCTTCGAAGTCATCAGAAAAGTCTGTGAAGGCGGTATGTGTTCATCAGAAGGGTCTGCCAGGTACTGATAGAAAAACTGGCCATTCCAATAAGCGAGCATCGGCTGGTGATTATAAGTCCATCCATTGCCGTTCGAAGCATCCGGATGTTCGCGATTAGCACGTACCAATTGAATATTATGCACTCCGACTACCGGAGACAGTTGCCCGTCGTGATAAGCAGGATTTGATAATTCTTTTCCTGTATAATGGATTCTATCTTGTGCAAAGGCTGTAGTAGTCAACCATCCGGCAGCCAGTACAAAAAGAATTTTAGCAGAGTTGTTCATGATTTATTTCTGATTTTAAATTAGTTCCGGATTTATTTCTTTTCTTCCAGCAATGCCTTTACTAGTGATTCCGGAGCTTTGAATATTGTTCCATGCTTATGCCCCACAGGGATGCTTACTTCTTCTGTTACGTCTGTAAAGTTCCGGAAATCCTTTGTACGCATAGCACCATATATTTTTTTCTTATACACATCAAAATAGATTAAATAATCATCGCCCAACTTCTCTACAGACGGTCCTTCTACAAAGGATTCTGTAAAAGGCTGTGATGCCGGCGAATAAGGTCCGGTCATAGAATCGGAAAAAGCGATTTTCAGATTGCGCTCCGGACGGGTATTATCCTTAAGCACCATGACATAGTCATTCTTCGCCCGTTTCACGATGACAGCATCAATGGTGCTGAATCCCGGGTCGTACAGAAGTTTTGCTTTCGAAACTGTCTTAAAATCCTTTGTAGTGATATAGTATAAACGATGATTGTTATTCTCTTCCTCTATCCCCTTTTCAAAACGCCCGGGGACACAAGAGGCCCATACAACCATAAACTGTTCACTCTCGTCGTCATAGAAAATCTCCGGAGCCCATACATTAATGGTAGTCGGTTCGTCTGCCATTACAGGAATCATCTGTTGCTCCGACCAGTGAATCAGGTCTTTGGAATGTGCGTAACCAAATCCCAAATCACCTTTCCAACTTGTAGTCCAGACCAAATGGTAAGTTCCATCCGGAGTGCGCACCATTGAAGGGTCCCGCATTAGTTGATGCTGCCCCAATTCCGGTTTCAACCAGATTCCCGGAATACTATCCCAATGCATTCCATCCTCACTATATAAGTATCTCAATCCCTCATCAGCCGGTTCATGAAATGAAGTGAACATATAGTAGTCTTTGTTACCTCCACAAGAAGCCAAAAACAGAAGACTTATTGCAGCTAATGTATTTCTTAACTTTTTCATTTCTATATTCTATAATTGTATCCTTTATACAGAGGAGACGATAATAAGTCTAATTTGTACTCAAATATAACGGAAGAATCACCAGATTCAAAATTTATATATGATAAAAGGGCGACTCTCCGAGCCACCCTTTCCACCATCAAACAAACTAACCATTTACAATGGGAAAGAATTTCGCTTCTTTTTATAGTATCTTATTTTTTTATTATAGAGAACCTCCACGAGCTTTTACACGTTTATACCATTCCTCACGTTCTTTCTTCAGGTCATATCCACGTTTAGCCAGATAATTATTGATACGTCCTTTGTACTTTCCGAAAGCAGCGTGTTTCTTGTTCGAATTTTCTGCATCCAATGCGAATTCACGTGCCTCTATCAGCCAAGCATATATTTGGGCTTTTTCTTCTTCTTTCAAAGTGGGAATCATGTCCAGATGTGAGTCATAAGTCACTTTCACTACTCCATAAGTCATGCCATCCTTCACCGCCTCTATTTGCTTTTCATCAAGAAAGAGGGATAAATCGGCAGGAAAAGCGAAATGTGAACGGTATAATGCCGCATCTTTTTCATTTTCGGCAGCTTTCAGTGCTTCATTTTTAGCATCGCCGGTCAACCCTGAATCTTTTACCTTCTTGACTTTTGCATCCCTTACTTCATAAATATCATTTAATTCGAAGTAACGATTGGCTATGATATTACGAACGTCTTCGGCAATTTTCGCATCTGTAAGCCCAAGTTTATCAACGATCTTCTGGGATCGGCCGACAATAGACTTCACATATTCAGGATCACGATTCTCTTTATTTAAGTCGATTGCCTGTGCGGACATCCAACCAAAAATAAAAAGCAATGATAGTATCAGTATCTTTTTCATTGATATTGTTTTTAAAGTAAGATGCCGAAAGAAAACTTGGCTCCGGCATCTTACCGGCGATTACATTAATTTTCCTTTTTCAGCCAATGTATCGTAGTTGTTCTTCATATCTCTCCAATCTACTTTATGCTTTGTGCTGATACCGTTGATATATTTTTCAATATTAGTATATCCGTCACCTGTACAATCCTTATTAGCATCACTCGGATCATTCGGATTCAAGCCATTGGCAATTTCCCATTCATCCGGCATACCGTCACCGTCTGTATCTACATAAGGAGTACCTTTATATTCAGGGAATCCACCCATCTGACGAATATCAGTAATAATACCCTGCTTATAAGAGTCTTTCGGCAAACGACGATATTTGAACTGTCCGTCTTCACCCATTGATTTAGGAGACAAGCCGGTCAGATCGCCATAAGCATCTTTCGGAAGTTTCTTTTCATAATAAGGAATGCCTGTTTTCACCTCTTCAATCACACGTTCATCTACAATATCACGACAAGGGATAGTTGCACCTGCATGTTTCAATACATAATCATAGGCATCATTAGCACCCATAATATTAATATACGGCATCTCAAACGGTTGATAGCTCCGTATGTTTTCAGTATATCCGTCAGTATTTGATTGGTCTTCAATCTGAATACCACCTTTCCAGTTGTCCGCTGTAATGGCAGGATAACCTTCCATGATGTTTCCATCAGCATATACACGTCCATATGCCTTATAGTTCAATTTACTACGTCCGGCTTCCGGTTTCAGGATACGATGTCCCACATTAGAGTCTTTCGGCGTAGCAGGTCCCGGTTTGTAGTAGTTATTAATCATATTGAACATTGCGGTATAATCACCACCGTCAGAAGAACGATGAACCCAGTTGAACACTACATTATTGACAAAGTTGAATATTCCATTCCAACCGATAGAAGGGTTACGTCCTGCATTACTAGCCCACAGGTTACGGGCAAATGCACAGTTTTCACCTCCCAAGGTGCTACCAAATGCATGGTTGTATGTATCCAATGCTTTTGCAGAGATTGTATTCTGAATAGTCACATTTACAGTAGGAAGTTTCAAATCTTTGCTTTCATATTGACCTTCACTAGGATCATACATATGGCGATAGAAAGAAATATTCTCATCCAATCCCCATGAGCAAGAACAATGGTCTATCATGATATTACCGATCGGATTACCTCCGAAAGAATCATCGCGATGCCAAACCTTTGTTTCTCCACGACGGAAACGCATATGGCGCACAACAACATCATGTGTATCTACCCAAAATGATTCGCCGGCAATACAAACGCCATCCCCGGGAGCCGTTTGTCCTGCAATGGTAACATAAGGAGCACGAACTATAATCGGAGACTCCAAACGGATAATACCTGCCACATTGAACACGATAATACGAGCGCCCCCTGTTTCACAAGCTTCACGGAAAGATCCAGGTCCACGATCATTCAAATTAGTCACAGTAATTACTTTACCGCCGCGACCACCGAAACTATACATACCGCCACCTTCTGCTCCAGGAAATGCCGGGATATTCGCTTGTGGCAAATCGCATGGACGACTAGCCCAAGGAATATAAGGACGTCCCTCCTTTGCTTCTTTCTGCACTATTGGCAGTGCCTTCGCCCATGCTTCATCAGAGCGCTTCCGCTCTTCAGTCATCATCTTTTTATAGTTTTCTTTGGCTTCGTCGGTTATTTGTGGGTATTGCGCCCATGCAACAGTCGGAGTCAACATTGCAGCAGCAAAAGCTGCTAATAATACATGTTTCTTCTTCATTTTTATTTGGTTTAGTGAAGTTGTTAATTCAAAAATACAATAATAAGACGAAAGAGAAAAAGATTTGTAATCAGTAGAGGGAAAAAAACTGTTTCTTATCTGTTTTATTTCAAGACGATCAATGATAAACTAACAGAATATTATTAAAATTCCCGTTTATCATTTCAAAATAGTTACTACGTCTAATAGTTGACCTTAATTTGGACATTCTTGCTATTTGTAATCTCAAAATCAATAAAAAATCACCGGTCCTCACTATCTTTTCAGGAAAAGAATAGAGAATCGGTGATCTTTTATCGTTTTTTACGGCTAGAGTACCTTTTAAAGTTCGGTAGGCGTTTACCTATTTCATGGCTGAACTTTTTCCAGTATCCGCCTCTTATTCCGCAAGCGGATCAAAAGTACCATTGGAGCCACCATTCATGTAATCTCCCCAACCTATAGTTTGTTGTAACGTAGAGTTATTACCCTGAATGCCTTGATTGAAGCCAAGGAAATAATATCTAGGAAGAAACGTAATATACAATTCTGAATGACTGTCATTATATGAATCTCCTTTCTTTGTTTTACGAGTTAAGTTAGCTTCATAAAATGTCTTCAGTCTTTCTTGTTCATTGGTTAGTTCTTTTCTCAAATCCATAGCTGCCGGACGTGTAACACCAGCTTTTACCAATGGATCTGAATCAACGGTTGTACCACCAACTCCAACTCCACTGCCACCATCTATGTTCACACGGAACTCCAGATTCTCACGACGCTGTCCATTCAAAGGTTTGAATCCAAGATATGTACAAGTATTTCCTCCCCAGCCAGTCAGCTTCCAGGAAACGGGTGCTCCGTCAGGCAAAGTCGCACCACCATCAAACAGCATCCAACGACGCATATCATCAAAACGTTTCCCCTCATAAGCCAGTTCTATCTGACGTTCGTACAAAATAGCAGCCATACACTTCGCTTGATCTCCGCTTAAACCAGCCTCTAACCCGAAATTATTTTCTGCAGTATAACCCACACGTGCGCGAATTCTTTGTAATTGTTCAACAGCGACACCTAAATCACCTGCATTACATGCTGCTTCTGCATAATTAAGCAACACCTCCGCATATCTGATTTCCATATATGGAGCAGCAGAACGAGTAAAACCACTAGTAGTAGCATAAACATAACGCGCAGTAGCATTCACATCCATATCATCTGAACGCTTACGGATATAAAAGCCTTTTACATTCTTCAATAAAGCATCTGCTCCATAAGTCACATCACTAGTTGCTTCTACATCATCTACATAAGCTGCATCCGTATACCAAGTATAATTCCAAAGCTCATAATTGGGACCATCGTACGGATTTTGATTTTCTGCCAAACGCGGATCACCTGTAAACGCCCAACGAACACCAGGAAAAGCAAATGTACGATAGAAACGCGGGTCACGATCAACAAAAGGAAACTTTGGATCGCAAACTAATTCGGATCTAGTCAATGTAGTATACGTATTACAAGAAACAGGAACTTTTCCATCTGCCATAGGGAACATATCAACTAACATTGCCGAAGGAGTCTTACCTCCTCCACCTAAAGCATTGGAAGGACGAATACCTTGCTCCCATGTATTATTCTTGCGATAATCCGGTGTACCCTCTGTAAGCGTATTATGAAGTGTAACAAAAACGGCTTCCGTACTGGGAACTTCAGCAAATATTTTAGCCCATCCTGAAGCGTTCACACCGGGATTACTTTCATTTGCCAAATCATATCCGGCCGCTGTCAGTACATCAATAGATCTCTTTATATCGTTGTAGGCTTGTGTCCAACGAGCAAGATCATTTGAACGATTGAATAACGGACTAGCATAAAGCAAGCGTACACGCCCCAATAAAGCTACTGCCGTACCCGAAGTGACACGACCATAATTATCACCAGACATCCATTGACCAGATCCCGTAAAAGGAGCCAACAATGTCTCGGCCTTTTCCAAATCATCACAAATAAAATCGAAACAATCTTTTGCAGAAGAACGAGGAACAACTGAAGTTTCCACAGGTTCTTGTACTTCTGTAATGATAGGCACGCCACCATACCATTTCACTAGATTATAATAGCACCATGCACGAAAGAAATAGACTTGCCCCAACAATTCATTCTTCTCTTCCTGTGAAAGAGTACTGCCTTCTACCCCCGCAATGACATCATTGATATTACGTATACGTCCATAAGCAGAGGTAATAGGATCGCCTTTCGTCCCCTCAAAATAATCAGGTACAGGGTTATTTCCCGTTTGGGAAGTCAAGGGACTTAGTGGATTTACAAAAGCTCCAAATCCACTATATTCTTCGGTCGATTTAGACTGGTCATCCGCCAAGCCCGTACTGTTGTAAATAGAACTGGGTGTTGACTTAGGATCAGGCAAACACACCTTGTATACATCTGCTACACGTGCCAATGCCCCACTCCAATAATTATAAGCATCGGCTGTAGTACTATCGTAATTTTTCTTATCCTCCATGAACTGATCGCTACAAGAAGCGAATGCTGTTGCTGTAAGAAAAGCTATGCTGATACGAAATATATTTTTTCTTTTCATTATCTTATTCTTTTTAGAATGTTACATTAACTCCAACCGTAAATTTACGCAAAGTAGGATAATTTCCATAAGTAGTCATTGGATCTATGAAATTGTCTGGATAAGGATTACAGAAGCTTAATAGATTCTGTCCCGTTATGTTAAAACGGCAGCTTTCTATGCCTATCATCTTTGTATATTTTGACGGTATACGATAAGCCAAAGTCAGACGGCTCATCTTAATTCGGGTACCACTTACTCTCCAAAAGGAAGACTGAACTGCATTCACGCTACTCCATCTTAAATTCGGATATTTACCATTGCGATTAGCTTTTACAACAATATTTCCAGCTGCATCTACTACATCATTGTATACAAACATATTATCCGTATTCCAGAATGAAGGCATATTTGCATATTCCAAATCATTGTATTTATTAGCGGAAGTACCTTGATTACCCAAAGAAATAGCATCGTCTGGTAAGAAGCTATAGCCACCCCAGCTTGCATTAAACTGAGCTGTCAGTGAGATTCCCTTCCATTCCGCATTCAGATTCATTGTCATACTATAAGGATTGCTCCGGTTAGACAAGCGTACTTGATCGTTCTCTGTACTTACCACTCCATCGGGTGCAGCATAAGTACCGTCTGCTTGTCTTTCACCACGCACATCTTTATAAATCAGCATTCCCGGCTTTACATCTTCCTTAGCATAACCCATATAAGAAGTGATATTATATTTGGTGAAATACTCATCTATATCTTGATAATTACGGAACATACCGATACACTGCATACCCCATGTCCCCTGGTCCAAACGATCACCTTTTTTATAGCTCTTATAAGTAGCAGGATTGTCCCAGTCTCTTACTAAAATCTCATTATCACTGAGACCTGTATTCAGTTGGATCTTATATTTGAAATCCTTACCGATTTTATCTCTCCATGTAGCAGAAAATTCAATACCATAAGCATTCATTTCACCGTAATTAACTTTAGCAGAATTAGCACCCACTGTAGAAGGTACAGAAGCATTATAACTAAGCAACATTTCACGATTCCATTCATAATATGCATCAATATTAAAAGATAAACGGTTATTGAGTACATTGAAATCAAGACCAAAATTACCTTTGTAAGACTTATCCCAATGAGCGTCCCGATTAATAGCAGCATTATTTTTATTCATAGTTAAATGACTACCTGCATTATCTGTTGTACCTGTTCCAAAAACAGGTCCCTTATCCTTGTCTGTTCCATAGGTCTGAAGCCATTGCCAAGCTGTCGTATTATCACGCCCAGTTAAACCGAAAGATGCACGCAATTTAAAGTAATCCACCCACTTCACATTATCAGCAAACCACTTTTCTTGTGAGACAATCCAACCTGCTGATACAGAAGGAAAGAATCCCCAATAGTTTTCAGGAGCAAACTTTGTAGAAGAATCTGAACGAAGCAAAAATTCGAACAGGTATTTGTTATCATAAGAATAATTTAAACGACCGATATATGATAAATTTCCTGTTTCAAAACGGGTAAAATTAGTACTTGGTGTACTATTCCAATCTACCGAATTGGACTGCCCAGTCGTAAATTCGTAGGGATTAGTTACCATACCATACAAATACTCCGTTTCTGATTCTGATTTTTCAATGGAGAACAAAGCTCCCACAGAATGTGGCCCAAAATCCCTATTATAAGTTGCCGTAAAGTTCATTTGATAATTGTCAGAACGAGTCATTGATCGAGACAAATATCCAGTTATATCACTTGTACTAGAGTTTACTACAGGTTTACCACTATTTGCTAAGAAGAAATTTGTATTTTCGAATGCACTGTTATCCGCCCCTTCAATCGGAGTATACAGATGCTGTCCACTTCCTGAACGAGTTTCCAAATAATAGAGGTCATAAGAAGTGCCATAGTCATTCGTCTTATCTGTATTGATACTCTTCGAGTAAGTAAACTTCAATTTCAAGCCCTTCAACCATTTATTCCATCCAAAATCATATTCCAGTCCGGCGTTTACATTCATGTTTGACGACATATTCCGTTTGTAATCTCCGTTATTCTGGAGAACATTGAAATTGTAATTTTGTATATTACTTACCTGCGAGTTTGTAGGACCGTAAGCAGCTACCGCATATTCACCCACGTACTCTGGTATATAATAAGGATGAGTTAACAGTGTATTATAATCCTTCTCGGCCGATGAACCGCCCACCTGATTCAATGGAGTATTTTTCTTTCCATAATCACCGGAAACTTGCACATTCGCTTTCAACCATTTGCTAATCTTAACATCAATACCTGCACGGTAATTCCAACGGTTATAATCCAGCTTTCCCAAGTTACCCTCTTGGTCGAAATAAGAAATACCGGCAAAATAACTAGCTCTTTCGGTTGCACCACTTAAATTCACACTATGCTGCTGAGTCAATGCAGATTCCCAATATTTATCCAATAAATCGTAGTTCAAACTTTTCATGGCATTCAATTCATCCTGTTGAAAAATGGCTCTCAACGGGTCAATGCTTGTCTCTGTCGGATCAGCCATGCGCACTGCATTCCACAATTTTCCATATTCATATGCGCTCAACATTTTGGGGCGAGATACCTCATCCGTAATACCGAATGTTCCACTATATGAAATCTTTGGTGTACCTAATTTACCTTTCTTTGTAGTTACCAAAATAACTCCATTGGCAGCACGGGCACCATAAACAGCAGCAGATGCATCCTTCAAGATAGAAATACTTTCCACTACTGATGGATCAAGATTATTGAATGCTTCCGCACCAAGATTTGTATAAGAGTTTCCTACTTTTACCTCCGTAGGATAAATATATCCATCAATAACATACAAAGGTTGTAAATTATCATTTCCCATATTTTTCAAATCACTGGTCTGACGAACTGAAATGGTCGCGTTCTGCCCCGGACGTGTATCCCCCCCGCTTACAGAAACGCCATTGACCAAACCGCTCAACGTATTAGCCAAACCGCCACTTGAAATATCTTGGATCTCATCAACAGGAACGGTGGCAATAGCACCGGTCAGATGTGCCTTTTTCTGTGTACCATAACCTACTACCACAACCTCATCCAGTTGTTGAGCATCTTCTTTCATGATGATTTTAGTAAGTTTGAAAGGAGCAGAAAAACGCTGCGGCAAATATCCTATGTATGAAATTTCCACTTCTTTACCATCTGGAACATTCAATGTGAAATTACCGTCCAAATCAGTAATCGTCCCAACAGTAGTTCCCACGACTTTTACGGAAGCCCCAATAACAGGCTGTTCAGTCTCATCCAAAACAACACCTTTAAATGTTTTCGTATTCTGGGCAATTACAGGCATCGCCATTATAAAAGCCAAGAGTATACACAAACAGATTCCAAGTATATTCTTATATTTCATTTTTATCTTATTATAGATTTATAATCTTTTTAGTTTAACCAACGTGGGTCACCACTACCATGACTGAACACTTCCGGAGCACTCGGAGTAAAATCCCCATTAGCAGGATTTGTAAATACAGGATCTACACCATATGCAGAAGTACTCTTGTCGCCATCATCACGATTTGTGGTTTCATCTAATGGTAATGCTCCATTATACCAATAGCAGTTATTATCATAAGTTGCAGCTACATTGGTATTTTGCATTCTTATACGACGATTGAAATTGCCAGAGAATGAATCAATGAACAAATTCTTGCTTACTACTATTGAGTTATTTCTTCCTGTCCAACTATTGCAGTTGAAACTTTGTCCATTATATGAGATATTATAGAAGGTATTATTCTTAAATGTCATCGTACAAACTGTCCAACCTGCTTTCGTCGCATTTCCATTTGAATAACGTAAAAAACGCGGATTAACCCGTGTATGACTATAGAAGGTCGAGCTACTGATTTCCAAATCTTTTATGAATGAATTTTGTTTGTTAAAATCAATAAAATCACCAGAATCACCACCTACTTGATGAGCCTCTACAATACAATCTCTAATAATTAGATTCTGTACAGCATACTTTTTATTATTAATATTAACCAATTTACATTTTACATTCCTGATTTCGCAAGACTGGAATATAATAGGATTTGTCACCATTCCATAACTGTCTATTCCCGTTATTTCTGCAGGAACATCACCAAATTTCAAGAAAGTTCCACCTTCTACTACACTACAGTCAAAATCAATAAACTTCAACGCTAATCCTCCACCACACGTAATAATGGAACCTCCAGTTCCTGTGAAATTCACTTTAGCATGATTCAATTTATTACCACGTAACTGA
Organism: Bacteroides sp. M10; assembly: GCF_014334015.1. Lineage (GTDB taxonomy): Bacteria > Bacteroidota > Bacteroidia > Bacteroidales > Bacteroidaceae > Bacteroides > Bacteroides intestinigallinarum. The sequence goes on along the minus strand of NZ_CP060488.1, from coordinate 4,783,401 downwards.
ACATTATTCACTCCAAAATCTAAATCTCCAGAAATGGTATACGTACCCCCTGCTTCCAACTCAAAGGCAACTTCTGTATCTTTCCCTGTAGTGACCGGATTATTGGCAAACCATGCAACCAAATCTTCTCCATCAGGAATAGAAGTCGCCGAAATTAACGTAGTCCAAGTTGTTTCTGTAGCCGAAGTAGCATCTGTATTGTTTAATTTCTCGTTTCCCAGTGTTTTAATTTCCGCTTTATAATTGGTATCATCCAAATAAGGACACACTACAGATGATCCGTCTATAATGCTATCCTTCACTACTGCCACAGGATTATCGGGATTATCAACAATATACAAGGAGAATTGATAACCTCCCGCACCCATAACCACAGGCCAAGTGACTTTCACATTAGTAGTGCCGGGAAGTTTGGAAAACGCCACTTCAGATGCATCCGGAGACTGCAATTGTGTATCTGTTACTCCCCCAGAGAACGTTTCTTTATCAAAACCATCTCCAGCACAAGAGCTAACAGAAAAAATCATCGACAAGCAAATTAAACTTCCGACGACCGTCTTTTTAATCTTCATCTTACTCTTCATAGATTAAATTTTAATTTAAACAAAAATAATATATTATATCTTCAAAATCTAAAAGATCTTTTAAGGAAAGACGTACAATCAAAAAAAATGTAATCACTTAAAAGGATAAAAAATAGATTTTGCGCTTTTTCTCTCTCTTTGTAATATTAACTATATCATAATCATCCTCCTATCTTTACTGAAACACTTCTTTCAAATACTTAATATTCGTGCCATAATTCTTCTTCACATTTCGCACATCATCCTTATCACGTGAACGTTCTACTACTAGCCATCCACTCCATCCCATCTTGTCTAGAGTCTTTTTCACCTTATTCATGTCCAATCGTTCATTAAAAGGCAGAGTCACTCCATCTGTATCCGTACAGTGAATCTGGCAAATATTCTTTTTCCCCAGAATCTTCAATTCCTTACATAAATCCCTTCCATTCTCCAATGCATTTTGAAATTTAAAATAGATCTTGATTCCCGGAGAATTAATTTCTTTCAGCAGTTTTACATCTCCTTTAGCATCCAGTTGAGTTTCAATGCCGATAACTACTCCTTCAGAAGCAGCCATATCTCCCGCCTCCTTCAAACGTTTTACAACTTCTGTTCGAAGTGCTGAATTCTTTTCCCATCCAGTTTCGATCCCCCCCAAAGGAAGAAAAGCGACTTTAGTATTCATTACTCTCATTGCATGAAGGCAGTCTTGAACCAACTCTTTATAATTAGCACGTTCCAGAAAAGACTGTCCGTAGAAACCGGACATAGCAATAGAAGAAACCTCTAATTGATATTTTTGAGCAGTTTCACGAAATAGCTGCTGAAAATGAGATTCCCGCAATTTATTATCAAACATTTCTCTCTTGCCAAGGCCACCCATATCTAGTTCGACGCCGTCACCATTCAATTCGTGTACCAATTGAAATGAACCGATTTTCTGACGCTTCAGAATCATCCAGTCACATACAGCTATTTTATAACGTTGTTCCTTTTGCTGCGATCCGGCAATCGCTAATAGAGGGAAACACTCTGCAAGTATTAATATCCAAAGGATATGTTTGAATAATTTTCTTCTTGTTTTCATCTTATTGCCTACAATTTACATAGTAGACGTATGAAAAAGATTTTTGTAATCACCTATAATACAGAGAATAACTAGATATGTGAAAGAGTATAGCCTAATGAAAATAAAATAATGACGGTATCCGGGAGAAATAGTGACGCTATCTTAGCCGGATACCGTCACTATCCCGAGCATATAGCGTCGCTATTTTCCGAGAAGTAATAATAAAAGTAAATGTAAAAAAAATGGGCTGCCGGACCATAAGAAGTCCGACAGCCCTGTCAACCCAAAAACGATACCTATGAAACACTGTGTGTTATTTCAATTCAAATTTTAAATATTTGCCGTGAACAAGTTCATCATGTGTAATATGATATTTATTAAACTTTTTACCATTCAACAGTACCTTATCAATATATAAAGTTCCTGGTTGAGTGCGATTAGTTTCAATAATTAGCTCTTTCTCTTTATACCATTTCGGATCTAACCGAATCGTTACCTTATTAAAAACCGGAGTCGTCAATGTGTATTCGGGCAGTCCGGGACAATCAGGATAAAAACCAATCATATTGAAAATAGCCCAGGAAGACATCGTTCCCGTATCATCATTTCCCGGAATACCATCAGGTTTGGTAGTAAAATACTTGTCTATTAAACGTTGCGTCTCTTTCTGTGTGCGCCATTCTTCACCTTTAAAATATGAGAATAAATGGGCATAAGCAATATCCGGTTCATTTGCCGGGTCATAAAGCCCTTCGTCAAAAACCATTTGTAGCTTATCAATAAAAGGTTTCTTCCCACCCATTAGTTTTGCCAAGCCATATACATCATGTGGCACATAGAATGTATAATTCCAGGAATTACCTTCATGGAAACCGGGATTCGGTTCAAAGTTCTCTCCTTGTCTCGGATTAAACGGACTGTAAAAAGTTCCATCCGGAAGAATCGGACGGAAAGTGCCAAATTCTTTACTATAATAATGTTTGTATCCCAGAGAACGCTTGTAGAACATCTCTGCATCTTTCTTTTTACCCAAAGCCTCTGCAAAGCGAGATAACGCAAAATCAGCAATATAATATTCCAATGCATGAGATACGGAATTGTCATACTGTTCGCGAAGAGGCACATATCCCTTAGACATATAATCATCATTATCAGGACGCATCAAGTTTTCCGCTCCGGGTAATGTAGCAGATTTGTACATTGCTTCATAAGCCAGATCAACATCAAAATCACGCAAACCTTTCATCCAGGTATCTACAATTACCGGAATACTCGGATCACCTTCCATTGTCAATGTTTCCCTGCCATATAATTCCCATTTAGGCAACCAGCCATGTTCGCGATACATATCGAGCATTGTACGTACCATTTCCATCTGACGTTCCGGATAAACCAAAGTCAGCAATTGATGAACATTGCGGTAAGTATCCCAAAGAGAAAAGACAGTATAGCGATCTCCTTTTGTTGTCAGAATCTTATCACTTTCCATTGCCGGATATTCTCCGTTTACATCCTGCAAAATATTAGGATGAATCAGCAAATGGTAAAGTGCTGTGTAAAATACAGTTTTTTGAGCATCCGTACCACCTTCTACAGTTATACGTGATAAGTCATCATTCCATTTGGAGCGTGCTTCAGCATGAATCTGCTCGAAATTCTTTCCAGCCTGTTCACGATCCAGATTCAACCGGGCATTTTCTATACTTACAAAAGAAACTCCCATTTGTACTTCTACCTGCTCACCTTCTTCTGTGTCGAAGGAGAAATAAGTACCGATGTCATCTCCTGCTATTTCTTTTCCGTAGCGAGTATAAAGTTTATACTTTCCCTGGTCCGGATCCCATTCAGCCTCAACACCCGTCATCGCACGTTGTTTCTTCCAATACCCTGTTGCAGAAGGGTTCTTTTTAACCCGTAATACAAAGTAAATAGGAAACACAGCTTGAGGGTTATAACAGAATGTACCAAGCAATTTGACTCCTTCCACCTCACAATCGCTTACACGACGAAGCATGGCACCGCTCTCATTCGTTAATCCTTCACCTAAATTCAACAATATATGACTTTTTCCTTTTGGAAAAGTAAAACGGGCAATACCGGTACGAGGAGTAGCCGAGACTTCTGTTTTTACGTTGTATTTAGTCAGATAATTAGAATAATAACCCGGTGAAGCCTGTTCATCCTTATACTTACTACCATATTCCTTATAATCCACATTCAGTTCTCCGGTAGTAGGCATCAGCAATAAAGAACCTAATTCCGGACAACCGACTCCACTCAAATTCACATGAGCATATCCGGTAAAGAAACAGTTTGTATATTCATAAGGTGTAGACCACCACCGGGCGTCTTTATCATAGGTATTTTCAGAAGATCCCATCACATTGAAAGGAACCACAGACATCATACCATTTGGACAAATCGCTCCAGGATTGGTAGTCCCGAAATTAGTAGTTCCGATAAAAGGATCTACATAATCTATCAAAAGACTTTTATCCGTATTTTTTAGGGGAGGGCTTCCCCCTTCCCCCGCATAAGCGGAAAGAAGGGAAAAAGCAAGTGTGTAAGTTAATATAATACGTTTCATATCTTAATTAAATGATACTCGTTCGCTTAGTAAAATCGATAATCTCTTTTATATATCCGAAAGCCATACCTACCACCGTATCTGCTGCGCCATAATAAACAGCCACACGTTCACCATCCTGCAAAGCAGCACAAGGGAATACAACATTGGGAACATCACCTTGAAGTTCATAAGGAGCAGCCGGACCGATCAGGTATTCACGTGTACGGTAAAGGACTTTTTCCGGATGATCTTTATCCAGTATGGCAGCTCCCATAGCATAACGGAAACCGTTGCAGGTAGTAATAACACCATGATAAAACAGCAACCAGCCTTCGTCAGTAAGGAAAGGCACTGATCCTGCACCAATCTTTGTACACTGCCAAGCACTTTCCGGGAAAGGAGTCACTTTCATTACACAGCGATGTTCACCCCAATATTTCATATCCGGACTATAACTGATATATATATCACCGAACGGAGTATGTCCATTGTCACTCGGGCGACTCAACATAGCATACTTGCCATCAATTTTCTGTGGGAAAAGTACGCCATTACGGTTGAAGGGCAGGAAAGCATTCTCACATTGGAAAAATTCCTTAAAGTCAAAAGTGTATGCAATACCAATTGTAGGACCATGATAACCATTGCACCAAGTCACCCAATAGCGATCTTCAATCCATGTAACACGGGGATCATATTTATATTCCGACTCAATCATTTCTGTATTACCAGCCTTAAACTGGATAGGTTCATGATTGATATCCCAATGAATACCATCCTTACTGAAACCTGTGAAGATATTCATTTGTACTGCTTTGTTATCGCAGCGGAATACGCCGGCAAAACCATCCTCAAAAGGAACAACAGCACTATTGAATATACTATTAGATGAAGGAATATGATAACGTCCGATAACTGGATTTTGTGAGTAACGCCACATAACGTCCGTACATCCGACAGGACGATCTTCCCAAGGAATTTGAATTTTATTCATAATCGTTATTTTTTATATTATTATTTTTTGAATCATCATACGTGAAAGGGATGAAATAAGTAATCAGGAAGGCTGGAATAGTTGCGATTAATACATAGATAAAGAAATTTCGATACCCAAGCAAGTCGCTAAGATAACCGCTCACCATTCCCGGAAGCATCACTCCCAGGTTCATGATCCCTGAAGCAAATGCATAATGCGACATTTGATGTTTTCCTGGAGCAATCTGTTGCATCATAAACAATGTCAGTCCGACAAAACCAAAACCATAGCCAAAATATTCCATTGTTATACAAGTTCCGATTAGATACACATTAGTAGGCTGCGCAACTGCCAAAAAAGTATAGGCAACAAACGGAAGATTAAAAATACAACAGAGAGTGAACAGTGTCTTTTTCAGTCCGAACTTAGAGACATAAATTCCTGCCAACAATGAACCTAGAACGAAAGCTGCAGAACCAAAGATACCATTCAGCGTACCGATCTCGGTTAATGACAATCCTAAACCACCTACATCTCTTGAAGCACGCAAAAACAGCGGAGCTATTTTCATGATAAATCCTTCTGCCAGTCGATATAAAATAATAAAAGCGATGTAATAATAAATATGTTTCTTAGTAAAGAAGTTCCCTATTACTGCTACTAACTCTTTTTTAATTTCCGAAGTCGACTTTTTAGTTGTTACAGGTACTTGTGTAGAAGGTAAGATTCTGATGTGGTAAATTCCGATTAGTACCATTATTGCAGCAATCACACCGAAAATAATCATCCATGCAGATGAATATGCTCCTTTATTAGCATCTATTGAAGCACCTTCTATCGCTCCAAAATGTTCTGCCAATGCTCCTGCCATAGCAACCAACCCTCCATTAGCGACCAATTTGGCTACATTATAAAAAGCACCCTGCACTCCGATGTATTTTGCCTGATCTTCTTTGTTCAATTCGGCCATATATACACCATCACAAGCTATATCGTGTGTGGCTCCACTAAAAGCTATCACTGCCATCGTAGAGATACTTATAGCGAAAAAATAATCGAAGAATAAAGAAAAAGCTACTACTCCAAACAGTACACCGCTCAACAATTCTGTTATTAATACGAAGAATTTTTTCGTCTTATACATTTCAAGAAAAGGGCTCCACAAGAACTTCAGTGTCCAAGGCATCATAATTAGAGATGTCCAGAATGCAATTTGCGTATCCGAAATTCCAAGATCCTTAAACATGAAAACTGAAACCAGATTAATAGCAATGAAAGGAAGTCCCATTGCAAAATAAGCGGTAGGCACCCAGCAAGCCGGGCTAATAGTGTTTCGTTGAGAAGCAGTTTTATTCTGTTGCATAAATCATAGTATATAGATGAAAAAATCCATTTTTCTAACCCATCTATATATAATACAACTAAAAGGGGGAAACTACTAACGCCTCCCCCCTACTTTTTTTATTTTATTATCACTTCGTCTATAAAGAACCACGAAGGATGTCCCACGCCGTAATGCCAAGTCGGGCATTCTTTCGTTCCGGTGACTTCTACTTTTACATAACGAGTTTTTACCGGTTCTGCTGATTTTGCCTTGACTCCACGGAATTTCACCTCCCCCGTACGCTCTTCCGGCAAATCAATCGTTTTCCAGTGTGTATAATGCTCACCGTCATCAGCATACGAATAAACCACCTTTAAAGGGAAAAGAATCCATGCCCCTATTTGATGAAGAAAATCCGTTTCCACACTATGTATTTCTTTCGTTTCACCTAAATCTATAACGAATGCACCATCCGTTCCTTCCCAACCAATCCAACTATCAACAAAGGTTGCTCCACCAAACAAACCATCAACCAATGCAGTCTTTCCTAACGCTGCATATTTTCCGGTAGGAGGAGTTATATAAGTAACCTTTGCTCCCAAAGCCAGACTATTTTCCTTCTGTGGCATGTAGCGTTCCCGATACAATTTACAGTAGTCTATCGGTGAGTTGGAACGCTCATTCAAGGTAGGAACTTGAAACTCTTTCACACGTTCCTCAAAAAGATCTAACTTCTTATTTATATCTGCCAAGTCTTTTTCTGTCTCTGTCCGTGCGATCTCCAGTTCTGAATACTGAATTGGCAGACGCGCCCGTTGAACTCGCTTCAAGAAATCCGGCTCTGTTGCAACAGCCTTTTCGGCCAAATCAAATAAATGATTATAACGACGCATCAAAGCAGGCTTCAACATGCCATATTTATGTGATACAGGAGAATCATAAATCCATAATCTCTGTCCGCTACCTATTAATGCACCTTCCATAACCTTTATGTATTGATAAAGATGTGGCGCTGCTTCACCATAATATCCATGTAGGAAATGTTGCATCAAAGAGTCTACATTAGCTTCGGGATTCCACATTAACTTTGAAACTAAATAGGCACGAAGTTCGGCAAAATCTCCTCCCCTGCTCCCTGCTATTTGAGAGAAATGCATGGTAGCATGATTCTTCTTGAAAAGACGGATATTATCCTGTAAAATATGGAAGTTAGGAAAAGGGGCCAGATAATTATCAAAGTTAATACCATAATCCCAGACGAAAATATTATTGGTTATTTTAGACCATCCCTCCATGGCTTTCACAAATTCCTTTCCCGAAGCATTCTCCGTCAAGGTTACCTCACGGTCGCAGTCAATATCACACAACATAATATTCACATTCGGCAAAGGCTTCACATGCTTCGGAGGATTCATTGTATACAGATAAGCCAATGTAGAAAACTCCTTATCCGGAAAACGAGCAGCCAACTTATTCAGAAAAGTAATCACACTTCCCGATAGTGCCCCTTCATAATCATCAATAGCCTTACAAGCATCACAGGTGCAATTCGTATAATTACCATCATTCTGACTGACGGACATGATATGTTTATCGGGGTTAGCTTTGAAAATAGAGTCTACACGTTGAGCTACAATCTCAAAAACTTCCGGATTACTCAAACACCACTGACTTGCTTTCCCCGGATGGCGCTTTCCTTTGAAATAAGAATAATATTCCGGATGTTCTTTCCCGTAAACAGATGAAGGCAGAAGCTTATCAAAGGTATGTACCCAATAACCGGCAGCAAACACTTCGTTGGGTTCCTCTAAACGATTCCACCACTTATAAATAGAATCCGTACGGATGGCATAACATTGCGTCTGACGATAACGAAAGGCCGGGTTTTCGACTTTATTAATTAAAGGCAAGATCACCATCTTTTGAGGAGTAAAAGAGTATTCATTCTCTCCCCAATAATCAACTCCCAGATATTGTTCCAACAAAGTGACAACTCCATATACAACTCCTTTTTCTTTTCCTGATATTCTTAAAATACCGTCTTGCGTAGAGATAGAGAAACCATCTTCCGTCACTGTTTGCGGAGTTTGACCGCCAATCAGTATATCTCCTTTCCGAGGCGTTTTATCATTTTCAATTGGAAGCTTGCTTTTCGAAATATGATAGAGAAAATGTTGTAAGAGTTGCGCTGATGTCTTAGTATCTGGCATCTTGTCCTGTACAATGATACGAGCATTACTCTTTCCATCTTTTACTAGTGTTACTTGTGCTGAAACGGCACCACACACCACCAGCAAAACAGATAATAACCAATGTTTCATGTTTGTTAGAATTTAAGTTTATACGAGCATTTATTATAATACAGTTCAGGAGAATGAAGTTCTAAAAAATTATGAATACTTTAACATATAAAAAAAGGATATGCCGCAATGGACATATCCTTCTCTTTCATATAAATTATTTGTCTAGCACATTTTATTTATCAAATCTGATATTATGTTCCCACTTCTGAAGAGCACCATTAGAAGTTGCATCATGCCCATTCCCTGTTGCATCTCTAAAGGCAGTACCTTCTCCTTCATCCATTGGCCAAAGAGCAATCAAGTTTGGATTCTTAGGATTAACTTCAAAGTACATATTGTTTGCAATTTCTGATTCAGTACGAGCTACTTTCCACAGACGAACCTGACTCATAGTACAATTATTACGGAAATAGCTACCACTATCAACTATTTTCATAAAATCAAAACGAACGCTTCCACCTTTCGGCGCAGGAGGGTCAAAGAATGTATCTTGTTTTCCATTTCTATAAATAGTAAGTGTTGTTCCATTATAAACGAAAGCCCAATGATACCAAGTATTTGCCTCCAAATCACTAGCTGTTTGTTTCTGTCCTCCCAAGGACTTTATCTGTAGATAATTATATGGTCTATTGGCATCCCCAAAACGGATATAGATTTCATGATCATTACTGCCGGAAGTGAAAATAGCTTGGTTATTTATACTATAACCATCCATACGTACCCATGCTTCCAATGTCCATGCATCTACCGTAATTCCCCAGTCTGTTGCCGGCAAGGTAGATACATTTCCGGCATTACCACGCAATACAGGAGCAGAAACATTCAAAGGTTTAGCCAATACATAAATGAATTTGCTTTGAGCTTTTGATTTCGTAACATCACCTTTGATAACATTTCCCAATGCAAGGGGAATAGCATAAGTAATACCATTCGTTGCAAAATCATTCACATGAAGCCGATAATTGGCACTAATTTCACCTGCCGGAATCGTAACCGTAGCGTTCTGTGGAAGCATGTTTGCAGGCAGAACTTCATATTCTGTACCACTGATCGTATTGTATTCGGTCAGTAATTCGGGAACAAATTGAATTTCAACCTCTACATCTTCCGTAACCTTTTGAGCTAAACGTACCACAACATTAATGTCTGCACCATCATCCATAGTGATAGTAGCAGCAGTGGCTATATCAGCTGCATCCGTTATATAAAGACTGTTTGTCTGCGCCTTGTATTCAGCATTTTCACATCCCATAAAAAAGACTGTTGAGAATGCGATCATAAGACTTGATAAATAGATATATTTCATAATTTTCATTCTTATAAAATTCGTTTAACCATTATTCTTCATTCGCAGTAGCATTCATACGGCTATAGAAATTCTTGTATATGTTCGTAATGCCTTGACGCAGAAAATAGTATTCCGGTGAACCATCATAATCACCCTTACCCTGTGCATAATCAAAGCCTACACGATAAAGCCCGCATCCACCAATCAACTGATCTATTTCATACGATTTTCCACCGGTGGTATACGTTGTTTTATATACATAATTTGACATGCCGAGAAATCCTCCCCCTGTATTTGCATACGATTCAAAATTTTCTGTGGCTATGGTTCTACGAACGATTTCATCCGGAGTAATAATTCCCTGCTGAATCCAATCGCTCATATCGTCAAGAACCCCTTTCATTCTGTAGTCTGCCATTCCGCCATAAGCCTGCAATACAAAATAATCTACATAATATGACAGCCATTCCTTATCCATACCTGTTCGAATACCGACCTCACCGTCAATCAAGAAGAGAAGGCGTTTTTCCGGCATAGCGCGATCTCCACGATCACGGTTGGGATCCATTGCGCCATGTCCAAACCAGTAGGAAAGTTCCTCTACAAATATAGTTCTCTGAACTTTATTTGACCAGAGCGGACCTACTCCCATTCCACCACCAGGTTCATAATCCCAGTCATAACCATCATATCCACATTCAAGGCAAGCCTTGTAAATATCCTCGGCATAGGCTTTGATTGCAGGTCTCACTTTTTCCGGATCACTACTGGTTCCGGCTTCGTGATAAATTTCTTTATCAGGAAGATCATCACCAATGTTTTGAGAAAAGAGAGTAACGACAACCTTTGTTCCTTTCACTTTTTGCATATATTCCATATCAGCTTTTCGTTCCGGAGTTAAATCAAATTTAGGATGACCACCCCAGTTGGACGCAATGGTGATAGAATCAGGCAAACCTCTTAAGCTATTTTCACCTGTAGGAGAAGTCCCTGTCCAGTTGTCGAACCATACAAACACTTGCGGAAGTCCCGGTGTCTCTTTCCATTCACGCAAAGCAGCATAATATTCATCAGTTTTAGTTGTTTGATTCAAATCTATGTCATTAATAGATTCCACATCCGTGCATCCAACAAAGAATGTCGCAGCAAATGCAAATCCTAACATTTTCTTTATATGTTTCATATTCTATGTTTTATCAGGTTAAAAATCAGTTCTTTTTCGCCCACCATAAATCTGTAGATCCGGTGTCCGGACCACCTAACATAGTTGCAATAGCGGCTTCTACATTGGCAGAGTTACTGGATTTTTCTGTTGTAGGATATGGCAAGCGGCGTACCATACGTTTGCTATCAATATCACCGATATAACCGGCAGAACTTAGATTGTCACGTGCAGTAAACAATTCGGGATAGCCGGTACGACGATAATCACACCAAGCTTCGATCCCCATCGGATAGTTGGCAATCCATTTTTGGGTAATAATCTTTTGAAGTTTATTAGTTCCATCTCCCCATGCAACACTGGGCACGCTGGTAAATGAGATATTATTCTTTGAATTCAATCGATCTGTGTAACCTTGTGGAACAACAGTGCTTGAAAGATAGTCACCAATCTCTACACCATATTGACTCATTGACATTTGAATACCTTGTTCATAATAGCTTTTGGCCGCTGCGTCTCCACCAGCAATCCATCCCTGCAGAGCAGCTTCAGCTTTCAAGAAATAAGTCTCCGCTGCATAGAAAACAGGCATAGGGGAATCTGCTGTAAAAGCAGGTTTAGAATATCTTGCTGCGCTACCCTCTACGGCTTTGCTTGTATCACTAATACCCATACGTACTCCACGGTAGTCTCTGTATGAAGTCGCAGTATTCATATACTTACTGATGCGCGGATCACTATATCCGGTCATATATGCGGAAAGTGTTGCGTTAATAGCCAAGTCACCCCAGCCGGAAGCAATCTCAAATGGATTGTATGGCATAGCGGGGAAGAAAGCATTATCTCCATTAGACTCTATAACTCCTCCCTCAATTGCTTCAGCCATGATTTGTTTGGCATATTCCGTGTCTTCAGTATTAGAAGCGATACGTACTGCCATACGAAGTTTCAAAGAATTGGCATACTTAATCCATTTGCTGAAATCACCATTGTATATGATATCATATTCAGCAACCGGAACCTCTTTTCCTGCATTCTCCTGCACAAAAGCAGAAAGTACCTCAATACTACGTGTCAAATCACTAATCATATTATGATAGAGTGTTTTTACGTCGTCATATGCTACTTGAAATTCTCCTTTTCCCATTTCAGAGTAAGGAATAGGTCCATAGATATCGGCTACGCGAATCATTACGCCTACTCTAAGAATAGACGCCCATGCATAGATGTATCCAGACCCTCCTGTTGACTCTTTGACTGTTTGAAAATTCGGATAAAATTCAGTAAACATATCTTTGTAAGGAACAGATACCCAGTCTGCACTAGGATTAAATGTTCCGAAATTAGTGCCATTCCAGGGAGCAGTTGTAGCAAAATAACCTCCATATTGCCCCACCATTTGTTCGGTGTGCTGGCTGTTATTTTCCTGACAGGCATTCAATAAGCGAGTCATAGCCACAAACAATGTACCTACCCGCTCGGTTGGAGTCATATTTTCGGGATACAAGTCCGTTGGATGCATGTTTAATTCGTCAAAGTTCCCGGTACACGAAGTGAACAGCAGAGTAGTTGTAAAAGCTGCTGCGCTTACTGTCTTGATTATATTGAATCTTTTCATTATTCGTTCCTTTATTAGAATTGTACTTTTACACTAAATCCCATGTTTCTCAAGCTAGGTTGCATGAAGTAATCCACACCAGTATAGAAAGTGCTGGAAGATGATGCAACCAATTCCGGATCAAACGGTGCTTTACAATAGATCATAGCCAGATTGTTTCCAATTAAACCTAATGTCACATCAGCAATGTTATACAGCCATTTCTTAGGAAGCGTATATTCGAGGCTGACTTCCTGCAGGCGGATATTCGTTGCATTGTAAACATAGTGATCTCCCTCACCGGTACCAGCTGCTACTATACCCAGATAGTCTTTAGCAGACACATTTCTGTCGTTGATTGTTACTCCTCCAGCTTGGCGAAGTTGTGCGCTATATTCTGAAACGCCACAACGATCAAGGAATGCCTGCGTATTAGATACAACTAAACCACCAAAACGACCACTTAACAATACATTCAAACGTACTCCTTTATAAGTGAATGAATTTCTCCATCCTAAATTAACTTTCGGAAGCAGTGAGCCAATTTTCTTGTATTCAGTTTCTACCATGCTTGGCAAACCTGTTTTAGCATCCAGATAGATATAACCGTTGTTGTCGCGTTTGAAATCACGGTTGATGTATAAATCTCCCATAGAACCGCCTTCTGTCAGACGTACTACCGGTGAAGTTGAACCTCCTAATCTGGCTTTATCCACATAAGGCATTTCAATGGGTTCACCAGTTATTCTGTTGGTTACACCATCTGCGAGTCTTTTAATCTTATTCTTGTTATAAGTAAAAGTAAAGTTAGTAGACCAGCCGAAATCACGCCATTCATTATTATATCCTAAAGCCATTTCGATACCTTGATTCTGTACACTACCAGCTTGAATATTAACAGCGGTATATCCGGCACTTGCAGGAAGAGGTGCTGCAAACGTTTGGTTACGTGTATCTGAATTATAATAAGTAATATCAAAATTCAATGCACCTTTAAAGAAACGCATATTCAATCCTGCTTCATAAGATTTGGTAATTTCGGGTTTCAAATCCGAATTCGGATACAAAGATTCTGTTTTGTATTGGTCAAGCTGATCATCATAGATATAGCGTGCTTTAGTCAAATAAGGATCATAAGCATTACCTACAGAAGTGAAAGAGAAACGTGCTTTCAAGAATGAGAACCATTCGGGCAGATCAATCACTTCGCTTAGAATGCTTGAAATACCAACAGATGGATAGAAGAACGCTTTATTTCCTCTGTCGGAAAGAGCAAGTGAAGAATCCCAGTCAGCACGTCCGGTGAGACTTAAGAAAAGGAAGCTTCTCCATCCTATTTCCGCATTGGCGAAAACGGATTGTGTCTGACGTTTTAGGCCATTAGCATCTACTTTATAATACCCACTACGTGTCAGGTTTTCGATGGTAAAATGGTTGGTCACATTGTTCAAGTCTCCGTGTAAAGAGCTAGATTCCATGCGAAGGTCTTTAATAGAAGCACCAAGGTTGGCCATTACATTAAAATCTTTGAACGTTTTGTTGAAGTTAGCCAACACGTCTGCATATATTTGCCTATCCATACGTCTTTCTTCCTTATATCGTCCTTTCGTTCCTGCAAAGTTACCGACAGTACCGGCATGGAATTTTTCAGTATATTTGCTTTCGGTATTGTCAACGCTCACACGTCCCTGCACATTCAGCCCTTCAATGATGTTATATTGCAGACTGGCAGCCAGTTTGTAACGTCTTCTATCATTTTCACGATTCATTCGATTCATGATCCAATAAGGATTTTGAGATGAAACACCTCCTAAATCACCGTATGGCCAATATTGAGTGCTTACTCCTGATAAGTCATCATAGCGTTCGTATACAGTTACGTCATTAAAGTCCTCACCACGTGGAAACAGATATAAAGCTGTCAACGGGTTAAAGTATTGTCCTTGAGACACCATATTCTTATCATTCTGGATAATATAGTTGGCACTTGTGTCCAAAATAAACTTATTATTCAGGAAATTGGTGGTGTTGCGGAACGAGAAGTTATATCTATCGTAGTCGTTATTAGGCATGATGCCTGCTGCATTAGTGGTAGCTACAGAGATATAACTTTGACTTTTGTCATTACCTGTAGAGAGAGACAGTGCATTAGATATGTTACTTCCTGTATTAAAGAAATTTGCAGGGTCATATCTCTTATCTGTTTCCAGGCCCCAACTCATTGTTTCTCCTGCCAGATTACCATACGTATTTTGGAACTTAGGCATCATCATCGGATCACTGAAGGTGGTATTATTGCTATAAGTTACAGTTGTCTTATCTGCACGCCCTTTCTTTGTAGTGATTAGAACAACTCCATTAGCTCCTTCATATCCATATAATGCAGCTGCAGAAGGTCCTGTCAACAATGACATACTCTCGATATCATCCGGATTAATGTCAGCTATTGATTCACTACTAGGTTGTGTTGCCATAGCTCCATCACCACCGGAAGAGGCACGGTTATACATTGGAATACCATCAATTACATACAAAGCATTATTATTCTGTGTAATAGACTTAGCACCACGCATTACAACTTTCACACCGCCACCAGGACCTGATGCACTAGAGTTAATCTGTACACCTGCCGCTTTACCAGCCAATGCATTCATAAAATTAGTACTTTTTACAGTTGTAAGTTCATCACCTTTCACCTGTTGTACATTATATGTCAATGCTTTTTCCGAACGCTTGATACCCAATGCAGTAACAACTACTTCGTCCAATACTTGCGTATCTTCTCCTAAGGTTACTTTAAGAGGTTGAGCATTGGTAAGCGTGATTGCTTGGGAGGCATAAC
The DNA here is from genome assembly GCF_014334015.1 of Bacteroides sp. M10. Lineage (GTDB taxonomy): Bacteria > Bacteroidota > Bacteroidia > Bacteroidales > Bacteroidaceae > Bacteroides > Bacteroides intestinigallinarum. Next base: position 4,767,705 of record NZ_CP060488.1, on the reverse strand, counting down.
CGATATAGGATACTTCAAGTACATCACCTTTGGCAGCCTGTATTTTGAAATTTCCATCCATATCAGTGATAGTACCATTTGAAGTTCCTTTTACCAGAATACTAACTCCGATCAATGGTTCTCCTTTTGAATCAGTAACAGTACCACTTGCCATAATTGGAGTTTTTTTCTGCTGATCTTCTTTATTACTCTTTGCAGAAAGTACAATATGATTATCTACTATTGAAAAACTGACATTAACTCCTCTGAATAACTGATTCATTACATTATTCAGAGATTCTTTTGTTACCTTGATGGATACGATGCGATTTATATCGACATCATTTGTGTTATAGACTACTGACATTGAAGTTTGTCTCTCAACTTCTTTCAAAGCAGTGTTTAAGGGTACTTTTGATAGATTAAGAGTGATCGTTCGTTCTTGCCCATAAGCTGAAGCAAAACACGAAACCAACAAAAGGAAGAATAACAAGTATGAGAACTTGTGTTTTATAATTTCTTTCATCTTATTCTTTTTAATTAGAAATAGTTTTTAGAGAGTTTAATTAGGGACAGTAACTAAAATTACCGTTTTCACACAAAGGTTTCATGTATCTCTGTTTCTCATAATTAATAAATTTAAAGGTTACACTTAAAATAAATTCCATAAGCGCTTATTCAATAGTAATACATTCTATGTTGTAACCTTACTAAACGAAGATAAGATTTTTTTTGAAAAAAAATAATAGAAGTAAATTCCTAATTGAAAAATAAATACTCAAATATTTGATAAATAGAATCTTATACACTTATTAAAATCAGGCTGATTTATTATATTTGCATACATTTTGCATACAATTCATGTATGTTTCAGTTAATGTATAGATATAAACATTCATTTTTATGTTCAAATATTCAAGAGATGGAGTCTCTGTATTAACCATATTAGATACCAGAAGAGTAAAAAAGAGCGGATTGTTTCCTATTAAAGTTCAAGTGGTATTCAGAAGAAAACAAAAATATTACTCAACAGGAAAGGAACTTTCAAAAGAAGATTGGGATAGACTGCTAAAAGCAAAAAGTAGGTTATTGACAGAGATACGAAGTGATATAGAAAGTAGCTTTTCTAATGTAAAACAGCACATTAATGAACTAATACAAAAGGGGGAATTTAATATTGAGACTTTAAGTATTAGGTTAGGAAGACAAATGAAAGATATGAATCTGCATAGTGCTTTTAGTCTGAAAATGAAAGAACTAAAAGATAATGAGCAGGCAAGTACTTATCTAAGTTATCAGAGTGCATTAAAAAGTTTAGAGAGTTTTGGCGGGACATATATTCCTTTAGAAAGAATTACAGTAGATTGGCTCAAACGATGTGAACGTTTCTGGCTTTCAAAAGGTAAGAGCTATTCAAGTATTAGTATTTATTTCAGAGCTTTAAAGTGCATACTAAATCGTGCTATACAAGATGGCATATTAAAAGAATCATCGTTCCCTTTTGGGAAAAATAAATATGAGATTCCTGAAGGCTGTGGACGTAAATTAGCACTCACCCTTGCTGATATAAAAAAAGTAATGTCCTATCAAGATGGAACAAAAGATATAGAAGAATTTCGAGATCTATGGGTATTTTCTTATTTATGCAATGGTATCAATTTCATGGATTTACTATTTCTTCAGTATTCAAATATTGTAGATGGAGAGATATGCTTTGTACGTTCTAAAACTTCGAGGACAGCTAAACATAGTAGAGAGATACATGCAATAATAACTCCGGAAATGTGGAATATCATTCATAAATGGGGGAACCCTAGAATTAATCCACAAACATATATCTTTAAATACGCTGACGGAACAGAAAATGCGTTTGAAAGAGTTAGGCTAGTGAGGCGTATTGTTACTAAATGCAATAGAAGACTCAAAAAGATAGCTCAAGATACAGGGATCTCTCAATTAACAACTTACACTGCTAGGCATTCATTTGCAACAGTTCTAAAACGTGCAGGTGCTAAAACTTCCTATATTTCAGAAAGTTTGGGACACTCCAATTTAGCTGTCACAGAGAACTATCTAGCCTATTTTGAGAAAGAAGAAAGAATAAGAAATGCTCAATTGCTTACCGACTTTAATATTTAAATTAGAATAGTGCATGCAAATTGTATGTACACCCTTTATTTTCTCTAGTTTTTCAATACTACAATTTGTGAAAAAGCAGAAGAGATAAATGGATTTTCCATATTCATTTTTAGTTACAAGAAAATTATGTTATATATCAATTAGACAGTTTTACGTCAAATTTTATAAATAAGCCATTCACATGATGGTAAAGTTTATAAAGTCTGTACTATTTGTTCAAGGTATAAGCTCTGTTCTACATTTTACTTACTTAAAGCATAGCTTTAGGGAACGAAAAGCTATGCTTTAAGTAGGCTAAAGCTGTGCTTTATAGAATTGGTAAAACAATATTTGATTTCCCTACAGATATACATTTTTTCCATTCCCCTTCACCTTTTTTCTGAACACCCGATGACTAGGTCGTTTATGGGTGAAGGAGCAGTCTTCACCATTACATTCATATCGAAAGAATGTTGTAACAGTACTTTCTAAAATCATTGCATTAATTGTAAAAAACACTGTGATGTTTTTTACAATCATCCCAATGTTTAAAAAAAACACCCTAATAAAAAAATAATCTATAAGCATATTTCATTTCCAAGTAAGGTGAAAGAGTGTGTGAAAGAGTCACCCTTCACTCGTAAACGTCCTGTTTATCGGGAGTCCAGAAGAAAGGTGAAGGATAGAAAAAATAATAAATATTATTGGTGGTGGTGAATTGTAGAGGCAAGACACTACAATCATACACATGATGCCGTTTAATTTTGAACAATTACTTATTGATAAATAATAAAGGTGGCATAAATTTTATTTCCTAATCATAATAATGCACAGTTTCTCCCAAGCAATCACGCTTACCAATGCTCAACCTCTTAAAGTAACCTTAGGAGAAGATACGCAAGTATTGGACGAAGTAGTTGTTACTGCATTGGGTATCAAGCGTGCAACTAAGGCATTAAGTTATAATGTACAAGAGGTAAAAGGTGACGAATTGACAGCTGTTAAGGACGCCAATTTTATGAATTCACTATCAGGAAAGGTTGCCGGTGTTCAGATTAATAGTGGTGCAACCGGTGCTGGTGGTGCCACTCGTGTTGTTATGCGTGGTATGAAATCTCTGACTAAAGATAACAATGCATTGTATGTAATTGATGGTGTACCTATTTTTAATACAGGAAAAAGCGGTGGCGAAGGATTATTTGGAGAGATGGGAGGATCAGATGCTGTTGCTGACTTAAATCCGGATGATATTGCTAGTATTAGTATGATGACCGGTCCTTCTGCGGCAGCATTATATGGTTCTGCTGCGGCAAACGGTGTTGTTTTAATTACTACTAAAAAAGGCCAAACAGAGAAAACTACCATAACAGTATCCAACAGTACTACTTTCTCTAAAGCATATATTATGCCGGATATGCAGAACCGTTATGGTACAAGTTCCGGATTATTCAGCTGGGGAGAATTGACAAACCGTCGATATAACCCATCTGACTTCTTTGAAACAGGATCCAATGTTATCAATTCGGTAGCATTATCTACAGGAAATACCAAAAACCAGACTTATCTTTCTGCTTCTACAACTAACTCCGGTGGAATTCTTCCGAATAACTCCTATAACCGTTATAATTTTACGGCACGTAATACCACCCATTTCCTGAATGATAAACTTACTCTGGATATCGGTGCACAATATATCGTTCAGAACAACAAAAACATGGTTTCTCAAGGACAGTATTATAACCCTCTCCCATCACTGTATCTATTCCCTCGTGGAGACAACTTTGACGAAATTCGTTTGTATGAACGTTATAATACTAACTACGGCTATATGGAACAATATTGGCCTTATGGTGATGCAAGTTTGTCATTACAAAATCCATATTGGATACAAAATCGCATCAACCGTACTTCCAACAAGAAACGTTATATGATGAACGCTTCTTTGAAATGGCAGGCTACAGATTGGCTCAACGTTGTCGGTCGTGTCAATCTGGACAACTCCGACTACCGGAATAAAAATGAGAAATCTGCTTCTACATTAACAACATTCTGTGGTGTAAGTGGTGGTTTTGAAGATGCCATGCGTCAGGAACGTTCTTTATATGCCGATTTCCTGGCTAATATAGATAAAACATTTGGTGATTTTCATTTAACAGCCAATGTTGGTGCTTCCATATATCATACTTCAATGGATCAGTTATATATTGCAGGTGACCTGGTTATTCCCAACTTCTTCCAGATCAACAATATTAATTTCTCCGCCAACTATAAACCGGATCCTACCGGATATGAAGATGAAATTCAAAGTATTTTTGCCAGTGCTGAATTAAGTTGGAAAAATCAACTGTATCTAACCGTAACCGGACGTAATGACTGGGATTCAAAACTCGCATTCTCCAAACAGAAATCTTTCTTTTATCCGTCAGTCGGTTTATCGGCTTTATTATCAGAAATGGTAAAACTACCAGAGGTGATTTCTTATGCTAAAATACGCGGTTCGTATACAGTGGTAGCCTCTTCTTTCGATCGTTTCCTTACTAATCCGGGTTACGAATACAACAGCCAGACACATAACTGGGCGAATCCGACCGTATATCCGATGGACAATATGAAACCTGAAAAGACTAAATCCTGGGAAATCGGTTTGAACTTGAAATTCTGGGGAAATCGTTTCAATTTAGACGCTACTTACTATCGTTCTAACACATTGAACCAGACATTTAAAGTGGATATCCCCTCTTCTTCCGGATATAAACAAGCGATTGTACAGGCCGGTAACGTGCAAAATCAGGGTATTGAATTAGCTTTAGGATTCAGTGATAAATGGGCAGGATTCGGATGGTCTTCTAATGCTACTTTCACTTTAAACCGTAACAAGGTGAAACGACTGGCAAGCGGCAGCGTGAATCCTGTGACAGGAGAAGCTATCCAAATGGATGAAATGAATGTAGGTTGGTTAGGTAAAGAGAATGTAGCTCCTCGCGTCATCCTGACAGAAGGAGGCTCCATGACTGATATCTATGTATACAACCAGCTGACAAAAGACAATAACGGTAATATAAAAGTCGATCAGAATGGTAATCTGGGTATCACTTCATCAAACACTCCGGTAAAAGTAGGTAATCTGGATGCTGATTTCAACCTCGGATGGACCAATCATTTCACTTACAAAGGAATTGATTTAGGAGTTGTATTATCAGCCCGTGTAGGCGGATTAGCTTATTCGGCTACTCAAGGTATTTTAGATTACTATGGAGTATCCGAAACATCTGCAACAGCCCGTGATAATGGTGGCATACCTATTAATAACGGTAAAGTTAATGCCCAAAAGTATTACCAAGCTATTGGTACGGGTGAGGGTGGCTACGGTCGTTATTATCTATACAGTGCAACCAATGTACGTTTGCAGGAATTGAGCCTAAACTATACACTTCCTAAAAGATGGTTTAAAAATGTGGCCAATGTTACTTTGGGTGTTGTAGGACGTAATTTATGGATGATTTACTGTAAAGCTCCATTCGACCCGGAATTGTCTGCCTCTACCTCCAGTAACTATTATATGAATGTAGACTACTTTATGCAACCTAGCTTGCGTAACTTCGGTTTTAATGTGAAAGTTCAATTCTAAAAGAAAAAGCTAATGTTATGAGAAAATATTTAAGAAATATCACAGTCGGTGCCGTTCTGTTGTTACTGGCAGGAAGTTGTACCGATAAATTTGAGGAGTATAATACGAATCAATATCAAATTCATGATGCAGACCCTGCTACTTTGATGAAGTCTATGATTGAAACAATTGTGAATATTCAGCAGAATGACTCTCAAATGCAGGATCAAATGGTGGGACAATTAGGTGGCTATTTATGCTGTTCCAACACATGGAGTGGCACAAACTTCAGCACATTCAATCAGAGTGATGCTTGGAATGCTACCCCTTGGAACACTCCGTTTGAAAAAATATATGGAAACTTTTTCCAGATACAGGAAGCAACTAATTCTACCGGACATTATTATGCTTTCTCTTGTATGATACGTGCCATAACGATGCTTCGCGTTGCGGATTGTTATGGACCGATGCCTTACAGCCAAGTAAAGAAGGGTAATTTCTATGTATCTTATGATACCCAGGAACAGGTCTATACTAATATATTAAGTGATTTAGCCAATGCAGCTGATGTTTTGTACAACTATTATGTAGAAACAAATGGTAATGCACCATTGGGAGCCAATGATCCGGTTTTCGATGGCAATTATTCAGGTTGGGCTAAGCTAGCCAATTCAATGCGTTTACGTGTTGCAATGCGAATCAGCGGAACATGGCCAAGCATTGCTCAAGAGGCAGCTGAAGCAGCAGTAACACATAAAGCAGGATTGATTGAAAGTAATTCGGATAATGCTATGCTTTCTTGTGGCACACAGAGTAATCCATATCAACTGGCAGCTGTAAGTTGGGGTGATCTGCGCGTGAATGCAAATATTGTAGACTATATGAATGCATATGATGACCCACGTATGCCGAAGTTCTTTAATAAGTCTACCCTTGCTGGGAAAACAGATAAGTATGTAGGTATGCGTACTGGAGATGCTGATTTTAAAAAGGCAGACGCTGCAGGATTTTCTATTCCCGCATATACGGCAACCTCTAAATTAATGGTTTTCTGCGCTGCAGAAACGGCTTTTTTACGTGCAGAAGGAAAATTGCGTGGTTGGAATGTCGGTTCTAAAACAGCAAAAGCCTATTATGAAGATGGTATTAATTTGTCAATGGAACAATATCAGGTTTCAGCCACTGAATACTTGAAGATTGACGAAGCTCCTGTCGTATCACATGAAAGTGATGCTGTGCAAAATGCTACTGCTACAATTACCAATACAGTGAGTGTGATGTGGGATGACAGTGAGGCTGATAACGTAAATGGAAAGAATTTCCAACGTGTCATTACTCAAAAATGGATCGCCAATTATCCATTAGGATTGGAAGCATGGGCTGAATATCGCCGTACAGGTTATCCGGAACTTTATCCTTGTATCGACAATCTATCAGATTGTGGAGTGAGCAGCCAACGCGGTATGCGTCGTCTAAGCTTCCCTTATACAGAGGCACAAAACAATAAAGCCAATTATGATCTGGGAGTAGCAGAACTTGGCGGTGCTGATAATGAAGCTACTGACTTAAAGTGGGCTAAGAAGAACTAATTTATATAATGCATAAAAAGGACTTTTATGAAGAAAATTTATTTATTATACATTGTACTCATATCACTGGCAACAACCTCATTGATCGGTTGCAGTGACTGGACGGAGTCGGAAGCAAAAACTTTTCCCGAATCGATCGTATCGGATGAATATTATGCGGCTTTGCGTGCCTATAAACAGACAGATCACCAAGTTGCCTTTGGCTGGTTTGGTGGCTGGAGTGGTGAAGGTGCCTATATGAAAAGTTCTTTAGCCGGTATTCCTGATAGTGTAGATATTGTTTCTATTTGGGGAAATTGGTCGAACATTACAGAAGCTCAAAAAAAAGATCTCCAATTTTGTCAACAAGAGAAAGGAACTCGCTTTACCATGTGTTTCATTATCAGAAGTGTAGGAGATCAGATTACCCCGCAGAATATTCGTGACAACTGGGAAGAAATGGGATTCTCATCCGAAAAGGAAGCTGTGAATGATTTTTGGGGATGGCCTTCCGATGAATCAAACAAGGAAGCAATAGAAGCATCTATTCGCAAATATGCAAGTGCCATTGCCGATACAGTCAATAAATATGGTTATGACGGCTTTGATATCGACTATGAACCCAATTTCGGTAATCCCGGTAATATCGTAGATGAAGATGATAGAATGTTTGCATTCGTTGATGAACTAGGCAAATATTTCGGTCCGAAATCAGGAACTGGTAAATTATTAGTTATTGACGGCGAACCACAGAGCATAACGGGTAGACCTGAAGTCGGATTATATTTCGACTATTTTATCATTCAGGCTTACAATAATACTAGTCCCGGCAGTGATTCTAAACTCGATAAACGCCTTATCACAGGCGGTATAGCAGGTGCAGGACTTGTTCAGACGTATAGCAGTGTCATGTCTGAAGAACAAATCACGAAGATGACCATCATGACCGAGAATTTCGAGGCTACCGATGCTGCTATGGACGGTGGATATGATTATACTGATCGTTATGGTAACAAAATGAAATCTCTCGAAGGAATGGCACGCTGGCAACCAAGTAACGGATTCCGTAAAGGTGGTGCAGGAACCTATCATATGGAAGCAGAGTATGGAACTTCACCTGAATATAAAAATATACGCCGTGCTATTCAAATTATGAATCCATCATCACATTCATTACTTAAAAATTAATGTAAACTATGAAACGTATGAATTATATAAAAATTTTATGCTTCTCCGCAGTCATAACAGGCCTAGGAAGCATAGTAAGTTGTGGAGATGCCAAATACGATACTTTAGATACACATGCTTATATTGAAGAAGCTCTTTCCAGTACAAGTCAAAAAGTGACCGTACAGGCTACTGGAGAAAGTTTTACTACCCTAAATGTGCATCTTAGTAATCTTTCTTCTACAGATAATCATTATAAATTGGTTACAGATCAATCAGTACTGGACACTTATAACCATATAAATGGAACTGGATATATAATGTTGCCCAAAGATTATTATACTTTGCCGGAAACAATTACTGTAAAAGCAGGACAATATGCAGCCGATGCCCTCTCTATCGCTTTGAAAGCTTTTAGCCAGGAAATGATGAAATCGGGAGAATCATATGCACTGCCTGTAAAATTAGTGTTGCAAGATGGAAGTATTTCACCGATGGAAAATACCGGGACCTTTGTTATTTTGGCAGAAAGTATTATCGAATTTTCAGCTCCAATGTTTGTTGGCGCTCCTAGTTTAAAAGCTAATAAATTCACAGAATCTCCCGAAACGTATTCACAATATACTATAGAGGTTCGTTTCCAGGTAGCCAACACAGCTGACCGTGACCGTGCAGTATTTAAGAACGGAGGAGATGATGCAAACTTTATCCTTTTACGTTTTGAGGATCCTCAAAGTGATAATGAAAATTATAAGGCACATTCATTAGTACAGATTGTAGGACGTAACCGGCTTTATTTGAATCCAAGTAATTCTTTCAAGCCAAACGAATGGCAACATTTAGCATTGGTCTGTGATGGTTCCAACTATCGACTTTACATAAACGGAGTTGATTCGGGTGTGTTGAGTATACCAACAGGAGCAACAACTTTCTCTGATGTAAATTGGTTCTGCTTAGGTGATGATTCTTATAGTAGATGGGGAAACTGTAAAATTTTGATGAGTGAAGCACGTATCTGGTCTGTAGTTCGTTCCGCTTCTCAAATTCAGAATAACATGACCCAAGTGAGCCCAAAATCTGTAGGTTTGGAAGCTTATTGGCGATTTAATGAAGGACAAGGCAATGTATTCGAAGACGCAACTGGCAAAGGTCATACTTTGACTACTTCTGCTACTCCTACCTGGATTGACGGTATTTTATCTACAGATAAATCTACCGAATGGAAATAGTAATAATTTAATCGTATGTACATATGAAAAATATATTTCAATCACTATCAATAGCAACTCTACTCGGCTTGTTTGTCCCGTTCATTTCTTCCTGTAGCGATGATGAAAAAGTTTTTAACGAATGGAATGCTACGTATGTGTCTCTACAGAGAAATGACTATTTATCAGGGAATGTAAAAAAATTCAATCTGACTCATGATGCGAATGGAATCGGAGGAGATGAAATTAAGATGGCTTTCACTGTAAAAACGCAAAAAGCAGTATCTACAGATATGGTTATCGCATTAAGTGCAAAAAGTGAAACAGAAGGGCTTGATGCAAGCCAGATCGTTTTAAGTTCCTCACAAGTTACTCTCAAAGAGGGACAGATGACTTCTGAAGAAATCACTGCGACGGTTGATCCGACGATATTCGCCAGTATCATGGAAAAAACAAGTTTCTCTTTCAGTATATCAATCAGTAATGTAACTACCAATGATAAGAACACAGTTATTAGTAGTAGCTTAAGTACATTACCTGTCATTATTAATAACTGCCTACTGCAATCTAAAAAGTGGTACTCCTAGCAATAGCCAACTTATCAGTAATCGTGCAAGTTGGGTAATTAAGCTAGAAGAAGGAGTAGAAGGAACAGGTAATAACTTAATTGATGGCAGGACTAATACTGATATTGCTCTTAGTGGTGCAGGATTCTGGTTTACTGTTGATTTAGGAGAAACTAAGGTGTTAACAGGCATCAAAACAAATCATTGGGGAAATTCAAGTTCATATGCTCCTAGAGAAGTAGAGATTTTACAATCTGATAATGGTACGACTTGGAAATCATTAAGTTCACTAGCAATATCTGGGGGCACACAAAATATTACGTTCATTTCTCCTATTACTACGCGATATCTAAAATATCAGATTATTACCATTGCTTCAAGTGGTCGTACGGATGTTACAGAATTTAATGTTTACGAACCCCAAAGTGAGTAAGTATTTATGAATAGATAACTATAAAATATAGAATAGAGGCTATCAAACAGGCCTTAAGTTCATAAAATCACCCTCATTACAATGAACTGCACCCCAAAAGTTGAACACAAAACTTAAGGAGTGCAGTTCAGTCATGTAGTGAGGGTGATTTCTCGTTTTAAAGACTATCTAATAAAATCCCATTCCAATCAGTTTGCCACTACATATATGCGAAATGCCCCCAGAAAGTTATGTATCTAACTTTTGGGAGCACTTCACATCTTTATATAACGAACAAACCTTAATCTTTCAAAATCTAATTAGACAGCCTTTTAGAAACACGAATCTATCTCTTATTTCTTCATCACCCGGACAATCCGTCCGTCTTTCTTATAAGAGAAATGATTGGTATGCATTAATACATTCAGTATTTCATCAGCAGTGCTATCAGTAGAGAATTCACCGGTAAACCGTTCTGACTTCAATGCTTCATCCTTATAAATAAATTTGATATCGTACAACTTCTCCATAATATTGGTGATTTCCAATAAAGATTGTTGCTTAAATTCCAACTTGCCTTTAATCCAGAGAAGCACATCTGTAGGCTGGTTATATTCAATTAACTCTGCTTGATAAGTATCCGTATTTACATTCAATGTCTGTCCCGGTTTCAGCAAATAGCCATTCTCTTCCGTTCGCGGAGAATCTATCCGTACCAGTCCTTGAAGCAAGGTAGTCACTACCCTATTCTCTTCTTCGCGTGCACGCACATTAAATTTCGTACCGAGCACACAAGTCTTGATTTGCTTACTATTTACTATAAATGGTGCATGTTTATCATGAGACACTTCAAAATAGGCTTCACCCGACAAATCGATTTGACGATCCGAACTCCAGAAAGAATTATGATAAACTATTTTTGAAGATGCATTCAGCCATACCTTGCTACCATCCGGCAACACAGTCTGCGCTCTCTGTCCGGCAGCAGTTATCACCTCATAATCCGAAAGCTTATTAGAAAGTAATCCCCAAGCAATTCCACCGGCAAAAACGAGTCCGGTAAGAAAAGCAGCCGCCACAGTAGCATAACGTCCCCAACGGATCGATATACTTTTCCGCTTAGCTTTTTTCTCCTTTTCTCTGATAGCTGATTTAAATTGATCCAATGACGCCTCTGTATCTACAGTATTCATTACCGCTATACGCTCACCTACAAAAAGAGTGTAATAAAGTTGCTCCAAAGTTTTCCGGTTTTCCGGTCCTTCCTCGCACCAAGCTTCCACCCGGGCAGCTTCTTCATCATTACATTCGCCTTGCAGGTAATTCACCAAGATAGTTTCATCCATGCTCTTTTATCTTTTTACAAAAAAACTATAATACCTTTGTAGTAATACAGTTGTGAGTACAAATATACTAAAGAGAAAAAGAAAAAAATATTTTTTCTCGCATTTTTATTTCATTTATCTACTTCTTTCATTATTTTTGTCTTACATAAATTAAAAGAGAATGTCACAATCTCCGATATATTTGGATATTAATAATAATAAGTCCGTTATCACTGCCCTAAAAGCAGGAGAAGAAAAAGTTTTTGACGTCGTCTACAGACATTATTTCCGTAGGCTATGTGCTTTTTGTTCCCAGTATGTAGGTGAGCAGGAAGAAATAGAGGAGATTGTACAAGAAACGATGATGTGGCTGTGGGAAAATCGTTGCACTCTTATGGAAGAGCTGACACTCAAAACACTTCTTTTTACGATTGTCAAGAACAAAGCTCTCAACCGTCTTTCCCATTTTGAGATCAAACGAAAAGTTCATCAGGAAATCGTTGATAAATATGATAGTGAGTTCAATAACCCGGACTTCTATTTGAGTGATGAGCTTTTCCGTTTATATGAAGAAGCACTAAAAAAACTTCCGAAAGAATATCTCGAAGCTTACGAGATGAACCGCAATCAACATCTGACGCATAAAGAAATTGCCGAGAAGCTGAATGTATCTCCACAAACGATTAATTACAGGATCGGACAAGCCTTAAAGTTATTACGAGTAGCTTTAAAAGACTATCTACCTTTATTCATACTTATTTTCGGACCTAATTTTTTCGAACAATCATGAAATCAAAATTCGTATTTAGTAGTTCAAGCCTGTTTATCGGACTTTTTCTTTTCTTCTTCACTGAAAACGTGTGTTCACAAGAATCCGCTGATAACTGGACTCTTAAACAAGCCCGTCAATGGACACAAAAACAAGAATGGGCAAACGGGCTGAAGGCAATGCCTCATAAAACAACCGATTATCAGGAATTTGCGTCACAATATCATAAGAACCAGAAAGTGTGGGACAAGACTTTCCAATGGTTAGCTACCCACGACCTTGCGAATATGCCTGCCGGACGATATGAAGTGGATGGCGAACATTGTTACATCAATGTACAGGATGCAACAACACAAGATATCAGTAAACGTAAAATCGAAGCACACCGCCATGGTATTGATCTGCAATATGTAGTGAAAGGCACCGAACGTTTCGGAATTACTTCAGCAGAATATGCAGAGCCTATCACTGAATACAAACCGGATGTTACTTTCTACAAAGCTAAGAAAATAAAATATGTAGATTCCACTCCGGATACATTCTTCATGTTCTTCCCCAAAAACTTTCATCAGGCATTGGTAAAGGCAGGGAAAGAACCGGAGGACATACGGGTCATTGTTGCTAAAATCGAATATATCCCATAAACAGAAACATGAGTGAACTTTTAGTCTATAAAGCCTCCGCAGGTTCGGGTAAGACATTTACCCTGGCAGTGGAATATATCAAACTGTTAATTCTCAATCCCCGCGCCTACCGGCAAATTCTCGCTGTCACCTTTACCAATAAGGCAACAGCAGAAATGAAAGAACGCATTCTTAGTCAACTTTACGGCATACAGATAGGCGATAAAGATTCCGAAGCCTACCTCAACCGAATTAAAGAAGAGACAGGAAAAACCGAACAGGAGATACGGGAAGCGGCAGGCGTCGCCCTTAGCTATATGCTACATGATTACAGCCGGTTCAGGGTAGAGACTATCGACTCATTTTTTCAATCTGTCATGCGCAATCTCGCACGGGAACTGGAACTTAGCCCGAATCTGAATATCGAGTTAAATAACACCGAAGTTCTTAGTGACGCTGTAGATAGCATGATTGAGAAACTAGGACCCACTTCTCCCGTCCTCGCATGGTTGCTAGATTATATCAACGAGCGGATTGCCGATGATAAACGTTGGAACGTATCGGATGAAGTAAAAAGTTTCGGACGCAATATTTTCGATGAAGGTTATATTGAAAAGGGAGAAGGGCTCCGGCAACGGTTACGAAACCCGGATACCATCAAAGAGTATCGCAAGCAACTGAAAGCGCTGGAAACGGAAATTCTGGAGCAAATGAAAGGATTCTACGACCAATTCGAAGGAGAACTGGATGGACACGCACTGACTGCTGATGATCTGAAAAACGGTTCACGCGGAATCGGAAGTTATTTTCGTAAACTTAATAATGGTATTTTAGGCAATGATATCCGTAATGCCACAGTAGAAAAATGTCTGGAAGATGCAAAGAACTGGGCAACCAAGACTTCTCCCCGCTACGCGGACATCATTAATTTAGCCAACTCCAGTCTCATGCAAATTCTGGAAGATGCTGAAAAGTTACGTTCCAAGAATAATTTGTTACTAAATAGTTGCCGATTATCCCTGCAACATCTCAACAAAGTGCAACTCCTCGCCAATATCGATGAAGAAGTACGTCAATTGAATCACGACAACAATCGTTTTCTATTATCAGATACGAATGCCCTGCTCCATCAGCTGGTGAAAGACGGCGACTCCTCTTTTGTATTCGAAAAGATAGGAACGAATATCCATAACGTCATGATAGATGAGTTTCAGGATACCAGCCGGATGCAATGGGGAAATTTCAAATTGCTCTTACTGGAAGGATTGTCTCAAGGAGCAGACAGTTTGATTGTAGGAGACGTTAAACAGTCCATTTATCGTTGGCGAAATGGCGATTGGGGAATTCTCAACAGCCTGAATGACCACATCGAACATTTCCCGATCCGCGTCAAGACATTAGCTACCAACCGGAGAAGTGAAACCAATGTGATCCGGTTTAATAACCAAATCTTCACAGCTGCCACCAACTATCTGAACGGAGTATATAAGCAACAGTTAGGCAAGGATTGTGAGGATCTGCAGAAAGCCTATGCCGACGTTGTGCAGGAATCTCCCCGAAGTACAGAAAAAGGATATGTAAAAGTCTCTTTTCTCGAACCCGACGAAGAACATGATTATACCGAACAGACATTAATCAGTCTGGGAGAAGAAGTAAAACATCTCCTCACCTCCGGAGTACGACTAAATGATATAGCCATTCTGGTACGGAAAAATAAAAGTATTCCCCGAATCGCCGATTACTTTGATAAGGAGCTACACTATAAAGTGGTATCAGACGAAGCCTTCCGCTTGGACGCCTCTCTTGCCATTTGTATGATGCTGGATGCACTGCGATTCCTTTCCGATGAAAACAATAAAATAGCTCGTGCCCAACTGGCCGTAGCCTATCAAAACGAGGTCTTACAGAAAGGACTGGATTGGAATACTCTCCTACTCCTCCCTGCCGAGAATTATCTTCCCGCAGCGTTTTTTGAAAGGATAAAGGAACTAAGACTAATGCCTCTCTATGAGCTTTTAGAAGAACTTTTCAGTATATTCGAGATGAATCTTATCAAAGATCAGGATGCCTATTTATTCGCTTTCTTTGATGCCGTGACCGATTATCTGCAAAGCAATTCTTCCGAGCTGGACGGATTCATCCGGTATTGGGACGAAACATTATGCAGTAAAACAATTCCAAGTGGAGAAGTAGAAGGTATCCGGATTTTCTCCATACACAAATCCAAAGGATTGGAATTCCATACCGTGCTCCTTCCTTTCTGCGACTGGAAGCTGGAGAATGAAACCAATAATCAGCTCGTATGGTGCGCCCCACAAACAGCACCGTTCAATGCATTGGATATTCTTCCTATTAACTATTCCACTCAAATGGCAGAATCGATTTATGGTAACGACTACCTGCAAGAACGTCTTCAACTTTGGGTAGATAATCTCAATCTACTATACGTTGCTTTTACCCGCGCAGGGAAAAACCTTATTATCTGGAGCAGAAAAAGCCAAAAAGGCACCATGTCCGAACTATTGGCAAACACCCTACCGATAGTAGCCCAAGAAGAAGGGATTGACTGGGAAGAGGACTGTTACGAGCAAGGACAACTGTGCCCTTCCGAAGAAGAAAGAATAAAGACATCCACAAACAAGCTAACCCAGAAACCAGAAAAACTCCCTATCCGAATGGAATCCATGTGGCATGATATTGAATTTCGTCAGTCCAACCGCTCTGCCGACTTCATTCAGGGCATTGAAGAAGAAGATTCGGACGACCGCTTTATCAACCGCGGACGTATGTTACATACTTTATTTTCTGTCATCGAAACAGCAGAAGATATCGATCCGGCCATCGAACGGCTTATTTTTGAAGGAGTTATCAGAAATGACGAGAAAGAAAAAGTGGCTCGTGAAGTTGCAAAGAAAGCTTTTTCTTCTCCTGAAATTCAAGATTGGTATTCTGGAAAATGGACACTGTTTAATGAATGTGCTATTATCTATAAAGAAAAAGGAGTTTTGCAAACCCGTCGTCCGGACCGTGTAATGATGAAAGACGATCAGGTTGTTGTAGTCGATTTCAAGTTTGGTAAGGAAAATCCTAAATATAACAAACAAGTGAAAGGATATATGCAACTTCTTACCAAGATGGGATATAAAAATATCACCGGCTATTTGTGGTATGTGGATGAAGAAAAAATAGAAAAAGTATGAAAGCTGTTCCTCTCATCGGCATTGCCCGCCATCGACTAACGATTGACGGTGAAGGGATTACAACATTAGTTGCTTTCCATGGCTGTCCGTTGCGTTGCAAATATTGTCTCAATCCAACTTCTCTACAGCCTGATGGTGTTTGGGAGAGATACGATTGTAACCAACTCTATGAGGAAGTACGCAAAGACGAACTTTACTTTCTGGCGAGCTGCGGAGGAGTCACATTTGGAGGTGGAGAACCATTATTGCAAAACGAGTTCATCCGGCAGTTTCGCCAACTTTGCGGACCGGAATGGAGAATCACTGTCGAAACGTCTCTCAATGTTCCACTACAGAATATAGAAAAGTTGATTTCTATTGTAGATAATTATATCGTCGACATCAAAGACATGAATAATGACATCTATCAGCGATATACCGGAAAAGGTAATGAAAGGGTTTTATGCAATCTCCGGTATTTAATCGGAGAAGGCAAAGCCGGGAAAATTATCATTCGAACACCGCTCATTCCTTCTTATAATACGGAGCAAGATGTAGACTACAGCATAGAGCTTTTGAAAGAAATGGGAATCACCCAATTCGACCGATTCACCTATAAAACCCCTAATGATTAATGCCATGGCACGAGGAAAACAAACCTGTAAAATTTTAAAAGAAATTCGTCGGCAGATAGCCGAAGCAAATGATATTGAATTCATCACCTCTGAATGTCAATATCTGGGAGATTGTCCGGGCACTTGCCCAAAATGCGAAGCAGAAGTTCGTTCTCTGGAACAACAACTTCTCAACCGTCAAAGGTCCGGATTAAGTGTAAAAATAGTGGGCGTATCTCTTGGGCTATCTGCTGCATTGATTTCTTCTCCTCTATATGGACAAGAAGCGATAAAGGACAGTCTAAGTAACAGTTGTGATTCACTTCCTAAAGTTGAAGTTACGGGTGGAAAAACAGAAAAAACACATCAGGTAGCAGGAACCACCATTACTGCAGAGGAGCTAAAAGCCTTGTCGTTGAAAAAAGAAGAGGCAATGTTTGGGATCGTAGAGGCAATGCCTGAATTTCCTGGAGGTCAAAAAGCATTAATGACATATATAGCCAAAAATACAAACTATCCTCAAGACGCACCTTGTATTTCAGGACGTGTTATTGTTCAGTTCACTATTACTAAAAAAGGGAAGATTATAGATGCAAAAGTTGCTCGTGGGATTCATCCGGTTTATGATAAGGAAGCATTGAGAATTATAAAAAAAATGCCAGCATGGAAGCCCGGAACTCAAATGGGAAAACCTGTAGCTGTAAGGTATACAGTTCCAATCATATTCAGAGCCAAACAATAATATCTCCTTTTCAATATAGATAATACCATGAAACGAGGAAAACAAACCTGTAAAATCTTAAAAGAGATTCGTCGGCAGATAGCCGAAGCGAATGATATTGAATTCATTACTTCTGAATGTCAGTATCAGGGAGATTGTTTGGGCACTTGCCCCAAATGCGAAGCTGAAGTTCGATATTTGGAGCAACAACTTGAGCGAAAGCAGGTATCGGGAAAAGCAATCACAGTATTAGGCATATCTGCAGGTTTGATAGCCATGACTCCAATGACTTCATGCACCAATTCTGCTAATAAAGGAATGAATAAAGAAATGTCTAGTGACACCACCTCCTATGGAGATCTTATTATGGGAGAACCTGCCCCCACTTTAGCAGAAGACACCATCATTGCCACCATAAAAGATGTGCTACCTCCTCCACCACCAGCGCCAATACCCGACGATGTGATAGGAGGAGAGGTAGTAGTAGGATTTGTTTCCCCCGATATATCAGATACTTCATTGTCAGCGAGTGATACTCTGAATATAGCTCCGGTTATGCCTGAATTTCCTGGAGGCCAACAAGCTCTCATGCAATTTATTGCAAAAGAAATCCAGTATCCTACAATAGCACAAGGAGAGATGGGGGTGGGACGCGTTATAATTCAGTTCATCGTTGATAAAGAAGGAAATGTAGTCAATCCTAAAGTTGTACGCAGCGTAGATCCTTACCTGGACAAGGAAGCATTACGCGTCATCAACCAAATGCCCAAATGGAAACCCGGAGAACTGGAGGATGGTACTAAAGTAGCCGTTTATTTCACCGTTCCGGTTATGTTCCGACTACAATAAATATATGAATTAGAAAAAAACTTAATCAATATGCAATCATTTCTCCAACTAGTCGCCCATGATTTATATACCAAGATAGGAAACGACCTGTCACGTACGGCACTCGTTTTTCCTAATAAACGTGCTAACTTGTTCTTCAATGAATATTTAGCAGGAGAATCCGATCAACCGATCTGGTCACCAGCTGCCATGAGTATCAGCGACCTGTTTCAGAAACTATCCGCACAGAAAAGCGGCGATCCTATTCGATTGGTCTGCGAACTTTATAAAGTGTTCAAAGAGGAAACACAGAGTCAGGAAACATTGGACGATTTCTACTTCTGGGGAGAGTTGTTGATTAGTGATTTTGATGATGTAGATAAAAATATGGTCGATGCCGACAAATTATTCAGTAATCTACAAGATTTGAAAAACCTGATGGACGACTATGAATTCCTCGACAAAGAGCAGGAAGAAGCCATACAACAGTTTTTTCAGAATTTCTCCATTGAAAAACGGACCGAACTAAAAGAAAAATTTATTTCCCTTTGGGATAAGCTAGGTACTATCTACCATCGTTATCGGGCGAACCTGACAGAGTTAGGCATTGCTTACGAAGGCATGCTCTACCGGAACGTGATCGAACAACTCGATACCGACCAACTCAAATACGACAAATACATATTTGTCGGGTTCAATGTATTGAACAAGGTAGAAAATGATTTTTTCAGAAAACTGAAAGATGCGGGCAAGGCACTCTTCTATTGGGACTATGATATTTTCTATACCCAACAAATCAAAAAACATGAGGCCGGAGAATTTCTGAAACGTAACCTCGAGGAATTTCCGAACGAACTCCCGGAAAGCTTTTTCAACACCTTTAAAGAACCGAAGAAAATACGTTATATCTCCGCTTCTACCGAGAATGCCCAAGCACGTTTCCTTCCCGAATGGATTAAGGCGATAACAAACGATCATTCGCAAATTGCCGTAGAAAAGGAAAAAGAAAATGCTGTAGTGCTTTGCAATGAAGCTCTGCTACTCCCCGTGCTTCACTCCATTCCGCAGGAAGTGAAAAATGTCAATATCACCATGGGATTCCCATTGGCACAAACTCCTGTTTATAGCTTTATCAATGCCGCAATGGAACTGCAAACCAATGGTTACCGCTCCGACACCGGCCGATTCACTTATGAGGCAGTATCCGCCATATTGAAACATCCCTATACCCAGCAATTATCATCCCATGCCGGTCCCCTGGAACGTGAGCTGACCCAAACAAACCGTTTTTATCCACTCCCGTCGGAACTTAAACAAGATGATTTCCTAACTACCCTCTTCACTCCCCGTAATGGTATAAGAGAACTATGCGATTATCTGATCGAATTAATCAAATACATTTCAACCATTTATCGGAAAGAAGGAGAATACAATGATATTTTCAATCAACTATATAGAGAATCGCTCTTTCAAAGCCATACCAAAATCAACCGTCTCTACAGTTTGATTGAAAGCGGAGAATTAAATATACGCACCGATACTCTGAAACGACTGATTACCAAAGTACTGACATCTTCTAACATTCCTTTCCATGGAGAACCTGCTATTGGAATGCAAGTCATGGGAGTATTGGAAACACGTAATCTGGACTTCCGGAATCTCATTATATTGTCTCTCAACGAAGGACAACTTCCAAAATCCGGAGGAGATTCCTCTTTTATTCCCTATAATCTCCGGAAAGCATTCGGCATGACCACTATCGAACACAAAAATGCAGTGTATGCCTATTACTTTTATCGACTGATACAACGGGCAGAGAATATCACGCTACTCTACAATACTTCTTCGGACGGTCTCAACCGTGGAGAAGAATCCCGTTTCATGCTGCAGTTACTTGTAGAAGGTCCGCATGATATCACTCGCGAGTATCTGGAAGCCGGACAATCTCCGCAAAGTACCCAAGAGATACGAGTAGAAAAAACACCTGAAGTATTAAGACGACTCTATCGTGCTTACGATAGCACTCATCCAAATTCAGTGATTCTCTCTCCTTCTGCCCTTAATGCTTATCTGGATTGCCGGTTGAGATTCTACTACCGCTATGTAGCGGGCTTGAAAACACCGGACGAAGTTAGTGCTGAAATTGATTCCGCTCTATTCGGAACCATTTTCCACCTCTCCGCCCAATTGGCATACACTGACCTGACTGCAGCCGGAAAAACGATACAGAAAGAAGATCTTGAACGCTTATTACGCAATGATGTGAAACTACAAAGCTACGTTGACCAAGCCTTCAAAGAAGAATTATTCAAGGTTTCTCCCGAAGAAAAACCGGAATATAACGGCATACAACTTATTAACTCCAAAGTAATTGTTTCCTATCTGAAACAATTGCTGCGCAACGACCTTCAATATACTCCTTTCGAAATGGTCGCTATGGAAAAGAAAGTTTCAGAAGAGATAACTATACAAACAGGACAAGGACCGTTCACTCTCCGTCTGGGTGGCACAATCGACCGTATGGATGCTAAAGAAAGTACCCTGCGGATTGTTGACTACAAGACAGGAGGAAGTCCTAAAATACCTGCTAATATCGAACAACTGTTCACCCCATCGGAAACACGCCCGAACTATATCTTCCAGACTTTTCTGTATGCCGCTATCATGAGCCGACAACAATCGTTAATGGTAGCTCCTGCCCTGCTCTACATCCACCGGGCAGCATCAGAAAACTATTCGCCTGTTATCGAAATGGGAGAACCCCGTAAACCGAAAATACCGGTAAACAACTTCGCTTTCTTTGAAGATGAATTCCGTGAACGCCTACAAGCATTATTAGAAGAAATATTCAGCGAAGAAGAGCCTTTTACGCAGACAGAAGATACTAAAAAATGTTCGTATTGCGATTTTAAGGCTATCTGCAAACGATAGACCGAAAATAGAATATACCATTAAATAAGGGCACGATTTACATATTCATGCAAACCGTGCCCTTATTATTTCTAGTCGTATTATCTAAGTTATCTTATTTCTCCAACAATGGGATTGAGAAACTAAATGTAGACCCGTCTCCCTTCTTGGAAGTAAACCAAAGTTTACCGCCATTCTTAACAACAAAGTCCTGACACAATAACAATCCGAGTCCCGAACCTTCTTCATTGTTTGTACCAAATGTACTGAAATGAGTATCGGTATGCAGCAACTTCTTCTGATTTTCATCATCGATACCGCAACCGCTATCTTTCACACTTACGATTGCCATACCGTCTTCTTCTGCCAGTGACACCACTACCTCCGAACCTTCATTGCTAAACTTAATCGCATTACTGATTAAATTACGGATCACCGTCTTAATCATATCAATATCAGCACGGACAGCCATATTTTCCACAGGTACATCCTGTACAATCTTAATATTCTTCAGACTGGCTACCATCGTAAAGATTTCACTTACGCCCTCTACCACTTCTACCATATCAATATCCTGATAAACCACTTTTAGTTTACCAATCTGGCTCTTTGTCCATTTCAGCAGATTATCAAGCAATGAGAATACATCTTCAGTTGTCTGATTGGCCATCGTTAGCAATTCATACATCTCCTCACCAATCGTTTCGCTTGGCAGATTCAGAATCAGCATATTCAATACCATCTTGATGGATCCCATAGGCGAACGCAAGTCATGTGCAATCACAGAGTAGAGCTTGTCACGTCCCATAATAGTCTTACGCAACTCTTCCGTTTGTGCAACAATGATTCTTTTCGCTGCAACTAACGAAATCTGGTGTGTCACACGAATAATCAGCTCTTCTTTGTTGAATGGCTTTGAGATAAAATCGTTACCACCCACCTGAAATCCTTTGACGATATCTGCCGTACTGTTAAGAGCAGTCAGGAAGATAATGGGAATTTCAGCCATTTCGGGATCCGCTTTCATTTGTTGAGCCACCTCAAATCCACTGATATCCGGCATCATCACATCCAACAATACTAGATCCGGATTTTCCTTCTTCACTTGTTCCAACGCCTGTGTTCCATTACCGGCAGTCACAATCTTGAATTTCTCGTTGGTCAAAAGTACCTTTAATAAAAGGACGTTTGATATTACATCGTCCACAATAAGGACTTTATATTCGGAAGGATTAATTTCCATATTCATAATTTTCTTTTTTTATGCTTCAGACATTTTTAAAATATTCAATCATACGCTTCAGCCCTTCTTCCAGTTCAACGGTAGGCTGCCAACCCAGTTTCTCTTTAGCCAATGTAATATCCGGTTGTCGCTGTTTCGGATCATCATCCGGCAAAGACTTAAATACAATTTTCGAAGATGAGCCGGTCAGACTAATAATCCTTTCCGCCAGTTCCAACACTGGGAACTCATTCGGATTCCCCAAATTCACAGGTCCTGTAAATCCGTCCTCCGTATTCATCATTCTTATCATTCCCTCAATCAAATCATCAATATATTGGAAACTACGTGTTTGTTTTCCATCACCATATATAGTTATATCCTCATTATTCAACGCTTGAAGAATAAAATTAGAAACAACCCGGCCGTCGTTCGGCAACATTCGCGGACCATACGTATTAAAAATACGGATAATCTTCACACGCACACTGTTCTGACGGTGATAATCCATAAATAACGTTTCTGCGCAACGCTTCCCCTCATCATAACAAGACCGGTAACCTACCGGATTCACATTTCCCCAGTAGCTTTCCGGTTGCGGATGAACGATCGGGTCTCCATATACCTCGCTCGTAGAAGCTTGCAAAATCTTGGCATCCAGCCTCATTGCTAATCCCAACATATTTATAGCCCCCATCACAGATGTTTTAGCTGTTTGAATCGGGTCATGTTGATAATGGATAGGAGATGCGGGACATGCCAAATTATATATTTCATCTACTTCTGCCGAATAAGGATAAGTGACATCATGCCTCACCACCTCAAAATGATGATTATCCATCAAATGAATGATATTATCTTTCGAACCCGTAAAAAAATTATCCAGGCATATCACGTCGTGACCTTCGTTTATAAGCCGAGTACAGAGATGAGAGCCTATAAAACCGGCTCCGCCACTTACCAATATTCTTTTCATTCTAAGTTTTTCTATTGTTTACTAAAGAGACGCTGTCCCTTCGTTTTGTTTATGGACACAAATGTAACCGATTTGCTTAAAATAAACAATTTTCGGAGAGGATATTTTAAAAAAAAGAAGATTTAAATAGTTTCAAATTCCGAAACAACTTGCCACAGTGAAATGTTTATAATACAAAAGTACATTTTATTTAGACTATTATGACGATAAATGACCCTAATACAAACCTGATAGAGGCGATGAAAGAAAAGCTTCCGGCAAAAGGTAAACTGGCAGATATGTTAATGGACACACTATACATAGGTAAAGAAGCCGTATATAGAAGATTGCGTGGTGAGGTACCTTTCACGCTACAGGAAGCAGCTCTTGTTTCAAGGAAACTTGGCATATCGCTGGATAAGATTATAGGAACCAGCTTCAAATCGAATGCAATGTTCGACATAAATATCGTAGATTATGATGATCCGTTTGAAAGTTACTATAATACCTTATATAAATATGTATCATTGATTAATACAATGCAGGATGATCCGGAGTCTACCATGGGGACTTCTTCTAATATTATTCCCCAGACTCTCTATCTGAAACATGATCTTTTGGCTAAATTCCGTTTTTTCAAATGGATGTACCAAAACAAATATATTCAGTGTAACAATTTCGATGAATTGGAGATTCCTGCGAAATTGCTCAATATCCAGAAAGATTATGTGGATATGACCCGTCATATTCATTCTATAGATTATATCTGGGATAGTATGATTTTCCAGCATCTCATCAATGACATCCAATACTTCTCTGACGTTCATCTCATTTCGGATGAAGCAAAAATGCAGATTAAAGAGGAATTGTTTCTGCTTACAGACGAACTGGAAGAACTTGCTACACGAGGAAAAACCAAAGATGGCAATACGGTCCGTATCTATGTGTCTCACATCAATTTTGAGGCGACATACAGTTATGTGGAAACCAATTCGCTACAGCTTAGCCTGATACGTGTTTATTCCATCAATTCTTTGACTACCCTGGATCATGAGATATTCCATAGTTTAAAAGAATGGATTCAGTCATTAAAGAAATTCTCCACTCTGATATCCGAAAGTGGTGAAATGCAACGTATTCATTTTTTTAAGCAACAACGGGAAATCATTGATACTCTTTAATTTCCATTTTTTCGTAAAACAGAAGCAAGTAAATTATAGAATTACAATAAATGAAAGTAGATAACCACATTATCTACTTTTTTTCATTATATGCCCCCACTCTTTTTTTTTCTTTCCAATCAGAAAATGAGCACACAACTCATAGCCGTTTTTCCACACTAATCTTTCACTTACAAGCTTTAATTTTGCATAAAATGTATCACAGTGATTATTAATATTAAATGCGAGGAACAGACAATGAAAAATGGTATTCTAAATGAATTAATAACAGTTATGAAAGAGAGGGTTCCCAAAGGGCAAAATCTTGCCAGTAATTTGGCGGATATCCTATGTATGGGCAAAGAAGCTGTATACCGCAGACTTCGGGGTGAGGTATCTTTTTCGATAGAAGAAGTAGCCATCATATCTCACAAATTGGGAATTTCTATCGATCAGGTAGTCGGCGACCACCATTCTAACAAGGTGACTTTCGACCTCAACCTGCATCATTCTTCTAATGCGATAGATAGCTATTACGAAATACTTAATCGTTATCTACAGATATTTGATTTTGTAAAAGAAGATAATAGCACGGAAATATATACGGCTTCCAATCTTTTACCTTTTACGCTTTATTCTTCTTTCGAGAATCTGTCTAAGTTTCGTCTTAGCCGATGGATTTATCAGCATGGACAAATCAAGACTCCACACTCTTTGGAGGATATGCGCGTAGAGAAGAAAATCGTGCAGGCGCATAAGAAGTTGAGTGAAAGTGTGAAGCAATGTCCCAAAACCTTTTTTATCTGGGACACCAGTATTTTCTATTCTTTCGTCAATGAGATTAAGTACTTTGCCAGTTTGCACATGATTACACTGAATGATGTAGAGAACCTAAAAGAAGAGCTATATCAACTACTGACGTATATAGAAACGTTATCAAGTAAAGGAGAATTTAGCGAAGGACGGAAAGTGTATTTCTATTTATCCAATATAAACTTTGAAGCGACTTACAGCTACATCGAAAAGCTGAACTACCAGATTAGTCTATTGCGGATATATTCAATCAATTCTATGGATTCACAAAGCCCGCATATCTGTCAGATGCAACGTGACTGGATTCTATCTTTGAAACGTCACTCCACTCTGATCTCGGAAAGCGGAGAAGCACAGCGTATCATATTCCTACAAAATCAAAAAAGTATAATTGATACCTTGTAAAAAAGAACCGGCTAAGTTAATCAACTTAGCCGGTTCTTTTTTTGTCCCTTATTATACTAATGTATTTTTTCTGGGATTTCTCCCTATTTGTTGATATTACAGTTCTCCTTCTGTCTGCGAATAAACAGTCCATCCGTTAATCACGATTCTCATGGCAAGCCATGAATCAGAGATGAAGAAAACGATATGGTAGTTACTTTGGCGATCAAAATATTCCTGCATTCCGATTTTCTTATCCTCCATATTAGTCATAGCAAGATAATCAATCAGATTGATATCGAATACCTTTTTTGCAGAAGATTTCTCCGTCACCACTAACCGGGTTTTTCGATCCTTCATCAACCGCATCGTATTAAGGTCTACTGAAGCAGCAGAAGAATTCACTTGATCTCTGCGATAAGGTTGGAAACTAAGCATATCATCCTCCAACAAAGAGTTATCATGCCCCAGATACCCATTGGATTCCCGAATCTCATAATCATAATCATCCACGTTGAGTTCCCAATCATTGGTATAACCCTGGAATATAAAACGTACCCGTTTTGTATCCCTTATCAGGTTAATCGTCTCTGTCTGATGAGTTTTCCCTGTAAAGTTTACATCGATAATCTCACCATACCAAAGCGTTTCCAACTCTTTATTGATGATAAGAGCCTCTTCACGTTTCAACCGCAATCGTAGATCAGTAATCGTAGAGACACCGGGAGTTAACGAAGTAATATCGTATGAATCACGTGCACCTGCCCATGCCATAAACTGATACTCGCCTATAGGCAATGCTACCTCCATCAGATAATTTCCCGTCGATAATGAGCTTCCTTCTTCTGCCTGTTTAAATAAAAACTTTCCGTCTTTATTAAACACATAAAGCTCTACTTTATCAACCTGTGTATGGAAAGCGTCTGCAAATTCCATATTATAGTCATATTTGAACTTTACAAACAAACGGCATTCCGGCAGGTCTTCATTAAAGTTATCACAAGAAGTCATTATCCAGGAGCTAATGATGAGAATCCCGAAGGTGACATGACGTACAAGGCTTTTTAGGTTCATATTTCTATTCTTCTAATTCTATCAAACTATAAAGTTTTCTATTGTTTGTTTTGGAGGTAAAGAGAGCGTCCCCTCCTTACCTCAAATTATATTAAAACAATGAATTTCAAATTATAGTGGTTCAACTTGACTGTACCAAGTCCATGGATTAACCTCAATCTTGATAGACAAGTAACGGTCTTCTTCTTCATCCGGAGCACTAGGATCCGGATCGGGGATGATTGGATAACCCGGATTATTGATTTTATTTACAGTAATATCATAAACAGAGTTACGAACTACACCAAATTCACCTAACTTATTCATGATGGTAGGACTATCATCATGCTTAATCATGATTTTATAGTAACAAATACCTTCTGAATAGTACTCAACACCTTTCAGATTCTTACCTCCTTTACTTGCTGTTGAGATTTGAGTAGCAAGATCACTAAACTCTTGTGTAAGTTCCTCTGCCATTTGTGCTGCAGTCTTAGCATCATCCTTATCAGCAGGAATAGCAACTTGGGTATTAAGAAGTGCCTTTATATATTCATTATAAGCATCTGTTATATCCGTAGCATATTCAGACGGCTTATCATGTGTATATTTATTAGTCAATTCCTTTTCGATATAAGTCAATACCGAAGCTTGAGTATAGAATATACCATTCATATTAAACCAATCTGTTCCATTAGCTAAAGTCACTTTTGAACCATCTTCATTGGTAATGGTAGTAGGAGCATAACCGACTTTCAACAATACTTGAGTTGTATAAGCATGCATATTGAAGTTTACAACATCAGTTTGATTCTGGGTATTTTCAAGACAATATTTAACAGACGTATTTACTTCATTCCAATCTATATCTTCTTTTTTAGTAGCAGATGACACATAAAAATAGTTTCCAGCATACACCGTTTGATCATCATCATCCCATGCGCCAATATCATTGATTACTCCAAAATTCGGATCTACTCTGTATGAACCAAGACTATACTGATCATAAGGAGTCCACGTATTCATGGCTGTTTTCATTCTTTTTGATGCAGGATAGAATTTCTTGTTTGTTATATTCAAATACCACTCTGTCTCATCCGAGTCTATAGTTGCAGTTTCACTAAGTTTTTCACCACCATCAGGTTTCACATATACCCGCACTTTAGCTGATATACGATCTATTCTAATAGTCAGAGGAGAGCTTGTTGCCGCTGTTGGTGTATTGTACAAAGTCAATGCTTCCGGATCTCCATTAGCCTTTGAAGGTTCCAGGTCACCTTTGGCATTTGTCATCACAAACCCGCCTGATTTTGCTACCCCAGTAGTCACTCCAGCTTCTGCCGTAAGCGTTATTACCTTATTTACATTTTCATAAGTGTCACCTTCTTGAATAATCCGACCCAAATTCTGTGGATTAGCAATAACCAACACAGCTACAGAAGTAGAAGGTACTTTAAAAGCATTTGTTCTGTTCGGCAGGTTATTAATATCCTCTGTTCCAAAATCTACAATTTTCGTTACAACACTTGCATCAGTATGCCCATCAAAGAAAACTGCGTAAACCTTAGTAATCGTACTTTCATCAGGTGTACCATTTTCTTGATTGGGGGTGTTCAGTGCACGTGTTTTAGTTGATTGTACAGTTAAAGCCACCCATGCATCTCCATCAGAGTTCGTTACATCAGTCCCGTTCTCCCCACCAGGAACGATGTCCTCATTACTACATGCTGCAAATGCAATAGCAGCAAGTGCCAGCATAAAAAAGTTTTTTTTCTTCATTGTTTTTTACAATTTAATAAAAGCGTTTGTAATTAATTTATTTATCCCTATTTTTCTTTTCAATTTCAGCTGCATTTGTTCTCTTTCTAGCCAATTCTTCCAAATTATGTCCGGCAGCTTCCAAACCCGATTCGGAGGCTATTTTTAAATACTTTTCTCCTTTCTCATATTCTCCTTTTAATAGCATTAGTACCCCTATGGCATTATTATATTCTGATAAATTAGTATTTGAGTGTACCATATCTAAATAGCGTTCTGCCGATAACAGGTCATTGCGCGATAAAGCGGCAGCAGCGGCATTTATATTAGCAATCTCATCCTTCGGATACATCCGGACAGCCGTCTCGAATATATCAATGAAATCTTGCGAACCAACCGGATAGGTATTAGCCACCAAGAACATCTCATTTAAACTTAAATTCTGCGGACGGCTTTTAATAACCTCTTTTGCTTCATCTATATTAAAATTCTTAACCTCATAATTCACTTTACAGATAGCTACACGAAGACTCGGAAAAATATATTTCAACATATACCGGTAGGGTATTCCCCCACGAAGTTGCATTAACTTAGTCTCTCTTCCTTTCTCAATAGGTATATTCCTTATAATATCCAGCACTTCATCTTTATATTCCATTTCCATGGTATTCAATGCCTCTTCCAAGCCTTCCCAGTTCTCACCGCCAAAAATGATATAATATTGGTTTCTTGGAAAGTCATATCTGGATGCCAGATACTCCCGGAGTGCCATAGCACGTCCTTCGGACAGGCGTTTGTTCGTTGCCAATGTTCCTTCCGGAGAAGCATAACCTATGATGTCCAAGCGGTTAACCTTTACACTGGGATCAGACTTCAACTCATCAATCATCTTGCGAATTTTAGCCAACTCTTGAGGGTTGTTCATATATTCAGGACGGATGTTCACCTTATTCACTTCGAAATCAAGGAAACACTCTGCCTGTATATCACGGCGTTTGATCTCTTCAGCCTTTGGTTGCAAATATGCCAATTGAGGTGATACCACGTATGGCAACAATACACGTTCCAACGTAACCTTATCAAACTGCTCCACATCCATCAATGCAGTTTCACCACAACCACACTCATCACGCTGCACATCCAAACGCGCATCTTCCATCCAAGGCTCAAAACGCACCACATACCGATAGCGAATCGTATCATTTCTCCATTTGCTTCCTTTTTCCACCACATAAGGCTTCTCATAGGTCTTCTTCTCTTTGGCACTCATTACCGCAAGTTCACGTTCATAAGCCAGATATTCATCACGACCTTTAATAGATACCTTTGGAAGATTCAACGTACGTTCCGGAGATACCAGTTGGGGAATAAGATCCACTCCGCGCGCTGATTTGACCTTCACATTATTCAAGCTAAAGTCTATATCGATATGAAGAAAGTTACCTTTTTGTTCCAGTTGAACCGGCTTCACAGCAATGTTGCCCTCATAAGAGCGGGATTGTGCCACCACATTCTTTATATTCAGGCTGCAAACCACTAACATACATACGATAAAACTTATATTTCTTTTCATCATCATTCTATTTAATTATATAAATAAGCGACACACTTGCTTTAGTAGGTCCAAAGTAATTTTTACTATTTTCCTTCTCCTTCGTACCGCAAGTGGTACAGGGATATTTATCATATACAATATGTGCATACCCCACTCCAACAGATGCTTCAATACTCCAGCGTTTTTTCAGAATCCAGGAATGTCCCACAGAAAAACCACCTCCGTATAAATGTCCCTGATAGCGATTCTTTTGCATATTTTCGCTGATGAAAGACCAATCAGGCCATCCTCCCACATTGAAATCCGCATAATGTCCGTGTATTCCAATAAACGTACGGCGGAAGCGTTCACAAAACCAATAACGAACTTCGGGTTGTATTCCCCAATGACGTAATCGTTTGCCGTCGGAAGGCTTCCATGGATTATAGTTGACTGGAATATCCAATGTCCATTTACGTGCCAATCCCAGCTCCATTCCTAAGTTCATGGTCGTGGTAGCATCATACAAAAGGTTGCTTTTAAGCGCAACTTTCTGTGCCTTACTCTCGAAAAGAATACATCCGAGCATGAATAATATGAGTAAACTTACTTTCTTCATTAATAACACATTTACTGTTTACTGCCCTAATTGAGTAATATCTAATTTTATACGTTGCACAGAGTTTAAACTAACCCCACCAACAGATGCCATGGTGGTTAGATGCACAATACCGGATCTGGGAGTTGCATTTGTATTAGGTAACACTTCCACATATATTCTCCCGTCTTCTACGATAATGTGATCTTCTCCTGTATGTCCTTCCGGCATTACAGAAGAGTATAAACGAATCCACTCCTTAGGATTGTCAGTCCCCTCTTCTACCTGGCCAGTAAGACAGAAATAGTTTATTTCGCTTACTACCGGATCGGTATTATTAGTAGGCATAAACTTTAGTGTGCTTCCTCCTGCGGAAATCGCTTTTCTTTGTCTGATATGAACTTTTTTTTCCAAGTTTCCAAGTTTTAATGTTATATACGCATTTTTCTTATCATCAATTCCCTCTTCATAACCCATCAACTGGTTAGTGACTCCAACTGTTACCGGTGTTATTACCGGATTTGTTCCATTGGAAGTTACTATCGGCACTTTAAATGGCCCGCTTAACTGAAAGGCTCCTGATACTTCCAGTTTATTATCTGTTATTGTTCGAGCATCCTGAAAATCCTTTGTACAATCAGTAATCACACTAAAAGCATCATAATCCTCCATATTTTCACCACTGTAATAGGCTATAAAAACCGAGTTGCTTACACCCAAATAATAATCATTATTGGCTAGGATCTCATAAGATTCACTATCATCTACCATAATCTCAAAATCAAGATCTGTATTAGATGGCTTCGCAGTTTTTGCATCACTTACCGTATCATAGCCGGGTCCTTTAGCTCTATTAATCGTAAATGTGTATGAATGATTACGCTCTATATCCATCGCCTGCAGGCTACTATTGAGCAGTGACATCTTATAATAATAGTCTTTATTGTCATAAGTACCCTGAATAATAAGATATGTATTATTCTGCACATCGGACTCGTACATATATATAGGGAATTTCTCTGTACTCTGCACGTCGGTTGCAATCGTTTCCGCTTTTACCACAGGAAGTGAGTAAGCAGCATCATACCGATACTCTGTCAAATTGGTTGTATTATTCATTAATATCCCATCAGCATCATGCAATTTACCTTGCCGGGGCACATTCATGACAGCGGTCACTCCCTTCAAAATAAAGTTAGATGCTTTATTGACAATGACAATCTTAGCAACCACACGGGTAAGCAATAATGAACTTCCATCAGTATTGGCTATCTTCGTCGTATTGTCTATTTGATCCACTTCCAATCGATGACTCATCGGAATCGTCTCTTCATCTCCACTATACGGTACAGTAGTAAGTGGATTACTACCCAATGGTTTAGTCAGTAACTTGCTACAAGCTTCTCCATAAGTAGTCACTCCCGGAGTTAACTTGGAAAGCAAAGCTGCCTGGTTAAAATCATATCCCGTAGATGCATTTCCATAATAGAACTGATCCAACGGATTAGCAAGTATCAGTAATTGGTATTTGTTACCAGCAGGCTGCTTAGTCAATAACACATATCGCTTGTTTATCATTTCAAAAGCCTGTACAGCTTCTATAAAGGTGGCTCCCGCACCCTGTCCCTTAAAGACCAGTATCCATGGAGTTTTACCGACCTCACTTTCCAAAGCTCTGGTCGGAGGCAGAGAGTACGATTTTGCCCTGGCAAAAATCTCTATTTGCACTTTTTCTTTCAGTGCTTCCTCTTCATTCTCTTGACCTATTGTGCTTACATCATGCTCGCATCCAGCCATAAATAGAAGAAGAATCAAATAGAAAAAAATAGTTATATATCTCTTACTCTCTCTCATTACCTTTTAAACACCTCTTAAACACCTCATTCTTGGCGATACCTAATTTTATCCAAATCTCATATTGCAAATTTCGGAATATTAAAGGAGATACAAAATTGTATTCATTTCTGATACAGATAATCAGATTCCAGAAGTAAGACTATTAATGCTATTTACAATCGAAGGGATTACGCATTATAAAAGAAGAATGTTGACGGGAAGTTTTTTTTGCGATATGCGCACCATTTAAAAGAAAAGAGTTTCGTTTATTGAAACCACACTAACAAGATGTGCTAATAGTTTTTTATGTCATTTAGATATAATTCAGGCACAAATTAAGCAAGATCAACGACCATTTTATACAATAAAGCAGTCTGATAACTTGTATAATTTGTGCCTAAATGACAAAATGTTCAATTCCTGTATATATATAGCTATCAGATTATAAGGTTTTGCGTTCTGTTTCCGTAGGAGCCACCTCATCAGGAATACTGAATTCGCGATTGGCAAACAGATCGGCAAGTCCTGAAATTTGCTTCAGGCGCAACAATTCATCACGATCCATACCGATATTTTTCATAATCCATTGATCGGACATACCTGCCTTGTCAAGCTCCGCAACAATGTTGCACATCAATTCAATGTTATGCATTCCGCGGGCACGGTTGTGCCGGATTGTTGAACTCATACGGTTAGACAAGTCCTTGTCTATCACCACAATCGGCAATAAGCCGTTTTCACGCTTATAGATCCGTTGGGAAGTTTTCAATACTGTATAACGATGGTAGCCATCTACCAGGATATAATTGTCCGCCTCCTTATCATAATAGCATACACAAGGCATCGTAAAACCATCTTCCCAAATAGAAAGTTCCAGCAACTTCATTTCAGGTGGTGCTACGACATTCGGATTATAATCGTTCGCATATACTTTTTCTACAGGTACTGCTTTTACTTCGTAAACAGGGCTTTTATCTACACTCATGATACTATGATTCTATATTGTTCCATAACTTGACTTCTTTTACTCATCTCCTCTTTTGTTGGCGAGAATCCCATGTATTTGCAGGCATGGTCATTCTTGAGGATACAGACACACATCCGCTTATACGTGGGTATTTCCTTAAACTCCGGAATATCAATATCATCCTGATATTCCATACGCACCGGTTTCTTCAACGTTTTGTAGTTACTGTTGTCCATAACGATAATCGGCACCTTCGCATCAATCAGCTTTTGGATAGTGGCATCACTTAGACATCCGCCCTTTGTCCGCCAGAAATTCACACTTACTGAAAGTTTCCGGAGATAATTCTTCCTCGCCCGCTCCGGCAGAGTGGACAACAAAAAATACATAAACTCGCGCCATGTATATCCTTCAGGAAGTTTCACCGACTGCCATCCCATTGCATGAGTACCACCATACATACCGGTAAAGTTCACACCGTTCACCCTTCCCACCATTTTACCCCAGGTATTGGGATCAAGCACCCGGTAAAGCTGCAAACTCTCTTGGGCCTCATTAATAAAGGGACTTGCTACACGCTGACGCTCCAGATTGACTCCGGCACGATAATAAAGATCATATAAAACATTATAATCCCACTGGAATTTTCCATTGGCAGTCCATACATCCGTTGTCTTCCAGTCATAAATAGGGTAGGCATTATAAATATCATTCCCCACTTTTGAAGTCCATCTATATTTATGATACATCTGGAATTTACGACTCATATAGATACATCTCCACCGATTGAAACTTTCCTGTGTACGAATCCCGATCAGACAACAAGTGCGCACTGCATCTTTTTTATTATGTATCCATTGCGCAAAACGCATCTGAAATTCATAATCCCACATGGTTGTATTATAAAAAGGAAAATCTTCTTTGGTCATTGCCTTTTTCGGCATGGAACGAACCCATATATTCTTTTTGCTGTCTTCCCACGGCCGCCAAAAAGATTGATACATCGAGGTGCAGGTAGCCACACGGAAAGGGATGCATACCCGGTATACATCCAAAATATCCTTATTGGCCTCCAGCATCCGGTCTACATAGTCAATAGTCATTTTATACTGGATTTCATAATCCATGTGAAAAACTCCCAAACGTATCTTCAAATTGTTCTTCCGAATATAATCGATGCACATATTCAGCAATACCCCACTGTCCTTACCTCCGGAAAATGACACATATATATTATCAAATTCATTAAATATAACTTTCAGTCGTTCTTGTGCTAGTTCATATACATTCTTTGTGCCTGCTATTTTCTTTTTCGCCATAAGCTATCTATACATTTTAACATACCGTGTCCACTTCTTGTCCATGGATACAAATTCAAACTTTTCAAATGTTTCTTTATCTTGTACCAGTGTGACCGAACTGAGTAACCAACTCTCGGGCCCGAATTCCGCAACGACGGCAGGCAACAGATGCGACAGGATTTCCTCCCGTACGGTGCCTTCTGCCTTCACATAATAATTATTGATTACAGCTTTCTTCCGGCTTTTCTGTTCCACGGGGACGAAACCCACTACCTCTTTGTCTTCAATCGCAATGAACCACACATACTCTTCGCCCGTCTTGAAAGGGTAATTATTGTTTGCGCGTATCACTTCGGGATCCATCACCATCGGCGCTAAAAGCCGATATAAATGTTTGTCTTTTCCTTTTAATCGTATTATCTGCATCATATCATTCAAAAATGGACACACAAAAATAAGGAAAAAATATCAAATTCGTCATTTCTGTTCCTAAAACA
Source organism: Bacteroides sp. M10 (assembly GCF_014334015.1). Taxonomy (GTDB): domain Bacteria; phylum Bacteroidota; class Bacteroidia; order Bacteroidales; family Bacteroidaceae; genus Bacteroides; species Bacteroides intestinigallinarum. The sequence continues at coordinate 4,732,033 of NZ_CP060488.1, read as the reverse complement.
TTTGTTTTTCATACTATTATCTCTATATTTCGATATTTTTGAAATCACCCATACGCCATTCCTCTTTCACGTTTAAAGTAAGTCAGTATAGTGGCAAAACTCAAATATTCCCGTCCGGGAGTATGCAACCGACTTTTAAACTGATAGCGGGCAAAGATGACTTCGCATGCCAATTTATATTTGAAATGCAATTTTAAACGGTGCTGCAAAAACTCAAACACTCGGCAGAGATATGCAAACACCTCCTCCACCCTGGCATTTGGAACCACTCGTGGCACACGATTTACATCTGCTATATGCTCCATCTCACTAAGCACATATTCCAGTTGCTCAATTTCCTCACTGGTGTTTTGCATTGTACACTTCATTTGTTCTATTTTCTCTCCCTGATGAATGTACTGTTCCCGCTTTCGTTGTAAACGATCTTTTATTATTTCTAATCCTTTCAAAATTATAAAATTTAGTTATATATAAATGGTTTGATATTACTGATTATTAACCGACAAAATTGCCATATAAAATCTAATCTCGAATGCAAATATAGAGAAGATTGTTTAAATAATTAGATTTTTATTTAAAAATATTCATACTTATTTCACATTTAAATTACCAGCATCAGAAAAACGGTTTTTCCATCCAATGAAACGAGTCTTAATTTTGCGGCGTACTAAAATATTTTAAACAATGGATAATCAATCTTTTGACTGGCTGCTTCACGGTTGCCACGTACTGTCCGAGGTGGCAGTAGCTTATTTTCCCAACTATCGGTATAGTTGTTCAGCGGTGAAAGCATTCCGCCGGACCATCAAAGAACATGCGGTATTACTGTCCCAACTCACGGAAGCGGGATTCACCCCGCATACTACAACACTCACTCCGCAGCAAATTGCCATTATTGTAAGGTTCTGGGGGATGCCTGCATTCGCATCTGAAATGATAAAAAAGAATTCATATCTCGCTGTCCCGAAAATGAAGAAAAAGATATAATGTATTTTAATACATTCTTTTCTTATTTATATATTAATGGACTAAGGGGTGGTCGATGTGCAGAAATAGCAAGTCGGCTTCCCCCTTCAGCAGGGCGTTTAAAGAGAATGCAGGAGGGCGTTCGGGAAGGTTCAAAAATATTGGCACACAATCAGCATAATCGTTACATGAGCCCAAATTATGATATTTAGCCATTCATAACCTGAAAATTGTACAGTTTAACCAGTCGGGCTACCTTCGCACCGAATTAAAACAATATAAAGCATGATTAAATCTACAGCAGAAATGCTTAAAAAGGGCTATCTTCTCTTCCCTAAAGTCTTATTCGAGGAGCAAATAAAAGTGACTAAAGGTGCAACGGGTTATTTCGATGCGTTTATTCTGGTATTAACCCATGTCAATTATAGCACTGTAGAGTGCCACGTCCACCATTACACCTTTCAATGCCGACGAGGCGAATCTGTAATCTCCATTGCCCATTGGGCAGAACTATTTGGGTGGAAACGCAGTCGCACACGGTATTTTTTCAATAAGATGTATGATGAAGGTATTATTGAAAGGGTGGTTAATCCGTATATCACTCATATCCGTATACCCGACTACGATCTGCTGGTCGGGCAGAAACGCCGCGAAAGTATCCGTGCCGAAGCTGATGGTATCACTTTCGATGCGTTTTGGGAAAAATATCATGAGATTACCCGGAAGCCTAAAACCAATATCGGCCGTGCCCGCCGGGAATGGAAAAAGCTATCTGTCAACGAACGTTGTCTTAGTCTGAATCACATTGATGCGTATTATGATAATCTAACGGATATCAAATATTGTATGCAGGCGGCTTCCTATCTGTCAAATAAAGCATTTATGGATGAATATGATTATTAGAAAAGAAAATGAGTGAAATAACAAACCCGCAGGACGTCGAACTCGAAGAAATTGTACTCGGCGCCTGCCTGCTGGAAAGTAAAGCCATCACACTGGTTGCAAGTATATTGCGACCGGAAGTGTTTTATACAGAAACGAATCGTGATATTTATGCTGCCCTACAGAGTCTGTACCATGCCGGTCAGGCCATTGATATCATGACTATAAAAGAAGAACTTGCCCGACGTGGCAAGCTTGAATCGATAGGAGGACTTTATACGCTGGTGCGCATCAGTTCACGCGTAGTGTCAAGTGCACACCTGGAATATCACGCACGGATTCTCAAACAAAAATATATTCGTCGTGAAGCAATTCTGGGATTCCACAAACTGCTCGCACTGGCAGCCGATGAAACAACTGATATAGACGATACGCTGGCAGATGCCCATACCCTCCTCGACCGGCTGGAAAATGAATGTGGTACTGCCGAACATCTCCGTTCCATGTCACAACTTATGGAGGATACCATAAAGTTGATAGAAGCCCGCGTGGCCGGCAACAAGAACGGTGTTACGGGACTACCCACAGGATTTGCCGACCTTGACCGATTGACATGCGGCTGGCAACCCGGTGAGGAGATCGTTATTGCCGCCCGTCCTGCGGTAGGTAAAACGGCATTCGCGCTGCATCTGGCACGTACTGCCGCTTCTGCCGGTTATCATATCGCTGTGTATAGTCTTGAAATGTTAGGCGAGCGTTTGGGAGATCGCTGGTTACTGGCTGCCACTACAGGAGTAAACCCTGACCATCTTCGTAGTAGGCAACTGACTCCTAGTGAACTACGGCAAGTACATGAAGCATCGACAGAACTTTCCCGTCTGCCCATCCATATTGATGACAATCCGTCCGTAAGCATGGATTACATTCGTTCTTCTGCAAAACTGCTGCAAAGCAAAGGTAAATGTGATGGAGTCATTATCGATTACCTGCAACTTTGTGACATGAAAAGCGACCAGCATAATCGAAATCGTGAGCAGGAAGTGGCACAAGCCAGTCGTAAAGCCAAAATGTTGGCAAAGGAGTTGAATATACCTGTGATACTACTTAGTCAATTAAACCGTAATGTAGAAGGACATCCGGACAACCGTCCCAACTTAAGCGATCTTCGCGAGAGTGGAGCTATCGAACAGGATGCTGATGTCGTACTAATGCTTTCCCGTCCTGCCCTCTCCGGACGTACTACAGACCGTAAGAGTACGTACCCTACCGAAGGGCTGGGCGTAATGGATATTGTCAAACATCGTAACGGGGCAACACGTGAGCTTTATTTCAGACATGATCCGAGTATGACGAAGTTGGAAGATTACGTGCCCGGAATAGATTGGATGAAAAAGAATACGACTGCTGAACCCGCAAAATAACATAGTGCTTTGTAAGGTCTAAAGCTTAGCTTTAGAGGTCGTAAAGCTATGCTTTAGGCCATGCAAAGCGCTGCTTTACGATTTCTTCTTTTTTTCATGTTTCAACTGTCCTTTTTTAACAGGTCTCAAGGTTCTCCCAATGCATCTATAATGACTCTTACTTCCAGAGGAGTGTAAGAGCGGCAGTTAGGCTGGTAGCCCAAGTCATACAAGCGTTGTAAAAGCCCCGGACATAATTGGATCCATTTCTTCATTTTTCGGTATGCAGCGATATCGGTAAGTTCGGGAGAATAAAGTGATGCAAGTTCCATACGGCCATAGGCGCGTATTGTGAATTCTTTCATGATGGATATGCTTTGATTTATATCTACAAAATTAACAAAATATTTTCACATACACAATGTTTTTTCTATGAATAACTGACTATTACCGCACATTACTTTTAACAAAAAGCGTCTGCCAAAAATTAGACAAAATTTGGTCAAATATTCCTTTTTATTAATTAAAAAGGCTACAGTTTCACAAACTACTATTGGAATTCGGTCTCTTTTCCATATATTTGCGCCCGCATTTCTGATTTTCGAATGAACCTCCTTATTCAATTTACCAAAACTAGATAAAACGAATGGAAAAAATAAACGCAGTAATTACAGGAGTCGGAGGATATGTACCCGATTACATCTTGACCAATGATGAGATTTCCAAAATGGTAGATACTACCGACGAATGGATTATGGGGCGTATTGGCATTAAGGAAAGACGTATTTTGAAAGAGGAAGGACTGGGAACTTCTTACATAGCTCGTAAAGCTGTCAAACAGTTAATAAAACGCACTCAAACAAATCCTGATGATATTGATCTGATCATTGTAGCTACAACAACCCCTGACTACCGCTTTCCTTCCACGGCTTCTATTTTATGTGAAAGACTGGAACTGAAAAGAGCTTTTGCTTTTGACATGCAAGCTGTTTGCAGCGGTTTTTTATATGCACTGGAGACTGGAGCCAATTTTATCCGTTCCGGAAATTATAAGAAAGTGGTAGTTGTAGGCGCTGAAAAGATGTCATCAATAATCAACTATACCGACCGTGCAACTTGTCCGATTTTCGGTGATGGCGGAGCAGCTGTCATGCTTGAACCTACTACTGAAGATTTAGGTATTATGGATGCCGTGTTAAGGACAGATGGTAAGGGATTGCCTTTCTTGCACATTAAAGCGGGGGGCTCTGTATGTACTCCTTCTTATTATACATTAGACAATCAAATGCATTACATCTATCAGGAAGGACGTACTGTATTCAAATATGCAGTATCCAACATGGCTGATGCCTGTGAATCTATCATTGCAAGAAACCATCTTAGCAAAGACAACATCGACTGGGTAATTCCTCATCAGGCTAATCAACGTATTATCACTGCCGTAACACAACGTTTGGAAGTTCCTGTCGAAAAGGTCATGGTCAACATCGAACGATACGGCAACACTAGTGCCGGTACTCTCCCACTCTGCCTCTGGGATTTTGAAGATAAGCTCAAAAAAGGAGATAATCTAATTCTTACTGCATTTGGAGCAGGATTTGCCTGGGGAGCCATCTATGTGAAATGGGGATATGATGGAAAAAAGAGATAGCGATAATCGCTATCTTCAAAATAAAAAATCCTCTGATTTCTAGTAAATCAGAGGATTTTTTATTTCCTAGTGCGGTGCGTACGGGACTCGAACCCGTGACCCCATGCGTGACAGGCATGTATTCTAACCAACTGAACTAACGCACCAAAATATTCACTTTAGCATCTCTCTCGATTGCGGATGCAAAGGTAGATATTTTTTTGAAACCTGCAATAGCTTCAGTATCTTTTTTCTGAAAAAGTGGGTTTATTAAGAATTATCGTGTACATTTGCAGCTACTAATAAAATAGAAAATAGAATGAAAAATACACCAATTGAACGACATCTGATTGATGAAACCATCAATGAGTTTCAAATTGTCGATTTTTCCAAAGCTACCATTCGTGAAGTGAAAGCTATTGCTTCAAAAGCAGAAGCAGCATCGGGAGTTGAATTTATTAAAATGGAAATGGGTGTTCCGGGACTTCCTCCTTCCGCAGTAGGCGTGAAAGCGGAAATTGAAGCGCTACAAAATGGCATTGCCAGTCTATATCCAGACATCAACGGATTGCCGGAACTAAAGAAAGAGGCATCCAACTTTATCAAAGCATTCATCAACGTAGATTTAAGCCCGGAGGGTTGTGTGCCTGTCACCGGTTCCATGCAAGGTACATTCGCTTCATTTCTTACTTGCAGCCAATGTGATGAAAAGAAAGATACGATTTTGTTTATCGATCCAGGGTTTCCGGTACAGAAACAGCAGTTGGTTGTAATGGGACAAAAGTTTGAAACATTTGATGTGTATGACTACCGCGGAGAAAAACTCAAAGAGAAACTGGAAAGCTATCTGAAAAAAGGAAATATATCAGCCATCATTTATTCAAACCCCAATAATCCCAGCTGGATTTGCCTGAAAGAGGAAGAATTACGGATTATCGGCGAATTGGCAACACAATATGATGTGATTGTTCTGGAGGATTTGGCTTATTTTGCCATGGACTTTCGCCAAGATTTAAGCAAGCCGTATCAACCTCCTTTCCAGCCATCGGTTGCCCATTATACAAACAATTACGTATTGCTGATTTCCGGCTCGAAAGCATTCAGCTACGCCGGGCAACGTATTGGTGTAAGCTGTATCTCTGATAAACTATACCACCGAAGCTATCCGGGACTGACCAAACGATATGGTGGCGGAACTTTCGGAACGGTTTTCATTCACCGTGTACTTTATGCACTTTCTTCCGGAACTAGTCATTCTGCACAGTTCGCCATGGCGGCCATGCTGAAAGCAGCGAATGAAGGACAATATAATTTCCTCAACGAAGTGAAGATATATGGCGAAAGGGCACAGAAATTAAAAGAAATCTTCCTCCATCACGGTTTCCATCTGGTATATGACAACGATCTGGGCGATCCGATTGCAGACGGATTTTATTTCACCATCGGATATCCGGGAATGACCAGTGGCGAACTCGCGAAAGAATTGATGTACTACGGAGTAAGCGCTATCTCGTTAGTGACCACAGGAAGCCATCAGGAAGGATTGCGCGCGTGTACCTCTTTTATTAAAGACCATCAATACGCACAACTGGATGAAAGAATGAAACTATTCGCTGAAAATCATCCGACAGCGTGATTATTTGACATCAGATATTCATAAAAGCCATTCTTAAAATGAAAAAAAACGGAAAGAACGATTGTTTTTCCGTTTTTTTTATTACTTTAGTGGCATGAATATCGACTATGACATATTTAAGATTCAATCGAATAATATGTTACCATCAAGAGGAAGGATTTTAATATCCGAACCTTTTCTGCGTGACGCAACGTTTGGCAGATCCGTAATTTTACTGGTCGATCACACGGACGAAGGAAGTATGGGATTGGTTATCAACAAGCAACTGCCACTACTCCTCAATGATATCATCATGGAATTTAAATATCTGGATGAGATTCCTCTATATAAAGGTGGACCTATTGCCACTGATACCTTATTTTATCTCCACACATTATCTGACATTCCAGGGTCTATTTCTATCAGTAAAGGGCTTTATCTGAATGGAGATTTTGATGAAATAAAGAAATACATATTACAAGGGAATAAAATCAGTGAATGCATTCGTTTCTTCTTGGGATATTCCGGTTGGGATAGCGAACAGTTGAGCAACGAAATCAGAGAAAACACTTGGTTGGTGTCCGAGGAAGAGAAATCATATCTGATGAAAAACAATATTAAAGATATGTGGCGGAAAGCTTTAGAGAAGTTAGGCAGCAAGTATGAAACGTGGTCACGTTTCCCACAAGTGCCTACTCTCAATTAATATCTCATTTCTTAGGATTCAAACATTGGAGAAGCAATGCATCTTTGTAACAACCCTCCACCTGCAACCAGTTTTTTAATAATCCGCATTGAACGAAACCACAAGAGGTGAACAGTTTTACACATACTTCATTATCCGTCATGACATGTGCATAGAGTTGACTTAAAGACAGAAAATCAAAAGCGTATTCACAAAGCAATTTCAATGCATCAGTAGCATAACCTTGTTGCCGATACTCCTTATGGACGGCAATCCCTACTTCTCCCCGCGAATGAAGGGGTACAAAATCTGTTATATCAATTGTACCGAGTATGCACTGGTCAGATTTGCGTACAATCATCAGCCGCAATTGCTTATCGGCAAACACATCGCACTGTGAGCCTTCGATGTATTGACGAAGCACATAACGGGAATAAGGGACCGTAAAGTTGCTAATATCCCACATGGAAGGGTCATTTTCCATCTCGTACATAATGTCCATATCTTCCGGTTCTACTGCACGAAGATAAATACGTTCGTTCATTAAGAAAGACTGTCTCATAGTTTCTCGTCTTTTGCTATGTGAAGCTCATTACGTAATCTTTTCTCACTGGGAAGACAGAAAAGTGATGCCGTCAGACCGATCAGCATACAAAGATTACCCGTACTGCTTAATGTCAGATAGTAACACAAAAGATTCACTACAATAGCTACTTCAAGCACTCCCAAACGAACAATGTTCCATTGCACATATCGCTTCAAAGCAAGCGTGATGGTCATATGATCTATCTTCTTTTTAAGCACCAGGCTAAACAATTTGAGAGAAAGAGGTACACACAAAGCTGTAAGCAAAATGCCGATTGTCTCAAAATAGTAGATAGCTTGTGCATTATCTACCAAACCTCCTACGGGAAAGAGTTCAAACTCTCCTGCCCCAAGCAAAAAAGCCGGGAGCACCCAAAAGAAAACATAACTAATATTCAAATTTCTAACAGCTCGTTTTATCTGTTCTTCCATGTTCGTTCTTAAATAATTAATAATGATTATACTGTTCCGGTAAAAAGTGTCCGGTTTACAATGCTGCGTCCCAAAGTTACTTCATCGGCATATTCAAGTTCATCGCCAACTGATATACCACGGGCTATGACACTAAGTTTCACGCCCAGCTTATCTAACTTGCGATAGATATAGAAATTGGTAGTATCACCCTCCATCGTGGTGCTTAAAGCCAGAATGACCTCTTTAATTCCACCTTCAGCCACCCGCTGCACCAGACTTTCAATCTGAAGGTCACTCGGTCCGACTCCGTCCATTGGAGAAATGACTCCTCCTAAGACATGATAAAGTCCGCGGTACTGCTGTGTTGCTTCCACTGCCATTACGTCACGAATATTTTCCACTACACAAACAGTGGAAGCATCCCGTTGCGAATTAGCACAGATCTGGCAAGTTTCAGTATCGGATATATTATGACACACTTTGCAATACTTCACCTCACGTTTCAAAGTAATGATAGAATTCCCGAAAGCTTCCACAGTAGCCGTATCCTGACGGAGCAGATGCAGTACAAGCCTCATAGCTGTCTTACGCCCGATACCCGGAAGTTTGGAAAATTCGCCGACTGCCTTTTCAAGCAGTATAGAAGGATATTGTTGGTTCATAGATAATAATTGCTGTTCTATCGATAAAACCTTGCAAAGATACAGATTATTGTTTTTAATACCTACAAAAATTGCTACCTTTGCATCTGTTATGATGATACTTGTCACTATTATTTGCTACTTTGCGGTATTACTACTAATAGCCCGTATCACCGGACGCAAGGGCGGATCGAATGCAGCGTTCTTTAAGGGAGAGAACCAATCACCTTGGTATATAGTCTCTTTCGGAATGATTGGCGCCTCTATCTCCGGAGTCACTTTTGTTTCTGTACCGGGAATGGTGCGCGGAATGGATATGACTTACATGCAAACGGTACTCGGATTTTTTTTCGGATACATGGTTGTGGCTCACGTCTTACTTCCTCTATATTATAAGCTAAATCTGACAAGTATCTACGGGTATATCGGCACCCGTATCGGATTGCGTGCTTATCGCACAAGTTCTTTTTTCTTTCTACTGTCACGCATGCTCGGAACCGCAGCCAAACTTTATCTGGTCTGCCTCATTCTACATACTTATGTATTTCAGGAAATGCACATCCCCTTTTGGCTGATTGCTGTCGGCTCTGTCACACTGGTATGGATCTATACTCATAAAAGCGGGATAAAGACCATCGTGTGGACAGATACCTTACAAACATTTTGCCTGATTGCCGCCCTGATCTTTATCATCTATTTTACGATCCAAAGATTAGACCTTGATTTCAGCGGTATTGTCCAAACAATCCAAAGTAGTGAACATAGCCGTATTTTTGTATTTGACGACTGGGTATCGCGGCAAAACTTCTTCAAACAGTTCTTCAGCGGTATCTTCATCGTTATCGTGATGACCGGACTGGATCAGGATATGATGCAAAAGAACCTTTCCTGTCGGAACCTCCGGGAAGCACAAAAAAATATGTATTGCTACGGCTTCTCGTTCATTCCATTAAATTTTCTTTTTCTATGCCTGGGAATTCTATTGATAACGCTAGCGGGACAAATGCAGCTCGAACTACCGGCTATGAATGATGATATACTACCCATGTTTGCAGCGCAAGGTTATCTGGGACAATCCGTATTGATACTCTTTACAATCGGTATTATCGCAGCAGCTTTCAGCAACTCGGATTCCGCTCTGACTGCAATGACAACCAGCGTATGTGTAGACCTGCTGAATACCGAAAAAGACACAGAAGAGGTAGCGCGTCGCAAAAGGAATAAGGTACATTTACTGCTATCAATCTTATTGGCATTTTTCATTTGCCTGGTAGAAATGCTCAACAACAAAAGCGTAATTGACGCCATATATATCATCGCCTCCTACACGTATGGTCCCCTACTCGGAATGTTCGCTTTCGGGCTCTTTACCCGAAGACAAACAAATGACCGGTGGGTCCCTCTGATAGCCATCCTATCACCACTACTCTGTTATCTTGCCGACTGGTGGATTGGAAAAGAAACCGGATATAAATTCGGCTATGAATTGCTAATGTTAAATGGAACGCTTACCTTTGCGGGCTTAATGTTGATGTCTAAAAAGGAGCTACAAAGAAATAAATGACAAGAAGATGGAAATAACAAGTGCTGAATTTGTGATTAGTAATACGGACGTGAGAAAATGCCCGGCCGGAATTTTCCCGGAATATGCCTTTATAGGCCGTTCAAATGTGGGTAAATCAAGTCTTATCAATATGCTGACTAACCGTAAAGGACTGGCTATGACTTCCGCCACTCCGGGAAAAACGATGTTAATCAACCACTTCTTTATCAATAAGAACTGGTACCTCGTCGACCTTCCGGGATATGGCTATGCCCGGCGCGGACAAAAAGGAAAAGACCAGATACGTACCATAATCGAAGATTACATCCTGGAACGGGAGCAAATGACCAATCTCTTCGTCCTGATAGACAGTCGGCTGGAACCTCAAAAAATAGACCTGGAGTTTATGGAATGGCTGGGCGAGAATGGTATTCCCTTCTCTATCATCTTTACCAAAGCCGACAAGCTCAAAGGTGGACGTTTAAAAATAAATATCAATGCTTACTTACGTGAGTTGAGTAAACAATGGGAAGAGCTCCCGCCTTACTTCGTTTCTTCCTCGGAAGACCGTATGGGGCGTACAGACATACTCAACTACATCGAAAACATAAACAAGGATCTCAATATTAAATGAAAAAAGAATGAAAATGAAAAAGAGTTTTTTATCAATTGCCTTTATGGCAGCATTTATGCTAATGGCGACTAACAGCCAGGCACAATCATGGTCAGATTTATTAAATAAGGACAACATTTCAAAGGTAGTGAATGCCATAACAGGAAATACCGAATCTATCGATATGACCGGAACATGGAACTACAAAGGTTCGGCTGTAGAATTCGAATCGGACAACTTGCTGATGAAAGCAGGAGGAGCGGCCGCAGCTACTATGGCTGAAAACAAACTGAACGAGCAATTAAGCAAAATAGGTATTAAAGACGGTCAGATGAGCTTCACCTTCAATGCCGACAGCACTTTCACCAGCACAGTGGGTAAAAAAACATTGAAAGGAACTTATTCCTACAACGCTTCAACCAAACAAGTAGACCTGAAATACCTGAAACTGCTGAATCTACATGCAAAAGTTAATTGCAGCTCCAGTTCACTGGAGTTACTGTTCAACTCGGACAAGCTACTGAAACTGATGGCTTTCATCGGTAGCAAAAGCAACAGTACCGCACTAAAAACAGTTAGTTCACTCGCTGAAAATTACGACGGAATGATGTTGGGATTCCAACTCTCAAAATAGCAAAAGAGAGCCGTTTAATACTATTTCGCACTCTATAAAGTATATTTTAGGGGAAAAAGCATTATCTTTGGCATTTGTAATCAAAAAGAGAAGGAAAAATGAAAAAGATACTTTTTTTAATGACCCTGTTAGTAATGGGTGTAAGTTTTGCATTTGCGCAAACAAATGCAGATATCAAGTTTGACAAAACAACTCACGATTTCGGTAAGTTTTCAGAAAATAGTCCGGTTGTCAGTTGCACATTTACCTTTACTAATATCGGTGATGCTCCTTTGGTAATCCATCAAGCTGTAGCCTCATGCGGATGTACAGTACCCGAATATACAAAAGAGCCCATCATGCCGGGCAAAAAGGGAACAATCAAGGTGACTTATAACGGAACAGGCAAATATCCGGGACATTTCAAAAAATCAATCACCTTGCGTACCAATGCCAAAACAGAGATGGTAAGATTGTATATCGAGGGCGATATGACAGCAAAAGATGCAAAGTAGGAAAAAATAGACTATTACATAAAGGAGAATCTTTCGGTTCTCCTTTTTTTTTGTTTACTTTGAGGACGGAAATGTAAATTGACACATTAGCAAATTATAAAAACTATGAAACAAGAAGAAGACAAATTCACCGGGTTACCCGAGAATGCGTTCAGAGAGTTGAAACCCGGGGAAGTGTACAACCCGTTGATGGGTCCCTCAAAAAATTATCCGGAAGTTAATATCTGGTCAGTTGCATGGGGTATTGCCATGGCAATCCTATTTTCAGCCGCCGCTGCCTATCTGGGGTTGAAGGTCGGACAGGTATTTGAAGCCGCTATTCCGATTGCAATCATTGCCGTAGGAGTTTCCGGAGCCGCAAAAAGAAAAAATGCGTTGGGAGAAAATGTTATTATCCAGTCTATCGGAGCTTGTTCCGGTGTCATTGTTGCCGGAGCGATCTTTACCCTCCCCGCTCTTTATATTCTTCAAGCCAAATATCCCGAAATGACGGTTACTTTCATGCAGGTATTCATCAGCTCCTTACTGGGTGGTGTATTGGGTATCCTGTTCCTGATTCCTTTCCGAAAATATTTTGTTAGTGATATGCATGGAAAATATCCTTTTCCGGAAGCAACGGCTACTACACAAGTGCTGATCTCCGGAGAAAAAGGAGGCAGCCAGGCTAAACCGTTATTGATGGCAGGTATGATCGGTGGATTATATGACTTCATCGTAGCTACATTCGGATGGTGGAACGAAAACTTCACCACCCGTGTTTGCAGTGCCGGAGAAATGCTCGCAGAAAAGGCAAAGTTAGTATTCAAGGTAAATACCGGTGCTGCTGTACTCGGTTTGGGATATATCGTCGGACTGAAATATGCTTCCATCATTTGTGCCGGTTCATTGGCTGTATGGTGGATTATCATTCCGGGAATGTCCGCTATCTGGGGCGACAGTGTATTGAATGCCTGGAACCCGGAAGTTACATCTACCGTAGGAATGATGAGTCCGGAAGAGATATTCAAATATTATGCCAAGAGCATCGGTATCGGTGGTATTGCTATGGCAGGTGTGATTGGTATTATCCGCTCCTGGAGCATCATCAAAAGTGCTGTCGGACTGGCTGCTAAAGAGATGGGTGGCAAAGGAAATGTGGAGAAAAACATTATCCGCACGCAACGGGATCTTTCAATGAAGATTATCGCTATCGGTTCGATCATCACATTGATACTAATCGTATTATTCTTCTACCTCGACGTTATGCAAGGAAATCTGTTGCATACATTGGTAGCTATCGTTTTAGTTGCAGGTATCTCTTTCCTGTTTACCACAGTAGCCGCTAATGCTATTGCCATTGTAGGTACTAACCCGGTTTCAGGAATGACATTGATGACACTGATTTTGGCTTCCGTAGTAATGGTAGCTGTCGGTCTGAAAGGTCCTTCGGGTATGGTTGCCGCATTGGTGATGGGTGGCGTGGTATGTACTGCACTGTCAATGGCAGGAGGTTTCATCACCGACTTGAAGATTGGGTACTGGCTCGGAAGTACACCCGCCAAACAGGAAACCTGGAAGTTTCTAGGAACTATCGTATCAGCTGCAACAGTAGGCGGTGTAATGATTATCCTGAATAAGACATACGGATTTACAAGTGGCGCACTGGCTGCTCCACAAGCCAATGCAATGGCAGCCGTTATCGAACCGTTGATGAGTGGTGTAGGCGCACCCTGGTTGTTATATGGCATCGGCGCTGTCTTAGCGATTATTCTGACTCTTTGTAAAATTCCTGCATTAGCTTTCGCACTGGGTATGTTTATTCCATTGGAACTGAACGTACCGTTGGTAGTGGGTGGAGCTGTTAATTGGTTTGTGACAACCCGTAGCAAAGATGCAACTCTGAATACGGAAAGAGGGGAAAAAGGAACCTTGTTGGCATCCGGTTTCATTGCCGGAGGTGCATTGATGGGAGTAATCAGTGCTGCAATGCGCTTTGGCGGAATCAATCTGGTCAATGAAGCATGGTTGAACAATACTTGGTCTGAAGTGTTGGCATTAGGAGCATATGCATTATTGATTCTTTACTTTATAAAGGCTTCAATGAAAGTTAAATAATTAATTATGAGGAGACTATTATCCATCATAGTATCGCTTATAACTGCAATAACATTTGCACAACAGCCCGTTGAGCTACCTTTGTGGCCCGACGGTGCTCCCAACTCCAGTGGATTAACCGGAGAAGAGCAGGAAGTACGCCCTCATTTTGTCACAAATATCACATACCCCACTATGACGGTCTACCATCCGGAAAAGCCAAATGGAATGGCCATTATCATGTGCCCCGGAGGCGGTTATCGTCGACTTGGTATGGATGGAGAAGGGTATGATATGGCTCCCTGGTTTTGCGGACAAGGTATCACCTATATTGTGTTAAAATACCGGATGCCGAACGGACATTGCGAAGTCCCCATATCAGATGCCGAACAAGCAATTCGTATAGTACGGCAGCATGCCAAGGAATGGAATGTCAATCCGCATAAGGTAGGAATAATGGGCGCTTCTGCAGGGGGACATTTAGCTTCTACAATCGCCACTCATTATAATTCGGAAACACGTCCGGATTTTCAGATATTACTTTATCCGGTGGTCACGATGATGCAAGTCACCCGGGGAAATACAAGAGAGGCATTGCTCGGTAAGAATCCCACGATGGAACAGATACAGAAATTCTCTGCCGAACTGCAAGTAACTCCCGATACTCCGCAAGCATTTATAGCTCTTACCTCCGACGATCCTTCCGTACCACCTTACCACGGAGTAAACTATTACCTTGCTTTACAAAAAAACAAAGTTCCGGCCACTCTCCATGTCTATCCTACCGGAGGACATGGCTGGGGATTTCAGGACCATTTTAAATATAAGCAACAATGGACACAAGAATTGGAGAAATGGTTGCGTGATGGCGTTGTATTCCCGGAAGATTCGGAACCTATGTTACGAATCGGGAAATCTTACCTGGGAACCAAATATGTGGCCAACACATTAGACCAAGATGAAAAAGAAGCGCTAGTGATTCGGACTGATGCAGTAGATTGTCTCACTTTTGTAGAATATACACTTGCACAGGCACTCGGTTCTTCCTTTGCTGACAATCTGCAAAAAATACGCTATCGGGATGGCATCATCAACGGATATCCTTCCCGGTTGCATTACACTTCTGAATGGATTGAAAACGGCGTTCGCCACGGATTCCTCACAGATATTACTGCCAAGAACAGTGTACATACTAAGAAATTAGCTCTTTCATATATGTCCGCTCACCCCCGGCAATACAAAAAAATGGCTGATTCGCCGGAAAATGTACTACAAATGGCCGAACATGAAAAAGCAATCTCCGGAAAAGTTGTACATTGGCTGCCGAAAAGCGAACTGCCGGAAGCCGGATTGCCCTGGATCATGAATGGAGATATTATTGCCATTACAACGAAGGTGTCCGGATTGGATATAGCTCATGTGGGAATAGCAGCATATAGACTTGGAAAACTGCATCTGCTACACGCTTCTTCTACATTGGGAAAAGTAGTTGTCAGCGATGAACCTCTCAATCACATGCTAAACAACAATAAATCGTGGACAGGCATACGTGTTGTCCGGATGTCTCACTCTAAAAATAACTGATTATGAAACGAGTAAAACATTTCCTTCTCGTCTCGTGCTTATTCCCCACTTTGCTGGGAGCACAAGAAATGGCAAACGCCTACTTTCTGGAACTTACTCCGGACGCCCAATCGGCAGGTATGGCAGGTACAGGATTAGCTACCACCGATAACGGTAGTACAGCTATCTTTCATAATGCTTCTACCATCGCTTTCTCACAGGAAGTAATGGGTGCGAGTTATTCATACGCTAATATCAACAAAGACTATGCGCTACATAGTGCCTCCCTTTTCTATCGGATCGGAAGGGAAGGCATACATGGATTTGCTATAGGTTTCCGGCATTTCAAAGATCCCAAAGTCTTTGATTACCGTCCGCATATATGGGATCTGGAAGCTGCCTATTTCAGAAATATAGCCAAGAATCTATCGATGTCATTAACGTTCAGATACCTGCAAGCCAAAGCCGCAGAAGGTGCGGACACCAAGAATAGTGTTTGTCTGGACTTCGGTGCGACTTACTATCGCAGCATGGCTCTGTTGGATGAAATGGCTTCCTGGAGCATTGGTTTCCAAGCTGCCAACTTAGGCAAAAAACTGGATGGACAGAAGCTACCCGCCAGATTAGGCTTAGGAGGTACGATCGACCTGCCATTCAGTATAGAAAATCGTTTGCAGGTTGCGCTCGACTTCAATTACCTGCTTCCTTCTGAAATCCGTCATTTACAGGCCGGTGTAGGAGCCGAATATAACTTCCTGAAATATGGAGTTGTCCGTGCAGGATACCATTTTGGAGACAAAGACAAAGGAATAGGTAACTACGGCACTTTAGGCTGCGGAATCAACTTCTGGCCGATACGTGCAGACTTCTCTTATGCTTTGGCTGATAAGGATTGCTTTATGCACCGCACCTGGCAGCTGGGAGTTGGAATAGTTTTCTAAGCTCATCTTCGAGGCGTTGCTTCACTTCGTCCATCGGCACATCGTGCTTTAATTCCTGACGAAGAGAAGTGACGCCTTTATCTATAAATCCACAAGGGTGGATATAGCTGAAATAACGTAAATCCGTATTCACATTCAAAGCCAGTCCGTGCATAGTGACAAAGTGACTGCTCCTCACTCCGATAGCACAAATCTTACGTGCACGGGGCGTATCACCCTCCAGCCACACTCCTGTCGCTTTCTCTAAACGTCCGGCTTCAATGCCATAAGAAGCACATACGCGAATCACCGCTTCTTCCAACAGATGAACGTACTCTTTCAATCCTAACTGAAATTCTTCAAGATTCAGTATCGGATAGCATACCAGTTGTCCGGGACCATGATAAGTAATATCCCCTCCCCGATCAATATGATAAAGAGTAGCGTCAATCGCTTTCAGCTGTTCATCACTCAACAGCATATTATTTTCTTTCCCGCTACGCCCTAATGTATAAACATGGGGATGCTCGCACATTACGACACGATTTTCATAACTCCCGCCCTGAACTTTTGCCCGGACAATATCATCAAACCATTCTGTCTGCCGTTGCCATGCTTCGGCATATGGGATTAAATTCCAATCAATAAAAACTGTTTTCATAAAAACAAAGGTAAGAAATAAAAAGAAAATGTGTACATTTGTTGGCCTAATATAACAAACACAACTATGAAAATGGACTTTCCACAGGTAGACTTGCCTACCGAAGTATTAGCATGGACGAATGTTACGGAAGACATTCTCAATATTTATAAGCAATCTTGTCGGTTGCAGGCATGTATTGTTGCCATCTGCACCGAAGGTTCGATGAAAGCCTCCATCAATCTGCTTGATTATGAAATTCGTCCTAATGACCTGATAACATTGTTACCGGGAACAATCATCCAGTTTCGGGAGAGAACAGAAAAAGTATGTCTTTGCTTTGCCGGTTTCTCTGCCTATTGTGCCGGACGAATCAATCTGATGAAGAATATTGGTAATGCATATCCCAAACTGATAGAGCAACCGGTGGTTCCTCTTAATGAAGAAGTAGCCAGTTATCTGAAAGACTATTTTGCTCTATTATCACGGGCTAGTTGCAATGAGAACTTCGAAATGGATTCCGAATTGGTTGAGTTATCCCTTCAGACTATCCTGACAAGTATACGACTGATATATCATAAATTTCCGGGTGAGAACAGCAGTTCAAACCGCAAAAAGGAAATCTGCCGGGAATTGATTCAAGCCATCACCGAGAATTATAAGAATGAACGTCGTGCACAATTCTACGCCGATAAACTCGGAATATCTCTTCAGCATCTAAGCACAACTGTGAGACAAGTGACAGGTAAAAGTGTATTGGACACCATTGCTTATATTGTAATCATGGATGCCAAAGCGAAACTGAAAGGCACTAATATGACTATCCAAGAAATAGCTTATTCTCTAAACTTCCCCAGTGCCTCATTCTTTGGTAAATATTTTAGGCGGTATGTAGGAATGACGCCATTGGAATTCAGAAACAGATAATTCTTATGAAGAGCGATAGAGGATAAAATTATAACAGCGAATTGCAAAAAAAACGAACGGTGAACAAATTGCGCATGATCCGCAAAGTATTCACCGTTTATTATTTACTTACAGTTTGTTTTCTTTTTACAGTCGCTTACTCATTTTCTTCCCAAGCTCAATGAGTTGAGCACTACACTCACACTGGAGAAGGCCATTGCAGCACTTGCCAACATCGGATTCAATAACAAATCATTCAATGGGAACAAGATACCGGCAGCAATAGGAATGCCGATCAGATTATAAATAAACGCCCAGAAAAGATTCTGATGAATCAGTTTGACCGTCTGCTTTGACAGCTGAAAAGCTTTAGGAAGCAGCAATAAATCCGATGTCATCAAAGTTACCATAGCTACGTCCATAGCAATATCAGTTCCTTTCCCCATGGCGATGCTGACGTCAGCCAGTGCCAAAGCCTGCGAATCATTGATACCATCTCCTACCATAGCGACTTTCTTTCCCTGCATTTGAAGCTCACGCACAAATTCGGCTTTATCGTCCGGCAGAGCGTCAGCGACAAAACGTTCGATTCCTAAACGGGAAGAAACAGCTAATGCCGTCCGCTGCCCGTCACCCGTCAACATACAAATGTCAATACCTTGACGTTTCAGTTCTTTCACTGCTTCGGCTGAAGTAGCTTTTATCGGGTCAGAAACAGCAATGATAGCCAATAACTCGTTTTCGCATCCAAAGTAGATAATACCATTGCCATCCGATTCATAGCGAACCAGCATTTCAGCCATCACATCATTTACTGTCGCACTGAAATCTTTTAGGAGTTTATGACTACCTACCCAGTAGGTATGTCCCTCATAAGAGACTTTGATTCCTTTTCCCGTAATACTTTCGAAACTGTCCAATGCAGCAGGTTTTATCTTCTCCTCATCCTGAAGTGCAGAAACGATAGCACCGGCAAGCGGATGCTCCGATTTCATTTCCGCAGCTAAAAGCACATCTTTGAAATGAGGTTCCTGCGATTGTGCCCATAACCATCCGGTAGCAGTAGGGTGTCCTTCAGTCAATGTTCCGGTTTTATCCAGTACAACGACATCCACTTTACGCATTTGTTCCAAAGCTACCGCGTCTTTAATCAGAATATGCTGACTGGCAGCTTTGCCTATTCCCACCATCAATGCAGTAGGCGTAGCAAGTCCCAAAGCACACGGACAAGCAATAACAAGGACAGAAACAGCCGACAGAATACCATAAGAGATATATTCACTACCACCGATAGCAACCCATAAAACAAATGTCAGGATAGCAATGCCCAATACGACAGGTACAAAAATTCCAGTAATACGATCGACGATACGTTGCACGGGAGCTTTGCTACCCTGTGCTTCCTGCACCATGGAAATGATGCGGGCAAGCACCGTTTCACTACCTACCTGTGTGGCATGTATAATAAACGAGCCACGCTGGTTGATCGTTCCTGCCAAAACTTTATCGCCTTTCTTCTTTTCTACCGGAACCGGTTCACCACTAATCATACTTTCGTCAACATACGAATCGCCTTCGGAAAGCTGACCGTCCACAGGTATCTGTTCTCCCGGGCGTACAACGACCATATCACCTATCTGGAGGTTCTCGATCAAAATCTCCTCTTCCACTCCATTGCGCAGAACCCAGGCAACTTTAGGCTGCATTCCCATCAACTTGCGAATAGCAGTCGAGGTATTTCCTTTAGCACGCTCCTCCATCAATTTTCCGGTAAGAACGAAAGCGATAATCACCGCAGAAGCCTCATAATAGACGTGCGGTTCCAATCCACGAGCATACCAAAATTCGGGGAAGAAAGTATTGAACAGACTGAACAGAAAAGCAATGGAAGTACTAAGTGCAACCAGTGTATCCATATTGCTCCGTCCCAGTTTAGCCTGTTTCCAAGCTCCGGTAAAGAAACCACCTCCGAAAAAGACCATGACAGGGATAGCAAGTACCATTTGAATCTCATTAGAGTAGGGTACATGCATCAGTATCATGGAAAATACCAGCAACGGTACTACCAAAATCCAAGCCCCAATCACCTTCCACTTCAAACGAGTGTAACGCTTATGCTGCTCCTCTTCCCGGCGTTCCTCCTTGTGGGCTTCTTCCACAATCAGATCATAACCTGCCGCAAGCACAGCCGCACGGATTTCCCCGGGAGTCAGCTGGTCTTTCTCATAAGAAACGGTCAATGTATTGGTAGCAAAATTAACGGAAGCCTCAATGACTCCCGGCAATTTTTTCACTGTTTTTTCTACATTATTGGCACATCCTGCACAATGCATATTAAGCACAGGAAATGCCTTTTTTATTGTGTTACCCATATAATTATTATTTACGGTCTTCCCTTCCTCCCGGAAAGGAGTCGGGGAAGAACCATTGTTTGTTTATAGAAACAAGCTAATATAGGTATTTGTTCAATTACTTCTTATCAGTCTTCTGATCGTCTTTCTTTGTTTCTTTTACAAATTCAGCTTCATAATTGAACTTGTTAAATCCTGCTTGCAAGTTCTTTACATTCGTTTTTTCAGCATCATACGTGATAGTCACCATTTTAGTTTTTACTTCGGTCGCAATATCCTTCAATCCTTTTTCAAAACGCATATTGTCCTTTACTTTCTTTTCGCATTTCTCACAATGCATCTGGGACACTTTGAATACAACTACACGAATATCTTTTGCCAATACAGCTGCTACACTCAAAAGAGCCACCACGCAAGTGGCCATCCATCTTTTTGTTTTCATTTTTCCTATCAGTTTAAAATTAGTATTCTTTATTTTCTATGCGATCGTCCCGCAACTCACTATTCCTAGTTTTTACTCGCTATTCCTAGCTAAATTAAAACGTATTCCGATATATCCTTTTGCCCCGTGTACCGGTCCCCATATCATAGTGGAATCAAAGTTGTTTCCCCAAGGATTTGCCGCATCGATAATCGGATTCTTTTGTTTGAAATTGGTCAGGTTCTCTCCTCCTACATAGATGGACCAGCGGCGGAAGTAACGTGTCACCTGTAAGCTCAACTGCTCAAAACTACCATATCGACGTTCCCAGGACAACTGTCCATCTCCCAATTCATAAGGAGTAGACATCCTACCTCCACCATTCAGTTGCAGTGTTGCATCAAACTGCCAAATCCCCAGCGGAGTCTGGTAAGAAGCAGTGAGCAAGCCTTTGTATTTGCTGGTTAGAGGTTTCTCCATTCGCACCCCCTTGTAAGTCGTTTTTGCATCCGTGAGTCGGTAAGCTCCTGTCAAGGTGAATCCTTTGAAAAAAGGATAACTTGCTTCCACCTGGAATACATGCGAGTAAGAACGTCCATTCAAATTATAGAAAGCCACTTCATGAGGGTTGCTATCCATATCCACTATTACTTGTTTCAAGAAATCTGTGTAATAGTATTCTGCATTTACATTCAGCGTTTTGCCGAATATGGGAATATAAGTAGATACACTGGCACCATAATTCCATGCTTCTTCCATATCCAGATTCTTAGCTATTTCTACCTTACGACTACTGGAAAGCAGATAATTGTTTTCTGCCAGCACATGATTGGTACGATACCCTTTTCCGGCAGAAAGACGGAAGTTCACATAATCATTCGGATTGTATTTAAGATGTGCACGCGGAGTCACAAAGAAACCATGTTCGTTACTGTAGTCTCCACGCAAACCCGCCATCACCATCCATTTATCATTCAGGTTCAACGTATATTGCACGTATGCACCGGGAACAGCTTCCTTTTCAAAGGCTTTGAGAGGATTATCCGTATTATTCTCCAAACGATAATGCTGGTCGTAAGCGTCATAATTGAAGCTTAATCCTGCAGAAAAGCTGTTCTGCGGATTAAATTCCGTTTCAAACATCAGCGAAGCATAAACGTTGGTTTGATCCACATTATACAGTTTGCGTCCATACGTAGCATCCTGATTGTGCAAAGTAGTGGAAAGAATCAAAGCCAGATTCGTATTCTTCTCCTTATTAAATATGTACGCATTCTTGGTGAAGAATTCATAACGTTCTGTATCAATCCCCACTTTATATAAATCACCGGAGTGTATTGCCCCTCCATGATTGGCCTGTCCGCTGGTACGTGTTTCGGAAAGAGCTTTGATACCTGCCTGAAAAACATAATGGTCGCCCATATATGCCCATCGGTTCCACACATTATACTGCTCTACTTGAGGAATATCCACAAATCCGTCATCATTGCCATCATGCGCTTTAGTCTCATTCTCATAATGTGCCAATAAAGAAGTACTCCATCGTTTGGAAATCTTTAATGTAGCATCTGCATTGGCTTCATACCGGTTGGTAGTGCTTGCAAAAAGATTGGCAGATACCCAGTCGGCTTCCGGCAACTGCGGCTTCTTAAATTCCACGTTAATCTGTCCTGTGATGGCTTCATAACCATTCTTTACAGAAGATGTTCCTTTGGAAACTTGTATACTCTGCATCCACGGACCGGGAACATACCCTAATCCATAAGGAGAAGCTGCCCCACGATAATTCGGAATATTTTCCGTCAACATCTGCACATAAGTGCCGGACAGTCCCAACAATTTAATCTGCTTGGCCCCTGTTGCTGCATCAGAATAGCTCACATCTACCGAAGGATTGGTCACAAAACTTTCACCCAGATTACAACAAGCAGCTCTACTCAATTCTGCACTGCTTATCATATCTTCGTTCATCACGCTACTGCGTAATTTCATCGTTCCCAGTTTGCGAGTGACAATATTCACCTCATTCAATTCCACTCCATCACGAAGCACAATATCCAACTGCTGATTTTTACTGCTCACATGAATGGTATCATTCTGGAAACCAATAAAACTGATTATTAACATGTGACTTTTGGAAGGTTTTACAATAGAAAAACTACCATCTTCCTTAGTTGTCACTCCTTGTCCTGTATTCATCCAGAACACATTTGCACCCGGAATAGCCTCCCCAGTACTATCTTTCACTGTTCCCCGTACTTGCGCATATAGATTACCGGCAAATAACAGGAACAGTCCTATTATCATATATTTCATTCTTTCTAAAGTTACTTTCGAGATACAAAATTAATTCATTTCTCATGCAACTTAGTTGCATTCTGTTTCACTTTACTTCCATATTCAATAGAAAGCAAAGGAATAAATAAGAAAGAAATAGTGGCTAAATAATATAAGTGGAATATAGCGCCAGCTTCTGCCTCGAACAGAGAGGTGGCGGAGAGGTCAGACTATCATATTCTACCGGTTTATCCGCATAGGTCGGAGTCAACAGATAGCAAAAATACTCACACAAAAGATCGACTACTAAAGCTGATGTTGTCAGTTCAGTAGTATGTTTCATCAAATCGAGCTTATAAATAGTAGCTGTACAACCTTTATCTTTACAACCTTTTTTTGAATCACAAGTATGAGTCTTTTTACACTTCGGACAACCTGTATCACAACAGCTCTGCACCGCTTCACAACGGGCACAGCAATAACGCACAAGAGAGACTCCACCTCCTGAATAGATAATCAGGAGAGAAAGGATCAGTGCTGTTATGTAGGCTAGTCTTTTCATTTCAGAGGACAAAGATAAGAATAAAAACAGATTTTCCTATAATTTTTCGTAATTAAGATTCAATCAAGCCGTTACAGATACATTCTCTTTCCTTTATTTGGCTATTTTAGAGTCATATCAGCACTATTAACTCTTTTTACTCAACAATAAAACCTATCTTTGCCCCAATAAATTCTCTGATTTTTAAGTAAACACTATGCTTACATATTTACTCATCATTATCACTCTTTATCTGGCAGGTAATGCCTACATATTTAGCAGAGCAAAGCAAGCTCTGAAAGTTAAATCTCTCGGAGTAAAAATATTCCTGACCGTTTTATTCTGGATATGTGCTTTATCCTTTTTCGGCACGATGCTGGCTCGTAACCTTGAGATGCCTGTCTTTATCTCCCATTCGATGTACACCATTGGAACAAGTTGGTTGATATTTACTCTATACATGGCATTATTCCTGCTTTTGTTTGATCTCTTGAAATTATTCAAAGTTGTCTGCAAATATAGGTTCTATCTGTCTTTAGTGTTCACGTTGGGATTGCTGGGATATGGGGTATATAACTATCATCATCCGGAAACCAATGTAGTCAGCATTTTAACCAATAAACAATATGAAGATACTCCCCAAGCAATTAAAATCGTCGCAATCAGCGATGTTCACTTGGGAAACGGTACAGGGAAAGCCGCATTAAAAAAATATGTGGAAATGATAAATGCGCAGCATCCCGACTTGATTTTGATTAGTGGTGACTTAATTGATAATAGCGTTGTACCTCTTTATACAGAGAATATGGCGGAAGAATTGGGCGACTTGAAAGCTCCTATGGGTATCTATATGGTTCTCGGCAATCACGAATACATTAGCGGTATCGATGAAAGTATCCGATATATTAAAAGCACTCAAATACAATTATTGCGCGATTCAGTAGTTACACTTCCCAACGGCATACAACTGATAGGACGTGATGACCGTCATAACCGCATGCGTCATTCCCTGCAAGAGTTAATGGCGAATGTCGATAAAAGCAAACCTATCATTTTATTGGATCATCAACCCTTTGATTTGGAAAAAACGGAAGCTGCCGGCATCGACCTGCAATTCAGCGGGCATACACACCACGGACAAATATGGCCTATTAATTGGGTGACCGACTATATCTTCGAGCAAAGCCACGGTTATCGCCAATGGGGAAACAGTCATGTGTATGTATCTTCCGGATTGTCCCTTTGGGGACCACCCTTCAGAATAGGAACGCATAGTGAAATGGTTATTTTCAATTTTCAATGAATATTATGCAGTTTTGTCACATATGTTACAGTTTCTAAGCAATCTCTGCCCTATCTTTGCAGAAAAAAAAGATTATGGAACAATTACATGCTCATGAAGTCCTCCACATGATGGAAGGAAATAGCTACTCGGAATCATCATTGCGGGAAGCAATCATTAAGAAGTTTGGCTCACAGCAACGTTTTTATGCTTGCTCGGCAGAAAACATGGATGTAGATACCCTTATCGAATTCCTGAAAATGAAAGGGAAATTTATGCCAGCTGAAGATGGATTCACAGTAGATATCACTAAAGTTTGCAAGCATTGATTGGCGGATAATATCCGCCAATCCCATTATAGGGAATAAATAGCTGCATTTTTTTCTGTTTTTATTAGCCCGGTTCACGAATTTCATCTATATTTGTCAATAGTGAATGATAAAACAAATGTTGAATTTACAGAAAAAACGGGTATGAAAAAACAATATGTCAGTCTGCTTGCAATTATACTTTCGGTAAGCGGCTTTTTGTTTTCTTGTCATGACAAGATGAACAAAAACACAGGTGCGTTACAGTTTGATAGCATTCAAGTGAATAAGACAGCTCACCTCTTCAATGATACAGCCAAACCGGCCTGCAATATTATTATTAATTTTGCTTATCCGGTAAAATCATCGGATGATATGCTAAAAGACAGTCTGAATACTTATTTCATTTCGGCTTGTTTCGGAGATAAATATATCGGCGAAAAACCGGAAGAAGTTGTAAAGCAATATACCGAGAATTATATCAGCGAATACCGTCGCGATCTCGAACCTATGTATACCGAGGATGAGAAAGACAAGGAAGACGAATCTTCCATCGGTGCCTGGTATTCTTATTATAAAGGTATAGAAAGCCATGTGCAACTGTATGATAAAGACCTACTTGTATATCGCATCGACTATAACGAATATACCGGAGGTGCACATGGAATTTACATGGCAACTTATTTAAATATGGACCTCACCCTGATGCGTCCGCTCCGTCTCGATGATATTTTTGTCGGAGATTACAAAGACGCATTGACCGACCTGATCTGGAATCAGCTCATGGCAGATAACAAAGTGACTACTCACGAAGCATTGGAAGACATGGGATATGCTTCAACCGGTGACATCACTCCGACAGAGAATTTCTACCTAAGCAAAGAAGGAGTCACCTTCTATTATAATGTATATGATATCACTCCTTATTCTATGGGACCTGTAAAGGTAACAATCCCATTTGCTATGATGGAACATCTATTAGGCAGTAACCCGATTCTGGGAGAACTGAAAAATTAAAAATCATAAAAAGCTAAATACTAATGAATATCCTATTGTTATCACTTTCATGTGACAGAATAGGATATTCATCCACATCTATCATTCAAAACTTATAATTCAAAATTCAAACAGTGGAAATCATACTGAAATATTTTCCTGATCTGACGGAAGAGCAGCGTAAACAATTTGCAGCTCTATACGATCTCTACACTGACTGGAATTCAAAAATCAACGTTATCTCCCGCAAGGACATTGAGAATTTATATGAGCATCACGTGCTCCATTCATTAGGCATTGCCAAAGTCATCCAATTCCGCCCCGGAACCAGCATCATGGACTTGGGTACAGGAGGAGGTTTTCCCGGCATTCCTTTAGCAATCCTGTTTCCCGAGGTAAAATTCCACCTCGTAGACAGTATCGGCAAGAAAGTACGTGTAGCAACCGAAGTAGCAAATGCCATCGGACTGAAAAATGTGACTTTCCGCCATGCCCGTGCAGAAGAGGAGAAACGAACGTTTGACTTTGTTGTCAGCCGTGCCGTAATGCCTTTGGCGGATTTGATTAAGATTATTAAAAAGAATATCTCTTCGAAACAACAGAATGCATTGCCCAACGGACTTATCTGTCTCAAAGGCGGTGAACTGGAGCATGAAACAATGCCGTTCAAACATAAAACGGTCATTCATAGCTTGAGCGACAACTTCGAGGAAGAGTTCTTTAAAACAAAAAAAGTGGTATATGTCCCGATTTAAACAAGACTATATGTTCTGATAGATGATAAATCATAGAGAAACCATGAAAATAAAAAGATTTGAATTTAATATGTTTCCCGTAAATTGCTACGTATTATGGGATGACACTAAAGAAGCAGTCGTAATTGATCCGGGCTGTTTCTATGAAGAAGAAAAGCAGGCACTGAAAAAGTTCATTCTTACCAATGAACTGAATGTAAAGCATCTGCTGAATACTCATTTACACCTGGATCATATCTTCGGAAATCCGTTCATGCTGAAAGAATTCGGATTATCAGCAGAAGCGAACAAAGCAGACGAGTACTGGATTGACGAAGCACCGAAACAAAGCAGAATGTTTGGCTTTCAGTTGCAGGAAGAACCTGTACCACTGGGCAAATACCTGCATGACGGAGATATCATCACTTTCGGACATACCAAACTGGAAGCAATACACGTACCCGGACATTCACCCGGCAGCTTGGTGTACTATTGCAAAGAAGACAACTGCATGTTCTCTGGTGACGTCCTGTTCCAAGGCAGCATCGGCCGTGCTGATCTCACAGGAGGCAACTTCGATGAACTGATAGAACATATTTGCAGCCGTTTATTTGTTCTTCCCAACGAAACAGTCGTTTATCCGGGACACGGCGCTCCCACGACTATCGGAATGGAGAAAGCTGAAAACCCATTTTTTAGATAATAAAAAATAAGTATTAAGTATCAAGTATTAGGTATTAGCAAGGCGAACCGCCCATTAACCGCAATAATACTTAATACTTGATACTTAATACTTAATTTAATACTTGACTATTATGAAAACCGATTTGTTAGCTAGCCGTCACATCGGCATCAATGAACAAGATACAGCCATAATGCTCCGCAAAATTGGCGTGAACTCACTGGACGAATTGATTAATCAGACAATTCCCGCCAATATACGGCTGAAAGAGCCACTAGCATTGACTAGTCCGCTGACGGAATATGAATTTGGAAAACACATCGCTGAACTGGCAGCTAAAAACAAACTATATACCACATATATCGGTTTGGGATGGTACAACACGATCACTCCCGCCGTTATCCAGCGGAATGTATTCGAAAATCCGGTATGGTATACTTCTTACACTCCGTACCAGACAGAGGTATCGCAAGGACGTCTGGAAGCATTGATGAATTTCCAGACAGCCGTATGTGATCTTACTGCCATGCCACTCGCCAACTGCTCACTTCTGGACGAAGCAACTGCCGCCGCCGAAGCCGTAAGCATGATGTATGCCTTACGCTCCCGCGCGCAACAGAAAGCCAATGCGAACGTAGTCTTCGTAGACGAGAATATTTTTCCGCAGACATTAGCTGTCATGACTACACGTGCCGTACCTCAAGGTATCGAACTACGTGTAGGTAAATATAAAGATTTTGAACCTTCACCGGAAGTGTTTGCCTGTATTCTGCAATATCCGAACTCACATGGAAACGTAGAGGACTATTCTGAATTTACCGAAAAAGCACATGCCGCAGACTGCAAAGTAGCTGTTGCCGCTGATATTTTAAGTCTCGCCCTGCTAACTCCTCCGGGAGAATGGGGAGCAGATATTGTATTCGGAACCACACAACGCTTGGGTACTCCAATGTTCTATGGCGGTCCGTCGGCTGCTTTCTTTGCTACCAAAGATGAATACAAGCGGAATATGCCGGGACGAATCATCGGATGGTCTAAAGACAAATATGGCAAACTCTGCTACCGAATGGCTTTACAGACACGTGAACAACATATCAAACGGGAAAAAGCAACTTCAAATATCTGTACCGCACAAGCATTATTAGCTACTATGGCAGGCTTTTACGCCGTTTATCACGGTCAGGAGGGTATCACTACAATTGCATCGCGTATACACAGCATTACTGTATTTCTTGAAAAGCAATTAAAGAAATGCGGATATACACAAGTCAACGCTCAATACTTTGACACCTTACGTTTCGAATTGCCCGAGCACGTTTCGGCACAGCAAATCCGCACGATAGCACTTACCAAAGAAGTTAATCTGCGCTATTATGAAAATGGCAATGTTGGTTTCAGCATTGACGAAACAACAGATGTGGCAGCTGCCAATGTGTTGCTCTCGATTTTTGCCATTGCTGCCGGAAAAGATTACCAGAAAGTAGACGATATTCCGGAAAGAAGCAACATCGCCAAAGAAGTGAAACGTACAACTCCTTTCCTGACACATGAAGTATTCAGCAAGTATCACACGGAAACAGAGATGATGCGTTACATCAAACGTCTGGACCGCAAAGATATTTCTCTTGCACAATCCATGATTTCCCTCGGTTCATGTACAATGAAGCTGAATGCAGCCGCAGAAATGTTGCCTTTAAGCCGTCCCGAGTTTATGGGTATGCACCCGCTGGTTCCGGAAGACCAGGCAGAAGGTTATCGTGAATTAATCAAGAACCTAAGTGAAGATTTGAAAATTATCACCGGATTTGCAGGAGTCAGCCTACAACCCAATTCGGGTGCCGCGGGAGAATATGCAGGCCTTCGTGTGATTCGTGCCTATCTCGAAAGTATCGGTCAGGGACACCGGAACAAAGTCTTGATTCCGGCTTCGGCTCACGGAACAAATCCTGCGTCTGCTATACAGGCAGGTTTCGTAACTGTCACCTGTGCATGCGACGAACAGGGGAATGTAGAAATGGCTGACCTACGTGCAAAAGCTGAAGAGAATAAAGATGAATTAGCTGCACTGATGATTACTTATCCTTCTACACATGGTATCTTCGAGACCGAGATAAAAGAGATTTGCGACATCATTCACGCCTATGGTGCACAAGTATATATGGACGGAGCCAACATGAATGCACAGGTAGGATTAACCAATCCGGGATTCATCGGTGCGGATGTCTGTCACTTGAATCTTCATAAAACATTCGCCTCCCCTCATGGTGGCGGAGGTCCGGGAGTCGGTCCTATCTGCGTAGCCGAACATCTGGTTCCTTTCCTTCCCGGACACGGAATCTTCGGCAATTCACAAAATCAAGTATCGGCAGCTCCATTCGGCAGTGCAGGTATTCTGCCTATCACATACGGATATATCCGCATGATGGGTGCAGAAGGACTGACACAGGCAACTAAAATTGCGATCCTGAACGCTAATTATCTGGCTACTTGTCTGAAAGATACGTATGGAGTTGTTTATCGGGGAGCCAACGGTTTCGTAGGACACGAAATGATTCTGGAATGCCGGAAAGTACATGAAGAAGCAGGCATCTCGGAGAATGATATTGCTAAACGCCTGATGGATTACGGTTATCATGCTCCTACTCTCTCCTTCCCCGTCCACGGTACGTTGATGATTGAACCAACAGAAAGTGAAAGTCTGGCAGAACTAGACAATTTCGTAGATGTCATGCTGAATATCTGGAAAGAAATTCAAGAAGTGAAGAATGGCGAAGCGGATAAAGATGATAATGTATTGATTAATGCTCCTCATCCGGAATATGAAATTGTAAGTGATCGTTGGGAACACTCATATACACGCGAGAAAGCAGCTTATCCTATAGAAAGTGTACGTGACAATAAATTCTGGATAAATGTAGCTCGCGTAGATAACACCTTGGGAGACCGTAAGCTACTACCCACTCGCTATGGTACTTTCGAGTAAAAAGGGGCCTATCCAAAGAGATTTCCAGAGCACTGTCTCTTAAAGAATCACCTCACAAAAATAATTCCGGGACTCACATACGTTAAGTCCCGGAATTATTTTTATCAGAAAAGAAGCTGTACTCTATCTAACGATAGTTATCGTATTAGCCTTCACCTTTTTCTCTTTCATTGGAATCTTCGAATCAGGATAACCCAAAGCTACACAACCGTAGACTTTATGATTGGCAGGAACGCCTAAAGCAGTAATAAATTCACGAACCTCCGGATCGTCACATGTTGTCCCCAACTGATTGATCCAACAAGAGCCGATACCTAAAGACTGGGCAGCCAGGAACATATTTTCTATGGCACAAGCACAATCCATACCAGCCCACCATTGAGTAGGCTCATTAGACACAATCACTAAAGTCGGAGCATGATAATAGCAACAATAAGTCTTACTATGTCCACGTTCCTGCAAACGAGAATCGTCACTTTTTGCAAAAGCCCCTTTAATCCGTTCATTCAGTTCTGTCAACTTATCCATATTCTGAATAGCCGTAAAATGCCATGTTTCCAGATGCATTCCACTCGGTGCATAAGTAGCAGCTTCCAAAATAGCCTGCAAATCCTCTTCTGAAACTTGCTGGTCAGTATAAGCCCGTACGCTACGGCGTGCTTTAATGTTCTCTAAAACTTCATTTGTTTTCATAGATAACAAGTATTTTATATAAGTATGTCATCATTATTAGTTTGACTGCAATCAATACATTGTACTTTTCTACCGTTTGACCAGCCCAATCTTTGCATTCAGTTTGAAATAATAGATTCCATTCTCTCTCTCCAGAAACCCGTATTTATCTTTCTCTAAAGATCCTTTTTCTAAACGGGTATTTAGAAACAAGAAATCCTCCATTATTTGCTTTTCCGATTTATGATAACAAAGCACTTCTCCACTTCCATCCACCAATAGAATACCTTCCACAGCCGAATCCAATCCATTATAAATCTTTGCAGGACGCATTCCCAATGCTAATGCCATCAAGAACTGTTTCATCTTGAATTCATAGAACTTATGCTTATTGATGAGTTCATCTTTAATCTTCAACGGATTCATTTGTTTGATAACTTCCGTCAACTCACTAATACGGGAGATACCATCCAAATGCATGATACGAACCATTTCTGTCAATACACGTGGAAAATGCAGATCAATCATCAAAAGATTACTTCGGAACACACGGTCGGCTACATCAGCGTATTTAAGTACGCCACCCAAACGTTCGATCATCATCATCCGTTCGGCAACTTCATTCGGAGATTCAGGCAAAGCATTGATTTTATTCACTGTTGGAGTGGCAAATTTGACTCCACTCTGTTCCAGTTTAAGATTCGCTGCACGTCCTCCGTCCAACAACGGATTCATTACGCCCAACCGTGAACGGACATTGAAACCTCTTAACGGAGCTTTCGGATGCCAGAACGCAACGGAAAAATCTGTGCGATCTTCTGTTTTTGCTTCCAAATCGAAAATGGCAGCTTCGTCTAAAAACTCTTCTACTCCTTCCGGAGAAGCAACATCATTTTCCGGCGAAGATTTCACAGCCTGCAATATCAGATCAGCTACAATACCAAAATCTTCACGAGGCATGGACTTACTCCCATTCTCTCCTTCTATACGAATCGTATCTTCCTCAATATAATACTGACGTGTTCCATCATGTTCTTCCCGTTGAATCATTGCAACAGGCCAAAATGTATCTCCCACCTTTGCTTCTGTTGTGCCTAACACTACTTTTCCATCTGCTAAGAGACGAAAGAAAGAATAGAGTTCGCACCATTCTTTTTTGGTTGCTTCAAATGCCATATATTTTTGTTCTTCTTTATTTTACTACAAATGTTTTATCTTAATTCTACTACTGATATTACAGACGACACAACCGGAGGAACTATATGAGTCACCTCCTCCAATGGAGGGAGCTTGCCTACTTGTGCAAACAGAGAGTTTCGTATCCATTCTCTGGGAGTGACTATGATAAATCGTCCCGTCCAACAACCATCAAAATAAGAAGGGTTACCCGGCTGTTTCTTAATAGGATAACAGATATTTTCTCCTTTAGTCCGCATCTCCGGCGAACGTCCGGGATCATTCACCCACACATGTTTATCATCAATGCCACGAAGCACCATCCAGTGCCCTCTCGGACCGGGACGCAAACCACGAACTGCACCTGTATATCTCACATTCACAAGCACAGGAATGCCACGATCAATATAATCTTTCAATATCCGGTAATCTTTCTGCTGGAAATGTTCGGCACTTATCATGTTTTCATAATAACGTGTCAACGAATCAATCTCAAAAGAATAATATCCACCCTGCCCTATTGAAGTACGGCGACGGAAAGGAGCACGTTTTTTCAGAAAGTAGTTCCGCTGATATTCAATCAGTTTCTTTTCTGCATCCTGGGCTGTACGTTGTGTATCAGCCGTCATTCCCTTAAAATAATCAAAGACCATTAACGAAGAAGCCAGAGAGCAATGCGAGTAAGGACATCCTGCGATTTTCTGCGAATACCACGGAACAGGAATATTATTAGGAGCCAGTTTTTGAGTTTCCTGTATTTGTGCTTGCGCCTGAACGCTCATCCATACAAAGGAACTTAAAAACAGACTAAAAATTATGTGACATTTATTTATCATGCAATCCACTCTCTATCTCTATTACTACTTCTAATACTTTACCTACAAAATATTCTCATCATCAAGAATCCGCGCTGTCTCCACCTTCTCCAAACGTGCACGCAACTTAGGCATCATCGAACGACGAATCCGCAATGTCATGCTACAATCCATATCATACGACTGATTCAGAATCTCCGGTTCCTCTTCTTTCACAATGCGCATGACATCATTCATAAAAGGATATTCAAACATTACCGTCACATCCTCATCTACCGTCTTTTCTATAATGGTAGCAGCAGCAATAGCTTCGGCAGCAGCGGCCTTGTAAGCAACAATCAATCCACTTGTCCCCAACTTGATTCCTCCAAAATAACGAACTACTATAATCAGTATATCCGTCAGTTCATTCGAGTTTATCTGTCCGAGAATGGGTTTACCCGCTGTTCCGGAAGGTTCTCCGTTGTCATTGGCACGGAAATCCTTTCGTGCAGCTCCCAACATATAAGCATAGCATACATGCCGGGCATCATAATACTTTTTCTGATACGTTTCAAGATGCATCTTTATCTCATCGAGAGTACGCACAGGAAGGGCTATAGCAATGAACTTGCTTCGTTTTTCCGTATAAATACCTTTGGAAGGCTCAATGATGGTTTTATAAGTATCTTCAGCAGTCATGTTGCAAAGATACGTCTTTAATGAGAAAAGTCAATCTATCATTTGGAAATATTAATGTTCCACTTATCGATGATAGGCAGTTGGGGGAATTAAAAATAGTGACGGTATACCACAACGATACCGTCACTATCCCGGGCATATCCCGTCACTATTTTTTCTACATCAATCAAGCGTCACATCTACTGATATAGTCCCTATCAACAATGATTTTCGCATCATCTAACAGATATTTTTTAATCTAACTTATGAATCACCAGTCCCGAACGAAGTTTCGGTTCAAACCAAGTAGTCTTCGGCGGCATAATATTGCCTGTATCTGCAATATCCATCAACTGTTTCATAGACACAGGATAGAGAGCTAAAGCCACTTTCATTTCACCGCTATCCACACGTTTCTTGAGCTCTCCCAATCCACGGATACCACCGACAAAATCAATACGTTTATCAGAACGCAGATCCTTTATACCTAAAACTTCATCCAAAATCAAGTTGGAAGAGATTGTAACATCAAGCACGCCAATAGGGTCGTTATCATTATACGTACCGGCCTTAGCAGTCAAACTATACCATTTACCACCCAAATAGAGTGAAAAATTATGCAAGCCGGACGGTTTATAGATGTCCGCGCCTTTCTCTTCTACTACAAAGTTTTTATCAAGTGCAGCCAAGAATTGTTCGGGAGTCAAACCATTAAGATCTTTCACTACACGGTTGTAGTCAATGATAGTCAACTGATTTGCCGGGAAGCAAACAGCCATAAAGTAATTATATTCTTCATCACCGCGATGATTTGGGTTCAATCTTGCTTTCTCTGCTCCCACCAGTGCAGCAGCGGCAGAACGGTGATGCCCGTCAGCAATATAAAGAGCAGGCATTTTAGCAAATTCGGCAGTAATGGTCGCAATATCTGCCTCCTGGTCGACAATCCAGAAAGTATGTCCAAAGCCATCACCCGGAGCGATAAAGTCATAAACCGGCTTGTTTGCTGTATATTTCTTTATAATAACATCCAGCTTCTCATTATCAGGATAAGCAAAGAAAACAGGCTCAATGTTCGCGTTGTTCACACGTACATGTTTCATACGATCCTCTTCCTTGTCACGACGGGTAAGCTCATGCTTTTTGATAATACCATTCATATAATCGGGAACATAAGCACCGACTACCAATCCGTATTGCGTTTTCCCGTTCATCGTCTGGGCATAGATATAATAGTTTTCCTTCTTATCCTGCACCAACCAGCCTTTGTCCTGAAACAGTTGGAAATTCTCGGCAGCTTTAGCATACACCTGTTCGTCGTGTTCATCCGTACCAACAGGGAAATCTATTTCCGGTTTAATAATATGATAAAGAGACTTTTCGTTACCTTCCGCTTCTGCGCGGGCTTCTTCAGAGTTCAGTACATCATAAGGACGTGAAGCGACCTGTTCTACGAGGTTTTGCGGAGGACGAATGCCCTTGAAAGGTTTGATTATTGCCATGATATTAGTATTTTATATGTAAAAAATTAAAGCCACAGACTTCTTGAAAATCTGTGGCTCAAATATACTACTTATTTCTAAAAAAGACATTCTGCAACGGATTGTTTTTATTCAGATACTACCCTAGTTATCCTGAAAAATCCGGCAGACTTATTCAGAATCTTACTTGTTTACTCTAAATTTCTCGCAACCATCTTTCAGGAAGCCAACAATTTGTTGAGCGGCAGCAATACCGGCATTGATATTTGCTTCAGCAGTTTGAGCACCCATCTTCTTAGGAGTTGAGAAATAACGTCCGGCAAACTTTTCTGCAAACTCTGCGTTAGCAGCAGGCATAATATCTGTGATATATTTGAAGTCTGCACGCTCTTCCATCAGTTTGATTAGTTCTGCTTCGTTAATCACTTCCTTACGGGCAGTGTTTACCAACATAGCACCTTTCGGCATATCTTTCAACAGCGCATAATTGATAGAGTTCTTTGTTTCGGCAGTTGCCGGAATATGAAGAGATACCACCTGGCAAGTCTTATACAATTCTTCTGCAGAATCAAGTGCTTTCACACCATCTTTTTCGATTACTTCTTTCGGGCAGAATGCATCATAAGCATACACTTCCATTCCGAAACCTTTGGCAACACGAGCTACATTGCGGCCTACGTTTCCATAAGCATGAATACCCAGTTTCTTGCCCATCAATTCCGTACCGGAAGTTCCGTTATAGAAGTTACGGACAGCATATACCATCATACCCAAAGCAAGTTCGGCAACAGCATTAGAATTCTGTCCCGGAGTGTTCATCACACATACATTGTGAGCAGTGGCAGCAGCCAGGTCCACATTGTCATATCCTGCACCGGCACGAACTACGATTTTCAATTCTTTAGCAGCATCAAGCACCTCTGCATCAACAATATCACTACGGATAATGATGGCATTAGCATCTTTCACCGCATCCAGCAACTGGGCTTTATCTGTATATTTCTCAAGTAAAGCAAGCTCAAATCCGGCTGCTTCTATTTCTTTACGGATACCGTCTACTGCAACTTTAGCAAACGGTTTTTCAGTAGCTACAAGTACTTTCATAATCTAATTCTGTTTATAAAGACTCACCACAGATTACCCAGATTCTCACAGAATTAAAAAATCTGCGTCCGTCTGTGTAATCTGTGGTGAAAATATTATTAATGAAGTTTTTCAAATTCCTGCATGCAGTCGATCAAAGCTTGTACGCTTTCTTTCGGCAGAGCATTGTAGCAAGATGCACGGAAACCACCTACAGAACGGTGTCCCTTGATGCCTACCATGCCTCTTTCAGTAGCAAACTTCAAGAAGTCAGCTTCAAAGTCTTTGTATTCAGGAGCCATCACGAAACAGATATTCATGCGTGAACGGTCTTCTTTGGCAGCAGTACCAACAAACATTTTGTTACGGTCGATTTCAGCATACAACATATCAGCCTTTTCGATGGCACGACGTTCCATTTCTTTCACCCCACCCTGTGCTTTGATCCAGCGCAGGTTCAGCAATGCAGCATAAATAGGCACTACCGGAGGAGTATTGAACATAGAACCGTTATCAATGTGTGTCTGATAGTTCAGCATTGACGGGATGTAGCGAGAAACCTTACCTACAGCGTCATTCTTAACGATAACGAATGTAACACCAGCAGGAGCCAGATTCTTTTGTGCACCACCATAAATACAGATATATTTAGAAACGTCGATCGGACGTGAGAAAATATCAGAAGACATATCGGCAACCATCGGAACCGGAGAATCGAGGTCTTTCTTCAATTCTGTACCGTAAATTGTGTTGTTAGTCGTAATGTGGAAATAATCTGCGTCTGTCGGGATTGTATAATCTTTTGGGATATAAGTATATGTAGCTTCAGCAGAGGAAGCAACTTCTACAACTTCGCCAAACCCTTTAGCTTCTTTCATTGCTTTCTTAGCCCATACACCAGTGTTCAGGTATGCAGCCTTTTTTTCAAGGAAGTTAAAAGGAACCATGCAGAACTCCATACTAGCACCTCCACCCAGGAACAGTACCGAATAGCCTTCGGGGATATTGAGTAATTCCTTGAATAATGCCTCTGCTTCGTCAACCACAGGTTGGAAGTCTTTGGCGCGGTGGCTGATTTCCATCAAAGAGAGACCAGAGCCGTTGAAATCTAAAATAGCCTTCGCTGTATCCTCTATCACCTCACGCGGAAGAATGGAAGGTCCTGCATTGAAATTATGCTTTTTCATTTGAAGTTTGTTTTTGGTTTAACAATTTCGTTACTTTTGTCTTTTGACCTTGCGAATTTACGAATTTATTTCCGCCGCACAAATCTTTCCTTATAAAAATACTGTTTTAAAGCAGATTTTCCTTTCTTTTTATTGGTTTATACAGGATATATACACCATTTTGTTATCCATAGATGTCAAGTAAGGTATCTTACAGAAAAGATCTTTACTTCGCTTCTTCTATAATAGTCTTCATTCCTTTGATTTTCTCGCCTTGAATCAGATTCAAGAGTTGCTTCACCTTAGCCCGGCGAACAGCGACAAAAGCATAATGTTCTTTGACGTCAATCGCTCCGACATCTTCGCGGATCAGATTTCCTTTTTTATATAAGAATCCGGCAATATCTATCCGGCTAAGTTTCTCCTTTTTTCCTTTACCTATATAAATGGTAGCCCAAACCGATTTCGGAGGACGGGGAGGATTTTCAGGTAACACAACTGTTTCCATATCTTCCGGGATATACGGAGGAAGTTTCTCTTCGGCATGCAAAATCAGATAGGACGTTCCGGTAGCATCCCAACGTGCTGTTCGTCCATTGCGGTGCATAAAAGCTTCTTCATTCACCGGCAAATGATAATGAACAATATGTCCCACCTCCGGAATATCCAGTCCACGGGCAGCCAAATCGGTAGAAATCAACACATGACAACTGCCGTTACGGAATTTGTAGAGCGCACGTTCGCGGTCCGGCTGTTCCATACCACCATGAAAACGTTCCGCAGACAGTTTTTTATCCGCCAATAACTGATGTACACGATCCACTGCATCCCGATGATTACAGAATACAATGCTCGAACTGCTTCCCAATGTACAAAGCAGATTATATAAAGTATCAATCTTATCTTTGGAAGGAGAAAGCACCTTCATCAGTTTCAAACGGGACTCCTGTTCTTCAGAAGCGTCCGAAAGGAAGTCCAACTTCACCGTGCGGTTCAATCCTGTAAATTCAGGAATCTCTTCAGCATCGGTAGCCGAAAGTAATATACGTTTTTTTAATCCCGGAAGCTGCGTGATAATCTCTGCCATTTCATCATGGAAACCAAACTCCAAAGATTTGTCAAACTCATCGATAATTAAAGTCTCGATGGTTTCGGGATCGAAATTTCCTTTCGACAAATGGTCGGTGATACGTCCCGGAGTACCGATGATGATAGCAGGGTGATTACCCACTATACTCTTCTTTTCTTCAGCGATAGGATGTCCACCATAACAACAACAGGTTTTCCAGGAAGTCCCCATTGCTTTGAACACAGAGTCTATTTGCAATGCCAACTCACGTGAAGGAACCAGAATCAGTACCTGCACGCTGTCATCATTCAGTTTTAGGGTAAGGAGCAAAGGTAACAGATAAGCCAATGTCTTGCCCGATCCTGTCGGTGACAACAGTATAACGTCTTTTCTTCCGGTAGCTTGTTCAAGTGATGCTTCCTGCATCGGATTCAGCTCTTCAATCTTCAAATTGCGGAGAGCCGCTTGTATAATTTCATTTTTCTCTAACATGGAGGCAAAGATACAAAAAGGAAAGGGTACGGAGACAAAAATACAATCAAACTTTAGCCATACCGGTCAATATATAATAACCTTTCAGGTTGTTCTCTTTCATATAAATGGTTACTTCTGCCCTACAAGCCGTTACTAATGCATATCCCGTTAAGTTCGAACTCATTGCTTTAACAAATGAATACTCTGTATCATTGTGAATGAAAGATATACGATGATATTCCATAACCTATTGTATTTTAATAATTTTATTGTGTAGTCAAATATACGAATATAATAGATAAGTACAGATAAAAAAGGAGAACTATCTTTTAAACAGACATAAAATAGATAGAAAACATAGCGTAAAGACATCATGGAATACCCTAAAAAAAGAAGCGGGAAATCCAAGAAGCACTACTGCTTTTCAGATTTCCCGCTCTGTTTGATATATTCTTTCCGGTCATTTTACCGACCGGTTGTTCTCTTCCGCGAATTATCCTCCGAAGTTATCGAACATCAGGTTCTGTGCCGGAACGCCAAGATCGTCGAGCATCTTCTCAACAGCTTTCGACATCGGGCCAGGACCACACATATAGTATTCAATATCTTCAGGAGCTTCGTGATTCTTCAGGTAAGTTTCGTAGATTACGTTGTGAACGAATCCCGGAGTATACTTCACGCCTGCAGCATCAGCAGCAGGATCCGGACGGTCGAGTGCCAGATGGAAAGTAAAGTTCGGGAAATCCTTTTCGATTTGCAGGAAGTCTTCCAAGTAGAACACTTCGTTCAAGGCACGGGCACCATAGAAGTAAGACATCTTGCGGTCGGTAGTATGTAACGTCTTCGTCAAGTGCATGATTTGCGCACGCAACGGAGCCATACCGGCACCACCACCGATCCACATCATTTCCTTGTCGGAATTGAAGATCGGGTGAAAGTCTCCGTAAGGACCACTCATGACAACCTTGTCACCCGGTTTCAGGGTAAAGATATAAGAAGAAGCGATACCCGGCATTACATCCATAAATCCAGGTCCCTGATCTTTCGGTTTGAACGGAGGAGTAGCGATACGTACTGTCAACATGATACGGTCACCTTCGGCAGGATAGTTCGCCATAGAATAGGCACGAATCGTCTCTTCGTCATTTCTACATTTCAATCCCATCAGACCGAATTTCTCCCATGCAGGCAAGTATTCGTCACCGATCAGACTCTTATCAATATCCTTGTCATAGTCCATTGAGAATTTAGGAATCTTGATCTGCGCATAAGAACCCGGAATAAAGTCCATGTGTTCGCCCTTAGGCAAAGCAACAATAAACTCTTTGATAAATGTAGCCACGTTCTTGTTGGAGATAACCTCGCACTCCCACTCTTTTACGCCAAGTATAGACTCATCAATCTTGATAGACATATCCCCTTTCACTTTCACCTGGCAGCCCAGACGCCAATGATCTTGTTGCTGTTTACGGCTGAAGTGAGGAACTTCAGAAGGCAGGATTTCTCCACCACCTTCAAGCACCTGGCATTTGCACTGTCCGCAAGAGCCCTTACCACCACAAGCGGATGACAGGAATATACCATTCACAGACAGCGTATTCAGCAAAGTAGAACCGGAAGCCACTTCCAATTCTTTTTCGCCGTTGATGGTCAGTTTCACGTCTCCTGATGGTACCAGGAAATTCTTGGCAACCAACAAGATTACAACAAGCAACAGAATAACCACAAGGAATACCCCAATGCTCGCTAATATTAAATTCATATCCATTGTCTTATTCCTTTCTTTTTAGATGTTCAAACCAGAGAAACACATAAATGCGATTGCCATCAGACCTACTGTGATAAATGTGATACCCAAACCTTTCAACGGAGCAGGTACGTCAGAGTAAGCCATTTTCTCGCGGATAGCAGCCAGACCTACGATAGCCAGCAACCAACCGATACCGGAACCTAATGCATAAGAAAGAGCATCCCAGATATCACCAATGTATTTCGGATCGCTCGGAGCGACGTTGATACGTTGTTGCATGAACAGAGAAGCACCCATGATAGCACAGTTAACGGCAATCAACGGCAGGAAGATACCCAGCGAAGCGTACAGTGACGGAGTGAAGCGTTCTACCACCATCTCCACCAATTGCACGATACCGGCAATAACGGCAATGAAAAGAATAAAGCTCAAGAAACTAAGGTCGACACCTTCAATGATAGCATTAGCAGCCAGCACTTTGGTTTGCAACAAGTAGTTCACCGGAAGCGTCACCAGTAACACGAAAGTCACAGCAACACCCAGTCCTACGGCAGTCTTCACATTCTTCGAAACAGCCAGGTATGAGCACATACCCAGGAAGAATGCGAATATCATGTTGTCCACAAAGATAGAGCGGACGAATAAACTTAATAAATGTTCCATATCTTTTAATTAAGAATTAAGAATGAAGAATTAATTACTTTCTTCTTGCAGTTCTTTGTGACGTGCACGTTGATACCATATAATGCAAGCTACGATAATCAATGCCATCGGCGGCATCAACATCAAACCGTTATTTACGTATCCGATATTCTGGATAGGTTCGTAGTTCAGGATATTGAAACCGAGCAATGTTCCCGAACCGAGCAGTTCGCGGAAGAAAGCAACGATAATCAAAATCTTGGCATATCCCAAACCATTACCTACACCGTCCAAGAAAGATTCCCAAGGACCGTTCTGCATAGCAAATGCTTCCAGACGTCCCATCAGGATACAGTTGGTGATAATCAAACCTACATATACAGAAAGCTGAACACTTACATCATAAGCATACGCTTTCAAAACTTCACTTACAATAGTTACCAGAGCGGCTACCACTACCAACTGAACGATGATACGGATACGGTTAGGAATGGTTTTGCGCAACAATGAAATAACGACGTTAGCAAATGCAGTAATCACTGTTACCGAAAGTCCCATTACAATAGCAGGCTCCAGTTTTGCAGTAACAGCAAGTGCAGAACAGATACCGAGCACCTGTACGGTTACCGGGTTATCAATTCCCAACGGAGCAGAGAATACTTCTTTATTTCTCTTTGAAAACAGTTGTCCCATATTCTATCTTTCTCCTCCTTATTATTTAGTTAAAAAACTCAAGTAACTATTCAGGCAAGTCTTCAGCATGGCATCTACACCTACAGAAGTGATTGTACCACCAGAGATACCATCCACTTGATAATCAGCCTTCTCCACTTTACCGTGTTTTACAACACCCAAAGCAACAGAGCCATTCTCCAAAGTCTTCTTGCCTACAAATTCCTGTTGGAACATTTCGGTTGCAATTTCAGCACCCAAACCCGGAGTTTCACTAGCGTGTGAGAAGTAAGTACCGTAAACGGTATCTTTATCCTCGTTCAGTGCAACATATCCCCAGATAGCGCCCCAAAGGCCGGCACCATAAACAGGAACCACATATTTAGTCTGACCGTCCACTTCGCACACAAACACGTGCAGACGTTGTTGTTCTTTCGCTTCTTTCTCGTAGTTGGTAGCAAATTCACCTGTATTTTCAGTCAGCGTACCGT
This sequence comes from Bacteroides sp. M10, assembly GCF_014334015.1. Taxonomy (GTDB): domain Bacteria; phylum Bacteroidota; class Bacteroidia; order Bacteroidales; family Bacteroidaceae; genus Bacteroides; species Bacteroides intestinigallinarum. Next base: position 4,689,103 of record NZ_CP060488.1, on the reverse strand, counting down.
CTACGTTCATCAGCATGTCCCCTTTCACATATTTCTTATATTCAGCATCCGCATCCTCCACATTTTTAATGTTCAGTGCAGCGAGAATCTGTTTCTTAGTGTCCAACTGCACATTCTTATCTTGTGTAGATTTCAATGAAGAACTAACGAATGCCAGCAGGAATGCTACGATAATAACCATTACCGAAGCATAAATGATAGTATAACTATTACTATTCGTATTCATTTTCTTTCGGTATTTATTGGTTAGACTTGATAGCGCGTTTTTCGCGACGGCTGATGTTACCCTGTACTACACAGTAGTCAATCAGCGGAGCGAAGATGTTCATCAGCAGGATGGCAAGCATCATACCTTCCGGATAACCCGGATTCAGTACGCGGATAACGATAGCCATCACACCGATCAGGAATCCGAAAATATATTTACCTCTTTCCGTACGTGCGGAAGTCACAGGATCAGTAGCCATAAATACGGCACCGAAGCAGAAACCACCAAGAACGAGGTGTTCGTACCAAGGCATTTGAGCCATTGTATTGTTTTCCATGCCGATTGAGTTGAATACCCATGCCATAAATGCACCACCGACAAAAACGGAAATCATTGTCTTCCAACTAGCAACGCCTGTCCAAAGCAAGATAACCGCACCAATCAGAATAGCGATCACACTGGTTTCACCGATCGAACCCGGAATCAGACCTGTAATCATATCCATGTTGAATGCAGGAACACTACCAGATGTAGCAGCTTGTCCCAGCGGAGTAGCAACGGTAAGTCCGTCTACGCTTTGTCCCAGACCGAAGATACTGTCGCCCGACACCCAAACGGCGTCACCGGACATCTTAGTCGGATATGCAAAGAACAGGAATGCACGAGTAATCAACGCAACGTTGAAAACGTTCATACCTGTACCACCGAATACTTCTTTTGCGAAGATAACAGAGAATGCAGTAGCTACGGCAAGAATCCACAGCGGACAGTCTACCGGAACGATCATCGGGATCAAGATACCGGAAACGAGGAATCCCTCCTGTATTTCTTCTTTCTTCCATTGAGCTACCACGAACTCAATACCCAAACCTACTACATAAGATACGATAATTTTAGGCAGTACTGCCAGGAATCCGTATGCAAACATTTCGATAAAGCTGCCAGTAGCACCCGTGTGAGTGAAATGCTGGTAACCTACGTTATACATACCGAACAGCAAAGCCGGTACCAACGAAATAACCACAATCGACATGATGCGCTTGCTATCAATTGCGTCATGTATGTGCGTTCCCGTTTTCGCAGTCTTGTTGGGCACGAACAGGAATGTTTCGAAGCCGTCAAACACCGACTGGAATGCGTGGAATTTGCCGCCCTCTTCAAAGTTCGGCTTTATCTTATCGAGATAATTTCTTAACGCTTTCATTTATTAAATTGAGAATTGAAAATTGAGAATTGAGAAATAGCTACGCTGTGTTTACCGGAAGACAATTTCATAAAGACTCAACTATCATTTTTTAATTTTTAATCTATCATTTTTAATTCTCTTACGCCATTTCCGAACGGAGCATATCAAGTCCGGCACGAACGATGCGTTGCAGTTCCATCTTCGAAGAGCAGACGAATTCGCAAAGAGCGAAATCTTCAGGAGCCACTTCATAGATACCAAGCGCTTCCATACGGTCGATGTCACCGGCGATGATTGCTTTAATCAGATATTCGGGCAGGATATCCATCGGGAATACCCTATCGTATTCACCCGACATAATCATGTGACGTTCGCCACCTTTGATGCGGGCATCCAGCGTATATTCCTTCTTACCCATCAACCAGCTGAAATAAGAATGGTTGGCACTGAACTGGTTGAAGCGCGGCATGATCCATCCGAGCATTTCGTGAATGTCGTCACCTTCGGGGATAACAGTCAGTTGGCTGTGGAATGCGCCCAAGAATCCGTTCGGAGATACTTGCTTTCCTGTCAGTACATTACCGCTGATATAGCGTAAGTCTTTGTCTTTTGTTACATTGCCGGCAAACACGTTGGTGAGCAATGCGCCTACCTGGAGTTTGCAGTATGCAGGTTTCAACACTTCGGAACCCGTCACAGCTACTGTACGGGTGAAATCCACATGGCCTGTATTGAAAAGGCGACCGATGAAGATTACGGCTTGCGGATCGATGGTCCATACCGTTTCTCCCTTAGATACGGGGTCGAGATGGTTGATCTGAACACCTACATTACCAGCAGGGTTCGGTCCGTCGAAAGCGGTGATTGTAACGTTCTTAGCCTGTGTCAGTGCAGCAGCGTTCTGTTTCACACTGATATTCAGGTAGGTTTTTGCCAGTTTGGCAAGAACATCAAGTCCTGTCTGGAAGTTTGTTTCTTCACCTTTGAGGGCGAACTCAAAATCCGGAGCTAACGGATTAGTGTCGAATGCGGATACAAAGATTCCTTTCGGAGTGACCGTCGGGTCAGCAATGATGTCATAAGGGCGCTGTTTGATAAACGCGAAAAGTCCGGCTTCCAACAAAGCGGTTTTCACAGCTTCAGCATCCATCGAAGCAACATTCTTTTTCCCAAAATCTTCATAGTCCTGCTCTGCAGCAGCTTCCACAACGATGTTCAACACCTTGCGACGAGCACCACGTTCAACACTCGTCACCACGCCGCTCACCGGCGAAACAAATTTCACTTCAGGATGATACTTGTCGATAAACAAGGGTCCACCAGCCATTACATACTCCTGCTCTTTCACGACTACCTTAGGCGTCACTCCAGGAAAGTCATCGGGTACGAGTGCGTAGAACCCCGGTTCTTTTACTGTTGCGTACGTTTCAGCAGCTTTACCTTTCAGGTTTATGTCAAGGCCTTTACGTAACTTTATTACATTTGCCATGCTAGATAAAATAATGGTTTCATAAATTTGCCGCAAAAGTAATAAATAAGATTGGGATTCGGGAGGAAAAAAGAAAGGAATTACGGAAAAATATCCGTAATTCCTTTCGTGGTCGCACACGTAATCATCTTTCTTTTGTCTTGAAACAAAAGAAAGAAGCAAAGAAAAATTCAAGGCTGACTTTTTTCTCCTACTCGCTCCCTTCACTTCGCTAAAGGGCAGAAACTCGCTACGCTCAAACAGTCTGCCCTTTTTGACGCTCCGTTACGGGCGCTCGCTTGACGGAGAAAAAAGTAGGCCGGAAGACCTTGCGGCATACAGGCCTATGCAGAGTGGTTATTCCTCTCCGGCAAACATGGGATCCCAGGCAGGAAGTCGGATAGGTTTCTGTTTCAATACTTCGAGTGCTTTTTTCGATGCGTATTTCGTTTCTACTACCAGACGAAACATATATTCATTAAACCAATCATCCGTCATGATGAGATACCCCTGATAACCGGCAGCAGGGCCCCAACTATTTTCAACCATCCATTTCGTCGGTTTCCCGTTTTTGTCAAGATCGACAGCCATAAGAGTCATGGCGTGACTGGAGCCACTGGCAAAACTTTGAATGCGCTGCTTCTTGTTCATGCCAAAAGAAGTACCCATAAGAGATTCGTAGTCGTAGTTTTTGACATCCAGCAGACCACGGTCAGAATTCAGGAACTTACCTACATCGCAAGAAAAATACATCATCGTGCTATCCTTGAGAGAAGAAATAGCCATTTCTTTGATATCCTCGATGGGAAGATTGACATACGTCCAGTTTTTACCATCGTAACGGTGGCGGTCGTAGTCTATCTCATAACACTTATAATATTCACGGCTCGGATCATTCATTAACATGACATAATTATCAATCAGTTTTTCGTCACCATACTTTTTCAGGAAAGAAAGCGGAGTGTAAGTTTCGGTAGACACAGGCTCACCCTTAGCGTTATATTCAGTCCAGGTAAATTCAGTAGGAGGAACACCGAGATTCAACACTAACATGCGGTAGATGGTGCTCAACATCTCTGTTTTTGTTTTCTCAAGGACAGCAGGTTTAGCACCTTGCGCAGCGAGATCACGCAGTTGAAGCCCCTGTTCACGAAGTTTCAGGGCAATCAGACCTGCCATACGGGAAGTATTTTCACTACTGTTGGTTTCCGGCATCACATCTTTGGGAACAAGCCCGTATTTACTGACGATATCGGCTACACCGGTAAATGTTCCACCGTCACTCAAAGGATTGCGGAAGAGCCATTCCACCATTTTATCATCCATCGGCTTACTACTGGTGTCGATAATACCTTGCAGAAAGAGATTAGCTTTCTCCAGCTGATCGAAGAAGAAAGGATAAGTTTGCGAGAATTCGAAGGAACCGAGGTCATGCTTGGCGATCGCTTTGGCACGCATCACATTCAAACCTGTAAAAAGCCAGCAACGGCCGGAAGATTTCTGATCGGTGATACCTTTGGAAGGCACTTTGATGGAGAAATGCGTATCCATCCCCTTCAGGTTATCCTGATTGAGAGCCAGTTTACGAATGTCGTTGCTACCGATAGCATTGCGGATAGCCTTGTCGGTAGGAGTGTTTGCGTAACTCTGCTTGATTTGTTGCATCATGGAGTCGCTGATGCCGCCTTTCACTTCTTGCGCTTGTGTAGAATAAGAAAAAGCACATAAAACAAAAATTGATAAAATCTGTTTATTCATTGATATAAGTAATTAATTAATAGGCTGACGGATCATGATACACTAATAAATACGGTTTAAATGTATGAGATTAAATCATGCGATTTTATTTATCAGCATATCGAAAAACATCATATTCCGCAAAAATACGATTCTTTTTTAGATTTATTATCTAAGAATATCAAAACTAATCGGAATAAAAGAGTTTTCTTTGCAGTCGAATTCCTCACAGAGAAATTATGAAGAAATATATAATAGGAATATTGATGATGCTTCCATCCATCAATATGATGTCAGCCGCGGCTGACAGTACGGCAGTAAAGAGCGATGAACTGCAAAGGTCTACAACTTCTATCAGTGATACTACTCCTACAGATATTGAAGGCATCCCGTCAGATACCATTCCTGCCCTTTCAAAGCGCGAGTTGCGCCGCCAGCGTGTAGCAAAACGAAATTTGCACTATAACATATTAGGTGGTCCCAGCTACACACCGGACTTCGGTGTATTGGTAGGCGGTAGTGCCTTGATGACGTTCCGGATGAATCCGAGTGATACCACCCAACGACGTTCGGTAGTGCCAGTGGCCATTGCCTTGATATTCAAAGGCGGGCTGAACCTGATGACAAAACCACAACTCTTTTTTAAAGGCGACCGCTTCCGTATCTTCGGAACTTTCTCATATAAAAATACAATCGAGAATTTTTATGGCATCGGCTATTCCACTAATAAAGATTATGAACGTGGAGAAGATACCAGCGAATACCGTTACAGCGGCATCCAAGTAAACCCATGGTTCCTGTTCCGTCTGGGAGAGAGCAACATTTTCGCGGGTCCCCAAGTCGATTTGAACTATGATAAAATTACCAAACCGGCTGCCGGAATGGTTAACGAATCCTCGTATATAGCGGCAGGAGGTACAGAACACGGATACAAAAATTTCAGCTCCGGGCTCGGTTTCCTGCTGACGTATGACACACGCGATATTCCTGCAAATGCATATAGCGGAACCTACCTCGACTTCCGGGGAATGATGTATAATAAGGTATTCGGAAGCGATAATAACTTTTACCGTTTGGAAATCGACTACCGCCAATACAAAACAGTAGGCCGTCGCAAGGTGATAGCCTGGACAGTGCAAAGCAAAAACGCATTTGGAGATGTTCCTCTGACGAAATATATGCTTAGCGGAACCCCTTTCGACCTTCGTGGTTACTATATGGGGCAGTTTCGCGACAAGTCCTCGCATGTCATGATGGCCGAATACCGTCAGATGATAAATACAGACAAAAGCACCTGGGTAAAAAAGATGTTGAGTCATATAGGATACGTAGCATGGGGCGGATGCGGATTCATGGGACCCACTCCGGGCAAGATAGAAGGCGTGCTTCCCAACCTCGGACTGGGATTACGTATCGAAGTTCAACCCCGTATGAATGTACGTCTCGACTTCGGAAGAGACATGGTGAACAAGCAGAATTTATTCTACTTCAACATGACAGAAGCCTTCTGATACCATTTAAGCGACGATCTGTACACAATTTACACGAAAGATTGTAAAATAGATAATAAAAGACTGCACATAAATGAAATTAATCCTTATATTTGCGCAAGCTATAACACAGCAAGAGCAAATAATAGGATTTTTTTATGAAGCAATTTATATGTTTTTTTTCGGGGCTATTACTTCTATTCGTCTCTACCACCCGTGTAGTTGCACAAGAAGTATCTGACTATTCTCAACTAAGTGATGAAGATTATAGTAAAATAGTTCTCCCTCCACTATCCGTTTTATTCGAAAATGCCAAGAACAGCCCCACTTATGAAGTGGCGGACGTAAAAGCAAAAATAGAGCGCAAATTACTCCAAAAAGAGAAATGGGCATTTCTGGGTTTCTTTAGTTTACGGGGAAGTTATCAATACGGCATGTTCGGTAATGAGTCCACCTATACAGATGTGGCAGTCGCCCCCTTTCTTACCTACTCTACCCAAGCACAGAACGGCTACACAATAGGCGCAGGTGTAAGTATTCCCTTAGACGATCTATTCGACCTCAAAGGACGTATCAGTCGGCAAAAGCTCACACTACGGAGCGCAGAACTTGAGCGGGAAGTGAGATACGACGAACTCAAAAAGAACATCATTGAGCTGTATGCGATGGCCACTTCACAAATTAAAGTCCTCCAAATGCGAAGTGAAGGCTGGGTACTGGCCAATGTACAATATGAGATCTCCGAAAAGAATTTTGCCAACGGAACCATCGAATCATCAGAACTTTCAGTAGACAAAGAGCGCCAATCCCAAGCTCGCGAAGCATACGAAAAGAGTAAATTCGAGTTGACAAAGAGCCTGATGATACTCGAAGTGATTTCACGTACTCCCCTTATACGAAAATAATAAAGACTAAATATGGATTTCATCATTTCTACTATACGAACTCTATTCCGTCACCTCTGGATCATACTAGTAGGTACCGTCCTTTTTACACTATTTGTTATTTATTACACCCGTCACATGGCTGGAGGATACGAAGTAAAAGCCACTTTATATACAGGAGTAGCTTCGGGATACAATCTTGAGAGTGACAAACGCACAGATTGGGCTATGGTACAAAATTCTATGGATAATCTGATAAGCATAATGCAAGCCGAAAGTACCCTCAAGAGAGTGTCCTTGAGATTGTATGCCAGAGTTCTTACCAAAGGAGATCCGATTAAAGAAGTAGACGGAATCACCCCTTCCAGTTACAATTACACTTACAATCATTTAAAGAACAGTCCGCATGGAAAAGAAATATTGGCACTAATCGACAAAACAAGTGAAGATAAGACAGTGGCCAATCTAGAAAAGTACATGCGCCCTCACAAAGACAACTATATCTACGGGTTGTTCTACTACAATCCTCTTTTTTACAGTTACAACACCTTGAAAAATATCAAAGTACAACGTCGTCTGACGAGTGACCTGCTGGATATAAGCTATGCTTCAAGCGATCCGGGTATCGCATATAATACAGTAAGCATTTTAATGGATGAATTCGTTGATGAGTATCGTCGTATCCGTTATGGAGAAACGGATAAAGTAATCAAATATTTTGAGGAAGAATTGAAACGAATCGGTAGTAAACTCCGCAGTGAAGAAGAAGATCTAACTAAATACAATGTACAGAAACGTGTAATCAACTATCTTGATGAAACCAAGGAGATAGCTGCTATTAATAAAGAATTTGAACTAAGAGAACAAGATGCCCTTTTCGCATACAACAGTAGCAGTGCCATGCTTGAAGAGCTAGAAAAACATATGGATAGCAATGCCAAACAAGTACTAAGAAATCTAGAGTTTGTTGACAAGTTACGTCAAGTATCCACTGTCACAGGAAAGATTGCTGAAGTAGAAGCGATGTCCGACTCCAAGAAGCAAGATACTGACAATCTGGTAAATCTAAAGAAGCAGCAGAGCGAGCTACAAAAAGATTTGAATAATTTGACTGATTCATATGTGGGACATAAGTACACGAAGGAAGGGACTTCACGAACGAACATTATAGAACAATGGTTGGAACAGACATTGGCTAATGAAAAAGCAAAAGCGGAACTGCTAGTTGTACAAAATGCACGTCGTGAACTTAATGACCGCTATGTGTTTTATGCCCCTGTAGGTACCACTATTAAACAGAAAGAGCGTACCATCAACTTTACGGAACGTAACTACCTGACCGTTCTACAAAGTTATAATGAAGCATTATTAAGAAGGAAAAACCTAGAGATGACTTCTGCTACACTGAAGGTCCTGAATGAACCAACCTATCCTATTTCTCCGGGAGCAACAAACAGAAAGCAAATCATAATGGCTGCCTGTGTAGGCAGTTTCATACTCATTATAGCCTTTTTACTACTAGTAGAAATGTTTGACAAAACATTACGTGACGCAGCTCGCACCAAACGTGTAACAGATTTCAAAGTAATAGGTGCTATTCCCAGTATGTATTCCTCCCGCTATGGCGGAATGACGAAAACCTACGTCCAGCTATCTGTAAAAGAGCTAACTAACTCATTGCTTCGTTTCCTGACCAATCGAAAATCTCCCGGAGTGTACATTATCAACCTATTTAGCACTTGTGAAGATTCCGGAGAAGCAGAAGTAGGAAATCTTATTTGTGGATATATGCAAAGTCGTATGCTAAATGCAAGGTTTATCACCTATGGGGCAGATTTCAACACAGATTCCACTCAATATTTACTTGCCAAAAACATCACAGACTTTTATACCCTACAGGGAGAAGATGTGTTGATCGTCGCCTATCCTCCTTTAGCACAAAGTAACATCCCCACTGCTTTGTTACATGATGCAAATGCAAACATCCTGGTAGCTCCCGCAAATCGTGGGTGGAAAACGATTGATAAGCAACTTTGCGAACAACTCATGCTGCAACTGGGTGAAACAGACGTTCCGTTCCGTATATGCTTGACAAATGCTTCCCGGGCAGCAATTGAAGATTTCACCGGGCAGCTTCCACCATACACTATACTGCGAAATATCGGTTATCGTCTTAGTCAACTGTCGCTCACAGAAAAAATAAGATTCAACCTAACAAAGAAAACCAAAGAAGAAGCATCAACAGAAGAGGAGGAGGATGACGAATAGAATAATAACTTTCCATTTGCTGTTTGCCGCCCAATTCGCGGTGATCGTATCAGGAATGTTTGTAAACACCAAAACTGGATTAGCCTCTATGGCAGTCATATTGATGTTTACAACCATCTGTCTGATACAATTAGCCAACGACAAGCAAACAAACTGGAAACCCGGACAAAACATAATGACCTATATGTGTATAGTCTGGCTAGTCTATTATCTCCTTGAAGTCCTGAATCCGAATAATGTAATGGAAGCATGGAACATCGGTATTACTCCTTATGCCTTGATACCGTTAATATGCGCCTTCATAGTTCCGATTGTCATTCGTACAAAGAAAGATATTGAGCTCTTATTGATTGTATGGTCCATATTTGTCCTCATATTTACAATAAAAGGTTATTGGCAGAAGAACCACGGTTTCAGTGATAAAGACCTGTACTTCCTGTATGCGTTGGGAGGATGGCGTACTCATCTCATCTGGTCCGGTATACGTTACTTCTCATGCTTCTCTGATGCAGCTAATTATGGAGTGCACGCTGCGCTATCAGCAGTAGTATTTGCCATTTCCTCTTTTTATGCAGGATCAAAATGGAAACGCGTTTACTTTTTCCTCATCGCAATCTGCGCTCTTTATGGAGTAGGAATATCCGGAACAAGAACAGCAATGGGCGTCATCATGGGCGGCTTACTGATGGTCACTATTATTGCCAAAAACTGGAAAGCCTTGCTGGCAGGTGTTTTTGTATCAATAGCCGTATTTTGCTTCTTCTACTATACTAATGCCGGAAACGGGAACCAATATATCCGCAAAATGCGTTCCTCTTTCCACCCTACTGAAGATGCCTCCTATATGGTACGTGTGGAGAACCGAATATTAATAAAAGAGTTAATGTCCCAAAAGCCGTTTGGCTATGGAATCGGACTTTCAAAAGCTGGCAATTTCAACTCAAAAGAACAGATGCCCTACCCTCCCGACTCGTGGTTGATCAGCGTATGGGTAGAAACAGGAATTGTAGGACTGATTCTTTATCTCGCCATTCATGGTACCCTTTTTGTCTGGTGCGCGTGGATATTGATGTTTAAAATACGAGACAAGAGCTTGCGGGGATTAGTAGCAGCCTGGGTTTGCATGGATGCAGGGTTCTTCATCGCCGCCTATGTAAGTGATGTCATGCAATACCCTAACCAGCTACCTATTTATATAGGATTTGCCCTTTGTTTTGCAGCTCCATATATAGATAAGAATATCAATGAAAAGAAACAAATATCATTTCCAGAAGAAGTGGAGGAAGAAAAATGACAAACAATGCCCCTACAGTTTCATTCATCACCATTTGCTACAACGGTTTTAAAGACACCTGTGAACTGATCGAGTCACTTCAAGACAAGATTCATTCCGTCAGTTATGAAATCATAGTGGTAGACAATGCCTCACATGAAAATGAGGCAGAGAAAATACAAGCACTATATCCCGCGGTAATCACTATCCGCAGTGACATAAACAAAGGCTTTTCGGGTGGAAACAATATCGGGATCCGCGTAGCAAAAGGCAGCTATCTTTTCCTGATAAACAACGACACCTATATTGAGTCCGACAATATCAGCTATCTGATAGAACGGTTGGAAAGTCGCCCGGAAATCGGAGGTGTATCACCGAAAATACGCTTTGCCTTTCCCCCGCGTAATATACAGTTTGCAGGATACACTCCGCTTACATCTATTACGCTCCGTAATGAAGGAATTGGCTTCGGATGTCCGGACAACGGAAGCTTTGACACCCCTCATACCACCCCCTATTTACATGGAGCAGCTATGTTGGTGAAACGCGAAGTGGTAGAAAAAGCCGGAATGATGCCGGAAATATTCTTCCTATATTATGAAGAACTCGACTGGTGCACCCACATGACACGTGCCGGTTACGAGTTATGGTATGAACCCCGTTGCACTGTTTTCCATAAAGAAAGTCAGAGCACAGGACAGTTAAGTGCACTCCGCACCTACTATCTGACACGCAACCGTTTGCTCTATGCATGGCGGAACCTTAACGGCAGCAAACGACTTCTCTCTATCGCCTACCAAATGACTGTGGCAGCCGGAAAAAATGGAATAAGCTTTCTATTGAAAGGACACCCCGAACTACTATCCGCCACATTGAAAGGCATATCAACATTCATTCGCATCCCCCATAAAAAAGAGCAACTATGACAGTCTTGTTATACATCGTAGAAATTGCACTCTACACGATATTAGCCATCAATACAGGCTATTTGCTTTTGTTTGCCCTGGCATCCAAATTCTACCGTCACCGTAGTTATCCCGCTACTCCCAAACGTGGCAAATTTGCTGTACTATTCCCGGCCTACAAGGAAGACAAAGTCATTCTGCCTGCCATCCAATCCTTTCTGCAACAAGACTATCCTGCAGATTCCTATGACATTATCGTGATCTCCGATCAGATGCAAGAAAGTACAAATGAAGCTTTACGCCAACTGCCAGTTCGTCTGTTGATAGCCGACTACACTGAAAGTTCTAAGGCAAAAGCTATGAATCTTGCCATGAAAGCCACTACCGGCACTCCCTACGAGATGATTGTTATCATGGACGCAGACAATACCACAAACCCGGATTTCTTATCCGAAATCAACCGTGCCTTCCAAGCAGGTGAAAAAGCCATTCAGACACATCGTACCGCCAAAAATATGAATACAGATGTCGCCATTCTCGATGCCGCCAGTGAAGAAATCAATAACTCCATATTTCGTAGCGGTCATATCGCTCTCGGACTGTCTTCCGCCCTCATCGGCTCCGGCATGGCACTGGAAGCGCAATGGTTCCGCCAACATGTACATCAACTAGAGACTGCAGGAGAAGACAAAGAACTGGAATCGCTGCTACTTAAACAGCGCATCCATATCGAATATCTGGAACACGTCCACGTAAAAGATGAAAAGACACAAAAGAAAGAAGTGATCAAAAACCAGCGTAAACGTTGGATCGCTGCTCAATTCGATTCGTTAAGCCGGGCACTCCCCTCTTTTCCCGGAGAGCTGCTTCGCGGTAATATCAATTACTGCGACAAGGTCTTCCAATGGACGCTTCTACCACGTATCATACTGATTTTCTGCACATTTTTCTTCACAATCATATTTACGATTGTCCATCCGCACTTGAGTCTCAAATGGTGGATATTGTCTTTTTCCCTCTTTCTGGCATTGTTTACGGCAATTCCACAGCGTATGCTCAACAAACGACTGCTACGGGCCATCCTTCAACTTCCCTCGCTGCTGGCAGGCATTGTAAGTAATCTTTTCAAGCTAAAAGGAGTAAACAAAAAATTTGTACATACCGAACATGACCATTAATGTATTAGAAGTAATCAGACAAGGCCAAGTGGGTGGCGGAGAATCCCATCTGCTTGACCTCATAGCAGGGTTTGACAAACGCGTCAATCCCATTGTACTAGCGTTCACAGGCGGACAAATGATTGACGAACTCACTCAAAGAGGTGTTAAATGTTACGTCATTAACACCTCACATCCTTTTGACATACGTATCACAAAACGAATCAAAAAGTTGATATTCGATGAGAACATACAACTCATTCACGCTCACGGAAGTCGTGCGGCCTCCAATGTCGCGTTTATTGCCCGAAAGTTACATATTCCGATGGTGTACACCGTGCATGGATGGAGCTTTCATCAAGACCAGTCGTTTCTAATCAAAAGTCTCCGGGCGTGGAGCGAAAAAATCATCTGTAAATTAAGCCGAGAAGTCATCTGTGTATCCGAAAGTAACCGGATTACCGGACAGGAAACTTTCGGACTGAAAAATGCACTCGTGATAGAAAATGGTATCAACTTGAAACGATTCAATCCGGATGAAAACCGCAAAGACCTACGTAAGGTATTCGGATTTACAGAGGATGATTTCGTGATAGGCTTCGTCAGTAGGATCACTCTCCAGAAAGCACCGTTGGATTTCGTGAAAAGCATTGCTCTCGCTCACCAAAAAGATGCCAGAATCAAAGCATTGTTGGTAGGAGAAGGCGACATGGAAGAAGAGACCAAGGAAGCAATCCGGCAAAACGGAATAGAAAAATACATCCGGACCTCACCATTTCGTAATGATGTGCCGGATGTATTGCACGCTATCGATGTTTTCTGTCTACCAAGTTTATGGGAAGGGCTTTCCATTGCATTGCTCGAAGCGATGGCTATGAAAAAAGCATTGGTAGTGACCCCTACAGACGGTACCAGAGAAGTAATCACACATCAGGAAAGCGGATTGATTGCAGATTTCGGTCAACCGGAGGAATTAGCGGAATGTTATTTGACATATCTCCATCATCCGGAATGGATAGAAAGTTATGGAAACGCAGCTATGTCTGTCATTCAGGAACGTTTCGACAGCCGACGCGTATCACAGCAGGTCACAGAAGTCTATTATGACATTCTTCAGTGATCAGTTCCATTCTTTTTTCACCTCGAAACACGGACAAGCCTTAATCCACTCTTCGGGTTCGATCTCTCCGTTTCCATTCAGGTCCGGACTTAGATCCCGATGTCCGCACAACCGGCAGCCGGGATAATCGCGCAAGAGCGTAAGGATCAATACGTGCATTGAATGAATCTGCCATTCGGTGCGAGTATCGGCAGGGCGACCATGGCAGTCGAGTCCTCCCTCATAGCAGATACCTATTGAATGAGCATTGTATCCCTTTGCATGTGCACCGATTCGTTCAATCTCGCGGGTAGTCTTTATATCTCCATTTTTGCGGATATAAAAATGATACCCCGTCCCGTTGAAACCACGCCGACGATGACAGATTTCCAAATCGTCTTCCGTAAAATCCCTGTCCGCCCTTGAGGCGGAACAGTGGATCACAATCAAGTTGATGGTTCGCATAAACTCATCCCTCCGTTTCAGCAACCATCTGTACTCGCTGCACACATTCCTTGCTGCTACACTGCAGCGCCGCAGCCTGCGTCAGCTGTCCTCTCAACGAGAAGATCTCCGCGTGCATTTCTTTCACTTTCGAACTAAGGTCGAAATAATCTTTCAACACTTTCTCCAACTGCTGCATCAGAAAAGTATATTGATCTTTCACCAGTTCGCTGAACTCTTTCACTTCTTGCGCCATCATCTGGCGTTTCTTGCGACTACTGCCCAGAAAGGGCAGAATCGTCATAATGATTTCGATGATTTTATCTAACATTTTAACAGATTGAGACGATAAATTAATAAATTGAGAACAGAGTCAATCCCAGCAATTTATGCTGCCGGATCCGGAGCTTCTCCACCACCGGAACCTCCGTCTCCCTCACCGTCGTCACCAGAGCCGCCACCGCCATCCCCAGCAGCGGATTTCTTATCCGTATACAATTCGAACATCATGTTATTATCCCCGCCACGGGTAGTTGCCGTGCTGTCATTGGCAAGACGCAATGAGTTGTCGACTTTGAAACGAAGATTGATGCGAGTGATATTTTTCACCGTACAATCCTTTTCCTGTTCCACACCCGGACAGGTCAGCGTGGTATAAAAAATACCCAGCCCATCCACTTTCACCTTATTTCCTGCCACAAGCACTTTTTTCATCGCACGGACAAAGGATTTCATAACGTGCGACACGTCTTCCACCGAAAGCGACCCGATAGATTCGATTTCCTGTGCCAGTGAATCGATTGAATAGATTTTCGACTCCCCAGCCTTGGGCTTGAGAAGATACATCATCGGTGATTTATCATCACCGAGCCGTTTTCTGCGCTTGTAGCGCACAACTGTAACTGTTGCCATATTTAAAAATTGTTTCTACGAAAAGAAGTACATTCTCCTTTTCTGTTGGTGAAACAAAGATACGACAACAGAACAGCAACCACCGGATTACAACGGACTACACCGGATTATGCCGGATTAAAACGGATTATACCGGAATATATTAGGATTATCCCCTAGTTTTCAATGATCCATTCTCCAATAGTTCGCATACTACTGTCGAAATTAACTCCCACTTTAACGACTTTTCGATGATCTGCCTGATAAGGAATCGCATACTGCTTACTATTGATCTGCGCCAACGCTTCTTCAGGAGTACCGTCTACTTTGAATTCGAACACATAGATAGCATCCTGCATCTTTATCACGACATCAGCCCTGCCAATAGCGCTCTTTACTTCTGCATCCACATATTGCCCCATCAGCCGGAACAGCAAGTAGAAGATGGTCTGATAATGTTTCTCCTCCTTATTATTCATATCATTGGGGATAGAGGCGAAAAATGATTTGATCCGCTCCATACATTGCTCCAGATTACCGACCCGTAAGTCTTTGATAAACGATACTACATAAAATGTATTCTCACGAGCAGGCAAATGTACATAAGCCGGCATTAATGATTCGATAAAGCCTTTACGGACTTCTTTGTTAGGATAAGCCAACGTATAGATCTGAAAATCCCGATCATACTCTTTGATAGTGAGATAACCGCTTTGGTAAAGCACCGGAAGCGGATCTGTAATGACATTAGTGGGTGCATCAAACTGCTCGGCAGTAGCCGAAATGCCATCCAGTTGACGGATATCGAAATCGCTTTGCTGCAAGATGTCTATTAAGAAAGTGGGAGTACCGGTAGAGAACCAGAAATTCTCATAACTTTTCTGCGCAAATGCATTAAACAAGCTAAACGGATTGTACACATCCTCACATTTCTTACTGAAATGATACCCATCATACTGTTGCTTCAAATGTATACAGGCTTCATCATATGTTTCACTGTTCGCCTCGGCCATCCTTCTTATATCTTCTTCCAACTGCGTGCGCAATTCATTTTCCGTTATACCGCAAATGGCACTATAAGCATCTTGCATACTTATGTTCTGAAGATTGTTCAATTCACTAAAGATGCTCATCTGACTAAATTTACTGATACCGGTCAGAAAGAGAAAACGAAGATATTCTCCTTGCGCCTTTAATGGACTGAAAAAGTCGCGCATGATGCCACGTATTTCAGCCTGCAACTCCTCATTATTGTTGCTATCCAACATAGGAGAGTCATATTCGTCTACAAGTAACACAACCTGACGCCCGCTCTGCTCGTAAGCACGTTTTATAATACCTTTCAGGCGAAGACTGAAAGTGTCTTCGCTCGTGTCGCATCCGTAAATCCGTTCCCATTCCACCAGGCGATTGTTGATAGCAGAGCGCAGCATTCCCGCATCCATATACTTACTGATACTGAAATCAATATGTAACACGGGATAAACCGTCCAGTCTTTCTCCAACTGTTCCATCATCAGCCCCTTGAACAGGTCTTTTTTACCAGAAAAATAAGCTTCAAGAGTGGAAACTAACAGACTCTTTCCAAAGCGTCGGGGACGGCTAAGAAAGCAAGCCTTAGTCGAATTAGCCAAATGATAGATCAATTCTGTCTTATCAATATACACACAATTATTATTGCGTAAATCTTCGAAGTTCTGTATCCCTATCGGATAGCGTCTGAATGTTCCTTTCATCCTCTTTCTATGCTTTTAACGTGAAACATAAACAAAGATACAATAAATTTCAAGAATCGGCATTCTATTATTATCAATTCTTTTATAAATACACCCGAACATCTGCTCTCAAAGTTTGCCTATCCCACTAAAAATGAGTAACTTTACTTCAAATACAGTAACCCCAAAACACAACTATAAATGAAAACAAAAAACAAGATTCTCCCCGAACAAGAAGAAGAAAAAACATTTCAATACCGCACCTATGGGAAAGGCGAACTCGCCTCGTTATATCTCCCCAATATCCTGCAACAAAGCGCAGTAGACCGATTCAACGAATGGATCGAAGCTGCACCCGGACTAAAAGAACGACTCCTGGCCACCGGCATGAATCCACGCAGCAGATACTACACTCCCGCACAAGTAAGACTCATCATCGAAGTACTCCAAGAACCTTAAATTAGTGAAGGTGTGTCATAATGAATAATAAAACGCAGATTAACGCAAATTATCGCAGAAACAATTCCATAAGTCATTGATTAAAAAATCAATATAATTGAAATAATCTGCGATAATTTGCGTTAATCTGCGTTTTGACACTCTCTTTATCACCTATCCCCCATTAAATCTTTTTCCGGTAGCCAGCAGGAGTTGTCGAACATCGTATTTCGGACACGCTGGTCAACGGAGAGAGAAGGGTCGTGAGATTCTTCACAGGGCAGGTATCGTCCGCTTACGGGATCGTAGATGAAGGAAACCATTCCACCGACACCGAGATGCTTGAATTTCACCTTGTCCACATATACGCGGGTGACGCCGACCTCCTTGTCACGCTCCACGATGATGCCGTAATCCGCTTTGTTGTAGAAATCGGCAGAGCCGTTGATGTCGTACATTTCCACACGAGGAGTAATGCCCGTGACAGGATTACGGTTCATTTTACGAGGGTGGACTACGACCACAAGCAGGCAATTATGTTGCACGGCAAATTCGGTGAATTTATTCAACAGGTTGGAAATATATTGCGTTTCCGTCTGTCCCGGCTGCGGGTTGTGGTCGAAACGGTTGAGCGGGTCGAAGACAATGATGCGACAGCCACGGCGGACAACGAGTTCATGAGCCTTGGCCAGTACACGATCCGGAGAAACATTCCCTTTCAGCGAGATATGAGAGACATTTTCAGTGAGAAAATCTTCCGAGTTCGCAAGGAGCCCCTCCGTCATGCCACAGCCGTTTTGAAAACGGTGTCCAGTGAGTTTCTCAATCAGTTTGCGGAGATGATAGACGATAGGAGTATTTTCCGGGCTAAAGAACCCGATTTTCCATTGATGCCGCAGGCAGAGACGCAACACCAATTCGTCCACCCACTCGGATTTCCCTGTACCGGGAACTCCGGTGACGTAGACACTTCGCCCACGTTCATACGTGCAGATCTTATCCATTTCCTCCCATCCCGTTTCCGCTCCGGGACCGAAACCATTGTCGAAAAGAGCCCGCAGATCATCATGCAAGTCGGCAGCGGTGAAGATACCTTCGAGCGGAACTTCCGCTGCCTGTTCGATGGCGATACGGAGACTGGCAATACCATATTTACAGAGATGCTCGTTGGCATCTTTACACTCCGGACCGTAAGTCACCACCCGGCAGCGTTCAGCTCCCAGCCGGTTGATGAGTTCATTACGCAACCGGATTCCGGCAGAATCGGCGTCGACGGCAATGACGATTTCTTCCAGGTCCTCGAAGTGCGTCTCCATGAAGCGGTCGAGCCAGGAGAGGTTCGAATTGGCTCCGGCCGGCACGGAGATGACACTCTGAAATCCGGCGGCGATGGAGGAAGCAGCATCCAGTTCACCCTCGTGGATAATGCAGGAGGTCTGCCCCACAATGGAGTCGATGTTGTAGGGAATCAGTTCGGCACCCTGCACCATTTTGAAGAGTTTCGGGAGAGCGCGAAACTTGGTGTTGATCAGTTGTTCCCCCTCAAAGTAGTTGAAGCAGATACAACGCTCCTTTTTGCCGGATTGCGGCATAAATTCCTCCTGTTCGGTGATGCGCAGGGCGGCTATGACGGACTGCGGGATGCACCGCGTCTCCACCAGCCAACGCTCCGTGTCTTCGGAAAGCGTGGTTTTCGAGGCATCGAACACCGGACGCTGAAAATGCTGCGGAATGGCTGCCGCACGACGTTTGCGAGCTTCCGCACGCTCGGCGTTCTTACGCTCTTCCACATCATCGGGTACATAGAAATCGGCTCCACAGTGGTAACAGTGACAATGTCCCGTATCGACGTTGACACGTAGCGAACGGTCGCGCTTGTTCTTGCGGGTAGGAAGACATTTTTCACAAATTGTTTTGAGGACTCCGCTCGATTTACCGTGGATGTCGACATCATAGTTGGCAAAATTTCTCATAATTTTTTTCTTTTTTCTAATTAAAAAATAGTTTAAAATAATCATTCACACGCAGAGGACTTACCTGCCGGACGAGTGTCCGCCACCTGACGGACGAGCTTCCGTTACCTATCAGGCGAACATCAGCCACCTGCCGGACGAAGCCAGCCATCTGCCGGATCAATGCGCCCATCGTTTCTTCACATCATCCCACACGGCCGACCCATCGGGACGTGGCGGCGCATCAGCCGGAATGAGATGTCCCAGATACGTTCGCCGCCCGTCGACGACGCTTTCAAAGCGGTTTACGCCCCTGTCGACCGTCTTCTCGAGCTCTTTCAGCAAGGTTTCCCTCAACGTGCGGCAAGTGACGGAACCGGCCGCGATATAATTTGAAAAATACCGTTTCACGTCCTCCGGGAAAAGCAGTCCGGCTCCTTTGTCATAAAGGCGGATATGTTTTTTGAAGATTTCCAGAATCAGTTTTTGATGGTCAACAAAGAGCTTTCCCAAACCGGAATGTTGCCCGGCCAGCTCCATATATGACTGGAAAGTAGCAAGTTGGTCCACCAGCTTTTCCCAAGGTAACACGGGTTGTAACGGACGATGATTGCCTTCATCCGTCAAACGGCTCACAAGGGACGGGGTTTCTTCATTACTACTGTTATTGTTTACAACAGAAATACTTCCTTTACTCTTCTCTTCTTTACTCTCCTCTTCTCTACTCTTCTGGTTTTCATTGGCTTTTCTCCCTTTATCGACGGGCGTTTCAGCACTTTCTACCACCTTTTTCGGACGCCCTCCTTTTTTACCGTTTTCGATGTTCATTTTCCGCTTCTCTTCCAAGCTTTTCATCACCCTGTCCAAGTAAGAAGAGCGAAACATCTGCCGTTCTTCATCCACTTCGAAGAGGTCGAATTCGCGAAGCACCCGCTCCACCGCTACTTCATCTACATCATACCGCCGGGCCATGGCCTTCAGTAAAACCGGTTTGCACGACGCCTCGTAAGCATCTTTAGTGCGCAGATGCAACAGCAACATCACGTAGATTCCGAGTGCTTCCGCGGCATTCATCTCCGACATCATACTGGCAATATTGTCGTCATTCAACAAATTTACCTCCAAATTGAAATACTGATCTTTCTTCATTTTCAATCATTATTTATTATTCCACATTTAATCTTCCGGTAATACTCCCGGAGCGCAAAGGTGCGAAATGTATTTTATTCCAGCTATCGCAAAAATGAGAGAGGGATTGTATCTTTTTTATCAGACCTTTGCCAAAAATTATTAATAACCCCAAACAATATGGATACAAAACGCAACCAGACTTTGGAAGAAATAGAAGAAAATAAAATAGTAAACGAACATTATCGGAACAGAATAATGCTGATAAAAGAACTCTTGAAAACGTCAAAGCTAGTCGCAACAGACCTCTGCGTGCATATCGACATCAGTGAAGCCTCCTACTACCGCTACGCAAATTTCACCAGCTATATGAAAACAGACATTTTCATACATGCCTGCCTCTTCCTCAAGCAATATATCGAAAGCCACCACATCCCTTATACCCAGGAAGAAAAACGGCTTATAAAAACATTAGACCTGTTTCAGACTTCCTCAAATAGCAACTTAAACTACAATTAAAACACAGAAAAGAAGGAACTTATCATAAGTTTTATTACATTTGCCGATGTAATAAAAGTCTTTAAAACTCAAATAATGAGCGATAGCGAAACAGACAGCCAATCAATCAACGCACTGATCGTTTTCAGAGAAAACGGAGAAACCGACAATCTATTTGTTCCTATCTTATGCGATGCTATCAGAATGGCCGGAGTCAATGTGAGATGTTCCCAAAAAGAATTCTGGGAATCGGACACAACTTATGACATTATCCATTTCCAATGGCCGGAAGAAGTAGTGGGATGGACATGCGAAGACCCCGACATCATCCGTCGGCTGGAAGAACGCATTGCCTTTTTCCGCTCGCGGGGGGCTCATTTCATATACACACGGCACAACATTCGCCCCCACTATGCAAATGATATCATCAGCCGGGCCTACGACATCATCGAATCGGAAAGTGACATCGTGGTACACATGGGACATTACAGCCAGACGGAGTTCATACAGAAATATCCCGACAGCCGGAATGTCATCATCCCGCACCACATCTACCAATACACCTACAAGGAAGATATCAGCATAGAGCGCGCACGCCAATATCTGAACCTGCCACAAGAAGCATTCATCGTCACCGCCTTCGGAAAATTCCGCAACCGGGAAGAAATACGCATGGTGGCCGGAGCGTTCAGCAAATGGAATGAAAAAAACAAACTGCTGTTAGCTCCCCGATTCTATCCTTTTTCCAGACACAACAAATATGGCAGAAATATCCTCAAGCGTTGGGCTTCAAGAATAGGATATTATCTCGCCATGCCATTGTTCAACCGTATGTTCAGATTACAAGCCGGAGCCAATGATGAACTGATAGACAACTGCGACCTGCCTTATTACATCGCTGCTTCAGACGTGATATTCATACAACGGAAAGATATTCTGAACTCCGGCAATGTCCCCCTTGGCTTCCTCTACCACAAAGTGGTAATGGGACCGGCAACAGGAAACATCGGAGAAATACTGGCCGCAACCGGAAACCCTACATTTCATCCGGACAACCGAGCAGACATCTTGGAAGCACTTGAAAAAGCACGCCAACAGTCCGCATGGGGACAAGGAGAAATGAACTATGCCTATGCGTTGGAAAATATGAACATCCGGAAAATAGGGAAAGAATACGCACAAACCTATAAAGATGCGATAAATGGCTAATAACATCAAGCGCCAACTATTTTCCGGTGTATTCTATACGGCATTAGCCAAATACAGCGGCATCATCATCTCCCTTGTCGTGGCGGGAATACTGGCACGCCTGCTTTCTCCGGACGACTTTGGAATCGTAGCTATTGCCACCGTAATCATTGCATTTTTCAACCTGTTCACCGATATGGGAGTCTCCCCTGCCATCGTGCAGCACAAATCCCTGACAAAAGAAGAGTTGTCGGATATCTTTTCATTCACCGTGTGGACAGGAATGGCCATCAGCCTGCTTTTCTTCGCTGCCTCCTGGCTGATCGCCCGCTACTACGACAGCAAAATCCTGGGCACCCTGTGCCAACTTTTATCGGTCAACTTATTCTTCGCCTCCGCCACCATCGTACCCGGAGCTCTGTTTTATCGCAACAAAGAATTCAAATACATCGCCGTCCGCAGCTTCATTATACAGATAGCCGGAGGAGCGGGTGCAGTTACGGCAGCCCTCTGCGGAGCAGGATTATATGCATTGATTATCACCCCAATCATCTCCAGCATTCTGATATTTGTCATTTCCTACCAACGCTATCCGCAGCGTTTGCATTTCACATGGGGACTGACAGCACTCCGCAAGATCTTTTCTTATTCCGCTTATCAGTTCCTGTTCAACGTCATCAACTATTTCAGCCGCAATCTGGACAAACTGCTGATAGGAAAACACATGAGTATGTCCGATCTGGGATATTATGAAAAGTCCTACCGGCTCATGATGCTCCCTTTGCAGAACATCACCCAAGTGATTACCCCAGTGATGCACCCCATCTTTAGTGATTTCCAAAATGACAAAGCAAAACTGGCCACATCTTATGAACGCATTATCCGCATACTCTCTTTCATCGGGTTGCCGCTTAGCGTGCTGCTATTCTTCACGGCAGAAGAAGTGACGCTCATTATTTTCGGCGATCAATGGATGCCGTCCGTACCCGTATTCCGGATACTGTCACTCTCCGTCGGGATTCAGATTATACTCTCTTCGTCCGGCTCCATCTTTCAGGCGGCAGGAGACACACGGAGCTTGTTTGTGTGTGGAGTGTTTTCGTCCATTCTCAACGTGACGGGAATGTTGATCGGCATTTTCTACTTCGGCACACTCACCGCAGTGGCAACCTGTATTGTACTGACGTTTACTGTCAATTTCGCACAATGCTACTGGCAAATGTATCACGTGACGTTCCGGAGAAATGTATGGACGTTCGTTCGTCAGCTTATTTCTCCATTGGCAATCAGCGTATTAATGGCATTTTGCCTTCTTCCTGTGCAATATGCTATGGAAGAAATGAACATTTTCGTGACAATTATTACCAAAAGTATGATTAGTTTCATTATCTTTGGAGGATATATACAAGCCACACATGAATATGACATCATTGGCAAAGTGCAAAGTATGGCTGGCAAGTATATAAAAAAACAGAATAGACAATGATTAGATTTAAGACAGTAGTAAAAAATGAAAGCCTTATTTCTTATGTTCCACGGCTTTGATAAAGCGAACGGAATTAGTAAAAAAATACATTATCAGGTAAAAGCCCTCAAAGAGTGTGGGTTGGACGTTCGTACCTGCTATTATCAAACGACTCCCCACGGTGACCGCCGATGGATAGTGGACGACGAAATCATCGCCGATTTCGGCACCGGATTCACAGCAAAGGTATGGAAACGTGTCTACTACTCCCCGATCAGCGAATACGTACGCCGCGAGAAAATAGAATTTGTATATATGCGTTCTTTTCACAACGCAAGTCCTTTCATTCTGCAACTGGTCAGAAAACTGAAACAGGCGGGAGCGAAAGTAGTAATGGAAATACCCACCTATCCCTACGATCAGGAATACGTGGCATGGTCAATGAAATTCACTCTCGCTATCGACCGCTGTTTTCGCCACCGGTTGGCTAAAGAACTGGACGGCATCGTCACTTTTTCCAATGCAGAAAAGATCTTTGGAGGAAAAACGATACGAATTTCCAATGGGATAGACTTTAAAGCAATCCCTATCAAACGTACGCAGAACGACACCTCACGCGAACTCCATCTGATCGGAGTGGCCGAAGTGCATTACTGGCACGGATTCGACCGGTTAATACGCGGACTGGCCGAATACTACCGTACCAATCCGGAATACAAAGTTTATTTCCATATCGTAGGTCCCCTGTCCGGCATACGCGAACAGGAGGAAATTCTTCCTGCTATCCGCGACAATCACCTGGAACCATACGTCATCCTACACGGTCCCCTACACAGTAACGAATTGGATGAACAATTCGAAAAGGCAGATTTTGCCGTGGGCAGTCTGGGACGTCAC
Source organism: Bacteroides sp. M10 (assembly GCF_014334015.1). Taxonomy (GTDB): domain Bacteria; phylum Bacteroidota; class Bacteroidia; order Bacteroidales; family Bacteroidaceae; genus Bacteroides; species Bacteroides intestinigallinarum. The sequence continues at coordinate 4,664,812 of NZ_CP060488.1, read as the reverse complement.
CGGAGCGGAATTACCTATATCAAAACACTAAAAAACCGTGAATATGCCGCACGCGGACTTTCGTTCACTTATTCGGAAATGGACGAAGATTTTGACCGGATGCCTTATGTATGGAAAGTTCCACCAGATGAATCGCCGATAGACATTTCCGAATTGATCAACTTTCAACGCTCTCAACATATGTCGCCACCGGAGATACGTGAAACGGTCAAAGGATTGTCATGGACAGTGCAAATGCAAAAGGTCATTCATGAAACCGGAATTTGACCTCATACATATATCTGAAAAAACAAACAATATCTAATGGATAGAACGATAAAAATAGCCTATTGCATTCCCTCCCTCTATTACCCCAGCGGTATGGAGCGTGTGTTAACGTTAAAGGCAAACTATTTCACGGAGCACTTCGGCTACGAGATACACATCATCCTTACCGACGGAAAGGATAAAGAGCCATATTATAAACTGCATCCGTCGATTACCATACACCAACTCAATATCAACTACGACGCGTTATACGGACGTCCGTTACTGACACGGATTTTTGAATACAGCGCTAAGCAACGGCTATTCAAAAAAAGGTTGAACGAATGTTTATGCAAAATCCGTCCGGACATCACCATTTCCCTTCTCCGCCGTGATATCAACTTCATCAACCAAATGAAAGACGGCAGTGTCAAACTTGGAGAAATACACTTCAACAAGTCTAACTATCGGGATTTCGACAACAACCGTTTGCCGGATTTTCTCAAGAAAATAGGAAAAAAATACTGGCGGAGACAACTCATCCGCCAATTAAAACAACTGCAGAATTTCATTGTACTTAGCCACGAAGATGCTGCCGAATGGACGGAACTGAATAATGTAAAAGTAATCTATAATCCGCTTCCTTTCTTCCCCGAGCGTCAGTCCGACGGATTGCAGAAACAAGTAATCGCAGTGGGTAGATATGTGCCGCAAAAAGGATTCGACCGGCTCATTCCCGCATGGAGTATCGTCAGTAAGAAGCATCCGGACTGGATACTCCGAATCTACGGAGATGGCATGCGAGGGCAACTCCAACAACAAATTGACGAACTCGGAATCACCTCCAACTGTATCTTAGAACACACTGTACAGGATATTGTAGAGAAATATAATGAAAGTTCCATTTTTGTTCTCTCTTCACGTTTCGAGGGATTCGGAATGGTAATCATCGAAGCGATGGCATGCGGAGTACCACCCGTATCGTTCACGTGTCCCTGCGGTCCGCGAGACATCATCACCGATGGTAAAGACGGACTGCTAGTGGAAAATGGAGATATAGAAGGACTGGCAAACAGCATCTGTTACCTAATAGAACACGAAGATGTCCGCCGGAAGATGGGGCAACAAGCCCGCATCAGCGTAGAGCGTTTTAAGATAGAACATATTGCCCGAGAATGGAAAAAGCTATTTGAACAAATAGTAACACTTGACACTTAAAACTTAAAAGTGATGATTTGGTATAGTAAATATTTACAGGTTTATGAAAAGCCTTTTGCAGAAGCACCCGCATCTGTCATTGAAGAAGTACGGCAGAATATTGCGAAGCTGCAGAGTGATGAACCGCTTGTCAGCGTTTCAATTATCGGATACAACGAAGAAAAGCATCTACTCGCCTGCCTTTGGTCTTTGAGCGAGATGCAATGTAAATATCCTGTAGAAATCATCGGTGTAGACAATGAATCAAAAGACTGCACGGCGGAGATATTTCAAAAATGCGGTGTACCTTATTATACAGAAACTCAACATAGTTGCGGATTTGCCCGCCTTTGCGGGCTGAACCACGCCCGAGGCAAATATCATATTAATATTGACTCCGACACCATGTATCCTCCGAAATACGTAGAAATAATGGTAAACGCTCTCGAACGTCCAGGCATTGTGGCCGTCAGCTCCTTATGGAGTTATATTCCGGATAAAAATCACTCACGATGGGGACTAAAAGTCTACGAAGCAGCTCGTGACCTACATCTGTGGATGCAATCATTCAAACGTCCGGAACTTAGCGTGCGCGGACTTGTCCTTGCCTACCACACAGAGTATGCACGGAAAACTGGCATCCGTACCGACATCATCCGAGGTGAAGACGGCTACCTCTCTCTCCAACTCAAGCAGTTCGGTAAAATCGCTTTTGTCCGCAATCGCAAAGCACGTGCCGTAACAGGATATGGAACGGTTGGAACTGACGGAAGTCTGTTCAATAGTTTTAAAGTACGTGTTGTAAAAGGCCTGAAAGGGTTGGGAGGAATATTTACTAAAAAGAAAGAATATAAAGACGAAGATAGTAACCTGATTAAGAATAAGTAAACAGCCATGGGAAAACGCATAGAATATATCGACTTTATTAAAGGAATCTGCATTTTCATCGTAGTCTGGGGGCATTCCATCCAGAACTTGGGAGACGGTAACGATTTCTGGACCAATCCGGTACATGAGTTTATCTGTTCTTTCCACATGCCCATATTCATGCTGGTCAGCGGTTTCTTTTTCAGCAAATCCATCGGAAAACCACTCATGCAAAATATAATCCGAAGATTTAAACAACTAATACTTCCCTGTTTCGGCTGGTCATTAGTGTTGGTCGCTATCAATATCGGATATATGCTCTATGCCGGAATCATACCATCTCCAGCCGGAACTTTAAAATCTCTTTTCATGGAAACATTCACCCGTTTTTGGTTCCTGCGCTCTGTTTTTATCTGTTTCACACTCGCCATCGTCAGTATGAAAATATTCAAAAAAGATACTGCCGCTTTCATTATCTCACTTTTGCTTTTCCTTGCATTGCCGGACAATGGACGATTACACCTCGACAAGTTTATGTATCCATTCTTTTGGATGGGATATTTTATACATAAGTATATTGACGTAATCATGAAGCACCGGGGCAAACTACTGATCGCTTCACTTATCCTTTTCGCCATACTCCTCCCTTTCTATCAAAAAGAGGATTATATCTACATCACCGGAATGAGTATGTACGATTATCTGGAAGGAAAGTTCGTATGCTATCCGCCATGGGAAAGGCTACCGATTATCTGTTATCGCTATTTGATCGGTTTCGCGGGAAGCTTGTTTATATTCTTGCTGCTGCAACGAGTCTACCGCCCTCATTTCCGTGTAATCGAAAAAGTGGGTACATATACACTTGGCATCTATACCATACATATATTGATTGAAGGTAACGTATTGAGCCGGTTCAACCTGTTGGACACCGGTTTCTTCATGTTCAACTTTATTATAACGCCAGTTATTTCCATTCTATTGATTCTTCTCTGCATGGGAATTATCAAACTATTGGAAATGACACGCTTCAGCAGCTTATTGTTTTTAGGAAAAACCAAAACAGTCATCATGCTGTTAGCAATCTGCCTTATTCACGTTTCCTGTATCAAGAAAGTCAATTTGTACCAGGGAGACAAAGACGATGGAAAACAAGATAATTCAGGAAACAACAATTCTCCCCAAAGGCAAGACATCATCGTAGATACAGATTTCTTCTACCCTTTCGGGAATGAAAGTCAAAACTATACTGCGGAAATTATAATCAACACCCGCAATACTTTGCCCGAAGAAAAGGCCATAAAAACGGTAATTCCTGCATTGAAGTACAATAAGTCATGGCTACTGATGCTTACCCAAGACGACTGCAAACAAGCTGCCTTCTCGTGGACGTGGGCCGCCATCAATGGCAAACCTTTGACTGCCGGTTATTATTATCAACTCGGTCATTTGCAATACGAAGACCTTCCACCCGATATTTATTATCTTGGTGAAACTTTGGGAAGTACGGACGGATCCGGGAATGAAGTCAGGTTTTCATTTACCACCACCCTCTCACCGGAATGGGAATGGATGGACGCCAAAACACAAATTTATAAAGGACAGACGCAAGAATATTATCGCTTCTTCATGAAATCAGGGCTGACATGGGGAGATGTCAAAGAGATGCTGAACTATGGAATAGGTATCTCCATACATGATGTGAATATAGATAATGAAGAAATTACTGTTAATAACTTACTTAGACATTACGACATAGCCTTGAATATCATCAAAGAGAAACTGTCTGGCAGAGGATGTAAAATGCTGGCCAAACCAAGCGGAATTGCTGAATATATTACCGCTGGACAAATTCATTCTTCTATACAAACCATGACTTCCAATGATGGTGAAACGATATGTCCGGCAAAAACGGAAAACGATTTAAAAAAGGTGATACTAAACAGAGGATTCTACTCCATTGAGGATCTGAAAAAAGAAATCGACAAACAGCTACAATTATCGCCGGAAAAACGAATGGCTATCAACGTCGGCGTTCATGGTACAGATGCTTCTTGGGCTGACCTGTTGCTCTGGATCAACAATAACTACGGCAAAAAGGGAACGGACAACGTGTGGATACCCAACCAGGAAGAATATTATGAATACAATTTCTATCGTACACACGGCACAACAGCAGTGACAAAGATAGATGAACATAAACTGAGATTGACCGTTCATCTACCCAGTGAGGAAGACTTTTATTATCCTTCTGTTACGGTCAATCTATCTGGTATAAAGAAAGAGGATATTACCTCTCTTGATGCTGGAAGCACTGTTACAGGACTGTCTTATAGTAACTATGAAAATGGAATTATGCTCAATATCGATTGCCGGAAATATCTGACGGAACACGCCGAGAACTTCGTGAAAAGGTATGAAGCGAATCCGACAGATGCTTCCGCTAAAGCTGATGCCCTCTATTTTGTAAATATGCTAAAAGACTCGGATAAAAAGGAGGAGCTGAAAAAACGAATCAAGTGAACAGTTAATAAAAGCCGGACACAAAAAAAACTTAAAACGAGTTGAGTGTAAACAAAGAAAGAAGAAGTAATAAACAAATATAGCTATGAACGAAACCATTACCCTTTGTCTTGAAATTATTTTCTGGCTTGCCCTGTTCGTTGTGTTCTACACTTATTTGGGCTACGGAATTGTGCTTTATATTCTTGTCAAGTTGAAAGAGCTTTTCGTGAAGCCTGTGAAGCGTTCGTTGCCGGCATCGGACGCAGACCTGCCTGAAGTTACCCTCTTCATTACGGCATTCAACGAAGAAGATGTAGTGGACGAGAAGATGGAAAACAGTCTTGAGCTGGATTATCCTGCGGACAAGCTGCACATCGTATGGGTGACGGACGGAAGCGATGACGGTACGAACGAACGATTGCAGACGCGTTGGCAGGGGAAAGCGACCGTACATTTCCAACCGCTCCGGCAAGGTAAGACGGCTGCAATGGCACGTGGAATGACGTTGGTGGATACTCCGCTCGTTGTTTTTACGGATGCCAACACGATGGTGAACCGGGAGGCCATACGGGAAATCGTGCTTGCTTTCCAGGATCCGAAAGTGGGCTGCGTGGCTGGTGAAAAACGGATTGCCGTGCAGACTAAAGACGGGGCGGCTGCCGGTGGTGAAGGTATTTACTGGAAATACGAATCAACTCTGAAAGCACTTGACTCACGGCTCTACTCTGCCGTAGGAGCAGCAGGCGAATTGTTTGCCGTGCGTAATGAGCTATTCGAAGCGATGGAGCCGGATACGTTGCTCGACGATTTTATTCTTTCACTCCGGATCACAATGAAAGGTTACACTATCGATTATTGTACGAATGCTTATGCCATCGAAAGCGGTTCGGCAGATATGCGCGAAGAAGAAAAACGGAAAGTGCGCATCGCTGCGGGAGGATTGCAGTCCATCTGGCGGCTTCGTCCGTTGCTGAATCCTTTCCGTTACGGGATACTTAGCTTTCAATATACGTCGCACCGGGTATTGCGATGGTCTATTACTCCGTTTCTGTTGTTTGCGCTCTTCCCGCTGAATATTGCGATTCTGCTGTTGGGTGGTTCTACCATATTTTACGGAGTGCTGCTTGCCATGCAGGTTCTTTTTTACGGGTTGGGATATTGGGGATATTACCTATCTACGAAACAGATAAAAAACAAGTTGCTCTTTATCCCCTACTACTTTTTATTTATGAATGTCAATGTGCTGAAAGGCATCCGCTATCTCAAGAAGAAAAAAGGAAGCGGAGCCTGGGAAAAGGCGAAGCGCGCCGAAAAGTAAGAACAAATGCCGGAATCTTTTGTTATCCTTATAAGAGACATAAGTCTCTATTATCTAATAAAAAACAGACATGGACAGAATATTACATGATGCGAATAACGCACAAAGAATATTGAAACTGACGGCAGATACAATGCTATTGGTTGACAGACATGGCGTCTGCGTAGACATTGAGTCTCATTGTGATCTATGGTTTCTGCAAGAGGATATACTTTTAGGAAAAAATATATTTGAGCTTTTACCGGAATATACAAGAGAGAGGGTGATGCCCATCTTTCAGATTGTGCTCGAAGAGCAGCGAAGCATCAGCAAGAACTTCAAGCTGGTGCTGAATGACGAAATTTTCTACTTCAAATGCCTCATGTTTCCGTATGACGGCATGGTGCTTTGCCAATATCGTGACATCACGCAGAGAAGTAACGTAAAGCGTCGGCTAGAGCAGGCGAATCTTACTTTAAGGGCCATCCAGAAGGTTGCCCAGATAGGACAATGGGCATACAATACGAACCAGAACGTTTTCCATTATTTGGGTTATACAGGCGTTTTGTGTGAGGAAAGTGTGCAGAATCTCGCCATTGAAAAATATGTGGAACTGATTGTAGAAGAAGACCGTCAGAGTTTCAAGGAATGGTGTCGGGTGAACGAAAAGAAACTCAACACGGAGAGCATCAGCTATCGTGTCCGCCTGAACGGGGAAATCTTCTATATGCGTATCCAGACTTATTTGCGCGAAGAGCGCTCCGACGGTAGTTTCAATATCGAGGGGTATATTCAGAATATCACGGACATACAGCATCGCAGAAACGACATTAACACGCTGACACACGCTATCAACAATGCCAAAGAGAGTATCTTTGCCGCCAGACCTGATGGTACGATCATCTTTGCCAACCGCCGTTTCCTGCACAATCACGGTATTCCCGAAAGTGAGGATATCAGTCAGTTGAAAATCTACAATGTCGCCGCAGATATGCCTACGCAAGAGGCTTGGGACGAACGTTGTAAGGATACCATACATGGTGGTAGCAGTAATTTTGTGGCTCACCATCCATCGAAAATCAATAGAGATATATTGGCTTACGAAGGTACGATGTACAATGTTACCAATGATTCCGGTGAAGAAAGTTACTGGTCGTTTGCTCATGATATTTCCGAACGGATTCGGTATGAAGCCCAAATCAAACGGCTGAATCAAATCATGGATACGACGATCAATAATCTCCCCGCGGGGATTGTTGTGAAGGAGATCAATAATGATTTCCGGTACATTTACCGGAATCGGGAGGCTTATAACCGCGATCTTTACAAGAACGATCCTGTCGGTAAGAATGACTTCGATTTCTATCCGCCTATCGTAGCCGAGAAGAAGAGACAGGAGGATATTCAAGTGGCCACCACCGGAAAAGGTATGCATTGGACGGTGGAAGGAAAGGACCGGAACGGAAACCTGATTATCCTTGACAAACGGAAGATCCGGGTGGATGGAGACGAATTGTCTTCGCCCATGATCGTCAGCATCGAATGGGATGTCACGGAACTGGAAATGATGAAGCGGGAGTTACTGTCTTCGAAAGAAAAAGCGGAAATGTCTGATAGTTTGAAATCGGCTTTCCTTGCCAATATGAGTCATGAGATACGGACTCCGCTGAATGCTATTGTGGGGTTCTCGCATCTCATTGCCGAAAGTGATGATGCGGAAGAACGAAAGACGTACTACAACATCGTAAATGCGAACAACGAGCGTCTTTTGCAACTCATCAACGAGATTCTCGATCTCTCGAAGATTGAATCGGGGACTATTGAGTTTTCTTTCGGACCTGCCAGTTTACATAATCTCTGCCGGGAAGTGCACGATGCTCATATATTCCGTACGCCACAGGGAGTGAGTCTTGTCTATGAGCCTTCGGACGAGAGTCTGGTGATTGAAACGGACAAGAACCGGGTGTTTCAGGTGATTTCGAATCTGATTGGGAATGCTGTTAAGTTTACGAAAGAAGGAAGTATCAGTTATGGTTACAAGCTGGTGGACAACCAGATTGTTTTCCACGTAACGGATACCGGAACGGGAATTGAGCCGGAGAAAGTGGGACGTGTGTTCGAACGTTTTGCCAAGCTGAACAATCATGCACAGGGCACCGGGTTGGGATTATCTATCTGTCAATCTATCGTTGAGCGTCTCGGTGGCAGGATTTCCGTCAGCTCCGAGTTTGGTAAGGGAACGACGTTTACATTTACTTTGCCGTATACGGTTACAGAATCTGCTAGTGTAGATTCGGAGAAAAAGAATGGTGATGAGACGAGCGGAGGTATGAGCAGTGCTGTAAATACACGGCATGCCTGTATTTTGGTTGCCGAAGATACGGACAGTAACTTTGATTTATTGGAGGCTATCTTAGGTAAGGAGCACCGGATTATACGTGCACATGACGGAATGGAGGTTGTCACGATGTTCGATGAGGTGAAACCTGATCTTATCCTGATGGATATTAAAATGCCGAATTTGGATGGATTGGAGGCTACGAAGATCATTCGGGAGCTGTCTGCCACTGTTCCTATCATTGCTCAAAGTGCCTTTGCCTATGAGCAGGACCAAAAAGCGGCGAAGGAGGCCGGATGCAACGATTTTATAGCTAAACCGATAGCGGATGATAAGCTGAAAGCTATGATTCATAAATGGCTGTCGCCTCCATAAAAGGGCACATATTGTAGAGTATATATTATATAGAAAACAATTTAATAGTGATATAATCACCCAATAATTTAGATTAGATGAAAGCCTTTTACAGACTGTTTTATTACATATCCATTGTGCTGACCAGTATTTTGGCAGGAGTTACCATTGCGGGCGCCTTCGTAGGTAATGCCGTACCGGATAGTTTCAAATTTATGCCTTTCATCGGTTTGATTTTACCGATACTTTTGTTGGCTAATCTTGCTTCTGTCATCTACTGGACGATTCGTTGGCGGTGTTGGGTTTTCATCCCTCTGATTGCTATATTTAGCAACTGGAGCTATATTAGTTGTGTGATTCATTCTCCTTTTTTCAGCCCGGCTTCGGCTCCAATGGTCAAAATGAACGCGTATACTCCTGGTATTCTAACTGTTGCTACTTACAATGTTGACGCTTTTAATCATGAGCATACCGGTTATTCATGCAAAGAGATAGCCTCTTACATGAGAAATCTGCAAGCAGATATTCTCTGTTTTCAGGAGTTTGGCATTAATGATGAGTTTGGTGTAGACAGTATAGCTGCGGTTCTTTCTGATTGGCCGTATCATTTTATTCCTATTTCTCCCGAGGGAAAACATTTGTTGCAGCTGGCTGTTTTCAGCCGTTACCCTATCAAGGAGGAGAATCTTATCGTCTATCCTGATTCGAAAAATTGCAGTCTCTGGTGTGATATTGAGATTAATGGCCGTACTATCCGTCTGTTCAACAATCATCTCCAAACAACGGAAGTGAGCCAGAACAAGCGCAAACTGGAAAAGGGACTCCGCACGGATGATTCTCAAAGGGTGGAACGTGCTGCTGTGGGATTGATTGACGGATTGCATGAGAATTTCCGGAAACGTGCCGCACAAGCTAATACTCTAAAGCAACTGATAGCTGCCTCCCCCTATCCTACTATCATCTGCGGTGACTTTAACTCTCTGCCGTCTTCGTATGTTTATCACACTGTAAAAGGTGATAAGTTGCAGGATGGTTTTCAGACGAGTGGTCATGGGTATATGTATACTTTCAAGTTTTTCAAGCATCTGTTAAGAATCGACTATATTCTCCATTCGCCGGAACTGAATAGTACGGATTACTTCTCTCCGGATCTTACTTATAGCGATCATAATCCGGTGGTGATGAGGGTGAAGTTATAATACAAATAGCATAATATAAAAATCACACAAGAAAATCTTATCCTCACTCAATGAGATAAAAGAAGAGCATCACATTCATTCTCATAATCAAAGATGAAACAATCAATATCATAATAAAGAAAGCCGAACAATTAAAAAATTGCCCGGCTTTCTTTATTATGATATTAAACTACTATTAATTGAAAATATAACGTACACTAAACTGAACTGAATAAGTAGATTTAAAGCTTTGGAAATCACGATAAGTGCTTGTCAGCGTCTCACCTGCATTCTTATTCATAGTAAACTCTCCGTCTTTATACTGCAACAAGCTAGAATTGATTACTTGCTTATAAAGTCCCCAGCTATTATTCAACAAGTTAGGAAGATTTTTAATATCAACTCCTACTTGCAACAAGTTGCGCTTACCACCAACATTCAAATAGAAATCCTGATTCAATTTAAAATCAACCTGATGATGCCATGGCATAACAGCTCCACCTCTTTCAGCATATTTACCTTTGCGATTCTTCAGATATTTATCTTGGTTAATATAATTCCAGAAATCATCTCTTTGTTGTGTAGCAGGATAAGAAGCAGCATCACTAAACTTCCAGTTATCCAATTCTTCACGCGTTGCAGGAATATACAATAAGCTATTTGCACCTGCATCACCAACAACATTGCCAGAGAAAGTATATGAGTAACGGCTATATCCCCATGTTCCGGCATATCCCATCTGCATTCCTTCATACAATAAAGAAACACTGGTTGCAAAATGCTTACCGTATTCTTTTTTATAACCGATTGTTGCCAATATACGATCAGGAGCTACATAAGTACCATAACCCAATTCATGTTCATTAATACCATTTACTGAATAAGTATTAGTCTTATAAGCTGAAGTTACCTGGTCACCAATACCATCACTATATGAACGAGATTTTGAATGTGTATAAGCAAATGATAAATCTAAACCAAAATCAAAGTTTTTACGTAATTGCGCAGAAATTGAATAATAATAAGCACCTTTTTTCCAGTTTTCTAAAAGATAAACATTCTGACCTTTATTATATATCTTATAAGTATCACGAACGTCATTTGGAGAAAGAGTCAATTTTGCATCTTGTAACTCATAACCACGATTAGTTATAACAACAGGATTATAGTCACGACTGTAAATTCCTTCTAATGTAAAATTAATATCACCCGGCAATCTCATATCAAGGGCTAATGAAGTCTTCCAAGTAGAAGGCATCTTCAAATCTTTATCAATAATAGTAGGGTCTTTAGGAAGCTCTACTTTTGAATGTGTCTGACCGCCATAAAGGTCTTTCAATATCTCATCACGATTTGCATGGAAGCCCGGTTTGTATTGAGCAGTAGCAGCATCCGTATAATAATAAGTAGTTTGTCCCACGCCTGAATTTCCCACAGCAGAAATCAACCATACAAAAGGCATACGTCCTACAAACAGACCTGTACCACCACGAAGTACATACTTACGGTCTCCGGTTATATCCCAGTTAAAGCCAACACGCGGAGAAACAGATACTTTTGCACCCGGAAGTTGATCTGTAGAATAATGCTGACCACCAAAATCTAATTTGGCAAACTCTTCATTATTATTATTCTTTAAAGAAGGATAAGTCGGCAGTTCAAAACGAAGTCCACCTGTTACCTTAAAATTTTCTGAAACAGAAATCTCATCCTGCAAATACAAAGAATATTGTTGAAATTTCAATTCTGCAAGGAATTGAGACATATCAGGTGAATTTGAGTGAGTTATAGCAAAAGCCTGCGGAGTTCTATCATTTACAAAATCATCCCAAGTTGAATAGACATAGTAGCCAGCACCTCCTAACATATAACCATTAATAGCTTTCGTATGCTCATATTGGAAACCAGCCATAAACTTATTAATACCCACATTCCAGTTGAACTCATCTGTAATAGTAAACACTTTTGTCTGACGTAGATTACCTGCTGTGAAAAGGTCAGCACCAAAATTAGCATATACGGCACCGTCTTGCAAAATATCAACTGTTGGGAAAAGAGGACCATCAAATGAACGAGGCTCATCTTGATAGGAATATGCAAAACGCAACATATTATTCATTGCTCCTTGAGCCATACGCGAGTTCCATTCACCTGCAACAGAAGTAAAGTCACGCACTTGATAGTAGTTGGAATTCGAGAAACTCAAGGCATATTTAGAAGTACGTCCCTGTCCTTTGGCAATGTCACCAACAGGCTTACCATCTATAACTTCATTAGATTTACCTCCTGGATAAAGATCTGATGAATACAATGGATTAGTTGAACTAGTAGGGAAGTTAGAATCTTTAGTATGCGTTCTGGTAAAGCGGAAACTAACCTTATTATCTTGATTGGCATTCCAATCAATACGTGCCATAATACGATAAGCAGGAGTATCCGTTGAATAGCCATTATACTTTCCCGGATTAAAGTCATACTTATTTATTAAGAAATTGCTTATAGCATCCATGTCACTTTGAAGAGGGCGATGTACATTACCACCGCTATAGCTTTCTCCAAGTGCAGTACGAGGACGATAACTTGATCCCGCAGTTACATTGTCTTCATATTCTCCATTCACAAAGAAGAACAACTTATCTTTTATAATCGGACCACCAAAGCTTGCACCATAAGTATAATATTGAGCTTTGGAGCGTAAAAGTTCATAATCATCAACCTTGCTTCCTTTTAGATTCTCATTATTAAAATACATATAGGCAGTTCCACGGAATTGATTATCTCCTGAACGGGTTACTGCATTAATTGCACCTCCTGTAAAACCACTCTGACGAACGTCGAACGGAGTTACAGCCACTGTAACTTGTTCCAAAGCATCCAAAGAAATTGGAGACCCGTTAGCCGGAAGATTACCTCCTAATCCGAATGTATTATTAAAAGCAGCACCATCAACTGTGACAAATGACTGACGATAGTTACCACCACCTACTGCAAAACCGTTACCAACATCAGCACCTTGTGGAGAAAGACGCATGATATCGCTAATACTACGAGAAATAGTCGGAGTACTATTAATCATATCACGATTGGCATTCATAATAGCACCTGCTCTATCAGACTTCATATTACTCTCTTTAGAAGCAGTCACTACTACTTCGTCCAACAGTTCTGAACTCTCTTTTAAAGAAACATTTAAAACATAATTCTCTCCCAGTAAAAGATTAATTCCCTTGTAAATTGCTGTTTGATAACCAACATAAGAAATTTCTACTTTGTAAGGGCCGCCGGTACGCATACCCTGCAGATTAAATTGACCACTGACGTTAGTCACTGTACCATAACGAGTACCTGATGGTTCGTGAACCGCAACGATTGTTGCTCCAATGATTGGTTCATCTTGTGCGGTCACTTTACCACTCATCGTGGCTGTTGTAACCTGCGCGCTCATCGTGACAGTAATAAACAACATTACTAGCACTAAAAAAGATCGCATTTTCTTTAACATAAATGTAGTTAATTAGTTAATATAAATTGTTTGCTTTTAAAAACTGTGCACAAATATAATTAATAATATTTAGAACTACATTACGATTATACTACAATTTTTTAAGAGAGATAAACGTTTCGCCACGTTATAAAACGATAAAGGCTCTACAATATTTGCAGAGCCTTTTATTTTGAAACAGAAAGCATTAGAAATGCTTCAATCTATTACTTTATACTAGTCAGTCATTAACTTTCTATAACGAACACGCTTCGGCTCTTCATTTCCCAAACGTTTCATTTTGTTTTCTTCGTATTCTGAATAAGACCCTTCGAAGTAGAATACATTGGAGTCTCCTTCAAAAGCCAGAATGTGTGTACAGATACGGTCGAGGAACCAACGGTCGTGCGAGATAACTACGGCACAGCCGGCAAAATCTTCCAGACCTTCTTCCAAAGCACGCAGTGTGTTTACGTCAATATCATTGGTAGGCTCATCGAGCAACAGTACATTGCCTTCTTCTTTTAAAGCCATCGCCAAGTGTAAACGGTTTCTTTCACCACCGGACAGTACACCGCAAAGTTTTTCCTGATCGCCTCCGGAGAAATTGAAACGGGAAAGGTATGCACGTGCATTGATGTCACGTCCTCCCATGCGGATCAACTCATTACCACCGGAAATTACCTGGTAAACACTTTTATTAGGATCAATATCTCTGTGTTGTTGGTCTACATACGCCACCTTTACAGTCTCTCCTACTTCAAATTCTCCTTTATCTACTGTCTCCAATCCCATAATCAGACGGAACAGTGTCGTCTTTCCCGCACCATTGGGACCGATCACACCAACAATACCATTAGGAGGAAGCATAAAGTTCAAATCGTCAAACAATAGTTTATCGCCGTATGCTTTGGCCACCTGTTTCGCTTCAATGACTTTATTACCCAGACGCGGACCATTCGGAATGAAGATTTCAAGTTTTTCTTCTTTCTCTTTCACGTCTTCATTCAGCAACTTGTCATAAGAGTTAAGACGTGCCTTACCCTTTGCCTGACGGGCTTTCGGAGCCATGCGCACCCATTCCAACTCACGTTCCAGTGTTTTGCGACGTTTGCTGACGGTCTTTTCTTCCATTTCCATACGTTTTGTCTTCTGTTCCAGCCAGGAAGAGTAGTTACCTTTCCAGGGAATACCTTCACCACGGTCTAGTTCGAGAATCCATCCGGCAACATGATCGAGGAAGTAACGGTCGTGCGTCACGGCAATAACCGTACCTTCATATTGCTGAAGATGTTGTTCCAACCAGTCGATAGATTCTGCATCCAAGTGGTTGGTAGGTTCGTCCAGCAAGAGCACATCTGGTTTCTGCAACAACAAACGACATAAAGCTACCCGGCGACGTTCACCTCCGGACAGGTTTTCTACCGGCTGATCTTCAGGCGGACAACGGAGAGCATCCATCGCACGCTCCAGTTTGCTATCCAGATTCCATGCATCAGTCGCATCAATGATATCTTGCAGTTCGCCCTGACGGGCAAAAAGAGCATCCATCTTATCCTGATCCTCGTAGTACTCCGGTAAACCGAACTTCTGATTGATTTCTTCGTATTCTGTCAGTGCGTCAACAATGGGTTGCACGCCTTCCATTACTACTTCTTTTACTGTCTTTGTGTTGTCTAAATAAGGTTCCTGTGCCAAGTAACCCACGGAATATCCCGGAGAGAACACCACTTCTCCCTGATAGGATTTCTCCAAACCGGCGATGATCTTCAATAACGTTGATTTACCGGAACCGTTCAAACCGATAATACCGATTTTCGCTCCATAGAAAAACGACAGGTAAATGTCTTTCAGCACATTCTTATTGGGGGTGAAAGCCTTGCTCACTCCCACCATTGAGAAGATAATTTTTTTATCGTCAGCAGCCATATGTATGATTATATATTGTTGATAATGGCACAAAGATAAGAAAAATGTTTGAATTCTTTTGGAGTTATAAAAAAATGTTCTACCTTTGCACCCGCATTCGAAAGAAAGCACTGAAGGACCGATTCGCTAGCTCAGCAGGTAGAGCACAACACTTTTAATGTTGGGGTCCTGGGTTCGAGCCCCAGGCGGATCACGGAAAACAAAATTAATCCCTTGATAATCATTATTATCAAGGGATTTTTCTTTTTTATTTTCTCACAATAGACTTATTCAACAGGAATAGAATGGCACGGTAATTCGATTACGAAAGTAGTGCCTATCCCCAGTTGGGAATCTACTAATATCCGCCCGTTCATTTTTTCAACGATCAATTTACAGATAGATAAGCCCAAACCGGCTCCTTGAACAAAGGCATCCAACTTTTCAAACCTTTCGAATATCTTTTCAAGCATATTTTGCGGGATACCCCGGCCGGTGTCTTTAACACCGATTCGGACAAATTGATGATCTACCTCATAGAAGACTTCCACATATCCGGTGGTAGTATTCTTTAAAGCATTCGAGAGGAAGTTACTTACTATCTGCTTGATACGCAGCTTATCCAGCTCTGCCAGAAAAGCATGCTCGGGATAGTTGGTCAGGAGTTTCACACCGGAGGGCACTTGATGAACATACTCCGCCACACTCTCATTAAGAAGCTCGGTTAGATTAACCCAGTCCGGATGCAATTCTATATATCCGGATTCTATCTTAGAAAGATCAATCACATCATTAATCAGATTAAGCAGAAGTTTGTTGTTGTGGCCGATCAGGGAATTATAAAGTTCTTTTTCCGCTGCATCCTCCGTACTAGCCAACAAGCTCGAAAACCCGATGATAGCATTTAAAGGAGTACGGATTTCATGACTCATATTGGCGAGGAAAGCAGACTTTAAACGATCGGACGCTTCGGCTTTATCGCGTGCTTTGACAAGCATTTCCTCTGTTCTTTTCAGTTCTGTAATATCATAATTGATGCCGATTATTTCGATAACCTGATCTTGCGGAGCATATTTCCTAACCAACAAATTGATATATGTCCATGTGCAGGTGCCATCTTCTCTACAGATACGCATTTCTTTGCTAAGCTTGGCAGTAAGTCCCTTCCGCACATCGTCTAGAAACCGAATCAATAGGGCACGGTCGTCGGGATGGAAATGCCGGTATGTAGAAAAAATTTCGGATAAGGGAGTTTCCTCCTCCTCACCGATATTACTGTACCAGCTCTTTTGGGCGTAACCATGCCCGGTCAAAACATTGAAGTGAGCATAACCAACCTTGGCATAATCACCGACCAGTTCAAAAAACTCTTCAAATTCCTGAATTTTATTATAAGCCACGGTTGTTTCCGTCTTATCCGCATTAATCAACAGGTAATTTATCGGTTGGTGTTCGTTATCATACAACGTAGTCACTTTAGTCACCAAATCAATCCTGCCCTCCTTTTGGGAATTCTGATAATAGGAGCCTACTTTCGAGAAATCATAACGGAAAGTAAAGTCGGCATCTTCATGCTTCTTCAACCGTTCTTTCATTTCTTTCGGGAAAATAGGATTCTCGAAAATATTGATACCCAAGACATCTTCTTTCTTCTCTACATGAAACATCTCCAATTCCTTATCGTTCAAATCTATCAATATTCCATCCATATTATATAGTTCGATACCGATTGGTAAATGCTTGAAAATGTTATATAAGAGACGTTCACTATGCTGCAATGCCTGATAGGCAGATGCCATATCGGGACCATCCTGCACTTCGGCTATACCATAAACAATTTCATTTCCGTCTTCGTCCGTTTCTTGAAAGCAGATCTTACTACGTATCCAGACAGTTCCTTTCACCGTATCAAGTAAATATACCGCTTCCGGTCTTTGATGCACACCAAAAGAATGGACAGTCGTAGGACGTTGCTCCTCCTTCAGAATACGTTTATTGAAATCCTCAAAACTTATAACTCCGGTCTTATCCAGACCTAATAATTCTAATATAAAATCAGAACACTCATAATTCGCAGTTGATAAATTGGCTTTCCACCATCCCATATTAGCGTTAGCCATCAACTGCGAGAAAAAATTGAAATCTTGTAGTCTATTCATAACGCTATTTATCATTTTAACACTTTTTCGGGCGCAAAAATACAGATTACCCACAAACCGTACTTTCAGAAAGATATATTTTTAGCATATTATAAGAAGTTTATTCGTCGTTAAACGAAAAAATTTCCGGGTGAAACTTTCTCATAAAGAGATTGTTCCAACCGGAAATTCTGCATTTATTGTGTTTCTATTTTACTTCTTCAAGGACTGATAAACAGCTTTTGCCATCACTTTGGCACCTGCTTCATTCGGATGAATCTTATCCGGAAATAGTTCGGGCATTCCGTCCATTGCCGTATGAAGATCGATGACGGACAGGTTGTTTTTCTTGGCAACTTTCTTTATCATCGGAATAATTTCTTTAGAGATTATATCGTCATTGATATTATCTCCGGTCTGATAGGCTTTGGAAGGATAACAAAGATAAATTTTCGGTTGGGCAGGCAATGCTTTGAAAGCATCAACCATTGTTTGAAGATCTTTCGTGAAGTCGGCTTTATATTTCCAGTTGAACGATTTACTGTCATTCGTACCCAGTTTGATAACAACGATATTGGGATTGAAAGCCAGCGCATCCTGATAAGCCTTTTCGTTCATATAAGGATGGTCGCCTTTGTTCAACAGAGTGCGGGCACTGACTCCGAAATTCTTTACCCAATAAGCCTCCCCCAGCATACGACCTAACACAGCAGGATAACTATCACGATCGCGATTCTTGATACGTGCCCCATACGTTATACTATTGCCGATACAAGCTACACGGATGGCATCTTTATGAGGCACTTTAAAACTACGAAGCCAGGAAGTCAGCTCATTCAGCATCTCACTCTTGTAGAGGAAACCTTCGCGAATCCCCCATCCATGTCCGCCGGAAGGATAGATATGAAGTACTGAAGGAACATTGTTCTTATTCAGAGCCAGATAATAATTAACTCCATTAGCAGGTGGAACCACCTTGTCGTCGTCACTATAAACGATGAAAGCACGTGGTGTATCTTTCGTCACTTGTTTCTCATTGGAATATTCCGTTTCCAGTTCGGCAGAAGCATCTTTTCCCAGAAGATTGTTGTGAGAACCCATGTGGGTATAAGATTTATCCATCGTAATCACAGGATAGAACAGAATCTGGAAATTCGGACGAAGTTCGGGTTTGGCGTGAGTGGCAATGGTAGATGCCAGATGTCCACCGGCAGATGAGCCCATGATACCGATATCATTGGGATTCAAATTCCAGACACCAGCACTGTCACGCGCCATTTTCATAGCTGCTTCAGCATCTGAAATCGGTAGTGTACGATCACCGTTCGGCATCCGGTATTTCAAAACGATCAATGCAATACCTTGCTTATTGAAATAGGGTGCCCAGTCACAACCTTCATGATCGAAAGCCAAATGCGAATATCCACCACCCGGACAAGCGACCACAGCACGACCCGTTGCCAGTTCCGGCGCCGGAAGGAATACGCGAAGTGAGGGTTGTTCGATATCAAAAGGTTTCGGAGCATTCTGTGCTACCACTTGCGAACCTGCCAGTAAAATAAATAACAGGAGAAAAATAGTAGAAATTTTCTGTTTCATAGTATCTGTATACTTTGATTAATGAATAATTAGATGTGCGAAGATAGTAATTTTACGTATCTTTGCACCTCATTTTGAATAGAAAAAATATATGCAAGGAATAAAGAATCTGACAAAAGGCCCCATCAACCGCCAACTGTTTAATCTGGCAATGCCAATCATGGCAACGTCGTTTATTCAAATGGCATATAGCCTCACAGATATGGCATGGGTAGGACGGCTGGGAAGTGAAGCCGTAGCCGCTATCGGTTCTGTCGGAATCCTGACATGGATGTCCGGTTCTATCTCCTTATTAAATAAGGTAGGATCTGAAGTGAGTGTCGGACAATCCATCGGTGCGCAAAGTCAGGAAGATGCCCGTAGCTTCGCGTCTCATAATATCACGATTGCTCTGGTTATTTCCATTTGCTGGGGCGGGCTCCTTTTTATATTTGCAGAACCTATCATACGTATTTATGAACTTGAGGAACATATCACAGCCAATGCCATTCAATATCTGCGGATTGTTTCTACCGGATTACCTTTTGTTTTCCTTTCCGCTGCCTTCACCGGAATTTATAATGCAGCAGGGCGCAGCAAAGTCCCGTTCTTTATCAGTGGCACAGGATTGATATTGAATATTATTCTGGACCCACTCTTTATATTCGGTTTCGGACTGGGAACAAATGGTGCTGCGTACGCCACCTGGATTGCAGAAGCAAGTGTTTTCCTGATTTTCGTCTATCAGTTGCGTTGCAGGGATGCGCTGCTGGGCGGTTTCCCTTTCTTCACCCGGCTAAAGAAAAAGTACACGCGAAGAATCCTTAAACTGGGATTACCCGTAGCGACTTTAAATACATTGTTTGCCTTCGTCAACATGTTCCTCTGCCGCACCGCTTCCGAACAGGGAGGACATATCGGCTTAATGACGTTCACCACCGGAGGACAAATCGAAGCAATTACCTGGAACACCTCACAGGGATTCTCCACCGCACTAAGCGCCTTCATCGCCCAAAACTATGCTGCCGGACGAATCGAACGGGTACTTAAATCCTGGTACACCACCCTATGGATGACGGGAATCTTCGGTACACTCTGTACTTTGCTATTCGTTTTCTTCGGAAATGAAGTTTTCGCCATATTCGTGCCCGAACAAGCTGCTTACGAAGCCGGAGGTGTATTCCTTCGTATCGACGGATATTCCCAGCTCTTTATGATGCTCGAAATCACCATGCAGGGAGTTTTCTACGGTATCGGCCGTACAATGCCTCCCGCGATTATCAGTATCAGCTGCAACTATATGCGCATTCCGCTTGCTATCCTGTTTGTACGGATGGGTATGGGAGTGGAAGGAATCTGGTGGGCAGTCAGCGTCACTACCGTTGCCAAAGGGTTAATTCTTTTGAGTTGGTTCATTATTATCAAAAAGAAGTGTTTAAGTATTCCTTCAACGATAAAAGGATAGTATTCATTTTCCTTTATTAACAAACAAAGGGATTCATCCGAGTTATTTTAACTTAAAAAGTACACGCTTGCCAAATAATATGTATCTTTGCATTGTTATTTATAATACGAAGCGATTCGTATAAAAACATTATTTATAAACCAATTAAAAAAACATCAACATTATGAACAAGATGAAATTTATGGTTCTCTTCATGAGTATTGCCATGATATTTGGTAGCTGTGGAAGTATGAACAACACTGGTAAAGGTGCTGCTATCGGTGGTGGTTCGGGTGCTGCACTGGGTGCAATCCTGGGAGGTGTTATCGGTAAAGGTAAAGGTGCCGCTATTGGTGCTGCTATCGGTACGGCAGTAGGTGCAGGTACGGGTGCTCTTATCGGTAAGAAGATGGACAAAGCAGCAGCAGAAGCAAAACAAATTGAAGGCGCACAAGTAGAACAGATAACAGACAACAACGGATTGCAAGCCGTGAAAGTAACATTCGACTCGGGTATTCTTTTCACTACCGGTAATGCAAATCTAAGTGCTGCTGCTAAATCTGCTTTAAGCAAGTTTGCCAACAATGTGCTCAATCAGAACCGGGATATGGACGTGTCTATCTACGGATACACTGACAACCAGGGCTGGAAAAACAGCACTGCCGCACAAAGCCAGCAGAAAAATCTGAACTTGTCACAAGAACGTGCACAGAGCGTGTCCAGTTATTTGTTGAGCTGTGGTGTTTCCACCAATCAGATCAAAGGTGTACAGGGAATGGGTGAAAGCGATCCCGTTGCAAGCAATGACACTGCTGCCGGTCGCGAACAGAACCGTCGTGTAGAAGTATACATGTACGCAAGTGAACAAATGATTAAAGATGCACAAGCAGCTGCTAATTAAAAAAATTCTGCGCTATACGCGCAACCTGCTGATTTTCTTCTTTGCATCCACCTTGTTGGCAGTGATTGTGTATCGGTTTATGCCGGTTTATGTCACTCCGTTGATGGTTATCCGAAGCGTTCAGCAGATTTTTTCAGGAGATAAACCCACGTGGAAGCACACGTGGGTTTCTTTTGATAAGATATCTCCCAACCTGCCGATGGCGGTCATAGCCTCCGAAGACAACCGTTTTGCCGAACACAACGGATTCGATCTTGTAGAAATCAAGAAAGCGATGAAAGAGAACGAAACACGCAAACGGAAACGCGGAGCAAGCACCATTAGTCAGCAGACAGCCAAGAATGTGTTCTTATGGCCGCAATCTTCGTGGGTACGCAAGGGACTCGAAGTCTACTTTACGTTTCTCATCGAACTGTTCTGGTCGAAAGAACGAATCATGGAAGTCTATCTCAACTCTATAGAAATGGGAAATGGCATCTACGGCGCACAAGCTACCGCAAAGATCAAATTCGGAACAACAGCTGCCCAGCTGACCCGGGGACAATGCGCACTTATCGCCGCTACCCTACCTAATCCGATACGGTTTAACTCGGCGAAACCTTCGTCATACATACTAAAACGACAAAATCAGATATTACGGCTGATGAATCTGGTTCCTAAATTTCCACCTGAAGAGAAAGCTGTGGAAAAGAAAGCCGTTGAAAAGAAAAAAGGCAAAAACAAGAAAAGCAAGTGATAATTGAATCATAAATAAAAAGAAAGGAGCAACGAGGATCTATCCCCTTGCTCCTTTTGCTTATAAGCTTGTTTGCATGTGTTATCCTCATTTATACAAAATCTTTCAACTCTTGTTGTAAACGTTGACGTGTGAAGAATATACGGCTCTTCACTGTACCTAATGGCAATCCTAATTTCTCTGCAATCTCACGGTATTTGAAACCTGATACGTGCATGGAGAAAGGAATCTTATACTCCCGCGGGAGTGCGTTGACGATGCGATGCATCTCTTTCAGGTCGTAAGCACCTTCGGTACTTTCAAATCCTGAATCTTGTGGCAGATTTAAGTGATAATAATTATCGGTAGTATCAACAAAGGTCTGATCGCGTACTATTTTGCGGTAGTTATTAATAAAGATGTTACGCATGATTGTGTACATCCATCCTTTGAAATTTGTGTCCGGAACATATTTCTCTTCATTGTCTAATGCTTTTAAAGATGTTTCCTGCAATAAATCATTTGCTTCTTCACGGTTGGCCGTTAATTTATAAGCAAAACGAAGCAATTCTTCCTGTACTCCAATTAAATCTTTCCTGAAACTTAAACTTTTCATACTTTAATGGTTTTATGGTTAATATTCGTTTTTTCTCGACATTTGCAAGTTTAAAGGTATTTTGTGTATCCGGCAGGGGAAAATTTGTCATTTCTTGGGGGTTAATTCTATCAAATGACAGATTTTAGGTGCTTTCTGATAGTTTTTGGGTGGTATTTAGTAAATATTTCCTTTACCTCTTGGTTAAAAGAACCAAATAGATTACTTTTGATTTTATATTATTAAATAAAACAAAAGGCTATGACCATACTTATTATTGTAGGAATTATTGTATTGCTGGGCATTATCTTTGCTTCCATGTACAACTCATTAGTGAAATTGAGAAACAATCGTGAAAACGCATTTGCCGACATCGACGTGCAGTTGAAACAACGTCATGATCTCATTCCCCAGCTGGTAGACACCGTGAAAGGATATGCCGCACATGAGAAAGAAACGCTCGACCGGGTGATTCAGGCACGTAACGGTGCAGTCAGCGCAAAAACGATCGACGATAAGATAGCTGCCGAAAATCAGTTGAGTTCCGCTCTTGCCGGATTGAAGATTACCCTCGAGGCTTATCCCGACCTGAAAGCTAATCAGAATTTCCTGCAATTACAGGAAGAAATTTCTGATGTAGAGAATAAACTGGCTGCCGTCCGTCGCTACTTCAACTCGGCCACTAAAGAATATAATAACGCCGTACAGACATTCCCGTCGAATATCGTAGCAGGAATGACCGGATTCCAAAGAGAAATCATGTTCGACTTGGGGAAAAACGAACGTGCGAATCTGGAGCAGGCACCCAAAATTAGTTTCTAAAACCTTTATTTATACCGTCCATCCAATTACAAAAGTCGAACACGCATGCAATACGTCGGAATCCAAACACAGCAGAGCCGGAATAATCTCCGCTCTGCGTTTCTACTATTCCTGTTTCCCTGTCTCGTGGCAGCACTCCTCTATTTGGCCTGCTACCTGCTGACTTTTATGGGATATAAAGAGGATATGGAAGTCGAAATGATGCCAATAGTCAATCATTTCTTCTTCTCTTCGTTGCCATACACCATGGGAATCGTATTAATCTGGTTTCTGATTGCCTACTGGGCTAACACAAGCATTATCAATTCCGCCACCGGTTCCAAGCCGCTGAACCGTCAGGAGAATAAACGAGTTTATAACCTCGTGGAAAACCTCTGTATGTCTCAAGGCATGAAAATGCCGAAAATCAATATCATCTATGACAGTTCCCTGAATGCATTTGCCAGCGGTATCAACGAACGCACATACACCGTTACTCTCTCGGAGGGCATCATCCGGAAACTAAATGATGAGGAACTGGAAGCAGTCATCGCGCACGAGCTAAGTCACATCCGCAACCGTGACGTACGCCTGCTGATTATTTCCATTGTCTTTGTCGGTATCTTCTCCATGCTGACAGAAATCACGTTTTATGCCATTACACACATGCGCGTACGTAGTAACAGTAAAGGTAGCGGCGGTGTGGTTATCTTTATTCTTATCGCTTTAGTGATAGCCGCCATCGGTTATCTTTTCGCAAGCCTGATGCGTTTTGCCATCTCACGCAAACGCGAATATATGGCAGATGCAGGTTCGGCAGAAATGACGAAGAATCCGTTGGCACTGGCCAACGCTCTCCGCAAAATATCAGCAGACCCCGCTATCGAGGCAGTAGAAAGAAAAGACGTGGCACAATTATTTATTCAGAACCCCCAAAAGGCATCTAAAAGTATATTCAGCGGACTTAGCGGATTGTTTGCCACTCATCCTCCCATCGAAAAACGAATCGAAATACTGGAACAGTTCTAAATCGGGCTAAACTCATAAATAACAGGGGGTTCTGTTTAATTTTCATTAAAAGAAACAGAAGTATCCCTGTCTTTTTTGTATATTTGATTGTTATACATATATACATCAACCTAAATGCAAACTGATATGAGAACGAAGAAACAAATCTTTATGCTGTTACTAGCCTTGCTAGTGGGCATCCCTACCCTTTCGGCTCAACAAAGTAAAAAGGAAAAGAAGGAACAGAAGAAAGAAGCAGTAATGAAACTGATTGAATCTGAAAATTATAAGATAGATGTCAACACTGCCATGCCGATGCGCGGACGCTCCATCCCTTTGACATCTTCCTACTCACTGACAATCAGAAATGATTCGGTTATTTCTTACTTGCCTTATTATGGACGGGCGTATAGCATTCCGTATGGCGGAGGTGACGGACTTAACTTCAAAGCCATCCTCAAAGAATATAATGTGGAAATGGATAAAAAAGGGAATGCCGTTATCAAGTTCGTCGCACGTAATCCTGAAGACAGATATGAATTCAGAGCCAAAGTATTTCCCAATGGTTCGGCAAGTATCGATGTCAATATGCAAAACCGGCAGTCCATTAGTTTTCAGGGAGAACTGGATATAAAGGAGGAAAAATAATGCCGTCCTTATTCTTCCGGCTCTTCACTACCTTTTAATATAGGCAGGCAAATGTGATATTTGACAGCTAAGATGCGGGTCAGGAATACCGCCAGTCCGCCAATCAACTGACAGGCGTATGATTCCAGACCTGCAACGTCGCACAGCCAGTATGCAATACCGCCTACAACGCAGGCCATTGCATAAATTTCTTTTCGGAAGATAAGAGGTATTTCATTGATAAATACGTCACGAATCACTCCACCGGCTGCTCCCGTAATGCTACCCATGATAATCGCCACCCAGAAAGGATAGCCTAAAGCAATGCTTTTGCCTACACCTACCACGGTAAACAATGCCAAGCCAATGGTATCGAAAATAAAGAAAGTATTATTGAGCCGGATGAGCCAACGTCCGAAACAGATTACCCACAGCAAAGCCAGTCCCGTACAAATCAGATATATAGGGTCGGTCATCCACCCCGGTGTCACGTCGAGCAGGACATCACGAATAGTACCGCCACCGATAGCAGTAGCAAGTCCTACCACATAAGCACCAAACCAGTCGAAACGTTTCGCCGAAGCCAGCCGGATGCCGCTAATAGCAAAGGCAAATGTGCCTATAAAATCAAGAATTTGAACGAATGTGGGCATATATTTGTTATTTTGTATGCAAAGTAACGAATAAATTCCGTAAGAAAATGTACTTTTGCTTCACGAATTAAACCGAATAAGATAGAAACAATATGAAAATAACAATTGTTGCGGGGGCACGCCCCAATTTTATGAAGATAGCTCCCATTACACGCGCTATTGAAGCCGCACGGGCGCTGGGTAAAAGTATCTCTTACCGACTGGTATATACAGGAAGGAAAGACGATACAAGTCTGGATGCTTCTCTCTTTTCGGACCTCGATATGAAAGCTCCTGATGTTTATCTGGGAGTGGAGAGTAGTAATCCAACGAGTTTGACAGCCGGAATCATGGTAGCCTTCGAACAGGAACTGACGGAGAATCCGGCACACGTAGTTCTCGTGGTAGACGATCTGACTGCCACCATGAGTTGTGCCATCGTTGCCAAGAAACAAGGAATCAAGGTAGCGCATCTCGTAGCCGGAACCCGTTCTTTCGACATGAAGATGCCGAAAGAGGTCAACCGTATGATTACAGATGGAATATCCGACTATCTGTTTACTGCCGGCATGGTTGCCAACCGCAACCTGAACCAGACAGGAACGGAAAGTGAAAACGTATATTATGTAGGTAACATTCTCATAGATACCATCCGCTACAACCGGAACCGTTTGCTCAAACCGATATGGTTTTCCGTATTGGGGCTGCAAGAGGAAAATTATCTCCTGCTCACCCTCAACCGTCGCGTATTGCTAAGCAACAAAGAGAATCTGCGTCAGTTGCTGAAAACAATCATTGAAAAATCTGCCGGTATGCCTATCGTAGCACCGCTGCACACATACGTACGAAATGCCATCAAAGAATTAGGCATCGAAGCTCCGAACCTCCACATAATGCCTCCGCAGAATTACCTGTTCTTCGGTTATCTGATAAACAAGGCAAAAGGAATCATTACGGATTCGGGCAACGTGGCCGAAGAAGCAACATTTATGGGTATTCCATGTATCACGCTCAACACGTATGCCGAACATCCCGAAACATGGCGCATGGGAACCAACGAACTTGTCGGGGAAGATCCTGTCCTGCTTGCCAAAGCAATGGATACCCTGATGCAAGGCGAATGGAAACGAGGCGAACTCCCCGAACGTTGGGACGGACGTACCGCGGAGCGTATCGTACAGATATTGGCTGATAAAAAATAGCACTGCTACAAGGATACATTTCATCTTCCGGCATGTTACTTTCCATTTCATGCCGGAAAACTTTATTTACCCCGTAAGGAAACAGTTGTTTCCCCGTAGAGAAACAAGAGTTTCCCCATAGGGGGAACAAGGGTTTCCCGTAGAGAAACAATCACTATCCACGCGGGAAACTAATTTATCGAAAGGTGAATTACCCCTATTCCCTTTCATTGACGGATAACCAAAGCTTGTAAACAACAAAAAACGATGGGTAAAAAAAGTTATATATTCTGCTATCCTTAGAGTTATTTGTTAACTTTGCGCCCTACTACGAACGTTATGATACAACGATATAGCAAAATACTTATACTGTTCTTACTCGTATTGGCAGCTTCAGATGCTTTTGCGCAGCAAATAAAAGGGGTAGTCACTGATTCAGTTACCCATGAGCCATTGATGTATATCTCTGTTTACTATCAGGAAAAGAGAGATATGGGTACCATCACCAATATTGACGGAGAATACAGTCTTGAAGCCCGCAGAAACGGAGGAACTCTTGTGTTCTCTGCAGTAGGTTATATCAGTAAAACAGTTAGAGTAGGTTCCAACAATCAGACGGTAAACGTTAAGCTGGCTCCGGATAATGTGCTCCTGAACGAGGTTGTCGTGAAACCTCAAAAGGAAAAATACTCCCGTAAGAACAACCCGGCAGTTGAATTCATGAAGAAAGTAATCGAACACAAAAAGGCACAAGTCCTTGAAGTGAATGAATACTATCAGTACGACAAGTACGAGAAAATGAAGATGTCTATCAACGACCTCACGCCGGAAAAACTGGAAAAAGGAATCTACAAGAAATATTCATTCCTAAAAGATCAGGTGGAAGTTTCGGAAACAACCAACAAATTGATTCTCCCGATTTCCGTACAGGAGACGGCTTCGCAAACCATCTATCGCAAAAATCCCGAAAGCAAGAAAACACTTATCAAAGGTAAAAACTCCAACGGTATCGACGAATTCTTCTCCACAGGAGATATGCTCGGCACTGTATTGAAAGATGTATTTGCCGACATCAATATCTACGACGACGATATCCGGTTACTCCAACAGCGTTTCGTTAGTCCTATCGGTAACAATGCCATCTCATTTTATAAATATTATCTGATGGACACATTGATAGTAAACAAGCGCGAATGTGTTCACCTCACGTTTGTTCCGCAAAACTCGCAGGACTTTGGATTCACCGGACATCTTTATGTATTGAACGACTCCACTTATGCCGTTCAGAAATGTACGATGAACCTGCCTAAAAAGACCGGAGTAAACTTCGTCAACCGTATGGACATCGTGCAACAATACGAGCAACTCCCTAACGGAAACTGGGTATTGGCGGATGATGACATGACCGTAGACCTGTCCTGGAATTCCAACAAAACAGCAGGCGGATTGCAGGTGGAACGAACTACGAAGTATAGTAATTATAAATTCGATCCTATCGAACAACGGCTGTTCCGATTGAAAGGCAGCGTGATAAAAGAAGCGGATATGCTTTCGAAAAGCGATGAGTATTGGGCGAGTGTCCGCCAAGTACCGCTGACGAGAAAAGAAAGTTCGATGGATGTATTCGTCAACCGCCTCGAACAGATACCGGGATTCAAATACATCATCTTCGGAGCGAAAGCGCTGATTGAAAACTTTGTGGAAACAGGAAGCAAAGGCCATCCGAGCAAAGTGGATATCGGCCCTATCAACACCATGATTTCAAGCAACTACATTGATGGTACCCGTTTCCGGTTAAGCGGTATGACGACAGCTCATTTCCACAAACACTGGTTCTTGAACGGATACGGAGCTTACGGTCTGAAAGACGAACGCTGGAAATATAGCGGTACGGTGACTTATTCGTTCAATAAACGCGATTATGTTGTCTGGGAATTCCCGAAACATTATCTTTCGGCATCGTACAGTTATGACGTAATGTCTCCGATGGATAAATTCCTGTTCACAGATAAAGATAATATCTTCCTGTCGGTAAAAACAACGACAGTAGACCAGATGTCGTATATGCGCGATGCCACCATTAATTATGAACTTGAAACGCTGACAGGATTCGGAGTGAAAGCCATGCTGCGCCATCGTAACGACGAGCCTACCGGCAAACTGGAATATCTGCGCAATGATGCCGCGCAAACCCGTGTGCATGATGTCACGACTTCGGAAGCGAGTCTGACACTGCGTTATGCTCCGGGCGAATCATTTGTCAACTCCAAACAACGCCGCGTACCTGTATCGCTGGATGCTCCTATCTTTACCCTGACTCATGCCATGGGTTTCAAAGGAGTACTAGGTGGAGATTACAGTTTTAACCGTACGGAAGCAAGTGTATGGAAACGTTTCTGGCTCCCCGCTTCCTGGGGAAAGATTGATTGTAGCTTAAAAGCAGGCGCAGAATGGAACACGGTTCCTTTCCCGTTGTTGATCTTGCCGGAAGCTAACTTGTCCTACATCACCCAGCGCGAAACGTTCAATTTGATTAATAACATGGAATTCCTGAATGACCGTTACGCTTCCATGTCATTATCTTATGATATGAATGGAAAACTATTCAACCGTATTCCTCTTATCAAGAACTTGAAATGGAGGGAAATGTTCCGCGTACGTGCTTTGTGGGGAACATTGACAGATAAGAATAATCCGTTTAAGAGCAACAATCCCGATTTGTTCCGTTTCCCGACACGCGACGGTAAGTTCACCAGTTTCGTGATGGACCCGAAAGTGCCTTATATTGAAGGAAGTGTAGGTATCTACAACATTTTCAAGTTGCTGCACGTTGAATATGTACATCGTTTCACTTATCGTGATAATCCGGGTATCAACAAAAACGGTATTCGTTTCATGGTATTAATGGTATTCTAAAAAAATTATGCAACCTTTAGCAGAACGGTTACGACCAAAAACTTTGGATGAATATATCGGTCAGAAACATTTAGTTGGACCGGGAGCCATCTTGCGGAAGATGATTGACGCAGGACGCATCTCTTCTTTTATTCTCTGGGGACCTCCCGGAGTAGGTAAAACAACTCTTGCACAGATCATCGCCAACAAACTGGAAACGCCTTTCTATACTTTGAGTGCTGTGACCTCTGGTGTGAAGGATGTACGCGAAGTGATAGACCGTGCCAAGAGCAACCGTTTCTTTTCGCAGTCCAGCCCAATTCTGTTTATCGATGAAATCCATCGGTTCAGCAAGTCACAGCAGGATTCACTGTTGGGAGCTGTAGAGAACGGAACAGTCACGCTGATTGGTGCAACAACGGAAAACCCGTCGTTCGAAGTCATCCGCCCTCTCCTATCCCGTTGCCAGCTTTATGTACTCAAATCTTTGGAAAAAGAAGATTTGCTGGAACTTCTGCAACGTGCCATCACTACGGATGCCATACTGAAGGAACGAAAAATTGAATTGAAAGAAACAACAGCTATGCTGCGCTTCTCCGGTGGAGATGCCCGCAAACTGCTTAATATATTGGAACTTGTTGTGCAATCGGAGACGGAGGAAACAGTTGTCATCACCGATGAAATGGTGACCGAACGCTTGCAACAGAATCCACTGGCTTATGATAAGGATGGAGAGATGCATTATGACATTATCTCGGCTTTCATCAAGTCTATCCGCGGCAGCGATCCTGACGGAGCGATCTACTGGCTTGCCCGTATGGTGGAAGGAGGCGAAGATCCTGCCTTCATTGCCCGTCGGCTTGTAATCTCGGCTTCCGAAGATATCGGACTTGCCAACCCGAATGCGTTGCTTATCGCCAATGCATGCTTTGATACATTGATGAAGATCGGTTGGCCCGAAGGACGGATTCCTTTGGCCGAAGCGACGATATATCTAGCTACCAGTCCTAAAAGCAATTCGGCATACAGTGCAATTAACGATGCATTAGAGCTAGTCCGGTCAACCGGTAATCTGCCTGTCCCCTTGCATCTGCGCAATGCTCCAACCAAACTGATGAAACAGTTGGGATACGGACAGGAATATAAATATGCGCACAGTTATGAAGGTAACTTTGTCAAACAGCAATTTCTTCCGGACGAGCTGAAAGACAAACGGATATGGCAACCGCAAAACAATCCGGCAGAACAGAAACATGCCGAGCGAATGATACAGTTGTGGGGAGACAAATTTAAGAAATAAGTGTTCGTAAAATAAGTCACTCCCTTCTGTAAGAGAAGCTAAAAGCACAATAAAGCAGTAGGAAACATTATAACATATTAATAATATTGAAATTGAAATGAAGATTGTAGTTTTAGACGGCTATGCCGCCAATCCCGGAGATTTATCCTGGGAAGGTATGAAGGTGCTTGGAGAATGTACAATTTATGATCGTACAGCTCCGGAAGAGGTATTAGAACGTGCAGCCGGTGCAGAAGCAATTCTGACTAACAAGGTAATCATCAATGCAGACCACATGGCTGCACTGCCCGAACTGAAATATATCGGTGTGTTGGCTACCGGATACAATGTGGTAGACACAGCTGCCGCAAAAGAACGGGGAATCGTCGTTACTAATATTCCTTCATACAGCACCGCTTCCGTTGCTCAAATGGTATTTGCGCATATCCTGAACATCACTCAACAAGTGCAACACCACTCTGAAGAAGTGCATAAAGGTCGTTGGGCTAACAACAAGGATTTCTGTTTTTGGGATACTCCGTTGATGGAACTGCGGGAAAAGAAAATCGGTCTGGTAGGACTGGGAAATACCGGATATACCACAGCGCGCGTTGCTATCGGTTTCGGTATGCAAGTGTATGCATTGACTTCAAAATCTCACTTCCAGTTGCCACCGGAAATCAAGAAGATGGATTTAGATCAGTTGTTCAGCGAATGTGATATTATCAGTTTGCACTGCCCGCTTACTCCGGAGACACGCGAAATGGTAAATGCACGCCGTCTGGGTATGATGAAGCCGACAGCTATTTTAATCAACACCGGTCGCGGCCCGCTTATCAACGAACAAGACCTTGCAGACGCTTTGAACAGTGGCAAGATTTATGCAGCCGGAGTAGACGTGCTTTCTACTGAACCGCCTTGTGCCGACAATCCATTACTAACTGCGAAGAACTGCTACATCACTCCGCACATTGCCTGGGCAACCATCGAGGCTCGTGAACGTCTGATGAATATTGCAATCAGTAACCTTCAGGCTTACATTGCCGGAAAACCGGAGAATATAGTCAATAAATAAAAAGCGATCTATCCGAAAAGATAGAAAAGGCTTATATATAAAAACTCCCCTCATTTAACTTCTCTACCATGACATAGAGAATTAAATAAGGGGAGTTTATTTGTTCCTACAAGAATCTCAATTCGAAATTCTATGTGGACAAAGTATCAATATGAGTGTCCTCCTTCATCCATTTCTTTCTCGGTAATTTTGTGACGATCGATACTACGCCAAGCATAGAAAATATATGCAATTACGAATGGAACAAGAATAGAGACATAAGCCATTGTCTTTAGTGTAAATTCGCTGGAACAGCTATTGGCTAAAGTTAATGAGCTTTGCAGGTCTGTATATGACGGATAATAAGCGGTATTGTTGTACCCTGCTACCAACAATAAAGATAAAACAGTCAGTACTGTACCGATCCCCGTAAACCAGATTCCTTTATCAAACGTCTTTTTAAGCAATGTCTTTCCAATGCCGAAAAGAACCAGTACCACACCAATCAGGAATAAAGCCAGCACTACCGGCATTTCGATAAAGTTAGTGAGATACTTATAGGACTGCATATAAATTTCCTGTGTATCCGGATTAACGGCAAAGCCATCAGATACCAATGTACGAATGACAAATGCCAAAAAGAATACAAGGAACAAAACTGTATTATTGCGTACTGCACGACGACATTTATCGGTCAACTCTTTATCATCAATATTATTAATGAAATAGAGAGATCCCAACACACGGGCAAGGAAGAATACAGCCAATCCAAGAATTACATTCCAAATGTTGGTCAGCGCATCCAATCCGTGCCAGCCATTTCCCCAATGACTGATTACCGGCATAATGGTATCTGTCATATTGGCCTTATTAATATAGAAATCAGAACCGGTAAAGAAAGTAGCCACTGCCCCACCAAGTAACACAGGACCTACCACTCCATTAATCACCAAAAAAGTCCGGTATGTCTTTTTACCTAACAGATTTCCGGCTTTACTCTGAAACTCATAACTGACAGCCTGCAATACAAAACTGAAAAGTATAATCATCCAAAGCCAATACGCACCGCCGAAACTGGTACTGTAAAACAAGGGGAAAGAAGCGAAAAAAGCTCCTCCAAATGTAACCAATGTAGTAAACGTAAACTCCCACTTACGTCCGGTAGAATTCACCATCATCTTACGATGTTCTTCGGTTTTACCCAAGCAGAACAACAAAGAATTACCTCCTTGTACAAACAATAAGAACACGAGTATGGCCCCTAACAAGGAAACGACAAGCCACCAATATTGTTGCAAAAATATATACATATAGCTAAAATAATTAAGTAATGAGTAATAGGTAATTATCAATTCTCCGGTCCTTTTTTGATAGCCTTTACCATAATTCCGACACCTGCAATCAGCATCACTGTAAACAGGAGCAGGAAGATAAAGAAAGTCGTTTGTACAGAGCTTACATCCAGTTTGGAGATGGCAGCCATTGTCGGCAGCATATCACGGATAGCCCACGGTTGACGCCCACATTCGGCAACCACCCATCCGGCTTGTCCGGCGATGTATCCCAAAGGAATTGTCAGCAGAGCAATCCAGTGCATCCAACGCATCTGGCTTAAATCTTTCTTATAGATAAAGAAGAGAACGACAATAAAGAACAGGATGAAGTATCCGCCCAAGATTACCATTACACGGAACGCATAAAAGTTCAGAGGAACATTCGGAACCAGTTGGTTCACATCTTTGATATATCCGTAACCGAAATATGGAATATTTTCCTGTAATACTTTATATGCAATTTGAGCATCTTCCTCATGTCCTGCACTCTTTGCTGCACGATAGGCAGCCAATGCACCGATAGCCGTTTTTCCACGTTCTATCTTCTCGGCAGCAGAAAGAGCTGTCGATCCGTCTTTCTGTTGATAACCACCCTCGATGATATTTGTAATACCAGGAACGTAGCCGTCTACATTACGTTCTGCAAGGAAAGAAAGCATGCTGGGGATTTCAAAACGGAAGAGGAAAGGATCTTTTCCATCGTTGTAAGTCTTCTTTTCCGGGTTCAACACTCCTATTCCAACCAGACCTACATTAGTGCCGCCTTCATACAGACCTTCCACAGCAGCCAGTTTCATCGGCTGCGTCTGGGCAATCTGATAACCGGAACCATCACCTGTCCAAACAGAAAGCAACGATGCTACTAATCCGAAAATCGCCCCAATCTTGATGCTGGCAAGCGCAAACTCACGATTACGTTTCTTCAGCAGATACCAACAACTAATGCCGACTACAAAAATAGCACCCAGCACCCAACCGGACAATACCGTATGGAAGAATTTATTGACCGCTACAGGCGACGTAGCCACTGCCCAGAAATCTACCATCTCATTACGAACCGTATCAGGATTGAATTCCATGCCTACCGGATGCTGCATCCATGCGTTGGCAACAAGAATCCACCAGGCAGAAATCGTAGCTCCCAAGCCTGTGAGCCAGGTAGAAGTCAAATGGAAACGCTTACTTACCTTGTCCCACCCAAAGAACATGACGGCGATAAATGTGGCTTCCATAAAGAATGCCAAAATTCCTTCAATAGCCAACGGAGCACCGAAGATATCTCCTACAAACCACGAATAATTGCTCCAGTTCGTGCCGAACTCAAACTCCAGAATCAAACCGGTTGCCACACCAATGGCAAAGTTTATACCGAAGAGTTTCATCCAAAACTGGGCAGTCTTTTTCCAAAATTCATTGCCTGTTTTATAATACAGCGTCTCCATGATTCCCATCACCACTGCCAGTCCGAGTGTGAGAGGAACAAAAATCCAGTGGTACATGGCTGTCATCGCAAATTGGGCTCTTGACCAATCGATCAGCGAGGTGTCAATACTTTCAATCATAATCTTATGTAGTTTAAGAGTTAAAAATCAGTAGATTTACCGGGGATGGCACGTTCTATCAGTTCGTTTCCCACGTATGTTCCCTTGTCGTCATCCGTAGGATGGTCACGGAGGAAATCAGGGAAAAAGAACATTTTGAGGATGAAGAACATAACGAATAATTTCAGCAGAATGATAACCCACAGGGTACGCCCCAAGGTCATACTACGGAAGCCCTCCAAATAGAAGTTCCAGATCGTAAGCAGTGTATTCTTCATATGTTGACGTTATAATTTGTAATGAGTACAAATATACATTTTTTATAATTAAAACAAACAACTAGTCGAAAAAGTTGCGCGATTTGTTGTGTTTTTCTTCAAAAACCTGCCTATCGACAGAAAAAAAACATTTAACGGCGAAATTACGTCATCCGTCTATCGTTTTTGCGGCATATATAATATGTACGTACCTTCGCTAACAGTAAATCAATAGAAGTATGAATATGATAAATGTAAGAAGATTGACAGTGATGACATTTCTTGGAGCAGGTATGCTGTCCGGCATATCTGCCCAAGTTTCTCCGCTGCAAGTCGATACGCTGAAAGAAACGAAAATTCCGGCTCAATGGGATTTGCAGTCATGCATCGACTACGCAAAAGAGCAGAACATCACGATTCGCAAGAACCGGATCACTGCGGCCAGCACGCAGATTGATGTAAAGACAGCTAAGGCTGCCTTGTTTCCCAGTCTTTCGTTCTCTACCAGCCAGCAGGTGGTGAATCGTCCGTATCAGGAGACGAGTAGTCGGGTAAGCGGCAGCGAAATTATCAGTAGCAATAGTAAAACGAGCTACAATGGTAATTATGGACTGAATGCGTCGTGGACTCTATATAATGGTAATAAAAGACTGAAAACCATCCAACAGGAAAAGTTGAACAATCAGGTAGCCGAACTGGACGTAGCGACTTCCGAAAACAACATTCAGGAGTCTATCGCCCAAGTGTATATTCAGATTCTTTATGCAGCCGAGTCTGTCAAAGTAAACGAAAGTACCCTGCAAGTCTCTATTGCGCAGCGTGACCGCGGACAGGAACTTCTGAACGCCGGAAGTATTGCTAAAAGCGACTTCGCCCAACTGGAAGCACAGGTGAGCACAGACCGATACCAACTTGTCACAGCGCAAGCCACTCTTGAAGATTACAAATTACAACTGAAACAACTGCTCGAACTGGATGGGGAGAATGAAATGAATATCTACCTCCCTGCCCTGTCCGACGAAAATGTACTGGCTCCGTTGCCTACCAAAAAAGATGTGTACATTAGTGCATTGAGTCTTCGCCCGGAGATTGAAGCTAGCAAACTTAATGTAGAGGCTTCCGAACTGGGTATCGGTATTGCCAAATCAAGTTATTTGCCCACAATCAGCCTTAGCGCAGGAATCGGAACCAACCACACCAGCGGCAGCGACTTCACTTTCGGAGAGCAAGTGAAAAACGGATGGAACAATTCGATCGGATTGTCTGTCAGTGTGCCGATCTTCAATAACCGTCAAACTAAAAGTGCCGTACAAAAAGCAAAATTGCAATACGAGACGAGCATGTTATCCTTGCTTGACGAACAAAAGGCTCTGTACAAAACCATCGAAGGACTCTGGCTGGATGCTAACAGTGCACAGCAACGTTATGCAGCAGCAAACGAGAAGTTGAAGAGTACACAAATCAGCTATGAGTTGATTAGCGAACAGTTTAATCTGGGAATGAAGAATACCATAGAACTTCTTACTGAAAAGAACAACTTGCTGCAAGCACAGCAGGAACAGCTTCAAGCCAAATATATGGCTATACTGAATATGCAGTTGCTGAAGTTCTATCAGGGAGATCAATTAGCAATCTAAATAAAAGCATAATAAACGAATGAAAACGAAAAAGATTATCTTAATCGCTGTGGCAGTCGTTGTGGTAGCAGGTGCAGGAATCTGGTTCTTTGCAGGTTCACCGGCCAAGCACAAAGTCACCTACGCCACTGCCAACGTGAGCAAAGGCGATATTTCAAATTCGGTGACTGCTACCGGAACCATCGAACCGGTGACGGAAGTAGAAGTCGGTACACAGGTTTCCGGTATCATCGACAAGATTTACGTAGATTACAACTCGGTAGTAACCAAAGGACAGTTGATTGCCGAAATGGACCGTGCCACATTGCAAAGTGAACTGGCATCACAACAGGCAACGTACGATGGTGCAAAAGCCGAATATGAATATCAGAAGAAGAATTATGAACGTAGCAAAGGCTTACATGAAAAGTCACTGATTAGTGATACGGATTTCGAACAGGCCCTCTACAACTATCAGAAAGCGAAAAGCAGCTATGACAGTAGTAAGGCATCACTCGCAAAAGCGGAACGTAACCTGGCTTATGCTACTATCACCTCACCGATTGACGGAGTAGTCATCAGCCGTGATGTGGAAGCAGGACAAACCGTTGCTTCCGGATTCGAAACTCCGACACTGTTCACCATTGCTGCCGACCTGACACAGATGCAGGTAGTAGCCGATGTGGATGAAGCTGATATAGGCGGTGTAGTAGAAGGCCAGCGTGCCAGCTTCACGGTAGATGCTTATCCGAATGATGTATTCGAAGGCGTAGTTACACAGATTCGTCTGGGAGATGCAAGCAGTACGAGCAGTACAAGCACCACCACTACAGTAGTTACTTATGAAGTTGTAATCTCTGCTCCCAACCCTGATCTGAAACTGAAACCTCGTTTGACAGCTAATGTCACGATCTATATTCTTGATAAAAAGGATGTGTTGTCTGTCCCGAACAAAGCACTGCGATTCACACCTGAAAAACCGTTAATCGGTAATAATGACATCGTAAAAGATTGCGAAGGCGAACATAAACTCTGGACTCGTGAAGGAACCACATTCACCGCTCATCCGGTAGAAGTAGGAATCAGCAACGGTATATCTACAGAAATTATCAGTGGCATTTCCGAAGGAACAAAAGTAGTGACCGAAGCTACCATAGGAGCAATGCCCGGTGAAAATGTGGCTGCTGAAGGAAATCAGGAAAGTGGCGGAGAAAGAAGTCCGTTCATGCCTGGCCCTCCGGGAAGTAAGAAGAAAAAATAATTATTCAATGTGCCAATCCGTTATTGGCACATTAACACATTATTTACGATGAAAAAAGTAATTGAAATACAAAATATCAAACGTAACTTTCAGGTAGGCGACGAAACCGTCCACGCATTGCGGGGCGTTTCGTTCAATATCAATGAAGGAGAGTTTGTTACCATCATGGGGACTTCCGGTTCGGGAAAATCCACGCTGCTTAATATATTAGGCTGCCTGGACACCCCGACCAGTGGAGAATATCTGCTCGACGATATTCCTGTACGTACGATGAGCAAGCCTCAACGTGCAGTACTAAGAAACCGGAAGATTGGCTTCGTGTTCCAAAGCTACAACTTGTTACCTAAAACGACGGCTGTAGAAAATGTGGAACTACCGCTTATGTACAACTCTGCCGTGAGCGCTTCCGAACGCCGTCGCCGCGCCATCGAATCCCTACAGGCTGTAGGATTGGGAGACCGTCTGGAACATAAATCCAACCAGATGTCCGGTGGACAGATGCAACGCGTTGCCATCGCACGCGCATTGGTCAACAATCCGGCAGTGATTCTTGCCGACGAAGCGACCGGAAACCTCGATAGCCGTACCTCTTTCGAGATACTTGTACTGTTTCAAAAGCTTCATGCAGAGGGACGTACGATTATCTTTGTAACACATAATCCCGAACTTTCGCAATATAGCAGCCGGAATATCCGTCTGCGTGACGGTCAGGTTATAGAAGATACAACCAATCCGAAAATTCTGTCTGCCGCCGAAGCGCTGGCCGCATTGCCGAAAAACGACGAGGATTAATAATTATTCAATGTGCCGATATACTAATGTGCCGATTGCAGTACAATAAACAGGTTGGGTGACTATACCTTCAGGAAATTGCCCCATTAGTATATGGACAAATTAGCAAATTATTCATTATGAATGGAACTAATTTATTTAAGATAGCTCTCCGGGCATTGGCGAACAATAAGCTGCGTGCTTTTCTAACCATGCTCGGTATCATTATCGGTGTTGCTTCTGTCATCACGATGCTGGCTATCGGACAAGGTTCGAAGAAAAGCATCCAGCAGCAGATTTCCGAGATGGGATCGAACATGATTATGATTCATCCGGGAGCCGATATGCGTGGAGGTGTCCGGCAAGATCCGTCTGCTATGCAGACTTTGAAGCTTGCCGACTACGAAGCCTTGCGTGATGAGACAAGTTTCCTATCCGCCATCAGTCCCAATGTTTCATCATCGGGGCAACTCATTGCCGGAAACAACAACTATCCAGCTTCCGTGAACGGTGTCGGAACAGAATACCTCGACATCCGCCAGCTGACTGTTGAAAACGGAGAGATGTTCACTGAAGCCGACATACAGAGTTCGGCCAAAGTATGTGTGATTGGAAAGACTATAGTAGACAATCTTTTTCCGGACGGAAGTGATCCGGTAGGTAAGATTATTCGTTTCAGTAAAATACCGCTTCGTGTGGTAGGTGTGCTCAAAGCCAAAGGCTACAACTCTATGGGACAAGACCAGGATGCAGTAGTGCTTGCACCATACACCACAGTGATGAAACGTCTGCTTGCCGTTACGTATTTGCAGGGAGTGTTTGCCTCTGCCCTTACCGAAGATATGACGGATTATGCTACTGACGAAATCAGTACGATCCTCCGTCGCAACCATAAGCTGAAAGCTTCGGATGACGATGATTTCACCATCCGTACCCAACAGGAATTGAGTACGATGCTCAACTCAACCACCGATTTGATGACAACCCTGCTGGCTTGTATCGCAGGTATTTCATTGGTAGTAGGTGGTATCGGAATTATGAATATCATGTATGTATCCGTTACGGAACGTACCCGTGAAATCGGTCTGCGTATGTCTGTCGGTGCACGTGGAGTCGATATTCTAAGCCAATTCCTTATCGAGGCCATCATGATTAGTATCACGGGAGGTATCATCGGAGTGATTATCGGTTGCGGGGCCAGCTGGATTGTCAAGAGCGTAGCGCATTGGCCTATCTATATCCAGCCGTGGAGTGTATTCCTTTCCTTCGCAGTATGTACCGTTACGGGCGTCTTCTTCGGATGGTATCCGGCTAAGAAAGCAGCAGATTTAGACCCGATAGAAGCCATCAGATACGAATAATTGATTGACAACCGTCGGTTGTCAATTAAAAAAATTATCTTTGTCTTTATGAAACAAACCTTTACATCCGCACGTCGTCCCCTGGAGATACTGATACACATTATCAGCTGGGGGATTATGTTCGGTTTCCCGTTCTTCTTCGTTGAACGTGGAAACGGGAACATTAACTGGA
Organism: Bacteroides sp. M10; assembly: GCF_014334015.1. GTDB lineage: Bacteria > Bacteroidota > Bacteroidia > Bacteroidales > Bacteroidaceae > Bacteroides > Bacteroides intestinigallinarum. Next base: position 4,624,283 of record NZ_CP060488.1, on the reverse strand, counting down.
TGGCCTATATACGCCATCTTGCTGTGCCACTCTCTTTCATGATTGCGTTCTACGTGAATTATTTCATTCTTGTTCCCCGTTATCTGTTTCAGAGTCAGGCCAAAAGATATATCGTCTATAATATTATCTTTTTATGTGTCATCGGCATTTTGCTACATCTCTGGCAAAGCCTGACATTCGATCCGTCATTTGCACCCAAAGCCAAAAGACCGGGTATACCTCCGGGATGGCTGTTTTTCCTTAGAGATATGTTGAGTCTCGTATTTACTATCGGCCTAAGTGCCGCTATCCGTATGAGCGCGCGATGGACGCAAAATGAAGCTGCCCGCAAAGAAGCGGAACGAAACCGTGCGGAAGCGGAACTGAAAAATCTGCGGAACCAACTGAACCCTCACTTTCTATTGAATACGCTGAATAATATCTATGCACTGATTGCATTTGATTCGGACAAGGCGCAACAAGCAGTTCAGGAGTTGAGCAAACTGCTTCGTTATGTGTTATATGATAACCAACAGACATACGTTCCTCTCTGTAAAGAGGTTGATTTTATCCGGAATTACATTGAACTGATGCGCATCCGCCTGTCGGCCAATGTACAGATGATTACTAAATTCGATATTCAGCCCGACAGTCAGACGCTTATTGCTCCGCTTATCTTTATCTCATTGATAGAGAATGCTTTCAAGCATGGCATCTCCCCTACTGAATCGAGTTTCATCAGTATTCATCTTTCGGAGAATGATAAGGAGGTGATTTGCGAAATCCGCAACAGTAATCATCCAAAGACAGTGAAGGATAAAAGTGGCTCGGGTGTGGGACTGGAGCAAGTCAGCCGCCGGTTGGAGATTCTTTATCCCGGGGCTTATACTTGGTCGAAAGGCATCTCAAAAGATGAAAAAGTATATGAATCGAGATTAAGTATCAAGATCAGAGAATAGATTTCAAAACATTGGATATAAAAACGTTAGATATAAAATAGTATGATGTTACGTTGTGCAATTGTTGACGATGAGCCGTTAGCTCTTAGCTTGTTAGAGAGTTACGTGAATAAAACCCCGTTCCTGCAACTCGTAGGAAAATATTCCAGTGCGGTTCAGGCAATGAAAGAATTGCCTGGCGAAGAGGTCGATCTCCTGTTTCTGGACATCCAGATGCCGGAGCTTAATGGTTTGGAGTTTTCGAAGATGGTAGATCCGCACACCCGTATTGTGTTTACTACCGCTTTCGGACAGTATGCCATCGACGGTTATCGTGTCAATGCACTCGATTACCTGCTGAAACCAATCTCCTACGTCGATTTCCTGCAAGCTGCCAACAAGGCCCTTCAATGGTTCGAACTTGTGCAGAAACCGGAAGAGATAGACAGTATTTTTGTGAAAAGTGACTACAAACTGGTACAAGTGGACTTGAAGAAAATCATGTATATCGAAGGACTGAAAGATTATATTAAAATATATACGGAAGATGCTTCCAAACCTATTCTGTCACTGATGAGTATGAAAGCAATGGAGGAACTTTTACCGTCCAGCCGTTTCATACGCGTGCACCGCTCATTCATCGTACAAAAAGATAAGATACGCGTGATCGACCGCGGCCGTATTGTTTTTGACAAGACATATATTCCTATCAGCGATAGTTACAAGCAAGTTTTTCAGACTTTTCTTGACGAAAGGAGCTGATTATCCATGAATTTATCGGTAAAAAAGTGAATTTTGTCGATTATAGTTTGTCAAACTCCGTTTTATATCTACCTTTGCAACGAACAGAAAGGGATTGTGAAATTCCAAGAATAGAATAGTTTAGTTAAGTCTAGTTTAGTTTTTGTGTTAATAGCTCCCTCGTCGGCGGACGAACTAGGGAGCTATTTTTTATTTATTACAGGAATATTATTGCACAAAATATACATATTTTCCATAACTTTGCAGCGACAAAGGATCACACAAATGGAATATAGCGTAGAAGAACTAAAAAGTGCATTAATAGAGAAATGCGAGAGTGAAGGTATCCTGTATGCAACGGTTGCAATGGACCGTCGTACTAAAGAAATGATTCTTCCTGATACTTTACAAGGAGCTCTGAAACATCCGGAATTCTTCGTATGTACCTGCAAGAAAGTAAAAGACCAATATGTAGTGGAGGAGATTACTAAAGTGTAATACTCCCCCAGTCTTTTATTTTTTATTCGCCCAGTTCACCTAGCAAATCGTAGGAAGGAGCAAAGAAAAGTGTTCCCGTAACTGCTGTACTAAAGTCCAGTAAACGGTCGGTATTGCCTACCGGATTGCCAATAAACATACTTTCCAACATCTGCCGGGTAGTAGTGAACGTACTTGCATAGCCGATGAAGTAAGTACCATATTCTCCCTTAGACGTATTGGCGAACGGCATATTGGCACGCACTATTTTCAGGTCATCACCAATATTAGTGACGGCATTATGCGCATTTTGAGGTTTCTCCTCGTCAGACAGTTCGACATCGTTAAACTTACGACGTCCGATCACTTTCTCCTGTTCTTCCACAGGCAAGGAGTTCCACGCAACCATATCGTGAATATACTTCTGCACAAAGACATAGCTGCCTCCTGCAAAATCAGCATCTTCCTCTCCTACAACTGCAAAATGATAGGGATTCTCATCAACTGCCGGATTCTCCGTTCCATCCACAAAGCCGATAATAGCCTTGCCATCCATATATCTGAAACCGTGAGTTTCGTCGACAGGTTCAACCACGCCTTGAAGTTTCTCATCGATGATAGATGCAAACTCAAAACATAATCCCATCTGTTTTGCACGGATATGAAACAATAAGTCGCCCGGAGTAGAAACTGCCGTATGCTTCTCGCCTTTTATCTCTTCGAAAGTTTTCAGTTCTTTGGGTTTTCCCTGTTCCGGGAAAAGACGGCTCCAGGCATCGGCTCCAAATCCCATGGTACAACTGAACATCATATCAGGAAAACGGTTACGCATACTGCGAATCAGGGCCGAGAAATTGGCACACACATCTTTTACTTTGTCAAGAGTTTCAGGCGAATCTTTTAAAGTATAAACAATAAAAATAACATTTTCGCCTTGTTTCCCCGCTACGTCTTGTGGGATATTACCACCAAATGAATGTTGATAAGGATTCATATTTTTCTTTTTTTTCTATTAGTTTCGTCAATGAAATAGTTCTGTTCTAACTCATCTTTTTATTAGGATCTTCAATATATGCGGCAGCCCCTTTATCCATAAACAGTTCTACATTTTGCGCATGATGAGCCACATAGGCTGCGGGACCAGTGTCTCCCGAATTACAGATTTCTTCTACTACATCGGCTTTGTTTTTTCCGGTAATCAGGAAAATGACATAGCGGGCATTCTGAATGGGGTATCCCGTCATTGCGATACGCTTCTGCCCGTTACGGGGATGTGCACTGACCACATAAATAGAGTTTGAAGTCAGCAAATCTTCTTGCCCGGGAAAGATCGAAGAAGTGTGTCCGTCATCTCCGGCTCCCAACAGTATAATATCGAATTCGGGCCAACCCCGCTTAAACGGCACTTGCTGCCGGACTAATTCCGAATAACGAACCGCCTCTTTCGCAGGCTTTTCCTCTCCACGGATGCGGAATACATTCTCATAAAGAATAGGAGTGACACCCAAAAGAAGGTTGCGCATCATTCCGTAATTACTGTCCGAATCATCGGGAGGCACACAACGTTCATCCACCCAATAAATCCGCATACGGTCCCAAGGGGTAATTTCCATATATTCATTCGCCCATAAATCGAACATCAGAGCAGGGGTATTACCACCACTAACTGCGATATTGAACACTCTGTCCGGCTCTTCATTCATGATTTCCACCAGGCGGAGTATCAATGCTCGTGAAGTTTCAATTGATGAGGGAAAAACTGATAGTTTCATAATTCACAATATTGATCTGTATTTGTCAAATTCTTACAAGGATTCGTCCAGTCAGCCCCATGTTCGTGCATCATTGCTTCACTTTCCAAAGGTCCCCACGTACCTGCGGGATAACCGTAAAGAGGCGCATCGGGGTTATCTTTCCAATAGCGGAGCACCGGATCGAAGAATTTCCATGAGGCTTCTACTGCATCACTTCGAGTAAATAAAGTCGGATCGCCCTGGATACAATCATCTATCAGACGGGCATAAGCGTCACCACTAGGCACACCGCCCAACTGTGCATAACTGAAATCCATCGTCACCTGGCGGACTTCGAAACCTGCACCGGGGACTTTCATTCCGATTTTGAGCACAATTCCTTCATTCGGTTGCAAACGAAGGATCAATTTATTAGCCCGTGGACAGTTGCCACTAGCACAATGAAACATCTGATGAGGTGTTTCCCGGAAATGCACAACGATTTCCGTTACTTTCGTCGGCATTTGTTTACCTGTACGAATGTAGAACGGAACGCCACTCCAGCGCCAGTTACTAATGCCCAGTTTCATGGCAATATAAGTTTCCGTGCGCGAATCGGGAGCCACTCCTTTTTCTTCACGGTATCCTTTTTTACTACCGGAGGCTGTATATTGTCCGCGAACAATATGTTCATTCAAATCGACATCATTCAATGGAGTAAGAGATTCGTAGACCTTCACCACTTCATTACGGAAATTGTCTGCATTGAAAACAGCTGGCGGTTCCATAGCCGTAAGGGCCACAAGCTGTATCAGATGATTCTGCACCATATCCCGCAGCGCACCTGCCGTTTCATAGAACCCGCCTCGTTGCTCGATACCCAGATTTTCTACGGCTGTAATTTCTACGTAGTCAATATAGTTACGATTCCAGAGAGGTTCGAAGATACCGTTGGCAAAACGGAAAGCCAGTACATTCTGGGCCGTTTCCTTACCGAGAAAATGGTCGATACGGTAAATTTGATGCTCATTGAAAACAGAGGCATACGTTTTATTCAGTTCAAATGCCGACTCGAGATCATAACCAAAAGGTTTCTCAACGATGATGCGCGAGTGGGGAGTGTTAAGTCCGGCAGCTTTCAAATAGAGGGGCACTACTCCGTAAAGTGATGGCGGAGTGGCAAGATAGAACAGCAGATTGTCCGGATCTACCTCATTAGTCAATTCAGCCAGACGTTGGCGGAGTTGCGGGTAACCTTCTTCTTTTGCCGGGTCCATCGGTAAATAGTAGAGATGGGAGACAAATGAAGCCATAAGAGCTGTGTCCTGTTCTTCGGACTTGACGAACTGTTGTAGTTCTTCTAATATATAGGAACGGTAGTTATCGTCAGAATAGACCGTACGCCCGATACCCAATATGGAAAACTCTCCGGTCAACCGTTTTTCACGGTAGAGGGAGTAAAGGGCAGGCATCAGCTTACGCTTGGTCAAATCACCTGACGCACCGAAAATTATCATTGCAAATTTATCCACTTTATTAATTTCTAAATATGAATTATAGGTTTACTCAAACATTATAGGTGCCCGATTTCGTATCTCCTCCGTGGCCTGTCCAGTTCTCGTGGAAGAACTGTCCGCGCAACTCATCCTTACGCTCAAAAGTGTGCGCACCGAAATAATCGCGTTGTGCCTGCACAAGGTTGGCGGGCAGATCGGCAGAAGTAAGCGAATAGAAATAGTTGAGGGCAGAGGAGAAAGCAGGAACGGGAAGTTCTTCTTTCATGGATTCCGCCACCAGGCTCTTCCATCCGGGAAGCAATGTCTTCATTTCTTCTTTAAAATAAGGAGCCAACAACAAGTGTTTAGGCTTGTCGGTGGCTTCGAAGGCAGCTGCAATATCGTTCAGGAATATACTGCGAATGATGCATCCCCCACGCCACATACGCGCAATGGAAGCCAGGTCGAGATGCCAGCCGAAAGCGTCGGAAGCACGTTGCAACACGGCGAATCCCTGGGCATAAGAGACGAGTTTGGAAGCATAAAGAGCAGAAAAGATATTCTTTACGAGTTCCGCCTTATTATATATAGGTTGTGTATGTTGACACTGGAATTGCTTGGAAGCCAGGTGACGCAAGTCTTTCTGTGAAGAAAGGCTTCGTTCGAATACCGCCGTGGCAATTAGCCCTAACGGCATACCGAGTTCCATCGCATTGATAACCGACCATTTTCCGGTTCCTTTCTGTCCGGCTGCATCCAGGATTTTATCAATGAGATAACCTCCGGATTTGTCTTTATGCCGCAAAATGTTGGCGGTGATTTCGATCAGATAACTGCGAAGTTTGCCTTCGTTCCAACGGGCAAAGACATCAGCCATTTCCTCATTGGTCAGATCAAGCAACTTTTTCATCACCCAATAGGCTTCGGCGATCAGTTGCATATCACCATATTCGATACCGTTGTGAATCATCTTCACAAAATGACCGGAGCCGGCAGGACCCACCCATTGACAACAAGGAGTGCCATCCGGTGCTTTTGCCGCAATACTTTGAAGAATCGGCTTCACTTCCGGCCATGCTTTTTCCGAACCACCGGGCATGATAGAAGCTCCATTCAAGGCTCCCTCTTCACCACCGGACACACCGCTACCGACGAAAAGAAATCCCTTTGATTCCGCCAGTTGGACACGGCGGTTCGTATCTTCGTAATTAGAATTACCGCCATCAATAAGGATGTCTCCCGGTGAAAGCAACGGGAAAAGCTGATCCATCAGTTCGTCAACCGGACTTCCGGCACGAACCATCATCATAATCTTACGGGGAATAGCTATCGAATCTACAAATGCCTTTATATCTGTGAATCCTTCGATGTTTTTACCTTTTGCACGACCATTCAGGAAGCGTTCTACCACCCCCTCTTCTACTCCGGGAACAGTACGGTTATAAACCGACACGTGCCATCCCTTACTCTCCATGTTTAAAGCAAGATTCTCGCCCATCACAGCCAAGCCGATAAGTCCGATATCTGTTTTATTCTGATTTGCCATAACTTGTATATTTTGAATATTCTTTATCTTAGTAACATTTGAAATGCATATTTGTTCGCAATATTTTAGATTAAAATATTATTTTTGTAGTCTACAAATAAAATCAAGGATGAAGAAGATCAAAATCGGTTTGTTGGCACGCATCGTTATCGCCATCATTTTGGGTATTGCCATCGGCACAGTTTTCCCGGCTCCGCTAGTGCGAATATTTGTTACGTTCAATGGCATTTTCAGTGAATTTCTCAATTTCTCTATCCCATTGATTATCGTCGGACTGGTTACTGTGGCTATTGCCGACATCGGAAAAGGTGCAGGAAAAATGCTACTCGTGACGGCTTTGATCGCCTACTTCGCTACTCTTTTTTCAGGCTTTCTCTCCTATTTCACAGGGGTCACGGTATTTCCTTCGCTCATCGAACCGGGTGCGCCACTTGAAGAAGTAAGCGAAGCACAGGGAATCCTCCCCTACTTCTCCGTCTCCATTCCGCCACTGATGAACGTAATGACAGCTCTGATTTTAGCTTTCACACTGGGGTTAGGACTGGCGTCACTCAACAGCGACGCATTGAAAAATGTGGCACGTGATTTTCAGGAAATTATCGTACGAATGATAAGTGCCGTCATTCTACCGTTGCTACCGCTTTATATCTTCGGCATATTCCTCAACATGACACATTCGGGACAAGTATATTCTATCCTGATGGTGTTTATTAAAATTATCGGAGTCATCTTCGTTCTTCATATTTTCCTGTTGGTTTTTCAGTATTCCATTGCGGCATTGTTTGTGCATAGAAATCCATTCAAATTGCTTAGCAAAATGCTGCCCGCTTACTTCACGGCATTGGGTACACAATCATCTGCAGCCACCATTCCCGTGACACTGGAACAAGCCAAAAAGAACGGAGTATCTGCCGAAGTAGCCGGGTTCGTGATTCCGCTATGCGCCACCATCCATCTATCGGGCAGTACACTGAAAATTGTAGCCTGCGCACTGGCATTGATGATGATGCAGGGAATGCCGTTCGACTTCCCCCTGTTTGCCGGGTTTATCTTTATGCTGGGTATCACTATGGTAGCCGCTCCGGGAGTTCCGGGTGGAGCAATCATGGCTTCCCTGGGGATTCTGCAATCCATGCTCGGTTTCGACGAATCGGCACAGGCTTTGATGATTGCGCTTTACATCGCGATGGATAGTTTCGGTACTGCCTGCAATGTGACGGGAGACGGAGCTATCGCTTTGATTATCGACAAAATAATGGGAAAAAACCGTGCTGAATGACTGTGCTGAAAAATAATTGGAAAGTCACTTGGCTAGGTCACAAAAAATGCCGACATTTGCACCCACATTTTCAATTATATTAAATAATAGCGTATGAAAAAAGCCCTAATTTCAGGCATCACCGGGCAAGATGGTTCTTATCTTGCCGAATTTCTATTGCAAAAAGGTTACGAAGTACACGGTATACTCCGTCGTTCTTCTTCGTTCAATACAGGACGTATTGAACATTTGTATTTTGACGAGTGGGTGCGCGACATGAAACAGAAACGTACGATTAATCTGCATTATGGGGATATGACAGATTCTAGTTCGTTAATTCGTATTATTCAACAGGTGCAACCGGATGAAATCTACAATCTCGCAGCTCAAAGCCACGTGAAGGTTTCGTTCGACGTTCCGGAATACACTGCCGAAGCAGATGCTATCGGTACGTTGCGTATGCTCGAAGCTGTACGCATCCTGGGACTGGAAAAGAAAACCCGCATCTATCAGGCTTCTACTTCCGAATTGTTCGGTAAGGTGCAGGAAGTTCCACAAAAAGAGACAACTCCATTCTATCCCCGTTCTCCGTATGGGGTAGCCAAACAATATGGTTTCTGGATTACTAAAAACTACCGCGAAAGCTATGGTATGTTTGCAGTAAACGGTATTTTGTTCAATCACGAGAGCGAACGCCGTGGTGAGACGTTCGTTACCCGTAAAATTTCGCTTGCTGCCGCACGTATCGCACAGGGCGAACAGGACAAACTGTACCTGGGTAATCTGGATGCACGCCGCGACTGGGGATATGCCAAGGATTACATCGAATGTATGTGGCTGATCCTGCAACATGATGTTCCCGAAGATTTCGTTATTGCTACCGGAGAAATGCACACGGTGCGCGAATTCGCAACGTTAGCATTCAAAGAAGCAGGGATCGAGCTTCGTTGGGAAGGTGAAGGCGTAAATGAAAAAGGTATCGACGTAGCTACCGGAAAATCTCTGGTAGAAGTTGATCCGAAGTATTTCCGCCCATCGGAAGTAGAACAATTGCTGGGCGACCCGACTAAAGCTAAAACACTGTTGGGCTGGGATCCGCGTAAAACATCATTCGAAGAACTGGTAAGTATCATGGTTCGCCACGATATGGAGAAAGTGAGACGAATGATTGCTACCAAACATTAAAAAATGAATTTCATTTCACCACAGAGGACGCAGAGGACACAGAGAAAAAAATAAAATCCTCCGTGTCCTCTGTGTCCTCTGTGGTGAACTAATAAAAGATAGAATGGAAAAGAATGCAAAGATATATGTAGCAGGACACCGCGGACTTGTGGGATCTGCTATCTGGAAGAATTTGCAGGATAAAGGATACACCAATCTGGTAGGCCGCACTCACAAAGAGCTTGATCTGCTGGATGGCATGGCTGTCCGTAATTTTTTCGATGAAGAACAACCGGAATATGTATTCCTCGCTGCTGCCTTTGTGGGTGGTATCATGGCGAACAGCATCTACCGTGCCGACTTTATCTACAAGAATCTGCAAATTCAACAGAATATCATCGGAGAGAGCTTCCGCCACCATGTAAAGAAGTTACTCTTCTTGGGTAGCACGTGTATTTATCCACGTGACGCCGAACAGCCGATGAAGGAAGATGTATTGCTTACTTCACCGTTGGAATATACCAACGAGCCGTATGCAATCGCTAAAATTGCCGGACTGAAAATGTGCGAAAGTTTCAACCTGCAATATGGAACGAACTACATCGCTGTGATGCCGACAAACCTTTACGGACCGAATGATAATTTCGACTTGGAGCGCAGTCATGTACTGCCTGCCATGATCCGGAAGATTCATCTGGCACACTGTCTGAAAGAAGGAAACTGGGAAGCAGTACGCAAGGATATGAATCTGCGTCCGGTGGAAGGTGTGAATGGCGACAGTCCGAAAGAAGAAATCCTGACTATTCTGCAAAAATACGGAATCAGCGAAACGGAAGTCACTCTTTGGGGTACAGGTACTCCACTCCGCGAGTTCCTTTGGAGCGAAGAAATGGCAGATGCCAGCGTCTTCGTAATGGAGCACGTAGACTTCAAAGATACCTATAAAGAAGGTAGCAAAGATATCCGCAACTGCCATATCAACATCGGCACCGGTAAGGAAATCACCATCCGTCAGCTGGCCGAACGTATTGTAGAAACTGTAGGGTATCAAGGAAAACTGACCTTCGACAGCAGCAAACCGGACGGCACTATGCGCAAGCTGACCGATCCTTCGAAACTGCACTCTTTGGGGTGGCACCATAAAATTGAAATCGAGGAAGGCGTACAAAGAATGTACGAATGGTACTTGAAATAAGAATTTAAAGAATCAATCAATATGCTATGAGCAGAAATCTTTTTGCTTATAGCATATTTTTTTTTGATTATAGCATAATGATTTTTGGTTATAGCATAATGAAATTAGCTATAAGCATAATCTTTCCTCCTACCAGCCTGTCGCAATCTCACTACATCGCCCTTCCCCCATTTCCAAAAATTCTTCCCTCTTAATTCTTCATTATTAATATAATTGCTATATTTGCACAAATTAATACCAAATGTGCAAAACAATGGAACAAAGTTTTATAGCCTATATTGAGAATAGTATCAAAAATAATTGGGACCTGGATGCCCTGACCGATTATAAAGGTGCAACTTTACAGTATAAAGACGTAGCTCGCAAGATCGAAAAACTCCATATCATTTTTGAAGAAAGTGGAATCCGCAAAGGAGATAAGATTGCTGTTTGCGGAAGAAACAGCTCACATTGGGGAGTCACTTTCCTTGCTACACTGACGTATGGGGCAGTTGTTGTACCCATCCTCCATGAATTTAAAGCGGACAATATACATAACATCGTCAACCATTCCGAAGCAAAATTACTGCTTGTAGGAGACATGGTATGGGAAAACCTGAATGAGTCGGCAATGCCGCTACTGGAGGGTATCCTGATGATGAACGACTTCACCCTGCTAGTGTCACGCAGCGAACGACTGACTTATGCACGCGAACACCTGAACGAAATGTTCGGCAAAAAATATCCGAAAAATTTCCGCACAGAGCATATCGCTTATCATAAGGATGAACCGGAAGAACTGGCTGTTATCAATTATACTTCAGGAACAACAAGTTACTCGAAAGGAGTAATGCTCCCCTATCGCAGTCTGTGGTCGAATACCAAATTTGCTTTTGAAGTGTTAGACCTGCAAGCCGGAGATAAGATCGTATCCATGCTCCCTATGGCACACATGTACGGACTGGCTTTCGAATTCCTTTATGAGTTCTCCGTGGGTTGCCACATCTACTTCCTTACTCGCATGCCGAGTCCGAAAATCATTTTCCAAGCTTTCGAAGAGGTGAAACCTAATCTGATTGTTGCCGTACCGCTTATCATCGAAAAAATTATCAAGAAGAGCGTGCTTCCGAAATTGGAAACTCCTGCAATGAAGATCTTACTAAAAGTGCCTATCATCAATGACAAGATAAAAGCAACGGTACGCGAAGAAATGATTAAAGCATTTGGCGGAAACTTCAAAGCTGTTATTGTAGGAGGTGCCGCTTTCAATCAGGAAGTAGAGCAGTTCTTGAAAATGATTGATTTCCCTTATACAGTAGGATATGGAATGACGGAATGTGGTCCGATTATCTGTTACGAGGATTGGAGAAGATTCAAACCGGGTTCATGCGGAAAAGCTGTACCACGTATGGATGTGAAAGTGTTGTCATCTGATCCCGAGAACATTGTTGGCGAAATCGTATGTAAGGGTCCAAATGTGATGTTGGGATATTACAAAAACGAAGAAGCTACCCAAGAAGTTATCGACAAAGACGGATGGCTGCATACAGGTGACCTGGCTTTGATGGACGCCGAAGGAAATGTTACGATCAAAGGACGCAGCAAGAACTTGTTATTGAGTGCCAGCGGACAGAATATCTATCCGGAAGAAATTGAAGATAAATTGAACAATCTGCCATACGTGGCTGAAAGTATCATCGTTCAGCAAAACGAAAAACTTGTCGGACTTGTTTATCCTGATTTTGACGACGCTTTCGCTCATGGCCTGAAGAATGAAGACATCGAGCAAATAATGGAAGAAAACCGTGTGGCACTGAATGATACGCTACCGGCTTACAGCCAAATATCCAAGATGAAAATCTATCCGGAAGAATTCGAAAAGACACCGAAGAAGAGCATCAAACGTTATTTATATCAGGAAGCAAAAGGCTAATATAAAGTTAGCTGCATAGAGATATAACTTAAACCGAAAAGAGAAAGGAATGAAGATAAAGAAAACAATATTCACGGCAGCTATACTAATGGCTGCCGTTTGTTTACCGGCACAGAACAAGAGTGCAGGTATTAATATATCTATCTGGAAAGATATTTGTACGCAACCGCATGACAGTACACAGACGACTTATGTGAACATCGGTCTCCTGTCTACAATGAATCGCTTGAACGGTGTGGGTATCAATGCATTGGGAAGTGTGGTACATGGTGACATGAACGGAGTACAGATCACCGGATTAGCCAACCTGGCAGGCGGAACAATGAGGGGTGTCCAACTGGCCGGTATCAGTAATATCAGCGGTAACAACACCGTAGGACTTTCTGCTGCCGGACTGGTAAATATCACTGGCGACAGAACGCAGGGAGTAATCATATCCGGTTTAACCAGTATCGGAGGAGATAATACCTCGGGGTTAATGATTAGCGGTTTCATGAATGTGACGGGCAATATGGCTTCAGGGCTACACTTTTCCGGAGCGGCAAATATTACAGGGCAGAGCTTCGGCGGCTTGATGGCTTCCGGACTTTTAAATGTAGTAGGCGAACACATGAACGGCTTGCAGATTGCAGGAATTGCCAACATAACCGCATCGAAACTAAATGGGGTGCAAATAGCATTATGTAATTATGCAACGCAGGCCCGCGGACTTCAAATTGGCCTTGTCAATTATTACAAAGAAGATATGAAGGGATTCCAACTCGGATTGGTTAATGCGAATCCTGATACAAGAGTGCAAATGATGGTGTATGGTGGAAATGCTACGCCTGCCAATATAGGTGTACGCTTCAAGAACCAATTGTTTTATACCATTCTGGGAGTCGGCTCCATGTATCAGGGGTTGAATGATAAGTTTTCGGCAAGTGCATCCTATCGTGCCGGTTTGTCCTTCCCTCTTTACAAAGGCTTATCCATCAGCGGAGACCTTGGCTACCAGCATATCGAGGCGTTCGATAACAAAGACGAGGTAATTCCGAAACGTTTATATGCATTGCAGGCACGTGCCAATCTGGAATATCAATTTACCAGGAAGTTCGGCATCTTTGCAACAGGTGGTTATGGGTTAACCAGATTCTATAATAAATCAAGCAATTACGATAAAGGGGCGATTATAGAAGCAGGTATTGTTCTTTTCTAAACAGGAATCAGGCAAGATATACTGCTGAACAGATTAAAACACTAATATCAAGACATTGCCTTACTAATTATAATTCGTTCCACCTGGATGCTTGTTTCGTTCCACCAAGGTTTTCCTTTCGTCCCACCCAGGTCGCTGTTTAGTCCCACCCAGGTGGAACGAATCACTCAAAACACTAAAAATTATTGAATTTTATATTGCAAAGAGATAGTATTTATATCTTTTCCTTTATCAGACCAGTACGATAAGCAACAAGCAATTTCTTCAAATCCTGTATTTGAGTCACCAGTTCTTTTCCCTTATCGGTATCTTTCACCATCATTCGTTGCGAATTAAATTCGAGAACGAAGTTGGTCGATTTGATATCAAGCCCCTCTTCAATGGCTTTCTGACGGGATTGGAACGGTTCGTGCTGTACGAGTTGCATACCATGAGAATGATAAACAAGCGTATATCCCGCAATTCCCGTTTCCGGCTGATAAGCTTTTGAAAAACCACCATCAATCACAAAAAGCTTGCCATTGGCTTTCATAGGTTGTTCTCCCTGAATCGTCTTCACAGGCACATGACCGTTGATAATATGCGAATGAGGCCCTGAAGCTCCAAACTCTGTCAAAATCTGGTCACAAATATCTTCCCGGTTACGCAATGTGTAATAATAGCCTTTCTTTTCTTTATGTAACTCTTTATCTTCTACAAAATAGCGCTCAAAAGTCGCCATCTTATCTTTATCGAACAAAGGAGCTTCCGGACCACACCACATATACCAGATATAATCCATAGCAAATTCCTTATCCTCCTCTCCTTCTTCATCGAAATAAGCGGTACGGATCAATTGATCGGCTTTATCCAGCAATTTATGTCCCCAGTATTCCTTACCACGTATTTTGACATGTTTAAAGCTGCCATCCTCATTCAGAGGAACAGAAGCATGATAAAGAAGATTCGAGTTTGAGACCAGATACATGCCGCCATAGGTAAACAGACAACGCATGTGCTTCTTCAATTTCTCACTATTCATAAATGAATAATGAATCTTTTCTACCAATTCACGTTCTTCTTCAGTCAATCGGTAAGGATCTGCCGGGTCTACAGTCGGGAAGTTGGTATCACGCAAAGCATATTCTTTTCCTTCATATACAAAGACGCCGCGTTCAAAATCAATCTTCTCCAGAAGTTTACGATTAGCCATTCCGAATTCCGGACGGCGGTCGATGATTTCAGCTTCCAGCTTAAACTGGATAATGGTAATGGCTTTATGCATTTGAGTAATCAAACGCAAAGTCTTCTCATTATAATGAGCATCGGCAAAGTTCATTTTCGGCATGAAGATTGTGCAAGGATCATCGGCATACGTATCCATTGCAAAAGTAGCCAGTGGAAGCAAATTGATTCCGTATCCGTCTTCAAGTGTACCCAGATTACCATAGCGCATGGACATACGTATCACGTTAGCGATACAACTATCATTACCAGAAGCTGCTCCCATCCAAAGAATATCATGATTTCCCCATTGAATATCGAAGTTGTGGTAATTACACAATGTATCCATAATGATATGTGCACCGGGACCACGGTCGTAAATATCACCTACGATATGAAGAGAATCAATAGTCAAGCGCTGAATCAGATTACACATAGCGATAATGAAATCGTCGGCACGCTTCGTAGTGATTATTGTGCTGATAATTACATTAATATAAGCATGCTTATTCGGTTCGATAGACGATTCGTGCAATAACTCCTGAATGATATAAGAGAATTCGGCAGGTAGTGATTTACGAACCTTCGAACGGGTATATTTGGAAGACACATTCTGACAGACTTTCACCAGTTGGTTCAGCGTAATCAGATACCAATCGTCCAGATCCTTTTCACGGGCCTTCACCAATTGGAGTTTCTCTTCGGGATAGTAAATCAAAGTACAGATTTCTTTCTTTTCAGCTTCACGAAGAGTGTTGCCGAATATTTCATTTACTTTACGTTTTACCGCACCGGAAGCATTTTTCAGTACATGCTGAAAAGCTTCATATTCTCCATGAATATCAGTCAGGAAATGTTCTGTCCCTTTAGGTAGATTTAAGATAGCCTCTAAGTTGATTATTTCCGTACTGGCATCGGCAATGGTAGGAAAACTTCGGGAAAGCAGTTGCAGGTAACGGAGATCACTCACAATGCTTTCAGGAGTTATGTTACTTTGAGCAGTCATTCTATTTACTATTTTACTATTTACAATTTATTAATCGGCAACTTATTATTAGTTGACAACTTACCATTTAGTAACTCAAAAAAGGAATTTATTAATTCCTCTCCTTTTCTTGTTACAAATTTATCTATTTTAAACGATTCCTGATTAAGAAATGGCTTCTTTTTATTTACAAATCCATCATTTCTCAATTTTCAATTCTCAATTCTCAATTCAACAAGAACATTAACAACACTTGAGCGATAATTACCCGCAGAAACATACACAGCGGATAAACAGTCGCGTAGGCTACGGATGGGTTGTCGCCGGGAATTGTATCGTTTACATAGTTCAGTGCCATCGGATTTGCCATACTTCCGCACAACATACCGGATACAGTGCCGAAATCAATCTTCATCATCTTGAAAGCCACAAAACCCACCAGTACGGTTGGAACAATAGTCAATCCGGCTCCTAAAGCGATCCATAACAAACCTTCCGGACGGAATACGGTGTCGAAAAAATGAGCTCCGGCATCCAGTCCCAGACAAGCAAGGTACATGGAAAGTCCTAAGGCACGCAGCATCAGATTCGCGCTACGGGTGGTATAAGTAATCATGTGTATCCGCGGTCCAAAAGTTCCCAGAAGGATACCAACGATAATCGGTCCACCCGCTAATCCCAGCTTCACAGGAGTACTGACACCCGGAAAAGAGAAAGGAATCGCCCCCAATGCCAAACCGAGTACGATGCCGATAAACACAACAACCAGATTGGGTTCTTTCAAGCTTTTTACAGCATTTCCAAGTACTTTCTCCACATTCTGAATAGCAGCAGCCTCTCCCACTACCGTCAGGCGGTCTCCTAATTGAAGTACCAATCCCGGAGTAGCAAGCAACTGCACACCCGACCGGTAAACGCGACTGATGTTAATCCCATAATGATTTCTCAACCGGAGTGAACCGAGTTTCTTACCATTCAGTTCGGGGCGGGTAACGACAATACGTTGCGAAATCAATTCACTATCAATCGCATTCCAGTCAATGTCCTCTTTATTCCAATCCGTATTTTCCTGTTCACCAAAAAGCACAGTCAAGGCCAAAGCATCTTTCTCCGCAGTTACCACCAGCAAACGGTCACCTTCCTTCAATATCTTGTCAGAAGTCGGAATACTTACATGTCCGTCACGCCATAAGCGGGAGATGACAAACTTCGGGTAACTCATGCGAGCTATATCCTTGATGCTTTTATTGAAAATAGCAGGATTGTGTACTTGAAACGCTGCAATGTAGGTTTTGTTCGCATCGTCTTTCTCTTTTATCTCCAAGTCTTCTTTGCGAACCAGCACTTTGCGAATTAATAAAACGGCAAGGATTACACCAACTACCCCCATCGGATAGGCTACCGCACATCCTAAAGCAGGAGTACTGCTGTCCATTCCCATCTGTTTCAATGTTTGTTGTGCGGCTCCCAACGCCGGAGTATTCGTCGTTGCTCCACAAAGGATACCAACCATATCAGGAAGAGAAACGCCTGTCGCATAACTGGCCACCACCGTCAACAACGTTCCCAACAGAACAACTCCCAATGCCAGCATATTCAGTGTTACCCCTCCTTTGCGGAAAGAGCTAAAGAAACCGGGACCGACTTGCAAACCGAGAGAATAAACGAAAATGACCAGTCCGAAACTTTCTGCGTAGTTCAACATCTGTGGATCGACCGAAAGCCCGAGATGGCCGGCGAGGATGCCTGCAAAAAAAACAAAAGTGACTCCCAGGGAAACTCCCCAGAAATGCACTCTTCCCAAGCCCAGACCAATGGCAGAAATCAATGAAAGTACCACGACAGCCTGTAAGGCAGAATGTTCGAGAAATAGACTATATAACCACTCCATGTATATAAAAACTAATAGGGCGCAAAGATAAAAACTATTTAGTCCGGTTCAAAACTTTTAAGCTTTCATTTCGCGCCCTATTTATACCCTGAATCATATATCCTGAAATCTTATTGATTACCCTTTTACTTCGTTACCTATTATTTTGTTCCTAATAACTATCCTATTTCTATCTTAACTATCTTATCCTTCTCTTTTCACCTGCATCTTGTTATCCATCAAACGATCTTTTTCCCTCTGTTTCTTTCCGTTTTATCTTTCATCATTTCCCCTGAAACTCTACAAAGTTATTTCGTCCGTCCAAATAACCGCTTAGCCTGTTTCCACCGATGTACACATCATCCAGGTATGAAACATCATTCGGTCCGTATGACATACGAATGGAAGTCTGCGCATAATTCTCCCAGCTCCAACGGAAATTATATTCATACTGCTCTACTGCTCCGTTAGGATATTCCACCCGTATATAGTCAATTCCCGTACGATCTAAAAAGAAATCCAGTTCCTGACGGCAATAGTTACCGTCCATGTCCCGGTAGAAACTAACCCAGGTACGGCTACACAAATCAGCCGAACGATTATAGTACCCTGCACCATTATTATCATCATCATAGAAACTGTCTATTTCCACTTCGCAAGAGGTAAAACTTACCATCAATATAGCCATCAAAGCCAAACCGAAGTATTTAAATGTGTTCGTTTTCATATTCCTTTATTTTTAACGGTTCTCTAATTATTATCTATCATTTATCTTTCGATAGAACAAAAGTAGAGAATGAATTTTCCATCTAAAACTGAAAACTCCTACTTATCGGGAGGAAATTGCCTAAATCTAGGGGTAAATCCCCCCAATGAAGTCTATTTCAAAGAATTCTTGTATCTTTGCCTCCTGCTAACAACACATGAAATCATCTGTCGCATGAAGTCAATCAAATCCCATATCACCCAACTGCTGAAATCCCTCAATGAGGGAGTATTCGAAAAAGAACATACCATCGCACTCTCCCTATTATCTGCCATGGCAAGTGAAAGTATCTTTCTACTGGGCCCTCCGGGAGTAGCCAAGAGCTTAGTGGCGCGCAGGCTCAAACTGGCATTTAAAGATGCGGATGCTTTTGAATATCTGATGTCCCGTTTCAGTACACCGGATGAAATATTCGGCCCCGTCTCCATCTCAAAATTGAAAGATGAAGATACATACGAACGTATTACAAAAGGATACTTGCCGACAGCATCGATTGTCTTCCTGGATGAAATATGGAAAGCCGGTCCTGCCATCCAAAATTCTCTTTTGACAGTAATCAATGAAAAGATATATCGCAACGGACAATTTACGGTGCGTGTTCCTCTGAAAGCGCTGATTGCCGCGTCCAACGAACTACCCGCAAAAGGTGAAGGACTGGAAGCCTTATACGACCGTTTCCTGATCCGCCAGTTTGTCGGATGCATTGAACAGGAATATGCTTTCGACCAGATGATTTCTTCTACACGGGAAGTAGAACCTGAAATCCCGGCAAAACTCCAGGTAGACGATGAATTATACAATCAAATACAAGCTGAAAGTGAGAAAGTAGGTATCCACTATACCATCTTCGAGCTGATTCACAATATCAAACGAGAAATCGAACAATATAATACAGGACGGGATGAAAACACCCCTCCCATCTACATATCCGACCGCCGTTGGAAAAAAATAGTAGGTCTGCTCCGCACCTCGGCCTATCTGAACGAATCTCCGGGAATTCACTTCTCCGACTGCTTGCTGATGAGTGCCTGCCTGTGGGATGAAGTTTCGCAGCTCCCCATCATCGAAAACATAGTGGAACAGTCGATTGCACGGGGAATCAATACATATTTATTGGGAGAAAAACGACTGGAACAGAAACTGGATACATTGAAAGAAAACATGAAGTCCGAACACAGCCTACGGGAACTTAGTGATCCGGGAATCCAGGTCGTAGATACCTTCTATCATCGCATAGAAGGTTACCACATTGCCGGAAATTTACTCATCTTTGCTTCGGATTACCAATCTTTGAGGAAAGACAGCAACCGGTTGTTTTATATCCAACAGGATAAATTCCGTCCGGTCAACAAAATCCTGAAAGCCTACGATTTCGTAAAGAACAGAAATATCGCACAAAAGAATATTTATTCCCTCCGGAAAGGGAAACGATCCGTTTTCGTCAACAATCAGGAGTATCCACTACTATGTTATGATAATTGCGAACCTTTGCCAGCACAGCAGGACGGCAGTACTCCGTTCGAATTTACATTGCAGGAAGTGATAGATTTACTTCATCAGATGGAGGTAGAATATAAAACAATCTCCGAGCGGGAAACAGCATATACAAAGGAACATCTTTTCTTAAGCTCATCGCAAAAAAGCAAAATTAAGCGAATCTTAGGGGAGACTGCACATATCATAGAAAACTACCGGAACGAACTTCGCATCATCGCTCATGCCCATGAACAAGAGAACAGAGAGTATTAGGCTCAAACACCTGCAAGACATTTATTACGAAAAATTGCAGGGAATAGCCTATGATGTGTACGACGAACAACTACACAATCTGATTATCCGTCCCGAAGAACTGGATGCGGACATTCACCTGTATTTTCGTCACACACAACCCTCCCTGCAAGATTTCTACTCCCGTTATGCATCGCAATGGGAATACTTTCATGAAATGAATGAAGCATCGGACGCAAAGTTTCTTCAATTCCTGAAAAACAGCGCATACCCCTTCTCCATGAAATATCACCTGGTAGACCTCAACGTAAAATACTATCTCCAACGTTTTGATGCAATCAGCCCGCGTTCCAAAGAATGGAAAGCGCTACGGACTCTCTTTTTCGACAAGTGGCATACGCTGCTCTCGAACAATGAGTTCAACTATCAGATGGAACATATCGAACAACTCTGTGAGGATTTCTACCGTATTCAACTGTCATTAGCCAAAAATCTTCCGGTACGCGGTGGCTCACGCCTCGTCTGGCTGCTTCGCAATCATAAACAGATAGCGGAACAGATTTTAGAATACGAAGAAACAATCAAACGAAATCCCGTTATCCGCGAACTGGTAGAAATCTTAGGCAAGAAACACCAAAGTAGCCGGAAACGTTTCAAAATGACCGCAGGTATTCATCGGGAACAAATTATATCTCACGCCACCCGAAGCGATATTGCAGGCATTTGTGAAGGAAATGATTTGAATAGCCTTCTCCCTCTGGAATACTGTTATCTGGCGGAGAAGAGCCTGCAACCCGTATTTTTCGAACGTTTCATAGAGAAGAGACTACAAGTCATCGATTATCAATCGCACGAGAAGCAAACCATCAATGATAAGAAAACAGTAGGAAATGAAGTGTCCGAAGAAGCTGAAGGCCCTTTCATCGTTTGTCTGGACACTTCCGGTTCTATGGCAGGCGAACGGGAAAGAATTGCGAAATCTACTCTACTTGCCATTGCCGAATTGACAGAAGTACAACATCGGAAATGTTACGTCATCCTTTTTTCCGATGATATCGAGTGTATTGAAATAACCGATTTAGGGAGTAGTTTTGACCGCCTTGTCGATTTTCTAAGCCAATCTTTTCATGGTGGCACAGATATGGAACCAGTCATCACGCATGCTCTGCGAAAAATCAGCGAAGAAGGATATATGGAAGCAGACATCATCACCGTATCGGATTTTGAGATGCGTCCCGTCGATAAACTGTTATCCCAGTCCATAGAACATGCAAAAGCAAAACAGACAAAGATGTATGCCATTTCTTTAGGAGGCAAAAGTGCCGAGAGCAGTTATCTGAAATTATGTGATAAATATTGGGAATATAGTGTTCAAAACGCTGAAAATCTTAATAAAAATATAATTGAGGAATCAAACATTTAATCAATGTTATAAAACATCTCTTTTTTCTTGTTTTATTTGCAAATTCACCAGAAGTCCGTATATTTGTACTGTGTTTTTCATAGTATTAGATTTAAGGTTAACAAAAGATTGGCTGTCTGGGATAGATAGCCTTTTTTTATGCTCTTTTCCAAGGTTAAATATACCGTCACTATCCAATCCCGATGATTACCCTATCCCATGAAGATACCGTCACTATAATGAACGGATAGCGTCAATATGTTTCAAGTCGTCCGCCCATCGATAAAAATTAAAAGCTTTCAAAAAAAAATTCCTCCGTTTAACATTTGAAACATAGCAGGTTATCTCATTTTACAAAAAACAGGTAAAAAAAATCTTGCTAAAAGATTTGCGTAGTCCAAAAGTTCCCCCTATATTTGCACCGCATTTGAGAGAGAATGCGGGTTCAAGGAAGTTTGGGTGAGTGGCTGAAACCACCAGTTTGCTAAACTGACGTACTCGTAAGGGTACCGGGGGTTCGAATCCCCCAGCTTCCGCAAAATCTCAAAATAAAAAAGAGCTAAGTTTTATAGACTTGGCTCTTTTTAAATCTATCAAAATCCGGTGGGTTCGTCTAACGGTTAGGACACATGCCTCTCACGCATGTAATACGAGTTCGATTCTCGTACCCACTACGACCTGACTATCAGCCTCTTACAAACAAGTAAGAGGCTTTTTTATTGCCCTATATCTATATCAAAGTATCGTTTTTAGGCGTTATAAACGGGTATCTTTAAAAGAAAAGATGCAAATTTAATGCAAATTTTCATCTTGCATTATTATCGCGCTATCCCGTTAATGCGCTGTTTGCGTATATATACTAAAAATGATAATAACATGAATAGGAAAGTAATAGATTACATTAATTCATTAAAAATAATTCGCCAAGAACTTGTATAATAAGCAGACGCTTATTACTTTTATAAAGTCAAATAAGAGTCCTTAATTTTAATGTTTAACCAATGAAAGATGAAGAAAGAAAGGAATTAGAACAAGAATATGAGAATTTAAAACTTCTCGCTTCATTTCACGAAGCCTATGGGGTTCCCGAAAATAAAAAGAAAGAGAAGCATTAATAAATGACATACTCGAATGAATGAAATTCAGGAAAAATCAAAAAAGTAATTAATCTCCCTCCCTTTGGCGAGGGATTAAAACTTAAAAAATATGATAGATATAAACGCCTGCTTACCTACACCCGAAATGAAAGCGGATTTTGAACGATTCAAAACCTTATCTACCAAAGAAGAAAGAGATGCTTTCAAAAAAGAAATACAAGCCAAATATAATGCACTGCCAGAAGCCCAGAAAGAAGCCTACAAAAAAGCGTCTGAATCTGGACTAAAAGCAACCGTAGATGCTTGTAATGATTTTATAGAAAGAGCAGAAAAAACTATATTACGGGATAAACTCGGAGAATTGCCGGAAGCTATTTCGTTTAGCTATATCGCAAAGAAATATTTCGGCAAGTCAAGAAATTGGCTATATCAAAGAATTAATGGCAATATCGTAAACGGGAAAAAGGCTCGCTTTACTGATAACGAACTTCAAACGTTTTTAAACGCTTTGAAGGATGTAAGCGAAATGATTCATCAAACATCGCTTAAACTCGGTTAAGATTCTTATTTGACACCAGTCCCGCAAATTGAGCCATTGCGGGACTTTTTTAGGAAACAAAAAAAGCTCGGATTACTTGGATTTTTCTAAAATCTATTATCACGATAATACATTTAATATCAAAATTCTAGCGCAATCCCACCTAAAATAGAATATTTTGTAAAAGCCAAATTTATATTTACTTTTTTTATATTTACGACTGCCACCCCACCAAAATCTAACCCCGAAACACTTTTTTTCTCTGAAAACTTATTATGTACTACACCGGAATCAGATATGGTATAATCACTTCCATCTGTAGTGCCATATGCTATTTTCGCATATCCTATAACTGGAATAAATCTTAAATTCTTCACAATAGGAATTTGATAGCCTATATGAACTACAGCAGATGTCTTATCAGACCACTTATCTACTCCCATATCATTTTCATGAGAAGAAGGCCATCCCATAACACCAGCATAAAAACCTTTTATTGCCAAACTTACTCCTACCGCACCATTTGATATTCCTCTTCCATATCCCACATATCCGCCTATTATACCAATGCTCCATTCCTTGTTAACTTCATTAAAAGGGAAAAAACCTTTTGCTAATAAATCATTCACTGAAAGAATTACAACTAGCAACAATAGAGCTTTCTTCATAACTATGTGTTTTGATTTGTGAATACTTCTGCAAAGAAAAACACTTCTTTGCACCAAATCAAACATTTTACTGTTTTTTTCAAGTTGAATAACGATCATCCGTAAATTACCAGCAATCAATTCGAGAATTCATTATACTTGAATGAGTATAACATTCTCATTACTATTATTTATTATTTTATCTACAATTTCTTTTGCTGGTTTTGATATTTCAATTACCTTTAGCACAAAATATCAAAAAACAAGTAAACATGAAAAAGCAAACAAACTCTATTACCGTTTAATTCTTTTGGGGCAAATAGCAACACACAATCTGAAAGATACTCTCCTATATTACATCTTAATAGTTTATTGATAGCCTTGAGAAGAAGTTCAGACAATAGTTAGAAATTAAACAATCACTAAAAACTAAATATCATGGAAACATTTATTATTTTAATCATTTTCATATTCGGAATCCTACAATTAATCCTATTTTTCAAAATCTGGGGCATGACTAACGACATTAGAGAAATCAAAGAAAAGTATCTTTCTTCGACCGATCCAAAGAAAAGCATATCACCTGCTCAATCGACCGAATTTAGTATAGGCGAATTGGTAGTAGAGACAAAGACGAATAGGCAAATGCGAATCAAAGAGATTACAGAGGATGGAAAGTATAGTTGCTATACAGGTGGAGGCGCTTCGCATGAGGGCAACTTTACAGCGGCGGAGATTAAGCATTTTAATTCGTAATTCAATAATCAAAGAAGTAAATCACTAAAAAAAAAATTATGACTAAACTATTAACGTTTTCATTTACAATACTCTTTTCCGTGTTATTCTTTCAATCATGTAGCGACGAAGATAACAAACAAGATGAGTTTTTAAAAGAGTATAATTTACCCAAGGGAGTGACTAAGCCAACTTTAGGATGGCAGTACGAAAACAATGTTGCTACAAATGCACTAATAGCAGGATTTCTTAATGACGATATGTGGTTTGCAGCATATAATGACAGAAAAGAAAAGATATTCGAATATACAACATCAATGATCCGAGGATTTAATCAAAAATTTTATTTAGAGTTTGGCGAAGTTGAAGAACGAAATATTGACAACATTAGTTTAACCAACTTTATTATGAAAGATGATGGAATTATTTTGTTAGTGAATTATGGTGGTCCAAATGAAATTATTTCCACACTAGGCGGAAAAGAGAAAAGACTCTACTACAATAGATATGATAATTCAGTATCCAATCTTAAAAATTGGTATGGCGGATATTTCATCACATTAGGATTTAAAAATCACTTTTTGTTTGATAAAAATTGTGATGAAATAAATAAAATACCATTAGAATATAATTTCATCAATAATCTAATTCCAATTGATGATATTAGCGGTCTGGGAGTATCATACCCATATGTGTCTTTAGTTAATATCACTAATGGCGTTTATATTTGGAATTATCGACATAAAGGGTATTCCGAAGAATTTATAATAAAGGACAAATCGATAAACATTAACGACGATACTATAGATTTTATTTTCGATATCGTATATAAAAATGGAGATAAAGAAAGAGAATCTTTTAAGCTAAACAAATTAACGGGAGAGCTTATTAATGAAACTAATGGCATCAATTGAAAAATTAAGTGATATTGCTAAGCTTATTGTTAATTCTTGGGAACTTATTGATCGGGAAAAATCGCACGACAAACAACTGGAGCGTTCTTTTTTAGAACTTTCCCAAGTTGTTCTAACTCGGCTTTCTGCTTCTGACGTTCAAGTTCCTCGGCTTTTTGAGATGATAAATCAGATACAATCCGAGAAATCAAATACAACCCAGAGCCAAAAATAAAAAAAGCAAGTGGTAAAAAAACTAACACTATAATACAAATAATCCAGTCCATAAGATAATTTTTACTACTAGCCGGATAATCTAGAAATAGATCGCTTAAATTCGAGCAAATAATGTTTGTTATTCTTGATTGATTAATTTTATATTAAAACGTTCTTTGATAAAGATGAAATATAAGAGGTGATATTTATAAAAGGGTATGAGTACCGTTTTTTAATGCAAGTTCGATACTAATGAATTTTATAAGCATTATAAGATATTGGTTACAAGCGTTTTAAATGGCACACAAAAGCACCTCTCCGCATGTAATACGAGTTCGATTCTCGTACCCACTACCAAAGAAAAAGAGGAAATACAGTTTTACTACATTTCCTCTTTTTCTTTATAGATCTCGAAATAAGATTCCTTATCAATCCTCAACCGGACTCTATCCTCCCTTTTCTGTCCTGCCAGATTCACAAACAGATTGAAATACAGTTGGCTGAAAGAAAGGTTGGAACGATCATAAGTAATATCAAACGTCCAGGTTCTACGGAAAGAATCGAACGTAGCATACGATTGCTCCCCCCCTTTACACATAAACACTTCCGGGAAAGACGTAGGGGGATAAGGCTGGAATAAACCCGCTAATTGAGCATAAATATAGTCAATCATCCATTCGTCTCCTGTTAAAGTCAATTCTCCCTTTAAACGGAGTTTAATGGCATAACTGGCAGTCACGTCGGACGAAGTATAAACAGGAACCTGGCTTTCTGCCGGATAGTTGCCGTCTTTATATCCAAGACTCATCGTTAGTTTGGATAGACCGACACCATTAAAGCCACTCACCTCCTGATCTGCCAACCGGTTTTTCAGACTGACCATGAATGTCAGTTTACCGAGCGTCGGATCACCCGGATATTGTGCAAGCGTGTCCAGTACATAATCTTCGGTATTGTAACTACGGGCTATTAAATCACCCTTTCCAGCCTCCAAAGCCGGACCGCCTCTTTCCACATCCACGTTGCCAACCGGATAATAAATAGCATCATTATCCCTTACACAACCACTCAAACAGAACAGCAACACTGCCAAGCCTATTATCTTATTCATAATCATCTTACCTCTTGATTTTGCGGACAAAGATACATCTTTTTTATACCACACTTGATTTATGTCAACCGTTTTTAGTATTTTTGCACACATCAAGACAGAAAAGACATGGATACATTATTAAGAGAGACTGTAAATGCTGTTGTAAATTCCCGCTTTCCGGAAATGAGTATAGAAGGAAGACGACAGATAGAAAGTATACTGATTCGTGAAGAATTTCCCAAAGGAGCAATAGCGCTGAATGAAGGAGAAGTAGCTCATGAAATCGTATTTGTCGGCAAAGGGATGCTTAGGCAGTACTATTACAAGAACGGGAAAGACGTGACCGAACATTTCTCATACGAAGGATGTATCGTGATGTGCATTGAAAGTTTTCTAAAACAAGAACCTACCCGACTGATCGTGGAAACCCTCGAACCTTCCATCATCTACCTGTTCCCTCGCGACATGATACAAAAATTGGCAAAAGAGAACTGGGAAATCAATATGTTCTACCAAAAGATACTGGAATACTCCCTGATCGTGTCACAGATTAAAGCAGACTCCTGGCGCTTTGAATCCGCCCGCGAACGCTATAATCTCCTGCTCGAAACACATCCGGAAATCATCAAACGTGCACCTCTGGCACACATCGCCTCTTACCTTTTGATGACACCGGAGACATTAAGCCGTGTACGCTCCGGTGTTTTATGATTTTAACGACTTTTCCGGTATTCTTTAGGAGACATGCCGGTATAATGCTTGAAATACTTTCCAAAGAACGACTGGTTGGCGAAATTCAGCCGGTCAGCAATTTCCTGAATATTCATACTTGAAGAATTCAGAAGCGCTTTCGCCTCCAGAATCACCAGTTCGTCGATCCACTCTCCCACCGTTTTTCCGCTGACCTCTTTCACCACCCCCGAAAGATGTTTAGGTGTCAGACACAACTGGTCAGCATAGAATTTTACGCTCCGTTCAGACTGGTAAGACTCTACCAAAGACTCATAAAAACGTTCGAAGATATATTCTTTCCGGCTTTTATTCTTCATGGTAGTAGCATTGGCAGGCGCATGATTAGTGAAGATATTACAAAGCTCAAAAAAGAACCCTTGCATCAAGCCCATTACCACTTCTTTACGATATAAAGCCTCCTTATTCTTCAACCGTTTTCTGATAAATGCATGATATTCCTTCACAGTCTCCTGCTCCTGCGGTGTAAGATCGAAACACGGGTAATCTTTCAGATAAAAGAATAAGGAAAGCACATTACTGATCTTAGGCAATGTCTCCAACAAGTTCTTCGACACAGCAAAGAATATCGCTTTAAAGTCGGAACTGAAACACCGCTGTTCGACAATCTGATTAGGCAGCGCGATCACCATTAATCCGGGAAACAGTTGAAACTCACGTAAACTAATATTGAAAGTACCAGTACCTTCCAGGCAAAGACCTACCGTCAACACCTCCAGTTTAGTCGGTCCATTATACAACGATATAACGCTCTCCGTGTCGAAGAGCGCTATATCATTATCAACAACATCAATGTTGTCAGAATCTATATGTTTAGAATGAACTACCGAAGAAATACCTACTTTTGGAACATTTTGAATATACATACTCTCTCTTTTTTGCGACAAATATACCAGCATTTAATCAGATATACAAGCCGTTCAAGAGTATTATCAGACATAATGAACACTTTTAGTTACTTATTGAACAGACCGGAATAAATATTCAGAATCACGTTTGGCAGCCGGCACTGTCCATTTCTCCGGAACAAACTTCCACTGATTCAGGGCCTTGGGGTCCATCGTACCTTTCTTTTCGATATAATTCATCAAATAGAAACGAAGATCTTTATCCGTAGAGAAAATTATGCGGTCCTTCAATTCCTCCTGCGGAATACCCGATCCTTTCGTCAACAGTTCTCCACCACCATTACCACGATAAGAATTTAAGGCCACTTTATATATCTTATCCATACGGAAAGGAGAACCGTCCGCCATGCTCGTAATCGTAATCTTTTCCCCCTGCGGTTTAGTCACGTCCACCGTATAAATAATGCCGGAAGCCGAATCGAAATTAAAACTGAAGTTCTGGAAAGAAGCCCTGTCTTCCGCACCTTCCCGCGGTTTCTCCTTGAACCAGAGCAGATGATCTTCCGGTGACTTCATCCGGTTCGTCCACATATAATAAGACATCTCCAGAAAATCCTTAATCTCCTTTCCGGACAACGTCATCACATACAGCATATTCTCATACTTATACAAGTTGAACATATCACTGACAAACACATCCCCCTTCTTTATCTCCGCATCAAACGAAAGCGGAGCGGCAAAAGAGATGTCAGCTCCGGTAATATCGAGCTGTAAAGTATGTATCAAATCAATAAAAGCAGAAGGACCGAAGAAAGCAGGATGAGTAGAGATGCTCTCGGTAAAAGTACCGATCTTCTTGGATACAAACTTCTGCACCGTCTCATACTGTGGAGCAAAACGCTTCATGAAATCCTCACTGATTCCGTAAGCTTCCGTTTCTGTCAACTCCCCTTTGATGTCCTTGCTCTGCACCTTTCCATCTTTCAGTTTCAAGGTCACATCGACATTAGACAATACAATTCCATTGCTGGCCGGATCGATAATCAACACCGAATCTCCGGCTACATTCATCACCTTCTTACATTCGCGAGCATGATCGTGTCCCATCAATACAATATCGAATCCCGGCACATTCTTCGCTACATTGAGAGAAGCATTCTCATTGTATTTGCCCGACATTTTGAAAGCCTCCTGTCCGGCATGAAACAATCCGATCACCAAATCCGGATTCTCTTTTTCACGGATAATCTTCATCCATTTGCGTGCCGTCTCTTCCATATCGTCGAAACGCAAGCCTTTCCACAGATTTTCAGAAAGCCATGCAGGGATGGCAGGAGTAATCATACCCAATACCACAATCTTCACGCCATCACGTTCCAACACCTTATAAGGAGCCAGATGGGTTTTTCCCGTAGACGTATCAATGATGTTGGCACCCAACACAGGGAAGTCACAAGTGGCTATCCAACGGTCGAACACAGCACGTCCCGTTTCCACATCATGGTTCCCCATATTACCGGCATCATATTTCATGAAATTCATCATTTCCGAACAAAGATGAGGAGACACCGTATCTATATAATTATAGTAATAGACAGTAGGCTGTCCCTGCAAAATATCACCATTATCCAGCAATATCAGATTCTCTTTATACTGTTCACGCTCTTTCTGCACGAAAGAATAAATACGTGCCAGACTACCCTTCCACTCGTGGCGGGTTATAAAATTGTAAGGATAATAATTACCATGTACGTCACTCGTTTCCACAATCTTCAGCTTCACCACCTTTTCCTGCGCCGCAACAGACAGTACGAGACAGAAAAGCAAGCCATAAATAAATCCTATTCGTTTCATTCTTTTTCTATATTTAGCGGATGCGAGAATACGAACCGTGCCCCACCGGTATAGTCAGGATCGATCCATATACTTCCTCTCCATTTATGCACAATCAATTTACAGATAGACAATCCCAATCCGGTTCCCTGGGCGTACTCATTCAGCTTTTCAAAACGCTCGAACACAAGTCCCTGTTTTTCTTTCGGGATACCGCATCCGGTATCCGTTACCGAGAAAATAGCCATTTGCTTTTCCTCATTCACAGAAAAGTCCAAGGTAATCTTCCCGCGTTTCGTAAATTTGTCCGCGTTGGACAGCAGATTAATGATTACCTGTTGCATACGCTGCACATCCGTCACCATCCGGAAAGTTTCAAAAGAAGTGGAAAACAAGAACTGGTTGTCCGATGACTGCCGTGAAAAACTAACAGAGGCAACCACCTGACTGCACAACTGCACCACATCACATTCCTCCCACGTCAAAGTCACCCGGTTCGCCTCCAGACGTGAAAGATCGAGAATATCATTAATCAGACGAAGCAACAAATCCGAATTGGTTTTGATAATCTTATAATAAGACTGCTGTTCATCCTCCGTGCTACCGCCCATTGCCAGTACATCCGAAAAGCCGACAATCGAGTTCAACGGCGTCCGTATCTCATGACTCATATTGGCAAGAAAAGCACTCTTCAGACGATTAGACTCTTCCGCCCTGTCTTTCGCTACACGCAAATCCTTCTCCGATTTCAGAAGCTCGTCTTTCAAACGTTTCGTACGGAAATAATAGAAGAGAGAGATACATAAGCCAAGTACCAGAATCACGAACAAAGCACAAGCAGACCATATCTGATAAGTATATTGCTGATAGAACGAAACCGGTTGGTTGACAAGCTGCACTTTAAAAGGCAACACACTCGGGTGCAGCCCCCACTCTTTCACCTTCCGGCTATCCAATACCGCTTTAGAGCCAATGATCGAAAGATGCTTTCCCACATCCTCCGGGTGCTGATCCATCCGTACGGACTCCATAGCCATTTCTCCTCCCACTTTCCGATAATCGGGCAGCACTCCCCCTATCGCCCAATAGCCAAGGCTCACCGATGAAGGAGTAAAAGCCGGAATGGTAGGAGTAGCCTCCATCATGGCATACGTCGCATTTCGCATGAAATACCCCTCGTTCATATCCACACGCCACGTTCCCACCAAAATAACCGTATTTTCGGGCAGCTGTCTCAATTCCTCAACGATGGTATAAATAGAATGTCTCCGGCCGTCCATCAAAATCAAATCCAGATCGGGGAACTTCTTCATTTCTTTTCGTACCAACGATTGCATGGTCACTCCGCCATAAGTATTGTCCGAGATAAAGGCAATGTGTTTCGTTTTCGGATAGAAAGCTTGAATCATGGAGATATTACCTTCTATATTATATTGATTGATAAATCCCGATTCCAGTTCGGGAATATCCAAATGATCTTCAAAGATATCGACAGATTCGGGCATCCAGCAATCAAGGTTTTCTACCGTATCTTTCGGCAATATCACCACATTGCTACTGACCAGACTGCACATCACCGGCACTTTCACCTGCATTTCATCCCTCTGCGACAAATAGGCAGCCCATGCCTCCTGTCCTAATAAAATAATTTGTGCCGGATGCTTTTCTCCCTGATATTTAGCCAGAATCTGCGTCATCATCGCGCTCCATAACGGAGCCTCCGAGAAGCTTTTACAATTCATGTTTTCGATGATAATGTCGCGCTGTCCTCCCAACTTACTATATTCATCCATATAATCGGAAATAGTGACCGAGGTTTGGTGCGCTGCCGGATTATAAGAGCAAATAATCAGAATAGGTTTCTTATCTTTAGAGACAGCCAATACTTCCGTTGACTGCAGAAGCCAAAGGAAACAGATAAAAAGATATCCAAGACGTCCCAGCATAATTATGCAGTTTTGATGTGTTAATTCATTAATTGAGTTGCAAATATAGTAAAACTTGTCGGGTTTAGCAGATTTATATGTATTTTTGTCGCTCATTTACTCTCAAAAAATACAAATTATGGAATTATTTCACAAGATGATTTCCGGTTTTCTGGGTATACCGGAAAAACAAATAAGTAGTACGCTCCATCTTTTGGGTGAAGGTGCTACGATTCCTTTCATCAGTCGTTACCGTAAAGAAGCCACCGGCGGACTGGATGAAGTGCAGATAGAGCAAATCAAAGAGCAACACGACAAGTTGTGCGACATAGCCAAACGGAAAGAAACGATTCTCGGCACCATCAACGAGCAGGGAAAACTGACTGCCGAACTGGAGAAACGTATCAACGACACCTGGAATCCGACGGAACTGGAAGACATTTATCTTCCTTATAAACCCAAGCGGAAGACACGTGCCGAAGTAGCCCGCCAGAAAGGGTTAGAACCGCTTGCCACCATCCTGATGTTGCAAAGGGAAAACAACCTTAGCGCCAAGGCTGCCGCCTTCGTGAAAGGAGACGTGAAAGATGTGGAAGATGCCCTGAAAGGCGCCCGTGACATCATTTCAGAGCAAGTGAACGAGGACGAACGTGCCCGCAACACGGTACGTAATCAGTTCAGCCGTCAGGCAGAGATTAGTGCCAAATTGGTGAAAGGAAAAGAGGAAGAAGCGGCGAAATACCGGGATTATTTCGATTTCTCCGAAGCACTGAAACGTTGCACGTCCCACCGCCTGCTGGCCATCCGCCGGGCAGAGTCGGAAGGCCTGCTGAAAGTATCCATCAATCCCGACGATGAGGCATGTATCGAACGTCTGGAACGTCAGTTCGTACGTGGCAACAACGAGTGTAGCCAGCAGGTAGACGAAGCCACAGTCGATGCTTACAAGCGTCTGCTCAAGCCCTCCATCGAAACAGAATTTGCCGCTCAATCCAAAGAAAAAGCCGACGAGGAAGCCATCCGGGTATTCACCGAGAACCTCCGCCAACTTCTTCTCGCCCCTCCATTGGGACAAAAACGGGTGCTCGCCATCGACCCCGGATTCCGTACGGGATGTAAAGTTGTCTGCCTCGATGCACAAGGCAATCTGTTGCATAATGAGAATATCTATCCGCATCCTCCCGTGAACAAAACAGGAGAAGCTGCATCCAAACTCCGTAAGATGATTGAGGCCTATCAGATAGAAGCCATTTCCATCGGCAACGGAACGGCAAGCCGTGAGACAGAAGATTTCATCAACAGCCAAAGCTTCGACCGTCAGATACCCGTGTTTGTAGTCAGTGAGCAGGGAGCTTCCATTTATTCGGCTTCGAAGATTGCCCGCGACGAGTTTCCCGATTATGACGTAACGGTGCGTGGAGCAGTCTCCATCGGCCGCCGCCTGATGGACCCATTGGCAGAATTGGTGAAGATAGATCCTAAATCCATCGGTGTAGGTCAATACCAGCACGATGTAGACCAGACAAAGCTGAAAAAAGCGCTCGATCAGACAGTAGAGAATTGCGTGAACCTGGTCGGTGTAAACCTGAATACGGCAAGCAGCCATCTATTGACTTATATCTCCGGACTGGGACCGCAACTGGCTCAAAACATCGTCAACTACCGGGCGGAAAACGGAGCTTTCGGTTCGCGGAAAGAGTTGATGAAAGTTCCTCGCATGGGCGCCAAGGCTTTCGAACAGTGTGCCGGATTCCTCCGCATCCCCGGAGCCAAGAATCCGCTGGACAACACCGCCGTGCATCCGGAAAGCTACCACATTGTAGAACAAATGGCCAAAGACCTGAAATGTACCATCGACGAACTGATAGCCGACAAGGAACTCCGCCGGAAGATTAACATCTCCGCCTACATCACCCCTACCGTCGGTCTGCCCACCTTACAGGACATTCTGCAGGAACTCGACAAGCCGGGACGTGACCCGCGTAAGGCTATCAAAGTCTTCGAATTCGACAAGAACGTGCGCACCATAGCCGATTTGCGCGAAGGAATGATTCTTCCGGGCATCGTAGGCAACATCACCAATTTCGGGGCGTTTGTCGATATAGGTATTAAGGAGAACGGACTGGTGCACCTCTCGCAATTAGCGGAACGGTTCATTTCCGATCCGACGGAAGTGGTATCCATCCATCAACACGTCATGGTCAGAGTGATGAATGTAGATTATGACCGGAAACGGATTCAGCTTAGTATGATCGGGGTACAGCAAGACTGATTGCTTCCCTTTTTTCTCCCCACCACACGATCAGAATCGTAAAAACAATCATAAGTACTGTGCAAATGAGCGAGCCTTCAAAACCGAAGGCTCCGCCATTCAGTACGTTTTCTTCGGGCATACGCAAAGTCAGCATGCTCGTCGTGAAATTATTTCCGCTCACCTGATAACCTAGAATCGGACCTTGAATCCAATTCCAGAAAAGATGAAGAGAGATAGGGAAACACAGATTCCGGGTATAAAGATAGGAAGCACCCAGCAGCATACCGGCAAACAATAGATTAAGCATCGGCAGGAAAGCTATTTCCGGATTAAAGATATGCATAAACGCAAATAATGCCGACGAGATGAAGAGTGCCAGGAATTTATTCATATTAGTATGAAGCAGACGTCCGAGGATATAGCCGCGCATCAGAATTTCTTCAAACAACGCCACTAACAGGAAAAACACCCACGACCCCAATAAATCCAACGGCTTAAACTGAAAACCAGTGACTTCTATTTCTCCCAAAACAACAGAGATTCCGAAACCCAGCAAATAGAGCAAGATTGCTATCAGAAGGCCATACCACAGTCCACCGGCATGTCCTTTTAGGGAAAGTCCCAAATCAGAAAACGGACGACGTTCGAGACGAAGCAAGATTATGGCGGCAGTAAGAACAGCCAAAAGCATACTGGCCTCCACGAAAATATATCCTACTACTCCCGGATGACGAGCCTCCACTCCAAGAACCAACGACAGTCCTCCGCTGACCAATGTCCCATACAATCCAATAAATATGAAAAGTACCACAATAAACAACGGGATACATGCCCACACAGGAAGTCTTCTGGGTTCTTTCTTCCCATCTATGTTGTCTGCCTCCATTTTTACAATTTGTTAATCCGGCTACAAAATTAGATATAAAACATAAAAAAACATCATGTATTCTCTATTTTTCCTATATTTGTCAGAACAAATCTACAAAATTATGAAAATTAAACTACTATTGATAAGTTTCTTACTGGTCGCTAATGCATTAGGAGCCGCCGCCCAAGTGAGTAAGACGTATTATGTGAGTAAGCCCGGTACGCTGATTTCCATGATGACTGAAGAGGAAGCCAACAGTGTCACCCACCTCACACTGACCGGAAAACTGAATGCAGAGGACTTCCGGCATCTCCGTGACGAATTTGCCAATCTGAAAGTATTGGATATTTCGAACGCAGAAATCAAGATGTACAGCGGAAAAGCCGGTACTTATCCCAATGGAAAATTCTACATTTATATGCCGAACTTCATCCCTGCCTATGCTTTCTCGAATGTGGTAGGCGGAGTGACCAAAGGTAAAGCCACACTGGAAAAAGTGATCCTCTCCGAGAAAACGAAGAATATCGAAGATGCTGCTTTCAAAGGCTGTGAGAATCTGAAAATCTGTCAGATCCGGAAAAAGACTGCTCCCAACCTGCTGCCGGAAGCATTGGCAGACAGCGTTACCGCCATCTTCGTCCCTCTGGGCAGCAGCGACGCTTACCGCTACAAAGACAGATGGCAGAATTTTGCTTTCATCGAAGGTGAACCGGTAGAGACTACCCTGCAAGTGGGTGCAATGGGTAAACTGGAAGAAGAAATCCTAAAAGCCGGACTACAACCCAGAGACATCAACTTCCTGACCGTTGAAGGGAAACTGGATAACGCAGACTTCAAACTTATCCGCGATTATATGCCGAATCTCGTATCGGTTGATATTTCCAAGACAAATGCAACGGCTATCCCCGACTTCACTTTCTCGCAGAAGAAGTATCTGCTGAATATGAAATTACCTCATAACCTGAAGTCAATCGGACAGCGTGTATTTAGTAATTGCGGTCGTCTGTGCGGCACGCTGGAATTACCGGCCAGTGTAACGGCTATCGAATTCGGTGCTTTTATGGGATGTGATAATCTTCGCTATGTATTGGCTACGGGAGATAAGATTACAACGCTGGGAGATAACTTGTTCGGGGAGGGAGTTCCGAGTAAGTTGGTTTATAAGAAATAAAAAAGGTTATCCGATAGAAACACTCGGAATAATCCAAAAAAGTGTACGAGTAAAACATTCATAATATAGTCATAGAGTTCGGTGCAAAGCCGAACTCTTTTTTTACCCCTTATCTGATTTTTGCTTTTTAGAGTGCTCTTGCTTTTTCCTGTTAATCTCTATCAAAGTACATTTGTTTGTTTTCATTGTTATCTTATATCCCCAGAATAGCCCAATAAAAAACAACATGGGAAGATTATATAATATAGACTTATATTCCAGACTAAAAGTTATATATAGCACTAAATACCAGCAATATAATTGCACTATTATTTTATCAGAGTTCAAATATAATGTTCGAATAACGCCCTTCTTCTTCAACGTCTGTCGAGGAGTCTCTATATAAGGAAATAGATAGCTCATCATTCCACCTATTGCAATGATTGCTATTGCAACAGCAAGTATTACTCTGACAATAAAAATTAGAGAAGGATACTCTTCTAAAAAAGAAGAAAAAACGCAATAGGGAATCATCATAATACTGAACCATATTGCTGCCTTTTTATATATTGCTATAAATAAATATCTCATATAATTAATTCAGTTGGTTATTAAAAGCTATTTGTTTCTATCTTGTGATCTCAACGGGGAAAGTTTTATTTCTTCTGTCCTTTATTTGCCTGATCCAGCAAATAGCGATTAGCCTTCATTGCTATTCTATTTCCGATATATAATCCAAACATTAGTAATATTAAATAAGCAACTGCTATTTGCTTACGATGGAAGACTATATATATTAAAAAAAAGATAGAATATATCATCTCTATATTCTCGCAAAATCGTAAATAAATAGTTCTAACAATACCATTTGTTTTTAAATTCCTATCCTCCGGATGTTTATTCTTTAATATTAAGTTCAACATCTTGCCTATCAGCCATATTATCCATGAAACCAGCAATAATATTATTATGATAAACATAAATTCAAAGTCCCCTAAATTAGGATGAAAAATACAATAGACAACCATTAGAATACTATTCAGAACAGTAATCTTCTTAAATATATTTATAAAAAAAGCTCCCATATGTTTTTTATTTAAGTATTAGTCTACAAGAGAAAAGAATGGTATCTATTTTTGCATTTGAATTACTTTCAGTTGCGTTTCCGCATCAGATAAATCCCAATACCACCATTTATTCGGATTATTTTTTTCCTGCCGAAATCGCCTATCATATCCTATTTTAAACAGATTCAAGAATAAGACTAAGACCTTATCCAATTCATAGTCAGGCAAACTTGTGATTTTCTTTAAACTATGGTATTTCGTTCCTCCTTTCTCTAAAAGCACACAGGGAGTATATGTTTTCTTCAAACGGCTATTTTCTATTGCCGGCAGAATATCCGAATCCGTACACTTAGACTGAATAATCAAAAAGACCAAATATTTCAAATACATTTCCTTCTCAACAATATCAAATATCCTGTAATTATCCAATAATGTTTCAACCGAGACAATACCTTGAGCATACTGGTTTATTAATATTTCCTGTGCTAACTCCATAATATATTATTTATGATTAATCAAATTCCCGTCGATAACTTACTTTAAAATCAACTTATACCAGGATAAGACAAACAAAGTATAAATTACAAAGTATAGAAATCACGCAATTTACCTTTCTTCCATTCTTTGATTAAAATATCTGCATCAAGAGCTCCAAAGCCTTCAAATTTAGCTATTTCTTCTAATATTTTAATGCTTTCTTCCTCATATACAGGCAATAAATACGCAGCTGCCCATGAACGTACGGACAAATTAGGATGCATGTAAAAAACGGATAATTCAGGAAGTAACTTATTTTCTCTCAAGTATTGTGCAACCGATAATATTTTATCATAATTACGATTGGCTATTTTACTACTACCTTTCTGCATTATTGCATCCGCTT
Organism: Bacteroides sp. M10; assembly: GCF_014334015.1. GTDB lineage: Bacteria > Bacteroidota > Bacteroidia > Bacteroidales > Bacteroidaceae > Bacteroides > Bacteroides intestinigallinarum. The sequence continues at coordinate 4,585,895 of NZ_CP060488.1, read as the reverse complement.
GCTTGATTGCAGCATCTTCAAAGATCTCCAGCGCTTCTTTTAAGTTTTTAATTTTTCTCATGGCTTCCCTCCAAATTCCTTTAATATTTTTATTCTAAAATCATATTGTTCTGAAAAGTTTGAGTTAGCCATTCTTTCTTTAACAGTTAAGCCATTAGAAATAGGTTGTTTTGACGAATAGTAGACCGATATCTTTTCGTGAGATAAGAGATACTGTTACCATTCTCAAACTTCTATACGACACGGTAAATTTAAACAATTATACTGAATACCAGTAATCTTTTTGTTAAAACCTTGGATTAAAATTCCATTAGCATCATAGGAGTATTCTACAGAAAGATAAGCACCATATTTAGATTCGAAGGAGATTCAAGTAAGTTGGCTTATAAGAAATAAAAAAAGTTACCCTGATATGAATTATTTTTTAGGCAATCTACATCATGGTAAAAAATAGTAAAATAATTTTCAAGTTAAACTATTTCAGAATAATACGCTATAATTTATATATGTATTTATTATCCTCGGCAAAGACATATAATATATGATCTTGAAAATTAAAGTCTTCAATTAAATCAGTCTTCATATCTTGAACAATTTTCCCATTGGGATTAATTGTCCTAACATAAGTTTCTTCTAAAACAAGCATCTTATTTTCATTTATTTGATAAAGACCAATCAATGGGCTTGTTAGCTCTATTTCTTCTATAACTCTACATTCTTTATTATCAATAAGATATATAGAAGAATCAAAACTTATAATTACAATATTCTTATCTATCCAAAAACATATATTTATATTTTCTTTAGCAGAATCACTACTAAATGATAATATAAACTCTTTTTCTTGCGCAATTGAATTGTAAAACACATAACAATAATATAATTCTCCATATGTATTTTCCAATACTATTTTTTGGGGGCTATTTATATTATCTAAAAACAATGTCTGTTCTCGAAATGAGCCAAAACAAAACTCTTTTACATATAAGTTTCTTACAATTATATTCATATTATTTACCTCCAAATAGTTCTATAGTTATTAATCGGTTATTCTCCCAAAAACTTTGTACCTTTCATTCCCCATGTGGATTTCCTGTCGCTTTACCAAACACATACTCTAACTTTCTCCCTATCTGTACTCCGGCTTCAGACGCCCCTTCCACTGTTAAATTCAGCAAACTGCACGCTAAAGTAAAAAGCTCAAATTCCAGATATGTATTTTTCATTTAACGTTCCTCGTTGAATGAAAATTTGTTGATACTTCTAATCCCAAACTACTTTACTGTTAAGAAACAAAATAAGATCAACTATTCCTTAGATAAAAGATCTTTTGGCAAATTTGTTACAAATTGAATCATTTGAACATCTCTATTTAGAAGAAAAGTATCTAAAGCACAACCTAATTTATTTAGATAGACATTTTGTTTTATTCTACTTTTTGAAGGAGAACATAGCTGATATCCGCTGCCTCTGTCATATCTCAAAAGACATGATTGAAATTCACTCCGCTGCACAGTATCTGTTACATATTTGTCACGAATTTCTTTTCTTATTATATAAAAATCCTCTTCGTAATCAAAATCTTTACTGCAGTAACCCGAAGAGTTATAAAAATAAGTAAAAAGAGAACTTCTCTTTTTTATCATTTCGCATAAATCAAATTTAAATTTCATCCATTTTTTACCTTTCCAAAGAACATTCATTGATTTGTTTCTTACTTCAAATAAAATATCATTCTTATGCAAAGATAAATATCGTAACAAATCTTCGCGTCCTGTTCTTTTGTTATTTATAGTCTTTTCAAAATCACTAAATGATGAAAATGTGTTATCATTAGCATCATCTATCATTTCCCAACAAAAATTCTTCAATTCCTCTACAGATGGATATTTCAAGTTAGCACGATAATACCATTTTACATGACTGTATAAATCAAACTTAAAGTCATAATCGATAGAATCACCACCTCCTGAAGGTAGACTTTTACAACTATATATAACTAGAAGAAGTCCTGTAATTACATAAACTATTTTTTTTTTCATTTTCCTCTGTTTAAAAATAATCGATTATATTTATCAACTAAAGCATTGGCGACAAACCTAGAATATTTTAAATGAAGTATATCACCCCTTTTTTTAGAAAAAAGACTCCAAATTTGTTTTATGCTCCAAAGCATGATTGTTTTAGAGAAAGCCAAGATAAAACACTATTCACATTTAATCATCCGACATCCGCAATAAATACCAAGTGCTAATATCATTGCATAAGTGAACATTATTGACTCCATATATAATTTCAATAAAGTATACAGAAAAAAGTACCAAGAAAATAAGGTTTCAATGGCATTGTAATAATTAAGATAAAAACGTTTTTCCATAGTTATATCTTTAATATTAACCCAAAAGCCTTTACTACTCAAATTCATAACATTGGCTACAACTACCATTACTGATCCTATTAACACAACAAATCTTATCAAAAAATGATAAGGCAGCAAATCCACATCATTAATGAAGATAGCTATGCAGATTACAATGCAACATAATGGTAACGCTACCTTATTGACTATTGCTAAAAAAGACCTTTTCATTTCTAAGTTGTTTACATTAATAACTCATTTATCAAAAAACATCTTCCTCGACAAACTCTGACATGAATAGACTTTATAATCAATTCATATCAGAGTGAAATTTCACCTATTGTCAAGATTTCAAACAATTATTGGCTTTTATCGCTATTCTACATCCCAGAAACACACCAAAGATCAATAATATTATATAATTGGGGAATATATAACTCTTAGGTAGAAATACATAAATCGCCAACGAATAATAAAAGAATCTTTCGATTATTCGATAAGTAGTCTGAAGACTAGACTTAGGTTTCAACAAAACTCCTTGAGGACATATTTGTGGATACTTTAGATATAATACAAAACCAACAAATACAACCATCCATATAAATAACAATATCATTTTTAAAACCAGTAAATATGGAAAATCATATAAATACGGATAAGCTATATGAGCAACTATGGCTAAAAAAAAGGCAAAGAGGTATGTCTTTCTAAATACTGTTACTAACAATAATTTCATAATGATACAAATTACTTTTTATTGAACAACAAGTTAAATATTTTCTCCGAGTAAGCAGGTTTATAAGAAATAAAAAAGTTACTCTGACATGAATAATTAGTTAGTTATTCATATCAGGGATAAACAATCATCTTATCTAGTATGAGATTCTTTCTTTACAGCTTGCTTCTTTTTGCTAGCTTCATCCAATAAGTATTCATTTGATCTTATTGTTATCCTATATCCAAGAAATAATCCTATTAAAAACAATAACAGATAATTGTATAATGTAGACTTATATTCAATAGAAAAAGTTATGTATATCACAAGAAACCAACAATATACTTGTGTTATTATTCTATCAGATTTTAAATATAATGTCCGAATTAAACCTTTCCCCTTTAATGACCGTCTGGGAATCTCTATATAAGAAAATAGATAACTCATCATTCCACCTATCACTATAATAGCTAACGCAATTGCAAGTATTACCCTGAAAATAAATATTAGAGTAGGATACTCAAATAAAAAAGAGGAAAAAAGACAATAAGGGATCATCATAAAACTGAACCACAAAAGTGATTTTTTATATATTGCTATAAATAGATATCTCATATTGTAGTAAGTTATTTGTTCAAACTAGTTCATTTATCACATCACATCTTGTAGCTTATATACCCTGATGTGAATTCACCATACCTTGGTTATTCACATCAAGGGATATAATATTGATTTTTTTAAGGAGTGTTTTTTTTATTTGCTTGATCTACTATATATCGATTAGCTCTTATTGCTATTTTTTTTCCAAGGTATAGTCCAAACAGAAGTAATATTAAATAAGCTATTGCTTTTTCGTGTCTATAGAAAACTAGATATATTGCAAAAAAAACGGCATATGTCATATCTATATCCTGTATAAATTTCAAATATAAAAGATTAACAATATTGTTTGTTTTTGTATTCTTTTCTTTTTGACCTTTATTACTTAATAATAAGTTTAGTACCTTGCCTATCAGCCATGATATCCACGATATCAGTAACAATATTATAACAATATACATATAGTCAAATTCGCCAAAATCAGGATGAAATAAGCAATGAACTATCATTAAAATACTATTTAGAATAGTAATCTTCTTAAATATCAGTATAAAAGCATCTCCCATATATCATTTTTATTTAAATATTTTTTTTATCCAATTATAAATATTCCCTACATAATCTGTCGAATACTCTTTTTTACCTTCAACTTGATTTGTATGAGTTTCATAAGCATCTTGAGTGGGATCAGGATTTGTTAGTTCCATATATGCTCTATCTACAGCTAGACCTATTATTACTTTTCTCCCAACTTTGATTATTCTCCTTTTATCATTAGGATCTATTTTCGGAGCCGGATCACCATTAGGCATCATCCCCGATACGTTAGTATCAATGCTTTTTGCAACATTCGCCTGATTCCTATCCAGTTCTTCTTTACTTTTCCTTTCTCTATTCCGCTGATGCTCATATTCCGGACTGATAGCATTCTTCGCTTGATAGTATAAAAGAGTACCAAAAGCGTAAGACATCTTAGGAGTATCTGTTATTATTTGTCCAACTTCTGCAAACTTTCCTGACGCATGTCTCATTATTTGTTGATCCGAAGGCAAATTATAACTTTGAGGATATGTTATCGGAGAATAGAATGGAAGAGGTGCATAAGGCATTGGAACAGGTATTACTTGCTTTCCATCTGGATCAATATATTTAATTGTATTGTTCTGACAATAAACATACACGCTCCAACTATAATCCTTATCCGCCATCGGATCCACCACATGCCATCTTCCCAATGCCGCATCATACATTCGCGCTCCATAATCATACCAATCCAGTCCGCCTTTTCTATCCAGCTCTTTCCCGTTATATTTGTAGGGTTGAACGGATGAAGTTGAAGCAAACGTACCGCCAAACGGATAATAATGATTCACTTCTTCCACTGCTCCGGCTTGGTCTGTAACGACCCGATTGTTACCCTGATGATCCTGTAAGTAATAATGATACTTATTATCATTCAAAGATACGAATCCGGCATCTGTCAATAAAGTCTTAGGAGTCCCATTTTCATAGATCACATTACCGCAATAATCGGTAGTAGTTGTATTTCCTGCGATACTATGTACAACACGTAGTTTCGTGCCTGCTGCATCATAAAGGTAAGAAATAGAGCTGCCATCTTCAAACTCTATACGGTTCGGTAAATTTAGGGAATTATATTGAATATCAATTATCTTTTTATTCAAATCTTTCAATAAATTACCATTAGCATCATAAAAGTACTCCGTACTTTGTTTTGCTCCGTCTTTAAAATCAAAATTATCACCAAAAGCGGAACCCGAAACAGAATCATCAACCCTTTTCAGTTGATTGCCGTTCAAGGTGATGGCCAGATTATCTACTAATCCATAACCATTGGCAGAAGTCTGTCCATATCGTTTCACCCCCAGGATATTACCATTTTTGTCGTAACCCGTTATTTGCTCATTAAAGCGGTTGGTATTCAGAGAGAGCTTTTCTCCCTCACCGTAAGTGGCATTTTTTAGCCGGGATAGCAGATCATATTCAAAACGATAGTTACGAACGTCCGTGTCTACGCCGGTCTTCCAACTCATACTACTGATATTTCCATTATAACAAGGTGTGCCGATACCATCCGTATAATAAAGTTTCTGGGAGAATAACGGACTTTCGATAGAAGTCAGCCACCCCCGTAAGTTATAACGGTTGGTCAAAGTCAGTGAATGGGCTCCATTCCCTCTTTTGAAACTGGCGATACGCCCCAACTCATCGTAATTATACGTCAGAGTATCAGATGCCAAATCATTAACCAAACGAGCTTCTGTCAACAGTCGCCCGGCATGGTCATAAGTCTTGTGTTGAACAAGTGATATATTCTCCACTTTATCACTGGATGCTATGACATGGTCGCAGAAATCATACGCCATGCTCTGAACACGCACCTTACCATTTATATCAGTACTGCGCACTTGCACTGGACGTTGATAATAATCATAATAGGTAGTGGTGCAAAGCATTTGATCTGTACCGATAACCCGTGTCATCATTCCGGTCTGCAAATTCTTGCAGTTCAGCGGTTCAGAGTCGTCTCCATATCGATGCCCGTAATCATTGCTATCTATATAATCCATTGCCGCAGTGAAGCGGGAGTTATCCTTTTTATATTGATAGGTATCATAATATATCACCTTTTGAATATCCAGGCTATCCATCTTTAAATAACTACTAAAGAGATAACCATAATGGTTGTTTAGCCTATCCGGAGCAAATTCAACCGATTCAGAGATGTTGTATGACATTTGACCTTTATAAATGCCTGTCAACACTTCTCTTCTCAACTTATCATAAAAAGTACATTGCCATTCATTCCTCTTGCGCATCTCCCCATCTCGAATTCTCAATAACTTTCCATCCTCGTCGAAACACATATCTATCCATTCCGCACCGGGAAGTTTCTTACCATTATAATGGTTGAGCCCATCATAGCGATATTGATAGGCATAAAGGTCTAACGCATCTTTCTGTCCGAGAGTATGTAAACTACTGACCGCCATTGGTGGAAGAACAAAAACCAGATTCCCGAAATCATCATATACCTGATAAGTATCGAGTGTGTCCGCACCACTGATGGTACGTGACAAAATGGTTTGTTCCAATTTATTCGTATAAGTAAGCGTAGGAAGCCCTGCTTCATCTTTCTTTTCTTCCACTACCAATTCTCCGGTTGCATAAAATCCTTTTTGAGACAGAACTGGATTATCTTTCTCTCCGCTCGCCTCAAATAATCGAACTTGTGATGTTCCCGAATTCGTCTGATAAGAAACTTTTTCACTATGCCCCGTAGTATGCCAGTCCTTTCCCGGATTATATTTCTCGGTCAATCGGTTCAGGGACGAACCGTCATAAAAAGATTTTTCACAAGCATACTCATCATTATACAATTCAAGGATATGCTTTCTGAAATCGGATGATGAAACATAATTCCTCGAACCGGAACAAACTGCCGGAAGCCATGAACAGCTATCACGATACATCCTGTCATACTCCTTTCTACTCACCAGACTGTTGAACGCAGGAGTCACACCATATTGTATCGTCTGTTCTGTCCTGCCAAACGGGTCAAGGTAATTTATTTCATGGGTGGCATGCAATGGACTTTGCAGATCCGAAGAAAAAGGAGTATTGGTAGTTGCTTTAATCGTTGATATATAGTTTTTCGTATCAGACCATTTTCCAATAGTTTTCTGACCTTTTACGTTTATAGATATAGTACCGTCTCCTCCTTCAGTTACAAAAAAATAACTCCCCGGAGATAATCCAAAAACATCAAGGCTTGTCAAATAATCATCTTTTCCTACCTGCCTAACTATACGATGAGCAAAATCATATAAAGTGATATTATTTAGGTATTTTTCTGTCATGATGGATATATCCATCGTTTCTTTTATCGTGAAACGATGATATACACAAGGTCTTGAAGAGGATTCTGAAGAAACAAACATGTGTGGATAATAATAAGCTTTATAGCACAGGCTATCCGAATAACTGCCTACTTCTAAAGGGTGTTCCCAATCCGATCCCGCATTATCAACAATACCCGTAACACGCAATCCAGGTTTTCTATACACTGAATCCGGATAATAAGTATAAATATAAAAATTCCCCACACCACATCTGAAATCTTTAATCTGTGGTAACAAATTTTCATTTAGTGGATATTCATTACTAGTAACCAATGGCTGAAAATAAGTTGCCATTTTTAGCAGGGGACGCACACCCATAGTATCCAAAGGAACTACACTTATCATATTTATGCTATCCAAACTAAATCTATAGCATATCTCTCCACCACTAAAAGTTCCAGGCTTTATTTCTTTAGAAAAACCCTTTTTAAAATGACCAACATCGATAAAAGTGTATTCATCAACTCCCATCGGAGATAAATAAACGTTGGTACTAAGCATTTGGGTAGGATTTCCCATATCATCTGTACCTACACTATGAAGTTCGTATTCACCAGGTTCCAAAACACTATATAATACAGGACAATAAACTGGAATTTGGAGCAGATCTTCATCAAATTCAAGGCCAAATCGTTCTTGAGTTTCAAGAACATATTTAATATCTGAATTTTTAACAGATTCAGCTTTGCGTGAAAAAATCTGGGTAGAGTTTAGGGGTCTATAATAAAGTGCCAAACAAGTATCATATCCAGGTTTAGTTCCCATTAGATTAGCCATAAACAAAGTAGAACGACTATGTATCGTGAAAGTATGAATGACATAGTTACGAAGTTTTCCATCAATGAATTTATTCAACGGCCTATCTCGAGGATGAAGAACGGCTGATTTATTATAAATATCTGCAATATGTATTTTTGCATCAGTATACTGGGAGGTATCATGACTGCTTACCTCCATTAGGGAGACAAACAAGAATAAGAAAAATATTAAATGCCTTTTCATAACTATCTTTTATTTAGAATAATGATATTTGTTATATTCCATCAATTGAATGTCTCCGTTTTCCCCTCTTCTAAAGCTTTTCTTCAGACGCCCTTGAAGGTCATACTGAAAGAAAAAAGTTTTTCCACTGGGTTCCGAAATATATTTCAGCCCTACCTGTTGCTTATAATCATAGATCGTAATCTGGGCATGAGGTAGAAGTGTACGCAATTGCTCCATTTTCTTCATATCAGGTTCACTCTCTTCTGAAAGAAACTCCGGCTTTCTTCCTAAAGCAGATTTAACTTCATCATAAGTACTTCCTTTTATTTCAGCTATCGGATATTTACCGTGATATGACCATAGATAAATTGTGACATTATCATAAAAGCTTCTTATAGTTACAATATTCCCATATTTATCATAGTTATCATAAGCTTCGATACCATTTAGCAAATAGATGTTTGACAAAGTTGTTAAATCTATATCTTCAGGCAATGTTTCCGTGAGATTACTACCCCACAGAGTCCTTTTTTGAACACCTGCACCACCAACTGCCGGACTACAATAAAAATATACAAAATCTACTATTCGCCGTTTTTCATCTTGCGGCCTCTTCAAATACTTTATGATACCTAACGGTTCCTCTATTCTATTCGCTTTAATTAAATCATCATTATATGCAGTATATGGAAAATTAAGTGATTCTCCCGGATGCACATACTTCAAATACACATGATCCCCATTACTATTGACAGTCTCCTTTTCTGTGACAAACCCTTTGGAATTATATTCATAATTATGAAGAATTTCCACTTCATTCTCATCCGTCAGTTTTTCCTGAATCAGCAGACAGGGGACAGTAAATATTTTACTCGCCAGAAAAGCTCCGGTATTGGTATCTATCGAAACTTCATAATCGGCAGTTTTATTTTCTACGTTATAATGATACTCTTCCTCTGCCACTTTATGAAAGCGATTGTTATAAGTCTTTTTAAACAACAATTTCCCTCTGAAAGCAGAAAGGTCATTGGGCGCATAGTTCAAAGCCTTGTCTAATATCTGATAATAGCCAAAACTCCTAGTGAATAAATTGGCAGGTGTTTTAATGTAGCCATTGCCCAATTCCGCATTATCAGGAATATCTGCCAATGAAGAGAAATGATAACGGCAAAAACTTCCGTCATCGAATGTCTCCGTGACATCACTATAACCTATCGGATATTCGGATATATTGTTTAGCCGACCGATACAGTTGCTGCTGATCGAATAGACATACAGAATATTGGTCACCGTACGGTCGATATAATTGTAAGTATACTGCATTTTTTCCTCGGGCATATGATAACGCGGTAACTCATTAACTCTTCCGCTTTCCCTTCCCGTTGTAGGGTCAAGGTAACTGAACGAACGTTGCCTATTCTTTCCTGTAATAGGATCATGTAATGTCAAATTCTTAACACGTACTCCCCCAAAAGGAGTATCATAAGCCGCCGTATTAGAATCCCACGCAAAAGAATCCGTTCTTTTAGTCTGGTAACCCCTAAAACGGTTATATCCATAATCAATCACCTCTTCTCCTTTCGTAGGATAAGTTATCCTTTGCAACATCGTACAACTTGCCACATCAGTATTGACTGCCTTTCTCTCTTCAAAATGACCGTCGTTGAGAAACATATCAACATTATCTATATTTTCATAACCACCATTCCAAAATCCCCAATGGTCGATACTTGTAGTCAGTGGATCCGGCAGATTATTACTCATATTATAATCAAAAGAATAAATTGCAGGGGTTTCACTTTGCTCATACAAGGTCACCTTTTTCAGAAAGAAGTACCGTCCCGATATCTGATAATCAAATTTGCATGATTTTATAACCTCTGGCTCTTTGGTCATCGTTATGCTTGAGAGATAGATTAAATCGTTCCCATCCGAATCGCCGAAAAAATTGACAGGAAAAGTTTCAGTAATAAAGTTTATTTTCATGCCATCAGTACTAATTGTCTTCAGAATTGGAGCATACACTTTATCTTCCATCAAAAAATGACCTTTATCTCCATCATTTATACTCCAAGACTCCGGATTCTTGACATTTCCATTACTATCAGGTTTATAATCTATGAATTGCACTCCACTCGAATAAGATCTAATAAAAAGATGATACCTATTCTTTTGCAGACGACTCTGGTATGAGAAGGTGATACGATGATTTTTTGTCTCATCCTGGATAGAGGTTAAATACCAGGAAGTAATCTGCACAGGTCTGCTTCTTAATTTACTGGGATTATTGGGTATGCTGTATTCTAAACATGAGACGTCTCCCCCAAAATAGTAGAGATAGCCATCCGGTGTCGTGATCTTGATGACAGAGGATTTAGGAGCATTCGTCGTGCTATAATCCTGAACGGTCATTTCACTCAAGTCAATCTTATATCCGCCTCCTGATATACATTTAGCATTTCCGTTATTGTCGATAATAAAACGTCCTTTATGCCGCCCGAAATTAAAATCGAAGATATCGGGAGCCATGTCATATTCAGTTTCCGGATAAGGACGATTTTTCGTAGCATGGGGAATATTCAAGTTGAGCAAATCCTCTTTGCTATACTGCTTGAACTTCCCATCACGAATGGCGGCCAACAGTCCATTCTTCTGTTCCTGACGAATATCATCAGGCTCCCCCATTACATTTCGTGTTATCGAGCCACCCACATTCAATATCCAATTATTGCCAACCATCGATGGACGTCTGCCCGGCTTGAAACCATCGGAAACATACTTGATAGACATATCCAGCTCAAAAGCCGTATCCTTGTAATCGAACAACGGGATATCCAGATCAAGCAAACCATTATAATAGTTCACATTTGTGTTGCCATATTGCACAAATTCAGCTGTCTGTGGTGTGGCGAATCCCAGATTTTGAGGAGAAAAGTAGTACCCTTGAAAATCTGTCGGAATAAATCCCGAATCGCTTTGTGCATGTATATGTGTACCTATGCACAACAGCAGGGTAAAGCACAACATTTGTTTTATAAAATTTTTCTTTTCCATTTCTTTTTCTGATTTATTTCATGATTAGTAAAAAAATAGAGAGAGAGGGTGAAAAAGATAGAAAACTTATACACCCTCTCTTCAAATGAACTAACTTCCTGTAGACTACAGATTCATCGCATTCGCACCAAATACGCCCGCTACTGCCGAAGCCACCGCGATGACTACTTTCAAAATCATATCCCAAACAGATTTCTTGACTGCCATAACTTTACACACCTCCTTTCCACGCTCTTTTTAAATGATTAATTACTTCCAATGACTAGCCACTTCCTGAAAAACCTCTTACCTCATTTTCTCGTTATCCTATTGAAAACTAAGCCTCTATGTGGCTGGAAGTTCCAAACTCCGTTTTCACCTCAAAACACGGACACGCTTTGATCCATTCTTCCGGTTCAATTTCCCCGTTTCCGTTGCGGTCGGGACTTAAATCCCGGTGACCGCACACCCGGCTACCGGGGAAAGTCTCAAGCAATTGATGTACAAGCAAATGGAGTGTTGCCCGTTGAGCCGGTGTCCGTGTGTCCGCCGGGCGACCGTGACAATCCAGACCGCCTTCGTAGCAGATGCCGACACTGCCGGTATTCCAACCTTTCACGTGGGCGCCGATGCGTTCAATCGGCCGGGTGATATGTACCGTTCCGTCTTTGCGGATATAGTAGTGATATCCTGTTCCGTTAAATCCACGTCGACGGTGTTGCGTTTCCAGGTCATCCGGGGTGAGCGAACGGTCGGCACGGGTGGCGGAACAGTGAATCACGATCAAATCAATCTTTCTCATCATAGTGCCACTGTTTTTCGTATCAGTTGTAAGCATTATCTACGCTCTATGACTCAAGCTGCCGGGTCCGGAGCTTCACCACTGCCTCCACCGGTGCCTCCTCCGGAGTCTCCTCCACCTTCATCGCCGGGATCTCCACCTTCGGTTTTCTTTTTCTTGGGTGCATCGAGGTCAAGGAACTCGATTTTCTCACCGGCACGGGTAGATGTCAGATTAGGACGGACACTGCTGGAAGGACGGAAATTGATATTCACACTCTTGATGTTCTTCATCGTACACTCTTCCTTCGTTTCCACTCCCCGCGTCGTGGCAGAGAGACTGAATACGCCGAAGTCGCGGATATTGACGGATTTACCGTCGAACAGCGCTGCACGCATCGCTTCAACAAGATTGGTTAGCACACTCTGGATATCGCCTAACGACAGGGAACTTTTCTCTTTCATACTGTAAGCGAGATTGTCCAAATCAACACTCTGTCCCTGTGTCACAAGTTGTGGGTGATACTTCACCACCCCATCAACCTTTCTCGGGTCTTTACGACCGATTCTTTTAAATGGTATTGCCATAATCAATTAAAAATTGAGAATTAAAAATTAAAAGCCAGGAGCTGGAAGCCAAAGGCCAGGGACTAAAGGCCGGAAGCCGGAAGTCAAAAGCCAGGAATTGGGATTCAAAGATCACAAGCTAGAAATTAAATTACAGATTGCGAGTTTCACAATGGGATTGAATAAGAAGAATGAGCTCTATTCTTTCCTTTCAACGAATCAAAGGTACGGCTTTGCAGTGGCGGCAATAGATGTACTTCATCGTACTTTAGTGTGCTTTCATTCAATTTGGGTTTACTTTCATTCAGATTGATTCTACTTTTATTTATATTGATTTTATTTTACTTATTCATTTGTATATTCCAGTCCGTTTCAGTATATTTGGAGTACGAAAAAACCAATTCAGAAAAATATGAAAGCTGAAAAAACAGAGGCGGAAGAAGAACCGTTCGTCATCCGTCCGTATTTGAAATCAGAACTTGCCCATTTGTATAATCCTCATTTGCCACTGATATACGCCATGCAGAAATTCAGAGGATGGATCAAGAATAATCAGGAACTTTATGAAGCCATGTACAGCGGAAGCGAAGGGAAGAACGATCATGCTTACAGTACCCGGCAGGTACGTCTCATCGTGAAATATCTCGATGAGCCATGAGACGCTTTATAACAGAGGATGACTAAATCAAGGAGAGCTTTCAGATAGTTATAGGGAGATTACGGTTTGCTATAATGAAAAACGGATTTGCTATAATGATAACCAAATTAGCTATAATGAAAAAAGAAGGTAGCTATGATGAAAAAGAAGGCAACCTATAATGAAAAAGAAGATTTCCTATAACCTAATAGAGTTGAATTGGGAAAAGGAAGTGGCATAAATAATACATTGTCTCTTATATAATAATGTACGCATCCGCACATACACACAATATGTTTCTTTTCTTATAAGTACACGCACGTTTTATAAATTGGAGGTGGTGGTAGTACCTCCTCTCTTTCATAAAATGTGTGTGCGTGTACTTTATATATAAAGAATATATAATATATAGACAGAGAGAAAAAAACAGAAAAATATCCGTTATCAGGACTTCAATATATATTTTCTTAAAAATTCTTTATTTGGAACCTAAAAAGTACTATATTCGCAACTTTTTATAAATAATTATTAACCCATAAAAACAAATTAAATTATGGAAAAAGCAAAGTTTTTGTGTTCGAATTTCAAATAACAGGCGAACACGCACAACAGTTAGATTTATACAATAGAAACGAGTTGTCCGAATCGGTAAAAGCCGGTGAAAGGCTGTTGGAACACCTTAGAAAGCAGAAGAAAGAAGTGTTCCCCAGTGAACGGAATGAATTTCTCGTGCCGATTATCAGATTCTTCGACGACAATCCCTTCCTGACCCAGAAAACTCCTCCTCACATCATCGCCGAAATGGCCATGCAGATGGCAGACTTCCGCAAGGCAAACGCGAAGGACGGGTATCTTTCTGAACACCAACTAAGTAGATGCATTCAAAAGGTACGTCTCATTCTTTACGGAGAATAACACAGCCTCTTTTGCTCCGCTACAATCCGGAGCCTCTTTTCAGGGCGGAAAATGTCTTTCACCGCCCTGAAAAGAAATCATACCTTTGACACCGAAACAGAACTGCTATATCTAAAGCACAAAGTGACACAACACGCTTTTTCCCTTTTCTGCAACAGCTATCTGTTAATAAACAAGTTCTTATCATTCACTAATTTTTTATTATTATGAATCAATTTTATGTAACCTGTTATCGCGGGTATTCCAAAGTCATCGGTCAGATTGAATTCTGCAAATTCTTCGAACAAATAGGCAGCAATCTTCATCGTCGCAAAATCGAACAAATAGAAATGGCTCTTAACGAGGATAATTTAACAAAAGCGGATAGCATCAAACGCCAATTACCTTTTTATACTCTGACAACCAACTACTCCGAATGTCGCCTCCCCCACAGCTTGTCGGCATACAACGACCTGCCGGTGCTCGACTTCGACGAAATGAAACAGGAGGACATTCCGTGTCTGCGCCGTCTCGCCGAGGAAGATCCCGCCACGATAGCCTGTGCACTTAGTCCCCGCCGCCACGGTCTGAAACTGCTCGTTTACCTACAAACGGAGGAGGCAATGCGCCTGCGCACGGAGTTGAAGGCCAAAGGCTGTGTGACGTATGCCGAACTGGAGCAGTATCACAAGCGAATGTTCGAACTGTCATCGCATTACTATTCTGAACTGCTGGATAGCAAAGTAGATCCCAGCGGCAGTGATTTAGGACGTGGAATGTATGCCACCTATGACCCGGACGTGTTCTTCTCCGGAGAACGGCTGGAGCACGTATCTTCTCTCCAGATTGAAATCAAGGTTCCGACAGCAGAAGAATCATCGCCTAAGAAACGAAAAGAAAATCATCAGAAAGCAGCACTTCCCGTTGCTGAACCACCAAAGGAAGTGGCCGTTTCCACCCCCTCCGGCATCTCGGCTCTCTCCAACATCGATCCTTTGTCGCAACTGGAATACCGCAAAGCAGTGGAATACACGAAACGGAAATTCCGTTTCGAGCCCAACAGCCGCGACAGTTTTATCTACTGTCTGGGCAACCAGTGTTACACACGCCACATCGGCGAAGAAGACGCTGTATGCATGACGCTGCACGACTTTGGCAGCGAACCGGATTTTAACGCGGAGACGCCTCTGCGCAATGCTTACCTCTACACCAACAAGACGGATGCCAACGAGGAGGAACTAAAGAAACCGCTCGTACAGAAAGTGATCGACTTTCTGAAAGAGCACTACGAATTCCGTCGTAACACGATTCTGGACAGGGTGGAATTCCGGCGCTTCGCCGGTTCTCAAGCTCCCCTGCCCTTTATGGCGATGCGGGGAAAGGACTTCAATTCCATCTACACGCACTTGCAATTATCGTCTATTTATTGCTCGCTGCCTATGCTGAAAGCGGTAGTCGATTCCAATTTTGCAATCGATTTCGACCCGTTTATCGATTACTTCCTGTCACTGCGTCCCTGGGATGGCAAGACCGATTATATCAAGCAACTCGCTGCCACGGTGACTACCAACGATCCGGACTTCTGGGAAGACAGTCTCCGCCGATGGCTGGTAGGTATGGTGGCTTGTGCATTGGACGACGAGAAGCAAAATCAGGAAATGTTATTGTTGTATAGCAAGCAGGGAAAAGGAAAAAGTACATTCATCCGTAACCTGCTGCCGGACACGCTGCGCACCTATTACCGCAACGGTATGATTACTCCGGAAAACAAAGACCACATGTTGCTGCTGTCCACCTGCCTCATTATCAATCTCGAAGAGTTTGACGGAGTAAGTTCCAACCGACTGGCCGATTTGAAACGTATCATCACGCAGGAAAAAATAACCGAACGCAAGGTGTACGACACGCAATCGCATACGTTTATCCGGCATGCTTCATTCGCGGCAAGCACCAACAATCCGCGCTGCCTGCAGGATATTGGAGAAAACCGACGTATGCTGTTCAACAGCATTAAGAGCATCGATTATCGTCGCCCGGTGAACCATGAGGGGATTTATTCGCAGGCGTTGGCTCTCTATCGCCAGGGATTCCGGTTCTGGTATGAGGGTGACGAGATTAGCAACCTGAACAGTCGGAATGAGAATTTCCGACAGAAAGAGCCGGTGGAAGAGAATTTGTTCTTCTACTTCCGCCCCGGCAAAGCCGGAGATATAGAAGCCAAATGGTATCCTGCTTCACATCTGCTTTCTACCTTGAGTCTGAATGGGCGTATTCAGTCCAACAGTCAGATATTGAAGACGTTGGTCACGGTGCTTGATGAAAACGGGTTCCGTAAACGGACCACTAAAAACAGGGTAACGGAATACTGTGTGGTGGAATATTCGCAGGAGGAACGGGATAAGAATTCTGTGTTGCCACAGGTGGCGGAACAGAAGAATTTGGAGTTGTAAGAGAAGCGGCAGTACTCTTGTAAAATCAGATTATATTATCAGGTTATATTATCAGGCACGGATTACGTGGATTTCACGGTTGCTTTGTATGTATCGCACTTACCCCCCGTGTAATTCTGCGTAATCCGTGCCTGAATTTATGGTATAATTGAATCAAGAAGACATGCCTAGTAGTATTTTTCAATTCCCCCAAATCCTTTTATCATTTTATTTTCCTTCGTTTTATTGATGAAGTTGTTCAATCTCTTTTCAAATTCTTCGGGCCGTTTTCTGGCAGCTTCAATGTATGCAATTCGGATACGTCTATACGCATCGGAAAATTGTTGGTAATTCTCCCATACTGTTTTATCCTCTTTCAGTTTTCCGATGATATCATTCGGGAAGACAAAAGGGGCTGACAATACTTTTCGTATATTTTCTTCCCTATCAGGGTGAATCATATTATGTTCCAGCAACCATTTCAGTCTCTCTTTGTTGGCTTGCGAGTAGGAACTTTTAGGGTTTCTGGGTGTGAAATGCTGGATTTTATGTTCTTTGTCGAGCGCCTTTATGGTGCTGTCGATCCATCCGAAGCAAAGGGCTTCTTCGACAGCGTCGTTGTATGTAACACTTTTTTCGCCCGAAAATTTGGAGGGGAATACAAACCAAACGTCATTGGCGTTTTCAAAGTTGTCTGCCAGCCATTTTCGCCAATCTTCTCTGTTTTCAAAATATTTTATTTCCATAGTGCTAAAAAGAACAGCAACCCATTGTTGAGAATAGGTTGCTGTTAAATTGGTTATTCATCAGACTTCATGTATGGGGAGTCAGGAGCTTTTATTCGTCCGATCACTTATTTGTCTCCGTACATCTTCGCCCGCAATTCCTTAATATGGTCGGAAGTGATATATTCGTCATATTCCATCATCTTGTCGATGATACCGTTCGGTGTCAGTTCGATGATGCGATTGGCAACGGTCTGGATAAATTCGTGGTCATGAGACGAGAAGAGGATATTTCCTTTGTACGTCTTCAGGTTGTTGTTGAACGCCTGGATAGATTCCAAGTCCAGATGGTTGGTCGGAGTGTCCAGAATGAGGCAGTTTGCATTGCGCAGCTGCATACGGGCAATCATACAACGCATCTTCTCACCTCCGGAGAGTACGCTTACTTTCTTCAGCACCTCTTCGCCGGAGAAAAGCATACGGCCGAGGAAGCCTTTCATATATACCTCGTTGCCTTCTCCAAACTGGCTCAACCAGTCTACCAGGTTCAGGTCGGAATTGAAGAAGTCGGTATTATCCACCGGCAGGTAAGCAGTGGTGATGGTTACCCCCCAGCTGAAGGTACCTGCATCCGGTTTCATGTTTCCGTTGATAATTTCGAAGAAAGCAGTCATCGCGCGCGGATTGCGTGACAGGAATACCACCTTGTCACCTTTCTCTACGTTGAAGTTCACGTCGTTGAAGAGCACTACGCCTTCTTCCGTCTTCTTGCTCAATCCGGAAACTTCCAGAATCTGGTTGCCCGGCTCGCGTTCGGGAGTGAAGATGATGCCCGGATACTTACGTGAAGAAGGTTTGATTTCTTCTACGTTCAGTTTCTCCAACATCTTCTTACGGCTCGTTGTCTGCTTGCTCTTCGCTACGTTCGCGCTGAAACGGCGGATAAACTCTTCGAGTTCTTTCTTCTTCTCTTCAGCCTTCGCCTTCTGGTTCTGTTGCTGACGGAGAGCCAATTGGCTGGATTCGTACCAGAAACTATAGTTACCGGCAAACATATTAATTTTTCCGTAGTCGATGTCTACGGTGTGTGTACATACAGAGTCGAGGAAGTGACGGTCGTGGCTTACCACCAATACGGTATGCTCGAAGTTGGCAAGATATTCTTCCAACCAGGTCACTGTTTCCATATCCAAGTCATTGGTAGGCTCATCGAGCAAGAGGTTGTCCGGATTTCCGTACAATGCCTGCGCCAGCATGACACGTACTTTTTCCTTACCACTCAATTCACCCATCAATACGTAATGCTTATCTTCTTTCACGCCCAGTCCGCTCAACAGCATGGCTGCGTCGCTTTCCGCATTCCATCCGTCCAACTCGGCAAATTTTTCTTCCAATTCGGATACTTTCAGTCCGTCTTCGTCTGTGAAATCTTCTTTTGCATACAATTCTTCGCGTTGCTTCATGATGTCCCACAACACGGTATGTCCCATCATGACGGTATCCATGACGGTATATGAGTCCCACTTGAAGTGGTCCTGACTCAACACCGAGAGACGTTCGCCCGGTCCGAGCGCAATCGTACCTGTTGTCGGGTCCAGATCTCCGTAAATCGTACGAAGAAACGTAGATTTTCCCGCACCGTTCGCACCGATAATACCATAACAATTACCACTCGTAAACTTCAGGTTTACGTCATTAAATAACACTCTTTTACCAAACTGAACCGATACGTTCGAAACTGTAATCATCTTATTATTTACTATTTTACTAGTTACTATTTACTATTTGAGCGTGCAAAGGTAGACATTTAAAATGAATTATGAGCTATCTGATATGTGCCAATCTGACATAAAAGTGTTACCTTTGCTGCGTTTTTTGGCAAAACGGCCAACTTGGCAAAGTTTTTGCAGACGAAATCTGTGACATCCGGTCAGTCCGGTATGTTTATAAGCGGTATCTTGCATAGATAACGTGTGTTTCTAAATAGTAAATAATAAAATAGTAAATACCAAGATGGATCCGAAAGAAAAAAAAGTGAAGGAAGAGGAACTGAATGTGGAGGAAACTCACAATCCTGCGGAAGACCAACCGCAAAACGAACAAGCAGAGGGAACCGCTCCGCTGACTCATGAAGAGGAGTTGGAAAAGGAACTGGAAAAGGCTCAAGAAGCGCTTGAAGAGCAAAAGGATAAATATCTGCGCTTGTCTGCCGAGTTCGACAATTATCGTAAACGCACTTTAAAGGAGAAGGCCGAACTGATCCTGAATGGTGGCGAAAAGAGTCTTGGCAGTATTCTTCCGGTAGTGGACGACTTCGAACGTGCCATCAAGACGATGGAAACGGCAACGGATGTCAATGCCGTAAAAGAAGGGGTGGAACTGATTTACAATAAATTTATGGCTGTTCTGGCTCAAAATGGTGTGAAAGTCATCGAGACGAAAGACCAACCGCTGGATACTGATTTCCATGAAGCCATCGCGGTAATCCCCGCACCGTCGGAAGCACAGAAAGGTAAGATTCTGGATTGTGTGCAGACGGGGTATACACTGAACGACAAAGTGTTGCGCCACGCCAAAGTGGTAGTAGGGGAATAAGGATTCGCAACCCATAAAACTCATAATTTTTAAAGAAGCATGGCAGAAAAAAGAGACTATTACGAAATATTGGAGGTGACGAAGACAGCCACAGTAGAGGAGATTAAGAAAGCGTACCGTAAGAAAGCAATCCAGTATCACCCTGACAAGAATCCGGGGGATAAGGAGGCGGAAGAGAAATTTAAGGAGGCGGCCGAGGCTTATGACGTGTTGAGTAACCCGGAAAAGCGTTCGCGTTACGATCAGTTCGGTCATGCGGGAGTGAGCGGTGCGGCAGGCAATGGCGGTCCGTTCGGTGGTTTCGGTGGCGAGGGGATGTCAATGGATGACATTTTCTCTATGTTTGGCGACATCTTCGGTGGCCGCGGCGGCGGTTTCGGGGGAGGCTTCGGAGGGTTTAGCGGATTTGGCGGTGGCGGTTCACAGCAACGTCGGTATCGCGGCAGTGACCTTCGTGTGAAAGTGAAGCTGACGCTGAAGGAGATCTCTACCGGAGTAGAAAAGAAATTTAAACTCAAAAAATATGTGCCGTGTGACCAGTGTCATGGCACGGGTGCCGAAGGTGACGGCGGTTCGGAGACTTGTCCTACTTGTAAGGGTAGCGGCTCCGTGATCCGTAACCAGCAGACTATTCTGGGCACTATGCAGACTCGCGTCACTTGTTCTACTTGTGGCGGTGAGGGTAAGATTATCAAGAACAAATGTAAGAAGTGTGGTGGCGACGGAATCATTTACGGTGAAGAAGTGGTGTCGGTGAAAATCCCTGCCGGAGTGGCAGAGGGTATGCAGCTTTCTATGGGTGGCAAAGGAAATGCCGGCAAACACAACGGTGTGGCAGGCGACTTGCTGATTCTCGTAGAGGAAGAACCGCATCAGGACTTGATTCGCGACGAGAATGATTTGATTTATAATCTGTTGCTTAGTTTCCCGACTGCTGCTCTGGGCGGAGCCGTGGAAATTCCGACTATCGACGGCAAAGTGAAAGTGAAGATTGATTCGGGTACTCAACCGGGTAAGGTGCTTCGTTTGCGCGGCAAGGGATTGCCGAATGTGAACGGGTACGGAACGGGGGATTTACTCGTCAACATCAGTATCTATGTGCCGGAAGCGCTCAATAAAGAGGAAAAGAGCACGCTCGAAAAGATGGAGGCTTCGGACAACTTCAAACCTAACACGTCGGTGAAGGAGAAGATTTTCAAGAAGTTCAAGAGTTTCTTCGATTAATATAATAATTTAGGCACGGATTACACGGATTTCACGGTTTTTAGTGTTGTCATTGCTGCAAAGTAACCGCGTTAATCCGTGAAATCCGTGCCTAAAAAAGATAGTAATTTATTAGTGACAAGTACTTAACATATAAAAGTGAGCTGCAATCTTTTTTGTGGCTCACTTCTGTTTTTAGAGCTTGTCCTTTTAAAAAAAAGACATATATTTGTGTAGCAAATAAATAGAGACTAAATATAGACTTCAAGTATGGCAGAACCTTTTAAGAATATGTATAACGAGCAATTTTTCGATCTATTTACGAAAGATTTGAAACTTGTTATCGATGATTTTGATGCTCACGGGTTTGTTTCTCAAGTTATGGATGATGAATGGGAAGGCAGGGAACTTAAACAGCGCTGCATACATATCACTACCATTCTGAAAAAGTTTTTGCCGGCAGATTACAAAGAGGCAATCGCTAAGATTCTTGAGTTGTTGGATTATGTAAAAAGTACGCGGCCTGATTTTTCGGTGATAGATGATACGAAGTTTGGATTGATGCTGGAGTATGGGGCGATTCTGGATAATTATGTCGAGCAATATGGGTTGGATGATTATGAAACGTCTGTCAAGGCGATAGAGAAAATCACACAGTTCACAAGTTGCGAGTTTGTGACTCATCCTTTTATTATAAAATATCCGGATGAAATGATGAAGCAGATGTTGGTTTGGTCGAAACATGAGCATTGGGGAGTAAGGCGGCTTGCGTCAGAAGGTTGTCGTCCGCGTTTGCCTTGGGCGATGGCTTTGCCGAATCTGAAGAAAGATCCGACACCTATTATTCCTATTTTGGAGAATCTTAAAAATGATCCGGCAAGATTTGTACGGTTGAGCGTTGCCAATAATTTGAATGATATTGCGAAAGATAATCCGGAAATTGTCATTGATTTGGCAAAGAAATGGAAGGGTGAATCGAAAGAGGTAGACTGGATTATTAAACACGGTTGCCGGACGCTCTTAAAGCAAGGGATTCCAGAGGTGATGGAGTTGTTTGGCTTTGATTCTATCAGAAATAATATTAGTGTGGAGGATTTTCAGATTTCAAGTCTTAAGGTTAAAGTCGGGGATTCGTTGGAGTTTGGTTTTAACTTGTTGAATCATAGCAATAAGACAATCAAAATACGGCTTGAATATGGTATTTATTACCAAAAAGCAAATGGAACGCTGACGAAGAAAGTTCATAAAATCAGCGAAAAAGAATATACCGGGAATTCTACCACACGAATAACGCGAAAGCACTCTTTCCGCGTGGTTACGACGAGAAAATTCCATCTCGGGCTTCATCAAATTGCTATAATAATCAATGGGAGTGAATTTGAAAAATATGATTTCGATTTGATTGAGTAATTCGATTGCTGCAACAAATAATATAAATCCTCGATTCTCCGGATAAAATCGAGGATTTTTTATTTGGGTTCGTCTTTATCTCACACTAGCTGGAAGTTGAATATATAGCACTCTATATATTACAATAAATTGATTGCCGATAATTCCTTTGATAAAGCCTGAATACCTTTTTGTATTTTTTCAAGTTGTTGCCTGCGAGGCTTATGCACTCCGGCAGCATAATGCCATAATTGCCGTTCATTAATACCCGTAATCCGACTCAATGCAGCTTTAGTGAAGATGTTGCTATAATAGTTTATAAATGTAGCAGCATCAATCTTGAATTTTAATTCAAACTCTCCGGACAATACTTCACAGGGATTGGAATTATCTTCCAAATACAATTCAATCGCCTCTCGCATGTTGTCCTCAATTTCTCTCATGTCATTGCCAACAGTGATAACCGGAGCATCTTCAATATAAGCACTCAAGTTCTTTCCTGCGTGTTCCACAATTACTTCTACTGTTTTCATATCTCCTCCTATATCGGACTTAATCACTGCACAAATATAGTAATTATATGAACACTACCAAAAGAAGTATTCATATTTTCACTATGATTTCTTCCTAATACCCCGGATTCTGTTTCAACCTCTCATTCATCACCCGTATTTTCTCCGGTATAGGGAATACAGTTGTATATCCACTTGCCTCATCCGGCAGTTGCGGACGGCTGCTGTAAGCTCTTGTAAACTTCCCGAAGCGGACTAGGTCCTGTCGTCTCCATCCTTCCCAAGCCAGTTCCAGCTGACGTTCGGCAAGGATATTCTCTAAAGTGGCAGTGCGGGGAGAAGCGTTGACACGGCTACGAACTTCATTGAGTTCTTCATCTCCGTTTGCTCCGTTCCGGACTTTCGCTTCACTCTTCATCAACAAAGCGTCTGCATAGCGGAACAATACAATGTCATTCTCCATCAACTTACCGTCTTTTGTGGCAGTCGGATCGACTTCATACTTTTTCATGCGGGCTCCTGCGGTTTGTTCGTATGGGGTGTCTGTTATATCCAGAGATACTTTCCAGGGCAGATATTCCAGTACCGTTCCATTATCCAGTTTGATTATGTTTCCTTTCAGGTCGTGGACAATTCCTGCAAAATAGCAAATATCAAAACGGGGATCTTGTTCTGCGGTTTCATAACCGAAAGTTTCGAGGGCTTCAATGGTGGCGCTGGGACCGTTCTCACCGCTTAGGCCGTAAGCCTTGGCGTGATTATAGTGGCGGGAACGGAAGAGATATTGCATCTGGTTGGTGTACAGAGTTTTGTTCATCGGGATAGTGAAGACATTCTCTACGGACGGCTCGTTGAATATGGAGAAATTCGTTTCGTATTCCGGTTCCAGTTTGTAGCCCATAGTCTTGAGTTGGTCACAATAGTAGATGACTGTTTCCCAGGCATTGAGTTCGCTGCCGTTCACTGTGAACTTTATATTTTTTCCATCCGGGCGTTGTCCGTCCGTCCAATCATTGTCTGTATAAACTTCGGAGTTCAAAGCCAGTTTGGCCAGTAGGAAAGTTACCACGGGGCGAGTGATACGGCCATAGTAAGGGCCGGACTGGTTGCTATGTGCATCGCTCAACAAAGGAGCCGCCTCTTGCAATTCCTTGACAACAAAGTCAAAGACCGTTTTCCGTTCACTTTGCACTACATCTTTCATTGCTACGGAAGAGGATTGAACTAGCGGGATGCGTCCGAACAAATCCATCAGGTAATAATAATACATAGCCCGCATGGCACGTACTTCGGCACGGTATGCCGGCAGTTCCGTAGCGGAATGAGTTTCGGCGAATTTGTCTATCCGTTCCAGTGATTTGTTACTTAACATGACGACTTTATAGAGATATTCCCATGTAGCCTGAATGGCATCATTCTCTATTCCCCAATCGTGCAGGTAAAGTCCTTGCCAAAAACCACCGTCATACCAGTCACCTCCACGGGTGGGGATAATGGCTTCGTCGGAGGTAAAGGTGTTCAGGTCGTAGACTCCCCTACCCGTTCCCTGCAATCCCTGACTATCACTATAACCGCCTACGTATGTATAAAGCGAAGCTACTGCATTGAGATATACTTCCGAGATTGTATTGTAAACGTCATCTTCGGGCAACTTATCTTTCGGATTTTCCTCCAAAAACTTACTACATGAGAATAAACCCAGGCACGCTATAAGAAGAAAAACCAGCACTCCCGAAGGAGGTAAGATCTTCTTTGAAAGCTGTTCCGCTATCCTTGAAAGCTGTTCTTCTTTCTGCAAAAAACGACTTTTATTTTTCATATATTGTTTCATCATCTCCTCCTCCATTAAAAGTTAATACTCAATCCCAGTGTGTACGTCCGCGCCAACGGGTATCCTCGTTTATCATCCACGCCTAAAGTGGAGTTCACCGTTGAACTGTTAATCATGGGTGAAAGTCCCGAATAACCGGAAATGGTTGCCAGGTTGTTGACTGTAAATGCCAGACGCAGGGAACGGACATATTTCTTCAGTTTCTGCACTTTCTCAATCGGCACGTTCCAACCCAGCGTCACATAGTCGAAGTTGACATAATCTCCCTTTTCCAACCAATAGTCAGTGGCGGTTTGATCCTTGATGTTCTGTTTCGGGGCTTTCTTCATTACGTTATAGTCGGGAAATATATTCATGTTCATATAGGTCAGGGAGGTTCCGTTGTAGATTTTATGTCCGAAAGCTCCGTTAATCTGCAAAGACAAGTCGAAACGCTTGTAGCGGAAACTGATGTTGGAGCCAAGAATCGTTTTAGGTACGGCTTGTCCTGCCACGTAGCGGTCTTCACCATCTTCAAGGCTGACACCTCCGCCATTCAGATCGGCGATGCCATAGGTGTATCCACCGTTTCCATCGGATTCGAGTCCCGTACTGTGGGGAAGATAGAACACGCCCAACGGTTGACCCACCATCTGATATACGATGTGGTTGTATCCTCCGTGAAAGCCGGCTCCGTCAAGGCTGGCAAGACTTTTATATTCGGGGGCAGAAAGCATTTCGCCGTTGTACATACCGCTTAATGAGAGCAGTTTGTTGCGCTGGAAAGTGATATTGGCATTGATATTCAGTTCCATATCCTTGGTCTTCAAGGGGGTGATGCCGATGGCGATTTCCGTACCCCAGTTGCGCATGGAACCGATGTTGGCAAGTAAGGTGTTATAGGTGAAAGGCGGTACGCTTACGTTGTAAAGGTAAAGCATGTCTGTGGTTCGGGAGTTGTAATAGTTGGCGGAAAGCAGCAGGCGGTTGCCGAAAAGAGCTACGTCGATACCGGTATTAAAGGTATGTTTCACTTCCCATTTCAGGTCGGGATTTGTGTTCCGTAAGTCTCCTAAAGATACGACGGCGGAGTTTCCGACGGGGACTACACCGTTCGGCTTTACAAGGTTCAATGTAGTGTATGAGTCAATCCCGCTCTGATTACCTGCCAGACCGTAGCCAATACGGAATTTCAGATTATCCACCATCGGCAACTGCTTCATAAATTCTTCTTCACTAATCACCCATGCGGCAGATGCGGAGGGGAAGAATCCCCATTTATGGTTCGCTCCGAATTTGGAGGAAGCATCTGTACGGGCGTTCAGCGTCAGTACGTAGCGGTCGGCGTATGTATAGTTGAAACGTCCCATGAAAGATGCCAGACGGGGTTGGTCGTAGTAAGAATTAGTGCCTTCCCACAAGCGGAGTGCGCCTGCCTGAAGATTATTATACCCGAATTTGTCGGTGCTGAAATTGCTTACTGTTGTATAATATCCCGTGTAGGTTTCTTTTTGAAGTTCGGCAAGTGCCAACACGTCAAAGAAATGTTTTTTCCAGTTTTTCTTATAGGTCAGCATCATGTTGCCCAGCAAGGATTCTCGCTTTTTGGTTCCTTTGTAAGCCTGGCCGTTCGCCCAGACGGAGGTGGGGAGGTATTGCGAATTTTCCACGATATTATAGGTATAGGCGCCGAAAAGGTTTAGTTTCAGTCCTTCCAGCAGATTGAAAGTCAGACGGGCGTGCGTGCTGATGTGCGAAGTGGCATCATCGTCCTGCACTTCCATCCATGCCAATGGATTGGTGATTTGGCTGGCAGTCGTTATTCCGTCCCAGGAATTAGTGACGGGGTCTTTATGGTTGGGATAGGTGGGGTTGAACGTGGCTGCCGAATAGAATGTTTTCTGATAATCCACCAGATTATGATTCTTCTGAATGGAACCGAACATTCCCAGCTCGCAGTTCAGGAAGCCGTCGAACATTTTCTGATTCATGTTCATATTCGAAGTAAAGTTTTTCATGTCTTCATTCAAAATCACTCCCTGACGATCCATGAAACCAAGAGAAACGCGATAGCTGGACTCACTGGAACCGCCATAAAAGGCGATGTGATGGTTTTGTTGTAGTCCTGTCTGTTCAATCTCTTTCTGAAAATCGGTGTTATTTCCTTTGTCCAGAATGGAAATGCCGCGTTCCGAGGCAACACGGCGGTACTCATCGCCGGACAGCATTTTCAGATTCTTGTAGACGGTGGAAATTCCGAAGCTACCGTTGTAGGCTACCTGTGTTCTGCCGCTCATTCCTTTTTTGGTGGTGACTTCAATCACACCGGAGGCTCCTCGTGAACCGTATTGTGCGGTTTCGGAAGCGTCTTTCAAAATGGTGAAGCTCTCAATATCCGTAGGGTAAATAGAGGTGAGCATACTCAAGTCGCCAAATACTCCGTCGACGATTATCAAAGGGTCATTGCCACTGGTCAGTGAGGTGGTTCCCCGCAGGCGTACCGCATCTAAGGCTGCCGGACCGTTTGATCCGCGTTGGATGGTCAAGCCCGGCACACGTCCGCGGATTGCTTCCAAAGGGTTCGTTATCTGGTCTTTATTCATCTGTGTCTCCGTAATCTTCTCTACGGAACCGGAGAGGGTTTTCAAACTTCCGGTGGCATATCCAACAGTTATCAATGAGTCTATGGGCGTGACGGGAATCTTCTGCGCCAAGGTGCTCTCGCACGGAATTACCAGAAGAAGAAGGCTGTAGAAAATGAGTCTAGCGTGTTGTACCATATTCTTAGTTTTTAAGGTAATAATACAAATATAACAAAAAAAGAGGGAATCTGGTTGAGTAGATTCCCTCTTTTATTCATAAATGATATTGACAATGTCTATTTCACGATTATCTCATCCGTAAATATCCAACCTCCGAATTCACTTCCGGCCTGTGCCTGGTAACGTACGTATCTTCCTTTGGCTTCTCCCTGCCATGAAATATCCGTAAACCGGATAGGGGTTTCTTTGCTCACTTCAAAGTGTTGTTTTTGCAACTCCGTGAAGTTAATCCCATCATCGGAAATGGAAATAATCACTGTCTCCGGCAGGAATACTTCCGCGCCGACCACTTGCATAAAAGCGGCGGTGACGGAATGGATAGGGGTTTCTTTTTCCATATCAATCGTCACATCGAGACGGTTGTCCGAGATAAATCCTTGCCATGAACCATCACCGTAAGTCCAGTCACCACGTATACCGTCTGTCAGGGCTGTGTTGCCTTGTGCGGGATAATGGGGGCTATAGGAGGAGTTATAGATCACTTTTTTACCGAGCGCCAAATGGCTGACTGGTTGAAGAGATTCGGGACGGCTGCCGATTTCTTTGCTCAAATCGAAAGGATGGTATCCTTTTTTCTGTAAATCGGCCACTGCTGACAGTGCGCGGGTATGGAAATCGGGCCACGACTTACGTTCCGGAGCCGACCAGGCTACTTCCGCCAATGCCAGCATACGGGGATAAATCATATATTCCACGTGTTCGGGAGTGGGGATATATTCCACCCATAGGTTGCCCTGCACGCCGTAGACTAACTTTGCCTGCTCCGCAGTTAAAGAAGCGGGAACAGGATCGTAGGTATATACTTTCTTCAATGGCAGGTAGCCGCCGATAGCTTCCGGCTGGGAGTACGGGGCGTCCTGATAGCTGTCCAGATAACAGTATGCACCCGGTGTCATGATGGCATGATGGCCGGAAGTGACGGCAGCGATACCACCCTCTTCTCCACGCCACGACATAACGGTTGCATTGGGCGCAATGCCTCCTTGCAGAATCTCGTCCCATCCCAAGAGACGGCGTCCGTGATTGTTGAGGAACTTTTCGATACGGTGTATCAGATAGCTTTGCAGCTCGTCTACATTGGCCAGATGCTCGTCTTTCATTCTCTTCTGACATTTCGGACAGGTCTTCCAAGCCGATTTACCGGCCTCATCACCTCCTACATGAATGTATTCGGAAGGGAAAAGTTCCATGACTTCCGTCAGTACATTCTCCAGAAAGGTGAAAGTTTCTTCATTGCCGACACAGAAATCGGAGTTCTTGTAAGGTTCTCCCGAACAGGATAGCTGCGGGTAGGCAGCCAGCACTTCTTCCGAATGGGAAGGCATTTCAATCTCCGGAATCACCGTGATGTAATGCTGACGGGCATATTCCAGTATTTCACGAATATCGTCCTGGGTGTAATAGCCGCCGGAAGCTCCGGGTTCATCGTAACGGAGGTATTTACGTCCGCCGTTCCACCATTTCTTCCAGGTGGGGTCTGTACGCCAGGCTGCAAAATCGGTCAGTAAAGGGTATTTCTTGATTTCAAGCCGCCAGCCTGCCGCATCGGTCAGGTGCAGGTGCAAACGGTTGATTTTGTAATATGCCAATGCGTCTATCTGCTTCTTTATAAACTCTTTGGTAGAGAAATGACGGGATACGTCCAGCATCAGTCCGCGATAAGCAAAACGAGGGGTGTCTTCTATCTCGACAGAGGGTACGGAATAGCCGCCTGTGCTTGCCGGTTGCATCAGCTGTAACAGGGTTTGCATTCCATAGAATAATCCGGCTCCCGAAGTTGCCCGGATCTCGATTCGTTGAGAGGTGACGGAGAGTGTATAGCTTTCCGGTGATGGCAATTGGGGGGTCTTGGGGGTTATCAATAAGAAAAGCATCTGTTTCCTGTCTTTCATTCTCGCTTCTTTCAGCTGAACAGGTAATGCTTTCAGGTAATTCTCCCAGAGTTCCGCTTCTCCACCTTGCAGGTTTGTATAAAGCTTAGTCTTTTCTGACAGTAAAAAAGAGCCCGTCCCCTGCTCCATTTTTAATGGGACAGGTATGACGGACTGTGCCAGAATGGGATGTGCATGGAAGCACATCCCCAATATCCATAAGAAAAGACAAACTTTAGGGTATTCTTTTCTTATATTCATTAATCAATTTTGATTTCGTCTACAAATAAAAATGCGTTTTTACCTTTTCCTCCATGCCATGCCGGAAGTGATTTCTCCGGTGAAGCAATGACTCTCACGTATTGGGTGGTCACAGGAGCAAAGGTTAGTTTGTGCTCAACGATTCCGTCTTTGTCTGTCTCTTTCATCTCCGGATATTCTTCGGAAGCAATCTTTTTGAAGGTCTTGCCATCATCTGAAGTTTCTACGGACAGGTTTCTGGCATCAAATACCCAGTCCCCTTTTGCTACATTGGTAGAGATTGCCACGCTTGAGATTTCAGTAGGTTGCTGGAGGTCGATAGTCATATCCATGTCGTTTCCGTTGAAAGCGATCCAACGGCCTGACTTATAGCTGCTATTTCCTTTCAGACCATCTATCAAAGTGGAAGCTCCTTTGAACAGGTATTGTTCATTGATAGGCTGATTGGCTACAATCGGCTTCATGCTGGATTTGCTGAAATCAATCTTCTCTGTCACTGTCTTGCTTTCGCCGTTGGGACGAATGGCTTTGGCGGACAGGGTTACATTTTCCTTGATTTTCAATACTCCTTCGTAAACGGGGGAAGCGGCAGTAGGTTCTGTGCCGTCTAATGTATAGTAAACAGGGGCACCGTCGATGGTAGACAGGGTAACGTCCATTGTTCCTTCTGCCGGATTCGGGTCAAACTCGGCTTGTACGTCAAATACGTGTTTAGCGTAATTGTATCCTTCTGCATCGTACCACTTAATCAGTTGTGGAAGACGGGACAGGAAGTTGGCATAGTTTTTCTTTTCGGGGCTGGACCACTGAATTTCACACAAAGCAGCCCAACGAGGCAATACCATGTATTGTGCATGCGGGAAGGTAGCGATGTATTCTGTCCAGAGGTTGGCTTGCACTCCCTTGATGTATTTCTGTTCTTCCGGAGTAAGAGAAGCCGGCATCGGCTCGTAGCTATACACTCTTTCCATCGGCAGATAACCACCGATACCGAACGGTTCGTTTTCTACGTCTTTAGCTTGGTAGTAGTCGAAATACAGATAGGTGTTCGGTGTCATGATGACATCGTGTTTCTGCTTCGCAGCTTCGATACCACCTTTCTCACCACGCCATGACATCACGGTAGCATTCGGAGCAAGTCCGCCTTCGAGGATTTCATCCCAACCGATGATCTGACGTCCGTGGTCGTTCAGGAATTTCTCAATATGGTTGATGACAAAGCTCTGCAAACGTTCTTCTTTGCTGTGGCTCTGATCTGACTTCAATCCCAATGCTTTGATACGTGCCTGGCACTTCGGACATTTTTCCCATCTTACTTTCGGACATTCGTCGCCACCGACATGAATATATGGTGATGGGAAGATTTCAATCAATTCACCATAGACATCTTCCAGGAATTTCAATACTTGGTCGTTTCCGGCGCAAAGCACATCTTCGGATACACCCCATTGTCTCCATACTTCGTACGGGCCACCGGTACAACCCAGTTCAGGGTAAGCGGCAAGGGCAGCTTGCATGTGTCCCGGAAGGTCGATTTCGGGAACAACGGTGATGTAGCGTTCGGCTGCATAATCTACGATTTCTTTGGCTTGTTCCTGGGTGTAGAATCCACCGTAAGGTTTGCCGTCGTATTCGCCGGAGTTACGTCCGATGACTGTTTCTGTTCTGTTAGCACCGATTTCAGTCAGTTTCGGGTATTTTTTGATTTCCAGACGCCAGCCTTGATCGTCGGTGATATGCCAGTGGAGGCGGTTCATGTTATGTAAAGCCTGCATGTCGATGTAGGTCTTTATTTCATCCACGGTAAAGAAATGACGGCTGGTATCGAAATGCGCGCCACGATAGCCAAAGCGGGGAGCGTCATTGATTTCTACGGCTGGCATGGCAATATCCGCACCGACAGCCACAGGCAATGATTTGCGCAGGGACTGGATGCCATAGAATACGCCGGCTTCCGTAGGACCGGTAATCGTGATTCCGTCACCGGTAACTTTCATCTGGTAGGATTCCGGATTTTCGTTCTCCGTGCCTAATGCCAGTACGATTGCGTTTTTACCTTCTGTTCCGGCTTCAATGGCGAAATCTTTTCCGGTAGCCGTTTTCAGATAGTCTGCCAGGAATTTTGCGTTGCGTTGCATCTTCTCGTTTCCTTCCGGATAGAGAATTTTCACACTGCTCTTGAGGATGAAGGGACTTCCTTGAGCGGTTACAATTTCTTGTGGCATGGGGATGATCTGGTAGTTGGCTTCCTGTTGCGCCGATTGGCAAGAGGCAAAAAGTCCTGCTAGTGCCAGACATCCGGTTAATTTAAAGAGTTGCTTCATAAACTAAAAAATTAAGTGTTAAGTTATTAATAGATTAATTATAAGTTTCACGAATATGTTTGATTGTCAAAGGCAGCTCCTCTCCTTTCTTTATTTGGGGAGAAGTGATGACGACCGTTTTACGTTCTCCGGGAAGAAGGTCGAAAAAGTTGTCGCTGAAACGGGCTCCCTGCAAAGGAATTTCAATAAAGACATCTTTTGCAAGAGCGGGAGAAAACAATGTCAGTTCACACATGCCGTCTTTCTGTTTCATCTTGCAGGAAACGGTTGTTTCAGGCAGAAGCAGGTCTTTTGTTTTTCTAAAGAAGTATACGGTTTCGGCAAGGGTGTTTCCTGCCTTGTCTTTCAGGGTCAGTTGCATGAAACAGCGTTGCTGTTCTTCCGGTGATAGCCAGGTGTCGGTTTTTATACGGTACACGCATTGGGAAGTGTTAGCCGGAACTGTCAATGTGTTGAGTCGTATCGGCTTGCCTTGTTTCTTTCCGTCAAAGTCTGTTACTTTCATTTCCAACATCAGGTGGTCTTTGGTGTCCGGACAATCGGAAATCAGGTAGATATTGAGGCTGTCGTTCTGCCGGATAGGATTGATGAGGATTGGAGCAAAGGCTCGTTTGGCTTGGTAATGCAGGGCTTTCCAGTTACCGTAATAGTCGATGCTCGACCAGGATACTACCGGCCAGCTATCATTCAGTTGCCAATACAGGGTACCCATACAGTAAGGACGGTTCCGGCGGTGTGCTTCCAGTCCGTGACGCATTCCTTGTCCTTGCAGCACTAGTCCGACATAGACAAAGTCTTCAAATTTTTCAGGGATGATATAGTCGCGCTCCATGTAGGTACGAATCAGGGCGTTGCCGATACTGCTTTTCTGATGAGCATTCATCACTTCCGATTCTATCTGATAATCTTCCGGAGCGGCGAAAGTGGAGATGGTCTTCATTTCCGGGAAGGACTGAAAACCGAATTCGCTCATGAAACGGGGCAGGTCTGTATCGAGTGACTCGAATGTTTTTTGACCATACCAGACTCCCCAGTTATGGCTGTCTCCTATTCCCCAGGATTCAGGACGCCCCCAGTTGGCAAAATACGGGGAGCTGTGTATGTAGAAACGGTCGGCATCCAGTTCCTTAACCTTGGCTGGAAGGAGCTGATGGAACAGTTTGTCGTAGCCTCGAAACATTTCCTGATAGATTTCGAGCGGGAAGTTCTTGTCGAATCCCCAATATTTTAAGGCTTCCAGTATTTCGTTATTGCCGCACCACATCGCCAGTGAAGCATGATTGCGAAGGCGACGGATGTTATAGCAGGCTTCCGCCTCTACCCTTTTCAGAAAGGTGGGGTCGGACGGATAGGGAGTGCAGGCAAACATGAAGTCTTGCCACACCAGTATTCCGTTTTCATCTGCCAGGTCATAGAAACGGTCATCTTCGTACGTTCCACCTCCCCATACACGAATGACATTCATGTTCGCTTCGCGGATGTCGCGGAATAAGGTTTGGTAGCGTTCGGTAGTGACGTTAGTCAAGAGTGCATCCTGGGGGATGTAATTGGCTCCTTTGGCAAACATAGGTACACCATTTACTTCAAAATAGAAGGATTCTCCGTCTTTATCTTTTTCATTAACGAGGCAAACGGTACGCAGTCCTATCCGGTGCGATTGCTCGGCTACGACTTTATCTTCTACTATGATTTGAGCGGAGAAATCATACAGGGCGGGCTTTCCCCATCCATTCGGCATCCAACGTACGGGGGATGCCACTTCGGAAGGTATGGAAACATGATTGATTCCGGGCTGTAAGGTGATTGCCTGGCTGATGCTTTTTTCTGCACTTCCTTCGAATGAGGTATTGATTCTCACCTCTGCCTGAAGTGGCCGGGGGAGTATGTTGTTTATTTCTAATTCATTAGACAGGTTTGCGAGCTGGTCGGTCAGTGCGAGTTGTTTTACGTGGTAGTCACTGATAGAAGCTGCGTCATAAAAACGGATGGTCACCGGACGCCAGATGCCGCTGGTCACCATGCGGATTCCCCAGTCCCAGCCATAGCTGTAAGGGGCTTTACGAGAGAATATGCTTAAATGTTTGTCGTGATGGTCGTTGTCTGCCGGATAGTTGAATCCGTTCGAGTTATATTGAGGCAGTGTCTGCCGGATGGGGGAATGGAAATAGATGTGAAGAAGGTTTTCTCCGATACGGAGTTGGGACTTGACGGGTATGGTATAGCCGACAAACATGTTATCGGCTTTCAGCAACAGTGCTCCATTGAGGTATACATCGGCGTACGTGTCAAGACCTTCAAAAACCAATTGGGCGTCATCCCGTTTCAGTTGTTCGGGGGTAACTGTAAAAGCAGTCCGGTATTCCCAGTCTTCATTTTCCACCCACTGAATCTTTTGTTCATTGATGCCATAAAAAGGATCGGGTATTTGTTTATGGTTGATAAGATCCTGATGAACGGTACCCGGAACCTGTGCCGGTCGCCACAGTTCTGTCCCTGCCTGGGAAAACTCCCAGCCTGTATTTAGAACGACAACTTCGGAATTGTCATTGCTCTGTGCATATGCCATACTGCAACAGCATAGTAATCCACATGCCATTTGAGCCTTTTTTCTGATCAAATTAATCATCATAGTGGGGGCATTAGATATTAACGAATTCAAAGATATTATTTTTTCAGCAAATTTCACTGATAATTTAACAAAATATGTTGTTTTTACACGCTACGATAAATATACGGTTTTATTCTTTTATCATATCGGATAGTTTAACCGCTATTATATCTATCATTTCATTCCTAACAAATCTGTTAATTTCACCGCCTGAAAAGTCATGTGTGCCACACTGCTCTCATATAGAATACCGATTGTCTCTTTATCAATCATCGTCAGGCAACTATATCCCCATCCTTCTGCTTCGTCGAGCATGATTTGATGTTCGGGCAACCAGGTAAGTCCTTTATCCAGACTTGCTTTTATTGTTATATGATTGCGCCCTTTAGTCGTATCCGGATTTGAAAACAACAGGAGGTCTTTATTCAAAACGTTGTCCTTGGCATCGACATGAATCAGACTGGCCATACATACCGGTTCCTGAAGTGCCTTACGTGAAGACGGGTGTTCTGTCCAGGTTTTTCCCAAATCTTTCGTTATGGCAATAGCCCGACTTCCTCCTCTATTGTCACGCATATTCAGCATCAATACTCCCGGTTCTATTTCCGCAACTTGTGCTTCCGTTGTATTTGTTCGTGCCATATTGTGCATTTTCCACGTTTTCCCCCGGTCTTTACTATACATGATTCCTGCATTCGGAACACGGGTAGAGTCTATAAACTGCGTTGGAAATACTAATGTGCCGTCGCTCATCGTTATTCCACGTCCGGGTCCTTGAAGGAGAAAATACCAGGACGGATCTTTTACCTGCTCTGTTATATTGATCGGTTTCGACCATGTTTTACCATCGTCTGTGCTCTTTGCCAATACCAGCTGTGCGGTATGGTTTATATCCATTCCCGGATGGGAGCTCCACCAGGCACGTTGATTACCCATACCATGTGTCCATGCGGCAACCACCCAGACGGTATTCGTTTGAGTATCTACCAAAATAGAGGGATCTCCTACCCCATTCTGTGCTTTAGGCAAACCGCCATACTCACCAAATGAAAGCGGAAGACGCATTTTCTCCCAGCTCTTCCCTCCGTCAGTGCTACGACTCAAACCCACATCTACATATTCCTGTAAATCGACACTACTATTATATCGGACATCGTACACTCCCAATAATGTTCCTTTATTGGTTGTCACTAATCCGGGAATACGGAAGGAAGCAGAACCGTCATTACCAGCATGACGAACTCCGACTGCCATCCGGTGAGTAATAGCTTTCGGAGAAATAAATTTACAATAAAGTTCTTTCCCATCCACTTTTACAGCACGTAAATCAGAGACTATTTTAGTATGCAAAGAGGCATCTGTTTTTATCTGCAAACTGATCCAAAAAAAGTTGACACCTGGAAATAAATTGTAATTACCTCTTAATACAACTTTTTCCGATGGTCCGACCTCTGCACATTTTATGGAATAGGAAGGATTAGCCGCCAATGTCGCACCCGGTCGATGGCTGGATATGTACTCTACAGGGGCAAAGCGATTTTTGTTTTGATCTTGTAAGGCCTCTGTTCCCCCATAATAGAGTTTGATTGCCTGAACATCCGCTAAATTGGTACTTTTATTGAAATCTAAAACTACTTCATCGAGCATCTTACTTTCCTTTGCATCCAATCGGATATAGAACGGAACATTGTCCTGCCGCTCTATCAAAACCGGGATTTGTGTTTCATGGATAAATACTGTGTCTGAAGCTTTTACGTCAAAAGAATAGCCTAATAAGACAAGGAAAAGTAAATAATAAATTCTTCTCATAATGGGGGTATTAGTTAGTTTAACGCGATAAAGATAAAACTTTTCTACTATAATATTACTATGCAAACAGTAAACTTTGATTTTACCAAGTTCTGGTAGGACTAGTCAATACTTTGACCACCGTTCTGGCTCTTGTCATCATTGATAAGGTAGGCCGCAAGAAACTTGTTTATTACGGAGTTTCGGGAATGGTTGTTTCTCTGATTCTCATCGGCCTGTACTTCCTCTTCGGAGATTCCCTGGGAGTATCCAGCCTCTTCCTGCTCGTTTTCTTCCTGTTCTATGTATTCTGCTGTGCCGTGTCTATCTGTGCCGTGGTGTTCGTGCTCCTCTCGGAGATGTATCCCACCAAGGTTCGCGGACTGGCCATGTCGATAGCAGGATTTGCTCTGTGGATCGGAACGTACCTGATCGGACAGTTAACCCCCTGGATGCTCCAGAACCTTACCCCCGCCGGAACATTCTTCCTGTTCGCCGTTATGTGCGTACCGTATATACTGATTGTCTGGAAACTCGTGCCGGAGACCACCGGGAAGTCGCTGGAAGAGATTGAAAGATATTGGACCCGTTCGGAATAGTAAAACAAAAAGACCTTAATAACTTAATAATAAAAGATGTATGGATTTTAAGAAACTGGCAAATCAATACAAGGATGAACTCTTGGATAATGTTCTTCCTTTCTGGCTTGAGAACTCACAAGACCATGAGTATGGTGGCTACTTCACCTGTTTGGATCGTGAAGGAAGGGTTTTCGATACAGATAAATTTATCTGGCTGCAAGGCCGCGAAGTGTGGATGTTCTCTATGCTTTACAATAAAGTGGAAAAACGTAAGGAATGGCTGGATTGTGCCGTTCAAGGTGGTGAATTTTTAAAAAGATACGGACATGATGGAGACTATAACTGGTACTTTTCACTTGACCGTTCGGGTAGACCATTGGTAGAACCATACAATATCTTTTCGTATACATTCGCTGCCATGGCTTTCGGGCAATTAAGCCTTGCAACCGGTAATCAGGAATATGCTGACATTGCCAAGAAAACCTTCGATATTATCCTTTCCAAAGTAGATAATCCGAAAGGTAAATGGAATAAACTTCATCCGGGCACTCGTAATCTAAAAAATTTTGCCCTGCCGATGATACTATGCAATCTTGCTATGGAAATTGAGCATATTTTAGGCAAGGACTATTTGGAACAAGCGATGGATACTTGTATTCATGAAGTTATGTCTGTTTTCTATCGTCCCGAACTTGGTGGTATCATTGTTGAGAATGTAGATGTGAATGGTAATCTGATAGATTGCTTTGAAGGACGGCAGATTACCCCTGGCCATGCGATTGAAGCCATGTGGTTTATAATGGATTTAGGGAAACGCCTGAACCGTCCGGAATTAATCGAAAAGGCTAAGAACATCACTCTTACAATGCTTGAATATGGTTGGGACAAAGAATATGGAGGTATCTATTATTTTATGGACCGTAATGGCTATCCTCCCCAACAGTTGGAATGGGACCAAAAACTTTGGTGGGTACATATTGAAACACTTATCTCACTGCTGAAAGGCTATCAATTGACCGGGGATAAACAGTGTATGGAATGGTTTGAGAAGGTACACAATTATACATGGGCACACTTCAAAGATAAAGAGCATTCCGAATGGTATGGATACTTAAACCGAAAAGGAGAAGTGTTGCTGCCACTCAAAGGAGGGAAATGGAAAGGTTGTTTCCATGTGCCAAGAGGACTGTACCAATGCTGGAAAATGTTAAACTCTATTGATGAAAAAAGTCACTTATGCTAAACATACGAATCATATATATATGCTGTCTGATCCTAACTTTTGCATCTTGTAAAATGAAAGATGAAATAACATGTTATGGAGGATCTGACAGTGACTTAGTACAACTTCTGGAAAAGGAAGGATACACTCTGAAATTTTATCCATCCGTGAGTGAAGCTCTGCAGAATGCTCCAGAAAAATCCGGCGTCCTTTTGTTAAGTGATTCATATCCAGTAAAAGGGACATCCATTAGTCAGGAAGACGAAAGTCTGATTGAAGCTAAATCATTGCGTGTTCTTGTTGAATTTCCACAAAGAATAGGAACTACTGATAGTAGCAAGTCTGACACACTAAATTTAGAGCGGATTGTAGTCTGTGATTCAATTAACACGGAACTTCCTTTCATGAGCTT
Organism: Bacteroides sp. M10; assembly: GCF_014334015.1. Lineage (GTDB taxonomy): Bacteria > Bacteroidota > Bacteroidia > Bacteroidales > Bacteroidaceae > Bacteroides > Bacteroides intestinigallinarum. Next base: position 4,546,851 of record NZ_CP060488.1, on the reverse strand, counting down.
GTTATCTTTTAATAGATGTATTTTAAAAGAAACCAGCGATTCTATCAATCATCCGATACTTGTTGCTGCCAAAGTTGCAGGATTTGATAAAGCCGTGTATGGGCTTAAGGATACAGAGACCCGACCTGTTTTATATTATAGAACTCCGCATCTTCTGGTATCCACAACCTGCATTAGTCATTTTGCATCCGACAGATATATGCCTGAACAAAAAATAAAATCATTGTATGAATATATATTCAGGTGGTTACTTAGTAAGAATACAGTCACATTCTCATCATGGATAACTTACATAACCCCCTCTTATACCCCCAGCGATGTGCTGCCAGAAAATGCAGGTTACGAGAGCATAAAAAAAGGAATCGAATGGTTTTACAATGGGCATTTTCTAGTGAATTCTGAATGGAAACAGAATTGGGTTGATAAATATATGGGAGATGGCACAATGCCTATAGGCCCAAGTATACCAGATCAGTTTCAAAATGGTGATGGAAGTTTAGGAGTATTGGAAGGGCACATGTCCGAGATCCGTTATGATGGAAGTCAATTGTATCGATATTGGATGAGAGCAGATGTCCAAGGAGAGGCGTCATACGCATTTGCGGCGGCTGGAGATCTATTGGAGAATAATGAATATTCTAAGGTAGCCACCAATCTGATAGATTATTCTTTTAAGGAATACAGGGATTCGGAAAGAAACGATCCGGCATCTCCTTCGTATGGATTATTAGGATGGGCTTACACGCATAAAGGTACCTATTACGGTGACGATAATGCACGCTTTCTTTTAGGAGTCATAGCTTCATCTGCATTATTAAATGACACTGAATGGGACAAGAAAATAGCCGAAGGAATTATCGGGAATTTCCGAACGACTGGCATTAACGGCTTTAGAGGAGGATCATTGCTTGATACAGACATACAAAAAAGAGGATGGAAGTCATTCTATGATAACAATACAGTGAACCTTCATGCGCATTTTGAGGCTTGGAATTGGGCTTGCTACCTTTGGTTATATAATCAGACACAGTATGAGCCGTTACTCGAAAGGTCTAAAAAAGCCTTATCTATGATGATGGCTTCCTATCCTGAACAATGGTCGTGGACAAATGGTATACAGCAGGAAAGAGCTCGTATGATTCTTCCATTGGCTTGGTTATACCGGGTAGAACCAACAGAGGAACATTTGAAATGGCTCCATTATATGACAAATGAGTTACTTAAAAATCAAGTAACTTGTGGAGGTATCCGCGAAGAGCTGGGAGATGAATCTAAGAGTTCATTCGGGCATTCACCTTCCAATGAAGCGTATGGCAGCACAGAGGCCTCTTTAATTTTCGACAATGGAGATCCTGTAGCGGATATGCTGTATACAACCAATTTTGCATTTGTGGGATTATGCGAAGCGGCAAAGGCCACCAATGATTCTACCTATGTAAAAGCAGTGAATCAAATGAGAGACTTTCTGATTCGTATTCAGGTAAAAAGTGACAAATTCAGAAATGTGGATGGAGCTTGGTTCAGAGCCTTCAATTATCAGGATTGGAATTATTGGGCTGCGAATGCTGATGCAGGTTGGGGAGCATGGAGCACGCTAACCGGATGGATACAAAGCTGGATTGTAGGCACTCAATTCCTAATGGAGAAAAACACATCGCTATGGGAACTATCAAACAGAAAAGATATCTCTAAGACAGCAAATAAAGTTATAGAAGAAATGATAAACAATAACAACTATAAATGATGCGATACATTCTATTACTACTGATAATATCATTTGGGTGCAGTCCTGTTTTTGCTGAAAATAGGGCTATGAAAGATATGTGCAATAGGTTGTTTCCCGAACATTCAGGCAATTTTACTTTTGAATTAGCGCCTGATTCCTTAGAGAATGATTTCTTTACTATCGAATCTATCAATGATAAAATTAAAATCTCGGGGAATAACAATAATTCATTGGCAACAGGGTTAAATCATTATCTGAAATATTATTGCCATACACATGTGTCTTGGTATGCTACCGATAAAATAGAAATGCCGCGGCAACTACCTGTTTTGTTAGATAAAATAACCATTTTAGCAAAGTGCAAAACAAGATTTTTTCTGAACTATTGCACATTTGGATATTCAATGCCTTATTGGAAATGGAAGGACTGGGAACGCTTAATTGATTGGATGGCATTAAATGGAGTGAACACACCGCTTGCTATCACCGGGCAAGAAGCTATATGGTATGATGTATGGAAAGAAATGGGCTTAAAAGATCAAGAAATCCGGTCATATTTTACAGGACCTGCACATCTGCCGTGGCATAGGATGTCAAATGTTGACTATTGGCAAAGTCCATTACCCTTATCCTGGCTGAAGAATCAAAGAAAGTTGCAGAAACAGATTGTTGATCGGGAAAGACTTTTAGGCATGACACCAGTGTTGCCGGCTTTCTCCGGCCATGTTCCCGCAGAGCTCAAAAGGTTATATCCGGATGCCGCAATTACTCAAATGAGCCAATGGGGAGGTTATGATAAAAAATATCGGAGTCATTTTATTGATCCGATGGATCCTTTATTCGGTAAAATCCAAAAAAGATATCTGGAGAAACAGACTAAACTTTATGGAACAGACCATATATATGGCATTGACCCTTTTAATGAAGTCGATTCTCCTAATTGGGATGAGGACTTCTTACGTACTGTATCAGATAAAATATTCCATTCGATTGAGCAGGTAGATAGTTTGGCACATTGGATACAGATGACGTGGATGTTTTATCATAGCAAAGACAAATGGAGTCAACCTCGTATTAAGGCTTTTTTAAATTCAGTGCCGGATGATAAACTAATTTTACTGGATTACTATTGCGATAGCGTTGAGATTTGGAGAGAGACACAGCAATATTATGGAAAGCCATACATTTGGTGTTACTTGGGCAATTTTGGTGGAAATTCGATGTTGGCAGGTCACGTGGATGATGTTAGTGCTAAGCTGAATCGGCTGTTTGTTGAAGGAGGAAAAAATATATCCGGAGTGGGAGCTACTTTAGAAGGGCTGGATGTAAATCCATTCATGTATGAATTTGTATTAGAGAAGGCCTGGAGTCATACCATCACTAATGCAGACTGGATGAAAAATTGGGCATTATGCCGGGGAGGAAGTAAAAGTAGCCATATTATAGATGCTTGGCAGCAATTATATAAAAAAATATATATCCATCACGCCACTGCAGGACAAGCAGTGTTGATGAACGCCCGTCCCATGCTTGAAGGAACTGACAGTTGGAATACACACCCTGATATCTATTACGATAACAAGGAACTATGGCATATTTGGGGAAAATTCCTGGAAGCAAAAAATGTGGATTCATCCGGATATAAATTTGACGTAATAAACATAGGAAGACAGGTCTTAGGAAATCTATTCTCTGATTTTCGGGATTCATTTACAGCTTGTTATCGACAGAAAAATATAGAAGGCATGAAAGAGTGGGCAGAAAAGATGAACACGCTTTTTACAGATGTCGATAGATTATTGTCTTGTGAGTCCAGTTTTTCTATAGGCAAATGGATAAAAGATGCTCGCGATTGGGGTAAGAATCTCAAAGAGAAAGAATATTATGAACAAAATGCACGTTGTATATTGACCACTTGGGGACAGAAGGCTACTCAATTAAATGATTATGCGAATAGAGGATGGGGAGGGCTTACTGATTCTTATTATCGGAAACGATGGGAACTTTTCACCCAATATGCTATTGATGAGATGTCGCATGGAAAAGAAATAGACGAAAAATCTTTCTATAATTTAATCACAGAATTCGAATACCAGTGGACATTGCAAACAAATGTATACTCTGAATCTTCAGGAGAGGATCCTATAAGAATTGCCAATTTGCTATACATAAAGTATAACCCCTATTTTGATAAATGAAATGGAAGTAATATATCTAATATTTTTTTTATAAATATAATAATATGAGAACATGTATCGACAATCGAAAAAGGAAAGTCTTTAATGATATAAAGCATCTTTCCACAAAAGCGGTTTTACTCATTATTTTTCTGTCGTTGTTGCCTGCATTGCAAGTGATGGCCATGGAAACACCTGATGAAACGCAACAAAAGAGTACCATTAGAGTTCAGGGGCGTGTATTAGACGAATTTAATCAACCCCTTCCCGGAGTTTCTATTTTAGCAGTGAAATCAACAAAGGGTGTAATTACTGATATAGATGGAAATTACTCAATCGAGGTTGCGCCGGATGAAAAACTGGAATTCTCGTACATCGGCTATCAGAAAAATGTAGTTCTAGTAAATGGGCGTAAGGATATTCCAATCAAAATGGAACCTTTGACGTCTGAATTAAAGGAGGTTACGGTAGTTGGTTATGGTACCCAAAGGAAAGCCAGTGTGATAGGTGCCATTACAGGACTTCCGGTTGGTAAGATCAATCGCTCCGTCAACAAATTAAGTAATGTCTTAGCAGGACAAATGGCTGGTGTTGTTGCCGTGCAGCGCAGTGGTGAACCGGGTGAAGGGTCTGACTTCTGGATTAGAGGCGTTAGTACATTTGGTGCTAATAATCGTCCGTTAGTTCTTGTGGATGGCATTGAAAGAGATTTAAACCTGGTTGATCCGGAAGATATCGAGACCTTTTCTATTCTAAAAGATGCTACAGCCACGGCTATTTATGGCGTGCGAGGTGCTAATGGCGTTGTATTGATTACTACTCGTAAAGGAAAAGAAGGAAGCAAACCTGTAATCAGCGCACGAGCAGAATTTTCAATACTGCAACCCACTAAGATGCCGAAAATGGCCAATGCGCAAGAGTTCATGGAGATGTATAATTTTGCATACGCTGATAATAAGAATGGAGAAGAATTCTACTCACCAGAAGCCATGGCTAAGTATTTGAATGGTTCAGATCCCGATCTGTATCCTAATATTAATTGGATGGATGAAATATATAAAAATTCGACAACCAGTGAACGTGTGAACATAAATGTAACTGGCGGGTCAGAAAAGGTAAAATATTATGTAGCTGGTTCTTATTATAAAGAAAATGGAGTATTTAGACCGGATAAGGGGTTAGGATATAATCCTGCCTCCAGTTGGTCCAGATTTAACTTCAGGTCAAATTTGGATATCAATTTGTTCAAAAATACGGTATTGAACATCAATCTGTCCAATCAATACGATGTGAAGAAGCAGCCTAATAATAATGCTAGCTTATGGATATACACGTTTAAAACAATACCTATTGCTATCCCCAAAAAGTATAGTGATGGGACTGTGGCGCGTCCTACTATTGGCGATAATCCATATAATTTGTTGAATCTCAATGGATACAATGAATTATTCACGAATAATGCTCAATCTTTGATTGGATTGACACAAGACTTCAGTCCGTGGATTAAAGGGTTAAAAGCCAATATAAAGTTTTCATGGGATGCATATAATTATGCTCATCTGAATCGGTCCAAAAATCCATCTACTTACTATGCTACCGGACGTAATGAGGATGGAAACCTGATGTATACGAAAAATAATGATGGGAATGATTACTTGGTGTTATATAAAGATAATAAAGGAAATCGGACAACCTATCTGGAAGCTTCACTAACATACGAAAATCTTTTTGCTAACGCACATCGTGTGGGGGGATTATTCTTATTCAACATGAGAGAAAAAACAGATAACTTTCCGGATTCATACATAATGTCATTACCATATAGGAATCAAGGTATTGCAGGACGTGTCACCTATTCATATAAGGACCGTTACTTTATTGAAGGAAACTTTGGTTACAATGGTTCAGAAAATTTTGCCCCTAAAAAACGATTTGGTTTTTTCCCGTCGGCTGCTATCGGATATATGATCAGTAATGAAGCTTTTTGGGAACCAATCTCTCATATTGTCAGTGTTCTGAAATTTAAAGGTTCTTATGGTATTATAGGTAATGATCAGATTGGTGGAAACAGACGATTTGCCTTTAATTCGGAAATGGCGGATGTGAATGGCTATACTTTCGGAACTACAGGTGGAAATCCGATTTCTGGTATAGGTACGGGATATCCGGGTAACCCCTATGTTTCTTGGGAAGAAGCAAAGAAAATGAATATAGGTGTTGAGTTGGAACTATATAATTCATTAAAATTGAATGTTGATTATTTCCATGAACGTCGCTCTGGTATTTTTATTGAACGGGGTGCTGTTCCGTCAGTAGTAGGTGTAAATGTTAATCCATACCTTAATTTAGGAGAGATGGAGAATAAAGGTGTTGATGCCTCTTTAGAATATTATAAAACTATCAATAAAGATTGGAATATTTCAGTGAGAGGTAATTTCACATACAATAGAAATAAAAAATTGTATGATGATCAACCTTCAGCGAACTACCCATATAAAGATGTAATAGGTAAGCCCTGGAATCAACAGTTTGGCTATATAGCATTGGGATATTTCAGAACGGAGTCAGAAATACAAAATAGCCCTAAACAAATTGGTAACCCGAGAGTAGGAGATTTAAAATACAAAGATATTAATGGAGACGGCATTGTTGATACTGATGATTATGTAGCAATAGGGCGCACGGCCATTCCGGAAATAAACTATGGTTTTGGTGCCAATATTAGTTATAAAGATTTTGATGTCGCATTCTTCTTTCAAGGTATTGGCAATGTTACCGGATTCATAGGTGGTGAAACAATCGATATGTCTGATACGAATCAGTTATTCTCGAATGTTTATCAAGATGTTGCGTTGAATTATTGGAGACCCGACCGTCCTAATGCCAAATATCCGAGATTGGCAATCAGTGGTAGTGAAAACAATAAAGCACCCTCAACCCACAATCAGGTGGACAAAAGTTTTATGCGTTTGAAAAGCGCAGAAATTGGTTATACGCTGCCCAAAGAAGTGTGCCACAAGATGGGAATATCTCTCGTACGGTTTTATGTATCAGGTACGAATCTGTTGACATTCTCCAAATTTAAATTGTGGGATCCGGAAATTGATAATTCACAAGGTTCATCATATCCTAATATGCGTGTATTTAATATTGGTTTAAACTTTAATTTCTAATATATTATGAAGAAACTAAGATATATCATAATTGCTTTTTTGTCATTAGGTTTATTTTCTTGTTCTGATTATTTAGAACATAATTTTAATGATCAGATGACAATAGAAGAAGTTTTCAGCAAACGTCCTACAACAGAACGCTTTCTGGCAGGACTTTACGGTTATATACCAGAAGAGATTAATGCATACGATCAGTCTTTTGTCCCTTGCGCTGATGATGCTTATTTTTCTTGGGAAAAGATGGACTATGAATTGGTCAATAGTGGAAGTTACAATCAGTCGACAACAGGAGTAAGAGGTGAATGGACACCTAAATTTAATCCTTGGTCAAAATACTATGTAGCAATTAATCAAGCGACTACATTTATTGCCCATATTGATGAATGCAAAGAGCTGACGGGAGAAGAAAGGGAAGTTATGAAAGCGGAGGCCCGTTTTCTTAGAGCTTATTATTACTTCAATTTATTCAAACAATATGGTCCCATATATCTTTGGTATGATCAAATAGCAGATTTAGCCATTAAATCAGAAGTAATAGATAGAAACACGGTTGATGAGTGCGTAGGCTTTATCGAAAAAGAGATGTATGATGCAGCACAGATTTTACCTAAAACAATCCAAGATCCTACTACCTGGATGGGCCGTATGACCAAAGGGGCTGCATTAGGTATGCGTTCCCGAGTTTTGCTCTTTGCCGCTCGCCCTTTATTCAACGGGGGAGGTAGTATTGGATATGGCAGAGGAATGGTCAATCATGAAGGTAAACCAATCTTCCCTCAAGGTGAGGATTTGAATAAGTGGACGAAAGCTGCCGAAGCTGCAAAAATGGTTATTGATCTGGATGTTTACAAACTCCATTTTAACAAGACGGAAACAGACCCTGTACTTAAAGCGATGAATTCCTATCGAGAAGTATTTACCGAGAAATGGAATGAAGAATTAATTATTGCCAGATATTATAAAGATGGTGAGGTATGGAATCAACGGGTTGTTCCCCCAAGAGTATTTGGAGTGGGCTTGGGTGGTTATACTCCCACCATGAAATTGGTCGATGCATACCCTATGATGGCTTCAGGCAGATATCCAGTCACAGGATATAAAGCAGACGGTTCCCCGATTATAGATGATAAATCAGGTTACGAAGCAAATGGTTTCACTGACGGTTGGCTGCATCCTACTCATAGAGACAAAGGTATTAAAGTACATAATAGCATGAAAGGAAGAGACGGACGTTTTTACGCATCTATATTTTTTAATGGAATGTATTGGATCCATCCGGATGGAACTAAAGAACAGTATGCCCCTGTAACTTTCTTCACAGGAGGTACTTCATCCTATGCCCATAGCAGCGGTGATTATGTAAAAACAGGTTTTGTATTTACTAAATTTACAGATCCTAATATTGATACTCGTAAAAACACATGGGGTTCTTTCACGTGGAGTTATTTGCGTTTGGCTGAAATTTATTTGAATTATGCGGAAGCATGCAATGAAAAGCCTGCCAGAGATGCCAAAGAAGCTTTAGTATATATAAACAAGATACGCGAAAGAGCTGGATTAGGTAAACTGGAAAATGCATATCCGGCAGTGGTCGACAGTAAGGAAGAGCTGCGCAAATGGATTCGTCAGGAACGAATGGTTGAACTGGCTTTTGAAGGACTGCGTTATTATGACCTACGTACATGGATGGTAGCTGATAAAGAAGCGAACGGTTTGCGTTATGGTTTGAATCTGCTGGCAACTGATTATGAAAGTTCTTGGGTACGTACCTCGAAAATTTGTCAACCCATTGTTTTCGAAAGAAAACATCATTTATTCCCTATTGCCCAAACCCAACTGAATGAAATGAAGAACTTTACCCAAAATGAAGGCTGGAACTAAAACAAGATATAGTTATGAAAAATTTAATCATTAAAATAATTATGGTCGTAACAAGTATATCATTTTTTATAGCTTGTGAAGACAATAGAATGGATGGGATGGTGAAAGATAAAGTATATCTGGTCCAGTCCGGAGTTCAGGAAGTATATGTAAATTATAGAGACTTTGCCGATTATACAGTGACAGTGTATAAATCGGGTATTGGTGAACAAACGGCAAACGTTTCGATAGAAGTGGACGAAGAGACGCTAAAAGTTTACAACGAGGAGGAAAATACATCTTTTGAAATCATACCTGATGTATGCTATTCTATTTCCAAAACAAATTTTGACTTTTCGACTTCCACTGTGTCGTATAAAAGCTTGATTACTTTTGATGGTGATATAATAAAACGATATCAGCAAAGAGGTGAAAAAAAGTATGTATTGCCACTGAAGTTGCATGTTGATGGAAATGTGGATGTGAATGAGACTTCTTCCAGAATGATTTTAATTCCCATATTAGAATAGGTATCTCTACTTATACAAAAGTATACTTTTAAAATAATAAATTGATAGAACACATTATTTATGAAAAATATAATATTACTATTAGCTCTATTTCCTTTATTCTTGTCTTGTACAGATGATGATAAGGAGGAAGTGAAACATGACTATTTTACCGATTTTGTTACCGGGGTCACAGTGGGAGGGGATTTGCGTCCTACTAGCATTCGGATTGATAACGAAATGAATAAAATATCTATTGATTTTCCAATAGGGAGCACACCTACAGCTATTCCTGTGGAACTTGAATTGGCGTCTGGCGTTACGATGAAATCTCCATCTTCTACTTCTAACACATTTGACTTGACAGAAATTATTCCTATTTATTTGGAATATAAGGGTGAAGATTATCGGTATCTCATTGTTGGAAACTATCTCCCGGAATCTATAGGTGGCGGAGTGATGCAGAATGGACCTGTACACGATATATCACTACTATATTATGGTGGTTCTCATCGCGCTACCAGGTGGACAGAAGAAGAATTGCAGGCAAATGTCACTTATACAGACCCAGCAGGAAAAGAGAACTGGCTTTTTGATTCTTTCTTGTTTTTGGAAACACATACAGGAGAGGGTCGCAATTTTGAAAATGGCCTGGGCGGATTAGGAGCTCGGAAAACCGAATGGCAGGGATTGGTTGACAAATATTTTGCGGCAGACGGTCCTATCGCTCGCTTAAATTCTATCCTGTCAAAGTCGGCTACGCGTTTAGGGGCTCCTAAATATAAGCGCAGGCTTATAATCAGTATGCCTGCTGCATATAAAGACCAGAAAGATTGGGGAGAAATATCAGGAAGAGCTATGGACTTTTCGTTAACACTTGATTGTGTCAGCGCATGCTCATGGTATGTTGATTACATTATTCAGAAGTTTAATGAAGCCAATTTAAATTATTTATCTTTGGATGGCATTTATTTCGTAGCAGAACAATTAACGGATAATCGGCACTATCTTCCTCAAGTTGCAGACTATATAAAATCAAAAAATCTAAAATTCTATTGGATTCCTTATTGGGGCACTGATGGTATGGGAGAATGGGAAAGTATGAAATTTGATGCTGCTTTCCTACAACCAAATTACTTCTTTCCCGCTCAAAAGCCTGATTATACAAGCTATTTCGACAGAGTCATTAGCTATGCGAAAAGTAAGAATATGGCTCTGGAAATGGAATTTGATGAAAGAGCATTGAAAAAGAACAGTCAAGATTACCGGGCTGACAGATTACGTGATTATTTACGCGCTTTTGATTCTTATGGAATTATCAAATCTTTCCCTATAGCTTATTATCAAAGTGACTGCATGGTGTATTCCTTAAAAAGCTCTATATACGAAGAAGACCGAGCTTTGTATAATGAATTGTGTACCATGATTTCTAAAAGGCAAAAGGCTAGAGGAGAGAAATAAATATGGGCTATATGAACAAAAGTTTGGTTATGTTTTCTTTCTTGACACTGCTGGCTATTTCTTGTGCCAGCAGTAGAAAGAAACCAATCATAAAAGAAAATGGTGTTATAGCCGATATGGTACTGATGTACTATGGAGGTGCACATCGCCAGACAGAATGGAATGAAGAACAATGTATGAAAAATGTTGCCTACAGAGATAAAAAAGGTGATTTACATTGGATGTTTGACGGCTTCTTATTTTTAGAATTCAAGGATGGAAAAGGGCGTAGTTTTGCTTCCTATTATGAGCCCATGTCCGCTAGGAAAAGTGAATGGAAAGGCTTGTGCGATAAGTATTTTCAGAAAGGTAAAGCTTTGGATGCTATTGAAAGCTGTATTGACGATGTAAAAAAAGAAATAGGAGCTCCCCGGCATGCGCGTAAGGTTGTTCTGACATTGCCAGAGCCTGTCCCTAACCAAAAAGATTGGGGAGAGCTTAACGGTAGGCAGCTTGATTTCTCTAATGAGGCAGATCGTATAAATGCTTGTAAATGGTATATTGACTATGCGATAGACCGCTTTAAGAAGGCTCAATTCGAAAATATATCTCTGGATGGGTTCTATTGGATAGCGGAAGAAGCCACCAATAGCCGGACAATTTTGAATGAAATAGGCGCATATATGCGTTCATTGGGTTATAAATTCTATTGGATTCCATATTGGGGGTCGGATGGGCATGGAGAATGGAAAGAACTAAAATTTGATGTAGCTTACCAGCAACCCAACTATTTCTTTTATGAGCAAAAACCAGATTCGATGCACCTGAAGACAGTTTGTGAATTTGCCAAAGAAAAAGGGATGTATCTGGAAGTCGAGTTTGATGAACGAGCACTAAAGAAAAGCCCGGACTATAGAGCGGATAGACTACATGAGTACATGGAAGCCTATGAAAAATATGGAGCACTCTATGATATTCCATTAGCTTATTATATTGGAGACTGCATGGTTTATGACCTGGCAACTTCTTCCTATAAAGAAGATAATGATTTATATAATTGGTTTGCCGACATTGTTGTGAAAAGACAACATATCAGAGGTGAAAAATAACAGATTACTCACTTAACAATACTTATATTATGAAACATTTTAAAGATTTATTTTCGATTTTATGCCTTTTGTTCATCACAAGTGCATTTGTTGCTTGTGATGATGATAATGATGAATATGCTACTGATGACGAAACGATTTTATCTGTACCGCAAGATGATTTGATTTTCACTTACGAAGGAGAGGCTAAAACAATCAATGTAACGGCAAGTGAAAATACTTTTGTGGCTTCAGTCACTACTGGAGATGAAACATGGGCCCATGTATCCACAGCAAATAATTCAGTAAAAATTGTAGTGGATGAAAATGTAGACCAACAAGAGCGTTCTACCACATTAACAGTGAAACTAAATGATGCAAGAAGTCGTATACGTGTAAAACAAGATGCTGCCCCAGCACCGGAAGCAAAGCCTAAAACCTTCACTGTTCCTACCTTTACAGGGACAGATAAGACTTTTGTATATAAATTGATGGATGGAAATACGCAGGTAGGTGAAATCTGTCGCGAGTACTTATGTTCTTCTGGCAATATTGACAAACAGGCTATCGTCGTATATCCAATGGTAGGCAATAGTGCTGATTTAACTCGCGGATTTGTAGTTTCTGTTTTGGATCAGGTATATGAAGAGGATATGCCAACCGAAGTCTTTAACGTAAGTTCAGAACCCATTCATAATGGAAGTGTGGCCTTTGACAAATCGGCTAATTCTATATCCAGTTATATTGCTGGTACAAAGGCCGCTCCTGCCCAGTTCTTATCTATTAGCAATTCCGGTGAGATAAAAGCAGTAGAAGCACTTAGTGATGAAACGTTAACCACTGCGCCTTATTATGCAACAGATGCCAGTGGCAATAATTATGGTATAGTAAAAATAGGAACACAATATTGGATGCAATATAACCTGAAGACTACAAAACTAGCCAATGGAAGTGACATTGCAACGGGCATAACAGGAGCTGATGCATGGAAGACTACTGCTGCTTATAGGGAATCTAGTTCACCGGAAAACCCGGATGCAGGATTTTTATATAATGCCGTCGCATGTGGATATTTGAGCGGTGCCTTTGCTGATGCTATTTCTCCGGAAGGTTTTACTATTCCTTCCAATGAAAAATGGAGTTCGTTAGTTAGTTATCTGTCAGGGACAAATACGGTAGATGTTGGAAGTAAGCTGAAGGTTACGGGTTTTGGTGAAAACTGGAATGTCTGGTATGACTATAAGGGGGGGACTAATATCTCCGGTTTCTCTGCTTATGGCATAGGATATGGAAATGGAGACGGAACTTTGGCTCCAGATGGAATAAAAGCCCATGTATTCTATTTGTCTTCAACGACTTACGGTGAAGGATTAGGACGATTCAATCTAAATGCCAGTGAAAGTAGTAGCCTTTTGCAAACAGAAGGAGGATTTACTTTAGGATACGCTATACGTTGCATTAAATATTAATTGTTAAATTCTTAAGAAGTCTGTTCTAGTTAATAACAAAACTAGAGCAGACTTTTATCTATTTTTACGTATGAAGAAATCAATTATAACACTATTATTCTCTTCTTTACTTTTTGCATGTACGCAGAAATATTCTGACGCATCTTATAAAGTCATTCCATTGCCCCAACAAATTAGTTTAAAGAAAACAGAGAGAAGCTTTACTATGAATTCTGCTACTCGGATTTTCTTTAAAGATTTAGCGTTAAAGGGTATCGCTAATCAATTTTCCACGACAGTAAAGCGTAACGCCAACCTCAATCTTCAAGTAGAACAGGGCGATAAGAAAGAAGGAGCAAATGTCGTCATCTTTGAACTGGGATTGAAACATACCCATAAAGAGGCTTATCAAATCAATATTGATTCCTCCGAGATTCATATACAATCTGTGACTCCATCCGGAGCATTTTATGCAATGCAGACGCTTGTTAAATCAATACCTGTGCAAGAAGTTTCCGAAGTTCATTTTCCGGCAACGGAAATCAAAGATTATCCCAGATTTGCATACAGAGGAATGATGCTTGATGTGAGTAGACATTTCTCGGATGTAGAAATGGTGAAACGAACGATTGATATCCTGGCTTTGCATAACTTAAATGTATTCCATTGGCATTTGACAGACGATCAAGGTTGGCGAATGGAGATAAAGAAACGTCCTCTTTTAACACAAATAGGCGCATGGCGTGATAATACTGTGGTGGGACGCTATATAGGTGGTAATGATTATCCCACAGACAATCAACGTCATGGAGGTTTTTATACTCAAGACCAAATAAAAGACGTTATTGCGTATGCGGCCGAAAGATATATTACCATCATTCCGGAAATAGACTTGCCGGGACATACATCTGCAGTGTTAGCTTCCTATCCAGAGTTAGGATGTATTGAAAAAGAATATAAAGTGGCTAACCGATGGGGAGTTATTAAAGATGTAATTTGTGCAGGAAATGAGCAATCCCTTCAGTTGTTTAAAGACGTGATGGATGAAGTATGCGAGCTGTTTCCCGGAAAATATATTCATATAGGAGGAGACGAGTGCGTCAAAGAGCGATGGCAGGCATGTTCGAAATGTCAGGGCAAAATTAAACAGCTTCATTTAAAAAGTGATTCCAGATTTTCTAAAGAGGATTATTTGCAAAGCTATTTTATGGGAGAAATAGCCCAATACCTGCATTCTAAAGGGAAACAAGTTATTGGATGGGATGAAATATTGGAAGGAATGCCCATGGATGGTTCTGTTATAATGTCATGGCGAGGCATTTCCGGAGGAATAGAAGCTGCGAGATTGAATCATGATGTCATCATGGCACCTGCCACTCACATGTATTTTGATTATAGCCAGACCTTAGATAGTAGTAAAGAAGAAATACCGGTAGGCGGATATATAAATGTAGAAAGGGTATATTCATTTGAACCATTACCTGAAGGACTGACAGATAATGAAAAAAAACATATAATAGGGGTTCAAGCCAATGTCTGGTGCGAGTATATGCCTAACGAACGGATACGCCAGTATCAGATTCTGCCACGGCTTGCTGCCCTCTCCGAAGTTCAATGGACAATGCCGGAAAAGAAAAACTATCTGGATTTTTTATCCCGTTTACCACAAATCATTGATATATATGACTTGTATGGATATAACTACGCGCGTCATATTCTGGATGTATCTATTACAGATAAGGTTGATATAAAAAATAGAGATTTGGAAGTTTCTCTTTCTACTCTGGGGAATGATTCTATTTTTTACACTTTAGATGGAAGTCTTCCCGATAGAAATAGTTATTTATATAAAGGAGTATTGAAAATAGATAGTAGTGTAACTTTGAAAGCTATGGCATATCGGAATAATCAAATGTCACAGGTTTCGAGTTTAAAAGTTGATTGTAATAAAGCGACATTTAAACCTGTGACATTACATTCAGAGTTAAGCCGCATGCATGTATATGGTGGAGCTTCAATGCTAGTGGATGGCATTATCGGTTCTACGCGTCCTGACGATGCCCGATGGTTAGGTTTTCCTAAAGGGTTTGAAGCAGTCATTGATCTTAGACAACAAACGAGCATTAGTAAGTTACTTTTTACTAACCTTTCGGTGATAAGTGATAATATCTTGGACCCGGATTTAATTTCTGTCTTTGTTTCTGATGATGGAAAATATTATCAATGTGTAAAAGAAGAAAGAATAATAGCAAAACAGGGAAAAGAAGCCAGTGTATCCCAACATCAACTAGACTTTGAATCTACAAAGGCACGTTTTGTTAAGATTCAAGCAAATGCTTCTGTATCAAAGGCCTCTACTCTTGTTCCTTGGATGTTTGTTAGTGAGATAGGAATTCAATAGAATGAGATCTAAAATAATGACGCCATGTTGTTGGCATAGCGTCATTATTTTATTGCTTTCTTAATGATCGGACAAACTAAATCAGCATATCTCATCATACCTAAATCTGTGAAATGTATGCCGTCAACTGTAGCTTCCCCATCTTCTCCCAGCATATTTTTGGAAGAGATAAAAATGATATTCTTTTCATTTTCTTTCTTTAGCCGGTTGAATATTTCCTTTAATGTGTCATTCTTTCTTTGCACTTCTTTAGCTATTCTTTCATCATAAAGCGTATGAGTGAAAATAGGATCTTCTATAAAAATGACTGGCGTATCCGGATGTTTACTACGAATGATACGATAAAATGTTTCCATCCGTTCTTTCATCTGTTCTACAGAAGCATTAGGCACAAAATCTAAAACAAAAACACTGGCATCTACTTCGGCTATCACTTTGGCCACTTCCAAGTCTAAAAGTGCATTTCCACTAAATCCCAAGTTGATACATTCACGGTTCAGTCTTCTCGATATGATATTGGTATGTGCCATTCCTGGACGTGAAGCACCCCCCCTTGAAGAATGCTGGTGCCATAAAATACAACCGGCCTTTTGCGGATCGGATAATCAATGAAAGGCTGATCGATGGTGGATAACGAGTCCACTCCTATAGACAAAGAAACAAGGCCATCATAAAGAGGAAGATAAAGCATATATTCTCTTTCTTGGGGTTGCATATTGGCAATGATCGTTGCTTGATTCGTTTTTCCATTCGGGCGGGCACTGTTTACAAATCTCCACTTTCCGTTGCTTTCCCAACAGTATAAATCAAGTCCTTTTACTCCTGTATCAGTCATGTGATTCATGTGATTGTTAAAGAGATTCTCCCATTTCAACGCTATTCGGGTAGAGTTACTACGAAATCGTATCGCCATTCCTGCCGAATTACGACTCAAATTCCATAAAGGGGAACGAGAAATGTTTTTGAGAGAATCCGGTAGTCTCTCATATCTTGCCCCTGTGTCTTGTGTTGCTTTTCCTAAAAGGGGAAAGCATGACGCATCATAGTACGTCAGTTGTTGTGCCTGCAACTGTATGCCGAACAGGCACAACATTGTGAAAAGAAAGAATTGTTTCATCATCTATTTAATTCCGGCAGCGGTCAGCACTTTCCTTTGTTTGCCGTCACTGCCTTTATTGTTTTCATTGCATTAGCTACGTTGGCAATGATTAGCACTGCTAATCCTTCTGTCATGTTTCTGCCTAGAGTGCGACAAAGATAATCATTTTTCTTAATTGTTATACTGATTGTGGTGCGAGATTGACACCTTCGATAAAGGTGGTAGCTTCCAGTTCATACATAGAAAACTTCCTTTCAATGAAGTCCAAACTTCTTTTGCATACATAGTAAACTTTTTTTTAGCTAATCTCAATCTTTAAATGCAAGTTTCGTTTTTATAATTGCAAGCTTTGATTATAAAAATGAAACTTGCATTTATATAATCAAAGCTTGCAATTAAAGTTTGCCATCTATCAAACATAACTTTAGCCTCTAATCAAAAGAAGTTTGTATCTAATGAATAGTAACTTTACTATGTATAAACTAGGAATGATATATATATGTATTGTATGGCATCCTGGAGGAATAGGATCGGTTGCAAATGATCAATATTTCCTAGGGTTACAAAACAGACATAAATATAAACGAGAAAATATTCTTTTGAAAATCATGTTCTCCAAAACCATTTGATTTTAGTGAAGAACATAGTTGCTAACACAGCCAAAGAAGTAAGGATTACTCCCTGGAGAAAACCTAGCCAGGCATTTTGTTGAAAATAAGATAACAATGAAGCAACTCCTAATATGTTAGCTAATGGCATAATCAATAAATCGCCGACCACATAAGCTATCATTGGATTCTGACCGGACATGACTAAAAAACGAGTACTTTTGACACACCGGAAATAGTCACAAATAATACTTAGGAATATAAGAGCCAGGAAAGCCAGCCCAGAAGTAACAAAGAAATAACTAAAAGTTGTCGGATCTTTTTTAATGCCATCCTGAAAAGGTTCAAAACACAAACCCAAAAGAAGTAAGTATGCGCCTGCATTAAACAACTTTTTCCATAATAGGGCTATTCCATCCACCCTGTGTGGAAATATACATTTGCCTGCTAGTAGCAATAAAACTGTAACCACCAGATTAATAACCAAATTACGAGTGTAGAGACCGTAAAGATTACTAATGATAAGAACGACGGATAATATCATCAACATGATACTCATTTTACGATAAGGAGATGTAGCATAATCATCCGTCTCTTTTTGATATGTTTTCATCCACTCCGCTAAATATTCGCCAGCTATACTGCCGGGAATAACGATAAATAAGTATTTCAAGTAATCAAACCGATACATCCATGGCAAAGGAGTATAATTAAATACACTCTGTGTCCACGAACCATCCACTGTACTCCCTAATATTATTGCCAGTAGCAATATCAGAACTCCTAAGCGTATCCAACGATTATGCATTGTGAAAATGTAAAGAATAGAGCCGAAAACAGCCATATTAGCCAACAACAAAATGATGATATTACTGGAGAATAGGCTGAATGTCTTACCATCTGCATAAGAGGTGGTTGCTAACATGATGGCAGCAATAATGTAAGCTCCAACTTTTATTGAAGTATGTGCCCAATCCGGCATCTTCAAAGGAATACGCATAAACATGGGAAATAGAACAATAAAACAGAGTATAGCCAGCAACCATGCCCTCATATCTTGTGGAGAGCTTAACATGTACGGATAAAAGTGCTGGATAAAAATAGCAAAGAAAGTCAACTGAATCCCCCGTTTGACAGCTTCATAAACAAGCTTCAATTTTGAATCACCTTTTTCAGCACGTTTCCTTATGGAAAAAGGAAACGCGGCTCCCATAGCGAACAAGAAAAAAGGAAACACAAGATCTACCCAAGTAATGCCGGGTAACAACGGATTAAACACATGATCTGGCGGAGGCGTTTGCGCATGACTCATCCAACCGGGAAGAACATGCGTTACGATGGTAGCCGAAAGTACCATCGTAATAATTGCATATCCTCTTAAAGCATCTAAAGCTAAAGCTCTGTTGTTCATAAAGCTCTCCCTTCACGCATTCCTTTTTCTACTTCCTTCCAAAGATTCTTTTGGATGATGTGTACAATATCAAATACCATGAGCCCATCCGATCGACGGAGGTTCATTTCTATTGTTTCAGATAATTTTCCCGGGTTATCGTAGAATTGATCTACCAGGATACCACCCATAAACTTGTTATCTTTCAGAATTTGACGTAAGTGTTGACAAGAACCTTCCACACAGTACCATGTACCGGCTTGAGCTTGTGAGTCTGTTTCGTTCCAGATACTGCGGTTCGTTTTCTTATACTCTTCTATTGTTATGTCTGTATAGTAATTTCCAGTTGCATACAAATCAATCAGCTCTGCATATCCATAATTTTTATATTCGGGAGTAGCCCAGCTGAAATCTTGAGCCGGATCATACTTTTTACTGGCGAAATTAACTCCTACTTCGTAATAAGACGGATACCAAGCCCCAGTATATGTGCCAAAAGAAACTTTTGGATTGGTAGCTTTAACTTCTTTACGTGCCAATGCCATAAAATCAGTAATGTTTTTCGTCCTCCATTCAATCCATTTCTGGAAAAACTTTCCCGGTTGCATGATATACTTCCCACCAGCATTCTTCTTCCAAACAAAAATATCTTCGGGGAACTTGGTCACTTTCTTATCTATATATTCTTCAAATTTCTCACGCGAAAGTGATGAAAAGTCGGCTGTTATACCATCATAACGTACGCGATCGAGCATCAGTCCATCCAAATCAGGATAATTGGTCACCACTTCTTTCAGTACATTCAGAATATGCGTCCGATATTCCTCATTCAAGGGGTTAATCATAGCACCGTATTTCTGTTTTTCTTCCGTGATTGGAATAATGCCTTTCTCGGGAGTATACACCATTGATGCCCAGTCCGGATGTCCACTATATACCATTCCGCGATCGAAATAATTGTGTCCGGCGCAGAACACATTTAAGGAAGCATGAATCTCAAGTCCCAATTCATGGCCTTTTTTAATGAAATGTTGCAAGTAATCAAAATTCCCAGCTTTTGCACCTTTCCATTCTTTCATCTGTGGGGCAAACTGGCTTTGATAAAGTACTTCTCCGGTAATGGGACGGATGTCCACTATTGCATGGGTAAAACCTAATGATTTGATTTTCTCCAGATAGTAGTCTATCGAGTCTTTATGACTGAAACGTTCGAAATTAGCCTCGGCATCAAACCACATTAAAGCGGGTTTCTTCTTGATTACAATCCGGAAAGGAGAAGCAGGAATAGCCGCATTATTGCATAATTCTCCCAACATATAATTCCGGAAACAATAACGTACCTCTATGGGGTCATTGATCGAATCATTCCAGACCTTTACAGTAGAAGAACCACTGATAATTTCCGCTTTGGCCGGTCGGAATATACCATCCGTCCCCACTATTTCAAATCCTTTCACGTTTTGATTTTCAGGAGTCAATCCATCTTCACCATGTTCAAAATCTATTTCTACTATGTTCTCTTTTATCCGATGGGATTTATATATAGGACCGGAATATTGAATACCTTTACGATGATAGGTCTTTGCCAATGCCCAATAAGCCAATCGCTCACCGATCTTTATTTTATAAGGTGAATGAATAAAGTTTTCACTTCCGGCATCTCCTGTTGTCACCATCCCGACATTAGGAACTTCTGACATCAATTCCAACTGACATTGACGGAACCAAGCCCAATCCTGTTTATCATTGCCTTCCGATTTCCACGGCGCAATCTGTACGTAATAAAATGGCATTTGGGGATTATTGAAGAATGTTCTCCATTGGGAAACCATCGCAGGAAATAATCTTTTATATAATCCAGGATCGGATGTGTTTGCTTCGCCTTGATACCAGATAACTCCTTTAACAGGAAATCCTTTCCATGGATTTACCATTGCATTCCATAATAATGTAGGAGTCCCTGCCGTCCATTCAAACTCTTTCTGTTCCACGCAGGGTAATGCTATTTCCGGGAAGTCCGACAAAGTCTCTTTATCCATCCAGGCCTCTATTTTTGACATACTCCAGGAACAATGTATCAGTCCGACGGGAATATCCAGAGATTGTTGTAGCTGATTACCAAAGAAATAAGCTGTCGCACTGAAATTAGCAACTTCTTCCGGAGAGGCTTCTTCCCATTCTCCTTCCACCCCAGCTTCCTGTGGAGTGGTACTCCAGGCATTTTTTACTGTATAGAGGCGCAATGGACGTTGAGGATTGGCAGATACAATGTACGGCTGGGAGCCAAACACTGGCTGTCCACGGAATCCTTTTACAGGCATCTCCATATTCGACTGTCCGGAACAGAACCAGACTTCTCCTATTAAAATATTTTGTAACTTGAATTCCTCTCCGTCCGAGAACGTTATACTGTATGGCCCTCCGGCTCTCGGTGTTTGAAGCGTAAGTTTCCATTCACCTTTTGTATCAACATTCGTTTGGACTTTTTTATTATCCCATGAAGCGATAGCTTGCACGCGTTTTCCCGAAGTTGCCGTTCCGGAGAAAGTAACCTTTGATTGTTGCTGCAACACCATATTACTCCCCCAAATGGAAGTTAGGGTTACTTTAGCTTCTGCCTTCAAAAGAAACGACAAACATATCAATAATATAAAATATCTGGTTCTCAACATATTATCTTTATTTATTTTCTATAGCTTTAGTGTATACATTGCCGAAGCGATCTGTTACTTTCACTTCCATTTTAGCATTCTTATTGTGAGGAGTAGCATGAAAAAGATGTTCGGTAAGAATAGGGGAAATCCATTCATACTTCACCTTTTCTTTGTCAGAACAGATTGCTTTGGCTGTAGGATCGTACCCTTTATAACGTTGCATTTCTCCCATTCGCTTTCCGTTTTCATACCATTCCACTTTCCATTGTTCATCCCAGTTCCATACGTTAGCAATAATATCGGAAGGGTACTCGTCAGATGATCCGGCCTGATATACATGTAATTGATGCTCTTTCGGGTAGCCTGCACTTTTATATAGCCATTTCACTTGGTTCCCATCTACTTCATATACCCCGTATCCCCTCGGAGTGCCGTCCACATTAATATCTGCACGCCACCAAGTACCGCATACGGCAGCTGTGTTATGTTCCATTAATGAATCATTAAAGCATACGTTCAAATTGAAATGTGTATGTCCGGAAATGATATGGGCATTATAACCTTCCAATAGTTTGTACAGTGCAGCTGTATTTACAGTTTCATCCTGATCTAGGGTATTATATCTTAACTTCTTCTGAAGACTGGAAGGAATATGCATTACCACAAAGACAAGTTTGTCTTTAGGCACGTATGAGAGGTCTTGCTCCAGCCATTGGAAAGTACGTTCATCAATGTAACCTATATATTGATAATCACGGTTGACATAAAAGCAATTATCGAGTACGATGTAATGTGCATTTCCTTTATTAAACGAATAATAGATGGGACCGAAATAACTTTCGAAAGTACGATAGGAGTATTCAAAAGTACGTCCTCCATACGTCATGTCATGATTACCGATTGCCCGATAAATGGGAAAATTTAATGATGATACCGTGTTTATATATGAAGGATATAAAGAGGGTGTATCTCCTACAATATCCCCACAATCTATACCGAATACCTCTTTTTTACCTATATAAGGACGAATATATTCTTTCATATCCTGCAAATATTTTGCATAGGCTTTTACATCATCCTCGGAAGTCACTTGGGCATCTGCCTGCACCAAAAAAAGATGATTCATTTCATTTTGCGGATTTCTTATCAATTCGAAATCGTAAACACCTTGTTTGGCCGGATTCAGCTTTTGATAGAATAAAGGTATTGTTTGTTCTGCTTTCGGCAAATATCCAGAAGGAGTGGATAAATAAATAAAACGAACATCTCTATTGGGGAGGAGAGTATATTGGCCTTGTTGGTCAGTAAGCGTACAGTCTATTCCGTCGGTAACTACTACCCCCGGGACTCCTGTCCCATTACAGGTTACTTTCCCGCGAATATGATTAGAAGGAATCTGGGCTTGTAAATTCAAGCCCAGACCTACTAATAAAAAAAATTGTAATAAATATATTTTCATAATTAGTTGGTTAGTTCAAACTTTATTCTTCGATAGATTCCAGATATTTATCAAAGCCCGTTTTAAAAGCATTCCAATAGTCATACATCTTAATGTGGCAAAGGTCGAAGGCAAAGAAACCGTCGCTATTATTGATACAAGCATCAATGGCATCCGGAATTTTAGCAGATTGTCCTCCGTCGGTCCATCCGGTACTGTTACCTATATCCGGTCCACCGGCAAAAGGTACATCACCTTGTAGCAATTCGCGTCCATTCTTGCAAAAGCCTTCCATGGTCCATTCCCCGCTTCCATATATATTGTTCACGGAAGCATAGGCACCCAAGAAGATATAGTCTAAATGATCTGCATATCCATAATTTTTATAATCGGCAGTAGCCCATTTCGGATAGTAAGTAGAGGTGTTGTATTTAGGGCTGGCCCAGTTTACACCTGATGTATAGTATGTAGAATACCAAGCACCAACATAAACTCCAAATTTGATATTGTTATTGACTGATTTAACCTTGTCGCGCGCCTTTACAATGAAATCATGAATTACTTTTACTCTGAATTCCAGCCACTTCTTAAAATAGGCAGGTTGTTCCGAAGGAAGTTCATCCGTACCGGGCGCCATAATATCTGCCGGGAAGTTTGCTACAGTTTCACCGATGTATTCTTCGAACTTCTGCTTGGAAATGTCAGAAAAATCACTTTCTAAACCATAGTCATCATAACGACAACGGTCTAGTATGATGCCATCCAGATCATATTTAGCCAAGTCGGCCAATAATTGTAAAACGAAGTTTTGCACATCATCATTAGCTGGATTGAAGAATTTTGCCCCATAATCAGTCTCATCGTCCAACAAATCCATTGTATTGGTTAACCCATCAGCCAAATTAGCTACACTAGCCCATCCTTTTTTAGAATCATCACGGAATAATATTCCATCATGCCCCAGATTATACGGACATAAATAACCGCCTACAAATGTATTGATGGATGCATTCACTTTTAATTCCTGTTTACGAGCCTCATCAATAAATGCTTGTAAGTAATCCCAAGTTTCCGTCCTTTCATAATAACTATATCCGGAATTACCCCATACATCCATACGTTTCACCTGATCTACAACATTAGTATTGAATAATACATCTCCTGTAGTGGGACGTACATCGACAATAATATCAGTGAATCCTGCTGCTTTTATCTTTTCCATATCTCTGGCTATGTTTTCCTTACTATTGGCATAGTCAGGAAAATTAGCAGCCGCATCAATCCAAATATATCGTGGTTTAGCTTCTGTAACCTCCGGCTCGTCCGGCTTTTCTGTCGAATTATCACTCCACGGCCATCCGGGAATTCCATCAGAATCATCACTACAGGAGGTTATTGTAACTGCTCCCAAGAAAGTCAGTATTAGTATTTTTAGAAATTTTCTCATATCATACTTGTTTTATTAGGTAGATACTGCCTGATATATCCGCAGTACATTTTTTATTTAAGAGTGACTACTGATGCTACGGATCTTTCGTCTCCGCTGGAGTCACTTGTCTTGATAGTCTCTTGCCCGTTGACTAACATGCAACTAGAACCACCGCCATCCAGATTGATGGCATCCGTACATCCCAGTGCTTTCATGATATTAGCTACATTTTCGGTGGTCATACCGGCAACTCCCGTTGTCATTCCATCTCCTTCACACACAAAAAGAATCATTTTCTTATCATTGGTGATACCAATAGCCGAACGAGGTCTGTTCGCCGTGGCGCCAATATCTGATAAGATTTCTTCTTCGTATGTATTCTTTATGTTTCCATCCAACAGAAGTACGGGGCCACCGCCTATTCCTGTTTTAGCATTTAAGACAGTTCCTGTAGAGGGAAAATTTTCGTTAGGAGTTGTTTCTGATTTTACCGGTGAGGGTTCCGAATACCAATAAGTAACATTGGATAGTGTTGTGTAAGTCCACATTGATTTAAATGAGCCATCATTCATTTCACAGAATGCAGCTAATACAGGATACCAGAATGGACCGTTAGTCCAATCTTCTGCTGTTACATCATTGTTCTTACACACCATTTCACCGTTACGCCATATCAGACTTAATGAGCTTTCATAGAAAAAGCCTCCATTTATTACAATTGTGGAGTTATTCTCTTCATAAAATTCTTTTGGCTTTTTCAATCCTGTTTTTTCTCCTAATACACCAAATGTTGCTTTACTCATATCACCCACAGCAATATAAGCTATCGCCTTTTTGCCTTCCAATGTTTCCGGTGATTTATACACGTTGATATGTTCAGGTAAAGTTCCATAAACGTCTTTCACATTGGTCCATCCCTGATTTACAATATCAGGATTGGCTTCAACTGGTTCGGTTGGAGTCTCCGGCTCTGCCCATGGCCAGTCCGGAATATCAGTGTTATCATCACCACATGCTATGAAAAAAGGCAGTAATGATAATAACCATAACATTTTTTTCTTTGTTGACATATAGCTACTCCTTTAAATGATTTACAGACTTCTTTATCCCATATATTATGAGTGAGTATTTTCTCATCATATATGAGATAAAGAGATCATTAATTATTTGTCGATACAATCAAATTCATATCCTCCGATAACCTTACAGTTGTTATCCACGTAGTAAACACGGAGTTTATATCCATCTGTCGTTGGGGCAAGCAGTACATCGCCTGTTGCAGCTACACCATCAGCAGAGTTGAACGAAGAAAGTGTCGGATTGAATGACAAAGCATCTGAAGTAGATACTGTACCGGTGAATGATCCGTCTGATGTTACATCATACATATATAGGCATGGAGTTCCACCCCATTGTGGGAAATGAGCTGTACATACTAATACTAGATATTGTGCATTATTAAAGCTTCTTGCATCCAGACAGTTGTTATTCATTGCCCAAGAATTACCATTGTCGGAATCTGCCAAAGATTTGGCTGCATTGTTACTTGCTCCATTCACCCAATAAAGTATGTTAGCGTCATAATATGACAAGAAATAATCACTTTGAGCGGTAGTTCCTTTAGTCACAACTTTAGTGTTTGATACAGGTGCTCCCCAACTATCTACACCGTTTACTGAAACAACTTGAGGACTTCCCAGTACGCCATCCGTTATAATCCAACGGACAAACTTGTTGGAACCAGAGCCCGATGTTCCGTCGCAAGTGGCAATAATAGAGGCATTAGTATTGATATCTCCTTGAACAGACACTTTCGTCCCCATATCCAGACCTGTACTATTGGTATAAGTTGTCAATAAAGTCGGAGCTGTTGTCACAGACGAAGTTTTATAGATCGAGAAGGATTTACCGTTAGTAGCCTTGGTAGCTAATAATATATTTCCCTTACTATCACTTGTCATACATCCCAAAGAAGCAACACTCACACTTCCCAAAGTTACATTACCAATCTTATTTCCGGTAGATGCATTGTAATATGTAGGATTGGTGGCACCATCTCCCAAGCAAACTACCAGATTATTTCCGGAAACAGCTAAAGAAGGTGCATTTGCTCCAGTCCAAGGTAAGCCGATAACTCCCATATCCAATTTAAATAATTCTGTCTCACTACCTTTTCTATATCCGTAAGGGATCTTATCCGGTACTGCTTTTTGAATGGTATACGTTTGTTTTGTCACTCCATCGTGAGCTATCACCGTAAGTTCCACAGGCGAGTTAAAATTAAGCGGCTCCGTTTTAGGATCCGGTGACATGGTTGCATGGGCTGACAATGAATAATCTGCCAAGCAAGAAGATAAGTCTTCTGCAGAGATTAAAGATACAGTTTTGTGGTCTTCATCAATAATACCAGTAATATCCTCTGATGGTATTGAGAAACTTAGTAACTGACATTTAGTAGACTTAACTCTTTCACCTGTGATACAGATTTGTTTCTTATATCCTTGAGCGTCTGTGTAAGTGAAATAGTTTTCTTTAGTCAAGTCCAGAATTGAAAGGACCGGTTCAATGGTACAGTTGGGCGCCAACTTTGCCTGAACCCTCATCGCCTTCATATATTCTGAAGTTTCATTATCACTATTTTCAGGATAATACCATGGCATAGGGATTACATACTTATCTACAGAAGCATCTGCAATGGTATACACTACTGCTTCTTTATCTACGTATGGTCCAGAAGTAAAGAGCGCAGTCAAGCTCGTGATTCCCTGCCTGTCCGCAGTAGGAAGCACATATTCCGGATCTTGGCAAGAACTCGTGAGAGCCAAAACCCCTAATAATAGATATAGTATATTCTTTTTCATAATGTTTTCATTTTAGATTTATTGCCATTCTGCATATTGAGTTACTGCACCGTTATTATCCAACTCTGCCTGTGGCATTGGGAAACGATACATCTTAGTCGGGAAATTACGATCTTTATCGTCACATTGTGTATAAATGTAAGTGAAAGATCCATTTGCATTTTGCTCTATTTTCATTCCATGAAGACGAATACCGGTAAATGCTGTTGCAGATAATTTCCAACGCCGCATATCCCAATAGTAATGTCCTTCGTATGCAAGTTCCACTTTACGTTCCTGACGGATGGCTTTTATTAAATCATTACCGCTTTTGTCTGTGTAAGATAAGCCTACTCTGTTACGAATATCTTTAATATCTTTATTTGCCTTATCCGTATAGCCATTCAAATGATAGCAGGCTTCTGCATGATTCAATAAGACTTCTGCATAACGAATTTCCGTCCATGGCTGCGTACTGGCTTGTATGGAAGTAAAGTTGTGATCCTCGTCTACCAGTTTGCGCAAATAGTATCCGGTGGTAGAACGCCCTTCCGGCTTCGCATCCGTTTTCCATGCAGCCCAACCATCAGTGCCGTTTACGAAAGATTCTATAGTTCTACCTTTCCATGTTGCTCCATTATAAAGAATGGTAGCTTTAAAGCGCGGTTCCAGCTTATCGTAAGGAGGAGTAGCTGTAGTACCTTCAGTAGTATGCCATGCACTCCAATCAGGGAAGCCACTGCCATCTGCATATTCATACGATTCAACCATTTCTTGTGTTGGGGTACCAAATCCTCCGGTCATGGAGTTACCATCCAATGCTTTATCACCTCCAGGAGTCATATATCCATCAAAGTCATGAGTCACAGTAGAACTTTTATCATAACAATATTGTAAAATGGCTTCTTTGCTTCCCGCTTTAAAGGCATTTGAATAGTCTTCTTTTGCTTCCAGTTCATAGCCCATTGCCATCACCTTTTCAGCTGCGATGCGAGCATCATCCCATCTTTCAGCATACAACATAGCTCTTGACAACATTGCATAAGCAGCTCCGCTGGTTAGACGTCCGTTAGGAGTTTTATCGACAGGCAAATGTTCGCCAGCATACTTCAAATCATTATATACAAAGTTCCATCCATCGGCTTCCGAACTAACCGGCATATCCTTTTGGATATTATCCAAGTTCTCATCGTATATGATAACTTCTTTATAACGTTTTAATAAATCTGTATAGAGATATCCTCTGAAAAAACGCATTTCAGCTTCCAGGCGTTCTTCATCAGTCTGATTAAATGAAGCATACTTCTTTAATTTGTTGATACCTTCATTGACGCGGCGCACGTACTCGTACATAGTACCCCAGTTACCTAAATAAGTACTAACATAATTCACCGTAAGAACAGAGCCTCCATAAGCAATTTCACTGGGTATTTGACATTTGGCCATATAGTTGTAAGAACCATATTTAAGCTGATCCGTCAAAGCTTCTGTCATTCCTGCCAAACATTGTCCGTCCCGATAGACTCCTAAATAATCTATATAGCGATAGAAATCGTTGACTGCTTGCTCTGCATAGTCAAGTTTACTCCATACAAGTTTATCTGATGCTCTGTCTGTTGGAGTCATGTCCAGATAATCGCTACATGAGCCAAGCCCTAAAGAGGCTCCCAACAATATGATACTTAATACTTTTGTTTTCATAATAGAACTTTTAAAGGTTTAGAAAGTCAAAGTTATACCGCCCATAATGGTGCGTTGTTGAGGATAGTATCCGTTATTTACTCCCGGAGATTCAGGATCGATTCCATCAGGAAGACCGCAAATCGTGAATAAATTGGAACCTTCTACATAAATTCTTAGATTCTGAATACCTACGGGGCTCATCCATTTTTTGGGGAATGTATAACCTAATTGCGCAGATTTGAGACGAAGGTATCTACCATTACGCAGCCAGAAAGTGGAAGCTAGTCCATTATCTCCTCCATGCCCCTGATTGCCCAGCGTAAGTCGGGGGAATGTTCCATTCGGGTTTTCTACTGTATATGCATTCTGAACCAAGTATAATGGTGAGTTGGCACCTTCTTTAAATGCTTGTGTCCAAACAGTGTTGTCGTCATAGCCATTATAATAAGTACCTGTCAATGATACGTCGAACAATGCACCTCCGGTAAATTGTGCACTTAAATCGAATCCATTCCAGGCACAATTTAAGTTCAAACCATAAGTTAGTTCCGGACGATTACCACGTCCAACACGTGTTCTATCATCTTCGTCTATTTTACCATCACCATTCAAATCTTTATACTTGATATCACCTACATTAGGACGGGTGCCATACCAGGCTGAATTGTCTATTTCTTCTTCCGAACGGAATAGACCATCTGCAATCCACACAACAGAGGCATCTACACTGCGTCCTGTACGTTTTCTCCATTCTACTGTATTAGGACTATCCGGATAGCGGAGGTAGCGGTTTCTTGCAAATGTCAGATTGAAGCTCGCACCATAAGAGAATGGCTTACCTGCCAAATTTAATTTATTACGATGACTCACCGTTACTTCAACTCCTTTGCTATCTACCTTATTGTAATTGGCATAAGTATAATAATATCCTCCCATGGATGGTGGATAATCACCTCCCATTGCTGTCAGGATATCGTAGGTGTAATTATAAAATGCATCGAATTCTACACCTAACAGACCATTCCACATGGTAAAATCAAAACCTGCATTGTAGGTTAAAGTGTTCTCCCAAGTCAGAGTAGGATTGGCAATTACAGAGGCGCGTAATGCTTGCATTACTTTTCCATTCAGAATTGTCTGGTATGCATTTTTGTTGCTATCCATCAAATTGTAAGTACTAAGGAAAGCATACGGACTCACTGCATCGTTTCCTAATAAACCGACAGATGCACGTATCTTCATATCATCCAGAAATGTCAGACTAGACATAAAATCTTCTTTAGATATTCTCCACGCTACTGACGCTGACGGGAAGAATGCCCAACGTTTCCCACTAACATTGCCGGCAAATTTGTAAGAACCATCATATCGACCTGTAAACTCTGCCAAATACTTATTGTCATAGTCATATTTCAAACGAAAAACATAACCAATACTACGGTTTGCATCACTGTATCCCGAGATTGGAGAGTCTGCCGGTTGTCCAAAGCTCAATTCTGGTAGTTCAGAGAAACTCATGTTCTTATTATAGCCGGAGAAACTGTTTTCTTTATAATCCCGGATTTCTGCCAATACCATTGCTTCTACATTATGTTTTCCGAAGGAGCTTGCATAGTTTATACTTCCTTGGCCTACCATTTGATGAGAACTATACTGTCCTTCACCTAAATTTATTCCATTTGCTGTGCCGCGAGGATCGTCTGCTTTAGACCAAGTCCAATCTGCTGTCGAAGTCGGCATTTTATGTATATATGTGGAGTAAGGCGTATTCAAATTCTTATTATGAGAAGTTGTATAGTCATAAGCTCCGGTTACTTTTACACTCAAACCTTTAACCCAAGGCACATTGTATTGCAATGAGATGTTGGTCTGCAAATCAAAGCTATTGGTATGCTTGTATCCGGATTCATAAATAGCAGCCAACGGACTGTTGGGCAGACTTGTGTTATTCTGTGTAGTAGCAGTATAAAGTCCGTCATATGTTTCCGGCAAATAGGGATGCATCATTATAGTCTGATGAGCTACTGACAACCAACCTTGTTCACCCAATTCGGAATTAGAATCCGTACCGCCTGAAGCATATCCCGGAGTTTCACGTTTACCGACATTTCCTGCAATACCTAAACTTAACTGGAAGTTCTTAGCCAGTTGAGTCTCAAGATTAGTTCTTAAATTGTATCTCTTGTAAGAGAAATTGTCAATGTTACCTTTTTGACCTAAATAACCCACAGAAGCAAAGTAACGCATCTTATCACTACCTCCCTGTATTGTTACATTGTGTTTCTGATTAATACCGGTTCCGAATACTTTATCAATATAGTTAACATTATCCCATCCGTCAGTAGGATCACCATTCAACATAGCTTCCACATTCGCCTTTGTAAAAACGGGATTATATTGACTAATGTTTGAAATGCTTCCATTAGCCATTTTATCCATCATGTCAGCCATATTATAATAATATGCAAATTGAGGTCCATTCATAAACTGCGGGAAGTTTGCATTCATAGATGCTCCTATTGAACCATTATAAGTGATTTTGGATTTTCCTTCCTGACCTTTTTTTGTAGTTATAATAATAACACCACCGGCTCCTTTTAATCCATAAACAGCTGCAGAAGCTCCATCTTTCAAAACAGATACACTTTCGATATCATTAGGGTCAATATCATTAATAGAACGAGGCATTCCGTCTACTATATAAGTAACATTATAAATAGAGCCACGAACTCGTAATGTAGCCTGATCGTCTCCGGGTTCACCAGATACTTGAACAGATGAAATACCTGGCAAACGTCCACCTAAAAGACTCGACACATTGGTTGCCGGTGCTTTCAGCAGTTCGTCGCCTTTCACCGCAGATACGGCTCCGGTTAAAGATTGCTTCTTGGCAGTACCATATCCTACCACAATCACTTCATCCAAAGCTGCCACGTCATCTTTCATAACCACATTAATGGTCGTCTGACCTGCTACCTTTATTTCCTGATCTGACATTCCAACATATGAGAATGATAAAATGTCTTTTGCGGTGGCCTGAATGCTATATTTTCCATTTACATCTGTAATAGTGCCATTAGTAGTTCCTTTTACGACAACACTTACTCCTGGTAGCGGTTCTCCTATACCATCAGTAACAGTTCCTTTCACTAAACTCTGTGCATGACTACTGATAGCACATGCAAATAGCGCGCAGATTGAAAACATAAATATTTTCAATATACGAGAGTTCTTCTTGATTTTTGAGTTAAACTCTGTCATAGAATTAATTTTTAGATTATTAATATAGATTGGTTAACATATCCATTATTGTTTATAGCTGTTCCAATACTTTCCAGCATTGGTATAACCCTCTTGGTACATGGAAACATCCTTTCCATTTTCCTCCTTTGAGTGGTAGTAGCACTTCACCTCTCCGATTTAAGTATCCATACCATTCGGGATGCTCTTTATCTTTAAAATGGGTCCATGTATAATCGTGTACTTTTTCAAACCATTCCAGACATTGGTTATCTCCGGTCAATTGATAGCCTTTCAGCAGTGAGATAAGTGTTTCAATATGTACCCACCAAAGTTTTTGGTCCCATTCCAACTGTTGGGGAGGATAGCCATTACGGTCCATAAAATAATAGATACCTCCATATTCTTTGTCCCAACCATATTCAAGCATTGTAAGAGTGATGTTCTTAGCCTTTTCGATTAATTCCGGACGGTTCAGGCGTTTCCCTAAATCCATTATAAACCACATGGCTTCAATCGCATGGCCAGGGGTAATCTGCCGTCCTTCAAAGCAATCTATCAGATTACCATTCACATCTACATTCTCAACAATGATACCACCAAGTTCGGGACGATAGAAAACAGACATAACTTCATGAATACAAGTATCCATCGCTTGTTCCAAATAGTCCTTGCCTAAAATATGCTCAATTTCCATAGCAAGATTGCATAGTATCATCGGCAGGGCAAAATTTTTTAGATTACGAGTGCCCGGATGAAGTTTATTCCATTTACCTTTCGGATTATCTACTTTGGAAAGGATAATATCGAAGGTTTTCTTGGCAATGTCAGCATATTCCTGATTACCGGTTGCAAGGCTTAATTGCCCGAAAGCCATGGCAGCGAATGTATACGAAAAGATATTGTATGGTTCTACCAATGGTCTACCCGAACGGTCAAGTGAAAAGTACCAGTTATAGTCTCCATCATGTCCGTATCTTTTTAAAAATTCACCACCTTGAACGGCACAATCCAGCCATTCCTTACGTTTTTCCACTTTATTGTAAAGCATAGAGAACATCCACACTTCGCGGCCTTGCAGCCAGATAAATTTATCTGTATCGAAAACCCTTCCTTCACGATCCAAACAGGTGAAGTAGCCACCATACTCATGGTCTTGTGAGTTCTCAAGCCAGAAAGGAAGAACATTATCCAAGAGTTCATCCTTGTATTGATTTGCCAGTTTCTTAAAATCCATACATCTTTTATTATTAAGTTATTAAGGTCTTTTTGTTTTACTATTCCGAACGGGTCCAATATCTTTCAATCTCTTCCAGCGACTTCCCGGTGGTCTCCGGCACGAGTTTCCAGACAATCAGTATATACGGTACGCACATAACGGCGAACAGGAAGAATGTTCCGGCGGGGGTAAGGTTCTGGAGCATCCAGGGGGTTAACTGTCCGATCAGGTACGTTCCGATCCACAGAGCAAATCCTGCTATCGACATGGCCAGTCCGCGAACCTTGGTGGGATACATCTCCGAGAGGAGCACGAACACCACGGCACAGATAGACACGGCACAGCAGAATACATAGAACAGGAAGAAAACGAGCAGGAAGAGGCTGGATACTCCCAGGGAATCTCCGAAGAGGAAGTACAGGCCGATGAGAATCAGAGAAACAACCATTCCCGAAACTCCGTAATAAACAAGTTTCTTGCGGCCTACCTTATCAATGATGACAAGAGCCAGAACGGTGGTCAAAGTATTGACTAGTCCTACCAGAACTTGGTAAAAAAGAGAATCTCCTCCTGAAAGTCCTGCGTTTTCAAAGATAGAAGGGCCATAATAAAGTACTGCGTTCACACCCATAAACTGTCCTAAAATCGCAATACACACACCGATAATAACAGCTTTGAAGATTCCAGGCTTCATCAATAAAGACCATTCCGATTTTGTTTCAGAGGTCAGCACAGATTTCGTTTCATTTAATTGACTTTTCGCTTCTGTAATCGAATTATATATTTTCTCTAATATATTTACAGCTTTCAATTCCTTTCCACGTACGATTAACCAGCGGGGACTTTCCGGAATAAAAAATATGATAATGAAGAATAAGATTGCCGGCAATGTTTCCATACCCAACATACCTCTCCATACTTCAGTTATAAATATTTTATTCAACCAATCCACACTTAATTGCGTACCACTCTCCGCCCATGCCAATAATTGATAGTTAACTAAATAAGCTCCCAAAAAACCAACTGTTACAGCCAACTGATACAATGACACCAAACGTCCTCTATACTGCGCTACAGCTAGTTCTGATATATAAAGAGGAGAAACAATGGACACAACCCCTATTCCTACTCCACCTATAATCCGATAAACTACCAATTGGGCAAAATCAGCTGATAGAGCACATCCTAGAGCTGATGTGGAAAACAACACAGCTGATATAACCATCGTAAGTTTTCTTCCTAACTTATCGCTTAAGATTCCAGCAAAAAGAACACCTACGATAGAGCCTACTAAAGCACATCCTACATACCATCCCTGTTGTAGTGCATCTAATTGAAAAAGTTGAGTCACTTGGGCAATTGTTCCTGATATAACTGCGGTATCATATCCGAACAAGAAGCCTCCTAATGCTGCCACAACAGAAAGGAATATAAGATAACCAAAATTGATTGTAGACTTCATAACATTTATTTTATTTCAAAATATTCTTTATATCTGTCATATAAATGACCAGCTTGCAGATAGGCTGATTGCGGACTCATAAAATGAGAAAATTCAAAAGTAATAGCCTTATCATATCCGGCACGTTTGGCTGCTTCCAGCTTCATCCGAAGTTTATCAAACTTAATGGGTAGAAAACGAATAGGCATATCGCGGTCAAAAGATTCGGCATTTGTCCAGCATTGCATACCATACTTATCTGCTAATTTTTTATTGACAGAAAAGAAAGCGTCCAATTCATCATAATCAATATGCCCATCTTGAAATGCACATGCATCTACCACATCATGAATTCCATCAAAAATTTCATCCCATTCTTTTTCGTGTTGTTGTACAGAAACGGCATCTTCTTTAGTCATTTTTGTCGTTCCCATGATTGCTTTTTTTCCATCAATCCAAGGCGATATAAAAGTCGGTAATCCATTAGATATATCCTTACATTGTTTTCCTAATGCATGGAAAGCACCAATCGCCCCTTTCGTTGCTCGGCTTATTTCACCACTGATATACCATCCTCCAAAACTTTTATACTTGGAACCATAGTTTTTCCAAACCTCATCAATCACATATTTATTATCTTCTACTTCCCAGGTCATATCTCCTGTGTCCCAGTATTTACCCGAATCATATAATCCAAAATAGAATTTCATTCCATACTTTTCAGCTAAACGCAAAAACATATCCACCAAATCAACAGAAGGCATATAGCAACCTTTTTTCAGCAAATAAGGAGAAGGGAAAGTTACAAATTTACGATAGCCCGAACGGATCATTATTACCGTATCAATTCCTATATTCTTCATGTGCCGAAAATCCAGGTCCCATTCTTTCTCACCCCAATTCTGATGTGGAATATCATGCGATATCTCATCCAGGAAAGTTCCGGTAATTTTTAATCCATTGTTTTTAGGAACAATGAGTTTACTTTCCAGACCATCGGTTGCCACTATTGTACTAGCATTAGCTTTTGAAGTACAAGATTCAAACAATGTTGGCACAGCCAAAGCCGACGCACCAGCCAATGTAGCTTTTTTTAGAAAATTTCTTCGATCTAATGTTTTCATATTAGTTTAATTAAAACAGCTGTTAACATTTATGTTTTTATTACCTATTGAATATACTGTCCTGTAATATCTATTTTTTTATTATTGAAAGGATCTAATATCTGATCTATCAAAATAGCCATTTCACTCCGTAGAATATTTCGGTTCATATTTAAATCTTTCAAGCCAAATTCATTCCAGATTTCTTCGACCCTACCCTTCTTCAACTCAATACTTTCTTTTTCAGCAATCCCTTCTATCATCTCTACCGCTTTCTGAATTGATATGGTATTATTACCTTCAAAAACTTGCTTATCAACAAAAGGATACACATCTCTTAGCCCTTCCAACTCATTCGCCAACAACAAAGTATCTGCTCTAAACCACGTTTGATTTGCCCAGTCAACACTTTTACCTATACCTTTCAAAATTCCAGTAGAGCCTACACGCTGTAATGATTTAAACATTGGATGATCCATTGCAACATCTAAATAAGGCAATAAATATCCTTTCGCATCCAGAATTGCATTTTGCACTTCCCGAACAGACACTTCACTAATATTCTTATTTTCTTTCACTGCAAGAGCTGCCAATGCTCCCGCTGCCTGTCCAATCTGCATTACCATAGGTTGCAAGCGAGTGGTACCATTAATTATATTGGAAACGGATATTGATTTTTCAGCAACAATTAAACCTTCAACATCTTTCGGAATCAGGGTTCCTAAAGGCAAACCATACGAAGGTACCGGATGAAAATAGAGGTTAGGCAATTCTTCATATCCATGATAACGGGTATGATGATGATCTACTGGATAATTTCCAACAGCGATACAAGTGCGATAAAGTGGTTGAGACTGGTTGAACGGTTCACAAACATGATTTAAATTAAAACGAACCAATCCATGGATTCTTCTTGACTCCCTATGATAAGGGATAAATGGCAGTTTGTCGACGGTAGGATATTCATCATCAGCCAATCCCAATGTATTAAAGCCTAACTCATGTTGAAGGAAATAAACAAAACACATTGTATAATGCTTGGCATATTTCAATGCTTCTTCACGTTCCTCGCGAGTCATTTCAATCAGGTTAACATAATAATCATTGCCTTCTATTGGCCAATTTATCATATACTTATTATTAGGAAGCTTCCCATATGTTATCATCATTTCCTTAGACCATACACGATCCGGTTCTTTAGGTGTGATACACACAGGACTGGCGCACGCACAAGCAAATTCATCTTTATTGTATCCTTCAGGACAAGGAATCGTCACATCCTTACCGTAATCTTTCAAGGTTGCAACGTATGTAATATCCTGGACTATATTATTTTTCTCTTCCGGGGCAATATCTTCTTTAGTATCATGACGGCTTTCCATGCCGATATCATATTTCACACCGCACATTTTTGCTATATCACCCAACTCCGTACCATCAATCAAAATTTTAGCAGATACCTTTTTAATCGTATTATCCTTCATCTGAATTTGGGCAATCCAAGAATCATCTTTTCTTTCCAATTTTACCAAAGTAGCATTATGCCATACTTTTAAGTTTTTCTCTACACCAACCATCTCATGGAAAATTTTATTTCCAACTGAAGGTTCAAACAATACTCCACTCACCCAACCAGTTTTTAAAGAATCAAGTCCTCCATAATAATCTGCTAAATGTCCGCGAAACTCACCAAACAAACCAGCCGGCAAATCATAATTTCCATCAACAGCACTTACACCTGCGGAAGTAAGCATTCCCCCCAACCATTCTGTTTCTTCCACTATCAATGTCTCAACTCCCATTCGAGCAGACTGAATACCAGCAGTTACGCCACTGGCACCCCCACCAATAATTAACACATCAACAGAATCATCAGAACGAGAGCATGCCGTAAAACATAAAGCAAACAATAGACACAAACCTAAAAAATAGTTTCTCATATTAAATTCATTTAAGGATACAGACTTTTATTAATAATATCACGGCACAAATATAGCTATATTTATTAAATAAACAATAGATAATAAAATATTTTATTAATAAAATCAGTATTGACAGTATAATTAATTAATAGAAGGGGGAATTAGTTCATAAATCATCATATTCCATTTATTATACCCATAATCGATCACCCCTATATTACCCTGTATGTAAACTCATTAGATAGCATATGTATAGTATGGCATCCAAGACATTCTAATTTTCAAGGTTCTAAAACCGTAAATTAATAAAAAAATTAATTATCTTTGTATGAATTACCAAATAAGCATAGTTATGAACCAACAATTCTTGAAAGAAATAGAAAAGGGCTCTAAAAGCGCTCTCGTCAAAAAGAGAATTATTACACATTATATATATAATGGCAGTTCTACAATTCCCGATCTTTCAAAAGAGCTGGATTTGAGTGTACCAACCGTCACCAAATTTATTGGCGAAATGTGTGATGACGGATATATTAATGATTATGGAAAATTGGAGACTAGCGGCGGACGCCATCCAAACCTTTATGGACTTAATCCCGAATCCGGTTACTTTTTAGGTGTAGACATTAAAAGATTCGCCGTCAATATCGGCCTGATAAATTTTAAAGGCGATATGGTGGAACTGAAAATGAATATACCTTATAAATTTGAGAACTCAATTGAAGGGATGAATGAGTTATGCAAACATATTCTCAATTTTATAAAGAAACTTACTATTAATAAAGAGAAGATCTTAAATATTAATGTCAATGTATCGGGACGTGTAAATCCTGAATCAGGATATAGCTTCAGCCAGTTTAATTTTGAGGAGAGACCATTAGCAGATGTATTATCCGAAAAATTAGGATATAAAGTGACTGTTGACAATGATACGCGTGCCATGACCTATGGAGAATATATGCAAGGCTGTGTAAAAGGAGAAAAAGATATCATTTTTGTAAATGTGAGCTGGGGAGTAGGGATTGGAATTATTATTGATGGGAAGATCTATACTGGAAAATCCGGTTTCTCCGGTGAGTTTGGACACATGAGCGCTTATGATAATGAAATAATCTGCCATTGCGGCAAAAAAGGATGCCTGGAGACAGAAGCCTCCGGTTCAGCACTGCATCGCATTTTATTGGAACGTATTCAGAGCGGAGAAAGCTCCATACTATCGACTCGAGTCACCACAGAAGAAAATCCGATTACTCTTGACGAGATAATTGCTGCCGTGAATAAAGAAGACCTGCTTTGCATTGAAATTGTAGAAGAAATCGGGCAGAAACTAGGAAAACAGATTGCCGGACTAATCAACATCTTCAACCCGGAACTGGTAATTATAGGTGGAACTTTATCTCTGACTGGCGATTATATCACCCAGCCCATAAAAACAGCTGTACGCAAATACTCACTCAATCTGGTGAATAAGGATTCAGCCATTATAACATCCAAATTGAAAGATAAAGCTGGCATTGTTGGTGCTTGCATGCTAGCACGCAGCAGAATGTTTGAAAGCTGATTATCTTCTACGCTGGGAGAAAAAGTTATCTATAAAGCGAACGATATAGACTACTGCTACTCCGGCAACAACTAAAACAATAATACGACTCAACATAGATTACATTTTTATATTTCACATCTATTACATACACCGGATTTTCCTTTCATAGGAAACTGGATATTTTGTAAAAATTAGAACGCTGATTATTAATTAATAATCAGCGTTCTAATTTGAGAGCCGCTAGCCAGACTTGAACTGGCGACCTACGCGTTACGAAGTCCCGTGTAGCAGCCCCATTATTATACTGATTACTAACATATTAACTACTCTTTTCTAAGCTTTTCAAAAAACAATCTACTATACAATTGCTATTTTTAAGGTAGAATTGAAATGTTAATAATATATTTTATAAAGTTGACTAATAAAATTTGAATCCTATTTAAAGTCCCTTACATCATAGCTAGTTCCATCTATAAAGATGGAATTTCCAATTGTAGTGAATGAAACTTGCTCTCTTACCATTCCGCCATACGAATTCTTTGCCCCGTAATCTAATTCCCAATTCACTGTATATTCTCCATCTTTAGTATATTTCTCGTCATATACCGTAAAAGAGTCAGGGTCCTTTAATATATGTTTAAAATACGCTTTGTATATTCTTCTACCATTCGATACACTTTCATCACAAGACGATAATGATACTAATAGAATAGCCATCATTAATAATAAAATCTTTTTCATTATGTCTATTTATTTAGTTTGTTTTTTAATTCATTGAATAAATCGGGATTTTCAAGCTCTATCCAGTAGTATTTTTTATATCTATCTCGGTCAAAACTTTGTCTCTTCTCATAGATGATTAGGCATTGTTTATCACAAAGGACTATTACACTAGATTCAAGAAGACAAGCGTATGAGCGAGCCTGCAAAAATGCTTCTTCTATCTCCTGGTTATTCTTCATGTAAAGTTTTGCCTCAATCAGAACTTTGGCTTTTTCTTCATTCGGCTTATTGTTATAATGCAGAGCATAGTCGGGAAATATCCGATGCCCGCGTCCTGCATGTATCGGTAATTGCCGAATGAAATCCTTGTTTTCGTACCATCCCATAGAGTTAAGCAATGGTTCTAACAATTGCTGCTCCACGTCTCGTTCTATTTCTATATTTACATTCTTTGGCATAGTGGGAGCATATAGTTTCGGTAGCGTATCAGTATCAAATCCTTTTGCCTTTATCACCCGTAGAAGTTCGGAATAATCTTCGCTACTCATCCTCCACCCGTTTACGCCTTGGAACTTCTTTCTGATAAGTGAATGTTTTGAAAAGTATTCGTCGGCTTGTAGTTCTTTCAGGCTGATATGAGGAATGTCGATTCTATTGCCAATATAGATACATCCATAATATTGAAATAGTGGATCTATTACACCATTCGTAAACGATGTCTCTATACATGTGATTGCACTGACCGGAGATGTTTCATAATGGACAAGAATATCTCCTTTTGCTGTATCGGGATTTGATTGCCAAAATTTTGAATCTAAAGATTTATCTTCTGGGTATAATCTGCCACCTATAAACCATGCTTGTGATGGCTTGGGAATATCTGTTTTCTCATTTTGGATGTTATGGGGGGCAAAGTCATACAGAAAAGCCCATAATTCTTCTGGAGATAATCCATTTTCTTTCCTGAATTCATAAAAGACTTCACATAATTCCCAATAATAAATGTACCTTCCTTTATAATTGATCCTGTTAGGTATATTGGGAAGGTCTATATTAAAATAGTCTGCTATTTTGTTTAACTCGAATATCCGGCAAAGAAATAGGTACGGAAAGAAATATTCGGATGCGAACCGTGATAGGACATAAGATATAGGCTGAATGATTCCAAGTATATTCTTGAAGTCATTAGCTGGAAGCCATTGTTTCTCTTCTAGCCTTATACCTAATGTGGCAAGTGATATATATAAATCTTTTGCTTCATCCAATGAAGTGGGTTGGTCATAATCAGATACGCCATAGCAATATATGTTCTCCAACCAATCGTTATATAAATCTTCAGAGATAAAATAAGCATGGGGACAATAACGACTAAACAGGATATATCCTTTTGCATCTGAAAAGAATTGTATCATTTCTTTTCCAATGGTTGTTTGCTTGTATAAGTTCCATGTATATTGGTTGAATTTCATAGTATTAGCTTATGATTAAAGCTGATTTCGTTTAATCTTCCCTTTTATTATAAACATGGAAAGAATATCTTCCTTGTTTATTTTGGTATCTCCTTTGTAATTAGGGTTGCTTGCTCGAAGAATGATTTTACTTTCATCGTCACTATAATGTATTTGCTTAATTGTACGTAGATCGTTTGCATTACTATTGGTAACGATGAGATAGGCTTCTCCCCATTGAATCACATCAAAATTGAAGATTTGCTTTACAGCTACTATTTCCCCAGCACAGTACTGTGGGTACATTGAATCACCAACGACCGGAATATAAGCGTTGCAGTCATTGAAGTGCTCGTAGTCAATATAAAAGGTTGGGTTTTCTGGTGTTTCCATATTCATTGATAGTATTGAGCAAGAAGCTTCTATATCTTCAAAATATGGAACTCCTTTGCCGTTTGTGTTTGTGGGGAGATGTTCATTTGCTGGAAACGGGACACCTTTGCCACTGATAAGCCAATCAAGGCTTAGACCTTTTAATGCATCTGCATTTGCTATACTGCTAATGATTTCAAAGGATGGTTTACTTTGACGCTCCCCTATAATAGTATTCATAGTTGGTTGTTTCACGTCTACACTTCTGCAAAATGCGCTCGTGTTTCCCTCAAACCTCTCATTGATAATACATTGTATTCTTTCGTTGATTGTGCTCATAAATTCATATAGTTAAATAATGCAAATGCATTGAATAATTAATGCAATATCATTTGTAACATGATGCAAATGCATTATATTTGCATCATCAATCAATCACGAAGCAAAGGTAGCGTATTGAGTTGAGTAATGCAATAGTACATACATATTAAAATACACGATTATGAGCACGAATTTTAAAAATCAGATGAAAGAGGTCATGAGCCTTGCTTGGCAAATGGTTAAGAAGAACGGTTTTTCAATGTCAGAAGCTTTGAAAACAGCCTGGACTAATTCGAAGCTGAAAGCTGAAATGAAAAAACGGATCGTAAAGTTCTACTTTCAGAAAATCGATGGTTCTGTACGTGAAGCATACGGTACTCTTTGCGAAAAATACATGCCCACAGTAACCGGTACTGATAAAAGGGCTAAGAACGACACCGTTCAGACTTATTTCGATACAGAAGTAGGTGAGTTCAGATGCTATAAGAAAGCTAACCTTTTAAAAATTGCATGATTATGACACACTACGAATTAGAACAAGGCTTGAATGCCTTATACAAAGACTTGGATAATATTCAGAATATGGATGAAGAAACAGTCCGTAGAGTTTACAATGTGGATTGCAAGGCTGACATCATAGAAGTTATCGAAGAAGAAATTGATACCTATGAAGCCATCCTTTCAGGGCCAGATACAGGTGAAGATAATGATATGGATTATGATGCCCTTTGTCTGATTCAAGGCTTAAGCAGATACGCATAATACACGATTATACAATGCCCGTCCGGTCTCGATACCGGGTACAATCCGTAGAAGGTATGGCGGGCGCAATATATAACGGATTTT
Organism: Bacteroides sp. M10; assembly: GCF_014334015.1. Taxonomy (GTDB): domain Bacteria; phylum Bacteroidota; class Bacteroidia; order Bacteroidales; family Bacteroidaceae; genus Bacteroides; species Bacteroides intestinigallinarum. Next base: position 4,503,710 of record NZ_CP060488.1, on the reverse strand, counting down.
TCGTCCGTGCGCATAATGGTAAGCCTTCGGGCACATAGCAGACAGCGAAGTTAATCGGCTACAGGCAGTAACCACCGACACGTTCACAAGGTTCTAAACGAAAGATTCAAGTTGTAAGTATGACTTTTAAATTTTCTTTCAGTAGAAATTCAACGATATATTGCCCGTCCAGTCTCGATTCTGGGTACAACTGTCTAAAAGGTTGGCGGGCACAAATTTTAAATTATACGATTATGTCACATTATTATTCAAAAGTAGATGCAGATAGTTTATTATCGCTAGTGAATGCATCTGATTGCGTAGAGTATTTCGATACATCTAGTTTGGTTTCTGAAATGGATGAAACAGAAATCCTAAATCAGATAAACGAAGATACCATAATTAGTTATCTCGAAGACAAGGGCTTTAAAGTAGAAAAGGAGGATTAAAATGAAGTTAATCCAGTTTGTTTTATCCATAATTTTAGCTTTGTGTGCTATTGGTATGCTATACGGGGCAATAACGACATCTAGCCCCATGAAATTAATATCTATTATTATAATGGGTATTATATGTATCGGTTCTTTCGCCTTTGTCAGAATAGCCTATACAGAATTACACGAATAAGTTCAAATTAAATAAGTAATGAATATGAGAACAATAAAATTCAGAGGTAAAAACTTATATAATAACGAATGGATATTTGGTGACTTGATTCAGTACGAAAGTGGTGAAATGGCTATTTTCAGCAAGAAACTTTCCCAATATGGATGCGAAGCTACTGAAATGTTTAATAGAAGTAAGGTAGAAACTACAACTGTGGGACAATTCACAGGCTTATTCGACAAAAACGGCAACGAAATCTATGAAGGGGATATAATCAGCGTAAACGGTAAATACCCCAAATTGGTGAGATATATAGATGATTATGCTTGTTTTTGTTTAGCCAACATAAAAGACCTGGACGAAAAAATGGACACAGGTTATTGGCATCAAGTATCTCCCGGTTGGTGGAATTCATCAAAACGAATAATTAAAGTACTTGGTAATATTCATGATAATCCCGAATTAATTGACTAATAACAGAATAAGAAATGAATAAAATTAAAAAAGAATATTTGGTCAATGTAGATATGCGTTGGTCGATAGACTACGAAGTAAAAGCCTGTTCAGAGACAGAAGCAAAACGCCTCGCATGGGAGAAATTCAAAAAGAATCTTCCTAAGAAATGTTTCGAGATCTTGGCAGATAAAAAATAATCTTCAATATAAATTAGATAAAATGAACTATGAGGTAGAAGAGGTACATATAAGTACAATTCAAGCCGGAGACACTATTTTACATACAGACGGACTGATAAGAACAGTTGGCAATGTGAATATCCGACACAGCTCCTTTAAGGGTATTACTCTTTTTGGTGATTCTTATCACCTAGGAAATGCTCTTGTCAAACGTTTAAGAATAATAACCGTTAAATAAGAATAGAAATGAATGAAGCATTAGAACTGCAAATTAAGCGGTTAGAGTTTTGTCGTGACTGTATCGTACTTGATTACGATGCCGGGAGAGAAGAATACAATCGCCTTGAAAGGATGATTGAAGAATTGAAACAACTAAAATCCAAACAGACATCCGCAAAAAGGTAGACCGATAATCTGGCATAAGGTTCCTGCAATAAGTCAGTACTGTGAGTAAGGGAAACCAGCCGGGCGGATTCTGAAAAATATAGTAGTTTTTATCGTGTTTTATTTTGTGTTTGTGTTGTACTGGTGCGCGGTCTGTGAAGATAGTGCACCTTTTTTATTTGAAGGAATGGCGGAATTGGCAGACACGATAAAGCTTGGCATTCCCGGTTCGAGTCCGGGTTCCTTCACAAAGTTTATTTTATGTTTAACCAATGATGCCGACGAAAAGGACGTCGTAGGGTTTAAGCCCCTGTATTTATTTGATTTTTAAATGTTCTGCATCTATCCCGGTGTCCGTTGATTCGGTATCCGGGAACAAAGTAGCTCGTGAGAGTGAACAGAAGTTTTATTCGTAATTATAGTTTTTACCTCAAGTTCACATCATAGCGTTGGTGTGGCAAATATGGATAAGTGGCGGAATTGGAAAACGCACGGAACGTATGCCGGGACTCTCGCTCATTGGCAGTAAAGCCCATCCCCGTTCGAATCGGGGCTTATCCACAATCACTAATTTAAAAAACAGCTTATGGAAAAAGTAAGTAGCAAAGAAAAAATGAAAACCATGAAGAAAGGGGCAACAATCAAATTGCCAATATCTTCGTTAGAGACAATTCGTAACAATGTATCCCTTTTGAACGCCAAACATTACAGCGAAGGCAAGAAATGGAAGTCTGAATCATTCAAAGAAAAAGGTATTGTTATAGTTACCAGAACTGCGTAACCAATCAACTTACACGATTATGGAAAGAGTATTAACAGAACTTACACCTGAATGTGAGGTTACAGCACGAATGTACGCACAGGGGTATGAGAAGAAGGAGATAGCTTCGATGAAATGCAGGGCGTTGAGTACGATAAATAACCAACTGCAAGAGGCTTTCAGAATTCTTCGAATTAGAAACGGAAGAGAGCTGGCGACAATGTTTTATGAACGAATGACAGGAATGAAATTTACTATGGACTTCTCTCCTATTGCTCGTTCTGCAGTTGCTTGCTGCTTTTTATGCCTTTTTTCTTTTTCACTTTATCACGAACAGAGTGATATGAGAAGGGCAAGAAGAACAAGAGTTGAAACTATTGAAAGAGTAAGGAGGTCAGAATGAATGCAGAGGCAAAACTAAATACTCTCTATCGAATAGGTAGCAGAGTTTCTCTCAATAAAGAGCAGGCCAAAGAGTTTGTAGGCGGTCGCTATAGACTTGAAAAGCTGATAGCAGAAAAGAAAATACGGGCAGAAAAGACCGGAACCACGAAAATGTCTCCTTATGCAATCAATGCTTGTGATGTGCTTCTTTACGCTATTGATTCTAAAGAACAAAGAATATAATTAACCCTTTAAATTTTACGATTATGAGTCTTATCAAAAAAAGTAATGAATTAGTAATCCCTACCACAGTAAAAATGATGATTTACGGTCAAGCCGGTATGGGAAAGAGTACGGTAGCATTGAGTGCTCCGAAACCTTTGTTATTGGATTTCGATAACGGGGTGAAACGTATGAATATGGTACATTTGGAAAACATAGACACAGTACAAGTCACTTCTTGGAGTGATGTTCAACAAGTCTTGCAAGAAGATTTGTCAGCTTATCAGACAATCGTTGTTGATACTATCGGTAAGATGATGGACTTTATCATTACTTATAAATGTGGTAGCCGCCAACCGTCTATCAGAGATTGGAGTGGTATCAATGCGGAATTTTCTTGGATGACAAGAACACTCTCAAGTCTGAATAAACATATCATTTTTGTCGCCCACCGTGATACGAGAAAAGAAGGTGATGATACGGTGTTCATTCCTGCCTTACGTGAGAAGTCCTACAACTCCATCGTTACTGAACTGGATTTGCTCGGTTATCTTGAAATGAAAAGCGAAAGAGGCGTTCAAAGACGCACTATAACTTTTGACCCGACTTCAAGAAATGACGGTAAGAATACTTGCAATCTACCTTCTGTAATGGAGGTGCCTACTATCGTCGATAAGAGCGGTAATCCGACCGCAAAGAACGACTTTATCACCACTAAGATAATCAATTCATATTTAAGTATGCTGGCGGCTAAGAAGGAAGCGCAGGAAAAGTATGACAAGGTGATAGAAGAAATAAAAGAAAGCATTGAATTTATCACCGATGCCAACTCCGCTAATGAGTTCGCTTCACATATCAATGAGTTTGAACACGTTGGTAGTTCTCTAATGAAAGCGAGAAGCCTGTTTGCAGCCAAAGTAAACTCTTTGGGATTGGTATTTGACAAAGAAACTAAAACCTATTCAGATGCAGCTTAAGTACCGCTTTTATGCTACAATTCTTGATGCCTTTTGGGGTTATCTGAATAGTGATGTAATTTGGGATAAGTATTGGGGATGGAGTGAAAATCCTCCCTATACTCCCGAAGAATTTCACGAACAGCAGTTTCAAGAACTGATAGACCGTATCAATCGAAAGCCTTTTGATAACGAGAAAGCGGACAGGGGTACTTGCTTCAATGAATTGGTAGATGCCTTGATAGAGAATAGAAAGCCAAAAGATATAATTGTAGAGAGGACAGCAGATGATTTGTCTTATCAGGCTACTTACAACAACAGGGTATTTACTTTTCCTATCTCTATCTGCCGCGAGTTTGCCAACTACTTCAAAGGTGCTCTAACTCAGCAACGAGTAGAAGCAATCCTTCCTACCACATTCGGCAATGTATTGGTTTATGGCTTCATTGATGAACTGATGCCTACCACCGTTCACGACATCAAGACAACAGGTAGCTACAGCGTTGGTAAGTTCAAAAGTCACTTTCAACACCTCGTTTACCCGTATGCTTTGATTCAAAATGGCAATGATATACGAACATTCGAGTATAATATACTTGAATTTAGTAAGGCGGGCTACCCGGTAGATACTTATACTGAAACCTATGTTTTTGTTCCCGAACGTGATATACCAATTCTCACTAATCATTGTGAAGAGTTTATTCGGTTCTTGGAGGAAAACAGGGAGCTTATTACTGATACTAAAATTTTTGGCTTAGATGATCTTCAACCTGAGTAACCCCTACGAAGTAGATAAGTATAAAGAGTATGTAAACAAGCTATTCAAAGACCGCGCGGTTGTGGAGGTTAAAAAGCGACTTCCCAACCGCACATTAGCGCAAAATAGCTATTTACATCTGATACTTAGTTTTTTTGCCTGTGAACTTGGCTGCAGTCTCGATGAGGTTAAGCTTGACTACTTCAAAAAGACCTGTAATCGTGATTTATTCGAACGAAAGAAAATCAATAAGCAGGGAAATGAAATCACTTATATGCGTAGTAGTTCAGAACTTACCACTGGCGAGATGACAACAGCCATAGAGAGATTCAGAAACTATTCTGTTGCTCAAGCTGGTATTTATCTGCCGGCTCCCAATGAAAATCAGTTTCTAATCCATATCCAACAAGAAATTGAACGTAACAAAGAATTTATTTAATTATGAATATAACAAGAACCATATCTGAACAAGTTGCCGAAAAGATGGTAGCCCCGATAGTTGCTAAGATAAAGTCACTATCAGATGAAAGACAAATAATATCAGAGGAAGCGATTCAGAACTCTCTACCTAAAGATTTGAAAGATTGTTTTAAAAAGCACAGAAGTTGCTTTCAGAAATCATCCTGCGCAACCCTCTACTCCGGTAAACATGAAATTAGGATTGAGAAGCTATCATATTTTCCTGCTTCATCATCTTGGTATCCGCATATCGAAGTTGGTAGTCAAGTCATTGAACATCTTGATAAACTGCGGATAAAGATTGATAAACTAAACGATGAAAAAGAAAAGACTTACAATTCAATTGTATCAGCCCTTCTTTCTTTGAGGACATTTAAAAGAGCAAAAGAACAATTTCCTGATGCTTATGAGTATTTGAAAGAATACGAAGAACCAGGCAAAACAGCGGTGTCTTTACCTATTGAAGATATTCTCTCAACAATCAATAAATATAAGCCATGATAGAAACCAAGAAAAATGAGGAACGCTATATAACATCCGATCCTCACAAGATGCTCAATATGTATCTTGCAAAACGTGTCCTAAAAACGTGGACTGAAGACTTTGTAGACGAAGATACGGGACAAGTCGTATCAATCGAACGAAACGAAGTCTTATTTGAGCGTGGCGATTTAATCGACCAAGATCGATTGGCACAAATTCGCTTTAGTATGGAAGCTGATGGAATCAAAGAGGTAGAGGTGAGCAATCAGAAACGTATCGCCCAAGAACAGCCAAGTACTTACCTTCATCCATATATCGCACAGGCTAAAATCAAAGATAAGAAGCATAAGTTTCTATTCTACGCCAGTGCGCTTGATACAGCCTTGCTTATCCTCAAAGACTACATAGAACTCAATTACTCTTTCGGCTTTACTATTGTCATGGTGAAAGAGTTCGATACTTGTATCATCCTTACTGACACTTTGAAAGAACGTAAGATTGATACTTTACCTCTTGATTGGGAAGAAAAAAACTTGAATGTAGAAGGTGACAATGAAGAAGATGAAAAGCCGGATGAAAAGAAGTTCTACCAAATTGAATCGAGAATAGTCTTCGGTAGTGGTGGTAGTGAATCAACCTATACGTTTGTGGTCCACACTTTCAACGTTGACCGTGCAATGATGATTATCACCGACTACCTAAAGAAAAAGCAATACGAAAGAGAAGAGGAAGCGAGAAAGGCCGGGCGTGAGTATGACAAAGAAGAAGTTCACGCTATGGTTGAATCTGCTAAACCTATTCCAGTTGGTAGATATATTCCGATGGAGTTCTCAATGGCTTACATTGAGACTAAAGAATAAGCCCGTGAGGGTGTATATTTTGTTTTTCATAGTATTATTTAAAGTTAGGACAAGTCCTGTATCAAGCGTGGTACAGGCAAAATTGGATAAGTGGCGGAATTGGTTAGACGCTAAAGTGATATGTTTATAGGTAGGTTGCACCCAAGCTAAGTGCATAAAAGTAACGGGCATAGCTATTTTAAATGTAATAGCAAAAATAACTCCTATCGTCCAGGTTCGAGTCCTGGCTTATCCACAAACTTGTGTGAGAAAGGGGACACGAAAGCATTCAGTTGCAAATGAATGTTTCTGTTGTGCGCAGACAGATAGTGTCCCCGACGTAATAAAGTGAGCAGCACTGTTCAACTGCATAGACTAAATTGTATGTAATGCCCCGGAGAATACGCTTCGGGGCTTTTAATTGGAAAATTATGGATGAAATTATAGCAGCTAAGATTTGCCCCTATTGCGGTAAGCCTACTGAATACGTGGATAGTTCCATAATCTACGGACGTTCCTACGGCATGATTTATCTGTGTCGTGATTGTAGAGCTTACGTTGGTGTACATAAGGGTACGAACCAAGCATTAGGACGTTTAGCAAATGCGGAATTGAGAGAAGCAAAGAAAGAAGCTCACTTCTATTTTGACCAGATTGCCAAAACAGACCTAATCAATAAGATTTGGAAGAAACACATTCCCAATACCTCGAACAGAAACAAAGCTTACTTATGGCTATCTAACCAACTGAATATACCCCGTGAAGTTTGCCATATAGGAATGTTCGATGTGGATGATTGTAAGCGAGTTATTGAACTATGTAAACCAATAGTAGAATGCCATATTACATAAAACGAACCAAGGCTAAGAAGAAAGACAAGCCTTTACCTCTGTTTGATAAAGCAGGGGTAACAGTAAAGAAGAAGCCGAATTTGAAAGCTAAACTTGATAAGGAGTTCTCTCTCTTTATCCGGCTTCGTGATTGTATGCCGAACGGATATTTTCGCTGTATCAGTTGCGGACAGATAAAACCGTTTGAGCAAGCCGATTGCGGGCACTACTTCAGTCGCACGCATTTGGCGACACGGTTTGATGAGAATAACTGCCATGCCGAATGCCGTCACTGCAATAGGTTCAAAGCTGATCATCTGGAAGGATATCGGGTGAATCTGATAGCCAAAATTGGACAACAGAAATTCGACTTGCTGAAAGTGAAAGCTGCCGGTACTTCTAAGAAGTCTGATTTTGATTATGAGCAGCTTATCAAGTATTACAAAGCACTTAATAAGAAACTACGAAAGGAGAAAGGAATATGAAATCCACTATCATTGAAGGAGTTGAGTATAAACTCACACCGATAAAAAAAGAAAATAAGACAGTAGCTTTATTTATCCTCACTATGCCCAAAAACAATTCATGGAATGGTAAATGGACTGGAGAAGGAAATTTATATGCCTATTCGCAGGTTGCATTTAGACGTGGAAAGCCAATCTATTCAAATCTAAAAGAAGGAAACTTCTATTATGATTTTGGCGATGGATGGGTAGCAAATGTGGAAGTCAGATATGTTACACCAAGCGAATCTAAAAAAATAATGCGGAAATCTAAAGGTTTCTGTGGATATACTTGGATGTGCGATGAGATAATGAAACTCGGAAGAATCAGAACCGTTACAGAAAGAAGAGCAGACAATGTACAAACTACGTGATTATCAACAGAAAGCATCTGATTCAGCCGTTTCTTTCTTCAGCAACAAGGCAAAGAAAACTAACGCCATCATGGTATTGCCTACAGGATCGGGAAAGTCGCTTATCATTGCGGATATAGCTGCAAGACTTGAGGGCCATACTTTAGTATTCCAGCCGAGTAAGGAAATACTCGAGCAAAATTTCAAAAAACTATGTTCATACGGCATTCTCGACTGTAGCATCTATTCTGCTTCCTTCAACTCAAAGGAGATAAACCGGATAACATTTGCTACCATCGGTTCTGTGAAAGCTCATCCCGAACTCTTTACTCACTTCAAAAACATCATTGTGGATGAATGTCATTTGGTAAACCCCAAAGAAGGAATGTATAAGGATTTCTTCGATGCGGTGAAGTGTAAGGTTCTTGGGCTGACAGCTACGCCTTATCGGTTATCATCCAGTCGTAATTTCGGTTCTATGCTGAAATTCATCACCCGGACAAAGTCTCATGTTTTTTCAGAGGTCATTTACCATGTACAGGTATCAACCCTATTAGATATGGGCTACTTGGCGAAGCTAAACTATTATCCAATGAATCCTTCAGGATGGAATGAACTTAACCTGAAAGTAAATACCACCGGTGCCGACTATACCGATAAATCAGTTCAACGAGAATATGAACGGATAGACTTCTATGGTTATCTCGTTCATATCGTTCAAAGGCTGATGACCCCCAAAGCAGGTGGTAAAAGAAAAGGCATTTTAGTATTTACTCGGTTCTTGAAAGAAGCCGAACGGCTTACGATGTCAATACCAGGATGTGCAATTGTTTCGGGTGACACTCCAATGGCTACCCGTGAAATGATACTTAATAAATTCAAATCAGGCGAAATTCCGGTAGTTGCTAATGTTGGAGTACTTACTACGGGTTTTGATTATCCAGAGCTTGATACAATCGTTATGGCACGTCCTACGATGTCACTTGCTATGTGGTATCAGATAGTCGGTCGGGCTATTCGCCCCCACCCTTCTAAAGAATGTGGCTGGATCGTAGATTTATGTGGGAACATCAAACGTTTTGGCGAAGTCTCTGATTTACGGTTGTTTGATAGCGGTAATGGTAAATGGGTAGTTTGCTCTAAAGGAAGACAATTAACAAACGTGAGATTTTAATCGAATGGAAAACGATAAAGGATTTATAAAACTAAGCCGCAGGTTCTTCTCGAATATAATGTGGAATGAAGCCCGGACATTTAGCAGTTGCGAAGCGTGGTTAGATTTAATACAATCTGCACGATTTGATGCAACGCCCCGAAAGGAGTGTATCGGAGGTCGAGAGGTGGTCTATAATCGTGGGCAATACCCAGCATCCATCAGATTTTTAGCAAAACGTTGGCAATGGTCAGAAAAGAAAGTCCGTTCTTTTTTGGAGCATCTACGGAAAGAAGGTATGATAACTTCTGAATGTACACAAGGTATCAATATCATAACATTGTGCAAATATGACGAATATAACGATGCCGGCACAACAAAGGACACAAACAAGGGCACAGATATTGGCATGGAAATCAATAGTTTAAAAGAAGAATGGGCACAATTAAGGGCACAACTTGCGGCACAGCCTACGAATAATCATCCGCCACAATCTGAATTTTCACAAAAATTAGGGCACACGGAGGGCACAAATACAAAGAAAGATAAAGAAAGAGAGTATATAGATATATCTCTTAATAATCAAAAGAAAGAAAATACTCCTAACGGAGTATCAAAGAAAGACAAGCTTTCTTCGCCCTCCCTTTCTGAAAAGGTTGATTACAACGGATTGATGGAATACTATAACTCTACATTCAAGAACAAACTTCAGCAGATAAAGTCAATGACCGAGGCTAGAAAGAAAGCCGTTAAAGCCCGGATATCCCAATATGGCAAAGAATCCATCAGAACAGCTTTTAATCTTGTTCTTCAGAGTCCCTTTCTTCTTGGAGGAAATGACCGCAATTGGAAATGTGATTTTGATTGGATATTTAAACAAGCAAATTATACTAAAATTTTAGAAGGTAATTACAATGGAAAACGAACTGATACTGCTGCCACAAGAAGAGAGTCGGTTGGTCGCCTTAAAAACCTCGCCGGAGCAATACTGCAAGATGCTTCGCCCCAAAACGATTGAAGATGTATTTTTAAGTTCAGAACCAGCAATAGGAACAATTACAAGGATACTTGGGGAAACAAAGTCAAGAGCCGCCGTTGTTCTTTTGCTTGCCGATGCTTTGGAATTTTTCAATGCTACTGAAACTATGTCTGATATTCAAGTAGCTATGACCGTTGATTTGATTATGGAGGAATATCCATACTTCAAAATGGACGACTTGAAACTCTGTTTCAAAAATGCCATGAAGATGAAATACGGACGAATATACAATCGTATTGATGGGCAGGTGATTATGAGTTGGCTTCGTGAGTATAATAAGGAGCGATGTGCTGCTGCCGACACACAGTCTTGGAATGAGCATAAATCACATATAGCGGATGAGTTAAAGCCTATATCCGGCATGTTCTATGAAGAATATAGAACAGAACTTGAAAAGCGTGCAGCATCTGGAGATGAATCTGCTATCAATGCTTTGCGTATATCTAATAGTCTAATGGATGAGCTATCCAAAAGAAAGTTTGAAAAGCAGAAAATGCAATTAGAAGAGTTTTATAATAAGCAAGAATCATGAAAGTAACTATCTATTGGAAAACAAAGCATCTTGATCCTAAAGACATCCCTAGAATCAAAAAGAAAATCAGGGATAAGTTTAATATCCCGGACTATACTACCGTAAACGGTGAAACTCCTTGCGATATCAAGGAAGAAGATATTGAACTCCTTAGAGAGACAGAAAATCGTGGATTTATCCAAATAAGAAATAAATAAAATCATGTTAATAGGAACAACAAATCTTAATACGACTCTCAACTTAACCTATGTGTTGACAGATGTCGTAGAAACCCTTCTCTATGATTTGAGAAGCGAAATGGGAAAGCAAGGCTATGAGTTACGCCACGATGCAAAACGCAATTTCAACACAGCAATAGCCGCGATCCGTAAATTGAAACAAGATGTGGATAAATCCCAGCTATCCACACAGGAAAACTTCGGAAACGACTCCGATTGCCTTTTGGCTTTCATCCGGCTGTTGGTAGACCGCTGCGGTGACGATGACAAGAAGATGTTCGCATTTTATAATTACATCAAACGTCACCCTTCACAACTTGAACTCGATCTATCAGATGAAAAAAGTACATTCGCTCATATTTTCGAAAGTAATAAGAAGCCGGATTAGTCATGAGAATACTTCTAAACATCCTCCTTCTCCTAGGAGTAAACATCTTATTTTACCTGGTGGTTTATGCGATAGCGGCCCACCTGATGGATAATATTAATTAAATCAAGATTAGTAAGATATGAAAGAAGTCGAACTATATAATGACCATTTCCAGAACTACAAAGTTTATGGAATCCCTAAAGCTCAACTAATTATAGCTGATGTCCCTTACAATTTAGGAAATAATGCTTATGCCTCTAATCCCTCATGGTATGTGGATGGTGATAATAAGAACGGAGAAAGTGATAAGGCGGGCAAACAATTCTTTGATACCGATAAAGACTTTCGCCCGGCAGAGTTTATGCACTTCTGTAGCCAAATGCTTGTAAAAGAACCTAAGACTAAAAAAAGTGCACCATGTATGATAATCTTTTGTGAATTTGAAGACCAGTTCCGATATATCGAACTTGGTAAGAGATACGGTTTGGGTAAATACATAAATCTTGTATTTAGAAAAAACTTTTCATCGCAGGTTTTAAAAGCAAACATGAAAGTGGTTGGTAACTGCGAATATGGTCTTTTGTTGTATCGTGACAAGCTTCCAAAGTTTAACAACGACGGACGGATGATATTCAATTGCTTTGATTGGGTACAGGATAATGAAACACCGAAGGTTCACAATACCCAAAAGCCAGTACCATTACTTCGTAGGTTAATAGAAATATTCACTGATAAAGGTGATGTAGTTATTGATCCATGTGCCGGAAGCGGTTCTACTTTACTAGCTGCCGCCCAACTAGGACGCAAAGCATACGGATTCGAGATAAAGAAAAAGTTCTTTGCTGATGCGAATAAGCTAGTGTTGTCGCAAGTCCAACAAACATTATTTCAATAGACAGGATATGTGCGAGATTGAATTAGATAAAATATACAATGAAGATTGTATCGAAGGAATGAAACGTATTCCAGATAAAAGTGTCGATGCTATAATATGCGATCTTCCATACGGTACCACTCAAAGTAAATGGGATATAATAATTCCGTTTGAACCTCTATGGGAACAATACAAACGCATCATTAAAGACAATGGGGCTATTGTATTGTTTGGTGCGGAACCCTTTTCCAGCTATTTAAGACTAAGTAATATTGAGTGGTACAAATACGACTGGGTTTGGGATAAGATAAAAGGGGTTGGCTTTCTAAATGCTAAGAAGCAACCTCTCCGTAATCATGAATTGATTAGTGTATTCTACAAAAAGCAATGTACCTATAATCCTCAAAAAACATCTGGTCATGAAAGAAAAAAAACTTTCAGATCAAAAAACTGCCAAACAGAAGTGTACGGAGCAATGAATCAGGATTACCATTATGATTCAACAGAAAGGTATCCGCGTAGTATACAAGTCTTCAAAACAGACACACAGAACTCTTCGCTTCATCCTAACCAAAAGCCGGTGAAGCTTTTGGAGTACCTAATTATGACTTACACCAATGATGGTGAAACCGTCCTGGATAATTGTATTGGAAGTGGTACCACTGCAGTAGCCTGTATAAACACTAATAGACATTTTATCGGATTTGAGAATTTGGGAAAGCATTATTATACAGCCTGTGAACGTGTATTACAGGCTATGCGAGAACCAAAATTAGCATTATAAACTAACGTAAAATAATTTAGAAATGAAAAAATATCGTGTAACGATTGAATTAGACACTTTTGAATTTATAGTATCCGCTAAAGATAAGAAGGAAGCTAAAGAAAAAGCTCTCAATAATCTTCAGAAAAAGAAAATATCAACTATGATCCGAAAAGGCTGGCCCGATAATAAGAGGCAAATTTTTATTGATGAAGAATAACTCAACTCAAATCAATAAGGAACATTATGGAAATAATCAAACTAACGAAGAAAGAAGAGGAATGGATTAAGGAGCTGAAGAAGTTAATCCGAAAGAGACCTAAGAATCTAACTCTCTTTGCTGATGGAAATTTAAACATCTTGAAACTTGATAAGGATGATAATGATGGAGTAGGCGAAAATGGAAGAATGAAAAGTGATAGAATAGTAGCAATTATTCTTTACGCCTGTGATGGAGGTGCATTTTAATTAGAGTAAAACAAGAAAGATATGAATGATTATAAAGATAAATATAGATATATAACTCGTAGGAAAATAGAAGTTCCCCAAAGAGAGTTGACTATTCGAAGACATAAGGTATCTGATATTAAAAGAGAAGAAGTTGTCTCATAACTTTGCAACATTCCCTGTTGATCGAATAGGTCAGGAAGATGAGTTTGAACTTTTTAGGTGATTCGAATTGGCATATTAAAAAGGTAAATCATTGTCTTCTAAAATATATTTATTATATGAAGGGTACTTCTCATTGAAATCTTCTAGTATAATCCTATTTGCTCCAGTACTAAGACGTTTTCTATGCCGATCATCTACCTCTGAATGGCAACGAACACAAAGACATTCGAGGTTAGTCTCTCGATTATCTATTTTGTTTCCATTTTTATGGTGGGTATGCATATAATGTTGATCAAAAAGGTTAGTTATTTGCAAACCGCATCGTTCACATGTAAATTGATGTAAAGAACGATACGCATGACTTATTTGTTCCCAATTCTTGGTATAGCCAAAGATGTCAACATCAACATCTCCATTTTCATCAGGGAAAATTCCTTCTGTTTGTTTGAGGAACTCTACAAAATCAGTGGAATTATGAATTTTATTAGTTAATTCTCCAGCAAGTATATTGGCACAATAGTTACATAGTTGTAATCCGGAAACTTCTACTTCATGGCGAACTGCTCTATCTCTTGCAAAGACTTTAATAGGTTCATTGTTTGCAAAACGATAAGCATCTTTGCCATAGAGTTGAAGTGCCTCGCAATTTCTTATATGAAATTTTGGCATTGCTTCTCCATAATCATGAAAATAGAAATTACGCTTATACATGAAACCTTGATGTTCTATCTTGTTGTCATCAATGTAAAAGATGCCGTTTTCTTCAAACTTTATTTTTGTTCCAATATCTTCAGGAAGAACTTCAATTGTTCCTACTGGGGTCCATGGTGATGCTTCTCCAATCTCGATCCCCATAGTCCTAAGTTGCGATTTTAGACGATCAAACTGGTAAAAAGGCTCTTCAGTATTCATAGATATCAGTTTTTATTTTTATTCACGAAGTTTTCAAGTATATCATCGCCACTTGTAACTATTCGGAACTCTACACGCCTAGATTTTTCTTTATCAATCTCCTTACCTGTAGTAATAGTATAATCACCATTACTATCAAGTGATTTGCCATAAGAAAGCCCGTTAGCTGTGAACCAAAATTCAAGTAAGCGTTGTTGCTCTTGAGTGTATCTTTCGAAAACTTCCATTTTTCGGAAATACTTTAATACACTAAGTGAACGTTTTTGGGATAAAATAACATTGGCAATATAAGAATCCATATCATAACTAGGCATCGGTACATTATCTGTATGGCCTTCAATTCGAATTTCTCTAATATTGCTTCGTAAACTATCATTGAGTAAGATGTTGAAATACCTGGGCAGAAAGTTATTGAGGATTTGACAGAAACGAGGTGTCAAATCAGCTGACCCTGAAGCAAAAAGAACAGTTGGTTCCTTGAATTTCATGGAAAGATCTTTGCCAATAGCCATTTGCCATTGTAAAGTATCACCAGCGAATTCTTTAACAAGTTTGTTGTGAAGTTCGTTTTTTGTTTCAATATAATCTGTAAGTACAGTTTGATTCTGTTTTACACGACTGATGTAGGCTATTGCTATGAACAGAAATATAACCATGAGACCTGTCATTAGGTCAGAAACTGACATCCAAACATTAGACTTAGCCATAATTATCTACGATTATTGACGTGTTCAACCATTTTAGTAATACAGTTGTCTAGTTCAGCAAGTGTGGCACCTAACCGATTATAAAATTGGCGATCAAGTGAAGTTAATTGTGTGTTGAGAGTTTGAGATCCTTTTGTGATTATGCTGACTCCTTCTTCCATTTTTTCTTTTGTACCTTTCCAAAACTGTTCGCCATAATCACGGATTTTATTGAGTTCGTCGAGTTTTTCAATAAGAAGTTGAACGCCATCTACAAAATTACGTTGTTTTCGAACCCAATCATTTAAAACTTTCGTAGATTCGTCAAATTGTTCCATATTGTTTTTTGAGAGAGTCGCTGTTTCTTGAAGTTTATTTGAAACATCAATAAATTTTTGGTCTTCAATAATAACCTGATTAAGAGAGTCAATAAGTTGTTTGAGCTTGCCACCTTCACTGACGAGAGTTTTTGTGTCATCACTAACTTTTGTAAGTGTAGTAGAAGTACTTTCAAAATTGTTCGCCATTTCTTTATATTGCTTAGTAAGAGAGGATATCATGTTTTTATTTTCTTGTTGCCAAGTATTGAGTTTCTCTACACTTTGGTTTAGTTGATCGAAATTTTCTTGAATAAGTTTATTAATGAGCGCATTCATCTGTTTCTGAAATTCTTCTGTAACAGTTTTCATTACTTCTACAAGGGCTTCAGTATTGCTCTTTTTCAATAGTTCAGAAAACTCATTGAATTTAGCAACTAAAAGATGATTTGTGGCATCCATTTTATCCTCAATTTCAACTACTTCTGAATGAAGTTTTCCTCCAAACGTTTTAACTTCTTCGGATATTTCTTCTTGGGTGCTACTCATGCCTGAAAGAACGTCAAGCATTTCATTAATGTTATGATTAATGTTTGATAAATCTTTCGTTTGTAGTTGGATATTTGTGAGTGCAGCAGTTTGAGAGGTGGAGTTTTCTTCTACTGTGCCCAGAGATAGAGTAACACTTTCGGCTTTATTTCTAAGGTCGTTGAGAGCTACTTCTTGGCTTCGAGCTAAAATAACCATTGAGTTTATTGCATTTTCTGTATTTGTGTAAGACGTTTGAAGGGAGGTGAGGATATCACTTACAGTACGATAGAATGCAGTCTGGTCTTTAGCTTGGTTTTCAGCTTGTTCTCTTAAAGCATTAAGAGTGGTCATGTTACTTTGGCCCATCTGTTGAACTGCCTGGCATATTTGTGATGCTGCATGATTGGCGTCTGAAATGCCACCGTCTGTTTTATCAAAATATGAGTTGGTTATTCTAGACAAAAATAGAGAACCTAACATACCAGCAATTGATGTAAAAAAGGCCGTTTTTAATCCGTCTAATAGTTCGGGAATACTTGTGTCAAGATCATTAGAATTGAAATAAATAAGTCCTGTTGTGATACCATAGAATGTACCTAATACTCCTAATGTAGAAATAATTGAAGGGATATTTTCAACCCAACGACGGTTTGATACTAACTTGCCTTTACTATTTAATCTTCTGATATACCCATAGGATATGAGTGTGCAGAAAATAATTAAGCCAAGGCATAAAATTGTTGACATACTAAGCGAAAAAATCATGATACCGTGTTTTTTATATTATGTTGTACTCTAATTTTTTAATATTTTCCTAGTTAAGAAATCTATTAACGGTTGCAAAGGTAATGAATTTGTTTTAATGAAACGATTTATTTTTCTATTTACCGAAAAGAAACAAATGTTTAACTGTTGTTTTTGCTAACATAATCCATAAACAAATAGATTTCTTTTTCTTATACTATATATTTATAATAAAATATATGTTTTTCAATAGACTATGATGTACTATTAAGCTGATATCGATTTTTTTTGTATATATTTGGAACGATAAGAAGGAAATACTGCTTATTACTTTATAAAGTAAAATGTCTTAATAATATTATTATAAAAAAATGTGTTATGGGTCAAATTTATTCGTATGTGCTAAGATATGATGATGGAGTGGCGCCTAACCCTTATGGTGGTGTCTGTACTTTGGCAATATGCAAGCCTGTCATTAGAAAAAAAGCCCAAGTGGGTGATTGGGTTATTGGAACTGGATCATTTGAATTAGGTTTAGGTGATACTTTGGTTTATGCAATGAAAATAACGGAAGTTTTATCTTTTAAAGAGTATGATATCCTATGCAGATCTAAGTTGCATATTAAAATTCCCCAAATAAATTCTGATGATATAATTGAACGTAGAGGAGATTGTATCTATGATTATTCTAAGGGAGATTCTCCTATACAAAGGGCCGGAGCCCATAATATGTGTGATAGTGAGCGGGATTTAAGTGGAATAAATGTTTTGTTATCAACACATTTTTATTATTTTGGTGATTCTGCCATATTTTTGCCGACTAAATTTTTGAATTTTCGAAAAAAAGGGCGTGGGCATAGAATTATAAAAGTTCAAAATTTAGTGGATGAATTTGAGGAATGGATCAATAGCTATGAGCTTAATAGACTTTTTGGAGAACCACAGAAAAAGGTACACTCATGTGGTAGTTGTTCGCATAATACAGAAATTAAATTAGAATAAACCTTTTGGATAAAACTAACCATAATTACAATAGTATCATATAAAAGGCAAGATACTAGCCATTTAAATTTCTAATGTGAGGATTTTGATGTTGCATTTCTGTATACATTCTTTCTCCCACAATATATTAATTCTTTGTTCTGGGCTATGATGTAGCAGGAATTTGATATGCCGAATAATTCTTATCAAGGATTATTCGGTTTTTTATGCTTTAATTAAAACAATAGATATATGGATAATAATATTGACAAAAATTTGTATGCTGAATCTATGATAAAGGCATTACGAGTAGATTTTCTTGCTAATAGCGAGGAATTGAGATTATATGCAACTTCTATCTATAATGCTTCAATATGGAGCAGAGAAGTAGACAAAAAAAATAAAGCCATTCTCAAAAGGAATAGGGCTTTAAAATAGAAAGGGAGAATCTGCCAGCACGACCAAGCATTGATTCTCCCAAATCTTACACGATTATGATGCAAATATACTATTTACTTTTAAAATAATCGTGTTATGGAACTGAATTTTGATAGAATTATTCGCTTAAAAAAGATTAGAATCAAGAAATCAGAACTTTCCGAAGAAGAGAATGCAATATCTACGCCTATTCTATCTGATAAAAGCCTTATTTATGAAATCTATAAGATATTCGCTGAGATACTCAACGAAAGAGATTGTCCCCCATGCCTCGAAAATGTCACCCAAAGAAAGAAGTTCATCTTTATTATTCTATACTTGTTTTCACCCAGTACACTTGCCGGTGGAAAGACTGTTTATGGGATAAGAGGGGAAATTGCAAAGGTTGTTGGCATTCAATCTGAAAGTACAATTTCCAACAACTGCGAAGATGTTGTGTTTCTGTATCAAAATTACGGTGATTTTAGCGAGGATATAGACTATCTTTACACAGAAATTATAAATCGTTTGAAATTCAAAGGGCTAATCAATTAATGTGCCGGAGCACTTAACTCCGGCATACTTTGTTTACCAATACCTTAACCAAAATTCATTAAAGATGTCACTTTGAGTATCCGGAGCCCCATTATCTTGAAGTTCGGTTAATGGGATAAGTTCGAAATCATGCAATTGACATATTTCTCTAATAGGTTTCAGGTATTTCTCTTCTTCATGACATGTTATCAACCAGTAGTGCTTAATAACATCTTCATCGTTAGCATAGTCTCTATTAAATTTTTTCTTATATACTTCTAGTTGACACCTAGAAGCTCCATCTTCGTCTGTTGCATTATGAATAGGAGAATACGCCTTATTTTCTATTAATATGGCATGTTTCTCCTTTTGCTCATTGATAGTTAAAACTACATTAACCCATAAATCTATATTATAGCATTGCTTTTCAACCTTGACAGATTCTATATTAGTCAAATTATCAATATTTCTATGAAGTAATTTTCCCAAAATGGCACGCGAGTATTCATATAGTAGAGAATCTGCTGTACTGCATGAATTTTGGGCCATTCTTAGCGTCCATGATATAACGTAATCCATAATGGTTTCCAGCTTCCCGTCTTTGTCAATCGTGTCATCACGCATAAATTTTGAGATTTTACTTTCCATATATTATTCTCCTTTCTCTATTTTTATTTTCTTTCCGCAATGAGGACAGGTGATAGTGTTATCAGCTTTTTCTTCTCCTATTAATTCTGTTATAGATACATTCAAAGCATCAGCAATCTTTAGAATATTATCCAGTGATGGCGAAGATTTGCCGGTTACGATATTACTAACAGCCACCTTTGAAATGCCTACTTGTTCTGCAAGCCATGCAGAAGTAACACCTCTCTCATTCATTGTTTCTTTTATTTTCAATTCCATAAACTATACTTTATTTTGATTACTCTACAAAGTAATGCAAACTTTATCAAACAGCCTAATATTAATAAAGTCCAATTTATTAAATATTCTTAATTAATAAATAAAACTTTATCATATATATTATATTTAATAAAGTTTACTTTATCTTTGCATCATCAAAAACGAAGTAATAACAATTAAAAAATATACGATTATGGCAACAAAAATGAGTGATAAGGTAAAAGGTGAATTGATTACTAGAATCATGGTTGAAATGAAATCAGCAGCTATATTACAAAATAAACCTTTTGATGAAGGTGTTTTCTTCGACCTCATATTTATGAACGATAAAGAGCTATTGAAAGTTTCAAAACTTTGCGGTATTAAACAATAGTATTAACCAGCAGGGCAAAAGCCCTGCGTAACACAGAAGATTATGAAAAGCAAAAATACTTGGTTTGTATACATACAAGAGATAGTTGGCAACAAAGAGTGTCTAATAGCATCAAATCTCACGCAGATTGAGGCGCAAGAATTATGCGATGAGTATCGCAGAACCCTTGAAAGAAACAGCCCGAATGAATATGCCTCTTATGGCGAGATTAATCATGACGCTTACATTGCGAAAAGATTGGGTTTGGTTTAATCCGGTAGCCTTCGGGCTACCACAATACACACGATTATGGCAACATCAGTAATTAAACAAAGAACAATAGAAAAGTTCATCATGTCAGAATTTGTACAAGGCAACTTAAATACAAAAGAGCAAGTAAGCTGTATGCTTATTCTGATCCAAAAGAAGTTGAATATGTCAGTAGAGCAAGCGAGTGACTTTATGAGAAATGCAATTGGTATTAAGGCTTAAATATACGATTATGACAAAACAAGAACTTGAAAACAACATGACTAAGGTAGCAGGTATACCGGTTGAAATAACAGTCAGAGGCAAACGCTCTTTTACTTTCTCTTTTGAGGGTAAGAATGAAACAGCAGCAAAGAAGATACAGCAATACTTTGCACCCGTATCGCTTGAATACGACTACGATGAAGAATGTGATCTGACTTGTTTATATATGAATCTTTAATAACACTCTTATGAAAATAGGTACAATACAGGTGCAGATTTATGCCCCTAAATTTTTGGCCTGCCAGCCTGATTTAAACAATCTACCTTTTGCTACAGATGAACGTAATAAAGATAGAGTATTCACCGAAGAAGAATATCACCGCATTTTTAAGAGTTACCCGTATCCATTTGTAGACGGTGTTTATGTACACCATTTCAAATCAAATGGTTATGATTGTTATACTAAGTACATATTTATCGAACAAATAAATTAAACGATTATGAACTCAATAAACAAAAACGGCTGCAGTGTATGCACCCCTGGTAAAGAGAACTACTGTACCTACAACGCTAAGTTGAAAGGCAAGAGAGTGAGAATGTACCAGTATGACTACCGTACTGAAAGTGGTGAATTATTTACCTGTTGCGCGGCAACCTTAGAAAAGTGCAGAGAAAAACGTGATAAGTGGCTTAGTTTACAACAATAAGACAGTTGTTGTGTATCAGACTAAGATAAATTTCGTTATCTTTGGTTGTGATAGTACCTTTGAAGTGAATATTTAAAATATGAAGAGCAGATATGAAATATTAGCCAAAGATAAAGGATATTATGTCGATTCACAAGGCAATGCCTTTTCTGCACGCGGTAAAAAAGTCGGTACGCGTGGCAGTGACCCGTATATGTATATTGGCATAAGGGTGAGTGAAACGAAAGTTATCAAGGTCTATGTACATAGATTGCAGGCTTATCAAAAATTTGGTGATGCTATTTTTGACAAAGGCATTGAAGTTAGACATTTAAATGGTGATTCTTTTGATAATTCGTATGAGAATATAGCAATAGGTACACCGTTTGAAAATGCGATGGATAAGGCTAAAGAAACAAGAATGCGCTGCGCTAAAAAAGCATCAGAGGCAATTAAAAAATACTCAGATGAATTAGCACAACAGATTCAATTAGAATACTCAAAGGGTTCTAATTATAGAGAGCTTATGAAAAAATATTCGATAAGTAGCAAAGGCACATTGAATTATATACTTAAAAGAAATATATCGCGGAATGGAGCAGTTGGTTAGCTTACCGCTTTGACTTGGCGGTGGTCACAGGTTCGAGTCCTGTTTCCGCAACTACTTAATTATTAATTTAAAAGACACGATTATGAACATTCTAACGCTTAGTATTAAGCAAATATATTTCGATGAAATTTTGGCTGGTAAGAAAACGCACGAATACCGCGAAATCAGACCTACCAATGCAAAAAAGTACATAACCTACTTATGTGGTGGTAAAGAATATAAAGCTGATGAAGAACTTCCCGAAGAGGGTGAAATCGAGTTAAAGCCTATCAAGTACGATGCTATTAAATTTCTCACTGGTGAGTACAAAGGCAAACGACCTTATGCTATTGTAGAGGTTAAAGGTGCAGAAGCTTCGATCCTTACCAATGAAGATGGTAACGATATTGTCTACGAACACCAAGGCGAAGAATACCTTACAGCCCAAATGGACTATACTTTAGGCGAGGTATTAGAGAAACATATAGATTGATTGTTTAATTTAAAAATTATTGCTGAGTCGCAAGAAGAGTAAACAGAGTAGCCGGACCGCGCAGAAATATGAATGGCGCAGGTGCTGGTGGTAGATTAGTTGCTAATCGTAGGGGTACGGCAAGTGCCACCCAGTTAGGTTCACGTAGACAACGTTACGGTGATCTTCGTGTTTCATTTGGATTATCTGGTGGTTAGCTATGAATAAAGTAGAGCAAGCGAACCGGTATATAGACCTCATTCGGGTAAAATCGAATGAGGCTTTACTGTTTTTATCCTTGGGTAAAGATTCGCTTGTCTTACTTGATTTAATCTATCCAAAGTTTGATCGGATCGTTTGTGTGTTTATGTACTTCGTCAAAGACTTGGAGCACATAAACCGATGGATTGGCTGGACTAAAGCCAAATATCCAAAGATTGAGTTTGTGCAAGCGCCTCACTGGAATCTTACTTACATTCTTCGTGGCGGGTTGTATTGTGTCCCTAATCCAAAGGTGAAGCTGCTGAAACTTGCTGATGTGGTAAAAGCTATGCAACTTGCCCATGGAGTTTATTACACGTTCTTGGGGATGAAGAAAGCCGATGGCATGAATAGACGTTTGATGCTGAAAGGGTATGAAGCTAACGGATATGAGAACAACGGCTTATGTTATCCTTTGGCTGACTGGACGCAAATGGATATTCTTGCATACATGAGACAACATGGATTGCCAGAACCAGTTAGATATTCTTTAAAAGCCAGTTCAGGAGTGGGTTTTAATCTTGATTGTATGCTTTGGTTAAAAGAGAACTATCCGCAGGATTTACAACGAATCTATCGGGTATTTCCTATGAGTGAAAGAATTTTATTTGAGTATAATAATAAAAAACAAATAGCCGAGTCAGAAATAGAAGAAGAGGAAGAATGAAAAGTGCTGCCGATATAGGCGTACAAACCAATCGTTTGAGTAATGCTGCAGCTGGTAATCCAGGAAGGCAGGCAAGAATTAACAGTATTGGCGGTGCCATGTATCGTAACCTTAGCCGTTTAAATTATGCAAGAAACGGAAGCGTGTACCAACAATATTCAAGGTCTGCTCGTCAAGGACGCAGTGGTGGATTAGGTTTAAGTAACGGATAACATGGAACTAAGTAAGTACATAAAGAGCGAATCGGTAGAACTAAATCGTTCTGCCATTCACTTTGCAAATTATAATCCTCGAAAACTTTCCGATGAATCACGAAAGACATTAAAACGTGGTATCAAGAAATTCGGGTTGGTCGGTGGAATTGTCGTGAACAAGCGTACTGGATTGACCGTAGTCAGCGGACATCAGCGTTTGTCTGTCATGGATGAATTGCAGAAGTTCCCCGATAACGATTACCGCATCCGGGTCGATGTGATAGACGTGGACGAAAAACAGGAGAAGGAACTAAATATTCTGATGAATAACCCAAATGCACAAGGTACCTGGGATTTCGACGCTCTTGCGCAGATTGTTCCTGATATTGATTGGAAAGACGCAGGTCTGACTGATGCTGACCTAAACATGATTGGTGTTGATTATCTGTTGCAGACTGAAGAAGAAAGCTCCATTGCTGATGCTTTGTCTGATATGATGTCACCTGTCACCGAACAGAAAGAAGCCGATAAAGCCGCCAAACAGTTGGAACGTGCCGAAAAAGTAGCCCACATGAAAGAAGTCAAGCAACAAGTCAAGGAGAACGCACAAAAGCAAGCCGAGAATATGGATGCTTATGTAATGTTATCCTTTGATTCCTATAAAGCTAAAGCGGCTTTCTGCAAACGGTTCGGTTATGATCCGGATATGAAGTTTATCAAGGGGGAAGTCTTTGATGAGCAAATTGAAAGAATAGATTAATAACTTAAAATTAGGAGGAAAGCCGAGTCAGAAGAAGAAAGACGGTGAAACAACTCGAAAATCAATATGAAAGATTGAGAAACAGTGAGCACATGCTTGGAAGAAATGCTTTAAGGAATGAGTTGAGAGTACGAAACGCTTTTATCAATACAAGAAGCAGGATGGAAAAAACAACCTCGAGCAGGGGATTAAGTAACGGATAAATTTATGAATAATAGTGAATCTCAAAATACAAAAGGTCGTGGAGGAAGAAAGCCTAAGTTTGACTATACAAATAAAGACTTTCTTTCTCTCATAGAATCGTATGCAAAAAAGGGATTCACAGATAAGGAAATTGCTTTTGCTGTAGGATTGGCCCCACAGACATTTTGTGAGAAGAAAAGTCAGTACTCTGAATTAAGTGAAGTATTAACGCGCGGGCGAGCGACCATAACTGCAACAGTCCGGGCAAAGTTCCTAGCTATGGCTTTGGGGGGTGTCAAGACGAAAAGTACCACTATACGAAAGATAAAGGATAGGGACGGAAATCTGACAGGTGAAGAAGAAGTTCAAGTTGTAGAAGGTGAGCTGGCTCCCAGTTTGCAGGCGCAGTCTGTTTGGCTCTACCATTACGATGAAGATTGGAGAAAGGTTGAACGTAAGCAGGATGAAGAAGCTGACATTCCTACCGACATAAAACACGGTATCAGTATTGATTCCTGGATTAAAGATAAACTGAAATGATAGAACCCCAAGCGATATATCACCCCCTTTACACCGATAATGAGAAATTCATTATCCTTATCACTGGCGGTCGTGGATGTGAAACACCCACGCAAGAAGTAATAATGTCTGATTTGACGGTAAAGCAAATCAAGGATATTAAAGTAGGCGATTTTGTCATGGGTGATGATGGATGCCCACGAAAGGTAATTGGGACGATGCGAGGACAAAGTGAAATGTTTCGTGTCCAGCAAACAAGTGCGGAAGATTATTTTGTGAATGATGCGCATATAATAAGCTTAAGAAAGAGTGGAGATTCAATTAGAGATGGAAGATATACCGCTTATCCTGAGTTTTTGGATATGCGCATTACCGACTTTGTGAATCAAAGTAAGCGTTTCAGAGACCGTTTCCGTGGCTATAAATCAAACTCAATACCATACATTGAAAAATATGTGAACATTGAGCCTTATCTTCTTGGTGTGTGGTTGGGTGATGGAACAAGCATGTTTCCTCAAGTAACAACCGCTGATTTTGAGATAAAAGACTATTTGCGAGAATATGCGGATAGAAATAATATGAGATTAGCCATAAATGGGATAAGAGGAAATGCCATAACTTATAGACTTGCAAAGAACGGAGGTCTGACAAATCCATTAATGGACACTCTGCGTGAATATAATTTGATTAGTAATAAGCATATTCCACAAGATTATATATCAAATAGCGAAAATGTAAGGCTTGATTTGCTTGCAGGACTTATAGATACGGATGGTTGTATGCTTAGGAATGGGTATGAGATTATTCAAAAGAATGAGAAACTTGCAAAGCAAATAAAATATGTTGCCGACACACTTGGGTTTAGGACAAGTATCAATAAAAAGCTGGCAAGATGTAATGGTAAGGATTGCGGTTTTGTATATCGTGTTTTCATAAACGGAGATGTATGGAGAATCCCGTGCAAGATATCAAGGAAGAAAATCAATAAAGACGAAGTGCGTAAAAATAAGGATTGGCATCTATCTCAGCTTTCAATAGAGTCAGTTGGCATGGGCGATTGGTGTGGTATCTGTCTTGATGGAAATCAACGCTATTTGCACTCAGATGGCACTGTGACACATAATTCGGGGAAATCCTTCAATGCTTCCACCTTCATTGAACGTCTGACCTTTGAAATGACGGAAGCCGAAAAGATAGTGCATCAGGTTCTCTACACCCGTTACACGATGGTTTCCGCTGGTATGTCTATCATCCCGGAAATGATGGAGAAGATAGAACTAGACGGAACAACTAAGTATTTCAAGACTACCAAGACGGATATAGTCAATAAAATGACTAATAGCCGTATCATGTTTCGAGGCATCAAGACTTCTTCCGGTAATCAGACGGCAAAACTAAAATCTATTCAGGGGATTACTACTTTCGTCTGTGATGAAGCGGAAGAGTGGACGAATGAAGAAGAATTTGATAAGATAATGCTCTCCATCCGTAAAAAGGGGATTCAGAACCGGATTATCATCATAATGAACCCCTGCGACTCTAATCACTTCATTTATAAAAAGTACATCGAGAATACTCACAAGCTCGTAGAGATTGACGGTGTGCAAGTTCAGGTTTCTACCCATCCGAATGTACTTCATATTCACACTACCTACTTTGACAACTTAGAGAACCTTTCTCCTGAGTTCCTTCGGGAAGTGCAGGAAATGAAAGAGAAGAATCCTGAAAAGTATGCTCACGTGGTTATCGGTCGTTGGGCTGACGTGGCAGAGGGTGCTGTATTCAAGAAGTGGGGTATTATTGACGAATTCCCGCAGGAATGCAAAAAAGTCGGTTTAGGTCTTGACTTTGGTTTCACCAATGATCCAACGGCAGCAATTCGGTGTGGAGTTATTGATAATCGCCTATATCTTGATGAAGTAGACTATCGAACTGGACTGCTGTCATCCGACATTGTTAAATCTATACGCCCTTGGGGATTAAAAACTATAGCTGATAGTGCAGACCCAAGAACCATTCAAGAGATTCATAACGGAGGTGTGAGGATATATGCTGTAAGTAAATACCCCGGTTCTGTTGTAGCGGGTATAGATAAGATGAAGGAGTATGAAATATACATAACCAAACGTTCGTATAACTTACAAAGAGAGTATAGAAAATATGTATGGGCAAAGGATAAAGACGGAAACTATATCAACGAGCCGGAAGACCATGATAATCACGGAATAGATGCCGCTCGTTACTGGGTTTTGGGTGAGCTTCTTGGTAAGATAATAAAGTCACAAAAAGTTTCAAAAGAAGAATTAGGAATTTGGTAAATTTACAGACTATGAATTATATACAGGAATTATTAACACTATTCAGGAATAAGGCCCTTAACTCAATGGGTGTTGAGAGAGACATATTCCAACTTATAAAGGATGGTGATATTAGTACAGCCATCGCTCTGATGCAGAATAGGGAGGATGAAGTGGATATCGCTTTAAGTGAGTACAAGCCGGAACTTCACAAGGTTATGAAGCGTCCTAATAAGTTCAGAAAGAACAAAGACCCGTATATCAGCGAGAAGCTTCCCCGGAACAGGCAGCAATTCATCAATGAAGTAGAATTATTCTTTCTTCTTGGTAAACCGATTAAGTGGGAAAAGAAAAACGGCAATGATGATGTTTATCAGATGTTTCTTGACTTCATTGATAAAACGAGGTTTAATGTCACCATGCGCAAAGTAAAGAGGCTTGCCGGAGCGGAAACAGAGAGTGCAAAGCTTTATCATCTATACAGGAACGAAAGTAACCAGGCAGAAGTCAAGGTGGTTGTGCTGGCCCGCTCCACAGGGTATAAACTAAGACCTTTGTTTGACCAGTTTGGCACATTGGTTGCCTTTGCTTTCGGGTATTCCGTTAAATCATCAGGTAAGTCCGTGCAACATTGGGATATTCAAACTAAAGACTTTTATTTCAACTGTAAAAAGGGAACAGTGGGATGGGAAGTGGAGACTTACCAGAACCCTACTGGAAAGATAAACATTATATTCTATCAGCAGGAAAAGGCTTGGATGGGTGTGCAACATCGGGCAGAAAGAGAGGAAATGCTTGATTCTAAAACCGGAGATATCAATAACTATTTCTCTGATCCTATGGCAGCAGCTACAGCAGATGTTATCGAAAACTTAAAAGATCCGGATGCAATAGGTACATTGATTCAGTACTATGGGAAAGATTCTAAGTTTGAATACATAGACCCTCCTCTTTCTTCTGAAACACGTGAAGCCGAGAAGAAAGATTTGAAATCATCTATCCTCGAAGACTCCCTTACCCCTGATATGTCTTTTGAAGGAATGAAAGGTATGGGTACTCTTTCGGGAGAAGCCATAAAGAGGGCTTTGATTATCGGCTATATCAAGCGGTTGAAGAATCTTGAGATATATGACATCTTGGTTGACCGAGAAGTAAAGGTTATTATATCAGTATTGAAATTCCTTCATCCAGATAAAGCGAAGCTCCTTGACGAGTTGGTTGTCTCGTTTGAGTTTCAAGAACCATTTGAAGAAGACAGACAAACTCGGTGGTCATCTATTGGTAGTGCTTATTCCAATGGAATAATATCATTGAATACCGCTGTTAGGCTCTTGGGTATAACTGATAAGCCAGATGAAGAGGTAGAAAAGATTCTAAGAGAAGCGGCAGAAAAGAAAAAAATCAGTGAAAAAGAACATCAGCCGACATCTTAGTCATAAAAATTACGAGGGTTATAATTTTCTAATAGGATAAATAGAACATTTTAATCATGGGAAAGAAGAAAGGTTCAAAGAAAAAAGGTAAAGGCTGTTAGGCCTTCTTTTGGATAGCGGTGATTCGATAGAGTTGCCGTTATTTTTTGTTTATTGGCTAAAATTCATCTCGCAAAAGTTGCTCAACTGATAAACTTTTACTATCTTTGCTACATGAACAGAAAGATAATAGCATACGAAAACTACTATAAAGATTTTTTTGACACCTTGAACAAAGGTGCGCAAGAAAAGGTATTATACGGTTTACTCATGTTAAAGACCGTAGACAGGCTATCTGCTAAATATGTGAAGTCTATTAAAGACGGCCTGTTTGAGTTAAGAATTGAGTGGCAAAGTAATATTTATCGGATTTTCTTCTGTTTTGATGAAGGACAGATTGTGATTTTATTCAATGGCTTTCAGAAGAAAACACAGAAAACGCCCGATAAAGAAATAGATAAAGCATTAAAATTAAAGAAAGAATATTATGAGCGAAAAAGAACTAAAGATGTTTGATGTCGATGCGCAATTAGATGCCGCATTCGGCAAAGAAGGAACCCCGGAGCGTAAAGCTGCTGAGGATAGAGCTAATGCTTTCTTTACAGGTCAACTAATTGAGGAAGCCAGAAAGAAAGCTAATATGACACAGGCGGAACTTGCTGCAAAGATCGGAACTAATAAGTCTTATATTTCCCGTGTTGAAACAGGAAGAACGGAACCAAAAGTTTCTACTTTTTATCGTATCGCTTCCGCATTGGGATTGACAGTTGAGTTAACTCCAGCTATGTGATGGCTAAGATAGAAAATGAGGTAGAACATGATGCAATCTGTCAAAGAATAGAAGAACTTCTTCCTTTGACAGATGATGAAACTCCATTGACTGATCCGAGATTGATAGAGTTAAGGATTCTATCTGAGTTGGTTATTGAGTATGAAGAGGAACATTATTCGATTAAAAAAAACTGAAATCAACAAATAAGAAAAGTAACTGAAATTTATATTTACGATAAAATTACTATGGAAAAGAAATATCAAGTGTTTGTTAGCTCAACATACGAGGATTTACAGGAAGAACGTAAAAAAGTGATGGAGGCTCTTCTACAAATGAATTGTTTTCCTGTCGGAATGGAATATTTTAATGCTTCTGATTCATCACAATGGGAGGTTATAAAGAGCCTCATTCGGGAGTGTGACTACTATGTTCTTATAGTTGCAGGTCGTTATGGTTCTATTGAAGAAGAATCAGGGAAGAGCTATACCCAAAAGGAGTTTGAATATGCAATTGAGCAAGGAGTTCCAGTCATTTCGTTTGTGCATAAGAATCCCGAATCTTTGCCTGGCACCAAAATAGAGCAAGAACAATCTAAACGTTATAAGCTAGAAAATTTTAAATTATGTGTAAAAAAGAAGTCTTGTAAATTTTGGAGTAATGCTGATGAATTGGCGTCCCAAGTAGTGTTAGGATTAAATAATGAGATAAAAATCCATCCTCGTATAGGATGGGTTAAAGCAGATGAAGTTTCTTCTGCTGAAGCGAATAAAGAATTGCTTCAACTTAAAAAAGAAAAAGATTATTTATTGTCTAGGATTAAGGAAATAGATGCAAGTGCACCAGTTGATATTGAGGATTTAGAACATGGTGAGGATAAATTTGATGTAGCGTATTTTCATAGTGAAGACCCGTTTGATTGCAGCTGTTTAAATGTAGGGTATTATACTATTGAAGAAACATGGAACAAATTGTTTCTGTATTTATCTGATAGTTTGTTAACACCAAAGTCTAAAGAGCAAATTATGGAAATATTGCATTCTAAATTAAACTTAGGTGGCTTTGATACAATAGATGATGAATGTTTTCAGACAATCTTAATTCAACTCATGTCTCTCGGGTTGATAGAAACAGATTTGTTAAAAACTGATGGACCGTATTCCTATTGGATATTAACTCCATACGGAAGAAAAGAGATGGTTAGATTAAGAGTTCGAAGGAGAAATAAATAGTTTTATCTAAGTATAGGCGTGATTCCATTGGTTTCACGCCTTTTTTATTCTACTTCTTCACAATCTCTTCTTAGTAAATTCTTAACCATCCAATAATCTCCCTTTCACCCACTTACTCACTACTTTTATACCGTATTCACAACAATAGTCAACTTGTTGTGAATGGAATGTCTAAATATTAACTAATTATCTGTATTGGTGGTATTTTTACTTTCACAAATTAAACTTCTAACAAATTAATATTTATACAATATGAAAGAAAAGATTTTCAATGCTTTAAAACAAGAGTATAAAGCCCTTGGGTTAAGTGATGAAATTTTGCAGGGACACGCCAATGCACTTGCAGCAATAGGACTTGTAACTGACGAAAACCTTAGTGTTGTCGTTGCCGCTCAAAAAGATTTTTTGACAGGTCTTCAAAGCGGAATTGACAAACGAGTAACAACAGCACGTGAAAAGGCATTAGCTGACGCTAAAAAGACCGAAGACGAAGCGAAAGCAGAAGCCGAGAGAAAGAAAGCTGAGGAAGATGCCAAGAAAGCCGCTGAAAACAAGGACAAACCGGAATGGCAAAAGGAGATGGACAAACGCTTCGAAGAGTTCTCGAAGAAAGAGGTCGAGCGCGAGAAGGAATTCAAGGCTTTGCAAGAAAAATACGAAGCTCTTGAGAAGGAAAAAGCCGAGTCTGCCAGAGCCAATACGATTTTGTCTAAAGCCAAAGAGTTAGGTATCCCCGAATGGCGTATCAAAGAGGGGTTTGCTATTTCTGCAGAAGCGGATGAAGCAGCAATCAACTCACACCTTACTACAGTCGCAACAAACCTAAAGACGGCAAATTTACCAAGCAATAGACTGGGACACGTCCTTGATGACGGAAAACCGTCTAAGGAACAGATTTCAGACATTGCAAATTCTTTAATCCATTAAAAATTGAAAGATGACAAAAGTGAATCTAAACAATGAACCGAACGAGATTATCACAGGAAATGATAACATCGTTATTGCTAAATACCTTGACGGTATTGACGGTGGGCGTTCTTTGGATGTGACCGGTTATCCATTGAAGGTAATTAAGGCTGGTGTTCCTGCCATTACTGATGGTGCCGGGACATACAAACCTATGCCCCTTAATGCAGAAGGAACTGCATTTGCGGCACTTCCTGAAGGATATTCCTATGCAGGTATTATTAAAGGTACTATCCGTACTGCAAAACCTTTTGCTGCAATCATGACACGAGGTAGAGTTAATCCGGCAGCAGCTCCGTACCCTTACAATGCTATTTTGGATGCGTTGAAAGCAGCGTTGCCTTTGGTTGAATTTAGAAAAGACGAGGAAGCATAATGGAAAAATCATTTTATTTCGAGTACGCTCAAAAGTTCTTTCCTCAGTTGGTGTTATCCATTGTTGAGAAGATAAATGAAAGAAACAAGACTAAGCAGACTTATATGTATAAAAATCTGCTTAATCCAGATTTCTCTGCTGATGGGAAGTGGGCCAGCATATTAGCTGATTACAGCCGTGTGGCTGCCGATGTTGTATCTTTAGATTCAGAACTTCCGCTGAAAAAGCGTGATTCTCTTTCCACTGCCACAGGTGATATTCCCAAGTTGGGAATGAAACTTTACCTGACTGAAAAGCAGATGAAGGATATTGATAATATGATTGCACAGGGACTTTCAGTGAATCTTATTATCAATAAAATCTTTGCTGATACCCCACGATGTCTTGAAGGTGTTTGGGAGCGTATTGAAGATATGTTCTTGTCCGGCCTTTCTACTGGTGTTGCTCTATCAACGAGAAATAACGGAACCGGGATTAGGTTATCTTATGGGTATAAGGATGAAAATCAGTTTGGTGTTGCTGCTTTGTGGAGTAGTGCAGATGCTAAAGTTGTGGATGATATCAAACGTGTAATGGATAAGGCAGACGAAGACAGCAATACCATTACTGACGTTTGGGCTGATGATACTTGGCTGAATGCTTTCTATACCAATCAGCAGGCTAGAGAACAATGGGCCTTTATCAATAAGTTTGTCGGCACCTCTGTTCCGGCCTTGGACTTGGATTCTGCCACTGAAACTTTAAAGAAGAAGTTTAGTATTACCCTCCATCGTATTAACCGCAAGATCAAGACTGAGATTAATGGCGTACGCCAGTCTCACAAACCCTGGAAGGATGGTACGGCCGTATTTACTTGTGATGAAAAGTTAGGCTCTTTGGTATGGACCACACTTGCAGAAAAGACAAGACCGGTTGCCGGGGTAGTCTATCAGGAAGCTGATGACTTCATTTTATTGTCTAAGTATGCGAAGAACGATCCTCTTCAGGAATTTACTTCTTCTCAGGCTATGGTAGTTCCTGTAATCGACAATGTTGATAGAATTTATTGTATGGACTCTAAAACTGTACAGGCATGAAAGTAATAGTGACTAGTGTTTTCCGCGATAAATTCACTCATCGGTTATATAACTGTGGAGATTCCTTTGACATCAAGGATGAAGCCCGTGTACAGGACTTGGAAAGTCGCAAACTCGCTAAACGGGTCGAAGTTCCCGAAGAAAAGAAAGAGGTTAAAATCTCCCTCTTTGAAAAGGAATTTGAGAAAAAGGGTTTGGTTGATGCGTTGAAGGGTATCGGTGTTCAAGTGACTGGAAACATGGGGGAGAAAACTCTTCTTGATAAGGTTGCCGAACTTGACGAAGAAGCAAATTCCAAACTAAAAATTGCTCTTGGTATTGAGTAAAAGGTCAGGGTGTGGGAGACTACACCCTGACAAATGTATAATTTATAAATCAAGAAAAGATGAAAAAGTTTATTTGTTTTCTGTTTTGCTCGTTTATGATGCTGTTTACATCTCTAGGTGTGCAAGCGTCCAGTTTCAGTGAATCAATCCCGTCTAAGTCTGTAGATGCGCCTATTAGCTTTGTTGATACGCCTACTGTTCAAGCTGGTGTCATTTCTATTGCTCCGATGAACGTTCTTGCGATAAATATCGCTCCACCTCTATGCAGTATTGAAATTATAACCATTGAGAACAAACCAACCGTAGTGCCTAAATGTCCGTTCCGATATCTATACAGGTCAAAGTATTGCACGCATTATAGTAATACTTCCTATAGCCGACTGATTACACCATATTAACATGAAAGCAAGAGACTACATAAAACAAAAGTTCCAAACCTTCGGCATTAACTTGTCGGAGGCTGACCTTTTGGATATGTGTCTGAACTCGAAGATAAGCGGAGAGGATGAAATGAATGAGGATAACCGCATGCGGGTGTCGGTGGCTATCGCAAAGTTCATCCCCTCTCTCCTACTCCGTGCCACTTCAATCAGCGAAAGTGGTTTCTCTATGTCTTGGAATATCCAGGGAATTAAGGATTACTATACAGTATTATGCCGTGAGTATGATTTACCCAATGCGTTAGGGAATAGGATTAAAGTACTTGATATAGCAGATTATTTATGATACAGTTCAGACCTCATATATTGCAATACCAAGTAAACACTGGAGGTTACGAAGATAATAACGGTGATTATCATCCCGGTACATCTTCATTTGAAGGTAGCATTCCCTGCCGATATGAACCGAACGGGAAAGCCAATACAATAGCCTTCGAAGATGGGAAGACTTATGTGTATCAGTATGTAGTCTATTTGAATCAGGACTGTAGAGAGTTCAAATGTGGCGATATTATCCGACTTCTGAATAATGGGGCTATTGTAGCTGAAAAGCAGGTTCAAGGATTCCACAGAGGGCAACTAAATGCAAAGTTATGGCTATAAGAATTACTACATCAATGAGTGAAATTGACGCTTTGATTAAAGCAGAAACTGAACGGGTAGATAAAATAGCTATTCAGGCTCTCTCAAATTTGGGTGATATGTGTGTCGCTGAAGCTAGAGATAGAGCACAAGAAGAAAGCTGGTTCAATCAAACTGGTAATCTAAGAAGTTCTGTAGGTTATGTGGTTGTCGCTCATGGTCGTATTGTTAAAAGCTCTGATTTTGGAACTGTACTTCATGGCTCGGAAGGTTCAAGGGCGGGAAAGGCTTTGGCTGAAGAACGTGCGAAGAAGTATTCAAACGGTTATGCTCTTATCGTTGTTGCTGGAATGAACTATGCCGAACTTGTAGAAGCCAGAGACAATAAATCTGTTCTTGCATCTGCTGAACTATTAGCACATGCAGAATTTTACAATGTGATGGAGAAACTTAGAAATCAAGTTGCGAAATGAAATCGGATATAGAAATAAAGGACGCGATTTATGCGGTTATAAAAGGCTCTTCTTTAGAAAAAGCTGTTACCGGGAAGTTGAAGAAAACAAAACGCCCTACCAGCTCTGATAAAGAGGATATTGTCATTTCCATTCTCGACAACGGTAGTGGTCAGATGCAAAAGGCTTTTGTTAACGTGAATATATATGTTCCTGATTATATCCGGGACGGTCAAGCAGAAGAGAATACCATCCGATTGCGCGAGCTTTGCAAGATGTCTTATGAACTTCTGTTTAATTGCCGAGGTGCTGGCTTTCGGGTTGATTCCAAAGGCTCCAAACAGCGTGTATTAGAAGTGAGCGGTAAAGACGAGCACTTCATCAATAATAAATTATTAATTCAAATATCTAACGAATAAAAGATTATGGCACAATTATCATGGGGTAAACCCTCAATTGAATTCGGTAAGTGCGGTGCTGATGGCGCTGCACCTACGACATGGACTAAGTTACCGTATGATCCGGTAGAAAACTCTACAAAGTTGACACCTACCAAAGGTGAGAAGAAAGAAGCTAAAGTCGAAGGCGGTGAGAATGAAGCTGTTAAGTATGCAAAGAACACTTATACGTTTGAGTTCGAAATTCGTGCTGCTAAAGGACGTACTAAGCCTATTGAAGACGAAGATGGGGTAGTCGCAGATGAGTATGCTTTCCGTTTGACACCGGAGAATCCTGAATGTGAAGGGTTCTTGATTGAACGCTCTACTGTGTCAGTAGAAGATACATTTGACACGGCTGAAGGTAAGAAGTGGAAGTATACGGCTGATGTCTTGAAACCAGCTACGGGTAATCAAGTAAAACCATATACAGCACCTACTGCTCCAGAGGGTTGAGAATATTGTTTTTAAAAGAGTGCTTTCAACAGCACTCTTTAATTATTCAGCATTATGAAAGATAAAGAATTGCTTGAAATGAACATTGCTGATACCATCATTGAGAGACCTATTGGTTTCAATATTGGTAGTCAGCAATTTTACCTATATCCTCCTACGTTGGGGATGACTTATCACCTTGCAGGATTGTTCAAGAGTTTGGGAGCTGATGCTAGATTGGTATCTACTAATCCATATTTGGAAGCCATTCGATTATGTACTGAAAAGAAAGAGGTCGTTTGCCGAATACTGTCTAACTTTACGTTCAACCGGAAGGAGGATGTCTTTGATAGTGTTAAGATAGAGGCGCGGACAAAAGAGTTTTCAGAATTGGAAGTGGAGGAGCTTGCTACCATGTTTACAATCGTTCTATCCGGAGATAATACAGAAGAGTTTATCAAGTTCTTCGGGATAGATAAAGAACGCTTAGAGCGTAACAGAATAGCTGCAGTTAAGAAAGATAATAATAGTATTACTTTCGGGGGCAATAGTACCTATGGAACATTGATAGACTTTGCCTGTCAGCGTTACGGATGGACGATGGATTATGTCGTATGGGGAATCAGCTATGCCAATTTAAAGATGCTCATGGCTGATGCTATCACTACTATTTATTTGAGTGAGGATGAACGAAAACTACTTGGAAAAGGTGCAGGAGAAGTGATAAATGCAGATGATCCGAGAAATAGGGAACTAGTCAGGGAGATGATTAGAGAGTAAATAAGAAGCCGGAGAAATCCGGCTTCTTATTTTTTGTCTACGAGTTGTATTTTATATTGAGTTTTTCTTTTGTCAGTGCTTCTATTTCATTGATGGCATTGTGGGCATCTTTTTCTATCTCATTTCGCTTCGGAACGAATTGATTTATTATGTTATTGTAATCATTGTATATATGTATGCTATCAACATTCTCATTTCTAAATTTCAAAATATTATCAGCACATAATGCGCATGAATCTAGCATAGTTATAGTTAGCTTATATAGAGGGAGGATTTTATTAAATGTTTGGTGCATCTTTGCAACCCATTCTTCGTCATCTTTTTCAGAGTAAATGGATATTTTTCCTAATAGGTGTGATGATTCCCCAAATCTAAATTGTAAATCGCTAAGCTTATTCCTTATTTTTTCAGAACTAGGGGAGATCGTGTTTGTGACAGAAATATCTTTAATATTGTATTCAACCAACAATCGAACGCTAAGATTAAAATCAATTACTGCTTCCTTGAATTGGATAAATTTGTCTTGCTTTTTGTATGAAATATCTCTAATCTCTGATTTGATGTTTTCAATAAGTTCAGTAACTTTTTTGAGATCTTCTTGTGTAGCCAATTGCTTTCCTTTTTCTTGCTCATATGCAATTCCACGCGAATCTTCTTTATCTGCAACATGTTCTCCTTTCTTTTTTACATATGATTGTCCAAATAATAAGATTAAGCCTAAAACTAACTCTCCTATTATCAGGATTATACCTATTATCAAAATTCCAATATTCATCATTCATTCCTCCATCTTAATTTTAGTACTCTATTTAATTAATTCAGCTTCTAATAGATA
The DNA here is from genome assembly GCF_014334015.1 of Bacteroides sp. M10. Classification (GTDB taxonomy): domain Bacteria; phylum Bacteroidota; class Bacteroidia; order Bacteroidales; family Bacteroidaceae; genus Bacteroides; species Bacteroides intestinigallinarum. Next base: position 4,466,339 of record NZ_CP060488.1, on the reverse strand, counting down.
GCTATTAGGCTTTAGCTTCATTTGATAATACTTTATATTTCGACCTTTCAAAGAGTTTTTTACCAGTTCTTTGTCGGATTCAGCCATTCGAAGACCAAAATATATCCCAGTGACAGATTCGGGTGATATTTCAAATAAGCCAGAGGAATATAAAGTTATTCTAATTTCTTCTTCACGTTCCCATGCCATTGATTTAGTAGCAATTATGCATTTTACAAATTGTGCATCATTTTCTAAATAATTAATTATACTATTTATTGAAAATTCTGGGGTATCATTATTATATTGAACTTCAAAAGTACTTTGCAAGAGTCCATCTGGAAAAGATTTTTGTAGCTGTTCAAAATCATATTCAATACAAAAACCTTTGTGTCCATTAGCGTAATATGCCCATAGTAATTCATTAAAGACTGTTTTGCTTAAAGAGAATATTCCCAATTTAGTTCTAGCTTGTGCTATTATCTTTGCATAATTATCTTTTGCTATATTTATAGGAAGTCCACTTTTCTCTATGAGGTTAAAAACTTCATATATCTTACTATCATTGACCATAGTTTCAGCTGGATCGTTAAGATTCTGTACGGTTGGCGCATATATTTGATTATTGACAAGAGTCAACAAATCTCTATATATATCAGCTCTATATTTATATAATTTCATAGTATTAGTGTTTTATTGAACGCTCGCACTGGTCGGCAAACTGGGTGCGGGCGTTTGGTGAGTTTGTTACTTTTTCAGTGTGCGATATATTCGTATATTAATGTCCAAAATGAAAGGTAATATATATCTGTATTTTTTCTTAGGTTGTTCTTCTGGAACAAAAGCTATTCTTTTGTACTCTTTGCTGAAATCTGTTGTTTGCTCAATATAGTTCTCTTCGCATTTTTTGTTATAAAGTTCTCTATCTTCTGAAGTAGCTAATAATTCAATGCGGATATTTTTTAATAGAGAGTAGTTTTCGACAAGACGTTTGAATTTCGTTATTCCATTACCCGATAAGCAATTATAGAATATCCATATTAACTCATACCTTGATAATTGCGCTCTTACTATACTAGTATATTTGTAACGTATTTCAGTGTTGTTAGGCAATAAATCTGTTTCATCGACAAATTTAATTATTCGGTATAAGTGTCTAAAATAGTGGTCAAAATATGGAACGATATATGAATTCTCGTAAATCTCTTTTCCTTTTGCATAGATTAATCCTTTCATACCTTTATAGGAATGCCAGGTATCGTCAAAATACAAGCGCTGTTTAGCTTCTTCAAAAGCATACCTAAAGAGCTCTCGTCCAATTATTGATCGTTGTTCTTTTGATTCTTGTGTAGTTGGTCCTGAAATGTCACCGTCTATTCTCGTTATTGCATCTTTTTCGTAAGAGAAATATAAGTCTTTAACTATTTCTTGTTGTAAGCTTAACATCTGAAAAAAGGTGTTTTCAAAACGAGTAATTTTAGAATCTTGCCTTTGGATTATTAAGGCCCAAAGAACACCAAAGAAAGCTAGCGCTGAGAATAGTGCATTTATCGCCCCTGCACTATCTCCAAATTGTCCAGTTCTTGTGAGGGTGTCGTTGTTGCAATCTGTTGGAACTTCTCCATATATCCATGTTGCAACATCTTTTGAGAAGTACATTGCTAAACAATATAAAACTAATATGCCTAACAATATTAAAGGTATTCTAAATCGTTTCATAGTATTTTTACTTTTATTGTATTATTCCTTCATCTTAAACTTCTTCCCACAGTTGGGGCAGGTGACAGTGTTTTGCATTATATTAAAAATCTTCTTTTATTCGTTCCATTGAAATAATACGGGTAGTAAGTAATTCAACATCATTCCGAGAGTATTCACCTTTGATCATTTCGATTTCTCTTTTAATTTCTAATATTTCCTTTTCTTTTGATACTATTATATAGTTTATGTATTTAGGTTCAAAACTCAATCCTAAATCATCTGTGATATAGCTATTAAATCCACCTTTAATAAATGAATCATTACCAAAACGAAACATAGAATTGGGTTCGGAAAATTTAGCTCTTGATGGAATGTACCTCCACTCTCTTTCATCATAAAAACGTTTAGTCTTTACCTGTTTTTGCTTGTGGTTATATTGTTCTCCTTCATAAGGTTTGATATAAGCACATTGATAAAAAAGATTGGTAATATATGGCTGTATGTTACTATTTATACAGTTTTCTTTATCTCTTAAATCAAGCAAAAATTTGAGGTTTTCTTTTAAAGTATTAATCAGTTCAATATTATCATTAATATATAGTATTGGATTAACATTATTCTGAATAGCCCATTTTTTTGTTATCCCTATGGCGTATTCCCCATACCATGATGTGTGTTCTTTTATTTGGGATAAAGGAATATCACAAAAACATACCATAGGAATATTCCAATTGGGGTATTCATCTGTAAAGTAAGCCCTTTCATTACAATAATTTGGTCGGAAATTACTTTTTAATATGCTCGTAAGATTCTCTTTACTTTTTGTGAAATGAAACAAAGTATTTGCGCTGAGTACACTCATAATCGTGCTTTTATGTGTTAATACTTCTACAAATCAACATACAAAACCACACAAAAGCAAATTTATCCCTACTTTTCTTTGATTTCATCCACATTTTTTCTAATTCGACTATCGTGGTGGCTTTGTTATGTTAGCTTTATTAATTGTATTACAAAAACAAATGTGACTATCAATGTCGAAATAATGGTAAACAAAGAACGCCATGTTGTTTTGCTAATCCTTTTCCCATGATTTTGTATCTCTTTCTGTGATTTGCTCATTATTGCACTTTCAAAACGGCTTTTCTCCATCATTTCGTAATCAACAAAGACCAAATTTAGCATATTAAAAATGGGTAGTAAAATCCACCATGGATTTGTCTGAGAATTTGGCATAGCTATAATTACGAAATATCCAGCAATTAGCATATTGTTGAAGGAGAAAAGTTTATCATGTATTCTATCATAATACCGGAGAATATCCCGTAATCCTTGCTTTTCTTGTTCTTTGAAGTTATTAATCATTTCATCAGCCTCTTTCAAGCTTTCCTCTATTTCTTCATTTGTCATAGTATCATCTTTATTGGACATATATTGATTGGCAGGCCTTTGCAGGCGTTGGGTGGACTGTTAAAATATTATTCCCATCCTTTAATTTGTCTATATCTTTTTATGTAAGTTGAGAGCGTAAGAGTTTTGTTATCTAAGCCATAATCACCTAAAATCTCTAAATCGACCCTTTCAGACCTATCTGTTTTATTTTTTGCTTTGGGGTCAAAATAGTAACTCTTGTTTTTTCTATTTCCGTGTTTTTGCAAATTTACTGTTTTAATGAAATATTCGTGAATTTTGAGTACTTGTAATGCAACTCTTCCACCGACTTCTGAATTAATCTCCTCTTTAACTTTTACTGCTAACTTTGATAATGTCAATATAATATCTGGAGCAGAAATTGGATTATTGCTATTGAAATTCTCACTTATGCATGTATCGCCCTTCTGGTATTGACATCGAAATCTATTTTTATATTTTATTTTTTTATTATTTTTCATGTTCTTCTAATTTTAAAGTTTCTCAGCCAGTTTCTTAATATCCTCTTTACTATTCACTACATGAGTATTGTCTCCTATACGGATAGCTCCCACTACTGCGTTAAATTGCATTATGTTAAATGAAATATTCACTAAATATTAGAATCTAACCTTTGCGCTTCAATATATATTTTGCCGCTTTCATCTCCTTCTTATCATCCCGATAATATGTAACATATCCCTCCATTTCACTACCACAATTTAAGAAGCAAAGAGAGTAGTTTCCCATCTCCATGTTTTTATTATCTTTTGATTTATACCAGACTACAAAAGTTAAATTGCAAAATTTGCCTTTAAAGTAATACTTTCTATTTTTAAAAATGCCATTTATCGTTTCTACTGTTCCAATAACATTCTTACCTAGTCGATGAATTATTATCTTCTCCTCGTAATTAGGGTCCTCGTAATCATCTCCAATAGGTCGTCCATATCATACTCCATTTATATTAACATCATCGGTAGAAAACAAATTGATAATATAACTTAGGGTAATCATAATAAAATTACGACATAAAAATATAATAAATGCAGATACTATTGTTGTGATTACATCAAACCCTAGTGAGGACAGAAAATTTTCCATAATCGTGTGTTTTAAATATTAAACAATACACAAATGTAGAAACAATATTTAACTAATCAACTATTTTCCTACTTTTCTTTGATTTCAGCCACAATTTTCTCCAATTCGACCATCGTGGTGACTTTGTAGAACTATGGTAGGTAAAGTAAAAGCCGGAGAAATCCGGCTTTAATTACTTTTATTATGTTATGAGAATTTGAACTAATTAGTGCAGTCTTCAATTGCTTTAACTTCTCCAATAAAAATACCTTCTATCACTGCTTCTTTATCATCTTTAGACCATCCAGTTAATTATAGAAAAGATTAGGGCACTTGATAATTTTAAAGATAATAAGGCTGAATTAATTTCCATAGGAAAGGATATGTCATGCTTACTTGAAGGAAACTTCAAAGATATGGATATTTTACATAAGCTTTTTAACAGTAGGAATTAAACAACATGCGCACGTCGTTAGATTGACGTGCGCATGTTCTATTTGAGTGTATTTTGAGAAAATGTTGCTTGAATCAAAGAAAAAAATAGTAAAAACTTGATTTTCTTCATAATTGTGTGTTTATTTGTGATTGTATAAACATTTCAAGAAACGCGATTAAATAATGATATAAATCAAGTACTATGATTTTCAATATTTACACATACCAATTTAAACCAATATATCAAGAACGTACCTTATTTTGCGATCCTGACTTGGAGGCTAAAAAAGCAATGGAGAAAAAGAATATTAAATTTGCTGAAGCTTTGAAAGATGTTATCTTTGCATACAGAAATAAAAAGCATAACGTTCACTTCATAGTTAAGACAAATGATTTTTTTATTTTTCAGATATCTAATCCAAGAAAAATTATCATAGAAAAGTCTTTTCAAGTGAGTGAAGAATTGAATGAGCCAAGTGCTTATGTAATTATACATAATGATAGAGAAGTACAACGAATGGCTATTCAGCAAGATTTATTAGCTTTTTCAGACACTAATGTTGTTGCTAGTATTATTGCAAATTCTGTGCGACAAGTATTACAGGATGCTTTTCTGCAAATCTCTATTAGAAGGGAGTATAGTAGAAGTGAGTTTTGGGATATTGTAAATGCGAATTCAGATCAAATCACAAGTATTAAGTTTAAATTTGATTATCCTAATTTACCTAGAGTAAGGTCGTTGATTCCTGAAATGCTGAAAAATGCAAGTGCACGAACAAGGAGTTCTACAACTACGCTTGAATTTGAAGCTGAAAAAGATAAAACTCTATATATCGATGAAAACGATAAGGATATTCAAGAGTTGAATAATGGTGCAGCTGATTGTGGATCAGAAGTTGCTATTGGACTCAAAGGATTTAGGAGGAAAATAAGAACAGGTCATACTACTAAGGAAATAGAATTGGATGAACTACAAATAATAGGAAATCCAAATGATATAAAAGACATTTTAAAGAGTATAGTTTGATGAATAGAGCTATAAAAATAATAGCATACTTAGCAATCGCATCATTATTGAGTTATTTGGCAAATAATGGTGATAGAGAGTTTATAAAAGGATTCTCTTCAAATATTATATCATTACTTACCACAATTCTAGCAATTAACATACCTACAAGTACCCTTATTATTTCAGAAATAAACAGGATAAAAGAAAAGATGGATATTCATTCTACGGCAACTTTTAATGAATTGAAGCATGGATTAATTATGCAAATAGTTGTTTTGGTATGCTTGTTCGTAATTCAAACTTTATGCGCCTTTCTTAAGAATAAAAATATCATTGAAGAATCAGTGATAAATATTGTTTCTGACTCTTTTGTAATCGCTGCATTTATATATTATCTTGAAGTAATATATGATTTAGGAATTGCACTATTTGATTTAATAACTTTCAAAGTTAAAGATAAGTAGTTAATTTGTATCAGCACAGATGCTTTTAAGTGTAAGGGGTGAGTGAATCACCCTTTATTGGTTATTATAATTGTAATGTCTCTACCGTTATTGTCTATACACTTGCGTGAAATAAGCACAACACGAATAGATGGAGTTTCCCATTTATAGAAGTCACTTAAACAATCGTCTTTACATGTTGCAGATGTATTAGCATCTGATTTAGAAGAAACATCGTTTCCTACATTCTCGGATAAAGAATTTGTGTATTTATCTATTTTATCCTTTAGTTTTGCTAAATCTGCGTCTTGTTTATTTTCTTTTTCAAGATAGTTTAAGACATAAATATAAGCCCCATCCTCTTCTTTGGATGGCACATTTGAACCGTATATATCTTTTATAGCAGAGTCAATATTATGATTTGTAGAGCAACCCCATAGCAGAGCAATACATAGTAATAGAAATGTTATTTTATTCATGTTCTTACTTTTTTTCTTGCAAAACTACCAAGAAATCTAATTACTCCCAATTATTTCACAACAATCTTTGTCTTGTTGCATATCAAACTATTTGAAAAGTTCTTTTTACATCACATTTGTCTACTTTTATCTCGAATCTTTCGTTGAAGTCTTTGTGTTGAAACAAGTTTGAAAGGTTGTTGATTTTTGATTAATAAAATAGAGTATATGGGAAACTTACATTTCGATGCGACATACAACAATGAAGAAGTAATGCGAAAAATTCGTGAGTCTCAAAAGGCTTTTGTAGAACTTGGAAATTCGGCTGAAATTCAAGGGCGGAGGATTGATGCAGCATTTGAAAAGATTTCGTTGAAAAGTCTTGAACGTGTGCAACAAATAATGAAGAACTTCCCTAATGAAGTGCAGGGTATTTCATCATTTCAAAGGCAAATTGATGGACTTGAAAAGCATATTGAGCGATTAAACCAGAGAATTGCGAGTGTTGGCAATGGCAAGTTAGGCTCTACTTTCAGCGATGTTTCAGGCAATGTCAATATTGGTAATGTCTTGAAAGAACAGGTTTATGAGGGGGCACAGGCTGTCAATACCTTAACTGAAAAAATCATCAAACAGAAGGTTTTGATAAAGGATATTGAACATGATGTTCGGACACTTGGCGAAGCATATAAAAAAGCAGGAGAAGGCACAACTAAGAAAAATGCTTTGTTTGCTGATTTTAAAGGTGCAAAAAGTGCATTACAGGAGGAAAAGAGCGCATTGTTCGAACTTCAAACTCAACAAGCGCAAGCCCGTTTGTCAGTGCGTAAATTAAAAGACGAACAAAAGCTATATCAGAAAGAAACAGAAACAGTGGTAAACGCAAATGAAAAGATGTCTCTGTCTTTCGGGAAATTGTTAGGTGTTATTGGAGGCGTTGCAGCTCTGAAGAAATTAGGCTCTGAAATAATCCGAGTGCGTGGTGAGTTTCAGTCTATGCAGACAGCAATTGAAACAATGGTTGGAAAAGATGTTGCTAGTCAAATCATCCCCCAAATTAAAGAATTGGCAAAAATATCGCCTCTTACTTTGACTGATATGGTAGGTGCTGAAAAAATGATGCTGGGTTTCAATATTCAAGCAGAGGACACTATCAAGTACTTGAAAGCCATTAGTGATATTTCCATGGGGGAATCCAATAAGTTCAATTCTCTTACCTTAGCTTTCTCCCAAATGTCCGCTGCTGGCAAGCTGATGGGACAAGACCTTAACCAAATGATCAATGCCGGATTTAATCCACTGCAAACCATTTCCGAAAAGACAGGAAAGTCTATTGCTACATTGAAAGATGAAATGTCCAAGGGGGCTATCTCCGCTGAAATGGTACAGCAGGCGTTTATTGATGCTACTTCTGCCGGTGGCAAGTTCTTTGGAATGTCCGAAAACGCCTCTAAGACTATCAACGGTCAGCTTTCAATGATGCAAGATGCTATGGATAATGCTTTCAATGAGATGGGGCAAAAGTCGGAAGGTATTATTATGTCTGGTATTCAATTGACTACTTCCCTGATAGAAAACTATGAAACTATAGGTAAAGTGCTTGTAGGAATGATTGCCACCTATGGGGTGTATAAAACTGCTCTTATCACGAACATTGCATTAACTCATAGCTGGACAGTAGCTGCACGAGCTGATGCAGTCGCCAAAGGAATACAGACTATTGCAACTAAAGCGCAGACCGTAGCTCAACTAGCCTTGAATGCTGCAATGAAAGCAAATCCTTATGTTTTGGCTGCAACCTTAATTGTTGGCGCAGCAACCGCAATGTGGGCTTTACATGATTCTACTACTGCAGCGGAAAGGGCTCAAAAGAAATACAACAAGACAAAAGCAGATTCTTTACAGAAAGAAGAAGAACATAAATCCAGGTTAGAGAACTTAATAGCAACCATTCAAAACGAATATACCTCTTCCATGAACAGAGTGAAGGCTATAGAGGCCATAAAAAAAGAGTATCCTTCTCTGTTTCAAAAATACATAGACGAAAAAGGGCATATTAAAGACCTTATCGGATTATGGAAAGAGTATAATGAGGAAGTTACTAAAAATAAGGTAGAGACAAATAAAAAGAATCTTAGTGACTCTACAGCGAGGATTGAAGAATATGAGAAGATGTTATCACTATGGAAGAAGTTAGGTGAAAATCCTTATTATCGCAAAAATAGACTATCTAAGAAAGAGTTCGAATTGGCTGAAAAATACAAAGGAGAAACAGAATCTTCTTTAAGAAGAAAATTGGAACTCGCAAAACCGTCAAGAGACTTGTATCAGGAAGATGTTCGTTCTGATGAGCTAGCACAATGGCAACTTGATTTAAAGAAATCCACAGATATTCAAATTAAAACAGAACTTGAGGAGATGAAACGACTCCAACAAGCTCGAAAAAACAATAAACGGTATTCTTTAAATGTAGGAATTGGCTCAATGAAAGGCTCAACTACGGAGAGTGAATTAGCTAATAGGATAGCTATCCTTCAATCCGAATACGACTCACGGAGTAAGACTACCTACAAAGTAGATTATGAAAAAGCCAAGAAAGAATGGGATGAAGCCAAAAAAGCTTTATCTGAGATAGAAAAAGATAAGTCCAAGTTCACTTCAAAACAATATGAAGAAGCAAAAAAACGGGAAGAAACGGCTGAAAAGACGTATAAAAAACTTGGTGGTCTGACCGGAAGTAAACTTACAAAAGAAGAAAACCAAGCTGAAAAACTCCGTAAAGAAACAGAGAAATACAAACTTCTTCTCGATAAGCAAGGGTTAGAGCGTCAACGCCAACAAGAGGACATGGAAACTCAACTTTCCCAATCCAAGATTGACGCCATGTCTGACGGCTTCCTCAAAGAATATTCTCAAAGAGAACTCAACAACAAGAAAGAAATCCAAGCCCTCCAACGCCAAAAGGAAGATTATATCCGTGCCTATATCCAAGCGGAGAAAGAAAAGTTCGATGCTGAAGAGGAATTGAAAGCAAAACGAATCAAGGGATATAAAAAACAAACCTTCAACGATTCTACCGTTAAGGTTAATACTTCTAAGTATGATGAAGTGATTGAGAACACCAAAACTAAACAAGGTATCGATGAATGGCAGAAACGAGAGGACGCCATGAATGAATATTTATTGAAATATGGTACGTTCTCCCAAAAGAAAGAAGCCATAGACAAGAAGTACCGTGCTGCTATGGATAAAGAAACAACATTCGGTGGAAAGGGGGTAATTCAAAAAGAATGGGATGAAGCATTAGCAAACCTTGATCTAAGTAAGCTCAAAGAGGATATAAATTGGGGGATGATCTTTGGTGATATGAGTAAAGTTACCAAGAAACAATTACAGCAGGTAAAGAAACAGTTGCAAGAATTTAAAAGGTCTCCTGAGTTCAAAACCTCCACCCCGGAACAGATCAAAGTGATAGAAGAAGCTTTGAATAACATAAATACAGCATTGGTTGATAAAGGTGGTTTCTTTGGAGGATTGACGGACTCTCTTACTGAATATGAAGGCACTGTATATAAAGTAAAAGAGGCACAGGAGGAGTTGGAAAAGGCATTGAAATCAGGCGATGAAGTTGCTATAGAGAAAGCGAAGAAGAAAAAGAACGCAGCAGAACAAAATCAAGCTAATGCACAGGCAAATGTAGAAAAGTCTAAAGACAAGGCAATCAGTAATATTACTGCTATCTCCAATGCCATCGTGCAGCTCGGCAAAGAGAATGTTAGTTTGTCTGATATTGGAAATACAGTTGGAGCCCTTGTTGATGCCCTAAGCTCTTCAGGAACCAAAATAGGTGGAATCATTTCGGCTATCTTATCTATTATAGATGCTGCAGGTGAAGTGGGTACTTTTCAATATGGTATGGATATTATCGAAAACATATCAAGTACTGTAACCGACGCTTTCGCGAGGGACACAGAATCCATAACTGGACTAGATATGAGTTTCATGAAAAGTGCTGATTATGACGACTACAACGAACTTGTTGAGCAGTATGACACTTTGATAGATGTCTGGGATCAGCTACTAGATAAGAAAAAGGCATATATAAAAGAATCTTACGGAATAGAAGCGACAAAAGCCGGACAAGAGGCATTGGACTTATTAAATTCCGAGAGGAAAATAACAAGGGAACTAGCTAGTTCGCGCTTGGATGCAGGTGCAAGTTCTGGTAGTCATTCTATGAATTATCGAATGTGGAAAGGTTCTTATGATTACAACGGTACTAACTGGAAAGATGTGGCTGGCGATATATCTAAATCCCTTGGCGGTGTTGACTTCAGTAGCATGTGGAGTATGCTTGATATGTCAGCAGAACAGTTGGAATGGATAAAAACCAATTATTCTGGGTTATGGTCAAAAATGGATGGTGATTTCAGGGGGTATTTGGATGATATTATTGAGTATGGGGATACCGAAAATGAAATCATTAAATCTATCAATGAACAACTAACCCAGACTTCTTTTGATAGCCTATTTGATAGTTTTGTAAATACTCTTATGGATATGGATGCTTCTTCTCAGGACTTTGCTGATAATTTCGAAGAATACATGAGAAAAGCGATTTTTACTTCAATGTTTGCCAAAAACTATGAAACAGAGTTAGAAAACTGGTATAAGGATTTTGCCAAGGCAAATGATAAGGAAGGAGGTATAACAACAGATGATGTCAATGATTTAAAAACGAAATGGGATAACATTGTAAACGGTGCATTATCAGACCGCGAAGCTTGGGAGAAAATAGTAGGTAGCTCTGGTTCTGAATCATCACGTGAAGCTTCAAAGAAGGGTGTTGCAACGGCTTCACAAGATTCTGTTGATGAACTTAACGGACGCTTTACAGTCATTCAGGGACATACCTACGAAATCAACAGTGGTGTGAAAGTGATCCAGTCGGATACAGCGAAGATTGCCGAAAAACTATCATTCCTTACCAGCATGGACAAGAACATGAGCGACATGGTTAGAGGACATGATATAATCGTAGCCCATCTTTCTAACATTGAAGGGTATACAGCAAATCTTGTTGACATTAGACAATTCATGTATTCTATGAAATTAGGAATTGATTCACTTAACACTAAAGGGATAACACTTAAGCGATGAAAGGGCAATTACTAATAGACAGAACAGATGCTTATACCAGATTGGGTATATGTGTTACAAGGGGAAGTTACAATAATCTTGTAGCATTTCCAGCTATGAAAGAGCCGGACAAAAACGACTGGCCGGAAGAAGACGGGAAGGAGTTTGATCTGACTACACCAACTCTTAATACAGCTGAAGTAAGCATTGAGTTTGCATATATAGGCAGTTTGGGTATTGGTGGACTGATTGATATACTTTCTGACTTGAGTTATCATGAATTTTACTTTCCCTTAATCGGCAGGAGTTATAAGTTACGTCTGTCTTCCCAAAGCAACTATGTTATTAATCCGAGCCTTGAAGTTGCTAAATTTATTTTTAGTAACGACTTCCCCCGAGAAGTCGATTACGAATACCAGGAGCCCGTAAATGAGCTTCCAATGCCTAAAGGTTACGAGATTGATAACAAAGACTTATCCGATTATGGCGTAGTCGTATTGCAAGGTAGCAATGCTGAAATACTAAAGGCTCCGACGGTAAAAAAGAACCTATTACAGAATTTCAAACGTCAAGATGGAGCAATCTATGACGGTGAAGTTGTGAAATTCCAAACCAAAGAAGTATCTCTCAAATGCCTGATGCGGGCCGGGACGATTGAAACGTTCTGGCGTAATCGCGATGCCCTACTCTATGATCTCACAAAACTGTCTGCTAAGACAGATAATGAAGGATATGAGTATTCCGATGCGGAACGTATATTTTATTGTGATGAGTGGAGTGAAAGCTATCCTTGCTATTATAAGAGTTGCCAGACAAACAATTTTCTTCTTAATAATGGGGTATGGTGGGAATTTACCTTGAAACTTGTATTTACTAGTTTCCGGATTGGAGAAACAGACTTCCTGCTTGCATCCGAAGCAGGAGAATTTATCATAACAGAAGATGGAATATTTTATATTGACTTAAAAAATTATGCCAATTAAAAAGAAAAAAATCAGCGAATTAACGCTTGCTGATAGCATGGTAGGATTGTACACTATTGGCGTTAAAATGGTGAATGGCGTACAAACAAGTGTAAAAGTTAGTCTTGAATTCATAAAGAAAGCCTATGATGACGTAGTTGCAGCAACAAAGAAGGCCAATGACGCAGCAAAGACGGCCGATGATTCCCGAACCCAAATAGAAGCGAATGAAGATACTCGACAACGCAATGAAGCTACTCGTATCGATGCTGAAAGAAATCGTTCAAATGAAGAACAAGCCCGGTCAGCTGCAGAATCAGTACGTATCATAAATGAGAATACCCGTAAAGCAGAGGAAGCAGCTCGTGCGACCGCTGAAGGGCAACGTGTATCTGCAGAACTTAGCCGCGTTGAAACAGAAAATAAACGAGTGTCAGATGAACAAACACGTAAAAGTAATGAAGATGCACGTAAGACCGCTGAAACAGGACGTTCTTCTGCAGAATCGGAACGTGTGAAGGAAGAAGACAAACGAAAAGCGGCTGAAACAACACGTTCTACAGCTGAAACAGATCGCGTAACAGCCGAAGATGAACGAAAAGAAGCCGAATCCACGAGAGAAACGAATGAAACTGCACGTGTGACAGCCGAAGATAATCGCGTTACTGTCGAATCTGAACGCGTATCTGCTGAAACAGACCGTAAATCAGCGGAGACAGCCCGAGTATCAGAAGAAAACAAAAGAAAGTCCGCTGAAACAGAACGTAAATCAGCGGAGACAGCCCGGGTATCCGAAGAAAATAAAAGAAAGCAAAATGAAGATACCCGCAAAGCTGCAGAAGATACTCGTTCCTCAAATGAGACTAGGCGTGTCTCTGCTGAAACAGAACGTGTAGAAGCCGAATCCCAACGTAAGTCAGAGTATAGCGGTATTATACAAGAAATGACATCTGCTACAGGAGATGCTACCGCACAACTAGAACTTGTAAAAAAAGCTACGAATGATGCAAATGCTGCCAAAAACGCATCAGTTGAACAGACTGCTCTTGCAAAGAAAGCTACTAATGACGCTAACGCAGCAATTATAAGTATTAATGCTGCCAAAGAAGAAACCCACCAAGCAACAGAAGAGGCTAACGCTGCCAAAGTTGCATCGGAAGCCCAAACAGCTTTAGCGAAAAAAGCTACTGATGATGCTAATACAGCCAAAAACGCATCAGTAGCGCAAACAGCTCTTGCTAAAGCTGCCACAGATAGCGCAAATGCGGCAGCACAGGCCGCCAATAACGCAGTTTCTGGAGTTGATGCTAAAGTAAAAGATGCAGTGGATGCACTTGTAGCTGGAGCACCGGAAGCCCTCGACACGCTTATTGAATTGGCTAATGCCCTTAATAATGATCCGAACTTCGCCGCTACCATGGCAACAGAGTTAGGGAAGAAAATCAACGTTTCCGATATTGTCAACAACCTAACAAGTGGTGGTACTGGCAAGGTCCTTTCTGCCGAACAAGGGAAGGTTTTGAAAGCAGCTTTGGATACACATAACCATGCAGGAATATACGAACCTGTATTCTCAAAAAATACAGCTTTCAATAAGAACTTTGGCACAACTTCCGGAACTGTTTGCCAAGGAAATGATAGTCGACTAAGTGACGCACGTACACCTAAAGCGCATACTCATAAGAAGTCTGAAATAAGTGATTTTCCAACTTCTATGCCAGCAAGCGATGTGCCTGCATGGGCGAAAGCTGCAAGTAAACCATCTTATACAGCTTCCGAGGTTGGTGCGTCCCCGTCGAATCATACTCATACAGGGGTCTATCAGCCAGCAGGAAGTTATGCAGCGAGTTCGCATAAACACGAAGCAACGGATATTACTCCGGATAGTACTCACCGCTTTGTTACTGATGCAGAAAAAAGCACTTGGAACAGTAAAGCTGCGGGAAACCATAATCACGATTCAGTATATCAACCTAAAGGTAGCTATGCACCGTCTTCTCATAAACATGCAGCAACTGACATTACGGACGATTCTACACATAGATTTGTCACAGATTCGGAAAGATCTACTTGGAATAGTAAGGCGGCAGGAAATCACAACCACGATTCAGCATACCAACCCAAGGGTAGTTATGCTGCAAGTTCTCATAAACATACAGCGACGGACGTTGAAGAAGATTCGACTCATCGTTTTATGACGGATGCAGAACGTACAAAACTTAGCGGAATAGCCTCCGGAGCTAATAATTACTCTCATCCGGCTTCTCATCCAGCATCAATGATTGAAGAAAGTACTACAAGAAAATTCATGACGGATGCGGAGAAAACTTTACTAAGTTCTCTCGGGACTACGTATGCTTTAGCTGATCTATCGAACGCAATGAGCGTAAACCTATCCTTGAACGGTTATGCAAAATTCAATAATGGATTACTTGTACAATGGGGCAGAGTTGGAGGTTCATCTACAGCTTCGTATAGTGTGACTATGCCTACATCTTTTTATAATACTGAATATAAAATATTTGCAACTGTATATAAGCCTAGTAGTGACTCCGCCGTATATTCATCATCTCCTTTGGCAATAAATAAAACAGTTAGTAGATTTTATTTGAATAGAAATTATGCAAGTGGGGGTACTACTGGATTATCACAAGAATCATGGGACTGGTTTGCGATCGGGCGTTGGAAATAACTAAAAAACAAATATTATGAAGTATTGGAAAAATGGATTCTACGATGAACCGGTAGACGGTTCAGTAGAAATAACGGATGAGCATTACAATCAGCTATTAGATGGGCAGTCTAACGGTTTACTGATAGTTGAAAGTAAGAATGGATACCCGATTTTGGTAGAATATGAGTACGACATCGAAGAAGTGCGAAAAATGAAAATATCTAAAATACAGATATTTGACAAATCGGCCGATGTCAATTCTTTTAAAATTAAAGGGGAAAGTATGTGGTTAGACAAATCCACACGTGTTGGATTATTTAACTCAATTTCGATTGAGAAAAATGCAGGGAAAACGCATACAATCCTGTGGTATGATGCAGTGAAGTATGTTATCCCTATACCTGACGCTTTATCAATGCTGAATGAGATTGAAATGTATGCATTAAACTGCTACAATGTGACACAATCGCACATCGCAGCAGTCAGATCATTGCAGACTATTGAGGAAATCGAAAACTACGATTATACGATAGGTTATCCGGCAAAGTTGAGCTTTCCGGGATAACCAGTTTTGAAGTTGTATGCTTCAATTTCTTCTTTTGTTTCTAATTGATTGATAGCGTTGATATGCCTTTGTGTTGTGTCATAGCACGCAAGGGCATATAATTCTAGTTGTTGCAGCATATTAACGGCCTTCTCGATAGAGAGAATAAACTGCGTATCACCTAGCCAAATACTTGTTTCAGATCGTCCAGTTTCTCTTTCAATACTAATTGAGTTCATAAGCCCTACACGAGTATTCTTATTCAGCCATCCAAATACTCCGTTTATACTGAATTGATTCACTGCTTCAGATGAATCGAACAATCGTAATTCATCAAGTTTTTGCGCTCTGGTTTCTTCGATAGTAGCCTCGTGCACAACTAAAATAGGATATCCTTTTTTGCTTTCAGTTATTATCAAGCCGGTAGATTGACCAGCCAGTAACTCTTGATAATATTCATCCGTAATTTCTACCGAACCGTCTACCGGTTCGTCATAGAATCCATTTTTCCAATATTTCATGATATTTGTTTTTAAATTATTTCCATTTACCTATTGCAAACCAAGTAAACTGCCAACCTGTCCAAGCTATTTCTCCTCCGCTTGCTATATACCTTGTACCTACTTTAAATGAAGAAACTGTTTTAGTATATATTGTTGGAGCATACACTATAATCTCTGTTGTATTAGCTGATACTCCCGTTAGTTGTACGATATAATTCGTATCATAGAAACTTGTAGGTAGATATAATGAGGAGAATCCTACAGCTCCAGCCTTTACTCCCCACTGGATTAATAGACCATTATTGAACTTAATATATGAATTTTGTCCGAAACTTTGACCAGATGATTGAATTGCATTAGTTCCGAGAGAACTTTGCCAAATTACAAGCAATAAAAGTAATACCAATTTTCTACTAAATCTATCCATAATCAAATTTATGTTATAATATTTCTATTTCCAACGGCCTATAGCTATCCAAAAGAATTTCCAAGAAGTAGGATATACTACATTACCACTTGTATATGTCATACCACCTTTGAAATAAGTAGTAGCTTTAGTGTTAATATAAGGGCATAAAACGACGGATTCAGCAGTAACGGCATATTCTGCACACATTGATATTGAATAGTAAGTGTTTAAAAAAGACGTAGAAAAAAAATAATTAGTAGCCCCTGAATACCCACCACCATATCCCCACTGAATCAATAGACCATCTGGTAGCTTATAATATCCATTTTGTCCAAGGTCCTTTGTCGTAACATTGGAAAAATCTTTTAACGCACAATTTGTCCCGAGAGAACTTAGGTGAATTAAACTACATTTTGAGTGATTTCTTTTAAATATTTTTCATTTTGATTTATTTCGTGACAATGCAGTTGATGTTGTGTGTAATATATTATTTTATCAATGATTCGTCTATCATTTCCTTACTTTTATGCCTATTATTCAATACATTTCTATTTGACATTTATATTTTAGGATATAATTCTAAGGATATGGTAACTTTATATAATGATGATAAGGAAATAAAAATCGAAGTAAAGGATGAAAGCTACTCTTATGAAGCTATCATGGAGGAGTGCTCATTAACTTTATATTTCGATTATCCCGGATATATTGAAATTCCGGTTGGCTCCTGGTGTGACTTCTACGGGAAGCGTTATTCTTTGAAGAGGGATAGCAATTTCAAGAAGAACGGTGAACGTAACTTCGAATATACTCTGATTCTGGAAACTGGGGAGGCTGATGCTATGCTGTGGAAAGTACGTCATACCGTTGACAGAAGTATTAAATTCTCATATACAGCCAAGCCACATGAACACCTACGTCTACTCGTTGAAAACCTGAACCGTCGGAGTACCGGTTGGAAAGTCGGTGATTGCATTGAAGGAACGGAAAAAGTAATCAACTACAATCACACCTATATTCTTGATGCTTTCAATCAACTTGCAGAACTATATGAAACAGAATGGCAGATCATTGAAGAAACGGTTGAAGGAAACCAAATTAAGACTATCCATCTGCGTAAAGTTGAGTATAACAAGGAGAACCCTTTGAAACTGTCGTATGGTAAAGGCCACGGTTTTAAGGTCGGTGTTGGTCGCGAATCCGGGGAGATACCACCCGAAATAATTTTGGTAGAAACTACAGATCGCAATATTGATTATTCTACATACGGATCTAAGTACCTGTTACTTCCAAAGAATAAGACTATCCGATTTGATGGAATCAAATTTGAGAATGAAGAGGGCTTCGATTCTACTAAGGCGCGTATCTATAAGACCGATGCGGATGGAACTTGTGTCATGCGTGCCGATAAAGAACTTACAACAGCAAAGGAAGATAGTCTGGATTGTACAGCTATTTATCCTTCCCGTGTCGGTACTGTCAGTGCTGTTATTGAAGTGAACAAGAAGAATAACTTCTTTGACTTTGTAGATAAAGACATCCCAGAAGAGTTGAATTTCGAAGATTGTCTCATAGCTGGAGAAAGTATGACTGTCATTTTCCAAACCGGCATGCTTACAGGCAAGGAGTTCGAAGTAAAGTATATCCATGAAGCGAAAGACAAGAAAGAGGCACGTCGATTTGAAATTGTTCCGCAAGAAATCGATGGGATAACAATGCCGGAACCGGAAGTCTGGCGCCCGAAGGTTGGTGATACATACGCAGTGTTCGGAATGCAATTGCCGAAGGCTTATATCTGTAATGACAGCACACAAACAGGTGCGAGCTGGGAAGCTTTCAAGGAAGCAGCAAAATACCTGTATGAACATGAAGATAAAGCATTCATATTTACCGGGACATTGGACGGTATTTGGGCTAAAAAACGCTGGTTGGAGATAGGCGGTAAAATAGTACTCGGAGGGTATGTTGATTTCTATGATACGCAATTTCATCCGGAAGGTTCTCTTATTCGCATGATCGGAATCAAGCGCTATATTAATAATCCATATTCTCCGGAAATAGAGTTGTCAAACGAACCAATCAGTACATCTGTTTCAAGTGATCTGAATAAGATTGAGACGAACAAAGTAGAGGTAGATATCAAGCATAAGGACGCCCTGCAATTTACTAAGCGTCGGTTCCGGGATGCAAAGGAAACGATGTCCATGCTTGAAGATGCACTGCTGAACTTCTCCGGCTCTGTCAATCCAATAACCGTTTCAACCATGCAACTGCTTGTAGGTGATGAAAGCCTGCAATTCCGTTTTGTCAATTCAAAAACGAATCCAGTTCAGGTATCTCACAATATTACTTATAATGCCAGCACAAGAATACTGAACGCTCCGGCAGGAATCCTTCAGCATTTAACACTCGGCATTAGTTCTCTTTCTTCTTCACATAAGGCAGACGAATATAAGTACTGGGATATGGCTGAATACAATTCTCCGGCACTCATTGACCCGGAAAAGAAATATTATCTATATGCTAAAGTTGGCAAGGAGAATCAAACCGGAACATTCCTCTTGAGTGAAACAGCTATTAAAATGGAACAGATAACTGGATATTATCATTTACTCACCGGAGTGCTTAACAGCGAGTATGAAGGTAGTAGAAGTTTTGTTCAGCTATACGGATTTACTGAAATTCTGCCGGGTCGCGTAACAACAGAAAGAATCCTTTCGCCGGACGGTGATACATATTTCGATCTGGTAAAAAGTGAGATAGGCGGTAACATTCAAATAAAAGCAGGTTCTTCCGGATTGGAAAATCTGTCTGAATGGGAAGCTGCTCATCAGGAAATAAAGGATGCAGCTAAAGCGGCCAAAGATGCTGCCGATTCAGTGGAAGGACTTCATAACTATGTAGATGGAGCCTTCGCTGACGGTCTTATAGACGAAGCAGAGGCAAAAGCTATTGAAAAGTATATCAATACGATCAACAACACTAAACAAGCTATCGAAGCAACTTACAATAAACTCTACACGAATGTTTATTTATCCGGCTCTGCAAAGGTTGGTTTGCTCAATGCTAAGGTTACATTGATGGGAAGTATTGAGAACCTTATAAATGCGATCAATACAGCCATCGCTGACGGACAGACCACTGTAGAGGAAAAAAGAGATGTAGATAATAAGTTTACTCTGTTTAATTCAGCCTTAGCAACTTTCAATACAGCTGTTGAAGAAGCAAATAAGGCAATACAGGATAAACTAAAGGAATATTCTGACGAGGCACTGCAACAAGCAATACAAGCTTTAGAGGATGCAGCGAACGCTGCTAAAGCTGCGCAGGACGCTGCCGATTCAGTCGATGGCTTACATGATTATGTGGATGGCGCATTTGCGGACGGTATCATTGACGGGGCGGAAGCGAAAGCGATAGAGAAGTATTTGAATACAGTCAAAAATACGAAATCTGCCGTTGAAGCGACATATAGCAAACTATATGTAAACACCTATTTGGAAGGTTCTGCAAAAACAGCCTTACTTAATGCCAAGGTTTACTTATTTGGTGCTATTGATAATCTTATTGCTGCAATAAATACGGCTATTGCAGATGGACAAACGACTATTGAGGAAAAAAAGAATGTAGATGATAAGTTTACTCTATTCAACTCTGCTTTAGCTAGTTTTAATACAGCTGTTGAAGAAGCAAACAAAGCTATTCACGACAAACTGAAAAGCTATTCCGATGAGTGTACAGCCGATTTGAAAGTACTCAATACTCAAATCTCCGCACAAGTAACTCGAGTTGACAGCCTGACGCAGCGGATAGATACTGCAGGTTGGATTACTACAGCTGACGGTAATAAGATATATGCTTCTAAAGAACTGGAAAACGGCAATACGCTTATATCTTATATTAACCAGGCAGCAGGTGAAACGACGATTCACTCATCTAAAATTAATTTGGAAGGTGCTGTTACAATCACCGCACTGCATAGTGATCTGCAGACAATGATTAACTCCAAAATTGATAGAGACGGATTGGGCAAATTAGCATTTGAGGATGCAGTCGAATATGCAAAACTTGGTACTACAATTGTTGTAGGCGGGTATTTGAATACTGATTTGATAAAGGTTCGCAGGATAGATGCTGACTCCGGGTTCATAGGTGGTTTTACTATCGAAAATGGACGTCTCGTTTGGACGCGTTCAGATTATTTCGGAGGAACATCAAGAAGTTTAAAGCTCGGCTCTGGAACTGCGAAAGAAGGTGTTGTTAATGTGACTTTTAATGCTGCAACTGATGGCAAATTTGGTGTTTGTGCAGTAGGAGCAACAGCAGGAGGAAGTGCGGCCATCTATGGTTCTTCGCGATCAAATCCTACATATCCGAGTAATTACATTTATGCTGGTTATTTTGATGGGAATGTAGAAGTATTGGGTGATGTTTCTGCGAATGGATTTTACCCTCGTGATGGTAATGGTAATTCATTATCCGTATTGTCCGATGTATGGATTACTAATCTGGATTCTCCAGGAAAGGTTTATAAGCAAAAGATACATATAGTAAAAGGTATGGTGATAGAAATGACTAACACATAAAATAGAAATGAAAGTAAATCTAAACAGAAACTTACTTGACTTTAGAGGTCGGGAGTTTATCGAATTGGTGAATGGTAAGGAAAGTAAGAAATCTCTTCGTGATTTGGTGGCAGAGGCATTATTTGCAGCAGGCTCTAATCCACAGAAGAATATGGAAACTTCCAAGAAATTACGAGCATATAAAATGCTACAACAGATTATTAACAATCGTGGAGTACTTGATATTGAAACGGAAGATGCTGCTCTATTAAAAGAAATTTGTGGAGAGTATCTTACTGCAGGTACGTACGGACAAATTTATGATTTAATAGAAGGAGGAAACAAGGAATGAACATCACAGCAACTAACAGTACTGCAACAACTAAGGTTACGGACGCTATCAGGATTAAGTACAGAATGTCAACCCGTGGTACCGAAGCGGTGAAAGATATTACTGCCGAGATTGTCAAAGATGAAACGACTGTCGGCTTCTTCAATATTTCTCGAAATGGAGTAACTGGATTCTCGCTACATGAGGATCATGGGCTAACCTCTGGCGAAGTGAAACAAGTATTTCAGACAGCTATTGATGATTGTAGCGAGGTATTAAAATAAAGTATTAATATTTTAGATAAAAATGATATGGATTATTTTAAAAACTTACTTATTGGATTGGTTACCGGCATAGCTGCTTATCTCAATCCTATCTCTGGGGAAATCAAAAGCCTTATTGCTGTATTTGCCCTCAATTTCATTTGTGGACTGCTTACTGCACTCCTTATCAATCATGAGAGTTTTTCTTTTAAAAAGGCTTGGAGGTGTATCGTAGAAGCAACTATTTTCTTTGCCTTGGTTAGCTGCATCTACTTTATTGGTGAACACAAAGGAAATCCGGAAGGTGCGCTACAATGTGTTTCATTTATTACGTATAGCGTTTTCTATTTCTACGGGGTGAACATTCTAAGGAACATCAAAGAAATTCTACCCAACTCTAGCAATGGCCATAAGGTAGTAGCTTTCTTGCACTATGTATTAAGTGTTGAGTTTATAAAGAACATCCCCTATTTAACGAACTACTTACAAAAAGGAGACGCAAAATGAAAACTATTGATGCAATTATCATCCATTGTTCGGCCACGCGTGCCGGACAGGCTCTACGAGCCAAAGATATTGACCGGATGCACCGGGCTCGGGGATTCAATCAGATCGGTTATAACTTCGTCATTGACCTGGACGGAATGATAGAGAACGGTCGCCCGCTATCCATTGACGGGGCACATTGCAATACGAAAGGTTTTAGCGAATCTTCGTATAATAAGCATAGTGTTGGCATCTGCTACATAGGTGGTTTGGATGCAAACGGAAAGCCCGCAGACACAAGAACGATCGCTCAAAAGGTAACTTTGCGTGAATTGGTTGCGAAGCTCTGTAAAGAGTATCCTATTATCGAGGTTCTTGGACATCGTGATACTTCGCCCGATTTGGATGGCAGCGGTGAAGTAGAGCCGGCAGAATATATCAAAGCGTGTCCCTGCTTCGATGTCCGAAGTGAATTTTCCAATTTCTTACGCAATACAGTGATCCGGCCATGAATCGAATAATATACATTACCATATTGTTAACGTCAGCAATATGGTTAAGTTCCTGCAAGGCTTCCCGTAACATCGAGATGCAAAAGCAGGTGGACTATTACGGAGAGTTCCAATACCTGCGAAACATGATTGAGTCTCTACAGATGAACGTGAATAAGCAGACGAAGATTACTACCGACAAGTTGAGTGATCTAAAGATTGAAAATACAACTGTTTATCTTTCTCCTCCCGATTCAACAGGAAAGCAATATCCGATTAAAGAAAGTACTACTACTGCATCCAAGCAGGATCAGGAACGAACAGAAGTTGATGAAACATTATCCATTACTTTGCAGCAGTTCTCGAATCGCCTTGATACTATAAGTAACAAGGTGAATGCTTTACTAAATCAAAGAGAGAAGGTAGTCGAATTATCTTGGTGGGATTTGCATAAAGATAAAGTTTATTGCTATGTCATTGGCTTGATTCTTGCGGGATGGTTGGTGTGTAAATTTAAGAAATAAGGCTTTCTTCTATTGAAAATACAATTTTTTGGCGAAATTATATGTGAGAAAATACAATATTGTGGAAATAATATATATCTTTGCAGCAAAAGAATATCTCTGTTGGCGCAGAGATAAACTTTAAATTCGGTGATGTAAAAATATAAAATTGTATTTATGGCAAAAATAAAGAATGTGGCTGAAACAGCCAAAAGGAAGCGTATAATAAACGCTAAAGAATGTGAATACGAACTTCGTGAGTCGTTAGAAAAGCTATTTGATGCTTTTTGGAATGCTGTACGTAATTATGAAAAAGAGGTAATACAAACCCCGTTTACAGCTCGTTGTCGAGGATTTGAAGCCTCCCTCTTAAACTCAAAAATAATTCAAAGTGTTCAGTCTGTTTTTAAAGATGACTGGACATTTGGAAAGTACAAAAGATTTATGCTTAGAGTTAATGGATATATTATGCTTTTTAAGAAATTAAATAGTAAAAATATGCCAATGAATGTTCCAACTCGTTTTTCATCATCTATTCAGAACCAAGAGCAAGGTTATTTGTTTGATATGTATGATAACGGGATAGAACCTATTTTATTTTTTGGATATAATAAAAGTCGTTTTGGGGAGATTATAAATCCAAAATTGGTTTATATCGATGAAAACAAAGTGAGATGGACTATTTCTGAAAATGATATTTCTACAGTTAATAGAACAATGGATGTTCAGCCAGCCGCTGCGTCTCTCTCTGTACGCCAAAATATCAAAAAGAAAGAAGGAACAAATAATTAATAATATAATACATCACCGAATTTATTTTAGAAAACAACAATACTGATAGCAAAAATGGAAATCAACTATAAGCAGATAATATTTGCTCGTGAATATCGAGGTTACTCACAAACCGAGCTTGCTTCTAAGATTGTTGGATTGTCACAATCCAATTTATCTAAGTATGAGAAGGGTATTGGTCCTTTATCTACCGATGTGCTTAATCGCATAATTGATTTTCTGGGATTTCCAACTGACTTTTATGAGAAGAAAATCTCAAATATTGCAGAAAATGCGCATTACCGAAGGAAGAAAGGAATGACTAAAAATGAACGTTCCCAAATAGACCTTTCAAACAAGTTATTAGGTTATATTGTAGACCAAATGGGGGAGTCTGTGGAATTTCCAGATATGTCATTTCGAATGATTGACCTTGAAGATGGATATACACCCGAAACCGTGGCTCAGTACACCAGGAAGTATTTAGGCTTGAAAGATGAACCGGTTCGGAATATATTCTCTTTGCTGGAAAGAAATGGGATTATAATCATAGAATTGGATTATGATGTGGATCTATTTGACGGGGTTTCTTTTTTGACAGATGGTGGATATTATGTGATTATTATTAATAAGAATTTTAGTAATGACCATAAAAGATTCACTTTAGCACATGAACTGGGACATTTGATCATGCATACTTCAAATGAGTTTCTAATCTCTGAATATAGGGATAAAGAAGATGAAGCAAATAGATTTGCTTCAGAATTCCTTATGCCTTCTGATGCTATATCAAATTCCTTACGTGGACTAAAACTGCAGTATTTGGTGGAATTAAAAAGATATTGGTTAACCTCCATGGCATCTATTGTACGTAGGGCAAAAGATTTGAAATGTATTACTAACGAAAAATATAAATATTTTAGTATTGAACTAAGTAGAAGAGGATATAGAAAAAGCGAACCTGTGAATGTATATATTGATATGCCGAATATGTACAATGAAGCTTATAAACTTCATAAGAATGAATTGGAATACTCAAATGAGGAAATGGCAACTGCATTTAGTTTGCCTATTGATGTTCTTACTAGATTTTGCTGTCCTACAAAAACCAATTTGAAATTAAGATTGAGTATATAATCTGTATATCTTATAAATATAATCATCATATGGCTAAAACAATAAAAAAATTCACTTATGCGGTGAAAGATAAATATGATAATATGGTAACTGTGTATGCAAGAATTGAAAAGGAAGGTGGTTTGTATTACTGGTATACAAGTCATTTGACAAAACCGCAAGATGCAGATGGAATAGGAATATATAATCCTTCTAATGTTGAGTCTAATCTTGATACTGCTGAAGCATTTTTGAAAGCATATATTAGTATGATGAAAGATTCTAAAGTAATTGTACCAAACAATCATTATTGATTTATTATTTTAGAGATAAGTTGTGTTCTATTAATGATAAATCCTTTTTATATTGCCCCGTCTCTTTGATTCGGGGTTTTTCTTTATCCACCTCCAAAGTATCGCTATCTTTATGCTATAAAAGATTATTTTATGTGATAGTCATGTGATCGGCTCGGTACGAAAGATTCGGGGCTTTTTTCTTATTCATAATCAAACTTCTCGTATCTTTGCAAAAAAAAGATCCATAATGAAAGTCAAACATGAATATGAAAGAATGCCGGCCAATGAAGTTTGGAATGTAGTAGTAGCTTATATTAATAAGAACAAGCAGTTTTTGTCCTCTACTGGTATTAAATATAACGCCAAGGTCATAATTGATTCTATAGAATACAAAGGTGGAAGGGAAGGAAGTGTTAGAGCCACTGAAGGAGAGTCTATCAGTAAGAATCAATTTATTTCCGCATTTAGGCAAATCCGTGACATGGAATGTATCAATACAAAAAATGTCAAGCCATATATTGATAGAAAGCAAAGTCCATTTGTAGGCTTACTAAAGTCCGTCGGCATCATTGAGTAAGATACGGTTCAGGAAGTTAAGAAAAAACGAAGCGCTTGCTAAATTTGCTATAAATAATCGGTAGCTGAATAGTCACCTATTTTTATGCTCTCTGCAGAATACTAGAATCGTAAATCTTCATTTTCATAAATAATTGGCGGAATAGTATTCAAATTAAAAAATAATTAATATATTTGCGTACAGACGTGGATGTCTGTTGTATCATCTCTCTATAGAAAAGTTGCTAGATTTCAGAGGAGAGAGACAATGCGTTATTTACTCCAAAAGGAATGAGCCTCGACTAAGTGTAGTCGGGGCTTTTTTTTATAAGTTTTATGAATTTGATGTGCTAACGAAATGCTAATGACTAACGATATATTATCTTTGTGTCATAATCTAAAATACATAATTATGAAAGATAGTACATTATATATAATCGGGAATGGCTTCGACCTATTTCACGGTTTAAAATCCTCCTACAAAGATTATTCTGAATTTGCAAAGATAAATACGCCGAATGTTGAAGAGTTTTTGGAAGTATACTTTCCCCCAAAAAACAAAGACGATTGGTGGTCTCATTTTGAAGAAAATTTTGAGAATTTTGATGCGAGGCAATTTTATGATAACCATGATAACGTTTCTGAAAGATTTATGGAACAGGAACATCCACAGTGGAGCGATTATTTTGGAGTATTAGACGAAATTAATGAAGAGTCTGAGAAAATGCGTCTTGGAATAAAACAATCATTTAGGGACTGGATTAATGAAATATCTGAAACCGAAATAGAACGAAAAAATAT
Organism: Bacteroides sp. M10; assembly: GCF_014334015.1. Classification (GTDB taxonomy): domain Bacteria; phylum Bacteroidota; class Bacteroidia; order Bacteroidales; family Bacteroidaceae; genus Bacteroides; species Bacteroides intestinigallinarum. Next base: position 4,439,412 of record NZ_CP060488.1, on the reverse strand, counting down.
GCATTTTGAAAAAAATGCTCTCTTTTTGTCTTTTAACTATACCCCTACACTTGAAAAATTTTACAATATTCCAAAAGTTTTTCATATACATGGATATATAGGCGATGACAATGAGGAAAATCTTGTTTTTGGTCATGGAGTGGAAGTTTCAGAAGGTGAAACATCTGAACTAGATGAAAATGGAGAAAACAATAGAACTCCCAGTTATGATGCAGAAGCAGCTTCTCATGCTCTTTTTTATAAATTTCAAAAGCCAGTGAAGAATATTATTGACGAAAACCAAAGTTTTTTTGATTCTTTAAAATATATAGAAAAGGTAGTTGTGCTAGGACATTCTCTTAATGAAATAGATATGCCATATATTTGTAAAATTAGAGATTCTATTTCAGATAGTTCTAGTTGGATAATAGTCTGTTATACTGACGATGATAGACAGCGTGCAAAAACAGTAATGGGAAATATAGGAGTTGCTGCAGACTCACGTAAGTTGTTGTCTTGGGAAGAATATGAGAAAGGCTTGTTTTAACGAATATAGAATCAATAAATTATAGTTTTATGAATCAAAATATCGAATACGAGAAGTTTACACAAGAAATATATCAGGAGTTAAGCAATGCTCGTGGTATTACAACCAACGTTGAACACAATGTCAAGCTCACTGGTAAATCAGGACAAAAACATCAAATAGATGTATACTGGGAATATAAAATAGCTGGTGTTCAGTACAAAGTAGCCATCGAATGTAAAAATTATAACCGTAAGCTCTCTGTTGATAAAGTAAATGCATTTCGTGGTGTATTGGCTGACCTTATTGATGTTAAAGGAATTATGATAACCCCAAAAGGCTACCAAGCTGGAGCAAAAAAAATAGCAGATTCATGCGGAATTAATCTAAAAGAATTAAGAACTCCTAGTGAAGAAGATGATTGCATAGTAGCAGAAATAAATCTTAGTTTCGGCATATCTCTTACCCAACGTCTTTTTTCACTTGATAATGATTGGGCAAAAGCAAATAATATAAATTGGCTATCATATAGAAATTTCATTGCCCATTTTTCGCAACGAGGTGATGATTGGGGAGAAGATTATCTTCCTTTAGATACCGCTGAAGATGACATTCTTGATGAAAAAGGTAATATTATTACGACTTTTGATAAATTAGAAAGTGAACTTCCTCAAAAAACAGCACAGGTATTTGATTTTAAGAACGCTTATGTTATTACCTGTAATTGGGGAAAAGTAAAAATAAAAACGGTCAAATTTATTAATAGCAAGACACATAAACAGACATTAATAACTCTTGATGCGAGGAGTATAACAAAAGCAATACTCAAGGATGCATTAAGTGGTGAAATAATGTTTTTTTCTAAGGAAGCTAAAAAATAAAAGGGGGATTACTACCTCTTTATGCTTTTTGTAAAATGGTTGGGTCAGTTGAAATCTTCTTAATAAAATCTCTCTCTATTATATAAGCGTCCATTTTATTAGCATCAAACGGTTTAAGTAAAGAAGTAACATCCGCTTTCTGTAAGTCAGAATCCAGCCATTTTTCTTCGTCCTCTTTAGATAGGATAGCCGGCATCCGATGTTTCGTATTATGGATATAATCGGTCAAAGGGTTGGCGTCAGTGGTAATAATAGAGAATGTATCATATTCTTCTCCTGTCTCTTTGTCTAGCCAACGATCGTAAATACCTGCCATCGAAAAGATTGGTTCATCTTTCAGATAGATGTAATAAGGAATCTTATTGTTTCCTCCATGTCTCCATTCAAAGTATCCGGTTGATGGCACAATGCACCGTTTCTTCATAATTGGTTCCCGGAATGAAGGTTTCTCAAATATGGTATCCGCACGTGCATTTAGAGTCATTCGGCGGATATCATCTGCATTGGCTTCATCTTTCGTCCAAAATGGTATTAATCCCCAATTGAACACCTGAATCTCGTCACTCTTTGTAATTATAGGATATTTCGGAAAATTGAAAGCATTCACATGGTACTGTTCGTTTAGCATATCTTGATATATTTCAACGATATCTGATTTACGACCGTACCGGGCTGCTAATTTGATAGCCTTAGCACTCATACTATTGTGAAAACACATATTATAGGCAATTAATGTTTATAATCTGACTGATGTCAGTAGTATAACGCCCGGAGAGTTGTTCTTGTTTAAGTTTCCAGTCTCTCCCCGTTCCTTGGATTGCTAATTTAACGAGTTGACTGTGTTCACCGTTAATCTTATCTATTGCCTGTTGAAGTCTTTCCCGCTTTTCACGATCCACTGAATCAAAAAGTCCAAGCTGGGCACCTTCGGTTATTTCAGTGATGATAACCCCGGCTTTCTTATACTGATAACCTTGCATGAATATTGTCTTTAATCCAGCTAGCGCATAATGTACTATCTCTTGAGTGTCATTTGTTGGTACCGGAAGCTGTATTACTGTATTCTTCCAGTATTGTGGTAAATCTTCTCGGAAGTTATTCGTATGAATGAATACCATCAGAGACATTGCATAAGATTTTTGTTTCCGGAGTTTTCTTGCACAAGTAGAGGCATGAGTAGCAATAGCTTCAACCATCGTGTCTATATCAGTGAGCATTTTGCCAAATGAGCGACTAGTGCAAATTTGCTTCTTGGCCGGTGGAGCTGATTCCATATCAATACATGATATACCGCGAAGTTCTTTCCATGTACGTTCTCCTACAACAGTCATATTCTTGCGTACCCATGCACCGGAAAGCAGCGTAAAGTCGTATGCTGTTTTCACTCCTTGCTTTTCGAGCTTTGCTGCTTGTCTACGTCCGATTCCCCACACATCACCGATATTCGTCAGTTGTAGGGCTTTGATTCGTTTATCTTCAGTGTCTATAATGCATAGCCGATTATATGCGGGATATTTCTTTGCGAACTTATTAGCTACCTTTGCAAGCGTCTTGGTAGGGGCAATACCTAAACTAACAGGAATGCCTGTCCCACGTGTTACCTGGTTTACTATTTTTGTTCCAAGTGATTGAATATATTGAATGCCGTCAAGGTTGATAAACGCTTCGTCGATAGAATAAACTTCCAGTTCGGGTACTAATCCTGCTAAAATAGACATCACTCGTCCGGACATATCACCATACAGCGTATAATTGCTACTGAATACGGCAACTCCGTGACTGCTTACTAAATCCTTAATCTGATAAACAGGTACTCCCATTTTGATACCTAGTAATTTAGATTCATTACTTCGTGCAATAACACACCCATCATTGTTACTAAGTACGACGACAGGCTTCCCATTAAGCAACGGGTTAAATACCCGCTCACAGGAAGCGTAGAAGTTATTGCAGTCCATCAATCCGAACATTATCTTTTCCTCCGATTCTTTTTAATTGTATAAGTTACTATTCCCCACACCATAAACTCATTATCTCTTGTTACCTTAATCAAGGGATAATCAGGATTGGAGGGAACCAACCAAGCTGCATCAGGTTCTAATCTTACTCTTTTGACAGTAAATTCCCCGTCTATAAAGCACACGGCAAGATCATCATCCAGTAATTCAAGTGACTTGTCAATTACAAGTATATCACCTTCTTCTATTCCCTCATCCTTCATTGAATCTCCGACTACGCGTCCGTAAAATGTGCTAGCCGGATGTCGAATAAGTTCTTTATTCAAGTCTATAGCCTGTTCCAAATAGTCTTGTGCTGGTGAAGGAAAACCGGCCTTTATACCTTCATCTGCAAATTTAAGCGGCAGATTGCTGGATATATCTATTTTATGTATTTCTATTTGTTTTTTCATAACTCTGCTTCTTTTCATTAAGAACAAAAGAGGTCAGGGTTTGCTCACTAAAGATACTCGTTTTTAATTATAAATAGTTTTTTCCCAGTCATCCAGCACAGTTACATCCCACCGAGGAAGATCCGGATTAATATAGGTTACTGACCTGCCATACACAGAGAAACTCTTCCCGAGAAACTCACTAATAGCTTCATCTTCTCCTTTTTGAAGACAGATATTCATAAAGATATGCATTTCATCCCAGTTGGTTGGCCCAATAAACAAAGATTCAATGAACCGACCTTTAACTGGAGCCCCGACAACCTGGTCTTTTATTCGCTCAATGAGAGCAATTGCTTCTTCAAATGTCATATAGATTATTTTCCAGCAAATATAAGAAAAAGGTTCGGTTATCCTTTCATCATCATGATATCCGCTCTCATCTCTATATAGTCCTTATATTTGTCCGGGTTGTTCACATAGTCAATTACTCTGTTTATGGCTATTTCTGCTTGCTTTTGCTTTACCTTCGTATAATATCGGATGATTCCTCGATTCTTGTCCGAATGACCGAGACAATAATCTATCACTCCGTCTGGTATGCCAAGTTCAGAGGCGAATTGCGCAAAAGTCTTACGGGCAGAATAAAAGCACAATGTCTGTTTAATCCCTAAGTGCTCTTTTAGTTCCCTCATGCAAAGATTGATATATTTTTGCAAATTAGAATAGGTATAAGAATACCCCAAATCCAAAAATCCCCTTTTATTTATGTACTTACTGATAATTGCTTTCGCTTCACTATGTATAGGTATCGTTATGACTGATTTTCCAGTCTTAGCATGAACAGTCTTGATTCTTTCAAAAGAAAGTATATCCACCGACAAATCGACTGATAATAAATCTTTCAGATTGATACCGCACAAATAGAAAGAGAGTAGAAACATATCCCTACCTAAATTCAATCGTTTTCCTTCGACTTCCGTTCTTTGTATTTTCTGAAATTCTTCTATTGAAAGATCGCACTCTTTAGGTTCTGCTGTTGGTATTTTCGTGTACGCAAATGGATGTACATCCGTTTTCAGAACACCTGATTTTATCAACTCGTTTATCCGGGCTTTCAGATGGGTTAATCTCAATCCGATGTTTCCATTAGCATAGCCTTTCTTTATCATCCACTTTTTAAAATGCTCTACCAATAAAGTATTAATTGCAGGAATAGGTACATCTCCTTCCGCATTAGTAAACACCCGTACAGTCTCCTCATTCATTTTTGCATAGCTTTCCCTCCCCTCTTCCCTAATTTCATTTATGCGCTGTTTCCAGAACTCCAGAAACGAAATATGTGAAGGGCGTTCCTTGGACATTATAATCCGCTTTATCTGAATTGCAGAAAAATAGTCTATACATTCAATAGAATTAAATTTCTCTTTGTATTGTGAAAACACAAATTCAAGCCTTTTATTCATGACGTTCGCATCCTTCCGGTAAGCGACTTTACCGTTATCGAATTCTGCAATATCATCTAACAGAAACTCTGTTTTGATGTAGGCGCGTTCTTTCTTTTGGGAGATGCAGACTAAGATGGGAAGCCTGCCATCATGTTCCTTAATAGAACTTAAAATTGTTAATCTGATTGTTGCCATAGTCGAATAATCAAAACACAATTCTACTATACAATTTTGTGCAAATATATACGCAGATTTATGTTTTTTTATTCGGAATTGAATTTTTAGAAAAGAGAAACGCTGATTAAAGAACTAATAATCAGCGTTTTATTTGAGAGCCGCTAGCCAGACTTGAACTGGCGACCTACGCGTTACGAATGCGTTGCTCTACCAACTGAGCTATAGCGGCGTTTGTCTCTCGTTTACGGCGTGCAAAATTACAGCTTTATTTGAGAAAACAAAAAGAATCCGATTATTTTTTGAGCTTAATTTTTAAATCAACTTTTGTTGACGTAATCTAAAACTTTTCTTTGTGCTCAAATTTCCCGTCCTCGGTATAATATTTCCATGTACCTTTCGGTTTATTATTTGCATACTTTCCACGAAGTTTCAATGTACCATCTTCATAATATTCACGGTAACGACCATGACGTTTCCCTTCTTTTACTTCCGCTTCACTCTTCAACGCTCCTTCCGGGTAAAACTCCCGCAAAACATTCCCTTCAAACTTTTCGACATAGAAGCGTTTCAATTCGCTCATCTGCTCTTTTTCGGTTTCAGCATCTTCATTCATTTCCTTATCATCTTCATCAGTAGCAATAGCAACGGTAACCTCTTCCGGTTGATATGGGCTATAATCCATCACATACTGCAAAGAAGCCGACTGATCCTCTCCTATAATCTGCATAGTCCAGTAAGGGAATGAATACAAAACGTCTTTGTTTGATTGTATTTCATTCCATGTGGCAGGATTCATCATCGGTTTCAACTGGGAATAAAACTTGCGCACATCTGTATATAAGAAAATAGTAGAACTTGATTTTAAATATGACAGTGCATTTTCAAAACCCGGATTATTTTTCAATAAATTCTTCTGCTCGTAATCTTCTACAAAAGAAAGTAAAGAAGCTGCTTTATTACTAAAAACGACATAATCGTCAACATAAGTATAGTATGGCTTCTCAAATTTATCAAATAGCTTTCCAAAGAACAAGCGGAAAAAGCCTTTCATCTCGACATAATTAATCTCGAAATCCTTATAATTAGCAGTCTTAATCTTAACCGGAGTACGTCGCTTTATCTTCTTTTCAATGAATTCCATGTTCTTACGGGCATCTTTAATACTTTTAGCCCTGATAGCCAGAATCAGTTCGGGATCATGCCCTAACAAACCAGGTTCGGATTGGGTAATAGCAAACTCTCCTGACATCCAACTCAAAAAGTTTTCTTCTAAAGATATACCGAATAACCCTTCTATCTTTTTCCGGGAACTTTGATAAGAATCATACAGCTGTTTATTATGAACCGACAGCGCATTCTCCAGTTCCTTTACAAAGGTCACCGGACTATTGAAACCTATATTCGTATAAAGAGCTGTCCGCCCGGACAGAATCTCATGTGCTTTCATTTTATGTTTTCCCGAATTCAACAAAGCAGTGACATAAGGATCGGCAGAATCTTTTTTCAACGTATATCCTTTCACCTCCATCCGCTCCTTATTCGTATTTAAATAAAGTCCGGCAAAATTCATGGAATTGCTAAACAGATCAATGTACTCATTTCTTGTACCTAAATAAATAGACATAAATTGAGGTACACGCGCATAATTGACGAAAACCCTGACAAGTCCCTTACCGGAAACCAACTTCTCCGTTTCAATAAAAGACTGATCAAGCCCGATTTTAGGTTTATTACGAGAATCAATAGCCGACTCGACAAGTCCAGATGTATAAGAACCTACCAAATGATTATCAACAAAAGCAATATAGAAAATATCCCTCGTCTCGGGATCGCGCATTTCAAGGATATTAATGCTATTATGCATCCGATTAGTCACAGTAAAACCACTCATAACCAATACGGTTTCAACCTGGTCTTTCAATAAGTCCATCTTTGATGTCTTCTGCATATCCAGGATAAGTAGAAAATCCCAATTAGCGGGACGAGTCTTATGGAGCGAAATAAGCATATCCCGCTCACCAACAAGCGACAATAATACCTTATTGCTTTTGACAACGGAATCCAGCTTCTCCACACTTTGCGTCACCTCCTCAAAAGATTTCGCTTTCTTCAGACATTGCCACGTCTCGCTTCCACTAAACTTCTCCCAATCTTCAATCGGAGCCGATGACTGAATAATAAATGCCGCATCTTCCGGAACCAAATAGATCTGCTGAATATTACGATCAGGCGAGACAAATAAATAAACTACGGAATATACAACATATACCGTCAAAGCCAATGCAGTCACAACTAAAGTTCTCTTCACTATTTTCGAGGTACTTTTTTTCTTCTCCGGGCCTGCATTTTGCTCTCCTTGCCCGCAATTTAATTCATCCATTATTGAATTGTTATAAACTTGAATGGACAAAAATAGTAAAAAAGATGAGATTAATTAGTTAATTCATACTCATTTAGTGAATTAGTTCAATAAACAAGATTTTATAAAAAACAGTATAAAGGAGATATCCTCCCTCCTATTTTTATAAAAAACTATTCTGAATAAAGCATAAACCATTGACTCGTATCGTAAATATGTGCTAACTTTACAGCATGAAAAAGAAATTCCAACTCGAAGTTCCGGGAGGAGCCGATAAAGTCTTACTTCATACCTGTTGTGCTCCTTGTTCATCAGCCATTATTGAATGTATGATGCAACATCACATCACCCCTGTTATCTATTATTGCAATCCTAATATCTATCCGCTGGAAGAGTATATGATAAGAAAAGACGAATGTACACGCTATGCCCAATCATTGGGATTGGAGATAATAGATGCTGATTACGATCATGAAAACTGGCGATGCCATATAGCAGGAATGGAACAGGAACCCGAAAGAGGAGGACGCTGCCTACGTTGCTTTAAACTACGCTTATTGGAGACCGCCCGTTATGCACACGAACATGGCCTTTCCGTAATAACCACAACGCTTGCTTCCAGCCGCTGGAAAAGTCTGGAGCAGATTAATGAAGCTGGGCAATATGCCACCGCTTCATATCCGGATGTCACATACTGGGAACAGAATTGGCGGAAAGGCGGACTTAGCGAACGGCGCATCGCCATCATTAAAGAGTATAACTTCTACAACCAACAATATTGCGGTTGTGAATTCAGCATGAGAAAAGAAGAATAAAACAAACCCGCCATCACCAGCTAACCAATGAATCGAAATAAAAAAGATAAGAACAGAAAGCTATTTAAAAAGAAATCACATTCCAATAACAGATTAGGATGTATCATCGCCATCATTGTGCTCATTCCTATCCTTTTTGGCGTCTACTTATATTGCCAACAGATTAATATCCAGAAAAATAATGAACTGCAAACCGATGCATCCCTTCAAATTCCACTTGGCAAAGATCTGGAGACACCCATATCATTAGTTCCCCGGCAAGAACAAATCATCCGGCATAGCGGATATACCGTATCATATAACAAAGATTTAAAAATACCCAACTGGGTCTCTTACGAACTAACCCGGGAAGAAACCAAAGGAAAAGAAAAAAGAGGCAATCGTTTTATCGCCGACCCATTAGTGACAGGCCCGATTGCAACTAACGCCGACTACACCCGTTCAGGATATGATAAAGGGCACATGGCTCCTGCAGCAGATATGAAATGGAGTCCTGAAGCCATGAAAGAATCATTCTATTTCAGCAATATGTGCCCCCAACACCCCCAGTTAAATAGAAGAGGATGGAAAAATCTGGAAGAAAAAATCCGGAATTGGGCTATAGCAGATAGTGCCATTATTATTATATGTGGACCTATTATTGAAAAACAGCCTAAAACGATTGGGAAAAATAAGGTCGTAGTACCTCAACGGTTTTTCAAAGTAGTCCTATCTCCTTTTGCCAAACCGATACGGGCTATCGGCTTCTTATTCAACAATGAGCAGGCAGTAGAACCTCTATCTTCATATGTAGTCACAGTGGATAGCATCGAGAGCCTGACTAATATGGATTTCTTCGCACCTTTACCCGATGAGATAGAAAACAAAATAGAAGCAAATGCAAATTATTCCCTCTGGCCGAACTAATTAACAACTCGCTTCACTAAGACTAACTTATCTACATACAAATGCTTATTCGTTCCACAGCTGTCATCCTTTAGTTCCACAGTTGTTATCTTTCAGTTCTACAGCTGTGGAACGAAAGAAAAACAATTGTAGAACGAATTAATAATCGCAATACAACCTAATACAATCAGCACATTCAATCTTTAAATATTAGAAAAGTCCGGAGTAATTCATCCTCTTTTCAACGATTCATTATAGAAAGGGATTACACCTATCCAAATTCTTTTTATCTTTGACGAACTTTTTAAATATACCTCAAAAGATGAAGAGAAAAAAGAGAAATATTCTACTATCAATTCTAATCGGAGCATTCCTCCTTTGTGCAATTGCCGGAGGCACCTTTTATTACTATCTGTTTGCTCCTCAATTTCATCCATCTAAAACCGTATATATTTATGTAGACCGGGATGATACAGCCGACTCTATCTATCATAAAATACAAAAAATCGGGCATGTCAATAAGTTCACCGGTTTCCAGTGGATGGCAAAATACAAAGATTTCGATCAGAATATCCATACCGGACGTTATGCCATTCGCCCCAATGACAATGTCTATCACGTATATAGTCGCTTTTCCAGAGGCTATCAGGAAGCGATCAACCTTACCATAGGAAGTGTCCGGACATTAGACCGGTTAGCACGAAGCATTGGAAAACAACTCATGATAGACTCTGCCGAAATCGCCAGCCAGTTATTCGACTCTACTTTCCAGGCTCAAATGGGATACACAACCATAACACTCCCCAGCCTTTTCATACCTGAAACCTATCAGGTATATTGGGACATGAGCGTAGACGACTTCTTTAAACGGATGAAGAATGAGCACGAACGCTTCTGGAACAAAGAACGTCTGGCACAAGCCACCGCCATCGGCATGACACCGGAAGAAGTCAGCACTCTTGCTTCCATCGTTGAAGAAGAAACCAACAACAATGAAGAAAAGCCAATGGTAGCCGGATTGTATATCAATCGTTTACATCAAGATATGCCTTTGCAGGCAGATCCTACCATCAAATTTGCACTACAGGATTTCGGTCTGCGCCGAATCACCAACGAAAATTTAAAAGTCAATTCCCCCTATAACACCTATATAAATACCGGTCTGCCTCCAGGCCCCATCCGTATCCCTTCTAAAAAGGGAATAGACAGCGTATTGAACTATACCAAACATAACTATATCTACATGTGTGCTAAAGAAGATTTTTCCGGAACTCACAACTTTGCATCCAATTATGCCGACCACATGGCAAATGCAAGAAAATACTGGAAAGCCCTGAATGAAAGAAAGATTTTCAAGTAAATTTGTGATAAAACGAACGGAAAAGCCTATCTTTGCCCGATAGATTAACAAACTGTGATCAACACTAAATAAAAGAAATATATATGAGCAAGCAACTCTTACTTGGCGATGAAGCCATTGCACAAGCTGCACTGGATGCCGGACTTTCAGGTGTTTATGCCTATCCTGGTACTCCTTCAACTGAAATTACGGAATATATTCAAATGGCCCCAATAACGACCGAACAGAATATACACAACCGTTGGTGTGCCAATGAAAAAACAGCGATGGAAGCTGCGTTGGGTATGTCATTCGTTGGTAAACGGGCATTAGTTTGTATGAAGCACGTAGGTATGAATGTAGCTGCCGACTGTTTTGTCAACTCTGCCATCACAGGCGTGAAAGGCGGATTGATCGTGATAGCAGCAGACGACCCCAGTATGCACTCTTCGCAGAACGAACAAGACAGCCGTTTCTACGGAGATTTCTCACTGATTCCCATGTACGAACCCAGCAATCAGCAGGAAGCGTATGATATGGTATACAGTGGTTTCGAATTCTCTGAAAAATTGGGCGAACCTATCTTGATGCGTATGGTAACCCGCCTTGCACACTCCCGCTCTGGAGTAGAACGCAAAGCACAAAAACCACAGAATGGCATCTCTTTCAGCGAAGATCCTCGTCAGTTCATCTTGTTACCTGGAAATGCCCGTAAACGCTACAAAGTATTACTTGCGCGCCAAGACGAGTTTATCAAAGCTTCGGAAGAATCACCTTATAATAAATATACAGATGGTCCTAACAAAAAGTTAGGAATTATCGCTTGTGGCATCGGCTACAACTATCTGATGGAAAACTATCCTGAAGGTTGCGAATATCCGGTACTTAAAATCGGCCAGTATCCATTGCCTAAAAAGCAATTACATCAATTGATTGACTCCTGTGACGAAATCCTCGTTCTGGAAGACGGACAACCATTTGTAGAAAAACAATTGAAAGGTTATCTGGGCATCGGCGTTAAAGTAAAAGGACGCTTGGACGGCACTCTGTCACAGGATGGAGAATTAAATCCGGACTCTGTAGCCCGCGCCGTAGGCAAAGAGAATAAATCGGAATTCGGCATTCCTTCTGTCGTAGAAATGCGTCCGCCTGCACTTTGCGAAGGTTGCGGACATCGCGATATGTATATCACACTAACCGAAGTTCTGAAAGAAGAATACCCATCTCATAAAGTATTCAGCGACATCGGCTGTTACACATTAGGCGCGAATGCTCCTTTCAATGCAATCAACTCATGCGTAGACATGGGCGCCTCCATCACGATGGCGAAAGGTGCGGCTGACGGAGGTCTTTTCCCGGCTGTAGCTGTCATCGGAGACTCCACATTCACCCATTCCGGAATGACCGGACTATTAGATTGTGTGAACGAGAATGCCAGTGTAACCATCGTCATCTCCGACAATGAAACTACCGCCATGACAGGCGGACAGGACTCTGCCGGAACCGGACGTATCGAAGCGATCTGTGCAGGTATCGGAGTAGATCCGGCTCATATCCGCGTCGTTACTCCGTTGAAGAAAAACTATGAGGAGATGAAGCAAATCATTCGCGAAGAGATCGAATACCGTGGTGTATCTGTCATTATTCCACGTAGAGAGTGTATCCAGACATTAGCACGCAAAAAAAGAAGTAAGTAAGCCATGAAGAAAGACATTATATTATCAGGAGTCGGTGGACAGGGAATTCTGTCTATTGCTACAGTGATCGGCAAAGCTGCCTTGAAAGAAGGATTATATATGAAACAAGCAGAAGTGCACGGAATGAGCCAACGCGGAGGAGATGTTCAATCCAACCTCCGTATCAGCGACCAGCCGATTGCTTCAGACTTGATCCCATCAGGTAAATGCGACCTTATCATTTCATTGGAACCCATGGAAGGATTGCGCTACCTCCCTTATCTTAGCCCTAACGGTTGGTTAGTGACTAACGAAACTCCGTTTGTCAATATCCCCAATTATCCGGAAGCAGACAAAGTAATGGCAGAAATCAATAAGCTGCCTCACAAAATTGTGTTGAACGTAGACAAAGTAGCCAAAGAAGTAGGCTCCGCCCGCGTTGCCAACATAGTCTTACTGGGAGCAACCATTCCATTCCTTGGCATCGACTACGGAAAAGTACAAGACAGCATCCGTGAAATCTTCCTGCGCAAGGGAGAAGCAATTGTAGAAATGAATCTTAAAGCATTGGCTGCCGGCAAGGAAATTGCAGAAAAGCTAATGTAATAACAGGCATTATCATGAATACACAATACTGGGAAGAAGAACTAGAAACCATGAGCCGGGAGAAGTTGCAGGAATTACAACTTCGACGGCTTAAGAAAACAATCAATATAGCTGCAAACTCCCCATATTACAAAGAAGTTTTCAGCAAACATGGCATCACTGCAGATAGCATACAATCATTAGACGATATCCGCAAATTGCCCTTTACTACCAAAGCCGATATGCGTGCCCACTATCCTTTCGGGCTGGTAGCAGGTGATATGAGCAATGATGGTGTACGTATTCACTCTTCTAGTGGTACTACCGGAAACCCGACAGTTATTGTTCATTCACAGCACGATCTCGACTCCTGGGCCAACCTGGTAGCCCGCTGCCTGTACGCAGTAGGAATACGCAAGACCGACGTCTTCCAAAACAGCTCCGGATACGGTATGTTTACAGGAGGGTTAGGCTTCCAATACGGTGCAGAACGCCTGGGCTGTCTGACAGTCCCTGCCGCAGCCGGAAACAGTAAACGACAGATTAAATTCATCAACGACTTCAAGACTACCGCTTTACATGCTATCCCCAGCTATGCCATCCGCCTTGCCGAAGTCTTTCAGGAAGAAGGCCTTGATCCCAAAGGAACCACACTGAAAACGCTGGTTATCGGTGCTGAACCTCACACCGACGAACAACGCCGGAAAATAGAAAAGATGCTGGGCGTAAAAGCATACAACAGCTTCGGTATGACAGAAATGAACGGTCCCGGTGTTGCTTTCGAATGTCAGGAACAAAACGGAATGCACTTCTGGGAAGACTGTTATCTGGTAGAAATTATCGATCCGGAAACAGGAGAACCCGTTCAGGAAGGAGAAATCGGAGAATTAGTACTTACGACTCTCGACCGGGAGATGATGCCGTTAATCCGCTATCGCACCCGTGACTTAACCCGTATTCTTCCGGGAAAATGCCCCTGCGGCCGCACGCACATCCGTATTGATCGTATCAAGGGACGCAGTGATGATATGTTCATTATCAAGGGAGTAAATATCTTCCCGATGCAAGTAGAAAAGATACTCGTACAATTTCCCGAATTAGGCAGCAATTACCTGATTACACTGGAAACAGTCAACAACCAAGACGAGATGATCGTCGAAGTAGAATTAAGCGACCTTTCCACTGACAATTATATTGAACTGGAGAAGATCCGCAAGGATATAACCCGCCAATTAAAGGATGAAATATTGGTGACTCCCAAAGTTAAACTGGTAAAAAAAGGCTCTCTCCCGCAAAGCGAAGGAAAAGCCGTCCGAGTAAAAGACTTAAGAGACAACAAGTAACAATTCAAATTTCCATGTGCTAATATACCAACCGCTGTTCACCATGCGGAATGGAATATTAGCACATTATTTAATTAATATCATACAGCATGCAATTACTTAAAAAAAGAATTCTGCAAGACGGAAAGTGCTACGAAGGAGGTATCCTGAAAGTAGACGGTTTTATTAATCATCAAATGGACCCTGTCCTGATGAAATCAATCGGAGTTGAGTTTGTCCGCCGTTTTGCAGCCACAAACGTAAATAAGATTATGACAATCGAAGCCAGCGGCATCGCCCCTGCTATCATGACAGGCTACCTGATGGATTTACCAGTTGTATTTGTAAAGAAAAAGTCTCCTAAAACCATCCAGAACGCACTAAGCACCACCGTGCACTCATTCACCAAAGACCGTGATTATGAAGTCGTTATCAGTGCAGATTTCCTCACCCCGAACGACAATGTTCTTTTCGTGGATGACTTTCTCGCATACGGAAATGCTGCATTGGGCATTATCGACCTCATCAAGCAATCCGGAGCAAATTTGGTAGGAATGGGCTTCATTATTGAAAAAGCCTTCCAGAATGGCCGCAAAATGCTTGAGGAACAAGGTGTCAGAGTAGAAAGTCTGGCCATCATTGAAGACTTATCCAACTGCTGTATTAAAATCAAAGACGAGTAGATTGATTGGGGTTGAAATACTGCCCTTTATCTTTCGTCCTTTTTCCATATTGCACCGCATGCTGCGGACAAACATGATAACATGCCAAGCATGAGGTGCAATCCATTCCCCAAACAGGCCTTCCGTCCACAACTGTAACATTCTCCACCGGGCAACTCTTCTCACAACGCTTACACCCAATACAAGCATCGGTAGCATAAAAATGCTTAGGAGACATCTGAAAACGATTAAACAACGGATTTATAATCCTCGTCTTGATAAAAGGCATACTCCCTTCATGACAGAGAAACAGCTCTTCCCTTCTACTTATCGAAGCATTTATTTTATTGACAGTCGAAACAGCATCCGCTAGTTTTTTCTCTTCCAACTCTTTATTATCCACGTCGAAACCGGGAAGCAAGACATAATTATTAGGCATAGTCACCGAGAAACCAGCGTGACATTCCCAACCTTTATTCTTTAATGCCTTCGCCAGTACTTGCTGGGTAAGCCCGGTATCATCACCACAGGAACAAACAAAAAACAAATATTGTCTTTTATACCCCCTTAAAGAGAGCTGTCGAACAAAGTTCAATACTATTTCAGGAGGTCCCCACGAATAGATAGGAAATACAAAGCCGATCTTTTCATCTGCCTGCAAACTAAACTCCAATGCTTCATTCTTTAGCGCATCGGGAATAAAAACCAACTCTTCTTTTTGCTCTTTGGAAAGCTGATTTGCAATCCACTTAGAATTACCTGTACCGGAGAAATAAAATATCATAGAAAAGTATATAAAAAAAGCCGCATCGACGATGTGATGAAACTCTGATAGAACAAGATTTGAGCGCTCGCCCTCTTTGTAATCCACCGGCTTAAAGCTGTCCCGAAGGATGTGGCCCGCCATTGAAGAACGAAGCTTTCTCGGTGCATCAGATTAATTTGAAGAGTTTCCCGATCCAGTCGATACGGCTAATATTTTTGTATCACAAATGTAATAAGAATCTATGAGACTAACAAGAAAAAAAAGGAATTTGTTTACCTACTAACATTTTTTTCACTCCCTTTTATCCGCCTAACAAAAGAAAAGTGTCAGTTACTAGCTTAGTAACTGACACTTTGTAACTCGTAAACTATTGATGCTTAAGCAGCTTTAGCTTTAGCAACTACAGCTTTGAAAGCTTCCGGGTGATTCATAGCTAAATCAGCCAAAACCTTACGGTTTATTTCAATACCGGCTTTGTGCAGACCGCCCATCAATTTAGAATAAGACATTCCTTCAAGACGTGCAGCAGCGTTGATACGTTGTATCCAAAGAGCGCGGAAGTTTCTTTTCTTATTTCTACGGTCACGGAACGCGTAAGTCAAACCCTTTTCCCAAGTGTTTTTAGCTACGGTCCATACATTCTTTCTTGCACCAAAGTAACCTCTGGTCAATTTCAAAATTTTCTTTCTTCTTGCTTTTGAAGCAACATGATTTACTGATCTTGGCATAGTTTTACTTTTTTTGAATGTTAGCGCCGCTACTTCACGCAGCGAACTTCAGGCTAATGCATTCGGTTAATACTTTAATAATACTTTTACGCTTTTGATTACTTCATTGCTAAGAGTTCCTTAACCTGGCTTACATTTGTTGTATCAACAGTTGTAGAGTAGCACAGATTTCTTTTTCTCTTCTTGGATTTCTTAGTCAAAATGTGACTGTGAAAAGCGTGCTTTCTTTTGATTTTACCTGTTCCGGTAAGGGTAAACCTTTTTTTAGAACCGGAGTTAGTCTTCATCTTTGGCATCTTACTTGTTTTTAAATTATTAAATATATAATGGCAACGCACTATACCTGCGCGTTACGCATCCTTTTCTTATTCTTCGCTCGTTTCCGGCTTCTCTGCTTTTTGTGCAGGAGCAGCAGGTTTCGGTGCTCCGGCCGTTGCAGGCTTTTTAGGAGCTTCTTTCTTCTTCGGAGAAAGCTGGATAGTCATACGCTTACCTTCCAATATCGGCATCTGATCCACTTTTGCATAGTCTTCCAAATCATTCGCAAAACGAAGCAACAATACTTCACCTTGTTCCTTAAAAAGGATAGAACGACCTTTAAAGAATACATAAGCCTTCACCTTATCACCGTCTTCCAAGAATCCTTTAGCATGTTTCAACTTAAAGTTGTAATCATGGTCATCTGTCTGGGGACCAAAACGAATCTCCTTCACATTAACCTTCACCTGCTTCGCTTTCTGTTCCTTCTGACGTTTCTTTAATTGATAAAGAAATTTAGAATAATCAATAATACGACAAACAGGGGGTTGAGCATTAGGAGAAATTTCCACTAAATCCAATTCTTTTTCTTCAGCCATTTTCAGAGCCTGAAAGATTGGATATACTTTCGGTTCAATATCATCGCTTACTATGCGAACTTCCTTGGCACGAATCTGTTCATTGATTCTGTATTGCCCTTTTAGAGTGTCATTCTTCATTAAAAACGTTTACTTCCTAGTTTGATCTTTTTATTGTTATACTAAATATTTTATTTTGAAACGGCTGCAAAGTTACCATTTATTTATCATATTCTGAACTTCTTCGTTCAAAATTTTAGCAAATTCTTCAAATTTCATGGTTCCTTTGTCACCTTCGCCTTGTCTACGAACAGAAACTTCACCATTTTCAGCCTCTTTTTCACCGACAATCAGCATATAAGGAATGCGCTTCATTTCATTATCACGAATCTTGCGGCCGATCTTCTCGTTACGATCATCTACAATCGCACGGATTTCGTGTATTTTCAGATACATCTTCACCTGTTCTGCATATTCATTGAACTTCTCACTGATCGGCAGAATAACTACCTGTTCCGGTGTCAGCCACAATGGGAACTTACCGGCAGTGTGCTCAATCAATACAGCAACAAAACGTTCCATTGATCCGAACGGAGCACGGTGAATCATCACCGGACGATGCTTCTGATTATCAGAGCCCATATATTCAAGTTCAAAGCGTTCCGGCAAGTTGTAGTCAACCTGGATAGTACCCAGCTGCCAACGACGACCGATAGCGTCTTTCACCATAAAGTCAAGCTTAGGACCATAAAAAGCAGCTTCTCCATACTCAATCTTAGCAGGCAAGCCCTTCTCCGCACAAGCCTCGATAATAGCCTGTTCCGCTTTTTCCCAGTTATCATCGCTACCAATATACTTTTCACGGTTCACTTTATCACGCAAAGATATCTGTGCTTCAAAATTCTGGAAATCCATAGAACGGAACACAATAGATATAATATCCATCACACGAAGGAACTCATCTTTCACCTGCTCCGGACGA
The DNA here is from genome assembly GCF_014334015.1 of Bacteroides sp. M10. Classification (GTDB taxonomy): domain Bacteria; phylum Bacteroidota; class Bacteroidia; order Bacteroidales; family Bacteroidaceae; genus Bacteroides; species Bacteroides intestinigallinarum. The sequence goes on along the minus strand of NZ_CP060488.1, from coordinate 4,421,057 downwards.
CAGAAGATATGCGCATCATCCTGCGTAAAGCTACGAACACGAGTTAAACCATGTAACTCTCCACTTTGTTCATAACGACAAACCGTACCAAATTCAGCTATACGCAACGGAAGGTCTTTATAAGAACGTGGGAAGTTTTTGTAAATCTCACAGTGGTGAGGACAGTTCATTGGTTTCAAGAAATACTCTTCCCCCTCTTCCGGAGTATGGATAGGTTGGAAAGCATCCTTGCCATATTTTGCATAGTGACCCGAAGTCACATACAGCAACTTATTACCGATTGGCGGAGTAATCACCTCCTGATAATCGTAACGTGTCTGGATACGACGTAAGAACTCCTGCAGACGCAGACGCAATGCAGTACCTTTCGGCAACCACATAGGAAGTCCCTTACCTACAGTTTCGGAGAACATAAACAACTGCATCTCCTTACCAATCTTACGATGGTCACGCTTCTTCGCTTCTTCCAATAACACCAGATATTCATCCAGCATTTTCTTCTTCGGGAACGTGATACCATAAATACGAGTCAGCATCTTACGATCTTCATGACCACGCCAATAAGCACCAGCCACTGAAGTCAACTTAATAGCCTTGATCGGAGCAGTCGTCATCAAGTGAGGACCACGACAAAGGTCAGTAAATGCACCCTGGGTATAAGTCGTAATGTGTCCGTCTTCCAGTTCAGAAATCAATTCACATTTATATGTTTCGCCACGATCACCAAACATTTTCAGAGCATCCGTTTTTGCGATGCTTTTTCTGACTACGTCTTCTTTCTTTGCAGCCAGTTCCAACATTTTAGCTTCAATGGCAGGAAGGTCGCTTTCTTTAATTACCGCTTCACCCGGATCCACATCATAGTAGAATCCGTTTTCAATAGCCGGTCCGATACCAAACTGGATACCCGGATAAAGTTCCTGCAAAGCTTCCGCCAACAAGTGTGCACTTGTATGCCAGAATGCATGCTTACCTTCTTCATCATCCCATTTATAAAGAACGAAATTAGCATCTTCATTAATAGGACGTCCTAAATCATAAGTCTCGCCGTTCACGCCACATGCCAGCACTTCCTGTGCCAGACGCGAGCTGATACTTTCAGCAATCTGTAAACCGTTCACTCCTTCGTTATACTCACGAACGGAGCCATCGGGAAATGTTATCTTTATCATAATATGATGATGTTATATTTTCATAATTTGAACGCAAAAGTAACTAAATCTTTTGAGTTTTCTATTTTTTATCAAAAAAATGTTATTCCGATTGATCTGTAAAACGTTTGATAACATTATAAGCAGAAACAATCCCCAACTCACCGGCTTTACTCAAATCAGAAATACCCAGCTTATTATTTCCTAAGAAAATATGAGTCAGTCCACGATTGAAGTAAGCGTCTGCAAAATCAGGATTCAGCTCGATCGCCTTATCATAGTCGACAATTGCAGCCCGGTAATCTTTCAACATGGCAGAAACATTAGCACGATTATAATATGCATATACAAAGTCCGGAGCCAGATTTATCACCTTATCCAAATCTTTTCTCACCACCTCATAATCTACTGCGGTAATCTCTTTACGCTTATTATCGCCAGGAACAACATCTGTTTCGACAGCTTGTTCAGCCTTCTGATATTCCAACTGTTTACAACGAATCAATGCACGCATAAAATATGCCGGGAAGAAATCACCATCCAGCAAGATTGTCTGAGTCAAATCAGAGACTGCACTCGAGAAGTCCTGCACCAAATAAAAATCAATTGCACGGGCAAAACGTTTTGAGGCATTCTTTTCATCTTCCACAATAGCCGATGTATGTGTATCAATCAAGGCAAAATGCACTTTCACCTGTTCTTCCGTCAACGGAGCTTCCATATTCGTGATGCGAAGACGTTTCGGAAGTATACCTGTACGGTTTAAATCCTCAATATATTTGTGGAAGTTCACCGAACGTTTCACGTCACTCATCTTCTCATAATAAGTCAAAGCGAACATCGGTTCCATCGTTATATTTACGTTCTTATCCTGTACACGTCCACGATAATCACTTGTATAGCGTTGTTCAGCTTCAGAATCATCGGCAATCACTATCTTACGATAGTTATTCATATTCTTATCCGATTTCTTACGGGTCTTCTCTCCGCCTTCCTCATCATTTTCCTTATCCTTGTTCTGTGCTACATCTTTGTTCGTCACACCGTTCTGCTTGTCGATCTGCGCCTTCATGACTTTAAATTCATCCTGCTCCGCACCCTTCTTATCTCCAATCTTTCTGCGAGCTTCCGAACGCTGATAGTATCCGGCCAGGAAGTTCGGATACTGATTGATAACAGTTGTGTAATCTTGTATAGCCCCGCGATAATCACCCGTTTGCGCACGCAGCAAACCACGGTTAAAGACAGCCATCATATTATCCGGCTCCATCTTGATAACAAAGTCGAAGTCTTCGATAGCCCGGTTATCATCTCCTACCTGTGCACGTAACAAACCGCGGTTATAATGACCGATAAAGTTATTCGGATCAATATCCAATGCCAGATCATAATCGCTCATGGCACCTCTTAAATTATTCTGATGAAAACGAGCCAATGCACGGTTTATATAATTTCCAGCATTCTTAGCACTCAACGGAATAGCACGGTTGAAATCCGCTTCCGCTTCCGCATACTTAGCCTGTTGTAATTTAACAATCGCTCTTGCAGCCCAAGCATCCGGATCATATTTATCCAGTTCAAGCGCCTTATTGAAGTCATTCAAGGCAGCAATCGTATCTTTCTGTTGTAAAGACACTTCCCCCCTCATCAAATAAGCACGGGTATAGCGTGGAGACACCTTCAACAAGCTTTCCAAATCCTCTTTCGCAGCATTATAATCCTTCTTCTGGATATGAGATAATGTCAGGTTATGCCATAAAGTAATATTCTCCGGATCATAATGCAATGCTTTCTTATAATCCTCAATCGCTCCATCAAATTTACTCTGACGAATCCTTGCCAAACCACGAATCTGATAAGCACCCACCACAAATGGATTGCGTTGGATAGCTGCATCACAGTCTGCTTCAGCACCCTGAAAATCCTCCAGATTCAGTTTAGCCAATGCCCTGAAGAAATAAGGTTCATACAGATAAGGCTTAGCGTTAATAACCTGGTTAAAATACTGAATAGAAAGTACATAGTCCTCAAAATAAAGAGCGTTTCGGGCAATAGTCATCACCCGATCCGTATTTATTTGAGCACACACCAGCGTTGGGAACAGTAATAAAACTGTTAAGATTCTTTTTACCATTGATATTTTATGCTTGTAAACGAAGCAAAAATAATGCTTTTCGCTTACTTAACAGGGATATAAACGTTTTTTATCTTTATTTCACCTGTTTCATCTTATATGAACTGCGCGCTTTTCCCTTCAACATCGTATTCAGCTTTCCTTTAATCATCTGCTTACGAAGCGGTGAGATATGGTCAATGAACATCTTACCATCCAAATGATCGAACTCATGTTGCATCACCCGAGCCAGATAACCTTCCACCTCTTCTTCATGCTCCACAAAATTCTCGTCCATATATTTCACGCGAATTTTATCACCCCTTTTCACTGTTTCGTGAATACCGGGAAGGCTTAAGCATCCCTCTTCCATACTCACTTCTTCACCCCCTACTTCCAGAATGTGGGGATTGATATACGCCTTATTAAAGTCTTTAAATTCAGGATATTCCTCCGAAAGCGGATCCAATGTAATCGTAACCACGCGAATAGGCAAACCAATCTGTGGAGCAGCCAATCCTACACCGTCTGCATGTACCATTGTTTCGAACATGTTCTCAATCAACTCTTTCAGATTCGGATAATCCGGTGTTATGTCCTCTGCAACCTTTCTCAATACAGGTTGGCCATATACATAAATAGGTAAAATCATATTTTTATACTCTACTAAAAAATTAAGTTATTCTTATGTCCTATACTAAAAACGTTTACTCTCCAAATATGTTTGCAAAATAATAGTAGCACTTATTTCGTCCACCAATGCCTTGTTTTGGCGGTCTTTTTTCTTCAAACCTGCCTCCAGCATGGTACGGTGTGCAAGAACAGAAGTGAAACGTTCGTCCACATATTCGACCGGAAGGTCCGGATAACGCTTTTTCAGCGAACGAACAAAAGGCTCTATATTCTTCATATTCTCCGAAACCTCATTATTCATTTGCTTGGGCAATCCAATAATAATCCGCTCCACCGGTTCTTTAGCTATATATTCACCGATAAAGTTCAGAAGTTCATGCGTGGGCACCGTCGTCAATCCGTTTGCGATCAGCTGCATTGTATCGCTCACAGCTATTCCGGTACGCTTTCTTCCATAATCTATTGCTACTATTCTGCTCATGGGGTACAAAAATACAAAAAAGACGCTTCCCGTGAAAGGAAACGTCTCTTTTATTCTATTATTTCAAATGTATATTATTCTTCAACAATAGCTACACGGCTTAACTTAGCATCATCATAGAACATGTTGCCTACACCACCCTTGTAATCAACCTTCAATTGAGAAGCAGGAACACCAAATTCATTAACCATCAGGTCACGAACAGCTTCAGCTCTCTTCTTACTCAACTTCATGTTGTATTCAGCAGAACCAGTACCCTTATCAGCATATCCTGTTATAGTAAACACTTTATCAGTTGCTTTGATACCCTTAGCCATAGCTTCAATATTCATGTATTCTCTCTTGCTGATGTTGCTCTTTCCGATATTGAATACAACAACCAGACGTGGAACGAATCCAGCTTCTTTCTTAACGATCACTTCAGGTTTCTTGTTACGAGCTTCAACCAAGTCACGTTTCAAAGATTCGTTTTCACCCTTCAAAGCGTTCACTCTGTCTCTCATGTCGTTCAACTGGCTTTCCGGAACCATTGGTACAGTAGGAACAGCATCCCAACCACGTTTCTTAAACTTGTAAGTAACACCTATAGTCAGACCAGCCAATCCTTCAGGACCTGAATTGCCGAATGCGCCTTTCATCAAAAGTCCACGCAATTCAACGTTAAGATCCAAAGCAGAAGACAAACGGAAACGGTTGATCAAACCGGCATTGATACCCAGTTCGTCATAACCTGCACCTTTTCCTGAATGTACAAATCCAGCTCCTGCATAAGGAATGAATGAATACAGACGATCTTCTCTATAACCACAAATCATATTGGAAAGATTCAGCATTACATCTCCATGGAAGTTCATCACATTCCACTTTTCTTTGTAGTAGCCATTAGAATACTGTCCTCCGTCTACAAGCGGACCATTAGCATTAGGAGTAGCACCTTTAGCCTGAAGCCCGTTGTAAGCTACACGTAATCCGATACCCGGAGTAAACCACTTACCTACAGCAATGTCAAGTGCCGGAGCAAGACGTTTTCCGAAGTCAGCTTTACCATCATTGTCGCCAAAATACATTTGTGCGCCAACGCCACCACTAATAAACCAGTTAGCACCAAAGCGATTTGTTTCCACTCTATAACTCTTTGCTGCATTTTCTTTTTCTTGTGCAGGCAGACATACTGAGACTGCTGCCAATAAAATAAACAATAAACCCTTTTTCATCTCAATTTATTTTAGTAAATAATATATTTCAATTGTCTTACAGGCTAGATACACAACCCAAATGTTCCACACCTGACTAAGAGACAATAAACGTCATCCTTTCTTCTAAAATTAGTGCAAATATAGATATTTAATATAACACAAACAAAAAAACACGTAAATTTTCATTCATTCATAGAATTTTATAGAGCGATAAAAGTGTAATATAACTTCAGAAGGCATCTGAAGGGGTTTGTTGTGGAAGAATTAAAACAAAAAAAATAGTCAGTGATGAAATTAGATCACTGACTATTTCTATTCTTTGTCTATATACTTTAGTTAATATACCAGTTTTACATTGTCAATCCACAGTGTATTTCCCGGAGAACCGATATAGGCTCCTCCATGACTGGACGTGAACTGAAGACACATATGAGTCGGAACATCATTTTCATCTCCCCAGGCCACTTCATGAATAGGCACGCTTTCACCCTTACTGTTCACCGTATAACTTTCAGTCACCTGCAAACGCATCATGTGCGACTTATATTCCGGACGATTCGTGATGTCACCGTACATAATCTCATAGGTCGCATTATTTTTCCAGTCCGTCGAATGATAGTAATAAGTCACCATAGTCCCTATCCGTTTTGCATACACATTTCCATTGGCATCTTCCCAACGTTTTTGCAGAAGCAGGATAGCTGCCGGATAATCTTTTCCGGGAACATCCGTAATCTTGCTGAAACCGGTAGCGCGAATACGGTTCTCTCGGTCGGACATCTTCACTTTATAGTCAAACTGAAGAGCCACCGGTTTTTTGGTAAACGGAATACCGGTCTGCAACATTTTCTGTGGGTTTTTAGTACCCTTAATCGGCTCATGCACCGAACCGGTAAAGACAGAGCCAGCCGCCAACACCGTAATATTAACCAGTCCCAACACTTTCACACTCTCCATGCGCGTATCCAAACGGGCGCAATATCCATCTCCTCGCTTCTCCGGAAATACCGAAGTATTAGTCTTCGTAATACCGGCAACTTTCGCCATCACATTTGAAGTAGCCCAAGGCGATCCGCCCATATTCTTATAAACCTGATCTCCCTTAATTACCGTCGTCGGCCCTATCGCATATACATTCTTTGTATTCCCACCGATAATGCTCGATTCCTTTATCTGACGGTCCACCCATTGATCCATGTCCCCAAAAGGAAGCATTTCAACTTTATGTTGCGCCATCAAAGACAAGGAAGAAATAAATGCAACGAAACCTGTCATCAACAGGCGATGAACGCTTTTCTGAATCATCAATACTTTTCCTTTCTTTTTCTTCTTATAAATTATAATCCCATTGTTTCAAAGCAAAATCCCAGTTCTCTTCTACCAAACGAATCGTACGGTCGTCATATTTATACTTATTCTTCTTATATCCCTTCTTTCCGCCCACATATTTTTCTATATCAGTACGTGCTTCGGTAAATCCGGGGATAGAAAGAGACTGATAAATATTCTCCGTCATTCCCATCGCATCCGCTTCGAAATCTTCAAATTTCACTTCCATCAAGTTACCTTCCGGAATAAATTTCTTATCCGATTCATACTTATGATAAAGTTTTGCATAGATAGAAAGGATATTTTCCTCTAATTGTTCATTGCTGACATCCTGCAACTTCAACGGTTGAATCGTATTTGTAAAGAAACTGCGTGTAGATTCGAATACGGTATACGGATTACGCATCAGGTAGATAAACTTAGCATTCGGGAACATCTTCACCAGTTCCTTCACCCTTCCGGTATGCGGAGGATTCTTGCTAAGGAATTGAGTTCCCTGGGTATTCCACAAAGAAATCTTAATCAACTTCGTGAACACCTCTTCAAACACCTTCAATTCGGCATCCGTTATATCATCAAACAAAAGATACTTATCGGCATACTCCTGCTGATATTTCGGTAGGAACCAGAAATTATAATATGTATAAGGCATCATGTTCGACAAAGCAAACTCCTCTTCCTGGGGAAGATCCACTGCCAGTTCCATATTATCCGTCGGACGTTTATCCGGCATCAGCCAACTCATATTCTTTTTGAAGAAAGGCTGTCCCCACATCATCAGATGAGGAAATACAGTCTGATAAGTAGTGTTATACCCAAAATGCTTGTCACAAGAGAACACATTATGTACAAATGTAGTTCCACTCCGCCAGTGTCCCAAAATGAACACCGGATCATGCTCCAACGGCTGATTAGCCAGCAACTTCTCGTAACGCCTGTCTTGTAATGACGCCAGTGGAGAAAGCAATCGGCACACAGCCTTCGTCAATCGGTATTTACCTTTGTAGGCTGCGTCAATTTCACGACCGGCGGTGATAGCCTTGAATGTCTTCCAGTCGGCACCTACCAATGTATTAATCGGAAGTTTATTAAATTCGAGTAATCCCACTTTATTAATTAGAAATTAAAAATCAAAAATTAAAGACGACAGGATACTGTCATTTTCAGTTTTCAATTTATTGTTGAACAATCTATTTTATTAGTCGCACTGCAAGACCCTGGCGTTCCAGTTCCTTCACAGCTTTTTCTACCGCTTCGTAATGTTCCGGAGCAATTCCCAGTTTTGCCATATCCAACACCGGAATATCCTCCGTGTCACTCATATCTTTCATTTCCACACGGTCGATAATCATACCTACTGCTGAAGTATTATTAGTGATCGGGTCAATCAGGATAAATGAGCCACAAGATTTATTCTTCTTATAAGGATCAAAGAACAATTCCTTAGCCGTAGTCAGCACCACACGGGCAATCTGATTCAACTGCAAAGGCAACGTCTCTTTAGTCAGCTGACCATTCTCCAGAGACAGATGCTCCATCGTATTCACGTCCACCTTATACTTTATCGTATCAATACGCGTACGACTCAAATTGGTAGTCTGCTTAATAAAGAACGACTTATTTACATCCATCGGTTCTTCATCCATCCAGACCATCATAGCATCAAAGTTACGATCCACCGTCGGCAGATTGTCAGGATGCACCAACATTTCGCCACGCGACACATCGATCTCATCCTCCAATGTCAAGGTCACAGACTGCGGTGGGAAAGCGTAATCCAATTCCCCGTCATAAGTCACGATACTCTTCACCTTAGATGTTTTTCCGGAAGGAAGTGCCATCACCGTATCCCCTTTGCGAACGATACCGGATGCAACTTTACCACAGAATCCTCTGAAATCCAGATTCGGACGAAGCACATACTGAACCGGGAAACGGAAATCCGTAAAATTATGGTCATTATCAATATGAACCGTTTCAAGAAAATCAAGCAAAGAAATCCCCTTGTACCACGGAGTACGTTCAGACTTATCCACCACATTATCCCCATCCAATGCAGAAAGTGGAATACAGTTGACGTCAGGAATACCCAATGGAGCAACAAACTTCTTATAGTCAGCCACAATCTCGTTAAAACGCTCTTCCGAGAAATCCACCAGGTCCATCTTGTTGACAGCCAACACCACATGCTTGATTCCCAGCAAAGACACCAGGAAAGTATGGCGACGAGTCTGGGTAATCACTCCGGTACGAGCATCCACCAAGATAATAGCCAAGTTAGCCGTAGATCCCCCGGTAATCATATTACGGGTATACTGTTCGTGTCCCGGAGTATCCGCGATGATAAACTTACGGCCATTCGTTGAGAAATAGCGATAAGCCACGTCAATCGTAATACCCTGTTCACGTTCAGCCTTCAAACCATCGAGCAATAACGCATAGTCAATATGCTCGCCCGCATTTCCCACACGTTTACTATCACGCTCCAGTGCATCCAACTGATCCTCGTACAGTTTCTTACTGTCAAACAACAAGCGTCCGATCAACGTTGATTTTCCATCATCTACCGAACCCGCAGTCAACAGTCTCAACAAGTCTTTCTGTTCATCCTTGTCCAGAAAAGCTTTTATATCTAATTTATTATCTGCCATTACTTTTTAAATTAAAAATTGAGTATTGAAAATTGAGAACTAAAAACTACACACTATTATTTTTTAATTTTTAATTCTCAATTCTCAATTTCCTAAAAGTATCCCTCACGCTTCTTTTGTTCCATACTACCCTCCTGGTCAAAGTCAATCACACGGGTAGTACGTTCACTCTTCGTCGTAGTCATCATTTCCTCCACAATCTCTTCAATCGTAGCAGCTCCACTTTCCACTGCCCCTGTCAGAGGCCAGCAGCCCAACGTACGAAAACGAACCATCTTCATTTCAATCTGGTCACGGTACTTTTCAGGCAAACGGTCATCATCCGCCATAATAATATTGCCATCCAAATTAATGACCGGACGCTCCTTAGCATAATACAACGGAACGATCGGAATATTCTCTAAGCGAATATACTGCCAAATATCCAATTCAGTCCAGTTGCTAATCGGGAATACACGAATACTTTCCCCCTTATGCACGCGGGCATTATAAATATCCCACAATTCAGGACGCTGATTCTTCGGGTCCCATTGGTGAAACTTATCCCGGAAAGAAAAAATACGTTCCTTCGCACGTGACTTCTCCTCGTCACGACGGGCACCACCAAATGCAGCATCAAACTTATACTTATCCAACGCATGAAGCAAAGCCTGCGTCTTCATCAAGTCCGTATGCACCTTACTTCCATGCGTAAAAGGTCCTACCCCTGCATGAAAAGCCTCCATATTACTTTCAACAATCAGATTCCATCCGTACTTCTTCGCATATTCATCACGAAACTGAATCATCTCCTTGAACTTCCATTTCGAATCGATATGCATCAACGGGAATGGCACTTTACCCGGATAAAACGCTTTTTCAGCCAAGCGTACCATCACCGAGGAATCCTTTCCGATACTGTAAAGCATCACCGGATTCTCAAATTCCGCCGCCACCTCGCGGATGATATGAATAGACTCGGCTTCGAGCTCCTTCAAGTGGCTTAATTTATATTCTTCCATATTTATTTCATTTTATACACTTCACTTTTGGCAAAACAAGCTCCAACAAACGGTCCACCGACTCCTCCAAAGTCAATTTGGAAGTATCCAGTGACAAAGCCGGATGTTCGGGAACCTCGAAAGGTGCGGAAATTCCTGTAAAATTCTGAATTTCCCCTTTCCGTGCCTTCGCATATAATCCTTTCACATCACGTTTCTCACATTCCTCCAATGGAGTACTAACGAAAACCTCCAGAAAATCATCCTTACCAATAATGTTTGCAGCCATTTCGCGAATATCATTATTAGGGCTGATAAATGCAGCAATCGTAATGATACCACTATCCAGAAACAACTTCGACACCTCCGCTATACGACGGATATTTTCCACCCGGTCCGTTTCGGAGAATCCCAAGTTATTATTAATTCCACTACGGATATTATCCCCATCCAGGATACGGCAAAGCAATCCGCGCTTATGAAGTTCACGTTCCAATGCGATGGCAATCGTGCTCTTTCCGGAACCGCTCAATCCGGTGAACCAGATCATCACACTGTGTTGCCCCAAAAGCTCTTCTTTGTCCTGCCGCGTCATCATGCGGTCAAATATCGGATATATATGGTTCTTTTCTTCCATTTACAATTTTATTTAAAAGTTCCAGATCAACGGGATCAGAATAATAGAGATTAAGAAAGTGATAATATTAAGCGGCAACCCGATACGTACAAAATCCGTAAACTTATAGTTACCGATACCTTGCACAATCAAATTTGTCTGATAACCAATCGGTGTCGAGAAGCTGGCAGATGCAGCCATACAAATCACCACAAAGAAAGGCGTAGGGCTCACTCCTAATTGGGCAGAGATTGACAGTGCCAAAGGAAACGCCAAAGCCGCTGCTGCATTATTAGTAATCAATTCCGTAAACAAGTTCGTGATAATAAACACCATTGCAAGCAACACATGCGGACCGTAATCATCACTCAACCCGATAATAAACTTCGCAACGCTATCCGCCACACCGGAGTTCACCATCGCCTTACTGATAGCAAAAGCACAAGCAATAGTAATCAGAATATCCCACGAAATATATTTAGTATATTTACGGGCAGGGAACAGATTCGTCCATGCCATAATAATAGTAGTAATAGACACAAAGAAAAACATATCCAGCTTGATATCCGGAAACATCTCCTTCGTTATCGGAAGCTCACCCACCGTTGCGCCGACAATCATCAGAACCAGCAACAGCAAAGCAAACCAACGCTTCTTCTTCCCGGTAGTATCCGGCTCATTCCCATTCGTCAACAAGACAAACACAGAAGATTCCCCCCATGTCGGAATAAACGTATCATCCGCCATCACCACCAATGTATCCCCTTCGTGAAGCACCACTTCCTCCAGATTCGACACAAAACGTTGTCCGTTACGTGTTTTAATCTCTTTTACCTCCGCACCATAATGGCGTTGGAAATTAAAATCCTTCAGTTTTTTATTGATACCGGGAAAACGGGCACCCAAAACAGCCTCTACCCGATGCAACTTCTCCCCTTCCTCTACTTCTTCATCCGGCACAGCCGTATCCGGACGTGCATCCGGCAAAAGACGTTTGGAGAAAAGAAAAAGATAAATAATTCCGGCAATAGCGATAAATACCCCCACCTTTCCGAGCTCAAACATAGAAAAGCCTTCAAATCCGGCCTCCAATATCATACCGTGCACCACCAGATTGGTAGAAGTACCGATCAAGGTACAGATACCTCCCAAAATAGTCACATAAGAAAGAGGAATCAGAAACTTCGTAGCCGGAAGATTCACCGACTTAGCCCAATGCTTGATAATCGGGGCAAAAATAACCACAACAGGCGTATTATTCAGAAAGGCAGAAATAAATGCCACCGAAGGTAAGATACGCAACTGTGCCTTAAATACTGTCGTCTTTCCTTGCGGAAGCAACTTCTTAATCACTTGTCCCAATGTGCCCGACTGGCGAATACCCTCACTCACCAGAAACAGCAGAGCAACGGTAATCATCCCTTTATTACTAAACCCTTCCAGCATCTCCTTAGGAGTCAGAATGCCGGCACACAGAAACAAAACCACTACCGAAAAAAGTATCATGCCCGGACGCATCTTATCTGCTATCAAAGCCGCTACCATTCCTAATAGGGATAATAGTACAAATACAATTTCAAATGTCATATAAACATTATTTAGTGTTCTCTTTTTGGCTCAACGATAAACCACGGATTCAATAAATCCTCCTTATTATATCGTAGAGGTTCTTCCTTTCCAGCCTGATATACTTCCATCCCTGCAGCACGGGCTATCGCATGCCCGGCAGCCGTATCCCACTCCATCGTCGGAGCGAAACGCGGATATACATCAGCCTTACCTTCAGCAACCAGACAGATTTTAATAGAACTTCCGCTCGAAATCAACTCCACACTGCCGTGTTTCTTCTTCAAATCTGCAATATATGATTCCGTTTCAGGTGACAGGTGCGAACGGGAAGCAACCACGATCAGATGATCGTGCACCTCCTTCAAAGGTATCTGTTCCGACTTCCCAATCAGCTGCTCCAATGCCACGCCGTCATCTTCCAAACTGACAATACCGGAACATTTATAAGCCCCTGCACCTTCGATCCCGAAATAAAGTTCTTCTTTAACAGGCACATAAATAACACCGAACACAGGTACAGAGTTCTGCACCAAAGCGATATTTACCGTAAATTCTCCATTGCGCTTAATAAACTCCTTCGTTCCATCCAGCGGATCTACAATCCATAAAGTATCCCATCCTCGACGGATCTCATACCCTAAATGCTTCCCTTCTTCACTAAGAACAGGAAAAGGAGTATCGTTCAGAATAGCCACAATCGCTTCATGCGCTTTTCTGTCTGCTATAGTTAGCGGAGAGTTGTCAGCCTTCCTCTCTATTTCAAAGTCCGATGCCGGATCATTATAAATAGAAAGAATCTTTTCACCTGCTTTTAGAGCCGCGTCGATAGCAGCCATTACATATTTTTGTTCCATTCAATCTCTAAATTAATGCCCTATTCACATTCAGGCAAAACATCCTCCAAATTAAGAGTTGACAAAAGTAAAAACTTTCTTTGCTATAAAAGTTTCCCCACTATCATTTATAACTTCTTTTAGTAGAAAGATAAAAATATCTAAACGAAAAAGCCACTCATTTTCAATAAAAAAGCAGTAACTTCCCAGTTACCGCCTTCTTATTCGGAAAAAAACATTCGTTCTTTCCAATATATATTACCAAAAAGAAATCAATATACACGATACAGCAACCAAGCACCCTGGAAATCCGAACGGTTCGGGTATTTAGCCTTGAATGCATCGCGAGCTTCAGCAGCAGCAGTCTTGTCAGCAAAAGAGTTCACAATCACACGATACATTGCCTTATCAGCATTAAATGCAATCGTAGAGTGATATCCCTGTCCGTCCAACCAATCTTTCAGGCCTTCAGCATTCGCTTTCACACCAAAGCTACCTGCTACAACGCTATAATCTTTCAATCCTTCGTTACCGGAAACCACTGTAACCTTTTCCTGACGAACGCCGGATGTATCTGCCACTTTAGTAGTTGTCACAGGAGCTGCAACCACCGGAGTAACCTCTACCGGAGCTTCCACCTGCGGTTCTGCCAATTCTTGCTGTTTTGCTTTTTCGTAAGCTTTCTTATAGGCACTTTCGCTGGATTTACAAGATGCAAATGCTAGCACCAAGCATACTCCCATTCCTAATACGACTAATTTTTTCATAATCCTATACTCTGTTTTAATTAATAATTCAATATTCTCGTCTATTATATTTAGTTTCGGGCAACAAAATAATAGAAATTTTATCATCCGGCAAAGAAATCCGTCAAAAAAACGTCTATTCCGGCTTCTTCTTATACGAAATAGTGCCTGTTGCCTGATAAGTAGGCATCAAAAGTACCTCCGCAATCTGAATATGTGCAGGAGCCGACGCGGCAAAATAAACCGTTTCTGCAATGTCATCTCCCGTCAACGGACGAATCCCTTTATAAAAATTATCGGCAGCTTCCTTATCTCCCCGATAACGCACCACTGTAAAGTTTGTCTCCACCATTCCCGGTTTGACATTCGTCACTCTCAATGGAGTGTCCACCAGATCGATCCGGAGTCCGTCCGAAAGAGCCTTCACGGCAGCTTTCGTTGCGCAATACACACTTCCGCCCGGATAAGCGGCATCCCCCGCAATAGATCCTATATTAATAATATGTCCGCGTCCACGTTCCACCATACCGGGCACCACCAAACGCGTCATAGCCAGCAGTCCCCTTATATTCGTATCGATCATGATATCCCATTCATCCAGGCTACCCTCGAATTCCTTATCCACACCGATCACCAGTCCGGCGTTGTTCACCAACACATCAATCGCCTTCCATTCTTCAGGTAATGATTCCAAAGAGGCGGCAGCCAATTTCCGGTCGCGCACATCAAAAGGCAATATATAAACCCGGACACCATACGCCCCTTCCAGTTCAGCTTTCAGTTCTTCCAGTTTCGATACGGTACGGGCATTCAGAATCAGATTCCATCCCTCCCTCGCAAATTTACGGGCACAACCCTCACCAATTCCGCTACTGGCGCCGGTTATAAAAACAATCTTAGCTTCCATTATGTTTTGATTTACAATATTCGAAAACAAAAGTACGCCTTAACCTTCAAAGGTTAGCTACGAAAGTCAGTTAAATAAGATTAAACCATAAAAGAAAAAAAGAATTATAAAACGAAGCACTTTTTTTTCAGTTTTCACGAACAACCTTTCGATAAAAATGTTATATTTGTTGTATCATAATCATTTTAAACATTATACATTATGAAAGGATTGAATGTTTTAGCAGCTTTTCTGGGTGGTGCAGCCGTAGGTGCAGCCCTTGGTATTTTATTTGCTCCTGAAAAGGGAGAAGATACCCGTCATAAAATCGCAGAGATTCTTCGTAAAAAAGGAATCAAGCTTAATCGCAGTGAAATGGAAACTCTCGTTGACGAGATCGCTGCCGAGATGAAGGGAGAAATAGCAGAATAAGTGAGTAACCAAAGACTAAAAACAGAGCGACCATGTTTGCAGACGATAAAAGTATTGAGAATTTTCAGCAGTTGTTTTTCGAGTTCAAGAAATATCTGGAGCTTCAAAAAGAATATACCAAATTAGAATTGACGGAGAAGTTAACCATACTTTTTTCCACGTTAATTATGATATTAGTACTTATTATCCTTGGCATGGTTGCCCTGTTTTATCTGCTTTTTGCTCTTGCTTATATATTGGAGCCTTTAGTGGGCGGTCTGATGTCGAGTTTCGCCATCATAGCAGGCATCAATGTTGTTCTCATCGCCCTGGTTATTATTTTCCGCAAGCAGCTCATCATTTCTCCGATGGTGAACTTCCTAGCTAATTTATTTTTAACTGATTCAAATAAATAAATTATGAATGCGCAGACCCCGCAGAAATTTACATTAGAAGAGATTGCCGAACGTAAAAAGAAGCTTTTAAATGAGATCCATGCTCAAAAAAAAGCCATGACAGCTACTACACGCGAAATATTTGCCCCACTTGCTCCGGCAACCAACAAGGCGGATGCACTCATGCGTTCGTTCAATACCGGTATGGCTGTATTTGATGGCGTAGTGATGGGAATCAAGATTATGCGGAAGATACGGGCGTATTTTAGGAATTTGAGATAAAAAGAGCTACTCTTCCACTATCCATTTTTCTATATTTCTTGTTTGCGAACTAAAGTTCACACCTACTTTAAAAAGCTTACGATTATCCGCTTCAAAAGGAAGTGAATAATGTTTTTCATTAATCTGCTTCAAAGCTTCTTCTGCCGTACCATTCAGTTTAAATTCCATGACATATATGAATTTGTCCGTCTGCAAAACAAGGTCGATGCGCCCTTCGCTTGTATGATATTCCACTTTGGTATAAAAGCCTACGAGTTTGAAAACGATAAAAAGCACATTTTCGTAATGCAACTCCTGCTCGCGAATCACATCATAGCCTGTATCTGCAAAGAAACTTTGCAGACGTCGGAAGAAAGAGTTATAGTCACCGGAACGTACTTCACGGACAAACTTCTGAATTTCAAAAGGAGACTCCACCTTATTTACGTTCGCATAATAAGGAAGTAAGAAACGGACAAACCCCTCTTCCACTTCACGATTCGGAAAACCTAAACGGTATATGCCAAACTCTTCGTCATACCCCTTAATGGTGAGATATCCGCTCTGATAAATCACTGGAATGGGATTACTAGATTCCGAGTCGATACTGTTCAACACCTGTTCGTCTGTTTCCTCATGAGCCATCCGTTCCAAATCATAGTGATGCTTCTTCAACAAGTTCACCAGATAAGTGGGTGTCCCCGTCTCAAACCAGTAGCTGCCGAACTTCATCTTATCAAACGTGTTCAACAGACTAAAAGGATTATAGATTCCGATGGTATGCTCCACAAAGTGGTAGCCATCATAACATTCTTTCAATTCTGCGCACACCTGTTCATAACTCATCTTCTGCTTTTCTGCCAACTGATGCAATTCCTCCTCCAGATTGTCATGTATTTCTTTCTCCGTGATACCGCAAATATCCACAAAGCGTTCATCCATTGAAATATCCTTCAAGTTATTCAAGTCACTGAATACGCTCACCTTGCCAAATTTTGTCACCCCAGTCAGCAACGCAAACTTGATGCAGCCGTCTTTCGTTTTCAAAGCCCCGTAGAAAGGCTTCAATGTATCCCGGAATTGCTTCTGTAAGTCCTCATTGCCAATTGCCTGCAACATCGGCTTGTCATATTCATCCACCAAGATAACCACCCGTTGACCGGTCTTTTCATAAGCGCGCTGAATGATACCGGCAAAACGCAGAGAGAATGAAGTTTCAGACGGTCGAGTTCCGTATTTACTTTCCCAATATTCCAAATTGTCATTCAAAATCTTATCCAGACTCTCCGACGCATCATACTTCTCAATATTAAGATCAAGATGCAAAATTGGATGTTCTATCCAATCTTTTTCGAGCTTCTCCACCATCAGTCCAGCAAATAGTTCCTTCTTCCCTTGAAAATATGCTTCCAGGGTAGAGATCAGCAGACTCTTTCCAAAACGGCGCGGACGACTCAAAAAGTAATAACTCCCGGTCTTTACCATCTGATACATCAAGGCCGTTTTATCAACATAGAAATAACCATCTTGACGGATTTTCTCGAAGTTCTGGATACCAATAGGATATATTTTATTGCTCATACATGTACAACCTTTTAATTATGGTGCATACAAATATACTGCTTTCATTCTATAACACAAAACTAGTAGTGATTTTAATTCTATGATAGAAAAACTTTTAAAAGAGCTATAAAGAAGCTACTCTTCCACTATCCATTTTTCTATATTTCTTGTTTGCGAACTAAAGTTCACCCCCACTTTAAAAAGCTTACGATTATCCGCTTCAAAAGGAAGTGAATAATGTTTTTCATTAATCTGCCTCAAGGCTTCTTCTGCCGTGCCATTCAGTTTAAATTCCATGACATATATGAATTTGTCCGTCTGTAAAACAAGGTCGATGCGCCCTTCGCTTGTATGATATTCCACTTTAGTATAAAAGCCCACGAGTTTGAAAACGATAAAAAGCACATTTTCGTAATGCAACTCCTGCTCGCGAATCACGTCATAGCCTGTATCCGCAAAGAAACTTTGCAAACGTCGGAAGAAAGAGTCATAGTCACCGGAACGTATTTCACGGACAAACTTCTGAATTTCAAAAGGAGACTCCACCTTATTTACATTTGCATAATAAGGAAGTAAGAAACGGACAAACCCCTCTTCCACTTCACGATTCGGAAAACCTAAACGGTATATGCCAAACTCTTCGTCATATCCCTTAATAGTGAGATATCCGCTCTGGTAAATCACCGGAATGGGATTACTAGATTCCGAGTCGATGCTGTTCAGCACCTGTTCGTCTGTCTCCTCATGAGCCATCCGTTCCAAATCATAGTGATGCTTCTTCAACAAGTTCACCAGATAAGTGGGCGTACCCGTCTCAAACCAGTAGCTGCCGAACTTCATCTTATCAAACGTGTTCAACAGACTGAAAGGGTTATAGATTCCAATAGTATGTTCCACAAAGTGGTAACCATCATAACATTCTTTCAATTCTGCGCACACCTGCTCATAACTCATCTTCTGCTTTTCTGCCAACTGATGCAATTCCTCCTCCAGATTGTCATGTATTTCTTTCTCCGTGATACCGCAAATATCCACAAAGCGTTCATCCATTGAAATATCCTTCAAGTTATTCAAGTCACTGAATACGCTCACCTTGCCAAATTTTGTCACCCCAGTCAGCAACGCAAACTTGATGCAGCCGTCCATCGTCTTCAAAGCCCCGTAGAAAGGCTTCAATGTATCCCGGAATTGCTTCTGTAAGTCCTCATTGCCAATTGCCTGCAACATCGGCTTGTCATATTCATCCACCAGAATAACTACCCGTTGTCCGGTCTTTTCATAAGCGCGTTCTATAATACCGGCAAAGCGTAGAGAGAACGAACGCTCCGATGGTTCGGCACCATAAAGTTTTTCCCAAGCAGTCAACGATTTATCCAAAATATTATCCAGACTCTCCGGAACATCATACTTCTCAATATTAAGGTCGAGATGCAAAATTGGATGTTCTATCCAATCTTTTTCGAGCTTCTCCACCATCAGTCCAGCAAATAGTTCCTTCTTCCCTTGAAAATATGCTTCCAGGGTAGAGATCAGCAGACTCTTTCCAAAACGGCGCGGACGACTCAAAAAGTAATAACTCCCCGTCTTTACCATCTGATACATCAAGGCCGTTTTATCAACATAGAAATAACCGTCTTGACGGATTTTCTCGAAGTTCTGGATACCAATAGGATATATTTTATTGCTCATACATGTACAACCTTTTAATTATGGTGCATACAAATATACAGCTTTCATTCTATAACACAAAGCTAGCAGTGATTTTAATTCTATGATAGAAGAAACTTTTAGATGAGCTATATTCAGGAACAGAAGATGTTATCTTGTGTATAAGGAAAAGTGAAAGGATTTATTTCTATAAATTTTAAATAGAAATAAAGTATCAAACATCATACCCTCTAAAAGTAATATATCAACGATCTTCACAGACAGTTGATATATTTAGAATACATATCAGCATTTTGCCAATATGAGGGGACAGATTAGGAATATACCGCTGTATTTTTTCCCAACCTGCAGAATGTAGGGGATTCATGTGTGTAGCATGAAGTTAGGGACCTACATATTTCGTTATTATTATATGCTATTTAGACTTGTATATACCTTCATAATAGCTCTCGTAAGCACCACTGGTGACATTTTCCATCCACTCCTGATTATCCAGATACCACTGCACCGTCTTCTCGATACCCTCTTCAACCTGCAGACTAGGCTCCCAGCCTAATTCATTCTTCAGTTTCGTAGAGTCAATGACGTAGCGCAAGCCATATCCCACGTGATCCATTACATAAGTAATCAACTCCTCACTGTATCCTTCAGGATTACCCAGTAATCGGTCTACAGTCTTAATAATCACATGGATAATATCTATGTTCTTCCATTCGTTAAAGCCACCAATATTATATGTATCCGCTACCTTACCATTGTGAAAAATTACGTCTATCGCCCTTGCATGATCTACCACATAGAGCCAGTCATGCACATTCTCTCCCTTACCATACACCGGTAACGGTTTGCGATGACGAATATTGTTAATAAACAGCGGAGTCAGTTTGTCAGGAAACTGATAAGGTCCATAGTTGTTCGAACAGTGGGTCACAATAGTCGGCACACCATAAGTATCGTGAAAAGCATGTACAAAGTGATCGCTACTCGCTTTCGAAGCCGAGTAGGGTGAGTGTGGATTATACTTTGTTGTCTCTTTGAAGAACTCATCGCCATATACTTCGTGTGCTGATATATCCGAGAGCTTTCCTTCCGGGTATGTCAATCCCAACGCTCCATACACCTCGTCAGTTGAAATATGATAGAAACGCTTACCCTCATAGCCTTCCGGAAGATACTCCCAAGTTAACCTGGCAGCTTGTAAAAAAGAGAGAGTGCCAAGAACATTCGTACGAGCAAAAGTAAACGGATCTCTGATACTACGGTCCACGTGACTTTCGGCAGCTAAATGAATGACTCCATCTACATGATATTGCTTGAAAATTTTCAGCATCATTTCAAAGTCACAAATATCCGCTTTTACAAAAGTGTAGTTTGGTTTATTCTCTATATCTTTCAGATTAGTCAAATTCCCCGCATAAGTCAATTTGTCCAGGTTAATAATATGGTAATCGGGATACTTGTTCACAAATAAACGTACCACATGGCTACCAATAAATCCGGCACCACCAGTAATAACAATACTTCTTCTATTCATTAGTTACTCTTTTCCTGTGCGTCCACTTCCTCTACACTGCTCAAAACGATACCTTCATATTATTATTTAACTCTATTATTCTTCATAAAATTTCATGATAACAATTGATTTTCTATCAGTTATCTACACTACCAAAGTGATTATTATCTTTTCAACAATGCTAATACAAACTGCGGCACTTTCCATGCCATTTTCTCCAATTTCGTCAATGTAGGAGCCATACCGTGTGAAGCATACACCCGTATATCCTCATCCCACATTTTTTTACGCTTAGCACTATCAGTAGAAAGTCCTCCCATACGCATCTTTACAATATACTCCCCTAAATAAGTTGTCGTGAGTCCTCCTGTAATAAGATAGCGCAACAACAAATCGCTATCTGCTGCTATTTTATAGCTTTCGTTATAAAGTCCTAAACGATTTACCACCTCACGACGGATGTAACAGGTGGGATGCAGTGGTAACCAACCGTGACGTACTTTCCAAAGTCGATAACTACCTCCAATCCAATTGCGTACTACCTTATCAGTATTATCAGGATCCACAAAAAGTCCATCTCCATACAAAAAGTCGGCTCGAGTGATTTTCATACGCTCCACAATACGGCTTACCACCCCATTATTATAGAAAAAATCATCCGAATGCAGTAACCCTATTACATCACCTGTAGCCACACGAATTCCCTTATTGATGGCTTCATACATTCCATGATCGGGCTCCGAGATAATAGTTGAGATACAACCTTCATATTCCCTAATGATCTCTAACGAACCATCTGTACTCGCCCCATCTACAACAATAAACTCTATGTTATTATAATCCTGTGCCAAGACACTCTCTATGGCACCACGAATCGTCGCCACACGATTAAAGCACGACGTTATTATAGATACTTTCATAAAATTTATCTTTGAAAATTCCTAATCATCTAAATTATCACTTTGAGTATATCTTTGTTCATCATGAAATAAAGTGCATCTTTCCTCTAACCTCTCATATGAAAAAAATGCTTTCATTACAGTGTGTCAATATGAGCAAGGAACACTACAGATGTCACCATAACACCTTTTTTATGCAATTTGTTAATAAATAAGAAGTGCTATTTTTTTTAAATAAATTACACAACAACACATATATGTTCTATCTCAAATTGTTTGTCCACACACTTTTCTTTTTCTAATCACTACCGCAGGTACACCCTGATAAATACCATTAACCTCCGTACTTTTTGTTACCACACTGCCCACGGAAGCAATAGAATTTTTACGCATGATTACCCCCGGACATACTACCACTCTCGCACCAACCCAAACCCCATCTTCCAATGTGATAGGAGCATTCCGATAAGGCATAGAAGAATTTGTATAATCATGGTTTCCCGTAAGTAGTAAAGCTCCCTGTGAAATACATACATTACTACCAATGGTTACATAATCCAAATTGTCTATCCAGCACTGTTCTCCTAACCATACATTATTTCCTATTGTCAGTTTCCAAGGAAACTTAATGGTTACATTATTTTTTATTACCAAGCCTCGTCCAATCTTTGCACCAAAAGCACGAAGTAAAATAATCTTTATGCTCATAAATGGATTCCAAGAAGCACGTACTAACAAAGCATTAATAAAATACCATGTTATAATTTTTAGTTCACCCGCCCCCTTATCAAAATTACCTGTAGAGAATGCGCCCAAATTTACTTTATCCATTCTTTTATCATTGTTTCTGTAAAATCTGCATTACATAATGCATGGAATAAGAAATCAAAAGACTAAGTAATATAATCATTAATGCTGAAGTCGCATACGCACCCACATTTTCAAGCATTTGCATATGAACCAAATATAGCTCATAACTTAACAGACCGCATAACGCAACAAAAGGACCGACAACATACCTTGATGGAAGCATCCACAAAAACAACATCACTGATAGCCCCAAAGGAAGTTTAATTCCCAATTCAACAAAAAAATATAAGTAAGTACCAAAGTATTCCCTAACCATCGGTAGTTGTTTAATTAGCAAACAAGTTATGCCTAAAAATGAAAAAATAGCTAAATAGACAATTGCTTTCTTTATTTTTAAGTTCAAAAGATATTCCTTTTTATCTGAAAGCAACACACCTAAAGGAAAACTCAAGCATTGTTCTGCACAAAGCGAATGTGTTGCAAAAAAGCTAAAAACAACAAGAAGAAAATAGCCCCACCACTTATATTTTTTTACATATTTATTTACTATCCAAAATACAATATAGCAGCGTATCAAATAATGAATATACCAATAATAGCCCGATTGTTCCACACTAAAAACGTTTCTAAGAAACGATAGGATATCCATATTTTCTTTGAATAAATACAGGAACACATAGAATAAAAAGAAAGGCAACCATATCCGATAGAACTTCTTTGTCAGAAATCCACCCAACCCATTTTTCTTACATGATTCATTCAATCCGAATCCGGAAAGCAACAGAAACATGGCGACACCAATTCCCCCAAAAGGAGTAAAGACATTTGTCCAATGTCCTGCCAAATGCTGAATCATGATTAGAAGAATAGCAACACCTCTGAAGCATTCCGTTAGCTTTCTATCACAAATATAAAAAGACACTTGTGTATTATTCGAAGAGCATATACAACTTGAAATCGCACAAATAGCAATAACAGACAGAAATAAAATTAAAGCTTGAATCATTGTACATCCCCCAAAATTACAATAATGATTTATATACACCCATTATTTGCTTTGCCACAAGACCTGATGCGTAATTATTAAGTACAAGTTCCCTACCACGCATGCCCATTTCTCTTATTTCATTTTCCTGCAATCCAATAGCATTACTTAAAGCATCTGCAATATCTTCCACAGAACGCTCTACCCACCACCCACAATGATTATCAACAAGTACATTCCATGGAGCACCCTTACAAGTTATTACAGGAGTTCCACATAATAATGCTTCCGCTATTACAATACCAAAGTTCTCATTAAGTGTAGGTAGCACAAAAAAATCCGCTTTTCTATACATATTCCATTTATCTTCTCCATAAAGTGCTCCAGGGAGAGAAATCATCTCTTCCAAACGATATTCAGCAATCAATTGATTCAAATAAGCAGCATATCGATCATCATCCTTACCAGCAATCACTATGTTCCATCCCCTCATCTCATCTTTCAATTGCGCTACTGCCTCTATCAGCAGATGGGCTCCTTTATTAGGGCGTAACAATGCTAAGAAAAATATACATTTTGTTTGCTTCCAAGACTGTTTACATTCGATATCATCCACAACAATTCCATTGGGAATGACGTATACTTGTTCGTTCCAACCTAAACGCAATAAGTTTTGCTTTTCACTCTCTGCCGTAGCTAATAATACATCAGCCTTTTGAACAGCCCGCTTTTGATATAACCATAACGCAGGTTCTTTTTTCAACCAACGATTTTTCTTTAAAATCCAAGGTTCCAGCATCCCATGAGGCATTAGAAGTACTTTGTACCCTAAACATTGTGCACAAAATTGTACCAAAGCACATTGAGGTGTCCAACAACAATTCACATGAACCAAATCAGGAGAAATCCCTTGCAATAAAACGACAAATTGCCTTTTTGCTTTCAACAAATGCGTCAATCTACCATCAATCAAATGTAATGTAGCATTTTCTATCTCCAACATATTCTCTGACTCATGCGTAACGATATGCAAATCGACCAACTTCCCCAATTCTTTTGAAAGTAACTGTATATATGCACCCAAACCTCCAGAGTTTCTATCTATCGTAGGAATATAATGTATTATTCTCATACTAGCAATCCTTTTTCATAATTACACCAAAGCATCTAGCCACGGCTTCGTAGGTTTTAAGCCTTGCAAACAGTCTATAAAATAAGCTGCTAATACCTTTCCATCAATACTACGCGCTGCCCATTTTATTCTCTCTTCTTTTGAATGCTGAATCTTATATGCATTCGCTATACACCATTGAACACATTCGTGCAATTGAGAAATATCGCCTGCATGATATATCATTCCTCTCTGTGTACTTTCCAACAAATCCCTGGCTCCACTTCTATCAGTACAAATCACATATAGTCCGCAGGTAAGTGCTTCATTCACTACAGCACCCCATCCATCATAATGGCTTGACATCACAAAAACATCCTTATCTGCTATGAGCTGCATAATTTCCGAATTGTTGCGAGTACCTAACAGTTTTACATTTCTTAGATGATAATCTGCAATACCTTTCTCTATTAGCTCCCTTTGTTCTCCATCTCCAATCAAGGTTAAATCGATATCAGGCATATCCTTGATGGCTTGAATAATATCCCAAGCAGCTTTCCGAACAGAAAGACTACCTACAAATACGAATGATAAGTTTGATTTTGTCATAAAATTATTTTTGTGAGAATATATATATATAAACTAAAGAGAAGGTAATCTAAACCAAGGTCTTTCCACTTTTAGCCTCATTATGTAGTAGACTGTACAACAAGTAATACTACAAAAAAATATATTTTTAATCTAATATAATGCACTCTTCCCTTTTATTTCGAATAGACCCCTATTATCAATTTAATAGTAAACAGCAGATGCAAGTTGATTCACTTTTCCATTATCAAACACGTTACTTATGCCCAATTTATCAACAAATAAGAATGGCTAATTTATTCATATATCCGATCATTTCAACTGCTCCAAGCTATTTTTAATTGAATATAGCGGTCCAGTCCATCCCCAGCCAAACTTTTGGGCATGAAGGAAAAAGTGAGGAATAAATTACGGTTTTTTTACCAATTCAATAAACCTACAAAGACAATATATAATATCTCCAAAATATCCCTACCTCCTAGATATCTATATTTTTCAGTCTATTTGTACAATAGGCGAATGGAAAAACCTCCCAATACTTCCATACAGAGCGAAAATAGCTTACCGCATCGTCACCCATTGCAAATACATATTGTATGTGTCGAGCATACTTCCGGTCTTGAATAAAAAAACGAATCCGATGTAGCCAAAGAGGTTTTCCATTGGCTAACCCAAACTTAAACGTATCAGGACGTTCGGAAATCACACCTCTCTTGACATCATATTTCAAACTCATATCAAGGGCCTTAGTAACAAAAGGATAACCATGTATACCAGAAAAGAAATGGATGCTCTCTTCTTGTCGTTTAGATAATAATTCATGGATTTCACTATTTGATGGGGACAGCCTCACATCGCATCTTTCAAGACCAGGAAAGACTGTCACATCCCATCCCATATTCTTACGTTCGTCCGATACCACTTCGTTCGTCACAATCACTACTTCGTTTACCCTGGCATCATCAAGCAAGTGGACAATATAAGGCAATTGATGAGGGCTTAAACAATTTTGCCAAAATACAAATCTATACATCGTTAATCTCTATTATTCATACACGATTTTTTTATTACTATTTATCTCACTCTACAATTGTTTTTATTAAAATATTGTCCTTCTTTTTTCACTTTTTGCTCACCCAAAAAAGCATCTTGTTGCACATACCTTCCAGCAAAATAGAAGAATACAAAAAAAAGCATTCCTCCATTTGCCGTATAATGTCCCCCAGTAATACAGGCATTTATCAGATAACTCATTGCCATAAAGCTAAATAAAGATAACGAATTGAAGTTCTTATACATAAAGACAAACAGCAAGAACAATCCTAGAATACCTAATTCCGAAAATACACGGATAGATAAAGAATAAGCGTCATTAGCATTCAATCCATATAGTCGATAGGTCGTACTCCTACTAGGGTAAATCTTTTCATAATTGATGGGGTGTGTGCCTAGCCCTGTACCCAACAGACGAGAAGGTGCCTGTTCTGCCACACACAGGTTTGTCAAGAATGCATAGGTGCTAGCATTCAACGTCTCAAGATCATAGAAGCTAAAACGATTACTTTGCAGCATCTCCCATGTCTCTTTAAACTTAAGAGCTGCATCATTGTTATCAGATTTATTATCCGAAAGATAGGAGGAAACAGCACTGCTCACCACAAACACTACCAATGCTGCCACTATCAGCTTGAAAAAGTTTTTTCTATTGTATACAAATAGAAACAGAGCTAAAATGATGAAAAGAGCTGCAAAACTGGCGGTAGATGAAGCTAATACAAAAGCAAGTACTGTCAGGGCGCAACGGATAGAAATTTCTTTATGATAAAAATAGTAGACCAATGCTGGAAGAATCAATAAAGCAATATCTCCAGGTTCACCGCCCCATCCTTCAAGTCTTCCACTAATGGTTATGTTTAAAGCATAAGCAACCAAAGCATATACTACTATCACCACACTCATATTCAGATAGCATTTCACAAAGAACGAAATATCCTTTTTGAGCACATAGATGAAATAAGCACGATAGCCGATAGCAGTAGTTACCACGAGTCCTACTTGCTCAAAAAACTTACGCATATCATAATCAAGTAGAGCCATAATAAACATCTCTATCCCCACAAACAATAATAAATATAGGAAATGTTTTCTGTTGAATCCTCGGAATATTTTGAATATATTTCCGGTGAGTAACACTGCCAAAAAAACTGCGGCAAATTCCACATACCAATAACTCAGCAGGCAAAAGAGAGGTAAATAGACAGCTATTTTTTGTTTCATAGTGAGTGTCTGATTCTTCCAAATAGTTTATTCTTCGAAATGATAGATCCCTTTGAAAGAATTATCCCGGGAAATATCATGAATAATTATATCTATATTTCTAAGTACTGCCGTAGAATTGTCTGGCATATCCTTTACCACCACACAATTAGCCCCTATGCGACAATTGTCACCCACACGAACATTGCCAATGATTTTAGCACCGGCTCCAATAAAAACATGTTTACCAATTGTAGGTGAACCAAAGTGCTTACTTCCTTTCGTTGTATTACTGCCTATGGTGACCTGTTGCAAAATAACACAACCTTCACCAATAGTAGCAGCATCAGATTTATGTATACCATTCAAGCCATGGGGTAACATAGGAGTATCCTGTATGTTAGCTCCAAGTCCTACAAAAGCATTATATCTCATCAGATAAGCATAATACATATTCTCGCTTCCACCATTCGATTTTATTTTATGTCTATAATTCCAAAATCCGCCATACCAACCTTGAATAATAGGAATACAAAGAAGATAATACAATTCATGATATAGCATTTTTGCTACATATAGAAGCCTCGAAAATATACTCTTTTCATTCATAATGATTCTAAGAAATTTAGAAATTGTTTCATCAAAATATCTATATCGAAAGTTTCACAAAGATGTTGTATAGGTTTATTCGTCCTGTAATAGTCTATTCTATCAGCAAGTTGTTCGTAGTCTTTAGGAATAAAAGTCCAAAGGTCGGATTCTTCTTCCAGTATATACTCTGCAGCACCTTGTCCCTTACATATCATATAAGGTACCCCACAGGCTGCTGCTTCCGTACAAACACAACCAAATCCTTCAAAATAACTGGGTAAAACAAACAGATCAAGACTGTGATAGAATGCCGCCAGTTCATGATGATGTACCTCCTTCCTAAATTCAACAATGTCTGTCAAATTCAATTCCTGAACCAAGTTCATGCAATCCTGTAAGGTAGGACCTGAACCTACAAATATCATTTTCAACTTATCCTGTTTGCTTTTTAAAATATCCAACGCACGTATCAGTGTCTCTTGCCCCTTCCAATCTACAAAATTTGCAATACAGCCTATTATAAATGTAGGATGTGCAAGATGGCTTTCACTATTAAAGATGGAGCAGTCTACCCCATTATACAGAACATAAGAATGTTTTATATTTACCGGGGTTTCATTTCCTACCACCTTTAATACCCTCTTGTAGGAATCGAAGTATAAAGAATCAGTAGGATGAGGAAATTTACGCAGCGATTCCTCTACAAAACGGCTCACACAAACATGACAATCCATTTGGTTAAACAACTTTGTACTCATCCAAGTCCGAAACATGGCATTCCACCTTTTTGTAGCAAAACGACCATTTCTGATATTAAAAGGATCTGGATCATGATGCTGGACCAACGTCGTTATATTATGATTTATACGCTTTAATGCTAATGGGAATGCAGCAAAGCGAGCCGTATGCCCATGGGCTATGACTACATTATCAAGATCAATATTCAACCGCTTTACAGCTTTCATAAACAGACTGCAATTGATTTCATTTGTCAATCCATTCAATATATATGAAGGCATCTGAATATCGTCGAACAAGTGAACCTGAATACCACGATACATGTAATCTTTCTCTCCCGATGTTATGGATTTACTTTTAAATACCACCACTTCATAGCTGCTATTCTTTGCGATAGCACGTACTTGATCGTATATAAACGCTCCCCTAAAAGAATCACTATTAGGAAAGAAAGGAGTAATTATAATATAATATTGTTTCATTATTCTACCAATTTTACCCACTGGCTTACAATCCGACTCTGATAAAAACATCTAGCCCTCTCCACTGCTTTGCGTTGGAGCATCCTTAGTTTTTCTTTATTATGAAGCAATGTCATCACATGAGTGGCATACGCTTGCTCATCAAAACAATCTATCAATACACCAGCATCAGCAATCACTTCTTTTGGAGAAACAGGACAATTAAAAGACACTACAGGTACTCCATAATAAAACGCCTCAATAAACACCAAGCCAAAACCTTCCGATTCAGAGGTGGATAGCAGTAAATCGGCAGAAAGATAGATTTTAGACAAATCTTGTTCAAACCCACAAAAACGAATATTTTTCATGCCATTCTCCTGAATATATTGTTCCATCTGATCTTTGGCATCCCCTTCTCCGTAGACTGAAAGCGTGTAATCATGAAATTGTCTAGATATACTCTGCCATATATGCAGCAGACGCATAACCCCTTTTTCAAAACTTAACCTACCCACAAAAACAATATTTCGATTGTCTAAAGAAGAGATGTTTTTCGCGTCATCACTCTTTCTCAAAGGATTGGCAATCACTCTTATCCGAGTTTCCTTTATTTTATGATTCACCATCTTTAATTCTTTTTTGGCAGTATTTGTCAACACAATCAAGTCATTACATAAAGCAATAGCCGCATGGCGTTTTGTAACTTGTCGGACATTTTTTTTCATTGAAAGAAAACGCATCCAGCCATGCTTTTGATGAATGATCTGCAAGATAGATTCTTCATAACCCAAAATCGACCAATTAAAGACTTGCACAATCCGGCACTGCCCTCCAAAGGGAAGAGCTGTTATCAATTCATATGTCTCATTCACCAATACTTTAGGTTGACACGTTGCTATGAATACTCGTAGTAACTTAGCCAGACAAGCATCAGAAAATCTTTCCGCACACAAATCATTGATTGGATTTTTCTTCTGCTTCTCATACATCCGATAAGATTTCAAATCAAAGGAAAGAATCACATCATCACCTCCAGAATAAGGGACAACGGATAAAACACGTGCTCGATAATTCGCTTCTATCAACGCATGGGTGATATTAATCGTTTGAATTTCAGTCCCCCCACGCAAATTGGCATTTTCCACTAAGAATAGAAAATCTAATTTGTACATTCCTTTATCCATTTATCAAACATTATTCCCCCATCAAGTATTGCAATCTCATTTTTCGTAAAATCATTGTAAAAAATAGACTGCCTATGATAGAAACAACTCCCACCAACGGAAGTAACACATAAATAGGATAGTTTTGAAGATACGATACCATAATATAGATGATGGGAACATGAAAAAGATAAACTCCAAAACTATCCCGAAGAATGAGAACATTGAAGGAATGGGAAAAAAACTTTTCGACGCTGACCTTGCGAACAAACAAGCAAATAACAACTACAATTCCGACATTCATCCAAAGACTAAAAAGTGAATCCATCCACCTACTATCCGTCAATTTCAGTACACATCCGGACAATAGCACCAAAATCACAGGTTTCCACATTTTCATAGAATTTCCACCTTTTGCGACTAACCATTCACCTAAGAAGAAAAAAGGAAGATAATGCAGAGCCATCCGAAAACTGAACCAATCTGTACCCACCCAATAACTACATCCCACAGAGAGTATCATCGCAATAGTCAGACAGTAAATAGTATTACCCAAATATCTTCCTTTACAAAAGCGTACAATTATGAACATCCAAAACAGAGCCCAGAGATACCAAAGATGCCTACAGTTAGTTCCTAAAAGGATTTCTAAAAAATAGTCGATATTACTTCCAAACCGATTCATTTCTAGCCCCAAGATAGTGGGAACCACAAATAAGTAAGCCACAAAGTAATAGGGCACAAGCAAGCGCCTAACCTTGTTCCCCAAAAGACTTTTGAAATCTAGATATTTCCCCGACTGCTTACCGATGGTATATACAGCTCCACTGATTGTCACAAACAAAGGCATATGGAACAAATAAATCACATCGGCAAGCATAGCCAAATAGTGATTTTCCATTGCTGGAAAACTCCCCCCTTGTTTGTAAAGAATCACAATATGCCCTATGACAACCAGCAGCGTTGCCAGACACTTTAACACATCCCACTCATTGCGTTTGCGCATTTTATTCATCTCTTAAAGATTCTACATCGAACAGCATTTTGGACTTTATGTATAATAGCTGATATCTTCACCCCAATAGTCAACTCAGATTTGAATAGAGGAAATAATAATAATAAAGATTCATCATGCCCAAACTTGCCATCAACATACATTTTTTCAATATATCTTTTTCGATGATTCATGTAGTACTGGACATCAAAAACAGCACTAAATTTATCCAGTTTTCCTAAAGCATCTAAAGTCAACATTGTACGCACACACTTAAAACAAGTAGAATCATTCTCTACTGCAGTGACACACACATTCAAATATTTATATGCAGGATCATAATCCGCTATAGTTTTTGTTTTTGTAATTCGATCCAGACTCCCCCCTGTTGAAATAAAATCAAGCCCTGGAATAGACGCTGAATTTAATGTAAGCATATCATAGTGCGCTGCATCCAGTTGAAAATTTTCCTTTGATTTCACACAAGAAAATTCTCTAATGCTACAACCTGCTGAATAGAAGTATTTAGCAAATGCTCCTTGTAATGCATAAATACAAGATAATGCCATAAAAGTATGATTTTCTACGTGAGAATATCCCCCGTGTCTATTCAGTAATTCATAAACATCATTCTTAATAAGTATAAAGCCATAGTTATATTCTTCGGCAAAACGTCGGCACAAATCCATACGTCCTTGAAATAGTTTTGTTGATGAATCATCTTGTAATCCTGTATTATGCGAACCTGCATCAAAAAAACAAAGATGAGTAAGGCGATAGGGCTTAGGCACATTCTCCCCATGGGTAGCAATAGTGTACAGGCTGTCCACACCGCATGAAATGCCGGTGGCTACTATTTCCGCATGATTCATGACAGGCACTAAAGGAGCCTGAATATGTATTCTATGCATCCCGGGGTTAGCAGCCAATGGATCTATAAGATTCATCTCCAAATTATACCAAAGATCTTCCGTAATAGGAAGTGCAGATACAATATCATATCCTCTGTTTATAGCAAACTGCAATAATCCCCAAACCAAAGAATCTATTCTATCAGTCACCAAATAGTCAGCATACATCTTATTTACTTCAATATGTGCTTCTTCTTGCTGATCGCCTACTGTCAATCTATAAAGTAATCGATTGGGCAATTCTTTTTCTATACTTTGAATAATAATCTTCTGCATTTTTATTGTACAATTTATGATTTTAGATTTTTTGAACTCAAAAAGTTATTTTAAGTTCAAAAGGGCATGCATTCAAAAGTGGCTGTAAGTCTATTGTTCCAGGAGACCATTGTTGACATTGCTCTATGAGTTGCTGAATCGTCACCTCTTTATTCATTACAAAAGGCGAGACAATCTGTTTACCTATAGATGCATAGAAATCATCATATTTAAAACGTGAACGCTGTTGCGCACATTCAAGCTCCATCCAACAATTAGGTATATCATACGCTTCTGCCAAAATCAGTCCATGTAAAGAAGAAGAAACAATATACTCACAAGCATTCAATTCTTCCACAAAACCAAGCCAATGCTGATAACCTTGTATTCTAATTACATATACATCCTCACTATTTAATAAATGTTCTGGAAGCAAAGACAGTTCCGTATAATGAGGAATAATGCCCAACTTATACTTTTTTCGTGTACGAGGTCGATAATAGATAGGCAACAACAAAGCCGGATCTCCGTATATAGCTGGACACTCTATCCCATGCTTCAACAACACTTCGCGTGTTTTTGGACCACGAACGGCGCAAATTTTCCTAGGCATTACTAAATTACAAGGGTTTTCTTGAATGAGTCCTGCACCCCAAACAATAGATTGTCGATTGACCAACATATCTATAGTACTACCTATCACTACATAATTATCTCTCTTAAATAATTTGGCTAATATACATTCATGATACAACACAACAGGCCTCAAAGAAATCGCTTCCAGAAAAAAAGAATTAATATCATCCCCCCAATTAGAATGATACACCTCACCCGTTTTATCAATGCTTAAACTAGCATTCACTACTACTGGGCGTTGGAGGAACTCTATAAAAGAATTCCTTATCATACGTAATATTTTATTAATCTTCCTTTTCATTGTACAATTTATTCAATTTCATTCCAAAAAGAATCACTTAGCTCAATAGTAGGAAGAGCAGCTTGATGAGGATAGAGTTTTCGCATTATTTTCTGCTGCCGCTTCAAAAAACACAAAAGGAGCTTCTCACCCAATATACACGGTAGCAAATAATGTAAACTTTTCACCTTAGTAGCTAATGGTACATGAAGATTACTCCACAATTCAAAAGAAGGCCTATGTTTTTTTCTATACCTGCGATAAAGTCTACTATATGTATCTTTTGATTTCACCTTATCAAAGGATTTGTACAACGCTCCAATAATATAACGTTCTATTCCATTTATTACAAACCAATGGTCGGAAGATTGTTGCACATGATGTCCATAAAGAATAGCAATATCAGCACACTTCACAGAAGAATAAAAATGGTGTTCAGTAAATGTTGTCATAATACTGCTAGGACGCATTCTATATATGTAAGTCAGGCTACTACTTACTGCAATTTTAGGTTTACAGCAATATACTTTATAATTCCATATATCGTCCTCAAAAATTATACCCAAATCAAAAAGCAATTCATTTTTCAACAAGAAGTCTTTCTCTATAAGTTTATTCCAAGGCACTCCATTAACTCCCATCCTAATAACATCATGACAAGCATACAAATCTTTCAAGGAACTAAAAAAATAATAAGAGGATGATAGTTGAATTGAATCACGGATTACCTCCTTAGTCTGGTAATCAACTATCTTCAAATTACCAACCACAATGTTTGCGTGAGTTTCAATATAAAGTTCAACCAAATTACTAATAGTCTTCTCACAAATATAATCATCGCTATCTAAAAAATATATTAATTCACCTGCGGCCTCACTTATGCCACTATTACGAGCAGCAGATTGTCCTCCATTCTTTGCGTGCCTGATAATCCGATAAGTATGCGGCCCTTCATAACCAGAAATCATTTTTTCCACAATGGAAATGCTCTGATCTGGTGTACAGTCATCCACTATCAAGACTTCCAACTGCTCATAATCTTGAGCCATCACAGAAGCAATACAATCTTCAATATATGCCTCTACATTATAAACAGGTATAATAATTGATACTTTTTTCATACGATTACTTTCCAAGACATTTTAAAGAGAAACAGTTCTGCATTTAATACAATATAAAAATTAGCAAATTATTTTTATAGTCTTCATTATTAAAAAACTCACTTATGAATATAACCGTAAACAAGATTTCGAATCTTTTCCGAAATTTTGACTCGTATTTCTTCTTCCAATCCATATGTCCAAACAGTAAGAGCAATGCTAACCACACAAGAAAATCCAATAATAAAGAAACCTATAATGGTATGGACATCTACAAGGCAATAGAGTATAAGTGGTAAAATAGCAGAGAAAAATGATATCTTTACACATGGAATGAACACTTGCAATAAATCAGGCAAAGAGTATCCCAACATTCTATTCAATAAGATAGGCTGCAATACAACTCCCAAAAGCACATCTGTCAGTAAACTAGCTATCGACAAGGATATAGGAGAATAACCTAACTCAAATAGGATATAGACAACAATAAACTGTATAAAATAAATAAGTGTAGTAAGAATGGTATTTATTTTTAAGCGCCCCTTTGCATAAAAAGCCATAAACAGAGAAGATTGCAAAGTGGAAAACAAACTTTGTATCGCAACAAATTGAATAAACAACACTGTATATGGAGGTACAATCTTGAGCCATACATGCAATAAGGGGGACGCTAGTAAACAAATAGGCAATGCAAGAAACCACATAAGAAAACAACTATATTTTGCAGTTTTAAGCACAAGTGACTTTGCACTATCCTCTTCGTTATTGGCATATCGCTTGACAATTTGAGGATTCGCTGCTGCCTTAAAGTTATTGGAAAACTGCATTGCCAACCCATTTACTTGGAGAGAAATAGCTCTAGCTGATACTACAGCAGGAGCAAAAAACATATTTAATAGCAGTAAAACACCTTGCCCAATAAAAGCTATACCACTAGAATTAAGTAAGCTCCATCCAGAAAACACACTTATTTCCTTAAAAACATTGCGATCATATAATCGAGGTTTATAATGCGTTTCAAAAAAATGTCTCTGGCAATAGAAACGATAAAACATCAGCATAAATAGCGTCACAGCAAAATACAATAAAGAATATACAATAAGCTTATCGTATTGGAAAACTGTTAATAAAAAGACAATAGTCAGTTTCAATATGGACTCTATAATGGAGGCAAATGCATATACAGACATGTGCTCATGAGCATTGATTGTGGCTGTAAAAGGCACTTGTGTAATGGTAAAAAATGCGGTAATGATAGATACATGATATACCCATATCGCTGCAGACATACGTTCGACAGGTATTACCATTTTATGATGTAAAAACCATAAGCCTACCGTTTCACCTAAGACAACGATTAGGAAAGCCAAAATGATATGAACCGTTAGTGAAGTAGAGAAGGTTTTCTCCATATTCAACCTATCATCTTTTCCTAATGCAAACATGATAAAACGGGTGGAAGCATTGCCCAATGCGCTATTAACAAAGCTCATAAAACCAGCTATTCCTCCTACTGCTATATAAATACCATAGTCGTCTACCCCTAAGACATCAAGAACAACACGGGCTGTATATAAAGATACAGTAAGTGAAAGAAGCATTCTCACATAGAGAAATAAAGTATTTTTTGCAATTGAGTTTTGAGTAGACATAATTAGATTTTTATCCTTCGAATAAAATGACTTTTATTCATATAAGCACTTACTATATGGTCATAATGCCCTTGCAGGTATCATAGCCAGTTTTGAGCTTTAAATTATTTTGTAATATTCACTGACAGAAGTGGCATTTAACACTGAAAAACTTATGTAGTGACAAGCTTTAAAAATTCGAATGGCTGTGGTAAGTTGTTCGTTTAAAAGATAATCAATCTAATCTTTACCTTACATCTGCAATTCTATAAAACGATGTTTTCGTCATTGTGAAATATCATATCACAACGAAATCTTTTTCAACTAACTATTCGTCTTTTACCCTATGTTGTTCTCCATAACCATAGCCATAGCCATAACGCTTGCCATAGCCGTAATATTTGCCATACTTACCATAACCGTAATAATAACCGTACTTTTTCTTCTGAAGATCCAGCCCATTGATTACAGTACAAAGATTAGGTAACTTATTACTATCAGCCAATTCATTAATCAAGGTAAACTCTGCTTTCCGAGTATAGTCTGCCCGACATACGTAAACTGACAAATCTGCTACACGACCTATGAGCAAAGTATCAGTTACCATACCAACCGGAGCAGTATCCAAAATCACATAATGAAAGTTCTTTTTCAATACTTCAATCGCTTTATCCAAAGCATCACGAGCCAATAATTCTGTAGGATTAGGCGGTACAGTTCCACCTGGAAGAATATACAAATTCTTACTAACATCCGAAGGTTGAACGAAATCCATCAGATTCTTTTCTGGATTTGACAGATATTGAGTAATCCCTTGCTCTTTCCGCGGAAGATTAAAAATTTTATTCAAACCAGGCTTACGAATATCAAGCCCCACAATCACCACTTTCTTTCCTAACAAAGAAAGGCTAATCGCTAGATTTGAAGAAATAAAAGATTTACCTTCACCACTAACCGTCGAAGTAACTAAAATCACTTTCTGATCATTCTCAAGCATAAACTGAAGATTAGTACGGATATTACGGAAAGTTTCACTCATTAAAGTATTCTGATTCTCAAACACAGCAATAGAGCCATTTGTTTCTTCTGTCAACGGCACATCACCTACAATAGGCAAATTCGTTAATTTCTCGACATCACCACGACCCTCTATTTTAAATTTAGTCAGACCAACTAAGAAAATAGTACCGACAGGAAACCCCACTCCTACCACTAAGGCAATTAAGTAGATTATCCTAGGCTTAGGAGAAACTGGGCCACCTTCAGCCGCCGGCTCATCAATAATCTTTGCATTATTCGCAGTAGCGGCTAAAGTAATAGCATTCTCTTCACGTTTCTGCAAAAGCATCAGATAAAGCCCAGCCTTGATTTCCTGCTGACGTGCAATACTTACATACTGGCGCTCCTGTCCCGGAGCATCACTGATACGACGGGAAAAACGACTGGACTCACGATCCAGATCAGCCTTCACGATAAGCAAGCCTTGTAAAGTCCCATCAATAGCAGCTTTTACATTTGCTTTCATGGCACGAATACTTGTATCCAGATTTACAATCATCGGGTTACTTTCCGTAGAAGTACGAAGTAAACGCTTACGTTCAATAATCAATTCATTATAACGATCTATTTGAGTAGTTAAACCATTATCGGATAAACCAATATTACTAGGTAATACTTCATACTCATTCGACGGATTATTGATATATTTATTAAGATCACGAACTAAATTAATTTGAGTTCCATTTTCTACACGTTTTCTTTCATATTCAGCATTTCCCGATACTGCTAATTGGGCATCACTACTGATATCCGTCAATCCTGCATTTCTTTTAAAAGCTTCCAGCTTATCCTCTGTAGTGCCAAGTTCCTCATCAATAATCTTAATACGTTCATTGATAAACTCTCTCGTCTTTTCAGCAACCTCATTTTTATCATTATTCGTATTCCGATTATACATTTCCATTAACTTATTGATAAAGTCCTGTCCTCGCTGTATATTCGTATTCATCAATGAAACAACTGCTACAGAAGTCGTTTTTGAGGTAGGTGCTATTTCCAATGCCCACTGATATCCTTTTGCCATCCCAAAAGGCTGACTAACTACAGCGCTGATATTTCGTACTACACTTTGCCCTACTATCTTCCCATTTGATAAAGAATCTTTCAATGTAAACCCAAATGTACCTGCATCCGTAGGTAACACCGCTGGAAGTTTATCAAAATGCTTATTATATTCGTTCAAGCCTATCTTTAGATTCACATCCAAACCACCTTCTGGAGATAACTTCATATCAACCAAAGCTGCATTTGGCAATTTATCCGCCTCTTGTGCTGTCAAATTCACAATTACGGGAGAGGTTTTATACAGTTCCTTTTTAGGAAACTCATCCTCATCATAGTAAGTAATATAAAGTTCCAGATTATTAACGACCTCTTTCAGTATTGTTTTTGAGCGTAGCACTTCTATCTCATTATCAATACTCTGCGTAGAAGTAATCATTCCACCTAATCCCAAACTTTCCAAATCTGCAGTATTTCCACCACCATTCTTTTTATCATTCTTTATCATGATAGAAGCAGAAACCTGATATACGGGAGTTTGAAAATGCAAATACACCCAGGCACCAATAAAACAAGCTAAAACCGAAGCAACAAACCAAGGCCAGTGAATTATATACTTAAAGAGAATTTCCTGATAATTTACTTTCTCTTCGTCTAATTCACTCACATTATTGTTATACGAATTCTCTTTCATTACTAATTACTTATTTAATAAAATTACCAATATATTTGCAAGTGAAACCAAGATAGAAGTAGCAGAAAACCATAATCCCGTATTGGTTCCTATATCCGAATTCTTAGCCTTAGTCTTATTAGGTGTCACATAAATTATATCATTCTGTTGTAGCTGATAATAAGGAGACAGTACCGTTTCAGCCTTATTCAAGTCCATAGTAATAATTTCCTGCTTGTTATCTTGCCCTGTCCGGATCAGTTTCACATTATCACGCATACCATAAATGGTCAAATCACCTGCCATTGCAAGAGCTTCCAACAAATTAATCTTCTCGTTAGAGACTACAAAGCTGCCTGGCTTGGTAACTTCCCCCAATACCGAAATCCGATAATTAACAATACGTACAGTTACAAGCGGTGCTTCTTTCAAATAAACCTTCAACTTATCTATGATTAAATTTTCTATTTCCAGCTTAGTCAATCCACCTACATGAATCTCACCCAATACTGGAAAGTTGATATTCCCCTGATTATCTACCAAATATTGCTGT
Source organism: Bacteroides sp. M10 (assembly GCF_014334015.1). GTDB lineage: Bacteria > Bacteroidota > Bacteroidia > Bacteroidales > Bacteroidaceae > Bacteroides > Bacteroides intestinigallinarum. Next base: position 4,381,363 of record NZ_CP060488.1, on the reverse strand, counting down.
AGAGCAGATGACGCGGTTCCTTGTCCCACCGTCTTTCCCTCCATTCCACTAGCAGTACCCGAATTTACCAGATTGAAAGGTGCAGCCAGTTCCGGAGTGGAACAAGACACGGCAATCGTCAACAAATCCTTTGGCATTACCTTCACACCTGTCTGAAGAACATTCTGTTCTGTATCATTCACAAAAGCCGTATCCTGCAAATAAGGTACTTTCTTATATGATTGGCAGGATACCAGCAAAAAAGCAAGTAACACACCCAAAGTCAATCGTTTCAGTTTTCTCATAACCACCTACTCATGTAATTTTACAACTATTGATTTAATTTTTACTCAATTTCCAATACCTCACCTAATAAGCCTCTTTATCCCCACGGATGACATTATACACAGTCTTATACATGATATATAAGTCCAGAATGAACGTCCAATGCTCGATATACCAGATGTCACGTTGCACACGTCCTTCCATCTGCCAAAGCTCTTTCGTTTCTCCACGAAAACCTGTCACCTGTGCCCAGCCTGTAATACCCGGTTTCACAAAATGACGAACCATATATTTATTTATTAAATGGGAATATTCTTCTGTGTGCTTCAACATGTGCGGACGGGGACCCACTAAAGACATATCCCCTTTCAATACATTAATAAATTGAGGAAGTTCATCCACATTCGTCTTGCGAATCAGATTACCGATACGGGTTTTACGAGGATCACATTCCGTAGCCTGAAGCGTATCACTTTGTGCATTCACCCGCATTGAACGAAATTTATAGCACCAAAATTCACGACCATCTTCACCGCTTCGTTTCTGTTTGAAAAAGACAGGTCCGGGAGAACTTATCTTTATAGCCAGTCCCACAATGATATATATAATCGGGAAAAGGGTACAAAGGAACAGTAGCGAGCAAATAATATCAAAGCTACGTTTCACAATACGATTTTCCAATAACTCAAGTGGCTCACGACGGATAGAAAGTACCGGAACATTACCTAGCATTTCAAAATACATTCTCCGTTTCAGATAGTTCCGGACATTGGGAACGCTGAAAAAACGAATCAGATGATTCTCGCAATAGTTGATAATCGGTACAATTTCAGCACTACGGGCGGAAGGAAGACTACAATAGAGCTGGTCTATCTTTCCCGCATTACGGGTCAAATAATCAACAGCTTCGCACGGCTGTCCCAAATAAGCTATATTCATAGGATAGCGGTCTGATGGGAAATCTTCAAAATATCCCAGCACACGATATCCGGATGTCGGATCATCCGTCATGGAATGATAAAGTTCCTGCATATTTTCATGGCTACCCACCAGTACTACCTTTCGGACATTTTCCCCACTTTTGCGATAAAGCTCCAGAATATAACGAAACGTCAGGCGATAAGAAATAATAACGATAATGAGAACTACGTAAAATGCCCCCAACTGACGCAGGTTAACACATTCAAAATGGAATATGTACGAAAGTCCCAGTACCATCAATACAAAAGGAATCATGTTCCGTGCTACCCGAAGCATTATTTGCTCCGGACGAACCACCGGACGATGAAGGATCACTCCAGAACGAATGTTGCAAACCAGATAACATAAAGTCATCAAAGCCATGTTCTGGAAAAGAGGCATGGAAAACTCAAAAGGAGAACGGTTTCCCCAAAGAGAACCAAACACCCACAACAGTAAGTTCAGTAAAATGATGTCCCCTGAAAGGACAAAAGATTTTAGGACTTTATTAAAACGTTGGACTTCCTGCATTACTTTATTCTTGATTTAGATTTTCATCCATATCCTCATTTTTCTCCCTATACTCAATATAAAGTTCTCCCCATTCTACCATTTTGGCTCGAAACTCTTCTTTTGTGAGATTGTCATAGTAATAGGAAAAAAGACGGGTAAAATCACTTAGACGTAAATCTCCCCAGATGTCATCTTGTAATAAGTGGGTTTTCCCATGTGGATTTCTTTACGCATAGCCTCTATTGCCAAGTTAGCACGTTCAAACTGCTCTGCGATGAAATGGCCCAGTACGGGATGATTAAATTTTTTCATGTTTATAATTTTATTAATTGTTAAATACGTTGTATTATATGTTAATTTTATGCATATCCGTTCAGACATGTCTGAACGATATATTTAAAAGCTATTTCTACCTTCGCCCCGCGTTTTGAAAATTCAAGGCGATAATCAAAAAATATAAATGTTATGACAAACGATTTTAGAATGTCTTATTTCATGCCTCCCATTGCTCCCATCAAAAATGAACAGGGACGGATTGTTACTCCTGCAACACTGATTCCCTCCTGCGAAGTCTCCGTAGAACAAGTTTTTCAAATGATAACCTGCAACGAGAATCTCAAAATTCTGACCGAACAAGTACGCAATTCCGGAGATATACGGACAGCAAAAGCATCACTATTGCCTTATGTGACTCCCTGTGGTACGTTCTCGCGTCGCAACAGCAAATGTTTCGTAGCTTCTTCACATCTGGTAGTGGTAGATATCGACCATCTCGATTCCTATCAGGAGGCAGTGGAAATGCGCAGCACATTGTTTAATGACCACCTTCTGCATCCTGTACTCACGTTTATCAGTCCCAGCGGACGGGGCGTGAAAGCATTCGTACCCTACGATCATTTACCCATGGCTAACGACACAAACAGTATCATCGAAAATATGAAACTGGCAATGATGTTCACCGTGCTGCTCTATGGTACGGAAACACTTCCCCCATTCGGAGAAAAACGTAAAGGGGTAGACTTTTCCGGTAAGGACATTGTAAGGTCTTGTTTTCTTAGTCATGATCCGGGAGCGTTGTTTAGAAACAACAAATAATTAGATATTAAAAACTATAAATTAAAATTATGGACGAAATTGAATCGTTATGCCGCCTCTGTGAGGCGGTTGAAACTGCAGGAGCGGATATTGCCCCTACGTATGCTGAATATGTACAACTGGCGTTCGCCATCGCAACGGATTGCGGAGAAGCGGGACGCGAGTTTTTCCATCGGTTGTGCCGGGTGTCTGCCAAGTACGAACGGGAACATGCCGAACGGATATTCTCCAATGCACTTACTACCCGGCATGGAGATGTCCATCTGAGCACTGCATTCCATCTTGCTGAAAGGGCGGGTGTGACTCTCTGCAAAGAGGAAATGATGAACCACCGGAAAAATGCAAAAAATGCAGGAAATGCACCGTCCAAAAATCTCACACACACGCACGTATATAATAAGGTGGACAATGAAGAACCGTACGAATCCGAAGAACTGCAGGACGGGAGTGACCCGAACCAGCCATTGCCCTCTTTCACCGAAGCGGACTGGCCGAAAATCCTGCTGCTCATCATGAGTTATGCCACCAGCCCCACACAACGCGATGTCATGCTGCTCGGAGCATTGACCGCCATAGGTGCCAGCATGGAGCGATATGTGAGATGTCCATACGCCGGCAAACTCCAGTCTCCTTGCCTGCAAAGTTTTATTGTAGCCCCTTCCGCCTCGGGTAAGGGAATTCTTTCGTTCATCCGGCTGCTTGTAGAGCCTATTCATGACGAGATCCGCCAAAAAGTAGCGGAAGAGGTCAAGGCCTACAAAAAAGAGAAAGCCGCCTATGATACCATGGGAAAGGAGCGCTGCAAAGTGGAAGCTCCTCAAATGCCCAAGAATAAAATGTTCCTCATCTCGGGTAATAACACCGGAACGGGTATTCTGCAAAATATCATGGATGCCAACGGCACAGGACTTATCTGCGAAACCGAAGCGGATACCATCTCCGCTGCTATCGGTTCTGAATACGGACACTGGAGCGATACACTCCGCAAAGCATTCGACCACGACCGTCTGTCGTACAACCGGCGCACCGACCAGGAATACCGGGAAGTAAAGAAAAGCTATCTCTCCCTCCTGCTTTCCGGCACGCCCGCACAAGTAAAACCACTCATTCCCTCGACAGAGAACGGTCTCTTCTCGCGCCAGCTGTTTTATTATATGCACGGTATATGGACATGGATCAACCAGTTTGAAAGTGGCGAAACCGATCTGGAGGCCATCTTCACAGGCATAGGCCTGGAATGGAAAAAGCAACTGGACCTGATGAAAGCACACGGGCTTCATACGCTCCGGCTCACTGATGAACAAAAGCAAGAGTTCAATACCCTCTTTGCCGATCTGTTTTTCCGTTCGGGACTTGCCAACGATAACGAAATGAGCAGTTCCATAGCCCGACTGGCTGTCAATACGTGCCGTATCATGGCAGAAATAGCTATGATTCGTGCACAGGAATGCGACCAACCTTATCAGTTCAAGGATTCTTCCTCCCCTCTGCTGACCCCTGACAAGGAGATTGCCGCCGATAATATCAAAGACGGCATTATCACCCGTTGGGATGTGACAATCACCGCTGAAGATTTCCATGCGGTGCTGGAACTTGTAACTCCGCTCTATCGTCATGCCACACATATCTTATCTTTTCTTCCTTCCACAGAGGTCAAACATAGAGCCAATGCCGACCGGGATGCACTTTTTGAAATAATGGGCAACCAGTTCACCCGTGCACAGTTGTTGGAGCAGGCTGAAAAGATGAAAATCAAACCTAACACTGCTCTTAGCTGGCTGAACCGTCTGATAAAAAAAGGATTGCTTATCAATACAGACGATAAAGGCGTTTATACGCGCACGCATGTGTGCGTGTGTTAGGGAGCCCTCGGAAAAAGTGCATTTTTTGCATTTATATAACAACAGGACGTTTCATGAATCCTAAAGCGGCGCTTTAGAGGTGGTAAAGCATAGCTTTACGATTGCTAAAGCGGTGCTTTACTTTTCCGCTCTTCTAAGGTTCTCCCAAGGCATCTACAATCACTCTCACCTCCAACGGGGTGAATGAGCGGCGCTTTGATTCGTAACCTAAGTCGTACAGACGTTGCAGAAGTCCGGGACATAAAGAGATCCATTTCTTCATCTTTCGATATGCAGCAATGTCAGTTAGTTCCGGAGAATAAAGTTGAGCCAGTTCCATGCGTCCGTAGGCACGTATTTTGAATTCGTTCATAATGAATAAGTTTCTGATTTACAGTTACAAAAATAACAAAACATATCCACATATCCTACGTTTTTCCATTGAATAACCGACCGTTACTGCGCATAATTGACAACAATCGCGTGCAACTGTAGACTATTGATTTCTGCGGGTTTCAGGGTTGTATCTTTGTATCGTCGAAAGGGAAAAGAATCCCCCGGACACAATGTTTAACCCTTTAATTTATTGTTTTATGATTCGTTACAAAATTTATCAAAACCAACAGCAAAAAGGCCTGAATGCAGGCAAGTGGTTCGCCCGTGCAGTAAGCGACGAGACGTTTGATTTGGCCAAGCTTGCCGAACATATGTCGAAACACAATTCACCGTATTCCGGTGGTGTCATCAAAGGTGTACTTTCCGACATGGTAGACTGCATCAAGGAACTGCTGCTCGACGGCAAATGTGTGAAAATCGACGACCTTGCCATCTTTGGTGTGGGCATCCGCAGTAAGGCAGCTGATACGCTGGAAGATTTCTCATTGGAGAAAAACATCACTGGTATGCGTCTGAAAGCCCGTGCTACCGGTAATTTGTCAACCACCAACCTGAAACTCGACAGCCAGTTGAAACAGCAGGCCGAATATCAGAAACCAACAACTGCCGGAGGAGGTTCTGATTCGGGTGATACCCCTGATCCGAAACCGGATGGTGGCGGTGAAGCGCCTGATCCGGCTGCTTAATCCTAAATCCTTTATTTTTAATCTTTAAAAAAGTAACATCATGAGTAATTCATCTTCTCCCCGCTCCATATGGAGCTTCATCATCAAAGTGATTATCACCGTTGCCACCGCTATCGGAGGTCTGATCGGAGTACAGAGCTGTATGTAGCCTTATGCGTACCATCACTCTGATTATCATTCATTGCAGTGCCACGCCGGAAGGAAAGTCTCTTTCGGCGGAGGCTTGCCGTCAAGATCATATCCTTCACCGGAGATTCCGTGACATCGGCTATCACTTCTACATCACCCGGGACGGAGAGATCTGCCAGGGCCGTCCTCTGGAAAAGGTCGGGGCACACTGCCGTGACCATAACACCCATTCGATAGGTATTTGTTACGAAGGAGGGCTGGATATGGCGGGACGTCCCAAAGACACGCGTACATTGGCACAACGGGCTTCTTTGCTCGGTCTGCTCCGCGAATTGAGGAAAATATTTCCTAAGACGTTGATTGTAGGCCATCATGATTTGAATCCGATGAAGGAGTGTCCGTGTTTTAATTGTACAGAGGAGTACCGGGAATTAGATGGTATTATCTAAGTATATTGACCAGCAAACTGGCAATAGATACCAAAATGGAAAATCCCGAAACCCACATCGTCGTACTTGTTCCGATGTCTGCGCTCTGCGCTTTGGTTTTATTAGGAGTGACATACAGGATGTCATTCTGTTGCAACTGATAGTAAGGAGATAATAACAAATCCGCGTCGTTCAGATTGAGTGTAACAAACTGTTTATGCCCATTCCTGTCTTCGCGGATTAGTTTTACATTATCACGAACACCATAAATAGTCAAATCTCCTGCCATGGCAAGGGCCTCGAGCACATTGATCTGCTCATTCACCACCGGATAAACACCGGGAGAGGCCACTTCACCCAAAACGGAAACTTTAAAACCGGACATACGGACTACTACCGTAGGTCTTTCTTTCACGTAAGATTTCAGTCGCTCCGTTATCAGGTTTTCAGCTTCACGACTTGTTAAACCGTTCAAAGGAAGTTTTCCTAAAACCGGATAATTGATATTTCCCTGATCGTCCAATAGAAACGTACTGCCTTGCGCATTGAAAGGCTGCGAAACAACCGGATCGGAAGTGGAAACAAGAATGGAAACTTCATCACCCGGTATCAGCCTCGCGTCCTGAACAGGCGCAACTTGCGTATTCGCCTGTTTCAAAATCTCCGCATCCTGCAAGTAAGGTACTTTCTTATAGGACTGGCAAGCCGAGAGAAAGAAGAAAAAGAATATCAGTGCAAAAGCACCGGATAATTTCGTATTCATGTAAATGGTGGATAAATGATGACGGGATTAGTTTTTCTCGCAGACAGCCTCGACATAACCAATAGGCATATTAACGCAAGCGCATCCCAGCATATTCAGCCGGACGGCAATCTTGCTTTTGCCATCGACATTGACCAGTTCACCAACCAGCCCGGTAAGAGGTCCTTTCACAACACGGACTTTCTCACCACGTGCCAAAGGAGAGCTGTTCATACAAATAGCTTCCTCGGAATAGTCGAGCATAAAACGGAAACGAGCCATCTGCTCATCAGGAATTACCGCCGGAGAGCTCTCACCACGCATCACCATATAACGGCTAACTGTAGAAAAACCCAGAACTTCTTTGCGTTCTTTCGGATTTACGTGCACAAATACCATCATTGGAAGAAGAACAGACTCAACTATTTTGCGACGGTCACTCCACTGATGAATTTCTTGTTGGACAGGGACGAAATTCTCGATCCCCATTTTGTCTAAACGTTCGGCTACCTTCTTCTCGTGGTGCATACGAACCAGAGCAACATACCAGCGTTTAGAGTGTGCTACGCCTTCCCCTGTCCCATCGCTAGGCCCAGCACTAAGTGATTTTGGTTTTGTTAAAATCATGTTTTTTTACCCCATGTTATTCCGTTACTTCTTAGGTAACGGACAATACACACACAAGGCGCGCGTCTCTATAAAAATGGAAATCACATATAGGAATAGGGCACAAGAAAGGAACTGCCTAATACTCAACAGGAAAAATCCAGAGATTAGGCAATAAAAAGTTTAGAACATGAAAATAAAGTTATTTCATGTTCGGATAGTTTTTTTCCTATATTTCAGATAAAACGAAAAAAAGTGGAAGAATATTTGCTTACTATTTATGTTTTTGTCTATCTTTGCGTCAAATTTAAGTTCCGTTACCTAAGAAGTAACACACATACTTTAGTTCTGAATACTAATACTTTGCACTTTTTGCCCTGCCTACACAACAGTTTTTAATGTAAGATAAATTCCCTTTATTTACCTCTGTACGTTCTTTAAGTCCAAAGCCTTTCAAATAGATTTGTGTGGTTTTTATAGATTTATGGCCCAATGATTCACTAATCATTTCAATAGGTACTCCCCGATACTTCGCTGTCGTTGCCCAAGAATGGCGAAGTGTATAGGAAGTGACTGGAGATTGCAAATGCAAGGCTCTTGCCAAGTCCTTCAAACAATTATTGAATTGGCGAAGAGCGGACTGATATTCCCGGTACCCTCTTTCATCCAGACGTTTTTGATCGCCGCTAAGGATGTCAAACAGATAATCCGGACAATCGGGTTGTGCATCTTCCCTATTGCGAAGCTGGTTAATCATTTCACTGGCTGTATCAAGTACTTCCACACTCATCGGGGTTTTAGTTTTGATACGGTTGTATCGCAACACATTCTGTTCCAAAGCCGATTTCTCCAGGTGAGCCAGATCAGCGAACGACATTCCACAAAACTGGAACATCAGGGCAGCAATAGCCTGTGTACGACGCAAACGCTCCGATTTGGGGTCCTCATACAGAAGCTTATGCAATTCGACAGCAGGCAGGGCCTTCTTCTGGCGAACATCGACACCGGTATAAACATCATGAAACAGTCGCGGCACATAAGGCGCAATGCCCGCTTCTACTCCCCGGTTATAAATACTACGAAGCATACGCATATACGTAGAAATCGTGTTGGGCTTTAAGCCACACTCGTAAAGATACTGCCCGTAGCGTCGTAAACTTTCCCGGGTGACTTGTCTGAACGACACATTGAGCGTGCCGCAAAACTTGCTGAAAGAGAAGAGAGCATTCTTGTAGACATGCGCCGTAGAATAGCGTCCCTCCTTTCGCAAACGGCCGATGTAGAACTCTGCACATCGGCTAAATCCATTTTTGTTCCTCATTACATCACTAGTTATTTTATATATTTCAAAAAAACATCCGACTTTGTCCATCATGAGAACGGAACAAAGTCGGATGACCTTCATTTTGTACGCTATTATCTTATACGTATGTTTCCAGCAATTTCACACTTTCTCCTTCGGGAGTGATAGTGACATCTTGCGTGGTAGCAGGCAACAGGATAGATTCTCCTGCACTAACAGTCAGTTCATTACCTTCATTGTCTCTCATCTTGCAGGATCCTTCCATACAGATAAAGATCACGAATGAATCGAGTTCGGAATAGTCGCAACTGATTTCTTCAGTCATGTCATACAGAGAAGTCGTGAAGTAAGTGCAAGCAACCAGTTCTACCGGTTCGTCCTTCAACGGTTCGTATTTAGTGCGATAGTCATCCAACACTTCGTAGTTGATGGCTTCACGAGCTAAATCGGTGTGAAGTTCGCGGGTTTTACCATTCGCATCTTTACGGTTGAAATCGTAGATACGATAAGTTATATCAGAAGTTTGCTGAATCTCGGCGATGAAAGAACCTGCCCCGATGCTGTGCACACGTCCCGCAGGAAGGAAGAAAACATCACCCGGATGAATTTCATATTCCTGCAATACGTCGGTAATCGTATTGTTCAACACGCGTTCTTTATATTCTTTCGGGGTAATCTGTTCAGAGAATCCTGAACGCAATTTAGCTCCTTTGTCGGCATCTACCACATACCACATCTCGGTTTTTCCCATCGAATTGTGGCGTTTCTTCGCCAACTCATCTGTTGGGTGTACCTGGATTGACAAATCCTGTTTGGCGTCGATGAACTTAATGAGCAGTGGGAATTTGTTGCCGAAACGGGCATAATTCGCTTCACCAACCAGCTCCTCGCGATACTTTCTTACCATATCGGCCAAGGTTAAACCTTTATCCGGGCCATTAGCCACCACGGATTCATTGTTCTCAACACCGGAAATCTCCCAGCTTTCTCCTACTCCTTTCAAGTCTGAATTCAAATGCTTGAATGGAATAATTTTGTCGCCCCCCCAAAGCGTCTGCTTCAGAATAGGTTCGAATTTTAATGGATACATTTTTGTTTTTCTTGTTATAAACTTAGATTAAATTCGCTCGGATTGTTACAATCCGGGAACAAACATACAAAAAATAGTTCAGTTTTTAAGAAAAGGAGGATGAAAATTCATTTAAGAAATCATCTTTTGTTCTTGTATCCAAAGAAGATGAAGTAATAAAGCTAAACTTTCCTAAAGCACCTGTCATATTTAGTCGGAATAATTTGTGAGTAAGAAAGAATTTCCCTTTATTTGCAGGAAATTTTTAATAATACCAGACATGAATAACACATTCCCAACAGAAGGGAATCTATCAGGGCTCAGCCGGAAAGATTTCCAAAAGGATATAAATGATAAGAAAACTGATTTATTTATCCTCAAAAACACAAAGGGAATGGAAGTAGCTGTAACCAATTACGGATGCGCCATTCTTTCTATCATGGTACCGGACAAAAACGGTAAGTATGCTAATGTAATCCTCGGACACGACAGCATCGACCACGTCATCAACAGCCCGGAACCTTTCTTAAGCACTACTATCGGACGCTACGGCAACCGTATCGCGAAAGGAAAATTCACCTTGTTCGGCGAAGAACATGAACTCACGATTAACAACGGACCTAACTCTCTGCATGGTGGACCTACCGGTTTCCACGCCCGTGTTTGGGATGCTGTCCAGATTGATGAGAGCACAGTGCAATTCAACTATGTTTCTGCTGACGGCGAAGAGGGATTCCCCGGCAATCTGGAAGTGGAGATGACTTATCGCCTTGACAACGAAGTTAATGCATTGAATATTGAATACCGTGCTACCACCGACAAAGCTACAGTCGTTAACTTGACTAACCACGGTTTCTTCAACCTCGCCGGTATTTCCAACCCTACTCCTACTGTTAACAACCACATCGTTACGATCAACGCTGATTTCTATACTCCTATCGACGAAGTCTCTATTCCTACCGGTGAAATTGCCAAAGTAGAAGGTACTCCGATGGATTTCCGTACTCCGCACACTGTAGGCGAACGTATTGACGACAAATTCCAACAACTGATTTTCGGTGCAGGATATGACCACTGTTATGTACTGAACAAGATGGAAAGCGGTTCGCTCGACCTGGCTGCCACTTGCAAGGACCCGGAAAGCGGACGTATCATGGAAGTATATACCACCGAAGCGGGTGTACAACTCTATACGGGCAACTGGCTCAACGGATTTGAAGGTGCACACGGAGCTACATTCCCTGCCAGAAGCGCCATCTGCTTTGAAGCACAGTGTTTCCCGGATACTCCGAACAAACCTCATTTCCCATCGGCTACTTTGCTGCCGGGTGATGAATACCAACAGATCACTGTCTACAAGTTTACAGTAGAAGAATAAGATTTGAAAAATAACTAACCTAATTTTATAAACTAACATTTTTTTTGAACCATGACACAAGAAAAAAAGAACGGTAATCTCGTCGCAATTATCACGATGTTCTTCATCTTTGCGATGATCTCTTTCGTAACAAACCTCGCTGCTCCATTCGGAACAATCTGGAGAAATGAATATGCGGGTTCGAACACTTTAGGTATGATGGGAAATATGATGAACTTCCTGGCTTACCTGTTTATGGGAATTCCTGCCGGTAACATGCTCGTTAAGATCGGTTACAAGAAGACTGCTTTGATTGCAATGGCAGTAGGTTTCCTCGGTTTGTTCACACAGTATCTTTCCAGCTTATTCGGAGCAGGTGCTGAAGTATTCGCATTCGGTGAGTATGTTATCAAATTAAACTTTGTAATCTATCTGCTTGGTGCATTCATCTGCGGTTTCTGCGTTTGTATGCTTAACACAGTGGTAAACCCGATGTTGAACCTTCTCGGTGGCGGTGGTAACAAAGGTAACCAGCTGATTCAGACTGGTGGAGCTCTTAATTCTTTGTCTGGTACATTGACTCCGCTTTTTGTAGGCGCTTTGATCGGTACTGTTACTTCAAGTACTGCTATGTCTGACGTTGCTCCTCTGCTCTTCGTTGCTATGGGTGTATTCGTTGCTGCATTTATCGTTATCTCATTTGTTGCTATTCCTGAACCACACCTTCAGAAAGGTGGAGTGAAGAAAGAGAAATTCTCTCACAGCCCATGGAGCTTCCGTCACACTTTACTGGGTGTAATCGGTATCTTTATTTATGTAGGTATTGAAATCGGTATCCCAGGTACACTGAACTTCTATCTTGCCGATTCAAGCGATAAAGGTGCCGGTATCATGATGAACGGTGCTGCTATCGGTGGTGCTATCGCTGCTATCTATTGGTTGCTGATGCTTGTGGGACGTACTGCAAGTAGTGCTATCAGTGGTAAGGTTTCCAGCCGTGCACAGTTGATCGTTGTTTCTGCTACTGCTATCATTTTCGTATTGATCGCTATCTTCACTCCGAAAGATGTAACGGTTTCAATGCCGGGTTACACTGTAGGCGAAGGCTTTATGATGGCACAGGTTCCTGTGAGCGCCTTGTTCCTTGTACTTTGTGGTCTTTGTACTTCTGTAATGTGGGGTGGTATCTTCAACCTTGCAGTAGAAGGCTTAGGAAAATATACAGCACAGGCTTCCGGTATCTTTATGATGATGGTTGTTGGTGGTGGTGTATTGCCGTTGATCCAACAAAGTATCTCTGACTCTGTAGGTTATATGGCTAGCTACTGGTTGATTATCGCTGCTTTGGCTTACCTGTTGTTCTACGGCTTGGTAGGTTGCAAGAATGTAAATAAGGATATTCCTGTGGAATAATCACATAGAATAGAATTCAATTTATTCACCTTTAAAATATAAATATCATGGATACAGAATACGTAAGAAGTCGATTCATTAAACACTTTGACGGAACTACTGGATTTTTATATGCTTCTCCGGGCCGTATCAACCTGATCGGCGAACACACTGACTACAACGGCGGATTCGTTTTTCCGGGAGCGGTAGACAAAGGGATGATTGCTGAAATCAAACCTAACGGTACTGACAAAGTAAAGGCATACTCTATCGACTTGAAGGATTATGTAGAATTCGGTTTGAATGAAGAAGATGCTCCACGCGCCAGCTGGGCAAGATATATTTTCGGTGTATGCCGTGAAATGATTAAACGTGGCGTTGACGTGAAGGGATTCAATACTGCTTTTGCAGGTGATGTGCCTCTGGGTGCAGGTATGTCTTCTTCTGCTGCTTTGGAAAGTACGTATGCTTTCGCATTGAACGAACTGTTTGGTGAAAACAAGATAGATAAGTTCGAATTGGCTAAAGTTGGCCAGGCTACAGAACATAATTACTGTGGTGTGAACTGCGGTATTATGGACCAGTTTGCTTCCGTATTCGGTAAAGCTGGTAGCTTGATCCGTCTGGATTGCCGTTCACTGGAGTATCAGTATTTCCCATTCCATCCGGAAGGTTATCGTCTGGTTCTGATGGATTCAGTTGTGAAACACGAATTGGCTTCTTCTGCTTACAACAAGCGTCGCCAAAGCTGTGAAGCTGCTGTTGCCGCTATCCAGAAGAAACATCCGCATGTGGAATTCCTGCGCGACTGTACAATGGCTATGCTGGAAGAAGCAAAAGCTGATATCAGCGCTGAAGACTATATGCGTGCAGAATATGTAATCGAAGAAATCCAACGTGTACTTGACGTTTGTGAAGCACTGGAAAAAGATGATTACGAAACTGTAGGTAAGAAGATGTACGAAACTCATCATGGTATGAGCAAGCTGTACGAAGTAAGCTGCGAAGAACTCGACTTCCTGAATGACTGCGCTAAAGAATACGGTGTAACCGGTTCACGCGTAATGGGTGGTGGCTTCGGTGGTTGTACTATCAACCTTGTTAAAAACGAGTTGTATGACAACTTCGTTGAAAAGACAAAAGCTGCTTTCAAAGCTAAATTCGGCAGAAGCCCGAAAGTGTATGACGTAGTAATCGGCGACGGTTCTCGTAGAATTGAATAAGAATTTATTCGAAATTAAATAAGTAAGAAGGGCGGCTCCCGTGTGGAAGCCGCCCTTACTTTTACAATTAACAAAAATCTAAAATCTATTACCTATTGATTTAACTAACCCTATTCGTTTTGATTCTTCTTATTGTACGCCCTCTGTCGTCATCTGAATCCGTTTCATCGTACCATCTTCATTATAGTACAAACGGTCGATGCAAACAGCGCGGCGGAAACTACCACCTGCCGTATTAATGCTTCCATTGTGGTAAATGAAGTACCAATCTCCTTTGAATTCGATGATAGCCTGATGATTGGTATTGGAATTACCCGCCAGTTCGTTCAGGATACCTTTATATTCCCAAGGCCCCTCGATACTACGGCTCATAGCATAGCAGATCTTCTCGGGAAATTCGGAAGCGTAAGAGAGGTAATACCAGTCTCCACGTTTGTGTATCCATGGAGCTTCCGTATAACGGGGCAGGTTGATGGGGATAATCGGACCATCCAGCTCAATCATGTTCTTTTTCAGTTTAGCGTAGTAACACTGGGTATTTCCCCAACAGAGATATGCCTGTCCGTCATCATCAATGAAAACCGTCGGGTCAATGTCATCCCACCGGATATTAGTGTATTCGGTTGTCATATCATTGGTAATCAATGCTGATCCGCGAGCATCCACAAAAGGACCTGTCGGAGAATCCGAAACAGCTACACCAATTGATTTGCCGGGAATCGTACCATGTTCTACCGTTACATACCAGTAGAATTTGCCGTCTCGTTCGATTACCTGGCTTGCCCACGCTTCTCCTTTCGCCCAACTGAAATCTTTTGCTTTCAAGGGAACGGGATGCTCCGTCCATGTTTTCATATCGGGAGAGGAAAACACACACCATTCATTCAGCAGGTAGTGTTCTTTGGGAGGAGGACATTCATCGTGTCCGGCATAGATATATACTTTACCATTATGCACCATAGCAGCAGGATCACCCGTATATTTGTATTTAATGATGGGGTTACCGTTAGCTATGAAAGTGGTGTCATTTTGCGCTGACAGCCCGGAAAAGACTGTCAGTGCAAATGAGCAAACAATGAATCTAATCTTAGTTATCATTTCTTCTTGAATTTATAAACCGCAAAGGTGGTAGGTTCCAATTCGGTAACAAACACATTACCTTCAATCGATACCGGAGTTTCCTGCGGAGTGATGGCGGAAGGTTGTTCAAGCGTGTTATCCTTATCAAGATCAAGCGAACGAAGTTTGATGCAACGGCCGTCGGAAAGTACATCCTGTTTTTTCAGACCTTCAAAGTTCAATGAAATCGGTTGGGCTGTGGCGGAAGTATTAGCCACCTTAACAATCAGTTCATTCTTATCCTTGTCATAGACTGCGCTGGCAAAGAGTCCGTTTTGCCCTTCAGCTCCCGTTACACTTTTCTTGTTCATGGTAAGCGGAAGTACATTGGTTCCTTTGTTTTGTGCAAACAACTGCTGTACATAATAGCTTGTTGTACGCACGGAATTCAAGTTATCAAACCAAATCATATCCGGACGCCATTGCCATCCCTCTACGTGAGCAAAAAGAGGAGCATAAGTAGCCATGTGTACGACATCGGCATTGCGTTCCAGCCCTGTCATGAAGGCAGCTTCGAGCAGAGCGGCATGGTAATGATTCCATTTTTTACCTTTTCCGTGGCAGGCATATTCTCCGGCAAAGACTTTCGGGCCTTTACGGTCATAGTTATCATAGCGTGCACCTTGTGCCAAGAACCAACTTTCGGGACGATAGAAATGTTCGTCAACCAGATCGGCTTTCAGACGTTTCATTTCAGGCCACAGATAATCAAATTCTTTACCTTCGGAATTTGGACCGGAGCTACCTACAATCTTCATATCGGGATAGGCCTTACGAATCGCTTTGATGAATGGCTCGAGACGTTCAGGGTATTCTTTACCCCATTGTTCGTTACCGATACCAATGAATTTCAGGTTAAACGGAGCCGGATGTCCCATATCAGCACGCACTTTTCCCCAAGTCGTATTGACGTCTCCATTGGCAAATTCAATCAGGTCAAGTGCATCCTGAATATAGTTATCCAGATCACAGACTGCCACATGTGCTTTCGGATCGTTGTTCTGATATTGGCAGGAAAGACCGCAGTTCAGAATCGGAAGAGGTTCGGCACCCATTTCTTCGGACAACAGGAAGTATTCGTAGAATCCTAATCCGTAGCTTTGGTAGTAATCGGGGAAGAAACGGTGGGTAAAAGTATACTGCCAACGATTCTCGTTCAAAGGACGGTTTTCTACGGGACCTACTGATTTTTTCCAGTCGTAACGGGTATCGAGATCAGTGCCCTCTACAATACAACCACCGGGGAAGCGGAAGACTCCGGGGTGAATATCCGCCAATGCTTGTGCCAGGTCTTTGCGGAGACCGTTTTCATGTCCTTTCCAGGTATCAACCGGGAAAAGGGATACGTGTTCCAGGTCTACGGTTCCTTTGGAAGTAAGGAAAATACGAAGTACGGATTTTGGTTGGGTAATGCCGGGCTTCAGGATGACCTGATACTTTTTCCATTCTTTGGAGTCAATCGTAAGATTCTCCGAGGCAAATGCCTGATGCTCGCCCATGGACTTGGTATCTACCAATTCGATGCGTAATGTTTCTTTCGCGCTTCCTTGTGGCAAACGTGCCCAGACAGAAAAGCGATACTCCTCTCCTTTCTTGACGCCAATACCGAAAAAGCCTTCGTTGTCCAGGCCGGTATGTTTGTGTCCGTGTCCCGGATCGGAAAGACGTACATAATGCGGATTACGTTCAAAAGGTCCATCGTCCATCAGTGTCACTTTGCCATAGGTATTCCATCCCATCAGGTGCTGGGGGAACTCGAATGAGCGGTTCTTTACCAGTTCCGCGTATAATCCGCCATCGGCAGCATAATTGATGTCCTCAAAAAAGAGTCCGTACATGGTAGGTTGGATTTCTGCTCCCAACTTCTTCGTCTGAATCACCAGCTCGTTGGTTTGTGCATGAAGTGCCATACCTGTAGATAAGGCCAATACGGCCAATAAATTCGTGTATTTTCTCATGGTTTTCAATATAAAATTATATATGATTATTTAATTCTTTTTCCCCAGACAGAACGTCCCCGGCTATCGAGTCCGGTAAAGAGAATGGTTTCCGTTTCATTCTCCCAATCGTGTCCTGCAAAGATAATCAGATTCTCTATTTTCTCCGAATCTGATTTTATCATTAATAGATGCTTTTCAGTCAAAAAAGACCAATTTCCATTCATTGGTACAATTTTCCATCTGTCATCTGTGATCTCTCCCGTACAAGTTCCGTCCTTAGCCAACTTGATTCGGGTGGAAAGATTCCACTCACCGTCTTTCAATTTGCCTTCTCCCCACAGAATTTGACCGGCCTCCAGCCGACGTTCATATTTAGGCTCCTGCACCCGAATCATCTCCCACTCTCCTACCAAATCGACTTCGGTGAATTTACGCGAAGGAGTTCCTGTATATCTTTCGGGAGAAACAACCGGCCATCCGTCCGGTGTAAAGAACAACTGGCGGACGTGTAATACCATCAGTTGATTTTGTGGAGAAAGACGTCCCTGATGTGCCATGAAATAGTTTCCCTGTCCGTCGGTGAATACTCCACAATGAGCAGTGCCCGCCCAACCGGAATGATTTTCAAAGCGATAGGGAGCGGTCAGTATCGGGAAGTTGTTCGTGGTGTCCTTTTCGGCTTTGCCGAAATAGTCGGTAAACGGTCCCTGGGCAGCATCGGAACGGCTGACACGTACATTATAAGTAGTCATCAATGGGTCGTATGAAGTGAAGAGATAATACTTTTTCAAGTCGGGGTTATAGATGATTTCCGGTGCTTCCAGATTGTCTTTCCGATAGTTGGCACGGCGGGCTACCAGATGTCCCAAGTCGCCTTCATTGAGAGCTAGTCCTGTTTCCGGATTCAGTTCCACGCAGTAGAGTCCACCAAAGAAAGAACCGTAGTGCATCCACCATTTTCCGGTGATTTCATCGGCTATCACACTGGGGTCGATGGCATTCATGACGGTAGAATCATTGGTTTTGACGATACTGCCTATTTGTGTCCAAGGACCTTCGGGGGAGTTGGATTCAGCAAGTCCGATATACGAAGTCTTGCGTCCGAAAGCGGAGACACAATAGTAGAGACGGCATTTGTCTTTGTAGGGAATGATATAAGGGGCCCAGATATTGGTTGCTCCTTTTCCATCGGCATGTGTCTGCACCCACTGCACAGCTTCTTCCGGAATTTCGGGAAATGCCCATCCCAGAAACTCCCAGTGTACAAGGTCTTTGGAGCGACGCATCTGAATGTACCCCAAGGGCACACCCTTTTCTTCGGCTTCCTTTCGGTTTTCGCCGAAGATGGCGTCGGTAGAATACATATAGTAATAGTCGCCCAGCTTTCGGCAGGACGGGTCGTGCACGTTGTATGTTCCCCATTGGCGGTAATCTTCCATCTTGGCTACTGACAAATAATTATCATCCCAAGGATTCGCGGATGGGGTCGGGCTAAACACGGCAGAAGTACAGCTTGTCAACAAGCTACCAGCTACAAAAAAAAGGGGCATAAACAAGTTTGTCATAACATTAGTGATTAGTTTGTCAATCATGCCACAAAAATACGCTCCGTTTCCCCCATTGAAGGTGGACATACGAACATGATTGGTGGATAATCCGCTAACCTGCTAAAAAGAAGCCCTCTTCCGCTTTTGCGATTTGAGATTATCTTTTAACTTTGCTACTATTAATACGTACAAATATGAAAAGACACCTACTCACACTCCTTATTATATATAGCGTTTTGTTTTTTGCCGGATGGAAGAGCGTGCATGCACAGGAACGATTCGCAGATCGATACAACATCACTTACGTGACAATGAACGAGGGATTGCCTCATAATTTCATCGACGATTTATATAAAGACAGCCGTGGATTCTTGTGGATTTCCACTGCCGGCGGCGGAGTGTCACGCTACGATGGTTATGAGTTTGTGAATTACAATCCAAACACTCCCAATTGCAAATTGAAGAGTAATTTTATTATTAATGTATGCGAAGATTCAGCTCAACGTCTTTGGATGGTGTCTGAAGGAGGAACGGATATCATTGACCTAACTACCTTGAAACCGACCATACCGAGGGATGCCAAAGGGGTCTTGAAAAACATATTGAATCAACCGGCTGTACACGTCATGAAAGATTCGAAAGGTTGTATCTGGCTACATTGTGCCAATAAACTCAATCGTATTGTTTTTAATGAAAAAGGAGATGTAGAAACGGTCTCCACTCTCGACCTCGTTGTCCTGAACGGGCCGAATATTGCTCTTCAAGATATTGACGAAGACGGTAAAATTTGGGCAGGAATCAATGGTGAAATACTTAAAGTGGATTGGGACTCACAGGGAAAACTGACAACTACCCCAATCGCCGAATGTCTAAAATTCGAGCCTGGAACTTATATTTCCGATTTTCTTATGAAGGAAAACGAGGTATGGATTTCCACCGACCGGGGACTGTTCCGATATAATAAAAGCGGGAACATCGTCAAACGGTATGAACACGACCCTAACAACCCACGTTCGCTTTCGCAAAATTACTTGACCGACCTGTCTATAACCAATGACAAACAATTGATTATTGCCACCTTGCGCGGTGTAAACATCTATAATCCAATGACGGACGACTTTGAGTGTATCGCATCCGGTGACTTTCAAAATGGAAGTTCCAATCTGCTAAACAGTAATTTTATCAATTGTATACTGTCTGAGGAAGATCATATCTGGTTCGGAACCGAAACCGGTGGTATTAATATGCTAAGTCCACGACGGTTGTCGATACGGAATTATCTACACAACAAGGAAAATCCGTCGAGTTTGTCTTACAATCCGGTGAATGCCATTTACGAAGACAAGTACGGCACTTTATGGGTAGGAACTGTGGAAGGCGGGCTAAACCGGAAAGAGCATGGAAGTGAAAAGTTTACACATTTCACCCGTGACCATGGTGGACTAAGCCATAATTCCGTCAGCGCGTTAACAGCTGATCCGGACGATCATCTCTGGATAGGAACCTGGGGTGGAGGCATCAACCTTCTCGACCTGAAAGCTCCCCAAGAAGTGCTGAAGGTCATTTCTTCTCAGACAAGTAGCGGATTTCCAATCGACTTTGTCGGTTCGTTGACATACGACCCTATTAATAAAGGTATATGGATTGGTGCCAATCAAGGGCTTTACTTTTACGAACCGGAAACCGGAACAATCAGTGCTCCTCTGGCAGACAAAGTGGCGGAGAATATTCATGGCTGCATCGGTTCTATTATTGATAAAGAAGGGAAGCTTTGGATTGGATGTCTGGAAGGGGTATATATCATCAACCTTCATTCCCGTTCGGCCGCAGGAGAGTTCGAATACAGGCATTTAAACTACAAGCTGAACGATCCCAACTCTCGTCTGATTGAAAAAATCACCTGTTTTTTTGAGACAAAGGACGGCACACTCTGGCTGGGAAGTAGCGGATATGGCATTTACAAACGGACTACCAACGAGCAGGGAAAGGAAATATTTGTATCTTACAGCACTCCTCAAGGATTGCCTAACAGTAGTGTGCGTGGAATATTAGAAGATGGCAACGGGTATCTGTGGATTGGCACAAACAATGGTCTTTCCTGCTATCATCCGGAAGAGAATCGGTTTATCAATTATACTTTGCAGGATGGACTGATTAACACCCAGTTTTACTGGAACGCTTCTTGCCGTTCGACACAAGGTTTACTTTATTTCGGCAGTGTTGGCGGACTGGTAGCTATCGAGAATAATCGTCCGACCATTTCTCTTCCTGCCGCCAAGGTACGTTTCACACGCCTACGGATCGGCAATGAGGAGATATTGCCGGGAAGCGAATATTTGCCGGAAGACATTGCTATCACTACGGAGCTACGTCTGCACGAGAAGGAGAAATCGTTTTCACTGGAGTTTTCAGCGCTCAATTTTAAGCCAAGTAATACGGCAATTTACAGTTACCGGTTGCTCGGATTTGATGATAAATGGATGCAAGTGTCCGGCAACCGCCGTTTTGCCAGTTATACCAATTTGCCTCCGGGCGACTATACACTGCAAGTGAAATATACTCCCGACAGAGAAAATGAAGGAGAGAATGTGACTGAACTGAAAATTACAATTGTTCCATACTTTTACAAAAAAGTTTGGTTCATTCTACTGATTATCATCCTCGCGCTAGTAAGCGTATGGCAATTCTACCAATGGAGAATCCGCACGCTGAAACGACAGAAGGAATATCTGCATCGCACGGTGGAAGAACGCACACACGAGCTGGAACAGCAGAAGCATCTGCTGGAAAATCAGACGGAAGAACTTTCACGCCAGAACCAGATGCTAACCCAGCAGAATGAAAAGATTACGAAACAAAAAGCGCAATTGATCCGAATGTCGCATAAAGTACAGGAGCTTACGCTTGATAAGATCTCGTTTTTTACCAATATCACACATGAATTCCGTACGCCGATTACGTTGATTATCGGGCCTATCGAGCGGGCATTGAAGTTGAGTTATAATCCGCAGGTGATCGAACAACTTCATTTCGTTGAGCGCAATTCGAAGTATCTGTTGTCATTGGTCAATCAGTTGATGGACTTCCGCAAAGTAGAATCCGGTAAGCTGGAGATTGTCAAAACACGGGGAAATTTTCTGAAATTCATTGATTCGCTAATCACTCCTTTCGAGGTGTTTGCGGGAGAAAGGAATATCGTACTGAAAAGGTATTACAGGATAGAAACACCGGAGATTCTGTATGATGAGGAAGCAATGCGTAAAGTGGTGACTAATCTATTGAGTAATGCTATTAAATTTACGCCGAATGGAGGTACTGTTTCCCTGTATATATCTTCCCTATCATCTGGTGAGGGTGGAAAAGAATCTTTGTATATATGTGTCTGCGATACCGGGCCGGGCATTCCGGAAGAGGATCTGAACCGGATATTCAATCGTTTTTACCAGTCGCAGAATCAGGTAAAATATCCGGTGTACGGACAGGCGGGAACCGGTATAGGGCTTTACCTCTGCAAACGAATCGTGCAGATGCACGGTGGGGAAATCAAGGTGCGCAACAACCACCTTTCAGGCTGTTCGTTCCGTCTTCTCCTCCCCTTACAACGGGAAGAAGAAAAGGATGACAAGCTGATAATCATTAATTCTAACGATTCTTCGATTAATGCTACGCCAACTTCCCAAACTCCTAAAGAGAAAGAGGCTTTGACGATTCTAGTGGTGGAAGACAATGTGGATATGCGGGGATATATCCGTTCCATCCTCCGTGAACAATATAATGTACTGGAAGCGGCGGATGGAGAAGAGGCGTTGCATATTCTAAACAGCAATCCGGTGGATTTTATTATCAGCGACTTAATGATGCCGGTGATGGACGGTGTCGAACTTTCCCGTCGGGTGAAAGATACTTTCGCCATTTCACACATTCCTTTCCTGATGCTAACTGCCAAGACTTCACAAGAGGCCCGTTTGGAAAGTTATCGTATGGGAGTAGATGAATATTTATTGAAACCTTTTGATGAAACATTGCTATTGACACGTATTCAGAACATCTTGGAAAACCGAAAACGCTATCAGCGCAAATTCACGCTCGACATGGATGTGGATGTGCTGAATATGGAGGAAGAATCGGGTGATAAGAAGTTTATGAATCAGATAATGGAAGTAATCAAAGAGAATTATAAAAATTCTTATTTTGAGGTCAGTGATTTCAGTGAAGCTGTAGGAGTGAGCAAAAGTTTGCTGAATAAGAAACTGCAAAGCCTCATCGGACAATCAGCCGGACAGTTTATCCGAAATTACCGATTGAATATAGCACGCGAACTGATTCTGAAGAATCGGGAAACGAAAAATATGAATATTGCGGAAATAGCTTATGAAGTAGGATTCAACGATCCTAAATACTTCACCAGGTGCTTCACCAAATATTTTAATACGACACCGAGTTCACTGCTTAATAAGGAAGAATAGTTTTACCTAAAAACAATAATCTCACATAATAAGTTGTATTTTTTACACCTAAAATCTTTTATCCACCTCTAAAACACGTTTGTCCACCCTCATTTACCATCAATGCCATACTTTTGTCATGCAATCGGTGCTCAATCCTTTGGGAGAGCACCATGCATTTAAAGTTTAATCTAATATTAATATTATGAAGAATGACAAGAAAATGGCTGTCGTATCGTGCATAGCTTCGGCTAAATCCAACCTTCCCCCTATTGCACAACAATTTAATCTATCAAATTAACAACCTTAATACTTTTAAAAATGAGGAAACATTTATTTTTTTCCCTAATGCTTAGTATGTGTACCTTTGGCGGCATGGCGGTGTATCCTACACCTGCAATGGCTACCGTGGCACAATCTCCGACTATCAAGGTTCGTGGTCAAGTTATCGACGAACAAGGTGAACCCATGCCAGGGGCTACCATCAAGATTAAAGGTGGACAAGGCGGAACCGTTACCGACTTAGACGGTAACTTCCAACTGGAGGTTCCTGGAAACGCTACCCTTTTGATTAGCTATGTGGGCTTCAAAGAACGTGAAGTGGCTGTTCGCAACCGCGCCATTATTGAAAGCATCCAGTTGCAAGCCGATAATAAGATGCTTGAGCAAGTGGTTGTCGTAGGCTACGGTACACAAAAGAAATCCGACTTAACCGGTTCTGTTGCCGTGGTAGATGCGGAAGCCTTGAAACAGACATCAAACTCCAACATCTCCACCATGCTCGAAGGTAAGGTTTCCGGTGTACAAATCACCTCTGACGGACAACCCGGAGCCGATCCTACCGTTCGCATCCGTGGCGTCGGGTCTTTCGGAGACACCTCTCCTCTTTACGTTATCGACGGCGTTCCCATGGGAACTTCCATCCGCGATTTCTCTTCAAACGATATTGAAACCATCCAAGTGCTGAAGGATGCTTCGGCTGCTGCCATCTATGGTTCGCGCGCCGCCAATGGTGTGATTATCATCACCACCAAACGCGGACAAAAAGACCAACCACTGAAAGTGGATTACAATGGTTACTTCGGTGTGGATAATATTCCTAAAGGTGTCTATGATGTAATGAATGCTGACCAGTACAGCCAGTACCTCGGTCAGGCAGCCGCAAACTCCAACACTCCGTTGCCAACGGGATATAAACTTGACAGCGAAACCGGAAAATACCATTTCCAAGATGACACCAACACCAACTGGTTTGATGAAGTATTCAAAGCGGGTATCCGTCAAAACCACAATGTAAACCTCTCCGGAGGTGGCGCCCATAACACCTATAATATATCATTAGACTATTTCAACCAAAAAGGAACTCTCGAAGGTGCCGGCCCTAACTATGAACGTTACACGGCGCGTGTCAACAACACCATGGAGACCAAATTCATAAAGTTCCAGACCAGTCTTGTTTACTCTCACTCCGACCAAGACAATATGGGGCTTTCGAATGCTTCCGAATACGTTCAAGGTCTGTATGGTGACGTAACCAATGTGCTGCGCGGTACCTTAATGATGCAGCCCACCATCAAGGCATACGATTCTTCTACATGGGTACTTGATAACTTAGTAGGAATCGCCAACAACTTTAATTATGACGCTTACGGCTATGGCGTATACTACGATACCGTGCATGGTGACATCTCCGCTTCCAACCCGTTGCTGGTAAATAACCTACTGCAACGTAACACCCGCGTAGATCGTTTCGTGGGAACCGGATCTGCCGACGTGGATATCCTCAAGATGATTGGCGTTGATAACAAAAATCATAAGCTCAACTATAAAGTGAACCTCTCTTACAGCAAAACCCATTGCAAGGACTTCACTTGGATTCCCGCATGGGTGCAGAGTAACCGTGTGTACTTGTCCAAGAGCAACGAACGGCTCACCAAGGGGTCGCGCGACTATTCGGATGCTTTGATAGAGAATGTGATTACTTACGATGGCACGATAGGCAAGCACCACATCAACGTATTGGCAGGCCAGAGTTACGAAGAAGAAGACACCGACCTGCTGACCGGATGGGGAATCAACTTCACCGAACCGTATTTTCTACAGCTCCAGAATGCTTCCGACACGTATTCTGAAAGCTACGAATACAAACATTCCATCCTTTCTTACATCGGTCGTATCAATTACAATTACGATGACAGATACTTATTCTCGGCAACAGTGCGCCGGGATGGCAGCTCGCGCCTGACCAGAAATATCCGTTGGGGAACTTTCCCTTCCGTCTCTGTGGGTTGGCGCTTCGACAAGGAAAAATTCTTCCCCTTCGACCAGAATGTCGTAAACCTGTTCAAGGTTCGTGCCAGCTATGGTGAACTCGGTAACGAGAATATCGGTGAGTATATGTATCAGGCTGTCATGTCGCGCAACAATATGACTTACAATTTCAACGGTAACGTAGTGACCGGTTCTGCCGTTTCCACTTTCGTGGACAATAACCTGGCATGGGAGAAAAAGAAAACCTACAACGTGGGTATCGACCTCGCCTTGTTCAACAATCGCTTAGAGTTCACAGCCGAATGGTACAAGAACACCAGCGAAGACCTGCTGTACGCTGTCCCTGTGCCCGAACAAGCCGGTGTATCCAATACCACCGTTACGATGAATGCCGCCTCGATGAACAACTCCGGTTTTGAGTTCTCGGCTACCTACCGTAACCGCGATCATGACTTCAAGTATGAACTTTCGGCCAACCTAAGCACGTTGCGCAACCGTGTGACTTCGTTAGGCTTTGGTACCGACTCTTATATCTCCGGAGCATATATTACCAATGTAGGCCAAGAAATAGGTCAGTTCTACGGCTGGGCTTATGAGGGTATTGCCCGCACGCAGGAAGACTTGGATAACCACGCCACTCAAGAGGGTGCCCAGATTGGCGACTGCCTCTATAAAGACATAAGCGGACCGGACGGTAAACCCGACGGTAAAGTAGACGCCAACGACCAAGTGGTGCTGGGCAGCGGTATGCCTAAGATTCATTTCGGTCTCAATGCTCGTTTTGAATACAAGCGCTTCGACCTAAGCATTGCTACCTTCGGTGCGCTGAACTATCATGTCAGCGACGACATCTACAACTCGCTTAACTCTTGCTACGGCTGGGGAAACAAAGAGGTGGGTATGCTTGATGCCAACCGCTTTAGCGAAGACGGTAGCACTTATCTTTCCAACGTGCCACGCACTTATGTCACCAACAGCGCCAGCTTGGGTTGGAACGACCTCTTCAGTTCACGCAAGATTCAGAATGCAGCCTACTGGAAGATTGCCAATGTAGAATTGGGCTACAATTTCCCTAACGAGTGGTTCGGAAAATATGTATCAGATGTACGTTTCTACGTGTCAGCACAGAATCTCCACACATTCACCGGATATCACGGTTATAATGTAGACTATGCGGGAGGAACTTTTACTCCGGGATACAACTTCTGTTCTTATCCTACTGCACGCACTTTCATGTGTGGCGTTCATTTTACATTTTAATCGTTACTATCTAGTACCTAAATACTAAAAACATATTTTATGAAACTATATAAATATTCACTTATTCTCATTTTGGGATTTAGCACGCTGGTTTCTTGCAGTGACAAAATGGATCTGTTGAATCCCAACCAACAAACCTCAAGTACTTTCGGCTTTAATGCCGATGATTTGGAGGAAAGCGTGATTGCCGCCTACAACCATATCCGCATGGAGGGTTCCTATGCTCGTGTAGGCTACACCATCGACGTGTGCCGTGGCGATGAAGCCTGGAACTCTTCACAAGTGTGGTACATGCCTTTCGATGACCTTAACGCAGAAGTTACCTCGGACATCACGTGGTGGCCTTGGCGGGAATGGTACTACACCATCAACGTGTGCAACTTCGCCATTTCCCGTTGCGGTGAGGACAACAGCCAACTTTCTAATAAAATGAAACGCATCAAAGGACAAGTGCTTTTCTTGCGCGGCCTGTCGTACTACAACTTGGTTGGTTATTATCAGAATCCGCCCCTCATCACAGATTATGCCACCTATTCTTCGTTAGACGGACTGTATACCACCAACAGCACTTACGATAACGTGCTCGATCAGGTGGAAAAAGATTTCCACGAGGCGATGGAATTGCTTCCTTCCCGTGATGAAGGCGGCGAATGGGCTGGTGGACGTGCCACCTGCGGCGCTGCGGCAGGCTATTATGCTCGCGCCCTCATGATGCGTCAAAAATACAGCGATGCACTCACGGTGCTGAAAGACATCATTGGCAAAAAATACGGCACCTATCGGCTAATGTCCAACTATGGCGATAACTTCCGCGAAGGTTCGGCATACGAGAACAATGCGGAAAGCCTCTTCGAAGTGCAGTATCTTGACTATGGAGCGCAAGGCACCGACGACGAGTGGACTCCGGTAAATACAAGTCCCAATGCCACACAAGGATCGGCTATTGAGAGCAACTTTGGTCCCGGTAACTATGGCGGTTGGGCCGACATCTCGGCTTCGCCCTGGCTCTATCAACTCTTCAAAAGTGAACGTACTATCAATGGCAAACTCGACCCCAGACTCTATTGGACCATCGGAACCTACGAAAACGACTGGGCGGATTTCGAGTATGGTAATGTAGCTTATACGCACAAACTTACAGCCACCGACAATATTGTAACCAACAACACTTACGGTGGTCTGCCGATTGCCAAATTCACGAATCTCCGTACCGGTCTGTACAGCACCATCGTTACAGGCTTGCACGATGGCATCAACCTGCGCCTGATGCGCTATTCAGATGTGCTGCTCCGCGCTGCCGAGTGCGAGAATGAAGTCAATGGTCCTACACAGCAGGCTATCGACTGGATTAACGAAGTGCGCAATCGCGCTGATTTGTCCGACTTGGAACTTTCCGACTTCGACACGACTGACCAACTCTTTGAGCAGATTGCCAACATAGAGCGTCCCAAAGAGTTCGGCTGCGAATTCGGTCGAGGTTTCGACCTCATCCGCTGGGGCTTCTTCTACGACAGCAGCCGCTTGAAACAGCTCAAGGAACACGGTACGGTACGCCGCTCTACAGTGGGAGTAAAGAATCCTGTGAACTACAGCGATGTAGCAAACGATCCTGAACTGAAGAGCACTTTCGATACCTACATATCGGGACACGAATTCCTGCCCATTGTGCAGCAGTTGATGAACAACAACCCGAATCTGAAAGGCAACTCCGCCAACTATAGTACAGATAATTCCACTTACTTCCGGGAAAGCGGATGTAAAGTGCGTCCGGTTGTAAATTTAAGCAAGTAAATAAACTTAGAGACCTATTAAAATTTAAGACAATGAGATTACTAAAAAAGATAGCATACGCTTGCTGTTCCGTAACCTTTGGATTACTGACACTGACAGGCTGCACGGATGGCAAACTTTATGACGTAAACGCCCCCGACTGGATTTCCGATAAGATACAGGAAATTGAAGATTCGAAGAAACAACCGGAAGATGAAGTGCTTGAGGGCATGCAGGAAGATGTGTACACCATCGGAAATACGGATTTCACCTCCGGTTGGTGGTCTACTTTCTCCAAGTATTATGTGGTACCTGATGGCGAGAAGTGGAATGCGGTGTTCAATCTCCATATCAACCCGACCGATAACACGTATTTCAAGAACTATGCCCTTGTAGTCACCAACGATGTGGATCGTGGAGGTACAGGATACACTGAATACGGAGCTATCCGTTTTGATGCCACAAGCGATTCTATAGCTTACAACTCGCAATGGGGCAAGCTCTATTTTAAGTACACCACAAGCACATTGCTCCTATCTCCTGATGCCAGCAATGCAGCCCCTAACGTACAGAGCTTGGGCGGCAAGGTGACACTCACCGTTGACCGTACCAATGAAAATGCTTTTACCATAAAGATGACCAACGGTGTAGCCACCAAGATTTACAAGCAACCATACAAGGAAGGAAATCTGAATGCAGATGCGAACAACACCAATATCCGCTGCTTCTTAGTTCCCGAAGGTTCTTACATCGATTTCTTGCAGACCAACATCGTCCCTATAGGTGGCCTTACATCTGCTCTAGACAAGAATCCGGTATCGATGGTACTGCAGGACGTACCTGATCAAGTCAACGTAGGTACTCCGCTCGAAGAGGCCATGATCGATGTATCGGCCATCGTTACCTTTGAAGAGGGAGTGACCAAAACTGTACCGGCTGCCGAACTCTCTATCTCTGCCATCCCTGATATGGAGCAACCTGGTGTGAAAACTCTTGTGGTCATCTACAACAAGACCTTAAAGGGTGAGAATTGTGATAAACCGATTATGGCTAATACTACCTTTGAAGTAGTGGAACAGATTGCATCCATCGAGGTGACTACCCCACCCTCGCACACACAATACTATTATTACACCTCGGCAGCTACCGAGAGTTTGGCGAACCGGACGATGGCCTTCGACCCGACAGGTATGGTGGTTACAGCAACTTACACCGACCAAAGTACAAGAATCATTGACAACGCGAGACTCATCTTCTCTGCCGTTCCGGTGAAGACCGGTTCGCAGATCGTTACCATTACTGCTGAAGAAGGAATCACCGCAACGGTAGAGGTTAACGTCTCCAAGTCTATAGCTTCTGAAGTGAGAAACACAACTAGCATGGTAGGAGCCGAAGACAACTCAACGGGCTTCCACGGAGCCTCTTCCGACATATTCAACGTACCTGTGGGCAAGACAAAGTATATCACCTTCACCAACTATAGTGATTTGGCTGCCAACTGGAATAACTTCCTTGTATTTCTCCATAAAAGCATAACTACTGACGAATACGCATTTGTTCGCGCCGACAACTTCGGATTAGGCAATGGATATGCCGCCTGCGTTAATGGCGGAACACAAGGCGACTGGGACACTTGGCTTTCCGGTATGAATGGAGCCAAAGTCACGGTCTATGTAACTAATTGCGGCAATAGCACCGCTGACATCCAGGCAGTGATGGTGGGTACTAAAGGCAAAACCTCTACCCAGTATTATTTGGGCATCAATACCATAGATCCCAATGACCTGTGTTTTACATTATCTGTCGAGAAGGCTCATCTTGTCTTCAATGAATAAGAATAACTATTAATTTCTTTATCATCCATATCAAATGAAAAAACTAACATTTTTCTTAATATCCCTGCTGACGGTCTTTGCTTTTGCAGCTTGCTCCGATGGACTGGACAATATCGAATACAATAGAAACAGTGATATAGTCATAGTTACTCCCGAAGTAACTACAGCCACAGGCACTTCGCTGACTGTCACTTCATCGGTCACCGGCAATATCAATCAGGTAGTCAAGAAAGGCTTTTGTTACAGTGTCAATGCCCAGAACCCAACTATCAAAGATAATATAGTGGATGCCGATGATAATTTCAGCGCTACGATTTCCGGCTTGACGGGCAATACCTCTTACTATATCCGCGCTTACGTCTATGGTAACAGCCGTTATACCTACTCGGATGTGCTCACGGCAACCACAGAAAGCCAAAGCCTTGACGAACAGCTCAAAAACTATGTGGCACCCGCCTATGAAGACAACTACATAGGCATAGCCGCTTGGAATCAACGCAGTAAATGGAATTTGGCAAACGTACACGACCCCACAGTGATGAAAGCTGATGACGGATACTATTATATGTATCAGACAGATGCTTCTTACGGAAATGCGCACTCCGGTAACGGACATTTCCATGCACGGCGCTCACGCGACCTAGTCAACTGGGAATACCTCGGAGCAACCATGACCGAAACCCCTCCTACTTGGATTAAAGAGAAGCTGAACGCCTACCGTGCAGAAATGGGACTGGAGCCTATCGATAGCCCTTCTTATGGTTATTGGGCACCGGTTGCCCGCAAAGTTGCCACTGGCAAATACCGTATGTACTACTCCATCGTGATTACTAACTATATCAAAACGGGCAAACCGGAAGTGGATAATAACGGAAACTTCGACGGTTCATGGACCGAACGTGCTTTCATCGGACTGATGGAAACAGCCGACCCGGCAAGCAATATCTGGGAAGATAAGGGTTTTGTTGTCTGCTCTGCCAGCGATAAAGGCAAAACAGACTATGGACGCGTAAGCACCAGCGACTGGAACGGTTATTTCAAGATCAATGCTATTGACCCAACCTATATTATTACTGAGAACGGAGAACACTGGATGATCTACGGCTCATGGCACAGTGGCATTGCTGCCCTGCAACTGAATCCCGAAGATGGTATGCCGCTCCACACCCTAGGCAATCCGTGGGACATCACGGGTGAAAACAACTCCGGTTATGGTAAAATTATCGCTACCCGCGGCGATAGCCGTTGGCAAGCTTCGGAAGGTCCGGAAGTAATTTACCGCAATGGTTATTATTACCTGTTCCTCGCTTATGGTACACTAGCAGTAGAATATAACACCCGCGTCTGCCGCTCTGTCAACATCGACGGTCCGTATGTTGATATGGACGGTACCCCTGCTATGGGAAGCGGAGAACTCTATCCGATACTGACAGCACCTTATCAGTTTAACAATAGCTATGGATGGGTAGGTATCTCCCACTGCGGTATTTTCGAGGATGGAGAGGGCAACTGGTTTTATACTTCACAGGGACGTTTCCCTGAGAATGTCGGGGGTAATGAATACTCCAACGCTATCATGATGGGACACGTTCGCAGTATCCGCTGGGATGCCAACGGCTGGCCTTTGGTGATGCCGGAGAGATATGGAGCCGTGCCACAAGTGCCTATCACGGAAGAAGAAATTGCCGGTAACTGGGAACATCTGTCTCTGACTTCCTCCACTGGTACTCAAAGAACATCTGAAACACTGACTTTTGATGCCGGTACGCATAAGATTAGTTCCGGCAGTTGGAAGGATGCATCGTGGACATTCGATGCGGCTTCACAGACGATTACGACTAGTGCCGGAGTAGTGCTTTATCTACAAAGAGAAGTGGATTGGGAAGCTACTCCCAGAACTCATACCATCGTTTACGCCGCACAAGGAAATAAAAAGACTTATTGGGGAAAGAAGGTTCAATAAACGCTCATTGATATGCTTATTGAAACTGCTTCCGGAATCTTGATATCCGGAAGCAGTTTTTTCTCTTTTATGCTGCATAACATATAAGAGTGTATTTGATACACCAAACTAAAGTGTTACTTTTACACCCAAAATAAGATAAGCATCTCATTTACATTAAAAATAAAACCATGAAAAAACATTTTCTACTTGCAGGAATTGCCGCGCTGATGCTGGCTGCGTGCAATAACAAGCCGGCTTCCGAGCTGACTTTGTCCGGTCTTGACCCGGTAAAATTTCAAACAGAAGTGAATAATGCCCAAACAGCTCTTTACACGTTAAAGAATAAGGCAGGCATGGAAATATGCATCACTAACTTCGGAGGACGCATCGTGTCTATCATGGTACCCGACAAAAACGGTCAGATGCAGGATGTAGTTTTAGGTTTTGACAGCATTGCTGATTATATTAATGTACCGAGCGACTTTGGCGCTTCTATCGGACGCTATGCAAACCGTATCAACCAGGGACGTTTTGTATTGGATGGCGATACGATCCAGTTGCCACAAAACAATTACGGACACTGCCTGCACGGAGGTCCGAAAGGCTGGCAGTACCAAGTTTATGAAGCCAATCTTATTGATCCGACAACACTGGAGCTGACTCGTATTTCACCGGATGGAGATGCTAATTTCCCGGGCAACGTAACAGCTAAAGTGACTTACAAACTGACTGATAACAACGCTATCGACATCAAATATAGCGCAACTACTGATAAAAAGACGATCATCAACATGACCAACCACTCTTATTTCAATCTTTCCGGTGATCCGTCTAAAATTTCAACCGATCATATCATGTATGTGAATGCAGACTACTATACTCCGGTAGACAGCACCTTTATGACTACAGGCGAAATTGTTCCGGTTAAAGACACTCCGATGGACTTTACTACTCCGAAAGCTGTAGGTAAGGAAATCAATAACTATGATTTCGTTCAATTAAAGAATGGAAATGGATATGACCATAACTGGGTATTGAACACTAAGGGAGATCTTTCCCAAGTGGCAGCCAAACTCACTTCACCCGAAAGCGGCATTACTCTGGAAGTATATACCAACGAACCGGGTATACAGGTTTATACCGGTAACTTCCTCGATGGAACGGTAACCGGCAAAAAAGGTATCGTTTATAACCAGCGTGCTTCTGTTTGTCTGGAGACACAACACTATCCTGACAGTCCTAACAAGGCAGACTGGCCGTCTGTAGTTCTGGAACCGGGACAGACTTACAACAGTGAATGTATTTTCAAATTCGGTATAGAGAAATAATTTAATATCAAAAAAACAAAAGCAGAATAAGATGAACTGGAATTCACACGAGTTTATATGGATCGACTGGGTAATCATCGTAGTCGGTATTTTAGCAGTCACATGGGCGGTATGGCGTTCGATACAGAAAGACAAGCGTTTGCAACAAGGCGCTAACAGTGAAGATTATTTGTTTGGTAAAGGGGAACCCTGGTATATCATCGGTGCAGCTATCTTCGCTGCCAATATCGGTTCGGAACACCTTGTAGGACTTGCCGGTACAGGAGCTAAATCCGGAGTAGGTATGGCACACTGGGAAATGCAGGGATGGATGATCCTTATTTTAGGTTGGCTTTTCGTACCGTTCTATCAGCTGATGAACGTGAAGTTAGGAAAAATCATCACGATGCCCGACTTCCTGAAATATAGATATACTCCTGCTACAGGTTCATGGTTGTCTATCATTACCCTCATAGCATACGTATTAACCAAAGTCAGCGTAACAGCATTTACCGGAGGTATCTTCATGGAAAGTCTTCTCGGATTGCCATTCTGGTTTGGTGCTATCGGCCTGATCGTTCTTACGGGAATCTTCACTGTTCTGGGTGGTATGAAAGGAGTTATGACATTGTCTGCTATCCAGACTCCGATACTTATTATCGGTTCGTTCCTTGTTCTTTTCTTAGGATTGTCTGCACTTGGAGCCGGTAGTATCAGCGACGGTTGGACTCACATGATAGAGTATGCCAAGACACTTAATATAGGAACAGACGGAGTTGCTCACGGCACAAACCACATGTTCCACTTTGAGACAGGCGACCCGATGTATGATGACTATCCAGGTTTCTGGGTATTTATCGGAGCATCCATTATCGGATTCTGGTACTGGTGTACTGACCAGCATATCGTTCAACGTGTGCTTGGACAACGTAAAGGTGAATCCAGCGAAGAGGTTATGAGACGTGCACGTAGAGGTACTATCGCTGCCGGTTATTTCAAGATTTTGCCTGTGTTCATGTTCTTGATACCGGGTATGATAGCTGCTGCATTGTCGGCACGTCCGGAAAGCGGTTTCGTACTGGATAATCCTGATACAGCTTTTGGTTCAATGGTTAAGTTCGTATTGCCTGCCGGTGTAAAAGGTATTGTTACCATTGGCTTTATTTCGGCATTGGTGGCTTCATTGGCAGCATTCTTCAACTCTTGCGCTACCTTGTTTACTGAAGACTTCTACAAACCGATGTTCAAGGACAAGAGCGAAGCAACTTATGTGTTGGTAGGTCGTATCGCTACTATTGTTGTAGTAATTCTGGGTATTGTATGGATACCTATCATGCAGAGTCTGGGTAGTCTTTATGATTATCTGCAAGGCATCCAGTCATTGCTTGCTCCTGCGATGGTGGCTGTATTCGCCCTCGGTATATTCTCCAAGAAGATTACGCCTAAGGCAGGTGAAACAGCTATGATAGTAGGTTTTATCATCGGTATGGTACGTTTGCTGACCAATATCCTCACGAATACAGGTAAAGATGTGATGTCTGGATGGTACTGGGAATGTACTGCCTGGTTCTGGCAGACAAACTGGCTGATCTTCGAAATATGGCTGCTCGTATTCCTGATCGTACTGATGGTTGTTGTTTCATTCTTCACTCCTGCACCTACTGCCAAGCAGATAGAAGCTATCACCTTTACTGATGACTATAAGACACTCATCAAGCAAAGCTGGAACAAGTGGGATGTTATCACCTCTATCGGTGTAGTAGTTCTTTGTGCATTATTTTATATATACTTCTGGTAATACCCTGATATGAATAAGTATTATAGTACCAATCCAACTTTCTATGTCGGCATCGACTGTATAATCTTTGGTTTCTCCGAAGGGGAAATCAGCCTGCTCCTGTTGAAGAGAAACTTTGAGCCGGCAATGGGTGAATGGTCACTGATGGGAGGATTCGTGCAGAAAGATGAAAGTGTGGACGATGCCGCCAAACGTGTATTGCATGAGCTTACCGGACTGGAAAACGTTTATATGGAGCAGGTAGGAGCTTTTGGAGCTGTCGAACGTGATCCGGGTGAACGGGTAATCTCCGTAGCTTACTATGCATTAATCAATATTAATGAATACGACCGGAAACTTGTTCAGAAGCACAACGCTTACTGGGTGAATATGAACGAACTTCCCCCACTTATCTTCGACCATCCTGAAATGGTGGAAAAAGCACGGGAACTGATGAAGCAAAAAGCGTCCGTGGAACCTATCGGATTCAATCTGCTTCCGAAACTCTTTACGTTGTCTCAACTGCAAAGTCTATATGAAGCTATTTACGACGAACCGATGGATAAACGGAACTTCCGTAAAAGAGTGGCCGAAATGGATTATATAGAAAAGACTGATAAAATTGACAAACTGGGTTCGAAACGTGGTGCTGCCTTGTATAAGTTCAATAGCAAGGCTTACCGCAAGGACCCGAAATTTAAATTATAATCATTATGCTGGAAGAACTAAAAGAAAAAGTATTTCATGCCAATCTCGAATTGGTAAAGCATGGATTAGTCATCTTTACCTGGGGAAATGTTTCTGCCATCGACCGTGAAAGCGGATTGGTAGTAATCAAACCCAGTGGTGTAAGTTATGATGATATGAAAGCCGAAGATATGGTAGTAGTGGATCTGGATGGCAAGGTCGTTGAAGGACGGCTGAAGCCATCTTCAGACACCCCTACTCATGTAGTGCTTTACAAAGCATTTCCGGAGATCGGAGGAGTGGTACATACGCACTCTACCTATGCTACAGCCTGGGCACAAGCCGGATGTGACATTCCGAATATCGGAACCACTCATGCAGATTATTTCCATGATGCTATTCCCTGCACAGCGGATATGACAGAAGCGGAAGTGAAAGGTGCTTACGAGCTGGAAACCGGTAATGTGATAGTGAAACGTTTTGAAGGCTTGAACCCTGTACATACACCGGGAGTATTGGTAAAAAATCATGGTCCTTTCTCTTGGGGAAAAGACGCGTACGATGCCGTACACAATGCTGTGGTTATGGAACAGGTAGCTAAAATGGCAAGTATCGCTTATGCGGTGAATCCCAATTTAACAATGAATCCGCTGCTGATAGAGAAACATTTCAGCCGCAAGCATGGTCCGAATGCTTATTACGGACAGAAATAATTAAAAATTAAAGATTAAAAATTAGAACAATAACAATTAAAGCAATAACATTATGAACGCATTTGATCAATATGAAGTATGGTTCGTAACAGGAGCACAGCTTTTGTACGGAGGTGACGCAGTAATCGCAGTAGACGCACACTCTAATGAAATGGTTAACGGATTGAACGAATCCGGTAAACTTCCTGTAAAGGTGGT
Source organism: Bacteroides sp. M10 (assembly GCF_014334015.1). Taxonomy (GTDB): domain Bacteria; phylum Bacteroidota; class Bacteroidia; order Bacteroidales; family Bacteroidaceae; genus Bacteroides; species Bacteroides intestinigallinarum. The sequence continues at coordinate 4,344,545 of NZ_CP060488.1, read as the reverse complement.
ATACAAAGGAACAGCTAATTCTTCTAAAGAAGTGGAAGCTGTTTTCAAAGCAGCCAATAATGACGAAAAGTGTGTCGGTGTTATCACTTGGATGCATACGTTCTCTCCTGCTAAAATGTGGATTCACGGCTTGCAACAGTTGAAGAAGCCTTTGTTGCACCTGCATACTCAATTCAACAAGGAAATTCCCTGGGATACAATGGACATGGATTTCATGAACCTGAACCAGTCTGCTCACGGTGACCGCGAATTCGGACATATCTGCACCCGTATGCGTATCCGTCGTAAAGTAGTGGTAGGTTACTGGAAAGAGGAAGAGACTTTGCATAAGATTGCCGTTTGGATGCGTGTTTGTGCCGGTTGGGCAGATTCACAGGATATGCTGATTATCCGTTTCGGCGACCAGATGAACAACGTAGCCGTAACCGATGGTGATAAAGTGGAAGCTGAACAACGTATGGGTTACCACGTAGATTACTGTCCGGTAAGCGAATTGATGGAATATCATAAGGATATCAAAAATGAAGAGGTAGACGCATTGGTAGCTACTTACTTCAAGGAATACGATCACGATGCTTCTCTGGAAGATAAATCAACTGAAGCTTACCAGAAAGTATGGAATGCTGCCAAGGCTGAACTGGCTATGCGCGCTATCCTGAAAGCCAAAGGTGCCAAAGGATTTACTACCAACTTCGACGATTTGGGCGACATTGAGTACAATGGTTTCGATCAAATCCCGGGTCTTGCTTCACAACGTCTGATGGCGGAAGGTTATGGATTCGGTGCTGAAGGTGACTGGAAATCGGCTGCTCTTTACCGTACTGTATGGGTGATGAATCAGGGTCTTCCTAAAGGCTGTTCATTCCTGGAAGATTACACACTGAACTTCGATGGTGCAAACAGCTCTATCCTTCAGTCACACATGTTGGAAATCTGTCCGCTTATCGCAGCCAACAAACCTCGCCTGGAAGTACACTTCCTCGGTATAGGTATCCGCAAGAGTCAGACTGCACGTCTGGTCTTCACTTCAAAAGTAGGTACAGGCTGCACTGCTACTGTTGTAGATATGGGTAACCGTTTCCGTCTGATCGTGAACGACGTAGAATGTATCGAGCCGAAACCGCTGCCTAAGTTGCCGGTTGCTTCTGCTCTCTGGATTCCGATGCCAAACCTTGAAGTAGGTGCAGGTGCATGGATTCTGGCTGGTGGAACTCACCACTCTTGCTTCTCTTACGACCTGACAGCAGAATATTGGGAAGATTATGCTGAAATCGCAGGTATCGAAATGGTACATATCAACAAGGATACTACGATCAGCTGCTTCAAGAAAGAACTGCGCATGAACGAAGTTTATTACATGTTGAATAAAGCACTTTGCTAAAACAATTATTCAAGTTTCGCATGGCTTAATTATTTCGTTAAGTTTTTGCGAAACTTGATTTTTTTATAATGATCGTTATACCTTAAAATATTGATTTCAACATGAAATTAGATGCAAAATCAACCATCGAGGCAGGTAAAGCTATTCTTGGTATAGAACTCGGTTCTACACGAATAAAAGCTGTCTTGATCGACCAGGAAAACAAGCCTATTGCTCAAGGTAGCCACACTTGGGAAAACCAGTTAGTTGACGGACTTTGGACGTATAGCATTGAAGCCATCTGGTCAGGGCTGCAAGATTGTTATGCTGATCTTCGTACGAACGTAAAGAATGCATACGGCATAGAGATCGAGACTCTGGCTGCCATCGGTGTCAGCGCTATGATGCATGGTTATATGCCATTCAACAAAAAAGAAGAAATCCTCGTGCCTTTCCGCACTTGGAGAAACACCAATACGGGCCGCGCAGCGGCTGCTTTGTCCGAACTATTTGTCTATAATATCCCTCTGCGTTGGAGCATTTCCCACTTGTATCAGGCTATTCTGGACAACGAAGCACACGTTAATGAAATCGACTTCCTGACCACTCTGGCAGGTTATGTGCATTGGCAGATCACAGGCGAAAAAGTGTTGGGAATAGGCGATGCATCAGGTATGCTTCCTATAGATCCAACTACTAACAACTATTCTGCTGAAATGGTGGCTAAGTTCGACAAGCTGATTGCTTCGAAAGAATATAGCTGGAAGCTACAGGATATTCTGCCTAAAGTATTATCGGCAGGTGAAAATGCAGGTGTCCTCACACCGGAAGGTAGTAAAAAACTCGACGCATCGGGTCATTTGAAAGCAGGAATACCCGTTTGTCCTCCGGAAGGAGACGCCGGCACCGGTATGGTTGCAACCAATGCTGTGAAACAGCGCACCGGAAATGTATCAGCAGGTACTTCTTCATTCTCAATGATTGTATTAGAGAAAGACTTGTCCAAGCCATACGAAATGATCGACATGGTTACAACTCCTGACGGAAGCCTCGTAGCCATGGTACATTGCAATAACTGTACTTCCGATCTCAATGCATGGGTCAACCTGTTTAAAGAATATCAGGAACTTCTGGGCATACCTGTAAATATGGATGAAATCTATAGCAAACTCTACAATATCGCACTTACCGGTGACACAGATTGCGGAGGTCTTCTTTCGTACAACTATATTTCAGGCGAACCTGTAACAGGACTTGCCGACGGAAGACCTTTATTTGTACGCTCTGCCAATGACAAGTTCAATCTGGCCAACTTTATGCGGACTCACTTATACGCTTCAGTAGGCGTTCTCAAGATTGGTAATGATATCCTGTTCAACGAAGAAAAAATCAAAGTGGATAGAATTACAGGTCACGGAGGACTGTTCAGAACAAAGGGAGTAGGTCAAAGAATCCTTGCAGCAGCCATCAACTCGCCTATTTCGGTAATGGAAACAGCCGGTGAAGGTGGTGCCTGGGGGATTGCCTTGTTAGGTTCTTATCTCGTGAACAACGAAAAGAAACAATCTCTTGCCGACTTCCTGGATGAAAGTGTATTTGTCGGAGATGCCGGTGTCGAGGTATCACCCACGCCCGAAGATGTAGCCGGTTTTAATACATACATCGAAAACTATAAGGCAGGATTGCCTATCGAGGAAGCAGCGGTCAAATTTAAATAAGCCTCATCACGAGTGCTTCCTCTGCTTTTTCTTCTCATAATCATTTAAGTATTAACATAAAACATCCTCATCCCCTCTCCTCTTTTGGAGAGGGACAAGGGGAGACTATTATCATGAAAACCACCTCGTTCATACTTGCACTTGCCCTGTCCACCTCACTAGCTAAAGCACAAAACGCTCCACAGGTGTCTTACTTCCCTTTACAGGATGTGAAACTATTGGATAGTCCGTTCCGGCAAGCCCAACAGACTGATTTACATTATATACTTGCCTTAAACCCCGACCGTCTGCTCGCTCCTTTTCTACGCGAAGCAGGATTGCAACCTAAAGCTCCCAGCTACACCAACTGGGAAAATACCGGATTGGACGGACATATCGGCGGACATTATCTATCCGCACTCTCCATGATGTATGCCGCTACCGGAGATACTGCCGTCTACAACCGCCTCAACTATATGCTGAATGAGTTGCATCGTGCACAGCAAGCTGTAGGTACAGGATTCATCGGAGGAACTCCGGGAAGCCTCCAACTTTGGAAAGATGTAAAAGCAGGAAAAATCCGTGCCGGAGGTTTCGACCTTAACGGCAAATGGGTACCTCTATACAACATACATAAAACGTATGCCGGATTGCGGGATGCTTACTTGTATGCAGGAAGCGATCTGGCACGTAAAATGCTGATTGACCTTACAGACTGGATGATTGACATCACTTCCGGTTTGAGCGACGAGCAAATGCAGGATATGCTTCGCAGCGAACATGGCGGATTAAATGAGACTTTCGCTGATGTAGCTGAAATCACAGGCGACAAGAAATATCTGGAACTGGCCCGCCGTTTCTCCCACAAACTTATCCTCGACCCGCTTATCAAAGATGAAGACAAGCTGACAGGTATGCACGCCAACACACAGATTCCCAAAGTGATCGGCTACAAACGAATAGCAGAACTTTCGCAAGATGACAAAAGTTGGAATCATGCTGCTGAATGGGATCATGCCGCCCGTTTCTTTTGGAATACGGTAGTCAATCACCGTTCCGTCTGCATCGGAGGAAATAGCGTCCGTGAACATTTCCACCCATCCGACAACTTCACGTCCATGCTGAACGACGTTCAAGGACCGGAGACCTGTAATACTTACAACATGCTCCGTCTTACTAAAATGCTTTATCAGAATTCTCACAATCCCAACAATACACAAGAGCCTGACCCCAACTACGTAAACTATTACGAACGTGCACTTTACAATCACATTCTCGCATCGCAGGAACCGGACAAAGGTGGTTTTGTATACTTCACTCCCATGCGTCCAGGACATTACCGCGTTTACTCACAACCGGAAACATCCATGTGGTGCTGTGTCGGTTCAGGCTTGGAGAATCATACCAAATACGGTGAATTCATTTATGCACATCAGAAAGATACGCTCTATATCAACCTCTTCATCCCCTCGCAACTAACCTGGAAAGAACAAGGCATAACCTTGACACAGGAAACCCGATTCCCTGACGACGGTAAGGTAACTTTGCGAATAGATGAAGCTCCTAAGAAAAAACGTACTTTAATGATACGTATTCCGGAATGGGCTAACCAATCCAAAGGTTATAGTATCAGCATCAATGGGAAAAGAAAAATATTCATTATGGCAAAAGGTAATCAGTATCTTCCTCTTTCCCGCAAATGGAAGAAAGGAGATGTCATTACTTTCAACTTGCCGATGAGAGTCACTATGGAACAGATTCCAGACAAGAAAGATTATTATGCTTTCTTATACGGTCCTATCGTTCTTGCAGCTTCCACAGGCACTGAACACCTCGATGGTTTATATGCCGACGACAGTCGTGGCGGACATATCGCCCATGGCAAACAAATTCCTTTGCAAGAAGTTCCGATGTTGATAGGAAATCCCGATTCCATCCGTAAGTCCCTTCACAAAGAACAAGGTAGCCGCATCGCTTTCAGCTACAACGGAGACGTATATCCTGCACAAGGCAAAGCATTGGAGCTTGTTCCCTTCTTCCGCCTGCATAATTCCCGCTATGCCGTTTATTTCCGGCAGGCAAGTGAAGAGCTGTTCAAAGCTATTCAGGAAGAAATGGCAACGGCTGAACGAAAGGCAACCGAATTAGCTAATCAAACCATTGATCTTATCTTCCCCGGTGAACAGCAACCGGAATCCGACCATGGCATCCAATATGAACAGGCAGAAACCGGAACGAACACAGACCGGCACTTCCGCCGTGCCAAAGGTTGGTTCGGCTATCAACTGAAAGTAAAAGAGGAAGCAAGCCGCATACTGATCACCATACGGAAAGATGACCGTAACAAAGTGGCTATTCTACTGAATAACGAAAAGTTGGCTGTTAATCCGACGATCAGTGAAGCAGATAAAGATGGCTTTATTACCCTTTCTTATGCCCTGCCTCAAAAACTGAATACAGGTAGTTGTCCGATACGTTTCATCCCTGACGGAACGGAATGGACACCTGCAATTTACGAAGTGCGTTTACTAAAATAAACGTTCAAAAAGAAATAACCATCATCAAAATCAAGCATCTATATAATCATTAAACAAAATACCATTTATGAAAGCAAAACTATTAGTCAGCACGGTCTTTCTGGCAGCATCAGTATCTCTTTCCGCGCAAAAGAGTGCTACCATAACCGTGCATGCCGACCAAGGCAAAGAAATTATCCCGAAAGAAATCTATGGTCAGTTTGCCGAGCACCTGGGTTCATGTATCTACGGTGGTCTTTGGGTAGGCGAAAAGTCAGATATACCCAATATTAAGGGATACCGTACAGATGTATTCAATGCATTAAAAGACTTGGCTGTTCCCGTTCTGCGCTGGCCGGGTGGTTGCTTTGCCGATGAATATCATTGGATGGACGGCATCGGTCCGAAAGAAAATCGTCCGAAGATGGTAAATAACAACTGGGGCGGAACGATTGAAGATAACAGTTTCGGTACACATGAGTTCCTGAATCTTTGCGAAATGCTGGGTTGTGAACCTTATGTAAGTGGAAATGTAGGTAGCGGTACAGTGGAAGAGCTTGCCAAATGGGTGGAATATATGACTTCTGATGGAGACTCTCCTATGGCCAATCTTCGTCGTAAGAATGGTCGTGACAAAGCATGGAAACTCAAATATCTGGGAGTAGGAAATGAAAGCTGGGGCTGTGGTGGCAGTATGCGTCCGGAATATTATGCGGACTTATACCGTCGTTATTCTACTTATTGCCGCAACTATGACGGTAACCGTCTGTTCAAAATTGCCAGTGGTGCAAGTGATTATGACTACAACTGGACAGACGTATTGATGAATCGCGTAGGACATCGTATGGACGGCCTTTCTCTCCACTATTACACCGTAACCGGATGGAGCGGCAGCAAAGGAGCAGCCACTCAATTCAACAAGGATGATTATTATTGGACAATGGGTAAATGTTTGGAAGTGGAAGATGTGCTCAAGAAACATTGCGCCATCATGGATAAATATGACAAGGACAAAAAGATCGCTCTTTTACTCGACGAATGGGGAACCTGGTGGGATGAAGAACCGGGAACCATCAAAGGACATCTGTATCAGCAGAATACATTGCGCGATGCTTTCGTTGCTTCTTTAAGCCTTGACGTATTCCACAAATACACAGACCGCCTGAAGATGGCAAACATCGCACAGATTGTCAATGTACTTCAATCCATGATTCTGACGAAAGACAAAGAAATGGTGCTCACTCCTACTTATTATGTCTTCAAGATGTATAAAGTACATCAGGATGCCACTTATCTTCCCATCGACCTGACTTGCGAAAAGATGAGTGTACGTGATAACCGTACCGTTCCGATGGTAAGCGCCACAGCTTCCAAAAACAAAGATGGAGTGATCCACCTTTCTCTGTCCAATGTAGATGCTGACGAGGCACAGGAAATCACCATCAATCTGGGTGATACGAAAGCAAAAAAAGCAGTCGGAGAGATTCTGACCTCTGCAAAACTGACCGATTACAATTCTTTTGAAAACCCTAATATTGTAAAACCGGCACCTTTCAAAGAGGTAAAAATCAATAAAGGCATAATGAAGGTAAAACTTCCTGCTAAGTCCATTGTTACTTTAGAGTTACAGTAATTTTAGTGCAATTACTTATTGTATCACAAACAAGAAGACCGTAAAATTGTCGATAAAAAAGATAGCTCTTTTGGATTGTTAAATCCACATAAAGAGTTATCTTTGCGAACAATCTGACAGAAATCAATTAAATTTTAATGATATGAACGATAACAAACTTATGAATCGTGCAGCGGATAACATCCGTATTCTTGCTGCTTCAATGGTTGAGAAAGCCAATTCCGGTCACCCGGGTGGCGCCATGGGTGGTGCTGATTTTGTAAATGTACTCTTCTCTGAGTTTCTAGTATACGATCCTGAAAATCCCCGTTGGGAAGGACGTGACCGCTTCTTCCTGGACCCTGGCCATATGTCTCCGATGCTTTATTCTACACTGGCATTGACAGGTAAATTCACTTTGGACGAACTGAAAGAATTCCGTCAATGGGGAAGTCCTACTCCGGGACATCCTGAAGTGGACATCATGCGTGGCATTGAAAACACTTCCGGTCCGTTGGGACAAGGACACACTTTCGCTGTGGGTGCTGCCATCGCTGCCAAATTCCTGAAAGCCCGTTTCAACGAGGTGATGAATCAAACAATCTATGCTTACATCTCTGACGGTGGTATCCAGGAAGAAATCTCTCAAGGTTCCGGACGTATTGCCGGTGCACTGGGACTGGACAACCTGATTATGTTCTATGACTCCAACGATATCCAGCTTTCTACTGAAACGAAAGATGTAACCGTTGAAGATACTGCCATGAAATATGAAGCATGGGGATGGAACGTACTTAGCATCAACGGTAATGATCCTGATGAAATCCGCGCAGCAATCAAAGAAGCACAGGCTGAAAAAGAACGCCCGACACTGATTATCGGTAAAACGGTTATGGGTAAAGGTGCACGCAAGGCAGACGGCAGCAGCTATGAAGCCAACTGCGCTACGCACGGTGCTCCTCTCGGTGGCGACGCTTATGTAAATACAATCAAGAATTTGGGTGGTGATCCTACTAACCCGTTCGTTATATTCCCGGAAGTAGCCGAACTGTATGCAAAACGTGCGGAAGAGCTGAAGAAAATTGTAGCTGAAAAATATGCTGCAAAAGCTGCATGGGCGAAAGCAAACCCGGAACAAGCTGCCAAACTGGAACTTTTCTTCTCGGGCAAAGCTCCGAAAGTGGACTGGGCTGCTATCGAACAGAAAGCTGGTAGCGCTACTCGTGCTGCATCTGCCACTGTACTGGGCGCACTTGCCACACAAGTAGAAAACATGATCGTTGCTTCTGCCGACCTTTCTAACTCTGACAAGACTGACGGTTTCCTGAAAAAGACTCATTCTTTCAAGAAAGGTGATTTCAGCGGAGCATTCTTCCAGGCAGGTGTATCAGAATTGTCGATGGCTTGTATCTGTATCGGTATGTCACTCCACGGTGGTGTAATCGCTGCTTGCGGTACATTCTTCGTATTCTCCGATTACATGAAACCTGCCGTACGTATGGCTGCTTTGATGGAACAACCGGTGAAATTCATCTGGACACACGACGCATTCCGCGTAGGTGAAGACGGTCCTACTCACGAACCGGTAGAACAGGAAGCACAAATCCGCCTGATGGAAAAACTGAAGAACCACAAGGGACACAACTCTATGTTGGTACTTCGTCCGGCAGATGCAGAAGAAACAACTATTGCATGGAAACTTGCCATGGAAAATATGTCCACTCCGACAGGATTGATCTTCTCTCGCCAGAATATTGCCAACTTACCGGCAGGAACTGATTACGAACAGGCAGTTAAGGGTGCTTATATCGTAGCAGGTTCTGATGAAAACCCGGATGTAATCCTGGTAGCTTCAGGTTCTGAAGTTGCTACATTGGTAGCCGGTACAGAATTGCTTCGCAAAGATGGCGTAAAGGTACGCATTGTATCTGCTCCGTCTGAAGGTCTGTTCCGTAACCAACCGAAAGAATATCAGGAAGCTATCCTTCCGGCAGATGCGAAGATTTTCGGTATGACTGCCGGTCTGCCTGTCACTCTTCAAGGTCTGGTAGGTTGCCACGGTAAAGTTTGGGGATTGGAATCTTTCGGTTTCTCTGCTCCTTACACTGTATTGGATGAGAAACTTGGATTTACTGCCGAGAACGTATATAACCAAGTAAAAGCAATGCTCTAATGAAAACAATCGGATTAGCATGCGACCATGCCGGTTTTGAACTGAAAGAATATGTTCGCGGCTGGCTGGAAGTAAAAGGCTGGGCTTACAAGGATTTCGGAACCAACTCTACCGCTAGCGTAGACTATCCGGATTATGCTCATCCGCTGGCTCTTGCAGTGGAATCGGGAGAATGTTATCCCGGTATCGCTATCTGTGGCAGTGGAAACGGAATCAATATGACGCTGAACAAGCACCAGGGAATTCGTGCTGCTCTCTGCTGGAATGCAGAAATTGCGCACTTGGCTCGTCAGCACAACGACGCTAATGTTCTGGTCATGCCGGGACGCTTCATCAGCACTGAAGAAGCGGATATGATTTTGACAGAGTTCTTCTCTACAAAATTTGACGGTGGTCGCCATCAGAACCGTATTGATAAAATTCCGGTAAAATAAAGCCTGAAGATAAATCAAATATGAGTAAAGCTGTTCTTCTTTCTGAAGGGCAGCTTTATTTTTATGTAAATATCATATAAACCAATGAAATAAGATCCATCCTTACATATCATCTAAAAAACAAACCGGCAATAAACTGATAACAGAAATAACCGCAAACAACAAACTTCAGCAAAGTTCCCAATATGAATCCGATTAATGAGCCGAATCCGGATTTAAGTGCCTGAGAGAATTCCTTATTCCCCAATAGCTCACCAATCACAGCTCCGAGGAAAGGCCCGAGAATAATACCCCAAGGTAAGAAAAGAAGTCCGACTAGCGTTCCGATAATACATCCCCAGTTTCCCCATTTACTACCGCCACTATACTTACTCCCGAACATTGGCGAAAAATAATCTAACACCTGCAATACAGCTACAATTAATAACCAAACGATCAATTGTGTCGTAGTATATTCCACCTTATCCGTGAAATGAAGAATGACTAATCCCAAATAAGCAATGGGAGGACCGGGAAGAAACGGAAGGATACAACCTGCTAACCCAGCTATCATACAAAGGGCACTAATCACAATCAAAATAATGTCCAGCATAGTCTATACATTTTAATATCTGCACAAAAATACAGTAACTTTCAGTAAATACAAGCTAACATCAATAATTATTTCCCCTCCCTTCACCTTTCTCCTGCCATCGCTTTATTCATCGGAGATTGCAGGTGAAGGGCACACCCTTCACCATTGTTTCACAATGAATCTGTCATCGACGGTATCATTGATTTACACATCCGGGCATTTTTTCTATTTCAAACCTCCCCTCCTAATATAAAAAAGCCTACCTTTGTCAACCAAGCGATTCAATAATAAAAAAAATGAACGATAACAAATTAAAAAACAAACCGGTACCTTACAACTATGCCCGTTGTTTCAACGAACACTGTCCGAAAGCACCCGATTGCCTGCGCCATGTCGCAGCATTACATACCACAGCCGATACTTCTTTTATCAGCATCGTAAATCCCGTCAGTATTCCGACCGACAGCACTGCTTGTCCTTACTTCAAGACTGCCGAAAAAATGCACGTAGCTTGGGGAATCAGTCATCTATTGGATAAAGTACCCTTCAAAGATGGAACCAGTATCCGCAACCAACTGATAAGTCATTTCGGCAAAAACCTTTATTACCGTTTCTACCGGGAAGAACGTCCCATCACTCCCAATGACCAAGCCTTCATCTGTCAACTCTTCCGCCGGAAAGGAATTATGGAAGAACCTGCCTTTGACAGTTACACTGACGAATATAATTGGTAAAGCTACTCTAAATAGTTTTTCCCGGTGTGAAACTTTTGGTTTCATGCCGTAGAACTAAAAGTTTCACACCGGGAAACCAGTAGTTTCACACCGAGAAACTAATAGTTTCAAGGCATGAAACAAGAAAAAGACTCGGATCATGCCAACATTGTACGATGTATCTTTGTTTTTTTTATATTATGAATACAAACATCAGAAAAATACTAAATGACAAGTACGGGCTTTTCGAGAAAGACATAAATATATTACTTGAAAAGTTTACAAGGCTTTCTCTGAAAAAGAAAGAGACCATCCTGCAGGAGGGTCAAGCAGATCATTATATCTATTTTGTAGAGAAAGGGATCGTAAAAAGTACAATTTTCAGAGAAGGCAGAGAATTTATCGTATTCTTTGCACTAGAGAATGAGGTTCCTTTTAGTTCACCCGATTTGATTCATAGCGGACAATCCTTATACACTTTAGAGACGATAGACGATTGCATTTTGTGGAGAATCTCCCGTAAAGACTTGGCTGACCTATTTGGAACATCTATTAATCTATCCAATTGGGGAAGAATGCTTCTCCAGGAATGGCTTGCAGTATCTTCTTCCTATTTTTCATCCATCCACTGGATGAGTAAGAAAGAGCAATATCAGTACTTACTTGAGAAAATGCCTCAACTTGTACAAAGATTGTCTATGAGAGATCTTTCCGCATGGCTGGATATAACTCCACAGTCTTTGAGCAGAATCAGAGCCGATATTTATTAATTACCCTTTGGTAACTTTTCGTTCTTCCGGTTGGCCTACCTTTGCGCTCAAATTTTAAATACGTATGATATGAAAAGTTTAAAAGGTATTATTTATGCCATGATTTCATCAGGCACATTTGGTCTCATTCCATTATTCACTATCCCACTAATGGGAGATATGGGGATGAATGAATCCAACATTCTTTTTTATCGTTTTCTGTTTTCAACTCTTATGATGGGAGCAGTATGCCTCATACATAAAAGTCCTTTAAGTGTCAATATGAAACATCTGATTTCCATCACTGGGTTAGGTGCTTTGTATGCTCTAACAGCGTTGTTCCTTATTTATTCCTACCATTATATAAGCAGTGGAGTGGCTACAACGATTCACTTCCTCTACCCTATATGCGTCAGCTTCCTGATGGTAGTATTTTTTAAGGAGCAAAAATCAAAGGCTTTGTTCCTGGCAGCTTCACTATCATTGATAGGCGTTGCATTCATGTGCTGGTCGGGAGGAAGCAGTATTCGATTAATGGGAGTCGGACTGGCAGCTCTTACCATATTGACCTACGGGATATATATTGTTGCCCTGAATCAATCGGGTTTAGGTAAACTGCCTGCTGAAGTACTTACATTCTATGTACTCCTGGGCGGCTGCATCATCTTCTTTATCTATAGTCTGTGTACAACGGGAATATCTGCCATTCCGGGTACAAAAGCCGGATTATATATCCTTGCACTGGCATTTCTATCAACAGTCATCTCGGATTTGACGTTGATTTTAGCAGTGAAGTATGCAGGCTCCACCACAACAGCCATCCTTGGCTCGATGGAACCGCTGGTTGCAGTTGTTGTAGGAGTATTAGTCTTTGCGGAACATTTTTCATTTCAATCTTTGGCCGGTTTATTACTTATATTACTATCTGTCATTATTGTCATATTAGCCGACCAACGAAAGAAATCGCAGAAGATACCAGAGAAAGAAATTGTTCAGTCACATTAAGGAAGTTCTGGTGAAGAGGCGGGTGAAGCATAGGGCTTCACCCGCTATTGCTGATGAATAAAGAGATACAGAAGATGTTGTAAGAGTGAAGGAGCATTTCACTAAACACTCAATATCGATCAGTCATCACAAATACCAATTCTCCTCCTTTCATAATATCCGAATGATATATTCTGAAATTCTCAACAGGTTTGTCATTCAACGTTACCGACTGCACATACTTATTTTCATCCGATAAGCCCTTTGCCTGTACCGTGAATGTTTTATGATTCGGTAATGAAATGGTGACTTCTTCTATCTGCGGTGCTCCTAATATATACTCCCCTCCAATCGGATTTACCGGATAGAATCCCATTGCAGAGAAGATATACCATGCAGACATTTGTCCGCAATCGTCATTTCCGCACAATCCATCCGGTTTGGGCAGATAGAAACGGTCAAAAATCTCACGAATGAGTTGCTGTGTTTTATGCGGTTGTCCCACATAGTTATATAAATAAGCCACATGATGGCTTGGCTCATTGCCGTGTGCATACTGTCCGATAAGCCCCGTTACATCTTGGGTGAATCCTGTATTCTCTTTAGATGATTCCAGGAAAAATAAAGAGTCCAGTTTATTGGCAAACTTCTCTTTACCTCCGAGTAGTTCGATTAACCCTTCCACGTCATGTTGCACGTGCCAAGTATATTGCCAGGCATTCCCCTCCGTATAATCTCCGCCGGAAGTGGCAGCATGTGACAATAACAAGGTGTTAAAAGGAGTACGCCAGTCCCCCTTCGAATCTTTCCCTCTCATCATGGTTGTTGAAGGGTCCAGCAGATTCTTATAATAGGAAGAGCGTTTGGAGAAATAAGCATAATCTTCATCATTCCCCAGCGCTTTAGCCATTTGAGCCACACAATAATCATCATATCCCGATTCCATTGTCCGGGAAACAGATTCTTTTGGGATAAGATCGAAAGGATAATATCCGTATTGGTCATAAATCTCCCAGTCGGAATGCTGATGACTAACGGTTGAAGTGCCACGAATAGCAGCATACGCCTCTTCCGGTTCAAATCCGCGGAAACCTTTCAGATAGGCATCCACTATGACAGGAATGGCATGATTCCCTATCATACAATGACTCTCCTTTCCCCACAAAGCCCATATCGGCAGATATCCTTGTATTTTATAATGGTCAAGCATACTCTGGATCATACCATCCACCTTTTCCGGACATAGAATCGTATATAAGGGGTGAGCTGCCCTGTAAGTGTCCCACAAAGATAAAGTAGAATAATAACTACCCGTCTTCGAAGTATATATACTATCATTGGCTCCACGATAACGACCGTCTATATCAGCAATGTTGTTAGGTTGGATAAACAGATGGTAGAGCGATGTATAAAAGTTGGTTTTCTGTGCATCACTTCCCGTAACTTTCACTCTAGAGAATAGTTGATTCCATTGGTTATGTGCCTTCGTACGGATTCCCTCAAAATTCCATGCCGGATTTTCTTTTTCCAAAGCTGTAATGGCACCCTCTACTCCTACCGTTGAAAGTGCTATTTTCACTTGCAAGGTATCCCCTTTCGCCAGATTGAAATCCAACAGAAGACGTTTCCCTTTCTCCGGATCAACAGAAGATAAGGTATCCTTTACCGTATAGGGTTTATCAAAAGAAATCACATAATAATAGGAACGTTTCACCCAGTTCTCTACCATCTGATGTCCGGTGATGGTATGGTTATCCGGCAGATCCATATCAGCATACAACACATGTTTTTTAAGCCATTCCCGATCCCATACGACTCCGCTCTGCAAGTCTACCAGTAACCCGGATGGTGCATCCGAATGATAAACGTAACGATGAAAAGCTGTCCGTTGGGTAGAAGTCAGTTCGACATCCACATCAAAATCTGTCAGGTGAACAGCATAATATCCGGGAGAAGCCTTTTCTGACCTCTTATCAAACTTACCTTTATAGACATTGTTTTCGATCTTCCCACTGAAAGGTAGTAAGAGGATATCACCCAAATCAGGACATCCCGTTCCGCTTAAATGAGTCTGGGCAAAGCCGATGATAGAATCATCCGCAAAATTATATCCGCTGCAATACTTCCAGGCATCATTTCCTGTTTCCGGGCTCGCCTGAATCATACCGAAAGGAACACATGCTCCCGGAAAAGTATGTCCGTTATCCGCATTGCCTATAAACGGATTCACATATACCGAATAATCGGCATTTACTTTGGGTTGTGTGGTACAACTCAACACCAATAGTCCTCCAACTATATTTAATAATAGGATGGATATCTTTATTGTCATCTTCATTTGTTTATTATTCATTTCTCATTCATTTGTGTCCTGAAAAGTAATGTTCCATATCCGGGACCATCACACCATTTAGAGCCCCCCTCAATCGGTATTTTAGACATTACACGCCGGGTATAGGGCATATCCAACCCCTTGCGGGCGACATAGTGGTTGTATACAATCTCAAATATCGGGCGAAAGGCTCCTCGTTCTTTCTCCGAAATCACTTGCCAATCGCAATAACGTCCTGATATATCCGTCCAGACTTTGAAAGGAACCGATTCTCCCAGATTATACTTTACCGTATATTCGTAGCCGGTCAGCAAACGGTTGTCAAGTGCGGCATACATCTTTTCATCACCTTGATTATAGCCTGTTTCGCAAACTTCAGACAGATTACCCAATCCGAACATCACGTGGTCCTGATCGCGTCCACTCTCCTGGCACTGCCCGCTTTCGCTAATATAATTTTTAATTGTACCATTATCGTGACCATTATAGTAGAAGTCAACAGCCTGATTATACAAAGATTCATCATCCAGGAAAATGCCGAAAGCCATATATGCTTTCGTTGCAGCGGCTCCCCAGTTTCCGTTTGTATAAGGCTTGGCTTTGAAAAAGGTATCCAGAACCGGAATAAATACCGTACGCAACATGTGCTCCCAGCTTGCAATATCTTTCTTTTCAACCTTGTCATACGTATGTTTGATAAGTTCGGCGGCATTGGCTAACATACTTCCTTGTAAAGAAGCACACAGGGGATCATCATTATCATTGGGGCCAATCAGTCTTAATACAGCGCTATACGCATTCAATATTTCGATTGATTTGCGGGCGTGGGCTTCCTTTCCTGTAATCGTCCACATCAGAGCATTCAAATAAGCTGCTTTATGGTCATCTTCGCTCGGTCTTTTTGTATAGCTGTTCACTCCCAAGCGGGCTATAACCTCAAAAGGTCCCTGAAGCTGATAATCGGATGAAGCACAAGGATCGGCCTGCAACAACAAATAAGACTGATAAGCCGGATTTATCTTCTGGTCTACATAATGCCTGATTCGCTCCAGGTTCTCCCGGGTATGTAGAATGCCCGGATGGATAAATTTATTCTCTTGCGACAGAGCTTGTTTTGCTTCTATTTTCTTCCACCTCATAAGTGCTTCTATATAGTAATAATCGGCATAAATGATAGAAGCATCTATTTCTTCCCCGGCAGGATAATGCCCGGTAGAATGTAATAGAAAGGAAGAGTTCTTCTTTCTACTCTGATAGTGCTCTGAAGATAAGCTATGAAGCATTTCTTTTGCTAATGCATAATATTGTTCGGATCGTTCCGGATCGTCTTCCAATGTTGACAGTTCCAATAAGGCGGACGCTGTTACCGCAGCAGCCGAAGCATCTTTGAATGTTGCCGGAATATCAGGTGCATCAAAATCCCAGAATGGAATCAGGTCGGCCGGCAAACGACTGATATAAAGATCGGCCACCTTTTCTGCAAATCGCAGGAAATCCTTATCACGGGTTTCACGATACACCATCGTATAGCCATAAATAGCCCATGCCTGTCCGCGTGCCCACATAGAACGGTCACTATATCCCTGGTGAGTGATTCCTTTTATAAGCCTGCCGGATATGGTATCATAAACGGCCACATGATAGCAAGAGCCGTCTTGACGAAAGTGATTTTCTTTAGTCACACGAGCATGTGACAATGCCATATCATAATACTTTTTGCCTCCTCCATTCTTTGACGCCCAGAATAATAATTCCAGATTCATCATATTGTCTATGATTGTATTGTGCGGCCAACCATTTTCCGCAACTTTCCACGGCCATGACAGAATAGTTCCGACCCGGGGATTATACAGTTTTGACAGTTCTTCCGCACTTTTGAGAATAACGTCCTTATAATATTTATCCTTTGTCAGACGGTAGGCATTACCATAACTACAAAATATCTGGAATCCCAGATCATGACTGGTAACTTTATGGGATAAAGGCTCTAACAGTCTGGTGAAATAAACGGCTTTTTCTTTTATCTCCGGTTCCCGGCTATATTCGTAATCATACCATAAAACTCCCGGAAAAAAGCCACTCGTCCAATCATCGACACCCACCATATTCCAATGCAACTTATGAGCATCCATGGATCTCGGAATTTTAGAAGAAGTTCCTATCGCTTTTAATGTTTTATGTATTTGCCGATTACAGTAAGCCAGTTCTTTTTCTTGGGCACCGGCTATACAGATAACGCATAAACTTATCCACAAAGAGAGTATTCTTTTCTTTATCATTTACCTATATTTTAATGATGTATATAATAACAAGAGGGTGTATCGAAAGTCTACAGTAACTCAAGACACATCCTCCCTTTATCCTCTTTTTACCTATTTTTTACCTTATAATTGGAAGGTGATTAGTTTTCTTCCAAATATTTAATCAGTTCCGCCTCGTTTCTAAAGGATTTCATCCATTTAACGGTATAAGGCGATACGCCGTCCGGATATTCAAGATCAGCAATCTTCAACTTGAGAGACATATTGAATGATTGATCCGTAGGTATCGGCTTACCTAACGTGTAACTTGCTCCCGTCACCAAATCCCAGTAATAAACGGTACCATACTCCTTCTCAACGGTAGAATAAGTGCCATGTCCGTGCTGGTTACCTTTATCATTTATTAAAGATCCATATTCGGGAGAGTCAAACGTTATCGCTTTCTTCGCCGGAAGACCTTTTATAACTACCGCTACAATAGGATAATTACCTACGTGGAAGGTTGACTTTCTCTCTATATCACCTCTATATTTTCCATTGCTTTGCAAAGCAGGTGTCACAACCAAATTATCTCCGTCTGCTGCTGTCGTTGCATTGGCCGTAGCGACCTTCCATTCGGTTCCTTTCGCATCAATAGCTCCTTCGCTCGGCGGCATACCCGATTCTGTACGGAACAGTAGTGTGCCATATCCCGGATGGTCACACCACATCGCATCCCCTTCCGGAGAGATTCTTGAGATAACCTGCTGCGTATACGGCATTTCCAGACCTTTGCGAGTTACGTAATGATTGTAAGCAATCTCAAATACAGGCCGGAACTTTCCTCGATCATCATCAGAGATATTATTCCATCTCACTCCTGTCACATCTGTAAAAGGTTCAAAAGGCACATCGTATCCGAGATTATACTTAGCTGTATACTCATACCCTTTCATAAGTCTGTTTTCCGATGCGCTCCAAAGCGTCTCGTTGCCCTGATTATAAGCAATTTCGCAGGCTTCTGCCAGATGTCCTATCCCCAGCATCGTGTGGTTTTGGTCACGTCCGCTTTCCTGACACTGTCCGCTCTCCATAATATAGTTCGTCAAACTTCCGTTGTCGTGCCCCTCATAGAAAAACGTCACCGCTTCGTTATAGAAACTTTCGTCATCCAAAAAGATACCGAACGCCATAAAAGCCTTGATAGCAGCGGTTCCCCAATTGCCGTTTGCATAAGGAGATTTGGCAAAGAAGTTTCTCAATACCGGAATAAATACGTTACGGAACATATTCTCCCAAGACTTGACATCCGTATCCGATACCGAAGGATAAGTATGTCTCATCAGTTCAGCGGCATTAGCAAGAAGAAATCCCTGCAAAGCAGCGCACAGGGGAGCGTCATTATCACTCATATCGATCTCACGCAATGTGCCGGCATAAGCATTCAATATCTCAATCGACTTTTGAGCGTGCGCCGGATTCTGGGTAATACACCACATGATAGCGTTCAGATAAGCAGCTTCATGATCTTTTTCGCTTGGAGTCTTGGTCGACGAAGTGTTCTGTCCGAAACGTGAAATAACCGTGAAAGGACCTTGAATCTCATAAGTAGACGAAGACAAAGGACTCTGCTGCAACAGTCTGTAACAATCTATTGCCGGAGAAACATTCCCATTCACAAAGTTCTGCATCCGGGTAATGGCAGCTGTCGTGTGTAGAATACCGGGATGAACGAACTCCATAGAAGGTCCCACTTCCGTATAGTTGGGATTCGGATTGGGCGGCGGAGGCGTATTATCTTCCTGACACGAAACAAACGTAAACAACAAGCATAATATCGGTAGTATATATTTCATTTTCATATGAATATCATTTTAAAGGTTCAACATTCGATTACCAACCCGGATTGTTACCCAATTCGTGACCATTGGACAAAGAGTTCAGCCACTGCAAAGGAATCGGACGCAATTTAAACTTACTCTCAAACGACTCTTGTGTCAAGGTAGTCTTGATTGTCCCACCATAGATGTTGGATACATCCCAGTTGTACTTCAATACACGTTCAGCCAGTTTGCCGGTGCGTTGCAAGTCGTTCCAGCGTGATCCTTCACCAAGGAGTTCTTTGGCTCTTTCGTCCAAAATATTATCTATCGTGACATTGGAATAACGAGAAAGCCCACTCTGCGGAGAATGTTTTTCTGCACGGGAAACAACGTAGTTAATATATTTCTCGGCATTAGCCTGATCGTTGTTATTCATCACTGCCGCTTCCGCCGCAATCAGACAAGTTTCCGCCAAACGGAAGAGATAGATATCACGCGTTCCCGAACCGGATTCGTCTTCCCTGTACTCCGCATTTCCATCTTTGAATTTCCAGATAGGAAGACAGGTACGAGAAGTTGCGTTCGTTGTCTGATAAGCGTGTTTGTAGTAATCATCATTCGCCCAATTTGTATTATCCCCCATCGGATAGTTGAACACTTTGTATCTTACTCCATTCTTGTCCGTTTCAGCCCAATACTTATATTCAGGATCGGTAGGTACCGGGAAATAGATAATCTTATCGCCTTTGGCGAACACTCCATCTACAGGAGTAGTACACTGGAACCAGTTCTTGCCTGCATCCTTTCCGTCTGTGGAAGTACCCGCATTACCATTCAAAGGACTCATAAAGGTCACAGAAGGACGTCTGTCTTTCTGCCAGTCATACATCATATAAGCAAATTTAGTAGGAATCGCCTCCACATGCATACTCGCATTACCATAATAACTGTCTTTGCCCAATCCCAGCCATCCGCCAATAGCATAAGGCATCATATACCATTGATTCCAGATATTGGTGTTGTAGTTAGCTCCGTCAGCAAAACCAATAGGGAAAATAATTTCATCGTTTATCTCATTCGACTGACGATGAACCATCGCATAGTCATCCAACAACTTATGTCCGGAATTAAGATACACATCTTCAGCATCCTTGAATGCGTTTTCAAAATCCTTCGGATCGGCATACTCTTCATAACCACGTGTCAGATAAGCCAACGCACGGATATGCTTCGCAGCAGCTTTGGACATGCGTCCGTAGTTGGAACCCGTTTGACGCCAGGGAAGAACACTAATGGCTTCTTCCAAATCTGTAAAAATCTGCTGGTAGAAAGCGGCACCATTCGAATACTCGACAGTATAGCTCGGCTCTTTAGACTCGTTGATTTTCAACGGTCCCTGTCCCCAGTTCCTCACAATCTCAAACAAATACCAGGCTCTCAACGCTTTGGCTTCAGCCACAAGCTGCGCCAACGCACTGGGTTCTATTCCATCAGGGTCGTCTGTCTTCAAAATGACACTCTTCGAACGATCGATAGCAGCATTTACATTATTCAACGCATTGAAATAAGAACTCCACATCGCATAAATAGTACCGTTATTTGACTGATAAGTAGTGGTATACTGATTCATTGCCGCTACTTCCGTCGGATAATTCTGTGTGAAGACATCCGTACCTTGTTGTGTAAATATCTGATAAGTAGTAGTATTATAGATATTTTTCAAGTTTGAGTAGCAACCTACAATCAGACTCTCGTATCCCCCCTTTGTCTGATAGTATTTGTCTGCTGACTGACTGGAATGGTTCACTTCGTCCAGAAAATCAGAACAAGCAATCATTCCAAAAGTAAATAACAGAAGTGTATACTTCAAATATTTTTTGTTTATCATAGATCTGTTTTTTTAAAATGAAATATTAACACCAAGTAAAGCATTCATAGTCATACCGTCCGTATCTCCAATGTTAGTAAGATCAGGCTGTTCGGGATCAAGACCTCTAAACTTCGTAAGAATGAAAGGATTCTGTACAGTCACATAAATACGGGCGTTATCCAGTCCCCATTTTGACATCAGTCTCTTGTTCAAAGTATATCCCAGCGTGATATAAGAAACTTTCAGGAAGTCTGTTCTTTCATAAGCGATATTACCTCTGGAACCCATCTGTGAGGGGCGTCCCATGGTATTCGAAGGATTCTCCGGCGTCCAGTAATTAGTTCGCAGATTGTTGAAGTTCTGGCTGTTCCATTCTAATGCGAAGTTCTCAAAGAAACGGTCGTACTGTGTGGCTCCCGCCTGGAAATACATGTGGAATGAGAAGTCGAAATCATAGATTTTGAACATATTTGTCATACCTCCTGTCCAGTCCGGTGTTCTCTTGCCGTCGATGATATAGTCATCGTCCGTCAGCTTGCCATCATTGTTATAATCTTTAATCTTGAAGTTACCCGGTACACAACCATATTTTGCAGCCTCTTCTTCTTCTCCCAACTGCCATACTCCAATTGTATTTTGAGTCCAGTTCGTATCTACCGGCTTACCAATAAAACGCTTGTCAGAATAGCGTCCTCTCATGCCTTTCAGATGAATGGAATAATTGCTAAGATCTTCTTCGTCAGCCAGACTTACGATTTCGTTTTTATTGTAAGCCAGGTTGATAGTCGTATTCCAGGCAAAGTTCTTGGTCACGATATTCGCGGTATTCAATTGCAACTCAAATCCGCTGTTTCTTACGGAACCTACATTCGAAGTAACCGACGAATAACCCAAATGAACAGGAATATTACGTTTCATCAACAGGTCATTGGTAGTACGATTGTAGTACTCAATGTTACCCGAAATTCGTTGGTTTAAGAAACCGAAATCAAGACCTACGTTATATTCTGAAGTACGCTCCCAAGTCAGCATCGGATTGGCAATGTTGGCAGGAAGATTTCCCACGGAAGTAGACGTTCCGAACGGATAATATACAGACCCCGAAATGGTACCTTCGGATGCATAAGGAGACACAGAGTTGGTATTACCTGCCTGACCATAACTGAAACGCAGTTTCAGGTTGGACAACCAATCCAGATTCTTGGCAAAATCTTCTTCAGTGATTCTCCACGCAATAGCTGCGGAAGGGAAAAACGCCCATTTATTTCCTTCGGACAAACGTGAAGAACCATCGTAACGCAAGCTGGCTGTAAGCAAGTATCTATCCATCAGTCCATAGTTGATTCTACCTACATAAGACATCATCGTCCACTGGCTGAAATTGGAGCTCAAGCTCTCGATAGCTCCCCCATTCAGGTTATACCAAAGTGAATTGAAAGACAAATCCTTGCTTGCACCGTACAATCTGTCGTACTGATACTTTTGAGCGGAGAACACTCCGGTCGCAGTAATAGAATGGACGGACTTCTTCCAAGTATAGTTCACAATGTTATCCCAAATCCAACTCAATGAATTATCTTTCGTCGCATTCGCCTTAGCACCTTTGGCAGTTCCCTGCTGTGCTTTTGTCCACACTCCGATATAATCCCCCATGGAAGTCAGTGTAAAATAAGGAGAAAACGAAGAAGTAAGTTCCAAATTCTCAATAGGTGTTATTTTAAGATAAATATTGCTTTGCAGGTTGAGGCTTTTCACTTGCGAGCGCTGGTTTTGAGAAGTAACCAACGGATTGAAAAGATTATTGCCGGAATATTTCCATATCTCCTCACCTGTCACCAGGCTATTGGGATGTTGAGTAGGACGCATACGGAACACATCACGCAACAAGTCCCAGTTACCTTTTTCACGAATACTGTGAACCGCATACATACTTCCTCCAAAAGAAACATGCTTATTAATAGTGATATCTATTACCGAACGCAAGTTGTAGCGTGTATATTCTTGCGGCTGAATCATACCGTCTTCAAAATAATAGCCGCCAGAGAAACCGTATTTCACAGCTTCCGTACCACCAATTGCCGACAAGCTATGGTTTGTCATAAAGGCAGGACTGGACACAGCGTCCAACCAATCGAAATACTTACCTTCTTTCACTGCCTGCAATTCGGACGGGTCAGTAAAAATTTGCTCGTCTCTCTTATAAATATAGTTGGGAGCTCCGCCACGGGTAGCCTCTCTCGCCAGCTGCACATATTCGTCACCGGACATCATGTCGGGCAAGTTTGTATAAGATCTCACACCAACATAACCGTTATAGGAAATTTTCGGCTTACCAGTCTGTCCTCTTCTGGTCGTTACGATGATTACACCGTTTGCACCACTGGAACCATAGATAGCCGTTGCCGAAGCATCCTTCAGGACGTCAATCTTTTCAATATCGTCCGGATTGACAAAATCCAGATTACCGCCGGGAACCCCGTCAATGACAATCAAAGGAGACGAAGAGGCAGTGATAGAGTTGATACCACGAATCTTTATATCATAGCCTCCACCCGGTTTGTTATTCGAACGTGTGATGGTCACACCGGACAACTCTCCTTGCAACGCACCTGCGGAATTCGTTTTTCCACCTCTAAGCAGAGTTGTATTGGAGACAGAAGCGACAGAACCAGTCAGGTCGGACTTTTTCACAGAGCCGTAACCTACCACCACTACTTCGTTCAATGACTTCGCATCTTCACGCAATACAACATTCAGAAAGTTTTGAGCGGATATTTTTATTTTTTGTGTTGTGTAACCAAGATAAGATATTTCAACCTCATCGCCTGCTGCTACTTCCAAAGAGAAATTACCGTTCATATCCGTTATCACTCCCTTTTTTGTTCGGGGAACGATCACATTAGCCCCCACCACAGGAAGGTCTGTTTCATCTTTTACGATACCTGTTATCTTCTTTTCCGAACCGCTTGCGCGTCCGTCTTTGTTTGTAGAAGAGACGTTTGGCTTTTTAGCCAGAATGATATGACGTCCTTTAATGGTATATGACAGGTTGGTCTTACTTGCAACCGCATCCAGGACATCTTTCAAAGAACTGTTCGTTTGATTAATTGTGATTCGTTGTTGCTTGTTGATTTCGTCCGAATCATAGAAAAACAAATAGTTGGCCTGCTTTTCTACCATTCGTAACACAGTCTCGAGTTTTTCATTTTTTACTGATATCGATATTTTCTTTTCCTGCGCATACACGTTACCAACTATACCCTGCAGAATAAATAACAACAAAACAGCAAAGGTTATTTTTGTATTTTTTATGCTTCTTTTTAGGGCAAACCCATAGACAATAGGCTGTTTATTCATACATTTGTAAGTTTTAAGATTAAATACTATTCCGTTCGAAGGAAGTTTAATTTAGGAGATGCGTGCATCTCTCGGAGAGAAGAGGATTCGCCAAAATCTTCTTCTCTTTTTTTTAAGGCTAACTACTGTTCATAACAATGTTTTATTAGATTATACGGCTCAATGAATCGTCACTTGCCGATTATTAATACTGTATCGAATAGGGATTGAAATATTAATTATGTCCAAAATGTCTTTGATGCTTTGCCCCCGATAAAAAGTTCCGGTAAACCGACGTTCTTTCAACTTATCAGACTGTATCCGGAAACTGACACCGTATATATTCCCCAATCGGGCTAATATACCCTCCAAATTCTCTTCATGGAAATAGTAATAACCGGAAATCCATGAGGTGTAAAGAGCCGCATCTACTTGAGCCACTTTATAAGAACCTTTGTTTTTGTGATATATATATTGTTGATTCGGAGTTAAAACGGTTGAAGTGTTTACCTTTTCACTAACCAAGCGAATGGAGCCTTCCAATAATGTGGTGGTTACCACGGAATCAGACGGATAAGCATCAACATTAAATTTCGTCCCTAAAGCTTCTATTTCCTGCCCGTTCACAACTACGATAAAAGGCTTGTCTTTCTGCTTGGCTACATTAAAGAATGCTTCTCCTTCCAGATAAACGACACGCTTCTCTTTTCCATATTGCGGATCATAGCGGAAATTAGTCTGACTACCCATGCTGATTTCTGTGCCGTCGGGCAAAACAACTTTATCGGCTACGATTCCATCGCCACTGACATATCGGGCAACAGGTACGGAAGAAGTATCACCCAACCACCAAAAGAGAACGGAAGTTAAAGCAACAGCTATCATCGCCACCGCTGCATAAGCCTGAACTTTCCGGAAGAGAGTGTATATTTTCCTCGGAGCCTGTTTCTGTTTCTTTTCCAGTAACCGCTGCCAGCTCTGATCCATATCAATATTATTTCCTTTAGACAAGCAAGCGTCATAGAACATCTTTGCCTCAAAAAAGATCTGTTTATTTTCAGGCATTTCATTCACCCAATCATAAAACTGATTGATCTCTTTCTCATTCAACGAGCCTTTCAAAAATCCTATTATTAAATCTGAAGTCATGCTTTCCATATATAAATAGATATTATTTTCCTGTTTTTATATATGTAACGAGCAATCAGCAGAAATTACTCACCGACTTCTTTATTTTTTTGAATTTTATTTTCCGAGACTGCGAAGAATAGAAATAAATCAGCACTAAACGAACATGAATAGATAGACGAAAGCAGTCTGAAGCTCTTTCCGTAAGAAAAGTAAGGTTCTGTATAATTGGTTTTCCACTGTCCTGGTGGATAAGTTTAATCTCTCGGCAATTTCCGCCGCTTTAAGTCCTTCCATATAAGATAACAGGAAGATTTCACGTCTCTTTTCGGGCAGTTCATTTATTTTTGCCATCACATGTGCCATTAAGTCTTTCCTCATAAACAATTCATCAGCACCGTCATAAAAACTCAACTCATCTAATTTGAGCTGGATAGCACGCTTGTCGGCAAACTCCTGTTCGAGATTAATACGACGCAAATGATCGATACAGGCATTCCGGACAGCAACAAACAATATATTTTTAACCTCTGATTCTGATAACAGAAACACCTGTTTATCCCATATTCTAAGAAATACATCATGGACAATATCTTCCGCAAAGAAAGGAGAAATAAACTTCCCGGCAAAACGCAACAACATAGGCGCATATTGCATATACAGTTTCTGATAATTATTTATATCATTCACATGTTCATTTTTCATTTCAGTATTCTACAAGGCCAAAGTGTATTAATAATCATCATCAGAGAAAACAGCCAATCATGTTGGTGGCGACAAAAATAGATATATTCTCGTTATAAACAAAAAAGATGAGAACCGTTTTTTCTTTCATCCTGACTATATATTCATAGAATATGCAATAAAGCCCAAACCTTGCAAATTTCCGTTCTCATTTGCCCCATTTACACAAATAAAAACTATCTTTGCGTTTCAGAATCCCGAAAGACGAAAGAAATGGAGCAAATAGACAACCTAAAAGAGCTTATCAATCAGGGGGATGTGGACACAGCGATTAAGCAATTGGACCAGCTTCTCCAGGACACTTCTGTCGAAAAAGAGAAAGATACTCTTTACTATTTACGGGGAAATGCCTACCGAAAAAAAGCAGATTGGAAGCGGGCACTGGACAACTACCAGTATGCCATCGAGCTCAATCCGGACAGCCCTGCCGTTCAGGCCAGGAAAATGGTAATAGATATCCTCAATTTCTACCACAAAGATATGTTTAATCAATAATCGAACTCAAAGATAACGTAATAAAATAAAGATTATGGCAAAAATCAAAGGAGCAATCGTAGTCGACACGGAGCGTTGCAAAGGATGCAACCTGTGTGTAGTGGCATGTCCGCTCGATGTAATCGCCCTCAATAAAGAGGTAAATATGAAAGGCTATAACTATGCCTGGCAAGTAAAAGAAGATACCTGCAACGGATGCAGCTCGTGTGCAACAGTTTGTCCGGACGGATGTATTTCAGTGTATAAAGTAAAAGTAGAATAAAAGAAAAGAATATGGCAGAAGAAGTTGTATTAATGAAAGGAAACGAAGCCATCGCCCATGCAGCTATCCGTTGCGGTGCGGATGGATACTTCGGTTATCCTATTACTCCCCAATCGGAAGTGTTGGAAACGCTTGCCGAACTGAAACCGTGGGAAACAACCGGCATGGTAGTACTCCAGGCAGAAAGTGAAGTGGCAGCTATCAATATGGTATATGGAGGTGCAGGTAGCGGAAAAATGGTACTGACCTCCTCTTCAAGTCCGGGTGTGAGCCTGAAACAGGAAGGTATCTCATACATTGCAGGTGCCGAACTTCCTTGTCTGATTGTGAACGTGATGCGCGGAGGTCCCGGACTGGGAACTATCCAACCGAGTCAGGCCGACTATTTCCAGACAGTGAAAGGCGGCGGACATGGTGACTACAAGCTAATCGCTCTTGCTCCGGCATCCGTACAGGAAATGGCGGATTTTGTGGCATTAGGATTCGAACTGGCTTTCAAATACCGTAACCCGGCTATCATTCTTGCCGACGGTGTGATCGGACAGATGATGGAAAAAGTAGTTCTTCCTGCACAAAAGCCACGCCGCACGGAAGCGGAAGTGATTGAACAATGCCCGTGGGCTGCTACCGGAAAGGCCAAAGATCGCAAACCGAACATCATCACTTCTCTGGAACTGAAACCGGAAGCAATGGAAATCAACAACCTCCGCTTCCAGGCTAAGTATCGCCAAATCGAAGAAAACGAAGTACGTTTTGAAGAAATAAACTGCGAAGATGCAGAATATCTGATTATTGCTTTTGGCTCAATGGCGCGTATCGGTCAGAAAGCCATGGAGCTGGCTCGTGAGAAAGGTATCAAGGTAGGTATCCTTCGTCCGATTACTTTGTGGCCGTTCCCGACAAAGGCTATTGCCGCTTATGCTGATAAAGTAAAAGGCATGCTTGTTACGGAACTAAATGCCGGACAGATGATTGAAGATGTCCGCCTGGCTGTTAACGGTAAAATAAAGGTAGAACATTTCGGACGTCTCGGTGGTATTGTGCCCGATCCGGATGAAATTGTAACTGCCCTGGAAGAAAAAATAATCAAATAACGAAACGATGAATCCCGATAAAATAAGAAACGTACTGAATATCCTCTTTATGATATTGGCCGTTGCAGCCATCATCATCTATTTTGTAGCCAAAGAAGATTTCAAAATGTTTATCTACGTATGCGGCGCGGCAATCTTTGTCAAGCTGATGGAGTTTTTTATACGGTTCACCAACAGATAAGGAGAAGAAGTTATGACTAAAGAAGAAATAATCAAACCCGAGAATCTGGTTTACAAAAAACCGACTCTGATGAACGATAACGCCATGCACTACTGTCCGGGCTGCAGTCACGGTGTGGTACACAAGCTCATTGCCGAAGTAATAGAGGAGATGGGTATGGAAGATAAAACGGTGGGAATCTCTCCGGTAGGATGTGCAGTTTTCGCCTATAACTATTTGGATATTGACTGGCAGGAAGCTGCACACGGACGTGCTCCTGCTGTGGCAACTGCTGTGAAGCGCCTGTGGCCGGATCGCCTCGTATTCACTTACCAGGGTGACGGTGACTTGGCTTGTATCGGTACAGCCGAAACCATACACGCTTTGAACCGTGGCGAAAACATCACAATTATCTTTATCAACAATGCCATCTATGGTATGACAGGCGGTCAGATGGCCCCGACCACACTGGTAGGAATGAAGAGTTCGACTTGTCCTTACGGACGTGACGTTGAACTTCACGGCTATCCATTGAAAATCACAGAAATCGCAGCCCAACTGGAGGGAACGGCTTACGTAAGCCGCCAGTCCGTACAATCCGTACCGGCCATCCGTAAGGCAAAGAAAGCTATCCGCAAGGCTTTCGAGAATTCCATGAGTGGTAAAGGTTCCAATCCGGTGGAAATCGTTTCCACTTGTAGTTCAGGCTGGAAGATGACTCCGGAGAAGTCTAACAAATGGATGGAAGAACACATGTTCCCATTCTATCCGCTGGGTGATTTAAAAGATAAAGAATAACGCTAAAAGTCAACAGAACAATGAAAGAAGAAATTATTATAGCAGGCTTCGGTGGACAAGGCGTATTGTCTATGGGTAAGATTTTGGCATATTCCGGTCTGATGGAAGGCAAAGAAGTGAGCTGGATGCCGGCTTATGGTCCTGAACAACGAGGTGGAACGGCCAATGTTACAGTTATTGTAAGCGACGACAAGATATCTTCACCGATTCTAAGTAAATATGATGCTGCCATCATTCTGAACCAGCCTTCACTCGAGAAGTTCGAAAGCAAAGTGAAACCCGGCGGTATCCTGATTTATGACGGTTACGGAATTATCCACCCTCCTACTCGCAAGGATATCAAAGTATATCGTATTGACGCAATGGATGCAGCCAACGAGATGAATAATGCCAAAGCATTCAACATGATCGTACTTGGCGGTTTATTGAAACTTCGTCCGGTTGTAACTTTGGAAAATGTAATCAAAGGACTGAAGAAAACCCTGCCGGAACGCCACCACCACTTGATTCCTATGAACGAGGAAGCTATCAAGAAAGGGATGGAGTTAATCCGTGAGGTTTAATAAATTAAAAATTGAGAATTGAGAATTAAGAAATAATTGCTCGCCAAGTAAAGGATGCAACATATTTTTCAATTCTCAATTCTCAATTCTCAATTAAAGTAAGTATCTTTGCCTCCAATTATGAGACGAATCTTACTATTATATATATTACTTTCCGTTATAGGTTTGACGACTGTTCACGCACAGTTCGATAATGGTCGCCAGAGAGTAGACGAAAACGGATACGACCAATACGGAAATCAGGTAGACCCTGCCATGATTCCGGACAGATTGGATAGTGCAAATGTCGAAGTACAGGGATTGCCTCCAAAGTTGTATATGTGGCGTATCAAGAATCAGTTGGGCGACCGGATCATAGTACCGGCAGATACTGCCTTTCATCATTTCCAAAATTCAAACCTGACCGAAGGACTTACCGGACATTATAATTATTTGGCCAATATGGGTTCTCCCCGTATGTCACGCATCTTCTTTGACCGCCGTGACCCGGAACCGACTATTTTCATGGAGCCTTTCTCCAGTTTCTTCATTCGTCCTACGGAATTTAATTTTACCAACAGTAACGTACCTTATACGAATCTGACGTATCACAAAGCCGGTAATAAAGTGAACGGGGAAGAGCGTTTCAAATCTTACTTCTCCGTCAATGTAAACAAGAAACTGGCTTTCGGATTTAATGTAGACTACCTGTACGGACGAGGATATTACAATAATCAGAATACGGCGTATTTTAACGCAGCTGTTTTCGGTAGCTATATCGGCGACAAATATCAGATGCAGGCTATATACAGCAATAATTACCTGAAAACAAATGAAAACGGAGGTATTGAGGACGACCGCTATATCACTGCACCGGAAGAAATGGCGCAAGGTCAAAGAGAATATGAATCAACCAATATTCCTACCGTACTAAGCGCAACGACCAACCGTAACCATGACTTTTATGTCTTCCTGACCCAGCGATATAATCTGGGATTCAGTCGTGACATACCACAAGCTGAAAATGACACCACTCCCGCCAAACAGGAGTTTGTCCCCGTAACCAGTTTTATACACACCATCCAGGTGGAACGGGCACGGCATAGCTTCAATTCTAATGACAACGTCAAAGACTATTACAAGAATACATATCTGGACCCGGATAATGCGATGGTCAGAGATAGTACGACCTATGTGGGAATCAAGAATACCATAGGTATTGCTCTATTAGAGGGCTTTAATAAATATGCCAAAGCCGGATTGACTGCATTTGCTTCCTATAAAATCAGTAAGTATACACTGATGAATATGGAAGGAAATCCGTTGCCCGACAAATACAACGAAAATGAAATATTTGTTGGAGGTGAATTATCCAAACGTGAAGGGAATGTTCTTCATTACCATGCGATCGGTGAAGTGGGATTAGGCGGAAAAGCCATCGGTCAATTCAATGTAAAAGGAGATATCGACTTGAATTTCCGATTGTGGAAAGATACTGTCAGTCTTATAGCCCGTGGTGAAGTCAGCAATAAGCTTGCTCCTTTCTATATGCGTCATTATCACTCCAAGCATTTCATGTGGGACGACGATATGGACAAGGAATTCCGTACCCGTATTGAGGGGGAATTGAGCATTGCACGTTGGAGGACACGCCTGAAAGCAGGAGTTGAAAATATCAAGAACTATACTTACTTCAACCAAGAAGCAACGCCGGAACAGAATAGTGGAAGTATACAGGTATTATCTGCAAGTCTTAATCAGGACTTCAAGTTGGGCATCTTCCATCTGGACAATGAAGTGACCTGGCAGAAATCCAGTGACCAGACTGTACTTCCTTTGCCTGATCTCTCGCTATATCATAACTTCTATATGCAGTTCAAACTGGCGAAGAAAGTACTTAGTGTGCAATTGGGAGCCGACGTGCGTTATTTCAGCAAATACAATGCACCTGCCTATATGCCGGCCATTCAGAATTTCCACCTGCAACCGACAGACGACCAGGTACAGATAGGAGGTTATCCGATTGTGAATGTATATGCAAACTTACATTTAAAGCGTACACGTTTCTATGTAATGATGTATCACGTGAACCAGGGCATGAGCAGTCCGAATTACTTTCTGTCTCCTCACTACCCCATCAACCCACGTGTGCTGAAATTCGGTCTTTCATGGAATTTCTATGATTAACAAAAACTATACGACTTATGGTATCACGCCCCAAATTGAGACTGTTCAGATATTTAGTGCCAGTGATTATTGTATTGGCATTTATCTTCTCTTTCCGTCAATGCGGCAAGCAGGAAAAACCTGCGGGACATCCGCGTGATTATGCTGCCATTGCCAAGGAGGGTATCATACGTGTAGCTACCGAATATAATTCCATCAGTTTTTATGTAGACAGTGACACCGTTTCCGGCTTTCATTACGAACTGATACAGGCATTCGCCCGAGACAAAGGACTCAAAGCCGAAATAACACCTATTATGAGTTTCGAAGAGCGGTTGGAAGGATTAAGCGAGGGACGTTATGATGTGATTGCTTATGGCATATTAGCCACCAGCAAGTTAAAAGACTCTCTGCTTCTCACCTCTCCCATTTTCCTCAACAAGCAAGTGCTGGTGCAACGCAAAGAGATTGGAAAGAATGATTCACTCTATATCCGTACCCAGCTGGATTTAGCCCAGCGAACACTTCATGTCGTAAAAGGCTCCCCCTCTATTTTGCGTATTCAGAATCTAGGAAATGAGATCGGAGATACTATCTACATCAAGGAGATTGATAAATACGGTTCCGAACAATTGATATCAATGGTAGCACACGGAGACATCGACTATGCCGTTTGCGACGAAAGCATCGCACTGGCAGCAGTAGATTCGTTGCCGCAAATAGATATCAATACAGCTATCAGCTTCACGCAGTTCTACTCATGGGCAGTCAGCAAACAATCCCCCGCCTTACTCGATAGTTTGAATACATGGCTGGATAAATTCCAAAAGGAAGAGGAATACCAAAAGATTTATAAGAAATACTATGATAAAGAATAACCTTATTTCTATTACACAAAAACTTCTATTCCATACACGTTCATTTTCTTTCATTGCTTTCTTGATTTTCCTGACTATCTGCTTTCCACGAGCTTATGCCGCAGAAAGCGGAATATTCAATTTCTCGAATATCAATCTCAAGAATGGCTTGTCGCAACTATCAGTCCTTGCCATTGCACAAGACTCCAAAGGGTATATCTGGTTTGCAACCCGCAATGGATTAAACAAATACGACGGGGAGAAATTTACTGTATACAAGCATGATAACGATGATCCTCATTCACTGTCGGACAATCATATCACTTGCCTGTTGCCAGACGATGCAAACGAGGGATTGTGGGTAGGTACTAATAACGGGCTTAACTATATCAATCTCAAAACCAATCAGATTACCAAATATCAGACGGACGATTATCCAAACATGGCGGGAAACAATATTGCCGTTCTTCAATTTGACCAGTCCGGTAATCTGTGGGTTGGTACCCGAACGGGATTATGTATATGGCAACCTCGTTCCGGGAAATTCAAGAAGAAATATTCCGACCATGTCCCGGAGAATGAAGCAATCATGCAGCTTTATATTGATGCAGAAAAACGGCTTTATATTGGTACCCACCGTCACGGATTATTTATCTGTACACCTGAAATGGAGTTGATTCAGCAACTCAATAAAAGCACCCAGCCTGCCCTGTCGGACGATGCAATCAGTTGTATTTTCGAAGACTCCCGGCATCAGGTATGGATAGGAACAGAAACCAGGGGACTGAATAAATGGAACCCGAAGACCAAAGACTTATCTATCTATAATCAAAAAAACAGCGGACTGACAAATGACTATATCCGTTGCATCACCGAGCAGGACCAGAAATTGATTATCGGGACGTTCGACGGACTTAGTATTCTGGATTTAAGAAACGATGACATATCCAAGTACAACCGGTTCGATGCTAATCAGAACAGTCTAAGTCATTTTTCCGTCCGCAGTATCTACATCGACCGGGAGAAAACGCTCTGGGTAGGTACTTATTCCGGTGGTGTGAACTACTATAACCCGCTCAATAACCGGTTCATCTTCTACCATCCGGTAGAGAATAACAACCAGAAGTTATATAATATCTTTGGTACAATGGTGTATGATTCCACTTCATTGTGGATTGCAACAGAGGGAGGAGGACTGATGCAGTTCGATCCTATCACCAAGGAATATACCAACTTCCTGATTGAGCAGACATCCAAAGGATTGTTCAACAAGAACATCATCAAATCCCTTTTACTGGACGGAGACTATATCTGGTGTGGCACAAGTACCGGAGGAGTCTATAAATTCCATATTCCCTCCAAAAAGTTCACATTAGTATATTCATTCGGCCGGGAAAAAAACTTTGCCATCTATACTTTTTATAAAGATGCAGAGAATAATCTATGGATAGGGACGACAGCTGACAAAGGACTGGTGAAATTGTCTCCGGACGGAAAAATCACCAATCAGTTCCCGTATGGCAAAGAGAAAAAGGAATTCGTCAACTTCACCAGCCTACGGAGTTTCCTGGCACTGAATGCTCACACCTTTCTGATAGGAACCCGCTCGTTCGGGCTTTACGAATATGACATGCAAAAGGGAACGGTGCTCCGTTGCAACATGTCAGAGACAAATCCCAATCAGAAACTCGAAAATAACTACATCACTTCCATGGTGCGCAAAGCGAACGGAGAAATCTGGTTCAGCACTTTCGGAGGAGGAATATACCTGTATAAACAAGGAACAGGTGTCGTCAAACATATTGGCAAGAAAGAGGGACTACCCAATAATGAGGTATATGCCATGGTGGAGCACAACAACAACTTATGGATTAGTGTCGATAAGGAAATAGCCGAACTTAATACCAAGACCGGGCAGATACGCAGTTATGACTGTTTTGTCGGTTCCGAAACGTTGGAGTTTACACCGCAGGGAGTCATTAGTCTGCCCCACGGTGAGGTCTACTTTAGTGGAAGTAATGGTTTCCTTTCTTTTACTCCCGGCTCTCTTCTAAAGAATAATACCATGCCACCGGTAGTACTTACCCAACTGACCGTAAACAATAAGGTAATCACACCGAATGATGATACTCATTTGCTGGATAGTGCCCCGGACGATACGCAAACATTGGTTCTTGCCTACAATCAGAATAATTTTTCCATTGCGTACAGTGCCTTGAACTATATTCTGCACGAACAGAACCAATATGCCTATAAACTCTCCGGTCACGACGAAGACTGGAATTACGTAGGTAGTCGTAAAGAAGCATTCTATACCAACATTGCTCCGGGAAAATATACATTCCAGGTCATAGCATCCAACAATGACGGCGTATGGAATGAAACCGGAAAGAAAATGGAAATCATCATTCGCTCTCCGTGGTGGGGAACGCCGCTGGCCTATATCCTTTATGTCCTATCCGCATTGGGAATCATGTTTACTATCGGCTATTATATGTACAGTAAGCACAAACTGGAACTAGACCTGCGCATGAAGCAAATGGAGAAACAACGCATGGAAGAATTCCATCAGACAAAGCTACACCTGTTCACCAACTTCTCGCATGAGCTACGTACTCCGCTGACACTTATTATCAGCCCACTGGAAGAGTTGATGAAACGGGCAGAAGTTCCGCAGTTTATCAGAACACAACTGGACATGATTCTGAAAAATGCCCGCCGATTATTACTTCTCGTCAATCAATTGATGGATTTACAGAAGAACCAGAGTGGTAATCTCACTCTCCAACTGTCTCAAAGCGACCTGAATGCTTTCTTGCTCGAAATATTCTACACATTCAGGCAGATTGCCGAAAGCAAACAGATTCATTTTGAATATCAGGCTCCTCAAGGTGAGGTGACAGCCTGCTTCGATCAGGGTTTACTCGAAAAAGCCGTTTTCAATTTATTGTCGAATGCTTTTAAATTCACAGTACCGGGAGATACAATCACGCTGCGTTTACTGCTGATTACAGATATAGACACTCTCCGCCAGAAACATAGCGACTGGCTATCGGAACATTCTCCGCTTATCACCACCCATCAGGGAAGTTATTTAGTGATTCAGGTAGCAGATACGGGAAAAGGAATTCCAGAAGATGAACGTACCCAAATCTTCACTCCCTTCTACCAGGTCGGTCACACGACAGGTAGCGAGAATATGAATGGCACAGGTATCGGATTAAGCCTGACTCAATCTGTCGTTCATCTGCATCACGGAGAAATTGGAGTCACAGCCAATACTCCCAAAGGAAGCGTATTCACTATCCTATTACCGAACCACACCATGACAGAAGAAGAGGTGGCGAATACTGCCGTTCTCTCGGGAAAAAACAATGAACAAGTAGAAAAGGGTATGTCCGGAACCATTGATTCCGAAAACACCATTTCCGGAACCACTCCATCCCTACCCGGCAAAACGGTTCTATTGGTAGAAGACAATGAAGAGATACGAAGTTACGTAAAAGGACACCTGGAACAATATTACAACGTATTGGAAGCCGATAACGGTTCGGATGCTTTTGAAATTGTCCTGAAAGAATTTCCCGACCTGGTAGTGACGGACATTATGATGCCCGGTATCGACGGACTGGAACTTTGTGCACTTATCAAGAACAATCTGCAGACGGGACACATTCCCGTTATTCTACTCACTGCCCGCACGATGGTGATGCACGTCAAAGAGGGATTCTTGTCGGGAGCAGACGATTATGTGGTCAAACCATTTAATATTGATGTTCTGCTGGTACGTATCTACAATCTTCTGGCACAGCGGGAAAAGCTAAAATCCGTATATAGCAAAAACTTCTCCCTGCAATCCATGGGAATTGAAGTGGAAACAACCTCCGCCGATGAGAAATTCATGCAGAAACTATTTAAAATCATTGAAAAATATCTCACCGACCCCGATTTGAAAGTAGACAAAATCTGTGAAGAGATGGGATTCAGCCGGAGCAATCTTTACCGGAAACTGAAAGCTATCACCGACCTGCCGTTGAATGACCTTATCCGTCATAAACGTTTGGAGATAGCTACACAAATGCTGAAGCAAACAGAAATGAACATTACCGAAATTGCAACGGCCACGGGATTCAGTACTCTCGCCTATTTCACGAAATGTTTCAAATCAGCTTACGGTGTTTCTCCATCGGAATATCAAAAGTCACATTCAGGCCATACAGATGTTGACACCATCCGGGAATAGCCGATTTACAAAATCGTCCCAAACAATAAAAAATGTCCCAACAAGGCTTACAGCATGGATTTTTTTATTTGTTTGGGATGAAAATGCAAACATCTGGCATCATTAGACAAACCGATTCTACTCTGTTTCCATACATTTGCAATGTTGTTCTACTTAATATAATCATATGGAAACAAAGATTAAAAACTACTTGTTGGTCTTCGGACTTGGAATTATCACACTTACCAGTTGTAATCACTCTAAAGAGCAAGATATCGTTGCTTCTAACTTCGCATTTGCCGAACAGCAATTAAAATACGCACTGACTCAAATAGACGAGGCACGTGCCAATGAATCACAAGAGAGTAGAGAAAAGAGAGAAAGTAAGGGCTGGGGGGAATTAACCAATCCCCGCAGTATCAAACCGGACGGTTCACTGGAACTGGTTGTTTCTAAAGACTGGACCAGTGGATTCTTCCCCGGTGAGCTTTGGTATCTATATGAGTACACGCACAATCCATATTGGAAAGAACAGGCGCAGAAACATACAGAAATTCTGGAACGCGAAAAGAATAATGGAAAGACACACGACATGGGTTTCAAGATGTATTGTAGCTATGGAAACGGCTATCGTCTGACCGGAGATTCCACTTATAAAGATATTCTGTTACAATCTGCACGCACCCTGATTACCCGTTACAAACCAGTAATCGGCTGTATCCGTTCCTGGGACCACCATGCAGACAAATGGCAATTCCCCGTTATCATCGATAATATGCTGAATCTTGAACTTCTGTTCTGGGCGTTCCGCGAAACGAACGACTCCACCTATTATAATATAGCAGTCAACCATGCACTCACTACCATGAAGAATCACTTCCGTGAAGACAACAGCTGCTATCATGTAGTAGAATACGATACCATTAACGGAACGGTACGCAGCAAAATGACGCATCAAGGATATTCCGACGAATCAGCATGGGCACGCGGACAAGCATGGGCCTTATACGGATACACCATGTGCTATCGTGAAACCGGCAGACCCGAATTCCTGCAACAGGCGGAGAAAGTGGAGAAGTACATCTTCAACAATCCGACCCTGCCGGCAGACCTGATTCCTTATTGGGACTTTAACGCACCCGGAATACCAAACGAACCCCGTGATGCATCCGCTGCATCCTGTATGGCATCCGCCCTTTATGAATTAAGCACATACGTTCCCGAAAAGAAAGAACAATACAAGCAGGAAGCCGATAAGATTCTCCTGAATCTGACGCATAGCTATCGTGCGCAACTAAACGGAGATAAAGGATTCTTGTTGCTGCACAGCACAGGTTCCAAACCACACGACAGCGAAATAGATGTCCCGCTTTCATACGCCGACTATTATTTCCTGGAAGCCTTGCTCCGCAAAGCAAAATTAGAAAAGGAAGAAAGTCTTTTCTAAATCTTCCGACAACTCTCACGATAACATCACTTTACTATTTATCTTTATTAGTACATTACTAATTATGAAAAGATTATCTTCCATATTCATCCTGTTCAATCTGCTGATACTCCCGTTGAATGCCACGATTCCGACTCAACAAAGAATCCGGCTGACAGACTCATGGGAATACCTGAAAGGTGACCTGGGAAGCATTTGGGAAGCAGTACGTGCCGCCGCTCCCGGTTCTTCCGAAGCAGTGCCTATCTGGCAACAGGTTACCCTACCCCACTGTTTCAATGCAGAAGATGCAGTAGACCCGGATATCAATTATTATCAGGGCGCAGGATGGTATCGCACCCAGCTTTCTATCAAGAATCCATATCTCAATGGACGCGTCATACTGGAGTTTGAGGGAGCAGGACAAAAAACAGAAGTGTATGTCTATACGTATAAAGTAGCCAGTCACACAGGAGGCTACGACGGTTGGAGTGTCGATATCACCGAAGCCGTTCAACAAGCCCTTGCCAACCCAGATTGCGCTAAACGCTTCAATGGCAGAATTCCATTGTCCGTTCGTTGCGATAATACCAGAGATACGGAAATGATTCCGTCCGACCTGTCGGATTTCAACTTATACGGTGGTCTTTACCGCTACGTGAATCTGATTTACCAGCCCGAAGTGTCTTTCAGCAATATACAGATAGAAACCCCTGTAGAAAAAAATATGAAAAGCGCTTCTCTAAAGATACAAGGAACATTCCATAACCCGAATGATATTCGCCAGGCAAGCATTCACCTTTTATTAAAGGCGCCTAATGGAGAAAAGGTATGGGAACAGACAACGACAGTTCTTCCATTGGGAACAAATCCCCTGTTCGAGACAACGATTAAGAATCCGATTCTATGGAGTCCCGACCAGCCTCAACTCTATACCTGCGAACTGACATTGACTACTCCCCAAAGTAAACAGACTATTACAGAATCCATCGGATTCCGTCACTTTGAATTCATAGAAAACGGACCTTTCCGGTTGAACGGAGAACGTCTGCTGTTAAGAGGAACCCATCGTCATGAAGACCATGCCGGAGTAGGCGCCGCTATGACAGAAGAGCAAATGGAAGCGGAAATGAAACTGATTAAAGAGATGGGAGTCAACTTCATCCGTTTGGGACATTACCAACAATCGGACATCATCCTCCGCTTATGCGATCAGTTAGGCATTTTAGTATGGGAAGAAATCCCCTGGTGCAGAGGTGGACTGGGAGGAGAGAAATATCAGGCACAAGCCCGCCGGATGCTGACCAACATGATTACCCAGCATCGCAATCATCCCTCCGTCATCCTTTGGGGGTTGGGAAATGAAAATGACTGGCCCAATGATTTCTCAACATTCGAACAATCGGCCATCCGTGCTTTCATGAAAGAGTTGAATGACTTGTCACACCAACTCGATCCGTCACGTATGACTTCCATCCGCAGATGTGACTTCTGCAATGATATTGTAGATGTCTATTCTCCCTCCATTTGGGCAGGCTGGTATCGCGGACAATTTACAGACTACAAGAGTATTTCAGAGAAAGAGATGAAACGGGTGAAACATTTCCTGCACGTAGAATGGGGAGGTGACTCACATGCCGGACGTCATTCCGAATATCCTTTCAACCCGCTACAGGCAATTATGCGTGGAAACAGTGCCGACGAACGGGCAGGCGACTTCGCCCTGCAAGGCGGAGATCCCCGTGCTTCCAGAGATGGAGACTGGTCGGAAACATACATCGTAAAACTATTCGACTGGCACCTGAAAGAGCAAAAAACAATGCCTTGGCTGACAGGAACCGCCTTTTGGGTATTCAAAGATTTCTCCACCCCTCTCCGCCCCGATAATCCGGTGCCATACGTCAATCAGAAGGGAGTGGTAGAACGAGATCTTACTAAAAAAGAAGCCTACTACGTCTTCCAGTCTTACTGGACTAAACAGCCTATGATTCATATTTACGGTCATAACTGGCGGACTCGATGGGGCAAAGTGAACGAAGAAAAAGAGATCCTGATATATTCCAACTGTGCAGCAGTAGAACTGTTCGTGAACGGCGTCAGTCAGGGAGTCAAGCAACGCAACAGCCAGGACTTCCCGGCAGCCGGACTTCACTGGAACTGCATACTGAAAACAGGAGAAAATAACATAAAAGCGGTCGC
Organism: Bacteroides sp. M10; assembly: GCF_014334015.1. GTDB lineage: Bacteria > Bacteroidota > Bacteroidia > Bacteroidales > Bacteroidaceae > Bacteroides > Bacteroides intestinigallinarum. Next base: position 4,304,039 of record NZ_CP060488.1, on the reverse strand, counting down.
TGTGAAAGGACCCGGTAAAGGTAACATGAAAGCAGCCATTACGGATGAAATAAGTTTCAACTACCAGACAGAAGAATGGAGCAATCCAAAACAGCTGAAATTGAAGACATATCCCGATAAAGGTTCTATCGTATGGGTGGAAGCCCAACTGACTGACGACAAAGGGATCTCCTGTCTGGATGCGGCAAATGTAATCTCATTTGAAGCTGCAGGAGACGGAAAACTGATCCAGAACTTAGGAACATCCACCGGCTCCCGGAAAGTGCAGGCTTATAATGGCAGAGCTGCAATTCGCGTTGACTTGAACGGCACATGCCAGGTAGCTGTAAAATCACCGGGCATTCAAACAGCTTTCATCAAAGTGAAAGCCGAATAGAAGTGAAAGCTGAATAAGAAAGGAGAAAAGCACCATGAGAAAGACAATAGTTTCAATAGGTTTTATTATATTCTTTGGCACTGCTACGGCAGTTGCCGGAGAAGACACAGCCGAACAGATTCGTCACCTTTTAGAAAAAGAAACGATACAACGGGCAGATGCCGCACTTCATGAGAAACCGGTCACTGTGACCGCTACCCGTGCGACAAGAAGTGCCGGAGGTATCCATGACTTCTATTCGGAGGGTGACTACTGGTGGCCGAATCCGGAAGCTCCCGACGGTCCTTATATCCGCCGGGATGGAGAAACCAATCCGGAGAATTTCACAGCACATCGGCAGGCCATGATTCGAATGAGCCAACTGGTAGGCGACCTTACTTCCGCCTGGATACTTACGGGTAAACAAGTATATTCCGATGCAGCCATGCAACATATCCGGGCATGGTTTGTCAACCCGGACACACAGATGAATCCCAATCTGCTGTATGCACAGGCCATCAAGGGAGTAGCAACAGGACGAGGGATAGGAATCATCGATACGATTCACCTGATCGAAGTAGTGCAGTCGCTCCGCCTTATGGAAGCGAAAGGGATGATTGACAAGGAAGAAGTGCGGACTATCAAACAATGGTTCTCCGATTATCTGACCTGGATGTCCACACACCGTTACGGAATCAAAGAAATGGAAGCGAAAAACAATCATGGCACCTGCTGGGTCATGCAAGCCGCTGCCTTTGCCTTGTTCACGGACAATCGGGAAATGGTTCGTTTTTGCACGGAACGTTATAAAACAGTACTTTTACCCAATCAAATGGCTGCAGACGGCAGTTTCCCTTTAGAACTGGAACGCACCAAGCCCTACGGTTATTCTCTTTTCAACCTCGACGCAATGGCCACTATCTGCCAACTGCTCACTACCGGAGAAGAAGATATATGGAATTACACCACACCGGACGGCAAAAACATCGATAAGGGTATCGCCTGGCTTTATCCATACGTAAAAGACAAAAGTAGCTGGAAGAGACAACCCGACATTATGTTTTGGAAAGAATGGCCAGTGGCGCAACCGTTCCTGTTATTCGGCACATTACATCATTTCAATAAAGAATATTTCAAAACATGGATGCAACTGGAGCATTTCCCCACCAACGAAGAGGTGGTACGTAATCTTCCCATCCGTCACCCGTTATTATGGATTCAATAAACTAGAAAATCAATAGAATATGAAAAACTTATTAGTATGCACATTATTGTTCGCCTCTGCTTTCACACTGAACGCACAGGTAGCCAACACCCGCATCTATGCTGCGGAAAAATTAGCCAAAGTAAAAGAAAAAGCCGATTCACCTCTATATGCCCCTGCCGTCAAAACTCTTTTAAGAGATGCCGACAAAGCTTTGAAGATGACTCCGCCGTCCGTAATGGACAAAACAATGACAGCAGATAGCGGAGACAAACACGACTATATGAGCATGGGCCCTTACTGGTGGCCGGATCCATCCAAGCCTGACGGTTTGCCCTATATCCGTAAAGACGGACAAAGAAATCCGGAATTGGATAAGCTCGACCGCAACAAACTGGGAGATATGTCGAAAGCAGTCACCACACTGGGACTTGCCTATTACTTCTCCGGTGATGAGAAATATGCGCAAAAAGCCGTAGACTTCCTGAATGTCTGGTTCCTGGATGCCAAGACAAAGATGAATCCAAACCTCACTTACGGACAAACCATCCCCGGAAAGAATAAAGGCATGGGACGTGGTGCAGGCATGATTGATATTTACTCGTTCACGGAAATGATTGATGCCATGACATTAATGGAGAACTCGAAAGCATTTACTCCCAAAGTAAAGAAAGGGATGAAAGAATGGTTCACGCAACTAGTGGAATGGATGCAGACCAGTCCCGTAGCTGCCGAAGAACAGAGAGCAAAGAACAATCACGGTCTGGCTTATGACGTGCAACTGACAGCTTATGCTCTATATACAGGCAATCAAGACCTTGCCATGAAAACCATTCAGGAGTTTCCCGAAAAGCGTTTGTTCGCACAGATAGAACCGGATGGCAAACAGCCATTGGAACTTGCACGCACTACTGCCCTGGGATATACGATCTTCAATCTGGGACACATGCTCGATATGTGTTCAATCGCCTCCACGCTGGGACAGGATATTTACAACGCTACCAGCCAGGACGGACGTTCCATCACGGCAGCACTGAAATTTCTGATTCCATATATCGGCAAACCACAGAGCGAATGGCCTTACCAACAAATCAAGGAATGGGACAAGAAACAGGAAGAAGCCTGCTGGATTCTTCGCCGTGCATCGTTCTTTGATCCGAAAGCCGGATATGAAGCCATCGGCGCTCAATTCCGCGAGACACCCGCTAACAAAAGAATTCATTTAATCTATAGTTTAGAATAAGAAACACTTAAAATACTAATCAGATGAGGAACAAATTTATTCATTACCCTTTGGTAATGGCATTGATGCTGTTATTCTGTGTTCCGTGCGTTACCGTCACTTATGCACAGTCGTTTACCGTCACCGGAACAGTGACCGACAGTCAGGGTGGAATCCCCGGAGCGAATGTGAAAGTAAAAGGTGGTACCGCAGGTACAATCACCAACATGGACGGTCAGTTTACGTTGAGTGTCCCCTCTTCCAAGTCTATCCTGGTGGTTTCATACATCGGATACACCCCACAGGAAGTTGCCATCAACGGTAAAAACAAATTGGATATTCACCTGCTGGAAGATACAAAGACACTAGATGAAGTGGTAGTCGTAGGTTATGGTGTGCAGAAAAAGTCTCACCTGACGGGATCTGTGTCCAAGATGGATATCAACAACCTGACAGATATTCCCGTGACCCAGGTAGACCAGTTATTACAAGGTAAAATTGCCGGTGTCAATATACAGAACTCTACTTCCGAAGCGGGAGCCGCCCCGCAAATCCGTGTGCGTGGTATGGGTTCTATCAGTGCCGACAGTTCTCCGCTGATTGTCATCGACGGTTATCCCACACCGGACGGTCTTTCCACACTCGATATGGCAGATATTTCTTCCATCGAAGTATTGAAAGATGCCGCTTCGGCAGCCATCTACGGTTCTCGTGCAGCCAATGGCGTCATCCTGGTTACTACCAAGACAGGAAAAGCCAGTAAACCGAAATACAGCGTGAAAGCCTCCACCGGTTTGAAATGGGCTTATAAGTTACATCCCATCATGAGTTCACAAGATTATTGCAGCATGATCGGATACGAATCGGTATTGAAAAATAAAACAATGTCACAGACAGAGGAGGCTTTCGGTCTCATTGATAACTACACCGACTGGCAGAAAGAAGGATTGAACAGCAGTCCGCAGATTCACCAGGTGCAGCTCTCCGTATCGGGTGGTAAGAATGACATCACTTATTATATTTCGGGCAACTATGCACAGGAAGACGGTATCATGCTCAACAGCAACTATACCCGCCTGAACCTGCGTTCACGCATCACTGCCCAACTATCCAAACGGGTAGATTTCAGTTTGAATCTGGCACCGTCATACACCAAGACAGAAACTCCTGCCACCAACTTCATGGATTTCTATCGTACACCCTCTTTCATGCCTGTACGCCATACTGCTGCCACTTCTGCGCTAACCGGCAAACCTATCGGTTCGTATGCACGAGGCAGTGACTTCAGCAATGTTACCTATACCCGTGAGGACGGAACAACTTTCACCCCAACCAGCAGTCCTTTTGGTTCGAGCAACAACAATCCACGTTCACTGATGGATACGGAAGAGCGTTTCCGCGAGGACTACAACCTGCAGGCGAATGCTTCTTTCAACGTCCAACTGATGAAAGGACTGGTATTCACCACTTCCAACGGCTTCTTTATCAAGTATCGCCAGAACAATCAATATCGCGATTATGCTGCCAAGAAAGATGAAGAATCTGCTATGGGTACTTATACCAACCGTCTGTATATCGACCTATTGAGCGAGAACACGTTAAACTATACCGGAAAGACAGGGAAGCATGACTACTCCATACTGGCCGGCTATACAGCGCAGACTACTTCTGAAAGAACTGCCGGTATCGTCGGACTGGGCTTCCCCACCGACTATATCCATACGCTGAACGCTGCAACTTCTTTCGACCTCGACGGAACTTATACCCAGAAATACCGTACGGCAATGATGTCCCTATTGGCACGTGCCACATACAGTTACGATGAGAAATACCTGCTTTCTGCCAGTATCCGTACAGACGGAAGCTCTCTGTTTGCCGACGGTCATCAATGGGGTTACTTCCCCTCGGTATCCGTAGGATGGCGTGCATCGGAAGAATCTTTCCTGAAACAATTCGGTTGGCTGAACCTGCTGAAAGTCCGTGCCAGTTTCGGTGTGACAGGTAATAACAGCATTCCTGCCAATTCATACTATGACCTGCTCTATCCCAACAATTACGCATTGGGAGAGGGAAATGGCAATCTGATCTCCGGACTCGCCAAGACCAGCGAAACCAAAGGTAACAACCGCATCACTTGGGAACAGACTTACGAATACAATGCCGGATTCGACTTGAGCATCCTGAACAACCGTATCAACCTGACAGTGGACGGATACTACTCCATCACCAAACAGTTATTATTCAAACAGCCGGTTCTTTCTTTCACCGGATTCAATAATTACTGGAATAATATCGGACGTATCCGCAACAGTGGTATTGAGGTGGAACTGAATACCCATAATATCCGCACCAAGAATTTTGAATGGGAAAGCTCATTCAATATCTCTTCCAACTTCAACAAGTTACTGGAACTTTCGGGAGAAGAACGACTGATCTCTACGGGTGAACGTAACGAAACATATCTGGCACAGGTAGGCAAGAGAGCCATTTCTTTCTTCGGCTACAAGACAGACGGTATTTACAAAAGTCAGGAAGAAGTGGACGCTGTTCCCCACTTGGCCAGTGCCGTACCAGGCAGTCTCCGGATTGTAGATATCAACGACGACGGAGTGATTAATGACAAAGACCGTACAGAAATCGGCAACCCATTCCCGACAGCAACATGGGGATTCACCAATACACTGACCTGGAAAGGCTTCGACCTCTACGTTATGATTCAGGGAGTTCACGGACTGGATGTATTCAACGGTGACGGTTACTTTACCGAAACCAAGAAGTTCAACCGCAACTACGTGAAAAACCGCTGGATCAGTGCAGACTATCCGGGCGACGGAAAAACTCCCTCTTTCGCAGCAAATGGCGGTGTCGCCTGGGAATTTACGGATTACCTGATTGAAGACGGCTCGTATGTAGCATTGCGCAATGTGACTTTAGGCTATAAGTTCAATAAGAAGCAGTTGAAGAAGATCGGTATCAGTTCACTCCGTCTTTATGCTTCAGGACAGAACCTGTTCTATATCTGGTCCAAGGACTACCGTGGTATTAATCCGGAAGCACGTAAGACGAGTGGTTCTTACAGTTCTCCTCTTATCAACGGTTACCAGTCAGGTGGGTTCCCCCTGCAATCGACAGTCACTTTCGGATTCGAACTTAATTTCTAACTCCTTAAAGACAAATAACAATGAAACTAAAACATACATTCATCGGTATTCTCTCAACCTGTGCGTTGGGACTCGCCTCCTGCGACCTGAACATCACGCCGGACTCTTACATAGCCGATATCAACTTCTACCAAAATGAAGCGGAAGTGAACACAGCCGTCATCGGTTGTTACGGAGGCATACACGCTCCACTGAATATAGAATGGGCGTTGACGGAACTTCGTTCGGACAACACTCGCATGAACGGCACCCGTTCCAGCAACGACGCATTCATGCAACTGCTGGCACTGGACCTTGGAACAATGGACGCCAGCAACCCGAATATCCGCACCTACTGGGAAGCTACCTATCAGAATATCAATAACTGCAACTCAATACTGAAACCCGAAGTGCTGGCCGTAGTGGAGAACGAAAAGAAACGTGCACAATTCGAGGGTGAAGCTCTCTTTATCCGTGCCTATCATTATTTCAATCTGGTACGTCTCTTCGGCCCAACCTTTCTGGTGACAGAAGAGATCAGTATTGCAGAATCACTAAAGAAAGACCGTAGTTCGGTGCAGGCCACTTATGCGCAAATCATCGACGATCTGAAACGTTCCGTTACGGATTTACAGGACATCACATACAGCTCTAATAATCTGGGACGTGCCACAGTACTGGCAGCCAAATCTCTACTGGCTAAAGTGTATCTTACCCTCGGACGGTATGAAGATGCCAAACCGTTATTAAGCGATGTAGTGACTGCCAAAGGCGAGACACTGAATGTCAAATATGCCGACGTGTTTGATACAACCAAAGAGATGAACGATGATATTATCTTCACTGTACGCTATAAAAGCGGTAGTCTGGGAATCGGTTCTCCGTTTGCCAATACATTTGCACCGCAAAACAGTGGCGCGAACGTAATCACGGGTAGCGGTGACGGTAAGAATTATCCTACGAAAGAAATATCCGCCGCTTACAGCAAAGAGGATTTGAGAAAGGACGTCAGCATGGCAGACAGTTATTATGATAAGAGTAAAGACGTGGAAGCACAAGTGGCTTATGTAAAGAAATTCCTTTCGGAAGTATCCATACGATACGATGCTGAAAATGACTGGCCTGTCATTCGTTATGCAGATGTACTACTGATGTATGCGGAAGTATTGAACGAAGTAGACGGTCCCTCTGCCGGGTTGAAATACCTGAATCTGGTACGTGAACGTGCCGGACTAAGCAAAATCGAGAGTGATGCAGTGACTACCCGTAACGTATTCCGCACCTATCTTGAGAAAGAACGTCGTCTGGAACTGGCTTTCGAAAATCAACGCTGGTTCGACCTCTTGCGTTGGGGTAAGGCCATAGAAGTAATCAACAAGCATATTCAGGAAACCGAATGGGATTTCTATGCAGGCTACACCCAACAGATCAACAAGTTAAAGGATTATCAGTTGATACTTCCGATCCCACAAAGCGTAATCGACAATAATCCGGGCGTCATCACACAGAACCCTAACTATTAATACTAAACGACACTGAATCATGAAAAATAAATTCTATAGCCTATTCATCTTCTTCGTTCTCACTGCGCTGGCAGGCTGCAACGAAAAAGAATCGACTGATGTCATCGAGCAGGGTGATCCTCAAATTATAGAGTTCACCCCGACAAGCGGTAAGTTCGGACAGGAAATCACTATCAAAGGAGAATTCCTGCGCGATATACAAAAGGCAACGATTGGTGGCGTAGAAGCTACGATACGCTATAAGCTCTCTCAACAGGAGATTGTTATTGTAGTTCCCGCCAATGCCGGAAACGGGAAAATCGTTCTTAGTACGAAAGAAAAAAAGACGGAAAGTGAGCAGTCATTTACGATTGTATATCCGGTTCCCCAAGTGAAGAATGTTCCTGCCGGAGCGCACGTGGGAGATCAGATTGAAATACAGGGTGAGAATCTGGACATCGTGTCCAAAGTTTGTTTCGGTGATAAAGAGGCTTCTATCTCCTATCAGTCCGAAAGAGAAATCGTAGCAACCATTCCTTTCGTCATCACGGATGCCGCTCCTATCTCCCTCTATTATCTTGACTCTACAGGAGAGCAGTTCATTCAACCGGAGGGTCCTGCTTTTGAGATCATCAAAGATATTCCGACCATTGACGCAATGGCAGAACGGGTGACCGAGGGAAGTCTGATTACCCTCAACGGAACTTTCCTGAATTTGATTGAAAGCATCCATTTCGGGGATGAAGTGAAAGTGACTAACTTCGTTGAGAAGACTGCCAACAGCATTGTATTCCGTGTTCCGGAATTGCCGGAGAGTGCTACTGTGGATGTTCTGGCCAAATATTATGAGGGAACAGGCAGTCTGACATTACGGAATGACTGTTATGTATTTATTCCGAGAGTATTCAGCTATCCGAATCTGAAAATGGGTGCACACCGCAATGAAGATTTTGGTAATATGATTAACGGAACCGCCGGACAGGTTTCCACCACTTGTATCCTGAAAGATGTAGATTCCCGTGCCCTGATTGATTTTGCAGCGGTACACAACAGTAATAATGACTTTGCATTGAACGGTCCGCAGAACGTAAAGGCTAATTTGAGAAACTACTGGTGTAACGGTACTCCATTGCCTCCATTGAAAAGTTCTTCTACCGAAGCCGAAGTCAACGAAAACTTTGGTGAGTTTACTTCTACTGTCACCAAACTTCTTGTACTTCAGGAAAGCAAAGGATATGGTGAACTGATTAGAAACATTAAAGAAGGAAACATCGAAGAAATATCTCCTACCGACGAGATTACCAAAGCATTATTCAATATTGATATGGACGCGGAAGGTTCCAACTCGGTACGCAGCCGTCAGAAAACGGAAGCAGAGGATAAAGAAGCATCGAATATATACAAGGCAGGCAGTGTCGTTGTGTTCAAGAATCTGAAGAAGAATAAATTCGGTATCATGATTATCCGTTCTGTCAATGTAGATTTTGACGCTGTTAAGGCGACGAATGATGCCAATGCAACGATTACTTTCGACCTGTATTATCAACGTTACTAAAAAAGACGAAAGACAATGAAAAGACAATATAAATTTACCGCATTATCGGCAGTCTTGTTCTGCCTGATAGGTTTGTTGTACGGATGTACCCGTGACAATGAAATTATAATTCCGGAAACGTCTGTCAATCCACCGGCTACGGATTATTCCGTAGCAATCGGTGACGAGGTTACCTTTACCGGGCAGAATATGCATCTGATCTCTAAAGTGGCTTTTGACAATCAGGTGGTCAACATCACCACCGAGCCATCCAACCGTTCACAAACCACGCTGATAGTGGCGGTGCCCGATAATTTTGAAGTGACACAGCATATCTCTGTCGTTGCCACTTACAATTCGGTACACAAACTGACTTTGAGTGATGCATTCGAAGTGGTAGTGCCGGGTGTCACCACTGATGTAAGTTCTGCTACTATCGGAGATAAGATCACACTTACAGGAAAGAATATGCACCTGATTACTAAGGTAAACTTCGGAGATCAAGTGGTATCTTTCGATCCCAATCCGGACCGTTCGCATACTTCACTTATGGTAACTGTACCCTCAACTTTCGATGTAACTAAAAAAGTCCAGTTGAGCGTTACGTATACCACCAATACCGTGAATGTATCTAATGATTTTGAAGTAATCGTGCCACCGGTTATTCCTACTGTCACCACTGTTCTGGAAGGAGAAGTGGGCACAGGAGCCATTATTACGCTGGCCGGAACCAACCTGAATATTATCAAGAAACTAATGGTAAACGGTCAATCTTACGAGTTTACAGCTACCGCTACCAGTCTTTCTTTCAATGCTCCCGAAGACATTACCGAAAATTTAGTAATCGACAACGTTGTATTAGTGTATGACAACGTGTTGGGAGATAATCAGGAACTAGCCGTATCGGGAAGCGTAACTGTGAAACCGACACCTACCCTGCCATACATCCTTTGGGAGGATATCGAACTGGGAAGTCATGGAACGGAGAATGCTTTCTTTGATGTTACGAATGGACGGACGATGACTCCATGCGATGTAGTCGAACATAAAGAATGGGTTACTTTCGCAATGGATAATACTAGCGGTGCACCCACAGCGCGTCTGTTGAACCCGGCCAATATCGGAACCAATCTTCTGAACAGTCAGTTTTGCAATGGTACAGCTTTGAATCTGAATGATTATGCCATCTGGAAAGAATCCACACAGACAACTCCGTTCAAAAAAGTCACAGATGACGCACTGATTACCAAAGTGACAAACGGTGAAATCACCAATATCCGGGATGACATCGGAGATGTGAAAGCGTCTGATATCAAAACAAATACTCCGACTGTTGCAGCAGGAGAAGTGTATTACTTCTATCATAAGGAGAAATTCGGATTGATTTGGGTGAAACAGCTGAATATTCAAACAGACAGAAAACTGAACACCATCATTATGAATGTATATTACGAGAAATAGACAATACAATAAAACGAGTACCCAAAAAGTTATATTATCCCATGAATCTACGAGCGAACTACTCCAAGAGAATCCGTTTGTCACTGGCTTTCAGTATTGTTGCAATGACTGTTTGCGCCCAGAGCATCTGGAATGCGGAACATCTGGAACAAGTGAAAAAGTCTCTCAATCAACCCGCATACAGCGCCACTTATCAGAACTTACTAAAGCAGGCAGACAAGGCTTTGAACGCCCACCATCTTTCTGTTATGATGAAAGATAAAACGCCACCAAGCGGAGACAAACATGACTACTTGAGCCAGGCACGCTATTTCTGGCCAGACCCGACCAAGCCGGACGGTAAACCTTATATCAGCCGCGATGGTGTATCCAATCCGGAACTGGATAAACTGGACCGTAACCGCTTGGGAGAGATGGCAAATAATGTCACTACACTCGCACTTGCGTGGTATTTCAGTGGCAAAGAACAGTATGCACTGAAAGCAACCAAACAGATTCGTGTCTGGTTTCTGGATAAGAAAACCTGCATGAACCCACATCTGAAATATGCGCAGGTTGCGCCCGGACATAATAATGATCTTGGCCGTTGCTATGGTGTGATAGATACTTATTCGTTAGTGGAAATGCTGGATGCCGTTCAGCTTCTTGAAAAATCCCGTTCGTTCACCTCGAAAGATTCAGAGCAGCTAAAAAAATGGTTCGGGCAATTACTGGACTGGATTCTGACTAGCGAACAAGGAAAAGAAGAAGCCAGCCGCCCCAACAATCATAGTACTGCTTATGATGCACAAGCCATTGCATTTGCACTCTATACAGGCAATCATAAAGTAGCCGAACGGATACTTCGGGAAGTTCCCAAGAAGCGGGTATTCAAACAGATTGAACCGGACGGCAAACAGCCCGAAGAATTACGCCGAACATTGGCTTTCGGATATTCAGAATTTAATCTGCAACATCTGATAGATATTGCGACTATGGGAGAAAAAGCCCATGTACCTGTTCTTTCTGTCAGTTCTGCTGACGGACGAAGCATTTACAAAGCTGCCGATTTTCTGAAGCCATATCTCGGGAAAGGAGTCAAAGAATGGCCTTACAAGCAAATCAGCGAATGGAACGGTAAACAACAGGAATTATGTAAAGACCTGTATCGACTGTATCTGCTAGATTCCACTCGTACCGATTATTTAAAGGCATATCAGCAGTTCCGGAAAAGCAATCCGAAAGATCTTTTTAATCTTCTTTTCCTGAAAGAGGAAAGTAAATAAACTCTCAAAGACTTGACTTTCGCTTCCGAATGTCGTATCTTTACAGAGTTAATGATAAAGTAGTTTCAATTAAACTGCACGTAAAGGAGGGAATTGTGATTCCCTCCTTTCTTTTTATATATCAAAGAAAAAATCATATTCATAGAGAGGAAAGTTCCCCCACCCCGGCTTTCCTTTCAGTTTTGCCCGGTGTTCATTCTCCTTTAACCCGGTGCATAGCGATCTTCACCTTACTTCTTACCGGAATTAGAGTGTGCGTTGCCATCTTTTAGAGGCTCTGTTCTCTCCTAACAGACCGTCTGTTCAGGTAAAACAGAGCCTCTATTGAAATAAAACGTAATGTCTGTTTTACCACTGTCTCTGCTAAGTTAATAATCAATAAAGTTGCTCTTGACAAAAAATAGCTTTATCTTTGGGGTTTGTTTAAGCAGACACAATAGGTATATATTATGAGTGAAAAGATTATCAAATGGGGCTTCATTGGTTGTGGAGAAGTAACCAAGACCAAAAGCGGTCCCGCTTTCCAGAAAGTAGAACATTCGGAAGTCGTAGCCGTGATGAGTCGTGACGGTGCGAAAGCGAAAGCGTATGCCAAAGAGAGAGGAATCAAAAAATGGTATGACGATGCACAAGAACTGATCGATGATCCGGAAGTAAATGCCATCTACATTGCCACTCCTCCTTCCTCACATGCTACGTATGCCATTATGTCCATGAAAGCAGGCAAACCTGCCTATATTGAGAAACCAATGGCTGTGACGTACGAAGAATGCACGCGCATCAACCGCATATCCAATGAAACGGGAGTTCCCTGTTTCGTTGCTTACTATCGCCGTTATCTCCCCTATTTCCAGAAAGTAAAGGAACTGGTAGAGAACGGTACTATCGGTAATATTATCAATGTGCAGATTCGTTTTGCCCAGCCGCCACGCGATCTGGATTACAATCGTGACAACCTTCCCTGGCGTGTGCAGGCTGACATTGCCGGAGGTGGCTACTTCTACGACCTTGCTCCGCATCAAATTGATTTGTTGCAGGATATGTTCGGTTGTATCCTCGAAGCAAGCGGTTATAAGAGCAATCGGGGTGGACTTTATCCTGCTGAAGATACATTAAGCGCCTGTTTCCAATTTGATAGCGGATTGGTTGGTAGCGGTTCCTGGTGTTTCGTAGCCCATGATTCTGCCCGCGAAGACCGTATTGAAATTATCGGTGACAAGGGAATGATTTGTTTCTCTGTCTTTACTTATGAGCCTATCGGCTTACATACCGAAAAAGGACGGGAAGAAATCTGTATCGGTAACCCGGAACATGTGCAACAACCTCTTATTCAGGCAGTGGTCGATCACTTGTTAGGTAAGTCCGTTTGCTCCTGCGACGGAGAAAGTGCAACGCTCACTAACTGGGTAATGGACAAGATATTAGGTAAACTATAACCCGAAAAAAAGCAAAAAAAAGTATCATTTTCTTGCGAAGTTTACTGATACTGTTAAAAAATTAATAGGAATATTCCATTGTATATTGTTAGTTTTTTCTATCTTTGTAAAAAGAAGCAAAGGGAAAATGAAACTAACAATATATTTTTTGTGCCATGACTAGAGAAGACTTAATGCGGAAAGCAATCGAGCTCTCCAAAGAAAATGTTGAAAATGGTGGAGGTCCTTTCGGTGCTGTGATTGCCACGAAAGAGGGGGAAATAGTTGCAACAGGAGTAAATCGTGTTACGGCATCTTGTGACCCAACTGCTCATGCCGAAGTGAGTGCGATACGTGCCGCAGCTGCCAAACTCGGTACTTTTAATCTTAGCGGATACGAAATCTATACTTCCTGCGAACCTTGTCCCATGTGTCTCGGTGCGATTTACTGGGCGCGATTGGATAAAATGTACTATGGAAACAATAAGACCGATGCCAAGAATATTGGCTTCGACGACTCTTTTATCTATGACGAACTGGAACTGAAGCCTGAAGACAGAAAGCTTCCTTCCGAAATCTTATTGCATAATGAAGCCCTTACTGCCTTCAAAGCCTGGGCGGCCAAAGAAGACAGAGTAGAATATTAAAAAACCTCTCACTATTATTAACCTATTAATTACCCCTCAAATGAAAAGAAAAAGCCTTTTATTTGTTATGGCATCAGTATGCCTGTTCAGTTGTCAACAGCAAGAAGAACTGCAAGATCCCAGTAAAGAAGTGATCGACTTTTCTACTTCTATTGACCAAAGTATCAACAATGCTCTTACTCGTAACAGCAGCAGTTTGACACTTCCGTTAAAGAACAATTTCGCTGCCGGAGATGTCATCTCAATGTCAGTTGCCGAGCAAGATTATCATCCGTTTGCCATAGGTATGGATAGCCAGACCTGGAACGAGGCAGGCACCGATTCCGAAACGGTTACTTTCTATGCTCATTATCCTGAATTGACCGGCGAAGCAGCTACTACCAGATCATTAAGCAGCCGCTATCGTGAAATCAAGGGTGGCTTAGAATATTTGTTCGGTACAGCTCAAGCCAACAAAGGTGCTAGAAATGTTGCTCTTACATTCAAGAGAATGACAACGCCCGTCGTTCTGCTTGACGAAAACAACCAGCCGTACGAAGGTAGAGCTATCGTTAAACTTTTCTTGAAAAACGAAGGTGTGCAAGACCTGTTCAGCGGTAAAATTGAAGTTGCCCCAAATGCCCAACCGGAATACATCGATATCCGGAAAGTATCTGAAGGAATTCTGACTAACTTGATTCCGCAGATCATCAAAGCCGGCGAGAAAATAGGAACAGTTATCTTGGACGGTAAAGAAGAACCTATTATCGCGGATGAAGATATTACCATAGAAGCCGGAACCCCTGTTGCTGTAAGAATGTATGCAAGACGCGGAATCATTGACGAACGGACTCCACTATTCAGATAAAATAAAGAATAAAAAGTGATACTAATAAAAATCCCCGGAACCGCTGTAGACACTCAGCATTCCAGGGATTTTTTACACACAAAAGTTATTATTGAAATTGAAAACTGTCTCTTTATTAGATTAGAAGCGCATACCTACGGTAAACAACACCTGACTACGCGTATTGGTAACTTTCGTTGCTTCCGGTGAACCAATAGTTACACCACCATCTTCATTTGCATATCCATTCACAAACGGATAAAAGTCTTCCTTATACGTAGAGAATTTATAGGCTAGATCGGCATAGAACATTGATCCGCGATAACCAATACCCAATGTATAATTACTCATTGATTTAGAGTTGGCAAAATCCGTGTCTGTCTGAATAGAGTTATACGGCAGATCCTTGAAAGCATCCTTATGGAAAGCTGCAGTACTATAATTGTAACCAGCCCGAAGAGCAAATTGTGGAATCACCTTATATTCTAAGCCTAAACGAACTGTATTAACTCCTTTCAACATAGGCGTTGTGCTATTCTCAAACTCAAAAGAAGAAGAATAACCATCCGGATCTTTAAACTTCATAGAAGAATAATCCTGATATTCATATTCAGCTCCTAAAGCCAGACTGTTCCCTACTGTATAACCTAAACTTACATTGTAAGTCCATGGGGTTTGGAAATTGAATGAACGAACCATATCAGCCTTTCCGGGAACATGATCCCAAGTCTTTACTACATCTCCCCCCATCGCACCGGTTTCCTCATTTATCACATCTGATGCAATCTGTGCGCTTGTTTTATAATCAAGACTATAGAAGATCGGAGTATGAATAGCCAGTCCGATACGGAAAGGCGAATATTCAAACGGACGAATGATAGCTCCTAATTTCACATCAAAACCAGAACCTGTGATCTTGTTCCAACTTTGTAAGTCATACCCCTCATTACTTTCATAGACTTCTTCATAAAATGTATACTTACTGTAATCAACAGAATATGCACCAAGAGTCAATCCTAAATACACCCGGTCATTAATATTGAACGAAACATTAAAATCATATTGGTCAATACCACCGCGCTCTTCAGAACGGAAATTAGCATTTCCATAAGGGAACATTCCTCTATAGTCTCCAGGAGAAACATACAAAGGTTTACCTTCAAAATTATTAATTTGGTTTCCGTCCTTATCAGTATAAATATTATTGGGCTTACCTGTTGCCGGATTAATCTTATCCGTCGTTATATCTGTTATCACCCAACCATCATATCCTAAAACAGAAAGCCAGCCGATATTCGGATCATCATAAGGGTTGTCTCCCCATCCCTCAATACCTCCAGCTTGCGAAGCCATCAAGAAAGTTTGGGAATAGTCTCCCAGGTTACCCTTCATATTCATATTCTTATAGAAGGACTTTGCCTTATGATAATTAAATCCAAAATTCACAAAACGCAGCGGAGTGTTATTCCCGATCTTTGAAGAAAACACAAATCCAATATTATCAAACGAAGCTCTCGATTTATCTGAATTCAGTTTGTTATCCAAGTATTTACTTTCGGTTCCATAAGCTGAAAATCCGAAGGAAGTCATAACATCGCTACTACGGAATAGTCCAATACCGGCAGGATTCGTGCTCATGGTGGATATATCTCCACCTAAAGCTCCCATGGCACCGCCCATACCTACAAAACGTGCAGTTCCGTTTAAATCTTTTCCGGTCAGTTTGGCACCATCATAAACTGTTTGTGCCACAACCGGAGTTGCCGATGCCAATAACCCCAATACAGCTATAGTAAATATCTTTTTCATACCTTTCATACCTTTTAATTAAACATCTGACTTCCTATCTTCTACTACTACGGGAGGAGCCACCACCAGAAGATCTGGTAGAACCACCGCCACCACCGGAAGAATAACTGCCACGTGAACTACTGCCGGAAGAAGCCGGTGAATAACTCCGTGAAGAAGAAGAGGAACGAGAAGTTCCATAAGAAGATGAAGAAGAGCTACGGCTTCCGTTAGAATAACTACTACGTGGAGCAGTTGAACTTCCACGACTATATGATGAAGATCTTGTTGTACTGCTACCGGTAGTACTTCTTGCTCCTGATGAAGAACGAGAGTAAGTAGAACTTGCTCCACTACTCCGTGTACTGCTCGGACGAGAATAAGTACTGCTACTACGACGTGACGTTCCTTCTACCCGATTAACAGAACTACTGCGTTCACCTGAAGTACGTGTACCCACTACGCGTCTTACAGAGCTCTCTCCTCTACTATAAGAAGAAGACGCACCGGAAGAACGAACAGAAGAGCCACTACCTGAACGGGTAACACTCGAACCATATTGACGAGACGAATTTCTGTAACTGCTTTGTCCGGAAGAACGACGATTCGTATAGGTAGGACCTGTCCAATGACCGCTTCCACCTCCGCCCCAGCCCCAGCTAGGACCACCGTGCCAGTGGTGATGATGTCCCCAATAGCCACCGCCGCCATACCAGCCACCCCAGTAGCCGCCATACCAGCCGCCCCAATAACCCGGAGAATATCCCCAAGCGTAGTAAGGACGATTCCATCCCCAGCCATAGTTCCATCCCCAGCCGTAAGAGCCATAACGCCAATCCCACCAGAGTGGATTACTGAATGTCGGGAACGCATAAGCATACATACCGTCGGTATATACATTCCAGTCCCATGAATTCGGACCGTAAACTACATCCCAATACAACGGGCTGCTGATGCTGATAGCAAAACGCGGATTGCGGAAACGGATGATACGTTCAGCGTATTCATAGTCGTCTTCCGTACCATTGAATTCGCCTGTCACCCATTCTCCGTCCAAATCCGGATTAGATTTTTCTTTTATATATAAGGTATCATTATCCATTACGAATTCATTATCACGTGCATCGTAACGGCGGTTATATTCATCCACATCCCGTGTTCTTCCCTTACGGTCCTGAACCACTACTGTAGTACCCGGTGAAGTATAGATGTTGGTCACCTGTTTCTTCGTTTCCTTCTTAACCGGAGTTTCTTTCTTCTCCTGTTTGTCTTTTGAAGGAATGAAGTAAAGGTCGTCATCAACGCTTTGTGCCATCAAGCCTATCGGGAGGCACAAGGCAAATAGCAAGAAATAAACAATCTTTTTCATATCATCTCGGTTTATGTAATTACTTAAACTTATTCATGTTACAAAGATAAGGAAGAGATTTTTCGTCCGAGGGAGATTTTCCCCAAAGGATAATAGGGAAATCCCTATTTCTAACTATCTTTGTCCATTATTCACCAGAATTAAAAACAACTATGAAGTATTTTGAGTTCACATTCCGCACCCACCCTTGCACAGAAATCGTCACTGACGTACTGGCTGCCGTACTGGGTGAAGTCGGGTTTGAAAGTTTTGTTGAGTGTGAAGGCGGACTGACCGCATATATCCAACAGACAATCTGTGATGAAAACGCCATCAAGATTGCCATCACCGAGTTCCCCCTACCCGATACGGATATTACTTATACATACACCGAAGCGGAAGATAAGGACTGGAATGAAGAATGGGAAAAGAATTTCTTTCAACCCATCATTATCGGAAACCGATGTGTGATTCACAGCACTTTCCACCAAGATATTCCCAAAGCGGAATATGACATTGTCATCAATCCTCAAATGGCCTTCGGAACAGGACACCACGAGACTACCAGCCTCATCATTGAAGAATTGTTGGACAGCGAATTGAAAGATAAATCTCTGCTCGATATGGGCTGCGGAACTTCAATTCTTGCCATCCTCGCACGTATGCGGGGCGCACGCCCCTGTACAGCCATCGACATTGATGAATGGTGTGTACGAAACTCCATCGAAAATATCGAATTGAACTACGTAGACGATATTGCCGTTTCACAAGGAGATGCCTCGTCGCTTACAGGAAAAGGACCTTTCGACGTTATCATCGCCAACATCAACCGGAATATATTACTGAATGATATGAAGCAATATGTTGCCTGCATGCATACGGATTCCGAACTCTATATGAGTGGATTTTATGTAGACGATATTACCGCCATCCGCGAAGAAGCGGAAAAGAACGGATTGACTTTCGTTCATTATAAAGAGAAGAATCGCTGGGCAGAGGTAAAGTTTGTTTATAAAGGATAAGAGTCTTGATGGATGTAGAAAAAATAGTGACGGTATATGCTATGGATAGTGACGCTATCCATAGCATATACCGTCACTATTTGTATCGGATAGCGTCACTATCTTATAAGGAGAAACAAAGTTGTTACGCGAACTCTTTCTTTACCTGTTGACACCATGCTTTTATTTTCTTTTCCGCCTGCTCGGACTGATTATCCAAATCGACAACTAAACCGCACCACTGCTCACCACGCAAAGCTTTGGAACGTTCGAAAGTATAACCTTCGGAAGAAGTAAAACCAACTAAAGTAGCCTCATCTTCTTCAAATACCTCCGCCAACAGACCGATTCCATCTGCAAAATTCTCCGGATAGCGTATCTGATCTCCCAGACCGAAAATAGCAACCTTCTTACCTTTTAATTTCATTGTCCGGAGTTCCGGCAACAGTTCGTCCCAATAAGTAGGAAGTTCTCCATCAAACCAAGTAGAAGCACCCACAATGAAGCAGTCATAAGCAGCAAAGTCATTTTGCCAAGCCTGTTCAATAGGCACTGTCTCTATCTTTTCCTTACCGAATTCTTTCTGTATTTTCTCTGCCACCCAACTCGTTCTTTCGGCTTTGGTAGCATAAAATAAACCTATCTTTTTCATAATCCACACTATTTAATATTCCAATAATCTCCGGGCAGCCTCGTATATCTTGGCCTCATCCGGCAGAATTTCCTTTTCCAAAATCGGATTAAAACCGACAGGAGTAAAAGTAGAACCGACACGCTGCACCGGTCCATCGAGATAGCGGAACATCTCTCCACTAATCATAGCAGCAAGCTCCGCACCAAAACCGGAGAATACTTTATCTTCATGAACCACCAATGCCTTGCTCGTTTTCTTGACCGATTCGAATATCGCCTCTTTATCCAACGGAATCAAGGAGCGAATATCAATGACTTCCACTTTCCAGCCACCTTCTTTTTCCAATCGTTCTGCTGCGTGCAGACAGAAATGGGTGGTATTGCCATAGGTAATAATGCTCAAATCTGATCCCTCACGACGAATACGTGCTTTTCCGAAAGGTACTTCAAAATCTTCCGGCACTACTGCCGCTGCTTCTACCGAATTATACAATGCTTTCGGTTCGAGGAACAGCGTGAAGCCTTTGGATCGCATACTGGTACGAAGTAATCCGGCAGCATCATCCGCAAAAGATGGGCAGACAATACGTGCCCCCGGTAAAGTGGTCAAAGCTCCCTCCAGGTTTTGAGAATGATACAAGCCTCCACCGATATAGCCACCGGAAGCCAGACGCAGAGTTATATTCGGAGCAAATTTCCCGTTGCTACGCCAGTACTCATGTGTACACTCCACATATTGTTCTACGGCAGGCCAGAAATAATCGGCAAACTCCGCTCCCTCAATCACCACATGAATTTTAGGATCAAAGCGACTCATTCCATTGGCGGTGCCTACAATATAATCTTCCGCAATCGGTGCACTGAATACACGGGCTTCGCCGAATTCCTGCTGCATACCTTTGGTTACATTAAACACGCCTCCTTTTTCCCTGTTTGCCACATCCTGTCCCCAAATAAAGGTATCGGGATTATGGCGGAATTCAGCTTTCAATGTTTCATTAATGGCATTGACCAGAAAAGTCTTCTCCCCTTCCGCCTCATGTGTACCGTCTTTATATTTCTGTGGCTGATAAGGTTCGGGCATTACAAAATCATAAATGCTTTTAGGATCAGGATCGGGAGCAGCCAAAGCCTTCCGGTTGGCAGCAGACAATTCTTTCTTTGCATCAGCTTCTATTTGTTGCAGTTC
Source organism: Bacteroides sp. M10 (assembly GCF_014334015.1). Taxonomy (GTDB): domain Bacteria; phylum Bacteroidota; class Bacteroidia; order Bacteroidales; family Bacteroidaceae; genus Bacteroides; species Bacteroides intestinigallinarum. Next base: position 4,283,509 of record NZ_CP060488.1, on the reverse strand, counting down.
TTCCTCGGTCAGACGTTTATAACGCAGCAGCATCCGGCGAAACTTCATCAAGGGATCAGCATCTTTCACATATTCCAATTCATTCTCATCCCGATACAAGGTGTGTTTATCTGAATTGGAGTGCGAACCGATCCGGACACAATTCGCCTGCACAATAACCGGATTACGGGTACTGATAGCATATTCCCGCGCTTCGGTCATAGCATTCATCGAATCGAATACATCCTTTCCGTTACAATAGATAATCTTCAGGTTCTTGAAGCCCGAGAAGTTTTCGGCTACTTTACGGTTGGCAGTCTGTTCCGATTTGGGTACGGAAATACCATACCCATTATCTTGTATTACAAAAATCACCGGAAGACGTTCGAGGCTGGCACCATTGATAGCTTCGTAAACGAATCCTTCGGAAGTAGCCGACTCTCCGTGAGAAGTGATAGCTACGCCTTTATGTCCATAATATACCATTGCTCTGGCCACACCTGCTGCGTGAAGGTCGTGTGTACCAGTAGCAGAGGAGATGTTTTCAATGTGCCATTCCGGTTTGGCGAAATGGTTCGACATGTGACGTCCTCCGCTACCCGGGTCCGTTGCTTTGGAAATACCGTTCAGGATAACTTCTTCAGCGGTCATTCCGGCGGAAAGCACGGTTAACATATCCCGGTAGTATGGGAACAGGAAATCTTCACCGAGGGTGAATACCTGACCGACAGCAAGTTGAATACCATCATGCCCTGCATAGGGAGCATGATAAGACCAACCCAAAGATTGCAACAGGTAAGACGGTGCCTTTTCGTCCAAGGCACGCCCCAATGTCATCAGATGATACCACTTTTTCAGGGTTTCTACATCTGTAGTTTTTATATCATATTTCTTTTTCATGAGTAATGAAGTTCTTAATGAATGAAACAATCAGTTATCAGCCTTTCCAATTTTCGAGATAGTCGGCTATAAAATGCAGGAAGTTACCTCCCAACATTCCATCTACTACCCGATGATCGTAGGACAAAGACAAGTACATTTTATGCCGGATTGCAATCGTATCACCCTCCGGAGTTTCTACAACAGCAGGTTTCTTCTCAATATATCCTACTCCCAGGATAGCTACTTGCGGCTGATTAATGATTGGCGTACCGAACAGGCTCTTGAATGTACCAAAATTGGTTATCGTAAATGTCCCCCCATCAATATCTTCCGGCATTAATTTGTTATCCCTTGCTTTCAAGGCCAGAGAATCGATAGCAACAGCCAACCCGTTCAGATTCAGATGATCGGCATCATGCACCACAGGAACAATCAGATTTCCATCATTCAAAGAGACGGCAATACCGACATTAATATGCTTTTTGAAAAGAATATTGTATCCATCTACTGATACATTCACCTGTGGATAGGCAGCCAATGCTTTTGCCACGGCTTCCGTTATCACAGGCATATAAGTCAGTTTCACTCCTTCGCGACGGAAGAAAGCGTCTTTATTCTTTTCACGCCAACGCACCAATTTGGTAACATCTACTTCTACTACATTGGTCACGTGAGGAGATACTTTTTTAGACATAACCATGTGGTCGGCAATAATCCGGCGGACACGATCCATCTCTTTTACTTCGACTCCAGGCATTGCAACAGGAGCAGACGATTTAGATAAGGTGGCAGCCGGCTGGATAGCAGCGGCAGATGTAGCCGGAGCAACCTTCGGACTTGCCTGTTCAGAAGAAACAGCAACTGATGGTTTGCTTGCGGCCGGAGCAGCAACAGCAGATGCCGGCTTCGGTGCAACACTACCTCCTCTTTTCTTCTTTTCAATATAATCTTTTATATCTTTCTTACTCAATCGCCCTTCATAACCGGTTCCTTGTATAGCATCCAACTCTTCTTTCGGAATTTTAGCTTCCCGCGCCAACTGGATCACAACAGGAGAGTACCAACGTTCTTCCTCTGCAACAACAGGTTTCGATGCAGTATTCGCTGATTCGTTTTTAGCAGTTTCCGCTGATGATGGTGATGTTTCAGAAACATTTGCAGCAACCTGACCAGCATCGGCTTCCTCTCTTACAACTCCTTCGCTTACCGGCTCCGTTCCTGAAGATTCTTCGCCATCCAAATCAATTATAGCGACTACTGTTCCTACAGCAACCGTATCACCCTCCTTATATAAAATCTCCACCACTTTTCCCGCTACGGGAGAAGGGATCTCCGCACTTACTTTAGCAGTATTCACTTCAAAAAGCACATCGTCTTCCTGAATCATGTCACCCACCTTTACAGACCAAGAGACGATTGTCCCTTCGGTTATACTCTCGCCTAACTTAGGCATTTTTATTTCGAATTTTGACATAGACAGTAAATTTATTATTCAACCTTGATATATTACAACAACGGGCTGAAATAGAAAGTTTTAAGTTAAGTAAATTTTAACCGGATACTGACAAAGCCAGCCCGGACATCAACGACTATATATCCACTCTTTTTGAATATATTTCTCTTCCCGGAGCTGATTGACAGCCTCTATTTCTTTCCTGGTAAAAGCACTGACAGATTGGGACTTACTGAAATACTGAAAAGCCTTCTCTTTAAAATCAGTTACAGTTCCCTCCGGTAAATAACTCCGAATATTGGTTACCTCACTCCGAACGGAAGGAACGGCATATACTGACGATAAAGTTTCATCATCAACCATCGGTTCCGGATTCAAAGCTTTATGCAATGCTGTCAGATCCGTATCATACAATAAAGTGCAATGATACAACACCCGATTCTTATGTACGCATTGCGCACTCCCTGATATTTTCAATCCATTCAGATAAATCCCCAGTCGTTCGCCTCCTTTTGCCATCAGGCCTATAGAGTTCAGGAAATCCAATGTCCGTTGCAAGTACGTAACAAATTCCGGCAATCGGGGAGCCGTTTCTATAAAAGTCAGATTGACATTGCCCAAATCATGGTACACCGCTCCCCCACCCGAAAAACGACGGGCAATATGTACTCGTTCCTGTTCCGCCCATTTCTTATCGACTTCCGACCGCAATCGCTGATGCTTACCTATTACCACAGAAGGAGTGTCCTGCCAAAGCATGAAGATATCTCCATTTCCCTGCTTCAACAGATATTCTTCTGCTGCCAAATGAAAGTAAATATCAGTAAACGGACTATAGATACATCGAATCATAGATCAAGCGGAATAAGAGTTAAAACATAATTTCGTGATAAATCTCTCCGACCGTAGGATGTGGAAACACAGTCTTCTGGAATTCCTCTACCGTGTATCCTCTCTGAATAGCAATACCTGCTATCACAATAAGTTCTGATGCCGGATTTCCCAACATGTGACAACCGATAATCTTCCCATCTTCATCCTGAATCAGCTTACAGAGTCCGTTTCCCTGTTCATTCTCCGCAACGAAGCGTCCGGAATAAGCCATGGGTAATTTTGAAATACGGTAAGGAACTCCTGATTTTACCAGTTCCTCTTCCGTCTTTCCCACTCCCGCCACTTCAGGGTTGGTATAAACGACTCCCGGAACACAATCGTAATTCATCCGATCTTCCACTCCTAAAATATGATTGATAGCGACTTCCGCTTCACGGATAGCAGTATGCGCCAATAAAGAATAGCCTGTAATATCACCACACGCATATACACGAGGATGCGAAGTCAACAGATGTTCGTCTACTTTCACTCCATTCCGATGCAGTTCTATATTCAGCTTGTCCAGTCCCACCTTGGATAGATTTGCCTTACGTCCTACACTAAGCAAGATCTTCTCCGCTTCAATAGTAGACGTCTTGCCTTCTTTTTCTATCACAACTCCATGAGGATTTACTTCCACCACTTTCGTATTCAAATAGAAAGAGACTCCCCGTTTGGCATATTCGGCACGAAGCATACCACTGGTTTCCTTATCCATCGCTCCCAGAATCTCCGGCATCATTTCTACCACATGTACTTTCACACCCATACTGTTGAAGAAAGAAGCAAACTCCATCCCGATCACCCCGCCACCAATAATGACCAGTGTCTTAGGAAGTTCCTTTATCTCCAAGGCCTCTTTGGAAGTCCAATAGCTGATTTCTGACAGCCCCGGTATGGGAGGAATCACTGTATCAGAGCCGGTACATACCAGCAAATATTTCACGGAATAGGTTTCTCCGTCACAAGTGATGCGTATTTCCCCATCTTTTTCTCCTTCTATCAGAGCTTCCTTTTCTACAATAGTCACTCCGTAAGAATTCACAGTCATCTTCACACCGCCCGCCAACATTTTTACTGTTTTATCTTTACGGCTCATAATCTTGGATAAATCGAACGAAGGGGATTCGGCAGAAACGCCGTATTTGGAAGCACTCTTGATGCTATCCAGTATTTTAGCAGAATATAACAAAGTTTTAGTAGGAATACACCCCTCATTGAGACATACTCCCCCCATTGCCTTTTTCTCAAAAAGAACAGTTTTTAATCCGTTGGCCCCTGCCCGTTCGGCAGCTGTGTACCCGGCCGGACCACCACCAATAATAGCTATATCAAAGTTCATAATCGTATTTTTTTAGTAATAATACGATTATAACAAATATGAGAAGAGATAAGTTGTAGGGAAAAGAAATACCCGTTACTTAATTGTCAGCTTTTTAAGTTCCTCTAACGAGCCATTAAACACATTCAAATCTACGTCTTCTTTAATGCCGGGAACACTTCCTACATCCGTATGTTGCCAAAAGTGCCATTTTCCCTGATACCGCACAGAGTCCACATAATAATGGGCAATCCAATAAGGGTATGCATTGAAGATAGAGTCGTCCAGGTAACGGGTTTTAAATTTATAAGAAGTGTATAGAATAGGCTTCACTCCATAATGAGATTCCACCCGGTCCAGCCAGCGTTTGATGCCTTGCTGTAATTCCTTTTTTTCCTTCCGACCGGTCACTTCCACATCAAGTACGGGAGGTAAATCACCGGAAACAAGTTTTACCGTGCGAATAAAAAAGTCCGCCTGTTTCAAAGCATCCGTGCTCGGAATATAAAAATGATAAGCGCCACGGATAAATCCATGATTACGGGCATTGGCAAAATTTGCCTCAAATGTGGTATCGTTATGATCTCCTCCTTCTGTGGCCTTCATAAAGACGAAATGTAAAGGAGTAGCCGTCTCCTTATTCTGCAACAGCTTCTTCCAGTCAATCTTTCCCTGATAGTGAGAAATGTCAATACCATGAATATCATATCCGTCAGGGATGCAGACACCATATTCCTTTAAACCATGGCAAGGTTTCCATCGATAAGCATAAGGACGGATAAAGAAATAATAGAAAGCTACGGAGAAACAACCGACAATCATCACTGCCAGAATATTACGAAGCCAAGTAGGCATCACAGTTCGATGCTTCACCTGTTCCTTTTTTGAAGTACGGGAAGTCTTGGAAGAAGAGGTCGTTCCCTTTCTTTTAGTGGTGGAAACAGTTCTTTTCTTCTGTACGGCAGACATCGGGTTGTTGCGTTGTGGCATTTACTTTAAACGATCAATGTTTTTAGAGATAGGCACGGATTACACGGAATACAGGGTTATAAGAAATAACTAAAAACCGTATTAATCCGTGTAATCCGTGCCTGAAAGAACCCTTCATTGCAACTGTTGTATCAACAACTGCTCTGAAGTGTATTTATTTAGCTTGTTCCAGTTGCAAAGTCTTAGTTGCCTGGTCGCAAACTTCTGTAGGACCGAAGTATTGGATCGGACCCGGATATACATAATCCGTTTCGATAGCCCAACGTTCGCGCTGTGAAGCAAATGCTTTGAAAGGAGCACCATCCAGTTTTACCAATGCTTTCTGGATAACCGGCTTCATTTCACCGTGACGACGTTCCATGTTCATCATCATAGTAATAGGCACACCACCAGCAATCCATTCGGCAGCAGGAGCTGTTGTGTTACGTACAGAAGACATATAACCAGTCTTACCGTTAGCAATCAACATAGAAGCTGTGTAACCCAAAGAGTAGCAATAGTCAGCGTCAAAGTTTGACGGAGCAGCACAACGTCCTTCATAACCGAAGAAGTGGTGTTGAGCAGCAAATTTACCAACATACTTGCCTTCTTCTTTCCATGCAGCCAACTTAGTAGCTACCATTTCAGACAACAGTTTTTCTGTTTCGATCAATGATACCTGAACGTTTCCGTGCGGGTCACGATCCAAAGTCAACTGACGGGCAACACCTTCCGGCAGACTTGCATAGATAGCAGAGTTTTCCGGAGAAAGTTTGCGGATGATATAATCACGTTGGTGAGATTTCTTAATCTGACCGAATTCTTCAGCATTAGCAGCCAAGAAGTCATTCAATTCAGCAATCAGACGTTTCATGGCAGGAATGAACTCTACCAATCCTTCCGGAATCAAAACTGTACCGAAGTTGTGTCCTTGTGCTGCACGGTCTGCTACCACTTTAGCGATAGATGTCACCACATCGTCCAAAGACATATCTTTTGCTTCCACTTCTTCTGAAATGATACATACGTTAGGCTGTACCTGCAAAGCACATTCCAGTGCGATGTGAGAAGCCGAACGACCCATCAATTTGATGAAATGCCAGTATTTACGTGCAGAGTTACAGTCACGTTGGATGTTACCGATTACTTCAGCATAAGTCTTACAAGCTGTATCAAAACCGAAAGACGTTTCAATCATATCGTTCTTCAAGTCACCGTCAATTGTTTTCGGGCAACCGATTACCTGTACACCATACTTCTTAGCAGCATAGTATTCAGCCAATACACAAGCATTTGTGTTAGAGTCGTCACCACCAATGATAACCAGTGCCTTGATGCCCAGTTGTTTGATGATTTCAAGTCCTTTTTCAAACTGGCTTTCAGCTTCCAGCTTCGTACGTCCGGAACCGATGATATCGAAACCACCTGTATTACGATATTCGTCGATGATATCAGCAGTCAGTTCCATATAGTTGTGATCTACCAGACCACCAGGACCCAGGATAAAACCATATAATTTGTTTTCCGGGTTCAATTTCTTGATACCATCGAACAAACCGGAGATTACATTGTGTCCGCCCGGAGCCTGACCACCGGAAAGAATTACACCTACGTTCATAGCGGGAAGAGCAACAGCTTCACCAGCTTCGAATGTAATCAACGGCATTCCATACGTGTTCGGGAATAATGCTTTGATAGCTTCCTGATCGGCTACAGATTGAGTAGCAGCACCTGCTATAGCCTTAACAGCTCCTGATGCCAATGCTTTCGGAAGTTTGGGCTGGTAAGCAGCCCTTGCGATTTGCAATGCACTTTTAGTCATTTTCTTTAATTTTTTATTTAAAGGTGTTAGTAAGTTTCTTGTCAAACTTGAAAAGCGTTGCAAATTTCGCACTTTTTTCCGAATTATGAAAATTCTTCTTCTGTTGTTTTTAAGACAAAAGAAAGAAGAAAGAAAAATTAAGGCTATCTCCCAATGTGGGAGATAGCCTTTACGTTTTCTTCAGCGAGCTAATTTATAATATAATTCTAGGGATTCTGCTCCCAGCCTCCGCCAAGAGCCTTATAAAGTTGAACCACCGCAATCAACTCGTCACGAATGGCATTACTCAATCCGATTTGGGCATCAAAGTATCCACGTTGGGCATCCAACACATCCAGATAGTTGATGACTCCATTAATGTACTGCAATTGTGCCAAGTCCATGTAGCTCTTGGCCGAACGTTCCAGATTGGCACGAAGTTCGTACACTTCCTTGATCTTGTTGAAGTTGACAATCGCATTACGCGTTTCCTTGAAAGCTTCCAGTACGGATTTCTCATAACTATGTACTTCAGCCTCATAAGCAGCCTTCTTCGCTTTCAATGCCGCACGGTTCTTTCCCCAACCAAAGATAGGAGTTAATAAAGCTCCTTCCATCACTGCATAGGGAGATTTTAGAAGTTCCGACAAAGAAGTACTTTCACTACCGAAACCGCCTGTCAGGGCAAGACGTGGGAACATATTCGTATAGGCCACTCCTACTTTTGCATTGGCAGCAATCAATTTCTGCTCTGCCTGACGAATGTCGGGACGGCGTTCCAACAAAGTAGACGGCAACCCTACAGGAAGTGTTTCCGGAGAGTTAAACTCCTGAAGCAAACGGGAACGGGCTATCTTATTAGGATATTCACCCGCAAGATAAGCAATATCGTTTTCTTTCAGAGAGATTTTACGTTCCAGGTCAGGAACCAGAGTGGCCGTACGTGCCAACTCCACTTGTGCCTGTCGATAGGAAGTCTCGGAAGTCAATCCGCCGGCAAACCGGATACGTGCCAGGCGCACTCCTTCTTCACGGGCTTTCAATGTCTGTTTGACAATATCAAGTTCTGTATCCAAAGCTACCAGTTCATAGTAAGCCTGTGCCACTTCAGCCACAATCGTCATCTGCAATGCGCGTTGTGCTTCAATAGATTGCAGATACTCGGCAATGCTGGCCGAACGTGCCCAACGTAGATTTCCCCAAAGATCGACTTCCCACGAAACGAGGAATTGTGCTTCAAAGGTATCCGATCTCTTGAAAGCATCTCCTCCATGATTCTCGAGTTCGCGTTCCCCTGTCACTTTTCCTTTAATATCCGGAAGCAATGCAGCCGTAGAAATTCGTTTCTGTGCAGCCATTTCTTTCACACGGGCAGCAGCAATCAGCATATCTTTATTATGATCCAGCGCACGCTCTATCAGACTTCTCAATGTAGCATCCGTATAAATATCCCTCCAGTCCTGGTCACCGAAGCTGACCGAATCCTGTGATCTTTCCAAGCTGTCGGGTAAATGAAGATCAGGACGGACATAGCTTTTCCCTACCTTGCAGGAAGTCAGTACTCCGGCAAGTAACAGGATAGCAATATATAGTTTCTTTCGTTTCATTATTTCTTATGTTTTAAGATTTTCGACTTTGTTTTATACACCATCACAAAGAAGAACGGCACAAGAATGATACCAAATACGATGGCAAATATCATTCCGAAAAATACACCTGTACCGATTGCCTGCCGGCTTGCCGAACCCGGACCACTTGCCAGTACCATCGGAAGCATACCGAGCACAAAGGCAAGAGAGGTCATCAGAATCGGACGGAAACGCAATTTGGCTGCGTATATGGCCGATTGCACCAAGTCTTCACCTTTATCTACCTGCACCTTTGCGAACTCTACAATCAAAATTGCATTCTTAGCGGCAAGTCCGACCAACATAACCAAGCCAATCTGGAAATAGACATCGTTTTCCAATCCGCAAACCCAGACTCCTAAATAAGCTCCCAAAGCAGCCACAGGTAAAGAAAGCAACACGGCAATAGGCACTGTCCAACTTTCGTATTGTGCGGCAAGGAAAAGAAAAACGAACAAGAATACCAGTGCCATCACCATACCTGTCTGACCTCCCGCCTGCTTCTCCTGATAGGAAAGGCCGCTCCATTCCAGACCGATATTATCGGGGAGATGATCTTTGGCAATCTGTTCCATGATCTCCATCGCCTGTCCGGAACTATATCCTTGCGCAGCTGCTCCACGAATAACGGCCGTAGTAAACATATTGAAACGTTTGATACTTCCCGGTCCTGTGGTATATGATGCATTTCCCAGAGAAGTCAATGGTACCATCGCTCCATTGGAGGCTTTTACGAAAAATAAATTAATATTGTCTTTATGTTCCCGGTAAGGAGCTTCCGCCTGAATATAAACCTTATATATACGGTTGAACATATTAAAATCGTTCACATACACCGAACCGGTATAAGCCTTCATGGTAGAAAACACATCAGCCAAAGGCACACCCAGCATCTTCACTTTGTCTCGATCCACATCAAAATAAAGTTGTGGGATTTCCGACTGCAAAGAAGATGACAAGCCCGCCAACTCTTTGCGTTTGGATGCGTAGTACATTAATGTATCTGTCGCGTCTACCAAATTATCAAAAGTGGCTTCTCCACGAGCTTCCAGCTGCATCTCAAAACCTCCCGAACTACCGAGCCCCGGAATAACCGGAGGGGTGGACAGATAGACTTTACATTCCGGATATTCCTCAAGATGTTTCTCTACCGTATGCATGATCTTCTCAATAGTGGTACTCTTCCGTTCCTCCCAAGGTTTCAGGATCACCGTCAGTTCAGCACGTCCCTGGTTACTTCCGACACGCGGACTACTTCCCGTTACATTCTGTATATACTCAATGTACGGGTTCTTTTCCAGATAAGCAATGGCACGCTCTGTCACGATACGGGTACGTTCCAGAGTAGCTCCTTCCGGCAGTTCTAATTCAATCTTGAAATATCCCTGATCTTCCACAGGTAAGAAACTGGTCGGAATAATACGATGAATCAACATGATAGCAATCAACACCATACCAAAAGCACTCAAAACTCGACGAGGATGCTTAATTGTACGAGTTACGGCAGCTACATACTTATTACTACCGATACCCAGCCATTCATTAATCTTCCGGAAAACGATATTCTTTTTCTTCCCGCTATCCGGTTTCAGAATCAGCGAACACATCACCGGACTCAATGTCAGAGCCACTACCGTAGAAATAAGTACGGACACTACAATTGTCACCGTAAACTGGCGATACAACTGTCCTGTAATCCCACTTAAAAAGCTAACCGGGACGAACACAGCCGCTAATACCAGTGAAGTGGCAATCAAAGCACTGGAAAGTCCGTTCATCGCTTTTTTCGTAGCTTCATAAGGACTTAGGTGCTCCGTTTCCATGATATGTTCTACACCTTCCACCACCACAATCGCATCATCCACCACAATACCGATGGCAAGGATCAATCCGAGCAATGTCAGGATATTCAGTGAGAAACCGAAAATCAACATGAATCCGAAAGTACCGATCAATGAAATAGGCACCGCCACTACCGGAATCAACGTTGCACGCCAGCTCTGCAAGGATAAATAAACCACCAAAACCACCAATACCAATGCTTCAAACAACGTCTTATATACTTCATGGATAGATTCGGAAATATAAGTCGTCATATCGAACGGAATCTCATAGCTCAATCCCTCAGGGAAGTTCTTGCTAATCTCATCCATCGCCTCTTTTACTCTCTCGGCCACTTCCATCGCATTGGCACCCGGTAACATATAAATACCAAGTACGGCAGCATTTTCACCGTTGATACCACTCTCTGTATTATACGAAGAAGCTTCCAGCGATACACGTGCCACATCTTTCAATCGAATGATAGAACCATTCGCATTGGCACGCACTACGATATCTTCAAATTGTCCTACAGTGGAAAGACGTCCCTGTGTCGTGATAGGAATCGTGATATCCAATCCCTGTACAGGCTGTTGTCCCAGCACACCCGCTGCCGATTCACGGTTCTGATCTTTCAATGCATTCTGCAAATCCTGTACGGTCAGTCCGAAGTTTGCCAGCTTATCCGGTTGCGCCCATATCTGCATGGCATAATAACGGCTACCAATATTGGATACACGTCCCACTCCGGGAATACGGCGAATCACATCGAGCACATTGATAGTAGCAAAGTTACTCAAGTAAATCTCATCGAACTTTGGGTCAGTAGAAGTCAAACAAAGCGTCATCAACTGACTGGGAGCCTGTTTCTCTACCGAAATACCATTCTGAATCACTTCCGCCGGCAAACGGGATTCTGCCAGTTTCACACGGTTCTGAATCTCAACAGCAGCCAAATCCGGATCAGCAGATACATCAAAAGTAACTGTTGCCGAAAAGCCTCCGGAGTTAGAACTATTTGATTCCATATAAAGCATCCCCGGAGTACCATTGATTTCCTGCTCAATCGGAGTAGCTACTGCCTGTGATACAGTAAGTGCACTCGCACCCGGATAGGAAGCACTAATCTTCACCACCGGAGGGGTAATCTGTGGGTATTGATCCACCGGAAGCATCGTCAGACCGATAATGCCGACAATCACAATCACGATGGAGATTACAGCCGAAAAGACCGGCCTATCTATAAAAAAAGTAACTTTCATCGTTTATTCTCCTTTCGCGTTATCCTTCGTTCCGGTAACATCTTCTTTCGCCCCGGCCACTTCATTTTTTGTCGTAGTTATACTATCCTGGGCCTCTGCATCCGGTTGGCTCACCCGTACTTTCATACCTGGAGTCAACTTATGGAATCCTTCCACAACAACCATTTCTCCTTCTGCCAATCCTCTTTCTACCACCACATTATTCCCGACTTCCGGTCCTAATTCGATAAAACGCTTCTCTACCGCATTATCTTTACGCATGGTATAAATATAAGCTCCTCCCTTCTCGATGGTAACGGCTTTCATCGGAACAACGAGTGCTCCTTCACGAACATCCAGCAACAATTTCACCTTTGTAAACTGTCCCGGTAATAATACCTGCTTCGGATTAGGCATTTCTGCACGTACAGAGAAAGTACCGGTTTGAGGATCCACCTGCGGTTCGGCAAAATCCACGTATCCTTTGAATGGATAGACTGTGTTATCCGCCAATGTAATGGTAATATTGGGCTGCCAGGAACGGGTAGAATCCTGCTGTCCCAAATTAATATTTCTTTCTTTACTCTTCAGATAATCGAGTGCTGTCATACTAAAATCAACCAACACCGTATCACTCTTCACAATAGTAGCAAGCAACGATTTCCCCCCGGGTCCCACTAACGTACCCAAGTCCACATTTCTTTCACTAATGTGTCCCGACAATGGCGAACGGACAATGGTATAGCCCAGCTCCAATTCAGCCTGTGCCAAATCCGCCTCACTCATGGCTACCGTTGCCTCGGCACTTTCATAAGCAGCTTCCGCATTATCCAAATCCAACTGGCTTGCAGCATTCTGCTCAAACAACGGACGGATACGTTTTAAATCACGCTCCGCCTTCAAAGCCTGCGCTTCGTCTTTTTTCAACTGCGCCCTAGCCTTATCAGCTTTGGCACGATACTGGTCCTGATTAATGACAAACAAAACCTGATTCTTATTGACATATGTACCTTCGGCAAAAAGCATATTTTCCAGATAGCCTTCCACCCGGGCACGGACTTCGACGAACTGTTGGGCACGAATACGCCCTACATACTCCCCGTATATCTCTACATCATCTTTCACTACCGGTTCTACAATGACTGTCGGCATTTCCGGTGCAGCCTTCTGAGGTCGGGTCAGTATCCAATACACACCCAACACAACTACCACACATATAATAGCAGCAATGGTTCTCTTTCTCCTCAGTTTCAACTCATGTTTCGAAAAGAATAATCTCATATCGAATCTTATTATTTAATTTAACTTATGTTTGTTCTATACTCTTATATGCAATTCATATACCAAAAATGCGTCGCAGACATTATTCGCTTACAATCAAAGCATTACAAAATCTTCTTCTTTTTGCAAAAGTGTGGAAATTCACTGTCTTGTGTAGAAATTATCCACATTTCCGACTTTTGGAACATTTTTTTTAATTCCCATTTCAACAACTAAACAAATTATGCTCTACATTTGTATTATATTAAACATCAACACTAGACCATGTCCTAATGAAAAAACAAATCTTTTCAACATTAGTTTTATCAATTGGCTTATTATTGCCTTTTTCTTTGCATTCTCAGGAACAAAGAAAAAAGGTAGGTGTCGTTCTAAGTGGCGGCGGTGCCAAAGGAATGGCACACATCAAAGCACTGAAAGTGATCGAAGAAGCCGGAATTCCTATCGACTATATAGCCGGTACCAGTATGGGAGCTATCGTAGGTGGTCTTTATGCCATCGGCTATACTCCGGAACAATTGGACAGTATGGTACGGAAGCAAGATTGGACATTCCTGTTGAGTGACCGTATCAAAAGAAGTGCCATGTCATTAACAGATCGTGAGCGATCTGAAAAATATACAGTCTCTATCCCTTTCACCAAAACTCCCAAAGATGCCGCTACCGGAGGAATCATGAAAGGACAGAATCTGGCTAATCTATTTTCAGACCTTACCGTGGGGTATCATGACTCCATCGACTTTAATAAACTACCCATTCCTTTTGCCTGTGTGGCTGCCAATGTTGTCAACGGAGAGCAAATCGTATTCCACGACGGAATACTCTCAACTGCCATGCGTGCCAGTATGGCTATCCCCGGTGTATTTACTCCGGTACGACAAGACAGCATGGTATTAGTGGACGGTGGTATTGTAAACAACTATCCGGCGGATGTAGTGAAAGCAATGGGAGCCGATATTATCATCGGGGTAGATGTGCAAAATGCTCTCAAGAAAGCCGACAAGCTCAATAGTGTCCCCGACATTCTGGGACAAATTGTAGATATCACCTGTCAGTCTAACCATGAAAAGAATGTAGATCTCACAGATACTTATATCCGTGTCAATGTAGATGGATATTCATCCGCCAGTTTTACTCCGGCCGCTATTGATACGCTGATGAGAAGAGGCGAAGAAGCTGCAAAAGACCAATGGAGTTCGTTGCTTGCCTTAAAAAAGAAAATAGGAATAGCCGAAGACTACACTCCGAAACAACACGGTCCTTATTCTTCTCTTTCCAATGCACGCACCGTTTATGTGACAGACATCTCATTTTCAGGAGTAGAAGTGGATGACAAAAAATGGCTGATGAAGAAATGTAAACTGGAAGAAAACAGTGATATCTCCACTCAACAAATAGAACAGGCCCTGTATCAGTTACGTGGCAGTCAGTCCTACTCCAGTGCCAGTTATACGTTGAAAGAGACACCTGAAGGTTATCACCTAAACTTCCTGTTGCAGGAAAAATATGAAAGAAGAATCAACCTGGGTATCCGTTTCGATTCAGAAGAGATCGCATCTTTGTTGGTCAATGCAACAGCAGACCTCAAAACTCGTATTCCTTCCCGATTAGCTCTTACCGGTCGGTTGGGTAAACGATATGCTGCCCGCATAGACTATACGCTGGAACCAATGCAACAGCGTAATTTCAACTTCTCATATATGTTCCAATACAACGATATCAATATTTACGAGGAAGGCGACCGTGCCTATAATACAACTTACAAATATCATCTGGCCGAATTTGGCTTCTCTGATGTATGGTACAAGAATTTCCGTTTCGGACTCGGTCTTCGTTTTGAATATTACAAATACAAGGATTTCCTGTTTAAGAAACCTGAAATCTCCGATCTGAAAGTAGAATCGGAACATTTCCTAAGTTATTTTGCCCAAGTGCAATATAATACCTATGATAAAGGACATTTCCCTTCTAAAGGAAGTGACTTCAGAGCCGCCTATTCACTCTATACGGATAATATGGCACAATACAACGAACACGCTCCATTTTCAGCACTGAATGCTTCGTGGGCAAGCGTCATTCCTGTAACCCGCCGTTTCGCAGTCATTCCTTCCATTTACGGACGTATCCTGATCGGAAGGGATTTTCCTTATCCGCTACAAAATGCCATTGGCGGTGATATCCCCGGTTTCTATATTCCACAGCAATTACCTTTTGCCGGGGTTACCAATCTGGAATTAATGGACAATACCGTTATGATTGCCTCTATTAAATTCAGGCAACGTATGGGAGCCATTCATTATCTCACGTTGACAGGTAACTACGGACTAACGGATAGTAATTTCTTCGATATATTGAAAGGCAAACAATTATTCGGTATCAGTGCCGGTTACGGAATGGACAGTATCTTCGGACCATTGGAAATATCATTAGGATATTCCAATCAAACGGATAAAGGAAGCTGCTTTGTGAATTTAGGATATTATTTCTAATGTAATACAGTATTTCTGAAAAGCAAAAGAGGAGACCGCTTCACAGTGACCTCCTCCTTCTATACTCTCTATGAATATGCTTAAAAGGGTTTATTGAAAAAAAGAAGCATATTCAAAAGGGCTTTATTAAAAAATATTACATGTCGATTCAATGAATCGCATCAAAATCATATCAACGATTTTCGCAGACAGTTGATATGTATAGGGAAATATGCATCAAATTATATATTGATACGTAGGTCGAATAAATTACATACTACCACCTTTACCACCACTATGTGTCGGATTATAAGTTACCGTCTTATATTGCTGGTCAGCACCTGTATAGCGTTTTGCAGAAATAGATATCGTTTTTGTCTGCCCGTTATAGATGACTGTTGTAGTCAATGTAGTTGTACGAGTCTTAGCATAACAAGCATAATCCATCGTAGTATAACCATTCACATTTACCGTATTATATGTACGTTCGGTAGTAGTGATTCCGGATGTTGAACCCATCAACGAATACATACGGGTTTTGAGATAAGCTGCCATTGCATTTATTGTCGTTTGGTCACTGGTACCTAAGGCATTTTTTATAGCCGCAACCACTCCATCTACACCACCGACATAGTCCCAACCAGCTTTTTCAGAATATTTCAACACGATACCTGTCACAGCTTTCGCATTCTCGCTATTATCACGACTTGCCTGTCCGAGTACTTCGCTTTTCTGAATTTCCTCTTTGCTGATAGTGCTAGACACTTTGTTTTCTATTGCATAAGCGGAAAAGTGTTTCACCGGAGCTATATAATTACCATCTTCACTCAAAGTAACCTCTACATTTTGCCCTGATTCTTTCTCCACTTCCCATTGTCCTGATTGCGGATTCTGATAAGTCAGTTGCATACTGTTCTTCGGGAAAGTTATACCCGGAATAGGGTTAGGAATAGATATGTTAACAGCCTCTTTGAATTTTAATCCTGTCGGTTCAAAATGAGCTGCAGCCAAAGGAATGTTCTTATCTACAGCCTTGCCTTCTTCAGCAGGTTTAACTTCGGTAGTAACCTTTTCGGGAGCAGGAACAAACGTAGTGACACTGATATTGACTTTACCGTCTTTCACAATTCCTGCATTCTGCCCTTCTACTTCAATAGCTCCTGCCGGAATCTCTATGGCCACTTTCGCCAAGGGTACGTCTTCTACGACTTTATCCGGTTCAACCTTTCCTAAATCGTCTGAAGTTGCCGGAATATCCGTATTTGATGTACTTTTATCTTCCACAACAGTTGCTTCCTGTGCGTCCAATTTGACTTCTTCTTTCGGACTTTCCCCAGTTAGAGCTAAAGCCACTGTTATCACACTACGGTTCTCCGCATTGTCTGCTATTGTCACAGAAGTCTTTTGAGAGAGATAACCGGTATGAGAAACGGCAATTTCATAAGTACCTGTAGCACTTTCTGTAACAGAGAACTTACCATTGGAGTCCGTTGTACAATTTTTACTTCCTACTTTCACAGTCACCCCATTCATTCCTTCGCCTTTTGAAGTTACTGTACCCATAATGTAATATTCCACTACCGGTTTCGGACTTTCAATGACTTCCCCTTCTGCCGGTTTCGGATCGTCATCATCATCATGACACGCAACTGTCGCAAAAGACAACACCCCCAAGGCTATCGCCATGGCACCCACATAAAACCATTTTACACTTTTCATAATGTTTCAAATTTGTTAAAAATACTAGTTTAAATATCAATCATGATTCATTTCTCACTCGTTCTAATCAAATAATAACGGATATAATCCGGCTGCCAGAAACGTGAGTTCTCGACAGACTTAGGTTCTATACTATAACTTTCACCCAACGAACGGTGGGCATATTCATTTCCACTACGCATATCATATTGAAAAGCAAAATATTCGGGAAGCATCACCCGTAGCGCATGTCGCTTGCGTTTCTTTCCCGGTAACGGAATAGAAAAATTAAATCCCGCATTCGTTGCTCCATCTGTATACATACCATATATGCCTACAATATATTCACCGAAATAACGTGAAAGAGTTCCACGCACTCCATAATCTCCATAAATAAAACGAGCTCCTTCTACTTTCACCAAGGTGTTCACTTCCGGTACATAATATCCTACACTAAGCTGTCCATTAACTCTTCCCCACTTACTCATTTTCCATTCACTACCGTAGAAATGGGAAGAACCGGTAATTCCTCCGCCACCTTCTACTGTCCACCGCCCATTCGCAGAAAAATAGCCGATTCCTGCAGCAAGCCCCTGACGGTCATTAGAAAAACTACCGCCAGCAAGGTATCCTTTCCAATGGTTAGCCAAACGGAAATCCTGGCGTAAAGTCACGAATCCGAAGCGAACACAGTCCCATTTACCATCTTCATTACTCACAATGGGCAAAGAAACCTGCATCCGCAGCGAAGCTCCCTTCCATAATTGCATTTCTAAAGCAGGCTGCAATTCCAAAGCCGCTTTATACAACTTATAAGTTACATTATTGACTAACATCACACTGGGATATACCACCAGATCTACCTTACCGAAAGAACTTTCTTCCCGTTTTACACCTTTCAGCCGATGCACAGCAGTTTTGGTAGAAGTTGTCATCGCCATATTACGATACACTTCATCCAACGCATATTCACCGGACTGATATCTTTGAATCAATTCCGCAGGGATAGTTATACATAATTGCGGTAAAGCATTATCCAATATAAGCAACTGCAAAGTCGGTATTTCCGGTATGGCAACCAAATGGCTTATGGCAATACCTATTCCATTATAAATGCCTCTATAGGTAGAGGTCTCAAAAGCGACAGTTATCGTGTCCTTATTCTCCACAACCGAAATATTCTCCATTTTCAATTCTTTCAGGGCATCACTCACGCGGAGTAGCTGTGCCTGCAACAAAGAAATACCACAGAGAAAAACGGCTGCTATACTAACGATCCTTTTCATCTTTATTTTAATGTATTAATATACATTCATACCGCAGACCAGCGGAAACACATGTAAATTCACGAGTAAACACATTGACGGACAAATGCTTCCAAAAGCGCATGGCAGCACCCAGATTCCATCCACGCGTATCATATTCAGCCATCAACTTTAACTCCTTGCAAAAAGAAGGCGTGTAGCGGACACCTCCGAAAGGCCCCTTATTATATACCCGGCAATCGCCCTGATGAATATACCAACCTGCCGTCACAGCCAATTGATCCCCCGAACGGAATCCGATAGTCTTTGTTAATACACCATAATAAGCTCCCCAATATGGCGTCTTCTTTTCCGTCAAGAGATCGTCTCCACCAACCACAACAGCCGGAAAATAACGACTTTCCTTTATCGGACGAATACGAATCGTATTAGAACGGTCTTGATTATGATAACCGGTTCTACCCGTAGCTGTTGTCATTTTGAGCAATGTCATCCGATAAGTGAATTCGATAAAAGAAAAAAGAGTCATATCTACAAAATAGTTCATGGTAGGGAAACTGAAAACCGAAGGAGTAAGCTGTTCGGGTAAGAAATTGGCTCCACCCATAAATGTACCAGTCTCTTGCATTTCAGCAGTAGGTATCATCAACTGCCCCGTTGTTCCTATGGAATATTGAGCATGAACCAAACTGGTGGTCATCGAAATGAGAATCAAAAATAGAATACTACCTTTCAATGAAATAAATGACTTATTCCTAAAAGTTGCTTTAGTTTGCTTCATCTTTATTTGTATGTTATACTTTTAAATAGAGATACCCTCAAGCCATTGATTAATCTACTATTTTTACCTTATATAATTCCGTTACTTCTTAGGTAACAGTAAACACACAATCGAGAACAACTAGAATGAAAGCAGAGAAAAACATCGACAATTACAGTAATAGAAGGGTTTTGGCCTTTAGCGAAGGGGGGGAATTCTCTTTTTAACAGGACATATAAATCATAGGGCATGAAGATAAGATTATTTCATGTTCGGATTTTTTCTTGCTATATATATCAGATAAAACGAAAAAAAATGAGATTATATTTGTTTGCTATCTATATTTTTGTTTATCTTTGCGTCGTATTAGAATCCGTTACCTAAGAAGTAACAGACATAATTAAATATTGATTATTAGAGTTTTGTCTATGTATCACCTGCTAACATTACAATTTCTAACGTAAGATAAATTCCTTCTATTAACTTCTGTACGTTCTCTTAATCCAAAGCCTTTCAGATATATTTGTGTGGTTTTAATAGATTTGTGCCCCAACGATTCACTAATCATCTCAATCGGAACTCCGCGATATTTAGCGGTAGTAGCCCACGAATGTCGGAAAGTATATGAAGTGACGGGGGAATTCAAATGTAGTGCCCTAGCCAAATCCTTCAAACAATTATTAAAGTTCCGAAGAGCAGATTGATATTCCCTATATGCTCTTTCATCTTTCCGTTTCTTATCGCCATGTAAAATATTGAATAAATAGTCGGGACAATCAGGAACAGCAGGTTTATTGCTTCGAAGCTGATCAATCATCTCCTTTGCACTATCCAAAATTTCCAGGCTCATAGGCGTTTTAGTCTTGATACGGTTATATTGAAGCACATTTTGGTCCAAAGCTGATTTCTCTAAATGCGCCAAATCCGCGAATGACATCCCACAAAACTGAAACATCAGAGCAGCAATCGTCTGTGTACGGCGCAAGCGTTCAGACTTCGGATCTTCATACAGAAGTTTATGCAATTCGAGCACAGGCAATGCTTTCTTTTGCCGGATATCTACACCTGTATAGACGTCATGAAACAACCGGGGCACATAAGGAGCTCTTCCCGCTTCCACTCCCCTATTGTAGATGCTACGCAGCATACGCATATAGGTAGAAACCGTATTGAGCTTCAATCCTGACTCATAAAGATACTGCCCATAGCAACGTAAGCATTCCCGCGTGACTTGTCTGAACGATATGTTCGTTGTTCCACAAAACTTACTAAAAGAAAAAAGGGCATTCTTGTAAACATGAGCGGTAGAATATCTCCCTTCTTTTCGCAAACGCTCAATGTACGCTCCGGCACATTGGTTAAATCCATTCTTATTCATTTTTTGCATCATTAGTTATTTTAGATTATACAATAATAAGAGAAAGAACAAAAATAACCTACTTTATGATTGCAACTATTATAAAAAAAGAAAAGTAAAAGAAAACCTTCACTTTTTCATTGTATCTTCCTATTCATGGAAGATAGCGGGTGAAGAGTTCCCCCTTCACCCCAACTTCACCTTTTTCACACCGCGTAAGCGTCTCCGCGATTCTATATTGCCTTCCTTTTTTATCCCTTCTATCTTTGTGCGATATAAAGATGACGTATTATGTATTTAGAAGAAAATCGATTTAGAAGAACTTGGGAACGTTTCCTAGAAGTATTGAAATCAGACTACAATTGTTCTTTATCCGCTGTTTGCCGCGAGCAGCATACTACTTTTGGAGGTATGACTTCCTGGATGTCCAGACGGGGCTATAGCGTTAAACAAGCTAAGGCAGATGTCGTTCGTGATTATTATGGTGGCGTTGCGCCCTCCCCGCTGCCAACTATCTCTCCTGCGTTCACTCAAATAACACCCGCCATGTTGTCGGAAGAAGAGTTTAGTCTTGCCGGGATCACAATCACCTTTAACAGTGGAACCACCATTTCGGTCAAACGGGCCACACCTGGTGGTGTTATTAAAATGTTGCGCGATTACGAAAAAACGGAGGGAGATCTATGTATTCTCTAACATCAGCCAATCGATACTATCTGTACCAGGGCTTTGTTCGTATGAACCTTGGCATTGACGGTTTATTCAAAATTATACGATCGGAAATGAAGGACTTGTCTCCCGTTTCCGGAGATATCTTTTTATTCTTTGGTAAAAACCGACAAAGTGTAAAAATACTGCGTTGGGATGGCGATGGCTTTCTCTTGTACTACAAGCGCCTCGAAGGTGGAAGTTTTGAGTTACCGACATTTAACCCCAATACAGGCAATTACGAGATTTCTTATCAGGTTTTGTTTTTTATCTTAAATGGAGTGTCATTAAAGTCTGTACGGTTGAGAAAACGTTTTAGAATTTAATACAACGTACTGATTATTAATTATTTGAACTAAAGATATCATCCGATTTATTTGGCCAATTCGTTGATTTTTTATATCTTTATGCCATGAAAAAGGATGAAATCATAGAGTTATTGAAGGAACAAATCAAGGGATTACGAGATGATAACAACAGACTCTTGGACCAAATAGATGCTTTGATAAAGGAGGTTTCTTCCCTTAAAGAGGCACTCCTTCAAAAAGGCGAATCTCTTAGCAAGCAACAGTGCCTTACTAAGGGACTCGCCAAACTTGTATCCAACACATCCGAACAGCAACAGGCTCCCCAATCTGCCATATCCGAAGAAGAGCGACAGAAGATAGAAGCGGAAAAAGCAGATAAGCGTAAAGCAAGAAAGAACAATGGGGCCAAACGTGACATGCATTATGAGATGGAGGAAGAAGAACATGTCGTTTATCCCAATGATCCCGATTTTGACATCAATAAGGCCCGGTTGTTTACCACTGTTCCCAGAATATGCGTCCGCTATGAATGTGTACCCATGCGCTTCATCAAGCATGTCTACAAGATACACACCTATACGCAAGAAGGTCGCCTGTTTGAGGGAAAAACACCGGCTTCGGCCTTCTTGAATTCCAGCTATGACGGTTCATTTATTGCCGGATTGATGGAATTACGTTATATACAATCGCTACCTGTTGAAAGAATCATCAACTACTTCGAGGGTTATGGCTTTACGCTGAAGAAACCTACGGCTCATAAGTTGATAGAAAAAGCCTCAAGCCTCTTCGAAAATCTTTATAAGTGCATCCGGCAGACAGCTTTGAGTGATCCTTATAAGGCAGCCGATGAAACCTATTACAAAATACTCGTCCCGGAAAAGAACAGCAAGGGAAAAGGAGTCAGGAAGGGATACCTTTGGGTGGTTGTCGGCATAAACACCAGGATGATATACCTGCTCTATGATGACGGCTCCCGGTCTGAAAGAGTTATTCTTAACGAATTAGGCAGTTGCAAAGGTATCATACAAAGCGATGGTTACTCACCTTACCGGAAGCTCGAAAGCGATGCTTATCCCAATATCACACGCATCCCGTGCTTGCAACATATAAAACGGAAATTTATAGATTGCGGTGAGAAGGACCCGGATGCAAAAAGAATCGTGGAGCTGATAAACACACTTTATCAAAACGAGCATAAGCATAAAGTTGGGGTTGAGGGATGGACGGTAGAACAGAATCTTATGCATCGAAAAAAGTATGCACCGGACATACTCGGAGAAATAAAAGATGTGCTTGATGAAATAGAAGAACGGGGAGATTTATTACCTAAGAGCGAACTACAGGAAGCCATTACCTATCTTCGCAATGAGTGGAATGCGGTGGTGGACATCTTTAATTATGGTGACACTTATCTGGACAACAATATGGTTGAACGGATGAACCGATACATATCCTTATCAAGAAAAAACTCATTGTTCTTCGGCAGCCATAAGGGGGCCGAACGAGGCGCCATACTCTACACGATAGCACTCACTTGCAGGATGCATAAAGTGAATTTATTTGAGTATCTCACGGATGTGATAAACAGAACAGCCGAATGGCAACCGAACACACCAATTGAAAAATACAGGGAACTGCTTCCTGACAGATGGGAAAAGGCTAATGACTAAAAAGGGATCATTAGCCTTTTTATTTTAATACACTATATAGAATCGCGGAGACGCTTACCACACCGCTATTACACGATACACATTGCCAAACTTTGTATGCTTACGTTCTATCCCCACTGCGACCAGTACTTGTGCCAAGCTTGCCGGATTCGCCCCACGCATAGCCGCCGGATTTTTCTTCTTTAAATATTGAAATATATCGGCTGCTGAAAGAAGCTCACACTCCTCCCCTTTTTCTACAGAACGATAACAAGAGCGCAATACATCCTCTACCGGACCTTGACGGTAAAAAGACAGATTATTCCTCTGCAACTCCTGTTCTTCCTCCTTTGTAAACCAGTAACGTTCACCGGACAATATTTCCTCTTTCAACTGCGCATAAAGCTGTTCATACTCAATCAATTTACAGTCAATAGGGTGCTCTACTAGCACACAAATAAATCTACGGCTGCCGGTTGGATCAGTCAATAAATCTTTCCGATTAGACGTTCCGATAAAAGAAGCAATGCGAGGTAATGAACGATAGTTTTTCTGATACGCTTTACACAAGCTCAATGAAGCCATTTGCATCAGATTTTTCAATAAAGGCATTTTTGTCGGAGAATATTTATCAAACTCGTCCAAGTTTAAAAGCCCCATCTCCGCCAATCTACGCTCCACATTTCCCTGACCTGTCAAATCCACTTTATCCATATAATAACGCTGAAGCACAGACGGAAGCAGAGACTTACAGAAAGTAGATTTCAAATATCCCTGTTCCGTACTAATGAGCAAAGGAGCAACACTATTAGCGTGATCGCCCATTATTCCCATCCATTGTGCCGTCATACCCAACATCCAAATGCGAAACTCTTTTTTCCACAAAGGATTCTCCGAAACCCGTCGTGCTAAATCCATCACACGGTCTATCCCATCCCACTTCGGCAATTCATCCAGATAAAGTCTGAAAGGATGATATTCCACAATACGAGTGGAATAAATGCAACGTGACAAGTCACGATCCCAACAAACAATGCCGGCTTCATGCGCTTCCATACATAAGGTATTCAATACACGTTGATTTACAGACTGAAATCCTTCGTTCATCCGTTCCAATGAACGGAATTCAGTTTCTTCCGTCAACACATTATAGCGAAAATCATAATGAGACTTCAAAAAACTTTCTACATTCTCGGTCAAATTCTTCGTTTTGCATAATGTATCCCTCCTTTTACTTTCCTTTGTCTCCATAGGACTTGTTGAAGACTCCGACATATACGCCATTAACTCGTCTTTTTTTTCACTTTTACAAAAATGACTCGTAAATTTCTGCCACAACACTAGCAATACACTTTTCTTGTTCATAAAATTCAGTTTTTAGTATTTAATGAGTGCGAATATAATACCCTCCAAATACGATCTGCAACTTTTTAATCCTCTCATTTTCATAAATATGAACTTGGCGTTTTATCCGGTTATTTCTTGTTTATCTCCTAATTAAACCTTATCTTTGATGCAGATATTTATAGCTTATCACAGTCATGATAATATCTTATCATAGCTGTGATAATAAAGTTTCATTGCTATGATAAGTACTTATCACAATAATGATAAATAATAAATGCCTAGGAGAAAATTAAGAAACATCAAGAAGATAATCTACCAATATCTAAAGAAAAAGGAAAGACTATGTCAGTACAATTTGAATTATACAAGACTCCTATGCCGAAGGAGAGAAAAAACAAGGTGAGATACCATGCACGTCCGATCAGTTTTGAGACTGTGAATACAGAGAAGTTAGTATATCGGATTCACGATCGTTGCTCACTTAGCCCATCGGATGTAATAGCAACATTAGAAGAACTAAAATATGAAGTAGCCCAATGCCTCAAAGAAGGAAAAAAAGTACACATCGATGGATTGGGATACTTACAAATTACTCTTAGTTGCGAAGAAGAAATACGTGACCCCAAAGCTAAACGGGTACACAAAGTCAAATTAAAAGCTGTCAAATTCAAGGCAGATAGGGAACTCAAAGCAGAACTTTCCGATATGCAGTTCCAACGTTCGAAATACAAACCACACTCTGCCGGACTCTCTGAAGTAGAGATAGATATGGAATTGACGAAATACTTTACCGAAAACCAAATAATCACCCGAAAAGACTTTCAGTATCTCTGTGGAATGACACAGATCACTGCCTATCGTCATATAAAAAGGCTGATTGCGGAAAAGAAACTGCAAAATAAGGGGACCACTCATCAGCCTATTTATACCCCGGTACCGGGTAACTACAAGGTTTCTGTAGATATAAAATACAAAGGATAAAGAATAATATCAGGGTTATAGCAACTAATCATGTATATTTGCGTTATCCATTGAGTAAAACTAATCAAAGCATTGAGTAAAATTATTCAATCCATTGAGTAAAATCAGAAAATCATGTATAAAAGAGCACAATATCAAATCATTACAGAAAGGCTGAAAGAACCCCGGCATTTTCTACAAGTAGTATTAGGACCTCGTCAAGTGGGAAAGACTACAGTTATCAAACAGGTAGTCAATGATCTGAAGATACCTTATCAAATCTATTCGGCAGACAGCATTCCTGCTACACAGACATCCTGGATTTCAGATTGTTGGAATACGGCAAGAGTACAGATGCGGGTTGAAAAGCTACCTGATTTCATTCTAATAATCGATGAGATTCAAAAAATAAAGAACTGGAGCGAAGTAGTGAAAAAAGAATGGGATGCAGATACATTCAATGACATCAACATAAAAGTTGTTCTCCTTGGCTCTTCACGTGTATTGTTAGAGAAAGGTTTGTCGGATTCCATGATGGGACGCTTCGAAGAAATCAGGATGACTCACTGGTCATATCCGGAAATGCGGGATGCGTTCGGTATGAGTTTGGAACAATACCTCTATTTTGGCGGATATCCCGGCGCAGTTTTCCTAATAGAGGACGAAGAGCGATGGGGACAATATATCAATGGAGCAATCATTGATGCCACAATCAATAAAGACATCTTATACGACTCTCCTATCAGCAAACCGGCACTACTACGGCAAACTTTCGAATTGGGGACTTCTTATTCCGGTGAAATCGTATCCCTGACCAAAATGGTAGGAACATTGCAAGACGCCGGAAACACAACAACATTGGCTGGATATTTAAACTTACTGGGAGATAGCGGATTACTGACCGGGTTACAAAAGTTTGCTATGGATAAATCACGTCAAAGGGCAAGTGCGCCTAAATTCCAAGTATATAACAATGCATTAAAAACCGTATACAATGATTTAACTTTTAAAGAAGCCATTCTCAACCGGAAAGAATGGGGACGTATTTTCGAATCTGCCATCGGCGCTCATATTGTTTCTAACGCATTCACCGGTAATTATGAGGTATTTTACTGGAGAGAGAAGGATAAAGAAGTAGACTATATACTGAAAAAGAAAAACCGAATTGTAGCAATAGAAGTAAAAAGCAACAGTGAAAAGTATAATGCGGGACTCGAAGAAGTGCGCAATTTGTATCATCCTTATGCAACTTTCGTAGTCGGAGAAGGAGGGATGAAAGTCGAACAGTTCTTAAGCATTAACCCGGCAAAATTATTCGAGTGAAGAAATAGGTGAAAGGAAAGCCCTTCACCCGTATCCTCCCATCAGATAAGGGATGCGGAAAAAAGGTGAAGGGAACTCTATCTTCAGCTCAAAGTTTATATACATATAAAAAAGATATTAAAAGCCTCTTACTTTTCATTTTTTCCCGCCATTATTCGCCCAAATCAAAGAAAGTGCCTATCTTTACCGCAAGTATTTTTATTATTCACCATTAAATACAAAGATTATGGCAAGTAGAAGAGAACTCAAAAAGAACGTAAACTATATCGCAGGAGAATTATTCACCGAGTGTTTAATCAACAGCATGCTTATCCCCGGCACAGACAAAGCGAAAGCTGATGAACTGATGGCAGAGGTACTGAAAATGCAGGATGAGTTTGTTACTCGTATCAGCCACACAGAACCGGGCAACGTGAAAGGTTTTTATAAGAAATTCCGTGCAGACTTTAATGCAAAGATTAACGAGATTATTGAGGCTATCGGAAAATTGAACTAAAAGCAGAAATGAAAAAAGCAATTTATAGCTTTATCTATTACCGCCTGTTAGGATGGAAGACAAATGTTACGGTGCCTAATTATGATAAATGCGTGATATGTGCCGCTCCACACACAACCAACCTTGATTTATTTATTGGAAAACTATTTTATGGTGCTATAGGCCGTAAGACAAGTTTCATGATGAAAAAAGAATGGTTTTTCTTTCCGCTTGGAGTTTTTTTCAAAGCAGTTGGCGGAATTCCCGTTGACCGTAGCCGAAAAACTTCGCTAGTAGATCAGATGGTTCATAATTTTGCTAAATATAAAAAGTTTAATTTGGCTATCACTCCCGAAGGAACCCGCAAAGCGAATCCAAACTGGAAAAAAGGCTTTTATTTTATAGCTTTGAAAGCCCAGGTTCCTATCGTCCTGATTGGTATTGATTACAGCAAGAAAACAATCTCTGCAACGAAAGCTATCATGCCGTCAGGAGATATTAATAAGGACATGAAAGAAATCAAACTTTATTTCAAGGATTTCAAAGGAAAACATCCGGAGAATTTTGCTCTTGGAGAGCTTTAAATTCAATTATTAAGTATCCAGTATTAAGTATTAATCGTAGCTTACAACATACAATTTGAGCGCATGGTATAATACTTAATACTTAAAACCTAATACTTAGTTAGTATGGAGTCTATCCGTATTTCCATCATACAAACCGATATTGTTTGGGAAAATAAACAAGAAAATCTCCGTTTGCTCCACGAAAAGCTGCAAAGTCTTCGTGGAATAACGGAGATTGTTGTTTTACCGGAGATGTTTTCCACCGGATTCAGCATGCAGAGTAAAATGCTGGCAGAGCCGAACTCCGGAGCAACCATTACAACACTCAAACAATGGGCTGCCCAATTTCATCTAGCCATTTGTGGAAGCTATATAGCAACAGAGAACGACCAGTTCTATAATCGGGCTTTCTTCCTGACACCGGAAGGAGAAGAATTCTATTATGACAAACGTCACCTGTTTCGTATGGGAAGGGAAGCAGAACATTTTTCGGCCGGTGATAAACGACTTATCATCCCCTATCGTGGATGGAATATCTGCCTGTTGGTTTGCTATGATCTCCGTTTTCCCGTATGGAGCCGGAACGTAAACAACGAGTACGACCTTTTAATATATGTAGCCAACTGGCCTATCCCCCGCCGTCTGGTCTGGGACACTCTGCTCCGGGCGCGTGCTTTGGAAAATCAATGCTATGTATGTGGTGTCAACAGAGTGGGCATAGACGGATATCAGCTTACATATAATGGAGGAAGTAAAGTTTATTCTGCTTTCGGAGAAGAAATCGGCTCATTTCCAGATGAAAAGGAAGGAATAGCTACTGTGAGTCTTAATCTGAACACTCTCAACCAATTCAGAGAGAAGTTCCCGGTATGGAAAGATGCAGACGAATTCCATCTGTAACATTGGCAAAATAACAAATGTTAAAAACAGATTCTTGCAGCAACAATACCTAGAACTCGGTAGTTAATTATATAGACTTCTTTTGTATCTTTGTCGTGAAAATACAGTCGTAAGGACGCTAATCTTACATAACTTAATTAACAACTTTATGAAAACAAATCTTAGTTCTCAAATCAGTCTCCACCGGGTCTCCCCCAGATACTACAGACCGGAGAATGCATTTGAAAAATCAGTCTTGACAAGACTCGAGAAAATTCCTACGGACATCTACGAATCCGTAGAAGAAGGTGCTAACTATATTGCGCGCGAAATAGCACAAACCATCCGCGAAAAACAAAAGGCAGGACGTTTCTGTGTATTGGCTCTTCCCGGAGGTGATTCACCCAGCCACGTATATACCGAGCTTATCCGTATGCATAAAGAAGAGGGTCTTAGCTTCCGCAATGTGATCGTATTTAATATGTATGAGTATTATCCGTTGTCTCCCGATGCTATCAACAGTAACTTCAATGCTTTGAAGAATATGTTGTTAGATCACATCGACATTGACAAGCAGAATATATTCACTCCCGATGGAAGCATTGCCAAAGATACCATCTTCGAATATTGCCGTCTGTACGAACAACGCATTGAAAGCTTCGGAGGCATTGATATTGCTTTGTTAGGTATCGGTCGTGTAGGTAACATTGCGTTCAACGAACCGGGTTCCCGACTGAACTCTACCACTCGTCTGATTTTGTTGGATAACGCATCACGCAATGAGGCATCCAAGATTTTCGGAACGTTGGATAATACTCCGATCAGTTCTATTACAATGGGAGTAGCCACTATTCTTGGTGCAAAGAAAGTATATCTGCTTGCATGGGGCGAGAATAAAGCAGCTATGATTAAAGAATGTGTGGAAGGTGCAATCACTGACACAATTCCTGCTTCTTACCTGCAAACTCACAACAATGCACATGTGGCTCTCGATCTTTCAGCAGCCATGAACTTAACACGTATCCAACGTCCGTGGTTAGTCACTTCTTGCGAATGGAACGATAAGTTAATTCGTAGCGCTATTGTTTGGCTGTGTCAGCTGACCGGCAAACCGATTCTGAAGTTGACGAATAAAGACTATAATGAAAACGGTTTGAGTGAGCTTTTGGCACTTTATGGTTCTGCATACAATGTAAATATCAAAATCTTCAATGATTTGCAGCACACCATTACCGGATGGCCGGGTGGTAAACCTAATGCTGATGACACCTATCGTCCGGAACGCGCAAAACCGTATCCGAAACGTGTGGTCATCTTCTCTCCGCATCCGGATGATGATGTTATTTCAATGGGTGGTACGCTTCGCCGCTTGGTAGAGCAAAAGCACGAAGTACACGTAGCTTACGAAACTTCCGGTAATATCGCTGTAGGTGACGAAGAAGTTGTTCGTTTCATGCATTTCATCAATGGATTCAATCAGCTCTTCAATAACAGCGAAGATTTGGTTATCAATGAAAAATATATAGAAATACGTAATTTCCTGAAGGAGAAGAAAGACGGTGATATGGACAGCCGTGATATTCTGACTATCAAAGGTCTGATTCGTCGTGGTGAAGCCCGTACAGCTTGTACTTATAATAATATACCGCTGGAACGTTGCCACTTCCTCGATCTGCCATTCTATGAAACAGGTAAGATTCAGAAAAACCCGATCAGTGAAGCAGACGTAGAAATTGTACGCAACTTGCTCCGTGAAATAAAACCTCATCAGATTTTTGTTGCTGGTGACTTAGCCGACCCACATGGAACTCACCGTGTATGTACAGACGCTGTATTTGCTGCTGTCGATCTTGAAAAAGAAGAAGGTGCCAAATGGCTGAAAGACTGTCGTATTTGGATGTACCGTGGTGCGTGGGCTGAATGGGAAATCGAGAATATTGAAATGGCAGTGCCTATCAGTCCGGAAGAACTTCGTGCAAAACGTAACTCTATCCTGAAACATCAGTCGCAAATGGAAAGCGCTCCGTTCCTGGGTAACGACGAACGTTTGTTCTGGCAACGTAGTGAGGATCGTAACCGTGGTACAGCTACTTTGTACGATCAGTTGGGACTGGCTTCTTACGAAGCAATGGAAGCATTTGTAGAATATGTTCCATTATAAGAGTAATCATTCTTAATTAAGAGAATATAAAACAATGAAAGAAGAGTGGGAAGTTTCGATACTTCTCGCTCTTTTTTGTTTATTTTTGCGGGAGTGAAAATGAAAATAAAAGCATTGAATGATGAAAAAGATAATAGTGTTTCTTCTATGCCTCACTATAGGCGCAAACTACCTTTTCGCTCAAGACATTGAAAGAAATGTAAAAGAGCGGCTGACGGATTACTTCAACCAATATACCGCAACAGCCAAAATCAGTACCCCTAAACTGAATAGCTTCGATATTAATTACGACCGTAAGACGATTGCAATCTATGCATCGGAGAGCTTCGCCTATCAGCCTTTCCGACCGGAAACTGTAGAAAGCATTTATAATCAAGTAAAAGAATTACTTCCGGGTCCCGTTCATTATTACCAACTCACCATTTATGCGGATGGGAAGCCCATTGAGGATTTGGTACCTAATTTCTACCGGAATAAGAAAAAGGATAAGGAGCGGTTATCCTTGAATGTAGATTATAAAGGAGCTCCCTGGGTGAAAAACACTTCACGTCCTAATGAAATCTCACGCGGACTACAAGACCGCCACATTGCAATCTGGCAAAGCCACGGCAACTATTTCAAAAATGATAAAAACGAATGGGGATGGCAACGTCCCCGATTATTCTGCACCACAGAAGATATGTTCACCCAATCTTTTGTCCTTCCTTATGTAATTCCAATGCTGGAAAATGCAGGAGCGATTGTCTATACTCCCCGCGAACGAGATACACAAAAGAATGAAATCATTGTAGATAATGATACCCCCAATGCTTCCCTTTATTTGGAAGTGGGTGGTAAAAAGACTAATTGGACAAATGCTCCGGTAAGAGGATTTGCTCAGAAAAAAACAATCTATCAAGATGGAGAAAATCCTTTCACTGACGGAACCTGTCGTTTTATTCCGACAGAGAGAAAGAAAAAGAAGAATAAAGACCAGGTATTTGCCGAATGGGTGCCTACTCTGCCGACAACAGGCAAGTATGCTGTTTATGTTTCCTACCAGACATTACCCAACAGTGTAAGCGACGCCAAATATCTGGTATTTCATAACGGTGGAGTTACCGAATTCAAAGTAAACCAAAAGATAGGTGGAGGCACATGGGTTTATCTCGGCACTTTTGAATTCGACAAAGGGAATAATGACTACGGCATGGTGGTTCTTAGCAACGAGAGCAGCGAACATGGAGTTGTATGTGCCGATGCAGTACGTTTTGGAGGAGGAATGGGTAACATTGCCCGCGGAGGAAAAATCAGTGGGCTACCGCGTTACTTGGAAGGAGCACGCTACTCTGCTCAATGGGCGGGAATGCCATACGAAGTATATGCCGGACGAAAAGGTGAAAACGACTATACAGACGATATCAACACACGCTCTAACGTTATCAATTATTTATCGGGCAGTTCCGTCTATAACCCACAACAGTCGGGTCTGGGCGTACCTTTGGAAATGACGATGGCATTGCACAGTGACGCCGGATGCAGCAAAACAGACGAACTGATCGGATCACTCGGCATTTACACCACCGATTTCAATAACGGCAAACTAAATGCAGGAACAGACCGGTATGCCTCACGTGATCTGGCAGACATTCTGCTGACACAGATTCAGAAAGATATTTATTCAAGCTACAGCTTGCCGTGGACACGCCGCAGCATGTGGAACCGGAATTATAGTGAAACACGTCTTCCGGCTACGCCTTCTACGATTATTGAACTACTCTCCCACCAGAACTTCGCAGATATGCAGTTAGGACATGATCCGAACTTTAAATTTACAGTGGGACGTGCCATCTACAAAGGAATTTTGCAGTTCATTACCAGCCAGCATGATAAAGAATACATTGTTCAGCCTCTGCCTGTGAGCAATTTCGCCATTCAATTCGGAAAGAAAAAGAATACATTAGAACTTTCATGGAAAGGCGAAGACGATCCGCAAGAACCGACTGCACGACCACGGGAATACATTGTATATACCCGCATCGGTTATGGAGGTTTTGACAATGGCACTTTAGTCAGCAAAACGTCCCACACCGTTAAGATAGAACCGGGACTTGTTTATTCATTCAAAGTAACTGCTGTAAACCGGGGCGGGGAAAGTTTTCCTTCTGAAATCCTCTCCGCTTATAAAGCCAAACGTGAACAGGGAAAAGTAATCATCATCAATGGTTTTGACAGAATCAGCGGTCCGGCGGTCGTTAACACTTCTGATAAAGCTGGATTCGATCTAATGCAAGATCCCGGCGTTCCGTATATATCGAATATTTCATTTTGCGGAGCACAAACCGGCTTCGACCGTACACAAGCCGGTAAAGAAGGAAAAGGAAGTCTGGGGCATAGTGGAAGCGAATTAGAAGGAATGAAAATTGCAGGAAACACGTTCGACTATCCTTTTATTCACGGAAAAGCGATTCAGGCAGCCGGAAAATATAGCTTCGTATCATGCAGCGACGAAGCGGTAGAGAACGGATTGGTTACGTTAGAAAACTATCCGGTGGTAGATTATATTTTGGGACTGGAAAAAGAAGATCCTGCAAGTAAAGCATATTACAAGACATTCTCTTCGGCTATGCAACGGATTATGACCAGTTATTGCCAAGCGGGAGGTAACCTGTTTGTCAGTGGTGCTTATGTAGGAAGTGATATGAGTGGAACACAAGGAAACCGGGAGTTTACAGAGAAAATACTGAAATATGGTTATCAAGGTAGCCTGACGGATAAGAGTTCGAATCAGATTAAAGGATTGGGCCGTACTATAACAATCCCACGTCTGCCTAATGAAAGCAGTTATGCTGTACCTGCTGCGGATTGTATTGTTCCCGTAGATACTGCCTTCCCCGTATTTACGTATGCACCCGGCAATCAGAGTGCAGGTATTGCCTACAAAGGAAACTACCGTACTTTTGTATTGGGCTTTCCTTTTGAAAGTATCCAGTCTGAAGCAGACCGGGCAACCATTATGGCAGGCATCCTGGGATTCTTTACTCAAAAATAAAAAATATCCTTTTTTTTAATCCGTTTTTCATTTTAAATTCTATCTTTGCTACTATAATAACCTTTAAAACTAAAAAACAATGTATACTATACAAGCAAATCCCAGCGGTACACGCAGCATAGAAGTATCTAATGAAAACTTGAGAACAATTGAAAAATATGCTCTGTTCCGTCATCTTATCGACAGTACCGGTATTGTAGATGAAGCAGTTCTGGATAAGTTGAAACTTAATATCCGCTCCCTTATCGCCAGTCAGGAGGAAGACAGTAAAGACTTGCTGGACCTTTGTATCGACGTGATTTATCACAATAATATGAAGGCATTCGGCTTGCAACAGCTCATCAAGCTCTATCTTACCTGGCTCTCCAGTCCGGAAGCGGAAGAAGAGGAGGAATAATGATTACGGTAGATACCTGCGGAATAACAGCATACAGTCCGCTGATTCCTGCAATAAAAGCGATGTGTACTGCCTCTCCGGGTGAAACGATAGAGATTATAATGAACCATGCCGATGCGTTTCAGGATCTAAAGGAATATCTGTCCGAGCAAGGTATCGGCTTCCGTGAAATCTATGACGGAGAACAAATGACATTACAGTTCACAATTAGATAATGTATCAATTATTAGCTTTGCAGATATAACAGTGTTGTTTCCTAATACAGGAGAAAGTTTTTAATTGAATTAAAACTGATATTACAAACCGAAAAGAGAGGGCTAAATCCGATTCTCTTTTCGGTTTATAATATATATACAGTCTATCTATCCCCCCAAAACAGACATCAATCAGACCTTCAAATATCTATTGCCTGTATTTGTTACAAAAGCGGCTGTCTGTTGTTTTATAGCAGATTAAGGCGCTTCGATTAGTTGACATATTAATAAAATATTTTCAGAAATATGAAAATATTTTTAGATACGCAAAAACACTGCGCACCCCTTGTCTAATTTTGCCGTATCAAAAAAATAAATTATGGAAGCAACTATACAACAAAAGCTAACCGATATAGAACAAACTTATAAAGTAAGAATACTCTATTCTTGTGAATCAGGTAGTCGTGCGTGGGGATTCCCATCATTCGATAGTGATTATGATGTACGCTTTATATATATTCGCACGTTAAATGACTATCTAACGATACAGCCGAAAAAAGACCATCTGTCTTTTCCCATAAATGATGAACTGGATGTATATGGCTGGGACATATCGAAAGTATTGCAACTAGTAGTCAAATCGAACACAACACCTTTCGAATGGTTGCAGTCTCCTGTCATATACAGAGAAAACAAGAAAATTAAAGAAGAATTGTGGCAGCTCTGTCAAAACTACTTTTGCCCCAAAAGCAATATACATCATTATCTTGGTGTAGCGCACGGAGCAATGGAGACTATGCAGGAAGAAGAAATAAAAATAAAAAAACTATTTTATGTACTCCGTCCATTGTTGGCTGCACAATGGTGTGCCGAACGTGATACAATAGCCCCAATGAATATATTACCATTAATGGATTTACTATCCAGCAATATACGCAAAAAGGTATTATCTTTGATAGAAATGAAATTAACAGCAACAGAAAGCTACCTGATAAAAATAGATAAAGACCTAAGGCAGTGGATAGATATGACTTTTGATTATTGCGCAGAAGTCTCTGCACAACAAGAACGAAAAACGTTTGATATAAAAGAAGCTGACCTTTTCTTTAGAAAAATGATATTAAAATGACGATACAGGAAATAAAAGATAAAGGGTTATTACTCTTTGAATGTATAAGTGGCAGTAAAGCATACGGATTGGATACTTCTCAATCGGATACAGACCTGAAAGGAGTATTCTATTTACCCAAAGACCTGTTTTACGGTTTGGAATATATCCCCCAAGTGAATAATGAAACTAATGATGAAGTGTATTATGAACTGGGACGGTTTGTAGAATTACTTTGCAAAAACAATCCGAATATATTGGAACTATTGGCTTCGCCTAATGAATGTATATTATACAGACATCCATTAATGGATAAACTAAATATAGATATGTTTCTGTCAAAAGTTTGCAAGGACACTTTTGCCGGATATGCTTTAACCCAAATACGGAAAGCCAGAGGGCACAAAAAGAAAGTAGTAAATCCAATAGAAAAAGAACGTAAAACCATTTTGGATTTTTGCTATATAATGGATAATTATCAATCTATTCCCATAAAAGATTGGCTCAATAAAAACGGGCTTATCCAAGAATGCTGTGGTTTATCTTCTATTTCTCATGCAAAAGGAATGTATGCCTTGTTTTATGATGCTGAAAAGAAACTGGGTTATCATGGGATAGCCGCAAAAGCAACAGCCAATGAAGTATCTCTATCATCTATTCCCAAAGATCAACAAGCTCTCGTCTATCTATTTTGGAATATGGAGGCTTATTCGCTCTATTGCAAAGAATATAAAGAATATTGGGATTGGGTGGAGAAACGTAACGACAGCCGCTATCAAACAAATTTAAATCATGGTAAAAACTATGATTCGAAGAATATGATGCACACCATACGTTTGTTACAGGTGGCTGAAGAAATATTAAGAGACGGAACATTAAATGTAAAACGCTCAAACAGAAAACAACTTCTCGATATAAAAAGCGGAAATATGAATTATGATGATTTGTTAATGATGGCCGATAAATTAATGGAAAGTATAGAATCATATTGCTTAACATCTCCATTACCCAATGTCCCTGACAAAAACAGTGCAGAAAAAGTATTAGTGGAAATAAGAGAAAAATTATATAGATAAAATATGCGTTCCTTATAGCAGAAGAAGTGGATTGGGAGAAAATCACTATCTTTGCAGCATGAAAGAATATCGATTGACCGACTGGTTACCCACTACTAAGAAAGAAGTAGAACTTCGAGGATGGAATGAATTGGATGTCATTCTATTCAGTGCTGATGCATATGTGGATCATCCTTCTTTTGGTGCTGCCGTTATCGGACGCATTCTCGAAGCGGAAGGTTTGAAAATAGCCATCGTTCCCCAACCTAACTGGCGTGACGACCTGCGTGACTTCAAGAAGTTGGGGCGTCCACGGCTATTCTTCGGTATCTCCGGCGGATGCATGGACTCGATGGTTAATAAATATACCGCCAACAAACGCCTACGCAGTGAAGATGCTTATACTCCGGACGGCCGACCGGATATGCGTCCGGAATACCCTTCCACAGTTTATAGCCAGATACTAAAGAAACTTTTTCCGGATGTTCCGGTAGTCATTGGAGGAATCGAAGCTAGTTTAAGGCGATTGAGTCATTACGATTATTGGCAGGACAAAGTACAAAAGAGTATTTTGTGCGACAGCGGAGCAGATCTACTCATTTACGGAATGGGGGAAAAAC
Organism: Bacteroides sp. M10; assembly: GCF_014334015.1. Classification (GTDB taxonomy): domain Bacteria; phylum Bacteroidota; class Bacteroidia; order Bacteroidales; family Bacteroidaceae; genus Bacteroides; species Bacteroides intestinigallinarum. The sequence goes on along the minus strand of NZ_CP060488.1, from coordinate 4,245,931 downwards.
CTCTTGCAGATCTGGTGAAGAATATGAAAAGTCTGCTCACCACTGAAGAACCTGTACTGACAAGCAGCAAATTCAAAACGATTATCGGGTCTGTGCCCCAGACAGCCTATCTTTGTCGTGCAACAGAATGGATATCTGCCGAAGATGACCTTCAACTTTATTCACACGAAGAATGTTTGGCAGATAAAAAGAAACAGGCTAGTAATTTCCGACATATCGAAGAAGAATCCAACAAATATTCGGCTTCACGAATCACACAAGCAGTAGGAAATAAGATAGTTGTAGTCAATCCTCCCTATCCTCCGATGAGTCAGAAAGACCTCGATCATTCGTTTGATTTACCATATACCCGCCTGCCTCATCCAAAATACAAAGGAAAACGGATTCCGGCATACGATATGATTAAATTTTCCATCAACATTCACCGAGGATGTTTTGGTGGCTGTGCATTCTGTACCATTTCCGCCCATCAGGGAAAGTTTATTGTCAGCCGAAGCAAAGAGTCTATATTGAAAGAGGTAAAAGAAGTTATTCAGTTACCCGATTTCAAGGGATATTTAAGTGATTTGGGAGGTCCTTCCGCTAATATGTATCAGATGAAAGGGAAAGATGAAGCTATTTGCAAAAAATGCAAACGACCGTCATGTATTCACCCGAAAGTTTGTCCGAATTTGAATACCGATCACCGCCCTTTACTGGATATTTACCATGCTGTGGATACCTTGCCCGGAATCAAAAAATCGTTTATCGGTAGCGGTGTACGCTATGACCTGTTACTTCATCAAAGCAAAGATGAAGCTATCAACCGTAGCACTGCCGAATATACCCGTGAATTGATAGTCAATCATGTGAGTGGCCGGTTAAAAGTAGCTCCGGAGCATACCAGTGACCGGGTATTATCCGTAATGCGCAAACCTTCTTTTGAGCAATTTGAAACATTCAAAAAAATATTCGACCGCATTAACCGGGAAGAAAATCTGCGTCAACAACTGATTCCATATTTTATCTCTTCGCATCCCGGATGCAACGAAGAAGATATGGCGGAACTTGCCGTTATCACTAAACGTCTGGACTTCCATCTGGAGCAAGTGCAGGACTTCACCCCTACTCCGATGACAGTGGCTACCGAAGCCTGGTATAGCGGATTCCATCCATACACGCTAGAACCGATATTCAGTGCCAAAACCCAACGGGAGAAACTTGCACAACGACAGTTCTTTTTTTGGTATAAACCGGAAGAACGAAAAAACATCATCAATGAGTTGAGACGTATCGGACGTTCAGATTTGATAGACAAGTTATACGGAAAAAAGAAATAACCTTTTCTCCTCATAAGACATAGAGCTTCTTATGAGGAAATGATAGAATACATCTTTTAGAAAACAGATGGTTACTGGATATCAAGATCTTTCGTCGGAGTGATGGTATTCGTAGCTATCTTATAGATAAAATAGATAGAAAGGGCAGGAGAATATACAGCAAATTTTGTACTTCCTGTTTGATTATAATATAATCTAAATGTACATATATCAGTAGCCGAGATAAAAGGCTCTTGTTTCAAATGCGAATGAATAGGGAAATTAATCATCGGAACTTCATCTGTAGTTTCCACCGGAAGCAGCCCGGAATGGAATTTCTTCCAGGATTGTATCTCCCCCTTTTTGTTAGCAATAAATAAGTAATCATTGCCGAATGGAATAACACGTGTCTTGCTTGTACCTGAAATAGCATATAACTTATATCCGTCCTTAAATGGGATGAGAATCCAGTTTAGAGGAAAGTCCTTATAGCCATACACAGGATATTTTTTATCGTCATCAAAGGCACTTTGTATTTTCTTCTTAGCCTCAATCAAACGTACTTCATATTCGGATAAACTCCTACAAGCTTTAACTTCTGCGCAAGGAACCGTTTCATAAAGAAAAGAAGCTTCATACGTGCATTGAGCCTGATTATCAATAACAATACATTTTATAGTATCCCCTTGCTGATAAACCAGATAACTCTGTATGGTTTCCATTATATCCGGTTTAGTAACAAATATATCCGTGAAATTCCAAGCAGCCATTTCATATCGATATAATGTATTACTTTCCTCTATTATAGAATCACACTTTAGCTTCAGTTCAGCTTGTGTATAATTTACTTGTGAATATACAGTCAACCATGATGAAAGTATAATGATCAATGTTATTATGTTTTTCATGTCCCTTGTTTTTAGATATAAATGGCTCTTATCCACTCTTGCTTTACATTCACGGCTATAAATTCAAAGATAAGTATTTTCTATCAAAAAACCTAACACGGATCCAATTATTTACAAATCAGCACCTTCTATGCTTCCTTTACCGGCAAAGCCACAATCTCCTGCAACACACTGACTGCCGTTTCCACATTAGTAACATCCTTAATCAGCATACTCCGTCTGCCGTTCTGTTCACGCAAATCACAACGACGGGTATATTTCATCATATAGTCTATCACTTTACCAAAAGCCTTACTTTGATAGAACGGACTATCCGGATTGGAAACAAAGAACAAGGTCATCCGCCCACCTTTCAGGAAGATTTTCTCTGCACCCAAACGGGCTGCAAGACGGCGTAGAGGCACAATACGGAGTAGTTCTTCCGTTTCCCGGGGAACCGGTCCGAAGCGGTCTTCCAAGCGAGCACGGAAAGCTTCCACATCTTTGTCCAATGTCAGTCCATCCAGTTCACGATAGAGCAACATACGTTCGCTGCTGCCTGTTACGTAGTTGGCAGGCAACAATAGTTCGAGGTCGCTTTCTACCTGACACTCGTCTACAAACTCTTCTCCACTAATTTGTCCTTCGCCCTTGATTTCATCCGCATACAGTTCAGCAAACTCGTCTGTCTTTAACTCATGGACAGCTTCAGTAAGAATTTTCTGATATGTCTCATATCCCAAATCAGCAACAAATCCGCTTTGTTCGGCTCCAAGCAGATTTCCGGCTCCACGAATATCCAAATCCTGCATGGCGATATGAATACCACTTCCCAAATCACTAAAGTTTTCAATTGCTTGAAGACGTCGTCTTCCTTCGGCTGTCAAACTACCTAACGGAGGAGCCAGCAGATAACAAAAAGCTTTCTTATTACTACGTCCTACCCGTCCACGCATCTGATGGAGATCACTCAATCCAAAGTTTTGCGCCTGATTGATAATGATAGTGTTGGCATTCGGAATATCAATACCACTTTCGATGATTGTAGTTGCCAAGAGTACATCATAGTCGTAGTTGACAAAATCCAGAATAATCTTCTCCAGCTCTGTCGGTTCCATCTGTCCATGTCCAATTGCTACACGACAATCCGGGATATGACGTTCGATCATCGCTTTCAATTCCGGCAAGTTCGCAATCCGGTTATTGACAAAGAAGACTTGACCGTTGCGGCTCATCTCAAAATTGATGGCATCCGTTATCACTTCTTCATTAAAAGTATGCACTTCGGTCTGAATCGGATAGCGGTTGGGTGGCGGAGTAGAAATCACACTCAAGTCGCGTGCACCCATCAATGAAAATTGAAGGGTGCGGGGAATTGGAGTAGCAGTCATAGTCAGTGTATCCACATTCACTTTCAACTGACGCAGCTTTTCTTTGACAGAGACTCCAAATTTCTGTTCTTCGTCCACAATCAACAATCCCAAGTCTTTAAACTGGACATCTTTTCCCAAGATACGGTGGGTACCTATCAGAATACCGACATCTCCATCTTTCAATCCCTTCAATACAGCTTTGGTCTGTGCGGCAGTACGTGCGCGACTTAAATATTCCACCCGGCACGGTAATCCTTTCAAACGCTCACGGAAAGTCTGAAAATGCTGGTAAGCAAGTACTGTTGTCGGAACCAGAACGGCTACTTGTTTATTATCGGCAACGGCTTTGAAAGCCGCACGTATCGCTATCTCGGTTTTTCCAAATCCTACATCTCCGCAGACCAGACGATCCATCGGACGGTCACTTTCCATATCTGCCTTGACATCAATCGTCGCCTTGCTCTGATCCGGTGTATCTTCATAAATAAAAGATGCTTCCAGCTCACGCTGCAAGAAACTATCGGGACTGTAAGAGAAACCTTTTTCCTGACGACGCTGCGAATACAATTTTATCAAATCGCGGGCAATATCCTTGATTTTACTCTTTGTACGTTCTTTCAGTTTCTCCCATGCACCTGTACCTAATTTGTTAAGCCGGGGAGCCTCTCCTTCTTTACCTTTATATTTGGAAACCTTATGCAGGGAATGAATAGAGACGAACACCACATCTTCATTTTGAAACACCAGTTTCAAAACCTCTTGCGTAGTATCACCATTCGGAATACGTACCAAGCCGGAAAAACGTCCGATACCATGATCCGTATGCACCACATAGTCTCCCGGAGTGAACTGATTCAGTTCTTTCAAGGATAGTGCCACTTTTCCCGAACGGGCTTTATCACTTTTCAGATTATATTTATGAAAACGATCAAACAACTGATGATCTGTGAAAATACAGAGTCGCAGTGTGTTATCTACAAAACCTTCGTGAATGGTACGTTCTACGGGAGTAAAATTAATCTTATCACCCCGATCTTCAAAAATAGCTTTGATACGATCTGTTTGCTTCATGCTGTCACTGCAGATAGATAGCGAATAGCCTTTTTCCAGATAATCCTTGAAAGAAGAAGCTACCAGATCAAAATTCTTATGAAAGATAGGCTGGGCAGATGTATTGAAAGTAACGCTGGCATTAGGCGTTCCGGTCGGTTTGTTACCAAATTCCAACCGGCGGAAATCGAGTGCCCGTACAGTAAACTCACTGCCGTCTATCAATTTCCCTTCCAATGTAATGCCACCATTCTCTTCGGCCTCCTGAACGGCTATTGCCTGTGGAGTCAGCGCCTCATCGTGTACCACCTGGATTCGCTCGCGCAACCAAAGAAAATCGCGCATCGCCAAGGTAGTCTCTTTCGGGATGAAATCCAGAAAAGAAGTCGTTACATCACCTGTCACCGCCAAATCGGGAACAATAGACACTCCATCTTTCTTCTCACGGGATAATTGAGACTCCACTTCAAAGGTACGAACACTTTCCACTTCATCACCAAAGAAATCGATGCGATAAGGATATTCCGAAGCAAAAGAGAAAACGTCGATAATACTACCGCGAACAGCATATTGTCCCGGCTCATATACGTAGTCTACATATTCAAAACCATAACTATGCAACACATCGGTGATGAAAGTGGTATCCACTTTCTCTCCTACATTCAACTTCAGCGTTTTATTACTCAATTCCTTGCGCGACACCACTTTCTCCGCCAATGCATCCGGGTACGTAACGATACATAATCCCTCTTCCCCCTTTTGTAAGCGGCTAAGTACTTCTGTGCGCAAAATCTCATTGGCCGCATCTTTTTGTCCATACTTGATGGAGCGACGGAATGAAGATGGAAAGAACAAAACTCTTTCCGTACCCAATATCTGCGTCAAGTCGTGATAGAAATATCCGGCTTCTTCAAGATCACCTAAAATAAATACAAACGGGCAACCACCCTCTTGCACCAGTACAGAAGAAAAAAGAGAAGCGGCGGATGCACACAGTCCTCCGCAAAAAACAGTCTGAACGGAAGTGTCCTTCAACAAGCGCTTCATTACTGCCATATTGGGATGGGCAGCATATTGTTGTTGCAACTCAGTTATTGTCATACCTATAAAATTTCCCCGCAAAATTACAAAAAAGATTGGGAGTATACACCCAAAGAACAGAAGTATTATAATAAGGTATCTGCCGTCTTATCCCGCATGGGGCATGAAACACGTTAAATTTTCCTTAGTTCAGCTATAACTAAAGGAAAAAGAACTACTTTTGTTTCTAAATTTTATAGTATCTATATGCAGACATCGGATAGCATTGTAATTATCCCCACCTATAATGAACGGGAAAACATAGAAAATATCATCCGTGCCGTTTTCGGCCTTCCCCAAGTATTCCATATTCTGGTCATAGAAGACGGCTCTCCGGACGGGACGGCAGCCATCGTAAGAAAACTGCAACAAGAATTTCCCGAACAGCTTTTTATGATAGAACGTAAAGGAAAACTAGGACTGGGTACTGCCTACATTACCGGATTTAAATGGGCACTGGAACACGCATACGAGTATATTTTTGAAATGGATGCAGACTTCAGTCATAATCCGAATGATTTACCCCGTTTGTATCAGGCTTGTTCGGAACAAGGAGGAGATGTATCTATCGGTTCCCGTTATGTCAGCGGAGTGAATGTAGTGAATTGGCCGATGGGACGGGTATTGATGTCATACTTCGCCTCTAAATATGTGCGGTTTATCACCGGAATACCTGTACATGACACCACTGCCGGATTTGTTTGCTACCGCCGTCAGGTATTGGAAACGATCGATTTAGATCATATTCGCTTTAAAGGATATGCCTTTCAGATTGAAATGAAATTCACTGCTTACAAGTGTGGTTTCAAAATTATCGAGGTTCCCGTTATCTTCATTAATCGTGAATTAGGGACTTCTAAAATGAATAGCAGCATCTTTGGAGAAGCCATATTTGGTGTGATAAAATTAAAAGTAAATAGTTGGTTCCATAAATTCCCACAAAAGAAATGAAACGTACACTGATTCAAAACGCCGTTATTGTCAACGAAGGAAGAAAAGTTCTGGGTTCAGTAGTAATCGAGAATGAAAAGATAGCCGAAATATTGGTTGGTGAAGAAAACGCAACTGCCCCCTGCGACGAGATAATAGACGCAACCGGGTGTTATCTTTTGCCGGGTGCCATCGACGAACATGTGCATTTCCGCGATCCCGGACTGACTCATAAGGCAGATATCACCACAGAAAGTCGTGCTGCGGCAGCTGGAGGTGTCACCTCTATCATGGATATGCCCAATACCAATCCGCAAACTACTACATTGGAGGCTTTGGAGGAAAAATTTGTTCTGTTGGGTGAAAAGTCAGCAGTCAACTATTCCTGCTATTTCGGAGCAACGAATAATAACTATACCCAGTTTGCACAACTGGATAAACACCGGGTTTGTGGAGTGAAGTTATTTATGGGGTCAAGCACCGGCAATATGCTGGTAGACCGGATGGCCAGTCTGCGTAATATATTCGGTGGAACCGATCTGCTCATCGCTGCTCATTGCGAAGATCAGGGAATTATCAAAGAAAATACGGATAAATATAAGAAAGAATACGGAGACGATGTACCTTTGGCTCTTCATCCGCTCCTTCGTTCGGAAGAGGCTTGCTATCGTTCATCCGAACTGGCAGTGCAGTTGGCACGTGAGACAAACGCCCGCCTGCACATCATGCATATTTCCACAGCTAAAGAGTTGAGCCTGTTTTCTAACGTACCTTTGGTACAAAAAAAGATCACGGCAGAAGCCTGTGTTTCTCATCTACTCTTTACGGAAGAGGACTATCAGACACTGGGTGCCCGCATCAAATGCAACCCTGCCATTAAGACAGCGCAAGACCGGAAAGCTTTGCGAGAGGCTGTCAATAGCGGTTTGATTGATGCTATTGCCACAGATCATGCCCCACATTTACTTAGCGAAAAAGAAGGCGGTGCCTTAAAAGCAATGTCCGGAATGCCGATGATTCAGTTCTCACTCGTCAGCATGTTGGAGTTGACAGAAAAAGGAGTGTTTACTATCGAAAAAGTAGTAGAAAAGATGGCTCATGCCCCTGCGCAGATGTATGAAATACAAAACAGAGGATTCATTCGCAAAGGCTATCAGGCTGACTTGGTATTAGTCCGTCCCGGAAGCGAATGGACGGTAACAACCGATTGTATTTTAAGCAAATGCAAATGGAGTCCATTAGAGGGACACACATTCGACTGGAAAGTAGAGAAAACATTTGTAAACGGACATCTGTTATATAACAACGGAGAAATAGACGAGACTTATCGCGGACAGGAATTGTTCTTTGAGCGATAAATAATATTTCAGGCACGGATTACACGGATTTCACGGTTTTTAGAAATATGACTATATAAAACAACAGCGTAATCCGTGTAATCCGTGCCTAAGAACATCAATATCCTGAAGAAAATCTTGCCTGGCACTACGTTGCCGCCATTAAACTCCTATTTAATTGCATAATTTATGATTTTATCTTATAAAATACATACAGTCACTCCCTACATCAACTGGATTTACTTTTTCCACGCATGGGGTTTCCAACCGCGTTTTGCAGCCATCGCCAACATTCACGGATGTGATGCCTGCCGTGCTTCGTGGCTGACAACTTTCCCCGAAGAAGAGCGTAATAAGGCTTCCGAAGCAATGCAGCTATTCAAAGAAGCCAATCGGATGCTCGATCTGCTCGACCGGGATTATGAAGTAAAGACCATCTTCAAGCTTTGCAAGGCAAACTCTGACGGGGATAACCTGATTATTGAGAAAGAAAAAGACCGGTTCATCACTTTTCCTTTACTGCGCCAGCAAACGCCGAAAAGAGACGGTAGTCCTTTTCTTTGTCTAAGTGACTTTATCCGCCCGATCTCTTCCGATATCCCGGATACCATCGGTGCTTTTGCCTCTTCCATTGATGCAGACATGGAAGGATTGTACGAACAGGACCCTTATAAACACCTGCTTGTCCAAACCCTCTCCGACCGACTGGCAGAAGCAGCAACAGAAAAGATGCATGAATATGTGCGCAAAGAAGCGTGGGGATATGCCAAAGACGAGAATTTAGGCATAGCGGACTTACTGGTCGAAAAGTATCAAGGCATTCGCCCTGCTGTCGGCTACCCGTCTTTACCGGATCAATCTGTCAACTTCCTGTTGGATGAACTGTTGGATATGAAGCAGATAGGCATTTCGCTGACCGAAAACGGAGCTATGTACCCGCACGCTTCTGTTTGCGGGCTTATGTTCTCACACCCGGCCTCCGAATACTTCTCCATCGGAAAGATTGGAGAAGACCAATTAGAAGATTATGCCCGCCGTCGGGGAAAAAGTATCGAAGAAATGTGTAAGTTTCTGGCAGCTAATCTCCAATAGCCCCTATTCTCCTGTGATTTTTCTCCTTTTCTCACGACTAACTAACCAGAAAAGTAATCATAGATTCCATGAGAGAACAAACAACAGAGGTCAGCGCCCCTATTGAGCAAGAGTTTTTGTCGGTGATCCGCGAATATGAACGAGTGATCTATAAGGTATGCTATCTGTATGCCAATCCCAATGCTCCTCTCAATGATCTGTATCAGGACGTGGTATTAAACCTTTGGAAAGCCTATCCCAAATTCAGAAAAGAATGTAAGGTTTCCACCTGGATTTACCGTATTGCCCTCAACACCTGTATCAGCTTCTATCGTAAAGAAAAGAATGTGCCGGAAATAGTCAGCCTCACCAGAGATACCGACTGGGCCATAGAAGCACACGACCCGATCAACGAAATGCTGAAACAGCTCTATCAGATGATTAACCAACTGGGACAACTCGACAAATCAATTATCCTGCTTTATCTCGAAGACAAAAGTTACGAGGAAATAGCAGAAATCACCGGACTGACGGTTACCAATGTAGCGACCAAACTAAGTCGCATCAAAGACAAACTTAAAAGAATGAAAAAGGAGGAATAAGATATATGGAACTGGAAGAACTGAAAAAATCTTGGAATGCCCTGGATGAACACTTGAAAGACAAAGAGTTCATCAAAGAAGAAGAGCTTGAAAAGCTGATAAGGCATGCGGACAAAGGTATCCATGCCATTGCCAGACTGAACATCAAGCTTATTCTGATTTCTCTGCCGATACTGATCTTATTTTTAGCAGAGGTACTGTTGCACAACAGATTGAACCCGATCTATATCATTATCATTTTCGCATGGATTCCTGCCCTTTGCTGGGATATCGTCACCACCCGTTTCCTCCAACGGACACAAATAGACGAGATGCCTTTGGTAGAAGTAATCAGCCGCGTGAACCGTATCCATCGATGGACCATCAGGGAACGATTGATTGCTATTGCCTTTCTCCTGGTCCTGGCTATACTTTCATTTATCTACTGGCAAGTGTGGCAATATGGAATGGGGATGATCGCTTTCTTCATCCTGTTATGGGGCGGAGGACTGGGATTGATCTTATGGATTTACCGCAAGAAGTTCTTAAATCGTATCCACGAAATCAAAAAGAATTTAAGCGAACTGAACGAATTAATGTAAAAGAATCTAACCTGAATAATTCATACTAAGTAGTAAGGAGTGTGCTTACCCCACCACGGTAAGCACGCTTTTTCCATTCACTTTTTTATGTACCTGCACCTGAACAGAAATCCGTTCACTCATCTCCTGCACATGAGAGATGACTCCTATTTTCCGTCCCTGCATCTGTAATTGCTCCAATGCTTCCATGGCTGTACGCAAACTTTCCGCATCCAAAGAGCCGAAACCTTCATCAATAAAAAGAGATTCAACTTTCAGATTATTACTTGACAAGGAAGACAAACCTAAAGCCAGTGCCAAAGAAATCAGGAACGATTCACCTCCTGAAAGAGAGTACACGGTCCGTATTTCATCACACATATCGCAATCTATTACCTGAAGTGCCAACGTATCGGGTACCTGTTGCAGCTTATAGCGTTTAGAGAGATAGGATAAATGTTTATTGGCATGAAGCAACAACAAATTCAAAGTATAACTTTGAGCAATCACTTTAAATTTCGCTCCATCCGCACTGCCAATCAGTTTATTCAATTTTGCCCAACGTTCGGCAACAGTTTGTTTCTCTGCCAGTTCCTTCGCAATCTGTTCCACAGTCAGTTTATTCTTTGCTTGTTGTAGCAGGCGGGCTTCCATAGTAGAAAGGGCACGTTCTATATTCAGGTTTTCTTCCTGTTGCTTCTTTATTATTTCGGGAAGCAGTTCGGGAGACTCTATCTTTTTATACTGTTCTTGCAACTCTCCTATAGCCAGTGCAATTTGCTTCATCTCTCCTTGCAAACCGGAAAGCCGGTTGTGTACCGCCTCTACTTCTTTACGTGCTTTCTCCAAAGCGAGATTCAGTTCTTTCTCTCTTTTTGCTACGGCAGCTTCCGCTTCATCCGCACTTTTTCCTTTCAATAGCTGCGAACGTTCCTGACGAAGCACATTCAGCGCTTTCTCTATCACTTCAAATCTCTTTAGTTCGGCCGAAGCAGCATTCTGTAAGATTACCAGCTGTTCTTTGGCAGACGATACTTTCTGCATAGCCAAACGACAGAGAGAAACATTCTCACGGAGGGCTTCACAATGTGCACGCATCTTTTTAATTTCTTCATCGCCGCGCTGCCATTCTGCATAAAGATTGCGATATTCCAAAATACGTTCTGCCAGTTCCGCCAAACGGTGTTGTATTTGCTCTTCGTTTCCGGCTTCAATCCCTGCTTTATATAATGCTGCCAACTGTTCCGCGATCTGTCCGTCCACCGTTTTTTGATGCGCCAAATCACGTTGCAGAGCAATGCTCCGGTTATTCATCTGCTGATAGTTGGTTGATGCTACATTATACTCCTGCTCTATACTCCGGAAAAGAGTATCTACCACCTCCTGTTCCTGATGATAAGGATGCGCTGTGCTACCGCAAACCGGACAAGCCTCCCCTTCCTGTAATTGCCGGCGCAATGCTTTCACGTCTTTTCCCACTGCCATACGTGCATTTTCGTAAAGACGTTGAGTAACTTTCAATGCGGTTTCTTGCTCCGTCAATTGTTTCAGACAATCGGCCACTTCTTTCTCCAGTCTTTCTATTTCCGTCTTTGCTTTCGTCTGCGTTTCCGTTAATTGCCGGATATTCTGCTGACGAGTCAACTCTTTTTGCAACTTCACCTGTTCTTCGGCCAATAACGGATATCCGAAAGAATTTAAGCGCAATAAACGTTCCTCATTCGTACTTGTAGCGGCAGCCAGTTTGCTTTCTTCTTGCCGTAGAATCTCTTCCACCTGTTCAAGTTGCAGTGCTTCTTCTATCCCTACATGGCTTAATAAGCGGTTCAGAGAAGAATAAGACACCTGTAATTGTTCCGCAGCCACTCGCATTTTTTGTTCCTGCTCCGCCACCTGCCTGTTAGCCGCTTGTAAAATCTGCTGCGACTGTATATAGCTGCTTTGTTGAGACTGTATCTGTACATCCAATTGACGTGCTTTCTTCAAGTCCGGCTGTATGGCCTCCCATTGTGCCTTAAAATGCACCAATCCTTCCTCTTGGGAAGCCAATGCACCCTGCAGTACTTTCTCCCTAGCCTGTTCCTCCTGTTCTTCCTGCTGCTTTTTCTTCCAAAGTTCTTCCTGTATTTTTAATGAACGAACCACATTCAGTTGTTCATTCTGTTCTGCCAGCAGTTTAATCCCTAATGCACGCTTTTCAGTCGATAGTTCTTTCTCTTTTTGCAGAGCAAGCAGCTCTTCTTCCGGCATCAATTCGATCACATTCATTCGATTCTGAATCAAGGTCACCTCTTCTTGTGCCGCCTTATTCCGGGCATAGACCTCTTGAGAAATCCGGGAATACACGCCGGTTCCTGTCAACTTCTCCAGTAATTCTGCTTTTGCCGCCCCTTTTGATTTCAGAAATGTAGCAAAATCATTTTGTGCCAATAATACTGTACGGGTGAACTGTTCATACGTCAGGCCAACCAACTCCACCAACTGAATCAACAACTCTTTCTTGGTACCTTGAAATTCTTTCTCCGTATCCAGTTCTTTCACTTCCAGCGTTTGTGGCTGCAAAGAACCGTTTATCTTGTTTCTTGTCCGCCTCACCGACCAACGAGAACGGTAACGCCGTCCGTCAATACCTAAAAAATCGACTTCCGCATAACCATCACTTGTCCCCCGGCGCAGCAAATTTCTAACATCAGACTGATTAATCTGATTGTCTCCCACATCTGCCAAGTTCACATTTTCCACTGAAGTAGCGAAACGGGGAGCCTTATCATACAATGCCAGGCATAAGGCATCTAATAAAGTAGACTTACCTGCACCGGTAGGTCCTGAAATGGCAAAGATACCTGCAGAATGTAATGGTTCTGTCCTAAAATCCACTTCTACCGTTCCTTCTATCGAGGTCAGATTCTTCAATCGTATAGCTAGTATTTTCATTCTCCTTCCTCCTCTTCTTTACGGGTAGCAGCCAAATAGGCCTCTTCAAACAAACCTGTCAGTTCTACAGGCATTTCCACCTGATAAATCTTCTCAAAGGCAGACTGTGCAATCTGTAAGGGAGACATTTCCTGCAACCCCCTCTTCCAGTTTTCATTTTCTTTCGTCGTATTTCCAGTTTCAGTACGATAGGTAGAAACAATACGCGCCAACCGATAATTTTTATTTGCCAGTGCATCTTCAATCTCCTGTCGAAGCATGGGTTCCGGTTCCTCTAACAATACCTTTACTTCCAGATATGGGGCTACGGCTTCTGTCTCGGGTAGTTCCTTCAAGGCTTCCAAGATAGCTTCCGGTGAAACAGGTTCTCCGTTCGGGACACTCACCAAAGGTATTAATTTCGGGCATTCTAACCGTTCAATGTCCACGGCACAACCTCCGTCGAAAGTCACCATCACGACTCCATGATGATAATGTTTCTCGGCAAAAGACATCGGAATGGGGCTTCCGGCATACCGTACATTCTCTCTTCCGGACACTCGCTGCGCTTTATGTATATGTCCCAATGCCGTATAAGCTATCTGTTCGGAAAAAGCTTCCGGAGATACGCACTCCAACCCACCAATCACGGTACGCTCGCTATAATCCTTCTCTGCAATCTCCGATCCTGTAGCCTGCAAATGACCGATGGCAAGAATCGCCTGATTCTCCGTCCTTCGCTTCCATAGCCTTTGCAAAAGTTGTGCATAAAGTTCGCGAACTCCCTCCGCATACGGATTGCCTTCCGTTTGCACGGCCGGATAATCTCCCTGACGCAGAAAAGGAACTGCCATGCAAAGCAATTCCACTTCCCCTTTCCGGTTCTTCAGTTCCACAGTCAAATGGTCATAATCGATTTCTCCGCCTTCAAGCTTGCGAACTACCCCTCTGACTTCCGTCCGCATAGCTTGCAACAGAGGCAAAGGAGCTTCCAGGCGTGCTGCCGAATCATGGTTGCCGGCAACAATGACAATCTGCAAATACGGATTCTCCGCTGTCACCCGATAAATAAACTGATAATACATGCTTTGGGATGCAGCGGAAGGGTTGGAAACATCAAAAACATCTCCGGCTATAATCAATGCATCAATCTCTTTCTGACGAATTTCTTCTGCCAGCCAATTCAGGAATACTTCATGTTCTTCCGTGCGATCATAACCAAAAAAGGTTTGTCCCAGATGCCAGTCGGCAGTATGTAATATACGTATCATAATTTTGTAACTATCTCTAATAACAAGAGGCAAAAATAACACAATCAAAAAGATTATATCACATCTGCCTCTCTTTTTTACCAATAATCATGTATATTTGCAGGATAAAAATCCAACCCTATGAAGATACTGTATTATATTTATCAGATTTGCATCGCTTTGCCTATTTTATTAGTGTTGACCATCCTCACGGCAATCGTCACTATTGTAGGTTCTCTCTTGGGAGGAGCCCACATCTGGGGATATTATCCGGGGAAGATTTGGTCACAATTAATTTGTCTGTTTCTGTTGATTCCCGTGAAGATTGAGGGACGTGAAAAGTTGCATGACAAAACTTCCTATATTTTCGTACCTAACCATCAGGGTTCATTTGATATTTTCCTTATTTACGGCTTCATAGGAAGAAACTTTAAGTGGATGATGAAAAAAAGCCTGCGCAAGCTGCCATTTGTAGGAAAAGCCTGTGAGAGTGCAGGACATATCTTTGTAGACAGATCCGGCCCTAAAAAAGTATTGGAAACAATCCGACAGGCAAAAGACTCATTGAAAGATGGGGTTTCTCTCGTTGTCTTTCCTGAAGGAGCGCGTACATTTACAGGACACATGGGATACTTTAAGAAAGGCGCTTTCCAGTTGGCAGATGATTTACAGTTGGCGGTTGTACCCGTCACCATTGACGGCTCATTCGAAATTCTGCCACGCACAGGCAAATGGATACACCGTCATCGCATGATTCTGACTATTCATGAACCTATTCCTCCCAAAGGGAAAGGAATGGAAAATATCAAGGCAACCATGGCAGAGGCCTACGCTGCGGTTGAAAGCGCCCTGCCGGAACAATACAAGGGAATGGTGAAAAACGAAGATCAAGACCGATAGTCAGTACATAATCTTATATAAATATGGGGATGCTCACGCACCCCCATATTCCTAACCAGTTTTATGCATCAAACTATTAAATTAAGAAATTCAGATATTTAGATGTTTTGCAAGGTTATGGTTTGGTTTGACATCATTTGTAATTCTTGAAAAGTCAAATTAAAACTTTTATAAATCTCCTTTTCTAAATTCTCTAATGAGAAAGATTCATTTCTGACGCCATTAATCTTCCCTCTAAACCGATTGTTATAATGCTTGCGAAATGTATCCGGAGTAACCAGACCTCCCAAGCCATAATCACCCACTACAATCACCGGTTTTCGGCGCAATACCCCTTCATAAGCGGTAACCCCCGCACCAATAATCAAGTCGGCTTCTTCAATCAGTTTACCGATCTCACTCTCGGAGGATATATAATCCACCTGATACTCTGAATATTTACTTAATAGAACTCCTATCCTTAACCTCGTGCGAGAATTAGCTATTCCGACAACAATGCTGGCTTTTTGTTCTATTAACTGCAATTCGTCACCTCTTAAAGAAGAGGCGGCAGATAATTCATTAGGATTTTTCATATAGCTATTTGGTTTTTGTTGTGTCAAAAGTACAGCATGCATCCGAAAACACAAAAAAAGTCACCCGGACAAAATCAGCGCGCCTGATTTTCCGTAAACACCTACATTTCAATAAAATACAGATTAGCGTTCTATTAATGACCCGGACAATTCATTTTTTATTTATCAAAAATCCCTTAAAAACACATTCAAATCTTCTTGTGGAGAAATGCCTAATCGGCCTTTCAGCCTTCCTTTTGCTTTGGTAACAGAATCGGAAGAGGTCTGAAAAATACGTGCCAGTTCTTCATTGGTCAGTCCAAATTTAAGAAAGCAACAGATCTCAAGATCATGTTTAGTTAATAAAGGAGTTTTGTCAAGCAACCGGGTAACGTAATTAGAATAGAGTAAATCAAACAGGCTAAACAATTTATAGCGTTCTCCATTAGACAATTTACCTCTTAATGTTCCCTCTTTGATAGCAAGCAGCAGACGAAAAGCGGATATGTACTGTTCAGAAGAGGGTCCGACAGTTAATTCTCCTCCCAGTTCTTTCAACAGTCCCGATAAGGTTTTGTTCTGCATACTTAGAAGTACAATCTTTCCATTCAACTCGCCTACCTTCATTCGATTTTCTTCCAGTATGCGGTTCTCTTCCAGCACTTGATCTTTCAACTCCTGGATTTCTTCCATCTCCTGCTGGTATCGCTTTATCTCCTCTTCATTATCTCTAATCTGGGATTCGATTTCGGCAATCTTCTTCCTGTGATTTTTACTTTTGTAGTAGTAATAACACATATAGAAGGCCACAATCAGGAAAATAACCGTACCGCAAAATATAAAAACTGTACGGTCCACTTTCAGTTGTAGATTATCATTCCGGAGTTTCTCGTTCTCGTACTGCTTTTGCAGTTCTGTTATCAACTCCTGCGAATCGACTTCATCCAATACATTCACGATAGAGTCCGCTTTTTCATGGTAGATAATCGCTTCTTCAAAATTATCAATATCTTTTTCAAGAAAGTATAAATTGTTATATGCGTCAATACGGGTATATTCTTTAGAAGAATTGATACTCATCTTAAAATATTTCCGGGCATTCTCCACATCACCCATCTGCATATACAAATAGCCGAGAGACATACACTCCACGTATTTCCTTTCTTCATCCGTTTCTTTCTCATAAGCAGCAAGAAAATAGCGTTCAGACTTTTGCAGTTCTCCCATAGAACGATACAGTATCCCCAACTCATGTAAAATGGAAACTTCAGACGGATACTGTTTTTCCCTGGCTAGTTCTAATGCATAAGTATAATAGAAATAACAGCTATCCCATTTATTCTGAAACAAATAAGCCCGGCCTATATTTTGCCCGGCTCTGACAAGCCCCAAAGAATCTTTCAACTCTTTATAGATAGCATACGACTCCCGAAAATTCTCTAACGACTCCTGATACAATTTCTTTTTCCGGTCAATCATCCCTATCTCATCAGTAGCCATTGCAAACATCTTGCAACATTGAATCTTCCCGAACATTTCTTTTGCCGAAGACAAAAACGTCAAAGCCTCTTCATCTTTATCCAATTCACGCAGTACTCTTCCATAATAATACTGTGCTTTAGCACGCATAACAGAGTCACCACGCTCTACAGTATAGTAATTCAGCGCCAGTGCAATCAATGAGTCAGAAGTAAACTTCACATAATTCTGATCCATTGCCTGCGTCAATAAAAGTGCATAATCCGCCTGCAACTTTCCACGCAATTTTTCAGTATGAGGTATTGACTTTAATAGATACAGAGCCGTATCCGGAAGAGATTCCATGCACATTTCGATCCTCTGGAATGCCGCATCAGGGACCTCCGAATCTCTATGACAAGAAACCGATAAGACTAAAATAAAAAAGAAAGCGGCGTATACCGAAACAGTAGTCGTTTTCACTTTACTTGAGTTTTGTACAAAAATACAAAAAAAACTCAAGTATTACTTATTTGTTGAAGCATTTTGTTCCAATCGTTGATGTTCTTCTATCAACTTCATGTTTTCTCTTGCTTTAGACAGGAACTCTCTAACCAGCTTATTATTTTTAAAAGAATAAGGAGCATCCTTGATTATATCATCAATCTGCGGAGTCATAATAGGATAGGGCAAAGAGCTGCAGAGCATCATAAATACACTAGGTCCCAACACATTTTCGTAATTATCAGAGATGAACGTTTTCACATACTGATTCATTTCTTTCATCAGTGAGTCTCCTTCCACCACCAACTGACCGTGAATTTCATCCAGATCGCCTCCATCCAGTACCATACGAGTTTCCTTCTGCTCCAGTTCACCAATGCTTTCTTCCAATTGGTTTCTTTTGCTGATAAACTCGTACAGTGCATTATTTAAAGATGTTCCGACTACCTTGAGGTCCGTATTGCTAATGGTAACTGTTATCTTCCCACTTTCCAGCACAATCGGCATAATGCTTTCTTCATCCATATAAAGTGTCACCATCTGTACGGAATCTATTTTCCCTTTCATTGAGAACAGACCATGCACTACTTCAGCAGAATCCAGCTTCACCCACTCTCCATCCCGAAGGGATTTAAGATACAGCATCTTTCCATCCAGACTATTCACAGAAGAGGTTCCTTCAATCTTGTACTTACTGGTGCAGGAAGCCAAAAACGGAAGCAAAAGCAAAAAAGGCAAAATTTTATTCACGTTCATCTATTCATTAAATTCTGGGTACAAAGGTACAACTGATTCAGAATTCAAAGAAACATTTTATCAATATTTAAATCTTGTAAGACTCTTTTCTTTAATAATCCTTATAAACATAGGTGTAAGGCTCTTTTTTTCATTTAGTTTATCTAATTTTGCAGTCATGAAAACATCAACATTTGCCCCTTTTGCCAAACCGCTTTATGTAATGGTAAAGCCCGTAGGTGCCGTATGTAATCTAGCATGCGATTACTGCTATTATTTGGAAAAGGCCAACCTATACAAAGACAATCCGAAACACGTAATGAGCGATGAACTTCTGGAAAAGTTTATCGACGAGTACATTAACTCACAAACCATGCCACAGGTACTTTTCACCTGGCACGGAGGAGAAACGCTGATGCGACCGCTCTCCTTCTATAAAAAGGCAATGGAACTACAAAAAAAGTATGCCCGCGGACGAACGATCGACAACTGCATCCAAACCAACGGAACCATGCTCACCGACGAATGGTGCGAGTTCTTCCGTGAAAATAATTGGCTGGTAGGAGTCTCTATCGATGGTCCCCAGGAGTTTCATGACGAGTATCGTAAAAACAAAATGAGAAAACCCTCTTTTGTGAAAGTGATGCAAGGCATCAATCTTTTGAAAAAACATGGGGTGGAATGGAATGCGATGGCGGTTATTAATGACTTCAATGCCGACTATCCACTAGACTTTTATCGTTTCTTTAAAGAAATCGGTTGCCAGTATATCCAGTTCGCTCCTATCGTTGAACGTATTCTCTCACATGAAGACGGTCGCCACCTCGCTTCTCTTGCAGAAAATAAAGCCGGAACTCTTGCTGATTTTTCGATCACCCCGGAACAATGGGGTAACTTCCTTTGTACTCTTTTCGACGAATGGGTGAAAGAAGACGTAGGCAAATACTACGTACAAATATTCGATTCGACTTTGGCGAATTGGATGGGCGAACAACCTGGTATATGCACAATGGCAAAGACCTGTGGTCATGCCGGTGTGATGGAATTCAACGGAGATGTTTATTCTTGCGACCACTTTGTATTCCCCGAATATAAATTAGGTAACATTTACAGTAAAACTCTGGTGGAAATGATGCATAGCGAACGTCAGCACAATTTCGGGAACATGAAATATCAGTCTCTCCCTACTCAATGCAAGGAATGTGAGTTCCTGTTTGCCTGCAACGGAGAATGCCCGAAAAATCGTTTCAGCCAAACGGCTGAAGGCGAACCGGGGTTAAATTACTTATGCAAAGGGTATTATCAGTTCTTTAAGCATGTAGCTCCTTACATGGACTTTATGAAAAACGAACTGATGAATCAACGCCCGCCTGCTAATATCATGGAAGCACTGAAAAACGGAGATTTAAAAATTGAATACTAACCAATCATATATTGTAATTTTATCATTTAATAATGAACAGATTAAGACTTTATCTATTAGCGCTGACCGCGCTTTTTGTATGTTCCGTTAGAGCGGATGAGGGTATGTGGCTATTGCAACTGATGCAACAGCAACACTCCATAGACATGATGAAAAAACAGGGATTAAAACTGGAAGCACAAGACCTATATAATCCGAATGGCATTTCTCTTAAAGATGCTGTAGGTATATTCGGAGGAGGGTGTACCGGAGAAATTATCTCACCCGAAGGTTTGATTCTAACCAATCACCATTGTGGCTACGCCTCCATCCAGCAACATAGTAGTGTTGAGCACGATTATCTGACTGATGGTTTCTGGGCTACTTCCAGAGACAAAGAGCTCCCTACACCGGGACTGAAATTTACATTTATCGAACGTATCGAAGATATTACGGATATTGTCAATGCCAAGATTGCGGCGAAAGAAATCACCGAATCCGAATCATTCAGCAATATATTCCTTCAAAAGCTGGCTCATGATCTTTATTTTAAAAGTGACCTGGCAGACAAAAAGGGAATTGTTCCGCAAGCTCTTCCGTTCTATGCCGGGAATAAATTCTATCTTTTCTACAAGAAAATATATCCGGATGTACGTATGGTAGCCGCTCCACCCTCTTCTATCGGTAAGTTTGGTGGTGAAACAGACAACTGGATGTGGCCGCGTCATACCGGCGACTTTTCCATGTTCCGTATTTATGCAGATGCAAATGGTGAACCGGCAGAATACAGCGAGAGCAACGTCCCACTGAAAACCAAGAAACATTTGTCTATCTCTATCAAAGGATTGAAAGAAGGAGATTATGCAATGATTATGGGATTCCCCGGAAGTACGAGCCGCTACCTGACTGTATCAGAAGTAAAAGAACGTATGGAATCGGAGAACGATCCACGTATCCGTATTCGTGGTGCACGTTTGGCTGTCCTGAAAGAGGTAATGAATGCCAGTGACAAAATCCGTATTCAGTATGCAAACAAGTATGCAGGTTCCAGCAACTATTGGAAAAACTCCATCGGCATGAATAAAGCCATCATCGATAATGATGTATTGGGAACAAAAGCTGCACAAGAAGCCAAATTCGCAGAGTTTGCAAAAGCACAAAACAATGTTGAATATGCAGCAGTAGTGAAGAATATTGATGACCTGGTAGCTAAGACAACTCCTCTCAACTATCAGTACACCTGTTTGAGAGAGACTTTCTTCGGAGCTATCGAATTTGGTAATATTATGTTGGCTAAAACACGCGAAGCATTGCTTGAGAAAAACGATTCTGTAATCGAAGCACGCATGAAAGCCTTGGAAAGCACTTACGAAAGCATCCATAACAAAGATTACGATCATGAAGTAGACCGCAAGGTAGCGAAAGCCTTGTTCCCCTTATATGCTGAAATGATTCCGGCAAACCAACGTCCTTCTATTTATAAAGTTATTGAGCAGAAATATAAAGGCGATTATAACAAATTTGTTGATGATATGTATGACAACTCTATTTTTGCCAACCGGGCAAACTTCGAGAAGTTTACAAAGAAGCCTTCAGTGAAAGCGATTGACAATGATTTGGCACTGCAATACTGTCAGTCTAAATACGACTTGATGGATACATTGACTTCCCAACTCAAGGATATGGATCAGGAACTGGCTTTGCTGCACAAAACTTATATCCGTGGTCTGGGTGAAATGAAGTTGCCTGTACCTTCTTATCCGGATGCAAACTTTACCATTCGTCTGACCTATGGTAATGTGAAACCTTATGATCCGAAAGACGGCGTACACTACAACTACTATACGACCACTAAGGGAATCCTTGAAAAAGAAAATCCGGAAGACCGTGAATTCGTTGTACCTGCCAAACTGAAGGAACTGATTGAAAAGAAAGATTATGGCCGTTACGCTTTGCCAAATGGTGATATGCCTGTCTGCTTCCTGTCGACCAACGACATCACCGGTGGTAACTCCGGTAGCCCGGTACTGAATGAAAACGGAGAGCTGATCGGTTGTGCTTTTGATGGCAACTGGGAATCATTAAGCGGTGACATCAATTTCGACAATAACCTGCAACGTTGTATTAACCTGGATATCCGTTATGTCCTGTTCATTCTGGAAAAGTTAGGAAACTGCGGACACCTAATCAATGAAATGACAATCGTAGAATAAATGAGAAAACAAATCCTATTTGTCCTATTTTCACTGGCAACTCTTAGCATCCACGCCGACGAAGGCATGTGGATGCTAACCGATCTGAAAGCACAGAACGCTGTTGCCATGCGCGAACTTGGCCTCGAAATTCCGATAGAGGAAGTATACAACGCAAATGGTCTTTCTCTAAAAGACGCTGTTGTACACTTCGGAGGAGGATGTACGGGAGAAGTTATCTCTTCCGAAGGACTGGTACTGACTAACCATCACTGTGGTTATGGAGCTATCCAGCAACATAGTAATGTAGAACATGACTATCTGACAGATGGTTTCTGGGCTATGAACCGTGATGCGGAACTCCCTACTCCGGGATTGACCGTCACTTTTATCGACCGGATTCTCGATGTGACGGATTACGTCAACGAACAACTGAAAAAAGATCCGGACCCGGATAGTGTTAATTATCTATCTCCAAGTTATCTTGGTAACGTAGCAGAACGTTTTGCCAAAGCGGAGAATATAGAAATAACTCCTGCAACAAAGCTGGAGCTCAAGGCTTTTTATGGAGGAAACAAATATTATCTGTTCATCAAAACAGTATACAGTGATATTCGTATGGTAGGGGCTCCTCCTTCTTCCATCGGTAAATTCGGAGCTGATACCGACAACTGGATGTGGCCTCGTCACACAGGCGACTTTTCTCTCTTCCGTATTTACGCGGACAAGAATGGAAAACCGGCAGAATATTCTAAAGACAACGTTCCTCTGCAAGTGAAGAAACATCTGAAGATCAGCCTCGCCGGAGTTCAGGAAGGAGATTTCACCTTTGTCATGGGATTCCCCGGACGTAACTGGCGGTATATGATTGCCGACGAAGTGGAAGAACGGATGCAAACGACCAATTTCATGCGCCAGCATGTACGCGGAGCCCGTCAGAAAGTACTTATGGAGCAAATGCTGAAAGATCCGGCAGTGCGTATTCATTATGCAAGCAAATATGCTTCTTCGGCCAATTATTGGAAAAATGCAATCGGCATGAATGAAGGACTGATACGCCTCAATGTACTGGATACCAAACGTGCACAGCAAGAAGAACTATTAGCCCGTGGCCGTGAAAAGGGAGATGATTCGTATCAGAAAGCCTTTGATGAAATTCGCTCTATTGTATCTCACCGACGCGATGCGCTATATCATCAGCAAGCTATCAATGAAGCATTGGTCACCGCCCTTGATTTTATGCGTATCCCTTCCACGACAGAATTGGTTACCGCTCTGAAATCGAAAGATAAGGAGCAGATAAAAGAAGCAAAACTAAAACTGAAGAAAGAAGGTGATAAGTATTTTGCTTCTGTCCCCTTCCCGGACGTAGAACGGATGGTAGCCAAAGAAATGCTGAAAACTTATGCCAACTACATTCCGGCAGAACAACGAATCAACATCTTCGAAATCATCAATTCTCGTTTCAAGGGAAGTATTGACGCCTTCGTTGATGCCTGTTTCGAACATTCCATTTTCGGCAATCCTAAAAACTTTGAGAAGTTTATCAAGAAACCAAGTTTGTATAAAATAGGATATGACTGGATGGTATTATTCAAATATTCTGTTACCGACGGAATTCTGAAAACAGCCATTGCCATGAAAGAAGCCAATCAGAACTATGACGCAGCTCATAAAGTATGGGTGAAAGGCATGATGGACATGAGACAGGAAAAAGGAATGCCGATTTATCCGGATGCGAACTCTACTTTACGGTTGACATACGGCCAGGTGCTTTCTTATGAACCGGCTGACGGTGTGGTTTATGACGCTCATACCACCCTCAAAGGTGTGATGGAAAAAGAAGATCAGGGAAACTGGGAATTCGTAGTGCCTCAAAAGCTAAAAGAGTTATATAAATCCCAGGATTATGGACGTTATGGCAAAAACGGTGAAATGCCTGTCTGCTTTATCGTAAACACCGACAATACAGGAGGAAACTCCGGCAGCCCGGTATTTAACAGCAAAGGTCAGCTAGTTGGAACTGCCTTCGACCGCAACTTTGAAGGCTTAACAGGAGACATCGCTTTCCGTCCTTCATCGCAGCGAGCCGCTTGTGTTGACATCCGTTATACCTTGTTTATCATCGATAAATACGCAGGAGCCTCTCATATCATCGACGAACTTAGCATTGAGTAAATTGAAAGTTGAGAATTAAAAATTGAGAAATATGATGCCCAGTGGCATGACTTTTATTTCTCAATTTTTAATTCTCAATTCTCAATTTATATAAACTCTTCTACCATATACATCTCGTCAATCATCTCATTCATTATATTCTGTAAATTCTGAACTGCTTCTTCAGGAGATTCCCCATAAGCATTACATTGCATATTTACAGTCAACCAGGCATAATAGCCACCATCTGATGCGCGTTCAAGCACATAATCCGTTCTGTTTAGTTTCATATTGGTAAATAATTAGTGAATGTTGGTATTGAAGTTATTTCTGAATGTGAAGCTGCCAGTTTCTCCAGTTCACGGATCATCCGACGTTCACAGCTGCGAACCCAATAAACGAAATGACGGTTCGGAGTATATTCTCCTGCAAAACGAAGCAACGGTTGCAAATCAAAGGAATCACTGATTATTCCTGCCCCCGCTTTCATTGCATCATAGGCATTGCAGTCTTGTTCAATATGTGCCGGAACCATTAATACAGGTTTTCCAAGATACATTGCTTCGCAAATAGACTCGAAACCCGCTGTACTGGCATAAGCCTTGCAACCCGCCATAGCATTAAGAAACTTCACATCATCTATTTGATGGAAACTCAATGTTTCGTCGACCTGTGTCACCTCTTCAGCATCCGATCTATCCCAGAAAAAAGTTAAAGGGACTTCCGGATGCTTTGCATGAAAGTTCTCCACGCTATCGGCAAACCCGGAATTAACCATATATCCATGAATATAATCACCCTCTTCTGGACAGATAGCCGTCACTTCCGGACGAATCAACGGAGGAACGGTCACTATTTGAGTCACGTCATCCCGTTCCATTTCCAGGAAAGACAAAGCCAGTTTCTTCGAAGATCTTAGAGCGGTCATCCGGGTAAAGAAACGCAGCATCCATAACTGGCACGAATTTTTATCCGGAAACTCGAAATCACGATGTAAAAACAGATACTGATGTCCAACACAAATATACGGAACGGAGGGACGGAAGAGTGCATAGGTAAGTCCGGTTAAAAGTTCGTAGAAGTTGATGACAACTTCCGCCCCTGTCTCCCTGATCCGCTGATTTATATAATACATGCTACGAAGATACTCCGGTAATCTTAATAAATTGTATGCAAAGCTTTTCGTCAGGTTCGCCCGTTTATTATCTGCCGTAGGCAGAAAGTTCGGACTAATAAATCGCTTCACCGGTGCATGAATACTCCGATTGAAAAATCCCGGCAAAGTACGTGTCGAACTTTTCCCGACCAAGACTTCCACTACTTCATGCCCATTGCGCAATAACATTTCTTCGAGGGTGATAGCTTGTGTAAAATGCCCTCTTCCCTCACCTTGAACAATAAATAAGAATTTCATAGTTCCATTATTTTTAGATACGCAAAGTTCCCTCTTTCACATTACAAGATGATGACTCCCTGATTACTATTTCATGAATAGTAGTGGTGCGATAAAAATCTCACCATCGTTATTAAAATATTAATATTTAATCAAATACAAGCGTTCATTGATTTTTTGATTTGAAAATGATTTATTAGTCTTGTTGTTCCAAGTCATCAAGATTATGAATCAGGGTAAATATGTGTTCTCCCAAATTATCGAGTTTATACCGCGCTACCAATTCGATAAACTTGTGCGCCAATATAAAGGAGACTGGCACGTCAAGAGTCTCAACAGTTACAATCACCTACTTTATCTGCTTTTCGGGCAGTTGACAGGCTGTGACTCCCTTCGAGACATCTGCTTATGCCTGGAAGTCCACTCCAAGATACTTTATCATCTCGGTTTTCGTAAGACAGTAAACCACACATCGTTGTCGCGAGCTAACGAGAAGCGGGATTATCGTATATTTGAAGGTCTTGGCATCTGCCTCATGGAAATAGTAAGACCCATGTACTCAAAGATGAAGCTATCCGAAATAACCATAGACAATGTAATCTATGCATTAGACTCCACGACTATATCCACCAGCATAAAACTTGCCGCTTGGGCTTTAGGCAAATACAGCAAAGGGGCTGTCAAGATGCACACACTGCTTGATTTGCGGGGTAGCATCCCTACCAATATCCATATAACCGATGGCAAATGGCATGACAGTAACGAACTGGATGTACTCATTCCTGAACCGTATGCTTTTTATGTCATGGACAAGGCTTATGTTGATTTTGAGGCGCTCTTCAGGTTTCATCAAGCTCAATCGTTCTGGGTTTCTCGCCCCAAGGAGAACATGAAGTTCAAGACTATTGAGCAGATGGAAACCCCGGATGCAGAGTCAGGCATCATCGAAGATGCACGTATCAGAGTGACTGGTTATAAATCGAGTAAACTATATCCTGAGGATATGAGGTTCGTTCGTGTTTATGACCCTGTCAATGACACCATTGTAGATTTTATATCCAATAACTTTGAAGTCAGCGCATTGGAGATAACAAACATTTACCGCCATAGATGGGATATTGAAGTATTCTTCAAATGGATTAAGCAGAACATTGTCGTCAAGACTCTTTGGGGGTATTCCGAAAATGCTGTCAAAGTCCATCTTTGGGTTGCCATCATATCCTATCTGATTGTTGCACGAATCAAGACTGAGTATAACAGTCCTTATTCTATCACAGAAGTGGCGACCCTCATACGAATATCTGCTTTGGAGAAAACAGAGTTATGCACTCTGGTAGTCAAACAAGACGTATCAATCATTTCAAACCAAAATGTCAAAGAACTCTCCTTATTTGAGGATATTTAAAACCCGTGCGATTTTATCGCACCAGTAGTATTTCATGAACAAAAAATAGTCTTTTCTCGTTATATAATAAAATAGAAAATTTATTTGCGGTTTTCAAAGACTGCTTTTTAACTCTAAGAAAGAAAAGATTATGGAAAAATTTGAAGATTTAATACAGTCACCAGTGCCCGTTTTAGTTGATTTCTTTGCAGAATGGTGCGGACCTTGCAAAGCTATGAAACCGGTTTTAGAAGAACTAAAACTTATTGTGGGAGATAAAGCACGTATTGCAAAGATAGACGTTGACCAGCATGAAGACCTGGCTACTAAATATCGCATACAAGCTGTACCGACCTTTATACTGTTTAAGAATGGAGAGGCTGTCTGGAGACATTCCGGCGTAATCCATAGTAGCGAACTGCAAGGGGTTATCGAAAAGCATTATACATAAAAAGATAATAATAACGAATGAAGAAAGTATTAGTAATGGTAGCCCTCGTCATGATAAGCGTGATTGTATACGCATTCAACGACAGTAGGGAAACTAATCAAGGTAAAAAAGAAGTAACAGGTAACAGTGAAGTCGTCGTAATGAACAAAGAAATGTTTCTGAAAGACGTCTTCGATTATGAGAAATCAAAGGAGTGGAATTATAAAGGTAATAAGCCCGCCATCATCGACCTATATGCAGATTGGTGCGGACCATGTCGCCAGACAGCTCCTATCATGAAAGAATTGGCAAAGGAATATGCCGGAAAAATTGTCATCTACAAAGTCAATGTAGATAAACAAAAAGAACTGGCTGCTTTATTTAATGCAACAAGTATTCCATTGTTTGTATTCATTCCCATGAAAGGAGATCCACAGCTTTTCCGTGGAGCTGCTGACAAAGCAACTTACAAAAAAGCGATTGATGAATTTCTCTTAAAGTAAAGAAGAAAATATAGTGACGCTATCCGGTCGGGATAGTAACGCTATAACAAGAAAAGAGTGACGGTATCCTTACGGGATACCGTCACTCTTTTGTATATCTTGCCAATCCTTATTTGAAGTATCCCACAGGATGATTCATCATTGGCATTTGGCTATCTTTCAATTTCAAAACTTTCTTCAATTGTTCATTGTCCATCGAAGCGCGTGGCACTGTTGCCATGTTAGCAGCGGAACAGAATATTGAAATATTTTGAGAAACGATGCCGGAATCCATAGCACCCATCAACTGGCTGCGTGCACTCTTCGCATCTCCAAACCTGGAAAGATCACTGATTAACACCAAAGACACCGGAGCTGTTTTCACAAATGCCTGTCCACCGGCTACTGCTCCACGATGATCTCCTTCAGCAACCAGAGTCAACTGATGATTTTTAGCATCATACAGATAACTTCCTTCAGGTAATACTACATATACATCCACATCCTGCTTATTCAACGCCGACGGAGCTGTTCTCATTCCGGATTCCTTACGGTTTATCCCATTAGCAGCCCATAACAAATCAGACAGATCCGACAGACTCAATGATTTAGAAGCATACTCGCGAGTTGAATGTCGTTCAGACAATGCCTTCATCACCGTACCGGTACGGTTTAAATTAGGCTTCGGCAATTTAATCACTTTATCAGCAGCAAAAGCAGCCACCGAAAGCATTAAACAAACTAACAATAGTTGTACTTTTCTCATAATTGTGGTATTTAAAAGTTGATAGGCAAATATAAATAAAAAAGGTCTGTACTCATTGCAGAATACAGACCTTTTAAGAGTTTATTAGGCTTAATTATTTCTTATCACCGAAATAACGGTTGTACAATCCTTCAAAACCTTTACCGTGACGAGCTTCGTCTTTGCACATTTCGTGTACAGTGTCATGGATAGCATCCAGATTCAGAGCTTTAGCACGAGTTGCGATACGTTTTTTATCTTCGCATGCACCTTGTTCAGCATCTTTACGTTTCTGCAGGTTCGTTTTAGTATCCCATACGCAGTCGCCCAACAATTCTGCAAACTTAGCAGCATGTTCAGCTTCTTCCCAAGCATAACGTTTGAAAGCTTCAGCTACTTCAGGATAGCCTTCACGGTCTGCCTGACGGCTCATAGCCAAATACATACCAACTTCAGTACATTCTCCCATGAAGTGATTGTTCAGGTCCTTAATCATTTCTTCGTCACAACCTTTTGCCACACCAATAACGTGTTCGTCAGCAAAAGACAATGCGCCACCTTCTACCTCAACCACTTCTACGAATTTGCTGGCAGGAGCTTTACACAAAGGACATTTTTCAGGAGCTGCGTCACCTTCATGAACGTAACCGCATACAGTACATCTAAATTTTTTCATTTTCTTCTCAATTTTAAATTAATTAGTCAATACGTGTTTCTTTATCTTTACTTAAGCAATTCTTGCAAATACCTTTATAATAATAATGAACTTCCGATACTTGATGACCATCCATATCTATATTCTCCACTTTTTTTATAGCTTCCGGACATTTCAGATCATAAATATGTCCACAACGCCTGCATAAAAAATGAGAGTGTACAGAAGTGTCAGCATCAAAGTTCGTATTCTTCTCATCAATCGTAAGCATCAAAGCCGCTCCTTGCTCCGAAAACAATTTCAGAGTATTATAAACCGTAGTCTTTGAAAGTGTCGGCATTGAAGGAGACAATGCAGTATAGATATCATCAGCCGATGGATGAATCGGATTGTCCATCAGATATTCCATGATAGCGATACGCTGCATGGATGGCTTGATGTTATGTTCTAATAATCGTTCATATGGTTTCATTATCTCTTCCTTCTTTTCAAAGTTGTATTCATTACAATTATAAATCTAATGCAAAGATAACGAGTTATTTGGAATTATCAAATAAATCACATAAAAAAAGTTTGAATATTCGGTTTTAATCTTATATCCAAACTTTTCATATAAATTGAAACTATCTAATTTTCATCTATTTGTACTTCTTTCCTAACAGCGGAAGGAACTTCATTACATCGAATGTATTTGGATATGTCTTCTACGTCACCCTTCACAGTCCAAATCATAGAACCCGAAGGCAAAAGTTCCGTAACAATATATGAATTGTTCCAACGTCCTCCCAAACTATAATCGTATTTCCCGTTGATAATATATCCCAGATAATCATCTTTTTCTATATCAAATGATCCTGTTAGATATCGGGCATACATACTGTCGAACTTTTGATACATCTTAAAAGTTTTGTCTTTGCGGGCAAAAGTGATATAACAATAAGTTCCCTCCGTTAGCGGCTGTCCGTTCCACTCTGCCAATTGCCATGTACCATTTAAATTAACAGGTGTTACCTCTAAAGATTTCTCTTTCGCCTCTTCCTCATCTTCACAAGCTATAAAGCTAAACAGCAATATAGACAATGTCATTATTCTGAAAAGAATTCTCATACTATAGTTTTTTATACATTATTTAAAGTCAAAATTATTATTGAATACGGTTGATAATCACATTAACCAACCGATCGGATAATGATGCATCTAGACCTTCTATAATAAAGGTAAACTGCAACTTGTCTTTAGTCTTTTCAGGGAGCTTACTTCCATCCACTGTTATAACCAAGTCCCCTTCCTGTCCCGGTGGTATGACATCCGGTTCGGAGTGAAATCTAGCGTACGGCGGAAGCATCTGTGCAGAAAGTTTTAAAAACTTCTCACCAGTATTAGCACACAAGATGCGCTCCGACGGTCGAATGGAAGACGTAACTTCAGAAAAAACAACTTGCTTACGTTTTATCCGCAAAACGCCCATACCATAAGGAAGATAATCCCATTTATCAGAACAAACAACTTCCCCTGTCAATGTAAGACGTGCTACGGGATACTTCGTTGAGACAGTCGTATACACAAATGCATGAGTTTCTACTGTGCCTATACGATTCTTAGAATTATACACTAATGCTACCGTACCTTCCGCTCCTGGAGCTATAACCTCCGAAGCAAAACTGGCTGTTGTACATCCACATGAAGTGGATATCTTGGTAATCCATACATCCCTACTGCTCACATTACAATATCTAAATGTGTATGTACGGGGGGCATCGTTATCATAAAGCTTACCCATATGCATATTCAAGGAATCGAAACACAGTACCAACCCTCCTTCTTTCAACAGCAGAGGATTAACTAATGAGTCCGCCGCATAATGGAAGCCTTGCCCTTGTACAGTAGTAAGATAATTTACAGGGAATAAAGCCACCATTAAGTAAAACAGATAATATATGCGTTGTTTATTCTTCATGAGTCTGACAAAAAGTTACTACATCCATCCGGTATCATTCGCATTATTACGCACAGTAATGGTAAAGGTCTGTGTTTTTCCATCGCTAGTCTTTACAACAGCAGTTGTTATACCTGTAACCAAACCTTTCACAGTCAAACGAGTACCTTGCAATACAGCTTGAGCTTTTGACGTATCATTTACTGTACACTCATAAGTCAGTGCTTCCCCGTTTTGGAAATAACGTGCAAAATCTATTACTACATTTTTATCGACACCTACATACAAATTAGGTACCTTCATATCTGATCCGCTTCCTGCAATAGCATTTAACAGCGCGCCAGCATCAATCAATTTACCCATTTTTCCACGATAAGAAGAAAGGGGCATTTTAGTAGTCGTCCACCCCATAGAAGTATGCAGATAATTATATACTTTATCACCCTTATAATAACTATCAACTTCTCTGGCTGTCGATTTCATCAAATTAAGAAATTCCTGTGCCTTAAAATGCCTACGCTGCTGTACTGCATACGATAATCCTAACGCTGCTACACCAGATACATGCGGGCATGCCATAGAAGTCCCTTCATTATAACCATATGCAGGTTGGGCATTAACCACTAGCGTTGAAAGAATCATTCCTTGATCAATAGAAACATCTTCGTTATTTTGATTTTCACCACAGACACCATAGTAATCACTGTCACCACCGGGAGCACAGAAATCTACTTCCGTTCCATAGTTAGTAAAGGATGACGGAGTATAATCGGCTGCAAGTGAACCAACCGAAATACAACCTTCATAAGCTCCCGGATAAGAAGACATAGCTGAATATTCATTGCCAGAAGCAAAAATAGCTAATCCACCTTCAATCACTCCATTGGGAGAACCGGCATTATGAATGAAATAATCCAAAGCATCTTTTTCAAGCGGATAAAGTTCTTCCCATTCTTTGTCACTAGCCGGACCCGGTATATATAGCATAGGACTGGCGTAAGCCGAATTGTATCCCCAACTACATTGAAGTATGACAGCACCATTATCGGCAGCATACTTTATCGCTTTTGCTTCAGCTGCCATTGTTACTCCTTCATTGCCTTCAAAAACTTGGCAAGTCATAATCCGCACGCCCCGTTTAGCACCATTTCCTCCAGCAATACTGCTCACTCCTATGTGGTTATTATTAACAGCAGCGATTGTACCAGCTACATGCGTACCGTGTCCGCTATCATCAGCAGAATGCCAAGAAATAATTCCGGTATTTTTCACAAAATTATAGCCATACCTGTCTCCTTTGTATCCATTGCTATCAGCATCTTTATCGGAACCCAACTCTTCACATTCATTCACCCACATATTATTCTCCAAATCAGGATGATTCCACATGACACCTTCGTCCAACACAGCAACAATGATTTCAGGATCACCAGTGCACAGCTTCCATGCTTCCGCACAATTGACATCAGCACCTACAATAGCAGGAGCATCTTCCGTAGCAAATGTATAATTTCCCTGATTGATATACCCCCATTGATGTGACAATAACTCATCATTGAACGGAAACTTGTTATCCGCAATGGCACGAGTGTTCTTCTTATACAGAGCAGTTTCGCTTAATACTACCGGTTTCTTTTTGGAATCATAAGCTCGTTGAATAGTCGGATTGCACTGGAGCTTAGAAATTTCACCCAGTTTAGAAAGTCTCCCCATCGCTTCTTTCAGGTCTGTATCTTTATCGAAGCGCACAAGGTACCAAAGGTGCATCCCTGCCGCACGAGTCTGTTCTTCGGTACGTGTATCCAACGGAAAGACGCGTTCAAATTCATATGCCCCCAAAATAGAAAGCACCTCGTCAGTTGACGGAATACCGGACCGTGTTAAACCACCTATCGCACGTGTCTGAAATGTCCGATCAAGTATTTCGCTCATTTCCGGGACGAACTTAATTAATAATTCACCGTCAGCAGCTCCGTCTGGTATCATTGTACCGGGAATATCAGGAGTTACCGGAGATTCATCAGCCAAATCACTATCACTGCAAGCTCCTACCAACAAGGAGAACATCAATATGCATATATATATTTTTTTCATATTTTATTCTTTGAATTCATATTTGTCCCTGAATTTAGGGAAGGCTTTATAATAATACTCTAAAGTAGTCGGTTCGTTATCAAACCTTGCTTTCTTTCCTTCTGTATCTACACCTGCTTCCTGATTAAAAATTAAGACTCCAGGACTCCATTCTACCAAATGCGGATGATATAATATCCAATCAGGCAGATTTCCAGTAAAAAAGTTCAGGTTCAAAGACAACATTCTCGCTTTAGGAAGTATCTTAGGTATATCAGGACGTTCTGTTACCAAATATTGAATCGTGTCACCACCAAAGGCATTAACATCCTCTTGCGTATAACCAGTCACACCCTCTTTTCCAATCTCAAAATCAGGTAATTCACCTTCCATATAATTATAGGAGAGACGTAATTCTTCCAACGTATCCCATAATAACAATCTTCGGAGTGAATTATCCACCTTTGTATTGAAAAACAGCCCGATACCATCAGGATATTGAACCTTATTATCCGCCAGCCTAAGATCGTTGAGTGTCATTCTTCGATTAGTCCTAAGATCCAATGATTTTAGCTTCTTGAAGTTCTCTTTTGTCAGAACAGAAGGTATAGAAGCAAAATTATTACTACTAATATCCAAAGTCTCCAATTGATCACCTAATTTAACAAGATCCTCTGTTATTCCAGTCAATCCATAAGCACTAATTTTCAAATTTTTCAAATACTTCAAACTGCATACATCATTTTCCAAAATGATATTTTTAGTTGCCGTATTAGTATTACTAAAGAAATTTAGAGTCTCAACGAAAGTCAAATAGTGAACTTCCTGCGGAATTGACTCTTTGGTATCAAACATTGTGAAGGAAACAGAACGTATACGTCCAATAGCACGTTTATCGGGAATCCCTTTATCTCCCTCTTCCCACAACACGACATCTGGCCAGTTTCTCATATTTTCACTTGGATCCCAATTGTTACTAGCCTCCATACGTTCTTTGATAGTAAGCAATGTCAACGAATCACCCGAACGGTTATCCTCAATCTTTGGAGCAGCTTTTTGGGTAACGGCAAGCACTGCCGGATGCTCCAATTCATCTTCCGGCCTCTGAGGTATGAAATTTATTTTCGCTACACGAACATCAAAGTCCGGATTCATAGTCCAGTCAATATGGATTTTAGTGGTACGCGGACGAGAGCCTCTATCCAAATCAACAAAAGTCTTATTAGGTAAAATAATCCAATCCTTGTTTTCCGGATCGGTATATTCCACTTCCATTTTAAAAGCCACGTTTGTCGTCACAGTAGCTTCAAAATGACGCTCTTCATATTTGGCGGAAGACTCTATTTCAATATCCGGTTTTTCAATATAGATCATTTTACCATATCCAGTCTGATGCACTGTCATGACGCACGGAGCTTGTCCACGGGGAGTAAACCGAACTTCTGCCGTACGAATTCCATTGATTAAAGTAGAATCGATGACAACCGTACACTCGGTTACGCCGCTACCATTGGCAGGAGAGATATTGACCCATGGTTCTGTGGAACTTGCCGCCCATTCACCGCCCGAAGAAACATTCACTACATCTGTGCCGCCGTCGGCACCTATCATTATATCTTCCTTATCTATTGCGAAACCAGCAATACCACTATCGTCATCATCTTTACAGGATGCCACGGCAACCATGTAAATGAGTAAACCTAATGTTATTCTTATTAAATATTTCATTGATATCTTTCTTCTATTTGTTTATTTATCCAAATCCAACGCATCGCAACCACGAATATCCTGCGTCTTATCATAAATCAATTGATACTGTCCAGCTTGGATATACGGGCACACAGTGCTTATATCAATTGAAATATTCGGGTTATCCTTAATTTCGAACAACGAAATAGCAGGTGAGATCACATCTTCTATTTTGCGTAAATCATTTGAACCTATATAGAAAGCCTTTAAACTTGGGTTTTTGTAAAGCCCTGTTGGCCATTCACGCAATATTCTGTTTCCATCAGCGTCGCGTTGATTACTTATACCGAATACAACCAGGTAATTTATTGATAGCGGTTGAGTGGGGAATTTAGAAAAACAATTATAACTGAGATCCAATCCATACAAAACAGGCATATTGACCACATAAAAATCATCTGTCAGTGCTGACAGTTTATTATGAGTCAGGTCCAGACTGGTAAGAAACCTCTGTGCCGTTTTTCCTGATAATGCTCCCTTCGGAATAGTTTTCATTCCATTTCCTGCAAGAATCAATGTCTGTATAGGGGATTCTGTCTTAAATAAGAGAGTAGGAAACGTCTCTAAACGATTGTTACCTAAATTCACAGAACCGGAATTAATGCCTCGATGCTCATCGCCATCCTGAAATCCGTCAATCTGATTATATGAGAAATCAATATCACCCGTAACATAATCAGATTTTGCATTGAAAATATTCGGAACTTTGGTTAACAGATTGTATGTGCAACTAAAAGTTTCCAAATCATTCCAACCGAAGAAATAATTGATTTTAGAGCTTTCATCTACGATATACGGAATATCCTCAATCTGGTTATTATCCAAATAAAATTTTACTAATTGAATTTCCTTGCCAAAAGGATGTAACGTATGGATTTTATTATGAGTACAATCCAACAACCCTAATTTGATCATCTTTCTTAGATATTCATGTTCAGGAAACTCCTCCAGATTGTTGAATCCCATATATAAAAGCTGGATTTTATCCGCAGATTTTCCGTCAATGATTGCTTCCCAATCCGATTTAAGTTGAGGTCCGGAAATACCTTGGTTACAAGCAATATTAAGCGAAACCACTTCGGACAAATTACCCAGCATATCTGTCGGCAAGCTAGTCAGTTTGGGGCAGTTATAAATTTCAATATCGGTCAGTGCAGTCATATCCTCCCATTTCCATTCATTTTGTTCCTCATAATAAGGAGAATCTTCCTTCACATCTACAAAGAAATGTTCACTTTGAATGGGACAATTCCCTACGAAAAGCTCTTCCAGTTTTGTCAATCTCATCACAGCTTTGGATATACCAGTCAGATTATTAGTCATAACCCCTGCCTGCACATCTTTCAAAGATATCCGGGCACTTTTAATCGGTTTCATCTTCGGATTGCCGTTAATTCCCTTTTTCAGAATTTCCGATAATCCTTCCCGAACGTCTTTAGCTAAAAATTTAGAATCATAATCCATTCTTATAGCTTTGCGCTGCTCTTCGGTCATGTTGACAGAATAGTTATCAAACAGATGTCCTCCGTATTTTTCATCATGTGTGCCGAATGACAAAGTTCGCAACTCGGTAAGTTGTCCTATTTCATCGGGAACATCACCCGTAATACCAAACCCGGCAAGAGACAGTAAAGCTACACGACCGTCTTCCAACAATTGCACACCCGGCTGTTGCCCCCACAAGTCGATATCTTTATTAAAATTCCAGTTACTTCCTATAGGAGCAGCTTCCCCATCATATTTCCAGTTTTTACCTCCCATCTTTTCCCAGATAGCTTTCAATGCTTGATAGTCTTTAATATATTCTGCAGTTTCGGAAAGACGGACAGGCACTTCTGCAGTTTCAGTCTTCTCATTATCTTTAACGACAAATGACTTAACCGTTTTCACTGCAGCCGTTTCGAGTACATATTTTCTATCTTTATCCGAATAGGTAGTATAGCTGCTAATTTGATAAGTACCGGCCTTAAGCCAGACCACCGTATCACACTCCGCATAAGAGGTTTCCTGATTCCTGTCAGTATACCCATCGGCAGGACTATCGGTGAAATCTTGTACATATTTGACGCGAACCTTATTGATTGTTTCCAGCTCCTGTGTAAACATGTTCTTTACAACAATATCTATCGTCACAATATTGTCAAACGGATAATCTTTATCCTCTGCTGCACGGGTCTTGACAAACTCTTTGACCAGTTTGAATGTTACCATACCTCGCGCTACTGCATCTATCTTCAAGGGTTGCGTATGCAATCCGTCTGAAACAATAGTAAATACATTGTCATTGCCACTGGGACCTGCATACAACACCTGATCCAGTTTATTATACAAATAAAAACCAATGACAGTATAGTTTCCTGCCAATAACTTCAACTTATCACTACGCAATCCAAACTCTGCATTTTCCATATTGTATGAGTTCAAAAGTAGAGTTTGAGTAATAGTTGAACCATTGTATTGCATAACAACCTTCACTTTCTGCGCTTCGCTCAACATTTCCAGTTTGTCGGTTGTTGCACGTGAAGTTGTACCTTTTTCAAAAGATGCGCCCTTCAACAACTTGAACTGCACGTATCCATAAGTGGATTGTAATTGTTCATCATCATCGGAACATCCTGTCACCATGACCATCGCCAATAAGCTGGCGATAAGGGTGACAAAGGAAAATATGGAATATATTTTCTTATTCATCTATTCAATGATTAATTATGATTTGGAGTAATAATAAGTACCTTCTTTATCTCATCATCTTTCATAATAAGAAAGTGCAGTGCCTCTGTCATAGTCGAAGGATCTTCAAGAAAAAGAGTACTTATAGTATCTGATCCTTCTGCGATCCCTTCAGCAGTAATGTCCTTATCACCACGCATCACTTTAAATAGCCAGTCCGTCTCAAAATTTCCTTCCATCGGGTCAACTGTGAATGAATTAGCAGAAGGCCATTCCATCGTGTAAATATCATTAACGCCAGAATATTGCTCTATTATATCCGGGTCGGTGACTTTTGTACAATCTACTTCTTGGGACACCCAGTTTCCATCATAATATGTAACCTTAAACGCTTGTTCATCTACCTGTTTCTTTTGTTTCTGAACAACATTCATTACCAAATTACCTTGTTGATAAGAAAATTTTATATCCAGCTCCCCTGTCTCGATATCCCTCTCAATCAGGTTTCCCCATAAGTCATCTTTAATCTCGTTGTATAAAGCACGAGGAATCACTAACACAAAGCCTTCCCTCTCTTCGGAAGCTTCATCAATTTTCAGTCGCATATTTCCTTTTTCACCTGTCAGATGCATCCAATCAACATCGTCTTCTCCGGAAATAAGCATCTGTGTCATTCCATATTCTGACCTTTTCTCAATATAAACCGGCTCAAAATCATCATCAAATGCCTGAATAGTAAACGGAACAAAGTTTCTATATGTAGAGGTAGCCGTAGTAGCACTTGCTCCTGAATTACTTGTCTGAGTAAAGGTTTTACCATCCAATGATACTTCCCAATTCCAAGGATTAGAATTAATGACCTCAATCACGTTAGGATTCATTCCTTTATATACCAGAGGGAATGTATAAGATTCAATTCCTTCTTCGTCAGTGAAAGTAAGCTCACCGTTCTGCATATATTTCGCATATTGAGGATCACTTATTATTTTAACATTTCCGGTCACCTTTTTATTAATAGAACCTACAATAGCATTTCCTTCAATATCCAACCATTCCGGCCTGTTAGTTGCGGCAAAACGGAAATTCGCTTGTACTACAAAAGGTAGGTATTCATCATAGCCAACCTCTATTTTTTCGATCTCATTTCCCTCCATATCGTATATTTTCAGGCTACGATTTTTACTGCTACGTACTACATCAGCAACAATCGCTTTATCCGCTCCAATCATCATAATAAGTTGGGCAGTGGTTGGTGCATCAAACTCTAACGCCTCATCAGTTATTTTGAGCTTAACAGTCTGTTTTCCTGCAATTCCCGACAATGAATAATCCTCCACTTCATCTGTAACAAAACGACACCAAGTAGCTGAAGAAGTCAATTGCCAGTTCGTGTTGACTTGAAAAGTAAATTCTGCCGTATCACCATCCTTACAATTGAGGGTTTGTTTTTCCGGGAAAGCCGAGCCGGCATCATCATTATCATCATCCGAGCAGGCACTCATACCAAATGCCATAACCAGAATGGCTAAGAAACCATTTAAGCCAAACTTCCGCATAAGCGTAAATGGTGTTTGTTGTTTAATCTTTTTCATATCCTTGCTTTTTATTATTATTTTAATGAATTATTAACTCCCTCTTCTATCAGCTTTTGAGCCTCATCATCACTGATCCATCTGACAGCATTGACATAGGTACCGACCTCATCTTTTCCTGCCGGCATACCCGGAACGTGCAACGTCATATACTGGAAAATAAATTTTTCGCAACTGCTATAATAAGAAAGATAAGCCCCGGCCTGGTAAGCCCAGATATAGCCGTCTCCGTAAATTGTATTGAAAGCATCTGGAGTATACGCAAAACGTTGATCTTCCATCTCAATCAATGGATTAAGCAAGTCGTCGGTAGTAAACTTCACTTTAAGATCATATCCCTTATAGAAGTAGTCCTTTAAAATAATGGTATTTTCTTCTTTTGTATCCACTTCGGTACGGATCAAGCGTTGACTTACATTCTTCATGTATGAGTTGAAATAGGTAGAAATTATTACAGCATAGCCACTAAACAAGTTTATATCAAACGGACATACCTTTTGTAAAACAACTTTTGTTTCAATGCCGTAAATATCCCATTGGGATTCTTTTCCGGTAACCAGATGGAGCACAAAGCCCAATGAATCTGCTACGGATATATTATCATAAATACCACGCACACGTACATTAGCCAAATACTCTCCAGCCTTAATTGTCACCGTATTTGCTTCGAGCGCATAATGCTCACCTTCCACAGCGTTACTCTTTTTGTCGATAATTTCCACTCCCAAGGTACGGTCATAGTCACAGGCTTCAGTAGCTGATACAGTTATGTCAAAATACTCCTCATTGTTTTGTACAGGAAGTACGGACAGTGTATCAGAAAACATGATATAATCAGGACCACTATATTTTACATATTCGGAATCACAGCTTGCCAATCCGAGTACAAGAATGAAAATAGCCGATAATCCAATAAAAATCTTTTTCATGCTTATAGGTTTTTAAAACTATTATTTATTGCTTTCATTCGGTTGGATATCTGCTCCCGGCGCATCCAATTCATTTTGTGGAATAGGCCATACGAAAAGCGGATCGTCTTTCTCCACTTTCAGGCTACTTCCATTAGTAAGTGATTCACTTTGCGGTTTCCGCTCGAATCCTTTATGCCAGCGTTTCAGATCCTGAAGACGAAAGCCTTCCATATAAAGCTCCTTTACCCGTTCTTTTTCAATAACGTCCATAGCATTATTTTTTGAAAGAGTAGTACCACTACCATATATAGCATAGCGAGCCATACGCAATGTAGTTATATCTTTACCTGCACTTCCATAATCCGGATTTTCTTTCTGACAATATGCTTCTGCTCGAATCAAATATTGTTCGGACAAACGAAGTACTTTCGGCATGGAAGTATGCCTGATATTATAACTTTCCAAAAAAGTTGTATTTCCCCAATATTTTTGAAGTAAC
Organism: Bacteroides sp. M10; assembly: GCF_014334015.1. Lineage (GTDB taxonomy): Bacteria > Bacteroidota > Bacteroidia > Bacteroidales > Bacteroidaceae > Bacteroides > Bacteroides intestinigallinarum. The sequence continues at coordinate 4,205,159 of NZ_CP060488.1, read as the reverse complement.
GGCCATTGCAAAGCATGTGGATATCCGGTAAGATACGTTTGAAAGAAAATCGAATAACGAAGGTCGGACGATTCATATAAATCCAACGCCCACTTTGCAGGTACATAATCAGGACGTACCGTAGAATAATCATAGTTAAAGAAAATCGTTCCTAAAGCAGCTCCATACGACGTTGGCGTAAATCCTACTTTCAAAATAATTTCCGTAGCACTATCATTCGTCCACATATATTGATAATAACTTTGGCCAGTATTTCCATATTGTGTATTGGCACTCGAAAGTACATAGTAACCACTTTCTATCACTTTACTTGAATATTTAATAGCTTCTTCATAATCCTTCATATAAAGAGCTATACGAGCACGTAAAGCATATACAGTATATTCATTAAAATAAGCAGTATTATAAAGATCGTTCTTTGTAACATTATCTTCATCTATCTTCAGGTAAGTGGCGGCCAAATCAAGATCACTCAGTACAAACTGATAGGAATCTTTCAGAGAAGCACGCTGGATATTATCAGTCGTGTTATATTTAGATGTCAATACTACGCCTAATTCATTCTCCGCTTCCGTATTACCTTCATAGGATTTACAAAAAAGCTTGATTAGTTCGGAATAACACAGTGCTCGGGCAAAAAGAGCCTCTCCATGAATCATGTCCAACTTATCCAACGCATCATCGTCTGTCACAGCCTGTTGAATATGCGGAATATAATCTAATAAAAAATTACAGCGGTTTATTACAGCATACAGTCCTCCGTATACAGATTCTATGTCACTATTAGTTGCCAATATATTCCAACGCCAAATATCACCATATTGGTTGGAATAGCCAGTCACGGCATAAGACAAGTCCGATTGCAAGTCAGGCAATAAAGTCAGGCAACCACTATAAAGCGAAGCGTCTTTAAAAGCCGCATAGATGCCGATTATAGCCTGATTGGCATCATCCACCGTATTGATAGCTTTATCCGCCTGAATTGCATCTTCAGGATATTTATCCAGACATGATGCGGAGCTAATCCCAAAAGCAATCAACAATAAATATATCTTTATTTTATTCTTCATTTTTCTCTTTATTGTATTTTAGAATGAAACTTCCAAACCAAATGTGAATTGACGGGTAGATGGATATTGTGCTTGATACATATTAGCTACACCCTCCGGGTCAAGTCCGGTAAACTTACTGAATGTCAACAAATTCTGTCCTTGTGCATAAATGCGTAAATTTGTCAGGAAATTAGTTTTTTTGAGTAATGACTGCGGAAAGCTATAGCTCAACATAAGATTCTTCAATCTTATAAACGAAGCATCCTCTATGAAACGGGAGTCCATCTGTGGTGTAACGCCATAACGGGGAATGTCCGTTATATCACCCGGTTTCTTCCAACGGTCGTAAAGCAATCGTTTAGATTGATTGTATGTTTCAAAAAGTCCGTTGCTCTCGTCCAGAAAACGATCATTATTAAACACCCAGCGATCAGCCACCCAGCTGAACTGTGCCGCCAATGAGATTCCTTTCCATGTTAATGTAGTTCCAAATCCACCTTGCCAAGGTGCGATGAAACTTTTGCCTGTCATCACTTTATCCGAATCCCTGAATTCCGTGGTGATTTCACCATTCTTCGTATACCATAACGCATCACCATTGGCTGGATTTACTCCTGCATAACGATTAATATAGAATTCTGTAGCAGAATGTCCAACCACATATTTAAGATTTGTACTTGCAATCTCATATTCATCCACTCCGTTATAAAGTTCGGTTATTTTATTCTTATTATACGAAGCATTGGCGCTAACATTCCATGTAAAATCTTTCACACGCACAACATCAGCATTTACCGAGAGTTCTATTCCCCGATTGACCATTGATCCAATATTATCCCAACGAGATCCGGAACCATTCACTGCATAAGATTGCGGCACCGACATCAACATATTCGTCGTTTTTTTATTATACAGTTCAACATCCAAATTCAGTCGGTTCCAGAATCCTAAATGTAAAGCCAGATTAGTAGCCCATGTCTGTTCCCAACTCAAATCAGGATTACCATTTTGAGAGGGATAGATCCCCGACTCACCCAAATAATCTATGCCACCTTTCACCAAAGATTGGGAATCATAATAACCAATTTCAGAGTTACCGGAAGTACCTGTGCTGAAAGCAATCTGCATCATGGTCAGCCAGTCATATTTTTTCATAAATTTCTCTTTCTGGATGTCCCACATCAGTCCAACAGACCAGAAAGTTCCCCATCTGTTATCTTTACCAAAACGAGATGAAGCATCGGCACGAAGTGAAAAATCAGCATAATAACGACCTGCATAATTATACTCCCCTCTCCCGAAAAAAGAAAGATAAGAATATGAGTAGACAGTTCCGGCAGTAGTGTCCGACCATGAAGCAGCCAGTGTACCATTAGATATATTCGTCAGAAGATCATTGTTCTGTCCTCTCATGGTGATGGAGAATCCTTCTGACTGCGCATCCACTCCCTCCTGTCCTAACAAGAAATTGAAAGAATGATTTTCTTTCAACGTAAACTGGTAATTAGCAGTATTAGTAATTGTCAGACTAAGCCTGTCAGTAGAACTACGCCCTGCATTACCAGAACCATTATTCGTGGAAAAACTTGGAAAAGATTGTCTAAATGCCGTCATATGCGCATAGTCTGCTGCAAACTGTGACTTTATGGTCAATCCTTTGATTGGATTCAATTCGACATATAATGTTGACAAGACTTTATACTTTTTATAATTAACAGGATTATTCTGCATCCAATCAAGTGGGTTTTGGTTGGTACCTGTCCAACTTCCATCTTTGGTTGAAGCTGTGGTTCCATCCTCTTTATAAGGATTCCAATAAGGCATCATAAAGTGTGAAGCAGAAATAGGAGTCACTGATGTATATTCTCCGGCCTGCGCCTGTTCTATATCTTCATAAGACACTGTGGAAGTAGTCCCAACCTTAAGCCAGTTGCTAGCTTTTACATCCGCATTTGCGCGCATATTATATCGTCTGAATCCAGAGCCTTGCGCAATCCCATCCTGATCAAAAAAGTTACCCGATACATAATAATTTAAACGGTCGGTAGCACGATTCACCGATACCTCATAATTCTGTAACATAGCTTTATCATTGAATACCACATCAAGCCAATTGATATCAGTTTTGCGAAGAATATCATAGTCTTTTCCTTTATCCAACCCTATTTCTTTTTCAAACAAGATACGTTCTTCCGTATTCATCTGATTCCATTTATCCTGAGCCAGTTGAGAGATACCTAGCTGAGTACGGAATGTAACTTTAGCCTTGTCTATGGCAAGACCACGTTTAGTTGTTATCACCACTACACCGTTTGCGGCACGTGCTCCATAAATAGAAGTGGATGAGGCGTCTTTCAATACAGAAATCGATTCAATATCACTCGGATTAAGCGTATTAAAATCAGCACTGGAAACAGGTACTCCATCAAGAATAAATAGAGGTGAAGTTCCTGAACTCAATGAATTGACTCCCCTAATCTGAAAGGAAGCCGCTACACTAGGTTCTCCAGATGCCGACATCACCATCAACCCCGGTGCCTGTCCTTGTAACGCCTGATCAAAACTAGCCGCAGGAACATTTTCCATTTTTTCAGCCTTCACAGTTGATACAGAACCGGCAATTGTCCCTTTTTTACGTACACCATACGCCACTACCACTACCTCGTCCATTTGTTGCGCATTTGTCTCCATCTTCAAATCAATACGAGTAGAGCCAGCCACCTGCTTCTCTATTGTTTTCATCCCGATGTAAGAAAACTGCAAAGTGGCAGGAGATTTCGTCACCTTAATACTGTAATTACCATTTATATCGGTAATTACTCCATTTGATGTACCTTTCTCCAGAACAGACACACCAATCATCGGCTGATTATCTTCTGCCGAAATAATATGTCCCGTTACCTGATATCCACCCTGTGCAAAAAGCAACAGGGGGATATTTGTCAGAGTAAAGAGTACAAACAAGAGAATAGATTTTCTCATCTTTGATACTTGAATTAAAATTAATGAAATTGATTTATTTTTATTGATTATCTGCAATAAGGAATACGCTTACCTCACGTATGAAATAACAATACACCCCCCTTTCCCAAAAATCAGTTTTCAGTTTTTTCTTACCGATTTGGGATAGAATATCTTTCTTCTATAAACAATAGGAGTAAACTAACTTGGAAGATTCTTTATGTTACGCCAAATATCCAAATTAAATCTTCGTGTTGCTGCTGTGTGAATTAAAAGTATGACCATCTGCTCTCTTAAGTTATAAATTAAACACTAATATCACTTGTTCTGCTTTGGTGTTATATATTTTCATTATTGTTTTATTTTGGTTACAAATATAATTATTATAGTTAAATAAAAGAAACAAAACGTCGCATATTTTATACCAAATTTCCACTTATATCTTTTTGATAGTACTTTTCAATTAATAACATCAATTAAGCATAAGAATTCAATAAAAACACTTCAAAATCAGCTTAGCCTTTTTTCATTTTGATAATCCATTTTATCTTTTTAACAAAGACCACCACTCATCGTCCTACAAGCTCTTTTAGAGGATTCACTGTAGAAACGGCAAATATTCAAAACTATTTCCTATTTTTGTAGCCATTATATATAAATTAAGGTATAAGATGAACTACGGATTTGTAAAAGTGGCAGCAGCTGTGCCACACGTAAAGGTAGCTGACTGTAAATTCAATGTAGAAAAGATAGAAAGTTTGATTGCAGTAGCTGAAGGAAAAGGAGTACAAATCATTGTATTTCCGGAAATGGGTATCACTGGATACACTTGTGGCGACCTATTCGGCCAACAACTTTTGTTGGAAGAAGCAGAAATGGGGCTGATACAAATCCTGAATAATACACGTCAACTAGATATCATTTCGATTGTTGGCATGCCTGTAGTAGTCAATTCGACAGTAATCAATGCAGCCGTAGTGATTCAGAAAGGAAAAGTGTTGGGAGTTGCAGCCAAAACATATCTGCCGAATTACAAGGAGTTCTACGAACAACGCTGGTTTACCTCTGCCCTTCAGTTAACAACAAACAATGTTCGACTATGCGGACAGATCGTTCCCATAGGTGCCAACCTGCTTTTTGAAACTTCAGATACGACTTTTGGTATTGAAATATGTGAAGACCTTTGGTCTACCATACCTCCCAGTTCTTCATTGGCACTGCAAGGAGCAGAAATTATTTTTAATATGTCTGCTGATAATGAAGGCATTGGGAAGAATAATTATCTTTGCTCTCTCATCAGTCAACAATCAGCACGCTGCATCTCCGGATATGTATTCTCCTCTTGTGGCTTCGGAGAGTCTACTACCGATGTCGTTTTCGCCGGCAACGGGTTGATCTATGAAAATGGTTCGCTTCTTGCACGTAGTGAACGTTTTAGCATGAAAGAACAACTCGTTATCAGTGAGATTGATGTTGAACGTATCCGGGCTGAACGTAGAATAAATACTACTTTCGCCGCCAATCAGGCAAACCTAGGAGATAAGAAAGCTGTTTCTATTGCAACAGAATTTGTTAATAGCAAAGAACTGGAATTAACCCGGAAATTCAACTCTCATCCTTTTGTACCACAGGGAGCAGAACTAAACGAGCATTGCGAAGAAGTATTCTCCATTCAGATAGCCGGACTGGCACAAAGATTGGTGCATACCGGAACCAAAACGGCCGTAGTCGGCATCTCCGGCGGATTGGATTCAACACTGGCACTGCTTGTTTGCGTGAAGACTTTTGATAAGTTGGGATTGTCCCGGAAAGATATCCTCGGAATCACAATGCCGGGTTTCGGAACAACCGACCGTACCTATCATAATGCCATCGACCTGATGAAGTCATTAGGTATCTCTATTCGGGAAATCAGTATAAAAGATGCCTGCATCCAGCATTTCAAAGATATAAACCATGATATAAATGTACACGATGTCACATACGAGAATTCGCAGGCACGGGAACGTACCCAAATATTGATGGACGTAGCCAATCAGACTTGGGGAATGGTGATCGGTACAGGAGATTTATCAGAACTTGCCTTGGGGTGGGCAACCTACAATGGAGATCATATGTCTATGTACGGTGTAAATGCAAGTGTTCCGAAAACTCTAGTGAAATACCTGGTACAATGGGTCGCAGAAAATGGTATAGATGAAAATTCAAAAGCGACTTTACTTGATATAGTGGATACTCCCATTAGTCCGGAACTGATTCCTGCAGATGAAAACGGGGAGATTAAACAGAAAACAGAAGATTTAGTAGGTCCGTATGAGCTGCACGACTTCTTCCTTTATTATTTCTTGCGTTTCGGTTTTCGACCTTCTAAAATATTCTATCTGGCAAAAATTGCATTCAAAGATATGTATGATGATGAAACGATCAAGAAATGGCTTTCTACTTTCTTCCGGCGCTTCTTTAATCAACAGTTCAAACGTTCCTGCTTGCCTGATGGGCCCAAAGTAGGAAGTATTTCTATCAGCCCAAGAGGAGATTGGAGAATGCCGAGCGATGCCAGTTCAGCCATGTGGCTTAAAGAGATAGAGAATTTATAATATTTTAGAGCAGAAAGACCAACTTGTTTAAGATAAAGTTCATATGCATACTTTTTATGAAGAGTGATGCATAGTAACAAATACAAATTTGGAAATTGCGATTTCCGAATTTGCATGAGACAGATTTACAAGTTTTTTTTAGTCTTACATTTACTCATCACACAGCAATTCTGAAATATGTGACGTCATTAGATGAACGACTTTCAGTTGATGCACTCAAAACGGCTATTAATAAGGACGAATATCTGACTCAACACCGAAAAATTAGGCAAACGTGATAAGGAAGACATTGATGAACAAGTAGTGGTACAAGAGGCTATAAGGCAACCTATCGATAAGTTTGTGCCATCGCATTGTCACAACTGTGCCAACACTATGGCATGGTTGTGCCAATGCGGTGGCACAGTTGTGACAGAGTGATGGCACAGACGGGAATATTATAACTCTCCGCCTGCCATTACTTCTTCTCTTATTTGCTCCACATTGGCTTCTTTGATTCTTCTAATAATATTCTTATAGATTCGATGAAAACCATATCCTCCTCTTGTCATTTCATTGATGGCATCTTCTTTCGAAACATTTTGAAAAACGATACGATACAAAGCACAAACAGCCCCTGTGCGATCAGAACCATGATGGCAATGGAAAACAATAGGGGCTTTACGATTTTTAATAATGCGCAATGCTTGTATTAATTCCCTTTCACTAATCGAATGTGCTTTGGTTTTTACCCGGTGAAGCTTTATACTTGTTCCTTTTGCTTCGTCATCATCACTGTGTCTGTTCCGTAGATTAAGAACTTCCCCAATCCCATACTTTTCCAAAGCTTTAAAATCTTCCTTTGAAGGTTGCTCCGAACGATATACGCCCGAATCTATTTGATACAAATTTGTTAAATCACTATCGGGCAGAATAATCTTATCCGCTTTCAAATTTTGACTAAAAAGAGAGACGGATAAGATTATCGCCCATAAACATAACGAGATTCTTCTTTGCATAAGCAATATGGATATGATTCTAAAACTCATTAAAGAACACCCTTACTGGATGGAAGTTCAAAATGATAGATATCACGTTTCAATGCCATTTTTAGTGCACGTGCAAGAGCTTTAAAAATTCCTTCTATTTTATGATGTTCATTCTGTCCTTCGGCTTTGATGTTCAAATTCATCTTCGCTGCATCGCTCAATGATTTAAAGAAATGAAGAAACATTTCGGTTGGCATCTCTCCTATCTTTTCGCGCTTGAATTCAGCATCCCAAACTAACCAAGGGCGACCGCCGAAGTCCAGACAAACCTGACAAAGACAATCATCCATCGGCAAGGCATAGCCATAACGTTCAATCCCTCGTTTGCTACCTAAAGCCTGATAGATACATTCGCCCAATGCAATAGCGGTATCTTCGATCGTGTGATGTTCATCTACTTCCAAATCTCCTTTTACACGGATGGTCAAGTCCATGCCGGAATGTTTTCCAATCTGCTCAAGCATGTGATCGAAAAAGCCAAGACCGGTAGAAATGTCACAAGCTCCATTTCCATCCAGATTCAAAGCAACATAAATATCGGTTTCTTTGGTAGTACGGCGTACTTCCGCTTTCCGTTCTCCGGCAAAAAGGAATTCGGCTATCCGGTCCCAGTCAGTAGTTGCAAGGGCACAGACTTCTTCTAATCCTTTTTCTTTCAGAGCTTCGGTCGAGTCTTGCAAATAAATTGCCCGGCAACCCAGATTTTTGGCAAGTTCCACATCCGTAGGACGGTCACCTATCACAAAACTTCCGGCAAGATCATAATCGGGACTATCCAAATACTTCGTCAACATTCCCGTACGCGGCTTACGGGTAGGCGCATTATCTTCAGGGAAGCTACGGTCTATCAGAATTTCATCAAAAGTAATCCCCTCTCCTGCCAATGTTTTAAGCATCAGATTATGAGCTGGCCAAAATGTCTCTTCCGGAAAAGAGGATGTACCCAATCCGTCTTGATTGGTGACCATCACAAATTCAAAGTCAAGTTTACTACGGATGAAACCCAAGTTACGGAATACCTTCGGATAGAATTCCAGTTTTTCCAATGAGTCGAGCTGATAATCAACGGGAGGTTCGATTACCAACGTACCATCTCTATCGATAAATAATACTTTCTTCTTCATAAATTATCCTTGATAGTTTTTAAGGGCAGCCAATAGGGTATTATTTTCTACACGGGTACCGACAGTCACACGCAAACAGTTGCAACAAAGTGAAATGTTATGACGATTACGCACAATGATTCCTTCACCGACCAAATAGTTGTAGATTTTCACAGCATCTGTCACTTTAGCCAAAAAGAAGTTGGCATCAGAAGGAAACAGTTTGATAGTACATGGGAGTTTTTCAAATTCCGCTTCCAGATAATCACGCTCTTCTTTCAACGTTTTCACCCAACGTTCTATCTCATAATGCTTATGCAACATAGAAATAGCTTGTTGTTGGGTCAACTGATTGACATTATAGGGATATTTGATTTTGCTAAGGATATCTATAATTTCTTTGGAAGCAAAAGCCATTCCCAGACGGATAGCAGCACATCCCCAAGCCTTGGAGAATGTTTGGAATACGACAAGGTTGGGATATTTATCCAGCTCTTCGAGGAAAGACGGAGCTTGGGAAAAATCATTGTATGCCTCATCCAGCATCACTAATCCTTCGAACTGGCAAAGTACCTTTTCAATTTCGGAACGGAGCAAATCATTTCCTGTCGGGTTGTTAGGCGAGCAAAGGAAAATCAATTTGGTGTGTTCGTCGGTAGTCTCCAGCAGTTTATCGGCAGAGAACTGGAAGTCATCATCCAGCAATACTTTCCGATATTCCACATCGTTCACATCGGCACAAACCTGATACATACCATAAGTAGGGTCGATGGCTACGACATTATCTTTTCCCGGTTCGCAGAATGCACGAAAAACCAAGTCGATGGCTTCATCGCTACCGTTTCCAAGAAAAATATGCTCGGAGGATACTTTTTTGATTTTCGACAACAGCGTCTTCAATTCGCACTGCATAGGATCCGGATAGCGATTATGAGGTGTATTGTAGGGGTTCTCGTTTGCATCCAGGAAAACAGAGGCTGTAACTCCTTTATATTCATCTCGTGCCGAAGAGTAGGGCTTTAATTTCCAGATATTCGGCCGGGTTAGTTCTTGTAACGTTTTCATCTTCATTTATTATTTATTGAAACGCAGATTAACGTAGATAGACACAGATTAAACTTTCCTTTGCGAAAATTCGCGTAAATCTGCGTTTCATATTAATTAATTATTAAGCCAGGCTTTTCAGACGAACTGTGACGGCATTTTTATGTGCATCCAGCTGTTCATTAGCGGCCATTTCTTCTATAGCAGGGCCAATCGCTTTTATTCCTTCCGGGAGAATTTCCTGAAATGTAATCTTACGGATAAAACTATCCAGACTTACACCACTATAGGCTTTGGCATAACCGTTGGTCGGCAGGGTGTGATTCGTTCCGGAAGCATAGTCGCCGGCACTCTCGGGAGTTAACGAACCTAAGAAGACAGAACCTGCATTTATCACACGTTCGGCCACTTCCATATAGTTTTCCGTTTCTATGATTAGATGTTCAGGAGCATACGCATTAGTCAGTTCCAATGCTTCATCGAGATCCTTCACTAAAATCAATTTACTATTCTCCAGTGATTTCGCTGCAATTTCACGACGGGGAAGTTCTGCTAATTGGCGCTCCACTTCTGCCATCACCTCTGTTTGAAGTTTCTCGGAAGTGGTAATCAATATGGCCTGGCTATCTATTCCGTGCTCTGCCTGTGACAAAAGATCTGCTGCCACAAAAACCGGATTGGCAGATGCATCAGCCAGAACTTCCACCTCTGAAGGACCGGCAGGCATATCAATAGCTACATCACGCAGGCTTACCAACTGTTTGGCAGCTGTCACATATTGATTACCGGGACCAAATATCTTATACACTTTGGGAACACTCTCCGTTCCATAGGCCATAGCGGCAATAGCCTGTACACCACCAGCCTTGAATATTTTGCTGACACCTGCCAGTTGCGCAGCAAAAAGGATAGCCGGATGAATATTTCCATTTTTATCGGGAGGCGTACAAAGTACGATTTCCTTGCATCCTGCAATTTTAGCCGGGACAGCCAACATTAATACAGTTGAGAAAAGCGGTGCTGTTCCACCCGGAATATATAAGCCGACCTTTTCGATTCCTACAGATTTTTGCCAGCAAGTTACCCCATTCATTGTCTCTACCTTCTTCCCAACAAAACGCTGGGAAGAGTGGAATGTTTCAATGTTTTGTTTAGCTAAAGAAATGGCAGCCTTCAGTTCATCGTTTACCAATGATTCGGCTACCTGAATCTCTTCAGGAGTGACAGCAAGTGCGGACAAGGTCACTTTATCAAAAGTAGCTTCATATTCCAGTACTGCTTTGTCGCCTTCTGCCCTTACCTTATCTATAATGGAACGAACCGTACCAAACAGGCTTTCGGTATTTAGTGCCGGACGCTTCAAGAGTTCCGTCCATTGCTCTTTTGAGGGATATTTAATCAATTTCATGGTTCATATTTTATCAGGAATGAATTTTCGTTCCTATCTATTTATACAATCATCTTTTCAATCGGCAGTACCAAAATACCTTCTGCTCCCAGTCCTTTCAGTTTTCCGATGATTTCCCAAAAACGTTTTTCATCAAGTACTGTATGAACAGAACACCAGCCTTCCTGTGCCAATGGCATCACTGTAGGACTCTTCATACCCGGCAATACAGCAATGATTTCTTCCAGTTTGTCTTTGGGAGCATTCATCAATACATATTTTTTATCTTCGGCTGTTTTTACTGCGTTCATGCGGAACAACAATTCTTCGAGCACTTCTTTTTTTTCTTCGCTCATGTTCTTGTTGCCAATCAACAATGCTTCCGACTTCATTACAACTTCCACTTCTTTCAAACGATTGCTGACCAAAGTAGAACCGGAACTTACAATATCAAAAATAGCATCAGCCAATCCAATACCCGGAGACACCTCTACCGAACCGGTTATCACATGAATTTCAGCATTTACATTATTTTTTTTCAGGAAGTTACGAAGAATCACCGGATAAGAGGTAGCGATCTTCTTGCCTTCAAACCATGACAAACCGGGATATTCAATATCCTTCGGCATAGCCAGTGACAGACGACATTTGCTGAATCCGAGACGTTTGACAATTTCCGCATCTTCCTCCTTTTCCATAAACTCATTCTCACCCACAATTCCCAAATCAGCTACCCCGGTAGCTACCGTCTGCGGAATATCATCATCACGAAGAAATAGAACTTCGATAGGAAAGTTAGAAGACTGTACCAACAAGGTACGTTTAGTAGTGCTTAACTTGATATCTGACTCTTCTAAAAGTGCCATTGTCTCTTCGAAGAGACGCCCTTTGGCTTGTACTGCGATTCTTAACATGACTTTATTTAATTACTAATTTATTAATTACAAATACAATCTGCGTTGAAAAACAAAAAAGGCTTACCGTATTCGGTAAGCCTTCGTTATCGTTTATATAGTTATACACAATATCATCCACGCCCACCGATTATTCGTTAGGAAAATGATGATGATGATGTGTAGCTGTATATTTCATATTTCTTCTATTAACTGCGACAAAAGTAAAGTATTTGTTTGATACTACCAAACATTTATCACAAAAACTTGAGTTTTTATTTCAAATTAATGGTAATATCTCCTCCGATTCTACATCGCATTTCGAAAAATGCATTTCATCTTTCGACTTTTCTTTCGAGAAAGTAAAGTAAGTACAAACTGATTCTGTACAGACTTCTCCATCCTTATTATATAACTTTGCTTCAACAATAACGATGTTCCGCTTTACCTCTTTAATAGACGCACGCAGTACTATATGAGAATCTTTGGTATCAATCGATTTCCGGTAACGAGTTTCCATCTTCGACGTCACCCCTGTGGTTTGTAGTTTACGAAGTATCACCCAGGCACAGATTTCATCCATCAAGACAGCTTGAATACCGCCATGCAAGGTATCAATCCAGCCTTGATATTCGGGACGCGGTTTCCAAATGCTTACCACTTCGTCACCATCTTCGTAAAATTCCATTTTTAATCCGGCTTCATTATTGGAAGCACAACCAAAGCAGTTGTACCCTTCCAAACCTTTCCAGGGGTTTATTATCTTCTTCATAGTTCTCTCTTTTAGTTAGTTTTACTTCCCAAATATAAGCAATTTATGGAAAAGAGAAGCCTTTTTCGTCGATTTACTTTCTTATGCAACGAATGGCAAAGGCTTTTGTATCAACACCTGCATTAGATTCTTCAATGATATCCGTATCGCTTTTCAGATAGAAAACCTTAGTATCGATAGCGGCATCTGCATTATCCAGTGTCCAATATGCCAGATGTTTTTTCTCGTAATCAATTTGAAAAGCCCCCACATACATTCCTACAGGTATTCCATTAAAACCGGATAAATTAGTTGCAGGCTGTACCTGTTCTCCCGCTTTCAAAGGTAACCAAGTACCTGATTTCAGCAAAGAAGCCTCTCCATTCAGATAGTCTTTTAAAATGTTCCAGTCTTTCCAATCCGGTATACTCCAATGAATAGGTAGAATTTTATTAGAAAGTACCACATTAGCTGTATAAAAATAGTATTCCGTAGCAGATTGCAGATATCCGACAACATTCGTTGTCACTGCATCCAGTCTGGGAAGTGCTTCACCGTCGACATACGAAGATACCTTCAGATTATCCCGCATCCAATATTGAGTTCCGATCTTCACTAACGGATAATTATGAATGATTCCTCCACGTACATCACGAACGATATCTTCCAATGCCAAAACAGATAGCATGTCATCTGCCGTTGTAACGGATAAAGAAACGGTTCCGTCTGCCATCACATATACATTATTACGAATCGGCAAAGTTCCGTCAACATAGGCCAATGAGTGATCTTCCATATTCCATGATACGCTTCCTCCATTCACTTTTCCGGATTTCCCTAGCAACTGTGCTACAATACCTTGAGATAAGTCTACACTACCATTTTCGTTCATCGGATAGGCAACGATTGCCTGCGAAGAAAATTCCGGAGTAACAAGATACTCCTTACATATTTCGGCTACTTGTTTTCCCGAATGTAACACTTTATACACATTCGACTTTTCAAAAGTCAACTTCGAAACATCTATGTATTTATGAAGCGTGACCGATTCTGTATGATCTATTTCGGTTCCATCCCAATCTCCGATTTCCCCATTCACTTTGCTCATTAATACATCTTCGGCTGATACAAACTTTATTTCCAATTCGCGCTGCTTTCCACTTTTTAATTGTAAAGTAGATGGTAATAGACTTGTATATAGCTTTCCTGCAGCTTCCAACGTTATGTATTGGTATCCCGGAGTCGCCTCCTGCGGTATCAGAATAAATTCTTTTCCTATCAGTCGACCATCTTTTATCTCCCATTCTCCTGCAGGAATAATATCTTTCTCTTCGGAATAACCAGAGAAAGTCTTTTTCTGAAAATCATAACTTGTTTTAGTATAAAAGCCACTCACCGAAAGCGTAGGCTTTACGGATAACATATCTTCCAGATTCTCCCCCTCTCCAGGAATAAGAACAATTTTCAGACGAAAAAACTGATGATTATAGGTCAGAGCGACCGCCTCCTTACTGGCTAATACCTCTTCTTTAGAAGCAATCAGGAAATCAGAATGTGAATAATCATCAGGAATATTTTGAGTCGTTGAAACCGCCACCTGCATGGTACTCTCCCCTATCCCCACTCCACTCTTTTGATAAGGATAATAACTGATTAAATTCAATGTAACTCCATCATCCGGATAGTATACCGACTCGTTAGATTCAAACTCGCCATTGGATGAACGTATGAAATGAAGATTATCTACATAACGTTCTTCTTGCATTGTAGTAGTTCCGGCAAGAGCAAACAGACCGACTTCATCCCCTTCGGCAAAGTTATTATTTGCCATACGGGTACCAACTGACTCACGAATATCGGCAATAAATTTCAATAGAATATCTCCATTATTAACACTATCCTCCTCTTCCTCCGAAATATGGTTCACACAAGCACTAAGCAAGATAGAACAAAAAACAAGTAAACCCACGCCCCTTTGTAGGTTATAAAATAGTTTCATCACATTTATTTTTTAATTTCCCAATAGAAACTTTTGATTGAACAGAAAGGATGACATAAGAGGAAGTTATTCGCTTTCGGTTATGGGATACTGAACAACACGTCTGTTGTACTGTGGAATCATCAATTTCAAGATATCATTTTGATGTCTTGAAAGCAAAAGTATATAATTATATTAAACCGAAGTATGGTTTCTATAGGAAAATTTTACATTTTAAGTTAAAACACAAATAACCAATGAGTTATAAGCAAGTAGTCAGAGACCAAGTATTAAACTCTCACATTATTATATTAAGAGCATACTAATTTCAGAAAGAATACCCCACTTCTATTCCGGCAATGTGTCTGCCTTGTGAAGATGCATATTGATAACAATAGAATGCATCCAACGACCAACATTTGGCCAAAGCTATTTCCACTCCGGGACGATAGCGCATACGATCGGCTCTCCAGAAAGAAGCGTCATCCAGACTCTGATAGATTTCAACAGAGAAATAAGGAGAAACAATTCCTTTTGTAGGAACATAGGATAATTTCAAGCGGGAACGCAAACGAGTTTCAGAGTTGCCACGATCCAACGTCTGCTGAAATCTTTCCCTTAGAGCTACTTTCAACCATTGATAACGAAAACTGGCAGTAGCAGTTATATGATAGCGATGTCTGAATTTCCAGTCTGAGTCACCCAAATTCCGAAGATGGGTTTCATAGCCAACACCCAGATTCAAAAATGAATAGGGCCGGTAACTTCCACCAACAGTCAGCCCCCAACGATCCAATTTACTCACATCATCTTTCATGCGTAATTCCAAATCACCTGAAACCGAAAAGCGAGAATCGATCTTATGATTGACCTTGAATTTAGTCCATGTATTGAAATCATCACTTTGTGCCCATACAGAAAATGATCCAAACAACAGCACAAATAATAGCCAAGTCTTAGTATTTAATATTATTCTACTCATTGATTTTCGGGTTAAAGTAGCAAAGATAGTAAATTATTTCCGGCAAAGAAAAATCATGATACTGAAATAAATCTGAAAAGATTAGCGACTTCTTTCCTTTTTTATTTCCCGGATTTTACGTACGTTTGTGACATTCTAATAATCCCTTTGTGAATTGAAACCTAAAATGCTATATGTGCGCAACAAATATTCCCGGTAATGAACGTTCGCTTGTCATCCGCCTGATAGCCGGAGATGAAGAAGCATTCTGTGAACTTTATGCGGCTTATAAAAATCGTCTGATATATTTTGCGATGCGTTTTCTCAAATCACGCGAATACGCAGAGGATATCTTTCAGGACGCCTTTACTATGATTTGGGAAAGTCGTCGTTTTATTAATCCCGACACATCTTTTTCTTCTTATTTATATACAATCATGCGCAATCGGATTCTAAATCATTTGCGCGAACTGGCAAGCGAAGACCGGCTGAAAGAGCAAATCCTTTCACAAGCTATAGACTATAGTAATGAAACAAACAATAAAATCATTGCCAATGATTTACAGAGGCTTATATCTCATGCACTGAAACAACTGACTTCCCGCCAGCGAGAAATATTCGAAATGAGCCGTGAGAAACAAATGTCTCATAAAGAAATAGCAAAAGCGTTGGGAATTTCTGTCAATACGGTACAAGAACATATCTCATCTTCTTTGCGTTCGCTTCGTATGTACTTGGAAAAACACTCTGTTACCGACACTGACCTAATTTTACTTCTTATCTGCCTCAATCTTTAGCGGAAGATAGTTTCTAACAGCATATACAGTTAAAGGAAGTTAACTATACCCTAGACATTCTTTTTCTTTGTGTACTAATTATACAAAGGGGAAATTAAGATACACCCGGATTCTAAATAACAGAATATGAAGAATACAGAAAATAATAAAAAACTATATCGCCGTTATCTGGACGATCTCTATACAACAGAGGATGCCCGGCAACTACTGAACAGTCTGCACGCCCCGGATAATCATGAAACACTCAATGAGTTGTCTTCCGATGTCTGGGAAGAAGCAGCCACACAGCAACCTCATACCGATCTTGAACGTGAACACTATAAACGAGAGGCACGTCAATTATTGAAACGTATAGAACATAAAAAACGTACTTGGTTCCGTCGTATCGCAGTTGTTACCGCCAGCACTGCAGCAATCGTTTGCCTGGTACTGGGCGGAATTCACTATCTGAAATATCTGAATGAACAACAAATTATCTATCTGGAAGCCTCAACCTCTTATGGCGAGCGCAAACAGATTCTTCTGCCCGACGGCACCCAACTAACACTCAATTCCTGCTCGCATGTCCGGTATCCGAATAATTTCACAGGAGAAGAGCGTAAAATAGTACTGGAAGGTGAAGGATATTTTCAGGTACACAAAAATGAAAAACAACCTTTCATTGTCAGCACCCGCCGTTTCGATGTATGTGTACTAGGAACCTGCTTTGATATAAAATCCTATTCTTCTGATGAAATCGTATCTGTAGAAGTGGAAAGCGGAAAGGTGCAGGTAGATTTGCCGGAAGCGATGATGCGGTTAAAAGGCAAAGAGCAAATACTTATCAATACCATTTCAGGCGAATACAGCAAACGACGGGAAGAGCGACCGGTAGCCATATGGAAAAAAGGCGGTCTGCGTTTCAACAGTACTCCGATACGTGACGTGGCAAAGGAACTGGAACGAATGTACAATTGCCGCATTACATTTGCCAACGGTAAATTCAACAATCTGATTTCTGGAGAACACGATAACAAGAGCCTGGAAGCAGTTCTTCAATCTATCGAATATACAAGTGGCATCCGGTATAAGAAGGAAGGCAACCGCATATTGTTATATAAATAGCAAAAAGATGTTAATCACACCCTAGTATATAGTTTACGGTGTGTATTACCTTGTAGAACCTTGAACATTTAACTTATAATTTAAAAAAGACATATTATGAAAGCACCCGGTTAATTCTATCTCAGAAAAATAGGAGCCGTCTCTCAGAGAAGCCCCTATTCCGTAATCCGAACGGATATTCATTCGTTTCGACCCGTGTGAATAACGTATCTCGTATTACAAGTTTGTGTTTTAAATAATCTATTCAATTACTAAAACGTACAAATTTATGAATAATCTTCCTAATATAAAAAGGAAAGTCAGAAATGTACATTCATTTTTAGCTTTTTTACTATTCGTATGCTTGTCATCATTGTCTAATTATATACAGGCACAAGAAAAGAAAAACATTACGCTGGATGTCAAGAATGAAACTGTAGAAAATGTATTCAATCAATTAAGTAAACAGACCGGCTACAAATTCTTTTATGATCAGGAAATTGTAAATGCCGCCCCACGTATTTCAATCAAAGCACGCAATAGCTCGTTAGAAAATATTTTAAGCAAGATAACGATACAGACCAATTTATATTTCAATAGGAAAAATAATACCATCTCCGTCGGCAAACAAAAAAGTCGGGAAACAATAAAATCAACAAGAACCAAAACCGTCAACGGAACAGTCACAGACCAGAACGGTGAACCCATTATCGGTGCCAATGTATTAGTAGAAGGTACGACAAACGGTATCATTACCGATATTAACGGAAACTATTCTTTGGCAAACGTAACCGAAGATGCTACTATTCAGTTCTCATACATCGGGTATCAAACAATCGAGGTCAAAGCGAACAGTAAAGAGTTGGCGCGTATCATACTAAAAGAAGACAGCGAGCTGCTGGATGAAGTAATAGTAGTAGGTTACGGTGTACAGAAACGTAGTGACGTCACAGGCGCTATATCTTCCGTAACTTCCGAGAAACTGAATTCTACCCCCTCTTCCAGCCTAGGTGAAATGCTGAGAGGACAAGCTGCCGGTGTGCAAGTTACCATGTCCAATGCCGCTCCCGGTGGCAGTTCAAATATTCTGATCCGGGGACGTCGTTCGCTTTCCGGCGGAAATGATCCTCTTTACATCGTGGACGGTGTCCCGATGACTAGTATAGATGATATAAACTCCAACGACATAGCATCGCTTGAAGTTCTAAAAGACGCTTCTTCACAATCAATCTACGGTGCCCGTGCAGCCAATGGTGTCATACTGATCACTACCAAACGGGGACAGACCGGAAAGATGAAAATCAGTTATAATACCTACGCCGCTTCACAAAGTATCCATAAGAACTTTGAGTTTTACAATGGAGAGGAATGGGCTGCTTTACGCAAGGAAGCATACTATAATGCCAATCTTAACTATGATGAAGCCGACTGTTTCAGAGGGTTGATGCTCGACGTTCTTAAATCAGGAGAGTATGTTGACTGGGAAAAGTTGATGATAAGCTCCGCCTGGCAGCAAAAGCACGACATCTTGATACAATCCGGCGGAGACAAAACAAAGTATGCTTTGGGACTAGGATATTTTGACCAGAACGGTATGGTTCCAAATTCGGGATTCCAACGTTTAAGCGGACGATTGAACATCGACCACAAACTACTGAAAAATCTGACAATAGGTACGAACTTCTTATACACCAAATCATGGAAGAAAACAGCAGATGGCTCCTTCAATTCATTTATCACCATGCCGCCTCTGGCAAAAGTATATAATGACGATGGTTCCTTGCGTGAAGATGTAACCGAAGCCGGAGAATCCCACTACAACCCATTATGGAATATCGACTACTCAAACAATAAAAGCCAGACCGACCGGTTATTGATCAACTTTTTCGTGGACTGGAAAATCACAAAGGACCTGTCATACCGTGCAAACGGAAGTTTGAATACCAGGACTGTCCATAGCAACACTTATCAGGGGACAAAGCATACGACAGGACGCAATAACAATGGAAAAGCGACTGCCGGCACAAGTTTCTCTAACGACTATCTGTTCGAGAATATAGTCAACTACGTGAAGGATTTCAATAAGAACCATCATTTCGACGCAACCTTTATGCAAAGTGTCAATGTCATCGAATGGAAAAATCTGGGAATAAACGGTACCGGATTCGCAAACGATGATTTGACTTATAATGCGATAGGCTCTGCCAATGAATATGGTACGCCTACCTGGGAATTATCTGATAGAAAACTATTATCTTTCTTGGGACGTGTCAGATATAACCTGTTCGAGAAATACCTGTTCACCTTCGCTTTGCGTGTGGACGGTTCTTCCGTTTTCGGAAAGAATAACAAATATGGTTATTTCCCTTCGGGAGCCTTTGCCTGGCGGATAAATGAAGAATCCTTTTTAAAAGAAGCCAAATGGCTGTCCAACCTGAAACTCCGTTTAAGTTACGGTGCGGTCGGCAACCAAGGCGTTACCCCTTATAAATCACTTGGTTTGACAGATAGATACCTGACCGAATTCGGCGACAAGACTGTCATCGGTTATCTACCCGGAACGGAATTGACCAACCCTAACTTAAAATGGGAAACGTCCACTTCCGGAAATATCGGACTTGATTTCGGATTCTTCAACGGAAGAATCAATGGTACGATAGAATACTATAATACCAAGACTACCGACCTGCTTGTCACCAAGTCTATCCCAAGCTCGCTCGGATATTCCACCCAGACTGTAAACCTGGCGGAAATGAAGAATAATGGTATCGAAATAACGCTTAATACCACTCCCGTCAAAATCAAGGATTTCAGATGGGATATCAACTTCACTTTCACTAAAAACAAGAATGAAATTAAAAAGATAGACGGACAAGTTGACGAGAATGGAAAGCCGCTTGATGATGTGAACAACAAATGGTTTGTCGGACATCCGATGAATGTATATTACGACTATGTATTTGACGGCATCTGGCAGAAAGATGATGATATTGCCAATTCCCATATGCCGACAGCCACTCCGGGCAGCATCAAACTGCGCGATGTCAACAACGACAATCAGATAACAGCCGATGACAGAGTAGTGATGCAACGTGACCCCAAATGGATAGGTACAGTCGGCACATCTTTCAATTATAAAGGATTCGACTTATCCGCCGACCTATATATCTCTCATGGAGGAACTATATACAACCCTTATCTGACTACATTTGAAAATGGTGGTGACTTGACTGCCAAACGGAATGGTATCCGACGCAATTACTGGACACAGAATAATCCGTCTAATGAAGCCCCTGCGCCAAACATGACGCAAGCTCCTGCATATATCAGTTCATTGGGTTATCAGGATGCATCATATGTCCGTCTGCGAAACGTTACTTTCGGATACAATTTTCCTCGTGCACTTATCAGCAAAGCATACATGCAAAGCCTGAGAATCTATATGACACTGTCTAACTTCTGGACGAAAACCGATGTACAAGCTTACGGTCCGGAACAGACTCCGGGAGATTATCCCGAACCCAGGACTGTATTATTTGGATTGAATGTGACATTTTAATAAGATAAAATCATGAAAAAGAGTATATTATTTATAATTACAGCCTGCTTCCTGTTCACCAGTTCCTGCTCCGACTTCCTGGATGAAGAGCACAAGACGAAGTATAGCTCCGAATATGTATTCGGAACACCGGAAGGCCTAAAACTCGCAGTCAATGCACTATACGCATTGCAACGTTACTACGCAAATGATACTGAAAATGCCACCATCTTCGCTTTAGAAAGAGGTACGGATTTAGCTGTAACCAACGGCGGAACCGGTAACTTTTACGGTATCTATGACCCTAATTATTTAAAGCCATCCGCCAGCCAGGTAGGCTTCATGTGGCGTACAATGTATCAAATCATAGGCAAGGCCAATGAAATAATCGCCGCAGCCGAAGACTTAGAGGATACCCCTTCCTTACGGGCTACCGTCTCAGAAGCAAAATGTTTCAGAGCACAGTCTTATTTCCTGCTATACCGCACATTCGACAGAATATGGCTGAATATGTTGCCGACTACAGCCGAAAACGTCAACGATCCGAGAGATTTTCATGCCGCTTCTGAGAAAGAAGTGTTCGAACTTATTTACGAGGATTTGGAGTATGCCATTACAAACCTCGACTGGGTATCCGACGAAGCGGGAAGATTCACCCAAGCTGCTGCCCGTCATATGAAAGCCAAAGCCGCATTATGGCTCAAAGACTGGGATACAACTTTAGAGCAAGTGGAAGAAATAGAGAAATCGGGACATTTTGACTTGATTACATTGAATGAAGTATTCAACGCCGGAGACTTGAATCATAAAGAAGCGTTGATGGTACAACAGTGGAGTAAAAATCCGGGCGGTAATTTATCCAACGCCACTCCAAAAGGAAATTACTATGCTGCCTATTTCATTGCCCAATACCGTACCGAAATCGGTGGAACCGCAGAATATGCCTGTTCTTATGACAACTGGGGATATACTTACGGAAGATGTCTCCCCAGCCCCTATTTATTCTCACTGTATGACAAGGCTAAGGACAAACGTTATCAGGAGTACTATATACACCAGTACAAAAATACTACTGATAAAAACATCACATACGGTTCGGCTACCATAAAACCTGGAGATTATTTCCCTCTATATAAGAATGGAAGTATTAATAAGAATGTATATCCGGGATGCATCAAATATGGGGATAAATGGACGCGCACCGCTTCGGAAACACGCAGTTATAAAGATGTAATAGTGTACCGTCTAGCTGAATCCTATATAATGGCTGCCGAGGCAGCCTTGATGAAGAACGACCAAACATTAGCCAAATACTACTTTAACAAAACATGGGAAAGAGCCGGAAACAACAAATTCACTGGCATGCTTACCATGAAAGACATTATGGACGAACAAGCTCGCGAACTGTCTTTCGAAGGTGACAGATGGTATTTCCTGAAACGGTTGGGAATACTTATTGAGCAAGTCAAGGCATACGCTGGAGATCCGGAAATTCCCGCATCCATTCTCGGACGCAACAATCTGCCCGCCAACCCGCACTTTGTGCGATGGCCGATACCCGAAGCAGAAGTTATCAATATGGGAGCCGAAAATTTCCCGCAAAATGTAGGATACAAATAATAACTGAAAAAACATACATATAATAAGATGAAAAAAAAGATTACCATAATAACACTACTGTTCTGCTCTTTCGTTACGGGCTTGTTTGCCAATACTCCATCATATGATATTTGTATATACGGAGAGTCAGCTTCCGGAGTAATTGCAGCGATACAAGGCGCGCGTATGGGTAAGAAAGTAGTGCTTATATCGAAAAACAACCATGTCGGCGGTCTTGTCACATCAGGACTGACAGCCACCGACATGAACCGTAATGACCTGATAGGTGGTATAACAAAAGAATTCTACAACAAAATATACGATTACTACCTGCAACCTGAAGTCTGGCGCAATCAGGACAGAGAATCATTCATGGTTTCGACATTAAAGCGTACATATAAAGGGAAAAATGATGAAAGACAGATACAATGGGTTTATGAATCTTCAGTAGCCGAACGAATTATGCGGGATATGTTGAAAACGGCAGGAGTAGAAATTCTTTTCAACCACCGGCTTGATCTGGATAAGAACGTCCGGAAAGAAGAGAATATAATCCGGAGTATCCAACTGGAGAATGGAAAGGTAATTGAAGCCAAAATATTTATAGACGCTTCCTACGAAGGCGATCTTCTGGCACGTGCAGGAGTATCCTACACAGTAGGACGCGAATCAAACCTGCAATACGGGGAAACCTATAACGGCATCCGTCTCAATTACGACCAAGGAAAAGACCTGACAAAAATAAGCCCTTACATTAAAGAAGGGAATGTAAAATCAGGCGCCTTGCCCTACGTTACAGATCAGGAATGGGGCAAACAAGGGGATGCGGACAAACGCGTGCAAGCCTATTGCTACAGAATGACTCTGACAAACGACCCCGATAACCGTATATCTATTCAAAAGCCGAAGAACTATAATCCGTTATGGTATGAGATATATGCACGTATGCTAAAACTGGAACCGGAAACAAAACTTCAGCAAATTATAACATTGACTCCTATGCCTAACAAGAAAACGGATACCAACCATCTGGACTTCTTCGGAGCAAGTTATAACTATGCAGAAGCCGACTATAAAACCAGGCAGGAAATAGAGCAGTTACATAAAGATTATGCGCTGGGCATGTTGTGGTTTCTGGGACATGACAAACGTGTACCAGAACATATCCGCAAAGAAATGCTGGATTGGGGATTGCCTAAAGACGAATTCACTGACACCCAGAATTTCCCTTATCAAATATACGTACGGGAAGCCCGCAGGATGATCGGAGCATTTGTAATGACAGAAAAGAATGTACGCAAAATAGATCGTACGCCGGCCGAACATTCGGTGGGACTGGGTTCTTATGCCCTAGACTGCCATTATGTATCCCGCGTCATCGACCAAGAGGGCAAATTAAGAAATGAGGGTACTATATTCGCCCCTACCATTCCCTACTCCATCAGTTATTATTCACTGACTCCTAAAGAGGAAGAATGTGCCAACCTATTGGCAACCGTATGTTTATCATCTTCTCATGTTGCCTATAGTACAATCAGGATGGAACCGGTATATATGATATTAGGACAATCGGCAGCCACAGCCGCCGCTCTAGCAATAGATTCGAATTTACCTGTCCAGAAAATATCTTATGATGTATTGAAGTATAAATTACTACAGGACGGACAATTATTATCAGTACCCACTAAAAAATAAAGTTATGAAACTAAAATACATAATAACCTCAGTTTTTGTGCTTGCCGCCGTACTGAATGTTGCATGCTCAGACAGCGACAACTATACAATACCTAAAGGCTCTTTTGAAGAAAAGCCAATTGTTCCTCCCGTTAAAGTTGAGACATCAAAAGTCGACGGGAAATGGAGATTGCTGGTGGACGGTCAAGAACTATATGTCAAAGGAGCCGCATGCAACAACTTCTATGCTGAAGCAGCTGATTTCGGTGCTAATGTAGTCAGGACATACGGAGTATCCGACAAGAGCAAAGCCATTCTGGATGCCGCTCAGGAAAAAGGACTCTATGTCAATTTCGGACTTTACATAAAAAGAGAAACCGACGGTTTCGATTATAACAACGAAGCGGCAGTAAAAGCTCAATTTGATGAAATGAAAGCGGCAGTCGAACGTTTCAAGGACCATCCGGCGCTTTTGGTATGGTCGATAGGAAATGAAGCGGAAGCAAGTTACACCAATCTCAAACTATGGGATGCCATCAATGACATAGCCAAGATGATTCATGAAACCGATCCTAATCATCCCACTACAACGACATTGGCTTCCTCTAATGTAAACCACATAAAAAATATTATAGAAAAAGCTCCGCATATAGATATTCTTTCAGTCAATACGTATGCGCCTAACCTGCCGGGGGTATTGGGAAATCTTCAGTCCGCAGGCTGGACCAAGCCGTATATGATTACAGAGTTCGGACCACGCGGCACTTGGCAAATGAATCCCGAACCCGAAAGAGTGCTACCATGGGGAGGTCTAGTAGAACAGACCAGCAGTGAAAAAGAAGCTGACTATCTGAAAGCCTACCAAGAGAATATAGCTGCCAATAAAGACAACGGTTGCTTAGGTTCGTTTGTATTCTTATGGGGATACCAAACTCACGGGGAAGTACTGACCTGGTACGGGCTATTCGACAAAAAAGGATATACCTTCCCAGCAGTTGATGCCATGCAATATGCATGGACAGGAAGTTATCCGAAAAACCGGGCCCCGGTAATAGCAACCCGTAATGATATACTGATGAATGGCAAGAAAGCGGAAGACGCTATTATTGTCAGCCCGAATTCATCCAACGAAGCTAAAGTCACAGCCACCGACCCGGATGGGGATGCACTGACCTACGATTGGATGATTATGAAGGAAAAGACAGCTTCTTCAGACGGCAGCCTGCCGGATGGCATCACCGGATTAATAGATGATAACACTAAAAAGGAAATTACATTCAAGGCTCCCTCAACGGTCGGTAACTATCGTCTGATAGTCTTTGTGCGCGATGTGAAAAACAAAAAAGTAGCAAGTGCGGTTATTCCATTTTCAGTTCAATAAAAAAATTATCGACTATGAAACTATTAAAATATAATTTAGGCATCTTGTTGTGTCTCACAGCTATCTTCTTCATTGCATGTGACAGTGACGATGAAACTATACAACAGAACCCGAAACCGACTATTAAGTTCACGAAAGTCGGAGACGAACCAGTCATTGCTTATCCGGGCACAGAACTCTGTTTTTCTGTTGAGATGACAGGCACAGCCGGCATTAAGAAAGTCGTTACCATGCTCGATTCACAAGAAATCCCCGGAAGTGCCAAAGAATATCCGGAAAATACGGATAAAGACTCATACAGCGTATCATACACCATAAAATCGGAAGAAGTAGGTAAAACATTGAACTTTGTAATACTGGCAACTGACAATGAGGAAAAGAAATCCACTGCCGAATATGTAGTTTACATCCAGGCTGCCAAACCGGAAATTGAAATAAAGATTCCTAATACCGCACCGGAAACGGTTACCGCGGGAGAAGTGGTAGCGTTCGATATTGAGATTACTTCCGCAACAACATTAAGAAGCATAAAAACATATCTCGAAGGTCTGGAAATTACAGATTTAACCAAAGAGACATTTGAGAATCCCAACAGTGATATCTATGTATTCTCATACACGACTACTGATTTGAATGCTGGACAAACCCTGTTATTCACATTTGAAGTGATGGATGCCAACGGCGGTATCGTAAGAAGTGAATATAGCGTAGAAGTAACGAGAGCAGTAGAATTAGACATAAATGAATTCTACACACTTAAAATCGGAGCACAAGCCAGTACAGACGCAGGGCCTTTCTTAAATACTACTAACGGAGAAATTTATGTACGAGACGGAGCTGCTGCCAAATCAGCCAATATCGACATTACCCTATTCTATAGTAACGGTTCATACGGCTATTATTTCGTATCCCCGTCTGATGCAAGCATCGAAGCTATTTTTAAAGCACCAGATGCAATAACAACCTGGGAACATCGTAACAGTACGAAACTGAAAGTTATCCAAATGACGCCAGACGAATTCTTAGCAATCAATTCTGCTGAAATGATTCAGAATCTCTACACGAGCTCATCCGAAGCAGAAGTAGAGAAACTGACAGACAAGCTGGGAGTAGGCTCTATCATCGGATTCAAAACTGTTACCGACAAATATGGTATTATAATTGTCAGGTCATTTGCCAGCGGCAGTTCAAAAGGAAATGTCACCATAGACATGAAAGTGGAAAAATAACCCGGTTCTCAAAATAAATTAATTCTTAACCGCCCTTATTTATGACAAAAATAGGGGCGGATTAGAAATTATTATCTATAAAACAATGAAAATAAAATTACTATCCATCCTGCTAATTACTTTTCAGCCCTTAGTATTCGGGGCTAATGACATACCTGAACGACCGCTTTATCTTGATCCTTCCCAGCCAATCCGGACAAGAGTGGAAAATCTGATGTCCTTAATGACGCTGAAAGAAAAGGTTGCCCAAATGTGCCAGTATGTAGGTCTGGAACATATGCGCGACGCGGAAAAGAATATCACGGAAGAAGAGTTACTGAACGGTCATGCCAGAGGATTTTACAAAGGATTGCACTCCACAGGAGTGGAACGAATGGTCACACGGGGAGAAATCGGTTCATTTCTTCATGTCCTGACTCCTGCGGAAGCCAATCATCTGCAAAAGTTGGCGGAAAAAAGCCGTTTGAAAATTCCCTTGCTGATAGGGATTGATGCCATACATGGAAACGGGCTCGTCAGCGGCTCTACCATTTACCCGTCTCCGATAGGAATGGCTTCCACATTTGCGCCCGATTTAATAGAACAGGCAAGCAGGCAGACAGCCTTCGAAATGCGTGCGACAGGTTCTCACTGGGCTTTCACTCCCAACATAGAAATAGCCTGTGATGCCCGTTGGGGAAGAGTAGGAGAAACATTCGGAGAAGACCCTTATCTGGTATCCCGCATGGGAGTAGCATCCATAAAAGGTCTGCAAACAGACAGCCTTACAGGACTAAATACCGTATTGGCCTGTGCCAAACATTTGGTTGCAGGGGGAATAGCCAATAACGGAACCAATGCCAGTCCGGTAGAATTGAGTGAAGGCAAACTAAGAAACTTCTTTT
Organism: Bacteroides sp. M10; assembly: GCF_014334015.1. Taxonomy (GTDB): domain Bacteria; phylum Bacteroidota; class Bacteroidia; order Bacteroidales; family Bacteroidaceae; genus Bacteroides; species Bacteroides intestinigallinarum. The sequence continues at coordinate 4,177,219 of NZ_CP060488.1, read as the reverse complement.
TGCCCCCATTCAAAGCAGCCATACAAGAAGCCAAACCTTTTACCCTTATGCCGGCACATAACGAATTGAATGGAGTCCCGTGTCATGCAAACAAATGGTTGATGACCGACATTATGCGGAATGAATACGGATTCGATGGGTTCATTGTAAGCGACTGGATGGATATGGAAGCAATCAGCACACGCCACCGGATAGCCGAAAATACAGCTGACGCATTCTTTCTATCCGTAAATGGTGGAGTAGACATGCATATGCATGGCCCTGTTTTTTCCGATGCCATCCTGAAACTTATAAAAGAAGGAAAACTGACGGAAGAAAGAATTAACAAAGCATGCGCCAAGATACTGGAAGCCAAGTTCCGGCTAGGATTATTCGAGAACCGATATGTTACGGAAGCCGGAATAAAGAATACGGTTTTCACCAAAGAACATCAGCAAACAGCACTAGAAATCGCCCGGCGCTCCATTGTCCTATTGAAAAACGAGAGTCTGCTTCCCGTTGACACCCAAAAATTCAAAAAGATACTCGTGACAGGGCCTAACGCCAATAACCAGTCAATCATGGGCGACTGGGTATTTGAGCAACCGGAGAAGAATGTATCAACCATACTGAAAGGCATAAAAGAGGAAGCACCCGGTGCACAGATAAATTATGTAGATGTCGGCTGGAATATGAGAGCATTGGATAGTGCCAAAATAGATGAGGCCATACAAACAGCAAAGTCTTCGGATCTGGCAATTGTCGTAGTTGGAGAAGACTCTTTCCGACAGCACTGGAAAGAGAAAACATGCGGAGAAAACAGGGACCGTATGGATATCACCCTTTGGGGTAAACAGGACTATCTTGTGGAATCTATTTACAAGACAGGCGTTCCTACTATCATCATTTTGGTAAACGGACGTCCCCTTGCCACCGGATGGATTGCTGAAAATATCCCGGCTATTATTGAAGCTTGGGAACCAGGGTCAATGGGTGGAAAAGCAATTGCGGAAATCATCTTCGGCAAAGTAAACCCCAGCGGAAAGTTACCCATCACTATTCCACGGCACGTAGGTCAGATTTCAACTGTATATAATCACAAACCGTCCCAATTTCTCCATCCTTATATCGACGGGGACAAAACGCCGCTTTATCCTTTCGGGTATGGCCTAAGCTATACTTCTTTCAAGTACGACCAGCTTAAAGTAAACAAGGCGGATTATCATGCCAACGAAGAAATAGAGGTTACTGTGAATGTCAGTAACACAGGAAAAAGGCGAGGGGAAGAAGTCGTCCAACTTTATATTCGGGATGATTACAGTAACACCACCCGACCGGTGAAAGAACTGAAACGTTTTCAACGTATTCTTTTGGAAAAGGGAGAAAGCAAAGTGGTATCATTTCGCTTAAACAAAGAAGACCTTTCCTACTATAACCATAAAGCCGAATATGTACTGGAACCGGGTACGTTCACCGTCATGGTGGGCGGTAGTTCTTTGGACAAAGACCTGCAAAAAGTTAAGTTTAACGTAAAATGAAATCGGATATGAAGAAACTGATTCTATTATTGACCATTCTTACTTTTCTGTTCAGTTGTAAAAGCAACCCGAAGGAAGAGTACGATATATGTATCTATGGTGGTACTTCCGCTGGAGTAATAGCAGCATACTCTGCCAAGATGTTGGGTAAGAAAGTGTTACTTATCGAACCGCAAAACCGCCTCGGTGGACTGACTTCCGGTGGACTTGGTTTCACCGATATAGGAAACAAACAAGTAGTGACCGGATTATCAAAAGACTTTTACCGCCGTTTGGGAGCTCATTATGGCAAACTGGAACAATGGATATTCGAACCCAAAATAGCGGACAGCCTCTTTAATGACTACATTAAACGGGCAGACGTCGAAGTTTTATACAAATACAGAATCACAGATGCCCAACTTGCCAATGGATATATAAAAAATATCACTCTTGAAAGTTCCGACGGAACAAAACCCGGCAAATCCATAGCCGCCAAAGTATTCATCGACTGTACTTATGAGGGTGACCTGATGGCTAAAGCAGGAGTTTCCTACACGATAGGCCGGGAAAGCAACAAACTGTATGATGAAACTTATAATGGCGTCCAACTGATGAAAGGACACCAGTTTCCGGATGGAGTAGACCCATACAAGATAAAAGGTGATTCCACAAGCGGATTATTATGGGGAATCAGTCCTGCCGCACTTTCATCGGACGGTACGGGCGACAAGTTAGTACAAGCCTATAATTACCGCATTTGCCTCACCGACAATCCAGCCAACAAAATAGAAATCACCCGCCCGGAAAATTATGATTCCACCAAATACGAGTTACTGCTACGCCTGTTTGACGCCCAACCCAATAAAAGGAAACTAAACCATTATTTTATCTGGAGCCGGATGCCAAACAATAAGACGGATATAAATAACCGGGGAGGATTTTCTACTGATATGATTGGAATGAATCATAACTATCCGGAAGCATCTTACGAAGAAAAGGCAGAAATCATAAAAGCACATAAAGACTATACCCAAGGATTACTTTATTTCTACAAGACCGACCCCAGAGTTCCGCAAGAATTAAGAGACGAAATACAGGCATGGGGCTATCCCAAAGACGAATATACCGAGGACAACCATTGGTCGCCTCAACTATATATCAGAGAAAGCCGCAGAATGACAGGGGATTATGTAATGACGCAAGCACATTGCGAAGGACGAGAAACAGTTACCGATGGTATCGGTATGGCTGCATATACCATGGACTCACACAACTGCCAACGGATACTCGTAAAAAAAGATGGTAAGTACATGGTAAAAAATGAAGGAAATGTAGAAATCGGCGGCGGACTCCCCTACCCCATATCCTATCGTTCCATCATCCCAAAGGAAGAAGAATGTAAGAACTTGCTCGTTCCCGTTTGTCTCTCTGCCAGTCATATTGCCTATGGTTCCATCCGTATGGAACCGGTATTTATGGTATTGGCACAGTCTGCCGCTATCGCCGCAGCAGAAGCCATAAACACAGGAAGCGTACAGACCGTCGATATAAAAAAAGTACAGGCATTGCTACACGAAAATCCTCTATTGGACGGTAGTTTTTCCGAGATACTGATTGACGACAGCGAACTGGACTTATCCATCAATAATGATTGGGAAGTTATAAAAAAACAAGGAGGATATGGTCCCACTTTCCTGAAATCCAAAGTTCGCAACGGTTCGCCTATCCGTTTCAGCCCACATATGGAACATGAAGGAAAATACAAAGTCTATACTTATTATCACATGAGAAAAGATATATCACCGGCTATCACATATTCCATTTCGGACGGAATCGATAGTTGGACAAGAGTCATACATAAAGACAGCGTGAGAATAGAAGGACAAACTACGGGAGAATGGGTAGAACTGGGAACATACAACTTTCAAAAAAGCCCCATGCCATATATAGAAATATCCACCGGAGATACAAGCGGGGCGGTCATTGCTGACGCTGTACTATTCATACCCGTAAAATAAGATTTATATGTATATGAAAAAGATTTTGTGTTTGCTATATCTGCTATCAATATTTTGTTTTTCCCATGCTCAGAATGAGAATATATATTTAGAGCAAAAGATTGATTCAACCCTATCGGGTATGACTATCCGTGAAAAAGCAGGGCAGTTGAACCAGCTTGACGGACGCGGTACAATTGAAAATCTGAAGATATTGATACGAAAAGGAGAAATCGGTTCGGTTATGAATGTTACCGAACCCGAAATCGTCAATGAGTTACAAGAAATCGCCTGCAAACAATCAAGAACCGGTATCCCCCTGGTTTTCACCCGCGACGTCGTGCATGGTTTCAAAACAATGTTACCCATTCCGTTAGGACAAGCTGCCACCTTCCATCCGGAACTGATACAGAAAGGGGCACGAATCGCAGCCATAGAAGCCACGGAGCATGGTGTCAGATGGTCATTTGCACCCATGATAGACATATCCAGAGATGCCCGGTGGGGACGCATAGCCGAAAGTTTTGGTGAAGATACCTATCTCACGGAACAAATGGCTGTTGCCGTAGTAAACGGATTTCAAGGTGATAATTTATCAAATCCACAATCAATGGCTGCCTGCGCCAAACATTTTATCGGATACGGGGCTGTAGAAGGAGGACGTGATTATAATTCAACTCATATTCCCGAAAGACAGTTGAGAGATGTCTATCTTCCGCCTTTCGAAAAAGCTGTAAAAGCCAATTGTTCCAGTATTATGACTTCGTTCAATGATAATGATGGGATTCCGGTTACAGGAAACAAAAAACTATTAAAGGGTATTCTTCGCAAAGAATGGAAGTTTGACGGGGTTGTAGTTTCCGACTGGGGCTCTGTAACGGAAATGATAAAACATGGCTTCGCTGAAGACCGGAAAGATGCAGCCCGAAAAGCGATAGAAGCCGGACTGGACATGGATATGTCTTCCAAAGCCTTTATTCAGAATATAGAGGAATTAATCGCCAAGGGGATAATTACCGAAGAGACATTGGACAATGCGGTGCGAAATGTACTAAGATTAAAGTTCAGGCTCGGACTGTTTGACAATCCTTACACTGATATTAATAAGAAAAAAGAAACCTATTCGGACAAGCATCTGGCTATTGCAAAAAAGATTGCGGAAGAATCTGTCGTCCTATTGAAAAATGAGAACCGCACATTACCGCTATCTCCGAAAATAAAAAGTATCCTGATAGTAGGGCCATTATCCGATGCTCCTCACGATCAACTCGGAACCTGGACAATGGACGGAGAAACAGAGAAAACACAAACTCCTGTAAAAGCACTGCGTGAAATGTATGGCGACAAAGTGGAAATTCATTTTGTGAAAGGTCTGGAGTACAGCAGAGATAAAAATAAGATGAATTTCAATAAGGTATTGGCAAAAGCAAGCCAAGTAGATGCCATTATAGCTTTTATCGGTGAAGAAGCCATCCTGTCAGGCGAAGCGCATTGTTTGGCTGACATAAAGCTACAAGGAGCACAATCCGAACTTATCAAAATATTAAGCAGAACAAATAAGCCGCTCATTACAGTTATCATGGCCGGACGCCCATTGATTATCAATGAGGAGCTAAACCTATCCGATGCTGTATTATATGCTTGGCATCCCGGAACGATGGGCGGTAACGCACTGGCAGATATTTTATTTGGTAAGACTACACCTAGCGGCAAACTACCCGTTACTTTTCCAAAAGCAACAGGACAAATTCCCATTTACTATAATCACACCAATACCGGGCGTCCGGCTACAGGAAAAGAAAAGTCTTTAGACGAAATACCTTTAAATGCCAAACAGTCAGTATTAGGGCACTCCTCTTATTATCTCGATTTAGGAGCACAACCTTTATTCCCATTCGGATATGGTCTGTCATACACATCTTTCGAATATTCCGATTTAAAAATAGACCACACCGTACTCACTCCGAACGATACGCTTTCAATTAGCGTCAAAGTGAAAAATACAGGGCAATATAAAGGGACAGAAGTAGTTCAACTCTATGTATCGGATCTTTTCGGTTCCGTCACTCGCCCGGTAAAGGAACTAAAAGGGTTTAAAAGGATAGAGTTAAGTCCAAATGAAGAAAAAATGGTAGTATTCGAACTCTCCTCATACGAACTGAGCTTTTGGAATATTAATATGAAAAAAGAGGTGGAACCAGGTAAGTTCAAAATAAGAATCGGCACTGATAGTCAAAGCGGACCGGAAACCTTTTTCGAAATAAAGTAATAACAGCAATGGAGTAAAGAACTTCTATGATTAATCATCGCCGAGAACTTTATTCTCCTTTCCTTTGTTATTACTGATAGTAAAGTGCAAATAAGATGCACAACAAAGTTCTATTAAAAAAGAAAGGAAGATTATGAAAAAAGTAATCGACAGAGCTTCATCAAGAGGCTATTTTAATCACGGCTGGCTCAAGACCCATCACACATTCAGTTTTGCCAACTATTATAATCCGGAAAGAATTCATTTCGGAGCATTACGAGTGCTGAACGATGACAGTGTAGACCCGTCTATGGGATTCGATACACATCCGCATAAAAATATGGAAGTGATTTCCATCCCTCTAAAAGGATACCTGAAACATGGTGACAGTGTACAAAACACTAAAACCATCACTCCAGGTGATATTCAGGTTATGAGTACAGGCAGCGGCATTTATCACAGTGAATACAATGGCAGTGATAAAGAACAACTGGAATTCCTGCAGATATGGGTATTTCCACGAGTTGAAAACACCAAACCGGAGTATAACAACTTCGATATTCGTCCGCTCCTGAAACCAAATGAACTGGCGCTAATCCTGTCTCCGAACGGGAAGACTCCAGCTTCTATCAAACAAGATGCATGGTTCTCTATGGGAAGTTTCGATACGGAAAAAACAATCGAATATAAGATGCATCAGGAAGGTAACGGGGTATATATCTTCGTACTTGAAGGAGAAATCACAGTGGCGGAAGAACGGCTGTCCAAACGTGATGGTATCGGTGTTTGGGATACAAAAGAATTCCCGATACATATATTAAAAGGAACCCAACTTCTATTAATAGAAGTACCCATGTAATTTTCGCTAAAATTTCAATTTATTCTATTCAAAAAGCGGCCTCATCGAAAAGATGAGACCGCTTTTTTATTCATTATCCAAGATTGGTCATTATCGGAGAAATCGTTATTTCCCTTTCTTATAATTCTCCAATCCGGTCTGTAAGAATTCAATATACTTAGGGATATCTTCGTTATAAGCATACGACTTATTCAATGGTTTACCCTGATTGTCCAGCAATACATAGAAAGGCTGGGCATTAGCTCCGAATTTCACACGTTGCAGATAGCTCCATTTATCGCCGACAGTACGCAAAGTACGTTCTGTACCATTTTCGAGAATCTTCACGGGTTCGGTCAACGGAGTTTTATTATCTACATAAAGTGTTATCAATACGTAGTCGTTATTAATCAAATCACTCACTTTCGGGTCAGTCCATACCGCTGCTTCCATCTTACGGCAGTTTACGCAACCATATCCGGTAAAGTCGAGCATAACCGGTTTTCCGTTCAGACGGGCATATTCCATTCCTAAATCATAGTCATCGAATTTCGCGTGTACATCATTCTTATGCAGATTGAAATCTTGCGTCTGCATAGGCGGAGCAAATGCAGATACGGCTTTCAATGGTGCTCCCCACAAACCGGGAACCATATATACGGCAAATGCTAAAGAGATTAACGCCATAAAGAAGCGGGTTACTCCCACCTTATTATCATCGTCATCGTGCGGGAATTTGATCTTGCCCAACAGGTAGAATCCAAGCAAAGCAAAGATGACAATCCATAAAGCCAGGAATGTTTCGCGATCAAGCAATCTCCAACCATAAGCCAAATCAGCAACTGACAAGAATTTAAGTGCAAATGCTAATTCGAGGAAACCCAGTGTAACCTTGATAACATTCATCCATCCGCCGGACTTTGGCATCGATTTCAGCCAAGACGGGAACAGGGCGAAGAGTGTGAACGGCAACGCCAAAGCAATGGCAAATCCTAACATACCGATTGCCGGAGCAACTACGCTTCCTGTTGTAGATACCTGTACCAGCAGGAAGCCGATAATCGGACCTGTACAAGAGAAAGATACCAATGAAAGCGTGAAAGCCATCAGGAAAATACTTAGCAATCCGGTCGTAGATTCAGCTTTGCTATCTACTGCATTTCCCCACTTCGACGGCAGCCTGATTTCAAACGCTCCAAAGAATGAAGCAGCAAAAATCACCAGCATCAGGAAGAAGAGAATGTTGAAAATAGCATTGGTAGATAAAGCATTTAATGCACTGGCTCCGAAAATCAAAGTAATAGCCAAGCCCAATGCCACATAAATCACTACGATAGATGCACCGTATGTCCACGCATCACGAATTCCTTTCTTTTTGTCTTTACTACGTTTTAAGAAGAAACTGACTGTCATCGGAATAATCGGCCATACACAAGGGGTAAACAATGCCAATAATCCACCCAGAAAACCTGTTATGAATATATATATCCAGGACATGTCTTCCTGACCATGTTCTTCTCCTAAGGCTTGTAAATCACTGATTACCGGTTTCCAAAGATCACCCGATGCAACAGCAGGCTGAATATCCGTAGCAGCTTCGGTTGTAGTTGCAGACACCAGTTCCATCATCGCAGAAGAATCTTTCGTAGCAGCAGGCACGGGTTCTTCTTTTTGCTTATCCGCTACCTTTTGCTCCGGTTGCTCTGTTTTCGTTGCAGCGGCATTTCCGGCTTTTGCTACTCCGGAATACTTAAACGGCACCTGAGTAGGAGGCAGACAACTCTCGTCATCACAAGCTCCGTATTCCAGATAACCTTCGATTGCGTAAGCTCCACCCGTGAATTTTACTTTCTGCACAAACTTTGCTGCGTTCTCGAAATAGCGTACCTTCATTTCGAATAATTTATCGAAAGTAGATACTTCTTTGCCTACAGGTTTCAGTTTGCCAACAAGCTCAATACCCGATTTATTATCAACATTGAATGTTGCGGAAATAGGGCCGCCATCTCCCAGATCGGTAGAATAAACATGCCAACCTTTATCAATGGTAGCTGTAAACACCACCTCTGCCTCCGTATCGGAGAGAGGTGTCAGCTCTGTTTTAAACTTTACCGGATCTTTGATCTGCGCTTGCAATGCATATACAACAAAGCTTAAAAGCAGGAAAGAAATTATTTTTCTCATCTTTATTTTTGGGGTTTATAATTCATAGTCTACGCACGCACGGCTCTCCTTCGTTTCAGCCAGAATCTTTCCGGCAGCTACGTGGTCGGGATGTGTTGCGTAGAATTTTACATCTTCTAGTGTATCAAACTCACTGTAAAGCGCAATATTCCATGTTTCACCAGGATTCATATTCAATCCGACCTCCACTTTGCGAATTACAGAAATTTTAGCAGGAAGAGCTTCTATCGCTTCCTTGAATTTAGTCATGACTACCAGTTTCTCTTCAGCAGGAACTTCGTCTTTTAACTTAAATAATACAATGTGTTTTACCATTACGTTGTTATTTTAATGAATTGTTTCTATATTTGTCTTGTTAATGCGTTTACCACATTAATAGTAATGCAAAAATACTCTATTTGGTTCAAATATACATTTAAAGAGATGTTAATTATAGGAATAGCAGGCGGAACGGGCTCCGGAAAGACCACCGTCGTACGGAAAATTATAGAAAGTCTCCCTGCAGGAGAAGTAGTACTCTTACCACAGGATTCATACTACAAAGACAGTAGTCATGTCCCGGTTGAAGAACGCCAGAATATCAATTTTGACCATCCTGATGCTTTTGAATGGAGTCTGCTTTCCAAGCATGTCATGACGCTGAAAGAAGGAAAGAGTATCGAACAGCCCACCTATTCTTATCTCACATGTACACGCCAGCCCGAAACGATTCATATCGAACCTCGTGAAGTGGTTATCATTGAAGGAATCCTTGCCTTATGTGATAAAAAGCTGCGCAATATGATGGACCTCAAAATATTTGTTGATGCCGATCCCGACGAACGCCTGATACGTGTCATCCAGAGAGATGTCATTGAGCGCGGACGTACTGCCGAAGCTGTAATGGAACGTTATACACGGGTTTTAAAACCTATGCACTTGCAATTTATCGAACCTTGCAAACGATATGCCGACCTTATTGTACCGGAAGGAGGCAGTAATAGGGTGGCTATTGATATACTGACCATGTACATCAAGAAGCACCTTAAGAATTAAAAATTGAAAATTAAAAATTAAGAAATGAATGTCAAGACACTGAGTATTCCTTTATTTCTTATTCTATTTTGTTGTATGCTCGGATGCCGGAATAAGCATCATAACAAGATGGATGAGACAGCACGTGATCTTCCACAAATAAAAGATAGTGGCGAACTCGTTGTATTGACATTATATAGTTCTACTTCCTATTTCATTTACCGGGGACAAGAAATGGGGTTCCAGTATGAACTTAGTGAACAGTTTGCCAAAAGTCTGGGACTAAAGCTTAGGATTGAAGTAGCCAACAGCGTCGACGAAATGATCCAAAAATTATTGGCAGGCGAAGGAGACATGATTGCCTATAATCTGCCAATCACCAAAGAGTGGAAAGACAGTCTTCTTTATTGTGGCGAAGATGTAATTACTCACCAGGTAATTGTTCAGCAAGGAAGAGGAAAACAGAAGCCGTTGGAAGATGTAACCGAACTGGTTGGAAAAGATATATACGTAAAACCGGGGAAATATTATGATCGCCTCGTCAATCTGAACAGTGAATTAGGAGGAGGTATCCGGATTCATGAAGTCACCAATGACAGTATCACTATTGAGGACTTGATTACACAAGTAGCACAAGGAAAAATTCCGTATACGGTAGCCGACAATGATTTAGCCAGACTTAATAAGACCTATTATCCCAATTTAAATATCGACCTGTCCATCAGTTTCGATCAACGCTCTTCGTGGGCGGTACGAAAAGACAGCCCCGAGCTGGCAGCCGCTGCTACCCAATGGCATCAGGAAAACATGACTTCTCCTGCTTACACAGCCAGTATGAAACGTTATTTTGAGAATAGTAAAATGATGCCGCACTCTCCTATCCTCTCCTTAAAAGAAGGAAAGATATCTCATTATGACCATTTATTCAAGAAGTATTCCAAAGACATCGGCTGGGACTGGCGTATGCTCGCATCATTAGCATATACAGAATCCAATTTCGATACTACCGCTGTATCTTGGGCTGGCGCCAAAGGACTCATGCAGTTGATGCCTGCCACAGCACGCGCAATGGGAGTACCTCCCGGCAAAGAGCAGAATCCGGAGGAAAGTGTGAAAGCGGCTATTAAATATATTACCGCCACCGACCGGAGTTTCAGCATGATTCCCGACAAACAGGAACGGCTCAATTTTATCCTGGCATCTTACAACGCCGGTTTGGGACATATATATGATGCAATGGCACTAGCCGAAAAATACGGGAAGAACAAATTAGTATGGAAAGATAATGTAGAAAACTTCATCTTACTTAAAAGCAATCAAGAATACTTCACCGATCCTGTCTGCAAAAACGGATATTTCCGTGGCATCGAGACTTACAATTTCGTTCGAGATATTATGTCGCGCTACGAATCCTACAAAAAGAAAATAAAAGCGTGAGTAAAGTATTAGGTGTAATAATACCTAATACTTATTTCTTATAGGTCATCAGACTGATTACGACAATAGCCAATACAGATAATGGTAAGGCAAATAATATCGGGTCAATCACAGGGAAAGGATAAGTGGTAATCAACACATCCCGCCCGAATAACGCTTTACAGATACCCAATGCCGCAGATTCTTTCTGATGAAGAAATACAAGAGCAAACAGACTGCCGATTGTTCCCACCCAAAGACTTGCCATGACGCCTTGTTTAGTAGCTTTCTTCCAATATAAAGCACAGAAATAAGCCGGAAGAAAAGCGGCTGCACAAATTCCCATAAAGATGGAAGTTCCGCGGGCTATAATATCATGAGGCAACATATAACAAATAATATAGCTGACCAGGATAGAGAACAATACACCCAGACGGATCACATTGGTTAGTTTATTCCGTGAACGGGGTTTATAAGTTCCGTAAATATCAGAGCCTACCGAAGCACCCATCGTATGGAACTGTGAACTTAACGTAGACATACTGGCTGAAAGGATGCACAACATAAAAAGCGCGGCAAACCAGTCGGGCATCGCTTTATTAATAAAATATGGAATTATCTTATCAATATCCTGCACAACTTCGGTAGCAACCGCTCCTTCTGTCTTCAGGAAGAAAAGATTACTCAAGGCTCCGGCATGATAGATAGCTCCTACTGTTATAATCAGAAAGAAACAACCGATGAATACACCGCGGTTCAACTGCTTACTACTCTCCACGGTCATAAAGCGAACCACCAGCTGGGGTTGTGCAAGACAACCGATTCCTACCCCTAAAATGAGAGAAGTAACAAGTGAATACCATTGCGGGGAGCCTGTTGCAGGCATTGCTGTCCATCCCTGATGCCCCAATGCCTTAAATTTTTCAGGAACTAACGGAGCAATAGCTGTCAATTCTTTATTAGCTTCCGTAAACCCCATACCGAGCACCTGATACAGAGAAAACAATAAAAACAACATACAGCCAAACATAATAACTGCCTGTAACGCATCTGTATACATCACTCCTTTCATTCCTCCTGCTATGACATAAGCAGCAATGACCAATGTAAATATCAACAAAGAGATATTGAAATCAATCTGGAAAATCTGTTCGATGAATACGGCTCCTCCTTTCATTACAACCGCTGCATAAAGCGGCATTCCGATGAAAATAACAGCAGCAATAAATACCTGTATATTACGGGAGCGGAAATGACGGCCTAATAATTGTGGGAAAGTACTCACATTCAACTTCGCCCCCATACGCCGGGTACGCAAACCGAAAAAGATAAAAGCTATCACCACCCCTACAAACATATTGAGGAAACAGAGCCACTGAATACCCATTCCAAAAGCAGCCGCTACTCCTCCAAAACCTACAATAGCAGATGCGGAAATAAACGTAGCACCATAAGAAAGTGCCATTACGATAGGATTCATCTGACGTCCGCCTACCAAATAGTCACTGGTATTCGTAGTTTTCTTATATCCCAAAAAGCCGAGGTAGGCTAGTGACAGCAGATAAGCTACCACAATTAGTCCAAGAGTAAATGTATTCATCGGGTTTCGTCTTTTTCGTCGTCCTTATTCCAATATTTCAGCCCAAACCAGGCAGCAAAAATCACACATACCACCGAAAGTAGGTAAGGTAGAATAATAAAAGGGTCGTCTATTCCAAACATTTGCGTATCAGATTTTAATCAATTCGGACACAAATGTAAGGAAATTATTGAAAAGACAAAACTTTTGATTACTAATACTGATTATAATGTATCTTTTTCTCGTCAAATTTCTGTTTCGGGTTCTCTTTTGTTGCCGGATAGCCAAAAGGAATGACACAAAGCGGAAGAATATTATCGGGCAGGTTAGTATATTTACGCACTACTTGCATACGGTCTTCGTAAGGATAGGCCGCTGTCCATACAGCACCCAATCCCAGACTTTCAGCAGCCAGCAAAATATTCTGTGCCGCTGCGGAACAATCTAAATACCAATATGAAGAGCGTACAGAATCTCCACAGACAATGATGGCATTACGAGCCTGCGTCAGCATTTTAGCATAAGGAAGTGCTGCTGCCATTGAATCCAGTTTGGCACGATCAGATACTACCACAAATTCCCATGGACGGATATCCCTACCCGTAGGAGCAGCCATTCCGGCACGAAGCATCAAGTCGATTTTCTCTTTCTCTACTCCTTTATTCAGATAAGCACGCACACTTTTGCGCTCGAAAATATTATCCAACACAGCATTTCCGGTTCCGGATGTTCCTTTTTCTTCTTTTGCAGAAGAACAGGAGGTCATAGCAGTGACTGCTACAATCAGACATAAGAAAGAGAAAATCTTTTTCATTGTGACAATGTTTAAAACAGGTTCAACTTATTTTTCTGTGCTTCTTCCAACGAAACAGTTTCACGCTTCATCAGACCACTCTTTTCACGGAGTGCTTGATATTCTGCCTCCAATTCGTTCACCAGCTCGGCTTTTGCCTGCGGGTTGAGCAATTTGGAAGCAACGCCTGCATTTTGGGAAGCATCTTTCAGGTGTACTACCGGAGCATGATAAACAGGAGCAATCTTTAATGCCGTATGCATCTTCGATGTAGTAGCTCCACCAATCAAAAGAGGAATATCCAAACCTGCTTTTTCAAGTTCAACAGCTACGTGAGCCATTTCTTCCAGAGATGGAGTAATCAGTCCACTCAATCCGATCATATCTACCTTTTCTTCAATAGCACGCTGAACGATGGTTTCTGCAGGAACCATTACTCCTAAATCTACAATATCATAACCATTGCAGGCCATCACTACAGCTACAATGTTTTTTCCGATGTCGTGCACATCCCCCTTTACAGTTGCCAGTAGCACTTTACCTGCCGAAGCACTTCCTTCCACTTTTTCCGATTCAATGATCGGTTGCAAGATAGCTACGGCTTTCTTCATGGTGCGGGCAGTCTTCACAACCTGGGGAAGAAACATCTTACCGGCACCAAACAGTTCACCAACATGGTTCATTCCATCCATCAACGGCCCTTCAATTACATCGACAGCTTTATCATAAAGAGGCAATGCCTCTGCCAAGTCCTGTTCCAGAAAATCTCCAATTCCTTTCATCAAGGCATACTTCAAACGTTCCTGAACAGTTCCTTCTCTCCAGGCATCTTGCTTGACAGCCGGTTGTCCGGCAGTTTCGCTCATGTTTGCTTTCAGAGATTCCGCTAATTCAATAAGCCGTTCCGCCGCATCCGGACGACGGTTTAAGACAACATCTTCTATCTTTTCCAAGACATCAGCCGGAATATCAGTGTACAATACGGAAGTTCCCGGATTCACAATCCCCATATCCATTCCTTGCTGGATGGCATGATAAAGGAATACCGCATGCATGGCTTCACGGATATAATTGTTGCCACGGAAAGAGAAAGAAAGGTTGCTGACTCCTCCGCTGATGTGTGCACCGGGGAGATTTTTCTTTATCCAAGCGGTAGCTTCAATAAAATCTACAGCATAGTTATTATGTTCTTCAATCCCCGTAGCTACGGCAAGCACATTGGGGTCAAAAATAATATCGTGAGGATTAAAGCCGATTTTGTCAACCAAAAGACGGTAAGCCCGTTGACAAACTTCGATTTTACGGGCGGCTGTATCTGCCTGTCCTTTCTCGTCGAACGCCATGACCACAGCAGCGGCTCCATATTGCCGGATGATTCGGGCATGTTCAAGGAAAACTTCCTCTCCCTCTTTCAAAGAAATAGAATTGACGATTGATTTGCCCTGAAGACACTTCAGTCCGGCTTCAATAACTTCCCATTTGGAAGAATCAATCATAATCGGAACGCGGGCTATTTCGGGTTCGGACATGATAAGATTCAGGAAAGTAGTCATCTCTATCTTTGCATCCAACAATCCATCGTCCATATTGACGTCAATCACTAAAGCACCGTCCTCCACTTGTTGACGGGCGATAGAGAGAGCTTCATCGTATTTCTTTTCATTGATGAGACGAAGGAACTTGCGCGAACCGGCTACGTTGCAACGTTCGCCGACATTCACAAAGTTTATTTCCGGCTTCACTTCCAACAGTTCAAGTCCGGAGAGCCACATACAATCCGGCGCAGAGGCAGGAACGTGCGGTTTAGCTCCTTCTACAAGGGCGGGATATTCAGCAATATAGGCATCTGTCGTACCACAACAGCCACCAATAATATTGATTAATCCTTCTTCAACATATTCTTTCACTTCATGAGCCATATCCGCAGGTGTCTGGTCATACTTACCCAGACTATTCGGTAACCCGGCATTCGGATAGGCACTAATATAATAAGGTGCACGGGATGCCAGCTGTTCCAGGAACGGCTTCAACTGACGGGCACCGAATGAGCAATTCAAACCGACTGAAAAGATATTGGCATGTTGCACAGAAGCCAGAAATGCATCCAATGTTTGTCCGGACAATGTTCGTCCACCAATATCAGACACTGTTACAGATAACATGATCGGCACTTCTACGCCTGTCATTTTCATGGCTTGTTCGGCTGCAAAAATTGCAGCTTTGGCATTTAGGGTATCAAAGATTGTTTCAATCAGAATGGCGTCAACCCCACCTTCGAGCATTGCTTCCATTTGTTGCTGATAGGATGCAGCCAGTTCGTCGTAACTCAAAGCACGATAAGCCGGGTTGTTCACGTCCGGGCTCATAGAACAGGTTTTATTGGTAGGTCCTACGGAGCCGGCCACAAAACGTGGTTTATCGGGATTCTTGGCTGTATACTCGTCAGCAAGGTCACGAGCCAGTTTTACGGCTGCAAGATTCATCTCACGCACGTATTCTTCTACGTGGTAATCGGCCATAGAAACTGTGGTTGAACTAAATGTATTGGTCTCGATGATATCCGCACCCGCTTCCAGGTATTTACGATGAATATCCTGAATCACGTCGGGACGTGTCAGACACAACAAGTCATTATTCCCTTTCAGCTGTCCGGGAATATGCGCAAAGCGTTCACCACGAAAATCTTCTTCTTTGAGATTATATTGTTGAATCATTGTACCCATTGCTCCATCCAGAATAAGGATGCGCTCGGATACGATCTGAGAAATTGTCTTTTTCATTACCCTATCACATTAATACCTAATTACCACTCTGCCAACATTGCCAGACTTCTCGTAGTCCGGCGTTTTATCTTATAGCGTTTTATTTACCGCTTGAACATTCTTGCCATATCTCTACGGTCGTCTTTCTCCTTAATAGATTCCCGTTTATCATACTCTTTCTTACCTTTCGCCAAAGCTATGACCAGTTTCGCCAAACCTTTCTCATTGATAAACAAGCGTACAGGGACAATCGTAAAGCCGGGATTTTTCATCTCCCGCTGAAGTTTTTCCAATTCTTTTTTACTAAGCAACAACTTCCTCTCTCTACGTGCCGTATGATTATTGTACGATCCATAGAAATATTCGGCGATGTGCATATTCTTCACCCACAATTCGCCTTTCGTAAAATAACAAAACGTATCTACCAGACTGGCTTTTCCCAAACGAATGGATTTTATTTCCGTACCGGTCAACACAATACCTGCTGTGTAGGTATCTATCAGCTCGTAATCAAACGTGGCCCGTTTATTCTTTATATTTACAGAAGGTTGTTTCATCTTCACTCATTAATTAAGTATAGCCGTCAGTCTATTAAATACAATCTGTATCACCGTCGGACATAGTATTAACAATACAGACGACAAAAGGGTGTATTTTAATCGTTGTTTTTCTTCTACTCCCATCAATACAGGAACTCCCTCCCATACCACATAGACGATGTAGAACTGCAGCAACCAGGCAATAATTCTAAAATCAGGTAATAGTCCGGTTACTATCTGAAGCAGGAAAGGCACAACTAATGCATATCCTGCAAACTGTTGTGTCAATGGCATATTGCTATGCATGCCAAACATTCTTGTTCCCATTTCATTCATGGCATAAGCTGCCAGAAAATAACCACCGAACAGGGCTACAGCTACGGCACAACAGTTGGTCATAGCTATCTGGAAACTTTGCGGACCTCCCCATCCATTCGTCAATAATGAACCGACGAACACGGACAGACCGCATAAACCAATCATAGGATAGACAAAAGTCATATATACTTTTCGCCTATCCTCTTCCATAGAAATTTCCTCCCAGGCCTTCGCCGGAGAGGAAATCAATTTCATTGCTATGTTAAATAGTTCTTTGTAGTTCAATGTTATTCTGTAAACGCGTATTGATATTCAACTGAAGTTTCTCCATTCTCGTCTTTCAATTCATCTTTAGAATTATTAGTTTCAGCTTTTAGCACCAAATACTGTGGCAATTTACCACTTGTTGCTGTTTTAAATGCATCAAGAGCAGTCATAATAGAATAAGCTCTATAAGCATATGTGAAGTTGGAACGAGTTACACTTTCCTCTCCATCCTCAACGCGGTGACTAATATATAAATTCAACTTAGTAGCATTACTTTCTATTTCGTCAGGCTTATAGTAAAGACAAAATGAATGTTTCTTTAATTCTGATTCTTCAACACTAGAGTTTGTAACCTTCACCCAATATGGCATTGTCAAAACAATCGTATTTTTATCATAATAAACCAAACTTGACTGTTGTTTATCCAATGTATAAAGAGGTTTATTAGGCTCCGTCTTTGTTGGCCTCAAACTTTCACCATCTTTAGGATCAATACAAAGTGGAGTAGATAACAGCGTTACTGGTATACTATTACTATTCGCTGATACCTGTGATTGGTCATATTGGCATGAAATTATATACATAGTCCCATCCAATAAACCTAATTCTGTAGTTGGAACCAACTTCGTAGTTGCATCTCCCATCAGAAATGATCCAAAATTATACTTAACAGGAACAGTCATCGTTACATTGTGGTTATCGTCTCCATTCATACATGAAGTAACCGACATCCCCATAACCACAGCCATCAAAGCCACCAAGAAAAATTTCATCTGTTTCATAAACATATTTTTTAGATTTTGCAAAGATATAAATTCTAATTCATAATTAATAAATGCAAGGACTTAAAAAATACTGCATCCATTACTTTATTATTTTTGCAAAAAGCTCTAAGTGATCGTCTACATAACTCGCAATCAATGCTGTAACTTGTTCTTCCATTTCCAAATAAGTCTCTTCCAGCTCATCGAAAGCTTCATATTGCTCATACATAGCCATAAATTCATCATCCGTCCGTTCCTTTTCCAAGTCTTTCCGATTGGCATCAAAGATTTTCTTAGCCTTATAAACTAATTTAGAGAATTCTTCTGCCCCCCATAAACGCATCACTTTCGCAAACGGATTATCAAAGATATATCCACCATAACCGTTCTGAATTAATTGGCAAAATCCACCAACCATTATTTCATCACGAAAAATCTGATATGCCAGCAAAGAATGTTGCTCACCAGTGAGCAAAGGCATTGTATCAGCAGTCAATTCACCACCAATCACTTCCTTATATTTATCAGTAAATACTTGGATAAATTCATCCATTCCTTCACCCGCAGCCTTCTGTAAAGCTGGCTCTAAAACTTCTATCATATCTTCATTCAATAATTTACGCAACAAAGCTACGAATTTTATTCTACTTCCCAACTAATTGCGAAATAAATAAAAACAGCTTTGTAATCAACTACACTCTTCATGTTCAAAATTGCACTTTCCTCTATCACCTATCACCGACATCATTCAAACCATTTATTCATCGTACTTTCAAGCGGTGATAGGTTAAAAAGCAACCTATCACCCGATCTATCACCTATCACCATGTCTCTGCCCTGATTTTGATTGACATTTTTTTCTTAGTCCTATATAGAACAGTACCCAACCATCCGTTATCTTTATGTTACACAGCCAGCAAAGTTATGTTTTACCTATACTAAAGTTCGATCATACTACCGACATTGTTAGCTTCCCACGCCCGTGGGAAGAATTCGTCACAGCCGTGAAGAGTTCCTACCACAGCCGTGGGAAGATCTCACCACGGCCGTGACGAATTAAAGATACCGATAGGCTAGTAAGCATTCGGGCTCGTGCGTGTTTCTTTCCCTTCTTTTCTTTCCTACCTTTGTGCCTTCATAATCATCTTAATCCATTATGTGTTCAGTATTAGTATTTTCTAGTGAAAGTGAAAAGCTGCGTAGTCTCTTATCCGAGTCTAACCATTTTGATTCTGTTCTTTTCATATTTGATGGTGGTCGTCGTTATAAAGTTTCGGCTTCCAGTCTTGGCATCCATTCTCCTCAGGATCTACTTCTCCCCTTAGGTCTTGGTCTTTTCCGTAACAGTCCTTTCTGGTCTTATTACCTTTATCCCAATGGTTGTAATTTCCATAAAGGTATTGACGGTCTTTGTGGCGAGGTCATCCGGCACACGGGTTCTTGCGTGTCAGAGCAGAGTTGTCATATTTTTCTTGACCGTTCCCGTAGCAGATTGCATATCCTCTATCGGTGCGAGGACGAATACCGACTGGAATGCCGTCGTCTGAACCACAGTTCTTTCTTCTTGAAAAAGGACGAACGGAAAAGAGATTTTCTTCAAATTTCCTGGAATCGCCTGAATGAGCTGCTTACTGTTAAAAAGTATCGGAAAACAGTTGAAAAGTAATCTCCCATCCTACAAGCCGTACAGGTTTATTTTGATAACTTTGCCACATAATAAAAAAGTGGATATGCAGTGAAAGAACCAGTCATTACCTTTACTTTGGAAGAGTACGAAGAGTTGCGCAAGGAACGTGAACGTCTTGAAAAGGAACATGCGGAACTTCAGAGAAAATACGCAGCCTCTTTGCAGGAGTATTCCCGCCAAGTTGAGGAAATCTCAGCCTGTACAGCCGTCATTGCTGACCTGAGATGGAAATTGGCTGATTTGACACGCCGTTTATGGGGTAAATCCAGTGAAAAACGTCATCTTCCCGAAGATGCCAACCAATTGAGCATCTGTTTTGAATCTCCGTCCGATGTCAATGACCCGGTAGCGGAGGAGCAGAAAACGGCTGAGAAATCTGCCCGGTCGGAGAATGGTTACAATCGTTTCCGTAAGAGCTTCACCCAAAAGATTACTCCCCACGCCCGTAAGCCCATCGATCCGTCCCTTCCCCGTGAAGAAATCATCATTCCCATGCCGGAAGGTCTTTCTCTGGAGGGAGCGACGAAGCTGGGGGAGGAAGTGAGCGAACAATATGCCGTCAGCCCTGCCCGATTCTATGTGAGACGCATCATCCGTCCTAAATACCGGCTTGCCGACGGTCGTATCATAACTGCTCCCATGCCCGTAATGGCACACCCTCACAGCAATGCCTCGGAGAGTGTACTGTCCCACATTGCCACCGCCAAATATTACGATCACCTGCCTCTGCACAGACAGCTGGACATTTTTGAGCGTGAAGGCATCCATCTGAGTCCTTCCACCGTAAGTAACTGGATGATGGCTGCCGCACAGCGTTTGGAGCCGATCTACAATGAGCTTCGTGAACTGGTTAAGGACAGTTATTACGTCATGGCCGATGAGACGCCCCACCCCGTACTTGAAAGCGACCGACCCGGTGCTCTTCATCGCGGGTATATGTGGAACTTCTATCTGCCCCGGTTTCATACCCCCTTCTTTGAATATCACAAGGGGCGTGGCAGCAGCGGAATAGACACACTGCTGGCAGGACAGGTCCGCGTGGTACAGAGTGACGGCTTTGCAGTATATGACGAGTTCGACACGCTACCCGGAAAGTTGCACTTGTGCTGTTGGGCACACGTCAGGCGCAAGTTTGTGGAAGCGGAAGGAAATGACCCTCCCAGAGCAAGGTATGCACTTGAACAAATAGGCAGACTGTATGCTGTGGAGGAGGAAATCAGGATAGAACATCTGGAAGGCGAGGCTGTAGTAAAGCTTCGCCGGGAAAAATCGTACCCTATTATCAAAGGACTGGAAAAATGGTGCAAAGAGGAATATGAACATACGGTCGATAAATCGCCTGTTGCCAAGGCCATATTCTATATGTACACACGCTTTGAACAACTGTCCGGATATGTCAATGATGCACAGTTCTGCATTGATAATAATCCGGTGGAGCGTTCTATTAGACCGTTGACTGTAAACAGAAAAAATACACTCTTCTCCGGATCGCATGAGGCAGCACACGCAGCGGCAATATTCTTTTCACTGATGGGATGTTGCAGGGAAAATAAGGTGAACCCAAAACTATGGATGCAGGACGTGGTGATTAGAGTACAGGATAAAGAAAGAGAAGAGAAAAACGACTACTCCGATTTACTGCCATTTAATTGGAAAGGATAAACAAGAAAGGTTTATAAAGTCAAAAGCCAGACGTACTCCGTCTGGCTTTTGACTTTATAAGAGTTTGGAGAGAATACGCACGAGACCGAATGCTTACATAGGCTAATCTATGTTTATCTACTCTTTATCCTAATCATCCCTACTTCTCTTTCTATCTTTCCTCACTTCATACGACTACCTCAATATAGACTTATTTAAACGTGTAATCGCATCCCCAAATAAACACCTATTAAATAAGGTATAAGCCAAATGAACCAAACTACAATACTGAAACGATTAAAATGCCTTTTTTCTATAGGCGTTCCCTTCACATAAGTCCATATCGCCCATAAAGCATGTACAAACATCAGAAGAATAGCAATAGTTCCCGTCAGCGTATGAATTTCGTCATGTAGATGAGTCAGTTCAGCAATGTGCTCCATCAGACTTGTGCCAACCGTATCGGCAAGCAAACCGAGAAGGAAGAAAATAATATGCCAAAACTTCAATTTCTTTTGAAGACGTTCGCCCCAAACACCTATCGTATAAAAAATAAGCGCAGATGAAATAACGCAAATTGCCGCTATTAAATAATGTATGTCTACTTGATTCAGTTCCATAAATTTTCGTTTTCTAATAACAACAAAGCAAAGAATAGATAGTTCTCCCAGCTTCAATCTTTCACAAATGCAATCCCGACTTTACAAACGAAGAAAAAACGCAAACAGATTTGTCTCTTTTCACAAAAAAGTAATAAAAGGCGATTTGCAGAAACAAATAAATCGACTACCTTTGTGGGCGATTTAGAGAATCGTGACTACGTATTTTTAATTATATCACTTAAAAAAAGAGCTAATTATGACTTATTCACACGAAGTGGAACACATGTGTGTTGTAAAGAAGGGTCCTAACCATGGACCGGCTCCCATACCCGAAGAAGGCAAATGGGTAAGATCTAAAGAAATCGTTGATATTTCTGGTTTGACACACGGTATCGGTTGGTGCGCTCCTCAACAAGGTGCTTGTAAACTGACACTGAACGTTAAAGAAGGTATCATCCAGGAAGCCTTGATCGAGACAATCGGTTGCTCTGGTATGACTCACTCAGCTGCTATGGCTTCTGAAATCCTTCCGGGTAAAACAGTTCTTGAAGCATTAAACACTGACCTTGTTTGCGACGCTATCAATACTGCAATGCGCGAACTTTTCTTGCAAATCGTATACGGACGTACTCAATCAGCTTTCTCTGAAGGTGGTTTGATTATCGGTGCAGGTTTGGAAGACTTGGGTAAAGGTCTGCGTAGCCAGGTAGGTACTCTTTATGGTACTTTGGCTAAAGGTCCTCGTTACCTTGAAATGGCAGAAGGTTATATCAAACAAATCTTCTTGGACAAGAACGACGAAATCTGCGGATACGAATTCGTACACATGGGTAAGTTCATGGACGAAATCAAGAAAGGTACTGATGCTAACGAAGCTTTGAAGAAAGTTACAGGTACTTATGGACGCGTAACAGCAGAACAGGGAGCAGTTAAATCTATTGATCCACGTCACGAATAATATAAGGAGGAAAGAAACTATGATTAGAGAAGTAAAATTCGAAAGCCAAGACCGTCGTATCAAAGGTATCATTGAAGCCTTGAACGCTAACGGCATCAAAGACATCGAAGAAGCTAACGCTATCTGCGAAGCTGCCGGACTTGATCCTTATAAAACGTGTGAAGAAACTCAGCCTATCTGCTTTGAAAATGCAAAATGGGCTTATGTAGTAGGTACTGCTATCGCTCTTAAGAAGAACTGCACAAACGCTGCTGAAGCTGCTGAAGCTATCGGTATCGGTTTGCAAGCATTCTGTATCCCGGGTTCTGTAGCTGACGACCGTAAGGTTGGTATCGGTCATGGTAACCTGGCTGCTATGTTGCTGCGCGAAGAAACTAAATGTTTCGCTTTCCTGGCAGGTCACGAATCTTTCGCTGCTGCTGAAGGTGCTATCAAAATCGCTGCAAAAGCAGACAAAGTACGTAAAGAACCGTTGCGTTGCATCCTGAACGGTCTTGGAAAAGATGCTGCTCAGATCATCTCTCGTATCAACGGCTTTACTTATGTTCAGACTCAATTCGATTACTTCACAGGTGAACTGAAAGTTGTTCGCGAAATCGCTTACTCTGACGGTCCTCGTGCAAAAGTAAAATGTTATGGTGCTGACGACGTTCGCGAAGGTGTAGCTATCATGTGGAAAGAAGGTGTAGACGTATCTATCACAGGTAACTCTACTAACCCGACTCGTTTCCAACACCCAGTTGCCGGTACTTACAAGAAAGAACGTGTTCTTGCTGGCAAACCTTATTTTTCAGTTGCTTCTGGTGGTGGTACAGGTCGTACTCTTCATCCGGATAACATGGCTGCCGGTCCTGCTTCTTATGGTATGACTGACACTATGGGTCGTATGCACTCTGACGCTCAGTTCGCTGGTTCTTCATCAGTTCCTGCTCACGTAGAAATGATGGGATTCCTGGGAATTGGTAACAACCCGATGGTAGGTTGTACAGTAGCTTGTGCGGTTGACGTAGCTCAGGCTTTAGCTAAGTAACTTAGATAATTACTATATATTAAATCCCTGTAACTGATAAGGTTATGGGGATTTCTTTTTTTGTATACCTCTACACATGTATTCGTGACTTTCAGCATATATGAAAAATTATGAGTATATTCGCATATATGATATTTTAAAAAGAAATGATGATAAATATAATAAATGCCCTGAAAGCTAAATCAAACATGAGTGACAATTCCATAAACGAGTTGTTTACTCACAGCACATTATTGAAATTACCTAAAAAACACATATTAACCTCCTCCTTTCAAAAAGACAGAAATTTCTATTTCATGGAAAAAGGCATAGCACGCTCTTATTGCGTAATAAATGGCAAGGAAGCTACTTCGTGGTTCAGTATGGAAGGAGATATCGTTTTTTCTACGAATAATTTTTATGGTAACATAAAAGGATATGAATATGAAATCGTGCAATTATTGGAAAATTCTATTTTATATGCTATCCCGATTAAAGAATTAGAAGCACTCTATTTTAATAATATAGAGATAGCCAACTGGTCAAGAATTTTACATCAAGATGCGTTTATTGTGAATGAGAAACGCTTAATATCAAGGTTATATCAAACAGCAGAAGAAAGATATACAGAACTATTAGAAACACGTCCTGAACTTTTTCAACGTGTTAACCTTGGCTACATTGCTTCATACTTAGGAATTTCTCAAGTAACCTTATCCCATCTAAGAAATCGAATCAAATAGTATATTGGGGATGATTTCAACATATTATATGAATGTTTTTTTTAAAGTACTTTAAAAAAAAAGATATACCATAGTCGTAAATTTGCACTTTTAAATTAAGTGCAAAATGAATACTCAATCAAACTCTATCACACCAAGCCGTATCGTATGGGCGGATTTACTAAGACTTGTCGCTATTATCATGGTGATTTGCATCCATTGTTCGGACCCTTTTAATGTATCTCCGGAAGCTCGTTCAAATCCTGATTATAATCTATGGGGCAGTATATATGGAGCTTTTCTACGTCCATGCGTTCCACTTTTTGTAATGTTGACAGGCATGCTGTTGTTGCCTATACAACAAGATATGGAACAATTCTACAAAAAAAGGATGTTGCGAGTTATAGTTCCTTTTCTTATTTGGTCTTTATTGTATAACTTATTCCCCTTACTAACAGGAATCATGGGTTGGGATAACTCCATTCTTTCAAGAATGTTTGCTTATGCAGGAGAAAATCCTTCGCAATCATGGGAAAGTTGTCTATATAACATATACATGATACCATTTAATTTCAATGTATATACCATCCCATTATGGTATATCTATATGTTAATAGGTTTATACTTATACATGCCTTTCTTTTCCGCATGGGTTAAACAAGCAACAGATAAGCAAATAAAAATATTCCTTTTTATTTGGGGAATCACTCTTTTCCTACCTTATTGCAGTGAATACATATCTAGCTATATATGGGGAACTTGTGCGTGGAACAATTTTGGCACTTTATATTATTTTGCAGGTTTTAATGGCTATCTATTATTAGGCTATTACTTATACATGAAAAATACGCTCACAACCGGCAAGACAATAATGCTATCTGTTATTTTATTTGTCATTGGTTATGCCATAACTTATGTCGGCTTCAGAAACATGACATCTCAACCCCATATTTCAGAAGAGCAAATGGAGCTGTTTTTCCTTTACTGTTCTCCTAATGTTTTGTTGATGACAATGGCCATTTTCCTAATAGTACAAAAGATACAAATTCGTTCCCCCTATATCATATCTATTTTATCAAATATAACAAAATGTGGGTTAGGCATTTATATGATACACTATTTCATTGTAGGAATTGGCTACTTAATCATAGAAAAAATCAATATCCCAATAGCTCTCCAGATTCCTATCACTGGCATTCTTGTATTTATTTTATCTTGGGGAATTGTAGCCTTAATTTACAAATTTATGCCGAGATATGCTAAATGGATAATGGGATAAGGGAATAGATGAAGATTTATCCAAGAACCATTATATAGCTTCATTTGTTTATATGACAGATACCAAAAACATTATACAACAATGCTACTTACATTCTTAAATACGCTCGCTACTATCATCAGTGTTATCAGTTTGCTGATTGTAACTTATGGAGTACTCGTTGGCTTCGTAGCCTTCCTGCGCAATGAAATCAAACGGTTCAACGGTACTTATACCGTCAATAATATCCGGCAACTTAGAGCAGACTTCGGTAGCTACCTTTTACTGGGATTGGAATTTTTAATCGCTTCCGACATACTGAAAACTGTAGTTGACCCTACTTTAGATGAACTAGCGATCTTGGGTGGAGTAGTTGTGGTAAGAACTGTTCTTTCCGTATTTTTGAATAAAGAGATTAAAGAATTGGCTGAAGACGATTCTTCCAAGAAGATATAAGACAGGGCAACATAGCAAGTTCCTTCAGAGTCACGTGTTTTTTATTATCAAATATATCTATTTTTAGCTACCTTTGCAAAGGGAAATACTTATGTATATACTTCAAAAATAGAAACACGTCAGAAATATGGGAATTACACATCTATCTATTGAGCTTACACTTGATCTGATTGCGTTAATTATAGGAATCATCCTTATTATACGTGCTAAAGACAATTATCCGAAATTATATTGGGGAATTATAGCTACCGGCATCGGTATTATGTTTTCATGGGAAAATATCGGATGGCTGACAATTGTCACAGACACTCCGAAATACAACTTCACAGAATTGCTCAACATAGAGAAAATGCTCAAATGGTATGCTTTAGCAAATATTGTAGCCCTGTTCCCTATCGCTTCTTTATCGCCGGGCTATCTGAACCATTTCAGAATATTTACTTTTCTGTTATTACCTATCATTACGATAACTGTAGGAATCAGTTATTTAGGCTTCAATGGAAATATTACTCCCATCCACTCCATAGATGAAATTATTCCGAATATCCATCAAACAGATGTCAAGCTCAGGGTTTCCATATTCCTGTTATCCGTTTTTACCCCACTCATTCTTCTTATTTATCCTATGATGAATAACAAGACCTACCGCAGGATAAATAATAACATGTATCTATTCATCGGTTTTCTATTCGTATTTTTAGGGATATACATCTTGTTCACTCTAAATATCAATGAATTTGTTTTCAACCTGTTCGGCATTATGGCAATCGTTTTTACGGTCTTATTCTCCATACAATATTTACGTTATGAGAATCCGTTTTCGAACCATATAAACATGATTCATAATGGAAAGAATACGGAAAGCACTATAATGCTACAAGCTGGAAAGCCATCTCCTACTCCCCCGCTCTTCTCAACGATTGAAGCCTATCTTCAGGAACAGCATCCCTATACCGATCAACGGTATAACATAGAACTTTTAGCCAAGTCTCTGAATAAACAGGAACATGATATTTCTGCAGCAATCAAAAGTCAGGGCTTTACAGGTTTCCGGGAATACATTAATTATCTTCGACTGGAATATTTCAGACAACTAGCCGCCGAAAATCCAAAGAGTAATGTAAAAGAACTGATGTTTGCATGCGGTTTCACCTCCCGGGCAACTTTCTATCGTAACTTTTCAGAAAAGTATGGTGTATCACCTAGTAAATTCATTGATAATCAAAGAGTAGAACAATAATTTTCTTTTTTAAAAGCACAATTCTTAATAGTAAAAAGTGTCTCATTTCAGGAATGAGACACTTTTTATTTTTATAGCTAAAAGCAATCCGTTACTTTTGATGCAAAATAAAACTACGACGTTGGCATCATCAACAGATTAATCGAATACTAAGATAAATAGAATATGAATATTGACAATTGCAATCACACCGACACAGAAAAACATCAAGAAGAAAAGATCTTTTTATATACTACCATTACTGGAAACTTGCAACTAATCCATTTAGAACAGATTGGCTATTTCCGGTATAACTCCAAGAGTAAGCTATGGGAAGCTGTATTAAATAACAATCATACCCTGACACTCAAAAGAAATACAAACTCACAAAAGATATTGAGTCTGCATCCCTATCTTATCCAGATTAGCCAGTCACACATTATCAATATAAGCTATCTGGTTTCGATTGAAGACAACAATTGCATATTGCTTCCTCCATTTAATGAGATGGAACTTTTACAAGTAAGCAAGTCTTTTATGAAAAAGCTAAAAGAAAAATATCCATGTATCTGATTGTATATAGCTCATCTTTATGCTCTATGCAACACCAAGCAGTTCCACTTCGAAGATCAATGTCGAGTAGGCAGGAATAGAATCAAAAGATTTGATACCGTATCCCATTGCATAAGGAATATAAATAATCCATTTATCACCAACATGCATTTTCTGAAGTGCCACCTGCCACCCTTCTATTACATCACTAAGACGTAGGGCATCGGGACAAGTACGCTCATAAGAATTATCAAACACCTGGCCATCAATCAGACTTCCTTTGTAATGCACGGTAACAATGCTCCGTGCACCCGGAGAAATCGTACTTTCGCCAGTTTCCAAAACTTTGTAATAGATTCCACACGGCAACGCGAAAACACCTTCCTGAAAAGATAGTTTTTTCAGAAATCGCCGATTGGCCTCTTTGTATTCTTTCTTTTTCCCCATAAATAAATTGATTAAGAACTTGCAAAAATAATCAGAATAACAAAGGATTTAGCATAAAAACTGTATATTTGTTTGTTGAACTATAAAAAACTTCTCACTATGGGACAAACAAAGACTACACGTAGCATCAGTGCTACCGGACTATTCTTACTTATCATGATGACTGTGGGCCTATATTCATGCACACGCACTCAAAAAGACATCATTCCTTCTGCCGATTATGCACCGTATGTAAATGCGTATACGGGAGGAGTCATCTCGCAAAATTCGACCATACGTATAGAACTGACCCACGACCAACCCATGGTGGATATGAACAATGAGTTAAAAAGCAATCCGTTCAGTTTCTCACCTTCATTAAAGGGAAAAGCATATTGGGTTAGCAACAATACCATTGAATTTGTGCCCGAAGAAGGAACGCTGAAACCGGGAACACTTTACGAAGGAACTTTCCGGCTCGGAGACTTCATCGAAGTGGACAAAAAGCTGAAAGAGTTCAACTTCTCATTCCGTGTACAGGAACGTAACTTCACCCTGCAACTGGAATCATTACCGATTACAGCTACCCAACCGAATGAAATAAATATTAAAGGAGAGATACGTTTCAGCGACGTAGTGAAAAAGGAAGAGGTAGAAAAGATGCTGACTGCCAGTGACGGAAAAAAGAGTTATCCGGTGGAAGTCACCGCAACCGACAATCATACCCGGTATTTGTTTAGTATCAGACAAATCCCCAGAGAAGCTGATGATTACCCCTTGACTATCACAGCCAACGGCAACGCAGCCGGCATCGACCGTAAACAAAGCGAAGAAATACTGATACCGGCGAAAGATTGTTTCCGTTTCATGTCTGCCGAACGCATCGACCAACCGGAAAATGGAATCGAGATTGTTTTCTCCGCTCCCCTATCCACTACTCAAGATTTAAAAGGACTGATTGAGATCCCGGAAATCTCCTCATCGATCTTCCAAATCAGTGAGAACAGAGTTTTTATCTATTTCGAAGCAAACACACAGAACAAACTGACGTTGAATATCCATGAAGGAGTCAAAGACAGTCAAGGTAAAGCGTTGGGAACTTCTCATACGATCTCATTCAGTGAAGTAAGTCTGAAACCACAAGTGGAAATGTCTACTACCGCCGCTATCCTGCCCGATTCGAAAAGTCTGATTATTCCTTTCAGGGCTGTCAACCTGTATGCTGTGGATTTGAGCGTGATCCGCATTTTCGAGAACAATGTATTGATGTTTATGCAAACCAATTCACTGGCCTCAGCCAATGAGCTACGCCGTTCGGGAAGACTGGTTTATAAGAAAACGTTATGGCTTGCCAAAGATGCTTCCAAAGACATTCATCATTGGGGAGATTACTCGATAGACCTTGCCGGATTAATCCATCAGGAACCGGGTGCCATCTATCGTGTGATACTTTCATTCCGTCAGGAATACTCCGCTTATCCTTGTGGAGGGGTCGAGAATCAGGATATGAAATTCGCAGACAGCAGCACCTCCGACGGGCTGACCAAAGTAAGTGGAAGTGTCTTGTCCGAAGAAGATGAAGCAATCTGGAATACCCCCGAAGCTTACTATTATTACAATGGCGGAACAATGGACTGGAGTGTGTACCGATGGACGGAACGCGACAATCCCTGCCATCCGTCTTATTATATGAATTCAGACCGGGTAGCTGCCTGCAATGTTTTCGCTTCCAACCTGGGAATGATTGTTAAACGGAACTCACTGAATAAACTGTGGATCGCCGTTAGTAACATTTTGGATACAAAGCCGATAGGGAAAGCACAGGTAACAGCGTATAACTTCCAGTTACAACCCATAGGGAAAGGAGAAACCAATGGAGAAGGATTCGTTGAAATCACTCCGAACGGTGTGCCTTTCATTATCGTGGCAGAATCGGAAAAACAAAAGGCGTATGTGCGCGTTGTGGACGGTGAAGAACAGTCCGTCAGCAGATTCGACGTGGGAGGAAAAGATATTCAAAAGGGACTGAAAGGATTTATATATGGCGAAAGAGGGGTATGGCGCCCGGGAGACACGCTGCACATTTCCTTTATATTGGAAGACCGCGAAAAGAGAATCCCCGACAAGCACCCCGTAGCACTGGAGATTTACAATCCGAGAGGACAGTTCTACACGAAAATGATTTCAACACAAGGAATGAACGGATTCTATACATTCGACGTTCCGACACAGGCAACAGACCCGACCGGACTTTGGAATGCGTATATTAAGGTGGGAGGAACCACCTTCCACAAAGGTCTGCGTATCGAAACCATAAAGCCCAACCGCCTGAAAATAAATCTGGCATTGCCGAAGGTTCTTCAAGCCACGGACAAGGATTTCTATGCCCCACTCACTTCAACCTGGCTGACAGGAGCAACTGCCTCCAAACTGAAAGCCAAAGTAGAAATGTCTTTATCGAAAGTGAATACACAGTTTAAGAATTACGGACAATATATCTTTAACAATCCGGCTACGGATTTCACGACTATCAAAACAGATATATTTGACGGCACACTGGATGCAGAAGGAAAAGCAAACGTCATGCTGAAAGTTCCGACCGCAACGGAAGCGCCGGGTATGCTGAACGCCACTTTCACCACCCGCGTGTTCGAACCGGGAGGAGATGCCAGCATCTACACTCAAACAATTCCATTCTCACCATTCACCTCTTATGTCGGTATCAATCTGAACCAGCCAAAAGGCAAATATATTGAAACTGACAAAGATCATGTATTCGATATTGTAACTGTAAACACGCAGGGACAGTTAGTGAACAGTTCTAATCTGGAATACAAAATATACCGCATCGGCTGGAGTTGGTGGTGGGAAAACAGTGGTGAATCTTTCGGAACGTATATCAACAACAGTTCCATCACTCCTGTTGCCAGCGGCAATTTACAGACAAGAGGCGGAAAAGCATCTTTCAAATTCCGTATCGATTATCCGTCATGGGGACGCTACCTGGTTTACGTGAAAGATAAAGAGAGTGGACATGCCACCGGAGGTACAGTTTATGTTGACTGGCCGGAATGGCGGGGACGTTCGAGCAAGACTGATCCCAGCGGTATCAAGATGCTTGCTTTCTCACTGAACAAAGACTCTTATGAAATAGGAGAAACAGCCACAGCAATCATTCCTGCAGCAGCGGGAGGACGCGCACTGGTATCCATAGAAAACGGTTCTACCGTATTACGACAAGAATGGATAGAGGTTTCCAACGGAGGAGATACGAAATATACATTCAAGATTACACCGGAGATGACTCCGAATGTATATCTCCATATCAGTTTGTTACAGCCTCATGCGCAAACAGTCAATGACCTGCCCATCCGTATGTATGGCGTCGTTCCGGTATTCGTGACTAACAGTCAGACGGTATTACAACCGCAGATACAGATGCCGGAAGTGTTACGCCCGGAAACCAACTTCAATGTGACCGTCAGCGAAAAGACCGGAAAACCGATGACTTATACATTAGCTATTGTAGACGACGGTTTGCTGGATCTTACCAATTTCAAGACCCCGGACCCATGGAATGATTTCTATTCACGCGAAGCACTCGGCATCCGGACATGGGATATGTATGATAATGTATTGGGAGCTTCCGCCGGAAGTTACAGTTCACTTTTCAGTACGGGTGGAGACGCCACATTGAAACCTGCCGATGCAAAAGCAAACCGTTTCAAACCGGTAGTCAAGTTTATAGGTCCTTTCTATCTGGGAAAAGGTAAGAGCCAGACGCATACGCTGAAACTTCCGATGTATGTAGGTTCGGTACGTGCCATGGTGGTTGCCGGACAAGAGGGAGCGTACGGCAATGCGGAAAAAACGGCTTTCGTACGGACTCCGTTAATGATGTTGTCCACCTTGCCCCGTGTGCTTAGCATTCAGGAAGAAATCACCGTTCCGGTAAATATCTTTGCGATGGAAAATCAAGTGAAGAATGTAACCGTATCACTTCAGGCATCCGGTGGAGGAGTACAGATTGTAGGGGCCAACCAACAGTCGCTCAAATTTAGCCAACCGGGTGACCAGCTTGTGTTCTTTACCTTAAAAACAGGTAGTAAAACAGGAAAAGCTACCATCCATCTGACAGCCAATGGTGGCGGACAACAAACTAAAGAAACCATTGAAATAGAAGTACGCAACCCGAATCCGGTAGTAACCCTGCGCAACAGTCAATGGGTAGAAGCCGGACAAAGCAAAGAACTTTCATACAATCTAAGCAGTTCTTCTGCAAATAACCAGATAAAGCTGGAAGTATCACGCATACCTTCGGTTGACATCAGCCGCCGGTTCGACTTCTTATACAACTATCAGCACCATTGTACGGAACAGTTGACTTCCAAGGCTTTGCCTCTTCTGTTTGTCGGCCAATTCAAAACAATAGATAAGATAGAAGCCGAAAAGATAAAGACAAATGTACAGGAAGCTATCCGGCAGATTTATGGTCGTCAACTCCCCAATGGCGGATTTGTATATTGGCCGGGAAATGCTGTTGCCGACGAATGGATCAGTTCTTATGCAGGAATGTTCCTGACACTGGCACAAGAAAAAGGATACGCCGTTCATTCGAACGTATTGAACAAGTGGAAGCGTTTCCAACGTGCTGCCGCACAGAACTGGCGGATGCCGCAGGATGCAAGCGGCTGGCAACAATGGCAGTCGGAATTGCAACAGGCTTTCCGTTTATATACGCTTGCATTGGCAGGAGCACCGGAATATGGGGCCATGAACCGGATGAAAGAACAGGCAGGATTATCCATTCAGGCTAAATGGAGACTGGCAGCAACCTATGCACTGACCGGAAAGATGAAACCGGCTGAAGAACTGGTGTATAATGCAGAAACAACAGTAAGCCCCTACTCTTCCATGAATCAGATTTACGGTTCCTCCGACCGTGATGAAGCTATGATTCTGGAAACACTGATCCTGATGAACCGGGAACGGGATGCTTTGCAGCAGGCAAAAGTCGTTTCAAAGAATCTGTCACAAGAGGAGTGGTTCAGTACACAATCCACCGCTTTTGCTCTTATGGCAATGGGACGTCTGGCTGAAAAGCTGTCAGGTACATTGGATTTCGTATGGACATGGAACGACAAACAACAACCTGCCGTGAAATCGGCTAAAGCTGTGTTTGAAAAGGAAATCGCCACCACTCCCAAATCCGGTATGATTGCTGTGAAAAATCAAGGAAAAGGAGCGCTTAGCGTTGACCTTATCACACGCACACAGTTGTTGAACGATACATTACCGGCCATCAGCGACAATCTTCGTATGGATATAAGATATGCCAACCTGAACGGTACACCGATCTCTGTCAATGATATTATACAGGGAACTGACTTTATGGCTATCACCTCCATATCCAATATTAGCGGAACTTCCGATTACACCAATCTGGCACTGACGCATATCATACCGTCCGGTTGGGAAATATATAACGAAAGAATGGTTGCCCCCGAAACGGAAAGCGTAGCAGCCGATGGTTCCGGTAAGTCCGTCAGCAAATATAATTATCTGGATATACGCGATGACAGGGTATTTACTTATTTCAATTTGCGTCGTGGTGAAACGAAAGTGTTCACTGTCAGACTGCAAGCGACTTATGCAGGTAACTTTATTCTTCCTGCCGTTCAATGTGAAGCAATGTATGATGTAAACGTACAGGCACGCAGCAAAGCGGGAAGAACAACTGTCAGTCGATAAATTTCAGGCACGGATTACACGGATTACGCGGTTTTGGTTAACGAGTAGAACCGTGAAATCCGTGTAATCCGTGCCTAATTATTTCGTACCTAATCATTTATCAAAAAGATATGTCTCTTAGCTTTTAACATTTAAATGAATCCTATATATAAATTCTTCAAACGATTATCTGTTACTAAGAAAGTAATGACAATAAGCATTGCTCTTTTGATGATAGGATACATCTTTTGCCTTCCCCGGCAACTGTTTCATGTACCCTACTCTACCGTCGTGACTGATCGAAACGAAGAATTACTGGGAGCACGTATCGCTTCGGACGGTCAATGGCGGTTTCCTCCCCGAAAGACAACACCCGAGAAAATCAAACAATGCCTTATTACCTTTGAAGATAAACACTTTTACCACCATTGGGGAGTTAATCCGTTATCTACCGGAAGGGCACTCTATCAGAATTTAAAGAATAAACGTGTTGTAAGCGGAGGTAGTACCCTTACCATGCAGACCATCCGTCTCGCCCGAAACAAACCCAGAACTATCGGAGAGAAAGTCATTGAAATGATCTGGGCTACCCGTTTGGAGTTCCGGACTTCCAAAGAGGAAATCTTATCCATGTATGTCTCTCATGCACCATTCGGAGGAAATGTGGTAGGACTGGATGCTGCTGCCTGGCGTTACTTCGGTCATTCTGCCGAAGATTTATCATGGGCGGAATCAGCCATGCTGGCCGTCCTGCCCAATGCCCCCGCCATGATTCATCTATCCAAAGGACGAAAAACACTTCTTTCCAAACGCAACCGTCTATTGAAACAACTTTTTGAAGAAGAGATTATCGATGCGTCCACCTATGAACTGGCTATCAGCGAACCGTTACCCGACGAACCACATCCTCTTCCTCAAATAGCCCCACATCTGGTTACCCGCTTTTATCAGGAAAGAAACGGATTATATACCCGCTCAACCATCGATAAAGGAATACAAACCCATATAGAGAGTTTGGCGGAACGGTGGAGTAATGAATTTAATCGAAGTGATATCCGTAACCTGGCTATCCTAATTATAGACATTCCCGCCAATCAAGTGGTAGTATACTGCGGAAATGTACATTTCGACCGTAAACAAGGGGGGAATCAAGTAGACGTGATTCAAGCTCCTAGAAGTACAGGTAGTATTTTAAAACCCTTTCTCTATGGTGCCATGTTACAGGAGGGAAGTCTATTACCGCAAATGCTATTACCGGACGTACCCGTTAATATCAACGGCTTTACTCCACAAAACTTCAGCCTACAGTTTGAAGGAGCCGTCCCCGCTTCCGAAGCTCTTGCCCGCTCATTAAATATCCCGGCTGTCACCATGCTACAAAGATATGGAGTACCCAAATTTCATCACATGCTGCAACAAATGGGGTTCAAGACTATCAACCGATCAGCCTCCCATTATGGATTATCACTCATTTTAGGAGGTGCCGAAGCTACTCTATGGGATGTAACGAATGCTTATGCACAAATGGGACGAAGCCTCTCCAACAATCATTCCAACGATCTTCCCCAAGAAAAGGAAGTACAGATACTATTAGAAGCAGAAGAAAAGACTGTTTTGGAAAGAGATGATTCAAGAAAAGTTACTTCAGAAAAGACGATTTCGGAAAAGACAACTTCGGAAAGGATTATACCAAAAAGAACTATATCAGAAGAAGCTATTTCAAAAGAGGTTATTTCAGCAGGAGCAGCCTGGCTCACCCTTTCCGCCTTAATAGAAGTCAACCGACCTGAAGAGATTGACTGGAAATCAATCCCCTCGATGCAGACTATCGCATGGAAGACCGGAACCAGTTACGGATTCCGTGACGCTTGGGCCGTTGGCGTGACTCCCCGCTATGCAGTAGGCGTATGGGTAGGAAATGCAACCGGAGAGGGAAAACCTGGATTGGTCGGTGCACAAACGGCCGGTCCCGTATTATTCGATATATTCAATTATCTCCCATCTTCACCTTGGTTCGAACGTCCCAAAGGAATTTTCGTTGATGCAGAGATATGCCGTCAATCCGGTCATCTGAAAGGACGTTTCTGTGAAGAAACCGATACCGTACTGATCCTTCCCGTCGGATTACGGACAGAGGCTTGTCCTTACCATCATCTCGTCACACTATCCGCCGACGAAAGCCACCGCATCTATGAAAACTGTGCAAACACGGAACCTACCATTCAGAAATCATGGTTTGCCCTGCCTCCCGTATGGGAATGGTACTATAAACAGCATCATCCGGAATATAAACCGCTACCACCTTTCAAAGCCGGTTGCGGAGAAGATTCTTTCCAACCCATGCAGTTCATCTACCCTCCGATGAACGCCCACATCAAACTGCCCAAGCAATTGGACGGCAGCAAAGGCTTTATCACGGTGGAACTGGCACACAGCAATCCCAATGCCACTATCTTCTGGCATCTCGACGACACCTATCAGACACAGACACAGGATTTCCACAAAATTTCCCTGCAACCTGCTCCCGGCAAACATTCCCTGACGGCAGTAGACGGAGAAGGTAACACAGTTTCCACCACTTTCTTCATCGAATAAACATCTTATTTTATTATCTTTGCCGCATGAAACAGCCTTTAAAAGAAAACGGTGGACTACCGGCGTCTATCCTCTGGACACTTGCTATTGTGGCCGGTGTCTCGGTAGCCAACATCTATTATATTCAACCTCTATTAAATATGATACGCCATGAACTTGGCATATCAGAGTTCAGAACTAACCTGATTGCCATGGTCACGCAAATAGGCTATGCGGCAGGATTGCTGTTTATCACCCCTCTGGGAGATTTATATCAGCGTAAGAAAATCATCCTCGTCAACTTCACCGTTCTGATATTTTCCCTATTGACTATCGCCCTGACGCACAATTTTCATTTGATACTTATCGCTTCATTCCTCACGGGAGTTTGTTCGATGATTCCACAAATATTCATTCCG
This sequence comes from Bacteroides sp. M10, assembly GCF_014334015.1. Taxonomy (GTDB): domain Bacteria; phylum Bacteroidota; class Bacteroidia; order Bacteroidales; family Bacteroidaceae; genus Bacteroides; species Bacteroides intestinigallinarum. Next base: position 4,139,748 of record NZ_CP060488.1, on the reverse strand, counting down.
ATAGCCGCCCAGTTTTCCCGTCCGGAAAATAAAGGCAGGAATGTAGGAATCGTCTTATCAGGATTACTGACCGGTATCCTGGCTTCACGCGTTGTCAGCGGATTTATCGGTGAACTGATTGGCTGGCGGGAAATGTATCACATCGCCGCAGGCATGATGCTTATCTGCGCCATTGTTGTACTAAAAGTCCTTCCCGACATTCAGACCAACTTTCAGGGAAAATATAGCGGCCTGATGAAATCCCTGTTAGCCTTAGTAAAAGAATATCCGCAACTACGCATTTATTCCATCCGGGCGGCATTAAACTTCGGCTCCCTCCTCGCCATGTGGTCCTGCCTGGCATTTAAGATGGGACAAGCCCCGTTCTTTGCCAACAGCGACGTCATTGGTATGCTGGGACTTTGCGGAGTGGCGGGAGCATTAACAGCCTCTTTTGTTGGAAGATATGTAAAACAAGTCGGGGTACGCCGCTTCAACTTTATCGGTTGCGGATTGATTCTCTTTGCCTGGTTACTGTTCCTCATCGGTGAAAACACTTTTATTGGTATCATTGCCGGAATCATCATCATTGACATAGGGATGCAATGCATCCAACTTAGTAACCAGACAAGTATCTTCGAACTGGACCCGCGCGCTTCGAACCGTATCAATACAGTTTTCATGACTACTTACTTTATTGGCGGTTCGATGGGAACATTTCTGGCGGGCAGCTTCTGGCAACTGTATGGTTGGCACGGAGTTATCGGTACCGGAGTCGTTTTAACCGGAATTTCTTTATTAATTACGACTTTCTACAAGAAGTGAGTCAACAAAACGGACGGTCAAACCGTTTATTACAATAAAAAAGCCAATGAAATACGGAGTTAACAGACAAATCTTACTTATCACAGCCGGCACGGTCTGGATTATAGCCGGTGCCAATATTCTGCGAATAGGAATTGTAACCTGGTTAAACACCTCCCAAGATTGGATGTTCAAAATAGGAGAAGCTACCGTCGTTTTCTTGTTATTCTTCGTTCTGGTGTTCAGAAGACTTTATTATAAACATACCCAGCGAATCGAACAAAAGAAAGAACACAGAAATTGCCCGTTCTCCTTTTTCGATGTGAAAAGTTGGATTACAATGATCTTCATGATTTCTCTGGGAATTACCATACGTAGCTTCCATCTTCTGCCCGAAACGTTCATTTCAGTTTTCTATACCGGATTATCCATTGCCCTCATCCTGACAGGGGTACTTTTCATCCGTTACTGGTGGATAAGGCGTAAGACTTTCGCTAATTGAGCCGGTCTTATACATATTCCAATCAAATACAAACTTATAATAATTTTTATTGCCTGACGTTTTGAAGCAAAAGATTTCATTCTTTTTTGTTGTATCTTTGCGCGGCTATAAACAAAACAGTAGCCGGAAAACAAATAAAAGGTTATAAGAATCAACATGAAGAAAGCCCCCTCTCCCCTTGTATCATTGATACCGATCATTGTACTGGTGTTATTATTGTTTGCCACTATCCGCACATTTGGCAGTGATGCCCTAAGCGGCGGAAGCCAAGTGTCACTACTCACCACTACAGCTATTTGTATCCTTATCGGTATGGTGTTTTATAAAATTCCCTGGAAAGATTATGAGCTCGCCATAACCAACAATATTGCCGGAGTGGCAACAGCCATTATTATTCTATTGATAATCGGTGCGTTGAGTGGGATTTGGATGATTAGTGGAGTAGTGCCTACGCTAATCTACTACGGGATGCAAATTATCCATCCCAGTTTCTTCCTGGCATCTACCTGCATCATCTGCGCATTGATTTCCGTTATGACCGGAAGTTCCTGGACTACCATTGCTACCATCGGTATCGCCCTGATGGGTATCGGAAAGGCGCAAGGTTTTGAAGACGGCTGGATTGCCGGAGCCATTATTTCGGGGGCATACTTCGGAGATAAAATATCTCCTTTATCCGAAACTACCATCCTGGCCTCTTCCATCACAGACACTCCCTTATTCCGTCACATCCGTTACATGATGATTACTACGGTTCCATCTCTTGTCATTACGCTAATTATTTTCACCGTAGCAGGATTCTCTCATGATGCCAACAATACACAACACATCGCAGAAGTGGCAACAGCTCTGAATGAAAAGTTTCATATCACTCCGTGGCTGTTGATAGTTCCCGTAGCAACCGGCATATTGATAGCGAAGAAAGTGCCGTCTATCGTTACGCTGTTCCTGTCCACCCTGCTGGCTGCTGTTTTTGCTTTAATCTTTCAGCCGGATTTGTTGGAAGAAATTTCAGGAATTGCCGCTTCCGGATTCGATTCACTGTTTAAAGGACTAATGATGACTATCTACGGAGAGACAAATTTACACACGGATAATGCCGTTCTGACAGATTTAATTGCCACACGTGGCATGTCAGGAATGATGAATACGATTTGGCTGATACTATGTGCCATGTGTTTCGGCGGAGCAATGACAGCAAGCGGCATGGTGGGAAGTATCACTTCCATCTTTGTGCGCTTTATGAAGAAAACAGTCAGCGTGGTCAGTGCGACGGTTTGTTCCGGTCTGTTTCTTAATCTGACCACTGCCGACCAATATATCAGTATTATTCTGACGGGAAATATGTTTCGCGATATTTATGCCAAGAAAGGGTATGAAAGTTGCTTACTAAGCCGTACCACGGAAGATGCAGTAACCGTTACATCCGTATTGATCCCGTGGAACAGCTGTGGAATGACTCAAGCCACCATCTTGAGTGTACCCACACTTGTGTATCTCCCTTATTGTTTTTTCAACATTATCAGTCCCTTAATGAGTATCACCGTGGCAGCCATCGGATATAAAATTGCACGACGCTCGTGAACAATCTGGCATACACTTTGTTTTTGCAATAAACGAACAACATATTAAACCTAAACAAAAAAAAGTTATGAAAAAGTTTATTGCATTAGTAGCATTAGTATTAGTGAGTGCAAGCACAATGATGTATGCACAAGAAAGTAGCGCAGCAGCACGCCGCGCAGAAAGAAAAGCAGAAAGAGATGCAGAGAGAGCAAAACTCCGTGCCGAAGAAGAGGTGCAGGACATGGCAGCCTACCAACAAGCTGTACAGGCTTTGAAAAACAAGCAATTTGTTCTGGAAGCTAATCAGGTGGTTTTCCGCAACGGTATGAGCGCTTTCGTTACTTCAAACACCAATTTCGTTTTGATGAACGGCAACAGAGCTACCGTACAGACTGCTTTCAATACTCCTTACCCTGGTCCTAACGGAATCGGTGGTGTGACAGTAGATGGTAATTCTTCGGATATGAAGATGAATATCGACAAAAAAGGAAATGTGAACTGTTCATTCAGTGTTCAGGGTATCGGCATCTCCGCTCAAGTATTTATTAATATGAGCAGTGGAAACAATACAGCTTCGGTTAGTATCAGCCCGAACTTCAGCAACAACAACCTGACATTGAACGGAAATATCGTTCCGCTTGACCAGTCAAATATCTTCAAGGGACGTTCCTGGTAATCCGGGTACAAGAATCTTATCATAACTCCGCTACAAATCGCGCAAAATGCGTACATTTGTAACGGAGTTTTTTTATTCAGTATGGCTTATGAGAGAATTTATCATTGCAGACAATCAGGATATCAGTAAGGCAGGAATGATGTTCCTGTTGAGTAAACAAAAGGAGGTATCCCTCCTTTTAGAAGCTGACAACAAGGCTGAACTGATTCAGCAGCTACGATTGTATCCGCAAGCAGTGATTATTCTGGATTATACCTTGTTCAATTTTGCGGGGGCAGATGAATTGATTGTCTTGCAGGAAAGATTCAAGGAAGCCGACTGGATTCTATTTTCTGACGAACTAAGCCTGAACTTTCTCCGCCAAGTATTATTCAGCAGCATGGCTTTCGGGGTAGTGATGAAAGATAACTCAAAAGAAGAAATCATGACTGCCATTCAATGCGCCACCCGCAAACAACGGTATATTTGCAATCATGTCAGCAATCTGCTGCTTTCAGGAGCTTCTTCTCCACTGGCAGCGTCAAGCATGGACGACCATTTGCTGACGCAGACAGAAAAGAATATCCTAAAAGAAATTGCATTAGGGAAAACAACGAAAGAGATTGCAGCAGAGAAAAATCTTAGTTTCCATACGATCAACAGCCATCGTAAGAATATCTTTCGTAAATTGGGAGTGAATAATGTGCACGAGGCTACCAAATATGCGATGAGGGCAGGGATTGTGGATTTAGCCGAATACTATATCTGATTATACGCTTTACTTCAAGCCATTTTGTTTCAAAAGTTGTTCTATTTCCTTGTCTGATATAGAAGCCCTGTCTGCTTTATCATAAATATAGAGAAGATTCAAAATTGCATCTTGCTGGGAAACAACCAGAGTGAAAGTGATTACTCTTGCCCCTCCGCTTTTTCCTTTCCCTTTCGCAGTAATTTTCATGCGAACTTTGCGCAAGCCATGACCTAAATCGGTACCTAATTGCGGATTACGGGATAACTCATCAAGAAGTTTCAAATAATCTTCTTTAAATGAGGCATAATGTTTCGCTAACCGTTTTGCCTCCTTATCAAAAGAGGCAGAGCTTTCTATACTATAATTCATCAAGGAGTTCATAAGCAGATCTCGTTCTTCCAGCCTTTACATCTTTCAGTCCTGCATCAATCCCTGCAAGAATCTCCTCTTTTGTGATTTCTTCCATTTCTTTTTCTGCTTCCATTTTCTTAAGTCGTTTCAAATAGTTCTTCACCCGATTGAGCATCTCTTTGTCATTCAAACTCAGGAGTTCCTCCACCAAGTCCATTTTCAGACTTTTCAATTCCATCGTTGTCATATGCAATCCTCCTTTATTTATTATTCTACGAAACAAAAGTAGTGAAAATTATCCTGATTATCGAATCCTCACCTTTCAAAATAAACTATTTAACAGATGATTTCTCCGCTTCCCACGCAAACTTTCGCCTCTTCATCATAAATCACCCCAAACTGCCCCGGAGCAATGCCTTGCAGCTTTTCAGAGGACAAAATATGGAATTGCTTCTCCCCTTCCTGTATCAGTTTTCCTTTGGTAAAGTCGGGAGTGTGACGAATCTTGAAAGTGATGTCTATCTCTTTCTCCTGCCCTTTCCAGGGATTATCAGTAATGAAATGGAAATCATGCATCCGGAATTCATTGCCGTACTGTGTTTCCACACCGTAACCGCGGGACACATAGATTGTATTTTCTTCAATATCCTTCTTGACTACGAACCAGGGACCACCACTCAATCCAAGCCCTTTGCGCTGGCCGATTGTATGAAACCAATAGCCGCGATGTGTACCCAATTTCTTTCCGGTTTCCAATTCAATAATCGCCCCTTCCTTTTCTCCTAAAAAGCGACGGACAAAATCATTGTAGTTTATCTTCCCGAGAAAACAGATACCCTGACTATCTTTCCTTCTGGCACTCGGCAATCCGGCTTTATTGGCAATCTCACGGACTTCCTGTTTCATCAAACCTCCAATGGGAAACATGAGTTTGGAAACTTGCAGGTAATCAATCTGTGCGAGAAAGTCCGTCTGGTCTTTCACAGGGTCTTTCGCTGTGCCCAACCAAGTTTTACCGTCGAGTAGTAAAGTGGTGGCATAATGACCGGTTGCCGTAAAGTCGAAGTCTTTCCCGACACGCTGTTCAAAGCAACCGAATTTGATTAGCTTATTACACATCACATCCGGATTAGGCGTCAGTCCCTGCCGGATTTTATCAATGGCATAGGCCGCTACATTCTCCCAATACTCCTGATGCAAATCCACTACCTCCAAAGACAGACCGTACTTACGTGCCGTAGCAGTAGATAATTCAATATCTTCCTCTGCCGAACAGTCCATATATTCCGCTCCGTCCATGCCTATCTTAATATAAAAAAGAGTGGGCTTATATCCTTGCTCACAAAGGAGATGTACAACAACCGAACTGTCGACACCTCCTGATAATAATGCAGCTATATCCATGAATAATGATTCGTCTATTAATAACGTTCTATATGTAAGCTAATACCTATTAAAAAATTCTATGCTACAAAGATAAGGCAAGAATCTCTAACAGCCAATCACATATTGAAGGCATTTTTATACCATAAATGTGGTAGATAAGCAAAGTATTTCCTACATTTGCACAGTAAAAAGCTTTTTATGATGACGAAATTAAGAAAGATAATCCTCATACCTGCCCTGAGCATCGTATTTATCAGTGGCTTTTTCTCCTGTGGTGTCGACCGCTGGCCGGAGTATGCCCATCAGACCGCACTGGATACATGGATGCTCGACATCATGCAACAGAACTATCTGTGGTATCAAGATCTACCTTCCTACGATGATGTGAATCTATTTTTGGATCCTGCCGCGTTTTTGTCTAAAGTGAAATCGAAAAGCGATAGTTACTCATTTGTAGACTCTGTGATGGAAACTCCACTGCCTACCTATGGATTTGACTATTCCTTGGTTCGAAGCATAGATATTGATACAGCGTATAACGCATTAATCACTTATGTCATTCCCGGTTCACCGGCAGAAGCAGCCGGATTGGAACGTGGTGACTGGATTATGAAAGTCGATACTTCTTACATCAGCAAAAAATATGAGACTCAATTACTGCAAGGGACAATAGCCCGGAATTTAGTGATGGGAGAATGGAAAGAAGTTCCTGTGATAGATGAGGAAGAAGATAAAACCAAAGCTGATACGGAAGGAGAAGGAGAAAGCGGAGAAGACGAAATCGAATATGTTTACAAGGTAGTGCCTAACGGTATCACAAAAAAACTGCCTGCAGCACAAGTCGTCGAAGACAATCCGATACATACAACAAAGATACTTCCGGCAACAGAAAACAATAATGAAATCAAAGTTGGTTATCTCATGTACAACAGCTTCACTGCCGGAACAAAAGCTGATCCGGAAAAGTACAATAACGAACTGCGTCGCGTCTCACAAGAATTCAAGACAGCAGGTGTGAAATATGTCATACTTGACCTACGTTACAATTCCGGCGGTTCATTGGATTGCGTTCAGTTACTGGGTACAATTCTAGCTTCAGAAGAACGGGTTGAACAGAATGAACCAATGGCTTATCTTGAATATAATGATAAAAACAAAGATAAGGATGCTACCATCAACTTTGATCGTGAAGTATTAAAGGGGGGAACCAACTTAAATCTACCCGGCCTGTTTGTTATCACAAGCAGTACGACAACCGGAGCACCGGAAATGTTAATCAGAAGTCTTTATCTGAAAGACAGCTATCCCGTCGTAGCCATTGGTGGTGCTACCAAAGGACAAAATGTAGCAACAGAGCAATTCATTAACGAGGAGTTTCTATGGTCGGTTAACCCCGTAGTGTGCACTGTTTACGATTCCAATCACGATACTTACGGTTCTATTTCACCAGCTACAGATCTTAAAATCAGCGAAACGACTATTAATGGAATTACCAATTACAGCGAATTCCTGCCATTCGGTAACAAAGATGAAAGACTTTTAAAAGTAGCCATCGGAGTTATAGAAGGCACCTATCCACCGAAAAAAGAGGAAGACACAGAAGAAACCACCAAAGCAACATTCAAGATTGAGAAAAGTGTTATTAGTCCCGCAAGTAGACGGTTTGTCGGTGGCGGCGGTCTAAAGATTAAATAGAAGCAAAGCAAGAACCAAATAGAATGAAGAGAGTGTGTCAAAACGCAGATTAACGCAAATTATCGCAGAAATCATTTTATAAGTCGTTGATTAATATATCAATATAATTGAAATAATCTGCGATAATTTGCGTTCATCTGCGTTTTATTATTCATTATGACACACCTTCTTCGTTTTTCACCACACTTCTTGTCAATAGCAGATTTACGCATCATTAACAAAAGAATCCCATTATTCCACCTTTTCAAAACAGACCGTCTGATTCTACTAAACAAAGCGTCGGTTTACATCTAACAAAGCATCGGTTTACACTTAACAGAGCGTATGATTTACCCTGATAAAACACCTGATTTACCATCCCCCGGCAGCTAAAGAGTCTTTAGACCCGGGCTTACAACCGCTACAAGCCGGGGTGAGATTCTCCGTCACCGCAGCATACAACAAAAAAGGAGAAAGCTTTCGCCTCCTCCTTCTATCGTAGTTTAACCTCAATCTATTTTATGATTCTGTATCCAAAGATACGACATTGAAAAGCCAAAGTCAAGTATTCCCGGATTTATTTCTTGAAAAACTTATCGAAGAATAGAATCTGATAATCAATAGAATTACTCCAATACGTTCCGTTATGTGCACCCGGACGAGTTATAAAATCATGATCGATCTTTCTTTCCAACAGAGCGTTATGCAAATCCTTATTCACATTCAGGAAGAAATCTCCTTCTCCACAATCGAAAATGATAGCCAGATCACCATTCTCTATCTTATCAATCTGCGTGATAACAGTGTGATTATTCCAGACTTCTTTATTCGTTTCATATTCTCCCAACTGCTTAGGCATCTCCCAGTTTTTCGGGAACGGGCGGATATCCAGTCCTCCACTGGTACTTCCACTGGCACCAAACGTATCTTTATGACGGATCGCATTCCACATCGCTCCGTGTCCACCCATACTTAATCCGGTGATGGCACGTCCTTTTCTGTCGGCAATCGTCTTGTAATGTTCGTCGATATACTTCACCAATTCCGATGAAATAAAAGTTTCATAACGATAAGACGGATTGAGCGGACTATCCCAGTACCAGCTATTCTTTCCGTCCGGACAAACGAATATAATTCCTTTTTCGTCCGCAATTTGAGGAAGATTCGGTTTAATTCCAATCCATGTTTTAGCATTTCCACCGTAACCGTGCAACAAATAAATGGCGGGACAAGCTACCGCTTTCTTCCCTAGCGCAGCATCCGGCGTTACCACCACCACTTGCACATCCTTATTCATGGAAGGACTTTTAATTAATAAAGTATCTACTTTGGCAGCAAACGAAGGAGCCACCCATACTAAAAGAAGAGCAATTAATTGAAGTTTTTTCTTTTTCATTGTGTGTTATATAGTTAGATATAGTTATTCCTCTGCTACTGCGGAGGGATCAAATTTAGAAACCGGCATTTCAAAGTTTTTATGACACTGCTTACAAATATAATTCCAGTGGTTGTCTCCCGGAGGAATAACCATCAATGCCGAAAGTACGGCAGCACCCATCGCACGCCATCGCTTTCCTTTCCTCAAAACCAACCGGATATCCGACGAACCGCAATACGGACAAAGCGTCAACTCTTCCGGCCAACTATCGTTATCTCTCAATACTTGAACAGCTTTATCATAGTCTTCATCTGCCACCAGTATATCCACCCCCGCTATACTGCTCACACAACTTTTATACAAAGTAGAGAAGTTCTCATTGTGCAGAATAGACTCAATACCTTCATTCTCCAATGCCCCTTGAAGGATATGTGCCTTCATTGCATCATTACAAGTTATCAGTTTTACAGTCTTCATTAGGAATCTGTTTTTAATATGTCCCACAAAAATAAGATATAAAAATGAAATGAGAAACAAAATCCGGCTAACTTTATCAGGAAGTAAAACGAACCAAATAAGAAGTGATTCTATTTTTATTCACGGAAGGTATCATTCTTTAATACTTTTTTCGTACTTTCGCAGCAATAATTCGCAATCACATGAAAAGACTGTTGACATTGCTACTATTTTCAAACCTTCTGCTTTCCCTGTTACAGGCACAACCTGTACATCAAATTAAGGGAACGGTTATTGAGAAAAACAGCCGTCAGCCATTAGAGTTCATTAACGTAATGGTTCTCGGACTGAACAAAGGCGGCGTCACCAATGCGGAAGGACATTTCACCATCGAACAAGTGCCTCCCGGCATCTACCGACTGCAAGCAACTGCCATCGGCTACAAGAGTGTCACCACTCCCGAATATATTGTATCTACCAAAGATCTGAACATCTCAATAGAGATGGAAGAGAACCTGACCGAACTCGCAGGAGTAACCGTCACCGCTTCTCCTTTCCGACGTGATTTGGAAAGCCCCGTCAGCCTGCGCATTATCGGATTGCAGGAAATAGAAAAGAGTCCGGGAGCCAATCGGGACATTTCACGCATTGTACAGTCTTATCCAGGAGTTGCCTTCTCGCCGATTGGATACCGCAACGACTTGATTGTGCGCGGTGGTTCTCCTTCTGAAAACCGTTTCTACCTGGATGGAGTGGAGATTCCCAATATCAATCACTTCAGTACGCAAGGAGCCTCCGGTGGTCCGGTGGGAATCCTCAATGCCGACCTGATACGTGAAGTCAATTTCTATACCGGTGCTTTCCCCACTGATAGAGGAAACGCACTTAGTTCCGTTCTTGATTTCAAGTTGCGCGACGGAGATATGGAGCACAACTCTGTAAAGGCTACCCTCGGAGCATCCGAAGTCTCGCTCGCCTCCAACGGGCATATCGGGAAAAAGACCTCTTATCTGGTATCTGTACGTCAATCTTATCTGCAATTCCTGTTTGATATGCTCGACCTCCCTTTCCTGCCGACTTTCACCGATGCGCAGTTCAAATTGAAAACCCGGTTTAACGAACAGAACGAGTTGACAGTGCTGGGACTCGGAGGAATCGACAATATGCGATTGAACACGAAAGCGGATAGCGAAGACAATGAATACATCCTTAGTTACCTGCCGAAAATCAAGCAGGAGACATTTACATTGGGAGCCGTTTATCGTCATTATGCAGGCGCACATGTGCAGTCGGTGGTAGTCAGTCACAGCTATCTGAACAACCGCAACACCAAATACCGTCAGAATGATGAAAGTATTCCGGAGAATCTGATGCTCCGCCTCCGTTCTACCGAACAAGAGACAAAGTTCCGTTTCGAAAACAATTCTTCTTTCCGCAACTGGAAGGTCAACCTCGGAGTGAACCTGGATTACAGCCAATATACCAACACCACCTTTCAAAAGGCATATACCAATCAGGCACAAACGTTTGATTACCATACCTATTTGGGGATGATGCGCTGGGGACTTTTCGGCACTATCAGCTACTCTTCGATGGACGAACGCTTCACTGCTTCTTTGGGATTGAGAGCGGATGCCAACAATTATTCATCGACGATGAAATCACTCTCCGATCAGCTTTCACCGCGCATATCGCTTTCCTATCAACTTGCCGATCACTGGTTTTTAAGCGGAAATGCAGGACTTTATTACCAGTTGCCTCCTTACACGGCTCTCGGTTTTAAGGATAATAACGGAACGTATGTCAACAAATACAATCTCCGCTATATGAAAGTCAGCCAGGAAAGTCTGGGTATCAGTTGGCGCAAAGGAGATACTTTCGAAGTTTCCGTGGAAGGATTCTACAAAGATTATGATAAAATTCCGCTCTCCGTTGTGGATGGCATTCCTCTTACCTGCAAAGGAAATGACTACGGGGTGATTGGCAACGAATTGCTGACCTCCACCGCCCAGGGACGTTCGTATGGTGCGGAGATTCTGGTGAAATGGCTGATCGCCAAGAAACTGAATCTGGCTTCTTCCTTTACCATCTTTAAAAGCGAATACCGCAACGATAAAGAGAGTGAATACATTGCATCTGCATGGGACAACCGGTATATCTTCAACTTACGGGGAACCTACAATCTGCCGCGCCAATGGAGTGTCGGGATGAAAGTCAGTTGCATCGGCGGTGCTCCTTATACACCTTATGATGAAGAAAAGTCATCTCTGGTATCTGCCTGGGATGCACAAGGTAAAGCATATTACGACTATTCTAAATATAATAAAGAACGTCTTCCGGCCTTTGCACAGGTAGACCTCCGTATCGACAAGACATTTTATCTGAAACATTGTATGCTGGGATTCTATCTTGATTTGCAAAATATCACGGTAAGCAAACTGAAACAGCAGGATGTACTGATGAGCACCGGTATCATTGAAAATCCGGAAGCTCCTGCCGACAGCCAACACTATAAAATGAAACGCATCAAACAATCGAGCGGGACATTGCTCCCCACATTAGGAATAACATTTGAGTATTAATTTATGCATAAAACTGTAAACTAGAAAAGAGTATGAAAAGAGAAATCGCTATGATTGCCTTCGTATTGCTAGGCATGGGTATGACAGCTTCTGCACAATTCGGCAAGAAGATTAATTTGGGAAAAGCGTTACAAGCCGGTAAAGACGTAGTATCAGCCGTTACTTTATCTGATGCGGACATCGCCAACATGAGTAAGGAATATATGGTATGGATGGATGCTCATAATCCATTGACCAAACCTGATTCCGAATATGGCAAACGTCTGGAGAAGTTGACGGGACACATCAAAGAAGTGGACGGACTGAAACTTAACTTTGGTGTATATGAAGTGGTAGACGTAAATGCTTTCGCTTGTGGCGACGGTAGTGTACGTATTTGCGCCGGTCTGATGGACGTGATGACGGATGAAGAAGTGATGGCAGTAGTAGGACATGAGATTGGCCACGTAGTTCACACTGACTCCAAAGACGCTATGAAAAATGCCTACCTACGATCAGCTGTGAAAAACGCGGCAGGTGCAGCCAACGAAAAAGTAGCCAAACTGACAGACTCCGAACTGGGAGCTATGGCAGAAGCCCTTGCTGGTGCACAATTCTCACAAAAGCAAGAAAATGAAGCCGACGATTACGGGGTTGAATTCTGCGTAAAAAACGGCATCGACCCTTATGCAATGGCAAATGCCTTGAGTAAATTGGCAGAACTTGCAAAAGATGCTCCTAAAGCATCCTATGCACAAAGAATGTTCTCTTCACATCCGGACACTCAGAAGCGCATTGAACGTACAAAAGCCAAAGCTGACAGCTACGCCAAGAATTAAAGAGTTATCTGATATATAAGGGAGAATTCAAAACTTCCTGTTGATATTTTTATTAAGGCACGGATTACACGGATTAACACGGTTCTTATTTAATTGAAACCGTGAAATCCGTGTAATCCGTGCCTTATATTATTATGAATACACAAAAAGACAACACGATTATTAAATTTTCATTAATATATTACATAGATTTTGCATAGTGTCGTGATTTCATGTAATTTCGACCCTATAACCATTTTAATCCATTTATGGAATTTCTTATCATACTTTTCTTACTTGTACTGAATGGCATTTTTGCCATGTATGAAATTGCGCTGGTATCATCCAGCAAAGCACGTCTTGAAACACTTGTCGCAAAAGGTAACAAATCAGCCCGCGGAGTTTTGAAACAATTGGAAGAACCGGAAAAGTTCTTATCTACCATTCAGATTGGTATCACTCTGATCGGTATCGTATCCGGTGCGTATGGTGGTGTGGCAATTGCCGACGACCTCGTTCCTTTCTTTTCTCTCATTCCGGGCGCAGAAGCTTATGCACGCAACCTGGCAATGATTACTACCGTAGCAATCATTACCTATCTTTCTCTGATTATCGGAGAGCTAGTACCCAAATCTATTGCTCTTAGTAATCCGGAGCGGTACGCCACTTTGTTCAGCCCGGTCATGATTCTGCTGACAAAGGTTTCTTATCCTTTTGTATGGTTGCTGAGTGTCTCTACCCGGCTACTGAATAAACTAATCGGTTTGAAAAGCGAAGAACGCCCCATGACGCAGGAGGAAATCAAAATGATTCTCCACCAAAGTTCGGAACAGGGTGTGATTGACAAAGAGGAAACGGAAATGATACGTGATGTGTTCCGCTTCTCCGACAAACGGGCTAACGAACTGATGACGCATCGCAGAGATCTCATTATCCTTCACCCTGATGATACGCAGGAAAAGGTGATGAAGACGATCGAAGAAGAACATTATAGTAAATATCTGTTGGTGGACGAACGGAAAGATGAGATTATCGGTGTGGTTTCCGTAAAGGATATTATCCTGATGGTAGGCAGTAAAAAGCTGTTTAACTTACGCGAAATTGCCCGTCCTCCCCTCTTTATTCCGGAAAGTTTATATGCAAATAAAGTTTTAGAGCTATTTAAGAAGAACAAAAACAAGTTCGGAGTTGTTGTTAACGAGTATGGCAGCACAGAAGGCATTATCACACTGCACGACCTGACCGAAAGTATCTTCGGAGACATCCTTGAAGAGGATGAAATGGAAGAAGAAGAAATCGTCACAAGGCAGGATGGTTCGATGCTGGTGGAAGCTTCAATGAACATCGACGACTTCATGGAGGAAATGGGTATTTTATCCTATGAAGATCTGGAATCGGAAGACTTCACCACTCTGGGTGGATTAGCCATGTTCCTGATTGGCCGTATCCCGAAAGCGGGCGACATCTTCACCTACAAGAATTTGCAATTCGAAGTGGTGGACATGGACCGCGGACGAGTAGACAAACTGCTTGTCATCAAACGGGACGAGGAACAGGAATAGAATAGCAAAAACGAGCAATAGCTCACTATATTTATATTAACTTAAAGCACTTAACGATGAAAAAAGTAATTATGTTAGCAGCAGTCGTAGCTGCTTTGGCATCATGCCAATCAAAAGCAAACAAAGCCGCAGAGGCTCAAGCAGACAGTCTAGCTCTTGCTATGACTCCGATTACCGAACTAACTGAAGTTTATGAAGGTACTCTTCCTGCTGCCGACGGTCCGGGTATTGACTATGTACTAACCTTGAACGCTGCAACTGACGGTGTAGATACTGCGTATACACTGGATATGACTTACCTCGATGCTGAAGGTCAAGGACAAAACAAGACTTTCACTTCAAAAGGAAAACAGCAGACTGTACACAAGGTAGTGAACAAAAAACCTGTGACTGCTGTTAAGTTAACTCCGAAGGACGGTGAAGCTCCGATGTATTTCGTGATTGTAAATGACACCACTCTTCGTCTGGTGAACGATAGCTTGCAAGAAGCTGTCAGCGATCTGAATTATGACATTATCAAGGTAAAACAATAAAATAAACCTAACCCTAACCAGTAAAAAAGCTCTGCACAGAACCTTCGTTCTTGCAGAGCTTTTCGTTTTTTAGCTTATAATCTATACTAATCTAATTATTCACTTTATGAGTTCTACCGATACTTTGATATTACCGTATTCATAAGCCCGGTAATACGGTTATCCCAATACCCCGTGTCCTTCTTGTAGACGTTTCAGCCTCAACAAGGCTTCGATATAATAATAATCTGCATAAATAATAGAAGCATCTATCTCAGAATGAGCCGGCCAATGCCCTACGCTATGCAACAGGAATGACGGTTTGCTCTTACCACTCTGATAACTGTCAGAGTTCAGGCTTGCCAGCATTTCAATAGCTGCATCTTTATAACGTTTTCCGGTTCCGTTCGGGAGGTAAGTGGATAGTTCAAGTAAAGCAGAGGCCACCACTGCCGCAGCCGAAGCATCACGGGGAGCATCCGGTATTCCCGGTGCACTGAAATCCCAATAAGGCACTTTATCTTCCGGCAAGCGTTCGAGATAGACATCTGTCACTTTCTGTGCGAAATCAAGATATTTAGGATCTTTCGTCTCCCGATAGACTACAGTATATCCGTAGATTGCCCATGCCTGACCACGCGCCCACATGGTACTGTCTGCATAGCCCTGATGGGTTACTCCTTTTATCAGATTACCTGTGATGGTATCATAGACTGCTACATGGTAGGATGTATAATCGGGACGGAATTGACATTTCATTGTTTTATCAGCATGAGAAACAGCAACATCATACAAATAAGGATTTCCTCCATTCTTCGCTGCCCAGAAAAGCATTTCGAGATTAATCATGTTATCCATGATTGTGTTGTGAGGCCAGTTGCGTGGTTCCACTTCACGAGGCCATGAAAGCATTGTTCCTACCACCGGATTGAATAAAGTAGCCAGCGAATCGGCCGTATCCAAAATCACTTTCTTATAAGCAGGATCTTTCGTCAAGCGATAGCCGTTTCCATAACTGCAGAATACGAGGAATCCCAAATCATGGTCATAAGCCGGTATTTGAGAAAGGAACTCCAATGAGTTCGTAAACTTCTTCGCTTCTTCCAGAATGTGCTTATCCTGTGTATATTCGTAATCATACCAGAGCACACCCGGCCAGAAACCGGCACACCATTCTTCTTTCGTTGCCTTACGACAGTTCCAGTGGTGTTCGTCAGCCATAATGTTACGTGGCATCATCGTATAGTCAATGCCGGAATCTGTTTTCAGTTCCGTAAGCGTACGTTGTGTCTGCTCTGCACAGTAGTCTAATGCCTTATTCACATCCAATGTACCGGAAGGCTTGTGAGTGCACATACAAAAACCTAACATCACAGCCAGACCTACTACAATCTTTTTCATCTTAGTTCAATATATTCGCGTTAATTCTTAATCTTTATTTCTCTTTGTCAGTTACTTGAGCGGTCAGTTACTTAGTCACTCCATCAGTTACTTAGTCATCCGGAACCAGTCTACATCTGCCCATCCACGATTGCCCTCATTCGGAGTTACGCAAAATACTCCAACTTTGGCTCCAATCCATTTACCTTGTCGGGCTGTGAAAGGCTCTCCCACTGTCGTGTATTTCTTTCCGTCCAGACTATAAGCGAATGTACAAACGGCTCCTTTTCGAACCTTTACTTGCAAGTAAACTGTTTGCCACTCATTATCTGCTACTCCCGGCATCTTCAGATGTTCCACCGGAATGTTTGCCAATTCTTTTATCTGTTCGGGATTTTGCTGTTCCGCATCCTTACAGACCGCTTGTTGCAGAATAAACTGATCTCCCGCCTTACGAATGGAGAGATAGCTATAATCCCATCCCATCACAATGATTCCGGTTTGTTCCCCATCCTGCTTGGCAGTAAATGTCAACTTGGTCGTAGCTGTAAACTCTTCAGCCGGAAACTTTTGCATCAACAAGTTAGGAACTTCCCAGAAGTTCACAAATTCTTTCGAGAGGCTGCCTGCATAAAGACGAATATACCCCAAGTCGGTCGTGAACCCGTAAGTGTCTTTTTTATTGGCATGCCATTGCCATTGTAATCCTAAATGACGGGTATTGAATTCATCACTCTCCGGCGGAGTGGCTATCGGATATGTCTTTCCTACATTCGGTTTCTTATAGGTCATTACCGGTTCACCGCAACCATCTTTATCCTTGTCTACTCCGATTACAGGCCAATCATTTACCCAAGTCATCGGATTCAGATGAATCACGCGTCCGTAAGCACCTTTATCTTGAAAATGAACGAACCAGGATTCTCCTGTATTCGTATCTACCCAGCCGCCTTGATGAGGCCCGTTGATATTTGTCTTTCCTTGTGCCATTACGATCTTCGATTCGTAGGGGCCGTAAATGTTCTTCGAGCGAAGTACTAATTGCCAACCGGTTGCTACTCCACCTGCCGGAGCAAAAATATAGTAGTATCCGTTGCGTTTGTAAAGCTTCGGTCCTTCTACCGTATGGTTCTTTCCATCATTTCCGTCAAATACCATCACCGGATCGGAAATTACTTCTGTTCCCTCTGCATTCAGTTCGCAAATAACGAGAATACTATTCACTCCGCTACGGCTTCCGGCATAAGCATGTATCAGATATACTTTTCCGTCTTCGTCCCACAAAGGAGTGGCATCAATCATACCTTTCCCGGCTTTCACCAATACAGGCTTGCTCCATTTTCCTTTCGGGTCTTTGGTTTTAATCATATAGATTCCATAATCCGGATCACCCCAGTAAATGTAGAACTCCCCGTTATGAAAACGAATAGCCGGTGCCCATACGCCTTTACCATGCTGTGCCTTATCGAAGAATTCTTCCGGCTCCTGAACCGGTAACGCATAGTTTACCAGCGACCAATTCACCAAGTCATTGGAATGAAGAATAGGAATTCCGGGAATACAATTAAAACTGGACGCTGTCATATAGAAATCATCTCCGGCTGCACATACATCCGGATCCGAATAGTCTGCATGAAGAACCGGGTTCTGATAAGTTCCATTTCCCTTATCAGCCACCCAGGTCTTAGAAATTTCTTGTGCACCTGCCAATGAACAGCAAGCCATCATTCCTGCTAAAAACAGAATCTTTTTACGCATAGTACCTAACTAATAATTCTTTTCTAAATTCAAGTGTTATTCCTAAAAACAGGTTCTTTCTACCTTTATATAAAACCAATCACTTTAAAAACTGAATCTATTATCTGATTCCAAACAATCTATTTCTTAACCTATTTGCTTATATATACGAAGGGGATTAGGTAAATACCTAATCCCCTTACAACTTTTTTCTATTTATCCAAGATTATTGTAAAACAATCATGCTATATTACCAACAGCGTTTTCTTTACTCTTTTGCAAACATCAGCGTTCCGAAACCTAATTGGTCATAACCACCGCTATTAGGTCCATAATCACCTGCTCCGCCATCGGAATTTCCGCGTGATGCATTTTCACGCATTTTATCAACCCACATCTTAGCATAAATACTTGATTTTCCGTAATCTTGCGCCAAACGATTCACCAACTCCCATGCAGGACGTACTTCACCACGTGAATCCTTTCCTTCTCTTCTTTCCTGTGCAGAAATAGTATCCCAGCTTCCACTACAATTTGTATAAGTAGTATAAGGCAGATCATTATCTGTATATTTAAAACTCGTCATCTTCCAACTGGCACTTGAACTACCGGTTTCGGCACCACCGATATTATACTTAGCTACATATTCACACATAGCCAATGCGCGTCCATCATCAAATATGAAAAGGTCTTCACCTACATTCTTTGCCATCTGACAAAAGGCACCCAGCAGACTGACACACAAGGTAGCATGTCCCTGGTCACGGCCTGATTCCTGACATTGTCCCAGCATTTCATTACTATCCGGATCTAAATGGATGAAAGGAACGCCATTTCCTATATTTCCGGAACCAATACCGAATTTGAAATATTGAATAGCCTCATTGATTTTAAAGTTATCATCCGCCAGAATACCGATAGAAAGCAAAGCAGTCATTGCGGATAAATCCCAGTTTAGCCAATAATGAAGTGCACATTCATTTCCGTTGTGGGTAGACAGAAATTTTGTGATATGAGGATAAAAAACATCCGTAATCCATGCTTTAAACTTAACGAAATCAGCTTCCTGCCATCCTGAATAAGAACGCATAATTTCCGCAGCATTAGCCAGCTGATGTACTTGAATGAAAATCAAGAACTCATTCGGATCTATAAACTCACCTTTATCATTCACGATAAATCCTGTACAAGTTTTAGCCCAATCATTCAGAATAGCAACAGCCGCATCCGCATACTGTGCACCATCTGTTTCCGACAGTTTCCATCGAAGAGCCAACTGATACGCTGCGGCGGCATCTTTCATCAACTTCGTGTAGTTATTCCAATCATTCGGATATTTGCCAGCCCAGTTGTTCTGATCGAGACGTGCTAATAATTTCACCGGAGAAGCCTTATAGTTTGATTGAGACAAGCTATTCCCACCGCGGCTCAAATGATCGAACGCATTTTTCCAAGGTTGTGCACCAGCTTGTACCTTTCCTTTTACAAATTCAAAATCCGTTTCTGTATGAAGCATACAGGGATGCTCCAAAGTCGTAACATAATCTTTCACTTCCGGCCAACTGCTCATATCATTAGAACCGTCTTCTATCTCACTACATGCTAAAAGCGTGGTAGAAGTCAGGGCGAAAAGCCCTGCTCCTATTATTGTATGTAATTTCATCTTATTCATGATAGTTATTCGTTAGTATTGTTTTCACTGTCTACAAAAGCTTGAAGTTCCTCTATGGACTTGAAAGAACGAATCCAGTAAAGATCATAAGTCTGTGCTGTTTCCGGGAAGTCAGCAATAACAAATTTACATTGCGCTAAATCAAATACCTGATTCCAGTCTGTAGGTGTCACAGTCTTATATTTTGACTGTAAGTCGTAGTACAAAACATTCGGTTCTGTAGTCGAAATCTCACTTGCCCCCAGAATCTCATATCTATTATTTGCATCTCCACCTGTTCCAAAATATTCAGGTCCTATCTTCTTAATACCATCATCAAATATCTCTAACTTAATACAACCATTAGGTTTATTCTTTCCCGGAACCAGCTGCGATTTGAATCCTACTTTAATTGCGAAATATCTATAATCAGCAGGAGTCACATTTACAACCTTTCCTTTACCACTTCTCGCAAGCCATAAATCACCACGATATCCGGAACCCATTTGAACAATGGTCTTCTTTCCGTCAGATGAAACTACAGATGCGCCGTTACCATCCAGATACCAATTATTATCCTGTCCATTACCCAGACCATTACCTAATGAATACCAGAAACGTCCATCGGCAACTGTTACAGTTACACTTTGTACAACAGGGCCATAAGAGGCGGTTATAACAGCAGAAGCGGTCTTCGTGGTATGTACTTTCAACTTACCTGTTTTATCTACACTTATCACATCAGGATTATCACTCGTCCAAGTCAGTAATGAGGCAGTAGCATCTACAGGTTCCAATGTATATTTAATCTGATATTCCTGTCCGTATCCTAACTGATTGAGTTCCTTATCTTCAGTAAATGTCATTCCGGTAATTGGAGTAACTATTTTCACTCCTATCTTGCAACTTGCAGACACCGGAGTCGAACTAAAATCATCGGCAGTCACTGTAATAGTTGCATCACCTTTACTAATTCCGGTCACCAATCCAGTCTTTTCATCTACAGTTGCTACCTCCGGATTACTACTTATCCACTTATACCGTTTAAATGTAGCATCCGACGGTTCCGACACAACTTCCAACTGATATTCATCCCCGGCTGCAATTTCTTCCGCAGGAACATTCTTAATGTTAATAGATGACATATATGTATATTCTTCCAAGACCTCCACTGTTCTGGTCACGATAGTAGCTTCCGGTCCGAAACCGATTTCCGGCATTAAAGTAATAACAGCCTTTCCTGCTTTATCCTTGGTTACGACCTTACCTTCCCGTGTAACAGACACAATAGATTCATCCGACGAAGTCCATTGCACATTCGCATTAGTTGCACTTTCGGGTGCAATACTCCAAGAGAGTTGCAGTTCCTTATTCTTCAGCAAACAAATTGCTTTATTTCCTGCATCATATTGAGTTTCGTTCAGAGTAATGGTGAATATGGTAATCATCTCATCCATCTGTCCTCCTAAATCCTTATCATCATCACATGAAGTCAGACCTAAAAACGAACAAGCCGCCAGCCCAACAAAATATTTTATATAATCTCTTTTCATGATTCTTATTCTTTAAGTTATTTCAGACTCGTTTATTGCCATCCCGGATTCTGTCCCAAGTTCGGATTCAACTGACACTGATCTACCGGAAGTGGATACAGATCATTTTTGCTACCCCAACGCCGACTATTTTCCAAAATCAAACAGCCATCCGAATCTTTTGCCATATTAGAAGCACCAGCCCATGAAGTCGCAAAATCTGTTCCTGTCCATTTCACACCTAAAATCGGTTTAGGCATCTCTACAATAGCAGTATTCCAACGTTTCAAATCATCAATACGGAAACCTTCATTGTACAATTCGATGGTACGTTCACGACGGATCTCTTCCCGCATATTCAAATTGTTTTCCGAAACAAAAGAAGTAGTCAGTTTGGGCATATCCGGGTTTACACGCAGGCGAACCAGATTCAACGAGATATTCAATGCATCATCCAAAGCCTTACCGGTAGTTCCCAACTCATACATAGCCTCTGCATAATTCAATAAAACCTCTGCATAACGGATGATCGGGAAGTCATATCCTTCAAATGTATCGGCAACTTTACGCTCCGTACCCCATTTCTTATTCTGATAACCGGAACCTTGGAATACATTACATGTGATGGCATTAGTGGCATCCTCTCCATCCATGCCTTTCCAATCGATACGAGGTTTGTCATTATCCCAATATTTAGTACCATGAGCCAGAAGACAGTTCTTCATACGATTATCCCGATTTTCAAATTCTGTGGTCAGTCCTCCATAACCTTTAAAAATATCGGCACTCTTGGCATGGTCAATAGGCAATCCGTTGCTACAAAGATACATATTCACAAATTTACGATTAATGTATTGCACGTTAGCCACACAGCCATGAGTGATATTAGTCCCGATCGGAGCAATCGTTTCATCATGACGGCGATAGAATATATATTCTTTATTAGCACTCTTAGTCAGATTCGCAGGATTAGACTGTACATTTTCCAAAATGAACAGGTATTTATAAGCCATATCTCCCAGCGCTGCTGGTTTGAATAATTCGAACTGCTTACTGTCGATAACCTTCTTTGCCGCATCCGCTGCAATGCTCAACAATGCTTTGCCACGTTCTTCATTATTACGGTTTTGTTGCCATGTGCCTTCATATAAAGCAACACGTGAAAGAAATGCATAAGCTCCCCATTTTGAAATACGTCCTTCATCATCCGTTGTGATTGTCTCCGGCAATACTTCAGCCGCTTCCCGTAAGTCCTGAATGACGAAATCAATCACTTCACTACGATCGTTACGGCTCATGCGCAGTTCGGGAGAAGTAATATCCAGCGGTTCTTTGGTAATAATCACATCTCCGAATAATTGTACCAAATCAAAATAAGAATAAGCACGGAAAAACTTTGCTTCTGCTACATAGCGGCTAATATCACCATTACCGGAAAAAGACGCTGCTTTTTGCAACAACAAATTACAACGGCGGATATGAGCATAGTTGCCTGTATAGTTACCGTCTGAAGTAGGAATCGGATTACTACCATTGCTGTACATGTTTACAGAACTGGAAGTCATCAAGTCCGAACGCCAGTCAGAATGTGCACCATCAGAAATTACCGATGTGAAATCGCGGGTCCAACCATAGAAATTAGTTGCAAAATACTTAAAATCATCTGCTGCCCCCCACAAGTTGCCATCTGCCAGTTGATCCTGCGGATCGAGATCCAGACACGAATTCAGTGTCAGGCCAAGCGATAAAATCAAAAGAGCTTTCTTATATAGTTTCATATTCTTCATACATTAAAAAGTTAGATTTAATCCAAAAGTCACAGTACGAACAAAGGGGAAACGTCCTGCCGCTGATACCTTACGGCTAGCTTCCGGGTCCCATCCGTCGTTAATCTTAGAATATTCCCAAAGATCAGCACCCGCTACATATACACGACAAGAACTTATTGCTTTTGTTTTAGCTAAAAAGGCAGCAGGCACATTGTATCCTAATGTCACATTCTTCAGACGAATGTAAGAACCATCTTCCACTGACCAGGAAGAAGCCTGATAGTTGTAGTCATTAATTTCATTCTTATTACTATATGTCGGATAATAAGCGCCCCGATTTTCCGGACTCCACGTGTTACCTACCGATTGATTAGAGGTGTTCAGATATAATGCCTTCATCGGTATACGCCAAATCTCATTACCGTTATTATCTCCCGTACGGAAAATAGTACGTTTGGCAGCACCCTGGAAAACCAATGATAAATCAAATCCCTTCCATTCTGCTCCTACATTAAAAGAGAAGGAGATTTTCGGATCATCTGTACCCAGATAAACAATATCATTCTGATCCAGTTTCCCATCATTGTTCACATCAGCATACATATTATCTCCCAAACGGAAGTTTTGTTCTGTCAGTCC
Organism: Bacteroides sp. M10; assembly: GCF_014334015.1. Taxonomy (GTDB): domain Bacteria; phylum Bacteroidota; class Bacteroidia; order Bacteroidales; family Bacteroidaceae; genus Bacteroides; species Bacteroides intestinigallinarum. The sequence continues at coordinate 4,116,085 of NZ_CP060488.1, read as the reverse complement.
GATGGTATTACCAGTCAGGAAACGATATAGATATTTTTGACGTTCTTCTTCTGTCTGCGCTTTACCGGCATAACGCAAACCGAAAATACTATTCAACGGATAGCCTTGTTGCTTATCAACAAAACCGGATTTTAGGACTGATACCGCACCAATATCTGTCAGTTTGTTGGTATTGAAAGAATAAGTACCTCCTACATGATAAGTGAAGTCTTTTCCAATCTTATCAGACCAGTTTACCATAATTTCCCATCCATGTGATCTGAATTTTCCATTATTAGACATACCTGCGTTATCCCCCAGAACTCCCGGATAAGAAACATTAATCAACATATTATCATTACGTTTCATGTACACTTCGGCAGTACCTGTCAGACGGGAATTGAACAAAGAGAAATCCAATCCTAAGTTATAATTCTTAATGCGTTCCCATTCACGCCCCAAAGAAGCGATTTTACCATTCGTATCTATGATAGTACCTTTGTTAGGACCGATGTAAGCTCCGCTTTGAGATTCAAATTTATAGAACTGCGTACCATCGTAACGATCAATACCACTTTGATTACCTACTTCACCATAAGAAAGACGGATTTTCAAATCGTTCAGCCATTTGATATTCTTCATGAACGCTTCTTCCGTAATACGCCATCCACCGGATATTCCATAAAAGAAGTCCCAGCGATTCTCCGGTTTGAATTTGGAAGAACCATCATAACGCATATTTACTTCCAATAGGTATTTTGACTTATAATTATAGTTTAAACGAGAATAGTAGGACATCACAGCCTCATGCCACTTCGTACCATGTTTGTCTGTCAGATTCACAAGTCCCGCACCATTTACAGTTTCCAATGAGTTCTGTATATCTTTCACCGATACACCAAAATAATCATATTCTTTCAATTCATATTGAGCACCAAGCATCGCACTTACATTATGGTGCTGCGCAAATGTATTGTGATAATCAACATAACCTGCCATAGAATAAAAATCTGTACGTGAACTCGTTTTCTCGTATGACGATTCTTCCTGCTTATAGCCGTCGGCCTTGGTGTTTATCTTAGTCCCTGCATAATTATAAGAGGTAATGGCCATCTTCTTTATATCACGTGAAGCTACTCCGGAGTTATAACCGAGATTTGCTACTACATCCAGATGTTTATTGATATTGTAAGTGAATTTTTCACTGATATTAATTTCAGATACTTTCAATTGATTATCCCCACCTAGCTCGGCAAACCAGATTGGCGACAGCCAAGTTCCCCATGAATAAGGTTTTCCATCAATCGTAGAAGCCGGAAGACCCGGTTGCGGATAACTGGATGTCAACGTTTTATTCAGTTGTGAGGGAGATACCTGATCCTGGCGGTTGTAGGCAATCACTGATTCAATAGCAAAGTTATCAAAAACCTTCAGTTTATTAGTCAAACGAAGATTGAAACGCTGATTATTATTATTTCCCCACTTCAAATTACTGTCATCATACATATACCCTACGGACAAGCGATATAAATTCTTTTCCGTACCTCCGGAAACAGCCAGGTCATGTTGCGTAGAATAAGAATTGCCGAACAACACGTCTTGCCAGTTGGTATCCATAAACACGAAATCCATTACATCTGAATAGCCGGGAGCAAAAGGATTTGCACTGTGATCCAAATCAATGTATTTACCTTCACTGGCCAATGCCATTTTCGCATATTTCACCCATGAATAAGAATCCGGCTGACCGTCATTCTGACAAGTCTGCAACACAGCATTCGCCCATTCGTTCATTGTCATCAGTTCCGGCTGCAATCCCACCATCTTATAAGTGTATGAACCGCTATACTCTATTCTCGCTTTTCCTTCCTTTGCCTGTTTGGTGGTTACCAATACCACACCACCTGCGGCACGGGAACCGTAAATAGCTGCCGATGCATCTTTCAGAAAGTTGATAGACTGTATATCGGAAGGGTTGATATTACGCAATGCATTTACGCCATCATAAGCAACTCCGTCAATAACGATCAACGGCTCCGCATTATTTGCAGAAACAGAACCACGCAATTTCAAGCCCCAGCTTTCATCTCCCGGAGCAGCTGAATTACGAGTAATCGTCACACCCGGAACCTGACCCTGCATTGCCTGTAACGGACTTGACATCGTTCCTTTATTCTTCAACATTTTATCAGATACCACCGTTACAGCACCTGTCAATGTTTCCTTCTTCTGTGAACCATATCCCACTACTACAACTTCATCCAATACTTCGCTATCTTCTTGCAACTTTACATTTATCACAGTTTGCGAAGCTACATCTATGATCTGATCTTTATAACCGATATAGCTGAATTTCAACTTGGCTCCAGCAGATACACCAATTGTATAATTTCCGTCGATATCTGTAATCGTTCCTTCTGTCCCACCTATTACAGTAATATTCACGCCAATCAATGGCTCGCCCATTGCATCAACGACTTGACCTTTCACTTTCTTTTGAGCCTGTGCCACTACTTGACTATCGTTCATGTTTGTATCAGCCCATGCCTTTGAAACAGGACAAAGTCCCAGCATTAATCCTAACGCAAACACAGCTGTCTTGTTAGGTCGCGAATTAAATATTAATCCTCTTCGTTTCATAAAATTAAATTTGAGGTTTAAAAATAGTATTAAATTTTTGTTCTCTAAAATAAGGTAAGGCATACAGGTGCCTCTTTGTAAATTCTGACTCCTTTTCCATAAGCACAAAGGGTTATTTATTAATGAATAAGATTATATACAATTTCGGAAGAATTCGCGCATTTCACGACGTCCAAGGAATAGGTGGTTTTCTACCGTCCTACAACTTAGATTCAGTTCATTAGCGATTTCCGGAGAAGTTTTATTTTCGAAACGGCTTAATGTATAAATTAACCGACGTTGTTCGGGCATGGCAGCCAGACGGGTCCGTTCCATTGTCATTAAATCATCACCGATAATTTTTTCTTCGGTTTCATTGGTAGAAGTAGACATAGTATCATAGATGTAGCTGTCTATCTCCTGCTTCTTATAATAACGACGGATATAGTCGATTACAATATTGCGGGCAATAGTGAACAGAAAATATTTCACTGTGTCGGGACGGAGCATTTGTTTGTAGTCCAGCAGACGTACAAATACATCTTGGGTTAGATCCTCCGCTTCGTAGCGATGAGTGATACGATAAGTAATATAGGTAAGAATCACCTGATAATATTCTTCATAAGAACGGGTGATAATGTCGTCGTAAGTGTTAGCTATTGTCTCCATAATACTATCTTTTTCGGTTTTAATCACGATGCAAATATAGAGGGGATTTCGGATATAACGGTCGTAAAATAAAGCGGATCAATCTCAACGAATCTAGTTAGACTTATTTAAATACACTCTTCTCATTATCAACAAGTTATATTCACATTAAATAGAGTATCACTTTATAAAATGAGACTCCACACACTAAAATCTATGCATTTTCGCTCCACTTACACCTGTTTGCCCTTACCTTTCTCTCCTTTTCAATCTCACCATTTCACGATCTTACCGATTCATTGTCTCATCAACGGCTTTGATGAGACATAAACATTAAAAGAAAACTTTCATTTCATTAAAGACAAACTTGCTTTGCACTTATTGCAAAGTTACGTTTGATTAAGGGTAAACTATAAATGCAAGCTTCAATTATATAATTGCAAGCTTTGTTTTTATAAACGCAAGTTTCATTTATAAAAACAAAGCTTTCGTTTATAGATTACTCCCTATAAAAAACAACTTTGCAATAGGACCAAAAGAAGTTTATATAGGGAGAAGAAGAACTTATCTATTAATAGATAATGGAAAGAAACAAGTGAAAGGAAGAAAGTCACTTAGTGAATCAAGAACCTTCACCCTCTATCCCCAATGAACAGGGAGAAGTGAAGGGTGAAGGGAATATGGGTGCAAAATAGATTTCAGAGATAATAAGTCGAAAAGTTACTCTTCTTTGGCTGTTCCGCCTATACTACGGATGTATTCATTCGGAGTAACTCCCGTACTCTTTTTAAATGAACGGAAGAAAGAAGCACGCGAACTAAAACCACAAAGTTCTGCCAGTGCAGTCAAAGTATAGCGGGAATATTGGCTATCCGCTACCATCTTTTTGAATTGGGTAACACGGTATTCATTGATGAAGTCATAGTAAGACTGATTAAGATACTGGTTCAAAAGATACGATAATGAATGTGAAGAAGTATCCAATGCAGAAGCCAAGTCCCCCATTTTTAAGTCGGGATTGATATATGGCTTTTCTTTCTCTACATAAGCCACCAGTTTCTTATGAAGTTCTTTACATTCCTCTTCGGTCAGTCTATTGGTCTTATATTTCTCTTCAACAGCGGAAGATTGTTGCTCTGAAATTACTTCCGGATGTTCTACAGTTTGTTCTCTCTGTTGTATTTCCTCCTCCGTTGATGTCGAAATCGACGAAGCAGAGGAAGCAAGCAAACGACGCATACGTTTCCAAACATAATACCGTATAAAGGCTATAATTCCTACGATTAATAAAATGGAAAGTGCCCATCCCCACCAAGGTATCATAGGGCGTACTGTCACTTGACAGATAGCTTCCGATTGCTCATTTCCCGGAAGACGTACCCGAAAAGTATAAGTTCCGGAAGAAAGTCCGTAATAAGAGACTTCGTTCTGTGCAGCCAATAATTTCCAGTCTTTGTCCACTCCCTCCAATCGATATTCATATAGTAAGGCAGATGGCAGACCATAGGCGAAATCTGTGAAACAGAAAGTCAAATTATTCTGGTTGTATTTCAAAGAGGAACTGGTAAAAGGTACGCCATTAGCCAGTATATCGGTAAATACAATCGGACGAACCTTGCCACGCACTTCGTCCACACGTTTCGGATCAACATAAATCAGTCCTTTGGTGTTACCAAACCACAATAGTCCTTTTTCATCTTTATAAGCGGCTCCATTCGTAAAAGTTGGTCCCGGCACTCCATCATTGAAGGTGAAAGCATCATACTCCTCCCCTTCTTCTTTGATACGCAACAACCCATCATTGCAGGCCACCCACAGCCAACCTTGGTTATCTTCTATAACAGACATCAGCGAATTGTCCGGAAGAGTAGAAAAGATAGAGCGATTCTGGAAACGATCCATCGTTAAAGTAGATGTAAACAGACTCCCTTTCTCACGGATAAAATAGAGATTGTGTTCAGCATCTTCGTAGATAGTACGCACTTTATCCCGATGAACGAATCCCTCCGGAAACACATTAGAGCGTAAACTTTGAGAAGCCGGATCATAAATACACATACCGGTTTCAGTAGCAATCCATCCTTTGCCCGTAGAATCAAAACTTACTTCATACACATTGCCCTCCGGCAGTTGGGAGTTAGCACTGGTAAAGTGTTTGATCTGTTTGGTCTGTCCGTTATAACAGAAGAGTCCTTGTGAGGTCCCTATCCAAAGATTTCCTTTTGCATCCGGTTTCACACAGAATATATGTCCTTTTTGAAAAAGCTCCGTATCGCCCTGTGCAAAATATTTCAGAGATAATGTTCCCGGATTCAGTACCATCATACCGCCACCATACGTACCGATATAATATTCTCCTTGATAGAAGCTGATTGTCAGTATCAGATCTGAAGTTAAAACGGGCTTTACAAAACTTTTCACTACTCCGGTAGCTTCGTTTATATAAAACAAACCGTCACGTGAACCGATGACTTTCTCTTGCCCTCTGTTTACGAAAGAACGAATGGAAAGATTTGCCGAATTGAACAAAGGTGGATAGTCATACGTGCGGAAAAGGCCGTTCTGATAGAGTGAATAATCCAGCCCTGCCTGAAAATGCCCCACCCAGACAGCACCTCTATCATCTACAAGTAAGGAGTAAATAGAATTACTGCGAATTCCTTCCTTATCATTGACATCATGGTAGAAACGACGTGTCACTTGTTGGTCTTTGTGTGAAAGGAAGTGGACGCCATTACCGTCAGTAGCTATATACACAGTCTCTTTCCCATCGCTGGATATGTCAGAAATGACATCGCAGCCTAAAGATACCGTATGAGAGAATGTTTCCTTTTTTATATCGAAACGCACTACACCTTGGCTCATTGTGCCCAGATAAAGAGTTTCTCCGATACGGGTCAGGCAACGGAAATAATCGGCTTCGGGCACATTCTCCTGAAAATGCCAGGAATCAATCTTTCCATCTTTCAGTGAATAAGAGTACAGCCCCTGCACCGTAGCCAGCCATAATACGGTTTTATCTTCATTCAGACAAATATCCATGATTCTGTTACAGGCGGCAAGCATATTCCGGTCTGTCAAGACCTGTAGTAATTGACCGTCTTTATGAATGAATAAGCCTTTCTCTGTTCCAATATAAAGAATATCCTCATTAGCCAACAAAGTATTTACGGCAAAATCTATCTTTTCGGGGACAATTCTTTCCAATTGGCTACTTGTACGGTTCAATCGCCAAAGTCCGATTCCATTTCCTACCCACAGTTGTTTGTTGGCTGTTTCTGTAACGCTGTTTACCCGTTTCTTTCTTCCTGATTCAATGCCCCGGAATTCAAAATGGCGTACTTTTACTCCATCGAAACGGTCGAGACAGTTATCCGTTCCTAGCCAGACAAAGCCCTCCGAATCTTTATAAATAGCGTTCACCAACAACCCGGAAAGACCGTCGGACATCACGACATTACGGAACGTGTAATCTTGGGCTTGTAGTTTTACACCGCAAGCCAAACACATTATTAAAAGAATCAGATATTTAATCGTGTTTTTCACCTACAATGGGCTTTTTTCATATTAAACATGTGACAAACTTACATAAAATTCTCCAAAAGAGAATATATCTTTTATTAAAATGAGAAAAATCCCATTTTAAATCGGCTATTGTTCGATACGAACCTTCAATGACGCATCTGCATCAATGTCTGACACTTTATAGATAGTAGGTGATGAGAACCGTACAAGTGATAAATATAACTAATAAAAATTGTCTCTTCCATATTTGCTATATATTTTATAGACAAATACGAAGAGACAATCGCATTTACTCAATACTATTTAAATTATTTATTGGTCTATCAACTCGATCATATAGCTATAACTATACTTCTTATCGAGTAAACGATATTCGTTGTGCGGATACATCCCCCAGCTATTATCCCCTCCAAGTCCTCTTTGTTTCAGATCTATATGCAAAAAAATATTCTTTTGAGGAATAATATCAATAGTATGCTGCATCTTTCGTGTCAACCCCGGATCAAGGTCTTCCGGTGAAAAGTGCAAAGCAGAGAATGCGATAGGTTGCAAACCTGTAATCTTCACCCCCTGCCCCTTATTGTCCAATAGAGATAGCCAGCGGACATCTGTTTTATTGCCGGTTTCCTGCGGACGGATATACCAGTAAAACTGATTTTCTACTTTATCATTATAACGTCCGATGAATGAACTTGAATAACGGTCGATGTAGTTTTCAAAAGGCCCTCTTCCATAATAAGTCAGGTTTTCATAAGGTTGTTGTAATTCCATCCGCATACCGAAACGGGGAAGTTCGGGAAGTCTCGTTCCAGTCAGGTCGATACTTCCTGACACTATAACAGATCCATTATCACGTATCAAATATTCCATTGTATAAGGAACCTGAATATCACTTAATATCCAATCAATCTTTATGGACAATCCCTTTTCATTCTTTTCATCTATGACCACGTTCTTCACATAACGGTTAATATGGGCTGTCCGCCAGACACCTGCCAAGCTTGGCATTTTATTCCCAAAATCGTTGTCAACCGGAGCACGCCAAAAAGCCGGTTCCGGATATTGTTTAATGGGCTGCTCACCATTTATATTATAATTAAACAGAATTCCTTTTTTCAAATCAATCTTACCGGAAACAGTACCTGATTTAAAGGATAAAATATGGTCTTTCGTTTCATAAGACAACTTACCCGAACAAGCCGAAAGAGATGTAAAGAAACTGCTCTTATTCAATTTTATCTGCTCTTTAGCTACTTCATGATGTACGGGAACTAAATCGGTAGCAACCTTTGTATAGGCATAGAGGTTGAGAAAATATTCATTTCCATCTTCCGGAATGACTGGAAGATTCAATCGCACCTCTTTTTCCGCATGAGGTTTTAATTCAACATTGAAATTTCCTGTAGAGAATTTCTCTCCGTTTTTATATACTTCCCAAGTGAAAGCATATTCATTCAGATTGGTAAAGTCATAACGGTTTCTAATTGAAATAATTCCTTTATCCAAATCTTTCGCATTAAACTGAATGTACTGATAGACTTTCTTTACTTCATACGCTTGCGGCTTGGGAATACCATTAGCGGAGATCAAGCCATCGGTTCCTGTATTCAGTTCCCCTTTCTTATCTTCCAACCATTTATAACTTCCCATTTTGCCATTGTACATCCAGTAGGTACGTCCGTCTCTCGGTTCTGTCTTCATTTTAAATCCTTGATCCATAAAATCCCAGATAAAGCCACCTTGTAAATTAGGACTGTCATAAATAATATCCCAAAGGTCTTTAAAATTTCCATTGCTATTCCCCTGGGCATGAGCATACTCACACATGATAAACGGACGCTGTTTACCGGACTTGGCATATTCCGTTATTTTCCACATATTAGGATACATCGGACAAACAATATCTGTATTCCAATCTTCCCAAGCTTGTTCGAACTGTACAAAACGGCTTGGATCGTATTCTTTCAGACGTTTATATTCATCATGGAATACGAGTCCATTACCACATTCATTTCCTAATGACCAGCCAATGATACATGGATGGTTTTTATCTCTTTCTACCATTCGAGTGATACGGTCTACATGGGCTGCATACCATTCGGGACGATAAGCAGGATGTGGAATGGTATCTTTGAAATAAGGAACTGATCCCATTCCGTGGGTTTCAATATTAGCTTCATCTACAATGTAAATGCCATATTGGTCGCATAATTTATAAAACAACGGATGATTGGGATAATGACTGGTACGAACGGCGTTCATATTCAGTTGCTTTATCAGCTTCAGGTCATTCATCATAATTTCGCGAGTTTGAGTATGCCCCAAACTGTCGTTATGTTCATGTCGGTTGACACCCTTTATATAAGTCGGAACGCCATTCACTAATAGTTGGGCATTCTTTATTTCTATCTTTCTGAAACCTGTCTTATAGGCAGTAACTGCAAGCTGCTTGTTTTTATCATCCAAAAGTGTGATGACACAATCATAAAGAGATGGTTTTTCGGCATTCCATTTAGAAACATTCTTTATGACGCCCGAAAAAGCTAACCGGGTAAACTCTTCTTCTACGTTAAATTTCTTTTGTTGTGATAAAACTGTCTTGCCGGTTTTATCCAATAATTCCAGTTTGAGTGTTCCTCTTTTTATATAGTTGCCTGTAAATTCACGCAAATCTACGGTGGCATTGAATATACCATTTTTATATGCGCCATCCAGACTTGATTTTAAGAAGAAATCCCAAATAGTCAATTTAGGGTAAGCGTGCAAGAATACATCACGCTCAATCCCGGCCAGTCGCCAAAAATCCTGGTCTTCCATATAGCTACCATCATGCCAGCGATAAACTTGCACTGCCAGTAAGTTCTCTCCTTTTTTAAGATAGTTAGTCACATTAAATTCGGCCGGAGTTTTGGAAGCTTTGGTCATACCGACTTGTTGTCCGTTCACATAAATACGGGCGTAGCCGCTGATAGAACCAAAGTGTAACAACACTTCACGTCCATGCCAATTTTGAGGAATTGTAAATGTGCGCCGATAGGTGCCTACCGGATTGTCTACATCAATAAAAGGTGGATTAGGTGAAAACACATACTGAATGTTACGGATAATCGGTTCACCAAATCCTTGGATTTCCCAGTTGGAGGGTACGGTAATTGTATTCCAATTATTGTCGGGCAAATCCGTGCGATAAAAATCTTTTATGCTCTCTGTTATAGTAGGAGCGTAAATAAATTTCCACGTACCATTCAATGAGTGTTGCCAAGGTGATTTTTGGGGATTATCATTCACAGCATCCTCTACCTGTTCGTAGAGGTGAAAGTCAGCGTGTGGCTTCTCTTTGTTCCACTCATATTTGGTGGGATTTTCCCACTCGTTGTTTTGTGCTTTTGTTGTTTGAGGCAAACCACCAAATAGGCAGGAAAACAATAATAAGGTAGAAAATAATCTATTTATCATAAGGAAAAAGTTGTGAGGGTTTCATTGAATAGTATCAGGGAGTTAAGAAGTCGAACCTCTTAACTCCTTGCAATCAGTTGGAAAAGCTCAAAAAATTATTCTTCTGTATACAATAATGTTCCAAATCCCAAATCGCCGGCTTCAGCAGTGCCACGCTCACCATATCCTTCAGGACGTTCTTTTTCGGCAAAGGCTTGCGAATAGGGTGCATTCATACCTTTCACCTTGGCATAGTGGTTATAAAGGAGTTCCCATCCCGGACGGGCACGCCCCTTACCATCGGCTGAAACCTTCTCGTGCCAGCCATATTTAGGGTGATAATAAGGTTCGAAAGGCATCTCCACATCTTCGGTCGAAGTCAGGTTATACTTGGCCGTGTATTCGCAGAGATCGAGAATGATATTGTCATTGTAGGCGAAGAGATCAATTCCCATGTTATAGGCCGTGCGGCAGAAGTAAGCGTGCAAGCCTACATTGAGAGTAGCGTGCCCTTGGTCGCGACCCATCTCTTGGCTCTGTGCCAAATGTCTACCTTTCACTTTTCCCTCCGGGTCTTCGTGCATACCTCTCACCGACCACTCGATACACCCCATACCTTTTCCGTGGTAGAAAAATTCCAAGGCTTGTTTAATCTTGGCATCGTCATCGTTCAGTACGCCGATAGAAAGAATGGTGAGCATGGCGGGCAGATCCCAACTCACCCAACCTGCAATGGCTGAAGAATTAAAGTGGTTATCTAAGAAATCATCGCAGATAGGATAGAAAGTTTTATCTATCCATTTCTTGAAGATTTCGAAATCTTCGGTTTTCCAACCTTCATAGTCGCGCATCAGTTCAGCAGGAGCAGCAAACTGGTAACCGATAAATCCGGCAGCAAGCAGGCGATGGCTGTCATCAGGCCATGTTTTATAATTCACCCCCTTACAAGTTTTAGCCCATCCGTTCAGAATTTTAATAGCCGCTTTGGCATAATCTTCATCTCCCGAAATTTTCCAGCGTAAAGCCAACTGATAAGCAGCACCAGCGTCAAAAGCAGCCGTATTGAAGTTTCCACCTTTTGAGTGACGCACAATTTCCTCTTGTGGATTTGGGTTGTAACTTAATTGGGCAAATCGGCTGTCACATAATCTTTGCCAACCGCTAATCCAAGGTTCAGCACGTTCATTCACTTTACGGCGTGCGCGCTCAAAGTCGGCTTCGGTATTCACCAAACAAGGGTGCTTGATGGTATACTCATAATTTTCATTAGGATTGATTTCGCGTTGCCACGGTTCGGGAGTTCCATTCTCGAACTCGGCACTGCAGCTGGTCAACAACACAAGCGCTATGTTGCCCACGAAGGTATAAATCAGATTTTTCATACATTCAAATTTCATTTTATTATTCAATCAGTTTTCAGAGAAGTCGGTTAATGACGGAGGAAAACAAACCTGCCTTCCTCCGGTTACTGTTCCACAATTATTCGGTACTTTCGACCTTAATCAGATTTTTTAGTTCTTGTTCCGATTCGAAAGTCTTCACCCAATCCACATAGATACTGCCAGTTTCATTGGCTTCATACCAAATTTTCCAGAATTGAAGTTCGACCGTGTCATACTTCGTCAATGCAGTAGGCATATACTGTTGGTTTTTACCTAAAAATTTCTTTGTGAAGTCGGCATAGAATACTTTGTATTCGCCACAATCTACCACAGTCATGGCATTTTTACCTTTATCGGCATCTTCACCATATTTACCGGCTACTGTAATGCCACTTCCACCCCAAATGTCGAGATACCATTCCATACTTGTTGATGTTTCGAATACATTTTCAGGGAATTTCACTTTAAAGGCCAGGATAGGATAATTAGTTACGTTGAATCCAAATCCACCGATACGACAAATTCGCACAGCCTTGTAAGTCTTATCATCACCGGGGAAGATGCGAAGTATTCCGTCATTCTTCATCCATTCAAATTCCCGGTGGTTAAAATTACCGAATGGCTGCCACATATTCTCAATAGTAAATTGGTCGTTCATTAAACCTTCACTCACGTTAATACTCATCGTAGCTTTGATAGGTTTACCGTCACCATAATCAGCCAAAGCAGTAATCACAGCATTGCCATAAGCTTTCACCACGAACCGGCCTTTTTCGTCAACTTCCACAACATCGGGCTTACTGCTTTCCCATGCGATATATGACAATGTGGCGTCTGCAGGTGTTACATTCATCTGCGGAGTATAGGTTTCACCTAAAGCCAGCTTATCGGCTTCCTTCACGAATTCCATACTTTCAATATAGATAATAGGTTTCACCTTAATTTCAAACACTTTTGTAAAATGCTTGTCATCAGTAGCGGTAACTTGGATACGTGCCGTTCCTTCAGCCACGCCCTTCACTTCACCTTTTTCATTGATGGTAGCCTTATCAGGAGTGAGACTTTTCCAAATCAACCCGGGATAAGTGGGGTCGGCCGGAGTAGTTTGCCAAGTGAGTGGCAAAGTCGAGGTAACAAACACTTCGAGCTCTTCGTTAGTGAGATTGATATCAGCGATGTGAATGACTTCGTTTACCACCTTCACATTGATGGTCGAAGTGGTAGAATAACCAACAGCCGGTCTGGCTGAAATGACTGTGCTACCTGCACTTATTGCCGTGATGCGTCCTTCGGCATCTACTGTAGCTACATCGGGCACTGTTGATTTCCATACCAATTCTTTGTTAAAAGCCTCATCGGGCCCCACAGTATATTTTATCAAAGTATCAGTGCCTATCAGCAGAGGCAGTTCGGGAGTCACTTCAAGGTTGATCTCCTTGACAAGCACTCTCTCTTCTAAAACGGGGGATACATCGTCATCATTACACGAAACGGTCATTACCAAGGTACCCGTCATTAGTGCAACAAATGCACCCTTTTGAAGTATGTTTTTGTATGTCATAATTCGATTACTTTATTAATGAATGATGAATAGATTATTGATTCCAACCCGGATTTTGTTTCAAGTTGGGATTCAGCTTAAGTTGGTCAGTGGGCAGTGGCAACAAGTAATGCTTTTCGTGCCAGTTGCGTCCTTTTTCGTGAATAATGCAACCTTCACCATCTTTGTCTTTAAAAGAAGCATCGGGCCATCTGCTTTCAAAATCGGTACCTTCCCACTTCACACCGGTGAGATTCATCGGCATTTCGTCTTCAGCAGTTTTCCAACGTTTCAGGTCATCAATGCGGAAATTCTCATCGAAAAATTCAATGGTGCGTTCACGGCGAATTTCGGTGCGCATATCCAAATTGTTCGTCGTAACAAAGTCGTTGGTCAGATCGGGCATTTCGGGATTGATGCGTTTGCGTGTCAGGTTCAGGCTGATAGCTAAGTCTTCATCTGATATCTGCTCATCACGTTCAAACACGGCTTCGGCATAGTTCAACAACACCTCGGCATAGCGAATGATGGGGAAGTCATAGGCTTCCATACCGGTGGGTACTCCGTCGCGCTCGCTACACCACTTATGAGGGAAGTAGCCCGTTCCTGTTTGAGGTATGAAATTTCGATGCGAGGCATTGGCTATTTCGGCAGCATCACCGGTCCAGTTGATACGTCCGCCGTTTGTACCCCAGTAGGTTTGTCCGGGCACCATAAGCTGATTGTTCATACGGTTATCGCGATTTTTATATTCATCATCTATCTTCGTATAATTCCACGTTTGGGGGTTGATAGGCAACCCATTACTTTGTAGATACATATTAGCCATTTTGCGAGTAACGTACAGAGCATTACCTAAACGGCCCTGTGTGATATTGAAGCCAATAGAGTTAAGTACGGGGTCATGACGCCGGGTAAAGATATACTCTTTATTGCCTGTTTTATTGATACTGGCAGGGTTCGACTTTTCATTCTCTAGGATGAAAAGATACTTATAGGCTTCCGTACCCAATTCTTGAGGAGCGAAAAGCTCAAATGTTCCACCTTCCATCACGTCATAGGCTGCCTGCGCTGCAATATTGAGCAAAGATTTCGTACGTTCGGTATTTTGACTGCCATTATGGAATTTCTCCCATGTGCCTTCGTAAAGAGCCACACGTGAAAGAAACGCTAAAGCAGCTTCACTGGAGAGACGACCTTCGTCACTGCTACTAATGGCTTTATTGGCAGGCAACAGTTTGGCGGCCTCTTTTAAATCGTCAATGATGAAATCGGCTACCTCGGTACGTGGATTACGTGCTTTCTGCATCTCGGGTGAGTCGACATCAAGCGGTGTACGGGTAATAATGAGGTCACCGTAAGCCTGCAACAATTCGAAATAGCAATAAGCACGAAAGAAATGAGCTTCACCCACCGAAGTGGCGATATCGGCTTGCCGGTCATACTCATCGGCTTGCTGTAACAAAGTGTTGGTTTGACGAATACGGTTATAATTGTCGGTATAATGCTTATCGGACGACGGAATACTATTCGTTCCATTACTATAGACATTCACCGTGCTATAGGCAAACAAGTCCGAGCGAATATCGGCATGCTGACTGTCATCAAGCCATCGGAAGTCGGCAGACCAGCCGTAGAACTGCGTGGCAAAGAGTTTGAAGTGTTCGGGCGACTTCCAGTAGTTGGTGTCAGCCAATTGCGTCTTGGGCTCAAGATCTAAGCACGACTGCATGGTCATGGCGCAAATGATACTTAGAATATATGCTATTTTTTTCATTGTTATCTTCAATATTAAGAATAAAAATTAGAACGTGGCATTCACACCGAAAGTTATAGTGCGATTAAACGGATAGCGTTGTTTGTTTTCCACCTTGCGAGTAGCTTCGGGATCCCAACCATCGCTGATATACGATTTCTCCCACAAGTCAGCACCCGAGACATAGACACGTAGGTTGCTGATAAAACCGCTCTTGTTCATCCATGCCTTTGGCAATGTGTATCCAAGTACAATCTCTTTGAGACGCAGGTAGGCACCATTGTCGGCCGACCAGGTAGAAGGAATGTAGTTGTAGTTATTGATGTCATTGCTGTTTGAATAGGTAGGAAAATGATTGTTAGGGGTTTCAGGGCTCCATACATTACCCACTGACTGATTAGTAGTGTTCAGCCAAATGGCTTTGAAAGGCACTTTCCAAGAGTCAATCTCACGATAGATGGTACGTTTGCCCACACCTTGGAACACGGTATTGAAATCGAATCCCTTCCACTCACATCCGAAATTAAACGAGAACGAATATTTGGGATCGTCGGAACCGAGAAATACAAGGTCATCCTGTGTCAATTTGCCATCTTTGTTCACATCCTCATACATGTGGTCGCCTAAACGCAAGTTGGCAGGCAGAGCGATAGAGTTACTACCCACATATTTGTCCACATAATAGTCCAGTTGGTCTTGGTTTTGTACCTTGCCCACATAGCGATAACCAAACACAGAGTTGAGCGGGTATCCATTCACTGCTTCATTATAGCCTGCATTCACTACAATATTGCCTCCGTCAATCAGTTCATTATTCATATAGGTCAACGTACCGCCAACATGGTAGTTGAAACTGCCTATCTTGTCACGCCAAGTCAAACTGGCATCATAACCATTGGCTTCGAACTTACCGCTATTGGTACTGGGAGCCGTTCCCCCCAAAACACCGGGATGCAGACGAGAAACCAACATATTGTTGTTTTTCTTTTTAAATACCTCGAACGTACCTGTCAGACGATTGCTGAGGAAACCGAAATCGATACCTAAGTTATAGTTGTAGATGCGTTCCCAAGTACGCACGGTACTCACCAGTCCGGCAGATTCTACATATGTTCCTTTCGAATTACCTAACAAGGCACCGCTGCCCGATTTGTAGTTGTAAAGTTGGATGCCGTCGTAGCGTCCGATGCCATTTTGGTTACCTACCTCACCATATGAGGCACGCAATTTCAGTTCACTCACATAATCGCGCAAGTTCTCCATGAATTTCTCTTCAGTGATACGCCATCCGGCTGATGCACCCCAAAAGAAATTCCAGCGGTTTTCGGGCAAGAACTTCGAAGAGCCGTCGTAGCGAGCATTCACTTCTACCATATATCTCGATTTGTAGTTATAATTCAAACGACCGAAATAAGAAAGAATAGCTTCCTCCCAACGGTCTACTTTATCAATGTAAACCTGTCCCTTACCGTTGAGCGATTCGATAGCCGCTTCCACATCCATGGCTTTAGTACCACTGTAATCGTAAGCAGCATAATCGTACTGAACACCTCCCATAAGTGATACGTCGTGAACTTCATCAAATAGTTTCTTATAAGTGAGGAAGGCTGATGCCGTGTAATTGTCAGTACGTGCAGAACTTTTTGTATATGACGATTTTTCTTTAGCGGGATAAGGAGAGTTCTCGTTCAGAATCGGTGTACCGTCATATTGATACCAATCAATCGAAAGATATTGTTCGTCACGGGTTGCGTTGTTCGTCGAGTATCCCAAAGTGCCTTGAAAATCAAGTCCATCCAGAATGTTTACTTTTAGAATCTCATTCACACTCATAGCGGTCACCACAAGTTTGTTGTCACCGCCCAATTCGGCTGACCAATTGGGAGTATGAATACCTCCCCACGCATAAGGTTTACCATCAATGGTCGAAACCGGAAGCCCCGGTTGCGGTATGCTGCTGCCTAATATACTGCCAATCTGTGTAGGAGCTACTTGATGCTGACGACTGGCTGACATGTTTGTTTCCAAACTGATACGGTCGTTTATCTTGACGCTACTAAACAAACGTGCGTTATAACGTTCATTCGAGTTGTTCCCCCATTTCAACGTACCTTGATCGTTCAAATAACCCAGTGAAAGTCGGTAGCTCGATTTTTCCGTACCTCCGCTTACACTAAGATTATGCTGGGTAGAAGTGGCATTTCCCCACAACACATCTGTCCAGTTCATGTCGTGAAACACAAAGTCGGCCACACCACGGAATCCCCCCGGAATGGGATCTTCATCGGGGTTGTTGCCACCGTGCAGGTTAATCCAACTGCCTTTCATCGCCTTAGCCAAACGGGCATAGCGCACCCAGTTATCATCTTCACCATAACCATCATTCAAGCGAGCTTGGAGCACACCGTCCGTCCACTCGTCCATACTCATCATACGAGGCTGCAACCCCACAATTTTGCGCGTAACCGAGCCGCTATATTCTACTTTGGTTCTGCCGACATTGGGACGTTTTGTAGTCACCAAAATTACACCACCTGCCGCTTTTGCACCATAAATAGCAGCCGAAGCATCTTTCAGAAAGTTAATGGTTTCGATATCGTCTGCATTGAGTTGGGCCATCTCACTGACACCGCTGGCAGGCACACCGTCAATAATCAGCAGAGGCTCTACGTTATTCTTCGAAACCGAACCACGAATAGAGATGCCCCATCCCTCTTCGCCCGGAGCAGCCGACGAACGAGTGATGCGTAAGCCCGGTACCTGACCTTGCATGGCTGATAGCGGATTGGCTACCGTACCTTTGTCTTTAAAAAGTTTTTGGTCAACTACTGTCACCGAACCTGTCAACGACTCTTTCTTCATACTACCGTATCCCACCACTACAACTTCTTGCAGTAGTTCAGAGTCCTCTTTCAATACAATCTTTAAATTGGTTTCATGGCCTTTCACCTGTACCTCTTCCGTTTTGTAACCGATATAAGAGATAACCAAAGTTCCTTTGGCGTCTTTCAATGAGAAGTTTCCGTCAATGTCGGTTATACAGCCATTGGTGGTACCTTTAACCATAACATTGGCACCAATGACAGGATCGCCATTGGAATCCACAATTTTTCCTTTAATTGTACCGGTCTGTAATACGGCTTGTACTTCCCCAGCATCTGCAAAGACAGTCTGTGAACCACCTGCTAGAAGAGCAGAGGCTATCACCGTGGAGAATAGAATCCTTCTCGATGAAAATCTGAAGAGATTTTTTTTCATATACATAAAATTTAAAACTAACATTTATACTATTTATTCTAATATTAGATACACTGTTGGATATATTCGCGGATTTCTTTCCGGCTGACAAACAAATGGTTTTCTACTGTACGGACAGATAACCCGAGACAAGCGGAAATATATGCTGATGATTTATGTCTAAAGCGACTCATTACATAAATTTTCCTTCGTTGCATAGGAAGCCGGAGAACTCTCTCCTGCTCACATGTAGATATATCATTGGCTATTATCTGGCTCTCTACATCATTGATAGAGGTAGGAATCTGATCTAAAAAATAGGACGTGATTTCCTGCATTTTATAATGACGACGCAAATAATCAATAACCAAATTCCGGCAAATAGAGAAAATAAAATGCTTTATTGTTTCCGGTCGCAACATTTGCTTATAATCCATCAAACGTAAAAATACATCTTGAGACAGATCTTTCGCGTCTTCATCTTTTCTTATTTTATATAATATATACAAGTAAACAGAACGATGATAATTCTTATAAGAATCACTAATCAACTGTACGGATGACATATCTATATTTTCCATTGCTTAGATTTTTGTTTATCATTACGTTGGCAAATATAGAAGGTAAATATGAAAACGGATATTCAAAAAGGAAGAGATAAATTCCGTCCTATTGGCGGAGAGCAAGCGATCAACACATACTCTAATTATCAAGAAGTTACCTCTTAATTTCATAGAGTCTCAATTTATTATTTGAGACTCTAAAGAGATATTTATCAATCTAAAGTTTAAAATAAAAGGTACATAGGTATATTATTCTTCATTGGTCTTTCCGATACTTCGAATATATTCATTCGGAGTAATTCCAATAACCTTTTTAAAATAGCGAAAGAAGGAGGTGCGCGAACTAAAACCACATAATTCGGCCAAAGCTGTCAACGTATATTTAGAATATTCATCTTTATCAACCAAACGCTTAAACTCCTCTATGCGATAGTCATTCAAATAGTCATAATAGTTTTTATCCAAATATTGATTGAATAAATAGGATAATGTATAAGTGGAAACATTCAATATTGCAGCCAAATCTGCTATTTTCAGATTTGGATTAACATATAGTCGATCCCTTTGCATCAGAAGTTCCAGTTCGCCAGCCAGGCGTCTACATTCTTCTTCAGTCACATTACTCTTTCTATATTTTTCTTCAATTATCGGTTGTTGCTTTTCCTTCGGTTCAATAAGGTTGTTTCGTTTCATTCTCCGGCGATAATATATATAAGCCAAGGTTATTATCAATATCACTAAAATAGTCACACTCCACATAACAGCATTGAAACGAGGAGCAATAGTCACCATCAGGCAAATTTCTGACTCCGAATCATCCACCCGATGAATTCTAAACTGATAATTGCCGGATGATAAGTCATAATACGTTATTTCAGATTGTCCACTCAATAATTGCCAGTCGCTATCTATCCCTTCCATCTTACATTTATAAGACATATATGCAGGCTCCGAATAAGTGAACCCAGAGAAACGGATTGTCAGATTACGCTGTTCTGCTTCCAATTTTATTTTATACACGTTATTTTCTCTACTCATCTTAGCATAAACCGATTGCTTTCCATTCACTAATACATCGGTAATAGCAACCGGATAATGCCATTTTGCTTTTCTGCCGTTTTGTTCCGAGGTCAGATAAATCATACCTTTCGAATTGCCGAACCACATCGTACCCTCTTCATCTATCACAGGGAAACAAGTAATAAATATAGAACTGGGCAAGCCATCTACGAAATTATAGGGAATAAAATTATCTTTCTTATCATAACGATATAAGCCCAAATTAGTACCAACCCACAACCAACCTTCATGATCTTCTATAATAAACATTGCATCCTTTCCATCCAAAGGAGTGCCCGACTGCATTCTCCGAAAATGATTCATCGACAAATCAGATATAAAAATTGCACCTTTATCCGGAAGGAAATAAAGCTCATGATTAGAATCTTCGTATACTGTCCGGATTTTATCTTTATGAATAAACCCTTCAGGAAACACATCCGACTTCAGACTATTGGTTGACGGATCCCAAATGCATAAACCGTTCTCTGTACAAATCCATCCTTTACGAGTGGAATCAAAACATATATCATATACATTTTCTCCCGGTAATTTCGAATTTTCGGTAGTATAATGCCGGATTTGCTTTCCATCTCTATAACAGTAAAGTCCCATAGACGTCGCCATCCACAAACTTCCTTCATCATCCGATTTTATGCAAAACACATGTCCTTTCAGGAATGGAGTTGATTTTAAGTCTGCTGTTTCAAAATCGGATAAAGTCAACGTGGAAGGATTGAGTATATATATACCGCCACCATAAGTACCTATGTAATACTTTCCTTCAAAAGCATAAATACACAAGATCATATTGGAACGTAATTCGGGAACCTTAAAACTTTTAAACCGCTGTTTCTTTTCGTCTATATAGAAAAGTCCATTGCGCGAACCTATCAGTTTCTCGTCTTTCGAAACAGCTATTGCACGAACAGGCATCTCTTTGGAGTCGAAATAAGGAAGATAGGCATAGGTAGAAAATAATCCGCTCTGATATAGTGTATAATCCAAGCCTAGCTGATAAAAACCAATCCAAATCACTCCTTCCCTATCAACCAATAATGCATAGACAGAATTGGAACGGATCGCCTGTTTATTTCCCGATTCGTAACAAAAGGTACGAACAATCTTCATGTTATTCGCAGAAACAAAATGTACCCCGTTTCCATCAGTGCCTATATACAACAAATTCTTTTCATCACTGGAGAGAGACATGATAACATTACAACCCAAGTCAATAATATTTTCTTTAAACTCACCCGTCGAGCTATCAAAACATAGCAACCCATGATCCATTGTTCCTAAATAGAGCTTTTGGCCGATACGTGTCATATTTCTATAGGAGAATCCCTGCTTGTATGGATAAGAGGTTATTTTCCGGTTTGAAATATTCATGGAATGTAATCCACCTTTGGTAAGAATCCATAAAGCTCCATTTTCATCCAAATTCAATGCAACGATAAAATTTTCTGCCGATAAGATGTCGGAACTTACTGCCAGTCGCTCCAATTGATTATTTCGATAGATAAATAATCCTTTTTCACTACCTATATACAATCCTCCATCCCGAGTTGGTAAAAGGGCACGAACACCACAATTAATAGTCTCCGGACTAAAGGGTTCCAGTTTTTCTGTTTCCTTATGAACCGTCCACAATCCCATATCATTTCCTATCCATATCCTATTACCAGACGTCTCTGTTATTACATTCACCCATTTTTGTTTTTCATTATTCCCTAATATAGGATAATGTTTCAAATGGACTCCGTCAAAACGTTCAACAGAACTTGCCGTGCCAATCCAGATATAGCCTAATGAATCTTTATAAAAAGAGCTG
This sequence comes from Bacteroides sp. M10, assembly GCF_014334015.1. Taxonomy (GTDB): domain Bacteria; phylum Bacteroidota; class Bacteroidia; order Bacteroidales; family Bacteroidaceae; genus Bacteroides; species Bacteroides intestinigallinarum. Next base: position 4,094,508 of record NZ_CP060488.1, on the reverse strand, counting down.
ACCGTCAAGTCGGAAAGTCCGTCTGTTTCGGAAATGCTGCGAAAAGAGTAAGAAATTGGATAAATAGGCATACTTATGAGTAGCAGACAAAGAGTAACTAAAGCTTTTACTATATGTCGTATTAGATTATGCATAGAGGATTCATATTTAACGAAACAATGCAAACCTACATAAAATATCTCGGATTTTATATAGGTTTGCACAAAAAACAAGGAACTTACTCTCTTTAAAAAGATAGAATCTATCCCGGATATACATAATTTATAGTTTCACCTTTACCTGCGATTTCTGATAGACTACCGGGATTTTCTTATCATTCACTTCTACAGACACAGGCTTCTTTGTGCTTCTAAAGATGGCATTTATCTTCGGCTGTCCGTCTATCCAAAGATTAAGTTTCTTATCTTCTGCTTTCTGAATAACGAATAGCTTAGCCAATGACGAGAAGTAGGTTTCATTATCTCGTCTTAATGCACTTCCGTAGGCAATGAAGAAGTCCTTAGCGTCCTTTGCTTCAGTACCTTCCGGGTAAGAGACTGCAAACATATAAGCATCTGTCATCCAGCCGTCGGGCATAATCCATGAATTACTGTGCATTAATCTTCCGTCTGCCAGTTGGTTGATATACAAATCAGTAATTTTGCCTTTATGACGAATACGAAGCCCTATCCAGTCCTGCCCTTCACGTCTTTCCATTTGAGGCAGATCTTTTTCATCGGGAGTGTCTTTCAGAATAATAGCTGTCAGTCCTTTCACACGGTTCACCTCGGCTGGCAAATGGAATGAATAATATTTTTCGGTTCCTTTCAAATCTTCCGCAGGAGCTTCTATTTCTTCCCAATATAAATCTTCGGGATAGTCGTGCACAAAATCTGATTTAGCCAGCAGACGGGGATATAAAGGGCGAATGACTACTGAAGAATTTCCATTTGTCACATTTACGTCAATGCCCGATTTCTTATAGGTTCCATTGGTATGCCATAACCATTCAAACTGTCCTACCTTATGTGTCTTCAAATCATCGATCATATAAATCACATTATCCATCCACAGGAAATGACGGAAGTTACGGCTGAAATTATTAGAGACAGGACCTGTTCCATTGGCCAAAACATATTTCACATTGCCTGCATCCAAGAGATGATAAAGATTTCCTCGCAAAGTAGAGCCGCTATACTGTTGTTCACGAGGTTGTCCCTCCCCGTTGAACAGGACTACATTATGTGCCTGGCTTTGGAAGAAATAGTTGCGATAATTCGGATTGGGATACCAGCAGTTTCCTCCATCCTTGATAATATCAACGCCTTTATGAAAAACAATAAAGGAGTTGGCATCCGCATGGGAATGATTCCACGTATGACCGCTTTTCACAGCAAGCATCGTAGCATCCTTTTCCCAAGAAGTACGCATGGTGGCCCAACCGAAATCCGAGAATAATTGTGAGGTCTTCAAATCGGGAGCTACGGGGGCTTTATTCAAATCAGGGGTATAGAGAAAACCCATCGGACGATTCAGAAAAAATCCATCGCGATGCTGTCCTTGCTCTACTTGGGCTATATACCATAGAATAGTCGGGTCTTTCAGTCCCAATGCATACAATAACATCATACTGGATTCTGCTGATACGTTCTTATGACTATCACCAAAATTCAAACTATGCAGCATACCTGTACGGGGATAGCATACTTGAGAAAAGTAGTTCGGAAGTTTTGCCAATTGGGGTATATCGCCGGGATTTTGTCCCGGATGAGTGTTTATCCAAGCGATCCGAAACAATAGAGCTTCCTGAATACCAAAGTTTGCATAATTCAGACTTTCATACATTCCTCCGGCCTCATCAAAGCTCTTTGCTTTCTGTTGCAAGGCATCGCCTGCAAAGTCAAACCATTCGGGAAGTGATTCATGAAGTTGCTCCACCCAATCTTTTACTTCGGGAAGTTCATTCTGTAGGCTTAATGCTAATATTCCACCCTGGCATACACAAGAAGTCCACCAGTTATGTCCCATAGAATTCAAAGAATGAATACGGGTAGGTTCTAGCAGCCAGTCGCCCAATGCAGGTTCTACAGCCAATCGTTTCAAGCCTTCGGCAATCTTTTTTCTTTCGGAAGAAGACATGATATTGTAGGCTGCATCATATCCTATGGCAGAAAGGAAACTCTTATGTGCCATGCCTAGTTGCGAACGCCAAGCAGGAATACGTGCCATCATTTCCATATCTCCCCAGGATTCAGCTTCCACAGCTTTCGAAAGGATCTCTTTGATTACATCTGCATACTCTTTATTATCCGTCATCAGATAGGCCAACGATAAATAATCCAACCGGTTGAAATCTTTCTTCTGTAAGGCTTCATCCGCAGTTTTCTGAATATCTTCCCAGGCTTCCTGCAATTTCGGTTCATTCTGCATACGTTGTTTTACCTGCTGAATACGTTGAGGGGTGTACAAAAGCGAAGGATGATTTATCTTTTGTGCAGATACAAACGATGCAAATAATATTCCGATCAGACATAGAACTATTTGTTTCATGATATTTATTGCTTTTATTTTACTGTTTAATATTGATTAAAAATTCTGCTAAAGCTGCATTGAATTCCTCCGGTCGCTCCATATTCATCATGTGCCCGCAATCCTCTATGACCTTCAGCTTTCCATTAGGTAGATATTCCAATATGGAAGGATTTTTTAAGAATTTGTTATCAGAAGAATGACCTTCTACAATTAAGGCAGGTACGGCAGGGTGACTCTTCTTTAATTTTTCAATAGCATCCAGTCCTGCTACTACCCGTACTTCTTTGTGTAGCGGTTGCTATGCATCCCATTCGTCAATCATCTGCCACAAAGGCGCATGCATCCGCTCACGTTGACTTCCACCGGATTTCATTAAGCCTTCAAACCACTCTTTCTTCATCACCTCCACTCCTTTCTTTTTCAGGGCAGCTATTTCTTCATCACGTACCTTTGCTTCTTCTTTAGTCATCGGCTCACTGGGCCCTTTCGATTTCCGGATGTTTCCACTGGCTAAAAAAGCCGATAACATCCGGTCTGGGAAATACGCCAACATATCGGCAGTGATAAATCCACCCAAAGAAAGCCCGACAATATGCGCTTTTTGGAGATGTAAAGAGTCCATTAAAGTAACCAGATCTTCAACATGCATAAATTGATAATCTTCTGTTTGGGAAGAAGAAATGCCGTATCCTCTTAAATCATAGCGAATGACATGATACTTTTTCGCAAACACAGAAAATTGTTCATCCCACATACGATAGTCGAGCGAATGACCGTGAACAAAAATTATCGGTTCACCCTGACCAGCTTCTTCATAGTATAGAGAGCCGTTTCCTACATTGATACGTCCTTGTTTGACAACCAATGGCTTGCCTTTCAGTATTTCTGAAACAGTCCGTGAAATGACAGGGCTGCCGAAGAAAGAAGAGAAACCGTCTTCTTTAGCAGAAGAACCTGTTACATGAGAAATGAAGAATCCGTAAACCTTATCGTGTTTATTTATCCACGGATAAGCACCAGCCCATCCCGGTGAACTAATCTGATAAGCTTCACCTGTCTTTTTATCTATTAATTCACGCCATTCTCCCAATCCGTAGATTCCATTGTGGGATTGTCCCAGTCCTTTCGCTACATAATTATCCGAGTCATGCGAAGGGATGATGGCATCTTTCACTTGGTCGGCCTGCATTTCTTTCACAGTTTCTGCTGATATAATTTGCTTGCCATTATACATTCCATCGTGATAAATCATAGACAGGAAATGAAGATAATCATTCATTGTAGTACATAGTCCGCCCCCTAACATGGGTGCATGTCCGCCGTCCGTATTGATTGGGGTAAAATGAGAGTTCTTCATTTCCAAAGGTTGTGCCAGCAGTTCCTGAAAAAGAGTTTCAAACTCCTTTCCCATGGCCACTTCTGCCATTCTTCCGGCAATTTGCATAGCAAGTCCACCATATTCAAAACGAGTGCCGGGAGTAAAGACTGTATCCAAAGGAAGAATTTCAGTGACTGCCGAATCCAAATGATTATAGTTATCTACACGGGGCTCGGGAAGATATGGACGTACTCCTGATGTATGGGATAATAATTGCCGGAGAGGAATCTTACCTTTAGCATCGTCTTTAAATTCCGGCAACCATTTTTCTACCGGATCATCCCATCCCAAATCAGTACGGTCTACCACTGCGCCAATGACAGCAGCCGCTACCCATTTCCCGGCAGAAGCGACATATACTTTTGTATCGGGCGTATAGTCCCGATAGTTCTTCTGGAAAATGACGGTATCATTCTTCACTACACAAATGGATGCTCCGGGGTAATATCCCTTGTCTACCCATCCTTGGATAACAGAATCCAAAGAAGAGAAGTCATACTGACTTCCCTGACCGGATGATATTTTGCAAGAACCGGACAAAAAGCAGATACTTACAAAAACGGCAATTAATAAACGATTCTTCATATCGTTGTTTACTATCTATTTTTCTGATTGTAAATCCCAATATACGACATAGCGCTGGTGATGCAAATCGTATAGCGGGCGAATCACATCTCCTTGTTCTGTCGTAAACTTCAAATCACTTCCTACACGTTGCAAAGCACGTTCAGGGTGTTTCTTATCTAGTTTCAAAGAGGTACGCAAATGTGCTGGGACATGAAAATTATAGATATAATAATCATTATAAAGAGCCGGATTTGAGAAAGGAGCAGGTGCTTGCATACCTTCAGTTCCCCGTTCTCCCGCCAATACCAATGGACCATATAACAGAGCTGCCTTGTTCGGATTATCCGGGGTAGCCTCCAATTTGATCTGCATCGGATAAGTAGCCAAGATTTGGTCGTCCTCTTTCCATTCACGGGTAATGGCAATATAAGAACCAGGCTTCTGTTTTACAGATATTTTCTTACCATTCACCAACACTTTTACATCCTTGCTCCACGAAGGATAGCGCAGATAAATGGTGGTACGAACAGGATTTTCTGTCCGGAGAGTGAAACGCGTTGTTTCTTCCTGTGGGAATTCCGTTTCCTGACGGATTGTCAGTCCTTTTTCTTTCCAGGTTACCTGTGAAGGGATAAATAGATTTACATATATTCCCTGATTGTTATGGTAGTAGATGGCTTCTCCAAACTTTGCATGATTCTCAAATCCGCTACCTACGCAACACCAGAAAGAGTTCTCTTTTGTGCTATACAGTTTGTGAGACCCGGAAAGCAAAGGCAGGAAATAAGCTACCATACCTGTTTCAGGGTCTTGTTGTCCCAAGATGTGATTATACAATGCCCTTTCGTAATAATCTGCAATAGATGAATCGCCCGTCCAGCAGAAAAGATGGCGGCTAAGTTTGAGCATATTATAGGTACAACAAGTTTCTCCGGTATAGCCGGTCAGATGTTGGGATAACTTCTTCGGATCAAAGTAGTGTTCTTTGTCACTGCTGCATCCCGGAGCAAAAGTATGATGGTCAATCATGGTGTGCCAGAAGAATTCCGAAAGTTTCCTGCTTGTCGCGTTGTGGGTTAATTCGTAGTTGCGGGCTTCAGCTATCACTTTCGGGATGAAAGTATTGGTATGCTTCGTTCCCAAGTCATCGCGAAGTTCTTTCAAAGGGTCGATTACGTCATTGTGGTAGAAATATTCCGCCAACCAGCGATAACGTTCATCTCCCGTTATTGAGTATAAATTATAGAATGACTCATTGATACCGCCAAATTCATTGCGGATCATAAGTTTACGTGTTTCTTCACTAAGGGGTCTCAATTTATTGTATGCCCAATCGCCCATTCGGGTGACGATAGTCAATGCTTTCTTATTATCCGCATACAGATATTGATCTATCAGTCCGGAGAAAAGTTTGTGCAGAGTATACCAGGGAGCCCATACACCTTTTCCCTGAATATTCCGGTTTATCAGTTCCTCGGGCCAGGCACTCAAATATCCGTTTTTCAGTGCATTCTGCACTTCTTCCAATCCGTTAACCAAGCTATCGCCTTTCAGTTTGAATATCTCACTGCCGGTAGCTGCGTACATCAAACCAAGTGCCGAGAGCATGTGTCCGGTAGTATGTCCGCGAAGTTCGCAATCCAAAGATTCCCAACCACCCAGTTTCTTCACTGTCATATATCCGCCCTCACGTCCGGCAAATACACCGGCATTGGTACGGAAGCTATGTAGCAGACGATTCACATCTATTGACGTCATCCAAGCAGAATCCCGAAGCATATTATCACGGAAACGACTTGGCAACAGGCGAACATCTTTCAAATCAAAACTTTCCGCCTGAAGGGGAGCGACTGTTTCCTTTTTCAACTTTCCCTGATGTTGTCCGGGATATACAGATTGAGCTGACACTATACCCGATATTGTCAATGAACCAAACAAGATTACCGTAACTAAAACTTTCTTATTCATATTATTTCTATCTTTTATCTATAAGATACGAACAAGGTGCCTTAAACACTCAAAGCCACAAAATTATTTAATTAAGCTACAATTCTTTAATTTAAAGCCCACTTTCTTATAAAATTCATCTGAAACGTCCTATCTTTATTCCCCAAATCAAAGAAAGGAGCTACATGGATTTACGTACGGCAAATGTTACAAGATATATTCTTCCTCTGCGTGAGGGGGGCTCATTGCCTGCTTTAGCCGAAGCTGACGATGAATTTAAGTATGTAGTCAAATTCAGGGGGGCAGGACACGGAACAAAAGCACTGATTGCCGAACTGATTGGTGGAGAGATAGCCCGTGCACTGGGTTTCAGAGTCCCCGAAATAGTTTTTCTGAATCTGGACGAGGCCTTCGGACGAACAGAAGCAGACGAAGAGATACAGGATTTACTTCAATGGAGTCGCGGACTGAATATGGGATTGCATTTCCTTTCCGGTTCACTGACTTTTGATCCGATAGTACATCAAGTAGATGGAAAAACCGCTTCGCAAGTAGTATGGCTGGATGCCTTGCTGACTAACGTAGACCGTACCATTAAAAACACCAATATGTTGATATGGCACAAAGAACTATGGTTGATAGATCATGGGGCATCCCTTTATTTCCACCATTCCTGGACTAACTGGCAAAAACAGGCACTGGTTCCTTTTGTACAGATAAAAGACCATGTATTATTGCCGTTTGCCGATAAACTGGAAGAGGTAGATATTGAATTCAGGCAGATATTGACTTCTGATAAAATCCGTGAGATAGTCAATGCTATTCCCGATGACTGGTTAAACTGGACAGAAGGCACAGAAACTCCACAGGATTTGAGAGACATTTATATTCGATTCTTAGAAGAAAGGATTAAGCATTCCGAAACATTTGTAAATGAAGCGCAAAATGCAAGAAAGGCACTTATATGAATACGCAGTCATCCGTTTCGTTCCTAAAGTAGAACGGGAGGAGTTTATCAATATGGGGATTGTGTTGTTTTCCAAACAAGCCAAATACCTGAAATCCCTCTATACGATAGATGAGAACAAACTAAAACTGTTTTCTTCCGAACTGGATATTAACTGCCTGAAAGAAGGGTTACAGGTCTTTGACAAGATATGCATGGGAAATAAAGAAGGAGGAGCCATAGCCAATATGGATATTCCTGACAGATTTCGTTGGCTGACTGCAGTAAAAAGTTCTTGCATACAAGTATCTCGCCCACATCCGGGATTTTCTACTGATTTAGATAAGACTTTGGAAAGATTGTTCAAGGAATTAGTACTCTGATTCCTTGAACAATCTCTTTGTCAAACTAACGGGCGGTAATATAAAAGCTCTGCTCTACTGCTTCAGCAGTCTGCACTTTTGGTTCTCCGCTACGCCCATATTGCCAAGCTACCACTGTCACCTTTACCGGAAATTTTGCACGCGGGGGAATTTTAGTCAATACCAGTTTATCCCTCTTTATCTCTGCCGGCCCTTCTTTTACATAATAGTAAACCGGAAGGCCGGAGTCAGCAGTTCCTTTTAAACTTTTTTCTTTCACTGAAGCCTTTACATCGGATAGTTTCGGGAAAATTATACGTTGGGGTATCCCTTCCTTATTCCGGTAAGGAATACGAATCTCTACCTGCTGAACGGCACTCCGGTATTTATGATCCTGTTTTACGGAAGCCATCAGACAGATGCCTCCTGTACGTTTTGGATTATCCAATCCCATCCGATAGAAACGAACAGTAAAAGTTGTATCATTCACCACTTCCACCGGACCGCAAATTCTCGACATTCGAATGGGACGTGTACTGTGTTTTTTTGAATATTCGTTCCTTAACGTATCTGTGTACACTGCTTTCAAGTGGAAAGTGACTCCGTCCGCTTCGGGTTGAAAAGAAGGAGACATACGTACATGGGATTTCGGATTGAAAGTTATCAGTTTTCCTTTTTGCTCAAAGCCTATATACTGTTCTGTCTTTCCACGCTCATTAGCGTAATATTTTTCTGTGGCATCTGCCATTTCCTTATCAAAATACCAAAATGCATGGTGCTTGTCTCCTTCATACTTATCATAGGAAGCGGCTTCGGCTGTAGGCTTTTCATTCTTTCGCCAACGGTCTGCCAGCCAGCCATTCTTTGCTTCTACCGGAATTAACTGAACCGGAATATCCGATGACGAATGTTTCGGCAACCGGTATTCCACTGCCTTTTTTAGAAAAAGAGAAAGATAATCAATCAATTCATCGGATATGTCGAAATGTCCATGTCCTGCATCAGCAAGAAATGAAAGGGGAGCATTCGGATATTCACAACGATAATCGAAAGAGGTTATCAACCGGTCTTCCCACCATTCGTCCTCTCCCATTACCATTAATGAAGGGATACCTTCAATCGTACGGGTTCCCCAATCCAAATTCGCACGCCCGTAACCTGTCAAATGAGTTCTGGGAGAATCACCGTGAATAGAGAGTACAGCCAATGTACGTTCGGGATTCCAGGCGGCAAAGTTCCACGGATAAGTAGCCATTGCCGAGTGTCCGATAGGGATGACCGGAGCAAACTCCAATTCTGTATATCCGCTTATTTCAGACAAGTTCTTCATCATTGTTTCAAAGATTTGCCGGGTACCTTTTGTCACATCCCAGCGTTGGTCTATTCCGGGAGTGATCCATATCTCTGCAATTCCCAATTTACCCATATCCTTCCGAAATTCAGGATGCTCGAAAATTGTCTCTTCGGTCATATTATGTTGCCCAATGATGACGGCACGGACTTGTTTGCAGTTTTCCGGTATCCATAGATAGGCAGAAGGATGGGCGTTTGTCTCTTCTGAAATCAGCTCTTTTATTTCTACGGACCACTGCCAGGGAGCTGCTGCAACTCGGGTAGTCTGCATGAACAGAGATAACAAAACAACAAGAAAATATTTCTTCATAATGCTTCTTTTAATTGCATTTATTATAGTTGCATTTATCTATAAACAGCTAATTTATTTTCCCAGTGGAGTGAAATGCAATGCAGCTCCGCCACTTGCTTTTAGCTTCAAAACAAGCCTATCTCCGGCTTTTATCTTCTTATGAGTACTGCGTACTTTCGTCCGTGTCTTCAGCTTGTCATCATCTTCGTACAGGTGAAGCATATACTTCTTACCCGATTCCAGAAAATCCGTAGTCAATGTAATTGTGCGGGCTTCCGTATTCGTCATTGCTCCTACAAACCAGTCATTCCCCGAACGACGTGCTTGAACGATATATTCACCAATTTCTCCATCTAACGCGCGGCTGTCATCCCATACACTCGGAATTGCTTTCCAAAATTCCAGTTCTTCTTCTCCCTGGTAGAATTCCGGTCTGTCATACCAAAACATAAATTGCAAAGGACTGTAATACACAGCTGCCATCGCCAACTGATGTGCTTTCGTATTCTTCACCCGATTATTGAAATAGCAAAGCGTATAGTCTCCTGCACCTGCCAGATAGCGGGTGAAAGGAAGAGTCGTATTATGTGTGGCATCCGGCATTTCTTCATTTCCACGAATACCCTCCTGTGTCATCAGGTTAGGATAAGTACGACTGAAACCTGTCGGACGATATTCGTCATGAATATCTACCATCAGACCGTATTCTCCACATTTACGGACAGCTTCATGCAGCCAGGTACTCCAACGCTGATTACCTATCTGTACAAAACCGAACTTGATACCTTTCAATCCCCATTTTTTATACAAAGGCAACAGAGTATCCAACTGCTGCACTAATGCACGCTGATTGACATACACCATGAGTCCGATTCCTTTCGATTCGGCATATTTACACAAAGCGGGTATATCAAGGTCTTTATCAGGAGAAACAGTAGTAGCGTCCGAACTCATTTTCATTTCCGGTCCGTACCAGCCTGCATCCATGTGCACATACTGAATACCGCGTTCTGCCGCAAAGTCAATGGCTGCTTTTACTCTATCTTGTTTCAAGTCGCCCGAACGGAATACTTTCCCGGGTTTGATCCAAGAAGTATCAGCCAGTTTGCAAGCCGGATTCAGATTCAAGACAATATCATTATTATTAATTAAATCGACCGGACGTTCGCCAACCATGATTACACGCCACGGAGTACTGTAAGGAGAAATAATATCAACGCTACTATACAGGCTTGTCTCCAAAGTGGAAGGTTTCTCTGCCGATAAACGGAATTTACCACGAACATAATCCACCATTTCCGCTTCCAACAAAGCTACAGATAATCCATCAGGCAGTTTCAAGGTCAAAGGACGCTCACTCTCCTCTTTGCCCCATCCTTCCAACGGACGAAGTACGCAAGGTCCTTGTGCCCAACGTTCGTAATATGCCATCGTTCCTTCAGGCATTGTAAAGCTGGTCTGCTCACCGACGATATGTAAGAAAAGTCCGTTTGTCATTTCCGGAAAATGATAGCGGAAAGCAACCCCTTCATTATAGGCGCGAACTATAATATCCATAAAGTAATTCTTACGCTTATCATAGCCACCGTCTTTATTACCTTTCCCTTCTCCCTTCTTAAACTTCAAAATCATTTCATTGTAGCAGTCACGAATCTCCGCACGTTCACCATATACAGGCTTCCATGTTTCATCCGCCTTTCGTTGTTCAGTCGCTGTCAACTTCAGATTTTCACACCAAAAATGACAGGTATCATTTGGTATACCCAATGCCGACTCAAACAACTGATTCTCAATCAGAACTCCCAATTTACTTTCTTCAATCACCGGACGGTTCTTATAAGTCAAGGTATAATACATTTGTGCATTATCCTCTCCCACCGTGCGCTGATAAAAGGTAAAACGATAAGCTCCATCAGGAGACGTCAGTTCCTGACGGGTTTCTGTCATCACATCTTGCGCTTTCACCAATGCCGGTATCACCAGCAACAAAAGCAAAATTCTTTTCTTCATTCTATTTACGTTCATGTTTATTCATCTTTCCTATTATATACGAACGAGGAAGAAATTATACTCAAATGTTTATTGCCTGAAAAGCTTATTCCATCTGCTCTCTATATAAAGTCGGCGTCATTCCTGTCACCCTTTTAAAAATGCGGTTAAAATGTACAGGTGATTCAAATCCGCAAGTAGCACTGATTTGAGATATATTCATCATACTACTATTTAATAGTTTACAAGCATATCCGATACGCATATCAAGCACATACTCTTTGAATGTCTTTCCTGTGTTTTCTTTAAAGTATCGGCAGAAAGCAGTAGGGTTCATCGCTGTATAAGAAGCAATTTCATCCAGACCGATAGACTCGGTATAATGTTTATTCAAATAGGCAATCACCTTTTCCATTCTTTCATTACGCATAATCGAAGGGGACGGAGTATAATGAGAAGTAGTCAGATATTTCTTATGATTGCTGATAGCCATCATCTGTAAAAGTGAAAGCAACAGGATAATTTGATCTGCTCCTTTAGCAGAAGGAATCTGTTTCAATAACTTAATGATTTTCCCCGAACGGGTAATTGTGAATTTTATTCCTCTGCAAGCATCCTCCAATAAATTCCTGATAGGAATAAACTGGGAGTATTGAGAAATAGAATAATGCATAAAGTCTTTCTCAAACTGAATATTGACTCCTCTTACTTTCAGTTCGGATTTTTCTTCGTTATCAGATTCTTCCCCGTCGTCCGGTGGACTTTGCATACTATGAGGCAGTTCGGAACCGAAAAGAATCAAATCACCTTTTGAATAGGAGATAATGCTGTCACCCACCAGACAATCCCCCTCTCCCTTCTCTACATAGATAATTTCATACTCACTATGAAAATGCCACGGATATGTGAAACGCGGATATTCATAAAAGCGGGCACGGACGGGATTGGAAGTCGTTATAGTCAACTTCTCATTCATTATCTTCTTCATAAATCTCCTTTTTAAACTGCTTTTGCAAAGATAGGTAAATATCTTGCAAAAATACGCATCATAGCATGTATAAAAACCCGCTATTTTTGCATCATTCATAAAAACATTTGATAGAAACCATGAACGAATTATTTAGTATTGCCGGTAAAGTTGCTGTTATTACCGGAGCAGGTGGTGTACTGGGCGGAAATATTGCCCAACACTTTGTACAGCAGGGAGCAAAAGTAGTAGCTATTGACATTCGTCAGGAGCAACTGGACAACCGTGTGGCTGAACTTAAACAATACGGTGACGATGTAATCGGTATCATCGGTAATGTACTTGACATCGCCAGCCTGGAGAAAGTAGCCGAAGAAATCGTAGCTAAATGGGGACAGATCGATATTCTATTGAACATTGCCGGTGGCAATATGCCGGGAGCTACCCTTGAGCCGGATCAACACTTCTATGATATGGATATTTCCTGCTGGGAAAAAGTGACTAATCTGAATATGAATGGGACAGTCTATCCGTCTATGATATTCGGTAAAGTAATGGCAAAACAAGGCAAAGGATGTATCATTAATGTATCCTCAATGGCAGCATACAGCGCTATCACCCGTGTACCGGGATATTCGGCTGCAAAAACTGCCGTAGCCAATTTCACTCAATGGCTGGCAAGTGAAATGGCGCTTAAATACGGTGATGGTATCCGTGTAAACGCTATTGCACCGGGCTTCTTCATCGGCGACCAAAACCGTCGTGTACTCATCAATCCAGATGGTTCACTGACAGATAGAAGCAAGAAAGTATTGGCTAAAACTCCAATGAAACGTTTTGGTGATATTAAAGAGTTGAATGGTGCAGTGCATTTCCTGTGTAGTGAAGCCGCTAGCTTCGTAACCGGAGCAATGTTACCTATTGATGGTGGTTTCAGTGCATTCAGCGGAGTTTAAGCAATAAATAATAGCCTGTTATAAAGAGAAAGACTATGATGGAAAAGACTTGGAGATGGTTCGGAAAAAAGGATAAGATAACTTTGCCGATGCTCCGACAAATAGGGGTAGAAGGGATTGTCACTGCCCTGCATGATGTACCGAATGGTGAAATATGGACAGTAGAAGCTATTAACAATTTGAAATCATATATCGAATCTTATGGTTTACGTTGGTCGGTAGTGGAAAGTCTTCCTGTATGCGAAGCAATCAAATATGCAGGAGCAGAACGTGAACAGTTGATTGAGAACTATAAAGTAAGCCTTGCCAATTTGGGTAAATGCGGTATAAAGACAGTATGTTACAACTTCATGCCCGTTATCGACTGGATACGTACAGACTTGCAACACCCTTGGCCGGATGGTACCAGTTCCCTGTATTACGACCGTGTCCGTTTTGCTTATTTCGATATTCGAATTCTGGAACGTGAAGGAGCAGAAAAAGATTATACCGAAGAAGAACTTCGGAAAGTTGCCGAATTGGATAAGGTTATCACAGAAGAAGAGAAAGATGCCCTGATTGATACAATCATTGTCAAGACACAAGGTTTTGTCAACGGTAATATCAAGGAAGGAGATAAAAATCCGGTTGCCATCTTCAAGCGGTTACTCGCCCTGTACAAAGATATAGACCGGGATACTTTGCGTGAGAATATGCGCTACTTCTTATCTGCCATCATGCCCGTATGCGAAGAATATGGAGTTAATATGTGCGTACATCCCGATGACCCTCCATTTCAGGTATTAGGTTTACCACGTATTGTTACCAATGAAAGTGATATTGAATGGTTCTTGAATGCCGTAAATAATCCTCATAACGGGTTGACTTTCTGTGCAGGCTCTTTGAGTGCAGGCGAACATAATGATACACGTGAGTTGGCCAAGAAATTTGTCAAAAGGACTCATTTCGTACATCTGCGCAGCACGGCTGCCATGCAAGGTGGAAACTTTATTGAAAGCTCCCATCTCACGGGAAGAGGACATCTGATTGACCTTATCCGTATCTTCGAAAATGAGAATCCGGGATTACCGATGCGTGTAGACCACGGACGAATGATGCTGGGAGATGAAGATAAAGGCTACAACCCGGGATATTCTTTTCACGGACGTATGCTGGCTCTTGCACAAGTAGAGGGAATGATGGCTGTAGTAGATGATGAGAAAAAACGACAGATAATATTATAATCATCACAGTGCTGATATAGTCAGAGCTTCGTCAGAGCAATAACCTCATTATTTGTTTCAAGGCGGGAAACATTTTGTTTCGAGGCACGAAACTGATGGTTTCCCGCCTTGAAACTTTAGTTCCAAAGGCTCGAAACTCCAGTTCCAATAGCGGGAAACTATAGTTTCTAAAGCAGGTAAATTCTATCTCAAAGGCAAGAAACGACTATTCCTCCGGACTTTTAGTTATGATCCTATAATTCCGATACAATAAAATACAGCGGACTGTCCTCTCAATAGCTAAACCTTTCAATGCCAATGCATACTCATATCATTTGGTAAGCGTCGGCAGTGTGAGGGTAAATTTTACCCTCACACTACCCTCACCTTTACCCTCACCCACGAAAGTACGATGGATAAAGAGATTGAGAGTCGGGTGAGAGTGTGAGGGTAAAATCAGCACAATCTTTTATTTGTTAGCTACTTTATCTGTATCTTCCCTACAAAATCTTTTTTATCTATATTCAGTTCTTCCAAAGAAGTGATCCGTTTGCCGTTCAACATTATGTTCTCAAACAAAATATTCTCAACCTTCCTATTCTTATCATAACCTTCCATCAAAGAAGGATTGATATATTTCCCGGTACATGAAATATTACGGAACGTTATGTTTCTGACACCTCTGCCGGGACCTGTGTTATACTTTTGGTTATACATCACCCGAAGATGAAACAACTGTCCTTCCTGGATATGTTCCACACGAATATCCTCAAAAGTGATGTTTTGTGCCAGATTGTGATCTCCTACATTAATAGTCATGCAGCCTTGATAATCACGATCGTCCTCATCATGTTCCAAGATATCGATATTCTTGAACAATATATCTTCTAAAACCTCATCTCCTGTTTTCGTATTTCCATGCGTACCAATATTGATAGGGTGAGCAATATCCGCCCATAGTGTAGAATTAAGTACACGGATATTACGAGAATCTCCATAATAATTCCAACGATGTGTATAGATGGCTATACAGTCGTCTGAATTACGAAGAAAAACATCATCAATCACTACATCCGAACAAGACATAAAATCCAACCCGTCACTCCAACCCTGATAACTGAATGATTTCAGATTCTTGATAGTAATTCCCTGTGATTGTCCACCGGAAACTGTATAGTGACGGGAGTTAACGACTGTAATTCCATCAATCAGTATATTCTTGGAGTATGCCACCGATATTCCCTGCTGCGGTTCAAGCAACATTCCGTGTCCGAGAATCTTTACATTCTCTACACTGTCGCAAGTCAGGCAACCTTTCAGCACTGCTCCGCCTTCCAGATAGACAGTCGTGTTGGAAGGAATACGGAAG
Source organism: Bacteroides sp. M10 (assembly GCF_014334015.1). GTDB lineage: Bacteria > Bacteroidota > Bacteroidia > Bacteroidales > Bacteroidaceae > Bacteroides > Bacteroides intestinigallinarum. Next base: position 4,078,669 of record NZ_CP060488.1, on the reverse strand, counting down.
CATTTGCCTGCCACATCAGTGGGTTCGTGTATGCCGGACTCAAAATACATCACATTCGGATCACTTTTATCAGGCACATTCTCAATGATCGGATTGGCAAACACATGCAGATTATTCAAACGGTCACCGTTGAACTCTACAGAGAGCTTTTGTGGTTTATCCAATGTGAACAGCAGAAAATTTCCGTCTATCTCCGGCTGAATGCCTTTAGATAGTGGACGCACTACTGCTGAACGGAGTTCCCCGTTATTCTTTTGCACCAGCACTTCCACTTTACCGGAAAAATCAAACTGTACCATGGTTGCATCCGACTTGGTATCCATATCCACCTTTACATTATATTCATAAAGGTCTACCCAATCTTTTTCACCCACTTGCCGTACTTTTACTGTATAATCGTCATTGTGGCGGGCATAGTAGATGCCTTGTGGCACCGGATAGATGACAATTTCTGCCTGTATAACTCCTGAAGTCATTACAAGTAAAAATGTAAGCGCTATTCGTATCAATCTATTCATCTTGAATTATTCATTTATTGTGCATACATCAATGTACCAAGTCCAAGTACATCATACCCGCCGGAGTTAGCATCATAATAACCGCCTCCTCCTTCTATTCCTACATATTCGGTAGCAATCTTAGTATATTTGAGATTATCATCCGAGATGTTTTTTATCCCTTTGTAATGATAATAAGGCAACGCCCATATCGCACGTTTGATCCATTTACCACCACCAAGTGTTGTTTGTTCTTCCGGAATCGGATATCCCCATTGACTCTGTTTTTGCCATATATAAGTAGTATATGGTACAGTCTCATTAGTGTAATTACAACAAGCAGCATATTCGCAAGCCCGCATGAACAGATTGTCATCATAGGCAAAGAAATCGTCTCCCTGACTCCATGCCAACTGACAAATAACTCCCATCAATCCGACACACATCAACGTGTGCCCTTGGTCACGTCCACTTTCCTGCCATTGGGCAAAGTTATAGTCCGGTGCATAATCGTGATAGATAGCACGACGTAAACGTCCGTTTGTATCACCTGTCTGCAAATGGTCGATACCTTCATTATAAATATCACGACGATCGGTTACAATGCCGATAGCCATTTTAGCCGCTATATTACAAAGACACCAGTTAGCCCAATAATGTAACGCATTCGTATCGTGATGACGTTTCAGAAAATCATCATTAGCGGGATAGAACACTTTAAGCAACCAATTCTGGAACGCTGCGAAATCCGCACGATCCCATCCTCCATAATCCCTCAATAATTCACCGGCAATAGCAAATTCATAACCATAAAGTCCTGCGGCAAGCGATAAATTCGTATTACCTGTTACACCTACACAAGTCTGTACCCACTTATTCAGATTCTCCACTGCTTTTGCCGCATATTCATCATCTTGCTCAATCTTCCAACGAAGCGCCTGCTGATATGCAATAGTGGCCCCCTTGGCTGCATTCATATAATTTTCATCACCGGAAACTCCACGTTTAATCCATTCCGTAGGATAAGTATCTGCCGTCTTCTGCGAAAACTGACTTTCTACTAATAATTGATAAGCACTTACCCAAGGTTCTTCTCCGGCAGCTTTTTTATCCCGAATACGCTGGAAGTCTTCCTCTGTATGCAACCCTTCATGCAGCATGGGTTCCGTTGACGGTTTAAGTTCAACCTGTTCCAAATTCACGTTATTATCAGGAAGAGGAATTTTATTCAAATCAGTTTCCACATTGACACCCGGAAGGTCAATGCCGTCCCCACATCCTACCAGAAACAGGGTAGCAAATACTGCGGTTATATAATATATCTTTTTCATCATATTTTTGGTTTAATGGTACACCGCATCTACCATTGATTACGGTGCACCCAATTATAGTTTATTGCTCTACTAACTCTAATTTGAAATTATCTATCTTAGCCCGTCCTTGTTTTACTGTAATCGTACATACAAAACCAATGACAACATCGGTAGGCTCTTCAACAAGAATATCAACTACTACATCACCCGTACCCGAAATAGAAGCGTTTGCCAGACTCTTACTTGGTATATCACTCGTATTTGCCATCTCACGACCTTTACAAACCGCAACATAACCGGTAAAACCTCTGCCATCATATTCATAAACGTGTGCCGTCAACTTATATTTTCCTTTTTGAAGATGAGAAGTCTGATATACCTTACCATCATTTTTAGGATTGTCAAATCCCCAATCTGTTTGTAAAGCCAAACCTGCATCACTTCCATCACCATATTTCGTTTTAAATGCCAAATCAACAGCAGCACCTCCTTCACCAGCAGTCAAGTTAGAGTTCTGAACTATCCAATAAGCAGCTTTTGCCCACTCTCCTTTTTTATGGAATCCTTTATCCCCACCTTCTTTTACATATTCAAAAGGCTGTTTATAGTTCATGAGTACATATTGAGAAATATCTCCATCCACCGGCAGAGGTTGTAACATATCACTCTCTACGGGTTGTGCAATGCCTTCAAACACCATTGTTACTTTTCCACCATTGAAACCTTGTGGAACCGTTACAGTAATAGAAGTCGTAGTAATCTTTTTAACCGTAACAGGTACGGATATTCCCTCAAAAGTAACTGTAACAGAATTCTTATCCGTTCCAAAACCTTTTCCTGTAAATGTTATTTCCTGTCCGGCTTTTACTAATGTACCATAAGGATAAATATACGGTGTTTCAACAGAAGTGATTTCCGGAGTTGCCCAAACCTCAAATGTACCTGATTCGCCCATCTCTATTTCCTTACCCTGAATTATCAGTTTAATCTTCACCGGAGCTTCAGATGAAACTCCTTTTGGAACATTCACTACGATATTACCCTTATCATTCAGTGTCACTTTATCACAAACTGTTTCTCCGAAAAAGACCTGAATATTTTCAGCTTTCGTACCAAAGTTCTGACCAATGATCGTTACTTCCGCATTAATATATCCGGCTTTCGTTGAAATGCCTGTTACTGTCGGCATCGGTAATACCGTATATTTCAACTGTGTCCCGATAGTTTCAAACGGAGTAATGACCGTAATTGTATAATCTCCGGCTTCCAACGAAGCAGGTACGGTGAGTGGAATACTCTTATCTGTCAAATTATCTGTATCTATTGCAGCTTCTACAGGTTCTCCGCCGGCTTTAGAGAAAGTTACTTTCAAAGGCTCCAACCCTTCAACAGACTTATCCAGCAATTCTTGCACAAGATTGGTTCCTGTTATTGCAAATGCACTTCCTGCAAAACCTGATGGAATCGATTCACCCTCTTTAGGGGCATCAAGCGTTGCATGCTTCAACACTGTGAAAGGATAAGAAGCCAAATCAATCGTTTGTTCTGCCATAATAAGTGTCATAACTCCACTGACAGCTGTCTCGGGAACTTTGGCCGTAAATTCGGTATCAGTAGGTGTACCCACAATCTCTGCCTTGTCTGTGGAAGTCCCGAAAGTCAAAGTATACAGTGTTTTAGAAGAAACAAATTCTTGTCCTTCGAAAACGATACTGGCACCCGGAAAACCATAAGAAGGTTTCACTACGCTGACACCCGGCTTACCAAGTACACGATAAACTAGATCAGTCTCCACACGTTGCCCGAAAACCTCAACGGTTATCTTTCCGTTTGTTGCCGATTCCGGCACTTTCGCAAGGATAGCATCATCGGCGCAAGAGACTACTACTGCCTCCTGGGAACCGATAAATACTTTCACATCTTCTGTTATGATACCAAAATCACTGCCACTAACGGTAAACTCATTCCCAACATATCCTTCTACGGGATCTATCTTTGTTACAGTCGCCACAGGATCAGTGTAACTCATTGGAACAATTTCTTCATTTTCCTCGTCACAAGCAGCTAATGCGAAAAGCGAGAGAAAAACGGGAAACAGATAGTTATATATTTTCTTCATAATCTTAATTATATTATCACGATGAATTACTCTTTTTTCTTTTTCCACATCATTCAAGAATCAATTTTAATTCTGTCACTTTAAAGTATGAATTACCTTTAGCCAGAGAAGTCAGGAATCCAATGACAACATCCGTTGTCTCCGTCACTTCCAATGAAGGGGTTACCAAAATACCCGAGTCATTATTTGTTCCAGCTTTGTCATAGATCGCACAAACTCCATTTAATTGCTCAATATCAGCTACATTCGGTATATCACTCTCACTATTTCCTTTGGCCATCAATGCAGAAATAAAATTCCCCGCATCACTTACTACCATCGTATAGGCATAAGTAACTTCCAGTCTGTATTTACCAGGACGAAGTGTAGCAACTTGCCATATTTTTCCATTCGTATAAGCTTCCTTCTCCCATCCATTCTGGAACGCTAATGTGAAGCCCTCTGCTGCTTTATACTGCATTCCGGTAACAGTAGTATTATTTTTTGCATTGAAAGATGCCTTATTCTGATTCCATACTGCCGGAGTCCACCATTCACCGTTCTTCCAATTTTCATCATTTGCCTTGGCAAACGGCTGCTTGTAGTTTTGAAGGTAAAGCACTGTCACATCACCTTTTGAGTTAGGATTAAACATTGCACTACCTGTCATTGTATATCCATGAATAGTTACAGTCACATTACCTGTCTTATAATCTGCAGGAGTTGTCGCAACAATAGTAGACTCATCCACCAGTTCAAATTCAGCCGGTGTTCCATTGAAGCTGACAGAAATATCAGATGGATCCGTACCAAAGTTCTCACCTGTTATAGTAACCTTGTCTCCTGTATCGGCTACCCCTTCACCGTCTTCACTATCAGAAGTCACTGTAATGACACGTGGTGTAGGCAGTACTGTATAATAACCGATATTCTCCACCTTTTTATTATAAATCTGTAAAGACAGATTGCCTGTTACTGCAGTTTCCGGCACTTCCACTACCAAACGGTTATTTTTGCAATCGAGTACTTTATTAGATTGAGCTTCACCGAAGAAGACCTTCACAGCTTCTGCACGGTCACCAAAATTGGTTCCCGTAATAACTACCTGTGTAGTGACATATCCGTCCGTTGGATAAATCCTCTCCACTACCGGCACAGGATAATCATAAACTCTATACTTGGGATCTTGCTCACAACCGGAGAAAAGTGCGGAAACACAAGCAAGTATTGCCAAGTGAAATGTATATTTGAATAAAAACTTCATATAATCTATGGTATTATACGTTAAACGTTTGAATGATTAATATCCCGGATTTTGTACCAGATTTGAATTCAGGTTGATTTGATTTCTTGGAATCGCCCACAAATAATCTCCCTTAGTAAATGCGCAGTCGGATGATTTGAGAAGCACTACACAAGGTAGTTTACCTTTACCTGTCTCTACTTCTTCCGTCCCTTTCGTAAAAATAGCCGGATTGAAAGCACTGGTAGCATTCCCGTTTTCGTCTATAAATGCCGTCGGATAGCTGGCATTACCTACTACCGCACCGCAACGAGACTCATTCAGATTCTCTTCCGCAATACCCCAACGTTTCAGGTCGTCGCAACGGAAACCTTCCATATAGAGTTCCAAAGCACGTTCACGACGGATCTCATCCAGCATTACCTGATTAACTGTCTTATTCGCATTTGCCGGCACTCCTTCCTGAATTCGCTTTGCCAATGCATTTGTCAGGTTGGCAATTCCCGCACGGGCACGGATTTTATTTATCGACTTATTCAACTGGTCATCTGATATTTCACCATAGCGCTCCATCACAGCTTCAGCATAATTCAAGTATACTTCTGCCAACCGAAGTACCGGATAATTGGCCGATTCATCTTTACTTTGGCGTTGAATATCAGTAATAGCAAACTTGGAAACACCATACCCACAGTTCTCAACTGTCAGACTCGTAGCATATGAACCCACATAAGAGGTCAAACGGAAATCCCGGTTCTGAAATTCGTCCCCCGGATTCTTATATCCCTGAAATTTATCAGACATACTAACCGGAAGCCCGTCGGTGCATAAAAACATATCAATTAATTTCCGACTGGGACGCATATCCGTATAAATCACCTGATTCAAAGCAACCTGTCCTTTACGCGTTTCCTGACTATATACAGAAGCGATGATAAATTCCTTGTTCGTCGCTCTTCCTGCACCAGCAGGATTGCTAGCTTCTTCTTCAATATTAAACAGGTAACGGCTACTCATATTTCTCATCGCTGCTACATTATTATAATTCCAAAGAGAATAAGCAGCATCCCCCATCACTGTTTCGGATAGTTGAAGAGATTCTTCCAGGAAAGCATTTACCTGATCGGAAGCCGGACCGGCAGAACCTTCAAAATCAGTAGAAGTACCATTGTACTTACGCCAGGTAGCTTCATAAAGTAACACGCGAGCCTTAAATGCCTGTGCAGCCTGTTTGCTGATTTTACCTTTGTCGGCAGAGGTTATATTCTGCTCCAACGGCAACCCTGCGATAGCCTCATCCAAATCGGAGAGAATCAAGTTGACAACCTCATAACGGCTATTACGTTTTCCATATAATTCCGATGAAGTCACGTCGAGAACTTTCGTAACGACAGGCACTCCGCCAAAAAACTTCAATAAGTAAAAATAATTATAGGCACGGAAGAAATGACCTTCGGCTAATTCTTTTTTAATGTCCGCTAAATTACCCGTATAGGAAGAAACAGCTCTTTCAAACATGTGATTAGTGGCACGAATATTGCCATAGCAATTACCCCAACGACTATCGTCATTAGGAACTCCCATCACACCGGTTCCTACACCATACGAATATCTGAAACAAGTGGAAAGATCGGATGCTGCATCCATGTGATCGAATATACTTCCATAAGAAGATTGCCATCCTAATAATTGCCCGTAAAGCCCGTTAGCATATTCACGGAAATGCTCCGGAGTTTTGAAATAAATCACATCTGTCTTGGCATCCAGTGGTTCCAAGTCAAGGAACGTATTCACGCATGAAGAAAATCCCAATGCGCAGGTGCAAATTAATATATAGTTCGTTATCTTTTTCATATCTTCTATTCTGTATTTAATTTTCTATAGCTACTATAAAGTGATGTTCAGACCGAACGACCAAGTACGTGCAAACGGGTATCCACTGTTGTTGGAGGCTGCTCCCATTTCCGGGTCGAAACCGTCTCGAATACTGGTAGCTTCCCATAAATCATTACCAGAGAAATAAACACGTACTTTTTCCAGTTTCACCTTGCGCGTCCATATCTGCGGCAATGTGTAGCCGACTATTAATGTTTTCAAACGAATATAGCGGTTATTCTGCATCATAAAGTCGTTATTCTGATAATTCCAACGTGCAAGATTCGCATTAGTAGTCAAACGAGGGAATTCCGCGTTCGGATTGCTCTCTGTCCATGTTTTTCCCAAATATGTCGGGTTCTGATTGGCGGTACGTGTTTGAAAAGGATAAGCCATCCAGTCATTACGGATAACATACTGCTTGCCGACACCCTGGAACATCGCGTTCACATCAAAACCTTTCCATGCTCCTCCCAATGTGAAACCGAAAACAAAATGTGGATTGGAGTCACCGAGATATTGCAAATCGCTATTCTCATTCCCTGCACCGGAGATCTTATAATCACCATTCAAATCCAAACGTTTGGTATCACCCGGACGCAACCGGCTTGCACTTCCCGCTCCTACACCGGTCAAATCTTCCTTGCCTTCTCCATAGAGTGCATAATAGCGGTCTACTTCTGCCTGATCTTTAAAGTAACCATCTGTGCGATAAAGGAAGTACGAATTCAAAGGATATCCATTCACGGCTGCATTCCAACCGGCCCCATAAGAATCTGCTCCTTCCATCTCTTTCAACAGACTCTTTGTATCACCAATATTAAAGTTGGCATAGTAAGAAAAGTCTTTAATCTGATCGCGCCATCCAATAGTGAACTCCCAACCTTTTACATTCAAATGACCACTATTCGTTTTAGGAGATTTACCTCCTAATACGCCCGGATAGGTGACATTTACCAACATACCGGTATTATCTTTTATAAAATAATCGAATGTAGCTTTCAAACGATTATCGAAGAAGTTAAGATCGATACCGAAGTTTTTTTGTGAAACTTTCTCCCAAGTACGGTCATAAGAAATTAAACCGCCGAAACCTGAAGATACCTGATTGGCAGGTATAGTTCCAAAACCGGCCGTCCCAAGAGAAACAGTAGATACATAATCATAATCGCCCAGCCCAACATCATTACCTGAGCTACCATAACTTAAACGCAGCTTACCAAAAGAAAGAACAGGCTTTAGAAATTCTACAAATTGTTCTTCCGAGAACGCCCATCCCAAAGAAACGGAACCGAAGCTCTTAAAACGATAACCGGGAGCAAACTTGGAATTTCCGTCACGACGCCCCATCAATTCAACCATATATTTTTCTGCATAGTTATAATTCAAACGGGCAATATATGAATAGGTGCCATTATGAGTCTTTCCTCCACCGTTACCCTGTGTACCGGTAGCCAGATTCAAATCGTAAATTCCGACATCCTCAAACTTCTCACGGGCAGTAACAACTTTCTTAGTCACCCATTTCTCGGCATTGATACCGAACATAGCATCTATATTATGTACTTCGGCAAATGTACGCTTATATTTTAATAATCCTGAATAGTACTGATACCGGGCATTATTTGCCTGTACCAAATATCCCGGCTGATGGGAATCTTTAAAATTCAGCACATCTTGCGGAGTACTAAGGGTTTGTGTTGTTTCATATACTAACTTCGCCGTCTGCTCACCGAACCAATTGTAACACTGTACCGGAAGCGAATAGCGTTCTCTGCGATATTCCTCATTTTGAAATGAAGCAGTACCCTCAAAAGTGATTCCTTTCCAAATATCCACCAATGCTTTAAAATCGACACGAGTAGTCAGCTTCTCTCTCTCATCACGTCCACCATCCGTTGTAGCTGCTGCCGCATTGCGATCACCTACATTACCGAAGTTAGCGTACCATTGTCCATAGGGATTTTTTGCCGGGAAAAACGGAGCATCGTTTCCGTAAAGTGTACGGTCGATACCATGTGTGGGTGTTTCGGTATTTGTTTTAATCATACTGGCTGAAGTCTCCAGTTTGAACCAATCGGTCAATTTGATTCCGTAGTTTAAGCGCAAGTTCAACTGTTTCTGTCCGTCATAAGCAGTGGCCAAGTTGGCTTGGTTATCAGCATAAGCTAAAGATATGCGGTAATCGGATTTATCCGTAGAACCTGCTACACTCAAGTTATGCTGGTAAGAATAACGGCGAGCAAACAATTCATCCAGGCGATTGGCATTACCTACGAACATCGTACCCCAATCGGCTACAGTCGACTCATAAATACCTTCAATGCCTTGAGCCATCTTCTTCAGGTTTTCTTCTCCCCAGCCCCACCAGTCATGTTCCGGCATTTCTTTATTGGCTTCCAGCCACATGGAGGCATATTCCTGCATACTGGGAGAGAAAGCCATAATACCATTGGTAGTGAAACGCATATTGAAGCCATAATCTACCGTTGTCTTGCCTTTACCTTTTTTGGTAGTTACCAAGATAACACCATTAGCAGCTTTCGCACCATAAATGGAAGCTGAACCGTCTTTCAGAACACTAATATTCTCAATATCATCTGAGTTTAGATTTTGGAATGACTCTGAATTCAATACAGGTACCCCATCTACAATAATCAACGGACTACCTCCATTGACAGATGTCAGACCACGAATCTGGAAATTCAAACCTTCATTACCCGGACGTGAGGAAGAACGAGTGACTACCAACCCCGGAGTGGCTCCTTGCAAAGCAGCACCGACATTGGTAATGGCACGACTTTCCAATACCTGGCTACCAATTTGTTCTACCGCTCCTGTCAACGTCGCTTTTTTCTGCGTACCATAACCCACTACAACAACCTCATCCAGTGCATTATTATCTTCCTTTAATACTACCTTAAAATCAGAGCGGTCGTGAAGGTTAATGATCTGATCTACATATCCGATATAGCTAACTTTTATCTGTTTGGCATCAGTAGGAATATTCAGCGTAAACCGACCGTCAATATCGGTAATTACTCCTGCATTGCTTCCCACGACCACTACATTACAACCAATTAGTGGTTCACCATTCGCATCTGTCACAAGTCCTTTGATAGTGCGGCCTGTCTGGGCTACCATCAAACTCTCTTCTACAGAATCATTTGCATAGAGCAATACACCGGGCGAACCACCCAGCAGCATGGCGAAAGCCAATGCGACTCCTTTTGAACATAAGAATTTGGATTTAATTTCCATCATACTATTAAATTGTTAAAGTTAATATGTATTTTTCCGAATCTGGTATTTAACCGACTTTGGAGTATTCATTTTTCAAATAAGTACGAACCGTTTTACGAGCCAGTAATAATTGACATTCTACTGTACGGGGAGATAAGGACAGCTTTCCTGCAATGGCAGGACAAGAGAGTTCATGATTGAAACTAAGTTCATAAATCTGACGACGTTTGACAGGAAGAGTTTCTATAGCCTGGTCATGCATCTTCTTTAGTTCACGATAATGAACGGTATCTTCTGTGGTATTCCGGCTGGTGTCTTCCATCCTATTATATATGTAGGCGACGAAATCTTCCTGTTTATAATAACGACGGATTTTATCGGTTACTATGTTGCGAGCAATGGTAAAAAGTAAAGACCAGACTGTATCTTTGTTCACGAATGCCCTGTGTTCCCATAAGCGGACAAAGACATCCTGTGCCAAATCTTCCGCTTCATGCGGATGGCAAATACGGATAGCGATATAGTTCTTGATATACTCCTTATATTTAAGGTAGCATTCAGAGAAGAAGTCGTCAAATGTAGCTTGCTGTTTATTCATGGCATTAAATTTATCCGTTTAATGATGATACAAAAGTAGGAACAAGTTTCGAATTCAAATATCACAAAAGTAACAGATAACAAAACTATCGTAACAAGCGTATATTTTTGCAAAAACTTCCCATTTCATCGGGATAAATCTAACCGTCACACCAATAAAAAAGGGGATGTCGTTACATTTGACGACTCCCCTGTTCTTATATTTGTATGGATGAAAGCTTTCATCCGGAAGGATTCATTATTTATTCTCCTGTGATGCCTGGAAATCCGGTATACGTTTTACGTTCGCACCTTTCATCACACCTCTTTTGATCGCTTCATTCGTATCGGTGATTTCTTTCTTCACACGCTTATAGTATTCTTTTGTCAGTCCTTTCTCTACTGCTTCCGATTCTGTTACTGCCCAAAGATACTGATAATCCATCAACATCAAATCCGGTGCCACTACTTTAAAGAAAACACTATCATTTGCAAATTTCTCACGTAAGTCTCCCAAATAGATTGTATCTGCAGGATTTACCTCCTTAGCATTTGCATTATTTTTTGAACTGCTACCTCCGCAAGAGGATAACATCAAACCTCCTACCAATGAAATTAAAACTAATACTTTCATATCAATATATATTATAAAATAAAAAATTCTTCTGCCCCAATGTAAACAATATCTTACAATTATCTCACTTATTCAGCGCAAATGTAATAATTAAACTATAAATACAAGCACAATGTTATTCTTTTCTTCCCGATTCCTCGGCATATTGCTTGGGTAGCATCCCGAACATTTCTCTAAAACACTTCGAGAAATAGCTGGGTGAACTGAATCCTACCCGGTTCGCTATTTCAACAATCGGCAACTGACTTCCTTGTAATAACTGTGCCGCCCGTTTCAAACGGATGCTACGGATAAAGTCCGTTGGTGTGTGTCCGGTGATGGATTGTAGCTTACGGTAAAGGCTCATACGTACCATACCCAAATCACCACTCAACTCTTCTACACCATATTCCGGATTGTCCATGTTCTTTTCTATGTATTCCAGACACTTCTGTATGAGTTGTTCATCTACCGAAGTGATAGTGATAGCACTCGGATTTACTTCTATGTTTTTACGGAATTCCTGTTTTCTTTTTTCCTGTTGCTCTATCAGCTTTTCGATGCGTACCATGAGCATATCAAAGTTGAAAGGTTTCGACATATAAGAGTCTGCTCCTACTTCATAGCTGTTAATCTTGATATCATCAGCGGTGCGGGCTGTCAATAATATCACAGGTATATGGGAAGTCTGCACGTTCGTCTTGATCCGACGGCAAAGTTCGATACCATCTACTTTCGGCATCATAATGTCACTGATTATCAGGTTCGGATTTTCTTCTATTGCTTTTCGCTCTCCTTCCTCGCCGTCTGCCGCTTCAATAATCTGATAGAAATCTTCCAACTGTTCTTTCAGGAAAGTACGGAATTCCTGATTGTCCTCCACTAACAACAGTTTCTTCAAGTTATCATCGACTGTAGATGTAGTGGTTTCTTTCTCTTTAACGTCCGGTGTTTCCGTTCCGATGATTTCTTCCGGCAGTTCGTCCGGTTCCGGTTTCAGATCCATCGGCAACCAAACGGTGAATACTGATCCGCGATCTATCTGACTGTCCACTTTAATACGGCCACCATGTATATTTACATATTCCCTGACCAAATGAAGTCCGATGCCACTGCCTATTTTTTCGTCCCCTTCATTTCCTACCTGATAGAAACGGTCAAAGATATAGGGAAGGTCTGATTCAGATATTCCGATTCCAGTGTCGGATACGGATATTCTCACGTAGTTTCTTTCTTCTATCTCTTCTGTTGCAAGCAGTAAGTTTACCGTCCCGCCTTCCGGCGTATATTTGAAGGCGTTGGACAAGAGATTATTCACAATCTTATGTACCTTATCCCGGTCGAAGAACATATAAAGCGCTCTATGTTCCGATTGGTTCACAAAGTTAAGGTGCTTCTCTACTGCCATTGACATGAAGTTGTTATAGGCCGAAACAATAAATTCCTCCATATCGCCGTTCATCAGATGCAACCTCTCTCCTTTCATTTCCAGTTTGCGGAAATCGAGTAGCTGATTCACCAATGACAATAGGTTTTGAGCATTCTTATAGATGGTATTCAGTTGTTTTTTCATCGCATCGTCTGTCAATCGACGTATCATCATGTCCAATGGTGTGATAATCAACGTCAGCGGAGTACGGAGTTCATGGCTTATATTTGTGAAGAAACGGAATTTCATCTGATCCAGTTCTTCTTTCTGCTTCAACGCTTCCGCTTCTTGCATACGAATCATCTTCTGCCGGTTGCGGCGGTTTATTACGTAGATCAGCCCGAAGATTAAGAGAATACCTAAAATTGCATAGAAAACACGAGCGGCCAGTGTATCCCAAAACGGGGGATGAATTACAATTTTGAATGCAGACTCCGGTCCCCATATCCGGTCGTTTCCGGCAGCGGACACACGGAAGATGTATTCGCCCGAAGGGAGATTATTATAGACAACACGTCCTTGTCCATTCTCAAAAAGGGTTTCCGTCCATTCCTTGTCAAATCCTTCCAGTTGGTAACGGAAAGAGGTTTGAGAAGGATTAGGGAAGTTCAGACCAGAGAACTCAAGTGTGATATAGTTCTCATCATATTTTAATTGTACTTCGTCCGAATAACTTAATGCTTTATCAAATAAGACACGTCCGTTATATGTTTCGCCCGACACAACCGGAACATTAAACAAGCGGAATGAGGTAAACAGAGGACGATTGAGGCACTGATTATCTATCATGTTTTCTGGTGAGAAAGCGATAAAGCCGTTCATCAGCCCCAGAAAAAGCTGATTATCCCTGGTCATTAACGAAGGGAAACTATATAAATCATCCTGACGGATTTCATCTTCCGACAGACAGCTGATTACATGAAAACTGTATTTATCTGCTCTTCTGTCTACCTTTATCTTATAAATAGAAGTGACTGTCGAAATCCATATATCATGGTTCTTATCTTCCACTACGTTCAGGATAGCTTTAGACAGACCTTCTTCTTTCCCTAATGTGTAGCTTTGCCCATTGTGGGTCAAGACGCTCAAGCCATATTGAGTAGCAAACCATAAAGTTCCCTCATGGTCTTTGAGTATCTGATTATACTTGATACTTCCCTGATTGAAGATTGAATTAGCCTGTCCGTCTTGCTCCGGTATCCATATCTTATTCGTTGCAGGATCGTAAATGTAGAGTCCGTTATCACTGCCTACTACCAACCGGGATTGATTATCTATGGCCAATGCATTCGCTACTTTGTATTTCTTGAGTTCGGGAAACTGTTCGGACAATAAGTTTATCTGCCCGTTTTCAGGATTAAATAATCCTACACCACCATATATACTTACCCACAATCGGCCGGAAGAATCTTCGACCATGACACGGATATTACTGAAATCCAATTCATTCTGATAATCCGTATCGGGATAATCGTAAGATTGTACCTTTCCATGATCTATGCAGTAGAGCCCATCGTGGTATGTTCCGACCCAAACACGCTTCTTGCTGTCTTCATAGAGTACACGGCAATTCTTCTGACTGAATTCATGATAGAATCTGTTCATGCTTTTAGTCTCCGGTTCATAGCGATAGACACCCTGCGTAGTACCCATCAGAATTTCTCCTTTAGATGTTTCGAGCATACAACGGATTTCCTCTCCTTTCCAGTCGCCATTTATCATCTTCTTATTGTACAGTACTATTTTATTCATGCTGGGATGATAATAACACATTCCCTGATTATAAAGTCCTATCCAAACGGAATTATTTTCCCGGTCGCAATAGATGCTCTGAATACCGTTTCGTACTGTATTACCTGATAATAAAGGAATATCCAGTGTCCGGGTTACAGAGAAATTGTGCATATCAATGACATAGAATCCATCAATAACGGTTCCTACCCATGCATTTCCACCTTTATCCACGTCCATAGAAGTAAACCATGAATAGTGTCCGAGTTGGATACCCGAAATTTGATTCCATTTTTTATTATAGACATCATAATAGCCTACTCCACGATCCCACATCAGCCAAAAGTCACCATTATCGAGTATCTTCAAAACCACACGGTCATCCGGTTTCAGTTGGTCTTTCAGAAAATCAAGTTGCTGCACAAAACGTTTCTTTTCCAAATCGTAGCAACGGATAGCCCCTTTCTGATGAACCATCCAACTGTATTTTCCATGACTTTCTACTCCGAGCAATCCTCCATAGTATTCCATAAACTCGTCATTCCTGCAAACCTGTTCGATTGACTTTGTCTCTGCATCGTACATATAGACAGAGGAACCCGGTGTCAGAAACCAACAATGTTTCTCTGAATCAATAATCAGGTCCGCCACTTTATCCTTCAAGCCGAATTGTTGAAATAAGGAATCTACGTTATAGATATACTGTTCGGTAGTCAAATCGAAGACACGCAGGCTCTTGCGTTCTTTCATCCACAAACGTTTGTCGGCATCAATATATTGTTCGGGAATAATATGGTTATATGCTATCGAATATTCGCCATGAATATTGAAAGGGAAATTTGAATAGTTCGCACCATCATACAGGCTTAATAACACAGTACTTCGCACACCGATACGTCCGTCGGGAATGGGGAAAACGCTTTTTACATAGTTATCCGGTAATCCTTCGACAACTCCAATCTGGCGGAATACATAAGGGGATTCTTGCGAGCTAATATAACCCGGATACAATACTCCCATTAGTATGATTAACAAACATATTCGAATTTTCATGGCCATCTTTTTTTGTAGTACTATTATTAAGTACGAACGAAAAATCAAATCCCCTTATCCTGTTTTACTATTATTTTCTGAATTTCGAGTTTATCTCCGGCTTGCTCTATCTGTAAACGAAGTACACAAGCTCCTGCGGGAAGAGTGAGTTTTCCTATTTCTCTTTCCGTCCATTGTACGGAGCCGGGTAATTGCATGGATTCTGTCTTTACTCCTGAATCAGAAGCTACGGACAATAAAGAATTTCCTTTTGATTGATAAACAAGATAAACGGTATAATCTCCATCAGTAGGAATACTTACAGTATAGTTCATCCATTCTCCATCTTCTATTTGGGTAATGACGTAGTTATCTTCTTCTTTTCGTAGCTCTACCGCCCCGTCAGGTCTGTATTCATTACCACGTTTCTTTCCTACATTGTGATAGGTATGTCCTTCGGGATCTTCCGCAAGACAATAATAATCATAATCGGCAGCCCATATTTCACAAGGTAATGAATGAATTCCTGATACACGCTTTCCTGTAGAAAAAGAAACAGGATCGCCTGCCATCCAAGGAGTCAATCGTTTAGTTAATGTTCCCCAGCCGGTCCATTCATAAAACCAGTTGGGCGCTATTCCCCAATTCTCGCAACCATAATGCTCTATCATATAATCACGGTAACGCTTCAGCCAGATATAGTCGTTTGTAGGCAATCCGGTACGTACTGCATAATGCGCCAATGCCATTTCACGGGTTCCGCCGCTACCTGCTACGTCTCCACGTCCGTGAGAAGATACAGCTATGGATTCCCAACGTCCACTACGGCTTTTTATCTGGAGAAATTTACCGTTCTCAAAGGTAACGTCATTTGGATTCTTACTATAACTTGTCGGCTCCCAAGGCTCTTTTTGCTCTTCATAGGCCCGGACTTTAGAGAGGTTATAACGATAGTTCCATTCCAAACCAAGAAGCAAACGGTTATTGAGACAATTATATAAAGAATCTCCCTGATTCCATGCCATTTCTGCGATAGCTACATAATTGTGGATACCTGCCAATACATGTCCCTGGTCGCGACTGGACTCCTGACATTGACCGTTCGGATAGATATAATACTGTAGCTGTTCATCGTATCCATAATCTGAAATCTTGTTTTCTCTTCCTTCCAATTTATAATCAAGCATGGTTGGTGATTTCTTAATCGGTTCTTTGCTAATAACCGGTGGTCCTGAAGGATAAGATAAATCATCCGGTCGATGCTTCATTCCCAATAAGTAACGGTAAGCACGGTCATACATTACTTCGTTATCCAAGTAAATACCCATTGCCATCATTCCACGAGCAGCGAAAAGTCCTTGATTACCAAACCTTGCGGCATCGAAATTAAAGATATTCCAATAGAATGTAACTCCGTTCTTTGAATCATCCCAATAATTTGCATATTTGGAAGAGAAATCTTCCGTATTGCTATATCCGGGATAGACCAACATATTTTTAAAACGTTTCTGGTCTTCTGCCTTCCAACCGGGATAATCACGCATTAATTCGGCGGCATCAATCAAAAGATAAATTTTTCCGTTATCTAATGGTCCTGTTCCCCGACTACTTGTGTTGGTATAATAAGAATTAGCATTCAGATATTCGACCGCTTTACGGGCATAAGCCTCATCTCCCGTCAGATGCCAAAGCAAAGCTAAATCATGTGCCCGCCTGCCATCTACTCCGATAGTAGCATTAAAACGTCCTTCTCTGATTTGTTTTCCCCGATTGATGACTTGCGTATTGAGTGAAGAATAGGGAGATTCCTTTAATTTCAGGAAAGTAGAATAATAAGGCTCGTGTTTCGCCTTGACCATAGCTTTCATCCGGTCTAAATCACCTTGGGTATAAGTGATTCCGGGATGGATAAAGTTACGTCGTTGCGCTTGCACTGCATTTTGAATATTCCCGATCCATACAATCCCAATAATCCATATAATTTTGTTAATCATAGTGCGATTCATTTTTTATACAAGTGATAAGCAAAGATAGTATTTAGTAATAGAAAGGAGTTCAAAGTGAATGAAAACATTTACTTTGATTAGCATAAACCCGGAAATAAAACTCTTGCTTTGATACTCATGGCTCTCTTCCAGACCCCTTAATTCTGATAGCTTTGCTCTCATCTATTAATAGATAAGTTATTATCTTCCTATTGCAAAGTTCTTTCCTTCTAATACTAAAGTTATTCTTATCTAATAGAAATCTATAATTGCAAGCTTTGATTATAAAAACGCAAGTTTCATTTATATAATTGCAAGTTCTAATTATACAAATGAAACTTGCATTTATAGTTTATGTTTAACCTAAAGAAAGTTTGGTCTTAGAAGAAAAAAAGTTTGCACCTAATACAAAGAGATTTTCCCATTCATACTTCATGTACCGGATTATACTATTTGACTGTGATATTCTTTATGTATTCATTCGTGATAAAATCATCTATGTTTTTCATCTTCATACCATTGATTATCACATTATCAAAGATGATATTCCTGACGGAGCGTTCTCTATCAAACCCTTTCAATAGAGACGGATTCTCCCCTACTCCATTATAAATGATATTGCGAAAAGTAATATCTTCAATTCCCCGACCGGGTTGCTTATCATACTTTGAATTGAAACGGACATTAACATGAAACAATCTTCCCTCCTGGATATTCTCTACACGGATGTTTTCAAATAATATCTTGCGTACCAAGTTTTTATCACCGCAATCCACTGCCATACAGCCCTGATAAAGAAGATCATCTTCATCATGTTCCAAAATATCGACATTACGGACAGTTATATTCTCAATAATCTCTCCCACCTTGTCGTCCGGGTTACCGTGTCCTCCAATGTTGATCGGGTGAGCAATATCCGCCCAAAGGATTGAATTCTGTAAAGTCACGTTACGACTTCCTCCGTAATAGTTCCAGCGATGGGCATAGATGGCAATACAATCATCACTGTTCCGCATAAAAACATTGTCTATTAATACGTCACTGCAACACATCAGATCTATGCCATCACTCCATCCTTTACAACTAAAAGATTTTAAGTTATTGATAGTCAAACCAGTAGATTCACCTCCGAATACTGTATAGTGATCAGGATTTATGACTGTAATACCGTCAATCCATACATTTTTAGAATGAGTAACTTCTATTCCACGGATCGGATGGTCGAGAATACCACGCCCGACAATACGTACATTTTCAGCTTTGTCAATCAATAATTTAGCTTTTACAACAGCTCCGGGAGCTAAATAAACAATAGTATTGGAAGGAATCTGTATCTGTGTATTCGGCAAATCTTTCGGACGATGGACACCCGATCCGAAATACATTACTTTGTCACTGCTTTCAGTATAAGTTTCTGTTTCCAAAGGATTAGCAAACAAATGAAGATTATGCAAACGATCACCGTTAAACTCAATCGACAGGTATTGAGGTTTAGTGAGTGTAAAAAAGATAGCATTGTGGTTTACTGTATGTTGTATGCCCATCGCTAACGGACGGATTTTCACATCCTGAATTGTGCCATTGTTCTTTTTCACCATCACTTCTACGGGACTGCCCATATCAAACTGTACCATTGAAGCAGATTGTACCCGATCCATATCTACTTGGACTTCATATTCGAATACATCTTTCCATTCACCGCCTGCTTCACGTACTTTGACTGTATAATCATCATTATGTGGCATACCAGTATTCAATCCTTCCGGATAGGTTACTAATTGGGCATTCCCGAATGTCGAAAATGCAATAGCTATTGCTAACAAACATTTTCTTTTACCTGATAAAACTCCTACTATATTCATATTACTAAACTATGTTATATTTTAATTATTCTGTTTATTGAAGTTCTTTCTAAAACTATACTTTCTATTCCACCCTGATTGGCAAACTGGTAACAGAAACTATAAAAATAACCAATGCAAAAAATCTCCTTTATTGTCTATTACGAACAATAAAGGAGATTTACCTAGAACATTCCAGTTTTTTCTGTCTTCTTATTTTTTACTTGTTATATACGGTTCTGCATATTGAGTCGGTAGTGCTCCCGACATATCCTTGAAACATTTAGTAAAACTAGTATAAAATACACCTTCTTATTCTTTAATTATAGCTTTATTCAAACGGAACTGCCAAGTACTAGAATATGAATTGAAAGCGTCCCTGTACTACGCTAAAGTTTGCGTTTTCAATCTCTTTGATATGCGAACCGGGGATAAAGTAGCTATAATTCAATTTGACAGCGATGTGTTTATTGATATAGTAATTCAATCCGAGGGAGAGGTCTTTCTGTGTTCCGCCTTTTATTCCGACATCATTCAGAGAGAGATAATTGAAACGGACACATAGTTCGAGTGCCTTTCCTTCCGGTCTTCCGGGACAGGCTACTTCTTCGTCATACAGATAATTCTGTCCCAACAATAGCCAGGAACATTGCAGATAAGCTCCTTGTGCCGTATAGTTCTCAAAACCCTTTTCCCGTTTTACATGGGCGCGGATGTATTCACTCTGAAGAAAGAATTTATGATAGTAAATCAGCAGTTCGGTTCCTATTTTAAATTGGGATGCTGCATGATCTACATCTGCTTGCATTAATGTACGATTATCAATCGTGCTCACGCCCGGAGATTTATAAGTAAACGTATTCCTGTTCTCATCTTCGGGAAGCGTGCCGTCCGGTGTACGATGGATAGCTGCCAATCCTATATGTATCAGTTTCGCTTTCTCATAAAGTGGACGGTATACCAAACGTCCGTCAATGGCATATCCTTGCGATGCGTTTTTCAGGTTGCTCAAATCATTATCGGTAAAGAATCCGCCACACAGATAGTAATGTTTGGTACGATAGGAATAGGCTACTCCCATACGTCGGCTATTTGTCAATGCCAGCACTGCTCCCGGAGATTGGTTGAAGCGAAGATCAAATGTACTGCAAAGCATATCGAGACTGAATGGCTCGTAGAATTGTCCTATCTGAATGGAACTATTCTTATAAGAATAGGTGGCAAAAGCATCTTTGATGGCTGTTTTGTTTCCGGCATATCCCATTTCCAGTTTCATTCCCCAGTTCTGATAGGTAGCTTTCACACCGATGCGAAGGTCATTAAATTCCGTGCCGTTGCCAAAGTTATTCGGATTCTTCAGATACACTCCTCCATCCATTAATAGACGCCCGGTGATTTTATATTGTATGCCATCGGGAAGATTCTGTGCCGTTATCCGGGAAGTCGTTAGTATTAGAGATAGAAGGAAGGAGAATTTCAAATATAGTCCTATTATTTTCATCGTCCACCTTTTATCAAATTTGTGAAAAAGTAGTTGGCTCCATACCTTCTCCCGTAAATTTTATCCCGTTGCTCATTTCTGCTTCTTTCGCTTTCTTCAGTTGTTTCTCTTTTTTATAGCGCTGTATCAGGTAAATCATGGAGCAGGTGAAAGCAACCGTACAGATCAGTCCTACGTAGCCGGATAATATATTATAAAATTCCAACCAATTTATGTCTGCATGGGCAAATTCCTTGAACATCAAGACAAGTACAGTTCCTGTATATCCGATAAAATCAATGGTCACAATAAAGAAACCGACATTTCCCTTTATCTTGAAACAGGCGATGAAGCGGTCGAAAAAGATGCTTTGAAAACAGAGGTAGGCAATATACAGACAGAGACTTTGGACAAACAGCCAGGTGATTGCATCCAATTGCAGAGAATCATAATTGAAAGATATAAAACTCATGGTGGCTGTCCCAAGTACGACCAATCCCAGCAGGGCAACCAAAACTTTTATGTTACTTTTCACAAAGACCATCGCTCCGAATAACGCCAAGATTATTAATGTAACGACTGTGTCTACCTGCGCAAACATCCATGAGGATTGTCCGTTCATATCAATAATCTTCACCAGGAAGTCTTCCTTAATATCTCTAAGCACTACCAACATTAGGTTAGCTACAAACAATAATACAAGAAATGGCATGAAGTCGATGAACAGTTCTTTCCGTTGCTTGCCATTCAGAGTCACACGACTACTTTTCTGTTCTATATCTTGTGCCGTAGGTTGTGGCAAACGGGTTAAGCTATATCCCAAAAGAGCCAATAAAGGAAGTGCAAAAGCACCGATAAGTGCCGGCATCCAGAATTCGCTGACGTTCAATGTATTCATAACGAACAATCCGATGGATTTTGCCGTTCCCGAACTGATAACAATACTGATTCCTAAAAGACTGGCCAAAATATCCGTAGTGCGGCGACCTTCGATAAAACTGAAAATAACTCCCCACATACAGCCCAATGACAATCCATTGAAGAACATGGCAAACATATTATAAGGAGTGGGAAGTGCTCCGAACGCAACCAATGACAATTCCGCTACGGCAATGGAAACGAGTATAAACTTCAGGCGATTCTCTCTCTTCAATTCGGAAATCAACTTGATACCTATAAACTTGGCTATCAGACAACCTGCTATCTGAATGATAGTAACCAGTACTTTATAATCAAAACCGAATGCTTCTATTCCGTCAAAGGTAGCAGCTGTGAAAGGTTTGCGCAATGCATAAACCAGTGAGTAAGAAAGAAGGGCTGCTCCACCTGCCCATAGAATAAAGAGGAAATCGGCTAGTCTTCTGTTTGAACTTAGTTTCGATATTGCTTCAGTAATCGTTTTCATACGTTTTCGTTTTTATTTCTGGAGCAAAAGTAGAGGAGAATGGCAAGGGAGAAAATGAATTCTAAAGATTCATTTTATTCATTATCAGATAGAAATGGAAGTAATATTAATGTAACGTTTATGTAACCGTAATTTCTTGGAAATGGAATACAAAAAGGGTTGCACAATACCAGATCAGTGATTGTGCAACCCTTTTTATTCGATTTCTTATTTTTCTCTTACTGGAAAGTAGGCATCTTGAATCTGTACAATAATCCACCTACCATGGAAGCTACGCGGTCAGGTCTTCCCTGTTCGGAGCCATCGTATGTATCGGTACGGATACCGACTTTAGGTTCGGCATACAGATACAAAGAAGAAGCCACTTTCAGCTTTACCTGCACACCGGCATCCAGTCCCGGCACTGCTCGGAACTTACCGTAACGGCGTACCAGTCCGGCCGTAACTCCCACAAAAGGAACAACATCTATCACATGATCGGGGCTGTATCCTTTTGCCAATGTGGCCAGACTCATCATATAATCCATACCCAAACCGGCATAATGGAGATTCATCTTCGACGACGTTTTGGCCTTGTACATAATTATTCCATTTACCCGCCATGCAGATAACGGAGTGTACCATTTACCAATACTTCCTTTTGCTTCTACACCTGCATTCTTCACCAAATCTTTGTTGGCTGCGAGCAAGCTACCCAATCCAAGTGCACCGGAGATGAAGTAACGCTTGTCATCCTGACCAAACACGCTGCGATTGACTGCTTTTGAATAAGGAATAAAGCGATAGTGGAAACCTGCATTGACTCCTACCATTACGTCTTTCTGCATAAAGCCCAGATTACCTTCAATGAATTTATCTCCATACAAGCGAATCTGCGGTTCAATGTATAAACCAAGAAAATCATTCACATGCCATAATCCCTGTATGCCTGCATTAACACCCGGTTGGAATTTATGGTCTGATTTGGAAGTATAAGCAAGGTTGACACCTACCGAACCTATTAAATCAAAGATACGATCGGGATTGTATCCACTCATGGTAGACGTTATGTTCCACAAGTAATCAAGACCGCCACTAACGCTGGCATGTCTAAGTTTGCCCGCTTTAACACTTCCTGGAACTACATAATTCGTAAAAAATCCACCTGTACCCACCAGGCGCAAACCGGAATAAGGGCTCAACCACTTACCGATAGAAACAGAAGCCTGCGGACCTAAAGAACCAAGGTTTTCAAGATTCTTCTTATTCAGGAACATTTGCACCCCGATTCCCGAAGTCATAAACAGATTGTCTGCGATGTGATTGCTTGAGAATCCGTTCTTCGGACGTGCCGCACGGTCAATCGTATGATAAGTCAAACCAAAATTCAACTCTCCGAGCTGATCTGTATTGCCACCCACTCCGCGACCTCCTGCATATCTCTTATTATACACATTGAGGCGAGGTTCTATAAATAAATCCACAGAACGGTTGATACGGAAACTTCCTTGCACACCAACTCCTATTCCCGGAGCATACTTGGCGGTTTTATCCACTCCTTTCGTACCTGCCAGGTTAACTCCGGCAATACCGATCAGACTAAATATTCTGTCTTCATCATATCCCCAAAGAACATTATTGATATTCAACAGATAGTCCGCATGCAGATCGACATGTTTAAAGTAACCGCTTGCGCTGCCCGAAGGGGTGTCCGAAAGTCCAACTGTCCCGGACAAACGCAGACCGGAAGAAGGACTGAACCATTTACCGATTCCGGCAGAGAACTGGGGTCCTAATCCTTTAATCGTATTCTTGATTCCCGGAACTTTCAGTGTACTGATACCACCGGATAAAGAGATAAACATATGATTCAGGAAGGAACTTTTATCGAAATCATCGAAATGAATCTTAGTTCCCATCGGAGCAGCAGGCATATAGGTCAGACCTACCAGAACCGAACCAGCCATTTTATAGTTTCTCCAACTTTCCGTATACGCAAAACCGTCATTATACCATCCGATCCGTGGCTCTACAAACAAATCCAATGTAGAAGAAAGACGTACATTTCCCTGTAAACCGAGATGAGCGCCGTAATAAAGCTGACCGCCGCCTTTCAAATCCGGATACTTTTCGGAACGATCGCTATTGTCGCCCACCTTAGAATAACCGGCTTCTATACCTGCAATCCCTACTAACTCAAAACAACGGTTTGCATTGTATCCGTATGCCAGGGAGGACATATTCAACAGATAGTCCAGGCTTCCGCCACCCATTTTTATTTTAGAATCGTAGATACTCGACGGCAGATAACCTAAATTCACCCCTATCCGAAGTCCATGAACCGGAGTAATCCACTTTCCCATAAAGAGATGGGCGGTCATTCCCATTCCATCCTGACTATCTCCACTTGTTAACAAGCTGTATGGCCCTATTCCGGCAGAGAAAAAGAGATGTTCATTGAATTTATTGCTCTCGAACTTTTCATTTGCAGGCCGTTTCTGTAACATATATTGCAATGCACCATAATCCTGTGCCTGTAAGGTAACAGCAAGCATCAGGAAGATTGCCACTGCTACATATTTATTGTTGATTCTGAAGATATTCATCGTTTACTCTTGTTGTATATATCATTATTTAATTTTCTGCTCTTCCGGCAGCAAGTCAATAATATCACCGTCCACCTTCGCTACTTCCAATAAGGAAGGATCAAGTTCAAGGGCCTTCTCAATGCTCATAATCGCATCACCTATTTTCTCCAGGCGGTTGGCGGTAATCGCTTTTATATAATATTCGCGGGCGGTCTCTACATCTATGGTAGAAATCTTATCCCATGCTTCCTGATTCTTCTTCATTGCGAGCAGCATCACCACCTCATTGAAAGGACTGGTAGCCGCCACCTTTTCGAAAGCATCATTATAATAACCGGCCAATGCCTGAACGATGGCCTGCAAATCTTCAGAAACCGCTTCTTCGGGAACCAAGGTCAAGACTGAATCTGCTTTTGTATATTTCCCTTCGTGCAGCAAGGCAATAGCCTGATTGGACAATAACTCCGCCGGTGCCGATTTACTGACAAACGGTTCGAGAATACGTGAATCCGGAGTATCTTTCTGTATCGTTGCCACTGCCAGTTCATTGGCTGCATACGTAAAGTTATCATAAAGTTCAAGAGCTTCCCTGCAATACTTTTCCCTTTCGTCGGGAGTTTTTGCTGTCGTAATCATACGGTAATATTCGAAACGGGTCAGTTCCTTCGGATTCTTTCTGTAAAGTTCTCTAATCTCGTCGTCTGTCAAGGAACGGAAGATTGAATAACCATAGGTATATTGCACCTTTCTCAATTTAGGCAGATAAGTAGCCGCAAGTTCCTTGTAGAAAGGTTTCGATTTCAAGACCCCATTCAACCGGTAAGGAGTAGCTGCATATTGTTTGATTAAGTCCTCTACTTCTTTAGCCAGTTCCGGCTTGGAGCTTTTTTTCAGCAATTCAGCTACCTCCTTCCAGGAGGCAACCGATGCATCCGATTTCACTTCCAACAGTTTACGTGTTTCCGGGTCCAGTTGCGCCAGAATACGTTCCAGGGCTTTATCCGTACGCAATTTTGCCAGACGAAGATTCGTCTCGTAAGAACCGTCCGGCGAAGCCACCCCCGTAATATGGAAACTCTTCAAAGAGGCATCCGGGTTCGTCTCAATACCACGTAATTCCTGATTCAATCGGTTCAGTTCCACCTGATTCTGTGGATTCTTATCATCCAGGTCGGTTTTACCTACCAGGAAGGTTAAGTTTACCTCACCTTTCGTATCCCGCAACTGCATCACGGGTTTCGGAAGATATTTCTCATCTGTCAGGCTGAAAGCGGAGAATTTATACTCCAAGAAACGAAGCGGGTTGACCGTTCCGCGTGCAATGGAGAAAGAGTCGCGATAAATGATATTCCGGTAATTCTCCATCGCCAGATGCACATCTGCACGGTAGTCATGTTGCAGATATTCTATATAGATAGAATCATGGTAGGCAATAATATCTCCTTTGCGTGAAGAAGTCGTTTTCACACGGATGTAATCGTGCAAAGGATCTTTATCCATATCATAATCGTACATTCGATTTTGCGTTGTATTATAAGTATCCCCGTCGAATACAACAGGACGCATCAACAGACGCTTTTTCAGTGTCACATCATAAATGGAAGGCTGCAATACCAAGCGACGATGTGAGTTAAACATCTCCTTAGGCACCGGGACACGGGTTTTCAGATGGAAATAATTGCCTTTGATTTCGATGTCCGTAGGTTCCGGAATCACTTTGTCCTTCACTTTGGAAGTAATCGTAACTTCGTCCAGTTCGATGACGGCATCTTTCAATACTACATTCAGAATCTGCTTTCCTGCCACCTTCACTGTTTTGTCTTCATAACCGACACATGTAAACTTCAACGAGCCGTTTTTCTCAACCAAGACACTGTAACGACCATCCTCGTCGGACATTTCTATACGTTCGTCATTGACCGGATTCAACACATTTACATTCGGAACACTTTTTCCCTGCGGGTTTGTGATATGCCCCTGCACGCGGATCCGTTGGGCGGATACATTCATACTGACGAACATCATCGCCACGAGAAGTATACCTGTTAATCTATCACGTTTCAAATTGATTTTCATTCTCTTTTCTGACTAGCTAATGTTCGTTATCGAATAATATAAACAAAGGATACCCCCAGTTTGACAGGTGCAATGGTGGTCTTACTATCGTTGACCGCACCCGGTTTCGGAGTACCTTTATCATACTTAAACTGACGGTAGCGCAACACACCCACTCCGGCAGTTGCTTCGATGTTCCAATGATCGCCCAGCACCCATGCGTATCCATAGGTCAAACCGGCGGCGTATGCATCGCCTTTGTGATGCACATCTTTTACCATCATATCAAAATTATTCACGAAAGCGGTGATTCCAAGAAAATGACTCACCATCGGACGATTTAGCCAGTAACGAACTTCAGGCTGAAAATGCGTGAAAGTCGTTTTAAAGTTGTCTGTACTGATTGGGTTCGCAGCAATCCCCATGTTTAAGGAGACATGACTACCCAATACAAATTCTGCTTCTACATTCGGACTGACGGTCAGCCAACCCAATGCATTTGTCTTTACAGCCACCCGTTGTGCGTGCACATGTACACCACAACATAATAACAGAAATGATAACGCAGCTATTACCCTGCGACCATTTCTCATCACATATACCATAATTTATTTCCCACTAAATATTTCCCACTAAATATTTACCCACAAAAAAAGGGCTTACTGTCCATTTTATATACTACTTGGACAGAAAGCCACAAAATTAGAAAAAATATAGTATTAAAAACGTTTAAACACGCTTTTTTTGTTTTTTATTGCAACAATTTCCATCTTAGGCCATAATATACCATACTACGGATAAGATATACAATTTTTCTTTATTACAAATGAAACATCAGATACGCAACAACATAGGCTCCGACGCAGCATCGGATTTAATCTTCTTATCGCCGATAACAACCGTACAGGGAGCAGAAGAAATAATATACCATTTCCCTTCTTTCTTTTCGAGCAATACATTAGCGGCATTGTCGGTCTGAATCATTACCCCGGATGCAACCAATTGGGTTCCATTCCCTAAAAACAACGTCCGGTTTCCTGCATATTCATTGCTGATAACAGCATAATCCGCTTTCACTTTCATTCCCTGATAAGTAGCGGTTTGTGCGGCATCGGATAGAGAGAAGATATGATCTATACGTCCGTTTTTGCTTTTCACACAGATTCCGGCAAAATCTTCTAAACCTGCTCCTTCTGCATCAAAGTAAGAGACGGACTGAATAGCAGACGGTTCCTTTTTCGTACTCGGTTCATATATCGAAACAAAAGGACGATTCCATGCTTCTCCATGCTGACGGGCAACAAATGTCAGCGTCGGCTGCTCCTTTATATGATAGGGCATATTCGGCGTACGGCTTAACCCTTCGGTCATTGGCGCCAAGGCCGTAAAGACTTCACGATCCGGTTCGCCTTTCATCCAAAGATTCATGTATATATCATCGCCATCCTTATCTTTCATATCTATGGTGAAAGTTGCCTTGACATCCTTATTGGTCGCAGCCACTTTCTTATCATATAAATAGGAATAAGCGTAAAGATGTGCGCCTGCAAAGGCGAGTTCTTCCGTAGGCTGGAGATTCAGGTCGCTACCATCTGTTGCCGTCAATGTCAAAGTCTGCCCAAGGTTGTGGTAGAAGTAATCGTGCATCTTATCGCCTCCTTTCTCTTTTCGGCTGCGAAATACATCGACATAATACCCCGTCTCCGCCCCGGTAGTGACAATACTCATCATACGGGTCTGATCCGCTCTGCTTTCCGGTTCACGGAAATAAAGGTTACTGTAAGTAATGGATGTAAATGCTTTGCCCGGTTCTGCTGATGCCGGGAAACAGGAAAGTAAATCAAAAGAATGATTACTTTTCATCACCGGATAGCTCGATATTCCATCCACACAAACTGTATTATGACTGGGGAATTGAGAATAATATTCCGCATAATCCAGTCCGCTGTACAGGAAAAGACCGATACCTGCATCCGGGCCCAGTACGTATCCTTTCCCATAAAGTTCCATCGAAATGCCGTTAGCATGCATGTGGTTCCCTTCACTGCCATTCAACGAAATCATCAAACTGTTGCGCGGATGCATACCGTTGCGCTGTACCAGCCATGACACATTGGGAGCATAAAACAAAGGAGAAACATAATCTTCTATCTTTCCCGGCTGCACTTTGGGATTTAGTGTCAGCGGTTTATCTTCAAAGAAAGAATTGACAGATACACGCACATTCTTCTTTTCTGTTTTATCATTTCCCACATCCGGGTTCAGGCATTTCAGTAAAGCCGTGAAATAGTTTTCCTGTTCTTTCTTCCCGTTCGCCTGTGCATTCTGTATCATACGGATAAAGAAATTCGTACTCAAATATCCCGGATGCGTATCTCCAAAGCCACAAATCATACGGTTGGGAAACAGATATTGGGGAGTGGTTGCTACCGCTTTCGACAATACAGGCATTGCTTTCACCAAATCATATTGTAGATTCGTATCAAACTGATTCACGAAATTGGCATAATCATTGATTACCACACTGCTATATCCGGGACACTCTGCCCAAATTCCCGTATTTATATCGAAACCATAATCCGCCAATCGCGTCAGACTCCACTGGCGGATGCTGGAACGGTTCATCACATAGTCGATATAATATTCACGTCCTTTTCCGTCGGCATATTCCTTATTGTCTTCCAATACCAATCCGACATTCATAATAAACCGTGCCTGTAGCAAATTCCAATTATTATGAGGTACACCGTTCGCAATGATATTATCCGCCCATTTCTTAAAAGCTCCGGCGTAGATTTCCATTTTATCCGGATAATTGACCTTTAGGTAATTATATAGAAAATCATATAAAGGGACAGCGATATGGAGTGCATCTTCATGGATTACTTCGAAAGAAGTCAATCCTACCAATGTTTGCTGATGGCCGTGATTCAGGTCGATGGGCACGTTTCTATAATAAATGCCTGTCATATATGTATCAAAGACCCCTGCGGCAAGTTTGGCGAATTTCTCTTCATCCGTCATCCAATAAAGGAAAGCGGCATCACGCGCAATTCCCAGGATTTCGCAGTTCAGGCTTTCAATATTCCGGCCTGTTTTGGATGGGTGTACACTCTCCATAGGACGGTCGGGAAGTGCATTATTGCAGAAAGTGACATTCCCGTCCTCATCATCATAAGGAACGACATCCGCCAATTTGGGACGGCCGTGGGTAGCAGCCGTGCCACGGGTTCCAGTGTAGCGCACAGTGGGATAAGGAGCTTTTTCACCACCTGCATGGTCGAACGTTTCACCTTTCACATATACTTCCGTGGCATGAGACTTCCAGTACATTGCCAAACGAGACAGCAACCACGACGGTTGAGCATCCGTCAGGTTCGTATATACTTCCGTCCGTTCCTTCAATTTATTGAAAACATCTTTCGCCCATTCTTCTTTTTTAATCAGCTTCCATGTTTCCTGCTTTCCCGCCGGAGTAGTCAGTACTCGCGGATGTGCCTGTGGCATCGTTTCCGGCAAAGGAATCTCTTGTCCGGATGCGCTGTTCAGAAAGGATAGAAAACACAGTCCCAGTAAAATTCGTCTCATACTTCAATTTTCTTTTTTAGGTTTGATACCTATTAAATACGAAGATAGAGATTTATTTACCTAAATCCTCCGTCGAAGATCAGTTTTATTTGTATGAGACTACGCTGTTATTCCAAACAAAGAATTATATTTGCAAAAAACCTACTAACAATTCTGATACTTATGAAAATCTTATCTATCCATGATTTGGCTACAATCAGGAAGAGAGCAGAACACAAACTTTCATTACGTGAAGAGAGTAATGAAAAAGTGACTGAAAAGTGCTGCGGACTGGCGTCCGGCGCACAGCATCTTCAGATTCTTATCTGCGGTGGTACAGGGTGCAAAGCCTCTTCCAGTCAAGGCATTACGGAACATCTCCGGACAGCCATCGAAAAGAACGGCATTGCCGACAAGGTAGAAGTCATCACAGTGGGCTGCTTCGGCTTCTGCGAAAAAGGTCCCATTGTGAAAATCATTCCCGACAATACATTCTACACACAGGTCACTCCTGAAGATGCGGAAGACATCATCACCGAACATATCATCGGCGGCCGGAAAATAGAAAGGCTGCTATACATAGATCCCAAAACGGAACAGACTGTCAGTGACTCCAAACACATGGATTTCTATCGGAAACAACTCCGTATCGCCCTGCGTAACTGTGGTTTTATTGATCCCGAAAACATCGAAGAATATGTCGCCCGAGAGGGGTACTTCGCATTAGCCGATTGCCTGCTCAACAAACAACCGATGGATGTGATTGATATTATCAAACAGTCCGGTTTGCGTGGACGCGGCGGTGGCGGTTTTCCTACCGGATTGAAATGGGAGTTTGCCCATAAACAGAAATCAGACGTCAAATATGTGGTTTGTAATGCCGATGAGGGAGACCCGGGTGCGTTTATGGACCGTTCCATCATGGAGGGAGACCCTCATTCGATCGTAGAAGCGATGTGTGTCTGCGGTTATTCTATCGGTTCTTCCAAAGGATTGGTGTATATCCGTGCCGAATATCCGTTGGCTATCAACCGTCTGAAAATCGCTATCGATCAGGCACGCCAATATGGGTTGCTGGGAGATCATATCTTGGGGACTGATTTTTGTTTCGATATAGAAATACGATATGGGGCAGGTGCATTCGTCTGCGGAGAAGAAACCGCCCTGATTCACTCTATGGAAGGAAAACGAGGCGAACCAACCCTCAAACCACCTTTCCCCGCCGAATCTGGTTATTTGGGCAAGCCTACCAATGTTAACAATGTAGAGACACTTGCCAATATCCCCATCATTCTGACGAAAGGTGCCGACTGGTTTGCAGCCATCGGAACGGAGCGCTCCAAAGGAACGAAAGTATTCGCCCTTGCAGGAAAAATAAATAATGTCGGTCTGATTGAGGTGCCGATGGGAACTACTCTCCGTGAAGTAATCTATGAAATCGGCGGTGGTATCAAAGGCGGAAAGAGGTTCAAGGCTGTGCAGACAGGCGGACCTTCGGGCGGCTGTCTGACAGAGAAGCATCTGGATACGCCTATTGACTTCGACAATCTTTTGGCTGCCGGCTCCATGATGGGTTCGGGAGGTATGATTGTCATGGATGAGGATGATTGCATGGTATCCGTGGCCCGTTTCTACCTCGATTTCACTGTTGAAGAATCTTGTGGAAAATGTACGCCTTGCCGTATCGGCAACAAACGTCTATTGGAGCTACTGAACAAGATAACAGAAGGAAGAGGCACGGAAAAAGACTTGGATACCCTTGCCACTTTGGGGCAAGTGATTAAGGATACCGCCCTCTGCGGATTAGGGCAGACTTCTCCGAATCCTGTTCTATCAACACTGGACAATTTCTATGATGAATACGTGGAGCATGTGCGGGATAAAACCTGTCGCGCCAAGCAATGTAAATCACTGCTGACTTATACGATTAATCCGGAGCATTGCATCGGTTGTCATTTATGCGCCAAAAACTGTCCGGCTGATGCAATCGGCGGCTTAGTGCGAAAACCGCATGTAATCAATCCTGATAAATGTATCAAGTGCGGCATGTGCATGGCACGCTGCAAATTCAATGCTATTCTTGTCTGCTAAAATCTATTTACTATGGAAGAAAAACAAATTACTCTCCAGATAGACGGTCATTTCATCACTGTGCCCGAGGGAAGCACCATTCTTGAGGCCGCTATCAAAATCGGTATCAATATACCTACGCTGTGTCATATCGACCTGAAAGGAACCTGTATAAAAAATAATCCGGCTTCCTGCCGTATTTGTGTGGTTGAAGTGATGGGACGACGCAACCTGGCTCCTGCCTGCGCTACCCGTTGCACGGAGGGCATGGTAGTAAAAACCAGTACCCTGCGCGTAATGAACGCTCGCAAAGTGGTGGCTGAACTGATCCTTTCGGATCATCCCAATGACTGCCTCACTTGCCCTAAATGCGGCAACTGCGAACTCCAAACGTTAGCACTGCGTTTCAACATTCGCGAAATGCCTTTCAATGGCGGTGAGCTGTCCCCCCGCAAACGGGAAATTACCGCTTCTATCGTCCGTAATATGGATAAATGTATTTTCTGTCGCCGTTGTGAAAGTGTTTGCAATGATGTACAGACGGTCGGAGCATTGGGCGCCATCCGTCGCGGATTCAATACAACCATCGCTCCTGCCTTTGACCGAATGATGACGGAAAGTGAATGTACTTACTGCGGTCAGTGTGTGGCTGTCTGTCCCGTAGGCGCATTAACAGAACGTGACTACACCAACCGTCTGCTCGACGATCTGGCTAATCCGGACAAAGTAGTGATTGTGCAGACCGCACCTGCCGTACGGGCTGCCCTAGGTGAAGAATTCGGATTTCCTCCCGGCACTCTGGTAACCGGAAAAATGGTGTACGCGCTTCGCGAACTGGGATTCGACTATGTATTCGATACTGATTTTGCAGCGGACCTTACCATTATGGAAGAGGGTTCCGAAATTCTGAACCGCCTGACACGTTATCTCAACGGAGATAAATCCGTGCGGTTACCTATCCTGACCTCCTGCTGTCCGGCATGGGTCAACTTCTTCGAACATCATTTCCCGGACATGCTGGACATTCCGTCCACCGCCCGTTCCCCACAACAGATGTTCGGTTCCATTGCCAAATCCTATTGGGCGGAGAAAATGGGCATACCCAGAGAAAAGCTGGTTGTCGTATCTATCATGCCTTGTCTGGCTAAAAAGTACGAATGTGCCCGTGATGAATTCAAAGTGAACGGTATCCCCGATGTGGATTATTCCATATCCACCCGTGAACTGGCACGGCTGATTAAACGTGCCAATATCGGCTTCCCTCTCGTACTGGACAGTCCATTCGACAACCCGATGGGTGAATCGACAGGTGCCGGTGTCATTTTCGGAACAACAGGTGGCGTAATGGAAGCCGCTCTCCGTTCTGTCTATGAAATCTATACCGGAGAACCTCTGAAAAATGTAAATTTCGAACAAGTACGCGGACTAAGCGGTGTTCGTCGTGCTACTATTAACCTAAACGGATTTGAATTAAAAGTAGGCATCGCACACGGACTAGGCAACGCTCGTCATCTACTGGAAGATATACGGAACGGGCACAACGAATATCATGTAATCGAAATTATGGCTTGCCCCGGAGGCTGTATCGGTGGCGGCGGGCAACCTTTGCATCACGGCAACTCGGAAATACTCTATGCACGCGCTAACGCACTTTACCGCGAAGACGCCAACAAACCTTTGCGCAAATCGCACGAGAATCCGTATATCAAGACATTATACGAGGATTATCTCGGCAAACCGCTGGGTGAGAAATCGGAAACTCTCCTGCATACGCATTATTTCAACAAAGCGATTGATTAACTTTTAAATGAAGAGTATTATGTCAGATATCAAACTAGCCTGTGACATGGCAGAGCAAATCAAAACGATCTGCGACAAGCATGGAAACAACCCGGGCGAACTTATCAATATTTTGCACGAGGCACAGCATCTGCAAGGGTATCTACCCGAGGAAACACAACGGATTATCGCTTCCAAACTCGGAATTCCCGTATCGAAAGTGTATGGTGTCGTCACTTTCTATACTTTCTTTACCATGACTCCTAAAGGAAAACATCCCATCTCTGTCTGCATGGGTACAGCTTGTTATGTACGTGGTTCTGAAAAGCTACTGGAAGAGTTCAAACGTGTATTGGGTATCGAAGTCGGTGATACCACCCCGGACGGAAAGTTCTCATTAGACTGTCTGCGTTGTGTAGGTGCCTGCGGACTGGCTCCGGTAGTGATGATCGGCGAAAAGGTGTACGGACGACTGCAACCGGTAGATGTAAAGAAGATTATTGAAGAATTGGAATAGAAACAAAAAAAGCCTGCAAGTTCCCCACATCTTGCAGGCTGTCTTTTTTCTACCTACCCCATATATTGACTAGAAAGTCCTTTCTTCTACAAAATCAGAAAGTAATTTCATCAATTCTTTCTTTTTCAGAGGTTTCGTCATAAAATGATTGCATCCTACTGCGAATGCCGCTTCTTTGTCCGAATCGAAAGCATTAGCTGTAAGAGCTATAATCGGAATATTCTCATCAAATTGCCGTATCAGGAAAGTGGCTTCCAAACCATCCATAACAGGCATTCTCATATCCATAAAAATAAGATCGTAAGAATTGTTACGCGCCTTTTCCAATGCTTCGGCTCCGGTAATAGCACGATCCAGATCATTATCTTTTAATATTTTCTTTACCAACTGAAAGTTACTGTCAATATCTTCCGCTACAAGAATATTCAACTGTCCCAGTCTTTCGGAGAAGACACTAAAGTCTTGTTCCGATATATCTTCCTCTACTTCCACCTCTTCCAGTCCGGTTTTCTCTGTATACTCCACTTTTATATAAGCAATATACCAAAATTCCGAACCGACATTTTCTTCAGACTCGAAACCAACTTCACCATTTGTAGCATCTGCAATCGCTTTACAAATAGAAAGCCCCAGACCAGTACCCTGTGCGAAGTTGTCCAATTTCTCAAATCTACTAAAGATACGATTTTTTTTCTTGTCAGGGATGCCGATACCTGTGTCTTTTACATATAATCTGACCTTTCCCGGTTCACATTCATACCCCATCACGATTTCACCACTAGGCGTATATTTAATGGCATTCGTCACAAAGTTGGTAAATATTTGGATAAAACGATATTTGTCGAATTCCGCTATACACTTTGAATAAGGATTTATCAATTTCAATGTTACAGCAGGATTCTTAATACGCTGCTGGAAAGAGAGGTATAATTCATTGCACAACTGCAATAAATCCAGATCCTGACGTTTGATATCAATAGAGCCTGCCTCTATCTTTGACAGATCCAGAATATCACCAATCAATCGCAAAAGAATATCACTATTCGTTTCTATCAACTGTTTATATTCATTTTTTTCTGACGGCTCGTCCGTATCAGACAAAAGCTCTGAAAACCCGACTATCGCATTAAGAGGAGTGCGGATTTCATGGCTCATATTAGCAAGAAAAGTAGATTTGAGCTTATCCGCTTCTTCCGCCCTGTTCTTTGCCAGAATCAGATTCTGTTGATAAATGATATCTTCAGTGATATCCTGTTGAATAAAAGTAATCACAACAACACGTCCTGCTTCATCCTCTTTCGGACAGTAAGTGAAATTACAGTAGCGATAATCCTCTTCTCCATCCTCCTTGATTCGCAGAACAATACTGTTAGTAAGAAATTCTTCCTTACGAATAATAGCATTCAAGAGTGTTTCAAAACGCTCCCTTTCTTCCGGATGAATCCTCTTACGGATAAATTCAAGCGAACGTTTCTCTATATTTTCAATATAATAATCAAACTTATAGAACATACTATCTTCCAGACGGTAATTCCATGACGTCAACTTTCCGGCATTCAAAGCCAATGCCAGTTCCTTCTGCACGGACTTTATTTTCCTTTCCTGCTCTTTCTTTTCTGTGACGTCTTCACAAGTTAATAAATAGCCCTGCACATCTCCCGCTTCACTCCGCATGATTGCTACCTTAGTAACAAAATACTTTCTGGCTCCTCTTATTCCCGTATTAAAAAAGGTCTCTCCACAGAGATCAAAATCATAATCGGTCTCAAAAGACACATTAACCCCCTTTTTTAGTTCAGCCTTATCTTCTGCGGTGATGTTCGGATCGTCGAAGATATTGATATCAAGAACCTGCTCCATAGTTGTGCTGAACATGTTTAATGCTACATTATTGGCATATTTCAGATATCCATCTTTATCGTAAAAAACAACTCCCTATGATAAGTATTCAGGAATAAGCGAGAGAATCTTGTTTTGCATATTTATATTGTTAAGCCTAAAAAAGGGAATGTACACCCTAAACCCTACATCCCCTTTTTTATTTTAGTTCAAATCGAAATTGCTACTTAGCACCTTTATCTTTAAGATACCAATCTGCAGCTTGTGATCCATTGGAGTTAACCCAAGTCTTGAATGACGGATATTGTCCAGCCGAATCTATTTGCTTTGTTTCGTCAGCCGGTATAAATCCTACTATTGGAATATCTATTGCAAATGGATATTTACCATCCTTGTCAATAAAGTAAGCATCACTCTCGGAATACAATTTACTTCTATCGATCAAATCAGTCGGTGACTTTTTCGGCAAATGTACTTCTGCACGTCCGGTTCCACGGATTCCTTTTATAATCGCATAAGGATTGAAGTCTGTTTTCACTTTATCTTTATCAATAGATGAGCCAAATTCACGAGTAATAGTAAATGTCTGGTTTTGCAAATATTTCACCCCTTTAGTAATAACGATAGAACGTGATCCGTTTTCAATTTCACATCCTACAGGTAAAGTTACAGTTCCCATATTATCTACCTGATAAGCGAACACATTGTCATAAATAGCAGCATTATCTTTCTGCTTCGGAGTGAAACTTTCTTCCACTTTAATAGCCTTATTATCTTTATCGTAGGTTATGGCACGCTTATATTCTATTATCACGTCATTCATATCATAGTCGCCAGCTTTAGGCCAATTATCTTCAAAAGCCAAAGTACCTACGATTGTTTCTGTTTCAGGTTTTACTTCAGGAGTTTCATCAGGAATAATAGGACGGTCGTCACCAGTAATTTCAGGCGTAGTTTTCACACAGAACATTACGTCGTCAAAATCATTATCACCTTTAGTAGCGCCAAACTCATCTTCTACACCTACTACTAATAATTTAGATTTGGTGTCATACAGAGTTATGAACTGACGATCATCGCCACTTTCATTCGACAAACAGATATTTCTTGTAGATTGAGTATGATATTGTGTATAAAGGTCATTTACTTTCTTGATATTATCCCCATTATCGCTCACCCAAGGAGCAGCATTACTCAACAGGAACCAACCAATAGTATATCCGCCCGGAAAATCTTCTGTCGGAGCAGCCTTACCATCTTCACCAAAGAAAAGAAGTTTGGCAGTATCACCACATTTTAAGCCATAGCTTCTATAACCTGCATTAGGGAAAATCACATATTTCTTCATTCCCCAAAAATCATTGCGAGTAGTAGGAGCAGAATTTGTCTTATAATAATAATATCCAAAAACATTCTGGAAGGCTCCATTTTCATCTACAAAAGAAACTTCAACCTTTGCACTACCACCAGTAACACCAACAGGAATAGTAATATTCAACTTATCGG
Organism: Bacteroides sp. M10; assembly: GCF_014334015.1. Lineage (GTDB taxonomy): Bacteria > Bacteroidota > Bacteroidia > Bacteroidales > Bacteroidaceae > Bacteroides > Bacteroides intestinigallinarum. Next base: position 4,040,408 of record NZ_CP060488.1, on the reverse strand, counting down.
CATCAATACGAAGATTTTCATTCTTCCCGCCATTTGCAGCTCTATTGTTTGCTAAATAAGCTTGCACGCGAGAAGTCAATCCATCCATATCATAAGACGTTTTAGACAAATAATTGGCGGTCGTCGGATATCCATTACCATTCCAAGTACACAAAGAATACATATTATCTCCACGACCTGCAGGTCCTAATTGATAAGGTATTTGATCATTTAGCACTCCAGCTGCGGCAGCTGCACGAGTTTTAGAACCTGTTGCCTTATTAGCATCATACGAAAAGCCACTTGCGCTACCTGTCAATTTCACAGAGTGAGGCAATCCCATACGATTTGTATACAGATACGCTTCTTTCACAGCAGTAGGCACATACATAGTAGACGAGATTTTACCATCTTTTATAAAAGTCTTATAAATAGGCGATATCCCCTCTTTCAATTTGCCTGAAGCATCTACCGGATCTTCGGCATACACTTCTACATTAGCTACAAAACCTGAAGCAGCATAATCTACATTGAGTGGAATATTTCCTCTCAATTGAAAACCAAAATAAGAATCTTCGGATGGTAATTTAGACTTCCGTGAATCTTCGTCACTGTTATACAAATCTTTCTCTGCGCAACTTGCAATAACGCCCAGTAATAACAATAGGGTAGTCCCCCGGGTAATCCCTCTCAATAAGTTCATAATGTTTGTTTGTTAATGTGTAAGTAATTGAGTTTAGAAAATCTCGATGCAAACATAATCTAAATTTGCAACTATTACAAAAATAAAACAAGTATTTTTAGTGGCAATAGAAATATTTAACTAAAAAAGAGAGCTTCAGAAAGGAATGTATATTAAAAACTGCGGAGAGAGCGGGATTCGAACCCGCGATACACTTTTGGCGTATACACGCTTTCCAGGCGTGCCTCTTCAACCACTCGAGCATCTCTCCTCGTTTTCGGAGCGCGAAAGTAAGACATCTTTCTGATATATCCAAATACTTTTTCGCCTTTTCCTTAAAAAAGCTAATTTTTCACTGGAAATACAAGTACAAAGCGAGTACCTCCCGTGTATTCACGGTCAATATTTATTGTCCCTCCCAAGCGCCTGACAATTAGTCGGCAAATATAAAGCCCAAGTCCTGCTCCCGGTTTAAATTCATCGAGTTTGGTGAAACGATCAAAAACCCATTCCTGTTTTTCTTCCGGAATGCCAATACCAGTATCGGTCACTTTGATTACAAGCTGCTCTCCCTCCCTGTGACAGCTCAACTTAATTTCCCCGCTTTCGGTAAACTTATTGGCATTATTCAACAGATGAGCAAGGGTTTGCGACAAATAAGGAATATTCGTGCGGATATTACAATCACCATTATCCACATCCAAACAGTAGTGAATGCTTGCTTTCCCCTCTCCTGTCTGCAGCCTATCCATTTCCTGCACACAGATAGAACAAATATCCGCCTTCTCCATCGGAAGCTCTTCCACCGAACTACTCAAATTGGAAACTTCCAGCAAATCGTTCAACAGACGAGTCAACAAATCCGTATTCTGTTGAATCAACTCCGGAAATTCCACTTTACATTCGGCATCTATCGTTTCATCCAGCAGCAAATTACTAAAACCGTTGATTGCATTCAGCGGTGTACGAATTTCATGGCACATGGAATTGATAAAAGCAGTTTTCATCTTCTCGCTTTCCTGCGCCTTTTCGCTCTGCCGGAGTACTTCCTCATTGGATTCCAGCAATTCCTTTTGCATCCGCTTCAACTTATTCAGATGAATACGTTGGCTGATTCCCCAAACGATAGATAAAAGAAGTACAAAACTTATAGAAAGGAAACCGATCTGCCGATTTCGCGAAGTCAAGCGTTCCTTTTCCAGCTCCAGATGATTCAGATCATAACGGGTATCCATTTCCGCCCGCAGTTCACTGGATTCTGCATCCACCACTTTCTCCCGCAATGAATCATAGACTTCCATCCGCTCGTATGCATTCTTATAGTCATGCAGGCGCGCATAGCATTTGGCCTGTTCCTTATACATGCTGGATGTAACCGCCAATACGATTGCAGTATTTTCATTCCCCATGGTATTGATAACCGAATCCTTATAAGCAATTGCCATTCTGTAATTGCCAGCATCTTCATAAAAGCCTTCATAAGCAAAATACAATGTCAACAGCTCCCCCCTTTTCCGAAGCATTTCATCCGTCTTTTCCAGACAGTGATACGCTTTCTCATATCCCACTAATGACGGAAAATGAGCGATCCCCATATAATACAATGAATAAACGTATTCGAAATTCTGATAGATATCCTTTTTTACTTCCGGCATTTCTCTATAGTGTTCCAGGATATCCATCATTTTCTCCAGAAAAGCTACTGTTTTAGGTCCTTCGTGTGAATTAAGATAAGCAAGATAGATATTATCATTGGCCCAGAACAGTAATTCCGCCGCATGCTCCACAGACAGTTTCAATAATAATTCAAACACACGGTCGAAATAACGGGAGGCATTCTTATAATTTTCAATTCTGGTTTCAGAAATAGTCAGCGTCGTCGCCATGCCTAAAGCATAATTGCGTTCTATCTGAAAATAGATGTCCTCCTGATTTTCTTCGGGATCAGTATACATCTTTGTCAAATATTCAATCGTTTGGCCTTCATTGTCCGTCCAATCGACTATCGAACGAATATTCTTCAAATGCACCTCCGTTATAAAGCTCTTCTTTCGTTCACCGGTCAGGTATTTGTCAGCAAGCTTGAGGTAGTAAATCACAGAGTCATTCGTCAACACACGCTCTTTCCTGTTGATATTCATGATAAGTTTACGCAGAGCATCAGCTATGATATATTCATTTTTTGCCTTCACTCCCTCGTCAAACAAGATGCGAGTCAGCGGAATAGAATCTTTCAAGAGATAATTTCTGTAATAATTATCAAGGTTGAGACACCTTTCCATCCGTTCTTGCTGTGTTTGTGCATGAATAAACAAGGTCTTCAAACTATCTGCCATATTCTCTTTAGACTGAAGAGAAAGCGGCAAAAGAAATATGACGAAGAAAAGCAAAATATACCTCATTACTTTCCAATTAAATATAAAGCAGCAAAAATATACATTTTATTTAGATTACCATCCATCCAAGATACTTTTATCATACGAAATATTTCCGACTATCATTGAGAGATAAACTTACAGACGATAAAAATCCTGCAAATCAACAACTTGCATAATTCCTACAATAATCTTAATGGAGAAATACATTTTTGAATTACGCAAATACCTAAATATAGATATTTCAACGTAGACACAAGTATACATACACTCGTACCCTGTGTTCAATCGAAAAAAAATCTATTTTATTTTGTTATCTACAAAAACGTTCGTAGTTTTGCGAACAACTAACAAGAAAGGAGAATTGAAGTGAAAGAAAAGCAATACACAACAGAGCAGGAACAGGTTGCCCGTTTTGCCAAAGCAATGGGACACCCGGCACGAATGGCAATTCTTGCTTTTTTAGCAAAACAAGAGAGTTGTTTCTTCGGTGATATTCACGAAGAACTACCTATTGCAAAAGCAACAGTTTCGCAGCATTTGAAAGAATTGAAAGAAGCAGGCCTAATTCAAGGAGAAATAGAAACTCCAAAAGTCCGGTACTGCATCAATCGGGAAAATTGGGAACTTGCCCGAAAACTTTTTGCCGCTTTCTTAGGAAACTGCAAATGTAAAGATACATCGTGCTGTGAATAACAGCACCTTTTTTTAGGAATATTGTTCGTAGTTCTACGAATTACGATTATTATATTAACTTTAAAGTAGAATGAAAAATGGAAATAAAAGTATTAGGAACCGGATGTTCAAGCTGTAAAGCATTGTATGAAAACACCAAGCAGGCAATTTCAGAATTAGATTGCGATGCAACGTTAATCAAAGAAGAAAATTTATTAAAAATCATGGAGTATAATATTTTAAATCTTCCGGCTTTGGCTATTGACGGCAAAGTGGTATCAGCAGGAAAAAGATTATCCCTGGCAGAAATAAAAGAACTGATAACCAAATAAAAAACAGGCTATGAGAAAGTTATTCTATCTACTGACCGCAACACTGGTTTTAATTTCCTGTGGAAATGGCTCAAAGAAAAAGACCGGAGAAATTAAAGCGGAAGAATTGCAATCTAACCGCATTGAGATTCTTTATTTTCATGGCGCACAGCGATGTATTACTTGCCGAGCGATAGAAGCCAATACGGTAGCCCTTTTGGATAGCCTTTATTCCAAAGAAAAAGCAAACCGTAAAATCATCTATCAAATGATCGACATTTCCAAGAAAGAGAATGAAGCGATTACAGACAAATACGAAGTTGCCTGGTCGTCTTTATTTGTAAATAGCTGGAAAGACGGAAAAGAGCATGTAAATAATATGACGGAATTCAGTTTCGCCAATGCAAGAAATGAGCCGGAAAAGTTTAAAGAGGGAATTAGAAGCAAGATTGACAACCTGCTAAAACAGTTATAAAATGAACTTTCTTCAATCATTATTAGATAACAGCTCCGTCCCTGTCATTACAGCCTTTATATTAGGAATTTTAACGGCTGTCAGTCCTTGTCCGCTAGCTCCCAATATAACGGCGATAGGATTTATAAGTAAGGACATAGACAATCACCACCGGATATTTATAAACGGTTTGCTTTACACATTTGGCAGAATAGTGACCTATACCATTCTTGGCTTTATCCTTATTCCTATACTTCGTGAGGGCGCAAGCATGTTTTTAGTTCAAAAAGCCATAAGTAAATACGGGGAAATGCTGATAGCCCCGATACTAATCATTATTGGAATATTCATGCTCGACCTGATAAAACTCAATCTGCCCAAAATCAATATAGACGGAGAACGTTTAAAAGGGAAAATGAAAGGCGGTTGGGGAGCTATGTTATTAGGGATTTTATTCGCCCTTGCTTTTTGTCCTACCAGTGGAGTGTTTTATTTCGGTATGCTCATGCCTTTATCAGCAGCAGAAACAGGCGGTTACCTTTTACCCGTAATTTATGCCATTGCTACAGGATTGCCCGTAATCCTTGTCGCATGGATTTTGGCTTACAGCGTTGCCGGATTAGGCAAGTTTTATAACCAAATACAAGTATTTGAGAAATGGTTTCGTAAAATAGTTGCTATTCTCTTTATCGCAGTAGGAATTTATTATGCAGTCATTTTTTATCTATAAAAAAACAATTAATATCACTTAAAATAAAAACAGTATGAGAAAGATAGAAATATTCGACCCGGCAATGTGTTGCCCTACAGGTTTGTGTGGAACAAACATCAATCCTGAATCGATGCGAATTGCAGTTGTTATTGAAACGTTGAAGAAACAGGGCATCATCGTTACCCGGCACAACTTGCGTGACGAACCTCAAGTTTATGTGAGCAACAAAACGATAAATGAGTTCCTTCACAAGCATGGGGCGGATGCACTGCCTATTACTTTAGTAGATGGTGAAGTTGCTGTTTCGCAAACCTATCCAACCACTCAACAAATGAGTGAATGGACGGGAATTAATTTGGATTTTATGCCAGTAAAATAGTCATTTACCCACTAATATATTCAAAAAATGAAAGCATTCAAACTATCAGATATAGATTTGACTAAATACCTTTTCTTTACAGGGAAAGGCGGTGTAGGAAAAACGTCAATTGCCTGTGCTACTGCAGTAGGCTTGGCAGATAATGGGAAGAAAATTCTTCTTATCAGCACCGATCCGGCTTCAAACTTACAAGACGTATTTAATCAGACATTAAATGGACATGGCACTGACATAAAAGAAGTACCCGGTTCAACCGTTGTCAATCTCGACCCCGAACAAGCAGCAGCAGAATATAGGGAAAGCATTATTGCACCTTTCCGTGGACAACTACCGAACAGTGTTATCCAGAACATGGAAGAGCAACTTTCAGGATCTTGCACGGTAGAGATCGCAGCTTTCAACCAATTCTCCGATTTTATTACGGATGCTGATAAAGCAAAAGAATACAATCACATCATTTTCGATACAGCCCCTACCGGACATACATTACGAATGTTACAACTGCCGTCCGCATGGAGTACGTTTATTAGCGAAAGCACACATGGCGCATCTTGTTTAGGGCAATTATCCGGTTTGGAAGAACGAAAGGGCATTTATAAGCAAGCCGTTGAAACACTCTCGGATGCCAATGCCACCCGGTTAGTATTAGTCAGCCGTCCTGAAATCGCGCCATTAAAAGAAGCCGCCCGTTCTTCACATGAATTACAATTACTGGGAATTAAAAACCAATTATTGGTAATCAACGGACTTTTACAGCAGGTAGATGAATCCGATAGCGTATCGAAACAGATTTATGACAGGCAACAATCTGCCTTAAAACAAACCCCTGTGGAACTGTTGGAATACCCCTCTTATTATGTTCCTTTACGATCTTACAATTTGTCTAATATAGCAAATATCCGCCGGATGCTATACAATGACAACCTAACAAAAAACACAGATTACCAGCGTATTACAGGCGCAAAAAATATAAATGAATTGGTGAATGACCTTTATAAATCTGGAAAAAGGGTTGTCTTTACTATGGGAAAAGGCGGTGTAGGGAAAACCACGTTAGCTACTGAAATCGCCCTGAAATTAACCAGACTGGGCGCAAAGGTACATCTTACTACTACCGACCCGGCAAACCACCTGAACTATAATCTAGCTATCGAGGCAGGCATTACAGTAAGCCGCATTGATGAAGCGGAAGTATTGGAAGCCTATAAAAACGAAGTCCGCAGTAAGGCGGCAGAAACAATGACTGCCGAAGATATGGAATACATAGAGGAAGATTTGCGTTCACCATGTACACAAGAAATCGCAGTATTCCGGGCATTTGCAGAAATCGTAGATAAAGCAGAAAATGAAATTATCGTAATTGACACCGCTCCTACCGGACATACATTACTACTGCTGGATGCAACAGAAAGTTATCATAAAGAAGTACAACGTACCCACGGTGATAGTCCCGCTTCGGTAAGAAAGCTATTGCCACGTTTAAGAAACCGGCAGGAAACAGAAGTCGTTATAGTAACCTTACCCGAGGCAACGCCCGTATTTGAAGCGGAACGCTTACAAATGGATTTGCAACGTGCCGGAATAAATAATAAATGGTGGGTAGTAAACTCCTGCTTGTCATTAACCGATACCCAAAATTCGTTTTTGCAGGCAAAGGCAAAGAATGAATTGATTTGGATTAAGAAAGTAGAAGAATTATCGAATGGAAATACCGCTCTGATAACCTGGAAAAATAACTAAAGAATATTCTTTACCTGAACGAATTAAAACCTCAATTAAAATAAACAGTTATTGCTATGGAAAAGAAACAAGGAATTAGTTTTTTCGAGAAATATTTAACGATATGGGTCGCTCTGTGTATTATCATTGGAATTACCATAGGGCAATGGCTTCCGGCAATTCCGCAGACACTAAGCAAACTTGAATACGCTAATGTGTCTATCCCTGTAGCTATCCTGATTTGGTTAATGATTTACCCAATGATGCTAAAGGTCGATTTCCAAAGCGTTAAAAATGTCGGAAAACGTCCGAAAGGAATCATAGTTACCTGTGTAACAAATTGGCTGATAAAGCCGTTTACGATGTTTGGAATAGCCTATTTATTCTTTTATGTCATTTTCAAGACATTTATACCTGCCGGATTAGCCGAAGAATATTTAGCCGGGGCGGTACTATTGGGGGCCGCCCCCTGCACAGCTATGGTATTCGTGTGGAGTTACCTGACCAAAGGAGATGCCGCTTATACATTGGTACAAGTAGCAGTGAACGATTTAATTATATTGGTAGCGTTTGCACCCATCGTAGCTTTCCTTTTGGGAGTTGGCGGTGTATCTGTTCCGTGGGACACTTTACTACTTTCCGTTATCCTATTTGTCGTAATTCCACTTTCCGCCGGAGTCATTACCCGCACAACAGTTATCCGTCATTATGGAGTAGAATATTTCAATAATGTATTTTGTAAGAAATTTGATAATTACACCATTGGCGGACTACTGTTAACGCTCATTATCCTGTTTTCATTTCAGGGAGAAACGATATTAAATAATCCTCTACATATTATTTTGATAGCTGTTCCGCTTATCCTGCAAACAGTTTTGATCTTTTTTATTGCTTATGGTTGGGCGAAGTGGTGGAAATTACCCCATGATGTTGCCGCACCTGCCGGAATGATCGGAGCAAGCAATTTTTTTGAATTGTCGGTTGCCGTAGCTATTTCACTTTTCGGTCTACAATCAGGTGCAGCATTGGCAACAGTTGTCGGCGTATTGGTTGAGGTTCCGGTTATGTTGATGCTGGTAAAGATTGCAAATAACACACGAGACTGATAGACAACAAAAAATCCTACAAATCAATGATTTGTAGGATTTTATTCTCTTACTGTCCGGTTTTATCCGATACATTTCAGCGGAGAGACAGGTTCTATCACCTATCATTTCAAACAATATCACAAACTCGTAATATCTTGTTAATTACCAAGTTATTACAAAGTAAACAGAAAATAAAATATCTCTTAATATCTTTGCATATCTCACTTTTTGGGTGTATTTTTGGGTGTCAATTTTCAAACACACCCAATTATGAATATCAAAAGAAACATCATTTTCGCACTGGAAAGCCGGAAGAAAAACGGTGTGCCAATCACAGAGAATGTGCCTATCCGTATGCGTGTGATATTCGCAAGCCAGCGTATAGAGTTTACAACGGGCTACCGCATCGACGCTACCAAATGGGATACGGACAAACAAAGGGTAAAGAACGGATGCACAAACAAACTGAAGCTAAGCGCATCCGAAATCAATGCAGACCTGCTAAGACAGTATACGGAGATACAGAACATCTTCAAAGAGTTTGAAGTACAGAACGTACTACCCACACCCGCACAGATAAAGGACAGCTTCAATGCAAGGATGAAGGATGCACCAGTCACAGAGCAGGAAACAGCCGAAGGACCTAAAATCAGCTTTTGGGAGGCGTTCGAGGAGTTTGTAAGGGAATGCGGGAAACAGAACGACTGGACAGACGCAACCTACGAAAAATTCGCTGCGGTAAAGAACCACCTGAAAGAGTTCAGGGATGAACTTTCCTTTGATACGTTCACCGAGAACGGACTGAATGACTATGTGGACTTCCTGCGTAACAAGAAAGATATGCGTAACAGCACCATAGGCAAGCAGATAGCCTTCCTGAAATGGTTCCTGCGGTGGAGTTTCAAGAAAGGGTACAATCAGAACATGGCTTATGACAGCTTCAAGCCCAAGCTGAAAAACACACCCAAAAAAGTGATATTCCTCACATGGGAGGAACTGAACAGACTGAAAGACTACAAGATACCCCAAACCAAGCAGTATCTCGAACGGGTAAGGGACGTTTTTCTGTTCTGCTGTTTCAGCGGGCTGCGCTATTCGGACGTGTACAACCTCAAACGGAGCGACATCAAGCCCGACCATATAGAAGTGACAACCGTAAAGACAGCGGACAGCCTTATCATAGAGTTAAACAACCACAGCAAGGCGATACTGGAAAAATACAAAAGCGTACACTTTGAAGATCACAAGGCACTTCCGGTCATCAGCAACCAAAAGATGAACGATTATTTGAAAGAACTGGGGGAACTTGCGGAAATCAACGACCCGGTAAGGGAAACTTACTACAAGGGAAATGAACGTATAGACACCGTCACACCCAAATACGCCCTGCTGGGAACCCATGCCGGAAGACGGACATTCATCTGCAACGCTTTGGCATTGGGTATTCCCGCACAAGTGGTGATGAAGTGGACGGGACACAGCGACTACAAGGCGATGAAACCATACATAGACGTTGCCGATGACATCAAGGCCAATGCGATGAACAAATTCAACCAACTGTAAACACAACAATAGCATGGAAGAAAGAATAACCTCAATGATACCCCGCTACGGGAAACTCAACAAGACATATACGGAAATAACATCCGGTGACGGCCTCTCTTTTGAGAAGCAGAAGTTCATTCATGACTTTTACAAAGAGTATGAAGACACACAGACCTTTGAAAAGGCACTTATCAGCCTCATGCTTGAAACGGAGGGTACGCACTTTTCCATATTGCTGAACAGCCTGAAACGGGAGATTGAAAACAATATCTCAATGTATAATACCTGCAAGGAGCTTTTCGACCGTCTCGATATTGAACATATCTGCCGGCAGCATGAAAGATGTCATGACCGGGACATCGAAAGACAAATGCAAATCACAAACGAATATTACCGGGAACTTATGGAAGCTAACGGATCTTTGGAGGCAGTCGGTTTCAGGGAACATGATCGTCAGGAAGAGGAAAGGTTGGAAAAAAGATACGGGCAGTGCAAACGGGAATACGACAGGGAGAAAGCCAAGCTGGATGAACTATATGCACAGAAGGAACAGGCAAGGCGGGAAGCCCTACAATACCTGAAAAACCGCTGCGGAGACATATACAGGCTGGACGGATCGCTGCTGGCAATCCTCGAAAAATACATGACCGGCCAAAAGAAAAAGGAAGGGGAAGAAAAAGAGGCCGCCACACCGACACCCTCACCCACCTATTTTCCCATGAAACTCTTGTCAGCCGTTTACGAAAAATGTAACGGTGAACAGTTCGAAGCCATTTCCGAACTGGACTTTTACGCCAGCATGAACCTGCAACCGTGCGAAGGCAAACTGATAATAAGACCGAGGGAAAAGGCTCGTGTATGTTATCTTATTTTCCTTATGGGTGAAACACTGCACAAACCAGACAGAGAAAAATGGAGAAAGGACATCATGAACCTGCTGGGAATAGACGACACATACTATAAATCAAAATACAAAGAACCCGTTTCCGATTTTCCCAGTGACAGCAATCAGATATTTGCGAAGGAAATGCAGTCAATATTCCGATAGTCAGCGATACGCCACGACATTCCACGAAACAACCACTTTTACCACCCGAAATATTTTTCACCACTCTTTATTATCTTCTGATATTTAGTGAGATAGCGTGATACCCCATTCACGCTATCCACATCCTTACCACCCGTATCCGGGATTAACTTTGCACTGTTCGAACGAAACAAAAAAGCCCGTGCGCAGGGCTTACAGTACAAACGTTAAATTCATTCCAACATGGAAATCAGAGAACTTTTATCAAAGCCCGTATGGCAGATGACGGGAGAGGAATTTATATTACTGAACCGACACGCCCTGCAGGAAAGGGAAGCGAGAGCAGCACAGCCCGCAGCCGATACGGAAAAGAAATACGTGTACGGGATAGGCGGCATAGCACGCCTGTTCGGGTGCAGTATGCCCACAGCAAACCGCATCAAGAAAAGTGGGAAGATAGACAGAGCCATTACGCAGATAGGACGCAAAATCATCGTAGATGCGGACATGGCACTCGAACTGGCAGGACACAAAAGCGGGGGACGCAGATAAGGAGGTACGGACATGGAGTACAGAGAAAGAAAAGAAGTCACGCCCGAAGCGGCGGTGATACTGTGGCAAGCCTCACGGCTCGACCTTTCGGAAGACTACGAGAGGGCACCCGAAATACTGAAAGTACACGGTTCCGTCATAGGCACGCTGGGGAACTTCAGCGCATCAATCGGAAAAGCAAAGAGCAAGAAAACGTTCAATGTTTCCGCAATCGTGGCGGCTGCACTGAAAAACGGGACAGTGCTAAGCTACACGGCGGAACTGCCCGAAAACAGGAGGAAAATACTCTATGTGGATACCGAACAAAGTTCCTACCACTGTGCGAAAGTGGCAAAAAGAATATTACGCATGGCGGGACTGCCGACAGGCAGGAACCATAAAGACCTTGAATTCCTTGTCCTAAGGAAGTACACGCCCGAGGAACGAATAGCAATCGTGAGGGAGGCCATTTACCGCACCGAAAATGTAGGGCTGGTAGTCATTGACGGAATACGGGATATGGTGTACGACATCAACAGCCCCAGCGAGTCCACGAAGGTAATCTCCCTGCTGATGACATGGACGGGGGAAAGACACATACACATACACACCATACTGCATCAGAACAAGGGGGACGAGAACGCAAGGGGACACATCGGAACGGAGCTTAGCAACAAGGCCGAAACAGTGCTGCAAGTGGAGAAGGACGAGAAGGACCCCGACATCAGTACGGTCAAGGCAGCACATATCAGGGCGATGAACTTCGAACCGTTCGCATTCCGCATCAACGGGGAGGCATTGCCCGAACTGCTGGACGAATACCTGTTCAAACACAAGGATCCGGGAAAAGGGAAAAAGGAGAAGTTCGACCCCTACAAGGACATCACAGAGAAGCAGCACCGCATCGCACTGGAAGCGGCATTCACACTCAAAGATGAATACGGCTACAAGGAGCTTGCGGAAGAATTGAGGAAAACCTACGCCTCTGTCGGTGTCATGCTTGGGGGAAACAGGCTGACAGACCTCATTACAGTACTGAAAAACAAACGGATGATAGTACAGGAGAACGGCAGGAAATACACCTTCAAACCCGATTTTCACTATTAGCGGTATTGTATGGGAACCACTTTACTTTAGTCCCGTACCATATATATACGGAAGTAAAGTAAAGTGGATATAGCCCGTAATATACAAAAAGATACGGGCGAAAAGAAAAAATAATATTCACACCTGACAAGAACAACGGTATGACAGTACGGAAAAGGGTATGGTCTCATACCAGGCCTCCACCATGACGGCACAGACCGGAAACCGCTTTACTTTAGTCTGGGGGCATATATATAGCAAAATAAAGTAAAGCGGATGCAGCCCGTAACACATGAAAGGGTACGGGTCCCCCCCCAAAAAAACAATATCTACTTAAAACAGAAATATGATGAATATGAATGAAGCGAAGCAGATACGCATAGAGGAATATCTGCACAGTCTTGGATACAGTCCGGTAAGGCAACAGGGTGGTAGTCTATGGTACAACTCACCGTTCAGGGACGAACAGGAACCCTCCTTCAAGGTGAACACCGAACGCAACCTATGGTATGATTTTGGCGCAGGCAAAGGTGGTAATATCATCGCACTGGCACAGGAGCTATACGCATCCGACAGTCTGCCCTACCTCTTGGAAAGGATAAGGGAGCAGGCACAAAACGTGCGCCCGGTCTCTTTCTCTTTTGGCAAGCAACCCTTGTCAAAGCCGAGTTTCCGGCAGTTGGAGGTAGTACCGCTCTCCTCTCCCGCCCTGTATACCTACCTGCGGCAAAGGGGAATAAATACGGAACTGGCAAAAAGAGAATGCAGGGAGGTCCGCTATCTGACCGGGGAAACCCCATACTATGCTATAGGCTTCCCCAACCGTTCGGGAGGATACGAGATACGCAACAAGCATTTCAAGGGATGCATAGCACCGAAGGACATCACCCATATACGACAATCGGAGTCGAAGGAGGCATGCTACATCTTCGAGGGATTCATGGACTACCTCTCTTTCCTCACCCTGCGGCTGGAAAGGTGTCCCGACCGTCCCGAACCTGACGGGCAGGACTACATCGTACTGAACTCGACTTCCGACCTTTCCAAAGCAATCCGACCGTTGGGCGGTTATGAAAGCATCCATTGTTTCCTTGACAACGACAAGGCGGGAATGGAGGCCGTTCAGGAGTTGCAAAAAGAGTACGGACTGCGCATACGGGACGCATCGCACATATACGAAGGGTACAACGATCTGAACGACTTCCTGCGGGATAAAAGGTCAGGACAGGCGCAACGGCAGCAAGAGAAACCGGAAGCGGAAAAAAGGCAAAGCCAGACAGAGCAGCCGAAGAAGAAAGGCAAAGGGATCAGGATGTAGCCGCACAGCCACCGGAAGGCTTTGAAAAAAGCCATAGCTCATTAGGGCTTTTTCTTAACGCAATGCACACATTGCTAAAAAAGCCCCAACGAGCCATAGGGGCGCCGCCCCTTTGGAAACCCCGTCTGCCATGCGGCATAAAGGCAAGGCAGGGGAAGTATTAACCTGAAATTATTGACAGTTATGGGATATGCAGTTTTGCATCTGGAAAAGGCAAAAGGGACGGACAGCAGGATGTCCGCACACATAGAGCGCACCGTTCACCCGAAGAATGCGGACAGAACACGCACGCACCTGAACCGGGAGCTCGTACAGTTTCCCGAAGGGGTGAGAAACCGCACGCAGGCGATAGCACACCGGGTGGAAACGGCAGGTATCAGACGCAAGGTAGGTACCAACCAAGTAAGGGCTATCCGGGTACTGCTCACCGGAAGCAACAGGGACATGAAACAAATAGAGGCGGACGGACGACTTGACGATTGGTGCAACGACAGCCTGCAATGGCTCCGGAAAACATACGGGGAACAGAACCTCGTATCGGCAGTCCTGCATATGGACGAGAAGACACCGCACATACACGCCACAGTCATACCGATAGTGACCGGAGAGCGAAGGAAAGCCGGACAGGAAGAACAGAACGGGAAGAAAAAGTACAGAAAGAAGAACCCGCAGGACGTGAGACTCTGCGCAGATGATGTAATGGCGAGGCACAGGCTAAAACACTATCAGGACACTTATGCCCAAGCCATGAACAAGTACGGCTTGCAGAGAGGCGTGGACGGCTCATTGGCAAGGCATATTTCCACCATGCAATACTACAAGCAGCTGGTGGAGCAGCAGGACAGCCTGCAAGAGAACATAGAAAACCTGCTGGGGCTGGAAGAGGAAGCAATGAAAAAGCTGAAGCAGGTAAAGGGGGAAATCAACGTGCAGAAAATGAAGGGAGCGGCGGTGAACGCCACCACAGCCATAGCGGACGGGGTGAGCTCACTTTTCGGCGGCAGCAAAGTTAAGAAGCTGGAAGCAGAGAATGAAAATTTGAAACGGAACATTGTGAATCTGCAAAAGCAGGTGCAAGCCGAACAGAGGGAGCAGACAAAAATGGAAAACCGTCACAGCAGCGAGATAAACAGAGTTGACCGGAGCTACCGGCAGAAAATCGCAGAATACGACAATCGGCTGGAACTGATAGACACCTACTTTCCTATTGTAAAGGAACTGATACCCATAGCAGAACAATGCCGGGAAGTGGGCTTCACCGAAGAACTGACAAGACGAATTGTCAGCCTGCAACCCGTGGAGTTCAAGGGAAGGCTCTATTCAAAGGAGTACAAGGAGAAGTTCAGGACGGAGCACTCAACGGCAACAGTGGAGAGGGACCCGCAGGAGAAAGGAAAATTCAGGCTGTGCATTGACGGAGTACCCATACTCGATTGGTTCAGGAAGAAATTTCAGGAAATTAAAGAAAAGTTAGGGCTAAACACACCTGTTGAAAACAAGCAGCGAAAAGGATTGAAAATATAATTACTTAATAGCAGAGAAGGGGTATTAATTATTAGTTCTCTAAAAAACTAACGGGAAGAATAAAAAACATATTCTTCCCGTCAAGTAATATCATAACTATATTTTCCAACAGACCATATTAATATTCAGTATATTATAAGTGAATCAACAAATCTTTTATAAACATATCTCTGTTCTCACAGCTTAAGAGGTAATTCTTTTTTTCTGTTAATATAAAAATTTGTTGATTGGGATTCTTTACATAGGAATAATATTTCCCATAATGGGTACTCCCCATTACACCTATATACCCCAAAAAGCCATTACTTCCAAAATAACGGACATCATTTTGAACACCGTCATAAACAAAAGCGTTCTTAATACAAGAATACGGAATACATTTCTTACCAAACACTCTTTTTATAACGAGTTGATCCTTTTCCAAACAAATAAATGAAGGAATCACTATCAGCATGTATATGTATATAGATACAAGAATGATACCCAATAACAGGCTTGCGATTTGATCCTGCAAAGATTGTAGCATAAAAGTTCTTAATAGAAACATAAGTCCAGTAGTTAATAAGACAATCTTTAACACCAGAGACCAGCGCTCCATTATCGGCTGAAACTTTGATTTATATACGCTCATTATATTGCTATCTTTACTGTTGACTATATTACACGTATGTTATGAAATGATTGGTTTCCTTTTGCATCTCCCCTTGAAGATTTAAAGTTTTCCACAACTGCATCAAAGACATTTCCAACTCGTTCTATGGGTAGATTTAAAATCGAAACTTCTTTTCCATAAGGACAAAAGACTGTATTCTTATAATTAAACTTTGAGCTTTTCATTGTTAACATAGCCGAATAACCGGCCTTAACACTCTTTTTCCAAAAAAGTTGTTTCTTTTTAGTTTTAAATTCCACAGCAAAAGAATTACCATTAACGATACGCCCAATAGTCATTGTGCTTTTATATTTTCCATTCTTGATTGTTAATGAAGCATCTTTAAATCCCTTAAAACCTGGCTCAATCGGAGTTGGCTCTGCTGCCCGTGTAGCTGAAACAACTTCATCCAAATCATAAGTAGGATAATCATATTTAGGCCCTCTTAGACTATTACCGATTACAACGTAACCTTTTATATTACCGAGTAAGGACAAATCATTATCAGTGAATGTAAAATAAGGGGTAACGTCGAATAAGTCAACTGTATTAAAAGAAAAAATATCTGAATATTTATCCTTGTACGTATTTATCATCTCTTGTATTAAGTGAGAATCATCACTTTCCATATCAAATATTTTATCGAGCTCCCTATCTGCCTGCTCCCATAAAATATACGCCCCTTCAAAGCCCAACTGCTGAAAATAAGTAAATCTTTCATTTTCTGTCATGTTTTTAAGCTGCCGGAGCGTCTCGCTATACACCTGTTCATCTTTAAAATGAAGAACTGGCATATTCAAGTACTCACTAACACTTCTCGTTTCTTTTACCCACATATCCATTGTCGAAACCTCAACATCCGGTATGGTTTCTTGTGCAGAACCGATAAATTCATTTTCGCTATTGCAAGATAACAAGCTTACAATCATGCATGCACTCAAAATACAACCAAAAATCTTTTCAATTTTCATAGTGTATGATTTTGTATTAAACAATTATTTTATTTAAAAGGCTTTACCTTAACAGTAACCTTTTCCGTTTTATTAGCATGGTTATAAAACACATTACTACAACTTTGAAAGATGATCAAACATCCGAACAATACAAATACTATTTTCTTCATAAATGATATTTTTTATTTAAACAATCCATATATTATTTCTTGTAACAATCCACCAAAATCCATTTCCACTTTATGCTTTTTAAATTTATAGTAAGGCATTAAGATAGGAGTAACTCCCCCACGTTCAAAAGGATATTCACGATACCCCCTTATACCTAATTCCGTTCCAAAAGAATCCGTTATATCGAAAGCAACACTGCCTCCGTAGTCATTACGGCTGAATGAAGTAACAGGAGTAAATAAAAAACCGCCAAATACATGCAAACTCATTCGGGAATTAAAGGAATAAGAAAGTTTACCCGATATACCAAATGTTTCATCCACATGGCGAGGAGTACTCAACTTCATTGCATGCAATGCAACATCAGCAAATAAATTATCTGACAATGATTTGTTATATCCAATAGCAGCATAGTTAAAAACACCAATACCAATTAAATTCATTTGGCGTCCCATGCCGTAAACGTGACCATTCCACAATGGGGCTATTACCCCCGACACATTATATTCCCCTTTATGTAAAGGACTTTGGTCTGTGTAAAAAAACGGCCCACCCTTCTTGAATTGAAGAGTAACACCAGAATTTGCAAAAATAACAGAATTTTGATATTCCCAAATAGGATATTTAACCGAATCAACTGCAAAATCTTTGTGAAAACGCAAATACCGTTTTCCCACAGGATTCATATCAACCCACTTCGATTCTTGACCATACATCCCAAGAGGACACATGATGATCCAAAACAAAATAAATGCTGCAAAACTAATTAATGTAGTCACCTTTCTATACATATTGATTTTCATCATTATGCCCAAAGCATGAAAATAAAAGCATCATACACAAGGGCTGTAAATAAATCCACTGTCAATTTACATTTCTGCGATATTTATTTAAATGAACAATCAGGATTTTTGCACGATTTTTTACATAATCCTTTAACAGATAATATAAACAGAAAAACTATTACGAAGCATTTTGTATAATATTCCTGTTCGAATAAATCAACAAGCAGTGGGATTATAATGAATGTTGATAGACAAAAGATCATTATCAGAGTGCTTTTTTTCATGTTTTAGCAAAAAGTAGCAACTCCTACTAAGGCGCCGCTCTACCCACCTAAAGCGGTTCCCGATACTGTACCGATAACAGGTAGTGTGACAGTACCAACTCCTGCACCACCAAGCGCACCCTTTCCAGATTATCCATTGAAATATTTATCACTTCTTGAAGGTATCTCTCAAAAAGAACATGATTAGAGCCTCCTATTTCTTCAACTGTATCATCGGAACATAAAATTAAAAACATAATTGGCAAAATCAACAACATACATACTGTTTCATAATTAATATAATTAAGGTTAATACTGAATATGTTAGAAATCGAAAGTCCCATGCTTATAAGAGGCCCGGGAAGGGATATAATAATCCTCACCTGGGGTTTGGGGCTGCATAAAATCTTGTCTGAATATTTCTGGAGGATTATCTGCTACCACATCTGCATCATGGATATATATGTTAAAATAGCATTCGGGTTCTCTCTTTTGGTTATATGGCCCTTCTCCCACAAAAGTAAATTTGTAGAAACCGATTTTTTCCCCGTCTTTTCTGACCGTAAGAAACCAGATATTACCAGTACTTATCGTTTTAAATCTTAATCCTTTCAATGCAGAATACCTTTCCTCTATAAACTGCCCATTCAAATATGTCTGTTTTTTACACGTAAAAGGCAACTCAAACTTGCCACCTTCAGCTGGTAGAATAAAGGGATTTTGTTCCGAATGGATTTTATACATAAATGTCAACTCCCCTTTATCTATAATCAGTGGAATTTTTTCTACTTTTATGCCATTAATAGTAGAATAAGAAATCTGTAAATCACCATTCAAAATTTTATCTTCCTTATTAATATTTGAGGTTATATTTAATACAACTTGATCACCCTTTACTTTTGTCTCTATATCAGAAAAAAGAGTTTTATCAAATTCTATCGAAACATCCTTGGGAATAATCGGAACCTCTGAATCTAAAACATCATCTATCAATGTTTTTTGAATAATTGTAAAAGTAATAGTACGTTTCTCCCCCAGACAATTAAATGGTTTAGATACGTTCTCACTTGGTAACACCTGATATTCAAGAATTTTATTATTTTCTTCTTTTTCACAGGAAAATAATGCTAAGGAAACGAATAGAAGAATGAATATTCTTTTCATATTAATGCAGTTTAGTTTTTTTGCAAATTAAAAGATTTTTCCCGTACAATAAAATACCAATTAATTGGTATTTTATTACAAATAACCATTCAATTTCATTATTATGCCCAAAGCATGAAAATAAAAGTATAACATACAAGAGCTGTAAACAAAGACAGAATTATTCGGGAGACTCCCTACTCTAAAAAAGTTAAAAAAAGAAAATGATTTAAATAAATATTAGTATAACAATGTCATCAACAACACAATATCCCCTTTTCAAATTATACAATAAATAATAGTTAAGCAACCAAAGACAGCGCAAAGCCAAACAAGTAATAAAAGAATAAAGTATTAAATAAAGCAAAAACACCCAATTCTACTTTTTAGGGTGTAAAATTGGGCGTCATTCTTGTAAATTGCTGATTATCAGCGTTTATTGCGGAGAGACAGGGATTCGAACCCCGGGTACCTCGCAGTACAACGGTTTTCAAGACCGCCGCAATCGACCACTCTGCCACCTCTCCAGAACCTCTTTATCAGAAGTGCTTTTCGTTAAAAGCGGTGCAAAGGTACAACTCTTTTTTTGATACGCAAATATTTTTAGGACAAAATTTACGAAAAATAAAAATAGGATGGAAAATAATGCCGGCAGAATGACTCCATAGTCCGGCATTAATTAATTCCCGTTTTCCTTTGCAAATTTGCATTTTATGCATATCTTCGCCACGTTTTCACCACAAAATAAACAATAAGCGAAAAAAGAAGTATGGGAAGTATATTTAAGACAAGTATAATTTTTATATGTCTACTCACAAACACACTTTTATTAGTAGGCAGTACCCCTAAAAAAGATATCGACCATATTTTGGTCATCAGCGCTTATGCAGACTCCAATCCCTGGAGTAACGGCTTCATCACTCCGATTGTCACTATGGCTTCACAAGACAGCACTATAGGAGCATACACCATGAATCTGAATATGTTTGCTTTGCAAAATGCCAAAGACGTGGATAAATTTGAAGCAAGTATCTGCGAGATGCTTCCTTCCACTTCTCCCAAAATAGTGGTATTTATAGGGAATGCAAGTTTCGTTTTTTGTGATAACCTCAATAAGATATGGCCGGACATTCCTATGCTGCTATGCGGCGAACGGGATTATACAGGTCCGGACAGCCTTATCATTCAAGCTCATGCACTTGCTCCGCAGCAACGTGTCCCTATCAGCGATTTACAAAAGACGATGAACCTGACCATGCTGTATGCCAATCTATATATCGAAGAGAATCTGCAACTCATGAGACAGCTCATTCCACAAATGAAGAAAGTTGTTTATATCGGTGACGGTACATATATATGTCAACAGAACGATTATGACCTTTCCGAAACAATCAGGCAAAAACATCCGGAATTGGAATATCAGTTTATTTCTGCAGAAAACACCTCTACCGATAGTCTTTTCACCATTCTTCGCCAACAAAACCCGCTCACTACCGGATTTTTATTTTCTTCCTGGCTACGAAAAAAAGACTATGAAGACAATCTGGTGATGACCAGCAACTCCCACCGTATTATCGCCACCTCCTCCGTCCCTCTTTTTTCATTCAGAAGAGTAGGCATTCAGGAAGAAGGAGGCATTGTCGGCGGCTATATCTACAATGAAAAAGATTACATCAACCGGATGTTAACCACCATTAAAGAGGTCATTCACGGAAAGCAACCCCGCTATATTCCTATCCATAATGCCGGGAACGCAACTCCCGTATTCAATTATCAGTCACTACTGCGACGCGGACTCGATCCGAAAAAATGTCCTCAAAATACAATTTTCTATGCTGCACCTCCCACATTCTGGGAGAAATATGAATATGCCATCATCGGAACAAGCTGTCTGGTCATTCTGCTACTCTTAGGCTTCCAATATTACCGTGTTCGCTCACTCGAAAGAATGAAGCGTATCCAGCACAAAGCGTTAGAAAGCACCGGTAAATATTACAACATTATCAACAGTATGCCCATTCTTTACATGACGGAAGAACTTATTAAAGATAAGAATGGACGGATTGTAGACACTACATATATAGATGTAAATTTACATTTCGAGAAGAAGTTTTTTGAAAAGCAGAAAGTGATCGGTAAACGGGGAAGTGAAGTATTTCCGGAATCAATGCCGCAATTTCTACATTTCATGAATATTTCCCTGACAGAAAAACGTTCCATCACTTTTTCCTACTATTATAAAGAGATCGATACTTTTTATGACATAGTGGTCAATGCCAGTGACGACGGACGATTCATGCATATATTCTGTATGGACAGTACAGAGTTGCACCATGCCCAGATGCAAATGCGCTCTATCAATCACAAATTATCCATGGCGCTCGATATTGCCAACATCATCCCCTGGAAATGGGATTTAAAGACACATACCATACATTATGACGTAAACAGAACCGGCGTTTCCGGCAATGAGAACACCGAAATAAGTGACGAACAGCTTCTCATTTCCGACGAACTGTATTTTGCCAAAATACATAAAGACGACCTCCCCAAGGTAAAAGAAGCCTACACAAGCCTTATTACCAAACACACTAGAAAAGTAAAGATAGAATACCGTATCATCAATGAAGTGGACGGAGTAAAACATACAGACTGGATAGAAGCACAGGTAGCCGTAGAAAGTTATGATGAAAACGGGCAGCCACTTACTTTAGTAGGTTCCTCGCTGACCATCACCGACCGGAAAAGTATGGAAATCGATTTAATTTCCGCTAAAAACCGCGCTGAAGAGTCCAATCGACTCAAATCGGCTTTCCTTGCCAACATGAGTCACGAGATCCGCACACCGCTTAATGCAATTGTCGGTTTCTCCGGAATATTGGCTTCCACCGAGGAAGAAGAGGAGAAACGAGAATATGTCAGTATCATCGAGAATAACAACACACTGCTTTTACAACTTATCAGTGACATTCTCGACCTCTCGAAGATTGAAGCAGGTACGATGGAATTTGTCTACACAGACTTCGAACTGAACGGTGTAATGACCGAGTTGGAAAGCTCGTTACGCTTGAAACTTTCTCCCGAGAAGCAAGTCACACTCACTCTCGAGACTCCGTTACCGGAATGCTATATTCATGCCGAACGTAACCGTATTTCACAGATTATCATTAATCTGGTAACAAACGCCATCAAATTTACAGAAACAGGCAACATTTGCATAGGCTACCAAATACGCGACAACAAACAACTTTATTTCTATGTGACTGACACCGGCTGCGGCATTTCGGAAGACAAACAAGAAAGCGTATTCGGACGTTTTGTCAAACTGAACAACTTCGTACAAGGCACGGGACTGGGACTTTCTATTTGCCAAACTCTTGTTCAGCAAATGGGAGGTGAAATCAGTGTATGTTCAACCCCCGGAGAGGGTTCCACTTTTTGGTTCACCCTCCCCTACCGTCCCGCGCTCGAAGCTCCGCAACTGGAAGTAGCAACAGAACCGATCAAAATAAAGAAGCAAAAAATCACCATCCTGGTGGCGGAAGATCATGGAAGTAATTACCGCCTGATAGAATCCATTCTTAAAAAAGACTACAATTTATTACATGCCTGGAATGGAGAAGAAGCAGTAAGCCTATTCAGGGAACATAACCCGCAGCTCATTCTAATGGATATTAACATGCCCGTAATGGATGGCTACGAGGCAACCAAAGAGATACGCAAATACTCCCAACGGGTTCCTATTATAGCCGTTACCGCATTCGCCTATGCTTCGGACGAACAGAGAGTGATGGAAAACGGATTTGACGCTTATATGCCTAAACCCATCAATGCCAATCAACTGAAAGGACAGATCACCTCCATACTGATGAAACATATCACTTTTATGTAATGCAGTCAGGGGGAAAGAAAGTCATTTCCAAAGAATAGCAATATCTAGGTATTTTATGTTGAAAAGCATAAAATAGAGCATATTTATGCTGATTATATGAAAAATCATTGTAACTTTGTGCGCTCTAAAGAAAAGGATAACTACAACCTCTAATTTTATCATTTATGGAATTAAATAAGATCTTTAAAGACGGTCTTTGGAGCACTGAAATCAATGTCAGAGATTTCGTAAGTCATAACATCACTCCGTATTACGGAGATGCTTCTTTCCTCGAAGGGCCTACCGAACGCACAAAAGCCGTATGGAACCACTGCCTCGAAGCACTGGCAGAAGAAAGAGCCAATAATGGAGTACGCTCCCTGGATAATGTCACCGTCTCAACCATCACTTCTCATAAAGCCGGATACATCGACAAAGAAAACGAACTGATCGTCGGTCTGCAAACAGATGAACTTCTGAAACGCTCAATCAAACCTTTCGGAGGTATCAATGTGGTAAGCAAAGCCTGCCACGAAAACGGTATGGAAGTAGACGACCAAGTAAAAGATATCTTCACTCACTACCGCAAAACGCACAACGACGGAGTATTCGACGTATATACTGAAGAAATCCGTTCGTTCCGTTCTCTGGGATTCCTCACCGGACTTCCCGACAACTACGCCCGCGGACGTATCATCGGTGACTACCGCCGTATGGCTCTCTATGGTATCGACCGACTCATTAAAGCAAAACAGGAAGACCTGCATAACCTGACTGGTCCGATGACTGATGCCCGCATCCGCCTGCGCGAAGAAGTGGCAGAGCAAATCAAGGCATTGAAGGACATGAAGGTAATGGGCGAATACTACGGACTCGACTTGAGCCGTCCTGCTTACACTGCACAGGAAGCTGTACAGTGGGTATACATGGCTTATCTGGCTGCCGTAAAAGAACAAGACGGTGCTGCCATGTCACTGGGTAACGTTTCTTCGTTCCTCGACATTTATATGGAATATGAATTGAGCAAAGGAACCATCACCGAATCTTTCGCACAGGAGCTGATCGACCAGTTTGTCATCAAACTGCGTATGGTGCGCCACCTGCGTATGCAATCCTATAATGACATCTTTGCAGGCGACCCGACATGGGTAACCGAATCTCTGGGCGGACGCCTCAACGACGGACGCACCAAAGTGACAAAGACCTCATTCCGCTTCCTGCAAACACTGTACAACCTCGGCCCTTCACCGGAACCGAACCTGACTGTACTGTGGAGCCCGGAATTGCCGGAAGGATT
Source organism: Bacteroides sp. M10 (assembly GCF_014334015.1). GTDB lineage: Bacteria > Bacteroidota > Bacteroidia > Bacteroidales > Bacteroidaceae > Bacteroides > Bacteroides intestinigallinarum. The sequence continues at coordinate 4,015,868 of NZ_CP060488.1, read as the reverse complement.
CAAAGAATTCTGTGCTAAAGTTTCCATCGACACTTCATCCATCCAATACGAAAACGACGACCTGATGCGCGAAGTACGCCAGTCGGACGACTACGGAATTGCCTGCTGCGTATCTTACCAGGAAATCGGAAAACAAATCCAGTTCTTCGGTGCACGCTGCAATCTGGCAAAAGCCCTGTTGCTTGCCATCAATGGCGGACGTTGCGAAAACACCGGTACAGTTATGGTGAAAAACATCCCCGTACTGACTAGTGACACGCTGAAATTCGAGGAAGTGATGGACAACTATAAAAAGGTATTGATTGAAATCGCCCGCGTTTACAACGAAGCGATGAACATCATCCATTATATGCATGATAAGTATTACTACGAGAAAGCCCAAATGGCGCTTGTAGATACCAACCCACGCATCAACCTTGCTTATGGTGTAGCCGGACTTTCTATCGCGCTCGATTCACTATCGGCCATCAAATATGCCAAAGTAACCGCACGCCGCAACGACATCGGCCTGACAGAAGGTTTCGATATTCAAGGCGAATTCCCCTGCTTCGGTAATGACAACGACAAGGTAGACCACCTGGGTGTTGACCTGGTATATTTCTTCAGCGAAGAATTGAAGAAACTTCCGGTTTACAAGAATGCCCGTCCGACTCTTTCATTGCTGACTATCACTTCCAACGTGATGTATGGCAAGAAGACAGGTGCTACTCCCGACGGACGCGCCAAAGGTGTCGCTTTTGCTCCGGGAGCCAACCCGATGCACGGACGCGACAAGAACGGTGCCATCGCCTCTTTGAGCTCTGTAGCGAAGCTACGTTACCGCGACTCACAGGACGGTATCAGTAACACTTTCTCTATCGTTCCTAAATCACTGGGAGCTACCGCGGAAGACCGCATCGAGAATCTGGTTACCATGATGGACGGTTACTTCACCAAAGGTGCTCACCACCTGAATGTAAACGTTCTGAACCGTGATATGCTGTATGATGCCATGGAACATCCGGAAAAATATCCGCAGCTTACCATCCGTGTTTCCGGTTATGCCGTAAACTTCGTGAAGTTGAGCCGCGAACATCAATTGGAGGTTATCAGCCGTAGCTTCCACGAACGTATGTAACAATCTATTTACTCTATATGACGATAAACGTACATTCATACGAAAGTATGGGAACATTCGACGGGCCGGGCTTACGGCTCGTCGTTTTTCTTCAAGGTTGCAACTTCCGTTGCCTGTATTGCGCCAATCCCGACACGATAGCCGGAAAAGGCGGCACGCCTACCCCACCGGAAGAAATTGTCCGCATGGCAATGAGCCAGCGCCCTTTCTTCGGAAAGCGCGGAGGAGTTACTTTCTCCGGAGGAGAACCGACGTTTCAGGCAAAAGCACTCATCCCACTGGTTCGTGAGCTGAAAGAGAAAGGAATTCATGTGTGCATAGACAGCAACGGCGGCATCTGGAATGAAGAGGTGGAAGAGCTTTTCCGCCTGACCGATCTTGTATTGCTAGACGTAAAAGAATTCAATCCCGCCCGCCATCAGGCATTGACGGGGAGAAGCAACGAGCAAACGATCCGCACAGCAGCATGGCTGGAAGAGAATGGAAAACCGTTCTGGCTGCGCTACGTATTAGTGCCCGGCTACAGCGATTTCGAAGAGGATATCCGCCAACTGGGAGAAGCCATGGGAACATACAAAATGATTCAACGCGTGGAAGTGCTTCCTTACCATACATTAGGCGTACACAAGTACGAAGCTATGGAACAAGAATACAAACTGAAAGACGTAAAAGAAAATACCCCCGAACAACTTGAACAAGCTGCGGAGGTATTTAAAGAGTACTTCACTACGGTAGTAGTTAATTAAATTGAGAATTGAGAGTTGAGAATTGAGAATTGGCTGCGCACTGTCAACTGTCAACTCTCAACTGTCAATTCATTTCGGCTTTCACTTCGAAACAGGGACATTCTTTGATCCGTTCCCACGGGTCGATGATTCCGTTGTAATTGGTGTCCGGGCTCAAATCCCGGTGTCCAACTACTTTTGCTTCAGGATAACGCAGTAACAGATCGTGTACCAGACGGTGCAAAGCCTCTTTCTGACGGGGAGTACGCGTGTCCGCCGCCTTTCCGTTTTCATCCAGACCGCCCTCATAGCACACTCCCAAACTGGTTGCATTATAGCCACGCGCATGTGCACCCACCATATCTTCATCCCGCATCGGTTCCACCTGTCCCGATTTACGAATGTAGTAATGATACCCCCAGCACGAAAAACCACGGAAGCGATGAGCCGTATCTACATCCTTAGCCGTAAAATCGCGGTCGACACGAGTGGCGGAACAGTGGATCACAATCAGATTAATCTTTCTCATCGTCCTGCTCCCTTTCCGTTGTTTTCACGTTGCACACTTCCTTGTGCGTAGCGTTATAACGCACTTCCCGCACCACCCTGTCACGTTTTCTCTTTCCGAAGAAAGGCAGAAGGCACATGATAACCTCCAAAATCTTACTTACAATCTCTTTCATTTTTTCCAAGAATTAATGTTATCAAAAAAAGGAATATCAGGCAGCCGGATCCGGAGCTTCGCCGCCACCACCCGAACCACTGCCGGAACCCTTGTCGTCATCATCACCATCTCCCCCATCATCGCCACTACCCGATTGCGCCACCGCACGTGTCAATACTTGCTGATAGCTAAGAATCTTCATCAATTCCGCCAACGTTTTTCCGGGACGGAAAATGATATGCGCCCCCTTAATCATCGAGCCGGAAAAGGTCTTGACGGATGCCGCACCTTCACTATTCAGCCCGATTTGCAGACTACCCAAATCGCCCAACCTCACAATGCGTCCGGCTTTCAGCGAGCGTTTCGCTTCATAAAGAATACCGGAAATCGCTGCGCGCACATCTGTCTCCGTACAGGTGGAACGACTGGTAATCGCCTCACACAACTCTTCGAAATCCAACTCGCCCGACGCCTGCGCCTGTGCATAATACTTTGCCGGTTCATCCTTCTTTGCGGGATTCTTACGCGGCACTACGGAATAAGAAACTGTCATTGCCATAATCTAATCATTTTAAAGTTTTCGTACATTCGGAATGCATTCCTTTCTTGTTAACGACACAAATATACGACCTCTTTCATTGTTGATATTCCCCAACGAAGTTTCCTGATTTCCAATGAATAAAAGTGAGGTTTTCCTTTCGATAAACCATTTATTTTCAGTAACTTTATAGGATAAAACAAGAATAAACAGTCATGAATTACAAAGAAAACCCATTCCTTATCCGCACCTATACCAAAGCGGAACTGGCTCATCTCTACAATCCCACCGTCTGCCAAAAAGTAGCTTTACAAATTCTACGCCGATGGATTGTTTATAATCTCCCTCTCCTGCACGAACTCGAAGAAGAAGGCTATCGCGCACGCAACCGACTGCTCTCTCCGAAACAGGTACAGACCATTGTGCATTATTTGGGAGAGCCCTAATAACTTATCACTATTTTTTCAAAAGTTTCATTACAAACCACCGTAAAGAAGTTTCTTTGCAACCGAAAAAACAACGAAATAAAGACATGAAACATTTCACCATTTTCCGCGACTTCTACCGCATCATAGCAGAAATGACCGAGGAAGAGATTGTATCCACTATCGGCAGTTCAAAATATCAGTTTATGATTGAGGATATACGCCGCAGTTTTCAGGAACAGGGAGAGAAAGTAGCCAATGAGAAAAAGAAAGAGCTGCCGTCTGTCACCTTCTCGGCCAGCTACCGGGGCGGACGTTCGAACGCCACACTCATCAGATACCAAGGATACATCGTGATAGACATCGACCACCAGAATCAAGAAGAGTTGATACGCATCCTGTCTTTGGCAAGAGGATGTGAGCACACCCGCATCGCCTTTATCAGCCCAAAAGGAATGGGACTGAAAATCGTAGTACGTGTATGCCGCCCGGACAGAACATTGCCTGAAACGATTCAGGAAATAGAAGATTTCCATACTGCCGCTTACAACAAAATTGCTTCTTTCTATGCCCGGCTCTGTGAGGTAGAAATCGACACGTCCGGTCAGGATGTAGGGCGTACCTGTTTGTTTTCACACGATCCGAATATTTACTTCAATCCCGATGCGAGTGCTTTTATCGTAGATCAGCCACCTATATTTTATAAATCTCAAAAGAAAAAGAAGGTATCCGAAAAGAAAAAACAGGAAATTGCACAAGGCAGCCACCCGATGAGTGAAGAAACAGCACTCAACTATCATTCTTCGCACGCTGCATTAATGGTGACGTTGAATTATTATCATAATAAGTCTGAAAAGTATATCATCGGAAACCGGAACAATTATCTGCATCATCTTGCGTGTACATACAACCGGCACGGCATCCCCGAAGAAGAAGCGGTAGCGTTTATCAAAAGCCAGTTTACCGACCTCCCCGCAGACGAAACGGATTCGTTGATTGCCAGTGCTTACACGCACACGGAAGAGTTCAACACGCGCAAACTGAATAATACACAGAAACGGATATTGCAGATAGAACAGCATATCAGCGAATGCTACGAAACGCGTTATAATGAGCTGCTCCACATCATGGAATACCGCCGAATGGTAGCCGACACAGAGCAGCCGGAGCCTTTCCGCATTCTGGATGACAAAATGGAGAACAGTATCTGGATGGAGATAAACGAGTTAGGATATGCCTGCAACGTGAAAATGATTCAGAATTTAATATACTCTGATTTCAGTGTAAGTTATCACCCCATCCGTGAGTATTTTGATTTGCTGCCTGAATGGGACGGGATGGATTATATCCGTATTTTGGCGGACAGTGTCCGCACCAATCATCAGAGCTTTTGGGCAGAGTGCCTGGAGCGTTATCTGGTAGGAATGTGTGCTGCCGCCACTCAAGATGAGATCGTAAACCACACGGTACTCTTACTATGCAGCGAGATACAGAATATCGGAAAAACAACATTCATCAACAACCTGCTGCCACCCGAACTGCGCGCCTATCTTTCCACCGGTCTTATCAATCCGAATAATAAAGATGATTTGGCCAAAATAGCGCAGGCAATGCTTATCAACCTCGATGAGTTCGAAGGAATGAGCGGGCGTGATCTGAACACTTTCAAGGATTTGGTCACCCGCAAAGTGATTAGTATCCGTTTGCCGTATGCACGCCGTTCGCAAAATTTCCCTCACACTGCTTCTTTTGCGGGAACGTGCAATTATCAGGAGGTACTGCACGATACAACGGGCAACCGCCGTTTCCTTTGTTTTCATGCCGACTCTATCAAGTTTATAGAAATCAATTATACACAGCTGTATGCGCAAATAAAGTATCTGCTCCATAAACCGGGTTATCAGTATTGGTTCACGCAGTCGGAAAATCAACGGATTGAAGAAAATAATGAGGATTTCGTTTTCCATTCACCGGAAGAAGAACTGGTGCTCACACACATTCGCAAACCGGAACGTTTTGATAAGGTATCTCATTTGACGGTAACCGAAATAGCGGAACTTATTCGGGAACGTACCGGCTATCAATATTCGACAAATACAAAAATCCAATTAGGGAAAGTGATGTCCAAGCATAACTTTGACTTTAAAAGAGGAAATAACGGAAAAAGATACGCTGTGTATATCATCGATATAGAACAAGTAAAATCAAACAGGTTATATGAATAAATATTGATTTTCAAAAACAAAAATGCAGAGCTTTTAATAACACTCTGCATTTTGTTTTTATAAAGACATAGTAAATTCGATTCTACAGCCTAAAGCATTCATGATCCTATAAAAAGTAGACACTTTAGGTTCTGTCTGTCCACTTTCTACCCGCGAAATATAAGAACGGTCGGAACCAATACGCCGGGCTAATTCAGCCTGGGTTATTTTAGCCTTTTTTCGTGCGTCTTCAATAATCTGTCCAGTGTAGAAAGCATAGGCTTTTTCTTCTGCTTCGGCACGTTCCGGAGTTCCTTCTGCTCCAAATTTTGCATCAAGAACTACATCATAATCTACTAGCTGATGATTGTTTATCTGCATAATACTCCTCCTTTATTTTTAATGCTCTTTCAGAAAGCCTCAAAGTAACCTCCGTATGTACGGATTTTACGTTTCTTTTCCATACTGCAAATATACGGATTGTTGTTCAACTATACAACAAAATCAACATTTTTATATTATTTTTCATTTTACTCATTCCCCAAAGTGTCAGGTGTGACAGAGGAATTTCAACTTTTCATCTTTTTATGTTTCTTCTTTTTATTCTAATAAAAAATATACGAATGTTATAAATCCTCTGTCACACCTGACACTTTTTTATTTGTTTTCTAAAAAAGGCGGCGGGAAATCTGAAAAACACAACTGTCTTTTTCAAATTTCCCGCCACATTTTTAAATCAACTCACTACTCTATGTAAGTTTGTCGAAATCTCCTTCACAATAATCTTTGAAATCTCCACTATGTTCTTTTTTCTCGTAAGAGACCAGTGTTTCCACACTAAGCGGTTTGCCCGTTTTCGGACTTATCACATCTATCACTGTTGACAAAGCGCGAATGGTTTGTTCACTATTAGAAGCCCCGTCATAAGTCAGGCGCCCCCGGTCAATGGCATTCAGAATAACGGTGACATACCTTTTCGGATTTCCCCGGTATTCTATGGCAGCAGGCGTCTGCGACTTTACTTCCCGAATCAGTTGACCGATAATTCTTTTTTTTGGTCAAGCAAGTTCATCAATTGTTCACTATGCACATCAATTTGTGCGTTCACTTCACGAAGTTCGTCTTTCAACGAACAATACAATTCATCATTAAATGAATTTTCCATAAAACAATCCTTTTAGTTATAAAAAAGCCATTCCGGAAAAGGCAGAAAGCTGCGGTATTTCCGGAATGACAAAGATAGATATTTGTTTAACTAATTGATGCAAAAAGTTAAACTTAATTATTTACAAATTTCTTATTGAGTCAAAATAGCTACTCCATGAGGCATAATTGGCTGTTGATGGAATATACGCTGTACGGCCCGTTTTGCATTCAGGATCAAATGTTTGCGCACCAATAGTAGGGGCTGTCGGAGCATTGGAATAAACATATTTCAACTGTGCACACTGCCAGAAAGCATAGTTGCCTATGGAAGTCACGCTGGCGGGCAATGCAATTGATGCCATTGGACACAAAGTGAACGCCCATTCTCCTATTGACTGTAAATTATTGGGCAAAGTGATGGCAGAAAGCTTTTCACAATGAGCAAAAAGATACTCCGGTATAGCTGTAACGGCTGTTTCCGACATATCAACAGCCAACAGGCTATTGCAGTTTTGGAATGCTCCGTTATCCAAAGTCGTCAATGAGGAGGGAAGCGTAAGATATCCTCCCACCGGATCTCCTGCCAAATTAATGCAATAGCCAAATGCCCGTTCTTGAATCTCGGTTATACCGTTATGAAATGTCACACGTTGCAAGCTCTGGCAAGAATCAAAAGTATTGTTACGAATTACGGTGACTCCTTTCGGGATGCGGAAATCTTTCAAAGAGTAACAGCGGAGAAACGCGGATTCTCCTATCGACGTAATTCTATCATGCAGGGTGATATGCTCTAGATTGTGACATTCCTGGAATGTCCAGTCGGGAATTTCGGTCACGGTGGAGGGGATGGAGATTGACCTGATGCCGCAACCGTAGAATGTGCTCGGTGAAAGATTCCGTACTCCTTCGTTGAGAGTGATCGTTTCCAGATTTTCACAACCCTCGAACAACCAGCGTCCCAAAGTCTGCACGCTTCCCGGGATATTGATAGTTCCCAAAGCGGTACAATTCATAAATGCTGCATCGTAGATGGTTTCCATTTTTTCGCCTATACGGAGATTGCGCAGATTTACGCAGTTTTCAAAGACCCATTTTCCTATGCTTCGGGCGTTCTCCGTATCAATCGTTTCCAGTGCGCGACAATTGGCAAAGGCGGCTTCTTCAATCGCGGTAACGGTGGCCGGAAGAACCACTCGTTTGAGAGTGGTATTCACCGGTTGAGGGTCATAAAAAGCCAGTCCACGGTTGGGCATAACGGTCAGATCGGTCATCGACAAATCCAATACCTCCAATGCATTCAGCGATTGTTTGATATATGCAAAATCGTCCGCATTCATGCTGCCTTTAATGGCGAGTTTGCGTACAGATCCATCTGTAACAACAGTACTCAAATTGCCTGCCGTACTTTCAGCGATCACCCCATCAAAATATTTCACTGGGCGGGCAACGGTAAATTCTTTGCCGTTTTTATCGGTAATGGTTACTTTCAGCAGGGCTGTCGCCGAGAGTTTGATGTCGGCAGGTGCGGTGAGCGTCACTTTGGCACTTCCCGCCACAACAGCACCTCCTGCGAAGCTCGGTTTAGTGATCTGCACACCCCATACTTCCTGCGTGGCGGCAGAGCGGGTTTGAACGTCCATGCCTGTCCCACTTTCGTTGGTAACGGTAGCTGCCAGGGTGGTATAATCTTCTTCTTTGAGAGTAGACGGTAGCGTCAGAGTGATTTCGTTGTTGGTTGCCGAAGCATAGAAAATCTCGTAGCTGTCAAAGCCAACCGTCACAAAACTTGATTTGGGAAGCGTTATTTTCGTTGTTCCATCGGCAAGCGTAAAGATGACGTTTGCAGAGTCAGTGGTATAGTCGATCCCATTTTCTGCGAAAATAGCATCTCCCTGTTCGCCTGTCACAGGTACTTTCTTGCCATTATTAAGCAGCCATTCACCATCTATCTTCCAATAGAAGCATTCTTCGAATTCGGCAATGCTGATGACGGGGGAATGACCGTCAGCACCGGTAGTGGAGATTTTATTTCCCGAGGCATCAAGCATCCAATCCGGTGCGGCATCGCCTGTTTTCACCGTCCAATAATAGTTTCCGTCCGTATCCTGCTTCACACCGATGACGGGAGTAATGCCATCCGTACCTTTTTCTCCATCCACTCCTTTTTCTCCGTGCCGAATGGTGACAGGACCGCTTTTACTGAAAGAAATAGTGTAGCCCACTTCTTTTGAATTTTCCACAATCGGGGTAACGCCTGTCACAAAGTCTTTTTGCTCTAATGCAGTGACAAGTCCTTGCAATGCACAAATTTGTGTGTTTGCCGTGTTACACCACGTTTCCAGTGTTGTGACTCTCGACTGGAGATCTTTTACATCTCTTTGCAGCTGCACAAGCTCGCCGTCATCACACCCAATAGCCATTACTACGAATAGTAGCATCAAACAGAGACTGTTTCTTCTCATACTTTACTTTGTTTTGTTATTAAATAAATGATTACCATACCTGCCTTGAATTACTTGCTAAGTAACGGAAACAGATTCTACAGTCAGAACAGGGCGCTGCGCACTGTAATCATCTCATTTACTGTAATTCTCGTAAAAGAATATACACAAGAAGAGTAGTCTGCACCAAAGTGAAGGGAAGCGGATAGAGAAGAATTTTGTATTTTTCGTAGCTCAACCTATATTTAATATGTGATAAGAGCTTTTTGGAGTTGTGTTTTTATAGTCTTTTTTGTTTGTGAGTAAAAAATCAATAAAAAAAGGAATCATTCATCCATATATTTCATATATTTGCCGAACCATCATGCCTTTCCGTTACTTAGCAAGTAACGTCTTTATTTTGCCGTTTCCGGTGTTTCTATCAGCTATTCCAAAGCCTCTGATTTCCTTTAAATACGTAATCCATTATTATCAAATTAGCCTTACTAAGTTTCTCGTTTTCAAAACGCTTCAGATAAGTGCGTGTCACTTCGAGGGAGGAATGTCCCAATCCCTCGGAAATGACTTCTTCGGGGACTTCACAATATTTTGCCAGCGTCGCCCAGGTGTGGCGGGCGGTATAGGAGCTGACAGGAGAGTCCACACCGCAAAGCGTGGCCAGGCGGGAAAGGTTATAATTGAATATTCGCAGCTGTCGGCGATATTCGCCATACGCTTCCTCTCCCCTGCTTCGTCCGTCAAGCAAATCGAGCAGATAAAGGGAGAAGGAATCTTTGCTGTGATAGCGCTCGATGATTGCCATCGCTTCCGGTGGAACCTGAATATTTAGTTCCGTACCTGTCTTCTGTCGGCGGAAGTGTAGGAAATATTGTTTTCCACCGCTCTTCTTCAGGTTCACGTTTCGCAAATGGATGAGGTCAGAAAACCCAATGCCTTGTAGTAGCAGCATCAATGTCAACAAATCACGCGCACGTTGCAGACTTGGGGATAGCCCTGTTTCACCAAGCATTGTCCGGCTGCAATTTTTCGCTATCAGTTCACGCATTTCACTGACTTCCAGCGCCAGTTTCTTTTCCGAAGTCACGCCTGTAAATACATGATGAAACAATCGAAGTTCTCCTTTTATGATTTCTTCGTCCACTGCCCGATTATAAACGGCACGCAAAGCGCGGAAATAAGTGGAAATGGTGTTCCAACTTCGTTTGTTATTGAGCAGGTATTGCTCAAAATGCTTCATTTCCATCTTGTTGAAGACACTGAAAGGTAAATCATTCTTCCCTTTATAAATACGGAGCGCCTTGAGGGCATAGCTGTAAATGTAAGCCGTCCCATAACGCTCTTCCTTTTTCAGGTTTTCAATCACCCGACTCATGTAATTCGTAAAACTTTCTGTTTTCATCATTCCAACTGTTTTTAGGATTTATTATTTTGTTCTCGTCTGCAAAGATTCAACTCGTTGCGTACAAAGAGAAAAAAGAAACAGGGAAGTTGTTTACGCAAATACAATTATTATATAGAAATTATCACTATCTTTGATGAGGAAAATTCAAAGATACATAGAATATGTACAATCTGATGCGTAAACTTCCTATTGGTATACAGACTTTTGAAGATATCCGTAGGAAAAATTATCTTTATGTGGATAAGACCGCACTTATGTGGCGAATGGCTAACTTGGGAAAACCGTATTTTCTAAGCAGACCTCGTCGCTTTGGCAAAAGCCTTTTGCTTTCCACATTCAAGGCTTATTTTCAAGGTAAAAAAGAACTGTTTGAGGGTCTTGCCATCGAAAAAATGGAGACAGAATGGAACGAATATCCTGTGCTTCACCTTGACCTGAATGCAGAAAAATATGATAGCAGTGAAAAATTACACGAAATACTTAGTCGCCAGCTAAGCCAATGGGAACTCCAATATGGAAAAGGAATTGACGAGAACACCCTGTCCGGACGTTTTGCCGGAGTGATTTATCGCGCCTATGAGCAAACAGGGCAGCAAGTAGTTGTGCTGGTGGATGAATACGACAAGCCTCTCTTGCAGGCAATTACCCATTTGGAATTACTTGAAGACTATCGCCAGACATTGAAAGCCTTTTATGGAGTGTTGAAAAGTGCCGATCCATATCTCCGTTTTGTTTTCCTGACAGGAGTTACAAAGTTCTCTCAAGTCAGCGTATTCAGTGATCTGAATCAGTTGAATGATATTAGTCTAGATTATTCTTACGCCACGCTTTGCGGTATCACCCGCGAAGAACTGGAAAGTACTTTCGAACCCGAAATTGAAACTTTCGGTCTCAAAAACAATCAGACACCGGCAGAGGTAGTCACTGCAATGGAACGCAATTATGACGGCTATCATTTTCATCCGGATGGTGCAGGAGTATTCAATCCGTTCAGTGTATTGAATGCTTTCAGCAAATTGGAGTTGGGCAGCTATTGGTTCCAAACTGGTACACCGACATTCTTGGTTGAACTACTGCAAAAAAGTGAGTATGATCTTCGTACATTATTAAATGGTATAGAAGCACCTGCTTCTTCTTTTGCAGAATACAGAATGGATGCTAATAATCCCGTACCGCTGATTTATCAAAGTGGATATCTGACTATTAAGGATTATGACAGAGAGTTTCAGAACTATCTACTTGATTTTCCGAATGATGAAGTGCGCTACGGATTCATTAATTTCCTTGTTCCATTTTACACTCCAATGAAGAACAACGATCAGGGATTTTATATCGGAAAATTCGTTCAGGAATTACGCACAGGTGATTACGAATCTTTCCTCACCCGCCTGGAAGCTTTCTTTGCCGATATCCCGTATGAATTGAATGCCCAGACCGAACGTCATTATCAGGTTATCTTCTATCTCGTATTCAAACTGATGGGACAATTCACAGAAGCGGAAGTACGCAGCGCCCGTGGACGTGCCGATGCTGTGGTTAAAACACCGGAATATATCTACGTGTTTGAGTTCAAATTAAATGGGACCGCAGAAGAAGCAATGAAGCAGATCGACGAGAAAGGATATCTAATTCCTTATCAGAAAGACCACCGGGAAATAATAAAAATCGGTGTGGAATTTAGTGCGGAAACTCGCAATATTAATCGTTGGCTGGTAGAAACGACATAAATATAATAAAAATATTTCGGGAAGAATCGTAGCTATGAACTTCCCGAAATAAAAACCAATACCATTAAGAATAAACATTTGTTATCCTCTTTTAGAAACAAGCTTTTTTCAATCTAACCTAATATACCTGAAGCTAATCCGTCTCTCTTGATTTTGCATTCCAAACCAACAATGCAAAGAGTACTGACAGCAGAGCCGCACCAATCCAGAACCAATTGATGTACGTGAAATCATAAACATCAACTCCGTTCTGAACCGTCTTCTGACCCTCTATCAGAATACCACTCATCACATCTTGTAAACCGGCTCCAATATAACTGGCAATACCCACCACTCCCAATGCTGCGCCAGAGGCATTGCGGGGAGCAATATCGACAGCCATCAGTCCACCCAGAAAACAGATGAGCACTCCGATACCCAACCCGAAAAGTACCATGGCAAGTACATCTATCCAGAAGTGTACGCCCGGAACAAGCAGGAACAGGCAAAGAGCGGAAACATTCATCAATCCGAATACTAAAGCAGGAATATTACGACGACCGGAAAACAGCTTATCTGAAATGACTCCCGAAAACATGGTACCGATAATACCACAAACCGGACAGATAGAAATAATAAAACTCGCATCCAGTGTGGAGTAGCCTTTCTGGGCTTCCAAATAGAAAACGCCCCAACTATTGATAGCGTAGCGGCTGATATACATGAAAGCACTCGAAAGAGCCAGTATCCAGATGGCAGGCATCAATAGGACTTGTCGCTGCGCTTTATTAAAATCGGCCGTTTCTGTGGCACTCATCTCCTTTTTCTCTTCGGGCGCATTCATAGGAGGAAAGCCCTGACTTTCGGGAGTGTCATGGAAGAACTTCCAGACAATCAGTGCGCCAATCAGCCCCACAACACCCGCCCCGAAGAAACCGTAACGCCAGCCCAGCACACTGACGATGGAGGCAATAATCAGAAAGGTTAATGCTTCACCGATGTTGTGGCTGGCAGACCAGAATCCATAGTAGGAACCCCGCTCCTTATCCGTGAACCAACGGGAAAGGCCTACCACACAAGATGCGGCTCCCATAGACTGGAACCATCCGCTAATTCCCCAAAGTATGGCGAACAGGAGGAACGAATGGGTAAAACCCAGACAAAGATTAACCAAAGCCGTAACCAGCAAACCAGTGGTCATAAAACGATTGATATTGCTGCGGTCGGCCAGGAAACCATTCGTGAATTTGCCGAGGGCATAGGTGAAAAACAGTACAGAGCCGATAATGCCCAGTTCAGTTTCCGAAAAGATACCCTCATCCACAATGGGTTTCTTTACGACATTCAGACTAAGACGGCAAACATAGTACATACCGTAACCGAAAGTGGCTGAAAGGAAAGTAGACCATTTCAGGTATTTAAGGCGACGGGCTTCGGAGGAGGACAAAGACTCCCCATTACAAGGTCTCGGTGAAGAGACCTTGTAAAAGTTGATTAGTTGTTTCAGCATGTCTGACCGTTTAAGGATGGAGATTCTTTTTCTTCAGATATTCGAGAAGTTCGCGAGGCCTGTCTGTTTGGATAAGACGGATGTCCTGCCGGACAATCCATCCCCAGCTCTGTTCGTACTTCTGTTCCTCCACTGCCTTGTCATCATCATGTCCACCGCACAGTTCAGGCCACATGACATTTACAAAGACTTCGGCCCCACTATCACGCACTTTTTTAATCAGGCGCAGTGTCTCTTCGGAATCCTTACTAAATACCAATTCGAAAACAGTGGGTTTAAGATTCCGGATATAGCCGTCGATGATGGTCTCTGCTTCGGGATTATCCAGATTGACAACAGGCATAAATGTCATTTTCTGAAGTACATCTCCATGCTCGCTTGCCACCTTCTCATACGGAAAATCAGACTTGATGATGCATTGATGAGTAGTACCCGTTTTTTCCAGAATCTGATAGGCCTCCTGAAAATAGTCATATCCTTTGTCTACATTGACCAGAATCTTTCCTTTGCACAGGTTCATCACCTCTTCCAGAGTTGGAATGAGGTGGGCGGTCTTATGTCCGGCTCCGTTTTTCAAACGGAATTTCTTCAGTTCTGCCAGGGTATAATCCTGTGGTAATCCTTTTCCGGTGGTTGTACGGTCTATCTTTTTATCGTGCATCAGGATTAAATGCCCGTCTTTGGTTTTCTTCAAGTCTATTTCAACCATATCCACTCCCATCTCAATGCAATTTTTGATGGCTTGCAGGGAGTTTTCGGGAGCGTTGCGCCAGTCGGCACGGTGTGAAACGACCAGTACCGACTGCCCGTCAATGTTATGAAGTGCCTTATTTACATTTTCGTCTGATTGTTGTGCACATGAGATAAGAGCACACCACACTAACAGACAGCTACATAAAAATCTATTTCTTATCATTCTATTCTTTCTTTGATTGATATGGATTATTAGGGTTGCGCAGGTCCGTCTTCTACCTTACGGATGGCATGATTGGAGTAATCGGCTACATACAATGCACCGTCGGGGCCGAACTGGCAACCTTCGGGATTATTGAATTCTGCCTGTGAAGCAATTCCGTCCGCCATGCCTGCTTTATTTTGTCCGGCATAGGTTGAAACTTCGCCATCGGGAGTGATAATGCGAATACAATGGTTTCCCCTGTCGGCTACATAGAAATTGCCATCTTCACCCACATCGCCTTGTGACGGTTCGTTGAACTTGGCAGAAGTGCCCGTCCCATCAGCATATCCTGTCACTCCGAAAGAGCCAGCTAGTAATTTCACACCACTAAATTCTCCCGTAACGAGATCATAACTTACCTTATATATCACATGATTCTTACGTGAAACAATATAAGCGGTCGTGCCCGACTTATCAAATGCAATTCCATTGATATTCCCCTTACTCGCAGCCGTGCCCGAAGCATCCGGGAGCTGGAACTTAGGAATAAAGCTCGTTCCGTCATACTGATATATCCATGAGCCGGAATGATAGCCAATGAAAACAGCACCTGTCTTCGGGTGTACTTTCACGGCTGTGATACCTCCCTGTTCCCACAGTGAAGTCAGGTTTTCGAACTTATTTCCGTTTCTAGTCATTGTGCCGAATCCCATAATTCCGTCTGCATTATTATCATTGGCTATATACATCGTATTCTCGTCCAATGAGAAGTCGATAGCCCGCATTCGCTGTACCAATGAGCTTTCCGAAGCTTTCAGCAGGGTGGTCAGCTGGTTGTTCCCTGCCACCCGGATACATGCCATATCATCTGCCAGACTTGCTCCGTCTTCAACAATATACAATGCTTCGTCTTTTCCCCACGCCAAATAGCGGGGTTTGGACAGGGTAGCCACAGAAAAAGCTCCGTCTGTCTCACCACTGCCTTTTCCCCCTAAATAGGTAGACACGACCTGATTGGATACATAAGTGAAATTCTGGTCATAAATCAAGATTTGCGCATTGGGTCTTTCACCGAGGATGACTCTGACTGTTCCCGAGCTCGTACCTTTCTGCACTTCGGCTGTGATGACTTCATTGGTGACTGTTTTCACCACTGCTTCTTTTCCGTTTATTGTTACCTTGACATTATTGAGATCTGTGCCAAAGTTGGTTCCGTTCAAAGTGAGCAACGTATTTCGTCCGCCCGTGACAGGGGAGAAATCTGTCACTTCCGCTTTCTGATTCTGCGGTTGGTCGTCATCGCTACAAGCATAAAACACGATGAACATGATAAATAATGCCGCTAACGGGCCTCTCTTTACTATATAATTGATTGTTTTCATATCTTTTTTATCTGCTATAATTCAACTTCATTTCCATATCAGTTTGCAACTTCCGGACGGGATGTCGGGCGACAGACGTAGGGGCCGGATATCTGCTTGATTTTACGTTTGGTATTGTTATCCTCCAAGATGTAAACATAGTATTCGTCGCCTCCCGGCAATACCCGGACAACAATATGTCCTTGCTTGCTTTTCATCTTTTCCGTATTCTTGCCAATGACTATTTCAGCGGCAGGATGCAGATTGGTGGCGAATACATCTCTCTTTTCGGGATACAACTGTTTGGAAAGCATTCGTTCCAATGTAGAATGATTGGGATGCAGGGCATCACTTGCCTGAATAATAAACACCCGAGGAGACAGAGTTAAAATAAAGGCATCATTAGTGGCATTGTTGTATCCGTGATGATTCACGCAACACACCTCCGTGCGCCCCACGACGGGAGCCATCGGCGTTTCTACATCATGAAACAGGCTTCTTCCCGGTTTCGGATAGCCGGTCACATCTCCTCCGGTATAATACGAAAAGTGACCGTATGTGATTTTCAGCGCACAACTCAACGTATTCTCTTGCGGAATATCATACTTTTCCAATGTACTAAAATCGGGAAACAGGTATTTCGTCTCGTGTCCCTTTCCCGTCCACAGCCAGCCATTGGCATAGATGTTTTGCACTTTGAAATTCCCGGCATAACGGATGGAATCATGCAAGAGTTTGAATTGATTCTCCACTCCCGGACGGAATTGTTCGGCATTGATTCTACGTTTCGTAAAATGCAAAAAATTGAAGTAATTCTTTATCATTTTATCTTCTGTATCAACCAGGAATTTGTAATCCGGAAATCCTCTGTCCACCAGTGTACTTATCTGAAGGTTCTCTGCCACCGCTATTATTCCGGTATTATAATACCTGCCCGATTCGTTCTTCATCTTGAGTACACCTCCCATGTGGTCGCTATGGAAATGGGTAATCAACGCATAGTCCAACTTCTGATTTTGAGCAGGTGCCATGGCTTTGATATAATCCACTATCCATTCGCCGGGAGTACGGCCGGCATTGGGTTTGGGTGGTACGTGTCGGGGGTTGCCGGCTTTGTTTTCTCCTGCATCTATCAGCATCGTGGTACCGTCGGGAAGAATGAGATAGGCACATTCTCCACAGCCTGTATTGATGTGGTGAATATCCATATATCCTTCCTCCCATGCAGACAATGCCTCTCCCACTTTCTGCGCGAAAGAGGCTATAGGGAGAAAACATAAAAGCAGTACAATTATTGTTTTCTTTATTTTCATCTGGGTTGTTACACTTATTAGTTTTTCATAACAGTATACAATTATATCACATTAGTAGCCGGGATTTTGAGGGAACTTGTCCGGATTGTCACGCAAGGTCACTTCACTATTGGGAACCGGGAACAACAGATCGTCTTTATCTATGATGATCCCAATCTTTGAGAGTTCATTGATCGCATTTCCCGAACGGATCAGGTCGAACCAGCGTTGCATCTCCATCGGGAATTCCAAACGTCGTTCGAGGAAGATGGCATCCCGGAAAGTATCCTGATCGGAAAGTTGATTGCCTGTATATGCTCCGGCAGCGTAAGAACGTGTTCTGACATCGTTTAGTGCCAACAGTGCCGGACTGGTTGCAGAATTGTCGAAAGAAACTTCATTGCAGGCTTCGGCATACATCAGCAATACATCCGCCCAACGGAGCACCGGAGTATTGTATCCGTACTGTTCCAATGTACTCTGAATATCGGCATATTTCACCAACAGATTATTATCGGTATTGGTGCCTTTCATGCTTCGCATCAAATCGGCGCGACGGTCGGAAGAATGGTAGATACATTGAGCGGCATTACTTAGTTTGAATGCTTCGTTCAAGTCGGCCTGATTGGCGTAATAGGTCAGAGCATTGCGTCCCTCTCCTGCTATATCTTTATCAAAAATGACTTCAAACAAGATTTCTTTATTCATGGTTTGCGGTGACCAGCCGGTATAATTCTTGAAATCGGAAGCCGAACTTCCCTGTACCGGTGCCGTGCTGAATACATTGGCAATATCGGGCAATAATGTATGCGTGCCGACATTATCCGTATTTATAAGTTCGCCCAGTGACTGTTTGGCAGCCTGCCATTTCTTTTCCTGCAGATACACTTTACCTAACAGAGCTTTGGCGGCCAATGAGGTGGCACGTCCGGAGTTTTTCCCGGTGAATACTTTCGGGAGGTTATTCGCATCCGAAGCAAATTGCAAGTCCGTTTCTATGGCTGCGTATATATCGGCCACTTTATTGCGTTCACATTCTGCCACCTCCGTAGCCGTCAGCGGAGTGAGAATCAGCGGAGCATCGCCCCAGAAACGAACGATGTTGAAGTAACACAAGGCCCGCAGGAAACGTGCTTCGGCTTCGTACTGGAGTTTCAACTTGCTATCTTTTACTATGTCAATGTGGTAAATCACATTATTGCAGCGGTATATCGTTTCGTATGTTTTTTGCCATACGCTACGGAAGATCTGATTATCAGACTGTGCCGTAAATATTTTAATGCTATATTCACGTCCGGCATTTCCTCCGGTGTTGGCAAATGATCCTAAATCGTCCGAACGGACATCGGTCATAAGCACCATGTATTCTTTATACATAGCTCCTGCCTGTAAGTTGGCATAGGCAGCAGTAAGCGCATACTCTATGTCTTCTTTGTTTTTATAGAAGTTCCCGGTGGTCCCGGTGTTTCCTTCTGGCTTCTCATCGAGAAAATCGCTACACCCCGACAATGAGAACAGGGTAACGGTTATGATACACAGGTGGATTAATATGGTTTTCATATCTTTCATTTGTATTTTTTGTTTTTACAGACTAAAGTTAATTCCAATCACGAAACTTTTCGAGAGCGGGTAGGTACCGTAATCAACTCCTTGCATGATAGGGCTGGAATTGGTGCTGACTTCGGGATTGTATCCACTGTATTTCGTAAATGTGAATGGATTAAAGGCCGAACCATAAATGCGGAGACTGCCTATTCCCATCCGTTTCAGTAAATATTTGGGTAATGTATATCCCAGTGTGATTTCGCGGATACGCATATACGAGCCATCTTCAATGTGCCAGGTAGAAATTACGGAGTTCATTCCCGTTGCGCTACGGTTTGCTTTATATACACTGCCGCTGCCCGGGTTGTCTTTCGACTGCCAGCGCTCTCTTGCTATGGCAAGCTGATTGGCATTTCCCTCCATGTTAGCCAGGTAACGGCGATTAATGTTGGCTATCTCATTACCATAGACTCCTTGCAGGGAGAGGCTAAAGTCGAACGACTGGTATCGCAGCGAAGTAGAGTAACCATAGGTAAAATCGGGCATATAGTTTCCGGTTATCTGTTTATCGTCGGCATTGATAGTGTCATCTTTTCCAAATTTCTTGAACCGGAAATCTCCGGGCTGTGCATTGGGAACTATGATGCCATTGGCTATATCTGTTTCGATCTCGGCTTGATTCTTATATACACCGTCGGTGACATAGGTATAATAATTGCCAATAGGCTCTCCCACTTTAGTGATGAAATCAATCACGCTATTCGCCTGCGTCACCATTTCTGTGGCACCTCCCAGAGATTTCACCTTATTACGGTTCATGGCATAATTAAAGCTATTGGTCCAGCGCACTTTATCCAGTTTGAGATTGGTGCCTAAAGTGATCTCAAGTCCTTTATTCTCTACTTTCCCGATGTTCTGGAGAATGGTTGAAAAACCGGAAGCCTCCATAACAGGTACATCCAGCAACATATCGGAGGTCATACCTTTATAAATATCCACTTCAATATTCAACCAGTTGAGCAGACCGATCTCAACACCCAGATTCACTTGCGATGTTTTCTCCCAACTAAGATTGGGATTGCCATAAGTACTTTCTTTCGAGCCGATGCTATACACTCCGCCGAATACGTAGTTGTCTCCGTTCACAATGCCGTAGGAAGCATAATTGCCGATACTCATATTTCCTGTTTCTCCCCAGCTTGCACGAAGTTTCAGGTTAGTCAACCAGGAAGATACCGGTTTCATGAATTCCTCTTCTGTCACATACCATGCTCCTGACACGGATGGGAAATATCCCCAACGATTGTTTTCTCCGAAACGGGAAGAACCGTCGGCACGAATGGTGGCCGAAAAGATATATTTGTCAGCGTAGCTATATTGGGCACGCGCAATACCCGAAAGCAATGACCAGGCTTCTTTATTGGAGTCATACTTGGTGGCTGTGGAATTGCCGGGTATCGTATGCACCAGGTCGTTCATCGGAAGATCGGTAGCCGTTATCCGGTTAGCGTTACTTTGATAACGTTGGGCTGTCCATCCGGCCAGTGCGCTAATGTTATGCAGTTTGTTTATCTTCTTCTGATAATTTAATGTATTCTCCCAAACCCAGGTATATTTGTTCTTGGTGCGTGATTCTCCGGTCGGATTGGATGGCGGGGTGCGGTTTGCCGAATTGGGCAAAGCGGCCGGACGGTAGTAGTCGCGCACATAGTTATTATAATTCCAGCTTCCCTGCATTTTGTAGTTCAATCCTTTCAGGATTTCATATTCTACGTATGCGGTTCCCAACATTTGGATGGAGGTCATTTGGTCTTCAATAAGTGTGGCTACGGCTACCGGATTATTCAGTTTGGATTGTCCGTAGCTAGTATTGTTGTGCTCATAATTGAAGTCGCCGTTTTCATCGTAAATTGGATAAATAGGAGCTGCTCCCAATGCCAGTGACAGCACACCGTCGTCTCCATATCGTCCTTCGGTGTTTACCAGGTTGTAGATATTCCGGGTTAAGTTGACGTTACCTCCGAATTTCCAGCGATTATAGTTCACGTCTACTTTGGCTCGAAATCCCATCTTCGTAAAATCGGAATTGATAACTATTCCCTCTTCATTCTGATAGTTTCCGGAAAGCATGTATTTTATATTTTTGTTTCCTCCGCTTACAGACAGGTTATGTTTCGTGATGAAACCTGTACGCAATACTGCGTCCTGCCAGTCTGTATCCACCAATCCTTGTTCACCTTTGACGTAAGGCAGTATTTCCGGTGGGAGCATCCAGCCTTGATTTTCATTGATGCTTCCGGTTTTCAGATTATTCCAACGTTCCAGATTCGTTGCATACGGGTTATATAAATCCGTTTTTCCGGCTGTCCGTAATTGGTCATAATAGGCATTGTTGTGACCGTCGAATACGAGTTGGGCATATTCATAGGCATTAAGTACGTCGATTTTATCGGTCACCATCTGCGCACCTGCATAACCGTTGTATTTCACAACCGGCTTTCCTTCTTTTCCTTGTTTCGTGGTGATAATGACAACGCCATTACTTCCTCTCGAACCGTAAATGGCGGCAGCTGAAGCATCTTTCAGCACTTCGATAGATTCAATATCAGATGTCTCGATGGATGCCAATGGGCTGACTGTGATACCGGTAGCATCTCCTGTATCGTCACTCAACGGCACTCCGTCAATAACGTACAACGGAGAACTCCCGGCAGTTACTGTTCCTACTCCACGCACTTTGACTTCAAAACCTGCACCCGGTGTACCATTGGGTTGAGTGATTTGCACACCTGCCATACGCCCGACCAATGCCTGTTCGATACTTGTTGCCGCAACGTCTGCAATATCCGACGCACGGATGGAGGAAATGGCGGTGGACACGTCTCTCTTTCTCTGAACTCCATAACCAACCACCACTACTTCATCAATCATCTTACTATCTTCTACCAATGTCACTTTACCGGTATTTTGGCTTTTAACAGGAAGAGTGACTGTCCGATAGCCGATATAGGAAATGGTTAAGGTAGCCGATTCGGGAACATTCATCAATGAATAATATCCGTCAACATTGGTGATCGTACCGTTATTCTCTCCTTTCACCTGAACGCTGGCTCCGATGATGGGTTCTCCTTTTTCATCAACCACGATTCCTGTCACTTTCTTTGTCTCCTGCTTCTCCGATGACTTACGAAGTAAAACAAGTACATTATCCTTCTCTTGCTTATAAGTCAGTTCCATTCCGTTCAGTAGTTGGTTCATCACCTGTTCTACTGTTGCGTTCTTTACATTCAGAGATACTTTCCGATCTAACTCGGGTAGATTTTCATTGTAGAAAAATTTGTAACTGCTTACTTGCTCAATCTTCTTTAAGGAGGCTCTTAAAGACAAATCTTTCAAATTAACCGTTATTTGAGAATAAGCGGCAAAAGAGATGCTTAGGAACAATAGCAGGCATACAGCCCGTAGCGTTCTCCAGTTCTTACTTCTCTCCCCATGGGTTTGAGGGAGATTTACAAGGTGTTTTCTGTTTTTCATATATCCAAACTTTTAAGTTGTTTGATAGGTATACAGACTGCTATATCCTCCCGTCCAAGCGCCTATCAATCTTTAACTCTTGTTAACCAAATCAATCCAGTGAATAAAAAAGCCATTCCTTAGAAGTGAAATTCCGAAATGGCTTTTATTATTATTTGAGAGAATGCTTATCTAGTTATTTCTCTTTTAAAACAATCACCGAACCGTCCATTTCATAATAGAAAGGTGAAGTTAGCATCAGAATATTCAAAGCATTCTGTATACCGCCACCCGGAATAGTTCCCGTGAAGTATTCTTTAGGTAGTTTACCGGAATCGAAGCGGATCTCTACGTCATAAATACGTGAAAGGGTTTTCATGATATTTTCCAAAGATTCTTTCTCAAAGTACATATTTCCTTTTGTCCACTCAATATAGTCAGTCGGGTGCACTTGAGTAGTCTTTATTTGGTGGGTGATTTTGTTATACTCTATTTTATCTCCGGGTTTCATGATATGGGATCTTTCTTGTGCATATACTCCTACCTTTCCTTCCAGCAAAACAACTGTTATCTCTTTATCATCTTTATAAGCAGATATATTGAAGGAGGTACCCAGTACCTTCACTTCCAAATCACCGATTTGCACAATGAAGGCGTGCTTCTCATCATGGGCTACTTTAAAATAGGCTTCACCATTCAGTTGCACGCGACGAACTTTTTCTCCGAAATTATTCAGATAACTCAATTGGGAAGCTGAATTTAGCACGACATTTGTTCCGTCCGGTAGCTCAATGGTTGCTTTATCTCCTTTGGCTGCTTTCACAATAAAGGGTGTTTCTGCCGTTGGAGAAGAATCTAAAAGATAGTAAGTGAAGAAAGCGACACAGACAGGTAATAAAATTGCAGCAACCCATTTCCAAGGGATGATACGGAGGGGGCGCACTTCCTTGTCCAAAGTCTCTTCTTTGATCCGGGCAAAAAGTTTATCACGCAACACCGGATTCATGGAGGAATCCGATCTCTCAAACTCCTGTTCCCACCAGTCGTGCAACTGACGGTCATTCTTTATCCAGTCTGACAGTTCTTTTATCTCGACATCCGTGATCGTTTCTTCGAAATATTTTTCAATTAGCTCTTTATAATGTGTCTTATCCATCTTTTCACTTATTTACAAGTATACACTTTCATCCTACTTCCCATCCAAAAACAAGTATTACTATTACATTTCATTAACAAAAAAGGCTAACAAAAGGGTAATTACCTTATCATAATGCTTCATCAACTGTTCACGCATAAATTTCACAGCCAAAGATAATTGGGTAGCAACCGTACTTTCGGAAATTCCCATGATTTCGGCTATTTCTTTATTTGTGTAATTCTGTCTTTTGCTCAAAATGAATATTTTCTTCCGTTGCGCAGGCAGTTCTTCGGCAAGAGAATCGATATACTCATTCAAAAAGCGCAGATCAATATTCTCTTCTGTCTGTGAATCACGGTCTACGCTACTTTTCATGAGATATTCATTGTAAACATACTCTACGGTCTGACGCTGATACATATTCATCAATAAGTTTTTGGCAATCGTACAGAGAAAAGAGATAAACGAGGAAGCCGGGTCTACTTTTTCATGCACTTCCCATATACGAATGAAAGTGGCTTGCACCACTTCTTCGGCCATATATTGATTGCCGGAAGAGAGTCGCATAATGAAATTGTACAGTTTGCCACTATACATATTATACAATCTTTCGAATGCCTGAAAGGAACCGCCTTTTAAGTCGATTAATAAATGTTTTTCATCTGTAGAATCTACCATATCTTAGAATTTTGCAACAAAGGTATGCAGCCATAGGTCATAAACAGGTGACAATATTATTAATATTTTCTCAATTATCCGACTTTTCTGAAGAAAAAGATAGTAAATAGCAAATAGTAACGCCATCCGGTCAGGATAATGACGCTATCCAATCAGGATAGTGACGGTATCCGAACCGGATGGCGTTACTATATTTAGTGAGGTAATTCGTACTAATAAGTCAGACGAACACCTGCTTGTATATTGAAGTTAAACGGATTCTCTTTACGTATAGTCTGTATATCGGAGCCATCATTGAAATAATAAGCAACACCCGGTTCCACGTAAATACCCAAACGTTTCGTTGCATTGATCTGCGCACCTACGCCACCGGATACCGAGAACTGCAAAGGCTTCACTGTTTCTTTTTCAGAACCTAGCTTTCCATAAACACATTTTTCAACCATACCTCCACCGGAAACATAAAGAGTGACAAGTTTCTTATCCAGGAAGTTCCAGTTGGCACGCAACGGAATACCGACATAGTGTAGTTTCTGCTCTATCTGTTGTTCCTCACCTGCCAGTTTTGCATCCGAAGAAAGCAGCGTATAAGTCAGTCCTGTCTCAAGAGAGAATCCTTTAGCCAAACCTTTACGAACGGACAATCCGAAAGAAATAGGCTGATGATGTTTAATGTCAACCACCTGTTTGGCCTGACGCAGGTAAGGTACTCCATCTTCGAAAACCAATGTTTGGTCATTAGGAATCGTCTCCATCAGACCGTTGGAAACTGAAAGCATACTCACACGGGACATATAAGCATGAGATCCGGCACCTACTTCTGTCGAAGCACCTCCTGAATTTCCAACCGAAAGTCCCATTGACCATGTTCCCTTTTGAGAAGATCTTTTTTCTGTCGGAATATGAAGTTTGTCTTTACCGGAGGGGCGGCGCGGTCTGTTATTCAATCGCTCTGTATCTTGTGACTGTCCCTGACTGACATTTGTATTTTCTGCCTGCTTTGGTTCATCTTTTACATTTTCAGTTTCTCCCTTCCCTTTTACATTCTTATCTTCCTCACTCAAAGAGTCCTCTCCATTTCCTGTTGAAGGTTTATTTTCATTACCGATCCCTAATGGATCTACACCTGTTTTCTGCTCCGTATGATTCCTGTCGACTTTCGCCAAACGATCTTCGCGAGTTACCGGTCGTAAGACAGGTTCCACAGCAGTTCCCTGCATATCCGGTTGTTGCACACCCGGCAATGCATCGGGCATAGAAGCCAATGCCGGAGTTTGTATATGACGTATTTCATCCGCAGCGGGTGTCCCTAGAAAATACAGACTTACTGACGAAACGACAGCTAATATTATAACAGCTGCAGCAGCCATCATCCATTTTCGATAAGGATATATTTTCTTCTCCACAGGAGGCATAAGTTCTTTCTCCAGTTGTTCCCAACCGGAAGCAGGCGCCGGTTCGGAATAATCCGCAAGCTTCTCCTTCAACTTATTCATCCACAATTCTTTCTCTTCCATCTCTATCTATCCATTATGCATTATCCATTCTTTTACTCTTTTTGCTAATACACTCTTCGCACGAAACAGTTGCGAAGCTGAAGATTTTTCATTGATACCTAATACCTGTGCGATTTCTTTATGCGATTTGTCTTCAAATGTATAAAGATTGAACACAGTACGATAGCCGGCGGGTAATTCTTCAATAAACTGCATCAACACATTTTGTGGTATCGCTTCTACATCGGAAGCATCCGGCTCTTCATATTCTTCGGGCAACTCTTCCAAAGGTGTCGACTGATTAATCACATCATTTTTCCGAAGATACTGTAAAGCTGTGTTGACCATCACCCGTTCCATCCAGGCTCGCAAGGAGCCTTCACCCCTCCAGGTGAACTTATCGAACGAATCGAATATCTTTAAAAAACCGTCGTGAAGCAGATCCTGGGCTGTATCCCGGTCGCCGGTATAACGTAGACAGATGCCAAGCATACGCCCCGCATACTGTTCATACAGTTCCTTGCGGGCCCGGTTATTACCCAGCCTACATTGTTCCGACAACTCTATTTCTTCCATTCTCTTATACACGTGTTTATCTTATAAATGCAGCAAAGATAGAAATACTGCACAGAGAGAACAACTCTTTTATCACTTTTGTTTCTTTAACAGATCCGAATGCAATATTTTCTATCCCCATGCATTTTCACTACAGAAAGAACAAATATTATAAAATCTAAAACCGAGTAAGTATATGAAGAAATTTAAATTCATTGCCTTTATCTTTGCTATTATGACTACCATGCCGATTCTCCAGTCATGCTTGGACGACGATGACAGTTCGTCCGATCTTCTGGCTATCAGCACCATCAATATGATTAGCCAGGATAGCAAGGAATTTTATTTCACTTTGGATAACGGAAAAAAAATGTATCCCAGCAACTCACAAGGATGGAACAATGAAGATTGGGTGGAGGGACAACGAGCTTTTGTGATATTCAACGAGCTGGAAGAGCCTGTGAATGGATACGACCTTAGTATTCAAGTGAAAGGTATCAATCCAATCTTAACCAAAGACATTGTCACAATGGGTGAAGATGACAACAACGAAGAGAAAATCGGAGATGATAAGATCAACACGACTTACATGTGGATCAATAAAGATAATAAATATCTGACGATTGAATTCCAATATTACGGAACACATAGTGAAGATAAAAAACATTTCCTGAATCTGGTGATTAACGACAAAGAAGAGACCGCTCCCACTGCTGACGAAGGCAATGCGGAGGATGAATATATCAATCTGGAATTCCGTCATAACAGTGAAGGAGATGATCCTCAACGTTTGGGTGAAGGATATGTGTCTTTCAAACTGGATAAGATTAAAGACCGGATGGAGGGGAAAAAGGGACTAAGAATTCGTGTCAACACCATTTATGGCGGGCCGAAAACTTATGAAGTAAAATTTCCTTAAACGACTAATCTAATGTGAACATGCGAAACACACTCTTTTTTAATATAATATATTAATTACGCAAAAGAGGGCGGTAGTTGTGAAACTGCCGCCCTTTTACTTTCTTCTTTATATTTTATGTTCTTTCTTCTAACAGAGTTATTTCTTATCTCCCAGATAATTCCAAACTACTGCACTCAACGCAGCTCCTACAAATGGAGCAAGGATGAATAACCACAACTGTGACAATGCCTCTCCTCCTTGGAATAATGCCGGAGCAATACTACGTGCCGGGTTCACTGAAGTCCCTGTGATAGGAATACATACAATATGTACCAACACAAGAGTCAAACCGATGGCAAGTCCTGCCAGATTGCCTGCTCCTTTCTTCGGATCGGTAGAACCGAGCACCACCAATACAAAAATGAAAGTAAATACTGCTTCCGCAATGAATGCCTGCAACATTTCTCCATCACCAAAACCATTCGAACCTGTCGCTGTAGGCCCGTCATGAGCACCAGTAGAAACTAAAGCAAAAAGAATAGCCGAGCCGATAATAGCTCCGATTACCTGGAAAATCATATACATACCTGCATCTTTTCCATTCATACGACCAGTCAAAAACACTCCTAATGTAATAGCAGGATTAATGTGACATCCCGAAATACCTCCGATAGCATACGCCATCGCTACTACGGACAAACCAAAGGCTAAAGCTACGCCGATCGTTCCCACACCAGCACCTACTGTATCAGCCAAACCACCAGCAAAGACGGCGCTACCACATCCCATAAGGACGAGCACCATCGTTCCAATCATTTCTGCAATGTACTTTTTCATACTTTATCAATAAATTGTTTATTTGTTTATTCTTCAAAAGTAGATAATTAACTCCGGAAATCAAAGCCTATGCGTATAATTATGATTAATATTGCGGTATCTTTCGAATATAGAAAATTATACTTTATGAGAAAAAGGAGTATTTTACGCCGTACTAGCCTCTCTCTCATACTCCTACCATTATAAGAAAAATTCCTGCCACATTGAAAAGGATAAGCAGGAATTCTCTAATGTACTATAATAAACATTGTATAGACTGCAAAGAAAGCATTTCTTTTGGAACCGCCGCCTTTATTTCCTCTTTCAGGACGCATAAGAGACTGTGGCGAATAAAATCTTTATTTGTTGCCAGTACCACTTGCCGTGTAGGTCGGGGAATGGCAAATGGACGTACCAACTGCCGCTGTTCTTCCGTCAATTGCACCACTGCCAGTTCGGGAATAAAAGTGATTCCTTTTCCACTTTCTACCATTCGCATAAAAGTTTCCATACTCCCCAAACGATAGGCCATCTGATTAACCTTCACGGCCTCCATCTGACAGAAACGGACGAGTTGATCGCGAAAACAGTGTCCTTCGTCCAAAAGCCAAAGATGTTCGCCTGTTATATCAGAAGTACGGATCATATCATGCTTGAAAGAGGATTCTTTTCGTGACACATAAGCGTAAAATTGCTCATAGAAAAGAGTTTCTTCTGTCAAGAACGTGTCTTCCAGTTTACTGGCAATAATTCCCGCATCCAAATCTCCGGCATGCAAAGCCTGCTGAATATCCTGTGTCTTCATTTCCGTGACACGAATATCCAGTTCGGGATATTTTTCCATTAGTTGAGGAAAAAAGCGAGGAAGCAGATAGGGAGCGATAGTAGGTAATACCCCCAAGCGGAATATGCCTGACAATGACTGTTTATCTTCACTGATTATTTCTTTCACTTGAGCTGCCTGCGCCAGAATCACGCGAGCCTGGTCTATCACTTTCTGTCCGATGGCTGTCGGACAAACGGGCTGTACTGTCCTATCGAACAACTTTACTCCCAGTTCATCTTCCAGTTTCTGAATCATTGCACTCAAAGTAGGCTGCGTCACACGACAATATTCAGCTGCCCGTGCGAAATGCCTGAACTGGTCTACAGCCAGTATATACTCTAATTGTTGTATCGTCATCTATCAAATCTTATTAAGTTATAGATTTCATCTATGCAAAGATAGAAATTTTCAGTTTGACAGCAAGCATTTTACGCCTTATCTTTGCAGTACAGAAAAAAAGAAAACAAGTATAAATCATTAAAAATAGAAGAATATGAAAACTTTAGAATTTATCAAATTGAACGAATCGGGAGCAAACAACGTAGTAGCATCTTTGCAACAACTATTAGCAGACTTCCAAGTGTATTACACCAATCTTCGCGGTTTCCACTGGAATATCAAGGGACATAATTTCTTTGTACTCCACAGTCAATTCGAAAAGATGTATGATGACACGGCTGAAAAGGTGGATGAAATCGCAGAACGTATCTTGATGCTGGGTGGCACTCCTGCCAATAAATTCAGTGATTATCTGAAAGTGGCAAATGTGAATGAAGTGGATAAGGTAAGCAACGGAGACGAAGCATTGAATAATATCCTTCAGTCTATCAGCTATCTGATTGGTGAAGAACGTAAGATCCTATCTATCGCTTCTCAAGCCGGGGACGAAGTAACCGTTTCGATGATGAGCGATTATCTGAAAGAACAGGAAAAATTGGTTTGGATGTTGGTTGCTTATAATAGCAAGTAATTAAAATAAAAGGTTTAGGTTTTAGGTTAAGAAAAGAGAGGATATTTCCGCAAAAGGAATATTCTCTCTTTTTTATTAAGAGAAAACGAAACTGGAAATCTCTTAATATAGATATTAATAAAAATTACTCCACTAAAATAACATTCTGCAACCTAATATCATTAGAAGCGGCACCAATCATAAGATGGAAATTTCCAGACTCTACTACTTTCTTCAAAGTATAGTTAACCAAGAAAAAGTCCTCCTCTGTCAAAACAAAAGTAACTTTTTTCTCTTCTCCTTTTTTCAAATAGAAACGTTCAAAATGTTTCAACTGTTTCATCGGCTGAACAACTGATGCATATTCATCTCTCATATAAAGTTGTGATACTTCTTCACCATCATACTTCCCTGTATTCTTTACTTTAAATGAGACTTCAAAACAACGAGCAGATTTCTGCACTACCTGCAAATCAGAATATTCAAAAGTGGTATAACTCATCCCATAACCAAAGCTATATAACGGAGAAGATGACACTTCCACATAATCATGATTTCGAGGAGCTTTCTTATTATAATAAACCGGAATCTGACCTACAGAACGCGGAACGGAGATTGGCAAACGTCCGGAAGGATTATAATCTCCAAAGAGAACATCCGCTATGGCATTTCCACCCTCCTGCCCCGGATAGTAAGCAGTCAGTAGTGCATCAGCATATTCCGAAGCCCAATTCTTTTCTAAAGGACGACCTTCAATATAAACGACAATCAAAGGCTTACCTGTCTTTTGCAAAGATTCCAATAGTTCTTGTTGTCTACCAAGTAAGGATAAACTGGCACGGTCAAATCCTTCTCCACACTCCATATCACTTACACTACCCTCTTCAGCTACAGCCGCACCTGTTTCTTTATAACTCGTTTTAAAATCACGGGCACTGGAACCACCCACAACCACAATTACAACTTCGGAGCGACGGGCAGCTTCAATTGCTTGTTCTATCTCATTCACTGTAGTATCACGAATAGCACAGCCTCGTACATATTCCACACGAGAAGGAGATAATTTTGTTAGAATTCCATCAAGAACTGTTTTCACATTACTATCTTCCTGCGGGGCTGTATAGTCCCCTAACATATTATATCGATTGTTAGCATTAGGGCCAATTACCGCCACCTTATTTATCGTCTTGCTTAAAGGAAGAATTGAATTCTCATTTTTGAGAAGTGTTATGGAAGACTGTGCGATTTTACGTGCCAGTTCGATATGTTCTTTACGGCGTACTGTTTTAGCAGCAATTTTCGGATCCACATAAGGATGCTCAAACAAGCCCATCTCAAACTTCATCCGTAACACCCGGCAGACAGCCGTATCAATCACAGCCTTATCTATTTGTCCGGATTGAACCGCATGACAAAGGTTGGTATAAGCATCCCCACCCAAGTCAACATCAACGCCAGCCGTTACAGATTGTATGGCTGCATTCTCTTTGGTTGAAGCAACAAAGTGGCTTTCGTGAATCCCTTCAATACTATATAAATCGGAAACTACAAAGCCACGAAACTTCCATTCATTACGCAAGAGTTGAGTCAGCAAATAATAGTTCGACGTACAAGGTATCCCATCTATCGAATTGTATGAAGTCATTACAGACAATGCCCCTGAATCTATTGCCTTACGAAAAGGAGGAAGAAAATTCTGATGCAAATCACGAATACCGACTGAAGCATAATTACCATTCTGTCCACCCTCCGGTACAGCGTATGCCAAAAAATGTTTCAAGGTAGCTATGGTAGCGTATTTTTGTGATAGATTACCTCCACCTAAACCGTCAACCATAGACGCCCCTAAAATACCACTCAACACAGGATCCTCACCAAATGTTTCTTCCACGCGGGACCAACGGGGATCACGGGTCAGATCAAGTACGGGACCGTAACTAATATGCCCACCTTGGGAACGAATTTCTTTAGCGATAACTTGACCAACTTCTTTTACTAATTCCGGTGACCAGGTAGCTGCCATTCCGATACCCGTAGGAAAAACTGTAGCACCAATTGCCATGTGCCCATGAGGGGCTTCTTCCGCTAAAAACATCGGAATTCCCAGACGGGTATTCTCCATCACATACTTTTGCAATGCATTTCCGGCTTTCGCTGACAATTCTGGATTTAAGCCATTAGCCAATGTTTTCTTTGTCCAGGGATCAGCACGATAAGTTGCCCAAAGCATTCCGGCATTTCTTTCTTTAATCAATTGCTTGAACTTTCCGGAAGGATAAACCTCACTACCATGGATTTCATACATTTCCCAACCTAAAGGACAAAGTAACTGGCCAACCTTTTCTTCCAGAGTCATGCGGGAAAGTAAGTCTGCGAGTCTTATATCTATTGATAAATTAGGGTTTTGATAAGTCAAAACAGAAACCTGCTGTGCAAAAATAGGAGTACATGTCACCCAAACACATATCCATAAAATAATAAAAATATATTTCATTGTATTTCTTAATGTAAGTCAGTTCTTTTTCTACAAACAACAAAGTAACTTTTTATTTTCATTATATCTCCGTTATTAATCAGCTTTCTCCCTTTTTAAAAAGGCTCTATGGGATTATGATAAAAAAGTCCCGTAAGATAGAAGTATTCTCTACTCACGGGACTTTCATTCAGATTAAATTACTAATCCTACCCTTCAATTCGATTTACCATCTATCACCAATCTTTCCTGATCATGACCTCGTCACATACAACTTCATCGTCGAATATATCACGAGCGATAATATCTAAACTCTTTTTCTGTGTACTCCACGGCAACCACGAGCCTGATTTACGTTCTTCCTGATAGGGTCCCATACCAAAAACAGTAGTGAGCCCATAGCCTCTACTATTTACTCTACTTAAATCTCCATAATTTCTGGCATACCATTGATAACCAGTCAACTCTTGCGAACCTGCTCCCATCTGCTTCATTTGAGCTCCACCTGCAGCAGAAGGATATAAATTATAATTAGGGAAGAAATAATCGCAATACTCACCTGGTGTCATGCCATCTACTGATTGAAGATAGCTCATCGATCCCCATAAGAACGGAATAATAAGCCTGTCAGGCATTAGCTTTTTAGTTTCATAGCATAAACGTGAAGCATTGGCACTTGACGCATATGATGAGAATCCAGGTTTTATGTCTACTCCATAAGAAGAATATTCGTCATCGAACAAGACACCATCCAGTCCGTATTGATCACAAAGATTTTTCAATTCACGGGCAAACTGTTTACAAGCCTCTGGCAACATAGATCCGCATCCTGTAAAATCTCGATTACCACAAAGCCCCATGACCACCTTGATGCCCATATCCTGCAAAGGCTTAATATATTTATCACGATTATTCAACAAATGGACAATATTAGGATTCTTGTATACATAGGCTTGTCCTGTTTCAGCATTATAGTTAATACCTGCTGAAAAGAGACACACAATGTCGAACAATGGTTTTCCACTTTTTTTCAAGAACATCTGCGTATGGATCAACGGATTCTCCCAGTCTAATCCAAAACAACTCATCACTTTTACATCAGGATCCTTTTGCGGATTGATGCGGTCTCCCTGTGCCTTAATTAAATAGTAATAAGTATCTCTATCTTCAGACAGAGCTATGTCGGAAGCTGATTCAATGCGGATAGGAAGTACATACGTTTTGCCTGTTTCCAGTGATTCTCTTGCTTCTAACTTAATTTTCACTGATTCAGATACTAAATTTCCGGCCTCAACAGTTACCACTTTTCCATTCTCGAAGACTACTTGTACAATGGGAAATATGGCAAAGTCCGTTCCATGTATCTGATTGTAATTAATCAATAACGATTCGTCTGCAATCAGTGTACATTTTGTATCAGCAGTCACAGGTTTCGTTAATTGGATGTTCAGCTCCACTTGTTCTCCTTCAGCATTGTAAAGATCGATTAGATTCTTTCCATCTCCCTGCACATTGCGCAGGAATGCACAAGGATGCTCGTTCACTTCGTAGCGGTCTTTGTCCACCGTATATGCCGTAAGATCATCTTCGCACGAACTCAACGCCATGAACCCTCCCCATGCGGTGAGCATTACGATTATCTTTATCCATTTATTATACATATCATATTGTTTTTACATTCAACATATTGTTTTATTTTGCAGGTAGTTCCACTGGTATCCACGTGATCTCATTAAGAGCTACTGCGTCATTTCCATGCCCAGTGCGATCGGTAACCTTACTACCTTCGCCATCGTCAAATTTCCAATAGGCAACCAGTCCTTCCGAATGTGGATCAACATAATAAAAGTTAGAAGCGATTTCTTCCTGCGTACGAGCAGTTTCCCACACACGCATTTCACACATTTCACCTACCCACCAACGACTCTTATCCCAAGAAGCACCAATAAGAAAACCTTTCATATTGCTGTCGTCAGCTGACCCTGAACTTTTCAAATTAATACTTTTGCGAGTAATTGAACCTTCCGATTGAGGTTTTCCATTGATATAAATGATTACATTTCCACTGCTAAATGTGAGAGCAATATGTATCCATTCATTTGCTGGCAGCACTTTGGTTGCATCCTTACCAGGGAAATTAGTACCTGTACTCAACATTAGTTGTCCCGGATAAAGAGTGTCACCTGTACGGAGAAGAAAATATCCTTCAATTCCCATCAATGAAAGGATATCATTACTTGATTCCGGATTCGTGAAAGACTTGGCACGAACCAAGGCCTCGAAAGTGAGCTCACTCATCGCACTAACATTGCTTTGCCAGTTCACTTTGCAATAATTTCTTTCCATATTGGCCACTACGTTAATCAAAGCAGCGCCCTTAAAGATATAATAAGTAGTAGCACTACGCGCCAAGATGGTACAATCACCTGCATCTACAATACGTACCGGCAATACATAACGCTTCTCGCGATCTAACTTATCAACATCTACAAAGTCAATTACCGCTTGTGTACTACGTACCGTTCCAGCCGGAATGATAGCTTCGGAAGTGGTGAATTTATATTGTGCTTCTGGCAATGGCAAGGCATTGTCTTTATATACAGTGTTGTATTCGTCCACTTTTGAAAGATCAGCAGCGAATCTCACAGTGATATCATGATCAAGAGCTTTGGGTAATGCAGTCTGCAGAGTTTTAGTATAGGAAGGTTCACCCGGCTTGATGAGTAGTGTTTCTTCCTTTTCCGAGTTAAGATATACTTTGCTTTCAAATGACGACTCTTCGATACCATCACCTGCACAAGCAGACAAAACGGCAGCACAGGCAAATGTTATCAGGAAGTACATCCAAGAATTAATCTGTTTCATACCTATTCTTTATTTAATAACTGGTGGATTCATAATTGAGATAGCTTCACGAATATTAGGATAGACCTTTTCAGAATGATAATAATCATTCTGTGTCTCCAAAATATAGAGTCCGGCTTTCTTGTAGTCATTATTGAACGAAACTACCCACCGAGCACATCCACTTACCGCACTGACAGCATTTCCTTTCACATCCCAGAAATGGCCAGTGGTCTGATCTTTTGCATCAAGTGAATAAGTACTGGCAGTCACTATAAAACGGTCGAAAGGAATTCCCGACTTGTCCATCACATTTGCCATCAGATAATCGATATCTGTAGCTGCTGTTGCAGCTGAAGTTTCGACGATAATATACTTAGAATTTAACAACAAGGATCCCTCTGCCAAATACTTATCCTCAATGAAATGTGGAGTTCCTCTAAAAATAAGTATCTTACCAGTATGTTCATTATACCAATTAATAAATATATCCAAGAAAATTGACTGACGGGCAATATAATCTTCCTTTTCGTCATTCGTCATATATCCAGTATACAAACCTACATAGCGAACAATTACGCCATCATACCCTTCTTTCTCACACAATGCCAAATGTCTGTTTACATACTCGGTTGCATAATCCGCAAATGTCTGTTGCTCTACTTCGGATGCACTTTCCAAATCTTTATACTCTTGTGAGAGGGTAGCAAAATCTATTTCATAAACAAACTTCATTCCTTTTCGGTCACGACAAGTCATCATCTCTTTCTGCATCCAATCAGGCAACACTTCCGGCTGTTTAAGTGAAATGATATCAATGCTATCGGGAAGATTGGTGAGGTGGTAGCGACGGCCACCCTGATTATCCAGATTATCAAACTGGGCAATAACTACCTTGTGGCTCACGTGCCGATAGTTGCGTATGCTTTCCAAGTACTTTTCATATAAAGCCGGTTCCTGCTCTGCAATGTTCGGCTGATTGACAGTAAGACTCTCCACTTCCGTCCAGTCATCACACGAAGCAAAGGTGAATACCGCGACTATGCAGACTGCTACCATCATCCATTTATAATTCTTAGTAAATAAATTCTTCATTTTTACTACTTTATTTCTTTGTTAGTACTCATTATTCCTTGCAATCCCACCAAAGATGAGTTGCCAGATTGTCCGGCCCGCCCAACAGTTTCAAAGCAGCCTGATAATTTTGTGCATTGCTTTGCCCTTCTCTTGTAGGATAAATGCAACGACGAGGAATCTCATCATTATTCAGCAAACCATTACTGTTATTCTGCACAACGGGTAACACTTTCGGATAACCTGTACGGCGCATGTCAGACCACGACTCCAATCCCAGCAGGAAGTTTGCCAGCCATTTCTGCACGATGATGCGTTCCAGGTTTTCTTCAAAAACACCTCCGTTATTCCACTGTACAGTGATGTTACTAACTTTGTTAGAATAAGAATTCTTTCCAGAAGGATCAGAATAAGTATCCGGAGCCTTGGTACTATGAATGTAATTGTCATCAGACACTCCCCAATATTCAAACGAAAGTTTAATACCCTGTTCATAATACGACTGTGCTGTTCCACCGCCCATGTTCCAACCACGCAACGCACCTTCCGCACACAAGAACATCACCTCTGACGGATACATCCATACCAACGGCGTTTCGCGTTCTATTTTAATGGTAGAGAACTTATTGAAATCTGACGAGCCAATCGGAGCCAACCCCGTACGAAGTCCGCAATAGGTTTGAGACGAATATCCCGACTCATTAAAATATGCAGCACGGCGCGGATCATTATAAGCATTCATATAAATAGTCATATCAGCAATAGCCCGGTGGTCACCCTCATTAAACTTAATAGCCTCATTCAATGGATTTCCAACATTAGAGAAAGTTGTCAATCGAGCTACATCGTCGTTCGATGTCATTACACCCACCGAGTGATTCACCGCTTCTTCCGCCAATTGTTGTGATGTCTTTCCATCTACATTAAATTGTGGCACGTAACAAGTACGTATAGCCAAACGAAGTTTCAGTGAATTGGCAAAACGAATCCATTTCAGCAAATCTCCCTTAAATATCAGGTCGGCATTCTGGGAAATAGATTCTGTCTGATGATCGGTTAGTTCAGTAATTGCTTGATTTAATTCGACAAACATTGCCTTATATACCTGCTCCTGTGAATCATAAGCTGTCTGTACCTGACCGTCAACTCCCACTTGCGTGTAAGGAATAGGCCCGTATGTATCTGTCACTCGATGCATAGCAGCCACTTTAATTATATGGGCTATCGCTTGGGGAACCACATCGTCCGTCACTCTCTCTATACTACTCACATAGGGGAAAATATAAGGAATCACTTCGTTAAATTCCACTCCGGACCAATCTGCAGGCGGATCGAAAGTTGAAAACTTGTTAGGCCATGAATTAGCTTTCGATTCAGCAGCATAGCGTCCCCATGTTCCTCCCAACAATAAATCTACATACTGCGCACGACTTGTACTGGTGGATATTACATTGTTCTGCAAAGTAATCAGTGAAGTCGTGATGTTGTATCCGTCGGCTTCGGCTTGTTCCTCCGTAACACCTGCATGATTCTGATTAATGTATTCATAATTGGGTGTGCATGCCGTGACAAGACCGCAAAGTACCCCAAATGATATGTATTTTATTATATTTTTCATAGCTTAAAACTTTAATCGTACATTAAATCCAATATTCCGGGTAGACGGCATCATAAAATAATCAATGCCCTGATAATAATTACCTGTGGTAGCTACGTTCTCCGGATCGAAAGGAGCCTTGCAATAAATCATCCATAGGTTACGTCCAACAATGGAGAGGTCGATATCCATTACACCTCCCAACCACTTGCGCGGGATAGTGTAACCAATGGAAGCCTCCTGCAAACGGACGTTCGTCGCATCATAAGTATAGAGTTGTGGAATACCTCCTGATACAGCCACTTGATTATACCAACTATGCGCCTCTATTAAATCACCTGCATCCATGATACTTTGATTGATTCGTACACCACCATTGTCACGGGCAATGGCAGAAACTTCGGACACACCATAATAATCCAATGTAGCTTGTGTACGCGAATATACTACTCCACCCAAACGTGCGGCAAGCATAAAACCGACGTTTAAATTGCCTATATCAAAACGGTTACGCCACGCCAAATTTCCTTTAGGCAACACACTTCCCAACTTTTTCCAATTCTCTGGTTCTTTGATACCTTTTTCATAGACAACCTTACCTTCGGAATCCACATAAATGTTACCATTATCATCACGTACAAAGTCTGCGGAAGAGTACATATCGCCCAGTGTCCCCCCTTCTTTCAACAAGAAATGCACATCACCCAGTCCTTTCATATCCAATGAAGATATGGAGAAGAGCTCCCCGGTGACCGGATTAACCAGATTGTTACCCAACTCGATAATTTTGTTATTGTTGGTACTAAATGTCAGATTAGAGTTCCATGTGAATTTTCTCCATGTATTCTTAAAACCTAATGCCAATTCCACACCCTGGTTACGAATATTTCCTGTCTGCACATAAATAGTACTATAACCCGAGCCAACCGAAATGTCAGGTTGGAAAAGCTGGTCATAAGTATTAGTCAGATAATAGCTAAGATCGGCATTAAAATACTTCAGGAAGTTAACAGTCAAACCAAACTCCCAAGACTTAGTACGTTCGGGCTTTAAGTTTGAAACCGGATAATTCGTCAACTGTTCAAACGTAGAACTGGTATTATTCCATTCAAGTACCGGGTTTGCAACAAAACGCTTAAACGCATTACCTACCGAAGCATAAGAAGCACGCACTTTCAAAAACGAGATATAATCTTTCGACAAGTTTGGAATCATTTCTGAAACAATCACTGATGCACCTATAGAAGGATAGAAAAACGATTTGCTTGTAGAGGCCGGTCCTGCCAACTGCGAAGGCCAATCGTTACGACCGGTCAGTGTCAGATAGTAAGTACTCTTATAACCAATTTCTGCACTGGCGAAGATAGAACGGGTCTGTTCCCTCCATGGATTCTCCACTTTTTCCAATGCTTTGTTACTCATATTAGATAGATTAAAAACATTGGCAACACCTGTCGTCTCACCTTCTATCGAACCATCGCGAAGAGGACTACGCATACCTGTATCTGAATAGTTCAGATCGGTGAGCGATACACCAAGAGTAGCAAAAAGAGACCAATCATTACCAAACCGCTTGTTTATATTTGCAAGAATATCACCATAAATCTGCATGTCCGATGAGCGGGTGATAGCATACAATCCATTCTTTGACAACATCGTCAGCTGTTCGGGGGTAGAAGCAAAAATGCGCTCCGTATATTTATTTACAGAATTATCCAAACGGATACGTCCTGACACATTCAGCCAATCAGTAATCTCATAGCTCAATGACGCATTCAACATATAACGGTTCTTGCTGTTCTCACGCAGATTACGGTAGTTGATCCAATAAGGATTCTGAATAATATACTCACCCGGATCCATTGTAAAATAGTGAGTCATAATCTTACGTTGCGGGTCGTAGCGTTCGAACATCTCCACGTCTTCCCAGTCGTTACCCCGGGGGAAGAGGTATGCACCAATCAGTGGGTTATAGTTGACACCCTGATTAGTCATATTACGATCTTTCTGATAGATATAACTGGCACCCACATCGAGCTTCATCTTATCATTCAAAAACGAAGTGGTATTGCGATATGTAAAATTATAACGATGATAACCATTGTTGGGAACTATTCCTTTTGAATCTACAGCACCTACAGAGAAATATGTTTGATTACGCTCCGTACCGGTAGAAAGGCTCACTGTCTCTGTAGCCACTAATCCTCCTTGCAAATAGTCACTTGCAGGATCATATCCGATATAAGATGATGAAGAAAGTAAGTCACCCCAACTCATGTCACCCGAACTGGAACCATAACGATTTTGGAACTTAGGCATAACAAATGCTTTCATGAATTCCATAGAACTAGACACTGTCACAGAGAGTTTTCCCTCTTTTCCTTGTCTCGTAGTCACGATGATCGCACCATTGGCAGCATCCGAACCATAAAGAGCAGCAGCTGCTGCACCAGTCAGTACGGAGAGCGATTCGATATCTTCAGGATTGATGTCGGCAATAGCTTCCGTCACACCCGAAGAACCATATTCCGTACCTCCTTCACCTTTCGAATTATACATTGGTACACCATCTATCACATACAATGCATTAGATGACTGTTCAATAGATTTAGTACCACGCATGATAACTCTGGAAGCACCTCCTACACCAGACGAAGATGAATTGATATTGACGCCGGCCACTTTGCCCGAAAGAGAATTGACAAAGTTAGCATCTTTATTTTCCAAAATATCATCCGCATTAATCTGCTGCACATTATAACTCAACGCCTTTTCCGCACGTTTGATACCTAGGGCAGTGACTACCACTTCATCTAAAGTTTTCGCATCCTCTTGCATTATTATTGCAAGTGAATTTCTTTCTGTCACCGTTTGAGAAGCAGCCACATATCCAACATAGGAGAATTCTAATATTTCTCCTTTGGCAGCCTGTAAAGAGAATTCGCCATTCAGATTTGTCACAGTACCTGCAGAACCTCCTTTAA
Source organism: Bacteroides sp. M10 (assembly GCF_014334015.1). GTDB lineage: Bacteria > Bacteroidota > Bacteroidia > Bacteroidales > Bacteroidaceae > Bacteroides > Bacteroides intestinigallinarum. The sequence continues at coordinate 3,975,050 of NZ_CP060488.1, read as the reverse complement.
CTGAAACATTGACGCCAATCAATGGCTCACCATTGGCATCCTGCACCACTCCCGTTATTGTTTTCTTTTCAGGAGCAGGTTTTCCTGCAGGAACAATCATTATATATTTATCTTTAATCTTGTAAGTCAAACCTGTGCCCGAAAGAATAATAGTAAGGGCTTTTTCGAGAGGTTCGGCATTGATATTCAAATGAATTTGTTTTGTTTTCTCCAATTTTGACTCATTAAAAGCAACCAGATAAGCTGATTGTTTTTCTACGTCCTGCAACGCTTCCTGTAACGTTACATTTTTCTTTTTGATCGTAATTTTAACATTACCTTGAGCAAAAAGGGCTGTTTGCAATAAGAAACAGCTAAAAATTATAAAAAGAACAGCTTTAAATCGATAAAAATTCATAGATTTGAGCGTTTTTAGTGTTAACTCATAATATTTATTTCTCAAAGAGTAAGCATATAGCTTTAATACTAAAAAGGATTTCATATCCGGAATCAGGCGGCATCCTTTTTCCGGATACTTTTTTTCATGACTAACTCGTTATTTTAAGGTTATACAAATGTTATATCTTGACTGATTTATTTCTTCTTAATCGCCTTTATGTAGCATATATCTTCTTCTATCTTATAATCAAATCCTCCTACCACTTCTTGCATCACATCCATCACCTCTTTTATGCTTGAGTTCTCGCGGAAACGGAAATTATATTTATCGTCATTGAACAAGTTGCCATTATATTGAAAAGTCATCGCATACCTACGTTCCAATGTTAAAAAAATATCTTTAATAGACACTCCTCTGAATACAAACATTCCCTTTTGCCAAGCTGTTACATCTTCTAAATTGGCATCAGCAAGCAGACTCTTTGATGTATTACGTAAATAAGTCACTTGTTGTCCGGGAGTCAGTATATAACTTTCTTTTCCACTATTACAATCCACCTTTATTTTTCCATGAATCAATGTAGCGACAATTTCTTCATTTTCAGGATAAGCCATGACATTGAATTCAGTACCAAGAGCTGTAACAGACATCGTTGTTGATTTTACGATAAAAGGTTGTTCGGGATTCTTCTTCACTTTAAAATTAGCCTCACCAATCAGATAGACTGTTCGTGTATCACCCTTGAATACTTCAGGATATAATAAAATAGTACCAGAATTGGTTTGTACTTTACTTCCATCCGGAAGCTCTATTACATTCATTTTTCCAGCAGGGGTAAACTTCTCAACCATGGCAACTGCAGAATACATATCTTTAGTATAATAGAAAGTTCCCGAAATAACAACCATCAATAACACGACCGCTGCAGCTGCATATTGCCATGCTCGTATACGGAACCGAGACTTGGTATTCTGCTGGGGAACCCTTAACTTATCATATACATTCGCCAAGGAAGTCCATGTGCCTGCATCAACTTTACCTTCTGTTTCTTTCCATAGTGTATTCAACGCTGTATCTTTCTCATCAGCATGCTCCTCATCCACCAACCATTGATGTACTTCTTTGGTCACATTCTCACTATGCTCGGAAGCAGTGAATACATTGATAATTTTTTGAATATAATTCTTCATTTTAGATTTGCCTTATATAATATAGACAACTTGCTAAAACGGACTACTCAACTGAAATAGAAAAAAAATGCAATTAAGATGACTTTTTTTAATTCTTGTAGTGCAAGATAGATGTGGCGCTCCACTGTACGAATAGAAAGTTGCAGATTATCAGCGATTTCCTGATTACTCATTCCATTTTGCCGACTCATAGAAAAAACCTTTCTACGTTGTTCCGGCATATTATCTAAAGTGAGTTTTATTAAAAGTTGGAGTTCTTTAGCATAAAGCTTATCATAAATATCAAATTCGAAAGAGGGGGAATCTTCCTGAACTAACTTCTCTTGATAACTAAGCTCCACGGACTGATGTTTCAGAAAGTTATAAATCTGATTACGAGCCATCGTATAAATATAACTATCCCATGTTTCTTTGTTTTCCCAGATTTCCGGATTATCCCACAGCTTGACAAATATATCCTGAGCAATATCTTCCGCATCTTCTTCCGAACGCAAAATCTTCCATGCAAAAGCCTTTACCTTCGGAAAAGTAAGAATGAAAAACTGCTCGAATTTCTTCTTCTTTTCTTGTTCACCAATATGTGTCATCAGAGATTTTCCGGTTATTATCATTTTTTATGGGAGCCAAAAGTAGATGCTTTTATTAAAAAAAACAAATAATATCAGCAATAAAAGCAATTTTATTATTTCCTCCAGACATTCATTTTCCGGTATATTCTCTTATTTACCTGGGTTTATAAAAGTGAGCAACAACATCCTAATAATAAAACTTATTTTACTAAAATAGAACCTTCTAATCTAATATCATCCGAAGAACTACCAATCATTACCTGAAAAGTTCCGGACTCTACTATTTGTTCCAGAGCCTGATTAATGATAGATAAATCTTCTGCTGCTAACGTGAAGACGATTAACTTTTCCTCTCCCTTACTTAAATAGAAACGTTCAAAATGTTTCAACTGTTTCATCGGCTGAACAACTGATGCATATTCATCTCTCATATAAAGTTGTGCTACTTCTTCACCATCATACTTCCCTGTATTCTTTACTTTAAATGAGACTTCAAAACAACGAGCAGATTTCTGCACTACCTGCAAAGCAGAATATTCAAAAGTGGTATAACTCATCCCATAACCAAAGCTATATAACGGAGAAGATGACACTTCCACATAATCATGATTTCGAGGAGCTTTCTTATTATAATAAACCGGAATCTGACCTACAGAACGCGGAACGGAGATTGGCAAACGTCCGGAAGGATTATAATCTCCAAAGAGAACATCCGCTATGGCATTTCCACCCTCCTGCCCCGGATAGTAAGCAGTCAGTAGTGCATCAGCATATTCCGAAGCCCAATTCTTTTCTAAAGGACGACCTTCAATATAAACGACAATCAAAGGCTTACCTGTCTTTTGCAAAGATTCCAATAGTTCTTGTTGTCTACCAAGTAAGGATAAACTGGCACGGTCAAATCCTTCTCCACACTCCATATCACTTACACTACCCTCTTCAGCTACAGCCGCACCTGTTTCTTTATAACTCGTTTTAAAATCACGGGCACTGGAACCACCCACAACCACAATTACAACTTCGGAGCGACGGGCAGCTTCAATTGCTTGTTCTATCTCATTCACTGTAGTATCACGAATAGCACAGCCTCGTACATATTCCACACGAGAAGGAGATAATTTTGTTAGAATTCCATCAAGAACTGTTTTCACATTACTATCTTCCTGCGGAGCTGTATAGTCCCCTAACATATTATATCGATTGTCAGCATTAGGGCCAATTACCGCCACCTTATTTATCGTCTTGCTTAAAGGAAGAATTGAATTCTCATTTTTGAGAAGTGTTATGGAAGACTGTGCGATTTTACGTGCCAGTTCGATATGTTCTTTACGGCGTACTGTTTTAGCAGCAATTTTCGGATCCACATAAGGATGCTCAAACAAGCCCATCTCAAACTTCATCCGTAACACCCGGCAGACAGCCGTATCAATCACAGCCTTATCCATTTGTCCGGATTGAACCGCATGACAAAGGTTGGTATAAGCATCCCCACCCAAGTCAACATCAACGCCAGCCGTTACAGATTGTATGGCTGCATTCTCTTTAGTTAGAGCAACAAAGTGGCTTTCGTGAATCCCTTCAATACTATATAAATCGGAAACTACAAAGCCACAAAACTTCCATTCATTACGCAAGAGTTGAGTCAGCAAATAATGGTTCGACGTACAAGGTATCCCATCTATCGAATTGTATGAAGTCATTACAGACAATGCCCCTGCATCTATTGCCTTACGAAAAGGAGGAAGAAAATTCTGATGCAAATCACGAATACCGACTGAAGCATAATTACCATTCTGTCCACCCTCCGGCACAGCGTATGCCAGAAAATGTTTCAAGGTAGCTATGGTAGCGTATTTTTGTGATAGATTACCTCCACCTAAACCGTCAACCATAGACGCCCCTAAAATGCCACTCAACACAGGATCCTCACCAAATGTTTCTTCCACGCGGGACCAACGGGGATCACGGGTCAGATCAAGTACGGGACCATAACTAATATGCCCACCTTGGGAACGAATTTCTTTAGCGATAACTTGACCAACTTCTTTTACTAATTCCGGCGACCAGGTAGCCGCCATTCCGATACCCGTAGGAAAAACTGTAGCACCAATTGCCATGTGCCCATGAGGGGCTTCTTCCGCTAAAAACATCGGAATTCCCAGACGGGTATTCTCCATCACATACTTTTGCAATGCATTTCCGGCTTTCGCTGACAATTCTGGATTTAAGCCATTAGCCAATGTTTTCTTTGTCCAGGGATCAGCACGATAAGTTGCCCAAAGCATTCCGGCATTTCTTTCTTTAATCAATTGCTTGAACTTTCCGGAAGGATGAACCTCACTGCCATGGATTTCATACATTTCCCAACCTAAAGGACAAAGTAACTGACCGACCTTTTCTTCCAGAGTCATACGGGAAAGTAAATCTGAAAGTCTCATATCTATTGACAAACTGGGATCTTTGTAAGCAGGTAACGAGGGAGAGGATTGAGTAAACCCCAAAGTACATACCATCTGTACCATCACCAAAATATACAATCGTTTTATCATAATGTTATATACAGTAAAATGACTCAATTAATTTATAATGTATTTCTAATCTTTCAAATAGAGATATTCAACCCTACTTACCCATTTCTCCCTCAAATATAACTGTATGTACAGGCTGATGAGTATCATTTGTTATCAACTTGACCTTTGCATCCAATAGATGGTTTGAAGATGATACATTTAATTCAAACAGAACCTCCAAACACTCATTTTGCTTCAAAACCTTTTCACCCCGGATATTAGTAGAAACAAATTCCGGACATTCTATTTTGCGGATAATAAGAGGATTCGCCCCTTCATTAGTAACTTTAACTTTTCTCTGAATACGCTTTTTTAATGAGATATTCCCCAAATTAAAATAAGACTGTGAACACTTCATCCGGGGAGCAGTTGCCGTGCTTACTTTTCTCATATCATCAATCACTGTACCAAAGATTTGTATAGGAGAACTGTGTACGGAATTGGCACTAATAATAATCTTATCTTTAAATGTACCGTAAAAGCCTTTTAAAGGAGAAGCTGTTATTTTTATAGTCGCACAAGATCGACCTTGAAGAGATGATGGCATAGATATCGACAAACATCCACTCTTATCCAACAGCGAGTATGACAACCTGACTATTTTATCCGACCGGTTATAGATTCTAATTTCCAATTGTTTTGGCCTCCCATTATGCTGTAACAGATCATAAGATAGAGTCATTCGGTCTGCCAGAATATCTGATGATAAAGAATAAGGATATTCATCCTCTATACGATTCATTGTATTTATCGTGCCTTTTACCCAAAGAGTATTGACACTTTGTCCTGAATTAGAAACAACCCTTATACTCTTAGAGAAAAAGTTTGTTCGCCCTTTAGGATCGAAAGTTACGGTAATAATGCCTGTATGCCCTGGTTTTACAGGTTGTTTACTATAAACAGGAATGGCACATCCACAAATTGAAATCACTTCTTCAATCACAACAGGAGAAGTATGTATATTAGTAAAATGAAAAGTATGACTCACTTTGCCTCCTACTTCCTGAATATTACCAAAATTCCAAGTAGTAGTATCAAAACGTAATGCAGTTTTTCCCTGTTGTTGAGCACATACGCCAACAATAGAGCACAGTAAAACGATCAAAGCTGACATAAAACGTTTCATCATCATTTCTTTAAGTTAATATTGGGAGTTACGTAAAAACACAATAACTCCCAATATAAAATCACATTTTAATTATCTTGAGGCAAATCATTGAATTCTGCATTCCAAATGATGTTTGCCGAAGCAGGGAAAGTTAAATCACGCCCATTGCCCGAACTGTCCTTCAATGTATTTCCTTCTCCTTCATCCAATTTCCAATAGCCATATAAGTCCGACGAAGATGGAGAAGCTATTGTACGCAAGTTAGCTTTTACTTCTTCCGCCGTCAGACACTTCTTCCACATACGAATATCAGAAATCAGACCATCAAAATACAGACTCGAACTTGTATTACCAAACTGAATACCAGTCAACGTATATCCCACCTTGAATCTTTGAGAAGAGGATGGTCCCCAACGTTTAGTAGGTTTTGCAGAAGCAACTTCCTCACCGTTAATATATAAACGATAAGCAACCTCAGTATTCTGACCCGTTTTTGTTCCGTCACAAGTAATAGTCAACCTTACCCATTGATTAGCCGGCAACGTTATATTTTGATTAGCCAATGTCAAGTCACATTGACGATTACCAATATTAGACGCTCCCGTTGCACCGGTCACACGTAGTTCACAACCACTAAAAACCTCATTATTATTGTTGGTATCTTTACCACGCCATGTACCTATATAATTAGTTCCACTATGCCAACTATATGGATATACAAGCATCTCAAACGTATGTGTATTATCTTCAATCGTAACTACTTCATCATTTGCGAAACTTAACGTACGATACATATCCGTTGAATAAGAACTCATATTCAATCCCGGTATATAATCCAATTCCCCATCAATGCTAATCGTAAAATAAGAAACAGAACGAGTGTCCGTTACAAATTGTCCTACACACGTTTCATCTATTGTTGCAACAATAGGAAGCAAATATTCTTCACCTTCCACCAAACCGAACAACGATGAAAACTTAACTGATAAGGAATTGGATTCTTGCTGTCCTGCCTTCACTATCGCATTTTTAGCTTGCAACTCATAGACAAAAGCGGGCATCATCTTATAAGACGTGTTATTTGCAGCATTATAAGCCTCTACCATACTTTCGTCCACGGCAATGTCACACAATAAAGTAGTAGCAGCAGGTTTATCCAGTTTGATAGTATAATCATAAACATAGCTTCCTGCATCCAGTATCTCCCTATAATCAATAGAAACAGGTCCTGCTTCCGACTGTGGCATCTCTATTGTCGGCAATTCAATAAAATCATTGTCATTATCCGAACAGGATGTGAATCCTACTCCTCCCAATAAAACAAGCAAAAGGAGAGTTAATCTATTTATATTGTTTTTCATTATCATACAGTCTATTCATTTATTATTACCTTATTCAAGACATTTATTCGTATCATCATAAGTCCAGTCAATCGTAATTCCATTCTTATAACTGATATCACGCTTTGACGGAGATAAATCATAGAAAGTAGTTCCCTCTCCTTCATTCATTCTCCAATAAGACACAAGCCCATTGGTAGAAGGGTCTACCCCACATACATTTGCTTTAATTTCACGAGCAGACAAAGGACGAGTCCAAAGGCGCATCTCACTCAAACGACCATAAAACAATTGTGAAGATTGATAACCTTTTGAAGGCATACCGATCTGTACTCCATAAAGCGCATATTCATACGGAGCAACTGTCATTGAGTTATCTTTCTCTCCATTAATATACAATGTCAACGTACTGCCGTCATTTACCAAGGCAACAGCATACCAGGTATTTAAAGCAAAGCGAGTATTCGATGACATTTTACCCTGTTTAGTTGTTACATGCAGCTGATTCGGCTCATCCGTTCCTTCACCAAAACGAAGCAGGTTCTGGTCACATTTAAAGCCCCCATCATCAATTGCTCCCCCTTCTACAGACGCCTCACTACCTCCAAATGAGCAAACACGGGTAGTACCGGAAGCTCCGGAAGAACGGAATTTAGTGGCATAAATCTTCACTTCCCATGTATAAGTAGGCAAGGAAGGAATAGGATCCGGAAGCAAAAATTGATAAGCCATAGAAGCCTGTCCTACATACGGAGCATGGAAACGCAATGTTCGAGATACTTTCAGGAAAATAGTACGTCCTGCTTCTATAATATCCAAATCTCCCGTCGCACTTTTTATGGTAACCGGTATCAAATAAACACGCCCCGGAACAAATTCCGAATCATCGGCAATTGAAAGAGAGGCAGCAGAAGAAATTGCCTGTCCTGCTGAAATCGTAACCTCCGGATTTTCAAATGTATATGATTTATCCGGAATGGGATAATAATTGGTTCCCATTTCCTCATTATAAGTATCAACCAGACTTGCATCAACAGCCAGATTCACCTGAATATCCGATTCAACGCGAGAAGTTGAAGTCACAGAAACAGCATACGCAGATGGAAATCCATCAATGGCAAACTTTACCAATCTATCCGAAGATGTTCCGGTCATTAACAACCCGTCACCTTTTTGAGCGGCTTCCTGGCATCCCTGCAGCATAAAAGAAGCTATTCCTATCAAAGCAGCTCCCCATATCTTTTTTATATTATTCAATGTTTTCATACCTTGCATACAAATTTAAAATTCATCCATTTTCTTCTTCCGTTTCTTGTTTAGTAGACTGTTGTACAGGCTTTCCGGCAGGATTTTGTTCCTGAATACCACGTCGAAGGCTATAATAAGGAATAGCGGCTTTCTCTTTATCACCTATAGCCTGATTAGCAGGACGAGTGGTATTGTATTCATATTCAAAATAATATCCGCCGAATCCACCTTTTCGTCCTTGTGTAGGATTCCAGCGTGCCATACCTATTACAGAATAGATTGGATTGCCCCATGAATCTACTTTATTTCCATCGGCTTCCGTAAATTCGACTCCACCATTCTGCCAGTACCATCCCATTTGTTCCGTAGCAACGAATTTTTCAGGAGGACACCAGCTGCTAAGCTGGTCAAATTTAGATTGCAAACTTTGAGCACTACCGGTGGTGTAACATTGTCGTACAAAATAATCGACATAAGGTTCTGTTTCCTTAGGAGGCAGCTGATTATAGAAGTCAACAATTAATAATTTGCCTGTACCCGATTGAGGACCGAAATAATTTCCCAATACCTTTATAAACTTTGTAAAGTTATCATTTTGCAACCAGTCGCCTTCCGGTTCGTAGTCCAAGTCCAAACCATCCAGATCGTTACGCAACACACATCTCACAAGATGTAAAGCATAAGCCTCGATACCTGCGTCGGTTTTAGGAAACTCCGTACTTCCAATACGGCAAATCGTACACATCACAACGCGAGTCCCCTTTACTGTACGGATATAATTCATTTCCTCATAAGCAGTCGGCAAATAACGCTCGTTATAATAACTAGTTTCTACATAAGCCGGATTGTTGGAAGGAATACCCGACCACAGACTGACGATGTCCAGACTATCCGGCAAACCAGTGAAATGAAGTCCCTGCGAAGGAGATGCTTCTGAAGTATAACCGGCATACCAGCCGAAACAAATAGCATGATCTGTTTTCTTATATTCACGTAAGTTCTGATAATATTCTTCATTATAAGTATTAGCCGCCTGTATAACTTCCGGTTCAATATCCGTATCACAACCACTCACAACAAATGTCAAGAGATAGGTGAACAAAAAATATACATAATTTATTTTCATATTCTGCATTATTTAAGTAACCAATTATTTATTAGGCACATCCCACCACAATCTGACACCCGGGTTATCTACGCCACCTAAAAGTGTGATGCCTTTATCCAACTCTGTTCTATTCGTATTATATTCCGATTCCGGATAAGGTAATCTGCGGATTTGTATATTTGTGTCTACAGAACCTCCGGAACTTTCATTCACAACAACCGGAAATACTTTCGGGTAACCGGTACGGCGGAACTCTGTCCATGCCTCTTGTCCCACCGGATAAAGAGCAATGTACTTTTGAGTAATGATTTGTTCCAGATTTGTTTTAAAATCTCCCAATTCATCCCAAGCGATAGAAACAGTACCCAAAGCATCCATGGAATGAGATGATGTCACCGGATCCTCATAATTGGCAGGCACATATCCACCCGCCGCAGTTCTTGTCAGATACGCGTCAGCTCCTGATACACCATGTTCATCAAAAGACATTCTTATTCCATCTTCATAATACTTTTTAGCATCGGCATTCGTTCCCCAACGCAAAGCATATTCCGCCAACAAGAAATATGATTCAGATGAACGCATCCACACTACATTGGAAGTAGCAGTTGCCTGTGGTTCAGCAAAGATTCCTGTTATATATTTATCCTTACTTACGTCCTTTGACATTCCGGCTCTTATACCCCGATATTTTCCACCCGTACCTGCCTCGAAGTAAGCAGAAAGTCGTGGATCCTGATAACCATTCATGTATGAATCCAGCGTCGCTCCCATACAAATATCATCCCATCCTTTCAGAATATACAGAGGACTTTCATAAGTCGCTATCGGAGTAATATGCTGAAGTTCTGCTAAATCAGACTTCACATTCATCAATCCATAACTATTGCCAATAGCCAGTTGGGCTTCACTTTTTGCCTTTGTTTCATCCACATAGGCAAGATGCAATGCAAGACGCAAACGAAGTGAATTGGCAAACTTTATCCAAGATGTAACATCACCGTTGAACACACAATCCCATGATGACAAAACTTTACTTCCGGATGCAGCATAACTATCCAAGTTATTGATAGCTCCATCCAATTCTTCAAAGAATCTGTAATAAACATCCTTTTGCGAATCATAAGGCACTTCTTTTGAAACTCCAAAATTCAAATAAGGAATAGGCCCATAGGTATCTGTCACACGATGCATTGCCGCTACTTTCAGAATCTGCGCCATAGAAAACCGGGGATCTTCGTCATTGTTAATCGCTTTTCTTATTTCACGCCAGGCATTCATAGTCGTCAGGTAATTGGTAGTGAACATATCACCATACCAACTTCTTTTATCCCAATTGTAACGACCGGCAGAATTGATACTGGGAGCAGGAAAACCAAAATAGCCGACATAGCCATCTCCACCCATCACTTCCACAGTCTGATATCTGTCCGAACCGATATTAAGTCCCGGTTGTGCTACCACCAGTACGTTCTGCTCCATCTGTAAAAGAAGAGAACCAGTTCTCACATTATCCCAATCCGTCATCTCATCGGTTGCTTCATTAGGATTGGTATTGTACTCCAGAAAATTCTTCGTACAACCTACATTTATCATGATTACTCCAAGGAGTAAGTAGTAGTTCCTTACTTTAAAAAACTTACGTATGTTCATCATTATTTTTTTTAAAGGTTATCCAATTAGAAAGAAATCTTTGCAGAAAATCCCATCGATCTCAAACTCGGTTGCATGAAATAGTCCATACCCTGGTTATAAGTACCTGTACTTGCAGTAGATTCCGGGTCAAATGGAGCCTTACAATACAGCATCCATAAATTACGTCCTACAAAGGATACATTCAATCCAGAAATCCATTTACACCATTTATTGATCGGAATATCATATCCCAATGTCAATTCTCCCAAACGAACATTAGTCATACTATATACATACATAGAACCTACATAACCTGTACCATTAGCTCCGATAGTCTGATACCATGTCTGGGCATCAATCATCTGGCCGTTTACTTTCACGCCACCATTATCCCGTGCTGCTGCCGATGTCTTAGACACTCCATAATAGTCCATTACAGCTTGAGTGGCAGAAACTCCGATACCGCCTACACGGGCATTCAACATAAATCCGAGGCTGATTCCTTTCCAATTAAATTCATTTCTCCAGCTAAGAGTATATTTCGGATTGGTATTACCGGCATAGACATAATTATTCTTATCTGTTTCCAGTGCACCTGTCATTGAATTCATCCAGATATGTCCATGCTCATCAGTTCTCATTGTATTAACATAAACATCTCCCATAGAGCCCCCTACTGTTAGCCGTTGTTTGGCACCGCCTAACGAATAGACATCCATTTCGTCCAGATGTACTGTCACTCCCAACTCTTCATTTGTATATTCAGGGAGTAATTGGTCAATGCGGTTTCTGTTGAGCGACCATAGTAAAGTTGTTTTCCAATCTACAGGCCCTATATTCTGTTTAAAGCCAAGAGCTAACTCAATACCTTTATTCGTTACTTTACCTGCATTTACATATAGTTTAGAATATCCGGTTGTTGTAGAAATTTCCGGACTGAAGAGCTGATTCTCCGTATATGTCTTATAAGCTGTCACGTCCAGTGTCAGTTTATTATCAAACAGACCTAAATTAAATCCTCCTTCCCATGAATGAGTTCTCTCCGGTTTGAGGTCTTTTATCGGGAAATAAGAAGTGGTGTTCAATCCTCCCAACACTGCGTAAGTAGTGATAGCCCTGAATCTTTCCGGTGCATTACCCACCTCACTATATGAAAGGCGAACCTTTGCATAAGAAAGAATGTTAGATTTCATTGTAAACATATTAGTCAGAATTGCTGAAGCACCAATAGAAGGATATAATATGGAAGAATGGTTTGTTCCTGCCAAAGCAGATATCCAGTCATTACGTAACGAACCGTCTACATAAACCATGCCCTTATATCCTAATGAGAATGTTCCGAATAAAGAATTGGTACGGTCGTGATAGTTCGTATTTTTATAGGTTAATTTACCGGAAACATTCGCATTGTTAGAAGTAAACAGATTAGGAATGGTCAGTAATCCTCCTCCAAAATTAAGCTCCTTATAATCCAAATCCAATAAACTGACACCTAAAGATGCTGTCAGATTCCATGTGTCGTGATAGAAATATTTATTGATATTCAACATGGCATCCGCATATATCTGACTGGTATTCTTGTTCGATTGCACGTATGCTCCTTTATCCGAGTTTTCAGCAATCACATTCAAAGTGGAAGCATACATTTTCTTTTCCGAGTTGATAGTTTCCTTATCCAGTTTCACGCGTCCGGAAACATTCAACCAATCTGTTATCGTATATTTTAGTGAACCGCTTGCCAGAAAACGGTCTTTCTTATTGGTATACATATTCCGATTCGTAATCCAGTAAGGATTCTGCATGGATAATCCATTTTCTTTCAATGGCCAGAACTGTGTTTTTATGTTACGGTCTACATCATATCGTTCATAATACTGATATTTCGAGAAATCATCACCGCGCGGAAATAAATAAACGGGAACCAATGGATTTGCATACTCTCCTTGCGACAACATATTCTGTTCCTTTACATTAGAATACATAAAACTTAAATCCATCGTCAGTTTATCATTCAGCATAGAGGTAGTGTTACGAACAGAGAAATTATATCTGTCCAAGTCATTATTCTGAATGATACCCCGGGCATTCACAGCACCTACAGATACATAGGTTTGATTTTTTTGTGTCCCTGTAGTCAGACTTACAGTGTTTGCTACATTGTAACCTGTCTGGAAAAAATCTTTAACTTCATAATCGGTAGGAGATGACAATTTAGATGCCCAACTATACCACTCTCCTGTTTCCGAACCATACGTATTCTGGAATTCCGGTAATCGGAATGGTGAATAGAAGGTTGAATTATTACTGTAAGTCAATCTGGTTTTATCTACAGCCCCCTTCTTCGTTGTGATAAGTACCACACCATTGGCAGCAGCCGAACCGTATAGTGCAGCGGCGGCCGATCCGCTAAGTACTGAAATTGATTCTATATCATCAGCGTTGAAGTTAGCCAATCCGTCACCGGATTGTCCGGCACCCGTATACTGATCGTCGGGTTGTTCACCAGATATATTAGCCAAAGGAACTCCATCTACTACATATAGAGCGTTGTTATTACCGGATATAGACTTCGTACCACGCATTACCACACGGGCACCACCTCCAATACCGGATGAACTTGCATTGATATTCACACCCGCTACCTTACCGGCAAGACTGCTCATCACATTCATATCTTTCGCCTTTGCCACTTCATCGCCGCCAATCTGCTGCACATTGTATGTCAAAGACTTAGTTTCGCGTTTAATGCCCAAAGCCGTTACAACAACCTCATTCAAGACTTTTGTATCTTCCGTCATCACAATGGAAAGCGATTTATTATCTGTAACCTTCACCTCTTGAGAAGCATATCCAATATAAGAGATCTCCAATGCCGCTCCCTTTTTAGCTTGAATCTGAAAGTTTCCGTCGAAATCTGTAATAGCACCGGTAGTTGTTCCTTTTACTTTCACATTCACTCCGATCAAAGGTTCTCCTTTTGTATCTTTCACTGTACCTTTTACCTGGATAGTCGGATCTTGCTCTGTTACATTCAATTTATTGGTAGACAAGATAATCTGCTTATCAACCACTGTATAAGTAACGTTGGTTCCTTTAAACACCTCATCAAGAATATCCAGGATCTTACCTGAATTGTTTCTCACAGAAACAATACGGTTCTTCTGAATTGTTTTATCATTATAGAGGAAAACATAGTCGGACGTCTCCTCTATTTTATTCAGTACCTGTTCTACAGATACATTATTCATTGAAATGGCAACCCGCGTTCGCTGGGCATAGCCATCTTCGGCAGAAAGTTGTAATACTACTGCGAAAAGTAGTGCTAGACTAATCCTCATAACTAAAGGAAGTTTTAGATTTAAAGCATATTTAGGACATAATGCTGTAAATGAATGATTTTTTTTCATACATTTGTGGCTAACTAAAGTTTATTACTAAATGAACTATGGTTTGATTCCGGCTAGTGTTTGTGAGACCTTGTACCGTGAATCTGGAAAATTCGGAGGAAGACAGCTGTTGGTAGCAGCTTTCTTCCTTTCTTTTATTCTCTTGTGTTATTCCATGGGCTTTTATTTTAAGGGTTACTACTCTAATATAAATCTACTCTAATTTTAGTCTTTGATAATGTATCATCTGCCTGTTGTTGCGGTTCTTCAATTTTCCATTTTAAATCGGCAGACCTGGCCAGATAATCCAATATCTGCGACAGAGTTTCAGTCCGGAAAGTAGCCCGGTACTTATATTCTTTTCCAGACCTATTGTTAAACTGAATTTCTACATTGAAATGTCGTTCCAGACGCTTCAGGATTTCTTCTAATGAAGCATTTCTGAAAATTAGTTTTCCATCTTTCCAAGCTATCTTTCCATAGACATCCACTTTATTTTTTTTCGACTTTTGACTCTGTTTATCGTAAAGCAACTGTTCTCCAGGAGCCAATACAATTGTTTCCTGATTAGGGGTTATCACATTTACCTTACCTTTTTCCAACACTGTTTCTATATAATTATCATCCTCATAAGCAGCTACATTAAATTTGGTACCATAAACATATACGCTCAAGCCATTCGGAGTATTTACATAGAAAGGACGATCTTTGTCTGCCTGCACTTCGAAATATGCTTCACCCTTCAACTCTACCAACCGGTTGTCTTTCTTGAAAGTGGTAGGATAACGCAATGTACTACCTGCATTCAGCCATACTACAGAATGATCCGGAAGTTCATAACGTATGACAGAACCGGTAGCGGTTACCACCTCTGCATATTTTTCGTCGGTTTCTGTTCCACTAAAATATAAATATCCCAAAACCAGAGAAGAGAGAAATAAAGGTATAGTCAGAAATGCTGCATAACGCATCAGTTGATTATACATGTTCTTTCTTCTATTAGTTTTTATTTTGGCTTGTGCTTGATAATAGGCACCCAATACATCAATGGATTCCATTTCTTTAATATCATCTCCCAATGCTTGTGCTTTACGGAGCAATGATTCCGGACTCATATTTTCCTTATTTTCTTTCAAAATCTTATCTTTTAATTGTAATTACACTTATAATACAACTGAAGCAATTGGAAAAGGACAGCAAAAACAAACTTTTTTTATTTTATTTTTTGAGCCATGCCAAATTGAAGCGGTAATGCAATCGGCTACTAAGGATATGAACCACATTATCAGGAGTTTGTGTTCCTGCAAGATAACCACGTGGTTCAGCATGATTTTCATCCATTTCGAAATATCCCGTCCATGCTCCACCGTTTAAAAAGCGATATTCACCGTCCGTCAGTAGTTTTCTTACCGGCCATGTTTTTCCCTCATCGTAGGAAAGAGCCGCATACATGCCATATCCTTTCTTCACATTTCCATTTTTATCCTTAAATTCCAGACCACGTTCTTCCAAAGGCGTACGTTGCGGATGGTCTGTAAAAGAAACCAATAGCAAAGGTCCTTCATTCAGTCTCATTAAAACAAGACGCTGACCTCCGTCAATAGGAGGGAGTTCGCTTGCTACATATTTCCAGGTCTTTCCCATATCATCTGATATACTCATAGGCATTCGGAGCTTTCCTTCTTTATTCCGTATGCTATTACCACGCCCCATAGCCATCAAACTTCCGTTTCCTAATTGTACAATTCCCGCATGGATACCTGCAATTGTACTTCCCGTTCCTCCTTCTTTGAAATCCGGCAAAGGAGCGCCATCCCAAGGATCGCACCATGTTTTTCCTCCATCTTTACTGATTTGAACAGCTGCCCCATCATGACTGCCAGGACCCGCATCACAGGCTTGAACCAGCCATCCCTCACGTGTGCGAATCGTACCAGCTATTACCTGATGACGTTTGGTATGTTCGGGAGCTATCAGTTTAGGAGTGCTCCATGAAGCACCGTTATCTGTACTGGTACGTAGTACCATTGCGAGATTCTGCCAGTCTCCCGATGCTTCCACTCCATTGATATGATACAATTTTCCTTTCCCGTCATTGAGCAAAGCACTTCCTGTCATATTCCGATCCGGAACTTTAAAGAATAAAGAAGCCACATCCCAATCAGTATGCCCGGCACGCAAGCGGGAACCGAGTACTACCATCCCTCTCCCATTCTCTTCATTTGCAGAAAACCATATTGCCAGCAAATCTCCATTATCACACCACGTAACTGCAGGCTGATGATTATGCAGATAAAATGGGGTATTCGAATCACATACCGGACGTACCACAAATGGTATCGGAGGCAAAAACATCGGTGTGATAGCAGATACTTTCTTCCATTTTATAGATGTATTTTCTACAGATTTCTGATTGAACGGGACAGGAACAAATGTCCCTGATACATTCAAACGAGTATCTGCTTCCACAATTCTAAATCCGGTTTGGGAATGTTTATCTTCCGGGAGCATAGCCAGCCGATTGGCACTTCGCAAGTATTTCTCCGGGGTGTGATGACCCCCTCCTCTAGTGACCCGAAACTCTCCTGCCAATGGTCCTGCCGGGTCTTTCTGCTTTTCTGCGGAATAAGGAGCATACCAATCCAAGCACCATTCTTCCACATTTCCATGCATATCATAAAGCCCGAATGTATTAGGAGGAGTCTGGGCAACTTTTAAAGATACCGGATCAAAATCACGAACCACTTTTTGATTCCGATGATAAACTGCAGGTAACCCGTCTCCTGTAGAAAATAGTGTGTATGTGCCTGCCCGGCAAGCATATTCCCATTCTGCTTCTGTTGGCAAACGATAGTTTTTGCCTTCTTTCCGGCTAAGCCATTCACAAAAGGCAACAGCATCGGAATAACTCACATTGACAACAGCTTCATCATCTTCCAGCGAAACACCGTTTTTTCCTCGTAATGCCCGATGTTCCGGACGGAATGATTCATATTGCGCATTCGTTATTTCAGTAATTCCCATACGAAACGGGCGAGAGATTACTACCTGATGGATAGGAGCCTCATCAAAATTTTCGCCTAATCCGTCACTTCCCATATAAAAACTTCCGGCAGGTATTTCAGCCATCGGAATAAAAGACTTGGAAACTTCTTGAGAATGTATTGGCAAACAAAAGGTTATAGCCAATAAAAAAAACTTGTTTTTCATATTTTAATCCTGTTTATATATAATACAATCAACCTATATACAAAAGGACAGTCTTATCTGATTATTTTCTATTCATTAGGGGTGAAAGCAAAAAAAAGAATCGAAAATGAGGCTTTGATAATTATCTTATTATATATTTGCAACGAAATGAAAAACTACAGAACCTCAAAATAATGAAAATATCTTTTTCCAAACAGACTAAAGAACGGGCTTTCAAACAACTTTATGAGGAGTATTATGCCCCATTTTGTTTGTATGCAAAAAGGTTTGTTGATGATAAAGAAACACGTGAAGACATCGTTTCGGATGTATTCACCTCATTATGGGATAAACTGGATACTGATTCTTTTGATCTTCAATCGAACACTGCATTAGCTTACATCAAAATGTGCGTAAAAAATAGCTGCCTGAATTTCCTGAAACATCAGGAATATGAATGGAGCTATGCGGAAAATATACAGAAGAAAGCTCCTGTCTATGAAACAGAACCGGATAGTATATATACTCTTGATGAGCTATACAGAATGTTGTATGAGACATTAAACAAACTTCCCGAAAACTATCGAACCGTCTTTATTAAAAGTTTCTTTGAAGGCAAAACTCATACAGAGATTGCAGAAGAGATGAATCTTAGCGTGAAATCTATCAATCGATATAAACAAAAAACGATGGAACTTTTACGTAATGAATTAAAGGAGTATATGCCACTATTACTCTTGTTATTTCTTCGTGCATAATCTACACCCTCATGTTCTCTTCCTGATATATGCCTTTCTTTTGAAAAACAGTCGTACTCTATATATGTATTAGTCCTGTTGTTTATATCACTCTGCTTAATAGTTAGCAGGGGCTTACTTGTGTGGACAGATAAGCTATCAGGTGTGAACAAATCTGTTTACGGTTGTAAACAGATTTGTTCACATGGGTGAGCCCTTGTAAAACATTAGAGCTTAAGTAAGCATTCGGGCTCGTGCGTGTTTCTTTCCCTTCTTTTCTTTCCTACCTTTGTGCCTTCATAATCATCTTAATCCATTATGTGTTCAGTATTAGTATTTTCTAGTGAAAGTGAAAAGCTGCGTAGTCTCTTATCCGAGTCTAACCATTTTGATTCTGTTCTTTTCATATTTGATGGTGGTCGTCGTTATAAAGTTTCGGCTTCCAGTCTTGGCATCCATTCTCCTCAGGATCTACTTCTCCCCTTAGGTCTTGGTCTTTTCCGTAACAGTCCTTTCTGGTCTTATTACCTTTATCCCAATGGTTGTAATTTCCATAAAGGTATTGACGGTCTTTGTGGCGAGGTCATCCGGCACACGGGTTCTTGCGTGTCAGAGCAGAGTTGTCATATTTTTCTTGACCGTTCCCGTAGCAGATTGCATATCCTCTATCGGTGCGAGGACGAATACCGACTGGAATGCCGTCGTCTGAACCACAGTTCTTTCTTCTTGAAAAAGGACGAACGGAAAAGAGATTTTCTTCAAATTTCCTGGAATCGCCTGAATGAGCTGCTTACTGTTAAAAAGTATCGGAAAACAGTTGAAAAGTAATCTCCCATCCTACAAGCCGTACAGGTTTATTTTGATAACTTTGCCACATAATAAAAAAGTGGATATGCAGTGAAAGAACCAGTCATTACCTTTACTTTGGAAGAGTACGAAGAGTTGCGCAAGGAACGTGAACGTCTTGAAAAGGAACATGCGGAACTTCAGAGAAAATACGCAGCCTCTTTGCAGGAGTATTCCCGCCAAGTTGAGGAAATCTCAGCCTGTACAGCCGTCATTGCTGACCTGAGATGGAAATTGGCTGATTTGACACGCCGTTTATGGGGTAAATCCAGTGAAAAACGTCATCTTCCCGAAGATGCCAACCAATTGAGCATCTGTTTTGAATCTCCGTCCGATGTCAATGACCCGGTAGCGGAGGAGCAGAAAACGGCTGAGAAATCTGCCCGGTCGGAGAATGGTTACAATCGTTTCCGTAAGAGCTTCACCCAAAAGATTACTCCCCACGCCCGTAAGCCCATCGATCCGTCCCTTCCCCGTGAAGAAATCATCATTCCCATGCCGGAAGGTCTTTCTCTGGAGGGAGCGACGAAGCTGGGGGAGGAAGTGAGCGAACAATATGCCGTCAGCCCTGCCCGATTCTATGTGAGACGCATCATCCGTCCTAAATACCGGCTTGCCGACGGTCGTATCATAACTGCTCCCATGCCCGTAATGGCACACCCTCACAGCAATGCCTCGGAGAGTGTACTGTCCCACATTGCCACCGCCAAATATTACGATCACCTGCCTCTGCACAGACAGCTGGACATTTTTGAGCGTGAAGGCATCCATCTGAGTCCTTCCACCGTAAGTAACTGGATGATGGCTGCCGCACAGCGTTTGGAGCCGATCTACAATGAGCTTCGTGAACTGGTTAAGGACAGTTATTACGTCATGGCCGATGAGACGCCCCACCCCGTACTTGAAAGCGACCGACCCGGTGCTCTTCATCGCGGGTATATGTGGAACTTCTATCTGCCCCGGTTTCATACCCCCTTCTTTGAATATCACAAGGGGCGTGGCAGCAGCGGAATAGACACACTGCTGGCAGGACAGGTCCGCGTGGTACAGAGTGACGGCTTTGCAGTATATGACGAGTTCGACACGCTACCCGGAAAGTTGCACTTGTGCTGTTGGGCACACGTCAGGCGCAAGTTTGTGGAAGCGGAAGGAAATGACCCTCCCAGAGCAAGGTATGCACTTGAACAAATAGGCAGACTGTATGCTGTGGAGGAGGAAATCAGGATAGAACATCTGGAAGGCGAGGCTGTAGTAAAGCTTCGCCGGGAAAAATCGTACCCTATTATCAAAGGACTGGAAAAATGGTGCAAAGAGGAATATGAACATACGGTCGATAAATCGCCTGTTGCCAAGGCCATATTCTATATGTACACACGCTTTGAACAACTGTCCGGATATGTCAATGATGCACAGTTCTGCATTGATAATAATCCGGTGGAGCGTTCTATTAGACCGTTGACTGTAAACAGAAAAAATACACTCTTCTCCGGATCGCATGAGGCAGCACACGCAGCGGCAATATTCTTTTCACTGATGGGATGTTGCAGGGAAAATAAGGTGAACCCAAAACTATGGATGCAGGACGTGGTGATTAGAGTACAGGATAAAGAAAGAGAAGAGAAAAACGACTACTCCGATTTACTGCCATTTAATTGGAAAGGATAAACAAGAAAGGTTTATAAAGTCAAAAGCCAGACGTACTCCGTCTGGCTTTTGACTTTATAAGAGTTTGGAGAGAATACGCACGAGACCGAATGCTTACGAGCTTAACAAAAGAATACCTAAGTATCAATGCATGATATATAGGGAAATATAGTATAAATTAGCTGGGAACAAGACTGGACAGGGTGAGGGTAAAAAGTTACCCTCACCCTGTCCTCACCTCTACCCTCACACTTGAAACACCGATGAATAAAGGGATTGAATCAAGGTGTGAGGGTGTGAGGGTAAAACGTCATCAACATTTGTTTGGCTAAGATGCGACACTCTGCCCGGTTAATTTTTCCGTTCTCTGTTTGCGGAATGGATTCTATTGTCAATATATGCTTGGGACGATAATAAGGTTCCAGTATTTCCTGTAGTTTATTTCCGATTTCTTCTGTGTCGGGCTGACCTGCCAATAATAAAGTGACAGCCTGCCCTAAGCGCTGATCCGGAACTGAAGTAATGACAAAGGACACAGGAATAAACGGGCGAAGTAACTTCTCCATCTCTTCTGCTTGAATCTTAATTCCTCCACTGTTAATCACATTGTCTTTCCTGCCTAGAATTATAAAACTTCCATCGGGATAGATACGTGCAATGTCATTGGTCTGCAATGTTTCGTCACATACCAAAGGGGCATCAATGATTAATGTATTCTCTGCGGATAAAGACAATTTTACTGAAGGAAATGGATAATAATGTTCTGAAGCAGATACTCCGTTCAGACGACGAAGGGCAATATGCGACAAGGTTTCAGTCATGCCATAAGTGGAGTAAACGGCAGTCGGAAGATGGTTTATCTCCGTTTCCAGAGCCTCATCAACGGCTCCGCCTCCTATAATCAGAATATCCGTTTGTTTTAATCGCTCTTTTTCTTCGGGAACCTGCAACGTGTTATAAACTTGCAATGGGACCATTGCCACAAATCTCAAAGATTCTTTTATATCCGCCAACGGATGACCGGAAGCAGGACGAACAATCAGATTCAAACCTGCAACCAATGAACGTACAACCACCATCATTGCACCGATATAACGAAGATTCATACATAATAATGCCGACTCACCTTTCTTCAAATTCAGAAATTCACAAGTCAGACGCGCACTTTGCATCATTTGATCCTTGCGTACCATCAGTTCTTTAGGTGTACCCGTGGAACCCGATGTATGAACCGTGATGACAGGAGAGTCATTAAACCATTCGTTCAGGAAAAGATATAAATCCCAATAAGCAGGAGAATGAGCTTCTGCTCCTCCTGCTATCAGTTGGCTTATATCTTCAAAAGTGTATTCTTTTCCTTCCAGTAGCAAGCGCTGTTGTTGTCGATCGAATATCATCAGAATATCCTTTAAATACCACTAAATACCATCATTTACAAAACCACAGGCAATCTTTTCTGATTTCAAGAGGTACTTCTATATTGTCCGTAAAGAGCATACCCGTTCCCAGTCCTTGTGGTAGTGGATTATTGAATGTTGCACACCAATGGGCGATAGCGTTCAAACCAATGTTGGACTCCAAAGCGGAAGTGATCCACCAACCGATATGTTGCTTTTCCGCTTCCATAATCCATTCATCCCCTCCACATATTCCCCCGTGGAGAGATGGTTTAATGATGATATATTGCGGACGGATGGTTGCCAGCAGTTTCTTTTTTTCTTCCAGCGTGTTGCATCCTATCAGCTCTTCATCCAATGCTATCGGCAACGGAGATTCAGAAGTGAGCCGGGCCATTTCTTCCCATTGTCCGGCACGGATCGGCTGTTCGATAGAATGTAAATCAAATTCTGACAGACGTTTCAGTTTTTCCATTGCATCACCCGGAGAGAAAGCACCGTTTGCATCTACACGCAACTCTATTTCTTTAGAAGAGAAATGGGTACGAATATGACGTAACAACGCCAATTCTTTTTCAAAGTCGATAGCACCAATCTTTAGTTTGACGCAACGGAATCCGGCTTCCATCTTTTTCTCGATCTGGGATAACATATTTTCAAAATCTCCCATCCAGATCAGGCCGTTGATTGGAATCCCTACCTCTCCACGTGAAAAAGCCGTATCGGACAAAGCCCAACTCCCTGCAAAGAAATGCCAGATAGCCGTTTCCAAGCCAAATAAGATGGAAGGATACTTGCATAGACCATCCTTATCCAATTTTCCCTGTTCTTCCTCTACTTGCCGGCAAGTTCTTATTAATATATCCTCATAATCAGGGAGATCATCACAACTTAATGCAGGCAAAGGCGCGCACTCTCCAATTCCCACTCTACCCGGAAAATCAGGAGAAGTAAAGTGAAGATACCAGACTTTTCGTGTAGTATATGTTCCCCGGGAAGTTCCCGCGGGTTGCTTGAAATGAAGCAACCGGGGAATAATATCTATCTTACAATCCATAATGAATATCTTTTCAATCTGCTAATTACTGCACAATCAGTCTTTCATTAGCCTATTATTTTAAGGGAATTTCGGATATTGTTTGAAGTTCGGTTTACGTTTTTCCAGAAATGCATTCTTTCCTTCCTGTGCTTCATCCGTCAGGTAATAAAGTAATGTTGCGTCACCTGCCAACTCCTGAATACCTGCCTGACCGTCCAATTCGGCATTCAATCCCGCTTTAATCATGCGCAAAGCCAACGGACTAAGTAACATCATTTCTTCCGCCCATTGCACGTATTCATCTTCCAGCTGTTCCAAAGGTACTACCTTATTCACTAATCCCATATCCAATGCTTCCTGTGCATTATACTTCCGGCAAAGGAACCAAATTTCACGTGCTTTCTTCTGTCCTACCACACGTGCCAGATAAGATGCACCGAATCCGGCATCAAAGCTACCCACGCGAGGACCTGTCTGACCGAAAATAGCATTTTCCGAAGCAATGGATAAATCGCATACCACGTGGAGCACGTGTCCGCCACCAATGGCAAAGCCGTTCACGGCAGCAATCACAGGTTTCGGAATACTACGGATTTGCTTTTGTACATCCAATACGCTCAAACGAGGCACACCGTCTTTCCCGATATATCCGCCACGTCCTTTCACATTCTGGTCGCCTCCCGAACAGAATGCCTTATCACCGGCTCCAGTAATTACAATCACATCAATATCCGCTTCTTCACGGCAAATGCGCAATGCATCACTCATTTCGGCAGTGGTAGTCGGGGTAAATGCATTCCGATAACGTTCACGGTTGATTGTGATACGGGCAATTCCATTATAATAATCAAAAAGAATATCGTCGTATTCTCTGATGGTTGTCCACTCTCTTTGTGTTGGCATAATTTATTTTTGTTTTAATTGATGATAATAATTCTTCAACATACGTGCATCCTTGTTTTTGTTGGTAAACACTTCCAAGAGCACAGGTTGTTCCATAGTTTCCGGCTGGGTGAAAGTCTTCATTGCTTCAGCCAGCTCTTCATCATTTTGCGCTTGTAGATAAAGGAAGCCACGTTCCTCTGCCCAGCCTTTGGCTGACGTTTTATGAACTGCTGCAATAAATTTATGTGAGGTACCCGACATATCCAATCCCGGTAAAGTATGGAAAATCTCTCCTCCTCCGTTATTTAATAAAAGGATACGCAGGTTGGAACGGACGTTGATATTCCACAACGCATTCATATCATAGAAGAAACTTAGATCTCCGATAGCTATAAAATTCAGTTTGTCGGAAGCTGCCGCATAACCGACAGCGGTAGACAACGATCCTTCAATACCACTCGTTCCCCGATTGCAACAAACTTCAATCGTGGAAGGAATCGAATATAGTTGTGCATAACGAACTACCGAACTATTTGCCAGATGCAATGCACAGGACTCCGGCAAGGCTTTCAATAATGTACCGACAGCCAACATCTCCGAATAGGCAAAATCCGGTTCGGGGATAATCTTACAATAATTCTCCCATACACGGGGATAGTCAGGAGTCCGGTTATCCAGCAGACTGGCGATCTTCTCCAGAAATTCAAACGGGTCCATCTCGATCACTGTAGTCAATGAGCCGTATAGATCGACAATCTCACCCTCCGGCGATACGTGCCAATGCTCTTTAGGCGGATGCTGACGGAGAAACTTCTTCAATCGTTTAGAAACCACATGTCCTCCATAAGTAATCAGCAATTCGGGCACCATCTGGTCTATCTTCTCTTCGGGCATAGCATAAAGTGCCGCATCGAAATTCTTTACCGGAATACCGGGAACTGTCTGATTGCCGATATGTTCCGTCAACCAGGCAAAATGTTTATATAATAACTTGATATATCTTTTTTCAAACAGGTAGATAAGGTTCATCTGGCCGATGATAATCATACGCTTCTGATATTTATTCATCCGGTCGACCAGATCATTATAATCACGGTCATAGACGTTCAATCCCTGATAACGGGTTATCACACGCACTTCCGGGAGCGTATCTACCGTGAACTGAAACAGCGGTTCGGAAATAGGAACATTGATATGCACCGGCCCTTTTCCATGATGATTCGTCTCCAACAAGGCTTCATTCACCAGACGATTGCAATACCATTCATCTTCTTCCGTATGAATCTCCGGAAGATTGACCGACTTCTTGACCAGCGTTTGAAACACACCCGGTTGCGGCACTGTTTGTCCATCCATCTGTCCGATCCAGGCAGCGGGACGGTCTGCTGAAATGACAACTAAAGGAACATTCTGATAAAATGCTTCGGCTACAGCCGGATGAAGATTTAATAATGCAGTACCGGAAGTGCAGCACACAGCAGCAGGCTTACCACCATTCAACGCAAGACCAATAGCAAAATAACCGGCACTCCGTTCATCCGTCACTGCATAACAGGTGAAGTTCGGATGATTAGACAAAGTATGTACGATGGGCGTATTACGACTACCCGGACACAACACAACCTTAGTAATCCCGTGCGCCTCGAGCAACGCAACCAACTGGAGTATGTTCTTCTTGTCTGTATACATGATGATAATTATTAGTAGTTTATGATTTTAAAGGAGGCGTTGCAATAAGCCGTTTGATGGTTTGCAACTTCTTTTCCGTTTCCAGCCATTCGTCATTCAATTCCGAAGAAGCCAGTAGTCCACCGCCGGCATAAAGAGTCAGTTGTTCATCTTCAATATGCATACAGCGCAGATTCACATAGATGTCAGTTCGCCCTTCCGGGTCCAGCCAACCGATAAAGCCGGAATAATAGCGACGGTCGTAACCTTCGTTCTGCAATATAAACCGATAGGCTTCTTCTTTCGGTAAACCGCATACAGCAGGCGTTGGGTGCAACACTTTCAAGAGATCTCCCAAATCTTTGTTATCTTTCAAAGAAAACCGGAAATCTGTTTTCAAATGTGACAAAGCACCTGCATAAGCCGGATAAGGCCCGTTCTCCGTAGAATGAATACCCAACGAAAGGAGTTGGCGACGAATGTAAGAAGCTACATAGGCCTGCTCTTTCCGATTCTTTTCATCCCATATTTGGGGCAGTTTACCATCTTGCAAAGGCTGTGTCCCGGCCAACGCTACCGTATTCCATTCATCTTTTTCACCCGATAAAATGATTTCAGGAGTGCTTCCCAGCCAGATACCTGTCTGCGGAGTGTAGCACAAGTATATATATGAATGAATATAACGCCTGCACGCTGCACGAAATATGGATAAAGGAGAAAAACCAGATACTTTATCAATAGTAAGATGACGTGAAAGTACTAATTTATCAAAAGTATTATCACGCAAAGCATTTATAAAGGTATGAAAGCAGGTGGCATATTCCTCCGTAGAAGAAGTCAGGAACGATTCTTGTCCTTGCATCCGCAAAGCGACTTCCCGTTCTTCTGCCGTATCATTGTCAATCGGCAAAGGTTGCCCCCACTGATCGGGTTGAATCAATACGACAGGACACATCTCACTCACCTGAAACGGAGCGATGACAAATCCTCTCTGTCCATTCAGTTCTTTCAGATCGTATATCAGCCGTACCGCTCCTTCCGCCTGTGTCAACAGACGGGGAACTTTCTCCCCGGGAATACGGTAAACAGCAAACGGCTGCTTCCGCTGAATAAATGCATCAATAGTTGTCAAATTACTTATTTCTTCGTCGGTCATCTCTTTTTCATCACACTGTTGACTACGCGTATGGAAGACACCAGTTTATTCGTTGAAGTAAACACGTCTACATTCCATACATGGGATGAGCGTCCCTTATGTACGATTGTTCCCACCGCACGCACTGTGTCTCCTTCATGTGCGGAGGATATATGATTGCCACTAACCTGCATTCCAACAATAATCTCATCCGGTTGGCAAAGAATCATCGAGCCGAGTCCGGCAACAGTTTCTGCCAGTGCAAGAGTGGCTCCGCCATGTAAAATGCCAAAAGGCTGGCGGGTACGATGGTCTACCGGCATGGTTGCTTCCACACGGTCTTCATCGGCATACGTATATTGAATACCCAGGTTTCCCATCAGTGCATGGCGGGCCTGTGCATTCAGTTGGTCAAGGGGGATTTCGGCTGCACGCACTTCGGCAATGATAGCCTTTTCTACCGCAACAGCCACTCCGTCTTCCTCATTGGAAGCTGTCACATAATCGGCACAAACTTTCACGGAATCTTGTGAATGTCCCATAGCTACTCCTAGTCCTGCCAGTTGAATCATTGTCACATCACACACACCGTCTCCAATAGCAATCACTTCATCACGCTTCACATTCAATACTTCCAGCAAAGCTCCCAGAGAATTGGCTTTATCAATGGAGCAAGGAACTACTTCCAGAAAATAAGGTTCCGAACGAAATACGTCCAACGCTCCATTCAGTCTTCTTTTCCAATGATCTTCCAGTCCCACCAGCGCTTCTTCGTCGTCGCTGACCAGCATACATTTGCAAGGAGCAAAGTCGACGGCTGCAGAAAATTCTTCTTCCTTGATTATTTGCAGGTTATTCAACCGGGCTTCGTTTTGGATATGTTCATTTTCTGGAGAATCCGTTATGATCGTATCATCATGATAAGTAAATATAGCAAAGCCATTTTTGCGGGCTTTCTTTTCCAGATAAGGCAACATTTCGGGATTGATCCTGCGTTCAAACAGAATCTCGCCATTTTGCGCATTGATAATCTGACAGCCATTATAGGAAAGAATAAAACCTCCATAGTTTCCAAGTTCGAGCATCTTAGCCAGTGGCATTAAGCCATAAGTCGGTCTGCCGGATGCCAATACGATACGCACTCCCATTTGTTGAACTTTCAACAAAGCGGCCAATGTACGTTTGCTAATTTCTTTCGCATCATTGAGGAGCGTTCCGTCTACATCAAGAACTAATAATTTATACTTCATGATTACACGATTTTGATTTAGATTACAAAGGTAGGAAATTGAGTGAACGACAGAAAGCGTAAACAGATAAAAATTACTTTAATTTCACTCTTTCAGACGCATTTCCAGATAATCGCGAAGGATTCGGGCATGATTATACACAGGTTCTTTAGAAGCATAAAGTAAAGTGACCACAGGATGGGGCTTGATAAGAATTAGAAAATCAGTCATTGCAGGAGAAGCATCCAGCTCTTTTTGATACTGCGTGACGAAATCTCCCCAATGTCCGGGAATATCTTCATGAAACCATTTACGTAATGTAGGGGATGGTGTTATGTCTTTTGCCCAATAATCGTATTTCAACCATTCTTTCTTCATTCCGCGTGGCCATAATTTATCTACCAACACCCGGTATCCATCTGTTTCTGAAAAATCTTCGTAAACCCTCTTTATCCTTACCTGTATCATTTCCATTAATATTTAGTTATCAATAGATAAACCGGGAAAAACGAAAATTGTTTAGTAGAACTATTTAATTCCTCAATGTGTCCTGCGCTTTTTTAAATTCATAAGGAGTCATTCCTGTCTTTTTCTTAAAAAGGTTATATAAAATTGGAGCGCTATTAAATCCGGACTCATCAGCGATAGCACGTATGGTATAGTTAGGATATTTTTTCATTAGTTTGATTGCATAATTAATACGCAGTCCGTTGATGTACCCATTAAAATTAGTTCCGGTGCATTCTCTTATCATCCGGGCAAAACGTGCATTATTCAGATGTACAATCTGCGCCAAATCTTCTCTTGAGAGCTCTGGAGAGAGATATAGCTGTTTCTGAACGACTGTATGGTTTAATTCCTGGAATATTTTCTTGTTCTCCTCTTCTTCCCCACTTTCTTTGTCTGTTTCGTCCAAAAGTTCATCCTGTTCCTCTGGAGAAATCAATTCAGGTTCCAGTTCTGATGAAACCTCCTGTTCCTCGTACACTTCCAATAACTGATTACCATCTTTTTTATTGGCAAATTTTTCGTTTATCAGTTTGGCAAGCATCCTGTTTTTATACTCGATTATATGGTTGAAACGCCACAAACGCCAAAGTATAAACAGGGTCAGCACTACAATACACGCCAAAAAGCAGAGTGAAACATTCCTTATTTTTAGCTGTGAGGCTTGCTCGGCGATGTATTCTTCTTTTTCGGAAGCACCGTACATCGCGTTCAATTCTAATGCAGCATTTTTCCTGTCGTTACTGTTAATGCTATCCGTTATCGCAATGATGGTTTCACGTATTTCTGCAGCTTCTTTATAACGATTCATACCCAGATATGCTTGTACTTCCTTATTAAGTACAGCAAGATATTGAGCGTTCAAGGTATCTCGTTGTGTCCTCAACAGTTCTTTAAAGTCCTTACTGTTGTCTAGTACTTTCTCATATTGTTTGGAAAGAATCAAATAGGGAATCGAATACATCTTGCCATCCGGAGTATGAGATTCTTTCATTGCCAGATATTTTTGATAATATCCTTCTGCTTGCGCATATTTCTTTTCTAAATAAGAGATATAGGCCAATTTTGCATATAAATAGCTATATTGACCATCAATGTAACCTTCGGGAACCTCTGGTACCTTCTCTAATTTTTTAAGAAGTTTTTCGCGTTCATAAGCAAGAGCCAAAGCTTCATCAATACGGGAATCTGTCATTAAAAATCCCATCTCCGCTCCATAATAATAGGAAAGCAGCATCATTTCTCTCACATCCTTTGACCCACGCAGTAATTCAATCGTACGGTCAAAATAATTATACGCCTCATCTTTCAATGACAACCTCCAATTATTCTCCCCTATGCAAAAAAGTAATCTGGCTTCCGCCTCTCTGTCCTTCAGTTTTTGCGCCTGCATAATTCCACTAAGAGCATAATGCATGCTCTCATTATATTTACTCATTAAAGATGAAAGTTCAGCTAAATAAACCGTCATCTTCAACATGTGCTTGGGTTCTCTTTGAGAGATAGAATCAAGCAAGTATGACTTCCTTGCATACATAAAAGCTAGTTTATTCATATACATATTACGATATGACAAACTGCGCAATTCATTAATCAGACGCAGAGGGAAGGCTCTTCTGGATTCTGCCTCATCCAATAACTCTAAAGCACGTTTAGGGTTGGATATATAAATATCTCTGATATATTTTTCTGTATATAAAGAGTCATTATTTATAATTTTATCAGCCCTCGAAAATTGATTGTGTACAAATAGAAGCACAAAAATACATACCCAAAAACGCATAAAACTCTTAATCGTGTTTAATCATTAATGATCCAAAGGTATGTATTTTCCATAGAACGTGCAGACACAATTTAAATTTGCAAAATAAAAATAAGAAACATTAGCTAAACATATTAGAGATGTAACGTGGTTCCAAGTCAGCTATTCATCTGAATCACAGCCCCAACGCTTTACTCAATCGTCCTTCAAGACACACACTTAAGTCAGTTGTTACAAACTTCCCATTATGAAAAAGAGTAAATATAGTAGCCGGAGTAGGTGCGTTTTGCGCCTGTTCCATACTTTCTAATTCAATTATTCTCAATGGAATATCTTTGCTCGCAGCAGCACTGACTAAAGAACCGCGAACGTGAAACTCCGTAAACGGGCAGCGATGGGTATAATAAACGACTATTCCATCCTTATCCGAACACTCACCGCTCAACACGCAATCATTAAAAGAAGGATCAGGAGCAGCCGGGTTTAGTTTCAAACTTAAAAGGCTGAATCCGTAAGGGAGTTTTTCTATTGTTTGGAAACCTTGTCGCAACAGCCATTTCGTGTCACTCATAAAATGAAATTTAGAAGTGCCCACCACTGTCACAAGCCCATCTTTCCCCTGCAATTTTGCATCATCAATGGCAGACTGCAATAATGCCTTACCATGTCCGCAACCTTTATATTTACCTGACACCCAGAAACAGTTTATCATCAGATAATTGGGAGCATTCACCGGAACCCATGCTTTTTCAGCAGGACCGTATTCGATAAACACTTTTGCCCGTTCATCAATACGCCTGAACACATAGCCGTTATCAAACTCTTTCTTCAGCCATTCTTTTTTGAGTTCATAACTATCCTTGCATTTCTTATCTGAAAAAGCACAGCATATATGTTCGTTTGCAATATTCTCCTTTGTCAAAGTGATGTAATTGGTTTCCATAATATTCTATTTAATTAATAGGTTAAACAAATAACAGTTCAATATTCACTCATTGTTATGAGTTGGTAGAAAATCGCCAAGCTAATATCCTGCTACTTTTAGTTCCCTGCTGCATTCGAATAACTTTATATTCGGACACATTCACCGATTTTAATTTGGCATATAACTTTCCCAGATTCTTTTCTTTAGAAACCAAACTCGTAAACCATCCGCAGTTCTTCTGATATTTTTGGCTCTCGGAAATCATATTCAATAAGAAACGAACTTCTCCGCCCTCGCACCAAAGTTCATTCGCACTCCCGCCGAAATTTAGCTGCACTTTATTTATCTTCGTACCTTTCAGACTGCTTAATTTGCGTAACGTTCCGTCTTCCGCCTCTTCACGCGAACTATGAAACGGAGGATTGCATATTGTCACATCAAAATACTCATCAGGCATAATAATTCCATCGAAAATCTTCTTACTGTCTTTCTGAAGTCGCAAGTCAATCTTATGAGCCAACACAGGGTTGCAAGTCACTATCTTTCGTGCATTTTCTATCGAAACCGGATCAATATCAGTACCAACGAAAGTCCATCCATATTCAGTGTGTCCTATGATTGGATAAATGCAATTTGCACCTACCCCAATATCCAGACATCTACATTTTGACTTCTGGCCATTAGCATCTCCCGCCGGTAAATCCGGTGTTGTTTCGTTCGGCTGGATAAGATCGGCAATATAATGAATGTAATCCGCCCTTCCGGGAATAGGCGGACACAAATATTGCTTCGGTATGTCCCAATAGCGGATGCCATAATAAGTTACCAATAATGCTTTGTTCAAAGCCTTCACCGCTTGCGGATTAAAAAAGTTTATAGTTTGTATTCCGAGGGGATTGAGCGATACGAATCTCTTTAATGGAGGATAATTTTCCATCAACAATGGAAAATCATACTGACCATTGTGCTTATTTCTTATATGTAACTCACCTTTTTTTGCCATGCGGGCAAAGATACAGAGAATTTTCCTGCCTACAAATTCTTCTTAACTCTTATCCTAACACTCTTCTGAATATCATATATAATATTCTACCATTTCAATCAGCCCGGCGCGTAAAGTATACTTAGTTGCTTCATATACATTATTCACACCCAACTTCCGGAAAATATTCTTTTTGTGGGTGATAATAGTATGAATGCTTGAGGTTCTTTCCAATGCTATTTCTTTCACGGATTTCCCATGTGCTATCAATTTAAGAATGTCAATCTCTGTAACAGTCAAAACAGAATGAATTTCCGGTTTGTCGGAACCGATTATCAATAAATTGGTTATCTGATGACAAAGAAATCGTTCCCCGTGTGCTGTACACATCAATGCAGAATGAATTTCCTCACCGGAGTTCTCTTTCAAAATCATACCAATATTCCTTTCTACACTCATCCTACGAATAAAGTCTTCGCTCAATTCATTGGAAAACAATATCCAACGAACTCTCGGAAAACGTTTTTCTATAATAAGAAACTCTTCTATACCATTGATGTCAAACAGTGTATAGTCAAGTATAACGACACTGTCATTACATTCTACCAATGCAAGCATGAGCTCTTTCTTGTTTGTCACATCTATCATGCGACATCCACTGAATATAGCGGAAATATATCCATGCATTCCCATTCTGGTTATATCCTGATTATCTGCTATGATAAATGTAATGTCAGTGTTCATTGTTATTCTGATTTTTAAATTCAACGGATATTTTTCAAACGCATATTGCAGCCCGGAGACACGGAGGTATCATCGTTCTTTATTAGCTACATCAAACCACAAACGGGTAGTAATCTCATCTGCTCCCTGATGGGATATGGCAATCTGATACTGCTTACCATTCAGTGATTGTTCCGTTACGGGATAAAAAAAGCGACGAGGTAACTCTCCGGAACCCAAAACGGAATCGGGACCAGGGATAAGCTGGGGATAACCGAGCCTGCGCCAGTCAGTGAAAGCATCGGGTCCCTGTCCATAATAAGCGATCCACTTCTGCCAGCCGATAGATTCATACCAATGTGCGGCGTCGAACCGAATTGCCTCCTGCTGCAAATAGGAATCGATTATACGATTGTCTATAATGCCAAACTGATTCAATGAAGCAGTAATAGCTTCGCGGTAGAGCGTTTCCGCATCAGCCGTTATCCAGCCGCGTGCAGCGGATTCTGCAAAGATAAACAAGACCTCGGCATACGTATAAAATACAGCCGGAGAGCTATCTTTCAAAAAATAAGTACCGGGACGGGAAACTTTATTAAATCCCTGATTATTAGCGGCATCAGCAGATAAGGAATTGGCAGCTCCTACATAGTTTTTCACACTTTCGTCTTGAGGTAGCTGGGCTAAAATTCCAATTCTCGGATCATTCCATTCATTCAGTTTATCAATCAACGTTTTTGATACCCGCTGATCATCACGTGAATTGAAAGCAGATGCCCATGGATTCCATTGTGGTGAAGAAGTAAAAACAAAACGGGCTATAGCATCATTGCTATCTATTACACTGTTACGATTATCCCAAAGGGAAGCAATAACCCGACGCGCTGTATCCTCATCACGGTCAGCTAATTCAAGGGCGATACGTAGCCGTAGGGAGTGGGCCAATTGTTTCCAGCGGGTAATATCATTTCCGTAAATCAAATCCCCTTCTACCGTTCCTCCTGTGGTAGAAAGCAACTGGTCAGCAGCAATCAACTCCTCCAAAAGCCCGCGCAAAACAGTCTCTTGTGAATCATAAGCGGGTGTTACACTTTGTGCATATTCACTGTATGGTATATTTCCATACAGATTGGTCAGCAACAGGTAAACCCACGAACGCCACACTGTAGCTATCCCTCGATAATTATCATTTCCGAGTTCCGAACTGATAATAGCATTCAAGTCAGTTATTAGCGTTGCATAGCCGGTGTCCCACGTAGTGGTAAAGCTACCATTATCCACATTATAGCAATCTGGCTCTGTATATTGTATTTTAGCCCAATGTTGCACCCACAACAGAGTCGAATTATAGTTCGTACTACTTCCCCAATAAAGATTGGCGGCATGATACTGTGCAGCGGCAAGTAAATAAGCCGGCTGTGGATTTTCAGTGGCATTGGGGTTGCGGTTGATATCAGTCAATTCATCATCACACGATGATAGGGAAATGGCAACCACTTGTACCCATATTATATATAAAAAATATATTCTTCTTTTCATCTTATCCTATTATTTAAAGGTTCACATTTAGAATTTCACGGAAAGGTTCACACCAAAGGAACGTGTTGTAGGCAATGAATAGGCTTCTACTCCTTGTGCATTTCCAGTAGTCAAAGCCGATTCCGGATCTATATTAGGGACGCTCTTATAAATAGTCCACAAGTTACGTCCCGTCAGAGTAACGGAAGCTTCTTGCAAATGCAGTTTCTGCGTCCACAAGCGAGGTAGACGGTAACTCAAAGCGACTTCTCGCAGTTTCACGTAAGAAGCATCATATACATTAGCTTCAGCAATACTATAAATACGATGGTAGTATTTCTCAGCAGATACAACCTCTTCGTTCTTAGAACCACTTTCCGTCACTCCTTCTACCATAATGCCATCCTGATACACACGGGTGGATTGCCCATTGACCTGGACATAGTAAAGTCCATCAGAGGATACGGAATAAGAAGGAGATTCTGGTAATCGTACATTGTTACCCATGGCATCAGTATAATACCACAAGCCACCGTGCTCGGCATCCCGGCCCGATAATGTGTTAGCTAATACACCGGTATATTTTCCAGTTTTATTAGTGTTGGAAAAAATAGAACCACCTACACTTGCATCTATCAGAAAAGAAAGACTTAACGAACGATAACTGAAAGTGTTACTGATACCGCCTGTCCAGTCGGGCGTAAACTTCCCCAACGTTTTATTTGTGGTCGAAATCTTAGGCAGACCGTTAGCATCCACCACAACGTTTCCATTAGCATCACGCACGTATGAAGTGCCGAACAGGGTTCCATAAGCTTCGCCCACTGAAGCCAGTATCTGAATACCAGACGAGTAGAGCTGGTAACTCGTAATCAGACCTTCATCATCCAATTTGACAACCTTGCTGCTGTTGGCACCATAATTCAAATCCAGATTCCAACGAAACCCTTTCGATGTTTGTATAGGAACAGCGCCCAATTGTATTTCATAGCCACGATTACGGATATGTCCGGCATTACGCACCTGCGACATGTACCCACTGGCAGCAGTAGTAGCTAGTTTCAATATTTGATTACGACTATCGGTCTTATAGTAAGTGAAATCCAAGTATAGGCGATTGTCCCAAAAAGCCGCCTCGAAACCAGCTTCTATAGATGACGTCTTCTCCGGTTTTAGATTCGGATTCATACCAATGGTAGAAGAACTTTGAAGTGGATTCCCATTGAAAGCTGTTTCTGAAGTAAAGACCGTTGCCAATTGATAAGGATTGGCATCTGCTCCCACTTGAGACCATCCTCCACGTATTTTTAGGTAGTTAACAGCTTTACTTCTCCACCCGAAAGCTTCAGAAAGCAACACACTAGCCGTCACCGAAGGATAGAAATAAGAATTGTTGTCCACAGGTAGTGTAGACGACCAATCGTTCCGTCCTGTTATATTCAAGAAAGCCCAACGACGGTAATCCAGTTGTATGGAACCGTAAAGACCATATTGCCGTAAACGGTAGAAATCATTGGACGAAGTGAGCGGATCACGCGAGTTAGTCAATGTATAAAGATCAGCAACCGCCAAACGGGGAGCAGCCTGATAATTATTCTCATATTGTTTGTTACGTACATTAAAACCCAGAAGAGCGTCAATTCCCCAATTTTTATTCAACTGTTTGATATAAGTCGCCAATACTTCTGTGTTATTCTCTTTCACCGTATAGGCATCTTCAGCATAACTGCCGTAAGGCGAACCGGCACCTGCACTTCCCCATTTTACTTTGGATTTCCTCCGGTCATTATACCAGTCGGTACTAGTACGGAAACGCACATTCAACCCATCTGTCAGACGGAATTCGGCATGCAGATCACCTATCAGACGATGACGTTCCTGACTCTGTGTATTATAAGAAGCACTCCAAAAAGGATTGTCGTAATAGCTTGAATTCCAGTTGCGAGTATAGTCCGCCTTCAATGAGTTCGTATCCACTTGACGTCCGAACCACAAGAACTGAAGCATAGGACTGTTAGAACGTACGTTACTGCCCGAGGGGGTAGCTGACCCCGGTAAACTGGGAGCTGTATAAACGATGTAATTGGCCGTAGCTCCCACCACAATCCATTTTGCCAGATGGTAATCCGTATTTAAGCTGATATTCGTCTTATTAGTTCCAGCATCAGGAACGATACTGACTTGTTTTTCGTAGTTATATCCTACACGGAACTGGTATTTGTCGTCTCCACGGGCAACAGAAATACCGCTGTTTGTAGAAATACCCATGCGAAAATAATCGCGTACATTGTTGGGATGGGATACCCAGGGAGTAGCCACACGATTACCGTCAGCGTCCAATGGGCTATCGAACTGAGGAATCAACAAACCAATATCAAGACGTGGCCCCCAGCTTTCGTCTACCCCGTCATTCACACCTGCACCCTTGCCATCTACATAACTGAACCGTCCCCCTGCCCCTTGTCCAAAAAGATTTTGAAACTCCGGCAAGGTAGCAACAAAAGAGACTTGCGTGGAAGAATGTAATGTAATCCCTATCCCTTTCTGCCTTTTGTCTCCTCCCTTAGTAGTGATGACAATAGCACCGTGAGCAGCACGCGCACCATAAAGGGCAGCGGCATTCGGACCTTTCAATACAGTAAGTGTTTTTATGTCTTCCGGATTCAGGTCTGCTATTGCATTTTTAAAATCGCGTCCGCTGGAACGTGCATTAAGCTGCGAATTATCCACTGGGATTCCATCCACAACAAAAAGCGGTTGATTCTCACCTGCAATAGAAGTTTCACCACGAATAACAATGCGACTGGAACCAACATCTCCTTGTGTATTGGTAATACGCACACCAGCTATCTTACCACTCAACGAATTTAACAGATTATTATCTTTCCCTTGCACCAAAGCATCCTGTTTTACTTCCTGTGCCGTATAGCCCAATGCCTTTTTCTCGCGTGAAATACCCAAAGCCGTTACTACTACCTCATCCAGCAGATGCGTATCACTCTTCAGTGTTACCGATACCTGTGGTGCAATAGCTACCTCTTTTGCCATCAGACTAATGTAAGAGATTAGCAGCCGGGTGGCTGATGGCGGGAGTCCACTCAGTTCAAATCTCCCGTTGACATCAGTTACGGTACCCAATGCAGTTCCTTTTACTATAACTGAGGCACCGATAACCGGCTCCCCATCTTCTTCTGTGGTGACGATGCCCCGCACTGTTGTCACCTGTGCTGCCCCTTGTATCACTCCTATTGCAAGAGCAAGCAAAAATAAATGAATCCTTTTACCCATTATTGTTTACTGTTAAAATGATGGGGCAAAGGTATTAGATATATACAAACTGATAAATCCCGTATGAATGGCATTTTATATACCATATTTGCGGTATATTTACAGTTGCGTGTATGACTTTTAGATTTTTGCTTCTAATCCTTTTTATTATTCAAAGCCTGTCTGACATCGTCAAACAGATCATCCACATCCTCCAAACCAATTGAGAAACGGATAGTCGTATCCAACACATCCATGTCCTGTCGCTGTTTATCAGTAAACGGACCAAAAATAGTACTTGCAGGATGAATAGCAAGCGTCTTATTGTCAAACAAGTTAGTAGCACGACGTATCAATTTCAGTCGGTTGATGAAAGCAAAGCATGCCTCTTTACTTTCCAGGTCTATCGTAATCATAGCACCGGCAGTCGGACCAAACTGTCTTTGTGCCAAAGCATAGTATGAATTATCCTTCAGCCCCACATAATTCACACGTTTGACAGCAGATAATATGCGAAGCTTACCAGCCAACATAGCGGCATTGGCAGACTGTATCCGATATCGCGCGTCCAATGTTTCCAATCCGATAGTATGCATATAGGCCACATGAGGAGTCATATAAGCTCCCAGATTGAGTAACATCTCTGTACGCATACGTTTACCGAATCCCGGACATGTACCATAATCAATTACTAAACCACCAATGGAAGTGGCTCCCCCTGATAAATATTTGGTACTGGAAACCACTTCAATATCTACGCCTAAGCTATGTGAATCGAATTCTGTGAAAGGAATAAGCGTAGTATCAACGATGAGAGGAATTCCCCTTTCATGAACTATCCGTGAGAGCGCCTGTAAATCCGCCACTTCCATCTGCGGATTGGTGATAATCTCCATATAAATGCAGCAGGTATTACTGTCTACTACTTTCTCTACTGCTCCAATGTCTGTCAAATCACACAATCTAGGTTCCACCCCGAAGCGGGACAATGTACCAGCAATAAACGAATAAGTATTACCAAACAAATGACGCGATGTAACTATATTCTTTCCTGCAGCTGCAATTGAAAATAATGTATTACTAATAGCCGCCATACCGGAATTGAGGGCTATGACTTCTGCTGCCCCCGTAAGTTCCTTCACCTTATTCTCCAAAAAAGTCACTGTGGGATTCATCACTCTGGAGTAATCCGGAGCATCTGTCCGCCCGCAAAAAGCATCAGCCATGTCATCGGCATTGTCAAATTCATAAGCCGTTGTATGGTAAACCGGCATACTGAGAGAATTGTAAGAATCTCTTCTTTGGAACTGCGTATGAATCGCTTGGGTCTGTTTTTTCATCATTCTATTCATTAATATTATAACTATCAAATCTCGTACAATAAGAACAAAGGTAGATATAAAAACTGAAATCCGACAGTAGATAAAAATAGATATTTAACTGATAATAAGCACTTTGGAATAATATTCTTTAAACCGATAAATTCAATCTAAAAAAAGAGTGTTTATTCTAAAATAAACAGTTCAAATAGTGTTATTTTCTATTTCAACAGAAACCGCCCCTTTTTATGCTTATCTTATTCACATACACAAAAAAAAATCCCCGTAAAGTACTACTTTACAGGGATTTATCTATTAACTGAAGCGGAGAGACAGGTTCTATCACCTATCATTTCAAACAATATCACAAACTCGTAATATATTGTTAATTACCAAGTTATTACAAAGTAAACAGAAAATAAAATATCTCTTAATATCTTTGCATATCTCACTTCTTGGGTGTATTTTTGGGTGTCAATTTTCAAACACACCCAATTATGAATATCAAAAGAAACATCATTTTCGCACTGGAAAGCCGGAAGAAAAACGGTGTGCCAATCACAGAGAATGTACCTATCCGTATGCGTGTAATATTCGCAAGCCAGCGTATAGAGTTTACAACGAGATACCGCATTGACGCTACCAAATGGGATACGGACAAACAAAGGGTAAAGAACGGATGCACAAACAAACTGAAGCAAAGCGCATCCGAAATCAATGCAGACCTGCTAAGACAGTACACGGAGATACAGAACATCTTCAAAGAGTTTGAAGTACAGAACGTACTACCCACACCCGCACAGATAAAGGACAGCTTCAATGCAAGGATGAAGGATGCACCAGTCACAGAGCAGGAAACAGCCGAAGGACCTAAAATCAGCTTTTGGGAGGCGTTCGAGGAGTTTATAAGGGAATGCGGGAAACAGAACAACTGGACAGACGCAACCTACGAAAAATTCGCTGCGGTAAAGAACCACCTGAAAGAGTTCAGGGATGAACTTTCCTTTGATACGTTCACCGAGAACGGTCTGAATGACTATGTGGACTTCCTGCGTAACAAGAAAGATATGCGTAATAGCACCATAGGCAAGCAGATAGCCTTCCTGAAATGGTTCCTGCGGTGGAGTTTCAAGAAAGGGCACAATCAGAACATGGCTTATGACAGCTTCAAGCCCAAGCTGAAAAACACACCCAAAAAAGTAATATTCCTCACATGGGAGGAACTGAACAGACTGAAAGACTACAAGATACCCCAAACCAAGCAGTATCTCGAACGGGTAAGGGACGTTTTTCTGTTCTGCTGTTTCAGCGGGCTGCGCTATTCGGACGTGTACAACCTCAAACGGAGCGACATCAAGCCCGACCATATAGAAGTGACCACCGTAAAGACAGCGGACAGCCTTATCATAGAGTTAAACAACCACAGCAAGGCGATACTGGAAAAATACAAAAGCGTACACTTTGAAGATCACAAGGCACTTCCGGTCATCAGCAACCAAAAGATGAACGATTATTTGAAAGAACTGGGGGAACTTGCGGAAATCAACGACCCGGTAAGGGAAACTTACTACAAGGGAAATGAACGTATAGACACCGTCACACCCAAATACGCCCTGCTGGGAACCCATGCTGGAAGACGGACATTCATCTGCAACGCTTTGGCATTGGGTATTCCCGCACAAGTAGTGATGAAGTGGACGGGACACAGCGACTACAAGGCGATGAAACCATACATAGACGTTGCCGATGACATCAAGGCCAATGCGATGAACAAATTCAACCAACTGTAAACACAACAATAGCATGGAAGAAAGAATAACCTCAATGATACCCCGCTACGGGAAACTCAACAAGACATATACGGAAATAACATCCGGTGACGGCCTCTCTTTTGAGAAGCAGAAGTTTATTCATGACTTTTACAAAGAGTATGAAGACACACAGACCTTTGAAAAGGCACTTATCAGCCTCATGCTTGAAACGGAGGGTACGCACTTTTCCATATTGCTGAACAGCCTGAAACGGGAGATTGAAAACAATATCTCAATGTATAATACCTGCAAGGAGTTTTTCGACCGTCTCGATATTGAACATATCTGCCGGCAGCATGAAAGATGTTATGACCGGGACATCGAAAGACAAATGCAAATCACAAACGAATATTACCGGGAACTTATGGAAGCTAACGGCTCTTTGGAGGCAGTCGG
This sequence comes from Bacteroides sp. M10, assembly GCF_014334015.1. Classification (GTDB taxonomy): domain Bacteria; phylum Bacteroidota; class Bacteroidia; order Bacteroidales; family Bacteroidaceae; genus Bacteroides; species Bacteroides intestinigallinarum. Next base: position 3,933,538 of record NZ_CP060488.1, on the reverse strand, counting down.
TTTCAGGGAACACGACCGTCAGGAAGAGGAGCTTTTGGAAAAGAGGTACGAACGGTGCAAGCAGGAATACGACAGGGAGAAAGCCAAACTGGATGAACTATATGCAAAGAAGAAACAGGCAAGGCGGGAAGCCCTGCAATACCTGAAAAACCGCTGCGGAGACATATACAGGCTGGACGGATCGCTGCTGGCAATTCTTGATAAATACATGACCGGCCAAAAGAAAAAAGGAGAGGAAGAAAAAGAAAGTTCCGCATCTGACACCATATCAAAAAAAAGCCCGGTCTATTTCCCCATGAAACTCCTGTCAGCCATTCACGAGACATGCAACGGAGAGCAGTTCGAGGAGATCAATGAACTGGACTTCTACGCCAACATGAACTTGCAACCGTGCGCGAGCAGATTAAAGGTGAGAAAGGATGAAAAGGCACGTGTATGCTACCTGATATTTCTCATGGGAGAAACACTTTCCAAACCCGACAGAGAAAAGTGGAAGGAGGAAATCATGAAACTGCTGGAGATAGATATAAAATATTACAAGTCCAAATACAAGGCACCCGTACCCCGGACCGATTTACCCAGTGACAGCAATCAGATATTTGCGAAGGAAATGCAGTCAATATTCCGATAGTTAGCGATACGCCACGACATTCCACGAAACAACCACTTTTACCACCCGAAATATTTTTCACCACTCTTTATTATCTTCTGATATTTAGTGAGATAGCGTGATACTCCATTCACGCTATCCACATCCTTACCACCCGTATCCGGGATTAACTTTGCACTGTTCGAACGAAACAAAAAAGCCCGTGCGCAGGGCTTACAGTACAAACGTTAAATTCATTCCAACATGGAAATCAGAGAACTTTTATCAAAGCCCGTATGGCAGATGACGGGAGAGGAATTCATATTACTGAACCGACACGCCCTGCAGGAAAGGGAAGCGAGAGCAGCACAGCCCATAGCCGATACGGAAAAGAAATACGTGTACGGGATAGGCGGCATAGCACGCCTGTTCGGATGCAGTATGCCCACAGCAAACCGCATCAAGAAAAGCGGGAAGATAGACAGAGCCATTACGCAGATAGGACGCAAAATCATCGTAGATGCGGACATGGCACTCGAACTGGCAGGACACAAAAGCGGAGGACGCAGATAAGGAGGTACGGACATGGAGTACAGAGAAAGAAAAGAAGTCACGCCCGAAGCGGCGGTGATACTGTGGCAAGCCTCACGGCTCGACCTTTCGGAAGACTACGAGAGGGCACCCGAAATACTGAAAGTACACGGTTCCGTCATAGGCACGCTGGGGAACTTCAGCGCATCAATCGGAAAAGCAAAGAGCAAGAAAACGTTCAATGTTTCCGCAATCGTGGCGGCTGCACTGAAAAACGGAACAGTGCTAAGCTACACGGCGGAACTGCCCGAAAACAGGAGGAAAATACTCTATGTGGATACCGAACAAAGTTCCTACCACTGTGCGAAAGTGGCAAAAAGAATATTGCGCATGGCGGGACTGCCGACAGGCAGGAACCATAAAGACCTTGAATTCCTTGTCCTAAGGAAGTACACACCCGAGGAACGAATAGCAATCGTGAGGGAGGCTATTTACCGCACCGAAAATGTAGGGCTGGTAGTCATTGACGGAATACGGGATATGGTATACGACATCAACAGCCCCAGCGAGTCCACGAAGGTAATCTCCCTGCTGATGACATGGACGGGGGAAAGACACATACACATACACACCATACTGCATCAGAACAAGGGGGACGAGAACGCAAGGGGACACATCGGAACGGAGCTTAGCAACAAGGCCGAAACAGTGCTGCAAGTGGAGAAGGACGAGAAGGACCCCGACATCAGTACGGTCAAGGCAGCACATATCAGGGCGATGAACTTCGAACCGTTCGCATTCCGCATCAACGGGGAGGCATTACCCGAACTGCTGGACGAATACCTGTTCAAACACAAGGATCCGGGAAAAGGGAAAAGGGAGAAGTTCGACCCCTACAAGGACATCACAGAGAAGCAGCACCGCATCGCACTGGAAGCGGCATTCACACTCAAAGATGAATACGGCTACAAGGAGCTTGCGGAAGAATTGAGGGAAACCTACGCTTCTGTCGGTGTCATGCTTGGGGGAAACAGGCTGACAGACCTCATTACAGTACTGAAAAACAAACGGATGATAGTACAGGAGAACGGCAGGAAATACACCTTCAAACCCGATTTTCACTATTAGCGGTATTGTATGGGAACCACTTTACTTTAGTCCCGTACCATATATATACGGAAGTAAAGTAAAGTGGATATAGCCCGTAATATACAAAAAGATACGGGCGAAAAGAAAAAATAATATTCACACTTGACAAGAACAACAGTATGACAGTACGGAAAAAGGGTATGGTCTCATACCCGGCCTCCACCATGACGGCACAGACCGGAAACCGCTTTACTTTAGTCTGGGGGCATATATATAGCAAAGTAAAGTAAAGCGGATGCAGCCCGTTACACATGAAAGGGTACGGGCGAAAACCCCAAAAACAATATCTACTTAAAACAGAAATATGATGAACATGAATGAAGCGAAGTAAGTATTCGATAAACTCCCCCTTTCATTCTAAAAATGTGATGTTACTTTTGTAGCCAAAGTAAAAAAGCTCAATCATTATGTCACATCAATGGACCATGGAAGATTTTGAATCTATTTATGCCCGTTTCAAGTCGAGCGGACTTTCAGTTATAGATTTTTGTTCGAATGAATGTATTCGTCCCAAACGTTTCTACGCGTGGCGTTCCAAGCTGCTGCGCAAAGGCGGCTTTATCCCGGTAAAGGTAAACAGTAAGGGACAGGTCAGTCTTCCCCATAAGGAGAAATCCCTTCAGTCTGCCCCTCCGGTCAGCCCGTCGCCAATTCCCCAGCCGCTATGTGAGATCTCCTATCCCAATGGCGTCACAGTCCGCTTGAACAGCCCTTTGTCACCGGAGGTATTGCAAACCCTGATATTTTTGAATTCAAACCGTTAGCCTATGTTTTCTTTGAATGAATCCAACAGATATTATCTTTACCCGTATCCGACAGACATGCGTAAGAGCTTTTATACGCTTAGCGGCATCGTGACCAACCAGATGGGAAAGAATGTACGGGACGGTGACGCTTTCATTTTTATCAATGCGAACTGTACCTGTATGAAAATCCTCCATATGGAATATGGTGGTCTGGTGATATACCACATGAAACTGGAACAGGGGCACTTCCATCTGCCGGTCATAAATACGGAGGAAGGTCGGATTAAAGCGATTGAAACCTTCTGGAATGACCTTGTGATGATGGTCCAGGGAATGGACGGCAGCAAGGTCAGGCGTTATAAAAGAAGTGGTTTCCATGGGTTGTAGTTGTAACAAATTATAACATATACAATGTCGTATTCCGGCTGTTTTTTAGTATCTTGGCATCATAATTAAACGATTATGCCAACCGATAAGGAATTACTGATAAAGGATCTCATGCACAAATGCGACTGTCTGTATAGAGAAAACAGCCGGTTGAAGGAGATGGTGTCCACGCAGCCCCTTGAAGCTGCGGACAAAGAGGCGTATGAGGCTTTATTGTCTGACAAGGATGCCATAATCGCCCAAAAGGAAGCAAAAATCAACAGTCTGGAACAACGTGTATCCTATCTTGAACGGCAGTTGTACGGGAAGAAGGCGGAAAAGTTCATAAAGCCTGACGCCCAGGACCGCTGGCTGGATTTTGAAGGCTTCGACATGCTTCCCCGGGAGGCTGAAGCCGCAGAGGAAGCGGAAAAGGAGCTGAAGGCTACCAGAGAAGCGATCATCGCCCGTAAAAAAGCGAGGAGGCAACATCCTACGAGAAAATCCCTTCCGGAAAATCTTGCGCGTGAGGAGGTTCATATATATCCCGAAGGGTATAATCCGGAGGAGTGGACGCTCCTTCCCGGAGAGGAAGTGACCGAGATCCTTATGCACGAGCCCGAGAAGTTCTATATCCGCAGGATAGTGCGCCATACAGCCAAACGGAAGGGGACGGACGAGTTCAGGACCGGCCCGCTTCCCGTCATGCCGATAGCAAAGAGCTATGCCTCCGCCTCATTGCTGGCAGACATGATGATAGGGAAATATGTGGATCACATACCGTTCCACAGACAACTGGAACAGTTCAAGCGTGTGGGGGTACACCTCCCCGCGTCAACGGTCAACGACTGGTTCAAGGATGTGGCGGATCTGCTAAGACCCCTGTACTTCCGATTATGGGATCTGGTGATGCAGACTGACTACATACAGTCGGATGAGACGACAATCCCCGTGATGAATGACGAGAGACACAAGACGGTCAAAGGTTATATCTGGCTTGTGCGCAGCGTCATGACCGGACGTCAGTTCTTTTACTATGACAAGGGTTCCCGAAGTGGAAAGGTGGTGCTGAAACTCTTCGGCAAGTTCCGGGGAGCCATACAGACGGACGGGTACGAAAGGTACGAGATGCTGGACGCCAAGAAAGGCATTATCCTTCTTGGCTGCTGGGCCCATGCGCGCAGATATTTTTGGGAGGCAAGAAAGAATGACACGCAGCGTGCCGACTATGCGCTCGAACAGATACAGCTGCTTTATGACGTGGAGCGCAAGGCTGACGATGAACGCCTGACCTATGAACAGAGGGCTGAACTTAGGACACGTCTTGCATATCCCATACTTGTGCGCTTCGAGAAATGGCTGGTCAATGAATATCCCAAAGTGATGAAAGGCAGTCCTATCGGAAAAGCCATAAAATATACATACGGAAGGTTCGACAAACTCTCCAGATACCATCTTGACGGTCGCTACAGACCGGATAATAACGAGATAGAAAATAAAGTGCGGCCTGTCGCGTGCGGCAGACGTAATTACCTGTTCTGTGGCAATAATGATGCCGCTGAAGATGCAGCGGTGCTCTACTCGTTCTTCGGCTGCTGCAAGGCTGCCGGGGCTGACTTCCGCACGTGGCTGATCTACTTCCTTGAACATGTACATGATTATGACGATGACTACTCGATGGATCTGGCCGAATTATTACCTGACAATCTGTTATCCGGTGGCAAGATATTATCCGTTACGCCACCGGAATCTCCCAAGAAAGACTCCTGATACCTTCATAAATCCCGCCTAAACACGGGAAAACTACCGTTTTATACCAATCAAGACGGGAAAATAGGGAATAAAGTGCCGTTTTTATCTTCATTATCCCCGATAAATAGGGAAAATAAGGGAAAGAATACCCTTTTATACCAATTATGGCGGGAAAGCAGGGATAAAAATACCGCTTTATCCCATTTATCACAGGAAAATAAGGGAAAAGGGGGGAAACTCCCTTTTATCCGCTCCATTAGTAGGAAAAATATCAACTTCTATAGAACCCTGCACATCTTTTGGTTGAATTGATGTAACAATAAATCATAGAACGATAAAATGAATAAACGATATTATGAACATACGTTACCCATTATACGAGGGAGTTTATCGAATACTTACGAAGCGAAGCAGATACGCATAGAGGAATATCTGCACAGTCTTGGATACAGTCCGGTAAGGCAACAGGGTGGTAGTCTATGGTACAACTCACCGTTCAGGGACGAACAGGAACCCTCCTTCAAGGTGAACACCGAACGCAACCTATGGTATGATTTTGGCGCAGGCAAAGGTGGTAATATCATCGCACTGGCACAGGAGCTATACGCATCCGACAGTCTGCCCTACCTCTTGGAAAGGATAAAGGAGCAGGCACAAAACGTGCGCCCGGCCTCTTTCTCTTTTGGCAAGCAACCCTTGTCAAAGCCGAGTTTCCGGCAGTTGGAGGTAGTACCGCTCTCCTCTCCCGCCCTGTATGCCTACCTGCGGCAAAGGGGAATAAATACGGAATTGGCAAAAAGAGAATGCAGGGAGGTCCGCTATCTGACTGGGGAAACCCCATACTATGCTATAGGCTTCCCCAACCGTTCGGGAGGATACGAGATACGCAACAAGCATTTCAAGGGATGCATAGCACCGAAGGACATCACCCATATACGGCAATCGGAGCCGAAGGAGGCATGCTACATCTTCGAGGGATTCATGGACTACCTCTCTTTCCTCACCCTGCGGCTGGAAAGGTGTCCCGACCGTCCCGAACTTGACGGGCAGGACTACATCGTACTGAACTCGACTTCCAACCTCTCCAAGGCAATCCGACCATTGGGCGGTTACGGGTGCATCCACTGTTTCCTCGACAACGACAAAGCGGGAATGGAAGCTGTTCAGGAACTGCGGGAGGAATACGGGCTGCGCGTCCGGGACGCGTCGCACATATACGGAGGCTACAACGACCTGAACGACTGCCTGCGGAGTAAGCAAAACGGACAAGCCGAACATCAGCAGCAGAGACCGGAGCCGGAGAAAGGACAACGGCAGGCAGAGCAACTGAAAAAGAAAAACAAAGGTATCAGGATGTAACCGTAGAGCCACCGGAAGGCTTTGAAAAAAGCCATAGCTCATTAGGGCTTTTTCTTAACGCAATGCACACATTGCTAAAAAAGCCCCAACGAGCCATAGGGGCGCCGCCCCTTTGGAAACCCCGTCTGCCATGCGGCATAAAAGCAAGGCAGGGGAAGTATTAACCTGAAATTATTGACAGTTATGGGATATGCAGTTTTGCATCTGGAAAAGGCAAAAGGGACGGACAGCAGGATGTCCGCACACATAGAGCGCACCGTTCACCCGAAGAATGCGGACAGAACGCGCACACACCTGAACCGGGAGCTCGTACAGTTTCCCGAAGGGGTGAGGAACCGCACGCAGGCGATAGCCCACCGGATAGAAACGGCAGGCATCAGACGCAAGGTGAGCGCCAATCAGGTGAAGGCAATCCGGATACTCCTTACCGGAAGTAACAAGGACATGAAGCAAATGGAAGCGGAAGGACGGATTGAAGACTGGTGTAACGACAGTCTGAAATGGATCCGGGAAACATACGGGGAGCAGAACCTCGTATCGGCAGTACTGCACATGGACGAGAAGACACCACACATACACGCCACAGTCATACCGATAGTGACCGGAGAGCGAAGGAAAGCCGGACAGGAAGAACAGAACGGGAAAAAAAAGTACAGAAAGAAGAACCCGCAGGACGTGAGACTCTGCGCAGATGATGTAATGGCAAGGCACAGGCTAAAACACTATCAGGACACTTATGCCCAAGCCATGAACAAGTACGGCTTGCAGAGAGGCGTGGACGGCTCATTGGCAAAGCATATTTCCACCATGCAATACTACAAGCAGCTGGTGGAGCAGCAGGACAGCCTGCAAGAGAACATAGAAAACCTGCTGGGGCTGGAAGAGGAAGCAATGAAAAAACTGAAGCAGGTAAAGGGGGAAATCAACGTGCAGAAAATGAAGGGGGCGGCGGTGAACGCCACCACAGCCATAGCGGACGGGGTGAGCTCACTTTTCGGAGGCAGCAAGGTTAAGAGGCTGGAAGAGGAGAATGAAAATTTGAAACGGAACATTGTGAATCTGCAAAAACAGGTGCAAGCCGAACAGAGGGAGCAGACAAAAATGGAAAACCGTCACAGCAGCGAGATAAACAGAGTTGACCGGAGCTACCGGCAGAAAATCGCAGAATACGACAATCGGCTGGAACTGATAGACACCTACTTTCCTATTGTAAAGGAACTGATGCCCATAGCAGAACAATGCCGGGAAGTGGGCTTCACCGAAGAACTGACAAGACGAATTGTCAGCCTGCAACCCGTGGAGTTCAAGGGAAGGCTCTATTCAAAGGAGTACAAGGAGAAGTTCAGGACGGAGCACTCAACGGCAACAGTGGAGAGGAACCCGCAGGAGAAAGGAAAATTCAGGCTGTGCATTGACGGAATACCCATACTCGATTGGTTCAGGAAGAAGTTTCAGGAAATTAAAGAAAAGTTAGGGCTAAACACACCTGTTGAAAACAAGCAACGAAAAGGATTGAAAATATAATCACTTAATAACGAGAGGCTATAAATTATTAGTGCCAGTAAAAGAATATACTCTTTACTGGCACCTGTTAAACGCAAATTGACACCCTAAATCTAACAAATATAAAAAAATCTATTCTTCACTTGGACAATATCAGAAAACATAACCAACTCCCAATACCAACCTGGAAAAATCTTTATGTGTCACATAATACTGTAAATATACATTTATATGGTTTATAAATCTAATACCAACTTGTGGAGCCACCGCAAAGTGCAACTTATAACCTTCATTGAAAACTCCCACATCTATATTATCAATTGAAACACCAGTTCCCAAACCAACATAGGAATCAACAGATTCATTCCGTAAGAAATGATAATTAGCTGCCGGCATAAGAGATAAAGATCTTCCATTAAAAGTATTATTCAGTACAATTGTGTAACTTTCATAACCTAATTTTAGATTTACACTTAACGGATTGGTGGAAAACCTATATATTCCATTTAAATAAAACCCAACATGATTTTCTTTATATCCATTCTTTTGTAGCCCAATTGGATAATTGGCTCCTAATTCAAATTCGAATCTCCTTCCTTGTGCTAATACCAGCCCAATATTGCATATAAATAACCAAAGAAGTAACATACATACTTTTTTCATAACCAATTTATCTTTTAATACCATATCTCTTATTTATTTGTTCGACAAGGAGTGCTAACTTCAAATTATCGCCACTTCTTTGGCTCATTTATAGCAGGGAGAATTTTGTAAAAACCACCTTCACTAAGACTATATCTGAAAGTGTTTTGTTCATATCGAGTTCTTCTTGGGTTATTATGCGTCCAAACAAATTCTGTGAGCAACAAATCATGTTTTAATTGTAATTCAGTCCCACGGCTATTATTACTCTTAACAAATTCTTCTACTGTTGTATCATCCTTTTCTGTTCTTGGTATTCGAGCCTTCAAATAATGTCTGCTATGTTCTACAATATTAAAAGAAATGTATCTTGGAGCAACTGTCGGAATCTTAGCCGTTCTATCAGCATAAAAGGCAAGATGTACATCGCCAATTATCTTTTCTCTTTGTAAAGATCTACCCACATAGGAGTCATTTTTTAGATTCCGATATTCAATTCTTGCATATACAGGATCGCTATCAATATCAATTTTAAATTTAACTTTATAAGGTGAATGATCCGACAAATACGCAAAGCTGCAAAATATAGGTTTACCAGGTGTCTCTGCAGAAAAATGCCCTCCTTCACTTATAAATTTGATAAAATCGTCAAATCCGGTAAGGGTCTTTACACCACTGTCACCATTTCCTCCCCCTACATATACTTTCATTCTGGCCTCATCAAAAAAGCCCTTTTCTTCAACTGTCAGAAATTCTTTTTTGTTATATAAAAAGCCATTAACGGCCTTCTTTACAATGGACTCCGCATTCTCGTATATTTCATCGGTTTCAAGAGTTAATATGCCGACCCTTCCATAAGCTATGGAGCTCACATAGACAGGAGAGTATTGGGCATTGATACTACCTTCAATAAAACTCTTCTCAGGAATATCCATATCAATCGTAAAATATTTCTGAATAAACCTTATATATAAGCCACTACTTTTACTAATTCGTTCCTTATGTTCTTGTTGGGAAGATGACGACCCCCAAAATAAAAAGCTCGTATTGGCATTTGATCCAAAAGTCATTTTCAGCTCATCATAAGATGTAAAACGGTGTATATCAAAGTGTACGGAAGCTGATTGTTGCCCTATACCTTTCTGATGCATCAAATCCATTACCAACTGCCTACATGAAGACAAAGATGGCTTTTCAAGTACACCTGTAACTTTTTGGGCAGGAAAGGACACAGAGACATTTATAGGCTTATAGTGGACACTGATTGTTTTATAATCCTGATTGGCAACGCTTGCCCCATCCAAGATAGAGCCAGGATAAATATATCGATTCAGATTATCCAAAACTATCGACTCATCTGCCTGTGCATGAATTGTTTTACCAAACCCATTATCCCATAATGTCTCAGAAATGATTTCTGAAGCTCTTGTATGGATATGTGAAGGAGAAGATAAAACCTTATCTCCCATATCAGGAATATAGTTATGCACATTTATATTCACCACTTGTTCGGGATACTTAGGTAGATTTTGAAAAGAACAGCAATCAGATTGCTGTTCTTTTTTGTCAAATTCTTGTTCACATGAAATTAATCCTATAGCAAATAAAAACAGAGTATATCTTAAGATTCTCATGGTTCTAAGTTATTGTCAATTTTCTAAATGGATTTTAAATTTGGAGTAGAAGGGAGAGTTATCAGATAAATAACTCGCAGTATAAAAAATTGCATCTCCCGGCAGGTCTTTAGAAAATCGACCTCCTTGAATTATAAAATCTTGAAACTCATTCCACCCCTTCGCAGTTTTAACAGTGCCTTCTCCTTCTCCATTATACACCATGACGTTCACCTCTGCTTCTTTAAGAATCTTTTCTTGTTCAAGATTAAAAGATAATTTCCCATTTACAACTTTAGCTTGTAAGGCAGCTTGTAAGGCAATTCTTACTTTATCATAACTTTCAGAAGATTCTATCGAAATTAAGGCCATTCTTCCATAAGTAATGGAACTGATATAAATAGGATCATACTTACCGACAGATCCCATATCATCATGATTTAAAAGAATATTTCCATCAGCAGGAAGGTCCATGTCAACAGTGTAATTACGTTGTACTATTTTCGCAAACAATCCGGTTTTCTTTCTTATTTTTCCCTTATCAAGACTGACATCAATATTAAGGAGCCCGCCTATGTTGACATTTGCTCCAAAAGCAAGTTTTAACTCTTCAAAATAGGAAAATTGCCTCATATTATAAGTAAAAGACCCCAACTGTTTACCTGTCATGCCTTCTTTATTCATTATATTCTGCAAAGATTGCCTTTGTGCTGAAAGGCTCGGTTTTGCGATAATATCAGTAACCCAACGAGCTGGAAAAGAATATGATATTGTAATTGGATCCATAGGTTTTACAATAGGAACAAAGCGCTGCTTTTCAATAGATCCACCTTGAAGAATTGAACCTAAATAAATATACCTCATTAACCCTTGAGTTGGTATATGTTCATTTGTTTCATAAATTAATGTATGTCCATTTCCACTACTCCATACACTATCTTTCAATAATTCAGAAGAACGAGTAACGGAGGTTTTATTAAATGAAGCAAAGCTTTCTGGATTATCCATTGAAATATTTATCACTTCTTGAGGGTATCTCTCAAGAAGAACATGATTAGAGCCACCCATTTCTTCAACTGTATCATCGGAACATGAAATTAAAAACATAATTGGCAAAATCAACAAATATACATACTGTTTCATAATTAATATAATTAAGGTTAATACTGAATATGTTAAAAATCAAAAGTACCATGTTTATAAGAGGATCGAGAAGGTTTATAATAATCCTCACCCGGGGTCTGGGGTTGTATGAAATCCTGTCTGAATATTTCCGTAGGATTATCTGTAATCAAATTTGCATCATGGGTATATATGTTAAAATAACACTCTGGATCTGTTTTTTGGTTATATGGTCCTTCTCCCACAAAAGTGAATTTGTAAAAACCTATTTTTTCTCCGTCTTTTCTGACCGTAAGAAACCAGACATTACCAGTACTTATCGTTTTAAATCTCAATCCATTTAATGATGAATAAGTTTCCTCTATAAACTGATCATTCAAATATGTTTGTTTTTTACAAATAAAAGGCAATTCAAATTTCCCACCTTCAGCTGGTAGAACAAAAGGATTCTGTTCCGAATGGATTTTATACACAAATGTCAACTTCCCTTTATCTATAATTAGGGGAATTTTTTCTACTTTTATACCATTAATAGTAGAGTAAGAAATCTGTAGATCAACATTCAAAATTTTATCTTCCTTATTAATATTTGAGGTTATATTTAATACAACTTGATCACCCTTTATTTTTGTCTCTATATCAGAAAAAAGAGTTTTATCAAATTCTATCGAAACATCCTTGGGAATAATCGGAACCTCTGAATCTAAAATATCATCTATCAATGTTTTTTGAATAATTTTAAAAGTAATAGTACGTTTCTCCCCCAAACAACTAAATGGTTTAGATACGTTCTCACTTGGCAGCAACTGATATTTAAAAATTTTATTATTTTCTTCTTTTTCACAGGAAAATAATGCTAAGGAAACGAACAGAAGAATGAATATTTTTTTCATATTAATACAATTTAGTTTTTTGCAAATTAAAGGATTTTTCCTGTACAATAAAATACCAATTAATTGGTATTTTATTACAAATAACCATTCAATTTCATTATTATGCCCAAAGCATGAAAATAAAAGTATAACATACAAGAGCTGTAAACAAATCCACGATCAACACAATAAAATAAATCGTTTATGCATCTTTGCGATATGCATTTATGCAAAATCATACAAATTTCTTTATCAGTAAAATACCCATTAATTAGTATTTCATTGACAAAATGAAATGTACTTTAAAAGCCCAAAGTTATATTCAATTCATAACCTAAATGCCTATCCAATATAAAAATAATGCGTTTAGCACCAAGATACAAACAGAACAACACAAAATCAAGCTCTAAAGGAATGTATTACTATTATAAAAGACAGAATTATTCGGGAGATTCCCTACTCTAAAAAAGTTAAAGAAAGAAAATGATTCAAATAAATATTAGTATAACAATATCACCAACAACACAATATCCCCTTTTCAAATTATACAATAAATAATAGTTAAAGCAACTAAAGACAGTGCAAAGCCAAATAAGTAATAAAAGAGCAAAGTATTAAATAAAGCAAAAACACCCAATTTTACTTTTTAGGGTGTAAAATTGGGTGTCATTCTTGTAAATCACTGATTATCAGCATTTATTGCGGAGAGACAGGGATTCGAACCCCGGGTACCTCGCGGTACAACGGTTTTCAAGACCGCCGCAATCGACCACTCTGCCACCTCTCCAAAACTCCTTTATCAGAAGTGCTTTCCGTTGAAAGCGGTGCAAAGGTACGAATCATTTTTAAATCTGCAAACATTCTGATATTTTTTTCGCGAATTAATCGTATTTTTGCAGTTCATTAGTAAGAACAGAAATATGATATACCCTCAAAACTTTGAGCAAAAGATAGGATTCGACCAGATAAGACAGTTACTAAAAGATAAGTGCCTCAGTACTTTAGGTGAAGAAAGAGTTACAGACATGAACTTTTCCGAGCAACATGAAGAGGTTGAGGAGAAATTAAACCAAGTAACAGAGTTTGTCCGCATCATCCAGGAAGAGGACGGATTTCCCGATCAATTTTTCTTTGATGTCCGTCCTTCGCTAAAACGTGTGCGGATAGAAGGAATGTATTTGGACGAACAAGAATTATTTGACCTACGCCGTTCATTAGAAACCATCCGTGACATTGTACACTTTCTACATCGGAATGAAGATGAAGAAGAAAACAATACCCCCTACCCCAGCCTGAAACGACTGGCAGGAGATATTGCCGTGTTCCCGCAACTGATAGGGAAAATAGATGGCATCCTTAACAAATATGGAAAAATCAAGGATAATGCCTCTACCGAATTAGCCCGCATACGTCGCGAACTTGCCAGTACGATGGGAAATATTTCCCGTTCATTAAACAGCATCCTGCGTAGCGCGCAGTCCGAAGGATACGTGGACAAAGATGTAGCTCCCACCATGCGTGACGGACGTCTGGTGATTCCAGTTGCCCCCGGACTCAAGCGAAAAATCAAAGGTATCGTACACGATGAATCTGCCAGCGGAAAAACTGTGTTTATAGAACCGGCGGAAGTGGTAGAAGCCAACAACCGCATCCGTGAACTCGAAGGTGATGAACGACGTGAGATCATTCGTATCCTTACCGAGTTCTCGAATACCCTTCGTCCATCTATCCCGGAAATTCTTCAATCATACGAATTTCTGGCAGAGATAGATTTTATCCGTGCGAAAAGTTACTTCGCCATACAGACCAATAGTCTGAAACCCGCCGTAGAGAATGAGCAACTACTGGATTGGACAATGGCAGTGCATCCTTTATTACAACTTTCATTAGCCAAACATGGAAAGAAAGTTGTACCACTGGATATAGAGCTCGATCAAAAACAACGTATCCTTATTATATCCGGACCGAATGCCGGAGGTAAGTCCGTCTGTTTGAAAACAGTCGGTTTGCTGCAATATATGCTGCAATGCGGTATGCTGATTCCCTTGCACGAACGTAGTCATGCCGGTATATTCAGTAGCATCTTTATCGATATTGGTGATGAGCAATCTATTGAAGATGATTTGAGTACCTACTCTTCTCATTTGACCAATATGAAAATCATGATGAAGAGCTGTAACGAACGGAGCCTCATCCTGATTGACGAGTTCGGTGGAGGTACGGAGCCGCAAATCGGAGGTGCTATTGCCGAAGCTGTACTGAAACGTTTCAACCAGAAAGGAACATTTGGAGTCATCACTACCCACTACCAGAATCTGAAACATTTTGCCGAAGATCATGAAGGAGTAGTGAACGGAGCTATGCTTTACGACCGTCATCTCATGCAAGCACTTTTCCAATTACAAATCGGTAATCCGGGAAGTTCGTTCGCCGTAGAAATTGCACGAAAAATCGGACTACCGGAAGATGTCATCGCAGATGCTTCGGAAATCGTAGGAAGCGAATATATCAATGCAGACAAATACCTTCAGGACATTGTGCGCGACAAGCGTTACTGGGAAGGAAAACGTCAAACCATCCGCCAACGGGAAAAGCACATGGAAGAAACCATTGCCCGTTACCAGACAGAGATGGAAGAATTGCAAAAATCCCGGAAAGAGATTATCCGGCAAGCAAAAGAAGAAGCGGAACGCATGCTTCAGGAATCCAATGCCCGCATTGAAAATACGATTCGTACGATAAAGGAAGCGCAAGCCGAAAAGGAAAAGACGCGCCAGGCACGTCAGGAACTGACAGACTTCCGTACTTCTCTGGATGCATTGGCGTCTAAAGAGCATGAAGAGAAGATTGCAAAAAAAATGGAGAAACTAAAGGAGAAGCAAGAACGGAAGAAAAACAAGAAGAGCGAACCGAAAGCTGCAGTCTCTTCTCCATCAAGTGCCCCTAAAATAGTGCCGATTGCAGTAGGAGAAAATGTAAAAATCAAAGGACAGACAAGCGTCGGCCAAGTGATGGAAATCAGTGGTAAAAATGCGACTATTGCTTTTGGAAGCATAAAAACGACCGTAAAAATAGACCGTCTGGAACGTGCCAATCATACGCCCAAGACGGAAGGGATTGCAAAAAGCACCTTTGTCAGCAGCCAGACACACGATCAGATGTATGAAAAGAAGCTTAGCTTCAAACAGGACATTGATGTACGCGGAATGCGTGGGGACGAAGCCTTACAGGCAGTCACCTATTTTATTGATGACGCCATATTAGTCGGCATGGATCGTGTACGTATCCTTCACGGCACAGGAACGGGAATACTTCGTACACTTATCCGCCAATATCTGGCCACCGTACCGGGAGTCAGCCACTATGCCGACGAACATGTACAGTTTGGCGGTGCCGGAATCACAGTAGTCGATTTTGACTAACGCGTAAACAAAACGTTCAAAGAACTTGTTCTCATTTAGAAAACCACTACCTTTGTTACAGTGGTTTTCTAAAACGAGAATAAAGCATGAAGAATAATCTGTTAAGCGAAAAGCTTATTTATACAGGAGAAAGTCTTACTCCTACCCATTTACATCTTTGTACTTACAATGCTACCGAGATGCAGGAAAGTTCTAGTGATACTTTTCAAGCCATCAAAGGTACGCTAAACAACGATCAAATCAACTGGCTACAAATACACGGAATGAAAAACACAGAAACTATCCGGGAAATTTGCAGTCATTTCGAAATAGACTTCCTTGTCTTACAAGATATATTAAATGCGGATCATCCGACCAAGATAGAAGAACATGATAAATACATTGTCCTGATCTTAAAGATATTCTATCCGAACGAACATAAAGAAGAAAATGAACTGGACGAACTGCTCCAACAGCAAGTCTGCCTTATCATAGGAAATAATTATGTACTGACTTTCCTCGAAAAAGAAACTGATTTCTTTGATGATGTCAGTTCTGCCTTGCGTAATGATGTTCTGAAGATACGCAGCCGTCAAACAGATTATCTACTTAGCGTACTGCTCAACAGCGTGATGGGAAACTACATTTCAACCATCTCTTCCATCGATGACGCACTCGAAGATTTGGAAGAAGAATTGCTAACCATCACCAGCGGAGACGACATCGGTATCCAGATTCAGGCATTACGACGCCAATATATGCTAATGAAAAAAGCAATTCTCCCCTTAAAAGAACAATATATAAAGCTACTGAGGGCAGAAAACCTGCTCATCCATAAAGTGAACCGTGCTTTTTTCAATGATGTAAACGACCACTTGCAATTTGTATTACAAACCATCGAAATCTGCCGGGAAACGCTTTCTTCATTAGTCGATCTTTATATCTCCAATAATGATTTGCGTATGAACGATATCATGAAGAGGCTGACCATCGTATCCACTATTTTTATCCCTTTGACATTTCTGGTTGGAGTATGGGGAATGAATTACAAATGGATGCCGGAACTGGAATGGCAGTACGGGTATTTATTTGCCTGGATTATAATGGCAATTATCGGTATTATTGTATATTTGTACTTCAGAAAAAAGAAATGGTATTAACAAAAACACATCATTAGTCATGAAATCAATTAAAGAGCTATATAGAATAGGTACAGGACCTTCCAGTAGCCACACAATGGGACCACGCAAAGCTGCCGAAATGTTTCTGGAACGTCATCCGGATGCCGCATCTTTTAAAGTAACCCTTTACGGCAGTTTAGCAGCTACAGGCAAAGGGCACATGACGGATGTAGCTATTATAGACACTTTACAACCCATCGCTCCGGTAGAAATTGTATGGCAGCCCAAAGTCTTCCTACCGTTCCATCCCAACGGAATGACATTTGCAGCTCTGGACAGTAATGATAAAGTGCAGGAAAACTGGACTGTTTACAGTATTGGCGGCGGTGCACTGGCAGAAAATAATGATAATCCGACCATCGAAAGTCCGGATGTATATGGCATGGAAAACATGACCGAAATACTTCAATGGTGTGAAGATACCGGAAAAAGTTATTGGGAATACGTGAAGGAATGTGAGGAAGAAGATATATGGGATTATCTGGCTGAAGTGTGGGCCACCATGAAAGATGCCATTCACCGTGGACTGGAAGCGGAAGGAGTACTTCCCGGCCCACTCAACCTTAGACGAAAAGCTTCTACCTATTATATACGTGCTACCGGATATAAACAATCCCTCCAATCAAGAGGACTTGTTTTTTCTTATGCTTTGGCAGTAAGTGAGGAAAATGCTTCCGGTGGAAAAATTGTGACCGCTCCTACCTGTGGTTCCTGCGGAGTGATGCCTGCCGTACTATATCATCTCCAGAAAAGCCGTGATTTCAGTGATATGCGCATTCTACGCGCGTTAGCCACTGCCGGATTGTTTGGCAACATTGTCAAATTCAATGCATCTATTTCCGGAGCAGAAGTAGGTTGCCAGGGAGAAGTAGGCGTTGCCTGCGCAATGGCTTCGGCTGCCGCTAATCAATTATTCGGAGGTAGCCCGGCACAGATTGAGTATGCAGCAGAAATGGGATTGGAACACCATCTGGGAATGACTTGCGACCCGGTATGCGGATTGGTACAAATTCCCTGCATCGAACGAAATGCATACGCCGCTGCACGTGCGCTGGATGCTAATCTTTATTCAGCTTTCACCGATGGTATGCACCGTGTCTCTTTCGACAAAGTTGTGCAAGTAATGAAACAAACCGGACACGACCTTCCATCACTTTACAAAGAAACAAGTGAAGGAGGGTTAGCTAAGGATTATAAACAAATGTAATTATAAAAAACAACGGGCTATTCCTTTTATAGAAATAGCCCGTTTTGATTTTTATGATTAAAAACTATTCAATCGGCGGCCAATTTGTATCGTCTCCATTGCTAATATCTTTTTCATGTAGCAATCCGCCTTCCTGTAAGAAATAAAGCGCATAGCGTTGGCTACCTTGCTTCACTTGAATCACAGACTCCATCGGATTTTGTGGAAAAGTCAACACATACACATCCGTCACTACCCATGCATTATACTTGGAATCCATGAAAGCCGTATAAACTGCCGGCACCAGCTGGTCTATGCTATTCAGTTCATTTTCCGTCATCACCCAATTGGCATTGGCATCAAACCAAACCTCTAGTTCGTCATTACTTACCCAACAGTCAGCTACATAATAGGCACCTTTCATCTCCCATTCTACATTCTGGGCAGCCGGATATACCTGTTTTAAAGCTTCCGTAATATTACTGGGCGGAACAAAAGTATCATCATCGTCATTATCACATGCGCCAAACGAAAGAGCAGTCATCATCAATACCACTGCCCAAGCGCTAAACTTAAATCTCCACATAGCTATCTTCTTGTTTAGGTCTATTTATCACAAATCTTCAGTTAATCATCAGCCTTGATAAACTTTCCCTTCTTATCAAATTTGAAAGAAAGTCCGGTAGACAATTCTATTTCATATCCTTTGCGGTCACGTTCGACTTTGGTCACTCCTTCGTTCACAAAATTATGAGACTTCAAATAATTGACAGCAAATCCCGGAATAATACTAACAGGAACAACCTGTCCTTTCTTTGCACTTACCTCTTCCCAGTTGCCTTTACTGTCAAAATCAATTTCCGTACCATCCATCAATACTACTTCATACTTGATAGACTCCATCATATCTTTATCAATCTTGATATGAGCAATCTGTGGTTTTGTAAAATTACCATTGATAAAATTACGTGCCGGAAGCGGTAACTGATTCATGTCTTTGGTAATTACATCTTTTGCAAATGAAAACTGTACGGCTACAATAGCCAACACAAGTAAAGATAGAATTTTCTTCATAATCGTTATTCTTTTAGCATTAATACTATACTTTATTCTATGCTACAAATAACGATACAGATTCTGGAAAGATTTAGGAATATTATGAGTTTGCTCTTTTTTTGTATTCTTTAACCATCTATTCTATCTTCCATTCTCCTATTGTATACCGTTCACTATCAAAGTTTACGGCAACCTTTACTATCGGCAACCCGCATAAAGCAAAACGTTCAGGATAATTTTTCAAGTCAATCTGTTCCATCGCTTCATCCGCATTCTTATCCAGCTTTAATTCCATCACATACAATGTAGTCTTGGTGCGCAATACCATATCCACACGACCACGGGGAGTACGCACTTCCACATCTACATAGTTACCCAACAAACTGAATATGATATAAAACATCTGTTGATAATGACCCTCATATCGGGTGTTGTCGCAGTAAGGAATAGTAGACAAAAATGTTTGTAGACGACGCAACGCCGCATCCATATCACCATTCCGAATATCACGAGAGAGATAAGCCACCATCGTGGTAGTTTCCCGCGTTTTGCTGGCGACATAATTAGGTAAAAGACTCTTCATCAAACCCAACCGCACTTCCTTGTTAGGAATATCCAGTGTATACAAATCCAGAGTTTTATCATAATCCTTTATCGTAATATAGCCACTCTGATATAATAACGGGATAATATCAGTCATTGTTTCAGTAGGAGCATCGAAGGCAGAAACTTCGGCATGATTATTCCCGATTTCAGAAGGTTCTACATTGAATTTTTTTAGCATTTGTATCAAATATGTAGGCGTACCGCTGCCAAACCAATAAGAATCAATCTTCCCCTTTTCCATAGCTGTAAGCAGGCTAAAAGGATTATACATATCAGGAGACGGATAAGTGAAATGATAACCGTCATAATTCTCTTTCAATTCATTCATAGCTTCTTCCGAAGTTATCTCCATCCTCCTCGCCAATTCCTCCACATCTTCTTTCATCTGAGAGCGTATTTCGTCCTCACTAATACCACAAATGGCAGCATAAGGCTCATCCATACTAATATTCTCTATATTATTCAGCTCACTAAATATACTAAGTTGAGAAAATTTTGTTATACCGGTCAAAAATACATAACGCAGATAAGGGTCACAAGCCTTTAACGGACTATAAAAATTACGCATGATATTGCGCAATGTACCCAAATTATCATGTTCATGCACCACATCCAACAAAGGAGCATCATACTCATCTATAAGCACAACTACTTTTTTACCAGTCTGTTCATAAGCACATTTAATAAGATTTGTCAAGCGCAAATTAGCATCCCCACCTTCCACATTAATTCCGTATGTACGCTCATAATCTGAAAGCATAAAATCCAGAAGACGTTCTAATCTGTCTTTATCCACATGCTTTGCCATACTCATGTCGAAATGCAGTACCGGGTACTCCGTCCATTCTTTCTCTAACTTCTCTATAGCTAATCCATGGAACAGTTCCTTACGACCCGAAAAATAACTGTGTAATGTAGAAGTGAGCAATGACTTTCCAAAACGCCGTGGACGGCTCAAAAACATATATCCGGAAGCTGAATGAGTCATCCTGTAAACATATGCTGTCTTATCAATATAGAGATAATTCCCTTCCCGTATCTTTGAAAATGTTTGTATCCCAAGTGGATATAATCTTTGCAAATCTTCCATATCTGTTAGTTTTGTTACAAAGCTACAAAAAAATATCAGATTTGCATTGATTATGCTCACTTCTTCTGTACACCAACCCCTTAAAACGCAATATACCAACCATCCTCACGGACAATCGGTATATTTCACATATAGATACATATCAGCTTTTAAGCCGATATGAGGGTCAAGTTAGAAATATACCGCTGTATTATTTCCAACCTGCAAAATGTAGGGATTTCATGAGTTCATCATGAATCTAGGGACCTACATATTCTTTTATATTTATAGCTTGTGATTCATTTTTAAATATCAACGATCTTCACAGACAGTTGATATAGTGGGAAATTCACATCGGCTTTAACCTCCGATGTCAGGGCGTAAATTAGAAATGTACCGTCGTACGATTTCCAATCCACAATGTAGGAGAATCATGCCTTTACAGCATGAAGCTAGGGACCTACATTTTTTTTCATCTCACATACGAAACACTCACGTGTTTATTACATCTCAACATTTTCAACATTTATTATATACCTAATTTATTTTTGTTCATTATATCATTTATTCTATCCACTTACTATCTTCAGTATGATATTTCATCACTCCTACCCATTTTATCATACAAGCCTCGATAAAATTATAAAGAGACATTTTACCCATTAAAGAAAGTTCTTGTAGCCTGAACGAATCGTTTTATCATACATATTATATTAGCACTAGCTAACTAATATTCTATTGGAAGATATTATTTTAATGCCAATCTATATACATCTACCACTTGTTTTGCTATCACATCCCAATTATATAAACTCATATCGTACTCTATCCGACACAGACCTTGTCCCATCTGCTTTTCCAGTTTTTTTTGTAGTTGCCCTACATCCCCTATTTTGAAATAACATGGATAAGGCAGTCCTACTTCCATATTTGCTGGAATATTGCTTACAATAACTGGCAACTTATAGCTCATCGCTTCCAATAATGCGATAGGCAACCCTTCATGTGAAGACGGAAGAACAAAACAACATGCATTAGTAAGTAAAGAATGTAATTTTCGTCCTTTTATGAAACCGGTTAATACAACTCCACATTCTCTCGACATTTTTTTTAAACTGCGTGAGTAATCATCCTCAAAATCCGTATCTCCTGCCAATACCAGTTTATAGTCATTTGCTCCTATTCCAGCAAAAGCTTCTACTAAGTGATGAAGTTTTTTTTCAGGGACAAACCGACACATACTTAAAATATACTTTCCTCTCTCAATCCCCAATTCATTAAAATACTCAGGAAAATCACAAACCTCAGGTTCCGGAACTCCATTGTAAATCAAATGACAGTCTTTTCTACCATATTTTCTCACTAAAAGATCATTAATGACTTCAGATATAACAATTACTTCATTAGCAAAAATCGTTCCCATACGCTCCCCTAATTTCAGCATTGTTTTAGCCCAAAAGCCCCATTTGTCACGATCATAATCAGGACCATGGTGAGTAAACACAACCTTTATTCCTAATAATCTAGCTATAGGTACAAGTAAAGCTGGACCAATAGCATGAATATGAACAATATCAGCATTTTGGGATTTAGCCTTAAGAATAGCTTTAAAAGTGTGTACGATTGCTTCAAACGATTTCTTCTTAGGAGTTTCTATATCAATCAACCTCACATGTTTGTATTCAGTCACGGTATCTTTCACATAACATTTTCGACGTATTATCGTTATATCAAAGCCCATTTCAGCAATTCGAGGAAATAACTCTTGGCAATGCGTTTCAACGCCGCCCAAAATATCAGGGATACCGCGAGTTCCGATAACGAAGATCTTCATTAAATTAGCATAAAGTATATGTATTCTATAATCAAAAAACGTCCCGCAAATCTCTTTGAGAAGGATCTTGTCCCACGTTATACCAACATTTGTCCAAACAAGCAGCTTTTCCCTGCAAACTCCGTAATTTATTTTTTAAAGCCCATTTCAGCGGATACTTTATATATTTATGCATCACAGGTGAAGCCGTTCCTACCATCCAGCAGTTTTTAGGGCAACGGCGTACCATTTGGCGTACTTGTTCTGCTTGTTCCCCTTCCCATATTTCTTTGAAATTGGGAGTCTCACGAATATTCCCCATACTCTTTTTCCAATACTTCTTTTCTAAACCATTACAGGGATAAATATCACCATAGGGCTCTACAAAAAAGTTCATTTCGCCAGCTTGACAGGGCAGCATACGCCGTGAACCTTCTATATAATTGATTAGTCCCATGTTGAAAAAAGCCCGCATCCATGATTTAGGATGTTTTTCTTTAAGTTGCAGATTTATCAGTTTTTCAAAATCCCCACAGACCTCCTCCTTATTAGTTATTACATTATCATCTTTGTGAAAATAATAAGAGTTATGAAAAGCAGCTGTGGCAAATTCCATACCCAAAGATCGGGATAGTTGATAAAGAGAAAGCATATCTTTAGAGTTGTTGTTGGAAACAGTACAACCGAAACCTATATCTTTCACACCCATATCTTTTAATGTAAGCAAAGTCCGAAGTCCTTTGTCGAAACCTCCCGCATGTCCTCTAAGCTCATCATTTTTACAACTAAGCCCTTCGATAGAAATGCGGATACCAATATTAGGAAATTTCTTAGCCAGGGCTATTACCCGGTCCTCATACCAACCAGAAGTCGATATAACCACGCGAGGAGATTTTGTGAAACACACTTCTACTATTTGATCCAGATCTTCACGAATGAACGGTTCGCCACCGGTTAGATTGATGAACTTTACAGAAGGTAACAATTGGATTTCTTCGGGAGTTATTTCCTTCCTTTTATCGGTCGGATGTTCCCATATATTACACATTTTACAGCGCATCGGACAACGATAAGTTGTGATGATGCACATATCCGTAGGTTGGGGAATATTAATTGACATTGTTTATATAATTAAAGAAATAGTAATATTTTATAGTCCAAAACATTGATGTATGAATGGGCTTTCTATTTTTTGAATCATCTTTGATATTAAAACAGGCATGTAAAGAGCTAACAATATACTCAACACATATAAAGGCCAGTATAATAATTCGTTATCTAATTTTGCATATAGAAATCTTATTCCCATTTGAAAAAACAGACCCATTAAAAAAATCTGAAAGGTATAATCCCTAAAACTTGAAAAGAGGCGAGTCCAATAATGGGATAAGAGTAAACATAAAGCAACAGAGAAAGCTATCCCTGTAAAGGTTAAGAAAATGACAGGAAGTACAAGTATATTAAAAAGGACAAAAAACATAAGAGAAACTACAAAAAAGCATTTTGTATCGGTATATTTATAAGCATCAAACTTAAAAAAGAGTAGCCCCGAATAAAAATAAACCAAATAATAAGCTACTTGCGAAAAACAAAGAATCTCTATATCTTTAGGAAAAAACAGATTCAATAATAATGCAGTTATCCACACACTTACTATACATTTATTCCACTGCAATGACCATTTAAAAACAGGATAAAAAAGAAATATTATAAAAAGAGTTATTATAAACCACATTTCTCCTAAAGGATTTGAAGCTGGATAAAGAATACTATTGATTATTTGTTTGAAAGACAGTTCGACTGGTCTTTTCATCAACGGATTAAATATATACTTC
Source organism: Bacteroides sp. M10 (assembly GCF_014334015.1). Classification (GTDB taxonomy): domain Bacteria; phylum Bacteroidota; class Bacteroidia; order Bacteroidales; family Bacteroidaceae; genus Bacteroides; species Bacteroides intestinigallinarum. The sequence continues at coordinate 3,909,147 of NZ_CP060488.1, read as the reverse complement.
AGAACAAAAGTAGCTAGTGTGAAAAAGATGAAAGGAGCCAATAACCTCTTTGCCTTATCCCTGATAGTAACTCCGTATTTTTTACCTTTCCTGATTTTTGTATAATAAAATAAACCTCCTGATATAAACATAAATAAAGGCATATGAAAGCCGTAGATAATCCGTTCAACTTCTGTACTAACAGGAGTTGCCGGATTCTCGAATATATTGGTTAACGTGACATGTCCTATGACTACTAAGAGCATACTCCAGCCCTGCAAAATTGATATCCAATATATTTTAGCTTCTTTTCCTACATTCATTGCTGATACAGCTCTAATAATTCATTGTAATGTTTCTCAGATGAATAACGTATCTGAGAACTTTTTGCAAGTTGTTTATAATCTACATTTAATATAAACATCTTTTCGATTTTATTCTTCAAATCCATAATATTGCGACTTTCAAAACACATTCCATTTACTCCTTCTTTTATTAATTCAGGGATACCACCAATATTAGCTCCTAAAACTGGAGTACCCAGACATTGAGCTTCAATCACACTTAGAGGATTATTTTCATACCACTCTGATGGAACTACACTAAAACGTGCTTTACCCACTATTTCCTTTATTTCAGGCCATTCTTTATAACCTGTAAATTCAATATTTGCCCCTTTTGCTTTTTCTTTTAAAATATCTGCCAGTGGACCACCACCTATAATTTTCAAATGATAAGGAAGAGTCCGGGCAGCCTCTATCAATGTTTCGATTCCTTTCTCAAAAGATAACCTTCCTATGAAGCAATAGTAGTCCTCTTTATCATAAGAGTCTCTCCTAGTCCTTTCAATATCAATAAAATTACAAAGAATATACATCTTTTTTCTATCGAATTCACCTTGAGCCATTTTATGTTGCATAAACTGGCTTGGACAAATAAATGCATCCGTGTAACTTTCTAACTTTTCACGACTCCATTTCATCGCCTCTTTATATGCAAGCATACTTGCCAATTTGGAGTTTTTCATGCATTTATATTCCAAAACTTTATGTTTATCAGCAAAACACTCCTCACATACTTTATTCCCATTACGAAGACAATCATACCTTGGGCAAAGCAGTTTGTAATCATGCAACGTCCAAATAACTTTAATTCCTCGTTCATAAGCCAAACGAGCTATCACTGGTGATAATTGTGTATGAATATTATTCAGGTGTACCACATCCGGCTTGAAATCATTAAGTAAAGAATTAAATTTCCTCTTCACTTCACCTAAACCAAACATACGCATAAAAGTTTCGAGCATACCTACTCCGGGAGTAAACTTAATTTCATTAGGAAAATACCGTTTCCACTCAGTCTCAATATTCTCTGGATAATCCATAGCAAACACTGCCACATCGTGTCCATGGGTCTTAAGCAGTTGTTCAAGATTAAGCATATATATGCAATCACCACCGCGACGATAGTAAAACTTATTCACTAACAAAATTTTCATAATAGCTAATAAAGCAAAAGTTACTAATTAATACATAGTTCATCTTAGAGTAATAAACATAGTTGAAGAACTATTTTTGTCCAAATATTTCCAAGAAGAGTTTAGCAGAATGCATGTTTGTAAAATATTCTCTATACTTTATACAATTTCCTACATATTCTTCATTTTTGTCCACAAGCAACTTCATATCCATTTCATTCCAATTATCCTTAGCGATACCTAAATCATAGTTTATAATGTAATCTGAAGAAGCAGGTTTCAAATTGGTTAGGATGGGGGTACCAGATATAATAGCCTCAGGAATTGAAACCATATTTAAGTCTTTTCGAGTATTCACCAAAAAAGCCAATGACTCTCGGATATATTCATTCAACTTACTTTGCGACAAGAAACCAACAAACTCAATACAATTTTGCAATCCCAAATCATCAACAAGATGTTTTAAATTTGTTTCTTCTTCTCCTCTCCCAGCAATCAACAACTTGATATCCTCATAATTTCTCATTTGATGAAACTTTGCAAAAATATGAATAATACTATCCACATTTTTACGCAGGATTAGTTGTGAAGAACTGATAACTTGGCGCTTCTTTTTTGTAAATAACACAAATTTATCAATGTCAATGCCATGATCTACAATGATACTCGAAACACGAGGCATATAATGACTTACAAAGTCATATGCCATCCGAGAACGAGGTATTACAGCCATGATCTTCCGCATAAAGAATCGAGCAATAATGTTATACCATATCTTAGATGGGATCTGATACAACTTATTTTGATGTGTAGTGAGCTCCTGCCAAATCAATGTCTTCTTTGGGCACATCATTGCTGCATAAAGTGACTGAAATTGGAATACCTCACTAGAAATAATCATATCAAATTCTTTATGACATTCTTTGAGATATCGTTTCATCGTTTTACTATATGGTAATACAGATGGCTTACACAATTTTGTATAATCAGATGAAAAGAATCTCACATCAAAATCATAATCTTCTTCTCTTATAGGACGATATTCGTTTGCAGCTGCTAAAGTAACTTGATGCCCCAACTTTACAAATCCCATACATACCCCATATATCATTGTATCTTTTATTGTTTTCACTTGGGGAATATCCGTCTCTGCAGTAAAAAGAATACTGTTTAAAATAAGAATTTTCATTATTATTTAATCAAAAGATTCATTCTCACAATTATATCAACACTCAAAAGATCAATCAAGATTTATTATATAAATGTTCATATCCTCGGCAATGAAAAGAATTGGATTTATTATTAATATATTCATTATAGTTTTTTTATCTATTTTTCAAGTTAATCAGCAGCCTAATGTATGCCTTAGCGCGACTATATGCTAAAAATATTAGTTACATTTTATGAGTTCATTAAAAACTTTTATGTAATTATCCACTATAACCTCTTCTGAATATTGTTTATTCAATTCAATAGCTTTATCTTTTAAACGTTGATAATCAGTATTGGACATCCTTGAAACATTCTGCAATATTTCAATTAATGCATTATTATTATTAGAATCATATAAAATAGAATAGTCTGCATGTCCCAAGATATCTGCGAAACACGAATGATTAGCTGCAATGATTGGCAAACAGTAATTTATAGCTATCATTAAGGGACCAGACTGTGTAGCTTCTCGATATGGAAATATTGCCAAATCATGTTCATTATAGATTTGAGGAATTTCATCATTATTAATAAAATGCAATCTCAAACTATACTTATCATAACTTTTTATCAAGGATTTTAAGTACAATTCATTTTTAGGTGTACACTCACCCAAGAATGAAAGCCTAATGTTATTGATACCCATATTTAAGATTTTCTCAAAAGCATTAATCAGCAAATCATATCCCTTATAATATTGAATTGAACCAAAAAATAGAATTTTAATAGTTGAATTATCAAATATATGTTTTTCTCCTTTCGCTTCTCCAAAGTCTTTAATACTCATACCCACCATAGAGCTTTTCAATTTTGGATAGAGTTGCTTAAACACTCTATTTTGATTACTTGAAAATTGCAGAAACATATCACCAACAAATAAAGAAAAACGATATGATAAATGATAAAATATAGAATTCCTATTATCGGAATGTTGTATAACATCATGTACGCCAAAAGCTAAAGGTATTGATTTCGCTTTTATCAGATATGCTAATGAAAAATAAAAGTCAAAACAACAAGAGTATATTAAAGAAGGTGACAATTCTACGATCTCTGTAAAAGTCTTAAACATTAACTCAAGCACCTTAAAACTCCTTCTTCTGTTAGTAATATGAAGCATATGTAACTTCACTCCACTATTTTTTACAAAATCAGCATAAAAAGGTACCGGATACGGATCATGTGGCTGATGCAATACATACCAATGAACACTATATTCTTTTTGGAGTTGCTTTACTACTGTGACATCCGTATCAGTAAAGCAGCCCATTCCAAAATAAATAATTGTATTTTTTTGATTCATACTCTAACACCTCTAATTCCACAATTTTCAGCAAACTTCATGTCATTATCACTATCTCCAATCATCAAACAACGCTCTTTGACAATCTCTGAATAATCACGTATTATATCCAGAAACATACCGTTTCCTGGTTTCCTTCGGTTATCTTCTTCCGTTAATGCAGTACAATAATAGATCTTATCTATTCTTCCTTTATGAGCAATAATCTCTTCACACATTCTTTGATGAATTTTCAATAAATCTTGTTCACTCATCACACCTTTACCGACCCCTCTTTGATTAGTAACAATGAATATATATTTGAAATGCTTACTCCATTTGCTCAAGGCTTCAAATATTCCGGGCACAAATTCAAATTCTTCCCAACATTTCACATAATCGTTCGAGCGAAGTTTATTAATCACTCCGTCACGGTCAAGTAATAAAGTATCATAGCCTGATATATCAATATCTTTCAGTTGCATATTAAAACATCGTTTTAAAATCGTCATTAGCTTGTTTGTAATCCTCCGGTACACCAATATCTCTGAAATATCCATTCGAAATCACCCCATAAAGATTACCATATTGACACTGTTTTTCCATCACTGCAGATTCAAAAGAAAATTTTTCAGGTTGATTATCCAGAGACAGTTTTAACTTATCAATCACATATACGCCTCCATTAATTAGTCCCTGTTTACAATAAACCTTCTCATGAAAAGCTATAATACGCCCATCACCGGAATATTCCACAGCACCATAGCGATCGAACTCTGTCATCGGCTTAAGAGCAACAGTTAAGCTACTATCCATACGCCTATGCTCTTCCATTAGATGTATCAAATTCACATCAAAAAATGTATCTCCATTCAATATTATCACCTCATTTGCCACAGATTGCTGTAATGCCAATCTAATACCACCGCCTGTACCAAGAGGAACCTTCTCAACTGCATAATCAAACGCAAAAGGAAACTCATTTCTCACTTCATCGATCCATTTATAAATAACCTCCCGTAAATAACCTACAGATAGAATTACATGAGTCACATTATATCTTGTTAGATATTTTAATATATACCACAAAAAAGGCTTACCTGCAACCGGAGCCATACATTTGGGCACCTTATCCACAACACTGCGCAGCCTTGTCCCAAGCCCGCCAGCCAATATTATAACTTCCATAAGATTGTTTATCCAAAGAATTTTTCTTCCAACATTAAGCACAAACAGTGATATACAGGCAAATGCAATTCTTGTACCATATATGTTTCTGTTTCTGGAACTTGAATACAGATGTCCGCTAAAGCTGATAGTTTACTATCTTTAGCACCAGTAAGTCCTACTACCTTCATCCTTTTTGATTTGGCTGTAACTGCCGCATAAAGAATATTCTTGCTAGTTCCTGAAGTAGATATTCCAAACAGCACATCACCCTGTTTGCCGAGTCCATTCACTTGTTGAGCAAAACAAAGCAATGGGTCACAGTCATTCATATAGGCTGTAAAAAGCGCAGGATGCCCTTCCAATGTTATTGCCGGTAATGCACCTTGCAAATTTTCAGCTAAGACCCCACCCATGTCCGGATCTATTTTTTGTAAGTTATCAACCTCGTTTGATAATAATTTTCGGGAAATCTTAAATCCTTTCATCAGTTCGCCCACCATGTGCTCTGCATCAGCTGCACTGCCTCCGTTACCACATATTAACATTTTTCCCTCTTTACTATAGGTATCATCCAACAGGTCAAAAGCATCTATTATATCATTCTTGCAACACTCAAGCACAGGATATCGTTCCATTAGTAAATCTATATGCTTCATCAACTTTTGTTCCATATCATTTCACTTTATCTGTAGAATAAATTTTCCATCCATGAGCACCTCCCTCAGTAAATTGAAAAGGCATAACAAAACCATCAAGTCTGTTCAACGCATCAATTACTTCCTTTTTACGAGTTGGCTCAACCATCAACATCACAAAACCTCCACCACCGGCACCACTAACTTTCCCTGCAAGTGCCCCGGCAGACATGGCTGTATCAAATACATTTTGAATCATCGGATTGGTTATAGCATCTGCCATTTTTTTCTTATCTTCCCAACCTTCTCCGAGAATGCGAGCAAATTCTTGCATATCACCTTTCAATAATGCAAATTTCATATCAATAGCACTTTTCTTAATCCTATGCATAGCTTCTATTGCTTTTTCATTGCCAGAAGAAGTGTTCTTCTTTTGTTGGTCAATAATTGCCGCACTACTGCGAGAAGCACCTGTAAAATAGAGCACCATAGACGCTTCCAACTCATCAACTATCCAGCGCTTAATCTTGAGAGGATTAACTATTACAAGATCACTCTGAAGAAACTCCATATAGTTGAACCCCCCAAAAGCTGCTGCATATTGATCCTGTTTTCCTCCAGAAAGATTCAAGTCCTTTCTCTCGATCTCATAAGCTAAACGAGATGTTTCATAATCACCTAGCGGTAATCCTAGCCACTCTATAAAAGCTTTCAAAACGCACACCACCATAGCTGATGATGTCCCAAGCCCGGAGCCAGCCGGAGCATCGTTATAGGTTGTGATTTTAAAACTACGAGGGCTAATATCGAAATCTCTTATCACACGATTATACACACCTTTAATAAGACTAGCCTCTCCATCAATATTCAAATACTCGCCCTTTGGGAAACTTTTATGACAATGAGAATCATCACTATCAATAGTAATCATACCGTCATCAGTTTCTTCTATAGTACAATATGTGTAAAGATTGATTGTTGCATTTAGTATCAACCCACCATAAATATCACTATATGGTGATACATCACTACCACCTCCTGCAAGACCTAACCGCAGAGGAGCTTTACTTCTTACTATCATGGATAATAATAAAATTATTTTATCGTATATAAATTCAAGAACTATTATTTAATCAGTTAATTTGGTTCTGAAGTAATAAGTACATCTTTTGCTTCATATTTATTATTCAGAATAACAGCTAAAAGCATCAACATTACCATACCTCTATTATGAGTAAATGTGCTATCCACAATAGATTCGATTATGAAAAAAATAAAAATTAGAATTGTCAATTTAAACAATAATTCATTATTATAGATCTCAAAATTTGTTTTCGCAATCTTTAAAAGACGAAACCAAAAACATACAAAAAGCACGAATCCAACATATCCAAATTGAGCAAATACAGGGAAATAAGAATCACTGATATATAGTCCTCTACCGATCTCTGGACTTATATATAAATCATAAGTATAATAAAGTGGCGAATAGTATTCAGCAGACGCAAATGTTGCATAACTACCAAAGCCTGTACCAAAAAAAGGAAAATCATTGAGAATATCTATAGCTTTTACATAGAGTAAAGGGCGAGCAAACATATTATCCGCAAACAATCCATCAATAAAATAGAACTCAATTTTTTCTTTTGCAACATAAATGACAGCTATTATCATAAATGAAAACAAAATCACCATTTTCAAAGAGACTAACTTCTTTACTGAAACTTTCTTCCATAAAAACATAACACAAACAAATGCAATATAGAAACCAAACATTTTAGATCGCAATGACAACAAACCTATTGAATATATCACCAATGTTATATACAATTTTCTCTTGTACTGTCTTGCATAAATAATATAGGTGGTGCCTAATACAATCATGATAGTCGCATATCTTGAATATCCACCAAACTGATCCATCAATGGACCTCCACCTGGATTTAATAAACCAACAGGAAGTAAAAGGAATGCACAGACTAAGCTCAATTTAGCAATTTTCTTTTCATGTTTTTCACTAATTCTAAAATTTAAACTATAGACAGCATAAAATGCAATAAAAGGTTTAACCTGAATAAAAAAGTCTGTAAAAATTGCGGGTAAAATATTATGCTGATCATATATACTATGAGCTAAATAAAAAATAGCAAGGCATAAGAAAAATAAAAATTCTCGTTTTATACGTTTTGGATTAAGTAATAAATAAAAAAATAGAATAACAGCCAATATTTCATCTGTATAGCTAAAGCCTAAATTAAACTGTATAACATCATAAAATACAACACCGAATAATAAACCCAATATTAGAATATAATAGTTCAATCTTAAGTTAGTGATCTTCATCCTCACAATAAGGTATTTAAATCATAATGATTCTATTAATTAAAACTATCAACTATATTCTTTACCACCATAGCAAACTTCAAGCTATCATTTTCTCGCCCAAACTTTTTTATATTCCGACTCATCTCTTTCAAGGTATCAGGATGTTCTATACAATATGTTATCTTCTCGGTTAAATCATTCAAATCCCCCACATTATAGACCAGTCCCAATTTAAATTTCATTACATTCTCTGCCATCAATGTATTTGATGCTACAATGCACGGCATACCCAATGCAGTAGCGTCACAAAAACTCGTATTACCAATAGGCCCCAATAACTCTTCTGAAGGGAAAGTGGGTATTACCATTATCGAACACTTACATAAAAGTTCGACCATCTTCTTGTCATTCAATACATTCTGTTTGCATATTTCGACGTATTGATTGTCGTCTGTAAAATTAGATGGAATATGCTTTTCATCTGACACAATTACCGTATGCACTTTTGCATAAGTAGCCGCATCAACAAGCAAATTATGATCTCTGTTAGTACGACCATTACTAATCAGAATTGGCTCATCAAAATTTAAGTCTATTTGTGGATAAAAAGATAGATCAGGCCCCCATACACACAAACTCATTTTATCTGCTTGCGTGGGAAACATACGGCACATCTTTTTATAATAATACTCACACTCAAAAATAATATGATCGTATTTACAATACTTTAGTCTTTTCTCAAATGGAGGATGATGAAACACTAACATATAATAAGGTTTGAACATGTGAAAACGGTTCAGAAAGCCAAAATATCGTTGTTCACATCCCAATGCATCATACACTATATCAAACTTGAATGAAAGTATATATAATTTCAAGAATTGAAAAAACTCTTTCAAATAATATTCTTTGCTATTTTTAGGGAATATTTTACAAAAATAATAATACACCTCGTAATCAGGATCTTCATTCAGAAATTCCATTCCAAACTGATGGTGACCTGGCATGACATGCTGTTTATATGGTGTCAAACAATCATAGTTATTGATAAACAATATTTTCTTCATTTTTATAACGTATTTAGCATATCAATCCACTGCTTGATTATATTTTCCGGAATAAATCTTGCTGTAGATATATAAGCCTTCTTAGACATATCAGCCCACATCATTTCATCACTCATCAATCTGTCCAGCTTATCAGCGAAAACTTCTATGTCATTATTGGGTGAAATAAATCCGTTTTCTTGGTCCGCAATAATGTCTGGTAATGAATCAAAAGAATACATTACTATAGGCACGCAATTATTCTGCATAGCTTCATTTATGACTAGCCCCCATCCCTCAAAAGCCGATGTCATAATCAGGATCTTTGCCCGCTTATAGTATTGCAAGCTCTCTGTTTTTCCTGTAAGTACAACATTAGGAATGTTATTATCCTGAATGAAATTTTCTATCAAACCTCTGTCTTCACCATCTCCAACAATGTAATATTTCCAATCAGGATGCTTATCAGCCACTATAGACCATATTTTCAAAGACAACAAGACTCTTTTATTAGGCTCTGATAAACGTCCTACATGGATAACCATATTCTCCTTTGTACCATTAAATTCCTCACGCATATATGACAATGGATTATTTATTGCCATGATTTTATCATTTTGAGGAAGATATTTCTTAAATGTATTAGAAAGAAGAATATACTTATCAGACTTCAATAAATTGAATTTATGATTCTTTCTTCTATTATGATTTTGATATTTCAAATACAACGGAAAAAAAAGATTTTTCAAGAAGCGTCTCAATCCACTTCCTTGTTGAGCCATCAGATATATATACTCTTTTTTGTATACAATGTCACCATGATGGATAGTAACTAATTTTATATTTGTATTCTCTTTTGCTTCTGAGCACAATTTTACAGCTTCTTTTATTGAATCATTATTGATAATGTAATCAATTTCATTATCTATGAGATAAGAGTGTAAAGTCCTTATATTTTCTTGGCATGCTACATTCTTATGGGGAAGAATACTGCACTTCACTTGTTTATCCAGATAGAACATTGGCACATCCAAACTCTTCTCTATGCTTACTATATGAACATCATAGCCATTAGTTATGAATGAGTTAGCTAAAATTGTAAAGACTCGTTCGGTTCCACCCACAGAAGGAAAAAATCGAAAAAAGATCAGTATATTTTTCATATTAACAAGTTTTCCTTAGTATTTTATTTCTCACAAAATTCACCAAAAAGCCCAATTCCTTAAAGCGTAACAAAACTGCTGTTAACAACACTATTATCAAACTTAAAATGACTGCCACTAGAATAGAAAGGAATGGGTTGTTTATCTCACTTACTACAAACGAAATGACTGCAAACTGAATAATGGATACTATTAATGCATTCTTTATACTTAGGAATATTCCACAAATAGTTATTCCCATATAAATTTTATTGAACTTAGTGGAGATTATTATATCTATTAGGGAATATAGTACAATACCATAGCAAACGACAAGTACTGAGTGGGACGTAGCTACCACCAATATTGTAACAGCTACCACTTTTTTTACCATTTCACATTTCAGTGTAGTTGTTGTCTCCCCCATAATAGTGGGTATCATAGCGTTCAGTCTCATCAGAGGGTCAAACATATATGCAATGCACAATATCTTCATATAAGAAGCACAATCCAACCAATTATCACCTAATAGTATATCAATCAAAGGGAACGAAATTGTAGACAACAATACCATACAAGGAAAAAACACAAAACAAACCAAACCGATATATCGAGTATAAATCTGCTTAAAATCTTCCGTTTGACGTTCCTGACAAAAAATGGGATACATCGTATTACTAAAAATATCTGTGACATTCGATGGTACAATTTGCCCCATCTGATTTCCTCTTGTAAACAATCCCAGCTCCTTAGGAGAAAAAAACTTTCCTATTATCAAAGAATATAAACTTGAATAGACCGATTGGAGAATGTTAGCAACCAACAATCTTGAACCTTTCATAAACAAGTTTCTAAATTTTTCTGCCGAAAAATGGAATGAATATAAAGACATATCAAAGCGATTGAACAGTAAGCACAGCAGAATGGAATTACATATTTGTTGAAAGACCAAAGCCCAAACACCATAATTATATACTGCCAAAATAATACCAAATATCCCACTAATTGCAACTGAAATAAACGTGATATAAGCTTGCACCTTAAACTTAAGATCCATTATCAACTGCGTCTTCTTCACTATATACAATGAATTGATGACAAGAGTAATACAATAGATTCTCATTACAGAGGTTAGTTCCGGCAAATTATAAAAAGAAGCGATATTAGGTGCTATAATATATATAATCAGATACAAAAGCAGTGCTGTAAATATATTACAGCAAAACATCGTGGAGAAACTCAATGAATCCCTATCTTGTTTTTGAATAATAACTTGCGAGAAACCTCCTTCAATCAAAACCTGTGATAAAGCAATAAATATAGTGAGAAGAGCTATTGTACCATAATCAGATGGCAGCAGTAGTCTTGCTAATACAAGACTAATAACAAATTGACTTCCATTCACTAAGAATTTCTCCACACTACGCCAAAAGAGTGATTTCGATGCCTTGCTTTTAATATTGTTCATAAAATAACATTCCCCAAAAAGATTTACCTACAGTCTGCGTATATCTATCTTTATGCCAACCATTTTTTATAAAAAAATCATATACAAAGTAATCTATAAATAAATACATGAGATCGTCCTAACTCGTACTCTAATTTTCCACAAATCATTCTAATATTATACTTAAGGTTCATCACAATTACCCTATTTTACAAATCAATCTTTTTATCCTACGCACAAGGGTAATCGAAATAAATGTTAGGACTATTGAACCCAAAAATAATATAAAGAAACCTATGAAGTTCGTATTAAAAGTAAAGTCATCTATACTAATGCCACATATGGGATACTTGGACAATAGAATAGCCAGCAAGCGAATAAACATAATGTGAAGCGCCATAAGGTAAAATGACTCCTTACCACAATGAGCTAAAATTACCCCTAAAACTGAATGTTCTAAGTAACAGCTAAGATAGCAAATAAAATATACGCCAGCCAATGTTCCGATAAGTAACGTAATAATATCCGGATATTCATTAACAATCATTCCTATCAACAGCCCAGGTGCTGCACCTATGGTATAAGTATAAGATAGTAGAATCACTAAAGATATCACAAATATATACTTATTATTGAAAGACTTATAGCTACTATTAAATATCAAATACCCTAAATAGATCAAAACAGTTGAAGATACCGCTGTAGCTATTCTTGGAGGAAAATGAATATCTGTATAATTGGAAATGTAACCAGATATTGCACACGCTATTAATGAAACGATAAACATATTCATATGACTATATTTATTGATACTTTTTAATCCATAAGCCATAATAGAAAGGAATACTAATCCATAAAACAATGCTAAAGCAAACCAAAGGGGCTCAACCAATTTTTCAAAACTCATTCCCATAAAAACTTTACCTAACGCTCTTCCCCAATCAGTAAGAGTTGTAAAAGGTTTTATCGAAGCTGGATAATACCCTATCTGCAATAGATAATTATGCAATAGTGTAGCAGGCAAGAAAAAGTATAAAGATTTAAGATACAATGCAGGTATCTTCTTTTTCAAAAGAACTTTTGGATTTAGCAAATCAGCTTCTTTCAAGAAAAAGCCACCAATAAGATAGAACCCAGACACATACCAAATTGTATAAAACTCATTCTCATTGACCCACTCTGGAAAAAATGAGTAATTAATGTGGCCTCTTATAATAAGCAAGATACATATACCTTTAGCAATATCAACAAACTCAAAACGTTTTCTAACCAACATAGACATTCAATTATCTACATATTAATATGCATTTTTTTCCCCAATGATAACATTCTCCACAGTCTTATAAATAATATATAAGTCAAGCAGCAATGTCCAGTGCTCCATATACCAAATATCAGCTTTAACACGTCCCTCCATCTGCGAAAGTTCCCTCGTTTCACCACGGAAACCATGCGTCTGAGCCCAGCCGGTCACTCCAGGTTTTATAAAATGTCGCACCATGTATTTATCAATCAACCGGGCATAAGTCTCCGTATGAGCCAACATGTGAGGACGGGGACCTACTAGTGACATATCACCTTTAAGGACATTGATAAACTGAGGAAGTTCGTCTATATTAGAACGGCGAAGGAAGTTCCCAAAACGAGTTTTACGGGGATCATCAGCCGTAGCCTGTTTACTGTCAGCTTCATCATTCACTTTCATGGATCGAAATTTGTAACACACAAAATCCACACCATTCAAACCTGTACGCATTTGCTTAAAGAATACAGGACCGGGAGAAGTTAATTTTATAATACTTCCTACTATAAGATAGATAAAAGGAAAAACAGTAACTAAAAAAAGACTGGAGAAAACAACATCAAATATCCGTTTCAATATACGGTTCTCCATCTTACTCAAAGGTTCATAACGCAAATTCAAAATAGGCATATTACCAACCATACTGTGCCAAATACGACGAGGAAAACCTTTACAAACATTAGGAACACCATGAAAATAAAGAAGATGGTTCTCACAGTGATTCATAATAGAAAAATTATAACGCCCCTCCTCCATCGACAAAGAACAAAAAACATGTTTGATTCCCGGGTGTGCAGACATAAAATCCGAAAAACCGTCAGGATCACCCAAATAAGAACATTGAGAAGAAAGGCCATCATTCGGTTTAATATCAAAATAGCCTACGACTTCATATAGAGAAGACGCCAGAGAATTCTCCATCTCTTCATACAAAACCTGCATATTATTGCCTCCACCTATAAAAACGGCATAACGTCTATGCTTACCTTTCGTACAATAGATTATTAGAAAATGACGGATAATAATGCGATAAATACTTAGAATGACAAAGAGAAAAGAGAAATAGGCAACAAAGAAAAGAGGAGAATAGATAGAGATTCCACTAAAAGTCATAATACATGCCCAAAAGATGGAAAAAGCTATAATATTCTTCAATACACGCAACACAAGTTGGTCAGGACGAATTCCCCGGCTGTCCCAAACCCTCCCACGGGAGCCCGAACAGGCCAGATAACAGAGACTTAACAAAGTCATCATCCATGAAACCCTACAAGAAAAAGGTAAAGAGACAAATACTTCCTCCCAAAAGAAAAGGAGAAAGAACAATACCAGATTCAGAATGATCAGATCTCCCAGAACTGCTACAAATTCTATAAATTTATTGATTTGACTGGTGGTTGATACCATATCACATTAAAGATTGATTTTAGGCACATACTTCTTTGAACTTATTCAGAAAATCTTTTCCAAATAAATTCAAAAAGATAACAATACAAACTGATAGGAAAATAAAAGCCAAAACATATACCTTTCTACTGGTTCCCGAAGGTTCCAAGGGTACTACAGCAGGCTCTACAACAGCGAACACAGGTTTCTCCTCCTGAACCTTGGCTCTGGCAACCTGAAGCTGACTGGCAACCTGACTGTATACCTGGTAAGCAAGGCTCATATCATTCTGCAAACGTTCCTGTTCGGCACGAACACTCTGCAAAACTATATTATCATGAGAATCCAGATAATCAGCATACTTCTTCTGAGCAGCATAATATTCTTGCTGACGTTCTTTGAAAAGTTTCTCCAAATAAATACAATCCTCTTTTGCCTTGAAGGTACGGTAGTCTATAATGTATTCCTGCAATTTCTTCACAACGGAATCGGCAACGACTGCAGCAACCTTAGGATCCTGAAAAGTAACAGAAATGGAAGTCATTGAGGTTTTCTTATCTACAGAGGCAGTTATCATTTTTTTCAAAGTTCCAATCTTTCTTGACTCTTTCTTAGATAATTCAATTACTCCATGATTGATTTTACCTGAAACTACTAATTCATTATCTTCTTCAACAAATAATGATTTCATTCCACCAATTACCATGCCAGGAAGTCCAATTACATAATTCCACCATGGAGAAGATTCCTCATCCAAATAAATATTCAATGTCATATTTTCATCTTTCGATACAGGTATTTCCATTGTAGAAAGCTCTAACAAAAAAGGAGTAGAAGAAACAATATCGGCAGACAAAGAAGCATTCAAAGCATCAATACCATCACTCATAGCAACTTCACTTCCAAGAAAAGAAGCTGCTAAACCAGATAGACCACCACCTTTAGCACTTCCCATCTCCGGAGAAAGAGTAACTTCAACCGTGTACTGCTTAGGAATACCGATTGCTATAATAACGCCAATTACCAAACCGATACCAGCAGCCTTATAGATCTTCTTACGAATACCCATAATCTTACGAAGAATACCCATCAAATCAATTTCGATTTCTTCATCCGTATAATTATTCCGTTTTTGTTTTATATCTTTTTCAGATTCTTGTTCTATCAGGGTAGCCATAAAAGGTATTCTTATTTCTTTATTAAATTGGCAATAGAAGCAACCATCATTCCCAATGTGCTGAATGTAGTAGCGTAACCTAAAATATTGCCAATATTAGTTTTCTTCTTAGCCTTACTAGGCACAATTATCTCACATCCCGGCTCGATCTGCTTCTTACCACTACCTTTCACTTTAGTTACCTGACCATTCATATAAACGATGAATTTCTTACTCTTCTTTGCATTTTCAGAATAACCACCAGCCTGATTCAAGTAATAATCTATATCTTCACCCTTTATATAAGAAACTGTATTCGGAACCATCACGGCACCATTGATCGTAACCGTATTATTATTTTTCGGAATAGAAATCACATCACCCTCACGCAAGACAATATCTGCTGTACTACCAGGATTCGCTAATGCTTTTTCCAAATCAATTCCAACTGTAAAATGATCTTCTACACGAATACCTAAAGAGTCCATCATAGCTTCTCCCAACTGTCGACTCATTAGGCGGATTACATCACCCATACGTTTCTTTTCACTTGCATTGGCCACACGAGTCAATTTGGCACCACGTAAGTAGGCATAATTCGTTGCACCTCCCGCTTTATTGATTAAGTCCGAAAGACGTTCTTCACGACTAGTCATAGCATAAGAGCCTCCGAACAGAATTTCACCTTCAACAACCACATTCTGTTGAGCCTGATAACCCGGACTACGACGTACATAAACTTCATCGTAAGGTTGAAGCACAAAGCCAGGGGTTCCATCTACAATAAAGCCTTCTTTTAGGGAGAATGTATATATCTGGCCGATAGTATCGTTATCTACTGTACTACGAGGATTCTTAATTCTACGGGATACATCTACACGGACTACAGAAGCGGCTTCACGTAATCCACCTGCTTGAATAATCAAGTCTTCAAGGGTCATGTTATCAGCATAAGGATAAGAATCCGGTTTGGCTACTTCACCGTGGATTACGACGTTGCCTCTGTCTTCCAGGTCATGAATACTCGGAATATAAAGGATATCGTTTTTCATCAGGATGATGTTTTGGGAAGTACCGTCCATGATGGCTTTAATGTCTACTGGAACAACTTCGGTAGTCAAGTCCTCACGCTGGCGGTAGAGAACGGCACGGTTCAAGAAGGCATCACCGGTCAGGCCTTGAGCTTCGTTTACCAGTTCACGGACTGTATTCAGTTTTCCATTCAACTGGTAGATGCCGGGACGATAAACGGCTCCACGGATTTCTAGTTTGTTGATGAAGCGGTTAAGGATGGCTTCGGCGGTCACAACATCACCGTTTCGCATTTTATAGACACTATAGTCAAGGTCTTTGACTGTGTTTACTTCATATTCCTGTCCGTTCTGGCGTACGACACGTAAGGAACGGGTATAGGCGTCGGCTTCAAAGCCACCGGCATAGCTGATAAGAGTGGATAGACTTTCATCCTTTTTCATTTCGAAACGCATTGGGCGTTTCACTTTTCCGTCGATCTTAACCAATACGTCATAGGCGGGAACTATTACTACATCCCCTTCCTGAAGACGAATGTCATCCTGAATGTTTCCTTTCATGATAAATTGGTAGACATCGATTGTGGCGATATTTTTACCATTACGTACCAGCTGCACATTACGAAGGCTTCCTATGTCACTGACTCCACCTGCACGGTAAAGTGCATGGAAGACTGTGGCAAAAGAAGAGAGGGAGTAAGTACCCGGTTGGACAACCTCACCCATTACATTGATCTGGATAGTACGTATGCTGCCCAAAGTCAGACGGATGTCCGAAGTGGGATCATTCGCATTATTAAGACCATTATATATCTTGTTTAATGTCTTTTTGAGATAGTCATTGGCTTCAGCAATAGTTAGTCCGTTCAGGTTGACAGGACCTATTTTCTGAATGTTGATCGTGCCGTCAGGAGAAATCTGTTGGCGGATAGTGTTCTGGCTGGCTCCCCAGATATCAATAATCACTTCATCACCCGGACCCAGACGATAGTTCAAGGGAGTGGCGATGTTGACGCTGGGTTCAAAAGTCAGGTTACGGGTGTTGAAAATATTTCGTCCGAAAACCTGATTGCCACGTGCGAGGTCTTGAGTGCTCGGATGGTCTTCCAGCATATCGGAAGTGTTTTCTTTCATTTCCTCACGAAGGCGTGATTCATTGACATCGGTACCCGTTGCATTGGAAGCATTGACATTGTTTTGTTGTTCATATAGTTGCTTCACACGAGTTGCCTGTTCTTTGGTCACACCTCTACGTGCCAGTTCAGAAGCTAGTTGTTTCTGTTCTTTACCCTGGCGGATGCCATCCTTTACATATTCAAGAACTTGGGAGTCGCTCATGCTTTGAGCCATTAAAGGAGAAAAAACTCCCAGTATCAAAAATAGAAAAAGAGTCCGAAAAAGCATTTGTATTTTCATCGATCAATTCAAATTAGAAAAATTAGCCCACATGAATGTCTGCAGATTCAACATAACCAATAGGCATATCTACACAGGCACAGCCAAGCATATTTAACCGAACTGCTATTTTACTTTTACCATCAACACTGACCAATTCACCAACCAGTCCAGTCAAAGGTCCTTTCACGACACGAACTTTTTCACCACGTGCCAATGGAGAACTATTCATACAAATAGCTTCTTCTGAATAATCAAGCATAAAACGGAAACGAGCCATCTGTTCATCAGGAATCACTGCTGGAGTACTTTCTCCACGCATCACCATATAACGGCTCACTGTAGAAAAGCTTAGAACTTCTTTACGTTCAGATGGATCAGCATGAACAAATACCATCATTGGAAGAAGAACAGATTCAACCATCTTACGACGGTCACTCCATTGATGAATTTCCTGCTGAACAGGAACAAAAGAATCAATTCCCATCTTAGATAAACGCTCGGCAACTTTCTTCTCGTGATGCATTCGAACGAGTGCTACATACCAGCGTTTTGAGTGTGCTACGCCTTCCCCTGTCCCACTACTAGGCCCGGCATTTACTGATTTCGGTTTTGTTAAAATCATACTTTTTTACCCCATGTTCATCTGTTACTTCTTAGGTAACAGACAATACATACACGAAACGCATACTACAGTGAAAATAGAAATCACATACATGACAAAGGCGTAGAAAATGGAAAAGCCTAATATTCAATAAGAAAACTATTGAATTAGGCAATGAAAAAGTATAGAGCATGGAAATAAGATTATTTCATGTTCAGACAGTTTTTTGCTCTATGTTTCAGATAAAACGAAAAAAAGTGGAAGAATATTTGCTTACTATTCGTGTTTTTGTCTATCTTTGCGTCAAATTTAAGTTCTGTTACCTAAGAAGTAACACACACATTTTACTTCTGATTATCAATATTTTATATATCTACCATCTGTCTATACAACAGTTTCTCACGTAAGATAAATTCCCTTTATTTACCTCCGTACGTTCTTTAAGTCCGAAGCCTTTCAAATAGATTTGTGTGGTTTTTATAGATTTGTGTCCCAATGATTCACTAATCATTTCAATCGATACTCCCCGATACTTCGCTGTCGTTGCCCAAGAATGGCGAAGTGTGTAAGAAGTGACAGGAGACTTCAAACGTAAAGCTCTCGCTAAGTCTTTTAAACGGTTGTTGAATCGACGAAGGGCAGACTGGTATTCCCGATAAGCCCTTTCATCCGTCCGTTTCTTATCACTACGAAGAATATCAAACAGATAATCCGGAGAATCCGGATGAGAATCCTGATTACTACGAAGCCGGTTAATCATTTCCTTTGCAGTATCAAGTATTTCCACACTCATCGGAGTTTTAGTCTTGATACGGTTATACCGCAACACATTCTGATCTAAAGCTGATTTCTCCAGATGCGCTAAATCCGCGAATGACATTCCACAGAATTGAAACATCAAGGCAGCAATAGCCTGCGTTCGACGCAAACGCTCCGATTTGGGATCCTCATACAGAAGTCTACGTAATTCACCGATAGGCAAAGCTTTCTTTTGGCGAACATCTACTCCCGTATAAACATCATGAAACAACCGAGGCACATAAGGTGCACTACCCGCTTCTACTCCTCGATTATAAATACAACGAAGCATACGCATATACGTAGAAATCGTATTAGGCTTCAAACCACACTCATAAAGATACTGCCCGTAACGTCGTAAACGCTCGCGGGTGACCTGTCGGAACGACACATGGGACGTGCCACAAAATTTGCTAAAAGAAAAAATAGCATTCTTATAGACATGCGCTGTAGAATGCCTCCCTTCCTTCCGCAAACGACCGATGTAGAACTCTGCACACCGGCTAAATCCATTTTTGTTCATCATTTGCATCACTAGTTATTTTATATATATACCATTTGGCAAGCGGCAAAAAAACAAATCTTTTTGCATACCTGGCACACGCTTACCAAATGTAGACTTATTTTTCAGTATTATTAACTTTATTAAAATTAGCAAATCATGGCTAGTAAAAAAACAACTCACAGAGAGTCTAAAACACAAGTAGAAAACAGTGCTCAAAAGCTAAAAAAAGAGGGAAGAGCACATCAGAAAGGGGAAATCATCAGTAGGGATGAACTGGAAAAAAGAGGCGGGCTCACCGGAGACCCAACAGCTTTACTGGCGGTATACCTACACAAGTTTGAGGAAGGAGAAGCTCATGTCAACTACTCCAAAAAGCTCAAAGATTTAGCTGAACATATCTATGAGAAAGAAATACTATACATACCCAAGCACGGAGGTTATAAGCTAATGGAAATCAGCAGTATAGAAACAGAATTATCTGTTATCAGAAGAGCCAAACGGGAACAGTTGGAAGAGGAAGAAAGACAGGAGAAAGAGAAAGTATCAAACAGGTATTGACAAAAATAATTGTGCAGGTAAAATGCAAGCTCTACTTTTGACGCCGTTTTAAACCGGCTAAAAACAGAGAATTATATCCCAGAAAAATAGTGACGCTATCCGGTTGAGATGGCGTCACTATAAGCAGAGGATAGCGTCACTATATCCCCCATATAGCGTCACTATCTTTCAGGGAGTATTCTCGCTTCACTAAACACGCATTTTTAATTTTAATTATTTTTCAATGAAAAGAAAAATCGACAAAAGCAAGATCGCATCTTGCAAATTAGTATGGAAAAAACGTATTGTATCCGAAAAAGGATTCTCGGAAAAATATGCTGAAAGAATAGTGCAAAAGTGCATAGAATTGATAGAACGCATGCAGTATGGAAATGCCATGATAGCTTTTTATAAACAAGACGGCACATTCTGCATGGAACAAGGCACGTTGGTAGGATACGAAAAATTCTTTCATCGAGAGTATCAAAACACGCCAAGACAAGAGTCCATCGTCTATTGGAGTACAGAACAACATGCATGGAGAAGATTTATGATTGGAAACCTGCTCGAATGGAAAGCGATTGTGTAATTTACAATAAAAAAGATTGAATAATGAGTATGATTAACAAAGGTATACCTTATTTCCCGACACCTGCAAACTTTTTCGATGAAGAAGTCATGGAATTATTAGAAGCCAAATATGGAATGTTAGCCTCTTACATCGTATTGAGATTACTTTGCAAAATCTATAAAGAAGGGTATTATATCTCTTGGGGAAAAGAACAAAGTCTGATTTTTATCCGTAAAATTGGTGGAGGAATTAAAGAGGATACGATGGAAAAAATTGTTGAACTATTGCTGGAAAAAGGATTCTTTCATAAAGAGACTTACGACCGATATGGAGTTTTGACCTCGAAACAAATTCAAAAAGTCTGGCTGGAAGCTACGGTACGCAGGAAAATTGATTTCTCTCAATTACCTTATTTATTAGATAGCAAACCCAAAAACGGGAAACAAAAAGAGGATACGAACCCGGAAAATGTAGACATTTTATCGACTCAAGAAGAGTTGAGTTCAGAAAATGCAGACATTTCCCGACAAACTAAACTAAACCAAACTAAACTAAATCATGAAGAAGAAGAAAACAACGTTGTTTCGATTGAAATTCCGGGGTATGCCTACAATCTGGCTACACACAACATAGCAGGATTGATGGAGAGCCTGGACAACCATAAAGTGACTGACCAGAAAGAGAAACAAACGATTCTCCGGCTATCGGATTATGGCAGAAAAGGCACGCAGATATGGAAACTACTTTCAAATACATCATGGAGTAAAATTGGAGCACCAGGAAAGTATATCATTGCTGCGCTGACAAATAAACGGTAAAAGAACTAAAAAAATATCCGGATGCTCACAAAAAGAACATCCGGATATCACTCTCTTTTTATCTTCTGACTAATTACCTTTCTGAATAGTTTGTCAGATTGTAACATACCGGCTTAGTGCTATTACCTACACGGTAAATACCGAACTTGAAGTAATAACCATCATCGTCGTTACGTCCAATCATGATTTTTTCATTGTCTACAATGTGTTTACTAACCTTTTTCCCCTTTTCCTGATAGTCCATCTGCACATCGAGCATACCCGGTTTTACAATCGTTTCCGCCTCTTTGCCATAGACTGTCCAGTCGATATGAATGCGGAATGTAATCCAGCAGTCTTTCGGAAAATCGGCATAAGGCATTTTGTAAGCAATGGTCGATGCTTTATAGTCTGATGTTACAGGTTTCATAATCGGTGTTTTTTCGGGATTTGCGTTGCAACGGTCGTCTTTATCCGTCAGCCACTTACGATCGGAATTTGCTTTGATATAGAACCATCCGCCAGAGAACCCGAACGCCAATGGAGGATAGCCTCCTTGTTCCACGAGCCATCCGTTGGCCTTTCCGGCCTGATATACAGGATTTCCTTGTTTGTCTTTCACCGGATTACCTTGTTTATCCAGTTTGGCTACTTTCTCGTGCCCTTCATTCTTTTTAAAGATCGTAGTCTTTTCCAGTTCAACGAACTCGTCAATCGTCAGTTTCTTCACTTCGCCCTGTGGAGTTTGTACCAATGTACGATCCGGCATCCCATGCCATTGGGCAAAAATTGTCGAGACATCGCTACCCAATGAAGAAGGAATATATACGGAAAACTCATAGTCGCGGGAAGCTCCTTGCGGACAAATACCTTTCCCATGATGATATACAGTTTTGGTAATCTGCGCTTTCTGATAAACATCGGCAGGCAGGCCTTTGAAATCATCGGAAGTTGCATAACAATAAGAAAATTCCGCACGCCCTTTTGTTTCCCCTTTGGCATATCCTGACAGGGTGTTATCATCTTCCTTCAATTCAAAACGATAGGAAGGCTTACCGTTGAACATACGTGTGAAGTCGCGTTGAATTGCATGAGGCTTTTTAGTCCCTACTGCTACCCAGCAATCGTCTATAATTTGATTGACGCGTGCCGAATCCGCCTGCACGTTTACCCGTTCCGTAAGCGGAACCAACGTTTGTGTATCTTTGGTTTGAGCGGTCAGTGCCGTACATCCTACTGCTACCACACAGATAGCAAAAATGTTTTTCTTCATTCTATTCGGTATTAAGTTTGTTGACGGTGCAAAAATACGAAAGGCAACCTCATTGGCTGCCTTTCTTTTGTCTCAAATGTTTTCACATTTGTGTAATTTTACTGTCAACACCCGCCTACAAGCTTAATTGGGTGCTTCATCGTCATAATCTTCTTCAAGCATATCCACTTTCTGTATACTCATTTTTCCATCAGCGGTAATCGTTATGGAAAGCGGCATATACAAATCTGTCTGCGGATAACAAACACTCGCTGCATACACAATTCCCTGCGGAGTAGTCTTGTCATATACAATGCCTTCCAATATAGACTTAGATAGGAAGTTCGCATCGACTACCGATGAAAAATCATTCTTGGTAAAGGTCTTGTTCAACACGGTTTCGTTACCACGCGTCAGGTGCAACACTATTTTATTGTCGACATAGGTATCTCCCATCTCGTTTGTCACATGGGGCAGATTTTCATCCGGAGTACGCGAAACGAGGGAATGGTAATCTTTCCCCTTAAACTTAAAGTCGGTTTCGCTCTTAGACGTCTGCATACGCTGCAATCCGTGAGCATCCACACTGTCTATCATCGCCAATGTCGACGTATTATCTGAAGATCCTTTTTTACCGCCACATGCACTCACAGCCACTGCCAACGGCAATAAAAGCCAATAAATTAGTTTTCTCATACGTAAGTTTTCTGTTTATAAATAGATAGCAAAGGAACAAAAAGAGCGGGATATTTACAAGTGTAACCGACATTTTTCCTACATTTGCAGGAAAGAAGGAATACTTTTACAACAATTACAGATTTAGAAACCTGCAAACCTAACACCATGCGCGAACGAATGACAACAATTCTTTTTCTCATCCTTGCCTACTGTAGCAGTGGCAATGTGTATGGGCAAAAAGTAAATTATCAGCAATTCGACAACATCTATCTCGGAGCCGAAGCTTCGGTGATTAGTTGCTTCCTGCAAGATAGCGAGGGACTGATATGGGTAGGTTCCAACAAGGGTTTATTCAGTTATGACGGTTATTCCACACAACAGCATTTCACGTATGGAGAACGTACTAACACACGTATCTACTGCGGTATTATAGCAGATAACACTTATTTATATCTGGGAACAGATAACGGGATTCTTGTTTATAACTATCGAACAGACAAATATGAGCAACCGGATACTGATTTCCCAACGGATGTCCGTACCATGGCACTCCAGGGAGATACATTGTGGATAGGTTCGTTGAACGGATTATATATTTATCAGTTAAAAAGTCGTCAACTGAATCATTTCGATAGCAAACAGACCGGATTGCCTCATAACACCATCTATTCCATCATTCATACAAAAGATAATCAAATTTATATAGGTACTTACAACGGATTATGCCGCTATGTACAGGCAAGTGGAAAATTTGAAAACATCCTTTTGCCAGTTAACCGGGGAGGCAGCAATTTGTTTGTCAATTCTCTGTTGGAAGATACCGCCCGACAATGTATCTGGATCGGGATGGAAGGTTATCTCTTCCAATACAATCCCACTACAGGAGAGATGAAGGCGATAGAGGTATTTCATAACAACTCCATCAAATCACTGGCACTGGACGGAGATGAAAATTTGCTGGCAGGTACAGACAACGGGCTTTATGTGTACCAGAATGACAAAGAACCTTTGCAGCATATCATTCACGATTCACGCAATATCCAGTCACTAACCAACAATATTATCTGGAACATATTCTCGGATCAGGAACATAATATCTGGCTGGGAACAGATTATGGCATTTCCCTGTCACGCTATAACAGTGCGCTGCAATTTGTACCGATTTCTCAAATCACAGGCACAGGAGACGGAAATCAGTTCTATTCCCTGTTCCGGGATTCCAAAGGATTCTATTGGTTCGGAGGTACAAACGGAGTGATCCGGTTCACCCATCCGGCAGGCAATAAACACGATGCTATCTGGTATAGAATGGGGGATAAAAAACATCCGTTATCCCACAACCGGATACGGCACATCTACGAGGATAGAGAACAGCAGTTATGGATAGCCACAGACGGAAGTATCAACCGCTATGACTATAATACCCATCAATTTGTACACTACAACATCGTAGACAGTACAGGAACTTATAATACCAACTGGGCTTATTACCTGTTTGAAGATACTGACGGGAAGCTTTGGATCGCCACCTGTCTCGGAGGTATCTTTGTTGTGGACAAACATAAACTGATACAATCTGCCGGAAGATCGTATGTGGCCGATCAAAATTATTCCATTCATAATGGGCTGTCGGGGATGTTCATTAATCAGATTGTCCCTGATGCGGAAGGTAATGTATGGGTATTGTTATACAACAGCAAAGGGATAGACAAAATCAATGCCCGTACGCGACAAGTGACAAAGCTGTTTGCCGATGAATTAAGTGGCGAGAAGAGCCCGAACTACCTTTTACGGGATGAAGACGGCATGCTTTGGGTAGGATTTCACGGAGGAGTGATGCGTATCAATCCCAAAGACTCGAGTCAGCAAAGTATCTCTTTCGGCAATTTCAGCAATAACGAGATTCTGTCTATGACCTCTGTAAAAGAACATATCTGGGTTTCCACCACTAACGGACTTTGGATCATCGACCGGAGAACAATGGATGCCCGCCAGCAAAGCCTGACGGATAAACGTTTCACCAGTCTCATGTTTGATTCGGAAGATGGAAATATCTATCTGGGAGGTGCAGACGGGTTCGGCATATCCCGTCCCGAAATACAAGCCATGAATCAGCCGGAGCACTCCATTTTACTGACTGCCTTATATATCAACAATCAACTGATGTCTCCGCATACCGGAGAGAATATTCCCAACATCCGCTATACCGATGCTATCGAACTAAAATACGACCAGAACAACCTGGCTTTCGAACTTTCAGACCTCCCCTACTCGCTAGAAGAAAAACATGAATTCGTCTACCGGCTGGAAGGTATGGACAAAGAATGGAATTTCCTGCAATCCAACACGAATCGCATTACGTACAGTAATCTGGGTTATGGGGATTATCAGCTGGTAATCAGCAAAGTAGAAAAGAGCGGTTCTCCTTCCGAGCATCCATATATCCTGAATATTAAAATTCTCCCTCCATGGTATTACACACTTTGGGCAAAGATAGTCTACATTCTTTTATTCTTGAGCCTCATTGCCTGGGTTATCAACTTTTTCCGTGTCAAGAACCGTCTGAAAATGGAACGGATGGAAAAAGAGAAGATTCTGGAGCAATCACGCCAGAAAATGGCTTTCTTTACCAATTTGTCTAATGAATTAAAGACACCGCTTAGCCGGATTATCGCTCCTGTCAGTCAATTGCTCCCCGTTGCAGAAGAAGTGCATGAGAAACAGACACTGGAGGAGGTGCAACGTAATGCAATGAAAATAAACTCATTGATTCATCAGGTATTAAACTTCAACCGGATAGAGGATAATAAAGATTCACTGCTGATTTTGTCGCGCATCGAACTTGTGTCATTCAGCCGTAGCCTGTTTTCTGTCTATGAGGAAAACAAACAGATCACATTCCATTTCGAGACAAATAAAGCCAAGATTTATGCTGATATGGATGCCATCAAACTTGGAGTGATTTTAGATAATCTGCTTTCAAATGCCGTCAAATTCACCCCGGATGGCGGAAGCGTCCGTCTGTCTCTTTTCTATCGTGAAGAAACGGGATTGTTGGATATCTGTGTTTCAGATACAGGAAGCGGAATCCCGCAACAAGATATTCCATATATCTTCCAGCGCTTTTTCCAGTCTCCACATTCCGGCAATAAGGAAGGTACGGGTATCGGACTTTATCTGGTCAAGACTTATACGGAACTTCATGGCGGTCACATCAACGGAGTCACCTCGAACGAAGGAAAAGGAACTTCCATTGGCCTGAATATCCCTGTCATCGCCGTAGAGAAAGAAGAGATTCCGGCGACACAGGTGAAAAAGCAGTTGGAATCGTTGCCTGTTCTTAAACCAATCGAAGCAGAATCTCAAGATGAGAAATTTCTGTCGAACATTATCCGCCTGATTGAGGACCATCTTTCTGAATCGGAATTGAATGTAAATGCACTTTGTGAATTATCCGGTATCAGCAATAAGCAGATTTACCGGAAAATCAAACAACTGACCGGAATGTCTCCAGTGGAATACATCAAATCGATCCGGATGAAAAAGGCGGCCATGTTGTTGCAACAAAAGAAATTTACCGTTGCCGAAGTGATGTATATGGTAGGCTTTTCCAATCACTCCTATTTTTCCAAATGTTTTCAGGCAGAATTCGGAAAAACGCCACGTCAGTACCTTAATGAAGACCTGTAGAGGCATTTTGGAGCATTTCGTCCTATTTTTATCCTTATATGTCCAATCTGTGCTTTTATTGAAATGACCAATAAATTACTTTTGTTGCTGTCAATAAACCGATAAATTTGATAGCATGAAAAGACTATTGATCCTTACCTTTATTTGTTTGATATCTGCCTTTGTCAAAGTGCAGGGCAAATCATCCTCTGCACCTATTATATATATAGATGGAAATGGGGTGATGCGTTGGAGTGACACCCGCCGGGAGGCTTCCTTTTTCGGTGTTAATTATACGCTGCCTTTCGCCCATGCTTACCGTGCCATTGGATATTTGGGACTGGACCGCAAAGCTGCCATAGATAAAGATGTATATCATATCTCCCGTCTGGGACTGAATGCTTACCGTATTCATTTATGGGATGTGGAGCTGACAGACGGACAGGGAAATCTCCTCGAAAACGAGCATCTCGACTTGATGGACTACCTGATTGCCAAACTCAAAGAACGCAATATTCATATTGTGATTACCGCGCAGACCAACTTCGGGAACGGATATCCCGAACGAAACATACAGACGGGCGGCTTCTCCTATAAATATGATAAATGCGATATGCACTCCCACCCGGAAGCTATCGCTGCACAAGAAACCTATCTTCATGGTTTGGTGAAACACGTCAATCCATATACGGGGTTAGCTTATAAAGACGATCCCTCCATTGTTGGGTTCGAAATCAATAATGAACCTTGTCATTCCGGTACGAAGAAAGAGGTAAAAGCCTATATCAACCGGATGCTGAAAGCGATCAATAAAACAGGAAACCGCAAACCTGTATTCTATAATGTAAGCCACAACGGATATGTAGTAGAGGCTTATTACGAAACTGCCATTCAGGGAACTACTTATCAATGGTATCCCATCGGACTGGTATCCGGACAGACACAGCAGGGAAATTTCCTTCCCTATATAGACCGCTATGATATTCCCTTTTCCGATAAAGTGAAAGAATTCGATAAGAAAACACGGATGGTATATGAGTTCGATCCGGCAGATATCATGTATTCTTATATGTATCCGGCCATGGTACGCACTTTCCGTACAGCAGGTTTTCAATGGATTACCCAGTTTTCGTATGATCCGATGGATATCGCTTATGCCAATACGGAATATCAGACTCATTTCTTGAATCTTGCCTATACACCTCATAAAGCTATCAGTATGAAGATAGCCGCCGAAGCTGCACGCAGTCTGAAAAGAGGTGAATCATATGGCAGTTATCCACAGGACACTTTATTTGGTGACGGTTTTCGTGTCAGTTATACAGAGGACTTGAGCGAATTAAATAATGGAAAGAAATTCTATTATTCCAATCATACCAACACCCAGCCCAAAGATGCGTCACAACTTGTTTCCATTGCCGGTTGTGGCAGTTCTCCGGTCATTCGTTATGAAGGAACAGGAGCTTATTTCATGGATTGCCTCGAACCGGGAGTCTGGAGACTTGAAGTGATGCCGGACGCGGTAGTAGTGAACGATCCGTTTGCCAAACCGTCACTCGATAAAGAAGTGGTTACCATCGCTTATGGTGCTTGGGACATGGCTTTGCAAATACCTGATTTAGGGATGGAATTTACTCTTACGGCCCTCAATCAAGGGAATCAGCAGAAAGGAGATGTGACAGATGGGATCATCCGCGGACTTCGTCCGGGTGCCTATCTACTGAAGCGTAAAAACTGTACGCCCCAACAGAACTGGCAGGCAGACTCTCAATGGAATTCCATCCGCATCGGAGAATATGTGGCTCCTGCTCCACGTGTGACGGATTATAAAGTCGTTCATACTCCATCGGCAACCACTGAAGCAAATAAGGATTTAACGATTAGTGCACAGGTGGTAGGAACCGAATTCCCGGATTCTGTGATTATCTACACCGATAAGATATCTTTTTGGAATGAGCATAATCCATATATCAAGATGAAACGTACAG
This sequence comes from Bacteroides sp. M10, assembly GCF_014334015.1. Classification (GTDB taxonomy): domain Bacteria; phylum Bacteroidota; class Bacteroidia; order Bacteroidales; family Bacteroidaceae; genus Bacteroides; species Bacteroides intestinigallinarum. The sequence continues at coordinate 3,879,762 of NZ_CP060488.1, read as the reverse complement.
GCGGATATACCTATCAAGCAACGATACCCGCTACAGAAATAAAGGATGATTGTTTCAGGTATAACATCATCGTATGCCGGGGCAACAGCACTCGCACTTATCCCACAGGAAATTCCGGTTACAGGAATTCATCATCGGGAATAAAGGGAAATCCACTGGAGTGGAATTATACTTCCGGAGCCTATTGGACTACTCGTGTTGTTGCCCCAGATAGTGCGATACCACTATTGACTATTACGGACGCAGATAGCCGGATAGAAGCATACACGCTTCCCGAATGGAATGATCTCCAACGTACTTTGGTTGATTCTTCTCCGGTGGAAAAACCTTTGCTCCGGTTCCGGTTTACTCCTAAAGGAGAAAATCCGCACTATTTCCTCCGCACGTTCGTAAAGAACCTGATTGAAGAAAGAAAAGAAAGAGTAAAGGATTGTAGCGTTCTCTGTATCCGGGTAAATCGCACGAAAGCACTTCCGGAAGGATTCAGTGCCGGTTTCGTAACGTCAGACGGATATACTTATAAAAGCCCTTGTCCTGCTCCATCATCGGAGGGAATCATACGGATACCGTTGAAAGATTTACGCCAGACAGACACGGCACTGCTGCCGATAGCTTATCCGACATTCTTGAAACAGTATTTCCATCCGGAAACGGAAATCGCTTTTCTACCGGAAAAGATTGAGAAGCTGGAGTTATCAATGTCAGGTCATTCGCAATCAACTGTCGAGATTGAATTAGGGGAAATCTGGCTGGAATAAACAGGAACAAATAAAAAGTAAAAATAAATCTATTATCAATAACACAGTAATTATGAACAGGAATATCTTAAATCTACGCCATCTGACTGTACTACTTATGTTGTGTACAGCCTTTTTAGGAGGCATCATTCCTGCCTTCGCCCAACAAGGAGGCAAGAAAATCACCGGACAAGTGATTGACGAGAACAAGGAACCGATGATCGGAGTAAGTATCCTCATTGTCGGTACTTCTACCGGAACAGTGACCGATTTCGACGGTAATTATACACTCAATGTGCCACAGGGCAGCAAAGAGTTGCAATTCTCTTATGTAGGATATGAAACAAAGGTAGTACCTGTTCCTGCCAACAGTACTACTTTGAATGTCCAGTTGAAAAGTGATTCACAGGTATTGAGCGACGTTGTAGTAATCGGCTATGGTACGCAGCGTAAAAGCGACCTGACAGGTTCGGTAACTAACGTCAGCAGCAAGGACTTCAACATGGGATTGGTCAGCTCTCCCGAGCAACTGATTAATGGTAAGATTTCCGGTGTGCAAATCATGTCCAACAGTGGTTCTCCCACTGCGGGAAGCACGATCCGTGTGCGTGGTGGTGCTTCACTGAACGCTAGTAATGACCCTTTGATCGTACTGGACGGCGTTCCTTTGGAACAGGGAGGCATCAGCGGTAATGACGGGAATTTCCTTAGCCTCATCAACCCGAACGATATTGAAAGTATGACCATTCTGAAAGATGCTTCTTCGACTGCCATTTACGGTTCGCGTGCATCCAACGGGGTTATTCTGATTACTACCAAGAAAGGAAGTTCGGATAAACTGAAATTTACTTTCAGTACGACCAACTCTGTACAAACCCGCACCAAATTGGCAGATATGTTGAGCTACGATGAATTTGTCAATACCATCCAAAGCAAAGGAACCGATGCGCAACGGGCGTTACTCGGCACGGCACACACGGATTGGAACGATGAAATCTATCAGAATGCATTCGGTACGGACAATAATCTAAGTGTTGCTGGAAAGATTACCAAAAACTTACCTTTCCGTGCATCTATCGGTTACTACAATCAGAGTGGTTTATTACGTACTGACAACGCGGAGCGTTACACCGGAAGCATCACACTGAATCCGTCTTTCTTTAAAGACCACTTAAAACTGAATATCAATGCTAAAGGTTCTATCAATAAGAACACATTTGCCAATACAAGTGCCATTTGGGCTGCTTCGACCATGAATCCTACCATTCCGGTATATTCGGGTCTAGACACATTCGGCGGATATACGGAAGCGATTGACAACACCGGTGCTCCCGTGAACGGAGCAGTCATGAATCCGGTGGGACTTCTCAATATGAATGACTCACAAAGTACAGTAAAACGTTTTATCGGAAACATTGATGCAGACTATCGTCTTCACTTCTTCCCCGATTTGAAGTTGCATGCTACGTTAGGTTATGACTATGCACAAGGTAAAGGAAGTGTATATGTTCCGGCAGAAGCTGCACAGAATTACACCACTTCCGGTTTGGATTACAGCTATGGCCCACAGAAAAAAGAAAACCGTCTGTTGACTCTGTATGCCAACTACAACAAATTGGTGGAATCCATTAAGAGTAGTTTTGATGTAACAGCCGGTTACGATTATCAGTACTGGAAATCCACGACTCCGCTTTACAGCGAAATGAACACGTTGGGAGAAATACAGAAAACATCGAAAGCCTCTGACGAACGCCATGTATTACTCTCTTATTATGGCCGTTTGAACTACTCGTTCAACTCCCGCTATATGTTGACTACTACTGTACGTCGCGATGCCACTTCGCGCTTCGCTAAAAATGTACGTTGGGGTACGTTCCCGTCAGTAGCATTAGGATGGAGAGTGACAGAAGAATCATTCCTGAAAGACAATAAAGTCATCAGTACGCTGAAAGTGCGTGCCAGTTATGGTGTCACCGGGCAGCAAGACGGTATAGGTAACTACAACTACCTCCCTATCTATACGATCAGTCAAAGTGGTGCCGGCTCTCTTATCGGTGGCACTCCGACTCCTACTTACCGCCCCAAAGCGTATGTACCCAACCTGAAATGGGAAACAACCACTTCATGGAATGTGGGTTTTGACTTCGGTTTTCTCAAAGACCGCATCACCGGTAGTTTCGACTACTACACCCGTCAGACCAAAGACCTGATTGCCACCGTACCTGCTGCTGCCGGTACTACATTCGATCGTAACATCACGACCAATGTCGGAAATGTAGACAGTCAGGGTGTGGAATTCAGTCTGAACGCAACACCCATACAGACCAAGGACTGGAACTGGGATTTGAGTTTCAACATGACATGGCAGAAGATGAAAGTGAAAAACTTATCACTGACAGCCGGTACGCCTGCCACCAATACTTCCGTAGGTCCATATATCGACAGTTATCAGGTACAGACATTGAGCGAGGGATATGCTCCTTATATGTTCTACGTTTACCACCAACTGTATGATGAAAAAACCGGCAAACCGGTAGAGGGAGCTTACGTAGACCTCGACGGGGACGGACAAATCAACTCGAACGACTTGTACCGCTACCACTCTCCGGCTCCCGACTATATCCTCGGTTTCAGTACCTCATTGCGTTACAAGAAGTGGACATTGAGCACCAGCCTGCGTGCCAATATCGGAAACTATGTCTATAACGCGATGGCTATGAACAGCGGTGCCTGGGAAACTGTCAGCTACAACTCTTACCAGCTGAACAACCTGTCATCAACCTACCTGAAAACAGGATTCCAGACACGTCAATACCTCTCTGACTACTATGTAGAGAATGCTTCTTTCCTGAAAATGGATAATCTCTCATTGGGTTACAACTTCGGCACTATTTATAAAGGATGCAGTCTGAATGTGAGTGCCATGGTGCAAAATGTATTCTGTATCACCAAATACAGCGGCGTTGACCCGGAAGTTCCCAACGGTGTGGACAATTCGTTTTATCCACGCCCACGTACTTTCTCTCTCAACATAGGTATTAACTTCTAATTACTAAAAGCATCGATTATGAAAAAGATTTTTTATACAGCCCTTTATTTTTGCAGCGCACTCCTGATGAGTTCCTGCATAGGCGACTTGGACCAATATCCACACGAAGAAGAAACATCTTCTACCATATATACCAGTGCTGCAAACTATAAAGCCGTTCTGGGAAAAATCTATGCAGCCATGGTGACCACCGGACAGGAAAAGAATGGTGACAACGATTTGAGTAGTAACAGCGGACAGGATTATATGCGCTGTTTCTTCAACTTGCAGGAATGTGGAACGGATGAAGTGGCTTCTACCTGGCTGTCCGGTGACAACGTGACGGGACTGACGTATTTGAGTTGGGACGCTAACGACCCTTGGGTATCGGATATGTATTACCGTATCTATTACAACATTGCTTTATGTAATGAGTTTCTCCGCAATACCACCGATGAAAAGATAGCACAGTTCACGGACCAGGAGCAGACTGAAATTCGCATTTATCGTGCCGAAGCCCGTTTCATGCGTGCCTTATTCTACTATCACGCACTCGATCTGTTCCGCAATATCCCGTTTGTGACGGAAAATGACCCGCTAGTCGGATATCTGCCTCCCCGCTATACAGCCCAGCAGATTTTCGATTATATTGAAAGTGAACTGAATGACATTAAAGATGAAATGCTAAATAAAGCGAACTGTCCTTACGGACGCGCTTCCCAAGGAGCTGCATATACATTACTTGCCAAATTATATCTGAATGCGGAAGTTTATACCCAGACTTCCAAATACAACGAATGTATCAAAGCCTGTAAAAAGGTTATCGAACAGGGTTATCAACTGGAAAGCGATTATTACAAGCTGTTTAATGCCGATAATGACAAACGTACGAACGAAATAATCTTCACCCTCCCGGTAGACGCAACCAATCTCGTGTCATGGGGATCATCCACTTACATTGTTTGTGGCGCAGTGAGCAACACGTCCGAAAAACAGATACCGGAAGATTACGGTGTAAAATCAGGATGGGGTATGTTCCGTGTACGCGGAGAAATTCCTCAACTTTTCTCAGGTAACGAAGAAGCCGACCAGCGGTATATGTTCTTTACCGACGGACAAACCCGGGACCTGGAAAAGATAGATGACCAAAGCAATGGCTATTTCGTAGAAAAATGGACTAACCTGACTGATGCCGGACAGACTGCTTCCAACACCGCAGACGGTGGTGTAAATACAGATTATCCCCTATTCCGTCTGGCCGATGTATATTTAATGATGGCAGAAGCTGTGGTACGTGGAGGAACGGAAGCAACTCTGGCAAATGTACTGCCTTATATCAATGAGCTACAGGAACGTGCTTTCGGCGACAACACTCATAACAAAAGCGAGTCTGAAATCAACGAACTGTTTATCATCAACGAACGTGCCCGTGAACTGTATTGGGAGGGGTATCGCCGTACGGACTTGATCCGCTTCAATCAATTTACAACCAACAGCTATGTATGGCAATGGAAAGGTGGCGTAAAAGACGGTAAGGCAGTAGAGAGCAAATACAATATCTATCCGATACCTGCTACCGAACTGACGGCCAATCCAAACTTATACAATGAAAACTATTAATCATATTAATACGGAACAACGATATGAAAAAACTAAATAATCTATTCACTTTACTTTCCGCTCTCCTATTACTAGGTGCTTGCGAGAAAGATGGGGATACCTATTTTCTCTCCAGCCCGGAAGAGAACGAATTGATAGCTTCTGCCAGTTCTGTCGTACTGACAAAGGAGACAGCTAAGTTTTATGCTTTGTCGCTTGCCTGGACTGACCAGACGCTGCAAGTGAGCGATTCAAGATACCAGCCTACCACCGGTGTACAAACTTCCGTACAGGTTTCACGCACGGAAGATTTCTCCGGGCAGATTCTGGAAACGACCGAAAGTGGAGTATCAAAGACGTACTCTGTCTCCGCCTTAAATATCGTCGCTTATCAGTTGAAAGCTACTCCCGAAGAAGAAGCGCCGCTCTATTTCCGGCTTGCCGGAAGAAACGGAAGTAACATCGCTCCTGTATACAGTAATGTGGTAAAAGTCATGGTTACTCCTTATGAAATTGATATGCGATTTGCCAATATTATCAATAAGGGAGACGGCAAGGATTCAGGAAAAGATCTGTATGCAGCCAATGCGGATGGCAACTATATCGGCTTTATGGGAGCCACTTCTTGGGAGGGTTTCTATCTACAGGAAGCCGATGGTACTGTTTGGCACACAGCCAAATCAGGTAGTACGGCTACTCCGTTCTTCCTGACAACTGATGCTGCTGAAGGAACGTGGGATTTGTGGTTCCCCGGTCAATCAGGCTGTTACTATACGAATGTCAATACCACCAAAAAACTATGGACTGCTTTATGGATGCCAACACTCAATGTAAGTGGCATCGACGGAGGTATCACGATGGAATACAAACGTGACAAGAATCAATGGCAGGGTATATTTACTGCTACAGGAGCCGGCACTATCAATATTCAGATGAATGGAACAGGTAAACTATATGATAACACCAGCGTCAGCGGAGCTGATAACAGCATTGACGATACGAAAGCCAAAGATACTTCTTTCGCCTTTAGTGGTTCTGCTAATGAATTGACATTCAATACTGGAACGAATGTTTCTGCCGGAAATATTACAGTAAACGTACCAGCAGCCGGAGAATGTACATTGATTATTGACCTGAACAACCCGCAAGCATGGAAAGTGGAAGTGACGGAAGGAGGAAGTGTAGAACCGACTTATCCCTCTTATCTAGAAATGCAAGGTGCCGACTCATGGTGGGGAAAGTTATACCGCAAACTTGAACCCGGTAAAACTGCAGGAACTTATCGCACTGTATTCCAAACCGTCAGCGATGAAAACTTCCAGATAGTAGACCCATCAACAGACACATGGTATGGCTCTGATCCCAACAATCTTTATAGCCTTGCTCTTACAACAGGAGAGCATTACAACATCTGGTTCGATGGTTCCGGCAAGAAAAGTTATACAATCGAAGTAGATTATGTCAACTTAACCTGGAAGCCTACTGAAATCAAACAAATCAATGTATATGGAACTTTCAATGGCTGGTCAACGGCTAAAGACCTGATGATATATAATGAGGAAACCGGAATATGGAGTGCAGAATGCGATATCGCCACTATCGGTGACGGATTCTACTTCCTCATGAATACGAATTCCGATCAGATTAACTGGGACTGGAGATTGTACTATACTTCTGAAAGCGGGCTCTATCTAAGTGACCAAAATGGTGATAACATAAAACCCGCCAAGGAGGGTAAATATCTCATTACGTTGGATCTCAACAAGATGGAGTTTACAATGACTGAAATCACTGAATAACATTCTAAGTTCAACAACATGATTATTAAATTCAACAGAATCACTATGATACGAAAATATATAATGATAGCTTCCGCACTACTTTGCGGAAGCATCTTCACCGCTTGTGATGATGATAATGATACTCCGACTTTCCCGGAAAAGACGGAAACCACTTATGATATGTCCGGCTTCGCCCGGGGAGCTGATGTCAGTTGGCTGTCGGAAATGGAAAGTTCCGGATATAAATTCTATACCTCCGATGGAAAAGAACAGGAATGTATGTCTCTGCTTCGTGACCTGGGTATAAATGCAATTCGTCTACGTGTATGGGTGAACCCGGAAAATGACACGGAAGATGTAAAAGGCTGGTGCAATAAGGGTGACGTATTGCTCAAAGCATGGAGAGCACACAATTTGGGCTATCGCCTGATGATCGACTTCCATTACAGTGACAGATGGGCCGATCCTGTTCAGCAAGCCAAACCCAAAGCCTGGGAAAATTATACGGTAGAAGAACTGGAGCAGGCGATTGCCGACCATACCAAAGATGTACTCGGTGCAATCAAAGAGATGGGTATTGATGTGGAATGGGTGCAAGTGGGTAATGAAACTCATCAGGGCATGCTATTCCCCACCGGACAAACAACGAGTAGTGACGGTATTAAAAACTTTGCGAAATTCATTAACTCCGGCTACAATGCTGTTAAAGAGATTTATCCGAATGCGAAAGTGATTGTACACCTCGACCAAGGAAATGATGCCAATCTATACAACCGGATTTTCGGTTATTTGCATGACAACAATGCCAAATGGGATGTCATCGGCATGTCTCTTTATCCGGATATGTACCCGACAGAGGGAGCAGCCGATGATTGGGAAGATATGAACAACAAATGTATTGCCAATATGAAAAGTCTGATTGCCAAATACAACACTCCGGTGATGATGTGCGAAATTGGTATTCCCTGGGACTATTCCGAAGCTGAAGACTTTTTCACAGACTTTATGACGAAAGCCAAACAAGTGGAACAATGCCTTGGTGTATTCTCTTGGGAACCGCAGAGTTATGGTGGTTGGAAGAACTATGGAAAAGGCATGTTTGACGACAGTGGTAAACCGACCAGCGCATTTAATGCTTTCAAGAGATAAGATTATTGAATCATTTTTTATAACTTTACCCCGAATCCAAAATATTTTATACCTGAAAAGCAAAAATGAACATGAAACACCAAAAACAGTTATTAGCTGTACTTTTGATGGGCGCCGCTTGCACATTGCAAGCGCAACGCAGTGAGACGCTGCTCGAGAAAAACTGGAAATTCAGTAAAGGAGATTTTAATGAGGCTAGCCAGCCGGAGTTTAATGACACTAAATGGGAGTCGGTTGTTATTCCGCATGATTGGGCGATTTTCGGTCCATTCGATATGAATAATGACCTGCAGAATGTAGCTGTAACACAGAACTTCGAGAAAAAGGCTTCCTTGAAAACAGGACGTACCGGTGGGCTCCCTTATGTAGGCACCGGATGGTATCGAACCAGTTTTGATGCTCCTGCCGATAAGGAGGTGACGCTGCTCTTTGATGGCGCCATGAGTGAGGCACGTGTCTATGTAAATGGAAAAGAAGCTTGTTTCTGGCCTTTCGGCTACAACTCTTTCCACTGTAACGTGACGTCTTTATTAAACAAAGACGGAAAGAATAATACGCTGGCCGTACGTTTGGAAAATCGTCCGCAGTCCTCGCGTTGGTATCCGGGAGCAGGTTTGTATCGTAATGTGCATCTGATCGTGACTGATAAAGTGCACGTGCCTGTATGGGGAACACAAATCACAACTCCTCATGTCAGCAAGGACTTTGCAGCCGTACGTCTTCAAACGAAGATTGATAATGCCGGTGAGAAAACACAAATCCGTATAGAGACAGAGATTCTTTCTCCGGACGGAAAAGTGGTTACCAGCAAAGAGAATACGAGCCGCATTAATCACGGACAACCATTCGAACAAAACTTTATTGTAAATGCGCCCGAACTCTGGTCACCGGAAAGTCCGTCACTCTACAAGGCTGTTTCCAAAATTTACGCAGATGATAAACTGGTGGATACTTACACGACACGTTTCGGTATCCGCAGCATTGAATATATCGCTGATAAGGGTTTCTATCTGAACGGAAAACATCGCAAATTCCAAGGGGTATGTAATCACCATGATTTAGGTCCGCTGGGTGCCGCTATTAATGTGGCAGCGCTTCGCCATCAACTTACATTGCTGAAAGATATGGGATGTGACGCTATCCGTACTTCTCATAATATGCCGACTCCCGAACTCGTAGCGTTGTGTGACGAAATGGGATTTATGATGATGATTGAACCGTTCGATGAATGGGACATTGCCAAGTGTGAAAACGGTTATCACCGTTATTTCAATGAATGGGCGGAACGTGATATGGTAAATATGCTCCATAATTATCGGAATAACCCGTGTGTGATTATGTGGAGTATCGGTAATGAAGTGCCAACCCAATGTAGCCCTGTCGGCTATAAAGTGGCTAAATTCCTACAAGACATTTGCCACCGAGAAGATCCGACACGTCCTGTCACCTGCGGAATGGATCAGGTTACTTGTGTACTTGCGAACGGATTTGCAGCCATGATTGACATTCCGGGACTTAATTACCGTACCCAACGCTATAAAGAATCTTATGACCAACTCCCGCAGAATCTGATTCTGGGTAGTGAGACTGCTTCTACTGTCAGTTCACGTGGGGTATACAAATTCCCGGTAGAGGATAAGAAAAGTACCAAATATGAAGACCATCAATGTTCCTCTTATGATGTAGAAGCCTGTTCATGGTCAAATATTCCGGATGAGGACTTTGCACTGGCCGACGATAACCATTGGACAATCGGACAATTTGTATGGACAGGATTTGACTATCTGGGTGAACCATCACCTTATGATACGGATGCATGGCCCAATCACAGTTCCATGTTTGGTATTATCGACCTTGCCAGTCTGCCTAAAGACCGCTATTACTTGTATCGCAGTGTATGGAATAAGGATGCGGAAACTTTGCATATTCTGCCTCACTGGACATGGCCGGGACGTGAAGGCGAAGTGACTCCTATATTTGTATATACCAACTATCCTACAGCCGAACTGTTTATCAACGGTAAAAGTTATGGTAAACAAAGCAAGAATAATAGTTCGTTGAAGAACCGCTATCGTCTGATGTGGATGGATGCTGTATATGAACCGGGAGAAGTAAAAGTAGTAGCCTATAACAAAGATGGAAAAGCTGTAGCGGAAAAAGTGGTTCGCACTGCCGGAAAACCTCATCACATCGAATTGGTCAGCAACCGTAACGAATTGACTGCAGACGGAAAAGACTTAGCGTATGTGACTGTGAAAGTCGTAGACAAAGATGGTAACCTATGCCCTACTGATAATCGTCAGATAAACTTCTCTGCAAAGGGAGCTGGTAAATATCGTGCTGCTGCCAATGGCGATCCGACGAACCTGGAACAATTCCATCTTCCGAAGATGCATGCTTTCAACGGAATGTTGACAGCTATCATACAAGCTGGTGAAACTGCCGGAGAAATTGTATTTACAGCCAAAGCAAATGGAGTGAAAGCCGGAAATATTCGTATTCAAACGAAATAAAGCATACGCTTTATAAAATCTGATAAGCCACCGGATTTCTTAACTAAAGAGAAGTCCGGTGGTTTTCATATATAATATACTGGACTTTTCACTTTTACGAGAAAAGAAGCAGGTAAATACAGGTTAATATCTATCTTTGCCAAAGAAAACGTTACAGATATGTCGCACAGGATTCACTTCCTTATTTTTACAGGTCTTTTACTGATGTTCTGTTCATGCCGGAAAGAAAACAGGTTTGAATGGCAAGTAAATCAAAGACACATGGAAGTATCTCTGAACAAAGAATCTGATTCGCTCTATGTCATTCATTTGAATACAGACCAACCCTCCCACTCTGTTTGGAAATTGCCTTACCCTGTCTATCAATTTGATTATGGAGATGTTACAGGAGACGGGATGCCGGAAATTATTGTGGGGGTTATCAAGCCTACCCGATTCGATCCCAAACCTGACAAGCGGTTATTCATTTACCGGATTGCAGATGAAACGTATATCCGCCCACTTTGGTTAGGTTCGAGGGTAGCACAACCTTTGGAAGATTTTAAAGTGATTCGTGAACATACTCCTGTATTGATACGCACCATGGAACGGGAACGAAGTGGAAAATTTCTGATAGCGGAATATGCATGGAGAGGTTTTGGTCTGGATTTTAAGGGATATCTGAAACGCGAGACAGAAGAAAAGGAGGCCAAACGCATTCTTGAACGTTAACGTTAGCTACTATCATTTATATATGGCAATTTATAGAATAATGAAAAACATGAGACGACTATTATTACTGTCCTGTACACTAATTCTTATTCTCTGCGGATGCAAGAACAAGAACAAAAACACCTCAACGGCATCGGCACAAGATACTGTTATGACTGCCACCTCATTATTGACCGATACTGTTCTACCTCAATCTATTGATTTGAAGCAGGATATCAGTCGTTACTCTTTTCAGGAGTTACGTTTATTACGTAGTTATCCATACGCTATACATGGTTATCATTTTATGGAAGCGGACATCAATGCTTTCTTCTCGGCCAATACGAAATGGTATAATGATCTTGTCTGGAAGTTATGGGATGAATCGGAGGCAGACGGAGAGAATAAATTTCCGGAAAACTATGATGAAGTCAAACTGACGGCTGAAGAGAAGGCTTTCGTAGAACGCATCGATGCTCGTATGGCAGAAATGCGTCAGCAACAGTTTACTCAACGAGACTCTTATTATTTAGGAAATGCAAATAATATAGTCAACCTGTTCCAATTCAAAGATATAGACAAGGCATTACTAGCCAAGTTGCAACAGAACAACTTTGTCATTACAGAGGGAAGTAACTTACAGTTGTTTCATGCTTACGAAGAAAATGATTATCGCCAAGTACCCAATTTCATCACCACTGACTTATATTTACAGGCATTTCACATGTATTTCTCTTATGTACTGAAAAGTCTGGAGAAACAACACATTATTCCTACTTTGGAAAGACTATGTCTATCACTCAACGCAACTTGCATAAGCATCTCCCGCCAGACAGAAGACGAATCTCTGAAAGATATGGCAGAATATGCCGCTACTTTTTATGCTATCCCTTATTATTTGCTGACAAAGGAAACGCCCAGCCTCCCTGCTAAGTATCAAAAAGCATATCAACAGGAAATAGAACATATTAATGCACAAGAAGATGATTTCTCGGAGTTTCTTTCATACAAAGATGCATACTTCCCATACAGTCTTTTCAAACCACGCGGACATTATACCCGTGAACCCCAATTACAGGCATACTTTCAGGCTATGATGTGGCTTCAAACTGCCTGTTTTTGCAGAGAACAACAAGAACAACTCAAACAAGCAATCTTTCAGGCTACCGTACTATCTACTTATAAGGATATGACCAGGACACCACTAATGGAACTATACCAACGCGTCTATACACCACTTACTTTCCTGATGGGTGAGACTGATAATCTTTCTCTTCTCGATATTGCACAGATTCTGAAGAAAAATAAAGCAGAATATACTGAAGATGCATTGACTCCGGTTCAAATAGAAAAGGTGAATCAAGCGCTCATTGAACTGGCAAAAAGCAAGAACAGGATCAAACCTAAAATAGAAATCTCCTGCCGGGACAAAATCAACTTTATGCCACAAAGATATCTGGCAGATAATGAAGTACTTCAGGAATTGGTAGATGTCACCCCAAACAGCAAACGTGCTTATCCGAAAGGATTGGATGTCTTTGCCGCTTTCGGAGTAAACTCCGCCGAGACTTTACTGACTGATTTTTACAAAGAAGCGGGCAACTGGAACCAGTATACCGGAGAATTACAAAAACTGAAAGATAAATTCAAAGCTTCCCAGCCTGCACAAGTATCTGTCTACGAATTATGGATGAAAAGTCTGTTCACCATGCAGAAAACGGATAAGAACCAGCCGGGATTTATGCAAACACCCGAATGGGGATACAAGAACCTGAATACAGCTCTGGCATCTTGGGCTGAATTGAAGCATGACGCGATCCTTTACGGAGAACAGCCCATGGCTGCAGAATGTGGAGGTGCCGGACCTCCTGATCCGATCGTAGTGGGATATGTAGAACCGAATCTTCCTTTCTGGAAGAAAATGTCAGGGATTCTGCAAGCCACCCAACTGGTTCTGCAACAAAGCAATTGCCTGACGGATGACTTGAAAGGAAAAACAGAGCAGTTGCAGGACTATGTCAGCTTTCTGATTCAAGTAACAGAAAAGGAACTGCGGGGAGAAAAACTGACCGAACAGGAATATCGCACTCTTGAGTATATGGGAAGTAGTATAGAATATTTCACTCTGTCTGTGCTCGATCCTGATTTACATCTGGATAACTGGTCATTAGTGCAAGGTCCGGACAAGTCGATAGCTGTAGTGGCTGATATTTATACCCGCAACGTGAGGGGATGTGATAAGAATGGAGTACTGCATGTGGCAACAGGAAATGCCAACAATATCTATGTGGTAGTAGAAATAGAGGGCAATCTCTATCTTACCCGTGGTGCCACATTTAGTTACTACGAGTTTGTCCAGCCACTGGATACCCGGCTCACGGACGAAGAGTGGCAGAAAATGCTGGAAGAAAAGAAAGCACCTGCCGTCCCGGAATGGATGAAAAATATCCTGCTGGAGAAAGAACCTAAAGTAGATGACAGAGTTTTTTATAGTTCAGGATGCTAATATCCTTTTCCCGAATTAACCGGATTATAGGTAGTATAGGTCTGTTATTGCTTACTGCCTGCCAGCACCCGTCAGAAGAATGTCTCTCTATCGCTTTCACCGGAGATGTTCTTCTGGACAGAGGGGTACGCCAACAAATTCAACGGGGAGGTGTCGAAGATTTATTTGCGTCGGTAGCTCCTCTCTTTCATCAAATGGACGCTACGGTAATCAACCTGGAATGTCCCGTCACTTCGGTTCGTTCGCCGCTACACAAGAAATATATCTTTCGCGCGGAACCGAGATGGATGGAAGAATTGGTTAAAGCCGGCATCAGTCATGCGGCTTTAGCGAATAATCATACTATGGATCAGGGACGAAGCGGATTGACAGATACTTATCAGCATCTCTTATCGGCAGGAATCACTCCGATAGGATATGGTAATACTTCTTCCGAGAGTTGCCAACCCGTAGTGATAAAGAAAGGAAAAATTAAAGTAGCACTCTTCAATTCAGTTACACTTCCTTTGGAGAATTGGGTATATTTAGAAAATGATCCCGGTATTTGCCAGCAAACCACGGAAGAAATAGAAGAGGAAATCAAGAACTTCAAACAAGAGAATCCCGAAAGTTATGTGGTCGTTATTCTCCATTGGGGAATTGAGTACCAATCCTCTCCTACTCTAAACCAAAGAAAGGGAGCACACCGACTCGTTCGTGCAGGTGCGGATGTTATCATCGGACATCATCCGCACATCATTCAGAAAGAGGAATATTTCAATGGTAAGCCTATCTTTTATAGTCTGGGCAACTTTGTATTCGACCAACGAAAACCGGAAACATCACAAAGCCAGATTGTGCAGCTTGATTTCACATCTACGACATGCAAAGTTAAAGTGCATCCTGTAACGATCCATCAATGCAAACCGGAAATGCAATAAATTAAATAGCTTTCCAAAAAGCTTGGAAATCTCGGTATCTGCCGTAACAAACCAGTTCATCTCCTTCTTCCACTTTCTCATTCCCCGGTAATTCATTCTTCACATGAAGTTCAGTCAGAGAAATACCCAGGCAATTGGTTATCTTATTTGCCCGTTTCAAGCCTATCATTTTTAAATGAAACTCTTCATCCAGATTTAACTCATTCACAAAATACCCTACAAATTTCTTCGGAACCGTGAACTTCACAACATAATAATCCTGATCGATGCGGAACCCTTCCATGTTTGTGCCGAAGTCGAGCAGTTGCACCAAACTACGGGCTGCGTCTTCTTCCGGAGTCAGGATTCTTTCAAGATCAAAGGCCTCAAGCACCGCTTTATGCACGGCATCAATAGCACGGGCAAAGATGCGGGGAACCTTTTTCTGCTTCAACAAAGCAACAACACGTATCGATGCACCAAAATTCTCACCAATCGCTACAATTACTATATCCACACTATTTAATGGCAACACAGATAATGATTGTTCGTCAGTGGCATCAATGACAAAAGCCGTAGCAACCTTATCTTTAATTGAATCTACACGACTTTCACTAATATCCGCACCAATAATCTCGTGTCCTAACGCAGACAATTCCTCGGCCAACACATGACCGTAATTTCCTAAACCGATAATAATATACTTCATATCTTTAGTTTATTATAATGTTATCACTCGGATAACGGTATTTTGTATTCTTTTTCTGTTTGACAATTCCCAACATCAATGTTATCAATCCCACACGTCCGATAAACATCAACAAGGATACCAACAACTTACTGGCATCACACAAATGAGGAGTCAGATTCAAACTGGATCCCACAGTACTAAGTGCAGAGACACATTCGAAAGTCAATGCCATGATGGAAACACCCGGTTCGAGTATGCTCAATGTGAAAATAAAAATGAATAGCACTCCCAATGACATGACTACTGTTGCATTGGAACGCCGGATTGAATCGTAAGACAATTCTCTGCCGAACACTTCTACCCGTTCAGTACCACGCAATACGGCTACAAGATTCAGAACCACGACCGCAAAAGCATTCACTTTCACACCACCTGCCGTAGACTGTGAACCACCACCAATCCACATCAAGAATAGATAAACCAATAAAGTCTGCACGCTCAACGATGCCAGATCAACACTACTGAAACCGGCTGTTCGCGGACAAGTGGCGTTAAAGAAGGCTTGAGTCCATTTGTCTGCCAAAGGCATACCGGCAAAAGAAGCATTCCACTCAAAAGCAGCAATAGCTAATGTACCGATTAATAAAAGCAGGAAAGTCATGATTAACACAATCTTCGTATTCAGGTTATAAAGATGCTGCATTTTGTGACGATCCAGTTTGCGTGTACGGACCAATTTCCAGAAACGACGCAGGTGATATAATACAATATCCTTGAAATTGACAAGAATGGGGAAGCCGATACCACCGAAGATTATCAGCAAAGAAACAGAAATAAACAGTCCATTATGATTGGTCATCACCATCGGATTCCCTAAATTACCGGAAAGTGTAGAAAAACCCGCATTACAAAAAGCTGATATAGCATGGAAAGCAGCAAAACCTAACTCGCCTTCCAAAGTCATTCCCAGCGTACCGTGAATACTAAACCAAATCGAAACCATGCCAATCCCTTCAATGACTAAGGTAAATCCCAATATATATAATAAGGTGGACAGTAATGAACCTAACGAATTGGAACTAACCATATCACGTACAACAAGCTGATTGTAAATGGAGGTGTTTCCCATGAAGAACATGGCAAAGAAACTGGTTAATGTCATCACTCCTAATCCTCCAATCTGAATCAATAGAATAATGACAACTAATCCGGAAGTGGTGAATGTAGTGGATACATCTACCGGAACCAAACCTGTAACGCATACGGCACTGGTAGCCGTAAATAAAGAGTCTACCCAGGTAATACCATTCACCGTGCAGCGCGGAAGCATCAGCAAACCTGCTCCAATCAGGATAATAGCCATAAAACTGACTGCCAATATCAAAGAAGGATTGGTACGCCGTCCCAACAGGCGCACCAGCCCATTGGACAAGTTGAGGAAAGAAAGGACTAGTAATAACAGGAGATGATAAAACTTCCCATGCAGGAATTCCCAAATCTGCAAAATAGCTCCTTCTTCTTCCGGACGGTGAAAAATGACGGGTACTAGAGTAAGATATAATAACCCGCTTAATATCCAGGCTAATCGCCGGTATTGTTTTTTAGTATTCCGGTATTCCAGTGAAATATGTAAAGTAACATCAATCAGAAAGATAATCCAGACAGTTTTATACAATGTCTGCAAATTAGCCACTTCATCTATGGATAAGGGAAAGCCGTGTTCATATACTACTCCGACAATCAACAACAGAGATGCCAGATAGGTGAGTGCTTCTACCAGTCCTAACAGGATACGTACATAGGGTTTTAGCAGTTTATTCTGATACAATAAAAACTTATGATAAATCTTCATATCATCTTTTTTAACAGGGTCGTGCAAACTTAAGTAAAATAACAATTAGAACCGATTCTTTGTTGACAAAATTTTCTGAATATTAAAAATTTGAGTACTTTTGGCAACAAGAAACTAAAAAACTACAATATTATGAGTGAAAAAAGAAAACGGTATATTTTACCCGAAGAAGAAATTCCACACTACTGGTACAACATTCAGGCTGATATGGTAAACAAACCTATGCCTCCGTTGCATCCGGGAACCAAACAACCACTGAAAGCGGAAGACTTGTATCCGATTTTCGCAAAGGAACTGTGTCATCAGGAACTGAATCAGACCGATGCATGGATCGAAATACCGGAAGAAGTGCGCGAAATGTATAAGTACTATCGCAGTACTCCGCTGGTTCGTGCTTATGGATTGGAAAAAGCACTCGGTACTCCGGCTCATATCTATTTTAAGAATGAAAGTGTCAGCCCTATCGGTTCACATAAGTTGAACTCTGCATTGGCACAGGCTTATTATTGCAAAGAAGAAGGAGTTACCAACATCACCACTGAAACCGGTGCCGGACAATGGGGAGCTGCTCTTTCTTATGCAGCTAAGGTTTTCGGTTTGGAAGCAGCAGTTTATCAGGTAAAGATCAGCTATGAACAAAAGCCATACCGCCGCAGCATCATGCAGACTTTCGGAGCACAGGTGACCCCTTCTCCATCGATGTCTACCCGCGCCGGTAAGGATATTCTGACTAAACACCCTACTTACCAGGGTTCATTGGGAACAGCCATTTCTGAAGCTATCGAACTGGCACAAATGACTCCCAACTGCAAATATACGCTCGGTTCTGTACTTAGCCATGTTACTCTTCACCAGACTATTATCGGACTGGAAGCCGAAAAACAAATGGAAATGGCAGGCGAATACCCGGATATCGTAATCGGTTGTTTCGGAGGTGGTTCCAACTTCGGAGGTATCTCTTTCCCATTCATGCGTCACACGATACAGGAAGGAAAAAAGACTCGTTTCGTTGCTGCCGAACCTGCATCTTGTCCGAAACTGACACGTGGTAAGTTCCAGTATGACTTCGGTGATGAAGCCGGATATACTCCGTTGCTACCGATGTTTACTTTAGGACACAATTTTGCTCCGGCCCATATCCATGCCGGCGGTCTTCGCTATCATGGTGCAGGTGTCATCGTTTCACAGTTGCTCAAGGACAATCTGATGGAAGCAGTAGATATACAGCAATTGGAATCTTTCGAAGCAGGTTGTCTGTTTGCACAGTCTGAAGGTATTATTCCGGCTCCTGAATCCAGCCACGCTATTGCAGCAGCTATCCGCGAAGCTAACAAATGCAAGGAGACAGGAGAAGAAAAAGTGATTCTGTTCAACCTTTCCGGACATGGACTGATTGATATGACTTCTTATGATAAGTATTTGGCCGGTGACTTGGTAAACTATTCATTGACTGATGATGATATTCAGAAGAATTTAGACGAAATAGGAGATTTAGCTAAATAATAAATTACCTGCCAGTTTCAAGTTTCACCACAGATTACATAAAAGAAACATCGATTCTGCATTGATAATCTTTGAATTACAATCAAATCCGTGCTAATTCTATGATCTGTGGTGATTCTTTTCCCACACCCCTTATTAATTTTCTCTATTGAGCATCTCCATATATTCACTGGGAGACATTTTTTCCACACTCGCAAAATAACGGTAAAAACTGGAGCGGGAGGTAAAGCCGCTCAAAAACATTAATTCTTTTACAGTGAGATTCTTTTGCAAACGTGCCTGTTCTTTAAAGTATTGCAGACGATGGAAATTAATATAATCTCTAAAACCGGAAAAGCCATCATAATGAAGAGCCTTATTGAGCCTGTTTTCATTCGTATTCAAATCATTCAGAAATTCCTGCAAGGAATATTGAGGATTAGTAAACGATTTATTATGTTTCATGAGACTTTGCATCTGATTGGATAGTTCCAGAACGACAGGCGAAACCTCAATTTCCCGGATGGCTTCTATTTCTTTCATCTCCAGTTCTTCTACGGGTTGGGGAGGTAAAGAAAGCGGGTTCTCGTTGCGCAAATACAGTATATTTAAAAAAAGGACGGGAAGGATTACAATATAGCCGAATACGTTAAAACATAATCCACTAGTGCCCAGCATCAGCCAAATATAGCCGGACATGATGATAGCAAAACACATCATATAAATCGACATTGCCTGACTCTGTTTACGCCGGACGGGAATCCATCGTCTCATATATGGAAAAAGGAAATTTACGGAAGGAGTAATTACACTGATTACAAACAGCATCAGCCTTACCCGTACATCCTGTTCACCAATATTCTCCCGAATGGAGGCAAAAGATTTTAGAGTAGTATAGTGACCGTTGAAAAACTCATAGCAACAAGCTATACATGTAATCAGCAAAATAGGGATACATAAACTGACGACTCTTGAAAAAGTCATCCATCCCGGCTTCAATGAAGCTATAGGAAAAATAGAAAAGAACTGAAAAAAGACAATCACCCGTACAATATGCCATATCGAAAGATGATTCATCGGAACTTCAGTAAAACGCGGAATCGTCTCCTCACCTCCTCTACTGAAAATCCACATCCATTCCAGATTATCACACAAAAGAAGAAGGGACAGAGTGATAGCCAATACTCCCCATGCTTTTGTCAGTCCATTATTATCTGAAGAACGTGAATAAACAAGTATTCCCAATACCAAGCCCACAATATCCAACAACAATTCAATGCAGAGAACAATTACGTTTACCATGTTTTTTTGTTTTGAGCGACAAAAGTAGTCTTTTCGCAAAAAGAACGGGAGCATCCCACTCGTAAAAAGCGTCCCAATATAGGGATATTTGCTAAAATGGGAACCATTTGAGGGTAATATATTTCAGACTTTTCACCTTTACTAATACTTTTGTGGCAGCATTCACCCCAAACAAGAATAAATTATAATATGACGCGCTACTTAAAGAATATGGAAAAGGAAATCACTATCGAAAATCAGGTAGAGGAAATTGCAATAATTGCCCAATTCATCGAAGAATTAGGCATGTCATTACATTTACCTTCCGGCATAACAATGAGTCTCAATCTGGCTATTGAAGAAGCAATAAGCAATATTATCCATCACGGTTATCCTCAAAATCAAAAAGGTGAAATTACATTGAGAACTTCCGTGGCCCCCGGCCTACTGATTGCCCAGATTATTGACGATGGTATTTCATTCGATCCTACAAAATCTGAAAATGAAGCATCAGGAAATGCACTATCTTTGGAACAGCAACTGACACAAGGTTTGGGCCTCTTCCTAATTCGCCGAACAATGGATAAAGTAGAATATCATTCGACGGACAGCCAAAACGAGCTAATCCTGACTAAAAATATAGAAATGGATTTCAAACCGGAAGCAACTCTTAAAACGAATTTATGTAAAATAGAGGAAGTAATCATACTCACTGTTGAAGGACGATTAGATACTGCCAATACTAATGAATTCAATGCTCTCATCCAACCTTTATTAAGTGTTCAAAATCCTAATATAATAATCAATTGCGAAGGATTGCTATATATCAGCAGTTCCGGTTTAAGAAGCCTGATAACCCTCCAAAAAAGTGTAAAACAACACAATGGACAACTTGTTTTGGAAGCTATGCGTGCGGAAATACGGAAAATATTCGATATGACAGGCTGTTCCGGCCTTTTTATCATTCGTTAATCCCATTGATAATGAGAAAAGCATCTATTATTTGCAGTATCTTGCTATCTCTGTTCTTTCTGACAGAACCGGTGAATGCACAATCCATTAATCTCACACCCAAATGGACGGCACAAGCACAATTTGCAGGCTATTACGTAGCCGACAAACTGGGATTCTACAAGGAAGAGGGACTTGACGTACATGTGGTACATCCTTCGCTTTCGGCAAGCTCTTTTTCTTTTCTGCAGAAAGGGTATTCGCAAGCGGTAGTTATGAACCTATCGTATGCCTTGACTGAATATTTTGCAGGTGCACAGGTAGTTAATATCTTGCAAACCTCACAGGAAAACAGTCTGATGCTTGTCAGTCGTTCGCCACTCAAGGGTATTTCATCTTTGCAACATAAGAAAATAGGGGTATGGAATCATCTTAGTCAAGAACTACTGGATCAAATAGCCAACAAATATCAACTCCAGGTGGAATGGATACGTTTCAATGGAGGAGTCAACATTTTCCTATCGAAAGCTGTAGATATTTGTCTCGTAGGAAGTTACAATGAGTTTCTACAACTGATTGAAGCCGGTGTAAAGACTGATTCAATTCATATCATGCATTTCTCGGATTATGGATACAATCTGCCAGAAGATGGGCTTTATGTTACCAGAGAATTCTATCAGAAATATCCTCAAGCAGTACAGAAACTAGCCTGTGCCAGCATACGTGGCTGGGAATGGGCAAACGAACACCGCGAACAAACATTGGACATTATAATGGAACAAGTGCATCAACACAACATAGGAACCAACCGGTATCACCAACGTAAAATGTTGGATGAGGTACTAAGGTTACAAACAAACAAGAAGAGCGGGCAACGTCCCTATCGGCTAAGCCGGGAAGAGTTTGATCTGGCAACAAGTATTTTGCTGCCGGATCAAACACAAACTTCCAATGATATCCGTTATGAAAATTTTGTAAAATAATAGACACTCATTCATGAAATACACATTCTCCCGTTCTTTTGCAACCCGGCTAAGTATCTACGTACTATCTTTTACGTCGATTATTTTTGCTACTATCATGGCGCTATTTTATTATTATAGCCAACAGAAAGTAACGGACTTTGCTATCGAACGCACTCATGGATTATTAAGCAACATTGCAACAGAAATCAGCGGTCAGCTACTGTCTGTTGAGACGACTGTAAACCAATCTGTCTGGGTCTTGGAAAAAAATATTAATCACCCGGACTCTTTACACAATATTATTGAATCTGTTGTAAGAAACAATCAGTTCATCGTTGGAAGTGGCATAGCTTTCGTTCCCAACTATTACAAAGAAAAAGGGAAATATTTCATGCCCTATGCTTCTTTTAAGGATGAAATAAATGGAGAAATAACCTATCAGGTATTAGGTAGCCAGAATTATGACTATCCATGCATGGACTGGTATCTCATCCCCCAACTACTTAAACAACCTTACTGGAGTGAACCTTATTATGATGACGGAGGGGGAAATTTCATCATGAGTACTTATGCCAAACCGCTGTTTGACAGCGATGGGAAATTAGTCGCAGTCTTTACAGCCAATATATCTCTGACGCAATTCACTGATACAATTAGCTTGCTGAAGCCATATCCTTCCAGCTACACCTATTTAATCAGTCGCAACGGAAGTTTCCTGACTCACATGGACAGGAATAAGATCATGAACGAAACGATATTCTCCGAAGCTTTTGCCAAAGAGAATCTTGCACAGGAACAGATCGGACATGAAATGCTGGCAGGACATACCGGAACCATGCGTTTCGATAACAAAGGAGTAGATTCGTATGCATTTTACACAACTATTCCCCAGATTGGATGGTCAGTATGTACCGTTTGTCCAAGCCAGATTATTCTTCAGGAACTAGACAGTACATCCCGAACAATCATCTATACTTTTATAGTGGGGATGATAGCCTTATTCCTGATTGTGTACAGCATCATCCGACGCCTTGTCCGCCCACTGGAGAAATTCTCCGAGTCAGCCCGCGAAATTGCGACCGGACGATTTGATGTTACCATACCAGAAGTGTATTCCAACGATGAAATCAGGGATCTATATGATTCGCTTATCTTCATGCAGCACTCTTTATCTACTTACGTAGTTGAACTAAAAGACACGACTGCCAGCAAAGAACGGATTGAAAGTGAGCTTTCTATAGCCCGGGAAATACAAATGGGAATGCTTCCCAAGATATTCCCTCCCTACCCCGAACGCAGTGATGTAGATTTGCACGCCATACTTCACCCTGCGAAAGAAGTAGGCGGAGATCTTTATGACTTCTATATGGATGGTAACCGCCTCTACTTCCTAATCGGCGATGTATCAGGAAAAGGCGTACCCGCTTCTCTGTTTATGGCAATCACCCGCAGTCTGTTCCGCACTTTATCTCAGCAGGTGCTTTCACCGGCCAAGATTGTGACGGATATGAACAATTCGATTTCTGATAATAATGAATCCAACATGTTTGTTACACTTATTGTCGGAATCCTTGATTTGGAAACGGGGAAACTGAAACTGTGTAATGCCGGACATAATCCTCCCATACTGATTTGTCCGGACGGACAGGTTTCTTTCCTGGAATTCAAGACCCAGATATTTGTTGGCGTCATTGAAGAATTTGCCTATACCGAAGATGAAACGACATTGGAAAAAGGAAGTAAACTGTTCCTTTACACCGATGGAGTGACAGAAGCTGAAAATACAGAGAAAGAGCTATATGGAGACGAGAAATTATTGGAAACATTGTCTGATAATACCACGTCTGACGTACGTACCACTGTAAATGGTATAGTGGACTCTATAGCAGAGCATGTCAAGGAAGCCGAAGCCAGCGATGACTTGACTATTTTACTTATTCAATATGAACCCGGGACAACAAACAATTAAGCACATATCATTATGGAAAGAGAAATTAAGATCTCAAACGATTTAAATGAAATTTCAGTTTTAGCCAGTTTCATCGAAGAACTGGGAGAGGAACTTTCTTTGTCATTTGAAACGACAATGAATATCAATCTGGCATTGGAAGAGGCCGTAGCCAATATTATTATGTACGCCTATCCAACTCAAGAGCAACACACCATCCTATTAAGAGTAACTTACAGCGAAAAACAACTTGTTTTCCTATTAACGGACAAGGGAGCCTCTTTTGATCCGACACAAGTAGATGAAGTAGATGTTACACTTTCTTTGGAGGAACGTCCAATCGGAGGTCTGGGAATATTCCTCATACGAAGCATTATGAACGAAATATCTTACCAACGTATCGACAATGAGAATCACCTCATTATGAAAAAAGACATTTGACGCGGGGCGGAAAGATTGTATAGTTTTCCAGCCAATTCATGGGGTATATCAAAGATTTCACTATCTTTGATGCCATTATTAATCTTATGAACTAATAATGAGCAGCCTTAACAAAATAGCAATCTGTCTACTTTTTCTATGCGCAGGGGTTAATTATGCTTTTTCTGATATTCCGGAGCAAATCAACTTCTCCTATATCTCTATTAATGAAGGATTGTCACAAAGTACTGTATTCTCTATCGATCAGGACCAACGAGGCAATATGTGGTTCGCAACTTATGACGGAGTTAACAAGTACGATGGGTATTCATTTACAGTTTATCAGCACAATGAAGATGATCCGAACAGCATCGCTAATGACATTTCGCGAATCGTAAAGACTGACAGTCAGGGACGGGTTTGGATCGGCACGCGGGATGGTTTGTCATATTATGATGAGGAGAAGGATAAGTTCAGAAATTTCTTCTACGAAAAGAAGGGGAAGAAGCTGCAAATCAACGGTATTGCGGAGATCTCACCGGAACAACTGCTCATAAGTACACAGGAAGGTCTGACTATGTTCGATATTAAAGAATCACGATTCGTTGATGATTCTTTTAGTACGGCTATGCATAAGATAGTGGCTTCTGCTCTTTACAGGCAGGACGATATTATCTATATCGGCACCCCGGTTGACGGGCTTTACAGCTACTCCATTCCTCAAAAGAAACTGGAAAGAATTACTCCGATAACGGGCACTAAACAGATTCAAGCCATTTTGCAACAATCTCCTACCCGCATCTGGATAGCTACCGAAGGAGCCGGTCTACTTCTATTTAACCCGAAAACACAAGAAGTCAAGGCTTATCATCATTCTTCTTCCAATCCTAAAAGTATCAGTTCCAATTATATCCGTTCTCTGGCATTGGATTCGCAAAATCGCCTATGGATAGGAACATTCAATGATCTAAACATTTATCATGAAGGAAACGATTCTTTCGTTTCTTACAGCAGCAGTCCGGTAGAAAGCGGCAGTCTGTCACAGCGTTCGGTCCGCAGTATCTTTATGGATTCGCAGGGCGGAATGTGGCTTGGAACATATTTCGGAGGACTAAACTATTATCATCCGATCCGCAACAGATTCAAGAATATCCAACGTATTCCATATAAGAATTCTTTAAGTGACAACGTAGTCAGTTGCATTACCGAAGATAAGAATAAGAACTTATGGATAGGAACAAATGATGGTGGATTGAATCTATATAATCCAAAGACACAACAGTTTACACACTATATCCTGCAGGAAGACGAACGGGAAATCGGTATTGGTTCCAACAATATCAAAGCCGTATATGTAGACGAACAAAAATCACTTGTATATATAGGAACACATGCCGGTGGTCTGACTGTTCTCCACCGCAACAGTGGACAAATGGAAAGTTTCAATCAGCTGAATAGCCAGTTGGTCAATGAAAATGTGTATGCCATTCTTCCTGACAAGGAAGGTAGTATCTTATTAGGAACTTTAAGTGCACTGGTTAGTTTTAATCCGGAGAAACGGAGCTTCACCACCATAGATAAAGAAAAAGACGGTACGCCATTTACTTCACAACGAATCACAATCCTGTTCAGAGATTCTCGTAAACGTCTTTGGATTGGTGGTGAAGAAGGTATATCAGTCTTTCAGCAGGAAGGGATCGAAATAGAAAAAGCCCCTATCCTTCCGGAATCATCTGTAACAAAGATGTTTACCAATTGCATTTATGAAGCTGCCAATGGCATCATTTGGGTAGGTACACGTGAAGGTTTCTACTGTTTTAATGAAAAAGAGAAGAAAATCAAACGATATACAACTGCTAACGGTTTACCCAATAATGTGGTTTACGGTATTCTGGAAGATACTTTCGGACGTCTCTGGGTAAGTACCAACCGTGGTATCTCCTGTTTCAATCCGGAGACAGAGAAGTTCCGCAATTTTACAGAATCCGACGGGTTGCAAAGTAATCAGTTTAATACATCTTCATTCTGCCGCACCTCTAACGGGCAAATGTACTTCGGAGGTATCAACGGGATCACAACTTTCCGCCCGGAACTCCTACTGGACAACCCTTACACTCCTCCGGTAGTTATCACTAAACTTCAACTGTTTAACAAAACAGTCCGTCCGGATGATGAAACCGGTATCTTGACTAAGAATATCAATGAAACAAAAAGTATCACGCTAAAATCATGGCAAACGGCTTTTACACTTGAATTTGTGGTATCCAACTATATTTCAGGTCAACACAATACTTTCGCTTATAAATTGGAAGGATATGATAAAGAGTGGTATTATCTGACAGACAAACGTGCTGTCTCCTATTCCAACTTGCCGCAAGGCACTTATCATTTTCTGGTAAAAGCTGCTAATAGTGACGGGAAATGGAACACTGTACCTACGATGTTAGAAATCATTGTTCTCCCTATATGGTACAAGACCTGGTGGGCAATCGTGCTTTTCCTCGCTATTTTTATCGGCTTTATCACTTTCGTCTTCCGCTTCTTCTGGATGCGTAAAAGCATGGAGGCAGAGTTGGAGATTGAACGCAGGGATAAGGAACATCAAGAAGAAATCAACCAGATGAAGATGCGTTTCTTCATCAATATTTCCCATGAGCTTCGCACGCCGTTGACTCTTATCTTAGCTCCTCTACAAGAAATAATCAATAAGATCAGTGACCGCTGGACTCGTAATCAGTTGGAATATATCCAACGCAACGCTAATCGCCTGCTGCATCTTGTCAATCAATTGATGGATTATCGCCGTGCCGAATTGGGAGTTTTCGAGCTGAAAGTAAAGAAAGAGAATGCGCATCAACTAATACAAGATAACTTCTTGTTCTATGATAAACTGGCACGCCACAAAAAGATTACTTATACTCTCCATTCCGAATTGGAAGATAAAGAGGAACTTTTTGATCCTAATTATCTGGAACTGATTGTTAATAACCTGCTTTCAAATGCTTTTAAATATACGGAAAGCGGTCAAAGCATCACTGTGACATTGAAAGAGGAAAATAATTGGCTGGTACTGCAAGTTAGTGACACTGGTATTGGCATTCCTATCAACAAACAGGGAAAAATATTCGAACGTTTTTATCAGATAGAGAGTGAGCATGTAGGAAGTGGTATCGGTCTTTCACTGGTACAACGTTTGGTAGAATTGCACCATGGTCGTATCGAACTGGATAGTGAAGAGGGTAAAGGCAGTACTTTCTCTGTCTATCTGCCACAAGACATAAATACCTATAAATCCTCCGAGTTGGCTTCTAATGACACTCTGAATGAGGAAGGTCAGGTATATTCCACCAACTCGAAAGAAATGTATTTCATTGATACGGAAAAGGTCGAGAACGAAACGATCGAAGCCGGCGACAAGAAGCGTGGCACTATTCTTATTGTAGAAGACAATAATGAAATCCGCCATTATCTTAGCAGCGGACTTGCAGAACTCTTCAATACGCTGGAAGCCGGGAATGGTGAAGAAGCCTTGGAAAAACTGAAAGACAATGAAGTTGACATCATTGTAACTGATGTCATGATGCCTGTGATGGATGGTATCAAACTGTGTAAGAATGTGAAGCAAAATATCCGTACCTGTCATATTCCCGTGATTATCCTGTCTGCTAAAAGCGAAGTCAAAGACCAGATGGAAGGTCTGCAAATGGGTGCGGATGATTACATCCCGAAACCATTCTCACTTGCTATCCTGACTACGAAGATACAGAATATGATGCGTACCCGTAGACGTATGCTTGAACGGTATTCCAAATCTCTGGAAGTGGAACCGGAAAAGATTACGTTTAACGCCATGGATGAAGCTTTACTGAAACGTGCCGTAGCTATTGTAGAAAAAAACATGGATAATATTGAATTCTCTACTGACGAATTTGCCAGAGAAATGAATATGAGTCGTTCTAACCTGCATCTTAAATTGAAAGCTATCACAGGCGAATCGACTATCGATTTTATACGAAAGATCCGTTTCAACGAAGCAGCAAAGTTACTCAAGGATGGCCGCTATACAATAGCAGAAGTCAGTACAATGGTAGGATTCAATACACCGTCTTATTTTGCTACGAGTTTCAAGAAGTATTTCGGATGTTTACCCACGGAGTATATTAAGAAAATAAAAGGATAAATCATTGAATTCCGAATATGAATCTGCTGGCTTGAGATTTATGTTCATTTCGGTTCGGAAAAGAACATAAAATGCTATTACTGATAATAATACATTACTATGCAGCTTTCAATTTATCCTCTTATTAGCATTATTTATCTTATTACCAAGCGAGCTTTCGTTTGACAGTTGTTGAACGAAAGCTTGACTTTAGTTAAACTATCGTTCGACTTAAGTCAAACGAAAACTCATTAGGCAATGAAATAAATATCAATAGGGAAGCTATTACTTAAAAGTAGCCAATAAGATCATTATTGTATCTAAAAGGAGTAATATTCTAGATAATGAATACTGAAAGCTAATTCCCGAAAATCTTCAACCTTTAAAGAAGAAATACATTCTTTACCCCATACAAACAAAAACATTAGACAAAAATGAAAGACTATTCAACAATACCAATAGTCGTAAAATTGTCATACTCCATATATTTGCAGAGAGATCATCATTAATTAAAAAACAAAAAAAGTATACTATGAATTCTTTAAACAAATTGTACTCCTACCTACTTTTATCATTGACCAGCATTCTTTTTGTGAATGCCCACCCGACAATTATAAAACAAGATATTGACTGGCCCCAATTTATGAGTCAACAAGATATGATATGGGAAAAGTTGCCTGAATATTGGTATGATTCAGCCTTTTTAGGTAATGGGAAACTAGGATTAATGATCTATAAAGAACCCGGAGAAAACTACATACGCTTAGAAACAGGAAACTGTGATGTACACGATCACCGCACTAAAAGAGATGTATTCGGAATCCCTAGACTACTTACCGGACATTTTGCCCTACATCCTAAGGGCAAAATAATCAATGGAACGATGCATCTTGACCTTTGGAATGCTGAAGTTTCAACAGATATTACGACAACTAAAGGAGTCATCCACTTGCGAAGTTTTGTCCATGCGGATGAAATGATGATAATAGTAAAAGCAACAACAGAAGGAAACGAACATGACTTCCAATGGGAATGGATAGCAGCTGAAGCTAATAGTCCTCGTTATTTGATTTTCAAAAGACAAGGAAAAGCCAATAAAATACCAAAAGATTACGAACTCAATCCGACAGCAAAAATCAGTAATGAGAAAGAAGTCAATCTATCTGTCCAGAAATTATTGGCAGGAGGAGAAACGAGCATTGGATGGCAAGAAACACATAATCCCGAAACAGAACGCACCTTATGGATAAACCTAACACATACATATCCTCAAAACAATTCGAGTGAAATATGCAAAGCTGAAATCCGAAAAGCTATACGTAAAGGTTATCAATCCATGCAAAAAACACATCGTAAATGGTGGAATACTTTTTATCCTAGTAGTTTCATAACACTGCCGGAAGCACAAAAAGAAAACTTCTACTGGATACAGATGTATAAATTAGCCTCTGCAACACGTGGTGATCGTGCTCTAATAGATAACACAGGCCCGTGGCTAACCGAAACCCCATGGCCGAATGTCTGGTGGAATCTCAATGTTCAACTTACCTATTGGGCACTGAATACTTCCGACCATCTAGATCTGGCAGCTTCTTTAGAAAATGCCCTCTACAATCATATAGATCAGTTACGCCTCAACATTTCCAAAGCTTACCGCCATAACTCATTAGGAATAGGGGTTGCTTCCAATTTGGAATGTATGACTACAGAAGTAGGAATTCCAGGAAAAGGCAAAGCTCAAGTAGGACTACTTCCATGGGCCTGTCACAACCTATGGCTTATCTACCGACATAAAATGGATGATGATATTCTACGAAATAAATTATTTCCTTTATTAAAAGAATCAATCAACTACTATTTGCATTTCCTGAAAGAAGGAGACGATGGAAAACTTCATCTCCCAGCAACTTACTCCCCCGAATATGACACCGTGGAAGATTGCAATTTCGACCTCGCTCTGCTACGTTGGGGATGCCAAACACTACTAGAATCAGCCCATCGTCTGAATATCCAAGATTCATTGATTGAGACATGGAAAAATGTGCTTCTTAAACTGACTCCTTACCCCACAGACGAGAATGGATTACTTATCGGAAAAGATATGCCGTATGCTTTCTCACACAGACATTATTCACATTTACTTGCTATTTATCCTCTATACTTAATTAATAAAGAACAACCGAATGATATTGAAATGATTGAGAAATCATTGTCTTTTTGGCAAAGCAAGCCCACAGCTCTCCTAGGTTACTCATGCACAGGAGCATCTTCCATTTCCTCTGCTATCGGAAAGGGAGACGATGCACTAGCCTATCTAAATAAATTATTTGGTAAATTTCTTAGTTCGACGACTATGTATAAAGAAAGTGGGCCAGTTATTGAGACACCTTTATCTGCCGCCCAAAGCATTCACGATATGATATTACAGAGTTGGGGGGGAAAGATTCGCATTTTCCCAGCTATTCCCGCTACATGGAAAGACATTGCTTATTCAGGTCTGCGCACGGAAGGGGCATTTAAAGTATCTGCCAGTAGAAAGCAAGGAAAGACACAATTTATCCATATTAAAAGTCTGGCAGGAGAGCCTTGCATTGTAACGACTGATATAGTTAACCCTATTTTTGAAGGAAAAAGAAACTTCACTATACAATCATTCCCAAACAACACCTTCCAAATTGATTTAAAGAAAGGAGAAGAGGTCTTCATTTCCCCCCAAGGAGAAAAGCCAGATTTTATCATTTCTCCGATTCCTCATACTTCTAAAAATCATTATGGATTAAAAATCATTCACCAGAGGAGGTAAAAATGTACAAAACCAACCTTGTAAATACTGGTAGATTAGATTACATTATGATACATAAAAAGCCTGCTATCAGATCCGTAACAGGCTTTTTAGACAGAAGTAATATATGATTCAACAAATTTAATATCAAAAAAATCATTTTTGAACAAAGTGTGAACAAGCTAGACTGTAGTCTATAATTTAATAAGCTAATTTTGCAAACAGTAAAATATAACTTTTAATAATTAAAACCTAATAAAGTATGAAGAACATCTTCTTTATTTGTATGTTCGCAACCGTTGCTTTTACCGGATGCGTAGATGATGATGATGACTTATTAACAGGTGAAGTTAGTCCAGGAGTAGAAATACTTCCTGAAAACAAACCTAATGAAGTTGTAGACTCAAAGTTATTTGAGATCATTAACCTCGATTACCCAGGATTAGAGAAAGTGAAAAAATTCTATGAAAATGGAGAATACTATTATGCAGCTAACGAATTACTAGAGTATTATAGAACAAGAGTAGACGTAAACAACCCTAATGTCAACTTGATTAACCCAACAATTTCCGAGAAAGATCAACGCATTGCCGATCAAGCACTTGAACATCGTTTCTATGTAAAAGGATTCGCCGAAAGTGTAGATGAAGTAACTAAACTAGAAACATATTATTCTTTCTATGATGCATCTGCAAAGAAAATAGATTGGAATGCCAACGAAGATAAACAGAAAAAAGAGCAAGAATTCAGATACCAACTTCATCGCCATCAATGGATGCTTCCCCAAGCAAAAGCATACCGTATTAGTAAAGATGAAAAATATATCCAATCATGGATTGAAGCATACGGCAGTTGGATCGAAACATTCCCATATACTCCCGGAACCATATTCCCACCAGCTGGCGGTTCCGAAAATGATGTAGACTATCAATGGAAAGGCCTACAAGTAGCAGAAAGAGTTCTTTCCCAAGTAGACATTATGCCCTATTTTATTCATTCCACAAATTTCACTCCGGAATGGCTTTCTACTTTCTTGGTTGCATTTGAAAAAGAGGTAGAGTGTATTCGATTGAATTATTATCAAAGTGGCAATATCTTAATTTCTCAATATCAAGCCGTAGCCACTGCTGGCATGCTAATGCCGGAATTTAAGAATGCATCAACATGGGCTACAGAAGGAACACAAGGATTAAACGAATCATTAGACACACAATTTAATGATGATGGAGTGGAATATGAGTTAGATTTTAGCTATCATACTGCTGCCATTAGTGACTTCCGAGAAATATATCTTATAGCTCAAGCTAACAACAAAACTAATTTATTGTCTCCCAGCTACATCAGCAAACTAAAGAAAGCAACAGAATTTGTTATGGATATGATTTACCCTAATTATACCATAGACAATTTCAATGATACCCGTTCAGCTTCATATTCTAAAAGCACTTTGTTGAATAGGCTAAAGGAATATTCTGCTATGTATCCTGACAATAATGAGCTATTATGGGTAGCAACAGAAGGAAAGAACGGAAGTAAACCTTCATACACAACTAAAGCTTATAGCACCTCTGGTTATTATATGTTACGCAGCGGTTGGGATAAAGATGCAACCATGATGATTCTAAAGAACAACTACAATCCTACCAATCAATGGCACTGCCAACCTGACAATGGAACCTTCGGTTTATACCGCAAAGATCGTAACTTCTTCCCTGATGCAGGTGTATTTACCTACAATACTGGAGCTGCTCGTACTAAATACGCTTCAACTGTTAATCATAATACAATGACTATTATGAGTAAAACCATTGGAGTTGCTAAGCCAACCGGCCAAGGTGGCGTAATGGAAGGAAAAATGATCAAATTAGAAACTAAAAATAATGTAGACATTTTAGTTACGGAAAACCAACAATCAGATGACATCACCCACCGTAGAACTGTATTCTTTGTTAATCAGAAATTCTTTGTGATTGTAGACGAAGGTTATGGCGCATCTACGCTTGGTACTAAGACAAATATAAATTTCCATCTGCTTAGTGATAAAGATACTCCTTCTGTATTTGACAAAAATCTGCAAACATCTGTAAACAATAATAAGTATTATCAGGCATATACTAATTTTGCTAGTAATAATATTTTTGCTGGCACATTTACAGAAACGAGTCAAGATCTAACAGCCAAAGCATTATCTACAACAGATGTGACCAATGTAGTATCTACAAACACAGACAAAGAAGATGGTCCTATACGTCTAGGCTACCAAATCACTCTTCGTCAGCCTAAAATTACGCCTATTGAAATCAGTGCAACCCGCTATATAACAATTCTCTGCCCATTTGAAAACGATACAGAACGGGAGGAGCTGAAAGTTGATGCCAAATTTACTGATAATGAAGATGGAACGGCTGGAACATTCCATTCAGAAGGGGTATCTATTCAAGTCACAGTCAAAGGTACAGTGTACGATCTTTCTTCAAAATAAATCTAATAATCATATAATATGAAATCTAAATTACTAAAAGACATTTCTCATTTTTTAGGTGTCTTGATGGCAGTTGTATTAGTCATGACCTATACATCTTGTTCAGATGAGGATACCACTGACACTACTGGTTTCGCACTTTATTATTTAGGCATGACCGATATAGGTCCATCTATGAGCGGGATCATTTCAGAGCCTTCTTACAAAGGGAGCGTTCCTTCCGATTTTACAATCACAAGCATCACATTAAACGGTGAACCTTATATGGGTAGTGATTTTATTATCAATAAAGAAACCGGTGCTATTGAAATCAATAGTGCAAAAGACACACCGGTAGGCTTATATAAAATTTCCATTTCATGTATGGCTGGTGGTTCGTATCATGAGTACAAGGATATTGTAGAAGTAAACATGATGAAACCTGTACCGGATGGCATCACTGTAGAACCTAATGAAATTCAAATAGAATACAGCATTGTTTCAGATGCAGAAAGCACGGAAGAATTACCTACAGCACAAGTTAAGACTGATGGTAATCATGTATCTATTACCAAATATGAAATAGCAAAAAGTGACATTTCTTCATTCTTCAATATCTCCCAAACAGGAGAAATTACAATTGTAAGAGGAAGCGATATTGCACCTGGAATACATACTCTTTCATTAAAACTCACTACCGGCGCATCGTCTGAAGATGAAGGAATCTTTGAGAATGCATTGACTATCAATGTCACATCTAAACCTTTAGGATTAACTTATGAACCTAACGAAGGATTGATAGAAGCTGAAACAGCGGAAGGACCCGAAACCACTTTCAAAAGTGAAGCTCCAATGCTAAAAGGCTCTTTGGAAAATATAGCCTATTCTATTGAAAGCATCGAACCATCAACGGATAAAATTAAAATTGATCCGACAACAGGTGTACTCTCTGTCGACAAACATCACGGCTTTGAAATAGGTCAGGAATATGTAATATCTGTAAAAGTAGCAAATAAATATACTACAGATGGAGTATCATTTAACAATGTATATACTCTTAAAGTAGTAAACAGAATTGTACCTGTAGCAAACTTTAGCTATCCTGTGAATGTAGAAATATATGAATCATCACCATTAAAAGTAACTCCTGATGAAGGACTTGAAGGAGATGGGATTACGTTCACATTAAAGGATGATCTAAATAAACAGTTGTCTATTGACAAAAATGGAGTAGTATCTGCAAAGAAAGGCCACACCATACCAAACGGAGACTATACCATTACAGTGACTGCCTCTAATACTAAAAATTCAAAAGAAGCGTCATTCAACTTAAAGGTTAAGAATAATCCGAATAAATTTAGCTTCATACGCTACGGAAATAACATTGGGGTAGATGCAATAAGCAATGCCAATCAATTTAGAATCACAGTAGATAAAGCAGCCAATGCTGCTACGATTCTAAGTAAATTCACAATAGAAGCTCCTACTACAGATATCACAGGAAAAAATGTACGATGGAGTATCAGAAACGGAAAGAACTGTGATAAGTTGGAAATAGATGAAAATGGTAAGATTTCATTTGCAAATGCTATATGGCCAGGATTAGATGCAACAGATCCAGTAGCCACAAATGGTTCAGGATTCTTCTTTGTTACAGCCACTGTTGGTGAAGACAAAGATTCTGAATTCTCACTGGAAGTACCTGTCTTTATACATTATGACTTGGTTATAGCTGGTGTTCATGTATTATATAATCCATTTGTATTCCAAGTTAATCCAAAAACAATTGGTAATAGTACTTATTCTGAAAAACCAATTATTAAAGGTATAGATGCGGAAGCTTTATCATTGTTCACTTTAGACTACAGACGTTCATTTAACTATACGGCAATTAGCGGTACATTTACCAATGGCGATCCTAAAACTTCTAACTTCCTGAACACTCTCTGGACTAAATTCGGAGAAGACTCTGGTAGAGGGGTTAACACAGGTTCCAGGAATGCTATTTCCTATTATGCCAATATAGAGAAAAATAAAAACACTTTAAGTTATGCTATAGGATATGTTGATCCTACTAACGGGCTTGCCCTCAAATTGAATCCTAATAAATGGGTTTTAGACGGAGAGTATCCTAATGGTATATTCACAGGTCAGATGACTTTCGATAAAACCGGAGCAGATCCTCAAAAAGGTAGTCAGGTGTTCCCGCTAATCATCTGGTTCGATCCTAACTTCTAAATACTAATACGTTAAAAATAGAAATTATGTATAACATAAACAATCTAATTAAATCAATAAGCATAAGAGGGTATTT
Organism: Bacteroides sp. M10; assembly: GCF_014334015.1. Taxonomy (GTDB): domain Bacteria; phylum Bacteroidota; class Bacteroidia; order Bacteroidales; family Bacteroidaceae; genus Bacteroides; species Bacteroides intestinigallinarum. The sequence continues at coordinate 3,843,554 of NZ_CP060488.1, read as the reverse complement.
CACCCTCTTAGCACTGATAGTCACAATCAGCGTATATGCTCAAGAATTAACTTTAAAAGGTGTTATTGTAGACGAAACAGACACACCTCTTATTGGAGCAACTATACAAGCTAAAGGCACCTCGACAGGAGCTATCACAGACTTTGATGGAAAATTTACTCTAAAAGCAAAAAAAGGAGCTACAATTTCTATCTCTTACATTGGTTATAAAACACAAGAACTAAAATTCAATGGTCAAGGATCCATTAATATAAAAATGGTTCCAGATAACCAGGCACTAGATGAGGTAGTAGTAGTTGGATATGGCGCGATGAAACGTAGCGATTTGACAGGTTCTGTTGCTTCTGTTGCTGCCAAAGATATTGAAGGATTTCAAACAAGTTCTGTAGCAGGTGCATTAGGTGGACAAATAGCCGGAGTGCAAATCACATCTACAGATGGTACTCCTGGTGCAGGGTTCAACATCAACATTCGTGGTGTAGGAAGTCTGACAGGTGATTCAAGCCCGCTCTACATTGTAGACGGTTTTCAGGTAGACGACATTGATTATTTATCAAATTCAGATATTGAATCTATTGAAGTACTTAAAGACGCTTCATCTTCTGCCATTTATGGTGCACGTGCAGCAAATGGTGTTGTGATGATTACAACAAAATCAGGAAAAAGCGGGAAACCACAAATTAGCTATAATGGTTCTGCAAGTTATCGTAAAATCTCTAAAACATTGGATGTATTATCTCCCTACGAATTTGTGAAATTACAGGGTGAAGTTAATAATGATCTCTTGAGCAGTTACATTTCTGACAAAGAATTTGATGATGCCGGAAAACCAATTAGATACCATTCATTAGAAGATTATGTAGGCGTAAAAGGAGTAGATTGGCAAGAAGAGACTTTCAACCCGACTTGGTCTCAAGATCATAATTTCTCTCTTAGAGGTGGTAGCAATGATACACAATATAATGCGGCTTTTTCTCGCTATGTAGAAAACGGTATCTTCAACAACAGCGGTTTTGACAAAACAACAGCTAAGTTTCGTATAGATCAAAAGATTAATAAAAATATATCGTTCAATGCAACTATTAACTATGCTTTAACTAATCGTAAAGGTGTAGGAACAACAGCTGATTCCGGACGCTTCAATATGTTAGCTCAGATACTTAGCGCACGTCCCACAGGTGGAAATAAGCTAACCGACGAAGAATTATTGCATTCGGCCATTGACCCGGAAATGCTAGAAACAGGCGAAAGCCTAGCACAGGTTAATCCTGTTATGCAAACTCAATCTGTAACTAACAATAAACGTGGCGAAATGTGGTCTGGAAATGCATCTGTAAGCTGGCAGATCATACAAGGACTTACTTTTAAGAGTGCCGGGACATATAATACAACCAATAGCCGCACTGACATTTTTTACAAAAATGGCTCTAAGGAAGCATATCGTAATGGTGAACAACCTTATGGACGTACAACCATGCAACGCGATGTACGCTGGACCAACTTTAATACTTTAACCTGGAAACAAAAGGTAAAGAAACATAATTATGATGTCATGCTAGGACACGAAGTATCCTACAAAAGTACAGAATATTTGTTGGGTGAAGCAATGGGATTCCCTTTCGATCAAATGGAAAATGACAACATGGGGCTAGGTGCAACTCCAAGTAAGGTTGAAAGTACTTACTACGATAAAACGTTATTATCATTTTATGCACGTGCTAACTATAACTACGACAACCGTTATCTATTTACAGCAACAGTACGTGCCGATGGTTCTACGGTATTCTCATCAAATAAGAAATGGGGATTCTTCCCTTCTTTCTCTGCAGCGTGGCGTGTATCAGAAGAAGCATTCATGAAAGATATTAAATGGATTTCAAATTTCAAAATTCGTTTAGGTTGGGGTACAGTAGGAAATGACAATATACCTAACTATCTATCTCTGGACCTATATGAAGCAAATAAATATGGTATAGGCAATAGTAGTGTTACTGTTTTAAATCCTAAACAACTTAGAAATAAGAATTTGAAATGGGAAGGATCAAACACTACTAACTTAGGTATTGACTTAGGTTTCTTTGACAACCGCCTAAATTTAACCGCTGAATTCTTTATCAAGAATACAAAAGACTTGCTATTGTCACAATCACTGGCACATATTACAGGATTTGACTCACAAATGCAAAACGTAGGAAAAATTCAAAATAAGGGTATTGAATTAAGTTTAAACAGCACCAATATTCAAACTCGGAATTTTACTTGGCAAACCAACTTTAATATATCATTCATCAGGAATACATTGAAGTCACTGGCGTCAGGAGTAAACTACATGCAAGCACGTTCTGGCTTTGATAGCAATTTCACTTCATATGATTATATGGCTATTGTCGGACAATCGCTTGGTCTGATTTACGGATATGAATTTGATGGTATTTATCAATATTCAGATTTTTATTCAGTTCCGGGTTCCAGCACTTTAATATTAAAGGAAGGCGTAACAAGCAATCCAAGTCTTGGAAACAGATTGTCTCCGGGAGCAGTTAAATATAAAGATCAAGATGGTGATGGAGTAATAACAACTAAAGACCGTACTGTTATCGGTAATGCTTTGCCTAAATGGTATGGTGGTATCACTAACACATTCAACTATAAAGGTATTGATTTTAGCTTTATGTTGCAATTCAATTACGGCAATGACATTTATAATGCAACCCGTTTGTATGCAACTCAAACCAATACACAACGTAGAAACCAATTAGCAGAAGTAGCAGACCGTTGGAGTCCGACAAACGCTTCAAACAAGGTACCTCGCTACAATGGATACGTAGTAAACGATGTGTATTCACGATTTGTAGAAGATGGTTCTTTCCTACGTTTGAAGAATATAACACTAGGATATACACTGCCTCATAAATGGACTCGTAGTTTCCATGTATCCAAACTTCGCGTATATGCTACCGGACAAAATCTCTTCTGCTTTAACAACTATAGCGGATATGATCCGGAAGTAAGTACAGCCAGCAAAAGTCCTATGACTCCCGGACTGGATTGGGGTGCTTATCCTAAGAGTAGAGTATTTACATTTGGTATTGATTTACAGTTCTAATATGAGAAAATAATATGAAGAAATTAATATATTACATAGCAATGTCCATTCTGTGCATTTTACCTTATTCATGCTCATTAGATGAAGAGGCAAGAAGCGAAATGGAAAAGAAGAATTATATGACTAATGCTAAAGAAGCACAAGATGTTCTATTAGGAGTATATCGTACAACTGTTGAAGATGCTGCATACGGGTATCATCTATCTTTCTTGTTCAACATGGGAACAGATATATCTCAAGGAGAAGGTTCCGATATAACGAATTATCGTATCATTGTCAATAACGCTTTTCCTACTACCCAAGTAGAAATTCAACAAACATGGCAAGTCCTTTATAAAGGTATCTACAGAGCAAACGACTTCCTGGAACGTATTAGTGGAAAAATAGAGACTTATAATACTACTGATAAAAAGATCGCAACTCTTTATATAGCCGAAGCCAGAGCGTTAAGAGCCATGTTCTATTTCGAGTTAGTTCGTCGTTATGGAAATATTCCTTTGATTACCAGTACAGAGATGTCTTATCAAGCTCCTACTACTTTTACACAGGCTACTCCTGATAAAGTATATGAATTTATTGAAGACGATCTTCTTTATGCTAGTGAAGTCCTACCATATGCAATCGACGATCAGCTTCGTGAGAACACATCATATCGTTTTAGTAAAGGGGCAGCACTTGGGCTCTTGGCAAAAGTGTATGCTACATGGGCAGGATATCCTGTACAAAATACAGCAAAATGGGAAGATGCTGCCAAAACAGCACGTATCCTCATCGAATCCGGCAAACATTCATTACTGCGCAATTATGAAAAGTTATGGGAAAATACTTGTAGCAGTGTATGGGATCCAACAGAAAGCTTAATCGAGATTTCATTCTATTCTCCTACCGTATCTGGTTCTGGAGATCCTGTAGGGCGTATCGGCAAATGGAATGGAGTAAAAACAACAGCTATCGCCGGTGTACGAGGTAGTTGTGCAGGAAATATGAAAGTAGTCCATACATTCGTGCTCGATTGGAGAGACGGCAAAAATGCAAATGACAAACGTCGCGATCTATCAGTAGCAAACTATAAGTATGATGACGATTACGTATTATGGGCTAAAGGTAAAAGTGATACGGAAGAATCTGCAAAATTAAAAGACCAAGATCCCACTCAAGCTCAAAAAGAAAAACAAAACTATACACCAGCCAAATGGGATCTTATAAAATACCAAAAGACAGGTGGGGTTATCAATAACGATAAATCTAACGCAAACTGGTATTTCTTACGTTATGCAGATGTATTACTCATCTATGCCGAAGCGCTGAATGAATGGAAACATGGTCCTACCACAGAAGCTTATGCTGCAATTAACGAAGTTCGTCGTCGTGGATATGGATATCCTAGCAATACAGGAAGCTGCGACCTTTCAAACTTAAATGAAGAAACTTTCCGTGAAGCAGTCAGAAAAGAACGTGCGTATGAATTAGCATTTGAAGGTCATCGTCGTATGGATTTAGTTCGCTGGGGCATCTATTATGAAACTATACAAAAAACGAATGCTGCTTTAGCAAACTGGTGGGATTCTGCAGATAATTACAGATATTTGTTATATAAATATACAGAGAAAAACAAACATGAATTACTGCCTATTCCACAACGTGAAAAGGACTTGTGTATTCAGTTCAAACAAAACCCTGGTTGGTAACAAAATCTCTATAACTTCTCTCCAATATGCCTTAAATAGGGCATATTGGAGATATTTAAAACCTTTTTCAACAAAATCAAAACTTGAAAAGCTCTATTTAAACGCCTTTTCGACAATCCTGTAACACAAAATTAGGTCTTTCACCTACTTTTGCATCAGTTACAAAACTTCTAAAAACAATCACTTAAAATGAATAACATGAAAAAGAAACTTGTTCTCTTTGCTTCGGTTAGTATTGCACTCGCGTCGTGCCAGACAACCCCAAAGGAAGACTACAGTTGGATAAAAAAAGGACTGGATGTAGCTTCTGCCCAATTACAACTTTCTGCTGAAGAAGTTAGTGGTACAGGGATGCTGCCACGCTCCATCCGTACCGGCTATGACATGGATTTCCTTTGCCGTCAGTTGGAAAGAGATTCATTAACATTTAAAGATTCCCTACGTGCACAGCCTACTGCCGAACAGCTAGGCAAACGTCGCCTCTGCAACGTTTATGACTGGACGAGCGGTTTCTTCCCCGGTTCATTATGGTATGCATACGAACTGACAGGAAACGATACACTGAAAACTCAAGCAATCGAATATACCAATCTTCTGAATCCGGTACGCTATTATAAAGGTACACATGATTTGGGATTTATGGTCAACTGTAGCTACGGCAATGCAGAACGTCTTTCACCTAACGATACCATCGCTGCTGTGATGAGAGAAACTGCCGATAACCTCTGCGGTCGTTTCAATGATTCTATCGGTGCTATCCGTTCATGGGATTTCGGAACATGGAACTTCCCGGTTATCATCGACAATATGATGAACCTTGATCTTCTGTTCAATGTAGCAAAAGCAACAGGCGACAATAGATATAAAGACATCGCTATCAAACATGCCATGACAACGATGCATAATCACTTCCGCCCGGATTATACTTGCTGGCATGTAGTAAGCTATAACAGCGATGGTACAGTAGAACGAAAACAAACCCACCAAGGCAAGAACGATGATTCTTCATGGGCACGCGGACAGGCATGGGCTGTGTACGGATATACCGCTTGTTTCCGCGAAACAAATGACAGCATCTTCCTGAACTTTGCAAAGGATATAGCTGATATGATTATGGATCGCGTAAAAACAGACGACGCTATTCCTTATTGGGATTATGATGCTCCTGTAACCAAAGAAACTCCACGCGATGTATCTGCTGCTTCTGTCACTGCTTCTGCAATGATTGAACTAAGCACAATGGTTCCCAATGGACAGAAATATCTGGATTATGCGGAAAAGATTCTGAAGAGTCTGTCAAGTGATGCATATCTTGCAAAAGTGGGTGACAATCAAGGATTCATCTTGATGCATTCCGTAGGTTCACTGCCCAATGGTTCTGAAATCGACACTCCACTGAACTATGCTGACTACTATTATCTGGAAGCATTGAAGAGATTCATGGATCTGAAAGGTATCAATTACAAAGATATCTAATACATAAAATTATAACACCTATTATATCATGAATAAAACTTTAAAGTACATCGTTCTGCTTGCAATCGCATGTTTCGTAAGCAAGGGTTACGCCCAAGAACTGAAAAGCGAAGTCTTTTCTCTTCTTAACCTGGACTATCCGGGACTGGAGAAAGTAAAAACTTTGCATCAGGAGGGTAAAGATGAGGATGCTGCCAAAGCATTACTGGACTATTACCGCGCACGTACCAACGTAAAAACTCCGGATATCAACCTGAATAAAGTGACTATCAGCAAAGAAGAACAGCAATGGGCGGATGACGGATTGAAACATACATTCTTCGTACATAAAGGTTATCAACCTTCTTACAATTATGGAGAAGATATCAACTGGCAATACTGGCCGGTGAAAGATAATGAGCTCCGCTGGCAGTTGCACCGTCACAAATGGTTCACTCCAATGGGTAAAGCTTACCGTATATCCGGTGATGAAAAATATGCTAAAGAATGGGCACACCAGTATATCGACTGGATTAAAAAGAATCCGTTGGTGAAGATGGACAAGAAAGAATATGAGCTGGTAAGTGATGGAAAAATCAAAGGTGAAGTAGAAAACGTACGTTTTGCATGGCGTCCTCTGGAAGTGAGTAATCGTCTGCAAGACCAGACTTCACAGTTCCAGTTATTCCTTCCCTCCCCTTCTTTCACTCCGGACTTCCTGACAGAATTCCTGGTGAACTATTACAAACATGCTGTACATATCCTTGCTAATTACTCGGATCAAGGCAACCATTTACTTTTTGAAGCTCAACGCATGATTTATGCAGGTGCCTTTTTCCCTGAATTCAAAGATGCTCCGGCTTGGAGAAAAAGTGGTATCGACATTCTGAACCGTGAAATTCACGTACAGGTATACGAAGATGGCGGACAGTTCGAACTTGACCCACATTATCATCTGGCAGCTATTAACATTTTCTGTAAAGCCTTAGGTATCGCAGATGCTAACGGATTCCGTAAGGAATTCCCTCAAGATTATTTGGATACCATTGAAAACATGATTATGTTCTATGCAAACATTTCTTTCCCTGATTACACCAATCCATGTTTCAGCGACGCCAAGTTGACAACCAAGAAAGAAATGGTGAAAAACTACAAGTCATGGAGTAAACTGTTCCCGAAGAACCAGGCAATCAAATACTTCGCTACAGAAGGAAAAGAAGGTGCATTGCCGGATTATATGTCTAAAGGTTTCCTGAAATCAGGCTTCTTTGTATTCCGTAATTCATGGGGAATGGATGCTACCCAAATGGTAGTAAAGGCAGGTCCGAAAGCTTTCTGGCACTGTCAGCCGGATAATGGTACATTTGAACTTTGGTTCAACGGCAAGAATTTGTTCCCGGATTCTGGTTCGTATGTATACGCAGGTGAAGGCGAAGTAATGGAACAACGCAACTGGCATCGTCAGACTTGCGTTCACAACACAGTAACCCTGGACAACAAGAATCTCGATACAACAGAATCTGTTACTAAGTTATGGCAACCGGAAGGTCCTATCCAGACTTTAGTGACTGAAAATCCGAGTTACAAGAATCTGAAACACCGTCGTTCTGTTTTCTTCGTTGATAACACTTACTTTGTTATTGTAGATGAAATGGCAGGTAGCGGTAAAGGTTCTATCAATCTCCACTATCAGATGCCGAAAGGAGAAATTGCCAACAGCCGCGAAGACATGACGTTCCTGACACAGTTCGAGGATGGAAGCAACATGAAACTGCAATGCTTCGGCCCTGCTGGCATGAGTATGAAGAAAGAACCAGGATGGTGTTCAACAGCTTATCGCAAACGTTACAAACGTATGAATGTATCGTTCAACGTGAGAAAAGACGGCGAAGAAGCTGTACGTTACATCACTGTTATCTACCCGGTTAAGAAAAGCGCAGATGCCCCTAAATTTGACGCTAAATTCAAGAACAAAGCGTTCGATGAAAACGATCTGGAAGTAGAAGTGAAAGTAAACGGAAAGAAACAGTCATTAAAATACAAACTATAAAAAGCCTCAAAGCCTCTCCCTGCCCCTTTTCTTGGGAGAGGCTTCTTATCATTATGGAAAACTATTACACCTCCTCTACCCTACTCCTCCCATTGGCAGCACTAAGCCTCGTTTCTTGCAACAGCCAAAAGAAAGAAGAAGTCAGACAGCCGAACATCATCTTCATGATGACGGATGATCACACCACTCAAGCAATGTCCTGTTATGGAGGAAATCTGATCCAAACTCCTAACATGGATCGGATTGCCAACGAAGGTATCCGCTTTGATAATTGTTACGCTGTCAATGCTCTTTCGGGACCTTCACGCGCTTGCATCCTCACCGGCAAATTCAGTCACGAGAATGGTTTTACCGATAATGCAAGTACATTCAACGGCGATCAGCAGACATTCCCCAAACTTCTTCAGCAAGCCGGATACCAGACTGCCATGATCGGCAAATGGCACCTCATCAGCGAACCGCAAGGTTTCGACCATTGGAGTATCCTTAGCGGCCAACATGAGCAAGGTGACTATTACGATCCTGATTTCTGGGAAGACGGAAAACATATCGTAGAAAAAGGATATGCTACGGATATTATTACCGACAAAGCAATTAAATTCCTTGAAGGACGGGACAAGAACAAACCGTTCTGCATGATGTATCACCAGAAAGCCCCACACCGTAACTGGATGCCCGCTCCCCGTCATTTAGGCATATTCAATAATACAACTTTCCCGGAACCGGCTAATCTGTTCGACGACTACGAAGGTCGTGGAAGAGCTGCTCGCGAGCAGGATATGTCTATCGAGCACACGTTGACAAACGACTGGGATCTCAAATTGATGACTCGTGAAGAGATGCTGAAAGATACAACCAACCGTCTTTATAGTGTATATAAACGTATGCCTATTGAAGTTCAGGATAAATGGGATTCTGTATACGCCGGGCGCATTGCCGAATACCGCAAAGGTGACTTGAAAGGCAAATCTTTAATCAGCTGGAAATATCAACAATATATGCGCGATTATCTGGCTACGGTTCTGGCAGTAGACGAAAATATCGGCCGACTATTGAATTATCTCGAAAAGATTGGCGAACTGGACAATACAATCATTGTCTACACTTCCGACCAGGGTTTCTTCCTTGGCGAACATGGCTGGTTTGACAAACGCTTCATGTATGAAGAATGTCAGCGTATGCCTCTTATCATCCGTTACCCGAAAGCAATCAAAGCAGGAAGTACCAGTAATGCAATCAGCATGAATGTAGACTTTGCTCCTACCTTCCTCGACTTTGCCGGAGTAGATATTCCGTCAGATATTCAAGGAGCTTCTTTGAAACCTATATTGGTCAACGAAGGCAAAACCCCGGCCGACTGGCGTAAAGCTGCTTATTACCATTATTACGAATATCCTGCAGAACACTCCGTAAAACGTCACTATGGTATCCGTACACAAGATTTCAAACTGATTCATTTCTACAACGATATCGACGAATGGGAAATGTATGATATGAAAGCTGATCCGAGAGAAATGAACAATGTCTTCGGCAAACCGGAGTATGCTAAAGTACAAAAAGAGCTGATGGAGCTACTTCAGGACACTCAAAAACAGTACAAAGATACTGACCCGGACGAAAAAGAAAAAGTCCTCTTTAAAGGTGATCGCCGACTGATGAAGAATCGCTAAATGATAATTTATGAGTTCACCACAGAGGACACGGAGGACACAGAGTTTTTCTCTCTTCTTTCCGTAAGTAAAACAGAGCGATAAATACGATTATAAATACATGAAACTCTGTGTCCTCCGTGTCCTCTGTGGTGAAATATAAATCCCCATTTATATAAATAAAGATTAACCAAAAACAATTATATCATGGATAGAAGAAAGTTTTTAAAAAACACAGGCTGGTCTTTCCTCGGATTGGCAGCTTCAGGCAGCTTGCTGGGTTCTTGCGCAGTTGGAAGCAAAGAAGCAAAAAAGATTATGCCGTCAGCCAGTAACCTCAAAATGTACTGGGGTGACTTACACAACCATTGCAACATCACATACGGACACGGCGACATGCGCGACGCTTTTGAAGCAGCGAAAGGACAATTGGATTTTGTCAGTGTCACTCCTCATGCGATGTGGCCGGATATTCCCGGAGCAGATGATCCCCGTCTGAAATGGGTGATCGATTACCATACGGGAGCTTTCAAACGTTTGCGTGAAGGCGGTTATGAGAAGTACGTAAAAATGACGAATGAATACAATAAAGAAGGTGAGTTCCTTACTTTTGTCGGATACGAGGCCCACAGCATGGAACATGGTGACCATGTTGCATTGAATTATGATCTTGACGCACCACTTGTAGAATGTACTTCTATCGAAGACTGGAAACAGAAGGCTAAAGGACACAAAGTATTTATCACTCCGCATCACATGGGTTACCAGGGCGGTTATCGTGGTTACAACTGGAAATGCTTTACCGAAGGAGATATTACCCCATTCGTAGAAATGTATTCCCGTCACGGTCTGGCAGAAAGCGATCAGGGAGACTATCCTTATTTACACGATATGGGTCCGCGCCAATGGGAAGGAACCATTCAATATGGTCTTGAATTAGGCAACAAATTCGGTATCATGGCTTCTACCGACCAACATTCCGGTTATCCGGGAAGCTATGGCGACGGTCGTATTGGTGTCATGGCTCCGTCATTGACTCGCGACGCTATTTGGGAAGCTCTCCGCACCCGCCACGTATGTGCCGCAACCGGTGATAAAATTATTATCGACTTCCGCCTCAACGACGCTTTCATGGGAGACGTGGTTCGCGGTAACAGCCGCCGTATCTACCTGAACGTCACAGGTGAAAGCAGTATCGACTATGTAGATATTGTCAAGAACGGACAGATTTTAGCTCGCATGAACGGTCCTCTGACTCCGATTGCTCCGGAAGGTGATACGGTACGTTGCAAAGTTAAAGTTGATTTTGGTTGGAATCGTGAAGAGAAATACGTACATTGGCAGGGTAAACTGTCAGTGGACAAAGGACAGATCCATAGTGTAACTCCTTGTTTCCGTGGCGCAGCGTTCACTTCTCCGCAAGAAGGTGAAACTGAATTCCACACGCATGTCAACCGTATTGTATCCGTTGGCGACAAGGAAACCGAACTGGATATGTACAGTAGCAAGAATCCGAATACGACTACAGCAGCCATGCAAGCCGTCATTCTGGATGTGGAAATGCCCAAAGACGGTAAGATCATTGCCGAATTCAATGGCAAGAAGTTTGAACACACATTGGGCGAATTGCTCGAAGGTTCACGTTCACACTTCATGATCGGTTGGTTGAGCGAGGCAATCCTCTTCAATCGCGCTATGCCGGAAAGCTGCTTCACTTTGGAACACTACATGGAAGATAAAGAGCCGCAACGTGATACGGACTACTACTATGTACGCGTTCGCCAACGTGACGGACAATGGGCTTGGAGTTCACCGATTTGGGCAGAAAGAGTGTGATTTTTTTAAGTATTAAGTATTATGTATTAAGTATTACTTGGTGATATGGAAAAAGAATACGCTATAGGAATTGACCTTGGCGGAACTTCTGTAAAATACGCCCTAATTGATAATGAAGGCGTATTTTACTTTCAAGGGAAGTTACCGTCGAAAGCCGATGTATCAGCCGAAGCTGTCATCGGACAGTTGGTTACTGCTATCAATGAAGTGAAAGCCTTTGCACAGGAACAAGGCTACAAAATCAATGGTATAGGAATCGGTACACCGGGTATCGTAGATTCTACAAACCGCATAGTTCTGGGAGGTGCGGAAAACATCAACGGTTGGGAAAACATACATCTGGCGGACCGCATTGAAAAGGAAACCGGACTCCCGGCTTTATTGGGAAATGATGCCAATCTGATGGGATTAGGAGAAACAATGTATGGAGCCGGACAGGGAGCCACTCATGTTGTTTTCTTAACAGTAGGAACAGGCATTGGCGGTGCAGTAGTCATCGATGGCAAATTGTTCAACGGTTATGCCAACCGGGGGACAGAACTGGGGCACGTGCCTCTCATTGCCAATGGCGAACCTTGTGCCTGTGGTTCCGTCGGCTGTCTGGAACATTATGCTTCCACTTCTGCCTTGGTACGCCGTTTCAGTCAACGGATAATAGACGCAGGTATCTCCTACCCGAATGAGGAGATTAATGGAGAACTGATCGTCCGCCTTTACAAACAAGGAGATAAGATTGCACAACTATCGCTGGAAGAACATTGTGATTTTCTGGGACATGGAATTGCAGGATTCATTAATATCTTCAGCCCTCAAAAGATTGTGATCGGTGGAGGACTTTCCGAAGCCGGAGACTTTTATATTCAGAAAGTAAGCGAAAAAGCCCGCAGTTACGCCATCCCCGACTGTGCCGTGAATACTCAAATCATAGCTGCCGCTCTTGGAAACAAGGCCGGAAGTATTGGAGCCGCTTCACTCTTTTTCAAATGAAAACAAAAATAAATGATAGTTGATAGCTGATAAATGATAGTTAGTAAATGAAAGTTATCCCAACATACAAATACTCAATCATCAATTAATTATCAACTTCCATCTATCAGTTATCATTTATCAACTATCAACTATTTAAGATTATGAGAAAAAATTTAGGGATGCTGGCGCTGATTATGGCGTTCTGGTTTACCATCTCGTTTATCACCAATATTCTAGGCCCACTCATTCCGGATATTATCCACAACTTCAATCTAAGTGACCTGGCAATGGCGGGATTTATCCCGACTTCTTTCTTCCTGGCCTATGCCATCATGTCTATCCCTGCCGGATTGCTCATCGACCGTTTCGGTGAAAAGCCGGTATTATTCGGTGGATTTCTAATGCCGTTCATCGGCACCATCCTATTTGCCTGCATGCACACGTATCCGATGTTATTGGCTTCTTCTTTCATCATCGGACTGGGAATGGCCATGTTACAAACGGTATTGAATCCACTCCAACGCACTGTAGGAGGAGAAGAAAACTATGCATTTATCGCCGAACTGGCACAGTTCATGTTTGGCATTGCTTCTTTCCTAAGTCCTCTGGTATATACTTATCTAATTCGTGAACTTGATCCGGCAACATATACAGCAGGTAAGGGTTTCTTTATCGACCTGTTGGCCGATGTCACTCCACGGGAAATGCCGTGGGTATCTCTTTATTGGGTATTTACAATCCTGCTATTGGTCATGCTGATAGCTGTCGGTGTATCTCGTTTTCCCAAGATCGAGTTGAAAGAAGACGAGAAAAGCGGGTCTAAAGATTCATATCTGGCTTTATTCAAACAGAAATATGTATGGCTGTTTTTCCTGGGAATTTTCTGCTATGTAAGTACGGAACAGGGAACTTCAATCTTCATGAGTACCTTCCTGGAACAATACCATGGAGTTAACCCACAAACAGACGGTGCACAGGCCGTAAGCTATTTCTGGGGATTGATGACAGCCGGTTGTCTGGTAGGTATGATTCTGCTCAAGTTAATTGACAGTAAACGATTGTTGCAAATTTCCGGAATTCTGACGATCATCCTATTATTATCGGCATTATTCGGAAGTAAGGAAATATCCATGCTTGCTTTCCCTGCTGTTGGATTCAGCATCTCCATGATGTATTCCATCGTATTCTCATTGGCACTGAACTCTGCGTCACAGCACCACGGTTCATTCGCAGGTATACTATGCTCGGCAATTGTAGGAGGTGCCGGTGGTCCGATGATTGTAAGTACGCTGGCAGATGCTACATCACTTCGCACGGGTATGCTCTTTATCCTTGTTTTTGTAGGGTATATCACCTTTATCGGTTTCTGGGCACGTCCACTGATTAATAACAAGACTATTCGTCTGAAAGATGTGTTCAAACAACGCTGAACAACAAAGCGATGAATAATAAAAGCAAAGTTATATGATGAAACAACGAATATCTATTTTTCTCTTGTTCACCCTTCTGCTATTCGCCAATGGATATGCACAAAAAGGAATCATGCGTCTGACTCAACAGACCTTGATGCATGAAGTTCGCGAAACGCCTTCGCCTCTGGACGGACAGCATATTACTGTCAATCCCCCACGTTTTATGTGGCCGGATAAGTTCCCGCACCTCGGTGCTGTATTGGACGGAGTTGAAGAAGAGGACTACAAACCCGAAGTAACCTACCGCATCCGTATTGCACGCGACCCCGAATTCAAATCGGAAGTGATTACCGCCGAAAGAAAATGGGCATTTTTCAACCCATTCAAACTCTTTGAAAAAGGGAAATGGTATTGGCAACATGCCTACGTTGACAAAGAAGGAAAAGAAGAATGGTCACCTGTTTATCATTTTTATATAGACGAACACATACGTACATTCAACCCTCCTTCTCTACAGGAAGTATTAGCCAAATTGCCCAAGACTCATCCCCGCATCTTGCTTGATGCCGAAGATTGGGATAATATCATCGAACGGAATAAAAACAATCCGGAGGCACAGGCTTATATCCGAAAAGCCGATAAATGCCTGAACCACCCGCTGAAACATCTGGAAGAAGAAATTGATACAACCCAGGTTGTCAAGCTGACAAACATTGTTCAATATCGTTCTGCCCTGATTCGGGAAAGTCGTAAGATTGTAGACCGTGAAGAAGCAAATATCGAAGCCATGGTACGCGCTTACCTGCTAACGAAAGACGAGGTATACTACAAAGAAGGCATTAAGCGTCTTTCCGAAATTCTTTCCTGGAAAAACAGTAAGTACTTTGCTGGAGATTTCAATCGTTCTACTATTCTGTCCATGAGCACTTCAGCGTATGATGCATGGTACAATCTGTTGACTCCGAATGAGAGAAAACTACTCCTAAGAACGATTCGTGACAATGGAAAGAAGTTCTATCATGAATATGTCAACCACTTGGAAAACCGCATTGCTGATAATCATGTCTGGCAAATGACTTTCCGTATCTTGAATATGGCGGCATTTGCTACGTATGGCGAACTCCCGATGGCTTCCACCTGGGTGGATTATTGCTACAATGAATGGGTATCCCGTCTGCCGGGCCTCAACGCGGATGGAGGATGGCACAATGGTGATTCCTATTTTCAGGTCAATCTTCGCACATTGATTGAAGTTTCCGCCTTCTACTCCCGTATCAGCGGATTCGATTTCTTCGCTGATCCGTGGTATAACAACAATGCATTTTACGTCATCTACCAGCAGCCTCCATTCTCAAAATCTGCCGGACAAGGCAATTCACATGAAAGCAAAATGAAGCCGAACGGTACACGAGTAGGTTATGCGGATGCCTTGGCACGTGAATGTAATAATCCGTGGGCGGCTGCTTATGTACGTACCATTCTGCAAAAAGAACCGGATATCATGGAAAAAACTTTCCTCGGAAAATCCGGAGACTTGACCTGGTATCGTTGTACAACCAAGAAAGCTCTCCCCAAAGAAGGACATACTCTTGCCGAACTACCCATGGCGAAAGTATTCAATGAAACGGGGATCGGTACAATGAATACTTCTTTGGGAGATATAGACAAGAATGCCATGTTATCGTTCCGCTCCAGTTCTTATGGTTCCACTTCCCATGCACTGGCCAATCAGAATGCTTTTAATACATTCTATGGAGGTAAAGCCATTTTTTACAGCAGCGGACATCGTACAGGTTTTACGGACGATCATTGTATGTATTCTTACCGTAACACCCGTGCACACAACAGCATTTTGGTAAATGGAATGACTCAAAAGATTGGAACGGAAGGATATGGCTGGATTCCGCGTTGGTATGAAGGAGAAAAAATCGCTTATATGGTAGGAGATGCTTCCAATGCTTATGGTAAAGTGACTTCTCCCCTATGGCTAAAACGTGGCAAACTATCCGGTACGCAATATACGCCTGAAAAAGGATGGGATGAGAACAAGCTGGACATGTTCCGCCGTCATATTATCCAACTGGGAAGTACCGGAGTTTTCGTGATTTATGATGAACTGGAAGGAAAGGAGGCTGTTACATGGGGTTACCTTTTACATACTGTAGAATTACCGATGGAAATACAGGAACTGCCCAATGAGGTGAAAGTAACCGGAAGGAATAAAGCCGGTGGTATCTCTGTTGCCCATCTTTTCAGTTCGGCAAAAACGGAACAGGCAATGGTAGATACTTTTTTCTGTGCTCCGACCAACTGGAAAAATGTGACGAATGCACAAGGAAAAGCAGTGAAATATCCTAATCACTGGCATTTCTCTTCTACAACTGTTCCTTGCAAAACCGCCCGTTTCCTGACTGTGATGGATACACATGGAGACAACCGTCCGGATATGCAGGTAGTTCGCAAAGGCAATATCATTCAAGTAGGTGACTGGACTATCACTTGCAACCTTACGGAAAAAGGAAAAGCTGCTATCCACGTTAGTAATAAAGTGGAGAAAGTTTCCTTAAACTACGATGCCGGTAAAAAGGAAGGTGCAACGACGGTAACAGATCAGGTAAAAGGGAAACAGGTTAATAAAGTCCTGACAGACTATTTACCGGATTTTGAGATTTAATCTCTCCCCCCAAAAAACTGTGTCCCGTTATTCAATCTTCTATAAATTGAATAGCGGGATATTTTTTATAGAGAATAAAAGATAAAGAACAGAGTATAAAGTACATGATCCTATGAATTGCAACCAAGAAGAGTTCTCTCTACAAACATATACTCCTTTAAAAACGTTATATTTGCAGAGTAAAATAAATTAAGAAAGAACAATGAAATATATCGGAGCACACGTTAGCGCCTCTGGTGGCGTA
Source organism: Bacteroides sp. M10 (assembly GCF_014334015.1). GTDB lineage: Bacteria > Bacteroidota > Bacteroidia > Bacteroidales > Bacteroidaceae > Bacteroides > Bacteroides intestinigallinarum. The sequence continues at coordinate 3,826,471 of NZ_CP060488.1, read as the reverse complement.
GAGTTCGCACCCATTAATGCGCATGAAATAGGAGCAAATGCTTTTGCGTTATTCACCAAGAATCAACGTCAATGGGTAAGTAAACCTCTAACAGAAGAAAGTATCAGTCTCTTCAAAGAGAATTGTGAGAAATATGGTTTCCAACCGGAATATATCCTTCCACATGACAGTTACCTTATCAATCTGGGGCATCCGGAGGAAGAGGGACTTCAAAAAAGTCGTGCCGCTTTTCTGGATGAAATGCAACGTTGTGAGCAACTTGGACTGAAGCTTTTAAATTTCCACCCCGGTAGCTCTCTCAATAAAATATCAACAGAAGATTGCCTGTCACTTATTGCAGAAAGCATTAATCTCGCTTTAGAAAAAACAAAAGGAGTAACAGCTGTTATTGAAAACACAGCCGGGCAAGGCAGTAATTTAGGAAGCGAATTCTGGCAACTAAAATATATCATTGATCGGGTAAACGATAAGAACCGGGTAGGTGTTTGTCTCGATACCTGCCATACCTATACCGCTGGTTACGATATTGTCAATGAATATGATAAGGCATTTGATGAATTTGATAAAGAAGTCGGATTCAACTACCTCCGTGGTATGCACTTGAATGATTCTAAAAAAGCATTAGGCACTCATGTTGACCGCCACGACAGCATTGGTGAAGGATTGATTGGAAAAGTTTTTTTTGAAAGATTGATGCAAGATTCCAGATTTGATAATATACCGTTAATACTCGAAACTCCGGATGAAAGTAAATGGAAAGAAGAAATTGCATGGTTAAGAAGTATGGAATAAAAGATTTGAAAAGTTAGGAATATGAAACAACCATAGTACTAACCATATTAGTACTTAAATATGCTATTGTAAAGAATAGCTCACTACAGTACGGTTTTTACTTAAAAGCAAAGAATAAGATCATTAGCTATAATTGATTCATAATGATACAAAATGAATAACAGTTTGTTTTCAACTATAAATTGGCCTACTTAATAAATATTCGCCATACTGACTAAAGGTTCATACAGTTTCTCTATATCCTGCGAATCCATCTCTATTTGCACCTGATCGCCGGGCATTAATGTCTGCCCTTTAGGAGGCAAATTCTTCCGGTCACGATGAACATTAATTATCACACAACGCTCCGGTAAACGAAGTTCATCTACTATTTTCCCGTCTAAATAAGAGCCGCTCATAATTTCTACAGACAATGTGTAACGCGGTTCTTCCTTAAATGCAGGCGAATGAATCATATCGTCATACAAAATAACATTGAACGGTTTGATTTGAAGCATTTCCGTAAAATAATAAGTTAATCCTCCTACAACAATAGAAGGATAAAAGACTTCCAAATGCCCCGTAATCTCGGTTATTAGTACAATAGCTGTCAAAGGGGTACGGATTACTGCAACAAGGAATGCAGACATACAAATCAACATGATATAACTAATATTCTCATAAGCAATAACACCCTGTTGAACCATAATTAATCCCACTATTTGTCCAAGAAGTCCTCCCGTCACCAGCGTCGGGATAAAACTTCCTCCCGGTAAACCCGAAGAAAAAGAAAAAGTGCTAAAAACAAAATGCAACAACATCATGCCGACAATCCAGAGAATATGCGTGTCCGGATGCATAGCTTGTGATAACAAGAACTGTTCCCCTCCTCCGGTCAGATTAAACTCAGCCATAGAAATCAGAAAAGCTATAAAAAGCAAATACAACATCTTCACGTATTCCGGATGCTTAATAGCAGGGTAAATACGTTTCACCTGAAGAGTGGTGACAGAAAAGAACTTTCCAATGACAGAAACCACTGCTGCCAGCAAAAGAAACAATTTCACTTGCCCCCAGAAAGTCATCCCCGGTACAATAGCATCAATATGAAAATAAGGATTGATCGGGAAAATCCAACTGGCAACTCCACCTGCCACTACTCCTGCCAAAAGAGTGGTAATAGCTGTTTTAGGTGCATCGAACCGCTCGATAGATTCGATCACCAACAATGATGAAGCCAATGGGGCAGCAAAAGCAGCAGCTAACCCGGCACCGGCGCCGGCAGACAATAGTTGTTTCCGTTCACCGCTAAGCACCCTCCCCCATTTGGATACCAAATATCCAACATACGAACCTATTTGTACGGAGGGACCTTCACGCCCCAAAGACAACCCGGTACTTAATGCAAGTATTCCACCTACAAACTTTGCCACCAATTCCAGAAAAGGATGTTTATAATCAACCCTGCCATTGATAACTCCACGTGTTTGCGGAATACCCCCACCGGTAATAAGCGGCATTTTCTTTACCAACCAGGATACGAATACAAGTATTCCCCACATCAAAAGAAAAAGAGGTATGTACCAATACCATTTGGGACGAGAATCAAAGAAATCGAGACGGAGATTAAAGAAAAACTGTAATAGGTAATGATAAGGCACAGCCACAAGTCCTGTCAGTAATCCTACGAAGATACTGACAAAGTACAGTCGGGCATCAATCAACTTCAGTTTAAAAATGCGCCAACGACCTTTATCTTTTATCTTTTTTATCAGTCGAAACATTCAGCCAGCCTTACATTGTTTTTATACGTAGGACATACAACAATCAAAACCCTGCTGTGGTTTTCAAACTAATGAAGATTTAATTTCTAATTATTTTCCCATCATATTCAAACGAAGGATAGCATGCACCATAAAGTAAGAACCCAGTGCATTATAATCAGTGTCACGAATGGCAGTAGCGGTTATCGTGCGTATCATAGAAATGTCCTGATGAAGAATATCATATATTTTAAAGCGGATTAGTAACTGTTTCCTCTTCAAAAAGGCTTTTGACAGCTGACAGTTCCACATGAAATTTGCTTTGGCATAACCCTCATAACCATATCCGGTACGAAGGAAATAAGTCAGGTCATTATATAACTCCATCCCCCAGGGAAGATAAAGCTGCAATTCAGTTCCTACCTGATAATCAAAAGTTTCAGTACGTTTCTCCCGTACGTCATTATAAGAATTGTTATAAGTCAGACCAACAAGCCCTGTAAGTTCCATTTGGCGGGTACGATAAGTAATCCGTAGACGTTCACGTCCCGTTAAATGCTGTACGGAAGTTTTCACCGGTTCTTCTTTGTTCAAGGTTGTATAGCCATTCTGATTCCGGTATTGCAGATAGGAGTAAGTACGAAATATCCAGTTACGATTCTTAAAAGGGGTATTGAGAGAAAAAGAACCCATGGCCCGCCAATTACCATTCATATTGACCGGGGATGTAGTTCTTACACCGGTTTCACTATCATAAGTCACCTGATTGGTTACATTGTTAATGGTATTCTCAAACAAAGCGGTAGCTACCATATTTCGCTGATGTTTGGTATTATAAGAATTGAAATTCAGCGTAAAAGTATTCATATATGAAGGCTTCAACAAAGGGTTTCCGACACGGATATTCAAAGGGTTGGTACGGTCGGTCACAGGTTGGAGATCACGTATATTAGGCTGTTTCCCTTTTCCCCTATACACAATTTGCAAACGGGTGCGTTTTGAAAACTTATAGCGGAAATTGACAGTAGGCGAAAAATTCATGACCGATCTTTCCAACTGATCTTCGGGAGCATCACTCAACAATGAATGGCTAACAGACTTTTGAGGTTCAAAATCAACACCAATATTATAATTGTACTTTTTTTGCGAGGTACGTATCGCAAGATTTACTAAATGATTAGTATATTGATTCTCAAAACGGTTACTGGATTCTTCATCAAAATCAGGAGCAAACTCTTCCAATTCCTTATCCCAGTCATAGACAAAGCGATCGGAATTATTCACTCTATACTGATAACTGTAACGCAGTTGCAGGAAATGCCGCCACGGTAATGGCTCTACATACACCAACTGCACCCGGTAATTGAATCCGTCAACATCATCCTCTATTTTCTGATTCTGAATCTTCTTCGTATTATTTTTGAAGTACCGGGTAGTAGAAAGGTTCGTCCGATCCGTAGCTGAAGCATTAGTACCATAGTCTACCTTCAAAGCAACATTTCTCCCCAGACGACTCAATTTCCGACTAAGCTGCAACATCAGTGCCAGATTATACCGGGAATTATGATTAGTGCCGGAGGACTCTCTCTCATTCAGCAACACATCATTCCCCCACCCTTCCTGAAAACCATTATTCTCTCTGTCATTGGCTGCGAAACGATATTGAGGACGGAAAATCAATGTAGTAACAGAATCCATTTTCCATTCAAGAGAAGCATTGGCTACCAGTTCGTGATTCTGTTGCCGGCTATGACTCGTGCCAAGATTGATTGATTTATCTTCCCGGAGAAAGTTGTCGACTGTGGTACGGCTATCTTCCAAACGATCGGTGCCAACATATTGAACATTTGAACGTAATTTAACGCGCTTCCAGTCATAAGTTGCATTAAGCCCCAATGAGCGGGAAGTAGTCAGTCCCATCCGGCTACGGATATTGCCTGTTGAACTGGAAGATTCATTCTGTAATTCCGAGAATCCCTGGTTATTGGTATTATTCAGATTCCCGATAATGGTTAATTGAGAGTTTTCACGAAAACGGTTCAAGGTATTGGCTAATTCATAACGGTCTTTACTTCCATATCCTCCCATAAAATTCTCCATCCAGCCCCGTTTCATATTTTTTCTCACAGACAAGTCCAGAATCATCTCTTCCTCTCCGTCATCTATTCCCGTAAGACGTGCCAAATCCGATTGACGTTCATACGCTTTTAACTTCTCCACCATCTCCACAGGAAGATTTTTAAGAGCGGCTTTCGGATCATCAGAGAAAAACTCTTTACCATCCACCAAAATCTTTTTTACTTCCTTGCCATGTATCAGCAACTTACCGTCTGCATCTATTTCACCTCCCGGAAGCTGTTTTACCAATTCTTCAAGCATTGAACCTTCGGGAGTACGATAGGCAGAAGCGTTGAATACCGTTGTATCGCCCTCTGTCACCGCCATTGGAGCCTGTCCTACTACCACTGCTTCATCCAAAGCATAACTTTCCGGAGTCAGATTTATATCCCCCAATTCATAAGAAGAACTTTTGCTGGAAATGGAAACTGGATGAAAAACCTGCTTATATCCGATATATGAAACCTGTAATAATAAAGACTTCGCTTTAGTTGCATGATTAGGAATGGAAACGGAAAGTTGAAATTTACCGATAGCATCCGTAGCACCGCCGCCCAACAATGTACTATCCGGTAAAGCTAAAAGCCGGACCGTAGCAAACGGTACCGGCTGATAGGTTTCAGTATCAATCACACGACCGGAAAAACGCTCTTTGCCGGACTGAGCAAAAACAGTCAAACTAATCAGTAACAAGACATAACAAGTAATCAAACGGTACTGAAAAGAATAAATATGGCTGTCTATGTTCAAATTGTGTTGATTTAGTAAAATAAAACTATAATAAAATAAACCTAATCTTTATTTCTGGTCCGGACGTGGAGCGCGAGGTCTTTGTCCCTGGTGATGTCCCTGTCCCGGTTTCTGTCCTTTTCTGCGGTCAAACTCTTTCTTAAACTTATTAGCATTCATCTTCTCCTGCTGATAAATCTTCAGAATCTGCTTCTGCGAAAGTATCTTGCTGAATTCATTGTAATACTTTTCACGAACATCCAGCATTTTACGGCTTTGAGTAAACTGATTCCGCAACATGGTCGCAATCTCGTCATCAGTCATGGACGGCCGTTCTTTTTTAGCATTAGCATCTGTAGCCTTAGCTTTTTCTGTTCTCGGCTTGTGATTCATCATACGGCATTCACGCAATTCTTTGAGATATTTCTCATAAACCGGAGTAAACTTAGCAGCTGTTGCATCATCCAGCATCAATGTTTTCACCATCTGGTCCACCTGCATTTGCATCATTTGCTGCTGTGTAGGACGCTGTTTTCTCTCTTTGTTATCTGAATTCTGTGCAGACAAAGTCATCTGGCTTCCCATCAAAAGAACAGCCAAAATTACATAAATAAATTTAGTCTTCATAATCTTCACGTTTAAAATAATGATTGAGTTACTTAATTCAAAAATATATCATTTTCAGAGAAGCTGACGAGCTCTTCCAACTCCTCATCCGATAGTTCTTTAATCCATTTATCTACAGGTTCCGTACCATTGGCTAATACTTTCGAAGAAGGTGTTTTAACCTCATCTGCCTGTCTCAAAGATGGAACAAACAGAAATCCGACCCATACTGCTGCTATGGTAATCACCGTAGAAATAATCAGCTTCATGTGAGATTTCCGCTGTTGCTTCACTCCGGCGCGCTCCATCACCTTTCGCTGCACATCCTCGAAGAATCCTTCAGGAGTACGGTAGGGTGTCCGTTTACCAATATCGTCAAAATCAAAATCCTTTTTCATCATTCTATCTGTTTAATATATATTCCTTAATCTTCTCTTTCGCATAGTGGTAATTCACTTTTAGTGTATCCACTTTGCTATCCAGTACACGGGCAATCTCTTCATATTCAAGTTCATCGTAATAACGTAAGTTGAATACAAGCCGTTGCTTTTCAGGCAAACTTAGAATGGCCTCCTGAAACTTCACTGCCAGCTCATTTTCATAATCAATATAATCGGAAGCCTTCAACTTGCCCATCAACTCTTCCTGAACATCTTCTGCAGAAACAACTCCCTCATCTTTACGACCGTTCAGCAAGCGTAAACTCTCATTCGTGGCAATCCGGTAAATCCAGGTTGACAGTGAACTTTCTTCGCGAAACTGATCGATATGCCGGAACACCCGGATAAAGACTTCCTGAAGCACATCCTCCGCATCTTCATGAGATACGACCAGTCTACGGATATAATTATATATCGGTACCTGAAAAGAGTCCATCAACATCTTGAATCCCCGTTCGCGATTCGAGGCACAAGCTTCACGAATTTTATTCTCGTTTATCATCAATTCTTTTTCTGAGCTTTATTAGTTAGAACGAAGAAGAGCGGGGAAGTTAAATACGGGAATCCGCATTTTGCTTTTATTAACAAGAAAGAGTAAGAGAGAAGTGCGCATAAGATATAAAAAGTGCCTCCATATCCTTTGTAAAGGCGATGAAGGCACTTTTAGTAGTTTATCTATAAGTTGTAAACAAGAAAATGATTACCAGAACTTATTGTGTTCTACACTATATTCAAAGCCCACGGCTTTCAACTGATTCACTAATTCATCCTTGTCCACATTCATATCTTCACAAAGTTCGTCAAGTGAAGAATAACAATCACGTAACTTCATATTGATGACGCTGAACAACATCATCGGATCTTTTGGTAATTCCATAACATACAATCTTTTAAACCGGATGCAAAGGTACAGCAATCTCATTGAATGACAAAACAAATCAATCACCTATTTCTTCTATCTTCAAAGAGATCTTTTCTATCAGTTTACTGATTTCCTCTTCCAATGGGATCACGTTGAAGTCCTTCCAAAAGTTCTCATCATATTTGAAATAGGTGTCAGAGAAGATGGTACGGGTGGGCAATCTGTCTGTACGGGGAAATACGACCACTTGTTCGGTATCCACCTTACAAGTAATCATCTCAAACCAGATATGAAGATCCCGGCTGCCGAACAGCATTTTTGCCCGTTTCACTTTGAAATGAAGATCTCCACGGATATGGTGTATATAATAAGTCCCTTGCCACGGTTTATAAGAAATTGTATATACCACCTTTTGAGGAATCATTCGCACGTTACGCGTACGCCTTTCGACAAACATACCTGCCGCATTCTTCACATATACAGGATGAACTTCCAGACGGGCTTGCAATAGAGCACTTGTCTCGGAATCAAGAAATAGCTCTCCACAAAAAAGAGGTTCGCTGATTCCCTTTTTCTGCTCAAAATGCACCACATTTACAAATCGGTCCTCTAAAAATGTTACTCCTTCTGAAGTATAGTCATAAATACCCTTCTCTACACTAGGAGTCAGGAACTCGGGCATATCTTTGATGATATCCATTTGGATACAAGCCTGAATTCCGGATTTTACTTTTACAAGCAAGCTGTCTTTTGCTTCTACATTACTTAGCCGACTCATCTTCAACAACTTCACCTGATCCGGTACAGAAGAATATGAGGATGTCTTATAAACCTTAAACACAGCTTCCGACAAGTTTTGAAATTTGTTTTTCAACTGAACTCCTTCACGATAAAAAGCAGTCAGATATACCGGAGTATGCGAATAATTCTTATTCCGCCGCTCAATCATTTCACGCAAAAGTTTCTTTGGATCACTTCGACGAATCACCACTTCCTGCAAAGGGACAACTTTAGGTTCGAGACTAAGTATATTGTGCCGTCCAATCAGCAAAGCAAACTCTATGTCTTGTGAAAGATAACCTATATGAGAAAAAGTAATCGAATCATTTTTCAAAGAATCGGGTAAAGACAGTTTAAAATCTCCATTCTGATTCGTTATACTGCCAATAGATGTTCCTCGCACTCCAACAGTAGCAGAAGAGATAGGTATTCCTGTCTCCTTATCCAGCAAAGTACCGGTAATGACAAAGTTTGTTATCTGTTCCGGAACAAAACCTTGTTGCACACGTACCTTTTTCTCCGAAGGGAGAGTAATCAGGATGTGAGTGCCCATCACTTGAAACTCCAGACTGGTATTTCCTACGATGTCATACACTGCCTGACGAATGGAACGTTCGCCTCCCTTTATCTTCACTACTGCATCATTATCAATGACTTTACTATCATAAATAAACATATATCCCGACTGTTGAGAGACATCACTCAACAATGAATAAACAGTACCTTTTATCTTGGGAAGTCTGACTATACGTTCCAGCACATCACTTCCATCCGCTCTCATCATATCGACGAAGAAGAAGAGTATCAGCAGAACGGACAGATAATGATAAGCCTGTTTCATTTTTCCCAACTTTAATGAGTTCTATTCCGATAATAAAAGAATATCTCCTTGCCGGATACATTGCAGACCGAGCGCATTAGCTATCAGATTAGCTATAACTTCAGAAGATTCGTCAGAGAATTCGACAGTCAGCCGACGTTCCTCCAATGCCGGTGAGACAACTTGTATTTGCAAACTATCCGAATTCAGATTCATGACTTTCAGAATGTTTGCTAACGATTCATCTTTAAATCGTATATGCTTAAAGAAGCTGCCCCACTCTTCATTCTCCTTATCTGTATCCAAAACGACTAATCGTTGTGATCGCACTACTACCGTTTCCCCCACTTTTACATAACACTCCTGATTTCCTTTTTTTAGAGTAACCTTCACTATCCCTCTTTGTACGGATAAACGGAACGGAGCATTTTCATCACTTTGTACACTGAAAGCAGTACCTAGCACTTCAATCTTAGCTTGCTCCGTATCAATCCAAAAGGGTTGTCCCTGCTTCTTTGCTACGTCAAAGAACGCATTTCCCTGTAGACTCACTTCCCGTTTATCAGCAATAAAATGTTTCGGATATAACAGGGAAGTTTCTTTTGCCAAGAGTACGACAGAACCGTCTTCGAGAGTCGTTGCCAAAGTGGAAACACCTTGATTTTCCTGTGTAAGAAGATGCTGTGCCAGTTCTTTATCAGAACCGGTCACCCAATACAAAGTTCCCCAAATGACGCCTATCAAAACGGCGGCAACTGCTCCGTACCTGATCCATTGTGAATATTTACGTGTATGGTGGCCTTCATCCACTTTCGCAAGTAAACGGTCATTGTCCAAGCGATTATACAATCGATTCCACGCCTGATCTGTCTTTATTTTATAAATATCTGTTTTCATCACTTCATGTGAATATAAATTTCTACTTCTTCTCGCAATGTCCGGAGGGCTTTTGTCATTTCAGCCTCTACCGTCTTAACAGAAAGCGAAAGCTGCGTCGCTATCTCGACATATTTCCGCCCTTCCAGACGATGCATCTCAAAAATCCTCCGTCTGCGAACCGGCAGCTTTTCAAGGGTTCCATTTATGAATCTCTCCAATTCCTCATACTCCATCTGTTGATGAGGATCTGTTGACTGCTCTGGGTTGGAAGTGGTCAATACAGTTTCACGGTATCTGTTCCGAACTTCCTCGTGTTCGCAATACTGCAAAGATTGATTACGAGTCGCTCTATATAAGTAACTTTTAACGGACTGAAAGATCTGTAAGCGCTCTCTTTCTTTCCAAAGTACATAAAAAAGTTCCTCCACAATCTCTTCAGCCACTTCCATTTGCCCGGTAATGCCTGCCGCATAACAGCAAAGAGGAAAATAGTAACGGCGAAAGAGTTCCTCAAACGCTTTTATGTCACCTCCCTTTATCTTTTTTAGTATGAGCAGTTCATCCAGCATACTTGCTTTTCTTTATGATTGACCTCAAATATAAGAAAACTATCCCTGTTTCAATTCGATTGCTTTTTTAATTTATCCACTGCGTGCTCCAAAGATTCCGTAGGTTCGATGATATTGTAGTTTCCCCAAAAGTCCGGACTCCAATATTCGTCTACTTTATCATAGAATATTTGATTCAAGCTGAAGGCTTCTTTGTTGGGAATAGTCTCCAACATTCCTTCTTTCTTGTCGGTCACGACCATTTCGGAAGCTACTGTATAGCTTGTGGAAAACAGTTTCTTCTTCCAGTCACATTTGAAACGGATTGTGTTGCTAATATAATTCAGATAAGTTTTTCCCTCCACATCTTTATAAGTGACCAGGTAGGACAGCTCTTGCGGCTTGAATCTTAAACCGAGAGGTTTTTTATATAGAATGGCAGTGGTTGCCTTCGATTTATCCTGCATGTCCAGACTCATCTCTATACGGGTAAATGACAAGCGTTCACGATCGATATATAATTTGCCATACAAGAGAGCATACATGAGGATTACCTTCGGGCGGAAATTAATAACATACTGCATACGGTTATCTATAAGCATGGATTCCGCCATCCAGAACTCATAATTATTCAATTCTTCCATATCGAGTAATGCTCCCTTGTTCTTCACAACATCCAAAGTGATGCTCAAGTTAGGGCCGCCAACAACCTTGACAGCTAATGTATCACTCGCTTTCTGGCTAAGCAGGCGACGTCCCTTCACCACCCTTACTTTGTCATAATTAGTATTTCTATTAGTGTAGGCTGTTTTGGACACATCGATCACAGCCTCCGATATACCAATATACCGACGCCCTTTCTGTACAGTCTCCCGATAAAATCCCGTCAGCATATCACGCTTATCACTATAATTTAGAGGAATCTTACTGATTGCCTTCTCTACAATCATACGTGGATTTTCAGCAAACACCACCACTTCATTCAGCAGGTTGGCATGAGGTGTCAGCCAAACCGTCAACTTAGAGGGTGTTTCTTTCTCCAGAGAGATATGATTATTTACATAACCTATATGTGAAATCTCCAGTTCGCGCGGCGCTTCTGTTTTTTTGATTTTCAAAGCAAATTCTCCTTCCGCATTCGTCACAGTGCCGATATTACTGCCATGCACAGATACATTTACGTTCTCCAGAGCTTTTTTATTTTGCTTGTCTTTCACCATACCAACGATTGTTAGATAATCTCCGGCATCTCCTTGCGCCCACACAGGAAAGCTACAAAGCAGCAAACAAACTGACAGCCATCCAACCAAGTGTTTTTCTACATTCTTCATACTGATGCTTTTTAAAGGTAAATAAATTACGTTTCTATTTATAAGAGCGCTCAGACTGGAAATACCCTACAGCTTTTACAAAAAAAAGAAAAAGAAATCATATTCCAATGTTATATCCGGGAATTAATAGTAAATTTCCCGGCAGATTAATGATAAAAGCAATCGCCATGATACGCAAATTAGACAAGACCGAATATGACCGGGCTACCTCATTAGCATTGGAGGTATATATACAATGTGGAGCGGAAGACTTCGATGAAGAAGGTTTGAATTCATTCAAAAGTTTTATCTTTAGTGAGCAACTTATGAATGAATTAGTGATTTACGGGGCTTTTGACAATGAAAATCTAGTAGGCATTATGGGAACGAAGAATGAAGGGAAGCATCTATCCCTGTTCTTCATCGGAAAAGAACACCACCGTAAAGGCATCGGCAAACAATTATTCAATTTTGCAATCAAGCATTGCCCGGTAAATGAAATGACGGTTAATTCATCCACATACGCTATTCCTTTTTATCAAAGTCTGGGCTTCGATAAAATTGCCGGGAAACAATGTACCAATGGGATAACATATACTCCGATGAAATTTACGATAAGCAACTTCAAAGAATAATTCCCGGTAATCACTGATATAATTGTTAATTATGCTTGTGAATATGTATTTCATATAAAAATAGTTTCTACCTTTGCGGCCGTTATGATGAAGTACATATTTTGTATACTATTAGGCGTATTTCTGTGTTGGGGATTCCATCTGATTTCCGACGAAGCACAAGAGGCATACCGGTTAGAAGCCGGTAGTAACGGCATACAAACCTATTCCAATTCATATACCTCTAAAGCTAGCATTATACAACTGGATCAAGAACAGAAACTAGTCAAGACAAAAGAATACGCCGGAAAGCAAAATTACAATAACGATAACGGCGTTTTAAATCCATTTTCCTTCCGCCACCTCTCTCCCTTAAAAATACTAAGATTCAATATTCCTTCTGTCACTATCCGCATACTAAGCTCGCTAAAGATTCAACTTCCTAAAAATCAATGGACAGGTTTTTCATATTATACCAATCTTTTTAAATATTCCGATAGATATCATATCTATTCATTAGGACACATACTCATTTAGCCATTTTATATCTTTTTTCGGCATAGGACAATTCAAGTCTTTTATGCCCCACTTTCTGTTTGCATCCACCATTTGAGTGAAAAAAGAATTCACTATGGTCTGGAAGCCTATAACATTCTTTCATTACAATAATAACCAAAGTATATAAAATGGACTTTTTATTGGATTTTATACTTCATATCGATCAATATATGGTGATGATTGTGCGTGATTATCATGCCTGGACATACGCCATCTTGTTTTTTATCATCTTCTGTGAAACCGGATTAGTGGTCACTCCTTTTCTTCCCGGTGATTCTTTACTCTTCGTTGCAGGAGCCATTTCAGCATTACCCGATATGCCCATCAGCGTGCATATACTTGTCATTATCTTATTTGCCGCTGCCGTATTAGGCGATTCCTGCAATTACATGATAGGACATTTCTTCGGTCGAAAGCTGTTTAATAATCCCAATTCCAGGATATTCAAACAAAGTTATCTGGAGAAAACACACGAGTTCTATAAAAAGTATGGTGGGAAAACAATTATTCTAGCCAGATTTGTCCCGATAGTACGCACATTTGCACCTTTCGTAGCAGGAATGGGAAAGATGAATTACTACTATTTTATGATGTATAATTTAGTTGGTGGTGCGCTCTGGGTTGCCGTATTCTGTTATGCTGGTTATTTCTTCGGCGACCTTCCGTTTGTGCAGGAAAACCTGAAGTTACTGATTGTAGCCATCATATTTATCTCTGTATTGCCTGCCATTATAGAGGTAGTACGTGCCAAACTAAAATCTTAAAAACAGCAAACTATAATCTGTATTCATTTGTTACTAATATAAATAGAGAAGAAAAAACAATTTAAAGTTTTTACACTTATGAAAAATTCTTTTTTTAGCCGGTTTACTCCAAAGGAGCCCAAATTTTTCCCTTTACTGAAACAGCTATCAGAAGTGCTCTGCGAAGCATCAGTTGTTTTAATAGAAAGCTTGCAACATGACTCACCTACAGAACGTTCGGACTACTACAAAAAAATCAAAGACCTGGAACGGGAAGGCGACAGACTGACACACCTGATTTTTGATGAATTAGGTACTACCTTTATCACTCCTTTCGACCGCGAAGATATTCATGACTTAGCTTCCTGCATGGATGACGTCATTGACGGAATAAACAGTTGTGCCAAACGAATCTCTATTTACAATCCCCGTCCTATTTCAGAGAATGGCAAAGAGTTGAGCCGTTTGATTCAGGAGGAAGCGATCTATATATGCAAAGCCATGGACGAACTCGAAACATTCCGTAAGAAACCGACTCTTCTCCGCGAATACTGCTCCAAACTGCATGAAATCGAGAACCAGGCGGATGATGTATACGAATTCTTTATCACCAAACTTTTCGAAGAGGAAAAAGATTGCATTGAACTTATCAAAATAAAGGAGATCATGCATGAACTGGAAAAAACGACCGATGCTGCAGAGCATGTAGGTAAGATTCTCAAAAACCTGATTGTAAAGTACGCATAAAGCAAGCCGGAACACATGGAATTATTAGTGACTATCATCATTCTGGCTCTGATATTCGATTATATCAACGGCTTTCACGATGCAGCAAACTCAATAGCTACCATCGTATCTACCAGGGTGCTTACTCCCTTTCAAGCTGTAATATGGGCTGCTTTCTTCAACTTCGTAGCCTTTTTCATTGCCAAATATATAATAGGTGGATTCGGTATCGCCAATACAGTATCCAAGACTGTGGTAGAGCAATATATCACCCTGCCCATTATATTAGCAGGAATTATAGCGGCTATCACTTGGAACCTGGTTACCTGGTGGAAAGGGATTCCGTCTTCTTCCTCACACACCCTTATCGGAGGTTTTGCAGGAGCTGCCATTATGGCAAACGGATTTGAAGCAATTCAGCTTAACATCATTCTTAAAATTGCAGCCTTTATCTTTCTGGCTCCTTTTATCGGAATGGTCATTGCTTTCGGTTTCACCCTGTTTGTCCTCTACATCTGCCGACGCGCACATCCCCACACAGCCGAGCAATGGTTCAAGAGGTTACAACTCGTATCCTCCGCCCTCTTCAGCGTCGGACATGGCTTGAACGATTCACAGAAAGTAATGGGTATTATTGCCGCTGCCATGATAGCCGGCCATTCAATGGGATTGGGCATGGGTATCAACAGCATCAATGACCTTCCCGACTGGGTTGCTTTTTCGTGCTTCACAGCAATTTCACTCGGTACGATGTCCGGTGGCTGGAAGATAGTGAAAACAATGGGAACAAAAATTACCAAGGTAACCCCACTGGAAGGAGTGATTGCCGAAACAGCAGGTGCTTTCACTCTCTACATTACGGAAATGTTGAAAATCCCCGTTAGTACCACACATACTATCACAGGAGCGATTATTGGAGTAGGTGCAACTAAACGCCTCTCTGCCGTTCGTTGGGGAGTAACCAAAAGCCTCATGACTGCCTGGATTCTTACAATTCCAGTCAGTGGACTCTTAGCTGCAGCTATTTATTATATTGTTTCCATCTTTTTATAGATGGAAACATATTATCTATCAGGAATGTTATAATAAATAAACCCACACCTAATGTCACACTTGCCAACTTTGATTGCCGACCTTGCGCTGATATTAATATCGGCCAGTATTATAACCTTGTTGTTCAAATGGCTAAAACAGCCTTTAGTCTTAGGTTACATTATTGCCGGATTGCTGGCAGGTCCTTATATTAATATTTTCCCTACAGTAGGAGATATTGAGAATATCAATATATGGGCAGAAATAGGTGTTATATTCCTGCTCTTTGCACTCGGACTGGAGTTTAGTTTTAAGAAGCTCATGAATGTAGGTTCCACAGCTTTTATTACGGCTATCACCGAAGTAATCAGCATGTTACTCATTGGGTATTTGGTGGGACAATTATTAGGATGGGGCACCATGAATTCCATTTTCCTGGGGGGAATGTTGTCTATGTCATCCACTACAATCATTATCAAAGCCTTCAATGATCTGGAATTGCGTAACCAACGTTTTACCGGTATCGTATTCGGTACCCTGGTAGTGGAAGACCTGATTGCTATCTTAATGATGGTGCTTCTTTCCACAATGGCAGTAAGTCAGGACTTTGTGGGTGAAGATTTGCTGATAAGTGTACTCAAGGTCGTTTTCTTTTTAATCCTGTGGTTTCTCATAGGTATCTTCGTTATTCCGGCTTTTCTCAAAAAAGCAAAGAAGTTGATGAATAACGAGACTCTTCTGATTGTTTCTCTCGGTCTTTGTCTGGGAATGGTAGTATTGGCTACTTATACAGGTTTTTCAACAGCACTAGGAGCATTTATCATGGGATCTATCCTTGCCGAAACCATCGAGGCCGAACACATCGAACATATCATACAACCGGTAAAAGACCTCTTTGGAGCTATCTTTTTCGTTTCGGTCGGTATGCTGGTGAATCCGGCTGTATTGGTAGAATACGCCTGGCCTGTCATCATCATTACACTGGTTACCATTATCGGCAAAGCCATTTTCTCTTCGTTTGGCGTACTCTTATCCGGAGAACCACTGAATACTTCCATCAAATCCGGATTCAGCCTGGCACAAATCGGAGAGTTTGCTTTCATCATTGCCGGACTGGGTGTTTCGCTCAAAGTGCTTGATCCGTTTATTTCACCTATCATTGTGGCTGTATCTGTCATCACCACTTTCACGACTCCTTACTTTATCCGTTTAGCCAATCCTTTTGCCGAATGGCTTTACAAAATATTGCCTACTAAAGTACAGGAGACATTAGATCGTTATGCTTCCGGCAAGAAGACCATGAACCACGATAGTGACTGGAAGAAATTACTAAAAAACATGATTGGGAGAGTTGTTATCTATAGCGTACTGCTCACTGCTATTTGGCTGCTGTCGATACAAATCATTTATCCCGCCATCAACGAAATGTTTGCTCCTGTCACTGTATGGATCAACCTGGTGATGTGTCTGGGTACTCTTCTACTTATGACTCCTTTTTTATGGGCGCTCATCTCCAACAAATACAACTCTTCGGAATTATTCCTGAAGCTATGGAGAGACGAGAATTACAATCACGGACGCCTGGTTTCCCTGGTTCTGGGACGTGTATCTGTTGCTCTTTTCTTTATCACTAGTGTAGTCATCAGCTACTTTAAACTAAACTGGGGAATAAGTGTGATTATTGCCATAGCCGTGGTAGCATTGATTCTTATTCTTAGGGAAGATCTCACGCAATATTCACGATTGGAAACAAGATTCCTTGCCAATCTTAACCGACGGGAAGAGGTAGCTAAAAAACGGCACCCGCTAAAAACAAGTTTCAATAGCGAATTCAATGATAAAGACCTTGATTTGACATCTATCCTCGTATCGCCTTATTCCGATTATATCGGTAAGTCTTTAGGAGAACTTTCATTCAGGCAAAATTTTGGAGTAAATGTCGTCGCAATCACTCGTGGCGATCTGAACATATATATACCGAAAAGCTCTGAACACATCTATCCGCAGGATAAATTGACAGTAGTTGGTACAGATACGCAATTACAGGAATTCAGAAATAGAATAGAAGATGTAAAAAACACATCAGATACAGATGCAATGGATAAAAAGATAACTCTCCACTCTTTCACGGTAGACGAAGAATTCCGCTTTTTAAATCAGACCATCGCTCAGTCTCATTTAGGAGAGAAGCATGACAGTATTGTTGTAGCTATTGAACGAAATGACGAACTGATTACCCTGGATAAAGACACAACTTTCCAATTAGGAGATCTCGTTTGGATTGTGGGCAACCGGGAAAAGATTAGAAAAATACTGTACTTAACGTAATTGGTATCTAAGCCAGAATAGGATACTATAAAAAACAAGGGAAATAATAGAAGATAAATTGTTCTCATACCCATTACATGTTATTCTGTTATACCAAAAATAAAAAGGAAACGGTCATTTTAACAGATTATTCAGTTTTATCCTTACCTTTGTATGTAATATTGGAGCATTATACCCGAACAACAATAAGAAAACGATGCAGATACATAATAAGTTCAAATTATAAAACAATTTATTATATGTCAATATGGAGCAGACTCATAGGAATCAAGAAAACTGAGGACAGAAACAATGCCATCGGTAATAAAATTACATCTGTACCATTTAGTGCCTCAAACTATGCCATAGTAGATGTTGAAGTTGGCTTGAAAGATCATAAAATCCATGATATAGGGGCACTCCTACACAATGGCACGACATTCCATAAAACTTCCAAAGATGAATTGTTTGATTTTCTTTGTGATATAGACTACATCTGCGGTCACAATATCATTCATCATGATGCCAAATATCTGTTCACAGACAAAACATGCCGCTGGATTTTAGTTGACACACTTTATGTCTCGCCTTTATTGTTCCCGGAACGCCCTTACCACAGGCTTGTGAAAGATGACAAACTGATTAGTGAACAGATGAACAATCCGGTGAACGATTGCAAGAAAGCAAACGACTTGTTACTGGACGAAATAGCATGCTGGAATTCATTGCCAAAAGAAAAGCGCATACTATTCGCATCGCTACTAAAGGGCAAAAAAGAGTTTGAGGGATTTCTCAGCATAATGAATGCGGAGTATATCAATGAAGGAATACCTGAACTTATAAACAAACTGTATGCAGGAAAGATTTGCCAACATACTGACCTTGACATGCTCATCGAACAATATCCATGCGGATTGGCATACGCATTGGCTCTAATTGATACTACTGATTATCGTTCCATCACTCCCGGATGGGTACTTTACAATTATCCGGAAGTGGAATTTATTGTAAAGCTCCTGCGCCACACCAGTTGCCGGGAAGGCTGTGACTACTGCAATACGCAACTGGATGTGCTTCATAACTTAAAAATATTTTTCGGATATGAACGCTTTCGAACATACGAAGGCGAGCCACTGCAAGAACAAGCAGCTCAAGCTGCGGTAAAAGGCAAATCGTTGCTGGCGATATTTCCTACTGGTGGAGGCAAATCACTTACCTTCCAGTTACCAGCACTCATGGCAGGACGTTCTGTGCATGGGCTTACGGTTGTTATCTCCCCCTTGCAGTCACTAATGAAAGACCAAGTAGACAACCTTGCCGATAGAGGCATCACGGATGCCGTGACCATAAATGGAATGTTAGACCCCATCACAAGAGCACTGTCCATACAAAGAGTCCAAGACGGAGAAGCCTCACTTTTGTATATATCTCCCGAAATGCTTCGTTCAAAAACTATCGAGAAAATATTGATAGCACGCCATGTTGTAAGATTTGTGATAGACGAAGCGCATTGCTTTTCTTCATGGGGGCAGGATTTCAGGGTTGACTATCTCTACATAGGTAAATTCATCCGAGAATACCAGCAAAAGAAAAAATGCAAGAATCCAATACCCGTATCCTGCTTTACGGCTACGGCAAAACAAAAAGTAGTACAAGACATCTGCGACTATTTCAAACAAACATTAAATTTAGACTTAGAATTATTCGCATCAACAGCCTCAAGAACAAATCTGCGTTATTCCGTCGTACATGCCGATAGTGACAATGATAAATATTTAAAGTTAAGAGAACTTGTGGCTGAATCCAATTGTCCGACAATCATTTACGTATCACGTACCAAACGGACTGAAGAACTGGCAACCAAATTGACTCGTGACGGTTATAAGGCACTACCTTTCAATGGTAAAATGGAATCAGATGAAAAAATTGCCAACCAAGACGCATTCATGAATGACCAAGTACACATCATCGTAGCTACGTCTGCATTTGGTATGGGAGTCGACAAAAAAGATGTCGGTCTTGTCGTACATTATGACATTTCCGATTCGCTGGAGAACTACGTTCAAGAAGCAGGTAGAGCCGGTCGTGATCCCAGCCTCAGCGCGCGTTGTTATGTGCTTTATAGTGACAATGATTTGGACAAGCATTTTATACTATTAAACCAAACAAAACTAAGCATCAGTGAAATACAACAGGTATGGAAAGCCATAAAAGACCTTACCAGACAACGTATGAAAGTCAGCTGTTCTGCATTGGAAATTGCCAGGCAGGCAGGATGGGACGATTCGGTATCTGATATTGAAACCCGTGTACGAACAGCATTAGCAGCTTTGGAACAAAGTGGATACTTGATAAGAGGAAATAATGTGCCTCACGTATATGCCACAGGCATCACGGTAAAGAATATGGATGAAGCAAGAAAGCGTATATCAATGTCACTACTCTTCGACCGTGACGAAATAGAAAAGGCAGTCCGAATCATCAAATCATTGATATCCCAAAAACACATTGCCAAAGCCCAAGATTCAGAAGCAGAGTCACGGATTGATTATCTGGCAGACATTTTGGGAATAAGCAAAAGAGAAGTAATATCCGTAGTGGAACGAATGCGACAAGAAGGCATATTGGCAGACAGCAAAGATATATCTGCTTATTTACTGGATGCAGGTGACTCGGAACGAAAGTCGCAAACACTCCTCGAACGTTTTGCAAAACTTGAACAATATATCCTCAGCCATATTCCTGACGAGTCCTTGAGAATATCATGCAAGCAACTGAATGACAATGCAGTAAACAACGGGATCAATACATCCAAAGAAAAAGATATTCGGACACTACTCTATTTCCTCACCGTCAAGGGCTATACCCGCAAAAAAGAGGATGCAGTTCGTAATATAGAAATAAGTCGTCAGGCAGACTTGGAATCAACCATCAAGCGTTTTGAAAAACGATTGGAAATAAGTCGTTTCGCCATAGAATGGCTATACAGGATCGCCTCAGATACGGAAACGGGAAATTCACCCAATAAGGCTATCCAATTTTCTGTAGTAGAACTTCTGAATCAAATAAAATCAAGCCCCCAATCCCTTTTTGGCGGACTTGATGACATTCAATTGGAAGACGTGGAAGAAGCACTTCTGTACTTATCAAAAATCGGTGCGCTAAAACTTGAAGGCGGTTTCTTGGTTCTTTATAACGCCATGAATATCCAAAGAATAAAGGACAACAAATCGAGATACAAGCAGGATGATTACCGGATGCTCAACGAATTCTACAAACAGAAGATTCAGCAAGTACATATTGTGGGCGAATATGCTAATCTGATGGTTAGGGATTACAACACAGCCCTGAGATATGTTCAAGACTATTTCCAAATGGATTACAGGAAGTTTATTACAAAATACTTCAAAGGGGACAGAGTAAGCGAAATACAACGTAACTTGACGCCACAGAAATACAAGCAGTTGTTCGGGCAGCTATCCAAACGTCAAATGGAGATTATTTCCGATAAGGATTCACGTTGCATTGTGGTTGCAGCCGGACCTGGCAGCGGAAAAACACGAGTATTGGTTCACAAACTTGCTTCACTTCTGCTACTTGAAGACGTAAAACACGAGCAACTTTTGATGTTGACATTTTCAAGGGCAGCGGCTACTGAATTCAAACAGAGACTCATGGAATTGATAGGCAATGCAGCCCATTTTATTGAAATAAAGACATTCCACTCCTATTGTTTCGACCTTTTGGGGCGGATAGGAAATCTTGAAGATGCAAAAAGTGTCGTTGCAAAAGCAGCCGAAATGATCTGTCAAGGAGAAGTAGAGCCAAACAAAATAGGCAAGACGGTACTGGTCATAGACGAAGCTCAGGATATGGGAGTCGAAGAATATGCACTGTTAAGGGCTTTGATGGCCAACAACGAGGAAATGCGTGTGATAGCAGTGGGAGATGATGACCAAAACATCTATGAATTCCGTGGATCTGATTCTGACTATATGTACCGACTAACACAAGAAAGCGGAAGTAAATTTGTCGAGATGACCGAAAATTACCGCAGTGCACACCATCCGGTGAATTTTGCCAACGGATTCTTGAGAACCATTGATAAAAGAATAAAAAGTACGCCAATTATCTCCATGAGAAAAGAAGAGGGTTGGGTCGAAGTAACACGCCATCAATCAAAGTATATGTATCAGCCGCTCGTTGAAAAATTACTTCAACATAAAGACAAAGGTACTTCGTGTGTACTCACCCAAACAAACGAAGAGGCTGTTATCCTGATGGCTCTTTTGCGGAAACATGGCATAAATAGCAAATTAATACAGTCGATGGACGGTTTGCGCTTCTGGAATATGGCCGAAATAAGGTATCTCTTGCGGTATATAGACAAACGAGTAAAAACGCCTCTAATTCCAGAAGAATTATGGGAGGAAGCCAAACATGCAACCTTTTCTGCTTATGATGGTAGTCTAAGTCTGACATATGTAAAGCGTTGTGTAGAGCAGTTTGAACAAACCAACAAAGCAAAATACCTCTGTGACTTCAAAGAGTTTGTATTTGAATCATCGGTGGAAGACTTTTGTGATGTTTCAGGAGCAGAAGTAGTGGTATCAACCATTCATAAAGCCAAGGGTAGAGAGTTTGACGACGTGTATATACTAGTATCTGATAATTATTCAAAAGATGCCTATCTGATGCGCAAATACTATGTAGGAATAACTCGTGCGAAAAACCGGCTGTTTATACATACGAACGGTGACTGCTTTAATCGTTTAAGTACAGACCGATATTTTGTCGACCAACGACAGTATGACATGCCCGAAGAAATTGTACTACAACTCTCTCATAAAGATGTCTATCTAGGATTCTTCAAAGAACGTAAGCAGGAAGTTTTAGCATTAAGAGGTGGAGATTCTTTGAATTATAATGATTTCTTTTTGTATAGCTCATCAACTAATAAACCTGTAGCAAGGTTATCATTAAAAATGCAAGACACATTATCAGAGTGGGAAGAAAGAGGTTATAAGGTGAAATCCGCATCTGTACGGTTCATTGTAGCATGGAAGCCCAAAGATGCACCAAAAAATGAATCAGAAACAGCCGTTCTTTTAGCAGATTTGGTTCTTTCTTTGTAAGATAACAACCATGAATCCCCAAAATACAAAAGTACAAAAGCGTGCAACTCATTGAGCTGCACGCTTTTTTCTTATTAATTTATTATAAATTAGTTTCTTATCGAAATCATTTCACTTCCTCGAAGTCAGCATCCTGAACATTATCTCCGTGCTTGCTGTTATCTTGCTGGCCGGCACCACCGTTCATATCAGGACCAGCCTGTGCACCACCTTGTGCACCACCCTGTGCGTACATTTCAGCACTTGCAGCCTGGAAGGCAGTATTGATTTCTGCCATAGCAGTATCGATAGCAGCCAAGTCCTGTGCTTTGTGAGCATCTTTCAATTTCTGCAAAGCAGCTTCAATCGGAGCTTTCTTATCAGCAGGCAACTTATCACCTAATTCCTTCAACTGATTTTCAGTCTGGAAGATTACGCTGTCAGCCTGGTTCAGCTTGTCAATCTTTTCACGTTCTTTCTTATCTGCTTCAGCATTAGCTTCAGCTTCAGCCTTCATCTTTTCGATTTCTTCCTTGCTCAAACCGCTGGATGCTTCGATACGGATAGCTTGTTCTTTACCAGTAGCCTTATCTTTAGCAGATACTTTCAAGATACCGTTCGCATCGATATCGAATGTAACCTCAATTTGAGGAACACCACGACGGGCCGGAGCAATACCTGACAAATTGAACTGACCGATTGATTTATTCTGAGCGGCCATCGGACGTTCTCCCTGCAATACATGAATCGTAACTTCACTTTGATTATCAGCAGCAGTAGAGAATGTTTCACTCTTACGAGCCGGAATGGTAGTGTTAGCGTCGATCAACTTAGTCATCACACCACCCAGTGTTTCGATACCCATTGACAACGGAGTAACATCCAATAATACTACACCTTTGATTTCATCTGTCAAAACAGCACCCTGTACAGCAGCACCAATAGCTACCACTTCATCCGGGTTCACACCTTTAGAAGGAGTCTTGCCGAAGAAATCTTCTACCAACTTCTGAACAGCTGGAATACGAGAAGAACCACCAACAAGGATTACTTCATCAATATCAGCATTGCTCAAACCTGCATCGCTCATTGCTTTCTTACATGGTTCAAGACAAGCCTGAATCAATTCGTGAGCCAGAGATTCGAATTTTGCACGAGTCAAAGTCTTCACCAAGTGCTTAGGCACACCACCTACCGGCATGATATACGGCAAGTTGATTTCTGTACTTGTAGAAGAAGAAAGCTCAATCTTAGCTTTTTCAGCAGCTTCTTTCAGACGTTGCAAAGCCATCGGATCCTGAGTCAAGTCAGCCCCTTCGTCGTTCTTGAATTCCTGTACCAACCAGTTGATGATTACCTGGTCGAAGTCGTCACCACCAAGGTGAGTATCACCGTTTGTAGAAAGTACTTCAAATACACCACCACCGAATTCGAGGATAGAGATATCGAATGTACCACCACCAAGGTCGAATACAGCAATCTTCATATCTTTGTGAGCCTTATCCAGACCGTAAGCAAGAGCTGCGGCTGTCGGTTCGTTTACAATACGTTTTACTTCCAGACCGGCAATCTGTCCGGCTTCTTTTGTAGCCTGACGTTGAGAGTCGGAGAAATAAGCAGGAACGGTGATGACTGCTTCTGTTACTTCCTGTCCAAGGTAGTCTTCGGCAGTCTTCTTCATTTTCTGAAGAATCATTGCAGAGATTTCCTGCGGAGTATACAGACGTCCGTCGATGTCAACACGCGGAGTGTTGTTGTCACCTTTCACTACTTTATAAGGAACACGAGTCACTTCTTTTTGTACCTGATCCCAAGTTTCACCCATGAAACGTTTGATAGAGAAGATTGTACGTGTAGGGTTCGTAATAGCCTGACGTTTTGCAGGATCACCCACTTTACGTTCGCCACCATCAACGAAAGCGACAACAGAAGGAGTTGTACGCTTACCTTCACTGTTTGCAATTACTACAGGTTCGTTACCTTCAAATACGGCAACACAAGAGTTTGTAGTTCCTAAGTCAATACCAATAATTTTTCCCATGATCGTTATTTTTTTATTTATTATTTATTCAATGATTTCTTTTTGTCCGGTTGTTTCTCTGCTCTTATCAGGGAGCTTCGCCGCGAACGGACGCTTATTAAAAAGCAAACCGTGTGCCAAAAGGAAATTATACGAATGCATGACATAATATCTGCCAAAAAGACAGTTTTAATAAATAAACACTGCTGACATAGTCATATTCAAAGTCAATCAGCAACTGTTTCTTTAAACAAATACAGGCGGCTCTGGTTCGATAAAGGAAAAAAAATATGCCTGTATCGTCAAGTGCGACACAGGCATATCCTATTATATATAACTCTTATCTATTACTTTTCCAGCACGATGACCAATGCACCGTTTGCGTCATACAAACCAATGCCACCACCGGACAACACATCGAATGATTTCACTTCATTGATAGCTTTCAGCACCTTACCTTCTGTCTCCATATCAGGACAAGCCATCATTGTACTTGCTACTCCCGGGAAAGAAATAGATTTGGCATTACTTGTACTGGTTTCAAAACCACCATTAATCAAATTACATCCGGCATTGCCATGAATGGTCTTTTTCTTCACATCAAAAGCAATGAAAGGTTGTTTTTCCATTCCGGAAGGAATTGCTTCACCATTCACTTCTTTTATTTTCCATTCTCCATTCAAAACCGAAAGTTTCACATCAGCCTCCTTCTTTTGTAGAACAACAACCGGACGGTTGGACGAATTGCAAAGATACATCTTATCTTTACCTGCCTTCTTGTATCCTTTTACTTGCGCAAAAGCATTCAATACATTATTTTCAGTAGTCATATCCGGACACATCATTCGGGTACTAGCCATCCCTGTAAGTTCAAGGCTTCCCGGCTTCGCATTTACATCGAAACTGCCCATCATACGATTACATCCGCTATTGCCGGACACACGACCGGTCGCTGTATCAAAAGCGATAAAAGGAAGGGTTCTACTTTCGCCCGGAGCAATTTTCGAGCCGTTGACTTCTATAATATTCCATTCACCATTGATAGATGACAGGGGGATTGCCTTCTCAACCGAACGGCACGAAGACATTGCAAGTGCTGCACCAGCAATGCAAATTGAAACAAATACTTTCTTCATATTGTTATAACGTTTAAGTTAAAATCGGGGGCAAAGATATCAAAAAGATTGGAAAATAACATCCAATACAACATAAAATATATACATTTGCCAGTAGATATACAACAAACGAACAATTTACATAGTTCACTTAAAGTAAACAAATATGAGAATAATTGTCCTGTCTTTAATTCTATTCTGTTGTGGCACGTGTCCTATCACAGCTCAAAGTAATTACATTGTCACTACTCCTTCCACGCAGAAAATCCCTGTAGGCGAAGAAGAACAATTCATCAAGAATAACTTTCCACTGCAACCGCTGTGTAAATGGACACCCGGAATGAAGTTCATGTTTGTTCCTTCTACACGGAACATGTTCCTTCCTACTCTTTCCAGCTACGACACCGACAAAGGAATAGACAACAGCCTGCTGAAGCACAAGATTCTCACTTTCACGGGAACAGAAGAGAAGGCTCAAAATATATCAACCGGGACCAACTATTCCACTCGCTTCGTATTCGAATGTGAGGGAGGAAAATATTATTATGACATAAAGAACATGAGGCTGGACGAGATTTGCGAGAAGGCTCCCCGTGCCGGTATCAATGGATTAGTTTATCTGAAAGATGTAGATACTGCCAAAGAGTTGTTAGTAGGGAAAACTGTCTATATACAATCTGAAAGTGCCCGGGTAGACGATGCCAACAATTATTCCGGCTATCGGGATATAGCAATTCCTGTCAATACGGAAGCTACAATTACCGCTATTGGAGTCGGCAGTCAGGCATATCCAGTGAAAATCGTATTCAAAGATACACAGGGACATTCTTATTATCTGGAAGTCGCTCTCTCGCGAACGAACTCCGGCATGGACCTGAATGATTTTCAAGGCGAAAAGAGAATGAAATATTTTTCAAATGCATTCAGTTTCACTAATAAGAGTCTGGGTACTATTGAAAGCCTGAAAAATAAATACTTGGGAATGACCGTTTATCCTAAAAAGATGCTGCCAGCCAAAAGAATCGTATCTTTTGAAGATAAGCAGACCGAATCGCGTGTTCACTTGCCCCGATATACGGTTCTGCAAATAAAAGAGATTAAATTATCTCCTCCCGGCAGCTTGGCTACCCTGTCATTAACGGACAGGGACGGGGCAAGCTATGAATTGGAAACAGATCTGAAATATGACGTGATTGTCAAAAATGATAATTATATCGAGGACTTTTTCGGATTCGAGGATATACATAAGAAATATCCGGGCATTACAGAAAGCCGTTGGCAGATTATCTCCCGGGGAGATTTAGAGGCAGGGATGAGTACGGTAGAATGTCGTTTATCCATTGGTGATCCGATAGAAATCGAGCTGAAAAAAGACAGTCGTTTCGAAACTTGGTTCTACAATGGCAAAACGCTGGAATTTGAAAACGGAACCTTGCAACGTTACAAATAAAAAGGAGTAGCTGCACAATGATTATCTGAAAATAATCACGTATATTTGCCAAACCAATAAATCATAAATTATAATTCATTAAATACAGAAATGGGTAGAGTTCTTATTATTGGTGCAGGCGGTGTTGGCACTGTCGTTGCACACAAAGTGGCACAAAATGCCGATGTATTTACAGATATCATGATTGCCAGTCGTACGAAAGAGAAATGCGATAAAATCGTCGAGGCAATAGGTAACCCCAATATAAAAACAGCTAAAGTTGACGCAGACAATGTAGAGGAGCTGGTAGCCTTATTCAACGATTTCAAACCGGAAATGGTGATTAATGTGGCTCTCCCTTATCAGGATCTGACGATTATGGAAGCTTGTCTGAAAGCCGGAGTGAACTATCTGGACACCGCCAACTATGAGCCGAAAGATGAAGCTCATTTTGAATACAGCTGGCAGTGGGCTTATCACGATCGTTTCAAAGAAGCAGGTCTGACAGCTATCCTCGGCTGCGGATTCGACCCGGGAGTAAGCGGTATCTATACTGCTTATGCAGCTAAACATTATTTTGATGAAATTCAATATCTGGACATCGTAGACTGCAACGCAGGTAACCATCATAAGGCTTTTGCTACAAACTTCAATCCGGAAATCAACATTCGCGAAATTACGCAGAACGGACGCTATTATGAAAATGGCAAATGGGTAACTACCGGTCCGTTGGAAATCCACAAAGACCTGACATACCCGAACATCGGCCCCCGCGACTCTTATCTTCTTTATCACGAAGAACTGGAATCTTTAGTGAAACATTATCCGACTATCAAACGTGCACGTTTCTGGATGACTTTCGGACAGGAGTATTTAACTCATTTACGCGTTATCCAAAACATCGGTATGGCACGAATCGACGAGGTTGATTACAACGGAATGAAGATTGTACCATTGCAATTCTTGAAGGCTGTATTGCCTAACCCGCAGGATTTAGGAGAAAACTACGAAGGAGAAACTTCTATCGGTTGCCGTATCCGTGGTCTGAAAGATGGTAAGGAACGTACTTACTATGTATACAACAACTGTAGTCACCAGGAAGCTTATCAGGAAACCGGTATGCAGGGAGTAAGCTACACCACCGGAGTTCCGGCAATGATTGGAGCCATGATGTTCTTCAAAGGCGAATGGAATCGTCCGGGTGTAAACAATGTAGAAGAATTCAATCCGGATCCGTTCATGGAACAACTCAATAAGCAAGGTCTTCCCTGGCATGAAGAGTTCGACAAGGATTTGGAATTATAAGCGTACACCTATTCATTAAAAGAAAGTTATGATAAACGTAGGAGATAAAGCACCGGAAGTCTTGGGTATCAATGAGAAAGGCGAAGAAATCCGATTAAGTGCTTATAAAGGAAAAAAAATTGTGTTGTACTTCTACCCAAAGGACAGTACATCAGGTTGCACCGCACAAGCGTGTAACCTGCGCGACAACTATTCCGAACTACGTAAAGCCGGCTATGAAGTAATCGGTGTCAGCGTAGACAATGAAAAGTCGCACCAGAAATTCATCGAAAAGAACAATCTTCCTTTCACTCTGATTGCTGACACTGACAAAAAATTAGTAGAAGAATTTGGAGTATGGGGAGAAAAGAAACTGTACGGACGTGCTTACATGGGTACTTTCCGCACTACTTTCCTGATAAATGAAGAGGGAATCGTAGAACGGATTATCACTCCCAAAGAAGTGAAGACCAAAGAACATGCCTCACAGATTTTAAATCAATAACTCCATTAATTATATAAGAATAAGGTATGGCAAAAAAAGACGAACTTAATTTTGAAACAGATAATAAAATGGCATCAAGCGAAAAACTAAAAGCCTTACAGGCTGCCATGGAAAAGATAGAAAAGAGCTTCGGTAAAGGTTCTATCATGAAAATGGGTGATGATAGTGTTGAACAAGTAGAAGTGATCCCGACAGGCTCTATTGCCCTGAATGTGGCACTTGGCGTTGGAGGTTACCCTAGAGGTAGAATCATCGAAATCTATGGCCCGGAGTCTTCCGGTAAGACAACATTGGCTATCCACGCCATTGCTGAAGCACAAAAGGCCGGCGGTATCGCTGCTTTTATTGATGCCGAACACGCTTTCGACCGTTTCTACGCATCTAAACTGGGCGTAAATATCGATGATCTTTATATCTCTCAACCGGATAACGGAGAGCAGGCGTTGGAGATTGCGGAACAACTGATTCGTTCTTCTGCTATCGACATCATCGTTATTGACTCTGTAGCCGCACTGACTCCTAAAGCGGAAATCGAAGGCGACATGGGTGACAACAAAGTAGGCCTTCAGGCACGTTTGATGTCGCAGGCACTTCGTAAGTTGACAGCTGCTGTGAGCAAGACACGTACTACTTGTATTTTCATCAACCAGTTGCGTGAGAAGATCGGTGTTATGTTCGGTAACCCGGAAACAACAACCGGTGGTAACGCTTTGAAGTTCTACGCTTCTGTACGTTTGGATATCCGTGGTAGCCAACCGATCAAAGATGGCGAAGAGATTCTCGGTAAACTGACTAAGGTGAAAGTGGTGAAGAATAAAGTAGCACCTCCTTTCCGCAGAGCAGAATTTGACATCATGTTCGGTGAAGGTATCTCCCATTCCGGAGAAATCATCGACTTGGGTGCTGACCTGGGAATCATCAAGAAGAGCGGTTCATGGTATAGCTACAATGATACTAAGTTAGGACAAGGACGTGATGCCGCCAAACAATGTATTATGGATAATCCTGAACTGGCTGAAGAACTGGAAGGATTGATCTTCGAAGAATTGAAGAAGAAATAATTTGCTTTAATTCTGCTTTATCCACAGACTAAAACTGAATAAACAAAGGTGGGAGAAAATCGTTTACTACGATCATTCTCCCACCTTTTTCTCTTTTATATAATTCTCTCTTTTTTCCTCTTATACAAAATAAATGTATGCCAATGTGCTCAAGCTGATTATTACCCAAAGCAAAATTCCTTGAACCAAAGGCTTTATTCCAACTGCTTTCAATACATCAATAGAAAGAGAAGCACCGATGAAAAACATGGTAATCGTCAGAGTTTTACGGGCAATACCGTTAATAGCCGCTCCCAATTGTGGTACTCCATCCAGCAAATAAGTGTTTACTACCAATGCCAACACGAAGAAGAAGATAAACCATGGAATACTTATCTTTTGTCCTTTGCTCTTGAATATAAATGAAGTAGCAAAAGCCATCGGGATAATCCAAAGCGCACGGGTCAGTTTAATAGTGGTTGCCACTTTCAATGCTTCTTCGCCATAAGCAGCTCCTGCACCTACTACAGAACTGGTGTCATGAATGGCAATGGCCGCCCATGTTCCGAATTGTTGCTGATCCATATTTAATGCATGACCAATGGCGGGGAAAATGAAAAGTGCGATAGCATTCAAGATAAAGATAGTACCCAGTGCTACAGACATTTCACTATCTTTCGCTTTCAATACCGGTCCCACAGCCGCAATGGCACTACCACCACAGATAGCAGTTCCCGAACTGATAAGATAAGCTGTATTACGGTCAATCTTGAACAACTTACGTCCGATAAACCAACCTATTACCAAGGTTCCGATCACTGAAATGACCGTAAACTCCATACCTTCCTTACCGGAAGCTAAAGCAGAATGAAGATTCATACCAAATCCCAATCCTACAACTGAATATTGCAACAGATATTTAGAGGTTTTCTTATTAAACTTAGGATGCGCTTGTCCGCAAGTCAATGCAAAAATAAGTCCGAGGAACAAAGCAACCGGAGGAGTTACCCAAGCCGACCATGCTTCCAATCCTGGAATATAGTCTAAAAAAAGAAAGAAAGTCAGAGTAGAAAGCAGTGCAACATAAATCATTTTATTATTTGCCTGCAAAGTTTTTGTAGCTGTTGAAATCATATCTTTTTATCTTTAATTGTTTTCCGGGTGCAAAGGTACGGTAAACAATCAAGACCCGCCAATAGTTTCTAATTATGCATTATAACTTTTAATTATAAGCATACGCTTCCCTACAACTACTCTTACACTGTTATAATGTCTTTCCCAAAAGGTGATAATGCCAAAGCTGCCAATTTAAAGTGCTGTAAGCCAAAAGGAATACCAATGATGGTTATACACAATATAGCCCCAAAAACCAAATGGGACAGACAGATCCAAATGCCACCCAAAAATATCCACAGGATATTCATCAATATATAAAGGCAACCGCCAGAGCGGTTTCCACTTCTTACCTCTTTACCGAAAGGCCACAAAGCAAGTCCTGCCAGTTTCAAGGTTTGCATACCAAACGGAATACCAATAATGGTAAGCATCATCAATATGCTTGAGATGAGGTATTCAACAGCAGTAAAGATACCACCAAGCAACAACCACAATAAATTCATTAAACAGCCCATATATAAATTGTATTAGTTATTTTTCCAATTTTCTTTTTGTTGTCTCATCCACTTTACCCTGATAATAGCGATCTATCACTTGCTGAAACAAATCATCTGAAGCGACTTCATTAAAGAGCGTCATACATGATAATACTTTCATCGCATCTAACGAACCAAAAACCTCCTGTGCCGTTTTATTTTTCAATTGAAGAAAAACTGACGTTATCTCACGAAGCCTTTCTCCCAAAACCGGATGGGTAAGATATGCTTCTGCCTCTTCTTTGCCGCTAATCCCATAATACTGGGAGTTATAACTCATGCCCAACCCTTTCAGTTGAGGAAATATATACCAAATCCAGTGGGAATATTTCCGCCCGTTTCCCACTTCTGTAAGGGCTTGTTCATAGTCGCTTTGCTGCGCGTCCAAGAATCGTTGCAAATTATAGTTTGGCATATTCATATTTTTGCTTAAAATAAATATTATTTTCTTTACATGCTATTGATTATCAGCAATTATTAACTTTATCCATTCCTTATCCACATCACATATTGTTTCATACCCGAATACAAATATAGCTTTTTTGTTTCATATACGAAACTTGAGTCATATATACAAAAAAATCCGAACCGCTAAAATACAGAAAAGAGATAAGACAAACACTCTCTCAACCTGACTAAATCAATCAACTTCCTTTCAGAATCAGTACATCATTGCTCTTTACCTCATTCATTATTACTCCTCCCCCAGTCTATTAACAAATAAATTATTCTTTATTACTGATAAACTTGCTTTTGACGAACAGATAACTTACCTTTGTGTAATAGCAAACTATAAATGAAAGTTTTGATTATAAAAACAGAACTTTCATTTTTATAAACGCAAGTTGCATTTATAAAAACAAAACTTCCGTTTACAGTTTACATTTAACCCAAAGGAACTTTTCTATTAGAGGAAAGGAAGTTTACTTCCAATAGAAAAGAACTTATCTATTAATACTTTAAACAACAGATAGTATGGCACGATACATTATGGAGGAGATGCCCGACATACAAAAGACGGGCAAAAGAATTACATATCCGAAGTTTGCACGGATAGACAATGCAAGCATAAAAGAGTTGGCGCGACGGGTGGGCGATGTCAGTGGTTTCAGTGCCGGAGACATAGAAGGCGTACTGCTTCAAACGGCTATTGAAATGGCACACCTGATGGCAGAAGGACGCTCGGTAAAGATAGACGGGATAGGTACATTCACTCCATCGCTCACCTTAGGCAGAGACAAGGAACGGGAAGATGCGGAAGAAGGTGGAAAACACCGCAACGCACAAAGTATTTTTATAGGAGGTGTTAATTTCCGGGTAGACAGGGAAATGGTAAGAAATATCAGCGATAGATGCCGGTTGGAAAGAGCTCCTTGGAAAAAGCAAAAATCCTCGAATAAATTCACACCGGAACAACGACTGGCATTAGCCCTAAAGTACCTCGACGAACATCCTTTCCTGACCGTTTGGGAATATCGGAAACTAACCGGATTGCTACAAACAGCAGCAACCACTGAACTGCGACAATGGGGACATCAACCCGATTCGGGAATAGAAATCACCGGAAGAGGAACACATAGGGTATATACAAAGAAGAAAATAGTCGAAGAAGGGCAATAATAGTATGAGAAATAACTTGAAAAAGTATGAGAAATAACTGTTTTTAAGGCTTATTTCACCCGGAAATGATGAGAAATGCGATTTATTAAAAGCATTTCTCATACTATAATTCACTGATTATATGCTGATTAATGTAAAATCATGAGAATATGAGAAATAAAAACGTTTTTTCTTTTTTAGTAGAAGATAATCTCTGACGTTAAAAACTGCGTTTATAATTAGATAAAAAATAAGCGCAAAAGAATGGAATATCCATTTCAAAAAAACTATCTTTGGTAGTTAATTGTTTGGAAAACAAGAAGAAACAATCTGAAAAAGTCATGGGAACAATAAAAGGAATTCCTTATGGTATGTCCAATTTTGAGGATGTAATCACGCAAAACCGCTATTATGTGGATAAAACAATGTATATCCCCATGTTGGAAGATCAAGCCAACTATCTGATATTCATCCGTCCGAGACGTTTTGGCAAGAGCCTGCTACTAAGCATGCTCCGTTCATATTATGACCTTTCACAGAAAGATAAGTTCCAGAAACTTTTCGGGAATCTCTGGATCGGGCAGAATGCAACTCCGCTTCAAGGCAAATATCAGATGCTTTATCTTGACTTTTCCAAGATTGGCGGCAACATTGATGAACTGCCGCAAAGATTTGATTCGTATAGCGCAGTGCAACTGGATGGCTTCCTGAACCGTTATCGTGAATACTACACGGATGAGTTTATTGAGCGCTTCAGCACAGCGGAAAAAGGGATTAATAAACTGCATATACTAGACGATGAAGCACGCCGTCAAGGGTATCCCCTATACCTTATTATAGATGAGTATGACAATTTCACAAATGTCGTACTCAACGAGAAAGGAAATGAGATATACCACGCCATCATCCATGCCAGCGGATTCTACAGAGATACCTTCAAGAATTATAAAGGAATGTTCGACCGTATATTCATGATTGGGGTCAGCCCCGTAACTTTGGACGACTTGTCAAGCGGATATAACATAGGTTGGAACATCAGCACTAATCCACTGTTTAACCAGATGCTGGGATTTTCTGAAGAAGACGTACGCACTATGTTCCGATATTATCAGGAAGCAGGGCTGTTACAAGGAGACATTGAAGAAATGATTCAGGAGATGAAGCCATGGTATGACAATTACTGTTTTGCAGAAGAAAGCTTAGATAAAGATCCAAAGATGTTCAATTGTGATATGGTGCTTTATTATCTACGCAATCGCATCCAACTAAATAAATCTCCTGAACAGATGATTGATCCTAATACCCGTACGGACTACAATAAGATGAAAAAACTGATTCAGCTTGACCGTCTTGACGGTAACCGCAAAGGTGTTATCAAACGAATTGCCGAAGAAGGGAAAATCATGACTAACCTATACCAGTCTTTTTCTGCCGATCAAATTACGAATCCGGAAATATTCCCCAGTCTATTATTTTATTATGGTATGCTAACTATCATCGGAACACGTGGAAATCTGACTATCCTGGGAATTCCCAACACGAATGTCCGTAAACAATATTATGAATATATCCTGGAAGAATATCAGAATCACCATTATATCAACCTGATAGATATAGAGATTTTATTCAATGATATGGCTTTTGACGGACAATGGCGACCGGCATTGGAATTCATAGCCAAAGCTTATAAGGAGAATACTTCCGTACGCAGCAGCATTGAGGGCGAACGTAACATTCAGGGATTCTTCACCGCTTACCTTAGCGTGAACGCCTACTACCTCACAATGCCTGAAGTAGAACTGAATCACGGCTTTTGCGATATGTTTCTGATGCCCGATCTGCAACGTTACGCAGAAGTAGCGCATAGCTATATCTTGGAATTAAAATATCTGCCGAAAGAAAAATACGACACCCAAGGCACCGCACAATGGCAGGAAGCCGTTGAACAAATTCATGGTTATGCTGCCGGTCCGAAAGTTCGCCAACTATGTCAGGGAACTCAACTTCACTGCATTGTCATACAATTCTGCGGCTGGGAATTAGTCCGTATGGAAGAGGTTTGATTACAAACTCTTACTGTGATGCCCGGCAAATCGCATGAAAGCTTGAGATAAACCTCCCTCCTGCCCTTGCAGTTGCACAAAATTAAACTCGCGCTGCATGGGCATTCCTTTTATCTCAACCACACGAAAATTACCGGCAACCAGTTCCTTATAAACAGAACGGATAGAAACAATTCCCATACAATCTGTATGTTCCAAAAAAAGCTTGATGCTCTCCGTACTACCGAGATACATCAATACATTCAAAGAAGATAGTTTCAAATTATGGCGTAACAGGGAACGTTCAAACACATCCAACGTTCCTGAACCTCTCTCCCGCAAAACTAAGGGGATATTTGGCAAATCTTCCGGAGCGATCTCATCCGAAACAGCCAATTTACTATGGGTATGAACCACGGCAACCAGTTCGTCTTGCAAAAATGGAGTATACTTCAGATTAGGCAAACGGAAGATTCCTTCAACCAATCCCAAATCAATCCGATGTTCTTGTAAAGCAGCTTCCACTCCCCGGGAATTTCCATTAATCAAAGAAAGATTGATTTGTGGAAACTTGGCTATAAAATCCGCCAACAAAGGAGGAAGTACATATTGCGCAATCGTAGTACTGGCACCCAGTTTCAGTTCGCCGATATATTCATTATACAACAAATGCATCTCATATTCCAACTGTTTATAATCGTCCAAAATCTTTTCGCTATGTTTCAATAATAGTTCTCCGGACTTAGTCAACGAGATCTTACTGCCCTGACGATCGAACAAACGAGTCTGATAATAAGCTTCCAGTTCCTGAATGTGCTTAGTGATAGCAGGCTGACTGACAAACAGCTCTTGCGAAGCCTTCGTGAAACTTAAATTCTTCGCCACGCTCTGAAATACTTTTAAACGAAAATCGGACATGGAAAATAGTGATTAACTTATTAGTGATTAGCGATTAATGACTGAAATGGGTAGCTATGGCTATAATTCATCGGCTCTGATTCCCAAAGCCTGCATGACAGGAAAAGCCAACATATCCCATTTATAAGCTACCGGAGTATCCGGTTCGTTCATTCGGAATTGGACAATCTCCTTGCCCTGTACTTCATTCAAAGCATCAGTCACTTTCTTTCCATATTCTTCATTGAAAGATACCAGAATCATTTTTTTCACATCGGCCGAATCGGCTACAATGGATAATAAGTCTAAAAACAAGTCCTCTCTCGACACCATCCCTTCCGACGGAACACTGGCAAACGAATATTCTCCATAAGGACTTTGAAAAGCAACTCCATTCAACTCTTTCTCCAAGTCAGAAGGCCGGCAATGCGCAAGATTACCCGACTCTTTATCATAAACAAAAAGAAACTGCACTTCATTTTTTCCTTCCGCAATCCCTGCATCCAAAGTCAGATAGGTAGTCAACATCGAAAGATCTATCTCTTGTAAAGAACGTTGCAAAGTCTCTTCGAAGTATCTCTTCATATCCGTAATTACAAAATTCAGGAAAGCGGCATCAATCAGCACCACTGTCTCTGATAATTTTATTTGTGGTTTATCATTCATATCATTAGTCGTCAATTAGAAAACAGATTTACTCTCTACGATAGGGCAAAGATAAACTTTCTTATCTTCTCCGGAAAGAATATTTAAAAAAAAGAGAATTTGTCAGGCTATTACTCAATAAAGAGGCGTACCTTTGGAGAAAATTGACAAATTTATTAAATGACACGATAATGAATAAAAAGAAGAAACAAACTTCGATTGATCTCGATGCGATTATGACCGAAGTATTAAACTTGTTTACACCCGAAGAACAACAGGAAGTGATAGATATATTAAGCAATAACGGATTAGAAAAAATCTACCAACAAATGGAAGAAGCTTTCTATCACTATCAGCATCCAGACTATAGCTCGGAAGCAACCCCCATTGCAGCTTACCTGCAAAGGCTTTGGGATATGCAGACATGCAAAGACTACCCATTTGACGAGTTTAAAAAAGATTGCACGACAGTACCCGCTGCCGAATTAGAAAAAGATTTGCGCAACTTTATCCTGCATCTATTTATCCATTATCAAGGACCTCTCGAAAACGCAAAAGAAGAAGACAGACCTTTTAAGTTATGGTATATCTACTGGGCAATGGAACATTACCGAATGGAATCTTCTTTAAATGTCATCTTGGAAATAATGCGGCAAAGTCCGACTTTTCTCGCTTCCTATTGCCACCTCGTACAGGATGAAGCCACCATTGCCATCATTTACCAACTCGGGCAGAACCAATTGCCTTTGCTACTTAGTTTCATGAATGAAGACGGAATCGCTCCTTTCGGAAAAGAAGATATTTGTAGTGCTGTCGCACAAATTGCCATAACCAACCCTGAACGAAGATTGGAAATTATTAACTGGTTCTGCCAATTATTGAATTCTTATTACGATCAGTTTGAGCGTGGGGAAGATAATAATATCGCGATAATTGACTATATCACAAATACGTTGATGAATATCCGTGCCATAGAAACGTTGCCTATATTGGAAAAAATCTATAAACGATTCAAAATACCCAATACATTAACGAGAAAAGGAATCAAAGAGATAAAAAAAGAAATGCCACACGCAGAACTGAAGGGATTGGAAGTGGACAGTATGGAAGAACTAATGAACTTATTGAATGAGTTCTTTGCCTTCAATGAGAATAATGAATTTGATGATAACGAATTTGATGAAGAATACGATGACGAGTTTGACGATGATGAATACGACAACTCTTTCTACATTGGAGAACAAACCCCTAAAAAACTCAATATAAAAATTTCTTTGATTGATTCCGACCCGGAAATATATCGTATAGTGGAAGTCCCTTCCGACATCCGTCTGGAAAGTTTTGCGGATGTCATAAATACCGCAATGGGTTGGGAAGGCTATCACTTGCATCTGTTTCAAAAAGGGAAAACAATATATACAACCGAAGAATCCGATGACGATTTTTTGTTTGATCCCGTTAAAACAGTCAACTCCTACTCTCTCTCTTTAGGAGAGATCCTTACCCGAAAAGGCTCACATATTAAATATGAATATGATTTCGGAGATAGCTGGATGCATCGGATTACCCTGGAATCACAACAAGCATATAAAAAGGACGAAACACAAGGCGTCTTTCTCATAGACGGAGCAAATGCATGTCCGCCCGAAGATTGCGGAGGAATATATGGTTACCAAGAGATGTTGGAGGCATTAAAACAACCACACTCAAAAGCCGCAAAAGAATATCGGGAATGGTTGGGAAAGAATTTCAACGCACACAAATTTAATGCAAAAAAAGTAGAAAGAGAGCTTAGAGACTTCCCGATAAGAATCTTCTAACAATTGTTTCTCCACAGAATAGTAGACTTCATTGAAAACCCATTTTATTCTGAAGCCCATCCTATTCTGTGGAGTATATGGTAAATTCGTCAGTCATATCTAGATAAAAAAGGTCATTTTGTCTTTTAACTCCTTAATACTCATGCTATTTTGTCATATTTTTATACTTGGCAAATCTTTTGAGCCCCTTTAGGTGTTATTAAAAACGTGAAATAAGAAAGGAGAACAAAGATATGAACTTTAACAATTTTACCATTAAATCTCAAGAAGCGGTACAGGAGGCCGTAAACCTGGTACAAAGCCGGGGACAACAAGCCATTGAACCTGTCCACATCATGCAGGGAGTAATGAAAGTAGGCGAAAACGTCACTAATTTCATCTTCCAAAAACTTGGTATGAATGGACAGCAAGTAGCTCTCGTGGTCGACAAGCAAATCGACTCCCTGCCGAAAGTATCCGGCGGAGAACCGTATCTAAGTCGTGAATCCAACGAAGTTTTGCAGAAAGCAACACAGTATTCTAAAGAAATGGGCGACGAGTTTGTTTCATTAGAGCCTATCATACTGGCATTGCTGACTGTTAAGAGTACCGTCTCCACGATCTTGAAAGATGCCGGTATGACGGAAAAAGAATTGCGCAACGCTATCAGCGAATTGAGAAAAGGAGAAAAGGTTACATCACAATCCAGTGAAGATACTTATCAATCATTGGAAAAGTATGCTATCAACCTGAACGAAGCTGCCCGTAGCGGAAAACTGGATCCCGTAATCGGACGTGATGAAGAAATCCGCCGGGTATTACAGATATTGAGCCGCCGTACAAAGAACAACCCGATTCTGATTGGTGAACCGGGTACCGGTAAAACGGCTATCGTAGAAGGTTTGGCACATCGTATCCTTCGCGGAGACGTGCCCGAAAACCTGAAGAACAAACAAGTTTATTCACTGGATATGGGAGCACTGGTTGCCGGCGCAAAGTACAAAGGTGAATTTGAAGAACGACTGAAATCGGTTGTCAATGAAGTGAAGAAATCAGAAGGTGATATTATTCTGTTCATTGATGAGATTCACACGCTGGTAGGTGCCGGAAAAGGTGAAGGTGCCATGGATGCCGCCAACATTCTAAAGCCCGCCTTAGCTCGTGGAGAACTACGTTCCATCGGAGCAACAACCCTCGACGAGTATCAAAAATACTTCGAAAAGGATAAAGCATTGGAGCGTCGTTTCCAAATCGTGCAAGTGGACGAACCGGATAACTTGAGTACCATTTCCATCCTTCGTGGATTGAAAGAACGTTACGAGAACCATCATCACGTACGTATCAAAGATGATGCCATCATTGCAGCCGTCGAATTGAGTAGCCGTTACATCACCGACCGTTTCCTGCCGGATAAAGCCATTGATCTAATGGATGAAGCCGCAGCCAAACTGCGTATGGAAGTAGATTCCGTTCCTGAAGAACTGGATGAAATTTCCCGTAAAATCAAGCAGTTGGAAATTGAGCGTGAAGCTATCAAACGTGAAAACGATAAACCGAAACTGGAAATTATCGGTAAGGAACTGGCCGAGCTCAAAGAACAGGAAAAGTCCTTTAAAGCTAAATGGCAAAGTGAGAAAACGCTGATGGATAAAATCCAGCAGAACAAGGTTGAGATAGAGAATCTTAAATTTGAAGCAGAAAAAGCCGAACGTGAAGGCGATTATGGTAAAGTAGCCGAAATCCGTTATGGCAAACTTCAGGCTTTGGATAAAGAAATAGAAGATACTCAAAAACAACTGCGTGATATGCAAGGCGATAAAGCCATGATTAAGGAGGAGGTAGACGCTGAAGATATTGCGGATGTTGTTTCCCGCTGGACTGGTATTCCTGTCAGCAAGATGCTGCAAAGTGAAAAAGATAAACTGTTGCACTTGGAAGAAGAACTTCATCAACGTGTAATTGGTCAGGACGAAGCAATTGAAGCGGTGGCAGATGCTGTGCGCCGTAGTCGTGCCGGATTACAAGATCCGAAACGTCCGATCGGGTCATTTATCTTCCTGGGAACCACCGGCGTAGGTAAGACCGAATTAGCAAAGGCATTGGCAGAGTTCCTGTTTGATGACGAAACGATGATGACTCGTATCGACATGAGTGAGTATCAGGAAAAGCATAGTGTCTCCCGTCTGGTCGGAGCGCCTCCGGGATATGTTGGATACGATGAGGGCGGTCAGTTGACAGAAGCTATACGGCGGAAACCTTACTCTGTTGTTTTGTTTGACGAAATAGAAAAGGCTCATCCGGATGTCTTCAATATTCTGTTGCAGGTATTGGATGACGGACGACTGACTGACAATAAAGGAAGGGTGGTCAACTTCAAAAATACCATTATCATCATGACTTCAAATATGGGCAGTTCTTATATACAAAGTCAGATGGAGAAGTTGCATGGTTCCAATAAGGAAGAAGTAATCGAAGAAACGAAGAAGGAAG
Source organism: Bacteroides sp. M10 (assembly GCF_014334015.1). Taxonomy (GTDB): domain Bacteria; phylum Bacteroidota; class Bacteroidia; order Bacteroidales; family Bacteroidaceae; genus Bacteroides; species Bacteroides intestinigallinarum. Next base: position 3,785,234 of record NZ_CP060488.1, on the reverse strand, counting down.
TCATGAATATGTTGAAAAAGACGATTCGCCCGGAATTCCTGAACCGTATTGATGAAACGATCATGTTCTTACCATTGAATGAAAAGGAAATCAAGCAGATCGTACTCTTACAAATCAAGGGAATTCAGAAAATGCTTGCCGAAAACGGAGTGGAACTAAAACTGACGGAAGGAGCATTGGACTTCTTATCTCAAGTGGGATATGATCCTGAATTTGGAGCTCGTCCGGTAAAGAGGGCTATTCAGCGTTATCTGTTGAACGATCTATCCAAAAAGTTACTTTCCCAGGAAGTCGACCGTAGCAAAGCAATTACCGTTGACGCTGGTGGAGACGGATTGGTATTCAGAAATTAAGAGTTTCCATTTAAATAGAATGCCGGTATGCTTAATAAGAAGCATACCGGCATTATTTATATCCCTGAATATGTAAATCTCCGGACTTCCGGTTGGCAGTTCGGATGGCTCATTACCAAAACATAGGTACCCTGTTGAGGGATTTCCATAGTCAATGAAGGCAAAGCAAATTTATGTTTGCCTTTTAATTCTCCCTGTGAATCGTAAAGGAATACCATTGTACCTGCCAACAAACCTGTCAGGCATAATGTCCCTTTTTCATTGTCCAAACGGACGTTTACTTCTTTATTTGTTATTGTCTCCATACCCTACATCAAATATCCCCCTTGACGCTTTAGACATCTACCAGCTAAATCATGCAAAACAACTAATGTTCAATACCACATATTTACATACATGGCAGAACACGAGCGTTTAAACATCATTCTCAAGTAGTTCAATATTGTCCAGGTCTCAAGTCTTGAATAATATCTTTATAACGCTTTTGTTCTCTATTGTTATTCACCGTTCACTACTGCTATTCCCAAGAATAGTGAACAGCGACAAAGATACATAAAAAAGCATCATTATTTACAATATAAGTAGAAGATATTTATTTTAGTAAAAGATTACCCAAATAATACTAATTTTTTCCTGAACATACAAGTGTTTATACGAAAAAACATGATAACCATTTTAAATGATTATCATGTTCTCTATTTTTAATTAAATAAACGGTACAGATTATTCTGCAACTGCTTCTTCCTTAACTTCGCCTTCCGGTTTGAACTCTGTGATTCCATTAGAAATCAAGATGTTATACCAAGCTACCAATTTTTTGATATCGGCTACATATACGCGTTCACGATCAAAGTTAGGTAATACTTCAGCCAAGTATTGACGCAATTGTTCAGGAGTAGCTTTTTTCGGGTCGATAGAAGCCTGCGCTGATTTTTCTTTCTCTTTTATAGCTTCCAGCACATCATACAAAGGAACTTCTGCATCGTCTGTGTACATTGCTATATCGGCCAAAGAAATAATTTTTTCATTACCGTAAGCGGGGAAACGTTTCTTCTCAGCATTGACTGATTCAACAATCAACATATTTTTTCCTTGCGAAATAAGTTTGTATAATCCCGGTTTACCTGAGATAGACAAGATAGTCTTCAACATAGTATATATCCTTTTATTTATTAATTATTTTTTGCGGAGCAAAGGTAATGATTATTTTTAGATAGCAAAGAAATAAGCTCCAAAACCTGCGGAATTAACGGTGTTTCATCATCATTGACTATCACGAAATCAGCATGACTTCTCTTAACTTCATCACTCATTTGTGCTTCAATACGCTTCATCACCAGTTCTCTCGATGAACAATCTCGCTTTATGGCGCGGTCCACTCTCACTTCCAGTGGCGCATACACCATAACCAGAAAGTCAACTTCACTCCTGAAACCGGCTTCCACAAGTATGGCAGACTCCATACCTACCAATTGTTCACCCCCAAACCGGGCAGCCCACCGACGAAAATCTTCTTTCACCTGTGGATGAATAATTTCATTCACTTTCTGCACACGATTCGGATGACCGAACATATAGGATGCCAGCAAAGAACGATTCAACACACCATTTTGAAATACATCCTGACCGACCAGCGCACAAAGTTCCTGACAAATCACCGGATCTGTCTGCGTGATACGCTTTGCTTCTATATCTGAAATATAAACAGGAATTCCCATTATTCCAAATAACCTGGAAACCACACTTTTCCCGCTACCAATACCACCGGTTATACCAATCTTAATCGACATTAGAAGTAATTTGTTCTATCAAGAAGTCTACTTGCTCAGGAACAATACGAATTTGATTGATTCCGCTCGGAAACGACTTCAATTTAACCGTATATTTATCAGAACCGAGCTTCAACAACTCTTCGTAAGAAATATTGATGATAAAATCGCTTGCTTTTATGCTGCGGAACCGCTTCAACCCCACCTGGAAAGTAATCTGAACTTTGGAAGGGAAGGTACGTAATGCCTTATCGGCCGGGAAATTAACTCCGTGCAATGGCACCTCTACTGTTTTCTCCGTATAAATATCTACCGGAAAGGTCATTTCTACCGAAGCCGGAACAAACTTCACTCCTCTTTCAGAATTCAGCGGAATTCGTCGCCGGGTTGTATCTGAAATATTCTCCAGGTTTATCTTTTGAGTATATGCGGTGGTAATAGTATCCAGAATTCCTTCCGGAGCATAAACTAATACAGAGTCCGGATTACAAATCGTATCTGATACATAATATTGAAGTCCGGCTGTCACTTTTCCCTGAAAGCGGACAGGTACCAACTTAGACTTTCCTTCAGAATAGATATACTCTAATGTATCCGGCTTGATTGAAAGAATTTTGGAGGACACATTCAATTGGCTCAATATCTTTTTCTCAAAATCAGATGCGTAAATCTTCACATGATTATCTTTTCCTTTATAATCAAGAAAACCTATATTTACCGGAAAAAAACTTTTCCCCAGCATATAATTGAGAAGCACCGTACCTTTATCTTTCACTCTGACGCGAAGTTCAGAAGGTGGTTCCGAAGTCAACACTACATTATTGGGAACATCTTTCATTCGTACCGGAATGGAAAACTCCGCTTCATAGTCACTATTCAAAGTCTGAAGCAGCCAAAATCCACCGGCTATCAAGAAGAAAAATAAAAAAATTAAGAACTCTCTGCTCTTATCACTGAGCAGAAAATCCTTAATTTTCTTTGATAGTTTTAAATATGTATATTCTATTTTCCTACGATCAAACATAGGCACTTATTTATCAACTATTATTTAGATTGATTGCTAGCAGCTGAAGCATCAGCGAAAATAGAATTCTTGTCTATTTTAATCTTTACATTAGAAGCAATCTCAAGTACTATGTAATCGTCAGTAATTTCCTTGATTGTTCCGTGGATACCACCTGCAGTAATCACATTCTGATTTACCTGAAGAGATTTACGGAAATTTGCTATTTCTTTTTGCTTCTTATTCTGAGGACGGATCATAAAGAAATACATGATAACAAACATAGCTATCAGCATGATCCACATCATACTTCCACCTCCGGCAGCACCGGCAGGAGCTTGCAATAATACAGTCAATACGTTCATAAATAATCTGTTTTAGTTTCTACTATATGGACAAAGGTATCAGTTTTTAGTCAACTTACCTTCTTTTTTTAATTGATTAACTATTCCATCCAGCGTACCGTTGATAAAGCTACCGCTTTTAGCTGTGCTATACAACTTCGCTATCTCTACATATTCATTTAACGAAACACTGACCGGAATGTTCGGGAAACTAAGAATTTCTGCTAATGCAGTCTGCATAATGATAACGTCCATAAATGCAATACGGTCCAGATCCCAGTTTTTTGTATTCTCACTAACCAAATGACGGTAATAGTCGGAATTCAAAATAGTACGACGGAACAGACGACGTGCAAACTCTTGATCTTCGTCATCCTTAAATTCCGGAAGCAGTTCCTGGTTGGCACCCTTCTTTTCATCAAAACGTTTGATCGTTTTCAGGACGAATGTATCTACAATTTCTTTGTCATCATTCCAATACAGACTCTGATCTTCCAATACCTGATCGAGAGAATCATTATTAAAGATGTATGTTTTATAGAGTTTTCTCCATAATTCACGATCGGCCTCGTATGAGTGGTCGTCAGAAGCCATATAATCTTTATAGATATCGGTTTCTACAATTTTCTCATAAAGTTCCTTGATGAAGTCCTGGTCGTTTGCCCAGGTTCTTTTTTGATTGGCTATAAACTCTACCAATTGCTTATTGACTTCCAATTGAGCAATAAATTTGTTATCCACGAATTTCTTGTTGGGGTACAACTCTTCTTTCGTAGGTGCCAATTTAGCTTTTGCCGCATCAATACGTTTTTGTGCATACTCTGTCAATGCTATCATCAGCATTAGCAAATAATTATAAAGGTCATACGCCTTTGAAAGACTAAAGAATAACTCTTTCTCCGCTGAGTCTAGATTTTTGCTGCCATTTTGATAATAGGCATATACTATCTGTATAATCTTAAGACGAATAAGAACTCTGTTGATCATAATTCAAATTAATACTGTTGTTATCGAACTGCAAAAGTAGATATTTTTAATGAGTTTCCACTAATAAATCACATTTTTTAATGCAGTATTTGATTCTCTACGCTTTTTCTTTTGACAGTTTAAAAAAAATATCCAATTTTGAGGCCGATTATAAACGGACCGAAAGATATGGAAGATTTAAAAAAGAAAATGAGCGCAGACATGAATGATAAGGAGATTGTATTCTCCAAGTCCATTAAAGCAGGTAAACGCATCTATTACCTTGACGTAAAGAAGAATCGTAAAGATGAAATGTTCCTGGCTATTACAGAGAGTAAGAAAGTGATAACGGGAGAAGGTGACGATTCTCAGGTTAGTTTCGAAAAACACAAAATCTTCCTATATAGGGAGGACTTTCAGAAGTTTATGGCAGGACTCGAAGAAGCAGTCAACTTCATTGAGTGCAGTGATGCGAACGAATACATCGCCCGCCTGAACACCGAAGCAGATGAAGAAAGTGAACAGAAAGCAATCGAAGAAGCCCGGGCAAACAAGTTAGAGAACGAAATTAAGATCGATATTGACTTTTAAGAAAGTAACTCTTTGATATTTCAAAAGAAAGACGTACTTTTGCACCGCTTTTTTGCAACATCGTGTGATAATCCACATCGTGTGATGGTGAATTAAGCAAACTAACTTAATTTAGAGTAACACAAATTTTTAAAGAAATGAAATCAATTGAAGTAAAAGGAACTGCAAGAACAATTGCAGAACGCTCTTCTGAACAAGCTAGAGCTTTGAAAGAAATTCGTAAAGACGGTGGTGTACCTTGTGTACTTTACGGAGGTAATGAAGTAGTTCACTTCACAGTGACTAACGAAGGACTTCGTAACTTGGTTTATACTCCGCACATTTACGTTGTAGACCTGGTTATCGATGGCAAAAAAGTAAACGCTATCCTGAAAGATATTCAGTTCCACCCGGTAAAAGATACTATCCTGCACGTTGACTTCTATCAGATTGACGAAGCTAAACCTATCGTAATGGAAGTACCTGTACAGTTGGAAGGTCTTGCAGAAGGTGTGAAAGCCGGTGGTAAACTTGCACTGCAGATGCGTAAGATTAAAGTGAAAGCTTTGTACAATGTAATTCCTGAGAAACTGATCGTTAACGTTTCTCACCTGGGATTGGGTAAGACTGTTAAAGTTGGCGAATTGAGCTTCGAAGGTCTTGAACTGATTAGTGCTAAAGAAGCCGTTGTATGTGCTGTTAAGTTGACTCGTGCAGCAAGAGGTGCAGCAGCAGCCGCTGGCAAGTAATTGAGATTATCCCTGTAAAGAGATATACTTCAAACGCAGATTAATGCAGATTAAAGCAGATGTTCAGTCTGCATTAATTTGTATTAATCTGCGTTTCTCTTTCTATATTAATGAACTGTTTTACGGAAAAACGATGATAAAATATTTAGTTGTCGGACTGGGAAACATTGGTCCCGAGTATCATGAAACCCGACATAATATCGGATTCATGACAGTAGAAGCATTGGCCAGAATTAACAATGCTCCTCCTTTTATGGATGGACGCTATGGATTCACCACCAGCTTTTCCATCAAAGGACGTCAGTTGATCCTGCTCAAGCCATCGACTTTTATGAACCTGAGTGGATTGGCCGTTCGTTATTGGATGCAGAAAGAAAATATTCCATTGGAAAATGTGCTGATCGTAGTAGACGATCTGGCTCTTCCTTTCGGAACGTTACGCCTAAAAGGAAAAGGAAGTGATGCAGGCCATAACGGATTAAAGCATATTGCCGCCACTCTGGGTACTCAAAACTATGCCCGTCTGCGTTTTGGAATCGGGAGTGATTTTCCACGTGGCGGACAAATCGATTACGTACTCGGTCACTTCACTGATGAAGACTGGAAGACAATGGATGAAAGACTGGAGATGGCAGGGGAAATTATCAAAAGTTTCTGTCTTGCCGGTATCGACATCACAATGAACCAGTTCAACAAGAAATGATGAACCTGTTCTATAAAAAATAAAGATAGCAATGAACGGTTAGCGATCAATGATAACGTCCACTAACCGACTAATTACTTATCACTAAATAACTAACTAAAATGGCTGAAGCAAGAATAGATAAATGGATGTGGGCTGTCCGCATCTTCAAGACACGTACGATTGCAGCAGAAGCCTGCAAAAAAGGACGTATTACCATCAACGGTTCGCTGGTCAAAGCTGCCCGTATGATAAAACCGGGTGATGTTATTCAAGTGAAGAAACCACCTATCACATACTCATTCAAAGTATTACAACCGATTGAGAAACGTGTAGGAGCCAAACTGGTATCGGAAATGATGGAAAATGTAACGACTCCCGATCAATATGAATTACTTGAAATGAGCAAAATCAGCGGATTCGTAGACCGGGCACGTGGAACCGGACGTCCGACCAAGAAAGATCGCCGGGAACTGGAAGAATTTACAACTCCAGAGTTTATGGATGATTTTGACTTTGATTTCGATTTTGAAGAATAGGATAAATAGAAAAACGATGAATCGTAAACAATGAACGGTGAACAGACTGCGTTATATCCACAGGCTTGCTCACCGTTCATTGTTTACGATTTGTATAGCTTACCACTTATAGAGTTGCAGTTCGCCCTTTCTTTTTACAGATTTGCTTTAACAGCATCAATCAGTTCCTGATATTCTGCGTCAGTCAGATAAACCTTTCCCGGGTTCATTTGGAATATACCTCCATAATCAGGTCCATCCACATATTTAGGTGCTAAATGAAAATGCAAATGAGACAATTTATCCGAGTAAGCACCATAATTAATCTTTTCCGGCTGGAAAGCTTTTTGCATGGCACGAGTGACACGCGCTACATCTGCCATAAAAGCATTACGGTCTTCATCACTCAATTCATTCAAATCGTTCACATGGTCTTTATAAGAAACAAGACAACGTCCACGGTAGGTTTGTTCCTTAAACAAAAACACACGTGACACACTCAATTGCGCAATCTCAATCATCAGATTATGCAGCGTTTCATTGTTCTGGCAATACAGACATTCTTTCGGATCACTCTTCATGATATTATTATTTTAAGTTTTTATCGTTGCAAAAATAAGTATTCCATTCTTATCCGGCTTGTACTTTTTCGTTTTTTTGATCGACTAATTGGTACACATCCTCTTTTTCGCCTACCACCCAAACAACATCGCCTTCTTCGAGTGGAGCATTTACATCAGGAACCATCAGTGTACCGTCTTCACTTTCAACACCGGCTATCATACAATGATATTTGTCGCGGATGCCCGATTCACGAATCGTTTTACCCAGAAAAACAGAATCACTGTCAATGATAAACTGCTTCAAAGCCATCTCGCTCTTTTCATAGACCTCCCAGTCTATCTTCGCTCCGTTTTGCATCGCCTCATTAAACACACTTAATTGTTCATCTGTACCTATCACCTGTATCTTATCCATCGGAAACAGGCGGACAGAACCACCGGGGATATTAATCCTCCTCTTTCCACGAAGAATAGAAGCAACATGAACTCCAAACTTCTTCCCCAGATTCAGCTCCATCAATGTCTTTCCCGCCCAACTGGATTCACCCGGAATTTCCATATCGGCAAGATGCAAATCATGCGATAACAAACGACCGGCATACTCCGGCTTTTTCTCTCCCAGATACTCTGCACGTACATCTCTGGAACGGAGATTCTGAAAGAAACGACGTTCAATCAATATCGATTGCTTCTTCAAACGGCGAGACCATACCATCAACAATACAACAAGTACAGCCACTCCAATAATCAATCCGATAGACGCCTTAAATAATCCGGAAATAACAAAGATAACAAAAAGTGCCGCTATCATAATACGAATCACGATTGTCGATACCAGCGGTGCGCGGTTGGCACGGCTGTCATGCCATAAGGTCATAAACTCAACCGAATGATTTTTCTTCACCATAATGGCACGCAAGAAAGGAGCAATACACAGAATGATAAATACCGCTCCCAACAATGATGCCCAGAAATGAGGCAGATTCTCTTTAAAGAATGGCACGACAAAACGAAAAGAAAGTGCAATAATCGACATACTGACAATTGAATAAACAACTGTTATACGTACCATTGACAAGATTAGCTTCTTCCACAAATTCTCGTGATTCAGAGCTGTTTGCGAACCGGAAGAATAACGCATCATTATTTTTTTCCATGATTCCGGAAGATGAGCATCCACAAAAGTAGAAGCCGGCTCGGCAAAACGAATCATATAAGGAGTCAGGAAAGTAGTAATCACAGAAACCGCTACCACTATCGGATACAGAAAGTCACTCGTTACATGCAAAGAGACTCCCAAAGAAGCAATAATAAACGCAAATTCGCCGATCTGCGTTAAACTAAAGCCGCATTGCATAGCCGTCTTTAAAGGCTTTCCGGAGAGAATAACACCGAATGTACCAAAAACGGCCTGTCCCAAGATAACAGCCAAAGTAATTACTATAATAGGTAGGGCATATTCTACAATCATTGCAGGATCCACCATCATACCGACCGATACGAAAAAGATAGCTCCAAAAAGATCCTTTACCGGTTTCACCAGCCGGTCTATGGATTCCGCCTCGATTGTTTCCGCCAGAATAGATCCCATTATAAATGCACCAAATGCAGCAGAGAATCCTGTATGTGCCGCCATCACTACCATACCGAAACAAAGCGCCAACGACACAATAAGCAGAGTCTCCTCTCCCATCAATTTCCGGCAGCGTTTCAAGAATTCAGGAATCAGATAGATACCGACAACAAACCACAGAATAAGAAAAAACAATAATTTCCCGATACTCTCCAACATTTCGGCACCTTCAAAATGTTGACTTACCGCCATGGTGGAAAGCATCACCATTAATACAATGGCCAAAATATCTTCCAAAATCAAGATACTCAACACAAGTCCGGTGAACTGCTTCTTCCTTAATCCTAAATCATCAAAAGCTTTATAAATAATAGTAGTAGACGACATCGCAATCATACCGCCCAAGAACAGACTGTCCATCCTGTGCCAGCCGAAACCCATGCCGACTCCTATTCCCAACAAAATCATACAAAAGATGATGGTACAGGCAGCAATGATGGCAGAACCACCCACCTTGACAATCTTCTTAAAACTAAATTCCAAACCAAGAGCAAACAGCAAGAAAATAACACCAATATCCGCCCAAGTCTTAATATTGGCAGTATCCATCACTGAAGGAGTATACGGCATATGCGGACTTGCCAGAAATCCGGCAACTACATATCCCAAGACCAGAGGTTGTTTCAACTTCTTAAACAACAAAGTCATAACACCGGCACAAATCAATATAAGTGCGAGGTCAGCTATAAGAGTAGGTAATTGAGACATTATTTTATCGTATTTGATGACAAAATTATATTATTTCTATGGGATAAACAACATATTTACGGATATGTTTTGCAATAACCGTCATAAAACAAGTTAGCCCCGGATAGAGTTGTAACTTATCCGGGGCTATACACAATAACAAGCTTATTTTTTACTTTCTAAAAGGTGGTTTCACTACCACAGCTTTCAATTTCCGACCACGCATATCGATACAGATTTCCGTACCCACCTTACTATATTCCGGTTTCACATATCCCATACCGATACCAATCTTACGGGTAGGCGACATCGTACCGGAGGTCACCACTCCCACTTTCTCGCCTTCATCATTCACCAGTTCATAGCCATGACGGGGAATTCCGCGATCAACCATTTCAAAGCCAACCAGTTTACGGGTAACACCTTCCGCTTTCTGTTTTTCCAGCATCGGACGGTTGACAAAATCCTTGCCCTCCACAAACTTAGTGATCCATCCCAATCCGGCTTCTATCGGAGAAGTCGTATCATCCAGATCATTGCCATACAGACAGAAGCCCATTTCCAACCGGAGCGTATCACGGGCACCCAAACCGATAGGTTTAATGCCATACTCTTCACCAGCCTCAAAAATAGCCTTCCATATAGAATCAGCCGCAGACGGATAGAAATAAAGCTCAAAACCTCCCGCACCGGTATAACCCGTATTGGAGATAATCACATTCTCTTCACCTGCAAACGTTCCAACCTTAAATGTATAATAAGGAATAGTAGCAAGATCAATATCCGTCAACTTTTGCAGAACCGAAATAGCCTTCGGACCCTGTATAGCAAGTTGAGCTATGTTATCCGACGAATTTTCCAACTCGGCTCCCTCCGTATTGTGAGAAACACACCAGTTCCAGTCTTTTTCCATATTGGAAGCATTCACCACCAACATGTATTTTTCCGGTTCATACTGATAAACCAGCAAATCATCTACAATACCCCCATCCTCATTCGGAAAACAAGTATATTGTATTTTACCCGGAGCCAGTGCCGCCACATTGTTAGATGTTATTTTCTGCAGAAAGGCCAACGCTTGCGGTCCTTTCACCCAAAATTCTCCCATATGCGATACATCAAATACACCGACACCTTGACAAACAGTTATGTGTTCATCAATGATACCGGAGTATTCAATAGGCATATTATAACCTGCAAACTCGTGCATTTTAGCGCCAAGTGCTATATGTTTCTCTGTAAACGGAGTGGTTTTCATTATTTTAAAGTATTAAGTTTTAAGTATTAAGTATCAGGTATTAAGTATTACCGGAGCTTACCGTCTTTTTATTTGGAAGCCACCAGTTCTGCTATTTTTACGATCACCTTCATTGCTTTCTCCATATTCTGGATAGGCACAAATTCGTAACGACCGTGGAAATTCAGACCACCGGCAAAGATATTCGGACAAGGCAATCCCTTAAAAGAAAGTTGCGCACCATCCGTACCTCCACGAATCGGTTTTACATTCGGTTTCACACCCACAGCTTCCATCGCAGCAAAAGCGGTATCGATGATATGCATTACCGGTTCTATCTTCTCACGCATATTATAATACTGGTCGCGCAGTTCGAGAGTTGCAGTACCTGCTCCATGTTCAGCATTCATTTGAGCAACCAGGCGTTCCATCTCTTTTTTACGATTCTCAAATTTCGCACGGTCATGATCGCGGATGATATAAGATACAGTGCTTTGCTCCACATCCCCCTGAATACCGATTAAATGATAAAATCCTTCGTAACCGGTCGTATGCTCCGGCCTTTCTTGCGAGGGAAGCAATGTGATAAATTGATTGGCAAGATAGATTGAGTTAATCATCTTATTCTTGGCATATCCCGGATGCACATTACGTCCTTTAAAGGTAATTTTAGCAGCGGCAGCATTGAAGTTCTCAAATTCCAACTCCCCTACTTCACCTCCATCCATCGTATATCCCCATTCGCAACCGAATTTCTCTACATCAAATTTATGAGCACCTTCACCAATTTCTTCGTCCGGATTGAAGCCGATACGGATTTTTCCGTGCTTGATTTCCGGATGTTCCTTCAGATACACCATTGCAGATACAATTTCCGCAATACCGGCTTTATCGTCAGCACCAAGCAACGTCTTTCCATTGGTCACAATCAAGTCTTCTCCCTTATGATCCAGCAATTCCGGAAATTGTGACGGAGAAAGAACTACATTCTCTTCAGCACAAAGCACAATATCCGAACCGTCATACTTTTCCACAATGCGCGGAGTGACATCTTTACCCGTCATATCAGGACTTGTATCCATGTGGGCAATAAACCCGATAGTGGGTACTTCTTTATTTATATTGGCAGGAAGTGTAGCAAAAAGATAGCCATGCTCATCCAAAGTAATATCTTCCAATCCCAAAGATTCCAACTCTTTTTTCAAGTATTCAGCAAAAACCATCTGCTTCGGAGTACTTGGAGTAAGCCCTGTCGATTCATCAGATTGTGTATCGAAGCTTACATACTTTAAAAATCTGTCTACTAAAGTCATATTGTTTTAATTACAAGTTACTAATTACAATTTACAAATTGATAGTTTATAGTGCCGTAAAGGTAAAAAAAGAGCCGTGAATTACAAAGCAATTCACGGCTCTTTTTTATTGTATACTTTTATCCGGATACTTAAATATCCTATTTGACTACTTTAAAAATGGCTGCTACCATCAAAGCAATGTGTACAAACCTTGCATTTAGGTAATCCGATAGCCTCAATCAGCGTTTCCAGCGTATTAAACTTCAATGAACTGAGACCGAAACGCTCGGCAATAATGCTAACCATCTTATCGTATTCCGGAGAACCGGTAGTAGCATATTTCTCCAGGTTCTTATTCTCATCCCCTTCCAGTTCCTTGATAATACGACGGGTAATCAACTCCAATGCATTTTTAGAAGCCGAAAAACCAACAAACGGACAAGCATAAATCAATGGCGGACAAGCGATACGCATGTGCACCTCCTTTGCTCCGTAATCATACAGAATCTTCACATTGTCACGCAATTGAGTTCCCCGCACGATTGAATCGTCACAGAACAACAAACGTTTATTTTGCAGCATGGCACGGTTTGGAATCAACTTCATCTTAGCAACAAGCAAACGCATCTCCTGATTGCTCGGAGTAAAGCTACGAGGCCATGTCGGTGTATATTTTGAAATAGCACGATGGTAAGGAACTCCCTTTCCTTCGGCATATCCTAAAGCCATACCCACTCCCGAATCAGGAATACCGCAAGCACAATCCACTTCCGATTCATCCGTCTGTCCCATTTTCAATCCGCTAGTGAAACGCACTTCCTCTACATTCTTTCCTTCATAACAAGAAGTCGGGAAACCGTAGTATACCCACAAAAACGAGCAGATCTGCATATCCTCATTGGGCTTGCGAAGCTGGTCAACATGATCGTCATACATACGAACAATCTCACCGGGACCTAAATATTTCTCAATCTCATAATCCAGATTCGGGAAACTGGACGACTCACTCGTTGCAGCATAAGCACCGTCTCTCTTTCCAATCACCACCGGAGTACGTCCCCACCAGTCACGTGCCGCGATGATACTTCCGTCTTCCGTCAAAAGCAACATCGAACAAGAACCCTTAATGTGCTTAAACACATTTTCGATACCTTCCACAAAAGTTCTGCCTTGTATAATAAGTAATGCGATAAGTTCCGTCTGGTTGGTGTTGCTCGAACTAAGTTCGGCGAAGTGCATGTTTTGACTGAGAAGTTCTTCTTCCAATTCCTGGATATTGACTATTTTAGCGACTGTGACAATGGCGAAGCGCCCGAGGTGAGAATTGATGATGATAGGTTGTGCGTCTGTGTCGCTAATGATGCCGATGCCGGCGTTTCCTTTGAATTTGTCCAGTTCTCCTTCAAACTTGGTTCGGAAATAAGTACTTTCCAAATTGTGAATGGAGCGTATAAAACCTTTTTCCTCACTATATGTTGCGAGTCCTCCTCGCTTGGTACCCAGATGTGAGTTATAATCTGTGCCGTAGAATAAATCAGTCACGCAGCTAGTTTTCGAGACTGTTCCGAAAAAACCTCCCATGTTGTTCTCTTTATTGATGATGTTTTAAAAAAGATGGCGCAAAAGTACAAAAAAGAATCCGTCCTATAAAAAAAGCGCTCCGCAAAGTTTTAGTTTTCTTTGCGAAGCACAACTAATATTTATTAAAAAGCAGGGAATCCGTAAACAATCTTTTTACCAGAATCTTATTTCCATTTCTTGATCGTTTTCAAGTCAGCGGGAGTTGCTTCAATCAGACTTACTGCAAATCCTCCGCTGCGTGCCAGCTTCACAGACATCTTATTCTTGTTTGTTACCAGTCCTTTTTTTATCTGGTAAGAAGTAGGATTCTTTTCAAAATCCGCCTCCTTTCCGTCAGCATAAAGAGTGGCTACATATTGTTTTCCCGGTTCGAGAAAATCAAGTGTAAAAGCAGAAGTACGGGGATTCTCATCGGTGATACCACCTACAAACCAGTTATCAGTACCTTTTGCCTTACGTGCTACGGTAATATAATCTCCCGGTTCCGCTTCCAGATACTTACTGTCATCCCAATCAACGGCTACATCCTTGATAAATTGAAATGCATCCATGTGACGTTCGTAACTCTCCGGAAGGTCGGCTGCCATTTGCAAAGGACTGTACATCGTTACATAAAGTGCCAACTGTTTTGCCAAAGTTGTACGTACAAAACTGTGGTCGCCTGACAAGAAAGAAAGTTTTGTATCAAAGATACCCGGTGTATAATCCATCGGTCCACCAATCTGACGAGTGAAAGGAAGCAAGGTGGTATGGAACGGCTTATTCCCTGCAAAGGCTTCATATTCCGTGCCACGAGCCGATTCATTACCGATCAGATTCGGATATGTGCGACATAATCCTGTCGGACGGGTTGCTTCGTGAGCATTTACACAGATCTTATATTCGGCCGCTTTTTCTACCGCATATAAATAATGATTGTTCATCCACTGTCCGTAATGATGTTCTCCACGCGGAATAATATTACCTACATACCCGCTCTTCACAGCATTGTATCCGTTATCTATCATAAACTGATAGGCTTTATCAAGATGACGCTCGTAGTTACGTACAGAAGCGGAAGTCTCGTGATGCATCATCAGCTTCACTCCTTTTTCCTTTGCATACGCATTGAGCATCTTCACGTCAAAATCAGGATACGGAGTTACGAAATCAAAGACATAATCCTTCGAATTTCCGAACCAGTCTTCCCAGCCTTCATTCCAGCCTTCCACTAAGATCTGGTCGAATCCATGTTCCGAAGCAAAGTCAATGTAACGCTTCACTTTGTCATTATTGGCCGCATGACGCCCGCTCGGTTTTGTTTTGGAATAATCCGTCTGTCCCAGTTTCACAGAATAAACATCATCCGTGTACGACCAGGAACTTTTTCCGGTAATCATTTCCCACCACACACCGATGTATTTCACCGGCTTAATCCAGGAAACATCTTCATAGGCACAAGGTTCATTCAAGTTCAAAGTCAATTTGGAAGCCAGAATATCACGAGCATCATCACTGACAATCACCGTGCGCCAGGGTGAACGGCAAGGCGTTTGCATATAACCTTTATCCCCTTTCGCATCAGGAGTCAGCCATGATTCAAAAATCAGGTTCTGATCGTCAAGGTTCAGATGCATACAAGAATAATCAACCAAAGCCGCTTCATGCAGATTGATATACAACCCGTCGGCTGTCTTCATTTGCAGGGACGTCTGTACCCCCGTTGGAGAGAAAGGCGTTTGAGAAGCATTGCTGGTGATTGCGCCCTGCAGTAATCCGCGAATTTCAGAAAGTTTGGATTCGGTATAGTCATATTCCTGCGTATCATAATCGCCTGGAATCCAAAATGCCTTATGATCGCCGGCCATAGCAAACTGCGAATGTTCTTCTTTTATAACGAAGTAATTCAGATTCTTTTGCTGCGGGAACTCATAGCGGAACCCCAAGCCATCATTATAAAGACGAAAACAAATAATCAGATTACGATCTTGCGCCTTTTGATTCAGGGTAACAGCCATTTCATTATAATGGTTGCGGATTGATTTCACCTCTCCCCACACCGGTTCCCATGTTTCATCAAAAGCAGAAGTTTTAATATCGGTCAGAGTGAATCCATTCATCAGTCCGGGATCATTTTTCAATTCCAGTCCCAGTTTCGAAGGTTTAATCACCTCTTTTCCTTTATAAGAGAGTTCATACACCGGTTCTCCTTGCGTGTTGACAAAGAAATTAAGTTTTAATTGTCCGTCAGGAGAAGTGATACTTTCGGCCTTTGCTGATGTGCCGAAGAAAAAAGAGAGCAACAGGCAGACCCATATTGCAGTTCCTATTTTCATGTTCTTCATGATATAAATGAGTTAGTTAATAATCGTATGGCAAAGATAGACAGGAAACAATAGAGGTGTTTTTCTTTATAAAGAAAATATAGAAGGATATAGAAGTAGAAACGGGATAAACATTTAAATATAAAGCAGATAACAAATCCAGAAGCTAGAAAAAATATAGTGTCTATGGTGAAGAAATTAAAAGGATTAAAGACGCATATTACATAATCTTTCTATATTTGCAACGTATTATCCCAACTATATCAATAAACACTTTACTATTTAGAATATGGCACAGCACCTTAAATTGATCGCTCTATTGATTTTCACATTGTCCGCCAGCTACACTTCCGCGCAGTCTTTACGTAAACTGCTGGAACGTCCATACGGTATCATCGAGTCAAAATGGGAAAAAGATGCTCAGGGAGCTACCGAACTCAATTACTACAATGAAGACTATTGCGACTATTATCTGTATCGTGCCAACGACCGTTCCTACAATTTAAGTAACGGAAAAAACACTATATTTAAAATAGAAAAGAACGCACAGGTAGACAATCCGTTTAAAAGTGCCTCTTCTTATACGTTCTACCGGGGCAAGTTTCCTAAAGATTTCAACATTCAGACTCCTTATGCCTTACCCGTAAAGAACAATCAAAAGACAGCCTGGAAAACCGATCCGCGTGAACCATTCAAGACCTTGAATTTTCACATCAAGCAAGGTGATACAATCTACGCCACCCGCAGCGGAATAGCCTGTAAAACCACCAACCCGCAACAGCTGCTCATCTATCATCCCGATCAGACTTTTGCAGCCTATCTGGTGATGAATGAGAATTTTATCGAACCGGGCGAAGAAGTACAAGTTGGACAAGCCATAGGAAAGGCAGGCCCCACAGGTGCTGCCATCTCCTTCTTTTTTCTGGATGAAAATAAGTTCAAAGGAGGATTATCATCCGGATACCCTTACTCCCACTTTATTCCTGTATTCCGCACAACTGAAGGAGATGTGAAACCGGAAGAGAAAACCATCTATCAGGCTGTAACCGACCATGACCTTATCATGCAGGATATGAGCAAACGTGACAAAAAGAAATATATGAAGCTACACAACCTGAAATAATAGATGTATCATGCGCATATTTTTACTTTTCTTCCCGGTCTTCTTTTTCTGCGGTTTGCTTCATGCCCAAACCGTAAAAGTGGAATATGGCGGTGACCCGCTTCCCGACAAAGACCGGAAGAAGATAGAACAGTTTCTTCAACATGAGGTTGATTTCTATTCACAATTCGGACTGCCCGATACGCTTAGCCTCCAACTATATGTTTTTGAAAATAGAAGAGAAGCAATAGATTACTTAGAAAGTATCAATGTGTCTCTGCCTATCAAGGCAAGCGGTGCATACTCACCTAAGCTACAAAAGGCAGTCATCTTAGGACGGGAGAATGGACGGGAGAGAAGTCTTGCCATCATCTATCACGAACTGAGTCATCATTTCGTTTCGCAGATTCTCGGCAAGCGTCCTCCAAGTTGGCTTAACGAAGGACTGTCGGAGTACTTCGAACATTGCACCATTCACAAAAAAGCAGTCCGCCACACATTTACCGAATACGAACAAGGGAGAGTTCGGACGATGTATATGCTGGGGGAAGTAAACCTTCCTACATTTTTAAATAGCAGCCAAGGCAAATTTATGAAACAGCAAATGACGGACGAGCAATACTCTTATATCCTTTCGCATGCGCTTGTCACCTTTTGGATAGAGAGCGTTCCCCGCGAGATATTCAAAAAGTTCATATCCGTTCTGCAAAACAAAAATGATCCGTCAACCGTTTCAGAACAAATCAATCTTGTTTATCCCGGAGGCTTCCAGCAATTCGAAAAGGATTTTGAAGCCGCCTACAAATAATATCAATCTTTCAATCAAATGAGTAAAGAAGTTATCTATATCTTTATCGGTGGAGGAACCGGTAGTGCACTGCGTTATTTCATCCAGTTGCTAATGCACGAACGAATCGTCCCTTATCATTTTCCATGGGCCACTTTCACGGTCAATCTTCTCGGCAGTTTTCTCATCGGCCTGTTCTATGCCCTTTCAGAGCGATTCCACCTTCCGTTCGAGGTCCGTTTGTTTCTGACAACGGGTTTATGTGGAGGTTTCACAACGTTCTCTACTTTCTCCAGTGACGGCGTAGGTCTGCTGAAAGGAGAATTTTACGGAGCATTTGTTCTATATACATTATTAAGTATAGGAATAGGATTAGCCGCAACGTTAGCCGGCGGATATGTGGGAAAACAGATTTAATAATTCGAATATAAATCCTACCTTTACGGCATGATTAAAAGAAACCCAACCAAACCCGTCCGCGTTGTTCCTCCCATGATGGAAGAGCAGGAAGTCAGTACTACTACCCTACAGGAATGGCTCGACAGAGAAGAAACCGTCTCTCATCTTTTATTCTGCAAAGGAAAAGAAGAAGGCATCGACAAATCTTATAAAAGTTTCAAAAACTGCACCTTTCAGCATCAGACATTCAGCGAATGTAAATTCCGTTCTTCCCAGCTGACCGATGTCAGGTTTGAGAACTGCGACTTATCCAACATTTCTTTCGCTGAAAGTTCGCTCTACCGGGTAGAATTCATTTCCTGCAAACTATTGGGTACCAATTTATCGGAAACAACGATGAATCACGTCTTGCTGCATGACTGCAACGCAGGTTATATCAATCTGGCTATGAGTAAAATGAACCAGGTACGTTTTGCACACAGCCAGCTCCGCAACGGAAGTCTGAACGACTGCCGTTTTTCATCCGTCGCATTTGAGAGTTGCGATCTCGTAGAAGCCGATTTTTCACACGCTCCGCTTCGCGGAATAGATTTGCGCACTTCCCGTATCAGCGGAATCACGCTTAACATCAGCGATTTGAAAGGGGTTGTCATCACTTCCCTGCAAGCTATGGATTTGCTTCCACTGTTAGGGGTTATTATCGAAGATTAAAATCCTGCAAATTCACTCCGCCGCACTCAAACAAAAAGCATCGTCCCGTTGTTATAGTATAAGGTCGGACTAACGACATATAGGGAATAGGCATAAAAAGAATACCTATTTATGGTGATTTCTCACTCCCCGTCAAGTCCGTACTTTTGCAGAAATCTTATTCAAAAACAATAGAAACGATGAAAATTGAAAAAATTGTAGCTCGAGAAATTCTCGATTCAAGAGGTAACCCCACAGTAGAAGTTGACGTAGTATTGGAATCCGGCATTATGGGACGTGCATCTGTGCCGTCAGGTGCTTCCACTGGTGAACACGAAGCATTGGAACTTCGCGATGGTGACAAACAGCGCTATGGTGGAAAAGGAGTACAAAAAGCGGTTGATAATGTAAATAAAATCATCGCTCCGAAGCTGATTGGTATGTCTTCACTCAATCAGAGAGGTATCGACTACGCAATGCTGGCATTGGACGGCACTAAGACTAAATCGAATTTAGGTGCTAACGCTATTCTCGGCGTATCTCTTGCCGTAGCTAAAGCTGCTGCCAACTATCTGGACCTTCCTCTATACCGCTATATCGGTGGAACAAATACGTATGTAATGCCTGTACCGATGATGAACATCATCAACGGTGGTTCACATAGCGATGCTCCGATCGCATTCCAGGAATTTATGATCCGCCCCGTAGGTGCTCCTTCTTTCAGAGAAGGTCTGCGCATGGGTGCTGAAGTATTCCACGCTTTAAAGAAAGTCTTGAAAGACCGTGGCCTTAGCACTGCTGTAGGTGATGAAGGTGGTTTCGCACCTAACCTCGAAGGTACGGAAGATGCTTTGAATTCTATTCTGGCCGCTATCAAAGCAGCAGGATACGAACCGGGCAAAGACGTTATGATCGGTATGGACTGTGCTTCTTCCGAATTCTACCACGATGGTATTTACGATTATACCAAGTTTGAAGGTGAAAAAGGTAAGAAACGTACTTCCGCAGAACAAGTTGACTACCTGGAAGAACTAATCAACAAATTCCCTATCGACTCTATCGAAGACGGTATGAACGAAAACGACTGGGAAGGCTGGAAAAAGCTGACCGAACGCATCGGCAACCGTTGCCAGCTGGTAGGTGACGACTTGTTCGTAACCAACGTAGATTTCCTTGCAATGGGTATCGAAAAAGGCTGTGCCAACTCTATCCTGATTAAAGTAAACCAAATCGGTTCGCTGACAGAAACACTGAACGCTATCGAAATGGCTCACCGTCATGGATACACTACTGTTACTTCTCACCGTTCGGGTGAAACAGAAGATGCTACTATCGCTGATATCGCAGTAGCTACTAACAGCGGACAGATCAAGACAGGTTCTTTAAGCCGCTCAGACCGTATGGCTAAATACAATCAGTTACTCCGCATTGAAGAGGAATTGGGCGATTTAGCTGTGTATGGATACAAGAG
This sequence comes from Bacteroides sp. M10, assembly GCF_014334015.1. Lineage (GTDB taxonomy): Bacteria > Bacteroidota > Bacteroidia > Bacteroidales > Bacteroidaceae > Bacteroides > Bacteroides intestinigallinarum. The sequence continues at coordinate 3,764,532 of NZ_CP060488.1, read as the reverse complement.
AATCAAGTAAAAACTGAATCCCTATAAAACTAAAGGAGGTGTGTCAAGAACTTTTTTTTGACGCACCTCTTTTACATTGTTTACCCTCTTAATAAAAGGTATAAAAAGAAAAAAAGCATCCAGACTAATACCTGAATGCTTTTTCTTGTATTTGTTATATATCCTTTTTGAGCCTCTTGTCGGATTCGAACCAACGACCCCGAGATTACAAATCACGTGCTCTGGCCAACTGAGCTAAAGAGGCGGGTGGGTAAGCTATCTATATCGCGCCGCTACAACCAACTACCTTTGCTGCGATCAAGCCCTGGAGGATTCGAAGGGAGCTGGCCGTATAGGACTTACCCGTTTTGCGGTTGCAAAGGTAGACATTTTTATGTATTCTGCAATAGCTGCAGACAACTTTTTTACTAACAAAAGACTAACAGGCTACATTTCAGGCAATTAAAATTGCAAAAAAATATTCAGACAGCAACTTCCTCTGCTTTATTAACTTTAACAACCAGATTTCCCCTACCAACCGATATTATTTGTACCTTTGTGCGCAATTTATAAATGAAGATGACAGAGAACAGAAGCTATTTACAAAAATATGCCATGCATTTTGGCACGTATATGGGAATCTACTGGATATTGAAGTTCATATTATTTCCGCTGGGATTCCACATACCTTTCCTTTCGCTTTTATTTGTAATCCTGACATTATCCGTACCTTTCATCGGATATCACTATGCGAAAATGTACCGGGATAAGATTTGCGGGGGAAGTATCCAATTTTCGCATGCCATGCTCTTTACCATATTTATGTATATGTTTGCTTCTCTGCTGGTAGCTGTGGCCCACTACGCCTATTTCCAATTCATCGATCATGGATTTATCATCAACTCTTACATCCAGTTGTGGGACGAACTGATGACCAACACCCCGGCTCTGATAGAAAACAAAGAAGTTATAAAAGAAACGATAGATACCGCCCGTTCACTTACTTCCATCAATATCACCATGCAACTATTGTCATGGGATGTATTTTGGGGAAGTATCCTGGCCATTCCCACCGCATTGATGGTAATGAAAAAGGCCAAACCGGAAAATAACGGAGTGGCTCAATCGTAATTTGTAATTCGTAAGTAATTAGTAATTAAAAAATGGATATATCAGTTGTAATCCCATTATTCAATGAAGAAGAGTCACTACCCGAACTCTATGCTTGGATAGAACGGGTAATGCAAGCCAACGGATTCTCATTCGAAGTGATTTTCGTTAACGATGGAAGTACCGACCATTCATGGGAAGTGATCGAAAAGCTTAAAGCTCAATCGGAACATGTAAAAGGTATCAAATTCCGCCGTAACTACGGTAAATCACCTGCACTCTACTGCGGATTCGCTGAAGCGGAAGGAAACGTAGTCATAACGATGGATGCGGACCTGCAAGATAGCCCAGACGAAATCCCCGAACTTTACCGGATGATTACAAAGGATGGCTACGACCTGGTATCCGGCTGGAAGCAAAAGAGATATGATCCTATTTCAAAGACACTGCCCACCAAGTTGTTTAATGCTACCGCCCGCAAAGTATCAGGCATCAAAAACCTGCACGACTTCAACTGCGGACTGAAAGCCTATCGCAAAGAGGTCGTAAAACATATCGAAGTGTACGGTGAGATGCATCGTTATATACCTTATCTGGCAAAGAACGCCGGATTCAAGAAAATCGGTGAAAAGGTGGTACAACACCAGGCTCGCAAATATGGTACAACCAAATTCGGACTGAACCGTTTCGTAAACGGGTATCTGGATTTACTCTCTCTTTGGTTCCTCTCCAGATTCGGCATCAAGCCGATGCATTTCTTCGGACTGTTGGGATCATTAATGTTTCTGATCGGAATGATTTCTGTCATCATCGTAGGTGCCAGTAAACTATATGCCATGTACAACGGTCTCCCCTACCGACTGGTGACCGACTCTCCCTATTTCTATTTGTCACTTACGGCAATGATTATAGGTACGCAATTATTCTTAGCCGGATTCCTTGGCGAACTCATCTCGCGCAATGCACCGGAACGGAATAACTATCAGATAGAAAAGAAAATTTGATTCACATTCAATAAACTGACTATGAAGAATTTAATTCGTATCTTTCTCATATTGACTATCATTGGCGGTGCAGTCAGCTTACACAGTGCCTGCTCGGATGAGAACGATTGCTCATTGGCAGGACGTCCAATGATGTACTGCACAATATATACCATTAATCCGGATAACCCTACTATTGCATTAAAAGACACGCTTGATTCATTAACAATCACAGCATTGGGCACTGACTCTATCATCCTGAACAATGAAAAGAATGTACATACCCTGATGTTGCCACTACGATACACAAGTGACACTACTGTGTTCATATTCAGATACGATCCCAAACGTAGAGATAAAGATGTTGACACATTATACATTGTACAACAGAATACCCCTTATTTCCAGTCCATGGAATGTGGTTATATGATGAAACAAAATATAATCAGCGCTAAATTTGGAAAACCGGGAAGACCGGGTAACCCTCCTCCCTATGGCAACGGGCAGCCGGATCAGATAGATTCTCTTCATATAAAAAATAAAGAAGCCAATACAAATGAAATCGAGAACTTGCAGATATTCTATAATTATCGGCCAGAACGCACACCTGATGAAACGACTAATTAGTCTGCTTCTGCTCTTTTGCATTGGGCTTCCGTTGCTGGCACAACAGCAACGTCCAGCGCAAACGCCCAAAAGAGATCAGAAGAAAAAAGAGGTTGCCGAGATAGATACCATTCCGCTCTACAATGGTACGTATGTCGGTGTGGATTTATATGGCATTGGAAGCAAGCTGCTGGGAGGCGACTTTATGAGTTCTGAAGTCAGCGTAGCCGTTAACCTCAAGAATAAATTCATCCCTACCATTGAGTTTGGTATGGGAGGAACAGATACCTGGAGCGAAACAGGCATACACTATAAGAGCAAAATGGCCCCATTCTTCCGAATCGGTGTGGACTACAACACCATGGCAAAGAAAAAAGAGAAGAACAGCTACTTGTATGCAGGACTTCGCTATGCATTCAGTTCATTTAAATATGATGTTTCCACGATGCCGGCAGATGATCCTATCTGGGGAGATGTAATAGGTAACCCCAGTTTGGAAGACGGTTATTGGGGAGGAAGTGTGCCATTCAGTCATCTGGGTATGAAAGGATCGGTGCAATGGCTGGAAATCGTTTTAGGCGTCAAAGTACGTATTTACAAAAACTTCAACATGGGGTGGTCAGTACGTATGAAATACAAAACCAAAGCATCTACCGGAGAATATGGAGACCCATGGTACGTACCCGGTTACGGAAAATTTAAATCGAGTAACATGGGAATCACTTATTCCCTTATTTATAAATTGCCTCTTTAGAATACAATGACAGGACTAGAGATTTGGCTGCTTGCAATAGGTCTGGCGATGGATTGTTTCGCTGTCTCAATTGCAAGCGGTATTATTTTGAAACATACCCGATGGAAACCCATGCTAGTCATGGCTTTTGCTTTCGGCTTTTTTCAGGCAATCATGCCATTTATCGGATGGATGTGTGCAAAGACATTCAGTCATCTTATAGAAAGTGTAGACCATTGGATTGCTTTCGCAATCCTTGCCTTCTTAGGCGGACGAATGATTTTAGAATCTTTCAAAGAAGAAGAATGTTGTAAACTGTTCAATCCGGCAAATCCGAAAGTGGTATTGACCATGGCAATAGCCACAAGTATTGATGCATTGGCAATCGGCATTTCCTTTGCCTTTCTGGGAGTTCAGGACTATACCGAAATCCTTCCGCCTATCAGCATCATCGGGTTTGTTTCATTTGTCATGTCACTCATCGGTCTGATCTTTGGTATCCAATGTGGCTGCGGCATCGCCCGGAAACTGAAAGCAGAGTTATGGGGAGGTATCATTCTAGTCATTATCGGACTAAAGATATTAATTGAACATTTATTTCTTCAATAAAACGAGTTTTCTCATCAAATAGAAGAGCGTATGAAAACAAAGAAAAGTTTCCTTTGGCTGGCTTTCCTGATTTTGGCAACTATCTGGATATTAGTCAGACATAATCAACAAGTTGACTATTACAGTGTCAAAGGTTTAGTGTTTGGGACAGTATATAAGATTACTTATCAGCATGATGGTGATTTAAAACCGGAAATAGAAGCTGAACTGAAACGTTTCGACCAATCTTTATCTCCATTCAATGACAGTTCTGTTATCAGTCGTGTCAACCGCAATGAAGAGCTGGTGACTGATAGTTTTTTCCAGAAATGTTTCCATCGCTCGATGGAAATTTCCCGAGAGACAAAGGGTGCTTTCGACATTACAGTGGCCCCTCTTGCCAATGCTTGGGGATTCGGTTTCAAAAAAGGTGCTTTTCCTGATTCATTAATGATAGACAGTCTGTTACAAATCACCGGATATGAAAAAGTGAAAATGGATAACGGCAAAGTTATCAAACAGGATCCTCGTACCATGTTAAGTTGTAGTGCCGTTGCCAAAGGGTATTCGGTAGACGTAATTGCACAACTACTCGACCGTAAGGGAATAAAAAACTATATGGTAGATATAGGAGGCGAGGTGGTAGTGAAAGGGAAAAATCCTTCCAAAGGCTTATGGCGCATTGGAATCAATAAGCCCATCGACGATTCACTGGCCGTAAACCAAGACTTACAGACAATTCTTGAGATAACAGATTTAGGCTTGGCTACTTCCGGAAACTATCGTAATTATTATTATAAGGATGGGAAGAAATACGCCCATACGATTGACCCTAGAACTGGCTATCCGGTACAACACAATATCTTGTCCTCTACGGTAATCGCCAAAGACTGTATGACTGCCGACGCCCTTGCCACCGCCTTCATGGTGATGGGACTGGAAGAAGCGGAAGCTTTCTGCAAAGCGGATACAACGATTGACGCCTACTTTATCTATAGCGGAGAAAATGGAGAGTTCAAGACTTATTATACGGAGGGAATGAAAAAACACATAACTACTCCGTAATATATATATTTTATACAAATAGAGGTTCTACTTGAGAAAACAGAACCTCTATTCAATTGGCAAATATCTATTTCATAAACACGAAATACACTGCTGCAATCAGACAGACAAATGCAGCCAGATGATTCCAATGTAAAGCCTCACCTTTAAAAAAGATTGTAGTGAACACTGTAAAAATAACAAGTGTTATTACCTCTTGAATGACTTTTAGTTGCATCAATGAAAACGGGCCTCCATTGCCTACAAAGCCAATGCGATTGGCCGGTATCTGACAGGAATATTCAAAAAAGGCGATCGCCCAGCTGAACGCAATCACACCGATCAGCGGAAGAGCTGCGAACCAACTGTACTCCTGTTTCATCTTTAAATGTCCGTACCAAGCAAATGTCATAAAGACATTAGATACGATCAGCAACAAAATGGTATAGAATCCTTTCATAACAATCTATTCAAATTAATCTATTTTATCTGGTAATAATTCTTCCTGTACATTAGTCATACTCCCCCAAAGGCTATAACGAGCTTCCGAGTTCATCGCTTCCAACTGCCGTAAAATTCCTTTCATATCACTCCGGCTGGACTGCGATTCATAAGGACAATTCTTCACTTGCTTCTGATAATGACGCAAAGTCGCCAATTCTGCCAAATCGGCTTCATGAACCAGACACATCGGACGAATAATTGTCATATCAAACTTCTTCATCACCAACCGGGGTGGCATTGTACTGAAAGCTCCCTGATAAGTGATATTCATCAATAAAGTTTCCAAAATATCATCCATATGGTGACCGAGAGCGATTTTATTGCATCCGTGTTCCTTGGCAACTGTGAACAAGGCTTTCCGACGGTTCCACGAACAGAGGAAACAGGGAGATTTACGTGTGTCGGTAGCAGGATCAAAGGCAGTCTCATACTGCACAAAGGGAACTCCATACGCTTCACAGTGCGCTTTCAAATATTCCGTATCACTCTGATAAGGAATATTCTTCATCACTACATGGGCGGCAACAACAGAAAAGCGAGGTTTATAGATACGTGCGCGTCTCCCCAACAGTTCCACAAGCGCCAACGAATCTTTTCCTCCCGACAGTCCGATAAGGATTTTGTCTCCTTCTTCTATCAATCCATATTGCACCACTCCTTTGCTAAACCGCCGTTCAATGCGGCGAATGGTTTTCTCTTCTTCCGTAAATTGTGTCATATCTTTGAAAATCGGCTGCAAAAGTAAGCGAAAAGAATGATTTAAAGAAGAATTAACATAATAGAATCACTGAAAAAGGGTTTATTTCTAATAAATTTGTACTTTTGAACAATTGATAAATGGACCGGTGCCCGAAAGCAGCAATGTTTTCAATCTACCCGTCACTCATAAACGCTCAAAACGATGAAAGGAAAATATATTCTATTTTTAATTTGCAGCCTCTTCCTTTGCGAAGTCTCTGCACAAACGTTGGAACAGGCACGCACCTTATTTACCAAAGGTGAGTACGAACAAGCCAAACCAATTTTTAAGAAGTATGCTAAATCACAACCGTCGAACGGGAATTATAATTATTGGTATGGCGTATGTTGCCTGAAAACCGGAGAGGCGGAAGAGGCGGTGAAACCTCTTGAAATAGCGGTAAAGAAACGTATCACCGGTGGACAACTCTATTTGGGACAAGCATATAATGAGACGTACCGCTTTGAAGACGCAGTGAACTGCTTTGAGGAATATATCGCAGATTTAAGTAAACGTAAAAAACCGACGGAAGAAGCAGAAAAGCTTCTGGAAAAAAGCAAATCCGACCTCCGTATGTTGAAGGGAGTTGAAGATGTATGTATCATCGACAGTTTCGTTGTGGACAAAGCGACTTTCCTGAACGCTTACAAGATTAGCGAAGAATCGGGCAAGCTGTTTACTTTCAATGAGTTCTTCAAGACAGAAGGAGATCATCCGGGAACTGTTTATGAAACAGAAATCGGAAATAAAATTTATTATAGCGAAAAGGGTGAGAAAGGTAATCTTGACATCTTTTCAAAGAACAAGTTGTTGAATGAATGGAGTGACGGACGCCCGTTACCGGGTAGTATTAATGCTTCCGGCAATGTGAATTATCCGTTTGTCCTATCGGATGGAGTCACCGTTTATTACGCCAGCGATGGCGAGGGACTGGGTGGCTATGATATTTTTGTCACTCGCTACAACACGAATACCGACACTTATCTTGTTCCGGAGAATGTGGGTATGCCGTTCAACTCGCCGTACAACGATTATATGTACGTCATTGATGAATACAACAACCTCGGATGGTTTGCTTCCGACCGTTTCCAACCGGAAGGAAAGGTATGCATTTATGTATTCATTCCTAACACTTCCAAACAGACTTATAATTATGAAGCAATGGAGCAGCAACAGATCATTCGTCTGGCGCAGATTCATTCGCTAAAAGAAACCTGGAAGGATAAACAAGCGGTTACCGAAGCACTGCAACGATTGGAAGCTGCTATCAGTCATAAACCCAAAGAACGCCGTGCCATGGATTTTGAGTTTGTCATTGACGACCATACGACTTACTATCTGATGAGCGACTTTAAATCCGCAAAAGCCAAGACACTTTTCCAACGCTATCAGCAGATGGAAAAAGACTATTATCAACAAGAAGAAAAGCTGAACAGCCTTCGTCAACAATATGCCGGTGCCAACCAACAGGGAAAAGCCAAAATGGCTCCTGTCATTCTCGACCTTGAAAAGCGGATACTGCAAATGTCCGAAGAACTGGATGCTCTCGAAGTGAATGTACGTAATGCAGAAAAAACAAAATAAATAATAACTCTGAACTATGGATATACTCATTATCGCCGTTCTCATTATTGCCGCAGTCATACTGTTTCTGGTAGAACTGTTCGTCATCCCGGGCATTAGCCTGGCCGGAATTTCTGCATTGGTTTGCATCCTGTATGCCAACTACTATGCGTTCGACAATTTAGGTATGGCAGGAGGATTTGTCACTCTTGGCATATCAGCGGTTGCCTGCATCGGATCACTGATTTGGTTTATGCGATCGAAGATGCTGGACAAACTGGCGTTGAAAAAAGATATCGATTCAAAAGTAGACCGTAGCGCAGAAGATAGCGTCAAAGTGGGTGATACAGGAATCAGTACTACCCGCCTGGCACAAATCGGTTATGCCGAGATTAACGGAAAAATTGTAGAGGTAAAGTCAATAGACGGATTCCTCAATGAGAAGACTTCGATAATCGTAAGCCGCATCACCGACGGTACAATCATGGTTGAGAAACACAAAGAATAATATTCACTTAATACAAATTATCAATGGAAACATCCTTGTACTTACCTATACTTCTGATTGTTGGAGGTATTATTTTCCTAATACTATTTTTCCATTATGTGCCGTTCTTTTTATGGTTGTCGGCCAAAGTATCAGGTGTCAACATCTCGTTGATACAACTATTTCTGATGCGTATACGTAATGTTCCGCCATATATCATTGTGCCGGGAATGATCGAGGCCCACAAAGCTGGATTAAAAAACATAACCCGTGATGAACTGGAGGCCCATTATCTGGCGGGAGGACATGTGGAAAAAGTAGTCCATGCCTTAGTATCTGCATCGAAGGCGAATATCGAATTGTCATTTCAAATGGCAACTGCTATCGACCTTGCAGGACGTGATGTATTCGAAGCAGTGCAGATGTCTGTAAATCCTAAAGTTATTGACACCCCTCCTGTTACAGCCGTTGCCAAAGATGGTATTCAGTTGATAGCTAAAGCCAGAGTAACAGTACGTGCCAGTATCAAACAATTGGTCGGTGGTGCAGGTGAAGATACGATCCTTGCCCGTGTAGGCGAAGGTATCGTTTCGTCTATCGGTTCTTCTGAAAACCATAAATCGGTATTGGAGAATCCGGATTCTATCTCTAAACTTGTACTTCGTAAAGGTCTGGACGCAGGAACTGCTTTCGAGATTCTGTCTATTGATATTGCGGACATCGACATAGGTAAGAACATCGGTGCGGCTCTGCAAATCGATCAGGCTAATGCAGATAAGAATATTGCACAGGCAAAAGCTGAAGAGCGCCGTGCTATGGCAGTAGCTTCCGAACAGGAAATGAAAGCAAAAGCACAGGAAGCTCGTGCAAAAGTGATTGAGGCAGAAGCTGAAGTTCCTAAAGCAATGGCTGAAGCTTTCCGCAGTGGAAACTTAGGCATCATGGATTATTACCGTATGAAGAATATCGAAGCTGATACTTCCATGCGTGAGAATATCGCCAAGCCTACAACAGGCAATGCTGGCAATCAGCCATTGAGCAAATAATCTATCACAAACGCCGGAATCCGATTTCATTTCAGTCGCAAGACGTTCTCTCTTTTCCTATGGAAAAAGAAAGAGACTTCTTCTGAACTTAAATCCGGTTCCGGCGTTTCTATTTATAGATACAATCCTATTATAAAACTAAAACCTTTCAATGACATGAAAAAGTACTTTCCATCCTCTGAATTGATAATCAATGAAGACGGTTCAGTATTCCATCTTCACGTAAAACCCGAATGGTTGGCAGATAAAGTAATCCTGGTAGGTGACCCCGGACGTGTAGCACTCGTAGCTTCTCATTTCGAAAACAAAGAATGTGAAGTGGAAAGCCGCGAATTCAAAACTATCACGGGTACTTATAAAGGTAAACGAATTACGGTAGTCTCTACAGGAATCGGTTGCGATAACATCGACATCGTAATGAATGAATTGGATGCACTCGCCAATATCGACTTTGTCACCCGCGAAGAAAAGGATCAGTTCCGCCAACTGGAATTAGTGCGTATCGGCACATGTGGCGGTCTGCAACCCAATACGCCTGTCGGAACTTTTGTCTGTTCACAAAAGTCCATCGGTTTCGACGGGTTACTGAATTTCTATGCCGGACGTAATGCCGTATGCAATTTGCCTTTCGAACGTGCTTTCCTCAATCACATGGGTTGGTCGGGAAATATGTGCGCTCCTGCTCCTTACGTCATTGATGCCAGTGAAGAATTGATCGACCGGATCGCCAAAGATGACATGGTACGTGGAGTGACAATCGCTGCCGGAGGTTTCTTCGGTCCCCAAGGACGTGAACTGCGTATCCCGTTAGCAGACCCGAAACAGAATGATAAGATTGAAGCGTTCGAATATAAAGGTTACAAAATTACCAACTTCGAAATGGAAAGTTCGGCTTTGGCAGGACTTAGCCGGTTGATGGGACACAAGGCAATGACCGTCTGCATGGTGATAGCCAACCGACTTATCAAAGAGGCCAACACCGGATATAAGAATACAATCGATACGCTGATTAAGACAGTACTTGACAGGATATAAATCTATATTCAGGAGGATTAAATTGTAATCGAAAGAATAAAATTGCAATTAAAAGAATGTATAATGACTTGAATCTTTCACTGATAATATGTGTGGATTCAAGCCATTGTTTTTTTATTAATAACCAATCGTAAATCTCTCCTGATGATGTTTCGGATATTCCAGCTCATCAATCATGGCGGCAGCATAATCTTCAACAGAGATATGGCTGTTTCCTACAATATCTACAATCATATCATCTTTTCCCAACCGATAACGTCCTGTACGTACTCCCGGACGCATATCCGCTGCCGGAGAGAAAAATACCCAGTCTATTTCTTTTTCTTTCTTTAAAAAGTTCAGATAAAACTCTCCCAGAGCTTTCACTCCCGGCAATATATTTTCGGGTACTTCACCGGAATCCATCAGACGCAAGCCCGGAGCGATAAACAAAGAACCGGCACCGCCCACCATCAAAAAGCGATTAACACCCGCTTTCTTCACTCCATCAATAATGGTCAGATAAACTTTGATTGTTTCATCGTATATATCAGGATTATTCCATCCCGGATTGAATGCACTAATAACCGCATCTGCACCTTTACAAACGGCAGCCACTTCATCAAGCGTGGAGACATCGGCTTTCACCACTTTCAGATTTTCATTCTCTATCTTTATCTTTTCCGGATGACGAACCACTGCCGTAACCTCGAAACCACGATTCAATGCTTCATTCAGAAGGGCAGAGCCCACAAAGCCACTTGCCCCGATAAGGACTATCTTTTTCACTTTCTCCATATTCTAATATATTATAATGTTACTACTATATAATAAATAACACCACAACATTCAGAATGTTAGCTCTCTTTTAGAAAATTAATTATCCGATATAAGATTCTATTGTCTCTTTCAACCTTTCCAAAGAATAGGGTTTTGAGATAACAGCGTTACATCCTGCCTGAATAGCCTGTTGCTGTTCAGTATAGAAAGCATACGCGGTCACTGCGATAATAGGTACAGTCAAAGAAATTGTACGGATCTTTTCAGTGGCTTGAATACCGTCCATGATCGGCATACGGATATCCATCAGAATCAAATCCGGCTTTTCGCGGATGAAGCTATTGATGGCTTCCTGTCCGTTGCGTACCCATGAAATAATATATTCCTTATTCAGAAGAATATTAAGTTGGGCAAAGTTCGACTCAATGTCTTCTACCACCAATATCTTTTTACGTTTATCCTCATCGATATTCTTCTTATGCGGAAGTCTTCTTTCGACAACCTCCTTCGGTATTTCCTGATAGGGTAAATAGAGTGCAAACACACTCCCCTGCCCTAATTCTGAAGTTACTTCGATACGGCCGCCCAGTCGTTCTACAATGCTTTTACAAATTGAAAGCCCTAATCCGGTGCCTTGCACAAAATCATTCAGTTTCTCAAAACGGGTAAAAATTTGAGGGAGTTTCTCTTTGGATATACCGCAACCCGTATCGCTGACATACAGTTTCAGCCAGGGTCCTTCATGTTTCAAGCCTAAAGTAATGCTTCCCTTTTCCGTATTTTTAATCGCGTTCGACAAGAAGTTGAACAATACTTGCATCACACGGTTACGATCGGTAGAAGTCCAGTATTCTCCTTCGGGACGAATCACTTTCAATTCTACATTCGACTTCATCTTCAGCTGGTGCACTTTTTCCACTTCTTCCACTAGTCCTGCAATCTCAACCTGCTGGAAATGCATTTCCGATTTGCCGGATTCAATACGGGAAAGGTCTAAAATATCATTAATCAACTGCAGTAACAAGTTGCTATTTCTCTGGATAATCTCCAGATACTCCCTTTTCTCTTCTTCACCCTCCGTCACCGCAATAATCTCCGAAAAGCCAACAATAGCATTCAACGGGGTACGAATCTCATGGCTCATATTCGCTAGAAAAACCGACTTCATCTTATCAGCATCCTCCGCACGACGTTTTGCTTCAATCAATTCCTGAGAACGCTGAATGCGATCTCCAATATCATGTATCAATGCCAACACTCTGTTCCCTTCAAAAGGGGCGATACGTGCCTGAAAATAATGTACTCCTCCATCCACTTCAACCGGATATTCTATTTCTTTCAACTGTCCGTCCTGCAGACACTCGCGAATGTTACAAAGGAACAAGTCACTGACCTCCGGTGAATAAATAGATCGTCCGTCTGCCCCGCGTAGCACTTCCACAGGGTGAAGCAATATCGTTCCCGGTGCCATCAGGACATCGGTAATAAAGAAATTATCATCAAAAATAAAAATGAATTCCGGCAGTGCTTCAATAATTTTGCGGTTATATTCTTCCAGATATTTGATATGTTGCTCCTTTTCGCACTGTGAAGTGACATTCACTGTATACGCCAGCACTTTACCCGGATGGCTTTTACAACTCTCTTTGTAAGACAAAAAATGATCTTCCAGCCAAACCACTTTCCCCTGTTCACCAATACAACGAACTCTGATTTGTGAAGTCTTAGAGTCTGATGAAAGCATCTCTGCAAAAGCCTGCTTATAAGCTTCGGTATCGTCCGGATGAACAAACCGATAGAAACTATCAATATCTTCAAAAAGGACTCCGGCATTCTTCAAACCAAGTGTAGAGAAATAGTCGTCAGAAAAAGAGCATTCGCCCGTAATGATATCATATTCCCACAAAGCTATTTGATGAGCTGCAAGGACAGAAAGTATTTCTTGTGAGTTCTCCCGTATGAGTTCACTCTTTTCATTGGAAGAATATAAATTAATCGCTGGTTCCATAAGCATTATCGTTTTATTTTGTTTGGTGTACCACTGCACGGCAGCAAATATAAACAAATAAAGCACAAGTTGTGCTCAATTTTCTGTTTTTTACTTAGAAACAATTATCTTTGCTCATCCAAAAAGAAAAAACAATGATTCAAGATACTATCTGCGCCATCGCTACCGCTCAAGGCGGTGCTATCGGAAGCATCCGCGTTTCCGGTCCGGAAGCTATTTCTATTACCGGCAGCATCTTCAAGTCAGCCAAAGCTGGCAAATTATTAAGCGAACAAAAACCATATACTTTGACATTCGGACGTATTTATGACGGAGATGAGATGATTGATGAAGTGCTCGTCAGCCTTTTCCGTGCTCCTCATTCGTATACGGGAGAAGACAGTACGGAAATCACGTGTCATGGTTCCACTTATATTCTTCAACAGGTGATGCAGTTGCTTATTAAAAACGGTTGCCGCATGGCCCAACCGGGAGAATATACGCAACGTGCTTTCCTCAATGGAAAGATGGATTTAAGTCAGGCAGAAGCTGTGGCGGACTTGATTGCTTCTTCATCTGCTGCCACTCACCGATTGGCAATGAGCCAGATGCGGGGCGGATTCAGTAAAGAGCTGACAGATCTACGTAACAAGTTGTTGAATTTCACTTCCATGATTGAATTGGAGTTGGATTTCAGCGAAGAGGATGTGGAATTTGCCGATCGTTCGGCATTAAGGAAGCTGGCAGATGAAATAGAACAGGTCATTTCGCGGCTGGCTCATTCATTTAGTGTCGGCAACGCCATTAAGAATGGTGTTCCCGTAGCTATCATCGGTGAAACAAATGCCGGAAAATCGACTTTACTGAATGTATTATTGAATGAGGATAAAGCCATTGTCAGTGATATTCACGGGACAACACGTGATGTAATCGAAGATACTGTCAATATCGGAGGAATCACTTTCCGGTTCATTGATACCGCCGGAATCCGGGAAACCAATGACACGATTGAAAGTTTGGGTATTGAACGAACTTTTCAGAAGTTGGATCAGGCGGAGATTGTTCTTTGGATGGTAGATGCTGTGAATGCCGCCTCTCAAATTGAACAGTTATCGGAGAAGATAATTCCACGTTGCGAAGGAAAACATTTGATTGTTGTATTCAATAAGGCTGATTTGATTGAAGGTAAAGAGAAAGAGGATTTATTATCTTTATTAAAAGACTTCCCCAAAGAATCTACGGAATCTATTTTCATCTCGGCCAAACAACGGGAGAATACAAGTGAATTACAAAAAATGCTTATTGATGCAGCACACTTGCCTACAGTGACACAGAATGATATTATTGTAACAAATGTAAGGCATTACGAAGCTTTAAATAAAGCTTTGGAAGCTATTCATAGAGTACAAGACGGACTTGATTCGCAGATTTCCGGGGATTTTCTTTCGCAAGACATACGAGAGTGTATCTTCTTCATTTCGGACATAGCGGGTGAGGTTACGAATGACATGGTACTTCAAAATATTTTTCAACATTTTTGCATCGGCAAATGATGGCTTGGAAACAGCCGTAACCAACTATAATCATTTAGAATAAAGTCGCTGTATATCAGCGACTTTTCTATTTTAACACTTTCCAGTCCGTATTTGGAGATAACGGTTTTTATCCATATTTTTCTATCATATTTCTACCGCGACAGAAATTCACGGTTAGCCCGAATGTCACAGTGACGCATTAGTTGACGTGTGTTGACAATGGTTTACATGTGTAGACAAAAAGGGAAATAAAAAAACAGAGAAAATGATATAGGAAATATGGAAGTAAAGAGAATTTGTCAATGGTGCGGAAAACCATTCATCGCACAGAAAACAACGACCTGTTATTGTAGCCCTCAATGCTCGAAGCGAGGTTACAAACATCGTATCAAGGAGCGCAAAATGGAACTGCGCCATATTCAAGAAATGCAGGAGCTGCGCTCCAGTCTGGAGAAGCAGGAATATTTCACTTTCTCGCAGGCTGCCCGATTGATGGGCGTAAGCCGTCAGTACATTTATAAATTAGTCAAAGAGGATAAACTTAGAGCATCCCGAATTAGCGGAAGAATGGCTTTGGTAAGGCGTGCAGACATAGAGTTAATGCTCAAAAGCAAACCTTACGAACGACTGGTTGCAAAAAACGACTTCAACATCTCCGAGTATTACACCGCCGAAGAGATTGCGGAAAAATATAAAGTCAACGCCAAATGGGTGTGGACTTACACACGGCAACATAAAGTGCCGAAGGTGAGAATACGCCAGTTCAACTATTACAGCAAGAAACATATCGATGCCGCCTTTGCCAAATACGAGGTGGATTCCGACCTTACCGAATGGTACACACCGGAAGAGATTCAGGAGAAGTACGGCATGACACGTGTCGCCATCCGTTCGCAAGTGTATCGGAACAACATTCCCTCCAAGAAAGAGCATGGGCAGATATTCTACTCAAAGCTCCACTTCGACCTCTCGAAGAGTTCCGAACAGGAGAGCAAGGCGGAATACTACACCGTCAAGGAGGCGATGGAGAAATTCAAACTCTCTCGTGATTCAGTTTACGGTATTCTGCAATTCCATCAGATCAACCGTGAGAAGAACGGACGATTCGTCAGATTCCTGAAAGTGGAGTTTGACCGGGTAATGGGTGTCCGCAAATAGTCTAATTTATGGCTATCCGTAAATTATTCAAAAATTAATCCCTGCTGTAGGTAATCTGCATGATTACATTATAGAGTTTCGCCGACGAATTAATAATAACCATAAAATATAACATTATGCATGAATGCAAGACTGTGACATTAAGGACACGTCCGCTAAAAGGCAGGATGATGTCTTTCTATCTGGATTATTATCCGGGGTATCGAGACAAAGAGACAATGAAAGTTATCCGTCATGAATCGCTTGGTATTTATATCTATGCCAATCCGAGAAACAAACGTGAACAGAATTTCAACGAGGTAATGACCGAGAAAGCCGAAGCCATCCGTTGCCGCAGGTTCGAGTCGGTAGTCAATGAACGGTATGACTTCTTTGACAAGTACAAACTCAAGGCAGACTTTCTGGAGTATTATCGCAAGCAGCTCCATAAGCATGACCAGAAATGGGAGTTTGTCTATCTGCATTTCAATAACTTCGTACATGGCAAATGCACCTTTGAAGAGATTGACATCGACCTCTGTAACAAGTTTCGGGAATATCTGCTGAGTGCCAAGAAGCTAAGGCGTAACGGACGTATCACACGGAACTCCGCATCAGGATATTGGTCTACTTTCAGAGGTTTCCTGAAAATACTCTACCGTAATGGGATGATAAAGACCAATGTCAATGACTTCTTGGAAAAGATAGAGACAGAAGATGTAATGAAAGAGGCCCTGTCTGTTGAGGAACTGTACAAATTGGCCGAGACACCTTGTAAGAAGCCTATTCTGAAAACGGCATCGCTGTTTTCCTGTATGACCAGCTTGCGTATCAGTGACATTCTCTCGCTATGTTGGGAAGACATCGTGGACTATTCTGCCGGTGGGAAATGCGTACACATCATTACGCAGAAGAACAAAGCGGAAGACATCATTCCCATCAGCGAAGAAGCATTGGGATTGATAGGCTATAGTTCTGAAAAGAAAGGTTTGGTATTCAAGGGACTTATGCGTAGTTGGACGCAAATACCGATGAAAGAATGGATTCGTTCTGCCGGAATTACCAAGAACATAACATTTCACTCGTACCGGAGAACATTTGCAACGCTACAAGCAGCTGCCGGGACGGACATCCGTACCATACAGAGCATCATGGCGCACAAGAGTATCACCACCACGCAAAGGTATATCAAAGTCGTGGATGCCAACAAACGTGAAGCCAGTAAGAAAATTACCCTGACACGGCAAGACTGACAGCTGCTTTGTCCCCGATTTCTGCGGTCAGAGTATGATTTTAGGTGAAAAATCATACTCTGACCGTGATATTTAGCATGATACGTGGTAACTATCAATCTTTTTACTGCAACTATCTGGAATATCGATTATATCTTTAGCGCAAAACGATTCCAAATACTTGCAGACCATGACGAATAAAAAACAAATTCAGACTAAAAAGATAAGTTTTATCCTCGCACTGTCCGTTATCATTTATGCGGCCATAGACACTTATCTTTTCCTTTGCCATGACATCAATATCATGCGCATAACGACTCCTGTCATCCTTGAACTGGTAATAGCTATCATATTGTGCGGACTCCTGCACAAATTTTTCTATAAATGGCTGACAAAAAATCCTATCAACTTCTCTTTTGGCGAGCCATCTACCCCTATTGTAAAATCAAAGAACGCCATAGAATCTATGGATGCTACTGAAACACTGTCTATCGAGCAATCGATGGGTTTGGCTGAACAGGAGTGTCCTCCGTCCCAACAGTCAAATCAAAATACTGTAAACTCTGATTGTCCGCAAGATTCTCATTTGAATAAATATGATTCCATATTGGTGGAACTCAAAAAGAAAGAAATTGAAAGGCAAGCGGAAATTATGGATGCGATTCGGGAATATGTAACCGTCAAGACTGCCCCCTATCTCTCCAAAGAGGATATTGCCACCCTCATTTCCAATATAGAGCATATGGCTTACGATCAACCAGAGTCATATAAACCGATTCGTTCCAATATAGACAATCCGCTGAGGTCGCCGGGACTTCGGCATTTGGCATGGAATGTCGGTGAACGCTTGGGAGTGCCCTTAGCGAAAAGAGCCGTTTTTATCAAGAAATCATTTCCATACGAACTCGTAAACGCGACCCTTGAATATCTTAAACTTAATTTACGGGATAATGTCTCAAGCCAGATTCCCATTGATGTACCAGATAAAGGCGACTATCGCTTCCATTTAGATGTAGATAATGATAACTCGCAATAAAAAAAAGTATGCAGACGAAATAATTAATCCGGTCTGTATTGTTCTGCAAGGTTTCATTGAGTTGGTTCGCAGCATGTTAAACGATTAAAATAGTCATAATATGGAAAAAGACCAACTGACATTCAACGACCTGCCGACTGTGGTAGGCGAACTATGCGACAGAATCGCAAGTATGGAAATCCTGCTTACGGAGAAACTTTCCAAGCAGTACGAAACCAAAGAGAACACGCACGTCCCCATGACCGTACAGGAGGCTTGCAACTATCTTAAAATGCCGTTGTCGACCTTTTATTACAAGGTCAAGAAGGACGATATTCCGGTTATAAAACAAGGAAAGCATCTCTACATCTATCGTGACGAACTGGATAGATGGCTGGAATCTTCCCGGAAGAATCCGGTTCCGCAAAGTTTCGAGGACGAGAATGAATCCTTGCTCGCCTCCCATCGCCGTAAACCGAACTCTAAAAACTGGTAGCGATGGAAAAGACGGACACTATTATTCTTTCTCCGGAAGAATTGGCCGCTTATATGGCGGAGTCAACAATAAGCGTAACAAGTACATACGAATACTCCCCGGTGGTTCTGATGGTGGACGATACTGTTATCGGAACATTGGGAAACTTCAGCGCTTCCATCGGGAAAGCCAAAAGCAAGAAAACTTTCAACGTTTCAGCCATTGTCGCATCGGCATTGAGTGGCAGCACCGTTCTTCATTACCGGTCTATGTTCCCTGAGAATAAGCGGAAGATTCTATATATAGACACAGAGCAGGGGCGGTATCATTGCCAACAGGTATTGAAACGCATCTTACGTTTGGCCGACTTGCCGGAATACAAGAATCCGGATAATCTGATTATGCTGGCTCTGCGCAAGTTTTCCCCTAAACTACGTCTGGCGATAGTCGAACAGGCCATTGGCACAATACCGGATTTGGGATTGGTCATCATAGATGGCATTCGTGATTTCCTTTACGACATCAACTCCTCCAGCGAATCTACCGACATCATCTCCAAATTCATGCAGTGGACGGATGACAGGCAAATCCATATCCATACCGTCTTGCATCAGAACAAGAATGATGAACATGCCCGTGGTCACATCGGCACGGAACTCAACAACAAAGCGGAAACCATCATGCAGATCGAAGTGGACAAAGAGGACAAGACTGTAAGCGTGGTCGAAGCCGTCCATATCCGTGACCATGAGTTTGAACCTTTCGCTTTCCGCATAAACGAGGAAGCCATGCCCGAATCGGTAGAGTCCTATCTGCCCAAAGAGAAGAAGACCGGACGACCAACCAAAGGACCGTTCGATCCGGACAAGGAGATTCCAAAGAATGTACATCGTCCAGCATTGGATGCCGTTTTTGCCAATGGAAACATCAGCAATTACGATGATTATATAGAACGCTTGAAAGAGGGTTACGGATTACAGGGTATAAAACTCGGTTATAACAAGGCGGTAAAGGTCGCAACATTGCTAAGCGACAAACAAATGGTTATAAAAGAAGGGAAAGATTATGCCTTCAATCCAGAATACCATTATTGAGTTCAACTTTACTTTATTGTCGGGGCGTATATATAATAATAAAGCAAAGTCGGCAGGAAGACATCATGTGAGATATTCATATTCTCCCCTCTTTTAGAGGCTCATATCATCCTATGTTTCCGATCCGAGTGCCAGTTCACTATACGCATCCGATATGGCTTGCCGTGAAGCATCAACAGGTAACTGTTGCGAGATATGCCAAGGTATAACCTCACTGCGTTACGGTTGTACATTGGCACTCTCGCTTGCTCAGTTCCCTCGCCGGTGCGGTACTCGCAAGCTCGCACCTATTCAACCATTATAAAACGATTCAAATGAAAGAAAATATTGTAAATACATCGGACTCTTCGAAAGAAACCAGAAACGTCTTCATCGGAGCGAAAGTCACTCCTACTCAGAAGGAACATATAAAATCACTGGCCGGACAATGTGGCATGACTGTAAGCGATTACCTATTGTCGTGTGCCTATAACTTCAAACCCAAAGCGAGGCTTACGAAAGAAGAAGCAGCACTGTTGCAGAATCTGGACGATTGTCGGTCAGACCTCGTAAAATACACCTCCGCCCTACACGGAATGTCCACAAAGCAGCGCATGGCAATGTTCAATCAGATTCCGTTTATGGTGGGTTGGCTGAAAGAATTAGGCAATGTGGCTGAAAATATCTGCCAGTTCCTGAATGCTGTAAAAGAGAAGAACAAAATTCCGTCCAACCCTAAATCCGAAGAAGAATGATTGCGAAAGCCAAAGCCATATCGCACGGTATAAACGACCTCCGTTACATTACCGGCGAATCACAGCATAAGAAGCATCCGGAAAAAATCTATCGGGTATTGGACAATCTGTTGACCTCAGAACCGGACGCTATGGGGATATGGAACTCCATGCAGTTGACCCTATCCCAATATCGGCCTATAAAGAATTCTGTAATCAGAATCGAGTTGAGCCCATCGCCCGAACATACCCAATTCTATAACATCGAAGATTGGCAAAAACTTTGGCAGGAATTCGCCGAGGAGTTCGACAAACAAGTGATTATCGGCAAGAACGGAAAAGTCCGTTCCTGTCCGACCAATTTGGAGGGTAGCAAATACTCAGTTTGGCTTCATACAGAGTCCAAAGGCGAAGTCCCCCACCTTCATGCTGCGGTTTGCCGTTTGGATGAAGACGGCAATATCAACAACGACCACAACATTCATCTTCGTGCGCAACGTGCTGCCGAGCGAGTGGCAAAGAAACGAGGGTGGACAACTGCGGCGCAAATCCGAAATCGCAACATTCCACAAGTGAACCGGGACTGTATGGAGGTGTTGAAAGCAATGCTATCGTGGTCATGGGATGAATACAAGAATGCTCTTATACGGAAAGGTTATACCGTCCATGAAAGAGAGGACAAGAAAGGTATTCTTCGTGGATATGCCCTCATGAATGGAAACACCAAATACAAGGCTTCAGAATTGGGAGTCGGCAGGAACCTGATGGTCTCGAAACTTCCTGCAACATGGAAGAAACTGCACCATCAGCCAACTTCCGTCATTAGAAATAATACTTCCCAAACCGTTCAACAGGTAGCGACACATAAGGTTGATCCTATTGACTATACCCAATATCGCCCAGACCATCAGAATATCATTCCTTATGTCTTTACTTATGAAGGCAAGGAACATCGATTCTATATTCCGGAAAAAGTACTTGACTGTTTCAATGACGAATTTGATTACAGGTTTATTGCCAACTGTCAGGAACTTACCGATATGGCTGTAGCTATATTTGTCGGACTGATAGATACCCCCAACGTAACAACCAGTGGAGGTGGTGGAGGCTCACAAAGCGACCTTCCGTGGAGAGACAAGGACGAAGACGATTTGCAATGGGCTCACAGATGCGCTCGTGTTGCCGGTCGTTCGTTAGGGAAGAAACCGAAAACAGGATTAAAGCGATAAGCCCATGAAAAAGAAATTTGATTTTTCCGCAGAAATGAGTGAAACAGAAACCATAAAAGCTACTCCAAAGAATGAATATCTGGAGGAAGAAAACCGCTTACTCGATATCAATGTGCAAGAACTTGCCAAGCTGAATGACAACGTGTTCAAGTTGAGAACAGAAGTTGAAAATCTGTCCGGCTCTATACGTGAGTGCAAACCTATTATTTCTGAAGAAATGCAGAAGATGGCAGTTGAATTTGGAGCAAGGCTTCTATGTGATTTTCTCAGTCAGATTGAGAGCAAATGCAAGGAAGCCGAGCGAAGAATGAAGAAAGCCAACAATGCCATCCCCATCCCAGATACGGCATTCTACATTTTGATTATCATTGTAGTCGCTCTATCTTCCTTTTTCGTGTGCATGATAGTGGCTAATGCAGAGATTTTGCATTCCGGATTGATTTGGAAGGCTGCTATTGGTTGTATTCTTATGGTTGCTTTGGAGATTAGTATAGCGTTAATAGTACAGAAGTTTTTGGATAGAGGTAAATAAACGAAAAGTCTCAACTGGATAGAAGTGCTATCGGTTGAGACTTTATTTTATTCGTTATCAAACAATCCCTTTTCTTTCCATAACTTAATTTCCTTATCGAAATCTGAAAGATATTCTTTATCTTGAATCAAGCGAAATTTGTCATATTCAGCATACGCTTTTTCCTTTGCTTGTTCAGCAGAAATGATACGAGAATCATGAAATTTGTCATAGCCATATACAGTCAGGAAATCATCCAATTGTTTTTTCCAGTCTTCCATAGTAGAAATTATCTGACGTTCCGCACGTGCTTCTGCCAAATCAAGAAACGAGGTTGTCAGACGGTTTAAAGAGATTACTTCTTTATCCGATAAATAATTCTTTGCGATAATCGTATCTGACTTTTGAACTCTTCCTTCCGGTGCATTTTTCCATGTAGTAAGTCCCATATGAGGCATTTCTGCATCTGCTCTTGTATATACGATTTCAGCAGCAGTTTGATGAGTAACCGCCCAATGCATCATATTTTGCACCATTTTAAAGAATAGCTGAGTCGTCTCGGCCTTAGGATCATAATCGGAACTACATTCTGCATATACATCAGTGATTTTTTGATAATATCGACGTTCAGAAGCCCGTATTTCCCGGATACGCTCCAATAAGTCATCAAAATAATCTTTACCAAAATATTTTCCTTGTTTCAAACGTTCATCATCCAAAACAAAGCCTTTAACTATCATTTCTTTAAGAACAGATGTTGCCCAGATTTATGTGCTGCTGCACATAAATTTGGTTATGAAGAGTCGGAGATTATGTAAAGAGAAAGGACCGTACTATTAGCAGCCCGGTCCTTTCTACATTTTACTCTACATAATTTATAGGCTTTTAAGCCAATCCAGTAGATTCGTGTCTTTTAGCCAAACAGGTTCATTTGGTTCTTCAGATGTTGGAACAAAAGCATTTGTTATGACTTCCCGTTTACGTTTTGAATCAACTCTTGCATAAATTTCCGTTGTAACGACTGACTCGTGTCCAAGTAGGTCTCTGATATATATCAGAGGCACATCTGCCTGAAGCAAATGCATCGCTCTTGAGTGTCGTAAAGAATGGCAAGAAACCTTTTCGGGTATCAGCGTTGCACTCTCAACTCTTGCTTTTGATACATATTTATTTAGTATGTAAGAGATACCACTACGTGTCAGTTTTCTGCCACATCCGCTTGAAAATAATGGCATCTTTGCTTTCTTAGAATCAAAAAGACATTCATCAGCCATGTACCTTTGCAAATGTAGGACTTGCTGTTCTATTAATGGTACTATTCTGACTTTTTGCCCTTTTCCCATCATTCTTATCGTATAAGGTTTTGTCAACCGAAGACATTCAACGGTCAAGTCAGCTATTTCTTGCACTCTTGCGCCTGTATCATACATGAGAGATAGCAGTGCCATATCACGTCTTCCGCTTTTTGTCAGAAGATTAGGCTGTTTCAATAAAAGCCTGATTCCATCAACCGTGAGGTAGTTAATAGACTTTCTCCCTGTCTTTTTTAGTGGTATTGTGTGGATTTTCAGTCCTTCATTCAAGAAGGTGGGATCTTCATATCCGACATACGAGAAGAACGATCTGAGAGCAGCCAACCTTGCATTTCTTGTACTATCCGAGCATTTATTTTCATTTTGGAGCCAATCAAGGAATGCCACGATATCTTTCCGTGTCAGCTTATCCATAGTCAGCTTATTAACAGAGATGTGTTTTGCATCTTTGTAATACCGTATCAGTAGTATGAAAGTATCTCGATAAGCCAGTATGCTATTGTGACTCATACCTCTTTCTCCCGGGAGATACTTACTCAAGTAATCCGATAAATACTTACTAAAATCAGTCGGTTTCATCTTTGTATAGATTTGGATAGACATTCATGCTTTCTATATCTATGCGTTGTATCAAGTCCGGATACATACTTTCACATAACCTTACATAGTTATTTGTAGACTGTATCGAACTGTGTCCCAAGTATGTTGAGAGTATTGGAAGCGAGCAATATAGGTCGCCTCCTTCATGATGCATTTTCATCAATGAGTGTACGCTGAAGGTATGTCTGAGATCATGCACACGTGGTCCTTGATGTCTACCATTGTGAGGTATGCCAGCATTTTTGAGTATTGTCCTGAACCAGAAATAAATTGTGCCGTCACTCGCACATGGTTTTCCAGATAAAGCAAGAAAAAAATACTCCTTATCCGCGATTATAGGCAGCCGCTCCCGATAACTCTTATATTCACGACATACAGTAGCCACGGAGTCTGAGATGGGAACCAATCTGTCTTTACGACTTTTTGTATCGTGCAGGACTATATATTTTTCTTCAAGGTTGACATCACAGTTTTTCAGACGGATAGCTTCTGTTACCCTTATGCCGGTTCCATACAACAAACGAAAGATGGCAGGAAGCATAATAATTGCCGAATTCATTTTCAGACTGTGTAAAATAAGGTTGTCACATGCAGTGAAGAAACGGTCTATTTCCTCTTCTGTAAAGATGTGGGCTGTAAAACCATTTACTTTTATATTGGGCATTCTTGGAATATAGCATGGTTTGCCAATATCTGACATATATTGGACGAACTGCATGACTACGGTGCAACGTCCTTTATATGTCGAACCTGATTCATGTTTCCGCCTTGTCATCCATTCGTCAAAGATTTCTTTTGTCAATATTGGATATGTAATCTTTTTGCGTACGAGGAATGTGTCAAATTCTCTAATAAGATATTCTGCGGTGCTATACTTATACCCCAGATTTCTTTTCAGTTTTATGAACTCAGTAAAATGCTGAGCCATAATGCTCTCAAAAAGTAGATTACTCATAGAAATGCCCTCCATTTTGCATATAGAATCCATCTGCTACCGGTGGCACATCAAGAGCGCATTGCTTCAGACTTTCAATATCAAGCCGAAGGTACAGCTTTGTGCTTTCACTATCTTTATGACCGAGGATTCCCGTTATTACAGGCAAAACAACCTTTTCTTTTAATAAGATAGTTGCAAGACTATGTCTAAGCGCATGTGGTCCTTGCTTTCGACCGGAGGTATCTATACCAGCATTACGGAATACTTTCTTTACGATCTCATACACTCCTTCTGTCGTAACTGGTCTGAACGGAGATATTCCCTGAACAAATACATGGCAATCGTCACATTCAGGTCGGCCTGACTGAAGATAGTCTATAATAGCCTCTCCAACTTCTCCTGTCAATGGCAACTCTATCGGCTTTTTTGTCTTATATTGTGTAAGGTGTATGTTACATTCATCCCAATTCAGATTACTGAAAGTCAAGCCACATATATCTGATGCCCTCAATCCATATCTGGATAAGAGCATTAATATGGCAAAGTCTCTTTTCCCTAATGGGTCGCACCTGTCAATAGAAGAACAGACGGTGTTGATTTCTTCTCTTGTATATATAGATGGTAACCGCTCCATTTGCCTATATGCATCTGTTGGCAACAGACGAGAAAGATTTATTGCTATCAAGTCATTCTCATGCAAATAGCGCAAATAAAGCCGCAATTCTCTGATTACATGATGTCGGAGAGACTTCTTACTAATGTCAAGTGAGGATAAAAAGTTGTTGATAACTTCAATCGTTAGAGAAGATAATCGAATGACATCATGCTTGTTCATATAATCAAGAAATATGGATAGATAATACCTATCATGCTCTATCGTATAGTTCGAGAACCGTCCACTATTCGTTTTATGGTACAAAAAGTTCAAAAGATGCCGACCAATTTCACTGGCAAAGGACGGGGATAATTTTATTCTCTTTTTTATTACTCCCGTTTGCATATACTCCGTCAGCCATCCAATCCTTGATTTTACTGTTTGTCCCCATTCATAGGAAAAGTCTATTCCAACTTTCTCAAGTTTATGTGCAATATACTTTTCCCCTATTTGAGATGAATAAAATTGGATATTGTGTTCTTCCATATATGGAATCAACATTTTCCATGTGTCTGTCACAGACTTAATAGTACTTTTTTTCAAGCCCTTTTGATGAAGGTAACACGTAGCTTCTTCAATCAAACGACTGACTTGAGTCGTTTGAGGTAATGTTCGATTAATATGACTCATATATATAATATTAGTGGGAGCAACATTACCCCCGACAATATTATGCAAAGAAATCTATAATCTAAATGCTATATTACAACTATTTATAAATCTAACATTACATAATCTCCAACTCTTCATAACCATATTCTAAACTGAGTAGCTTGGTAGCTATTTACACGATAGCCCACAGCTATGATAACGTCCAAATTATAAAACAGTGGTGTGCGTTCCACTTCTCGTTCTCCCTCTGACTGAACTATCCCAATTTTTCGGATAGTTGCCTCTTTAGTGAGTTCGCCTGTTTCGTAAATCTGACCAAGATGATAATTGATGGTTCGTACATCTACCCCAAACAAATCAGCCATGCGCTTCTGCGACATCCAGAATGTTTCACTATTGAAGACTACCTCTATACGCACTTCCCCTTGTCCTGTTTTATATAATAAAATATTAGCAGATAGACTATTATTAATTGATTCAGGAGTAGATATCTCTTGCTTGAAATATTCTCTTGCCATTTGTACTTGTGGCTTCTTTCCATCTGCATTTTCCGCAATAATCAAGCAAGCGATACGAGATAAATGGATATTTTCCACCTTGCGAAAAGAGCCAGAACCAACCTTAACCATTTCAACCGTTTGGTTAAAATGCTCCGATACATTAAATCCTTTATTATTGGCTATCGCAATGGCTTTGTTTATAATACGAGTGAATTTTTGATATGTACTATATCCTAATACAGCACATAAATCCCTTGACGACCAATATTCTTTTCCGCCATCCTTCCGTTTCTTAATCTGTTCGAAATCAGAACTCAAGAATTCAACATTATCTTCTATCATACCAAAATCTTATTCTTTTAAAGTTGCTTTAAATCCTGACACAAAATCTTTATTAATGGAAACTTTCATCGATTACTATTAATCACTAGCAAACATCACTGATA
The DNA here is from genome assembly GCF_014334015.1 of Bacteroides sp. M10. Taxonomy (GTDB): domain Bacteria; phylum Bacteroidota; class Bacteroidia; order Bacteroidales; family Bacteroidaceae; genus Bacteroides; species Bacteroides intestinigallinarum. The sequence goes on along the minus strand of NZ_CP060488.1, from coordinate 3,737,365 downwards.
GTTATAAATTACTCTATTCTTTTGCATTTGATTTAATAATTACGTTTATGGCTTACACGAAGTTTATCATCATCTTCTCTATATGATGAGATATATCCAATAGTTTTTAGCTTCCCTAAAAACATTTCATTCATGTGATTATTTTCTATAGTAGCCTTTTTTGATTTATCTGTAATACTTCGATAAGAATCGCCTAAAGACTCTATTAATTCTGTCACAATATCAAAATCATCTCTATACTTTTCAATCAAGTCTATCAAAAAAGACAAGCGCTCTGGCAAATTAGTAGCATCGACCAAAATGTTCTTCTCTGTATCATAATCAAATTTTTCAATATTGTTTTTCACCACAGGAAGAGTGATATTTGCCAATTCGTTATCCCACACAATATGAGGAAGAAAGTGTTGAACTACACTTAGAGCTTTTTCACCGATTACTCTTGGATTTCTCATAAGATACTTGTATAACCTCATATCTGTAGGTAACTCCTCTATTTCTATAATGCACTCATCCAAATACTTATCTACATAATAAGTAAGTACATCACTATGATTGTCTCTAATTGTAGTCGTATAATATGTGCTATATGGAAGCATATCGGCACAAAGTAACGATTTAAAATGAGCGTTATCTACACTGTTAATATTCGCATCCTTAAATGTAACTCCATCAAAGATTTTGATAAGTTTATCGTATACCGACATTTCAAAATCTGATGTCAACAAAGCACTGTTTGCCAGTAGTTCTTTCTGAGTATCATCCAATTCAGATATATCTGTTAATTCATCAATATGCTTCGTAATGAATATTCGCAAACTAGCAATCATTACATTATTCTGACTCTCATAGAATGCATATATCTCAGGCCATGCTGGTGTAACTATATCAACTTCAATAGCGGACTCCCACTGTGTATTGTTAACATAGGAAAGAGAAACTCTATTATGTTGCCCCGAAAGGTATTTGCGTTTTGTCTCCTCTGTTATATCTTCAGAATTAATAATTTCAAGAATAATTTCCACACTCTCTTGTTTCGCTGCATCTGTGATAAATACATTATTTAGTGCATCATCAAAACGTTCATCTATATAATCTGACACTGGTTTAGCAGATTCACAACTCCTCAGTATTGTAACATTTAAAGGATAATTATTCAATGCTTCCATCCTTTCATTTCGATAATGAACAAATGCGCATACAACATTTTCTGGTGTCAACATATATGCTTTGTTTTCTACAACATACTCAAGCAAACACCTAGACTCTGCATCTATATCTGTAAAAATCAGTTTTCCATTCGACACTATTTGTTTGATTGTATCAAAACCTATGAGATCTACTCTATGAGATATAAATGCGAAGTGTTTATTCAACCAATTACGACTTTCTTTGGTGGAATGGTTCAATTCGAGGAATCGTAACCAAGACTCGAATAATTCATCGGAATTCTGTTTCACGAAGATCTTCCATAATCCATCAACGATACTGCCCAAATGGTTGAAAAGCGAGCTTGAATCTTCAACTGATTTATAGAAGTCAATCAAAAAGTCCCACTTTTTATTATGCATAATAACTTGTGCTATCGAATGAAGTTTTGAGTTATTTGCTTCTTCAAGATGCTGACAAATACAATCGACCACCTGAATATTCAATATACTTACATCGTTGTAACATTTATCAGGAATGTTTTTTACGCACTGCCCTACTTTATCTATATGATAGTCATACGGCAAACTATGCCGAAGTTTTAATTCAAGGATAAAATCATGGTCGTGCTTATTAATTGACTTACCAAAAAAGAAAGATATATAATCAAAGTAATCTTCATTTATAAGTCCTTCTTTCAAGAAAACTTCAAGCATTTTAGAGACATTGAGTTCACTAAAAATTTTATGCGTCTGCATATCAACATCCAGCAACAGTTCTTGTATTGGAGTAGCATAATGATTATTACGAGATAATTCTAGTATCTTGATTTGTTCACGATATCTTTTTTCCCCTTCTCGCAAGGCTTCTAATCGCTCATGGTAGGTAAAGGTAGAATTAACTATTTTCTCTATTTGACTGAATTGAATATTGCAACTATCTTCAGATATATCATAATAATATCTAACACCATAATATGTGTTAGTTTGATGCCTCTTAAAACATTGATATCGAAATGAGGATTGCGATATAAAGGAATTAAATAACGTTTCATTTTCTGCGATATCTTCAAGAGGTATAAAATTGTTTTCGACAAAAAACAAAAAGGCATTATTTTCATTTTGTTTTGATAATTTTCTACGATACCCTTCAATATAAATCAGCCTTAATTCTTTTTCTTGTATGGCATGTGTCGCTTCTAAAGATTGAAGTTTTTTAGTTATTCCATTAATACGCTCGTCAATCTGTCTATTGCGCTCAACCAATAATTCACTTTTCTTATGCAAACAATCATACAAAACACCCTTTCCTTTATGCAGATCTGCAAAATCCTTTGGATGGTAGTTTTTATATACAATCATTGCAAGAAGTTTGTTTTGATCAAGTTTCTCATCAAGTTTTTCTCTATATTGGGCATATTCATTGACAATATTCTTCAGTAATCTCATATCGTCAATGAAAAAAGCCAAACTGTCTATTACCTCGACATTAAGATCTGAATAGCCTTTTATCTCTAGTTCCTCTTTCAGTTTGTCTGCCGAGTTTGAAGAATTGATTATTGGGATTACAGTTGTGATATAATCAAAGAATTTAGTACGTTCTTCATCAAAAAACATATCATCTTTAACCGCATAAATGAACGTAACTTTACGCCCCACAGAGTTTGACTGATTCAAGAGTTGATTTACCTCTCTTAACTTAAGAAAAATATCCGTATTATCAAATCTATCTAAATCTTCTATAATCACAACATTATAATCAGTAACCTCAAAGAAATAGACAATCTCATCCATGTGCTTATTGAAAACGGATGTATCTTCTTTGTTTTCTTTTAATTCAATCTCTCCATTCTTTAGATTTAACTTATTCAGTTTACTATTACTCAATGATTTGACAGTCTTTTGAACGAATATTATTGTTGCAACAAATATATATGATAGAGCAAAAATATCAGACCATTTATTTAATACCGGATTATTTAAGCGATTGCAAATCCAATCCACTTTCAAAAACGATGGTTCAAATACAATAATTAAGGCAATAGTATAAAGTATTATTGCAATAGATAAAGCATATTGAGCCCAGTGTGATTTATGATAAATCCTTTTTAATCTGGAATTATAAAGCGTCTCTTGTTTCTCTTTATAAATAAGCTGTTGAAGAATGCTGTATTCAATACGATTATTCATCGTATCAATATCTATTTCATTCTTTTTGTCATCTAATGGCGACTTTAGTGTTGCAAGAGATATTGAAAGATATTTGTATTTAGGATAGTCTTTCTTCAAAGAGCGAAGAATGGAACTCTTACCGGATCCATAGGGCCCAGTAAGAGCAATGTTCAATATGTCTTTCTCTTCTAGTTTTCGTGCAAGATTCAAAACACTCCTATACTGCTTCTTATCACTTTCACTATCACGATTAAGCAGAGCAGGAGTTAATGATACTTGTTTATCATCCTCCATCGAATTATTTGCACATATTTTCTTCCAAAATCTACAGTTCATTTATTTTCAGCTATTTATTAATCATATTTTTCTAGTTTGTTACAAATGCTATCTATATTAAAGCAACACCAAATTCACGGATTGTTTCTTCGCTATCTCTTCCTGAGACAGATTTGCCTGTCGCTTGCTCTATTCTGTCAAGCAATTGTTTTGCTCGATCTATGAAATAAGCATTGAAATCATCTAATACAAGATGAGCATAATTTACCTTATGTGACTCTATGGCTTCCTGTATCTCAACTTGTTTTAATCCCTTATTTGCCATAGTCCCAATATAGGTACTTGGTGCATGTCCTCCTATTGAACGATTGGAAGATGCATAAATTGGGGTCTTATTAATGACAGAATTCCATTTTATACGTGGAAGGTTATTTTTCTCGCAATAAGTTTGAGGGAATATATGATGAATATCAGCATCTTCATCAATGTAAGATGCTATATCCATACGATGACCTGTCATAAAATCAAGTGGTGAGTCTTGTAAGATAAGTGCCATAACACCTTTATACGCTGCACTATTCCTTGTCTGCATGGTCAACAAACGAGTTGGTTGTATATTGGAACGATATACAGTCTCTGGCATTTCACCACCTTCCATCCAACGGAATATGCCCATTATATCAGTTGCAAATCTAGCTTCATTGGCACCACCATATAGTTCACCCATTACGCCACACCAATACCAACGAGACAATAATTCCTGTTTGCTTCCAAGATGAACATTTTTTTATTTTCGTTGTCGTATGCAAAGATTGCAGCAAGTGGAATAAGTTGTGACGAATATGGAAGATCTCTGGAACGGAAAATCCCCTGATGTACTAAGAAATCAGCTGCATCACAGAAACCTTTAATCAAAGCGTCATGATACTTCAAATAATCTTTCAATTCAAACCTAAGAATGTCTTTTTTCTTACATGTTACAGCCACACGCTCATCATCACCTGAAACCACTCTTTTATAATATGATACCAACAGAGTCATTGCTGCCAAAAAATTAGCACCAGTGATTTCTTTCAATAGCTCGCCATTTACTTTTTGAGCAAAAATATGACGAATGGTCTCCCAATCTTTTCTCAATTCATGTCCTTCAGCAGCAAATGTAGCTGTGACGAGTTCGAAAACCGTAAGAGGTACACCACCAGTGTTTACATTCTCAAAAATCTGGCAGACAGCTTCTTTCGGGGTTTCTTTATCAAGCTGAATTATAGGTATGTTATACTCTAAAATTGGGCGAAGAATCTGCTGTGAGAAATCACGGAATAAATTTCTATACTCTCTATCACCTTTGTAATAGTCTTCCATATCATAATGCCAATCTTCCGTATCATTATGAGAAAACGTAATATTCAAGGGAAACATCAGGTTCTCAAATTCTTTCTCTCTTGTGGATAAGTCCAGCGTTACATCACGACCAATATTTGTTGTAAGCTGTTTCTTCTCTGATACAGATATGATTGCTTCCAATCTGTCCGCAGTAGAGTCTAGACATTTACGAATATCTAGATAATAATAGCGTTTGATAATTGTATCTCGATTGGTCTCTAATCGAGTATTAGTTGCTTTCTTACTTTTCAAGACCTGATATAAGGTTGTGAGTCGCTGTTGTCCATCGAGCACAAGCCACTCAGGTGTAACTTCTGATATAGAATCCACACCTTCAAATGTGCGATACTTAAAACGGATATGCTCACCACCATTAGCCAAAAACATCGCTGCACCCATTGGGAAGCCAGATGTGATACTTTCTATTAGTTTACATATCTTCGTGTCATCCCAAACCCAACTACGTTGAAAGTCGGGTAATTGAGCCTTACCTTCTTCAACCATTTTTAGAAGGTCATCAAGTTTCTTATCGTGTGATTCAACAGCCATAACAAATTTATTTTAGATTTTTCTCGGTTTGACTTAACCGATTGAGAAATAAACTTTTAGCGAATTATTTGAGAAATAGAAGTAACGATTTAGCAACTGTGCGAATTTCAGCGTTTTGCGTTGCTATGCTGTCAAATAACTCTTTCATTTGCAAATATAACATCTTTTTCCGAAAGTACGAACTTTCGGTGGCAATTTTATAAAATCAACTTGCGAAAAAAGAAAATCATTCATCCCATTCATGGGTTGTGTCATCGGTGGCGTTGTACTGTTTCCAACGTCCCGATTTCTCGCCGTCGGTGTATTGCCCCTCGATGGTTATATAGGGTTTTCCGTCCCGTGTCGATTCCACACGATAAAAGCCGTCAAGTTTTCCGTTACGGTAGTGTCGTGTAGTCCTGCTGCGAAGCGTGCGCCCATCCTCGAATATTTCCCATTCCTCACCCTCTTTTTTGCCGTCTATATAATGAGATTCAAAAATCTGCTCACCCGTCTTGCTGTCAAAGCGGCGTTCCCGTCCGCTCTCCACACTCTGCCTATACTCCTTTTCGATTTCTATTTTGCCGTTACGAAAATAGGTCTTTACAGTTCCGTCTATCTTGCCTTGCTGCATGGGTGTTTCTTTTCGGGGAGTAACGCCATCTTGGTAATACTCCGTGAATATGCCGTTGCGCTTTCCTTTGGCATATATGCCCGATTCACGCAGTACCCCATCACGATAGCGGAGATAATCACCGTTTATTATGCCGTCGGAAAGTTTAACACGCTCCTCGTCAAGCCCTCGTATAATGCGATATTCTCCCTGCAACGGCTGTTTACTGCCTTTTTCATAATAGACCGTGCGCCGTGCGTTATCCGTTATAGTCTGTAAATCGTCCCATTTTACTATTTGTTGTGCGGAAGCCGTGCCACACAATAGCAAAAAGAGGTATAGTGTTAATATTCTATTCATTGTATTTTTGCTTTTCGAGGTTGATAACGGTTCTCAGCTATACGCAGGCAGGGATTTTAACCACTGAACTTCCTACGAAGAACTGAACTTTAAATTTACCACTTAACTGTCCTACGAAGCACGAAACCCCTGCTTGCGTATAGGTGATGTTATGCGGTCGGTTTTCATTTTCTCTTCTTTCTCGTTAATTTCTGCTGCAAAGTTACTAAATTTGCAGTCAAGTATTCACCTGTAAGAAGTTACTAATGACAAAAAAGAAATTGCCCGTTCGTTTTACGGGTCAGCACTTTACTATTGATAAAGTGCTAATAAAAGATGCAATAAGACAAGCAAATATAAGTAATCAGGATACGGTTTTAGATATTGGGGCAGGCAAGGGGTTTCTTACTGTTCATTTATTAAAAATCGCCAACAATGTTGTTGCTATTGAAAACGACACAGCTTTGGTTGAACATTTACGAAAATTATTTTCTGATGCCCGAAATGTTCAAGTTGTCGGTTGTGATTTTAGGAATTTTGCAGTTCCGAAATTTCCTTTCAAAGTGGTGTCAAATATTCCTTATGGCATTACTTCCGATATTTTCAAAATCCTGATGTTTGAGAGTCTTGGAAATTTTCTGGGAGGTTCCATTGTCCTTCAGTTAGAACCTACACAAAAGTTATTTTCGAGGAAGCTTTACAATCCATATACCGTTTTCTATCATACTTTTTTTGATTTGAAACTTGTCTATGAGGTAGGTCCTGAAAGTTTCTTTCCACCGCCAACTGTCAAATCAGCCCTGTTAAACATTAAAAGAAAACAGTTATTTTTTGATTTTAAGTTTAAAGCCAAATACTTAGCATTTATTTCCTGTCTGTTAGAGAAACCTGATTTATCTGTAAAAACAGCTTTAAAGTCGATTTTCAGGAAAAGTCAGGTCAGGTCAATTTCGGAAAAATTCGGTTTAAACCTTAATGCTCAAATTGTTTGTTTGTCTCCAAGTCAATGGGTAAACTGTTTTTTGGAAATGCTGGAAGTTGTCCCTGAAAAATTTCATCCTTCGTAGTTCAAAGTCGGGTGGTTGTCAAGATGATTTTTCTGGTTTGGTGTCGTCTTTTAAGCTGCCGCATAACATTGTGCTAACAGCGAAATCGGCTGTTATTTTCTTCAAGTATATCACCTTGCGAACAAATATAAAAAAAGTGCAGTACACCACGAACAGCGTACCGCACTTTTTTCGGCAAATCGGGCAGGATTTAACATTTATAGCTTGAATCCCTTGCCTTTCCTTTGCGGTTGTATAGGTCGGCGTATGTTCTGCCTTAACTTCTCGAACTGTTCCTTGAACCACTCGGCAATGGGCTTTCGGTCGATGGCAAGAACCAATTTAGTCCCGTCCGTGGGGTCTTTCAGCACTTGGAAACCTGCCCTTTCGGTCGTGAATTTCCGTCCGTGTTCCTCCGAGTAGAGTTCCCCTGCATACTCCAACGGCTTTCCCTTGACGAGCGTTGCGGTCTGCCTTTCATCGAACCCGACAAGGCGGCAGAGGTTTTCGATACGGAGCATTTCACGGAAATAGGGAAACCATGCTGCCGCCCTTGCGATTACCGTTTTCAGAAACGATATTTCCTGCTTGTGCCTTGTGTCCTTGTCGGCTATCTCCCTGCCGTGCTTTTGCTGCATTTCCCGTATCTCCCTGCTGTGGTCTGCCTGCATGGTCTGTATCCTATCTTGCAGGGCTTCGATGGTTTCCTCGTGGTCGGCTACCTCCTTATGCAGGGCGGTGTTCTCCCTTTCCAGCGTCTTGACCTTGTTACTGCCGAAAAGAGAACCGACGCTCTCGGCGATGTTGGCGGCTGCGGTGGTTGCCGCCCCTTTCAGCTTCTCGGTCTGTATTTCTTTTTTCGCCCGTCTTAGTTCCTCCTGTGCCGTTTCTTTCTGCTGCTGCAAATCCACCACTTCCGCTTTGAGGTCGTCGGAGAGTTTCTGTATATCCCGATAATACTGCTGCGTGGACTTGTGGCGAGCTTTCGAGCCGTCTATGCCCCTTTGCAGCCCGTATTTCGCCATCGCCACGGCATAGGTATCTTGGTAGGACTTCAATTTCAGCCGTGTCATAATATCGTCTGCGCACAGCCTCACGGTGTCGGTCGGCTTCTTGCGGTATCGCTTCTTCGTCTGTTCCTCCCTTTTCCTGCGCTTGCGCTCTCCCTTGACGATGGGGACGAGTGTAACGTGTATGTGCGGCGTTTCCTCGTCCCTGTGCAGGTGAGCCGCCACGATGTTCTCCTTTCCGAACGTGTCGGCGAAGTATTTCAGATTGTCGGCGCACCACTCGTCCAAACGCCCCTCTTCCTCTATCCGCTTCATGTCCTCGTGCGTTCCCGATACGTTGATGCGGATTGCCCGTACTTGGTTGCTTCCGATTTTGCGTGTCAGCCCCGCTTCTTCTAATCTCTGCTGTATAGCCGCCGAACGGTCTTTTATCCCGTCGGGGTATTCGATAAGCCTGCGGTTTAGGTGCGTGCGTGTGGGGTCGGCGTTCTTCGGTATGATGAAACGCTCGATATGTGCGGTCGTTCCGCTGTCGCTGCCGTGCGCCTTTTCCATGTGTAAAACTACGAAACCCATATATTTTTCCTTTCTTCCTTGACTTGTGAAACAATGATTTTTCGTATCTTCGGGGCGGCAAATGCCGTCCCCGATGGGGTGTGCAGAGGGGCTTACCCCTTGCCTTATTGGGGAATTTTCAGCGATACGTAGTATTGCGGCTCGGAAAATTCCCTAATAAGCTACGGTATTTTCTCCGTAAATACCCTGCGGCGTGCCGTCTGCCTGCCCGTCTGCCTTTCGGCTATGGCTGTCCCTGCCGCCTGCTTGCCCGTAACCCCACCTTATTTTTTTCCTTTCGGTCGGTGGGTGGCGGGGCGGTCGTTTCCGTTTTCAAAGGCTCTTTTGCACGGGGCGGTCGGATACAAGGTTTTCCCGATAAATACGCTCGCAGCGAAGCGAGAGGAAGATTTATTGGGAAACGGCGCAGCCGCCTGACCTTTTAGCCGACGTAAAGCCCCGTGCTTGCTTTGCCTTTGTAAACGAAAACGATTGCTCCGCTTTCCTCTGAAAAGAGAAATAGACCCTGCAATATATATCACCATAGTGATAGGTTTGCATGTTTGCATGCTGGTATGCTGGTACGTTTGCATGTTGGTATGTTGGTATATCATCATGCTTTCCAACGGCTGTTGGGCTTGCCGTCCGAAACAACCGACACGAATACCGTCGTTTTCTCTTTTCGCCCGTGTATAATCCTCTCTAATAATGCCCTGCGGACTTTCGCCGCCCCGAACGATTCGACACGGAAAGCGAGGGCGGCTATCGTTTCGAGGTTGTAAACCTCCGCGCTGTATTTGTCCGATAGGCGGATAATGTGCTTTATGTCATATATAGATAAAACTCCGCTTTTGCAGAGTGCCTTTATCCCTGCCCTAACCGTCGGGGCGATAACCCCGAACAGTTCGCAGATTTCCCGCTCGGTCATGGCGGTTGCGCCTATATCGCTCGGCAGGGAGATATTGCCCTGCCCGTCCATCGTGATAATGTTCCTTTCTTCTTTCATCGGTATTCTGTTCTTAATTAGATGGCTCGGCAGATATTCTTCTCCATATCTTCCAACTTGTGCGACAAGGTTTCCATGTCTTGGCTTATCTTCTGGGCGGTGATTTTGGCGTAAATTTGGGTGGTCTTTATGTTCGTGTGCCCCAAAAGGCGGCTCACCGTTTCGATGGGTACGCCGTGCGACAGAAGTACGGTCGTGGCGTTCGTGTGGCGTGCGACATGGTAGGTCAAGCGTACCTTGAAGCCGCATTGTCTGCCTATATCTTTGAGTATCTTGTTACAACTGCCGTTGTTCGGAACGGGGAAAACATGACCGTCCCTTGCCAGCCCCTTGTACTTCTCGATGATACGCTTGGGAACGTCCAAAAGGCGGATGTTCGATTCGGTGTTGGTCTTCTTTCTTCGGGTGATTATCCACAGGTTGCCGTCGAAGAATGTTTGCAGGCGGTCGGCGGTGAGGTTCTTCACGTCCGAATACGCCAAACCCGTGAAAACAGAAAAGACGAACAAGTCCCGTACAAGCTCGTGGGTGGCGTTCTTCATCGGTGCGTTCATGAGCGTCTGTATCTCCGTTTGGGTGAGGTAGCCCCTGTCCACGCTTTCGGGAGAGTTGATATATCCCGCAAAGGGATTAAAGGGCAAACGCCCGTCGTTCCTCGCTATGGAAACGATGTGTTTCAACACAATCATGTAGCCCCACACGGTATTGGTGCGGCATTTCTTCTCCGTGCGCAGAAAATACTCGAAGTCGTTGATGAACGTGAGGTTGAGTTCCTTTAATGGAATATCCTCACGCTTGTAGGTATGGGGCAGGAACTCCCGAATATGGTTGCAGACCGTCCGATAACGGGTAAATGTACCCTGCGCCCTGCTGTGCCCGACTTTCTTCTCGAACTCGGCGTTGTGCTGCTCGAACAGCTTCAGCAAAGTTTCCTGCTTGACGCCGATACCGAGATAGGCGTCTTTGAGTTTGGCGGCGGTAACATAACCGTCCGTCTGCATTAACTCTTGATAGCGGCGGTTTACTTCCACACGGATTTTATCTACCGCAAGGTTGATTCTCTGCGCTTCGACGCTCTTGCCCGAAGCACGGTTGTTCTTCACGTCCCACAGCCGTGGGGGAACGTCCATCTTGCAACTGAACTGTTTAATCTCGCCGTCCACCGTGATACGGCACATTAAAGGCAGGTTGCCGTTCGGCTTCTCGCTGCCTTTCTTCACGTAAAATAATACCTTGAATGTACTACGCATAACTCACTCCTTTTTTTGGTTACAAAATTAGTTATTAGTGAGTTACCGACTGCTATGCAAAATTACGCAAATCGCAGAAACAGAACCATTTAGCAAGAAATTCACACCCGTTACGGGGGTAATGAGGTGGTAACTGAACTTCTGCGCTGTTTGGCTTCGAGGTGGTATTTCGTTGGCTCTGTCCCATAGAAAAACAAAGCGTAACGAACGCTGTATCAGCTAATTCGCTACGTTTTACCCAAATTTACTTTTTCGCTATGTGTTTATTTTATCAACCAATTAATAATACATCTCAATATACTGATAAGCCTTATCAAAAACTTCTTGATCTTTAATCTGGTAGTTAACCCACAGAATAGAACGTAGTTTCTTTTTTATCTCTCGCTGAGCTGTAATGCTTTTAAAAGCATCTTTAAACTTACGTACAATAGCTACCACATTTTCATCTATATCAGCAACTACACGTTCTACAATGATAGGAGTATCCTCAGTTCTAATTGATTCAAACAACTCCGTAAGAGCAGCTTTAGCTTGTTCCCTCTTGTCAAGAGGTTGATTTGAGTTTTTTTCTTCCTCAAGCACTTCTTTAGCAAGGGTGAGCAATCCTCGGAGGAAATCAATACTAGTTATAAGATTTTCCTCCATATGACGGCGCAGTTCATCCAACTTCTCAGCAAATGCCTTGTAATTAGGGTCTCCATGATGCTCTCCTAACCTCAAACGAAGCATTTTTTCCACTTCCAATATCTTTTTAGGATTGTCTTTGGCTTGCTCCAACACCATATCAATTACATCTCCATCTACCACAAGATCCTCAAGTGGAGTCCCAATATCAATTGTATCAATGTTACGATGAATGATTTCAATGGTTTTAGCACCCAATAAAGTCCATATGAGTGAACCGCCGGTACTAACAGGACGTACACTTTGATATACCTGAGCCAGCCAAGTATAATCCGCCTGAAAAACAGCCAGCATTGCATCCGGGCTTACTGTTTCCCAAGCTTTAGCCAATCGTGAAAAATGTTTTGCAAAATTCGTTTTTGTAGACTCATCAAGTAAACATTGCTGAGCAGCCTGCAAACCTTCCCAACCACCGATTGTCCGGTCTACACCAGGGAAAAAGTCAATACATTCTTGCAAAAATTGAGGTATCAACACTTTTATCTCATCAATATTCTTTACAACCGTTTTTACCGTCTCTTCATCAAAAGCAAGACTTTTGGCTACATTATCAAATACACCAACGAAATCTACAATCAGACCACATTTCTTATCAACATTGTACTTTCTATTCGTGCGGCAAATAGCTTGTAACAACGTATGATCCTTCATTGGTTTATCAAGATACATACATTGCAAAATCGGAGCATCAAAACCTGTTAATAGTTTTGAAGTGACAATCACCATTTTAATCGGTGACAATGGATCACGGAATTGATCAAGAAGTTTTCTTTCTTGTTCTCTATCACGACGGTATGTCTTATACTCATCAGCTTTATCACCAGCCGTATGCATAACGATAGTGGTTGCATCTTCCGTACCCCAAAGAGCATCAATCGCTTTCTTATATTTTACACAGCAGTCTCGATTATATACCACAACTTGGGCTTTCATGCCACTGGGCTCTACATACTCTTTGAAGTGATTTACAATATAACGTGCGACATCGTTAATTCGCTTCTCTGCTGTAAAAAATGCTTCAACAGAAGTTCGTTTTACTAATTCGTTCTTTTCGTCCTCGGATATTTGATCGGTCAGTTCATCAAATTCTTCTTGTAATTGAGTTTCGTTAAGATGCATCTCTACCGGCACTGTTTGGAAATTCAATTCAAGCGTAGCTCCATCTTCAACAGAATTTTGGAAAGTGTATTTTGAAATATATCCACCTTTCTCTAAATCCTCATCAGCACCAAACGATTGAAAAGTATTCTTATCTCGTTTGTTGATAGGCGTTCCGGTAAGACCAAAGAAAAATGCATTAGGTAGTGCATTGCGCATTTTTTGTCCTAAATCCTTTTCCTGAGTTCGGTGTGCTTCATCTACCAATAAAATGATATTATCTCTTTCATTCAGTACACTATCAACATCTCCGAACTTGAAAATTGTCGTTATCAGAATCTTGCGCTGATCCTGCTTGAAAAATGCAACTAACTCATCTTTTGTCTTTGCAGATTCTATATTAGGAATATCAGCACGAGTAAAATCGCCCGTTATCTGATCTTCCAAATCAATACGGTCATCAACGATAACAACTGTGGGAGCATGTAATTCGTTTTGCAAACGTAATTTTTGGGCAGCAAATACCATCAACCATGATTTTCCCGAACCTTGGAAATGCCAAATAAGACCTTTCTTCGGACCTTGTTTCTCTCGATATGTATTTAAGACACGCTGAACAATAGCTTCACCTCCTAGATATTGTTGATAACGGCAAACTATTTTTATTTTTTTGCCTGATGATGTTCCTGTAAAAACACTATAGTAACGATATATGTCAAGTAATCGGTTTGGTTGAACTAACCCCATTACATTACTTTTAACCGACTCTATTGTGCCATGCTGACGACCTTCATCTTTAAACCAAGGCCCCCATTTGTCAACAGGAGCACAGATACCGGCATATTGAAGTTCTTTGCCTTCAGTAGCAAAGGTCAATATATTCGGAACAAACATTTCTGGAATGCTTTTTTCATAATGCAGCATATCGATGGCTCCGTCAGCCCATGTTATCTGAGGGCGAACAGGAGATTTTGCTTCACCAACACAAATCGGAATTCCATTTATCAGATAAACCAAATCCAAACGTTTACCTCCATCAACAGAGCTACGTGGAAATTCCCATTGATTGGTTACGACACAATAATCTTCGACCGCATCTTCGCTAAAGAATCTGATAGGTATATATTCACCATCCTTTCCAAAAGGCTCTGTGTTTTCATTAAATAGCAATGTACGAAAACGATCATTGGCAGTCACCAATTCATCATAATTACCTCCACAAGTAATAGCAGCACGGAGTTTATAAATAACTTGCTCCGCTTGTTGATGTGTTATCGGATTCAACCTAATAAGAGCTTCCAATAGCCATGATTCAACAAGGACAGAATCAGAACTACGAGGTATATCCTGTGACTTTACATACTGCCAACCACTTTGGGTTGCAGCTTCTATGAGCATTTGCTCCACTGTATTGTCTTCGTTAAACATATCTATGATTTTTATTGTTATCAATTTAATAATTAAGCGATTTTCCCTAATTCGTCACTTTGTATGTCATTCAAATATACTAAAGCTTTTTGAATGACAGATTTTGATTTGTCGGCTTGACGGTAGATCTGTTCAAATTTGTTTTGTTCGTTTCTTGAAGGTAGTACTATAAACTTAGCCATGAAATCCGACATACTTAAATTTTGAATGCCGGTAGTTTGACTTGCCATTGCTCTCATAGCAGCCTTATTGAGATTGTAGGAATTATATAAAGCGTAGAACAAGTACACTGGATTTACAGATTCCTTAGGACGCAGTACCTGCGTAAAGTTATTAGGCAGATAATCACCTATTTCATCAAAAAATACGACCCTACCAACCGGATTATCTTTAGTACCTCCAGACCTCTCCAAGATTGTATCACCTTGTTTGAGCTTTTTCCGTACAACTTTCTTAGGCTCAATATCTCTAGTTACAACATCTGTCAAATCAAGATATCCTTCATTAGTAAAGTTTGTTGTGCGAATCACTTTTATCGCATTCTCAGAAATCGGTTCGCTTCCCCATTCCCCAGGGAATGTATCTGATACCAAATCTTCTAATTTGCAATAAGATTCAACGTTCTCAAACATCTCGATAAATTGCGATTTGAAGTCGCCAAATTTTGATTTGTCAGCTTGTTCTGCTATGGAAACAAACTTTAGTTGATCCCTCATTTGAGGGATAGCCATTTTTACTTTCTCCAAGTCCTTTCTTGTAAGACTTGGAAGAACCCCCTGTTTGTTAAGCTTCGTAAAATCGTATTGACAACACCAATAATAGAAGAACTTTGGATGAAGTTTAGCCTTGTCAACATCGATACTAAAGGCCGTATCAACTATCCAGTAACCTGATTCCATGAAGATTGGATTGTTGATATTTCCTTTTCTGCCAAGAATCGTAGTATTTCCATTACATAATTTCTTTTCACCATAACACATAATACCACCACTACCACAAATTGGATAAGCACCTTCTTCCTGATATTCTTCAGGATAAGCTTTTCCATTCGTAATAGTAACGACATCAGACCATGGTGTACCTTGACAGAGACCTCCAAACATCTCGATAAATTGCGACATACTAACCAATAAATTTGCGGTGAGACATTTTTACATTTGTCTGATTCACCATAGCATATTGCAATGTTGTATCAAGACTTTGATGTCCTAAGAGATGCTGGACCTGCTCTATGGGCATACCTTTATCTATAGCCATTGTTGCCAAAGTGCGTCGAAACTTATGAGGATGCACTTTAGGAATATTCAATTCACGTCCCAATCGACGCAATCGAATTTCCACGCCACTTATCTGTAGTCGATCATAAGGTGCTAATAACGAAACAAACAGCGCAGGATTGTCATCTATCCGTTCTGCCAAATAACGTTGTAAATGTATCTTTGTACGAGCATCGAAATAAACTCGACGTTGCTTATCTCCTTTACCGGTAACGATGCATTCCCGGTTTTCAAAGTCTATATCGTTCCGATTGAGTTTGACCAACTCCCCGACACGCATACCAGTAGAGGCCAACAAATCAATCAAGGCTAAATCGCGAATACCTTCGCAATGGTCACGCATTTGTTCTAACGCTTCATCGGAGTATGTTTCTTTGACTGTTTTTCCGACTTTTACTTTATGAATCCGACGTACCGGACTCTTCACAATATAATCCTCATCCTCAAGCCATGAAAAGAAACTTGACAAAATGCGACGTATATTGTCTACCGTAACCTTTGTAGCACCGCTTGTCTGCTGATAATCATTTAAGTAATTACGCAAGTCATCAGTAGTGATATGGCGAATATTTTTTTCTATTTTCCTGATAGCATTATTTAATGTACTTCGATAATAGTGTATCGACTTATCCGAACAACCTTCGACTCGTTTAGCCGACAAAAAACTATCTATTAATTCACTATTACCACTGCACTCTTCATTGTTCTTAGACGACACGTTGATATCACGAAAGGCATAATCTAGCACCTTTCGTAATTGACTCATTTGCTCGTTGTTTAAAACTCCCAGCATAGCCTGCTCTATGTCATTAATCAGACTCTCTATCATATTATTAATAAATTTGTTATCCAATTAAGCCGCAGCTATCAACGTATCTCTCTTATTCTATCCGTTTATTAAACTCTTTATGACTTTATCGATATTTTCAATACACTGCTTCAATTCAAATTTTGATTTATCGACCTGTTCTGCTATGAATACGAATTCAAGTTGTTTGTCCATTGGCGGTAAGATACAATCAAAGTTTCTTAACTCAGTGAGCGGCATTCGTGGCATTTTAGTACCTCCTGCTATATCATTTGCATAATTAACGAACTGATTACCCCGCAACAGATGACTCAAAAATACTTTATGCAATTTACTAGGCTCTGGACGTAATGGAACCAGTTCTGTCGTTGCCATTCCAGGCTCATCTGGTATCACAACCTTGTTTAAATAAGGCCTTAATTTTGAGAATAGTACATTCCCTTCATCAAAGGATTGAACAGATAAAGCATTCTCAACATCTTCATAGACCTTCTCTATTATCCTACCAGTATTTGATTCTATCATATCAAGATTCAATAGCCATATTTTGCCAGATAGTTGCTCTTTAGAAGGCATTTCCGGGGCGACATCTTTAATCTTAGCAGTCTTCCAACCTTTTGTATTCGTAACAGGATTACCAAACATCTCGATAAATTGCGATTTCACCATTTCATCAGTTGCTACAAGAAGTTTCTTGTAACTTTCCTTCAAACGATAGGCAGACCATACTTTGTCTGCTATTTCTTTTTGTTCTTGAATAGAAGGAAGATAAAACTCATATTTTGCGAGTGTACTCCAATTCAAGAAATAGTTGACTCCTCCAGATTTATGCTCTTCACAATAATTCCAAAAATCATCACTTTGCATAACAAGAGCAAGGAACTCCTGAAGCAAGACCTTAGAATCTTTTGTCCCTAACACAAATGTTTTCTCAGAACAAATACCATCAAATTCAACCATCGAAGCCTTTCTTAAATGTGGATTTCTTGAGACTAATAATATATCGCCCTTTTTGAAGCCACAATAAAACATCGGACCAATAGTTGAACCCTTTATGAGACCACATCCTTGTACCAGCATTTCATTGGACTCAATATGTTCACCTCCTACATAGTATAATAAAGAAGTATTTAATCTGTCTTCACGAGTATTAACTCGCGTTGCAACATCCTCAAACTTTACCTTTGTCATTAAAGTAGATTTATAAGTTTAGTGTATTCACTATGAATATTACAAGAATATTCTTGCCACTGTTCTATTTGTTCAGAAAATTTCAAAATATTTTCTGTTTGAGTTTGTTTTACATACAATTTTGGTGAAATAGAATACTCATTTTGGCTTATTGTCTTGGTATCAACTATACATGAACGATTATCTACATTTGTATTGCCACGATACAATGAAACTATTTCCTCGACATGCTCTTCTGTGAGATAGCTTTCTCCATTCTTCCTTTCTACCAAATCTGTAGCACGAATAAAAAGTACTTGTTTTATTCGGTCGGATGGTTTCTTGCTACTGCATAGCATAATACATGCCTCCATTGGCGAGTTAAAGAATAGATTTTTACCTATGCTGATAACACTATCGACCAGGTCTTCCTCGATAAGTTTACGCCGCATGATCTCTTCTTCCATTCGGTTTAATACACCATGTGGAAGCAGAATTGCACATCTTCCTGTTTTTTCATCCATTGAAGCAAGGATATGTTGTATAAACGCATAATCTGCCCTTCCCTGTGGAGGAGTACCAAGGAAATTGCGTCCCCATTTATCGTTCATAAACTTCTCACGATTCCATTCCTTGATTGAATAAGGCGGATTTGCAAGAACTATATCAAACTTACGAAGATGACTTCCATCTAAAAATGCCGGATTCTCCAACGTATCTGCACATGCAATCGAAAAATCTTCAATTCCATTCAAATAAAGATTCATTCGTGCAATAGAAGAAGTCAAGCCATTCACCTCTTGTCCGAACACCTGTACACTCTGCCACTCTGCGCCTTTGTTGCGAAGATAGTCTAAACATTTAACCAACATACCTCCGGAACCACAAGTTGGGTCATAAATGCTTTCATTCGGTTGTGGCTGCAGTATCTCAGCCATAAGTTGAACGACTGTTCTATTCGTATAGAACTCCTGAGCAGTATTTCCGGCATCATCGGCAAACTTTCCAACAAGGTATTCGTATGCTTGCCCCATCTCATCGGCAGGACAAACCTTTAGGCTCAACGTATATTTAGAAAAATCCTCAATCAACGAAGTAATGATATTATCAGGCATCTTCGCCTTATTGGTCCAGCCATCCTTAGGTCCGAAAATACCTTCTAATCCTCCGATTTTTCTACCATCCATTTCCTTAGCAGGATTGGCTTGCTCAATGGCAATAAATGCTTCGACTAATTTATTACCAACATTTTCCGTCACCTCACGAACATCTCTCCAGTGCGCACCATCAGGAATACGGATGGGGAGATCTTCTACTTGCATACCTGCATACTCAACTCCTCCTTCACACACAAAACCTTCAAACTGCTCATCATAAACATCGGAAATGCGTTTGAAAAAAAGCAAAGGGAAAATATACTCTTTATATCCTGCCGCATCAATCTGACCACGCAAATGAGTGGCAGCCGCCCAAAGGAAACTTTTAAGTTCATCGAGCGTAATAGGGTCGTCCGGATGACGATATTGTTTTACTTTTTCTGCCATATTGATTATGCGTTAATGAGTAATGAAAATTCGTTCTCCAATCGCTTCACATCTTCGTATGCTTGTTTGAACTCAGCCAACACTTCCGCATAAGGACGAATTTCCTCCTTGTGGTAAACCACATAGCGATTGGGCGAAAGATTATACTCTTTATCTCTTATCTCCTGCAATGTAACGATTCGAGAATAGTCCTCTTCATCGGAGTAATTTTGATAAAGTGAATATAACCTATCTATATCATTCTCTTCTAAAATATTCTGCGCTCTCTTTTGAGTTAGAATTTGGGAACCGTCTATCATCAAAATCCGTCCGGAATGATGAGCCTGTTTCATTCTTCGTATTATCAAAAAGCACGGTGAAAGTCCAGTTCCATAAAACAATTTATCTCCTAATGTAACAACGGCTTCTATCAAATTACTTTCCACTAATTGCTTTCGTATTTCTGCTTCTTGATTTCCACGAAACAGAATACCTTGTGGCATTACAACAGCCATACGCCCCTTGCCAGAAGACATAGAACATATCATATGCTGAATCCACGCATAGTCACCACAACTATCACTCGGTGTGCCATAGATATTGCGCTTATATTTATCTGAACTCCATTCCGTTGCTCCCCAATTTTCAAGAGAAAATGGAGGGTTTGCTATAACACAATCGAATTTGGCGATATTACCACCTTGAAGAATTTTTGGGTCTCTCAATGTGTCGCCTTGCATTACATTAAAATCAGATGCACCATGCAGAAATAGATTCATTTTAGCAATGGCCGCATTCACGACATTCTTCTCTTGTCCGAATATACTTCCACAGCAAAGAGAATCATCGTGCATATATCGTATAGCTTCGATAAGCATTCCTCCACTACCACAAGCAGGATCATATACAGTTTCCCCCGGTTGCGGATCGAGAATATGCACTAATAATCTCACAACAGAACGAGGAGTATAAAACTCTCCAGCTTGAGCCTTACTATCATCGGCAAACTTCTTCAATAATATTTCATAAGCATCACCCATTAAGTCCGCAGGGTAATCCTTATTACCAAGTTTTCGTTTTGATAGATGTTCTATCAGGTCACGAATCTTGCTGTCATTGAGAATTGCTTTGTTAGTCCATTTCTGAGATGAAAACATAGATAGCACCCCATACAATGTATCTGGGTTTGCTATCTCTATCTGCCTCATAGCACCGACTATGGCAGCTCCAAGATTTTCTGTACGCTCTCGGACTTCTTGCCAATGACAACCATTAGGAATAACAAAACGATGTTGCTCTGGCAGAGATGCATACTCCTTATCACCACCACTTGATATTAAAGCTTCTTCTGTTTCTTCATCATAAACATCAGATATCCGCTTGTAATAAAGCAAAGGCGTGATATAATCCTTAAAATTATCTTGGCTTACAGGACCGCGTATTATATTACAGGCCTCAAACAAAAAATTATATAAGTCCTGTGCACCTGTAAGCTCTTTATTTATTGTTTTTTTTGCCATCTAATAACTCTGTCAAATAGTGAATTTGAGATTCCTTTATTTCATTAACTCAACAACATCTTCCGGCAACATCACATTCTCGGAATCACCTTTCGGAGCGTTCTTAAGGAACAGCACCGGAACGATGGTGTAGTTCTTAGCAAACGGCAGCAGATTAGCTTTGCGGAGAAGTTCTGCTGTCAGTTGGTTGCCGTTCTCTTGGGTTGTCCATTTGCATTCTCCGACCAACAGAGACTTTTTATCAAGCGATTCGGCCATTACATCGAACTCGACCTGTTCCGGCTTCTTATCCTCATTGAGAACAGAGCCCCACCAGCGTTTTGCTTGGCCATAAACTACTCCATTAACAAGATTTCCTGTGACGGCATCCCGACACAGTTTTTCCCATTGCATACTCACATACTCAGAGAAATGAGTAGTCAAAGCCTGTTCTATGGGTAAACGACGGCCAAGTTCTATGAACGAACGATTAGGAACAACAAACTTATAGTAGAATGCCATAAATGGATCGGCTATCTTATAAAGACTCTTTTTCGCATTTTTTTCATCAATTCCGAACGGAACATCTTTTTCCAAAAATCCAAGATCAACAAGTTTCTTCAATGGACGCGACAGATTGGTTGCAGGCTCATTGCATCGTGCAGCAATTTCGGAAAGACGGTTTGCACCAGTACCGATATAAGACATTATTGTCGAAGTCTTGACTATATCCTTAACATCATCCTGAAACAGTTTTATCGGCTCCTCATAAAGAGCCCCATTTACAGAAAGGATATTATGCCACATGGCATCATCAAGCGAAATTCTGTTTTCCCTCAGTTCCCAATAGCGCGGCACACCGCCCCATACAGCATACTCTTCAATAGCGTTCATCGCATTAAGGTTCAATGCCTCCTGAATATAGGGTAAACGTATAGGTGTAAGTCTCATTATCTCATCAGCACGACCATAAAGAGGCGCAGTAGAATCAAGAAACAACCCATACATCATATTTTGTGATGAACCACAAAGCACCAGATTATACTTCAACTGTTTCTCATCAACAAGTTTCTGCAATACAGACGGCAGTTCAGGAGATTGCTCCACAAGATACGGAAATTCGTCCAAACACAAAGTAAAACATTTGTCTGTTCGATAATTAACCGCACGAAACATCGACTCCCAATCGGGATACGACAACTTCTCAAAATCAGGAAACACCTGTGCTATCACTTTTGCAAGTAATGCCCTCTGATGTTGACCTTCCGAACGGTCTGCAAGGAAGTATACATCATTTTCTGACAATACCCTTTTAATAAGCGTTGATTTACCCAATCGTCTGCGACCATACATCACAACTAACGAGGATTTCTCTCTTGCAAGAGCATCCTTCAGTCGTGCTGCTTCATCTATTCTATCAACAAATTTCATAGCCCACATTATTATGCAGTACAAACATAATGTTTTTATGGCATAATACAAAATTTTAAGCTGTATTTTTTTATCCTGATAGAGTCATTATCGACTTATATGCAGAAAAAAGTGAGTTTTATCCCTTTTTCGAAGCTCTTTTCCTTGTCTTCAAACTCAATTCCTGTAATGTTTTCCCTAGTTTGTCTTCTTTGGCCAACCACAGAATATCATCGTCAAGCTGTAAAGCATACAACACGCGCAAATATATTCCGATTGCCACTGTCGGCACACCTTTCTCTATTCGGGACACGGTCAACGGAGAACAGGTGGCACGTTCCGCCACTTGAGCTACACTCAGATTCCTGCGCAAGCGAGCCAGTTTAATCTGTTCTCCCACAACGGACATCTTTTGTTCTAATTTTCGGGGCAACTTAGTCCCCATTGTATTCTTTGCCATGTTAACTCATCATATAATATACAAAGATACTACTTTTTATTTATTTAATGATACATTGCACATAAAAATCGCATCAAAGCCATATAATCAGTCATAGACATAATCATTTGGAATAGAATTTCAAAATTAAATGCCATCATATTATTCATAAGCACAGTATACATCTACTAACAAATAAAATACTATTCGTTATACAGGCGTAAACAAACCCTCCTTGCTATGTCTGTTTAATATTAGTTTGACCATTCAAACGAAAAGTAACTTTACTTTATCCCTGTATTCATATATACACGCATTAAAGTAAAACTAAAAGAGGGAAGAAAAGAAATAGCTCTGCCAAAATCGAAGGTCACCCAATTATAAGCTAAAAAATCCGTGAACTCATTTACGATTTTGCATCCATAATCGGCGAAATAATCACAGATATGCCTTATCTTTGCGAAACGGAGATTTAAGAGCAAAATAGAGCCATTTTCTCTTTTTCCCTTCGTTTGAAGATAAACTAAGGTTAAAAGTGTTAAATCTTCGATTTTTGACGAAAAAACAAGTAAATTTTCGAGCAGTCTATCTTTTAGGCTGTAAACTATTGATAATCAATTAGCATAATATGCTGCATCGGCAAGTAAGAAGTGCATACTATCATTGCTGCAATAAAATAGATCGTTTAAAGAAATCACTATGCCCATTATAGAAATATCATCCTTAACAGACTCCGGAGTAGAAATATTCAGTACCCTCACCGAAGCTCAATTACGCAATCGTATCGAGCCTGATAAGGGATTGCTTATTGCAGAAAGCCCCAAAGTTATCCATGTAGCTCTGAATGCTGGTTATGAGCCTTTAGCCCTCTTGTGTGAACAGAAGCATATCACTGGTGATGCCGCTGGCATCATTGAACGTTGTGGTGATATACCTGTCTATACCGGTGAAAGAAAGTTACTTGCCACATTGACCGGATATACACTGACGCGCGGTGTCCTCTGTGCCATGCGTCGTCGGACATTACCAAGTGTGGATGAGGTGTGCCGGAAAGCCCGGCGGATCGTAGTCATTGAGGGCGTGGTAGACGCTACTAATATCGGAGCCATCTTCCGTTCCGCAGCCGCCTTGGGAATAGATGCTATATTATTAACGCGTAATTCTTGTGATCCGTTGAACCGACGTGCAGTCAGGGTTTCGATGGGTTCTGTCTTCCTGATACCATGGACTTGGTTGGACGGTTCTCCCAATGAGTTGCGCAAACAGGGTTTTCGTACAGTCGCTATGGCACTCACGGAGAAATCAATCTCTATCGATAATCCTATCTTAGCAACCGAACCCAAGTTAGCCATCGTAATGGGAACAGAGGGAGACGGTCTTCAAAACGAAACAATTAATGAAGCGGACTATGTAGTCCGCATTCCTATGGCAAACGGTGTCGATTCTCTCAATGTAGCCGCCGCATCCGCTATTGCTTTCTGGCAACTTCGCGTTCAAAATGACACAGATCTGCCACCATCACCGGATGATGTACATATATGATTTTACTTATATTCCTACTCACACCTACAATACGTATTTGCGCCACAGGAACAGCGAGGTAACAACTTTTCCATCAATTCACTTCGAAAGAACTCATACAGTTCTTTATGCATGATGTCATATAGTGCCCTAACCCGTTCTTCCTGCTCATCTTCTACATGAATTCCTCCCTGAAAGGGATCTGTAAAGTTGAAAGAAACGTATTTTCTCACTACACCCTGCATTTCCTTTTGAACTTCCTCTGCTTCCGGACAAAGGGTAATAACATAATCCCATGTCTGTTGGGCATACGTCGCAACATCACAGGGTTTTCTACGCGAAAAGTCATATCCATTTTGTTCCATCACTTGGCAAACAACGTCAGGGACAGAATTTCCAGCCAAAACACCGGCAGTACTAATCTTCATCCCTCTACCGAAGGAGTTCAAAATTTCCTGTGCCATACGACTACGGCACATATCATTATTACTTACTATCAGTATATTCTTCATACACAAATTCTATTTTTATTTATTTCCTAATATAGCTACTTTAATAACCCCATCCAACTTGTTCTCGAAAATACGGTAAGCCTCCTCAATCTCATTCAATGGGAATCGATGTGTAATAAGAGGAGTGGTATCAATTTTACCTTCCTCAATCAGCGCAAGGATTTCGGCACAGTCGCAGCCATCCACTCCCCCTGTTTTGAAAATCAAATTCTTGCCATACATATCAGGCAAAGGAAGAAGTTGTGGTTTATCATAGAGGGCTACAATCGTGACAATAGCATTAGGACGGGCACAATCCCAAGCCAAATGGAAGGAATCGTCACCCCCTGCCACTTCCAAAACAACATCTGCTCCACCATGGTCACTGTTCTTGAGAACAAAATCCTTGCAGTTGTCCGGTTCAGTCACCAACACATCAGGATAATGCTCGCGGACAAACCGAATTCTTTCAGGAGACTTCTCACAGATAATAATGCGTTTTGGCTTCTTCAGCATCACACACAACAAAGTACAAATCCCGGTAGGTCCGGCACCGATGATAAGAACAGTATCTTCCGCGGTTATTTCCGAGATGCATGCTGCCCAAAAACCTGTTGCAAGCACATCACCGACAAACAAAGCTTGTTCATCACTCACTGTATCCGGAATACGATTCAAACCTTGATCCGCATAAGGAACTCTGACATATTCCGCCTGACCGCCATCAATTCGACAACCTAAAGCCCAACCGCCATTAGGATCAGTACAGTTATTCACATATCCATGCTTACAGAAAAAACACTCACCGCAGAAAGTTTCGACATTCACAGTCACCCTGTCACCAGGCTTCACCGAAGTGACATCAGCCCCTACTTGTTCTACCACACCTACCATCTCATGCCCGACAGTTATTCCGGGCACAGCACGCGGCACACTGCCATGTTTAATATGAAGATCACTGGTGCAGATGCTACCAAGTGTTACACGCACGACTGCATCCCGTGAATCCTTTATTTCCGGTCTTGCTTTCTCCTGCAATTCAAACTTTCCGTGTTCAATATATGTGTATGCAAGCATAATATCCTCCTCGTTCATTAATATATACCTTGCAAAGATAATGATTTCATTGGCAAAACAAATCTCTTTTATCACGTTCAATACTCCCAAACCGAATCTCACTCTATATTTATAACAATACAAAGCTGAATAAAGTCATTCACTGTTTTTTCTACTTCGGTTTTGATATTCTGGAAAATATTCTTACTTTTATATCCAAAATAATAAATAAAAATAGCAGCACGACTTATTATATTTACACACAAGCCTATGATAGATACTTCCGAAAATCTGATTATTATAAAAGGTCAAATCAAGACTCCTGAAATAGAAAGCTGCCAAAATCATAATGGCAACTATAAGGTAGTATTCCGGAATGTTCCCAGTGCGTATACTTACAAAGAAGAAAATGTTCTTTGGCTAACTGATCCGGACAAACCGGACCCCAATAATTATCAAATAATCAGTAAAGGGAGAACTTTATCAAACATTAAAGCCTTATCTATTTTTAAGGCCAGATCACACAACTATTGGCACATTCGTTTTCAGAATGGTAAAGAGTATGATTACAGAGAAAAGGACTTAGAAATTATCGAATCATGCTTGGGAGAGAGTCGTTCGAAAAGCATATTCGAATATTTGAAGAAAGTTGCCGATGCGAATGAATTGAAAGCTGATGACGGAACGAAGCTATTAGCAAAACAATATGAAAAGATTCATTTCATCGCAAACAACAGAGCTATTGCTGTATATCTGAATCCTCAAAAATATAAAATGCAGACCCAGACTGCCTCAACCTTGATTTTTCCTTTCGGTTGTAATGCAAGCCAGCAAAAAGCAGTCCAAGCAGCTTTTGAGAATCAAATCAGTGTTGTGCAAGGACCTCCGGGAACCGGAAAGACACAAACGATTCTGAACATCATTGCCAATATCCTTGTGCGTGGTAAGACTGTTCAGGTAGTATCTAATAATAACTCCGCCATCGTCAATGTACTTGAGAAGTTATCCAAATACGATATGGGTTTCATTGTTGCATTGCTTGGCAGCACAGCTAACAAAGAGAAATTCATCGAGACTCAAGAAGAGGAGAAACAATATCCGGAGAACTTTGAGTCATGGCATGATACGGATGCCGACCAACCTCTATTTCTCAATCAGATACATCATCAGACAGAAGAACTAAAAAGTATATTTTCCAAACAGGAACGCCTTGCCATAGCAAGACAGGAGATACAAGCTTTAAAAATAGAGTGGCAACATTATCTGCAAGAGTTCGGAACAAAAGAATTTACTCTCCAACAACGGAAAAATTCCAGTTCGGCAGACCTTCTGAATTTATGGAATGAATGTCAGCAATTTGCAGAAAAAGAACAATCATCAAGTCCTCGGGGAATAGCAGTTTTTATTCAACGGTTGAAATGGTTATTCTTTAAATTCAGGAGCAAAGCGATTTGTAAAATCCCCGATAAAGGTTTCTATAAACGGGAGATGAGTTTGATTATCGCTGACTTCCAAATCTTATTCTACCAAACAAAGTACGCAGAACTGGAAGTTGAAATAGACACATTAGAAAAGGAACTTGCCAACAAAGATGCAGCAGAAATGGCTAGACAAATGGCTGATACATCAATGAAATATCTAAAGATTCAGTTATTTCAGACCTATGGCAATAATCATGACAAGCCCATCTTTACGCTCCCTGATCTAAGAAATAATTGGCGAGAGGTACAAAAAGAATACCCTATTATATTAAGTACGACCTTTTCATCATTAAGCAGTCTACAACGAGATGCAGTATATGATTATATCATTATGGACGAAGCGTCGCAGGTTTCCGTTGAGACCGGAGCTTTAGCCTTATCATGTGCTAAAAATGCAATCATTGTCGGTGACACCATGCAACTCCCCAATGTAGTCACAGAAGAAGATAAGGAAAAGCTAAACTTTATCGCTAATGCCTGCTTGATTAAGCCGGAATATGATTGTGCCAATATGAGTTTTTTGCAATCCATCTGCAAAGTTATTCCAAATGTACCGCAGACCTTGTTACGGGAACATTATCGATGCCATCCTCGAATCATCAACTTCTGCAATCAGAAATTCTATGGTGGAGATCTTGTCATCATGACACGTGATAAAGGAGAAGAGGATGTCATTTGTGCCATACGGACAGCCAAAGGTAACCACTCCCGCAGTCACATGAATCAACGGGAAATAGATGTTATCAAAGAGGAAGTACTACCGAATCTATCTTATGAAACAGATGAAATTGGCGTCATAGCTCCATACAACAAACAAGTAGATGCAGTAAAATCCGCACTTGAAGAGGATATTGATGTCGCAACAGTCCATAAATTTCAGGGAAGAGAAAAGGATGCTATCATTATGACTACTGTCGACGATGTCATCACTTCCTTTTCCGACGATCCCAACCTGCTCAATGTTGCTGTTTCGAGGGCTAAGTCACAATTTTATTTAGTAGTATCGGGAAACGAACAACCCAAAGACTGCAATATCAGCGATTTGATCGCTTATATCGAATATAACAATGGCACTGTTTCCACCAGTAAGATTCATTCTATATTCGATTACCTATATGAGCAATATACAGATGCACGAATTGCCTATTTGAAGAAGCACAAAAAAATATCCGAATACGATTCCGAGAATCTTACATTTGCCTTACTCGAAGATATCCTGAAAGAAAATATCAATATGCGTCATTTGAATATCATTTGCCATTTACCACTCTATATGTTGATTCAGGATTATTCTCTATTGAATGAAGAGGAAAGCAAATATGCTGCAAATATAAACACTCATATTGATTTTCTAATTTATAATCGTGTGAGCAAACAACCGGTATTGGCTATTGAAACAGATGGTTATACATTCCACAAATCAGGGACAAGTCAGTCAGAACGTGATATTAAAAAGGATCGTATTTTAGAGTTGTACGGAATTCCATTGGTGAGATTGTCTACCATCGGTAGTAATGAGAAGAAAATTATTGGAGATAAGTTAAGCAAAGTATTAAACTTGCATTAGAATGCTCATTGCAAATCATATTTTTGTTAGAATAGGAGTTTCTGCATATTCTAACAACCAAAAGAATAAATTTTACTCCAACTATAACAATCACATCAATAATAATGCATACATTTACTTCTTATTTAAAGTACGACAGCACTATGGAAATTATTTTCTACTTTTGCACCAACCTCATTAAAAGTTTCTAAGAACTTAAAGTGAGTACATAAATAAACATTAATCACAATGACAAAAAACTATCTCATCGTAAATACATTAATTAAAATGCGGATAAGATACAATACATATAACAATAAAAATCATCTGTTTTACAAAAATAGGCAGATAAATAAATCGCATTTCGACCAAATACTAAGAAATGAACAGGAAAGTATTAGGTTAACAATTCTACGCGACACACTTCTCCCGAAGCTGATCTCAGGAGAACTAAAAATTAACGCAACTGAAGTATTATAGATTACGATGAACAAGTCAATAAACATACTTGATAAAGAATATCTGCAATGGGTGAAAAACCTTTGCGGTCGCTATCGTCAAAGCCAAATAAAGGCAGCGGTGAAAGTAAATGTGGAACAGTTGAAATTCAACTGGCTTTTAGGTCGTGACATTGTTGAATTGCACGTAGAAGAACGCTGGGGCGAAAGTGTTATCACTCAATTAAGCAAAGATTTACGTGAAGCCATACCCAATGCGGCTGGTTTATCAAAGAGCAATATTTACTATTGTAGGAAGTTTTATTTGTTATACAAGGATGCTTTGAAAACTTTCCACCAACTTGGTGGAAAAAATGAAACGGAATTATTCCACCAAGTTGGTGGAATATTTGAAGTCCCATGGAGACACCATTGCTTGATAATGGATAAAGTGAAAGACGATATAGACAAAGCTCTGTTCTATGTTCACCAGACGGTGGAGAATGGCTGGAGTCGTAGCATGCTGCTCAATTTCATTAGCACCGACCTTTATGAGCGGCAGGGCAAGGCACTGACTAACTTTACAAAAACATTGCCTGATGCGATGAGCGACCTTGCACAGGAGTTGACCAAAGACCCCTACAATTTTGCTTTCACGGGTATAACTGGGCGTTACAATGAACGATTGCTCAAAGATGCTCTACTGAATAACATTACCCGATTCCTGATTGAACTGGGTACGGGTTTCGCTTATGTGGGCAAAGAATATCGTTTAGAAATAGGCGAAACGGAAAACTTTATCGACTTACTCTTTTATAATCTTTCGCTTTCCTGCTATGTGGTGGTAGAGGTAAAGATCGGTAAATTTGCTTTTGCCGACATCGGTCAATTAGGTGGATATGTAGTGGCTTGCAATCATCTGCTACGTAAGGAAGGACGGGATAACCCAACCATCGGTTTACTGATTTGCAAAGAGAAAGACCGCATACAAGCTCAGTATGCTTTGGAGTCGAGCAGCCAACCTTTGGGTATTTCCGAATATGATCTGGAGAAGTTCTATCCCGAAAAAGTGGAAGGTACCATGCCTACCATTGAAGAGATAGAAGCTAAATTAAGAGATAACTAACAATGAAACCAACGATTTAAACTGCTAAATTCTCAATCGACTGGCAGAAGAAAGAATCCGCCAGAGCCGGAATGCGCAAAATGATAAAGCGGTTGCTGAAGAAATATAAATATCCGCCCGAGGAAGCTGCTAATGCTTTGGAAACAGTCATTCGTCAATGCGAACAATGGACGGATAATGATGATTCAGAACCTCTTTATCAGAAAGCCCCGAAGAAATATGAGTTTCCTGAAAGCAGTTCATACACCATAGCTGCTGAACCAAACATCAAATACAATAATTTATTATTGAAAAATAAAAGCCACATAAGTATCATTATGGGAACGTACCGTTTGAGGTACCGGATAATTGGGTATGGACGACTTTGGGAGAAATAAGTAATTATGGCGATAGCATCAATGTTCAGGTTGACCGTATAAAAGATAATGACTGGATATTAGAATTAGAAGACATAGAGAAGGATTCTGCCAATATTAATCAATTCCTAAAGAAAAGCGAACGTAGTATAAGTGGTGTACGGCATCAATTTTATACAGGTGAAATTTTGTATTCTAAACTTCGCACTTATCTGAATAAAGTACTGGTTGCACCTAAAGAAGGATATTGTACGACTGAGCTAATGTCATTTAACACTTATGGAGTTATGTCGAATAAATTTGTTTGTCATGTACTACGCTCGCCTTATTTTCTTGATTATACTCTTCGATGTGGGTATGGTGTAAAAATGCCAAGACTTAGCACAGCAGATGCGTGTAAAGGAATGATACCTCTTCCACCATTAGGAGAGCAACAACGTATTGTGGCGAAAATTGAACGTTGGTTCTCCCTGATTGAACAAATTGAACAAGTAAAAAACGACCTACAGACTGCAATCAAGCAAGCAAAAAGTAAAATCCTTGACCTCGCCATTCATGGCAAACTTGTACCCCAAAATCCGAATGACGAACCAGCTTCGAAGTTACTTAAACGTATCAATCCGAAGGCTAAAATAACAAGTGATAACGAACATTATGAGAACTTGCCTTTTGATGTACCTCAGAATTGGGCATGGACTACACTTGGCAATATTGGTAAATGGCAATCTGGAAGTACACCAAACAGGTTGAACAAAAATTATTATGGAGGAAATATTCCTTGGCTAAAAACTGGAGATTTGAATGATAAATACGTCACGTATATTCCAGAATATATTACAGAGAAAGCCTTAGATGAAACATCTGTGAAGTTGAATCCTAAAGGTAGTGTGTTGATAGCAATGTATGGCGCAACGATAGGGAAAGTTGGGATATTGACATTTCCCGCTACTACGAATCAAGCATGTTGTGCTTGTTATGTTTTTGATGAAATAGAAAGAATGTATCTGTTTTATTTTTTACTTTCTCACAGAGAAAAATTCCTTAGGCAAGGAGGTGGCGGAGCGCAGCCTAATATATCAAAGGAGAAAATAGTCAATACACATATCCCAGAACAAAAAAGGATCTTACAGAAAATAGAAGCATTGTTTGTTGCAATTGATAAAATAGCCGAGGAATTATAACTCTTCAGCTATTTTATCAAGAGTAGAGAACAGTAGACTAACTTTGTTTGCTATTCGCATTTGTTCCTCCAAAGGGGGAATGGCTATATCAATATCTTCAATAATCGATTTACTCACTCTTTGTTGTCCTACAACTCCATTAAAAGAATTTATGCACTGATTTATGAAGTAATCTGACTTGAAGAAGAAAAGTCCATACTTAGCATCAATACACTGAGATCTAAATATATAAAGTTCGGTAGTGCCAGCACCTATCCCATTTGGAAGGTCTTTCAGAATTATAGATTTCCTATTTTCAAGGCATGGTGAAATTTTGGCTACTGCAATGTCTCCATCTGCAAAGTGTGTAAAACCTGTTTTAACTTCATACCACTGTCTTGTCTCATATCTAAATGTATTAAAATAGCCATCAGAAATATTCGTCATTGATATAAAACCAGCTTTAGAACTATCATCAGCTTTGTTTCTTGGATTGATTTTAAATACTTCTTTTATGGATGCATAGCACCATCCATTAGGCAAGTTCTCATAATGTTCGATACATCTTCTTATATTGTTGCCATATTCATTTAAAATCAAGAGAATATGGTAACAACATTTAAAAACTATCTGGTCAAAACAAATCTGGCTAAGAACACTGTCACATCGTATGTATGGACTGTGAATTATTTCCTTACTCATTATAAGGAAGTGAACAAGAAGAATCTATTAGCCTATAAGGGCTATTTGGTTGAGAACTTTAGACCACAAACGGTTAATCTGCGATTGCAAGGTATCAACAAGTATTTGGAATTTGCGAAACAAGACAAATTAAAAGTTAAGTTTGTAAAGGTACAACAGAAGAATTTCTTGGAGAACGTAATTAGCGATGCTGACTACAAGTTTCTGAAAGCACAATTAAAAACAGACGGCTATGAAGAATGGTATTTCGTTGTATGGTTTATGGCTGCAACCGGTGCACGTGTCAGTGAATTGCTGCATATCAAAGTGGAACATATACAAGTGGGGTATCTTGATCTTTACAGCAAAGGTGGGAAAATACGCCGTTTGTACATTCCGAAGAACTTACGTATTGAAGCTGTCAAATGGCTTAAAGAAAAAGGGTTTGTTTCAGGGTATATTTTTCTGAATCGATTCGGACAACGTATTACTACTCGTGGTATTGCCTCACAACTCAAACATTTTGCTACAAAATATGGAATGAACAAAGAGGTTGTTTACCCCCATTCATTCCGGCATCGTTTTGCTAAAAATTTTCTTGACCGCTTCAATGACATTGCTCTTTTGGCAGACCTCATGGGACATGAGAGCATAGAAACCACTCGCATTTATCTTCGTAGAACTGCAAGTGAACAGCAGAAAATCGTGGATAAAGTAGTGAATTGGTAATAATTTTACAAGAATCCTTAAAAGTGTATTTGCTTACACTTTTAAGGATTCTTGAATGTTATCAAGGATTGAGAAAAGTTCTTCTATCTTTTGAACTATACGATATTGCTCTGCAAGTGGTGGTAAAGGGACATTTATTTTATGCAAAGCATTGGAAGATAGCCCTAGTAAACCAATACCTTTCCCTCCTATAAGATTATTCTCTTTTAGAATACAGTAAAACATAATAATAGAACGCTACACACAAATCTATTTTTGCTCGAAGTTTATGGATGTGATTCTGAATACATATGTCGTAATCATAATTCCAAATAGCCGAACGACCAATATCCCCACCTTCACATACAAGTAAATCTCCCTTTGTTACAGTACACTTGTCCAATTCATTTTCTTTGTACGGCATTTGTTTAAGTACAGTAAAATCAAATTTATCCCAATGCACATTGGATGTGGTCAGATAACTTTTCATCATTCCTTCCTTATTAGAAGAATTAAGAGCCTTACCTGTATTGTGAGTAAATATCTCTCCCAAAATAGTATATTGCCAACCATAGGGATAATGTTCGTTATCACTTGTTATTTTAGCCTTCGGATTGATACGTTTAAGTAACTTCGAAGCTGGTTCGTCATTCGGATCTTGAGAAACCAGCTTTCCATGAATAGCGAGATCCAAAGTCCTATTTTTCAATTGTTTGATAGTAGTCTGTAAATCAACTTTCCCTTGTTCGATTTGGTTAATCAAGGCGAAACAACGTTGAATTTCTGTTACAATACGTTGTTGTTCAGCAAGAGGCGGTAATGGAATTGTAGTGTTTACAATTATTTCTTTTGAAATATTTGGTTGTGCTCCGCCTCCTCCCTTTGAGATAAACGTTGTTCTTTGTGATAAAAGGAAGTAGAATAGATATGATTGAATGACTGCATAATACTCAATACAAGCACAACATGCTTGATTTGTGGTTGCAGGAAAAGTAAGTATTCCCAATTTGCCTATTGTTGCTCCATACATGGCAATAAGAACACTCCCTACTGGATTGATTTTTGCAGAAGAATTTGCAACAGCTTCTTCTGTAATGCTCTCTGGGATATCTGTAATCAATCCATCATTTAAATCTCCAGTTTTAAGCCAAGGAATACTTCCTCCATAATAGGTCTTATTTGAACGGCTTGGTGTGCCTCCTGCTTGCCAAGTACCAATGTCTCCCAATGTTGCCCACACCCACGAATTCGGTATTTCAAACGGTACACATTCTAATTGCCGATAATGATACGTATCAGAAGAAGTCGTTTTCTTACTTCTCTTTATCTTCCCCTCCTTTATCAGACGTTCTTTCTCTTCCTTAATACGTTCAAGTAAAACAGACGCAGGTTCATCATTTGGATCTTGTGGGACAAGTTTTCCTCTAATAGCGAGGTCTAATATTTTCTGTCGTAGTTTCTTTGTATCCATTAGTCCTCGATATTTGCCATTAATTTTTGAAGTTCAACCACCGCTTTACTTATGTTATCACTTTTCTCTTTGATAATAGCCATTAATTCTGATAATGAATAGTCTACTTCATCTCCCCCCTGTTTTATCCAAGATACATCAAGGCTGGTTTTGTCACGAGTTATTACTTCATCACAAGTATATTTACGCCAACGCCCATTTAGATTAGTCTCAGCATTATATGTTTCTACACGAGCATTTATATCCTCCGCATGATAACACGAAACGAAATCATCAAGATGATGCCGTTGCATCGGATTAGTAGCCAATGTATGCTTTACATCTGTACGATAATCATAAAACCAAATATCCTTCGTACTACTACCTTTTGTAAAGAATAAGACATTAGCTTTTACACCTTGAGCATAAAATATACCTGTTGGTAAACGCAAGATAGTATGCAAATTAAATTCTGAAAGTAGTTTCTTACGAATCACTTCTCCAGCGCCCCCTTCAAACAGTACGTTATCAGGCAAAACAACCGCTGCACGTCCGCCTGTTTTGAGCGAAAGCATTATATGCTGTAAGAAATTCAATTGGTTATTTTTCGTTTCAACATAAAAATCACTTCGATTAATGTCGACAGAACCAGAAGGACGGGTTCCAAAAGGCGGATTAGCAAGAATAACATTCACTAATATATCAGGTTCTTTTTCTAAAGAGTCCTGACATATAATAGGGCTTCGGTCAGTACCAACACCATGAAGATACAAGTTCATCGAAGCTAATGTAACAACCAAAGGAGTATTATCCGAACCATGCAGAGCTTTATTCCGCAAAAAATCCCGTTTGCCTTTGTCTTGTGATTGTTTTTTCATGTAGTCATAAGCTGCCAAAAGAAAGCCACCAGTTCCACAAGCCGGATCACAAACCGTTTCCCCAATCTGAGGACGCGTTACATCAACCATTGCCGATATAAGAGAACGAGGAGTAAAATACTGACCTGCTCCACTCTTTTTATCTTGTCCATTCTTCTCTAAAATACTTTCATAAATAGCCCCCTTAACATCACCATCCATTATAAGCCATTGCTCCTCATTAATCATTGTTATGACCTTCTTCAAATATACAGGCTTATCTATTTTATTTTGAGCTTTCGTATAGATAGTACCAATTAGATTATCCTGCTCACTCAGTATTTTCAATGTATTTTCATACTGGCCTATCAAATCAAGACCATCTAATTCTATCAAGTTTTCCCAACGATATCCTTCAGGTATGGCTGATTCTTCGTCAAGCAATTTAACGTTTTCATCATCCATTTTCAGAAATAACAAATAAGTCAGTTGGGTTATATAATCGGTAAATCCAATACCTTGACCCGCTAACGTAGTGGCAAGTGTCCAGACCTTTTTAGTCAGACCTTGCTCATTCGAATTTGATTTTGCCATATTAATTTTATGCTACTTTTCTATTATAAATTAAAAACTGAGATAATGAAACAATAGCCTCATTCACCGCTGCTATAGTACCAAACTTACGTATCATCTGAAGCGCTATTGTTTTATCATCTTCCTTTATTTCTTTTATTGTACAAGAACCATTCGCTACAATATAGTTCACAATCTGACGGATAGTATTCTTTTGAGCCTCAGTCATTGTACGCTGTATCTGCCCACACCACAATTCAAAACGTTGGGCAGCCATTGATGACAGGCTACGAAGTTCTGTCACCTGATGATAAGCATATCTGACTAACTGAATAATATTAGTCAAAGCTTCTTTTTCTTCTTTCGTCCCAAAATGTACTACACTGGAAGGGTTAATAATAGAATATGTATTCCATAATTGGGAAGGATTAAACTTGTAATTCTCCATTTTCATCCGATTCTCCAAATCCTTAAGCATTGCATAAGTGATAGGTTCTCCGTTATTATTATAAATAATACGTAAAGCCTCTATCTCATCCCTGTGTTCATTTACATATTGTTCAAACGCCTGAGTCGTGTCGTGAGCTTCCTCTATGGAAAATCCTTTCTCAATCAATGTATCTTCACCGGGCATTAAAATTGTGACAAATCCGGCGTTCAGAATACACAGATATTCACGGGCATCGGGATGAATAGCGAGAGGACGCACCAAGCCTTTCCGTTCGTTATTCGGTTCGTTTATATTCACATATTCCGGCAACAGATTATTATCCAAAGCTTCATATATACGAGATGCCATATCCCGCATATCTGTACCAGCCAATCTTATAAACTCATTCCTCTGTTCTTCATTTGCCTTATTATGTATTCTTGACAGACGGCTAGCCAACAATCGCAGATGTTCATCCAGCAGTTCACCATGAGAGATACGTTCTAAAAGTTGCCTTAAAGACAACAATGTTTCAGCATTGCTTCCCACTCCAGAAGTTGTTACATAATGCTCATGTTCTGTTACTCCCACTGCATCGACTAAGAAAAATAAATCTTTACTATGAGCATTTGGAGTAACATTACGAAGTTGCTCATCACCAATAGTACGTACTCCCCTACCTTTCATCTGAGTATAAAGAGAGTCAGACTCGACATCACGCATAAACATCACCACTTCCAAAGGCTTCACATCTGTTCCAGTAGCAACCAAAGTCACAGTTACAGCAATACGGAAGTCCTTATCATTACGAAAATGACGTATCAATTCATTACTATCTCCAGCCGAATAAGTGATTTTCTGCACAAACGTATCATCTTCACGTCCAAAGACCTCCTTCGCTATTTTAACAATATTACTTGCATGAGCATCATTCAAAGCAAATATTAATGTCTTAGGTAAATAGTCAAAATTAGGTTCTCTTTGGGGATCATTAAACATTTCTGTATAAACCGAATCTCTATATGTCTCTAAAATCAACTTTATTTGAGCAGGATTAATAATACTCCTATTCAGTTCCCGTCTTGTGTAAGTAGTCGTTTCCTGTGTTTCGATATTTTCAGTTTTACCTGTATAGCGGGTTATTTTACGTACTTTATCCCCCTCGCGAATTGCACCGCCATCTTCGGTTACTTGTGTTTTAATACGGAACACCCTATAATCAACATTGACACCATCAACTATTGACTTTTCAAGAGTGTAGTTCACTATTAAGTTGTTATTAAAGAAGGCTAATGTTTCAACAGCAGGAGTAGCTGTTAACCCAATCATTTTTGCAGAACTAAAATATTCAAGCACACTTCGCCAACTACCATAAATAGAGCGATGGCACTCATCAATAATTATCAAATCAAAGTAATCCGGGGGCAAGTTAGGATGAACTGGCAAATTCATATTTCTAGTGCCGTCGACAACATAATCCGCTTCATTATCATCATCTATAAAATCGTCTCCGGACAATAAAGAAAATAAACGCTGTATAGTAGAGATAACAACATTGACATCATTTGGGATTTTTGCAGTTTTCAATCTTTCTACTCCAAATATGGTATTAAACGGATCACCATTTTCAGTCAAACGGAATGTTCCAAATTCTCCTTCTGCCTGTTTTCCAAGATTATTACGGTCAACAAGAAACAAAACCCTCTTCATTGAAGTGAAAGCCAACAAACGATAGGCAGCCAAACATGCGGTATAAGTCTTTCCCGCTCCCGTAGCCAAAACCATCAATGCACGATCATGCCCGCTACGAAAACTATTTTCTAATTTTGTTATCGCTTCATACTGGCAATCCCTTAATCCTTTCCTTTTTAAGGTTGGGAGTCCTGCAAAATCATCTTTAAGTCCTAATAGTTTTGCTATTTCTTTAGGAGAATGAATTTTATTCAAAGAAATATATTCAGAATCAACGTCACGGGTATCTCTGAATAACAGTTCCCTTCCATTTGACAAATAAACTAAAGGTAAAGGATTCATCCAAGCCTGACACCAATGAGGTACACCTCTAGTATATTTTTCAGCCTGGTCTGCCACAAATTCAGAATAAATTGACACAGATTCTTTCTTTGCTTCCAATACGCCAACAGCTTTACCATTTAAAAAAAGTAAATAGTCAGCTTCACGATTACCTTTCAGCAAGCCTTCCTCGACTGCTATAGCAGATACTTCAGGAGAATAATGATTTCTATCAACTACCTCCCAACCCGCATCATTAAGCATACGGTCAATTATTATTCGAGCCTTTTCTTCCGGTTTCATGTGTGTGTTTTTTTGTAACTTCCGATAAGGCTATATTATCGGAAGTTACAAAAATAGGTAAAAATATAGAATATGAGAAAGAAATAGAGATTTTTTGATACATCACAACACAATTTCTCTATAAAAGATTCTTTGCATATCAGTAATATTTGTCCAAACACTTCCCATTTCCAAAATAAAGCCCTACTTTTGCGAAGAATATTTTCCGTATATTAACGTATTAACAACAGTATCTCACAAATAAAATAAACCCTACAAGATGAAAGAAGAATCCGACAGCCCGTCTGTCCCCTACAATTTCTCCCGGTGTTTCAACGACCAATGTCCACAAGCCTCGAAATGCTTGCGCCACGTAGTTACGCAAGATAAAATAGCCGACTATCTTTATATCTCCATCGTTAATCCGGCACGTTATCCTGCGGATGGGAATCAGTGCGAATGTTTTAAAACTACTGTAAAAGTCCATGTGGCATGGGGACTTAAACAATTGCTTAACAGAATTCCTTATGAAGATGCGGTCAGTATCAGAATACAATTAGTGGGACACTACGGTAAAACGGGATATTATCGGTTCTATCGTGGAGAACGGGGGCTTATGCCTAAAGACCAAGCCTACATCAGACAACTATTCCGTAATAAAGGAATAAAAGAAGAACCAACTTACCAACGCTACACAGAAGAATATATTTGGTAAGTTGCTGTCATCTGTCACAAATTAGGGGTTAATAGTTTAGTAATGAACCGATAAGTCCGTGACAGCAAGAGGTGACAGCAGGGTGATGGCATTTTTGCTGTCACCTGGTTATTAGTCTTACGACATGATAGAGTGTACCGCTACGCGTATGTTTGGAAGGGATTTCTTGCTTTTTCAGTATTCTTCCGAAAGAATTAACCCTCTTGACAGACATCGGGATTGAACTACCTTTTTGAATATCTTCCATAATCTCTGCTGGAGACAGCCACTCCCCTTCTTCAGGCTGCGCGGCACGAAAATAACGGAAGAAAAGTTGCTCTTCCGGCGGGACTTGTTCAAATTCACGGTTGTTTTCCACCATGATCTTTTCTTCCTCCTGATCGAACCAGTAACGTTCGCCATGTTCCAGTTCATACATGGCCTGTGCGTAAAGCTGCTCATAGTCGATCGGACGGTTGGTGTCAATCACTCCGGTCACTTCGATACAAATAAAACGACGACTGCCGGAAGGGTCGGTCAACAGGTCTTTTTGGTTACTCGTAGCTATGAATGAGGCGTAACGACGCATTTCAAGCACGGCACTGCCATGAGGTTTCTTCACATTCAGTACAGGCTTTTGCAGAA
This sequence comes from Bacteroides sp. M10, assembly GCF_014334015.1. Lineage (GTDB taxonomy): Bacteria > Bacteroidota > Bacteroidia > Bacteroidales > Bacteroidaceae > Bacteroides > Bacteroides intestinigallinarum. Next base: position 3,697,199 of record NZ_CP060488.1, on the reverse strand, counting down.
TATGTTTCAGAAAGCCTTGTTGTGTCGAACTCACCTGGTCAAATTCATCGATATTGATAAGCGCAAAACGATTGAGGTAAAGTTCGGCATCTTTCTTTCGAGAAAAATCAATACTGTCGGTATAGTAGGAACGCTCGGTAGGGGGCATTATGCTCCGGCAAAAGGTGGATTTACGTGTCCCTTGCGGTCCGACAAGTAAGGGAGAAACACTGTTTGCATACTTTTTATTACTTCCTTTCCAATGAGAAACCATATTGAGGAACCAACGGTGGAACAAATCCATCCAATACGGATTCTTACAAGGGACGGTGGCTGCCAATGCACGGATATGGTCTTTGCCGTCCCACGCAGGAAGCCGGTAGAGAAAATCTTCCAACGGGTTGAATACAGGTACGCGGTTGGAGTAAATATAACGACTAATATCCCTGTCCCACAACGGGATGCCTTCCATTTGCGCATCCAAAGCAATGCTGTTCAGCGCACGTTTGTCGAGAGGATTGAAGCGGAAACGGAAAGAAAGTCTTTCACGATATTCTACCTCGCCAATTTGAGTGTTATGGCGGAATTCATAGCGGCGTTTCATGAATTCTTCTGTCTGTAAGGCGAGTTGCTGCTCTTTAGTCAGGCTGATATTCTTACCGAAGCCTTTGCACTCGGTATATATATTGCCAATCATTTGCCGGATAAGCTCTTCCTGTTTATACATATAAAAATGGAAAATGGTACGTTTCACAACTTCTTCTTGCGGAAGTCCCGAGGCAAAACAGTTTTTAGCCAGTTGGACAACTAAAGGATGCCATGTGTCTTCGCACAATTCGAGCCCCGCTTCCCTAAGATCGGCATAAGCTTTCCGAAAAGCGGCTTCGAAAAGCATCAGAAATGCATTTTCCGCATCATATCCCGGTACGGCACGAGTCAATGGAGATTTCTCCGCCTGAACCGCTTCACGGAAAGTGGTTTCTTCGGGCATTGATGATGGTTGAGAGAGATAAAACTGGACTGAATCCGGACGATATATGATGTCCGGATCGTGGGATAAGCGTGAATATTGTTCCAAAGTCGGTTCTTTGGGAAGTATATCGAATGGGATCTGGGGCTGATAACATTTCACAGCCAATCGATAAGCATGGGCGTGGAATAATTCCGCTTCTTCCCGTGTATTGGGAAGCGAGTTGTCCGGTCGGGTAAAGGTAGTCCATATTTTCACCGTTTTGCCACTTGAACCCATAAAAACACAACGGGTTTGTGGTTGCTCACAGGCTTTTTGTTTCACTAAAGCGATTTCCGACTTATTGGACAAGGGACCGATGGTCAGTTCTACAATACCGTTGTAGTTTTTCATCTGTTTCTGACCGTTTACTCTTCGGAATTCGGCAGCAGGAATTATTTGGGGGAGTTTATTGGTAAACATACACCGTTCATCGGGAAGGGTATATCGCAAATGCTCTCTGAATGTAGAAACAGGACGGGATTTTATTTCTGTCTTTATCTTATTTACCAGTATATCAAGATCCATTACGCTAAGCGCTATCGTATCTTCGTTCTTACGAAATTGAGTAATTTTCATTAATTTTGATAATAAATTGTTTTGTCAGCGCCTTTGTGATCGTTGAGACTGCTAAATTACTCATATTATTCGGGACCGACAAGAAAAACAAGATTTTAATATAAAAAATTATTGATATATCAAGTGCCTATTTAGCCGAAAGAAACGGGATCGTTATCACTCAATTACGGTTCAAGTTATTTTTCTCTGCTTGAAACTAAAGTTCCAGCTAAGAGAAACTCTAGTTTCATCGGTAAGAAACCAATAGTTTCAAGTAATTGGAACTAGAGTTTCAAGCCTATGAAACTAAAGTTTCAAACCGCAAGAATAACAGTTTCACGCCTTGAAACTGTTAGTTTAAAGGCAGTACAACTCATAAGTACGGGGATAATAAATTGAACGACTTATCTTTCTATAGCTGATACTATTCATTTCCAAACAGTATCTTTGATTTTTTCTTTGTTTTTTGGGGTGACAGCATTATTGCTATCACACTGCTGTCACCTTATGCTGTCACACTATTAAGTTCTTATACTCTGCAAGTTAGATTATAATCTGTGACAGATGACAGATATATTTTGTTTTTTATTTCATAGAGTTGCGTAAGCTGAATTCAATTCATAAATGCGACACCTCTTTATTTCACTGAAGGCAACTATTCCACCCCGTATCATATTCCGCGATTTTCCCCTTGCATAACCTCCGATACACATTATTCACTACGAAAAACTTAACTTGCTAGTTATCAAAAAAAATAATCCATTCTTTCGTTCCATGTTTTCTTGCGTTCTTTTGCCAGAATTCAGACTACAAAAACAAAGAAAATTTGGTAGAAAAGTAATAGTCTTTTTGATATTCGGTAGGATTTACGTATTTAGCAGCAAAATATTCGGTAAGAAAAATGTGATTCAAGAGTAAAAGTTCGGTAGGAAAAGTGTATATTTGTACTAGACATCAAATTTAATAATAGACTACCATGTATAGAAACATTATAGAGCAGCTCAAGGAATGGAAGAACAAGGAAGGTAGAAAGCCCCTTATCTTATCAGGTGCACGTCAGGTTGGCAAAACCTATATTCTTAAAAGATTCGGAGAACAAGAATTTGCTAATGTAGCTTATATCAATTGCGATGATAATGAATTGGCAAAGAATCTGTTTATGCAAGATTATAATATACAACGTATCATCCTTGCAATAGGTGCCATCACAGAGCAAAGCATAGAAGCCGGTAAAACATTGATTATCCTTGATGAAATCCAAGAATCGCCACGCGGATTGTCAGTTTTGAAATATTTCTGCGAAAATGCCCCCCAATATCATGTGGCGGTTGCAGGGTCGTTATTGGGTATTACTATGCATAGAGGTGAATCGTTCCCTGTTGGCAAGGTCGATATTCTGCATATCTACCCCATGACATTCGATGAATTCCTATTAGCAAAAGGCAAAAAACAAATGGTTGATATTCTTCGTTCCAAGGATTGGATAACGATAAAACTACTTAAAAACGAATACGTCAAGGCGTTGCGCGAATACTATTTTGTAGGGGGTATGCCCGAATCAGTCATGAAATTCATTGAAACCAATGATGCCATTAAGGTGAGAGAAGTCCAAAACAATATTCTTTACACTTACCAAAAAGATATATCGAAGCACGTGCCTACTTCGGAATCCAATCGTATCAATATGGTGTGGCAATCCATGCCTTCACAATTAGTGAAAGAAAATAAGAAATTCATCTATGGTGTGACAAAACCGGGAGGTAGAGCTAAAGATTTTGAAATAGCTATCCAATGGCTGATGGATGCCGGTTTGGTCTATAAGGCAGAAAGGGTGAACGAAGCTAAGATGCCCTTAAAATTCTATGTGGATATTTCCGGTTTCAAACTTTTCCTTTTAGATTGTGGCTTGTTGGGAGCCATGAGCGAAACCCCACCGGAAAAGCTATTAGTAGCTGAAAACGGCATGGAGGAATCAAAGGGAGCCTTTACGGAGAATTATGTGATGAGCCAATTAGTAGCGACACGCGATACTTCTGTTTTCTATTATAGTAACGATGCGAAATTAGAGATAGATTTTCTGATTCAACATGGTGGTGAGATCGTTCCGATAGAGGCAAAGGCAGAAGAGAATCTCCGTGCCAAATCACTTTCCACCTTTGTGGCTTCTCGTCCAGGTATGCACGGATTGCGTTTCTCCATGTCGGATTATCGAGAGCAGGACTGGATGACAAATGTTCCGCTTTATGCTATATCGACTTATTTCTAAGTTCAGCAGAAAATATGATTGCAAGATTTTATCTACCATGAAGAAGAACCCGACATACGAAGAACTTTTTGAAGACAATATACGGCTCCAAGAGGAAAACAAAGTCTTAAAAGATGAAATCAAACATCTAAAGATGCAACTACATATAGATGATAAGCCACAAAAAAGCATTGTAGTCACTCGTTTGTCTCTGGAAGAAAAGGTCGCATTGTTTAGAGAGTTATTCCATGGTCGGAAAGATATTTTTGCAAGAAGATGGTATAGCAAGAATAGTGGAAAATCTGGTTACCAGCCTGTATGTTTGAATGAATGGGACAGACAATTATGTAATAAAAGGAAATATAAATGTACCGAATGTCCTAATCGCCATTTTAAGGAGTTAAGTTATGAAGATGTTTATAGACATCTTGAGGGTAAGGATATTGATGGGTGCGATGTAATCGGAGTATATGCTATCCTCCCGGATAACAAATGTAACTTCCTTTGTGCCGACTTTGATGATAAATCATGCGAGTATGATTATCAAAATGATGTATTATCCTATATAAATGTTTGTAAGGAATGGAAGATTCCACATGCCATTGAGCGTTCACGCTCGGGAAACGGTGCACATGTCTGGGTATTTTTTGAAATATCTTTGGAAGCAAGTAAGGCGAGGAAATTAGGTAATGCTATATTAACAGAAGCCATGGAAAGAAATGGACGGATGACCTTCAAGTCATACGACCGATTCTTCCCCAATCAAGACAGGTTACCGGAGGGTGGTTTCGGAAATTTAGTCGCATTACCTCTACAAGGCAAAGCTCGGAAAGAAGGGAATAGTGTTTTCGTAGATGAAAACTTTATGCCGTATGAAGACCAATGGACGTATTTGTTGGGTGTGCAAAAAGTTTCGGAAATATTAGTTGATGAGATTTTATTGAAGCATGGAATGACATCAGAACTTGGAGAATTGTCAACTACAAGCGAAACCAAACCTTGGGAAACACCATCGGCGCAAAAGATAGCAAGAGATGATTTCCCCAATGAACTACTTCTCATAAAATCCAATATGCTTTATATCCCTCTGGAAGATCTTTCTGCAAAGGCGATTAATCATTTAAAACGCATTGCCTCTTTCAAGAATCCGGAATTCTATGCAAAGTTGGGAATGAGGTTATCTACATATAATGTACCTCGCATTATTTCATGTGCAGAGCCATCGGACAAATATATCGCCTTACCTCGAGGATGTGAGGATGCTATTACTAATTTGTTAGATGAAAACCATGTCTCTTATCGTATGAACGATCAAACGGAGCTTGGCACACCAATCTCTGTTCAATTCAAAGGAGAGTTACGTGAAGAACAGATTGCAGCTATAAAAAATCTGATACCACACAACAATGGCGTATTATATGGAACTACAGCATTTGGAAAAACCGTAGCGGCTATCGGATTGATAGTGGAGCGCAAAGTAAACACACTTATTCTTGTACATACCAAAGCCCTGCTCGACCAATGGAAAACCCGATTGGAAGAATACTTGGTGATAGATTACAAGCAAGAGGATACGCCACACAAACGTGGACGCAAAAAAGTATTTTCTCCTTTTGGAACATTGGATTCCAAAGGAAACAATTTACATAGTATGGTAGATATTGCCTTAATGCAATCCTGTTTTGAAGAAAATGATATAAAACCTTTTATCCGAAATTACGGCATGGTGATAGTGGACGAGTGTCACCATGTTTCAGCGATAAATTTCGAACGGATATTGAAGTACTCAAACGCTCGTTATGTATATGGACTGACGGCAACGCCCATTCGCAAAGACGGACATCAACCTATTATCTTTATGCAATGCGGTCCTATCCGTTATTCTGCTGATGCAAAAACACAGATGGCTTCGCAAACATTTGAACGGTTACTTATACCTCGTTTTACAAATTATCGGGAATTGACGGATGATAAGAAAACATATACTCAAACCATACAAGGAATGAGTAATGACATCTGTCGGAACACACGCATAATAGACGATGTATGTAAAGCATTAGAAGATGGACGTTCCCCTATTATTTTGACCAACCTCACCTCTCATGTAGAAATATTGGCAACCATGCTTACCTCAAAGTGTAAGAATGTAATAACGCTTGTCGGCTCGGAATCAATAAAAGAAAAACGTTCGAAAATGGAGCGTTTGCACAATATTTCCAAAACAGAACTTTTCGTAATCGTTGCCACGGGCAAGTATGTGGGAGAAGGCTTCGACTATCCCCGGCTTGATACGCTATTTCTCGCCTTGCCCGTTTCATGGAAAGGCATTGTAGCACAATATTCAGGTCGTTTACATCGTGAGTATCCAGGCAAGAAAGATGTTATTATTTATGATTACATTGACATTCATCTGCCCTTATGTGACACCATGTATAAACGGAGATTAAAAGGATATGCAGCGGTTGGCTATAAATTGAGCACAATTAATCCGACAAATCTTTTCCACAATTCTCCGGATATCATATTTAATGGAAAGAATTTTTTAAGGACATTTCTTTCCGACCTATCATGTACTCGTAAATCGGTAGTGATATCTTCTTCCAAATTGTGGTTTAGCATACGGACTCCCATACTTGATATGCTACAAGAACTTACCTTACGAGGCGTTCAAATTATAGTATTTGTAAAATGCCATTCAGAAAAGGATGAATTATTGAAAAGGATTGGCGTTAAAGTGATTGCCAAAGAGAATTTGTCTTTACATATTACAGTTATTGACAAATCATTAATATGGTATGGGAGTGTGAATTACCTCGGTTATAATACGGAAGAGGATAATGCGATAAGGATTTCAGAGAGCGTGATTGCGGAGGAAATGTTAGAGTTGTTGTATAAAATCTGTCAAGGTGATATCTGAAACAGATTGCCAGCAATGTAATTTGAGATATTCGTGTTTACGGTAAAAGTTATTTCATCATCGTATCATATTCCACAATCTTCTCCTTACATAAGCGTTCAGTAATATTTTTCAGAATATCTACGCGGGAAATAAGATATTCCAATTGTTCTTGCGAGATACTGAAATCTTTGTTATAACGAGCTTCAATATAAGAACGGCATAATAAATCAAAACATTCTTTCTCTGCATCCGTATTTTGAGGAAAGACTGTGGTTAATTCCATAGAAAAACGTTTCACCATCCCACCGAGTTCTTTGATTTTATGACTCTTCGGGCGATAGTTCGTAAAGACCATCAGAATACAATTATAAAGTTTTTCACAAGCCTGATGAAGCATGAAAGCGGATAAGTTATATTGTCCTTTAGGCACGAAATATTCCTTCACACTACCTAAAAAGTCACAGGCGTAAGGAAAAAGTTTATTAAATTCACCCTGTGCAATATCCCGAATCTCCCTAAAGCTCAACTTACGTGGTTTAGCCAATTCACACTTACCACTATCATAAAGCATGATACCCTCCTTTACTATATCCGTAAAGAAATACTGGCTGATTTCCAAATTACGGTTTACTGTATTAATATGCTCCACTATAAATTGCGGAAAAGCATGACGACGGTCTGCAAACAAGTCATGATATTTATTCGTAATACGGTGTAATTTCTCTTCCACTTGCTTAGCCGGTCCGGTTATGACCACAAGAATATCATAATCACTCTGATAGGAAGTATGGACACCGAATTCTATATTACTATCCCATAAAACATAGTTTCCCCTTGCATAACTTCCGAACAGGATAACCATCTGACAATTCCTGATGCTCTTACACACTAAATCCAGCAAGACTGTCAATTCTTCCTGCGTACGTTTGGGTAAACGTTTTATAGACTTTTTCATAATCAAGCTTATTTGATAACCTTACAAAGGTACGAACTTTGCTATCTCCAAACAACAGAGATACAGAAAAACTTATAATAAAGTATTTTTAGAATCTCCTTAATACTTCCATCATTGCCGGACGACGTTTATATTTTATCCGGAACTCTGCAACTAACCTTTTCACAGCTTCCTGTCCCCCATTAAGTTTCTTTGCACACAACAACGCCTGTGCTATCAATTCATAATGAGTCCGTCCCACATTCTGTTCCGCGTAATCATTCAACAAAGAGGTATATATAGCAATCAATTGCTCCGAATGAGTGTCTTTCAGATGATAAGAATATTTCATCAGTGCTTCCAGTTGATGATACCTGATTGATGACAACAGTTTGAACAAACGCTCATAATCTCTTTCTTTCACATAAATTTCAGCCTCATCATTTCCACCAAAAGAAAAATATTCACTAAATTGAGTTTCTTTCATCATCGTATCCAGAAAGCTCTTCCACTCTTCTTTCGGAACAAGAGTTTTAAGTTTACTATAATATTCTAACTGATCTCTACCCGACACAAACAATAAACGACATGTATTAATGACTTCAGCAGTTTGATGAGTCATCTCGTAAATCCTCAATTTAGTTTTCAACCATTCCTCTACGGTTCCGATATGTTCTTCTTTTTCCGCAATCTCTATTCCTTCATTCAACAAACGGATAGCTTCATCATATTGACAACGGGCAATCAATTTATCCACTTCCATTTCTCGAATTTCAGTTAAATAAAGGTATTGACGAATCGTATCAGCCGCTTTTTGCTCCTCATGCAGTTCGGTTAACAAATTGACTTTCCGAAGAACGATTTGATATAAGTCGTAAGTATCTTTTCTTTCTTCCAAGAGTTTGTCAATCAATTCCAACGCTTTTTCTGCCGGTTGAATGGAAAGATTTATTTGCATCAACAATTCGTCTATATCATAAAGGTCATAATCACGATAAGTAGATAGTTTAGCCAGCTGACCTAATTCCTGAAGAATCGCTGTCTTTTGCTTTTGGGTGGTCTTAGGGTGCTCGATTATTTTTATCAGCAAATCTCCTGCCTGCTCACAATAATCAGAAGGATAGAGATCATCATTATACAAAAGTTCATCCTCATAATTCTCACCGATTGAACGAAGAGTTTGAAGAGCTATATCAATAGCAGTATCTATGTTTCCCACATTCAAAAAGAAGTCTGCTTTCTCCAAAAAAGTGTCCATCCGATTGAAAACTGTTTCCCAATCACAGTCAAAATCATCATAACGATTATGATAACGAGACTTTTTGTTATAATAAGAGTCATTAAACACTTTCTGAATCTCTGCTCTGTAATCCTTTTCTTTTGATGTTGCAGACAACTCTTTAACCATAAAACGATTCAAAAGGGCTGTTTTAAACTCCGGATGCATAGAGGCATATTCATATATAAATTGTGAAAGTTCTTGTGGGTTAACGAATGACAGCAATTGTTGCATGTCCACAGTTTCATCTATAACAACGGCTTCCTCTACTTCTACTTTCATCTTGGAAAAGGCACTGCGATTCACCTTTTTCTCATTATCACGAATTGCCAGTAAGGTTGCTACGACATGTTTACAAATCTCCCCATCATACGGACAATCACAGTACCAAGACTCTATTTCCTTTCCGTCCATAGATATCTCTACGCTATAATTCTCCGTACCCTCTACTGTCGCAGTCCATTCACCGGGCGAATCTTCTTCCAATTCAGAAACAGCCCCTATTTCATAATACTCTTCTCCGCGCGCTAATATTCTATATGGCACAAAGCTCTCAAAATTATCTAATGCAATCATAATGAATATTTTACTCTTTGATATAACCTTCTTATTCGTACCTTTTCCTGTATTTATGTTACATGCTGAAACAATGCCGACTGACATTTTAACATAACATCTATTCACTTATCAATTTATTCACAAAAGTAGGAATTTCTTATCCGACATCACTATTTTTGAATGAGAATTTGCAAAGGCAATTACTATTTATACCTTTGTGACTTCAATAAAGAATATGATTTCAATAGAGAATTAGTAACCCGTTAAAAGAGGAAATTGATTATGCGTTCATTCATAGTATTTCTTTGTTTAGTCCCCACCCTCCTGTTTGCCCAACAAACTCAACTGGAGACACAGTTGAAAGAAGCCATCAAAGGAAAGAAGGCCGAAATAGGAATAGCCGTCATCATTGATGGGAAAGATACGATAACTGTCAATAATGATATTCACTATCCACTGATGAGCGTATTCAAGTTTCATCAGGCATTAGCATTGGCCGATTATATGGGAAAACAGAGGCAATCGCTGGAAACCCGGTTAGCCATAAAAAAATCGGATTTAAAGCCGGATACTTACAGTCCGCTACGGGATAAATATCCGCAGGGTGGAATTGAAATGAGTATTGCCGACCTGCTAAAATATACACTTCAACAGAGTGACAACAATGCCTGCGATATTCTTTTTGATTATCAGGGAGGTCCCGATGCTGTAAACAAGTATATCCATTCACTGGGAATTCGGGAATGTGCCATTGTCGGTACGGAAACTGCCATGCACGAAGACTTGAACCTATGTTATGAAAACTGGACTACTCCGTTGGCCGCAGCCGAATTAGTGGAAATATTCCGTAAGAAGCCATTGTTTCCCAAAGTGTACAAAGACTTCATATTTCAAACAATGGTAGAATGTCAAACCGGGCAAGACCGTCTGGTTGCTCCGCTGCTCGACAAAAAAGTAACCGTAGGTCATAAAACCGGAACGGGAGATCTTAATGCGAAAGGGCAACAAATCGGTTGTAATGACATCGGTTTCGTTCTTTTGCCCGGTGGACGTACTTATAGTATAGCTGTCTTCGTGAAGGATTCCGAAGAAAATAATCAGGCGAACAGTAAGATTATCGCTGATATTTCCCGTATCGTTTATGAATATGTAATGCAGCATTAAGATAGAGACAAAGTACGTTCGGTACGAATGAAGATTGAAACAAAGTAATAGAAATTAGAAAATTCATTTACATGAAACTACATCATATCGCTATCTGGACCTTTCGTCTGGAAGAATTAAAAGAGTTCTATGTCCGCTTCTTCGGAGGAAAAAGCAACGAAAAATACATCAATCCCAAGAAAGGATTCGAGTCCTATTTTATCTCTTTTGGAGAGGGAACAGACTTGGAACTGATGAGCCGTACAGATGTACAGAACACTCCCATTGAAGAAAACAGGGTTGGACTGACACACTTTGCTTTCACCTTCCCCAGCCAGGAAGAAGTATTACGCTTCACCGAACAAATGCGTTCGGAAGGATATACCATCGCCGGCGAACCGCGTACTTCGGGAGACGGATATTTTGAAAGTGTAGTCCTCGATCCTGACGGAAACCGGATTGAGTGCGTATATCGGAAAACAACAAACGAGTCGAAAAACAAAGCAAGACAGGAAACTGAAATAGATAGTATTCCCCCCGTGACGCTCCATACAGAACGTTTGTTTCTCCGCCCTTTCGAAGAAAGAGATGCAGAAACGTTCTTCGCTTGTTGCCAGAACCCGAATCTGGGAAACAATGCCGGATGGCCGCCCCATCGTACGTTGGATGAATCCCGCCGGATACTTCATTCCACATTTATCAACCAAGAGGGAATATGGGCAGTGATACTAAAAGATACAAAACAGCTAATCGGTTCCGTAGGAATTATCCCCGACCCTAAACGCGAAAATCCGCAAGTGAGAATGTTGGGTTACTGGCTCGACGAATCTCATTGGGGCAAAGGATACATGACCGAAGCAGTGCAGGGTGTCCTCAACTATGGCTTTGAAGAATTGCGGCTTAGCCTCATCACAGCTACCTGTTATCCACACAATAAACGTTCGCAGAAAGTACTGAAAAAGAACGGTTTCATCTATGAAGGTACACTTCATCAGGCAGAACTAACTTACAACGGAAACATCTACGACCACCAATGCTACTACCTGCCCGGCATCTCCCAACCTACTCCGGAAGACTATGATGAAATCCTCCATGTATGGGAAATGTCCGTTCGCCACACGCATGATTTCCTGACGGAAGAACATATCCAGTTCTATAAACCACTGGTGCGGAAGCATTATCTACCCGCTGTTGAACTTTTTGTCATCCGGAATGCCAACGGAAAGATTGCCGCCTTCATGGGATTGAGCGACGAACTGATCGAAATGTTATTCGTACACCCCGACGAGCAGGGAAAAGGATATGGCAAACGATTAATAGAATATGCAAGAGACAAAAAACAGATGGATAAGGTGGACGTAAACGAGCAGAATGAAAAAGCACTCCAGTTCTATCTCCATTTGGGATTCCAAGTCATCGGCAGAGATGAAACGGACAGCATGGGCAAACCTTTCCCCATTCTTCATTTGCAACTGCCGGAAGCTGATTCCGCCAATAGAGATTAATTCCCCAAAAACGAAAGCTACATGAACCTACGTGCAAGATTATCCGAACGAGTACACATTGAAGATATCAGAGAGGTACTCCACTTTATACAGGATGATGAACGGCTTAGAGAAGAAATCTACCAACTGATATTCGACGAAGACGCTATCGTCTCCTATCAGGCATTGTGGGTATGTACTCATTTCTCAAAGGCAGATGTAGAATGGTTGAGCTGGAAACAAGAAGAATTGATTGACGCTGCCATGACCTGCCCACACTCAGGAAAACGGAGAATGATCCTGAACCTGATATGCCAGCAACCTGCCGCCGATCCGCCACGAGTGGATTTCCTTGATTTCTGCATGGAACGCATGATATCCCGCGAGGAACCACCGGGCGTGCAATCGCTCTGCATGAAACTGGCTTATCAACTGACACGCTCCATCCCGGAACTGCAACAGGAACTACGCACAATACTGGAAATCATGGAGCCCGACTTACTGGTTCCCGCTATCCGTTCCGTACGAAAAAACACCCTGAAAGCCATGAAAGCAAAGAAAAACTGATTATTTCTATCGCTTTTATCCCACCGTTCAATTAGAGTATGTTCAGATGGAATATCTGGGATATACCTGTCACCGAAATCTGAATGCCGATGCAGAAAGTGAAAAAAGCAACGAGCTTATTAATAATTTGATTTCCCACCGGTCCCAACCTCTGAATAAACCTCTGCCCTTGCGAAAGGAATACATAAAAGATGGCCGCCATACAAATAATAACAAGCGCAATGACCAAATAATTAATCCCAGTTTGCAACAATTTGCCTTTAACACTGGCAGACGCCATCAAAGTAAAGATAACCGATATACTGCCCGGCCCGATACTGATAGGAAACGTGATGGGATAAAATATCTTCTGCTCGATGTTTTTCCATCTGAAACCGTCTACATTCTTGCTGGCCTCTTCTTCTTTATCAGACGAACCCGAATCCCCCAACAGTTCCATTGCCGTCTTACAAATCAGTATGCCACCTCCCAACTGAATAACAGGAATAGCCAGACCGAAAATCAACAGAAATAAATGCCCTATCACCAATGTCCCTACACCGATCATTATAAAATTGAGCGTCAGCTTCTGAATGGCCGCTTTCCGTTGTTGAGGATCGAGATCTGTAAAGAATCCATTGACGACAAAACCATTCCCCAAAGGATTTATCACCGGAAACAGCGCCATAAACGATGACGAAAATATGATGAGAAGATTGCTTAATGACATAATACCTGTTTTTTGATACTTTATTAATATCTGATATGTATCTAAAACATAAATGGAACGTTATTGTTTTGAGAATATGCTTTTGCGAGAGGAATCCGCATCGGTTGAATACCTCGTGAAAGCAGCTTATAATAAACCTTTAACTAGAAATTAAAATTATGTGTACAAGAGTCGTTTATTCGGGAAAAAATGGAATGGTGGCAACCGGCCGGTCTATGGACTGGAAAACAGAAATGCACAGCAATCTTTGGGTATTTCCCAAAGGTATGGAAAGAAATGGAGAAACGGGAGCCAACTCCCTGAAATGGACGTCCAAGTATGGCAGCGTGGTGACTTCAGCTTTCGAGATTGCCAGTACAGACGGGATGAATGAAAAAGGGTTGGTTGCCAATCTGTTATGGTTGCCCGAAACGGAGTATCCGGTCAGAGATCAAAGTAAACCGGGACTTGCCATTACTGCATGGGTGCAATATATGCTGGATAACTTCGCCACCATAGACGAGGCTGTCGCTTCCATTGATGAAAACACTTTCCAAGTGGTATCAGACCTGATGCCGGATGGTTCCCGCCTGGCAACCTTGCATTTATCTATTTCCGATGCAACGGGCGATTGTGCGATATTCGAATATACGGGTGGAAAGCTGACTGTCTACCACAGCAAGGAGTACAAAGTGATGACCAACTCCCCTACCTACAACAAGCAACTGGCACTAAACGAATACTGGAAATCAATAGGAGGATTGAGCTTCCTGCCCGGAACCAACCGACCGTCCGACCGTTTTGCAAGAGCCAGTTTTTATATCAATGCCCTGCCCCCAACAGATGATGTGAGAATAGCCGTGGCAAGTGTATTCAGCGTTATCCGTAATACTTCTGTTCCTTATGGCATATCCACTCCCGAATTTCCAGAAATTTCCACCACACAATGGAGAACGGTATCGGATAGTAAGAATCTGCTCTACTTCTTCGAATCAAGTCTGACACCTAATACATTCTGGGTAAACCTGCGGGAAACAGACTTATCGGAAGGAGCTCCGGTACTCAAATTATCTATCGCCAACGGCGAAACTTATCATGGAAATGCAACGAAAGAATTTCAACCGGCACAGCCGTTCAGATTTATGGGAGTAAAAGGATAAAATTATCCCCAGAAACGATCCATCTGAAGCACCCCCAAAAAGTTTTTGTATCTAACTTTTGAGACGTATTTCGATCATTTCCGGGGATAAAATCTGTTTCTTTAACAGCTTGCCATTAATTGAAATAATAAAGGAATACAGCAATTCCTTCCAGCGCCTTCTTTGGTTGGTCTTTTATTTCGATAGCAAACTTAATTTCTGCTTTTGCCACACCACGCAGATTGGTCAATGAGTGCAAAGTAGTCACCAGACGCACACTCTGTCCTGACAATACAGCCTGACCGAATTTCATCTTATCCATACCGTAGTTAATCATCATCTTCAGGTTATTTACCTGGATAATCTGATTCCACAGATAAGGAAGCATAGACAATGTCAGGTAGCCATGAGCAATCGTGCTATGATAAGGGCTATCTACTTTCGCACGCTCCGTATCTACATGAATCCATTGATGATCCAGCGTTGCATCAGCAAAAAGATTAATACGTTCCTGCGAGAGTTCCACATAATCGGAAACACCTATCTGTTGGCCTACTAGTTTTTCGAATTCTTCATACGAATTGATAATTACTTTTTCCATAAGTCTTATCGTTTTTATGGGAGTTATTTACTATTAAATTGGGGGCAAAAATAGGAAAAATAAACTGATATGCCACCAAATTTATAAATAAAAGCAAGGAATGAAGTATTTAGGTATGTTTTACAAACCGGAAGCCCGTTTCAGTGCTTCTGACAAAATACTGTAACCCCTGCCATTCAAATGTAAATCGTCGAGAGTCAACTCCGGATTCAGCCTGCCATCCAGCAACAAACGGTCGAATACATCGAGATAGACAACGCCCGTCCCCTGCAATTTCTCGTATATCTTCCGGTTAAGGACGCGAATGAATTGATTCACAGCCGTACTGTAATCATCGTAATCATTACGTGGAAAAATACAGAAAAGATATGTTTTCAGTGAAGGGATGGCAAGAACCGCTTTTACATAACGTTCCACATAATCGTCCATATTTTCATCATTCAACTGATAAATATCATTGGTTCCGAATTGAATGACGACTTGGCAATCGGAAGTGTCTACGTTAAAAGACTCCACATAAGCCAGCCCTTCACCGGGAACACCATAGTTCAGACATTCCCATGAAGGAAAGTAGACATCCAATGCCCAAAATGCCATGTGACTGTTGCCAAGAAAGGCAAATTTAGGTTTCTCTCCCATTCTATTCATGTTACTTCATTCAATAATTCACGGATTTACTTTACTTTTGCAAAGGTAATCACATTCATTCATATATATAAACCGATGATACATTTTTTCAAGCAACCCATTTCTCACCTTGCATTACCGGATAAATTCACTTATCCTTTCCACTATACGCCTCATCCATTGTGCGTGTTGGCAGCGGAAGAAGTGAAAAAACATATCGCGAGCCGGAAGGAATGGCAAGAAGAGTTAGCTTTCGGAAAAATGTTCGGGGTACTGATCGTACAAAAAGAAAATAAACAAGAGACTACAAAAAAAGAAGCAGTCAATGAAATTGGCTATCTCGCTGCTTTCTCCGGCAATCTGGCAGGAAAGAATCTGCATCCTTATTTTGTCCCTCCTGTCTACGACTTATTGCAACCGGAAGGATTCTTCAAAATTGAAGAAGAACAAATATCTTCCATCAATATCCGTATTCGTGAATTAGAAAACAATCGTTCTTATCTCGATTTAAAAGAAAAGTGGAAGATGGAAACAGAACAGGCTAAAGCTATTTTAAATCAGGCTAAAGCAGAACTCAAAGCAGCAAAGGAGGCGAGAGAGATTCGCCGCCAATCATCCTCTACCCTTTCCGAAGAGGAACAAGCCTCCCTGATCCGGGAAAGCCAATACCAGAAAGCGGAATACAAACGACTGGAAAAAGAATGGAAGAAACGATTGGAAGAACTCGAAACGGAAACGAGACACTTCGAGACTGAAATAGAACAACTGAAAACCGAACGGAAAGAACGTTCGGCAGCCTTGCAAAGAAAGTTGTTCGAGCAGTTCCGGATGCTGAACGCCAGAGGAGAAGTGAAAGATCTATACACAATCTTCGAGCAGACAGTTCAGAAAGTTCCTCCTGCCGGTGCGGGTGAATGCGCTTTGCCTAAGTTGTTGCAATATGCATATCTTCATCAATTAAAGCCATTGGCTATGGCTGAATTCTGGTGGGGAGACTCTCCCAAAAACGAAATCCGGCATCATGGATATTATTATCCTTCCTGCAAGGGAAAATGTGAACCTATTTTGCAGCACATGTTGCAAGGATTGGAAGTAGACGAGAATCCGTTGCTGAACTCCATCCATGAGGATGAAGAACTGGAAATCGTATATGAAGATGAATGGTTAGTGGTAGTCAATAAGCCGGCAGGAATGTTGTCCGTTCCGGGAAAGGAGGAGGACAGAGATTCAGTCTATCATCGCCTGAAAAAGAAGTATCCCGATGCTACCGGACCTATGATTGTACATCGCCTTGATATGGCGACTTCCGGATTATTGCTCGTAGCTAAAACGAAAGAGGTACATCAACATTTGCAGGCACAATTTGCAAGCAGAAGTATCAAGAAACGCTATGTAGCCGTGTTGGATGGGGTAACAGCAACAGTAGAGAAGACAGCACTGCCGCCCGGAAGAACAGGAAGAATCGAACTCCCTCTCTGTTTGAATCCCCTTGATCGTCCCCGGCAAATCGTCAGTAGAGAACACGGGAAAGAAGCGATTACAGAATACCGAATCATCTGTGAATCAGAAAAACACACCCGGATTGCTTTCTATCCGTTGACCGGACGGACACACCAATTACGGGTACACGCCGCCCATCCGGAGGGATTGGGTTGCCCCATTCTTGGGGATGAACTTTATGGAAAGAAAGCGGACAGACTATACCTCCACGCCGAATATATAGAGTTCCGTCATCCCATCAGCGGAAAGATTCTACGCATACAGAAAGAGGCCGACTTCTAAACAGTAACCGTACTTGTAAACACCTGCTTCTTCAACCTGCGATAAACGTAGATAAATGCCGGTACGAGGAACAAATCTGCCGCTATCCAAGCCATCGGATCACCGTAGCAGACAGCAATAAAGCCGAATGCAGGCACAGCGTAAATGCTGACAAGGATACGCGCAATCATCTCCGCCACTCCCGAAAACATGGCAAGATTGGTATATCCCACTCCCTGAATCGTGTAGCGCAGGATGCATAACAATCCAAGCATCGGGAAGAACATACAAGAGATATGCAGGAATAACTCGGTATCCAACAGAATTTCCGTTTCCGACGGATCTACAAAGATCAATGCAAAATATTTGGCTCCCACCATCAGAAGAACGAACGTAAATGCCGCATAAACAATCATCATCAAAGCACTCGCTTTGATTCCCAACCAGACACGCTCCGGTTTCCCTGCCCCATAATTCTGTCCGCTATACGTAGCCATCGCAATTCCCAGACTCTCGAACGTACAGATAAAGAACATCTTGATTCGCATGGCAGATGTAAAAGCAGCCACACACGCCGTTCCCAATGCATTATTCGCACTCTGAAGCATAATACTGCCGATAGCCGTGATAGAGAATTGTAATCCCATAGGCACACCGATGTAAAGCAATGTCTTTGCCAGTTTCGACTGGAACCGGCGTTCCTTCGGAGTACCCTGCAATATTTCAAACTTCCGGTACATATAAATATAGCAGAGAACAGCCGACAGCCCCTGCGAAAAGACAGTAGCAATGGCAGCTCCCGCCACTCCCCAGCCGAGTACCAGAATACAGAACAAGTCGAGAATGATATTCAGAACAGCAGCGAACAGCAAAAACCAGAAAGGCGTCTTGCTGTCTCCCAACGCACGGATGATGCTTGAAAGAAGATTATAGAAGAAAGTGAAAGGAACACCAATAAACGTAACAAGCAAATAAGCATACGCCCCTTCGAAAATATTCTCCGGCGTGCGCATGATCCGGAGTATGTCCGCACAAAAGATACTGGTAACAAGAGCAATGACCACAGACATCCCCGCTGCCAGTTTCAAACTGACGGAAACGTAACTGCGCATCGTACTGTAATCACGTGCACCAAACTTCTGCGCAACGGGTATCCCGAAACCTCCGCAACATCCATTGCAGAATCCGAGAATCAGGAAAACAACCGATGTGCTGGCTCCAACAGAAGCTAACGCGTTAATTCCCAAAAACTTTCCTACAATTGCAGCATCAACAAGCGAATACGTTTGTTGTAAGAGATTGCCGAGTAAAAGCGGCAATGTAAACTTTAAAATGAGAGGTAATGCCGGCCCTGCCGTCATTTCTTTAGAAGTTGCCATACGTCTATGTTCTAAAATCGGGCGCAAAGATACGGAAAATTCAATGAATTAGTTCTCGATTTGCGTTCCTCTTTTAGTTGACATAAATCAAAAAAATCAGAATGAAAGCATGAATGCCCCCGGTCTATCGTTTCACCAACCGTTTAGGTGAACCATGCCACGAGCATCCCAGGCAGAAGACTTCTGTCAAATCGAACCCCTCCATTGAATCTTCCGGATATTTGGGAACGACTTCACCATCTTCGAGCACATAAACCAGCAGCCTGTCACCCTGTTCATTCTTCACATACATAGCTGCAATCTTGCATTGCGGACACAATAACTTTTTCATGCCGCAAAGATACAGATTGTTTCCGTCAACCACAAACTCTTCCAACGATGTTTCAGAAGCCCATTCATGATTTACAATTTATCTATTCTTCCAGAATCCCGGATAAAACAACAGGAGTACACTAAACAATTCCAGACGTCCCACCAGCATCAGAAAAGAAAGTATCCACTTTGCCAGATCAGGTAAAGAATTCCACGAATATGCAGGCCCGCAAGTACCTAATCCCGGACCGACATTGCCTATACTCGAAATAACCGTACTGACGGACTCGGAAAAGCCAACTCCCAAAAACAAAAGAGCCGTCCACCCAATCAGGATCAGAACCAGATAAAAAGCAAAGAAAATCAATACGGTAGTTACGATAGAAGAAGACACCGTCTGCTTATTGATACGTACGGGAAGCACGGCATTCGGGTGGAGCAGATGTTTGAACTCATTCCGAATGGCACGTGCCACAATCAGCAACCGCATATTCTTGATACCTCCACTGGTAGAACCCGTACACCCTCCCGAAAGCATCGCAATAAACAACAGTAACCACGTGAAAGGAGGCCACATATTATAATCATCCGTAGCAAAACCGCAGGAAGTATGCACCGTAGACACCTGGAATAATGCTTTCCGGAAAGCCAGTTCCCAGTCATAATGATTTTGAAAGACGAGCGCCAATGTGATAAGGAAAGTCAAGATACCCACCGACGCCAGGAACCAGTGCAGCTCTTCATCTTTGAATAAACGACCGACTTTTCCTTTCAAACACATCAGAAACAAAGAGAAGTTGATACTGGAAACAATCATAAAGATAGCCACCACATATTCTATATACGGAGAATTCCAGTAAGATATACTGTTCTGCTTCGTAGAATATCCGCCCGTAGCAGTAGTGGCAAACGACTGGCAAATGGCATCAAACAAGCTCATGCCTCCAAACATCAATAAGACAGTTTCCGAAATAGTCAATACCAGATAAATTGTCCACAACCACTTGGCCATGACATTGATTTTCGGATGGGTACGGTCGTGCGTCACTCCCGTAGATTCAGCAGAAAAGAGTTGCACTCCTCCCGTGGTAAAGATAGGAAGAATGGCAATCGTGAAAAACACAATCCCCAAACCACCGATCCACTGCGTCAGGCTTCGCCAGAAAAGCATACCGTGGGAAAGGGATTCAATATCATCGAGAATGGTAGCTCCTGTAGTGGTAAACCCGGACATGGTTTCGAAAAAGGCATTGGTTATCGTATCAATACTTCCGCTAAAATAAAAAGGTAGCATGCCGAAAAAGGTAAAAAACACCCATGAAAGAGTGACCACACAATATCCGTCTCTCCGGCTCATCTTATTCTCCGCTCCCCGTCCGTAGAGCAGTAACAATCCGCCTACCACAGCATTGATGATACAGGTGTAAAGAAAGTATTTATAATCACTTTCCCCGTAACCAGCCGACACTCCGGCACAAAGTAAGAACATCCCCAATTCGATAAATAGCAACATACCCAGCACGCGCCCTATCATCTTCCGGTTAATCATGCTATTATTCTTACTCCGAATATACAGACTGTTATCTGAAATGTACTCTTCCATAACCCATGAATTATTTTGTATGTTCCCCACATAGCCAAGAGTATGCCAAAATGAAAGGGACTCTGATAATTCGCTTATAATCAATGCAATATTTTTTTCATTTTGAAAAAGTAATCTCTAAATACCCTACCAAAATGAAAGGGTGCTTTTCAAAATAGAAAAAAGAAGAAGGTGTATTTTAACAGAATACGCCTGCATTTCTGCATAATCTTCGCTATCTTTGTCACTCCAAAGTGTAAAAAAGAAAGAGATGAAAGCATCACGCATTGCGCACGAAAAGAAAACGGTAGAGTTGATGATCCGCCTCTATTGCCGGAAAAAAGAAAAAAATACAGTTCTTTGTGCCGACTGTGAAGAGTTGCTCCGCTATGCCCACGCCCGTCTCGACCATTGTCCGTTTGGAGAGAAGAAGAGTGCATGCAAGGAATGCACCGTACATTGTTACAAGCCCGTCATGCGCGAACGAATGCGACAGGTGATGCGTTTCTCCGGACCGAGGATGTTGCTTTATGCACCCTGGCAGGCCATACGACATTTATTGAACCTATAACTTACTAAAAAAATCAGTAATGAAAAAAGCCATTATCATTGGCGCTACCTCCGGCATCGGGCAAGAAGTTGCAAAATGTCTGTTACTGGATGGATGGCAAATCGGAGTAGCCGGCAGACGGCAATCTGCTCTCGAAAACCTGCAACGGGCAGCACCGGATCAGATTCAAATTCAAGCGTTGGACGTAACCCAGGAAGATGCAGGCGAGAAATTGAATATGCTCATCGACAAGGTGGGCGGCATGGATTTGTTTCTTCTTAGCTCGGGCATCGGTTTCCAGAATACGAATCTGAACATGGAGGTGGAACTGAACACAGCATACACCAATGTAGAGGGATTTATCCGCATGGTGGATACCGCTTTCATCTATTTCAGGAAAAGCGGAGGAGGCCACCTGGCAGTCATCAGCTCCATCGCGGGAACGAAAGGACTTGGAGTGGCTCCTGCCTACTCTGCCACCAAACGCTTCCAGAACACTTACATAGATGCTCTCGAACAACTTTCATATTTACAAAAACTGAATATCCGTTTTACTGATATCCGTCCCGGATTTGTTGCCACCGACTTGCTCAACGACGGGAAACATTATCCGCTATTGATGGATGCAGCGAAAGTGGGACGTCACATCGCCTGGTCACTGGAGCGGAAACAACGGATAGTAGTGATCGACTGGCGCTACCGGATACTGGTCTTTTTCTGGAAAATGATTCCCCGTTGGATGTGGAAACGGCTGCCCGTGAAAACCAATTAACACCAAAAGTAAACCAGGAAAGAAATAAATGAATAAATAGCAAGACCGGATTACTTCTTTTCCAATATTTCTACTTACATTTGTCTTGTAACATAAACTTATAATCTAACAAAAAAAGATGGAACAAAAATTTTGTCAAAGTTGCGGTATGCCGATAGACGACTCAACTTTTGGAAAAGAAGCGGACGGTAGCAAGAACGAAGATTATTGCCACTATTGCTATGCGGACGGACATTTCACGAAAGAGTGTACCATGGACGAGATGATCGAGCTTAATCTGAATTATCTGGATGAGTTCAATAAAGACTCGGAAGTGAAATACACAGTGGAGGAAGCACGGAAAACGATGAAGGAGTACTTTCCACAGTTGAAGAGGTGGAAACAGTAAATCAGTAATACAGAGATGCGTCGGAAACTATTAAGAATTATGTTTCTGACGCATTTTTAGCTGACAAAGTATCTTCTTTGAAATCAATCAACACCACCATTTATTTCCGGGTGTCTTTCCAACCACTTCACTGCATAAAAGCACGTTGCTTTCGGCTTCATCCCGTTAGCTAATGCATAGGCGTAAGCAGCTTTTACCAAAGCAGCGGCAATCCCCCGCCCTTCAATAGGTTGTGGCACAATTGTGTGGATAATATCAAGAGAATCACCTATCAGGCGATATTGTACAAAGGCGGTGCGACCGTCTACTTCTGTCTTGAACAATTTTTGTTCGGGCTGATGAATAATTTCGTAATCCATAATTTCTGTTGTTTTAAAGTTGTCTCATTGTTCGTTAAGCATTCCGGCAAAATAATCTTAGGTTATCAGGCACAGATTGCGATCAGAGTTGCTCAATCCACTTCAACTGGCTCGTATCGTATCCACGACGTTCGGCAGCGGTGACGAGTTTCTTCTTGATTTCTTCCGGCAGTTGGGGTGTACGGCTTAGTATCCAGAGATATTTATCAGTACTGCTGCCTACCAGGGCATAATTGTAATTCTCTTCATCCAGTTCCAAGACATAATAATCAGAATAGAAACTAAGGAAGAAAGACACTTTCAGTTTGCCCGGCTGTGTGGGATCGGGTATTTTGGCGTGTCCGTTGGCAGTCTTGCAGATGTCGTAAGGAGAATTACGTTTGCATCCCCGGTTCTCCACACGAATCATGCCGTCGGGACGGAGCGTGTAAGTAGCCGTGACGTCTACAAGTCCGTATTCAAAGCGATTCTCGTAGCGGGCTATTTCATACCAAAGTCCCATATACCGGTGCAGGTCGAGAGAGATAACCGTACTATGGTTTGTACCTCTGAAAAGACGTTCGACATTGGGAATGGAGAAATGAAATCCTGCTTCCGTCAGACGCGTTGGGCGGACTCTCTGGCCCGCAGTCAGGAAGGATGCCGCTTCACCATATAAGATACGGAAAATTCTTTGCGGGGCCACCATCGTCGTCCATGCCCGATAAGCCTTTCCCATCGCACGGGTGAAAGCATATTGCGAGATTTGCTGCGGAGCAACCAGATTATATACCCCACGTGTCTCTTCGTGAGTGATAAAAAACTCCATTGCACGGCAAAGATCACGTATCGATATCCACGGAAAAGCCTGCGTACCGGGACCGATGGCGGTAGCTATCTTGGTAGCTTGCAAAGGGCGAAGCATCTGCTGCATCGCTCCCCCGTCCGGAGAAAGCACTACGCCAAAGCGTGTGATAACGAGCCTTGTAGGTTCGGGACAGTGTTTCGCCTCTTTTTCCCACGCATAGCAAAGATCGGACAGAAAGCCTTCTCCACGGGTACGGGTATATTCGTCCACCTCCGCTTCCGAAGGATAATAACCTACGGCAGAAGCCGAAATCATCAGTTTCGGTTTCGTCTTGACTGCATTCAAAGCACGGATAATACGATTGGTTACGACAATACGACTGTTGAAAAGCTCCTGTTTATATTCCGGTGTCCAACGTTTATTGATAGGTGCACCTGCCAGGTTGATGACAACATCACAATGGGTCAGTGTCTGAATCAAATAACCGGACATACCTTCGCGAAACATCGACCTTCCCAGAGGAATGATCCGATGTCCGCCCTTTTCTGTAAGATAATTAGAAAGATGTTTACCTATATATCCGGTAGCTCCGGTCATTGCTATATTCATCTTGATTCGTTGTTTATTTTAACTCTATTAGAAAAACGTATAAAATGCAAGAAAAGTTCTTTGAAAAAAGCAAAATGAGGTTATCTTTGCAAGATAGACGTAAACATTGAAGCATCCAAAAAGGTTATAAAATGAAAAGACAAATGAAAATCAACTATATTCT
Source organism: Bacteroides sp. M10 (assembly GCF_014334015.1). Lineage (GTDB taxonomy): Bacteria > Bacteroidota > Bacteroidia > Bacteroidales > Bacteroidaceae > Bacteroides > Bacteroides intestinigallinarum. Next base: position 3,672,827 of record NZ_CP060488.1, on the reverse strand, counting down.
TACACTTATATTAGTATTTTGCATCGGTGCTTCCATCCCAATATTGACAGGCAGCAGCCAAGTGAACGAACAACATTCCGCCAAATCGGAAGTGCCTTATTGTGTCACTCCGCCTACTGTTCCCACACAGGTCACCTTCGACGGGGAAACGATTGACCTCCGGCGCTATGACCGCCGCGAACGGATGGACCGCGAGATGATGGCCTTCACCTATATGCACTCCACCACCATGTTATTAATCAAGCGTGCCAACCGTTACTTCCCCATCATCGAACCGATACTGAAAGCAAACGGTATTCCTGATGACTTCAAATACCTGATGGTCATCGAGAGCAATCTGAACAACATTGCACGCTCTCCGGCAGGAGCAGCGGGTCTGTGGCAATTTATGCCTGCCACCGGACGGGAATTCGGGCTGGAAGTGAACGATAACGTAGACGAACGCTATCATATTGAAAAAGCAACCGTTGCCGCCTGCAAATACTTCAAACAGGCGTATGCCAAATATGGCGATTGGATGGCTGTCTCCGCTGCCTATAACGCCGGACAGGGACGCATCTCCTCCCAACTTGAAAAGCAGTTGGCAAGTCATGCCATGGACTTATGGCTGGTAGAGGAAACTTCCCGCTACATGTTCCGCCTGCTGGCAGCCAAAGAGATATTCAATAACCCGCAACGTTACGGATTCCTCTTGAAACGGGAACATCTGTATCCGCCTATTTCTTATAAAGAGGTAACCGTCAACACTTCTATCGACGATCTGAACGACTACGCAAAGTCACAGGGAATCACCTATGCCCAACTCCGTGATGCCAACCCCTGGCTGCGCGACACTTCATTGAAAAACAAGACCGGAAAGACATACATTCTCTATATTCCCACACAAGAGGGAATGTATTACAACCCGCAAAAGACCGTTGCCTACAATAAACAGTGGGTTATCGACTAAAAAGGCTTTTTCTTTAATTCCGGCCAAGCACTATTGATATGAAACTGAAAGAAAGAATCCATCGTTTTTTGCATGACGAGAAACTGAAACGAAAGTTATACGTCATCATCTTCGAATCGGACACCCCTGCCGGGAAATTGTTCGACGTGATTCTTATCGCCTGTATTTTGGTCAGCGTATTGCTCGTCATCATCGAAAGTCTGAAAGGACTTCCCACCTATCTGACGACTCCATTCGTCATTATGGAATTCCTTTTCACCGGCTTCTTTACTTTCGAATACCTGACGAGGATCTACTGTTCACCCCGTCCCCGGAAATACATATTCAGCTTTTTCGGTATCGTAGACTTACTGGCCACGTTGCCTCTTTACATCGGTCTGCTCTTCCCGGGCGCCCGCTATCTACTCATCATTCGTGCCTTCCGCCTGATACGTGTGTTCCGCGTCTTCAAGCTTTTCAATTTTCTGAATGAGGGGGAACGGCTGCTCACTGCCTTGCGTGAAAGTAGTAAGAAGATTGCAGTGTTCTTCTTGTTTGTCGTCATTCTGGTGACTTCCATCGGAACGCTAATGTATATGATTGAAGGAACGCAACCCAACTCCCAGTTCAACAATATCCCGAACAGCATCTATTGGGCTATCGTCACCATGACTACCGTAGGTTATGGAGATATTACTCCCGCCACCGGCCTCGGAAAATTCCTTTCCGCCTGTGTCATGCTGATCGGTTACACAATTATTGCCGTACCCACAGGTATCGTATCTGCCTCCATGATGAAAGAGTATAAACGCAGGAGAGACAAAGAATGTCCCAACTGCCATCGCTCCGGACACGAAGATAATGCAGAGTTTTGCAAATATTGCGGGCACAGCCTGGACCCATCCGAAACCAAAGCGGAAGAGAAATAAATCCTCTACGATCTACGCCGGACGAAATGCTCGAATAAGACAATGAAAACGCATCCCACAGCATAGCAGGCAATATCTCCCCAATCGAACGTAGAACCCAGCACAATTCGGGCTACGCGGTTCGTAATGCCCAATGTTTCCACCAGCTGGAAGTATTGCAACACTTCTACGAAACAGGCAAAAAGAAAGACATAAAACGGCATCCGCGGAATCCCCGTCGGTAGAAAGATACGTACAAAGCTATATACCAGCACTACAACCAGCATATCTCCGACATAGGGACGTATGAAACGGTCGCGCACATACAAAGCTATCAACACCTCAATACAGAAGATCACCAGAAAGCTGATTATATAAAAAATTCTTTTCTTCATTATTTGCTCGGTCGCGGGATTAAACATTTATTTGAATCTGCGAATATACGATAAAATGAATTGGATACGTTCAAATATTACTAAATGATTGATACAAAAAGGGGAAATAATTGTATATTTATAGTCCTAAGCATTTTTCCACAAACAATAAAAAACAGAAAGGAGATTGAACACATGATGTTGAATATGGATTTTGTAATCCGTTTATTGGTCGCCGGAATACTGGGAACCATCATCGGACTGGATCGTGAATACCGTGCCAAAGAAGCCGGATACCGCACTCATTTTCTCGTGTCGCTAGGTAGTGCTTTGATTATGATTGTTTCCCAATACGGATTTCAGGAAATTATAAAAGAAAGTAGTGTCACACTCGATCCCAGTCGGGTGGCGGCACAGGTTGTCAGCGGTATCGGATTTATCGGTGCAGGAACCATCATCTTTCAAAAACAGATTGTACGCGGACTGACTACCGCCGCAGGAATCTGGGCAACAGCAGGTATCGGCTTGGCGGTAGGTGCAGGAATGTACACCATCGGCATTGCCGCCACGGTGTTAACCCTCGTCGGACTGGAACTACTTAGCTATCTATTTAAAAGCATCGGAATGAAAAGCTCGATGGTTTCTTTCTCAACTCCCAACAAAGACATACTGAAACAGATAGCGGACAGATTCAACTCTAAAGACTACCTGATAATCTCTTACGAGATGGAAACGCAACACACGGGTGAAACAGAATATTATCAGGTTACGATGGTTATCAAGTCGAAGCGAAATAATGATGAAGGGCATCTGCTTTCGCTGATACAGGAATTTCCGGATGTAACGGTGCAGCGAATTGAATAGTCAGACTTCCGCTCCTCTCCCAAAATGGAAATCTACTTTTGCTTTTCCGTCAGATACTTCCAATAGCGTACAGGCATATCCTGCCTGTGCTTTCTCGGATTCATGCGTTCTTTAATACAAATAGCCTTGAAATATGTCTTCCAAAGTTGTTGGAAAAGCTTCTCATCCTTGTCCATCAGGCTTTCGTCCAGCATCCCCGTAATCAAATGGGATTCACGGCTGTCATCATCAAACGAGATAGTTGTCACCTCCTGCAAATCATAATAAAATCCGTAACGGCGTTTCATGTCGTAAATAATCCACTTCTGATCGGCAAAACGGTCTTTGAAATGGTGAACGGTCAGCGGGAGCGCATTATACTGCGGTTCGAAAGCGGCAAAGAATGTACCGTCAGCAGCTTTCTGGAAACGGACAAATTGCATCAGGTGTACGCGTTCGCCATCCACCTTCTTCCATATTTGCGCTAATTGCAAAACGTCCGGATCACCAAAATTGGTTTCAATAGAGCGGGGGGCATCGATTGCTTTACGGATATATCGAAAAATAAGTATTCCTATTTCCGGAAGTTCCGACAGCCAACTTTGCGTGAGGCAACCCAAAGCAGAAGAGGAAACTTTCTTCTGCAATCCCCGCCACACACGCCCGGCCTTTTCTTCATCGGTCACTACCGTATGCAGCTCATCACAAAATAAAGGCAAAGCATCTCCTTCCGACAACAAAGCATCGGGAAAAGTCTTGCGGAAATAGGCGTCGAACACAGCCGTCAGCAGCCCATCAAAGGTTTTATCGTAAATATAAACATTCATAAAAAACACCAAGCATATTTACTATTCGCCAAAATCAAGCAACAGCTGACGTTCATCCACTTTCTTTTTCGGTTTCGGCAACAATAAGCTGCGCACCCGTTGCGGAGAAAGTTCGTTCACTGTCTGCATCTGGAGAGGTAGTTCTTTGCAAGTGATGAAATATTGCGCTTTCTTCATCACCACTCCTATTTTCTTCAGTTCATAAAATCCCAGCCGCGAAAAACGACGGGAAGCAACAATCAGTTTCGCCGACTTCACCCCTACTCCCGGCACACGGAGCAACATTTCGTAGTCTACCTTATTGATGTCGACAGGAAACTGTTCGGGATGGCGCAAAGCCCACGAAAGTTTCGGGTCTATTTCGAGATCGAGATCCGGATAAGAATCATCCACAATTTCATCTACCTTGAATTGATAAAAGCGCAATAACCAGTCAGCCTGATAGAGCCGGTTTTCACGTACCAGAGGCGGCTGTTTCAATGCAGGAAGACGCTTATCATACGTATTCACGGAAACGTAGCCCGAGTAATAGACACGTTTCATGGTGGGGCGCCCGTAAAGTGCCGACGAAAGAAAAAGAATATCTTTATCCGATTCGGAGGTAGCTCCCACAATCACCTGGGTACTTTGTCCCGCAGGTGCGAAACGCGGTGCGTGGCGAAACTTCTGCCGTTCTTCTTTACTCTCCAACACGCCTTGTTGAATGTATTTCATCGGAGCAAATACGCTTTTATGGTCTTTTTCCGGTGCAAGCAGTTTCAAATTTTCTTCTTTGGGAATTTCGACATTGACGCTAAGACGATCGGCATACAATCCGGCTTCATTCACTAATTCGCGACTGGCTCCGGGAATACTCTTGAGATGGATATAACCGTTAAAACGGTACACTTGCCGCAAATCTTTGGCTACACGCACAAGTCTCTCCATTGTATAGTCCGGATTACGGACCACTCCGGAGCTAAGAAACAGCCCTTCGATATAGTTACGACGGTAGAATTCCATCGTCAGCTCCACCAATTCCGAAACGGAAAAGGTAGCGCGGGGAAGATCGTTGCTACGACGGTTGACGCAATAGGCACAATCGTAAATGCAATAATTGGTAAGCATGATTTTCAATAGCGAGATACATCGACCGTCCTCGGCAAAACTGTGGCATATCCCCCATCCTCCCACAGTGTTTCCCAGCGTTCCCGGCTTATTGGAACGCACCGTACCACTGGAAGAACAGGAAACATCGTACTTGGCAGATTCTGCAAGTATCTTCAGTTTAGCTAAGACGTTTTCGTTCATCATTCCCGATCTTGATTCTTTTCGCAAATATACGATTTAATTTGAGATGCGTATAGAAGAAAAAAAGTTTAGCAAATATATAAATACAAAATTAGTCAATTTTGAAGAAATAAAAAGCTACGCTTATATTCTTATTAACTAAGCAATAGAAAAGATAAGATGTTTACGAACAGGAAAGCAGACAACTCTGGAAAATAAAAAAAGCGATTCATTCAAACGAACCGCTTTTCATGCTATAAATAATTATTTCATTCTATATTAATATTACTCTGCTTCTACCATCCATTTCTCTATATTTCGTGTTGCTGAAGTAAAGTTCACTCCGATTTTAAATAGTTTACGTTCATCGTGTTCAAATGGCAATGCATAATGTTTTTCATTAATTTGCTGCAATGCTTCTTCTGCCGTACCATTCAACTTAAATTCCATAACATAAATGAATTTATCTGTTTGCAAGATTAGGTCAACACGTCCTTCACTCGTATGATATTCAGCCTTGACATAAAATCCGACTAACTTGAACACTATAAAAAGAACATTTTGATAATGCAACTCTAAGTCACGAACCAACTCATAGGGAGTATCAGCAAAGAAACTTTGCAAGCGACGGAAAAATGACTCATAATCTCCGGATTCTATTTCACGAACAAACTTTTGTATGGCAAATGAAGATTCCACTGCATTAGTATTAGCATAAAAAGGAAGTAGAAATTTAACAAAACCTTCCTCTACTTCACGATTAGGAAATCCCAAACGATAATTGCCAAAACGAGGATCATATCCTTTTATAGTAAGATAACCACTTTGATATATCACAGGGATTGGATTGTCGGAAGTCGAATCAATGCTATTTAAAACCTCGGCAGTCGTCTCTTCATGAGCCATGCGATGAAGATCATAATGATGTTTTTTCAACAGTTCCACCAAATAAGTAGGCGTACCCGTCTCGAACCAATAACTACTGAATTCCTGATATTTAAATGCATTCAAAAGGCTGAACGGATTGTATATACCAATAGAATTATGAGTGAAATGATAACCATCATAGCACGCACGCAGTTCATTGCAAACGTCATCATACGATACCCCTCGAATTTCCGCCAATTCATGCAACTCACTCTCCAGATTATCATGAAGTTCTTGTTCGCTGACACCGCAAATATCTACATAGATCTGACGCATCGATATGTCATCCAGATTATTCAAATCACTAAACACACTGACTTTACCGAATTTAGTAACCCCTGTCAGCATAGCAAACTTTATGTAACCGTCCATAGACTTCATTACACCATAGAAAGCCTTCAATGTATTCCGGTACTCTTCTTGCAACTCATCCCTACCGATTGCTTGCAGCATCGGCTTATCATACTCATCCACAAGAATCACAACACGCTCTCCCGTTTTCTCTGCTGCCATACGGATCAGGGTAACAAAGCGGTCGTCTATCGTTTCATCTTTCGAACATGAACCATATTGCGCTTCATACACAAGCAACTGCCGGTCTACAAGACGTATTAAATCATCTACTGTATCGAATTTCTTTGCATTCAAGTCCAAATGAATGACGGGGTATTTTATCCAATCTTTCTCCAGCTTTCCCATTGCCAACCCTTCGAAAAGTTCTTTCTTTCCTGAAAAATAAGATTCGAGAGTAGAAAGTAGCAAGCTCTTACCAAAACGGCGCGGACGGCTAAGAAAATAATATCCACCTGTTTTTACCATTTGGTAAATCAGCGCAGTCTTATCAATATAGAAATAACCGTCGTTACGGATTTTCTCAAAGTTCTGTATGCCGATAGGATAAATCTTATTACTCATATATTCATATATTTGGGATTGCTACATACAAAGATACACCTTTCTACTTAAATAATTGCCACTATCCGTACTAAAACAATTAAAAGTCATTCCGCATTAAAACAGAAAGAGGGCATATCGTGAAGCGATATGCCCTCTCTTTTTTCTGATATCTTAGTAGTCTTCTAACTATTATTTCTTAGAAGCTTCCAAAGATGCTTTACGGAATTCTTTCATTGCTTTTTCGATTTCCAAAGAAGCCTTACGAGCACGAGTTCCTGCTGCTTTGTTACCGTTTTCGATCTGTGCGTTAGCATCTTTTGAGAAGTCAGCATAAAGAGCTGCTACCTTTTCTACCAATTCTTTCATAATCCTTTTATTTTTTTCGTTAATAATGTGCCGCAAAAATACACTGTTTCCCGAAATAAAAGCATAAAATCAATATTTTTTTTGAAATAATCTTCGAAAAATATCTAAAAAAGGGGCTTTTTACCTTTTTTACCTACCTTTGTAGCCATGAAACTGCTTACAGATACCGATTATATACATGCACTGATTGCTGAAGGAGAGCACCAGCAACAGGACTTTAAATTCGAAATTTCCGACGCACGCAAAATAGCCAAAACACTTTCGGCCTTTGCCAACACGGACGGAGGACGATTACTTATTGGCGTTAAAGACAATGGTAAAATCGCAGGAGTACGCTCCGAAGAAGAAAAATATATGATTGAAGCCGCCGCACAACTTTATTGCGTGCCGGAAGTGGAATATTCTCTGCAAACATACATAGTGGAAGGAGGACAAGTGTTGGTGGCAACCATCGAAGAGACTCCACATAAACCGGTTTACGCCAAGGACGAAACCGGAAAGCCCCTAGCCTATCTCCGCATCAAGGACGAAAATATTCTGGCAACTCCCATACATCTCCGTGTATGGCAACAGAGCGATAGCCCCCGTGGAGAACTCATCCGCTACACCGAACGTGAACAGCTCCTGCTCGATCAACTGGAGCACGGAACTTTACTCTCACTCAACCGTTACTGTCGACAAACCGGACTTTCACGACGTGCCGCTGAACATCTGCTCGCCAAATTTGTTCGTTATGATATTGTGGAACCTGTATTCGAAAATCATAAATTTTACTTCCGAATAAAAGACGAATAACCACAAACAATGCTTTATACTTAATACTTAACTATGACTTTTATCAACGAGATTAATGACATACTTTGGACGTATATTCTAATTATTATGTTATTAGGATGTGCTGTCTGGTTCAGTATACGGACACGCTTTGTGCAATTTCGCATGATCCGGGAAATGATCGTGCTGTTAAGCGAATCCGCCGGCAAAGGAAAACAGGGAGAGAAACATGTATCTTCTTTTCAGGCATTCGCTATTTCTATCGCCAGCCGTGTGGGTACGGGGAATCTTGCGGGAGTGGCTACTGCCATTGCCATCGGAGGTCCCGGAGCTATTTTCTGGATGTGGGTCATCGCACTGTTAGGGGCTTCGAGTGCTTTCATAGAGTCTACTTTGGGACAATTATACAAAATACGCGGAAAGGATTCGTTCATCGGAGGACCTGCTTATTATATGAAGAAAGGGTTGAAACAACCGTGGATGGGAATGCTTTTTGCCGTATTAATAAGCATTACTTTCGGGTTTGCTTTCAATTCTGTACAGAGTAATACGATCTGTGCTGCGGCAGAGCATGCTTTTGGGTTCAATCATATTATATTGGGAGGTGTGCTGACTTTGCTGACATTGCTTATCATCTTTGGAGGTATTCAACGCATTGCCCGCGTCAGCAGTATTATCGTGCCTGTTATGGCTTTGGGATATGTAGGGCTGGCACTGGTTATTGTTGCACTCAATATCACTCATTTACCGGGTGTTATCGCACTGATTGTCAGCCATGCTTTCGGTTGGGAGCAGGCATTGGCAGGAGGAGTTGGTATGGCATTAATGCAGGGCATCAAGAGAGGACTTTTCAGCAATGAGGCCGGTATGGGTTCGGCCCCGAATGCGGCTGCCACGGCTCATGTCAGTCATCCCGTAAAACAAGGGTTGATACAGACTTTGGCGGTATTTACAGATACATTACTGATATGTACCTGTACGGCTTTTATCATCCTCTTTAGTGGGGTTCCTCTGGATGGTTCGGCTAATGGAGTGCAGCTGACTCAACAGGCGTTGACAAACGAAATCGGTTCTTCGGGCAGTATCTTCGTTGCCGTAGCTCTTTTCTTTTTTGCTTTCAGCAGTATTCTGGGGAATTATTATTATGGTGAGGCTAATATCCGTTTTATCACTCACCGGAAATGGGTACTTCATGGTTACAGGATATTGGTGGGTGGTATGGTACTCTTCGGTTCACTTGCCACATTGGATATGGTATGGAGCCTGGCAGATGTCACGATGGGGTTAATGGCTATCTGTAATCTGATCGCTATCCTTTTCCTCGGAAAATATGCTATCCGCCTGCTAAATGATTACCGCGCGCAAAAGAAAGCTGGCATCCAAAGCCCTGTTTTTAAGAAAGAGACAATGCCGGACATCGAAAAGGACTTGGAATGTTGGTGAAAACCAACTGTTTTTGTACCTTTGCACGCAAATTGACAGATGGTAGTTATGTTATATACCTTCCACACGCTCAAAATAGTAAATTGTAAATAATAAAATTGTAGAGATAACAATGGGCTTATTTGGTTTATTCAAGAAAAAATCCGATGAAACGAAAGTCGGCAATGTAGAAGATTTCATATCACTGACCCGGGTATATTTCCAGTCAGTTATCGCCACAAACCTCGGTATCACTAATATCCGCTTCTTGCCGGATGTAGCTAACTTCAAACGTTTGTTTAAAGTTCCTACTCAAAACGGTAAACTGGGATTGGCCGAAAAGTCTGCTGCACGCAAAATGCTGATGCAGGATTATGGGTTGAACGAGAACTTCTTTAAGGAAATCGACTCTTCCGTGAAACGTAACTGCCGCACTCAAAATGATATTCAATCTTATTTGTTCATGTATCAGGGATTTTCTAATGATCTGATGATGCTGATGGGAAATCTGATGCAGTGGAAGTTTCGTATGCCGTCGATCTTTAAGAAGGCTTTGTATGGTATGACACAGAAAACGGTACACGATGTTTGTACCAAGACAGTGTGGAAGGCTGATGATGTGCATAAAACGGCTGCGACTGTTCGCCAGTACAAAGAGCGTTTGGGATACTCTGAACAGTGGATGACGGATTATGTGTATAATATTGTTTTTCTTGCCAAGAAGGAGCCGAAACGGAAGAATGACGACACGGAAACGAAAAAATAAGTCGCTTTAAATGTTAGAAAATCGTAAAGATTAATAGGATAGAAAAAGCGGGGGTTTTGTACCTCCGCTTTTTTTGTTATCTTTATGTACTTTTTTCTTTTGTCTTGATACAAAAGAAAAGTACCAAAAAGAAAAAATCAAGGCTGCGCCTGCCCGGCTACTTGACGCCATGCAGACGAGGCCAGGGGGACCATGCGACGTGGTAGTATATTATAATAATTAAAAAATAGAGAGATTGCTTATGAAACAAAAGAAAATGCTTGCGCTTACTTTTTCACAGTTGAAACAAATCTATAATCAAGAAATTCCGGAAGTGGTGGAGATAGCTGATAAGAGCTCTTCTGTGGAAGAGTTCAAGGCTGGGATGCTGCGTTTTTTGGAAATTTGCGGGATAGAAAATGAGGCTGCGGAGGAGGCGAGGGAGCAAATTCGACTTTTACTCGATTATGATGGGCAAAATGTCCATGAACTGTCTACTGGACAGGATATGTCAGTACAGACGATTCGGTTGCTTTATGAGTTTCTGACGGGAACGTTGGAAAATATGGAAATGCCGACGGATTTGTTTATTGAAATTTTCCAGATGTTTAAACGGTTGAAGGGAGAGGTTGTGCCCTTACCATCGCCACAGCGTATCAAAAGTCGGAATGACCGGTGGGAAACGGGATTGGATGAAGAGGTACGTGAAGTGCGGGATGAGAATAAGGAGCGGATGTTGCACTTGTTGATTCAGAAGATTGAGAACAGGAAGTCGAAGCCTTCGGTGCGTTTTCACTTTGAGGAGGGAATGAGTTATGAAGAAAAATACAGGTTGGTCAATGAGTGGTGGAACGATTTCCGCTTCCATTTGGCAATGGCTGTGAAAAATCCGGGCGAGTTAAATCGATTCCTGGGAAATTCACTTTCTTCAGAGACTATGTATTTACTTTATCGTGCCCGGAAGAAGGGGATGCCGTTCTTTGCAACTCCTTATTATTTATCGTTGCTTAATGTAACGGGATATGGGTATAATGACGAAGCTATTCGGAGTTATATTCTGTATTCTCCACGTTTGGTGGAGACGTATGGAAATATTCGCGCGTGGGAGAAAGAGGATATTGTAGAAGCCGGAAAGCCTAATGCTGCAGGATGGCTTTTGCCGGACGGGCATAACATTCATCGTCGGTATCCGGAGGTGGCTATCCTCATTCCTGACACTATGGGACGGGCTTGCGGAGGACTTTGTGCTTCCTGTCAGCGTATGTATGATTTTCAGAGCGAGCGGTTGAATTTCGAATTTGAGTCATTACGCCCGAAAGAATCATGGGATCGTAAGTTGCGTCGGTTAATGGCTTATTTTGAAGAGGATACGCAGTTGCGGGATATTCTTATTACAGGAGGCGATGCGCTGATGAGTCAGAATAAAACGCTTCAGAATATTCTGGATGCGGTGTATCGGATGGCGGCACGCAAACAAAGGGCGAATCTTGAACGCAAGGATGGAGAGAAATATGCGGAATTGCAACGGGTACGATTAGGGTCACGTCTGTTGGCTTATTTGCCGATGCGTATCAATGACGGACTGGTTGATGTTCTGCGGGAATTCAAGGAGAAAGCATCGGCTATCGGTGTGAAACAGTTTATTATTCAGACTCATTTCCAGACACCGCTGGAGGTTACTCCTGAAGCTAAAGAAGCGATTCGGAAGATTCTTTCTGCGGGATGGATTATTACGAATCAGTTGGTATATACGGTGGCTGCTTCACGTCGAGGGCATACAACCCGGCTCCGTCAGGTGCTCAATTCGTTGGGGGTAGTATGTTATTACACTTTCTCGGTTAAGGGATTCAATGAGAATTATGCGGTATTTGCACCCAACAGTCGTTCAATGCAGGAACAACAGGAGGAAAAGATTTATGGCCGTATGACACCGGAACAGGCGGATGAGTTATATAAGATATTAGAGACGAAAGTGGGAATGGAAGAGGAGCCTAAAGAGGATGTTGCCAAGCAATTAAGACGCTTCATGAGAAAGCATCATTTACCTTTCCTTGCCACTGATCGCAGTGTTTTGAATTTACCGGCTATCGGTAAAAGCATGACTTTCCAGTTGGTGGGACTAACAGAAGAAGGAAAACGAATTCTACGCTTCGAACATGATGGCACTCGTCATCATAGCCCGATTATCGATCAGATGGGGCAGATTTATATTGTAGAGAATAAATCGCTAGCTGCTTACCTGCGCCAGTTAGCCAAGATGGGAGAAGATCCGGAAGACTATGCTTCTATCTGGAATTATACGAAAGGAGAAACCGAACCTCGTTTCAGTCTTTACGAGTATCCAGATTTCCCCTTCCGTACAACAGATAAAATGAGTAATTTAAGTATTAAGGAATAAGAAATAAATATTAGATATTAAGTATTAATCGACAAATATCGAGCGTAAATCAGCTGCCTCGGTGGTAATACCTAATACTTGATATTTAATACTTATTTTTCATTCTTTTACCCGTATTACTATATTTGCAATAATTGCAGTTAAGCCTCCGGTGGTGATTCCTGAAGAGAAGATACTTCGAATTGCTTCCGGAGTTTGTTGTAATACATCCGGCATTAATTCCACACCCAAGCCTAAAGAAAGGCTGACTGCTAACACCAGAGTTTCTTTACGTCCAATTTCTTGTGAGGAGACAATACGGATTCCTGCAGCGGCTACCGTACCGAACATCAATAAAGTGGCACCGCCTAATACAGGATCGGGCATTAAAGAGAATACGGCACCGACGATGGGGAATAAACCTAAAAGGACGAGCATTGCTGCAATATAATAGCCGACATAACGGCTGGCTACTCCGGTCAGTTGAATAATACCGTTGTTCTGTGCAAAGATGGAGTTTGGAAAAGAGTTGAATACACCGGCGAGAAAGGAGTTGAATCCATCCGCCATTACTCCACCGGAAACCCGTTTCAAATAGGAATCTCCTTCAATAGGAAGTCCGGAAATCATAGAGTTGGCAGTCACATCGCCTGTTGCTTCGATTGCTGTGATTAGATAAACCAAGCCAATGGCTATGAAAGAAGATACATTGAAATCAACACCGTATTTGAAAGGTTGGGGAATATTAAAGCTCATCAGCATTTCCACATTCAACGAACTCATATCCACTTTTCCCAAAGCAAATGCCAAAGCATAACCAAGACAAAGTCCGAGCACAATGGAACTCATACGCAGGTATTTATTCCGGCAACGATTAAAAAACAAGACGCTAAGAAGCACCAATCCTGCAATGGACAGATTTTCCCAGGTGGCAAATGTACCGTTATCCATAGCCGCATATCCGCCTCCGCAAGATACAATACCGACCTTTATCAGGCTTAATCCGATCAGCAGTACAACAATACCGGATACCAATGGAGTAATAATATTGCGCAGATACTTGAATGTGCGGCTCACAATCATCTCGATAGGTGCGGCAGCCATACAGGAACCGAATATCAAAGGCAAACCACCCACTAATCCGGTGGCGATGATAGGGCCGATAAAAGAAAAACTGGTACCCTGAATGCAGAGTAACTTTGCTCCTATCGCACCAAAACGACGGCATTGTATGAAAGTTGATACTCCCGAAGCAAAAAGAGACATGGAAACCAGAAAGCTTGTCTTTTCCACATCCAGTTTTAAGGCACTCGCGATGATTAGCGGAGGTGTAATAATTGCTACGAAAATAGCCAGGAGATGTTGTAAAGCCGCAAACAGGGCGTCTTTAAAGGGGGGACGGTCTTCTACGCCGTAGATTAAATCAGTTTTCATTTAACAGGTTGTTCTATATATTTTTAACTTCCGCCAAGGGATAGACAGAGATTCTTCCGGAATTTGGATTTTCTTAGTTCAGTGTCCATTTGAGGGCGAGTGTCGGGATAACATAAAAGCCATCACGACCGCCGAAGTTATTACTCAATTCGACTTCGGAGCCAACACTAAGATTGAAATTTTTATTTACTCCTTTGATTTTGTTCAGGTTCACCCAGAATTGTGGTTCGGAGAGGAAGATAGTTTTTCCGTAGTTGGTTTCTTCACGCCACCAATCGGCAAAGCCGGAGAAAGTGAGCAGATTGCGGCAGAAATTTACGTACCATGTACCTGTCAGCTGGAAGTTGTTGGGCGATTGGTGTTTCTGAATATACTTATACATAGCAGTCAGCGTGAAGCCTTTGGAAAAGGAAGCATTATTAAAAGTGTAGGTAGCTCCTGCCAGATAAGCATTTTTATAAGACATGCCTTTTGATAATCCGCCGTTATATTCAAGATGTGCAGAGAAAGGACCTTTCCAGAATTTCAGTTCACGTGCTATTTCCCAATAAGCGGAAGCGACACCTTCGGAGGTGTAATCCATATCAACAAAGAAATAAGTGCTTCCCCAAGTATCAGGATGAAACTTCTCCACAGTGGAGGTGAACAGCGGGCGACCTTGCAAATCTTTATCATACAAAGAACGTCCGAAATCATAATGTAGCTGAATGTTTTGCGCCTGCAATCCCGGTATGCCAGAGAGCAACATACAGAGGAAAAAAGCAGAGATAATTTGTTTCATAAGTAAATGTGTTTAAATGAAGATGCAAAAATAGTTAAAGCTACACATATAAACACATTACTTCTGTCTTTTTTTATTCCAGGTTATTATTTCCCGTATCCCACCAGAGTCTTGTACCTCCATGGTCATCTCCGCCTAAAGCCTCGACAAGAGCAGAATATTGCTCCGGGTCTTCTGTCTGCAATGTACCTGGGAAATTAAGACGGCGCACCATGATCTCCGTGTCGATGCATCCGCTCCTACTATGATTGAATCGAACGGGAAATAAACGGGGATATCCCGTTCGTCTTTGTTCGGTCCAGGCTTCGCAACCTTCCGGGAACATGGCAATCCACTTCTGCGTGATAATCTTCTCCAGTTTGGTCTCCTTATCATCCTGCGGATTCCATTTGGGAGTGACTTTACAACGGGCCTCTATATTATTTTCTTCATCATAAGTATCTATAAAGTCGGAAGCTGTCAGCTCACTTTTCAAGTAATCCTCCACCCCATAAATTCCCCATTGATGAAAAGAGGTAGTTACACCGTTCCGGTAACAAGCTTCTTCATCTTCATCCGTCCACCCGCGCAAAGCGGCTTCGGCACGCAGAAACCAGACTTCCGAAGCAGTCATCAGAGGTGTATCGGTATCCTGCTTGACAAACAGCTTTGACAATCCGGAATAATGACTATGAGCAAAACAGGTTCCCTGGCGAATTCCACGATACTGTCCTTTAAGAGCCTCATCCGTACAGGGTTCAAAATAAATTTCCAAACGAGGATCGTTATATCCGGTCAAAATTGATTCCATGTTAGCACTCATGTAAGTTTCATTCCAGACACGGTTAAGTTCTCCCAATGGATTGGTATACCCGGATTTGGTAGAAACAAACACTCCTCCTGTTTCCGCTTCAAAGAAGCCGTAACCGTTTTCCTTTATTTTCTGTATTTCAGAACGCGCCTTATCAGGAGCAACAGAAGCAAGGCGCATTGCCAGACGCAAACGCAGGGAATTGGCAAACTTTACCCAGGAAGGATATTTCCCGTCCAACAAAATATCAAAACGTGCAAATCCATTGGATTCCGGTTTCTCATCTATATAGTTGGTGAGAGCAACTACAGCAGAATCGAGTTCATTGAAAAACTCATAATAGACATCCTCTTGTTTATCCGGACGGTAATGTTTTTCGGCATTAGCAAAATTCTTATAAATGATAGGACCATAATAATCCGTCACACGATGCATCGCTTCCACCTTTAATATTTTCGTTATCCCGAACAGAGCAGGATGTGTATTCCGGGTAGCATTCTCCGACTGATATATCTGTGGGAAAATATAAGAATACATGTGTGTCCACATGGCGCTATTCCAGCCGTCCTGCATATTATAATCGGAGTTATGCGAGCCCCCGTTCAGCGGTTTGCCGTCATGCATATACCCACTGAACATGTCCGCGTTCAGATTCTGTATCAGCTGGAAAGGCCAGTTCTTTCCTTTTCCGTAGTCGTAATTAAAATAAATACCTTGCTGAATAATTCCCAAACGGATTCCATAGCCATTGTCATCAATAATCAAGTCATCATCCGTGATACCGGACAAATCGGTATTGTAATCACGGAAGTTACCGGTACAAGCTACAGAAAACAGCAATAACCCCAACAAATATAGATATACAAATTTTCTCTTCATTTCTCTCTCTTGCCTTTAAAATTCACATTTCAGAGTAAAGCCCAGACTACGGGTCGTAGGCATTCCGAACACTTCAATTCCTTGATTATCATTTCCGGTAGAAAGTACCAGATCTGGATCAAAAGGAGCTTTCTTATACAAGAAACATAGATTGCGGGCTACAAACGAAAGCTGAACATCTTTCAGTACCTTCGTTTTCTGTATCCACTTCTTGGAGAAATTATAGCTCAATGATACTTCACGCAACCGTAAATTGGTAGCATCATACATATAATACTCCGTCACCCCGGCACGCCCGCCTACTATTTTATAGAATCCTTTCACATTGTCTATACGCTGACCGTCGAGCATTACATATCCCCTGTCACGCGCATCAGCCGTTATTTCGGATACCCCATAAAGATCCATTTCCGCCTGCGTCTGCGAAAGGACTTCGCCTCCGTAACGCCAATCAAGCAGAAAATAAAGGGTGAAGCCTTTGTAAGAGAATGTATGGTCCCATCCCATCATAAAGACAGGGTTGGCATTGCCAACTTTCACCGTATTCCCATCGCCCTCCACCAATGGAAGTCCTTTATTATCACCCTCTGTTTCGTAGACGATATTGCCTGCATCATCACGCACAAAAGCCTTACCATAAATATCACCGATAGAACCGCCTTTAATAAGCTTCATGGCATAGCTGGAAGAAAAACTGGTAGGCCCGTAAATCATTTCTTTCAGATCTTCGTGCAACTTCACTATCTTATTCTTATTGGTAGAGAAGTTTACAGAAGTTTTCCAGTTGAAATCAGGAGTTAATACGGGAGTTCCATTCAGTGTCAATTCCCATCCCCGATTCTGGATATTTCCGGCATTTACATATCGGTAAGCATACTTATCGCCTGCAAGTGCGGGAAGTTTGAAGAACTGATTATAAGTATTGGTACGATAATAAGTCAGATTAACCCCTAAACGGTGTTGAAAGAATCGCCATTCAGTTCCAAATTCGATGGCATGAGTCATTTCCGGCTCCATATCCTTAAAAGGTGCGGCATCATTCGCCTGTATCTCGCCACCGGCATTGATATGCGAAAAGGAATTAGTGATAAATGGAGGAATATCATTTCCTACTTTACTATAAGCGCCACGCAATTTAGCGAAAGAAACCCACTCGGGTAACTTCACCCATTTATCAAGCAGCATGGAAAGCCCTACAGAAGGATAAGCGAATCCGGATTTTTCATGTTTGGTATATGACAAGGTTGACGCCCAGTCATTACGGGCCGTCAAATCAAGAAATAGTTTTTCCTTATAACCGATCTGTGCCGTACCGAATATAGATTGCAACTGACGGCGTTGATCTATTCGCTGGTCAATACTGGCAGAGCTGTTCATAACGATATTGGCTATATTAAACACATTAGCAAACTTCAGAGATGCATTTTTCGAATCATATCGGGTAGAATTAACGACTTTATCATTTATACTACCACCAATCGCCGCATCCAACGTAAAATCGCCCCAGGTTTTCTTCACCATCGCCATGACATCACCATACATCTGGGTTTCCTGATAATCCATCTCAATATATCGTCCGTTCGCTCCACACAGGGCGGTGGCGGTAGACGCATAGAATTTCTGGCGTAACTTGTCCGCCCAGTAATCCATGTTTCCACGGGCTTGAATCGTCAGCCAGTCATTTACCTTAAAGTTTGCTGAAAGAGAAAGGATAACGCGCGTACGTGTTTCTTTACTTTGTATGCGGTTCGTTATCCAATACGGATTCTGTTCGAAGTCTTCGGTAAACGTATGCCAGTTCTGCACACCCAGTTTCCGTTCTTCGTCATAGGTTTCAAAATGATCTTTATAATAAGACAAGTCCTCTCCACGAGGGAAACGGTAGAGACCTACCAATGGATTCATATAGAAACCTCCCGATACCGGCTTATTCTCGACGGTCTGTTTCATAACATTCACACTACCGTCCAGTTTCAGACGTTTGTCGAACATAGTAGCTGTCTCACGCAAGTTTATATTATGCTTTTTCAGTTTATTCTTGTCGATTATCCCCTTTCCGGTAGTATTGGCATAGGAGAAATAAGTTTGCAGGTTTTCATTTCCATAACTGATAGATACGGAAGTCATCGATGTTAATCCGGTACGGAAGAAGTCATTCAGATTATCATAAGCCATCAGATTCTCTTTCTCGCCCCAACTGTCTACCACATCACTGACACCATAACGATTCTGCATTTTAGGCATACTGAATGCTTTCTCGAAAGTGAGTCCCGTAGAGAAATTTATATTCCTTTGCCCGGCAGAGTTTCCTTTTTTAGTCGTAATAAGAATCACTCCGTTAGCAGCCATGCTACCATATAAAGCCGCAGCAGGAGCACCTTTCAGGATACTGATGCTTTCCACATCTTCCGGATTCAGGTTAGAGATTCCGTCTCCTCCGTCACGATTCCCTGCATTCGCCGTACCACCAATAGCCGAATAAGCCTGTTCGGAAGAGGTGTTCGACATCGGCACTCCATCTATTACATAAAGCGGTTGATTATCACCGGATACAGAACGGATTCCCCGGAGACTGACTTTTGCGGAACCGCCCATACCGGAAGAGTTTTTGTTGATTTGCACACCGGCAGCTTTTCCTGCCAGGGCAGCAATCATATTTACTTCTTTGACACGGTTCAGTTCTTCTCCCTTGATTTTTTGCACAGAATAAGCCAATGTAGCTTCATCCTTTTCAAGTCCCAAGGCTGTTACGATGACATGTTCAAGCATCACCGCATCTTCCTGAAGACGTATTTCAAGCACATTCCGACCTGTCACATTGACTTCTACAGTCTTGTAACCTACAAAAGAAACTTGTAAGACAGCACTATCCGGCACAGACAAAAAGAATTTTCCATCAATATCGGTCACAGTACCATTGGTTCCCCCCTTTTCGCGTATTGTAGCACCGATCAGTGGTTCACCATAGATATCAATAACACGCCCTCTCACGGTATTATTATCAGAAGGAACTTCTATCGTCCCTCTTAACACTTGTTGCTCCGAAGCATAACAATTTCCTCCCTCCAGGAAAAATAGGCCCATTAAGAAGCAACTCACAAAAACTTCTTTTCTCAATGATATAATAAAATATTGTTTGTTCATCACGCCGCAAAAATAACTAATTATTTTAAATCTAGCATTTTTTCTCATTGATTTTGAGGGAAATAAACATTATCACTATTTTTGTACGAAATTAAAATGAAAGGAATTATGGAAATCGAAACACATCCGTTAGAACCGTTTCTCCCAGCGAAATCAAAGCTTCTGATGCTGGGAAGTTTTCCGCCACAGAAAAAACGTTGGTCTATGGAGTTTTACTACCCGAACCTAAACAATGACATGTGGCGTATATATGGAATTTTATTCTTTAATGATAAGAATCACTTTCTAAATTCGACACTAAAATCGTTCTGTCGCGAGCAAATCATAGACTTTTTGAACGAAAAGGGGATTGCCCTATTTGATACCGCTTCATCCATTCGCCGGTTGCAGGATAATGCATCGGACAAGTTTCTTGAAGTAGTGGAAGCTACCGATGTTGCAGCATTACTGCGGCAACTTCCCGAATGCAAAGCAATCGTCACCACAGGCCAAAAAGCAACGGACACTCTTCGACAGCAATTCGACATAGAAGAGCCCAAAGTAGGTGATTACTCCGAATTTGTTTTCGAAGGACGTGCCATGCGGCTTTACCGGATGCCCTCATCATCAAGGGCGTATCCATTAGCATTGGACAAGAAAGCAGCCGCTTACCGGATTATGTTTCAGGATTTACAGATATTGAAGTGAAGTTCAAGTATTAAGTATAAAATATCAAGTATTAAATTATAAATGAATATGGCAACATTATTTTTGCAGTACCCGGCATGCAGCACATGCCAAAAAGCCAAGAAATGGTTAACAGAAAATAACATTGAGTTTACCAACCGCTTAATCGTAGAAGAAAATCCTACGGTGGAAGAATTAAAGGCATGGATTCCACGTAGCGGTCTGCCAGTGAAGAAATTCTTCAACACTAGCGGATTAGTATATAAAGAGCTGAAACTAAGCGAGAAGCTACCTGCAATGAGTGAGGAAGAACAGATAGCACTATTGGCAACCAACGGTAAATTGGTGAAACGCCCATTGGTAGTGACAGACAGCTTCGTTCTGGTCGGTTTTAAGCCCGATGAGTGGGAAAAATTAAAATAATTCAAAACTTATTTACCCGAATGTTTGGAGATTCAGAAGTTTCTACTACCTTTGCAGCCGCAAACACGGGAGTAGCTCAGTTGGTAGAGCACCGGTCTCCAAAACCGGGTGTCGGGAGTTCGAGCCTCTCCTCCCGTGCAGAGTTAAGTAGCTGTAAACGATAAGTTTACGGCTATTTTTCGTTTCAGGTCGGACGAAATTCGGACGAAATAAATGATAGTGACGCTATCCGACAAAGATAGTGACGGTATACAACAGCGATAGCGTCACTATCCCGAACATATACCGTCACTATCATTTTCTACGATTATCCATCTGGAATTCTACGTTCATTCATATCTGCGAATCTTACGCATAGTCATATAGCGTACACTCACAATAACTCCCGCCCGATTTCCTAGTTCTTATTCGTTCTTTCCAATCCTTTGGCAGCCTCAACCAAACGGATGAATTCTCTTCTATATCCTTTATCATCA
The DNA here is from genome assembly GCF_014334015.1 of Bacteroides sp. M10. Classification (GTDB taxonomy): domain Bacteria; phylum Bacteroidota; class Bacteroidia; order Bacteroidales; family Bacteroidaceae; genus Bacteroides; species Bacteroides intestinigallinarum. Next base: position 3,651,577 of record NZ_CP060488.1, on the reverse strand, counting down.
TTATTCAGTCCCTGTTTGGCCAGATTAATCACTTTATCGTAACTGGCATTTCCTTTGAAGTCAGAGTCCCGAAGCAACTGTCCGAACATAGCCACTGCAGAAGCAAAGCGGAAATCGGAAGAAACATTATTGCCTTTATTATCAACGAAAGGAAGTTCCATTTTCTTGCTGACATCTTTATCCGGAGCTTTATAACGCAGTTTCACAGTCAGGAGATCATTAGAGCCTGTCGGTTTCACTGCCACTTTCTCTTTCTTCTGATATTTCAGATCATCTATTTTACCCACATATTCATTCTTTGCACCTGTAGGAATCACTTCGTAAAAAGCAGTTACCGTATGTCCCGCACCCATATCTCCGGCATCTTTAGCATCATTATTAAAGTCTTCGTCTTTCAACAGACGGCTTTCGTAACCAATCAAACGATACGCCTGCACTTGAGAAGGATTAAATTCCACTTGCAGTTTGACGTCTTTCGCCACCGTATGCAATGTAGCACCGAATTCGCCTACTAAAACACGGTTGGCTTCCTGCAAGTTATCTATATAAGCATGATTACCGTTTCCCTTTTCTGCCAACACCTGAATCTTTTTATCTTTATAATTACCCATGCCATAACCTAATACGGTAAGGAACACTCCACTCTTACGTTCTTTTTCAATCAATTGTTCCAATCCTTCGGCGGAAGAAACGCCCACATTAAAATCACCGTCAGAGCAAAGTATGATACGGTTGTTGCCATTAGAGATAAAATTCTTCTTGGCTATTTTATACGCCAACAGGATACCTGCACCACCTGCCGTAGAACCACCTGCCGTTAATTCATCTATCGCTTCACGAATCTTCTGTTTGTCACTACCCGGAGTGGCCTCCAGTTTCACACCGGCACTGCCTGCATAAGTCACGATAGCTACTTTATCTTTATCCCGTAAGTTGTTTACCAACAATTTGAGAGATGACTTCACCAAATCCAACCGGTTGGCTCCCCACATAGAGCCGGAGACGTCAATCAGAAACACCAGGTTAGATGCAGGCAAATTATCCGTCGGAATTTCTCTAGCTTTCAAGCCGATACGCACAAGACGGTGATCCGCATTCCAGGGACATGCTCCGGCTTCCATCGTGATTTTCACAGGATCACTTCCTGTCGGTTTCGGATAATCATAGGAAAAGTAGTTCACTAATTCTTCCGTACGGATAGCATCTACAGGAGGCAATTCACCTTTATTGATAAAACGACGCATATTACTATAAGAAGCAGCATCTACATCAATAGAGAAAGTAGAAAGCGGAGCATCCGACACACTCTTAAATCCATTCTCCTGAATCTGCCCGTATTCTTCCGCATTTACAGCATCATACATGATTCCCGGTGTCGGACATACCGCCATATAAGCAGCAGACACCGATTTAGTAGCCTTTAGCTCATGCCCGTATCCTACCACTACACATTCTTCCAATACCACATCATCCGCTTTCATCTTCACATCCAGCGTAGCCGATTTCACCACCCTTCTCTCTTGCTTATACCCGATATACTGAAACAACAACGTCTCCCCCTTCTTGGCCTGAATTGTATACTGGCCCTTCATATTCGTTATTGCACCCTTCGAAGTACCCTTGATCTGTACCGAACAACCTACAAGCGGATTTCCATCCTTTGCATCCGTCACCGTACCCGACACAGTAATAACTTGCGCATTCATCCTACCTAAAGAAATAACCGCCATTAGCAGCACGAGCATCATCGCTCTGAATTGATTTGTTTTCATAACTTCTTATTTTAAAATGTTACTATTAGTTCGCTTTTACTATAGAGATGCACATTTCACACAGATTCCATAAAAGCATCAAACTTTTTTTATTTTTCTTCTTACAGTTGTTATTTTTAGTCCCAATCCCTATCTTTGGCAATCAATAGATGTTGTTTTTCAAAAGAAAAATATCAAAACTATCGGACGAGGAATTACTAATACATTATACGAAGTCCGGCGATACGGAATATTTCGGTGAATTATATAACCGATATATCCCGTTACTATACGGACTTTGCCTGAAATATCTGCATGATGAAGACCGGGCACAGGAGGCGGTCATGCAGTTGTTTGAAGATTTATTGCCTAAATTGGGAAATTATGAGATAAAAGTGTTCAAGCCATGGCTCTACCGGGTGGCAAAGAATCATTGCCTGCAACTTTTACGAAAGGAAAATAAAGAAATTACGTTAGATTATACCGTTAATGTTATGGAATCCGACGAATTTCTGCATCTATTAAGTGAGGAGGAAAGTTCAGAGGAACAACTAAAGGCATTACATCACTGTCTCGAAAAGTTGCCCGAAGAACAACGGACCAGCATTACGCGTTTCTTTTTAGAGGAAATGTCGTATGCCGACATTGTAGAACAGACCGGATTTACTCTGAACAATGTGAAAAGCTATATCCAAAACGGAAAGCGAAACTTAAAAATTTGTATTAAGAAACAAGCCCTATGAAACTATTGGACTACATACGAGGACTCCGCAAAGGAAAAGAGGCACACCGGCTGGAAAAAGAGTCGATGCAAGACCCTTTTCTGGCCGATGCTATGGATGGATACAACCAAGTGGAGGGAAATCACGAACAACGGATCGAGAAACTGCGGATGCAGGTTTCTGCTCATTCGGCAAAGAAAAAGAACACTTATGCTATCACCTGGAGCATCGCTGCGTGTCTGGTGATCGGATTCGGTATCAGCAGTTATTTCCTGTTCCTGAAAAAGAGCATGACAGATGAAGTGTTTATCGCTGAAGAGTCTGTTCCTGCAAAGTTGCCTGAAGCTACAACGCCGGCAACTCCTACAAATCCGGCGACTCCGGCAGCTCCTGTAACCCCGCGAGCGGACAAGAAAGAGATGAGCGCATCCGCAGTAATAGAACCGATGATGGAGGAAGCCTTGGAGCAGACTGCTGAATTGCAAGAAGTAGCAGCAACAATGGATACTTCCGAGTCTGCTTCCGACAAGAAAATGAGAATGGCTAAAGTGGTGACTATCCCTAACAGCAACATTATTCAGGGAAAAGTGACCGATGAAAAAGGAGAACCGATCATCGGGGCCAGTGTGGCATATAAAGGGACAAATATCGGAACCATTACGAATATGAACGGAGAGTTTTCGCTGGTTAAAAAGGAAGGTAAAAAACAGTTGACAGCGCAGTTCATCGGATATGATCCGGTAGAAATTCCGGTAGATACCAGCCAGACAATGCTCATTGCCATGAACGAAAACAAACAAACGCTTAACGAAGTGGCGGTAGTGGGATACGGAACAAATAAAAATAAGAAATCAACAACTGTCGTGACAGCTAAGGAGCAGGCAGACAAAGATATGACTCCGCAACCTGTGATCGGTAAACGCAAATATCAGAAGTACCTGAAGGAGAATCTGGTTCGTCCGACGGATGAGAAGTGCGCACAAGTGAAAGGGAAAGTGGTATTAACTTTTCTGGTTAACAAGGAAGGGCGTCCCTTCTACATCAAAGTAAAAGAGAGCCTCTGCGAATCTTCCGACAAGGAAGCCATCCGCCTGATTCAGGAAGGTCCGGACTGGATTTATGGCAATAAATCAGTAGAAATAACCGTCAAATTCGAATAGGACAAAGTCTCTAAATCCAAGTTCCTTTACGCCACAAGAACTCAAGTGGTCCCTGTTTATGGCGGGCAAGCCACCAACGGCTGAATATCAACTGAACGGTAAAGATGAGCAATGCAATAAGCAGACTTGCCGTTGCTCCGGCATATTTGTACATCGCTAATCCGAATCCATAATAGATGGTAACTCCCATAATTGACTGGGATATGTAGTTGGTCAGACTCATACGACCGTAAGGAATCAGCAAACTTTGCCAGCTATATCCTTTCTCTTTCTTAAACCAAAGCAGGATGAAGATAGAAACCAGGATAATCATAAAGGCAAAATTGGCATAAGACGGAACTGCTATGCTATAAGGAACTTGTATGGAGGGATTAGTGAGTAAATCCGGTACGAAGGTTTTCAGGCAATAGAGAGGAACGAACGCAAGGATGGCGCCTTTCAGCATCTTCTTCCAGAAACGCACGGATTCTTCGCTCTTTATTAAATATTTCCGGCGTCCGAGCAACATTCCGAACATGAATAAAGCAGCCGTCTGAAACAAACGTAAGCGTCTCCGCGATTCTATATAGTGTATTAAAATAAAAAGGCTAATGATCCCTTTTTAGTCATTAGCCTTTTCCCATCTGTCAGGAAGCAGTTCCCTGTATTTTTCAATTGGTGTGTTCGGTTGCCATTCGGCTGTTCTGTTTATCACATCCGTGAGATACTCAAATAAATTCACTTTATGCATCCTACAAGTGAGTGCTATCGTATAGAGTATGGTACCTCGTTCGGCCCCCTTATGGCTGCCGAAGAACAATGAGTTTTTTCTTGATAAGGATATGTACCGGTTCATCCGTTCAACCATATTGTTGTCCAGATAAGTGTCACCATAATTAAAGATGTCCACCACTGCATTCCACTCATTGCGAAGATAGGTAATGGCTTCCTGCAGTTCGCTCTTAGGTAATAAATCCCCCCGTTCTTCTATTTCATCAAGCATATCTTTTATTTCTCCGAGTATGTCCGGCGCATACTTTTTTCGATGCATAAGATTCTGTTCTACCGTCCATCCCTCAACCCCAACTTTATGCTTATGCTCGTTTTGATAAAGTGCGTTTATCAGCTCCACGATTCTTTTTGCATCCGGGTCCTTCTCACCGCAATCTATAAATTTCCGTTTTATATGTTGCAAGCACGGGATGCGTGTGATATTGGGATAAGCATCGCTTTCAAGCTTCCGGTAAGGTGAGTAGCCATCGCTTTGTATAATACCTTTGCAACCGCCTAATTCGTTAAGAATAACTCTTTCAGACCGGGAGCCGTCATCATAGAGCAGGTATATCATCCTGGTGTTTATGCCGACAACCACCCAAAGGTATCCCTTCCTGACTCTTTTTCCCTTGCTGTTCTTTTCCGGGACGAGTATTTTGTAATAGGTTTCATCGGCTGCCTTATAAGGATCACTCAAAGCTGTCTGCCGGATGCACTTATAAAGATTTTCGAAGAGGCTTGAGGCTTTTTCTATCAACTTATGAGCCGTAGGTTTCTTCAGCGTAAAGCCATGACTCTCGAAGTAGTTGATGATTCTTTCAACAGGTAGCGATTGTATATAACGTAATTCCATCAATCCGGCAATAAATGAACCGTCATAGCTGGAATTCAAGAAGGCCGAAGCCGGTGTTTTTCCCTCAAACAGGCGACCTTCTTGCGTATAGGTGTGTATCTTGTAGACATGTTTGATGAAGCGCATGGGTACACATTCATAGCGGACGCATATTCTGGGAACAGTGGTAAACAACCGGGCCTTATTGATGTCAAAATCGGGATCATCGGGATAAACGACATGTTCTTCTTCCTCCATCTCATAATGCATGTCACGTTTGGCCCCATTGTTCTTTCTTGCTTTACGCTTATCTGCTTTTTCCGCTTCTATCTTCTGCCGCTCTTCTTCGGATATGGCAGATTGGGGAGCCTGTTGCTGTTCGGATGTGTTGGATACAAGTTTGGCGAGTCCCTTAGTAAGGCGCTGTTGCTTGCTAAGAGACTCGCCTTTTTGAAGGAGTGCCTCTTTAAGGGAAGAAACCTCCTTTATCAAAGCATCTATTTGGTCCAAGAGTCTGTTGTTGTCATCTCGTAATCCCTTGATTTGTTCCTTCAATAACTCTATGATCTCATCCTTTTTCATGGCATAAAGATATAAAAAATCAACAAATTAACCAAATAAACCGGATGATATCTTTAGTACAAATAACTAATAATCAAAATGTTGTATTAGATCCTAAAACGTTTTCTCAACCGTACAGACTTTAATGACACTCCATTCAAGATAAAAGACAAAACCTGATAAGAAATCTCGTAATTACCTGTATTGGGGTTAAATGTCGGTAACTCAAAACTTCCACCTTCGAGGCGCTTGTAGTACAGAAGAAAGCCATCGCCATCCCAACGCAGTATTTTTACACTTTGTCGGTTTTTACCAAAGAATAAAAAGATATCTCCGGAAACGGGAGACAAGTCCTTCATTTCCGATCGTATAATTTTGAATAAACCGTCAATGCCAAGGTTCATACGAACAAAGCCCTGGTACAGATAGTAGCGATTGGCTGATGTTAGAGAATACATGGATCTCCCTCCTTTCTTTCGTAATCGCGCAACATTTTAATAACACCACTGGGTGTGGCCCGTTTGACCGAAATGGTGGTTCCACTGTTAAAGGTGATTGTGATCCCGGCAAGACTAAACTCTTCTTCCGACAACATGGCGGGTGCTATTTGAGTGAATGAAGGAGAGGAAGTTGTCGGTTGGGAGGGTTCAACGCCGCCATAATAATCACGGACCACATCTGCCTTGGCTTGTTTAACGCTATAGCCCCGTCTGGACATCCAGGAACTCATACCACCAAAAGTGGTATGCTGATCGCGGCAAACATCGGCTAAAGAACAATTGTAGTCTACTTTCAATACTTCAAGGAAATGTTTCCAAGTTTTTCCAAATCGATTTTCTGCTAAATCCATAATGCTTCATTTTTATACATAGCAAAAATATAAGAATGAAAAAAGGGCGACAAGATAGAATCGCGGAGACGCTTACAAACAAACGACCATTTTCTACTTGCCAGATATTGCTATATAATTGTCCGTCGGAGATGTTAGAACAGAGCACTTCGAAGAAATTACCATTGGCAGTTGCCTCCTGCGCACGTATGGCATAAGGCATATAATGACCGCTTGCTACTACATAGTCGGAATTTATCATTGCATAAACGGCACGTCCCCACTCATAAGGCTGAAGAAGCAGAATCAGGGCAATCCAGAAAACCGTTTTATCTTTTAACTTGCAAACAGGTATCAATGCAAAGCCTACTACTGCATAGAGTAAAAGAATATCCCCGTTATAGAATAAAGCGTGCAACTGCGCAAACAGGAAAAGCAAACACAACCGCCAGGCAAATCGTCCGCGGAAGTCTATGCCACGCTTCTCCGCATTGTGAAACTGAATGTAAAAACTAAAGCCAAACAACAATGAGAAAGTAGCGTAAGCCTTTCCGGCGAATAAGAAAAACATGGTATCCCACGCATATTTATCAATCGTTTGCAACCATGCAGGCATATTCTCCGGTATAAAAAACAGATTATAATGCTCCAGATTATGTAATAATACAATTGCCAAAAGGGCAAATCCGCGCAGAGCATCCACTACTCCAAGACGTTCGGATGTTTTCAGTGTTTGAGTCATTAGATATAATTATTTCAGATTACTTTAGCGACGGTAAAAGTAAAGGAAATATCTGGAACTCAAAAATTTGTGGATGTAAAAGATTAAATCAATTCATAACTGGCCATCTGTATCGGCATATCCAGATTGTGAAGTACTTTCTCCAACAAAATCCCCTCCCGATTGTCATATTCATACCCGAAAGTGGCACGGATTCCTTGCAGGATAAATTGAGTGGCACGGTCTAATGCCATCGGCAAGCTGTCTCCCTGCATCAAAGAGCCGGTTATGACACTTGTAAAAGTATCTCCCGTACCGGGATAATGTGCAGGCAGATAAGGACAGGTCACTTTCCAGTAGCGGTTTCCCTGACGGTTATAAGCGTAGACAGACGTTTTATGGGGTTCATCATGCACAGGGACACTGGTTATGATAACCACTTGCGGACCTTTATTGGACAAAAGGCGAAGATATTCTTTCAGCTCTTCATCCGTGTTGTCTGCTTTATAAGGTTCATCCAATAAATAAAATAATTCTGTCAGATTGGGAGTAATCACATCTGCTTTGGTTATCAGGTGGCGCATTTCTTTCACCATCTCCATATCAAAGTTAGTGTACAGCCGGCCGTTATCTCCCAACACCGGATCGGCAACTATCAGGCTATCCGGCTGACGAAAGTCTTTGATAAAATCAGAAACAATCTGAATCTGTTTCGGAGAGCCCAGATATCCGGTGTAGATAGCGTCAAACTGTACCTCCAGTTTCTTCCACTGGGCAATAATCTTTGGCATTTCATCCGTCAGGTCGAGGAAGGAGAAACCGGGATATTGCGTATGGTTGGATAATACAGCTGTAGGAAGCGGACAAACCTGAAAGCCCATAGATGAAAGAATAGGAATAACGACAGTGAGAGATACGCGTCCCATTCCCGAAAGGTCATGAACGGCGGCTATTTTCTTTACTTTATTGGCATACATATCATTTAAATTTAAACATTTGACTACTCTTCTATGAACGAACCGGAACAGAGGCTCTATTTACAATAAACAGAAGTTCTGTTTATACCGAACAGAGGCTCTACTTCCTACCAATAGAGCCTCTGTTTTGAAACACTAGATTAATATCACTAATACGTCCCGTGCCCCATGTGCTCCCATCACCAATGCCTGTTCAATGTCGGCAGTCTTTGAAGGACCGGAGATGAATGTTCCGAATTGATATTCCTGTCCATCCAGCTCCCGATAAGCATCATACATGGTATTCACGATTTTATTCCGGTCGAGCAGGATAACCAGCTTTTCCGAGATAAAATAAATAGCTTTATATTTCACCGTCTGCGGTATCCAAATGGCTCCGTTCTCGGCAACTCCGATTTCTCCTTTCACTACGGCTACATCGGTGCCATCCAACTCTTTCGGATCATCCAGATTGTCGGGATTGAATGTCGCGCAGGAAATATCCGGCAAGACGGAAGCAATGCGCATAGCATCCGGATAAGTCCGGCGTATTACCGCATTCACATCTTCTCCTTCGCCCAATACCACTGCCGTGCCACCCACTGCACGACTGATTGCACAAAATTGTTCTATCTTGTCAGGATACGACAATCGCTCCATATCCGCAATATCCGGTTTATCATAACGAGTTTGCGTATTCTTGCGAATACTGGCTAATATCTCTTCTCTGCTGCTCATTTGGATTCCTCCTTTCCCTGTACTTTGTTCTTCTTCCACATTTCATTGAACGACTCTTTGGCAAATTCCGGCAGTTCACGCCCTTTTCCCCAATCGTCGAGATCGTTGTATTTCATAAAACGAGGCAGACCGTTCACTACCGGAGCCGCCCACAAAGCAGCATTGAACAATGCCGGACGTTCCATCAGGAACTTCATGCCGCCGGACATAATCTTCTTTCCTGTATTGGCTTTTCCCAGTCCGTCCAAATCCTGACGCCACTTGTAAATCTGTTCGGCCAAATCAACTTGCACCGGACAAACATCAGAGCAGGACATACACAGGGAGCAGGCAGAAAGATTATCATAATATTTCTCCGGATCGTGAGCCATGCCCAGATTAATACCGATAGGTCCGGGAATAAAATAGGTATAAGAGTATCCCCCACTTCGGCGATATACCGGGCAGGTATTCATACACGCACCACAACGGATGCAATTCAGTGTCTTGATATGATCGGGCTTGGAAAGCAATGTACTCCGGCCGTTATCTACGATGATGATATGATATTCACCGCCTTCGCGAGGACGGCGGTAATGGGAAGTGTAGGTGGTCACCGGTTGTCCGGTAGCCGAACGGGCAAGCAATCGGGTGAATACGCCCAGTGCATCCAAATCCGGAACAATCTTTTCCATACCGAAAGCGGCGATGTTCAGCTTCGGGTAGGAAGTACCCATATCGGCGTTTCCCTCATTCGTGCAGACTACAATGTCGCCGGTTGAAGCTACGGCAAAGTTGGCCCCTGTCATAGCGGCTTCGGCATTCAGGAAGAGAGGGCGCAGGTTCTTACGTGCGGCATGAGTCAGGTAGGTAGGGTCGAAGTTTCCTTCCTCGGTTCCCATCTCCTTTTCGAAAAGTTCGCCTACCTGCTCCCGTTTGATGTGGATGGCAGGCAGTACGATGTGACTCGGTTCGAGATGCATCAGTTGCAGGATGCGTTCGCCCAAATCGGACTCTACGACATCAATGCCCCGCTCCATCAGGAAAGGATTCAATCCGCACTCTTCGGCGAGCATGGATTTACTCTTGATGAAATGATGCACATTATGTTCATTCAATATCTCATAGACAATGGCGCAGTATTCATCGGCATCTTTTGCCCAATGCACAATGGCGCCGTTGGCGGTAGCGTTCTTCTCGAACTCCAGCAGAAGTTCTTCGAGGTGACTGTTGGAATATAGTTTCAGTTCGCAAGCCTTGTTGCGCAACTCTTCCCATTCGGGAACTTCCTTGCTCATCTTATCCCTTTTGGCACGGACCATCCAAAGGGTTTCATTATGCCATGCTGCCATCTTGCTGTCCTGCAAGAACTTCTCGGCAGCCTTTGAATGTTTTGTACTCATGATTGCGACGCTAGAATTTCTACAATATGGATAATCTGAATAGGCAGATGCTCCCGTTTGATAACACCTTGCATGTGCATCAGGCAGGAACTGTCCGCTCCGACAATATATTCGGCTCCGGTGGCCATGTGGTCTTTCACCTTATCACGCCCCATGCAGACGGAGACTGCCTGCTCTTCCACGGCAAACATTCCGCCAAAGCCGCAACACTCGTCAATATGGCTGGGTTCGAAAACTTCGATTCCTTCAACCAGATTGAGCAAATCACGCAATTTATTGTAATAAGGAATATTCATCTCGGAGGGAGCGGAAATAAACAGTTCGCGCACCCCATGACAGCTATTATGGATGCTGACCTTATGAGGAAAGCGTGCAGGAATCTTGGAAGGTTTCAATACATCGTGAATAAATTCACAAATATCACAAATCTTTCCCGCAGTCTGACAAACATGTCCTTCTTTCTCTAAGATGCCCGGATGATTCTCTTTCACAAAAGCCACACAACTGGCGGAAGGACCGACTATGTAATCGTACTCCCGGAATAAATCGCCAAAACGGAGCGCCAATTTCACCGATTCATCTTCAAAACCGGCATTTGCCATCGGTTGTCCGCAACAGGTTTGATCCAACGGATAATCGACGTCTACTCCCAAACTTTTCAACAGTTTATACGATGCCACTCCCACATTGGGATATATGGCATTGATATAACAAGGAATAAACAAACCTACTTTCATAACTATATTATGTAATAATTTAAGCTTCCTCCGTATCACCCGTCTATTTTGTTCAACGGATGTCGATTAATTTGTGTGTTTGCAGGCTGAGTCTCCATTTGGGATGTCGCATTACACAGTCCACTGTCAAAGCAGTGTTATTACAAGAACAAGGCTGGAGGAAAAAATGTTCGGCAGGAAGTAGTTCAAAAATACTTATATCTTGTCCTTCATAGACAACTTTCACTTCGTCCATCCGGTCGATTGCCAGTTTTGCCCCTTGTTTGGGTGAGCAGGTCACCCAGTCGATAGATGCCGGTAAGGGGTGTGTACCGTTGGTTTCGATGGTCACATATTTACCGGCCTGATGCAAAAGGTCGATCAATTGGTCGTCTATCCATAAGGAAGGTTCGCCACCTGTGAGGACAACGGTAACGGCTGGATATTTTTTCACTTCGGTGATAATTTCTTCATCGGTCATCATGGTTCCTTCTTCGTGTTGTGTGTCGCAAAAGTCACATTTCAGGTTGCAGCCGGAGAAACGCACGAAGATGGCCGGAGTTCCGGTGTGGTAACCTTCGCCCTGCAAACTGTAAAAGATTTCATTAATCTTTCTCATCGTCATACTTGTTTAATTTGCTACTCTTGTCCTTCTGCGCTGGCGGAATCTTTCTCATAGATGACTATGTTTCCTTCCGATTCCTGCACCTCTACCTTATAGCATTGGGGAATCTGTTTGCACACCCACCGGGCGATATTCTCTGCTGTGGGATTGAACGGAAGTACTTCATTCAGATTTTGATGGTCGAGTTTTTCCATGACCACTTCTTTGATACGAGTGAAATCTACCACCATTCCTTCGGAGTTGAGCCGCATAGAACGGCAATAGACGGTAATAATCCAGTTGTGACCGTGTAAACTGGCGCATTTACTGCGATACGGGAGTACCAGCTTATGAGAAGCCGAGATCTCCATGCGTTTGATTACTGTAAACATGGGTGTATGTATTTTAATAGTTACACGCATCTAATGTCACCTCGATGCAACGACAAAGGTAATATAAAATAGAGTTTTCATTCAGCAAAGAGTGTTATTTTTTCCCTTTTTTTGCACTATCTTTGCCGCATGAAAACTCTGTATATTGTTTTAGGTAGTATCTCCCTTGCACTCGGCATTCTCGGCATCTTTCTGCCGTTACTGCCTACTACCCCTTTTCTGTTACTCACCGCTGCCCTTTATTTCAAAGGGTCTCCCCGACTATATAACTGGCTGCTCAATCATCGGCACTTCGGTCCTTATATCCGCAATTACCGCGAAAACAAGGCGATCCCTCTTCGAGCCAAAGTAATCTCGCTCGTGCTGATGTGGGGAACTATGCTTTATTGCATTTTCTTCCTGATTCCTCTGATATGGGTAAAGATTCTCCTGGGACTGATTGCCGCAGGAGTCACTTATCATATTCTTTCTTTCAAGACATTGAAGTAATGTGATAGTCCCTGTCGGGCATCGGCAAGTTTATCTTCCCAATGTTTCACGGAGTTCTGACCAATAATGTCAGTCACATATTTCACGGAAATAAACGGAATTTCTTTCGAACGGCAAACGAATGCCTGTGCATAGGCTTCCATGTCTACGACATCTCCGCTAACGTGAGTCAATTCTGTCAGAAAGCCATCTCCCGTGTTACAGATTCCTTCTTCTGTCCAGTGCTTGCAATAACCTTTTTCTTCGAGCAAGGCCGATGAATCAATCTCACACTCCAATCCGAACTCTTTCATTTTCTGCATATCACGGTCTACGAACTTGCGGCAGACAAAGATATCTCCTACTTGATGGTTGACTGTTCCGGCACTTCCGATATTGAGTACTAAGTCCGGTTGTACCTGGCGGATTGCCTCTGCCAAATGAAAGGCTGATTTAACTTTACCAATACCTGTACGAACGTAGTAAGGTTCTATATCCGGCCATTTAATCTCCACAAATTCGCCTTGGACGGCGTAGGTTACTAATATTTTCAACATGGGTTTCTTTATATCATAAAATAATTATTCAATGAGATATGCAAAATACTTATATACAATATCTTCAATCGACATTTCATTTTGTTCAAAACGTATTTTGTCCAATGAAGATATTCTTTCTTCTATTGTCTTTTGTCCTCTATATACAGTGGAATCCGTCAATACAATGTGTCGGTTCTTTTGTATCAGGTACAGCTACACCTAATTTCCGTGCGACGGAAGAACGTACTTCCGCAGTATTAATATGATTCCCTCTATTTCTGAAGATGACACAGAAAGATATCCGATAGCTTTGTTTGTCCGAGCTATCGGCTCCGACAAACAAGCAGCATTCCATCTGAACGACGTCCAATTTTCTATTTCATGAATAAACAGATCATTGGTTCTTTCCACAAAAATAGCTATTTAATTGGAGTTATAGTTAAAATTGGAAAATAAGCCGCAGACTTTGCGGCTTATTTCCCAATTTTAACCGCATAACATACGATTATCTATAAAATGCAGTGATTTAATTACTCATCATATCCCAGTCTTTTATATGTGCCATTTTCCAATGAGCCATCTTTTATCTTTAATATATCTTTTGAAAATAAGCACTCCCACACTCGCTTCTGTCCTTTAAGCTTATTTCCATCATCAGAATAAGTTATTTGGATATTAATTTTATCACCTGAAATTTGATAGGTGAACAAATAGTTAGACACAAAGGTAGCCCCGCTAAGAAGCGCGTAATATCCAGTTCCATCACTCTCAAACTTAATGTATTTATGAGTACCCTCTATACCTGTTGACCAGGTTCCTACAATATCTTCCGAATTCAAATCAATCCAATCATCATCATCGGACGAACAACTACTCAATACGATAGGGAAAAACAAAATCATCAAAAATAAAATCTTTTTCATTTCATATAATTATTTAGTTTGTAAATTTTGTCTGTGTTTACTGCGCAAAGGTACGGATTATATCAATATAATATCAAATATTAGAAGATTATGTTTCTACTCCGCGGTGGATATCATATGTAAAACCCGCCACATGTGATTCTCATCAGTGATTTGCATGGCGCAACCCAATCGGTTATCGATCCTACTACCGAAGCCATTCAAATCATCGGACGATTCCGAGGGGGAGTAAATACCGTGACACATATTGCTTCCATCCGCCTGGATCTGGAATGTATGTCAACCAATGAGATTGATAGTTGGATACAAGGCGCTTCCCACATCTTCAACGGATGGAAAACTCAACTGGCACAAACCTCCAATATTGGTGAACGTACTTTGTTGCAGGAAGTTATCGGAGAAAATTCATATCTCCCCTATCTGGATGCGAATGGAAAAACTGATTCGTTTCTAATAGCAAATTTATATAAGAAGGAACAAGTGAAACGACTATACACGTCCACCAATCTGCTTTGTTGTGTCTACCAACAAGCAGAAATAGGGAAAGGATGGAAACACGACAATAGAACAATCAAAATACTGAAGTTCAAATAATTGGCAATAAAATGCAGTTTTCCTTCCGAAAAAAGCAGAAACACCGTATATGTTTCCTGTAAACTTCTCTTATTTCCGGCTATTTTCAGAGATAAGTCATTGATTATAAGATCTGCCACATTTTTGTTTCTCCCCGTATAATACTTAAAAGAAAGACAAAAATGTGGCAGAGAGTTTCTTTAAACGTCCGCGGGCAAACAACGCCAAAACAAGTACGAGGCATACGCCCAATCCCCATATCCACAACAAGAAATCTCCTCCTTCGGTTTTTCCATAAGAATGCAGACCGCTCAAATAGTAGTTCACCCCAAACCAAGTCATTATAACCGAAAGGACGGCAACGACGGAAAGCAGATTAAAACACCAGGTGGTCTTTCCTTCCAGGAGGGGAATAAAGCGGATATGAAGCACTAATGCATAGACAACGATTGAAATCAATGCCCAGGTTTCCTTGGGATCCCATCCCCAATATCTACCCCAGGAGACATTGGCCCAGATAGCTCCAAGAAATGTTCCAGCAGTCATAAAGAACAGACCGAGAATCATTGCCATTTCATTCAGCAGTGTCAGTTCACGGATACGGAACAAGAGTTTCACCCGGTTGGTGGCGGAAAGCAAACTCATCAATACAAGATTAAACAACCCTGTCAGCGCACAAAGAGCAAAAAAGACGTAACCGATCATAATGATAGCGACGTGAGACATCAGCCAATAAGATTGAAGTACCGGAACTAAAGGAGTTATTTCCGGATTCAGGTGATTAAGTCCTGCTACAAAAAGCATGATTCCGCCCAATAGTCCTGCCAATGCGGGAAGAATACGGAATCGGCGGGCAAATAGTAGTCCGCTACCTACCAGCATCCAGGAAGTACATATCATCGACTCGTAAGCATTTGCCCAAGGGGCATGTCCGCAAATATACCAACGTAACAAGACACCTCCCGTATGTATGAGAAAAGCGATTGCCAGAAGAGCAATCAGAATACTGCTAATTTTTCTTCCCCATTTAAAGTCCGCAATAATCTCTCCGCAGGCAATGAAAAGTAGGATACCACCCAAAATCAAGTAAGCCAGACGACACCAGAAAAATAAATCCAATTGATTATAGAGAAGTTCGGCTTTCACTTTCCGGTTATCAATAGCGGGGACTTTAGCTTTTGCTTGTTGGTAGACATTCATCATTTCAACTACCTTGTCTGCTTCCTTCCAGTTGTTGGAACGAACTCCATTTCCTAGCTCATAGATATACCAGTCCATGATTTTAGTTACAAATAGAGAATCTTTCCCATGAAAAGCGCTCAAGTCATCACCCGGTGAATACCATTTTCCCTGCAAATCATTTCCATCCGGAAAAAGCGGTAGCAATTGGTGTTGCATGATGCGATATACGATGTTTACTGATTCATCCAGTTTTAATAAATCCGAGTCCAAACGTTTTCGCTCCGCAGCCGGTTTAGCGTAAATTGTGTTCAGTTCATTCGTCAGGATATAGTTACCGTCTGCATCAAACACATCCTGCCAGGCAATGTATTTGCCATCTCTGCCGAAGCGTTGAAGAAGTTCTTTATTATCAACTTTGATAAAAGGAAAAGCTCCCCATTCATCGGGAAAAGAAAGTAGATTCAAAAAGAATTGATCTGAATGGATGCCATTCAGTTTATCGGCTCCATACAATTTGCGTAAAATGGCAGATGTATAACTGTTGACGGGTTCGAGACGTCCGTTAGGGTTAAGCACCACCAGACTGCCAAACTTTTCGGCATGTAAGGAAGAAACACAAGGTAATTGTGAAGCGACCAGAGATTGTTGTGAAGAGACAGCCGGTTGTTGTGCACGCAATGCCTGCATATTGGAGATGCCGGATAAAGCCAGAAAGAGCAATAAGCAGAAAGGGGTATTCTTTTTCATTTCTCCCAATTCTCTGCGCAATCGCCCGAAACGGGATTTCTTACTGAACAATGTCAAGACAAAACCTACCAGTAAAAGGAAATATCCCGTATATGTAAGCTGCATACCGGGACGGTCATAGCTCACTGATAACACGGTACCTTGTTCGTCAGAATCGAATGAAGACTGGAACAGACGGTAACCATCCACATCAATCACTTTATTCATTCGTATGGTTGCCTGTAAAGGAGATTCATTTTCTCTCTTAATCACCAGGTCACTTTCATAAGACATCGGACTATGAGAACCCGGATAGCGCTGCAACCGGAAATCTTTCAAAGCAACAGAGAAAGGCAGGGAAGCATTTTCCATCCCTGTTCCTTCCTCTTTCATCATGCTATTTGCCGTTTCCCCTTCACGGATATGCATGATACCCGTCACTCCTACATAGTGAGTGACAGCAGCCCCCAACCAGATAAAAAGAAAAGCTCCATGAAAAATCAGACTGCCTTTACTAATTCTCTTAAAATAGTTTCCCTGAAGGAACATAGCCAATAAATTGACTGCCTGTAACAACTGTAGCAGTATAAACCAAGGAGCATAATAAAAAGATTCACGGGCAACGGCAGGACCATAAGAGTTTTCCACTAAAGTGGCTACCGCCAATATCAGGGCATAAAGTCCCGCTAATATGTACATCAATACCGGTGAAGCGATCAGTCGAATCAATTTCATCTGTTTTTCTTTTATAATAAACAATGCTTTTATAAATGAGGCTTTTATAGATAAGCAATTCCTTCAATTTCTACCAGCAATTCCTCTCTGCATACATCCGCATAAAGATATACGATAGGAATGTCCGGACAGAGTTTATCCAAGTCTGCTTTCACAGCTGACGCATCCTCTTCATTCTTGAGATATACACGAAGAAGCCCCAACTTACCGGAATGTTCCGGTAGTTTCTCCCTACCCTCTTCCAAGCCAATCAAATGCTGGATATTTTCAAGAGTGATTTCCGTTTGAGAGAGAACATCTCCGGTCGTTACACTTTCCTCGCCACGGATAGCAGCTGTGCCGGAAATATAAATCACCTCCTGCCGACGGTCGGACAGTGACTTTCCTCTTTCAAATTTAGGTGTTCCCTTCTTCCTATCCGCCCGATGACTAATCAACACCTCATCCGAATAGACATGAGCAGCCCGTTGCCAGTCATTATCTAAAGGAGCAATATCCACTTCTCCACTGACAGCATTGAAATCAATCAGAACGCCGCCATGCTGTGTGCCAATCCCCGTTGCCGCCGGATAACCTGATTCCCACTCCGAAGAAGCATAGAACAGGGTACGCACATCATTGAAATCCTGATAACACTGATTGCCATGTGCAATATCCGTGATATTTTCCAGATAATTCCACTGACGGACAATGTCGCCGAAATTCATCTGTTCCGTCTTTAAGATCTCTTCTGCCTTTCTGAAAGCCTGTTCCGATTGTTCGCGAACAGGAAGATTCAAATCATCTGCGTAAAGTCCCCCTACTATTATTTCCCGATAGTGAGGAGTCATGATCCGCAGGTAGCGGACAGAGGAAGAAGTGATTTGTTCCTCTATGGTGACTGCCTCATCCGTAATTTCCACCAACGAATGTACCTCCAATACCAAGTCTGCTACCAAAGGCTTTTGAGCCACCAGCGAAACAACCGGACGGGGAGAAACGAAATGCCGCTCCACCCATTGTTCCAGAAAGGAACGCTGAAACTTGTATTCCTGATTATCCGTACAGCGTGTAAAGAGTACAAGACGGAGCACCCTCTCTTCGCGGACAGCGGATGAAAGTAATTCCTCCGCCATCTGTTCCCAACTGTTTCCTGTCGTTTTATACAAATTACATGTGATTCGATGATACTTCATACTGCAAATTTCAATGTTTTTTCTGATGATATATACTTTTTAATGATAGGAAGCAACACCTGCCGGAACGTCCATGCTATAGACAGATGACATCGTTTTCAGTCCCGGAGTATTCTCCAAAGAATAAAGCACTTTCTTTTGACGGTCTACCAACAACATGTGTACTTTTTCTTTCGGATTCACATGTCCCGTCCAGTTCGTTATCAGGATGCGTCCATCGGAGAAATACTGAAAACCTCCCAAAAACTTCAACGGTTTTCCAGGGATATCCGCATTCGATAATTCCCAAACAGTCTTTCCGTCTGCCGTTACTTCGATAATTCTCGGATTCTGGTCTTTATCTGCTACGGCAATCAACGTATGCCCATTGGGCAGACGAGTCAGAGAATGCGGTCCGCCGGGAACATCCAGTTTCCACACCTCTTTGCCGTTCGTGTCATATTCCGTCACACATTGCGGTCCGTAATGTGCTACCAGAAAATGCCCGTTATCCAAGCGACGTGCATTACGCATAAATGCAAAACCTTTCTCTTTCACTCCCTCCGGCAGGATGCAGACTTCTTTCACAATCTTACCTTTAGGAGAGATTTCCAGCATACGCCCCGTGGTACATTCACCCACAAACGTATTGCCGTTCTTCAACCGCTGACAGGCAAAGACCGGACTTTTAGACTCGTAATGGAAGATTGTATCATTCTGACGGGTCATTTCGAGTACCCCATGCCCAGTGGTGAAAAGGATATTGCCATTAGGCAATACCCATAAATCATTAGAATCGGGAGCTTTGTGCTGCCATACAATCTGATTGTTTTCCATCACAAAGACGATTCCCTGTGAATAATCTGTTCCTGCAAACGTCCGGGTTTGTGCCAACAGGGATGCAGAGAACAGAAATATCAAAATCGCACTATATATTCTTGTCATAACCAATCATTCAAAATTACAAAGACAATACATATTCCTCCAACTCTTCCAGTTCTTTATCAGAAACAGGCTTATGAGGTCCGTGTACCTTTAACATATCTTTCATCGAATAGCTACGACCGTCATACAAATAAGGAGCCGTACGCCAACATTCGTTCAGAGCAGGAACGTCCATAGCCAGTCCTTTATCAGGTCCGGTAGTCCAATCCACTTTGTACTGCTTCTGATCCGTATAGTATTCTCCGGAATGGCAACTCGCGCAGTTTTCTTCAAATATCTTCTTTCCTCTTTTCGCTTTCGCAGAAAGTTTACCATTCTCAAGATAAGGGCTTGGCAGAGGCTTCAGAGATTTCAGATATTCGTCGATAGATTCGTAGATCTCATCATTTCCCTCCATAAACAGGATATATTTCACTCCCGAACGAACGGCTACTTCGGCATTTTTACGAATACCGGTCGCCATACAAGGCGGAGTTTGATGGGAAAGCAAAAGTGTTTTCGTATTTTTCGGATTACCCATGCCATCATTCAGCAAGTCCCAGTTAAGCCCGTCCATGCGTGCATCATTCGGATGACAGGTTGCACAACTTTGCCAGTTCTGGAAACAAATGGTTGCATCATGGAAGTACATATCTCCCTTACCAACTTTAGTGAAAGCCAATGGAGCACCCAGAATCTGCTTCTGCACATTCTTACCATTCAAATCCATAGACACCAATTCCGACGTATAATAGTTGGCAGTATAAATTTTACCTCCCGTAGCTACGACCGAACGCGGACCTTTTCCCTGTGTAGGAATGAAGTCACGGATGCCATACAAGAATCCCGCATCATTAGGTATATTCCCCCACGCTTTCATGGAAGGAGTAACCATTTCTCCTTGTTTCGCTTTGCCAAGACGTTCATGCAAAGCTATACGATCGATGCGCACCAATTCCTGACTACCGGCAGCAGCTACTATGATCTGCTTATCATCCGGAGTAACAATCACCGACCACGGATTGGCTGCTCCTTTCTGTGGAGTGTCTAAGATGACGGAAGTGAGCCACTTTCTAGCTTTCAAATCAATGATGGATAATGTATTTGTAGCCATCCATCCTCTATCCAGCTGATTGGTAGGCAACTGATAGCGGGAGATTAAATGAGTGACATACGCAAAAGTATGATTCTTATCCACCGCTACCGACTTCACATCCGTAGAACCGTTCGGCAACATAACACGTCCCGAAACCTTTTTCGAAAGTACATCTACCATATCGAGCTGTACTGCAATCGGATAAGCCGTAGAAGGCATTTCCGGCAGATTATTGGCTATCAGCAGACAGGAATCACCTGCAAAGGCAGCCATCGACACTGGTTCGCGACCGACAGCTATTTTTGTTTTCACCTTACGGGTGGCCGGATCAATCTCCCAGAGTTCGTTGTTGAACCGCTGCGTAACCCAAAGAGATTTAGACAACGGATTATACAGAATATCCGAAGGAGTAGCTCCGCTTTTTGTTTTGGATTGTACGGAAAGTTTCTTTCCATCCAGTTCGTACATGGTACCGTAGTTTCCGTCACATACCACCCAGAGTTTACCATTCGCATCCTGCGTCATGGCATTGACAGGGGACGAGAAAGAGACTTTCTTTTCCATTTTCTGTCCGTCGGACGACATCTTGATGAGTTCACAGCCTGCCCTGTTTGTTACAAACAAGGATTTCCCGTTGTCTGCCAGAAACAAACGGTCCGGTGAAACCGTCGTTTCCGCTTCTTGCCAAGACGCACAAAGAAATATAGCAGCCATACCAACAGGTATCAATATCTTCTTTTTCATTTTTTCTCTTGTTTAGTTTGAAGGGATTGAATGTATTGACGAATATTCTCCTGATCTTCCGCACGGGCTGCTTCCCGCTTCTTATCATAATAGTTGTAGAAGTCGAGATCCTTTTGCGACCAGTTGTTCGCTTCACGGTAGTCTCCGATTTGAGGCACAAGCAAATCAATCCAGAGAGCTACTTTTCGTATTTCCTGCGGAGTCAGTTTTGTACCTCCATGTCCGCTTTCCAAACGTTTAATCAGATTGCTCGTGTTGGAGCCTGCAAAATAAGGCGGTAGCAACGTAGGTTCGGACAAAGCACTGATCCAGTTTACTTCCGGATGATGTGCGTTACCTCTCCATGATCCCTCTTCTTTTTTCTGGGTGGCATGAGTCAGGTTCAGATACGAATCCGTATATTTTCTTTTGCTTCGTTTATCCATTACTTTCAATTCGCCTTTCAGGCTCATTGGTTGCTTCACTCCATCGTGACAAGAGATACAATGCTTGTCCCAGATAGGTTGGATTTCTTTCAGGTAACTGAAATTACGTTCGCCCATCTCATCTTCCGGAGCCAATGCCTTGACACCTTTGTTCATTGCCATGGATACCGGATGCCCTGCTACGGGAACCGTGTTCTTATGTTCGTGGCATCCTACACAACTCTGCACTTCATTCGGCTGTAAAGTAGACCAGCTACGCATAGTTTGCACCACACGCCCGTTTTCGTCCAATGCCTGAAAATAAAGCGGTCTGCGTGCAGGAACTTTAAAGAATGCGGAACCGTCAGGATATACTTCCGTCACTCCCAACACTCTCTTCACATCCCAGGCAGCATTGCCCACTCCTACCGGAGAACTCATGATAGCTCCTCCACCTTTATCATTACCGTTCACTTCACCTACACCTGCTGCACGAAACTGGATTTCCACCACACGCAACTGTTTGATAGTTCCAGGTTTCACACCTTTCAATCCATTACCCTCGTAGATATTCTGCATATAATATACGCCTTCATTCTTTGTATAATCTACCGAAGATGAACGGCGGAACGGACGTTTACGGGGAGCGACCAACACAGGCTGGTTGCAGGATATACGTGCATCGGATACGAGTAATTCACGTTCTCCGTCCGCATTCATCCAATAAACGCCAAATTCCATCGGATGTCCGACGTAATAACCCAACGGAGTATACGATATTAAAAATTCCGTCTCGCTCAATGGAAAAGGATGCTGGAACTGATCGGTAAACTTTCCATAACCGTCAATGCGTTCCGGTTCCGGTTTATGAACCGGAGCTACGAACATAACACCTTCATTCTCATCACGCCCGGCTTCGGGATCTATAATACCCAGTTTGCCATGTTGAGGAGTATGGTGACCCATAAAAACTGCCATCAACTTACGAGTGCCGGGAATCTGGCGAATCTGTGCCACCGTTGTCGGGAACCAGCTGTTCATTCCGTAATATTCAGCCTGTCCTGTTCCATCGGGATTCATCTGGAACAAAGGCTGTGCCCATACCTGGCCACGGTCATTGTAATCCCAACGAGTATAGACCACCCGACCGTCATCCAACAAAGTCGGTGTCACCGTATGCACCTGGTCGAAACCAACCTGACGCATATAACGCCCCTCCCTGTCGCAGAGATACATATTGCTGACTTCCGTAAACCAGCAGTCTACCGTACTTCCGCAACGGGTAGAGTTGAACAGGATATTGTCATCGGGCAAGTAAATACCTTCAATGTCGGCATGTCCTTTTCCGAAAGTCAACTGCTTGATTTCCCGTGTCTTTAAATCCATTTCATACAGATGGAAGTCGTCTTCCTTGGGGGATTTCTTCCAGGAAAAAAGCAGATGCTGACCATCAAAATGAAGATTCGGATCACGCACTACTCCTTCTTCATCTGTCAGCATGGTTTCTACTTCCGCCCAAATTCCATTCATCTTCAATTTCGCCAACGCACCGCCCGCAATGTAGTTGCATTCAGCACGGGCATCCGACACCCCTTCGGTATAAGCAAAGAAAGAGGGACGCAACGTTCTGTACTTTGTGAAAACAATCTCCGGTTTATCTGCAGTGAAGGCTTCCAAACGCTTGATACGTCTTTGTTCACACGCTTTCAGATAAGACAGGAAAGCCGATTCGATGCTTTCCGGAGCATTAGTCACGGCAGCTTTGATGTTCAGTTTCTGTAAACGCACGGAAAGCTCCTGATTAAAACTCTTATTAAACCAGTCTACATCACCCGTTGTTCCATCCTGTAGCCACCAATCGTAATAGACCGGATAGGCACGCGTCAATCTCCGGTGCACGGCTTTTATCTTGTTTTCTGTTTCTTCCTGATTACCTTTCTGTTTTATCGCCTGAATTTCCGCGTACTTCTTCTGAATCTCGACGATAAAACCTTTCGCGTCGGTAGGCTGAAGGGAAGTGTCTTTCGTCTGCCATGCTACGATGGAGAGAAACACACAGCATGCCATCCCACACTTCAACAGCTTCATTAATTTCGATCTTATCATTTTATCTTCTTATTTACCTTAAATTTACCTTCCTGAAAAAAGAACGATTACAAACCTTTCTTCAGCTCCTTATAGGATTCCACAATCTGAATACCGCTTGATGTACCGATACGGGTAGCGCCCGCCTGAATCAATGCCAACGCAGAATCCAGATCACGAATACCACCTGCTGCTTTCACTCCGATAGTAGGTCCTACCACACGACGCATCAATGCTACATCATGCACTGTTGCTCCTGCTGTACCGAATCCGGTAGAGGTTTTCACAAAATCCACTCCGGCTTCTTTAGCTATACGACATACGGTTTCTTTCTCTTCATCCGTCAGATAGCAAGTTTCAAGAATGACCTTACAGATCACACCGGCAGGTTTGCAGATAGAAACCATGTCTTCAATCTCTTTCTTTACGATTTCAGTCTGTCCTTTCTGTAAAGCACGAACATTGATGACTGTATCTATTTCAGTAGCACCTTTGGCAATGGCATCACGGGTTTCAAATGCTTTGCACTCTACTGTGTTCTGTCCCAACGGAAAACCGATAGCGGCTCCTACACGTACTCCCGATCCTTCAAGCAACTTCACACAAGTTTCTACTTCCGCAGGATTGATGGCTACCATCGCAAACTGATACTGACGGGCTTCCGCACAAAGTTTCTCAATAGGCGATGCATCACCGAAAGGTTTCAGGAATGTATGGTCGATCATACCTGCCAACTGTTCTACTGATAATTCTGCAATCACTTCGTTTATATTCTTCTTTTCCATTATTTTGAGTCGTTTAATAAGTTATTATAAATATGCTGTTTCTTAAAAAGTCAATACGCATTTCAATACTTCACCCCGTTTCACGGCAGCAAAGGCTTCTTCTATTTCTTCTATCGCAAAGCGATGCGTGATAAAGTCGGATGCAGAAAGTCTGCCCTCTTCAATCCATTGTGCCAATGTGGTCATTGCCGCCTTTTCTTCGGAACGGGTAGGCCATTGATGCATGTGCAGGTCGAAGTTATAAGGAGCTTTCGATAAGTCGAAAGTTGGATTCTTAGTCATGACGCCATAAACACAAACATCTCCACCCATCTTCACTAATGGTAATACGGAATTTACGACTACATCCAGTCCTACCGCATCAATGACAGCATCATAAGAGCGATTAGCCGCGGCAATAAATTCCGGAGTACTAATTTCGGCGGGTGTATATCCATTGTCTGCTCCCATCCGACGGGCTACTTCCAGTTTAGCGGGAAGCATATCGACAATATCAATCTGTCCCAGACCGAACAATTTACCCAACTTCACAAAGCTCAATCCTACAGGACCGGAGCCTACTACGATCACCTTTTTCCCCGGAGTCAGATTGAAATCCTTGAAAGCTCCCAACACTTCGCGCCAGGTACAAGAGATAACTGCTTCTTCCGGTTGCACATGTGAAGGGACTGTGTTCTGAATCTCAAAACTGTCCCAGCATCCCTGTTCGGGTGTAGCCAGTCCCTCTTCTTTCAGTACTTCAAAGTCATTCACTACTACATATTCGCTGAAACCACCCCAGCCGCTGTCGACACCTTGCGCACCAAAATCGGAAATAAGACCACCAATAGCACGGTCGCCTACCTTAAAATTACGTACTTTTTCACCGACAGCTACTACAATTCCGGCATTCTCATGTCCCAAAGCCAACGGATAAGTATCCACTCCGGGAAATTTTCCGGCTATCAGTTTACTGTCAGTCGCATTACACAAAGCAACCATTTCCGTTTTCACCAATGCCTGATAAGCATTGATAACAGGAGTTTCCACCTGTCGTATTTCAATTTTGCCGGGAGCCGGCACTATTACTGTTTTCATTTGATTATTAGGTTTTATATAGAATCTAGTTCAGTTTTTGCAATTTCAGTATACATATCGCACAAAGCGTGATAAGCTTTATCAAAAACAGGCATCCAAGCCTCATACTTCTTCACGTTTTCCTGAATCGGCTGCACAGTCTGTTCGATACGGACAAAGCGGTCTATCACAGAGAAGTCTTTAAAGACTCCCGCACCGATACCTGCCAGAATAGCCGCTCCCATCGAAGTAGCCTCTTCCAGATAATTAGGTACACGGATTTCTGCCTGATAAATGTCTGCCATCATCTGGCGCCATACAGGATTCTGCGCGCATCCTCCAATCACCGTCACCTGGTCGATGGGAACGTGTTTGCGGAAGATATTGACGATAAATCCCAGATTGAGGGTAACTCCCTCCATCACAGCACGTAGCATATCACCATGTGTATGCCCCAGCGTCAGACCGATAAATGCTCCTTTGGCGTCTACATTCCAACGGGGAGTACGTTCACCAAGCATATAAGGTAGGAATAGGAGTTTATTGGCTCCTATCGGAGAGGAAAGAATCTGTTCGTCAATCAGTTCGAACACGCTACGTCCGAGTTGAGTAGCCAATGCCTGCTCGTGCTGGCAGAGTTGGTTAATCATCCAGTTGTAGGAAGAGCCTGCCGCCTGCATCGTTCCCGACGGATGCAGCATGCCCGGCACTACGTGCGCCCAGTTCATGGTGCGGCGTTGTTCGTCTACAATCGGCTTTTCTACTGTCAGAGCTACCCAGGAGGAAGAACCCAGATAGTTGTATGCGCTACCCGGAGCCACACAGCCGACGCCTACTCCGGCACAACTACCATCGCCTCCACCACAGATTACGGGTGTTCCGGCAAGCAGTCCTGTTTCACGGGCAGCTTCGTTGGTCACTTCACCGATCACGTCGATAGATGAACGGACTTCCGGGAATAGGGAAAGATCGAGTCCGGCAGCTTCTATGATTTCTTCACTCCATTGCCAACGGTTCAGGTCGTATGCATTGGTACCCGAAGCATCCGAGGGATCAGTGGCTAGAGTACCGCAGAGACGGAAATTGATATAATCCTTGGCATTCAACATCTTGGCTGTCTGTGCAAAGATTTCCGGTTCGTGTTTCTTTACCCACATCAATTTCTCAATGGAATAGGAAGCGCTGATTCGGTGTCCCGTGATTTCATAGAAATGAAGCGGGTCTATCTTTTCGGAAAGAATAGTCTCTTCTTCCTGCGAACGCTGGTCGCAATAAAGCATGTGAGGACGAAGCGGGTGACCGTTTTTATCCACACAAAGACAACCCATCATTTGTCCGCTAAGTGCCACACCGGCAATATCATTGGGAGATACCAGTTTGAGAAGTGCCTGCGTGGTATCTACAATCGCTTTCCACCAATGGAGCGGATTCTGTTCCGCCCGATTGCCGGAAGCGTAATCTGTAGGGTATGCGGCTGTACGTGAAGCAATCAGTAATCCCGATTCATCGAATAAGGTTGCTTTGTTGCCGCTGGTACCCAAGTCATGTGCTAATATATACATAATCTCTTTTTCTTTTTCAATTAATAGGATCAGAGTGCCGCATTCGTGTATCCGGTAAGTCCGACGAAAATACCACCTACGATACCTCCGAGGATAATCACCAGCCAACGGGGGAAGGCTTCTTTCAGCAGTCCGCCGCGTGTCCCTTTCGGTGCGCAAAGTACGTCGGCCAGAATGAAGCCCATCGCAATCGCCCATCCCATATCTACCCAAGGAGCACTACCCCGATTTCCCTGATGAATCAGGCAGAATTGCATTGGCAGACCGTCGGCGTCATTCAACAGTCCGGTGGAGAAACCAAAGCCGGGCAGTTTGTGATTGACCACCCAAAAAGTACCGATAATAAGAGCAGCTGCCATAAATCCACCTATCGGACCAAAGTCCTTTACTAATTTAGGCCAACTCATCAACACGGTAAAGGTGACGGCAAAAGCTCCGAAAATAGATGTGATGATTCCGGCATGATACATGCCAAAGAATTCATTATAGGTCTGTAACCATTCGCTCATTGTTCTTTCCTCCTTAATTTATCTTCCGGGCACAATCGCACGAACGGATTTTCCATACTAATATTCCTGCCAAGGCACCTCCTATCAGACAACAGATTAAGGTAGGTACTGCATAAAAGAAGTTAGTGATATCGCCTTGAAAGCGGACAATTCCCCAGGCAATTCCGGCAGAGCCGATACACCAGCCCTGATCCAGCCATATTTTTCCCGGAGGATTCAGAATAGCTCCATGATAATGGTTCATATACCACATAATGCCGATAATCAGTGTGGCCGCCAACCAGCCTCCCATCAGACCGTATGTCTTCCAAAGTTCCGGCCAAATGCCAAAAGCAAATCCACCACAGATGGCAGAGCCGGCAAAGGTCGATAGATATTGTTTCATATAATTGATAATGTGTTTTTAGGTTTATAATAGTAGTTCGGGGTTGTTTATTTATTCTAAAGACAACTTAGCCAATGTGAAAGGCTTGTCATGTTTCGTGTTTACCTTATCCGGTCCGGTCACCAAATCGAAGCAGGACACAATCACTTGTCCGTTCCATACGATAGGTTCGCCCGGCTGATCCAGACCTCCGTCACTTCCGTCGCAGTCAGGGCTTTGAGCAATACGCTGAATTTTTCCGTCTTTATCAATGCGTGCAACTGCATTCGCCGAGAAATCCGCTACCCAGATATTACCTTTATCGTCTATACACATTCCGTCCGTGGTACGCAACTGGGTGGTATCTTTTGCCCATACGTCATTAGTAAGTACATTCCCTTCCACATCCATCTTTATGCGGTGAACAGCGCCGTCACCGAAGTTTCCTACAAAGAGGTCGCCCGCTTCGTTGAAAACAATTCCATCCAGTCCGTATTGTACTTCTGGGTTCTTTGTGATAACGGTAGTAATAAGGTTTTTATCTTCTAATGTATTAGTCACTGCCACATCACGGTCATTCATATCAAAGCAATATACCCCGCTGACCAACAATCCCGAAGGATCTTTTATCTGCGATAATGAACTCTGGGTGACGTACAGTTTCCCGTTGCGGATACGCAGACCGTTAGGATGCTCCATACCGGATGCCACAGTGATTGTTTCTTTTAATTGGTCGTTTTCAAACTTCAGACGAAGAACACGTCCTTTATTCTGTGCTTTCTCTGCTCCACTCCAACCTTGATTGTCGCAAATAAACAGATCACCCTCTTCATTAAAGGCAATCCCCATCGGAGAAGCCCAGCCGGTTTCTTCCAATACCGGAACATCCATCCATTTCGTAATCTCGCCATTTTTGGTGATGCGCATCAGACAAGCAGGCTGTGTGATATCTGCAAAATTCGGACAGGCCAGAATCAAATCTCCATTAGGAGCGATAGCCATTCCGTCCGGTGTCGGACAACAATCCGGTAAATTTGCAAACAATTCGCACTTCTGCGGAAGAGCATTCTCACCACCTTTTTGTTTCGGAGAAGTACATTGAATACAAGTTGCTCCCATCAAAGAAGCTGCCACAAGAGATAGTAAATAATACTTTTTCATGGTTAGATAATACAAATATTTATGTTTATAA
Source organism: Bacteroides sp. M10 (assembly GCF_014334015.1). Taxonomy (GTDB): domain Bacteria; phylum Bacteroidota; class Bacteroidia; order Bacteroidales; family Bacteroidaceae; genus Bacteroides; species Bacteroides intestinigallinarum. The sequence goes on along the minus strand of NZ_CP060488.1, from coordinate 3,622,439 downwards.
TATGAGTCCGTTAGTTTGGTACGCAAACATACTGGTATTTATCAGCAAAGAAGGAAAATGACAAATCAATAAAGGACAAAAATTGTTCAAAATGCTATTAAAAGAGCCGGTTTGAGCTGTAAATAGAGAGAAGGAACAAAATATGGAAAGGCTGAAAACAGAATATGAAAGGATTGAAACCCCTTTCATATATACCTTATATTATAAAAGCAGTCGGCACTTACTTCCTATGCAATACTCTACTTTCCCCTCCGTTCATGGCTAATTTAGGCTAAAAAGAACATTTTCTCATAAAAAGTTTTTGTAATATCAGAGTTAATCGTATTTTTGTGTACAATTTTGGTGTAGTGATGACAGAAGAAGAAAAAAAGTTATTGAATTCCTTTGAAACGCAACTCCGGCATTTGATTTATTTGCACGATGAACTAAAGCGTGAAAATGCCGAATTGAAAAAGCTTCTCGATAATGAAAAGCTAAAAAACGAGAAGGTACAAGCTCAATACGATGAATTGGAAGTCAGCTATACAAACCTAAAAACAGCTACGGCAATCAGCCTTAACGGCAGCGACGTAAAAGAGACGAAGCTGCGATTGTCAAAATTAGTGCGTGAAGTCGATAAATGCATCGCTTTGTTGAATGAATAAGAAGAAGATGTATGAACGATAAAATAAAGATAAACCTGCAGATAGCAGATTCAAACTATCCGTTAACCATCAACCGTGAGGAAGAACAAATGGTACGGGAAGCCGCCAAGCAGGTAAATGTCAGGCTTAATAAGTACCGGGAGGTTTATAAGAACCTGGAACCGGAGAAAATTATTGCCATGGTAGCCTATCAGTTCTCATTAGAGAGACTGCAATTGATGCAACGTAATGATACCAGCCCCTATGTGGAGAAGGTAAAAGAACTGACAGAATTGCTGGAGGATTATTTTAAGGAGGAATAAATCCCGACCGGCTATTCACTGATAAGAGATAAAACAACCACGCACTGCACAATATCCAAGCAAAGATACATGCTTTGATATTTGGCGGTGCGTTTTTATTTATATACTTAAATTAAATGTAGAATGATAGCAATAATAGCAACAGCAATTGCTTGCTTCATCGTAGGAGGAATCCTTTCATATATACTATTCCGGTATGTACTGAAATCCAAATACGATAATGTCCTGAAAGAAGCAGAGACAGAAGCGGAAGTAATTAAGAAAAACAAGCTGCTGGAAGTGAAGGAGAAATTCCTGAATAAAAAAGCAGATCTTGAAAAAGAGGTAGCATTGCGGAATCAGAAGATTCAGCAAGCGGAAAACAAACTGAAACAACGCGAAATGGTTCTTAGCCAGCGTCAGGAAGAAATCCAACGCAAAAAGATGGAAGCCGAAGCGGTAAAAGAGAACCTGGAAGCGCAACTTGTCATTGTTGATAAGAAAAAAGATGAACTCGATAAACTGCAACAGCAGGAAATCGATAAACTGGAAGCAATCTCCGGATTGTCTGCCGAAGAGGCCAAAGAACGTCTGGTAGAATCACTGAAAGAAGAAGCTAAAACACAGGCACAATCATTCATTAATGACATTATGGATGATGCTAAGTTAACTGCCAGCAAAGAAGCGAAACGTATCGTTATCCAGTCTATCCAACGGGTAGCTACGGAAACTGCCATCGAGAACTCTGTTACGGTATTCCATATTGAATCAGATGAAATCAAAGGACGTATTATCGGACGTGAAGGACGTAACATCCGTGCTTTGGAAGCTGCTACCGGCGTTGAAATCGTTGTTGACGACACTCCGGAAGCTATTGTTCTTTCTGCCTTCGACCCGGTTCGCCGTGAAATTGCCCGTTTGGCACTGCATCAGCTTGTGACCGACGGACGTATCCATCCGGCTCGTATCGAGGAAGTGGTGGCTAAAGTTCGCAAACAGGTGGAAGAAGAAATTATCGAAACCGGTAAACGTACAACCATCGACTTGGGTATCCACGGTCTGCATCCTGAATTGATCCGTATCATCGGTAAGATGAAATATCGTTCTTCTTATGGTCAGAACTTGTTGCAGCATGCACGTGAAACAGCCAATCTTTGTGCTGTGATGGCATCTGAACTGGGATTGAACCCGAAGAAAGCGAAACGTGCAGGTTTGCTGCATGATATCGGTAAAGTGCCTGATGAAGAACCGGAATTGCCGCATGCATTGCTGGGTATGAAACTTGCCGAGAAGTACAAAGAAAAACCGGATATTTGCAACGCTATCGGTGCTCACCACGACGAAACGGAAATGACCAGCTTGCTGGCTCCTATCGTACAGGTATGTGACGCCATCTCCGGTGCACGTCCGGGTGCACGCCGCGAAATCGTAGAGGCTTACATCAAGCGTCTGAACGATCTCGAACAACTGGCTATGGCTTATCCGGGTGTAACAAAGACTTATGCTATCCAGGCAGGGCGCGAACTCCGCGTTATCGTTGGTGCGGATAAGATTGACGACAAGCAGACAGAAAGCCTGTCAGGCGAAATCGCTAAGAAGATCCAGGATGAAATGACTTATCCGGGACAAGTGAAGATTACCGTCATTCGTGAAACACGTGCGGTTAGTTTCGCTAAATAAAGAAACCATTCAAAAGAAGATTCATATAAGGGCGAAGAAATTCGCCCTTTTTTAGTATACGACTATGGAAAAGTATCAAATTGAGATTTGTACGAATTCAGTGGAAAGCTGCCTGGCTGCACAGGAAGGTGGTGCCAACCGCGTGGAATTATGTGCCGGAATACCGGAAGGCGGGACAACCCCTTCCTATGGTGAAATAGCCATCGCAAGAGAAGTATTGGCTCATACCCGCCTGCATGTTATTATCCGGCCACGTGGAGGAGATTTCCTTTATTCGGATATGGAAATCAGAACAATGCTGAAAGACATCGAAATCGCACGGAAATTGGGGGCAGACGGAGTCGTATTCGGTTGCCTGACAGCAGACGGCGAAGTAGACTTGACATCAATGCAGATTCTAATGGAAGCCTCTAAAGGGCTGTCAGTCACCTTCCACCGGGCATTCGACGTATGTAGTAATCCTCAAAAGGCATTGGAGGAGATCATAGAGCTGGGATGTAACCGTATTCTGACTTCCGGGCAGCAACCTACGGCTGAACAAGGTATCGGTCTTTTAAAAGAATTGCAAGGACTGGCTGCGGGAAGAATTACGTTACTTGCCGGCTGTGGAGTAAATGAAAATAATATTGCGCGAATTGCGGCAGAAACCGGAATCAATGAGTTTCATTTCTCGGCACGCGAAAGTATTCAAAGTGAAATGAAATTCAGAAATGAAGTTGTCTCAATGGGAGGAACAGTACATATCAACGAATACGAACGAAATGTGACTTCCGTGCGAAGAGTCAAAGAAACAGTGGAGGCTTTATATAGAGGAATGTAAATTATAGCCTGTCTACTATATACTAAAAAATGGTGAACATACAGCTTTAAGCCTTTTGTTCACCATTTCTATTTTGCATTACCACCAGCGGTATCAAGAAAAACTGCTATACCTTTATTTATAAATAAGGAATCACCGTAATATAAATACCTGTAATAATAGCCGAAGTAATTACTCCCGAGATATTAGCTCCCAAGGCATCTCCCAAGACGAATGAGTCCGGATTATCTTTGCTTACAATCTTTTGTGCAACCTTTGCGGTAGTCGGCACACAGCTAACAGCCGCAATACCGATGACCGGATTGTAATTACCCCGTTTAATAATATACATGATATATCCTCCGATTATTCCTCCGATACCGGAAAGTAATAATGCTACGATGCCTAATACTAATAGTTTCAATATCTTCGGATCGAGCAGCAGATGTGCATCACAAAGTACACCCAGCAACACGCCCAACATAAAAGTCGATCCATAAAGCAACGGACCACTCACAAAATCATAAATATGTTTCATACCCGACTCACGAACAGCAACCCCCAGGAACAAAGAGAAGAACAAAGGAGAAGCTACCGGGAATAAGAAACAGAGAATAGCACAAAGAACAGCAGAGAAAGCCAGTTTCACTTTGGCATCGTAATTCTTCGGAGCTTTCTTTGTCACCATCTTAATAGCACGGAAACGTTTGGGAACCAGCAGCTTCACAAGGTAAGGATAGCCTCCATACGTCAATCCTAAATAAAGATAGGCAACCACCGTAATAGGCACAAACAAATGCTTTGCCAATGCCAGTGAAGTAAACAATACCATCGGTCCGTCTGCTCCACCTACCATAGCCACTGATGCACTTTCTTTGAGAGTCAGGCCGAGAGCGGAAGCAATAGGAACTGTCAGGAAAGTGCCCAGTTCTGCACACAGAGCAAGAAATATACTTGCAAATGGTTTCTGAAGCAGGAATCCAACATCCAAAAGCGCCCCGATACCCATAAAGACAAAGCAGGCTATGAGCCCATTACTAAACGTCAGAGTGTAAACAGGTTGCAGGAAATCTATCTGCATGGTATTCATTAATTGATCCGTATCTGAAAGCATCGGATCAAGAAAGAGGTTACCCAGTGTGCCGTCGGGCATCATCAGTGTTCCACAGTTGATAGCTACCATTCCCAGTCCCATAGGGATCATCACCATAGGTTCGAGAATACCTTTCCAACCTAAATAGATCAGTAACAGACCGAGTAGTGCCAAAAAAACTCTTGCAGAAGCAAGTACCCATCCGCTTGCCATCATTGTACCAATACCTTGAAATAAGGTAGCAAAATCTATATTTTCCATAAATTAGTTTCCTTTTATTGTTTGTTGTTAGTAAGTTTCTTTGAGTTCTTCTTATTGACATGTGCCTGCTCTTCTTCCCGCAGAAAGAATTCACGAGTATCCTGTGAATAATAGTAATTCATTAAATTATTTTCCGAAGCTCCCGGACTCACGCCATGATAATAGCCAGAGTAACCGGTGAAGTTCCTGTCAATCCCCTTACTGTAGTCTTCACGAGAATCACCTAAAGCATCTTCATCTGCAATAGGTATCTGCCGGACTAATCTTTCCACCTTCTGCCGATGCTGCCGCCAGCGTCGTAACCGGAGTAGCTCCAAACGGTGGGAACTATAAAAGTCAAATGAATCAGCCGCATAGGCAATCAACTTAATGACCGCAGCGACAAAAAAACCGATGAGGAAAGTAAGCCCCATCATCGCAAAAGTAGACAGTAATAAATGAATCATAGTAATATAAAAATTAGGTTGTACAATCATATTCAAAATAAAGAAGAGGCGCCCAATGGTGAAACCATTATAAAATTTAGACACACATGAAAGTTAATCCCATTGGGCATTCCTCATCACCATATAAAAACAATCGGCGGATATTATTTGCCTGAAATCACTTCGGTATATATCCTTGCTTTTATACGACGTAACTCCCGTTTCACAACGGAAAACACAATATTTTAATCCTTGAATACCTTATCATTAGTATTCAGGAGGTATATCACTCAACTGGGCTTTGGTAAATACGGGACCGTCTTTGCAGACATACAACTTCCCGACATTACACCGTCCACATTTTCCAACACCACATTTCATCCGGTTCTCCAGGGTGGTATAAATATTCTCATCGGCAAAGCCTAACTTCTCCAATACAGGAAAAGTGAACTTTATCATCACCGGAGGTCCGCAAACTATTGCCACAGTATCTGCACTGGCAGGTGCAGCAGCCTCAAGCACCGAAGGTACAAAACCGACTTTTCCTGTCCAGTCGGGAGTCTCCCCCCCGGGATCAACCGTAGTTATCAGATTGACATCCGGACGGTTTTCCCATTCTTTCAGCTCTTCTTTATATACCAGGTCGTTAACAGACTTGGCTCCGTAAACAATCGTTATATCTTTAAAATCTTCCCGCCTGTCCAATGCATTCCAGATGACGCAACGCATCGGCGGAAGCGCTATACCACCTGCAACGAACAACAGATTCTTTCCTTTCCACTCGTCCAACGGAAATGTGTTTCCGAAAGGTCCTCGAAAACCAACGGTAGCTCCTTCTTCCAGTTTGGCAAGTCCGGTAGTCACCCGTCCTGCCTGACGGAATGTACACTCGATATATCCTTTACGAGTAGGCGACGAAGCAATACAGAAAGTTGACTCTCCTTCACCAAACGCAGAGTATTCACCGAACTGTCCGGCTTTGAAGTGAAAGGTTTCTCCTTCCTTCTCGTCTTTAAATCTTAACCGGAAAGTCTTCACTCCCGGAGCTTCATGGGTTATCTTCTCAATCACCATCAGGTGCGGAAGATATATATTCGACTGCTCATTCATGGCTTGATATCGATATTAAGTGTTCAAGTATATTCATATCTACCGGGCAGGCACGCGAACAACGTCCGCATCCGGTACAACCGGTTTCCTGTATCCGTTCAGGCATATAGGAGAACTTATGCAAAATGCGCTGACGCCAACGGGCGCTTTGTGTCGGACGCGGATTATGTCCGGATGTGTGGAGGGTAAACAGCGAAAAGCCGCAAGAATCCCAACAACGGACACGATGACCGGACGAACCTTTGGCATCTTCCTGAATATCAAAACAGGCACAAGTTGGACAAACATAAGCGCATGCGCCACATCCCAAACAACGTTCGGACTGTTGTTTCCAAACAGGACTGTCGAATGCTCCCGCCAACTTCTCACGTATATTATCAACATTGAAACGGGTGGGAACAGATGCCAGATATTGTTCCTTATCTATTTCTTCGGCAGGTGTATATTCTTTCACAAAGAATTTAACCAATGCTTTGCCTTTTGCTGTCAAGACTTCCACCAATGCACTCTGATCCGGCAACTCCGTAATCTGAATATCACTGCCGGCAGTATTACCGGGCCCCCCGTGAACGGAAGTACAGAAACATGATTCATCGCATTGTGCACAACTGAAGCTGATTAATGTCATTTTCTCCCGCCGGGCATTGTATAGTTTATCTTTATAATCCCAATTAAAAATACCGGAAAGGGGTGCAAACCCTGCTGCATCACAAGGACGGATTTTCCAGAGAATCGTTTCGGGAATTGCATTAATATCCGCTTCCTGCAAAGTAGCTTCTTTCCCGTCTTTCTGATAAGAGAACAGCACTTCTGTTTTCGGGAACGCAAAGCGTTTAGCCGACTGGGTAGTCTGCACATAGTCCGTCGCTACCTCATCGTAAGAAGTCACTCTTTTGAAGTCTACTTTATCTCCTGAATGCACAGGAGCAAAAATATGCATTTCCTTTTTCACCATCTGATGAAACCATTCTTGCAGACTGCTTTTACTGATATGTAGATTTTCCATTACTTTCTTTTAATGTATAAAGTTCTCTTTATCTTCTGCCTTGAAGGTAGAAAGTACATTTCCCGCAGGATTGATAGCTCCGGGAGCAACCCCGAACTCGCCCTGAATGTCTTCCATCATACTTTGTGTCATCAAATGAAGAGGAATACCCACCGGACAGGCTTGTTTACAAGCGCCACAACCGATACAACGTCCTGCCATGTGCATCACGCGGTTAATCTGCCACTCCATATTTGTCAGCGGAGCAGACCAGGGTTGTACCCACTGCGGACAATTGACCTCCACAATACACCGGCTGCAATAACACAACGGACAGGCAGCCCGGCAAGCATAGCATTTGATGCATTTCGACATTTCCTCCATCCAATATTTCCACCGCTCTTCACGACTCATCTTTTTCAGACGATCAATCAGTTGAAGATTCTCCTCACTAATAGTCAAGGGAAAGTCTGCCAGATATGTTTTTATTTCATCGAATCCTTTAAACTGGATAACTTCTCCATGTCCGTCAACGGTCAATACTAGAAGATTATCTTCTTTCAACTGGTTTTCGAATGCCAATTGAACAATCGTCCGTAATGCCGGAACCGTAGCTGTTATAGCCACTTTGCCTGTTCCTGTTAATTCCCGTTTTGTCAGATAAACTGCAATATTATTCGTACAACGGTCGTCCAGTATCAGCCTGTCGGCATTTTCTGCCTGCCGGCAAAAGAGAGGACGTGTTCCATGATTTCCTTCTTCATAGCCTATCACAAGATTCACTTCTCCTTCTTGTAACAAAGCAACTGCTTTTTCTGTCAGTTTACTCATAGATAGCCTCCTTTTCCAAATAGTCCGAAGCTTTCTGATACTCCAGATAAGGTCCCAGTTCACGGATTCCGGCAACTGTCTCATTCACCAGATCAGCCCACTTAGCTCCCTCTGCCGCCGACACCCATGAATAACGGATACGACGTACATCAATACCCAAGAAGTCGAGCAGTCCGCGGAATACAATCCAACGACGACGTGCGTGGAAGTTTCCGGATGTATAATGACAGTCATTCGGATGACAACCCGAAACGATAATTCCATCAGCACCTCCGGCAAAGGCTTTCAACAGTAACATAAAGTCAATTCTTCCTGTACAGGGGAAGCGGACAATTTCTACATTAGTCGCATACTTCAACCTGCTCGTACCTGTCAGGTCTGCCCCGGCATACGTGCACCAATTACAGACAAAAGCTACAATGCGCGGTTCAAATTCCTGATTATTCTCGATCTTATTTTCGTTCATAGCTTACTCTCTTTTTAATGGTTCAGCAATGCCATCACTTCGGCATAGACCTGTTCATTGGAATATCCCTGTATATCAATAGATTTGGAACGGCAGAAAGCAACACAGGTACCACAACCCTGACAAAGTCCGGGATTTACTTTAGCAACTGTCTTTATTACATTCCCATTCCTGTCTTTTATTTCTTCACGTTCGATAGCCTGATAAGGACAAGCTGTCTGACACATGAAACATCCTACGCAAGTACTGAATAACGGAGGAGCAGTACGATTGACAACGGCTATCAATGGCTCGCGAACCAGATTTGCCTGTGAAAACAATCCTGCTACTTTCACAGCGGCTCCCGAAGCCATTCCCACTGTTTCGGGAATATCTTTCGGTGCCTGACAGGCTCCTGCCAGATAGATTCCGGCTGTATTCGTTTCCACCGGTTTCAGTTTGGGATGAGATTCGGCAAAGAACTGATAAGGGTCATAAGAAATGTGCATCTTCTGCGCCAGTTCTTCCGCTCCCTTGTTGGCAACTCCCGCTGTGGCAAGCACTACCATGTCAGCTTCTATCTCGACAGGTGATGCTCCCAACAGGGTGTCTACTCCTTTAACAATCAATTTACCGTTCTTCTCATATATACGGGCGACGCGACCACGGACGTAATTCACTCCATCCTCTTCAATGGCACGGCGCACAAATTCTTCATAATTCTTTCCTCCGGCACGAATATCCATGTAGAACACGTACGATTCGCCACCATGTACCTTGTGCTGATAAAGCATCGCATGTTTGGCTGTGTACATACAGCATATCTTAGAGCAATAAGGAATTCCTTTGGCCGGATCACGGGAACCGGCACAGGCTACAAATACAATCTTTTGAGGAATCTGTCCGTCAGACGGACGGCGAATCTCTCCGAATGTAGGACCGGAAGCCGATGCCAGACGCTCAAACTGCAATCCGGTAATGACATCTTTGTATTTTCCATATCCATATTCGGGGAAAAAGTCTGTATTCAACACATTGAATCCTGTAGTTACTACAATCGCTCCGACTTCTTCGGTGATAATACGGTCCTCTTGTCCGAAACGGATAGCCCCCGTAGGACATAGCTTTTCACAGACTCCGCATTTACCATTGCGATAATGGGTACAATGTTCTTTATCAATCACCGGTTTATTGGGCACTGCTTGCGGAAAAGGAACATAAATAGCTGTACGCATTCCCAAACCGGCATTAAATTCGCTCGGTATCTTTTTGTTAGGACATTTAGTCGTACAAAGTCCGCAACCGGTACATAATTTCTCATCAATGCTCTTCGCTTTCAGGCGTATACTGGCTTTAAAATTACCGATAAAGCCTTCCACATGCTCCAGTTCGGCATACGTATAAAGAGTGATATTCGGATGCTGCGCTACTTCCACCATTCGGGGAGTAAGAATACACTGCGAACAGTCTAATGTAGGAAAAGTTTCCGAAAGCTGTGACATGTGTCCGCCGATGGACGGTTCTTTCTCTACCAGAATGACCTGATGTCCGCAATTGGCGATGTCCAGACTTGCCTGAATTCCGGCAATTCCTCCTCCAATCACCAGTGCTTTTTTGGTGATAGGAACCTGAATGGGAACCAAAGGATGATTCCGCTTTACCTTTTCAACCAGACTTTTGACAATATCGACAGCCTTACGGGTAGTTGCCTCCCCTTTCTCATGTACCCAAGAGCAATGCTCACGAATATTAGCTATCTCGCACAGATAAGGATTCAATCCGGCTTCCGCACATGCTCTCCGAAAGGTAGGTTCATGCATTCGCGGAGAACAGGCAGCAACGACAACGCCATCCAATCCATATTCTTTAATGGCGTTCTTAATCAATGTCTGTCCCGGATCGGAACACATATATTTATAATCGATGGCATAGGCAACGCCTTCCATTTCTTTTGCCGCCTCGGCCACTTTTTCGCAGTCGACAGTTGCACTGATATTTTCACCGCAATGGCAGATAAAAACTCCTATTTTAGACATACTTCCGCCTCCTTCAAATTTACAGCTACAAAATGACGTCCCAGTCCCAATTCCTTGGGAGTCAGTCCGACAGCCAGTCCGATAGCCTGTGTGATATAAAGAACCGGTATGGTAACAGGTTTTGCCAGATAGTGGTTGATAGCAGGGCGACGCATATCCAAATTAGAATGACACATCGGACAAGCCACAATCACGGCTTCCGCTCCCCGGTCATCAGCATCTTTCAGTATATTTCCCGAGAGACGTCCTACAAGATCTGTGCGAGAAACGGACAAGCCCGCACCGCAACACTCCGTTTTGAAAGCCCAGTCAATAGGAGTGGCACCAATCAGAGACATGATTTTGTCCATGCTTTGCGGATCTTCCAAACGGTCGAAGTTTAATATTTTATGGGGACGCACCAGCAAGCAGCCATAGTAACAAGCCACTTGATGAGCAAAAGGACGTACTATCTTCTCTTTTAATGCATCCAGCATATATTTCTCTATCATCTGGATGACATTCAATATTTTCACATTACCGAGGTAGCGCATTCCAACTGTAGTCAGTATTTCATCCTTCAATGCTTCATTGTGCATTAATTCGTATTGAGCAACACTCAAACGATTGTAACAGGAAGCGCAGGGGACAACGATTTCTTGAAATCCCTGTTGTTCTGCCAAAGCCAACACACGGGTAGGTAAGGCAAGAGACAATTGTTTGCTCATGGAGTGAGCAGCCGTTGCACCGCAACAGTTCCAGTCTTTCAACTCGATCAGTTCGAGTCCCATCGCCTGTGCCAGTGCTTTGACTGATTCATTATATTCACGAGAAGTTCCGTTTAGCGAACATCCCGGATAGAAACCGATTCTCATAGCTACTTTTGAGTCTTTTCAATGGTTTGTGCAAATATCTTTTTGATCTTATTCTCATCTTTTACCCGTTCCGGAAGGAGGTTGAGTTTCCCTTTGACGAACATAACAGGAGCCACATTCAAATCCTGTGTCAGACGTAAAGTGCGGGCTTTAAAACCTGCAACCAATCCCACTTCGTAGAGTCTTCCTGTTCTTTTCACTGATTCGAGAAAAGCGGAATGGAAAGCTACAACAGGGCGTGACTCTTTACTTATGCATCCTTCTTTCCGGGATTTCTCACGCAGGTAGTCCATCACTTCAGGAATGTTTATTTCTTTGGGACACCGGGCAATACAGTTTTCGCAATTCAAGCAAATCCAAATGGCGTTGGAACTTAACACGCGACGGTCATTTTGAGCATTTTTTGTCTGTAACAACCGGAGAATATAGCTGGGAGCATAATCCATCTCCTCTGATAACACACATCCGGCCGTACATTTGCCACACTGGTAGCAATAAGACACATCAATACCCGTCTTTTGTTCCAAGTCATAGGAAATACATTCTTTGTTTTCCATGTTGACATGAATAAAATAGATAATAATAAAAATAAAGGAAAGAGTGGCAGAGAGGTATCAGAATAAGACACACCTCACCCAACCAAAAGAAAAGAATATTGTCTAAATGAGAATATGCGCCAATGTGTAGACGTAATACTTACACGAATATTTAGTGTAATTGACATCAAGATCGGTATGACCCAAACGGTTTTCCGGAAGCAGAACATTCAGAGAGCTCAATATCTGTATAATCACAGTATTTGTATTGAACTTCAAGTTCTTGAAAGGAACAATGCTTCTCGGAAAAGAGATATTATCAAAAATACAGTCACTGACTTTACAATTAGATGTCTCGTCAACAAACTGCGAATGCGATACTTTACTTGACTTATTGAGGTCGGCAGAAGAGATGCGACAAGATGACTCTGCCGTATATTGCATACGATTAGATGAGATTTCAGTTTCTTTCTGAAATCCCTGCAAATCTTTATCGGAAACATTGCTAAGTCCCAACACCAGAAATGCGCATGCTAATATGCAAAAAATATACTTAGTCATAATTTGCTGCAAACGTAATCATTCTTTTTCGAAAAAGACACATCACGAGCAATAATTAACGATTATTCATACTGAATCTTTCTTATAATCCATGTACAACTTTCATCAATTGCTCACCTAGACCGATTGTATATCCTTGAGAAACAAAGACTACTCTATTAAATGTATCAGCAATAATAAAGATTGGCAGAATGGAGTTATTCAAATTCATAGCCTGCACGATTTCTTTCCGAATACTGTCATCAGTATCAATACCGTAAGTGATGGTAGACGGAAGTCCCTTGAATTCGTCAGCATTAAACTTCTTGTATTGTTCTTCCGAAGGAAAAAGAAAGACCATTTTGCGTCCCCACTGCTCGAAGTCATTGCCCAGAGCGGCTATGTCTCTTAGTGCATGATTGGTAGGCTCCTGCCCTGCCCCGAGAACAGCTACCACAAAATAGCCACGTCCGCAGGTTTGCAAAATACTTTGTTGTGCCAAAGGCATCACTTTCTCTCCTATTCGTTCCACCGGCGTAAAAAGCGATTCGGAATTGAAATTACCGATAACAGCAACCTTTTCTCCGGATTCACGCAAATGATAGGGTACTTTTGTCGCTACAGGTTTGAATTCGTCTTTCTGTGCAGGCAATACAAAAGAAGAAATTCTCGCCAACACACCTCCATCGGCAAGTCTCGTACCGGTAACCAACAAGTAATATCCGGCATCCAATACCCCCATATTTCTCAATCTGGGATCTTGTTCTTCATAACTAATCAATTCCGGTCTGCCCTCCTGCAACCTGGAAATGGTAAACTTACTATAATACTTAACTCTCTTATCATCACGAGCAATTGCCTTATCACCTTCATAAAAATGATAAATCCCCCTGGATGCCTCCACTGCTTCTTGTTTATCGAAATCAACCTCCATGAATTCGCTTCCCCACCTGTTTTCAGGCCAACTTACATATCTTACACGCCCGTCTGTACTCCTTATATCAGCACCGATATTCATACTACGCGCCAATGCTACGAAAAACAGATCCCGTGAATATGAATCCGCCACCTTCGCACGCCAAACCCCTTCCGGAGAAATAGGGATACGCTGGAAGTTATTTTCTTCATCAATCGTAATATTACGGTTCACCCATTCAACTAAAGCTTGCGGGCGAGTCCGGAAAGTATCCATTTCCGCTTCAGAGAACTTAGACTGAAAGAAAGATTTATAAGGTGTCAATGCCTCCGTTGAAGCACGGGGAGCAAGAATGTCATAAACATATTCAGTCGAAGCATCCATGCAGTGAAAGGGCGGTATAACACAGTCATACAAATAGGTATCAACATCTTTCGTATTCAACAAATGATCGATCAACACTTCATAACGCACATCACGAAGATCTTTTTTAGTAAGTATGGACAATAAAGCCGCACCTTTCATCAATTTTCCCTGTCGGTCTGCCTCATTCAGAAAACGAACCAATACATCATGATTCCCTCTTGAATCCAACAAGAAAGAAGCCAGTGCCTTCCCGGCAAACGAACTTAATTTTCCTTTCAAACAGGATACAATGGAATCAGCTTGTTCCGCAGTTGGGAAAGTAGCGACATAAGCATTACGAATCGAATCCTCCTGCATCATTCTCCGATCATTCTCTGCCCGTTGCTCCGGCGTTACTTCCGGCAAAATAGGATTCTCAACGGGAGGAACGATATCAATATCTTCTTCAAAAATATCTCCTTCCTTTTTATCAAGTGTCAATATCAATTCCGGTTGCTTGTCGAAAGATAGCTTGGAAAAGCCGAATGTTCCCTTATCGGAAGCCCATACCAGCATATCTCCCTTACCGGCTGTTAATGATACTTGACCATTGGCATCAGTGTATTTAGTAGCAACTGTATAAAACTCCGCATAGTTATATACTTTAAAATCCACTCTTGCTCCGGCAACAGGTTGTCCATTCTTATCTCTCACCGTCACCGATACTTTTGCAGTCGGAGCATAATTCTCCGTTACATTGATTTCCGTATAATTCGGTGTCTCAAGCATCATTTCCTCCGGACCGTTATAACGCCCGAAGACCTTCGTATGCATCAACATTCCCCGACTGGCAGGAGCATTGAACCATCCCAGATTCAAAACCGGCTCCGGCTCACAGGCACCGAAGAAATACCAATGTCCGTCCGCCCATGCTTCCACCCAAGCATGATTATCATCCGTATGCGCCCAACGAGGCGTATACACCTGACGTGCCGGAATACCAACCGACCGGAGAGCAGCCACCGCAAATGTAGACTCTTCACCACAACGCCCATAAGCCGTCTTGACTGACGCCAATGGTGAGCTGGTACGCGCATCACTCGGACGATAGACTACTTTCTCATGACACCAGTGATTCACCTCTAATATAGCCTCTTTCATCGGCAGCCCCTTCACCCTGTCTTTCAGCTCGCCATAAAACACACGACGGGAATCGTCCAGATTCTCGTTATTCACCCGGATCGGCAAAACAAAATGACGGAACACTTCATCGGGAATCTCTTTTCCCCAAGGCATCTCGCCACGCGTCTGCTTCGACAGCCGTACATTCTCCAGATAATAATCTCCCGGATAGTCCGTCACATCTCCTATCGGCATATAAGCATAGAGAAACATCAATGCTTCGCGCTCATAGACCGACAAAACAGAATCGGCAAAGATCGCAAATAAATCTCCATGAGGGAGTGCCTGTTTTTTCAGTTCAAAGTCTTGAATCACTTGATTCCGGTAGGCTTCTTCTTTGAGAAAGTGAGCATTGTTACAAGCAAACAGCGCAATTGATAAAATCAGGACGCACAAAAGATGGGTGAATGTTTTCATACGAGTGTTTGGTTTATTCTAATAATAAGGTTGCTGACTGACAAAAATACAAGAATATTTTCTGAAAGCCTAGATAAGTACATAAAAATGTGATAGATAAGAATAATATTGTCATCGACGGAGAATTACGGGCATTTTGTAACAGGTTTGTAACATGAACCGTGTTCGAACCCTCATAAAAAGAAAATTCAAAAGAAAAAGAAGATTTTTATGTTTTACAGCATATAATTCGAAAACAATTCGTATCTTTGCAGTGTTATTAGAGAAAACAAGATGTAAAACCGCTCTTCAAAACGTGGAGGGCAAAAAAAGAGGAAACAAATTATGAAAAAGAATGCAAATGAAAAAATTATGATGTTACAGTACCGTATTAAACGCTATCAAGCAATGGGAAATGGTGCTATGTGTCAGACCTTGAACGGTAAACTTCAAAAACTGCTGTCACAGCAGGTTGCCATGTAAATAAACACACTAATTATAATAAATAGAGCGAGGAACTTTCGAGTATCCTCGCTTTTTTTATACATTTGCAGAAGAAAGATAATAAAACACATTATGAAAAAGCTATTTATGTCGGTTGCGCTGCTTTTATTGGCCGTAACCTCTTTTGCACAAACACCCGGTTATGAATTCACAACCGTTGTATCTCACAAAGCAACACCTGTTAAAGATCAGGGTTCCACAGGAACCTGCTGGTGCTTTGCCACCGCTTCTTTTATGGAGTCGGAACTGCTCCGTATGGGAAAAGGAGAATATGATCTCTCGGAAATGTTTATCGTCCGCCAGAAGTACATGAATCAGATCGAAGATAATTATCTGCGTCGTGGTAAAGGAAGCATTGGGGAAGGAAGTTTGGCGCACACTTTCAAAAACGCTTATAAGAAAGCGGGAATCGTTCCGGAAGAAGTATACACCGGATTGCTAAACGACAGCAAAGATCATAACCACGGAGCATTGTCACGCTACCTCAAAGCATTGGTGGATGCAAATATTGCTTCTAAAAAGTGTACTCCGGAATATGATGCGCTCATCAACAATCTGTTCGATATTTATTTGGGCAAGCTTCCTGAAAAGTTTACTTATAAAGGAAAGGAATATACGCCTCAATCTTTCACTGAAAGTTTGGGATTGAACATGGATGATTATATCGAGCTGACCAGTTTCACTCATAAACCTTATTATGAAACCTTCTCACCTGAAGTGCCCGACAACTGGGAGAATCAACCGATGTATAATCTTCCGCTGGACGAACTAATCGGGGCTATCGACTATGCATTGAACAAGGGATATACCGTATGCTGGGATGGTGATGTCAGCGAACAGGGTTTCTCTTTCAAAAACGGAATCGCCATCAATCCGCAAGTAGAGGATGTGAAAGATTACTCAACTACCGATCGTGCCCGTTTTGAAGCTATGCCTAAATATCAGCGTATGGATGAAGTTTTCAAGTTCGAGCATCCTTATCCGGAAATCAATGTAACACCAGAAATCCGCCAGGATGGTTACGAGAAGTTTGTAACAACCGATGACCACCTGATGCACATCACCGGCATTGTAAAAGACCAGAATGGTACTAAATATTACATTACCAAGAATTCCTGGGGAGCAGAAAGCAACAAGTCCGGAGGTTATCTGAATATGTCTGAAAGTTATGTACGTGCCAAAACTATTTGTGTCATGGTACATAAAGATTCTCTGCCAAAGGAATTGAAGAAGAAACTCGGAATTCAATAAGCCGCTTGGTATCACCCTAAATAGGAGGTTGATTATTCTATGGAGTCTATATATTAAGTATGTGTTCTTAATAATTTAGGCACGGATTACACGGATTTCACGGTCTTAAGTATTGTCATTGCTACAAAGTAACCGCGTTAATCCGTGTAATCCGTGCCTAAAAAAGATAGCAATTTATGAGTGACAGGCACTCCCCCCTTTAGTTTTTATTTCTTTCTCAATGTCACGTCGCTGATTTCTACAACGCCGCCTTTGTTTTGTGAAAGAATGGCCAGATAACAATCCTTCAGAATAGCAGCATCATCGTCAGTATCAGAAACTTCCAAGTCAGCATTTGCTTTCTTACTGCTAATTGCATTAACTACTTGTCCCATATCATAGTAAACCACTACTTTAGTCCATTTATCAGCATCTTTAATTTTAAAGTTGTACTGTGCGCCAGAAGCATTTGGTTGAGCATCTGCATCGTAGTCTCTACGCATGAAAAAAGTAGTATTGTACTTACCATTATCGTTCTTTTCTTCATTGGTCTGTTTGATGTATACACCTACCGGAGTACCTGCTTCTTTAGCTTTTGCATAGAAAGTAAGAACATAGACACCTTTTTCCAAACCATCGGTAATACGTTGTCCCAGGAAAGCCTTATACCAAGAGATATTCTTGTCGGCACCGGAGTTGTCCAATTTCATCGCATTCGGATATTTAGCATCTCCTGTTTGTTCCCAAGCAATAGTAGTAGCTCCATCAGCTTCATTATTCATGATAAACCACTCTCCTGCAGTTGCTTTGTTAGCGTTAGTCACTTTAGTCTTCACTTCAGTGGCAAATTTTTCATTCTTTATCAGGTTCTGTGCACTTACACTTACTCCTGCAATGACCAAAAGGCCGGCAAATAATACTTTTTTCATCTTACTGTGATTTAATTGTTTATACTTTATTTTTTCTTGCTTAAAAAAATCTACTTCATCTTACTTCACTTGTTGGATCACAAATTCATATTTACCAGTCGCTTTCTTTTCTTCTGTCTTTAGTGTGATGCGGTAAATCTCCTTGCCCCATACGTTAGACAGGCGCGGGTCATCTAATTTGATTGTTTCCAGTTCTGCTTTAAATTGTGACGGATAGGTCATTTCCACCTTTTGTCCTTTCACTTCGATTCGGATTTTTCCTTCGGATGGGAAAGTAACATTGCCCCAGGTTAAGAAATTCAATTGATTAGGAGCAATAACCTCATTCAATGTGTAACTATCACCGATAATTAATTTATTATTATCAAGTGCGTAAGAGCGAATCCAACTTTTCACTTTCGCCTCTGCCGGATAAGCAGTAGCTATATCAGTAGAGAATGTACGTTTCTTCTCATTGCAAACTGTGTTTGTCGCTTTATACTCCTGACCGAATTTCTGCGGTACTCCGTTAATCATCGGCAAATTGTGATAATTGCTTTGCATGGTCCAGATAGTATAGCGGTCTTTACCGAACGTCTGTTTGGTATAGGTACCTACACCGGCATCAATAATCATGGGAATCGTATTCACGTATAGAGAGAAAGTTCCTACATCATTGTGATTATGACTTTCGTTATTAAATCCGCCTTTAGCGGCAACGAACATACCGTTCTTGTTCTTCATATAGCAGAACTCTGTTTCGGGATACCAGGTTACATCCGGCATATCGTGTTTCGGAGTTGCTTTTGCGAGTTCATTACAGCAAAGCAGAGACTGGAGAGAACGGAAAGCATCGTTGCCCATGTTAGCATACGGCTTTCTCCCATTCAGCAGGTAAGCGGCAAAATGCATCATTTCATCGCTGTTTACAGCTTTACCGAAACGATAAATTAATAAGGGATCACCCCCTCCTTGTGCCGATGCATCAGCAAAGTTCACCACCCAGCCATTGCCCACGTATGAGCGGGACATATATTCTCCCATCCGGCGAATCATCGGCTCATTAAACAGAGACAGTTTTCCACCTGTACCGTCGGAGAGTATCTGCAAATAGTCATAGAGTTTGCCGGCAGCATGTCCCCAGTAGGATGTACCTTCTTCACAGGCACCGTCGGACTTCACGAAATTGATAAATTTGTCGACTGATTGCATAGAGCGGTAAACGGCTTTTGCCAACTTGTCTTTATTGTTCTCCATCAGGAAGAAACATTGCAAGGCATTCGAGTTACACCAAGGATTCCAGTTGTTGATGATTTCCCCCGGTTTCCAGTTAAAAGCCATCCACCACATTTCATCGTCGTTCATATATGGATCGAGAATACGTTCTTTGATTGCCTTACGCATTTGTAAAGATACCACGGGATTAATTTTATCGAATGGTTTACGGAAGAAATAGTGCACCCAAGCCATTAAAGCTCCATATCCGCCTGAACCGAGGTCAATAATTTGTTCGCGGAAATCGGGCAGTGAACGTTTGCTGCTCTGGCGAGGTAAGTGTGCGGATAAAACCCATGAATTCATTTCACAGCTCATATATGCTCCGTTCAGTAGTTGGTCGATGAAGCGTCCTTTTCCTTCGGCCAGTTCGGCGAGCATCAAGGTGTTAAGTGCCTGGCGGTTGGCGTCATAAGGAACTTCCATCACTTTCCGGTTACCGCTACGTTCGTACTCCAAATAAGCAGTGGCAGGTATCAGTTGCCATTTATAGTCGAGGAGTTTTTCACCGGCTTCGATGAGGCGCTGTTTGTTAGGGCCCATCAACGAGTCCCAAGCGGCGCGATCTGTATAAGCAGGGTAAGGCACCCAAGCCTGTTTCATTACCAACACGTTTTTCAACGTAGTTTCGTCTGCCGCTTTCTGCAGCATATTGCGTTCGGTATATGCGTTTGCCTTGAAAGAAAGACTTCCCAAAGCTGCTACCAGAAAAACACAAAGCAAATGTTTCATTCGAGTCATGGTATTTTCATTCATTTAAGTATTGCAAAGATAGTGTATCTGATAAAAAATGAGGTGAGTAAATCATACGAACCTAATGACAAAAAAGTACATACTTCAAAATTTATACTCATAATTGCTTCATTTCAAGCTTTTAGGTTATAGAATAATCTATTTCACTCATATTTAAACAGAGATTTCATCTCAAAAATACAGAGATTTCGTTCCAAGAAAACAGAGGTGCTATTTTAGCAAAACAGAGGCTCTGTTTAAGGAAAATAGAGCCTCTGTTTATTCCAAATAAAGGCTCTATTTTGACATTCAGTTCTCTTCCCGTATTTCAGACCTTAATCCCAATCGCTAAATTCAAAACTCAACTGTTCCCAAACACCGTGTTGCTCATCGACTTCTTCTTTTGGATTGGAGACAGAAAGCCCGATGAGCCGGATCGGATGTTGTTCATATTCCACACTTTTAAGCAGTTCCTTGGCAAGTGGGAGTACACGGTCTAAGGTAGTCAGTTCCTGCGATTGAGTAAGGCTTCGGGTGATCTGGCTAAAATCATGAAACTTGATTTTCAAGGTAAGTGTGTTTCCCTTGAAGTCTTTTCGCTGAAGACGTTCAATCAGCTCTACTGCAACGTGATATAATTCGATTATGACCGATGAACGGGCCGAAATATCCCGTTCCAATGTACGTTCACAGCCGATAGATTTACGGATACGAATTGCTTCGACAGGACGTTCGTCAATTCCTCTCGAACATTCATAATACAGTGTACCTGCTTTTCCAAAATGACCTGTCAGCATTTCAAGAGAACATTTCCGTAGTTGAAGTCCGTTGTGGATACCCAGTAAATGCATCTTCTTGGCAGTCACAGGTCCCACTCCCCAGAAAGATTCAATAGGAAGACGGGCGATGAAATCAAGAGCTTGTTCCGGGTGAATAGTACATAGGCCGTCCGGTTTGCGATAGTCCGAAGCTATTTTAGCTAAAAATTTATTATAAGATACTCCGGCAGACGCAACAAGGTTGAGTTGCTCGCGAATCTTCTGCTTTATTTCCTTGGCTATATCCACAGCCAGAGAAATATCTTTCTTGTTTTCAGTAACATCCAGGAAAGCCTCATCCAGAGAGAGAGGTTCGATGAGGTCTGTATATTCGTGAAAAATCTCATGTATCTGGCGGGAAATAGATTTATAAACGTCCATCCTGCCGGATACGAAAATGAGTTGGGGACAAAGGCGTTTCGCCTTTTGGGAGGACATGGCCGAACGAACACCATAACGCCGGGCTTCATAGCTGGCAGCAGCCACAACTCCCCTCTCTTCAGCATGACCTACTGCCAAAGGTTTGCCACGAAGTTCAGGATTATCACGCTGTTCTACAGAGGCATAGAAGGCATCCATGTCGATATGTATAATCTTTCTCTGCGTCATTTATTCGGGGATTTATAGCAAACTTACTACAAATCTCCGAATAAATAAAATATATTTTATTGAGAATCTTTCTTGGGGGTTATATCCTCTCAAAACAATAACTTTTCCCTGGTTCAGTCATTACATCATACTCATACACTCTATATAACAAAGGATACTGCGGACAAATCTTTTTAGAGATAAGCGGTCTTTTTATTCGTTCCACCTGAAAAAACGGATTATTATTTTCGCCTTCTGCCTCACGCAAGCCTTTTCCCTTTAAAGGCACATAGGAGCGTAATCTAAGATTCCCACCCAAACGAGCATGTATAGTCGCCTTAGATAACTGCGCACCCTCTCATTTCATGTCTACAACAAAACCTCCACGAGCAACCAGTCCTTCTACACTACCTTCCTGCCAAGCATCCGGTAACGCCGGAAGCAATTGTACTGCATTGTCATGACTTTGCAGAAGCATCTCGGCAACTCCTGCCGTATAACCGAAATTCCCATCAATCTGGAAAGGGGGGTGTGCATCAAATAGATTCGGATATGTACGTCCATCAGACTTTCCCGGTTCTACCAGTACCAACATATTATTAATAATCTTAAAAGCACGATTACCATCCAAAAGCCTTGCCCACAAGTTTATTTTCCAGCCAATCGACCATCCTGTCGCTTGATCTCCCCGGTAAACTAAAGATTTTTTTGCAGCTTGAAATAACAGAGGATCTGCATAAGGAGATATCTGATTACCCGGATATAATCCAAAGAGATGAGATACATGTCTATGCTCACTCGTAGGATCGTCTACATCCTCCAGCCATTCCTGCAACTGATTGTATCTACCAATCTGCATGGGAGGCAAGCGTTCAATCATTTTTTGCAAACGTTCGGCATAACCAGCATCTTCCTTCAACGTTTTACAAGCCTGCAAAGTATTAGAAAAAAGATCGAAAACAATCTGATTATCCATCGTGCAGCCAGCCACAGTAGAAGGCGCATTCTTCTTTTCATCTCCTTCCGGTCCATGCTCCGGTGAGTTGGACGGACAAGTCACCATCCATCCGTATTTAGGGTGTTCAACCAGAAAATGAAGAAAGAAATCAGAAGCTCCTTTCATGATGGGATAGGCTTCCTTTAAGAAAGTCTTATCACCAGTAAAAAGATAATGTTGCCATAAATGCTGGCACAACCATGCACCTCCATTAGGCCACATTCCCCAAAATGCTTTATCCACAAGTCCTGTGCAACGCCATATATCGGTATTATGATGTAACACCCAACCATCACAACCATACATTGTACGCGCTGTTTCTCTCCCTGTTTCCGACAATTCTTTTAACATCTGCATCAATGGCAAATGTGTCTCACTCAAATTAGTAATTTCAGCCGGCCAATAATTCATCTCCAGATTGATATTTACTGTATATTTTCCATCCCAGGGTGCCAATAAATTATCATTCCATATTCCTTGCAGATTGGCAGGTTGCCCTCCCGGTTGAGAAGAGGATATTAACAAATAACGACCATATTGAAACATTAAAGTAGCCAATGCCACATCTTTCCCTTCATTGAAATGTTTTACCCGTAAATACGTTTCCCTTTTTGCTTCTTCCGAAGTCCCCAAATCCAACTTTACACGGTTAAATTGATTCTGATAATAAGCTATATGTTCTTCACGTGCTTGCTCATAGTTTTTCTTACAGGCACTATCTAAATAAGATTTAGACTTTCTGTGTGCATCTCCGCTCACATCCTTATAATTCACAAAATTAGTTGCCGCAGAAATATAAAGAGTTACAGCATTGGCTCCATTCACAAGAATATTTTTATCTGTAACCACTACCCGACCTCCTTCATTTTTTATTTCGGTCTGTGTTTCGACACGAATAGCACCAGCTACACCTTCATGATCAGTTCCTTTCCCAGATAATATAAGCCTTTTTCCCGACTTACGGACTTCATGTTGTAAAGGAGATTTATAAGAAGCTGTAAATGATAAAGCCCCCGGTTTGTTTGCGGTCAATCGAACTATAATCACATTATCTGTAAAGGAAGTGAAAACTTCCCGGTTATAAGTCACTTCTCCTACTTTATAACGCGTAGTTGCTATTGCCCTTTCGATATCCAAGTCACGATAATACTCCGTAGTTTTCTCATGTCCGGGAAAGTTTAGCAACAAACTACCGATCGTTTGATAAGGCATACCATTACGCGGAGTTTCAAAATTTTGTGCTACCACTTCCTGTGCCTCCCGATAACGCTCCTCAAACACCAACTGTCTGATTTGAGGCAATGCAGCCAAAGCTTTAGGATTATCATTACGGTGAGGCCCTCCCCCCCACACTGTTTCCTCATTCAACTGAAGTTCCTCAGCACCTGTACCACCATAAACCATCACTCCCAACCGGGAATTTCCTAAAGGTAATGCTTCAGTCCAAACCGTAGCGGGACGACTATACCATAATTTCAAATCATCAGCGGATATGTTCAATGAACACACCACACACACCAATGCTATACAAATCTTATCTAATCTTACCATAGAAATATCCTCATTAGTCAACTATTAAGCTTTACCTTTATTTATTAGAAACTTGGTAATGAAACCAATCTACATCTATAAAACCAGATTCTCCCAAATCATTATAAGTGAAAATACCTATCATATCCCCCCGGAAATTTGCAGATGTCATCGGATACTTGCTACCTAAATGATAGAATGTCATACCATCCCAACTATACTGAAAATCGGCTTTAGCGTCCACTCCCATGGAAGTACGGAGATAAATACTATCTTGACCAGACGGAAAAGCTTCACCCTCCACAATATGTCCATTCATTCCAAACTCCAAACAGAGGTCATTCCCCCGTTTAACCACCCCAATAGAAGCATATGTTTTACCACCATTAAAATGAGCCAATCCCGCCTTCTGCCCACTAGCCATTCCCCCAACTTCCATCTTTACAGTAACGGATGTAGAATCGCTATGCATATAGCGCTGGTTTATCGTATTACCAGCCTTAAAGAAACCCTTTCCTCCAACTGTAGGGAAAGCGTATAACCGTAAATACCCGGCACGTTCTGTCAAAGACCATTTTTTATTATCTGGAACATGATTCCACATCCATTGCGGATGTAGCACCGATTTCGTAAATTCATCACTTCCTTGCGGAAGGGAAATAGAAAATCCCATAATAGGTTTAGGCAATTGCCAACCCATTTTCCCTTCCATATTTTTCACCTCAACACCTATCACCGGCCAATCATCTATCCATGTCACCGGTAATAAATGCGGAGGACGGCCGCAAGCGTAATCACGAGTAAATTGCCCTATCCAAAACCACCTACCGTCAGATGTATCTACATATCCTCCCTGACCAGGTATGCGCAAATTTTCACGACTCTTTACTTTTTCTACTGCAAACACCTCATACTTACCTGGCTGTCCCGGCCTTCCCGGTGTACCGTCAGGAAGTGTACCATAAAGATGACGTGACCGGAATACATAAGTGCCTTCTCCAAGTCCTTTATCAGTAAACTCAATATGCTGCAAATAATAATAACCATTTCGCTTAAATATGCGGTTTCCCTCACTGGAATGATACGGTGAAATCACTGTACCTCCATCAGGATATTGATATAAGAAATTCTTTTTATCCATGTGAGCGGAATCTGCATCCAATAAAGTTGTTCCATCTTCAGACATTTGGAAAATGTAACTATACCAATACTCTCTTCCAGGATGACTACTTACCAAATAAGCTTTTCCGTCATCATCCCAAAAAGGGCAGGGATCAGACCAACGAGTCACCCGTAAAGGTCGGCCGTATTTATCTTTTACAAATTGAGTTTTCCAAGGACCTTTCGGATTATCAGCCGTAGCCATATAAAAACCATCTGTATATAGATTTACATAAATATAGAACTGATTATGATGATAACTAATAGTTGGAGCATAAGCACCACCATTATAACGTTCCATGCGCTTCGCGCTATAAGCCGAATCGACCGTCACTAAATCAGTCAATGCCGCCCCTATAGTAGTCCAGTTCACTAAATCCTTTGAATGTAAGACGCTAACTCCAGGATAACTTTCAAATGTAGAAGCTACCAAGTAGTAATCATCACCTACCCGAATCGGATCAGGATCACTATAGTCAGCAGCTATCACAGGATTGCGGAAAGTACCGTCTCCCTGATCTCCCCAACGTCCAGTAACTTGAGCACTCATAGTTTCCCCTAAAACAGCAATTATCAGAAAAAAGAAATTAAGTTTCATCATGATATGATTTTGATTTATTACTCACTACTTTCCGCCACCCAAGTGACAGGTATAATTTCAGCCCTTTGTATATCAACGCCATCACTTGTAGGGCGTAAACTGACAACCAAACGATTTTCACCTCCCATATTCAGCCAACACTCGGGAATATAGTATTCACGTTGGGGACCTTTCTGCCAACAACGACCGATACAGTGTCCGTTTATATAGATAAAACCATTTCCTGAATGTTCCAAACGAAGATGATAAGGGAACCACACTCCATGAGGCTGTTCTGGTAAAGTAAATGAATATGAATACCATGACAAAAGCGATTCATTCAATTTAGAAGTCCCTACAGGCACTTTTTCCTGCAATAGAATCCCTTTTGACAAGTTAAGTCCGCGCTCATTTTCCGTATATGCATACTCCAAAGTAAGATCCTTACTACCGCATCTTACATAGTCTATTCCTATGCCCCAGTAATCTTCTACTATTTTTTTTGTATGGTGATGCAAGCCTTTACTTTCAAAAAGTATGATTACTTCAGTCTTCCTATTTACAGCAGAATCTCCCGGTAGTTGATAGAATACATTGTATGCATCTTCTTTCAATGCAGGCAGTATCTTTCCCTGAACAGACACCAGCACTTCATCTGCATCCGTACCGTTTATCAGTCTATGTCCAATACGCCCTACTTCAAGCAATTTTCCTTGCGGAGCATAAGTACGATAATACACTAAATGACGTCCGTAAATGCCATCGTGATCAATGTATTCTCCTTTCTTCAACTTCATCCAACGAGTGGGGAGCGGATCAGCCATCCGCATATCAAGCGTCAGTTTGATAGTATCCGCTTCAACTACCGGACGAGATTTCGTATCAGGAAGTTTCGGTAACCAATCACCCTGACTGCTACCTGAAGGCAGATAATAAATCATTGCTCCAAACGGTTCCAATGAAAAATCAAAAGTGAAATCGGAAGTCTGTATGGTACCAAAATGATGACGGGTATGCTCCTCTGTTCTCACAAAATAATACCGGTCACCATTGGAAGTCTTGCGTAATGCCAACTTCACATCCGGATCAGTAGAAACATACTCTACAGGAAGCACATCAGCACGGGCAATTCTAGTACCATGTTCTTTCAGTAAATGCGCTAATCCCTGAAAACGACGATAACGCTCATTAGTCGAACCGTTTTCAGCAATGGCAGCTGCATAATCATAGGTAGTAGTCATTTGTCTGGCTCCCCAATCATCAAAGTTAGTACCACCTACAGTCATGTAATAGTTAATCCCACAAAAACCACGCTGCAGTGCATACAAGGTAATATTCTGCGTTTGTATCGGCATTAAACCATCCTGTTCCCAACTTAGTTTTCCTCCCACTTCACTCATCCATCCACCTTGCAATTCTCCCGAAATTAACGGTTTGCCGGGTTGGGTACGTAACTGTTGATTAATCAAACGACCGAAATTCTTCTCTATTTCCCAACGCGGGTAACTATTTACCATATCTACCACGCCGTTAAGAACACCCTCCTTCACATTACGGGCTTCATCCGTCCAGCAAGTTATAACCGGAATATCTATTTCATATTTACGAACAATTTGCGTAAGTTGGATCAAATAGTCTTTCTTGGCCTCTTTCGGAAACCATTTAATTCGATTAAATTCATTCTCCACCTGGAAAAAGATGACACCTGTATGCCCCCTCTCCTTCCGCGTTAATTGGTGCGGTGCCACTACACGGCATACAGCTCTGTACCAATGCTCATTCCAACGCATAAATTCAGGATCATTACTTTGTAACCAAGTATCGAAAGTGGTCTTTGCAGGTTTCTTTTGCATAATCCATTGCGGGAAACCACCTCCACTCCATTCTGCACAAATATAAGGCCCGGGACGGACAATCACATAAAGTCCGAAATCTTCCGCCATTTTCAGAAAGTCATCCAGTTCCTTCATGTCCAAACAGGATTCATCCTGCGGTGAACGAGGCATTTTCCGTTCATGCCAGTTCCAGGGAATGTATGTCTCCACACAGTTAAAACCACCATCTTTCAACTTTCTAAAACGATCCGGCCACAAAGGTTGAGGCACACGAAAATAATGGAACGCAGCACTAAACAGGAACACGTCCTTCCCTTCAATCTGTATACATTGCCGGTCATAACGGATTCTATCCGGATGAACAAACACTGAATCATCTATGGACGATACTTGCGTACCGTTTCCAATGAAAGTGTCTGCCATTCGATCATTCATAACAGCTAGGTCTGTTATATTTTGAGCTGACATAAACATGGGCAGAAATCCGAACAAACAAGTTATATACTTTTTCATACACACTACAACATATATCATTTTATTGTCAAAATCTTAAGAATCAATGAAAACAAGTTCGGTCTCGTTTCAGGAAGCTCTACAATCACCCCCTCATCTGTCTGACTATATTCAAGGAGATGATCATAACTTAGCAACTCAACTTTGTCGACAACATTTTCAGCCAAACGATTTCCTGCTGACAGCGATTTCACTACAACTTTCCGATTCTGCGGCCAAGCCATCACGTGTGAATATAAAAAAACTTCTTTCTTCACAAAACGAATATCCTGCGCTGTATAAGGCTGATGTTTTCCTTCATTAAATCCCTGACCTTTCAACGGAATTACAGCCTCTGCCGCCGGACTTTCACCAAAGACTTCCCATGGACGAGTTCCATATACTCCCTCCCTATTTACTGCCATCCAAGAAGCAATATCTTTCAAAATTGCTTCTTCTTTTTCATCAATGGAACCATTACCACGCAATGGAACACTAAGAAGCAAATTTCCATATATTGCCTGAATACCTTCTCCCATTGCACATAACAGTCTATTTTTTTTCATGTTTTTTAAGAGCCTTATTATTTAACTTTTACACTTTCCCTTGAATGACAAATCCACTCCCCATCTCTCCATTCCAGCCAAGCATCAAAAGGCTTTCCCTCACCAAGAGAAACTTCCAAACCATCCATGCTGAACGAGTATCCGTTTCCTATATACAATGAAACAAGCCGTCCTTTCTCCATTGTTGCAACACAGTAGGTACCTATAAACCGGATACCCATATACTTCACTTCTGTTTTTTCATTCACCGAATGAATGATATGGTCCACTTTGTCTTTCTTGAAATATTCGACTGACAGCTTGGCTACACCTTTTTGTTTTGAAGTCTTGCCTGTATAGACCGAATGAATTTGAGCCTTTTCTCCGTTGCCGTATGGCTCATACACTGCTATAAAAGGATGATCCCAAGCTTCACTTTTTTGCCTTACCAATAATGCCGGTACAGGAAGCGTACGTAAAGACGGTTCATAATAACGATGATTGAACAGAGAGTTCAGTTGATAAACGGTTCTTCCCTTACCTGCCGGCATAAACATCCTCATATGAGTATCATCTATACCCAGATGATAGTCTACATAAAAGTTGTCAGGATTCTCGCAGCTACCCAATGTCGTGAAATAAGAATATCCTTTACCGGACAACGAATCCAAGGGAGAAGCAGACATCGGCATCGGTTGCCCCGACGAAAGGAAGAATTCGGAACCGGTACCCATATTATGATAAATATAGTCATGGTAACGGTCTTCTCCATCCGTTACGTCCGACCGGAATATGTCTACATAATAGCCTGTGTGTGGTGAAGTACGGATAATAGAAAGCATACGGCGTTGTTCCGCCTTGATTTCCGAAGT
Organism: Bacteroides sp. M10; assembly: GCF_014334015.1. Lineage (GTDB taxonomy): Bacteria > Bacteroidota > Bacteroidia > Bacteroidales > Bacteroidaceae > Bacteroides > Bacteroides intestinigallinarum. Next base: position 3,593,013 of record NZ_CP060488.1, on the reverse strand, counting down.
ATAGAAATGATTGGCTGCATCTACATACTGGTGATAGGGTGATACCTCGTAGTCAGGAGCTTTTCCATCAACGACGACAGGTTCGGCATGTACAATTTCCAGATTCTGCGGCATGTTATTGTCCGCACCTTTTCCGTTCGGACTCACGGTATTGTGTCCAGCTACGTTGATTTTATATTCATGTGTATCCGCCCCCCAATAATCCTGACCTACACCTTGATCTGGTGCCAAAATATGTCCACGCCCATACAACTCCATATTCATGCCATTAGGTTGCCTGTGCCCGGTATCCTTGCCAAATCCCATCAAAGTAAAAGCCAAAGCATCCTTCGGATCGGGTGCATTATTGCGACCGAATATTAAAGAATATGTTTCCGAATAGGATGTACGCGCCAATTGAGGAGCACTATCAGTACGAGGGATTTCGGGCAAATAGAAAAACAACGCATAATAGAATTCATTGTGCAAGTTCCGTTGTGGGGCATATTTCATCCATTCTGCACATTTTCTTTCTTGCAAACTATCCTTCTTATCGTGCCAATATGCCATCATAAGTTCCAGTTGTTCGGTATTCATGGTAGCATATGTAGCATCACCAAAGTTAGTAACATAACCATTGGGAAACAACATTTGTGTCATTGAACCCGAGGCTTTGCTCAACAAAGGATCTTTGGACAAAAAATCAAGACCATTTTTATAATATATGAAGCCGAAACGTACCAATTGACCAATAGAACCTTGCCCGTATCCGCCCGGAGCTTCAGGCCACAATCCGGTAGTAGGACTGATGTTGGCACGCAGCACATCGAGATAAGCCCCATGATGTTCCGTAGTAGGGCCGTAAACCAGTTTGTTTACATAATAAGCACGTCCCTTGCCGTCCTGGTAAGTGGAATCCTCGTCAAGCGCCAAGGCATAAAGCATGGCAGATTGCTGTTCATTCATGTTCCAGTTGCCTTTCAGTCCTCCCCCACGGTTCAGTTTGTTTTCTATCAAACGCTTGAACATCTTCTCGAAACAGCCTAAAGCCCATTCTTTTCCTTCGGGATGAGGAGGTGCCCACATCTCACCATCAATGCCTTTGACAAATTGTTCCGAATCAAAATACTCTTGCCGTAGATAATCGTAAATCATGTCGTATGCCAATGGAAGAGTAGCGAAATGGCGGGTATCACCTAAAGTCTCGAAAGAAAGGTAGCCATTGAAACTTCCCTCTTTATGATTTTGTTCCCAACCCGGATTAAGTTGTTCTTGTTGTGCTGCACCACGAACAAAATTCCACAAGATGTCGGCAGCCAGTTTGGCGTATTTCTTATCTTCCGTCAAGTAATACAAGATAGACGATTTCCAAGCCAACTGAATGAAAGCCCGGTTCACGGTTTCCGTTCCAAGTCCGGTCTTAGTGAACGGAACGGTATCATATGGAGTTTCATTGCCTAAATCCGATAATTTATTGTTCGATGATTCAGTCAGCTTCACAATGCCAAGATTCGTACTGACAGGTTTGGTCAGCGAACCATCCCCGTAAGGAATAATTTTGTCCAGTGGGGCCAAAGGCACGGAGTTGCTGGCGGCACGTCCATAAGTCACTCTGACAGTCGGGTATTTGGCATTGCCCTCCCTACGTGTCACGTAGTTTCCTTCTGTATAGAAATGTGTATAGCGTTTTCCTGGTTCCCAATGCATCTGCATACGAGAAACCACGTATCCGGGATTATCCTGGTGCATAGCAATGATTGGATCCACATCGGCTTTCAGCGCCTCATAAATGTCTCTTGCCCAGTTCACCAATTCTATTTTCGCCTGAATAGCTTGTTTGTCGTCCATCGTAACAAATATGCGGGGATGCGTATTCGTGCGAAAATCTTTTTCGCTAATGGCCGACTGTGCAAATGCCATCCACACATCCAACAACAGGAAGATGGAAAAGAGATAAAAATATTTATTCCTTATATGAACCATGGTATTTCTTTTTCGATTAAAATCACACTTTACCATTATTATTGATAACGTAAAAAACAAAGAGCGCATCATTTCGTCTGTGACTCCGGATGCGCTCTCCCATCTTTAAAATATATGTGATTTAATACTTAAACAGTTATCCTTCATTCATCAATTGCCCGGCTTCACAATATCAAACGCTCCGGAAGGGTTGCCTTCAAGTGCTTTAAGGTCATCAAAACGGATGGTGATGTCTACTTTGTTGGATACATACAGTCCGAATTTGCAACCCAAAGCATCATAAGTTCCGTTATAACCAGCACATTCCGGGTTATTTCCGGTATCGTCCAAAGTATCATCATCAATCCAATGCGCGAAACCAAAATTGCAATTACCAGAATCGTATACAGGTGAGCCCTCGGTCATATCATCGCCGATCCATGCTTTCAAACGACCTTTATTGTTCCGACCAACTTTGAAATAAACCACCACCGAGTACCATTTGTTAACCTCGAGTTTACCAACAGTTCCTACTACCGGATCGACCAATGCATGACGATGCGAAAGTTTCAAAGTTCCCTGATCAATGGAAAGATGCCCCGCCCAACTATTGCGGCAACCTTGATTGAAAATTTGCGCTATAATGATGCCGCTCTCGTTCATTGGAAATGAATTTTCGGGCAGGAAAAACTTAAACCCGTACCATCCTTCGGTTGTTGTCTTGAAATTACAAGTCACTTCGGCTCCTCGACGCATACGACGGTCATCCTCCAAAAGAGCTTTATAGTTGTAATAAAATTCCAAATATTTATCTACAATCTTAATATAATTGGGTTCCCAAGCCCATGCGTCTGTAAAAGGAAGATAGGATGTGCCCGAATTGAAATCATGTTTATAAATTACATAATCCACACCTGGTTTAACCCCATTTACTGGTGTTTGATTTTGATCTGCAGATAAAGTCAATCCGATTTCACCGACGTTTCCAACCCAAGTTGTTCCCACTTGCAGGAATGTGATTTTCAGATAATAGGTTTTGCCTTCTTCAAGATAGAATGCTCCCCATTGGTCTTTCCAATTGGTTGCCCATGAGCCGGTATTTTTCATTGCATGGGTTAAAGTCTCGTTCAATGCAGCAGTTTTCAAGGTATTCAGGTTATCACCGATATTAACGTTCAGCGAACTTCCATCTTTCGTCGTTCCTGTCATCAGATATACATCGAACAATCCGGTTGCAGGTGCATCAAACTGATATATGACATAAGCACCATCCTTAGTACTTCCAATTCCACCTTCTTCAATGGTTATTGTTCCGCTTGTTTCTAAATAGTTGATGAGCGGTAAATTCAAATCTCCAACTAACGGCAATTCGGGACCACTAACCTTTTGATAACCATCAAAATCAATAGTAATAACACCACCTTTTGCATCTGTAGGTACTGTTACGGTAACTGAAGTAGCTGTTAAAGCATCAGCAGTGGCCTTAGTAATTCCCTCTTCAGCGCAGAATTCAACAATAACATCCTGAGCAGTAACCCCTTTATCAATGAAATATTGGAAATTCTTTCCATTTATCGTAATCTGCGAACCAGGAAAAGTGGGACTCGGATTGATTGAAGTAATCTCGGCACCAGGAACACAAATAAATTCATCGGTTGTTTCTGTATGATTCTTCCAGACCCACAGAGTAATGTTACCGGTAAGCCCTTTCTGCGGTACTCGTACTTTAATCTCATTATCCGACCAGCTTTCATAGTCAGTAGCCTCGACACCTCCGAAATACACACGTCCCACACGCTCTGTACGTTCTGTTCCAAAATTAGCCCCCTTTATCGTCACCACACTAGTTGGAAGACCTTCGCTTGGAAAAAACTCGGAGATTACAGGAACTGGATATTTATTCGATCCATTTTTATCATCGTCTGAACATGCAGTTCCTATGAAAGTGCTCGAAAGTAACAGAACACAAATCATTATAGAATTAAATAGCTTTTTCATATTCATTTTTTATTAATTACATTCATTACCACTGCGGATTCTGCAATAACTGCGGATTCAACTTTATCTCATCTGTAGGAATAGGTTGCAAATAATTCTTCTTTGAAAATTTTCTATTAACCTTCTTTTCTACAATCACACACCCTGGTTCGGTTGGAGTATATGCAGGATCTTCATAAGTAATAGTTTCTTGTTCTATATTATCAGCAGTCCAAACACTGGATTTGAAAACATCTTCGTTTGTTACAGGATTTTTCATTGTAACCAAATATGTATTAGTATCTTCGTAGCTTATGTAGACACCACATTTTTCTGTCCCAAAAACTTGTTCCGCAATTCCCCAACGGCATACATCTGCAATACGTAAGCCTTCAGCATACAACTCCAAAGCACGTTCACGACGAATCTCTCCTAAATAAGACATATCACATCCTAATGATCTTGCCTTAGCTATCAAAGCAGCATTCAGAGGAGCCACTCCACCACGGGCACGAACTAAATTTAAAGACTTATTCAAATCCTCATCAGAGATAGTACCATTACCCAACTCGCAAGTAGCTTCAGCATAAATTAAATATATTTCAGCTAAACGTATTAACATACAATCCATTGCTTCCTGCCCAGCATCGGTTATGGTAGACAATTCCGAACAGAATTTCCGTCCACGAGTTCCTGAAGCTGTATTAGTCGTCAAATTAGGACAATATTGATACTGATTGGCAGACAAAGAAGTTATATCTGTCATATAATCTGCACCAGTACCATATTTCCCCCAACCCCAAACATAATCCAATGTCTTAGGATGACAGGCTGTCAGCCGATAATCACGGTTTTCAAATTCCGTATTCATATCAATATACCCTTTAAATAAAGGAGATACATGAACAGGCAAACCATCAGTACACAAATACATATCAATTAATTTACGTGTCATCTTAGCTGGTTCCGCATGCGTCAGATTCATATTACTCTTCCTATTCGTATGATCATAGACAGCACGAAAAATTGCTTCTTTATTATTAGCCTTACTCAGTCCGGCAGGATTAGAGTCACTACCTTCCAAGTTAAATAGATAAAAGTAACTCTTATGTGCATACAAATCCGGATTAGCCGAATTAGGCACATTCTCTACCCCTAAAAACAATTCAAATGTCTCACTAGTGATAATCTCATCAGAAAGAGTTTTGGCCATGGTTAAAAAGTCGGCCACAGAAGGGTATCCTTCAGGGATGACCGTTCCAGCACCGCTTTTTACACCATCCCCATTGGTAGGATCAGCCGCACCTATACCATTATATTTTTCCCAAGTACCTTCATATAAACAAACACGTGCCTTAAAAGCTTTTGCAGCTTCAATTGTTACATGACCATCATTTGAAGTCGAAGACACCGTCGTGCTTCTCAAGTTTAAAATAGCTGTGTCCAAATCATCCAAAATAGCTTTTATAACTTCATATCGAGATGCCCTCTTGCCCCATACCACATCTGAAGAGACATCGGGAGTACTCATCATCAATGGTATTCCACCAAAACGTTGTAACAAAAAGAAATGATGCCATGCACGAAAGAAATGAGCTTGCCCAACCGGACCTGCTATTTCATCAGGGTTAGAATAAGAGGCGCCTTTCTCAATCAATTGGTTACAACCACGTAACCATTCATACGATTGAGAATAATAATCATCAGAAGTGCCGGCTGCATTTGTTCCATTCACTGCATCGTGAGAAACTGTAATCAAATCTGTCCCATAATCAAAACGAATGGCATAAGTGTTATTTGCACTACCTTTCTTTCCATTGGACTGCCATGCGTAAATATTAGTATGAAGATTATCAGCAGCAGCTTGAAATTGTTCCAAGTTTTGGAAAAAAATCGCTTCTGTTTCAGAATCCAAAGGTTTCAAATTCAAAAAGTCACTTATGCAACTTGTAGTTACCATCGACCCCAATAATAAGGTATATATAATTTTATTCATTTTCATAATGCGTATATATTTTAAAATGTAAGATCAATACCAAAAGACACTGTACGTGCATAACAATCAACTTTACCCTGCCCTGTGGCAGCCTGTGCTTCAGGGTCAAATCCATCGGCTACATGTGTCAATTCAAATAAATTGTCTGCTGATAGATAAAGGCGTAAATTCTCCACTCCTATCCTCTTCATCCATGTCTTAGGCAATGTGTAACCCAATACGATATTTTTCAGACGGGCATACCAGACATTCATCACATTGATATCGTTATATTGACTATAATTCCAATCGTTTATCGAACCATTGAATGATAACAACGGAAAGCGGGCACCGGTATTTTCTTCTGTCCATGTATTACTAAGATAGGTTTTGTTTTGATTCATCCACCAGCTAACGAAAGGACCACGCATATTACCCTCGCGGATGAGGTTCTGTTTGCCCACTCCTTGAACAAATGCTGAAAAATCAAAACCTTTATATTTAGCTCCCAAATTAATTCCAAACTGATAATGCGGATTAGAATCACCATAATAATAAAGATCATCCGCTGTGATTGCTCCACTCCCATCCAAATCGACTTTCTTTACGCATCCGGGACGCAATTGATTGTTACTGTTTTGAGTCGGAGCTAAAGTTCCGGCTTTATTAATTGTTTCATAATATGCAGCAACTTCATCCTCTGTTTGCAAATAACCATTTGTTTTGAATACATAAATTGAATTGATGGGCTTTCCCTCTACAATCTTATTCTTTCCGTAAGTAATAGCTGCAGCACCTTCATAATTTGTTACTTCAGTACGCGAATCAGACAAGCTAAAACCGACATTATAAGTAAAATCTTGTCCTATTCTATCATTCCAGTTCAACTGTAATTCCCAACCATTAGCACGATAGCCTCCTGCATTTGTTTTAGGGGCTGTCGCTCCCAACGTTGTAGGGTAAGTGACAGAAATCAGCATATCGTTATTCTTACGAATATAGTATTCAAAAGTACCACTAAGACGGTTATTTAGAACAGCAAAATCTACTGCAAGATTAGTGGTAGCCACACGTTCCCAAGTTCTATCCTTTGAGGTCATAGACGAAATCCATGCTGTGTTCACTTTAGTGCCGTCAAAGCCAAATACTGTACTTCCTTTACTAATTGTTGAATAATAATCATATTGACCGATACCTCCTTGCGAACCGGTCTCTCCATAAGATGCACGCAACTTCAGATTGTCAAACACATTCCAGTTCTTTACAAAATCAAATTCAGAGAAGCGTATTCCGGCTGAAAGACCATAAAAATTAGCCCAACGGTTATCTTTTGAAAATCTGGAAGAACCATCACGACGGAATAATCCTTCTAACAAATAAATCCCTTTATAATCATAATTCAAACGCCCAATCCAAGAAATCATTCCTACTTCATTTCTACCTCCGGTAGCTTCAGCAGTAGTGACGTCTCCTAAATTAATATCATCTAGTTCATCATTGGCCATTCCCTTACGGTATTGGTAATATTTCTCATATCGTGTTTTTTCACCTGTCAAACCTGCCATTAATGAAAGATTATGGTCTCCAAAAGTTCGATTATAGTTTAACAAAGCATTATAAGTCTGATAAAACGTATCTTCTAGTGTGTTTTTTACCCAACAATCATCATTTGACGATTGGGAATGAATTGAACCTGATCCTTGCGAATAATCAGGATAACCATCAATAGAAGTCGTTTCACCTGCCCAGTCATAAAGAGTAACATGAGTCTGACGCTCTATCTTCTTATGATGACGAATACGGAAATTTGCAGAAGTCTGGAAAGATAATCCCTTCACATACTTATTGAAGTCCAATGTCAATTTTCCTCCTAAACGCATGATTTCTTCCGTATTATTGTTACGCCCTCCTTCTACCATTTTGGCTACAAGATTATTATTTCCAAAAGTATCATAAAATTGGCCGTATTCATTGTAAATAGGAAACAAATACATATCTTGCAAACCATTTCCTACACCTTGCTGTGGACTGCTAGTGTTACGTTTGTCATAGGACACATTGAATTCCGTTTTTATCATGTCACTGACTTTATAATCAAGATTCGTACGGAAATTATACTTTTTCTGTCCATCGTATGCCACATCTATCAAAGATCGGTCATTGGCATATCCCAAAGAAGTCATCACTTTCACTTTGTCATTCCCCCCACTGACCATTACATTATGAGATTGTCCCCAAGTAGTTCCATAAACCTCGTCAAATTGATCAGCATAAGGATCCAATATCTTATAGGCGCCATTTACCATACCTTCAATATATTCACCATTGGCTAGCGAACGCCACGTTTCTTCCGACCATCCTAACTTCCAACCATACGTATGATCTGCACCATATTTATAGTCATTCTCCACAGCCATATTATGCATTTGCGCCCATTCTTGCCCATTAGCAACCGGATAACGTTTTCCTACAATATTAGCATGTACACTTCCCGAATAAGTGACTTTGATTTTTCCTTCTTTACCACGTTTAGTCGTTACCAGGATAACACCACCGGCAGCTTTAGTTCCATAAATTGCAGCTGCTGCATCTTTCAATACAGATATGCTTTCAACATCATTTGGATTAATCTGAGAAAGTTCCCATTCATAAGCCTCTACTCCATCAATAATGATCATCGGATTATTGGCATCATCATTCACAGAGATACCTCCACGTAATGTTATTGAAGTACCTTCATTTCCCGGACGGGAAGAAGTACGCGTTATTGTCAGACCAGGAATGGTACCCTGTAGCGCAGAAGCCACACTCTGTGTAGATTTTCCGGCAAGTACTTCATCTCCTTTTACTTGAGTAACAGAACCTGAAAGAGTCGCTTTCTTTTGAACTCCATACCCAACAACCACTATCTCATCCAGCATTTCGGAGTCTTCTTTCAATACAATTTTCAGTGGCTTTCCTGTTATATTCACTTCTTGTGTTTGAAAACCCACATACGAAATGATCAACACCCCTCTAGATACATTATTCAATGTAAAATTACCATCTATATCAGTAATAACTCCATTGGTAGTCCCTTTCACAGAAATACTGGCTCCAATAACAGGTTCACCTTTCTCATCTATCACTTGTCCCTTTACATAACCTGATTGCAGAATAGCCTGAACGTCTCTCACCTCTGAAAAAACCATTTGAGGACTTCCGACACATAGCGCGGATGCCATCATCATAGAATATAAAACTCTTTTGGGTGAGAATCTAAGAAAATCATTTTCCATAAATTCCAATTTAAAATTAACACTATAGTTTATTATCTCTTTTTTATATACACTGTTGTAAATATGTACGCATCTCTTTCCTTGCTATAAACAAATGACATTCTACCGTTCGCTTACCGACATTCAGACGAGTAGCAATTTCTACTGACGAAAGCCCTTCAAAGCGCGTCAAATAATAAATTTGTTTTCGTTGCCTCGGAAAGGTTGCCAATTTCTTCTTCTCTAATGAAGATATGTCATTAGCCCAGACAATCTCTTCCGTTTCATTCGTACAAGAAGAAGTTTCATCGTAGAGATAGCTACTGATTTCTCTTGCCTTATAATAACGGCGAAGATAGTCAGTTACAATATTACGGGAAATGGTATAAATGAAATGTTTTACTGTATCTTCACAAAGCATTTGCTTATATTCCATCAGACGTACAAATACATCTTGTGCCAAATCTTCTGCATCACAACGATTGTTAATTCGATACGTTATAAAATCCACTACACGAGAATAATATTCAATGTATGAATCTACAATAATACTCTGGGATCTATCAGTTGCATTCTCCATAATATAAGCTTTGAGTTATGATTACGAACGCAAATATAAACTGTTAGTCTCATTTAAAGGCAAAAATTTGAAAGTGGTAGGTATCAATGCAAGGAAGAAAGACAACAAACAGATAAACAACTATATATCAACAACATATACAATTAAAAGCAAAGTCCCAAATCATTGTTTTGATACTCTGTCATGCTCTTGCTTCTGAATATACTCTAATGGAGTACATCCCATTTGCTTTTTAAACAGCCGGAAGAAAGACGACTTTGAATTGAATCCACAAGATTCTGCAATAGACATTAATGTGTATAAAGAAATATCCTCCTGTTTTTGCTTTTGAACAAAAGCTTCCACTCGATAATGAGCAACAAAATCGGAAAAGTTAGTATTCAATTTAAAAGAAAGACACTCTGATAAAGAAGAAATAGAGCAAGATAACGCCGCGGCAATATCCGCACTCTTCAACTGTTTGTTCAAATATGGTTTTTCTGTTTCAAAATAATGAATGAGTTGTTCATACAGGCGATCCAACTTTTCCTGACTGGATCTTGGAGTTTTAGGTTTATACGCCGCCGTATTTAACAATTCATCGTCAGAATCCTGTTTCATTTCTACTATCGACACTTTTCTCCGCCAATATTTCCACCCAATACCCAATAGCACAATTATGACAACTATGGCAGCGATACCATACGTAACATACCATGGATATTCTACAATAATTTCCAATTGAGTTTCATAATCAGAGTTCCCTTGTCCACGAACTCTCAACAGATATGTCCCAGCCGGCAAATCAGTATAGGACAAACAGTTATTCTCAATATTATATTTCCATCTTTCATCAAATCCCTCCAATATATATTGATAAGAATCCAAAGCTCCTAGATAGGTATGCATGGAGAAACATAATTCCAAATTGTTCTGAAACGCAGGCAATACCATTGATTTTGCATAAGCTGGAGTTACAGGACCTTGTTCCTGATCTTCCAACAATTGTTGCCGCTTCCCTGCAACCTTAACAGAACTAATACGTGGCAAGTCACACAATACAGCTTGTGACAACTGATAAGGATCACAAACAACCAATCCCATTTCATTAGCCCACCAATATCTGCCTTGACTATCCTTACTAAATGAGCGACATACTCCACCAGGTATCCCGGCTGATAAATCATACAACTGTTTCTTATTAGTCACCCGATTATAACGCAGAATCCCTTTCATCGTAGCAATCCACCACACATTCTGTTCATCTTCATAAACGCTATAAACTGTATTATGTGGCAAAATATTATCTTCAGAATAAATATCAATCTCCGTTCCCCGTTCATTCAAAACAATCAGCCCCATCCGATCGGTACAAATGAACATCTTTCCATTCTTACTTCTGGATATGTTATTTATCTGTGCTTTAGATATATTTTTCAATTTATCCTTTCCCTCAAAGGTATCCGTTATTTTACGAGTAACCTTATCCAATAAAAAAATACCATCAGAGGTTCCGATCCATAAACGATTACGGGAGTCGAAACATAAAGACAAAGCAGAACATCCCGGATATTTATTAGTATCCAGCAGATATATATCCGTCTGATTTGTATGCATATTATAATAGAGCACCTTTTCAGATGTAGCTAACCATATCCCCTCTTCATCTGACAAACAAGAATAAAACTGTGTTCCTCTATATACGTTTTCTTCAGAGAAGGTCCTGAAAGAATTCTTTTTCAAAGAAAAAAGAACAAGCCCTTTTGTTGTACCAATCAAGTAATCATCACCACCAAATGGTTGAATAAATAAAATAGAATTAGAAAGTAATGCCGGGTAATCTTGAGTGGTGAAAGTCTGAACACGTTTTTCCGCTTCGGAAACCAACAGTAATCCATTCCTTGTTCCTATTAATTTTATATCATCCGAGACAATGCAAAAAGAACGTACCTGACGATTGAAAGTAGTAAAATCCGTGCCAGGAAGTCGATAAACATTAAAGGCATCATTTTCAATCTGTGAATAAGCGATTCCCCCGGAAAAAATGCCCAACCACAAAGTCGTTCCTTTCTTATACATAGAATAAAACTGGTTAGACCGAAGTCCGTTTTTCATATCTTCATCAGCTGCGATAGTATATTGCAACCGGTTCGTCGTACATGAGAGCACTTCTATCCCCCACGTTGTATTTACAAATAGTTGCCCACCATCAATAATCAAGGGATAAGTTCTTTTTTTATCCTCCATTGCGAACTCATTCATAAACCTGCGACTCTTCATGTCGAATCGTAACATTGAATTGTATTCAGCAGAAATATAAAGAACATTTTTATACGAATTTAGAGAAGCCTGAAAAAATGGGTTGAATTTCAACGGCCAAGCATACTTTGTAACTTTCCCGGTCTTAGTTTCCAGGTTTAACAACGCTTTTTCAGTAAGCAACCAATAGTCAGTGAGAGTATTCTCCAATATAGAAAACACTTGTCCTTCATCAGCAATCACATGTGACAATACTCCTTTGTCATAGACAAAAAGCCCAGCAATAGCAGCTACATACACTTTTTCGTCTTTTCCCCAATGGATAGCACTAACTCTTTGTAGTTCCTTTTTTCCCTCACAAAGAATAGATTCCATTTTACGTGTTTTCAAGTTAATACGGGCAAGCCCATTCTCCATACCTACCCATAACCAATTTCCTTCCGTTTCAGCCAAAGCTCGAACCTGCTTGTTTTCAAACTCTGAATAGATCTCCGTATTAATCCCATCATAACGACACAAGCCTGTATGAGTACCAATCCATAGAAATCCATTATCATCCTGAAGCATTACATTAGCCGTACTGTAGGGTAATCCATTCTCGGCTGTCAAACGGTTAAACTTCAAGTCTCTCGCCAACAGATATTGTGGATTAAGTATGTTTAGCAATATTATAAATAATACAACGAGTATGTTTTTCATCCTTTTCACATTCTGTTCCCTGCAAATATACATTATTATTTCATTCAATAAGTATATAACATTGAAAAAATAAAGTCGGTTGTCAACAAGGGATGCTTCATATTAACCCTTATTATCAACAAGAATCTATACAATGCAGGGAACATCGGTCAAGTTTCTTTCCTGATGTTCGTTTTTTAAGATTTTGTAGAAAACCGATTGTTCTAAAAATGATAAATCAAAGAATAAACTGTATAAATCACCGCATTAATATGCATAAATAAAGAGTTTTACTGCATAAGATCAGAACAAATATGCACTTTTTGCACCCATAAAGCATCCGTTGGTTTAAAACAATCGATGTGTTCCTCGGTGTCGGTTGACTTGACCGACACCGAGGAACACATCGATTGCCACCGGGGAACACCCAAAAGGGTCATTGAGAGCTTGTTTTTCCTCTAGTTATAGTTTTAATATCGGCATAATAAAAGTATTATAATGATAGGTCATTCAACACTTAGTCACGCATTCAACTAATTAAAAAGCAAAACACGTTTCCATTTAACCAATAAATACGTGAAATAATAAAAAACGAGAATTTCCTATTCAGGATTAACAGGGTTTTTCCGTTCCGCTTAATAAGGAGTAGCAATTATGCCCTCTATTGATTATTTTAATATTCTATTTTTAAGAATAATCGTTTTTTCATATTCAGGCATTTTTCCATAATTACAGTTCACGAATTAACACGCAGCTCCACGGAGCCAATTCAGACTTCCAAACAAAAGTACCTTCTGAATCCACCTTAATAATCTGTTTATCCGTATTCCAGGCAGCCTGTTTCAAATAATCGATTTCTTTGTAACCGGGCGAATGTGGAGCACCTATTTTCAAGTAATCATCATACACATTACCATGATCTTTATCCAATATCTCAATTTCAAAAACAGTGCCCGGTTTTAATCCTTTCAATGCTATATCCACTTTTTTAGATGATGCTTGCATGTAACTGTTGAAATTCGCTGCCGAAGGTACGGCTTCTTCATATTCTGACGGATAATTAAAGGCTACAGCCGATATTTTGCCCGTTCGAGAAGAACGGCTCACAAACAACGGATCTTTATAATACAGTTTCTCATCGCCTAATTGGTGCAACATACGATAAGCATGAAAAGAAGGTTTCACCAACCCTTGGAAATTAATCATTCCAAAACCACCATGAAAAATTTCCTCACCACCTCCTTTTTCTTCGAATACATCCGTGAATGTCCAGTACATCAACGAATTGGCCATTCCCAAACAATCTAAGTTGGTTTTCAAAATATAGGCTGCCGGCGGCAGGACATCATGCATACGATCACGACTATTAGGACTTGTACTCCATTCTGTCAGGTGAATTTCCGCATCAGGATATTTACTGCCTGCAATCTGCTGACGCAGCCATGTTATATCATCATGCAGGGAATGTACATAGCGAATGGCATCCTTACTACGCCCCGTATCCGGATCTAAAGCATAATCTGTGGGATACGGATGAGTTGAAATAAAATCAACCGGCAGATTTTCCTTTTCACAAAAACGAAGAAAATCTTCAATCCATACACCTTTCCATTGTTTGGTATTTATTATATCCTGTGAATAGAAAACAGACTTTTTATGATCCATTATTTCACCATCATGACGATTATCTGCTATAAAATTACTGGTTGCAGGTCCCCCTACTTTCAGCCTTTCGTCTACAGATTTTATAGCCTTAACGGACTCTTTGTACATACGGAAGTAATCACTTTTTGTCCCGTCGAAAAAACCGGCTTTCGGGTTCAGATTCAGATTCGGCTCGTTCCATACTTCAAAATACCAAGTTAAAACTTCATCAATGCCATATCTGTCAACAACATGTTGTGTAAATTCCTTTACCAAATTATGCCATTTATCAAAGTTATTGCGGTCCACAGATACATTATTCTGATACCACATTTGTTGCTTACTATCTTTTGCAGCAATGTCTTTCGGGAAAAATGATAATTCTACAAAAGGTTTTACTCCCAGAGCCAGCATACGATCGTAAACTTCATCTATATATTGCCAGTTATAGACTACTCGCCCATCCGGTTTCTTGAAATAGACAAACATGTCATCGCCAAACAAACCATGCATACGCACATATTGAAATCCACAATAGTCTTTCACTAATTTCAAATGCTCCAACCATCCGGCACGCAAACCTTCATTTGCACGACCTGCTCCAACTCCGACACTCCAATAATGAGTGAATGGTTCAGCATCTCCTTTTACGTCAATTGTTTGTGAAGAGACAGGAACTGCAAATAGAGCCGCTGCCGCTAGTGTCACAAAAAAGTTCTTCTTATCCATTACAATCTTATAAATTATTATTTAATATTTAGTAGTTTATTATATCCTTCGTCCAAGATTCTTTCCATCTTTCCAATCTTTACTTTCACTGGCCCTGTAGCAGAATAATACCAATTTCCGTCTACCTGATAAATTGTTGCATAAACATTCTGTTCCGCTTCTAATGAGTAATTTCCTTTTTGAAGAAGTCGTCCTTTCCCTAAATACATAGAGTCTATTTTTCCACCCACCTCACTTATCAAGCCGAATGTACCGCTAAAAAATGTACGTGAAGCCAATGAATACACTTGTGAATCTGTTGCACTGAATACATAATCTTCTCTTTTATTTCCTGTCAGCACTTTTACTCCTGCACAATTTTCCCCAACCGACATAGCTGTAACTTGTTTAACATGAGGAGTATCGCCTTTATAGGCTTCATATACTGAAACAAACGGATGAGCTTTTGCGTTATTATCTTCCTGACGAACAATCAGGGTAGGTGTCACAGAAGGTGGCATAGACACATTCCCCGGAGTTAATCCTTTATTTAAGGTAGTAGCCGGAGCGTCTACCTTATAAATCTGACGCCCCTTTTCTCCTGTCATCCATAAACGGGCTGTTATATTTTCGGGCATTGTCCAACTCGCTATAAAATTCCGGTCATATTCAGTTTTTCGGATATTAGTAAACCATTCATAACCCACATGATACGTTCTCTCCAATTTATCCTGTCGATTAAATGAAAGAATATTTCCGCGCACATCAACTACTTCAAGATTTGTTCCAACATTATGGAACAGATAATCATTATCATTCAAATCTGAACGGAAAATATCAATGTAATAGCCGTCTGAATCGGACGTACGGACTAAGGCAACGGTTCTTCTTTTCTCTCCTGCCGATATATCTGCAAAATTCAAGAATGGGGTGAGTGCCTTCTCATTCACAAATTTACCAGTCTCTACTTTCGGTTCCATCGCTTCAATAACTATTTTTCCTTCTGAATAGCCGGGAAGTATAGTATTAGCCCCTGCAGGAGACTGATGATAGACATGGTCTTTGCTCCAATAAGACTCATAAGCGGCAGCATCCGGTGCCAAAGCATATCCATAGCCATATAATTGCAAAGCTAATCCATTTGCCGTCAGGTGATATCCATTTGTTCCACCATAAAGCGCAGCCATCATTTTAAACGGACCAGTCCAATTCTTCATTGTAATGAAACGGTGATGTGGAGAATAGGAAGTCCTTTCATTTATCTCTGATTTTACTACCGGAATAGTAGGAACATAAGTACAAATACCTGTCCAACCGACATTTGAACGGTCGTATTTTCCTAATAAAAGTCCTTTATTTAAAGCTGCGGCAGTAGATTCAATGCCTTTTTTGTTAGCAGTCTGTGTATAATATGTCAACAAATTCTCAAACGTAAGAAAATTTGCACTGCCTCCACGTGAATCCCCGAATACAACCATATTGGCTGCATCATCCATCCAGGGAAAAACCGCCATTGCTGCTTTCTGCAAAATCGGATTATCAGCAATAATATCTATCCCCGAACGCTTCAACAATATAGCCCAATCCAATAGCATTTGAATTGTTCCGAAAGAATATCCCGGCGACTCCGGCCATAAACCTGTCACAGGATCATACGTCTTCACCATATCCGGAATAGCATCATGATATATTGTCGACTCATTCGTCAAATAATGCAGATAATAATCTTTTCCTTTCCCATCCGGATATGCTTCATTCTCCTCCAGCACAAGAATCGGACGTAATATCATATTCCAACCATTCACATTCCAGTTGCCTGATTTTGCACCACGAATAAGGCCAATATCAATAAAACGTTTAAAAACAATTCCTGCAACTTCTTTTGTTTCTTTTCCTATTTCTTTCAGATGAACATGAGGATTAGCTTTCAAATAATCGTAAAGAAAATCATATACAGTAGCGGCGTGTAAAGCAAGATCGTCATGTATCTGTTCATAATCATAATATCCGCAAATTCCTCCCGGCTCCCAACCTCCGGCACCTCCTGTCGACTTTTCAGGATCGAGAATGGGATTCATATAATAAGTCCCTATCAACCATGTATTAAAAATATCTGCCGCAAAGCGTGCAAATTTCTTTTCCCCTGTCACCCAGTAAACAAATGCTGCATTCTCGGCAAGAGTCAGTATTTCTACGTTGTTGCCACGCACCATATGCCCACTCTCTTTATATGGCACTAGTACAGGAGGCTCTGAAGGATTTTGTCTATTAAGTCCAAGCATATCTCCCGTTTCATTATATGGTTGCCTATCTTCTAAAGGAACATTATAATATTTATTCCAAGTGCGCATACCCGGCATACGAACTGTAGGAACAGGTGCATTCCCTTCCCCTCTATCCCAGTTCTGATTTTTTAAATAGCATTGAGTATATCGTTCACCCTCTTTCCAATACATGGCAAGACGTGAAATAATCCATTGAGGATCTGCAGCATGGCGATCTGCATATTTCTCAACATTTCCGCGTATTTTATTAAACGCTTCTTTTGCCCATTCTTCATCAGCTATTTTTTGCTGAATAGTCTCTTTATCTGATGCAGAAGCATAAATGACAGGATGTCCCTGTGCTTTCAACGTCCACATATTACCTAAGCAGACAACAATAAGTAACAATATATTTTTCATTGAACAATTATTATTTCTCTATTTACTAAGCCTATCTATTCAAACATACGAATAAATAAATGACGATACGTAATTATGATAATAAAAATATTCAAGACTTTATTTTGTCTATTTCTTATATTACTTTGCTATATTTGCATATTATCTATTAGAATCATAGGTATTTTCGATTAATTCTTACTACCATACAATCTTTTAAGATTATGAAAAACATACTATTTGGCTTATTAATATCTTGCAGTATTCCCATATTTGCTCAAAATGGAATCACTTTTAAAGTTGAAAAACTTTCAAAGCCTGAAAAATTACTTCATTTATATTCCCAAGACGACATTTATAAAAGTCTTATATTATCATACATGGACATAGAGCCTTATGAAATAAAAAAGAAGAATATCGAAATTCCTTATCATATCATTGCAAAGAGCCAATCTCCCGACAGTCTGGTATCCTTTGGAACTAATTCTTTTTTCAACGGTATGTATCAGGCTTATGCAGATCACAGACCATTTGTTCTGTCCCCAGACATGATTTGGCTACTAATCAGCCAAGGATTTGCACGACATATAAATGCCAATCAGGAATCAATAAGAAATAATCTCGTTGATTTCTCCGGCAAACTGTCCTTAATTGTAAGAGCAGACAAGAAACTGGAAGACCCTACTTTTTCATGGGAAGAGCTCTTTCCTCAATTCACAAAACAAATATCAGAATATGTCGGTAACCATCTGACTGAATTGCTCACCTGTAATTTTTCAACAACCACTTCCTTAGAGAAAGTTGCTTCTGAAATAACAATCATGGAAGCTGTGAAGCCATACTTTGAGTTTATAATCATACGCATAGTCTGTGGAATACCTAAAATAACCCTTGAAGGAACTCCGGAGGACTGGGAAAAAGTTCTACAGAAAGCCAGAAGCCTGAAAGAATATAAACTCGAATGGTGGATTTCCGAACTGGAACCTCTTCTGGAAGAATTTGTCAAAGCCTCCAAAGGCCAGGTGGACAAAAGCTTTTGGCGCAATATGTTCAAATATCATTCACAGAAGCAATACGGCGCTCCGAATATTATTGATGGATGGATCGTTAAATTTTTCCCTTATGACAAGGAAGGAAGAAGAAATAATCTGAAACAACTTGAAGGCAGAAATTGTCTCCCCGATGAAATAGTGAAGGTAGATGTAAAGTATCAGGAAGTATATACTGATGCCGTCAAAGAGACTCCATTAGAATTTTGGGCAGGTTTCATCGGACTGGAGCAAAATAGTAAGAATTTTGCTCTGCGACCACAAATTGGTTGGATGGTCAGAAAGAAAGACGTTAACAATGACGGATTAAAAAACAAGTTGAATGCTGATGCCCAAAATGACGGCTGGGGGAGCGGCATTAACATTAGGGTAAAGGAGTTTCCTACTGTCTTGTTAGAACTGAAGGAGATAAAAAGGTTGGATATCCAGTTTATCGATAAGATCGATATACCGGATGAAATATCAAAGATAAAAATTGAATCGTTGACCCTATATGGAAAGATAACCAAAGAGGGAATAGAGCGCATTAAAAAGCTATTGCCCGATACGGATATAAAAATAAATGGCTCGCGAGGTGGAATAAATTCATTGATAGCCCCATAAAAAAAGAACACTCAATGTTACTATTGCAACGTTGAGTGTTCTCTTTATAGATACTAATGATTAGTATAAAGTGGAGCTGGAGGGAATCGAACCCTCGTCCAAACGAGGAAATCATAAGCTTTCTACATGCTTATCTTTGCCTAAATTTTCGTGCAGGAACAGAACCAAAGCCATCAATTCCTGCCTTATCCTCTAAAGTTTCATCAAAAGTGCGAGGCCACTTCCAACTATCCCCGATGTAACTGCACCACTGAACCGGAATGCTTCGGAGCAACAGCTTCCGAGTGATGTCTCGTCCTGGCACCTAGTGCCTGGATTAAGCTAATCTACTGTGATTCGATTAAGCAGCAAGAGCGTAATTAGTTTCGCCAGATAAAATTTTGATAACTGATATTTAAGTGGAAATTACCGACCCACTGCATGCTTACCTACCATTTCTGCCCGCTGTCAAATCCAGTCAACCCCAAATTCTTATTCGTACAGAATAGCGATTATTTAGAACGCTTTCCAAGGGTGCAAAGATAGGAAATGTTTTCTAAATTACGAGAAGACGTTAGCAAATATTATATCAAAGCATTATCTTTACGGAGCTATTTCATACTTAAAATGAAAAAGCATCATGAAGAACCAACCAATAACATGCTATTTATGAAGAAGACATTTCTATCTAAAACATTTATATTCAACTCATTCGCTGCTGTTTGTATATTAGGAATCAGTATCAGTAGCTGCACATCTAAAAAAAAGACTCATATGGAAACAACCGGTACTACGGAAAATGAATTAACGATGTTAGTAGGTACTTACACTTCAGGAACCAGTAAGGGTATCTATAGCTTCCGCTTTAATGAAAAAGACGGAATTGCTGTCCCGTTGAGTGAAGTAGAAATAGAAAATCCTTCTTATCTCGTTCCATCCGCTGACGGAAAATTCGTTTATGCAGTCAGTGAATTTAATGATGAGCGGGCTGCTGCCAATGCATTGGCTTTCGATAAAGAGAAAGGTACTTTCCAACTATTAAACTCACAAAAGACCGAAGGGGAAGACCCTTGCTATATTATCACTAATGGTAAGAATGTGGTGACTGCCAATTACAGTGGAGGCAGTATTTCTGTTTTTCCTATTGCTAAGGATGGCTCTCTCCTTCCTGCTTCCGATATCCTGAAGTTTGAAGGTTCGGGAGTAGACAAGGAACGACAGGAAAAATCTCATTTGCACTGTATACGGATTACTCCGGATGGAAAATATCTGTTTGCTGATAATTTAGGAACAGATCAAATACATAAATATGTCATCAACCCGAATGCAGATATCACCAACCAAGAGAGTTTCCTTAAAGAAGGACAACCAGCAGCCTACAAAGTAAAAGCCGGTTCAGGCCCTCGCCATCTGACATTTGCCCCGAACGGTAACTATGCTTATCTGATAAATGAGTTATCGGGCACAGTCATTGCTTTTGAATATAAAGACGGAAACCTGAAAGAGATGCAAACGATAGCTGCTGATACTGTGGGAGCCAAAGGAAGTGCAGACATTCATATCAGCCCGGATGGAAAATTCTTATATGCCAGTAATCGCTTGAAAGCAGATGGCATCGCTATCTTCCGGATTCATCCGGATAACGGAATGTTGACGAAAACAGGCTATCAACTTACAGGGATTCATCCGCGTAATTTCATCATCACGCCTAACGGTAAATATTTGTTAGTCGCTTGCAGAGATAGCAATGTGATACAAGTTTATGAAAGAGATGCAGATACGGGATTGCTAACGGACGTGCACCTGGATATAAAAATAGACAAGCCGGTTTGTATACGGTTTGTTCCATCATAATTTACTTCTTATTCTGCGCAACCCGGTTATCAGGAATGTGAGTCTTCACAACGATTTTACTTCCATTCCTGGTACACTTGATACATTCTTTCCGCAATGTTCCCTCTTTCAGGTTGAAAATCAGATTCGGATTGAAGTGTTCTCCGTTGATACGGGTTTCGAAATGCACATGTTCGGTAGTGGCACGGCCAGTACGCCCGGTTAGTGCGATAGGTTGTCCGGCTTTTACGATATCACCGCTTTTAACCAGATTCTTGAAGTTGTGGCTATAAAGGGTTTCTAATCCGTTAGCGTGACGGATGACAACTATATTTCCATAGGCATAATACGGCTTTGCCATACGTACCACTCCATCAAAAGCAGCACGAATCGTATCTTTTGCACAGGTTTTAATGTCTGTTCCCGAATGCCCTCCACGAGTTCCATAAGCAGAGATTACTTTTCCTCCGGGTAAGGGAAAAGCATATTCGTGATCTTTCAAAGAGTCCAAACGCAGATAGATGTGATTATCTTTAGCAAATAGTCCGGGAGTAGCTACTCGAACATCGCTCACTTCCCGGGCAGAGAATGAAGATTTATTCTGTCCGTTGGCAACCAGTGGCAATAATAAAACAGTCAGGAAGATAAGTATGTTTCTCATGTATTTTTTCTTTTTCAAGCCGGAGAAGAAAGCCTCATTATTCAAAGAACATGATTTCGCCTCCATCCGATTCTGCATAGTTTCTTAATAAAGTCTGAATCATTTCAGCAGCTTCTTTCAAGCCATCTTTCCCATTATAACCGTTGACTATCGCCAGGATATGAGTAGTTCCGAGATCCATCTTCGTACGTTCGTGATCGCTTGTCGGGGTTCCGATTCCTCCGAATGAATCGCGATATACGGGTAATCCTTCAATATTCAACACACCGCGTCCGATACCTTCAAACGGTTCTCCAGCTTTGCCGATACCGAGTTCAAGATGTATACCTTGTATTTTATCCGCATCGAAACCACCGATAGAATGTCCCGTACGAAGAGACACGAGGTTAATCAGGTCTACCAACGTATCAATCTGATATAAAGGGATTCCGCGCATCAGGCGGCGACGCAAAGCTTCGGCTGACGGACGATAACGTCCGGGGTCTTTGCCACAACGTTTATAAGCCTCACGGGTAGCAAAGATAACAGGTTGATGTTTGATGTCTTCCATCTGTGTAGTGGAAGTCAGTTGTTCGGTGAAAGCATTGATTTCGCGCCAAAGACCTTCGCTGTAAGCAGTATTCTTCACTGCAGCATACACGGCGGCTCCGGCGAAAACCGGGCATGCGTCTTTTATTTCTTTAGATACTTTTATTTCAAACATAACTTATCATAAACTAATCATCAGCGTCCTGCAATTACAGACACCAATTATTACTTTCTAATCATTATTCCCGACAAGATACGACCGGAATCTATTCCCAGTCTACGTGCAGAGAAGAATTCATCATGATGAATATAGGTACAGATGCCAGCTACTTCTATCTGTTCTGCAGGCACTCCGGCATTCAGTAATTCAATCCGGTTGGCTTCCCACAAATCAATATGATATTTGCCCGTCTCCTTCTTCTTCATAGAAATAAGAGACATATCGAAACCGCTTTCTTTAAAAGCATCATACACCTCATCACCTACTTCAAATGATTCGAGCGAAATGCTCGGCCCGATGCAAGCTACCACATCTTCGCCTTGCGTCCCGAATTTCTGATTCAAGTGATCCATCACATGACTGACAATATGCTTCACAGTTCCTTTCCATCCGGCATGAACGGCAGCCACAACGTGTTGTTTTTTGTCGTACAGCAATACAGGAACACAATCCGCCGTCGTGACGCAAACGCAATATCCCGGCACATTAGTTATCAAGGCATCCATTCCTCGCAAAAGTAGCCGTCTCATTTCTAATGACTCTTTAAAAAATGATTCATTGATAATCAGACTGGCACAACCATGGCTCTGTTCAGGAATAAACAACTCCTTTATCTGATGATTCATGCACTGAAACAACCAGCTCTGATTGCGATTGACGTTCATGCATGAGTCGTTGGTATAAGGCGAACAGTTGAAAGAGCCGTAAGCTCCGGTGCTTATACCTTCGTGACGCGTTGTTACGAAATGAGCTACCTCGGGATATACATCCAGTGACTTATATCCCTTCAACTCATTATTTTTTGTAAGTGAAATCATTTTTCTTCCCAATCTTCTTCCTCGTATTCATAGTCGATATCATCGTCATCATCATCAACATTGTCATCATATTCATAAACAATGTCTTCATCTTCGCCCATGTCTTTGAGCTCCTGTTGCAGACGGGTTACGTCCTTCGGACGGTGAACGATGTCCTCTATCTTATTGCTTTCCTTATTCAGTTCTTCCCAAAGAATGTCTTTCAACACCGAGATACCCAAACCGGAAACAGAAGATATGAATACGTGGGGAATGCCTTCCGGCAATGTAGGTTCTATTTCGTCCATCAATTCCTGATCGAGCATATCGCTCTTGGTGACAGCCAACACACGTTGCTTGTCCAACATTTCAGGATTGAAAGTACGCAGTTCGTTCAGCAAGACTTCGTATTCCTTACGAATGTCGTCACTGTCTGCCGGAACCATAAACAGCAGTAATGAATTGCGCTCGATATGACGCAGGAAACGCAGTCCCAAGCCTTTACCCTGACTGGCTCCCTCGATAATACCCGGTATGTCCGCCATCACGAAAGACTTTCCACCGTGATAGGAAACGATACCCAGATTGGGTTCGAGCGTAGTAAACGGGTAATCTGCAATTTTCGGTTTGGCAGCCGAAATAGAAGAAAGCAAAGTTGACTTACCCGCATTCGGGAAACCTACCAGACCAACATCGGCAAGCAGTTTCAGCTCCATGATAACGGTCATTTCCTGCATCGGTTCTCCCGGCTGCGCAAAACGCGGAGCCTGACGGGTTGCCGTCTTGAAATGCCAGTTACCCTGACCACCGCGACCGCCTTTGAGCAAGATCACTTCCTGTCCGTCTTCTGTTACGTCGCAAAGATATTCCCCGGTCTCGGCATTATAAACGACCGTTCCGCAGGGCACTTCTATTACTTTATCCGCACCGTCTTTTCCGAAACTACGTCCTTTGCTCCCCGATTCACCATGACCGGCCATTGCGTGACGGTCATACTTCAAGTGCAACAATGTCCAGTAATTACGGTTACCGCGCAAGATGATATGACCTCCTCTTCCACCATCGCCCCCATCGGGACCTCCGTTAGGACAATATTTCTCGCGCCTCATGTGCGTAGAGCCTCTTCCGCCCTTACCCGAGCGACAGTATATCTTTACGTAATCAACAAAATTCGATTCAGCCATATTCTTTTTAAGTAGTTAAAGTAGTCAGTAGTTAGAGTAGTTAAGTAGAATACTCCGGCTACTGACTGACTTATTCATTTATAATAGTGTATTGATAATTAGTAAGATTACTAAATTACAATTTATCTACTGCTTCGCAGATTTCAGCAAAGATACCTTCCATAGTACCCAAGCCGTTGATGTGTTGGTATTTCTTTTCGTTCTTGTACCAGTCGATCAGTGGGGCAGTCTGTGAATGATATACGTGCAGACGTTTTTTGATTGTCTCTTCGTTATCATCAGCACGACCGGAATCCTTACCACGTTTAATCAGACGTACCATCAGTTCTTCTTCCGGAACATCCAGGTCAACCATTACAGAAACATCCTGTCCTCTTTCTGCCAACATTTTCTTTAATGCTTCAGCTTGTGCAATTGTTCTTGGGAAACCGTCGAAAATTACCCCTTTGCTATCTTTGAAGCTGTCGAATACGCTTGCCAGAATATCAATCATTAATTCATCAGGAATCAATTGACCTTGGTCGATGTAACCTTTAGCAGTTTTACCCAGTTCTGTGCCATTCTTGATTTCAGCACGCAATACATCTCCTGTTGAGATGTGATTGATTCCATACTTTTCTACAATACGTTCGCTCTGTGTTCCTTTTCCTGAACCCGGAGCACCGAAAATTACGATGTTCAACATTTTGTTATTTACAATTTAACGATTTACTATTTACCATTTAAACTGGTACCTATTTAATATTAACTGTTTAATCTACTACTGTATAAATATCGGGATAGTTGCGTCCGAAACCATCATAATCCAGTCCGTAACCTACGATAAAGTCGTTCGGGATTTCCATTGCTACGTATTCGATGTTCAGATTGACCTTGAGTTTTTCAGGTTTCACTAGCAGAGAAGCAATATGGATTGCTTCAGGGTTGCGTGTACCCAGTGTATCCAACAGGCGTTGCATGGTTAGCCCGGTATCTACAATATCTTCTACAATAACTACTGTACGTCCGGCAATGTCTTCATTCAGTCCGATCACTTCCTTAATCACTCCCGAGGAAGTCACTCCCTGATAAGAAGCCAGTTTCACAAACGAAATCTCGCAAGGGATGGTGATGTGCTTCAACAAGTCGGCGGTAAACATAAATGAACCGTTCAACACACTAAGGAAGAGCGGATTCTTACCTGCCAAGTCGCGGTTGATTTCGTTCGCTACGCGAATCACTTCTTTCTGAATATCCTGTTCCTTAATAGAAACAGTGAACTGTTTGTCTTTTATCTGAATGGTATCCATAACCGGTAATTTTAAAAATAACCTTGCAAAAATACGATTTTTTATTCTACCCCGTGCATCATCTTCTGTAATTTCTTCGAGAGAAGGAACAGAATCAATGAAGCAACACCGGACATGACAACGAATACCATAAAGAAATCGTACATGGTAGCAATCTGATAACCAAAGATTGATTTCACTTTTCCGGCTTCCGGATAAAGTCCGCTCAACATGCCTGCAAATTTATTGGCTGTGGCAGTAGACAGATACCAGATTCCCATCATCAAAGAGGCGAAACGTAGCGGACTCAACTTATTTACCATTGAAAGTCCGATAGGTGACAAGGCTATTTCACCCATTGTATGAATAAAGTAAAGTCCTGTCAGCCAAATCATGCTTACCTTCACTCCGGGGATAGCATCTTTCACTCCGAAACAGATGAAAAGATAACCTAAAGAAAGAAGTAGCAAGCCAATCGCTTGTTTGGTAGGAGAAGCAGGTTCCATCTTTCGTTTGTTGAGGAAACTCCACACACCCGGCATTAGATATGCCAGGACAACAACAAACAGAGGATTGAAGGATTGAAACCACGAAGCCGGCATTTCCCAACCTAAAATATCACGATTAGTCTGTTCGGAGGCAAAGAGAGTTAAAGAGGCTCCTGCCTGTTCGTAAGCCGCCCAGAAGAAAATGACAAAGAAAGCTACTATATAGATAACGAAAATACGACTACGTTCGATCTTGGTTAATGAACCATCCAATAGGATGAGGACAGGGAAAACAATGCAGGCGGTAAAAATACCGATGCTCACCCAGTCACCCTCAAAAGCGTAATTAAAGAAGGCTATTAAAGCAACTGTAAGAATAGTGATTACAAGGGTATTACGCAACTTGGTACGCTTATCCATTTTCGGGTGTGAGATATGCTCGGCTTTATCCTCTTTCTTTTCACGTTTGGCATCGGGGATAATACCGATTGGTTCTCCGGAGGGAGAGAAAAGATATTTATTCTTTTGAGTTTCAAAAAGTACAACAGTGAACAGTGTCATGATTCCGGCTGCAAGAAATCCCCATTTAAAATCGTGCGGGTCACCGGTATCGCCCAGATAACCACAAATCAAAGGGGCGGCAAAAGAACCTACATTCACTCCCATATAGAAGATGGTATATGCAGCATCCAGCCGTCTGTCTCCCGGTTCGTAGAGTTGACCTACGAGAGAAGAAACGGTAGGTTTGAAACAACCATTTCCCAAGATCAGGAATCCGAGTCCGCCATACATCATCCAGTGAGCAAGTTCCGTATTATCTAAAGTAGAGGCACTCATAAACATCAGGAATTGTCCGACTGCCATCATCATTGCTCCCCAAAACACAGAGCGACGGATTCCCCAATATTTATCGGCAATGTATCCGCCAATCAAAGGAGTTAAATAGACTAACCCGGTATAGCTACCGTAAATGGATGCTGCCGCTTCTTTGTCAAACAATAATGCCTGCGTCAGGAAAAGAATAAAGATCGCGCGCATACCGTAGTAACTGAAACGTTCTGCCGTGCTTGTCGCGAAAATCAGATAAAGGCCTTTCGGATGCCCTTTCAATGCACTCATGAATTTATGTGTTTAGTAGTTTATGGGGTGCAAAGGTACGAAAAATAGATTAAATGCTTCAAAAAAAGAAAGTTCTTATCAAACGGGAATATAGGGGGAATAATAAAAATGGGCATAAAAAATCCTA
The DNA here is from genome assembly GCF_014334015.1 of Bacteroides sp. M10. GTDB lineage: Bacteria > Bacteroidota > Bacteroidia > Bacteroidales > Bacteroidaceae > Bacteroides > Bacteroides intestinigallinarum. Next base: position 3,565,496 of record NZ_CP060488.1, on the reverse strand, counting down.
CTGATCCACTTCATTATTTTTTTAGCTGTGTAAATAACAAAGTGGAGATCCATCTTACATGCAGGTTACTTACCACTTTAGCCAAAAGTAAATTCGACATTTTCGACACTGGCAAAAAGCATTCCTTCCCTCTTCCTCAAAAAGACCTTGCTTTCTCTAGCCAGCCAACCAATAGCAAGAGCTACGTCTTCGAACGTCAAACTTAATTCACGGCACAAATCAAACATGGAGAGTTCACCTTTTTCATTTAAGATGCGCCATACTTTCCCGGCATTCAAGCCAATCTTTGTCTTTTCCATCATGCAAACTTTAAAAGATTAAACAATCTATTATTTATAATCTTATTCATTGTGAGCATAGGAAAATGATGCAATATACATCACCTACCCCAAAGATAATATTTTTATTGGAAACCGCAAATAATCAAACACTTAAATAGTTCAAAAGCGGATATTCCCCTAATCGGACAGATTATGCCCGATGCATTTACAGATTATGCCTAATCTATTCATAACAAAGTTACTCTCTATTAATGATAAACTTACTAATGACTCGTTGAAAAGTTCCCTTTCACTAACCAAAATCTATAAATGCAAGTTTCATTTATAAAAACAAAGCTTTCGTTTATATAAATGAAAGCTTCATTTATATAATCAAAGGTTGCAATTATAGTTTTCTTCCTATACTCAAAAACTTTGCAACCCATAGAAAAGAACTTTGCTATGGGTCAAGAACAACTTATTTCCCTATTCCCTGCAGCTCATCTCCTTATAATTAATAAGTTTTCTTCCCACAACAAACCGGAAAAGTCAGAAGAATCATGTACATTTGTAATCCGAAAACTAAAAGAACATCGCAATGAAAATATTTCCAAGCAGCAGTATCAAGAAATTGGACGCTTATACTATTGAGAACGAACCTATTGCATCAATCGACCTGATGGAACGTGCAGCAACCGCATTAACTAAAGCCATCACAGACAGATGGAATATGGAAACACCGGTCACCATCTTTGCCGGACCGGGAAATAATGGCGGAGACGCTCTTGCCGTAGCCCGCATGATGGCTGAAAAAGGGTATAAGATCGAAGTATATCTCTTCAACCCAAAGGGAGAACTTTCGCCCGACTGCCAGACTAATAAAGAACTGGTAGAAATGATGGAAGAAGTGACATTCCACGAAATTAGTACCCAATTCGTTCCTCCTGTCCTGACGCCCGATCATCTGGTTATTGATGGATTATTCGGTTCCGGCCTGAACAAGCCGTTGAGCGGAGGATTCGCTGCCGTAGTGAAATACATCAATTCTTCCCCTGCCATGGTAGTAGCCATTGACATTCCTTCCGGACTGATGGGAGAAGAAAACACATTCAACGTAAAAACCAATATTATCCGTGCCGACGTTACCTTCAGTCTGCAACTGCCGAAGCTGGCCTTTCTGTTCGCTGAAAACACTGAATTTGTAGGAGAATGGGAATTATTGGATATCCAATTGAGCGAGGACGGCATTGAAGAGACGGAAACAAACTACGAGATGTTGGAAATAGAGGATATCCGTTCACTCATCAAACCACGTAAACAATTTGCCCACAAGGGAAACTTTGGTCATGCACTATTAATAGCCGGTTCAAAAGGAATGGTAGGAGCTTCCGCTCTCGCTGCCCGTGCCTGCCTCCGTTCGGGAGTAGGACTGCTGACCGTTCATGCACCAATGTGTAACAACGACATCTTGCAGACTTCCATACCCGAAGCAATCGTAGAAACCGACGCTAACGAGACCTGTTTTGCCGTACCCACCGACACAGATGATTATCAAGCAGTCGGCATCGGCCCGGGACTGGGACGAAATGAAGAAACGGAAGCTGCCCTACTGGAACAACTGGAACACTGCCAAGCCCCTGTTGTAGTAGACGCCGACGCACTTAATATCCTAGCCAACCACCGCCACGCACTTACACATCTGCCGAAAGGTTCCATCCTCACCCCACATCCGAAGGAGCTGGAACGTCTGACCGGCAAATGTCAGGATTCTTACGAACGTCTGATGAAAGCTTGCGAGTTGGCTCGTGCCGCTCATGTACACATTATTTTAAAAGGAGCCTATTCCGCCATCATCACCCCCGAAGGTAAATGTTTCTTCAATCCAACCGGAAATCCCGGAATGGCAACCGGAGGTAGTGGTGACGTATTGACCGGAGTAATCCTGGCACTGCTTGCCCAAGGTTATCCAACCGAAGAAGCCGCTAAAATCGGCACTTACATTCACGGATTGGCGGGCGATGTTGCTCAAAAGAAGCAGGGAATGATCGGAATGATCGCAAGCGATATTATCACCTGTCTACCGACAGCATGGCGACTTGTAAGCGAATAAAAGTTAAGAACTTACAGTTTTTTCAATAACTTCATTAACTTTGTTTTCAAAACCAGTTAAAAAGAACCGAATATGAAAAAGTTGATTATAGCAGCGGGACTACTGATGGCAACGTCCGCCTATGCACAAACCGAAGTACTGACGGGAGTTACCCGGGGAAAAGATTACGGAGTAGTTTACAGTCTTCCCAAAACCCAAATAGAGCTTGAAATAAAAGCCAACAAAGTCAACTATACTCCAGGAGAATTCAGCAAATACGCTGATCGTTACCTGCGATTGGCCAATGTCTCCACCGAACCCGAAGAGTATTGGGAACTGGCTAGTGTGAAAGTGAAATCTGTAGGTGTACCCAACAGCGAAACTACTTACTTCGTAAAATTGAAGGATAAAACAGTAGCACCACTCATGGAACTGACAGAGGACGGCATCGTGAAAGCCATCAATGTGCCTTACAGCAAAAGCAGTTCAGACAAGAAAACAGCTCCTGCTCCCACTGTCCTCTCAAAAATAGCGAATCCCCGCGAATTCCTGACCGAAGAAATTCTGATGGCCAGCTCTACCGCGAAGATGGCTGAACTGGTGGCTAAAGAGATCTATAACATCCGCGAAAGCAAGAATGCCTTATTGCGCGGACAAGCTGACAATATGCCTTCAGACGGAGCACAGCTTAAAATTATGCTTGATAATCTGAATGCACAGGAAGAAGCAATGACGCAAATGTTCTCCGGCACTCGTGATAAGGAAGAGAAGACATTCACCGTCCGTCTTACTCCGGACAAGGAATTTAACAACGAAGTTGCTTTCCGCTTCTCCAAGAAACTGGGTGTAGTTGCCAACAACGATCTGGCAGGAACTCCGTTTTATATCAGCTTGAAAGACCTGAAATCTGTCAAGATTCCACAGGAAGACGGTAAGAAGAAGAAAGATTTGGATGGAATCGCCTACAACGTGCCCGGACAAGCAATGGTTACATTGACCGACGGTAAAAAGAAACTTTACGAAGGTGAACTTCCTATTACTCAATTCGGTGTGATAGAATATCTGGCTCCTGTCTTGTTCAATAAGAATTCTACAATCAAAGTTTATTTTGATCCGAATACGGGAGGATTGTTAAAAGTGGATAGAGAAGAAGGCAAATAGTAAACTTCTAAAGGGCAAAGAATATGGGTGGTGAAGGACACATGCTCGACATGATACGTCGGCTTAGCGAAGGGCGAGAGGCTTCCCGTCTACGCCGTGAACGTGCCAACGACAAACTGAAGCACTTAAACCGCACCAACGAGCCTTATCCACTGCCCAACACCACTCCCGAGGAAATGGGACGTATCATCCACGACTCGGAGAAAAAGAAAGAAAAGGACAGCAATTATTTCGTTTGGGGGACGCTTATTATTATGGGAGTCCTCATTGCAACTGCTGTCATATTCTGGGCTATTTTCCTTAATTAGATAATTTATTAGATGATAGGTGATAAATGATAGATGGGAGATGCTTCCTAAATGATAAGGGATATTCAGTAAATAAGAAATATAAGTAACTAAAGATATTCTCAAAATACTAAAAAGGCAACTACATCATTACGAATCAGTTGCCTTTTTTCATATCTTTAAACGGGATATTTGATAAACCTCCTTAGGAGGCTGCACTATCATATAACTAGCTATTATGCCGTATAGTAACTATCATTTATCACCTATCATCTGATTAAGTCAATTAATAAAAAGTTTTATAAATCCATCTTTCTGCATTTGAGAAAGATAAGCCGATACACGAGACTCGTATCCCGCTTCATTTTGAAAATGATCTGCGAGCCCTTCTATGATCTCACGAACAGTACGTTTTCCATCTATCAGTTCCCATACAGCCGTACCGTGTTCTTCCAATCGCACATGAAGTTCTTTCGACATTCCTGCCGGTACAAGGAAGCGTTGCATCCACGGATATTTAAAACGGGGAAAGGAGAGCACAATCGTCTTCCCTTTCTGCTGTAATATGTTCACTGCGACAAGGAATGACCTCTAACAGGTTGATTTTCTCTTTGGCAGCCATAATTCTTTTTTTTATTTCAGAGCATTAATACTAACCCTCTTTTATTTTCAAACCTTATACTCTCGGATTTATAACGTTACTTCGAATTGTAACTGTTACTTCTGGATATTTGCCTCTTCCAAGCCGTATCCTTTCTTCTTGTTCTCTGCTTTCAACATCAAAGCAACAATCAGAGCAAGTACACCAAAGAGAGCAAAAATAGTCATCGGCAATGTGTAATCATAAGTCTGTGCACCGTCTACCACCGGACCTTTGCAATAAGTATTCAATACCCATCCGATTAACAAAGGAACACCCATCAGTCCCCAGTTCTGTACCCAGAAAATCAAAGCGTAAGCAGTACCCAGCTGTTTTTCCGGAATAATCTTCGGAACAGAAGGCCACATAGCCGAAGGCACCAGTGAGAAAGCAAATCCCAATATAATCATTATAATAGTAGCAAACCACCATATATTCAGTATAGGCAAGGCAAACATGGTATGTACAAAAATTAGCATCAATGATCCGATCACCATCAACGTGGCTCCCTTGCCGATACGGTCATATAACGAACCGAACAACGGAGTCAGGATAATTGCACCAATCGGCAACAATCCGGGAATCGTTCCCGCCAGTTTAGGATCTACATTATATTTCTGCACCATCAAGTCGGCAGCATATTTGATAAAGGGGAATACAGCCGAGTAGAACAATACGCATAGTAATGCGATCAACCAGAATCCTTTATTTGTGATGATATACACAATGTCTTTCATACGGAACGGTTCTTCCGGTTCCAAACCTTCTGCATCCAAAGAAGCATCCAATTTCTTATCGTAGAAAGTATAAAGGAAGAAAGCAATGGTACCTACACACAGCATAATCAGACAAAACAGAATAGGAGCAGGAATATTGGTATGGAATGCACCACCCTCGTCCGTATATCCGAAGAAGTCTGCCAAAGGAACTGTCAATACCATCGCCAGAGTTGTTCCGATACGTGCCGTAGCCATTTCAAGTCCCATAGCCAATGCCATTTCCTTGCCCTTGAACCATTTCACTATAATCTTGGAAACAGTGATACCAGCAATCTCCACACCTACACCAAAGATAGCATATCCCAATGCAGCCAACGTCACCTGTGTTTTGAATCCGAAGAGCATGGCACCTTCCGGAAAAGTAGTAGAAATCGCATAGTATTTCAATCCACAACCAAACACCATCAATAAGCAAGCTCCCATTCCGGTGAAACGAACTCCCATTTTGTCCAAAATGATACCACCGAAGATCAGCATCAACAAGAATACGTTAAACCAACCGTAAGCGCTTGTGAAGAATCCATAATCAAGACTATCCCATAATAGTTCTTTCTCAAGCATGGGTTTTAGAGGAGACATTACGTCGGTGAGGAAATAGCCGCATAGCATAGTAAATGCGACCAATGCTAGAACACTCCATCGGAGTACGGGGGAGTCATTCAGTTTCTGTTTCAAATGTTCTGTCATTGTTATATTTAAAAAGTAGTTAATAATCTTATACAGCCAACAAAGGTAGTTAAATCTCGTTTGTTTCTATCACAAAGAGATTGTTTTTACAAGAAAAAGTTAAGTGCGGATTACACTGACCACTCGGAACATTGAAAATCCGTGTAATCTGCGTAATCCGCACTTAAATATCAAAGAAATGCAGCATCCGTCTGCACCTTCCCTTAAATGGTTTTATCCCAAAGCCTTACCTGACGGCGGAGCAAATTACTCTGCTTTAGGAGCAGGAGTTTCAGCCGGTGCCGGAGTTTCTGTAGCAGGTGCATTGGTAGCAGGAGCTTCAGTTTGCGGCGCAGCCGTACCTGCGGGTAAGTTATACGGGTTAGTCTGTTGTTCTTTCTGTGCCTGTTCCAACACTGCATCTTTAACAACTGCAGAACGAGGAACTACATAAGCAGTAGCAATGCTCATTACAACCATAAAGATGGCCAGGCCCCATGTTGCTTTTTCCAGAAAGTCTGTAGTCTTGCGTACGCCCATGATGGCGTTAGATGAAGAGAAACCAGAAGCAAGTCCGCCTCCTTTTGAGTTCTGAATCAGCACGATGAAACACATCAACAAGGCTGCAATAACCATTAAGATAACGAATAATAAGTACATTTTTAGTTATTTTGAATTAGCGTTAATAATCAATTTTTCCAAAAATCTGATTTGGTCTGCAAAGTAAGCATTTTTTTTTGGATATTTCAAGCTTAATTTTTTAATTATTTCAAGAGCTTTTGAATATCGTTGCTGTTTAACATAGATTTTTGCTAAAGTTTCTGTGAAACAGCTGTCGTCTTCCTCTTCTTCCTCCGTCGTTTCTTCTTCGCATACCTCGTCCGAAGCATCTGCGGAAAATACCGCTTCTTCTCTTAAAGACTTCATGCAGAGGGGGGAGTCACTCTCACTCTTTTCTATAAAATCGTCAATCAGTTCGTAGCCTTTGAGTTTGGGCGTTTCTTCTGAAGGCTGTTCCGTAGCCGGAGTCTCCTCCAAAAGATAGGAAGTATAATCCATCGAATAGTCGAAGCCGGTCTGGGCCGCTACTTCTTCGGGTACTGTGGACAAGAAAGCGTCAATCAATGCCAATGTGCGATCTACAGACGGCTCGTCTTTCAGTACCTCCGTGAGGGGTACTCCTTTTTTCCGCGCCTGCACATCATAGCGGTCACCTTCAATCAACTGGAACAACTGCCGTCTGTCTGCAATGTAAAGAACCGCTTTTCGCAGCTCCCCACCGAAACTAATATCATGGAGAACATACAGGTTTTTCAAATACAGCAGACGGAGCGACTGAAAATACGGATACCTCGCAAGAAGATTGCGCAGTTCGTACAAAGTATCCCTATTCAGCATCTCGGGATGCTGTATCCATTGTTGAAAGTTAACAGAAGTCATTTATATTACCAGTTTGCTACAGTTGCATTAAAAATTTGGTCGGTGATCTCTTTAGACATTTCAGCAATCAATCCGTCCTGTACGGCAGTCAGCAACTGGGTAGAGTCGTAGGTACGGAAAGCAGAAAACTGTTGTTCAAAGTCTTCGGAATGATTAGTATTATTGACAAAGCGTACATTGACGGTGATAGTCAACTTTGTTTCCGAAGAGTAACCGTCGGCAGATACTGCCTGGTTATACTGATTATACCCTGTGATTTCTCCGTCAATCTGCAAGTCAGCATTCTGACTCGGCTTGAGCAGTTGCAGACGGGTTTGCCGGATGAAGATATCTTTCAGGTCTTCATTAAACTTAGTCGCCAACGGAGCATACACATACTCCGACTTGATCGGGAAGTCGGCTATCGAAATAGTCTTTACCTTATCATAATTGATAGACGATCCGTTAAACTTATAGGAGACAGTGCACGCAATGACTACCAACGGTAAAACGAACAGTACCAAAGGGCGTATTATTTTCTTAATCCAATTCATATTCTTTTATTTTTCTATAAAGTGTACGCTCGGAAATATTCAAGTCCTTAGCTGCACTTTTCCGCTTTCCATGATGCCTTTCAAGTGCTTTGCGTATCATTTCTTTTTCCACTTCGTCCAGTGACAAAGGAGGTTCTTCTACATATTCTTCCGTGTCTTGTATGTCGTCATCATCCTTGCAAACGGCAGGCTGCATGGTATGAATGATTGCAGGTACCGAAGGCTGGTGTGTTGTCACTACCGGAGTAGTAACCACCGCTCCCACTTGTCCTACCTGCCCCACCTGTCCGGCACGTTCAGCCATCAGGTTGTGTACCATCTTCTTCAACTCCGCTACCTCCTGGCGCATGTCGAACAGAACGGAATAAAGAATCTCCCGTTCACTTTCAAAGCTTTTACTTTCGCGTGTTCCCATCAGCGCGGGAAGACGTTGCATATTTTGTGCGGGAAGATAATTCTGCAAGATGGCGGCAGTGATCTCCCTGTTTGTTTCAATGATGGATATTTGCTCGGTGATGTTCTTCAACTGACGCACGTTACCGGGCCAGGGATAAGCCAACAATTCTTTCTTGGCATCCTCCGTCAGCTGAATAGCGGGCATCCGGTATTTCTCTGCAAAGTCTGCGGAAAACTTACGGAACAGCAGGAGCACATCATCTCCACGTTCACGCAAAGGAGGAATCTGGATAGGTACCGTATTCAACCGGTAATATAAATCTTCACGGAAACGTCCTTCGGCAATTGCTTGTGTGAGATTGACATTGGTAGCTGCCACAATACGAACATCCGTCTTTTGCACTTTGGACGAACCTACTTTTATAAACTCACCACTCTCCAACACACGGAGCAAACGTGCCTGGGTAGGCATCGGCAACTCCCCTACTTCATCAAGGAAAATAGTACCACCGTCGGCTTCGCCAAAGTACCCTTTCCGTTCGCCAATCGCACCGGTAAACGCACCCTTCTCATGCCCGAACAGTTCGGAATCAATCGTACCCTCCGGAATAGCACCACAGTTGACAGCAATATACTGTCCGTGCTTCCTCCGGCTATATTGATGAATAATCTGCGGAAAACTTTCTTTTCCGACTCCACTTTCTCCGGTAATCAGCACAGACAAATCGGTAGGAGCTACCTGAATGGCAACATCTATGGCGCGCGACAATGCTTCGGTATTACCTATAATACCGAAACGTTGTTTCACTTGTTGTATCTCTGCTTTTGTCATTACTTGTTTTTAATCTTCGTCTACTGTATCCAGTTTCAGTTTATCACTATCATCACGTTTCTCGTAATACTGTTTACGCAACGGATTGGCACGGGCCACTCTTTCCCGCTGACGATTACGGAACACGTCGATGGCAACATAAATTGCCTGACGGAAAGAATCTTCACAAGCCACTCCCTTGCCTGCAATATCATAAGCAGTGCCATGAGCCGGAGAAGTACGTACCACCGGCAGACCCGCCGTATAGTTCACTCCGTCTTCCATAGCCAATGCTTTGAACGGAGCCAGCCCCTGATCGTGATACATTGCCAGGATACCGTCAAAATGAGTATAATTGCCTGAACCCATAAAGCCATCGGCCGCATAAGGACCGTAGCTAAGGATTCCTTTCTCTTCCATTTCTTTCATGGCAGGAATAATCACTTCCTGTTCTTCCATTCCCAACAAACCACCGTCTCCGGCGTGAGGGTTGAGAGAGAGTACCGCAATACGCGGAGCACCGATGCCGAAATCTTGTTTCAGACAACGATGGAATATCATCAGCTTCTCCTGAATCAGTTCTTTGGTAATCGTAGTGGCAATCTCTCTGACAGGGATATGCGTCGTAACCAAAGCTACCCGGAAGTCATTCTTCATCAAAATCATTAATGATTTATTGCCGTTACCCAGACGTTCTTCGATATATTCCGTATGTCCGGGGAATGAGAACTCTTCCGACTGAATCGTATGTTTGTTGATCGGAGCTGTCACGATGACGTCGATCAAGCCTTCGCGATATTCTTCAATGGCACGTTCCAAGGCTCCCAGCGCAGCTTTACCCGCTTCGGGATCGGGTTTGGAAAATTCCACTTTCACCTCATCATCCGTACAGTTCACCACACTCAAGCGATTGTATCCAGCTTCGGTAGCAGAGTTGACGATACTGAAATTCGTCTGTATGTCCAACGCTTTACGATGATAAGCCGCTACTTTCGGTGAACCGTAAATGACCGGAGTACATAGTTCCAACATTGTAGGGTCAGAAAATGTCTTCAGAATCACCTCATAGCCCACCCCGTTAATATCTCCCTGGGTGATACCTATTCTTATCTTGTTATCTTCCATGTTTTTATTTTTTAGTTTGTTCCGCTGCCGCCTTGGATACACCTCCCAATGGAATCTGATTCTGCTGAACCTCATTCGGAAGTTTCAGTGTATAAAGAGATGCTTCCATCTGGCGTACCAGGTTGCGTTTCATTTTATCAGGTGAATAAACAAATATTTCTGCTGTAATAATTCGTTGGTTTTTCTCGTCCAGACGAGTGTGGGAAACGTATGGGCCACCCATAAAATCGCCCTTCATACGCCACAAGCCGCGTGCTTCCATCGTGTAGCTGTTCTGTACATTGATGGGACGAACGTCAGTCAGCAAGCTGTCAGTCGACATATAAACACCTTCTTTGAATCCGGGGATATTGGCCTGCATCACAGAGTCACGTTTGTGTACAAAATATTCTTTCGTAAATGTATCTTTGTCAGTATAAGGATAAGAGTACATCACAAAATTACGGTCGGCAGTACCTGTGTTGGTAGAAGCCCAGAAAAAGTCCTCACCGGTTTTAGAATTGGTCAGTTCGGAAGGCAACCAGATGTTGCAGCCGAACAGACTATCCACTTTGTTGGAGATAAAGTTACTGTGTTTTTCTTCCAATAACGTAATCTGACGGTTCATTTCCGCACGGGTAAAGAAGTCGACAATCGTCTTTCTATTCTCTTCCACAAACTTTTCAAACTCTTCTTCGTTCGGAGCCTGGATAGTCAATATCATTTGCGGATTGGCATATACGTCTTTCGCATATTTGAAAGATGCTTTCGTATATATATCCTGTATATCTACAATAATAATGTTACGTATCAGTTTCAACGTAGAATCATAGTCCTTCGGTGAAGTATACATAATCCGGAAAGAAGGTTCCGACTGCGGCAAACCAGGCAGATCAGAATCAAGCGCATCATGCAAGGCCCTTCCGGCAGCACGATCCCAAACACCGTGATCTACTACAACTAAAAGTTCGTAAGCACGACCACTAGAGGTGTGATTTCCTTTCAGACCACAAGAAGCAACGACAAAGGCTACCAAAGCGATGCTTAAATAAAAAAAGTACTTTTTCATGATGTTCGGTTTTATATATTAACTCTCAATCTTTTCTTCCTGTTTCGCTGTCGACAACATACCACAAGCTGCAAAAATATCTTCTCCTCTTGAAGAACGGATGGTGGTGAAAAGCCCGTGTGACGTCAGATAATCACGAAAACGGGTCATCGTATCCATATCCGCTCCTTCGAGGTCTACCCCCGGTATGGCATGAAAACGAATCAGATTCACTCTGCAATCCAGTCCGCGAAGAAGCTTCAGTAACTCTTTGGCATAGACCTGCGAATCATTAAGCCCTTTAAAAACAATATATTCAAATGAAAGTCGACGTTGTTTGCTAAAATCATAGTTTTTTAACAGTTCCACCATCTCGGTGATCGAATATGCTCTTTCTGCCGGCATCAATTCGGAGCGTTGAGCTGTCAACGGAGAGTGAAGACTGATGGCGAGATGGCAATCATTTTCTTCGATAAAACGCTGCAATCCTTTCCGTAGTCCGACTGTAGAGAGCGTGATACGCTTCGGGCTCCAGGCATAGCCGTAGTTAGCGGTCAGTAGTTCCAATGCTTTCAGCACCTCATCCAAATTATCAAGCGGTTCACCCATTCCCATCATCACGACATTGGTCAGTTTGTCGCGTTCCGGCAGCGAATGAATCTGGTTGATGATCTGACTGGCGGTCAGGTTGGCGGTATAGCCTTGTTTACCCGTCATGCAGAACTTACAGTTCATCTTGCAACCTACTTGTGAAGACACGCACAACGTTGCCCGGTCGTCATCCGGAATATAAACCGACTCTACAAAATGATTCTCACCCACTTTATAAAGATACTTCACCGTGCCATCTACAGAGCGCATTTCATCTACCGGAGCAACTGCTCCCACCTCATAGTTCTGCTTGAGCAACTCCCGGTGTTTCAATGACAGATTAGTCATTTCATCAATCGAGGCTACTTTCTTTTCGTAAAGCCAGGATGCAATCTGTTTGGCAGCAAAGTTGGGCATACCCAGTCTTTTTGCCAATGATTGAAGCTCCACAAGGGTCATTCCTAAAAGGGGATATTTAGACATTCTTCTTTCTGTTGATCGATTATATTTGCAAATGTAAGGAAATTAAGTCGATTTCCGTACAGCGAGAATGCAAAAGTTAACAAAAAAGGAAAGTATACCCAAGTTATGAACGAACTACATCTATATATTGAAGCAGCTTTTTCGCCATTTCCGAGTCACTACCATTCTTTTTCACTTCGTGATCGTATGCCTCACGAAAACAGGCCAACGCATCTTCCCGTTCATTACAAAAGCTATGTAAAACCCCTAGATTTTGACAAGCCAGAATCGTATGATCGTCCTCCCATCCCAAGTACTTCTTTCGCAGTTCAAACTCTCTGAAGAAAGCATCTTTCGCCATTGGATAGTTTTCCATTTTTGCATAAGCTTGCGCTTCGTAGTAACAGACCTCACTAGAAACATCAGGATCAATATCCTCGTGAATATCTAAAGTCGTTGCAATACGAATTACGTTCCCATATTCCTTATTCTCGTAATATTGTCGCATAATATCACATCTCAATGCCTCGTAACGGACAGTCAATTCCGCCAGACGCGGCTTTTCGCTGAAAAACATTTCATGCAGAAGAGACTCACGGAAGAATAAAGTAGAAGCCTGCTCATCGCCACGTTCATTCATCGTTCGTTTGAATTCTTTGCATAGATAATACAACTGTTTGTGACAAGCCACGATTTGTTTTCTATTATCTATCTGTATAGCAATACCTAACGCCTCATTCATCAAGTTCCACGCTTCATCATATCGCTTAATATAATAAAGACATTTCCCCTGCATACGCAAACATTTAGCCACTCCACTTGACAATCTACCATTCAAAGACTCGTGCATTTCAGCCACTTTTTGGAATTTCTTGGCGGCACTTTCTTCCTCATCCCTATAATAATCGCAATAAGCCAAGAATTCAGAAAGCTCAATAACTTCTGCCTGACTCTTCTCGTCAGCAGAAGCCGCATAATAATGAAGCGCTCTATTCAAATAAATCACCGCTTCATTGTATTGCTCATTATAGTAATATGCCAGCCCTAGATTCCGACAAGTATTGGCGATCTCCAGTTCCGGAGTCGGTATAATGTTTTCCTGCATCACCAATGCTTTCAGGAAACAGTCGCATGCCGTTTCGTATTCTTCATTACGGGCATACCGACATCCCTCATTCATCTTCAATACCGACCTGGCAATTGGTGGGATGGCAGCACCTTCCATACTCTTCTCACTCACAGCAGCCGCTGCCTTCGTCAGGTGAAAAGAACTACTCAAGAAAGTAGCCATATCATTAGCAATGACAGGAATTAAAAAAGAATCAATCTCATCAAAGTCCAATTCGGCATAGACTTCAGGCGTAACGCCAGGATTGTCATTTATGATTGCCTTCCAGCTATCTTCCAACAGAGAACGATTCGTGCGGTACAGAATCTCGAAAATCTCCACATCACAAATCCAATCCTTCAATAAATCCCATTCTTGCATCTTATAGCATTGATAGGTAATCTCCACTTTATAGCGATACGAATCATGATAGCAAAACTGTTTCATGCGATAGTTATAATCGGCAAAAGTCAACGGATGGGAAAGAATATCTTCCTCATCCAGCAGAGCGGAAATAATTTCATACCGTCTATCCTCTATACATTCATCATCTTGAGCAAAATAGCGTTCAATTGCCTCTACCATTTGTGTGTCACAAATGCAATATCGCCCTCCTTTGTTGGTAAGCCAGCTACTCATTTCCACTCTCAACTGTGACCAAAGTATCTGATTAATGTCTGCCATGCTCTTTACTTCATCTTCGGTAAATCCCTCTAAAGTAAGTGAAAGCATCAGAAGCGTTCTTCCAATCTCCTCGAAACCGTAATCAGCCGACAAACGCCGAAGCACACTGTCGTAGAATAGCTCAATCTCATTGAGCCGACAATATCCACTCATATATTCATTGAGAGCATCATACTGACCGAACGAAACCAACTCGTTGAGCAATACACTCAGGCAGCGCGGTTGTTTGGCCAGCACCCACGAAGCAAGAATATCTTCCTGCTGTGCGGACAAGGCCTTGGAGTAAGTAGACAAATATTGCTTTGAGAACAACTTGGCATCCGCTTGTGAAAAACCATTCAACCGGAAATGAACGTAGCCATTCTGAACAAAGGGCAGGTAGGCAGTGGATGACGCAGAAAAGCTCAACACGACTTTTACGTTCGGGGGAATAGATGCAAATAAAGAAAACAGGGATGCTTCAGTCGGATTCAGATAACTGATGTCATCAATCAATAGAATGATAGGATATCTTGATGCACGCAGCGCACTCCACAACTGACTGAACTTTTGGATAGAATTCAAATCCTCTTCAATCTCCTTGAGGTTTCGAAGTGTGTTCCCAGAAAAAGTGTTTAAGCCAGCATCCCCCATCAAAACCGAATTTTTCACGATGTCCATGATGGATTTGGCAGTGCTTTGGGTCGAGTCCAGTTCTTTTGAAACTTCAGCCGCAAACAAATTTTCTTCACCTAAAGATTGATGCTTGAGTGCGTTCTGGCATTTTGAAGCTAACATTCTCGCCAACGTTTCCGGATAAGAAGACAATGTAGTACTATCCAAGCGGTGATAGACGGGAATCATCGGCATATCATTGTTCACCAAATCGCTCCAATGAGCCAATAAAGCGCTCTTGCCAAGACCACAATCGCCCGTTACCACCAAACACCGCTGCTCATCCGCCGCCAAAAAATCAGCAAACACCTGATCTGCTTCTGGTATTGAGTGATAATTGAATAAGAGTTCATTGCGTGTCAGTTGTTCTTGCAATGCTTGATTATCTTCAACGGTCAATACATCCGGAAACTCTTGTTCGAGCAATTCTGTGAAAGCAAATTCTACAAATTTACATAGCTGCTCGGGCGAATCATACTCTTGCACAGGATAACGATCCTGCTGCAAAATACTTTCTTTAAGACGTTTCAGTTTAAGAGACTCCTCTTTAGGGCAAGACAGATCATTATCAGCCGACTGTTTTATATAAAAATAGGCATGTAACGGATTAGGATTGCGCAGTACACCAAACTGCATTTCAATTTCCGTCACACTCAAATGGTGATTCAAGTCATCTTCTATCCAACGATATTCCAAACTGTCATTGAAGGTTTGAGACAAGTCCTCATAATTGGGACACCATCCATAGCGGTCGCCTACCATACCAATGAAGAAAGGCCGGGAGTTAACTATTTCTTTCAGGCATATTTCAACAACCTTGCCGCTTTTCGCATCTTCTTCTGTGATTCCCCAACGCAGGTCGACCAATGAAATGGTAGCACCACGGCTGGCAGCTTTCACTTGCAAACCCTTAAAGAGTTTGACTAATGCAGAACGTTCCATCTCCATGTCTCTGAACGTTGACGAAAGGAATACGCGAATAACACGTGAATTTTCAGCGGGAACTGAATACTGGGCTAGTTGTTTAGTCATAATATAGATTCGTATTAGTTAATGAAGTATTTCGCAAAGCCTATTGATAAAGACTGGCAAGATATGAAAATTCAATCTGATTACAAAGATCATAAACGAAAAAATACAATAAAAAAGGCACGGATTACACGGATTTCGCGGTTCTCTCATAAGTTTAAACCGCGTAAATCCGTGTAATCCGTGCCTGAATATCTATTTCCTATTACTTCTTTAGAAGAACAGGAAGCGGGTATCTTTTACGTTTGCTTTCAGATACAAGTCATTCATCAGACGGCTGGCAAAACGTGCGTGCATATTAGTCAGCGTAGCTTCTTCAGCTTTCGCGTCGAATGTTTCGTTCAACTTGTCTTTACCGTATACTTGCAATACAAATACTCCGGCATTACCTTTAATAGGAGCACTCAACTGATTTTCTGCAGCAACAGAAGCATAAGCACCTACCAACGGTTCGCTGCTACGCAATGCCGATATATAAGCAGGAGCTGCAAAAGTAACCATCTTCAAAGAGTCGCTGACTGCATTAGCCATATCTTTGTATTGGTTGAATGAAGTTGCATTGGCAGCTTTCATGTCAGCCATGATCTTTTCAGCTTTCTTGTCTTTCACGATTTCAGCTCTCAACTGATCCTGTACTGCTTTCAACGGACGGTATCCTTCCGGTTTAATGCTTACCAGACCTACCACCATCAGGTGATCGCTTTCGCCACATTCGTACAAGCCGGAAACATCACCCGGTTTCGCTTTATCAAATGTCCATCTCAAAGCCTCTTTTGTACCTCTCACGCCACCGATGTTATGTTCAGAGCTGCTCAAGTCCATTCTGTCGAGCAATCTGTAACCAGCTTCTTCAGCGTTAGCTACCATTTTTTCTACACTAGGGTTAGCTGCGATAAACTGACTGAAATCATTATAAGCACGGTTGTAAGTTTCTTTGCTGAACTCTACTTCACGCTTGATAACAGCTACTTTATATTTATCTTTCACAGATTTCTTGTTAGTCACCTGAAGGATTACATTTGCTTGTCCCATCGGCAAGTTCACCAGTTCGTTCACACCTGTATTGTTGATAGCAGAGATGAATTTCAGGTTGTCACCATCTATCTGTGCACCTTCGTACTGTGCAGAAGTCAGCCAGTTAGCATCACCAGTCTGGCCGTATTTCTTTGCAAGATCTGCAAATTTAGCACCGCCTTTGATAGCGTTGTAAATACTGTCAGCCAATGTCTTTGTCTTCACTGCATCTTCTGCGTATACCTGGATCTGACGGAATTCCACAGAGTCGGCAGCAGCAGCTTTAGCAACTACTTTGAAAGAGTTGATTGTATTGTCGGCTCCGTTATAGTAAGGACCATAAACAGTACCAACAGAAGCAGAGTCCAAACGTGCAACTACGTCTGACGGGAAAGCTGTCTTGTTATAGAACAAGTCTACATAAGGAGCTTCCGAGCCAACCGA
Source organism: Bacteroides sp. M10 (assembly GCF_014334015.1). Classification (GTDB taxonomy): domain Bacteria; phylum Bacteroidota; class Bacteroidia; order Bacteroidales; family Bacteroidaceae; genus Bacteroides; species Bacteroides intestinigallinarum. Next base: position 3,548,296 of record NZ_CP060488.1, on the reverse strand, counting down.
ACGGATAAAAGAAGTATAATCATCCGTAGTAGTAGCCAACTGTGCAGTAGCTTCGTCTACTTCTTTCTGGATAGCTGCTCTATCTTCAGCACTTGCAGTCACCTGTACATCAATATATTTGACGTCACGAGTTTCCTGATATTGCTTGAATTGTTCTTTCTTCTTGTTATACAAATCTTTCAGTTCCGATTCTTTCACTACAATTGTAGAATCTACCACAGAAGAGTAAGGAATACCAGCCATCAACACATTGTACTGGTTTACTCTTGCGTCGAAAGCATCCTGTGCTTCCACCGGATTAGAAAGAAGAGCTTTAGACACCAATGCCTGGTATTTCTCTGCCAGACGGCTTTCAATCAAAGTTTTCTGAATGAATGTCCAGTATTTATACATGTTGTTGTATTGTTCAGCATACTGTGCCGGCATTTGTGATTCGCTCATTTTGGCATATTCCACGAGAAATTTGTTCAACATATCCTTGTCAAAAGCACCTGTTTGCGGATTCTGGAAAGGAGTTTGTCTCAACAAAGGATGAACACCAGCTTTCAGGATGTCCTGAATTTCAGCAGCAGAAACAGTCAGTCCCAGTGCTTTTGCTTCTTTTTCAATCAGTTTATTGTTTACGTAGGAACGCCATACTTCATCGCGCACCTGATTGGTTTGTTCGTCATTCAAGGCGTTCACTCCACGCATGAGTTTCACCACTTCGGTATATTCTTCTACCAAATTCTGATACTCTTGAGCGGAAAGAGCGTCTCCGTTCACCTCACCTACGTCATGTGCCTGATGCGGCTGCATCACTTTCCATGCGTCACCCGCAATGAAAGCAAACAGCGCCAAGCCGATAACAATCACCAATAGAGGTCCTTTCGACCTAATGTTTTGTAACGTTGCCATTTTGATTAATACGATTTATGTTTATTATTATTTCTTTCTTTTGTCGTTTTAGCGCACGAAGATACAAAAAATGCTAATATGCATCTATTTATTGGCTAAAAATTTCTTGATTATCGTCATTATTCCAAGACTTTTAATCGCACGAGTTCTATTTTTGTCGCTGTGACCTTAATTATCTTGAATTGATAACGTCCTACCCGCACCACTTCATGCAGCTTCGGAAAACTCTGATATTGGTTCAGAATCAACCCTCCTACCGTCAGATAATCGTCCGACTCGGGCAAATCAAGTCCGAACGTCTCATTGACTTTTTCTATCTCCAAGCGGGCGGACAACACATACTCGCGTTCATCAATCTGCTTGCTGATATAGGAAGTATTATCGTGCTCATCTTCTATATCTCCAAAGATTTCTTCTACCAGATCTTCCAGAGATACAATGCCGGACGTACCGCCAAATTCATCCACCACTACAGCAATCGTTTTCTTCTGCTGCATAAAGAGTTTCATCAGTTTATTGGCGGACATGGTTTCGGGCACAATCGGCACTTGCTTCACATTCTCATGCCAGTTTTTCGGAGCGCGAAACATTTCCGACGAATGGATATAACCCACTACGTTGTCGATATTTCCATCGTACACAATGATCTTGGAGATTCCGGATTCGATGAAGCGGCTTTTCAACTCGTCCAGTGAAGTTGTCAGATCGACAGCCACCACTTCAGTACGCGGAACGATACAGTCGCGGATTTTTATGTTCGAGAAATCCAAAGCGTTCTGGAAGATTTTCACTTCCGTATCCAGTTCCTCCTCATTCTCGGCATTATCAATACTGCTTTGCACGAAGTAGTCCAGGTCGACTTTTCCAAACGCTCTGTCGGATGCATCCTTGTTGATCTTCATTCCAAAGACACGGAGGAACAAACAAGACAAACCGGAAGCCAGTTTGGATATAGGATATAGAATGACATAACAAATAATCAGTGGAATGGCAAAAACATTCAAGACCAGATTGGGATTGATTTTGAAGATTGTTTTCGGCAGAAACTCTCCGGTCACCAGAATAATAAGGGTAGAAATAACGGTCTGCGCCAATACCATCAGAAAATGATTGTCAATGAATCCTGCCAACAGATTGTCGCCGATAATCTGTGCCATCAGGATACCATAGATGACCAGGGCAATGTTATTCCCCACCAACATGGTAGAGATAAATTCATTCGGGTTCTTGAAGAAGATGGAAAGGATGCGGGACGTAATTCCCCCCTTGCGTTCCATCTCAAAACGCAGTTTGTCTACCGACACAAAGGCGATCTCCATTCCTGAAAAGAAGGCGGAGAAGACCATGGTGATAATTAGAGAAATATAAATATTCATAAGTTCTGATTTACGATTAGACGATTTACGATGTACGATTGAGTACTTCGCCTATTTCGCTGAATCTTTTTGCACTGAATCCGGCAGCGCTTTTGTTTCCGGTTGGGGCGGACCACCCGCTTCCTCATCCACATAGAAAATACCTTCGATATTATGGATGGTATATATGGTCATTTGCTGGTTCGAGTCGAATCCATGCCCTGTAATAATTCGATCCGGTTGTTGAATACGTATAAACTTGTCGGAATACACCTTTTGGGTAGCTTCGTTCCAGTACAGCAGTTCCGTATTAAAACGCTCTCCTTTCCGGTTCTGTATATCTACATTCCCTATCAGCTTCCAAAGCCTTTCTTTGTCATAATAGTAGGCAGTATCTGCTTTAATACTGGCTTCTATATGAAAGATAGAGTCGAACTGTTCCAGATATACACCTTTCTCAAAGGCCCAATAGGATGGTTTCTTACGATCGTATACCGACCATTCTTCCGTATTCACCCTGTAGCGTGTCACTCCGGAATCGGAAATAAGGGTAGTGACTCCCAATGTTGTCATCACCGGAAGAGAATCACGTTCTGTGATAGCCTCGCCCATAGCTTTCTTCTTTCCACCACAGGAAGATAATAAAAGAAGCATAACAACCACCCCAAAGGTGATTGTTATGCTCATGCTTTTATGCAATAAACGGTGTCTTCGTTTTCGCAACATACGGTTATCTAATCGTTGTAGTCTCTCCTATCCAACCACCGATAGTGATGCGGTCGCCTTGCTTGTAACCTAACATAAACAAGTCTTTAGCCTGTGGAGTATGACCAGAATATCTACCGATCAAGCTGTTAGCTTCTTCAGCTACACTCGGATCTACTTGTTTTGCACGTTGCAGTTTGTCGATTACTGCAAAGTAAGTACACTTGTTCAAAGCTGACTCGTCGCTCCAGTTAGGACTCATTGCATACAGATTGGCAATCAGGATATATGGAGCACCATAGTTCTCGTTGAACCCGATAGCTTTCTGGCAATACGCTCTTGCTTGAGACAGTTTTTTGGCAGAAGCCAATACAGCTCCGGCAGCGTATGCTTTTTCAGCTTTCTTCACGTTGTCAGTTTCCAATCCAATGGCTTCGTCGAAGAATTTTACAGCACCGTCAATGTCACCTTTCTTAAATGCTTGGTAAGCACATCCGGTAGCGGCATCTGCACTAGGTTCTATCTTGTACACATAGAAAGCAGCCTGTTGATAAGCTTCGCTTTCAGTACACCTCATCATCTTCATGATGTCGATTACTTTCTTCAAGTAAGCCAAGTCCGTTTGGTTAGCTTCCACTTTCGGTCCATAGATATTTTGCAGTGATTCGCAATCAGCAGTTCCGCTGTTTACAAACAAAGCAACCAGATTATCTTTGATACCTTGCAAATTTTTCTTCTTTGCTTCATTCGTTTCAGCGGCAATAGCAGCATCAGCATATTCAGAAGCAGCCAGATAATCCTGGATGAATTGTTCCTTGTGGTTAGGATCTGTTTTCAGTTTATCCAAAGACATTTGCAGGAAATAGAAGATAGTAGCGGCAGCAGATTCAGCTTTTACAGCATTTACCGACTGGCTCAACCATTGATAAGCCTGATTAACATCAATTTTCGGAGCGAAAGCAATGTAATCTACTGCTTTGATACCCAGAGCTTCATCAGCAGAAGACACTTTTGTACCTTTAGCCAAGAACTCATCTGTGTATTTGATACGCAAATCATGCGTATTCATCAATTCATCAAAATATTTCTGATATTCCGGATTATTCCTATCCTTGATTTGTCCCATCAAGCCTTTCAGAATTTTATATCCATCAGTAAAAGTATAGAAACGAAGCGTCGGGCAGTTTTCCAACACAGCTTTCCAAGGAGTATACGCATCTTTAAAATTACCTGCACGCACAGCTTCATGCGAGATGCTACTGTTCGAGTTACAGTTAGTCGCATCCTGTGCTACCACAGTGGTTGCCCCTGCCGAAAGGAACAACATAGCCACAAGCGTTTTAATTTTCATTGTATCTAAATTTTAGTTGTTATTATATAGTCGTCTATTCTCTCTCACATTTATTCATCTCATTATTCCACTCTGCGTTTGAAGAACCAACGTTCGTTGAAGGTCAATCCGATGCTCACGCGGAAGATATTTTCATTTACAAAAGCCGCTTCCTGTCCGCTGATACGAACAAACTGTCCGCTGATGCTAAGAATGGAACGGGAACGGGGCACAGGCAGACCGAAACCGGCAGTTACGCCATATTCACGGGTAGCCTCTTTGCCGCCGATCTTATAATACGGAGTCGTATAATAAGCTCCCAGACGGTATTTAATATGGGATAAATAGGAACGTCCCATCAAATTAGGAATGTATTCCGCACCCACTGATATTTTATGACGGTCGCAATACGTATATGTCTCTTTAAAGTCTTCACGTACAGCTTCATCTGGTGTATTTACGTCAAATTTCGTTTTTGACCATTGTTGCAAACTATAATCCAGACCAACAGTCAGGCGTTTGTCATAGTTATATGTAAATCCGACTCCAAATGTATTAGGCACTTTAAATGTAGCATCCGGACTCAAGGTGGTAGTAGAAACCGCTGTACCCGTAGAGTTTGATACCATTTGTGTCGTTACACTATAATCATTACCCAGTTTCAACTCCGGAGAATATACTGCTCCAATTGTCACTGAATGTTTTTTATCAATATCCAATGTATATTGTGCTCCAAAATCAAGTTTATAACTCGATACTGATGCAACCGATTGGTGATTATAATTATAAGCACCTGATACACTTGGAAAATAAACAACACGTGTACGATTGATATCTCCCCAGAAATAAGAAGCATTCACACCTACCGAAAGATTTTTAAGAACCTTCACACCCAAACCGGCATATAATTGATGCAAACCTCCATCACCAGTATAACTTCTGGCATAATCAGCCGTAGCACCGGTATTCGGATCTGTTGCAGTCTGTGTATCCGACACAGAATATCCCACATTGGAGAACGGCAATAATCCGATACTCATCGCTATCCGCGGATGCAAACGAAATTGCATAGCCAGATAGTCAAAGCTGGAATTTTTAGCGTTCAGTTTCACACCACTACCGCTAATATTCATATTTTGCAGACTGACGCCCCCTTCAAAAATGAACGTCAATGAGTCAATGGCTGTATACGAAGCAGGATTCAGTGGATTGATCTGTGCTCCATCCCGAAGTCCAAAAGCAATTCCCCCCATCGCCTTGCTGTTACCGAAACTCTGATCGGACAAGTCGCCATAGCCATATCGTGTATAAGGAGAGTTTGTATTATTTTGAGCGATTGCCATTCCGGTAACCATCGTGAGCAAAAGCGCACAAAGTGTGTGTTTAAATCCTACCATTATTATAGTTTAAAATTCTATTTAATCCTTTCAACACTAAAAATCTATCTGCAAAGATGATACTTTTTACGCTGCTATCAAAAGAAAAATCATCTCCGCCCGTTAAAAAAACCAAAAGTTCAGGATATTTATGCTTCATAGACTCAATATAACCTGAAATTTCGTATTCCATCCCTTTCATCACTCCGGCACGTATAGCCGTTTCGGTGTCCCGTCCCATCGGGAGTTTGCGCCCGTTGGTGTCTACCAGAGGTAAACGCCCCGTAAACTGATGAAGTGCTTTGAAACGCATCTGCATACCGGGAGAAATATTACCGCCATGATACTGACCCTTTGAGTCAATAAACTCATAAGTAATGCAAGTTCCCGCATCAATCACCAATATATCCCGATGAGGAAACTGCTCATTAGCACCCACTACGGCAGCCATACGATCATATCCCAATGTTTCGGGAGTTTCGTACAGGTTGACAACCGGAAGCGGAGTCTGATGATTGAGCCAGAGCAAAGGAAATGGCAAAGCTGCCAAATCAGCTAATACCTTTTCGCTTAAATCAATGACAGTAGCCACAATCCCCTGTTCAACCGGATATTGGGAACAAAAAGCCTTCAAGCAATCCAGCGACTGATTGGATTCAGCTACTACATCCACAATTTCTCCGCCGTCGAAGAAAGCAATCTTTGCCTTTGTATTTCCTATGTCGATTATTAAATTCAACTCTTTTGGTTCTTTAGCGGGCGCAAAGGTAAAGTAAAAAAAGAAAAGTTGAAGCATAGAAGAGGAATTATCTTCTTTTTTCATTTTAGAAATCCACAAAAACAAAAAAATCGAACTATCTATTTTTAAATAGATCAATTATCTTTTATTGTTTATTATGTATTCCACTTTGCGTTCGGCAGTCTTTTTTTATTACATCATAAACAGCTAATAAGCAATAGATTACAAGAGAAAAACAGCGTTCCAAAAAGTGTTCCACTATTTTGTAATCAATTTTCCGTTCAAGCAAAAACATTATTCCACCCAAACAGAGGCTCCATTTAAAGAAAACAGAGCCTCTGTTTAAGCCATATAGAGCCTCTATTCTGATAAAATAAAGGCTCCGTTTTCCCGAATCCAACTATTCTTTCTATATTTGCCACCGAAATAAAACGAACCAGCTAATGAAACGGTTTTTCTCATACATCATCCTCTCCTTCTTCCTGTTGCTTCTGCCCACCGGACAAGCATCTGCCAACAACAACGACTCCATCCGTTTGAGCCTGTTGACTTGTGCCCCCGGAGAGGAAATATATTCCCTGTTCGGACACACTGCCATCCGTTACGAAAATCCTTCACAAGGGATTGACGTTGTATTCAACTACGGATTGTTCAGTTTCAACACTCCTAACTTCATCTTCCGCTTCTCGCTCGGAGAAACAGACTACCAACTGGGGGCAACGGATTATGAACGTTTTGCAGCTGAATACGCATTTTTCGGACGCAGCGTATGGCAGCAAACGCTGAATCTGACCGATGAAGAAAAAACAGAACTAATCCGGTTATTACAAGAAAATTATCGTCCGGAAAACCGGGTGTACCGTTATAATTTCTTTTACGATAATTGTGCTACCCGCCCCCGGGACAAGATAGAAGAAAGCATTGCAGGAAAAGTGATTTATCCCGCAGAACCGCAGGATGGCTCCCTCACTTTCCGCGACATTGTACACCAGTATTGCAAAGGACATCCGTGGGCACGTTTCGGCATTGATCTCTGCATCGGAAGTGAAGCCGACCAGCCCATCACACAACGTCAGATGATGTTTGCCCCTTTCTACCTGATGGATGCTTTCGACGGTGCACAAATTAAAAGCGATTCTATCCAGCGTCCACTCATAACGGCCAACGAGCTGGCAGTCGATGCCACTCCCGAACCGGATGAAAGCGGCTGGATGCCCACTCCGCTTCAATGCTCCTTACTCTTATTTATACTGACAGCCGCCGCCACCATCTATGGAATCCGCCGGAGAACCGGATTATGGGGAATCGACCTCTTCCTTTTTGGTATAGCAGGTATAGTGGGATGTGTCCTTGCATTTCTCGCACTCTTCTCCCAACACCCGGCAGTCAGCTCCAATTTCCTATTATTGGTATTCCATCCGGGACAACTTCTTTTCTTGCCATACATTATATATTGTGTCCGAAAAGGGAAGAAATGTTGGTATTTAGCCCTGAATCTGGTGGTTTTAACACTTTTTATAGTGTTTTTTCCTGTAATTCCGCAAAGATTTGACTTTGCTGTTGTACCTTTGGCACTCGTTTTGCTGATACGTTCAGCGAGCAATCTGATTGTGACATCTAAAAAGAAATAATGAAAGGACTACTAACTTCCCTCATCACCGTACTGACTTTCACCGGGCTACAAGCCCAGTCACTGCCTGCCGCCCCTAAATTAGTGGTAGGGCTGACGATTGACCAATTACGTACGGACTATCTGGAAGCTTTTTCGTCACTCTACGGTGAGAAAGGCTTCAAACGTCTTTGGAAAGAGGGAAGAGTGTTCCATAACGCCGAATATACCTTCTGCGGTATAGACCGCGCTTCTGCCATAGCGGCTATTTATAGCGGTACGACGCCTTCCATGAACGGAATTATTTCTCAACGCTGGATGGATGCCTCTACCCTCCGCCCCGTCAACAGCACAGACGACACGGCATTTATGGGGTATTACACCGACCAGACTGTCGCCCCCACCAAACTACTGACTTCAACCATTGCCGACGAGCTTAAAATAGCGACACAAGGCAAAGGACTCGTATATGCCATTGCACCTGATTGCGATGCCGCACTTTTTGCAGCCGGACATGCCGGAAATGCAGCTTTCTGGCTCAATCCCAATACCGGAAAATGGAGTGGAACCACCTATTATGGAGAGTTTCCGTGGTGGGCAAGCCAATATAACGACCGTCAAGCGATCGATTTCCGTATTGCCGGTATGACATGGGAACCCATATTTCCGCGGGGCATGTACACTTTCCTGCCAGATTGGCGGGATATGCTCTTCAAATATAAATTCGATGATGACCGCAGTAATAAATACCGCCGCTTCATCGCCAGCCCTTTTGTGAATGATGAAGTGAATGCGCTTGCCGAAGAAGCATTGAACAAAAGTTCCATCGGCATGGATGACATTACTGACTTATTGGCACTCACTTACTATGCCGGAAACTATGCGCACAAATCTGTACAGGAATGTGCCATGGAAATACAAGACACCTACGTGCGTCTTGACCGCAGCATTGCCGACCTGCTCGAAGTGCTTGATAAGAAAGTAGGACTGCAAAATGTGCTTATTTTCGTCACTTCCACCGGATATATAGACAGCGAATCACCTGATTCGGGATTGTACAAGGTTCCCGGCGGAGAGTTTTATCTCAACCGGTGTGCGGCTCTATTGAATATGTACCTGATGGCTACGTATGGCGAAGGAAAGTATGTGGAAGCTCACCATAACCAGCAGATTTATCTGAATCATAAGTTATTGGAAAAGAAAGAACTGAATCTGGCAGAGATCCAACAAAAGTCAGCAGAATTCCTGATGCAGTTCAGCGGAGTGAACGAAGCCTATTCGGCTAACCGGCTATTACTGGGTTCATGGACTCCGGAAATCTACAAAATACGTAACGGCTACCACCGCAAACGTTCGGGTGACCTCATAATCGACGTCCTCCCCGGATGGACTATCGTCAACGAGAACGGCGGAGACAATAAAGTGGTACGTCATTCCTATATTCCCTCACCGCTGATTTTCATGGGACATTCCGTGAAACCGGCCATTATCCAGACACCTGTAACCATTGACCATATTGCGCCTACACTGGCACATTTCATGCGCATCCGGGCTCCCAACGCCTGTACTTCTGCTCCTATTACCGACCTGCGGTAAAAATTCACTCACAAAAACAGGGAGCAAAACATAAATAAATCAGCATTTTAATGTAACTTTGCGGAGGTTTCTTGATATAAAGATTCCCCAACGCGGATGAACGCAGATTTACGCGGATAAAAAAAATCCAGTTTAATCTTTCCTTTAATCTGCGTAAATCTGCGTTAATCCGCGTTGAAATTGAAATAAATAATAAACTAAATAATATAACATGGGATTTAATGAATTTTTAAGCTCGATTTTCGGAAACAAATCCACACGAGACATGAAAGAAATCAAGCCCTGGGTGGAAAAGATCAAAGCTGCTTACCCGGAGATTGAAAAACTAGACAACGACGCCCTCCGTGCCAAAACGGAAGAACTCAAAAAATATATCCATGAATCGGCTACTGCCGAACGTGCGAAAGTGGAAGAGTTGAAGGCAAGCATTGAAACTCTCGAACTGGAAGACCGCGAAGAAGTCTTTACACAAATCGACAAGATAGAAAAAGAAATTCTGGAAAAATATGAAAAAGCACTGGACGAAGTGCTGCCTGTTGCTTTTTCTATCGTAAAGGCTACTGCCAAGCGTTTTACAGAAAACGAAGAAATTGTTGTAACTGCTACCGACTTCGACCGTCAACTGGCTGCTACGAAAGATTTCGTACGTATCGAAGGTGATAAAGCTATCTACCAGAATCACTGGATAGCCGGTGGTAACGATACTGTATGGAACATGGTTCACTATGACGTACAGCTCTTCGGTGGCGTCGTTCTGCACAAAGGTAAGATTGCGGAAATGGCAACCGGTGAAGGTAAAACATTAGTGGCTACACTCCCGGTATTCCTCAACGCATTGACCGGAAACGGCGTACACGTAGTTACCGTGAATGATTACCTCGCCAAACGTGACTCCGAATGGATGGGTCCTCTTTATATGTTCCACGGTTTGAGCGTAGATTGTATCGACCGTCATCAGCCGAACTCCGACGCACGTCGTCAGGCATATCTGGCAGATATCACTTTTGGTACAAACAATGAATTCGGTTTCGACTACCTGCGTGACAACATGGCTATCAGCCCGAAAGACCTTGTACAACGTCAGCACAATTATGCCATCGTCGATGAGGTCGACTCGGTATTGATTGACGACGCCCGTACTCCGTTGATTATCTCCGGTCCTGTACCGAAAGGTGACGACCAATTGTTCGAACAACTCCGTCCGTTAGTAGAACGTCTGGTAGAAGCACAGAAAGTATTGGCTACCAAATATCTCTCCGAAGCCAAGAAACTGATTGCATCCAACGATAAGAAAGAGGTGGAAGAAGGATTCCTCGCCTTATACCGCAGCCACAAGGCATTGCCGAAAAACAAGGCTTTGATTAAGTTCCTTAGTGAACAAGGTATCAAGGCAGGTATGCTCAAGACGGAAGAAATCTACATGGAACAGAACAACAAGCGTATGCATGAAGTTACTGATCCGCTGTATTTCGTGATCGACGAGAAACTGAATAGTGTAGACCTGACAGACAAGGGGGTAGACCTGATTACCGGTAACTCTGAAGACCCGACATTGTTCGTTCTTCCGGACATCGCCGGACAACTTTCGGAACTGGAAAACCAACATCTGACTAACGAACAACTGCTTGAAAAGAAAGATGAACTTCTGACAAACTATGCCATCAAATCGGAACGTGTACACACCATCAATCAATTGTTGAAGGCTTACACCATGTTCGAGAAAGATGATGAATATGTAGTGATCGACGGACAGGTGAAGATTGTAGACGAGCAGACAGGCCGTATCATGGAAGGTCGCCGCTACTCTGACGGATTGCACCAGGCTATCGAAGCCAAGGAACGTGTGAAAGTGGAAGCTGCTACGCAGACCTTTGCAACGATTACTTTGCAGAACTACTTCCGTATGTATCACAAACTGTCCGGTATGACCGGTACTGCTGAAACGGAAGCAGGCGAACTTTGGGACATCTACAAATTGGACGTAGTCGTGATCCCGACCAACCGTCCGATTGCAAGAAAGGATATGAACGACCGCGTTTACAAGACAAAACGCGAAAAGTATAAAGCTGTTATCGAGGAAATCGAAAAATTGGTTCAAGCAGGACGTCCGGTATTGGTGGGTACTACCTCGGTAGAAATCTCCGAAATGTTGAGCAAGATGCTTGCCATGCGCCATATCGAGCACAAGGTATTGAACGCCAAACTGCACCAGAAAGAAGCGGACATCGTTGCTACTGCCGGTTTGAGCGGAACAGTAACCATCGCTACCAATATGGCTGGTCGTGGTACCGACATCAAGTTAAGTCCGGAAGTGAAAGCTGCGGGTGGTTTGGCCATCATCGGTACGGAACGTCACGAATCCCGTCGTGTAGACCGTCAGTTGCGTGGTCGCGCAGGACGTCAGGGTGACCCGGGTTCTTCTGTATTCTTCGTGTCATTGGAAGACGACCTGATGCGTCTGTTCTCTTCCGACCGTATTGCCAGTGTAATGGACAAGCTCGGTTTCCAGGAAGGCGAAATGATCGAACACAAGATGATTTCCAACTCCATCGAACGTGCACAGAAGAAAGTGGAAGAAAACAACTTCGGTATTCGTAAACGTCTGTTGGAATATGACGACGTAATGAACAAGCAACGTACGGTGGTTTATACGAAACGTCGTCACGCTTTGATGGGTGAACGTATCGGTATGGATATCGTGAACATGATTTGGGACCGTTGCGCCAACGCTATCGAGAACAACGATTATGAAGGTTGCCAGATGGAATTGCTCCAGACATTGGCAATGGAAACTCCGTTCACTGAAGAAGAATTCCGTAACGAGAAGAAAGATAAGTTGGCCGAAAAGACTTTCAACATTGCTATGGAGAACTTCAAACGCAAAACTGAACGTCTGGCACAGATCGCTAATCCGGTTATCAAACAGGTATATGAAAACCAGGGACACATGTACGAAAACATCCTGATTCCTATTACAGACGGTAAACGGATGTATAATATCTCTTGTAACCTGAAAGCGGCTTACGAATCGGAATCTAAAGAAGTGGTGAAATCGTTCGAGAAATCAATCTTGCTCCACGTAATCGACGAAGCATGGAAAGAAAACTTGCGCGAACTGGACGAGCTGAAACATTCTGTACAGAATGCAAGCTACGAACAGAAAGACCCGCTATTGATCTATAAACTGGAATCTGTGACTTTGTTTGACGCTATGGTGAACAAAATCAATAACCAGACTATATCTATCTTGATGCGTGGACAAATTCCTGTACAGGAAGCTCCGGACGAATCAGCAGCACGTCGTGTAGAAGTGCGTCAGGCTGCTCCCGAACAACGTCAGGATATGAGCAAATATCGCGAAAACAAAGAAGATTTGAGTGATCCGAACCAGCAGGCTGCTGCAAGTCAGGATACTCGTGAACAACAGAGACGTGAACCGATTCGTGCAGAGAAAACAGTAGGTCGTAACGATCCTTGCCCATGCGGAAGCGGCAAAAAGTATAAAAACTGCCACGGAAAGAACCTTTGATTAATTAATAATTAAAAATTAAAGGTTGGAAATTGTAGGATAATGTGCTTTATGGCATAGTCTCTCTATATTCAACTTATAAAAGAAAGTCTCAAACGGTTAAAAACTGTTTGAGACTTTCTTTTATTCTTCCAAAGTTGTACTTTTGTTCAAATTACTAAATAGAACAAAACTATGGCAAAATCTTATTCACTGGTTTTCATCGTTTTATTCCTGCTGACTCTGGGTAGCTGCCAGAGTCTGGAACAGATTCCCATTGATTATCTGCAACCTGCCGACTTGAGCTTTCCTCCGCAACTCCGGAAAGTAGCTATTGTAAATAACACCAGCGATGCCCCGGATAATAAACTGATAACAGAGACTGAAAAAATTAAAGAAGGTACATCATTGATAAGTCGTGCAACGGCTTATGCCAATGGAGATCCTAAGACAGCCACTGAATCACTGGCAGAAGAAATTGCACAGCAGAACTACTTCGATGAAGTGGTTATCTGTGATTCTGCCTTACGCGCCAATGATAAACTGGCCCGCGAAAGTACATTGAGCCAGGAGGAAGTGCGTCAACTGGCTTCTAATCTGGGAGTGGACTTCATCATTGCACTGGAAAACCTGCAACTCAAAGCAACAAAGACCGTCCGTTATCTGGATGAGTTCAACTGCTTTCAAGGAGCGGTAGACGTGAAAGTTTATCCCACGGTGAAAGTTTATCTTCCCGAACGTAGCAGGCCGATGACTACGCTCCACCCTACTGATAGCATTTTTTGGGAAGAGTTTGGAGGTACAGCCATAGAAGCCGCCACTCGCATGATTCCCGACAAGCAGATGCTGGAAGAAGCGGCAGCATTCGCAGGAACGGTTCCGGTAAAACACCTTGTACCCATCTGGAAAAAAGGAACACGGTATCTTTATACTGGTGGTTCGGTTCCTATGCGTGACGCTGCCATTTATGTACGCGAAAATTCATGGGATGACGCATACGAACTTTGGCGTCAGGCTTTCGAAGGTACCAAGAACCAAAAGAAAAAAATGCGGGCAGCTCTCAATATCGCTGTTTACTACGAAATGAAAGATAGTTTGGCTAAAGCGGAAGAATGGGCAGAAAAGGCACAACAACTAGCCAAGAAAATAGATAAAAAGAACATCACAGATAGCCCTCAAGCTACCATTGATGATGTGCCGAATTATTATCTCACTACTTTGTATTTAGCTGAACTGAAGGAGAGAAATGCTCAATTACCCAAGTTAAAATTGCAAATGAGCCGATTTAATGATGATTTTTAAGGAAATTGTGTATCAAATCTTATTTTTTTTATACCTTTGAACTTATAAAAAGAAGGAACCCATGAAATTGAGCCAACAATCATTATCTATTATCGAATCGGCTATCCAAAAGGCAGTCGCTAAATATGTATGTAGCTGTGAACAAACAGTCGTAACCGATATCCATCTCCAACCGGATCAGGCATCGGGACAACTTAATATTTACAACGATGATGATGAAGAACTGGCAAACATCATGATCGAAGAATGGACTACTTATGAAGGGGATGATTTCCTTGAAAACGTGGAACCTTCTCTTCGCAACATTCTTTGTAGAATGAAGGATGCCGGAGATTTCGACAAAGTGACTATTCTGAAACCTTATTCTTTCGTTTTGGTAGATGAAGAGAAAGAAACCGTAGCAGAATTGTTGTTGATTGACGACGATACCATACTGGTGAATGATGAATTGCTGAAAGGGTTGGATAAAGAGTTGGATGACTTCTTAAAGGATTTATTGGAAAAATAAAGAAGAATTGTTGGAGAAATAAGACACCGTTCTTTTTGAATAGAGATCGTTCAAGATCCATATAAAAAGATAATCGGAAGCAATCAGGGTATGTCCTTTATTGCTTCCGATTATTTTATATATATTCCCTATTGATTATTTGTTGTATTTGATTGAGATATTAGCAAGTCTAAGCGGCATGAAGCTGGATACCCCTGCCGGAAGTCTGACCGGTCGCAATCTGATGCAAATATTATCACGGTTCAATAAGGCATCCGGCAACTTAAAGTCATAGACTTTATAACCCGGAATGTTCTTCTCCGTCTGTCCGCCTGCAGCCGTTCTATCAAACTGTCCCAGAATGGTAAACTCTGAATTATCTACTTTAATCCATTCACCGTTCATCGAATAAGCATATTCGACCACTGCGACAGGACCTCCTCCCCAACTTGCATTCATTTCAACCTGAAGAGACAGGGATGTAGAAATACCTACTGTCGATACTTTATCTACGTAGAAATATGAACTTGTAGACCAAGGTTTACTATTAAAAGCACCTCCTCGCATACGGCCATAGTATCCGTCGGTCGTGTTAAGGTTAAGATCTCCTCTGAAATCATCTTGGAATCCCAGTATATAGTCTGCATAAGTTTGCTGGAAATGTTTATTTCCGTCTTTGCTAAGAAGAGCATTCGCCTGCGATGCCTCGCCACCCGTAGGATGGTAATCCGTAAAAGTAGAAGAGCCTATTTCTTTCCAATCGGGTACATTACAATCCCATTCTACAAGCACAGAAGTGATCTCGTTTATATCACTGATGTTAATATCTTCTCTGTTAAGCGGAAGAATACATAACCGGCTTTCAGAGATGTCGAAATTTGTAAGTTTCACTTTCGCCACCATTCCTGTTATGCTTCCCGAACCTTTAGGAAGTGTTTCGTGAGCATAAGGAGCTTCAAACGCAGTAAGCATATATGTATTAGAACCGTTTTTATCTCTTATACAGGTCGGATAGTATCTGTAATATGCAGGGAACTTTTCTACCCAATAGTTTTTATTAATCTTACGATCGGCAGCTCCCGGGTCAGTAGTCTTGAAATTAGTGAATGCACCTACCGGAGATGCAATCTCGACATCTTTCAGGGTCACAAGACTAAATACCATATTATCCGTAAGTTCAGCAATCGTTCTTTCAGGAATTGTGAAGGTAGAAAGTTCCGAGCTGATTACGTGGGCAGCAGTAATACCGCTAATCAGTCTATAGGTAAAGCTACCCTCTGATTCTTCTTTTATCGTTCCATCTTTCAGACACAATGACACTTTGGCAAATTGTGCAAACGTAATTAAAGATTCGGACTCAAACACAACTGTCTCTCCTGCCTCATTCTGAATGACATAGCGATTGCTCGGGAAGTTCTTCGAAGTGCCATTGGCTACGATGGTTCCTTCAACATATACATTGTTAGTAATTCCACCGACAGCATAACCATGTACGGTTGGATAACTGACAAGTTCCGCATTCGCA
Source organism: Bacteroides sp. M10 (assembly GCF_014334015.1). Lineage (GTDB taxonomy): Bacteria > Bacteroidota > Bacteroidia > Bacteroidales > Bacteroidaceae > Bacteroides > Bacteroides intestinigallinarum. The sequence continues at coordinate 3,531,867 of NZ_CP060488.1, read as the reverse complement.
TATTCAGAATATGCTTGCGAGAGATTAATGGTAGCCGTAACCTTACGCTGGTACTGATCGTCATAACTCAACACAATACTTCCTGTACGGGGTGATTGTGAATTTGTTTCCGTATTAAAATAAAGCTTTCCATCACTTATCCTATACTCCTGCACCCAGTTCACCGTTGGCGTAATAACGATATCCGTTTCGGGCACATTGGTAGAGATTTCCATTTCATATTCACCTCCTTTAGTAAACAGCTCCATCTTATCACTGGCAGGAACAATAAATGGATAACGGGATAATTGTTTTATCTTGATTACATCCGCAGTCTTACCATCTTTCGTAAACACACGAATATCACAGAAACGTTCGGAATCACTGATATTCTCATCATAAGTCACAGTGAAATAAGTTCTTGATGACTGGGCTCCACGTATATCCGTAGAGAACCAGGTTGATTCTACAAAATCAATTCGCCACTCGGTATTGGACTTCACCTCCACCTGAACCGGATCACCTTCCGCCTGAAGAATAATCTCATTATTTGTTATTTCCAATATACCGGCTTCATGTTCGTCAGAGCATGACGGAAACATTATGATTGCCATCACAGCCAGAAAAGCTGTCCAGGCTATTGAATCTTTAATTTTCATGTCCATCAATTATTAGATTTAATCTCACCTGTTTTATATAGTATCTCATAAGCTTCATTCCGATCATTTAATACAAAGATCTGAAACTTCTCTCCACCCGGATAAACACGCGTAACAACATGTCCGGCAGGCTTTATCTTCAAGCCGTCTTCACCCAGTCTGCTCCTGTTACTGTCTACCATACCGGCAGCAAAAACCGACCGTTCACCAGGATAAAGAGTTTGAGACAGCATCCGGCTCAACGTTGCCGGTTGAGGGTGATAGTAATCCCATACGGGAATTACATAGACTTGTGGTTTCACTTGGGAAATGTAGGTATCGCACATAGCATCAGAATAAGCATGATGATTGGCAACAACCACATCCGTTTCACCAAGCAATTTGGCTACCGGCGTTTCTATATCAAACCATTCCGGTGCTTTTTCTACGCCCAGAATATCTCCTGCGGAGAAATAATCAAAATTACCGTATGTGATACGAATTCCACAACTGCAACGGTTTTCGTTCAACTGTTCACTTGAAGAGGCTGTAGAAGGCACAAGCTCTTTGGCTGTTGTTCCGCTACCTGTCCAAATTTTACCATTACCCACGATATTACGTACTTCAAATGTAGGATAAGAGCCCGGATCTTTCAAAAGTTTGATCTGACTATTGCTTCCTATTACAAATCCCTCATTCTTTTTACCTTCCCTGTCACGAGCGGCAACATATAATTTATAGTTTGAGATATGAGCACCAGAGACTTTAGCTGCTGTCGGATAATCATAAGTAGGATAACCACGATCTATCAAAGTGGAAATATTGAGAAGATTACCAACATGAGTGATTCCGGTAAGTTTGTAATCCAGTCCTACTTTTTCGATTGCCAGTTTTCCATTCTGTCCGATATGGTCCGTATCAAAGTGAGTGAGCAAGGCATAATCAAGTGCTCCGTTATTTTTTAATGGCAATGAGAAATGTTTTATATATTGAGCAATCCATTCGGCAGGTCGCTTAGAATCATTAGGCACTGCTTTCATAATTTCCTGTGTGCCTGAATGTACTCCTAAATCTCCTGCATCCAATAACATGGTAGTCCCATCCGGAAAAATAAGATAGGCTGCATTACCTCTTCCGGTACTAATCTGATGAATATCCAAATAGCCTGCCTGCCACTCCGGAAGGTATTCATACACTTTATCTACTGCATCATCAGGAAAAGGCTTTTCTTGTTGGCAACTTGCGAATGTAGGCAGCAACATGATGGCTCCTAAAAAAAATATCTTGCTATTCATTATATTATTCTTTAATAGTTGATCAATCGATTTGTTTCACACTATAGATACCGGCTTCTTCTTTAGTCATTTCATTACCGCCTCCGTATCCCGGATTTTGCTTCAAGACATTGCTGACAGAAATTGACTTTTCCGGAATAGGAAAAAGCTCATAATGATCGTCGTTAGTAGGCTTATGATCCCACCAAGAACCTGTTGTATACAACCCCCAACGACGAAGATCGGTACGACGACGCTGTTCACCCAGAAACTCGACCATCCACTCATCAAGAATCCGGTACTTGTCGATATTCGTTTCGGTCACCGGATCAGGATCGGCTTTATTCTCGAAATTGCGTTTACGCACTTCATTGAAAAGATTGGCTGCTTCCTTTTTATAGCCGCTTCTATATTTACATTCAGCAAGCATATAATAGATTTCAGCAAAACGAATAACCGGATAATCTGAATTAAAAGCAATAGTTTTGTCGATATTGTCGGGAACCGGTAGTTTGCACAAACGTATTCCGGAATTCTCTTCCCCAGTACTTATATTGGAGGGAAGCTCATTCACTGAAGAATATTCTCCGTCTTTCACTTTCTTGAATTGTGCCACCTGATCGACAAATTCAAGAACCTCACCCGGATATTCGTACAGTCCCGTACACTTCACCTCTGTGCCACTTCTTGATGTACGCTGTAATTTTCCATAAAGGAACATTCCTTCATATTTTCCATTCCCTTTATACAAGTACAATTTTTTACGAAGATCTTTATTATTGAACTTGGCAAAAGGTCGCCCAAGCTTATCCGTATAGGGATCGCCATTGGGTTTAAGAGACGGCTGAAGATGCATACCATTAGTAGAAGAATAGCCGCTTAGATCAAAATAGTTCTTTGCATTATAATGATTATAGCGTTCGAACTGCCATTGAAACAAAGTGCCTTTTGCATATTGCGACTGGACAGACCACATTACTTCCTTGGATTTATTATTGTCGAAAGTGAAAGGACCGAACCAGTCTTCCTCCAATTCGTAATAACCATATTTGCCATCTAATAAATCCTGGCAGACCTGCGCACATTCAGCAAAACGACTCTCTCCTATGTAGACTTCCGCATTAAAATATAATTGAGCAAGAAGGGTGGCGGCAGTTCCTTGACGTAAATAGCCTTCCTCCAGCATATCTGCTCTTTTCTTCTCTAATTTGGGAATAGCGGCAAGCAACAGTTCTTCCACATAATTAAAAGTTTCGCGTGCAGTGGAACGAGGAACTTCCTCGGTAGTAGAGCGTCGGTAAATAGGCATACCCCCATAGAAATCAAGTCCCCGCAAATAAAAATAGGCAACCAATGTCTGAAGCTGCATCTGATGATCTGCTTTTAATTCTTCCGTCATGCCCAGTGATACATAATCCACACCGGATAAGTCTTCCTTACAAGCTAAAGCCATTGCCACTCCCATGCCTACCCCACGCCAGGTTTCTTCGTTGTTGGGGTGAAGAGGTGTCCAGTCGTGATGCTGCAGTTGGGAATATCTGACATCATTGTAATGTATTCCTTTTTGTGTGACACACATCTCATCTGTTGTACATTCTTGAAGAATGGCACGGTCGAATCCGTGAAACCAACGCCAATGTGTGAAAGAGCGTACCAAGAAAGAATAGACAGTTTCCTTAGACGTGAAATAAGTGTCCGGAGTGACTTCGGAATACCACTTCTCATCCAGATTTGTACAACCGGATGACACCAGAAGGGTGAGGAAGGAGATAATGATTAAAATATTTCGTCTCATATCATTTTATTAGTTTATAGGTACTTTACTATTAGAATTGGATTTTCATACCAACGGTATATCTACGAGTTTCAGGATAAATATTATTAAACCATTCATAACCAGGGTCCAGTCCGTTGACATTCACTTCCGGATTAAGTCCTGAATATTTCGTGAAACATGCCACATTCCGGACGGTCAGGTAAAGATCAATCTTATCTATATATTTCTGCCACTTTTTCATGTTAAGAGAATATCCCAGACTAATGGCGTCTATCTTTAAGAAAGTGCCGTCCTCAAGCCAGTAATCGCAAAGCTGCTTTACTTCTTTGATGTGCCGGTTGTCAATGTACGCATTGCGAAGAACGTTCTGGCCTGCTACTTCAGAAAGTCCATAGTACATATTTATGGTATTAAACACGTCGAAATCAATCCAGCTACGCAGGTTAATACCTAAAGAGAGGTTCTTGTAAGTGAAGGTATGATCCCACGATACCATCAATGCAGGAATAGCATTACCGATGTACCGCTTGTCATCATAGGTCTTCTTATCGCTAAGAATCACATTGTCGTTCTTATCATACAGAAGCCATCTTCCATTATCCGTGATACCGGCATATTTCCAGATATAATAGCTTCCGATCTTTGTTCCTGCTTCAATTCTTCCGGCTGATCCGTTCGTTCCCGGTGACGGGAATCCTACACGATCCTGGTAAGTATTATTCCCCCACAAAGAGGTGATTTTGGAAGAAGAATGGGATAGACGCATGGTAGTTGTCCAGTTAAAGTCTTTGGTTTTAACAGGTACTCCGCCAATCTCAAACTCCCATCCGGTATTCTCAAGATTACCATAATTCATGGTCGTTTTCTCGTAAACGGCAGGAGGGTTGGGTACATTGATATTGTATAACATTCCGGAAACTCTTCTTTTATATATATCGAACTTTCCAAAGAGCCGATTATTCAGAAACGCATAATCCAAACCGATGTTAAGCTCTGCTTTCTTTTCCCAATGCAAGTCATTATTGACATTACGAGCCGGTCCATAAGAAGTGATCCATGTACCGTTATAAGGCCACATTGAATTGGAGGAGTACATGGCTGTGGATGCTCCTGCAGAGAAATTGTTATTTCCCGTCACACCATAACCGACACGTACTTTGAGGTCATCAAGAAAACTGACATCACGCAGAAAGGCTTCATTGGATATACGCCATCCACCTGATACAGCCCAGAATGTTCCCCAGCGATGATTCTTTCCAAATTTGGAAGATCCCTCATGACGAACACTTCCGGTAACCATATAGCGGTCTTTATAGCTATAATTCGCCCGACCAAAGAAGGAGATAAGACGTTCACGAGGATATTTGTGAGAAGACATAGCTGCTTTTCCATCAGAAAGCCAACTGCCTGTTCCCATATCCCAAGCTCCTACTCCATCCACAGGGAAATCGAAGTTAGACATATCAAAGTTTTCAGAATTGTTTTCCCAATAGCTATATCCGGCCACCGCACTAACCGTATGGTCTTCTGCAAAAACACGCATGAAATTAATGGTAGGTTCAAAAGAAACATTGACTGTTTTACTATATCCGTGAAATCCCTTTCCTTTATAACTTCCATTCAAAGACGTTCTGTGTAATGCGGATACATAATGCGTCTGTTGATACTGGCGATCTTCCCAGCCGAGAGTGGCCTGTGCCGAAAATCCGGCAGGCAGATTGAGCTTTACCGTAGCATCCGCCTTGAGCCATTTATCAACATTATCCGTCTGCTTGAGCATAACTTCCGCTAATGGATTGTAATATTCACTGCCACCAACCAAAACATTATAGCCTGTTTCACTAGTACTATCATAAACATGTTCCGTTGGATTCATCTTCAATGCCATGTCGAAACAGGAACTACTGCTCCGCTGATCCCGATGTGCTTCACGATATTCTGTATGTAAGCCTATTTCCAGCAAGTCATTGAGAAGATTAAAGTTTGCATTGATACGCCCCGAATAATCTTTACGATTATCGCCTATCGCAATACCTTTCTGATCCTGTGCCATAATAGTGGCATATATTCTGGCTGTATGTCCCCCTCCCGAAAGGGTGACAACATGGCGCTGGGAAAGTGCTCCCTCATTTAAAAGTTCACCGTACCAATCGGTAGACGCTCCCAAATCTGTTCCTACACCGAACCTCACGAAAGCATCGCGATCCAGAACCTGTGGTCTTCTGGAAACTTGTTCGGTGGACAGCTCGCCTGTATATGATAATGTGATAGGACCTTCTTTCGCTTTCTTGGTAGTCACGAGAATGACACCACCGGCTGCTCTTGTTCCGTAAATAGCACCTGCAGAGGCATCCTTCAAAACATCAATGGATTGAATATCTTCTTGACTGATAGAACGCAAATCACCACCGGGAATTCCGTCTATCACAATCAAAGGGGAAGAAGAAGCATTGATGGAAGCTACCCCACGAAGCTGGAAACTAGCAGAGGCATTCGGACTGGAAGTTTCGGAAACATTCATACCGGAGATTTTTCCTTTCAGAGCAGTCGCAATGGTAGAGCCTCCCAATCCAGTCACTAAATCTTTTGAAGATATGGAAGTAATGGAGCTGGTCACAGCACGTTTCTCCATTGTTCCATAACCGATAACGACTACTTCATCCAGCAACTGATGATCTTCTTTTAATACCAAAGACAAGCTTGTCCGATTTCCCACCTTTACTTCAAGAGACTGAAAACCGATATATGAAATCAGTAATACAGCATTTGACGCAACTGACAGGTTAAATTTTCCATCCAAATCAGACACTGTACCTTTCCCGACTACTCCTTTCTCCTGAATACTGGCACCAATCACCGGATCTCCATTCGTATCTACAATCACTCCTTGTATCTTTTTCGAAGTTGCTTCCGTTTGCTCTTGTTTTACCGGTACGGGAACCAGAACGATATACCCTTTTTCTATCTTGTAAGTAAACCCCGTTCCCGCGAGCAACTTATCCAAAACAACAGAGAGTTTTTGTTTCTTAAAATCAACACTCAATGTCCGATTCACATCTATTTTAGTCCGACTATAAGTAATGCTTAATTGAGTCTGACTTTCAATAGCATTAAAAGCTTTCAACAAAGTTATGTTTTTTCCGGCAATGGTAATCAACTGATTCTGCCCATAGATAGTACCCAAAGGGACTATAAAGAATAAGGTTAACAATAAAATACGCAAATTACTTGTATGTTTTATAGTAAAATAAGAATTAAAATTCATACTTTTGTATATTAAATGAATACTACATTTAAGGTTCACTATTTCCTAAAATTTTAAATGATAACGGTATTTATTTCGGGTTGGACAAAAGGATCAGTTTTGTCCAACCTTTTTATGGATGGGTACCTCCTTTCTTACTCTTATTCGCCGGTGAGGCAGCTGTCAGTATCACAACCTTATTGTCTGTGACCTTGCTTTCCATACCTCCGACGGTCATTGTTACAATATGAATTGCTGCTTGAAGAGGTTCACCCTTTCTAAGCTTAATGGTATATAAATCATTTGTGTATAAATGCGGTTCTGCCTTTATTTCTACATTATAATGTCGTCCCAATGTGTTCAGAATATCCTCCAGATGGCAATCGACAAAATTCAATTCACCACGTGTCCAACCGGAAGCCATCATCACATCTATTTTTCGTTTTTCATAATTCTTAGTCAGGTGATTGTATTCAAGTTGTTCACCGGGAGTAAGAATAAAACAGCTGTCTGGTGCCAGCAGGTTATTGATTTGCACTTTTCCATTTTCAAGAGTTGTAGTCGTTTTCCTGTCTTCCGAATATGCCTGTATATTAAACTTCGTACCTAAAGCACGAACTGATAACAAAGATGTCTTGACAATAAACGGATGTTTCTTATCCTTATGGACATCAAAATTCGCCTCTCCGGAAAGATAAACAGTACGTGTATCGCCTCGAAAGCTTTTCGGGTAAATGATACTGCTCTCCGAATTGATCTGTACCTTTGTCCCATCCGGCAAAGTCAATTCTCCCCGTTCACCCATGGGAACAATATATTCTACCAATTTGCAAGAATCAGTATAATCATTTATATAATACCACGATAATAGCACTGAAAATAAGGGGATTAATATCATAGAAGCAATGCGAAGAAGTGATTTGATTTCCCAATGCGGTTTTATTATCGGATTTGCAAGTCCCGCTTTACGCCGGACCTCATACCATGAACGCCGGGTGGCCTCATCAGGTTCAGTGATGATATTCATCCACTCTTCCTGTATAGCTTCTTCTTTATCTTCTACATCAGCAGGAGAAACCAGCCAACGCCAAAACTTCATCTGCAAGGAGTTTTGCAGGGGATGGCGAACAAAAAAATGTATTAGTTCTGATATGCTTTTCTTCTTCATGATTCTATCCGTTTATTAATAAGATGCACGAGATAGAATACACACACAGTCTAAAAGCTATTTTTTCTACTTTTTTTGAGAAAGGAGAATAAAAGAAGAGTTTTTGTCAATAGAAAGTGGTTTTATTTAGAAAAGATAAAAGTGCTTCAGCATCTTGCGGATATCAGCCAATGCTTGTGTGAGATGGTTTTCTACAGTCCGTTTGTTTATTGCAAGCAGTTGCGCTATCTCATCATTGTTTTTACCTTCTTTACGGCTCATCTCATAAATTCTTTTTCGTTGGGCAGGCATTTGCTCTACCGTATGCTGTATCAACAACAGTAATTCTTCGGCAAACATATTTTCTTCGATGTTTTCCGTACCCTCATTCTGCTGACGGGAAAGATTCTCCTGTTGCTTTTCTCCATATTCATTCACCAAAAGTATATGTCGTAAATGCTGGTACACAGCATTCCGGGAAGTCTGATAAAGGTAGGCATTCAGATTTTCGATTTTTGCCATCTCCTCACGCTTCTGCCATAGTTTGAGGAGAATATCTTGTGCAAAGTCCTCTGCCGTTATATCATCCTGAAGTAAACCGGATATAAAACGTTTCACCCTCGGGAAATAACGCATAAACAAAACCTCAAAAGCTTTCTCATCTCCTCGTGACAAAGCTCTCAACAGTATTTGCTCTTCTGTAAATTCCATTTGCAACTATTGTGTTTAAGTATTAGTTGCAGCAAATATAAGAATTTTCCTATTAGCAATGAAATTAGAAATTCTTTATGAAAGGGTTCTAAGACAAATATAGCCGGATAATATTTCATACCCGGCTATATCATTGGGCTTTTATTTAGTTTTTCAATGCCTGTATCTTACTCTTTTCGGCCTATGTTTTCTCCATTCCGTAGAAATTAGGTTGCCAACAGATTTCCCGTCCTACTCCGCCAGTTTCTGCTCAAAGGTATGCATCACTTCCGATTCTCTGTTGTTATAAAGCAACTTTCCCATAGTCAAAATCCTCTTTTTTAATAAATATTCTATATTCTCTAATCATACCCGGATACCCTTTTTCGGCACGGGGCAGATAGCGGAAACCGGTCACATTTTCCACTTTGCTCAAATCAATTACCAATTGATGAGGATAAGGAACATTGTCCACTGTCATCCAGAAAGTGGATTCCTGCAAGTCGAATATTTTGTCAGCTGTACGGTTGCCACTACGCGTTTCTTCACTATCGGCATAACGAATCTTCCAATGTTCGCGGGATACCGGTTTACCATCAGCTCCCAGGACATCAAACTCTGCTATCGCTGCGATGTTATCATTTGCTTGTGGAGAAAGTGCTTCCAGACAAAAATAACGTCCTTTCACCGGAGTGGCAAATCGCACTTCCTGCCAGCCGTTACCCGGAGTGAAAGCTCCTTCATGAGCCACTTTCTCACCCGCCAGTTTCAGTTTTTCTCCATCCTTGCGGTGTGTTTCGGGAGCTTTTTCACGAAGCACATCGAGAATTGGTTTCTTCAAACCTTTGATGGAAGCCCGGGTAGGACCTTTCAAATCCAGAACGAGGATTTCATTCTCTCCTTCTTTCAGCCAGCAACCAGGCATAAAGAGAGTCTGGTGCGGACCGATTTCCCAGAAACGACCCATTGCATGACCGTTCACCCAGACCATACCTTTTCCCCATGTACTCATATCCAGGAAAGTATCTCCTACTTTATCCAGTGTAAAGGTGCTCTTATAATAGGCAGGCATAGTCGGTAATATCTTTTTATCGCTATATTTCTTATCTTTTATAAAGGAATAATCTACCGGGAAGTTATATACAGTCCAGTTTTTCAATTCCTTAGTCTGGTTACCCGAAATAAGTTCCACCTTTTCGGTAATTCCTTTGCGGTCGTGGATGGATTTGTCAAAGTTAACACGTCCCATTGCTTCCACAAGAATATCCAGTTGCGTGCCTTTTTTCAGCGCGGGCAGGGTCGTTGTAAATTCTCCCTTACGACGGTCCAAGCGTGCCAGCAGTTTACCGTCGGCATATATCTGCGCCCAGTCGTGCACTTCCGTAATTTTCAAAGTGGTGCCTGCAAGAGTCGTTTCGGGCAATGTGGTACGATACAGAATCGTTCCCCATCCCTGGTTGAATTGTTCCATCGGTTGAATATCCACCGTTTGTTTTGCCTCCGGCAGATTTGAGAAAAGCGGAGCCACTTTATGGAAGTGAAACTCGGGGATTTCAATAACAGGCAGAGCTGCGGGCACTGCGGGCAACGTCTCACCTGCCGGAAGATAATTTTTCAACAAGTCACGAAGCAAGAAAAACTTATCGGTCGTCCATCCGGGTTCGCTAATCGGAGCATCATAATCGTATGAGCTGCACATGGCGGAATAAGCCGGGTTGTTCGCACCTCCCCAATGTCCGAAAGTCGTTCCTCCGTGAGTCATATACAGACTGAAAGAGATGTTCCGGTCGAGCATATCCTTGATGCCCTGTACCATATCTTTTGCAGGACGTGTCTCATGTTTGCGTCCCCAGTGGTCGAACCATCCGCTCCAGAACTCGCTACACATCAACGGGGTTTCGGGACGAAGTTCTTTGAGTTTCTTAAATTGCTGGTCGATATTGGCACCTGTTCCAAAGTTCACCGTCCAAATCAAGTCATCGAGCGCGTTATTGGTGAAGTTACTGCTCCAGTCGCATTGAAACAGAGGTACATCAGTAAAACCGGATTCACGAACCAGGTCGCGCACGGCAGAGACATAAGGTTTGTCGATTCCATAAGAACCGTATTCATTCTCTACCTGTACCATGATAATATTTCCCCCTTTATTCACTTGCAGCGGAGCCAGTTGCTTACCTACTTCTTTCATAAAGATGCCTACCCGTTCCATATAATAGGGATCGAGCGTACGCAAGGCTATATCTTTTTTCTTCAACAGCCACCAGGGAAGTCCGCCCATCTCCCACTCCGCACATACATACGGACCAGGACGGACAATGACATACATACCGTGTTTCTGTGCCGCACGGCAGAAAGCTGCAATATCATTCTGACCGGAAAAATCGAACTTTCCTTCTTCCTGTTCATGGATATTCCAGAAAATATAAATACAAATAGTATTCATGCCTAATGCCTTGCACATCTCAATCCGATGCTCCCAATAAGCTTGCGGGATGCGGGTGTAATGCAACTCGGCAGCCTTCACCACAAACGGTTTTCCATCCAGCAAGAATGTGTTCTTGCCTGCCTCAAACTTCCGTGCAGTAGTTTGCGCCTCCAAATAATTAGAGGATACATAAAATAAAAACAAGAAAACAAATAAGTTTTTCATAAAAGCAATATAAATATTACAATAAACAAATACATATACTATCTTGAAATTGTCAGATTCAGTAACATACTTCTTGGTCACGCACTCTATTTATTCATAAAAACAGAGCTATTTATTAGAAGTCTTTTTAAGTTCAGCAACAGATATTTATCGTGCACCAATAAATATCTAATCTTCAAAACATAATTAATTGACAACCTGCTGCATAATAGTTAATAGAATTCGATTTTCCATATTCCTTCTTTCAATACTATTATACCTTTTTTTGCAATTTTCTCCTTTCCGTTTATCCGGTACTTTTCAATCCCATCAGGAAGAACAAAATACCCTTTCGTATTTCGAGGTATTTCCACATCTGCAACTCTCACATTTAATTCATCCGCAATATTAAGTTCTATTTTTCCCCATTTAGTCGGAGTTATAGAATGAACATGCTTAAAGCAATCAAATACAGGTTTTATAACAAACTCCTTAAACGCAGGTTTTAAAGAAGAGATACCTGCAAAATATTGAGAAAGAATTGTCAAAGGGCCTCCACTCCAAGCATGATTGTATGAACCTCCGCCAAAACCTTTGCTACCGATACCCCAACCTTCCCACAAAGTTGTCAAGTCAGTCTCTACCATATCATGATAACGTTTTTTCATTCGCTCTAAAGCATCCTCATAATACCCCATCATACACAAAGCTTCAAGAACATACTTTTCCATATAAGGACTGGCATGATATTGTTGTTTGAAGAAAGGACGGATTACCGGATATTCACTTTCAGGCAAAACACCCGCAACAATCGCCAATGCTTGGGCACGGTCGTCCGGTTTGCCTTTATAATGAGGAGAAATGTAAAAATTACCATTCCAATATTTCGTATGAAAAGTGCGTTTCAATCTTTCATTAACCTGACAAGCCCACTGGGAGTCTTCTTTTTCACCAAGCAAATCGGCCATTAAATGAAAACCTTCAAGAGCCAATGAATACCAGAGATTATACAATAAAACAAGATCTTTATTATCTCCCCAATCTCCCCAGGTCCATCCACCTTTACGAGGGACGACAAGTCCTTCTTTATCAAGTTTCCATACATGAATATATTTCTTCACATTGGGATAAACGGTTTTAATCGTACTTTTGTCCCCTGTACCCATATAATATGTCCAGAAACCATAATATCCGACACTGGCAAGCATCTGCATGGGCAACTCCTGATTCCAGTTTCCGGCAGGAATCGGTGCAAAAATCGTACTATCTGGACGTTGCCAATTCATTAATTCAAGAATAGCTTTACGTGTGAGCAAATGCGCATTCTGATCCAATGAATAGAAAGCCTCGCCCAATTCATTAACAACATCCCCCCACCATTGAGCACGTTCCCTATCCGGACAATCCATATAGGTATCTCTCATCGTGATATATAAAGTACGCAATGATTTATTCCATAATTCATTATAGAATTCATCGTCACAAGAAAATGCTCCGGCAAATTCCGTATCATACCCCGTCTCTCTGAATTTCAACTCCAAAACCTCCACGTCTTCAGGAATCGTATACAAAACCTGATGGCCATTCATCCACCCCCAAGCTTCGTATTCCTGAATTCCGCTTTTAGTTATATATTCAGCATATACATTAGGAACTCCACCTCCACGATAATTATCTGTTCGAATATCAATAACTCTCCCTGCTTTCGATTTCAATTTAATATAAGGATTCACTTGTGCATTATAAGGCAAATAAGCAACAAGCAATGTATCGGACTTCCTCTCTATTTTCACATAATCTTTCAAACCATAATCCTTCCACATAGGAATAGGACGTTCTATCAACTGATTCCATTCCGATAACTCCTTTCTGACTACTTTGGCATCAGACCACAATGTATCGTCAAAGTCTTTAGCCCAGAAAGCCACTTCTTTTTGTGCATTAAACCCGATATTCGATTCCGGTAATCTGTAGTTAGGTTTTATACCTTCCGGAATATAAAACGACGGATGTACACAAACCTTCCAACTGTCATCGCTTTCATATTGTTGTTTACCAATCGTCATATCGATAGAAACTCCTGCAGTCGGACTATTTCGATGACTAAATCCCTCTTTCCCGAAATACCAAACCAAAATAGTAACGGTGTTTTTCCCAGCGACAAATCCTTTTACATTCTGAAGAATATCACAGTAAGTATCTTTCGGATTAGGACCTCTTTTCAAACCTCCTTCTCTAACAACCAATTCCCCGTTTATCCACAACCAATATTTTGAATCGGCCGCAATCTTTAATAGATTATGAGACGCATTTTTCTCAACCGATATTTCTTTTCTAAAACATAGCCAGGAACCAGGAGTTACTCCAGACGGATAAGTTATTATTTCAGCTTGAATCGTCTGTATCCCAATCATGCTCAATAAGACAAATATTATTCTTTTCAACGCATTCATGGATTATTATTTTAATTCAACTCTAATTTTTTTCACATTCGACGCACTATTTCCCACCATCACATCAAACAGTCCGGGTTCAACTGTCCAACCTTTATCGACAGATTCAAATCCCAATTCCTTCTCTGTCAACATAAAACTTATTTCTTTCTCTTCGCCCGGTTGTAGTTCCAATTGTTGGAATCCACGCAATTCTTTAACCGGTCTTGTAAGGGAAGCTACCAAATCACGAATATATAACTGTACTGTTTCTTTTCCGGCATATTTACCATTATTTTTTACCTTTACGCAAACTTCCAATGGAGTTTTCAAACTAAACACCGAATCCTTTACTATCGGCTCTGAAATAGAGAAATCCGTATAGCTCAAGCCATAGCCAAAGGGATAAGCCGGCTCAAAATCAATATCTTGATATCGACACGAATAATCTATCTCTTTATTCTCCGGACGACCGGTATTTTTATAATTATAGTAAATCGGAATCTGCCCTACGTGTGCCGGAAATGTCATAGGAAGTTTTCCTGAAGGATTATAATCTCCAGATAGCACATCCGCGATAGCATTTCCTGCTTCCGTTCCCAGCCACCAGGTTAATAATATGGCATCTGCATACGGTGTCATTTCATTAAAAATCATCGGTCTGCCACCCATTAATAGAACAACCACATTTTTGCCTGTTTTTTTCAATTCTTTCACCAACAACTGATGATTAGAATGGATATTAATATCAGCACGTGATTTTGCCTCTCCACTATTTTCAAACCGCTCACCTACTGCAACAATCACCACATCCGACTGCATTGCAGCATTACGGGCTTCCGCCAAATGAAGTTCGTTTGTCACCAAGTCATAACCATCCGCATATACAATGCCCGCCTTTGGATATTTATTTTTCAAGCCTTCATAAACAGTCACTACCTCGTCTACGATACCCTCATTTGCCCAAAAGCCCAACATATCTTTTTGAGACTTAGCCAAAGAACCGATAATTGCAATTTTTTGGGGGCTATGCAAAGGTAAAGTTCCACGTTTATTCTTCAATAAAACTACAGATTTGGTACCAGCTTCCCGAGAGAGATTCTTCAATTCTTCAGAAAGAACAACTTCTTTTTCACGTTTCTCGTCACAATAAAGAAAAGGATTGTCAAATAGTCCCAATTCAAACTTCTTCAACAAAATCCGACGAACGGCATCATCAATATAATCTTCAGACACAACTCCTCCTTCAACTAGTTTCTTCAAATGAATATGATAAGCCCTAGACTCCATATCGATATCGCAGCCTGCCAAAATCGCTTTCTCTGCCGCCTCTTTCAAGTCCGAGACATAGCCATGGGGAATCATCTCACGGATAGAGCCCCAATCGGAAACAGTTAATCCGTTGAAGTTCCAAGCTCCCTTCAACAGGTCACGCTGAATATAAGTGTTTCCTGTTGCCGGTATACCGTTTATATCATTAAAACTATTCATAAAAGAAGCAACGCCAGCATCAACCGCCGATTTAAAAGGCGGAAGGTAAACTTCATGCAATGTCTGTTCGGAAATATCTACCGTATTATAATCTTTTCCTGCAATACACGCTCCGTATGCCGCAAAATGTTTGGCACAAGCCATAATAGTGTGCGGCTCCGACAAATCATCTCCCTGAAAACCACGAACCCTGGCTTGAGCTACTTTACATCCATACCAGGTATCTTCTCCTGCCCCTTCCATAACACGTCCCCAACGGGCATCACGACCGACGTCTACCATTGGAGCAAAAGTCCAGTGAACACCTTGTGCAGAAGCCTCTTTCGCCGCTCCGGCAGCCGTACGCCTCATCAAATCAAGATCAAAACTGGCAGCCTCGCCCAATGGAATAGGATAAATCGTCCGTAAACCATGAACAACGTCCAAACCGAACATCAACGGAATACGCAAGCGCGACTGCATAGCATATTCCTGTAATTCACGGGTATGTTTGACACTTTTTATATTCAGCATAGAACCGACTTTTCCCGCTTTAATCTGTTCTATTTTAGTAGGGTCTTCCACTACCGGTCCGGTTGCCTGCCAATTACCTGTATACTGATTCAATTGCCCTATTTTTTCATCCAAAGTCATCAATTTTAGTACGGAATCAACCCTCTGTTCATATTTATCGGGAATATTCAGTGTCGAGACTTTATCCGATGTATTTTCTCCACACGAAACCAAAAACAAGATTCCCGTAGCAAGTGTTACAAATGTCTTCATATTTTCTCTATTATTTAGTTTTATCATTTTATTACTTTTATCAGGTTATCAACTCTCATTCGCATACGTCCGGCCAGACTAGGCTTATCCTTTATCAGATTATTCTTTTCGTGAGGATCTCTTTGAATATCAAAAAGTTCCTCATGAATCGGAGTCTGCGATTGGTTATTTACAAAATATCGCATATATTTATAGCGTTTCGTCACGAGTCCTTCTGTTTGTGGTATATATACATACCATCCTTTTTTATTCAGATGCATCAGGTGCTCATATAAGAATTCTTTCCTCCATTTTACTTTTTGACCTGCCACCAAAGGGCGTAAACTCTCTCCTTGCATCTTCTCCGGCTGTTTTATTCCTGCATAATCCAACATCGTTGAAGTCAAGTCAATATTCAGTGTTATCTCGTTGATTCTCTTCACCGTTTTTTTTTGTAGCGGATCATAAATCACCAAAGGCAACCTGATAGACTCCTCATGCCCATACCATTTCCCCTCCAAACCATGTTCGCCCCAATAATAACCATTATCACTGGTAAAAATAATCACCGTATTTTCCTCAATCCCCATTTCTTTCAGTTTAGTCCTCAACCTCCCGATTGTCTCATCAATACCTGCTATCAACCGATAATATCCCTTTATGGAAGATTGGTATTTTTCATCTGTTCCATACCTATTCTTAAAACGCACATGCCCTTCGTTCTCCCACTTACCATCATTTCTGAAAGATTCGGGAAATTGTTGATAATAATTCTCACCAAAAGTTTC
Organism: Bacteroides sp. M10; assembly: GCF_014334015.1. Taxonomy (GTDB): domain Bacteria; phylum Bacteroidota; class Bacteroidia; order Bacteroidales; family Bacteroidaceae; genus Bacteroides; species Bacteroides intestinigallinarum. The sequence goes on along the minus strand of NZ_CP060488.1, from coordinate 3,515,034 downwards.
CGGCTTGCTAAAATGTTCATTTTCATACATGGAACTGTACTTCTTGTCAAAAGGAAACGGATCTTGCTCCGATTCCGTATGCGGACTTTTAAAGCTCACCGACAAACAAAAAGGTTTTGTTTCATCTCTATTATCCAAAAATTCCTCTATCTGTTCAGCTATCACCCCTGTCAAATGTCTGGGATTGCCATCCTTGTCTTTTTGGTAATATGTCCCCTGTCCTGCTAGTCCTTTCCAATAATCAAATTCTTTTTCCGGCAAGTAATGTCCCACACCGTACTTTCCGATAAAGCCCACATAATATCCACTGTCTTTCATCAACATAGGATATGTTTTTCTCAACGCCTCCCCCTCTAAAGTTCCCGAGAAATCAGTGATTCCATTACGACGATTATACATACCGGTAAATATACTCGCTCTGCTGCAACAAGATATGGCAGACGTTGCATACATATTGGTAAAAACCGTTCCGTCATTTGCCAAACAATCGATATGGGGTGTTTGAATGGTTGTCTTATTCATATACCCTACCGCATCATAGCGCAAATCATCTGCCAAAAGAAATACAATGTTTGTCTTTCCTTTTTCATATACCATCACCATTTGGGGACTCAAAGCTAAAATTCCCAACGAAAACAGATTGTTCTTCATGATTCATTTTTATTGTTACATTAAACATTCTATTTTACATCTCAAAAATATAGTTGCCCGATCCTATGGAAACCGATATTCCGTTTTCACCATGAACCTCAAGCACCTGACATTCCTCAACCTCTTTTAAAGGCCTACCGCTTTCCGTAATTTCTTCAGTAGTTTTTGTCGGTAAATAAATTATCGCTTCGGAATTAGCTGGTATTTGTACATACAACCGGATTTTCCCAGATTTGCGTGTCCAACGGCAAGAAATATCTCCGTATGGCGACGTATATGAAGTAGAAGCAGAATTAACACCAATCGGCATTTGGGGCTTTATCTTTATTTTCTTAAAACCGACAGATTCTGTTTGCTGACTTATTCCCCCCAAACCACTAAAAAACCATTCCATCAAATGCCCAAGCATACAATGATTATTCGACACGAATCCATAAGCCTGCCAGGATTCCGTTAATGCGGTGGCTCCGTAAGCCAATTGCCATCCATACCCAGGTACGTCATATTTTGTATTCATTTTATAAATAATATCAGAATCTCCGTTTTCCTCTAATACCCTCAATAGATAACGATAACCGATATCCCCAGATGTTAAAGCATAATTACGATCTTTAATATCATTAATCAAATTCTGATATACAATTTCCCGGTTAGATTCTTCCACCAAACCAAAATATAAAGATATTGCATTTGCAGTCTGACTGTTGCGATCATACTGCCTGCTGACAGGATTATAAAATTTTTCATTATAAGCCTTCCGGATGCAAGCAGCCAATTGAGTAAAGCGTTCCTCATCCTTTTCTTCTCCAAGCAATCTTGCTATTTGAGACAGAATTGTCGCGTTGTAATAATACATACCAGTTGATGTCACTCCATTCGATGTCAACTGTGAATATCCCGGATGCTTAGGTCCCAAATCAAACCAATCTCCCAATCCATAAGCAACAATATAATTATCCGCACGAGTCGACAAATAGTCTAAATATCGCTTCATATATGGATAATAAGCGGATAACAGCCTTTTATCTCCATACCATTTATAAATATACCAAGGTATAATAATAAATGCGCTTCCCCATTCCGGAGAATTCTCAAATCCATCAGCAAAGCGCACATACTCCGGAGCAATAGAAGGAACAATTCCTTCCGGTGTCTGTGAATCTTTTATATCTCCCATCACCTTACCATACAAACCATCCAATTGATACCTGTATTGCATTGCATACTGCATAAGGTGTGCAACTTCAAGCCATCCAAGCTTTTCCCGATGAGGACAGTCAGTTAAAATACTCGCCAAATTACTACGTATCGACCAGTCAATCAATTCATATATCTTGTTAAACATCGGCAAAGAACAAGAAAAATGCCCTGTTTCAGGAGCCGAATTTGTAGTATGCATCCCTACCAATTCTATCAATTCCGGTCTTTCAACACTAGATACTTCAACATATCTGAACCCATAATACGTGAACTGCGGATGCCATTCTTCCACACCTTTCCCGCTCAATGTATAATTCCATAAATAAGGTCCGCCCGAAGCCCTTTGATTGACCGTACTATCTTTTTCCAGAAGTTCACCGGGTTTCATCGTTATCTTATGCCCGCTATTACCTTCTACTTTCAAACGGATAACTCCTGAAAAGTTCTGTCCAAAATCAAAAATCCAATTACCTTTTGAATTCTTATACTTCCGAACAACAGGAAGCATATCGCGTACAGTAAGCGGAGCGGAGGTTTGAGCTTTCAATTTCATTTCCGCTTTTGCAATGACCGGAGTTTCCCACGAATCATCATTAAATCCGAAGGCCATCCAAGAAACCTGACACTTTCCGGCATCATAATCCTCTCCTCCATAAATGCTCGAATAACTTATCGGACCTTCACAAACTTTCCAGCTCTGATCCGTAACAATCACCTCGGAAGAACCATCTGCATACTTCAAAAACAAAATTAATTTTACTTTGGGAGCTCCAAAAGAAATCAATTGCTTGAAATAACGTTCACGGGGCACATTATAAAAACCATTCCCCAACATTATTCCCAGTACATTCTTCTTCTGCAGCAATGTTGTCACATCAAAAGTCAAATAAAGAGCCGTTTTAGCATAATTTGTCCATCCCGGATCTAAAAAATGATTGCCTACTTTCCCTCCATTTATATAGAAATCAAAGTGTCCCAATCCTGAAATATTCACAATCGCTTCCTTGACTTCTTTATTTAAAGATAGTTCTTTCCGGAACATTGGTAATTTATATCCGCCCACTTTCCGCTCGCCGATCATCTTCCGAACCAACGGTGCATGTATCCCGGGATATAAATTTTTCGCCGGATCATCCTTTTCCAAAGCGATCCATTGAGCCTTTCCCCAGTCCCGCTCCTTCATCATGCCGGTTACAAATGATCCTTGCTTACTCCATGCGGACTCTTCACCGGCTTCATTCCAAACCTTGACTTTCCAATAATATCTGGTGGCAGAATGAAGCTCCTTGCCTTGGAAAGGAATAAGAACGGAATTTGCAGAAAAAAGCTTTCCCGAATCCCAAACGGTAGCTTTGCCAACCGCCAGGGCTTCTTCAGAGTCTGCCACCAATATGCGATAGGCAGATTGACGATAAGTGCGTTTCTGTGACGTAACCTTCCAACTAAAACGCGGAGACTTACTTTCTATACCTAACGGCTCAACTTGTTGCTCACATGCTATTTCATAAATGCTAAAATGTGAAGAATTCTCTGAATGAACCGGTAGGACAGCCAGTAATAAAAAAAATATGAAACATATATTATTTCTCATTGATCACTACTTTAAAATTATCACTACGTTCTTTCATCCATTTACCCAATAAATCACGATGCTTTTCAAGAACCTCCCGATACTCTTTCGAATAAGCCAAATTTTTTGTTTCACCGGGATCTGCCATCAAGTCAAACAATTGCTCATTACGTTCACCTGATGAATATACAGCATACTTATAACGTCCAGTACGAATCATACGCCCCTTTCTTGTCCTGTCTCTCAAATGATCCGCTAATTCTGCCACAACAAAATCACGCCACCGTTCTTCGGCTGGATAAACAGCCCGACGCAAACTCATTCCCGCAAAATTCGTCTTCGTGCTCACTTTGGCGTAATCACAAAATGTAGGAACAAGATCTGCCAAAGAAACTAATTGGGAATTGACAGCCCCACACTGCCATTTTTCCGGTAAAACCACAATCAACGGTACTTTGACGGACTCTTCATAAAAACTAAGTTTCGCCGCCCATTCATGGGCAGCCATACCGTCACCATGATCTGAAGTGAATATAATAAGAGAATTTTCATATATTCCATTACGCTTCAAGGCTTCTATAATCTTTCCGACTTCCTTGTCAACCAATTCCGTCAATCGATAATACGAGTTTAAATAAGCCTGCCATTCTCTCCCGGAAAACCCGGACGATAGTTGCACCTCATCTCCATAAGAGTTCGGCTTGACGCGTTTATCGATGATAAACTCCGGCTCATCTATATCCTTACTAAAATTTCCGGGCAATGGCGGCAAACAAAGCAACGAATCGGGGTGTATCCCCATCGGTTCCGGTAACTTATATTTCCCGAAAGGACGGAGATTTAACAAAGAATCCGACATCGTTTCCCAACCTACTTTACGGGGATACATACAAATATCGTGGGGATTATGATAACTGACCGCCAAAAATAAAGGCTTTTCTCTTTTATCATAACCGTCCAAAAACGAAACAACCGCGTCCGTCAATGGCGGGTCTGTTTCCGCCCCCAACAACCAGCACCTGTCAGGCGCGTCCCAAAAAGGGAGTAATTCAAAACCATGCAAATATTTAACGCCCTCTTTTGAACGCTGCGGATAAATTTCAGGAATATGCCATTTCCCTGCCCATACTGTCCGATAGCCATTCTCTCCCAATAAGTCACCGACGGTTTGTATGTCTTCCCCCAGTTTTGAGTTATCATTCCATTCAACTCCCGCTTCACGAGCCATCAACCCTGTCACAATACTTGCACGTGAAGGCCCGGAAACAGGAGAAGTACAATAAGCGTTCGTAAAACGAATTCCATCGCTGGCTAAAGCATCCATATTGGGAGTATACAAAAATGGATTACCTGCCGCACTCATGGCATTTACATTCTGCTGATCCGTAAAGATTAGAATAATATGCGGGCGTTTTTGCGCAAATCCCCAAAATGGCAGCACACAAAAAGAAGACAAACAAACCTTCGATATACTTGAACGTCTCATCTCACTATACAATTTATCTATGTTTATACCTATTGAAAAAGATTCCAATTGTCACTGACTGCAATCACGTAACCAGTGATTATACTCCTACACATTACAACTTTTTGTTATCGATCAGTTGCCTTTTTGCCGCATTCTGCCAAATCAACGGATCTTTTCTATGCTTCAAGTCCTCGTAAAGAGCTTTTCTCAAACGAGCAAGTTCCGCTTTATATTCTTTTGAATAAACTAAATTATTCAATTCCCAAGGATCATTTTCCAAATCATACAATTCATCCGTATCCGTAAGGTTCCATACATATTTCATACGCTTATCTCGTATCATACGTTGCACGAACAAACCAAATTGTTGACCATTATAATTGCTGAACGCATATTTCCTCCATTCTACCGCTTCCTTTTTCCCCTCAATCAAAGGCAATAAAGATTCTCCCTGTGTTTTATAATCCAGTTGATACATATCACAGAAGGTAGCAGCCATATCCAACTGGTTATTGACAAACTGGTCGACTATCCGATGTGATACTCCGGGAATTTTCATTACCAAAGGTACATGCACTTCCTCCTCATACATTACATAATGCTTATCCACCATATTATGTGAACCGGCAGCGTCTCCATGATCTGTTGTATATACAATAAGCGTATTCTCATATATTCCCATTTCTTTCAAAGCCTCAACAACCATACCCACGGCATCATCCAATTGAGTAATATTGGCAAAATAACGTTGCAAGTATCCTTGCCACATCTCCCAGTCCGAATCTTCCAGTTCCCAATTATAAATCTGCTGTCTTTGGATATAGGGTTTATTTGACAAATCATCTCTATAATTCGGCCATTCACGTATTTTATCCTTCTCATACATTGTAAGAAATTCACGGACGGGGTAGCATGGCAAATGCGGATCACTTGTATCAAAACGAATATGCCATTTTTCACCTTCAGATTGATATTTCTTTATCATTTCTATCACACGTTGTGCCAACCAATGTGTACGAGATTGCATTTTATCAACCGGATCATATCCTCCCATCACCCAACGGGAATCCTGCCACACATAATCCGGCAATTTGTTCTTTTTACGCCAATTATTATAGCTCCATTCCGGCACATAATCATCGAATCCAAAATCTTTAGGTGATTTCCGGTCGCTGACATGCCATTTTCCAACATACCCCATCTTAATCTCTTTTTCAGATAGTTTCTCCGTCCACGTCGGACCATCGAATGGAGTGACAGGCAGCGTTATATCATAATTCCAAAGCCCTTTATGTTGTTCCGGCCATTTGCCGGAAATCAAACTCTGCCGGGCAGGACAACTTGTAGGTATACACGAATAAGAATTAGTAAAAACAACTCCTTCTGAAGCCAGTTTATCGATATTAGGGGTTTTCACAAGCCCCTTCTGAGAAAATCCAGTGCAGTCATAACGATGTTGATCTGCTTGAATAAAAAGTATATTCATATTATCCAGTTTATTATCCTTTGCTTCTATGTCTTGAGAAGCAGTTAATAAACACAATCCCGAAACAAAAAAACTATTTTTCATCTTTGATTCATTTTTAATACAAAAAGTATGTTTGCTGCGATTAATCTTCCGATATTAGAGCTAATTTTTATGGTGAACAATTCTAAAGCAGGAGGGAATCATCCCTCCTACTATCAATATCTTATTGCAAAATTTTATTATTTACTCAAATATCACCGGAATCATTTTACTATGGTTATAATCTCCACCATTAGCAATGTGGGTTACCCCTACACGTATGTAATAAGTAGTTCCCCTTTTCAAATTCAGCCCATTCATCTCATATGTAACTTCCGCCTCTTCTGAAGCTGCATACTTTACTGCCTTTTTTTGAGTATTAGGCAAGTCTCCAAATTTAAAATCCGGATATTCATCCCACATCACTGAATAATAATTTAATTTATTACCCTGATTTCCACGTGCCTTAAAATGTACAATAAATTTCGTAGGGTCATTCTTATCATAGTCAACACTAAAATCAAAGACTGACACTCTTGGAGTCAATTTATATTCCTTATCAAGAACACAACCATTCGTTATTATTATTTCATCCTGTGCGTTATCTATAATGGAAGCCCCGTTCTTACGAACATTCACACTATATGTACCCGCAACTAAACGCGATAAATTAAAATGGCCATCAGACTTTGAAGTCACACTGCCATTAGCAGCAACAACCGGTTCCAAAACCACATCCACATCAGCCAATCCTTCACCCGTTACTGCATCCAGAACATATCCTTTCAATGTTCCTTGGTCAAATTCATTCATATCATCACATGAATAACCAACGAAAATACATACTAATATATATAAATAAAATCTTTTCATAATCATATTCTTTTATTTCCATTCTTCATTTTGTTCCAAATTCGGATTTCTTAGTAATTCTTCTTTAGGCAAAGGCAGAAAATAGAATTTCTCTAAAAACACCGGTTTATTTGTTTTATCGTGACGTTGTACACGACGTGTATACGTATATGAAACCTCTTTACCATTTATTTTTTTACGTATCTCCATTGCTGTCAGCTGATTATTCAATTTAAGATGTGCCAATTTCCAACGACGCAGATCCCAATAACGTTTATCCTCAAAAGCCAATTCTATATATCTCTCATTTTGAACCAACGTTCTGAAATCATCCATTGATATATTTTCAGGTATTCCATAACGTTTATTTTCTCCCGGAAGTATACCGGCACGATCACGAATCAACTTTAATTGTTCGACACCTTCCTCCGTTTCTCCAATTTCATTCGCAGCTTCAGCCAACCCCAATAATACTTCCGCATATCGAAGTTCAACCCATTGTGTATAGCTCCCTTTTCCATATCCGTAATCCCCTTTGGTTCCATCCAGAGATTCATCTTTCATCTTTCGCATATAATATCCTGTGCTTGTTGCCGATTGGTGAGAGTCGATGCCATCAAAATTATACATAGGAGAATTAGGATCGGTAGATTCCGAAACGAATGTATACACCTTTTCATTTCTTGGACCGTATGTATCCCCATTCCATACAACAGTTTCTCTAAGCCGAGGGTCACGATAATCATACGGATTGGTTTCCGGATTACTTTTTACATACGGCGTACCATCTTTCATCGGAAATGCATCGACCAACTCTTGTACCGGACAATTGGCTGTCGCATCGCCCACTGCCTGCGAACGCATCATATTACCAGCATCCCAACCGTGAGTAATGGTTCCTTTTTTATAATCTTTAAACCATATGATTTCTTTGTTATTTTCTCCTTTTTCTTTCCAGATTTCGGAGAATGTCGGATGCAAATCATAAATATCCAGTTCAATCACATCTTTATAGGTGTCATATGCATCCTTCCAATATTTTCTTTCATTGGAGGGATTAAACATCGGACTTGCCTTATACAATTGTATTCTGGCACAATATGCAAGTGCTGCTCCCTTTGTTATTCTTCCCCAATTATCTCCACTGTATGTAATCGGTAATAAATCCGCAGCCTCTTTCAGTTCTTTAATGACAAAAGTAAAACTCTCCTCTGTCGTATTTCTTTTAGGATACAATAGACTCTCATCCGTTTCATCCTTGTCAATGACTTTAGTTATGATTGGCACTCCTCCATACACTTTTATCATCTCCCAATATAAATGAGCACGATAAAATCTCACCTCTCCTATAAAACGGTCACGTTGGTCCTTTTGAGCTTGAGTAGCATTAGCCGGCAAAATATAACGTTCTTCAATATTCTGCAAAAACTCGTTTGCCTTGCGTATACCGCCATAATACCAGTTTTGAAAAGGCACATCTGTGCGATCCGCTCCAAAACGAACTCCATTTATAATATTCACCGCACGACCATTATATCCACTACGGGCTTCATCAGAAATAATTCCATTTTGAATAAGTGCAGATTGTTTAAATAAACCGGCAGGCATCCAATTTACATAAAATGAATTAACGTTCAACTCTATCATATTAGGATCGCTCCAGACATATGAATCATCAATAGCACCTAAATTTTTTTTATCCAAAACATCTTCGCAAGATATGGCTAAAAATGCAATTAAATAAAATATATATTTTTTCATTGTATACTCATTTAAAATGTTATGTTTACTCCCATATTGAAAACTCTTTGTTGAGGATAGTAATTCGGTCCTCCATCCTGTTTTTCTGGATCATACCCCGGCATATGATCTATTGAGAATAAATTGGTTCCTCCAACATATACTCGTAAACGCTCCACTCCGACCTTTGATAATAATACTTTCGGAATAGAATATCCCAATTCCATATTCTTCAATCGAACGTAGTTACCATTAATCAACCAAAATGTAGAAGCTTTATTATTTGAAGGGTGATCAGGCCCCCATGCTTTAGGATAACGCGCGTCACGATTATCCGGAGTCCAGCGGTCGTCATACAAATACTTAGGCAAATTAGAAGAGCCATTGACAAACATCTGGGTGGCAAAGCCACTTAGCATTACATTTCTATTAGCGGCTCCTTGAAATAAAGCACTAAAGTCAAAACCTTTCCATGAAGCAGAAAGATTCAAGCCAAACATTATTTCAGGAGTGTTACTATAAGGAGAAACGACTTTCTTATCTCGTTCATCCATAATTCCGTCATTATTCAAATCTGCATACTTCACATCACCAGCCGTCGGTTGAGTACCTTTAAACCGAGGCCATGCGGCAGCTTCGTCATCGCTCTGAAATAATCCCAATGCAACAAAACATGCACGATATCCCATCGTTTTTCCTATCGGATTATTCCATGGTTCTATTCCCGCTGCATAATCTCTTTCTATTACTTTATTTCTCGCCCAACTCACATTGCCTCCAACGTGATAACGAAAGTCTCCTATTTTATTATCATGCTTTACCTGTAGTTCAAATCCTTTCACTTTCACAACACCATAATTTTCAGAAGGCAAAGTTGCACCAAAAGTTTGTGGCATTGAAGCGTTTCGTGAACCCAAAATATCGTATGTACGTTTATAGAATACATCAGCTTCAACGGAAAGTAATCCCTTATAAATTGATGCGTCTACTCCCAGATTAAATGTCGATGTTTTTTCCCAAGTCAAATCCACATTTGGAATTCCACCGCTCACAATTGATTTGATAGGAGCCTGATTAAAAATATAAGCATCACCAAACGAATAGTTAGTCAGCCACTGCCATCCTCCTACGGCATCATTACCAAGAATACCATATGATCCTCTAATTTTCAAATTATCCAGGTTAGAAAATTTTTTCATAAAAGCTTCTTCCGAAAGTCTCCATCCCAAAGATACTGAAGGAAAAAATCCCCATCTACGATCCGGATGAAATTTTAATGATCCGTCATAACGGAAAGAAAACTCGGCCAAATACTTACCTTTATAATCATAATTGAAACGTCCGATAAAGCCTTTGCGAGCATCTTGGGAAGGATTTCCCCAGTTCGACTGTTCTTCGTCATCTCCTCCTGCAAACAATTGATCAATGGATGTAAATGGAAAATTAGTTCTTGAAGCTCCCAAAGTGGACCCTAACGATTCAAATTGTTCATACACGAACAGACCGGAAACCGAATGTCCTTTTATCTTTTTATTGTATGTCAATGTCAAAGTAGATGTCATATTATGGCCGATATACATCTCTTCCGAAAGAGTTGTTTTACCAAAAATACGCTCATTGGCAACGCTGCCGTCATCGCCCAACAAATAGAGAGAATAAGGAGTCAAAAAAGACTTCGAATGGTTCGCTCCTCGCACATAACTAAACAATGCATTGAATTTTAAACCATCAACATAAGGAATCTTTATATCAAAGCCTAGCTTAGCCCGATAATTGTTCTTTTTATTTCTTTTATATCCACTATCGTCACGTTCTGCCAGCGGATGTCTACTGCCCATGTCATAGTAAGTACCGTCAGAATTATATATTTTCTCCAATGGATTTCGTCTGACAACATACTCAAAAAGTGAAGCAGAACCGACTTGGGGCTGTTCCAAAGTACTTTCCATCCCTTCTAAATCTAAACGGACATTGATATAATTATTAATCTTCGCATCAATATTGGCTCGTAAGTTATAGCGCTTATAATCAATTCCATCGTACATCCCTTCATCATTCAAATACCCCAAAGACATAAAATACTTAATCCGGTCGCTTCCACCATTCACACTCATATTGTATTTCTGGTTCAATGAATGTTTCTTAAATGTTTCTCCAAACCAATCGGAACTCTCTGTTCGTGCTCTTTTTATTTGTTCTTCATCATAAAACAAATGCGCATCCGAGGAGTTATTTATATCATATCCCATATTAGTTTGCGCTTCATTCCAAAGCGTTGCATACTCATAAGCGTTAAGTAATTCCGGATAGGCAGTAGGCGTAGAAATGCCTAAGTTCGTAGAAAATGAAAATTTGGGTCTGCCGTTCTCACCTCGTTTCGTTGTCACCAATATTACTCCATTGGCAGCACGCGAACCATATACCGCCGCAGACGCATCTTTCAAAACCGAAATATTCTCTATTTCATCAATATTGATGGCATCAAATGCTTCCTTATCCACTTGAATTCCATCCACAACATACAATACAGGTGCATCATTCCAAGACGACTTTCCACGAATCAACACTGATGCTCCCTGTCCTGGGAATCCATTTGCTGCCATTGAAATAACCCCAGGCAGCCGTCCAGCTAACAAAGTAGAAGTGCTACTCGCATGGGTTTCTACAATATCTTTTGAGGAAATAGTCGCAACAGAGCCGGTCAGGTTTACTTTTTTCTGTGTGCCATAGCCTACCACTACTACCTCATCAAGCAATTTTGTATCTTCCTCTAAGACTATTTTTACGTTCTTACCTTCCTTTACCTTGACAGACTGAGGTTGATAGCCAACATAAGATAACATTATCACTGCATGATCAGACGATATGGGCAGGCTAAAATTCCCTTCAATATCTGTTACAGTGCCACCCGAACCATCTTTCTCTTTAACAGTAACTCCTATAATAGGCTCATCATTTCTATCAACGACTTTACCGGAAACTTTCTTTTTTTTATCTTGTTCCGGAGATAAAATGTCTGTTAACAGAATAATTTTCTTATCCAATACAGAATATCTCACGTCAGTACCTGCAAAGACCTCTTTCAAGACTTGAAAGATATTACTGTTAGTAGCAAATACAGAAACACGGCGGTCCAAATTAACATGCTTGTTATTAAAAAAGAAATCAAAATCCGATTGAGATTCTATTTCCTTCAAGACTTCCCCTACTGTTTGATTACGCACATCAATACTTATCATTGCTTGTTGCGCATACACTTCTGTAGCCCATGTGATGCTAACAGAACAAATGAGGCAAATAATAAATAGTTTCATAGATAGTGGGATTTGTTTTAAGGTAATCCAAAACGAGTTTATCATCCGTAATAATTGGATGCTACAATAATTTTGCATAATTTTGTAATGACTTAAAGTTAATAAAAAGTTTATCTAAGCTTGTCGCCAAACAAGCAGTAGAAAGATTTACTTATTTTCATACGGGAGATACGCCAATATCTTCCCGTATGTTTTTTCTTTTAAGGAGCTCTGTTCTTCATATTATTCGTTTTTTAAGGTTCGTAAATCAATAAATTTCTATTCGACTCTTCTCATCTTTTATATCAGCAGAATCTATGTATCGCCAACGAATTCGGGATGAGATTTTAAAATATTCCAATATTCTTTCTAAACGCTGGTGGGTAAACGTACCTGTAAATGAGTCTCCTTTCAAGCGGTCGTTTTTAATAATGAATTCCACATTATACCGCTTCTCCAACATTCGCAATCCCTCTTTGAGAGGAGTATTCTTGAATATAATCTTTCCCTCTTTCCATGCTATTTCCGACTCGCCGGAGGTGGCATAAAGCTGTACTTTACTGTCTCTTGTATCATAGACCAATTTCTGTCCGGGATCCATCAGTACTTTTTTCGAACCATTGTCAGATGAATAAATAAAACCTATCTTTCCTTCAACCAATGTTGCTGCAATCCGGTCTTCTTTTTCATAAGCCTCTACATTAAAATGAGTTCCCAATACCTCGATCTGTGACTGGTGGGAAGTAGAGACTATAAATTTCTTTTCCGGATTCTTGGCTACTTCAAAATAAGCTTCTCCCTGCAATGTTACATTTCTCGTGTCGCCGTCAAAGCGTGAGGGATAACTCAAGGTAGATTCGGAATTCAGGAAAACTAATGTGCCATCGGGCAATGTCAGAGAAGTCATCATTCCGGGATTTGTTTTCACTTCCATCATTTGTGCCAATTCCTGTTCGCTTCCTCCCCAATGTTGTACCATCAGAGTAACGAGAAGTGGAATGAACAGCACTGCTGCCGCACGTTGCGCCCATTCCCACCATGTCGTTTTCCTTTGTCTGTTACCTGTCATTCTACTTTTCACCTTTGTCAATGCTTTCTCTGTGTCGACTTTCGTCATGATGTGAACAGTATCTGTAGCAAGATAGAGAGCATGTATCTGTTTGGCCATCCGCCGGTTTTCTTCCGACTCATCCATCCACGTCTCAACTTGCAGACGCTCTTCTTCCGTTGCCAGTCCCTCACAATAACGGGGAAGCAATTCTTCTATTGTATTTTTATCAGTCTTATCCATATTCGTATTTTATTGCCTTTTACTATAAGACAAGAGAGACTTGTGGGATTCCTAAACCAAATCTCATTTTTTTTCAGAAAATCTTTGTTTTCTTATAAAAAAGCTATATTTGCAGTGAAATATCAAACTAATACATGAAAGAAGTTCACCTGTCAGAAAGCAATTTCCTATTATCTGCTATACAGCGAGGCGACCAAAAAGCATTCGATGCACTGTTTCGGAGGTATTATCCGGCACTGTGTGCCTACGGCCATCGCTTCGTAGATCTGGAAGATGCGGAAGAAATTGTGCAGGATTCTCTTTTATGGATTTGGGAGAACAGAGAAAATTTGTTTATCGAAACCTCGCTTAGTTCGTACCTCTTTAAAATGATATACCGCAAAGCTCTGAACAAGCTTGCACATATTGACGCCACTCAACGTGCCGACACTCGATTTTATGAAGAAATGCAGGAGATGCTACAAGATACGGATCTTTATCAAGTCGAAGAATTGACACAACGTATCAAAAATGCCATTGCCATATTACCGGAAAGTTACCGGGAAGCTTTTGTGATGCATCGGTTCCGGGATATGAGTTATAAAGAAATAGCGGAAATTCTGGGAGTATCTCCCAAAACAGTAGATTACCGCATTCAACAAGCATTAAAGCAACTACGTATAGATTTAAAGGATTATCTGCCTTTATTGCTACCGATTCTATTTCCTTAAAATAAACCTACTATCTATTTTCTGATCTATTACGATCTATTTACTAAAGTACTAATAGACAACTTCCTTTGTATTAGGGATAAACTTACATTCCCCTACTGCCAAACTTCTTTTTGACCGGGAGAAAACTATAATTGCAAGCTTCATTTATAAAACTGCAAGTTCCGGTTATATAATTGCAAGTTTCGTTTATACAATCAGAACTTGCGTTTATAGTTTCTTCTTAGTCAAAGACAACTTATCCAATAAGGGAAAGGAAGTTTGCAATAAGAGCATAGCAACTTATCTACTGATAGATTGGAGAGAAGTAAAGCATTAATTCTGCCGATAAGGTAAGGTAAACCAGAAAGTAGATCCTTTGTTCTCTTTCGACTCCACTCCTATTTTCCCTCCCAGGCGGTCTACAATCGTATGGCAGATAGAAAGTCCCAGTCCGGTACCTTGCACAAAGGAATTGTACTTCACAAACCGTTCGAAGACATGAATACACTGTTCAGAAGACATTCCACAGCCAGTATCCGACACATAAAAATAAATCGTTTCGGAGCCTAGCAGACGATACCCCATACGAATGGTACCCACTTCTGTAAATTTGATGGCATTAACAATGAAATTGGTAAGTAACTGAATCAAACGGTTCTTATCCGTATATAATGTACATTCAGGCAGTCTCTCCGCAAATGTGAAAGTCACATTATTGTGTCGCAGACGTAGCTGCATACTCTGCTCGATTTCTTCAAGCGTCTGATTCACATCAATCAAGGCAGGGTAGAAATCAAATGTACCGGCTTCAATCTTCGACAAATCCAGAATATCATTAATCAACTGGAGCAACAAATCCGTATTTGTTTCAATGAGGTCTGCATATTCGGACATTTCTTCACGGTTTTCGACATGAGGAAGCATATTGGAGAATCCTACAATAGCATTCAAGGGCGTACGTATCTCATGACTCATATTTGCCAGGAATGCGGATTTCAATTGATTGGCCTGTTCCGCTTTTTCCATTGCTTCATGCAGACGACTATATGCTTTCCGAAGAATGCTGATATAATATATGATAGCAACAATCAGAATTAACAGGAAGATGGAACAGACAATAATTTCAACAGAATACTGCTGAAAAAAAGTCTTGGGCTCATTGACATAAACAGCATCGGCCGGGTAACGGTATGACGGTATATTATGAGCTTTCAATACCGGATAACAAAGATAGGCACTTCCTTTCCCTCCCACTCCACCGGGAATATTCCGGGCCTGTTCACCTTTCAATATCCGATCAAGAATCTCCAGCAGAGAATCACTGAAAGATTCTGCCGAGACATAATATCCTCCCGCAAAAGTATTGTTCGATAAATCTTCGTGAGAAAGCAGGAACAGAGGCGAAGGAGCAAAATTAGTGATAATCTCCTGAATGTGATCGAAGAGATAGTTGTTATCATTCTCGTTATGCGACTCAAACCATGAATAATAGATAATCCCCGTATTGGATTTATAGCTGCGCAACGTATCGAGTAGCATTTCCGTGGATAATTGAGTGGTGGAAAGAAGTTCCAGACGCAAATCAGGAAAGTTTTCCTCTACGGCTTCTTTCACATCTCGGCGGGTTTCTTCACTGATATACCGATCATCTGAAATAAAAGCCAGACGTTCCATGTCAGGTATCAGTTTATAAATTAAATCTACGGTCTCCTTAACGTAATAATGCTGCTTCAAAGAAGTGATATTATATTCCCGTCTCCATTCCTCCGCAGAAACACTGTTACTTTCTGTGAGTGGAGCATGAGACAGCAGGATATCCAGAGAAGCAGGCAGACGATCGCGGGCATTTGTCACAACCACCGGGACATCTTTCCATACATCATCAAACAATTCACGGCAAACAATCCATCCCGGATCTCCAATCATCACGATAGCAGTGGGAGGCTCCGGATACTTCTGACGCAAATGGGTGACTACGGCATTCGCCTCCATCTCATTCACCAGAGCAGGTACGGAAAGCGACTCCGCCTTCACAGAAATTCCTTGTTTCTGAAGAGCAGATTGAAGACACCAATAAAAGTTTTTAGCCCAAGGCAGATTGAAATTAATCGAGTTTAAAACCAGTACTTCTTTATTTGTATCTTCGGTTCGGGCTGACGCAGGTGATAAGAATCCTTCAATAAAAAGGAATAATCCAAGGAAGAATGGAATGATCCGTAACGATTGTTTCATTTGTGGTATTCTATAAATAGCGGAAGCAAAGATAGTATTAATTTCTTTAGTGCAAAAAAAGGCATCCCAAAACGAATTGAGATGCTCTTTATTATATAAAATTAAGTATCAAAGGATTATGATTTCTTCAAAGCCGCAATACTTTCTTTCAAAGAATTAATGATACTCTCTGCATCGGCTTGCTTCTTACGTTCCAGTTCAAGAACGGCAGCCGGAGCATTATTGACGAATTTCTCGTTGCTAAGTTTCTTCATCACTCCCTGCAAGAATCCTTCTTTATGCTTCAACTCGGCTTCCATACGGGCGATTTCGGCTTCCACATCAATCTTATTGCCCAATGGCACGGCAAATTCGGTCGTTCCTATCATGAAAGATGCAGCGCCTTCTGATTTGCTTTCTACCACTGTTACAGAAGACAGGTTACACATCTTGATAATCACCGGATTCAATTTCTCTACCGGATGAGTGCCTACAACCTGCAATTCGAGTTCTTCTTTCAGAGCAATGTTCTTCTGCAAACGGATGCTACGGACATTACTGATGATTTCCTTAGCTACTTCAAAATCTGCCAGGAACTGTTCATTTGCTCCGACCGGTTCAAACAGTTGAGTAACCATCAGACTTTCACCCGGTTCACGCTCACGCAGTTGTTGCCACAACTCTTCTGTGATAAATGGCATAAAAGGATGCAGCAATTCAAGCAGACGCTCGAAAGAGCTAAGAACCATACTATAAATAAAGCCATTAACAGGCTGTCCATAAGCAGGTTTCACGATTTCCAACAGCCAGGAAGAGAATTCATCCCAAAACAGTTTGTAAACCAGCATCAACGCTTCGCTCAAACGATATTTGGAGAAGAGATCGGCCACTTCAACAGCTGCCGCATCCAGTCTTTGGTCAAACCACTGAACTGCCAGATGTGCATCGGTAGGAATCGCAATAGTACCTTTGGCATTTGTCCAGCCCTTAATCAGACGGAAAGCATTCCATATCTTGTTGCAGAAGTTACGTCCCTGTTCGCAAAGTGCGTCATCGAAAAGAATATCGTTTCCGGCAGGAGCAGAAAGCATCATACCCATACGTACTCCATCGGCTCCGTATTTCTCGATCAACTCTAACGGGTCGGGAGAATTGCCGAGTGACTTGGACATTTTACGTCCCAGTTTATCACGAACGATCCCTGTGAAGTAAACGTTCTTAAACGGCATCTGTCCTTCGTACTCGTAGCCTGCCATAATCATACGGGCTACCCAGAAGAAGATAATATCCGGTCCTGTCACAAGGTCGCTGGTCGGATAGTAATAGTTGATTTCTTCGTTACCCGGATTGTTGATTCCATCGAACAAAGAGATAGGCCACAACCAGGAAGAGAACCAGGTATCCAGACAATCTTCGTCCTGACGGAGATCTTCGATTGTCAAGGCAGCATTGCCGGTTTTCTCTTTCGCTTTTGCCAATGCTTCTTCTGCTGTAGCAGCTACCACATAACCGCCCTCCGGGAGGAAATAAGCAGGAATGCGATGTCCCCACCACAACTGACGGCTGATACACCAGTCTTTGATGTTCTCCATCCAGTGGCGGTAGGTATTCTTGTATTTTGCAGGATAGAACTTCAGTTCATCGTTCATTACCGGAGGCAATGCCATGTCTGCAAAATGCTGCATCTTGAGGAACCATTGCATAGATAGTTTCGGTTCGATCACTACGTTGGTACGTTCCGAGTAACCTACCTTATTTGTATAGGCTTCTGTCTTGTCCAGCAGTCCGGCAGCTTCGAGGTCTTTCTCTATCTGTTTACGAACGTCAAAACGATCCATGCCGATATACATACCGGCAGCTTCGCTCAATGTACCGTTATCGTTGAAGATATCAATGCTAGGCAGGTTGTACTTTTCACCCAGCATATAGTCGTTTACATCATGGGCCGGGGTTACTTTCAGGCAACCCGTACCGAATTCGATGTCTACATAATCATCCTCAATCACAGGAATGACACGGTTTACCAGCGGAACGATCACTTTCTTTCCTTTCAGCCATTCGTTCTTCGGGTCGTTCGGATTGATACACATAGCCGTATCACCCATAATTGTTTCAGGACGGGTTGTTGCAACAACCGCGTAGCGACCTTCCGGATCACCTTCTACTTTATAGCGGAGGTAATACAGTTTTCCGTGTTCTTCCTTATAGATTACTTCTTCGTCAGAAAGGGCAGTCAAGGCTTTCGGGTCCCAGTTTACCATGCGGACGCCCCGGTAGATCAATCCTTTATCGAACAGATCGACAAATACCTTGATTACACTTTCGCTACGTTTCTCATCCATAGTGAAAGCAGTACGATCCCAGTCGCAGGATGCGCCGAGTTTACGGAGTTGTTTCAGGATAATACCACCGTGCTCGTCTGTCCATTCCCAGGCATGTTTCAAGAATTCGTCACGAGATAGATCGGTTTTCTTGATACCTTGAGAAGCGAGTTTGTTTACAACTTTAGCTTCGGTAGCAATAGAAGCGTGGTCAGTTCCCGGCACCCAGCAAGCATTCTTGCCTTCCATACGGGCACGACGAACTAAAATATCCTGGATGGTATTATTAAGCATGTGTCCCATGTGTAACACACCGGTGACGTTCGGGGGCGGGATGACGATGGTGTAAGGTTCACGGCCATCGGGTTTTGAACTGAATAATTTGTGGTCCAGCCAATACTGGTACCACTTTCCCTCCACGTCAGCGGGATTGTACTTACTTGCTAATTCCATATTGTTTTATGTATATGATAATGTATATTCTAAAAATAACGGGTGCAAAATTAATAATTTAAATTCAAATCTTACCACCCTCGGGGTGTTTCTGTGCACGGAAAGAGAATTTATATCCCTCATAAAGAGCGAATCCGTAGAATAGGGCAGTCATCGACATTACATTTTTCAACAGAATAGAGAATATCTCTCCATAGTCTACACCTGCCAGGACTTGAAAATAACCCATTTCATAATCTTGGGAGATATATCCGATAATAGACAAGAAATCACCTAAGATGCAACTAACCAGAGATAATGCCGCACCGATAATTCCAAAAATGGGACGTATTCCCTTGCCCTGCCGCATCGCAAAACCTACCATGAATCCGATAGCAATGGGCATAAACCCAATCTGGCGACCTGTAGAAACGGAGATCAAACCCCATGCCACCGCACCAACGATGCATGCGACAACTGCACACAATACTCCTTTGGGCAGGTTCTCTTCGGCAAGCATTTCCTCTTCTGTCATGGATACCGGAAAGTCTTCCGGCTTGGGAGGCGCTAATCTTTCCAGTTCCTT
The DNA here is from genome assembly GCF_014334015.1 of Bacteroides sp. M10. Classification (GTDB taxonomy): domain Bacteria; phylum Bacteroidota; class Bacteroidia; order Bacteroidales; family Bacteroidaceae; genus Bacteroides; species Bacteroides intestinigallinarum. The sequence continues at coordinate 3,495,220 of NZ_CP060488.1, read as the reverse complement.
ATCTTGCTCAAAACTATCACATTCTTCTTCAAAAGCGGGAAGTTCTCCGGTACGTTTACAAACGAGTCCTTTTCCGTTCACAAAATCACGTGACACGCAATTCCTGCAATACTTTTCTATTTCTTCTGATGTAGCCATCTTATCCGGTTTATGTTGAATAACTTTCTCTGATTACGCAGGTGCACAAAGTTACTGTTAACAGATTTTTTGCAAATATAGAGGTATTTTTTCGCGCGACGTTTATTAAATGCATATTTTTGTTGACTGATTTTATACAAATGATGAAAAATAAGCCAAATGTAAGATATTTAGCCTTAGGAGCATTATTAATCCTGGTGTGGCTAACGCAATGGATTCCTGCTCTGGCAACGATCTATTCTCAAACAATCTATCCCCTTATCTCCTACGTCCTGTCGTTTTTTTCCGGTTTATTTCCTTTTGCGATAGGAGACTTATTTATCTTCCTTAGTATCGCGGGCGTGATTATTTATCCTATTTATGCCCGTCTCCGCAAAAAGTTGCCTTGGAAGAAAATTTTATTGCGCGACGGCGAATATCTGTTGTGGATTTATGTATGGTTCTATCTGGCTTGGGGACTGAATTATTCTCAAAAGAACTTTTACCAACGAACCGAAATCCCGTATACAGCCTACACTCCTGAAAATTTTCAGGAGTTCGTTGACGACTATATCACCCAATTAAATCGTTCGTACACCCCTGTAAATAGTATCAACCAGGATTTGATACAGGAAGAAACCGTACGAATCTATAATCAGTTAAGTGATAGCCTGGGCGTACACCGACCTCCGCACGATCATCCGAGAGTAAAGACCATGTTGTTTACTCCATTCATTTCCATGGTAGGAGTAACCGGTAGCATGGGGCCTTTCTTCTGCGAATTCACCCTTAACGGAGATTTACTTCCCGCCAACTATCCTGCCACTTATGCTCATGAACTAGCCCACTTGTTAGGTATCACCAGCGAAGCGGAAGCCAATTTCTATGCCTATCAGGTTTGCACCCGTTCACAGGCGATGGGTATCCGTTTCTCCGGATATTTCTCTGTACTGGGGCATGTATTGGGGAATGTAAAAAGATTACTTTCAGAAGAAGAATATGCAAAACTCTTTCAACGCATCCGGCCGGAAATTATTGAATTAGCCAAGAATAATCAAGCCTATTGGGCTGCCAAGTATAGCCCGATAGTGGGAGCCGTACAGGATTGGATATACGATCTTTACCTAAAAGGAAACAAGATAGAAAGTGGCCGCCAGAACTACTCGGAAGTAGTAGGGTTGTTGATTTCTTACCAGGAATGGAAAAAAATGAATTAAATAGATAGATTTATGTCACATACCAGACAAGAACAGATGGAAGCCTTCGGACGCTTCCTGGACATTCTCGACGAACTGCGTGTTAAATGTCCCTGGGACCGTAAACAGACGAATGAAAGTCTGCGTCCCAACACCATAGAAGAGACTTACGAACTTTGCGATGCCCTGATGAGGGATGACAAGAAAGAAATCTGCAAAGAATTGGGAGACGTATTATTACACGTCGCTTTCTATGCCAAGATAGGCTCGGAAACAGGAGATTTTGACATCAAAGATGTTTGCGACAAGTTGTGCGATAAGCTGATTTTCCGCCATCCGCATGTGTTCGGAGAGGTGAAAGCAGAGACAGCCGGACAAGTTTCCGAGAACTGGGAACAGTTGAAACTCAAAGAGAAAGATGGAAACAAGAGTGTATTAAGCGGTGTGCCCGCTGCCCTGCCCTCGCTTATCAAGGCTTACCGTATTCAGGACAAAGCCCGCAATGTAGGTTTCGACTGGGAAGAACGGGAACAGGTTTGGGATAAAGTGAAAGAAGAAATAGGTGAGTTTCAGGAGGAAGTGGCCAACATGGATAAAGAGAAGGCAGAAGCTGAATTCGGCGACGTGATGTTCAGCCTCATCAATGCGGCACGCCTTTATAAAATCAACCCCGATAATGCACTGGAACTTACCAACCAGAAGTTTATCCGTCGTTTCAATTATCTGGAAGAGCACACCATCAAGGAAGGAAAAAGTCTGAAAGATATGTCTCTCGAAGAGATGGATGCCATTTGGAATGAAGCAAAGAAAAAAGGACTGTAACTTCCTTACCGGCATAAAAAAAACAGAGGTTCTATTCCCACCGGACAGAGCCTCCATTTTACTCAAACAGAACGTCTGTTCATACGAATCAGACGCTCTGTTTTTCTTTATTTCTTCTTTGAATCGTCTCCCTTGTCTTTGCTACGATTCATACCTTTTATCATTTCGCGGTGAAAACGCATCTCTGCACGTTGCACGAGAAAAATCTTCTTGCTTGAAAGAATCTTTTTAAACTTACCCAAATAAGTTTTATCAAGCTGGTCGGCAGCAATACGGTTGTTGGCTACTTTCTCGTTGATTTCTGCATATTGAGCTTCCGTCGTTTTATCATCCTTGCCTTTGCGCATCAAATCCCATGACTCATCATTCAGTTTCTTCTTTTTATCCTGGAGTTCAAAATAAACGGGAAAGAACTTGGCTGCTTCTTCTTTATTCAATCCAGCCTGTTCGATAATGAAAGCTTTTTGTTTCTCCCTGAACTCCTCCCGGGATAAGTGCTGATCACATCCATCAGCAGCCCAAAGAACAGGCATAAAGCCACATAACAAAACGACCAATGCGATAAGTTTTCTCATTTTCTGTATTCAATCAGTTTTTATAAATCATTCTACACTTGCGTCACTCAAATAAACATATAACGAATAATCATCCAGCATGGCACGATCCACTGCTACATCAATCATTTCGTCAGATACGACTACTTCAGTATCCACTTCTGTCACCGCTACATCATCTGCTGTAGCAGGTTTATGGTCTGTTGACGCCACCCGGATAATCAAGGCCGCCCCTACAAACATAGCTGCCATATAGAGCAATGGTTTCAGTCTTGTCCATGTGCTGACAGGCTCTTCCTTAAAAGCAACTTTCTCTTTTTCAGGAAGTTTATTCATTACCTCCGAAGTCAGGTTCTCAAAGTAACCATCGGGCACTTTGAAGGAATTTTCCTTTCCAAGCTTCTTCAATAAAATATCTTCTTCTTTCATACGTTTTTCTCCTCTCTTTTCATTAGACAGTGTCTCATTTAAAAGGTTTAATCTATTTCTTCTAAAAACTTCTCAATTTTCTTCACCGCATGATGATAAGATGCTTTCAGTGCACCGACCGACGTGCCGAAGATTTCCGACATCTCTTCGTACTTCATTTCCTGATAGTATTTCAGGTTGAACACCATACGCTGCTTTTCGGGCAAAGTCTGCAAGGCTTTTTGCAAGCACATCTGTATCTTGTCGCCCGAGAAGTAGGCGTCACTTTCCAGCTTTTGCACAACTACTGCTTCGGGATCGTCAATATCCACGGTAGTCATGGCACGCTGCTTATTCAGAAAGGTAAGACACTCATTCAGCGCGATGCGATAGAGCCAGGTCGACAGCTTCGCCTCGGCACGGAAATAATCGATATTCGTCCATGCCTTGATGAAAGTGTTTTGCAGGAGATCGTTCGCATCCTCATGCGACAGTACCATCCGGCGGATTTGCCAATACAATTGCTCGCTATATTGCCCCACAATCATTTCAAATCCTTTCCGCTGTGTACTCTCCTCCTGAAGGAGTTTCAGAACTTCGCGTTCGTTATAAGGGATCATAATCTCTCGTATCTGTATGTTTATTTATGGTTTCAAATTCAGGTTATTCATCGCCTCTAGTAAGGACGGATCATATTTATAAATGTCCTCACAATACCTCAAATTATTATCGGCAGACAGATAAATCGTCTGATAATCTATAAATAAAGGTATATATTGTTCCAAACTATAATGTTTCAATTCACGATAAGCCGCACTGATGGGCAGCTTCTTTCCCTCTTCGCTCACCGGCTTGATATCCATTGCAATACGAATACGGTCTTCCAACAATTCATCCGGCTCTTTCAACAGGAAGAACGCGAAGTCGAGTGCTTTTTGAAGACGGACGCAACCGTGGCTCACCGCACGATTATTCCGTGTAAAAGCCCACCGTGACGGAGTATCATGCAGATATACGGAATGAGGATTGGGAAAACGGAAGATGATACGTCCCAACGAGTTCCCGGTTTTGTTATCCTGCTTCACCGTATAAGGCACACCACTTCCTGCATACTTCGCCCATTTAATACTGTGTGGATCTACCTGCGTACCATTCTTATCGTATACCTTCATGCGGTTACGGGTAAAATACGTCGTATCTCTGCGGTAAGTAGGGATAATCTCTTTCCGGATTATGCTTTGAGGCACATTCCAATAGGGATTCAGTTCCATATAATAAATCCTGCTTGACAATAGAGGAGTTTTATTCTTCACAGTCCCTACACAAATACGCATCTCCAGAATAGAGTCTGTTTCTTCGTTGACAGCCTGCAACATAAATGCCGCCACATTGGCTATCACATATTTCTGTCCTTTATCCAATGCATATTGCCAACGTGCCCGCTCCATGTTTACCAATAGACGGTCGCGATAATAATCCGTAGTATCTGTCACTCCCCAGCCATTCACACGAACCAGCTCTTCCTGCATCTTATGATAAAGCGGAGAAGAGGGTTGCGCCCTACGAAAAGCGGTGTTAGGATTTGCACGCAAAGAGTCGAGAGCAGCCATCGCAAACTTCACATCACATTGTTTCAAAGGAATGTGGTCGATTGAATCATTCCATCTGCGCTCCGAAGGCAGGAATCCAAACTTCAATTGACACACATACGAGAGATAGGCGGCTGTCAACTGATATTCCACGTCTGCCAACAGACGGTTCATCGTCTTCCCTTCGCGCAGATTCAAGGTTCGTATCTGTTGCAATTCCTCACGGATGCTATCAACAGGATACAGGTTCGGATTAACTCCATGTTGCGAAATGTTTCCTAACCAGAATAACATCGAGTCCGCCACCTGTACGGCAGGTTTATCGGATATGAGAGAATCGTTCAGCCAAAAGAATTCATCCTTTTCCTGATAATGTGCCAGCAAAACCGAATCCCAGGGAGTTACCGGATTTTCGTTCAGGCAAATACGAATCATCTGATGAATGCTGTCTGCATTTATTTGATAAGCAGGATGGAACAGTTCCCGGAGGGAAGACAAAGAATCCGGTATCGGAGATTGAGGTTTCTCTTTTTTACAGGCTGCCAGGCAACCGAAGAGCAGGATGATTACTCCCCAGAGCAGTCGACTACTTTTCATAGACAGTCCCTCCATCAACGTCAATACACAAATTTTCTTTTGCTAAAATGGTTTGTGGAAAAATGGCGGACGCTTCATGAAGTAAGACAGATTCATCTTCATAACGGGCGGAAAAATGTCCGATCACCAGTTGTCTCACATTGGCGTCCAAAGCAAGCTGCGCAGCTTGTGCAGCAGTGGTATGATAAGTTTCCTTGGCGCGTGCCTGCTCGGTCTGTGCAAAGGTGGCCTCATGGAAAAGCAAATCTACATTTTTAATTTGTTCAACAAGGGACGGACGATAGATTGTATCGGAACAATAAGCATATTTACGCGCCGGAGCCGAAGGGCGGGTTAAACGTAAATTGGGTATTACTTCTCCCTCGGGAGTTACAAAATCCGCTCCGTTCTTGATGCGGTTCAGTTCATAGACCGGGACTTTATAAAAGTCTACCATGTCTCTGATGATATGATTAGGACGCTGTTTTTCTTCAAAAAGGAAACCACAACAGGGAATACGGTGTTTCAAGGGAATCGTCGTCACAGTCACCGAACGGTCATCGTAAATGAGCATCGGCTCCTTCGTTTCGAATTCGTGAAAGAATACTTTGTAGGTCAGAGTCTTGCAAAAGAAAGCGAGCATCGGTGCAAACAATTCTTCTAACCCCCGTGGAGAATGGATATGCAAATCGGCAGTTCTCCCCAATAATCCGAATGTAGAGATCAATCCCGGTAATCCGAAACAGTGGTCACCATGTAAATGAGAGATAAAGATATGGTTCAACCGGGAAAATTTCAGCCGGGAACGGCGTAGCTGCATCTGTGCCCCTTCACCACAATCAATCATAAAAAGCTTTTCACGCAAATTCACGACTTGAGAGGTCGCAAAATGTCGCGTGGTAGGCAAAGCGGAGCCGCATCCCAATATATGTAACTCGAATTTTTCCATGGTATGCAAAGATAAAGTATTTCATATTCAATCTTGCAAAGGAAACGAAAATATTTCACCATAGATTATATAGATGTACGCAGACAAGCATAGATAAACAAAAAAAAGCGCCCCCAAACGGGAGCGCCTTTCATTGGAAAATATTCTATTCAGATTATTTCTTTCCTTCCAACTGTTCTTTCAATGCAGCAAGAGCGTCGATATCGCCCAGCGTAGTTGAAGCAGCCTGGTTCTGGATCATCGGAGAATCTTCTCTCTTGTTGCTAGAAGATGACTTCTTAGCACCAGAAGCAGCTTTCTTTTCTGCTCTTTCTTCAGCCTTAGCTACATCTTCGAAGATACGGCTGTGAGACAGGATGATTCTCTTAGCGTCTTTGTTGAACTCGATCACTTTGAATTCAAGTTTCTCATCCAACTGTGCTTGTGAACCGTCTTCTTTTACAAGGTGTTTCGGAGTTGCGAAACCTTCTACACCGTAAGGAAGAGCTACAACAGCACCCTTATCCAACATTTCGATGATTGTACCTTCGTGTACAGAACCTACGGTGAACACAGTTTCGAATACATCCCAAGGATTTTCTTCGAGTTGTTTGTGGCCAAGGCTCAAACGACGGTTTTCTTTGTCGATTTCCAATACCTGAACTTCGATGTCAGCACCAATCTGAGTAAATTCTGATGGGTGTTTTACTTTCTTAGTCCAAGAAAGGTCAGAGATGTGGATCAAGCCGTCAACACCTTCTTCGATTTCTACGAATACACCGAAGTTAGTGAAGTTACGAACTTTTGCAGTATGCTTAGAACCTACAGGATACTTTTCTTCGATAGTTTCCCATGGATCTTGTTTCAGTTGTTTGATACCCAAAGACATCTTACGTTCTTCGCGGTCAAGTGTCAGCACAACAGCTTCTACTTCGTCGCCTACCTTCATGAAATCTTGTGCAGAACGCAGGTGTTGGCTCCAAGACATTTCTGAAACGTGGATCAAACCTTCTACGCCCGGAGCGATTTCGATGAATGCACCGTAGTCAGCCATAACAACCACTTTACCTTTCACCTTGTCACCTACCTTCAAGTCAGTGTCAAGCGCATCCCATGGGTGCGGAGTCAGTTGTTTCAAGCCAAGAGCGATACGTTTCTTTTCGTCATCGAAGTCAAGGATAACAACGTTGAGCTTCTGATCCAGTTCAACCACTTCTTTCGGATCGCTAACACGTCCCCAAGAAAGGTCAGTGATGTGGATCAAACCATCTACGCCACCAAGGTCGATGAATACACCGTAAGATGTGATATTTTTAACAGTTCCTTCAAGAACCTGTCCTTTTTCAAGTTTACCGATAATTTCTTTCTTCTGTTGTTCCAGTTCAGCTTCGATAAGAGCCTTGTGAGATACAACAACGTTTTTGAATTCCTGGTTGATTTTAACCACTTTGAATTCCATTGTTTTGCCAACGAATACATCATAGTCGCGGATCGGTTTAACGTCGATCTGAGAACCCGGCAAGAATGCTTCGATTCCGAATACGTCTACGATCATACCACCCTTAGTGCGGCACTTGATGTAACCCTTGATAATTTCTTCATTTTCCAGAGCAGCGTTAACGCGATCCCAAGAACGAGTAGCGCGGGCTTTTCTGTGTGACAGAACGAGCTGTCCTTTTTTGTCTTCCTGATTTTCGATGTATACTTCTACTGTATCACCGATCTTCAGATCCGGATTGTAACGGAACTCATTCAATGGGATGATACCGTCTGATTTGTAACCGATGTTCACAACTACTTCACGCTTGTTCATTGCGATTACGGTTCCGTCAACAACCTCACGGTCGTTCACTTTGTTAAGCGTACCGTCGTAAGCTTTTTCCAGTTCATCGTGGCTAACGTTGGTTACTGTTTCGCCATTTTCATAAGCATCCCAGTTGAAATCTTCAATAGGAGCTACGTTCTTTAAGTTTTCCATTAATAAATAAATTGTTTAATACTTTAATTAAATAAGACATTATATTATCTATAAATCGGGCGCAAAGGTAGGAATATTTTCTTGATTGACAAAAGAATGGCAGAAGAAAAGAGAATTATATCCGTATTTTTTGTAATATTGCAATCTTTAATTTATACAGTTTTTGCCATGGACGAGAGATTGGACAAAGTCAAGGTGCAATGCGACTATTTACCGCTTATTAATTTTGCGATACAACAAAACGGTGCATCAATCATTCATCAGCTTTCTATTGAGAATACAACGCCTGCCCCGCTGAAGGACATTCAGGTACAAATCACGACAGAACCGACTTTCGGAAACGCTGCTCCGATAGCTGTGGCACAGATTCCGCCCAATGAATCGATATGCCTGTCGTCATTCAATCTCACTTTGTCCGCCAACTATTTCACACAGCTGACCGAACGTTTATCCGGCAATCTGAAAATTGAAATTACTTCCGAAGCAGAATCCGTATTCTGCCAAACCTACCCTATCGACATTCTGGCATACGACCAATGGGGAGGGCTCAATGTATTGCCCGAAATGCTGGCCGCTTTCATCACCCCCAATCATACAGCCATTGTGCCGATCATCAAGAGAGCCGCTTCCATCTTGGGACAATGGACTGACAATCCGTCCCTCGACGAATATCAAAGCCGCACTCCGGACCGGGTAAGGAAACAGATGGCCGCCATCTACACGGCTATCACGGAACAACAGATTATATACAGCACCATCCCCGCCAGCTTCGAGGAATATGGGCAACGTGTACGGCTAGCCGACTCCGTGATGGCACAAAAACTGGGAACCTGTCTGGATATGGCTTTGCTCTATGCTTCCTGCCTGGAAGCAATCGGGCTGAATGCTCTCATTATCATCACTCAAGGGCATGCTTTTGCTGGAGCCTGGCTAGTGCCGGAGACTTTCCCGGATCCTACCATTGACGATGTTTCCCTGTTAACCAAACGGACTACCGAAGGAATATACGACATTACTTTAGTTGAAACGACCTGCATGAACATGGGACATTCGTCCGATTTCGACGATGCAGTGAAGAAAGCGAACGGAAAGCTGACGGATGGAAACAGTTTCATTCTTGCCATAGATGTGAAAAGAGCGAGACATTCGGGCATCCGCCCCATCCCCCAACGCATTCTGCACGGGCAGGTATGGGAAGTAGAAGAAAAGGAGACTGACATTCAAAGAAGTGCCGTTCATGCCACTCCGCAAAGTATCAATCCGTATGATTTATCGGGCAATGAAACCCAGGCCGTGATTACCAAACAACTGTTATGGGAAAGACGGTTGCTGGATTTAAGCCTGCGCAACAATCTGCTGAATATCCGGATTACCAAAAACACGCTCCAACTCATCCCGGCTAATCTATCCTGTCTGGAAGATGCATTGGCCGACGGAGAAGAATTCCGCATTCTTCACCGCCCTGCCGATTGGGAAAGTCCGGCGATGGACTTCGGGATTTATTCCTCCATACCAGAGTCTGATCCCATGGTTGGTTTCATCAACTCGGAACTTTCACAGAAAAGGTTACGTTTCTATCTGCCCGAAAACGATTTAGGTAAGGCACTGACTCACTTATACCGCTCTTCGCGTACTTCTATCGAAGAGAATGGAGCCAACACGCTCTATCTGGCTCTCGGACTTTTGAAATGGTACGAGACACCCTCCAGCGAACGTCCACGCTATGCCCCCATCTTGCTATTACCGGTTGAAATTATCCGTAAATCGGCAGCCAAAGGTTACGTAATCCGTTCCCGGGAAGAAGAAACAATGATGAACATCACCTTATTGGAAATGCTTCGCCAAAACTTCGGAATCGCCATATCAGGATTGGACCCGTTGCCTACCGACGAAAGCGGCGTAAACGTCAAGCTGATCTATTCCATTATCCGCAACAGCATTAAGAACCAGCGTAAATGGGACGTGGAAGAGCAAGCGATTCTGGGTATCTTCTCTTTCAACAAGTTCATCATGTGGAATGACATTCACAACAATGCCAACAAACTGGTTCAGAACAAGATTGTGTCCAGCCTCATCAACGGAAAGATAGAATGGGAAGCTGCCACAGAGGAAATAGATGCAACGGATATGGACAAACAAGTGTCGCCCGCAGACATTGTATTACCCATCATCGCCGATTCTTCGCAACTGGAAGCTATCTACGAAGCCGTACACGACAAGACTTTCATCCTGCACGGCCCTCCGGGAACAGGAAAATCGCAAACGATTACCAATATCATCGCCAACGCGCTTTACAAAGGAAAACGTGTCTTATTTGTAGCGGAAAAGATGGCTGCCCTCTCCGTTGTGCAAAACAGGCTGGCAGCTATCGGCCTGGCTCCGTTCTGTCTGGAAATTCATTCCAACAAGACAAAGAAATCCGCCGTTATCTCGCAACTGAAAGAAACTACGGAAATTATCAGGCAGACACCTCCCGAAGAATTCAGAAAGGAAGCGGAACGCCTGCTGAATTTACGGGCGGAATTGAATCAATATATCGAAGCCCTGCATAAAGAATACCCGTTCGGGGTTTCATTATACGACGCCATTATTCATTATCAATCCGTGGACGTCGAATCTTGTTTTGATATTCCACAAGCTTATCTGGATACATTAGATAAAGACACATTTGCCCAATGGGAAGATGCCATCGAGCTGCTAGTCCGGACGGCCAATGCGTGTGGACATCCTTACCAGCATCCATTAACCGGTATCTCGATTACCGAATATTCATCAGCCGTTAAGGAGGAATCCTCCCAACTGCTCACCGGATTTATCGACCTGTTGACCACCATCCGGCAGAAGCTGGATGTATTCTCCATACTTCTAAAAGATACGGATATACACCCTACACGCAAGGATTTCCAGACAATCTCCCACATCATCCGGAGAATACTCGACATTCCGGAACTGACTCCCGGATTGCTGACTTTGCCATTGCTCAACGAAACACTGAATGAATACCGGGAAGTAGTGGTTCACGGACGGAAACGGGATGAACAAAGGAAAGAGATAGAAACCGGATTCACCCAAGAAATCCTGTCCATCAACGCAAAGCAGATGTTAGCCGAATGGAACCGGGTATCCGGTCAATGGTTCCTTCCCAGATATTTCGGACAGCGGAAAATCAGAAAGGCAATCAACATATATGCTTTAAAAACGATTGAAACAGAAGATATCAAACCTCTGCTCCACCGCATTATCCGGTATCAGGAAGAAGCAGAAGCCGTCCGGAAATACATCGGACAACTTCCCTCCCTGTTCGGACGCCCCGGCAAGAACGAGGATTGGAACACCATTGAGCAGATAATCGACGACATGGCTTCCCTTCATTCTCATTTGTTGAACTACGCAAAAGACATTGCCAAAGTTTCGCAAATCAAGCAGAATTTGTCCGCACAACTCACTGAAGGAATTCAAACATTCAGAGATATTCATGCTCATTCTTTCAATGAACTGTATCAACTCGCAGATACACTCACAGCCACTGAAAAGAAATTGTCCGGCATGCTGGGTATCTCGATCGAAGAACTTTATACCGATTCAGCCGACTGGATAACAATTGCCTTATCAAAAGCCCGAACCTGGAAAGAGAACCTCGACAAGCTCAAGGACTGGTATCAGTGGCTACAAGCCTACCAAACCCTGCATAGTCTGGGAATAGGATTTATCGCGACGGAATATAAAGAAAAGAATATTCCTACCGGCCAACTTACAGACAGCTTCCGCAAGAGTTTCTATCAGGCGGCTATCCGGTATATCATTGCCAAAGAGCCGACTCTGGAATTATTCAACGGCAAGATATTCAATGACATCATTGCTAAATACAAACAAATATCCGCCAAATTCGAAGAAACGACCCAAAGAGAATTATTTGCCCGGTTGGCCTCCAACATTCCGTCTTTCACTCAAGAAGCCATCCAAAGTTCCGAAGTGGGTATCCTTCAAAAGAATATCCGCAACAATGCCCGCGGCATATCCATCCGCAAGCTGTTCGACCAGATCCCCACTTTGTTGTCGCGTATGTGCCCGTGTATGCTGATGAGTCCTCTTTCCGTCGCTCAATTCATCGATACGGACGCTGATAAATTTGATTTGATTGTCTTTGATGAAGCCTCACAGATGCCTACTTATGAAGCGGTGGGAGCCATTGCACGGGGTAAAAACGTTATTATCGTAGGCGACCCGAAACAAATGCCTCCTACCAGTTTCTTCTCGGTCAACACCATTGATGAAGACAACATTGAAATGGAAGATTTGGAGAGTATCCTTGACGACTGTCTCGCTCTGTCTATCCCTTCCAAATATTTATTATGGCACTACCGAAGCAAACATGAGAGCCTCATCGCTTTCAGCAACTCCGAATATTACGATAACAAACTGATGACTTTCCCCTCACCGGACAACATTGAATCGAAAGTCAGGATAGTCAACATCAACGGTTACTATGATAAAGGCAAGTCGCGCCAGAACCGGGCGGAAGCTCAAGCAGTGGTGGACGAAATAGCCAGAAGATTGAGAAGCGAGGAATTAAGAAAGAAAAGTATCGGTGTAGTCACTTTCAGCATTGTCCAACAAGCCTTGATAGAAGACTTATTATCCGACCTTTTCATCTTTTACCCCGAACTGGAAACTCTTGCGCTGGAATGCGACGAACCGTTATTTATCAAGAACCTGGAGAATGTACAGGGAGACGAACGCGATGTTATTCTCTTCTCTGTGGGCTATGGCCCGGATGCAGAAGGGCGCGTCAGCATGAATTTCGGACCACTGAACCGGGCAGGCGGCGAAAGAAGATTGAATGTAGCCGTTTCCCGTGCCCGGTATGAGATGATTATCTATTCCACCCTAAGGTCGGATATGATCGACCTGAACCGGACTTCTTCTATTGGAGTAGCCGGACTAAAACGTTTCCTCGAATATGCGGAGAAGGGAACCCGGAGCACCATCAGCAGTGTGCCAAGACAACTGTCGGAAGCAACAGCCTCCATCGAAACGATCATTGCCGACAGACTGCGCTCATTGGGTTACACCGTGCATACAGACATTGGTTGCTCCGGATACAAAATAGACATAGGTATCGTCGACACCGAAAATACCTCTAACTATCAGTTAGGTATTATCTGCGACGGAAAAAACTACAAACGTACCAAGACCGCACGTGACCGGGAAATTGTGCAGAATAATGTATTGAAAGCACTCGGATGGGACATCTACCGGATATGGACAATGGACTGGTGGGAAAAGCCGGACGAAGTAATGGCAACTATCCAAGAGGCTATCGCCCGGAAAAAGAATTCAAAGATCGGCTCAATGACAGCAGCCGAAATCAATTCTACTCCGACAGAAGTGGCAGCACCTGCACCGACGGCACAGATAACCAACAATGAGATTTCATTCGTGCTCAAGGCATCGCCTGTTGCTCCTGAAAAGCAAGCAGCTTCCGTTCTTTCTACGCAAAACCGGATAGAACAAAAGTACAAGTTTGCAAAGATTACCCCATACAGTTATTCACCGGAAGACTTTTTCTTTACGGACAGTTACTCTATCCTCCTCTCCCAAATACGGAAGATTATGGAAAGCGAGGCGCCAATCAGTAAATCTCTGCTCTGTAAGAAAATCCTGTCCGAATGGGGAATCAGCCGCTTGGGAACACGGGTAGAGGCACAGATAGAAACAGCACTCGACACATTGAATATCTATCGCACAGAATACGAAGGACTTGTCTTCTGCTGGAACGACAAAGAGCAATGCGCTTCCTATTCCATCTATCGCCCGGTTTCCGACCGGGAAGCGACAGACATACCACCTGAAGAAATAGCCAATGCCATCCAGCAACTATTGACCGACTCCATCAGCCTGCCTGTGGCAGATTTGATAAAAGCATGCGCACAACAGTTCGGCTTTGCCCGTATGGGATCGAACATAGACGCTGCCATGCAAAGAGGTATTCGCGAAGCTGTGAAAAGGAATTACGCCAAGATAGAAAATGAACGGGTAACGATTGCCAATTAGATTAATACCCTTTCTCCAAATATTTCAAACGGTTAATAGAATCGGATACATACGCATTGTCCGGTTCTATTGACCGCCAATAACAAAGTTCTCCAATCAGCCGTTTCAGATAAACAGGATCACTCGAGCCAATCCGGCGCTGATGTTCCGCCAAGCCTTTCGTCAGGATAAAATAGACATTCTTCCGGATCTCTCTCTTTCTGGCTTTAGGGATTGTCAGTTTCGCACCGGAAGAGACAGATACTCCTGTAATAATCTTCCTGCCATACTCATTGATAAAATGGGTCTTCTTATGATTCGGTTCGAATTTCTCATCACGGATGATCTGTTTAATCCGGGGAATGATTTGTTCTTTGGGGAACAGATCTCCCGAAAAAGTCAAGTCGTCGGCATAGCGAGTATAAGTCAGTCCGTATTCCGCTGCCAGTGCAGCCAATTTCTTGTCCATCTCATACCCCACGATATTGCTTAACGCCGGACTTGTAGGCGCTCCCTGCGGCAAGTGCCTGTACAAGCAGCACAACACTCCCAATACTTTAGACACATTTTCCGGATAACCAATCTTCTCAAATGTCTTTTTCACCCTCCGGCTCCGTATCGAAAAGAAAAAATCATGAATATCCATTTTCAAGACATACCGTTTTCCCAGATGGGGACTGGCATTATCAACCACAGAATGACCGCTCCGGAAACCTACTGCCGCCGGATGAATCATTGTCACAGATGATAATATTCGAGAATTAATAGTGGTTTGAATAGATTGTAATTCTTTGTCAGGAGCAGAAATCATCCGATAACCTCCCTTTCTTTTTCTCATCCAGAACTCCCGGTAATGTTCGGAAACATCCCGTAGAATTTCCTTCAACCGTGCCGTTTCCACTCCCAACAAGTTGGCGCACCAAACAACAGCCGATTCATCAAACTTTTGAACATACTGCGCTCTCGGAACAGTTCCCCCCAAAGCATGCCTAAGCCAGGCTCCGTGTTCCCATTTTACCTTAGTAGTCTTTTCTTCCTTACCACTGCTTGTTGCTTTCCATCTTTTATACCCCTCCTGTTTCCTGCTTGAGGAAATCATCTTATAAACCAGGAAAGCGGTAATAACAATGATCGTTATTAAAATTCCGTCCATTTTGTATATGCATATAAAAAAGAGAGAAGAGAGGATGAGTTATTTACTAAAATAAATTTAGGTATTTATACCTTAGAATTTATTTTCTAGGAAAATACCTGTGCTTATGAGGCGACTACACCTCTTTGATGCTAAATTCTGACCTCATCCTCTCTTATACAAAGATAACTAAAATCTTTCGATAAAACAACCGGAACGAAGAAAACTATCGGTTGAACAACTCAAACGTGAACTTACAGCCTATTCCTCCAAATTTCCAGTTTTCGCTGCTCACAAAAACTCCTACGTCGAAAATATGCGTACCGATGCCATATCCTACTTCCAGATAAGGCTGAAGGTGCGGCATAGAGAGCGCACTGATATAAATACGTTCATTCTGCACATAACGGGTGTACTTCATCAGATGCCGGAGAATAAGGAACGGAGCTTCATAGGTGAAATGCCCCCGTACATAACGGCGGGAGGAGTTATACCAACGTGAGTCAAGCACCTGAAACACGCCACCGATTTCATCATTCCAGCCCATCGGAAGGTTATGCCGGGAGAAATTGGCAAAGTCCACAAAATACAACTCATCCTGATTGGTGAATGCTCCGAATCCGAAACGATAATAAATGTTACGCATCAATCCCATCCGGATTTGATGTTGAAGGTCGAATTCTATCCTTTCATATTCGCCCGTACTCTTGAACACTCCTTTAATACCCCGTTCATAATCGACCGAGAAAGTCGGGTATAAAGAATGGAGGTTAATCTTTCGTTTTCCGTTCATGTAATAATAGAGTCCCGGAGTCCACTCTATCCGGATGCGGGGAGCGAAACTGATATAAGTATTCTTGAATTTATCCATAAATTCCGGAGGCGGCATCGGATAGTCACCGGTAATCACAAAACGGGAAGGCTCTACCGCTGTTCTTTTATGGGCAGAGAAACCCAGACCGATATCCAGTCCGTTGACTACTTCAACGGTATGACGGAAATTGAAATACAAGTCCTTAAAATAATCGAGATGAATTAAATCGAAATTGAAGATACTGTCCGGCATAGCTTTCAGTTCGTCCAGCACTTTACTACTATAAATACGGTTACCGTTACCCACATTCAACCGGAAGAATCCCCGTTTCTGCGGCCAGTATTCAAAATCAGCATTCAATGACCAGTAGAATTCCTTACGCGTAAAGTTGTATCCGAGTTTAGGCACAATGCGAAGTAATTTATCCCCTCTGAAAAGACGGTTATAACGAAAATCCTGTCGATAAGACAAACCGTTGCTTCCACTATAACTGAATAAGAGCGGATTGATAAACGGAGAGAACCGCACACTTCCGATGTTGGACAAGTTGAATTTATAATCTTCTACCATCAAATCACCCATCGTTCCCCAGAAAGCCTGACTCTTGGATTGCTTTTGTACCGTTGTCGTGTCACGCCGAAGCAAATTGTCGGAATATAGTTTCTTCTCGCTTTCGCTCAAAGGGATGGGGCGCATGATGGCAAAGGTAGAAGCATCCGTCTTATAAGCATTCGTATCACACTGCAAAGAGAAGGATTCTGAAAGGTTATAATTCTTCTTTTCTTTCTTACGTACCTTCTTTTCTTTCAATTCGATGGATTTATAATCTAAAGAAGCGGTATAATTACCGTCCACCTTATTTCCGAGAAATTTGAAAAGAGCTTCCACTTCATAACGCACCGGCAGGAATTCATTTTTCTTGCCCACATCTCCCATCTTAATCCAACAGGTAAATGTTATCAGTTCCGATCTCCCCGAAAAACGAATTTCACGAACACTCCAAACGTTACTACTGACCACCATATATCCACCCACCAACTGATCGCTCTTAGTGCGGGGGATAAAACGAACCCGATAATCCAGATTGTTAGGATCTCCCATCACGCTGTCTATCCGGTATTTATAATATTTCTGTCCGTTTTTGGCCAGTGGTGACAATAAGCGTTCATCATTCAATAAAGAAGAAGAGTAGATATTTACATTAAAATACTCGAGCAATCCAGGCAATCCCCTATTTCCTCTCACAGTTCCCTGGGAAGCCTTTACTTTCTGATCGTAAATATTGGGAGCCGTATAATGAAGGTCACTGTATGTTTCAAGCAGATATTCGCGAACACCCTTTTGCAAACGAAACATAGAA
The DNA here is from genome assembly GCF_014334015.1 of Bacteroides sp. M10. Classification (GTDB taxonomy): domain Bacteria; phylum Bacteroidota; class Bacteroidia; order Bacteroidales; family Bacteroidaceae; genus Bacteroides; species Bacteroides intestinigallinarum. Next base: position 3,477,713 of record NZ_CP060488.1, on the reverse strand, counting down.
GGTACATAACGGAGAATAAAATTCTTCTTCTGAATATCCATCTTACCTTTTATATATAGGTTCGCGCGATAATCACTGACTATCGTTTCATACAAAGGTGCAAAAGTCATCACACGTTCTATAATGGAGTCAGCAGAGATTTCCTGATGGGTATAAGGATTCATTATATAATTATTGGCTGTCCCCTTTGGTATAAAAGAGAACAGACACAATATGCATCCTATCAATATTTTATCTCTCAATCGTCGTATCTCCTTCATTAACGTAGGCAAATATAAAAAAGAATATCGAAAAGCAAGAGAAGTTGGACACTAAAAAGAGTTATCAGAAGAAAACCTTCACATTATTCAAAATAACATGGAGATGAACTAAATCTTTGGCGCGGTTGTCTCGAAATAAATGCAGGAAGCTCTGCATATTCTGCTATTCTCTTCATATATAAAAAACGAAAATCCTCTTTCAACCTATCACCACCTTTCTAAAACTCTTTATTCATCGTGCTTACAGAGCGGTGATAGGTCGTTTCTAACCTGTCACCTCATCTATCACCTATCACCGCCCAACATTAAATAAAGCCTGCATAAAAACAGAAGCCTTGTGGAAACAAAAGTCCACAAGAGATTACTCCAGTTTCAAGCCTTGAAACTGGAGTTTCACACGCTTGAAACTTTAGTTCCAATTACTTGAAACCATTAGTTTCTTACCGATGAAACTAGAGTTTCTCCTAGCTGAAACTTTAGTTTCAAAGGCTTGAAACAAAGTGTTTCACGGCATGAAACACTTTATATCATCATAGGTTTCCTTTTTTACAAAACGCAGGAAGTTTATAAAGTGACGCGGATAGAGACTAGAAAAGCATAAATATACAGTATCACCAAGGTGATAGGTGACAGATGTGGTGACAGGTTAGAAACAACCTATCACCATTCTGCAAGCACGATGAATAAAGAGTTTCAGAAAGGTGGTGATAGGTTGAAAGAGGAATTAATAAAACTTGTATGGAAGAAGTTATAATATGAAGGGGATTTCAACAATAATGGAAAAAATACAAAGTTCCAATATCTGTAAATATAAGAGCCCCCTGAAAACATATTAATGACTAAATCAACCCTTCTATCTTTTTATTTCTCCTTTTATTCTTGACAAAGAAGAAAATTGTCGTATCTTTGTGATACTCTTCATATCAACCAGGCAGGGAACCTGCCTCGTTTCGTGGCAGGCATTTTTATGCCTGTCCTGATGCTTCATATGGCGGTTTCGTACCCCCGTGTGGAGTGTTAATGCACCCACTGCCTGGTTGGTGAAGAGTAACGGGAAAGGCGGAACCGCTCTTATTTCATAGAAAATCTTCGCCTACCACCTTATTCATAATTATATTATGGAAACAAAACAAGTTACCGTTCAACCAGCGGTGGGAGGCATGATAAAGGCTTCCAAAGATTCATTCGTTATTCCTAAAGAGGAATTAAAGGATTTCTACCTTAAATTCGCTTTCCTCCTGAACCCGGATTCCTGCTCCATAAACCGCACCGAATTCGAACTTTTAAACATTCTGCTGAAAAACCTAAAAAAAATCTTGGCAGCATTGACTCACCTCAACACGCATCCTTGGGACGAAGGCATTGCAGAAATCCAAATTTCATGCGGTGCTTACTCCATACAAGACAACTTGAGCAAAAAAGAACGTATGCAGATGAACACCTCTACGGGTAAACATCTACAATTTCTCACCCAAATGGCTGTGAACAGCCCGGTGTTCAAACTGTTATTCAAGAACTATCACAACCATTATATCCAAGTGGAAAGTTTGGTTAAACAGATGGCTAAAGAAATCGACCAACAGAAACAATCAGAATAGAAATTTAAGAATCAATAGAGGGGGTACTTTTAGAAAAACACATTATTTTTCAAAATACCCCCTTCAAAATAGGGGTACTTTCAGAAAAAACATATAATTTTGCGCCATCAACCGATAAAAAATAGACCATTTATGTCAAAAATGCGTTTTTTTGCCTTACAAGAGCTTTCCAACCGGAAACCTCTGGAAGTTATTGCCCCTTCCAACAAACTCTCTGATTATTATGGTAGCCACGTGTTCGACCGCAAGAAGATGCAAGAGTATCTTCCCAAAGAAGCATACAAAGCTGTAACCGACGCTATCGAAAAAGGTACGCCTATCAGCCGTGAAATAGCAGATTTAATTGCTAACGGTATGAAAAGTTGGGCTAAGTCACTCAACGTCACTCACTACACACACTGGTTCCAGCCTCTGACAGACGGAACAGCCGAAAAGCATGACGGCTTTATCGAATTCGGCGAAGATGGCGGAGTGATTGAACGCTTCTCCGGAAAACTACTGATCCAGCAAGAGCCGGATGCTTCTTCTTTCCCTAACGGCGGTATCCGCAACACTTTCGAAGCACGAGGATATACAGCATGGGATGTTTCTTCACCGGCATTCGTTGTAGATACCACTCTTTGTATCCCCACTATCTTCATTTCTTATACAGGTGAAGCGTTGGATTACAAAACTCCATTGTTGAAAGCACTTGCCGCTGTAGATAAAGCAGCAACGGAAGTCTGCCAGCTATTCGACAAGAACATCACACGCGTATATACCAATTTAGGATGGGAACAGGAATATTTCCTTGTAGACTCTTCCTTATATAATGCACGCCCCGACCTCTGCCTGACAGGACGGACACTGATGGGACACTCTTCTGCCAAAGACCAACAGTTGGAAGACCATTATTTCGGCTCTATCCCTCCACGTGTCACTGCATTTATGAAAGAACTCGAAATCGAGTGTCACAAACTCGGTATTCCTGCCAAAACACGCCATAACGAAGTAGCTCCCAACCAATTTGAGTTGGCCCCTATCTTCGAAAACTGCAACCTTGCCAACGACCACAACCAGCTCGTCATGGATTTGATGAAGCGTATCGCCAGAAAGCATCATTTTAATGTACTCCTGCACGAAAAGCCATATAGCGGAGTAAACGGTTCGGGCAAGCACAACAACTGGTCGCTCTGTACAGACACTGGCATCAATCTGTTCGCTCCCGGAAAGAATCCGAAAGGAAATATGCTATTCCTCACTTTCCTGGTAAACGCCTTAATGATGGTTTATAAAAACCAGGATTTATTGCGTGCCTCCATCATGAGCGCCAGCAACAGCTACCGCTTGGGAGCCAATGAAGCTCCTCCCGCCATCCTCTCTTGCTTCCTGGGTTCACAACTCTCGTCTACTCTCGACGAAATTGTCCGCCAGGTAGGAAATGAGAAAATGACACCGGAAGAAAAAACCACACTGAAGTTAGGCATCGGACGTATCCCCGAAATTTTACTGGATACCACCGACCGCAACCGTACTTCTCCTTTTGCGTTCACCGGAAACCGTTTCGAATTCCGTGCCGCAGGTTCTTCTTCCAACTGTGCCGCCTCCATGATTGCAATCAATGCGGCCATGGCAAACCAGCTGAACGAATTCCGGGCATCGGTAGAAAAGCTGATGGAAGAAGGAGTTGGCAAAGACGAAGCTATCTTCCGCCTGCTGAAAGAAACAATTATCGCCTCCGAACCGATTCGTTTCGAAGGGGACGGTTATTCCGAAGAATGGAAACAAGAAGCTGCACGCCGCGGACTGACTAACATCTGCCACGTACCGGAAGCTCTGATGCACTATATTGACAACCAATCCAAATCGGTGCTTATCGGCGAACGTATCTTCAACGAAACTGAATTGAACAGCCGCTTGGAAGTGGAACTGGAGAAATACACCATGAAGGTGCAAATCGAAGGCCGTGTATTGGGCGACCTCGCCATCAACCACATCGTACCGACTGCGGTTGCCTATCAGAACCGTTTGCTCGAAAATCTTCGCGGACTGAAAGAAATATTCCCGGCTGAAGAATACGAAGTATTGAGTGCCGACCGTAAAGAATTGATTCGTGAGATTTCACACCGGGTCACTTCTATCAAAGTACTCGTGCGCGACATGACCGAAGCGAGAAAAGTAGCCAACCACATGGAAAACTACAAAGAAAGGGCATTTGCATACGAAGAAAAAGTACGCCCATATCTTGACCAAATCCGCGACCACATCGACCACCTGGAGATGGAAGTGGATGACGAAATATGGCCGTTGCCTAAATATAGAGAACTGTTGTTTACCAAATAAAATGTCTGCAAGATTGCACGAAAGCTCCCACTTTTGTGCAATCTTTTTATAGATTCGTTCATTTTCTCATTTTTTCTTTTTACTTTTGTGCTGTATAACACAGTTTTGTAGCACTCATGGTAAAAATGAATATGTCAGACATCGATATTTCGGAACCGTTATCCGATATGTTAGCTCCTCTAAACAATGAGCAAAAGGAGTTTCTGATGAATAATTATACGATACAAACCTACAAAAAGAATGAAACCATCTACTGTGAAGGAGAAACGCCACATCATCTGATGTGTCTCATCAGTGGAAAAGTGAAAATCTTCAAAGATGGTGTGGGGGGTAGAAGTCAAATTATCCGCATGATTAAACCACGCGAATACTTTGCATATCGTGCTTATTTTGCCAAACAAGATTTTGTAACTGCCGCAGCAGCTTTCGAACCTTCCGTTGTTTGCCTGATTCCTATGAGTGCCATCACTACGCTAGTTGCCCAAAACAATGACTTGGCCATGTTCTTTATCCGCCAGCTTTCCATCGACTTGGGTATCTCTGACGAACGTACCGTTAATCTGACACAAAAACATATTCGCGGACGCTTGGCCGAATCACTTATCTTCCTGAAAGAAAGTTATGGACTGGAAGAAGACGGTTCTACGTTGAGCATTTATCTTTCACGTGAAGATCTGGCAAATCTTTCCAATATGACTACTTCGAACGCTATCCGTACCTTGTCGCAATTCGCTACGGAAAGACTGATTACTATCGACGGAAGAAAGATCAAAATCATCGAAGAAGAAAAGCTGAAGAAAATAAGTAAGATTGGGTAAGAGAGTTTCTGCACCAATCGCTCCACCCTAAATAGTGAACATACATATAGAAAATATAATTGCAGACATAAAACGTGGCAACAAACAGGCTTTCAAAAAGCTATTTGATGACTACTACCCTATTCTTTGTGTTTTCTCATCTCACTATATCGAGGACAAAGAGGTCTGCAAAGACATCGTACAAGATGCATTGTTAGTTTATTGGGAGCGAAAAGAAGATTTTGATGACATTCTGAAAGTAAAGAGCTTCCTTTATACCGTCACCCGAAATAAATGCCTGAATCATCTCAAACATGAGCAGTTGGATATTCCTGATTTTGCAGAGCAGGAAGAGTTTGACAGCGGCTTCGAAGCTGCAATTATCGAGCAGGAAACTTTCCGCATAGTGCGCAAAGCGGTAGAAGAATTGCCTACCCAGATGCGAAATATCATTTTATACTCCATGAAAGGGTTAAAAAACCATGAGATTGCTGACAAATTGCAAATTGCAGAGGGTACTGTCCATACGTTAAAGAAATTCGCCTATCGCAAACTTCGCGAAAGCCTCAAAGGCATAAATTACGCCTTATTACTATTTTTATGTAAATAAAGTAACTTTTTGATTACCCCGTTTTTTCGATTGGATTGTTTTACTTATATAACAAATCGAAAAAACGATGAATTCATTCAAAGAAAAATTTAAAATTGCAAAAATCTTAGCTTCCTTATTTACTCATTCGTCTACCCCCGAAGAGGAAAAGAACTATCGTGCATGGTTGGATGAAAACCCGGAACATCAAAAGATAGCCGACCGGATATTAAATAAGGAAACGTATGAAGAAAACAGCCGGTTAATAAAAAGTTTCTCTTCACAAAAAGCGTGGGAGAAAGTCTATCCGTTATTAGGAGGCAATCAATCGGGTACTGTTTTTTCGTGGAAAAAGAGTCTGAAATATGCAGCTCTCATCATCTTGTTATTAGTACCTGCTTCTTACTTTATCTATCATTGGATATCCGAAGAAACGATTAGCGACATCACGCCGGGAACCCTTGGCGGGGAACTGATCTTGAGTGACGGCAAATCTTTCAATCTTTCCGATAATAATCTTCCGGAGAATGCGGTCAGAGCATTTGTGATCGATTCTAAAGGGATCAACTATCAGATTCCCACCAACAAACCGCAAGTGAAAGAAATCCAAAACACACTACGCACATTGCAGGGGATGGAATGTCTTATCACGCTTTCCGACGGCACAAGGGTACATCTCAATGCGGAAACCCGGCTGACTTATCCGGTTTGTTTCAGTAGTAAAGAACGTATTGTGCAAATTGAAGGGGAGGCTTATTTTGATGTTGCCCCGGACAAGGAGCATCCGTTCATCGTAAAAACATCGCATACATCTATCCGGGTGACGGGAACGTCGTTCAACGTAAGAGCCTACGCTGATGAAGATACGGAAAGTACAACCTTAATCAGTGGAACAGTAAGAATCAACAGTGGAAATGAAGCATTCGAATTAGTTCCCAACCAGCACTATACATATAATAAAAATACCGGTACAAATACCGTCGCCAACGTAAACACTGATTTGTACACATCTTGGGAATCCGGATCATTTATCTTTTTAAATGTCCCTCTTGAGAATGTGATGTCATACCTGTCCAAATGGTATGGATTCCAATATTCTTTTGAAGACGAAGCAGCCAAACAGGTGCGTATCGGAGCTTACCTTAACCGCTACGCCAATATGAACCCGATTATCGACATGATTACAGAGTTAAATCTGGTCAATATCAAACAACGGGAGGGCATCCTGCACATTTCCTACAAACAGTAATAATACATAATATAACTAACGCATTATGAAAAAACGAGTAAAATCCCTGCCATGGGCGATATCTTATGCAAGCAGAAACTTTGTGAAGTTCTGCCTTTTATGGATATTCTCCCTTTCTTCACTCATGATTCAAGCACAGGACAATCAGAGAATCTCCATCGACTTGAGAGGAGAAACGCTGGAAGCAGCACTCTGGTATCTGCAGAACCGTACAAAATTTGTCTTTATGTATGGAACGGAAGACATTGCTAATGTGACCGATATCACCATCAAGGCAAAAGATAAAACAATTACTGAAATTCTGGATGAATGTCTGGAAGGTACTAACCTGACTTACGAAATATCCGGTAGTGCAATTGTTATAAAGAAAAAGCAAAGCCAGAAAGTTACAATCAGTGGTTGGATTCGAGATGCCAGTGGCGAAGCATTACCCGGTGCCACTGTTACGATCCGAGGCTCTAAACATGGAGCCATCGCCGGATTGGACGGACATTATACTTTTAATATTCCGGCACAAGAGGGGCTGATTCTTACGTTCTCTTTTATCGGAATGGAAAAGAAAACGTTGAAATATACAGGTAAGAAAACAATCAACGTCACTCTGACCAGTTCCAGTACGGAAATTGACGAAGTGGTGGTAACCGGATACCAGAATATTCAACGTCGTGACCTCGTTGGTTCCATCACTACGATAAAAGCGAAAGACATTATAATGCCTTCCTACACTACTATCGACCAAATGTTACAAGGACGTGTAGCAGGTATGGTGGTTACTAACTCAAGCAGTCGGGTAGGTACTGCGCCTAAGATCCAGATTCGAGGTACCAGTACGCTACAAGGAAATCGTGATCCATTATGGGTAGTAGACGGTATTATTCAGGAAGATTTCCAAGTAACACTAGATAGCGGCGAACTGATGACTAAAAGTTTAAAGGATATCATCGGCAACCAGATTTCATGGCTAAACCCCGCTGACATCGAAAACATCACAATCTTGAAAGATGCTTCCGCCACTGCTATCTATGGTTCAAAAGCATCTAACGGTGTAATCGAAATCACAACCAAAAAGAATACCACTGACAGATTGACTGTAAACTATTCCGCCAACTTCAACATCGGACAACGCCCTAATTATGGAATGTTCAACTTTATGAACTCTCAAGAACGCATCCGTTTCTCACAAGAAGCGTTCGATGCAGGGATCACTTACGCAACAATGCCTTATAAGGATCCTAACACCTATGAAGGTATATTACGAATGTTACAGGAACATGACATTTCAGATATCGAATACCGAAAACTTTACAACGATATGGAAACCCGCAATACTGACTGGTTCAAACGCCTGACACGCCGTTCGTTCAGCCATAGTCACAACGTTAGTGTTTCCGGTGGAACGAACAAGTTCAGTTATTCGGCATCTATGGGATATAACAACAGCGAAGGTCAGGAAATAGGTAACGATAACGAACGTATGACAGGCCGCATCGCTCTGATGTTACGTCCGATAGAAAAACTGACTATCAGCATGACTTTAAACGGTAGCGTTTCTACTACTAACGGTTTTTTCGATGATATCAATCCAATGGGTTATGCAACTAATACAAACCGTATCATTGACCCGGATGCTTATTATATGCAAGAAAACGGATACTATTATAAAACAGGAAATAAAGAAACCCTTTCATACAATTTCATCAATGAACGGGATAACAGCGGCTCAAAAGCACGCTCCAACTTCATGTCTGCTTCCTTGGATGTCAACTGGCATGTCCTTGACTGGTTAACTTATCAATTTACAGGCGGTTATTCGACTAATAACAGTACAAATGAAAGCTGGGCTACCGAACGCACGTACTACATTGCCAACCTGTATCGTGGTTATGATTTTAATTCTGTTACTCCCACCAGTGCCGATTTTAAAGCTGCACAGCTTCCATTCGGAGGTAGATTGTACACAAATGACAACAACCAGTATTCTTACAATATCCAGAACAAGCTACAATTCAGCAAAGCATTCAATCCTGATAACCGATTGAATGCGCTATTGGGTATGGAACTTCGCTCGTCTACAGCTAAAGGAACAGCCAATACAGTTTGGGGATATGTACCGGACAGAGGCGAACGTATTGTAGCACCTACCATACCAAGCCAAGTAGTATCACCGGGCGGAAGTCCAACAGGCTGGGGAATATTAAAAGAACTTTATGACAGAGGTTGGAAAAGAACAAACAATACCAACAACTTCCTTTCGTTCTTCGCTACTTTTGCATACTCATTCAAGAATCGCTATGTAGTCAATGCCAATGTACGAAATGACGCTTCCAACGTTTTCGGACAGGATATCAATCACCGTATCGACCCGACTTATTCATTCGGTTTTTCCTGGAGAGCATCGGAAGAAGCTTTCTTCCAAAAGTATCTGAAATGGATCACAACACTCAATTTCAGAGGAACATTTGGTATTCAGGGAAACGCTTTGACACGTGAAAGTCCTGAACTAATCTTAAGTCAGAACGGAGTACAAGCAGGATATAATCGATATTACTCCACTATCAGCCAGATCCCCAATCCGTATCTCTCCTGGGAACGTACCAAAAACTGGAATTTCGGTGTAGACCTGGAACTGTTTCATATGTTTTATATGAATCTGGAATACTACACCCGACGTTCCAATGCGGTAATCACCGTAGATTTACCATTCGAATATGGAATTAACGACATGAAACGTAACGGCGGAATTATTTACAATCGGGGAATTGAATACACGTTATCATTCACACCTGTTCAGAAACGTGATTTCAGCCTGAATATTAACCTGAATGCCTCTAAAAACTGGAACAAAGGCGGAGAAACCACGATTGACAGAACCACGGGGATGTACTTGACCGGAAGCAACACCCAGATATTAAAAGAAGGATATCCGTTGAGCGGATTCTGGTCATATTCCTTTGCCGGTCTTGATGGAAGTAACGGCAAACCGATGTTCAACTATGTTGAGGTCCCGGAAGAAGAAAAAAGTAAAGGCATCGACCCGACCACTTACCTTGTATATTCCGGAGAAAAAGAGCCGTATTTCACCGGAGGTCTCGGTTTGAGTTTCCGCTACAAATCTTTGTCACTAAATACCAGCTTCTCCCTTTTGTTAGGTAGCAAAAAGCGTTTGACGTCACCTTACAATGATTTCCGAGGAGAACATAATATGATGCCCGATCCAACCAAGAATATAAACCGCGATTTATTGAATCGCTGGCAAAAGACAGGAGACGAAGCTTACACAAATATCCCCGGGTTGCCGATATGGCCATTAGGGATCGCTTGGACTTTGCCTAACACGGAGACCGCAGAATCACCCATTTATATGTGGGAAAAATCAGATGCTATGGTAGTCAGCGCTTCATTCCTGCGTTGCCGTAACATTGGATTATCCTGGCAGATGAAAAAAGAATGGTGTGACAAGATACATGCTAAAAATCTGTCTATTAACTTTAATATGGACAATGTATTTGTAATAGCCAGCAAACGTTTCAATGGTTTTGATCCGGAATTAGAAAACAGTATCATGCCACGTTCTTTCTCATTGGGACTTAATATAGGATTTTAAACAATAAACAAAGAGAGATATGAAACTTAAATATTTAATTTATACAATAACACTGACCGGCCTCACCGCTTGCGGAGATTTCTTAGAGCCAAAGTCACAGAGCCAATATATACCTAAAGACGCTAATGCATTACAAGAGATGCTTATCGGAGAAGCCTATCCCCAACAAAAGGATACCAAATTTCTCAACTATCAGGAAATACTCGCAGATGATGTCGAGCAGAATCAGGTGGAAGGTTACGAGTTCCCAGAAAACGACAAAGCAGATATGGAAATATTTGAGATACTGTATAGCTGGCAACCCAATATGTTCGAAATACGAGAAAAATTGGGACAACAAACAACCAATACTTGGGAGAACCTTTATGAATATATTTTAGGAGCTAATGCCACACTTGACTATATTGACGAAGTATCCGGTACAGAAATAGAAAAGAATTACATTAAGGCACAATCCTATGCCCTACGGGCTTTTTATTATTATATGTTAGTCAATCAGTACGGACTTCCCTATAATTATAACAAAGAATCATTGGGAGTTCCTCTCAAGCTGGACAGTAAAATGAGAGATGATGACAATATACTGATAAGACGGAACACAGTAGAAGAAGTATACCGACAGATTGTTACCGACCTAAACGAAGCAGAGCGTTTATTCCTAACTCTCTCCGCCACACAACAATATGAACCGAACTACCTTGTCAGTCTACCTATGGTACAATTATTAAAATCACGTGTAGCTCTATATATGGAAAATTGGGAAGAAGCTAAAACGTATGCGGAGAAAGTTATCAAAGATTGGAACTTCTCACTACGCGATCTGAATACAATTCCTGCACCGGAAGCAGGTATAAAAGAACCTTATTACACATTCAATACATATGATTCGCCGGAAGTCATCTGGAGTTATGGAACTATCCGAGACTTGACAGGTGAATACGAAGGTTATATCGATAAGAAAGATGAAAACAGCGATGAAGAAAAGACCAGAAGAATGTTCAAAGCAGCAGACGGATTAATCAATAGTTTCTCGGAAGGCGACTTACGCAAAGACCGTTATATTACTAGGGAAATGCTATATAACGAGGCAGTTCCGGAGAACAGCACATTTTATGATACTTATCTCCCCTATGGCAAATATAAGACACTACGTTCCGTCCCCACTTCCGGAAGCAGTGATTATTTTGCACTCTCCTTCCGAATAGCAGAAGCTTATCTAAACTATGCAGAAGCCGCTGCCATGAGCCAAGACGAAGGAGATGCCATCACCGCTATGAATACATTGCTGGAAAAACGATATGATAGAGGAAACGCACCGTCTTTTTCCGGATTGAGTGGAGATGCTTTGATCACCCAAATACGTGAAGAACGCAGAAAAGAACTTTGCTACGAAGGACAACGCTGGTTCGACTTACGTCGATATGGTATGCCTTCCATACAGCACAAATGGGAAGGCAAAGTTTATACACTAACAAAAAACGATCCTTCATACGTATTACCTATCCCAACAGAAGTGTTGCAAAGAAACTTATTATTGGAACAAAATCCGTTCGGACCGGAACGGACTGGGGTTCCCGTTACAAACTAACTATAAATATAAGAAATAATGATCGCTAATTTTAAACAACAGAGAATCATGAAGCCAATATATAATGTATGGATATTACTATTCTGTCTCACATTCTCGTCCTGTTACGATGATGACTCAATCATCCCGACGCCAGACCCGCTTGCACTTGCCGGAGGATTTGAGTTTCCGCAAGGAAATAATTCATGGGACAATGATGTCATGAAAATCTACCAAGATTTCGGAGTGAAGATAATATATAAAGATATCACTGAAAAAGACCTCAATAAAAATTGGACTAATGGTGGAGTCGGTAGTTCATCAAGAGTATTCGAAAATTGTCTCAATGACGAAATGGGGGCATTTTATATTACTTTTATGAAGAATCACATTTTTCCTTATCTCAATCGGGAAGTTACGGACAGAGTATTTCCTATGTACTGGTATATGGTATACAATTATTCTGTATTTACCTCCATCATACCGGGAGTACTGGAATATTATGTAGCACTGCCCGAGCATGATGAAGGCCAAACCGACTGCTGGATAACTTGTTTTTGGGGAGATCAAACCCACAGCACTTACGATGACCCAATCACAGGATGGAAAACTCCTATTGCCGGCAATAAGGATAGTTTTACCATACGCCGCTTCAAAATAATTGATGAAGTTATAAATACAGCTATCGCCAACGGAAACATTATCATACCCGAAGATGAATTTGATGCAGGATTCGACCATTTGACTCCGATTGTCAGAAGTGAAGACATCGAAAGTAAAGCCGATCCTAATTATTATCTCACGAGAGGCTATCCTGGTAATGTAAATACAGTATCAGGTAAACATTCTACACCCGGTTCCGATAATCCTCCAACAGCCAAAGAAACATTTATCGGCTATCTGCAAATAGCCATGCGTCATACCAAAGAAGAACGGAAAGCAATGTTTCCTTCGGCAACCTATCCATTTCTAAGCACTAAGTTCGATTTTGTGACAAACTATCTAAAAAAATATAATATTGATTTGGAAGCTATCGCCAAAGGGCCGGAAGATTGGGATATTAAACCTTATCCGGAACTACCGGAAACAGATGAAGGAGATGGCGATGATGATCCTTGGGGAGATTGGGGAGATTGGTAAAGAAAATCTTCCATAGCGATTAAGTTAGTCGTTTTATTAAAGGATAGATAAAATAAGAATAAAGATATTTAGAATTTACGATATATTATAAACTCCAAATCATGAAATTAATAAGACTCTCACTGATATTATTGCTCTTATGCAGCACCACTCCTCTATGGAGCGACGGCGGACTACAATTCAAAGGAAAGTTGAGACTACTCAAACCAACCACTTTGCAAGTTAAGGATTTGAATGGGAACCTCATTTTAAGTTGTCCTATTAGCCAAAATGGAGTATTCGAAACCGAAAAAAAAGAAATTTCACCTGATGTATACACATTATATATTGGAAATACGGAACAAAACATATACTTCGAAAACGTTCCTGTAAGCATTAATGGTTTTTTTGATGAAAAGAACCCCGAACAAAGTTCGCTCTCATTCACCGGCATCGATTCATTTCTGACTTTACAAAACTATATGCCTACAGAAAAAGATCCGGATATAGCTACGATTTCTGCTTCTGTCAAAGGGAAACTGACTCCCGGCATGGCAGCCGCACTGGCTTATCTGGCCAATGTTAATGATTACTACTCCAACAAAATGTTGCTGGATATGATACCGGAAAATGAACGGACGTCTTTCGTTGCCAAATGGTTGGTAAACCGGGTAGAGGTCCTCTCCCATCAAATTATCAATGCAGAATGTCCCGACTTTACATTCATAGATGCCAACGGAAAAAATGTAAGTCTGAAAGATTTCCGTGGGAAAATTGTCGTATTGGATTTTTGTGCTTCCTGGTGTGGTCCCTGTCGCAAAGAAATGCGTAGCATGCTGACAATATACAATGAACTGAAAGCGGATGATTTAGAATTCATCAGTGTTTCGTTGGATGACAGCGAAGCAAAATGGAGAAAAATGCTGGATGAAGAAAAACTGCCGTGGGTGATGCTATGGGATAAAACAGGATTTCCCAAAAACAGCAAGACTCCAAGCGCTATTCAGGCTGCTTACGGTTTCTACTCCATCCCTTTCCTTGTTGTCATTGACAAAGAAGGTAAACTCGCTGCACGTAATGTCCGGGGGGAACAGGTGCGCGAAGCTATTTTAAAAATAAGAAAATAACTAGATTGTATAAATTATAACTCATCAACAATGAAGAAACTTATATTTCCTATTATATGCTGTTTTATCAGCATTACAGCATCGGCACAGTTAGTAAAACAAGAAGCAGAAACACAAAAGAAACAATCCGAACTGGACTGGTTTAACTGTTCTTTCGACAAAGACAGTGTATATGGTGCTGAAGTGAACAAGGCTTACGAGTATCTGAAAGCCAACAAGAAGAAAGCTAAAAAAAGACCGGTTGTTGCATTGATCGGAACAGGAATGGACGTAGAACACGAAGATCTGAAACAGGCTATCTGGGTGAATCCCAAAGAAAAGCTGAACCAGAAAGACGATGACAAGAATGGTTTGATAGACGACATCAATGGTTGGAATTTCATCGGTGGTAAAGACGGTCAAGTCATGGAATCTCTGACACGCGAAGGAGAACGTGAATTTTTCCGTCTGAAAGATAAATATGCGGATTATATCTTTGACGGAAAGAAATATTATAAAATCATTAACGGAAAACGTCAGGAAGTACCCGCACCGGAAAATATGGAAGAATATAGTTATTATCGTTATAAGGTAATGCCTGAATCCAGAATCGGAGGTTCATACGGTGGCCTGCAACTCTCTTATGTCATTGAAGAATATATTGAGAAATTCGATAAGGACATGAAAAAGCGTTTCCCCGGAAAAGAGCTGACTGTCGATGATTTCCAGAGTTGCTATGATCCTAAGGCAGAAAGAGACAGCCTTTCTGAAATCGCTTTTGTTTTTACCGCTTATTCATTCAGCATTTACCAAACGGACAAATGGGATCTCGTATACCAAAGAATGGGGAAAAAAAGTGTGGAAACAGCCAAAACGTCCTATGAAGATGCTTTAAAAAAATACGGAACTGATAACCGGAAAGAAATTGTAGGTGATAATCCTCTGGATATTAACGACACACAATATGGCAATAATGTACTGTTGACATCTGATGCAGCAACAGGAGTTATGAAAGCGGGAGTGATCGCCGCCAAACGCGACAACGGTGTCGGAAGTAACGGTATTGCCGATAATGCAGAAATTATGACTTTACGTATTCATCCGGGAGAAGGAGAACCTTATTTAAAAGATATGGCACTGGCCATCCGGTATGCAGTAAACCACGGAGCGGATGTTATTTTATTGCCGGAACAAAATTCATTATACCCGGAAGAACAGAGACAATGGGTAGCAGATGCACTGAAAGAAGCGGAAAAGAAAGGAGCATTAGTAATAGTTCCGGTCTGGGATCTGTCGGTAGACATGGATAAAAACGAGTTTTTCCCTAACCGGAAGATGAGAAAAGACGGAGAACTTACCAATTTTATGGTGGTTGCTTCTTCTGATAAGAATGGAAATCCGGTACTGAACACCAATTACGGCGCAACTGCTCTTGATCTTTATGCACCGGGAACGGATATTTATTCATCTTATATGGGTGATACGTACCAAAAAGGTACAGGTGAAGGAATGGCTTCGGCTACTGTAGCCGGTGTAGCTGCCCTGCTGAAATCATATTTCCCTAAATTAACCGGCTCACAAATCCGTGACATACTACTGAAGAGCGTCACTTCACGCAAAGGAGTGGAAGTGGAAAAAGGAATCCGCGTAAACGACAGTCCTTCACAAGACTTGTTCCTTTTCGATGATTTGTGTATTTCCGGAGGTATTGTAAACGCTTATCAGGCAATTTTGGAAGCAGAAAAAGTCAGCAAATAAAATTAGCTTATGAAGTACACAACTCGTATGATAGGAATCGTCGTCGCCTTTTGCATGGCGATTCCTGTATTCGCCCAACAATATAAGGCAACTATACCTTACCGGATGGTAGGTGAAAAGATGATTATCGAAATGAAAGTGAACGGCACGGCACGTCCTTTCATTTTTGATACGGGAGGACGTACGGCACTCACGGCCCAAGCCTGCCAGGCACTGCAACTGGCAGCCACCGACTCGACTAAAGTAACGGATGTGAATAACGTGGAAAGCTATTACAAAACTACCCGGATAGAGAATCTGACGACTCCCGACCATGTCATTAACTTCAAAAATGCTCCGTCACTGGTCATTGATGAGGTAAAAGGCTGGGAATGTTTTGGAGTAGACGGTATCATCGGCAGTGATTTATTCGCAAGCACCATTGTCACGATTGATTCGCAAACCAAAAATATCGTAGTTACCTCTGCAGAAAAACCATCGACGGTGTCTTTACGAAAGATGATGAATTTCACCAAAGGAGGCGGTATGCCGATCGTCAGCATACAAATAGCTCCGGCCAGCAATATCAACGTATTATTTGATACAGGTAGTCCCAGCCTGTTATCACTTATCGAAAGCGATTTTGAAAAAATCAAACCGGAAGCTTCTATGGAAGTGGTTTCCGAGGGGTATGGAGAAGGGAGTATCGGAGTATCCGGGCAGGCGGACAAGGCTTCTTCTTACAGGGTTCGTATTCCATTGCTATCAGTCGGAGCCACCAAATTCCGTAACGTAACAACCAGCACCAACAATCACCCTTACACATTATTGGGTGTCAAACTGTTGCAATACGGTAAAGTGACCATCGACTATCCACGCGGAAGATTCTATTTCGAAGCATTTCAACCGGACAATGAAATAAACAATCAAGGTAACAATTTTGACTTAACGGTCAAAGACGGAGATTTGTTTGTATCTACCGTATGGAGCAGTACGAAAGGTAAGATAGCAGTCGGAGACAAGGTGGTTAAAATCAATGGCAAACCTGCTAAGAAATATGACTTCTGCGAAAGTATTCTGAACGGAATACCAGAATTGAAAGAGAAAAAGAAAACGAAACTGACGATTGAGACAGCTTCCGGAGTAAAGGATATTATCTATGAAAAAGAATAATATGAAAAGTATAGGAATACTGACCGGCTTATGGCTGCTATTATTTCTAAACTGCGGACAAAGAATGGCAGCGCAAATCCGGAATAAGGTTTGCGACACCATTCCTTATGAGTTTATACAAGAGAAAATCATTATCCCCGTCACTGTTAACGGTATAAAAGTGAAATATATCGTCGATACGGGAGGAAGAACCGGAACGATGTATGATGCCGCAACGGAAATGAAAGCTACTGCCGCAGGATATATGCGTATCTCCGATGTGAATGCACAAGGCTCCAATTATCAGGAAGCACACGTACAGAATGTTTCTATCGGGGAAAACTATAAAATCAAGCAGTTGAAGACGATGGTACTGCCCAAGAATCCATTCTTCACCGGACTAGGGGTTGTCGGTATTCTTGGAGGAGACGCTTTCGCACAGTCGGTAGTTACCTTCGATTCCCGCTTGAAAATAATGGTTATCAATTATCCGTATCGTCCTGAAGGACTAAAAGTAGCGGATGGAATTCCGCTGTTGGATGAGACGGAGCATCATTCCATCGTCAATGTCCGCTTAGGAGATAATGATTTCAAGGTTCTGTTCGATACGGGTGCAGATGGATTTCTGCTTTATTCTACAGAAGATTATGAAAGGCTGTCTGACATTTCGAAAGTTACTAACCATGGATATGGTATCGTAGCTGCCGGAATAACAGGTCTGGGTAAGCCGGTGGATATAAAGAAGGTGACGGTTCCTCCTATCAACATCATGGGGAAAGAATTCACGAACGTAGGTAGTACGACCACAGTGATGAATGGAAGCATCATCGGGGTGGATTTACTGGAATACGGTAAAGTAATTATCGATTATATGCGCAGACGGTTCTACTTTTTCCCGTTTGAAGAAGGAAAAACCGACATGGGCGGTGCTCCCGCTCTCTGGAATGTGAGTATTCTGCCACGCAATGACAGATTCGAAATTACAACAATCTGGGACAGCATGAAAGATAAAGTTGCTTTCGGCGACCAGGTGATTAACATCAACGGTACTTCTTTGGACGATTGTCCCATGAGTCAAATGGCTGTGGAAGATATCATGAACGCTATCCCCGGTGATACCGGTTATATTATTGTCAAGAAAGACAATCAAGAGAAAAAGATTGAAATCAGGAAAGAGAAATGAACTTTAAACAGAAAAAGATATGAAGCGAATAATAACAAAGATGTATCTCTGTCTACTTGCATTTTGTATTGCCGGAGAAATCAGTGCACAGACACAGAACAGTATGACAGAGGTCATTCCATTCAAAACCATTGATGGAAAGATTATCGTAGAAGCCGCCATCAATGGCGAAGTGGCAGACTTTGTCCTCGATCTGTCAGGACATAACGCCCTGCTTCCCGAGGCTCTCAAGAAGTTACGCATCGACACGGGGAAGAATGGCACTTTTAGTTCTTATCAGGATTTTGTATTCAAACAAGTGCCCGTCGGAAAAGTATATGAAATGGCAACTGTTGCTATTGGCAACAACACATTTAACAACGATCTTCCGGCTTTCGTTCTGGAAGACGAACCGTATCTGCGCAAGCTGGGAGTGATGGGCGTATTAAGCGGTGCTATTTTCCGCACTTCCGTTCTGACTATTGATATGCAGCGGAAAAAACTCACAATTACGCAGCCCTATCGTCCTTCTTACATGAAATTAAACTACCGGGAGAACTTTGAGCTGATTACAGGATTAGGAATCGTATGTCCGATATCCATTCAGGGAAAACCCGTTTCTCTTGTTCTGGATACATGGAGCGAAGGATTGGTGAATCTTACCGAAAAAGATTTCAATACATGGAGCACACAATATACCAAAGGAACCAACCAAAAAGTTTCCAATGGATATAAAGAAGCGACTCAAGAAGAGGAAAGCCTCATCTTGCCTGAAACCATGTTTGTAAAAACAAAGATTGAAGATGCCATGGCAGTGAAGAACCCGTACTTGAAACGCTCCGTATTAGGCAAAAAGATACTGGACTACGGAATCATATCCATCGACTATATTCATCAGAAAATTTATTTCCAGCCGTTTGACATGGTTCCTATACCGGAAGCGGAAGCTAAAGTAACGGAAACTAAAGTTGAAGACGGTAAACTGAATCCGATTACCCGCCAATTCTTCCTCGAACACATCTTCGACTACAGAAAAGGGAACGATTTCGTTTATAATGGCGACAAACCGGTTGTGATTGATTTCTGGGCAACTTGGTGTGGACCTTGCATGCGCTTACTTCCGGAAATGGAAAAGCTGGCTGAAAAATATAAAGGTAAAGTTGTATTCTACAAAGTTAATGCAGACAAAGAAAAGGATTTATGCAATCACTTCGGTGTACAGGCATTGCCTACCTTATTCTTCATACCTGCAGGCGGCAAACCGATTATTGAAGTCGGAGCTACTCCGGAGAAGTACGTACAAATCATCGAAGAGCAACTACTGAAATAAAAACTCTCTCTTAATTATATAACTACATTAATCTGAAACTTTAGCTAAAAGCCGGACATCATTCCGGCTTTTTTATTTCCATATTATTGGAACTTATCATATAAACAAGTACATTTGCCCCGTCAAATCTATTTATAACTTAACACACATTTTGACCATGAAGAAAAGTATTTCTCTTCTTCTTTTGTCCTTGCTAATGATTACCCCCAGTTGCCAGAAGACAAAAGAAGCGGCGAACGAGTACAACATCGTTCCCAAACCCAACCAGATTCTTCCACAGGAAGGACGCTTTGAACTAAACAACAAAGTCTGCCTCGTAGTTCCTTCGGATGCTCCGGAAGTAAAAAGCATTGCCGACAGCCTGGCCGGACAACTAAAACTGACAGCAGGAATCTCCTTGAAAGAAGCTGAAAGTGCAGACGGAAAAACAGCAATCTCTTTTGTTGTACAGGAAGGTATGCCGAAAGAAGGTTATAAATTGTCGGTTACTCCCAGTCTCATTACACTCACCGCTTCCCAGCCAAACGGATTCTTTTATGGAGTGCAGACTCTTTATCAGTTACTCCCTCCGGCAATTTACGGAAAGCAGTTGGATAAGAAAGCTGACTGGTCGGTTCCTGCCGTAGAAATTGAAGATTCACCCCGTTTTGTTCATCGCGGACTCATGTTGGATGTTTGCCGCCATTATGTACCAATTGACTACATTTACAAGTTTATCGACTTACTGGCTATGAACAAGATGAATGTCTTCCACTGGCATTTGACAGACGATCAGGGATGGAGAATCGAAATCAAGAAATATCCCAAATTGACGGAAATCGGTTCCCAGCGTGAAAAGACATTAGTAGACTATTACTATGTAAACTATCCGCAAGTATTCGACGGAAAAGAACATGGAGGTTATTATACACAGGAGCAAATCAAAGATGTAGTGGCTTATGCCGCAAGTAAATATATCAATGTTGTTCCCGAAATAGAAATGCCGGGACATGCATTGGCTGCACTTGCCGCCTATCCGGAATTGTCATGCGACTCTACACAGACTTACAAGGTATCTCCTACCTGGGGGGTATTCGAACAGGTATTCTGTCCGAGTGAAACGACTTTCAAATTCTTTGAAGGAGTGATGGATGAAGTAATAGAATTATTCCCCAGCGAATACATTCACATCGGTGGCGACGAATGTCCCAAGACAGCATGGAAGAATAGTGCTTTCTGCCAGCAGTTAATCCGTCAGTTAGGATTGAAAGATGATACGACTCCCAGTAAGATAGACGGAATAAAGCACAGCAAAGAAGATAAGTTGCAGAGCTATTTCGTTACCCGTATGGAGAAATACCTGAATAGCAAAGGTAAAAACATCATCGGCTGGGATGAAATTCTCGAAGGTGGTCTGGCTCCCAATGCAACTGTTATGTCATGGCGCGGTGTAGAAGGCGGTATGAACGCAGCCAAAGCAGGGCATAATGCCATCATGACTCCGAATCCTTATGTATATCTGGACTACTACCAGGAAGAGCCGGAAATTGCTCCGACTACTATTGGCGGATACAATACCTTGAAGAAAACATATAGCTATAACCCTGTTCCGGACGATGCTGACGAACTTGCCAAGAAGCATATCATCGGAATACAAGGTAATATCTGGAGAGAATATATGCAGACTTCAGAACGTACAGACTACCAGGCTTTCCCGCGTGCAATGGCTATCGCCGAAACGGCCTGGACACAAAACGCAAACAAAGACTGGAAGAATTTCTGCGAACGGATGGTGACTGAATTTGAACGTTTGAAAGTTATGAACACCCAACCTTGTCTCAACTTCTATGACGTAAATATAAATACGCACGCAGATGAAAACGGTCCTTTAATGGTATTGCTGGAAAGTTTCTACCCGAATGCGGAAATCCGGTATACAACGGACGGGAGCGAACCGACCAAAGCGTCCGTCTTATATGAAAAGCCTTTCGTTCTTGAAGGTAATATCGACCTGAAAGCCGCAGCTTTCAAAGACGGAAAGATGTTGGGCAAAGTAGCTCACAAGCCACTGTATGGCAATTTATTGACAGGAAAGCCCTATACGGTTAATTATACGATGGGATGGACAGGCGATATATTCGATGAAAACGATGTATTAGGAGCTGACAAAACCACCTTTGGACTGACCAACGGCAAACGAGGCAATAACGCTTCTTATACTCCGTGGTGTAGTTTCGGCATCGTGGAGGGTAAGGACTTGGAATTTATCGTTCATCTGGATAAACCGACACAAGTCAGCAAAGTTATTTTCGGTTCTTTATTCAATCCTGCCATGAGAATTCTTCCTGCAGGAGGAGTTGCCGTAGAAGTATCAGCAGACGGCAAGCAATACACACCGATAGCCGAAAAAGCTTTGAAACACGATTATCCGGAAACTGGAAGAATTGCATTCACCGATTCCATTGAATTTAAACCGGCACAGGCTACGTTCCTGAAAGTCAAAATCAAGAATGGCGGCACACTGCGTAATGGTGTCAACTTTGAAAAGAATAACGGTCCGGAAGTCATTCCTGCCGAATTATGGATAGATGAAATAGAAGCGTATTAACCAAAGACAATCGACAAATATTGTTCGAGAAGCTTTGAGTTTACAAAATAAAGGGGAGCAAGACTCCCCTCTCTACAAAATCACCCATGCTACAGATTAAACTCTAGCGTGGGTGATTTTTATATTTATAAGGGTTTTAATACCCTCCTATGATCGGATATAAACCGGGTTAAATGAGTCCTTTGGCAGAAAGATAACGTTCTGCTTCCAAAGCAGCTTTGCAACCACTTCCCGCAGCCGTAATAGCCTGACGATAATGCGGATCGGCAACATCTCCTGCCGCAAAAACTCCGGGAACTTTTGTACGGGGACTATCACCTTCCGTGATGATATAACCCACTTCGTCCGTATCAACGTATTCTTTAAAGATTTCAGTATTCGGCTGATGTCCGATAGCCAGGAAGAAACCGTCGATAGGCAAGCTATAACGTTCTTCATCCGGTTCGCCCCAACGTTTCACCAGGTTTACACCTTCTACCCCATTGTCGCCAAACAAACCAACCGCGTTGTGTTCAAAAAGAACTTCTATTTTCTCGTGGTTCATTACTCGTTCCTGCATAATCTTCGATGCACGCAAGAAAGGTTTGCGGACAATCAGATATACTTTGGATGCAAGTCCGGCAAGATAAACAGCTTCTTCACAAGCTGTATCACCGCCACCGACTACGGCAACTACTTTCTTGCGATAGAAAAATCCGTCACAAGTGGCGCAAGCACTTACCCCCATTCCGGCATATTTCTTTTCATCTTCCAGTCCCAGATATTTAGCAGTAGCTCCGGTAGCAATAATCAATGATTCTGTTTCAATAACCTTATCACCGTCGATTGTTATTTTATAAGGGGCTTTGCTCAAATCGGCCGCCGTAGCAATACCGAAACGAACATCTGTTCCGAAACGGCTCGCCTGTGCACGCAAGTCTTCCATCAATTGCGGACCACTGATTCCTTCCGGATAACCGGGGAAGTTCTCCACATCCGTAGTAGTAGTCAACTGGCCACCCGGTTGCAATCCTTCATAAAGCACCGGACATAAATTTGCACGTCCTGCATAAATCGCTGCCGTATATCCGGCAGGTCCTGAACCTATAATCAGGCATTTCACTTTTTCTATTTCTGCCATTTTAATTTATCTTTTTCGTTTTGTTATAAACGTATATTATCTCAAATCTATTACCTCCGCATTGGGGTATTGCTTTTTATCAAACGTAAAAACCTGATCCGCATAATTCTGCTTAGTCTGGTAACTTGTAATGGTTATCTCATTACGCGTCTGCTGACCACGCTGTTGAAGCAAAATATACAAAGGTTCGTAAGTATCCTTCGTCACAAAAAGAGTGATACGTTCCAACTCCTGTTTCTTATCCCTAGCAGTCAAAACGACTTCCCAAACGGCTTTTCCACGATACATCTTAGTTGCTCCTAACTTATAAGAGAATCCTTTCTGATACATATATAGAAACGTATACGGATTAATCTGCTGCAACTCTTCCTGTGTTGGATTGCTGACGTTCACTTCATCATTCTTTGTCACATAACTCCACTGCGTTTTTCCATCAAACCAAGTGATGATATCCGACGTTTTCAGTACGAATTTCTCTCCTTTCAACTGAATCGTTCCATTTTCAGCACCTTCTACCAGACCGTTCGTCACAGCCTTTACAGTAAAATCAGCCTTTACACCACCTGCTTTACGAAACGCCTCTGCCGTCTTGTCAAGAATGACTTTAGCCTGCGACTGTTGTTGAGCAATCACAGGCAAAGACAGTAAAGCTATTAAAACACTAAAAATGTACTTTCTCATTTGATTAATAAACGAACGGTTACTGTAAATTGTTCAATCGCATTTCAAGATCGTTATCATCCATGCACAAGACATCGCGCGCCTTGCTTCCCTGTGTAGGGCCTACGATTCCCGCTTTTTCGAGTTGGTCCATAATACGTCCGGCACGGTTGTAACCGATAGCGAATTTACGCTGAATTAACGAAGTGGAGCCTTGCTGATGAATCACCACCAATCGGGCTGCATCTTCGAACAACGGATCGAGGCGTCCCATATCAATATCTCCGACTTCACTACCACCATCTTCGCTCACGAATTCAGGCAGGAAGAACGGAGTAGGATAACTTTGCTGACGGGCGATGAACTTCGTTATTTCTTCCACTTCCGGCGTATCGATAAAGGCACACTGCACACGCACCGGATCGGCCCCCTGCAAGAAAAGCATATCCCCCTTACCAATCAAACGGTTAGCCCCCGGACGGTCGAGAATGGTACGGGAGTCCATCATGGCAGATACGCGGAATGCGATACGTGCCGGGAAGTTGGCTTTGATCGTACCTGTAATAATATTAGTAGTCGGACGCTGTGTAGCGATAATCATGTGGATGCCGACAGCACGCGCCAACTGTGCAATACGGGCAATCGGAAGTTCCACTTCCTTACCGGCAGTCATAATCAAATCTCCGAACTCGTCAATCACCACTACGATATATGGCATAAACTTATGCCCCTTTTCCGGATTCAGACGGCGGTTGATAAATTTCTCGTTATATTCTCTGACATTACGCACATGCGCCATCTTCAATAGGTCATAACGGGTATCCATCTCCACACAAACCGAGTTCAAGGTTTGCACTACTTTCGTTACGTCCGTAATAATCGGTTCGCCTCCATCAGGAAGTTTGGCAAGGAAATGATTTTCAATCACCGAATAGATGCTGAATTCCACTTTCTTCGGATCGACCAATACAAACTTCAATTCTGCCGGATGCTTCTTATATAATAAGGAAGTGATAATGGCATTCAAACCGACTGATTTACCCTGACCGGTTGCACCTGCCACCAATACGTGCGGCATCTTGCAAAGGTCGAACATAAAGACTTCGTTCGTAATCGTCTTACCCAATACAATAGGCAAGTCATATTTGGATTCCTGGAATTTCTTACTTCCGATCACACTCTGTCCGGAAACAATTTTCGGATTCTTGTTCGGTACTTCAATACCGATGGTTCCTTTACCCGGTATCGGAGCAATAATACGGATACCATCGGCGGAAAGACTCAATGCGATATCATCTTCCAACCCACGGATTTTAGAAATACGTACTCCCTGTTCCGGAGTAATTTCATATAGAGTTACCGTAGGTCCCACGGTTGCTTTAATCGTACTGATTTCGATTCCGAAGCTGCGCAATGTATTGATGATACGGTCTTTATTTGCATTCTGCTCGTCCATGTCAATCGTCGGATCATCATTTTCAAAATGCTTCATCAAATCGATAGTCGGGAAACGGTAGTTTTCCAAATCCTTAGTAGGATTATACGGTTCGAGTTCAGGTCCCTGGTATTCTTCTTCCGAAGCTGCCGGTTCCACCTCAAATCCGGGTTCCGCCTCTTCCAAAGAGTCTTCCTGCACAATAGGAGCAGGATTGGAAACAGTCGGTTCAAATACCATAGTCACTCCTTCACTTTCGTCAGATACGGAAGTTTCTTCCTTTTCCGGTTTATTAATAGGAAAGTCGTCTTCAGGTTCTTCAGCCTGAATATCCATCACTGGTGCCGGAGGAGGTGTCTGTTTATACGTCCGTTTCAAATTGAACTCCACTTCTTGCGGTTGGGAAGTCGTAAATTCCGGATCGTCTTCTCTTTCCGGAACGTTCTCTTTTTCTTCTTTCTTTTCGCGTTTCAGGAAACTCAATGCGAAGAGTTTACGCAACCAGATGACGGTACGCGCACTTATATATATGAAGAAACAGATAGCCGTTATCAACAGGATCATCCACACACCGGGTACTCCAACTTGCGAGATCAGCCAACGACTGACATTATATCCGTGCATACCTCCCAAATAAATGAAGGAATCCTGATAATGGTCCATAAAGGCAAATCCGAAGAATACGGAGAACCATACCAACAAGAGCGTGCAGCCGATAAACCACTTCCACAAACGTACAACACGTACACGCATCAACTTCAATCCTGCCACTGCCAGGAAAACAAGTATGAAGAAAGAGGAAACACCGAAACAGTCATTAATCAGATAACTGGCCAACTGCGCTCCGCGTGAACCTGCATAATTCTTCACCTGATTATTAACGGCCGCCAAATCTGCCGAACTGCCACTATCAATAATACTTTGATCGGCAGCCCCCGTGAAGAAGAAGGAAGAAAAAGCCAACAACAGGTAAACAGAAAAGATGACCAGCATCAATCCGATTACAAAATGAATGGTTTCATTCTTAAATACAGCCACAATTTTACTGGGGGAAGAGGGAGTACGTTCCGCCTCCTTATCTAATTTCTTCTTTGCCATGAGTCTTTAATTCTTTTTTATAAAACAGGAATGAGATTCTAAGCTGCAAAAATAATAAAAAAATAACGAGCACTACGCTCATTCAATCCTTTTTCTTACCTTTGCGTTTCAAATCAATATAGATCATGGAAAAAGAAAGCCAAACGATATTTGATAAAAACGTAATTGAGTTCGTAACGGTAGCTGCCGAATTTTGTGCATTTCTCGAACGTGCCGAACGCATGAAGCGTAGCACTTTCGTTGATACATCATTAAAAATACTTCCCCTACTCTATCTCAAAGCATCTATGCTGCCCAAATGTGAGACTATCGGGGACGAAGCACTTGAAACGTATGTCACAGAAGAGATTTACGAAATTCTGCGTATCAACCTTTCCGGATTGATGGCTGACAAGGATGATTATCTGGACGTATTCGTGCAAGATATGGTGTATAGCGACCAGCCTATCAAGAAGTCTATATCGGAAGACCTGGCCGACATTTATCAGGATATTAAAGATTTCATATTTGTCTTCCAACTGGGACTGAACGAAACTATGAATGATTCATTGGCCATCTGCCAGGAAAACTTCGGTACACTGTGGGGACAGAAACTGGTAAACACACTTCGTGCCCTTCACGACGTGAAATACAACCAGGAGGAAGAAGAAGAGGAAGTAGGTAATGAAGAAGGATTTTACGAACCAAGCGACGACAACGATTGTTGTGAAGAAGATGGCTGTCATTGCCACGATGATGATTGCCACTGTCACGAAGACGGTTGCCATTGCCACGATGATGAATTAAAATAGAAATGATTGTAAGAAGAACCATAGATAAAGATGAACTAAAAGAACTCCCGAAAACAGTTTTTCCGGGACGTATTTATGTTATCCAGTCGGAAGCTGAAACGGAAAAAGCAGTAGCTTACCTCCAATCCAGACCAGTGATAGGTATCGACAGCGAAACTCGCCCTTCCTTTACCAAAGGACAATCGCACAAAGTAGCACTTCTCCAGATTTCTTCCGAAGAATGCTGTTTCTTATTCCGGCTCAATATGACGGGATTGACCCAGCCATTGGTTGACTTGTTAGAAAATCCGGCTGTAATCAAAGTGGGACTTTCACTGAAAGACGACTTTATGATGCTGCACAAACGTGCACCTTTCACCCAACAAAGCTGTATCGAATTACAGGACTATGTGCGTCAATTCGGAATACAGGACAAAAGTCTGCAAAAGATTTACGCCATCTTATTCAAAGAAAAAATATCCAAATCACAACGCTTGTCCAACTGGGAAGCTGATGTATTAAGTGACGGACAGAAACAATACGCTGCTACCGATGCATGGGCATGCCTCAATATCTACAATCTGTTGCAAGAACTGAAACAGACGGGAGATTGGGAAGTTTCTCCGCTGACAGCTGCTGTCTCTCCCGCGGAGGAAGTGATAAGTAATAAAATAAGTGATTAATAACCAATAATAAAACGAGAAGGTGTGTCATAATGAATAATAAAACACAGATTAACGCAGATTATCGCAAATTATTTCAATTATATTGATATATTAATCAACGACTTATAAAATTAGTTCTGCGATAATTTGCGTTAATCTGCGTTTTGACACACTCTCAAGACTACATTATGCATAAAGTATATCTCAAACCTGGTAAAGAAGATTCTCTTAAGAGATTCCACCCCTGGATTTTTTCCGGTGCTATCGCTCGTTTTGACGGAGAGCCCGATGAAGGTGAAGTTGTAGAAGTGTACACCTCAAAAAAAGAATTTATTGCCGAAGGACATTTCCAGATCGGAAGTATTGCTGTGCGCGTACTGTCTTTCCGCCAGGAACCTATCGATCACGATTTTTGGAAACGCAAACTGGAAATTGCATACGATATGCGTCGCAGTATCGGCATCGCCACTAATCCGACCAACAACACTTACCGCCTCGTTCACGGTGAAGGAGACAATCTCCCCGGACTGGTGATTGACGTTTATGCCAAAACCGCTGTTATGCAGGCACACTCTGCTGGAATGCATGTAGACCGCATGGCAATTGCCGAAGCTTTATCCGAAGTAATGGGTGACAAGATCGAAAATATCTATTATAAATCAGAAACAACTCTTCCTTTTAAGGCAGACCTTTTCCCCGAAAACGGTTTTCTGAAAGGAGGAAGCAGTGATAATATCGCACAAGAATATGGCTTGAAGTTCCATGTAGACTGGCTGAAAGGTCAGAAGACCGGATTCTTTGTAGATCAGCGTGAAAACCGTTCTTTGCTGGAACGTTACGCCAAAGACCGTTCAGTACTGAATATGTTCTGCTACACCGGCGGATTCTCATTCTACGCCATGCGCGGAGGTGCGAAACTCGTGCACTCTGTCGACAGTTCAGCCAAAGCGATTGATCTGACTAACAAAAACGTGGAACTAAACTTCCCCGGTGATTCCCGTCACGAGGCGTTTGCCGAGGATGCTTTCAAATATCTCGACCGCATGGGCGACCAGTATGATTTAATCATCCTTGATCCGCCCGCATTCGCCAAACATAAAGATGCACTGCGGAATGCTTTGCAAGGTTACCGTAAACTGAACGCCAAAGCATTCGAGAAAATCAAACCGGGCGGCATCCTGTTTACTTTCTCTTGTTCGCAAGTGGTAAGCAAAGATAATTTCCGTACTGCCGTGTTTACCGCAGCAGCCATGTCAGGGCGTAGCGTACGCATTCTACACCAACTGACTCAACCGGCCGACCATCCGGTAAACATCTATCATCCCGAAGGAGAATATCTGAAAGGATTGGTGCTCTACGTAGAATAACCGGCAAGCTGCCGGAGCCAAGTTTCCATTCGGATATCAGGCATTTCTCCGGAAGTATGGCTGATTAGAGAGGGCAGTAACAGAAAAACGGAAGATTCAAAGTTAATTAGAGTTAACAAACAGAAGATTTTCGAGAAAACATTATGTTGTATAACATAAACCCTATATCTTTGCACTGTGTTTTTCATGGTATTAGATTTAAGGTTAACAAAGATTGGCTGTCTGGGATAGATAGCCTTCTTTTTTTTGTACCCCCTCCATTTGTTTTTTCACACCCAAATCTCATCTTTTCTTCGCATTTATGCCATTTTTATCCCCTTTTTATCAAATTACTTATCCACCTATTCAACGAAAATATTATATTTGCAAGGTTTATGAATGTGAAGAGAAACACAAATTAAAAAAGTCATGAGTATAAAAGTTCGTTTGATTATTATGAACTTCCTGCAATTCTTTGTATGGGGGTCATGGTTAATATCACTAGGTGGCTATATGGGAAGAGAACTCCATTTTGAAGGAGGACAAATCGGAGCCATTTTCGCCACCATGGGGATTGCCTCTTTGGTAATGCCGGGTATTATCGGTATTATTGCCGATAAATGGTTTAATGCAGAACGTTTATACGGACTTTGCCATATTGCAGGAGCAGGATGTCTCTTCTACGCTTCCACCGCAACGGGATACGACCAGATGTATTGGGCCATGTTACTCAACCTGTTGGTATATATGCCCACCTTATCCCTCGCCAACACGGTATCGTACAACGCACTGGAACAATACAAATGTGACCTGATTAAAGACTTCCCTCCTATCCGCGTATGGGGAACAATCGGTTTTATTTGTGCCATGTGGGCTGTCGACCTTACCGGATTCAAGAATTCAAGTGCGCAACTTTATGTAGGCGGTGCTTCCGCATTGCTACTCGGACTTTATTCATTTACCCTCCCGGCCTGTCGACCGGCTAAATCTGAAAACAAATCATGGCTCTCCGCTTTCGGACTGGATGCGCTGGTGTTATTCAAGAAAAAGAAAATGGCTATTTTCTTCCTTTTCTCCATGCTTCTAGGTGCAGCATTGCAGATTACGAATACTTACGGCGACCTTTTCCTAAGCAGTTTTGCCAGCATCCCTGAATATGCAGATTCTTTCGGAGTGAAACATTCAGTCATCCTGTTATCCATTTCACAGATGTCCGAAACATTGTTTATTCTTGCCATACCTTTCTTCCTGCGTCATTTCGGAATCAAACAAGTCATGCTAATCAGTATGTTCGCTTGGGTGTTCCGGTTCGGCCTGTTCGGTTTTGGAGATCCGGGATCAGGACTATGGATGCTGATCCTTTCCATGATTGTTTATGGTATGGCTTTTGATTTCTTCAACATTTCCGGTTCGTTGTTTGTTGAACAAGAAGCCAAATCTTCTATCCGTGCCAGTGCACAGGGCTTGTTCTTTATGATGACTAACGGATTGGGAGCCATCATGGGCGGATATGCCAGCGGTGCGGTAGTTGATGCATTCTCTGTATATGCCGACGGCAGACTGGTGAGTCGCGAATGGATGAACATTTGGCTGATCTTTGCCGCTTATGCGCTGGTAATCGGCATTCTGTTTGCCTTGGTATTCAAGTACAAACACCAGCAGGAGAGTAAAACAAATTAAGTAAAAGAGAACGATGGACAAAAAGGTAGAATTACAAGTTATAAATATCACGAACAGCCAGGCGCAAGTAGGCGCGTTTGCTATGCTATTAGGCGAAGTGGACGGTGAAAGGCAACTGCCTATCATCATCGGTCCGGCGGAAGCCCAGGCTACCGCTTTATATCTGAAAGGAGTGAAAACTCCCCGTCCGTTGACACATGATTTATTTATAACAAGTCTTACTATACTGGGAGCCAGCCTGATACGTGTATTAATTTACAAAGCAAAGGATGGTATTTTCTACTCCTATATTTACCTCAAAAAAGACGAAGAGATTATACGCATTGACGCACGGACTTCAGACGCAGTTGCCCTGGCAGTGCGTGCCGACTGCCCGATTCTTATTTATGAATCTATTCTTGAACAGGAATGTCTTCACATGTCGTCAGAAGAAAGAAACCGTTCTGAAGAAACGGACAACGACGAAGGGGCTGAAGAAGAACATGATTTGCCCGGTGCTACTTCCAGAACGCTTGAAGAAGCACTGGAACAGGCTATTAAAGATGAGAATTACGAGTTAGCCGCGCAGATACGCGATCAAATCAATTCAAGAAATAAAAATCAGTAAATAATATTATGCACGTATTTTATACTCCAGATATACAGAAAAGCAACGAGCTTCCCGAAGAGGAAGCGCAACACTGCATCCGTGTTCTGCGGCTAAGTATCGGAGACGAAATCACGCTTACCGACGGTAAGGGTAACTTCTACAAAGCTGAAATTACTGTTGCAACCAACAAACGTTGTTTCGTAAACATCAAAGAAACCATTTTTCAGGAACCGTTATGGCCGTGCCATTTACACATTGCCATGGCACCGACGAAGAATATGGACCGCAACGAATGGTTTGCAGAGAAAGCTACCGAAATAGGTTTTGACGAACTGACTTTCCTCAACTGCCGTTTCTCGGAACGTAAAGTCATCAAGACCGAACGGATTGAAAAGATTCTGATATCAGCCATCAAACAATCTCTCAAGGCACGACTGCCAAAGTTGAACGAAATGATCGAGTTCGATCAGTTCATCAGGCAGGAGTTTAAAGGACAGAAGTTTATCGCCCACTGTTACGAAGGGGAGAAACCTCTATTGAAGAATGTTCTGAAACCAGGAGAAGACGCCCTTGTTCTGATAGGTCCCGAGGGAGATTTCAGTGAAGAAGAAGTGAAGAAGGCCATCGAACGGGGATTCGTACCGATTAGTCTCGGCAAATCACGGCTCCGTACAGAAACAGCGGCATTGGTGGCCTGCCACACGCTGAATCTGCAAAATCAATAACAGCAGTAAATGTCTGAATCAATGATTATACCACTTTTAAATAACATAAGTATGGCAAAGAAAACGATTTCACGACTCTCGGTACTGGCAGTACTGATTGTTTTTCTGGCAGCATGTTCCAAAACATCGGAATATACAAATGTGATACCGGCTGACGCTTCGGTAGTTGCCTCTATCAATCTTAAATCCCTCGCAAGCAAAGCGGGATTGGATGATAAAGAGAATGAAGCTGCTAAACAAAAAGTACTGGAAGCACTGAAAAGCGGAATGAATGCGGCCACATTCCAACAACTGGAAAAGGTTATGAAGAATCCGGGCGAATCGGGAATCGATGTTGAATCTCCATTCTATGTGTTCTCTTCATCTTCTTTCCCTTATCCCACTGTTGTAGGTAAAGTGAACAATGAAGATAAATTACATGCATCACTCGACGTGATGGCAAAAGAACAGATCTGTCAACCGGTAGGCGAAGCTGACGGTTACAGTTTTACAACGATGAACAGCGGTTTGCTTGTTTTCAATAGTTCTACTATATTGGTAGTCAATGTCAGCGGAACAACTCAAACTGATAAAGCCAAAGAAGCCATTACTAATTTGTTGAAACAGACAGCAAGCAATAGTATCGTGAAATCAGGAGCTTTCCAGAAAATGGAGAAACAGAAAAGTGATATTAACTTCTTTGCTTCCATGACAGCTATTCCTTCAACCTACCGCGATCAGATAACCATGGGATTACCTACCGAAGTGAAAGCGGAAGACATCACTCTGATAGGAGGACTGAACTTTGAAAAAGGAAAGATTGCCCTCAAAACAGAAAACTATACTGAAAACGAAGCAGTGAAAGCTCTCCTGAAAAAACAAATGGAATCTGTTGGAAAAGCGAACAATACTTTCGTTAAATACTTCCCGGCTTCTACCCTGATGTTCTTCAACGTAGGCGTAAAAGGAGGCGAACTGTATAACCTGTTGAGCGAAAACAAGGAATTCCGCAACACAGTATCTATCGCTAAGGCAGACGAAGTAAAAGAGTTGTTCAGCTCGTTCAATGGTGATATTTCTGCAGGATTAATCAACGTAACGATGAGCAGTGCTCCCACTTTCATGATGTACGCTGACGTGAAGAACGGCAATGCTCTTGAAATGATTTACAAGAACAAGGAATCATTGGGATTGAAGAGAGGGGAAGATATCATGCAACTTGGCAAAGACGAATATGTCTACAAGACAAGAGGCATGAATATATTCTTCGGCATCAAGGATAAACAAATGTATGCAACCAATGATGAGTTACTCTACAAAAACGTAGGTAAAGCTGCCGACAAATCAGTCAAAGATGCTCCTTATGCATCGGATATGAAGGGAAAGAGCCTATTTATAGCAATCAATGCCGAAGCAATCCTCGATCTGCCTATCGTTAAAATGGTAGCAGGTTTCGGAGGACAGGAAGCTAAGACATATATCGAACTGGCCAACAAGGTTTCTTACCTGTCCATGAGTTCGGAAGGGGAAGTCAGCGAGATCGACCTCTGCCTGAAAGACAAAGATGTAAATGCCCTCAAACAAATTGTAGACTTTGCCAAGCAATTTGCCGGCATGTAATAAATGTATAAACCAACGGTATGAATAGTATTCACTTACAGCAAACACTTCCCCAAGTGTTTGCTGACCGTAATTCGGTGACTTCGGACGTATGGCATCAGGATCTTTTCTTCCGGAAAGGAGAAATGTATCTGATTGAAGCTGCTTCCGGCACCGGCAAATCTTCGTTGTGCAGCTATATCTATGGCTACCGCAACGACTATCAGGGGATTATTAATTTCGATGAAACCAATATCAAAGCATACTCCGTGAAGCAATGGGTCGACCTGCGAAAGCATTCACTAAGTATGCTTTTTCAAGATTTACGCATCTTCACCGAACTTAGCGCTCTTGAAAATGTGCAATTGAAGAATAACCTCACCGGATGCAAAAAGAAAAAAGAAATCATATCGTTCTTCGAACAACTGGGGATCGCAGATAAAATAAATGTGAAAGCCGGCAAGCTATCTTTCGGACAGCAACAGCGCGTCGCCTTTATCCGGGCGCTCTGCCAGCCGTTCGACTTTTTATTTCTGGATGAACCGATCAGCCACCTGGACGATGATAACAGCCGCATCATGGGTGAACTTATCATCGCCGAAGCAAAGGCACAAGGAGCCGGAGTGATCGCCACTTCCATCGGTAAACATATCGGTCTGCCTTATCAACATATTCTCAGCTTATAAAAGAATTGGCTATGTATTATCATAAAGTATTTAGGCACGGATTACACGGATTACGCTGTTTTCCTATAAATCTTAAACCGTGAAATCCGTGTAATCCGTGCCTAAATATTCCGTATTAAAATTATTAAGTATAAAACAATGAATACCCTTGTCTGGAAGCTTCTCCGCCAACATATCAGTATCGGTCAATTAGCCGGTTTCTTTTTAGCCAACCTATTCGGCATGATGATTGTATTGCTTAGCGTACAGTTTTATAAAGATGTCATTCCGGTATTCACCGAAGGAGACAGCTTTATGAAAAAGGATTTCATCATAGCTACAAAGAAAATCAGTGCTCTCGGTTCTTTTGCAGGAAAGAGTAATACATTCTCTGCCGAAGAAATTGCGGATCTGAAAAAGCAACCGTTTACCAAAACAATAGGAGCTTTCACTCCTTCTCAATTCAAAGTTTCAGCAGGATTGGGAATGAAGGAAGCCGGTATTCATCTTTCCACAGATATGTTTTTTGAGTCTGTTCCCGATGAGTTTGTCGACATCAAACTCGATAAATGGCATTTCGATGAAAACACACATACCATCCCCATTATCATTCCGCGCAACTATCTGAACCTTTACAACTTCGGTTTTGCGCAAAGCCGCAGCCTCCCCAAACTATCGGAAGGGTTAATGAGTCTGATTCAAATGGATATTATGATGCGTGGCAACGGACGGGTGGAACAGTACAAAGGAAACATTGTCGGCTTTTCCAATCGTCTGAATACGATTCTTGTTCCCCAGTCCTTTATGAAATGGGCTAATGAGAATTTTGCACCGAATGCAGAAGCCCAACCGGCACGGTTGATTATCGAGGTTAGCAATCCGGCAGATTCCGCCATCGCCAGTTATTTTCAGAAGAAAGGATATGAAACGGAAGATGGTAAGCTGGATGCCGGAAAAACAACTTATTTCCTCCGTCTTATCGTAGGTATTGTATTGGGAGTGGGTTTATTTATCAGTATCCTTTCATTCTATATACTGATGTTGAGCATCTTCCTGCTTTTACAAAAGAATACGACCAAGCTGGAAAGTCTATTACTAATCGGATACAGTCCCAACAAGGTAGCATTGCCTTATCAGTTGCTCACGGTAGGATTGAACGTTATTGTGCTTGTATTATCCATCGGATTAGTCTCCTGGTTGCGCAGTTATTACATAGACAGCATCCGCTTGCTATTCCCACAACTGGAAACCGGATCATTATGGGCAGCAATCAGTATGGGTATTCTATTATTTATCGTTGTATCGGTGATTAACACACTGGCAGTAAAAAGGAAAGTGCTTTCGATTTGGATGCACAAATCATAGATGTAGAATCAAACACATAGCGTATGAAAAACAAAACTACATTTTCTATCCATAGAGGCTTAATAGCTTTCTTTTTCGGAATACTGTTCTGTTTTGCCCCATTGTCGGGGCAAAACGTACAAGATACAATTATTGCATATTTTAATCTACTGGAAAAAGTCCCACAGGAGAAACTCTACTTACATCTGGACAAGCCTTTTTATGGGGCAGGAGAAAAAATATGGTTCAAGGGATATCTGGTAAACTCTGTTACACATCAAGATAATACACAAAGCAACTTCATCATTACAGAACTTGTCAACCGTTCCGACTCTATCGTAGAACGTAAGAAGATTCGTAGAGATTCATTGGGTTTTCATAATACTTTCACCCTCCCTCCCACTCTCCCTGCAGGTGATTATTATTTGCGGGGATATAGCAACTGGATGCTTAATCAGGAACCGGAATTCTTTTATTCACGCAATCTGAAAATCGGTAATTCGATTGATAATACGATTGTTTCAAACATTGAGTATCAGCAAGAAGACGAATCACATTATACAGCCAAGGTAAGATTTACCAGCAATACTCAAGAGGCTTTCGGAAATACAACCATCCGCTACCGCTACATTGAAAACGGAAAGATTAAAGATAAAGGTAAAAGAAAGACAGATGAGAATGGGTTGATTTCTATTTCCCTGCCGGATCTGAAGCCTATTGCCACACGCCACATTGAAGTAGAGTTCGATGATCCCCAATACATTTATAAAAAGACTTTCTATCTGCCTTCATTTACAAAAGACTTTGATGTTAAGTTCTTCCCTGAAGGGGGCGCTCTCCTGACCGTTGCTCATCAGAATATAGCTTTCAAGGCTCAAGGATCGGATGGCTTTTCTACAGCAATAGAAGGATTCCTGTTCGATGCCAACGGAGACACATTGACAGCTTTCCGCTCGGAGCATGACGGCATGGGAGTTTTCACACTGAATCCGACTGTGGGAAACTCTTACTATGTGATTGCCAAATCCGGTGACGGTATTAGTAAACGATTCGACCTCCCGGCTGTAGAAGAAAAAGGGATCACACTTTCCATGACACATTATAAAAAGGAAATCCGTTACGAAATCCAGAAAACAGAAGCTACCGAGTGGCCTCAAAAGTTATTCTTGATTGCGCACACTCGTGGAAAGCTGGTCATCCTGCAGCCAGTCAGTGTCGACAGGACTTTTGGAAGAATGAACGACAGTTTATTCAACGCAGGCATCACCCATTTCATGCTGATCGACCAACAGGGCAACGCACTTAGCGAACGCCTGGTTTTCATACCCGACCGGAATCCGCATCAATGGCAAATTCTTGCAGATAAGCCGACATACGGAAAAAGAGAAAAAGTATCCCTGCAAATTTCAGCAAAAGACGATAACGGTACTCCGGTAGAAGGTAGTTTCTCCGTCAGCATTACCGACAGAAAGAGTATCCGTCCGGATTCGCTTGCTGACAATATCGTATCGAATCTTCTATTAACCTCCGACTTAAAAGGATATGTAGAAAATCCCGGATATTATTTTTTGCAGCAAGACCTCCGGACTCTCCGCACGGTAGACTTCCTGATGATGACGCACGGATGGCGCAGACACCATATCCAGAATGTACTGACTGCACCTTCAATGAACCTCACCAACTATATGGAAAAGGGGCAAACTATCAGTGGACGTATCAAAGGTTTCTTTGGAGGTAACGTTAAGAAAGGACCTATTTGTATTCTGGCTCCCAAACAGAACATCATCGCCACTACCACCACAGACGAAAAAGGAGAGTTTATCGTGAACACATCTTTCAGAGATAGCACGACTTTCCTTGTTCAGGCACGTACCAAAAGAGGATTTGCCGGAGTGGACATCGTGATTGACACTCCTCAATACCCGGCAACTTCGCACAAGTCTCCTTTCCATGATGGAACAGCAACGTTTATGGAAGATTATTTGCTCAACACCCGCGACCAATATTACATGGAAGGTGGAATGAGAGTGTACAATCTGAAAGAAGTGGTAGTCACTGGAAGTCGTAAAAAGGCCAGTTCAGAAAGTATCTATACAGGAGGTATCAACACCTACACGATCGAAGGGGACAGACTGGAAGGATTCGGTGCACAAACAGCTTTTGATGCAGTCACCAGACTTCCGGGCATTAGCGTGACAAATGGAAATGAAATACATATCCGCAACAATCCCGAGCAACCTGTCATTGTTGTTGACGACGTGGTGTATGAAGACGATAACGACATCCTGACCATGATACAAACCAGCGATATGTCGAGTTTGAGCCTTCTTCGCGGTGCCGATGCAGCAATCTTAGGTTCCCGCGGTTCGGCAGGTGCTATCGTTATTACGCTGAAAGACGGCAAAGATATCCCGGCAAGACCGGCACAAGGTATTATCACGTGCACTCCACTAGGGTATAGCGATTCGGTCGAGTTCTATCATCCTACTTATGATACGCCCGAAAAGAAGAATGACCAACGCTCGGATTTACGAAGTACGATCTATTGGAATCCTACCCTCCAACTGGATACTAATGGAAAAGCAACCATCGAATACTATACTCCGGACAGCACTGCGCCGGAAGATATAACCATAGAAGGTGTGGATAAAAACGGAAAGGTATGCCGAATCATACAGACAATAAACAACAGATAAATGTGGAAATGATTTTGAATGCCAGGTTTATAGACTTACGCAAGTAAGCACAACTCTATTAAGGTACCTTTATCTTTATTCTATCAAGCAGGTATACATCTGTTAAGCTACCGATATCATTCATTCTCCACGGCCGTGGTGAGATCTTCCCACGGCCGTAAGAAGAAGCTACCACGACTGTGGAAAGAAGCTACCACGGCCGTGGAGAACTAACAAGAACGGTACTCTAGTAAGCATTCGGTCTCGTGCGTATTCTCTCCAAACTCTTATAAAGTCAAAAGCCAGACGGAGTACGTCTGGCTTTTGACTTTATAAACCTTTCTTGTTTATCCTTTCCAATTAAATGGCAGTAAATCGGAGTAGTCGTTTTTCTCTTCTCTTTCTTTATCCTGTACTCTAATCACCACGTCCTGCATCCATAGTTTTGGGTTCACCTTATTTTCCCTGCAACATCCCATCAGTGAAAAGAATATTGCCGCTGCGTGTGCTGCCTCATGCGATCCGGAGAAGAGTGTATTTTTTCTGTTTACAGTCAACGGTCTAATAGAACGCTCCACCGGATTATTATCAATGCAGAACTGTGCATCATTGACATATCCGGACAGTTGTTCAAAGCGTGTGTACATATAGAATATGGCCTTGGCAACAGGCGATTTATCGACCGTATGTTCATATTCCTCTTTGCACCATTTTTCCAGTCCTTTGATAATAGGGTACGATTTTTCCCGGCGAAGCTTTACTACAGCCTCGCCTTCCAGATGTTCTATCCTGATTTCCTCCTCCACAGCATACAGTCTGCCTATTTGTTCAAGTGCATACCTTGCTCTGGGAGGGTCATTTCCTTCCGCTTCCACAAACTTGCGCCTGACGTGTGCCCAACAGCACAAGTGCAACTTTCCGGGTAGCGTGTCGAACTCGTCATATACTGCAAAGCCGTCACTCTGTACCACGCGGACCTGTCCTGCCAGCAGTGTGTCTATTCCGCTGCTGCCACGCCCCTTGTGATATTCAAAGAAGGGGGTATGAAACCGGGGCAGATAGAAGTTCCACATATACCCGCGATGAAGAGCACCGGGTCGGTCGCTTTCAAGTACGGGGTGGGGCGTCTCATCGGCCATGACGTAATAACTGTCCTTAACCAGTTCACGAAGCTCATTGTAGATCGGCTCCAAACGCTGTGCGGCAGCCATCATCCAGTTACTTACGGTGGAAGGACTCAGATGGATGCCTTCACGCTCAAAAATGTCCAGCTGTCTGTGCAGAGGCAGGTGATCGTAATATTTGGCGGTGGCAATGTGGGACAGTACACTCTCCGAGGCATTGCTGTGAGGGTGTGCCATTACGGGCATGGGAGCAGTTATGATACGACCGTCGGCAAGCCGGTATTTAGGACGGATGATGCGTCTCACATAGAATCGGGCAGGGCTGACGGCATATTGTTCGCTCACTTCCTCCCCCAGCTTCGTCGCTCCCTCCAGAGAAAGACCTTCCGGCATGGGAATGATGATTTCTTCACGGGGAAGGGACGGATCGATGGGCTTACGGGCGTGGGGAGTAATCTTTTGGGTGAAGCTCTTACGGAAACGATTGTAACCATTCTCCGACCGGGCAGATTTCTCAGCCGTTTTCTGCTCCTCCGCTACCGGGTCATTGACATCGGACGGAGATTCAAAACAGATGCTCAATTGGTTGGCATCTTCGGGAAGATGACGTTTTTCACTGGATTTACCCCATAAACGGCGTGTCAAATCAGCCAATTTCCATCTCAGGTCAGCAATGACGGCTGTACAGGCTGAGATTTCCTCAACTTGGCGGGAATACTCCTGCAAAGAGGCTGCGTATTTTCTCTGAAGTTCCGCATGTTCCTTTTCAAGACGTTCACGTTCCTTGCGCAACTCTTCGTACTCTTCCAAAGTAAAGGTAATGACTGGTTCTTTCACTGCATATCCACTTTTTTATTATGTGGCAAAGTTATCAAAATAAACCTGTACGGCTTGTAGGATGGGAGATTACTTTTCAACTGTTTTCCGATACTTTTTAACAGTAAGCAGCTCATTCAGGCGATTCCAGGAAATTTGAAGAAAATCTCTTTTCCGTTCGTCCTTTTTCAAGAAGAAAGAACTGTGGTTCAGACGACGGCATTCCAGTCGGTATTCGTCCTCGCACCGATAGAGGATATGCAATCTGCTACGGGAACGGTCAAGAAAAATATGACAACTCTGCTCTGACACGCAAGAACCCGTGTGCCGGATGACCTCGCCACAAAGACCGTCAATACCTTTATGGAAATTACAACCATTGGGATAAAGGTAATAAGACCAGAAAGGACTGTTACGGAAAAGACCAAGACCTAAGGGGAGAAGTAGATCCTGAGGAGAATGGATGCCAAGACTGGAAGCCGAAACTTTATAACGACGACCACCATCAAATATGAAAAGAACAGAATCAAAATGGTTAGACTCGGATAAGAGACTACGCAGCTTTTCACTTTCACTAGAAAATACTAATACTGAACACATAATGGATTAAGATGATTATGAAGGCACAAAGGTAGGAAAGAAAAGAAGGGAAAGAAACACGCACGAGCCCGAATGCTTACGTACTCTAGCAGAACAATAAAGGCACTCTAGCTGAACAATGCCAGTATCTTTAAGCTACTTTACCCGTATCTCCGTGTTATTCTATCAGCATACTAGAGTTATCACACCTGATTTTTCAACACAACCTTAGTGGTAATATAACGTAAAAACATACAGATATACAGAAGTTATCACAAAAATAGCATCATGATAAAAAAGGAGATAAACAACTGTTTATCATATAGCTATACTATTTAATCAGCAAAAACAAAGCTGACAATAAAAAAACAAGACCTTTATTGTCAGCCTATTGTCAGCTCCTATCATCAGCCATATTCCACTAAAAATCAAAAGATTAGCTACTACCATAACAGATTGACAATAAAAACAACACAAATATTATAGCAGATAATATCAGATGGCGGTATTCTCATACACTTCATTATTATTAGATTGAATACCACCAATTAGAGGTTAAAATACAAATTAACCTTCCCTATCCCCTTATTAATCTTGATAAAAAAGCGATTGAATACCAAACAGGTTAAAAATATTTCGTAATTTTGCAGATATAAAAGAATGAAGCTATGCCGGACTATGATTTAATCGCCATACTCGGACCTACAGCCTCGGGTAAAACTCCCTTTGCCGCTGCCTTGGCCTATGAACTCAACACAGAAATTATCAGTGCCGATTCCCGTCAGATATATAGAGGAATGGATCTCGGTACAGGAAAAGATTTGGCCGACTATACCGTAAACGGACGTACAATCCCCTATCATCTGATTGACATTGCAGACCCCGGATATAAATACAATGTGTTTGAATATCAACGTGATTTCTTGAATTCTTACGAAAGCATCAAACAAAAAGGCTGTCTTCCCGTTTTATGTGGAGGGACAGGTATGTATCTGGAATCCGTGTTGAAAGGATATAAACTGATGCCCGTACCGGAAAATCCGGAATTGCGCAACCGTTTGGCAAATCATTCGCTGGAAGAGTTGACGGAAATGCTAAGTCAATACAAGGCTTTGCATAACTCTACCGATGTGGATACCGTGAAACGGACGATACGGGCGATAGAAATTGAAGAGTATTATGCAGCCCATCCGGTTCCCGAAAGGGAATTTCCGGAACTGAACAGTCTCATCATCGGAGTGGACATTGACCGGGAACTGCGCCGTGAAAAGATCACCCGCCGATTGAAACAACGATTGGATGAAGGAATGGTGGACGAGGTAAGACGATTGATCGAACAGGGAATTGCACCGGACGATCTCATCTACTATGGACTGGAATACAAATACCTGACATTATACGTCATAGGCAAACTGACTTATGAAGAAATGTTCAACGGTTTGGAGATAGCCATCCATCAGTTTGCCAAGCGACAAATGACCTGGTTCCGCGGCATGGAAAGAAGAGGATTTACGA
Organism: Bacteroides sp. M10; assembly: GCF_014334015.1. GTDB lineage: Bacteria > Bacteroidota > Bacteroidia > Bacteroidales > Bacteroidaceae > Bacteroides > Bacteroides intestinigallinarum. The sequence goes on along the minus strand of NZ_CP060488.1, from coordinate 3,435,150 downwards.
TCCATTGGATGAATGCAGAGCTGCCGATGGAAGAAAAGATAGCTTTTGTAAAAGAGAAACTGCAAGGGAATTAGTATCTTTGGCAGTTATTATAGTGCGATTTTTAATACACAATAGGATAGATAAACAAATATGAGTGTAGAACCGAAGAAATGGGGAGTGATTTACAACCCAAAAGCTGGTACCCGAAAGGTAAAGAAGCGCTGGAAAGAAATTAAGGAGTACATGGACAGTAAAGGTGTAGACTATGACTATGTACAATCCGAAGGTTTCGGTTCGGTAGAGCGTCTCGCTAAAATCTTGGCCAACAATGGTTATCGCACGATTGTCATTGTGGGAGGTGATGGGGCATTGAACGATGCCATCAATGGCATTATGCTATCCGATGCCGAAGACAAAGAGAACATCGCCCTCGGCATGATTCCGAACGGTATCGGAAATGACTTCGCCAAATATTGGGGACTTAGCACCGAATACAAGCCGGCTGTCGACTGTATCATCAATCATCGGTTGAAGAAAATAGACGTAGGCTACTGCAACTTCTACGACGGAAACGAACACCAGCGTCGCTATTTCCTCAATGCCGTTAATATCGGACTGGGAGCACGAATCGTCAAAATCACCGATCAGACCAAACGTTTCTGGGGTGTGAAGTTCCTTTCATACGTTGCCGCCCTGTTCTCCCTCATCTTCGAACGGAAACTTTACAGAATGCATCTCCGCATCAATGATGAACATATCCGCGGACGCATCATGACCGTATGTATAGGCAGTGCCTGGGGATGGGGACAAACTCCCAGTGCCGTTCCATACAACGGATGGCTGGATGTATCTGTAATCTACCGCCCGGAATTCCTGCAAATTATTTCCGGACTATGGATGCTGATTCAGGGAAGAATCCTGAATCACAAAGTGGTGAAAAGCTACCGGACGAGAAAAGTAAAGGTACTCCGGGCACAGAATGCAGCGGTGGATTTGGACGGGCGTTTGTTGCCTAAACATTTTCCTTTAGAAGTAGGCGTGCTCCCGGAAAAGACAACGCTTATTATTCCAAATTAAATATAATTAGGCACGGATTACGCGGATTACACGGTTCTTGCAGATCCTGTGAATTACACCGTTCTTGCCAATTCGGTTATAGTAAGAAAACCGTGTAATCCGCGTAATCCGTGCCTGAAAATAAACTTATAATAGTAGTTAAATATGATAGAACTTAAGAACAACCCCGCCGGCAACTTTTTCCTGTTGGCCGGTCCGTGTGTGATAGAAGGTGAAGAAATGGCAATGCGCATTGCCGAACGAGTAGTAAAGATCACCGAAGCACTGCAAATTCCTTATGTATTCAAAGGTTCTTACCGTAAGGCAAACCGCTCACGTCTGGATTCGTTTACCGGCATTGGCGATGAGAAAGCACTCAAAGTATTGAGAAAGGTACATGAGACTTTCGGAGTCCCCACCGTAACCGATATCCATACCGCAGATGAAGCTGCAATGGCAGCCGAATACGTGGATATACTTCAAATCCCGGCTTTTCTTTGCCGCCAGACCGACTTGTTGGTTGCCGCAGCCAAAACCGGAAAAACGATTAACATCAAGAAAGGACAGTTCCTTTCGCCGCTGGCAATGCAGTTTGCTGCCGACAAAGTGGTGGAAGCCGGAAACAAGAATGTGATGCTTACCGAACGTGGAACAACTTTCGGCTATCAGGATCTTGTTGTAGACTACCGTGGCATCCCCGAAATGCAATCATTCGGCTATCCGGTGATTCTGGACGTCACTCACTCCTTGCAGCAACCCAACCAGACCAGTGGGGTAACGGGAGGAATGCCGCAGTTGATAGAAACTGTCGCCAAAGCAGGTATCGCCGTAGGTGCCGACGGAATATTCATCGAAACACATGAAAACCCTGTCGTAGCAAAAAGCGATGGTGCCAATATGTTAAAGTTAGACCTTCTGGAAGAACTGTTAACTAAGCTAGTCAGGATACGGGAAGCTATAAAATAACTCTTTTCCCTGTCTATTTGTGATTTACAACCAAGCACAACGACAAATAACACAGAAATATTTATTTAAACTAAATAGAACATGAAACATTTATTACGTGGATTATTTATTGCAGTCCTTTTTATATGCTGCAATTTCCAGCTCGTACTTGCACAACCCATGCAAGAGTTACCTGTGGACAAGAATGTTCGCATCGGTAAACTAGACAACGGGCTTACCTATTACATTCGCCACAACGCCCTTCCCGAAAAACGAGTTGAATTCTACATCGCCCAGAAAGTAGGTTCCATTCTTGAGGAACCGCAACAACGTGGTCTGGCTCACTTTCTGGAGCACATGGCTTTCAACGGAACAAAGCACTTCCCGGGTGATGAAACCGGACTTGGCATCGTACCCTGGTGCGAAACGAAAGGTATCAAATTCGGCACGAACCTGAATGCATATACCAGTGTCGACCAGACGGTGTACAATATCAGCAACGTACCGACTGAAAATATAAACGTGGTAGACTCTTGTCTGCTGATCCTTCACGACTGGTCGAGCGCTATCAACCTTGCCGACAAGGAAATTGACAAAGAGCGTGGCGTTATCCGCGAAGAATGGAGAAGCCGCAACAGTGGTATGCTTCGCATCATGACTGATGCACAGCCTACTATGTATCCGAATTCTAAATATTCAGACTGTATGCCTATCGGAAGTATTGATGTTATCAACAACTTCCCTTATCAGGATATCCGCGATTATTATGCGAAATGGTATCGCCCGGACTTGCAAGGAATCGTTATTGTAGGTGATATCAATGTAGATGAAATTGAAGCCAAACTGAAAAAAGTATTCGCAGATGTAAAAGCTCCGGTAAACCCGGCCGAACGTATCTACTATCCAGTGGCAGATAATCAGGAACCGCTGATCTATATCGGTACAGACAAGGAAGTGAAGAATCCTTATGTGAACATCTTCTTCAAACAAGACGCTACACCGGATTCTTTGAAAAATACCATTGCTTATTATGCTACTCAGTATATGGTCAGCATGGCTATGAATATGCTGAACAACCGTTTGAACGAACTCCGCCAAACTGCTAATCCTCCTTTCACTAGTGCAAGCGCAGAATATGGAAACTATTTCCTTGCCAAGACTAAAGAAGCACTCGCACTTGATGCAAGCAGCAAAATAGACGGTATCGATTTAGCAATGAAAACAGTTTTGGAAGAAGCTGAACGTGCACGCCGCTTCGGATTTACCGCATCAGAATATGAACGCGCACGCGCCAACTATCTGCAAGCCGTAGAATCTGCTTACAACGAACGTGAAAAGACTAAAAGTGGTTCTTATGTCAACGAATACGTTAACAATTTCCTTGAAAAAGAACCGATTCCGGGAATCGAAGTTGAATATACACTGGTAAACAAACTGGCTCCGAATATCCCTGTAGAAGCTGTCAATCAGGTGATGCAACAACTAATCACTGACAACAATCAGGTGGTTTTGCTGGCCGGTCCGGAAAAAGAAGGAGCAAAATACCCTACTAAAGAAGAAATTGCTGCTTTATTGAAACAAATGAAGTCATTCGATCTGAAACCTTATGAAGATAAAGTTTCTAACGAACCGCTAATCTCTGAAGATATTAAAGGTGGCAAGATTATTTCTGAAAAAGCTGGTGAAATTTATGGTACGACTAAGTTGGTACTTTCCAACGGCGTAACCGTATATGTGAAGCCAACTGATTTCAAGGCTGACCAGATTGTAATGAAAGGTGTAAGCTTCGGTGGTACCAGCGTATTCCCGAACGAAGAAATTATCAATATCTCTCAATTAAACGGAGTAGCTCTGGTAGGTGGAATTGGTAATTTCAGCAAAGTGGATCTGGGTAAAGCTTTAGCCGGCAAACGTGCAAACGTAGGTGCGGGTATCGGCAACACTACGGAAACTGTTTCCGGTAGCTGTGCTCCGAAAGACTTTGAGACAATGATGCAGCTTACTTATCTTACTTTCACATCTCCGCGTAAGGATAATGAAGCATTCGAATCTTACAAGAACCGTTTGAAAGCCGAACTTCAAAATGCGGACGCTAACCCGATGACTGCTTTTAGTGACACTATTACAAGCGTACTATACGGTCACCATCCACGTGCTATCAGAATGAAAGAAAACATGGTAGACCAGATCGACTATGACCGTATTCTTGAAATGTACAAAGACCGCTACAAAGATGCAAGTGACTTCACTTTCTTCCTGGTAGGAAACGTAGACTTGGCTACAATGAAACCGTTAATCGCCAAATATCTGGGAGGTCTGCCATCTATCAACCGTAAAGAGACTTTCAAAGATAACAAGATGGATATCCGCAAGGGAGAGATCAAAAATGTATTTGCGAAAGCACAGGAAACTCCGATGGCTACCATCATGTTCCTTTATAGCGGCACTTGCAAATATGACTTGCGCAACAATGTCCTGCTTAGCTTCTTAGATCAGGCTCTGGATTTGGTTTACACTGCTGAAATCCGTGAAAAAGAAGGAGGTACATACGGTGTAAGCTGTAACGGAAGTCTTGGTAAATACCCGAAAGAGGAACTTGTTCTTCAGATTGTATTCCAAACTGACCCTGCCAAGAAAGATAAATTGTCTGCTGTTGTTGTAGAACAACTTCACAAAATGGCAAAAGAAGGTCCGTCTGCCGAACACATGCAGAAGATCAAAGAATATATGCTGAAGAAGTATAAAGACGCCCAGAAAGAAAACGGCTACTGGCTTAATAATATGGACGAATACCTCTACACGGGTGTGGATAATACAAAAGACTATGAAAAGTTGGTCAACAGCATCACAGCGAAAGAAGTGCAAGACTTCCTCGCCAAATTGCTGAAACAGAACAACGAAATTCAAGTCATCATGACCGTGCCGGAAGAAAACAAATAAAAATTCTCTAGTATATCTACTGAATGATGATATTCAACGAATTACGCAAACATGGAAGGCTTGCCGCCAAACGGCATCCGATGTATGAAAAGAACAAAGTTGCTAAAATACTCGGTTATGTCATGGGCGCATTCTGGGCCGGTTACCTGATATTCTTCGGTACGACGTTCGCGTTCGGATTTTCTGATATGGTTCCCAACCGGGAACCATATCATGTGATGAACGCAGTGGTTCTGATCTTTATCCTGGCACTGGACTTTCTGTTGCGTGTTCCGTTTCAAAAAACACCGACGCAGGAGGTAAAACCTTACCTCCTGCTGCCGGTTAAACGAATTCGTGTCATCGACTTCTTACTAATCCGCTCGGGACTAAGCCTGTTCAACCTGTTCTGGTTGTTTCTGTTTGTCCCTTTTTCCTTCATCACTATTACCAAGTTTTTCGGTATCCCCGGTGTCATCACCTATCTTATCGGTATCTTGCTATTGATTATTGCCAATAATTACTGGTACTTGCTTTGCCGCACTCTTATCAACGAACGTATTTGGTGGATTCTATTACCTATCGCTTTCTACGGTGGAATAGGCTGCCTTCTTTTCATTCCCGAAGATAGTCCTCTCTTCTATTTCTTCATGGATCTGGGAGACGGATATATACAGGGCAACATTCTCTATTTTCTCGGCACCATACTTGTGATTGCCATTTTATGGCTGATTAACCGCAAGATCATGTCCGGACTTATCTATGCAGAGCTGGCAAAAGTAGAAGATAGCCAGATTAAACATGTCTCCGAATATAAATTCTTCGAACGCTACGGGGAAGTTGGCGAATATATGAGGCTGGAACTGAAAATGCTTTTACGCAACCGCCGCTGCAAAGGTGCACTACGCAATATCGCGATTGTAGTGGTAGCTTTCTCCGTTGCACTTAGCTTTTCCAGTGTCTACGACGGCAATTTCATGACTTCTTTCATCTGTGTATACAACTTTGCCGTATTCGGAATGATTATCCTTTCACAGATTATGTCATTCGAAGGTAATTACATTGATGGCCTGATGTCTCGTAAAGAATCAATTATGAGTCTGCTGAAAGCCAAATATTACACATACAGCATTGGCGAAATCATACCTTTCATACTCATGGTTCCCGCCATCATCATGAATAAACTCACTTTACTGGGCGCCTTTGCCTGGTTTTTCTATACCATCGGCTTTATTTATTTCTGTTTTTTCCAACTGGCTGTCTACAACAAACAGACGGTACCTTTAAACGAGAAAGTGGCAAGCCGGCAAACGAATAGCGCTATACAGATGGTGGTTAATTTCGCTGCTTTCGGTGTGCCTCTCATCTTATACAGTCTATTAAATGCATTTTTAGGTGAAACAATCACTTACATAATTCTGTTAGTTGTCGGTCTCGGATTTACCCTGACTTCTCCTTTATGGATTAAAAATGTATATCATCGTTTCATGAAACGGCGATACGAAAACATGGAAGGCTTCAGAGACAGCCGCCAATAAACACTCATGAATCATTAACCATATAAACATTGAAGATCATGATTATCATTGACAAACTTAAAAAGAATTTCGGTGAGAAGATTGCCGTAGACATAGAACACTACGAAATCAATCAAGGCGATATGCTCGGATTGGTGGGAAACAACGGTGCCGGTAAAACAACTCTCTTCCGAATCATGCTGGATCTGCTAAAAGCAGATGATGGTAAGGTGATTATTAATGATATTGATGTCAGCCAAAGCGAAGACTGGAAAAGCATTACCGGTGCTTTCATTGACGATGGTTTTCTGATTGATTATCTCACTCCGGAAGAATATTTCTATTTCATCGGAAAGATGTACGGACTAAAGAAAGAAGAAGTGGACGAACGTCTGATTCCTTTCGAACGTTTTATGAGTGGAGAAGTGATCGGGCACAAGAAGCTAATCCGCAACTACTCCGCAGGTAATAAGCAAAAGATCGGAATTATTTCTGCCATGCTTCATTACCCGCAATTACTGATACTGGACGAACCGTTCAACTTCCTCGATCCAAGTTCTCAGTCTATCATCAAACATCTGTTCAAGAAATATAATGAGGAGCATCAAGCTACGGTTATTATATCCAGTCACAACCTCAATCATACCGTAGATGTATGTCCGAGGATCGCTTTATTGGAACACGGTGTCATCATCCGGGATATTATCAACGAGGACAACTCCGCAGAGAAAGAACTGGAGGATTATTTTAATGTAGAAGAAGAGTAAACGGTAAATAGGGAATGATAAACTAATTATGATGAGATATATAACAGAAAAGTCTGATACCCATAAGTCTAGTATAAAGAAACCTGATAGAAAGAAAAGATACTTCCTGCAATTCATCCTTTTATTAGGACTGGTTGCCAGCCTTAGTTCCTGCCGCACTTCCGCGCCCCGCCTGGATTATCAAGCATTGGCGCGAGCTTCTATATTGTTGGGGGTAGATATTAATATGGAGGATAACCATAAGCTCTATCTGGAAGCAGCCGACTGGATAGGGGTTCCCTATCGTGGTGGAGGTGATTCGAAACGAGGAGCCGACTGTTCGGGATTAGTTTATCAAGTGTACCGTAAGGTATACCGCACCCAAGTGCCGCGTAACACGGAAGATCTAAAAAAAGAAAGTAATAAAGTCGCCAAACGGAATCTCCGGGAAGGAGACTTGGTATTCTTCACCAGCAGTCGTTCAAAAAATAAAGTAGCTCATGTAGGCATTTACCTCAAAAACGGTAAGTTTATTCATTCCAGCACCAGTAAAGGAGTGATCGTCAGCAACTTGAACGAGAACTATTATACCAAACACTGGATAAGCGGCGGCAGGATACGTTAATTATCAACTTCTAATGATATAAAATTATGAAATCATTCATCGGAGCAGTTCTATTTATTTGCGTGGCATTCAGCGCCAATGCACAGCTTTTATGGAAAGTGTCCGGCAACGGACTGAACCAACCTTCCTATATCATAGGCACTCACCATCTGGCACCGTTCAGCATCATGGATAGCATTGCCGGACTTAAAAAGGCTATGAATGAAACCCAACAAGTATATGGAGAGATGAAAATGTCGGAAATGCAATCGCCTGCCACCATGGAAAAGATGCAAAAGGCAATGATGATTGAAAGTGATACCACGCTGAACTCTCTCCTTTCTCCGAAAGACTTTGAGACTGCTAATAAATTCTGCAAAGAAAACCTGATGGTAGATTTAAATATGGCTCCGAAGCTAAAGCCTGCCTTCTTATTAAATAATGTAGTGGTGATGGCTTACGTAAAACATATAGGGAAATTCAATCCGCAAGAGCAACTCGACACATTCTTTCAGAGCCAAGCCATCCAAAACGGAAAAAAGGTGGATGGACTGGAAACTGCAGAATTCCAATTCAACCTGCTTTTCAATGGCAGTTCACTACAACGGCAAGCACAACTATTAATGTGCACTCTTAACCATATAGAGACTGAAGTAGAAAACCTGAAAAGGCTCACAAACGCCTACATGAAACAAGATCTGAACACCATGCTTAAAATCAGCGAAGAGCGTAAAGGCGATCAATGTGACGCACTTCCCGGCGAAGAAGATGCTATGATTTACAACCGTAATAAAACATGGGCTGAAAAACTACCGGCAATCATGAAGGCTGCCCCGACTTTTGTTGCAGTAGGCGCCCTGCACCTCCCCGGAGAAAAAGGATTATTAAACTTACTAAAAAGACAAGGATACACGGTAGAAGCTGTGAAATAAGAAAAGTATTTAGTACTTTTGCGGAAAAGTTTTCCCCAATGAACTACAAAACCTATTTATTCGATTTCGACTACACACTAGCCGATTCGTCGCGTGGTATCGTTAAGTGTTTCAGAATTGTGCTTACCCGGCATCAGTATTTAACCGTTACTGATGAAGCTATCAAGCGTACAATCGGCAAAACATTGGAAGAATCATTCAGTATCCTTACCGGAATTACCGACCCGGCACAGCTGGAGGCCTTCCGGCAGGAGTACAGACTGGAAGCTGATGTACACATGAATGTAAATACCCGTCTTTTCCCCGACACATTGTCTACGCTGAAAGAATTGAAGAAACGGGGTGCCCGCGTCGGAATTATCTCTACCAAGTATCGTTTCCGGATATTGAGTTATCTGGAAGAATATCTGCCTAAGGATTTTCTTGATATAGTAGTGGGAGGAGAAGATGTAAAAGCACCGAAACCTTCGCCCGAAGGAGTTAAATTTGCATTGGAACATCTGGGAAGTAGCCCCGAAGAGACATTGTATATTGGAGATAGCACCGTAGATGCCGAAACAGCACAGAATGCAGGAGTCGATTTTGCAGGTGTGCTGAACGGAATGACAACTGCAGAGGAACTTCGTGTTTATCCACACAAAATCATTATGCAGAATTTAGGAGAATTAGTCCAATAGGCTACAATGAGAGCTAAAATGCTCATTTATTTGCCGTAATCATTTTATCTCCTATAAAAAATAAAAGAAATATTTGTCGGGAACGAATAAAAATAGTACTTTTGTGCCCGATTATTCCGCAACGGGTTCGATAAAGAGTTCTTTAAGTGATTAAAGACCACCCGCCGGAGCTAACTTATACATTTATATATAAGATGTACGCAATTGTAGAGATTAACGGTCAGCAATTTAAAGCAGAAGCTGGTCAAAAGTTGTTCGTTCACCACATCGAAGGTGCAGAAAACGGTTCAACAGTAGAATTTGAAAAAGTTCTTTTGGTAGACAAAGACGGAAACGTAACAGTAGGTGCTCCTACCGTAGAAGGCGCTAAAGTTGTTTGCCAGGTTGTTTCAAACTTGGTTAAAGGCGACAAAGTTCTTGTTTTCCACAAGAAAAGAAGAAAAGGACACAGAAAACTGAACGGTCACCGTCAACAGTTCACTGAATTAACAATTACAGAAGTAGTAGCTTAATCAATTAAAAAGTAAGAAGAAATGGCACATAAGAAAGGTGTCGGTAGTTCTAAGAACGGCCGCGAATCACAAAGTAAAAGATTAGGCGTTAAGATATTTGGTGGCGAAGCTTGCAAAGCAGGTAACATCATCGTTCGTCAAAGAGGTACTGAATTCCACCCGGGTGAAAACATCGGAATGGGTAAAGACCACACTCTTTTCGCTTTAGTAGATGGTACAGTTAGCTTCAAAGTTGGCAAAGAAGACAGAAGATATGTTTCTGTTGTTCCTGCTACTGAGGCATAATTGCACAACTGAAAATATTTAAGAGAAGGAGATGTAATCCAATGGATTACATCTCCTTCTTTTTATACAACCAGAGTTTTATATATTACTCTAAAAGAGGCATATATATATCATTCACTGCATATATGTTTATTATACAGCTCAATACATGTATTATATATATATCATAGACATATCATATATATTATATATAACACATATATTTGCTTGATTATTCGTTTTTTCTTTATCTTTGTAGCCTTAAATAAGAAAGTTCATAAAAAGTATAGATATGCTTACCATTAAACAAATTACAGAAAACACAGAGGCGGTACTCCGCGGACTGGAAAAAAAGCATTTCAAAAATGCAAAGGAAACGATCGACCAAGTGATCGCTCTTAACGACAAGAGACGTAGCACACAAAATGAATTAGATAAGAATCTGGCAGAGGTTAACTCGCTTTCACGCACCATCGGTCAACTGATGAAAGAAGGCAAGAAAGAGGAAGCTGAAACTGCACGTGCCCGCGTTGCCGAACTAAAAGAAGGTAACAAAGAATTAGACGCCGCTATGACACAGGCTGCAACAGATATGCAGAATGTACTTTATACCATCCCCAACATTCCTTACGACAGTGTACCCGAAGGTGTAGGCGCTGAAGATAACGTAGTGGAAAAAATGGGAGGTATGGAAACTGAACTTCCTAAAGATGCACTCCCCCACTGGGAACTGGCTAAGAAATATGATTTAATAGACTTCGACCTGGGTGTAAAAATCACAGGTGCAGGTTTCCCTGTATATAAAGGTAAAGGCGCACAACTTCAACGCGCTCTTATCAACTTCTTCCTGGACGAAGCACGCAAATCCGGATATACTGAAATCATGCCACCAACAGTAGTTAACGCTGCTTCCGGCTATGGCACAGGACAGCTTCCTGACAAAGAAGGACAAATGTATCATTGCGAAGTAGATGATTTATATCTGATCCCGACAGCAGAAGTACCTGTAACCAACATCTACCGTGATGTAATTTTGGAAGAAAAACAGTTGCCAATCATGAATTGTGCCTATACACAATGTTTCCGTCGTGAAGCTGGTTCCTATGGTAAAGATGTGCGCGGCCTGAATCGTCTGCACGAATTCTCCAAAGTAGAATTGGTTCGCATTGACAAACCGGAACACTCCAAACAATCTCATCAGGAAATGCTCGACCACGTAGAAGGTCTGTTGCAAAAACTGGAACTTCCATATCGTATCCTCCGCCTCTGTGGTGGTGATATGAGTTTCACTGCTGCCCTTTGTTTCGACTTCGAAGTATATTCAGAGGCACAGAAACGCTGGTTGGAAGTAAGTTCCGTATCCAATTTCGACACCTATCAGGCCAATCGTCTGAAATGCCGTTACCGTAATGCAGAAAAGAAAACCGAACTCTGCCATACATTGAACGGCTCAGCACTAGCATTGCCACGTATCGTTGCCGCTCTACTTGAAAACAACCAAACTCCGGAAGGTATCAGAATTCCGAAAGCATTGGTTCCATATTGCGGCTTTGACATGATAGACTAATATTTGACATGACAGACTAATAAAAGTACCGTATATAAAGAGCCACTCATCAAAAGAGTGGCTTTTCTTTTATATTTCGTAAATTAGCTGTATCTTTGCCAAAATTTATATCATTCTGATAGCAGTTACGTAATAAAAACAACAAATTAATTAGATAATGAACAAAATCATTAGCAAGGAACGCTTTTCTGAAAAAGTATTCAAATTTGAAATTGAAGCTCCTTTAATTGCTAAATCTCGTAAGGCCGGACACTTCGTCATCGTACGTGTAGGCGAAAAAGGAGAACGTATGCCATTGACTATCGCAGGTTCCGACCTGAAAAAGGGTACCATTACTCTGGTAGTGCAGGAAGTCGGGCTTTCTTCTACCCGTCTCTGCGAGCTGAATGAAGGCGAATCTATCACTGACGTAGTAGGTCCACTCGGACAAGCTACCCATATAGAGAAATTCGGAACAGTAGTCTGCGCTGGTGGTGGTGTAGGTGTGGCTCCGATGCTTCCTATCGTACAGGCTTTGAAGGCTGCCGGTAACCGTGTTATCACTGTATTGGCCGGACGCAATAAAGATCTCATCATCCTGGAAAAAGAAATGCGTGAAAGCTCTGACGAAGTAATTATCATGACAGATGACGGTTCCTACGGCCGTAAAGGTCTGGTGACAGAAGGTGTAGAAGAAGTTATCAAACGTGAGAAAGTAGACAAATGTTTCGCTATTGGCCCTGCCATCATGATGAAATTCGTTTGCTTGCTGACTAAAAAATATGAAATTCCGACAGATGTTTCGCTAAATACGATCATGGTGGACGGAACAGGTATGTGCGGTGCTTGCCGTATCACTGTAGGAGGAAAGACTAAATTCGTTTGTGTAGATGGTCCGGAATTCGACGGTCACCAAGTGAATTTCGACGAAATGCTGAAACGTATGGGTGCGTTCAAGAATATCGAACGCGAAGAAATGCATAAGCTGGAATCGGAATGTGAAGCAACCAAAGAAATCGATGAAAAAAGTCGTAATGCGGCTTGGAGACAGGAGTTACGTAAATCCATGAAGCCGAAAGAACGCACGGCTATTCCTCGTGTAGAGATGAATGAACTCGATGCTGAATACCGTTCACACAGCCGTAAAGAGGAAGTTAATCAAGGATTAACAGCAGAACAGGCTGTTACAGAAGCCAAACGCTGTCTCGACTGTGCTAATCCGGGATGTATGGAAGGCTGTCCGGTAGGCATTGATATTCCCCGCTTCATTAAGAATATCGAACGCGGCGAATTCCTCGAAGCTGCTAAAACATTGAAAGAAACAAGTGCGCTCCCGGCTGTTTGCGGTCGTGTGTGCCCACAAGAAAAACAGTGCGAATCAAAATGTATTCATTTGAAAATGAATGAAAAACCGGTAGCTATCGGTTATTTGGAACGTTTTGCAGCTGATTACGAACGTGAAAGCGGACAAATCTCCGTACCTGTCATTGCAGAGAAAAACGGCATCAAAATAGCTGTTATCGGTTCAGGACCTGCAGGATTGGCATTTGCCGGAGATATGGCTAAATATGGATATGATGTAACTGTATTCGAAGCGTTGCATGAAATTGGCGGTGTATTGAAATACGGTATCCCCGAATTCCGTTTGCCAAACAAGATTGTAGACGTAGAAATCGACAATCTCGGTAAGATGGGCGTTAACTTCATCAAAGACTGTATTGTAGGAAAGACTATCGGTGTAGAAGACTTGAAAGCGGAAGGTTTCAAAGGAATATTCGTGGCTTCCGGTGCCGGACTGCCAAACTTTATGAATATCCCGGGAGAGAACTCTATCAATATCATGTCTTCCAATGAATACCTCACCCGTGTCAATTTGATGGATGCCGCCAGCGAAGATTCGGACACTCCGGTAGCATTCGGTAAGAATGTGACAGTAATCGGTGGTGGTAACACAGCTATGGACTCTGTCCGTACGGCAAAACGTCTTGGCGCTGAACGTGCTATTATTATCTATCGTCGTTCGGAAGAAGAAATGCCTGCACGTATCGAAGAAGTAAAACACGCCAAAGAAGAAGGAGTTGAATTCCTCACTCTGCATAATCCTATCGAATATATTGCTGATGAACAAGGTTGCGTAAAACAGGTTATTCTGCAAAAGATGGAATTAGGCGAACCGGATGCTTCTGGACGTCGTAGTCCTGTAGCCATCCCGGGAGCAACAGAAACAATCGATATAGACCTGGCCATTGTCAGCGTTGGGGTATCTCCCAACCCGATTGTTCCAAGCTCTATCAAAGGACTGGAATTAGGACGAAAAGGAACTATCGCAGTAAATGACAACATGGAATCTTCTATCCCAATGATTTACGCAGGTGGTGACATCGTTCGCGGTGGAGCTACCGTAATCCTGGCGATGGGTGATGGCCGTAAAGCTGCCGCTGCTATGAATGAGCAACTGAAAACAAACGCCGGCAACTAACTGCCGCTTATTAACACCCGGGCTAAACTTCCCTAACACGTGGGATAACTACATCTGACACATGGGCGGAAGTTTATCGAGAGGTGGGCTAAAACCAACTCACACGTGGGTAGAACATCGATCACCCCCGGCATAAAAAGTAGAATAAGAAAAGCCCCGTTTACGAAATGTAAACGGGGCTTTTCTTATTTCAAATATCAAAGATACTTTCTACTTTACCACTTTGTTCGTCGCAGGATCAGGGAAAATTACAGCCGGTTTAAACGACTTGGCTTCCTCAAAATCCATCAATGCATAAGACATGATTATCACAATATCATCCGGTTGCACCTTGCGGGCAGCAGCACCATTCAGACAAATTTTGCCCGAACCGCGTTCACCTTTGATAATGTAGGTTTCAAAGCGTTCACCGTTGTTATTATCAGCGATATACACTTTCTCTCCCGGAATCATGTTTGCAGCATCCAGCAGGTCTTCATCAATCGTGATACTACCCATGTAGTTCAGATTTGCCTCCGTGACACGTGCACAATGAATTTTCGACTTCAACACTTCAATCATCATAAGGTTTCGTCTTTTTAGTTATTCTTTATATTTAATGTTATCGATCAGCCGGACTTCTCCACAGAACACTGTAATGCATCCCACCGCATAGGAAGTATCTTCCCAATTACTTATTTTCTGCAATGTGTTTCCGTCTACGATCTCAAAATACTCCATACGCAAACCCGGAGCAGCTTCAATCGCATCTTCAACCATCTTTTGCGTCTCGCTCACTGTATGAGTGGCTGCAAAGTTACGACTTTTAAATAAGGTGCGAGAAATATTTAAAGCATTTTCACGTTCTTCTGCAGATAAACGTTTGTTCCGGCTACTCAATGCCAGTCCGTCTTCCTCACGTACAATTGAACAACCTACAATTTCAAGGTTATATTTCAATTGCCGAACCATCTCACGAATAATCGCTAACTGCTGGAAGTCTTTCTCTCCGAAATATGCACGATCCGGCTGTACAGCATCAAACAGCTTGCTGACAATTTGGCAAACACCGTTAAAATGTCCCGGACGGAAAGCTCCTTCCATCACCGTATCCAATGGTGCATAGCTAAATTGACGGGTATCCGGTTCCGGATACATTTCGCTAACTGAAGGAGCAAAAGCGAAATCCGCCCCGCATTCTTCCAACAAACGGCAATCTGCATCCAATGTACGCGGATATTTCTCCAAGTCGTTTTTATCGTTAAACTGTGTGGGATTCACAAAAACACTCACAACAGTTACACCATTCTCACTTACGCTGCGCTTTACCAGAGATGCATGTCCCGCATGTAAAGCACCCATTGTAGGAACCAGTCCCACCTTTTTACCTTGGGCTCTTAGGACAGTCAATTCTGCCTGTAAGTCCTTGATAGTGTGCACTACTTTCATTTTCGTCAATTGGTTTATGTTTTACTCGTTTGCAAAAACTCTGCAAAATAAACTAATATTTGCCACATAAAGAAAGAATATCTTATTTAATGTGTCTTTTTTTTCGTATCTTTGCAGAATATTATAGTGAACTATTGTTATTATGACAAAGGCGAATAAAGTTTTATTTATTACTCAAGAGATTACACCTTACGTTTCAGAATCCGAAATGGCCAATATAGGTAGAAACCTTCCACAGGCAATACAAGAAAAAGGCCGTGAAATCAGAACCTTTATGCCCAAATGGGGAAATATCAATGAGCGCAGAAATCAACTGCACGAAGTGATCCGCCTCTCTGGTATGAACCTGATTATCGACGATACTGACCACCCCTTGATTATAAAAGTTGCTTCTATCCAATCCGCACGTATGCAGGTATATTTCATCGATAACGATGATTATTTCCAGAATCGTATGCAGACAACGGATGAAAATGGTATAGAATATGATGATAACGATAGCCGTGCCGTTTTCTATGCACGCGGTGTATTGGAAACAGTGAAAAAGCTTCGCTGGTGTCCTGATGTCATTCACTGTCATGGCTGGATGACAGCTTTAGCTCCTCTTTATATTAAGAAAGCCTATAAAGACGAACCTTCTTTCCGCGACGCTAAAGTGGTATTCTCTGTTTATGAAGATGATTTCAAGAGTACACTTAGCGACGATTTCGCAACAAAACTGATGCTGAAAGGTATTACTAAGAAAGATTTAGGTGATTTGAAGGAACCGGTAGACTACGCCACTCTTTGCAAACTCGCTGTGGACTATTCGGACGGAGTAATACAAAACAGTGAAAAGGTAGACGAGTCTATTATTGAATATGCCCGCCAATCTGGCAAATTGGTACTTGACTACCAGAACCCGGAAAACTATGCAGATGCCTGCAACGAGTTCTACGATCAAGTATGGGAAGCCACTGCAAACGAAGAAGAATAAAAAATCAAGATACGACGATCATGAAAGCAAAATACGCCTTAATAGCTTTACTGGCAATCACCTTTTGGGGTTGTGATGACAACACTGCCGGACTGGGATTGGGAATGTTTCCGGGAAGCGACCAAAATATCAATGGAAAGCTATCTACATTTGATGTAACTACCGAATCCGTTCATGCCGGTAAGATATATGCAATGACCAATGTCGGGTATGTAGGAAAGTTCACAGATGAAACTTTCGGAACTTATCAGGCAGGTTTCTTGGCGCAACTTAACTGTCCGACTGGAATGACATTCCCCGGAGTATATGATGGTACTGCTTTGGACGAAAAGAAAAAAGCTACCCGCGTAATGGTAGATGAAGAAGGACTGGGCGACGACGTGAAACCAATATACAATACAGATAATGAAAATGATCCAAATAGAAAACTCATAGGTAACATTCATACTATCGAACTTTATCTATGGTATAGCAGTTACTTTGGAGATTCATTAACAGCATGTCGTTTAAGTGTTTATGAATTAGGAGAAGCTGAAGAAGAGCTCAATCAGGAGAATGCATATTATACAGATATTGAGCCTGAAAAATTTTACAATCCTAAAAATCTATTGGGAACGAAGGCCTATACAGCAGTTGATTTATCTGTCAAAGATTCTATCCGTAAACTCAGCACATATGTCCCTAGCGTACACGTTTCTTTTAAGCAGGATGCTGCAATAGAAATAGGCACAAAGATTATACAAAAAGCCAACAAATCTGGCATTAACTTTGATGATAAAACATTCAGAGAAATATTCAAAGGCATTTACGTAAAGAGTGATTATGGTGACGGTACAGTACTTTACATAAACCAAGCCCAAATGAATGTAGTATATAAATGCTATGCAGTTGACACACTTACAGGTGTTAAATTGAAAAAGAAAGTATTAGAAGAGGGAGATACAGAATATAAAGACTCCACTTATTATGGGTACCGTACCTTTACTACTACCCGAGAAGTCATTCAAGCAAATCAGTTACAAAATGACAAAGTGGCTATTCAAAATTGTATAAATAACCCCGAATGGACTTACTTAAAAAGTCCAGCTGGCATCTTTACGCAGTTAACTCTTCCTGTTAGTCAAATAGCAGAAAAGCTCCAAGGAGATACTTTGAATGCGGTTAAATTAGGAATTCCTATCTATAATGAAACCAGTGATAAGAAGTTTGGCATGTCTACTCCCAAGAATGTTCTATTAATACGTAAAAAATATAAAGATAGTTTCTTTAAAGATAATCAACTTAGTGATGGTATAACTTCATCTCTATTTAATCCTACTACTAGTTTTACTCAATATACATTCAACAACATTACTCAAATGATTAATGATTGTTTAGCAGATGGAGAACGAGAAGAAGCAGAAAAGAAACTCAAGAATGGTGGGACGATAACTCTCCAAATAACTAACTCCGAAGGTGAAACAGACACTCAAGTGGTTCATGATATTGAAGAATGGGAAAAATATAGTGATTGGAACAAATTCATACTTATTCCAGTACTTGTAACCACAGATGCTTCCTCAAGTAATAGCTATTATGGTTCTTCGAGCAATGTTATTAGCATACAACATGACCTGAAACCTGGCTATGCGCGCTTAAAGGGAGGTACAAATGCCACAAATACTTCTTTACCTAAAGAGGAACAAGATAAATACAAATTAAAACTTGAAGTTGTTTCTACAAACTTTGGAACAAAATCAAAATAAGAAATAGTTGAAATCTTATAAAACAACAGCGCAGGTTACATTGAGTAATCTGCGCTGTTGTTTTATAAGATATTTATAGAAAAGTCAGATAGAATAATTTCATAATAATAACGGTATATGCTTGGGGTATTAACGGTATCGTTATCAAATAGTGTTACTATTTTATCGGATGGTGTTACTATCTTGCAGAAGAATATCCGCCGACAAAGGTCTCGACTTAATCCACACAAAAAACCGTGAGTTTGATTTTATCTCACTCACGGTTCCAATATAATAAACATAATAATTTCTTATTCTTCTACTTAGCAGCCTTTTTAGCTTTACCTGTAGCCTTCTTCGGTTCCACAGCTGCTTTCTTAACTTCAGCTTTCTTTGCAGCAGGTTTTGATTTAGCAACAGCTTTTTCTTTTATTACCGGTTCTTTAGCATCAGCAGCCTTTTTGACTGTCGTTTTCTTTGCCGCTTCTGCTTTTGCCTGCCATTTAGCCACTTCTTTTTCTAACTCGGTAATCTCATCCCCCTGGTTCTTAATTGTAGTCAACAAAGAATTTAATTCTTCACTGTCTACATCAGCAGGATATAGTGCATCTACTCGTTTAATAAAGTCACCTAGAATATTCATATAGTTGGTGAAAGCATCATAAGGAGAATCATAGATTCCGCGATTCAACCACATACCGTTATTCTTCGTTGTCATGAAACGGAAGTTATTGCTAGCCTGCAAATAATCCCAATCCTGTTTGATACGACGGTCGTCACATAAATGAACACGTTCAGCTACACTATACAATTTATTGAAAGCCTCGCGTTGCATAACATTACCCAGCCAACAACTAGTATCTCTTTCCTCATCAACCCATGACATCGGATATGCGACATCAAGCTGTGACACCGATTTCAGCTTCGTTACAATTTCTGTCGGGGTAGAGAAAGTGATTCCTTTAGCTTTTGCACATTCCGGTAATGCCTTCAAGAATTCAAGAATATTAGAAGACAACGGTTGAGCCATACCAAGCGAGCTCAATTCCATGAAGATATTGATCACTTGTTCTTCTTGAGGCAATACATCAATCCAATTAATATATTTATCAGCAAACAAAGGATATTCAGCCCAATCCGAATTGGAGAAGCGCAAGCTGATGTCGTCAGAAAGTTTAAAATCTCTCAACAAAAGCTTAAGACTGGGAGCTTGATTACAGTGATAAACATAATGCGGACTCTTCCATCCCAAGATATGTTTAGCCCCTTCCGTCAACATCCCCTTGAAGCCCATAGAAGCTACCAAGCCACCAATTTCATCAGAATAAATCAGACTAGAGTTGCGGAATACTTTCGGTTCTTTACCAAACATCTGTTTCATCTTATCACGTTGACGAAGCACTTCTTCGCGGAAGCAATCCTCGTTGGCAAGTGAAGACAAACCATGTGAATAAGGTTCACACAAAAACTCACAACATCCTGTTTCATTCAACTGGTGCAATAAATCAATGACTGCCGGAGCATGAATTTCCAATTGTTCCAAGGCTACCCCCGAGATAGAAAACGCTACTTTAAAAGCACCACCCGAGTTTTTCACCATCTCAATTAAAGCATTGAGAGCAGGAATATACGAACGTTCAGCAACCTCATTCATACCCGTTTCATTCGCATAGTCATCGTAATAATAATGGTCATTACCAATATCGAAGAAACGATAACGTTTCAAATGGATAATTTGATGTATTTCAAAATAAAGACAGATAGTTCTCATTTTTATTTATTGTTTTGTTATTTACCATAGTTTCTTAACACAGCCTCATAGAGAGCACGGATTCTCAAGCCGACTTTCTCCCAAGTAATTCCATCTACTTCCTTCTTTCCCTCTTCCTTGAGGTATTCGAAAAGAGACGGATTAGTACAAAGAGAATGGATAGCGTCAGCCATTGCATGAATATCCCAGTAGTCAGTTTTTATCACCTTATCAAGGATCTCGCCACACCCCGACTGCTTAGAAATGATGGAAGGTGTTCCACACTGCATGGCCTCCAATGGAGCAATACCGAAAGGTTCAGAGACAGACGGCATGACAAACACATCACTGTTCTTATAAACCTCATACACCTGCTTACCTTTCATAAAACCCGGGAAATGGAATCGGTCAGCAATACCGCGTTCAGCCACCAGGTTAATCATGGCATTCAACATATCACCCGAGCCAGCCATGACGAAACGAATATTACGAGTACGACGCAACACAAGTGCAGCAGCTTCTACAAAATATTCCGGTCCTTTCTGCATCGTAATACGTCCGAGGAAAGTGACCACCTTTTCTTTTGAATGATCGGGACGTGGAATGTCCAACAGCTCCTGCGACAATGGATAAACAGCATTATGCATTGCAAATACTTTTCTGGGGTCCTGATGATACTCGTTAATAACAGTGCGACGAGTCAACTCGGATACGCACATGATACAATCGGCATGATCCATACCATTCTTCTCAATCGAATAAACAGTAGGATTGACCTTGCCACGAGAACGGTCGAAATCAGTAGCATGCACATGGATACAAAGAGGCTTTCCACTGACCATCTTGGCATGTACGCCGGCAGGGTAAGTCAGCCAGTCGTGAGCATGAATAATATCAAACTCCTGCTGACGAGCCACTACTCCGGCAATAATCGAGAAATTATTAATTTCTTCGTGCAAGTTCCCGGGATAGCCACCTGCAAAATCCATACACCCCAAATCATTCACATGCATATAAGAAAAATCAGCATAGATATGATCGCGGAAAGAGTAATACTCTTCCGGTGTCATTTCCAATAAGCGGGACTTCAAGTAGTCATAGTGGACATCACGCCACACGATGGGTACTTGATTCATACCGATTATTTTCAAGAACTTTTCTTCTTCACCGCTAGGTTTAGGCATACAGAAAATCGTCTCCATATCACCTTGCAGACTCAATCCTTTAGTTATTCCATAAGAAGCAACTGCAAGACCACCATATATTTTGGGAGGGAATTCCCATCCAAACATTAAAACTTTCATCTTCGTTCCTCCTTTTTTAATAATACTTAGACAGTAGCTTTAAGACACGCAATATTTCTGCTACATTCATCGCAAATGATACTGCGCCGCGTCCTTTGAAAGGCGGGTTCCCATCGAATAGCTCGGGAATGGAACCAACACAGTGGCTTGTCATCTCGTCATCATAACTAATCAGTTGGCGTTCAACGAATGACAATCCGCTCATCTTATAAATTCGAAGATAAGCTTCCAGATAGAATCCCATCAACCAAGGCCAAGCCGTTCCCTGATGATAAGCATAATCGCGTTGTATCTGCGGGCCTACATAGTTCGGATTATATCCGCCACTCTTCGGACTCAACGAACGAATGCCTTTCGGAGTGAGCAGCTCTTTGGTCACAATATCAAGCACCTGTTTCTTTTGTGCACGATCCAAAGGAGAATAATCAAACGCTACGGTAAATATCATGTTAGGACGTACACTCCAATCCATCATATTACCGTCTACATAATCAAGCAGATAACCATATTCGTTACGGAATACCTCGACAAAAGACTTTCCGGTTACTTCTGCCTGCGCATCAAGTTCATCCGCCAAGTATACGTCTCCTCCTTCGCGCACCAAATCAGCTATGAAGCGCAACGCATTATACCACAACGCATTAAATTCAACTATATACCCCGTACGAGGAATCACCGGATGCCCGTTCACCGTAGAATTCATCCATGTAATCGCCTTATCCGTACCGTTGGCAAAAAGTAATCCATTGTCATGCAAGAAAAGATTCTCATGTTTCCGCTGACGGATAAATTCCATAATATCTTTCAGGAGTTCTCCATATTTCTGACGACATTGCTCACGGGAAGTATCTTTGGCATATTGCTGCAAAGCCCAGACAGCCCAAAGCAAAACGTCGGGATGCTCCATTTCATAAATCTTGTATCCTACAGGCTCTTCATTTATAAAGTTACGAATCGCCTTTTCCGCCGTTTTCATCACATCTTCAAACTGGTCGATCTCATCGAGCGCAAGCGTCAGCCCCGGCAGGGCAATGAACATATCACGTGCCCGACATTTAAACCACGGATAACCGGCAAGAATATAATGTTCGTCTTCCTGCTGGTTATGGAACTGATGAGCGGAATTCTTCAGACAGTGGTAAAAGCTATCACGCGGGGTACGATCGGCTACTTCAGCCTCAAATGTTTGTTTCAATCTACGGGTAGTCACTTCTGAAGTTCCGGCAGAAAATACGATGCTCTCCCCTTTCTTTATATCCACCTCAAAATAACCGGGAACATAAAGATCTTCATTGAAGTCATACCCACGTTCTTGTTCTTTCGGGTATTCAATCCCCCGATACCAGTCAGGCATGAAATGAAACTCACACTTTTTATTTAACTGCATGTATAGTTCCGGATATCCGGGATACATACAGGTCTTAATTCCATTTTCCACAAGTTGATACTCGCGGCTTGCTTGCGCATTTTCATGTGTATACTCACGTACACTCCTGAAAGCGAGGAACGGGCGGAAGCGCAAAGTCGTAGCCGAATGCGCATCCAGCAAAGTATAACGAATCAGGATTCTATTTTCATGATGTACAAAGATTTTTTCTTTGCGGAGGATAACACCTCCGACACGGTAAGTTGTTGCCGGGATATGCTCACAATCAAACTCGCGAATATACTTGTGTCCGTTGGGACTAAAGTTGTTTCCCTGATATTTGTGCAACCCCAAGTTAAACTCTGCACCGTGTTGAATTACCGTTTCATCAAGAGAAGATAGCAGCACATGATTTTCATCGTCGAGATTGGGAACTGGAATTACCAACAGGCCATGATATTTGCGTGTGTTACAATCAACAATCGTCGTACAATGATAAGCTCCTGCTTTGTTCGTCCGAAGGATTTCTCTTTGAAGAGACTCTTCCAGATTCGTCATGAGGGTCTTGTCAAATCGTAAATAACTCATAGTTGTGCATTATTAAAGGTTAATTTATTGGTCATTATATCGTATATCTATTTATTGTTACATACCATATATATGGGCTGTAGCATCATATACAACGGGTATAACGCCCAAATGTACAAATTATAGATAAAAACAAAAATAAAAAGGCTTTTTATTTTCAGATTTTGTGCAAATATTCGTAGTATTGCGTAAAATATCTAAAGAAAAGAATGTCATGAAGCAAGATATTCAGCGTATCATGCTGGCTGCAGCAAAGCCTTTGTTTCTTATTTTTATTCTCTATATACTCAAGATTATGGAAGTCGGAATGGACTGGGACTTCTCTCGCTTGGGGATATACCCTATGGAGAAACGGGGACTGGTAGGTATTTTAACTCACCCACTGATACATAGCGGATTCAGTCATTTACTGGCAAATACTATTCCTTTATTTTTCTTATCATGGTGTCTTTTTTACTTTTACCGGGGAATAGCAGGTAAGATTTTTATTCTGATCTGGCTTGGAGGTGGACTACTAACTTTCCTGATTGGAAAGCCGGGATGGCACATTGGTGCCAGCGGATTAATTTACGGGCTCGCCTTCTTTCTCTTTTTTAGTGGTATTCTCCGCAAACATGTTCCACTCATTGCCATCTCTCTACTCGTTACCTTTTTATATGGAGGAATTATATGGCACATGTTTCCTTATTTCTCCCCCACCAATATGTCGTGGGAAGGTCATCTTAGCGGCGGAATTATGGGAACGCTCTGCGCTTTCGTTTTTGTCAATCATGGACCACAACGACCGGAACCTTTTGCAGATGAAACAGAAGACGAAAATAATGAAGAAGAGGAGGAAAAAAACTTAAAGGGCTAAAATAACAGGAAACAGACCAAATTTAATTTATCAAATAAAAGTAAAGCTGTCAAAAGCCTGTTTTACTATCTGATTGATTAGAGACAAAATATCCAAAACATAGTAAATCCAAACTTCTGACAACCTCAACAAGCATCTGCCCTACCAAAAACAGATAAAGAATCTTTTATTCCAAAGGAATCCACTTATACTCTCCAAGCAATTTAGCAGAATATTTGCCTGTCAAATCGGGTATATTAGTATCATCCTCGACTGTTGCATCAAACTCCCATCCACAAACTAAATCATCTTCCTGCCCTGTAACCTTAACTTCCTCATTCATCAGCTTTTTAATTTCTCCCTGTGACTTGGCAGATTTCCAAATATGGAAATGTTTGATATATCCAGATAGTTTCCAGTCATTTGTCATACCAAGATTCCCCCCCATATGTCTAAAAGCAATCATAGATGTTCCCAAATCATTCGGATTGTACGGATTAGCATCAAGCCCTGTCGCCTGATCCTTCAATTCGCCGTTCATATACACTTTCACAACAATAGGTTTTCCTTCTGAATTAACATCTCCGTCAACTCCTTTCTCGTTAATAACAGCTGCAAAATGAACCCATTTCTCTGTCGTACTGAAATCAATGCCAGGTTCTAACAATCCCCAATTATCCATTCCCAGCGACATACGTAGTCTCTTATTATCAAAGTTATTAATTACCCATCCTTTTCTGTAATGTCCGGTACCATCTTCGATAAAGACATCCACCACACTACCAAAACCGGAAGTATATTTCAACTTCACCCACAACTCAACAGTGAAAACTTGTTCACCAGTATTACCAAACTTTGAATAGTTCTCACTTGCTCCAAAATCAATATACCCGTCATTTTGTCCGTCTACATACAATTCCGCAGCTACAGGAACATATTCTATAACCACAGTTGCTTTAAAATCCTCCATCGCTTTTTTAGCAGCCTGAATCAATTCATCCACTTTCTCCTGTGAAGGATTAGTCTCTTCTCCGTTTTCAATTTGCCGGATGCTCTTTTTTATCTGGATTAATACCAGTTCAAGTATATCCCTGCTCTCTTCCGGGTACATTCCCGCCTTATTTCCATACTGCGATCCATCCCTCAATGTTTCCAGCTGATTTTGATAATCAGTCAGTTGGCTGATAAAAGCTACTGTGTCTACCGTTAGTGCATTATCGTCGTCATCAGAACAAGAAATAGAACATACTGATATAAACAATGCACATAGCATCATTAATAACATCTTTACTTTTGTGACTTTTTTCATGGTTTATTTTTTATTAATAATATGATTACTGTTTGCTTTCTCTAAATTTCCCAACCCAGTACGCAGTGCGGGTGAGATAATAATCAGGTTCACGGTTCTCATAATCCAGATAAGTAAACTCGGAACTTGTGTAAGGCACAGCCGGTTCTATCTGACTCCCTTCATGCCATTCATTAAAGGAGGTAATAGAAATTGCTGAAACCCCGGCTTCAATAGCCTTTCGATACATAGCGTCATAATACTGCCCATCCGTTCTATTCCGGATTACCGAACCATTCCAAGGACGTATACGTGTGTCTATATATCCGGGACCCACACTTGGAATAAATATCTTACCATTTTCCTTTGCCCATTTTTGCATACTTACCCAATTAGTCGGTGTAGAACCATATGTGAACCCGGTAGCAGCAAAATATGTATAGAAACCATCAAAATGAGCATTCAAAATAAAAGGCCGTTGCACTGTCGGACTGGAAGTCCATAATCCAATCATCAAGGCATCATAGGCTGTATTTCTGATTGTAATGGAGCCACTAGGACTTAATAACTTTTCCCATTCACTAGGTTCGATTAAATAAGAGTCATAAATAAAAAACAAAGGTTTGCCATCCTTTCTGTAAAAGGCCGGGTGATTTCCATACCTCGTTATCAATTTAACTATGTTCTCCCGAAGATTCTGCACATTTCTGCTAGGGTATGGCTCCAAGTGAAAACATACTTTTATTTTTTTCTTATCTGCCGCATCTAGTATAAGCCCGATTCTCTTGGCTTCAGCCTCATCCTGTTCATTCCACCAAGTAAGTGCCAGCACTCCGGTACGCGCCATAACAAACATATCCATATGTTTGGACAAAACATTAGGATCACTACTACTATATCTTCCTAATTGAGGATAAAAATTACTAGCTATACTCTCCTGCGTACCCGGAATAGTCCCCGGATTCTGACCAGATCCACCATTAGGATCGGACTCTATAGCATGGGCCCAATGTCTATATTGACCGTCAATAGCCTCACTTCCATACCAATCATAATAAAAGCAGAAAGTATCATAATCCAACTCTGTACCTAAATTATTATTTCCTCCGTTATTCTCCGAATTAGAAGGATTATTATCCTCTTCTTTGCTACAACTTTCCAATGAAAGTGACAAGAAAAAAATCATCATAAAAAAAAGTCTCTGCATCATAATTGATTTAATTTTAATTATTCATATTCTTTATTTTCTTATTTCAAATGAAGGAGGGACAGACTGGTCCTGAGACGCCCAGTCCTTATTGGGGTAGACTCCCATCGTTATTTCTAATTTATTTCCCTTCATCAGTTCCTCATGACTAAACCAAGATTTATCCCATTCCACTCCATCCAGCTTAACCGATTGAATGTATTTATGTTTCGGCGAATAGTTATGGCAATATACTTCAAAAGTTTTGCCATTACCCAACTGAATTTTTGCCTGTTCAAACACCGGACTTCCAATGACATATATAGGTAATCCTGGCGTAACCGGATAAAAACCTAGCTGGGAGAAGACAATAAATGCACTCATGCCACCACCATCCTCATCTCCCGGCATCCCCATTAAATCATTTCTAAACCATTCGTCCAGTAATGTCCTGATCTTTTTCTGAGTCATCCAGGGTTTATTGGCATAGTTATATAAATAAGGAATATGTAAACAAGGTTCATTTGCCATAGAAAACTGCCCGACATTACCTGTATGATCAGGAAAACGGGAGAAAAATTCAAACTTACTTTTTCCTAAAGGAGTATCAAACATCTTTTCCAACTCCTCAACAAACGCCTCTTTCCCTCCCATCAGTTTGATAAGATCCGCTACATTATGGGGGACATCCCAACGATAAACCCAGCCATTATTTTCGCCATAATAATCCCTTCCACCCATTCCACCGGAATAACGATAGTCAAACGGAGTGATAAAATTTCCTTCACTATCTTTAGGATGAAAAAATTTTGTTTCTGTATTAAACAATTGATGATAGTTCAAACTTCTTTGCAAAAAGTAATTGTAATCCTCTTTATTATCCAGCAGTTTGGCTATTTGTGCCAGACACCATTCATCGTACACTGTACCTAATGTCACAGCAACAGCTTGTCTTTTCTCAAAACTATGTACTTCGGGAACAGCTTCCTCTTCACCAGAAGCTAACGCCGGAAAATATCCGTTTGACACATAAAAAGAATCTAGCTTTCCAGCTTCCATATCCGACCACGGTGCTAATGTCTTTTCAGTGATAGCATTTCTACAAGCACGATATGCTTCCTTTAAATCGAAATCCGTAATTCCTTTTACATAAGCATCAAGTACAGTAGCCACCCCATGATTTGAATTCATCCGTCGGCTATCACCTGTTATCTCCGGAAAAGTAGGCATCCAAAAATGTTTCATCTGACCAGCCATCCGGATAAAAGAGTGAATCATATACTTCTCGCGTTCCGGTTCCAGTATTATTCTCAATGGATGGGTAGCTCTATACGTATCCCAGATCCAATCATCAGTATAAAAAGGAACACCGCTATCCTGATGAACCTGATTGTCAAAAGCACTATAATACTGTCCATCCTCAGAAAGACAAACCATTCGTTCATATGTTCTGTATAAAGAAGTATAGAATATAGTCTTGCTATCCTCACAGTTTCCCTTTACCTGAATCTTTTCAAGAGCATCATTCCAAATAGTTCTACCTGTTCGTGTAAGAGTTTCCAAATCCTTTCCAGCCACTTCGCGTTCCATATTTTTTTTGGCCTGGTCTACACTTATAAAAGAGATTCCATAACGAAGATTAATCCTTTTATCATTCTCTGGAAATTTCATTACGACTGTATTTCCCTCTTCCGTTTGTAAAGGAACCACGTCCGTTTCCAGATAAAGATACACCCTTGTCTCATAGGAACCAATTTGCTGATAACCAGAAACTTTGTTTTTCTCTACATGCAATTCTCCATTTGTCACCCCGATCAAAAGCCCGGGTTGCCCCGTCCGGAAATCTAATTGGTATAAAGCCGACTGATGAGAAGGGACATATTTTACCTCTATATCATAGTCACTCAAAAAAACACTATAATAATAAGGCTTGATCTTTTCATTATCGTAATTATACAATATGAAAGAAGACCTACTACCCTTCTCCAAACTATCACAAAAACTATTGAACGGATTGATAGAGAATGCTGAATTTCCTCTATGACTTGTCACTATCACAGGTAATCCCTTCAATTTATTACTTGTATAATCCTCCCTTTGAGGATATATTCGTAGCATACTGTTAGGTAAATGGACAGTCGGATAAGTCGGTACCAACAAGTGACTAATATTTCCCATATATGGATTTACATAATCAACAGGAGCTTTTATCTCCACACATCCTCCAAATGAGAAAAGCGGTAACAACAAAAACAGTCTGTATGCAAGGTAATCTTGTATTTTTCTTTTCATAAATATCCTATTCCTTTATAAGTCGATTTCTACTGCAGGCGAATAATTATATTTAGCTTCTGACGCACTGCTCAATGCTCCGATTCTGAAAAAATAACTATGTTCCCGTTCAATCCCAGTAGTCTGACTCAAATCCATGCTCAATTCGTACTCCGTCAAAGGTGATACAGCAGTATTTATTTCACTACTCACTTTAGCTATCTGAATATTACTACTTACATGGGACTCTGTATGTGCAAATAGAGCGATTGTCTTTACCGGATCTATCGTATATTGCTGTAAACTGAATTTCGCTACTACTTTATTACCTTTATATCTGATATCAGGATTCACGATACGTATGTAAGGCAGAACCTCGAACACCTTATAATTCTTTCCTTTATTAATTCTAAAATCAATCGTATCTTGAGGAATATAGTTCCCCTTATTCAGAATTATTTTGTAATCGCCCGCAAACATGAGATTATTTTGGAATGTTCCGTCATTTTTAACAGCCATTGCCTGAACAGGAGGATTGTCCCATCCGAGTTCGATAAAATAAATCTGCGAACCTCTGATTATCTCTTGCTCCACCAACTCACCTGTCTCCATATCCCGGATTTCCCCACCGAATGTAGCATTTGGGGCTATATCCAGATTGTCCTTTTCACATGCCACAAAACATACGGAAAAGAATATTATTGCCAATAAATAAAAAGTTGCTTTCATATTTTCTGTCTTTAAACTAAAGTTTTGATATATCAAGGATTCTGAACAAGTCCGTTACTACCGGTACCAGGAATATCCTGATAGTACCAGGAATAATCAAACGAATGTTTGTTCACTCCGGGAGCATCCATGCGTACAAAGATGTATTTAGGAGTTTCTCCTCTTAAATCGAGGAACGGAACTAAGGACTTCTTTATTCGGTTCTCATATTCCTTATGAAATATCCTCCAACGAATCAGATCCCATCTGCGTCTATTCTCAAAAGCAAATTCAACAAAACGCTCTTTACGTACGTTCTCTATTGTTAATGGAATTTCGTCTTTGTGTGCAGCTCGCTTTCTAACAGCATTAAGCGCATTTTTCCCTTTTTTCAACTGCTCACCCGTTGCAGACGAATGTTCTATGGATGCTTCCGCATAATTCATCAGAATCTCAGCATAACGAAATTCGATCCAGTCTGTAAATCCCTTATTCCACTCAGAAGTCACATCTTTACTTTCCTGCAAGAATTTTCGAAGAAGAAAACCTGAACGGGTGTAGTTACCACCAACAGGACTAAACCCCGAATACATTTTCTGATCCTGCGCACCAAACGAATAGTAGGTCTTTCCATCTTTCCCCTGAGTACTGGCATCTGTTCTGAACACATAACTTCCATCGGGACGAATAAATCCTCCCTGAATAATGATTTTCTGTCCTTTCCATTGCGTACCCGGAAGAATCATAGTAGCCCACATACGAATATCCTTATCATTGAATATTTCATAAGGAGCATCCATTGGATAAGAATAATAGTTAGCATTTCTGTCAAAACCAGAAAAGATTTCATTATTATCCACACGAGTACGGATAGGCTTACTTAATCCTTGCCCATCATCCGTATAATCTTCATAAATATCGGCCAGATCTAACGAAGGATTCATACGTCCCGGATGCGGCCAGCCGTTTGCTACCTGATTAGGGCGATACCAAATATCGTAATTGTGTGCAAGTTGGGTACCAGATGTATATCCTTTAATAAAAATAGGTTCCTTCGTTCCATTCAATACACTGCTTGGATCCTCAAATAGTTTTTTATAATTTACGATAGCTTCGTCTCTGCTTTGAGGTTCTGCACCATATAAACCATACAACCCACTCTTCATGATTTCATCAGACGACTGCATACAAATTTCATAATAACGATCTGCTTCCGAAGCATCAATACCCACAAGTTTCTGTTCTACAGCCGGCCCCGACAGACCCACATAAGGCTCATGAGTATATTTGGCAATCGAAGCTGCATATAAAGCTACCCGAGATTTCAGTGCCAATGCAATCCATTTATTAGCACGACGAGTATCTTCTGAAGACTCACTTAGTTTCCGGATAGCGTCATCACAATCACTCAAGATAAAATCCCATGTATCCTTTTCCGTACTGCGGGGCACTTTCAATTCTTCTACATCTCCATTATACACCTGAACTTTCTTGATAATCGAAACTCCACCATACCGCTTTGCCAAAGCAAAATATGTATATGCACGTAGAAAAGCTGCTTCACCCTCCAATAATGTTTTTTTATCATTGGAAGTATTCAACATAGGAATCGTTTCCAACAGATTATTAATATCCCTGATCAATGTATAAATACCAACAGAAGCATTATATAAACCTTTATCATCCGTATATCTTTCCCAGAAATTAAATCCTTCACTTCCCCATTCGTCAAATTCAGAATGCATGGCTTCGTCACAGTACATAGCAGCAGCCCGTCCACCATTATTCGGATCAGTATTCCCAATTCCCAAATTAAAGCCCTTATCAATCGCATAAGAGAAATCCTCGATAGGAAGACGGCCGTAAAGATTTGCCATGTGCATCGCAATCCCCTCTTCCGTAGTCAGAACTTTGTCTGCAACCACCTTATTATTAGGCTCTATATCCAGAATATCCGTACATCCTGCAAAAAGAAGAGCCATATTCAGCAATAATATAATCTTATGTTTCATAATCTATCAAAAATTAGCAGTAAAACCAATATTAAAACTTTTAGTCAGAGGATAATTCATTCCAGCACTATAAGAGCCTTCCACCTTTTCCGGATCAAACGCTTTCACAAAAGAATCACAGAAGGTTAAAAGATTATAGCCATTAATATAGAATCGTACATTACTGATACCGCTCTTTCTCAAAATACTGTCTGGTAATGTATAACCCAGTTCCAAAGTTTTAAGTCTTAAATAAGAAGCATCACGACGCCAGATATTACTCTCTTTATACATAGCCCCGGTGTCCTGTATTAAACGGGCAGCAGGCCATTTCCCGGCAACCCATTTACTATTCGGATTGTAAGGGTCTTCTTTGCGCCATCTGTCATAGAAATAGGCTGGAGTATTCGCACCTTTTGACCACAGCACCTCGGCATAAACCTCTGAAAACTGGACAGTATACATTCCCGCTCCCTGAAACAAAGCGTAGATATCGAAATTTTTCCAAGAAGCCTCCAAATTAAAGCCATAATGAATCAGTGGAGTACCTGACCAAAAGAGAGGCATTCTATCATTATCATCGATAATACCGTCACCATTAACATCTACATAACGGTAATCCCCCGGCAGTTCCTTGCTATTCCCTAACTCTCCATCCTGGACAGGAGCATATTTTATTTCCTCCATAGTCTGGAATTGCCCATTAGTC
The DNA here is from genome assembly GCF_014334015.1 of Bacteroides sp. M10. Lineage (GTDB taxonomy): Bacteria > Bacteroidota > Bacteroidia > Bacteroidales > Bacteroidaceae > Bacteroides > Bacteroides intestinigallinarum. The sequence continues at coordinate 3,402,847 of NZ_CP060488.1, read as the reverse complement.
TGATACCCCCATGTGAAATCATTCCAACGTCCGGAAGACTGATTTCTCCAACGATCCATACTACTGGTGAAAGGTCCTCTTTCTACATGCTCCATTCGGGTACGGGCTAAATTCATATTCGCTTTGACGCTATAAGAAAAATCTCCAATCTTATTAGTATGCCCGAGCGTTATGTCAATACCCCTCGTCAAATCACTATTCAAATTTTCCTGTGGCAGTTGCGAACCAAATGTATTAGGTAATGACACCACTCTTGTAGCTAACAATCCGCTTCTTTTTCTTTGGTATAAGTCGAACTCCAAAGAGAATAATCCTTTGAATATAGAAAGATCGAATCCTATATCAAGTAACTTAGCTTTATACCAAGTTAAATTCGTATTCGTAATAGAGGGAGCAGAAATGCCCGAAGTGGTAGTCCCGTCATTAAATTCATAAATACCAACATTAAGGTTATAACCCGACACATATTGGAACGGATCACCTGCATCCTGTCCAGACTCTCCGTACGAAGCCCTGATCTTCAGATTATCAAGAAAGCTTAACTTTTCCTTCAAAAACTTCTCTTCCGACAAACGCCAACCAATAGACCCCATAGGGAAAAAAGCCCATCTGCTACCAGGAGCATAGCGGTAAGAACCATCATTTCTGAATCCTAATTCTAATAAATACCTTCCTTTGTAATCATAGTTAAACCGGCCGACATACGAAATAAAAGCCTGTTCGTTAGACATCCCCCCTGAAACAGCATCTTTCAATCCGGCATAATCTACTTCATCATAAGTCAATAAATCAAACTTACGTTCTATATTCGACCAATCACTTTTTTCCTGTCTCCTTTCATAGACCAATGTAGCACTTACATTATGAGTATCATTAAACAACCTATTGTAACTGATTTGTGCTTGCATGTCAAGCCTGCTCGCTTCGTTATTATTCACTTGTATCATAGAAGGATTATTGTATTCATTCTCTATATATTCATCCGTTTCGATAGCGTATGTATAAGTAGAAAACTTCTTTCTCAATCCTTTATGTTTATTATGATTATAATCATAGCCTAATTGTCCTTGTACAAATAATCCCTGTACAAACGGTACTTCATATTTTAGAGTGAATGTCGATTGAAAGTTTTTATTATAATAATAATGATAACCTGTCATATCCGCATCCGCCAAAGCAATGGGATTAATTCCCATACTTTGAGTTGCCAAATAGTCCGGATTGTTATTGGCATACGCAGGCACAGTCGGCACATTCACACGGGTCTGCTTGAAGATCTCATAGAAAGAGTTCCATGGCTGGCTGGTCTTATCATATCTACCTGCCAGATTAACTCCTGCGGTCAATCCTTTAGCTATTTTTATATCAGTATTCGAACGAAAAGTAAATTTTTCATATCCCAAATCACCGGATTTCAACAACCCTTCATCGGATGCATAGCTAAAACTACCAAAGTATGAGACAATATCCGAACCTCCTTGCAAGGACAAAGTATATTGCTGCTGAATAGAACTATTCTTAATCACATGATCGTATAAATCAGTACTGGCATATCCAGGAGCACCCGTCTTCCATAATTCCAATTCTTCTTTTGTAACCAATGGATTACCTTCTCCTAATATTGCAGCATCATTTCTAAGCTCCATATATTGAGCAGCGTTTGTCATCTTAGGAATATTAGTCGGTTTAGACCATCCCCAATTAGCCGACAAAGATATTTTCGCCTTTCCTTTATATCCTTTTTTTGTTGTTACAATAATGGCTCCATTAGCCGAATTCATACCATAAATAGCTGCAGTACCATCTTTCAGGAAAGAAATGCTTTCTATATCATCCGGATTAAGACGCTGAAACTCATTAGCCCCATCTCTGACAATCCCGTCAATAATGAAAAGCGGAGTACCCAAACCGCGTATATTGATATCGGAACGAAATTGTCCCGGTTCACCGTCATTCTGCCGTATCTTCAATCCCGAGACTTTCCCTTCAAGTGATTGTGCCAGACTGGTAGCTTTCGTTTTAATGATCTCATCATTTTTAATATTAGAAATAGCCCCCGTCAAACTCTCTTTTTTCTGAACTCCATAACCTACCACTACCACTTCATCCAACGCCTGTGTATCTTCCAGCAATTTGATAACTAAAGACCGCATATCAGACACTTTTATTTTTTGAGTGCGGTAACCAAGAAAACTGATAGTTAATTCTGTCCCGACAGGAACTTCAATGGAAAAATCTCCATTCATATTAGAAATAGTTCCCTTCCCGGCCACAGAAGATTGAATACTGGCTCCAATAATCGGTTCGTTAGCGTTGTCTATAACCTTACCCGTTATCAAGTTACTTTGGGCAAGAACAGAAGCTGAGAACAGTAAAGCTCCCATCATCACAAAAAAGAACCTTAAATGCACATTCCAGTGCTTCTCTTTGCAAATACGTGCTTTCATAAATTATAAATTAAGTTGATATATTGTTCAATCAATCATCTATTATAGATCACTATGAATCATGAACCTATTCAGAAGGTATCAGTATACTTCATAACTCGATATATTTGCGATTAATTGGTACTGCGAAAGTATATGAGAGGCATTATCACAACATTAATTTCATATTAATAAGATGATTTTGCTTATCACATTCCATATAAGTACCTGATAAATAAAGAGAAAAAAATAGAAATATTTTGCCCTCTCATGAAGAAAATAAAAGAACCCGAAAGCAATAAAGCCACTTCCGGGAGATCATTAATGCACTTTTAATGCAAAATTTATTTCATTTAAAAAATAAATTCCACCTATCAGCTCTCACAAATCACATCATCGTATGTAAATTCGGGAAAAGTATTCAATAAACGCTTATAATCTGCACAATACTTATCAAAACATTGTTTAGCAAGTCCTTTTTGTCCAGACAGGAACAACGCCCTACACTTTATACGAATAGCATCTTCATCAGTACAGTCATGCATTAGTATAATATCCGCTATTTTCAGCAATAGTTTGTTATCTTTCACAATCTCTTCACGGACACTGATAGAAAGAAGTAGTTCTATAACGTTATGAGAATACTCCGATTTATATTCATCCACCCATTCCGTACTTACATTAGGCAGCAACACTCCCAAAGATGCCAACTCTACAAAGTTGACAACCATTTCTTTATTAGAAGAATTATAGAATTCAAAAGCATTTAAAATCTGGCATACCTGATGATAATCACATAGAGTATCTTTACCCATATCAATATACCAATAATCATTTTTATTGATAATCTGCACCTCACCGACCGTCTCAAGAATTAGCCGAAGTTTACGAATATTAACCCTACGGTTGTTGGCTGCACTCGTTTTACTCATATCAAACCAAAAAGTCTCTTCCAATCTTTGTGAAGTTGTTCCCTTTCCACCTTTGATGGAGTTTAACAGTAGGAAAAGAAAAAGTAATTTAAGAGTAGGCGTAAATTCACCTGTTATATTATTCCCTTGTTTATCAAAGACCTGAAAACCACCAAGAAGTAAAATTGCAGATATTTTTCTGTTAGATGGCATAGCAATCTCCTGTTCTACATACTCCACTTTGGAAATAGTCACCGAAACTTCAGTTATTTTACTTTTCTTTTTCTTGTAGACATATACAATAACGAAGAAGAATAGTAGACATATTAAAATGCTTCCATAGATAACCCATGTAGAAAAATAACAATCTTCGTTCTTTTCCATATAAATCTCATCTGACGATAAAGGAGGATATACTAAAGAATATACATCTAAAACTGCCTCACCCGGTATCTTCTCCTGGACAACAAAAGCATACAACATCTGGTCTTGATAAAGAAATAAATCACAATAAGACTTAATATCCAAAAAATCATATTCGATAGAATCACTTACTATTTTAGATTGTGGCTTTAAAGTACAAATATCAAAACTGCACAAGTTGAGATTGGTATAAAAACGATCATTATTATAAACCAAAGCATATAACTTATCAGCGACAGTATCTATTACCATAGAATTACTAAACGTAAAATGCTCGCCTTCATTAAAAAAGGACCAAACCTTAGAACATGATTTATTCCGAATATTCAACCGATAAAGATCATAGTAATTCTGTGGAGACTCTTCTTGCTTTCCTGAACTGCTTCCATACCCGCCCATTATAAGAATGTGGTCTTTATCTTCAATGCCCATAGCACTTAAATACCGAGGAGTGATACAGGAATCCAAAGAGATAATTTGCCATTGATCTCCGTCGTTCAAACCTTTTTCCACGAAATCGGCATTATAAGTATGGCGTCCATATCCTCCAAAAAGGATCAAATGATTGGTTTCCGGGTCTATCATACGATTATGATGCTGCCTGGAGTCCACTTCCCAGGTAGAAGGAATCGACCATTCATGCGTGACAAAATTATATTTGCTTAAAAGAGGGTGTTCAGTAGAATAGGAAATCAACTCGTCAGTAGCAGCAGAATAAATAACCTGTCTGGATACTCCAAAGTAAGGTTCTCCTTTTTCAACTGATAGAGTGTCTACCTGTTTATTATCGACATGGTAGACCAATACCTTCTCTTTTAGTACCATAAATATCCTACCACCTATACTATCATAAGCTAATTGAAGATTTTGACATTGAAACTTCTTACTATCAAATTTCAAGGATTTCTCTTTCTGCCAGTTATAATGTCTATCTATTTCCCAAATGCCATTTTGAACAATTGCACGTTGAGCCTCTACTTCATCCATTGTTTCTCCTTTTCTGTTATGCAAGGCCAGCTTCCAGCAACGTATCATTCTACCATCCTGATTATGCAACTCAATGTTACGCAAACTAACGGGAGGCACATCGGTCGTATAATACTTTGGATGCCTATTACTTCCAAATAAGAAACTTAGATTGTTAAAGTCTTTAAAAGAATGACGCATCGTTTGAGTAGCTTCATTCACCGAAATCTTAATCTCCTGTTCTGTGAAATCAAGCCTTATCTTAATCCACTCATCTTTTACTATTTGAGTACTGTCTATAAAATCCACATTCTCAACAATCGAACTACCTTTGTTCAATATGAAATTGAACTTGGATCGTAGTTGATAAGATATAAAATCCAGGCAAGAAGAAGTATCGTCGGAAATTATTCTAAACACATATCCATAAGTATGCAATTCCTCTCTCAACTTAATGTCAAAACTAAGCGAGAACTTATTACCTAGATACAGACTTCTATCCGGAGTCAGATCAAGACTTGTTCTTTGATCCTGATTAACAGTATGTGCTTTGAAGGTAAGTCCATAACGATAATTGGACAATATAGTAGTATTTGCATAGCCCCATTGCAATGTTACAAACAACCAGAAAACGAGAAGGCTGATCAACAAATATCGTTTTTGTTTCATTGTTCCGTAATTTTTTTCTTTTTACTTATATACAATAAGGTTTATTTAATAACAAAAGTCTTTTCATGACAAACAGAAAATTCCCATCTATCTGCAGCTATGACAGGAGACGTTCAAGTGATGCAAAGACACATATTAAATATTTATCTACCCCCAATATACCCATATCCAGCAAACACCCCTATCATAATTTTCCGGCCCTACTTATGCCTCTCCACCCAGTATCAGGGATGGTTTATTTTCCATAATACCCGGATCTGGGCACATAAATCGGTTGAAAACGAGTTCCTATGTTCTCTATTTTACCTTGTTCTTTCAAACGTTGTATATGACGCGATGCCATAATTTGAGTAAACTGGCAAATGGATTGCAAATTACACCGAATCAAGACTTGATGAGTAGTGAAAAACTCCGTCAAACGCCGATCAATTTCCTCCTCTGAAAGGATAGCCGAATGGCACTTCCATTTCGAACGTTGTATATGTATATCATATAATTCGCCTTTAAGTTCTTTATCCGCCTGAAAACGAATAGCTTTGAAAGAAACTTTATCAGAACGTGTCTTAACATCATATACCGGTTCTGTAGTCTGCAACGTCACCTGAAAATATCCTATCCCTTTCAAGTGTACACGTTCGCCATTTTTAAGATGAGAGCTCATGAAATGGCCTAATGACATCAGAACACCTTCAACCTCTGCCTCACCGAACGTTGTAGCTCTATGAATTTCAGCTGCCAAATATTCAGTACTCACTGAATTGAAGTTAACAACTCGGGGATGATATTGCTCTTCCTCTCCTTCTTCTCCCGTTCCTGGATTCTTATAAAACTCAAATTGTACTGCCATCTTTACGGTTATATATTAGTTTCTCCTTCATAAGGACACCGACATCCTCACCATTTCTCACCGGCATCCTTGTAGTTTATTACCAACATCAGTAACTTCTCACTAAAATGATGAGACCTTATCACCCAAGTGAGAAGCCCTTTTCACCTTGATGACAAGCTCTTTCCACTCTAGTGAAAAGCATAAGTAAAGTCGTCAAATATACAAAAATAACAAGTAGAAAACAAGTAAAGATTAGATTATTATTCAAGACCGATGCAACGCTTCAATCAATAACGTTATATTGGCCGTAAACAATCTTACAGATATAGCCAACAGAATGATACCGAAGAACTTACGAATAATATAGATACCTCCTTTTCCCAGAAAACGTTCTACACGACCGGTCATACTCACTACAAAGTAAACCCAGATCATATTTAAAACTAAAGCTATAATGATATTAATACTGGCATATTCCGCCCGGAGCGAAAGCAAAGTGGTGAAAGCTCCGGCACCTGCCAACAAAGGAAAAACAAGCGGCACCAAAGTAGCTTCTTTGATAGGCCCCTGATTCTTGAAAATCTCAATATCCAAAATCATCTCCAAAGACATGAGGAAAATGACAAATGCACCGGCTACTGCAAACGATTCAATATCTACATGGAAGAGTTTCAGCATCATATCTCCCGCATAGAAAAATCCGATCAGCAAAGCAAAAGAGATGACAGTAGCTTTCATCGCATTCACATCTTTCCCTTTTTCTTTGAGGTTAATTATAATAGGTATAGAGCCGATAATGTCTATCACGGCAAAAAGTACGATAAACGCACTAATCATCTGCTGCCAATTGAAGCCTGCGAACATAATTCCCTCCTTTTTTTCTGCAAATATACTCTATTTTTATGCATTCAAACAATAAAAAAAACAAAAAGAACGGTCAGATGTTGACAGCAGTATTGTATTATGAGTAAATTTGTACGATTAACAAGAGATTACAACATATGGAAACAATGTTCGACACTTTGCTCCAATTGCCTTTATTTCAAGGTCTTTGTCATGAAGATTTCACAAGTATTCTGGATAAGGTCAAGCTACACTTTATCAAGCATAAAGTGGGAGAAACTATCATAGAGAGTGGTAGTTCGTGTAAACAACTCTGCTTCCTGTTAAAAGGAGAGGTTTCTATCGTCACAAATTCCAAAGAAAACATATATACCGTCATCGAACAGATGGAAGCACCTTATCTGCTGGAACCACAGTCGTTGTTTGGTATGAATACCAATTACACCTCCACTTATGTAGCACATACGGAAGCACATACTGTTAGTATCAGCAAAACATTCGTACTTAGCGACCTGTTCAAATATGAAATATTCCGGCTCAACTACATGAATATTGTCAGTAATCGGGCACAAAACCTTTATTCCCGTTTATGGGAAGAGCCGACACAGGATTTAAAAGAGAAAATCATTCGCTTTTTCCTGTTACATTGTGAAAAGACGCAGGGAGAAAAGATATTCAAAGTAAAAATGGACGATCTTGCCCGCTACTTAGATGATACCCGGTTGAATACATCGAAAGCGCTCAATGAGCTACAAGACAAAGGACTATTAGAGTTACGCCGGAAAGAGATTCTTATTCCGGACGCACAGAAGCTGGTAAACGAGTAGATACGGACTGACCAATCAAAAAAAAGAAACTATCCATCATAAAAATAGCCTCAACGGAAATTCCTGTTGAGGCTATTTTTATGATGGATAATGTTATTATTCCCATTCAATGGTTGCTGGTGGCTTGGAACTGATATCATAGGTTACACGGTTCACTCCTTTCACCTTATTAATAATATCATTCGACACCTTACCCATAAATTCATAAGGTAAATGTGCCCAGTCGGCTGTCATGGCATCTGTAGATGTCACAGCACGTAAAGCAACCGCTCTTTCATAAGTACGTTCATCTCCCATTACGCCCACAGACTGTACCGGCAACAAGATAACTCCTGCCTGCCATACCTTATCATACAATCCCCAATCACGCAATCCCTGGATAAAAATATCGTCAGCATCCTGCAGAATACGTACTTTTTCAGGAGTAATATCTCCCAGAATACGCACTGCCAGTCCCGGTCCCGGGAACGGATGACGGGTAATCAAATGCTCCGGCATACCCAGCTCACGACCTACCCGGCGCACTTCATCCTTAAATAACAAACGAAGCGGTTCACACAACTTCAGATTCATCTTTTCAGGAAGACCGCCTACATTATGATGGCTCTTTATCACTGTACCCGTAATAGACAATGACTCAATACAATCCGGATAAATGGTACCCTGCGCCAGCCATTTCACGTCTTTTATCTTGTGAGCCTCCACATCAAATACATCGATGAAGCCCTTACCTATAATCTTACGCTTACTTTCCGGTTCAGCGACACCAGCCAGTTCTGCGAAAAACTTTGCGCTGGCATCAACACCAATCACATTCAGACCGAGACACTCGTAATCCTTCATCACATTCTTGAACTCATTCTTACGTAGCATACCGTGATCTACAAAGATACAAGTCAAGTTCTTACCGATAGCCTTGTTTAACAACACTGCTGCAACTGAAGAATCAACTCCGCCACTCAAACCGAGAACGACTTTATCATCCCCTAACTGCGCTTTCAGCTCGGCAACCGTACTTTCAATGAAAGAAGCCGGCGACCAGTCTTGTTTGCAACCGCAAACATCTACCACAAAGTTCTTCAGGATTTGAGTTCCGTCTTCACTATGGAATACTTCCGGATGGAATTGAACACCCCACACTTGCTCACCTTCTACCTGATAAGCAGCAATCTCTACTTTATCTGTTGAAGCTATTTTTTTGAAATTATCAGGAATAGCAGTAATCGTATCTCCATGACTCATCCATACCTGCGAACCATCACGTACTCCTTTAAACAGCACATTATCTTTGCAAAATGAAGCCAAGTGGGCACGTCCATATTCGCGTGTTCCGGCCGGTTCCACTTTTCCGCCATTGGTGTATGACATAAATTGTGCACCATAACAAATACCCAATATTGGATATTTACCACGAATTTCACTCAAATCTACTTTAAAAGCATCTTTATCGTAAACCGAGAAAGGACTTCCGGAGAGAATAACTCCTTTAATAGTTGGGTCTTCCTTAGGAAATTTGTTATAAGGAACAATTTCACAATACGTATCCAATTCACGTACACGACGGCCTATGAGCTGTGTTGTCTGCGAACCGAAATCAAGAATTATTATTTTTTCCTGCATATCAATGGTTGGATTTTGAATAAATTGAGTTGCAAAAGTAGAAAAAAGTACGCAATCTATATTAATAATGAAGAGAAAAATAAAGGAGATTCTCTAGTTTACACCTGGAATCTCCTCTATTTTAAGTTAGAATCAACTATTCTTTTCTTTCAGTAAGTCACGTATCTCCGTCAACAAAACTTCCTCTTTCGTTGGTGCAGGAGGAGCAGGAGGAGTTGCCGCAACTTCCGCCTGTTTTTTAGTAGTCAACTTCGTTATCAAACGTATAAATAAGAATATAGCGAAAGCGATAATCAGAAAATCAAAGGTAGCCTGCAAAAATTGGCCGTAATCCAGTGTTACAGCCGGAGCTATCTCCTTGCCGTCGGCACCGACCTCCGCCGCTTTCATCACCCATTTCAAATCCGTAAAGTTCACACCGCCAACCAGTAAACCAATCGGAGGCATAATAACATTAGCAACCAATGATGATACGATTTTTCCAAACGCACCACCAATAACAACACCGACAGCCATGTCTATGACATTACCTTTCATGGCAAATGCCTTAAAGTCTTGTAAAAATGTACTCTTTCCCATCTTTTTTCAATATTTAATGTGAATTTAATATGCGAATATAAAAACATTTTTGTAATTTTGCACCGCATTTGAAAATAAAACAAGTGCGGAGGTAGAGAGATATTTGAACAAATATTATAAAACCCTTAAAAGTTTAAACAAAATGATTAAAGTAGGTATTAATGGATTCGGACGTATCGGACGTTTCGTTTTCCGCGCTGCAATGACAAGAAACGATATTCAAATCGTAGGTATCAATGACCTTTGCCCGGTTGATTACTTGGCTTACATGCTGAAGTATGATACAATGCACGGTCAATTTGACGGTACTATTGAAGCAGATGTTGAAAACAGCAAATTGATCGTTAACGGTCAAGCTATCCGTATCACAGCTGAAAGAAATCCGGCTGACTTGAAATGGAATGAAGTAGGCGCAGAATACGTTGTTGAATCTACAGGTTTGTTCTTGAGCAAAGATAAAGCTCAGGCTCACATCGAAGCTGGTGCAAAATATGTTGTAATGTCAGCTCCTTCTAAAGATGACACTCCGATGTTCGTTTGCGGTGTAAACGAAAAAACATATGTAAAAGGTACTCAATTCGTATCTAACGCTTCTTGTACTACTAACTGTTTGGCTCCTATCGCTAAAGTATTGAACGACAAGTTCGGTATCCTTGACGGTTTGATGACTACAGTTCACTCTACAACTGCTACTCAGAAAACAGTTGACGGTCCTTCTATGAAAGACTGGAGAGGTGGTCGTGCTGCTTCTGGCAACATCATCCCTTCTTCTACTGGTGCTGCGAAGGCTGTAGGTAAAGTAATCCCTGCATTGAACGGCAAATTGACTGGTATGTCTATGCGTGTTCCGACTTTGGACGTATCTGTAGTTGACTTGACAGTTAACTTGGCTAAACCGGCTACTTACGCTGAAATCTGCGCTGCAATGAAAGAAGCTTCTGAAGGCGAATTGAAAGGTATCCTGGGTTACACTGAAGATGCAGTAGTTTCTTCTGACTTCTTGGGTGACGCTCGTACTTCTATCTTCGACGCTAAAGCAGGTATCGCTTTGACTGATACTTTCGTTAAAGTTGTATCTTGGTATGACAACGAAATCGGTTACTCTAACAAAGTTCTTGACTTGATCGCTCACATGGCATCAGTTAACGCTTAATTAGAAGCTTAAACCATATAGAAAACCGCTGCGGGAAACCGTAGCGGTTTTTTTATACATTTCATTTTATATATTGTTAAAAAGCAACGTGTTATCCGTTGAATAAGCGACAATTTTAGTAGCTTTGTACTCCTATGGAGAGATTATTAATAACATTGATACTAGTTTGCACTATGAACAATATAACAAATGCCCAGAATCCTTTCTACGGGCAATACCATACGCCACACGAAACCGTGCCGTTTGACCGGATTGAAACAGAACATTATGAACCTGCTATTCTGGAAGGAATCAGGTTGCAAAATGCTGAAATAGAGGCTATCATACAGAATCCGGAAAAGGCTGATTTCACCAATACAATAGAAGCTTTCGAAGAATCCGGAGAATTACTGGATAGAGTAGTAGCTGTCTTCGGTAATATGCTAAGCGCAGAAACGAATGACGATCTGCAAGAGCTGGCTCAAAAGATTATGCCGTTGCTTAGTGAACACAGCAACAATATCACACTGAACGAAAAGTTATTCGCACGTGTGAAAGAAGTGTATAACCAGAAAGAGGCTTTGCAGCTGACACAGGAACAAAAACAGTTACTGGAAAATGCATATAACAGTTTTGTACGCCATGGCGCCAACTTGGAAGGAGAAGCACGGGAAGAATACCGTCGCCTGACTACCGAATTGAGTAAACTGACGCTAACTTTCAGTGAAAACAACCTGAAAGAGACGAATGCTTATCAAATGCTGTTAACAAAAAAAGAAAGCCTTGCCGGACTACCCGAAATTATCATAGAAGCAGCTGCAGAAACAGCCAAGAGCGAAGGTAAAGAAGGATGGGCATTCACGCTTCACGCTCCGAGCTATGTTCCTTTCATGACGTATTCCGATAATCGGGATTTACGTCAAAAGCTGTATATGGCTTATAATACCAAATGTACACACGATAACGAATTCAATAATATCGACATCGTAAAAAAGATAGCCAATACACGCATGAAAATAGCCCAATTACTGGGATACAAAGATTATGCGGAATATACGCTAAAGAAAAGAATGGCTGAAAACAGCAAGTCGGTATACAAGCTGCTCAACCAACTGTTGGAAGCATACACTCCTACTGCACAGCAAGAATATAAAGAGATACAAGAACTGGCTCGTGAAGAACAGGGAGCTGATTTCGTTGTCATGCCTTGGGACTGGAGTTATTATTCAAATAAACTGAAAGACAAAAAATTCAATATCAACGAAGAAATGCTTCGCCCTTACTTCGAACTGGAACAAGTGAAGAAAGGAGTATTTGGCCTGGCAGAAAAGTTATACGGAATCACTTTCCGGAAAAATACAGAAATCCCGGTTTACCATAAAGAGGTAGAAGCCTTTGAAGTGTTTGATAAAGACGGCAAATTCTTAGCCGTCCTATACACCGATTTCCATCCGCGTCCGGGAAAGCGTGCCGGAGCCTGGATGACGAGTTACAAAGACCAATGGATCGATAAAAAGACCGGTGAAAACAGCCGTCCTCATGTATCCGTTGTGATGAACTTCACCAAGCCAACCGAGAATAAGCCCGCTTTATTGACTTTCAATGAGGTAGAAACATTCTTGCATGAGTTTGGACATAGCCTGCACGGCATGTTTGCCAATTCCACTTACAGGAGTTTAAGTGGAACCAATGTATATTGGGATTTCGTGGAACTCCCCTCACAAATTATGGAGAATTTCGCCATAGAGAAAGATTTCCTCAATACCTTTGCCCGTCATTATCAGACGGGAGAAGTTTTGCCGGACGAATTGATAAGACGTCTTGTAGATGCATCAAACTTCAATATTGCTTATGCTTGCCTGAGACAAATAAGCTTCGGTCTACTTGATATGGCATGGTATACGCGTAACACTCCTTTTGAAGGAGATGTGAAAGCTTATGAACAGGAAGCCTGGAAGGACGCGCAAATATTGCCGGTAGTACAAGAAGCTTGCATGAGTACGCAGTTCTCCCACATCTTTGCCGGTGGATATGCCGCTGGGTACTATAGCTACAAATGGGCGGAAGTATTGGATGCTGACGCTTTTTCATTATTCAAGCAAAAAGGGATATTCAATCAGAAAGTGGCAGACTCATTCCGCAATAATATTCTGTCGAAAGGAGGAACGGAACATCCGATGATACTTTATAAACGTTTCCGCGAACAGGAACCGAGCATTGATGCTTTGCTAATCAGAAATGGGATAAAGAAATAAGTATTAAGTTATTAGATATTAAATATGAAGAGAAGTATATTTCAAATAGTAGGATTGCTTTTATTGCTTCCTTTATTTTCAGGATGTAATGATTCGGACGATGTAGCTGCTATCTTTACAGGAAAAACCTGGAAACTAAATTATATCACAGTAGATGGAGGTCATGAGATGTTTGGCTTTTGGGAGAATGAAGAACAAGAAAAAGCAAGTATTGAAGAGCTTAATAAAAACGGTACATACAACATCGTATTTGATGGCACAGTAGATGGAGATGTTATGAACGGAAATATAAAAGGAAGTGTAATTGCAACCAGTACTTTTGAAGGGAAATGGAGTGCCAATGCCAAGAACAACAATTTTAAAGCTACAGTTACCACTGCTGGTAGTTATGGCAACGACAAACTCGCCAAAAATTTCATAGAGGGACTTAATGCCGCCACATCTTACGAAGGAGACAGTAACAACTTATACCTTTTATACAAACCAGCATCCAGTAAACAAACTTTCCGCATGGTTTTCCGGGTAGTCAGCAATAAATAGTAAACAACATGGACACTGAAAAAAAACAATTAGAACTTGACAAACGTTATATACGTATGGCCAGTATATGGGCTGAAAACTCCTATTGTCAACGCCGTAAAGTAGGAGCTTTAATTGTTAAGGATAAAATGATTATCTCCGATGGATATAACGGAACACCTTCCGGATTCGAGAATGTATGTGAAGATGAAAACAACCTGACAAAACCATACGTTCTGCATGCGGAAGCCAATGCCATTACCAAAATAGCGCGTTCAAATAACAGTAGCGACGGTGCTACCATGTACGTCACCGCCTCTCCTTGCATCGAATGCGCAAAGTTAATCATACAGGCAGGAATCAAACGGGTAGTTTATTCCGAGCATTACCGCCTGGAAGATGGAATAGAGTTATTAAAACGGGCGGGAATCGAAGTTATCTACACAGAGTTAGATGATAATTCCTCTCCAAATAAATAAGAAGACGAACGTTTTAAAAAAGGAATAGACATGAGTACAAAAAACTCTTCACGTTTTACACCTGTCATCATAGCAGTCAGTGTGGTAGTCGGGATTCTTATCGGTACATTTTATGCCAAGCATTTTGCCGGCAACCGTTTGGGTATCATCAACGGTTCCTCCAATAAGCTAAATGCATTGTTACGCATTGTAGACGATCAATATGTCGACACCGTAAACATGGCCGATTTGGTAGAAAAAGCCATGCCGCAAATTCTAGCCGAACTGGATCCGCATTCAACTTATATCCCAGCCCAAAATCTCGAAGAAGTCAACTCTGAACTGGAAGGCAGCTTCAGCGGAATTGGTATCCAGTTTACCATACAGAATGACACCATTCATGTCAATGCTGTTGTTCAGGGAGGTCCTTCTGAAAAGATAGGATTAATGGCGGGCGACCGCATTGTTACTGTAGACGATAGCTTGTTTGTCGGCAAGAAAGTAACGAACGAACGAGCTATGCGCACCTTGAAAGGTCCGAAAGGCTCACAGGTAAAATTGGGAATCAAACGAACAGGAGAAAAGGACTTATTACACTTCAACATCACACGTGGAGACATTCCTCAAAATACCGTAGATGCTGCTTACATGGTAAACGACGATATCGGTTATGTGAAAGTCAGCAAATTCGGACGTACCAGCCATGTGGAATTGCTTAATGCATTAGCACAACTCAACCACAAAAAATGCAAAGGTCTAATCATTGACCTGCGCGGTAATACCGGAGGATATATGGAAGCTGCTATCCGCATGGTAAATGAATTCTTGCCTGAAGGTAAGTTGATCGTATATACTCAAGGCCGTAAATATCCACGTGCAGAAGAATTTGCCAACGGTACGGGTAGTTGTCAGAAAATGCCGCTCGTTGTATTGATTGACGAAGGATCTGCTTCCGCCAGTGAAATTTTCACCGGAGCTATTCAAGATAACGACCGGGGTACAGTTGTAGGACGCCGTTCTTTCGGTAAGGGACTTGTGCAACAGCCTATCGATTTCAGTGACGGATCGGCTATCCGCCTGACAATCGCCCGCTACTACACCCCATCCGGACGTTGCATCCAACGCCCATACGAAAGCGGTAAAGACCGTAACTACGAGCTGGATTTATACACCCGTTACGAACATGGAGAATTTTTCTCACGTGATAGTATCAAGCAGAATGAGAGCGAACGTTATAATACCAGCTTGGGACGTACTGTGTATGGCGGCGGTGGTATCATGCCGGATATATTCGTTCCGCAGGATACAACGGGAGTCACTTCTTATCTATCGACAGTTATTAACCGGGGACTGACTATTCAGTTCACATTCCAATACACCGACAATAACCGGAAGAAGTTAAGCCAATACGAAACTGAGGAAGAATTACTAAACTATCTTCGTCATCAAGGTTTGGTGGAACAGTTTGTCCGTTTTGCCGACAGTAAAGGAGTGAAAAGAAGAAATATCCTCATTCAGAAATCATACAAACTATTGGAAAAGAACCTCTTTGGCAACATCATCTACAATATGCTTGGACTGGAAGCCTATCTCCAATACTTCAACAAAACAGATGCTACTGTCATTAAAGGTATTGAGATACTTGAAAAAGGAGAAGCTTTCCCCAAAGCTCCGGTAGCCGTTGAAGAAGAAGTGACGAAGGATAAAAAAGATGGAAAGAAAAAAAGAACTGCGCAAGCATATAGCATTACTGAAGACCCAACACGCGGATTCAACTATGCGAAAGCTGCAATCAGCTAATATACTTGCCGCCCTTGAAGCCCATCCGGCTTTCAGGGCGGCAAATACTGTATTACTATACCATTCGCTGAATGACGAAGTAGATACACATGCCTTTATTCAAAAATGGAGGACCGAAAAACGGATTCTACTCCCTGTAGTAGTAGGCGATGATTTAGAACTACGGATATACACCGGACCGGAAGACATGTCAATCAGCGGCATCTACGGTATAGCAGAACCAACCGGAGAAATATTCACAGACTATGCAGCCATAGAGTTCATCGTCGTTCCCGGAGTAGCTTTCGATGCTAAAGGTAACCGTTTGGGGCGGGGAAAAGGATATTATGACCGTCTCCTGCCACGCATACCATCAGCCTATAAAGCAGGAATCTGTTTCCCATTTCAATTAGTAGAAGAAGTTCCAGCGGAATCATTCGACATCCGCATGGATATAATCATAACAATCAATGAAGACGAATTATCACACCCACACCACCCGCTGCCATCATGCGACAGGGAGTGACGAAGAATTTGTTTTAAGTGCCATCAAAGGCGGCTATCAAGAATTAGGCTTTTCTGACCACACTCCGTGGAAATATCACACTGATTATATATCCGACATCCGGATGCTTCCCGAAGAGCTACCGGGATATGTGGAAAGTATCCGTTCGCTGCAAGAGAAATATAAAAATCAAATCAGCATAAAAATAGGATTGGAATGCGAATACTTTCCTGAATACATACACTGGTTAAAAGGAATCATCAAAGAATATAAACTGGACTATATCATCTTTGGAAATCACCATTTTCACACAGATGAGAAGTTCCCCTACTTCGGCCGGAATACAGATTCGGTAGACATGCTCGAACTCTATGAAGAGAGTGCTATTGAAGGAATGGAAAGCGGACTATTTGCCTACCTTGCCCATCCGGATTTATTTATGCGTTCTTACCCCGAGTTCGATCGTCATTGTAAGCTAGTCAGCAGACATATCTGCCGGACGGCAGTACGGTTAAACTTACCGTTGGAATATAATATCGGATATGAAGAGTACAATGATATTCATGGCATTACTACCATTCCTCATCCGGATTTCTGGAAAATAGCCGCCCATGAAGGTTGCACCGCTATCATCGGCGTAGATGCCCATAACAATCAATATTTGGAAAATCCTTTTTATTACAACCGTGCAACCGAAACACTCCGGAAGCTAGGTATAAAGGTTATAGACAGAATATCTTTCTTCAACGAAAAATAATATTTGTAATTACGGTAGCTCCGACTCTCTGATTCAGCGTGCGCACCAATACCTCACGCCCCATCATCAATTCCTGACGAAGAGCTGCGGAAGTCAGATGTACATATAATGTCTGATTACGAATATAAAGATTGCTGGTATAAGCCGCCGCCGGTCCCAAGATTTGAGGCCAGGCATCCAGCAGTCTTTGTTCGTTCAGCGGAGATTCCAAACTCTCCTGACGAAGAAACTGTTGAATCAGTTTTCCTATTTGTTCGGCATCATTGCGCTTCATTATCAGCCTCCGTTTCTTGAATTGTGCCCTCTTCTACACGAAATATTTTATAATCGCTGCCTACCTTATGTAAAATACGGTCGAGATGTCCCCGGTTCGTGTCCGTTATAAATATCTGCCCGAAATTGTCTCCAGCCACCAGCTTCACTATTTGCTCTACACGGGAAGCATCCAACTTATCGAAAATATCATCTAATAATAATAAAGGAACAGTCCGGCCGGTACGCTTCAAGAAATCAAACTGCGCCAGTTTCAATGCTACCAGATACGTTTTGTTCTGTCCCTGCGAACCTTCTTTCTTTATCGGGAATTCACCCAACAACATATTCAACTCATCTTTATGAATCCCACGCAAAGAGAATCCCATTATCTTATCCCTCTCCCTGCTTTGCTTCAACACTTCCAACAAAGAAGCATCCCGCGCATGAGACTCATAAGATAATCCCACCACCTCTTTATCCTGCGAGATAAAGGAATAGAAAGATTGGAAAATAGGAATAAACTCCCGGATAAACGCTTCACGTTTCTGGAATACGATTGCACCGGCTTGCGCCATCATCTCCTCCCACACAAGAAACAGCTCCTCCTCCACCGGAAACTCACTCTTCAACAATGTGTTACGCTGCGCCAATGCTTTATTATACCGTATCAGCGCTTCAAGATATTCCTTATCATACTGCGAAATCACTACATCCATAAACCGGCGACGCTCCTCACTTCCCCCGGCTATCAATTCGGAATCGGCAGGTGAAACCATCACCAAAGGCAGAAAACCGATGTGGTCCGAAAAACGGCTATATTCTTTCTTATTCCGCTTAAATTGTTTCTTCGAACGGCGTTTCATCCCACAATAAATCTCTTCAGGAGTTCCGTCCTCCGCTTCATAAAAGCCCTGAATTACGAAAAAGTCTTGTTCATGACGAATATTTTGAGAATCAATCGGGTTTCCGGAGCTCTTACAGAAAGACAAGAAATACACCGCATCCAGCAAATTCGTCTTTCCCATTCCATTCAGTCCGAAAAAACAATTCAGCTTAGCAGAGAATCCCAGTTCTACCTCTTCCAGATTCTTATAGTTTAATATGGATATTCGTTTCAGTATCATTGTGTACACGTTAATTTGTTCACAAAAGTAGCAAGATTTTCGTGGTTTTCGGGTGTAAAACAAAAAAAGATGCTTCTAAATTTCGTTTGTAGATATAAAAAAACTACTTTTGCGAGTCGAAATATCAAACTGTGAATAATAACAAAAAGAATCATATAAAATGGCAGAACAAAAGAATCAGAACGAACATCTGAACGTAGAAGATGCACTGACACAATCGGAAGCATTTCTTATCAAGTACAAAAACGCAATTATTGGCGGTGTTGTTGCTGTGATTATTATTGTAGCAGGTTTTATCATGTACAAAAACCTCTATGCTGAACCACGTGAAGAAAAAGCACAGGCAGCTCTTTTCAAAGGACAGGAATACTTTGAACAGGATGCTTTTGAACAGGCTTTGAACGGTGACAGCATCGGTTATACAGGTTTCCTGAAAGTTGCTGATGACTACAGCGGAACAAAAGCTGCCAATTTGGCAAAAGCTTATGCTGGTATTTGCTACGCACAACTTGGCAAATATGAAGAAGCAGTGAAGATGCTGGACAGCTTCAATGGAAAAGACCAAATGGTTGCTCCGGCAATTTTGGGTGCTGCAGGTAACTGCTACGCACAACTTGGCCAATTAGACAAAGCGGCTTCTACTTTATTGTCGGCAGCAGACAAAGCTGACAACAACACATTAAGCCCGATCTTCCTGATACAAGCTGGTGAAATCCTGGTAAAACAGGGAAAATATGACGATGCTGTAAACGCTTACACTAAGATCAAGGATAAATATTTCCAATCTTATCAGGCTATGGACATCGACAAATATATCGAGCAAGCTAAATTGATGAAAAAATAATATACCATCTATTATATAAGGGAATCGAGGCACGGATTACACCGGATTAAGCGGACTATCTATTAAAACCGTGGAATCCGTGAAATCCGTGCCTTTCTTCTTAAATCTCTCATACTCTCAAATCTTCATTTTATAATTCTCAACTTTTAATTAACTATGGCAACAGCTTACCATAACTTATCCGAATATGATTTCAATTCCGTTCCGAATGCAGAAGCAATGAAATTTGGTATCGTCGTATCCGAATGGAATTTCAATATTACCGGTGCTTTACTGAAAGGCGCAGTCGATACATTAAAAAAACATGGAGCAAAAGACGAAAATATTCTGGTGAAAACTGTACCGGGAAGTTTCGAACTTACTTTTGGAGCCAACCAAATGATGGAAAATTGTGATCTTGATGCAATTATTGCAATTGGTTGCGTAATTAAAGGAGATACCCCACATTTTGATTATGTTTGCATGGGAGCAACCCAAGGTATTACCGAATTAAACGCAACTGGCGATATACCAGTTATTTACGGATTAATTACTACAAATACAATGGAGCAAGCAGAGGATCGTGCCGGTGGCAAACTGGGTAACAAAGGAGATGAATGTGCAATTACTGCAATAAAAATGATCGATTTTGTTTGGAGTTTAAATAAATAGTTGTATCTTTGCACCGCAATTGAGAAACAAACCTCCTCAAAAGCAAAAAAGGGCAAATACCAGAGTGGCCAAATGGGGCAGACTGTAAATCTGCTGTCTTTCGACTTCGGTGGTTCGAATCCATCTTTGCCCACAAAAATTGCGGAAGTAGCTCAGTTGATAGAGCATTAGCCTTCCAAGCTGAGGGTCGCGGGTTTGAGCCCCGTCTTCCGCTCTCCAAAGAGAATCTGAGAAATTAGATTCTCTTTTTTTGTTTTACTTTAGACCGCTAAGCTTATGAAAAATTCTCCGGTACAATCGCACGTACTCCGACTAGCACATCCCCCTATCCCCACTATCCGCATCGGGATTATAGGACTGGGCAATCGAGGATTGCTCACCTTACAACGTTATCTGCAAATTGAAGGAGTAGAAATCAAAGCTCTTTGTGAAATAAGAGAAGGAAATCTAAGTAAGGCCCAACAACTATTAAAAGAAGCTGACCGTTCCGAAGCCACCGGATATACCGGAGTGGAGGGATGGAAGAAGATGTGCGAATCGGATGAAGTAGATTTAATATTCATCTGCACCGACTGGTTAATGCATACTCCAATGGCAACTTTCGCAATGGAATGCAATAAACATGTAGCTATTGAAGTTCCGGCTGCTATGAGCGTGGAAGAATGTTGGCAATTGGTAGACACTGCAGAAAAAACCAGGCGACACTGCATCATGCTCGAAAATTGTTGTTATGATCCCTTTGCACTAATGACTCTCAACATGGCCCAACGAGGATTGTTCGGAGAAATCATGCATGTAGAAGGAGCCTACATTCACGATCTTCGTTCAATGTACTTTGCCGAAGAGAGCGAAGGCGGCTATCACAACCATTGGGGAAAAAGATACAGCATCGAACATACAGGCAATCCTTATCCCACTCATGGGTTAGGCCCCGCCTGCCAGATACTGGATATTCATCGCAGTGACAGAATGGAATATCTCGTTTCCATGTCTACTCATCAGGCAGGAATGAGCGAGTATGCCCGTAGACTATTCGGCGAATATTCACCGGAAGCCCACCAGAAATATCAATTGGGAGACGTAAACACGACTCTTATCCACACGCTCAAAGGGAAGACAATCATGCTTCAATACGACATATCCACCCCACGTCCTTACAGCCGCCTTCAAACAGTATGCGGCACACTGGGATTCGCCCAAAAATACCCTGTCCCCTGTATCGCCCTGGATCCTAATGGAGACACTCCACTTGAAGGAGAACTGCTAGAAAAAATGATGGCACGCTATAAACATCCTTTTAGCGCAACCATTGGCGAAGAAGCACATCGCAGAGGCCTACCCAATGAAATGAATTATGTTATGGATTACCGCCTTATTCATTGTCTGCGCAACGGGCTTCCACTGGATATGGATGTATACGATGCAGCCGAATGGTCGTGTATCACAGAACTAAGTGAAAAATCTGTACTGAATAAGAGCATGGCAATAGAAATACCGGATTTCACCAGGGGAGCCTGGAAAAAATACAAATACTAGGTTCTATCAGAAGTACAGACGAAGTAGGTAGTTTACCCCAACAGGAGCAGTAAACGTTAAGAAATTCTAAAAAGGTGACTTCTTTTTAGGAAGAGCCTTTTTCTGGCATGTCTTTTATATGTATTTGACATCACATAAGCCTACACAAAATCAGGTAGAAAAAGTCAGACTCATCTTTTACCTCATAATAGAAACTTTTGTGATGAAAATATCGGGAACAAATACAAATAGTTGGCTAATTAATTACTATTTTTGACACGTAAATGAAAAACATCGAATAACCCCTATTAAAAACTTTAAAATATGATGAAGAAACTATTTACAGTCACTGCCATCGGCTTGGCTTTGTTAACTTGGCACACCAGTTGTACTCAACAACCAAGGGCTCCCGAAGCCTTTACTCCTATCAAAGTAGAAACTCCTGCTCGCCCTGCCGGACAAGAAGATGTAATCCAACTCGTTACTCCTAAAATTGATACCGTTCGTGTCGGTTTCATCGGATTAGGAATGCGTGGTCCCGGTGCCGTGGCACGCTGGACCCATATCCCGGGAACTAAGATTGTAGCATTATGCGACCTGCTTCCCGAACGTGTTGAAAAATCACAAGAAATTTTGAAGAATACCGGACTTCCTGAAGCTGCTTCTTACAGTGGTTCGGAAGAGGCATGGAAGCAACTTTGTGAACGGGACGATATTGATCTGGTATACATAGCCACCGACTGGAAACATCATGCAGCAATGGGTGTTTATGCCATGGAACACGGTAAGCATGTAGCTATCGAAGTTCCTGCCGCCATGACACTGGATGAAATCTGGCAGCTAATCAATACTTCCGAAAAGACACGTAAGCATTGTATGCAGCTCGAAAACTGCGTATATGACTTCTTTGAACTGACTTCTTTAAATATGGCACAACAAGGCGTATTCGGAGAAGTACTTCATGTAGAAGGTTCATATATCCACAATCTGGAAGATTTCTGGCCTGAATACTGGAATAACTGGCGAATGGATTATAATCATCTACACCGTGGTGATGTATATGCTACCCATGGCATGGGCCCTGCTTGTCAGGTACTTAATATCCACCGTGGTGACCGCATGAAAACATTGGTATCGATGGATACGAAAGCTGTCAACGGACCGGCTTATATTAAGAAACAAACAGGAGAAGAGGTGACCGACTTCCAGAATGGTGACCAGACTTCTACCCTAATTCGCACAGAGAACGGTAAAACGATGTTGATTCAGCACAACGTAATGACTCCACGCCCATACAGCCGTATGTATCAGATAGTGGGAGCCGATGGTTACGCAAGCAAATATCCGATTGAAGAATATTGCCTGAGACCTTCACAAGTTGATTCAAAAGATGTGCCTAATCATGAGAATCTGAATGCACATGGTTCTGTACCTGAAAACGTAAAAAAAGCCTTGATGGATAAATATAAAGATCCTATTCATATAGAGTTGGAAGAAACAGCCAAGAAAGTAGGTGGACATGGTGGTATGGACTTTATCATGGACTACCGTCTGGCATATTGCTTGCAGAATGGACTGCCATTGGATATGGACGTTTATGACCTGGCAGAATGGTGTTGCATGGCTGAACTTACCAGACTTTCTATCGAGAACAATTCAGCTCCGGTAGAAGTACCCGACTTCACTCGCGGCGGATGGAATAAAGTACAAGGCTACCGTCACGCTTTTGCAAAATAAAACAGAATATTTCCTTTTAGCACGAGCATAATGAACCAATCCGGCTTCTCCCCCAAAGCCGGATTATTCATGGGTTCGTGTTTGAACATTTTATAGATTATCATAATCACGTTTATGAAAACAGCTATTCCAAAGCCTTCTAAGCAAAGCATTATCCGTGAAGCCAGAGATTATGTAATGATTGCCATCGGCATGATTTTGTATGGTATCGGTTGGACCGTTTTTCTGTTGCCTAACGATATCACCACCGGGGGAGTACCGGGTATTGCTTCTATCGTATATTGGGCCACAGGTTTTCCGGTACAATATACGTACTTCAGCATCAACTTCTTCTTGCTGCTACTGGCCCTCAAGTTGCTGGGACTAAAGTTTTGCATCAAAACTATTTTTGGTGTATTTACCCTCACCTTCTTTCTGTCCGTCATTCAAAAATTGACGGCAGGTTTCGGGCTTCTCCACGACCAACCCTTTATGGCATGTGTCATCGGAGCATCCTTCTGTGGAGGCGGCATAGGTGTTGCTTTTTCGGCTAATGGAAGTACGGGAGGTACAGATATTATTGCAGCCATCATCAACAAATACCGGGACATCACATTAGGAAGAGTCGTGCTCATCTGCGATATGATTATCATTTCTTCCAGTTATTTTGTCTTAAAAGACTGGGAAAAAGTGGTGTATGGGTTTGTAACTCTTTATATTTGTAGTTTCGTTCTCGACCAGGTAGTGAATAGCGCCCGCCAATCCGTACAGTTCTTTATCATATCTAACAAATATGAAGAAATAGGACGGCATATTAACGAATATCCACACCGGGGAGTAACGATTATCAATGCAACCGGCTTTTATACAGGACGAGAAGTAAAGATGATGTTTGTATTAGCCAAGAAAAGGGAATCGCCTATCATCTTCCGGTTGATAAAAGACATAGACCCGAATGCATTTGTATCGCAAAGTGCTGTCATCGGAGTGTATGGAGAAGGATTCGATCATATCAAAGTAAAATAAAAAAGAAATGAAAAACCAATATTGAGAAACATGAAATTTCGACCAACCCCCAACTTATTAACAGGCATTTTCATGGGAATATTTTCCCTGACAACACTTAGTACAATGGCTGAGAAAGCCGTGAAACCTTATTGGCAGGACGTGCAGGTAGTTGAAGTCAACAAAGAGTATCCACGTACTTCTTTTATGACATACAACAATCGCGCTGATACCTTGAGTGGCAAGTTCGAACGAAGCAAGTATTACCGCTTGCTGAACGGAACTTGGAAATTCTACTTCGTAGACTCTTATAAAAAACTTCCCGAAAACATTACCGATCCGAACACCAATACAGATTCGTGGGATGATATTCAGGTACCCGGCAACTGGGAAGTACAAGGACACGGAATAGCCATCTACACCAATCATGGTTATGAATTCAAACCGCGCAATCCACAACCTCCTACTCTTCCCGAAGCCAATCCGGTAGGAGTTTATCGCCGGGACATCGATATTCCGGCAGACTGGGACGGGCGGGATATCTACTTGCATCTGGCAGGAGCTAAGTCTGGCGTATATGTATATATCAACGGACAAGAAGTAGGATATAGCGAAGACTCCAAGAATCCGGCAGAATTTCTTATCAACAATTACGTGAAGCCGGGAAAGAACGTACTTACAGTTAAAATCTTCCGTTGGAGCACCGGTTCCTATCTTGAATGTCAAGACTTCTGGCGTATGAGTGGTATTGAACGCGATGTTTTTCTGTATTCACAGCCTAAAGCAGCTCTCAAAGATTTCCGAATTAAGTCTACGCTGGACGACAGTTACAAAAATGGAATCTTCGGTTTAAATGTCGATTTGAGAAATCACGAAAAGGCTGCAACTAATCTTACATTAGTTTATGAACTATTAGATGCACAAGGAAAAGTTGTAGCTACTGAAGAGAAGACAGCCTATATTCCATCGAACGAAGTACGTACACTTTCTTTCGATAAGAATCTGACAGATGTCAGCACATGGACCTCCGAACATCCGAATCTATACAAACTGTTGATGACAGTAAAAGAGAATGGCAAAGTCAATGAAATCATTCCTTTCAATGTAGGATTCCGCCGGATTGAGATCAAGCCTATCGAACAGAAGGCTGCTAACGGAAAACCGTATGTCTGCTTATTCATCAACGGTCAGCCTCTGAAACTGAAAGGGGTAAATATCCACGAACATAACCCGTCAACAGGTCATTATGTAACAGAAGATTTAATGCGCCGTGACTTCGAATTGATGAAACAACATAACTTAAACAGTGTACGCCTTTGCCACTATCCGCAAGACCGCCGTTTCTATGAACTTTGTGATGAATACGGACTTTATGTATATGATGAAGCCAATGTGGAAAGCCACGGAATGTATTATGATCTCCGGAAAGGCGGTTCACTGGGTAACAATCCCGAATGGCTGAAACCGCACATGGATCGTACTATCAATATGTTTGAACGTAATAAGAACTACCCGAGCGTTACATTCTGGTCGCTGGGAAATGAAGCCGGAAACGGATATAATTTCTATCAGACTTATTTGTGGTTGAAAGAGGCAGACAAAGACCTGATGGATCGTCCGGTCAACTACGAACGTGCTCAATGGGAATGGAACTCCGATATGTATGTTCCGCAATATCCGGGTGCCGACTGGCTGGAAAATATCGGAAAGAATGGTAGCGACCGTCCTGTAGCTCCTTCGGAGTATGCACATGCCATGGGAAACTCCACGGGAAACCTGTGGGGACAATGGCAGGCAATTTACAAATATCCGAATCTCCAAGGTGGATATATCTGGGACTGGGTAGACCAAGGTCTTCTCCAAAAAGATAAGAATGGAAGAGAATACTGGGCTTACGGAGGTGACTTCGGCGTAGACGCACCGAGCGATGGTAACTTCCTCTGCAACGGTCTTGTCAATCCGGATCGTGGTCCGCATCCGGCAATGGCTGAAGTGAAATATGTACATCAGAATGTAGGTTTTGAAGCAGTAGATGCCGCAGCCGGTATATTCAAAATCACCAACCGTTTCTATTTCACTAACCTGAAAAAATATCAGATTCACTACAATGTACTTGCTAACGGAAAGACAATAAAAGGTGGAAAAGTATCTTTGGATATTGCTCCGCAAGCCTCTAAAGAATTCACCGTACCGGTAAATGGTCTGAAAACCCAACCGGGAACAGAATATTTTGTCAACTTCAGTGTAACAACCACAGAGCCTGAACCGTTGATTCCAACCGGATATGAAATTGCATACGACCAGTTCCAACTTCCTATCCAGGCAGAGAAGAGTATTTATAAAGCAAACGGTCCGGCATTGAAAACAACGACTCAAGGAGATGAATTAATCGTTTCTTCCTCCAAAGTAAACTTTGTATTCAACAAGAATAGCGGATTAGTAACCTCGTATAAAGTAGATGGTACAGAATATTTCAAAGACGGATTTGGTATTCAGCCTAACTTCTGGCGTGCTCCTAATGATAATGACTATGGTAACAGCACTCCTAAACGTTTGCAGGTATGGAAACAATCAAGCAAAAACTTCCGCGTAACGGATGCTACCATGACAGCAGAAGATAAAGCAGTCTCCTTAAATGTAACTTACTTACTGGCTGCCGGCAACTTGTATGTTGTCACTTACAAAATCTATCCGAACGGAATAGTTAACGTAAATGCCAAATTCACATCAACGGATATGCAGCCTACAGAAACAGAAGTTTCCGAAGCTACCCGCATGGCTACATTTACCCCCGGAAGTGATGCTGCCCGTAAGGCTGCCTCCAAACTGGAAGTCCCCCGTATCGGTGTGCGTTTCCGCTTGCCGGCACAGATGAACAATGTACAATACTTTGGCCGTGGCCCGGAAGAGAATTATATCGACCGCAATCACGGAACGCTCGTTGGCGTATATAAGACAACAGCGGATCAAATGTACTTCAACTATGTGCGTCCACAAGAAAACGGACATCACACAGATACCCGTTGGATCGCTTTATCTCCTAATAAAGGAAACGGCCTGGTGTTGGTAGCGGACAGTCTTATCGGTTTCAATGCCTTGCGCAACTCTATCGAAGACTTTGACTCTGAAGAAGCTCTACCCCACCCTTACCAATGGAATAACTTCAGCCCGGAAGAGGTTACCAATCACGACGAGAACGCTGCCCGCAACGTATTACGGAGAATGCATCATGTCAACGACATCACTCCCAGAGATTTCGTTGAGGTTTGTGTAGATATGAAGCAACAAGGAGTAGGCGGATATGACAGTTGGGGCTCACGTCCGGAACCTTTCTACCAAATCCCGGCTAACCGTGATTACCAGTGGGGCTTCACATTAGTACCCGTTCGCTCGGCTAACCAGGCCAACGAAGCTGCTAAATATGATTATCGATAACCTTAGTATAAATTTTTAAAGAAAAAAAACATGAAAGATTTATCTAGCATCGTAGCTAAATTTAAAGTCCAAGGTACGATAGAAGAAATCAAACCTTTGGGTGCAGGACTTATCAACGACACTTATAAAGTAAACACCAAAGAAGCAGATGCTCCCGACTATGTTTTGCAACGCATCAATCATGCCATTTTCCAGAATGTAGAAATGCTTCAATCCAATATTAGCGCTGTTACCAATCACATTCGCAAGAAACTGACGAAAGCCGGAGAATCGGATATAGACCGCAAGGTGTTGAGTTTCCTCGAAACAGAAGAAGGTAAAACATACTGGTTCGACGGTGACAGTTATTGGCGTGTGATGGTATTCATCCCACGTGCAAAAACGTATGAGACGGTAAATCCCGAATATTCCAACTATGCAGGAGAAGCCTTCGGTAACTTCCAGGCTATGCTGGCCGATATTCCGGAAACATTGGGTGAAACCATACCCGATTTCCACAACATGGAGTTCCGCCTCAAACAACTACGTGAAGCCGTTGCGAAGGATGCTGCCGGACGGGTAGCAGAAGTGAAATACTATCTGGATGAAATAGAGAAACGCGCAGATGAAATGTGTAAAGCTGAACGTTTATATCGTGAAGGAAAACTTCCCAAACGCGTTTGCCATTGCGATACGAAAGTGAATAACATGATGTTCGACGAGGATGGTAAAGTGCTTTGTGTCATTGATCTGGATACGGTAATGCCTAGCTTTATATTCTCCGATTATGGTGACTTCCTACGTACAGGTGCCAACACAGGTGATGAAGACGACAAAGACCTTGATCGTGTAAACTTCAATATGGAAATATTCAAAGCATTTACCAAGGGCTATCTGAAAGGAGCCAAATCATTCCTGACTCAGATCGAGATTGAGAATCTTCCTTATGCGGCGGCTTTATTCCCATACATGCAGTGCGTACGGTTCCTGGCAGATTATATCAACGGAGATACTTATTATAAAATCAAATATCCGGAACATAACCTCGTTCGCACCAAAGCACAATTCAAATTACTTCAAAGTGTGGAAGCAAACACACCGGAAATGATAGCGTTCATCAACGAATGCTTGTTAAATTGAGAATTGAGAATTAAAAATTAAGAAATAAGCTACGCTGTGGTATAGCTATTTCTGGATATTCTCAAAATTTAAAAACATAAGGCAACTAATTCTTTACGAGTTAGTTGCCTTTTTGATATCTTTAATCAGAGGGATTATTGAATAATCCCTATTTCTCAATTTTTAATTCTCAATTTTCAATTTAATAAATGCTCCATTTTTCCAATGGTAGACTACAGGGCGGCGGAGAAACGGTTTCAGTTTCTCTG
This sequence comes from Bacteroides sp. M10, assembly GCF_014334015.1. Lineage (GTDB taxonomy): Bacteria > Bacteroidota > Bacteroidia > Bacteroidales > Bacteroidaceae > Bacteroides > Bacteroides intestinigallinarum. Next base: position 3,373,437 of record NZ_CP060488.1, on the reverse strand, counting down.
CTGTTTCTTTTGACATATAGTCGGAGGTTGTTAACGTAAGTGTCAGTTCCGTATTTTCTTTATTAAAATCGGCTTTCATCAATAGCATATCTGCCGAACGGCGTGCTTCATCAAACTCATAAACTCCTGCTGAATCGGGAGCATTCAGAAAATCATCCATCAGGGGCAGGGTAATAAAGAGAGATGTTGTAAGCGGTTTCCAGTCGTCCGTATAGAAATGGATGCTGCTATCACAGGCAGGAGCACAAACAGTAGAGACTGTACAGATTACGTTCGTTGAATCATTTAATGCCAACACTTTCATCTGCCAGGTCGATTGAGCTGACATTTGCATACGGATATAGTCTTTGCTAAGATCAGTCATCTCCGACTTCTTGCCAAAACGGTTTTCTACTTGCGCTTTCATCTTACTTTCCAGAAAGTCTATGCAATCTTCACGATTCACTTTTGTAAGCAAGGGGCTTAGAGAATCCGGCATATTCACAAACAACGTTTTGGCCTCTTGTGCCTGAAGAGCAGTCGAAACAAAAAGTCCGACAGCAGAGAAGAATATAGTGATAACAAGTTTATTTATTTTCATATCTATCTTATTTAACCTATGACAAACAGTCTTGTGTAACTGTTTTAACTTTTAGACCCCAAATATAAGAATATCATTCCGATTAACACCAGTATAAGGTCAATCGCTTTGCTTTTTAAATTCTTTTCACGGAAGAAAAGCGCACCGAAAGTAAAAGAAACAACCACACTTCCCCGACGGACCATCGAAACGATAGAAATCATCGAATCGTCGTAACTTAATGCGTAAAAGTAAACAAAATCGGCAGCAGAAAGGAAAATGGAAATCAGGATAATCGTCCAATCCCAGCGGAACGGAGTAGTGGACTTTCTTTTAGGCCACCAAAGCAACAACAGGATAGGACACATGATAAACACCTGATAAACATTATACCAGGATTGCACCAGCATCGGATTCAGAGACTTCATCAGATATTTATCATACAAACCACTGATAGCACCTGTAATGGCAGCCAGTACAATAAAAAAGATCCATTTGTTATGCTTAAAATCAATACCTTCTTTCTTTCCCGAACGGCTCAACATAAAGAAAGAGGCAATGGCCAGCATCACACCAATCCATTGATAGAGATTCAATCGTTCACCAAATACCAGCATAGCTCCCACGAGCACCATCACCGGACGGGTGGCATTGATAGGTCCCACAATGGTTATGGGTAAATGCTTCATTCCGAAATATCCGAATATCCACGAAGACAATACGATGAACGACTTGATGATAATATATTTATGCTGTTCCCAACCAGCAACGGGAACATTGAAGATTGTTCCTCCCAACAAGTCCGGTTGATAAACGGATATCAGGATAAACGGTAGAAAGATGAGACTGGAAAAGAATGTATTTAGAAACAAAACAGGAAGTACTGCATTATCTTTCAACGATTTCTTCTTGAATACATCATAAAAGCCCAGCAAAGTAGCCGAGAGGAATGCTAATAATAACCACATGAGAATATTTATTATTTACTAATTACCAATTATAAGTTATCAGCGACAGACGGTTCGCCGGTTATGGATGATTGCTGGTCATCACATTCAAATATACTTTCCGGATATTCCACGTTGACCAGAAACAAGGCTTGCCCCGGAGCAGATGTCCCGGCTTTGCAACGGTCCTGCTGTTCTATAATCCGCCGGAAACCTTCAACAGTCAGTTTCCCGCGTCCCACTTCAATGAGCGTGCCTACGATGGCTCGCACCATATTCCGCAAGAAACGGTCGGCACGAATGGTAAATACCCAGGTAGCATCTTCTTCCTGCGTCCATTCTGCATGAGTGATATGACAAATATTGGTCTTTACATCCGTATGAAGTTTACTGAAACTCGTAAAATCGTTGTACTCGAAAAGGATACGTGCTGCTTCGTTCATGCGTTCATAATTCAACTGGTTATAAAGTCGCCAGCGATATTGCCTGTTAAAAGGATATTTCGATGTCGTCACATAATATTTATAAGTTCGCGCAGTCGCATCAAAACGGGCATGGGCATCCGGCCGAACCCGGCAAACACGATAAATAGAAATATCGGGAGGCAGCAGACGATTTAATTTATCAGTAACAGAAGTAGTATCCAACAGTTCATCGGAATCAAAATGAGCAACCATCAGAGAGGCATGCACTCCCGCATCCGTCCGGCCTGCTCCTATTACTTCAATTTCGCGACGCAGAAAGGTAGACAATGCTTTCATCAGACATTCCTGCACACTAATCCCATTCGGTTGAATCTGCCAACCGTGATAGTTGGTTCCGTCGTAAGCCAAATAAATAAAATACCTTTGCACGCTAATTCCTCTTTTTTAGGGTTTTCGCGCGCAAAAGTAGTCATTTTATCTCATTTATCTTTGTATAATTCGCATAAACCTGTATATTTGGAGAACAAAATAATCATGATTCACTAATACCTCACAATTATGAGTAGTACCATTTTCCTTATTATTGCCCTTGTGACAACAGGAATATTTGTAATCCAATTCATTCTATCCATCTTTTTCGGAGACATAGATGCAGATGTAGACGTAGATGCTGACATCAGTAGCGTAGTTTCTTTTAAAGGACTAACTCATTTTGGAATCGGATTCGGCTGGTACATGTATTTAGCGGGAAACACTGAAATTCAAAGTTATGTCATCGGTATTCTGGTGGGTCTTTTCTTTGTTCTCGCTGTGTGGTTTCTCTATAAGAAAGCTTATCAACTGCAACAAGTGAATCATTCTGAACAGACAGATCAACTTGTAGGACGGGAATGTACTATATACTTCAAGCAAAGTGACAGCAAATATACAGTACAGACAAGCCGGGACGGAGCCATGCGCGAAGTAGACGTCATCTCCGAATCCGGGAAAGCATATCAGACAGGTGACAGAACAATCATCACCAGTTACAAAGACGGAACGCTATTCATTCAATAACTATTCAAATACACAATTTTATGACACAAGAAATGTTGATTATGGCTGCTATATTAGTGGCAGTCATCCTACTCACTTTTATTGGTATCCTTTCTCGTTACCGCAAATGTAAGAGTGATGAAGTCCTCGTTGTATATGGTAAAACAGGAGGAGATAAGAAGTCGGCGAAGCTATATCACGGTGGTGCAGCTTTCGTATGGCCGATTATCCAGGGATACGAATTCCTTTCCATGAAACCAATGCAGATTGAATGCAAACTGACGGGTGCACTGTCTGCTCAGAATATCCGTGTGGATGTGCCGACTACCATTACTGTAGCTATCAGCACTGATCCCGAAGTAATGCAAAATGCTGCTGAACGTATGCTGGGTTTGACGATGGACGACAAACAGAATTTAATTACCGATGTCGTATATGGTCAGATGCGTATGGTAATCGCCGATATGACTATCGAAGAATTAAATTCAGACCGCGATAAGTTTCTGGCTAAAGTAAAAGACAACATCGATACCGAACTTCGCAAGTTTGGTTTGTACCTGATGAACATCAATATCAGTGACATTCGTGATGCTGCCAACTACATTGTCAACTTAGGTAAGGAAGCTGAAAGTAAAGCTCTGAACGAAGCACAAGCTAACATCGAAGAACAGGAGAAGCTGGGTGCTATCAAAATTGCCAATCAGATTAAGGAACGCGAAACCAAAGTTGCAGAAACGCGTAAAGATCAAGATATCGCCATCGCAGAAACGAAGAAACAACAGGAAATCTCGGTTGCCAATGCAGATAAGGACAGAATTTCTCAAGTAGCCATCGCCAATGCGGAAAAAGAATCACAAGTAGCAAAAGCGGAAGCTGAAAAGAATATCCGTATCGAACAGGCAAATACCGAAAAGGAAAGCCGTGTTGCCGAACTTAACTCGGATATGGAAATCAAACAGGCGGAAGCAGCCAAGAAAGCTGCTATCGGACGAAATGACGCACAGAAAGAGGTGGCTCTGTCAAATTCAGAACTGGCCGTGACGCAAGCTAATGCCGACAAGCAAGCCGGTGAAGCTGCTGCCAGATCGGAAGCAGCCGTACAGACTGCACGTGAAATAGCCCAGAAGGAGGTAGAAGAAGCCAAAGCACGTAAAGTGGAATCTTCATTGAAAGCCGAAAAGATTGTTCCTGCGGAAATTGCCAGACAGGAAGCTATTCTACAGGCTAATGCCATTGCCGAAAAGATTACTCGTGAGGCAGAAGCACGCGCAAAAGCTACTTTGGCACAAGCGGAAGCAGAAGCAAAAGCTATCCAGATGAAACTGGAAGCAGAAGCGGAAGGTAAGAAACGTTCATTACTTGCCGAAGCGGAAGGTTTCGAAGCAATGGTAAGAGCAGCCGAATCGAACCCGGCTATCGCTATCCAATACAAGATGGTAGACCAATGGAAGGAAATCGCCGGCGAACAGGTAAAAGCATTCGAACACATGAACTTAGGAAATATCACTGTATTCGACGGAGGAAACGGCGGCACAAGCAATTTCCTGAATACACTGGTGAAAACGGTAGCTCCAAGTCTTGGTGTACTGGATAAGTTGCCCATCGGTGAAACGGTGAAAGGTATTATTAATCCGGACAGTAAAACGGAGGAAAAGCCTGTAACGAAAGCTGAAGAGAAGAAGGATAAGAAATAATCCTGCTCCGACAAATAATAGTGCGCTGATGAAAGAACAATCATTTTCTTTCATCAGCGCACTATTTATATACACATAAATAAAAAAAGTCTTTGAATATTCCCCAATTATTACGTTCTTTGTATTACATAAAATATGTAACATAAAAGATATAATAAGATATGAAACCATATAATCCATTCCTTGTGTACGGTTATAACAGTCCGGAATACTTTTGTGACCGGGAAAAAGAAACTGATAAAATGATTTCAGCTTTACAAAACGGGCGGAATCTGACATTAATATCCCCTCGGCGTATGGGAAAGACGGGACTCATCAAAAATGTATTCTACCGGATGAAACAGGAAAAGAATCCGAATACCGCCTATTTCTACATGGATATCTATCCCACACGCGACTTAAAAGCATTCATACAATTGCTTGCTCAAAATGTTCTCGGAGAATTGGATACCCTGTCCCAAAATATACTCCGGCAAATGACCGCTTTCTTCAAATCTTGCCGTCCCATAATCAGTACTGACGAAAGAAGCGGTATGCCTACTGTAACTCTGGACTTTGTCCCTGCTCATGCCGAACAGACACTAAAAGAAGTGCTCGACTATATGGCAGCTTCAAAAAAACATTGTTACCTTGCCATTGATGAGTTCCAACAGATTACAGAATATCCGGAAAAAGGTGTAGAAGCATTGCTCCGTTCCCATATCCAATTCATGCCAAATGTACACTTTATATTTTCCGGAAGTAAAAAACATATAATGGAAGAAATGTTTAGTTCTGCAAAACGACCTTTTTATCAAAGTACCCAAATTATTGTGTTAAAGGAGATTCCGTTGGAGCATTATTATTCGTTCGCACACTCATTCTTTGCCAAAGAAAAAAGAGAGCTACCGTTAGAAACATTCTCCTACTTATACCAACTTGAAAACGGACACACCTGGTACATTCAAAGCATACTCAACCGATTGTATGAGAAGAAAATCAGCCCTATTAATAACCGACTGGTAGATAGCTGTATAAATGACATTTTAGATGAACAGGAAACCATATACCAAAGTAACCTGACACTACTAACCAACAATCAAGTGGATCTATTGAAAGCTATTGCCACAGAAGGCTGTATAAAAAGTATAAATGCCAATGACTTCATCAAAAGGCATCATCTAAAAACGCCCAGCAGCGTTAACGTGGCACTGAAGTCCTTACTAAATAAAGAACTAATATATAATACACCAGATGGTTATATTGTCTATGACCGTTTTTTCGGAAAATGGCTGAAAGACACAGTGATCTAGCCCACTAGAAATGATTTAGCAATTTCATTTCTCATATTCTCATAAGATTTAATTAATATTCTACTAATCAACAACATATAATATGAGAAATACTTTTCAATAAGGTATTTCTCATATTATTTTGCCTGAAAAGTCGTAAATAGACGGTATTTCTCATACTTATCATCATTCATTTCTCATACCGGAACTGATATTCAATAAACGGAAGCATATACCTTCTTTTTACTTTCATCACAGACTTCCTTTGTCCCATATATTGTGGGAAGAGATTCCCTAGCTGGAGGGAAAAGATTCCCTCATTTTGCGGGAAAGTATTCCCACATTTCATGAGAATACTTTCCCACAATATATGGGACTACCGGAACTAATAGATATCCTTAACCTAGATCATAGTATTCTATGTATTCGTCAAATTGAGGTGATTCAACAACTCCTCTTTTGCGAAAAAGTCCTTGTATGTATTCCTGTTCCTTCGGTTTTATCAATCGTTCTTTGTTGCAGCAACGGTAATAAACAGTCTTGCCGAAATAGGAAATCATCTGTCGTTTAATAATGTTGGCATCAGCAAGCGGCACACGGTCCAATATATGTTTCATTCCCCGTGCAAAAAGCAAAGGCTTTTCATCAATAAAGTAAGTGCAGTCTCCACCATCGGAATTGATATGTTCGGGATTGATAACCGTTACAGCAGCCCGTTCTTTCGGCATCCGGAGAGTTACTTGTCGACGCAGACATTTGTCCGCACGCAAACAATGTCCATTCAAGCAATGAGCGAAGCTGACGGGCATAGAATTGTAATCGAAATCTGTTTTCATGTGTGTTATGTTTAGTGGGAAAACAACCTATTCTTTTGATAAGCAGTCACAAATGTATGAAAATTGCTTGATGGCAGGAAATAAATATAACATTTAATTAATTATATTGATTAAATCCATATATTTGTCTCCAACATCAACACAGGAACTTATACAGCTATATCTCTCCTGCTAAACTATAAAACAGAATAATCATGAAGACAAAACATTTACTTGGAGCACTACTGTCATTTCTTTGTACCATTTTTCTTTTTAGTTGCGGTAATGACGATGAAAAAGAAATATATCCCTTATCTTTCGAAAAAGAATATTATGAACGACCCTTGCTAGGAGCAGCCGATATTATGATTAGGGGCGGAAACAGAGACTACACTGTAACCGTAGAAAGAACAGAGATTTTGAGTATAAGTGTAGATTTATCCAGTTCCACAGGAATGGGAAGTTTATTAGTTTATCCCAAAAAGAAAGGAGAAACAAAGGTAAGCGTAAAGGACAACATCACCAACGAAACTGTTGACTTGAAAATTAAAATTACAGACAGCTATCTGGCATACGCAATAAAAGAGAGCAATCATCCGGCACTTTCCAATGGTACTGCGGTCTATCTGATAAACAATGAAGCTAAAGACTGCTACTTTGTCCGTTATATTTACCCTCAACACGAACTAGCCCCTACTCTGTTAACCAAAGGGACATACGAGTTTACCCAAAATGACTCATCGAATCCGGATGCCTCAATTTATTTAACTTTAAAATACAAGTCCGATGAACAAGAAAATTTCACGGATGAAGCAATAAACCCGACTCCTCACAAACTAAGATTTGAATTATCTGATGAGCACACCAACGCAAATGCTGTCATTAATCTTATGCACAGATTTTTAAATGTAAAATGGGGAGAACTTCCCATAGAGCCTGCAACTAAAAGCAACTATTTGATAATACCATCATTGAAGACAACAATAGATAACACGGATTATACCATTATAGGCACTCTTGATACCCGTCCGGAAATACCGGAAAATATTTTAGAGTGACCCATAAAAGATATGAGGCGGAAAATAATGCAAAGCATAGAACGTATGAAAAAATAGCGTATATTTGCGGGCAAAAAATACAAAATGACTACTTACAAGCTTCGCATATTACCGCTATTTTTACTTGTTATTGGGCTTACAACGCTTACTTCAAGCTGCAAAAAGAAAGACATGTCACTGAAATTGAACAAGCCGCACAACATTCGTGGCGTTGTCAGTTACAAACGTTCTTTCCCTGATTTGAACGATGCACATCTGGAAGTCGCTAAAAAGATAGGTATCAGCCCGCTGGCAGACCGAGAGGAAGCGGAAGCAATGAAAGAAAAGTTGACTCATATCACTGATAATGAATTTTATGCAGTGGATTCATTGACACATTCCATTCCCTACCTCGTTCCACGTGCCAGCGCATTGCTCGATACAATCGGCTCCAACTTTCTCGATTCATTGGCTGCCAAAGGTCTGAATCCCAATCAGGTAATCATCACCTCCGTACTACGTACTGAAAACGATGTGAAACGTCTCCGCCGTCGCAATGGAAATGCCTCCGCCAACTCGGCACATTGTTTCGGAGCTACTTTTGATGTTAGTTGGAAACGTTTTAAGAAAGTGGAAGATAAAGACGGTCGCCCTATGCAGGACGTGAGTGCCGACACACTGAAACTTGTTCTATCCGAAGTTTTAAGAGATCTACGACAAGCTGAAAAATGCTATATCAAATACGAACTGAAGCAAGGTTGTTTCCATATTACTGCCCGATGAACGGAAGATGAATGTAAATTGCAGTAAAATTCACCTCTAAACAATCAGAGAATCCAAAACGTTTCATTAAATTTGCAGAAATTTTTCTTTAATACGACTTAATGATAGAGAAACTGATTGTTCTTGAGGACATTGATCCGGTTATTTTTTACGGCGTAAACAACGCCAACATACAGTTAATTAAAGCTTTATATCCAAAGCTACGCATAGTTGCCCGAGGCAATGTCATCAAAGTGCTGGGCGACGAGGAGGAAATGTGTGCCTTCGAAGAAAATATCACCAAACTTGAAAAGTACTGCGCCGAATATAATTCACTGAAAGAAGAAGTTATCATTGACATTATAAAAGGAAATGCGCCGCAAGCGGAACAGGCAGGAAACGTGATTGTGTTCAGCGTCACAGGAAAACCTATCATCCCCCGAAGCGAAAACCAGTTGAAACTGGTAGAAGGATTCGCCAAGAATGATATGGTATTCGCCATCGGTCCGGCAGGTTCGGGAAAGACATACACCGCTATCGCTCTCGCCGTACGTGCATTGAAGAATAAAGAAATCAAAAAAATCATCCTTAGCCGCCCCGCCGTAGAAGCCGGAGAAAAGCTCGGTTTCCTGCCCGGCGACATGAAAGATAAGATCGACCCATACCTGCAACCTTTATATGACGCCTTGCAGGATATGATACCTGCCGCCAAGTTAAAGGAATACATGGAATTGAACATTATCCAGATTGCTCCGTTAGCCTTTATGCGCGGACGCACGCTGAATGATGCGGTCGTCATTTTGGACGAAGCCCAGAATACCACCACACAGCAAATCAAAATGTTCCTCACCCGTATGGGTATGAACACCAAGATGATCGTGACGGGAGACATGACACAGATTGACCTCCCCGCTTCACAAACATCGGGATTGGTGCAAGCTCTCCGCATCTTGAAGGGAGTGAAAGGCATCAGTTTTGTTGAACTGAATAAAAAAGATATCGTACGCCATAAACTGGTGGAACGTATCGTGGATGCTTACGAAAAATTCGACAAAGAAGCGAAAGCCGAACGGGAAAAACGGAAAAACGAACAACTGGTTATCAACGGCGAACGTCCGGTGAAACTGGCCAAAGACTAATCGTCTTTAGATTCGGAATCCTATTGCGACTTGTTATTTGTAACTTGTAATTTGTAATTATAATAAAGACAATGAAAGCATTAACAAAAACAGATTTCAACTTTCCGGGACAGAAAAGCGTGTACCACGGAAAAGTGCGCGATGTGTACAACATCAACGGCGAAAAACTCGTCATGGTAGCAACCGACCGCATTTCGGCCTTTGACGTAGTACTTCCTGAAGGTATTCCTTACAAAGGACAAATGCTGAACCAGATTGCAGCTAAATTCCTCGATGCCACTACTGACATCTGTCCGAACTGGAAAATGGCTACTCCGGACCCAATGGTAACGGTAGGTGTATTGTGTGAAGGTTTTCCGGTAGAAATGATTGTACGTGGTTACCTGTGTGGTAGCGCATGGCGTACTTACAAAAGCGGTGTACGCGAAATTTGCGGCGTGAAGTTGCCGGACGGAATGCGCGAAAACCAGAAATTCCCGGAACCCATCGTTACTCCGACTACGAAAGCTGAAATGGGATTGCACGACGAAGACATCTCTAAGGAAGAAATCCTGAAACAAGGACTGGCTACTCCGGAAGAGTATGAAATTCTCGAAAAATATACATTAGCTCTCTTCAAACGCGGTACTGAAATCGCAGCAGAGCGCGGACTGATCCTCGTAGATACAAAATACGAATTCGGTAAGCACAATGGCACTATCTACCTGATGGACGAAATCCACACTCCGGATTCAAGCCGCTATTTCTACTCTGAAGGTTATCAGGAACGTTTCGAAAAAGGCGAACCGCAGAAACAACTTTCTAAAGAATTCGTTCGCGAATGGTTGATGGAAAACGGTTTCCAAGGCAAAGACGGTCAGAAAGTACCGGAAATGACTCCGGCTATCGTACAAAGCATCAGTGAGCGTTACATCGAATTGTTCGAAAACATCACCGGTGAGAAATTTGTGAAAGAAGATACTAGCAATATTGCTGAACGTATATTCAAAAACGTCGAAACCTTCTTAAATAGTTGATAGGTGATAGTTGATAAATGATAGTTGATAGATGATGAATGATAGTTAATATGCAGCTTATCGCATATAACTATTAACTCTGTCATCTTCCAACTATCATTTATCAACTATCTTCCCCCAACTATCACCTATCATTTATCAACTATCACCTAATAAAAGAATGGATTACCCGCAACAACATATCAAGCCTTACGACGAAGAAGGAAAAAAGACCGAGCAAGTGGAACGTATGTTCGACAACATCGCACATGCCTACGACAAGCTGAACCATACCTTATCTTTAGGTATCGACCGCAGCTGGCGCAAAAAAGCTATTGCCTGGTTACGCCCTTTCCAACCGCAGCGAATGATGGATGTAGCGACCGGTACAGGGGATTTTGCCATCCTCGCCTGCCGCAAACTGCAACCTGCCGAACTGATCGGCACGGACATCTCGGAAGGTATGATGAATGTGGGACGTGAAAAAGTAAAAAAGGAAGGACTGTCGGATAAAATATCTTTTGCCCGGGAGGACTGCACTTCACTCTCTTTTGCCGACAATGATTTTGACGCTATTACTGTAGCTTTCGGTATCCGCAACTTCGAAGACCTCGACAAAGGGCTCTCCGAAATGTGCCGCGTACTGAAACCGGGCGGTCATCTTGTAATTCTGGAACTTACCACTCCGGACCGCTTCCCGATGAAACAACTGTTTTCCATCTACTCTAAAGTCGTCATTCCATTATTGGGCAAGCTTCTCTCCAAAGACAACAGTGCCTACCACTATCTGCCGGACACGATCAAAGTATTTCCTCAAGGGGAAGTCATGAAAGGAGTCATCGCACGAGCCGGATTTAGCGAAGTCAACTTCAAACGGCTGACCTTTGGCATCTGCACTCTTTACACCGCAACAAAATAGTACCAAGTCATTATGAATGATTAATTTAATCCTTATTATATTATGGAAAAATATGGTTTAATCGGTTACCCCCTGCGACATTCATTTTCTATCGGATACTTTAATGAGAAATTCAAATCCGAAGGTATTAATGCAGAGTATGTGAATTTTGAGATTCCCAGCATTAATAACTTCATGGAAGTTATCGAAGAGAATCCCAATTTATGCGGGCTTAATGTGACTATCCCCTACAAAGAACAAGTGATTCCTTTTTTGGATGAACTCGACCGCGATACCGCAAAGATAGGTGCAGTGAATGTCATTAAAATCATCCGCCAGCAGAAAGGAAAAGTCAAACTGGTTGGCTACAACTCCGACATCATCGGATTCACTCAATCCATTCAACCTTTATTGCAGCCTCATCACCAAAAAGCATTGATTCTGGGTACCGGTGGAGCTTCCAAAGCCGTCTACCACGGGCTGAAAAACCTGGGTATTGAAAGTATATTCGTATCACGTACCCACAAAGCCGATGATATGCTGACTTATGAGGAGCTGACTCCCGAAATTATGGCAGAATATACAATTATCGTCAACTGTACCCCCGTAGGTATGTTTCCTAAGGTAGATTTCTGCCCTAATATTCCTTATGAGCTACTGACTCCAAACCATTTGCTCTACGATTTGTTATATAATCCAAATGTTACGCTGTTCATGAAAAAAGGAGAAGCACAAGGGGCTGTTGTTAAAAACGGTCTGGAAATGCTGCTGCTCCAGGCTTTTGCCGCATGGGAGATATGGCATAAATAAGGATTAGAGAGAGTTTTTATGAGGAGAAAAGTTGTATATAGCATCATTATTATCATGCTGGCATTGACCGGCTGCACCATCGGAGGAAGTTTTTATATGTTAAACTTTTCATTGACTCCGAATGCCAAGATTTTGTCTAAAGATGCTGACTCTTATCCCTTCATGTATAGAAACTACCCTTTCCTGCGTCCTTGGGTGGACAGCCTGAAACAAGTGGATGCATTGAAAGATACTTTCATCATCAATCCGCACGGAATACAACTTCATGCGTATTATGTTGCTGCTCCCCAACCCACCAGTAAGACAGCAGTCATTGTGCATGGACATACAGATAATGCTATCCGTATGTTTATGATTGGTTATCTGTATAATCGAGATTTAGGATATAACATATTACTTCCCGACCTGCAACATCAGGGAGAAAGTGAAGGCCCGGCCATCCAGATGGGATGGAAAGACCGTTGGGACGTATTGCAATGGATGAACATTGCCAATGAAATTTTCGGAGATAGTACGCAAATGGTTGTACACGGCATTTCAATGGGAGGTGCGACAACCATGATGGTGTCCGGTGAGGAACAGAAGCCATTTGTTAAATGCTTTGTTGAGGATTGCGGCTACACCAGCGTATGGGACGAATTCTCACATGAGCTTAAAGCCAGTTTCCACCTTCCTTCTTTTCCACTAATGTATTCCACAAGCTGGCTCTGCGAAAAGAAATATGGATGGAATTTCAAAGAGGCTTCCTCACTAAAACAAGTAGCCAAATCACAACTTCCGATGCTGTTTATTCATGGAGATAAAGATACGTATGTACCCACCTGGATGGCATATTCGCTCTACGAAGCCAAACCGGAACCCAAAGAACTATGGATTGTGCCGGGAGCGGCTCATGCTGTTTCATACAAAGAGAATAAACAGGAGTATACCGACCGAGTCCGTGCATTCGTCGGGCGATACATTCATTAAACCTATTATAACAAGGAGTTTTAGATTCATAACAGAAAAAGTTTCTATATTTGCAAACGTAAAATAATCGTTATGAAATCAATATTGACTTTTATACTAGCAACTTTTCTTCTGTTCCCACTACAAGCTCAAGAGAAAGTATACACGGTGGACAACCTCCCGAAAGTTCACCTGCAAAACAAAATGCAATATGTTTGCAACCCGGCCGGCATACTTTCACAGGCTGCTTGTGACAGTATAGACTCCATGCTTTATGCCTTGGAACAACAAACAGGAATTGAAACGGTGGTTGCCGTAGTTCCTTCAATCGGAGAAGAAGATTGTTTCAACTTCTGCCACCAGCTACTCAACCAATGGGGTGTTGGGAAAAAAGGCAAAAATAATGGATTGGTCATTTTGTTGGTCACAGATCAACGTTGTATCCAGTTTTATACCGGTTATGGCCTGGAAGGAGTGCTCCCCGATGCGATCTGCAAAAGGATTCAAACCAAATATATGATTCCTTACCTGAAAGATGGAAATTGGAATGCAGGAATGGTGGCTGGTATTAAAGCAACTTGCCAGCGTCTTGACGGTTCCATGGAAAACGATGCCCTCTCCGATTCGAATGACGGTGGTTCCTTTGATTTTGTTCTTGCCATCCTTTGCTTTATTGTCATCGGTGGAGGTCTTGCTTTCTTTTCTGCACGCAGGCAAAGCCGTTGTCCGAAATGCGGTAAACACCAATTACAAAGAACCGGAAGTGCAGTCGTATCCCGGATTAACGGAGTGAAAACTGAAGATGTCACCTATACATGTAGAAACTGCGGACATACCATCATACGTCGTCAACAAAGTTATGATAGCGATTACCATCACCGGGGAGGTGGCGGAGGCGGTCCATTTATCGGCGGCTTTGGCGGAGGTAGTTTAGGAGGCGGAGGCGGTTTCGGTGGAGGCAGCTTTGGCGGAGGAATGGGAGGCGGTGGCGGTGCCGGCTCACGTTTCTAAAGAAAATAAGAAAAAACAGATTATCAAATTCAATAAAAACAAGAAACATGAAGAAGTCAATTATTATCATCTTAGCCGTTGTGGCTATCCTTGTCATATGGGCAGTAAGTGTATATAACGGTCTGGTTACTATGGACGAGAATGTAAGTGGTCAATGGGCAAATGTAGAGACTCAATACCAACGCCGTGCCGACTTGATACCTAATTTGGTAAATACCGTAAAAGGATATGCGACACATGAAAAGGAAACATTAGAGGGAGTTGTTGCCGCACGTAGCCAGGCAACTCAAATAAAAGTGGACGCTGCCGATCTGACACCGGAAAAGCTGGCGCAATATCAAAAGGCACAAGGTGCTGTAACATCAGCACTGGGCAAGTTATTAGCTATTACCGAGAATTATCCGGACTTAAAAGCTAATCAAAACTTCCTGGAATTACAGGCTCAACTGGAAGGAACTGAAAACCGTATCAATGTAGCACGCAAAAACTTCAATGATGCTGCACAGGCTTATAACACCAATATCCGCCGTTTCCCAAAGAATATCTTTGCGGGAATGTTCGGCTTTGATAAGAAAGCATATTTTGAAGCAGAAGAAGGAAGTGAAAAGGCTCCGAAAGTAGAATTCTAAAAAGATTTGATAAAACCCTTACATATTAAGAGTTAAAATCACAGTTCTCATTACTATGATTTTAACTCTTAATTTTCTATTATTATTCTCCTTTTCAAGAGAATATTCTAAAGTTAAATAGTTAATGATTAACATTTGCCAGTACCTAGTTGGCTGTACCAAAAAAAAGCTGTACTTTTGCAGCCGTATACAATATAATTCTATAACTCATGAGTAATCAACGATACATGATGCGTGGAGTAAGCGCATCAAAAGAAGATGTGCACAACGCCATCAAGAACATCGACAAAGGAATTTTCCCGAAAGCATTTTGCAAAATTATCCCCGATATATTGGGAGGTGACCCGGACTATTGCAACATTATGCACGCCGACGGTGCCGGAACCAAATCATCTCTTGCTTATATGTACTGGAAAGAAACGGGTGATTTGTCCGTTTGGAAAGGTATTGCACAGGATGCATTGATTATGAATATCGACGACCTGCTTTGTGTAGGTGCCGTAGACAATATTCTTGTCTCTTCTACCATTGGACGTAATAAACTGTTGATTCCCGGAGAAGTAATCTCCGCCATCATCAATGGAACAGATGAATTGCTGGCCGAACTCCGTGAAATGGGTGTAGGGGTATACGCAACCGGCGGTGAAACTGCTGATGTCGGCGACTTGGTTCGTACGATCATCGTTGACTCTACCGTAACTTGTCGCATGAAACGTTCAGACGTTATCGACAATGCCAATATTCGTCCGGGCGACGTGATCGTTGGTCTGGCTTCTTACGGACAAGCTACTTACGAAAAAGAATATAATGGCGGTATGGGCAGTAATGGTTTGACAAGTGCCCGTCATGATGTATTCGGAAAATATCTTGCTGAAAAATATCCGGAAAGCTACGATGCTGCCGTTCCTGAAGAATTAGTTTACTCCGGCAAGTTAAAACTGACAGACAGTGTAGAAGATTCTCCAATTGATGCAGGTAAGTTAGTGCTCTCCCCTACTCGTACATACGCACCAGTAGTGAAGAAATTACTCGATGCACTGCGCCCGGAAATCCACGGAATGGTGCACTGCTCCGGTGGTGCACAAACCAAAGTTTTACACTTTGTTGAAAACGTTCGTGTAGTAAAAGATAATCTTTTCCCTGTTCCTCCTTTATTCAAAACTATTCAAGAACAAAGCGGTACGGACTGGGCAGAAATGTACAAGGTATTCAATATGGGACATCGCCTCGAAGTCTACTTGTCACCGGAACATGCAGAAGAAGTAATTGCTATTTCCGAGTCATTCGGTATCCCGGCACAGATTGTAGGACGTGTTGAAGCATGTGAGCAAACAGAATTAATCATTAAGAGCGAATTCGGAGAATTTAGATACTAAAGAATGGCAGATAACAGTACCATATTAGAAAAATTAGACGGACTCGTTGCCCGTTTTGAAGAAATATCTACCCTTATCACAGACCCGGCAGTGATTGCCGATCAGAAACGTTACGTCAAGTTGACTAAAGAATATAAGGAATTAGACGACTTGATGAAAGCAAGGAAAGAATATATCCAATTACTGGGTAATATTGAAGAAGCTAAAAATATCCTTGCTAATGAATCGGACGCCGAAATGCGCGAGATGGCGAAAGAAGAAATGGACAACAGTCAAGAACGCCTTCCGGTATTGGAAGAAGAAATCAAACTGATGCTTGTCCCTGCCGATCCACAAGACAGCAAGAACGCAATTCTTGAAATCCGTGGTGGTGCAGGAGGTGATGAAGCAGCTATCTTTGCCGGTGACCTCTTTCGCATGTATGCCAAATTCTGTGAAACCAAAGGTTGGAAGATGGAAGTCTCCAATGCAAACGAAGGAACAGCAGGAGGATTCAAAGAAGTTGTTTGCAGTGTCACAGGTGATAATGTATACGGAATTTTAAAATATGAATCGGGAGTACACCGCGTACAGCGTGTTCCTGCTACCGAAACACAAGGACGTGTTCATACTTCTGCCGCATCAGTGGCGGTACTTCCCGAAGCTGAAGAATTCGATGTAGTCATCAACGAAGGAGAAATCAAATGGGATACTTTCCGAAGTGGTGGTGCCGGTGGACAGAATGTAAATAAGGTAGAATCCGGAGTACGTCTGCGTTATATCTGGAAGAACCCGAATACAGGCATTGCCGAAGAAATACTTATTGAATGTACCGAAACACGTGACCAACCGAAAAATAAGGAACGTGCCTTGGCCCGTCTCCGTACATTTATCTATGACAAGGAACATCAGAAATACATCGATGACATTGCCTCCAAACGTAAAACAATGGTATCGACCGGAGACCGTTCTGCTAAAATCCGCACCTACAACTATCCACAGGGACGAATCACCGATCATCGCATCAATTACACGATTTATAATCTTGCTGCATTCATGGACGGGGATATTCAAGACTGTATCGACCACCTGATCGTAGCAGAAAACGCGGAACGCTTGAAAGAAAGCGAACTTTAGAGAAGTGGAGAGTTGAGAATTGAGAGTTAAAAACGGGTTCTTAAAATAGTAAATTGTATAATAGTAAATAATAAGATGGATAAGCAACAATTATTTGAAAACATAAAGCGCAAAAAATCATTCCTTTGTGTAGGACTTGATACTGACATCAAGAAAATCCCGGAGCATCTGTTGAAAGAAGAAGATCCGATCTTTACATTCAACAAAGCAATCATTGACGCGACAGCTGATTTATGCATCGCCTATAAGCCCAATCTGGCTTTCTATGAAAGCATGGGCGTAAAAGGATGGATCGCATTTGAAAAGACAGTAAAATACATCAAAGATAACTATCCGGATCAATTCATCATCGCTGACGCAAAGCGTGGTGACATCGGAAATACTTCTGCAATGTACGCCCGCACCTTCTTTGAAGAGCTTAATATCGACTCTGTAACGGTAGCTCCTTATATGGGCGAAGACAGCGTTACTCCGTTCCTTAGCTATGAAGGTAAATGGGTGATTTTGTTGGCATTGACTTCCAACAAAGGTTCACATGACTTCCAACTAACAGAAGATGTAAACGGCGAACGTCTGTTCGAGAAAGTATTACGTAAATCACAAGAATGGGCTAGTGACGACCGTATGATGTATGTGGTAGGTGCCACTCAAGGACGCGCTTTCGAAGATATTCGTAAAATTGTTCCGAACCATTTCCTTCTCGTACCAGGTGTAGGAGCACAAGGCGGCTCGCTCGAAGAAGTTTGTAAATACGGAATGAACAGTACATGCGGAATCATTGTTAATTCCTCACGTGGTATCATCTACGTAGATAAAACAGAGAAATTTGCAGAAGCTGCCCGCACCGCCGCACAAGAAGTACAGGCGCAAATGGCTGAACAACTCAAAGCAATTCTCTGAAAAGAGAAAAAGGATCTCTAAAGAAAACGAATGCCTTACGAAAGAAAGATAATTAACGACCCCGTATTCGGGTTCATCAATATTCCAAAGGGGTTACTGTACGATATAGTACGGCATCCCCTTTTGCAGCGTCTTACCCGCATCAAGCAGGTAGGATTGTCATCTGTTGTATACCCCGGTGCGCAACACACCCGCTTCCAACACTCTTTAGGTGCTTTTCACTTGATGAGTGAAGCTATCACCCAACTGGCTTCTAAAGGTAATTTTATCTTTGACAGCGAAGCGGAAGCTGTACAGGCGGCCATCCTGTTACATGATATAGGACATGGTCCTTTCTCACATGTACTGGAAGATACTATAGTAAAAGGAGTCTCCCACGAAGAGATTTCCCTCATGCTGATGGAACGGATGAACAAAGAGATGAACGGTCAGCTTAGTCTTGCCATTCAAATCTTCAAAGACGAATATCCCAAACGTTTTCTCCATCAACTTGTAAGTGGTCAGCTGGATATGGACAGATTGGATTATCTTCGCCGCGACAGCTTTTACACAGGCGTGACAGAAGGAAATATCGGTTCCGCACGAATTATAAAAATGCTTGATGTAGCGGACGACCGCCTGGTTATCGAATCCAAAGGGATCTACTCTATCGAGAATTTCCTTACGGCACGTCGCCTGATGTACTGGCAAGTATATCTGCATAAGACATCCGTCGCATACGAAAAAATGCTTATCAGTACCCTATTACGTGCTAAAGAACTGGCATCACAAGGAGTGGAACTGTTTGCATCACCCGCATTGCGTTTTTTCCTTTACAATGATATCAATCCTGCGGAGTTCTATAACAATCCCGACTGTCTGGAGAATTTTATCCAACTGGACGACAATGATATATGGACAGCCTTGAAAGTGTGGAGTACCCATGCAGACAAGGTACTTTCTGCTTTAAGCACGGGAATGATAAACCGAAATATCTTTAAAGTAGAAATTTCATCGGAACCGATTAGTGAGGACAGAAAAAAAGAATTAACTTTGCACATCAGCCAGCAATTAGGTATAACCCTTTCCGAAGCGAACTATTTTGTCTCTACCCCCAGCATCGAAAAGAATATGTATGACCCGGCAGATGACAGTATTGACATTATCTACAAAGACGGCACTATCAAAAATATTGCCGAAGCATCGGACATGCTGAACATCTCATTATTGTCCAAAAAGGTAAAGAAATACTATCTCTGCTATCAGAGATTACACAGATAAGTATAAAATATTCATGCAATAACACGGAAATCTGAAAAAAAAATCCGTTATTTGTGAACTAATTAAATTTTAAATTAAAGACATGGAGTTCTCGGCTAAGCAAATTGCAGCATTTATCCAAGGGGAAATCATTGGAGACGAAAACGCTACGGTACACACATTCGCTAAAATTGAAGAGGGAATGCCCGGAGCAATTTCTTTCCTGTCAAATCCCAAATATACACCTTACATCTACGAGACACAATCAAGCATTGTCCTGGTTAATAAGGACTTCACTCCCGAGCACGAAATTAAAGCTACTCTGATAAAAGTAGACAATGCATATGAAAGTCTGGCTAAATTGCTCAATCTTTATGAGATGAGCAAGCCTAAGAAACAAGGTATAGATTCATTAGCTTTCGTTGCACCCAGCGCCAAAATTGGTGAGAACGTATACATCGGTGCATTTGCCTATATCGGCGAAAATACCGTGATCGGAGATAATACCCAAATTTATCCACACACTTTTGTTGGAGATGGCGTGAAGATAGGCAACAGTTGCTTGCTTTACTCCAATGTAAATGTTTATCATGATTGCCGCATAGGTAACGAATGTATCCTGCACTCGGGTGCAGTGATCGGAGCTGACGGATTTGGTTTTGCTCCCACCCCGAACGGATACGATAAGATTCCGCAAATCGGAATTGTTATTCTGGAAGATAAAGTAGATATAGGTGCTAATACTTGTGTAGACCGTGCTACAATGGGAGCTACGGTAGTGCATAGTGGTGTCAAATTAGACAATCTGATACAAATAGCACATAATGATGAAATAGGTTCGCATACCGTAATGGCTGCACAAGCCGGAATTGCCGGTTCTACCAAAATTGGTGAATGGTGTATGATCGGAGGTCAGGTAGGTATTGCAGGACATTCCAAAATAGGAGACAAAGTTGGTTTAGGCGCACAGTCAGGCGTACCCGGAGATATAAAGTCCGGTAGCCAGCTTATCGGAACTCCTCCTATGGAACTGAAGCAATACTTCAAAGCATCCGTCGCACAAAGAAGCTTACCGGATATGCAGAAAGAATTGCGTAATTTGCGCAAAGAAATAGAAGAATTAAAACAACTATTAAATAAGTAAATAAGTAACCAATGCTGAAACAAAAAACGCTGAAAGATAGCTTTTCACTGAGCGGGAAAGGTCTTCACACTGGACTTGATCTCACTGTAACATTTAATCCTGCTCCGGACAATCATGGATATAAAATCCAGCGCATTGACGTAGAAGGACAACCAACTATCGATGCAGTAGCCGACAATGTGACAGAAACCACTCGTGGTACTGTATTGTCGAAGAATGGAGTCAAAGTAAGCACCGTTGAACATGGTATGGCAGCCCTCTACGCATTGGGCATTGATAACTGCCTTATTCAGGTTAACGGACCGGAATTTCCTATTTTAGATGGTAGTGCACAATATTATGTACAAGAAATAGAACGTGTAGGAACAGTAGAACAAAATGCCGTCAAAGACTTTTATATTATCAAGTCTAAAATTGAGTTCCGGGATGAAACGACTGGCTCTTCTATCATCGTACTTCCTGACGAGAATTTCAGTCTGAATGTACTGGTTTCTTACGATTCAACCATTATCCCGAATCAGTTTGCTACACTTGAGGATATGCATAATTTCAAAGACGAAGTGGCTGCCAGCCGTACTTTCGTCTTTGTTCGCGAAATAGAACCGCTTCTTTCTGCCGGATTGATTAAAGGTGGTGATCTGGACAATGCAATCGTGATTTACGAACGCAAGATGTCACAGGAAAGCTTTGACAAGTTGGCAGATGTGATGAGAGTACCTCACATGGACGCTGAACAATTAGGCTATATCAATCACAAACCGTTGGTTTGGGCAAACGAATGTGCCCGCCACAAATTATTGGATGTAATCGGTGACCTTGCTTTAATCGGTAAACCGATAAAAGGCCGGATCATTGCTACCCGTCCCGGACATACGATCAATAATAAGTTTGCACGCCAAATGCGGAAAGAAATCCGTCTGCACGAAATACAGGCGCCAAGTTACGACTGTAACCGTGAGCCAGTAATGGATGTAAACCGTATCCGCGAATTATTGCCACACCGCTATCCTTTCCAACTGGTTGACAAAGTAATTGAGATTGGTGCTAATTACATTGTAGGTATCAAAAATATCACAGCTAACGAACCTTTCTTTCAGGGACACTTCCCACAAGAACCTGTTATGCCGGGAGTACTTCAAGTAGAAGCAATGGCACAAGTCGGTGGTTTACTTGTCTTAAATTCAGTAGACGAACCCGAACGTTATTCTACCTATTTCATGAAAATAGATGGAGTAAAATTTCGCCAGAAAGTAGTGCCGGGAGATACTATTATCTTCCGTGTAGAAATGCTGGCACCTATCCGCCGTGGCATCTCTACTATGAAAGGATATGCATTTGTTGGCGAGAAAGTTGTTTGCGAAGCAGAGTTCATGGCACAAATAGTGAAAAATAAGTAATAATTGATATATTAAAAGCATGATAAGTCCTTTAGCGTATATTCATCCCGAAGCTAAAATTGGGGAAAATGTAGAAATTGCGCCTTTTGTATTTATAGATAAGAACGTAGTTATCGGCGACAACAATAAAATTATGGCTAACGCCAATATTTTATATGGTTCACGTATTGGTAACGGAAACACTATTTTTCCGGGTGCCGTAATCGGAGCCATTCCGCAGGACCTTAAGTTTCGCGGTGAGGAATCAACAGCCGAAATCGGGGATAATAATCTGATTCGTGAAAATGTAACAATCAACCGTGGTACAGCAGCTAAAGGGCGCACGATTGTAGGAAATAACAATTTACTGATGGAGGGTGTACACGTAGCACACGACGCATTGGTTGGTAACGGATGTATCATCGGTAACTCTACCAAGATGGCAGGTGAAATCATTATTGATGATAATGCGATTGTCAGCGCTAATGTATTGATGCACCAATTCTGTCATGTAGGGAGTCATGTAATGATTCAGGGCGGATGCCGCTTCAGTAAAGATATTCCTCCTTACATCATCGCAGGACGCGAACCGATTGCTTTTAGTGGAATCAACATCATCGGCCTGCGCCGTCGTGGTTTTGCCAATGAAGTGATCGAAAGTATTCACAATGCATATCGTATCATTTATCAAAGTGGTTTGAACACGACAGAAGCATTGAAAAAAATAGAAGATGAATTTGAAAAAAGTCCGGAAATTGACTATATTATCGATTTCATCCGTAATTCAGAACGTGGTATCATTAAATAAACAGTTCAAAATAGTCATATTATGATATACAGATTTACTATCATATCTGATGAAGTTGACGATTTTGTCAGAGAAATACAAATTGATCCGGAAGCTACTTTTTATGACTTCCATGAAGCAATACTGAAATCAGTAGGGTACAAAAACGACCAGATGACTTCTTTCTTTATCTGCGATGACGATTGGGAAAAAGGAAAAGAAGTAACCTTGGAAGAAATGGACGACAATCCGGAAATGGATAGCTGGGTAATGAAAGACACTACTATCAGTGAACTGGTGGAAGATGAAAAACAGAAACTACTATATGTATTCGATTACATAACAGAACGTTGTTTCTTCATCGAACTATCCGAAATTATCACCGGAAAAGATATGGATGGCGCCAAATGTACCAAGAAATCAGGAGACGCTCCTAAACAAACGGTAGATTTTGAAGAAATGGCCGCTGCCAGCGGTTCTCTTGATCTGGATGAAAACTTTTATGGAGACCAAGATTTCGACATGGAAGACTTCGATCAGGAAGGATTCGACATAGGTGGCGACGCAAGTACTCCATACGAAGAAGAAAAATTCTAAATATTAAGTACTAGGTATTAGGTATTAATTGCTATGCAGCGCCAGGCAGTTAATACCTAATATTTTTTAGTTCCGCACACATCTTAATACTCAATACTTAATACTTAAAAGCCCAATGCCTACTCTCATCGTTCTTATAGGTCCTACAGGTGTAGGGAAAACGGAATTGAGCCTGCGCTTAGCAGAAACTTTTCAGACAAGTATTGTATCTGCCGATTCGAGGCAGCTTTATGCCGAATTAAAAATAGGCACGGCAGCTCCTACTCCCGATCAACTTAAACGTGTCCCTCATCAATTGGTTGGCACACTCCACCTTACAGACTATTACAGCGCCGCCCAATATGAAATAGAAGCGTTGGAAATTCTCGAGAAATTATTTACGCAACACGAGGTCGTGATTCTCACAGGTGGCTCAATGATGTATGTAGATGCTATCTGTAAAGGTATCGACGATATTCCTACCGTTGATGCGGAAACCCGTCAACTCATGCTACAGAAATATGAGGAGGAAGGACTTGAACAACTCTGTGCAGAACTTCGCCTGCTAGATCCGGAATATTATCGGATAGTGGATCTAAAGAATCCCAAACGGGTAATTCATGCATTGGAAATTTGCTATATGACCGGACGCACTTATACCTCTTTTCGCACCCAACAAAAAAAGCAACGTCCTTTCCGCATTCTAAAAATCGGTCTGACTCGCGACCGGGAAGAGTTGTATGACCGTATCAACCGTCGGGTAGATCAGATGATGGAGGAAGGATTACTGGAAGAAGTACGCTCGGTACTTCCCTATCGCCACCTCAATTCGCTCAACACAGTAGGTTATAAAGAACTGTTCAAGTATCTGGATGGAGAATGGGAACTCCCCTTTGCCATAGATAAAATCAAGCAAAACTCCCGCATTTATTCGCGTAAACAGATGACTTGGTTCAAAAGAGATGAAGAAATACAATGGTTCCATCCGGAACAAGAAACGGAGATACTAGCGTACCTCCGTCAACAAATTAATGCATGATTTCTTCTATTTCTTATTCTGACGGGTCTGATATTCCTCATCCGTCAACATTTCTACAATAATTACCCCATTCTTTCCTTTATCGCCATAAACGGCCTGTGCTGATTTATCTTTCAGCACAGAAATACTCTTTATATGGTCCGGTGCGAGCTTGGATAAGGCATCTTTATCCATAGCTTCTTTCCCGTCAATTATGACCAAAGGCTGTTCACCTTTTATCCCATATATAGATACACCATTAACACCCTTAGTTCCGGAACTTACATTTAGCGCACTACCTGAAAGTTCAGGGAACAGTTTAACAACCTCCTGCTCCATCCGTATATTCATCGTAGAAGTTACAGGAGCTTTTACAGGCTTATATCCGATAAACGAGAACCACAGATTGCCGTCTTTTATTGCTTTTAGACTAAAATGTCCATTTATATCCGTTATCGTGCCATGATTTGTATTAGGTACAATAATACTTACCCCAGCTTTTGGACGTCCCTCTTCGTCAACAACAGTTCCACTGACAGGGAAATCAGGTATAGCATCCGCATTAGTTGCTTTCTTAGAAAAACTGATTTCTATATTGTGTTTTTTGTCCTTACTGCCTCTTTGAGTATTCACAAGTATCACCCCGTTTGCCCCACGTTTACCGTACACTTTTATTGAAGCAGAGTCTTTCAACACAGATAGACTTTCGATTGTTGACGGGTCTAACTTTTCCATAGCTTCCATGCTAATCTCCTTGCCATCAGCCAAAATCAGAGGCGGTTTATTCTCTGCAAATCTGAAACTTCCGAATCTTACAGGGATAGTATATTTCACCGGCACAGGTCTGCCACGTTGCTTTCCGGGAATCCAATCCGGCATTTCACTGACAATTCTTTCTGCTTCCCGATTCAATGCCTCCTCATCCGACTGAAGTACATGTACATCCTTTATCTTCCCTGTTTCAGCTACCGTAAAACCAACCATCACTCTGCCACCTGCTTTACCTTTCATAGGAGAACTGGTTATTTTATCCATCAGATACTTTTGCAATGCATTCATACCACCAGGATATTCCGGCATCTGCTCCACAACTTCAAAGACGACAATTTCTTCTTCCGCTTTAGACTTCACTCCAGATACCACTACGGCATCATCTTTTGATACTTTCACTGTATCTTGCAGTACCTTTTCTTGCACAATTTCCGCCAAATCATTAACTTTGACAGCAGAAATCTCTTCCATTTTTTCAGAGATTTCAGGACGGGCAAAAGCAGTTACTGCAATAGCTGCCAACGGAAGTACATACAAATACTTCAACCGTGCCCACGGATTCGATTTTTCTTTTAACATCATAGTGATACGTTTTTTAAGTTTACTGTGATTAAAGCTGTTGGCCATAGAGTAGAGCCTTGTGCCAACAGCTTTTTTTATTAATAATAGTTGATATTCCTTCGCGTTTACACCCTCATTGATTACAGTCTCATCCGCTTCGTACTCATGAATATTCTGCAACTCCTGTTTCAACAACCATGCACCGGGATTGAACCATTGGAAAAAGATACAAATATCCGCCAATAACAAGTCAATAGAATGGCGGTGATGAATATGAGCCATTTCATGTATGAGAATTTCCCGCCCATTCTCTTCCAGATCTTTTTGACTAATCACAATATACTTCATCCAACTGAACGGAGCTATCTCATGATGGTGTACCACAAGCGTAACCCCTTTCTCCAACTTCTCCTGTTTACCGGAATGTATCAACCGGAAAAGACTAATCAACGAATAAATACTCCGACAGGCAAGAAATAGAATACCTGCCAAATAGACCAGCAAAACAATCTGTATCCAGGACGCCACCGTTTCCTGCACTGCACCGGCTTCAACAGGAGTAGCTTCCAACTCTGCCATCAGTAGCAACTGCTCGATGGAAAGCATAGCCTGTTGCACCTCAACCTGATGCCGGGTAGTTACTTCGATACAAGGAATGAGTAATGAAAAGAACAATACTCCCAATAAAGCCATTCGATTGAAACGATGAAAAGTTTCCTTGCTAAGTAATAACCTGAAAAACAGGTAAAACAAAACAAGACAAACTGACGATTTTAATATATAGATGAAGAAAACTCCCATAGCATAGATTTTCGTTAAAAAGATTAGTGTTTCTTATCAGCCTGTTCCACTTCGTGAATGAGTTGTTTCAATTCATCCAGCGAAATATCTTCCTCCTTAACCAAAGAAGAAACAGCATTCAGATAAGAATTATTAAAATACTTGCTAATCACATTCCGCAACGTTCCTTTACGAAAATCCTCTTCGCTGACTACGGGATAGTATTGATAAGTATTCCCAAAAGTATAGTGAGCTAAAAAGCCTTTTTCTTCCAGCCCACGCACAATCGTAGATAATGTATTAAAATGCGGCTTGGGCTCTTCATAGAAAGCCAACATTTCTTTCACGAACAAGGGGCCTTTTTCCCAGAAAAAGCCCATGATTTCTTCTTCTTTTGCTGTTAATCCTTTCATATCTGCAACTTTGTTTGCTGCAAATAACGAAAAGTTTTAGTTCATAAACTAATTTATCTAGTTAAAGTAAACTAAAAGCTATAGTTAAGAAGAAAATCTTACTATTAAATACCTGTGAAGCAGAATTTCTACTAATCCTTTAGCCCCACAGTTTATTCACAATAAAGTTGCCGATATAAAATAAGTCGCCCATAAAAACAATACTGAATACCAGAAAAGTGAAACAAGTACTCCACCGGGCTCCTCCATCCTCTTCGCCGCGTTTGATACGGAGCAGGGAACTATGCAAACAATCACCTGCTATGAACAGCACAAACAAACTCGGTATCAAGTCACCCCACGATACCAACCACAGATTATCCCCCTTCCCCAACAGGAATGTCAATGCTACGGCCAATAAGAAGACAGAAGCATATTGCAAGTCTTTTCTTTTTGAATTCATAGTGGTAATGTTTAAAGTCCTTTTCACAAAGATATTGAATCTCACCCAATAATCCTTATCAAATCTATATAAAAATCGGTCAGGCTTTGTTGAATCTAAGTTTATTGTTACTTTTGCAAGTACGAATTAAAACCAAAACCGATTATAAAAGCAGATGAAAAAGATCAGCATCACTTTATTACTCTGCCTTCTCTGTCTGACCGGAATGGCACAAGGACAAAAGGCACTCGATTTAAAAGATATCACCTCCGGACGTTTCCGCCCGGAAAATATCCAGGGAGTAATCCCCATGCCTGATGGCGAACACTACACGCAGATGAACGCCGACGGCACGCAAATCATTAAATACTCTTTCAAAACAGGTGAGAAAGTAGAAGTGATTTTCGATGTAAATACTACACGCGAATGTGACTTCAAGAACTTCGACAGTTACCAATTCTCGCCCGACGGTCAGAAATTGCTGATTGCTACTAAAACAACACCTATTTACAGGCATTCATACACAGCTGTACATTACATTTACCCTTTGAAACGAAATGATAAGGGCGTTACGACAAACAACATTATTGAACGGCTGTCTGACGGTGGACCTCAACAGGTCCCCGTCTTTTCTCCGGACGGTACCATGATTGCATTTGTACGCAACAATAACATATTTCTTGTTAAGTTGCTTTACGGCAACAGCGAAAGCCAGGTCACAGAAGATGGCAAACAGAATTCGGTAATCAACGGTATTCCTGACTGGGTGTATGAAGAAGAGTTCGGCTTCGACCGTGCTTTGGAATTCAGCGCCGACAATACGCTGATTGCTTTTATCCGTTTCGACGAGTCGGAAGTTCCCTCCTACTCTTTCCCGGTATTTGCCGGACAAGCACCCCGCATTGATGCTTTAAAAGATTATCCGGGCGAATATACATACAAGTATCCGAAAGCCGGATATCCGAATTCGAAAGTAGAGGTACGCACGTATGACATCAAATCACATGTCACCCGTACAATGAAACTCCCATTGGATGCAGACGGATACATTCCGCGTATACGCTTCACAAAGGATGCCAATAAACTGGCTATCATGACATTGAACCGTCATCAAGACCGTTTTGATCTTTACTTTGCCGATCCTCGTTCCACACTTTGCAAACTTATACTTCGTGATGAGTCTCCTTATTACATAAAGGAGAATATTTTCGATAATATCCAGTTCTATCCGGAATATTTCAGCCTGCTTAGCGAACGTGACGGTTACAGTCACCTCTATTGGTATAGCATGGGAGGTAATCTGATTAAAAAAGTTACTAACGGTAAGTTTGAGGTGAAAGATTTTCTGGGATATGATGAAGAAGACGGTTCTTTCTATTACACCAGCAATGAAGAAAGCCCTCTGCGCAAAGCTGTCTATAAAATAGATAAGAAAGGCAAGAAGCTCAAACTATCCCAACAGGTAGGAACCAATACACCGCTCTTCAGCAAATCAATGAAGTATTACATGAACAAGTTCTCCAACTTGAATACTCCGATGCTGGTTACACTGAATGATAATTCGGGCAAAACACTCAAAACGCTTATTACCAATGACGGATTGAAACAAACATTGTCCGGATATGCTGTGCCACAAAAAGAGTTCTTCACTTTCCAAACCACAGATGGCGTGAAGTTGAACGGCTGGATGATGAAACCGGTTAATTTTTCCGCATCTAAAAAATATCCGGTACTGATGTATCAATATAGCGGTCCGGGCTCTCAACAGGTATTGGATACCTGGGGAATCAGTTGGGAGACATACATGGCAAGCCTCGGTTATATCGTGGTATGCGTGGACGGTCGCGGCACAGGAGGTCGTGGAGAAGCTTTTGAGAAATGCACTTATCTGAAAATCGGAGTCAAAGAAGCCAAAGATCAGGTAGAGACTGCCTTATATCTCGGCAAACAACCATACGTGGATAAAGATCGCATCGGTATCTGGGGCTGGAGCTACGGCGGATACATGACTCTTATGAGTATGAGCGAAGGAACTCCCGTATTCAAAGCAGGAGTAGCAGTGGCTGCACCCACTGACTGGCGTTTCTATGATACGATTTACACCGAACGCTTCATGCGTACTCCGAAAGAGAACGCGGAAGGATATAAGGAATCATCAGCCTTCACCCGCGCTGACAAACTGCATGGAAACTTGTTGTTGGTGCATGGCATGGCAGATGACAATGTGCACTTCCAAAACTGTGCAGAGTATGCCGAACAGTTGGTTCAACTTGGAAAACAATTTGATATGCAAGTGTATACAAACCGCAATCATGGAATATATGGTGGCAATACCCGCCAACATCTATACACACGGTTGACCAACTTTTTCTTGAACAATTTATAATGACGGACAGAGTACGTAAGCCCGAATGGCTGAAAATTAATATCGGTGCCAACGAACGATACACCGAAACCAAACGGATTGTCGACTCCCACTGCTTGCATACTATATGCAGCAGTGGGCGTTGCCCTAATATGGGGGAATGCTGGGGAAAAGGAACTGCCACCTTTATGATCGGTGGTGACATCTGTACGCGCAGTTGCAAATTCTGCAACACACAAACCGGCCGCCCGCACCCGCTAGACATAAACGAACCTACCCATGTAGCAGAATCCATCGCACTGATGAAACTGGATCATGCTGTCATCACATCCGTAGACCGGGATGATCTGCCGGATTTGGGAGCAGCACATTGGGCACGTACCATCCGGGAAATCAAAAGACTGAATCCACAAACAACAATCGAAGTGCTCATTCCTGATTTTCAAGGCAGGATGGAGTTGTTAGATTTGGTAATCGAAGCCCGCCCCGACATTATTTCACACAATATGGAAACCGTACGCCGCATTAGTCCGCTAGTGCGCAGCGCGGCAAATTATGATACAAGTCTGCAAGTTATCAGACACATTTCCGAGAAGGGAGTTAAGTCTAAAAGCGGTATTATGGTCGGACTGGGTGAGACCCCGGAGGAAGTCGAAACATTGATGGATGATCTGTTAGCAACCGGTTGCCAGATTCTTACCATAGGCCAATACCTTCAACCGACTCACCGGCATTATCCCGTTGCGGCATATATCACTCCGCAGCAATTTGCAGAATATAAAACTGTAGGTTTAGAGAAAGGATTCAACATCGTAGAAAGCGCTCCTCTTGTTCGTTCCTCCTACCATGCAGAGAAACATATTCGTTAGTAAACAAAACACATACCCTATTTGTTTTATAGATAGAACCGACAAATAAACATAAATATAGAGATGGCTCATAAAGGAATACTTTCTTCCGCATTTAACATGTCGCTGGGTTTTATCCCCGTTATTATTTCCATTTTATTGTGTGAACTTATAACGCAAGACACGGCTATTTACATCGGTACAGGCATAGGTATTATAGGTATATACCTTTCTTATCGACGTAAAGGATTGTTAATTCCTAATTTTATCCTCTATATAGCGACCGGAGTGTTAGCACTATTATCCGTAGCAGCTCTCATTCCTGGTGATTATGTTCCCCCCGGTGCGCTTCCACTTACGCTGGAAGTCAGTATTCTCATTCCGATGCTAAGTCTTTATATGCATAAGAAAAGGTTTATCAACCACTTCTTAAAACAGATAGGTTCTTGCAACAAACGTTTATATGCGCAGGGAGCAGAAGCAGCCGTTGTATCTGCCCGCATTGCCTTGATTTTCGGAATACTGCATTTTATTATAATCAGCATTACCATCGTTTTCCAAGACCCGTTGAGCAAGACGAGCATATTTGTACTCTATAAAGTGTTACCCCCTGCTGTCTTTCTGATGAGTATCCTGTTCAATCAGATCGCCATCCGTTTCTTCAATCATTTAATGTCACACACGGAATATGTTCCTATTGTAAATACCAAAGGAGACGTGATCGGGAAAACACCTGCAATAGAAGCTGTTAATTACAAAAATGCATACATCAATCCGGTGATAAGAATTGCCATATCCACTCACGGAATGTTATTCCTTTGCGACAGGCCATCAACAGCCATTCTGGATAGAGGGAAAGTAGATATTCCCATGGAATGTTATCTTCGCTACGGAGAATCTCTGGAAGCAGGCGCCACTCGTTTAATCAACAATGCTTTTCCTCATGAAAAAGGTATCAAACCTGAATTCAACATCGTTTATCACTTCGAGAATGAAGTAACCAACCGTCTTATCTATCTATTCATTGTCGATATCAAAGACGATTCCATCCTTTGTACCCCCCGCTTTAAAAACAGTAAGCTGTGGAATTTCAAACAGATAGAGGAAAACTTAGGAAAAGGCTTCTTCAGCAGCTGCTTCGAAGATGAATATGAACACCTGAAAGGCGTTATTTATATAAGAGAAAAATACAGGGAATCTTAGATAAATCGGGCACGTGTCCTTTCCAGTCCTTCACTGTACGCGTCTGTATATATTCTCCTTCACAAGTAATATTGGCAGCGATACAGAGCTTTGTTTGAGGACGGCAATTCAACAAAATATCCTCTACCATTTTATGATTCCGGTAAGGCGTCTCTATAAAAAGTTGCGTTTGATTTTCAGCATACACACGCTGCTCCAGTGCTTTTAGTTTCTTGGCACGTTCTCCCGGTTCAATCGGCAGATAACCGTGAAACGCAAAACTCTGCCCGTTAAAGCCGGAAGCCATCACGGAAAGGATAATGGAAGAAGGTCCGACCAAAGGAACCACTTTCAGCTTTTTACGTTGTGCGATAGCAACCACATCCGCTCCCGGGTCAGCTACTGCCGGACAACCTGCTTCGGAGATAACCCCCATTGAAGCTCCACCCACCAAAGGTTGCAGATAACCGGAAATATCATCAGGAGAAGTATGCTTGTTCAACGGGTAAAATGTCAATGCATCAATATCAATCTCCCGGTCCACCTTTTTCAGGAAACGCCGGGCAGAACGAACATCTTCGACTATAAAATACCGGATACCAGAAATGATCTCCTTATTATAAGAAGGCAATACCTTTTCAATAGACGTATCACCTAACGTCACGGGCAACAAATAGAGGGCAGTTTCCACTTTTAAAATTGAGAATTAAGACTATACTTTAATATTAAAAATCAAATAAGGTTTTGAGCGAAGCTAATTAAAAATTGAAAAATGCAACAGTTTAGGAAGCCAGATAGTTGGATTCACTTAACATCACATGATAATCAGTAAATTCCAGGAGATCTTTCAGTTTCATGTCCTTATGCTTTTTCATATAAGAAGCGATGATTCTTGCTCCCATCCATGTTCCGATCAATGCCGGAGCTTGAGCACCCAACATATCGACAGCAGGAGCAGGCTTCATATAATAGCGGATCACCATCGGGTCTCGTGCATGCAGATGATCGTTGGTACAGATATAATTCCATATCTCCTTTTCATTCTCCTTACACCAGTCGTTTTCCTCCTTGGAATATCCCATCGCTTCGCCGATATCACTATATCCTAATAAGTTCTGCACGACGTAGTTGATTTTTCCGGAGTGCATCATCAAGTCAATCAAACAAGTACCCTCATGATAGTTCATTCCGTAACGGCTCAAAAGATAAAAAGCAAAACAATCCGGCACAATCCGTTCCGGACGCATCGAGCGACATTGATAATCGTAATAGAAACGCTTATAAAGAGGATAATCTTCCCCCATATATTTATCAAGACTGATTCCTAATAAAGAATCCACCAAAATAATAGATTCGTTGAAGGCAGACACTTGCGAATAGATAAACGGCACTTTTGTATCAGGCACTTCCTTCTTCAGTTTCCGGAATCCTTTGTTAAGTCCTTTTTCCACCTCATCCAGATTAGGGTACTTTGCTTCTACATCGCTAAGCAAACGGACTAAAGTTGTATCCGAATAGAATTTCTGCAGACGTTGCGAAATGGTATCATCTTTCACCGTACCGATAGACAATACATCCTCAATCAGGATTTTCGTCGGCATACGGTAGTCCATCGTCAACTTCTGCATAGCAGAAAAGCTGTTGGAGCGAACGTATTCGCTCAACAGCTTATCATATCTTAGAACAGAAATCTCCTCTTCCTTCTGCTCCGTACCCTTTCCCGTGCTTATCCCGCAGGAGGCGAAAAGCATACTAATTAAAATAATAAGAAGAGAGATCCGTAGTTTCATAATCTTTTATCCGTAAATGATGTTACCATTTTCGTCCATATATTCATCGAGTCCTTTCTCATAAGTAGCCATGGCACGAAGACTCATACCTACACTGGAGAATCCACCGTCATGGAATAAGTTCTGCATAGTTACCTTACGGGTAAGATCGGAGAACATCACGATGCAATAATCGGCACATTCGTCAGCCGTAGCATTTCCAAGCGGAGACATACGGTTGGAGAAATCAAACAGTTTATCCATACCCTTCACGCCCGAACCGGCAGTAGTAAATGTAGGAGACTGCGAGATTGTGTTCACACGTACGCTATGTTCGCGTCCGTAGATGTAACCAAAGCTACGTGCAATAGATTCCAGCAATGCCTTGGCATCTGCCATATCATTGTAGCCGTAGAAAGTACGCTGCGCGGCCACGTAGCTCAAAGCAACGATAGAACCGTAATCAGCAATAGCGTTCAATTTCTTGGCCGACTGAATCATTTTATGGAATGAAACAGCTGAAATATCCAATGTCTTATCCAACATTCCATAGTCAAGGTCATCGTAAGTACGTTTTTTGCGCACGTTGGGAGACATACCGATAGAGTGGAGTACAAAATCAATTTGTCCACCCAGTATATCCATGGAGGTCTTGAATACATTTTGCAAATCTTCTACGCTGGTGGCATCTGCCGGAATAACCTGGCAATTTAATTTCTGGGCCAAAGCGTCGACTTCTCCCATACGGATAGCCATCGGAGTATTTGATAATGTAATAGTTGCACCTTCTTCTACGGCACGCTCTGCTACTTTCCAGGCAATAGACTGATCGTTCAAAGCACCGAAGATAATACCTCTTTTTCCTTTCAACAAGTTATAACTCATATCTTTTAATAGTTAAATTTTGTGCAAAGATAGGAACTTTCTGCATAAAAACACGAGAAGTGTGCAAATAATAGACAGAAATGACAAAAAATACACGTATTCTATCAATTAGTCCACATCGCCTTAGGCTTTCCCACCTATCTTTGCAATCGATAATTAAGAGGTTTTTTCATAATATTTATTTAAGGTTAGAATTAGGTTAACATGAATTCGTCTTATTCCTCTCCTGCAGGCTGCCTGCGACAGATCGCCTGCGGAAGGACATAAGAATTATGAAATCATCCTTATTAATCATCAACCAACTACCAAGAAAAACAATAGATGTATAACCCTATAGAAATTAAGTTACTAAATGAACACATTGACAAAAAGACTCTTCTGGATGGCCGTATGCTGTTTACCGTTTATCTCATCGGGATGTAAACAAAGCGAAACTGCTGTAAAAGAAAGCTCAATCAGTGACGCTCTTTACCAGAATTTACCTTTTGAAATGCCGAAAGTACAGCAACCGGTTTTCCCTGCTTACGAAGTAAACATTGAGAAATTCGGAGCCAAAGGAGACGGTCTGTTCCTGAATACCAAAGCTATCAACGATGCTATTAAAGACGTGAATCAACGCGGAGGGGGTAAAGTGATTATCCCGGAAGGTGTCTGGTTGACTGGTCCGATCGAGCTGTTGAGCAATGTAAATCTATATACGGAACAAAATGCGCTCGTACTTTTTACTGGTGATTTTGAAGCATATCCTATCATTGCCACTTCTTTCGAAGGACTCGAGACTCGTCGTTGCCAATCGCCGATTTCAGCACGCAATGCAGAAAATATAGCTATCACCGGACATGGTACATTTGACGGAAACGGTGACTGCTGGCGTCCGGTAAAAAAAGGAAAGCTGACTGCTTCACAATGGAAAAAGCTGGTAAACTCGGGAGGTGTTCTCGACGAGAAACAAGAGATATGGTATCCCACTGCCGGCTCACTGAAAGGTGCAATGGCTTGCAAAGACTTCAATGTCCCCGAAGGTATCAACACAGATGAAGAATGGGCAGAAATCCGTCCGTGGTTGCGTCCGGTGTTGTTAAGCATCGTCAAAAGCAAGAAGGTGCTGTTGGAAGGAGTTACTTTCAAAAACTCACCAAGCTGGTGTCTGCACCCCTTGTCTTGCGAAGATTTCACAGTAAATAATATCATGGTCATCAACCCCTGGTATTCTCAAAACGGTGATGCTATCGACTTGGAATCTTGTAAAAACGCTCTGATTATCAATAGTGTGTTTGATGCGGGAGATGATGCCATCTGTATCAAATCCGGTAAAGACGAAGATGGACGCCGTCGTGGAGAACCTTGCCAGAACGTTATCGTGAAAAACAATACAGTATTGCACGGACATGGTGGATTCGTGGTAGGTAGTGAAATGTCCGGCGGTGTGAAGAATATCTATGTAGAGGACTGCACATTTATGGGTACAGATGTAGGTTTACGTTTCAAGAGTACCCGCGGACGTGGCGGTGTGGTAGAAAACATCTACATTAACAATATCAATATGATTAATATTCCGAATGAACCCTTATTGTTCGACTTGTTCTACGGTGGAAAAGGTGCCGGTGAAGAATCGGAAGAAGATCTGTTGAGCCGTATGAAAACTGCCATTCCTCCGGTGACAGAAGAAACACCTGCTTTCCGCAATATTCATATTTCCAATATTGTTTGCAGAGGTTCGGGACGTGCTATGTTCTTCAACGGACTGCCGGAAATGCCCATCAGCAATATTACCGTTAAAAACGTTGTGATGACGGAAGCTGCGGATGGAGTTGTTATCAGTCAGGTAGACGGAGTTACTTTGGAAAATATTTATGTAGAATCTTCTAAAGGCAACAATATATTAAACGTTAAGAATGCCAAGAATCTGACTATAGACGGAAAGGTATATGAGGAATTAGGTGCAAAAGAGGAGATTTTAAGTCTCAAATAAAAACTCATTGCCATTCTGTGATGCAAAATAGAAACCACAATATCATTATATAGAGTAAAAAGCTCAAATAGCAGACTATAATCTCCTCAAAAGAGACACAGTCTGCTATTTTTTCTGCTATTTTTGCAAGGAGAAATACGACGTATAATTTCAGCCTTAGAAACATGAAGAAGAATCTTTTTATTATTACTTTCTTTTTAGGAGCTTTCAGCCTGTCTGCCCAAACGCAGAAACAAGAGAAAACCATCACAGTTGAAGTACAAAACAACTGGAATCAGCCCAAAGCGGATGCTCCGGTTGTTATCAATCTACATGAGTTGCACGCTGGTTTCAAAGTAAAATCAGCCGTTGTCATGGAAGGAAGGAAGGAAATTCCTTCGCAGTTGGACGATTTGAACCGGGACCGCAAGATGGACGAACTGGTCTTTGTTGCCGATCTTCCTGCCCATGGTAGAAAAACATTTCAGGTTACACTTTCTTCGGAAAAGAGTACAAAGACTTATCCTGAACGAGTTTATGCCGATATGTTTATTGTAGACAACAAGAAAGGTAAACATCAACGGGTACAGGCTATCACCGTTCCCGGCACTAGCAATATATACAGCATGGTACGTCCTCACGGTCCGGTATTGGAATCGGAACTGGTAGGATACCGCCTTTATTTCAATGAGAAACAGACGCCGGATATTTATGGCAAGTTCAACAAAGGGCTGGAAATCAAAGAATCGCAGTTCTATCCGACGGATGAGCAGTTAGCTAAAGGATTCGGAGATGACGTACTCCGTGTGTTCGACAGTTGCGGACCGGGCGCGTTGAAAGGTTGGGACGGACAGCAAGCTACCCACATCACTCCGGTGGATACCCGCACGGAACGTATCATTTCTTACGGACCGGTACGTGTAATTGCTGAAATTGAAGTGACCGGATGGAAATATCAGGATACAGAACTGAATATGATGACACGCTACACGCTCTATGCAGGACATCGCGATCTTCATATTGAAGCATTCTTTGACGAACCGCTCAATAAAGAAGTTTTCTGCACAGGTGTACAAGACATTGTAAGTACTTCCCAATCTTTCTCCGATCATAAAGGGCTTGTAGGAAGCTGGGGAACGGACTGGCCTGTAAACGATACAGTGAAATATGCTAAAGAAACTGTAGGGCTGGGCACTTGTATTCCCCAACGTTATGTAAAATCGGAAGAAAAGGATAAAGCCAACTTCCTTTATACAATTACCGCCCCGGGAAATAAATATTTCCAGTATCATACGACTTTTACTTCGATGAAAGAAACTTTCGGATATAAAACACCGGAAGCATGGTTTGCCTATCTCCGTGAATGGAAAGAAGAGTTGGCTCACCCGGTAACTGTAAAGGTGATAAGGTAGATACATATACAACTAAACAAAAATTACGAGGTTTCTACCAATTTTTCTATGACTCTGCACAAATATTCCTCCTTGTGCAGAGTCTTTTTTTCTACCTTTGTCACCAGATAAAACCAGCAAATCACTTATATAAATATAATCTATAACATGAAACGATTGACACAGACTTTAGCTTTTTGCCTATTAACGGTCTTCACCGCAGTAGCACAAAAAAACTATGTATCTGAGGTATGGGTTTCCGACCTCGGAAACGGTAAATACAAAAATCCGGTACTTTATGCCGATTACTCCGATCCTGACGCTTGCCGCGTAGGAGATGATTTCTATATGACTTCATCCAGTTTCAACTGTTTACCCGGATTACAAATCCTACATTCCAAGGACTTGGTGAACTGGACGATTATCGGTGCCGCCGTCCCCAATGCCCTCTCTCCCATTGAAACTCCGGAACGGCCGGAACATGGCAACCGTGTCTGGGCTCCAGCCATTCGCCATCACAACGGAGAGTTCTATATCTTTTGGGGGGATCCTGACCAGGGAGCTTTTATGGTGAAAGCCAAAGACCCGAAAGGTCCGTGGAGCGAACCAGTCTTGGTGAAACCGGGAAAAGGAATTATTGACACCTGCCCGTTTTGGGATGAAGACGGGAAAGTGTATATGGTACATGCATACGCAGGAAGTCGTGCCGGGCTGAAAAGTGTAATCACCATCTGCGAACTAAATGCAGAAGCAACAAAAGCCATCACTCCTTCACGCATAATCTTCGATGGTCATGAAGCACATCAGACTTGCGAAGGTCCTAAAATGTATAAGAGAAATGACTATTATTATATCTTCCATCCGGCCGGTGGCGTACCAACAGGCTGGCAGGTTGTACTACGTTCTAAAAACATCTATGGTCCCTACGAATGGAAAACCGTACTTGCGCAAGGTAACTCTCCTGTCAACGGTCCTCATCAGGGTGCATGGATAGATACTCCTACCGGAGAAGATTGGTTCCTTCACTTTCAGGATGTGGGTGCTTACGGACGTATCATGCATCTTCAGCCTATGAAATGGATAAACGACTGGCCTGTGATCGGCATAGACAAAGACGGTGACGGCTGTGGCGAACCTGTTCTGACTTATAAAAAGCCGAATGTAGGTAAAACATATCCTATCTGCACTCCGCAGGAAAGTGACGAGTTCGACGGATATACCCTCTCTCCACAATGGCAATGGCATGCCAACATCAATGAAAAATGGGCATACTATGCAGGTGATAAGAGCTATGTAAGATTATACTCCTATCCGGTTTTGAATGACTATAAAAATCTGTGGGATGTAGCCAACCTGCTTCTACAGAAAACGCCTTCTGACAATTTCACTGCAACAATGAAACTTACGTTTACCCCTAATCCTAAAAATAAAGGTGAACGCACCGGACTGGTTGTAATGGGTAGAGATTATGCCGGAATCATTCTGGAAAATACAGATAAAGGTCTGGTCCTGTCTCAAGTTGAATGTAAAAAAGCAGATAAAGGAAAACCGGAACAGGCAAATGCTTCTGTGGATCTTTCTCAAAATACTGTTTATCTGAAAGTTCGTTTCAGCTATGACGGCAAGAAGATCAAAGGCAGCGAAGGCGGACACGATCTCATTGTGATGTGTAACTTCAGCTACAGCCTTGACGGAAAGAAATATCAGCCACTAGGCAATCCTTTCCAGGCAAGAGAAGGACAATGGATTGGCACAAAGGTCGGAATGTTCTGCACACGACCGGCTATCGTCACTAACGACGGAGGATGGGCAGATGTAGACTGGTTCCGGATTACTAAGAAGTAATCAATGTTTATATAATGATAAAGAAGATTGTCCCACTACTTTCCAACAGAAGTAGGACAATCTTCTTTATCATTATATAAACTCACATACAAGCCCAACCAAATTTGCGAACAAGCTCCGCTAGCAGGCTACGGTCTCTCATTGGCAAATTAATAACCACATTCTCTCGCTTCTCTCCAGACAAAACATATCCCTCAGCCGGCAATTTATCTTCCGACAAGGTACTTTCCTTTAATAGCGTTTTCTGGTATTCACCCGATTGAAACACAACATCGTAATACTCATGTTCACTTTCAGGCTGCAGATAGAGCAAACGCAAATCCGCTTCACCCACTAAAAAAGATTCAAGCCTACGTGTAGAGATACGAATTCCCGTATAGCGATAAACCGTCTCATCATCGTACAAAAGGCAAAGATACAGTGTATCAAAGGCATCTCTTGCCACAAAAAGTTGCGGCACATCACAGAAATCCAATATCCTGTCTATCCTTAATACATCTTCCATAATCAGACTATTTTAGCTTGTAAAACATTAAATTCCTTTGTTCTCCACCAAGAATAATGTGCTATACCGAAGGTTTTCTTTAACACTCCATCTTTTGGTTCTAAGGCGACTAAAGCAATACTTGCCTTCCTAAACTTAGGAAGTTTCAATCTCTTCTCCGCTTCTTCCCTTTCTGAAAATAGAGAGACTGCCCTTGTTACGCATTCATCTATTCCTAATCCCTTAAAGACTTTATCCGGCTGCATTTTTCTTTGTGAAAAGAAATCTTCTGTTGTAGCAGGATTACCATTTGCAATTCTATAATAATAGCCTTCGCACTGCTCCGCATCCGTAGGAGGGCATTGTTCGGGCAGTGTCTCAAACCATTCTGCATTCATTATTCTTTAGTTTCTCGCAAAGTTAAGCCAATCCGGTAAAATAACAAATATATTTCCAGCTTTGTTTGTCATTGGATATTCTCTAAACAATTGCTCCACTCTTC
Source organism: Bacteroides sp. M10 (assembly GCF_014334015.1). Classification (GTDB taxonomy): domain Bacteria; phylum Bacteroidota; class Bacteroidia; order Bacteroidales; family Bacteroidaceae; genus Bacteroides; species Bacteroides intestinigallinarum. The sequence continues at coordinate 3,332,762 of NZ_CP060488.1, read as the reverse complement.
CCTATCTCACTTTTTTAGTATACCTTTGCAAATCGGGAGATTTAAGTATAAGATTAACAATAAACCAAAAACTCAATGAAGAAACTAGTTATATTTGACCTGGATGGAACATTGCTGAATACCATCGCCGACCTTGCCCACAGCACCAATTATGCTTTAAATAAATTAGGATACCCCACTCATGAAATAGAAAAGTACAACTTCATGGTAGGCAATGGTATCAATAAACTCTTTGAACGCGCATTGCCCGAAGGTGAAAAGACGGAAGAAAATGTACTTCGTGTACGCAATGAGTTCGTTCCTTATTACGATATTCACAATGCAGATGATAGCCGACCTTATCCGGATATTCCGGAACTGTTATCCTATCTGCAGTCTGCAGGCATCCAAATTGCCGTAGCATCCAACAAATATCAGGCTGCCACAGAAAAGCTGGTTGCCCACTACTTTCCCGGTATTCACTTTACAGCAGTTTTCGGCCAACGGGAAGGAATAAATGTCAAACCCGATCCGGCAGTTGTTTTTGATATATTAAAACTAGCCAATGTACAAAAGGAAGATGTTCTTTATGTAGGCGATTCCGGTGTAGATATGCAAACGGCTGCCAATGCAGGAGTTACCGCTTGCGGAGTGACATGGGGATTTCGTCCACGCACGGAGCTGGAAGAGTTTGCTCCTCAACACATCACAGATGCTGCTGAAGAGATAAAACAGTTCCTCTCGGCCGGTAAAGTCTAATATTACATATTTTCCGTACAAATTTCAATATTACTTTCCTTACAATGCATTTTCTTTGCAACAGGTAAAGAAAGGTTCACTTTTGTGTACCTAAATCTAAGAACAGTAGTAATTTAATTTATTATACAATGAAAAAGCATCTTATACTATTTTTAATCGGAGTAATATTGAGTTATGGGAACATAAAAGCACAGACAGTTCCCGATAAAAAAGAAATTCTCAAAGTAACCCTCCAGGTGAACGACTATTTTATGAAGAAATATGCTGATTATCGCACTCCTTCTTTTGTCAAAAAAGTGGTTCGTCCTAGTAATATCTGGACACGGAGTGTGTATTACGAGGGTCTAATGGCACTCTATTCCATCTATCCTGCAGACGAATATTACCTCTATGCCAAAGAATGGGCAGATTATCACCAATGGGGATTCCACCGAGGAACAACCACCCGTAATGCTGATAACTACTGCGCCAGCCAAATCTATCTCGATTTATACAACATTTGCCCTGATCCTGAAAAAATACGGAAAACGAAAGCCAATATGGATATGCTGGTCAACACTCCACAAGTAAATGACTGGTGGTGGATAGATGCCATCCAGATGGGGATGCCGATATTTGCCAAAATGGGAAAACTTACAGGTGAACAGAAATACTTTGATAAGATGTGGGACATGTATGAATATACCCGCAACCAGCATGGAGAAAACGGAATGTTCAACCCCAAAGACGGTTTATGGTGGCGAGATCATAATTTCGATCCTCCATACAAAGAACCGAATGGTAAAGACTGTTACTGGAGCCGTGGAAACGGATGGGTATATGCAGCTTTAGTACGAGTTATGAATGAAATTCCATCCGATGAAAAACATCGTCAGGATTACATCCATGATTTTCTGACTATGAGCAAAGCACTGAAACAATGTCAGCGTGAAGACGGCTTTTGGAATGTCAGCCTCCACGACCCGACAAACTTTGGAGGCAAAGAAACTTCCGGTACAGCCCTTTTCGTATACGGCATGTCCTGGGGGGTACGTAACGGGCTATTGGATAAAAAGACATATCTGCCTGTAATCATAAAAGCATGGAATGCCATGGTGAAAGATGCAGTTCACCCAAATGGTTTTCTTGGCTATGTACAGGGAACCGGCAAAGAACCGAAAGACAGTCAGCCTGTCACTTATGATAAAGTTCCTGATTTTGAAGATTTCGGTACAGGCTGCTTCCTGCTTGCCGGAAGTGAAATCTACAAATTAGACCTCAACATGTAGTTGATAAACAATCTTGCGTTGAATCCGGTCTGTGAAAAGTAGACCGGATTCAAGGTAAGCAATAATATCTTCCCGACTAACGGACTACCAGATAGACATTCCCGATAATCCCTGATGGAACCAAAGTATCTTTTGAAGTCGCAATCGCAGGATAAGCATAGGTAAACCGTTCATTTTGTGGTAATGATGCATCACCAATCATTCTGTTCATTAATGAATTTACCACATGTATCTCTAAAGAATTCTCCCCTTCAACTGCCCAACGAGTCAAATCCGCTTCCCAAGGTGAACACCACAAAGTTGAAACTTCATGTCCATTCAGATAAATCCTGGCCAGCGAACCTAACCGGTCAAAACGCAACAATATCTGTTTACCCTTTTCTTTTTTGTCTATATGGATGTTCTTTTTATAAACAGCCGTCCCCGAATAGTAAACGATGCCCGGCTCTTTTGCCTTACTCCAATCAGTCAATTGTGTAAAAATGACTTCGCCCGGTCCACCCCATCTCGGATCAAAGTAAACTTTCCAATCTCCATTAACAATACACTTCTTTGCTTTATCTGTTGTAAACCCTCTCGCAGGCAAAGAATCATTCTTTCTATCCGAAACTATAATAAACCCGGATTCGCGAGCAGCAAGTGATAATCTTAATGACAAGCTATTTCCTCCAAGTATAACAGGAAGTGAATAACACTCTCCGGAAACCGGATCCCAATATTCAGCATATTTCCTACCTGTACGCAAATGGACAAAATCACTGAATACATTCTCACTATGATTATTTATAAAGTAAATATCAATATTCGGCAAATGACGATGGGTAAAATATACTTTATTTTCCGGTTCATTCCCACTTTTCAAAGCAATATCCGGATGAATTCCCTCTTTTTGCAAAGCCTCCTCCAAAGTTATTCCCCAATATACATGCCCCTTCCCCAAAGAGCGGATTCCACGATCCTTTTTTCCGCTTCCCCACAAGGAAGCTACCATCTTATCATATTCATCATCATGCACCCGTTCGGCCAAAGATACAGGATATGCAGGACGTTCGCCATATAACGCAACTCCCTGCTCCACCAAAGTAACAATATGCCGGAGGGCAGCCAATGTCATTTTACAATCTTTCTGCAGGACCAACATACGATATTTCATACCATCCGGCAGTACAATATCCCCATTTAAAGCTTTAGTTCTGTTGATCAGAGCATCTGTAGTACACACATCAAAGTTATATCCCTCGGGTATCTCCGGCAAACGATGAGAAAGTAACTTCACAGGCGGATTATCGCCCAAATAAACACATAAATCGATAACAGGAATTCCCTTTCGTAAAAGTCCGGCACATCTTGCCTGATAATCCCAAAACGGACGACTATAATTCCAGTAAGCGTTATTTCTATTCAGGCAATAGTGCCTGCCTCCCCCCGTGTTACCAGGGATTTTATCAGTCCAAGGCTGATAAGCAGATGCACATACCACAAATTCATTACTTCCGAAAGCTAATGCATAATCAGCCAGATTCTTTAAATCAGCTAACGAATGAGAAAATTTAGCGTCCGTAAACGCCTCGGCAGAAGCCACTCTTTTACCGTAAAGATGAGCAGCGGAAGACGCCTCTTTTATATCATAACTTCCTTCGGTCTGATAAGCCCAAAACTCTCCTTGTGGTTTCTGCACCCTACCTTTTGCCTGAATATTATCGCCAACAATATTCAAAGCATTCCCTATAGCCTGTGCTGTAAAATCAAGGCCAGCATCGAGGCATAGGCTATCTAGCGTACCATAATAACGATCAGATATTAAATCGGCAATAGTACGTCGCATATCATATAGAAAACGGTCTGAAACTTCAGCAGAACCGACAACATATCCCATCAAAGCAGGAAGATAAGGATGAATACCATACCCCTTGCGTTTCATGAATTCCTGTTCGAATCCCGGAGTCCAGTTCTGCGCCCCCGCTTCATGGCTATCCATTATCATTCCGGATGGCGGACAACCTCTGACCGACAATGAATCGTAAATGACTTTAAAATAATTTTTCCACTGAACAATAGCCGCTTCCGCAGACATCTTATCACATTCCAAACCTTTTAACCCGGTACGTCCATGCTTGGTATATCCTCCCTGTGATTCGTGGGCAAATCTCATTATCATCCATTTCCCTTGCGGAACATTCCAGTTCAAAACTCCATTTCCATCGACCTGTTCTGTCAAATCAATAACATCAGCCGGATTTATCGCATCTGTTGAAGGCAAAGATGATCTTTCTTCATTTTCTATAAAGTCTGAATTAAAACCGGCTTTATCCTCCCAATTATTCACTTTTTCTTGTGAAGAGAGCAGTAATCCTCCCATCAATAATTTCGAATATCGATTCTTACTATCTGCCCAATCATGCAGATGAATCCTGAAAAAGCGGCTTTTGACCTCCGGAAAAGTTACCGTATGTTGCCTGCACTTTGTCGACACCCCTTGGTAAACAGGTTTCAACTTACAAACTTTTTTATAATGCAAACCGTCATCCGAAGCCTCCAATTCCCCCATATCGGGCAATGCTTCATACATAGCTCCATAAAACTGATCGGATGAATGACCGGGAATATTCATGGCACATGTACGCGCTTTTCCTCTGGGGTTAGCACTATAAGTAAAACTCCGGGCTGAAAAAGGACTCCTAAAATCCATTTTTATATATACAGATTCTCCCGGAAGTAGTCTGGGCATCTCAACCAACTTCCCATTCTCAACAAATAGAGATTCAAGGGATAATCCTTCCATATTAGAAGACAATTCCGGTTTCCTGCTTATACTCGTTTCCACAGTTCCAGTAACAGGAAAAGCGATGACTGCAAAATCCCAAAATTCAGATTGTGATGTAGGTAAAGGAAGACGACCGGAAAACCGGCAATTTCCACTGACAACTGTATCGCTGGCAACTACCTTTTGCATACTAAGTTTCTTCGTTATCCAAGGGCCTCCGGCTACATAACCGTTAGAGACATTCACCTCAAATGTCAATCCCAACCTTTTAGCCTCGGATGCCGAAAAAATCAGTTTCTCCCACCAGTCTTTCGAAAACACGGGAGAAGCATCAGCTCCTTTCCCGTGCACCTGATCGTAATACACCACTCCTCCGATTCCGGCCTGCTTAAACGCTTCCAAATCAGCAGTTATTCCTTCCTTTGTGGTCTCCGTTTCACCATGAAACCACCATAATTTAGTGCGGACTGAATCATTTGGGAATCTAAATTCCTGCCGTAGCAAATCTATATTTCCCTTCTCTTGCTTAATTGAAGAATGCCCGCACAAAACTAAAAGTCCCCCTAACAACAGGGTCCTGTAGAACATCTTCATATTGTATAATAAATTACTTTTTAGAATCGCTTCTCTCCCCTTTCTGGTAAGCAGAAGGAGATACTCCAAACTGTGCCTTAAAACATTTACTGAAATAAAGAGGATCATTAATACCCACTTTATAAGAAACTTCCGCAACAGTCAGATCCCTTTCGGTCAAAAACAATTCAGCAGCCTTCTTCATTCGTACGACACGCAAATACTCATTCGGTGAGTATCCGGTCACGCCCCGTAATTTCTTATAAAATACAGTTCGTCCCATCCCCATCATCTGCGCAAATTCATCAATAGAAATGTTGTATTGAGAATAAATCTTTTCCACCACAGCCACCAACTGATCTGCAAACTCCTTATCCCGGTCCGTGTTACATAAAGCAGGGCGTACCACCCCCGGTTCACTGGAAAATTTCTTCCGCAACTTTTCGCATTGCTCTATCAGTCGGAACACCTGCGCAAGCAAAAGCTTAAAACTAAATGGCTTTGCAACATAAACATCCGCTCCCGCTTCAAGTCCTTCCAGGTGCTTATCCGGTGAAGTCAAGGCAGTCAGCAGAATAATAGGAATATGACTTGTCGCAAATTCAGTTTTCAGTTTCTTTGTCACTTCGAAACCGGTCATCCCGGGCATCAATACATCGCAGATAATCAAGTCTGCGTCATAGTTGCATGCCTTTTCAAATCCGGATATTCCATCCGCAGCCACTTCTACTTCAAAATAAGCACTAAGCTCCTCCTGCAGGAACCCACGAATATCATTATCATCTTCGATGACTAATATTTTATGTTTTCTTGACGTTGTGATTGTCTTTTCATGTTCCTGACATTCTTCTGAAAGTTCCTGCAAATGGTGAGTCTGCATATTCGCTTCTTCCAGCAGGAGATTGCCGGGAACCAAGAAGTCTTTTTCCGAATAAACAGTTTTATCAGTCGGAATACATACCGTAAATACGGAACCTCCCCCTTCATTATCTTTATATTCAATCGTTCCCTTATGCACCTGCACCAATTCATGGCTCAAATGCAACCCTACTCCAATGCTATCTCCGGAGAAACTACTTTGCATAAAACGTTTAAACAATTCTCCCTGCTTTTCTTTAGGAATACCTACTCCGGTATCCGCTACCTGAATGTATAAACACTTCTTCACCTCATCCACATTCACAGAAAACAGAATTGTCCCACCCGAAGGAGTATACTTAAAAGCATTTGAAAGTAAGTTATACACCACCTTATCCAAATTACCTTTATCAATAAACATTTTATAGGATGGTACAGACGGCAAAAAGCGGAAATCCATATTCTTCTGTTCTGCTACGTCACTGAAACTTAAATATATTTCGTACAGGAAAGCAACTACATCAGTTTCCTGCAGAGAAAGAGCCAACTTGTTGTTCTGCATTTTTCTGAACTCCAGCAACTGATTAATCAGCCTCAACATACGTTGTGTACTTTTATCCATAACTTTCAACGGATGCAATAAGGCTTGTGGAATATCATCCGTCCGGTACATTTTCTCCAATGCTCCTTGGATCAATGTAAGCGGAGTACGGAATTCATGAGAGATATTTGTGAAAAATACCAGTTTATACTCTGTCAGTTGTTTTTCAACATTGATGCGGTTGCGCAACCTATTGAAATTAAAAATGATACGATATGTAAAGTACAAAGCTATTAATATCAGGATGAAATATCCGAGCATAGCCCAATTTGTTTTCCAAAACGGAGGCACGATAACAATCTTCAAGGTTGTTTCGGTATCATTCCAAATACCGGCACCATCACAATATTTCACATGGAAAATGTAACTGCCCGGCTCCAGATATTTATAAGTGGCAAAACTTAAAGAAGACGGAACATTCCATCCCTTGTCATAGTTTTCCAGCCAATACATATACTTGATTTGACCATTATCCGAATAATCGAGAGTAGAAAAATCAAGCATAAAAGAATTCTGGAAATATTTCAATGTAATCTTATCCGAATAGGCTAAAGATTCTTGCAAAGGAGAACCCGGCATATTAGGCTTCACCTGAATTCCATTAACGGACAATCCTGTGATAACAATAGGAGAAAGCAATCTCTCTGTTGGAATCTTCTTCGGGTCAATAATCGTCAATCCGTAGTTTGTTCCAAAAATCAGTTTACCGTCTGCACCCATACACGCACTGTTCTCGCTATACACATTTCCTAATGTATAAGATGAGAAAAAATAATTCTCGAAAGAATGGCTGTTGGGATTGAACCTTGAAATTCCATATTCCGTAGCAATCCATAATTGTCCCGAATGATCTTCTAAAATAGATTGCACCATATTATTAACCAGTCCTTCCGCTATTCCATAATGTGTATATTTCAAAGACTGACAGTCGTCTGACAGTTCGCATAGATTCAGCCCGGCACCCGAAGTTCCTACCCACATGCGCCCTTTGCTATCACGAAACAGGCAACGAATCTCATTGCTGCAAAAATTGCCATCGGTGTAGCTGAACAAATGATAGTTATCTTCATTAGCGATCAATGAGTCAGGGTGGAAAATGCAGATACCTTCACTTGTGCCCATCCATATCATCCCTTTCTCATCTTCTGCCATTACTCTGACTATCCGTAAGCCATACTTCTTTCCTTGAAAGAAACGACGGAACTTGTATTGTCCTTTTTCCGTTGATTCTGCCAGATCCAGTCCTCCTCCAAATGTCCCCACCCACATACGATCTTTCTTATCGCGAAGAATGGAATAAATATTAGAATGAGATAAGGCAAAAGGATTAGACGGATCCGTTTTATACCACGTATCTCCTATTTTTAGTCCGTCTCCCCGGGTTCCTATCCATATATTCTCCTGACTATCTTCTGAAATCGCATAAATATTATAGGGCAAATAATGATTATCTATCTTAGTTTTCAGATGAGAATCATAATTATACAATCCACCTCTTCGCGTTCCTACCCATATATCTCCATTCGACATTTTAGTCAGTAACCGGATTGTATTCGAACGGTCAAAAACATCCGGTGATTCTGGATAGACATGTGTAATACCTTTATTTGAAATGGAAATATGAGACAAACCGGAATATTCGGAGCTTACCCATATTCCTCCTGTTCTGTCTTTCATCAAACATAACAAAAAATCTGACCCTATAGGTCCTGCATTCTTCCCTTCGGAAACAAAGTGTTCCAACCGATCTTCCTGAATATCGTAGGTGAAAAGTCCGTTTCCATAAGTTGAAATCCACACAATCCCCCGGTCATCACGCACCACATGATAGCGTTCATAATCTATATATTTCATCTTCTCTTCAGGAATCAGTTGAAAATTCTTTATTTCTCCGCTCTTCGAGTTTATATAATAAATTCGTCCAGTGTTATTGTAAGCCCAACAATCTCCATAATTGTCATGAATAACTTTTCCATTATTTATTTTCAATTCCCGGCAAGGAGTTATTTGAAAATTCTGAAAATCAAATTCATATACTCCTTCGCTGGAAGTAAATATAACCCATTTATCTTTTATCAATGAATGTGTACTGACAGATGTATTACCGGCAATAGCAGACAGCGACGCTAAACAGTCTATTTTTTTCGATCCATTTATACAGCGATACACATCTCCACTCTTTGTCAGAAAATACATATCCTCTCCATGAGGGAAAGAAGAAGAAAAATTCAATTTCCTATCGATAAATTCAACTTTCCCTTTATAAACAGACGCAAGTCCCTGCATGGTACCAATCCAGATCCTGCCACTAGAATCTTCATTTATAAATTTAATCCGGTCATCGGGCAGGTTTCCAAATTTCGTTCTAAACTTCACAGAGGTCATAGTCCGATCGTCCTCACAAACAATTTGACGCACACCATTCCTTCTATGCCAAAGCCACACATCTCCATTAGAGGACATAAATATTTCTGAATAGTTCTCTCCATCACTTCCGGTACCGGTAAAATCTACAAAACAAGCTTTCTGTAGATCATAACAGCTGAATAATTCCGGCACAGTCTTTATCCACAAAAAACCATTCTTATCCTCTGCCACATGTTTTATTCTGTTATCTGCTAAAGAAATCCGATCGTGTTTCCCGCTTTCCAACTGATAAGTAAGAAAAGTATTTCCATCATAACGGGTCAATCCGTCTAAAGTACCCAACCATAAGAACCCTTTACTGTCCTGAAACATGCATCGTACAGAATTACTAGGTAGCCCATCACTGGTTCTCATTTGTTTGGAACTAAGTTCAATATCAGCATACAAATCCGATAAAGAAAAACTAAACAAAACGAAAAGGCATAATAATTTATATTTCATATAGTGCTTTGGGTTATTTTGATTGCTGGTTACAAAGATACATCTTTTGCACTGCAACATAGAATGTAACACTATGAAAAAGTAAAATCTCCATATAAATTTATTCTTTAATAATACACTTCCCACGATTTATCCCCTCTGCATTGATCGTCATTTGTCGACAAGTAGCATTATTATAAAAACTAACGTTCACTTTTCCATTATTATCAGTCCTCACATCAGGATTCCAATACAAAGTTCGACGAAAATCTATATCTCCCGGAACACTATTACTATGATTTACCTGATAGAATTCTCTTACAGGAGAAAAGGCTTTGAAAAAAGTATAACGCATTCCCTTCTTATACTTGTCATGCAACACATCGTTATATAAACGGACGATGAATAATACCAGCCTTTGGTTAGCCTGAAAAACAGCATCATGTAAATGTCTCATACTATAAAAATCTGATGTCGGATCACTCGGAGGATAATAGCCATAATTACTATCTATGTTTCTCACTATCCAAGCCCGAAGATTTCCATCATACACTTCTATTGTTTTTATATTCTCTATCGGATGATCGGAAGCACCGATGCCCTTTCGCGGATTAACAGAACCTCCACCATCTAAAATATAACAAATAGCACTATTAGCATACGTATACGCAGTATCTACCATGTTTACCGCAGAAATATTTCTTTCCATATATTCCCCCAATGTTCCTGGATAATCCTTCCCTTGATCCATCAGCCTACTAATATCCTTTTCCACATCACAAACCAGATCCGGAAATATCTCATTCTTTATCTGTTTTTTCTTTATCACCACTTGGGGAAGATTCTGTATCATACCTAAAACATTACTATTGGCCAGACTATCTGAAGTGTCTGCAAAAACAATAACCGTATCCTTCACCTGAAAGTCCGAAATAGAATAACTGCGGGCTTCCGGACTAAAAAGGCGGTCGAGCATAATCCTGCAATGTTTCGGTTTGCCTTTCGAAGTCACAGAAAGAGCCAGCTGCCATTCACCGTCTACTGCCGCATGATCCGGCAACAGGAAATGGAAACGCCCTTTTTTGTCAGTTTTGCAATGACCATGGAAAGAAGCACTATCCTTAACAATCCAAAATACAACATCCACATTCGCTTCCACCTTATTCTTGAGTAAAGATTTCACTACACCACTCACTGGCAAACCCTCTTCAGCATAATGTGCCACATGAAAAGGAGATACCCCCGCCATCACCTGCCAATTGTAACGGCGCCACCCCTGTACCATCATCAACAAGTCCAACTTCATACGATTACTACGGTCGTCCGTCCCGAAATATTGCATCGGATGAGCGATGTAACCTCGTATTTCAGAAGAGAGCAACAAGTCTGTCAGGATATTCTCATGATAACCAGTATGAATTTCTGTGCCGGCATCACGCACAGACAATGAAAAACTGCCTGACACAGGATTACCGGACAAATCTTTCACAGCAAGTGATAGTCTCACCTTTTCTAAAGGTTTATAGAAAGGTTTATCCGCCTCCACCGTAACACAGCAATATTCTAACGGAGCACGATTAAAAGCCAAACGGTCTGCCAAAATTTTGCCATCCTGATTATAAAGAGTAAATTGAAGGCAACCGGCAGGAAGTTTTCCTTTATCCAATTGATAAATATAAGGTTTATCACCCAAAATTAAAGCTTCTGCTGAATAAACTGTACCACGACATGATACAGAAACGGCTAAAGTATCAGCCGGCAAGTCCGGAGATTTTTGCAGATGTACCTGATAAGTCTCTGCATCCAAATCTGTCACACGCATCACATATCCTGAAGAAATAATGTTTGAAAAAGAAAAGTCATATTTCTTTCCATCATAATCGGCTACAATTTTATATGTAGTCTTATCAGGAATCATTTCAAAAAATCCCATACCTTGGTGATAAGTGGAGAAATATGAAACCAGTTCACCGGAAGAATCATATACCGCACCTGTTATATTCAAATCTTCTCCATTCTCTCCTGTAGCTTTGAAACCGATTCTCGAACGTAACCCAACCACAGCATTTCCTCCTTCAGGATAAAAGGAAAGGTTGACTTTCTTAGCTTTTGTGGTCTTTTTACGTTCGTCTTTCAAGCCAAAACCACTATCCATCTTCCGATCAGTATAATACCCTTCTATTTCCGGAGAATCATAAACAGGAAATACACGAGAAAAAATACAATCGTCACCAAAATTCAACATACTTCGAGTGTAAGCACGAACTTCATAGAACCCACTATGATAACGGGAACTCAAGGCAAATTCACCATGACATTCGCCATTTTCAAGCTTTAATTGGCGGTCATCTACTACCATTCCTTGTGGAGTCAACAGCTCTACATGTAACACTTTGCTTAAAGTTGTGGGACGAAGTTGCTCTGCAAATACCGCATAAGCCTTAAACCAGATAGTATCACCCAAATAATATCCGGTATTGTCAAAATGAAGATACACCTTTTCTTGAGGGTTCAGTTGGTTGAATTGATTTATCGCTTTTACATAGCCAGGTAATGAACGGACACTTATAGATTGGGCGTATAATGGTGGAACTATTATAATATATAATAGTAAAATAGCGAAAATTGCTTTTATTTTAGTTATGTGTTTCATGACTTTTTAAGATTTACACAAGCAAAACTAGCCAAAAGGAATAATGAATACAAAAAACTTAGCAGGCTATTTCGAAACAAGGATTATTATCCATATTTATGTCATTTTTTCCATATACAGACCAATGATTTGCATTGGTTCATAATCGGTACGGTTTTGAACAATTCAATGCTTTTCTCTATAACATAATTCTTCCATCTCCTTCACTTTTCTCTGTTTCTTCGATAAATAAGGAGTTTGCAGGTGAATAGTCGGTCTTTCACCTTCTCTTCATCGTGAATCAAATGTAAGCGTCTCCGCGATTCTATCTTGTCGCCCTTTTTCTTATATTTTTGCTATGTATAAAAATGAAGCATTATGGATTTAGCAGAAAATCGATTTGGAAAAACTTGGAAACATTTCCTTGAAGTATTGAAAGTAGACTACAATTGTTCTTTAGCCGATGTTTGCCGCGATCAGCATACCACTTTTGGTGGTATGAGTTCCTGGATGTCCAGACGGGGCTATAGCGTTAAACAAGCCAAGGCAGATGTGGTCCGTGATTATTATGGCGGCGTTGAACCCTCCCAACCGACAACTTCCTCTCCTTCATTCACTCAAATAGCACCCGCCATGTTGCCGGAAGAAGAGTTTAGTCTTGCCGGGATCACAATCACCTTTAACAGTGGAACCACCATTTCGGTCAAACGGGCCACACCCAGTGGTGTTATTAAAATGTTGCGCGATTACGAAAGAAAGGAGGGAGATCCATGTATTCTCTAACATCAGCCAATCGCTACTATCTGTACCAGGGCTTTGTTCGTATGAACCTTGGCATTGACGGTTTATTCAAAATTATACGATCGGAAATGAAGGACTTGTCTCCCGTTTCCGGAGATATCTTTTTATTCTTTGGTAAAAACCGACAAAGTGTAAAAATACTGCGTTGGGATGGCGATGGCTTTCTTCTGTACTACAAGCGCCTCGAAGGTGGAAGTTTTGAGTTACCGACATTTAACCCCAATACAGGTAATTACGAGATTTCTTATCAGGTTTTGTCTTTTATCTTGAATGGAGTGTCATTAAAGTCTGTACGGTTGAGAAAACGTTTTAGGATCTAATACAACATTTTGATTATTAGTTATTTGTACTAAAGATATCATCCGGTTTATTTGGTTAATTTGTTGATTTTTTATATCTTTATGCCATGAAAAAGGATGAGATCATAGAGTTATTGAAGGAACAAATCAAGGGATTACGAGATGACAACAACAGACTCTTGGACCAAATAGATGCTTTGATAAAGGAGGTTTCTTCCCTTAAAGAGGCACTCCTTCAAAAAGGCGAATCTCTTAGCAAGCAACAGCGCCTTACTAAGGGACTCGCCAAACTTGTATCCAACACATCCGAACAGCAACAGGCTCCCCAATCTGCCATATCCGAAGAAGAGCGGCAGAAGATAGAAGCGGAAAAAGCAGATAAGCGTAAAGCAAGAAAGAACAATGGGGCCAAACGTGACATGCATTATGAGATGGAGGAAGAAGAACATGTCGTTTATCCCGATGATCCCGATTTTGACATCAATAAGGCCCGGTTGTTTACCACTGTTCCCAGAATATGCGTCCGCTATGAATGTGTACCCATGCGCTTCATCAAGCATGTCTACAAGATACACACCTATACGCAAGAAGGTCGCCTGTTTGAGGGAAAAACACCGGCTTCGGCCTTCTTGAATTCCAGCTATGACGGTTCATTTATTGCCGGATTGATGGAATTACGTTATATACAATCGCTACCTGTTGAAAGAATCATCAACTACTTCGAGGGGCATGGCTTTACGCTGAAGAAACCTACGGCTCATAAGTTGATAGAAAAAGCCTCAAGCCTCTTCGAAAATCTTTATAAGTGCATCCGGCAGACAGCTTTGAGTGATCCTTATAAGGCAGCCGATGAAACCTATTACAAAATACTCGTCCCGGAAAAGAACAGCAAGGGAAAAAGAGTCAGGAAGGGATACCTTTGGGTGGTTGTCGGCATAAACACCAGGATGATATACCTGCTCTATGATGACGGCTCCCGGTCTGAAAGAGTTATTCTTAACGAATTAGGCGGTTGCAAAGGTATTATACAAAGCGATGGCTACTCACCTTACCGGAAGCTTGAAAGCGATGCTTATCCCAATATCACACGCATCCCGTGCTTGCAACATATAAAACGGAAATTTATAGATTGCGGTGAGAAGGACCCGGATGCAAAAAGAATCGTGGAGCTGATAAACGCACTTTATCAAAACGAGCATAAGCATAAAGTTGGGGTTGAGGGATGGACGGTAGAACAGAATCTTATGCATCGAAAAAAGTATGCGCCGGACATACTCGGAGAAATAAAAGATATGCTTGATGAAATAGAAGAACGGGGGGATTTATTACCTAAGAGCGAACTGCAGGAAGCCATTACCTATCTTCGCAATGAGTGGAATGCAGTGGTGGACATCTTTAATTATGGTGACACTTATCTGGACAATAATATGGTTGAACGGATGAACCGGTACATATCCTTATCAAGAAAAAACTCATTGTTCTTCGGCAGCCATAAGGGGGCCGAACGAGGCGCCATACTCTATACGATAGCACTCACTTGTAGGATGCATAAAGTGAATTTATTTGAGTATCTCACGGATGTGATAAACAGAACAGCCGAATGGCAACCGAACACACCAATTGAAAAATACAGGGAACTGCTTCCTGACAGATGGGAAAAGGCTAATGACTAAAAAGGGATCATTAGCCTTTTTATTTTAATACACTATATAGAATCGCGGAGACGCTTACAATCAAATCAAATGGCTGCTTCCTGATTCAACCATTGAGCAAGATTAGTAAAGCTATTTCGTAATTAGTTTCAACCCTATTTGAAACTAAAAGTTTCACGCCGAGAAACAAAGTGTTTCAAGCATTGAAACGAAGTGTTTCACACCGAGAAACGAATCGTTTCAAGCTGTGAAACTATTTTTGAAACTAATCGCCACAGGTGAAGAGGTGGTGAAGTTGTTACCCTTCACCCGCAAACTCCTTATTCATCGAAGAGACAGAGAAAAGGTGAAAGAAGACATAGAAAGATTGAAAATAAATATCCGATGAGAAAATCCATTCTATTCTGTAACAATTAAAAACCGCACCGATTAATTACTAATCCGTTAATCACTATTTAATTCCTTTGTGCACCATTATGAACTTTCCAACTAAATTTCAAAAGAGCAACTACACCCAAACTTCATATTAAGGAGAGCTATTTTGATTTAGTTTTTTAAGAATGCTCCTTACCAATTAGTTTTCCCGTTCAATAATATATTTGTTTTAATCTCTTGATATAGTTGACTGATTCGTATCTTGTATAACCGAATTATCAAATTTATGCTTTTTCTTTCCAAAAATGAAACGATAATTGACCGATAAGCTAATCACATGATCGCTAACGCGAGGTATTCGACTTTCATATCTTCTTTCATAGCCAATTTGCTGAAGGTGTCCTTTAGAGACTGCCTTGTACGGTGTTCGCATATATAAATCAATATTCCAGTTGTTGATACTGTAACCAGCTCCAAATCCCAGCATTCCGGGAAAATGAGTCATAAGACCGGAAGTGATTTTCATATACTTTGATGGTGCCATATAGTTTACATCAAAGCTCCAACCATTATGCATATAAAAAAGAGAACAGCAAAAGAAAAAACGATCAAAAGAAAAATTTTTCCACAATGTCACATCCATGCGGTCATAAATCAGCACTGGTCTTAAACTAAATATCTGTGGAATAATATCATATTGCAAAGCCAATTCATAGTGCTGACTCAAACTTTTGCCTCCATTCAAATTTTGATATATAAACATTTTCCGTTCGTCATCATAACGATATAGTTCATAGATCTGCGGATTACTTATGTGCAAACTAGCTGAATAAAGCAATGTCAACTTAGAATTCATAGTCCAATCATAATTTAATCCTGCATTATATTGCAAATAGTCTTTTAATTCAGGATTTCCTACAAACATCTCGTATTCATTTTTTTTATATTCGTAACCGGTACGATTTGAAAGACCTATTTCTGTACTACGGACAGTTCCGGTCAACTTCAACGAATGTCCCTTATGAAGATAGGAGAGTTTCAATGAAGGTATGAAAAAAGAACTGAACACATGATTTCCATTCGTCGTAGTATATGATAAATGTTCGGCAATGCTAGCTTGTAGATTAAATTTCTTCTTAATGCGATAATTATATGTAGCATAAAAACTGGTATTACCTTTATTTAAAAAGATCTCTGAATTTTGCCCCTCTTTTGTATTTAAGTTGTTAGTATGCGTAAAATTCTGATTTAGAGTCAAACTGACAGATGATTTATTTTTGAAACTTTTACTATAGTTACAATTAAGCCTTCCATACCAACTATCTTCGGCAGTAGCATTGGCATAAGAAGACGTTATGACTTCATCCGTACGCTGCTCATACCATCGATTGTAATCGTTGTTTCCATAACTTCCATACAACTCCAATCGAAGTATCTGCCTTTTGGGAAGAGTACGATTATAGCGTAATTGTAAAGCCGGATTCAACCTAACAGTATGTTTGTATTCTTGTTTCACGAGAACAGCGGATGTATTATTATACCGTTGCCGATTCCAGTCGTCATTTTCGGACATACTCCTATTCATTCGTAAAGAAGAATAAAATGTTTGCAGCTTATCTTTATAGATATAGTTCAGATAGGTTTTCAAATTGTTATTGTTATCCAATGAGGGTAGCTCATCATCTGTCCGTACAATGGTTTCGTCAGGAAAATGATAAATGGTTTCGGTATATCCCTCATCATGATTTCTAAAATGAGTATAACTGTCCGATACTGACACAGCCCATTCAGATTTTCCTTCAAAATACTGGGCAGTTCCTCGTCCAGTACCTGTTGGTTTGTTCAATTGATGCCTTGCGTTTAAAGCGATTGTTCCTAAGTAATCCCGTTCTTTAAGTATATAATCTAATATAGTAGAAGCTTCCGGGTAATCGGGACGACCTTGAGAATAAAAATCTACACGTTTAATATCTTTGGGGTTTAGATTCTGCACTTCTTCCCGTGTTGCCTCACGTCCGTCAATACACAATAATACGCTTTCTCTATGATAAGTGATAGTTGCACTTCGAGGATCAGCTTCCAGCCCCGGAATCATTAACGCACGCAAAGCACTGTATCCATCATAAGAATGTCGTAACTGCTCACGAGTAGGGAATACCATTATTTTGTCTTCGGTATTTATCCGGTTTTGAGCTAGCACAGTTACTTCCTGTATCTGTACCACTTTCTTATCCATCGTTATTTCTCCTAAACGAATCTGGGTCTCTTTGGTCGGATTCAAGACTAAAGTGGTTTCCTTATAACCTAAATAACTAATTAACAACTTGTATTTTTGCTCCGTACGTGGAAGTTTGAGTTCAAATTCTCCTTTACTATTTGTAACTCCTCCTATCACTAAAAGCGTATCATTACTATAGCAGCGTATAGTTGCCGCTACTAAGTCTCGTTTATTTTCATCTATTAAATGTCCTTGTATTTTCAGTTCTTGTCCAAAGAGTGAAGTTCCCCAAAATAACAAAGCAAATAGTAATATAGCGTATTTCATAAAATTATTTATATTTCAATTTTACATATTCATTTTGCCGATGAATTAATACCATAGCTGCTTAGCATCTTTATATAAGAAAATTCGTTCATCCGTCCCCCTAGTAAGATTTCTCAATAATAGTAAAGCATTTTGTGGTACATGGTGAAAGGTTAGACTAAAATCGTCAGCTATTTGTTTGCCCAACGACACCCAATCCATATCCCAATAAAAAAGCTCGTAAGTATCTCCAATACGAACATTATTGTCATCATTACGTGTCATATAGCCTATTCTTCCAACAGATTCCGGTTTGCCCAAATCCAATCCTACCCAACCATCTCTTAAAGTTTTAGATGCGAAAAATGTCAACGGATCTAAATCAAAAGCAGCAAAACGGCTATAATGAGGATTTTTGCTTCGTTCTTCAGAACCTATAATGGTTCCTGTCAGTTTTTTATTGTCTTTATCCAAGAACATCAATTCTGCAATATTACAGCGGTAGGGCTTTGGACAGATATAACGCCAATAACGATACTTTGTAGTATCGCTCACATTTATACTACCCGATACGCTATACTCTTTGAATGTATGTACTGTGACAGCATCACTGAAATCCTCCTTGTGTGCTGCTTGAAACATGCTGTATTTTAAACGGAGTGCTGTGGTGAACGCTTTGCGCGTTAAAGGATATTTCCGTTTTAGACTAATACTTCTTTTCGATGTGTTATCGGGATTCAAGAACTCCAGTTCACCTTTTTCATTCAACAAAGCAGGATAATTGAATGGACGAACCCTTCCATTTATATAATATACCGGCAGATAGACAGCTCCCTTCTCTATTTTATCAAAGACGATCTGCTTACTATCTTTTATTTCCGAAAAACAAATAGGAACCCATTTCGCATTGTCAAATACTGCCAGATATGCATATTTTTCTTTGCGTTCTCTTTTCCCGGAAAGTACAGGAAAAACAGGATCAATGGTCGTTGCATATTCATCCGTAACGTCTTTTATAAACACATTGCGCAACGTTGACGGGACACTACCAGCTTCTTTATTCAGCCGGACTAAGGCCGAATTGGGAGAATATGTTCTTCGATATACTTTTCCCTTACACTCCCCCGGTCGTAAGGCAGCTAAAAAAGGTTCATGTCCTCCTTCACATACCATTCGGCGATCGTGATCTATCAAAATACTAAGCCACGAATGTGCATGTGCTTTTGTAGGCCACTGCAAAACGAAATCATACGAAACCGCAAACCCCTTACTGCGCATGATAGCTAAAGCTGTGTTTGTCCTTGTCTCACAAGAATTGGAAGGAATATTGCACCAAAACGGAACCTTATATAACGCATGCCACTTCAGAGGCTTTTTCAAATCGACAATAACGGTATCACGTAGTTTAATATTAATAGCTTCTGCCGCATGATAGGGTGTTTTATTCCAAATGTCATTATAAGAAAAATCGCCTAATGTGTCATTAGCTATCGGTTTCAACACATTGCGCCAATCATCAAAAGCCTGAAACTCTACGCACTTATAAGGAAGCATATATTCACAAAATTCATCGAATGTAATGCCTCTTGCCCAACGACCTTGTTGCCAATCGTCAAAAGCCGCGTCTATACTCTGTATCAGATAGTCGGCTTTTATGACAGAGTAATCTTCCTTAAACTCAAAATCATCTGATGGAAACTCTAACAACAAGTTATTTAATTCATTCACCTGTTCATCAATCTTTCTGTCGGAGAAGATAATCTTTTCAGCTTCGACATAATATTCTTCAATATCTTTCCCTATATACGACTGGTGTCCGGGCATATTCATTATCAAAAATTTGGCAGCTCTAAGTTTCAAACTGTCAGCTTCGTTTTCTTTATAATGCTCCAACACTTTTTCGAGTTCCAGACGATTATTGCCCGCCAGTGTCAGCACCTTTTCCAACTGTTTTTCTTCAGAGCTTTGACAACTGAAAAGCAAAACAAGAAAAAGAAAGATGAATGTAGCTTTCATTTTGTTTTATTGTTAGTTTATAATTAAATATTCTTTTTACGCAAATAGTTTCTAGCCTCTTCTTGTATGATAGTAACAGTGTAAGATGGTATCTTTATTCGTTTATTTATTATTTCTAAAGCTATCCGTTCGGCAAGTATGCAGTTATCAGATTTTACATAGACCCTCAAAAGTCCTTGTAATGGAAGAAAACGGCTAGGACACATACATTGTGCCAGCTTATATCGTCTTTCAGCTTCTTCCCAACATTCCATTTGATAGTAATTATCCGCCAATTGCATTTGCAGGTCATACGTATTGATATAAGATTCGCAATGCAAGAATATGTTGACGCTTTGTTTGTACAATTCCACATTTTTCAATTCTGATGCATAATTGTACAAGAAATAGGGATTGCCATTCCACTCATCATATAGCTTGGTAAATACAGATAATTCATTATCCAGCAAACCATTGTTCTTTTCTGCAACCAACGAAATTCGTTTCCATGTACGCTCGAAAATGATATTCTTAATCAAAAAGAAACAGAGTATAAAAAGAATAATCAATAAAAATGGCTTGTTGAAACGTATTGTTCGTAGAGCAACCTCCCGTTGATTAAGTGAAGCGAGGCAGTAGATAATCATGAACCAAACAAAAGCATATTTGAATGGATAAGAAAAACAGGAAAATATAGCAATAGAAACAAGCGTCAGTATGGCTGGAGTGTCAAATGCCACATTACTTCGAAAAACAGCAATCAACGACAATAAGAATAAAGCGATTCCTATGAGTCCTTGTTCAATCAGCAGCAACAGATACTCATTAAATGGATGATTCGTGTTTCCTGCCAATATTCTATCGCTTTCATCAGCATGGGAGGAAGACAAATATTTGGCTTGTTCCGGCATGTAATCCGCCTTAAAAGAACCAAGTCCGTTTCCCTGAATTATATGTTCCTTACACAATCCGGCAGATACTTTCCAAATCAGAACACGACCGGAAGCGGAAGCTGGTTTTAGATAAATCAGACCAATGAATAAACTTATTAGAAACAAAGCGCCTCCGCTGATAAGAAAGATGCGCCTTTTATGAATTAACTTCCGATAACGGAGAGCATAAAAAAGAAGTGTTACTACACATAAAGTAAATACACCTGTTCTCGAACCGGATAAGATAACGACTATAATGAGGAGAAGGCACGCCATAACCTTGAACGTTCTTCTTTTTCCGTTAGAAGAATGACACAAAAGAAAAGGATAACAGAGAACGATGCTCGCAGCAAATCCGGCGGGATTATCAAAAGAACCGGTAACTGGAAAATAAGATTGAGTTTCTATACACCCTACATATTGCAGCAAGCCATACAAGGCCGACAAAACTCCAACGACAGCTAAAATGCTATTAAATGTTTCTGTAGGATTTTTTCTATTACGCATCAACACAAAAAGAATCCATCCAGATACAATGTATACACTGTGTATATATTGTGATGTAAAGAGACTGCAAACGAAAACATATCCCATAAAAACAGTAAAAGACAGAAATAGAAAATCAACAGACAGTCTAATTTTTCGCTTCCAGTTCCCTATGCAAATACCTCCCCATAATATGATGCCGACAACGAAACTTATATTTTTAGGCATAAAATACCTATCCATAAACCAATCAGCCGATAAGTATAAGGTGGTGATAAGTAAAAAAGAAAACGTAAAAACATTATCACTGAATAATTGCCTTAACTTGCAGAATATAAAAGAGGGAGTCTGTATTTGCATTGATAATAATTAATTCTTCTTTCGCTCCTAATCCTTTTCCTTTCGGATTGAAAGAGAAATGAAGCGAGCACGATTCGTCAGGATTTAATTCATACTTCTCCACCGATGCTTGTGTACATCCACATCCAGTTTCGATCTCTCCTATTTCCAACCTGGCATTGCCTACATTGGTGATTGTAATGCTATCACGACAAATTATATCAGAACTAATTATTCCGAAATCGTGTGTATAGGAAGACAGGGACATCTCTGCCTTCCTTTTTTGATTGCAAGAAACGCAAATCAGCAGAATAACAATAAGACCAAGGATTTTACTCATTTTTTATAGTTGTTGATGATGAACTACTCGGAATAGTCTCGATGAAACGGGGTGGATCACCGATCAAACTATCTAATATCATTCGGCTCTTCTTTTTAAATTCTCGTTCTTTCATAATATAATCCCACCATGATAAAAAAGCATCTCGATCCGCTTGGGGCATTAAATCGATAATGCGTAAATATTGAGAGAGTTCAGGCTCCCCAATCGGGTATTTTGTCCTTAAATCACGAGCCAACATGACTCGGATGACATTCGGATATTTTGCATATTTTTCAAGAAAAGTAAACCGACCTTCTGAACGCTGTTCAGTTTCTGATATATCCAATAGCTTACAATTCTCTATATTAATACTATCTTTCGCCATTTTTCTACGTTCTCTATTCCAATATACAGCATTCCATTGAGCTTCTCGCTCAAGAATATAAGTATTATAATCTTCATTGATGGAAGTGCCCGATACATTAGCGTTATCGTTCCAATCGACCATACGAATATAGATATTACCCGGTTCCACAAAAAGATTAATATCAGTCCCTTTATGGAACGGTGGTCCATCATAGGATATTTGTGCAAAAAAAGGCTTTCGTGTGACAGTTCCTTCGTAAAAAAATTCCTTGCCAATCACCTTTATTTTTATGCTGTTGTCGTATGCTTGTTTTTGGCGTTCTCTTTCTTCAAGAAGATACGATTTATCTATTAATAACACATATTTACCATCTAGAGAATTATCAGGGAATTCACCCCGAATCGTAAATTTTTCCTGTCCCAAAAGTAATTGAGCAAAGAATGCGAATACAAAAAGGGAAAAGATTTTTTCTTTCATAATTGTATGTTGTTTGGAATCTTAAATAAGTGGAATCTTGATTTTTATCACGTTGTTTTTTTACAACAGTCTTTTACGCAACCCTCCCTATCTTTATCAACTTTCTTTACACATTCATCTCTACTGTTTCTAGCTCGTTCTTTCAAATATTCCAACCTTTCCGGATACATAAGTTTTTCCCAATCTGACATACTATTTTCAGCATCTTGAATTTCTGCATAATATGTATGTTGGCATTCCATATCTTCGTTTGTAGCATCCGCATTACAATCATCAATACAACGTTGTTCAGAATCGGTATCTCGTGTACTAATAGTAATTTGATTCATTTGACGTTTTTGCCGAGCTCTTGTTAATTCCAATCGGGTAAAATTTGTACCTTTGTAAACCTTCCAAACCAAAGAATCAATTCGATCGTAACTTGCTTCTTCGTCATATCCGAGTAAGATATTTAATTGAATCTGCGCTTCAACACGAGTATCCGATTTGGATAACTTTTTTCTAAGCTGTTGATACTGTTTTTTTTCTTCTTTAGAAAATTTATCAATTGCGTTTTTTCTTCTTCTCAAATTCTTTTTAATCTCTTTTTCTAAATTCTTATACGCCTCCGAGGCTACAAAAAGGTCGGCTTCAGTCAAATTATTTTCTTGAATAACATTATCATAACCGCTATCAGTCTGACAACTATGAAGTGACATAACTATAACAACAGTCCATGTAGTCAAAGCTAAAATGAGTCTTTTTGTTTTCATGATTTGATTTTTAATTATTATTTATTTGTCTTTCAATAAAACGAGGAGCATTGCGATTAAGACTATCGGTCAACGCTCTTCTCTTTGCCCAATACTCCTCTCTCTTCATTGTATACTCTCGCCACTCTATCAAAATATCTCGATCCGCTTTGGGCATTAAGTCAAGAATACGTAAATATTTAGCATCCACCAATCTTTTATTTAATTCCTTAACTTCCAAATAGCGAGATAACATTACTCGAATAACATCCGGATATTTGGCATATTTCTCAAAGAAAGCCAATTCACCTTTTTCAAAATCCTCAAATGCTGAACCAAAAGAATAAGCCCCTTCAGCTTCCGAAGTCTGCCCCTTTAAACAGATAGTTCTAAAAATTCTATTTACCAGATTTTTCCGTTCAATGACACAAGTGTTATAGTCTTTATTGATAGGAGTACCCGATACATTTCCTTCCTCATACCAATCGGTTATATGGATATGGATATTCCCAGGTTCTATTACAAAAGAAGTCGCACTTGTCTGACCACTGAATGTTGGTCTATCATAATATATTTGCGTCAAAAAAGGTTTTCGTGTAGTTACCCCTTTATAATAGAATTTTTTATCAGTTACCAATATCTTTACTTCATCGTCAGATGCTTTCCATTTACGTTTGTACTCATCAGAAAGAAAAGATTTATCTGTCAGTATTATATATTTTCCATCCAGCGAATTATCTGGGAATTCACCTTGAATCGTATATTTCTCTTGTCCATAAAACAACTGAACAAAAAACACTAATACAATAAGAAATAGATTCCTCTTCATAATTTTGGATATTAAAATTATCTATTTTTTTCATCTGTACCTTTACAATCTTTTATACATTCTTCCCTCTCTTTATCAGCATCATCCAGACAATTTTTTCGTTCTGTTCCGAGTTTTTCTTTTTCAGAACGAATATATTCAGGATCATAGTATTCCGCCATGCTTTCAAGTTCGCTAATATCTCTATTATAATTATCAAAGCATATACCAGAACTCTGTGTAGCATGGTCAGTACACCCTTTTTTGCATGTCTCTAAATCTTCGGTATCAGTTGTTCGTGTATTAACAACAGCTCGTTTCATTTGCCGTTTTTGTAATGCTTTCATTAGCTCTAATTGTGTAAATTTAGTGCCTCCATAAACCTTTCTAGCCAAAGATGAGATTCGATCATAATCCGCTTCTTCATCATAGCCAAGCAAGAGATTCAGTTGAACATTTGCTTCAGCGCGAGTCTTAGGATTGAGCCACTCTATTTTGAGTTGATGATATCGCTCCTTTTCTTCTCTCGACAATCTAGATATTGCATTTCGCTTTCTTCTCATATTCTTTCTGATTTCCTTTTCCAAATTCTGATAAGCTTCCGAAGCGATAAAGAGATCAACAGCAGTCAAATTTTGTTCTTTAGGAGAATTATAATTGTCATCGTCATTCGATTGACAACTAAGTACAGACATACCTATTAAAAAGGCTAACAAAGCCATAGTAAAGAAAACTTTGCATTTTCTCATAAAATTATTTTTTTAAGTTAATAACTTGGGGAACACTTACATACAATTGCTAACCTCATAATCCCAAAAACATCACACAAATAACAATAAAACCAGAATTCTACTCATTTTTTATTGTAGTTGATTATGAATTACTCGGAATAGTCTCGATAAAACGAGGGGCATTGTTACGTATACTGTCCAACAACGGTTTGGTCTTTTTTTCATATTCTTCTCTTTTAATAGTATAGTCCAGCCAAGCCAAAAGAATGTCTCGATCTGCTTTAGGCATTCGGTCGAGAATCTGTAGATATTTTGGGAAATCAGGATCCTTTGACGCTCTTCGTCCGTTCAACAAAAAAGATAAGTGGAATCGTACAACATCTGGGTATTGGGCATATTTTTCTAAGAAGAGCAATTCCTTTTTCAGATTTCTCTTTGTGGCAATCATATAAGTATTGTAATCTTCATTAATAGGAGTACCTGACACAACACCCTCATCTGCCCAATTAGCAATACGGATATGGATATTACCAGGCTCAACTATAAAATGCAGGCCCAAATCCAACATTTTTCTTCCTGTCTTTGCACTACTAAGATATACTAAGAATGGCTTTTGTGAAAGACTACCTTCATAATGGAATTTCCCGTCAACCACCAATATACTGTCAATAAATGAGTGTTTAATTCGTTCTTTCTCTTGACTAAGAGCAGAACTATTGATTAAACGCAAATAACTATTATCCAACGAATGATCAGGTAATTCTCCCTGAATAGTATATTTTTCTTGTCCGTAAAATAGCTGGGCTATAGATACGAGAATAAAAATCAATATAACTTCTCTCATAATATTAAAAAAATAATTACTATAAAAAACGAATCTTCATCCCTTCTCTTTACATATTTAATTCTCCCAAGAAACTGACACTTTGATTGTGTTGCATAGTGACACTGATGTTCGCACTTCCATTAGAATACACCTCAATTTTAAAATTGAAATAATCTACTGCTGTACGTGTTGAAAACTTGATATGGGCATTCCCTTTTTTATCTATATTCACAGCATATTTTTTAATAGGAGCCTGAAAAATAAGTTGATTTCCTCTATCACTATAAGGTATATCGGATGCCTCAAGATAAAGAAGGTTAGAAAATACTGAATCATTTTTAATTTCTATCAAATCTAAGTAATCCAATTGTATAGGATCTCTATATGGAGGTATGTAAGTGTCCACATATATCTTATAGTTCTTTGATCTGATAATATTGCTAACAGCTTCCGCCCTTTGCTCCCTCTTACTTTGGGCAGAAAGAGTGGGAACTCCCACTAACACTACCCAAAGTAATATAAAGATTTTCCTTTTTTGTTTTCATATCAATTACAATTTAAAATACAAATTTCAACCGTATACAAATACGTATACACCAATGTATACACATTTAAATATGTTTTTTAAGACCAAGGATTTTACTCATTCGGCTCTTCTCTTTTCATATTTAATTCTCCCCAAAAACTTACACTTTGATGGTGTTGCATAAAAACATTGACAATCGCCCTTCCATCAACATACACAATAATCTTAAAGTTGAATTTGTCTACTTTTGTCCGTGCTGAAAATTTAATATGGACATTCCCTTTCCTATCTATATCCATAGTATATTTTTTGAGGGGTACCTGAAAACGAAGTTCATTTCCTCTGCCGCTATAAGGTATATCAGATTCCTCAATAAAGAAAAGATCGGAAAAGACCGAATCATTTTTAATTGCTATCGAGCTTTCGGGATAATCTAATTCTATGTACTCCCTATACGGAGGTATATAAGTATCCACACTGATCTTATAGTCTCTTGATGTAATGATCTTGTTGACAACTTCTGAGTTATATTCTTTCTTATTTTGAGCAGAAAGAGTAGAAGCCCCTACCAACATTACCAAAAACCATATAAAAATCTGTTCATTTGTTCTCATAATAATTACAAATTAGAATATAGATATTATTTCACTTTTTAATGATATGCTAAGATAGTGCACTTACCCTTACTTTGCTCACAAGCTTCTATCCCATTCTCCAAATACTCATGAATCGGCTTTGTGCATTCATCAAGTTGTACTTGACACTGTCCTTCCAATCTTGAGTATTCTTTCCAAGAAATATTAATAGGTATTTCATCTAAATTTCGATTATATTGATTAACACAGTCTTCTATTCTCGCCTCTGCCATTTCACTATAGGCTTTAATACAATTTTGAATTGCCTCATCATCTTCTGTGGTACGAGTTATAACAACTTGATGCATTTTACGCTTTTGACGGGCCCTCATTAATTCCAATCTGGTGAAATCTATCCCTTCGTAAACTTCTCTAACTAAATTGGAAATCCGATATAAGCTGGCGTAACAATCATATCCAAGCAATTTATTCCATTGTTTTTTTGCTTCAGAACGAGTTTCCAGACTAAGTAATTCTTTTTTAAGTTGCTGATATTGCTCCATTTCTTCTTTCGAAAATTTAGAAATGGCATTCAACATTCTTCTCATGTTCTTTCTGATTTCTTTTTCCAAATTCTGATGCGCTTCCGAAGCAATAAAGAGATCCGCAGCAGTTACATCTTCTGCCTGTTGAGAGTAATTATCAGCATCATTCGCCTGACAACTAAGCACAGAAATACTGATTAGAAAAACTAATCCAACCATAATAAAGCCTAAATTCATTTTTTTCATGAGAACTACTTTTAGAGATTAATAATATTGAATATCTTTTTCAAGGCGATACCAAGATATTAGTAGATAATCGTTTGGCTCATTTTCCAGTTCTGTCTATATTACATAAGATAAGGAGCTGTATTTTTCCATAATATTAGTACGAATAAAAGTTTATCGCTCTTGTTGTAACAAAGGACGACATTTATAAATTGGGATACAAATTTCAACCGTATACAAATGCGTATACACAGCCAATGCATACGCATTTGTATATGGTTTTTACAAGAAAAATCATTCTAAACGCAACGATTTAATAAAATCGGTAATAGATTTACAAGAAACATTCATTTTCTTTTTCAATCTACTACGGCGTATTCGAAAAGAACTTCCTAGAATATGGAACAACTCTGAAATCTGCGCATTACTAAAATCGATACGTAACAAAAGAATGATATGTATATCATCTTCTGAAAGTATAGGATAATAATGCCTCAATTTATAGATAAAACCATCCTGATGAAGATTTATCCAGAATTCTAACTTATTCCAATTACAATCACTTATTGCTGATAAAGATGTAACATAAATTTGTACGTCATAGACAGTCTTCCATTCTTCTTCATTCATAGCTGGATTTTTATCTATTACAATTATGCCCTATTTCACCAATTCACCATTGATATAAAGGTTTTTGAAAGTAACATCTTTCGCCCCTTTAATATCATTTGCTCCTTTGGCTACATTATTAAAATGAGAATCCTCTACACTGATGTTATATACATGTTTATCATCCTCCAGTCCTATAATAAGCACCCCCAATTTACTCTTCTCACAAGTTACATTCTTCAAATGCACATTACGGACAATCGGGTCAAACCCTCTCTTACATTTCTCCCGGTTCTCGTATTGCAGATTGATGCGAAGTACAGCTTCACGACATTGTCCTACCGTTACATTACGAACAAATACATTTTCTATAAGTCCTCCACGGCAAGTGCTCGTCTTAATACGAATGACACGATCCAGATTCGGACTATCCATCCGGCAGTCTTCTACAAACAAGTTACGGTAACCACCCGAAATCTCACTGCCAATCACGACTCCTCCATGTCCATTCCTCATCATGCAACCACGTACGATAATGTTCTCACTGGGAATATTCCATTTACGTCCGTCTTCATTACGTCCTGATTTAATGGCAATACAATCATCACCCGTATCAAATGTACAATTCTCAATCAACACATTCTTACAAGATTCAGGATCACATCCGTCTCCGTTAGGTCCACGATTGAAAACAGTCACTCCGCTAACAATCAAGCTCTCGCAGAAAAGAGGATGAATCACCCAAAATGGAGAATTTAACAAAGTTACACCTTCAATCAAGATGGTGTGGCAGGAATGTAAGTTCAATAGCTGCGGACGCATACCATCTTCCGGCTTCATCAGACGCTTGTAGACAGGAGTCGATGTTTCACCATACATCAACAGGCGTTCACGACCTCCATTACGTTGAGCCACCATGCCTTCTTTCCAACCATACTTTACGGCTCCACACATCGGCCACCAAGTTTCCATGCTACCTTGTCCATCGATAATACCTTTTCCGGTTATGGCAATATTGCTTTCACCATAAGCATAAATCAAGGGGTGAGCATTATAGCAATCAATTCCTTCCCAACGAGTTAAAACAGCAGGAAAATAAAGGCTTTGATCTGTAGAGAATTTCAAAACAGCTCCCTCTTCGAGATGGAAATTCACATTGCTCTTTAAAGTAATAGGTCCGGTATAAAAAGTGCCTTTAGGAACAATTACTGTGCCACCTCCTGACAGACTGCACTGTAGAATAGCCTGATTAATGGCTTCATGGCAAGGATTAGCCTCATCATCTGTTTTTGCTCCAAAATCAGTTATAAGGAATGTTCGTTTCGGAAAAGAGGTCCGTTTAATCTGTTTTTCGATACGGGCGCTTTCTTTAAATGCTTTATCAAAATCAACAGTATTCGCAAATGTTACCTCTGCCACAAAAAGCAACATCAGTAGTAAATTAATAGTTCTTCTCATCATAATTCTTATCCTTTTATTAATATGTTATTTTTATTTTATTGCAATGTAACTCCCATCAGACCGATAACAACATCGTTTGAAAGTGTTTCCAACGTCAGATGACTTAACTCTTTGGAAGGATTCAAAGGCATGTCCAAAAGTACACCTGCTCCCCCCTCGATGGAACGTCCATAAACACCCTTTATGCCTAAGTCCTTTCCCAAGTCATTGCTAACCCAACCCGTCTTAAAATGAATGCGATAAGGACGGGGAGAAACAACGGTGAATGCCTGACCATCAACATAGAAATCCTGCTCAATAGGACACCAGTTATCCGGATTCACTAATTCCAATACATCAGAAGTTCCATCTGTATAGTATACACGAACAATACCATTAGCAATGCGACACTGCATGTGGTTGGTACTGCCTGCCATCATTAAATAGGCATGAGAAGCCCGACCGGAAAGCGGAATACTTAAGCTGTCGGGATAATTATCCCACAACGAAGTAAAAGCAATATTGCTTCCTTGAGCCAATGTTCGGAATGGCACACCCAGTTTGGTAGTCAGCATCTCATCACGTACCAAGGCACGCAAACCTGCATCATCAATATCAGCAGTTAATTTAGGATGGCACCACTCGCCAATGCCCTGAACAGGAAGTTGTAAAGTGGTATAAGGCGAACGAGGTGTCAGATACTCATTCCGGAAAATATCAGTCACATTCGCGTTGAACAAAGAATCCATATTCATCACCCGGCACTCTGACGTATTCACCTGTGAGAAAGGAAGAATGACCGGTGATTTTTCCGATTTTGTAATCTGTACGTTTACAGGCTGCCACCATTCCATCTGTCCTTGTTTCATGCGAACAAAGAATGTATGATGCCCCAAATGATCATTAACCTTACTTCTTATAGACGTATCACTAACATTCGGTTGTATCAGCACTCCCTGCGGATCATATATTTCACCGAATACCGCCCCTAAAATGGATGGAATACGGATCTCCGCTAAAGCCTCCGCCTGTATTTCAGGCAGAACCGGATTCAGTCTGTTTCCTTCCCACACAATTTCGACAATTGATTTTTTGGTAGAAGAAGCAGGAATAACAACCACCGGATAACCGGAAGCAGCTTCCGCAAAGCTCCAGTCAACTTCTTTCCCATTTACTTTCACAGAATGAATCCTTTCTCTTCCGACATTCACTTGTAATGTCAAAGCCAAAGGTGCCTTAAAACGTTGCTCTATCCGGTAAATATCTGTATCTTTCTCCCTGACAAAGTGATAGGTTATGTCAGGCAAAGAAATAGAAGCTTTTGACCATCCTGCGGGAAATCCCGGACGAATCACCATCTTCCCGTTCAATACATCGGGTAAAATGCCATATAATCCTTGTACCAGTAATCGGGAAGCTACCCCTATCGGATCTCCAAAGTCACGATAACACTCTCCACGGGCAGCATCATAAAAGCTGACTTGCCCCAAATTGCCGGGACTGTTACCTAAGTACATACCATCCAGAAATGAACTTTTCATCAATCGATATGCCTCCTCCGGACGTCCTGCCTGGAAATAGGCCAAAGCTGTATGCATTACCTCTGCGAAAGCCACATTATTGATACTCCAGGAATAAGGCAACCAATTGGTAGTGGCAATCGTTGCATACCCCTCTTCCAGTCCATCGGCATACACGGGGATATGTGGTATTTCCGTATCAACATACCGTGTAGCCTGATAAGCTTGAAAAGGATCGGCAACGTCGCTATCGAGTGCATGGTATATAGTCCATAATCCCGGACTTTCGTGAAGCCGGCGATGTCCCATAAAATCCTGATATTCCGCCCAACAACCTTTGCCCTGCATCCAAAGACGCTTATTCATCGCTTTCAATATTTGCTCGGCTTCGTTCTGATAAGGTGAAGGGTCTTCGCCTATCAAAGAAGCAAGAAAAGCTGCCATTTTATTGGCACGGTAGTTATAAGCCGACGAATGGGTGACTGCGCCACTGTTGTAGTAAAGCGCATCACTTGCCCAAATACAAGCGTATGCATCATATAAACCATCATTGTCCGGATCATAATTTAATTTTTCCCAAGCTAGATGGCGGGTAATCACAGGCCACATTTTGCGGACATACGCAGTATCTCCCGTCCAGTTGAAGTGCCATAACAATTCATCCATGTAACAAAGATTCATGTCATAGTGGTGCATCTGGTTGTTACGTTCAGGATTCCGGCAAATATACCCATTACTATATTGAGGAGTTCCCCAACGTTTTTCCGAACGCGCCAGATTCATTGTAGAATCCTGTGCCGGATGAGGTATTGTATTCGGGACATCAGTCACCTGACTAGCTGCATAAGCATCAAAATGAGTCCGTGCCCGGTCATGCCAACCTAAAGCATCACCAGTATATCCGGCCCTCCACCCACTTAACGGCATACGCCAGCCAATAGCACCGTGCAACCAAACCTGCCCGTCCCAAATTCCATCGGCAGCTGCGACCAATGCACCACCCAACGTGTTCAAATAAGGGTCCGGCGTTTCTATCTTCAAATGAGAAGCCAATGCCAAAGAAGCTGCCTCCGCTTGTTGATAGAGCTTACGGACATTATAACCTTCGGGAACCTCCCCACGTACCAAGTATACTTCTTTCTGCAAAGGAAGTTCACCAGTGACAAGGTCAGTCGCTTCGGCAGGAAGTTCGAAGCAATCAGCCGGATCTACCCCCATATCTCCATTACGACTCAAACGTTTTCCGGTAGTTCCCCCATGTTGCCAACGAAGTATAGCTCCTTTAGGCATATTCGAAGGAGAAAAACGCCAAATAGCTCCATCCATATCGGCTAATGCCAATACAGAAATACGCAGTTCTCCTTTTCCCCAAGACGGGTCTGTCAAATAATAGGTACGTTTTCCAGCCGAATAACGGGATTCACAATGCCCGGTGCAGTCAAGCGCCAATTCTGTTCCGTCACGAAGAATGACTTTGAAACTTATATTTCCTCCGCGTCCGTTATTATAAAAAGCAAAAACCGGCCGGTCACTTGTTTCTACCCGAAAGGGACTGTGACTACCGTACAAAGCACGGGTATACCGATTCTTACCATTGACACAAACAAACTCATCACCATCGGGACGATATTGCAACGTCCTTTTTGTACCTCGCAGATGTTCATTCAAGGAGATGGATTCTTTAAAGTCACCGATCTGCTTTGCCTCTCTTTGAGCATTTAATGGCATCGCCGACAACATCAAGAGGCAACAAACAGTCAGCTTTCCTTGTAAAATAAGATTCAGATGAAAATAACTCATATTTTTTTGTGTTTGATTATGGTAATGGCTTCAATCCTTCCCAACGGACATTCCAAGTTCCATCTTTCGGAAATCCCGGATTAGTCTCCGTACATCCGTCCCAACCGGCACACATCATCGCAATAGCAGTCAGCAAGCCGCCATTACCCGGTAAATAAATACGTAAACGACCGTCCTGATAATTATGACCATTCGGCAAGTATGTGTTTGTACGTTTGTCCATCAGTAAAGCTCCGACGGCCTTTTCCGGTTCACCCAAACGGGCAGCATTCATAGCCGTCATCGGATAATCCCATCCCCAGGTTTTACCCCAATTCCAGTTATCCCAAATCCAGTGCAATGTATTTTTCATATAATCTTCCCGGATAAGTTTATTCATCGGAAGAATACCGACTGCACCTAATACTGCCATGTGGTCGGAAGTATAACGAATATCTTTATAAGTATCTATGGCTGTTTCAGCAGCCAGATAAAGTCCTTCATTATTAGATGCTAAAGGAGAAAGTTTATCGATCATTTCATCCCATTCCAGACTACGTTGCTGTCCCATACGTTCACGCCATTGTTGAGCGGTCTGCATGGCAAAATGCCAGTAAGAAAGTTCAAAAGGAGGATTAATTGTTTCTGCAGCACGCAACGTTTCTTGTGCAGGAATGGCACCTTTCAATACGTAACGTCCTTCCAGTTCATCGTATGTAGCAAAAGAGTACATAAATTCTGCAGTCTCCTGTACCAAACGATTATATTTCTCCAATACTTCTTTAGTCGGATCAGCACGATAAAGTAATTCTGCCAAATAAATTAGATGAGGTTGTTGCCAAATCAGAAAACTTCCTACTTTGGAAGGGGCTTCCGTTCCTGAAGGATCGGTCATTTTCATCCAGCGAACACCATCAAACCCTTGTCTTTGGGCTATTTGACGCGCTATCGGTTCAACCTTTTCATACCAGCCTAATGTACGGTCAAGTAAGTTGCTACGATTCCAAAGAGCAAATTGAGCTTCGTGCCACCAGATCATTTCAAGATGGAATTTGCCAAACCACGAATTATAGGTAAGCCCCGTCTCTTGCGGAGGAGTAGTACCTGCGCTCTGAATTGCAAGCAAATATTGGCTAAGTACCACACGTCGTTCCAGTTCTTTGGCCCGTGGGTCCGTACATGCCGAAAAGTCAACAGCTGCGCCTTCCTTCCAAAACGAATTCCAATAGTTTTTTGCTTCTTCTTGAGTTTGTGCTACAGTAACAGGCTGCATTGAAGGAGCTGTACTAGTAAAAGCACATGCAAAAGCTAAATGATCGTCCATCGGAGTCAGGACAAAATAATGTTTTGCTTTCTCATTGAAAGTAGCCTTCCCTTCCCAATACAAAGTTACGAAATACTCTGTGCTATCTAAAGTATGTTTCAAAACTGCGGAAGATTCATTTTGAGTAACAATAGTCGTTGTATGTTTATCAACGGCTTCCCAATTACATGCATCATCACAATGAGCGCCCGTAGGATACGGAAAGCGAAAACAAATCCCGGTATGCGCCTTAGAGGTAATATTTGCAGCAATCATATCATTAGAAGGATGGCAGACTGTCTCCACTTGATAATCTTCACCGTTTAATTTAAACCGACTTTCGATTTTTCCATCCCACAAGCAAAGTTTCTGATGAACGTCAGTTACCTGTTCAATATCCGTACCTTCTTCCACGTCAAAACCGACAATTCCTAAATGAAGACGATGCGGATTGACACGAAACCAATTAGCGGCATCCTGTTGTCTACCTTCTTCTTTGAATTGAGTAGCGTAAAGTTCTTTCTTTCCCCTGCCAAAATCGTATTCTTTCAGGGTTTCTTCCGGAGTAAGCCGGTCCGGATTGGCGAAGCTATGCCAGCCCCACTGGCTCTGCGTTCCCAAGGGAACTCCTTTTTTATAATTGTCCGGAAACGTCTGTAATCCGGTTATGTCTACCGTATAAGCAAACTCTCCATTTCCTACAGAAAGTGAAGCCAATGAATCGAATGCCGTCACAACAGGACTATTCCTTTCTACTAATGCCTCACGGTCAATTATCGGCTGATTTCCATCTCCGCAAGCTGTCCAAATAAAAAGTGCTGCAATAGATACTGCGAATGTTTTCATGATTCTTTATTATTGTTATTTACAAAAGTATTTATTTTTGAAACAAATGACGCGGATTCTCATTCAAAAACCCGCGTCACTCCACCCTAATAATCCAATCCAAAGGATGATTTGAGGATCTTTATTTTAAATTCCAATGAACGAAATAACCTGCTTTTCCACCGACTTCTGCATTGATCTTGGCACGAATAGCCTCCGGATCAGCATATTTCGGACAAACACGATCGGCTATGATGCTTGGATCATTGTAACGACGTGCCATACGAATCATAGTAGGATAAATCTTTCCTTCTGCCGGAAATTCAAGCATCATTTCATCAAGGATCGCTTCATCATTAGCTCTAGCATCTCCACGTGTAAACTCACGATTACCCAAGTTAAATGCCCCACGAATACCCAGGTCCGGATAACGACGAGTACCTAACGTACTAGCTCCGGTCCAGTCATCTGTAAAACCATCCCATGTCACTCCACCATTCGGAAAACTTCCATTCACTCCCTGATTAATCAATGCCGATGCTTCCGTTACACGTCCCAGATTATTGAGAGCCTCCGCCAACATGAAATACAGCTCACTGCCACGATAAATATAAATATGCACATCATCTTGATAAGCATAGGTACGCGCTGTGCTATTTGACGGACGATACTTCTGGATAACATAATTACCACTTTTATCTTTCGCAAAATAATAAGTAGAACGCTTATCCGAAGTAGCACCTCCAAGCGGATTAAAATCCGGATCAGTATAACGATCCATTCCTACCTGTGACGGAGCCAACAGATACTCATTGGGTGATTCTGTCCCAAAATGTTTCAACAAACTATTAGTCTGGTTTCCTTGATAATTATAG
This sequence comes from Bacteroides sp. M10, assembly GCF_014334015.1. Taxonomy (GTDB): domain Bacteria; phylum Bacteroidota; class Bacteroidia; order Bacteroidales; family Bacteroidaceae; genus Bacteroides; species Bacteroides intestinigallinarum. The sequence goes on along the minus strand of NZ_CP060488.1, from coordinate 3,296,594 downwards.
ATAATAGCAGAAACAGTCTCTTGTGGTTGAGGATTAGTATTATCCCAAATCTTACTATATGTACCTGTCAACTTCACATTATGCATATACTGTGTTGCATCATTCACCGTACTGGCAAACTTTGCATTCATTGTATTCAAAATAACATTCACTGTTTTCTGGTAGTCACCATGCCACAAACATAACTCTCCATATAATGCAAAGAATTCTGGTGTCATATAGTCCCAATAACGATATGTACTTTCTGCTGTTTCCGTATCAGGATCAAGCCATTCTTTCCATGACATTGTATTCGTGCCATCTATTCCATCAAACCCTTTAGTTAACAAATCAAGACAGCCTTCCACTATCTCATCCAAATTCTTCACAGGAAAGTCATTCAAATCTTTCATCTCACGAACCGGATCATTAAACCAGACAGCCTCTCCATAAATCTTACCTAATGTAAGATATATCCACGCTTTCACACGAAGTGTACAACTAACCAAAGCTTTATAATGATCCAGATTAATAGCTGCCGGATTTTCTGTTTTATAATCATACAACTTTGACAAGTAGTCATTGCATGCTATAATTACATCGTAATAAGCAGCCGGATCGGCATACGAATTTCCTGTCAGGTCTGTATCATAATTGTAGATACTATACAACTCACTGGGAGCGTTCTTTGTTGGTTCCAGCAATTCACCACGTGTATCTGTCAAATAGATCACTTTGTCTCCAATGGCTTGTACTTTGGTCATAATACCTATATACCCCGAATACATCTCACTTTCTTCGGTGATGTATCCGTCATGATCTAATACATTCTTCGTCTCGACATTGAAGAAATCGTTGCATGCGCCCAAGAAGAATGTCATACTTAGTAACACATATTTCAATATATTCTTTTTCATCATCCTTAAAAGTTCAAATTAACACCAAATTTAATTGATTTAGGCTGCATCATTTTCGCATAGTCAAATCCTTGCATAGCATCACTATAAGAATAAGAGAATTCAGGATCCAACCCTAAATATTTTGTAGCTGTCAACAGATTCTCACCTGTTACATACAATGTACCGGAACGGAAGAAATTCAGGAATTTCTTGTCAAAACTATAACTAAGTGTAACATTCTTCATGCGCAAGAAAGAAGCATCTTCTATCCAACGGTCCGAAAAATCATTGTTACCCATCGGGTCGTTCCATTGAGCACGAGGAATATTAGTTTGTTGTCCTTCCAACGACCAGCGGTTTACAACTGCCGCACTTTGATTGCCAAAAGTAGAAAGTGATTCCAAACTACGTCTCACACCATTATAAGCCTGATTCCCCTTTGAATAAGAGAATTCTGCAGACAATGCAAAAGATTTATAACTGATTCGTGTAAAAAAGCCACCGAAATACTTCGGTGCGGCACTGCCTAAAGAGACACGATCTTTACTATCGATACGCCCATCACCGTTCTGATCTACAAAATGGATGTCTCCTGCCTGATAAGCCTGTCCTTTTTGATTGACCAGATTAGCAGCATCTGCTTCAGCCTGTGTAGAAAATACCCCAAGCGTCTGATAACCATAGAACTGATAAGGAGACTCTCCTACACGGGAAACCAACTGCGCACCATCACTATAGCTATTAATCAATTGTGATGTGTTTCCTAATGACTTCACCTCCGATTCATTGCGGGCAATATTACCACCTATAATCCATTCGAAATCACGTGTACGAACCAAAGAAGCTTGCACTGCCAATTCTACACCTTTATTTTTTATTTCTCCACAATTTGCATAATAGTTTAGAGAACCAAGTGCCGATGTATGAGGTACTGCAAAAATAACATCTTTGGACAGATTATTATAATAATCCAATGTCACTTCCAAACGGTTACGCAACAGACTCATATCCAATCCTAGATTGAATTGTATGTTCTTCTCCGGTTTCAAAGTGGTGTTTGATATATTGGCACGAACAATACCGGAAGTAGTCATATAAGGTAAACTTGTATAATAATATTTTCCAAGATTGGAAGAAAAACGGCTATTACCGGACAAGCCATATTCCGCACGCAAATTTAAGCGATTTACTAATGTAGAGTTAGTCAATGGTAACCAACCTTTTCCGAGCAAAGTCACACCACCGGAAGGATATATATAAAAGTGATTTCCATAAGTACCGGCAGAGGACGCACCATCAGCCGCCACATTCAAAGAAGCTGCTACCATATCACGATAGGTATAATCAGCATGAGCATAAAAATTCGCCCAATTCCATTTTTCCTGATAACCGTAAAAGTAGCGTCCGATTGTTTTTGTATCTCCCAATGTTTGATAAAAATCATTCGGAGTATTACGGCCTGCACCACCTTCATACTTATTTTGAGTTATCAACATTTGAGCACCTGCAAGAATATTCAAATGGTGGATACCTTGAAAAAGTCTCTGATAACGTACATTACCATTTGCGAAAATGTTCAAAGTTTCACCTACACCTTCCTTCACGGTATTTTCTGCATTACCATACTGATCGACAATCGGCAAAATACTTTTATCTGATAGTCCGGGAATAAATAGGTGTTCTTTATTATAATTATAAAACATTCCGAATGTACCATTGAACGATAAGCCATTGAAAGGCTTGTAAACCAATCCAAGTCTGAAATTTACATCATACTGTCGGTTACGACCATCAAGTGTATTGACGATAGCCAAAGGATTACTGACTGCAAAATCCATATTCGTTGAATTACCATAGTAATAAGTAGAGTAAGTATCCAAAATATTACCATCAATATCTTTCTTATAAGGACTTAACAATGGAGCACGCGAATAAGCTGCCAAGATCGGATTGCTAACATTATCCATTCCCTGTTGTTGATAATTGCCTGTCAGATAAGCTAAACCGACCGTTGCTGTCATCTCCACCCATTTACTAATCAAAACATTTGTATTCAATTGTGTATGGTAACGCTGGCTTTTAGTGTAATCCATCAGTCCATTTTCCATCGCATATCCTAATGAAAGGTCATATTTGGCAATAGCATCACCACCTTCTACACGAAACAGGTTGTCTGTTACAAAACCATTTTTATAAATTTCATCTTGCCAATCTGTGGTATTGTTATACAAGTAATTGTATTTACTATTGGGATCACTCAAAAAAGGAAATTCCGAGAAAAATCCTTCCATATTACCGAAATAAGTCATACCAATATCCGAAAGGTAAGATTTGTAATCATTACCTGTAAGTAATGGCATACGTTTATTATTCCAATTCACCCCATACTGTCCATAAAAGCTGACTCGCGTATCCAAATTATCGGAAGTTGCACCATCCGTTTCAATTAGAATAACACCGTTCGACCCCATCGAACCATACATAGAAGCCTCCGCTCCTTTCAGTACAGTGATATTTTGAATATCTTGAATATTATATGCCTGAAATATATCTCTCGAAAATCCATTTATCAATTGTGATTCACGAGAATCAGGTAAATAGGGTACACCGTTAATTACCACAAGCGGAGCATTTGAACCTACAAAAGAACGAATACCACGCAGGTTCATATAACTTCCCTCACCTGGCATACCACCTGCACGGGTTGTCTTCAAGCCTGCTACTTGTCCTGCCAAAGCCCGATCTATCTTCATACTTCCTTGCGTGAAATCTTTTTTATTGATATTCACCGCAGAAGTCAGTTCCGGACGGGAACTTTCGATTCTCATAGGTAATATAGCCGATTCATTATATTTATATGTGCTCTCCGGCATCATCAGAATAACCACTTGTGAATTATCATCTACCAAGCGAGTTTCCGGATAATAACCAGCTGCCCACACTGAAATTTGAGTCGTATTCTCTTTCAACTCCATTTTGAAAGTTCCGTCAACTCCAGTTTTCGCATCTTTACTTCCTACAGCCGAAATGATAGCCCCTTCAATCGGTTTATTCAGCGGTGAAAGTATTTTACCGCTAATTTTACGTCCTTGCGCATATACACTGGCTACCGACAGTAATAACAGCAAAGTTGTAAATATGATTTTTATTGTCTTCATATTGATTCCTTATCAAAATTAATAACAGTTCTTTGTTGGTTTCAGGCACCAGTGGTGGAAGCAACATTTGCTTGCGTTTATTCCATGGAATTTAATAACCACATTTACCGGTTGAGTGCCTCCAATAGTGACTACACCAACTTTTGCTCCATCACGATCGTAATTTCCTTTCTTTTTATCTGTCGCTTTATTAGTGTCATATCCTTCAGGATACCCCTGTCCGCCACGGTCGTAATGAAAATCAGTCTTTGTCAGTTGAGAGGCTGTTACTGTCCCTACGTACTCTCCATTAAAAGAAATCTCTACGTCATGCCCCATTTTTTGTTCAAATCCCAAACACAAATCGTACTCACCAGGAGGTATTGTATATGGAGTAGCTACCTTGTTAGTTTCATCATAACTGAAAGCAGTAAAGTTTAACGTATATTCCTTAGTAGTGGCATCAGTCAATTTAAAACGTACGACACGATTGAAAATAGTTGGAAAAACTCCCGGCCAACCAGACCATGGCTGCACTGGCGTATCCATTTTATCAAAAGTTAGATTTTCGCTATCAAAATAAAGCGTTTTTTCTTCTTCTGACAGATACTCATACCATCTCATAAAATCTTTGACACGATAAATCAATACATTAGTAGGAATCTTCAGTTCTTTCACATAATATGCAACACCATTACTAAGAGATACAGGATTCTCCAAATCCACCTCTTGTACTGTAGTTCGCCACTGTTTACTAAAAATAGAATTCAAGTCTATATTATCTTCAAAATCCGATTTAGTAAGTTTTTTATTAAAGAACATTGATTGAAAAGTCCAGTTTTTCAGAATAGAGTCCTCCCGTTGCATTCCCCATTCCTGTATTTTGTTACGGGCTGTAGCCAACGCACGATTGACAACTTCATTAGAAGGAATCAATACAGTCGCTGATAATGACTCTGACATCATATTAAAACCTTCAGCCTCAAAATAAGGATTAGTAACCGTGAAAATAGAATCATAGACGTTACTTCCGGTTTCATCGACACCTATAATTTTACTGGCCTCTTTATCAAATGTCAACTGATTACGCTCCATAATCATCTCCCTAAAAATAGAATAATCATCTCCTAACCCTTCAATCAACTCATATAATGATTTAGGAGTTTCCACATAATCCTCCATTTCATAAACATAGCCATTGTTCACCTTCGTTATCTTTTTCACAGCTATACCGTTGAACGAGATAGAAGTATCATTATCTTCATTTTCTACCTTCGACACATTAATATATTTTCCATTCCACATCAACACACGTTGTCCATCCGACAGATTAGACGGAGAAAGAGAAATATCCGAAATGTGTGATTTAGCCAAAAAAGTTCTATCATCTGTAGCAACTGCACGAGATAATGCATTCTCGTCACTAACCACTAAAATAGTGAACAACAAATTCTTCTCAACCATTTCATCCAGTACTCCTGTTTCACTGAACAATTGGTACATGGAACTCAATTCCGGTTGCGACTGTAAATAATCAACAGCCGACTTGTTGACTACTGCAATATTTACATTATTCACTACCTGTTCTTCCTGGGAATAATGAGAATCCCAGTCATCATTACATGCATATATACCACTTATCAGCAATATAGATGACAATATATATTTTATAGTTTTCATAAGTATGTGTTTATTCATCTTCAATTATCGGTTCAAAAGTCATATAATCTAATTGGATACGGAACTTGTTATGAGAAGAAGCAGCCGGATCGGCAACCAACATCTTCATAGAATGAACCTTCGTCTTTGAGAATTCAATCTCATCATAAATAACTACATCATAACGTCCTAATTCATTGGCTGTAATACTCGCATAAATAGGAACTTCGACATCTGTATCGGTGTCATCATCAAATGTAAACTTAATTTTACCTCCATTACTTCCACTAGTCATTGTACGCATAAAATCCATTGATTTTGCATAAGTAACTTTCAACGTCACTTTATATTTGCCAGCTATCAGAATTGGTGTTTTCATGGTAACGGAACCATTATATCCCAAATTCAAATAGATATGATCTGTATTTTTACAATTGATCCAGTCCGAGCCTTTTGTCTTCGGAGTTGCATAGCCCACGCGATAATATCCGCCGTTTTGACCATCTAGAGATGTAAGAGTGCTCCTGGCATCTACGGTGTAACAAGAGAGCGAAGAGACATCCGACTGGCGCTCTTTTTCATCTGCCGTCTGATACTTTTGGTCCGGATCACCATAACCACCATTCACCCAAGAAGCTACCTCCTCATAATCAGCAAAGTCCCATTCTACGCGCACCGGAATCTCGGATTCCCACAAAGGCAACCAGCTATCTATTTCATGTAAAATACCATTTTTAGCCTGTACATCGGAACCGTCTTCAACAAACATCGCTTTCACCGATTGACCATCAATTTCTCCTTTATAATTAAAATACAACTTATTGCCACTCTGCATAGATGCTTCCAATACTGCATCTGCTTTGGTAGTCCACAATCGTGTAGTTGCACCTCCACTAAAATTGTTGAAATCAAAAACAGAGTAACTTCCACCAATCACATGATATGCCACATAGCGAAATAATTCGTTTGCTTTATCTTTATAGTCTGTTCCTATTGCACCTACTTTAGCAGCCAGATCAGCAACAGAAGTAACTCCTTCAGAACGATAGGTATCATCTGATACAGCCAGCAACGTATAATTCCGTTTTTGCTGAATAACCGTATTATCTTCCTGCCTTATTTCATCGTAAATAGTACTCAAACTGTCTTTCCAACTTGTTTGTTCCAAAGCATCAACAAAAATGGAGTATTTATTACTACTTTCACTGATACGTTCATATAGGCTTTCCACCAAAGGAGACATCACATCATTCAATACATACACATATCCATTAGACACTTGGATAGCCAGTTCCTTTACATGCGCTTCTTTATTCACATAAATTGAATTAAATCCTCCAGCCTCCGAACTTTCATCAAAAGAGACGGAAAGATAATCATCCGAAAGAGTTTTAGCTTCCAGTTTACCTCCTTGAACAAAAGTATTCAGATTGATAGAATCATTCACGATATGATATTCAGCAAGACTACGGGCATAGTCTTTTCCCAATTCCTGAATAGAAGATACATTCTTTTTAGTATAGAAACTGCGCACAGCTTCATTTGTAGGAACCAATACCGTAAAATAAGACGAAGCCTGATTTACGGCATTAAACAAATCTGCATACTTCAATACAGTGATCCACTCGGAAAATTCATCAGAACGAGTTTCCAGATAAGACGATACCGGATTCATATCATAAACCTGATAGGTAGAGTCTTCATAGGGATCGTTGCATGCACTGAATAATGCAACCAATAATAATAAATATATATTTCCTAAAGTCTTCATAAATGGCTGTTTATTAATTATTACCTGTTATTCCATAATATGGATTCTGTACCAATAAGTTGTTATTTTCAATTTCATCCGCGTGAATTGGTAAATACCATGCATATTCATTCTGAAGAACTGAACGTATCCAACTAGCATTCGCTGTTGTATTGTATTGCTGAACCAAAGCAATAAAAGCTGATTTATGAGCATAGTTCTTACTTTTGGCATAACGTATCATGTCATACCAACGCTTACCTTCAGCCGCCAATTCAATATTACGTTCCGGCAATAAATAGTTTTCCATCATTGAGCTTTCATCCTCCTCATCTAAAGCTATAGTTTTTTCAGGCAAGTTAGCACGAGTACGGATCTGATTTATAATATCAACAGCCTCCTGCCAATTTTCCTTTCCTTTCCAAATTAATGCTTCCGCCTTCATCAACATGACATCTGCCATTCTGTAAATAATCCAGTTAGCATCATCTTTCAAACGTATTGCATCCGGATTCGTTGGGTCGGTATCGCCCATCTCATATTTCCATATACAATGAACGATGTTCTCTCCATCAGTATAAGCTATAAAAGCACCAAATTGGCTACGGATTGCATCTTTTCCTGCCATAACCTCTTCAAAATCATTGACCAAATCCTCACCCATTTTAGTAGAATATCGATAATTGGGATTTGTACCAGTCGTATACATAGCACTTGGCCCTCCCGTCTGGCTATAGGTGTTGCCATCCCAGTTCACTTCAAAAATGGATTCATTACTATTCCCCGGATTAAAAATTGTATACCAGTTCTCCGGAATTGTAATAAATGCCGGACGACGTGATGCAGTAGCGTTGATTAATAGGTCTGCATACTTAATACAAGTATCATAATCTTCGGTCCACAAGGAAACTTCCGACATTAATGCATACAAAGCCCATTTAGTAGCCCGTCCTTTGGAAGCATTCCAATTATCATTATCATAAAATTCCTTCGCACCTCCAGAGTCAAGAGCTGTTTGCACATCCGCCTTAATTTGCTTCAAGATTTCTTCTTCTGAAGATTTGGCAATAGAAAACGGAGTAGAGTCATCCTCATAAGGAGTTGTTACCAAAGGCACTTCTTTAAAATTGCGTACCAAGTAAAAATACATTAATGCTCGCATGAAATAAGCTTCGGAAAGATGTGCATTCATTGCACCTTCTGTATAGGTGTCATCTATTTCACGTACTCCCGGAGCATGAGCGATGACCACATTGGCCATGTTGATCACTTGATACATGTTCTCCCATTTACAAATAGCTTCTGTTCCATCCAACTGGAAATTCTGCAACTTCATCCCATCCTTATCACCTGTCAAGGTACAAATAGAGGCCCCTCGCAGTTCTCCCCATTTCAGCAATGACTGGCAGGAGGAACGCATATAATAATAACCGGAAGCAATGACCGCTTCTACATCTTCTTTCGATTTCCAGTAAGCGTCAGTCACTTGTTCATTTTTGGGAAGCAAGTCCAACCAATCGCTGCAACTACTGTTCAGCAGCAGGCTACCTGCCATTATCCCTATATAAATCAGTTTCTTCATGTCTGTAAATGTATTAGAAATTCAAATTTAAACCACAAGAAAAACGGCGAGAGCAAGGTGTATTTGCACTATCTTTCGATAGTTTAGAAGCCGAAGTAGGAAGAGACGCTTCCGGATCCTGTCCTGTGTAACCAGTCCAAGTTAACAAGTCATAACCAGTAACAAAGAAATTAAGCGTATTGATACCTAAATAATTGCACACCTTTTTAGGCAAGGAATAGCTCAACGACAAAGTCTTTAAACGAACATAAGAAGCATCTTCTACAAAACGGTCTGACCCTAAATAGTTATATCCCTCATTATATAAAGCACGTGGAATATCCGTATTATCTCCTTCATTTCTCCAACGCCGCAAAACCGCTTTACTTTGGTTATTGGCATTATACATAGATTCATTATCCATACGAGTCGCATTAATAATTTTCTGTCCAAAACGACCATAGAATAATGCATTCAAACTTAGACGCTTATATTTAACGGTAAAGCCAAAACCACCAGTAAGAATCGGATTACAGTTGCCCAGATAAACAATATCGTATTCATTTATCACACCATCATGATTAATATCTTCATAAATAGCATCACCCGGACATACCTGCTTAGCACCATTCTTCATAACAATTGGTTTACCGTTCACATCATTCATAACATTTCCCTCTTTATCTCGTGCATAAGTAGTCTCCTGATTCTGATAGACTCCTTTGTAACGATAACCATAGAAAGAACCAAACGGGCGTCCCTCTTCAATGCGAATAGCATACTCACCATTTTTAAAGGTATAAGGCTCCGGATTCATTGTTTCAGGCAGTTCGGTAATTTCGTTCGTGTTACGGCTCAAGTTAACATAGGCACTAACACGCCAATCTTTCTTTTCATACAATACACCATCGATACGGGCCTCCCATCCTTTATTCTCCATTCTTCCAGAGTTGTACCATTTATTCTTAGAGAATCCTGTAGTAGTCGGCATTTTCGGTTCTTTCTGCAGCAAATCTTTAATATATTTATTATACCACTCAAAAGTCAGCCTTAACTTGCCATGGAAAAAGCTAAAATCACCACCCAAATTATATTCTGTTGAAGTTTCCCATTTCAAATTGTTCAACTGCATTCTGCTAGGATAAATAGCAGACATATCCATATATTCTCCTCGTGAACTATAAGCTCCATAATAAGCGGCCGTCCCTTTGGGAGCATTACCACTTTGTCCGATGCTGAAACGAAGTTTGATTTCATCCATCCAGTCTTCTGTATTTTTCATGAATGGTTCATTTTGCATATTCCAAGAAATTCCCACAGTAGGAAAAATACCCAAACGTTCTGACTTACCCATTGCAGAATTAGCATCCATCGTTGCAGAAGTATGGAATACATAACGATCCAACAAAGTATAGTTAATCAAACCGGTTCCGGAAATACTACGTGCTTCCGACTCCCCTGAACCCAGACTATAAACAGAACTACCTGTAATCGGATCTGCAAGACCAGATGAAGCATTACCATAAGAAGTACTTGTAGCACTAGAACTGGTAGCCTGCGTAGTACGGAATACAGCAGTTGCAATCAAATTATGTTTATCCTTCCAGTTTTTATTGAATATCAATTTGTTTTCCGTTTGCAACGTTAGACTCTCTGAAGAAGCAGCAGTACTTTGGTTGGCATATTCACTTGTCCAAGCCACTCCCGTAGCAACTTGAGGAAGGAATTTGTCTGTTGTAGTAGTCGACATCTTAAGAGAAGCATAAGCCGAATACGTCAGATACGGAAGTATTTTATAATCAATACGGAAATTAGCACGGCTATCACGTGACATAGTATTTTTATAACTCTCGTTTGCCATAGCTACCGGATTAAAATGAGAGGCACTATTGTTACTTGCCTTAAATTCACCTTCCCAATCCTTCGTCTGATAAGAAAAATACTGTGAAGAACGATTTCCATCTTCATCCATATAATAAGGAGATTTATTCGGCATCTTTTTAAACGCTTCCGAACGTACATTGCTATCTTTTGGTGCCCAATTGTCATCCTTATCAGACTGTGTAAAGTAGAAATCTGCTCCGAATCTCAACTTATCCGAGAAATTATAGTCTACACGCAAAGATGAGTTGAAACGTTTCAGTCCTGTACCGATGGTTGTACCTCCTTCACTTAAATATCCCAATGACAGACGGTAAGTAGCCTTTTCACCACCACCACTCATAGAAAATGTATTGTCTGTAGTAAATGCATTCTGACGTACCTCGTCCAGCCAGTTCGTATCTACATTATATTCATTGAAATAGTTCCAATTGGGCGAGTAGTTGATTTCAGGTGTATCATACAAATACTTTAAATAAGTATCAGCATTCAGTCCCGTGTAGTTAGCACTATTCCACAAAGCCTCCTGCACCATAGCAATGTACTCTGATCCATTCAGCATTGGAATACTATTCGGTTCGAATTTCGCAGTGAACTTAGAAGAAAAATTAAATGTTGTTTTTCCAGTCTTACCTTTCTTAGTTGTAATGGACAACACGCCGTTAGCACCTTTCGTACCCCAAATAGCTGTAGCAGCCGCATCTTTCAAAACCTCTACCGATTCTATATCAGTAGGAGCAATATTCAATAAAGCACCTAAATCTTCTTCATTGGCAGTAGAGAAATCGAAATCATCATCCAGTTCTTGTGTATAAGGAACCCCGTCAATCACAATTAATGGTTCGACAGAGCCATTCAACGTACTGGTACCACGAATACGGATGGAACTCCGTGCTCCCGGATCAGCGCTCAAAGCAATATCTACACCACTCAACTGACCTTGTAGGGCTTCTTCTACCGTAGCTATCGGAGCAGCAGCAATCAAATCTTCCATCATTACCTTCTGGGTCGCAGACACATTCTCTTTATGTCCGATACCCATATTATTACGTTCGATACGTTTGGCAGTGATAGCAACCTCATCCAACGTTTCCACATTGGACTCCAGTTTTACATTCAATACCTTCTGACCAGTATATTTGATTCGTTTCGTTTTCATACCAATGTATGAATATACCAATGTCAGATTGTTTTCTTGTGCAGGAATTTGTAAACGGTAGTCACCATCCAAATTGGTCACCGCACCTCCTACAGAACGGTTTTGAGCATTCACAATATTCACATTCGCACCGACTATCGGTTCGACCTGATTTCCCAGTATTTCGGTCACCTTACCGGACACGACTTGTACCTGTGCGGCTACTTCCCCTGTCCCCAGAACAAGTATCGCTATCAGCATGTATTTTACTAATTTCATATTCATATTAAATTCGGTTATATCAAAGGACTGTATCAATCAACTGAAAACATCCGTCGTCAAACGCAAACGGGAAGAAATTATAATCAGAAATCACGTTTGCCACTTTTCCATCTACCATTATGCTTAATAAACTTCCGGAATCTGTATACGTCAAAGACTTTCCACTAGCAGTAACATATGTAGAACTCTTCATAGCCGACCCCGGATAAGGATAAGAAATAAGTGCATTTTCCCTATCACGTATAAAATATGAAAGCAGGTATTGACGAAGTTGCGAACTACTAGTTACCGCTCCGGTCGCATCCATGCCCGGAATTTGCCCTGCAGCTATTGCTGTACTAATGGCTTCATTTGTCGGAATAAAGCCTATAACATGAGAAGCTCCTGCTAGTCCGAATATATAGTTGCTAGACATTACCATACCAGCTTTCTGCAACAGCTGTGCAAACTGATAGTAAACATAACGATTATCATTACAAACGCTTAATTTATGTTGCAACCCATCACCTTCTTGCGCTTGAAACAAAGCTGTTCCACTATACATATAAGTTCTTCCATTATTCCAGTTGTCATTGCCGTTCTTTACTTCTGTAAATTCAGAGAAAGGTTCCACATTATTATCCGGTTCCAAAATTTGATTATAAGCTGCACTACTTGTTATCTTCCCGTCCTTCACATACCAATAATTAAAACCGGTTTGTGTAGCAAGAACCTGTGTCCCATTTGTTTTCAGTCCGTCTACACCAGTAGCCGTATGTATGTTTACAATAGTTCTCATTACAGAAGAAGAAACATCTACCAATCCATCCTCGGTTTCTTGTTGTAACTTACTTCCATCCGCATAAGTTCTCAAGTAAATATCTTCTGACTCTATTTGTTCATTAGTAGGCACTAACAAGACATACTTCGTATCTTGTGAAGAATAGGCAGTTATCAGTCCAGTCCCATCCAACATATAAAGATAATAATTACAATCTTTGTTACGAAAAGCCGGTCCGACTACAGAAGCAAACAAAATAGGTGTATCAATTGTATTTAATCCATAAAAGACACCATTGACACACATTGATTTATCAGTCACCTTAGAAGGATCGAAGTTAAAGACCATGTCATACATATTCTTAACTTTTCCACTCGTAATTTCATCAGGGAATGCAATTCCATCTTCATAAATAAATTGATTCAACATATATTTCATTGCTAAATCATCTACATCATCCAAAGATTCATATCCACCCTTTTCCCAATAATTATCAAAGAAATTATTCATTGCCACATCTGACGGTGCAAATACACTATATGCTTTTGATGCATTATTGGCTACATCCGAATATTTCGTTGAATACCATTCCACAGCTATAGCAGGCAAAGAAGTACCATGTGTATGAATAAAAAGTGAATCTGCCCCCAAGGCTGCTCCAAAATCTTTAGATAAGGTAGCGTCATACGTATAAGTGGTATTTTCATTATATAAGTTGAAAAAAATCGAATAATTTTCATTTGATTCCAACTGGGTATAAATGGTTTCCAAAGGTTCAATTACCTGATCAACAATATATACATAACCATTATCTGCCAAAATTTCATATTCACTAACAGCAGCATTGGAAACATTGAATCCCCCTGTCCCTTTCCATGTGGAATTAGGATAAAAATAGGTATAATTAGATGCTGCATCCAATTTTTTTGTATCCCAAAAACGGTAAGAGAAAACCGGAATAAAACGGTCCAGATGATAAACCATACGCCGCTTACCTGTAGAGGCTTCTACTTCCATAGTAGGAACATTACTACTGCGTGTACGAAACTTATAATACAGCCCCGCATTCTTATTCATTTCCTCATCAGTTATTAAATCACCTTCCGGACGAAAATTCACCAACTTATTTTTATTGTAAGAATAATAAAGCAGATGAAAACCAATCACTTTTTTCAATTCATCCAAATTTATTTCACTGATGTCAGAATAGCCGTGCTTCTCCAAATAGGCCGAAAAAGCCGTATCATCCGGAGCCATCACAGTCAGGATACTTTTTCCCTCCATAATAGGCTTAAAACCTGCCAACTCTACTGCCTGCAAAAATAGCGAGTAGTTCCCTCTATCTTCCAGGACTTCCCAAGCACTACCTTTCAACCATTCAGGTTCTTCATAATGTTCATCTATCTTATCTGTACATGAGGAGATAAAGAAAGGCATGAACAGTATACAAAGTAGTACTGTTGTAAATGTCATGTTTTTCATATTACACAAATTGATTATTGTTTATTCTTATTAAGTTCATACTCATATTCATCAGGATACTCCAATGAAAGGGCATAATTTTCTATATTCAAATAGCCATTTTTAGCCTCTTTTACAGCATCTGTCGGATCATTTTTGTCTAATCCCCATGCGTCTTCGAAAGCATCCGGCATCCCATCATTATCTGAGTCCAGAGGTTTCTCTGCAGCATTTATTGTACCAGGACCTCCCAACGGAAATTGTTCTGTTTTACGTTCATCTTGAATAATCGTTCCTTTTCCTCCCAACGAAGTAAGTTCATCTATCAAGTATTTATCTACTTCATCACGTACCGGAAGATAAGCACCTACTTTTTCAACTACCCATTCATAAGCTTCCTGTGCACTTTTCTGACTGCGTATGATCGGATGTAAATCGGAACGAGCCTCAAGAAAAACAGGAGAACCACTACAATATTGTGACCAATTTTCTTGTGTTATTTCTATTCCGTCTAATGCACCATCCTTATTATTATCATAATAATTACCTTTACAATAAGTATTAAAATTGCTGTTACCACCAATAAATGGTCGTGCAGGACTCATTGGAACATATTCTGTCTTAATTGATTCATCAGGTTGTGCCACATTCTGCCAATTATGACAAGGACCAACTATAAAATAGTTGTTTTCAATGGTTGTTTCCGATTTACCTTGAGAATCACCACTCATATTATAAGCAGCTCCACTTCCCCAATTGTATACAACGTTGTTAACAAACTGGTTTAGTCCTTTAACTTTCGGGTTTCGAGTTTTATTATCAATATATAAATTACGGAAAATCGTACACCCATTCGATATATCAGTTTGCATCAGACCACCACATGAGTGATTCTGCAAACCCTGCCCGATTATAGAATTTTGTATTGTTATATTCTTTGGTGCAGTTCCTTTACCATCAGGATTGATAGAAAAACATTCATCTCTTCCCCAAGTTATAGAGCAATGATCGAATATCATATCTGCTCCATTAGCCGCTCCGCAAGCATCTACCTGATCGCTTGGATAGGCAGCTCCCATACGTATACGTAAGAAACGAACAATTAGGTTATGTGCTCCAGAAGCGGAAACACGTCCATTATAAAGAACGATTCCATCACCTGGTGCAGTATGCCCTAAAATAGTCTGATTACTTTTCAAAACAATAGGATCCTTACTCAACTTTATAACACCAGATACATCAAAAACAATAATACGCCAGGGTTTACTTACTGCATCACGAAAAGATCCAGGACCCGCATCATTCAAATTAGTCACATGATAAATTTCCCGTCCATCACCCGCACGAGCGCCTGTTACATTTTTCCCATATCCTTCTGCACCAGGAAAAGCAAGTACCCCATCATCAAAAACCGGGAAATTAAGCCCTTGATCCGAGCCTTCCCCTTGATCACCAAAATCCCCATTTTGCGCTTGATCTGTTGGCAAATTGGGACTCAAGTCACTCCTAGCATCCTTATCAACACATGCAAACAAAGCAGTAATAGAAAGACAGGAAACTGCTAATATTCCTACTTTTGCTTTTAATAATGTAATGTTTTTCATATATAATTAAATTAAATAATTAAACTATTTGTAGATATATTTATTTAAACACGTATAAAATCTCGTTATTTCACAATTTTTATTTTCATATTATTTATTCAACTCAATACATCCCATAATGAAAGGTCCTGTTGCTTTAGCATCATTATCTCTCATTTTCTCTCCTATATAATATTCGAAACTGCCATCCCGATAAGGCTTACCACCTAATCCACCTACTTGGCAACATTTGGTTAATGTCAATGTTCCGTCTGGATTGGAGATCAGTAGTTTATCGCACAGACCTTTAAAAGCCTTTTCTGCAATGGCACGATACCGACTATCAATGTATCCCTTGTTCACAGCTTTCACATAAGCATACATACACTGTGTTGTAACAGATGCTTCCGGGAAATTACCTGTACGTGAAGGTTGGTCAATCACCTGATACCACAAACCGTTTTTATCCTGGTATTTTGAAAGAGTTTCCGCTAAGCCCTTCGTCCATTTAATCATATCAGCATAACCTGAATGATCTTGGGGAATATATTCCAAAGCATCTACCAAAGCCATAAACCACCAACCGATACTACGTCCCCAGAAATTTGGGGAATGACCGGTTTCCGGATCAGCCCATCGCTGACTCCGATCCTCATTCCATGCATGATAATAAAGTCCAGTCTTGGCGTCATAAGTATGTTGATGGCAGAGAGTGAACTGTTTAACAGCCTCATCAATCCATTCCGGATGATTGAATTCAGCTCCATATCGAGCCATAAAAGGAGAAGCCATATACAATCCATCCAACCACATCTGATAAGGATATATTTTTTTATGCCAAAAACCTCCATCTGTTGTACGAGGTTGTTTTTTCAATTGATCTATCAGATTCTCAATAGCCAATTTATATTTCTCTTTTTTGGTTTCATCGTATAAATCAAACAGAACTTTCCCGGAATTGATATAATCCAAATTATAGGTTTCTTTCTTATATAAATGAATATCTCCTTTATCATCTATCAAAGAATCAGCCCATGCTTCCACATAATCAAAGTATCTCGGGTCTCCTGTTTTCTTCCAAACCTGTAACATTGCGCAACAACCTACACCTTGCGCATAGCCAAAATACAGGCGTTTTCCATGATCCAACTGCCAAGCTTCTGGAAAACGGCGAATTTCCGAATCGGCAAATAGTCGATAATAAGTGTCGGGAGCAAAAGTATCTGTACGGAAAGGAACTGCCGGAAGTCCGGCTTTATTAAACAGATTCACTCTAAAGAAAGTCCCATAACCGTAGCGTACAGCTACAGGTACAGAGACATAAGTTGAAGAAAGTGTGATCGAACTTCCATCAATTACGGCTTCAGCCGGATAAAATCGCGCATCACTACCAGCAATAAAAAATCCTTTTACCGGTTCATTGCCAGGTGTCTGCAGGCCACCTTCCGCAAAATCAAAATCTAATGTAATTTCTCTCCCATTCACTTTCATAGATTTGTAGAGAGGTCCTGAATAAACAATCTTTTTACCATATTGCTTTGCTAATGCCCAAGCTGCCAGCCGTTCGCCCGGTGCAACTTTATTTCGTGGATGTATGTCTGTAGAATCGGCTGCATCCGTCACTACTGCCATACCAATGTTTTCAAGTCCACCTAACCATGTTTTTAATTGTGCTTCACGAATACCTGCCGGTTGTTTATAATGTGGTGCAATCTGTACAAAATAGAATGGCATATCCGGCTGATTCCACTCTTTCCGCCAACTATTTATCAAATTAGTAAATACTTCCTGATATTTCTCATAGCGAACAGAGTTTGACTCTCCCTGATACCATATATTCCCTTTCACAGTATATCCTACTATAGGAGCAATCATACCATTCCACAATGTAGCCGGAACCTTGCACTTATCTTTTTCCTTACTCACCTTTTCCTTTGAATACTGTTTTAAGACGTCGGCATACAGCGGATTGTTTTCCATCACTTTCATACTGGTCCAGGATTCGGCATGTGTTCCTCCCCAAGTAGACTGAATTAAACCAACCGGTATACTCAATTCCTTATACAATTTACGTCCAAAGACAAATCCTACAGCAGAAAAGTCTTTCAGATTCTCCGGACTACAAACCACCCATTTCCCAGTACAATCCTCTTTTTCACCATCAGGTGCCATCTGATGTTCTACATGAAACAGACGGATTTCCGGAAAATCAGCATCTTTCATTTCTTCCGCTTCATTCAACATTCCTGTTTTCCATTTCACTTGCGGATTACGAGCTACTGGAAATTCCATATTTGACTGTCCGGTACAAAGCCAAACTTCACCTATTAATATATTATTGATATGAATCTTATTATCACCTTTCAATATCACAGACTGTCCGGAAGTGGCTGCCGGTGTTTGTATCATCAATTCCCAATGACCGTTTTCTGAAGCAACCACCTTATATTTCTTATGATCCCACGAAGTCTTTACCTGAATCTTCTCTCCGGGACGTGCTTTTCCCCAGAAACATACTTTCGCATTTTGCTGAAGTACCATATTATCTGATAATATGGAGGGAAGTTGTATATCTGCATAAATTCCCAAAGGGAAAAAACAGATCAATAACCACAGACAAAAAATAATTCTACAGAATTTCATTGTATTTTATAGTTTTAGATTCAATGTTTTACTAAATAAGTACATGTCAAAGATACCGTATTACATGGCAGAATTAAAGAAAAGGAATATGGAGAATTCGACTTTCTTATGTAAATTCATATGCGTACAGCCTATCAGACGTCGTTTTTGTACAATTTTACAGGCCATGTACAATTTTCCAGTCTTTCTGCCATTCTTTTTTAATTCACCTTAGTTATTTCAACCTTTCTTATGATGAGTGAATCAATTATGTTTTCATCTATCTTCACATCCTTTTTCGCCTTGATAGCCAGATTGTCGAAACAGAAATTGGATAATTTGTACTGATTTGATTTCTCTACAGCAAAAAAGGAATCGCAATCCAGGCGAATATTACGCATCGTTATATAGCTGGAATATGAGACCGGCATATCTTTGCGATCTTTCAGATCATAAAACTGTGTCCATGGAGCAATAAAGATACAATTGCGAACATTCCCTTTTATGTCTTCAACCAAGATGTACTTATACTGTTGAGGAGTATCCGGACGCATTTTCAACCATAAAAGGCGTTTAGCCTGATCCAAATCACAGCGCCGGAGAATTATATTATGATTATAGATTGACTCACTTCCACAAGTCAGCACTCCGTGACAAAATCCGAAAGCACAGTCTTCAATAATAATATCACAATTGCCACCATTATCGGGATCTTGATCCGCCCAGGGTCCTTTCCCGCCTTTCAAAGCAATTGCATCATCGTTGACAGACATATAACATCCCTTAACCAGTACATTTTTACATGCATCAATATCAATAGCATCTGTACTGGGAGCTTTTACAGGGGAAGAAGGAGAATAGATATATAAATCCAAGAGTTTTACACTATCACACTTATAAATGTGAGTCGTCCAAAACGGAGAGTTCACCAGCCGTACATCCGAAATCTGTACGTTATTACTATGGGATATATGAAGCAAACGGGGACGTAATTCATCCATATTAGTACATTTAGGAATAACCCGCCGCCGCAACCAGAATGATTTCCAGTATCGCTCACCGTTTCCGTCAATCGTTCCTTTCCCAGAAAGAGTAAAACCATCAATCTTATCAACATTAATCAAGGCAGAAAAGTATTTCAGATTCTGTCCTTCCATCCGTGTTTCTATTACAGGAAAGTTGCTAATGTCATCACTACCTTTTAATATAGCCTTTGATTCCAGATGTAAATGTGTTCCCGGTTTGAAGAAAAGTGCGCCACTAAGATAAGTGCCCTCCGGAATGACAACAACTCCCCCACCATTGTCGGATGCCAAATCTATAACAGCCTGGATTCTTTCAGTTTGTAGCAGTGTACTGTCATTCACTACTCCATAATCTGTAATCAAGAATTTCTTTCCCATTATACTGATATCAGTTTTCTCATTTTGGTAAAACCAATCCGGTATCATTTTGCCATCGGGAAATTTCTCCTGACTAAATAGTTGTAAGCTACAACATGCCGCTACTATTAAAATTGCTGATTTTATCATTTTCTACTGCTTATTACTTTTTCTGCAAAAGTATCGCATCTGCCCATTCACCCCAAGCTTAAGGATATGGAGATATTGATTTTCTTATGGAGTTCCATGCAAAAGCCTCAAATACTACTTATTCGTATACAATATTCCATATCCGGATACACTTTTCTACATACCTAAAATCAGTATAATTTCTCCGTCTCCTAAATAAAAAGCGCATCCTCTTTATAAAAGAAGACACGCTACAAATAGACTTTTTTCTTATATCGACGTCTGGAAATTAATTCCCCGGCAGAATATTATCTCGTAATCACAATTTCTCCTTTACGTCCGCCACCACGGAGAAAGAACTCATAAATGTTACTACCCGAATCTTTTATTTCAAGCAGTTCTAAATCCGTACTCCTTGTCTGTTCACCTCGTACAACAGTCTTTAATATTCCATCAGTTTTCTGCCCGGCTGTGAGTCCTCCTTTCCAAGTAAGTATATACTGTCTACCTTCTGCAACATTAGTTATCGCAATCTTTTCTGTGGACAAAGTCATACACCAGTTATTCGGTTGCTCCAGTTCGACAGTAGTATCCCAAGTGAAATGGGGATTTCCAGTCATGCCTGCTTCCTCTGCAAGAACCTCTTCTTTGCTACATGATGTAAAAAGGACACATAGTAGCAATAGAGGAAAGAATCTACATTTTTCTATCATCTGATAATTTTCAATTTAGTTATTTCACCATTATCTGTTGTCGCTTGTAAATCAATCCCTCCTTTATAAACAGACAAGTCTACTTGTCTATCAGAAAAAGAGACCTCCTTCCCATTAATATAAAAATGCACAAAAGCTTCCGCACCCTTACCTACCACTTTTGCAACATCCCCTTCAACAAAGATAGCTGCATCTTCCAACCATCCATAAACAGTATCTTCATCACCTTCTGTAAGAAAACACCCCACTCCGGCATTATATAATTGACTATCCGTTTTTAATCGCAAAAAATCCATATCAGGAAGATTTCCGTCCGACTTACGAGGTAGAGTGAGTTGAGAGGCATCCAGACTGACAAAATCATCATCCGTCACAACCATCCCCACCGGAAGGAAAGAATTATTCACTATTTCACATTCAGCCTGATTAACATCTATGATATGCTTTCCCGAAGATCTCGGTTTGTGCGACAAGTTATTCTTAATAATATGACCATACCCTGGCACATCAACAGCTTCCGATGCAGTCTTTCTATTCAGCATACAGAAATTAGACGGATTCTGATAACCTGTATTATTATACCAGGCTATTCCTCCCAAATGATGGTTAGCATAGAAACCTTTATTTTTATTCATATAAGCGAGACAATACCGGACGATGTGCATGGGAATTACACTTGGTGCTTTGGGATTATCACTCATTCCATATCCTCCCGACTTAAATCCGGTGCCATCACCCGCCTTGCCACCATCTTTCGTGTATCCATTCAGGAAAGACCAACAGTTATCAATGGTAAAAGCTGCCTGACAGTTTATCAGATCAAACCCGTCATCACTATTATACCAGGCACGGCAGCCTCGGAATACATTACCCGTATATTGGGGCGAAGTAAGATGTCCCCCGAATCCATCGACGTTTCCTCCTTTACCGCCATCGGATACAGGGTCATAATTATTGTATGCATCACAATTCAACACCAGATTGTTTTTACCTGTCACTATATAGAAGCCGATAGCCATGCCGTCATGCATCGACAAATACTCGTAGACATTATCACTGCCCCCTTCATTGCGAAAACATTCGGACTGGGTATGTCCTACAATAGTCACTTGTGTCCCCACTACTTCTATATTTCTGAAATGCAAATAAGAGCCACTCACATAGAATACAATAACACGTTCGTTTTCCGGCTTTACTTCCGAAAGATCAAAAACAGGACGCTCATTCTTATAGCCGGAGTAACAGATTCGTTTATCCGGACCAGTTCCACTCTTTGACATTTTAAACACCCGGCTCCAAGTGGTACTTCCAGCTGTATAATGTTCCATTATCTCTGCTTCCGACACTCGATATGTCCCTTGCCGGATATATACAGTATCTCCTGCCATCACTTTTGATTGTGCTTTGCCCAAGGTGGCAAAAGGCTTATCAATCGTCCCACTGTTCGAATCATTTCCATTGATGGCCACAAAATAGTTCGTCGCCGGAAGAGATAAAAGGAAACATCCTATGAAAAAGAGAAAAAGACCAATGCGTTTCATGGTATATCATTATTATGTTATTGCAAAGCTACTGCTTTTTATATCACAAGAACTGTAATATCGTACGTAAAGAATAGAATTTTGTGACAACTACGTTTATATCATTTACTTTCCATAGGAAAATCCCAATCAAGTTATATTTCATCTTACATTAAAGAAGAAAAAAGCTGACCCATCTTTCATAATCCTCTCCACCGTTTTTAATAAATTATTGAGGAGTTTATTATAAACGTCACCCCAATTTATTATAAACTATAAATTCCTAATTTAAGAGCATAACCATGATTTTTTGCAACAAAAAAGGCTACAAATCCCATAAAGATTCGCAGCCTTTAGCTCATACGAAAACTCTCACAGTTTAACTACTGCAAGAATTTCCTACTATATTGTCATCATATTGTACCAGTTTCTTTTTCATTCTTTTTAATGATACCTTTTATTCATTGATATTCACATCCACAAATATACAACATAAAAAAGGCTTTGTCAAGAGCATTCCGCCCATAAGAAGAATTATTTGTAATTAATCTCAATCTTACTATCCACATTATCCGTTTGACGCAACCTGCTTTTATCTTTTACCTTCAAATGGATATCCTGCAACTGGAAGTTCTTTCCATAAGTTATCTTCCCGACAGATTCCACTTCCGCACTAATATCAGACAGATAAAAATTCTCGATACGATGACTGGCATCCCACCCTGAAGCAGAAATAAAACGTTTTGCCGCACCTGCCCTTACATGAGAGAAATACACATTCCGAAAATTAGGATACCCCTTTTCTTTCGGTTCTACCGGAGTCAGCATCGTAGTCCAGTGTTCAGGAACTTCTTTCCCTTCATATTCTTCCGGCAACGCAGAATAACTGTATTTTGGATTCCAGTTCAAATCGACAGACAGAATATGAGTGATGCTATCAGCTTCAACACGTGTCATATAGATGTTCTCAACCGTTCCGCCACGATTCATGGATGATTTCAGACGTAGGGTCGTTCCTGTACCATAAGCTGTCAGATCATAGGCCAGTACATTGCGAATGGAACCAGAAGTTTCACTTCCGCAAGTCAGTAACCCCGCACCTTTACGGGCAATACAATTACGAACCACCACATTCTCTGTCGGACGGTTCACACGCAGCCCGTCCGCATCACGCCCTGCCTTGATACAAATATTATCATCGTTACAATCCACATCGCAGTTTTCTATCAGAATATTAGTGGACGAATCAATATCAATGCCATCTGTGCTCGGTCCGTGACCACCTACATTATTATTAATAGTAAGACCGTTCACCGAACAATGATCTGAATACAAAATCTGGCAAGCCCAAAATCCGGTACGCACCAATGTAAAATCTTTCAAGGTGATATGTTTGCTATTGGAAACCAGTACTCCCCGTACGCGCTTGCAATCATAATCCACAATCCACCGCAAATTCTTCTTCTCATATTCCTCCCGCATAGCCCAATACTTATCCCAGAAAACTTTTCCGCGACAATCTATAAATCCCTCCCCCGTAAGGGCGGCATTTTCCGCATCCATTATATTGATAACAGCTGAAGGCCACGTCATTTCGATACCGGCAATACGGGAAGGAAACTCCGGATAATCCAGAATATTCTCACTTGCCAGCAAGGTGGTGCCCTTACTAAGATGTAAATTCACTCCGCTCTTGATAAACAAGGCTCCTATTTTATAATATCCCGGAGCAACAACAACCGTACCTCCTCCCTGTTGATAACAAGCATCGATAGCCGCTTGAATGGCATGGGTACTGAATACAGAGGTATCATTTCGCAATCCGAACTTCCCAGCATCCCATTCCTTGTTTTTGGGAGTTTTTTGCGCCCCCACCTGATCAGCCCACGATAAATCCGGCTCTACAGACGCGCTTCCCCAATCATAAACGGAAACTGTCTTTTTGGGAGTCGTAAAACCAATCAATGCCAATAGTACAATAGATAAAAGATATTTCATAATTCTTGCTTTTAGTTCACGTTGCAAAATTATCGCATCTCATCAAAGAGGTAATGGACGGATGTACGTAAAAGATAGAATATTATGTCGAATAGATAATTAATTTCAAAAGGTGCACAATTGTATATAGTCTTTGTACATTTCTCCATTTCGTACATTCAAAAAAGGAGTAATTTTGCGAGTGAATAAATATAATAAGTTCCAAACCGATCAAACAAATATGAGAAAAATTGCAATTTATCTATTGTGCATATTCATGTTACCGCCTGTTGCAACAATGACGGCACAAACCGGTTATAACTATTCAAAGTTACAACGGGAGAAACTAAACCGCGGTGTAGTTGCCATTCGCGAGAATCCTTCAGAAGTGATCGTTTCATGGAGGTATCTTTCTTCTGATCCGATACAAACCGGCTTTAATGTGTACAAAGACGGGGAAAAACTGACAGACACACCTGTCACAGTCAGCACCCTGTTTCGTGATAAGAACAACAGTCAGAAAGCAGCAGTTTACGAAGTGCGTCCCGTTATAAAAGGAAAAGAGACACATCACATTGACGGTACATACACACTTCCGGAAAATGCGCCTTCCGGCTATCTGGAAATTCCCCTGCAAAAACCGGCAAACGGAGTCACACCGGCGGGCGAGACTTATACTTACAGCCCCAATGACGCCTCTATCGGGGATGTAGACGGTGACGGCGAATACGAAATTATCCTGAAATGGGATCCCAGCAATTCACGCGACAACTCACACGAAGGTTATACGGGTGAAGTATATATCGACTGTTACCGAATAGCTGTGGCGTATCAACTTGGGTAAAAACATACGTGCAGGAGCTCACTACACCCAATTCATGGTGTACGACCTGGATGGTGACGGCAAAGCGGAAGTGGTGATGCGGACTGCCGACGGAACAATAGACGGCAAAGGAAAAGTAATAGGAGACGCAAATGCGGACTATCGCGAAGAGGGAACTTTCGACCCAAGCAGAAATCAGATAATGAAACAAGGACGCATCCTGAAAGGTAAGGAATATCTGACCGTCTTTTCAGGAGACACCGGTGAGGCACTGCACACCATCGACTATATCCCTGCCCGTGGCAATGTTACCGATTGGGGAGATGCAAAAGGTAACCGAAGCGATCGCTTCCTGGCCTGCGTTGCTTACCTTGATGGAATACATCCGAGTGTTGTAATGTGTCGGGGATACTACACACGCACAGTTCTAGCCGCATTCGACTGGAATGGGAAAGAACTGAAAAACCGGTGGGTATTCGACAGCAACAATCCCGGATGCGAAAATTATGCCGGACAAGGAAACCACAATCTGCGTGTAGGCGACGT
Organism: Bacteroides sp. M10; assembly: GCF_014334015.1. Lineage (GTDB taxonomy): Bacteria > Bacteroidota > Bacteroidia > Bacteroidales > Bacteroidaceae > Bacteroides > Bacteroides intestinigallinarum. The sequence goes on along the minus strand of NZ_CP060488.1, from coordinate 3,270,792 downwards.
GGACGGTGATGGATGCGACGAAATCATCTATGGTTCGTGTGCTATCGACCACAATGGCAAGGGACTTTATTCTACCCGAATGGGACATGGAGATGCCATCCATCTAACTCATTTTGACCCTTCACGAAAAGGTCTGCAAGTGTGGGACTGTCACGAAAACAAACGTGACGGCTCCACTTATAGAGATGCTGCAACGGGAGAAGTATTGTTGCAAATCAAAAGTAATACCGACGTAGGCCGTTGCATGGCGGCAGACATCGACCCGACTCATCCGGGCGTAGAAATGTGGTCGGGAGATTCGCAAGGGATTCGAAACGTAAAAGGAGAAGTCATTGCTCCCAAAATGAGAAATACGCCTACCAATATGGCCGTTTGGTGGGATGGAGACCTATTGCGTGAAATGCTGGATAGAAACATGATTATTAAATATGATTGGGAAAACAAGAAGTTTGTCCCGCTTGTCAAATTCACGGGGACTCTTTTCAACAATGGAACGAAATCAAATCCTTGCCTACAAGGTGATATGATAGGCGACTGGCGGGAAGAAGTACTCGTGCGCTCCGAGGATAACGCTTCTCTTCGTCTCTATGTGTCGACTATCCCAACCGAATACAGATTCCATACCTTCCTTGAGGAACCCATATACAGAATCAGTATCGCTACCCAGAATGTTGGCTATAACCAGCCAACGCAACCCGGATTCTATTTCGGGCCGGATCTTATCAAGATGAAGGGTACTTTCAGAGGCTATCAATTCAAGTAAACATTGTATTAAAAGTATCAGCGCCAACCACAAATACACATCTATTGCCCTTAGTATATTCGCTATACAAAGGGCAAATTTGTTTAAAATCCAAAGAAATAACTATCTTTGCCTGTATATAACACATATAAATCCACTATGAAGAAGAATACATACCTTATATTCTCGCTTTTATTTCTTTATCTCTATCCACTGTCGGCTTCCATTGAAATTCGATCCAATAAGCTGACTACCGGAGATGGATTAGCAAATAATTCGACCCGTTATATGATGCAGGACAGTAAAGGATTTATCTGGTTGGGAACTCTCAACGGATTAAGTTATTATGACGGCAATTCTTTCGTCAATATCTATCCGGATATAAACAACCCGCTCTCATTGGCCGACTCCCGCATCCGGAGCATGGAAGAAGATCCGAATGGTTTTATGTGGATCTCCACTATTTCTTCTTTCATCAGTTGTTATGATTTGCGGCACGGCTGCTTCGTGGATTTCACGGGAAACGGGGAGTACAAGGAAAACTATTCCAAGTTCATCATCGTTTCCGACAACTCTATCTGGTTATGGCATAACCAGAACGGTTGTCGTAGAGTCGTTTATCGTGACGGAAAGTTTTCATCACAGACGTATAAAGAAAAATCTGGCAATCTGCCTTCCGATAAGGTGCAATTTGTTCTGGAAAGTGCGAAAGGAGAAATCTGGATTGGTACGAATAAAGGATTATTAAAGTATCAAAATGGTAAAACAAACAATCTCGACCCGCATCAGCAGAGTTGGGAGCACATCATCTCTTATGATAAATATACCTGTATCATTACTGATAAAAATGAAATCTATCGCCACACCTATTCTGCAGATAAATTGGAGAAAGTTGCATCGCTAGCTGAAAGTTTTGATGATACGAGCCGTGTTACAGGCAACTTCCTTTTGCAAGATAAATGGGTATTGTTCACTGCCAACGGCAGCTACATATTGGATATCCCGACCGGAAAACTAAGCCGTTACACAGAATTGAACATCAAGAACGGTGCAGTCACCAGAGACAATAAGAAAAATGTATGGGTACACAACTATACCGGCGACTTATGGTATGTAAACATAACCACCGGTAAAATCAAGCCTTTCCAATTTCTTTCCTCCAAACATATCGGTTACATTGATGTGGAACGTTACAGCATCGTACACGACTCACGGGACATTCTCTGGATATCGACTTATGGGAACGGACTTTACGCTTACGAACTATCGACAGGTAATTTACAGCACTTCACATTCGAAGTCAATCAATCCAGCCATATCAACTCCAACTATCTTCAGTTTGTAATGGAAGACCGTTCCGGAGGCATCTGGGTAAGTTCCGAATTCTCGGGATTATCCCACCTGGAAATTCTGAATAAAGGGACACAACGCCTTCACCCCAGCGGTGAAAATAGTTCCGACCGCTCGAATACCATTCGTATGCTCTTCCAAACTCAAAACGGACATATCTATATGGCCAACCGCATGGGCAGCCTTTACGAATACAACTCTGCCCTGACCAAAGTACTCCGGCAAGAAGATTTCACCCATAACGTGTATAGCATGAATGAAGATTCGGAGGGAAACTTATGGCTGGGAATGAGAGGACTTGGCCTTCGCATCGGTGCCAACCAATGGTATAAGAATGACGCCAAGAACCCTAACTCTCTTTCCAACGACCAGGTTTATTCTATCTATCGGGACAGGAAAGGACGTATGTGGTTAGGTACTTTCGGTGGAGGATTAAACTTAGCAGTAAAAACGGCCGACGGCTACCAGTTTAAACACTTCTTACAAGACAACTACAGTGAAAAGCGCATACGCGTCATCGAAGAAGACAAAAACGGACAAATGTGGGTAGGCACCAACAATGGTATCTATATCTTCCATCCGGATTCACTGATTGCATCACCCAAGAATTACGTGATTTACAATCATGCCAACGGCACATTCCCCAGTAACGAGATACGGTGTTTGATGAACGATGATGAAGGCAATATGTGGATTGGTACAGCCGGAGCAGGATTTGCAGTTTGCCATCCGGGAGACAATTATGAACACCTCACTTTCGATTGCTATGACATAAAAGACGGATTGTCCAATGCAGTTGTGCAGTCCATCATTCAAGATAAGGACAACAAAATGTGGATCGCAACCGAATACGGAATTTCCCGTTTCACCCCGGGTACCCGACAAATAGAGAATTACTTTTTCTCTTCTTATACTTTAGGAAATGTATACAGTGAAAACACCGCTTGCGTCAGCAACGACGGAAAATTGCTGTTTGGTACAAATTATGGACTGGTAGTACTGGATGCCAACAAGATAGAAAATCTAGATAAACCTGCTTCCGTCATCTTCACCGGACTTCAGATCAATGGCGCACACATGCTCCCGGGAGTGGAAGACTCGCCTTTACAGGAAGCCATACCCTATATTGGCGAACTGAACCTGAAATACTATCAGAGTTCATTCACGATTTCTTTCTCTACTTTCAATTACCTGGATGGTGTATCCAAATACTCTTATAGCCTCCCTCCATACGACACGGAATGGAGTTCGCCCTCTAACCTCAACTTTGCCACTTACCGGAATCTACCTCCGGGTAAATATGAACTTCATGTGAAAGCTTGTAACGCTGCCGGTATCTGGGGAGAAGAAAACGTGATGGAAATCATAATAGCTCCGCCTTTTTGGAAAACCGGCTGGGCTTATCTGATTTATGCCATTCTAATTGCTATAGCAGGTTATTTCAGTTTCCGCATTATCAGAAATTTCAATGCTTTGCGTAACCGTATCGCCGTTGAAAACCAGTTGACGGAATATAAGCTGGAATTTTTCACCAATATTTCCCACGAATTCCGCACTCCGCTGACACTGATTCAAGGTGCTTTGGAGAGAATCGTCAATATGGGGAATCATTCCAAAGATATGCAACACTCCCTGAAGATCATGGACAAGAGTACGAAGCGAATGTTGAGACTTATCAATCAGTTGTTGGAATTCCGGAAAATGCAGAAAAACAAACTCGCCCTCTCTCTGGAAGAAACAGATGTCATTGCTTTCTGCTATGAGATATTCCTTAGTTTCAAGGACGTGAGTGAATCCAAAAACATGGATTTCCGTTTCGAACCTTCGCTAAACTCTTACAAAATGCCTGTGGATAAGGGAAATCTCGACAAAGTAGTCTATAACCTGCTCTCCAATGCCTTCAAATATACTCCTTCCAACGGAAAGATTATATTCAAAGTAGATATACAGGAACAGAAGAAACAACTCTGTATACAGGTGATCGATACGGGATTGGGCATTCCGAAAGAGAAACGTGCCGAACTGTTCAAGCGCTTTATGCAAAGCAGCTTCTCACACAGCAGCGTAGGCGTAGGGCTACATCTTACCTATGGCTTGGTCAACATGCACAAAGGAACAATTTCTTATAATGAGAATGAAGGAGGCGGTTCAATCTTCACCGTCGAACTGCCAACCGATGCCAGTGTTTATGAAGAAAAGGATTTCCTTGTTCCCAACCAGTTATTGATTGAGGAAGAAGAGCAACGCCATAAGGAATTTGTTACAGATGAAAAAACGGACGAACCGGAGGCACCGTCCGTACCGTTGAACAAACGGAAAGTCTTGATTATCGAAGATGATAATGATGTCCGCGAATTTCTGAAAGAGGAAATCGGCCATTATTTCGAAGTAGTAGCAGAAGCGGATGGTATCAGCGGATTCGAACGTGCACAGACTTATGATGCGGACCTTATTATCTGTGACGTGTTAATGCCGGGCATGACAGGATTTGAGGTGACCAAGAAGCTGAAGAACGAGTTTGCCACCAGCCATATCCCCATTATTCTGCTGACCGCTCTCAATATGGAAGAAAAATATCTGGAAGGTATCGAATCCGGTGCGGATGCTTATATCACCAAACCATTCAGTATTTCTTTATTACTGGCCAGAATTTCCAAACTGATAGAACAACGTGACAAGTTGCGGGAAAAATTCTCCAATGAACCGGGAATTGTTCATGCGGCTATCTGTACGAACAACAAAGACAGCAAATTCCTTGCAAAACTGAACGAGATGCTGAACGAGCACATGGTGGAAACGGAATTCTCTGTAGATGACTATGCCAACCTCATGGGATTGGGACGTACCGTGTTTTATAAAAAAGTACGTGGCGTCACCGGATATTCTCCAAATGAATACCTGCGTGTCATTCGCTTGAAGAAAGCTGCGGAATTATTGTTGACCGAAGATCTGACCGTTGCTGAAATTTCATATAAAGTGGGTATCAACGACCCCTATTATTTCAGCAAGTGTTTCAAGAATCAATTCGGAATAGCACCCTCTGTTTATCAAAAGAACGGTGGAAAAGCTCCGACCTCCAATACCACAGCAGGAAACACGGAGCAGCCCGCTGAAGAAAAAGGAGAAACGAATGCTTAAACAGAATACATGATAACTGACTGATAATAGTACACATTCTCTCTGCCAATGGGATTATGTGTACTATTATCTGAAATTATGTACAAACATCAGTCACACTTTTCCATCAAAAGATAAAAATTACATTATTTCCGTACTTTAATACCGGGTGTATCTTCTTTCAATACACTTTCTTTGCAGCAGAACAATTTAATTGATTATCATGAAACACAAATTATTCCTTTTCGTATTTCTGCTGACTACCCTGTCTGTTATCGACGGACAGGCATCCGAACGCAAAAAATACAACTTCAACAGTGAATGGAAGCTGCAAATAGGAGACTTTCCTAAAGCCAAAGACACTAAATTCAACGACAGTGAATGGAAGCAAGTAACTTTGCCTCATGCTTTCAATGAAGATGAAGCATTTAAACTCTCCATCGAACAATTGACAGATACAGTGGTGTGGTATCGCAAAAGTTTCCGGATTCCGGAACTGAAAAGTAACCAGAAAGTATTTATCGAGTTCGAAGGAGTACGTCAACGTGGAGACTTCTATCTCAACGGTCATAATCTGGGCAGACACGAAAATGGCGTAATGGCAGTGGGATTCGACCTGACTCCATATATGAAGGAGGGTGAAAACGTAATTGCCGTTCGCACCGATAACAACTGGATGTACAGAGAAGAGGGAACCAACTCCAAATTTCAGTGGAACGACCGCAATTTCAATGCTAACTATGGCGGTATCCCCAAAAATGTGTTTCTGTACGTTACCGATAATGTATATCAAACTCTTCCCTTATACAGTAACCTGAAAACAACAGGTGTCTATGTGTACGCCAAAGATTTTGATATAAAAGGGCGTAAAGCAACCATTCATGCCGAATCAGAAGTCAGAAACGACAGTAAATCTCCCCGCCAGTTCAGTTATCAAGTGACTGTACTTGATGCCGATGGCAAACGATTGAAGACTTTCCAAGGTGATAAAGTGACTTTAAAAGCAGGAGAGACTAAAACGGTAAAGGCATCCGCCATTATCAATAATCTTCATTTCTGGAGTTGGGGATATGGTTACCTGTATACGGTAAAAACTGCCTTGAAAGATGACAGCAATCAGATATTCGATGAAGTCAGTACCCGCACCGGATTCCGTAAAACACGCTTTACTGAAGGAAAAATAGAATTGAACGACCGTGTTATCCAAATGAAGGGATATGCGCAACGTACCAGTAATGAATGGCCTGCAGTGGGTCTGTCCGTACCAGCCTGGTTGAGCGACTTCTCTAATGGTCTGATGGTAAAAGGAAATGCAAACCTGGTTCGTTGGATGCACGTCACTCCATGGAAACAAGATGTAGAATCTTGCGACCGTGTAGGTCTGATACAGGCAATGCCTGCCGGAGATGCAGAAAAAGACCGTGAAGGACGCCAATGGGAGCAACGGGTGGAACTGATGCGCGATGCAATCATTTATAACCGTAACAACCCGAGTATCTTGTTCTACGAATGTGGCAACAAAGCTATCAGCCGTGAACATATGATAGAGATGAAAGCTGTTCGTGACAAATATGACCCGTTTGGCGGACGTGCTATCGGTTCACGTGAAATGTTGGATATTCGTGAAGCGGAATACGGCGGCGAAATGCTGTATATCAACCGAAGTGAGCATCATCCGATGTGGGCTACCGAATATTGCCGCGACGAAGGTTTAAGAAAATATTGGGATGAATACAGTTATCCTTTCCATAAGGAGGGTGACGGTCCGCTCTATAAAGGTAAACCGGCCACTGATTATAACCGTAACCAAGATGAACTTGCCATTACCATGATAGCCCGCTGGTATGATTATTGGCGTGAGCGTCCCGGAACAGGTAACAGGGTCAGCTCCGGCGGCACTAAAATTATCTTCTCTGACACCAATACCCATTACCGGGGAGCGGAAAACTATCGCAGAAGTGGAGTGACAGATGCTATGCGTATTGAGAAAGACGCCTTCTATGCACATCAGGTGATGTGGAACGGATGGGTAGATACGGAAGAAGACCAGACCTACATTATCGGACACTGGAATTATCCTGAAAATACAGTAAAACCCATACATGTGGTATCTACCGGGGAAGAGGTGGAACTTTTCCTGAATGGTAAATCTCTGGGTAAAGGCAAACGCCAATACAATTTCCTCTTTACTTTTGACAACGTAACATTCAAATCGGGTAAACTGGAAGCAGTCAGCTATAATCAAACAGGAAAAGAAATCAGCCGCTACGCTATACATACAGCCGGTGAACCAGCCAAACTGAAACTTACCGCTATTCAAAATCCCGAAGGATTCCATGCAGACGGTGCAGACATGGCTTTAATACAGGTGGAAGTTGTAGATAAAGACGGAAAACGTTGCCCGTTGGATAATCGTACGGTTCAATTCACGCTTAACGGTCAAGCAGAATGGCGTGGAGGGATTGCCCAAGGTGAAAACAATCATATCCTTGATACAAAACTTCCGGTAGAATGTGGCATCAACCGTGCACTGATCCGCAGCACAACCACTGCCGGAAAAGTAACTCTGACAGCACAGGCTAAAGGATTACCTGCCGCCACACTCACATTGGAAACAGTACCTGTAAAAGTAACTGAAGGCTTGAGCACTTATCTCCCGCAGGAGACTTTAAAAGGACAACTGGACAGGGGTGAGACTCCTTCTACCCCTTCTTACCAAGATAGCAAAAAAGGTGTACGCATCGTTTCAGCAAAAGCCGGTTCCAATAACAGCGATGCTGAAAAGAGTTATGATGATATCGAACTGACGGAATGGAAAAATGACGGTAAGTTGAGCACTGCCTGGGTTACTTATACACTGGAGAGAGAGGCCGAAATAGACGATATATGTATCAAATTGCAAGGGTGGCGTTCACGCAGTTATCCATTGGAAGTATATGCCGGAAACACCCTGATTTGGAACGGAAATACAGATAAGAGTCTGGGGTATATTCATCTCAATGTAGAAAAACCGGTACGTGCCAACACTATAACCATTCGCCTGAAAGGAAATACCAGTGACAAGGATGCTTTCGGACAGATCATTGAAGTAGAAGCCAAAGCTGCCAATAAAATGGAACTGGAAAAGAGCAGTAGCAAAAACCAGTTAAGAATCATTGAAGTAGAATTTCTCGAAACAATCAAATAAATAGTTTTCAACAGGTATTAGCTTTCTCACACGATTGTTAGTTTGATAAGAAGTCCTCCCGAACGATTATAAACGTGAGGAGGACTTTTTATTATCTCAATAATTTATAAAATCATAAAACATTGTTCTATCATGAAAAATTTATTGATCCTTTTTATACTTGCATTCAGTTGCAACTGTATGGCAGGCAACAACGAACCTGCCCATGTAATTATCACCGCCGGACAATCGAATACCGACGGACGCGTACCTAACGACCGTTTACCAGACTATATCAAAACAATGGCAACAGATACGGCTTTTACTGCAGGAGCCTACAAGTATTGCAAAATAGCCCAAAACCGTACAGACGGTAAATTCCGTCCCTTCTGGCCTAAAAGCAAAAGAAGGGCCAAACCCAATACCTGGGGATACGATGCTGTCACCTACTATTGGTTGGAACAGCTGTGGCAGGAACCGTTCTATGTTATCAAATGGGCAATCGGCGGAACCTCCATAGAGCCTTCCACCACTTCGGATAAATCTGTCCACTGGTCAGCGAACCCGGAATGGTTGGCAAACAACGCATCGACCAGTGAGAAAGGACGTTCATTACTCCTGTCTTTCATCAATGATATCGACGGTTGCATTGACAACACATTATCCAAATTGAAAAACGGTTATCAAATTGACGCATTCCTATGGCATCAGGGAGAAAGTGACCATGCTTACGGAGACAAATATTACGAGAACCTGAAAGCGGTAGTCACCTATGTGCGTAATCACCTAAGTGCAAAAACAGGAAAAGATTACTCCAACCTTCCTTTTATTTTCGGTACGGTGGCTAAAAAGAACAAACAATATGGCAGCGAAGTGGAAGCCGCCATGAAACGTTTTGCCAAGGAAGACAAGAATGCCTATCTGATAGATATGTCGGATGCGGAACTAATGGGTGACCGTTTGCATTTTAACCAAAATTCGGCTGAATATTTGGGCAAACAGATGTACGAACAGATAAAAGCAGTCCGTTGAAAAGGCTATATTTGTACTTTCATAGGGGATCGCGTACAAATACCAAACGTGTTTTTTAGCGATTAGTATGAAATTACATCTTTTCCGTACGAATATTTGAGCGTAATTTCTTCTAATACGCTTCCTTTGCAGAGGAAGTCAGGCAAACGGCAAACCGTGTCCGCATCTTCTATTATTTACTAATTTAATCACTTAGATATATCAACATGAAAAACATTTTGCATGGAAATGGCAGTCTGGGGAGGAGGATTCAATATCTCCTTCTAATGACTCTGTTCGTAGTACAATCTACCCTGTCGTTCGCACAAACCCGAACGGTGACAGGTGTAGTCGTAGATGAGAAAGATGAACCGATTATCGGTGCAAACGTCACAGTGAAAGGAACTGCCAAAGGAACGATTACTGATTTAGACGGTAAATTCGTACTCTCGGCTCCCAAAAGTGCCAAACTGCTGGAAGTGTCCTTTATCGGATATAATACTCAAACAGTAACTATCACCGATAAAATCCTCCAAATAAAACTGTCAGAGTCTGCTATCGCTTTGGATGAGGTTGTAGCTATCGGTTACGGTAGTGCTAAGAAAGGAAATGTGACCGGAGCCATTGCCAAAGTAAATGCTGAAAAGCTGGAAGACCGGGCTACAACCAATATTGCCTCTTCCCTGCAAGGACAACTGGCAGGTGTAGAAGTTCGCAGTACTACCGGTGAACCGGGTTCCGAATTACAGATTCGCGTACGTGGAGCCGCCTCTATTAATGCGGACGCCACTCCTTTATATGTAGTGGACGGTATTCCTGTCGATGATCTTGGCAGTCTTAACCCCGGAGACATACAGTCTATTGAAGTATTGAAGGATGCTTCCTCATCAGCCATCTACGGTTCCCGTGGTGCCAATGGCGTTGTTTTGATTACTACCAAACAAGCCGGTGCAGATGAAAAAGTCAGGGTACAATTCCAGGCATCTTTTGGTATTCAGTCATTGGAAAGAAAAGTAGATGTATTATCCCCGGAAGAATGGATTGAATTTCGTACAGCATATAATAATAACAGATATATTTCTCAATATGGAAGCAAAGGGGCAACGATTGAGGATGATTACGCCACCCGCCTGGCAATGATCGGTGGAAAGGAAAGTTATTATTTCCTGAATGACCCCCGCTGGACAGAACCGGGTTACGGTAATTTGCAATTGATTGATTGGCAGGACGAATTTTTCCGCCTGGCTCCAATACAGAATTATCAGTTGTCTCTTTCAAGCGGGCGTGGTAACACCAAATATCGCGTATCAATGGGATACACAGATCAACAGGGTATCGCTATTGAAAGCAACTATAAACGTTTGAATTTCCGTGCCAATGTGGAATCCAAGATATTCAACCGGATTACTGTCGGAGTAAACCTTGCACCATCAGCCAACTGGAGCGATGGTGGACGTGTAGACGGTAAAGACCGTCAGGCTACAAACGTGCTGACTATGGCTCCGCTCGCAGAACCGGAGGATGGCATCTATACAGGATCCGGCTCACGCGGCTATTATCGTTGGACAAGCTTCAGCAAAATAAGCCCGATTGCTTACATGGAAGAAGTGACAAACCATGGCGAAAGCGTCCGGCTCAATTCAGCAGCCTATGTAAAAGCGGATATATGGAACGGTCTCAAAGCTGAAGTCACCGGTTCATATAACTTCAGCAGCACTCAATCCCGTTCATTCATTCCAAGTAGTGTAACCAAATATCGTACAGATAGCGAAGGCTACAAAACAACTGCAAGCCGTTCTGAATCACGCAGTAATAAATTTCTTCTTCAAACGATTCTGCATTATGATAAAACAATCGGCAAACATACTGTCGGTGCAATGGCTGGTTACTCAATGGAAAGTTCCGGCGGTTCTTCCAGCAGACTAAGTGCAACCCAATTCCCCGATAATTCTCTGGAAGTATTCGATATGGCGGACGTTGTATTAACAGCTGCAGCAGCCTCTGTTTCCACTCCTTCCCGCCTGATGTCTTATTTCGGGCGTTTACAATACGAATATGATGACCGCTATCTGCTGACTGCAAGCATCCGCCGCGATGGTTCTTCCCGCTTCGGTAAAGCAAATCGTTGGGGGGTGTTCCCGGCCGTTTCTGCCGCTTACCGTATTTCAAACGAAAAATTCTGGCCGAAAGACTTCGTTATGAACTCATTGAAACTGCGTGCCAGCTGGGGAGCAAACGGAAACAATTCTATACCGACAAATACAGCTCTTGCCAAATTAAGCAGCGCCAATTACTCATCCGGAACAATCATCAATGGTTTTGCTCCTACATCGCTCGCTAACCCCGACCTCGGCTGGGAAAAGACCGAAAGCTGGAACGTTGCCTTCGACATGGGATTGTTCAACAATCGTATTTTCATTTCTGCCGATTATTATGTGAAAACAACCAAAGACCTGCTATATCAGGTGACTGTTCCCGCATTACTTGGCTTCACCAAAGCATGGGGAAATATCGGTTCTATCCGTAACAAAGGTTTTGAATTGGAAGTAACTACGCAAAACCTCACAGGAAAATTGAAATGGAGTACTTCTCTGAACGTTTCTTATAATCAAAATAAAGTCCTTAGCTTGGGAGATGATAATAGCACTGTATTTACAGGGTATGACAGTACCACGCAGGTATTTATGGTAGGTCAACCCTTAAGATCTTTCTATATGTACGATGCAGTCGGAGTCTATCAGACACAGGCAGATTTACAAAAATACCCTGTGATGCAGAATACGAAAGTAGGTGACGTACGCTATCGGGATGCCAACGGTGACGGAATTATCAGTGATAGTGACCGTACCTTAATGGGGAAACCTGACCCGGATTATACTTTCGGTATAACAAATACTTTCAAGTATAAAAACTTTGATTTATCTGTCCTGGTTACAGCACAAACTGGGGGACATATCTACGGAGTATTAGGACGTGCAATGGACCGTCCGGGTATGGGAGCTAACGGTAACGTGCTCTCTCACTGGAAAAATATGTGGAAATCAGAAGCAGAACCGGGCGACGGTAAAACTCCGGGGATCGACAATGCCAATACAGGCCAATTCTATGACAGCCGTTGGCTATACAGCACAGATTTTATTAAAATCAAAAACGTAACATTAGGATATCGTCTTCCACTTAAAAAGAAATTCGTACAAAATGCAAGAGTTTATTTATCTGGGGAAAATCTCCTGATGTGGGATAAATATGACGGCGGTTTCTCACCGGAAGCCAATAATGGCGGTTCAACGGGGGATTATGATTACGGTTCATATCCACAAGCCAGAGTGATTACTTTAGGAGTTAATGTTACATTCTAAATCAAAAAAGAAAGAAACCATGAAACTATATAAATATCTTATAAGCGGAGGATTAGCTTTGACATTATCACTGTCCTCTTGTGAAAGTTGGCTGGAAGTAGAGCCTAACGATACACGGACTACAGACTATTTTTATTCCACGCCCAGTGAAATGGAACAAGCCTTGATCGGCATCTATAATGGTCTGCTCCCTATATCAGATTATTCCTGGTTAATGTCCGAAGTACGATCTGATAATGCCTGGGTAGATAAAACGACCGACAAACAACGTGATTATATTGACATAGGGACCTTCAACCCGAACATATCTACCATCAGTACCCTTTCGGGAGCCTGGAATGATTTATATGAGATTGTTGCACGCGCCAATATGTTTCTTAGTAAAACAGACGGAGTAACCTTCTCCTCGGAAACTATCAAAAACCAGTTCATCGGTGAAGCTAAATTTTTGAGAGCACTGGCTTACTTTGATTTGGTACGCTATTTCGGCCGAATCCCCATCGTACTAGAACCAGTGTCTGTGAATGAAGCAATGGCTATCAAGCAATCCGAACCTGTAGAAACGTATGAAACAGCGATTGTTCCCGACTTGGAAGACGCTGTAAAAAAGCTGGTAGACACTCCGTTAAACTATCAGGGAAACAGTGCTTCAGCCGGACGTGCAACTTTAACTGCTGCAAAAGCTCTATTAGGACGTGTCTACCTGACAATGGCCGGTTACCCTATACAAGACGAGTCAAAAAAAGCATTAGCTGAACAACTATTCAGCGAAGTGATCGATTATGCTTTCGCCAACAACAAATACTGGGCAAGTACCGCCGATGAATGGAAGAAAATATGGATTAGCGAGAATGACAACAAATATCATATTTTTGAGATCCAATATATTGCAGCAAAAAACTATGGCAATCCAATGGTCTTCAACTCTGTTCCGGCAGTCAACGACTCTTATACAAAAATACAAATGTCCGGTAATAGGATCTGGTGCGAAGCCAGATTAGCCGGTCGTTTCAAAGTAACCGACACAGAGGGAGTTTCTTTGGACAAACGTTGTCCAAGCACCATTAACACCGATGATTTCGTAGATGATGACGGAGTTCCTTATACAGGTGGAGAATTCTTCCAAAAATTCTTTGAGCATAAAATGAAACGTAAACTTTTAGGATTTGAAGACATCGATGACCAAATTGCCGATCGTACTTATTTTCCGATCAATTATCCGCTAATCCGGTTAGAAGACGTGATGCTTATGTATGCAGAGATAGTTGGCCCCACTGACAAAGCCATATCACTTGTCAAGCTTATTCAGGAACGTGCCGGAGTTTCAACAATCCCAAGCAGTGTCACTCCCGAAAAGTTTGCAGAAATAGTAGATATGGAGCGCCGCCTGGAACTGGCATCCGAAGGTATTCGCTGGCATGATCTTGTACGCCAGAACCGATACGTAGAGGTCTTACAGGAAATGTTCAAATTTTACGGTTCGGATGAAAACGGTGTCATTAGTAAGCCGGAAACGTACGAATTATACAAACTGGTTACCAAAGACTCATACATCTATCCAATACCGGATTCACAAATGAAGGTAAAAGAAGGATTGTACGAACAGAACAAAGGATATAATTAAGCAACATAATACTATTTATAAATTTGTTTGAAGGTTAGTAAATGAAAGTCCCCCGGCGACAGTTTGGGGGACTTTCTTGTATGTACAAGATATGATTGTACCCTTTACCATAGTCTGATATTCTCTACAAATTAGCTTTAAACAAGGCTTACTTCTGGTATTCATATTCTGATTATCAATCTTATATTTTTCACATCTTCTCTATATAAGCTTTAAATAACAACCTATTTATTGCAAGAAAACACTGATATAGAACCGCAATAAGGCAACAAATCAATGAGGTATCTCCGATATGAAACTGTGACATGGGAGTTCGACAAAAAGAAGAGGGAAACTGGTAAATCCAATTTCCCCCTTCTTAATGATATAAATACTGCGATTGCTCTTCTTTTATTTACCTATAGCACCTGCCCAGTCTTTTGCAAAGCGGAAATTACCGATATTTCCTTTAAAACCACTGCGATTTCTAAACGAAATTGCTTTCAGACCGGCTTTCAAAGCACCTTCTTCACCAACCACTACAGCATCGGCTTTCGGTTCATTCTGACTTAATTCAGGATCAATAAATAAAGAAACCTCATTCTTATTATAATCGACTTTCAATACCAGTAGATGCGTTGTATTATAATCATATACCATAGGAGCCTCATTACGTTCTTTCATCAAGCCTACAGCAAATTTGATTTTATCATTTCCTTCGCGTCTGACATATACCTGACCACGATTTCCTCCACCAACATAACTGGCACTCGCAGCCAAGATATCTGCCAGATTACTCGAACCAACTTTAGCAAAGTTTACCAGGCAAGCCAGATAATAAGTTCCTTTGGAGTAAACTTTCCCAGATTCTACCAATGAATATACACTGATACGAGAACCTTTCACCCCTTGTGGAAAACCAAAGTTGATAGATGGCCCCGCCTCACTATACCCCGTATACGTCAAAGCCTTTCCAACAGTAGGACTTATAACCCCTTCAACCGGCGTGGTAACAAATGCACCACACCAAGTGTCTACATTAATAGGAGCCCGTTTGTCATCATAAACCACTTTCTCCAAAATGTCACCATCCTTATAACCTTTCAAGAGATCATTCTTTAAAATTTGTGCCTGGCTTCCTACTGCAAGTACCGCCAATGCCATTGATGCTACTACTCTTTTCATAATCTTCTTCTATTTTATATTTTTTAATTGACGTTATTTCTCAAATGCCGGAGTAATCTTTCTGTTATCAATTACCGTCCGGTTTTTCTATTTCTGTAAACGGACAAAGATTCCATTTGAAATTCTCAAATTTATCCGGATGTTTTGGGTCGAATCCTTTATAGTCTTTCCTCAAAAGCTTCACTGCATCCAAATCAGCAGTCTTCATTCCTTCAATTATACATTTGGCCAACTCATAAGCCCCGAAAGTATTGGAATGTGAATTATCTTTCAGCTCCTTCGTTTGTCCCGGATATGTATTGGCAGGATAATGTACGAATGCATGTTTGGAATCCTCTTCTCCCATTGCTTCATAAAGGGTACGGCTTATTTCGTTCAAGTCAATCAAAGGTACATTTTCTTTGGCTGCTAACCAACGAATCGCATCAGGATAATCAAGATGAGTGTTTACTATTTTACCATTCTTATCAAAACGACGACGCTGGGTAGGAGTTACCAATACAGGCTGTGCGCCTCTGGAACGTGCTTCATCAATATAAATCTTCAGATTATACATGAAAGAATAAAAGGCTCCTTTGCCTGGTCCCTTCTGTTTCTGATCGTTATGCCCAAACTCCATAAAAAGATAATCACCCTTCTTCATCTGCGTCAACGCTTTCTTCAAACGCCCGGCACCAATAAAAGTATTGGCAGATTCTCCGGATTCTGCATAATTGGCAATAGCTACCTGATCGGTAAACCAACGCGGAAACATTTGTCCCCAGGCAGCCCAAGGCTCATTATCATAGTCCACTACGGTGGAGTTACCACAGAGAAAGATAGTAGGTACTTTATCGGCACGTTCAATAACCAAAGAGGTTACACGAGGTGCATCACCATTAAATTCAAGCGTCAGTTTTTCATCCCAGTTCAACTTATTCTTTTCGCGCGCCTTGATTTTGACTTTCTCTCTTTCACTGATTTTCATATTCCGTTTGTTGACGGTAAAAGATTCAGCAATCATTTCTCCCTTCCTGGTCGGAAGATTCTCAATCAACAGTCGGCGGGACTCGGCACGTACTGTTGTATTCCCTGCTGAATCCTTGCTGCCAAGAGTGACAGTCACTTTATAATTACCATCTGGAACATTGACTGAAAAGAAAAAAGGTTGATTGCTTTTTCCATCCCACGACGGTTGCAAGTCATACCCAAAACCCTGTTCGTCATTGAACAAGGTTTCAGATGTTACTTTGGTATATCCTTCTTTTACTTTTTTGTCGGAAGTAAAGTCGAACTTATAAACTTGTGCCCGGACTAAAAGACAACTGGCTACTAACAACAGACTAACCAAAAGTATTACTTTCTTCATTATCATACGAATATCTTTATATTAGAATCCCAGGAAGAAACGATAAGTATAAACATTGGTCTTAACACCGCCAGTCCCTGCCGAGCCTGCAGTTTTGGAATAAGTAACAATATACATATTCTTATTATTTCGTTCCGTACTGCTCCAATAAGTAGCAGATGTATCCATTGCTTTATCCGATACTTTTATCAACTTAGAATTCAGCCTACTCTCTAAAGAATTATCTTTATCCTGCAAAGCGATAAGCTCTCCACTTGAGGGCACATACCAACCTGTAGTAATAGACGGAGACGGAAAGTTACTTTCACAATCATCCTGATATTGGAAACATTCAAAATCTGTTTTGAATGTTTCATAATACAAATCCAGTACTTCCGAGTTATTATATCCCAAAAAGCGAAGCGGTTTGTTTTTATTATTTTCATTTACATCATAATATCCGGTGACGGAAACATAAGAAGAAGTAAATGAAGTGGTCATAAACCAGTCATGTATACTTTGAGTAAGAGCAGGAGAAAATTTACCCGTTTCTGTATAGAGACTCATTACCAATCCATGAACACAATTAGGATGTGAACGAAGCAATGCATCATTATTGGCTGTATAGGGAGTTCCCGCTACGTCTTTATACAGTACAGAAGGCATTGGATTTCCCACCCAACAAACGATTCCAATACAATTATCCTTTGCAGGTTCCGCTTCATTGCCACTTACCACGCTACCATCCGCATAATAATAATCGCCTACCTGCAGATGGTGAGTCACCTCTTTATATCCGCCATCGACAACAAAACGTTTATACTTCCCTTCTTTCATCTTTTCAGCCGTATCAAACATACATTGTTTATCATTGTAATGACCGATAATTTGATTCTCCGAAGATGGTTTTCTTAACAAACGATATTCGTCTTTCTTCGCGTCATAATAAGGAGAGATTTTCGTTCCTTCATCCACATGGTCCAGATAGAACGCTACATCAACCGGCATAGCAATGTAAGGAGTTTCTTCCGGCATTGCCACTCCCTCTGCATCCGTAAAAATATACCGTGTGGAAGGCAACTTTACAACAAGCAGACTCATACGATGTGTCAACTGAAAACTCAATGTATAGTTTCCATTTTCACCAATCAACGCAGTTGCATTTGAAGTCATCAAGTCCTGCTTCGCATACGTTTTCTGTTCACTCTGTTCTGTTGTCAATTCCCAGCCAGCCACTAAAGGAGCAAAAAAATCATCACCTGTTAAATCTGTTTTCCCTGTCATTTCCGATTGATAAGGATAGTATGCATAAAAAGTCACTCCAGCCAACCGGTCGTCATACAATATCGGTTTGCCCGACCAGCTTGAGCCATTGAACGTAAATGGCATATTATTGATTTCATCCAATATGCTTCCATCTTTTACGGCAAACAATCCGATTTGATCCCCCTGCGTAAAAGTGGTAACAAACCCTGTATCTTCCGTTCGTGTAGATGATTCATTGCTAATCAGTCCTGTATCAGTCACATTTAATACAATGCCATTCCGTACATTTCCCGGAACTTCTTCTTCATTTTGAGAACAACCAGCCCAACCGAACAACATGATGGTCAGCAAGGCTACTTGCATAAATTTATATTGTTTCATCTTCGCTTCAATTTTTGAATATTATTCTTTGTCCGTTCCTTCCACTTCTTCATCATCACCATCCCACGAAACAGAATCTTTCTCTATTGTCACTTTCAGTCCCGGCTTACCCACTCCTACATTGTATGTATATTGGTGCCCACCTTCCAATAGCCCCTCTCCATTACCAGGTGTATGACCGAAATTCCTGCCATCTTTCAATGTAACTTTGAAGAATGACTTACCGGACATATCCTGTGGAACCATCAACAACTGGAAAGAATAAATATACCCTTCCCTGGCATCTTCCAACTTATAAGGTTTCATCACTATCGCTTCAACTCCCGCCGCAGGCTGTAATTTGCCTTCTGTCATGGTGCCTTTTGTTATGGCACTTACAGTAAACACCATATCTTTCAAGTCTTCCTCCGACACCGTATCTCCGTCACCTTTTACATTGATAATCAACTTTACTGTTCCATGATGGAATTTAAGTTTCCGTTCGCTACGGAACTTCATTTTCTCATAAGCATAAAGAAAATCCGAGTTTTTATATGACTCTTCATTAGTTTGATCAGTAGCTACAGTCCATTCTGTCAATAAGGTTTCCGAAGAAGGATACCAGGCAAACAATGTTTCTTCTTCCGTTGTCGTATACCAATAAAGAGGATCATTATTTTTAGCGCTCATTTCGCCTGATTGAGAAACCTCATACAGCTTTTGTGAGAAACCATCATAAAGGGAAACAGTTTCTCCCCCATCCCATTCAGTCTTCTCCCCGATGCTGCGCGTAAAAGTCATAGCTGATTTTTCCGCCATTAGTTCCATCGGATATTGATTATTCCGAAACTCGTCTTCTGCTACATTGGTACACGCCCCTAAGAAACCTGTCACTACCAATAAACTACCGAGCCATAATTCATATCTTTTCATATCGTTCTTTTTTTGAATCCTTGTCAGTCGTTTATTCAGTAACCGAAGCAGTCACATCTTTATCCTCTTCTACAATCCAGTCTTCAATTTCCGCTCTGGTAATTGTCATAGCAGGATTTTCGAATGTCACATTGTAAGGATAGGCATGTCCACTTTCCAGATTCTGGACGGGCATGTATTGCGTATAGGTTTCATCATTCATTCTCACTTCCAGCAAAACTTTTTCCGGCATATCCTGCGGGAATAGAATAATAGATGCAGTCATTTCGCCTTCTGCCGGTTTAACAATGTCCATACTTAATTCCGAGTTCGGAGTAGCACCACTTTTAGCAACAGCCACACCGGTATTTACGTCAAAAGAGCCTTCCAACTGCAGACTTTTCAGGTAAACCTTCATATTATTTAGTGTAGCACCATTGGTTGCTTTAAACTTCAATATGATTTTGGTCATTTTATGAGAAAAGTCAAATGTAACGGGAGCCTCCGCACGAACTCCGGTAGCTTTGGCGAACAGAAAGTCTATTTGCGATTGTTTGTCCGTTGCCTGATCTGCACCGCTTATCGTTTTTGCAATCACCCCTTCCGTACCCGGCAATGTCCCGTTCGTACCCTGATAGGGATAATAGGCATTTAAAGTAAACTCACCTTCTCCCTTCAAACGGATATTATTATCTGTTGAACCTTCATTTACAACACGGAATGCACCACCGGCTTCATTGCGATATTGGATGTTGATATAAGTATCCACTGCATTAGCCGTCGCATTATCTGCATCTGTTTCAACAGTTACTCCAATACGATCGTCTGATCCCCATGCCGCACCGACAGCACGAGTTTCCTGAACATTATTCACCACTTCATTGATATTTCCGAAAATTTCGATGGGTTTATAAGCACGGTCCGCTTTTCCCGACTCTTCGTCACTACAAGCAGAAAAAACTAATGACACTACCATAGCAGCAGCTAAATACATGTTTTTCATTGATGTCTTCATTTTAAGTTATTGTTTTTTTTAATTTTTTACTTCTGCAAATGTAGACGTACTTATTGAACTACACAATGGACGATTGTACGCAAATACCTTGGCAATTATTCATTCAGGGGAACAAAGGACTCCAGAGTATAATTACCTATGGAGAAGTGTATATTATTCTATTTCCATATAAATAGAAAAGGCAGTCGAAAGCAATAACGTAAAAAAGAGAAATTGCCTTCGACTGCCTTATTTTAAAGATGACTGGTTGGTTACGCCCGATATGTATTATCTCAATTTGTACACCTCTGTTCCGGCAAGCAGGAAACAACCGACTCCGTAATCTTCAAAATCAGGTACACTCTTGTAAGTAACCGGCTGTCCGTCTTTAGGTTCCTTGCCTGTTCCCTGCACATATCCCAGAAATCCGTTCGGGTGTACGGCATCTTTCACCATAGCGCTCCATGCTTTTAGAAGGACGGGAAGATACTCTTTACGGTCGAGTAATCCGTTACGGACTCCCCACGCCATACCATAAACAAATAAGGCTGTACCGGAAGTCTCTTTTCCTCCGAAGTTCGTCGGGTCGTGAAGACTGACATTCCAGAAACCATCTTCACGCTGACATTTCTTCAAAGCCTTGCTCATGGTCAGGAAATCATTGATATAGTCCTGACGGTGTTTCTCGTCAGAAGGAATTTCATCCAATACACGTACCAAGGCAGCATATACCCATCCGTTTCCACGACTCCAATAGCAATCTTCGCCATTCGGCTCTTTATATGGAGGATTGAAATCCTGATCGCGCCACCACAGGCCGTCTTTGGGGTTGAACATACCCGTTTCATCGTGTTGGCTGCGTGTGTAGTAGTACATATCCCACATCTTATCGTAGTATTTCTGTTCTCCGGTCATCTTTCCGAATTTGGCGAAGATAGGCATCGCCATTTGCACGGCATCAATCCACCACCAGTCGTTCACCTGCGGGGTGTTCACCACCATATCGATACTTGCTTTGATATTCCGGATCATGTTCGGGTCTGACGGGCAGATATTATAGATGTCAATGTAAGTTTGCCCGCAACAGTGGTCGTCCGCATTACGGGTAGTATTGCCGTTGCGCATTCCCCATTTGTGGAAATCGGCCCAGTCGTAAGTATACTTATAATAATCTTCACGCGGATAAATAGAATAGAGAGCCATCAATCCTTCATAATATACACCACGCGTCCAGATATTACTGGGACGTACACGACCATAAAAACTGGGAGTAGTGTAATCGGCATACTTTTTCATAAAGTAACCGTTCACCTTTTTCATAACCTCTAATGTTTCCTTCTGATCGGGCAGAGTTTGAGCACTGACACTGACAACACTTGTCAAGATAAGAAAGAGTAATAGTACTAATTTATTCTTCATGTACATTCTTTGATTATTTATAGTTGAAACTTACTTTTATTTTCCCTGCGTACGGATTGAAATCGAAAATAACCTTATCTCCGGAGATATGTGCAGAAAGCTGCTTTTTGCCTTGTTTCACGGATACTTCCTTCACTTCTTCCCCCACAAGCACCATGGTTAGTGGTTCTGTATACAAATTCTTGTCTAATGTCATTTCAGGAGTAATCGTCAACCCTTTTTTATTCATGGCAATATTTAATTGAACATCATCCCTCTCTTTTATATAGGCAGCTACCTCACGGAATGTACCTATCCAAATCTTATCTTCCAAGCTCTTCACTTTATCCAAGTGTTCCCAAAATAAAGAAGGCTCTTTAAAAGCATCATAACCATAATTAATTCCATGAGTCATACCTACTCCCCACTCTTCTTTTTTCATTAAATCATCCAACCATTTGGCAAATCGTTGGGGAGTCGATTTCCCACCGATCGAAATCTGCCTGGTACGTGTCCCTACCCTATTTTCGGAAGCCAGTACTACAATTTCATCAGTCTTATAATTATACGGGTAGCAGTAAGTGACAGGTCTAACGCCTATATTGGCAAAAATTGCACTATCATTCTTTTCTATTTCAGTTTTTACTTGTTCCAAAGTCAAACGCTTCGCATTCTGATGTGACCAGCTATGATTAGAAATCTCATGCCCGTTCTTTGCCATTTTCCTTAGTTCATCCCAAGTTATTCGAGGTAATTTGGATGATGCTCCTTGTTCCGTATAATAACCGCAAACCCAAAAAGTTCCTCTAAAGCCACGCTTCTCCAATTCAGGTGCAGCCACAGTGGCATGTTCTGCCAAACCATCATCAAAAGTGTAGGAGATAGCACAAGTCTTGTCCTGTTTATATTTAGCAACATAAACTTTCCAATCTGCTGCCGACAGGGTACTTATACAGAAAGCATAAAAGAAAAAAGTCAGAATAAAAAAAGAAAGTGTTTTCATGATTCTATTATAATGATTAAATACATGGATACATATAACCAGACACTATTTACCCTGCAAAGATAGGTGTACCTTCCCTATTGCACAATGGACTATTGTACACAAATATAAGGACTATTATTCAATATAAAGGTCCGGAAACAAGATGGATAAAATTCCATCCTAATCTTGCGTAGAATCACTATCATTACTCACACCACGTTGATAAACGGACGGTGCTACTCCGAATTGAGCTTTGAAGCATTTACTGAAATAGAAAGGATCGCTGATACCCACCTTATAGGAGACTTCTGCAACCGTCAGATTATCTTCCGACAGTAACAACTCGGCTGCTTTCTTCATGCGCACAACACGTAAATATTCATTAGGCGAATATCCCGTTACTCCACGTAGTTTCCGATAAAATACCGTTCGTCCCAACTTCATCATCTGTGCAAACTCATCAATAGAGAATTCAGGCCGGGCGAGGTTCTGTTCAAGGATGGCAGCCAACCGATCTGCAAATTCTTTATCCCGGTCAGTGGTACACATGGCCGGACGCACAATACCCGGTTCACTGGAGAACTTCTCACGCAATTTATCGCGCTGCTCGATCAGGCGGAATACACGTGCCAACAACAATTTTACACTAAACGGTTTGGCTATGTAAGCATCCGCTCCGGCTTCTATACCTTCCAGATGTTTCTCCGGCGAACTCAAAGCAGTCAGCAGAATGATAGGAATATGGCTCGTATCAAAATCCGATTTCAGCTTCTTAGTTACCTCAAATCCCGTCATTCCCGGCATCAGAACATCACAGATAATCAAATCGGCATCATACGTACGTGCCTTCTCAAATCCGGATGTACCGTCAGCAGCAACTTCTACTTCGAAATAGGCTCCGATTTCCTCTTTCAAGAATTCACGAATATCATTGTCATCTTCAATAATCAAGACTTTCCGTTTATTCAGAGGAACAGCCAGTTTTTCCGAGTCAGGAAGTTCTTCAGAGAGCTGCAACAAATGATGCGCATGTCCATCCGCCTCTTTCAGCAGTACATTGCCCGGGACAAGGAAGTCTTTCTCCGAATACACCGTCTTATCCGTCGGAATGCATACGGTAAACACAGAACCACCGCCTTCATTATCCTTATACTCAATCGTTCCTTTATGTACCTGAACTAGTTCATGGCTCAAATGCAACCCTACACCGATACTGTCACCGGAGAAGTTACTCTGCATAAATCGTTTGAACAATTCGTTCTGCTTCTCTTTAGGAATGCCGACTCCCGTATCCGAAACCTGAATCTGCAAGGTTTGCTTCCCTTCGTCCACATTCACCGAGAGAATAATTGTTCCGTTCGAAGGAGTATATTTAAAGGCATTTGAAAGCAGGTTATAAGTCACCTTATCCAAATTTCCTTTATCAATAAACATTTTATAGGACGGCACCGAAGGCAGGAAACGGAAATTCATATTCTTTTGTTCCGCTACATCTCCGAAGCTCAAAAATATTTCATAAAGGAAAGAGATGACATCCGTTTCCTCTAAAGAGAGTGCCAGCTTATTATTCTGCATCTTTCTGAATTCCAGCAACTGATTGATAAGCCTCAACATACGCTGCGTGCTCTTATCCATTGTTTTCAGCGGATATATCAATTCACGCGGGATATCAGTCACACGTTGAATCTTCTCCAATGCTCCCTGAATCAAGGTAAGCGGAGTACGGAATTCATGAGAGATATTGGTAAAAAACACCAGTTTATATTCTGTCAACTGCTTTTCTACATTGATGCGGTTACGCAAGCCGTTAAAGTTACGAACGATACGGAAAGCAAAGTACAAGGCTATGATTAATAACAGCACATAACCCAGCATTGCCCAAGTCGTTTTCCAGAATGGAGGGACAATTACAATTTTCAGTGTAGTCTCGCTATCATTCCAAACACCCGTTCCATTGCTCGACTTGACGTGAAGTATATAAGTTCCCGGATTAAGATACTTAAACGAAGCAAAATTCAGAGGAGAAGGAGCACTCCATCCCTGATCGTAATTTTCCAGCCAATACATATATTTGGTATGACCGCTATCCGAATAATCAAAAGTAGAGAAATCTATCAAGAATGAGTTCTGAAAAAACTTCAGGGTTATTTCGTCCGAATAAGCCAACGATTGCTTTAATGGAGAGTCCTCCATCTGCGGATTCATCTGGGTTCCATTGACATATAAATCCGTGAAAACAACCGGGGAGAAAGTTTCGTTATCCTGTATCTTTTCAGGATCGATCACTATTAATCCGTAGTTTGTGCCAAAAAGCAGTTTTCCATCTTCGCGCATACAGGCACTATTCTCACTATACACATTTCCCAGTGTATAGGAAGAAAAGAAATAGTTTTCAAAAGAATGGGTAGCCGGATTAAATTTGGAAATACCATATTCGGTGGCAACCCAGAGATTCCCCTTTTTATCTCCCAGAATGGACTGGATTACATCGTTAACCAATCCTTCGGAAGTTCCGTAATGTTCATATTTCAAAGAACAATAGTTATCCTGCGGCTCACAAAGATTCAGTCCCGAACCGGACGTACCAATCCACATCCGCCCTTCCGTATCCCGATAGATACACTTGATTTCATTACTGCAAAACTTTCCGTTTGTATAACTGAAAAGATGATAATTATCAGCATCTGCAATCAGTGAATCCGGATGAAAAATACAAATACCCTCACTGGTTCCTACCCACACCATCCCATTTGCGTCTTCTTCTATCACACGCACCATCCTCATTCCGAATGTTTGCTGGAAGAAATGACGGAATTTATATTTACCGTCGGGAGTAGGTTCAGCCAGTTCCAGCCCACCGCCAAATGTTCCTATCCACATGCGGTCTTTACGGTCGCGATAAATGGCAAAAACGTTATTATCGGATAAGGCTGTCAGGTCAGAAGGATTATTATAATACCAGGTATCTCCCACTTTGAGACCATTTCCACGAGTTCCCATCCACATTCGTCCCTGCTTGTCTTCGGTGAGAGCATAGATATTAGAATGAAAATATTGATTGGTCATTTTCGAATGAAGGCTTGAATCAAAGGTGTATAATCCCCCCTTACGCGTACCTACACAGATATCTCCATTAGACATTCTGGTAAGCATACGGATGGTGTTCGACCGGTCGAACAAATCACGGGATTCGGGATAGATACGGGAAGTTCCTTCATTCAATACGGAAATACGGGACAAGCCTGAATATTCCGAAGCTACCCAGATGCCACCGGCACGATCTTCCATCACATATTGCAGGAAATCCGAACTGATATGACTCTGGTCATTAATGTTCGCCACAAAATGTTCCAGTTTATCTTCGGCAGTATTATAAGCGAAAAGCCCATTTCCATAGGTTGAAATCCAAATAATTCCCCGGGAATCATGGACGATATGATAACGTTCAAAGTCGATATAGCTTATCTTATCCTGGGGAATCAACTGGAAATCCTTACTCTCTCCGGTTTCGGCAAGCACGTATGTAAGCCGTCCCGTATGATTGTATATCCAATAATCTCCACGATTATCACGTATCAATTCTCCCTTTTTAATATTCAAACGAGGATCTGCGGCCACCTCTCCGGTAGCAAACTTATAAGTATATACTCCGGTAGTAGTCAGGATCACCCACTTATCTTTCAACAGGAAATTTCCGGTTGGCGATGTCGCCCCTGCCACAGTGGCAAGAGAAGCCAACTTTTGCATCTTTTGAGTAGCCTCCTGATAATAATAGATATCTCCATCTGCTGTAAGGAAATACATATCGTCCTTATAGGCCAGCGAAGAAGTGAAGTGAATTAATCGGTCTTCTATCCGATATTGTCCGTTGGAGACAGAAACCAGTCCGCATTGAGTGCCGATCCAGATACGGCCACTGGCATCCTCATTCACAAATTTCACCCGGTTATCCGGCAGGTTTCCACGTTCGGTCCTGAATACGGTAGATGTCATCTCACCATTTTTCTGATGTACCATCTTCCGGCAGCCATTTCCCGAATGGGAAAGCCAGACATCTCCGTTAGCAGCGACAAAAACCGTTGAATAATTCTGCCTTAACTCGCCACAACCGGTATAGTCCACAAAACGGGCACGTTGTAAATCATAGCAACTATATAATTCAGGTGTAGTAGAAATCCACAAAAAGCCATCTTTATCTTCTGTCAGATCGTAAATACGGTTGTCTGCCAAAGATACCTCATCACCGATTTCCGGACGGAAAGTGAGAAAAGAGTTGCCATCATAACGACTTAACCCGTTCAAGGTAGCCAGCCACAAAAAACCTTTACTATCCTGATAAATATATCGAATAGAGTTATTGGGAAGGCCGTCACTCGTTCTCATTTGTGTAGAACGAAGCTCAATTGCACTATAAGCATTCAACACAAAACTAACAAGAAAGGTAAAGATCAAAAGGTGTCTTTGCATCATATAGATTCCAAGATTAATAATAAATGTTGGACAAAAATAGTCA
Organism: Bacteroides sp. M10; assembly: GCF_014334015.1. Classification (GTDB taxonomy): domain Bacteria; phylum Bacteroidota; class Bacteroidia; order Bacteroidales; family Bacteroidaceae; genus Bacteroides; species Bacteroides intestinigallinarum. The sequence goes on along the minus strand of NZ_CP060488.1, from coordinate 3,243,504 downwards.
AGATAGTTGAGATAATGAAAGAAACGGCTCACCTAATTACTAAAAAATCAATCCATGTGGAATACTTCCGGCAAAGGAATAGACACCGGTGAGTTGTCCGGATTCACTTCCATGATATCCGCCATATAGTCCCACCATTTCTGCACAATCTCCGTATTACCCAAGTCCTGCGAACCGGCCTCACCTTCCGTTTTCTGGAAAGCAAACAGGATATTGGTCTCCTTATCCCAATAAATCGAATAGTCCGACACTCCGTTTTTGGAAAGCAATGCTTTCAATTCAGGCCAGATGGCAGCATGTCTTTTCTCATATTCAGCTTCACATCCGGGTTTTAAATACATTTTAAAAGCTTCTCGTTTCATGGTTCTATCTATTTAAAGTTAATCTTTCTTTTCTTCTGTATCGATGGCAAAAATAGGTGCAGTCGTCTTCTGTTTCACCTGATAATACTGAACGGCACTGTCATTCATCTGCGGGTACTGATTCTTCAATAGAGAGATCATTTCCGCACCTGCCCAAAGCATCGGTCCGTATCCATGTGCCGCATATACATTGACCGGACGATAGTAATAAAAAGCAGGATCGAAAGCCATCCCCGTACCCACGCAAGTGCCTTCCACCTGACCTTCCGCATTGATCTTACCGGCCACGGCATGCCATCCCAAATGAGCGACAGGTCCATAAGCAATGGCATCAATCCAGCCTTTATTGATAGCATGTGCCAAACAGTATACGTAAATAGCCGTAGCAGACGTCTCCAGATAAGAATCATTCCGGTCGAGCAATTGATGCCAAAGCCCTTCTCCACTTTGCAAGGCAGTCACTCCGCGTACATGAGCCCGGAAATAATCCATCACTCTCGCGCGTTGGGGGTAATCTTCCGGCAATACATCGAGCAATTCGCATGCTGTCAGCATAGCCCACCCATTGGCTCGCGCCCAACAAAAGGCAGGATGATCGGTGCTGCTTTCCACCCATCCATGACGATACAATCCTTTTTCGGGGATAAACATACGGTCGGCAAATTGCAGGAATTGTCTGACAGCCTCCGCCAGATATATCTCTTTTTGAACCTTGTCATAACGGCTCATCTGGGCTACTGCGGGAATCCCCATAAACATGTCGTCCAGCCAAAGTGTATTATGTTGCGGACGATTGCGGGCAAAAGTACCATCTGCCAACCGGTATTCTTTATTCTGAATAAAATCAAAATAGTTCTCAATTAATCCGTCTACAGGAAGTGAGCGGTCTTTCACACGGACTTTCACCATCGCTGCACACACAGCCCCGGCATCATCCAGGGCATGAGGAGTGAGGATTTGCAGTAGTTGAGGGTCTGTTGTGCCTTTCTCTTCGTACACACGCTTAAAATGAGGCGCCACTTCCGCCAGAAAGCGGAAACGGTTCTGCACATAGTCCATGTAACGTTGATCGCCCGTGGCTTCGGCAGCTGCTATCAAGGCAGAATAGGTTACTCCCCATTCGTAACTTGCCAGACGGAAAGCACCACGTTCCAGTTGCGCTTCCTCTCCCATCGTAGTGTAGTCGGTAATCAGTTTACCAGTGTTCTTATCTACCACACGTGCCGGAGTTTCCTTATCAATATAAGCAAATACACAGTCTATATCTTTCTTGATCTGTCCGGGTGTCAGGTCACCATAAGTGCCCTGATAAGCAGGTTGCAGCAAATGCAAAGGAGTATTTGAATCATTTACTACCGTTTTCTTTTTCTGTGCACTAACCGGCAAAGTTGCCAGTAATAAAGCAATGGTTATGATACGAATATTCATAATCTATTTTTTAGGTATTTTACATCCTCTGAATACAGTGCCCTGAAGCTCTGGCCCGAAATAGAATCCGGGCTGTGTAGGCTGATTATAAGCCACATTCTGGGTAGCGATACTTATACGATAAATCGGATCTTCGAGGAAAGTATGAAAACGATAGTCGGTAGGAATAGTGGAGACGTAAAGCCGTAAAGCTGTATTATCAGCTGTACGCATCAGTACTTCTTCGCGCCAGTCACCTACGATATCTCCCTGAAGGCAAGGATTCGCTTTGGTTCCATTATTGGAAAAAGTTCCCTCAAAAATGGCTATGCGCTCACACACTCCTTTTTCCCAATTATATTTGCTGACCATATTTCTATCCAACAATTCACGCAACAAATCTCCATCCCACCAAACAGCCATATTACAGGATAAACCTCTTACCCGGTCTTTTACCACCTCTCCTTTCACATTCCTTATTCCTCCGGAAGCAACAGACCACATTTCAACGCCCGGTTGAGTCGGGTCAATATCAGCTGCCATACAACGCCCTACATCTGTATTGTCTTTAATCTGAAATATAACTTCTCCGGTAGCTGCATCCCGATAGGTAGAACCATCACGTTTATTTTCATGACAATCCCATACTTGCAGCCCTTTACGAGAGGGGTCGAAATGAGTCAGATGAATGGCATCGCCGTGTCCCATTTTCGTGGTGTAGAGTCCTTTGCCGTTATGGTCTATGGCGCATGAACCGTAGATGATCTCATCGCATCCGTCACCGTCCACGTCACCTACCCGCAGGTTGTGGTTTCCTTGTCCGGCATAATCTTCACAACCGGGATTATTACTGTCGAATACCCAACGTTGTTTCAGCTCCTTTCCATCCCAGTCAAAGGCAGCCAATACAGTACGTGTATAATATCCGCGACACATCACTACGCTTGGGTGTATGCCGTCGAGATAGGCAACGCAGGCCAGAAAACGGTCACTGCGATTACCACGACTGTCTCCCCAACCCATCAAGTCTCCTCTTTCGGGCACATAATCAATTGTTTGCATCGCTTCTCCTGTCAATCCGTTAAAAACTGTCAGATATTCCGGTCCGGTCAGGATACGTCCTTGTTCATTCCGATAGTCAGCCTGCGCATCCCCAATCACTTTGCCTGTTCCATCCACCGTTCCGTCCGCGGTCTTCATCACTACTTCCGCTTTGCCGTCACCATCGAAATCGAACACCATAAACTGGGTGTAGTGTGCACCGGCACGTATGTTACGTCCCAGATTAATACGCCATAATAGTTTTCCGCTCAACTTATAGCAATCAACATATACTTCTCCCGTATAGCCGTCATGTGAATTATCATGTGCATTACTCGGGTCCCATTTCAGAATAATCTCATATTCGCCATCACCGTCCACGTCACCGATACTGGCATCATTCGGAGCATAAAAATAGTTTTGCCCTGACGGAGTCGTACCATCTTCGGGGCGGTTCAACGGAATATTCAGATAACCCAATGGGGCATTTGCCGGTAATTGATAGCTACTTTCCGTTTTCCCTTCCCTTGCTTTCACGGTATAAAGTACAGATTCTGTCCCTGCATAGGTATCCTGAAAGAAAGTGGCATCCTTCAACGGGTGTTTGTTTATCTTTTCATCGTTCCTATAAATATCAAAAGATTCATTCATCGGGTCGGAAGACAAATAACGCCAGGAAACAGCCACAGTAGACGGATTCTCCCGGATAGCAATTATACCACGTCCCAGACGTTCGCGTTTCAAGTTCAAAAAGTCATAGTTTGGCTGGGCTATCGAGGAGATAGCTATCAGGCAGAAACTAAAAAAAAGAGTTATGCACTTCATAGTTTTATCGATTAATCAAATTACAACACAAAAGTAAAGGACGCAGCCCATTGATAAAATAGAATATTGTACAGATATATGTAGAAATCATCATTAGACGTACTTTTAACACTATTTTCTGCCGTCTCGTGAACGAATTTAAAGACATTTGCACGGAAATCCATTGAAAAAGAAAAGAACGTCTCTTACCTTTGCCATAGAAATTAGTATAAACAGCAAATTAATAAAACAGAACTATTGTACCATGAAGAAACCACTATTCTTACTCTTTACAGGATTGCTTCTTTCTTGTCTGATACCAGTCCATACGGTCGCAGCACAAGAACTCCCGACACAAAAAGAGACTTTAGAGAATATCATAAAGGTTAATGACTACTTTATGAAAAAGTATGCCGATTACACTACTCCCAGTTTTTACGGTCGTGTACGTCCCAGCAATATATGGACGCGTGGTGTATATTATGAAGGATTGATGGCTCTCTATTCTATTTATCCGCGTGAGGATTATTATAAGTATACTTACGACTGGGCCGATTTCCACAAATGGGGAATGCGCAACGGCAATACTACCCGTAATGCGGACGACCATTGTTGCGGACAGGCGTACATTGATATCTATAAAATCTGCCCGTCAGACCCGAACATGATTCGGAATATCAAAGCGAGTATCGATATGGTGGTGAACACCCCGCAGGTGAACGACTGGTGGTGGATTGATGCTGTGCAAATGGCAATGCCTATCTTCGCTAAATTTGGAAAGATGACCGGAGAACAGAAATACTACGATAAGATGTGGGATATGTACTACTACACACGCAGCCAACACGATGAAACGGGTATGTTCAACCCCAAAGACGGCCTGTGGTGGCGCGATCAGGATTTCAATCCTCCATATAAAGAGCCGAATGGCGAAGATTGCTATTGGAGTCGTGGAAACGGATGGGTATATGCTGCCTTGGTACGTGTATTGGATGAAATTCCTTCTGACGAGAAACACCGTCAGGACTATATCAATGATTTCCTGACCATGAGCAAGGCTTTGAAGAAATGTCAGCGTGAAGATGGTTTCTGGAATGTCAGTCTTCACGACCCGACGAACTTCGGAGGAAAAGAGACTTCCGGTACAGCCTTATTTGTTTATGGTATGGCGTGGGGAGTCCGCAACGGATTGCTCGACCGTAAAGAGTATCTTCCCGTCCTTTTAAAAGCATGGAACGCTATGGTGAAAGATGCCGTACACCCGAACGGATTTCTGGGATATGTGCAGGGAACAGGTAAGGAGCCTAAAGACGGACAGCCGGTTACTTACAAGAGTGTACCTGATTTTGAAGATTATGGAGTCGGTTGTTTCCTGCTTGCCGGAACAGAAGTTTATAAATTAAAATAACATACACTGTTTTTTCATTAGGTTTAAAGATAATCATTCATTAGGTTTAGTTAGAGGTTAGTTAGTAGTTAGCTCCCTCACTGACTGTTTAAACACAAGTCAGTGAGGGAGTTCAAAGAAAATAGATTTATGAAAAGCAAATTATTCCCGTATATATGTTGGCTGACAGCCATTACATTCAGTTTGCAACTGCAAGCGCAAAATAAAGTTTCCGCTCCCATGGCAGATGTCAATCAGGTAGTTGACAACACGCTGGATAGCCTGAATAAAGCACGTACCTCGCGACCGGAAGCCGGTTCCAGCCGTAAAGGTGACAACCCTGTTCTGTTTCTGGTAGGTAATTCGACCATGCGTACCGGAACTTTAGGCAATGGCAACAACGGACAATGGGGATGGGGCTATTTTACTGGCGAATATTTCGATTCCAACCGGATTACTGTTGAGAATCATGCGTTGGGAGGTACCAGCAGCCGTACTTTCTACAACCGTCTTTGGCCGGATGTAATCAAAGGTGTACGCCCCGGAGACTGGGTTATCATCGAATTGGGACACAATGACAATGGTCCTTATGACAGCGGACGTGCCCGCGCCTCTATTCCGGGAATCGGCAAAGATACGCTGAACGTAACCATCAAAGAGACTGGAGTGAAAGAAACCGTATATACATACGGGGAATATATGCGCCGTTTTATTCAGGATGTAAAAGCAAAAGGCGCTCATCCTATCCTATTCTCGCTTACTCCCCGCAATGCTTGGGAAGATAAAGACAGCACCATTATCACACGTGTGAACAAGACTTTCGGATTGTGGGCAAAACAAGTAGCCGAAGAACAGGAGGTTCCTTTTATTGATTTGAATGATATCAGTGCCTGCAAATTCGAGAAGTTCGGTAAGAATAAGGTGAAATATATGTTCTACATCGACCGTATACACACAAGTGCTTTCGGCGCTAAAGTCAATGCGGAATCTGCTGCGGATGGAATACGTGCTTATGAGGGACTGGAATTGGCCAATTATCTGAAGCCCGTTGAGAAGGATACTGTGACAGGCTCCAGTCGTAAAGAGGAACGTCCGGTATTGTTTACTATCGGAGACAGTACAGTCCGAAATGAAGATAAAGACAAAAACGGTATGTGGGGTTGGGGAAGCGTAATTGCCGATGAGTTCAATCTGGATAAAATTTCTGTAGAAAACCGTGCCATGGCAGGACGCAGTGCCCGCACTTTCCTGGACGAAGGTCGTTGGGATAAGGTTTATAATGCCTTGCAGCCGGGAGATTTTGTGCTGATTCAGTTCGGACATAATGATGCGGGAGACATTAATGTAGGCAAAGCCCGTGCCGAACTGCGTGGTTCCGGTGACGAGAGCAAAGTCTTTTTGATGGAGAAAACAGGGAAATATCAGGTGATTTATACATTCGGCTGGTATCTTCGGAAATTCATTATGGACGTTCAGGAGAAAGGAGCTGTTCCTATCGTTCTAAGCCATACTCCACGCAACAAATGGAAAGATGGAAAGATAGAACGCAACACAGAGTCTTTCGGCAAATGGACACGTGAAGCAGCCGAAGCTACCGGGGCTTACTTCATTGATCTAAATAAGATTAGTGCCGATAAACTGGAAAAGGTGGGTATCAAGAAAGCGGCTGCTTACTATAACCACGACCATACGCATACTTCCCTGAAGGGAGCACACATGAATGCAAAAAGCATTGCCGAAGGACTGAAAAGTACTGATTGCCCATTGAAAGAGTATTTGAAGTAGTACAAAGGAAAATACAATAAAGGCAAGGAAGAAATATCGACTATATAGAATGCCATATATCAAACGTATCAATTATTCATCCCTCGGAATAACTTCCTGCATATAAATAGCGTCGAGACTCCAAAGGGCAGCATCATTCGTGCTGATGCTTGTACATTCATCTAATGGAGCCGGAACTTCCGGTGGAAGGATGGTCGTGATACGGAAAGAGGGTGCAGGAGTATGTTCCAAACGGGTGAATAAGTCCGTCCAGGCTTCTTCTGCCATTTGTCTATCACGCAGATGATAAGCCGCATAAGCCATCAGACGGGATATACGGAAACGGCTGTGACTAAGTTCCCATGCTTTCTTCTTGTAACGCGCGGCATGGTCAAGCCAGGCGTCTTTCCATTCGGGTATATCAATCATACGCATCATTTCATTGGCAATCTCAAATCCACCCATGATCGTCATTAAATGATTAGTCGATTCCAATTTCGGATCACATTCGGTTGTGATGATGCCTGTTTCTGGATCAAATCCCAGAGCTTTTGGGCCGGTAAACAGGCGGTTGGGTAAGGCGGAAATACTCTTCATTCCTGCTATGATTTTATCACGATAAACCGTGTTACCTGTACGCTCCCACTCTGTCATCCAATTACCTGCATAGGCCAGCCAGTCGGGACCGATACGCAAACGGGCAGGTGCAGTGCAAGGATATTCACTGCGAGGTTGAGCCAGACGCATAGGGTCTAGTTCGTAGAGTTTATGGTCGGCATCTTTGACTTCGGTCATTAAGTCTCCGGAGCGTTCGTCAGTGGTGAGATAATGGTAGAAACGGTTCCAGGCGGCCTGACTGATTCGTGCTTCTTTTGCACCACATCCCCAATGACTCACATTATGACGGCTACCCAATCCGGCATTCGGACCGATGTGGTAAACGTCGACTTCACCCGTATGCCGGGTCATGGCTTCAGCCATACGCCAGATGTCGGCACGGCCGGTACGGAGAAAATTATACCAAAGCCACATATTGGAAGCAAGTTCCGTATTATCCCAGGCAAAGCCTCCGATATCATAACGCCAGGTATGACGGACAGGATCATAAGCGTGCATCACATCACCATAATTCCAGAAGCCATACCATTTGTTCTGTTCAATGGCTTTCTGGTAGAAGTGGATGTAAGCGTCCAGACGCTCTTCCACACGGGTACGAAAAGAAGTACTGCGATCGGGGAGGCTCCATATTCCAAAAGCCCGACGGTTATGCAGGTATTCCGGAGTTGGCATTAATATGCTGGTGGCAGAGAGCTGTCGGGCGTCATCCGCAAAAGTTTTCTTTCCTGTGTAGCCTCCTTGCGGAACGAGAGTGAGCGTGGTGGTGCGGGCAATACCATAGGGAGTACTCATTCCTTCCTGCACATCTTCATAGCTGGCATTCAGGCCGTGAGCCACATTATCATAGTGGCGTAAGTCCATCGGTTCTGCATCCGGACTCCACAGCCAGGCAGTAAGCGTGGCAACCGGAGTTCTTGCATCTGAAATTTCGATAGAAGACGGATAAGATTGCCAGAAGTCATGCAAGCAAAGTCCCAGTCCACCTGTTATATCACCGGCAAAAGCATAACCGTCACTACGGGTACCGGAGAAAGTCCCTATCCAGGGAGCATCACCATTAGTGCGTTTACGAATGGAAAATGCGTCAGCCGTAAGTTGAGACAGGCGGTAGTCATTCCATGAAGCCCAGTCATTAAGCAATTCCCGATTTTTCTCGTCAAAAGCTTCATAAGGAGGAATACGTTTTCCCTCCATCTGTTGCTGTTGCAAAGATAGATCATCTTGTATCTGTGGCATGGTAAGCATACGTCGCCCCACTAATGGTTGCACCGGTTCACTCCAGACTCCTCCATCCGCACACGAAAAAGCGACGTGACGATTATACAGGGCTTCACGCATCGGAACATCGAAACGAATGCCCAGACTACGGATGAAATCCATCTTCTGATCGCCGTCATAGATAAAGCTATGCACCATTTTTATTTGTTCACTACCAGCATAAAAATAGAGGCGGACAACAAAAGGAAGCCACTCACGATTATTCAGACTGTCATCTTCAGAGTTAGAGTTATCGGTAGAAATTCCCTTATTCCTATTCCGATGTACACCTTCCAGCTTGACAAGTGTCCGCACAGAACCAGCGCGTTCGATACTTACTGACTTTATTTCTCCTGCATAATGAAAAAAGGAGACCCGGGAGGTATTTTCAAGAACTGGTCCGCTTTGAGTACTACAGACAAGACGCGCTTTCTCCCCTACTTTAGTTCCTTTATACAGCAAGCTATCAATCAGAAACTCTCCGTGCCGGGGAATATATACGGAAAGCACTCCTGTTTCTACTTGAATATTTTCAGGTGTTTCAGTGATAGAGATAGAAGCCTTAGGCTGTTTATTAGTAGTTTTTACTTTCTTAGAGGCTTTTTCTAATGTCAATCTTTCTGTCCCGGCAGGAATGACTCCGGCAACTCCACTCCATTTCACAGAACCATCCGGCCAATAGGCTAATGGCCAGGTATCCACCGGAATATCTTGATATTCATTCACTTTTAGCTGTAACGGAGTTGCAGGAAATACATCTCCTTCATCAAAAGGGACTCCGAAACTTACCGCTTTATCCTGTTCAGGAATATCACCTATCCAATGCAAAGGAACGGCAGATGTCTGTTGCGGTGAACATTCATAACGAAAGTTCGTAATGCGGGTACGCGATAAGGTGGTACGAAAGCCGAACCATCCTTCAGTCAGAGGTTCGGCATCGCGGAAGTCCACCAGTTGCTTGCCGTCTATGTAATAACTAATCCTATTATCTTCATTGGTTATCTTGATGTGATACCAGTGATTTGCCTTTAGCAAATGATCGGCATCCGTATATTCTTTCCATATAGCAGGACGCGCTTTAGGATCTGTAATCCCTGCTTCATTACCGTCATAACGGCGGAAGCGCGTAGTGGAGTTATAATTCCCGCCATATCCCATATAGTAGAGTTGCAGGGAATAACAATTCAGAAAGATTCCGTTACGCCACTTTTCACGTTTCCAGATATTATCAGGACAGGTAGGATCCGAAGCCATCCAGAAACAATTCAAATCACTCAATCGGTCTCCTTCTTTTTCTACAACTATGCACGCGTCATATTCAATCGTTACCCGTCCATTCATCTTTTCTTTTCGCCAGAGAGTAAGCCCTTTGGGAGAAACGATTTCGGCTGTATCACCGATAAATGTCACTTTATAATCAGGAGACTCCGATTCGACCTTCCAATATTTATGAAACTGGCGGGCGTTGAGCCCGGAGACTTGATTGTCTTGTGCATTCATGTTCATTCCCAAAGTGATGAAAAGGAACAAAAGAGGAAATATGTTCTTCATACGTCAATAAGCTATGTCACACTGCAAAAATAAGGAGAGCCGATTAATAAAGAAATGGAATATCATCCATTTATATGGCGATTCGTGCAAATACAAAAAAAAGAACAACCCGACAAGATGGCCGGATTGTTCTTTCCTTAATAAACTTATACTAAATAGAATAAGACTTTTCCTATTCTTTCGGTTCTTCCGTTTCGGATTTCTTCAAAGTTTCGGCGCCTACATAATAACCAAGGTTAGTTCCCTGATTATATCCCATGTTCTGCATAGCCTGAGACATATCATAGTTATGGTCTGTCATCAAGTGCGGTAGACGGTGAGTGGTAGGATGATTCGTAGAAAATATATAAATTGATTTATAATCACTTGAACCTAAAATAACCTCTTCACGATAGTCACCCAAAAAATCTCCATAATAACAAGGATTGTATTTTGAAGCATGATTTCCCTGATTACTGCCATAAAGGTCAAAAGCTATCAGACGATTCTTATTTGACTTGTTTACATCAGGATTAGCTTTATAACTCACAATACAACCGCGGTCTAACATTTCCCTAGTAGACTGGCCACTCCAATAAATAGCCACATTATACATAACTCCACTACCAATTCCAGTAGGATATGTAGTAGAAACCAATCCGGTACCATTACAACTGAACATACCTTCTTGCGTAGAAGACCAATATTCAAAATCCGGACTATCTGGATCAACATCCGCTACTATACAACGCCCGACATCACTTGCATCTACCGGTAAATTTCTTCCATGACCAGTAATCATACTACCATCTCTTGCATTAATTACCTGACAAGCATATCCATTTCCCTGCCCTTCATAATCTTTTGCTTCTTCAAAGGAAGCAACAATCTGCAATCCGGAACGGTCTTTAATGAATTTTCCGACATGCAATATATCTCCATGTCCATTTCCGTTACACCATAATTCGCTTCCATCATCATCAATTGCTGCCGAACCGTATAAAATTTCATCCTTACCGTCACCATCCAAATCGGCTACACGAAAACAGTGTGAACACATACCCTTCCATTTGGATGCATGATCCGCCGTATCAAATTTCCAACGTGGGACCAACTCATTACCTTTCAAATCAAGTGCCCATACTTGCCAGTTTTTATAGATCCCCCTACTGATTATCAAACTTGGATTAGTAGTTCTCACTCCGGTTGCTTCATCAGGAATACCATCCAGATAAGCAACTCCGATAAAGAAACGGTCCATACGATTGCCAAAATCATCTCCCCAATATTCACTCCAATACTTGGCACGTGACACTTTCGATCCTTCTCCTCCACGTGGAATATTGTCTATACGAGTTATTTCACGTCCGTCATATCCCCTGCAAATAGAAATATATTCAGGACCTTCCATTATCAAACCGCAAGTAGTAGCTGTAGACGGGTCATTCGGATCTCTCGCAATAGCCGCTCCGGAGTACCAACCTTTACCATCTGTTTGGCGGTTACGATAATCATTTATCTTACCGTTTGCATCAGTTATAATCTTTCCATCAGCAAACTTGGTGCCTTCGGACGAACGGAAAGCTATTTCGCACAAACCGTCACCGTCAAAATCATACAAAATATAAGAAGTATAGTGTGACCCTGAGCGAATATTAATACCTAAATCTATTTGCCACAAGAAAGTCCCGTCCATTTTATAGGCTTCCAATAAAGTAGTACCATTAAACCAAACTCCCATATTCGCCCCGTCATATGGTTCTCTCTTTACCACAATCTCCAGTTCACCGTCGCCATCCAAATCACCTAGCTGAATATCATCAGGAGAATATGTAATCGATGCATCAGGTACATTCAAGTTTAATCTAATCTCATGATAAAACTTTTCTGCCATTTCAGAGGTAAACGTATAATCGCAAAGCGTTTCAGTCTGATTGGCAAGAGTGACCCGATATACATTCGTTTTTGATACATCAATATCTGCATCCACCCAGGAAGTCGTATTTGAAATAGGTTCCTCATTCAATTTCACTTCTGCCTCGCCGTCTACCGACTTATAAATATCAAAAGCAATATTAGACGGATCAGTCTTCAATAATCTCCAGCTAATCAATGCGGATGAAATCCCCGATGAATTATTGGAATCAGAAGCTGAAATAGGATCATAACTCACCCACATGGCACGACTACCCGTTATGACCTCGGTCGGCAGAGGAGGCAATTCTTCTGTTGGGTTGTCATTGTTCACTTCAACGACGGGGTCATTATCTGAACAGGCAACTATCGCCAGCAAACAAAACAACCCCAATACTATATAATGTTTCTTCATTTCTTTCGTTTTTTAAACATTAACATCTGTTCTATGCAAGAACATTATCACTATTTGTCAGCATTCCAGTTATGGATTACCACCCCGGATTCTGCTCTAAATTAGGATTTTTCGATTTTTCACTCTGAGGAATCGGGAAGAAATACATCTTATCATCCCAACTTCTTTCTTTTACCTTACGCTCATACGTATAAGTATCATCCCCATTCCTCGTAATCTTCATTTCAACAATGTTCTTGAAATGTTTGTCACCCTCCTTCCAACGGCGTACATCCCAAAAACGATGTCCTTCAAAAGCTAATTCTACCATACGTTCATTCTGATATTTCTTCCAGAAAGCATCATTGGTCATCCCTTGAGGGAATCCGGGCATTTCGGCACGCGTACGAACTACTTTGATAGCATCTACAGCCGAAGTTGTAAATTCACTATCCGTTGCATACGGACTACCTAGATACTTATATACAGCCTCCGCATAATTCAAATAGAACTCCCCAAAACGGAACGTAATCCATGAATGATAAGTCTTTGAAGCTGTACCGGCACGCAAGTCCACTGCCGTCTGACAATACTTCTTCAGGTAATAGCCTGTCGGAGTACCGCCACTCAAAGGTTCCGCATTTAGTCCGCCCTGATAAGTTTGCAAAGGAACAGTATTCCAGTTAGGCCACTTTTCATCTCCATTCTTGGCAATAGTCAGATAGAAACGAGGGTCGCGGTTGGTATAATAGGGATTAGCAGGATCGTAGTTATCCAACTCGTCCGGACGCATCCCTGTATCCTTCATCTCATACGCATCTACCAATGTCTGCGTGGGACAGTTTCCACCTTTACAATTTTCCAGCCCTACCGGGAAGTTATATCCCTCAAAAGAATTAGTGGTAGTAGTGGCACGACGGAGAAAAATAATTTCATTAGTAGCGTCATTGTAATTGTCCTTACTCCAAAGTGACGAATAATCATCCACTAAGAGTTTTGCCTTTTCAGCAAACCCATTACTATCATCCAAGATTTCCTTATTGGCTTTAGCTGCACGATACCACAGCTCTTTATCATCAGTCGGGTTAAACAAAGGACTTGCCGCATACAATGCTGCACGAGCTTTCAAGGCCAATACCGTTTTACGATTGGCACGTCCTGTTTCCGCCGGGCTACTAGGTAATGCCATATCCCCCAGTTTACTGTAATCGACAATAATCTTATCCTTTATATCATCACATTCGGCTATGATATAATCAAAAATCTCCTGTGCCGGTCTGCGCGATAATGTATTCGATTCTTCGGCCGTTAATATATGGTCACTAAACGGCACATCTCCATATTGCCGTACCAAGTTAAAGTAGAAATACGCACGAAGGAAACGCACCTCATACTGGTAATTGGTATAACGGAACATCTGTTGTGCATAATCACTGTTCAAAGCCAACTCGGGAAATGTCAGTCCGGTAAACTTCTCCAGATATAAATTACAATTGGCTATCCCTTCATAACAGGACGTCCACATGCTACTTTTAGCATTCGACGGACTCCAAGAGCCATTGTAAAAGTCTTCAATCTGGTTTCCCGTATAAGCATATTCGGACTCATCTGTAGCAGAACCAAGAATTGCCCCGCTATAATTTCCAAAGTCCACATCCATGGACAAATAGATATTTGTTATCAGCCCTCCCACATTACCGAAGTTGAGCTTCACAAAATCCTCATCATAGTTATTGTACTCATGATATTCCATCTTATCTGAGCAGGAACCGAGTGTGGCTACACACATCATTCCGTAGATAATGTTTTTCAGTTTCATTCTTTCGCTTTGTTTTTATGATTAAAAACCAATCGTAACACCGACTACTACACTCTTATTCAGCGGAGTCGCTACACCATAACATTCCGGATCTGCCACATCAATATGATCCGAACAGAACAAGTCTGTTCCTCTGACATATAACTTGGCACTCCCTAATATCTTAGTCTTCTTCATCAATTCTTTCGGAAATCTGTAATACACCTCCGCATTACGTAACTTCAAAAATGACCGGTCTGCCAACCAAACCGTATTAGCCTGATAGTTATTGGCATTACTCTGTGAACTCAAACGAGGATATTTGGCATTTTGATTTTCCGGTGTCCAACGATTCTCATAATAATGAGTAGAGAGTGTCGTATTATTTATCAACGGCCAAAACATACTCTTCGTATTCAATACAGCAGAATAGTTACCTGTCCCCTGGAACATTACATCTACTCCAATCCCTTTCCATTCCGCTCCCAAATGGAAAGAATAATAAATTTCCGGGGCTGTCGTACTATAACCGATAGCTGTTTTATCATTGGCATCAATGATTCCGTCTCCATTCACATCTTTATATTTTATGTCTCCCGGCACTACCGTACTAAAGTTTTGCGTAAGACTATTTGCTATATCCTCTTCATCTTTGAAGAAACCTTCAGCTATCATTCCATACACTTGTCCCAACCGATTTCCTGTTTGCACAAGATTATTATATAAACGCGGTTCTTCCAGTTGCTCCTTAATTTCATTCTTATTCCAAGCAAAATTACCGCCAAGGTTGAACACTACATCTCCTAACCGTTTCGTATAGTTAAGCCCTAGTTCCATGCCATAACTATCAACGATCCCGGCATTCTCGAACGGAGCATCCACTCCCAATACATTGGTATATTTACCTTCGGAAGATACCCAAATATCTTTTCTCCGTTGATAATAGCCTTCTGCCGTCACGTTCAGTCCATTGAACAACACAGCATCAATACCAACATTATATTTATACGCTTTCTCATGTGTCGAATTAGCAGTTGCCAAACGGCCGATAATAGTACTCCCGAATTCGGAGTCGTAACTACTGTTAAACTTATATTGTGTACCGGTAGTCGTATAAATCTGGTCCCAATAATCGTAAACGGTGTCGTCTCCGTCTTTAGGCAGATAATCAACATTGATCACGCCAAATGAAGCACGTAATTTCAAGAAATTCACCCAAGACACCTCTTTCAACCATTTTTCTTCCGAAAGCACCCAAGCAGCAGAAATGGTAGGAGAGAAAGACCATTTATGTCCCGGTGCCAATAAACTAGAGGCCGAACCTACCAATGCCAGATCCAAATAGTAGCGATTAGAGAAGCCTACATGATTATACCAAGAAACATTTTGCCGATAGATAGTAGTGTTCAGACCGTAAGAATCACGATATTCATACTCCCATTTCAATTGAGAATACACATCCCACTTTTGGAACGAACGATTGTAATCGACACTACCTGCAAAGTTAAATTGGCGTGCCCAATTGTCAATCCCCGCACCCGAACCCATTTCACTGGATTCGCCACCAGAAATAGCAGTATAAAACGGACCGTTAGTTGTCCAGCTTGTTGCATAACCGGCATACTTATAAGTCTTGCTATGGTCTTCCAGAATATTGGAATAGTTGTCATAAGCTAAACGAAAATTAGCTCCCAATCCTTTCAGCAAACCAGACAAATCTTGTGACAAGGTAAGGTCGGCAAACAAACTACGAGAATGTCCTTTAGAATAAGAAGCTCCCTGCGATTGTGCGACTGGATTCGACGTCCCCGCCCAAGTAGTGCTTCCTCCCCAACTGCCATCTTCCGTACGAACCGGAAAAGCTGCAGAAGGAACCGAATAAATCATATCCCATAAGTTAACCGAAGCTCCCGGAAGTCGGGATTCGGACAATGTACCGAGAAGGTTCAACTTTAATTTGGTAGTAGCTGTTAAATCAATATCCAGATTCGTACGCAAATTAGCACGCGAATACATATTCTGTGTAGAATATCCGTCATTTGCATTCGGGGTTTTGATAAAACCTTTGTCTGTTAATAAATTCGCCATAGTATAGTAGCGGAACTTTGCCCCTCCTCCTCGGAATTCGATCGTGTATTTATTAGAAACTCCTCTGTCTTTAAAAGTTTCATCAATCCAGTTCACATTAGGATAAAGATAAGGGTACATACGGGAAGCCCCACCACTGCCTACTCCATTACGAAAAGCATCGACTTCTTCCGGAGTATATCGAGCTCCCAAACCTTCATATCCACGTGCTTCATTCACTGCAGAAGCATACGTAGCCGCATCTACAAATTCCGGACGTCGAGACTGAGTGTTAATGATATGATCATACGTAAACGTTATCTCTTTTGTTTTGTACTTACCACGCTTCGTCGTTATCAAGATCGCACCGTTCACTCCTTTGTATCCGTACAATGCCACAGCCGCGGCATCTTTCAGGATGGAAACGGATTCTACTTCTTCCGGACTTACCAAACTCATGTCTCGTTCCAAACCGTCAACCAACACGAGCGGTGTACTACTTGACAAGCTCTGCAAACCACGCACATAGAAGGTAGGATCTGCCATTAGCCCGGTACTAGCCGCATTCTGCAAAGTAGTAAGGCCCAATCCATATCCATATAGAGAATTGGATATATTCCGGGAAGACCGCTTATTAAACTCTTCATTATATGTGGTAGAAACTGCTGCCGTTGATTCATGACGATTAAATGTCCGGTTAGCTCCCACATCAATAGTCTGAGCTGCATATCCCATCACAATGGTCATCGGACCATCAGTCTTTGCCACAACGGTGGTAGAGCCTTTGTCGACAGAAACAACACTCAAGCGTTGTCCTTTCTCGACCGCAATCTCGAATTTACCGTCTTTATCAGTTTCAACCCGAGTCTCCACTGCGCCACCTTCCACATTAACGGACGCTCCATAGACTGGATTTCCCGACTTATCAACAACAATACCTATAATGTTGTTGTCTGTATTCTGCGCTCTGACCGGAATGCTCAAACAAACCAGTAAAGCCAGTATCAGAATCTTATTTTTTCTCATATAAATCAATATTCAATATTGTTTTAATCTATTTCGCTGTCTCACATTACCAACCCGGATTCTGAATTAGTCCATATCCTTTGTTAATTTCCGTTTGCGGGAATGGAGAAAGATACCATTTAGAATCAAATCCGTATGTCCACCACCGACGAACCGGTTTGGATAATTCAAACCTTTCATATTCAAAACGAGTAGGCTGCAATGCTCCTTTGTTTTTATCTCCTTCATTCCATTTAGCATTCCCTGTTATACGATTACCAGTATCATCCAAACGATAGGCGAGTAACCCGTGCAGGCGCTTCTCGAAACGATCGGCACGTTTGTAACGGATAAGATCAAAGTAACGGCTATCTTCAAGCCCCAATTCCCGAACACGTTCACACAGCAATTCTTCCAATAAGGCAGCTTTGTCAGAAAGTAAATTCTTATCTGTAACACACTCCGCCAAATCTTTCTTTAATCCCACGCGGGCACGTACTATATTCATTTGATTAATAGCGCCCCGGTAATCGTTCTTGGCTTGAAGCAAGGCCTCTGCATAGGTCAAATAAATGTCAGACAAACGAAGATATACCCAATGCGTATACTGACGTTGGTACTCTGTTCCCAAATAATATTTCATATTTTTATAACCAGTCGCATAGTTACCTGATTCAAGTGCTGCATTTTGTCCTTCATCGTATCCTCCGACCCACAATTCATAAGGTAAACCGGACATTGTTCCGGCACTCCAGTCTAACATCTTTGGTAATCCATTCACCATGCAATGCTCATACAGACGAGGGTCACGGGTTAATACAATTTCCGACAATAGTTGTTCTCCATTTTTAAATGTTCCGGTCAAGAACATTTCATCCAACTTACCTTCTGTTTCTGCCTTTTTCCAGTCAAATGGAGTGCCGTCGGCCCATGGGAACATCTCCACATATTCCTGTGTAGGCGGATATTCAGTACGGCAAAGTGACGGAACAGCCCAAGAATGCCACATATAAGAACTTGAATTGAAAGCGTCCGACATATTCGTGCGAACAGAATGCAAGACCTCCTTGCTGTTCTGACGAATATATCCCATACGATATGCCTGACGATACTGCTCCGGTGTTTCTTCCGAAGCCTTATTCAGACTGTACCCGCCTTGACTCTCCAGCTCTTTAAAGAATGCTTCACAAGCCTTCAAACAGTTATCCCAAAGTTCCGCATGATAGCCGCCGTACCATACCAGACGTTGCTGTTCAGCCTCTGAATTTCCTCCTGCATATCCATTGACATCATTAAACAACGGAGAAGCAGCAAATTGCCAGATTTTACATTTCAATGCCATAGCACCGGCCTTTGTCCAGTGTCCGGCCTTGCTAGCAAGATCGGCATCAGGATAAGCCCACACCAATCCACCGGAATTGATGGCATCATCCAACATCTTTATCATGTAGTTAACAGTATCCTCTACCGTAGCACGGGGGATTTCATAACCTGACTCCGTACCGGTGAATGAAGCGTATAATAATGGAAGACCTCCATAATGACGGAACATATCAAAATAACGCGCCGCAATCAGACATTTAGCTTCTGCCACCAACTGTGTTTTTTCAGTGTCATCCATGCCCGGTACTCTATCTATGTTTTCCATTAACAACCAACACCAACGCACTACTTCCCATACCATTTCCCGTGTATATGGGAAGATATTACCACGCGTGCCATAGTTGGCATTGAGAGAACCCAAATAATACTGCTGATATACAGTCGCATCACTAAAATAAAGTGACCAGCAGTCTGTTAGCGCATCCTTCTTTCCTAAATAAGGGCTGGAAGAATCAGGAATATTACCGTTACTGTCTGTATTATAAGGTAATCCGTAATACTGTCTACTGTAACAGGTATTCAAAAATTGGCGCGTATATTCAGCACTATTGAACACAGTGTCAATAGTAGCATTTCCGCCCGGTGCCTTATCCAAAAAAGAGTTTCCAAATTTAATTTCGTCCACACATGAAGTGGAAACCAAACAAACCGCCGCTCCCAACATCGCACCGATGAACCATTTATTTTGTAATTTCATTGTATCTTTCCTTTATCTATTTTAGAATCCTAATTTCAAGCTCAACGTATAAGTCTTGGACAATGGATAAGAAGGTGCATTAGTAGCTCTTGCCTCCGGATCACCCCACAAATAAGGTGTTATAGTCCACAAATTATATCCCGCAAAAGCCAACTGACATGTATTCAGTCCAAGTTTCTTCATCAATGGGAAGTGAAAATTGTATGCCACCTGAAGAGTTTTCAAACGCAAGTATTTTGCATCTTTCTCATATAAAGTGGAGGTAGCATAGTTATTCTTCGCATTATCAATGGTAGCTCTCGGATACTCCGAAGATTGTGACGGATTTTCCGGTGTCCATGTGTGGTCCAAATGGTATGCCAACAATCCTCCCTGCTCGCTATTGGAAGATGAATAAAACGGCTGACGAAATACATCCGAAATCATACGACTTACGTTCCAGGCCCCTGTCCATTGAGTACTTATTTCCAGATTCTTCCAACTGAATCCTAAATTAATACCTAGCATATATTCAGGATCGTCTGTAAAGCCATAGTCATAACTTGCATCATTTGCATCAATCTTACGGTCACCATTCAAGTCAACATATACTGCATCTCCATTTTGAAGAATACTCTCGTGAGTGGGGAACGGACGATTAAATGTCTGTTCATATAAAGCAGGTGTCTCCTCATCATAGAAGCGCCAGAAAACATATTGGCTACGCGAACCGATACGGTGTCCTTTCTGGTATTGATATAAATTATTCTGCGGGGCTTCCTTCTTTTCAAGAATCTCATTCTGATTATAAGAAAGGTTAATACCCGCCCAATAACGGAAATTATCACCAATCTTATCGTTCCATTTTAAAGAAAGTTCCCAACCCCAACTGTCTACACTTCCTAAATTTGAATATGGAGTAATGAACCCCAACATTCCCGGAGCTGTACCATCACGCAAAAGGATATCATTACGACGTTCTTTATAATATTCAAAGGTTGCTTTCAGACGGTCGTCAAGGAAATTAATATCAACACCATAGTTCCGCTTCAGGGCTTTTTCCCATGTCACAGCAGCATTATTCTTAGCTACCTCACGCGCACCCAGACTAACAGTACCATTATCTACTCCAAACCCATATCCCCAAGCGTTAGTCGCTCCTCCACTTGCTGTTACACGGTTAGCCAAATCACCTAAACCGACATTATATGGATCAGCCATGTACATAAACCGCGATCCCCCAATATTATCGTTACCTACTAAACCGACACTGGCACGTAATTTCAAAAAGCTAACCACCGATTTCAAAGGACGGAAAAACTTCTCTTCACTCATCACCCAACCTATAGAACCAGCCGGAAAATAAGAAAAGCGCAAATCAGACGCAAAGTTTTCCGAACCGTTATAACCCACATTAAACTCTGCCATATAGCGACTCTTCCAATCATAAGTGACACGTCCGACTAATCCGACATATCCATGAGGAATGTCCGAATATACTTTCGGATAATATTCTTTCTGTTGATTATACAAAACCAAGGCTGTCACTGTATGATCACCAAAAGTACGATTATAATTAAAGCTGGCTTCCATATACCAATTACGTGCTTTGCCTGTAGTATACGAATACTTCACATCTGTATTTTCTCCAAACTTACGATAAGCAATACTACCGTCATCCATCAATACAGGAGTGTATGTAGCGATAGACCCGCCAGAACCAACTTTATTAACTGTAAACGAGCTGTTATAAGATCCCTTCACTTTAAAAGAAAGTCCTTTAGTCAAAAAGTCCATTTTCTGGTCCAGAATCACATCCACATTCAGCGAATTATTGCTAGTCTGGCTGAATCCATTTCCATAATATCCCATACCAGTGCCTCCTGTAAATGGTAATTTCAGTCCGTCTGAATAAGTTTCATCGCTCGAATTTACCAATTTCCCGTCTATGATTCCCGGACTGGAGAAAGGAGTAGCATAATACATATTTTTAATCAATCCGGAAGATCCCTGACTCGTACGCGGTTGATCTGAATTATTCACATTACCACTAATATTGAATGACAAAGTAGTAGTTTTGGTGACATCCATATCCAAATTTGTACGATAGTTGAACCGACGGTACTGGTAGCTTAAATTATAAGGAAGATCAAATTCACTAAAAAGTCCTCCTTGCGTATAGGCACCTGCAGAGATAAAATAACGTACTTTATCTGTTCCTCCCGAGATATTCAAGTTATGCTGGCTCTGAAGCGTAGAGCTTTTCATAATATAGTCAGCCCATTGTATATTGGGGAAACGAATAGGATCGGAACCATCCGCAAATTTTTGAATCACATCACCACTAAATAAGGCAGATTTACCATCACCGGACATCATTTGATTATGAAAACGGGCATAATCATAAGAACTTGCCTGTTCTACCATTTTTGTAGGCATCAACACAGAAGCAGAAGTAGTAAACGAAATTTTCGCCTTTCCTTCCTTTCCTCGTTTAGTTGTAATCAGAATGACCCCATTTGCTCCACGAATACCAAATACGGCTGTTGCCGAAGCATCTTTCAAGATAGAAATGGATTCAATTTCATTCGGGTCGATATCACTCATACTTTCACGATCCACACCGTCTACCTGAATTAACGGTGAAGAATTCTCCCAAGTAGCTTTACCACGAATAAAAATTTCAGCGGCATCCGCTCCCGGCTCACCAGAATATTGCACAGTAGTCAAACCTGTCATCTGCCCTCCTAATACATTGGAAACCGAACCTACAGATACACGGGTCAATTCTTCTCCTTTCACACTAGCGATAGCTCCTGTCATGGTCACTTTCTTCTGGGTACCATAGGCTACAATTTCCACCTCCTCAAGAGCAGTCACATCCTCTACCAAAATGACTTTCATGTCATTCTTTGCTACGACTTTTTTATCGGTATAACCTATAAAAGATACTTTCAGTTTCGTACCAGGACGTACATTTATTCTAAATACACCGTCAATATCGGTAATTGTACCGTTAGATGTTCCTTCCGCAAGTACACTTGCTCCAATTATCGGTTCTCCTTGGCTATCTACTACTGTTCCTTTTATAGTACTTTGCTGCTGTACAACTTCGACGGCTGCCGAAGCTGTTTGCAATCCCCATGCAGGTGCAAAAGTTGCTATAGTGAAAAACAGAGCGACAGGTAAGGTTGTCCCCTTTATAAAGTTTTTCTTATTCATATATGTATATGTTCATGATATAAGTATAGTTGACGGACTTTATATACCGTCATGTTTATTTTAGAATGCGAGCATCATACGGAAATAGCCGGCGCATGAAGCACGTTCGCAAGTGACGTGAAAGCTTCCATTTCCCATGCTGTGTGTCCATTGATTGACTGCAGAACGCTGTGTACTACTCCAATAGTGCCCAGCAGCCTTGTTATTTACAGGTAGATCAGAAGTGACCATCTTATCACCATTTACTTTCTGAAGACTACTATTAATGCCACTCATATTCTTGGCAACCTGATCCCAGCACATCACAGAAGGTAGATACCAAGGAGTTACACCAGAAGGAACGGCTTCTGCTTTACGATAAGCCATGATGTAGTCATAAACATAATCACAAGTAGAGGTACTACCCATTCCTTCGTAACACATAGTGAGTATTTTTGTGTTATTATACCCCATCAATGCGGGAAAAACCTTTGAAGCATCATTTTTGTTAGCATCCTTCTCGGTGTTACAGCCTACAAACTTATCTTTCCAATCTTCATCTGAATTAAACCAATCAGAGTAATAACCTGCCTTACTGGAATGAAACATTTGCAAGGCAATATCGTTTTGTTCATCATCTTTTACCAATGAATTCTTTATAGATAGTACTATTCCATGCGTACAAGCGGGAAAGTCACGACGCAAAGCATCAATCTCTGCAGAATAAAGTTCGGGATGTGTTACGCTAGGCTGTGAATTACCTACATAACATACAATACCAATCACATTTTCCGGTACTGTTTCCGCATCTACAGAAACTATTTTTCCATCTGCACAGAAATAATCCCCGACCTGCAAAGTATGGTTAATCTTACTTTTATCTTCGATGGTATACATCTTCGCTGTTCCTCCTTCCAGAGTACCTTTAGCTTCATATTCCATTTCACCCACGCCTGTATAAGTACCCTTGATTGAGAATTCTTTATTCGGATTAACCAAAAAACGGTATGTATTTGTACTTTCCTGATAATAAGGAGTTGCTTGAGTATTGTTCACAGTAAACGAACCGGCAGTTAATGGTAATAAATAATCATCTATACCACCATTTGTAAAGCTATATGTCAAATTAGGCATCTTCACAACAGCAAGAGCCATCCGATGTTGCATAGTAAAAGCGATCTGTCCTTTCAAACGATCCCCCTGAACACTACCTGTACTCGTCATCAAATCATATTGTGTATAATTTCCTTCATTTTGTTCTTCGCCAATTTTCCAATTGTTGACATACGTTTCAAAAGGATCTACCTTAGTCGGATCAAAAGTTACATTTGCATTATACGGATAGTATGCATAAAAAGTCATCCGCTGAAATTGTGAACCTTTGTATTCAATAGGATCCCCTCCATCAGTCAATTCCCAATAGCCATCTGTCAATGTGAATTTCCGATTCTTGATATCCTCTACCACCGTTTCTCCTCTTACCGCAAATATACCGATAGCATCTCCGTTAGAAAATCGAGTAGTATATCCATTTTCTGTAGCACGTGTCTTGCCACTTTCGTCCATAAATCCTTCATCAGACACACTAATCTGAAATCCCTGCAAAGAATCCGGGGTTTCTCCGGTCAGTTCTTCATTTTGCGAGCAAGACGCAACTATGGCTGAGCCAGCCAGAAAAAGCATTGATATATAATTATATACTTTCATAAATCTCATGTTTATATTTTTAGCATTTTTTGTCTATACTAGATTGGTAAACAGATCACTTCACAACAGGCTGTGGAGTTACGGTTTCTTCTGTAATATTCCAACTAGGGTTGGTTATCTCTGTTCCAGTTTCAGCTATACTAGGGTCGGATGTTATAGGATCGTGGTTTTCATCTTCCCATCCTATTATTTGCGTTTGTTCTGTAATTGTCAACACATAATTATTGTCCTCGTATTTATTTGTCTTGATGATATAATTATAAGAAAATCCCGATTTCAATTCTGTCAGGTTAGCAAACTCGGCTTCATAAAGATAACCGTTCATTCTAGCTTGGATAGTTACCTTGCCTTGCACCTTCTGTGGCAGTAAAATAGCTTGTACTGTATAATTATCCTGCTCTCCTATTTTATCCCAATAAATATCATCTTTGTCCGTAACAGGATCTTCACTTACTGTTGTCTCCCCTGTTTTAGGATTAAATGTACCATTGTTCTTAAGTCCAATAAGATAACAGGTTATATCTGCCAAGTCCACACCATCACCGGCTTGAAACTCCAATCTAATACGACTCATCACATGATTGAATGCTAATGTCACGTTCGGGGTTTGTGATGTAACCTTCCCTTTGGCAAAAAGAAAATCTATCTTCGCACGTTCTTCTGCTGTAGCTTGATTATCACTGGCTGTAGTCACTTCCAATACAGGTTGTTCTTCACCTGATGTACCAGAAAATGGAGCATATGCCACTACATCATACTCTCCAGAACCTAATACCCAAATTTCTTCTGCATTTCCTCCTTTTGCTGCAAAAAGACCATTGCCCTTGTATTTGTAATGAATATTCACTTGTTCCGTACCACAAGTGATTCCTACCGAGTCTTCTGCCTCCCAGTTTGTTTCCGTAGCTCTTGTAACAAGATTGCTAGCCTCATGATTGTTTATTACTGCACTAAAAGAAACTTTCGCTCCCGTGTCACCGGTAAACTGAATATCAGTTTCTTTAATATCGTTGCTACATCCTGCTAAAAGTAGTAAGGCAACAGCAGTTGTGACATAGTTTTTTTTCATACCATGTTTTTTAAAGTTAAACATATTTTTGTTGATTAGTAAAATCGTCGTAAAGTAAAAAAGACAATGGCTGCATTCTTTTCCAACCAGCAATTGAAATAAATGAAGCATTTTTTTTGTTGTTTTCCATATCTATTAGCTATATCTGTTAAGTTAAACAAAAGTTAGATTCTCTTTTTAAAAGCAATTTTTCACACTCTACCTGTGAAAAAGTGTTGCAAACATAACGACTTAATCAAGATATAGCAATGCAGAATCGTACAAATGCATGGAAAATACCGTCTTTTGCACGATATTCCATGCTGTGGGAGCGATATTCGATTAGTTCCTAATGACTATGAACCTTTTTGTTTCTATTTTATTGTATGGAAAATAGTAATTTATAAACCTAAAAATGATATGGCGAATTTTTCAATTGTAGTTGTTCCAACTAAAAAATTATCAAATGGCAGACATCGAATAAGGATAGCCGTAGCACATCATTCTCAAACCAGATATATATCTACCCAATTTACTTTGGATTCTGCCAGTCAACTAAAAAATGGTCGAGTAGTAAGGCATGAGAATGCAGCGAATATGAATGCCTGTCTTCGGAAACTAATCAATGAGTATGAAGAAATTGTTACATCGATCAGCTATTTGCCAGCAATTTCATGTACCGAACTTATACGTATAATTACTTATGAACAAAAGAAAAAAGGTATAACCTTTCAAGCTGTTGCAAAAGAATACATGAATTTCATGAAAGGAGAAGAGCGGGAGAAATCTTATAAACTTTATAAGATAGCTTCCGAAAGATTAGTCAAATATATGAAAGGGGATTTTCCTTTAATTCAATTGACACCTATACATATCCAAGAATTTGCCAAAGTTCTTCACGAGGAGAATCTGGCAGATACAACTATCAGAATATATCTGACTTTAATAAAGGTGATATTAAATTATGCCGGTAAGATGAATTATGTATCTTACTCCATTCATCCTTTTGTCCTCTTTAAGATGCCGGCAAGTAATGTGCGGGAACTTGATTTGTCAATAGATGAACTGAAGAGAATACGTGATGTCCGGCTTTTAAAGCCTTCTTTATCCATGGTGAGAGATATTTTTATGCTTACCTATTATTTAGGCGGTATTAACCTGAGAGATTTATTAGTATATGATTTTAAAAATAAGAACGATATGCGTTATGTGCGTCACAAAACACGTAATAGCAAGAAAGGAAAAAATGAAATTGTATTTACTTTGCAGCCTGAAGCAAAAGTGCTCATAGATAAATATATGTCGAGAAATGGACATTTGCAGTTTGGTAAATATTCATCTTATAAACAAATATATAGTTTAGTCTTCCGACATATAAATAAGGTAACAGAACTTTCGGGGGTAAAGAAAAAGGTTACTTACTATTCCGCTCGAAAGACATTTGCACAACACGGATATGATTTAGGCATTCAAATTGAAAAAATAGAATACTGTATCGGACACAGTATGAAAAATAACCGTCCTATCTTTAATTATATTAAGATTATGCAAGAACATGCCGATAAGGTGTTCCGTGCCGTACTTGACCAATTGCTATAGTATAGATAGTTTTTCACTGCTATTTTTATTTCCTTCTTTTGCTAATCGATTTCATTCCGATCGCTATCCTTTTTTCGTTCCACTATAGTTATCCGCAAAGTACACTATAGTTACCCTTGCGGATAACTATAGTCAAACGCAAAGATAACTATAGTGGAACGAAGAAAGATTCGCATACCGGATAACTCATAATAGGTAAAAAAGATATTAATGGTGCTAATTGTTCAAATCCTATCCTCAATTGATTGCTAACTGCATGTAGTCGTTTGATGCGCAGGAAGTTATGTTTAAAAAGAGAATCTAACTTTTGTTTAACTCTATAATAAATATGCTATGTAAATATATTAATATCATACAATATATTATACTACTAAACCTCTATAAAGTACTACGTTACAGGAATATCCATATAAAAAGAAACAAAGAGTCTTCATTAGAAGATAAAAAGATAAATCAACAATAAAGGACATATAAACCAATATTTATAACTTAATAATTAAAGTATGAAAAGCAACAAAAAAGGTAATCACCTGTACGCCTATAAGGATACTATCCGACGGCTATTTCTCCTCACTTTGTTTTCTTTTTTAATAGTAGAATCTTATGCCCAGAATAAGACAATTTCGGGCACAGTTACAGATTTCACCGGAGAACCGGTTATTGGTGCCAGTGTATTGGTTAATGGTACTACTAATGGTACAATTACTGATTTAAATGGCAAGTTTTCTCTTTCCAATGTGCCAATAAAAGGTACAATCACTATCACTTATATAGGATATAAAAAACAAGAAGTATCCGTAGCAGGAAATACCAACTTTAAAATTACTCTTCAAGAAGATACCGAGACCTTAGACGAAGTAGTAGTTGTAGGCTATGGAGTACAGAAAAAAAGTGACGTAACCGGTGCCATGGCTCGCGTAGGTGAAAAAGAACTGAAAGCAATGCCTGTAAGAAATGCGCTAGAAGGGATGCAAGGTAAAACAGCCGGTGTAGATATTACATCCAGTCAGCGTCCCGGAGAAGTGGGCAACATTAATATCCGTGGACAACGCTCTATTAATGCGGAACAAGGTCCACTGTATGTGGTAGACGGTATGGTAATTCAAAATGGAGGCATTGAAAATATCAATCCTTCCGACATTGAAGCTATTGACATTTTAAAAGATGCTTCAGCCACAGCTATTTATGGCTCACGTGGTGCCAACGGTGTGATTCTTGTAACTACCAAAAAAGGAAAAGAAGGTAAAGTGACCCTAAACTATTCCGGTACTGTCACTTTTGAAACGTTACACGATGTTACAGAAATGATGTCTGCCGCTGAATGGTTGGATTATGCCCGCTTAGCTAAATATAATGCAGGTTCTTATGCTTCTGCCACTCCAACTTATGAAGCAGATAAAGCTGCATTTGGTAGCGTAACCGCTTCATGGAAAAACATCGAAAAGGCATGGGTAAATGGAGTCTACGATCCATCTTTAGTAGGATCATACGACTGGGCTTCGCACGGTAAACAGACGGGGATTACACACGAACATACCTTAAGCGCATCCGGAGGGTCTGACAAATTCCAAGGCTATGCCTCATTCGGTTATTTGGACCAGAAAGGTACACAACCAGGGCAAGCATATGAACGTTATACATTAAAGACCTCATTTGATGTAACTCCTGTCAATTGGTTCAAAATGGGATCTTCAATTAATGCATCTTATTCCACTCAAGACTATGGATATAGTTTCTCCAAGTCTGTAACCGGTTCGGGTGATTTCTATAGCGCATTAAGAAGTATGATTCCATGGACAGTACCTTATGACGAAAACGGTGAATATGTCCGTTATCCGAGTGGGGATGTAAATATCATCAACCCTATTCGTGAATTAGACTACAACACCAACCAACGCCGCACTTTCCGTGCTTCTGCTAGTTTGTATTCGCAAATTGATTTCGGCAAAATCTGGAAACCCCTGGAAGGCTTATCTTATCGTCTTCAGTTTGGCCCTGAATTCCAATTCTACACTTTAGGAGTTGCTAATGCAGCAGATGGTATTAATGGAGATGGTAACAATGGTGCACAATACAAGAACGAACAAAAACGTGCATGGACATTGGATAACCTGATCTATTATAACAAAGCCCTGGGTCAACATAATTTAGGCATGACATTGATGCAATCCGCTTCGGCCTACCATTACGAGATGGGAGATATGAGAGCTACTAATGTAGCCTCATCGGATGAGCTTTGGTATAATATAGGATCTGCCGGTACACTAAACTCTTTTGGCACAGGTCTGACCGAAACTCAAATGGCATCTTATATGATTCGCCTAAACTATGGTTATAAAGATAAATACTTATTGACAGCATCTATGCGTTGGGACGGCGCCTCTCAATTAGCCGAAGGGCACAAATGGGCAAGTTTCCCTTCTGCTGCTATCGCATGGAGAATGGATCAGGAAGATTTCCTGAAAGACATCAGTTGGCTGAATCAGTTGAAACTTCGTATAGGTATGGGTGTTACAGGTAATGCGGCAATCAAAGCATATGCAACTAAAGGCGCTATCACAGGCTTATACTATAACTGGGGACAGAATGAGTCATCTTTGGGCTATGTACCTTCAGATCCTTCACAGAAGGAACCCGCCAAAATGGCTAATCCAACTCTAGGCTGGGAAAGAACTACACAATACAATGTCGGTGTTGACTACGGTTTCTTTAATAACCGACTTACTGGTAGTATCGATGCATACAAAACGAAAACTGATGATTTGTTACTGGAAATGTCAATTCCTTCACTAACGGGCTATGTTTCTACTTATGCCAATGTGGGTAAAACATCCGGATATGGAATTGACCTACAAGTAAATGCAATACCTATACAAACAAAAGATTTTTCTTGGAGCACTACTTTAACATGGTCAATGGATAGAAACCGAATCGACGAATTGTCTAATGGTAGAACAGAAGATGTGAACAACAAATGGTTTGTCGGTGAGGAAATCGGTGTTTATTACGACTGGGTATATGATGGCATCTGGAAAACAGAAGAAGCTGAAGAAGCTGCCAAATACGGACGTAAACCGGGACAAATCAAAGTGAAAGATTTAAATAATGACGATACAATAGATGCCAATGACGATAAGAAAATTGTAGGGCATACACGTCCACGCTGGACAGGTGGATGGAGTAACACTTTCAGCTATAAGAATTTTGAGCTATCCTTCTTTATTTTATCACGTTGGGGATTTACTGTTCCACAGGGAGCTGTTACTCTTGACGGTCGCTATATGCAACGTAAAATAGATTATTGGGTAGCCGGTACCAATGAGAATGCAAAATACTATTCACCCGGTTCCAACGGTGAAGGAGCCGATGCCTTTAACAGCGCAATGAACTATCAGGATGGTTCGTACATCAAAGTTCGTAATATCTCATTGGGTTATAACTTTACCCCACAACAATTAAAGAACTTGGGTATCAGTAATCTGAAGTTGTATGTTCAAGCCATGAATCCATTCAATATCTATAAGGCATGTGACTTTTTGGATACAGACTTGGTAAACTATGACAATAATGCCAAGACATTTGGTTCACCTACCACTTTGAAGAGTTTTGTAATAGGTGTCAACATCGGATTCTAATAAACAAATTAAAGTAAAGACATTATGAAATTAAATAGAATATTATTTGCTGCTTTAATGGCCAGCGTAACAGGAAGCTCGATCACTTCGTGCAGTGAATCTTTCCTTGATGAGAATTTAACAACTCAATATAGTACCGACCGCTTTAAGACACAAGAAGGTCTTGATGAATTAGTGACCGGAGCCTATCAGAAACTGAAATTCAAATTCAACTATATATGGGGGATTCAGTGCTACAACATGGGAGTGGATGAATTTACTGATGCTAATAATGTTATTCCAGCATGGAATCACTATAGTCAAGATTTAAATTCATCTGAAAATGCCGCCAACCAACCTATCTGGGACAATTACTACGGACTGGTTGAACCCGCAAACATATTGATCCAAAACATACCTCAATATTATAACCAAAGTTCACCCACATATAACACACGCTTGGGAGAAGCACACTTTCTAAGAGCCTATGCTTATTTTGAATTAGTGAAACAATTTGGTGGTGTGCCGTTGAAATTAGTTCCGTCTACAAGCGCGGAAACGTACTTCACACGGAATTCTGCTGAAGAAATATACACACAGGTCATAGCTGATTTTGGAGAAGCCTACAGACTACTTCCGGATAAAGGTGAATCAATCGGACGAATTAACAAATATGCTGCTGCCCATTTCCTTGCAAAAGCACATTTATTCCGTGCCTCCGAATTGTACAGCGATTGGAATAGTAATTATGTAGCATCCGACCTCGATGCTGTTATTCAATATGGTTCGGAAGTTGTAGACGCACATCCGTTGTGCAATGATTATGTAGAACTTTGGGACTATGAACAGCCGAACGGAGCCAATGAAAAAGTAAGTGAAGTGATTTTGGCAGCTCAATTCTCTAATGATGAATCAACATGGGGACGTTATGGAAATCAGATGCATCTTTATTATCCGGCCGTATACCAAGGTAATGATATAGGTGGATGTAAACGTGACATCTCCGGAGGACGTGAATTCTCATACGTAAGTGCTACAGAGTATACCATGCAGGTATTTGACCGTGTCAATGACTCTCGTTTCTGGAAATCATTCATTACCTGTTATGGAGCCAACGAAACCAAAAGTGCTCCCACCTGGACAGCAGAAGATATGCCATACGCTCAGGCAGGTGTAAAAGAAGGTGACAAACGTTTCAGTGGAGGTGAACTCGGTATGAAATACATCGTTAATGACCCGGGAGACAACCGCTATGAGAAATATTCCAACGCTCCGGCATATACTGTTTTAAAAGATGGAAAAATGTGTAACACGTATACATATGTACGCTATTTCAAAGGACAGGAACACAGCTGGAATATAAATGAGAAAACAGGTAATTATTACGATATCATACCTCACAAGCGTTCAGTAGCTTTATCTAAATTCCGTGATGGTTATCGTGTTTCCATAGCATCGCAATTCGGTACTCGCGATGCTATCATCGCCCGTTCGGCAGATGATGTACTAATGGTTGCCGAAGCATATATTCGTAAGGGTGAAGCCAATTATGATAAAGCTGTCGAATGGATGAACAAACTGCGTGAACGTGCCGGTTATAAAACAGGTGAAGACCGTAGTAAAAACGTAGATGGTGGACAAGCCTATAAGAATAATCCTTATTGTTCCGGGAAAGGAGGTGGTCACTCCTCCGAAGGTGCTATTTACTGGGAAGAAAACACCTATTATGAGTCAAACAATATCGAACAGGAGACTACTGCTTCTACCAAAACTACAATGAAATTAAATAGTGTGGCAGATGTTTATAACTCTACAGTCGACACTCCTATCTACAACGAACTGGGCTGTACATCCAATGCTGACAAAATGATGTGCTTCCTATTAAATGAACGTACTCGTGAGCTTTGTGGCGAATTGCAACGCTGGGAAGATCTAGCACGTACCAAGACGTTAGACACCCGTTGGCATAAATTCAACGATGGCGCCAGCAGAGGTCTTGGCGAATTCAAATCGGAGAAACATTACTATCGTCCGATCCCCCAAGCCTTCTTGGACGGTATCACCAATTCAAATGGTTCTGCACTAAGCAATGAAGAAAAGAAAGCAATGCAGAATCCGGGATATTAAGATAAACAACTAAACTTATTGCCACTTGGCACTCTTTGAAATAGTATTCCTAATCAAAGAGTAGCAAGTGGCAATATCATTTCTTATATTTCCGTTGTTTTTTCACTTCGTCTTCTTCATAAACATCTTAATCTGATCGCTAATCTGCTCCATCCCCTTTATCGAAGGATGACCGCTCTTTTTATCAATATCATGCAG
This sequence comes from Bacteroides sp. M10, assembly GCF_014334015.1. Taxonomy (GTDB): domain Bacteria; phylum Bacteroidota; class Bacteroidia; order Bacteroidales; family Bacteroidaceae; genus Bacteroides; species Bacteroides intestinigallinarum. The sequence continues at coordinate 3,210,603 of NZ_CP060488.1, read as the reverse complement.
TTCAATACAATCAATATTATAGTGATGACAGATAGCTCTGACCGACTCGTTAAACTCTTCCTTTAAACCTGAATTCAGCAGAAAATAGATTTCAACATTAGGATAACGATCAATCATGTGTTCGAGCAGATATGCCATGGCCGGACGGAATGTATATAAATCTTCCTTGGCCCACCCTTCATACTTGTAATCTCCAAGCGGTGAGCCAGCCCAACAATCATTCGTTGCACCGAAAATAAAGATGATATCCGGACATCCCAGCTTATCCATACGGGTAATAAAAGAACGATCCGAATAATCAGCCTGATTATAACCGGTATTACAAATCGTTGCACCGGAAAAAGAGTTGTTGACACAAAGGCGGTAGTTATTCTCTTTGATGAATTTATGCCACCAGGTCTGCTTTACGGAAGTTACATCCGTTTGCTGCCGCGGAGAAACATAATACCAAATGCTATTGGTATCGGGTTGCAGGTATCCTTCAAATGTTGAATACGAATCGCCTAAAATAGATATAGATTTCAGGCTTTGAGCAAAGCTGATACTGCTATATAAAGTGATTAGCAGTAATAAATAAAAGGATTTCTTCATCTTAGCATAAAGTTTTCAATTTTGCTGCTAAGATACTACATTATACTAAAATTATAGCATGAAATTTTCTGCTACTTTCAGGAAAGGGTTATTTCCCTTTCCTATCATAAGTCACATTCTTTTCCACTACATTCTCTACATTATTCACTTTCTTCACGAACTCTTTCACCTCACCCACTTTCACATTCTCAATCGTTACATTCTTAACCGGTAATTTGGCATTCCCCTTCAATTCATAGATGGCATCTGCCGACTCACAAGTCACCTTATCCATATAAATGCCATCAATACGGGTAATCCGTTCCTCATAAGTAGGTACCAGGTTCTTCCATTGATACAATACTTCCGTATCTATTTCAAGCACCCGTTGAGCCGTACCTGCCTGTACATTTTTCATGTAAACGTTTTCTATAAATCCACCCCGGCGATGATTGGTCTTCACGAAGAAAAGACGCATTACCGAATTAGGAGCCGTGCAATCGTGCATATAGATATTCCGTATGCCTCCGGATATTTCACTTCCGATGCCAAGCAAAGTATGCCCTTTAAGAATTTGACAACGACGGATTACAATATTTTCACAAGGAGTATTCAATCTCCAGGCATCCTGATTGCGTCCGGCCTTGATAACTACCGCATCATCCCCCTGATCGAAAGAACAATCCTCCACCAGAAAGTTACGACTCATTTCAAAGTCGATACCATCGTTATTATGTCCATGAGCTTTCACATCCAGATTACGTACCACTCCCCCATCACACATATAAAGGTGAATGGTCCAGAACGGACTTTCACGTATCTTAAATCCATCCAACAGCACATTCTTGCAACGATTGAAATGAATCAGATGCGGACGAAGATGATTCTCCCCTATTGCCATCTGACGTTCGATTACAGGGACATTAGTCGAAGCTTTTGTATACAACTCCTTCAACGCTTCCAAATGAGGCTGGGGACGTTTGAACCAAACTCTCCAGGCATCCATTTTCGGCTGGAGAGTTCCTTTACCCGTAATCGCCACATTCTCACATTCAAAAGCATAAAGTAAAGGAGAATAGTTGTAACATTCCAAGCCTTCCCAGGAAGTCATCACTGCCGGAAGATAATCAGAAGGATTATCCGTGAAATTCAAAACCGCATTCTCTTCCAAACAGAGGTTTACATTACTCTTGAAATGAATAGGCCCGGTCAGCCATGTACCAGCCGGAACAACCACACGTCCACCTCCCGCTTGATTACATGCCTCAATAGCGGCAGCAATAGCTTTTGTATTATCCGCCTCACCTCCCGGTTGTGCACCGTAATCCGTTATCGGAAAGTCTTTATCGGGATAAATAAAGATTTTAATAGGCTGCATGGGAAAAGGCGCTTTCACCTTTACCGTCTTATAATTATCACTGGCAAAAGCCAAAGAAACTGTCAACAGACCAAAGCAGATACCTGCCATATATTTCAATAAGTTCGTCTTCATCGTATGATTCTATTTTTAATTCATTCAAGTCCTGCAAAGATAAAAATATCCTTTTATTGTTACATTGAAAAGACCAATACCCCTGCCGTAGGAATTTCCGCAGTTCCTATCAGTACCTTGCCCCCTTTCGGCAAGTTGAATGTATAAGGACAATCCGAATAATTCAAAACAATTCCCAATCCATTACGGTATTCCATTGTCACACCATAAGGCAGATCCATCACCGGGATATTCAGTTGTGCATATAGTTTCTTCAATATATCTTTTTCCAATGCTCCATCATGACTGTCCACTCCAATATAAGTGATTGTTCCCTTTCCTAATTTACGGAAAGTGACAGCCGGACTTCCTTCATAGAATTCGTTTTTATAAGTAGCCCAGACCTGTGCATCAGTGGGAGGATTCAGTATTTCTCCCCATGTATTCCACGCATACTCCTTTCCATTCATCACTACAGTACCGGGATCTTCAGGAAGAAGCAAATCGTAAAAGTTCATTTCGTTTCCTGTCAAAGGAGCGATCATGGAACCGAAAGGAGCTTCAGGAAGACGGCCATAACGGTCCTTCTGTGCCGTACGGCAGGTTAAGATTAGATTTCCGCCATTCTTCACGTATGCAATCCATTTATCCACCAGTTCTTTATCAGCCAATTGATAAGCCGGTATTACGACCACCGGATAATCGAATAAAATCTTTGTCTCTGATATAAAATCGACAGGAGCTCCGAATGATTTTAGGGTACGATAGTACTTTTCGATGTGTGCAAAAGTGTCCCATGTACGATTCTGCTTCTGCCGCTCGATACTCCAGGAATTTTCATGATTGAAAAGAATTGCAGTACGACGGGCAAGGTAATCGGCAGGTTTGGTTTCACGGGAAGAGCTATGTTTACGAAGTTCACGAATCTCCTTTATAAATGTCTCATATTCTCTTCCGCCGGGAGTAACAGTCACTCCGTCCGTGCCGACAATTCCGTAATGATATTGTTCCGTGCCGTAAAGAGGCTGGCGATAACGATAGGTGCAGATAAAATCACTTCCACCGGCAAACACACTCCACATCCACAGACGAACTGCGCCCGGAAGAGGTTGGGGATTGATACTGCCCCAGTTCACCTGTCCCGGCTGTAATTCCATCACACCATAAGTTCCCTGTATCGGACGGAAAAAGTCATTTGCCCAGGCTATCCGCAACGGATTACCTACCCGGTAGCCTCGACGACCAATCCCCTCATTATCACCATATACCATATAACGGGTATAACTTTGAAAATCAAGCGAGGGACTACCACCGATGTGACCTTCATCATAATTCGGTATATAATTCGTAGTCACCCATTGGTTCTTTGCATATTTCTTTATCAACAGACATTGTTCGTTCAGGAAATCATTGGTTTGTGATGCAGCAAAACGGCGGTAATCCAAAATTTGATGATGATTCATAAACATCTGTACGCGCTTGGGAAGCGTTATTTCATCAAAAGACGAATAAGCCTCACTCCAGAAAGCAGTGCCCCATGCATTATTTAAAAATTGAATGTCATTATTGTATTTGGCACGGAGAAAATCACGGAAAGCAAACTCCGCTTTCGGATTATAATCAAACTGTACAGCAGGTTCGTTGTCGAGTTGCCATCCGATAATACGGGAGTCATTGCCATAATGTTGCGCCAGTTTTTCAATCATCTTGTATGATAATTCCCTGTAAAGAGGCGAAGCAAATGAAGCATGCTGGCGGGCACCGTGGTCAAGTATCGTTCCATCCTCATTCTTCAATAGAATTTCGGGATATTTCCGGCTCATCCATACAGGAGGAGTGGCAGTAGAAGTACACATGATAACTTTCAAATCATACTTGGCTGCCAAAGCTACAGCCCTGTCCAGCCATGCAAAATCATAGCGCCCCTCTTCCGGTTCCAGTTGCGCCCAGGCAAACTCGGCAAAATGGGTAAATTCAAATCCCAGTTCATGCATTTTCTTGAAGTCACGTTCCCACTGGCTCTCATCCCAGTGTTCGGGATAATAATAGACACCCGTCAAAGTCAGGTCTTTATCATCAAACCAGGGAGAAGTTTCAATTACAGTCTTTTGAGCTTGCTTCTGTCGAGTTCCGGTTGCCAGTCTCTCTGCTGCCTGTATTCCGGTAGAAACGGTTAATAGACCGGCACAGAAAGTAGCCAGAATTTTACTTTTTACCATATACTTTATAAATTCGATTGATTATTAGCGTTATAAAACGTTATTCATATATTTTCCATTCCCACAAACCGGCATCTCCCCTGCGAATATGAAGACGGAGATAACGTGTCTCTCCTATCTCCCTAGCAATGTGTGGAGAGCATACTTGTACTTTCCCTTGTTCGGCACACATCTGCCAATGTTTTCCGTCGATAGACTTCTCCAGTCGCCAGGTATGTCCTTCAGTAGGACGGGTAAAATAGAGCTGGCACTCCCCGACCTTACGGATTTCCTTTAAATCGACTGTAATAAACGGACTGCTATCCGTATCAGCCGCCATCCAACGGGTTCCATTCGATTCGTCAGCTACATGGGTAGCCTGATAAGTATGCGTGCGGGTATAGCTCTTCACCGAACCTTTTTCCGGCAACGGTTGATTGGGTTGCGTTTCGATATTGACCACGGAAGTACGGGGAGATTTCTCACTGGAAGCATAAAAATGCGACTGTAATGCCAGATTCGGCCGGGTCTCTTGGGAAGCAGCCAGATAACCTACACCACGCATATCGGGGATTAATGTCTTTATCGTTCCATCGTCATTAAATTCCATCCGGTTAGCATACACTTGACGGGTAGTTCCGCCATCTCCGTATTCCAGATAGAGAAAAATATATTCATCCGTTCCCTCGTCATAAAACACGTTGCCATGTCCCGGTCCCCACACTTGATTTTCAGGAGAAGAGAATAAAAAAATGTCGTTCCCCTCCGGCTTTACAAAACCCGTCAAAGGAGACTCGCGGCTCATCATATAAGCATTGACATAATTCTGATGACCACTCAACGTATAAATATAGTAATAGATACCTTTACGCTTAAACATCACCGGACCTTCGGAATATCCCTGGCGGGCTGTTGCCAGAGCTACCGGCTCACCATCCAGATGAAGCCTGTCCGCAGAAAGCCGTCCCGCATTCCGGCGACGCCAGAAGATATATCCTGAACCATCGTCATTAATAAAAGGTTCTCCGTCAATATCATCAACGACAGCCGGGCTATCTGTTCCTTCTTCTCCGGGAGGCAAAAGCCCCTGTCCCGCAGTAAAATGGAAAGGACCATCCGGGCGATCAGCTACAAGTACATAAGTTCCCATCTTGTCATCCGGTTTCACAAACGTAACGTATAAATAAAACTTGCCGTCCTGCTCAATCACTTTTCCAGGCGCCCAATACCGGAAATAGCCCTTTTTCTTTTCACCTTTATCATTCGTGTAGTCATATCCTTTCGACCAGTCGAACCCGCTGATATGGGAACCTTCGAAACTCCAGTTCACAAAATCTTTCGATTTCCATACGACAGGAGTTCCGGCACGTCCAAGTCCGTAATCCAGATCGGTAGTGCCATAAAGATAATAGGTATCACCAAATTTGGAGACAGACGGATCCGCCAGATTATCGGGAATAAGCGGATTATAGTTCCGGTCGGCAATCAGTGACTCCACAATGGAGGCATCCACTGCAAACGCCGTTCCATGACGAATCCCCCTCGGAAAAAAGACCTGATCGGACACATCTTCCCATGTTTCACCATAGTCCAAAGAACGAACAGCTCCATAACGATGGTCACGGTATTTATCAAAATAGACATAAAGCGTATCACCTACAAAAAGAGGAGCTGGACCTTCCGCCCAATATTTTCCTGTAATAGGTGCCGATACTTTGGTCGGGAATCCTTTTTCTATCTTCTTTGTACGCGTCACACGCAAATTCTTTTCCGGCGGATTGGAATTTTCATTCTTGACTACCATTATCAGGTCTTCCCGCTTCGGGTCTTTCACAATAGCGGCATCAATCACACTGAAATCTGGATTGAAGAACATCTTCGTCTTTGAGAAAGTACGAAAATCCTTCGTTGTTACATAATAAATACGATGATTCAGTCCCTTCTCACTTTCACTGGTAGCCACTTCTTTGTGACGGCCGGGAATCGTAGTTGCCCAAAAGATATAATAGGTTTGTGAAGGTTCATCATAAAACAGTTCGGGAGCCCAACAGTTATGTGCATCCGGCTCGTGCATCATCACAGGGATTGCTTGTTGCTCACTCCAATGAACCAAATCGCGTGAAGAGGCATATCCGATAATCCGGTCCGTCCAACTGGAAGTCCAGACCATGTGAAAAGTTCCGTCCGGCGACTGGCAAATGCTGGGGTCACGCATTAATTTATCTTTACCAACCGCAGGGGTAAGATAAGAACGTCCGCCATGTAAAGGCAGCCAGTTCAATCCATCATAACTATATGCTAAATGCAGTCCGTCTTTACTGTCATTGATAAAATAAGAAAAGAGGTAAGCTGTCTCACCGGCAAAGACTGTCATCACCGACCAAAGACTTAGAGCTATCCAGATTACTACTTTTTTCATGGTTCCTTATTAAGATTAAAAAGTTTACCTTGCAAAGATAAGGCATCTCCGCCCCTCCTCAAAGATAAAGAGCATGGACAATATTTCAAATCCATGTAGTTTTGTACACGAACGCTTTTAGATGTCCATTTTGATACAATATTCTATGTATCTGTACATCTTTCTATTTACTAAACCCTTAAAAAGCTCTACTTTAGCGGCAGATTTTAAAAAGAATGAAAAACATATCAACTCTATATATCATGAAACGACTTTTAGTAAGTATTGCTATCGTATTTATCTCCATACTGACCGTAGCGGGACAAAATCACTCTTTCAGCTTATCCGGCAAATGGAATTTCCGGATAGACCGGGAAGATACCGGCGTCAAGGAACAATGGTTCAAAAAATCCCTCGACGATTCTATCAACCTGCCCGGCTCCATGCCCGAAAAACTGAAAGGAGATGAAGTGACCGTCCGTACCCAATGGACCGGAAGCCTCTACGACAGTTCTTACTACTTCAACCCATATATGGAAAAATACAAGATAGAGGGACAAGTAAAGCTACCCTTCTTTCTGACTCCCGACAAACATTATGTAGGTGTGGCCTGGTATCAAAAGAAAGTGACAATTCCGGCTGACTGGAAAGGAGAAAGAATCACTCTTTTTCTGGAACGTCCGCACATCGAAACTACTGTATGGGTAAATCAGCAGGAGCTTGGTATGCAAAACAGTCTTTGTGTTCCCCATGTCTATGACCTGACTGCTGCAACCACCCCCGGAAAAACGTACCTGATTACCATCCGTATCGATAATAGAATCAAAGAAATCAACGTAGGTCCAGATTCTCACAGCATCACCGACCAGACACAAGGTAACTGGAACGGTATCGTCGGACGAATCGAATTACAAGCTACTCCTAAAGTCCATTTAGAAGATATTCAGGTATATCCCGATTTGAGCAATCAGAAAGCGCTGGTTCGCATGAATATACGGTCTGCTTCTTCCACCAAGGGAGAGATCACCCTTTCCGCTGCGAGCTTTAACACGGACATTCAGCACAAAGTGGCTCCCGTACATCAAAGTTTCAACATCCGTCCGGGAGATAATCCGGTGGAAATGGAACTTCCGATGGGAAAAGAGTTTCTGACGTGGGATGAATTCAGTCCGGCACTTTATAAACTGACGGCAAAATTAACCAACGGCAAGCAAACTGACACACAACAAGTACAGTTCGGTATGCGTGATTTCAAGATAGAAGGGAAATGGTTCTATGTAAATGGTCGCAAAACGATGCTTCGCGGTACGGTGGAAAACTGTGACTTCCCATTGACAGGCTATGCGCCGATGGATGTAGCTTCTTGGGAACGGGTGTTCCGCATTTGTCGTAACTATGGCCTGAATCACATGCGCTTCCACTCTTTCTGTCCGCCGGAAGCAGCTTTCATCGCTGCCGATCTGGTCGGTTTCTATCTGCAACCGGAAGGACCGAGCTGGCCGAACCACGGTCCGAGACTGGGTAACGGACAACCGATTGACAAATACCTGATGGACGAAACCATTGCACTGACCAAGGAATATGGGAATTACGCTTCTTACTGCATGCTGGCTTGCGGCAATGAACCTTCCGGTCGTTGGGTGGCATGGGTCAGCAAGTTCGTGGATTATTGGAAAGCAACCGATCCGCGTCGTGTATACACAGGAGCCTCCGTTGGAAACAGCTGGCAATGGCAACCTCACAATGAGTATCATGTGAAAGCCGGCGCACGCGGACTTAGTTGGGCAGGTGCGCAACCGGAAAGTGAATCGGATTATCGTGCAAGAATCGACACGGTGAAACAACCGTATGTATCACACGAAACAGGTCAATGGTGCGTATTCCCGAATTTCAATGAGATCCGTAAATATACCGGAGTCAACAAAGCGAAGAACTTTGAAATCTTCCGGGATATTCTGAACGATAACCACATGGGAAGCCAGAGTCACGACTTTATGATGGCTTCGGGCAAATTGCAGGCACTCTGCTACAAACATGAGATTGAAAAGACCTTGCGTACTCCGGACTATGCGGGATTCCAGTTGCTGGCTCTCAATGATTATTCCGGCCAGGGAACTGCATTAGTCGGTGTACTGGACGTGTTCTTTGAAGAAAAAGGATATATCAACGCAGAACAGTTCAGACGCTTTTGCAGTCCGACCGTACTTTTGGCACGTATTCCTAAATTTGTATATGCCAACAATGAAACATTCCATGCCGACATTGAAGTATCTCATTTCGGAGCTGCTCCCTTAGAAAGTGCAAAAACAGTATATACCATTAAGGATAAATTCGGAAAAGTATATGCTCATGGAACTGTCGGCACCCATCACATTCCCATCGGAAATCTTTATTCTCTGGGTAGTGTAGATATGACTCTGGAAGGAATCGATACACCGCAGAAACTAAATCTGGAAGTACGTATCGAAGGCTGTGATGCCGTAAACGACTGGGATTTCTGGGTATATCCGGCACAAGTGGAACTGGTACAAGGAACAGTATATACCACCGACACCTTGGACGCCAAGGCATTGGCTGTGTTACAAGACGGAGGAAATGTGCTGATTACGGCTGCCGGAAAGATACAATACGGCAAAGAAGTCAAACAATACTTCACTCCCGTATTCTGGAATACTTCCTGGTTCAAGATGCGTCCGCCGCACACAACCGGTATTTTCCTGAATGAATATCACCCTCTTTTCCGCGAATTCCCTACCGAATATCATAGTAACCTTCAATGGTGGGAACTGCTGAACAAAGCGCAGGTGATGCAATTCACCGACTTCCCGGCAACATTCCAACCAACGGTTCAAAGTATTGATACTTGGTTTATCAGCCGGAAAATCGGCATGTTGTTCGAAGCAAAGGTCTTGAACGGTAAATTGATGATGACCAGTATGGACATTACTTCCCAACCGGAAAAACGAATCGTTGCCCGCCAGATGCACAAAGCAATCCTGAATTATATGAATTCGGATGCTTTCCGTCCGGCAGACAAGATAGCTCCGGAGCTAATACAAGCATTATTCACCAAAGTGGCGGGAGATGTGAAATCTTATACCAAAGATTCTCCTGACGAGCTCAAACCGAAAATTAACTAAATGGGAATTATCAGGCACGAATTACACGGATTACGCTGTTGCTTTATAAAAGCGTAATTCTAAAAACCGTGAAATCCGTGTAATCCGTGCCTAAATTCCATAAACAATATACATTAAATATCATTTTACATGAAAACTACGATCATAGGCTTGCTACTCTTAGCTACGGCAAGTGTCAATGCACAGGAGAAAGCCCAAACATACCAGTTGGCAGATGCTCCCCGCTACAGTGAGGAGACGGGATATGGATATGATCTCGTCGCTACTCCCGAAAAAGGCAGCAAGGCACCCTTCTTCTTTTCTGTCCGCGTGCCGGACGGTAACTATCAAGTAACCGTTCGCCTGGGAAGCAAGAAACAGGCAGGGGTGACAACAGTAAGAGGCGAATCACGCCGACTGTTCATTGATAACCTCGCTACTAAAAAGGGACAATTCGTAGATGAAACATTTATCATCAACAAACGCAACCCCCGCATTTCCGAAAAAGAATCCGTACGTATCAAACCCCGCGAAAAAGCCAAACTGAACTGGGACGATAAACTGACGCTGGAATTTAACGGCGATGCACCCGTATGCCAGAGTATCAGCATCGAGCCTGCCGATCCGTCGGTGATTACCGTTTTTCTATGCGGTAACAGTACCGTAGTCGACCAGGACAACGAGCCATGGGCAAGCTGGGGACAAATGATACCTCATTTTTTCGGTACGGACGTTTGTATCGCCAATTATGCGGAATCGGGCGAATCAGCCAATACGTTTATTGCCGCAGGACGTTTGAAAAAAGCATTGAGCCAGATAAAGAAAGGAGATTATCTTTTCATGGAATTCGGGCATAACGACCAAAAGCAAAAAGGACCGGGCAAAGGAGCTTATTACTCTTTTATGACCAGCCTGAAAACATTTATTGATGAAGCTCGTGCACGGGGAGCATACCCCGTACTGGTCACTCCCACCCAACGCCGGAGTTTCGACGCAACCGGACATATCCGTGACACACACGAAGATTATCCGGAAGCCATGCGCTGGCTGGCAGCTAAAGAAAATGTTCCGTTGATCGACCTCAACGAGATGACCCGTACGCTTTATGAAGCTTTGGGAACAGAAACGTCGAAACGTGCTTTCGTACACTATCCGGCAGGCACTTATCCGGGACAGACCAAAGCTTTTGAGGATAACACCCACTTCAATCCATACGGAGCCTATCAAATAGCCCAATGTGTGATTGAAGGAATGAAGAAAGCCGTACCGGAACTGGCTAAACACCTGAAAATAGACCCGTCCTATAATCCGGCACAGCCGGACGATGTAAATGGTTTCCACTGGAACGAATCACCATTCACGGAAATTGAAAAACCGGACGGAAATTAAGAGATAAGTAGTAGGTATTAAGTATTAAGAATCAGGCATTAGATAAATATGAAAACCAAAAGCATCTTTCCCCTGTTCCTATTGGCAGGCACACTTTTGACAGCAGCTTGCGCCACCCCAACGGCTAAACAGGCAGGAAACAACAGCTTCGAATGGGGGCAAGTACCGCAACAACCGGATTTGTCATGGGCCGATAGTGTAGGCAGCCGGCAAATGCCCGGAAACCATGTAATTTTATCCGCTAATTCTTTTGGCGCAGTAGCAGACAGCACGGTGCTTAGCACGGAAGCTATCCAGAAAGCAATTGACAGTTGTGCCGTCATCGGTGGAGGAACGGTAGTTTTTCAGCCGGGATATTATCAGACTGGCGCACTGTTCATAAAAAGCGGTGTCAACCTGCAACTGGACAAAGGGGTGACTTTACTGGCCAGCCCTTACATTCATCATTATCCCGAATTCCGCTCACGGATTGCAGGAATCGAGATGACATGGCCCGCGGCAGTTATCAACATTGTCAATGAAAAGAACGCTTCCGTCAGCGGAGAAGGAACGCTGGACTGCCGGGGAAAAGTATTTTGGGATAAATATTGGGAAATGCGGAAAGAATACGAAGCAAAAGGATTGCGCTGGATTGTGGATTATGACTGCAAACGGGTACGGGGCATCCTCATAGAACGTAGCTCGGACATTACATTGAAAGGATTTACCCTGATGCGTACCGGTTTTTGGGGATGTCAGATTCTTTACTCCGATTATTGCACGATAGACGGATTGACCATCAACAACAATATAGGTGGACACGGTCCGAGCACGGACGGTATCGACATTGATTCTTCCTGCAATATCTTGGTCGAAAACTGCGATGTAGACTGTAACGATGATAATATCTGTATCAAATCGGGACGGGATGCAGACGGACTGCGGGTGAACCTTCCTACGGAAAATGTGGTCATACGCAATTGCATCGCCCGCAAAGGTGCCGGACTTATCACCTGCGGAAGCGAAACTTCCGGTAGCATACGGAATGTATTGGGATATAATCTGGAAGCAATCGGCACCTCCGCCGTGCTGCGGTTGAAAAGCGCCATGAACCGTGGAGGGACAATCGAAAACATTTATATGACCGAAGTAAAAGCGGAAAACGTCCGTCACGTGCTGGCGGCAGACTTGAACTGGAACCCCAGTTACAGTTACAGCACTTTACCCAAAGAGTATGAAGGGAAAGAAATCCCGGAACACTGGAGAATCATGCTGACTCCGGTAACGCCTCCCGAAAAAGGTTATCCGCGTTTCCGCAATGTCTACGTATCAAAGGTAAAAGCGGAAAATGTGGACGAATTTATCTCCGCTTCGGGATGGAATGACTCGTTACGTCTGGAAAATTTCTATCTTTATGCCATCGAAGCGCAGACCGACAAACCGGGCAAAATCTGCTATACGAAGAATTTCAACTTGTCTGAAATTACATTAAAGACAGAAGAAAAGAATGTCATTGAACTAAAAGAGAACGAACAAAGTAATATCAACTTCAACTATGTTAAGACATCTCCTGACCATCGTACTGCTGGGAATCTTGCTCATTGATGCGCAAGCACAAGCACTGACGCCACCTGCCGGCACTTTCCGGTTGGGCATATCAAAAGGAAATGAAAGCCACTGGCTAAAACCTAAAGAAAAGATACAGGGAGTATCCTTCCAATGGAAAGCACTGCCCGATAGTCGTGGATTTATTCTGGAAGTAGAAGTCGCCTCTGCTCCGGAAGCCGATGCCCTATTTTGGAGTTTCGGCGATTGCCAACCGGATTCGGACATCAATGTATTCAGCGTGGAGGGACAAGCCTTCACTTGCTACTACGGAGAAAGTATGCAATTACGGACGCTGCAGGCTGTCACTCCTACCGATGATATTCGCTTGAGTGACGGACATAAGGATGCAACTCCCCTGATGCTTTACGAATCAGGCAAACGAACCGACCGCCCTGTACTGGCCGGACGTTGCAGTCTCTCCCCGGCTTCTTCGCGAAACGAAGGAAGCAAGCCTTTCCGGCTTTACTTCTGTTTCTACGAACAGAATGAAAAAGCGGATTACAACTACTATATGTTACCGGATATTTTTGCCAAAATCGACAAAAAATGAAAAGGATCTATTTATTATTCAGTCTGTTAATAGGTTGCATCTATCTACATGCAGCCATTTATAATGTAATGGACTTCGGAGCCAAAGCGGATGGGAAAACGATTGATTCGCCTGCCATCAATCGTGCAATTGAAGCGGCCGCACAGGCCGGAGGAGGCACAGTATATCTACCTGCGGGAGAATATGCGTGTTATTCCATCCGGTTAAAAAGCAACATTCATATCTATTTGGAACAGGGCACCCGTATCATTGCCGCCTTTCCCGGAAAAGAGGAAGGATATGATACCGCCGAACCGAATGAACATAATAAGTATCAGGATTTCGGTCACAGCCATTGGAAAAACTCTTTAATTTGGGGAATCGGACTGGAGAATATTACGATCAGTGGTCCCGGCTTAATCTACGGCAAAGGCTTGACCCGTGAAGAGAGCCGTCTGCCGGGGGTAGGCAATAAGGCTATCAGCCTGAAAGATTGCAGAAATGTGATCCTGAAAGATTTATCCATGCTGCATTGCGGGCATTTTGCCCTGTTGGCTACCGGAGTGGATCATCTGACGATTCTGAATCTGAAAGTAGACACCAACCGGGATGGCTTCGATATTGATTGCTGCCGGAACGTACGTATCAGCCAATGCACGGTGAACTCCCCCTGGGATGATGCCATTGTATTGAAAGCCTCTTATGGATTAGGACGCTTCCAAGATACGGAAAATGTGACGATCAGTGATTGTTATGTCAGCGGCTTTGACAAAGGCAGTGTAATGGATGGCACTTGGCAGTTGGACGAACCGCAGGCTCCCGATCATGGTTTCCGTACAGGACGCATCAAACTCGGCACAGAAAGTAGTGGAGGCTTCCGCAATATTGCGATTACGAACTGTATCTTTGAACATTGCCGTGGATTGGCATTGGAAACGGTAGACGGAGGACATCTGGAAGATATTGTAATCAGTAATATTACAATGAGAAATATAGTCAACGCACCTATTTTCCTCCGGTTGGGCGCACGTATGCGCAGTCCTGAAGGCACTCCTGTGGGCACCATGAAACGTATTCTTATCAGCGATATCAATGTATGGAGTGCCGACAGCCGGTATGCTTCTATCATCAGCGGCGTACCGGGAGCCTGTATCGAGGATGTGACTTTGCGTAATATTCACCTCTATTATAAAGGTGGGTACAGCGAAGAAGATGGTAAACGAGTTCCGCCCGAACAGGAAAAAGTATATCCCGAACCGTGGATGTTCGGCACGATTCCAGCTAAAGGATTTTATATCCGTCATGCACGGAATATTACCTTCGACGGTGTTCGTTTCCACTTTGAACAGCCGGACGGACGGCCACTCTTTGTTACCGATGATACAGAAAACATAGAATATTATAATACGCCGAAAGAATGATGAATAAAAGACAATGGATAGTCCTTTGCCTGCTTGCCGCAGGTGGAGTAATGCAAGCACAGCAATGGCCGGATGCTCCGGTGGAAGCACGTCCCGGTGCCAGATGGTGGTGGCTGGGAAGTGCCGTAGACGAAAAGAACCTGACATACAATCTGGAAGAATATGCACGCACCGGAATGGGGGCGATAGAAATTACTCCCATCTACGGTGTGCAAGGCAATGATGCGAATGAAATTCAATTTCTCTCTCCCCGCTGGATGGAAGTTCTCAAACATACACAGGCGGAAGGAAAGCGTACCGGTATCGAGATTGACATGAATACCGGAACCGGATGGCCTTTCGGCGGACCGGAAGTCAGTATTGAAGATGCAGCCACTAAGGCTATCTTCCAGACATACAACCTAGAGGGAGGCAAAGAGATTGAACAAGATATCAACGTGACCGACCCTAAACAGCAGGCTTATTCCGTACTAAGCCGGGTGATGGCTTACGATGAGAAAGGTAAATGTATCAACCTGACCGCCCACGTAAAAAAAGACAAGCTACAATGGAAAGCACCTGCGGGCAAATGGAAAATCGTAGCTCTTTATATCGGTAAGACACGACAGAAAGTGAAACGTGCCGCTCCCGGAGGTGAGGGATATGTAATGAACCATCTCTCAAAGAAAGCTGTAAAGAACTATCTTTCCCGTTTTGACCGTGCTTTCAAAAGCAGCAAGACGAGCTATCCCCATACATTCTTCAACGACTCTTACGAAGTGTATCAGGCAGATTGGACAGACGATTTCCTGGAACAATTCGCCCGTCGCCGGGGATACAAACTGGAAGAACATTTCCCCGAATTTCTGGACGAAAGTCGTCCGGAAGTCAGCAGACGTATTGTATCCGATTACCGGGAAACGATTTCCGATTTGTTATTGGAAAACTTTACCTGCCAGTGGACGGACTGGGCACATAAGAACGGCAGTATCACCCGCAACCAGGCACATGGTTCGCCCGGCAATCTGATTGATATTTATGCTGCCGTGGATATTCCCGAATGTGAGGGTTTCGGACTGTCGCAATTCCATATCGAAGGACTGCGTCAGGACTCTTTAACTAAAAAGAATGATTCAGACCTGTCTATGCTGAAATATGCTTCTTCAGGTGCTCATATTGCAGGAAAGACGTACACTTCTTCCGAAACATTCACGTGGCTGACCGAGCATTTCCGCACTTCTTTATCGCAATGCAAACCGGATATGGATCTGATGTTTGTTTCCGGTGTCAATCACATGTTTTTCCACGGCACTCCGTATTCTCCGAAAGAAGCCGAATGGCCCGGATGGTTGTTCTACGCTTCTATCAATATGAGTCCGACAAACAGTATTTGGCGTGATGCTCCTTCGTTCTTCAACTATATCACCCGTTGCCAGAGTTTTCTGCAAATGGGACGGCCGGATAATGATTTCCTGATTTATCTTCCGGTATATGATATGTGGAATGAGCAGCCGGGACAATTGTTATTATTCACGATACACCACATGGATAAACTGGCTCCTAAGTTTATCGACGCTATCCATCGCATCAACAACAGCGGGTATGACGGGGATTATATTTCCGATAACTTTATTCGCAGTACACGTTTCAAAGACGGACAGTTGGTTACTTCGGGCGGAACGGGCTACAAAGCGTTGGTAGTGCCTGCTGCGCACCTAATGCCGAGTGATGTATTGGCACATCTTTATGAACTTGCCAAACAGGGAGCTACTATCGTATTCCTCGAAAATTATCCGACAGATGTACCGGGATACGGTCAGTTAGAACAAAAACGCCAAAGTTACCAGCGTACGCTCGGGCAACTTCCGGCTGTTTCTTTCTCGGAAACAACCGTAACTCCAATCGGAAAGGGGAAGATTATCACAGGAACGGATTATGCACGCACATTGGCCAGCTGCAATATTTCTCCCGAAGAAATGAAAACCAAATTCGGACTACAAGCGATCCGGAGAGTGAATGATACGGGACACCACTATTTCATCTCTTCCTTGCAAAACAAAGGAGTGGACGGTTGGATCACATTGGGAACGAATGCAGCCGCAGCCGCTCTCTTCAATCCCATGACCGGAGAATGTGGTGAAGCTAAAGTAAGACAGGCAGACGGAAAAACACAAGTCTATCTACAATTAAAATCCGGTGAATCGATCATTCTGCAAACATATCAGCAACCTTTGCAGGCATCCAAACCGTGGAAGTATGTCAAAGAGCAACCTTTCAGTCTTCGTCTGGATCATGGTTGGAAGCTACACTTCGCCGAAAGCAAACCGGAAATTCAAGGGACATTTGATATAGATCGCCCCTGTTCATGGACCCATATCGATCATCCGACAGCCCAAACGAACATGGGAACCGGTGTTTATTCCTTAGACATCGAATTGCCGGCTTTGCAGGCTGACGACTGGATTCTTGATTTGGGAGATGTACGCGAAAGTGCCCGTGTCCGCATCAACGGACAGGAAGCGGGATGCGCATGGGCAGTGCCTTATCAACTAAAGGTAGGCCAATTCTTAAAACCCGGAAAAAACCACATCGAGATAGAAGTCACGAATCTCCCTGCGAATCGAATTGCAGAACTAGACAGGCAGGGAGTGCAGTGGCGCAAATTCAAAGAAATCAATATTGTTGATTTGAACTATCGTCCGGCCAATTATGGACATTGGAGTCCATTGCCCTCCGGCTTGAATAGTGAGGTACGGCTGATTCCGGTAAATGTGATGCCATAGTTGAGGCATTGTCATATCATCATACCGCAACAAACTATTTTTTCAATCTTGTACTTAAGACTTTTCAGTGCAAAGATTAAGGGTTTTCAGTGCAGAGATTAGTAGTTTTTTATGCAGTCGGTAAGTCGTCCCGTTACAATGGGACAATAGGCACATTGCAAAGTGACCAATATCACCTTATAAGATGATATTGGTCACTTTGTAATATGATTACCTGTCTTTGGGAAGATGAGAAGCACTAAAGATACAAAATTAAATAGTAAAAAGCAAGAGTGAGACAGGAAATATAGCCTCATCCCCTGAACGGATTGATTCTATTTCCGAACCGGGGAATGGACTTAAAAGACTATTTTAAATCCATTACAGCCTGCTCCAACTGTTTCAATGCTTTTTCCAGCGTAGCACGCGGACAAGCAACGTTCAACCGCATAAATCCCTCGCCTTCCTTACCGAATGTTGTTCCATCATTCAGCGCCAGATGAGCATCTTCTACAAAAAGACGATTCAGTTCTTCCTGATTAAGTCCCAATGCGCGGCAATCCAGGAAGATCAAGTAAGAGGCTTGCGGACGGATCATCTTGATAGCAGGAATATGTTCTTTCAAATACGTTTCAGTGAAATCCACATTTCCTTTAATATATGCTACCACTTGGTCCAGCCATTCTGTTCCATGACTGTAAGCAGCTGCTACACTTAAATAAGCAAAGAGATGTCCTTCGCTAAACTCGCTTGCTTCCATATATGTCTGGAAACGGTGACGAAGTTCGTCGTTCTCAATAATTGCATAAGAACTAGCCAATCCCGGCATGTTGAATGCTTTGCTGGGAGACATAAAGACAAGAGAGTTCATCCGTGCCTTCTCTGAAATCAAAGCAAAGGTAGGATGTTTGTATGGAGGCAGCGTTAAGTCAGCATGAATCTCGTCAGAGATAACCAATGTGCCGCTTTCATAGCAGATGTCGGCTATTTGAGACAGTTCCTCTTTGGTCCATACACGTCCACCCGGGTTATGAGGGTTGCTTAGAATAAGCAATTTGCATCCTTGAATATCTTGACGGAAGCGGTCGAAATCAATATAATATTGTTCATCTTTCAGGACTAACGGGCTGAATACCACTTCACGTTCATTCTTTTGAGCGACTAAAAAGAAAGGATGATAAACAGGGGGCATTACCATTATCTTATCTCCTTTTTGCGTAAAACAGTGGATCACAAAAGCCAAGCCGCGAACAATTCCGGGAGTGAAAGTCAACATCTCTTCACGAATCGCCCAACCATGGCGCTCCTTCACCCAGTTAATAATAGACTCCGACCATTCTTTGCAAGCAAATGTATATCCGAGTACTTCATGTTCCAGGCGTTTTTTCAAAGCCTCTATGACAAAAGGAGCTGTGCGGAAATCCATATCAGCTACCCACATTGGAATCAGGTCATTGCGTCCCCAACGATTCTCTACTGCATCCCATTTTACGGAATCTGTACCATGACGGTTTATTATTTCATCAAAATTATAGTTCATACTGCATAATATTGTTAGGTTATGTGTATAATAAACAGTTAGCAAAGATAGTTGTTTTCGTGGTATTACCGAAAGGCAGCCTCTAATTTTGTATGCTCTATCAAAACATAGAGGGCCGGAGCAATACAGCATCCGACCCTCATATTCATACCCTGAAAAAAACTAAGAACCTATTTGTATTTATTATTCATTCCAACGATGCACTATAAATCCACGCTTACCATCTTCTGTTTTTAAAGAGATGAAATAGATATGCGGATGGCTTGTCGGACCTGTACCAATGCGTTTTTCCAAAATAAACTCGGTCAGTTTAACGGCAGAGGCTGCTTTGTCTGTATACGAAGTCTTAGTGCCATTGATAGTCGTTTCAAACTTCGGATTACGGTTGGCAGCATTCACACAATTTAAATTGTTTGCCCAACCACCGTTAAAGTAGACATAATATGTATCTTTCACTTCACCGTTTTGTTGATACCAGTACATATCTTTTGGCGTTGCATAAGATCCGGTAGTGGAAACTCCGGCCGTGTTAATATCGGCACGATAACCATCCCAATAAATACGTGGCGTCGGGTCGTCAAGATTGAGCGGTACCCATAAATCAATGGAACGGCTTTCCTTTTCCTGGTCGGTCACAGTAATAGTTGTACCACCATCACCTACCACAGTAACAGTTACTGTAGTGCCGGATATTGCCACAGTAGCTACCCCTTCATTCAGAGATTTAACGGTATAACCGCCATTACCGGAAGTGATATTGAAAGAAATCTGTTGAGGCGTACCCTCGTACACATATTCTCCCTCAAGAATCCCCTCTTTATCAAACAGAACAGGACGAATCGGATTCGTCACCCGCACTTTAAGAGTAGCTGACTTGTTTCGGGAATCTGTCACAGTAATCGTTGCCTGATCGACATTTGCTTTACCGCCAAGTATCAGTTTATATCCTCCTGTTACGTCGGGGTCTTCCACAATTTCAGCACTGATGGCTTCAGGAGCAGAATTGGTTACTGTATAACCGCCATTACCGGTCAGGATTTTCATTTCACGAAGAATAACGCCGTCATTATCCAGACGCAATACTTCCACTCCCTCCGGGAGCGATTCGAGTGTCAGTTCCTGAAGTTTACGTACTTCAACCGTCATGAGAGCACGATTGTAGCTATCATCCGAAAGGCGAACGATGGTGCTACCTATGTCACCGCCTGTCAACAGTATCTCGTTGCCAACCACCTCGGCAGTCACCACATCCTCATTATCACTCTCTACACGATAATTCACACCGTCCAAACCAATACCGATATGCAGGACTTCTCCCTCAACGAGCACCGGATTGTGCGTAGTAAGCGGAACATTGACATAAGGGTAATACACATCTTTGTCATTTTCACATCCCGTCATCAAGCAGAGAAGAGCCAGAAAAGGGATAAAGGATAAATATTTTATTTGTTTCATTGATTCAAGATTTTTAAAGCCCGATTAAATCTCCCCAAGGGAATATCCGGACAGACTGTTAGTTTTATCAAGTTCTGCAATATCCCGTCTTATTAAAACAGAAAGAAGCATAATTGCCATCCCATTAATAATTAGGATTCTGATACATTCCGTCTTTATTCGTCGAGATCTGTATCTCACTCAACGGAATGGGGAACAAATAATTCTTATCACTGTCGAAGCTGGTTTTCGTCGTACTAAAACCATTGCGGTTTTCCAGGAAGTGCTCAAGCATACCGGTACGTGCGAGGTCATACCAACGCCAGCGTTCGAAGCAAAGCTCACGGGCGCGCTCCAACAAAACATCTTCGAGTGTATACGTATCGTAATTCCCAAATCCGGGGGTATCGTCTTCAGTGACAGCAACTCCCTGATTTAATCCGCGGGCACGTTGCACGATGCGATTCATTGCTTCCACACCCTCGTCGGACGGTGAACCGTTGTTCAACATCAAATCGGCTTCGGCATACATTAGCAGTACATCGGCAAAACGCAGTACGAGGATATTGTTCGGACAGTTGGAATACACAAAGTTGGTATGTTCATCTTTCCAGGTAGCTCCCCAACGATATTTGGTGACACCACTGTTCGTTACAGACTTCGCATTGTCTCCGGGTTGCGGTTTACCGCTTAGCTCCGTCATGGGTTTCTGTGCTATCGGGCTATTATTGGTCTTATCAAAGTCAATCACATAATCGGCCAGATTCCACTCCCGACGCTTGTCGTAACCATTGGCATCATAATAGTTCCAGAATGAGGGAACATATTTAAGGTTGCATTGTCCGGCAATGGCATTTGTACGCCAGCCGCCGTAAAGTTTCTGTCCGTCGGTATTGATTGCACGGGCACCGTATTCTTTCGGCCATTGTGAGCCATAAGGATTCTGTGCGCTGAACTGTATTTCCCAAATCGTCTCTTTATTGATGTTCTTATTTTCAATTTTAAAGACATCTCCGTAGACCGGTTCCAGATCACGTCCGCTGTTGGTGATTACATCTTGCAGCAGTGCCAATGCATCACCGTAAAGTTTTTCATCCGTTTGTTCTATCTGCTCGTAACCGGCTACACGATCGGCGGCACGTGCCGAAGCCATCGTAATATATACTTTTGCCAGCAATGTTTTGGCAGCCCAGTAATTCGCCCAACCACCGTCTATCTCTTTAGGCAGAACATCTTCGCCCAAACAGAACAATAAATCATCTTCAATGAGTTGATAAACTTCTGCTACCGGTGTACGTCCCATGTCGTAAGTCAGCTCCGTCACATGATCGGTCATCAAAGGCACGGCTCCGAAAGTCTGCACCAGGTTGAAATATCCCCATGCACGTAAAAAGCGTACATTAGCCACATAGCGGTTGATAAGTTTAGCGTCTCCTTCGATTCCCTGTGCTTTGTAGATAACAGTGTTGCAGGCGGTAATCAACCGGTAGTAGCGAAACCAGAATTGCTTGATACAGCCATCGGTAGGCGTATATGTGTAGCGGTCGATAAAACCACGCAGGTTCGTTTCATTGGGATACATACACTCGTCCGTACCCACCATACCGACAAATAACGGAGTATTGGTGCCGACGTTATACATATAGCGCAGCGTAGAAAACGCACCGACTGCTCCTACTTTCAGAGATTCGACAGTCTTATAGAAAGTTCCTTCATCGAATTCAGACTCCGGCTTCTCTTCCAAGAAATTGGTACAAGACGAAACGGAAGTTCCGAGTAGGAACGTAGTAGCCAATAATAATATGATATATTTTTTCATGGAATTCAATATTCAGGGTGTTAAACAAATCAGAAAATAAAATTAAAACCGACAGAATAAGAACGATTGCGCGGATAAGCACTGTAGTCGAGACTCGGCATCAAGTCGCCTGTCTGTCCCTGACGAGTGTTTACTTCCGGGTCAAATCCCGTATATTTGGTAAATACGCAAAGGTTCTTGACCGAAGCAAACAGTTTGATGTTCTGCATACCGACTTTCTTGGCTACTTTCTTTCCAAGTGCGTAAGCCAGCGTGATGTCTCCTATACGGAGGAACGAACCGTCTTCAAGCATTTTGGATGTACAGTAGTTGAGTGCCACCCCACCCGGCATACGATATTTGGCTTCGTTGTTACCGGCAAAGAATACGTTACCATCTGCATCATAAAGTGTCGGCGACCAGGACTTGGTATTCATTTCAGCAATCTGATTATGACCG
This sequence comes from Bacteroides sp. M10, assembly GCF_014334015.1. Taxonomy (GTDB): domain Bacteria; phylum Bacteroidota; class Bacteroidia; order Bacteroidales; family Bacteroidaceae; genus Bacteroides; species Bacteroides intestinigallinarum. Next base: position 3,187,949 of record NZ_CP060488.1, on the reverse strand, counting down.
TCACGTCCACTTGTCAATGAATGGAGGTTGGCGTTGAAAACAGTTGCTCCGTAACTGAACTGCATGGCTACGCTCAATGACAGGTTCTTATAAGAAACTGTGTTCGTCAAACCGCCTGTAAAATCCGGTTCGCCACTTCCCAGTAATACGAGGTCGGCGGAAGTGATTTTACCGTCACCATTCTGGTCGCGGAAGCGATAATCTCCCGGACGTATGCTGGCAATCTTCTGGCCGAGCACTTCGGTAAGCCCCTGCTCATTGATTTCGTGCTGTGAAGCATACACACCGTCAATCTTATAGCCATACCATTGTCCGAGGCTCTTATTTTTGCGGATCATGACAAAGTTTCCGGAACCGGGAATAACCCCCGGGTCAAATCCCATCTCATCACCAGGACCGATATCAAGCACTTTCGAACGGTTGAAGCCGATGTTGGCATTCAAGGTCCAGTTCCATTTCTTAGTCAGAATAGGGGTAGCATCCAAGGTTATTTCAATACCCTGATTGCGGACTGCTCCGATATTGGCCCATCCCTTTTCGTATCCTGTGGCCAATGCTGCATTCTTTTCAATCAGCAGGTCGGTGGTCTTTTTACGATAAACATCCACTGTCATTGCCAAGCGATTTTCAAAGAACGACATATCCAGTCCGAGATTGACCATATCCGTTGTTTCCCAACGTAATGACGGGTTTGCCGGTCTGTCAATGCTGGCACCGTAAGAAAGATCGGAACCATACATCGGATAGAATGAAGAAGCAATCGTTGAAAGGCTGCGATAAGAAGGAATGGCTGTGTTACCACTGCGACCATAACCGAAACGCAACTTTAGGTTATAGAAAACTCCCAAGTCTTTCACAAACGACTCTTCGTTGATACGCCATGCCAGACCAACTGACGGGAATCCCGCCCATTTATTACCGGCACCGAAACGTGAAGAACCGTCGGCACGATAACTGGCTGTCAGCAAATAGCGTTCTTTATAATTATATTCGGCACGTGCTAGAAATGAGGCCATGTTCCACTCAACAATTGAGGAAGTAGGTATTTGTGGAGTAACGCCCATTCCCAGTCCATTGACACCTAGGTTGAGTGAAGGGAAATTCTGCGTTTCAGTACGTACCGTATTGTTGTTGTAGGTTTCGAGCGTACCACCGGCCAATACTTTAAGACGATGACCGCCTTTCCACGAATTAGTATAGGTCAGGAATGCTTCTCCGGAGAGTTTTTTAATTCCGGCATTAGTGACAATGGCACGTCCGTTTGCTTTAAATCCCTGTTCGGTGTTGGCGGGATAAAATACATCTGTTTTCTGATGATTGTCTTCATACGTACCTGCTATATTCAGAGAAAGCTCGGTAAGTATCTTCCATTCCAGTTGCATACGTGCTGTCAGATTGTCTTTATAACGATTGTTGGTAATATCGCGCACTTGTATGTATGGGTTAGAAACAACCTGCCCCTCTTCACTGCCTGTACCTTCGGTAATACCGGATGAGGTAGCAGAATTCAAAGGCGACTGACGTAACAGTTTCACCATCAAACCATCGGAACTGCCGGTTGCTAAACCGGAGTTTTTAGTTCTTGAGCCTGATATATTGGCGGTCATAGTCACATTAGTACTCAATTTCTGAACGAGGTTAATTCGTCCTGTGAAACGTTCGAAGCCGGAGTTTACCACTACCCCTTCTTGATTAAGATAACCGCCGGATACCGAATAACGTGTGTTCTTATTACCACCCGAAACGTTGATACGATATTCCTGATACAGGGCATCGCGGAACATCAGGTCCTGCCATTGAGTATTCGTACTACCCGGAGCACCAAACGACTCCCAGTCTGCATAAGTTGAACTTTCGGGAAGTACCCAATAGTTACCGTCACCGTTCGGATTGTCACGATAGACAATACCATCGCTCATGGTCGACGGATCAGTTCCGTAGGGGTAGTATTTCCATCCGGTCTTATAACGCATCAACGCATATTCCGAAGAATTAAGCATATCAAATTGGCGTACTGCCTGCTGCATACCTAAGTTAGCATACAGCTCCACCCGTGTTTTTCCATCATTGGTTCCCTGGCGTGTGGTAATCATGATGACACCGTTCGCACCACGCGAACCATAAATAGCGGTTGAGGACGCATCTTTTAGAATTTCAATGGATGCCACATCGCCCGGATTCAGAGAAGAAGCATCTTCGCAAATCACACCGTCGATAACAAAAATCGGGGCACTTGAAGCATTAACGGACGATGCACCACGAATACGGATAGTGTAATCAGAACCGGGAGCACCGTCATTCTGCACAATCTGCATACCGGCTGCCTTACCTCTCATGGCATCTTCGAGTGACGTAATGGCACGTTCGCTCAATGCATCCTTACTAATAGATGATATGGAACCTGTCAAGTCCGAGCGACGCATAGAGCCGTAACCGATGGCTACCACTTCTACGTCTCCCAAACCAATCACGTCCTCTTCCATAATAATATTGATCTGTGTACTATTGCCTACACGATGATCGACAGTTTTCATACTAATCATCGAGAAAACAAGCACCGACTGTTTCGACGGTACATTTATAGAGTATGCTCCGCCGATATTGGTAATCGTGCCGCGCGTTGTTCCCTGCACAACGACCGAGACTCCCGACAGTGGGTCTCCCTCCAGATCCGTTACTTTACCGGTAACAGTCAGAGTCGTTTTTTGTCCCATAACATCTATTGCCAGAACAGATGCCAGGAGCATAATCATACATAATGAATAGAATTGTTTCATTGGGTATTAATTTTTTAGGTTACTAAAAGAATACTGTTTTTTTTCTCAAATATATGGGTGAAATGATTAGAACTAGGGTTAATCCGTGGATTAACACCCTCAAAAAAGCATTAACCGCTGTGTTAAAAGAGGGATTAACCTCTATTGCCTTTCACATTCTTCCTGATAAGTTCGAGGAACTGTTCCGTATTCACCAATATTACATTTTCGTTTAATAAGTTTTTAAATGCAAGCATATCTTCCACCGTGTAACTGGACGGAGCATTGACGTGTACCACGATTGCCGAATAGGCATCTATACTGTTAATGTCACGCGGAGCCGAGTTCAAAGCCGCAGCGATGGTTTCGGGAGTATGAGGTTCCGTAAACTTATCATCATTCTTCATGAAATAGCGGAACGAAACGACCGGTGCATCTCCTGCAAAGAAATAAGCGCCCTGCCATTTGGCATATCCCAGATAGTTCATATACAAGAATCCTTTCATATCGGGCAAGTTGCCGGTGTGCCGCTTCATAAACGTTTCATACGAACCGGCAGACGAACCGGTGAATAGTTCCGCATCGTCCATCAATACCATATACTGCATTCCGCAATCTTTCAACATTCCATTCGTCATGCGGAAATAGTCGGCTACAAACTCATGATGAGACGGGAATGTATAACCCGCACCGGACAATGCTCCGACATAACAATTGGTTGCCGGCAGGTTTTTCTGATACCAGTTGTGCACCGGAACCATATTGGTGCGCAGAGTCGGGGGATACATCCAGGTAAGCGGAATCTCATGTGCACGCGGATGCGAGATATAGGTATTCCGGGAAAACAAATCGAGCATATAAGACGTATTGTCTCCGTCACTGAATACGATCGTGGCATAATGCACGCCCGTCCGTGCCGGAACTTCCACAGGCGAAGCCGGTCGGTCATACGGTTTCAACTGTTTGGACGACAGGATGGAAAGGCTCATGGTGTTGATACCCGGCACGGTATATACTCCATTATGTTCGCATCCGAACCGCACATCCATGCGTTCAAGATTATAAGGTACTCCCCAACCGTAATGAGGCGAATTGGGTTTCAACATATAATAAAGCTTTTGCAGCACAGCACCGTCACTTTTGGCATTGCTACACCAGGGATATCGGTTCGCTATGGCAAAATCGACCATTGTCCACGGGAAAGAAGCATTGTTCACAATCGCATTCAAGTTGAATTGTGAAGAATGTTGTTTTATATAGTCGGCCAGCCAAGCCTCATCCTTATCCCTCACGTCGGCCAGTTTCTGCAGACTGTTATAAGGAGCTTTAGAGGCCAGGTCCGCTGTCAGTATCACAGCATCAAGCACTCCTGCAAGACTTGCAGCAATGTATGTTTTCTCCAATTTATCATCCACCAATACATACCCTTTCGCTCTGTTCAGGAACAAAGAAGTTATCTCCGACAGGCTTTTCTTCGTAAAGGTATAACCGGAGGCTTTCATTTCAGTCATCCATTTGGCGTATGCCTGACCGGAGTGAAGAAAGATTTCGGGACTGCTGCGATTCACAAGTCCGGCAAGCGAAGCCAGATAGAGCAATTCTTCATAATTGCTGTTTCCCACTTCGGCACGCGTGATTTCAATCAAATCCCAGTTTTCAACCAAAGGAGGTTCTTCGGGTGATTCCGGTTCCGGTTTCTCTCCCTGCCCTTGTTCTGTTCCCTGTTCTGTTCCCTGCTCCTGCTCTCCCTGTTTTTCGCAAGAGCAGAAAACTACCAATAGGGCAACTCCCATGATATAAATAAAGCTTTTCATTTTCATAGTATTTTATTAATGCCGATATATTTTTTAACTTGTTCGTCTATATGTGTTTTCAACTGATGAATCACTTCTTTGCATTGTCACGTCCCAATATCGCATCCCACAGCATCGGTACAAGGATTTCCTGTGCCGCTTTGCGGGTAGGCAGAATACCGTCGCGCTGATATGGTTTTAATGCTTCTTCTCCTCCGGCGTCGTAAATTTTATTAAACTCTACCGAGTAATCGACGAGAATGATACCTTTCTTTTTGGCTGCTTCGCGGCATGAAGCATTGAATGCTGCCAGTTCAGGACGAGTCTCCGCCGATTGTCCCAACGGACGTTCGGAAAGAATATATAATACGATGGTGGCATCAGGATTCTGTGCCCGCAGATTGTCGACCATGTATTCCGCACACTTTCCCGAATACCAGGGAGCGTTGTTGAAACGGGTCACAGCATCGTTTTCCGAAAAGCCGAATATCAATAAATCGGGTTTGCGGCTCAATACGGAGTCTTTGAAGTTTTCAGTTGCCCAGAAAGAGCCGATTCCCGACTTCGAGCAGTTGTAGAACGTTATCTTTTCGGGGAATCTGCGTTCGAGTCTGGTACGAAGCTGGTCCACCCAAACCCGGTTGGAGGTATTGATGGCTGCACTGGCACCGTAAAACACAACAGTCTGCTTTTCGCCTTTCTTGAGTTTCTTCAGGAAAGTGGTTTGAGCACTGGCTGTGGAGACTGTAAAAATTGATACTAATATCAAAAGAAATATACGGTTCATATTTATCTTATTTTTTCCATGGTTTATTATTCACATTCATATTCACATGACGATACCAGTCGAACAGACCTTTCTCGTCCAAGCGGTTCTGCAAGCGGCGTACATCGAGATTGCGCACACTCGTCTTCTGCAAAGCCGCCATCGCTGCTGCGGTACCGGCTGCTTCGCCAATGGTTGCACATATCGGTTGCACCCGGTAAGAACTCATTGCCAGACGGGTTCCGCTGATAATGCGCCCGGCTGTCAGCAATCCTTCGGTATTGACGGGAATCAAGCTGCGGTATGGGATGCCGTAAGGTCCTACGCTGTTCTTTATTTTGGGGTCTACATTCATTCCCCACGGGTCTAACGAGTACCAGGCATCAGCAATCTTATCATCGTGCATCACTCCTTTCAGTACATCATCCACCGTCAACACATATTCTCCTTTGATACGGCGGCACTCTCTGATTCCGATTTTCGGGGCTACATGAGTGACGTATCCAGCCCGGTTGAGGGCTTCGAATTGCGGTTCCAGTTTTTTCATGGCACGGCGATGCGCGTCGGCTACCAATACCGGGTCGGTGGTGTCGGTACATTCTACCGTTGCTCCCCAGTGGAGGTATATGCCGGAGTCTATCTTCCGGAATTCCTCTTCCGTCTGCTGGGTTACCCACTTTTCCTGGTCGTGGTCGAGTACACCGGTCTTGAATATGTGGCGGGGAAATTCCGCGTCGCTGCGGGTGCGTTGGCTGATGTACATCATGGTACATGGCTGCACTCTACCGTCACTCTTTTCGAGTCCGATGCTTTCGTTGAAGTCCTTGCGGGCGTCGCTACCGTAGAAGTATTCACAACCGGCTTTGGCTGCCAGTAGTCCGGTGCCGGTGGCGTCGATGGTAACCGGAGCGGAGACTTTCTGCAACATACCCTGACGCATCACGCAAACGCCGGTCACTCTGTTTCTGTTGCCTTTTGTCTCGACCACTGCATCCACAACCGGTGAACCACACATCAACGTGATATTCTTTTCCGCTTTCATAATGCCGTAAACGACTTGTGCAAATGACGACGGCAACCACCAATGCTGCTTATTATCCCATGCCCATTGTCCGAACGTGTTGCTGGGGGTAATGCTTAGTGAATGTTTCTGGTTCAGTTCGCGCACCATGTCGATAAATACACCGACACGGGGTGCACCGCACATATATGTGACATACATATCCACCGGAGCTCCTCCGGGCATCATATCTTCTTCCAGTAAAATCACCTTGGCCCCCTCTCTGGCAGCAGCAACGGCAGCAGGTATACCTGCCGGTCCGGCGCCCACTACAATCACATCGCAATGCAATTCGGGCAATTTAAACAGGGATTTATCTTGGGTATTCATCGCTTCATTCGCGGCAAACATGGAGACTCCGGGCAAAGCTGCACCAGCAGCGCCTATTCCCATGTTCTTCAAAAACTGTCTTCTATTCATTGTCATAGTCGTACGCTTATTTCTTTTTTAAACCATCGAAAAGCCCCATTGAGGCAAGTCGGTCTTGTAGTTGTTTGATATCTATGGAACGAAGTCCGGTTTGATTCAAGGCGGACATAGCTGCTGCCGTACCGGCTGCCATTCCGATGTTGGAACAGATAGGCTGCACTCTAAGAGAACTGTGCGCAATGCGTGTCGCACTGATGATACGTCCGGCAGTGAGCAACCCCTCGGTCTTGGTTGGCAGAATACTGCGATAGGGAATGCCGTAAGGGCCGATATGCTTCATTTCTTCGGGAATTTTCATTCCCCATACATCGAACGAATAGTGTGCGTGGGCTATCACATCATCGTGCATCGTTCCGGCAATCAAGTCGTTGGCTGTAAGCACGTACTCGCCTTTGATACGACGCACTTCGCGCACACCCAGTTTCGGAGCCAGATGTACTGCGTATCCGGCTTCGTGCCAGATTTCGAGGTTTTCCTGCAGGCGTTCCAATGCTTCCTGCTGGGCTTGTGCCAGCAACAGAGGGTCGCGGGTATCCTTGCAATATACAGTCCGTCCCCAGTGCAGATAGATGCCGGCGTCTCTCCGGATCATATCCTCCTTATCGTCGGCTTTCACCCAACGATTCAGGTTATCTTCCACAGCACTGCTGCCTTTCAGTTTATCAATAGGTAGTATGGCATTGCGCTTGATTCTTTCACTAATCAGCATCCAGGTACAGGGCTGCACCTTACCATCGGCCACTTCGATGCCTACGGGCTCGTTGTAGTCGCTCTTGGCTTCACTGCCAAACATATATTCGCATCCTGCCATATCTGCAATCAGTCCGTTGCCGGTGGCATCTATGGTAACTGCCGCATCAATATCCTGATAATCGCCATTACGTATGATGCGCACTCCGGTCACCTGGTTTCTGTTGCCGGAGGTCTTGAGCTTTACTCCTACAACGGGTGCTGCGCACATCAGCGTGATGTTTTCTTCTTTTTCGAGAAGCTGATAAATCACTTCCGCATAAGAACCGGGCATCCACCAGTGATTCTTTCCGTCACTGCCTGTTTTTCCGAACGTCTCACAAGTACGCCCGCCAATGGTGTGTTTTGCATTCAATACCTGAATCATCTCCTGAAACACTCCCACTCTGGGACCACCGCATATAAAGGGAACATACATATCGACCGGGGCTCCTCCAGGCATATTATCCTCTTCCAGCAATATTACTTTAGCTCCCTGACGGGCTGCCGCAATGGCGGCAGGCACTCCACCGGGACCGGCTCCGACTACCACCACATCACATTTCAATGTTGGATACTTGGGCTTGGCCTTCTCTACCTTCTCATTGCCCATAGCGGCTACAAATGACGAAGGCAGGACACTCAATGCTGCAATAGCAGACACTTTAGTAATGAAATCTCGTCTGTTAATTTCCATATATGTGTATACTTTAATGTTTTTCAATTAGAATTTATGGCCGAATCTCTATTGACGTGTTTGATTCTTAACCGCCAAAGCAACTCATCTACCGGCACTACCTGCACCTTTTTGTCCAGCAATTGCTTACACCAGTACACGGGAGTCACTCCTCTCGGCGAACGGCTGTTCTGCGGCGCACTGACAATACTGTCTTTCGACTCTTTCTCAAAGCGCGACCAGGCATGAACAATGGTCCACGCTATCTCACCCTCGGGAATTTTATTCGTCGCATCTTCATTAATTACTGCCGCAATCTGGGAGGGAGTACCGGACTTTTCTTTTTCCTGGTTAGCCCATATCTGTCCACGTGCGGAAATCACCGGAATATCGTTCCCTTTCCGGTCTTTCACCCAAAACACTTTACCATATCCGCCATTATAGGGAGAATACTGCACGGCAAGCATTCCGGCTATTCCCTCCAATTCTTCGGCAAAGACACGATACGCATCCAGAGCTTCTTTCGAATCTATCTTATGACAAATGAAACCAAATGCTTTGATACCCATCTTTTGCATGTGCACATTCACGATACGGGCAAAACTCCGCAACAGTCCCTCTCTGTCGGCGCGCTTTGAAGCAAAAAGGTCGGGGTAATAGTATCCGCCGCCATATTCGGCAAGCGATACGTTCCGTGGCTGACTGTTCATCAGTACATTAAGCACATCGGGAGCAGCCATTGACAGGTTGACCATACACGTAGTGAATGACATGGGAATCTTGCCATTATGTTCGTTGCTCCAAAAGTCAGGATTATTGATAAAACTACCCAATGTCCACTGCATATTATCTCCGTCGCTCATCACAAAGGAATGATAAATTGCATCAGATTCCCAATTTATCCGGGCCGGATTAACAGTTTTAATCTTTTTTATTTTTTCGTTGCCGGTGATGGAGAGCATGGCAAGATTCATGCACCAGTCGGAAGCTGTATTAATTAATCCCCAATGGGAACAGGGGGCGATGTGCTGAAATTCCGGTCCGCTATTCCAGCCTATCACCGGTGACAAGGGGCGTACCCACTCCAGTACAGTATCCAGCAATTCGTCCACTCCGTAATAAACCATTCCCTTATGGGCAATGGCATAATCACGATTGTTGGCTATCGACGGATTGGTCAGGACGATGAAGTTATTGTTCATCCGGGATTTGTGTTCGTCAAACCAGGACTGGGTCAGATTCTCCTTGCTGGCGTCATACAATTTCTTCAAGCCGGATGCTTTTGCCTGTTCTTCCAATGTTATATCTACCAGAATTCCTTTCAGGATGCCGGCTTGTGCGGTTGCCAGATTGATGGAGTTGTCTTTCCGGTTATAATCATATAGAATGTAACCTTTTATATAGCCTTGCTTTTGAAAGCGTTTCACGACTTCCCAGGTATTCAGGGCGCCCCGTTCCTTTACTTTGAGGCGTTTCAGCCAAGCTTTATAATACAGTTGATAATCCGGTGTACGATTCTCAACCCAAAGTCCCTCGTTGCCGATACCCTCGTTTACAGCTTGAGCAGCAAGTCCGCATAAGGATTGGGCGACATTCATCTCACGAATATCACCGGGACGGGACAGTGTACATTTCAAGATGTAACCGGGCCTTTTCTGAACAGGCCACCAGTTATCCGGTGAAGAGGAAGCAACTACCGGTGAGATGGTTCCTCCCAGCAGCATTCCTATTAAGAAGAGTGTTTTAATTAGATTTTTCTTTTTCATCGTGGCATTAGTTTATATAGACAAAGATATCCGGGAGCCTATAATATATGGGTTAATTTATAGGTTACCTCCCACTTTTATTTTATTAATCCTACCCGAAAAGGGCTTTTTTTCGTGCAAATGTGTTCATCTGCTATCGAACGGTATCGAAGTTCCGTTCATAGATGAATTTGCAGGAAATGTTCCACTTCATCCATCAGTTTAGGAAACAGATCTGTAATTCCGGGATGATTGAATGCATGGGAATAATAGGGATAAAGGTGAAGTTCGACTTCCAGCCCCTGTTTAGCAAGCCAAGAAGCAAAGTTAGTGCTTTGTACGTATCCCACAAGAAAATCGCCTAACCCATGTCCGAGAAAAACAGCCGGACTTGAAACCGGAATCATGGACGCGGGTGATATTTCACGCTTGAACTCGGTGGTGTTGGGTGCGAAATAGGGTTTATCGTCACCACCAAACATATTGTAATCGTATACGCCGGCAAAACCTACCAACACTTTAGTTCCGGGATCGCGCAAGGCGGATACGGCCGACAGGTGTGCGCCCGAACTGCCTCCCGCATATCCGTAGCGGGTGGTATCTATCCGGCACTCGGCGGCACGTTGAAAGACGTATTGCCGGGCGTAGTTGATATCATCAAAAGCGCGTGCAATGGTGGCACCCGGATGAGTGGACAACGAATGTCCCACCCGCACTCCTGCTATCCCGCGGGAAGCCAGGTATTTGGAAATGACTTCCACCCGTTCGGGCGTGCCGGAAGTCCATCCGCCACCGAAGATATGAAAAAGGACGGGGAAGTCGGAACCTGAAGCAGGAAGGTCGATATACATTTCCAGATCGTATCCCTCGTGCGAACGGTAGACGAAATGTTTCGTTCGTACCTTTTGCTCGTCAATCTCGAACTTATGGTCGTAGATTGTCTTGCTCCAAGGCACAAAGGCATCTGCAGGAAATTGACCGGCATACAGTTTGGTCAATTGTTGCCGGGGATAGACATCTATCTGGTCTCCTACCTGATAGAGGCGATTGCCATAGCGGTTGTATCCAATGTGTTTTCCTACCGGTTTTTCTTGTGCCCGGAGCGGGGGCCATACAGCCAACGACAGGCCACACGCCAAAAGCAGCATGAGCGGACGGCAAAGGGAACGGCGGAAAGCAATGTCAGAAGAGATATGCATCATGTTCTAATTAGTATTATATAGGTTCATCAATTCGATGACACAAAAATAGGGTCGAAGCAAAAAAAAGGGGGTTAATTTTCGGATTAGTGCGCTTTTTATTTCATTAATCACTCCATAAAAAGGTAGATGTCAGGCAATCACCCAAGAGAATTAAACTGAATTATTAGGAATACATGAGGGAAATTTCTAACTTTGCACTGAAACGCATTTCTAAAACGCCGTTTGATTATGCAGAGAACATACCAGTTTTTTATATTCATTGCCATATTTGCTCTTTCTTTTCAACCGCTAAAAGGGGCAGGACTGCTCTTTTCAAGAGAGACTCCCCAGACCTATTTAGACTTATTCAGTGGAAACGATATTTCATTCACCAATTCTGTAACGATCTCTTTCGATTTATCTATCCTTAGCCATGAGAGTTTCGGACAGATATGGGTGTATGAGGATAAGGCCGCGCCATATAGTTTTGCTTATATCGGTCGCGACAAGAGCAGTTCATCGTTTGTCATCAACAGCCTTTCGGATAAAAAACAATTTCTCGAAATACCCGTTTCGCCCCAAACTATCGGTGCGCGCAAATGGCTGCACGTAGAAACGCGGTTGGACTTTCAGCACCAGAAAGCGGAAGTAACTATCGATGGCCAGAAATACTTGCTCGATGGTATTACTATCCCGAATCCGTCTAAGGCGAATATTATCTTCGGTGCCAATATCAAGGCGATTCCGGAAGTGCCTGTCATGGTGATTAAAAATATCATGGTGCGGGATGAGGCTTCTCATTCTTTCCTGTTCCCGCTCACGGAGTCGGATGGGAATTTGGTGCATGAGGCAGGTAACAAGTTACACGGAACAGTAGTCCATCCCACGTGGCAGATTAACAAACAGTTCTTCTGGCAGGAAATAGGTACGTTCACCAGTTCGGCGGCTGCCGGAATAGCGTTTGACGAACCGGACCGGCAGATATTAGTTGTAGGTGATAATAATATAGGTAAGTTCGACATCAACACGTTGAAACTGACCGAATACCCCAAAGAAACGGTGGGCACGCAAACGGGATATTCGGGCGAGGCTATTTATAACCCGAATAAGCAGGAGACTTATTTCTATAACTTAGCGGATATTGGCGGACAAACCGGTCCTTTTTTCTCCACTATTTCGGATAAGGATCTGCCCACCCGTATCGTTTCTCCTCAATTCTCCAATCCATTGCATCATCATGCTTACTTTTTCGATCAGGCAAGCCAATCGCTTTATATTTTCGGCGGGTATGGCAACTATCAGTATTCAAACCTGACTTATCAGTATGACTTCGATCATGGAGCATGGAAAGAGATACAGTTTACGGGCGATGTCATTTATCCCCGTATGCACACCGTAGCAGGTAAAGGTCCTGTGGAGGGAAGCTTTTTCGTATTCGGAGGAGTGGGCAACGAGACGGGCAAACAGGAACTTGGCAAGGATTTCTTCTGTGACCTGTATCTGTTTGATACTTCCAAGCGTACCGTCAAGAAGTTGTGGAGCAGAGCGTTTCCCGACAATTACTTTATTCCGACCCGCGGGCTTGTGTTCGACAGTAAAAAGGGGTGTATCTATCTTTTGTGCATAGACCGGAAAACAACGAATGCCTCTTTGCACCGGTTTGACGTGAAGACAGGGGAACATGCCATTGTCTCCAACGAGATCGTTTTTCAAACGAACTGTATTCTGTCAACGGCATACCTGTTTAATAATCCGAAAGATAATGAATTATATGCCGTCATCCGGTATAGCGAAGATAATAATCCAAAAGCGAAGATTAGTGTCTATAAGTTGAACGCTCCTCCTATTACTTATCAGGAGCTCAAAAAATGGAATACGGACGATGACAACGAAGCAGGCAGAGCTTACCTTTATTATATAATCGGAGGAGTCGTACTTTTGCTGATTCTTTGTTTTGCTTATTATCGGCATAGAAAAAAAGGAAGTAAACAAGAGGCAACAGCACCGAGCGTTCCAGAAGATGGTGTATCTGTCGATGAGAAGAGTACTGATGCACCAGCCAGTACTCCGATAAAGGTTAATGCTGTCTATCTGTTTGGAGATTTTCAGGTGTTCGATACCAAAGGCAATGAAATTGCTTATCGTTTCGGTCCGAAAATAAAACAAATGTTTGTCCTCGTACTGCTTCATTCACACGACGGTCAGGAGGGGATCAGTACTAATAAACTGTCTGCCCAACTCTGGCCGGAGAAGACTACGACCTCTGCCAAGAATATACGTAACGTCACGATCAACCACCTGCGGAACATTCTAACTGATTTAGAGGGAGTGGAGCTTGTTTTCTTAAACGACAAATGGAAAATTGTGTATGGAGATAATTTCTACTGTGATTATCTCAAAGCCTTGAATATAGCAAAAATGCTGCAACAGGTTCATTCACCTCAAGAACAAGAAGAAGAGGTAAAACAACTTATCGGCCTGCTGCAACGAGGCACCTTACTGCCTACTTTTGTACATTACGAATGGTTTGGCAATATCAAAATTAACCATGACGAACTTTTCATCCGGATCATCGAGAAACTGCTTCCTATCGTAGAAGCGAATAATGAACCCAGAAAGGTTATCGTATTGTCCGACGTGCTTTTCTCGTTCGACGGAATGAGCGAAACGGCATTGACTTTCAAAATAAAAGCACTCAAGAAACTTGGACAAAAAGCGTATGCACAAAGTGTTTATGACCGTTTCCAAAAGGAGTACCAGCAACTCTATGGAGAGAAGTATAAGGAAAATTCGTTAGAAGAATAAGGATTTGATGCCATGCCTGGGAAACTTTTTTTAGTCAAAAGAATAAAGGAACCTATTATAACTAATGGTTTTATTAGGCATTTTAAATTAATTGTGTTCCTATCGATAAGAGTAGAGACTTAAAAAAAGCATAAGAGAAATCTCCTAATTGCTATTTACATAGAAAAATAGTACTTTTGTACTCCATTCAAAAAAGAATTTATGACGAAAGCATTATTTTTTGATATAGACGGAACATTGGTCAGTTTTGAAACTCACCGCATCCCGTCGTCTACCATTGAGGCACTGGAAGCCGCTCGTGCAAAAGGACTGAAGATATTTATCGCTACGGGACGTCCGAAAGCCATTATCAACAACCTCTCCGAATTGCAAGACCGGAATCTGATTGATGGATATATCACCATGAACGGGGCTTACTGCTTTGTCGGGGAACAGGTAATCTATAAAAGTGCCATCCCCCAGGACGAAGTAAAAGCGATGGGAGATTTCTGCGAGAAAAAAGGCGTTCCCTGTATCTTTGTAGAGGAACACAACATTTCCGTTTGCCAGCCCAATGACATGGTGAAAAAGATATTCTATGATTTCCTGCACGTGAATGTGATTCCGACTGTATCTTTCGAGGAGGCAACCAGTAAGGAAGTCATCCAAATGACACCCATTATCACGGAAGAGGAAGAAAAAGAAATCCGTCCGTCTATTCCTACCTGCGAGATAGGTCGGTGGTATCCTGCCTTTGCCGATGTGACCGCCAAAGGAGACACCAAGCAAAAGGGCATTGATGAAATAATCCGCTATTTTGATATTAAACTCGAAGATACCATGGCTTTCGGAGACGGAGGAAATGACATCAGCATGCTCCGCCATGCAGCCATCGGAGTAGCCATGGGACAAGCCAAAGAGGATGTGAAAGCCGCTGCCGATTATGTGACAGCTCCCATCGACGAGGATGGCATCAGCAAGGCAATGAAGCATTTTGGTATTATCTGATTATGAGCGTAGACACCAATAACGCAGCATTTCAGGACGCCCTGAACCTGATTCAATATACGCGTCAATCGGTTTTCCTGACCGGGAAAGCGGGTACAGGGAAATCTACATTCCTACGTTACGTCTGCGAAAACACCAAAAAGAAACATGTCGTACTCGCCCCGACAGGCATCGCTGCTATCAATGCCGGAGGAAGTACGATGCATAGTTTCTTCAAACTCCCTTTCTATACGCTGCTACCGGATGATCCGAACTTGAGTCTCCAGCGTGGTCGTATCCATGAATTTTTCAAATACACCAAGCCTCACCGGAAGCTGTTGGAACAAATAGAACTGGTCATCATCGACGAAATTTCAATGGTAAGGGCGGATATCATTGATGCCATCGACCGAATCCTACGTGTATACTCTCACAATCTGCGCGAACCTTTCGGAGGAAAACAACTGTTATTAGTAGGCGACGTATTCCAACTGGAACCCGTCGTAAAGAACGACGAACGGGAAATATTGAACCGCTTCTATCCTACACCCTATTTTTTCTCTGCCAGAGTATTCGGCCAGATAGACCTGGTATCCATCGAACTTCAAAAGGTATACCGCCAAACAGACCCCGTTTTTGTCGGCGTCCTCGACCATATCCGGAACAATACAGCCGGAGCGGCTGATCTGCAACTACTGAACACCCGTTATGGAAGCCAGATAGAAGAATCGGAAGCTGATATGTATATCACTCTGGCCACCCGTAGAGACACGGTAGACTCTATCAACGAAAAGAAACTGGCGGAACTTCCCGGAGACCCAATTACTTTTGAAGGAGTCATCGAAGGAGATTTCCCCGAAAGCAGTCTACCCACCTCACAAGAGCTCGTACTGAAACCCGGTGCACAAATCATCTTTATTAAAAATGATTTCGACCGCAGGTGGGTAAACGGTACCATTGGTGTCATTGCCGGAATTGATGAGGAAGAAGAAACCATCTACGTTATCACCGACGATGGAAAAGAATGTGACGTAAAGCGTGAATCATGGCGCAATATCCGTTATCGCTACAACGAAAAGACAAAAGAAATAGAAGAAGAGGTCTTAGGCAGCTTCACACAATATCCCATCCGGTTAGCTTGGGCCATCACTGTTCACAAGAGTCAGGGACTGACTTTCAGCCGTGTAGTCATCGACTTCACAGGTGGTGTATTTGCAGGTGGACAAGCATACGTGGCACTAAGCCGCTGTACCTCACTGGACGGTATTCAGCTCAAAAAGCCTATTAACCGTGCTGACGTCTTCGTCCGCCCCGAAATCGTAAACTTTGCCGGACGTTTCAACGACCGGCAGGCTATCGACAAAGCTCTGAAACAAGCGCAGGCCGACGTGCAATACGCTGCTGCTTCACGCGCTTTCGACAAAGGAGACATGGAAGAATGTCTGGAGCAGTTTTTCCGCGCCATTCATTCCCGCTATGATATTGAGAAACCTGTTCCCCGCCGTTTTATCCGACGTAAACTCGGTGTCATAAACACCTTGAAAGAGCAGAATAAGAAACTCAAAGAGCAAATGCGCGAACAGCAGGAACGCCTCCGCCAATATGCTCATGAATATCTATTAATGGGTAACGAATGTATCACCCAGGCACACGACTCACGTGCCGCCCTCGCCAACTACGACAAGGCACTTAGTCTCGACCCTAATTATGTGGATGCCTGGATACGCAAAGGAATCACTCTCTTCAACAACAAAGAGTATTTCGATGCTGAAAACTGCTTCAACACTGCAGTCACCCTCTATCCGGCAAACTTTAAAGCTGTCTATAACCGCGGAAAGCTCCGACTAAAAACAGAAAACACAGAAGGTGCCATTGCCGACCTGGACAAGGCCACCAGCCTGAAACCGGAACATGCCGGTGCACACGAACTCTTCGGAGACGCTCTGTTGAAAGTCGGGAAAGAAGGAGAAGCCGCCTTACAATGGAGAATTGCAGAAGAACTTAGAAAGAAAAAATAGCCTATTCTTCCCGACCTCCGCACCTATCCATCTTTGTCATCTACACACAACATCTCCATCAACTACACACAATACCTCCATCAACTACACACAATACCTCCATCAAACAGTGCCCCCCCCCGCATGGCCTCCCGGCCTCGTTTTTCCGACGTTAAGCGCAGGTGGTTTCTCCGGCGTTAAAAAGGGCAGACTGTTTGAGCGTAGCGAGTTTCTGCCCTTTAGCCGGAGGAAACACCGGAGTAGTCGGAAAAACGCAGCCTTGATTCTTTCTTTTTGGTTCCTTTTCTTTCGTATCAAGACGAAAGAAAAAGAACTGATTCTCCCTCTATATCAAAAACTTTTATTAGTTTTGTTCTTTGTAATATCTCAAACTCTTAAAATAGAAGCAAATGAAAAAAGGTTTGAAAATCGCAGCTATCACAGTAGGAGTCATCATCATTCTGATGTTCCTTCTTCCTTTCGCCTTCCAGGGAAAGATAGCCGACATTGTAAAAACAGAAGGCAACAAGATGCTTAATGCACAATTCGACTTTAAGAACCTTAACATTAGCCTGTTCCGTAACTTTCCACAGGCTTCTGTCACTCTCGAGGATTTCTGGTTAAAAGGTACTGGTGAATTTGCCAACGACACCCTTGTACAGGCCGGAGAAGTTACTGCCGCGGTCAACTTATTCTCTCTTTTCGGAGATAGCGGTTACGATATTTCTAAAATATTTATTGAAGATACACGGTTACATGCCATTGTATTGCCGGACGGACGTGCCAACTGGGATATTATGAAACCGGATACAACAGCAACAGCCGAAGCTCCTGTTTCAGAAGAAGAAGCATCTTCTCCTTTCAAAGTGAAGCTACAACGCTTTGTTATCAAAAACATGAACCTGATTTATGACGATCAACAAGGGAAGATGTATGCTGATATCCGCGACTTTAACGCAATCTGCACCGGAGACTTAGGAAGTGACCGCACTACTCTGAAGTTGGAAGCGGAAACCAAATCACTTACTTACAAGATGAATGGAATCCCTTTCCTGGCCAATGCCAATATCTCCGCAACAATGGATGTGGATGCCGACCTTGCCAATAACAAATACACATTAAAAGACAACACCATCCGCCTCAACGCCATTCAGGCAGGTATCGACGGTTGGGTAGCCTTGAAAGATCCGGCTATCGACATGGACTTGAAACTTAACACGAACGATATCGGGTTTAAGGAAATCTTGTCACTGATTCCAGCCATTTATGCAACGGAATTCTCCAGTCTGAAAACAGACGGAACCGCTACGCTTACTGCAACGGCCAAAGGTATCTTGCAAGGCGACACCGTTCCTGCATTCAACATTGATATGCAAGTCAAGAATGCCATGTTCCGCTATCCGGCTTTACCGGCAGGAGTGGATCAAATCAATATCAGTGCCAACGTCCAGAACCCGGGAGGAAATATAGACCTGACGACGGTCAATATCAATCCTTTCAGTTTCCGTCTTGCCGGAAATCCGTTTAGCCTGACGGCTAATGTAAAAACACCGATCAGCGATCCGGACTTTAAAGCTGAAGCTAAAGGGATTCTCAATTTAGGTATGATAAAACAAGTCTATCCACTTGGAGATATGGAGTTGAACGGTACCATTGACGCCGATATGCAAATGTCAGGACGCCTTTCCTATATCGAAAAAGAGGAATACGAACGTATGCAAGCTTCAGGTACTATCGGACTGACGGGTATGAAACTCAAAATGAAAGATATGCCGGACGTAGAAATCAAGAAGTCTCTTTTCACTTTCACCCCGAAATACCTCCAGTTGAGCGAGACAACCGTCAACATCGGAAAGAATGATATCACAGCCGACAGTCGGTTTGAAAACTATATCGGTTACGCATTGAAAGGTACTACATTGAAAGGAAACCTGAATATTCGTTCCAACTATTTCAATCTGAACGACTTCATGGCCGCTTCTGCGGATGAAGCGACTGCATCAGAAACTGCGTCTACCGACTCCGTAGCTACAGCTGCCACGGGTATTATGGAAGTTCCCCGCAACATCGACTTCCAAATGGACGCTAACCTGAAACAGGTGTTATTCGATAAGATGTCTTTCAATAATATGAACGGCAAGCTTGTGGTAAAAGATGGCAAAGTGGATATGAAAAACCTCTCCATGAATACCATGGGTGGCAACGTGGTCACGAACGGCTACTACTCCACTGCCAACGTAAAGAAGCCGGAAATGAAAGCCGGATTCAAACTCTCCAATATCGGTTTCGCACAAGCTTACAAAGAATTGGACATGGTGCAGAAGATGGCTCCTATCTTCGAAAACCTGAAAGGTAATTTCTCCGGAAGTATTAATGTACTGACAGATTTGGATGCAACCATGAGCCCTGTACTGAATACAATGCAAGGTGATGGCAGCCTTTCCACCCGTGATCTTAGTTTGAGCGGAGTGAAAGCAATCGACGAAATAGCCGATGCCGTTAAACAGCCAAGTCTGAAAGACATGAAGGTGAAAGATATGACACTGGATTTCACCTTCAAAGACGGACGCGTAGAAACCAAACCGTTCGATATCAAGATGGGAGACTACACATTGAATCTTTCCGGTAGCACAGGCCTCGATCAAACCATCGACTACTCCGGAAAAGTGAAGTTACCGGCATCTGTAGGCAATATCTCTAAACTAATGACTCTTGACTTGAAGATCGGAGGTTCATTTACCTCTCCGAAAGTCAGCGTCGATACTAAAAGCATGGCCAATCAAGCTGTCGAGGCTGTAGCCGATGAAGCTATCAGCAAACTCGGACAGAAACTGGGACTGGACTCTGCCGCTACCGCCAATAAGGATTCAATCAAACAAAAGGTGACAGAGAAAGCAGCAGAAAAGGCACTGGATTTCTTAAAAAAGAAACTCAAATAAGAGAGAAGGAGAATGAATTATGCTTCTGAAGCTATATGACAAAAATAATAACCCGCAGGATTTACAACGAATCATCGACATCCTGAATGACGGCGGACTGATTATCTATCCCACTGATACGATGTACGCCATCGGCTGTCATGGTTTGAAGGAACGTGCTATAGAACGGATATGCCGGATCAAAGAGATAGACCCTAGAAAGAACAATCTGTCTATCATCTGTTATGACTTGAGTAACATCAGCGAATATGCGAAAGTAGACAATAATATATTCAAGCTGATGAAGCATAATCTTCCAGGGCCATTCACCTTTATTTTGAACGGAACCAACCGGTTACCCAAAATCTTCCGCAACCGGAAAGAAGTGGGTATCCGTATGCCGGATAATAATATCATCCGCGAAATCGCACGCCTGCTGGATGCTCCCATTATGACAACCACTCTGCCCTACGAAGAGCATGAGGACTTGGAATATATGACAGATCCCGAACTGATAGATGAGAAGTTCGGTGACATTGTCGATCTGGTCATTGACGGAGGTATCGGAGGTATAGAACCTTCCACTGTAGTGAAATGTACCGACGACGAACTGGAAATCATCCGGCAAGGGAAAGGCTGGCTGGAAGAGGTATAAAAGCCGAAAAATGAATCGAACTGGTATGCTATATGATAGGAACGTGAATAAATAAGTTTTATTATTAGTAGTATGCCAGTTCGTTTATACACAGCAAAACAACGATTGGTTATCCCCCCAACAAACCAAAATCATCATATTCATCATGAAAAAATTAAATCACATCGGCATCTTTCTTGTATATCTATTCATTACTATCCAATCATTTGCAAGTGAACCCATACGGGTAGCGTGCATAGGAAACAGTATTACTTATGGAGCATTCATCCCCAACCGGGAAATGAACTGCTATCCGGCACAACTTCAAGCTTATCTGGGAGATGGGTATGAGGTCAAAAACTTCGGAGCCTCTGGTCGAACTATATTGTCTAAAGGAGATTACCCATATTCCGAAACAGATACCTACAAAGCATCTCTGGAATATCAGCCCGATATTGTATTAATCAAATTAGGTACTAACGATACCAAACCGCAAAACTGGAAATACAAAAACGAATTCAAAGACAATTACCAGACATTAATTGACACATACCGGAATCTGAAATCACATCCACGTATTATTCTCCTGACTCCTATCCGTTGTTTCCTGCCGGAGGGTTCGGAAATCAATGCACAACTGATAGAAAACGAGGTACGCCCCACGGTGGAAGAATTGGCCTGGAAAAATCAACTGGAAATTATCAATCTGTTTAATCTCTTCGGCGACCAGTGGGATTCGGTTATGCTACCGGACAAACTGCACCCCTCTTCTATCGGAGCAGGAGTCATGGCCCAAAAGATATATGAATATCTCGCTGTAAAAACAACAGCTTCTCCAACAAAGCTGCAGACATCACTGGAAATACAAGATGCCAAACGATTCAACTTCCATGGACACCAAGGGTATGAATTTGAGAATGAGGGAGTAAAATGCCTTGTAGTAGAGCCCGCAAAAGAAGCCATAGGAAAACCTTGGATGATTCGTGCACGCTTTTGGGGACATGAGCCACAGACTGACATAGCATTATTGGAACATGGCTTTCATATTGTTTACTGTGATGTAGCCGACTTATATGGCTCGGATAAAGCTGTTCAACGCTGGAATAGTTTTTACAAGCGAATGGTGAAAGCCGGATTCAACAAGAAAGTGGCACTTGAAGGGATGAGTCGTGGCGGGCTGATTGTCTATAACTGGGCGGCACAAAACCCGGAAAAAGTGGCATGTATTTATGCAGATGCCCCCGTAATGGACTTCAAAAGTTGGCCTATGGGACAAGGTAAATCTGCCGGTTCCGCCATGGATACGAAACAACTTCTCAATGCTTACGGTTTTAAAAACGAAGCTGAAGCGTTGAACTGGAAAAAGAATCCGATAGACTGTGCACCGACAATGGCAAAAGCCGGAATCCCCATCCTGCACGTGGTAGGTGATGCTGACCAAGTGGTGTCGGTTGCTGAAAACACAGCCATTTTCGAACAACGTATGGAGGAATTGCATGCACCAATTACTATTATTCATAAGCCTGGAGTGGATCATCACCCGCACTCCCTCAACAATCCCGAGCCTATTGTGCAGTTCATCCTCAAAGCTACGAACAGGGCGGAAAATATGTGTGTGCATCCTGTACCGGGAAATGAATTCCGTTCGGCAGCCGGATGGACCCAAAACTCGGACTGGAACAGCGTAGCAAAAGACATAACCGCCACTCTCAATGGGAAACATTTAAAACTGTTGTTATTGGGAAATTCCATCACACAAGGTTGGGGAGGTAACAGAAAAGAAGTGACTTACAAGCCCGGCAAAGAGGCTATGGACAATGCCATAGGAAAGGATAATTGGGAAAGTGCCGGCATATCCGGCGACCGCACGCAAAACCTGCTTTGGCGTGTCCGTTATGATAACTACAATAGTTGCCACCCTGAAAACATAGTGATTGCCATTGGAATTAATAATCTGATAAGTGGAAAAGACAGTCCTGAAAACACGGCTGAAGGAATTATCGCAGTAGCCAATGAAGTACGGAAGCAATTCCCCGAATCACGTATCATTCTTTTAGGTCTGTTTCCATCCGGTAAGGAACAACAGAGTAAAGTGCGCACACAATGTGATAAGATTCATGACATATTACAACATCACCGATTCGAGAAAGTTGAATATATCAATCCCACCAAATGGTTCACCGAAGCGGACGGAACTATGAAAGACGGACTTTATGGAAATGATTACATTCATTTCACTGGTGAAGGATATAAAGTAGCAGCAACAGAAATAGCCAAAATACTTGCTCGTTAGACAATCATCCAAAATCTAATCTTCACATAATAGTATCAGAAATTAAAAGGGCTGCGTCACATTTTCAGTGCGCAGCCCTTATTTCTATTATTTCATCACAAATTACTTAATCAATGATTCTGGATCCAAATGAGCAGATTCGATATCTTTGAAGTAACGGTAAGTACCCACTTTCAATTCAGCTGTAGCAGCATCATCACAAACGATAATACCCTTTTCATGCATTTGCAATGCACTGATTGTCCACATCTGTGTGATAGCACCTTCTACCGCATGATACAAAGCACGAGCTTTGTTATGACCATTTACAATAATCATCACTTCTTTTGCAGAAAGCACAGTACCTACTCCCACTGTCAAAGAAGTCTTAGGAACTTTGTTGATGTCATTATCAAAGAAACGGGAGTTAGCAATGATGGTATCCATTGTTAACGTTTTCTGACGAGTGCGTGAAGTCAATGAAGATCCCGGTTCGTTGAATGCAATATGTCCGTCAGGACCAATACCACCCATGAACAGGTCGATGCCACCGTATGACTTGATCTTTTCTTCGTAACGTGCACATTCTGCATCCAGATCCGGAGCGTTACCATTCAGAATATTAGTATTCTCGGGTTTAATGTCGATATGACCGAAAAAGTTATTCCACATGAAAGAATAATAGCTTTCCGGATGTTCTTTCGGCAATCCTACATATTCGTCCATGTTGAATGTTACCACATTCTGGAAGGAAACGATTCCTTTCTTATTCAGGTCGATCAAAGCTTTATACATGCCCAGAGGAGATGATCCGGTGGGACAGCCCAATACAAATGGTTTCTCGGGGGTTGGATTGGCAGCTTTTATTTTAGCGGCAACGTAATGTGCAGCCCACAGAGATACGGACTGGTAGTCCGGCTGAATAATAAGTCTCATAAGTCGATTATTTTATAGGTTAGTTAATAAATTATCTCATTCACTGTTTTAACGATCTTTCTTCAAACGGTCCGCCATGGCACGTGCCAGATTTTCGCACTGGGTATAAGTCAGGTCTTTCATAGCCTGCTTCATCTCCACCGGATCACCGATCAATTCGAATTTACTCTTTTCAGCAAACTCCGCCAGACGTTTCACCGCAGCACCTGCCCATGCAAAAGAACCGAAGTAACCCAAATAGCGTCCCTTCACCTCACGCAGCAGAATCTTTGAAAGCAGCGCTTCCACCTCCGGAAATATCTGATTACTATACGTAGGAGAACCGATAATCAATCCCTTATAACGGAAAATATCCGCTATGATATAAGAAGGATGACTCTTTGTTACGTTATGCATAACGATATTCTTAACCCCCTGTGCAGAAAGCTCTTCAGCAATAGCTTCCGCCATCTGCTCTGTATTTCCATACATGCTTCCGTAGGCAATAACAACACCTTCATCCGCATCATAACGACTCAAACGATCATATATGCCGATCACCTTTGCAATATTCTCTGTCCATACAGGTCCGTGAGTAGAACAAATGGCAGAAATGGGAAGTCCACCTAATTTCTGCAAAGCCCTTTGCACGGGGCTTCCGTATTTACCAACGATATTAGAGTAGTAACGAACCATTTCTCCCCAGTACTTATCGACATTGATCCGGGTATCCAGGAATCCGCCATCTACAGTACCAAAACATCCGAATCCGTCACCGGAGAAAAGAACTCCATCCGTTTCATCAAAAGTCATCATCGTTTCCGGCCAATGCACCATTGGAGTCATATAAAAACGCAGTTTGTGACGTCCTAAAGCGAGGAAATCACCGTCCTTTACCAGATATTGTTCACCGGTTACCCCATAGAAACCTTCAATCATACCGAATGTTTGCTTATTACCCACGATAATAATTTCCGGATAATGTTGTTTAATCAATCGGATAGATCCCGAATGATCCGGTTCCATGTGATTTATAATCAAATAATTAATGGGACGTTCTCCAATCACTTGCTTGATTTTACGCAAGTAGACTTCAAAATAACAGATATCTACCGTATCTACCAATGCCACCATTTCATCATCAATCAGATAAGAGTTATATGAAACTCCATAGGGCAATGGCCACATCGCTTCAAATCTGTGCTTGTTACGGTCATTTACTCCCACATAGTGGACATTTCCTTTAATTCTTGTTTTACTTTCCATCTTTCAAATCCATTAAATATTTCTTCCACTATTCTATACTCCGCAAAACAGCTATTTATTAAGTGGTAAGTTTATCGTTTGCAAAAATAATCCTTTTTTCCGAATCCTTATACCTCTTACCTTGATAAGCACCTCTTTCTTTCATTCTTTTTTGTAAACGAGCTACAAATTCATAATTTTTCAATCCCCAGTCCGGAGCTATTAATAAATCTTTAGGAGATTGGGAAACAAAACGTTCCACAACCATATCGGGACGGAGATGTTCTACATAATCAATCACCAGATCAATATATTCCTCAACCTCGTTAAACAAATGAAAGCCAGCAGGAGTTACGTCATACTCATGCGCCATTCGCGTACCACGGATCAACTGTAACTGATGGATTTTAAGTGTAGCTAAAGGCAGATCGGAAAGAATTTCGGCATGTGCCACCATTGTATCATGTGTTTCTCCCGGAAGTCCGAGGATGATATGTCCACCTGTCAGGATACCACAGGCCGCTGTCTGACACACAGCTTCTACTGTATCTGCATAAGTATGCCCCCGATTGATGCGTTTTAAGGTTTCATCACAAGTGCTTTCGATCCCATATTCTACCATGAGAAACGTATGTTTGTTCAAATCTTCCAGATAACGCAACAAACTTTCCGGCATACAATCGGGACGCGTACCAATCACCAGCCCGACTACCCCATCCACCGCCAATGCTTCCTCATACTTACGCTTCAAGCCTTCCAACTCCGCATATGTATTGGTGTAGGCCTGAAAATAGGCCAAATATTTCATTTCCGGATATTTATGGGCAAAAAAGCATTTACCTTCTTCCAATTGAATTGCAATAGATTTCTCTGTCCGACAATAATCCGGATTAAAAGTCTGGTTATTGCAGTAAGTACATCCACCCCACCCTTTTGTACCATCACGATTGGGGCAAGTGAAACCTGCATTCAATGAAATCTTTTGTACTTTGTAAGGAAAATATTTCCGTAAAAAAGTAGGGAAATCATTATATAATAGCTGTGTAGACATATTCATTCACTTCATTCTTTATTTTACCTACAAACATAAGCAAAATCAACGAGTTACGGAAAGTTGGCACAAAATATCTTCAATATATTAAAAATTTCATAAATACCATAAGATAAATTAATAAATATTGCAATTCGAAAAACTATTTAATTAGCTTTGCTATGATTTTAGGCATTGGCAGGAGGATACTTGTGAAAGTCTTGTGCAATTTATTCCCCAATTATGATTTCATCTCACCATACCCCATGCAACTCTTGTCAATAAAATTATCCTCTTTATAATCTGAATAAGATTATAAAGAGGATTTTTTTAACTAATATTACTCTCTTATTTTTGTTCAAAACACAACATAGAGATCAATGCTGTATAGGATGAAGAGGAAAAAATAGGAAAAAACGAGTATTATTCGTTCAAACCACTTATCGGACTTTCCATTCTGCATTGTTTTGTTTATTTTTGCTATAAACATTAAAGTAACTACTATGAAACGGCTCCATACTTTATTTCTTCTTCTAACAATAGCGATCGATATAGCTGCTCAACCTATCTGCCAAGTTAAACATTTCTCCGTGAGTGACGGTCTCGCTCAAGGTAATGTAATGAGCATTTTACAGGATCAGAAAGGGCTTGTTTGGTTTAGTACCTGGAATGGGCTTAACAAGTTTGACGGATACACTTTTAAGACATATAAAACTTCGCAAGAGAGTAAATATGCATTCGGCAGTAATCGCATGGGAACTATTTCAGAAAGCAAATACGGAGATATATGGTGCCCCACTTACGATGGACAAGCCTGTCTTTTTGATGTGGAAACCGAGAAGTTTATTGATGTTCTCCAACCTATTGAACTTTCCACGAAACAAACTAACAATGTTACACGCATTTATTCGCTGGAGAAAGGGATTGCCTGGATTCTCTGTGAAAGCGGATATGCATTCAGAGTGGACGAACAATTATGCAAAAAAGGAGAAGGCATCACACTTTATTCAGCTTCCAACCACAACCTGAAAGGAAATCAAATATTTAACATTTATCAAGACTCTGAAGAAGATGAATGGATATTGACGGATAAAGGTGTTTCCATCATAGGAAAGAAAACACTGGATACTGACTTTCCTTTCCAGTTCATCACCCAAATAAAGGAAACGATCTATCTGATTGCAGAAAATGACAAGTTAGCCAGATATGACTTCCACACTAAAAAACTGAAATTCGTAGATATTCCTTATCCGCATCATAAAATAAACAATGTCACTACCATAGGAAAAGATATGCTGGCATTGGGAACGGATAATGGAGTGATTTTGTATTCTATCCCGAAGAACAGTTTCCAGCAAATAGACATCCGTACAGCTACCCAAACTTCCAACGATGTAGAATCTGTCTATCAAGACCACTTGGGAGATATCTGGATTTTTTCAAAAGATCCGGGCATTGTCCATCTTAACCTCGTGACCAATGAAAAAGAGCATCTGTTCACCCCAAAAGATGAGATTATCAAGCATGGGCGTAAAAGTCGCAAACTTATTTTTGAAGATAATGCGAAAAACCTATGGTTACTCCCCACGGAAGGAAACTTTTGCTACTATGACCGGAAAGAAAGAACTCTCAAACCGCTTCTTACGGATATCAATAATCCTAAGTCTATTTTCAGTCCGTTAGTCAGGTCTTATACATTGGATAATCAGGGAAACTGTTGGTTTGCAACAGCACGTGGTGTAGAGAAACTATGCTTCTTTCCACAGAGCTATCAATTTAACCTGACTGATTACGAGGCAGAAACACGTGCATTCCTGCAAGACAGCAATAAACGTCTATGGACAGCATCGAAATCTAATTATATCCAGATATTCGCACCGGATGGTAACCTGGTGGGGTACTTATCCAAACAAGGAAATATCATTAAGGAAAAACAATCGTTCTATAATGGGGTATATTCGATTCTGGAAGATAAAGATGGAAATATATGGTTGGGGACTAAAGAAATCGGACTTTTCCAACTTAAAAAGACAGGAGCAAATCATTACTCTATTCACCATTTTGAACACCAGACAAATGATCCTTATAGTTTAAGCAGTAATAGTATTTATGCTATCTTTCAGGACAGTCGTAATCATATTTGGATAGGATGTTATGGGGGTGGATTAAATCTGCTGGCACAAGCTAAAGATGGAAAAGTTTCATTTATTCATAGTAATAATGAGTTAAGAAACTATCCCATAGCTTACGGTATGAAAGTACGCAATATTGCAGAAGCTCCGGGAGGAGTGATTTTAGTGGGAACGACTAACGGACTGCTGACATTCTCGAACAACTTCGAACGCCTGGAAGAGATTAAATTCTACCGGAATATCCGTAGACCGGGAGATAAAAACAGTCTTAGTGCCAACGATATCATGCATATCTATACAGACAAGAATAAAACCACTTATATCATCAGTTTCACCGGAGGCGTAAATAAAGTGATATCTCCCAATCTGCTGAACGAGAATATCCAATTCAGAAACTACGACAAGAACAACGGGCTGGCTTCCGATTTGGCACTATCAATGATTGAAGATACACAGAATCAGCTATGGGTTGTTTCGGAGATTGCGCTCTCCAAATTCGATCCTGCCAAAGAAACTTTTGAGAACTATGAATTAAGTTCCATCTATCAGGAATTCAATTTCTCCGAAGCTCTTCCTATTATCAATGCCCGTAACCAAATTATCTTAGGAACTGATAAAGGCTTTCTGGAAGTTTCTCCGGAGAAGATGCGGAAGAGTAGCTATGTCCCTCCTATTGTGTTTACAGGACTCAAGATTCAAGGACACCTTACCGATCACTCTATTGACAATCTGGAAGAATTGGAACTGGAGCCCTCTCAAAGGAATGTAACTTTCCAGTTTGCTGCACTTGATTATGTCAATCCAAAAGGGATTTTATATGCCTATCGCCTGCAAGGACTAGAAGAAGAATGGAATGAAGCAGATAATAACCGTTCCGCTAGCTACATCAACTTACCTGCAGGCAAATATCAGTTGCAGATAAAGTCAACAAACAGTGACGGGGTCTGGGTGGACAATGTACGGACTCTATCTATACATGTACTCCCCACCTTTTGGGAAACCTACTGGGCATGGCTGCTCTATTTCATTCTATTCATACTCTTTACGGCAAGCATCGTATATGTGTTGTTTTACATCTATCGGTTACGTCACAGAGTGGATATGGAACAACAATTAGCAAATATCAAACTGCGATTCTTTACTGACATATCTCATGAGTTACGTACTCCGCTAACTTTAATCAGTAGCCCTGTGACAGAGGTATTAGAGAATGAACCGCTTTCTCCTTCCGCCCGTGAGCATTTGACTTTGGTACATCAAAACACAGAGCGCATGCTCCGACTGATGAATCAGATTCTGGATTTCCGCAAGATTCAGAATCAGAAAATGAAACTACTGATTGAAGAGACCGATTTGATTCCACTTTTGCAAAAGGTGATGAGTAGCTTCAAACTGATAGCTGAAGAAAAGAACATAAACTATCAGCTGACTTCTACCATCCAGTCGGTATATAGCTGGGTGGATAGAGACAAGTTTGAAAAGATATTCTTCAATCTGCTTTCCAATGCATTCAAATATACACCTGCCGACAAGTCGATTACAGTCAATATCACAACGAAAGAGAAGACGGTAGAGATAGAGGTTGCAGACGAAGGAATCGGAATTGCAGTAGAAAAGCAACATTCCTTGTTCCAACGCTTCGAGTCATTGGTAAAACAGAATATTCTGCAACCATCTTCCGGCATCGGGCTGTCTCTCGTGAAAGAGATGGTGGAAATGCATCATGGCACTATTACAGTAAATAGTCAACCCGGAGTAGGCAGCCGTTTTACAGTAAGCTTGCCTTTACAACGGGAAATTTTCGAGGAGGATGTACAGGTCGAATTTATCCTGAATGATAGTCAGAGTTCAGCGCCTCATCCCGTCGATAGCATGAAAGCGCCGGAAGAGGTGGAAGAAAAAGAAGACCTTGAGACTAATTCGGATGGTTTCTCCATATTGGTGGTAGAAGATAATGAAGAGTTAAAGGCTTTTCTGAAAAGTATTTTGTCGGAGAATTATACGGTAATCACAGCTTCCAATGGTGAAGAGGGATTGCAACATGCTGTTGACGACCTGCCCGATCTTATTATCAGCGATGTTATGATGCCGGTGATGGACGGTTTAGAAATGATTAGGCAAATCAAAGAGAACAACAATATTTGCCATATCCCCATCATTGTATTATCAGCCAAGGCCTCTCTGGACGACCGTATCGCCGGATTGGAACAAGGCATTGACGATTATATCACCAAACCTTTCAGTGCTACTTATCTAAAGACCCGTGTAGCCTCCTTGTTACGACAACGCAAAGCATTGCAGGAACTCTATATGAATAGGCTGATGGAAGGAAAGAATACCTCTTCTCCCGATCCTCTGACTCCTTCACAACCACAGATTACTCCATACGACGAGCAATTTATGAAAAAAGTAATGGCATACATGGAAGAACAGATGGACAATGCCGAACTAACGATTGACGAATTTGCAGAACAGTTGATGCTTAGCCGTACAATCTTCTACCGGAAATTAAAATCAATCGTCGGACTGACACCTGTTGACTTTATACGGGAAATACGTATCAAACGTGCCGTACAACTGATTGACAGCGACGAATATAACTTCTCCCAGGTAGCATATATGACGGGGTTCAACGATCCGAAATATTTCAGCAAGTGCTTCAAGAAAGTGATAGGAATTACCCCGTCAGAATACAAAGAGAGAAAAAAATAACTCTTTGATAAGAATATAAAAAGTCCCTTTATACCCGGTTGTCTCATTATTCGATCAATCGAAATTCGATAGAGTAAACTGATATAAAGGGACTTTTCATACAAGATAAAGAGATTTGCCTGTCAACAACACATCAATATCCAAACTTACATTGACAAACAAACACCTGTTTTTCCGAATCACCATTAAATACTTCTTCTTCAAATCCTCCATATTTATGAATAATACTAAAACCATTCCATTCCAAATATGAATCCAACTCTTGAGGGAAAAACATTCTCATATCCAGATTTTGAATAGAATTGAATTCACCATTGATAAAATAATGCCATTCGATCCGATTAATCTGGGTTTTATTTTCATATCGCATTGTCTGCTTTATCGAGACTTCTCTTCCATCGCCAGTTGTATACGTGGCTATTTCCTGCTGCTCTTTCTCACCTTCAACTATATACCGAATATTCGGATTAAAACAATCCAACAGAAATAAGCCTCCGTCTTTGAGGTGATTTTTAACGACATGAAGTACCTTAAATAAATCTTCATTCTCATATAAATGATGGATCGAATTAAATGGAATAAAAATAAGGTCGTACTTCTTCTGTAAATCCAGAGTCCTGATATCCGCCTGAATGAAATTGATTCTTAGTCCAGCCTCGGCAGCTTTCATCTTAGCCTGATGGAGCATTGAAGCAGTGTAATCAACCCCACTTATATCATATCCATCCTTTGCAATAGGAAGAGTAAGTCTGCCAATTCCACAGCAAAGCTCAAGTATTCGGGCATCCTTGTTTTTAGGTAACCACCGCTTATAAAATTGCAAATCATCCATGCTGGTATTCATTCCATCATAAATATTTGCATCATAAATTAAATCGCCAACTTTATAATCACTATTCATTTATGTCCTCCAATATTCATTATTTACGATTATTTCTTATACAAACGAGAATATCCCCAACGTACAATGTACCAAAAGGATATTCTATACACAACCAGAAGAACTACCAGTCGTTCGCAAATGTAGTAAATATCTGTAATCCAGCTATAATTATCTCTTAAATACTCAAATTTCAACAAGACATATCTCTGATATAAGTATCAAAACAACATTTCGGTATCATCTATTTACATTGCAAAGCTTATGCTATATTCAACAAAATGTTTTATCTTTGAACAGGTCTATGGATTTATCGGCTCCAAATAAGCCTTGCATAGGAAATCCTCCTTTTCTACCGGATATTCCCCACAAAAATAATGAAAAGCACGTACTATTGCAGTCTCAAATCTAAAAACCAAAAGAACTAGAAAATGAAAAAGCAATGGATCATTGCCTGTCTTATCGGAATTCAAGGGGTAAATGTACAGGCACAACAACCAAACAAGTATCCCTATCAGGACACGAAGCTGACTGTGGAACAACGGGCGGATGATTTACTTCAACGCCTCACATTAGAAGAAAAAGTGGCGTTGATGCAAAACAACTCACCGGCTATTCCCCGGCTTGGCATTAAGCCGTATGAATGGTGGAACGAAGCTCTTCATGGCGTTGCCCGCGCCGGACTGGCTACTGTCTTTCCACAAGCCATAGGTATGGCCGCTTCTTTCAACGACGAACTATTATACGAAGTCTTTGATGCCGTATCTGACGAAGCACGCGCCAAGAACCGCCAATTCAATGAAAAAGGACAATATAAACGTTATCAGGGACTGACCATGTGGACTCCCAACGTCAATATCTTCCGCGACCCCCGCTGGGGACGGGGACAGGAAACATACGGCGAAGACCCTTATTTAAGCGGACGTATGGGAATGGCGGCAGTCAGAGGTCTGCAAGGACCGGAAGATGCCGAATATGACAAACTTCATGCCTGCGCCAAACACTTTGCCGTACACTCGGGTCCCGAATGGAACCGTCACAGCTTCAACGCAGAAAACATTGCACCCAGAGACTTATGGGAAACCTATCTTCCTGCTTTCAAGGAACTGGTACAAAAAGCAGGAGTTAAAGAAGTGATGTGCGCTTACAACCGTTTCGAAGGCGATCCCTGCTGCGGCAGCAACCGTCTGTTAACCCAAATTCTCCGCAACGACTGGGGATTCAAAGGAATTGTAGTCACCGACTGCGGAGCAATCGGAGACTTTTTCCAACGCAAGAAACATGAAACGCATCCCGATGCCGCCCATGCCTCTGCCGACGCTGTTTTAAGCGGAACAGATCTCGAATGTGGCGGTAACTTCAAAAGCATCACCGATGCTGTGAAAAAAGGCCTGATTTCGGAAGAGAAAATCAATACATCAGTCAAAAGACTACTGAAAGCCCGCTTTGAACTGGGAGAAATGAATTCGACTCATCCCTGGAGTAACATTCCATTTTCTGTTATCGACTGTCCCAAACACAAAGAACTGGCACTGAAAATGGCACACGAAAGTCTGGTATTACTCCAAAACAATAACAACATCCTTCCATTAAACCGTCAGATGAAAGTCGCAGTCATCGGCCCCAACGCCAACGACTCGGTAATGCAATGGGGTAACTACAACGGCTTCCCTTCACATACCGTTACTCTACTGGAAGGAATACGCGCCAAACTACCTGACGCACAAATCATCTACGAACCTGTATGCGGATATACAAACGACACCACCCTGCACAGCCTATTCAATCAGTGCAGCATCGACGGAGAAGCCGGATTCAACGCCACCTACTGGAATAACCGCGAATATAAAGGCAAGATTGCCGCAACCGACCGTCTGACCACTCCTTTCCATTTCAGTGCAGAAGGTTCTACCGTATTTGCTCCCGGTGTAGGATTGAAAAACTTCACCGCCATCTATCGTTCCACTTTCCGCCCAACAGATTCCGGTGCCGCCACTTTCCGCGTGATGACTAACGGAGGAGTTACTTTATTCCTCAACGGCAAGCAAATAGCAGAAGCCACCAACATCAAGAATCATACCAATCTGTATTCTTTCAACTACGAAGCAGGAAAGAGTTACGACATCGAGTTGCGTTTTATTCAGGTTAAAGATAACCCTGCACTGAACTTCGACTTGGCAAAACAAACTCCAATGGATGCCCGTGAAATCCTGAACAAGTTGCAAAGCGCAGATGTAGTTATCTTTGCCGGAGGTATCTCCCCCCTATTGGAAGGAGAATCCATGCGGGTATCCGACCCCGGATTCAAAGGCGGCGACCGTACAGAAATCGAATTGCCCGCCATCCAGCGCGAAGTTCTTGCTCTTCTAAAGAAGAATGGAAAGAAAACAGTATTCGTCAACTTCTCCGGTTCGGCAATGGCCATCGTGCCTGAAACGCAGAATTGCGATGCTATCCTGCAAGCATGGTATCCCGGACAGGCAGGTGGAACAGCCGTTGCCGATGTTCTTTTCGGAGATTACAATCCTGCCGGACGTCTGCCTATCACTTTCTATAAAAGCATGCAACAATTACCGGATTATGAAGATTATTCGATGAAGGGACGTACCTACCGTTTCATGACAGAAACACCTCTTTATCCATTCGGCTACGGTTTAAGTTATACCCGTTTTTCTTATGGAAAAGCTACCCTGAACCAATCGAAATTAAACAAAGGAGAAAAAGCGGTCCTTACTATTCCGGTAAGTAACATCGGACAGAGAGATGGCGAAGAAGTGGTGCAAGTGTACATCTGTCGTCCAGATGACAAAGGAGGTCCACAAAAAACTCTTCGCGGCTTCCAACGGGTCCACATTGCTAAAGGTAAAACACAGAACGTCAGTATAGAACTTCCTTACGATTCTTTCGAATGGTTCGATGCCTCCACCAATACCATACGCCCCCTAAGCGGAACATATAAGATACTTTACGGAAACAGCTCTGATTCGAACAACTTACAGTCTGCCAACATTCAGATTCAGTAAACTATCAGATATATAAATCATTCACTTTAACAGGGATTGGGATAGCAAAATTATTCCAATCCCTGTTTCTTTACATACCCATTCTCTACACAATATTCCCAACCTTACAAATTCTATTCTCTATCTTCAAAGCATACGTATTATTATCTATTTCTACTTGTTGTATCATCACTTACTATCTGTTGTCCAATCTATTAATAGAAAAGTTCCATTGGATTAGAGACAAACTTCCTTTTCCCTCATAGCAAACTCTTTCTTCATTAAGCCTAAACTATAAACGAAAGCTTCAATTATATAATTGCAAGTTCTGATTTTATAAATGCAAGCTTTGATTATAAAAACAAAGCTTGCATTTATAGATTAGTCTCTGATAAAAGGAACTTTGTGAGTAAGGGAAAGGAAGTTTGCAATAGAAAGAAAGGAAGTTTTCTATTAAATAATCTATCATCTTTCGCAGAAGCGTCATAAAGATGTGATAAATGATTGGAGAAGCTGAAGAAGTTTCTTATCTTTGTATTCGTTAGATATTTAATAATGAAAGGAAAATAATTATGGATACAGCAATGAATCAAGGTGTTTTTTTAAGCATACCGAAATCCGACATAAAGTTCTTTAAAGAACTTGCAAAAAAAATGGGTTGGGATATTGATATAAGAGAAGATTTTCTAAAAGATTATATAGCGTCACGACCTAAAAAAGTAAATCTTTCAGAAGAAGAAATTCTTGCAGAATTAAAGACCATAAGATACGAAGAATGAAAATAATCATAGACACGAACCTATGGATTTCGTTCATGTTGGGACGCAAGGTTACAACTATGCGTACATTACTTACATATCCTACACTGGAAATATATGTATGTCGTGAGTTGTTAGATGAATTCTATGATGTTTCTTCACGGGAAAAAATACGAAAATATATTCGTCCTGAAGATTTAGATGACACACTCAAACTTATCCATTTATACGGAAAATATGTCGTCATCAGGACCCAAAGCAAATCAAAGATCAGAGATGAAAAAGACCTTTATCTACTCTCTTTGGCAGATACTATCAATGCAAACTACATTGTTACCGGTGACAAAGATTTATTAGTATTAGAGAAACATA
The DNA here is from genome assembly GCF_014334015.1 of Bacteroides sp. M10. GTDB lineage: Bacteria > Bacteroidota > Bacteroidia > Bacteroidales > Bacteroidaceae > Bacteroides > Bacteroides intestinigallinarum. Next base: position 3,152,176 of record NZ_CP060488.1, on the reverse strand, counting down.
ATCATACTAAGATTATAACTATTACAGAATTCATGAAGTTATTATAATTTTTAGGGGGCATTAAGCATCACACTTAAAATCCCCCCGTAACTCTATCCGACTAGTTATTAGTTCTTGGTCAGCAACCGTTTCTCTGAAATCGTTCCCAGATCTTTTCCGTTAATGGTGATATCCGTTGTATTTTCGATCTGTATCATAGATTGGTCAGGAGTGTCAATTTCAACATTCTCGATGTTGAGCTTTGCCACTTTATTCACTACAATACCCTCTTTAGCACCAGTAACCACCATATTCTTGATGGAAATATTCTCAATCGGCATTTCGGGAAGTCCGTTCAGATACGCCGCCCGTCCTGCTCCCCTGCAAAACACATCCGAGATATAGATGTTCCTGAAAGCAGGAGTCTCTTCACTCACACTCGGAATCGGTTCACCGGGAGCGCTTTTGGCCGCATAATATAAATCGGCAATCAAAGCATCGTTAGGAATATCAATCATATTTATATTATTGATATAAATATTCTCCACAACGCCACCACGTCCACGGGCACTTTTAAACCGCAACCCGACATCCGTACCGATAAAAGAACATTCGGACACATATACATTCTTCACTCCTCCGGACATCTCACTACCAATTACGAATCCGCCATGACCATGCAAAACGGTATTGTTTCTCACAATCACATTCTCACAAGGTTCACCTCTGCGACGGCCATCTTCGTCTTTACCAGACTTCAGACAGATCGCATCATCTCCCGCATCAAAGAAACAGTTGGCAATCAACACATTCTTGCATGATTCCACATCGAGCGCGTCTCCGTTCTGCGAATACCAGGGATTGAACACCTTTACATCATTCAATATCAAAGATTCGCACGAAAGCGGATGAAGACACCAGCTCGGAGAGTTTTTGAAGGTCACGCCTTCCAGAAGCACCTTTTTACTCTTCACAATACTTAGCAGTACAGGACGCAGCCAACTTTTCATCTCCTCCCATTCTTCACTCGTGATTTCAGCCTGTTGATCCCCCTGGCCAGACATGAGAACGGATGCTTTCAATGCCCCTTCATTGGGATACCACACCTTGCCGTTCTCATCCACATTACCACCGGAGTTCACCAGAGTCTTCCACTGCCTATCCGTCATTTTATCCTTCTTCACAGGACGCCATCTGTCTCCCGCTCCATCAAAAACGCCATAACCGGTAATAGCTATGTTTTCTGCATTCATTGCCGAGATAGGCGACTGGCAGCGCCGTGTATCCAGTCCTTCAAATGAAGTCGTAATAATCGGATACAACGAGGTGTCACCACTAAACACAATCAAAGCATTCTTTTCTGCATGCAAATTGACGTTACTTTGCAAAACAATGGGGCCTGTGAGCCACAAACCTTCCGGAATGATTACTTTACCCCCTCCTTTGTCGTGCACTGCTTTGATAGCCTTATTAATAGCCTCCGTGTTCAGCGTCACCCCATCGCTTTTTGCTCCGAAATCACAGATATTTACCTGATAATCGGGAAAAACGGGACGCTCTATGGCGGGCATGGAGAAAGGAAGGTCTGCATACATCGCCTTCAAATCTGTCTCCATATCCACCTGTTTGGCAGTACCTTGACAAGCACAAAATAGTCCTATGATGACCGGTACCAGGCCAGTCATTCGATTCAATCTATTCATCGTATCTTTTTACCTAAACATTTTATTATTTGAACCAAGCCGCATCGGTATAGCCATCCCAACTCATGATGGTTTCGCGTGTACCGAAGTATTGATCGTATTGTTCCTTACTAAGTTGCAGCACTGTATTACGCACCGTTGCCGGAATGGATTGATAAATATCAGAACCCGATTCAGTCTTGCAGTTGTAAAGTTTGCAGCCGGTGGCAACAGTAGGTACAGCCGGTGTCAGCGGTTTATTCTCGCCTACAAAGTTAGGACCGTACACATCCGCAAACGTACAGTTTAAGAAAGTCAGGTTGTCCGGTTCAAACTGATAAATCAAAGTGGAGTTAGTAACGCCTTCGCCTACCGTGAAACGGCTGTTCAAGAATACATAACCCAAGTAACCCGCCCTGACGCGTGCTTGCATTACAGCACGTGTACCGCTAGGTGCATGGATCTGACAATCTTCAAACAGTACCACCTTACCCGATCCCCAGATAAAGTCGGTAGCTCCGGCTATGAAACAATCTTTGAACCAGTTGTAACCTCCACCGGGAAGCAAAGTATCCTGGAAACTCAAGACACGGCAATTGATAAAAGCAGCCGATTGGTTGTTAATATAAAGTGCCTCGGCCTGGCCATTCTTACCCAGTGTCCAGCCATACGCATTCTCTATCGTCACATTTTCAAAACGGATTTTATCACTGTTACCATCGAGTATCACCACCGAACGACCTCCGGAAGAAGGTACAATAGTACCAATAGGGGCAAACTGATCGATATTGGTTCCGCCGCCTATACCACCGTTAATATCATTGCTGTTATCATATTGAATATTGACAGCCGTATTATCACTGGCATTTCCTTTTACGGTAATATTGCTTTGATCGCGCAAGTAGATAATCTCCTGATAGATACCGTCATCCATCCGGAAAGTCTTGGCAGCATTCAAATCGACATGTGCCGCACAGAAATCAATAGCACCTTGCAAAGTATAAAAGTCAGCATTAGGGTCGGTGTGACTAATCTTCACCTCATAGTTCGGTCCGGTCAATGCTGGTGCCGGCTTCGTTTTGAATGTCCATGCACGGCCGTATACTCCCTTGAAGTCTGTTTGTTTCACAGCTGCCTGTTCGATGGTTACATAATATTCGGTGTCGGGCTGCAAACGCTGTTGATGAGGCTTGATGATGAAACTGTTACCTTCCACCCGTGCCGGATAATAATTGACGATACGACGACTGACGGAAGAACCGGTAGGCGTAACGCCAATAATATCCATCCACGTATTCAGTTGGGTCTGACCGTTTACGATAGACTGTCTGCGTTCTGCCATATTGATTTCATCTACCTGTTTATGGTCGCTCATACGATAGATGCGGATACAACCACTCGTACCAAGTTCGGGTGCAGTGCCTTCAAAGGCGATTTTCAGTTCGGTATCTGCTAGTGCTTGCTGCGTGCCGTCGGCAGGTGTGAAGGCATATCCTGATACAGGAGTCTTGTCACCTTCGGCCGTTCCGTCCTCACTGCTTCCGTCTTCCCAGGGAGCTGATGAGTTTCCGCCTTCCACATTTTCAAGACGTCCCATCTCTACAAAGCCGCTGTCGTCTATGTAGAGTGCGAATGTGTAGCTATAACCTTTGTGGAATTGCGGCAAAGCAATGTCCAAATTAGTAAATATCCACTCTTTCTCTCTATCGTCCAATACGAAAGACACTTTATAGCTGTCTGTCAATGCCGATGGAAGAATGATAGCTTCGTAGAATCCTGTTGTAGCATTGTGATAAGGGTTGATTGTAGCAACAGAGCTTTCGTCAACCGTCAGTACATCTGTTTGTATATTGAATGAAGCGGCAGTTTGCATCCCCTCAATCCGTACATCACTTACTTCCAACGGTTCTTTTTCCATATTCACAAACTTCAGAATCACTTTTGCCAGACGATGGGTAAAGTTTAATGAGATATGGGGTTCGTTCTCCGGAGAGTAGGTGTATTCTTCTTTCGTGGCAGCATATAGTAAGTCGCACGCCGTACTTCCTCTTTCTTGAGCGGCCAGTTGCACGGGATAATTAAAATTACGTACATCGGCATTATACGGATAGTATGCCACAAACTTCACCGGTGTTCCATCATTTTGCACTTTCAGCGGTGTAGTGGAAGTGAAAGAAACCGACGCACCCTCTTCCGAGCAGACATAAGGTACATTCGCTGCTTCTGTGACAGGTTCAAGAGTCTTCATATCCAATACGTATGTTCCGATCTTATCTCCGTCATTCCATGACGATCCGTCTTGGGTGACACGGGTTGAGAAACCTGTGAGGTCTACACCGAAGGTAACCTCTCCCGCAGTAGTAGGTTGTTTTGTACCTGTATCTTGCTCATCATCCGAACAAGAGAGGCAAAACAAACCACCTAACAAGGGATATAATAATGAATGAAATAATTTCATAACTGTAATGTTTAATCAGTATTACAAGAGTAATTCAATGGTTATTTTACATTCTTATACCAACGCGGGTCACCTACTTGAGCATCAATTTTCAGTTTGAAGTTGCCGTTTCCTGCATCTTCAAACAGTTCGGTAACTGTTTTGGACGTATCTATCCAGGCATTAGGGAAAGTATTGGCATCAATTGCTTTTCCATGTACATTCAATACAGGCAGCTGTCCGGCTTCGGTAGCTGCCGCTGCATAGTTACCGGAGAATTCCCGTACATCCATTTTATAGCCTATGTTAGGGTTACTTGTAACGAAGCAGGCTGAAATATTATTCTTATAGTAGAGATTGCCGTTACCATATTGACTTTCAAAAGGAGTCTTGCCCAAATCTGCTAATGTACAATTTTCTACAGTGATAACCACACCATTGGCATCTTTTACATAAACGGCACGTTCTGTCATTTTATAAAGTGTAGAGTTGGTTATAGTAATTGCTTTAGAGCCGTAATAATTGAAAATACTTTCCATGTTTTCAAATAGACAATTGTTGATGAGTACGGCAGAAAGTAAGTTTTGTACTCCGTCATTTCTGGTTGGCCAGTCACAAACAGTCTTCATATTACTAAAGTTACACTTCTTAAAGTCTACTACAGCATCAGTAGCAAGTTGGGCAGTTTCATTGTTAGTCAGCAGAGCGGTTGAGTTATCACCTGTAATATCCAAGTTATTCAATGCTATCTTTTGAAGACTGGTATATTGTATCTGTTTCAGATTCATCTTCACTTGTTTTTCTGTATCACCAATCAGCAACAACTCTGTTACAGCTTCGGGCACTACTATTGCATCGCTAAAGGTATAAGCTTCTGCATTGGCAGCAAATACTAACGCAACTTTACCGGAAGCACCGGACAATATTGTCGACAGGTTTGTTTCTGCATTAATCGCTTTTTGAGCATAATCAGCAGGGATTGCTTCATTCTCTGAAACTTTATCACCGTCGCCATCCTCGCTGCCACCATCACCCCAAGGTGTGTTGCTGCCGGAACCACCGCCTATTTCTCCGCTAGTCTCTTTTCCTACATTGATATTGAAGGTATACTCATAGCCTGCAACAAACTTATCTATCTTGCTGCCTTCAGGCACTGTGTACTGATACTTACCACCGTCTGCCATGATAGTGAGCGACATTTTATTTATCAACTCTTCAGTAGGCAACATGATACCAATAAAAGATTTATCTCCTGTTTTTTGCAGGGAAATAGACTTCTGTGTATCCATGTTAGTCAATTTACCGTCTATCAGGCTAAAAATAGCTGTGGTGTTCATCCCCCCTACTGTTATACTTGTTACATTTGATACGTTTTCATTCGTAATCTTGACACGTAGAAGCACTAACTGATGATGGAAAGTGAATGATAATCCACCTGCCAACAATGATTCTGTAGACTGGTTGGCAGCCTTTGCCCACATTAAATCGTGGGCAGAGATACCGTTAGACTGATCGCTTACATCTACTTTATAAAGTGCTGCCGTAGCATCAATAACATCTGCAGATGTAGTATGCGGATAATAGGCTACGAAATTCGTAGGCATATCATAGATTGCTATTCCGGGATCGGACGAGAAGTTCGCCGTAAGCCCCTCGCCAATCGTCGTATATTTCACGTTAAGGGCATCGTTCAATACATTCTTATCTTCTGTATCGAACATATATATACCGATAGCATCACCGTTCTCCCATTCACTGGTTTCGCTATTCAATCGTGTAGTGAAACGATCGTTGCCCGAACTGATAGTGCGAAGCATTCTTTGACCATCGCCATCAGTAAGAGAATTTTCATTAACTTCACTACAAGCTACTGCCAACGTTCCGGCAACCGCTAAGAAAAATAGATGTTTCAGATTCATAATATTATCTTTTAATTTATTCTTAATCATATAAGTTCATATTCTCAATTTAAATTTAAGGCAACCAACGAGTATCACCGGCACGACTGTTTACTATCGGGGAAGAAGTATCTTTAATCGTCAAGTCTCCATTAACCGGATCGGCAAACAGTTTGTCCGCTGTAATCTCGAGATCTGTCGCATTCATTTTGCTACCGCCCAATGCATAATCCGCTGTGGTATAGTTATCAGAGAAAGTAGTGGTAGTATTAGCACCGATAGCATACAAATCACCGCAAGGAGATGCCAACAGGATGCCCTGCATTACCAATTTGGAACCTACGGCAGATTCAATGTTAATCAGACGTTGGTTACGGCTGTAATTGTAGATAGTCACATTCTTATATTCCAGTTCGATCGGTTTATCCATATAAGGCGCATAGAAAAGGTTACCCCAGCCATAGCCATTGGTTCCATCATTGTCGTTGCTAAACGTACAGTTGCGGAAGATGGCACGGTCTACCTGATCATAAGACACTCCGTTATCTTTATCGAAAGACTGAAGATTAAATGTACCATACGCACTTGTTTGCCATCCACAACCTTCGAAACGGCATCCTTCCATTTCCAGATTCATAATGTACTTGGCATTAGCTGATTGATGACGCCAGAAACCACGACGAAGACTTATAAAGTCGCAATTTACAAAGCTGACATTCTCTATTGTGTATGCCTTGCTGGTATTCATAAAGTAATTATTGTTTGCTTCATGACGGAATTCGATATTATCGAACTCTAAGCTGGAAAGATAAGAACCTTCTGCAATGCTCCAACTGCCTTCGAGGACAACAACAGGTTTAACACCGTCACGACTGCCCGCCAAACGGAAACCCTTCATCAAAGAGAACGGAGTGACACGGTAGGAAGAACCTGCCGGCAAGTAGTATTCCGTACCTTCGGGCACTTCAGGATCGACATCGTTGTCCAATAACATGGCAGATAAATCATCTTCCAAGCCAACTTGTATAGACATGGCCGACGGACCAGCCGTGCGGAACGTTACCTGATTGTAAGGTTTGTCATATTTACGAGGTTTACTGGTATCATACAGGTTGACTGCGTATAATGTATTCTTCGTCAATCCGTCCACTTCAGCATATCCTTGCATCATCTCTTCAATGGTCAGATAGCGGCTAACGCCCGGCAGAGTCGTATCCATCATAGGCATAATGCTTATGCTATCCACCGGATTTTGTTTGTTGTCTTTCTTCCAGCGAATGATAGCAGATGATTCCGTAATCTCGGTTTTAGATACATCTTCCACCAGCTTGGCATACTCCGGACGAGCTTCAGTAGAAGCACTGACGTAGCTCCATTGCGAATTGTTGATTGTTTTGGCAGCATTGCTGCGTACACGAATATAGAAAGTTGTCCCGTAAGGAATATCATCAATAAACACATAAGGATCAGTGGTTTCTATCTCCATAAACAAGCTGGTATAATATTGATCCTGATGTAGTTGTACCGTATAAGAGATAGCATCGTTCACTTTATACCATACCAATGTCACAGAGTTTGCTTTCACCTCCGGTTTCTCCAATACAAACCGGGGCTGGAACAGGTCGTCCACTTTCGTATATTTATCATCTGCCTCGCAGCCTATGAACAGGGTGCCGCAAAGGAGTGCGGGCAGCATAGCCGTTGCAAGTTTTCGTAATAACTTTATCATAACGTTTGTCTTTTTACTGATTAGTATCCATAATAGTTCCGAATCAATCCGCGATGGTCTGTTATAACCTTTGCAGGATAAGGACACAAGTATCTCACAGGATCGGTAGGTTTCACTAATTGATCGTTGTTCTTGTTGATAAATCCACGGAAACTCCATGAAATAGCATCCAACGTTTCATAAAGCTGTGTTTCTTTGTTCAACACTCTCCATCCCAACGCATACTCCAATACCGTGTAACCGGCAGGACGACCCACACCCGGACCATATTCGTCAATACCTACAATATCCAAGACCTTCCGATCGGGATGTTCAGGATCCGTTACTTGTTTGTAATAGATATTAGACGGTACTTTCTCAATGCCCGGTACGTAAGCCCCGTTAGCTACCAGTCCCCAATTAGTCATTTCATTATAAAGATTATAGATGACTTCACCATACTTATTCCAACGTGCAAGATCGTACTTACGAATACCTTCACCGCCAAACTCCCATTTACGCTCATCCATGACAGCTTGGAAGAAATCTGCTTCATTAGTCAGGCTCTCTACATAACTTTCTACTTTATCCATCCATTGAGCCGCATCGAAAGCGCGGCGGCGAACACGTTTCAGTGCTTCTTTGGCATCGTCACGTGGTCCGTAGATTTCGTTGACTGCTTCAGCATACATCAGCAAAACATCTGCAAAGCGCATACGCACACTATTGATACCGGTATTGGAACCACTGGAAGCACCCAGCGGAGACTGCATATAGAGTTTGGACCATTTACCAACACCCATACCAGTCACTCCCATATCAATCTCCTGATTCAGGTCTTTATCATATTTATAAGGTACACAAGTCATATCACGACGCAAATCATCCTTATCAAACGAATAAACATACGTACCGCAGAAAGTTACATAGTTGCGGGCGCTGCCATAAGAGTGCTTACCTTCCGCAATGGTAACACCGATGTTATAACCATAACGGCTGGTGACACTTTTCAGCATCGGAACAGCAAATATGACATCATCGTTGTTGGCAGTCTTCCAGTTACATTCATTCATCCACAAGTTTTCAAAACTTTGAGAAAGGTCATGTTTGCTTTCCTTGATTACCTTTCCCAGATAAGTGACGGCAATTTCATAATAATGCTCAAAGTTATCGCCACGTTCCATGTAACCTACGTGAGTCACATCCTCTTTGTCGGCACGAAGAGTCCAACCACCGCGATAAAGAGCCAACTGTCCGATAAGCGCTTGGCAATATTCGCGTGAAGCACGTTCTACGCCGTAATCCAAATCGACTGCATATTTCATCATCGGTTCTACAGCTATCAAGTCGTCGATCAGATATTCCAGAATGACATTGCGGTCGGTAGTACCCAGGCTGAAGAAATCATCGGTCGCTTCCGTTGGTTTGGTAACAAACACAACATCTCCCCATGTACGAATCAAGTCCAGATAGAGCATGGCACGAAGCGTTTTCACTTCTCCATACATCTGTTGTGTCTCGGAGAGAGTATCACCTGTTACTTTATCGGAAAACAACGGTGACTCCTGCACAGCCTGCAAAAAGTCGTTGGCATAGTTGATAGCATAATAGAGATTATTCCAAGTTGAATTCAACACCGACCAAGTGGGACGGGAATCAAAACAGCCGATATCCGAGCCATTGGTACTGACAGTGTTGTTCTTGAACGAACTCATCTCCACATCGGTATTCGTATTCAAACCGCTGGCAAGGTTACTTCCGTACAACCCGTCTTCCGTCATGGAAGAGTAGATGCGGGTCATCAACGCTTTCATCTCCGATTCGCTGGAAAATATGTACTCGGGAGTAAAACCGGAGCCGGGCTGCACATCAAGAAAATCATCGCAAGACGTCAAAGTGAACAGAGTTCCGGCAATGAGTGAGTATATTAGTTTCTTATTCATTGTTCTTTCATTTTATAGATTTCAATTAAAAAGTCAACTGTGCGCCAAATGTATAGGTGCGGCTACGCGGATAACGGTCATAATCAATATTGGGTGTCAAACCGGTAGCGATGTTCACCTCCGGATCATAACCACTATATCCGGTGAGAGTAAACAGATTATTGCCCGATACGTAGAAACGTACTTTACTCAAACCTACTTTCTTCGTCCAGACACTTGGTAAGGTGTAACCGAGGGTAGCTGAATTAAGACGCAGGAACGAACCGTCTTCCACGGCATACGACATACAGATGGGGCGCCCGATGGAAGTGGGATTCCACATGGTAGCATTCTTATTGAATTCTGCCAGTACTTCCGGACTATAACGGATCTCATTCCCCATGTCATCGAAGTTACGCCAGCGTTTATCCGAAGCAATGTCCATCAGGAAGTTGTTCTCTTTATTGTCCGCCCACGTGGTCAGCATGATTTTGTTGGCATTCAGTACATCAAAATCATACATAAAGTTGAAGAACATACTCATGTCGAACCCTTTATAAGTAGCATTCAAGCCAAAACCTCCCGAGAATTTCGGAGTGGTGTTACCAATAACAGTACGGTCGGCTTCTGTCAACTGATAAGGATTGGTGCTGTTAGGATCTACCGGAGTGAGTTTCTTGAACTTGGCATTACCGGGACGCGGAGTGTCGGACAATGGGCTTGAATCTACCACTCCTTCTTTCAGTTTCCATGTTCTGGATTTGGAGTCGAAGGATTCAAAATCGGCTACGGTATAGAATCCGTCATTGACATAACCGTAAATCAAACCACTGGTACCACCCACATAGGCACGGTAATCATCCGAGTTCACCACATCATTTCTCCAACCCGAAGTGAGAATCCATTCTTTTTCACCACTTGCCAGTTTGTCAATCTTGTTTTTATTATGACCGATATTAAAGGTAGCGTTCAGTGAAAAGTCTTTCGTCTCTACCAGCCAGGCATTCAGTTGAAGTTCTATACCACGATTTGACGTTTGTCCCACATTGGTCATCAGCTTAGTGTAACCTGTATAACCGGGAATATCCGAAGGCACCAACAAATCTTTCACTGTATTCCAATAAACATCAACAGTACCGCTAATGCGTTCTTTGAAGAAGCCGAAGTCAAAACCAATGTTACGTGTGATGGTAGTTTCCCATCTCACATCGGGATTGTAGACATATTTAGAGTTATAAAAATTGTAGTAATAGTGACTGTTTTCTCCCCAGCCGGCAGGACGGGAACTGCTTACACCATACAATTTCTGATAAAGGTCGGCATCAATACGGTCATTACCGGAAGTACCGTAACTGACTCTCAACTTTAAGTTGGAAACGACCTGATTATCTTTCAAAAAGTCTTCATTAGAGATACGCCATGCCAACGCTCCTGCCGGGAAGAATCCCCAACGGTTACCTTTGGCAAACTTGGAAGAGCCATCGGCACGCAACGTTACTGTAGCAAGGTATTTATCATTATAGCCATAGTTGATACGACCAAAGAATGAAGAAATACGCGAGGGAGAGGCCGCTGACGAGGAGTTCTCGTAAGGAGTACCTAGCGACAAATTATCAAAGACCTTTTCTGCCGTGATATTTTCCGGAAAAAAACGGGTAGAGTAAGTTTTGGTAGTAGTCTGGTTATGCTTGATTTCCTGTCCCAACATCAGACGGATATCATGTACATCTTTTAGCATAAAGTTGTAGTTCCACACGTTGGTAAGCTGCCACTTAGTACCTTGTTTCATGCTCCATTCCGCCACCGGCTGGTTATTGTTGCTACGAGCTTTACTAGTCTCCATACCCCAGAAACGGCGTTGTTCTTCAGAGTTATTTTCGAAACCAAATTCACTACGGAAAGTCATACCTTTCATAATATCCCAAGTCACAGCTCCCATCGTATTGAGAGACTTATTAATTCTCTTTTTATAATTTCTTTTCGATTCTTCTTTGGGATCAAAAAGAGTTTCCTCTTCCAGTTGATCGGGATCGAAATACGTATCGTCTTCAGGAAGTTTCATATATTCATCCAGACCCTTAGTAGGTTTTTGGCGCAAAGCAGTCAACAAACTAACGCCTTCCGTACCGGATCCATCCACTTCCTTATGTAACAAACGCGTGCGGTATTCCAACGTCAGGAATTTAAAAGGCTTGAAGTTGAAAGAAGCATTCATATTATTTTGTTTCAGTCCGTTACCTACCATCACACTCGGTTGGTCCTGATGGATAAAGGATAGTTTATATTTGGCTTTTTCCGTACCACCATTCACACTAAGGTCTACATATTTAGCCACCGGATTGGAACCGAACACCTCGTCCTGCCAGTCTTTTCCGGCATTCCCTTGATAGATATAGTGTTCGTAAGCATGTCCATACTTATTATTGAAAGCTGTTGGGTTAGAACTTTTCTGACGAGCATTTTCATATTGCATCAATACAAATTCGTAAGGGTCCATCACATCCAGCTTGTTAGAAAGTTCTTTGGTCTGCACATAAGTGTTCAGACTAATGACAACCCGTCCTTCAACAGGACGTTTGGTTGTCACCAAAATAACACCGTTCGCACCGCGTGCACCATAGATGGCCGTAGAGGCCGCATCTTTCAACACCTCGATAGATTCAATATCGGTAGGAGGAACATCGTTCAGGCTGCCCACTTCAAATCCGTCCAATATGATAAGCGGACTGTTATCTTGTGTAATAGAACCACCACCACGCACCAAAATCTTGATTTCTGCATCCGGCGAGCCGTCTACAGCCGTCACCTGTACGCCCGGCAGCTTACCGACGATGGCTTCAGCAGCAGAAGTGGTCTGTACTTTTTCCAATATCTTGCCGGATACGCTGGCGATAGAACCGGTCAGGTTACCTCTTTTCTGCGTTCCATAGCCGATTACGACTACATCGTCCAACATTCCGACAGCTTCTTTCATGTGGATATTAATGTTCGAGGTACGTCCTTTCAACGGTTCTTTTGCTTCTTCCATACCTACATAGCGAACTATCAACACGGCCTTGGCTACATTGGACACGCCAGTCAATGTAAATTTACCGTCCAAATCGGTCGTGGCACCGATCGAAGTGCCTTGCACCGTTACTGTGGCACCAATCACCGGTCCCATGTCGTCGGTCACCGTACCGGTCACAGTAGCAGTCTGTGCCATAGCACCCACCGCTACCCACAGCAGGATAAATATGTTTATGATTATTTTATTCATCATTCTATGCTTTTATTGTAAATAGATTTATTTGCTCCACACCATTATTTCTTTTCCATCACTATTCCGCCTTGGTTCTGATAGTAAATGATATGCTGAACCAGGTTGTGAAAATAAACTTCGATGTTCGGATAGCGTCCGTTAGGATCAACTGACGAACTGATCTTTTGTGCATCACTCGGATCGTTAGGGTCCAGCCCGTAAGCTTCTTCCCAAATATCAGGAATACCGTCACCATCCGTATCTGGCCAGGGTTTCAATGATTTCACATCAATGTAACCTTCAGTATCTGATACCGTATCAATGATACCCGGTTGTTTGGCTTTACCATCTTCTTCGGGCTTGGAACCTATATAGGTGTAAGTACCATTCCTCACTTCACGAACCACACGCTGGTCTATCACATCTCTGCGCAAAGAAGCTCCGGCATATTCGAGCACTCTATCGTAAGCCTGTTCAGCCGTATGATTGGTCAGTTTGCTATAAGGTTGGTAATCTGCCATCTTCATAGCTTGCTTTTCCGCTTCAGGAACCGTACCCAATGAGGAGTCAAATTGTCCCCAAACACCCTCTGTCCAGTTATCAGCCGTAACACTGGTATTACCCAATACATAGTTGCCATTGATGTAAGCTCTGGCAGTAGGATCACTTGACAGGATACGGTAAGAACGATTGTTTGTTCCGGTAGCGGGTCCCGGCTTATAATAGCAATTGGTTAGATTAAAAGTAGCATACTTTCCGCCATAACTGCCCTGTCCTCTTCCACTCCAGTTGTAATAAACATTATTGCGTACATCAAAATATCCGGTAAAATCATAAGATTCCTGTGTACCGGGAGCTGACAAATCGGAGATACGCGGACAGCGGCTACCGTGATGCGCTAACAGTATGTGGTGGAACGAAGCATTGTCGCCACTAAACATAGCACCATATCCATGTGCACCCTTAGCGTGGTTAGACAAGTTCATACTTTCAGAAGCAATGCACCATTGTGCCGTAAAGTTCTGTACGCCATAGAAAGTCAGTGTCTCATCCACGCTCCATCCGGCTGTAATGTGATCGATAATGGCATCTTTGAAATAACGTCCGCCAATAGCATCTTCTCCATAATCGGCAAACTGATCGCCCGGACGGCAACGCAAGAAACGAACAATAGCATTCAGGCTGGAGCCTGCACCTATAGCCGGGTCTTTAGAAAGATTAAAGGTGAAGTTGTAATTCTTCAGTGTGATACCGTCACCCGGTGCAGTCTGACCGATGATACTCAAATTAGGAAATTCATTCAGATACAATCCTCTTTTCAATTCGATGATACCGGATACATCAAAGATGATGGTACGCGGTTGATTGGACTTTTCAATTCCGTATCGCAAACTGCCCTCAATAGGAGTTTCGTTTTTGTTATAATCTGCCAGAGTTGTCACCCGATAGATTTCTCCCCCACGGCCACCGGTAGTAAAACGACCGCCACCTTCGGCACCCGGGAAAGCGAGTATAGAAGTAGAATGATCGTCACCGATGCTTGTATCGGGTTTACCATATTGGAAGATGGTAATTACTTTATCCAACATCTCTACCGTTGCTGTACGTGGGAAGACTGTTTCATTATTTTCGATATTCAATACGACTTCATTGGCAGTAGAGTTTTTCTTATCCTGCGTAATCCAACTCTCGGATATTACAGCATCGTAATCTACCGGGTTTTCTCCTTGCGGAGCCGAGATAACCAGTTTAGGACATTTATAAGGAATGATATACTCATCCTGTTCTATCGTCACCTCACCGCTTACACCGTCTTGTGTCACTTTCAGGACACGCTGCAATGTATAATCTCCTACGGATTTGAATATCAGGACGGCTGTTCTGGTTTTGTTTGCATTTGCATCTACGGCAAATGTTACTTCATCCGTCACAAAACTGCGGGTTCTGGGAGTTGCTTCCTTCAACTTGATCCAGTCGTACTCTGCTGCTATCTCCAGTTCCCATTCCACATTTGCCACTACTTTGCAGGTGAATGTACCTCCCCGGAATGACAAAGGGTCTGATGAATAATCAAACAAAATATCGGGATCGGCCCCCAGTTGCTCTACGCTAATCTCTTGTTCCAATGTCGAGCCTGCACCCGACATTGATACTTTTACTGTTCCGGTGCGCTTGGGACCGTCTGTATTCTCGGTAAAAAACAAACGGAGATCACCATTCCCCTCTCCGGAGCTTTTTGATATAGTCAACCAGTCGCCTGTCGAGGTCACTTCGGCAGTCCATGTAGAGGTAGCCGTTACGTTGATTGTAAACGAACCGTCTACGTTACTCAACTTCACCTCATTCTTCGACACTTCCAGTTTGGCAGCTGTTGCACCCGCATTAGATTCGTCGTCCGAACTACATGCGCTCAACAATCCTACCAATAATATGAATAGAAAATATCTCATGTTTTATATCTTTATATTGTTAATACTCTATTGATTATTTAATCCAATGCGGATCACCAATTCCATTTGTATATACTTCGGAGTTTTTATCGGTAATAGTGAAATCTCTACCAGCCACATCTTTGAAGAGTGTTTCCATAGGGAGAGCTGTTTCTACCGGTATTTCAGCGGTATCGACTCCCCAGTTAGCCACTACAAAGCCATTGGTGCGATAGTTGTTCTCAAAAGTCTTGCCGGTAACGTTTCTTGTAGTAAACCAGGTTCCCTGACCGGCTTCACAAACACCGCTAAAGAGATTATTACGGACAATCAGGTTGAATGAAGAAGTATTCTTCGGATTTAAGTCAAAGAAAGTCATTGCAGCAGGAGCCATACTCACGAATGTACAGTTCTCTACTGTTACATTCAGCTCTCCTGTCATACTACCCAAACCTGTTATCAGAGCTCTTGACAGATTATTGGCATGGAACGTAGAATTCTTGAATACAAAGTTGTGTACCGGCGCATCTTTCTTCGTAGAAAGACCGAACAACCCACTTCCACCGGAATTCAAACCTAAGAAACGACAATCTTCTATTACAATATTGTCAGCAATCTGCTTTTGGTCGGCATCTACTTCCTGATACCACATTGTACGTACCAAATCACTGATTTCACAGTTCTTCCAAGAGATAGTAGCTACATGGAAAGCTTGATTCTTAAATTTAAAGAAGTCGGAAGTGGTCACCTTTATTTTCAGATTCTCGAAGTGGAAGGCTTCAATAATAGCATCAGGGCAGTTGATACTCATGTTACCCATCTCCATAAATGCCAATGCTTCACCATCACCCGGTGTCTGTCCCATGATATAAAGGGCTTTCGGTATTTCGGTCTGTGTACCTAATTTATAAGTAGCACCCGCTTTCAGGAAAAGTTTCACCTCGTTCACTGAAGCATCTGCCAGCATTGACTTACAGATCGATTCAAGGTTCTCTTCCGGACTTACATATCTGTATCCGTCAGGTATTCTCATCGGAGCTTCCGGATTGATATCTTCTTCGTTCCATCCTTCCGAAGCAATTGTTACAGTGTAATCTTGTATGATCGGTTCATCTACGTTGTTCAGTGCAAACGCCACTTGTACCGTATCATCAGGCAAGATGGGGAATGTGCCATCGATAGCTTTAGATTGGATTACCGTATTATTCTTATCCAGATAGTCGATACGCACGGATACTGTTCCGCCTTCGCTTTGCGTTTGAAACAATACAAAGTCATCGGTGTAGTTCACTCCACCGGTTGTTGTTTCTTTCTCGCGTTGCACATCTGTCGGAGCTTTTACAAAAGTTGCATCTGATAGTTTATATCCTGATATTGGTGAAGAAACGACTGCGCGTAATTTCGAGTAGCTTTTATCCGATTTACGATCGGTAGACTTCAGTCGAAGCACACCTGTACGATTGTACATACGCACAGTAAGCGGTTCGTCGAACGGGGATTTATACGTCACCGGTGCCGAAATGGCATATTTTGTTTTAGCCGTTGGATCCTGATGTATCACAATATCATTCAGATTCTTCGGACTGGGAATAGAATCGGATTGTGTGGTAGAAATAATGTTATAACTCCCATTGGCCAACTGAAAGCGATAAAGCGACGAATAGTTGGCTACATACTCACCATCGGCTGTATAGATAAACAGGGGTTTGTTAGAGGCACCTGTGTTCACCGCCCACGGTTCGTCATCCAGAAACAGTTGTATCTCTTTTACTACCGAAGTGGCATATCGTTCTTCTTCCGAACAAGCTGTTATTCCCAACAGGAGCATTATTCCCGTCAGTGAATAGAATATATTTCTCATATAACTCCTGTTTTAAAATTCTGAAACTTCTATTGTAAACGGTTGAGTGGATGTACTCTTATACATGACTGTGCGTACCGAAGGCCACGGCTCGTCCAAGTAATTCTCATCCGTAATTTTCATATGTACGGTAGAACGCTTGGAAGACTCAAAGCCTATACCGGTATCAAGAGGGCTGATGATGCGATTCACCTCCTCGCCTCCTTTCAGATATACCACATCTATAGATGTTCTGGAATCTCCATTCACTGTGGGAAATGAATAAACCGAAGCTCCAAAGCCGGTAGAAAGATTAGTGGAGATGGTCACATTTTCTGTAATACATTCTTTACTCTTTACTTTATAGCCTATTGCCACATTTGTAAAAGTGACATTCAACTGGTCAAAACGAGTGATAGCACTCAATTCCTCCTCCGTCTCTTTCGGCTGGAACACTGCTTGCCCGACTAAACGTTTCAATTCTACGTTGAGCGAACTGACCGAGTTATCTGAAGTAAAGCCTACGACATCCGAAATATAAACCGGCTTTTGAATATGAGCATCCTGATAAACTACCACTTTGGAAAGACTATCTGTATCCACCAGATGATCGGCATTTGCCACGATGAAGGTTTGCAGATTTTCTCCTAAAGGAAGG
Source organism: Bacteroides sp. M10 (assembly GCF_014334015.1). Classification (GTDB taxonomy): domain Bacteria; phylum Bacteroidota; class Bacteroidia; order Bacteroidales; family Bacteroidaceae; genus Bacteroides; species Bacteroides intestinigallinarum. The sequence continues at coordinate 3,134,382 of NZ_CP060488.1, read as the reverse complement.
TCAACTTTTAAATCTCCATTATTTAAAGGGAGATTTTTTCCATATACCATGGAATCTTGCAGGTAGACATAAACACCGACCTCTGTAATTCCATGTTCAGCAAAAGTTTCAAGACTAGCCCTACTGAAAGAAACGCCAACCGGGTGGGTTTCGGGCACATTGGGAAGTTGTTCATTCGGTTTCCATTCATCATCCATTTGCTGTGAACAAGAACAGCAAAGCAGAAATGACAGAAGAAATAAACTTGCTAGATGTTTCATAAATATTAGTTTATATATAATTTAAAGATATGCAATTATTAAAAGAATAAAAATTCTATGCCCTTTTTCTTTAAAAGGCGGATTCAAGCCTAAGGAGGATTGGCTATTATAAGTGCTGGCTTCATGTTTCTCATTTGTTTAGATTTTCATTGTATATTAATGATGTTTTTCGCTAGAGTGAATTCTTTGTTCTTTCACCAGTGCAAAATTGAGGATTAAGCAAGAGAAGATAGAGTAAGATTTAGTAGAAAAGGAGTAAAAAACGGACTGGGGTAAAAAAGTGCCCCTCAAGTATAGCCATGTACAAAAAAGATATGCCCTTCAAGTGTTATCATAAAACACCTGAAGGGCATATCATCTAAATTCACCGCATTGAACGGAGAATTGCTGATTACCTATTTGTTCTGTGCATCGACTATATGTTGCACCAAACTATTCAAATATACCTCAAGATTCGTATATTGTCCATTCGGATCTTTCGTTTTTGTATTTCCATCTACGGGATTATTCGGATCAAGTCCGTTTTTTATTTCCCACTCATCAGGTATGCCATCACCGTCCGAATCTACCGGTGCCGAAAGACCTGCTATTGATAATTCTGGCCAGGGAGAGTCGCCTGTGTCTTTGGGGCTATTGATAAATCCGGGTTTATTTCCTTCTCCGGTGAAAGTTGCCGTTCCTTTCCGGGTGTCGGAGATGATACGTTTGTCTACTTCATCACGATAATTACAGCAACCTGCATAGTTCATTACCTGTTCATAAGCCTTGTCAGCCGAATAAGTAGTGATTACTCCAAAATCAAGAGGTTCTTTCAGACGGATAGATTCTTTGGCATCTTCTGTCCAGAGGAAATCTACTTTTTCATCATTCTTCAACTGGGCATAGACTCCGTCCATCCAGTTATCGGCAGTAACTTTGTTGTTTCCTTCTATCTTATTTCCATCAATATAGAAAGTTCCCCATTTCTGCAGGTAAGGTTGAAAAGCTAAGTTCTTTTTGGGTTCTCCATCAACGTAAACATAAGCTTGCGGATAAACTCCGACTTTGGCAATACGATATTGCACCTGTTTGGAAGCCTGTTTTGTTGCCGGTCCCGGTTTATAATAGTTATTGACGATATTGACATGCTGATCTTCCCCGCCATAGCAGCCGTTTCCAGCCCAGTTGTAGAAAACATTATTCCGGATATCAACACATTCGCCAAGAGCTAATGTAGAAGGACGAGGGCCCAGACGAGGCACGCGACTCTCACAGTGAGCGATCAGGTTATGGTGATAAGAAGCTTTATGTCCTCCCCAATTGCCTCCATATCCATGTGCCCCTTTTACATGAGTCGCTTTTCTTAATGCTTCAGAGCCAATACACCATTGTACCGTAGAGTTTTCCATACCATAGACGGAAAGACATTCATCCACACTCCAACTGACAGAGCAATGGTCTACCATAATATCCTTTTTATCACAGCCGCCCAACCCATCGGGTTCTTTCCCACTGACTTCTCCGGGGCGGAAACGAAGAAAACGGATAATTACATTATTAGAATTAATAGAAAAGCCATAATCAGCCAGACAGATCCCTCCGGGAGAAGTCTGTCCTGCAATGGTGAGATGATCTTTCCCTGTTCGTAATTCCGATTTCAGATAAATCGTACCTGCCACATCAAAGACAATCGTTTTAGGTCCATTTTGTTTCAAAGCCCAACGTAAAGTCCCCTGCGAACCATCGTCTTCCAAAGAAGTCACATGATACACTTTACCACCACGGCCGCCTGTCGTGTATCTACCGTGTCCTTCAGCTCCGGGAAAAGAGATCACTCGATCTTCCCGGACGCCTGTCTCCTGTTTTTCGGGTATGTCATAGGAAAAGGACATCATTCCTCCCGCAACCATTGCCAGCAGACAAACATAAACTAATTTTCTTTTCATTTCCTTATTCACATTATTAGATGATGGAAACAAAAGTAGTGGAAGCTTTTCATTCTGACATTCATTTTTTGACCGATATGGGGGAAAAATCAGTTTTTATGATAAGATTGAACAAATTTTAGATCCCCAATCGCTCTTTTAATAACCGGTAACCGGAAAGACTTACTTTTAGTTTCACGCCAGTCTTCAATAACAACTGATAAGTTTCTTTTCCGAAAAGCTCGACTCGCGAAATTTGTGTTACGTTGACAATCGTAGAACGATGTACACGAACAAAAGTATCAGGAGACAGATGGGTCTCAAAATATTTCATAGTTTGTTCTTTCAGATATTCTCCGGTAGGGGTTATCAACATTACATAATCTCCACAGGCTTGTATGTAGATCAGTTCGTCTGTCTTTACCAGATGAATGCGGGAACCGTCTTTCACCGTAATGCGATCTATTAATTCTGTCTGTGGTTCTCCTTGTTGTTCGGTCACAGTTAGCTGATGCGCAGCCAATTCTTTATCCAGTTCCTGATTCTGTACTTCTTCTTTAGTTACGATCAGGCGATACCATAAAGTAATGGCAATCAAGGTTGGCAGTCCGAACAGTAACCGGAAAGGTATTGTCTGCGCAAAAGGAATATAGGATACGCCTACAATCCTCACCATGATATCACAGATCATAAAACTACCCGCCAGCCATAACAGGCTTCCAACGATTATCATGATTATATCCGTCTGGAACAACGAAACAAGACCGACCACAAACCAGGCCAAATAGGCTATGGCTGCCAGCCAACCAATTGTTGCCACTCCATCTACCAGAGCAGGAAGATAGTCGTTTCCGGTATATCCACAGACTAAAGCCACCTGTGTCGCAACCAGAATCAACGCCAGCACCAGCATCGGAATCCAGCGGAATGGATAATCTATTATCGGATGTGCTTTCATACGCTAGTCTTTAACTTCCAAACCTCCGAAAGAAAGCGTTCCACGAATGACCAATATACTCTCCTTGTTTACATTCCCATTTTGCCAGCGTTTGTCATCACATCCTCCAAAGAAAGCATTGCATTTGAACACGACTGTCCAATCCGACGGGACATAAATCTCGACTCCTCCCCAACTGCAATCCAAATCAATATAGGTTTCTCCCGGTGCAATATGGGTATGGCGAAGATCAATAGTTGTTCCTCCGAAAGAGGTACGAATCATGGCTCCTTTAAACAACTCATCAAGTACTACGTGACGTGCAGCTCCCCAGACATTCTCCGAACGCAAAAAGCCATCTACTGATTCCGATTGTTGTTGCTCACTCTCAAAGTTCATGCCGGGTCTACCCTGATGCATCTTCATCCATTGCCGACGATGTTCCATTGTATGCTGACGAGCCCATTGCGCCCTCTTATTTCTGCCGGGTTTGAAGATAAATAAAATACCTGCTATTATCAGAGCGAGGGGCCACACCATTGCCTGTGAATTCTCCGGCAACCAGGAAAGTCCTCCTATCAGAAAATAGACACCCGCCAGAAAAAGGATGATTCCACCGATGAAATGGCGGCGAATCATTGCATATATACCTAATAATATAAGGAGTGAATGCCAGGATACGATCAAATCAAATACTTCTGAAGTTATCCATCCCATATTACGGGCAAACAGTAGAATCCCGGAAAGGATAAAAAGCAAAGCTATCAGTATTTTACCGGAAAAGCCTGTAGCGCGGGGAAAATTTTGTTTCTCTTCCATTGTTTCTATTATTAATTGATTAATGGTTCAAAGATACATCATTTCCCTATGCTTCCACAGGCTTTTCAGTTGATTTACGGTATAAATTCCGATGAATGCCGGATAAAAACCGGTGAAAAAATCAATTTATAAATCTCTGATTCGTATATTTGCCGGCCTTTAGAACACAAATAACACCCTTCAAAGCTAATAACTACACCTCGCAACAAACTAAAAAACAAAAAATACGAGGTGAAAAACAAATATTGCACATCACTATATCTTCATTCTCATACTTTTGTAGCGATGAATGAACTCTCATCGGGATTTTTATGAAATATCAAACAACAACCATTAATTAATAAACATGCAAAGAATGTCTAACAAAGTGAAAAACATGCGCTCCTTATTGCTAATACTATTTTCAGCAATATCGCTTAGCGTATCTGCGCAAACGATTACCGTAAAAGGTAACGTGAAAGACACCAGCGGAGAGCCTGTTATTGGAGCCTCTGTTGTAGAAAAAGGTAATACTACCAATGGTACGATTACAGATTTAGATGGTAATTTTTCTATTAAAGTTGATGGCAAAAAAACATTGGTTATTTCATACATAGGTATGAAAACTCAAGAAGTAGCCGTTCAAGGTAGAAAAACAATTAATGTACAAATGGTCGACGACTCGAAAGCTTTGGACGAAGTCGTAGTAATTGGTTACGGTACGGTCAATAAAAGAGATTTAACCGGTTCTGTAGCCTCTGTTAGTGCCAAAGACTTAGCTGCTATACCAGTAGCAAGTGCATCTGAAGCCCTTACCGGTAAACTTGCCGGAGTTAGTGTTACTACTACTGAAGGTTCTCCCGATGCAGATATAAAGATCCGTGTTCGCGGTGGTGGTTCACTATCACAGGATAACTCTCCTTTATATATTGTAGATGGTTTCCCTGTTTCAAGCATTAGTGATATCGCTCCCTCGGAAATTCAAAGCATCGACGTATTGAAAGATGCTTCTTCCACAGCCATTTATGGTGCCCGTGGTGCAAATGGTGTAATCATCATTACTACCAAGAGCGGAAAAGAAGGTAAAACGCAAGTAGACTTCGGTGCTTCTTTCGGTTTTAAACAGGTAACCAAACTGACTGAAGTCTTGAGTCCTTACGATTTCGTTGCTTATCAGCGTGAAATCGGTTCTCTGGATTATGGTAACTTTGCCGATATGGATATCTGGCGTTCTATTGATGGTACCGATTACCAAGACGAGATGTTCGGACGTACTGGAAACCAGCAACAATATAACATTAATGTAAGTGGCGGAACCAAGCAAATGACTTATAGTGTCAGCTATGCCCATAATGAAGAAAAAAGTATCATGCTTAATTCCGGCTTCAAAAAAGACAATGTAAATGCAAAAATTAAATCAGAACTGAATAAATGGATGACACTGGACTTTAACGCCCGGTTAAGTTACTCTACCATTGACGGTTTAGGTGGTGGTGCTGATACCAATGAATCCAATGCAGCCAATTCAACTGTGGCTAATGCTACCGTATTCCGTCCGGTTGATTCACTTAAATACAGTGATGACGACGAAGAAAACAGTTCGGCACAACAGAAATCTCCATTGGAACGTCTGCTTGCAACAGATAAAACCCGCAATACTTTCAACCAGAACTACAATGTAGGTTTAAACTGGAAACCATTCAAGAACTGGACATTCCGTTCCGAATTCGGATATGGATGGAAGTTTGACGATACAGAACAGTATTGGGGAGTAGATGCAGTATCTAATTCTAAATATGGATATAACGGTCAGCCACAAGCCTACCTGTTGAGAGAAAAGACGATGAGCTGGCGTAATGCCAACACATTGACCTATGATAACAAAAAACTGTTCAAAGGTCGTGATAAACTCAATGTATTGATCGGACATGAAGTAAGCAGCAGCCAAAGGAAATCAATCGAAAATGTATCTGTAGCTTTCCCTGTCACTATGAATTTCGATGATATGAAAGCAAATATGGGTTCGGGCAAAGCTTTAGCCAACCAATCTACCATTGCTGCAAAAGAAAACATATTATCATTCTTTGGCCGTGTAAACTATACCATGATGGATAAATACTTGCTTGCTGTTACAGTACGTGCAGACGGTTCGAGCAAGTTCGGTTCCGGAAATCGTTGGGGTGTTTTCCCGTCAGCAGCTTTGGCATGGCGTATCTCTGACGAGGCTTTCATGAGTAACACTCAAGACTGGCTGTCAGCTTTGAAACTACGTTTAAGCTTCGGTACTGCCGGTAACAACCGTATCAATTCCGGTTTGCTTTCCACCACTTACTCTTTGGGAGGTAATGATGCACGCAATCCTTTCTTCAACGGAGAAAGCACTACCATGTTGGAACATGGAACGAACTTATACAACCCCGATTTGAAGTGGGAAACAACAGTAACCCGTAACATCGGTATTGACTATGGATTCTGGAACAATCGTATCTCCGGTGCTATCGACTTTTACTGGAATACAACCAGAGACTTATTGATGCGTACTGAAATTCCTTCTCTCTCCGGATATAACTATCAGTACAAGAACTTCGGACAGACATCCAATAAAGGTGTAGAATTGTCTGTTAGTGCTGTTTTATTTGATAAAAAGAATTTCTCTTTGAACTTCAATGCCAACATTGCTTACAACCGCAACCGCATTGATAAACTGAATACAGACTCTCCCTGGCAAAGTAGTAACTGGTCAGGTAGTACAATGGCCAAATACGAAGACTTCCGCGTAGAGAAAGGCGGACGTTTGGGTGAAGTTTGGGGATATAAGACAAACGGTTATTATACCGTATATGATCCTGTCACCAACCCTACCGGCGAACTGGTTTGGGCAGGTAGCGAATGGGGATTAAAAGACGGAATGCAAGATAACAGTCCTACTATCACCGGTGGTAAATACTATCCGGGTGGTTTGAAACTGGAATGTGATAAAGATGGTAACCCTCTCAAACAACGTTTGGGTAACACTATCGCTCCTACAACCGGTGGTTTTGGATTCGATGGTCGCGTAGGTAATTTCGACTTCAATGTATTCTTCAACTACTCTCTCGGAAATGTAATTGTCAATGGAACAAAACTGGCAGCTTCTTTCCGTTCAGGTTCAAGAACCGGTTATAACTTAAACAATGATTTCAGACTGTCTAACCGTTACACATGGATTGATCCAGAAACTGGTTTAAACCTGTCGTCCAGCTCTACAGATGTCCTTAATACCTATGGAGACATGACAACAGCAGGATTACGTCTGAATGAAATAAACGCTAACGCCAATATGTACAATCCGGCCAGCGCTACTACCATGCAGCTGACTGATTATGCAGTAGAAAAAGCCTCATTCCTGCGTTTGAATAACATCACTATCGGATACTCTCTTCCGAAAACAATTGTGAGGAGAGCGTTTATGCAGAATGTGAGAATCTATCTGACAGGATATAACCTGTTCTGTTGGACTAACTACAGCGGAGCAGACCCTGAAGTCGATACAAGCAGTAAGAAAAATGCGATGACTCCGGGCATAGATTACGCCGCTTATCCTAAGAGCCGCACATTTGTGGGTGGTATTAACGTTACATTCTAATTAAAACATTAAACAGATTGATCGTATGAAAATATATAAGACATTATTCCTGGGGCTGGGGTTAATTGCCCTGTCTTCCTGTTCGGACTTCCTGAATCAGACCTCACCGTCTGAATTGGATAATGAATCAACTTTTAATAATGCCTATTATACAGAATTGGCACTTAATAAAGTTTACGGCAGCCTGACGCAAGACCAGACTTATTCTAACTTCCTGCCTATCATTGCCGGAACCAATACCGACTGTGAACTGATTGACGGTTTGGGTACGGATGCAAGCAACACGTCCAGCGAACGTGGTAATATGAACTACAACGCTAATCCGGGATGGTCACAACTTTCCAAAGTATGGGATGCCATGTACGGAGTAATCGAGAATGCGAATCTGGTAGTAGATGGTATAAACAATAGCCAACTGATACAACAAGCAGGAGCAACCCGTACCAGCATGATGAGATTCCGTGCAGAAGCGATGACATTGCGTGCGATGATTTATTTCGATCTGATCCGCTTGTTCGGTGATATTCCTTTCAAAACAGAATCTTCCAACAGCGACCTGTCTAATGTTTATATTGGAAAGGCAGACCGTGACGATATCATGGATGAATTGATAATCGAACTCGAGGAAGCTATCGGATATTTACCTTGGGCTGGTGAAGACGGTTATACAACCGAACATGTAAGCAAAGGCTATGCTCACGCTCTCTTGGCTAACATTGCAATGACACGTGCCGGATATGCTATCCGCGAACAAGCTAAAGACGGATATATCACCGGAGATAACAGTGACGCTACTTATCCTACTCAACGTTGCAGCGATACCAAACGTAGAGAACTATTCGAATTGGCCGAAAAACATCTGGCAGCTGTTGTCAGTTCAGGAAAACATAAACTGAATCCTTCTGTAGAAGAATACTGGCGTTTAATAAATATCGGACAACTAGATCAGACTTATCAAGAAAACCTGTTCGAGATTCCAATGGGACTGAACAAAAGTGGTGAGCTAGGATATACTATCGGATATCGTATAAACGGTGCCAGTTCCCTATTCGGTCCGAAAGGTAACTCATCCGGTAAGTTGAAACTGACTGCTCCTTATTATCTGTCGTTTGGCGAAGGAGATATCCGCCGCGATCTGACTTGTGCTATTTCACAACTTTCTACAGACAAAAACACCAAAGTATTTAAAGAATATATGTTAGGAAATGCTCCTTTCGGTCTTTATTGTGGAAAATGGGATTATCGTAAGATGATGGAAAACTCTGAATGGTACGCAGCTGTATTGGCCAGCGATCAGAAAGTTTGTTCCGGTATCAACGTAGTGAAAATGCGTTATCCGCAAGTATTGCTGATGTATGCCGAAGTTGTGAACGAACTTTATGGTAAGGGTGCAACAGCCGAAGGTTGTACATTAACAGCCACAGCAGCCCTGAAAGAAGTACACGACCGTGCTTTCACCGATGCAACCAAACGTGATGCTGCATGGACTGCTCTAATGGGAAAAGACTTCTTCGATGCAATTGTTGACGAAAATGCATGGGAACTGGCAGGAGAAGGTGTTCGTAAGTTCGACCTAATCCGTTGGAACCTGTTGAGCGAAAAAATAGACGAGTTCAAAAACGAATATACAAATGCAGTGTATAATGGTACATATCCACAGTATGTGAACTATAAATATCGCACGGACAATCCGATGTATATCGATATGACTTCTCTCGTATTTGGAGCTAAAGTAGGTGGAGAATATGAAAACAAGAGCTTCTTCGGTGCTGAAACCAGTGACAAGGAGCAAAAGAATCTGAAAGTAAACTTGCCTAGTATTTCTGGCGGATTGAACAAGGCTGTGAAGAATCGTTATTTATTGCCGATAGCTTCTACAACCATCTCTACCTCAAACGGTAAATTACATAACTCTTATGGTTATTCGGATTAATCTTAAAATCGTAAAATGATGAAGAATATAAAAAATATATTGGGAATGGGAGCTTTCATGCTCCTGGCCTCTTTGGCTGTATCTTCGTGTACAGAGAAAAGTGATTGGGATATTGACTCTTCCTATAGCCGTCCTTTCGGAACTGATGAAAACGGAATCAGTGTAGAAACAGACAGTAAAGTAGCCAGAGCGGTAGTAACTTGGAGCTCAACATCCAATACCGACTATTACATTATCGAGATTAGTCCTAACGAGATGACTGACGAGACTCCAATGGGATCAGAAGAAAATGGAAATATCGTTTATGGAAATGATCCTGCCAACCGGATCAAGCAGTCACCTTACACAATGGATAATCTGGCGGTAAATACGACTTATTATATGCGTATCAAGTCTATTTCCGGAGAGAAGGAATCTCGTTGGGTAAATTATAAAAAGACTTTTGCTTCAGTTAAGGAAGAAGCTATCCTGAATATCCCAACTACTGAAGACTTACCTGAAGGTCAAGGAAAAGTACGCATGTCATGGGAAGCCGGATTAGCAGTCGATCATTTCGAAATCATGGAAACGGGTGCCACAGAAGCAACTTCACGTATTATTTCGTCAACAGAAGCTGCCGCAGGTGAAGCATGGGTTGAAAATTTGAAGTCGTTCACTGAATACACGATTACTATTTATAATGGAAATAATCCGCGTGGTTCACAGACTGTTACCATCCCTGGTTTGGAAATCGAATCTACCATCAGTGATATAACAGCAAATTCAGCTGTATTCTCATGGGAAGAAACGGTGGATGTAGATGAATATGCTTGTGTTCTTTCTACCGAAGGAGTACCTGAATCAGGAACCCAATTATCACCAGCAGATATTGCTGCGCATAAGGTAACAATCACAGGTTTGGCTTCCAGTACGGAATATACGGCTTATGCTTTCGCAAACGGCTCTATATGTTCTCGTATCACCTTTACAACTAAGAAAGGTAAACCGACAGGTTATACTGAAATGACATGGGAAGATGCCCTTGCCAACTGGGATAATCTTTCAGGAAAAATATTAATCAATGTTTCCGGAACAGAAGGATTTGCACAAGAAAAAGAAAGCATTGCTGCCGGCGTGACTCACCTTATTTTCTGGGGTGACAGTCAAGACGGACAGGTTAATATGACTATTAAAAAGGGCGTAGGTGCCAGCGGAATATGTGATAAAGTAGAATTCCATAATCTGAATATTACCGATGAAGGAAATACAACCCTTATTTATCAAAACGGTGCTTCAGGTTGCATCAAAGAAATAGAAGTCACCTCGTGTACAATTACCAATATCCGTGGCATCGTTCGTATGAATGCAAGTACAAGTAATGCTATGTCTGTTACTATTGATGACTGTATCATCAAAGGATTGGGAAGAGCAGCAACATCCAATCATTATGGATTACTTCTTTCTGACAAGGTAACATTAACAACTCTCAACCTAGCGGTTTCCAATACTTCTGTTATTGTAGCCAAGGGAGCTTCTGCGTCTCAATTCATAAGACACAAGTCCGGACAAACCGGTACAATAACAATCAAGGATTGCACATTCTATGATATGTCAGCAAGTGATGCTTTCTGCAGAGATACAAAAGATATGACAATGACTATATCAAACACCCTGTTTGCCAAAGGTGGAGTTAAACCTTTCTACAACCCAAGTTCTGTAGCTACAACTCTAAACGTAAACGGCTTGTATAAGGCTTCTGACTTTGCATTTGGTGCTACCGACTGGGGAAAAGACTATACTAGTCTTCCTCTGACTTCCGATCAGCTATTCCCTAATGGCTCAAGTGAAGATTTGACTTTTGGAGCAGATGTTCCTGAAGAATACAGAGTCGGTGACCAACGTTGGAACAAATAACTAAATAAAACTACAAGGTTTTCCGTCAAGTCTGGAATTTCCATTTACTTGACGGAGAATCTTCTCTAAAAAGCAACAGATATTATGAATACAAATTCAATCAATACAATAAGTAAATACTTACTTCTGTTCTTGTTGATTCTTACAGGTGCTTCCTGTAATGACAACGATGATGCAGAAGATACAAGTATCCCTGTTCTGATTTCACAGAATATCAATGATGGTGATGTAGTAGGTCCGAGCGGATATGTAGAACTGACTTTCAGCAAAGCCATGCGTCAGGCTCCGGATACAGAAATATATTTCAACGGAGGAGTAGTGCGTGTATCCATCAACTACGAAAAAGTACGTTATACCTTCTCTGGTATGGAAAACAAAGAATGTACTTTCGAAGTTCCTGCCGGAGCATTAACGGATATGCAGGGAAGAGCTTACGACGAAGACTTCTTTTTAAGCTTTACTGCCAAATCTGAAATTTCGGGTGGTGGAAAAGTATTCGATGCAATTGTTGATTCAAAAGGGAATGGTGATTACACTACTCTCCAAGCCGCAATCAACGCCATCACTACCCCACCGACCAGTCCTTATAAAATCTTCATTGCCAACGGAACTTATAATGAATGTGTCCGAATCAATAAGAATAAACCATTTGTTCATTTAATCGGTGAGAGCCGCGATGGTGTTAAAATCCAGTTTGCAGTAAACCGTGTAGATGATTCAAGTAATGCTACCTCATGGCCTTATTCTATTTTCAACGAAAACTCACCAGCCCGCAAAGCCGGATATAGTGAAGACCAAAACACAGTAGTGTTGATTGAAGCCACAGATTTTTATGCTGAAAACATTTCAATCATCAATCTTTATGGTGCATTCTCAAATCGTCACACTGGTGGTTTAGGTAAAAACGGACAGGCAGAAGCCTTGATAAACCGTGAAGACCGCTTTGCTTTGAATAATTGTTTGCTTGTCTCCTACCAGGATACATGGTGGACCCGTTATTGGAACAATACAACCCCTCATCGTGCATACGTTTATAACTCATGGATTGAAGGTCATACAGATTATATCTGGGGAAGTGGCGATGTACTTATCGAAAACAGTACATTCTATAATACAGGCAATGACGGTGGTAGCGTTATAACTGCTTCGCGTACCAGTGAAAGCGATAAATACGGATATGTTATAAAAGATTGTACGGTAAACGGTGATGATACAAAATTCTCATTCGGACGTTCCCAAGCAACAACCACGAAAACTGTCTGGATCAACACCAAGTTGAAAATGGATATTATAGATTCGCACTGGGGATATGGTGGACAAATACCTACACTATATGCTGAATATAACACTATCGACAAGAATGGAAATATGATTGCGGAAAGTAAAACAATCACCTCCGGAAACGTTTCCTTCACGAGTTCAGTGCTAACAGCATCCGAAGCTGCTAAATATACATATGAGAATATAATAACTATTGACAGCTGGAACCCGAAAGAGTATATGGAAACTCCCCTTGCAGCACCTACCAATGTCAATCTGTCGGGAAACACTCTGACATGGGATGCAGTATCCGGTGCTGCCGGTTACCTCATCTTTATGAATGGTAACTATGCAGGGCAAACTACAGACACTACCGTTACACTGACTAACACTGACGAAAGCAATATTTATACAGTGAAAACTGTAAGCCAGTACGGTACAGTAAGCGAATAAAACCAATAAGATTTAATAAAGAGTTCTTTGTCACATCATCAGCAAATATAATGTATGAGACAAAGAACTCTATTTTTTTAAAAGATAATTTGTATGCTCAAATCTATTAAAATGGGATTATTGTGCTTCTGTGTAATCAACCTATCGGTTGCTTGCAGCAGCGAAGACCCAAGTATCACTGATGAAACACCGGGACAGAATACCGGTAACGGTGGTAATGAGAACGAAGGTGGTGAAGAAGAGACACCTGCCGAAACGCGTTATGCCTTTCCGGGTGCTTACGGTGCAGGTCGTTATACTACCGGCGGAGCAGGCGGAGAAGTGTATACAGTAACTTCGCTTGAAGATAACACAACACAAGGGACACTACGCTACGCATTAAATCGCACGGGAAAGCGCACGATCGTATTTGCAGTAAGTGGATTGATAGAACTGAAAAGCCCCTTGAAGATAACCAACGGAGATGTAACGATTGCCGGCCAGAGTGCACCGGGTGACGGTATTTGCCTGAAAGGACATCCCGTATCCGTACAGGCGGACAACGTAATCATCCGTTTCATGCGTTTCCGCATGGGATCGGACAACTTTACAACAGAAGCAGAAGCCGACAGTGGTGATGCATTGTGGGGAAAGCAACATAAAAATATTATCATTGACCATTGTTCGATGAGTTGGAGCACTGATGAATGTGCTTCTTTCTACGATAACACTAACTTTACCATGCAATGGTGTATCATCAGCGAAAGTTTGAATCGTTCGGTACACACCAAAGGTAATCACGGTTACGGAGGAATATGGGGAGGATCACCCGCTACATTCCACCACAATTTATTAGCCCACCACAGTAGCCGTACACCACGTTTATGCGGTAGCCGCTATACAGGGAAACCGGAAAATGAAAAAGTCGATTTACGAAATAATGTTTTCTATAACTGGGGACCGACCAATGGTGGCTATGCAGGAGAAGGAGGAAGCTATAATTTCGTGAACAACTACTACAAGCCCGGACCAGTTACCAATACCAAGAAAAATATTGTAAACCGTATCTTCCAACCTAACGGTGATGACGGTACAAATAAAAACACCAAAGGTATATGGGGTACTTTTTATCTGAAAGGAAACTATTTTGATGGCACATGTCCTGAATTGAAAGCCGAATATCAATCTCTGCTTACTTCTGTAAACAATGACAACTGGCAAGGGTTACACCCCAATGCAACAGAAGCCGTTCCTTTACCCGATGGAGGAGAAAAAGCACTTCAGTCAAGTAACGAATTTACCATTTCCGAAGATGCATCCGAATTCACTCAATCGGCAAAAGAAGCTTATGAATCAGTATTAAAGTATGCCGGTGCTTCCTTAAAATATGATGATGTCGATAAACGCATCATAGCCAACGTTCGCAACGGAAATTATACGGCAGACGGCAGTAATGGCAGTGAAAAGGGACTTATTGATAAAGCCAGCGATGTAGGTGGCTGGCCGGAATATAAAAAGGAAACCGGTCCGAAAGACACCGACGGCGACGGCATCCCTGATGAATGGGAAACTGCCAACGGTTTGAACCCCAAAAGTAAGGCCGACGGTTCCAAATATACTCTAAGTAAAACGTATACCAATCTGGAGGTTTACCTCAACAGTCTGGTAGAAACGTTGTATCCCAACAAATAAATCGTCTATATCCCCAAACAGTTAAAAGATTATGAAGCAGAAAATATCTCTATTTTATGTAGCTATTGCATTCAGCATCGCAGGATTATGTACCTCATGCTCTTCCAACGATCCTGTAGATGATACAGGTGGAGGAACAAATAATCCAGGTGGGACATCTTCTGATGTCAAGCAACTGGATTATGGAGAACTTCTTGCTTTCCCATACGCCGAAGGTCACGGTCGCAATACCACCGGAGGACGCGGGGGAAAAGTTTATCATGTGACTAGCCTTGAAGACGACGCCAGTGGAAGTATCAGCGGAAGTCTGCGCTGGGCTATGAAACAAGACGGTCCTAAAACGATTGTATTTGATGTGTCGGGTACCATCTATTTGAAATCGGAATTAAAAACCCAGAAAGATGATCTGACCATTGCCGGACAAACATCACCGGGCGGTATCTGTATCGCCAATTATCCATTTACGATTAATTCCAGCAATATCATCATTCGTTTCATCCGTTTCCGCCCCGGAAGCTCTAACGTAGACTGCGACGGATTAGGAGGTTGTGACAAACAAAATGTAATCATCGACCATTGTTCAGTAAGCTGGGGAAGCGATGAATGTCTTTCTGTCTATGGTATGCAAAATTCTACCGTACAATGGTGTTTAGCTTATCAAGCCTTACGTGTGACTGATGTAAAGATCAATGCTGCCACAGGCAAATTCGCTTCTCACGGATATGGCGGTAACTGGGGAGGAAACTATGCCTCTTACCACCATAACCTGATAGCCCATTGCGAAAGCCGTGTTCCACGCCTTGGTCCCCGATATACTACATTAGCACTGAACAACAACGATGGAGAGCGAGTGGATATGCGCAACAACGTTTACTACAACTGGGGAGGCGAAGGCTGCTACGGTGGTGAAGCGCAACACGTGAATATCGTTAACAACTACTACAAACCAGGCCCCGGAACCGATGAAAGTGGTAAAGCAGACCGTGCTTACCGCATCGCCAAGCCGGATGTATATCCGGAAAATTACTCCGGCGAAGCCTACAAAAAATGGCTTCAAACTTGGGGAAAGTTTTATATCGACGGAAATAAAGTGGTAGGCAATACGACTGTTAGCAATGATAACTGGACAAAAGGCGTATTTGAACAAATGGATGAAAAGAACTGTGCAACTACGGAGCTTTGGAACCAACATACCCAGATAAAATCAAGTTCACCGGTAGTTAAGGCAGGAAATGTAAGAACTCATACGCCGGATGAGGCTTATGAACGTGTGATGAGCTATGCAGGAGCCAGCAACTATCGTGATAAAGTCGACGAGTTGATAATTAGCGACGTTAAAAACAGAAAAGCAAGTTGCACGGGAGATGCCAGCAAATGGGAAGGTCTTTCCGGCTACTCACAAAACAAAAGTGGATATATCAACGACCCGAAAGATGTCTGCACAGCCTTAGGAGTAAATGATCCCTACGATGTTCTGAAATCTGTAACCAATGCAAACGTGAAAGATACGGACGGTGATGGTATTCCCGACTACTGGGAAGAAGAATATGGTTTGAATCCCAAGAAATCTGCTGATGGAAAAGAAACGACTATTGACAAAAACGGGAAGTACACTAATCTGGAAATGTATCTCAATAGTCTGGTGCACGAAATCATGGTAAATGGTGCGACAGGTGGCAGTGTTATAGAATAATTTTAGTAAATTCGAACCCAAATGATAAATTAATAATGAAAAAGAATATATTAGCAATCTGTAGTTTGATATTGGCTTTTCCTCTAGTGGGACAAGCCATGCAACCTGCCATTTCGGTTGAAAAAGCATCAAAGGACTATCCTACCCCGGATCGTTCCAAAGTTCTCGCCTTCCCCGGTGCCGACGGAGCAGGAAAATATACCACCGGTGGTGCCGGAGGTGCTGTATACACTGTTACGTCCCTGGCAGACGACGGTTCGGAAGGGACACTTCGCTGGGCTATCAGCAAGAAAGGTCCCCGCACTATTGTCTTTGCGGTTAGCGGAATTATTGAACTACAAAAAGCATTAAAACTCAGCAATGGTGATGTGACCATTGCAGGACAGACAGCTCCGGGTGATGGCATTTGCCTGAAAAACTATACATTCTCTATTCAGGCAGACAATGTTATCGTCCGTTTCATCCGTTCCCGTATGGGAGTCGACATCAAACAAAAAGGTGACGACGCAATGAATGGTACAAAAGCGCACCAAAACATTATCATAGACCACTGCTCCATGAGTTGGTGTACGGACGAATGTGCCACATTCTATGATAACCGTAATTTCACACTTCAGTGGTGCATCATCAGTGAAAGTCTCGCCAATTCTATCCACGAAAAGGGAGCGCATGGTTATGGAGGTATCTGGGGTGGACAACCTGCTACTTTTCACCATAACTTACTCGCCCATCACACTAACCGTACACCCCGTCTTTGCGGAAGCCGTTATACGGGTCGTCCGGAAGATGAAAAAGTGGAATTATTCAATAATGTGGTTTATAATTATGGCAGTGACGGCGCTTATGCCGGTGAAGGAGGTTCCTACAACTTTATAAATAACTACTATAAACCGGGACCTTTCAGTGCGACAAAAGGTTCTTTCAAACGCTTGTTTACAGCGTATGCCGATGATGGCAAAAACAACAATAAAGCAGGTGTTCATGGTGTATTCTATTTCAAAGGTAACTATATGGATCCTACCTGTCCCAAACTGACCGACAAGCAGAAAGAGGCTCTTTATAAAGTGAATATGGATAACTCTTACGGACTGGTTATCAAAAAAGACTTTGCCACAGAAAAGGAAGTACTGTCTAAAAAAGCATTTGACATAGCCGAACATACTTCTTTGCAACCTGCCAAGAAAGCCTACAAAGATGTTCTCGAGTTTGCCGGTGCTTCATATCGCCGTGACGCCATAGACCAACGCATCGTAGATGAAACTCTCAAAGGCACTTATACTTACGAAGGTTCTCACGGAAGCACGAATGGAATGATTGACCAACCGTCTGATGTAGGAGGATGGCCGGAATATAAATCAGAAACAGCACTTGTTGATACAGATGGTGATGGTATTCCCGATGAATGGGAAAAGAAATACAACCTTAATCCCAATGATCCTTCAGACGGAGCCAAATATACATTAAGCCCGGAATATACAAACCTGGAAATGTATATGAACAGCCTTGTGAATCATCTGTACCCTAAAAAATAAATTCGGATAACTAAGAGTGGGGGTGTGTCATCCCCACTCTATCCCGATATTCCGTAGGCGTCATTCCAACCTGTGCTTTAAAGCATTTACTGAAATAACGCGGATCATTAATGCCGACCATATACGAAATCTGGGTCATATTAAATTCTCCGGTTTCTATTAATTGTGTAGCCCGTTTGATACGCATTTCTTTGATAAATTCAATCGGAGCCAATCCGGTAAGTGTTTTCAGCTTCTTGAAGAAGACAGAGCGGCTGACAGCCAGTTCCCGAACAAGATCATCTACCACCAGTTCTCCATTATCCATGTTCTGCTCCATCAATTCAACCAATTTATCCATAAACTTACGGTCGTTGGGAGACATTTCGAGAGTTGCAGGTGGAGTTTCGGACGCATCTTCTTCAGTAGACGGCATATCCGTAGCCACAGGCACTTCCTCCTGACCGGTAGAAATATTGATATGCATCAGACTATCCCGGTAGAAACTTTGCAGTTTCTTACGCTGCATCAACAGATTTTCCACACGTGCTTGCAGATAGGTAGCACTGAAAGGCTTCGTTATATAATCATCCGCACCATATTCCAATCCCTCCAGTTTGCTTTCAATCGTAGTTTTGGCAGTAAGCAAGATAATAGGTATATGACTGGTCGTCATATCCGCACGCAGTTCACGCGTCATTTCGATACCGTCTTTTTCAGGCATCATCACGTCACTGATGATAATATCCGGCAGGTACTTCAAAGCCTTGCTTGCCCCCTCCTTACCGTCAGCAGCTTCCACCACCCGGTACATCGGAGAAAATATACTGCGCAAGAATTCACGTAACTCCTGATTATCTTCGACTAACAGCATCAATTCTTTGGAGTTCTCTTCTTTCGCAAATTCTTCCCCATACACATCCTCAATCTTCTCCGAATCATCACTTACCAACGTTTCAGACTGAATGGAAGAATTGGCTATATCCACTACCTGTCCCATTCTTGCCGGAGCATCCGCATCTTCCAGAATAAACTCGGCTTCCTTATCGTAATGTTCTTTTCCCTTGAGGAAATCGACTTTGAAGCAACTCCCTTCTCCCAAATGACTATCAACGGAAATAGTCGCTTTATGCATTTCCACCAGCTCTTTCACCAATGAAAGTCCGATACCCGTACTAGCCTGATTGAAAAGATTCTTATCTACCAGATTCTCAAAACGGACAAACAGTGACTTCTTTTTGTTTTCCGCGATACCGATACCCTGATCTTGCACACCGATAGAAACCGTATTTTCATCTTCCCGGATAAACATCGTAATCATCTTGCCATTCGGCGTATATTTAAATGCATTGGAAAGCAAATTGAATACAATCTTTTCCAGCTTATCGGCATCCACCCAAAGATAAAGATGTTCCTTTTCGGTCTGGAACAGGAAATCAATCCGATGTTCTTCGGCCACAGCTTCAAAATTATCCATCACCTTACGGACGAAAGGTACAATATCCACCCGCTGCACCTGCATCTTCATCTTCTTATTCTGAATCTTGCGGAAGTCCAGAATCTGATTGACAAGACGGAGCATCCGATTGGTGTTCCGTTCAACCACCGCTAACTGTTCGCGAGCATCAGCCGGCAATTTATCATTCTTCAAGACCTGCTCCACCGGACCGGCTATCAACGTAAGCGGAGTACGCAACTCATGCGATATATTAGTAAAGAAACGCAATTTTATATCTGAAATCTGCTGTTCGACCGAAACTTCATGCTTCAACCGATAAATAGTAAACAGGATATAAACGGCTACGAGAATAATAATCAGAATAAAAAGCACATAAAGCACATAAGCTACCGGCGTCTCCCAGAAAGAAGGCAGAATAACAATGTTCAGTATACGTTCATTATCCACCCACACACCATCACTATTCGTTGAACGAACACGGAGCACATACTCTCCTTTCGGAAGATTCGTATAAGTCACACTACGCTGCTTGTCGGCAAAAGTCCACTGTTTCTCAAATCCATCGAGAATATAAGCATACTGTATATTCTGCGGATTGGTATAATCAAGTGCCGCAAAGTGAACGGAGAAAATATTTTCTTTATGTGAGAGCACCAATGGGTCGGTATCGTCAATATCCACCTTCAACAAGGAGTTATCTCCGGGTGTAATATCCTCATTAGTCACCATCAGTTTGGAGAATACGATAGGTGGGATATAGCTACTCTTACGAATAGAGTCGGGATTAAATATAAAGACTCCCCCACTGGCACCGAAAAGCATACTTCCTTTAGCCGTCAATGTGGAAGCCGCTTCACTAAAGCGCACTGGGAAAGTAATACTACGTTCGTCGTAACTTTCAAAACGTTCTTCAGACGGGATAAACTTACAAATTCCATTCTCCGTACTAATCCATAAATTCTCCTTACTATCTTCGCGGACAGAAAGCAAGACGTCAGAAGGAAGACCGTCCAGTACGGAATATGATTTGAACTCTCCGTGGCCGTCCTTACTGATAGATACCAGTTTGTTGAGTCCCCCGCCGAAAGTAGCCAGATACAGTTCCTTTTTCTTAGTGGAAATAATCCAATGAACATCATTATTACTCAGACTTTGCGTATCGTTCGGCATACGGGAAAAATGATAGAACTGCACATCCTCCGGTTTCTTAAAGTTCTCATCAAAAGCAACAGCTCCCGTAGTTGTACCTACCCACAGGCGTCCATTATGATCGGAAGTAATGAAACGCGCTTTGTAGCAAGGATCAATCGGATACCCTTTCAGATTGTTCCGGTGATTGATAAACAATGTCTTTCCTGCCTCATTCTCCGTGATATAATTGATACCTCCGGCAAAAGTAGCTACCCAGATACGACCATAATGATCTTCATAAATACAATACACATTATTATCGCTCAAACTGTACATATCCTCTTCACGATGAAGATAACGGGTTAGTTTATAAGACATTCCGTTGGAAGAAGTCGGCTCAGCACGGACAAGTCCGTCTCCTTTTGTTGCAATCCAGATTATTCCTTTCGAATCCTGAATAACAAAATAAACAGTTCCCAACATGGGAGTACCAGTAGTAGAAACGATACCGCTTTCGGTCAGGTATCCTTTATAAGTTTTATCGGCATCATACATACGAAGCATGCCATCTTTTAAGCCAACCCACAGATTACCCAGTTTGTCTTCGCACAGGGCACGCACCTCATTATGCAATGATTCATGTTCATGCGGCATGGGAGTCATCATCGCAAAAGGTACATTCCGATAAGTCACCTTCTCCAATCCCTTGGAGTGGGTGCAAAGCCATAAATTACCTTGTTTGTCGGAGAAAGCCGAATGAATCTTATTGGAGAAGCGCCAGTCACGGCTACCCAGTCCGTTATAGAAAGGAACCAATCGTTTTTTTTGAGGATCGAAGTAAGAGAAACCTCCTCCGTAAGGGTGTACCCAAAGATACCCGTTTACATCTTCATGGATATGGAAGGCCGGACGGGAACGTTCGGGATTACTGTATTCAATAAGAATCTGTTCACGGGTCACCACTCCGGTCGAGGGATTAAAATGGGCTACAACACCCGGTTCTTCCTGCTCGAACCACACTTCCGAAGAACGGTCTACATAAGCAGAAAGGATTGGTTTTGCGGGTAAAGCCTTACAAGTCAAAAATGAGTAATGCACGTTTGTTTTGGTCCGCAGGTTATAAGTAAAGAAACCATCCGAATCGGTAGTAATTACAGAAACGTCCGATGCAACGGGGTGAATGGAAGTGATCTGCCCTTTTGTAGGAAGTTCGATCAACGTAAATTCTCCGCTATCTTTCTGATAAGACCAGATACGTCCATGATCCGAAGCAAAGCAGATGTCCTTATCCCGCTCCTGTACTGCATAGAAGGCTTGGTTCATGCCGCCAAACTTCCCTTTTGTCTCCGTAAAATAGGAATCTGGTTCTTTCTTTCCGGAGCGGATCATGCCGAGGCCGTTATCCGTCAACAGCCAGTCATTGCCTGCTTTATCCTGATGTACTTTGAATACATGCAAAGAGGGAAACAGTTCCGTCTTACTGGAATAAATATCCCATGTCAGACGATTATTCTCATTCGGATGAGTTAGGATGCGGATGGCTCCGTCATTTTCTGTCAGCAGCCAGACGGTTCCGTTCGGCATCACCTCAATGGTATGTACATTGAAAGCACTCCCCTCCTCTCCGGCAGCAGGTACTTGTTCGAAAGTCTCCGTCTTCGGGTCGAAACGATGAACACGATTATCATAAGTCAGTAGCCACAAAAAACCGTAACGGTCTTCATAGATACGGTCTACGCGATTATTGGTCAGACTGATGTAGTTTCCCTGACGGGCCTTATATGTTTTAAAGGTATAACCGTTGAAACGGTTGATTCCATCCCAAGTGGCAAACCAAAGGTTGTCTTTGTGATCTTGCAAGATGTTCATCACCGTATTTTGGGACAATCCATCTTCAGTAGAATAGTGGGTGAAAAAACAGTGCTGCTGCGCATGTGTCGAGAACACAATAGCTAGCAAAAGAATTACTGAAATTAAGGTTTTCTTCATCATATAACTCGGTTCTGTGCCGTAAAGATAGAAAAATAGTTGTACTTTTATGCAATCTTTAGCGGCTATTTAACAGAATCGAGCCATTCTATAGGACAAGTGATCTATTGTCTTTTATATATCCATTGTTTTTTGCTTAGTAATTCATTTCTTTACAAATTCATCAAGTCAACGTTTCACTGTTATCAGTTTGTGTCCGTCCGCTACCGGATTCCATCCATCTTCGCCTGCCAGTACAGTCGTAATCTCGTATCCTTGCAGGTTTTTCAGTTGTTGGGAGAAAGCGGCACGCGCTTTCGGATTAGCTCCTTCGCCCCGGCTCTCATATTCGGCATAGAAGACTGTCTTTTCGTTTTCTTTCTTACCCCAATTATTCCAGCCAACAGGAAGAATATGTTTCCCCAGTTCGCAGCGAATAAATACAGCCTGTGCATACGGACGCCAGGGACGTGACAAATAGACCTTTGTAGCTTCCGCATCAGCCGTCAACCGGCAATCGTAGAAGACATAGCCGTACTTTTTCCCTTTATCGGTAGAAGGAGCAGTGACATAACCGTCGCGCTTGCTATGAATGTGGCAGCGATTGAAAACAGCGATAGACCATCCGAAAATAAAATCGACTGTTCCTTCGATGTAGCAATCTTCGTAATATTGGCGGCTTTGCTTCCCGTATGTATAGAGAGTATCCTGGAAGCCGAGGAAACGGCAGTTCTTAAAAAAGGCACGGTCGGCAGATACAAAGCAGGCAACTGCCTGTCCTACGGGACCTGATGAATTCTCGAAGGTGATGTTTTCTGCATAAAAATCGGGAGCATAGATGTAACAGCTGGACGAACCGGAAGTTCCCATGTTCTCACCGAATACGTTTTTCTTGTTGGCAAAACCATCATAAGTCAATACCACACCTTCTTCTCCAATCAGAGAAATATTGATTTTGGATTCAGGGATAATCAGTTTTTCTTTATAGGTACCCTTACGAACCAGAATCGTGGTACGCACTTCTTTGCGGAAATCAGGAACTGCATTGATTGCTTCCTGCACAGTAAAGAAATCACCGCTACCATCTTGAGCCACTACATAATCGTTATGACGGATATATTTCGCCAGTTCCGGAATTTCCTTGCCGATGGCATCCACCGCCAATCCGGCAATGGTTCGTGCTCCGTATACATTCAAGTGAGTATTGTCTTCACGGCCTTTCGGGAAGGCAGGCACCTGATTGGGCTCGACAAACATAAATAATTTCTTAGATTCTATGGGTCCAAGTCCTTGCACCAGGTCGTGAGTGATTTTATTCATATCAATGAAAGTCACTCCCAATTCTTTTGCCACATTGCGGGGAGCATCCAGATAAGCACCATGTGTATCGAATAAAACGGTTCCCTCTTTCGGTTGTTCCTTTTCTCCCGGTGTACGACGAACATCTTTTGCAATGACGTCATCCTTTGGTTGTACAAAGTTACGACGGACGATAGAGTTAAACAATACCGGTATTCCACCTTTGGCACGGGTTTCATTCACATAGCGGCGAAGAATCTCATCAAAAGTGGTCCCCGGATCAGTGTGACGGGTAGAGTCTGCTTTCTCATCGTTATGGCCGAACTGAATAAAGACATAATCTCCTTTTTTCACTTTGGAAATCACTTTTTCCCAACGTCCCTCACTGATAAAGCTCTTGGAACTGCGTCCGTTAGCAGCATGGTTGTCTATCCGTACATCTTCAGAAAAGAATCCGGGAAGCACCATTCCCCAACCACGTTCGGGGTTTCCTCCATCTATTTTCTTGTTAGCCATGGTCGAATCGCCTATCATGAAGATAGTGATAACCGGTTTGTCCGCACGAAATGCAGAAAAAAGAATGAAAACTGCTGCCAGCAGCCCCCACATTTTATGTCTTTGTGTCTTCATATTTATCTATAATTATAATACAACTAATAGTTTCAAGGCTTGAAACTGATAATCACAAGCGGGCTGGCAATCATTCGCCTTGCTTCTCTCATTTATAAGGATACCAGTTACTACTTTCTTTAAAGATGTTTTCCGGAGTATACTTCGCTACTTCCTTCTTCGTCAGTTGTTTGGCCCACGTTACACGTCCTGTCGTATCAGCACCTGCACCGGTATTTCCAAATTCGGCATAACGAGCTGTTTTTTCGTTCTCCGGATTCTTCCAGTTGTGCCATCCTTCGGGGCGGATGTGATTACCAAACTCACAATTAATAAAGACCGTTGCGGCATAAGGACGCCACGGACGACCCAGATATACTTTTTTCACGTCCGGAGCAGCTGTCAACTTGCAGTTCTTGAAGACATATCCGAATTCTTCACTTTGTGGGGTTGAAGCGGCCGTGATATATGAATCACGTTTGCTATGAAGCTCACAATACTCGAATAGAGCAGTGGAGGGACCAAAAATAAAATCAGTAGTCCCCTCGATATAACAATTGGTAAATAAGAGCCGTGTTCCTTCAGAACCCGTATAAATAGTATCCTGATTTCCCAGGAAACGGCAGTTGACAAACATGAGTCTGTCACCTTCGGTATGAAGGGCTACCGCCTGTCCCAATGGAGCCGCATTATTCTCAATCGTCAGATCCTTAAAAGTAATGTCATTTCCCTCTACTTTTACTGTATAGGTACGAAATGTCCCCATCTTATTGATGTTGGCATGATCGTCATAAGTGATAATCGTTTTCTCTGCACTTTCGCCCACCAGTTGAACATTCTTTACCCAGGAAGGGATGACCAGTTTTTCTTTATAGACACCATTCTTGATAAATATAGTTACCGTATAATCCATAAAAGCGCGGACAGCTTCCACTGCTTCCTGAATATTACGATAGTCTCCCGTCCCGTCACGTGTCACAATGATTGTGTCTTTGCGTTGCTGTTGCTGTGAATAAACAGATGTTGCTCCCACACCAAGCAGAAGCAAACACATCATTCCTTTCAAAATAGTCCTTTTCATCGCTGGAAATTACTTTTGTAAACGTTCATATTCCAAGCTAGCCATAATAAAAGGTCCTACGGCTTTAGGATCATTATTGCGGATAGTTTCATTTATATAATAATCATAATCACCGGAACGGTACACCTTTCCTCCCAATCCTGCCACTGCACAAGCTTTGGTGATAGTTACCAATCCGTTTTTGTCCACTTCGATAAAATTATCGAGAAATCCCTTATAACCTTTCAGCGCTACATCCAAATAAGATTTATCAATATATCCCAGACGGACTGCCTTAAAGAGCGAATAAATAAACATAGCAGAGCAGGAAGATTCCACATAATTTCCCTTGTCCCCACTCCTATCCATTACCTGATACCATCCTCCTGTCTTCGGGTCTTGAAGTTTCTTCACCTGCACAGCCACATTATTCAGGATATCCAGCAGGGAATCTCTTCCGGCTTCATGCAGCGGAATAAATTCAAGTGCATCTACCAATGCCATCGCATACCATCCCATAGCACGTCCCCAAGTATGTTTCGACTGTCCGGTCACCGGATCTGCCCAACGTTCGGTACGACTTACATCACACGCATGGCGATAAAGACCGTTCTTAGGGTCATACGTATGGCGCGCACAGGTGATAAATTGGTTGATTACATCTGCATAATCCTGCGGAAGATTATTACGGAAAGCATATTCAGCATAAAAAGGAGCTCCCATGTAAATCCCGTCCAACCACATCTGATGAGGATAAATCTTTTTGTGCCAGAAACCACCGTCTTCATTGCGCGGCTGTCCTTCAAACTGGCTATAAAGCAGATCGAGCGCTTTTTTATATTTAGGATTCTTCGTTTGCTCATAGATACGGAAAAGAATTTTTCCGGAGTTGATACGGTCGAGACTATAATCAGTTAGTTTATAAGCTGTAATGCTTCCGTCGTCGTGCACCATTGTATCTGCGTATGCGATGGCGTAATCGCGAATTTTCTTGTCGCCATAAGTATCGTAAACATCGAGCATGGCTCCCAATTCAAGTCCGTGGCAATAGTCCCACTTCAATTTCGGTTGAAAATCGAGCTGCCAGGATTGCGGGTAACGGATCATTTCCGATTCAGTCAATCGTACAGACCAGGGCAACTTACTGTCGACCTGCTGCGCTGATACCGAAACGGTCATTGTAACCAATAAAGCCAATATAAAAAAATTATAAAAAGGAGTTTGTCTCATGGTTTGTTATTTTAAGGATTCAACATAGTCTTTTTTCACGCTACGAAAGTAGTGCTTTTCCTCCAAACCTGGTAGGAATTTTTAGTCAAGTAGGTGCATTTTTTGTTTTTCGTGCACGGAAACGACTAATTTTGTGCACGCAAACGTCAAAAATGTCCATTTTTGATGCAATATCTAATAAATTAAGAGTTTCGTTTTGGAAGAAAGCAAAAAAGGTCTTACTTTTGGCACGGTTTACAACTAATACCCTCTGGGGAAACACTGGAAATTTATCATTAAAACAGAGAAAAAATAGAACAGAATGGAAGAAGTATTCAAGTACATTATCGGTCTTGGAGCGGCAGTGATGATGCCGGTCATTTTCACAATCTTAGGAGTATGTATCGGTATTAAATTCTCTAAAGCGCTGAAAAGCGGTTTATTGGTAGGTGTCGGTTTCGTTGGTTTATCGGTAGTGACAGCGTTGCTTACCAGCAGCCTGGGCCCTGCATTAAGTAAAATGGTAGAAATCTACGGATTGGAACTGGGAATTTTCGACATGGGATGGCCTTCTGCAGCAGCAGTTGCCTACAACACCTCTGTCGGTGCTTTTATTATCCCGGTTTGTCTGGGCGTTAACTTGCTGATGTTGCTTACCAAAACAACCCGCACTGTCAACATCGACCTTTGGAACTACTGGCATTTCGCCTTTATCGGAGCGATCGTTTATTTTGCTTCCGACAATATCTTCTGGGGATTCTTCGCAGCAATCATCTGCTACATCATTACACTGGTAATGGCGGATATGACTGCTCCCGCTTTTCAAAAGTTCTATGATAAAATGGAGGGTATCTCTATTCCACAACCCTTCTGCCAAAGTTTTGTTCCGTTTGCTATTGTAATCAATAAACTACTTGATAAAATTCCGGGATTCGACAAACTGAATATCGACTCCGAAGGTATGAAAAAGAAATTCGGGTTGATGGGTGAACCGTTGTTCCTGGGTATCGTCATTGGTTGCGGTATCGGAGCATTGGGTTGTGCCAGCTGGAAAGAAGTATTGGATGGTATTCCGGGCATTTTAGGATTAGGTATCAAGATGGGTGCGGTGATGGAATTGATTCCACGTATCACCAGCCTTTTCATCGAAGGTTTGAAACCGATTTCTGACGCTACCCGTGAGTTGATCGCTAAAAAATATAAGAATAACACCGGTTTGAGCATCGGTATGAGCCCTGCATTGGTTATCGGTCACCCGACTACGTTGGTGGTATCCCTGCTTTTGATCCCTGTAACGATCTTCCTGGCTGTTATCCTTCCGGGCAACCGTTTCTTACCTTTGGCCTCTCTGGCAGGTATGTTCTATCTGTTCCCGATGATTCTGCCTATTACAAAAGGTAACGTAGTGAAATCATTCATTATCGGTCTGGTAGCTTTGATCGTAGGTCTGTATTTCGTAACCGAACTGGCAGGCTTCTTCACAATGGCTGCTAAAGATGTATATGCTGCAACAGGCGACCCGACAGTAAATATCCCCGCCGGTTTTGAAGGTGGAGCACTCGACTTCGCTTCCAGCCTCTTCTGCTGGGGTATCTTCCACCTGACTTACAGTCTGAAAATTATCGGTCCTGCCATCCTTGTGGCACTGGCACTCGGAATGGCTATCTACAACCGTATCCGCATGACCCGGAATGACGCAAAAAATGCAGCAATGAATAATAAAGAATAATATAAATACTATAAAGAAAAGATGATGAAAAAATTAGCAATTGCAATGATGTTGGGTATCGCAGCGATGTCTGCTTCTGCCCAGGTGAATTACAAGATGCAAGTGGCTTGCAATCCGCAAGACGTGAAAACGTATGATACTAACCGCTTGCGTAGTAGCTTCCTGATGGAAAAAGTGATGGTTCCAAACGAAATCAACGTCACTTATTCAATGTACGACCGTCTGATCTTCGGTGGCGCAGTACCTGCAACTAAAGAACTGGTACTTGAAACAATCGACCCACTGAAAGCTAAATTCTTCCTCGAACGTCGCGAACTGGGTGTCATCAATGTGGGTGGCGAAGGTATCGTAACCGTAGACGGTAAAGAATACGTGCTAAAATTCAAAGATGCTTTGTATGTAGGTAGAGGCAAGCAGAAAGTGACTTTCAAGAGCAAAGATTCCAGCAATCCTGCCAAGTTCTACATCAACTCGGCTACTGCTCACAAAGAATACAAAACTCAATTGATTACTATCGACGGACGCAAAGGCTCGCTGAAAGCTAATTCATTCCCTGCCGGAAAGATGGAAGAAAGCAACGACCGCGTTATCAACCAGTTGATTGTAAACAATGTACTTGAAGAAGGTCCTTGCCAATTACAGATGGGATTGACAGAGTTGAAACCGGGTAGCGTATGGAATACCATGCCTGCACACACTCACACTCGCCGTGTAGAAGCATACTTCTACTTCAATGTACCGACAGGCAATTCGATCTGCCACTTCATGGGCGAACCTCAGGAAGAACGTATCGTATGGATGCAGAACGAACAGGCTATCATGGCACCGGAATGGTCTATCCACGCTGCTGCCGGAACAAGCAACTACATGTTTATCTGGGGTATGGCAGGTGAAAACCTCGACTACGGAGACATGGACAAGATCAAATATACAGAAATGCGCTAACCGTTGCGTATTCCTACTCATATATATAATCAATGATCCGAAAAACTTCATTCTTTTCTCTTACGGGAGAAAGGGATGAAGTTTTCCGGATTTTACATATTCTTCCCCCAAAGAACAAACACCTCGTTACCTATTATATATAAGATGTAACAAAATCCATATATAATGCAACGAATAATACATGATTTTGACCAATTTTTACAAATAAAATTCAGTCGAAATACCGACCTTTGTCAACGAAACAAAATCTATTTAAATCCATTATCATGAATGCATTTCAAAAAACAGGCGAAAAGATGACAAACTACAGATGGACCATCTGTGCTATGCTATTTTTTGCTACTACAGTTAACTATCTCGACCGTCAGGTTCTCTCATTGACGTGGGATGAATTTATCAAACCGGAATTCCACTGGGACGAATCTCACTACGGTACTATTACTTCTGTTTTCTCGATTGTATACGCTATATGTATGCTGTTTGCCGGTCGCTTTGTCGATTGGATGGGAACTAAAAAAGGATTTTTATGGGCCATCGGTGTATGGTCGGCAGGTGCCTGTCTGCATGCCGTTTGTGGTGTTATCACAGAAGCACAGGTAGGTCTGCATAGCGCAGCAGAACTGGCAGGAGCCACAGGAGATGTGGTAGTGACCATTGCTACTGTCAGTATGTACTGCTTCCTCGCTGCCCGCTGTATCCTCGCTTTAGGAGAAGCCGGTAACTTCCCCGCTGCAATTAAAGTAACTGCAGAGTATTTCCCTAAAAAGGACCGTGCTTACGCCACTTCTATCTTCAACGCCGGTGCTTCTATCGGTGCATTAATCGCTCCTCTTACCATTCCTATCCTGGCAAAAATGTTCGGTTGGGAAATGGCATTTATCGTAATTGGTGGACTTGGTTTCATCTGGATGGGATTCTGGGTATTCATGTACGATGCTCCGTCAAAAAGCAAACACGTTAACCAGGCAGAGCTTGACTATATCGAACAAGACCAGCGCGAAGCAGGTAGTGCTCCGATGGCAGACGAGAAGGATGAAAAGAGAATGAAATTCTGGCAATGTTTCAGCTACAAGCAGACATGGGCTTTCATCTTTGGTAAGTTCACCACTGACGGTGTATGGTGGTTCTTCCTTTTCTGGACTCCGTCTTACCTGAATACTCAATTCGGTATCAAAACTTCCGATCCGCTAGGTATGGCATTGATCTTTACGCTTTATGCAGTAACGATGTTGTCTATCTACGGTGGTAAACTGCCTACTATCTTTATCAACAAAACGGGTATGAATCCGTATGCAGCCCGTATGAAAGCGATGTTGATCTTCGCCTTCTTCCCATTGGTTGTATTGTTGGCACAGCCGTTAGGTACAGTTTCTCCATGGTTCCCGGTTATTTTGATCGGTATCGGTGGGGCTGCTCACCAGTCCTGGTCGGCTAACATCTTCTCTACTGTTGGTGATATGTTCCCAAGAACTGCTATCGCAAGTATTACTGGTATCGGTGGTATGGCGGGTGGTTTCGGCTCTATGATTCTTCAGAAAGTGGCAGGTAACTTATTCGTATATGCTTCCGGAACAACGATGGTTGACGGCAAAGAAGTGGAAATGACGAAAGAGTTGCTGGAACAGGGAGCGCAATTTGTACACCCTGCCATGACATTCATGGGCTTTGAGGGTAAACCGGCCGGATATTTCATTATCTTCTGCGTATGTGCAGTAGCTTATCTGATTGGCTGGATCATCATGAAAGCATTAGTTCCGAAATACAAACCTATCGTATTGGATTAATTCCATTTCAATAGATACTATCAATAAAAACAAAAGAGTAATCCGTCGCCGGATTACTCTTTTGTTTTTTAACCAATTATTCAAAAAAATGAAAAAATAAAAAAGCCTCTTCTCACGAAGAAGGCTTTTTAGGTTTACTTATCCTGCATCATCCTCCTGCAAAATATTTAAACGCAACACTCAAAACAGTGTTTTTGCATTCCTATAATGAAGTATAGTAAACGTTAAGATGAAAAAAAGGGAAGTCTCACGACTTCCACAATTCTTCTAACCTTAAATCTAAATCTCTATGAAAAAAACGTGTTGCAAATATAGGCGTTTGTTCAATATAGAGGTGTTAATGAATTGCATAAAGAGAGAATAAAAACTAACATCTGCAAAAATGATGCAATTTTTCAGAAGCCTTCTATTAATTTTAATAAACTTTTGTAGAGTGGATTACGTTCCAGAAGTTCGGGAACTCCTGTGATGAACATCTGTTTCCTTGCACGGGTCAAGGCAACATTCAGTTTCCGGTCAATCAAAACACCCTCTTCTTCCGTCAGATTGGATAGAAATTTTAATTGATAAGGGTAGTTGACACAGAAGGA
Source organism: Bacteroides sp. M10 (assembly GCF_014334015.1). GTDB lineage: Bacteria > Bacteroidota > Bacteroidia > Bacteroidales > Bacteroidaceae > Bacteroides > Bacteroides intestinigallinarum. The sequence goes on along the minus strand of NZ_CP060488.1, from coordinate 3,102,661 downwards.
ATAGATTATTACATCACGCTCGCTTCCCTGGAACCGTTCCACGGTGTCAACCAGAATGCGATTCAGAGCCGGAATACCAACTGATTCTATTTCTTTTTTAATCAATGCTATCTGACTTCGGTAAGGAGTAATGATTCCTAAAGTACGGGATTCGTCAAAATCCGACTGATGGTGTTCATAAATGCGAACGGCTAAATCTGCAACGATACGTGCTTCCGAATAGTTGATTTTGGCAGATGCGCCTGCTTTCTCCGGCACAGACGGATAAAAGGCTAAACGGCAGATCGTGTCCGAGTCTTCTATTTGATGAGGTAGTCCGACAGGAATCAGACGACCTCCGTAAAAAGCACGATTGGCGAATAAGGCAACCTCCGGATGCATACGTCCCTGACGACAAAGCATATCATAGGAACGATGAATAGCGGACGATGAACAGGCTGCCGTACAGTTCCGGTAAAGACGTTCGAACAAAGAATCTTTCAGATTGCTCAATCCGATAGACAGTAATGATTCATCATAGATTGCCGCCTGTTCCGCGTTTTGCTGCACAACAGCAGGCAGTTGCTTATGATCTCCGATCAATACAAACTTATCAATTGCATTTTTCCCGTCTTCTCCACGAGCACAGAGAATACCCAGTAACTGCGGCTCCAATATTTGAGTAGCCTCATCAATGATAGCCACATCAAAATGTTTCAGACGAAACAGTTCCGGTTTACCGGAAATAGCCGCTACGGTTCCAACGATAATCCGGCAATTCCGGATACGCTCGTAGACCTCTGAACGACGGTTGCAAGAAGATAACTCATTTTCAATCAGATGCTCCCGATAGGCTTCATCGCAAGATAATTCATTTCCTACCCGGATAAAATCAACTGCCGGAGCAATGGAAGCCAACGACTTGCATATCTCATCAACCGCCCGGTTGGTATAGGAAAGCAAAAGAATCTGTGCATCCTTGTCTGCATGAAAGGTTTCTACCATTTTCTTCAAGGCACACGAAGTCTTTCCCGTTCCCGGAGGTCCGATAAGAAGGAAATAATCCTGCGCGGCTTTTGCTTTCAGGGCAACTCGTGTAAAATCATCCTTCGAACAGGAAATGAGAGAATCCAATGATTCATCAAACCTCGGAGGACGCTGTGATAACAACAAGTCCCGGCGCTCCTGTGTAGCAGAAAGATAGGTATACAAGCCCTGATACATGGAACGGAATGTCGTATCCATCGTGTCATGTTCTATCGCATAGAGACTTTCGGCAGGAAGTACGGATGGATTCTGCTGGGTAGAACGCAAGCGAATACCTATTTCGTTTTCCGTCAGGTACTCAATATTACCTTTGAAAACCATTTTATTGGTGACATTATCTGTATCGCAATTCCGCTCATAAAGGATAATGGCGTCTCCTTGACGGAAATTAGGGAGAAAAGTTTCAGTTTCAAGAGCTTCACTACTGATAGTCTTACTTTCAGAGGTTTCATTTTCAGTAATGTTATTTCTGGTAGTTTTATCTACGGTTATCTTATTTCCCAAAGCATCCCCAACCTTTTCCCTTTGAAAGAAAGTAAAAGTAAGTCCGGCTTTATGTTCATCAGCAGCATGATTCTCCTTTATTTTCAGATCATAAATGATTTCTCCGGCCTCACATTTCTCCGCCAATGTAGAGAGCCACAAAGAAGCTGCTCCTGTACGTCCCTCATAATCCACGTCACCGGATTTTGAGGTATAAAGTTCCTTTGTTATGAAGTTGTACACCGCATAGAAGTAATTCTTTTCCAATGCGGAAAGAGCTTTCAGTTTCGATTGAAAGTTATCAATAGAAGGACGCAGGCATGTTTCCCAGAAACGCCCTTTCAATCCTCGTTCATTCAAGGTGGAAGCATTGATTTCTTCCAGTTTTTGTGACGTATACTCCAGGCTGTTTCGTAATTGGATGCCATATTCATCAGCTACAATCCGGTTACGCAAATCAATTACCCGGCGTACCATCGCCCATGAAGGACGGGAAGGGTAAAGAAGCGGATAGCGGGTATAAAGCAAATAGGCTTTCACTTTCCGGTGATCCATTCCCATCGAATATTGCAATACCGCCTGATAAAGCAACATCTGTACCTTATTATTCTCTTTCGGTTCTACCTTGCCCCGGATAGCATACTCGTCCGCTTTACCGGATTTCATTTCGATGAAAGAAGACATATCCCGCTGCATATAGTCAAGACGTCCCTGAAGTCCGAGTGCCTCGCAAATATAAGATGGTTCGAGCACGGCATCTGTTTTGTCAAGCTCATAGCCGGCTGCATGAAAGGTGTCATTTACTGTTTCACGAATATGATCGAAGTGCAATTTGCAGTCTTCAAAGAATTGTCGTTCTTTCTCCTTGTCTCGCAAATCAGAGCAGGCAGCCAGTTCAATAGGATAACGCCGGAAGGCTTTCTGCATACAGGTACGATAGTCTATCTCTTCGCTCTTTGCATGAATCCATTCGTCCAGAAAAAGGTTGGCTATATTTCCTAGTAATAAAGGACGGGCATTTTCGATCGGTTGAAGACGAGAAAGAAAATAGTTGGCCGGATGATGTCCGTAGTCACGGAAACATTCGGCAAGGGAACTGATGTCGAGCAAGTAATCCGGTTCGAGTACGATAAAAGAAGGGGTCAGGATTCCTGCTTCATCGATGGCTACATCCAATAAGTTGACTTGCGCATGACGCCAAAACTGCTTGCACGTTTCTGCAAACTCTTCATTGATTTGGGGAACATTATAACGGACAAGATATGGTTGCTCCGAAACTTCATCCAAGGGAGTCACATACAGATATTGTTCATCGGCATACTGGAAACAGACACGCATCCGCTGTACCCGTTCGCGGGCAGGAGGCGCAACCCAATAGGTAGCATCCGCACGCGGAAGTAGTCGATATAGTTCCAGAGGAATATCTTCATCCAAAAGTTTACGGATAAAGAAAGCCAGGGTTTTCGCATCCCGCAAGAGTTGTTCCCGGTTGGGCTCTTGTTGACGGTTCAGGATAGCATTTGAAGTTAACCGGAAGGTATGCAGCCGGTTCTGCTCTGCAACAGAAAGCCCCACCTTAGCCGACACAAAACTAATTCGTGCGGAAAGGTCGGTCATCTGTAAACTTTCGTTTTGCATTTGCGCGCGACAAATGCGTTCCAGCAAGTCGCGCATTTGCTTATATCCTACGGCAAGATAGGCATCTTCTGCCCGGCAAACTGCTAAAAGGATTTCATAAGATTCTATCGCTTCACTCTTCGGACAGGGCAACTTCATCTCCAGCTTCATCTTCTACTTCCTCTTCCTCTTCGGTTTTCTTCTTGTCTTTTATCATCAAAATACTCATCTCGTACAACAGATAAAGTGGAATAGCTACGACACTCAATGTGAAGGGGTCGCCTGTCGGAGTAATAATAGCAGCTGCTATCACGATGACAACCACCGCATGACGGCGGTATTTCCGCAAGAAAGACTTGTTCACTACTCCCAGTAAAGAAAGTAGCCATGTAACCAATGGAAGTTCAAAAGCCAATCCCATGCAGAGAACCAGCATCATAAAATTATCTATATAGGAATTGAGCGACAAGATGTTCTCCACTTCCGAGCTCAACTGATAGGTAGACAGGAAACGGAGCGTCAATGGATATACCATAAAGTAACCTAACAGGACACCGATGAAGAACATCACTGTTCCGATAGTCAATGCTTTACGTACTCCTTTTCTCTCATTCGGATAAAGAGCGGGATTGATGAAACGCCATATTTCAAAGAAGAGATAAGGCATAGCTGTCACAACCGACATCCAAAAAGCTGTCGACATGTGAATAAAGAATGGAGCAGCCAAGTTAATATTGACTAGCTTCACGTAAAATTTTTGCGTAAAAAAATCATCGGTCAAATCAAATGTCTTCCCGATATGCCGTAATAAATCGTAGAATATGAAATCATTGTGGCAAGGTGCCAGTATCACATGATCGAAAAGATAGGGCATAGCAATGAAGTAGCCTATCGCCAATACAAACCAAATTCCGATCACCCGAAAAAGTACCTTACGCAGTTCATCCAAATGATCCCAAAAGGTCATTTCTGCCATCCGTACTTGCTTTACTTACCTGTGTCGGCAGGTTTATCCAGATCTTCTTTTGCCTTGTTTATTTCATCTTTTGCTTCGTTCACACCGTCTTTGAAGCTCTTCACGCCTTTGCCTAAGCCGCGCATCAGTTCAGGTATTTTCTTTCCACCAAAAAGAAGAAGGATAACCAAAGCGATAATAATCCATTCGGACCCACTAGGCAAAAAGCCTAACAATAATAAGTTTGTCATAAGTTTATTTGATAAAGAGGTTTTTAATAGTTGCTGCAAATATAATACTTTCACCACAGAGTAACGCAGAGTTCCGCAGAGTTTTTTATTTTTATTTCGTTTGCTCTGTGAGGCTCCATGCCACTCCGGAGTGAATTAATCCTGATAATATACCCGCTTCACTCGTGTCGATATACTTGTCAACACTTCGTAAGGGATTGTATCCAGCGTATCGGACAAAACCGTAATCGGAAGATCATCACCGAAAATGATGGCCTGATCGCCTTCCCGACAGTCAATGTCCGTTACATCTATCATACACACATCCATGCAAATATTACCCACATAAGGAGCTTTCTTTCCGTTCACCAGGCAATAGGCATTGCCGCGTCCCAAATGACGGTTTAATCCATCCGCATAGCCGATAGGAATAGCTGCAATACGCGAAGGGCGTACCAGATGTCCCATCCGGCTATATCCCACCGTATCTTCCTGGGGAACATCCCGAATTTGAAGAATGGTAGTTTTGAGCGTACTCACATTATGTATAATCGAATTGTCTATCGGGCTAACTCCATAAAGTCCGATTCCCAAACGTACCATATCAAACTGTGCATCGGGGAAACGTTCGATTCCTGCCGTATTGCAGATGTGACGGAGAATCTTGTGAGAGAAAGCGGCCTGCAATTCCTGCGAACCTTTCTCGAACAATTCAATCTGTCCACGGGTGAAAGCGTCGAACTGCGGCGAATCACTTCCTACAAAATGAGAGAATACCGAACGGGGGATCACCGCACTCTGATTCTTCAGACGACGAATGAGCAATGGTATATCTTCTACCGCAAAGCCCAAACGGTGCATACCTGTATCCAGTTTCACATGAATCGGGAAGTTGGTGATTCCTTCTTTTTCTGCCGCTTTGATGAGCGCATCGAGCAGATGGAAATTATAGACTTCCGGTTCCAGCTTATAATCGAACATGGTTTTAAATGCCGTAAGCTCCGGATCCATGATTATAATAGAGGCGGTAATACCTGCTTTGCGAAGTTCGGAACCTTCGTCAGCCACGGCTACGGCCAGATAATCGACATGGTGTTCCTGCAAGCTCTTGGCTATTTCGTACGAACCGGCTCCGTAAGCGGATGCTTTCACCATACAGATCACCTTTGTTTCCGGATGGCGAAGCATGGAACGGTAATGGTTCAGATTGGCGATCATCGCTCCGAGGTTTACTTCAAGAATGGTTTCATGTACCTTCAATTCAAGTTCTTCGGATACCAAATCAAAGTTGAACACGCGCGAACCTTTTACCAGAATTACTTCCGAATGAAGTGATTTGAGTATGCCGGACGTAAGAAGTGCTTCTGTGTTAGGAAAGAAGTAGCGTTCGAGATCGTCATCAAAACGAGCGGAACAGGAGGATATTTCCTGCCCTACACCAATCAGTTTATTTATTCCTTTACTCTGCACCAACTGTGCTACACGCCGGTAGAGCGTAGCGGTACTTTGTCCGGTTTCCAGTATATCCGACAGAATCAGTGTCCGCTTCAAGCCTTTCTTTTCCGAACGACGTACCAGAAAGTCGAGTGCAATATCCAATGATGCCAGGTCTGAATTATAACTATCATTAATCAATACGCAGTTATTCTTTCCTTCTTTCACTTCCAGACGCATGGCAATCGGTTCGAGACGGGCCATCCGTTCGGTGATCTGGTCGGCAGGTGTCATCAGGTAAAGACAAGCTGCCAGGCAATTCAGCACATTTTCAATGGAAGCGTCATCGATGAAAGGAATACAGAATGTATTATCCATTTCCAGATAACGATAGGATATAACAGTATGATCTTCTTTCTTGATTACACGGCTGATATACAACGGACGTTCAATATCCCTACGGCTCCAGGCTATTTCACGTGCAGTCAGCATTGATTTTGCGACACAATTACTGATTAATTCGTTATCGCCGTTGTAAATCACTACATCGCAGTCTTTGAAAAGCGTCAGCTTCTCCATGCATTTCTCTTGCAATGAGAAGAAATTTTCCTGATGGGCACCGCCGATATTGGTCAGAATACCAATGGTAGGCTTTATCATTCGTTTCAAGGCTCCCATCTCTCCCATTTCGGAGATGCCGGCTTCGAAGATGCCCAGTTCTGCTTCTTCTGAAAGTTGCCATACAGAAAGAGGAACTCCGATCTGCGAATTATAGCTACGCGGAGAACGGACGATACAACGATCCGGACTAAGTAACTGGTGCAACCACTCTTTCACAATGGTTTTTCCATTGCTTCCGGTGATACCTATCACAGGGATTTTAAATTTATCACGATGCGCTTCGGCAAGCTTCTGCAAAGCCTTCAGAGGATTGGGAACGATAAGGAAATTGAGAGTTGAGAGTTGAGAATTGAGAATTGGCTGCGCATCATCATCCTGCCCAGATTTCTCCATTTTCAATTCTCCATTCTCAATTAATTTAAAGTCTTCTTCTGTTATTACAAAATTGCGTACGCCCCGGTCGTATAATTCGGGAATATAACGGACTCCGCTATTTCGTTTGGTAGTTAAAGCAAAAAAGAGAGTTTCTTCCGGAAAACTCAAAGAGCGGCTGTCTGTTAACAGCCAATCAATAGTCGCTTTATGTTTGCCCATACGGCGGGCACCGATACTTTTGGCTATGGATTCAATCGCATATGACATAGTTCTGTTTCTTTTTGAAAATCTAAGTACGGGTATTTTCCGATAAGTCGTTCTATTTTTAACACTATTTGTCCTAAAAAGCGTTGATACGCCTCTGACTCGGGGTGAAAGGGTTTATGTGCCAAGTCCCGGCGGATGTCCTGCACTGCCATGATAACCTGCTTTGTTTCAGCGGAAAAGAAGGTTTCGGAGAAGCGTTCCCACAGGTAACGAATCGCCAGAGGAGACGGATGCAGCATATCGTCAGCATAGAAGCGATAATCACGCAATTCGTCTAATATGATTTCATAAGAGGGGAAGTAGAACACTCGTTCCGGGAACAATTGCTGCAACCGGTCGATGGCCAGTAACAACGTAGATTTACTTAATTGATTGGCGTGCATTCCGTCGCGTATATGACGGATCGGGCTGACTGTAAACAGCCATTTTAATTCCGGATTGCAGGCTGCCATTCCGGTGATGAGCGCTGTATAATCTTCTACAATTTCTTCAACAGTAAGCCGGTAACGTAAGAAATGGTTTTCCGGCAGTTGATGGCAGTTGGCTACCACTTGCCCACTCTCTTTTTGTTTATAAACATAAGCGGTGCCCAAAGTTACCATTAGCCAGTTCAACTCCGGCAGTCTTTGATGGGCGTGATGAAGACGGGCATTTATGGCATTCAACGTTTCTTCGGGCGTAAAAGCTGAAAAAGAGCCGTGATGCATCGGACTATGCCATAAGTCTTTGTAGGCAAACAAATCCTGGCTGGTATATTCTTTATTTCCCATAATCTCTCTCAAAGCGGATGAGACGGACAAAGGATTATAAAGAATACCAAAAGGATTCAGATCCAGCTGAAACCCAGCGTCCATTAATTGTCTCCCGATATTTTCTGCAAAACAGGAGCCCATCAGAAGAATACGATCTGCATGACTGACAGGTGGCATCCCGGCAGGCAATTCTACAGATGTTTGAAAGTTCATACGATTTTCCATCATTTCATTACGTTTCATGTGCAAAAGTAATCAAAAAACAATTTCCTACCTCTTTTTCCTCACGATTCAATAATCTTAGGGAGTATGGAAAAACAGATACGTCCCTATGCCGAATAAGATTTTATAAAAAAAAGGGGGGCGAATATACTTTCTTTTCGTATTTTTGCACTAAATTTCCTCGAATCATGAAGAATGAACCGATATATAACTTGCTAAACACTATCAATTATCCTGACGACCTGCGAAGACTAGACGTAGAGCAACTGCCGGAGGTATGTAGTGAATTAAGGCAAGACATTATTAAAGAACTCTGCTGCAACCCGGGGCATTTTGCTGCCAGTCTGGGAACAGTGGAGCTGACCGTAGCTTTACACTACGTCTACAATACACCTTATGACCGTATTGTATGGGACGTGGGACATCAGGCATACGGCCACAAAATACTGACAGGACGCCGTGAAGCCTTTTCTACGAACAGGAAACTCGGAGGAATCCGTCCTTTCCCGTCTCCGGAAGAAAGCGAATATGATACTTTCACGTGCGGACATGCTTCCAATTCTATTTCTGCAGCTCTCGGTATGGCTGTCGCAGCCGCCAGAAAAGGAGATGCCAAACGCCATGTAGTAGCCATCATCGGCGACGGTTCCATGAGTGGCGGACTGGCTTTTGAAGGGCTGAACAATGCATCTGCCACATCGAACAACCTGCTCATTATCCTGAATGACAATGACATGGCCATTGACCGGAGTGTAGGAGGTATGAAGCAGTATCTCGTCAACCTGACAACTTCCAACCGCTATAATCAGCTACGTTTCAAGCTCTCGCGCATGTTGTTCAAGCTCGGCATCCTAAACGAAGAACGTCGCAAAGCGCTCATACGTTTCGGGAACAGCCTGAAATCAATGGCTGCACAGCAACAGAATATTTTCGAAGGGATGAATATCCGTTACTTCGGTCCGATAGACGGACACGATGTAAAGAATCTAGCAAGAGTATTGCGTGACATCAAAGATATGCAAGGACCTAAAATCCTGCATCTGCATACTATCAAAGGAAAAGGATTCGGGCCGGCAGAGAAGCACGCTACCGAATGGCATGCTCCCGGCAAATTCGATCCGGTCACCGGCGAACGTTTCATTGCCAACACTGAAGGAATGCCTCCGCTTTTCCAGGATGTATTCGGAAATACATTGGTAGAGCTTGCCGAAGCCAATCCGAAGATTGTCGGTGTCACTCCTGCCATGCCTAGCGGCTGTTCAATGAACATACTGATGGAGAAAATGCCCAAACGCGCGTTTGATGTAGGCATTGCCGAAGGACATGCGGTTACTTTCTCCGGTGGGATGGCAAAAGACGGACTGCAACCATTCTGCAATATCTATTCTTCTTTTATGCAACGCGCGCATGATAATATCATTCATGACGTAGCGATTCAGAATCTCCCTGTTGTTTTGTGCCTCGACCGCGCCGGACTGGTTGGCGAAGACGGTCCCACTCATCACGGAGCTTTTGATATGGCATGTTTGCGTCCAATCCCCAATCTGACGATCAGTTCGCCCATGGACGAACATGAATTACGTCGCCTGATGTATACGGCACAATTGCCGGACAAGGGGCCATTCGTGATCCGTTACCCTCGCGGACGCGGTGTATTAGTAGACTGGAAGTGTCCATTGGAAGAGATTCCGGTGGGAAAAGGACGAAAACTGAAAGAGGGCAACGACCTTGCGGTTATCACTATCGGACCGATAGGAAACATAGCTGCCCGTGCCATTTCCCGGGCAGAAGCTGATTTCGGTCTGTCGATCGCCCATTACGATTTGCGTTTCCTGAAACCGCTGGACGAAGAGCTGTTACATGAGGTAGGACGTAAATTCCAACGTGTCCTGACTATCGAAGACGGGATTATCAAAGGCGGGATGGGTAGTGCTATCCTTGAATTTATGGCAGACAACGAATACAAACCAAGCGTGAAGCGTATCGGTATCCCCAACCTATTTGTAGAGCATGGATCAGTTGCCGAACTGTATCAACTGTGCGGCATGGATGAAGAAGGGATTCTGACTAAAATAAAAGAATTTATCAATTGACATGAAGATTATTATTGCCGGTGCCGGCAACGTAGGCACCCATTTGGCCAAGCTGTTATCGCGCGAGAAGCAAGATATCATCTTGATGGATGATGACGAAGAGAAACTAAGTGCTCTTAGTGCCAATTTTGACTTGCTGACTGTTGCCGCTTCTCCTTCTTCCATCTCCGGATTGAAAGAAGTGGGCGTCAAAGAAGCCGACCTGTTTATCGCAGTCACACCGGACGAAAGCCGTAACATGACTGCCTGTATGCTGGCTACCAATCTGGGAGCTAAAAAGACAGTGGCACGTATCGACAATTACGAATATCTTCTGCCCAAAAATAAAGAGTTTTTCCAGAAGCTGGGAGTCGATTCTCTGATTTACCCGGAAATGCTGGCTGCGAAAGAAATCGTATCTTCCATGCGTATGAGCTGGGTACGCCAGTGGTGGGAGTTTTGTGGAGGTTCTCTGGTTCTGATTGGTACGAAGATGCGTGAAAAGGCTGAAATCCTGAATATACCGCTGCATCAGCTAGGCGGTCCTAACATACCTTATCACGTAGTAGCCATCAAACGCGGAACGGAAACGATTATTCCCCGTGGAGACGATGTCGTTAAATTGCATGATATTGTTTATTTCACCACTACCCGCAAGTATATTCCGTATATTCGTAAGATAGCCGGCAAGGAAGATTATGCCGACGTACGCAACGTGATGATTATGGGGGGAAGCCGTATCGCAGTCCGTACCGCACAATATGTACCGGATTATATGCAGGTGAAAATAGTGGATAATGACCTGAACCGTTGTAACCGCCTGACAGAGTTACTGGATGATAAGACAATGATTATCAACGGAGATGGTCGCGACATGGATTTGCTCATCGAAGAGGGACTAAAGAATACCGAAGCATTTGTTGCTCTGACCGGTAACTCGGAAACAAATATTCTAGCCTGTCTCGCCGCTAAACGTATGGGAGTGGAAAAGACAGTGGCAGAAGTTGAGAATATCGACTATATCGGTATGGCGGAAAGTCTTGACATCGGTACTGTTATCAATAAAAAAATGATCGCTGCCAGCCATATCTACCAAATGATGTTGGATGCCGACGTGTCTAATGTGAAATGTCTTACTTTTGCCAATGCGGACGTTGCTGAATTCACTGTACCGGAAGGTGCTAAAATCACCAAACACCTGATTAAAGACCTGGGACTCCCGAAGGGTACTACCATCGGAGGAATGATCCGCAACGGAGAAGGTATCTTGGTGACGGGTGATACACAAATCCGTCCCGGCGACCATGTAGTCGTATTCTGTCTGAGTATGATGATTAAAAAGATTGAGAAGTTCTTTAATTAAGTATTAAGTATCAGGTATTAAGTATTAACCGTAGCAACCCATTTTCACCGACTAATACTTAATACCTGATACTTAATACCTAATACTTAATACTAGTTTATGATTAATTCAAAGATGATATTCCGGATTCTGGGCTTTCTGCTTCTGATAGAAACAGCGATGCTGTTATGTTGTGGAGCGGTCTCTCTTTTTTATAAAGAGAATGACTTGCAGAGTTTCCTGATTTCATCTGCTGTCACAGCCTGTATTGGCTTTCTGCTGCTTGCCATCGGGAAAGACGCAGTGAAATCCCTGAATCGCCGCGATGGATATGTCATCGTCAGCGCAGCATGGGTTACCTTTTCCCTTTTCGGAATGTTACCTTATTATATAGGAGGATATATTCCCAATGTTGCGGATGCATTTTTTGAAACGATGTCCGGATTTAGCAGTACAGGTGCCACTATTCTGAATAATATAGAGTCGATGCCCCACGGAATACTTTTCTGGCGGGCTATGACGCAATGGATAGGTGGTTTGGGTATTGTATTCTTCACCATTGCTGTTCTGCCGATTTTTGGTGTGGGCGGAATTCAGGTGTTCGCAGCAGAAGCCAGCGGACCTACTCATGATAAAGTGCATCCCCGCATTGGCATCACTGCTAAATGGATTTGGGGTATTTATGCCGGAATGACGGGAACACTGATTATTTTATTAATAGGTGGTGGCATGAGTATATTCGATAGTATATGTCATGCTTTTGCAACGACCAGTACCGGTGGGTTCTCTACTAAACAGGCCAGCATTGAATATTACCATTCACCTTATATAGACTATGTAATTTCCATTTTCATGTTCCTTTCAGGAATTAACTTCACATTGCTGCTGTTGATGTTTAATGGGAAGATTAAGAAGTTCCTACATGATGCGGAACTGAAGTTCTACTTTATTTGTGTTTCATTCTTCACTCTATTCATTGCTATCTGGCTCCATCAGACTTCTTCTATGGGAGTAGAGGAGGCATTCCGGAAATCGCTTTTCCAAGTGATTTCATTGCAAACTTCTACGGGATTCGTCACAGCTGACTATATGCTCTGGCCTTCTATCCTCTGGGGCTGCCTCATCATTGTGATGATTATAGGAGCTTGTGCCGGCAGTACAACAGGAGGTATCAAGTGTATTCGTATGGTTATTCTGTTTCAAGTAGTGAAAAATGAATTCAAACATATTCTTCACCCTAACGCCATACTCCCGGTGCGGGTAAATAAGCAAGTTATTTCCCCTTCCATTCAGTCTACTGTATTGGCTTTCACCTTTTTGTATGTAGTTATTGTTATCATCAGCGTGCTTGTCATGATGGGCTTAGGAGTCGGTTTTCTGGAATCAATAGGAACCGTAATCTCAAGCATAGGTAATATGGGACCAGGCCTCGGCACATGTGGTCCGGCTTTCTCATGGAGTGCATTGCCCGATGCTGCCAAATGGCTGCTTTCTTTTTTAATGCTCTTGGGACGCTTGGAATTGTTTACAGTATTATTGCTTTTCACTTCCGATTTCTGGAAGAAGAGTTAAAGAAGAGGAAGAGAGGCAGCTTTCGTTAGAAAATAGGAAGATAACTAGCTGCATCCGGAGATAAGAAAGAGCAAATATGAGCATTATCAAACTATTAAAAGGCATTACCTTATTATAAGCCATTACCTAACAACAACTTATCAACTTATATTTCTCAACTATTCCCTGTGTACTTCCCTGCTAATGGTTATCCGAATAACCTGATGATAATCGCTGTTCCCTGATAATGATTACAGTCATTAGCATCATTGCTTTTGTTTTAAATCTTTCTTAGCAGAATCTTTCTCACTACAGGTTTATTAACCTCATAAATCTTATTGATAAGAACATCCATTTCCTGTTCACGAGCCTCACGTACAGCATCAGACATCATTCTGGTATAACCATCCCGATGTCCTTTCAGCCATCCATTCTTCTCAAGATTTTCATCCATAACCTTGATAGCTTGTCTGTCATTGGCAAAAAGCAATCCTTTTTGTTGAAAGAAACCAAATTGAGTCCATGCATAATCTCTGAAACTTCTCTCAATCTCCCATCTATATTCATTCAGATGCATCACAGCTAATGCCTGTTGATATTGAGGAGTCTTGGATTCGGCAGCCAGATTAATACCCTTTGCCAAGTCATCTCCACTCCATATTCCGATTTCTTCCTCATCGATCAACAATTTATAATCACCTTTCAGACCTGTTACTTTCAGAACTTCACGATTCATTTCATCCATAAAAGGAATGACTTTCGTAGCTTCTGCCTGCCCCTTTTTTTGTCCCCATCCACGAGCGATAGTATCCAAAGGATAAGGAAGAGCTTCTGCCAGATAGTCAAAGCTCAAATCTTTTCCGTTCTTCTTGATATTTGAGATTGTACAATTCTCTGCTTTAACTGCCTGTTTCTTATTAGCATTAATCTCCATTTCTGCTACTTCTTTACCCACAAATCCTTGTGCTTTCAGGAAAAGGTAAGCCATCACCATGTGTCCGTCATTATCCGGATGAATACGGTCGCTGCCACAAAGAGTAAATGCCGGATCTTTCTGTTGGTTTTGTTGATTCAAAGCAACCATAGGAGCATTCAAATCCGTAAATTCCCAATTGTTCTTAGCTGCAGATTCTTTCTGATATTCAACGATACGTTTGATAGTTTCGTTCTTTGTTTTGAACGGTACATTCTCTTTCAATTGCACGGTTTCATCATAAGGGGAAGTTCCGACCATCACAATACGGGTATCAGGAAGATCTTTGAAACGCTTCTCCATTTGCTGGTAATTCTTGATACTTTCCTGATATTTCTGTTCGCCGAATTCTTTGGGATTATCCCCGTTATATTCAAAATATCCGGAGTCATTCATACCAAAAGTAACCATCAATACAGAGGGTTTCATAGGGAAAATATCTCCATCCAAGCGTTTGTTCATATCGTATGCCGTATCTCCGCCAATACCACCATTCAATATGCGGAGAGGCATATTCGGAAAACGAGTCATATAATACAACCAGATATACGAATGGTAATGACCGCCATCCGTGATACTGTTTCCTAAAAATACTGCTCTTTCACCCTCTTTAAAAGGCTTCACTGTTTGAGCAAAGGCAGTAGTATATGTCATACAAACTGCCGCAATCAATACAAAAAACTTTTTCATGTCTTAATATCTTTTTTTACAAATACTATAAGTTGATATACATTGTTTTATCTGTCTTTATCCGATTAATTCGCTTATTCATCATCCAGTTCATTTATTCATTGTTCAGTTCATTTATTTCAAGTTTCTCATTTTGAAATAAGCAAATTCCGCTGGCACATCTTCAGCACCGCAGTGAAGTAATCCCGGACGTTGCACTCTGTCCCAACGAGTCAAAAAGGCTCCTTTTAAGGAAGTATCCAATACAGATTTCCATGTCTTTCCATCCTTACTTTCGTAGAAGTTGAAAATACAACCCTGTTCTACCTCTATCTTCAGATAAATGTCTTTATCAGTAGTGAGACTGGATTCATGGAGTATTGATTCTGAATTGTCTTTCAGCATTTTCAACTGCAATTTATTTCCTTTGACTCCCCAAGTTACCAAATTCTTATCATCACCATACAAGGTTAATCCCTGCAAACTTTCATTCGCACGAATCACTTTGGTTTCACAACTATAGTGCGAAGATTGTGGACGTAAGCATAATGCAGTACCCTGTTTATTGTCTTTTTTCGGAGTGCCGGACAGAGAAAGTTTTCCTTTCTTTAATGCAATATTTACATCCGAATAAGGATAATTCCAAGTCCAGTCAATTTTCAATTTACTATCTTGAAAGCGATCTTCAAAGTCTGTAAGAGGTTTCTGCCGGGTTGTTTTAAAAGGCATGGGTTGCTTGGCGACGGCAATATTACCCGTTTTAAAACGCACCCAATGATCTGCTGTCACCTCCATTTCCTGTAGAACAGGTTGGCGTCCGTTATAGAAGTTTTCTCCCTTTAAATAGGCATGACACAAATAAAACATTCTTCCATCCGGAGTTTTTACCGCTGTGCCATGACCACATGAAATATAATCACCCTCACCTCCATGCAAAATGGGATTTCCGGCATATTTTTCATACGGTCCACAGAAGTTTTTGGAACGTGCCACATATACGTCGTAGTTACTAGAGGGACCACAGCAACCGTGAGCCGAATAGACGATGTAATAATAATCGCCTTGTTTGAAATGATACTGCCCCTCCATGCCTATCTCTTCCTCATCTACCAACAGAGAAAAAGGTTCGCCCTCCAAACGTAATCCGTCGGCAGAGAGTTTACTTCCCAGCAGTTCTATCGGACGTTTGTCCAATCCATACGCTTTCCAGCTAATATACAATTGCCCATTGTCATCATAGATAAATGCATCAATGGCCTCTGTTCCATACGTTATGATCGGACCATGATCGGTAAATTCATGCAAAGGAGAATCCGAGGTGGCTACTCCGATATAAGAAATTCCGGTACTTTTCTGACGGGCAGTGTAGTAGCAATAGACTTTATTATTGTGATAATATAGCTCCGGTGCCCAGAATGAGTTTGAAGTCCAGGAGGGTTGTTTGGAGAAGATATGCCCCACCTGTTTCCAGTTGACCATGTCTTTGGATGTGAATACCGGGTAGAAAGGAGCCCACTCGGATGATGTTCCTGTGGCATAATACGTATCATCTATCCGGATCATGGACGGATCGGGCATGTCGCCCCGGATAACCGGATTCATAAAGTACTGTTGTTCTTGCGCTACAAGTTGTGGCGCAAGACAAATACCAAACAGAAAGATTATGATCTTCTTCATGAACATTTTCTTTATTTTTTGAGAGGATCGTATACGGCAACTGCCACGCGAGAATCAGCACAGCCATAATAGAGGAACCACTTCTGGTTGTGGAATACAAGTCCCTCGATAAATACCGTTCCGGCAGGATATTGTCCGCTTTTCTCAAAGTCTGATTCGGGAGTATAGAACGGTTTATCCAGACGATCGATCAGTTTGGCAGGGTCTTTACTATCAAACAGAGCTTGTCCGGCACAATAAGAATTCGCTGTATAAAGCGTATCTCCCTCTGCACCCGATTTATTTTTACCGTTATAAAACAACAGGATTCCTTTATCTGTCAGGATAGCAGGAGGACCACACTCGGTCAGGTCACTGTCGAATTTACCCGGACGGGGTATCATGACTTTCAGGAATTCGCCGTTTTCATCCAACATTGGTTCCCAGTTGACGAGGTCTGTGGAGGTAGCTACATTGACAAACTTTTCTCCCCAATACATCCAGTATTTCCCATCTATTTGGGCGATCACTTGTTTGCCGTCGACTAATTTAGTCAGGATAGAGGCAGACTTTGAAAATTCATCCAGAAATCTTCCATTATAGGCTTTGGCAAAAGCAGGTCCGTGTTTTTCCCAAGTTTGGAGGTCACGTGAAGTGGCCACTGCCAAACGTGCCTGTTTACGGTTCCATTGTGTGTAATGCATTACATAGAGTCCGTCTTCTGTTACGGCAACGCGTGGGTCTTCGCAACCACCCGGATTCTCGAGTTCTTTCTGGCTATCGTCTGCCGGATAAAATACGGGAACAGTCATTCGTTGGAAATGGATTCCGTTGTCGGAAGAAGCGTATCCTAAACGGGAAGTACGTGAACCGATACCGGTTGCCGAATTATCTTCAGCCCGATAGAGCACTACAACTTTTCCATCATAAACGGTGGCAGCCGGATTGAATGTATCGCTCGCCTCCCATGCCACTGAATCCTGCCTCATCGGACAATAGAAAATAGCAGTAGTATCAGGTGAGATAATTGGATTAACGCCTTCCGGACGCTGGAAGTCCGCCCACGCCCAATCCGGAAATTCGGATGTTTGTTTCTTCTCGCCGCATGAAGTAACGAATGCGGCAGCCATCAGTAGATAAGCTATGTTCTGTAGTTTTCTTTTCATTCTTACGTTTGATATTAGTTATTAACCGACTTACTTTCTTTTTAAGGGAAAGAGGGAGGCACCACTTTAGTTCCCCATTTTACATCGGGTTTGGCCGAGGTAGCAAAATCAATAGTCCCACCATTATTAAGTTGATCCCAGTCTATCCATGTACTATCATACGGTTTGCCATTCAACTTCATCGATTTGATATAGATATTCTTTTCCGAACCGCCTTTTATCACTATATCTCCTTTCTTCAGATGAACTTTCACCGATGAAAAGATTGGTGTATTTACAGTAAAGCCTCCTATTCCCGGTATTTCGGGATAAAGACCGATACAGGCAAACACATACCAAGCACCCATCGTACCTAAATCATCATTACCCGGCAGACCGTCAATTTTACTTGAATACTGTTCATTCAATACACGGTTGATAATTTCCTGTGCTTTGTAGGGAGTTCCCACCCAGTTGTATATCCAGGGGATATGGAAACTCGGTTCATTGCCGGAAGCAAACCAGGCATCATTGTAGCCGGCATCCAGACGGGTGAAGAATTCGTCCAAACGTTTCTCTGCCGCGGCTTTTCCACCGATTATTTCAATCAGACCGGCAATATCGTAAGGCACCATCCAGAAATAATTCTTATAGGTCGATTCACGGAAGTCTTCAGTCAGAGGTTTCCACGAACCATCCGGATTACGTGATTGCAACCAGCCGGTTTCCGGATTGTACAGATTCTTCCATGAACGGGCAAAATGAAAATAACGCCAACTTGCAAATTCATCTCCTACGGCGTGCAATGCAAACTGTCCGATGGCAAAATCCGCAGAAGTATATTCCAATTGAATGGAAGCATTATAGTATCCTTTATCCAAATACTGTTTCAATCCCGGACGCGCCTCCACATTCTGCGACATTGCTCCCGGTTCTTCGGCTCCCTTTCTCATTATTTTGAAAATCGGCTTCGGATCATAATTACGGGCACCAAAAGCATAGGCATTAGAGATCAGGATAGGAGTCGGATCTCCTTGCATCACTCCGGTTTCAATATTCGCCATGACCCAACGGGGATAAGCGCCGCCAGCTTCTTCAGCAAACAGTTGGTGAGAAATCACAATATCAGAAGCTACTTCGGGATCGAGCATCGACAATAATTGAATCTGTGTGCGATAGGTATCCCAGTTGCTGAAAGAGGTGTAATGTTTAGAACGGGACTTATGCACCTTGAAATCAGCTCCCATATACTCTCCGTTCACATCACTACATACATTCGGGTGAATGAACGAACGATACAAATGGGTATAAAATTGAGTGGTCCGGTCTGGATTAGTGCCCTCTACTTCGATTTTACCCAAGTAGTCATTCCATTTGGATTCTGCCTGGTTTTGAATCTGTAAGAAGTCCCATCCGGTATTCTCTGCTTTCAGATTCTCACGTGCATTTTCTACGGAAACATAAGAAACACCAATCTTATACTGGATATTTTTCTTCTTGCTTACATCAAAAGTAAAGTAGACTCCGGAATATTCTCCCTCGGCAAAAGTGGTGTTCGGTTTCAGTTCATCTCTTTTCCAGGTTCCCGATTCCAAGGCATCGGCATCAAATTCTGCAACGAAATAGACTTTATACGGTGTACGCAGACCGCAGAAATTGCCACCCTCTGCATATCCTTCACACTTATTCGGTGCAGTGATTACAACGGCTGCCTGCTCGATCGGAGTGGCGGAGATACCTCCACCGATAATGACCGTACCATATTGTTGATCTGCCGGATATTCATAATTCGCCATACCGGTTCTTTCGGTCACAGTCAGTTTGGCTTTGATGTCTTCCTGCACCATTGCCTCATAATAACCTGCGTGTCCTTTTTCTTCAGAGATATTGATACGATAGTTGAGAATGTTGTCCGGAGACATCTTCAGTTTGCCTTTTACCGGAAAAGTAGGGAAGTTGCCCATGTGTTCGCAACCGCCGCCACTCAATTGGTTGATGACAAATCCGGAACGTTTGGAAAAGTAAGAAGGGGTGAACTGCACCATTCCATAAGGATAGGTGGCTCCGGGATAAAGATATCCCGAAGTCAGACCAACGCCTTTTGTACCTATCAGTGTATTCACCTGACGGGCATAATTGCTCCCGGCATTCTGTGCCAGGAGGCTCCCCCACCCTCCAATCAATACCAATAATAAACCTGTTAAAACTTTATTTTTCATACTGTATTTCGTTGTTTCTTTTCTTATTCTTTCGACAGAGAGAAAGGAGCGGCATATTTTGACGTACATCTTTCTTTATTCGGTTGCCCTCCCATTTCAAAACGGAGCGTACCACCGTCTGCTATATCGTCATATTTAATAAAATTCTTGTCCAATACACGCCCATTCAAAGTAGCAGACTGGATATAGACATTCTCTTTATTGTTGTTATTTGCTTCGATCACAAACTTATTTCCGTTTTCCAGCGTTATGGTAGCCTTTTTAAATAATGGACTGCCAATCACATATTCATCCGTACCCGGACAAACGGCATAAATGCCTAATGAGCTTAATATATACCAGGATGACATACCGCCTTGGTCTTCGTCACCCGGATATCCTCTTTCTGTTGAATTATAGAGTCTTTCAACAATCTGACGTACCCAATACTGTGTTTTCCATGGCTGTCCGGCATAGCTATACAGGTAAGGCATGTGCTGAATCGGCTGATTGCCATGCGCATACTGTCCCATCCCTGCGATTTCCATTTCTTTCATTTCATGGATCACTCCTCCGTATGTTCCCGGCTTGATAGTGCTGGGCAGGGTAAACACTGAATCTATTTTAGTAGTAAACTTCTCATCGCTTCCGAACAAGTTGATTAATCCTTCGGTATCATGGAATACCGACCAGGTATAATGCCAAGCATTGCCCTCACAGAAAGGTCCGCCCCATTCCAGCGGGTCAAACGGTTCCTGCCATTTGCCATCGACTCCTTTTCCACGCATAAAGCCGATGGATGGATCGAATACATTCTTATAGTTGTACATCTGACGGGCAAAAACTTCCTGATAGTGTTTATTTCCGACCATTTTTGCCAGCTGGTAACCACAGAAGTCATCATAAGCATATTCCATGGTCTGGGCACTTGATCCCATTGATTCCGGATAAGGAACATATCCCAGTTCAAAATATTCTTTCCAGAAGCCGCGTCCGTTGGCTCCTCCCCAAGGACCTTTGTTCATCGCTTCGTGTGCGTATGCTTTCAATGCTTTTTCCGGGTCGAAGGTACGGATGCCTTTTGCCCATGCGTCTGCCAATAATGAGATGGAGTGATTACCCAACATTCCTCCCGTTTCTCCGGGAGCCGACCAGGATGGCAGCCACCCGCATTGTTCCTGTGCGGCAAGCAAAGCATTCATGTAGCGTCCTTGCATAGTGGGATGAAGAATATTGGTCAGTGGGAACTGTGAACGGAAAGTATCCCAGAATCCATTATCGGTATACATATATCCGTCATATACTTTGCCATCGTAAGGGCTGTAATAATAAGGTTCTCCGTTCGCTTTACGTTCGTAGAATTTACGTGAGAAGAGATTAGCACGGAACAGACATGAATAAAAAGTCTTCATTTGTTCTTCTGTTCCACCCTCTACCTGAATTCTGTTCAGCAGTTCATTCCATGTTTTTTGTCCACGGGCTTTAGTGGTTTCCAGATTGGAGTCTTTACCCAGTTCATCGTTCAAAGTAATCACAGCCTGTTCTGCACTGATATAGGAAGAGGCTGCCTTAGCCTGTACTTTCGAGCCTTTTTTAAACTTGATATAAGCACCATAACCTTTGCCTGCTCCCTCCTGTTTTTTAGAGAAGATTTCATCTTTCTGATTTTCCCATACGCCGTAATCTTCAAATGCTTTATCGAATTGCACAACGAAATAGCTGCGGAATGTCTTAGAATTATTTACAAAACGCTGGTTATTCACCCAACCGGATATTTGTCTCTTGGCGGGATCTATTTTGATTTCACTCATATCTGTATATCCGTCGATCACCAGATAGGCATCTCCGGTAGAGGGATAGGAAAAACGCAAATGCACGCCGCGGGTAGTCGGTGCCATTTCGGTGGTAATGCCATTATTCAGTGTTACTTTATAATAATGCGGCTTGGCAATTTCATTGTCATGACTAAATTTCGTCGCCCGTTTATCCTGATTAACGACTAGTTCTCCCACCATCGGCATAAAAGAATATACGGCATAATCACTCATCCACGGGCTGCATTGATGTGACTGGCAGAATCCTCTGATGGCATCTACCGCATACTGATACTTCCAGCCCTCTCCATTCTTTCCGGTTTGTGCAGACCACGTATGCATGGCATAGGGCATACCGGTAGTAGGATATGTATTTCCATAACTTAATCCAAAATGGGAATCAGTGCCCTGCAACGTATTGACGTATTGCACCAAGTCTTTCGTTTGAGCGTATATTCCAGTGGAAATAAAGACTGTAACAATACAAGTCAATAGATTTTTGATAGTTATCATTTGCATATTATTATATGATAGTTATTTACTTCTTTAAGACGAATAAAAATACAATTACCACTAAATCCTTGCTCTAGTAAACAGGAAAAAAGAAAATAATGCATGTCGCAACATCATTCTATTTTAACATATTAGCCAATTTGTTCCGTAGAGTAAAAGACTACTTAACAGTACAAAAAATATAAACCATAAATTCAATAAGTAGGTGATCTAAATTATTTATATATATCAGTACTAATATGGTTCATTTTCCGTTTTATAGAAAAAATAGAATTATGAAACCAATAAAAGTACTTGAATTATCAGAGGTTGATCGCCTCAAATTAGAGAAAGGCTATCATAATGGCCCTACTCATAGTTTTCGTATCAGATGCAAATCCATATTGCTGAAGTCAGAAGGTAAATCAGCTCCCCAAATAGCAGAAATGCTTGAGGTAACAGTACCTACTGTCTACACATGGGTAAAACGTTATGAAGAAAATGGCATCAAAGGCTTGGAGACACGTCCTGGTCAGGGGCGAAAGCCTATTATGGATTGTTCTGATGAAGAAGCAGTCCGCAAGGCAATTGAGGAAGACCGTCAGAGTGTGTCCAAAGCACGTGAAGCATGGCAGAATGCGACTGGTAAAGAAGCCAGTGATATTACTTTCAAACGTTTTTTAGAAACATTGGTGCAAGATATAAGCGTATAAGAAAACGCCCAAGGGGCAAACCCTCACCGCAGCTCTACGCATACAAGAAAGAGAAGTTGCAAGAACTTGAAGAACTTGATTCCAAAGGAGAACTTGTGCTATATTATGCCGACGAAAGTCATGTCTGTACAAATGGTTATGTTCCATATGGCTGGCAATTCAAGAATGAGGATATTTACATCCCATCCGAGAAAGCTGCCCGGCTTAATATTTTTGGCATGATTACCAAAAGGAACCAATATAAAGGCTTTACCACAAAAGAGTCCATCAACGCAGACAAGATTGTGGACTATCTTGACAGATTCTCTTTCAATGTAACGAAGAAGACTGTAATTGTCTTGGACAATGCTTCTGTTCATAGAAATCGGAAAGTTAAAGAACTGAGGAAAATTTGGGAGAAAAGAGGATTGTTCCTCTTCTATCTTCCACCTTATTCTCCAGAACTTAATCCTGCCGAGATTCTTTGGCGTATACTTAAGGGTAAATGGATAAGACCGATAGATTACGAGACTACGGACTCGCTTTTCTATTGTACGAACAGGGCCTTGGCGTCTGTGGGTACGAACTTATTCGTGAATTATTCATATTTGTAAAATTAATTTTGAACAGTTACTTAATATAAAATTTAGTATGGATACAAATCAAATACAAAATCATAGTTTCCTCTATCTACGACTATTGTTTTCTTTTGAATACCCATCTTTTTATTGTTTATCTTGCACGAAACAGCATTATCAGGTATACAAACAGTAGCAGTTGTTCCCGCAGGAATTGCCAATTGAAGATACAGCTGACCATCTTCCAATTTCCAATTGACACCAATAGTACCATAAGGAGATTCTTTCGTGATTTTAGCCCAAGTTACTCCATGGGGTATTTGAGGATCAATATAGATATGACGATATCCCGGAACAGACTCATCAGGATGTATTCCTCCTACAGCTTGGTAGAACCAAGTTCCAATCCCATTATAACAGTTATGTACC
This sequence comes from Bacteroides sp. M10, assembly GCF_014334015.1. Classification (GTDB taxonomy): domain Bacteria; phylum Bacteroidota; class Bacteroidia; order Bacteroidales; family Bacteroidaceae; genus Bacteroides; species Bacteroides intestinigallinarum. The sequence goes on along the minus strand of NZ_CP060488.1, from coordinate 3,079,068 downwards.
CGGCTACGTTCCCCACTCCAGTATTCCCAAGTTGCTGTAGCACCATTATCAGTCATATACAAATAACCGGGATAATCACGTTTCTTCAACATCTGATAGAAGAAATCTACCTTCTTATTCCGAACAGCCCATTCTGTCAGGATTGGTACTCCAACCAAACCAACCGCTATATGTCCTTTATGTTTTTCTGCAGTGATAGCCATCATATTCTCTTTCACTCTGCTATATAGAGAATCGGGTACGACACCTACCAGCATAGGATAGCACATATCCAACTGCGAACCGGTAGAATAAATGCCATCATTCGGATGATAAAAAGTCCTATGTATCAGCCCATTAAGTTTTCCTTTACGTATTGCAAATTCTTCGGCTTCTTCTTTCTTACCCAACGTTAGGGCTGCCTTACTCATAGTACCCAGACATTCACTGATAAAACAGTTACTTACTAAATCCACAGATGACTGGTCACCGGAATCCACTCCCATCGGTGCCAGCCAATCGCCAAGATACCAGTCACGATATTTTGTATCAGGCCAGCGTTTCAATAAACCATCGACTGTATATTTATCAACATACTTGAACCACTCTTTCATTTGAGAATAATATTTCTTTATTAGCCGTGAATCACCATAATTAACATAAGTTCTCCAAGGAGCCAATACAAAGAATCCACACCAATAAGGACCACCTCCACCAGCACCGGGATTAGGTCCAACATGCGGTAAACTACCTCCCTCACGCATGGAGTCTCCCCATGTTTGTACCCAGTTTAGAAAAGTTGGAGATACGTCATACATAGTCTGTAAAGATATTGTTGAAGAGTTTCCGTCACCACCATAACCGGCACGTTCCAAATGGGGACAGTCTACCATATATCCGCTAAAAGTGAGGCATTTCATTGTATACTGAATCATATTATGAATAGTATTCAAATCGGCATCTGAACACTCAAAAGTAGCGGTTTTCTGATAATCTCCGTGAATCTGAAGAGATCTCATCCATTCACTTTCCGGCCTTACAGGAAGATTAGAAATGCGTACATACCGATAGGCATGATGATTGAACTTATTTCTAAAGCATTCTCCTTCCCGTCCACCAGAGATATAAATATCACTCTCGCCCTGCTTATCAAATGCCCCATCCTTAGTCAAATTATCACTGTATTCCATTATTATTTCATGCCCCATAGGCAACATAGGCATGCGCATTTCAAACCATCCGGTTTGTACCCGTCCCATATCTACCAGCCAAACGTCTTCGTTCAGCTTCTCTATAGAAACAGGTTGTAATTTCTCATAGATTTTATTTACCTCACACATTTGAGGTGAAGTGATATGATCTGGGACTTTCACCGTTACTACTGAAGCCCACCTCATTTTATCCAAAGTTTGTGAAGAAAGATCTGTCGGTAAAATTCTCCCATCCACCCTTTCACCAGCAAACTGCAATGCACGCCAAGTCCCTGTATCTTCATAACCACTCTCACGTCCACACCACGAATTATCGGTTTTCGTTAACACTTCCCACTTTCCATTTCGTAAGATATTCAGTTCGGCCTTTACTAATGGACCATCATATGCTGTTCCAAAAGTAGTGCTCTTATACCATCCTTGTCCAATCCAGATTAATAAGTCATTTTCGCCCTCTCTTAAGTAGGGAGTTACATCATAAGTAACAATCAAGGAACGCTTAGTCAAATGAGATACAGCAGGTGCCAAAACACTTTCTCCTACTTTTTCTCCATTAATATAAATCTCATGATAACCTAATGTGTTCACGTGTAGAAATGTAGTTTCTTTTCTTTTTATATTTATTTTCTTGCGAAGAATAGGAGCACAAATCTTCCCTCCCTCAACAGAAGCCCCTATATATTCACCGTGCATTTGTGATTGTTCTAAAATACCAATAGAAAAACGAGCTACCGGACTCCATGCTGAAACCTGCCTTTTAGAATTCCACACACGAACTCTCCAATAACATAATGAACGGGAAGATAAAGAAACACCTTGATAAGGCACCATCACCGAATTATCAGACTTCAATTTTCCTGTATTCCACAAATCAGCTTTATCCTGGATCAGTAAAATACTATCCGAAGCAACCTGTATCTCATAATAGGCTTGTCCGCCTCTTAATTCATTACCTTTCAATTTCCAACTGAAATGAGGAGTGGTATTATCAATGCCCAGAGGATTGACCAAATTCTCACACTTTAATTCTGCCAGAATGAAAGGAGGCTCTTTTATTTTGCCATATACAAACGATGACATACAACATAAGCAGTGTATTAATCCTACACATAATAACAAACGCATATTCCTCATAAAATATCTGTTATATATTCAACACAATCAATTCATATTCCTCTGCTCACAACCAACAAAATGGCTATGAAACACCTATATTACAGGTCTACCCTAGTCAACCTCACCCGATGAACGACAGGCTTATTTATTTCATAAATTGTTTCAACAATAGAATTCATATAATTACTCCATACTTTACGAATTTCAGGGTGCATTGCCTTGATATACCAACCGTAACTTGCCCTAAGAAACAAATCCTTAGGCAAATATTCTTGAAGTTTATTAATGGCTTTTTGATTATCGGCAAATAAAAGACCTTCTTTTTTCAGAAATGAATATTCTGTCCACAAATATTCCCTAAATCGTTTTTCTATTTCAAACCGCTCTTCATTCAGATACATGATCTTTATGGCTTGCTGGTATTGGGGAGTAATCGGATAATTCGCTAAATTAACCCCATCTTCCAACTGTTCTGATGAAATTTCATCTATAAACTGATTATCTATAGTCAACCGATAAGTCCCTTTCTGTAGATTGATTACCTGAAAATGTTCCTGATTGAATTCTTCCATAAACGGAACTAATTGCATCGCGTCACGTTGAGATCTCTGGTTTCCCCAGCCATGTCGAGGAATGGAATCCAAAGGATAAGGAAGTGCATAAGCTAGATAATCGAAAGTAAGTTCATTCTTTTCCTTCTTCAATTTTGATATTTTGCAGTTCTTATGTGTAACCACATTCGAACTCTGTGCATCAATCAAGAATTCCGATACCTTATTTCCATCCAAGCCTTGTGCTTTCAAGAATAAATAGGCCATCACCATCTGACCGTCATTATCAGGATGAATCCTATCTATCCTACAAAAAGTAAATGTAGAATCTTTCTTCTGTTCTTCCAAGCTTATTTCACACATCGGACGATTGAAATCAACAAACCCCCAGCCGTTTTTTCGTGCCGATGTACACTGGGCATCTACAATTTTCAAGATAGCATCATTCTTCTGATGCAGAATGAATTTATTAAATTTTGAGGTTTCATCATAAGGAGAACCACCGATCAACACCTTGGTTATTTTATTTTTAGCCTGTAATCGCTCCTCTATCTCCCGAAAGCTTTTTAATGATTCTATGATCTGTTGTTCTGATAGTTCTTTAGCATCATCTTTCATGTAAATATCATAACCGGTATCATTCATACCAAAAGTAAGAGCTACATAAGTCGGTTTTCTGTCAAAAACATCATAATCCAACCGATCTTTAATATCCCATACACTTTCTCCACCAATGCCGGCATTCATGATAATGATCGGCTTATCAGGAAAACGGGTCATATAATACAACCATATAAACGAATGATAATGTCCGCCATGAGTTATGCTATTACCAGTAAATACTACTCGTTCTCCTTTTCTAAAAGGAGGTATAGCAGATTGTGCTTGCAAGCCATTACAACTTATATAAAATAAGCATACTAGAAAAAGTATCTTACTAAATATTTTTATATCCATCAGCCATTAAAACTATTCAATAATAAAATTATTATGATTTACATGCCCTATCCCATCTGATCAGAACATTTTCCACCGATAACATAGGAGAACCCTGTTATTACACTTCTACCAAAATTTAAAAGTGGAGAACTTAACTAAGTTCTCCACTTCATTCATCATTCGCATGTTTTCTCTACTACAAAATCACTATTAGTTTCATTATCCAAAATAGAAATACTTTTATCCTTATTTGTAAAATGAACCTGGATATTTAAGATAACAGCATTTGTTGGCAAACCGAAGAATTCTTTCGGGTAAATATATTTCTGCCATGAGGTAACTTGCCCCATATCACCTAATTCTTCCATTAGTGTCTTACTGCTTGTCTCATCTATAGTCTTTTCTTTTTCCACTCCGTTTTCCTCATATGTTACTTTCCCCACTAAATACGCTTCACCACCTTTAAGACCACCTTCCGTTACATAATTTGGTTCATTATACTTGATTGAGAAAATATCACCGAAACCGAAAGTAGCTGGTACAAACGAAATTGCAGGATCAGCAGTGAAGTCCATCATTGGTTCGTCTCCCCCAGTTACCTCAAGTACCTTAGAAGCTTTCACATAATCATCTGGGTATTTTTCACTGTTAAATCCAAAAGCCTCACCACAGAATGTATAGCCCATAAAAAATTTTATAGCTCTTGCTCCTGTATGAAGTTTAATATTCACAGTACCGGTTACTTCTTTTTGTCCTGCAACCTGATCATTAATCTGGAATGTAGTAGCGGACTTAAAAACGACCCATTCAACAGGTCCGGTATTCTCTAATACACCAATTTTACTTTGAAATGAAGATGCCCAAGGCAAAGCGTCTGACGGATTTTTTTCTCCAGATCCTACAAGTACCATAGGTTCATTAGTTACAACATTAGCCGCAAAGCCTGCTGCAGTTGTAAGTGTCAGAGTAGCATTGTTGGCCACATTCCAGCTTTTGGGAACCAAAATACCAAACGCCAATTTACTATTACCATCAGTTTCTGCAACAATCTTTATTTTAACTGAAATATTAATATCGCTATCAACCTGAGCGTTATCCGGATGAATAATATCCTCTATAGTCATACAAGTTGCAACAAGGAATGATGCTACCAGAAGTAACAACAAGTGTTTGCTTTTTTTCATGAGTTTCATATGTATTCTATTTATTGATTTATACTTTTAAAGGTGTATTTATAATTCAGTGACGGACAATCCAATTGGAAAGGAACAGTGAATTCTCCATTTTGATAATAGGCGATAACATGCTCTGTCCCAGTTATACGCAATTCGTTGGGAAGTGCCTCAGTATCCAGATAGCAATCTACTTCACCCGATGGGACCTCAAAATTGTAAGGAGAGAAAGGTACCTCCCCGTTAGAAAAAGTCACGCCGCTTATTTTACTGTCAGTGTAGTGTATGGTCAGGCGAAGCGTCTCAAAGAATGGGAACTTCGAAGCGACATCTATACCATTTATATTCACCTCATCGTATTGCATTACCTGTCTGATACCATAATTTATATCTCCATCAACAGGATAATTATCACTCATCCTTACCCGGTCGTCGGTGTTACAACCTGAGAGGAAAAATAGCAATGATACTATTACTAAAATTAATGTATTCTTTTTCATATCTTTTTAAACTTTTCTAATTTTGAACTATAAGTGCATTGCCCTAATTCCTTGCAACAATACATTCTTATTTCTCATTCATTTTAAAATCTTATCTATTTCGATCCAAAAAAATCTGGGACGATAAGTACTCACATCACTAAACTGTTCCGCAAAAACTTCGGTATTGACATTATAGCTTATTAATAGCATACCGTCCTTCTCGAATTGAGGATGAGCCATCGCATTATAAGTAAATAAGTGAGGGATATCCTGTTCGTATGTCTTGAAAATAAGTTGTTTGTTTCCCCACGGTCCATACGGAGTATCTGCCGTGAACGTGTATATCTCGCCAGAATTGAATGTTTTCTTCTGTGTTAGCAAAACATATTTATCACGCAATTTAAACACATTGAACTGTGAGGAAACCGGTACACTTGTCAGACCTTTTAACTTTTCTGCGGCGGAAGCATTTGTGCTCCAACCGGAACCAGTGTAATACTCCCAACCTGTATACAGATTATCCATCATAGATCTTGCAACTAACACTTCAGAAATAGGATTCATATCATTAGTCACATCTACTTGCGCATACGTATAAACATACTCTCCATCTTTCAGTGCTGCCATTCCATAATGAATATCCTCGGAACCATTAAAAGGTATGGGAGTAGTCTTTACCAGTTCCAAATCAGGTAAGTTATACTCCAGAATGTGGGTCGTTTCGTATCTGAATCCCCACATATCACCGCTTCCCTGATACATCAATGTCTGAAAAATATAGAGTTTGTTACCATCTACAAATCCATGTCCGGGCCAGTACCATTTCTTTTCATCCGGATATTCGGGAGGTACGGCTGCCGAAGAGTTTTTATTGCCATTAGCCCCATAAATAGCACTGACTTTACCTTTATTATACACGATATACGTATTTCTATACATGTGATCTGAACCAGAACGTTGACCGTTAGTAACAGTCCCGATATACGAATCGCCCATCATAAAAAGACTCCTGCCATCGGGCAACAGAATCGAATACATACCATCTCCTCCCGTAACACTGCCTTGATCAGGAATGATAATCCTTGACATTGTCCTGTCAAGACCATCAATCTTTACTTGCATCGCAAAGTTTTTTACAACCTCATCGTTCTTGATTAATGATATAGATACAGATACAGGTTCATTGTACGGTACATGAGTGAAATAGAATTCTGTCTTATCTTTACCAACAGTTTTGACTGTTTTGGGCTTGTCTAGCTCAAACCTATAATTATCAAAACTCACCTTGGTATTAGTAAGTTCCCACGACAAGTATAGCGTATCAGCATTTGATGAGTTAGTGACCTTCATAAAAGCATCACTTTCTCCATTGCCAAACGGGTTCTCTTTTGTGCCCTCATCCTCCGAACAAGAGAATAAAAAACACAAACAGAATACTAAGAATACCATATATTTGGAGTTACACTTCATTTTCAAGTTATTTATTTTCAGTATCTTTTTGCTATGACATTTTTTAGTCCCTTTTCAGATTAGGATTCAAACGTTTTTCCCGGATAGGATAAGGTAATAAAAGATCTGCTTCCTTAAATGCAGCACCATGTCCTGGAGTCTGATAACCAATCATATCTACAATCTGACCTGTGACAGCATGCAAAGCTTTTCGAGTTCTCAACATATCATACCATGTCTGTCCTTCAAAGCAAATTTCCCAGAATCTTTCTTTCAAGACATCATTCGTCTTTATTGAAGTCGGTTTTACCTCTGTAGGCAATGCTCTTTTTCTCACCGCATAATATGCATCAATTGCATCGGTGTCAGTTGTTGTACCTCCATCCGCTTGTGCCTTTGCTTCAGCCATCATCAACAATACATCAGCATATCTCAGCAATGTGTAATTGGCACCTGATTTTCCTGTAGTCGCTGCCTCATCATCCCAATATTTGTATATATAGGGCCTTCCTAATTGAACTATTGTTGACTTATCAAGAGCTTCGTGCTCAGTATAATAAAAGGCCTGTTCATCCTTACGTTTATCACCAGTAGGATATGAATTATAAAACAACATTGTTGGAACCAATGCACCGCCATATACTGCATTAGCTGAAATAGCTTTTGCAGGTGCGGGATAAGGTAACATATTACCATGTACAGGAGAACCTGCATTATCTGCCTCTCTCTGAATAGACCATATATGTTCACCCGTATTTTCACTGGTTCTCAATTCTTCGTATGTATCAAACAATTTAAACGCCTCACTTTTATATACTTCACTGGCTTTTGCATAAGCTTTCTGATAATATTCTGCGCCTTTCTGTAATGGATATCCGGCCATTGTCAAATAAATCTTAGCATGTAATGATTTTACAGTTCCTTTAGAAACTCTTCCATTGGCATTCTTCCAGGCACTTTTATCCATGAGTTCACCAGCTCTCGTCATATCCTTATCTATCTGATCATAAACTCCTTCAATGGATGTTAATCCTATTTCGACATTTGATAAATCCGATGTACTGGTCAGTTTTAATGGAACAGGGCCATAAAGTCTTACCAAATTGAAGTAGTAATATGCGCGCATAAAATAAACTTCACCTAACAGCTCATTTTTTTTATCTTGAGTTAAAATTCCCTCCTTCATAGATTCAATACCTTCAATAATGCTATTACAGTTCTCTATAGCTTTATATCCCGTTTCCCAGAATTTCTGAACATATCCGTTATTTTCTGCCACATTCAGACTGTTGGCCTGTGCCAAATCCTGAGTGCCCGAACCACGAAGCCGTTCACCATATCCTGATAAGTATTCTATAAAAATGAATGTTTGTGAACCAGGTTCTATATCTCCGTCAAAGATATCGTCCAAAAATGTATATAGCCCGTTCACTGCAGCGACTACTTGCCCTTCATTCTGGAAGTATAATTCAGGGGTGAGGAATGTTTTAGGCTTCTCTTCAAGAAATGCATCACATGATGTTGCAATTACTGCCAAAGTAATCAACCCACATAAAATTGAATATATTTTTTTCATAATCGTCTATTTTATTTTCTTAAAATACAACCTTTATATTACCAGTAATAGTAGTCGGACGGGGATAAGCATAAAAATCTATACTTTGTCCACTATCTGCATTGAATGCACCAACTTCCGGGTCATATCCTGGATATTTTGTAATTACCAACAAATTTTCTGCAGAAACTCCTATAGACAAACTTTCAAAAACTTTAAGTGCTTTCATAACTTTAGGAGAGAAAGTATATGATAATGAAATGTTACGAAGTCTCAAGAAATCACCTTTGTGAAGCATATATGAGTCTTTCTCATTTTCTCCAAAATAGTTGTCCGAAGGAAGACGTAACGCAGCAATCATTGTATTCTGATTTTCAGGAGTCCATGCGTTGAGTATGGATTTAACATTATTACTATACAATGGTCTGTTTTCTAACATGGAATTTGTAATGTCCATAATTTTAAATCCATACGTATAGTTCAGGTCGACCATCAAAGAAAGGCCTTTATAAGTGAATGTATTTACCATTGTCAGACTTCCTTTAGGAGTACCACTTCCCATAATCTGGCGGTCTTCCTCATCAATTTTATAGTCTTTATTCACATCTTCATATTTGATGTCACCTGGTTTTTTACCATATTTAGCAGCTTCTGCTACTTCTGCCAATCCCCATGTGCCCAGTCTTTTATATACATAGTATGACGCCCACTTTTCTCCTTCTCTAGCTATCGTATTATTACCTGTATCAATCGTTTCTCCATTGATATCTGCAACCACCAATTTGTTAGTAGAAAAGACCAAGTCTGTTACCCACATAAAATCACGGGTATGAATATTACGTGAAGTAATAGTTGTCTCAAAACCTTTATTTACTATTTCTCCCAGATTAGTCCATGTAGTCGTATAACCGGTTGTAAAAGGAACCTGCTTTTCGAACAACAAATCTTTAGTAGATTTGTGATAGTAATCCATGATTACTTCTAAACGATTATCCCAGAAACTCATATCAACTCCGATATTGAATTGACGTGACGATTCCCATTTCAGGTCTTTATTACCTAGATTACTAAGAACTACGTAAGAAGTAAGCGCCTTGTTAAATATAGTAGAACCATTGCTATATTGTGATATAGTTCTATAATTGGGAATAGAAGCATTTCCTACGATACCATAACTAGCTCTCAATTTCATTTGACTGAGGACATCTTTTACAGGGGAGAAGAATTTCTCCTCTGAAATACGCCATCCGGCTGATACAGATGGAAAATATGCATACTTATTATTCATACCAAAGTTTGAAGCACCATCCGTTCTGAATGTGAAACCAAGTAGGTATCTATCAAGAAAACTGTGGTTCATTCTAAAATAGTATGAATTCATAGTATTTTGATTCATTCCTGATTTTGGTTCATGCCATGTGGTTCCTGCCGATAAATTGTGATAGCCGAACGAATCGTCGAAATATTGTTCAGACCCCGAAGACGATTCTTCTGCATGATTATAATACCAACTGGCTCCCAAAACGAAGTTCGAGCTAAGTTTTCCATCAAAGAACGTATCTGTATAAGTAAAATAGTTTTCACTGGTAAGTTTTTGGCTATCGCTATTTTTTATATCAGCATATCCGCCATTGTTTTCACTGACATCAAACAGCCCGGCCTTGGCATAGCTCATTTCTTTCCTATTTGATACCTGATAGTCTCCCTGAGTAGTAAATGTCAACTTCTTAGTAATGTCAAATGTAGCATTCAAACTAAACAATGAGAAGTTAGACTTCCATTCGTTCTTTCTATCCTGAAGTAGTAACAACGGATTCTCTGCTGTTTCCGATAAAGGATAATCGTGTTTACGTCCCCATGTACCATCATCATATTTAATAGGAACGATAGGTGGCATTTCAATCATGTTTCTGATAGCCCCCTGATTGAAAGACCCCTCCATATCGTTATTATTGCCTTTCTGACTACCTACAGTTCCCACAAGTTGGATACGGAACCAATCTTTTATTTTAGTTCTTACATTCAATGTAGCAGAATAACGTTCGTACACGCTTTCTTTTATCAATCCTTCCTGATTCTGGTATCCGACACTGGCATATACGCTTGTATCTTCATTCCCTGATGAGAAAGAAAGGATATGGTCGTTAGTCATAGCTGTTTGTGTCACCGCTTTCTGCCAATCTGTATTATATTTCGGAGAAGCAATCAAAAGTCCGTTTTTATCGTATTGGTAATTTTTGGAAGCATCTTTAGCATAATAGAACAGATTTTCATAAGGTGTTGTCAAATGAGGCATTGTCTGTCCACTATATGCGTATGCACGTCTTTGAACCTCCATATATTCATCCGCATTCAGCATGTCGAGTTTACGGTTCATAAAGCCAAATCCGACTTTACCATCATAAGTGATTGAGCCTTTGCCTTTTTTACCCTTCTTTGTGGTTATAAGAACAACTCCGTTTGATCCTTGTGCACCATACATGGCAGTTGCAGCAGCATCTTTAAGAACATCAATAGATTCCACGTTGGCAGCGTTTATAATGTCTGGATCCACTCCAATAACACCATCCAATACATAGATAGGATCTTTTCCTGCATTGATAGATCCCATACCACGAACACGTAAAGATGACGATCCACCTGGTCTACCAGACATCGATATATTCTGAACACCTGCCACTTTCCCGGCCACACTCTGCATGATATTGAAAGCCGAAGGTCTGTTATTCAGTTCATCACCTTTCACTGAACTAACAGAAATTGACATATCTTTTTTCGAACGGGTTCCATATCCAATAACCACCACGTCATCAATCAACACTGCATCTGATTCCATTGCCACCTTAAACTGTGACTTGCTGCCAATAGACAATTCTGTCGTCTTCATTCCCATATAAGAGAATTGTAATATTCCTGCATTTGTGGGTATCTTTAGTGTAAAGACACCATCAAGATTAGTTGTCGTACCTACTCTCGTACCTTTAACCATAACCGTTACCCCTATTAAAGGCTCACCACTTTCATCTGTCACTAAACCAGAAATTGTTCTTTCTGATTGTTGCAAAATGCTGTCTGAAGAGGCTTTCGCCTGAACTCCACCCCATAATAGTAGAGCCAGTAACAACATCATTTTTGCAAATCCGGGAAATGCACTAAGTACATCCGCTCTTTGTTTTCTTTTCATAATAGTAAATAATTTTTAATTAACAAAACGTTTTTATGTTATTCATATGTCAATTTGGAATCCTCTAACTTTTTTAGGATATTCTATATTAAACCTTATCTATTTTAAGCCACTCACAATCAATTCAAGATTTATCTTCCCCACTCTTTATTAGGTGTATTACCCATATACAGTTCCAAGACACAACCGGCCGCAATCTCTGCAAAGTCCAAATAACATTTATTATATACCTTGCCATTTAGTAAGGCCTTTTGTATATACATATTATCTTTGTTGTTATCATGGGTAATGACTGTAAACGTCTTCCCTGAATAATATTTCGGATCAAGATAAAACTCTACCTTATCGAAAACGGGACTTGTTATTTCCATACGCGTGTTGCCTGGACAAGAAGGATGAATGCCAGAAGCTGCTAAAATATACCATGCTGACATTTGCCCCACATCCTCATTACCAACAATCCCCTCTACTTTATTTGCATAAGCTTTTTCACAGGTGTGACGAGTCCACTTCTGCGTATACCAAGGTACCGCAAGCTGATTAAACAAGAAAGGCACGAAGTGTACCGGCTCATTTGCATGGTTATAAAATTCATTCCATAACATGTTGGAAGGAGTTTTATTGAAAAAATCAAGTAAATCTGCGATCACCTTGTCTTCCCCTCCCATCAACTCTACCATTCCTTGAACATCGTGTGGAACAAACCAGCCTTGTTGATAAGCATTTGCTTCTATACAACCATACCATTCTTCAAGACGTCCATTTTCCGGCCATACTTCCCAAGTACCATCCACCTTGCGAGGACGAAACCATTCTTCTTCTTTATCAAAAATATTATGGTAAGCCTGTCCTTTTTCATAAAAAAGCTTTGTATCCTCTTCTTTTCCCAAAGCTTCGGCTAATTGAGATATACACCAGTCCGTATAAGCATATTCCAAAGTATGTGAGATACTCAACGATCCCGAAGTATAGCCCAATGAATCATTGCCAAAACGATGAGACGTATTGACGGCATACTGATATGCTTTTTCGATATCATACGTACGGATTCCTTTTATATAAGCATCAGCCAATACAGACAAAGCAGGATTCCCCAACATACAGCCGGAATAAGAATTTAGAAATTCCCAGCGTTCGTAATATTTACGCCCGCTTTGATCAGCCATCGTTATCAAAGAATTTAATTCATCACTAACCAAACGCGGATTAATAATAGTCTGCAGAGGAAATTGGCTACGGAACACATCCCATCCACTAAAAATCGTACGTTTCGTAAATGTACTGTCTTCTGTGTGTACATTATAATCTCCGCCTACATAACGTCCATCTACGTCTGTATAAATACGGGGATCAATCATCGTATGATATAAAGCCGTATAGAAAATTGTTTTTTCATCATTCGTCCCTCCAGATACTTGTATACGACTAAGCTCCTTGTTCCATAAATCATTTGCCTCCTTCTTTACCTGATCAAAGCTTTTAGAAGCAATTTCCTGTTTAAAATTATTAGCAGCTCCTTCCATATCGACGAAAGAGATACCCACTTTCATCTCCACGCTTTCCCCTTCTTTAGTCGGAAATTCAGTAAAGAAGCCCAAGTGTTTGCCTTCCAACTCTTTCTTATCTTTTATAATCGGAGCCTGTGAAACACGTGTCAGATAGGGAATACTCACTACCTCATCCCGCTTCCGGGTCCATTGGTCAGGAATATCTGCACTCCAGAAACCGTAATCAGTCAGAGGTTTACTGAATTGCGCATAATAATAAACGGTATAATTTGCTTTCCCGGCACCATTACCCCATCCACCACCATCGGGTGTGCACTTCATCCAGCCTTGAATCGTATAATCATCTACCACTTTAATATATTGGGAAGTAGATGTTCCTCCTACCCTGCGTGCCAAATCTATCTGAATACGGGATTGATCGTTAGAGGGATAAGTGAAACGTAATATTCCACAATGCGGCGTCGCACTACTCTCCACTTTTATTTTGTAATCAGTCAACTCTACAGAATAATATCCGGCCTTAGCTGTCTCGGTTACTTTATTATAAGCCGAACGATATCCTTTGATACTATCGTTATTCTCTTTGCCTGCCACTTTATATAATTCACCCGTAGTTGGCATTACAAGGAAATTTCCTAGATCCCCAAACCACCCTACGCCACTCATCTGGGTAAAAGCAAATCCCTCAATCGTTTTATGCTCATCACTATAACCGGAACCGTTATCGCCTCCTGTTATTGTGTTCGGGCTAACTTGCACCATACCATAAGGAGTCGTAGCCCCAGGAAAAGTTTTACCTAACCCATGATAAACGCCGGCAGCTCCCACACTGGTACTGGCGCCAATAAATGGATTTACATAATCCGTCGGGATTAGTTCTTCCGAAGCTGTCTGGACCGATGAGCACCCTGTCATCCACCACAAAGAGCAAGCAATTAAAAGACTAGCAGTTGCTTTATACATAACAATATTATAATTATTTTAATTCAAACCCAAAACAAATGTCTTTATACCAAAGCGAGGCATTGAAATAGTCATTTCCGACTTTCCGGCATGTGTTTTTATTTTCTTTCTTTCGATGCATTGTCCATTCAGATCGACTTTTTCCACACCTGATAATGGCATATCGAAAACGATCTTCTGCAGCTTGTCATTTCCTTCTGCATTAAACAAGCGTAATATAATCTTTCCACTTTCCAACCGGGCAGCACTTATTTGATAACCTGTATTTTGCAAATCGACAAATGATTTTGATTCCAAAGCTGCTATTGAATGGCAGGAATATAGCAACGGCTCATTCCAGCAATCGCTATCATCTGCTATTGATGCTTTGTCCCATTTACCACGATGAGGTATGATTGCATATTTCATCTTCAGCGGCTGCGTAATTTTATAATCCGGCCCCCAAAGTCCTCCTCCCGAATATTGAGCTGTGAGCCCTAACGGATAATCTTTCCCATGAGAATAAGAAGTGGTATGATCTGACAATAAAGCCAGCGCATAATCGCCCTCCTGTTCAGCCAAATCAACCCAATGAAGTATGATATTATGTTTGATCTGATCCCAGGAATTAAAGAATGTATTGTCGAGTTTACTTTCACAAACATCAAACGGTGCATTCTTATAGATACGAGGAGAACGAAGATCGGCTGGAAACAGAACATTCAGTTTAAACCGGTCGTCACAAAAGGCCCTACGATTATCACTCCAATGATTTTCCTTATACTCTCCAATACCTACATTCTTTTTCCAATCGATTGTCAATTCAAAATCAATTCGTTTTGTTCCTTTAGAAAGAGTTACAATCTGTGTAAACGGATGAGAAGCAATTTCTCCTTGTATCTTTACTTTTTTCTCATACGTGTTATCCCTCAATGCCGTCAGTTTGCCCGGTGTTTCCGTAGAAGAATGAAATTTATTTTCTTCATAAAAGAAACCTCTCAATTCTCCCAAAGAATATTCACCTGTTTTACATGCAAAGTCTTTATTCCCCTCTTTCTTGGCAATCAGACTTTTTATAATTCCTCCTTTCGATAAGTCGAAAACAATCTTATACATATCATTTTCAACCACGTACTCCTGTTCATTAACCTTTTCACTTTTTGAAACCTGTTCATTCCCTGAAACTGCTCTTTTACCTGTTTCTTTCTTTTTTATGCAATACGTGGAGTAACCGAAAGGAGGAATATCTGCTTCAAAAAACAATCTTATTTTTTCACCCTCACTTTCTACAAAGCAACCTATTTCTTTCCCTTTCCAATCATAAATACCTAAATCCGAATATCCTGGTTCTGAAGGAAGAAGGACATTCATTGTTTCTTTTCTTTCCGTTCCTAAAGTATTGAAAACGCGTATATACTGTTGTTGAGTAAACTTTTTCTGTTGAGCAATGGGATTATCAAAGCTCTGCATAGATGCTCCGATAATTCCATCGGCAATAGCATTCGTACTATCTGTCCAGCGTTTGATCTGATCTGCCCATGTACCCTGTTTATTCAATCCATTGTAGGGCACAATCCATGAGTCATGATGCTGCGCCAGCATTAAAGTGCGCCATGCCTCATCCATATCAGCTTGTGGACAGGTATATTTATTCTTCAGATAAGCCATCACGGACATTTTTTCCGCCATGATAATCCGATTTTCAGATGTGCGTACTTCCTGTGCGATACGCTGCATCACTTGACTTCCCCACATCAGGTTTACATGCATGTCCTCCTGTGAGAAATGCCAGTCATCATCTGTTTTTCCAATGGAGATCTTTTCAATGTAATCTCTCCATCTCATATATATAGAGTTATTTTTTGTGTTCTTCCCACTTCCTATCCACGGACCATTTTTCCATCCGGCATCCTGAAAACACATACCAACCGGATGCTGAATACCAGCATCACGACAAGCTTTCAAATATGCGTCCGAATTCCCCCAGGCAGTTGTTTGCCAAGTTGATTTCTGCTCCAATTCTTCACAAGCATACCGGGGAACTGTCAATATGGAAGTACCATCTGGTCCTACCCAGTTAACCAGTTCACCACCATAAGCAGCCGTATATCCTCCCCAACAAGTATTAGGACATTTCAATACAGCATATTTAAAACCGAATAGTTTAAGAATTTGTGGCAGACAGCTTGTGAAACAAGGTTCCTCCACGGAATAAGTGACGAAATCCACCTCTGGAAAATGTGCATTTATTTTAGCTATACCATATTGAAACTGCCGTATGATACTTTCACCCGAAATATTATAGCAATAAGGCTGCGCATAAGTAGGATTCGTAAATTCTACCTGCTGACTGGTTGCCACTTCCTTAAAATGCTGGTAGGCCTCTGGGGTCTGTACACGAACCGTATCCCAAGTTTCAGGTTCTATTTCCAGACCTATTCGCCAATCCGGATGTATGTGCAACTGATCCACTATAAATTGCGTTTTCCACTTCACCGGATAATGACCATATATTCCGCCATGGTATCCGTCAACAAAATAGGCTTGCTGCGAATAGGCATTACCAGATAAGAAAACAGTCAGTAATATGATATAAATTTTATTCATGGTATCCTAAGACTATTTGGTTTTGCGTTGCTCCATTTTACGCATAAATTCTTTTAATTTTTGCTGCGCAACTTCTTCGTCATTCTCATTCTCCGGAAATGTCCAATCAAGAAGTACTACAAGATTCTGATTTTCAATAAATTCTTCTTTAAGTTCTTCACTATTGTCCACTTCCTGCAGAAAATTTCTTTTTTCATCAGAAGTCAGCTCATCAGCAAAATATCTATTCAGAAAATTCTTCATTCCTCGTCCTTTTTTATCAAAGAACGATTAAATGCATAAAAACCCCTAAAAGAATATCAATAAATTAATTAAAAGTCACGCAGCTAAGCACACATTAAGCTTTACTCTCAATTTTTTAAGTGCTATTCCCATCTGACATTCCACCGTATTCACCGAAATTCCCAGTTTCTCGGAAATCTCCCTGTATTTCAATCCTTTCATACGACTTAACAAGAATATATCACGGCATCTTTTAGGTAAGCTGTTGATAGCATCTCTGACCAGTCTTTCCATTTCATTTCCCTCGGATATATCAGATACATCAAAACGGTCTAAAGATTGCAATTTCAAATTTAATTCTATCTCGAAAGAGGCTTGCACATTCTCTGCATATTTTTGTTCGAACACCTTATGCTTCAGATAATCCAAGCATCTGTTTCTTACAAGTCTGAAAAGGTATGCATTTACATTTTCGATATGATCTATCGCATCTCTTCTCTCCCATAGATCTGTAAACACATCTTGCGTTATGTTTTCAGCATCCTCTTCCAGTACAACAAATTCTTTTGCGAACCGAACAAGTTTGGGATAATACATAAGATATAATTCTGAAAAGCTCATAGTTGTGTGTTTCTTTAGATTAGTATTCAGTTATCAAAAATCTTATGTTGCAAATATAGAGATGAAAAAAGCCTACTTCTGTGTGGAAGTAGGCGGGAAAGTAGACGTTTTAAAGATCAAAAAGCATATATATATTTAATAATCAATATTTTACCGCGATATCGTTTTGTTGTTTTGGTAAACCCTGTAGAATCATTTTTGAGATAAAGAACCGAGCTTTTTCACCTCTTCTTCAAAGAGATTACTATCAAGAACAGACATTCTCTTCACTTTACTCTTATAATTATAAATTGTCTGCACAGAATAATGTAGAAATACAGCAATCTGACCTACGTCTATGATCCCTAATCGAATCAATGCAAATATGCGCAATTCTGTATTTAACTGGTCTTTTTCGAGCTTGTAACGCTCCTCCGGTTTCAACAGAGAATTAAACTCTTCTACAAAATTGGGATACAATTTAAGAAATGCTTTATCGAAGTTATTATAAAGTTCTTCAAGTTCCTTTTCAAAAGGACGGGAAGAGGATTTATACAAATCATCAATTTGTCCTGTCTTTATTTTCCTGTTTACATTCTTCCTGTATTCATCCAATTTATTAATATAGACGGCACACTGGTTCATAAAATACCCCACATACTTCTCTTTGATTAGATTCGCTTCATCAAGATTCTTATTCAATCCAATCAATTCCTCATTCATGGTTTTAAGGTGTCGTTTAGCCCGGGACACAATCTTTGTTTGTTTATACGTGAAATACAGAGTGATCGCAAGAGCCACCACAAACAAGCTGGTCAGCAATATGTAAAAACGCAGGTTCCGTTTCTGCTCTTCCAATCTATATAAATAGGTATTTTCTATAATTGGATGAATACGGGCTATTACAGTATTCTTAAAACGAGAGTTGTAGAAGATGGCATCATCCAAAGCTACTTTTATATAATTATAAGCCCGGTCTATATCACCTTTATGATACAAGTTGACTGCCAAAGTCAACAATGCTTCATTCTCTTTCACCGCCAACTTCGTATCTGTCATAGCAGCCAGTATCAGGTACTTTTCCTCCAGTTCAGGATTTTTCATCAACCGATAGATTCGTGCAAGTCCCATAGACATCATAGCATATCCATGAGATTCCGGCTCCTGCTTATTATATATCTCGGTCAATATTGAGAGCGATTCTTTTGTATTACCCTGATCTTGAAGTTTCACTGCTTTTTCTTTCCTGTATTCGTCGGACTGATCGAACAAGATACTCATCACTGTATCCCGGTAAGCTTCTTTCTCTGCAATATATCCATTTGAGAATCGTACGTCATCTGTATATTTAATGAGATTTTCATAATAGCGTATCTTATTCCAACAATATAATGCTTTCAGATGATCGGGCAAATCTGCACACTTTATCGACTTAAAAATGTCATTCGCCTGAAGGAACAATCCTGATAAGGAATAAGTAAAAGCCAATCGAAGTTCTTCTTCCAAAAGATACTCCTTATTTCCCATCCGCTTTGCAATCTCAATATTTTCATGAATATACTGCTCGGCAGAGTCGCAGACAAAAGTTTCATACTGGTGGATAATCTCTTTATTCAAATTGTATAAATCCTCCGGAGTATGCTGTCCAGACTTCTTTGTCTTCAATTCTTTTATGGTGGTTTCCTTTTTCTGTGTATACACCAAACGTTCAGAAATCACTTTGTCCAACACCTTCAACAAAGAGTCATTTTCATTACCTGCATAAAGGTAAAATAAGGAGTTCAAGAGAAAAAATGTAAACCAAAGTGTGCGTTTCATATTAGTGCGTTCTTTCTTAGTCTGCAAAAAAATGTATTTTATTTGTGTAATTCGTAAAAAAGGAAGTAAATCGTTCTTTTTATTGCATCTTTTAACAAATACAAGAGAAAGATTTGTCTCATTCTAAAATAATTTTTCATGAAACCGTACCGACCAAAAAACGAATCGCAAAGAAGCGGAGTTAAAAAAAGCTTTTTTGCCACTCGGACTTTGCAAAAAGTATAAATATTAGTTCTATATTTGCAGCCGTTAAAGGAGAAAGATGAAACAAAGCTTAAAATTCGGACTACTTTTAGTATTGGCTTTGCTCATCCATTGTGCAACTAACGGAGCAATGGAAGATATGTGCAAAGTTTCCTCCCCGACTTATCGGCAGGAGAAATGCTATGTGTCGCAAGATCGTCCGATACAAAATGCTTTAGAACGTCTTTATAACCTTTACGCTACCCAATCTTGTGATATGAGTCATACGGACGTCACGCATGTCCCGGCAAATAAAAGCGTACTGTTGCCAGTTGCCTTTTCCGGGGAACATCACAATTCTCAAACACCGTACCACTCTTCATCTTCTCATCCCCCAACGTGCTATTATGATCCTATCTCCTATTATATATATGAGTTAAGAAAGATTGTCATTTAGCCTACAGTACAGTAGACTCTTTTACTCGTCTTTTATTACAGTTGGTTTTATTCTCCATAGGGCGAATAGATTAATTGTTTATTTCTATATAATATTCAATCTAAACAGCTATTGAATT
Source organism: Bacteroides sp. M10 (assembly GCF_014334015.1). Lineage (GTDB taxonomy): Bacteria > Bacteroidota > Bacteroidia > Bacteroidales > Bacteroidaceae > Bacteroides > Bacteroides intestinigallinarum. Next base: position 3,058,975 of record NZ_CP060488.1, on the reverse strand, counting down.
ATGAATTTTACATTTTTAGTTGTTGTTTTACTGACAGCGCTTGCTTTTGTCGGTGTAGTAGTAGCTCTTTCGCGTGCTATTTCTCCCCGTTCATACAATCTGCAAAAGTTTGAGGCTTATGAATGTGGTATACCGACACGTGGTAAATCATGGATGCAGTTTCGCGTAGGCTACTACCTGTTTGCTATCCTGTTCCTGATGTTCGATGTCGAAACTGCTTTACTGTTCCCATGGGCAGTAGTTATGCACGACATGGGACCACAGGGACTTATTAGTGTTCTCTTCTTCTTTATCATTTTAGTTCTGGGTCTTGCTTATGCCTGGAGGAAAGGAGCTTTGGAATGGAAATAACCAAAAAGCCAAAAATAAAATCTATTCCGTATGATGAGTTTATCGACAATGAATCATTGGAAAAGTTGGTCAAGGAACTTAATGCAGGAGGAGCAAACGTTGCCCTTGGAGTTCTTGACGACTTTATCAACTGGGGACGCAGTAACTCACTGTGGCCGCTTACCTTTGCAACCAGTTGCTGTGGTATCGAATTTATGGCACTGGGTGCCGCGCGTTATGACATGGCCCGCTTTGGGTTTGAAGTAGCACGTGCCAGTCCGCGCCAGGCTGATATGATTATGGTATGCGGAACAATCACCAATAAAATGGCTCCGGTACTGAAACGACTCTATGACCAAATGCCCGATCCGAAGTATGTGGTTGCCGTAGGCGGATGCGCTGTCAGCGGAGGTCCTTTCAAAAAGTCCTATCACGTAGTAAACGGAGTGGACAAGATTCTTCCGGTAGATGTATATATTCCCGGATGCCCGCCACGTCCTGAAGCTTTCTATTATGGTATGATGCAATTGCAACGCAAAGTGAAAATAGAAAAGTTCTTTGGTGGAGTAAACAGAAAAGAGAAGAAACCGGATTATTTAAAAAATGAAGAATGATTCTACATTCTGTAATTTAAAGGATTTATGCAAGAAATACAATTTATAGCTCCTGCAGCGTTACACGACGAGATGCTGCGCTTGCGAAATGAAAAACAGATGGACTTTCTCGAAAGCCTCACCGGTATGGACTGGGGAGTAGCCGATGAGAAAGACGCTCCGGAAAAACTCCGCGGTTTAGGCGTAGTCTACCATTTGGAATCTACCATTACAGGCGAACGGATAGCACTAAAAACAGCGACAACCAACCGCGAGCTACCTGAAATTCCATCTGTCAGCGACATTTGGAAGATAGCCGACTTCTACGAACGTGAAGTTTTCGATTATTACGGTATCACTTTTATCGGTCATCCTGACATGCGCCGACTTTATCTGCGTAACGATTGGATAGGTTATCCAATGCGCAAAGATAATGATCCGGAAAAGGATAACCCATTGTGTATGACCAATGAAGAGACGTTTGATACGACTCAAGAAATAGAACTGAACCCGGACGGAACCGTCAAAAATAAAGAGATGAAGTTGTTCGGTGAAGAAGAATATGTAGTTAACATCGGCCCGCAACACCCTGCTACTCATGGTGTAATGCGCTTCCGTGTTTCTCTGGAAGGTGAAATCATTCGTAAGATTGATGCGAACTGCGGTTATATCCACAGGGGCATCGAGAAAATGAATGAAAGCCTTACCTACCCTCAAACATTAGCCTTGACAGACCGTCTTGACTATCTGGGTGCACACCAGAACCGTCATGCACTGTGTATGTGTATTGAAAAGGCTATGGGTATTGAGGTTAGCGAACGTGTGAAGTATATCCGTACCATTATGGATGAATTGCAACGTATCGACTCTCACTTGCTGTTCTACTCTTGTCTTGCCATGGACTTGGGAGCATTAACAGCATTTTTCTATGGATTCCGTGATCGCGAGAAAATTCTCGACATCTTTGAAGAGACTTGTGGCGGACGTCTGATTATGAACTACAATACGATTGGCGGTGTACAGGCTGATCTTCATCCTAACTTCGTCAAACGAGTAAAAGAGTTCATTCCTTATATGAGAGGAATCATCCACGAATATCATGATATATTTACGGGTAACATCATCGCACAAAGCCGTATGAAAGGCGTCGGTGTGTTAAGCCGTGAAGATGCCATCTCTTTCGGTTGTACCGGAGGTACAGGCCGTGCTTCAGGATGGGCGTGTGACGTACGCAAACGAATGCCATACGGTGTATACGACAAAGTAGATTTCAAAGAAATTATTTATACGGAAGGTGACTGCTTTGCCCGTTACCTGGTACGTATGGATGAAATCATGGAAAGTCTGAACATCATCGAACAATTAATAGACAATATTCCCGAAGGACCTTATCAGGAGAAGATGAAGCCTATCATCCGTGTTCCGGAAGGCAGTTATTATGCTGCAGTAGAAGGAAGTCGTGGTGAATTTGGTGTCTTCCTTGAAAGCCAGGGTGACAAAATGCCTTACCGCCTGCACTACCGTGCTACGGGATTGCCGCTTGTTGCCGCAATCGACACCATCTGCCGGGGAACAAAGATTGCCGACTTAATTGCTATTGGCGGAACAATAGATTATGTCGTTCCGGATATTGATAGATAAAATACTTAATTATTAAGAATATATGTTCGACTTTAGTATAGTAACAAACTGGATACATGAGCTACTACTCTCCATTATGCCGGAGGGATTAGCCATCTTTATAGAATGTGTAGCTGTCGGCGTGTGCCTCGTAGCACTGTATGCCATCCTGGCTATCATATTGATCTACATGGAGCGTAAAGTTTGCGGTTTCTTCCAGTGTCGTCTTGGTCCGAACCGTGTTGGTAAATGGGGTTCTATTCAAGTGGTCTGCGACGTACTCAAAATGATGACCAAAGAAATCTTCATGCCGAAGGGTGCCGACCATTTCCTTTACAATCTCGCTCCATTCATGGTGATTATCGCCTCATTCCTGACTTTCGCTTGTATTCCTTTTAATAAAGGTGCAGCGATTCTCGACTTTAACGTGGGCGTGTTCTTCCTGTTGGCTGCTTCCAGCATTGGAGTTGTCGGCATCTTGCTGGCCGGTTGGGGTAGTAACAACAAATTCTCTTTGATCGGTGCCATGCGAAGCGGTGCACAGATTATCAGTTACGAACTTTCTGTTGGTATGAGTATCATGACTATGGTAGTACTGATGGGAACCATGCAATTTTCTGAAATCGTAGAAGGACAGGCTGACGGCTGGTTCATCTTCAAGGGACATATCCCTGCAGTCATTGCTTTTATCATTTACCTGATTGCCGGAAATGCAGAATGTAACCGTGGCCCGTTCGACCTTCCCGAAGCGGAAAGTGAGCTGACTGCCGGATACCACACAGAATACTCCGGTATGGGTTTCGGTTTCTTCTATCTGGCAGAATACCTGAATCTGTTTATCGTGGCCAGTGTTGCCGCCACTATCTTCCTGGGAGGATGGATGCCGTTACACATCGTCGGACTGGATGGATTCAACGCTGTAATGGATTATATTCCGGGCTTTATCTGGTTCTTCGCTAAAGCATTCTTCGTGGTGTTCCTTCTGATGTGGATCAAATGGACGTTCCCACGTTTACGTATCGACCAGATTCTGAATCTGGAATGGAAATATCTGGTTCCAATTTCTATGGTAAACCTATTATTAATGGCATGCTGCGTAGCTTTCGGCTTCCACTTTTGATAAATGAAAATTATGGAATATAAAGATAAAAAATATACGTACTTAGGTGGTCTGGTGCACGGCATCAGCACACTGGCAACGGGTATGAAAACCAGCATCAAGGTATACTTCCGCAAGAAAGTGACCGAGCAATATCCCGAAAACCGGAAAGAGCTGAAAATGTTCGACCGTTTCCGTGGTACGCTGAATATGCCACACAATGAGAATAATGAACATCGCTGTGTAGCCTGTGGATTGTGCCAAATGGCTTGTCCGAACGATACAATCAAAGTGACCAGCGAAACCGTCGAAACAGAAGATGGCAAGAAAAAGAAAATCCTGGCAACCTATGAATATGACCTGGGTGCCTGTATGTTCTGCCAACTCTGTGTCAATGCTTGTCCGCATGATGCGATTACGTTCGACCAAAACTTCGAACATGCAGTATTCGACCGGACGAAACTCGTCCTGAAACTGAATCACGACGGTAGTAAAGTAATAGAAAAGAAAAAAGAAGTTTAGATATGGGATCAACACTTGAAACAGTAGTATTCTACTTTTTGGCAGCATTTATTATTGCTATGTCCATCATGACGGTGACTACCCAACGTATCGTACGCTCGGCTACCTACCTGCTCTTCGTGCTCTTCGGCACGGCCGGCATCTATTTTTTGCTGGGTTACACCTTCCTGGGCTCTGTTCAGATAATGGTTTATGCCGGTGGTATCGTCGTTCTTTATGTATTCTCCATTCTGTTGACCAGCGGAGAAGGTGATCGCGCTGAGAAAGCAAAACGAAGTAAGCTCTTGGCCGGGCTCATTACCATGATTGCCGGTTTAGCAATTATCCTGACTATCACATTGAAGCATAATTTCATGCAGACGGCTAATCTTGCCCCGCAGGAGATTGACATTCATGCTATCGGGAACGCTTTGCTTAGTAGCGACAAATACGGTTATATATTACCTTTCGAAGCTGTTAGTATCCTGTTGCTGGCTTGTATCATCGGTGGTATCATAATTGCACGTAAGAGATAGAAAATCAAGTATTAACTATTAAGTATTAAGTATATGATACACATGGAATATTATCTGGTAGTTTCTACCATCATGATGTTTGCAGGAATCTATGGATTCTTTACCCGCCGGAACACACTGGCGATCCTGATTTCTGTAGAGTTAATGCTGAATGCCACGGACATCAACTTTGCCGTGTTCAACCGTTTTCTCTTTCCGGAGGGAATGGAAGGCTATTTCTTTGCACTCTTTTCCATCGCCATCTCGGCTGCGGAAACTGCAGTAGCCATTGCCATCATGATTAACATTTATCGTAATCTCCGAAGCATCCAGGTGCGCAACTTGGACGAGCTGAAGTGGTGATTTGTTTCTCACCAAGAACAAATAATAATAAATCAAGTAATAAAAATAAAACTGTATGGAACTAACAATTCTAATACTCCTTCTTCCTTTCTTCTCCTTTCTCATACTGGGAATCGGAGGTAAATGGATGTCCCACCGGACAGCGGGCACAATTGGTACGCTGATACTGGGAGCAGTAGCGGTACTATCTTACGTTACAGCCATCCAATATTTCTCGGCTCCACGACTGGAAGACGGAACATTCGCCACACTGATACCTTACAACTTCACGTGGCTTCCTTTTACAGAGACCTTACACTTTGATTTGGGCATCCTGCTCGATCCTATATCAGTCATGATGTTGATTGTTATCTCTACCGTGTCACTGATGGTACATATCTACTCTTTCGGTTACATGAAAGGTGAGGTAGGTTTTCAACGTTATTATGCTTTCCTATCCCTGTTTACGATGTCTATGCTGGGATTGGTCGTTGCGACCAACATCTTCCAGATGTACCTTTTTTGGGAATTGGTGGGTGTAAGTTCTTATCTGCTAATCGGTTTCTACTATACAAAACCAGCTGCAATTGCCGCTTCCAAGAAAGCATTTATTGTCACTCGCTTTGCCGACTTGGGCTTCTTGATCGGTATCCTGATTTACGGATATTATGGTGGTACATTCGGATTTACCCCGGACACAGTATCCTTGATAAGCGGTGGAGCTTCTATGCTTCCATTGGCTCTCGGATTGATGTTTGTCGGTGGTGCCGGTAAAAGTGCCATGTTCCCGTTGCATATCTGGTTGCCGGATGCAATGGAAGGTCCTACTCCGGTCAGTGCATTGATTCATGCAGCTACAATGGTCGTTGCCGGTGTATATTTGGTGGCACGTATGTTCCCGCTTTTCATTGCCTATGCACCGAATACGTTGCACATGGTTGCCTGGGTAGGTGCATTCACCGCATTCTATGCAGCAAGTGTGGCTTGCGTACAATCAGATATTAAACGCGTACTGGCTTTCTCTACCATTTCACAGATTGGTTTCATGATGGTAGCTCTGGGTGTTTGTACTTCCATGGATCCTCACGAAGGAGGCTTGGGCTACATGGCTTCCATGTTCCACCTCTTCACACATGCTATGTTTAAGGCATTGCTCTTCCTCGGTGCAGGTAGTATCATTCATGCTGTACATTCTAACGAAATGTCCGCGATGGGAGGTCTACGTAAATATATGCCGATCACTCACTGGACATTCCTGATTGCTTGTCTTGCTATTGCCGGTATTCCTCCATTCTCGGGTTTCTTCTCGAAAGATGAAATTCTGGCTGCTTGCTTCCAATACAGCCCTGTAATGGGATGGGTAATGACAGTAATTGCTGCGATGACTGCTTTCTATATGTTCCGTCTGTACTACGGTATTTTCTGGGGCAAGGAAAACAAAGAACTCCATGCACACCACACACCACATGAAAGTCCGCTGGCTATGACTTTCCCGTTGATGTTTCTGGCAGTAGTAACTTGCGGGGCCGGATTTATTCCTTTCGGACACTTCATCAGTTCGAATGGCGAATCTTATTCTATCCATCTTGATCCGTCAGTGGCTATTACGAGTGTTGTCATTGCGATTATTTCGATTGCAATCGCTACATGGATGTACAAGAATGCCAAACAACCGGTTGCCGATTCATTGGAAAAACAGTTCAAAGGTCTGCACAAGGCTGCTTATAACCGCTTTTATATTGACGATATATACCAGTTTATCACGCATAAGATTATCTTCCGCTGCATCTCTACTCCTATCGCATGGTTCGACCGTCATGTAGTGGATGGATTCTTTGATTTTCTGGCATGGGCTACCAACACCACAAGCGACGAGATCCGTGGTTTGCAGAGCGGTCAGGTACAACAATATGCGTACGTGTTCCTTTGCGGTGCACTGGCACTTATCCTACTATTAATTTTATAAAGCACAGAACGATATGAATTTCTTATCAATATTCGTACTTATCCCCTTATTGATGCTGGCCGGACTCTGGGCAGCACGAGGAATCAAAGCCATCCGGGGGGTTATGGTTACTGGCGCATCGGCACTTCTGATTGCCTCCGTCGTACTTACATTCCTGTATCTGGGAGAGCGTAGTGCCGGAAACACGGCAGAAATGCTTTTCCGTGCAGATACGCTTTGGTATGCCCCGCTTCACATATCCTATTCAGTAGGTGTTGACGGAATTTCGGTAGCCATGTTGTTATTGTCCGCTGTCATTGTGTTCACCGGTACATTTGCTTCCTGGCGTCTGCAACCGCTGACAAAAGAATATTTCCTTTGGTTCACCCTATTGTCTATGGGAGTATTCGGATTCTTTATATCCGTCGATTTATTCACCATGTTCATGTTCTACGAAATCGCATTGATACCGATGTACCTGTTGATTGGTGTATGGGGATCGGGACGTAAAGAATATGCAGCCATGAAGTTAACCCTCATGTTGATGGGTGGTTCTGCCTTCCTGCTGATCGGTATTCTCGGAATCTATTTCGGTTCGGGAGCAACGACCATGAATCTTCTTGAAATCGCACAGTTGCACAACATACCTTTTGCACAGCAATGCATCTGGTTCCCGCTGACTTTCCTTGGTTTCGGTGTATTAGGTGCCCTTTTCCCGTTCCACACATGGAGTCCTGACGGTCACGCTTCCGCCCCGACTGCCGTATCTATGCTTCATGCCGGAGTATTGATGAAACTGGGAGGTTACGGATGTTTCCGTATCGCCATGTATCTGATGCCGGAAGCTGCTAACGAACTTTCATGGATATTCCTGATATTGACAGGTATCTCTGTAGTTTACGGTGCATTCTCCGCTTGCGTACAGACCGACTTGAAATATATCAATGCGTATTCATCCGTATCTCACTGCGGACTGGTTCTTTTCGCCATTCTGATGCTGAATCAGACAGCAGCAACAGGAGCTATCCTTCAGATGCTTTCACACGGATTGATGACAGCCTTGTTCTTTGCTCTTATCGGTATGATTTATGGACGTACACACACACGTGACGTTCGCGAGCTTGCCGGCTTAATGAAAGTTATGCCGTTCCTTAGTGTATGTTATGTAATTGCCGGTCTTGCCAACCTCGGTCTGCCGGGATTAAGTGGTTTTATTGCTGAAATGACTATTTTCGTCGGCTCTTTCCAGAACAACGACCAGTTCCACCGTGTACTGACTATCATCGCTTGTTCTTCGATTGTGATTACTGCAGTCTACATTCTGCGTCTGGTAGGTAAAATTCTATACGGAACCTGTACCAACAAGCATCATCTCGAACTGACTGATGCGACTTGGGACGAACGTGTAGCCGTTATCTGCCTCATCGTTTGTGTAGCCGGACTAGGTATGGCTCCTTTCTGGGTTAGCCACATGATTGGTGAAAGTGTACTCCCCGTAGTCTCACAACTGATTCCATAACCTTTAATTTTTAATCTTTAATTATTAATTTGTAAATATGGATTATTCACAATTTCTATATATGCGAGAAGAGCTGTCGCTCATAGCTGTCCTACTGCTGCTATTTCTAGCTGACCTCTTCATGAGTCCGGATGCACACAAAAATGGTGGGAAAGCACGCCTGAACACAATGTTACCCGTTATTCTGATGGCTATCCATACAGCTATCAACTTAATTCCGGGGACTGCTGCCGATGCATTCGGCGGTATGTATCATTATGTACCGATGCACACAGTGGTTAAATCCATCCTGAACGTCGGCACACTGATTGTTTTCCTGATGGCACACGAATGGATGAAAAGAGAAGATACTTCGTTCAAGCAAGGAGAATTCTATGTACTTACCCTCTCTACCTTGTTTGGTATGTACCTCATGATTTCTGCCGGACACTTCCTGATGTTCTTCATCGGACTGGAAACTGCATCTATCCCGATGGCAGCACTGATTGCCTTTGACAAATACCGTCATAACTCTGCCGAAGCAGGAGCTAAATACATTCTGACAGCCCTTTTCTCCAGTGCATTACTGTTGTTCGGTCTGTCAATGATCTACGGTTCTGCCGGTACTCTTTATTTCGATGACCTTCCTGCCCATATTGACGGAAATCCGTTGCAGATCATGGCATTTGTATTCTTCTTTACAGGAATGGCATTCAAATTATCATTGGTTCCATTCCACTTATGGACAGCAGACGTTTACGAAGGTGCTCCGAGCGCAGTTACCGCTTATTTGAGTGTTATATCCAAAGGATCGGCTGCATTTGTTTTATTGGCTGTACTTATCAAAGTATTCGCTCCAATGATTAATGACTGGCAGGAAGTACTTTATTGGGTAACCATCGCTTCTATCACGATTGCCAATATATTTGCTGTCCGTCAGCAGAACCTGAAACGTTTGATGGCGTTCTCCAGTATTTCGCAAGCGGGATACATTATGTTGGGCGTTATCGGAGGTACAGCACAGGGCATGACAGCTTTGGTATATTACGTATTAGTGTATGCTGCTGCCAACCTCGGAGTATTTGCTGTGATTACTATCGTGGCCTTACGCAGCCAGAAATTCACGCTCGAAGATTATGCAGGACTTTATAAAACGAATCCCAAAATTGCTTTTCTGATGACTCTGTCTCTGTTCTCATTGGCAGGTATCCCTCCGTTTGCGGGATTCTTCTCCAAGTTCTTTATCTTCATGGCTGCTTTCGATGCAGGTTTCCACTTGCTGGTATTCATTGCATTGGTAAACACAGTGATTTCATTGTACTATTATCTGTTGATTGTAAAAGCAATGTACATCACTCCTTCCGATAGCCCAATTCCTACTTTCCGCAGCGACCGTTGCACGAAATGGGGACTGGCACTCTGCACACTGGGTATCATCGGACTGGGTATCGCAAGCATCGTATATCAGTCTATCGATAAATTGTCGTTCGGAATATAAACGGACAACCTCTATAACATAAGAAACGGTCTTGGTTTCATGTCAGCATCAATCGACATAAAAACCAAGACCGTTTCTTTTATATATTAAATTGCCCCTTTACTGGGCGCAACTCATCTCTTCCGTCACAATTACCCCGGGAATAGTGAACCAGAACCGTGATCCTTTTCCTTTTTCAGAGTCAACGCCAATACGTCCACCCAGTTGTTCTACAATACTTTGACAGATAGAAAGTCCCAATCCTGTACCGTGCACAAAAGAATTTAGCTTCACGAAACGTTCAAAAATATGCGGTAACTGCTCTTTCTCAATACCGATGCCCGTATCTTTGACATAAAACTCCAATTCTCCCTCTTTTAGTTCATATCCGACATGAATACTCCCTTCGGAGGTAAACTTCATTGCATTATTAACAAAGTTAGAGATTACTTGATGTATACGATTACGGTCACTAATGACATGACAAGCCGGGAGGTGATTATCGAGTACCAGTTCCACATCTTCTTTCGCTTTCATACGCATCGAGCGGACAATATCCTCACACAACAAGTTTACATCTACGTCTCCATTAGTAAACTCAAACGTACCAGCCTCAATCTTCGACAGGTCGAGTATATCCGAAATAAGTTGCAGTAAGAGATCATTATTCTCACGTACGATCTTAATATATTCCTGACGTTCTGCCATGTCTTCAGTTTCCACCAGCAAATCGGAGAAACCGACAATAGCATTCAGCGGCGTACGGATTTCATGACTCATATTTGCAAGGAAAGCACTTTTCAAGCGATCCATCATCTCTGCTTTATCGCGTGCCTGAATCAGTTCAGCTTCGGTCTCTTTCAGCTCTGTGATGTCATAATTGATACCGATGATTTCTATTTCGTTTTCTTCCGGTCTATAGTTGGTGACCATCACATTACTGCTAACCCAATTCCATTCGTTCTTTGTTCCAGGACGACGAATACGCATCTCCCCCTGGAAATGTCTTCTTCTTCCCTCCCTGACTTCGTCATAGAAATCAAGAAAACGTTTACGGTCTTCCGGATGCATTTGGCCATAAACTCCTACAACCTCGCTCAAAGGAACATCTTCCTCCTCACCCAAGTTCTTATACCACTGTTTAATGGCATAGCCTTTCCGGTTCAAAAGATTCAGTTTGGCATAACCTACCTTGGCATAGTCGGATATCATCAGGAAGAAATTCTCAAAATCACGGATACGATTCATCGCGTCAATGCGTTCCGTATTGTCAATGCTGATTAGGATATATCCGTTGAAGTTCCCCTCGTTGTCATATAGTTTACTAACTTTCGAATATAGTTCGATCACGTTGGAGCGACTTGTTTCATAATATCCCCCCGCTTGCTCAAAAGAATAGTTAAGCCGGAAATCGACTAAATCTTCATTCCGTACACGATCACGGATACTTTGCGGCACATTCGGATTCTCAAAGAAGTTAATCCCTATCACATCCGATTTATTCACTACACCGAATATCTCAAGATCTTTATTATTCAAATCCATCAGATATCCGTCCTTATCGTAGATTTCGACTCCTGCCGGAATATTGGCAAAAATATTTTTAAAAAGCTTTTCACTACGGTCGAGTGCCCGATTGGCTTTTACAGATCCCGTGGAATCGAGGAATAACCCGACAACTTCGTCCTTTTCCGGAGAATAAATAATCCAATGAGTATAGCGTTCCGTTTTAGAGAAATATTCATCTTTCTCCTTATAAGAATCACTTTCCAGAATTTCTTTCAGGAAATCAAGTTTTTGGAGATAGTCGGAATGCTTTTCAGATCCCAAAGCACCAATATAGGATTCCAAAGGATGTCCGAAAAATGCAGAACTTACTTCATTTGCATCCGTCACCCGATAATCACAAGGATTATTATTCTCGTCACGGATAATAGACATACGTATATATCCCATCGGCATAAAATGGAACAGGTTATTCAGGAAAGCCTGTTCACGGATGACCTTGTCTTTAGCTTTACGCAATTCAATACAAATGCTTATGATATTTCCCAATGAGGAAAACCACTGAAAATCTTCATTACTCCAGTCATGGTAATTCTTCACCAAATCAATGCCCATATACCCCCAAATGTGGTCACCTGCCAGTAATGGGGTAACCATCAAAGAACGGATCCCCTGGACAGCAAGTATCTGATACTCATCAGCTGCTTCTTCGGGCAACTGTTCCAATGTATTTAATAGAATCGGTTTACCAGCTAATATCTGTTCACTCCACCATTTCGATTGACTGATAGGTATATTTTGAAGAGTCTCTTTTTCTGCTGACACCCCCTCGGAAACAACTTCGTAAGTGCAACTATGATGAGTGTGGGTCTCGTCATACTCAAAAATATAAACGCGACCTTCTCCATTATAAAGATCCAAAATGTCTTTTAAAATATCTGTTGTACACGATTCCACCTCTTTGTCACGAAGGAAACGAAGCAATGATTGCGACACAAAATTCTGACGGCGAAGCAAGTCATTTACACGTCTTAATGCATCCCTTTGCTCTTCTTCCTTAGGAGCCTCGATACGCTGGATTACCCCGAAAGACTTATCACCTCCACCAGCACCTGTCCCCTTTTCACGAAAAGCCAAACGGGTATGCAACCAAACCTCACCATATTTTGAATGAATAGGGAAAGTTTGTTCGTAAAAGTCCTTATGAATAGAAGAATTCGCCTGAAATTCCTGGGCTATCTGTTTGCGATAATCTTCACGTACCAGATTCAGAAAGTCCGAATTAGAAATAGTGTCTCCATCCAACCCCAGAAGATCACAAAGATAATCGGAACATAAGTAATATCCTGTCGTTAAATCTACTTCCCACCACCCGATCTGTGCAAGAGAAGCCATTTTATGGTACCGCTCGTTGTCTGTTTGCATAATTTATATCATTGTAAGATAATAGGTCGACAAATATACGAAAAAGGAAATCACTCATACCATAAAGAACTAAATAAAAAAGCTAAAAGAAGATTATGAAACAAAACAAATAGAATATGGGAGAATCTGTTTGTTACAAATTCTCCCATACCTCCCATTGAAAAAGATAAACTTCGCTAATCTATATCTTACTTATAATGAGGAGAGGTTATATCCGGTCCAAGTAAACAAGGATACATCTGCACCTGTGTTAGTAGTTGGCTCGGTAAATGTATTCAATGTACCATTCAGCTTATTCTTAAAATTCAATGTATTGGTGATGCTGATGCTGGACGCTGCATTTCCCGCCCCTTTACTATCGTTCATATCAATCAGGTCGATGGTTCCGCCAGTACCTTTGACAAGGGCATTTGTGATGGTAGCTTTTGCGCCACGACGAATTTTTATCACATCCTGCATACGGTCTACATTGTCCGTTGTATTTGCAGCATTATTTACGATCGTCATGTTCTCAACCGTAAAGTCCGATTGACGCAGATGATCGGGATAGATACCGTCCAGATTACCGTCTGCTTCAATACCGCGCGGATCTGCTTCTGTACTGGTATAACCGCTTTCCCAAACACCATAGCAGTTCTTCAATGTACCGGAATATCCTTGAGTAAAGTCGAACATATCATCATCCGGGTTTACAGCCAACAGGTTCGTTACATTCACTGTACCACCAAAGAATTCGATGGCATCATCCGCACTTTCAAGAATATAGATATTCTCAATCTTGGTACCGTTTCCAACACCGTTCAGCGTCAATCCGTTGTGTTCGATATCTGCTGTAGAGCGGGCACCGGCATAGCAGATTTTCACATAAGTCAATGAACCGGAATTATCATTATCGACACTACCACCATATTTATAGTTATTGTCGATTTCCGTCAAGCCAGTATCACTCTTATTTGCATTCGAGCCGGAGATCGGAGCTTTACCGTTGATAATGACTCCTCCCCAATAACCGGATGTAGGACTTGTTGAGTTGGCTGTGAAAACGATTGGCTTGGCAGCGGTACCGTCAGCATAAAGTTTACCACCCTGTGCTACCAGCAGATAACTGCTGAAACCTTCACGAGCTTTAATCGTTGTTCCGGCAGGGATATTCAGACGTCCTCCGTCTTCAATCACGACTGTTCCGTTCAGAATATATTCCTTAGCTTCCAACGTTTGCTCTCCGGTCAGCGTTCCGGACAGGATATTTTCACCCACAACGATAGAGCTACCTGTTCCGCCATTGTTTCCACCATTTCCGTTACCATCGCCGTCTCCGTCACTATCACTGCTACATGCAGTCAATGTAAGTGCTGTTGCCATAACGGCAAATGTCATAAAGTTCACAAACAATCTTTTCATTTTGCTTTCATTATTAGTTAATAATCTTATTTCATCACCCGGCTTAGAATGTACACGACACACCCAGGCTTATATTTATTCCTTTCTTATAATCATTCAGTATCACTTTCTCCCCGTTTTCGTTCGCTTTGCGACTTAACTTATACGAGGGATTCAGCAGATTACGAGCTTTCAGGTTGAGTGAGAGATGTTTATTGAGTTTAGCTTGAGACACAAAATCCAGTGTCAGGATTCCCTGCTCCATCATATCCTGATAACCCTGTGTACCAATGGTATATATCTTATCACTCACATAATTAAGTACCAATGTATTGACAAAGCTACGCTTACCCTTCGTGAAGTTATGTGAGAGATCGAAATTGACAATCCACGGTGCAGCTCCTTCCAGTTGCGAACCGGTAGTTACCGTTGCCAAAGGCATTTTTGCATTCGTATAGATATAAGAGCCGTTCAATCCTAAAGAGAGTTTATTTATTCCATTCGCGGCATTACCCACCGGACGGACAAACAGATTCTTACGTATTTCCACTTCTACTCCGGCTACGGTTGCTTTGTCTGCTATATTCTCATAAGAAAGATAACCTCCGGCACTTGCCACTTCTATGCGGGATATGGGATTCTTGATAAGTTTATAAAAAGCCGTGAGAGAAATCAATTCGGTCGGAGTGGGATTAAAGTCCCATTTCAGATCAAGGTTATAATTATCCGAAGGTTTCAGATTGGGGTTACCCTGGCTGTTGAAGTTCACACCGACATAACGATAAGGAGATATTTCCTTTGCCTGCGGCAGCGTATACGTTTTGCTGGCTCCCAGACGAAGCGAGTTTTTCTCATTCAGATTGTATTTGAGATTCAAGCTGGGCAGGAAATAATCTTTCTGAATGGTATTGTTTCCTTTAGAGCCTCCACGATTTACATTATAATCCACTTCAATATCCACCTTGTCATATTTCAATCCCAGATTCACAATCCAACGGGAAGTAAACTGGTAGGTAGCTTCGGCATAAGCGGAATGAATATTCTTTTTTACTGTATATTCATCTATATTCTTCTGTATCTTAAACCAGTCGGAAGAAAAGTTTTCCTGATTATAATAATCATCAAGCGAGAAGTCATCCAAAGAAGGAATGGTAGAAACATGCCCTACCGTCAGGTTATACTCCGTAGCTTTGAAGTTATCATCAACGAATCTGCCTGCATATCCGAAACGGACATTTGATATCTCTTCCACATCATCTTTCAGACGATAGACCAAGCCTGCTTTTACATTCAGATCGTTTTCGTCTAAAGTTGAGAAATAGCGCTGTTGCGAGTTTCCTCTAAGCAATGTATATCCATTTTCGGCTTTGGTCAGGTTGTTGATACGACGGTCCGGTTCATAACCTTTCACCATGTTATAGGAAGCACCTGCATCCAGACTTAACGATTTGGTTAATCCCCAGTTAGTCATCAGCTGATTAACGATCAACATATTGTCATTCGCCTGTTGACGACGGGTGAATCCGAGGTTTTCATAGTCGTCACTAAAAATAGAGTTCTTACCATTGTAATCGCCCACTGATTGAGTATTAGCATGAATCATCATAAAATTATAACTGATATGATGACGGTTCTGCATATCGAAATCAACATTGGCAAGTGCCAGCTGACTGATATTCTCCGTATACTTCTTGCCATTCATATCTTTGTATATCGTACCGCTGGTAGTTGTATTACGTATGATTTCATCCGTATACTGATAGTCCGTCGTATGTCCGGCAGTCAGGAAGAAAGAAAGCGGATTTTTGTCTTCGCCGACATAGAATCGTTTACCACCGGAAATGCTATAACTCCGGTTGATCTGGAGATGTTGACCGGAAGGGTCTAACTTATTTTTGAAGTTCCATGAGTTTTCATCCACAGGTTCGGTACGATTGGCAAAGCCCATAAAGTTCACCCCATCCTGTTTCAGAAAATCAGCCGCTACAGTCTGCGTGTTCAAGCCACCGGAAATGCCGAATCCCAGATGACCGCTACCGATCAGCTCCTTGGATACAATATCTATGGTTGCCCCTCCAACATCACTGCTGCCTCCTGCGTTGAATGCTTTATTTACGCCTACAGACTGGATTATATCCGTACCGAAGAAATCAAGAGAGATATTCTTATATTCCGGATCTTCGGAAGGAAGAGCGAATCCGTTGAACGTAGTTGCATTGTAACGGTCTCCCAATCCACGGACAAAAACATTCTTCACCCCGTCTTGTTTAGATACTCCGGCAACTTTAGTCACGGCACCTTCTGCATCCGAAACACCCTTGCGGGAGAGTTCCCTGACGCCGACGGATTGCACGGCAATCACTGCTTTCTGCTGTTCGAGCAACAGCATATTCTCATTTTCCCGGTTCTTTTTGGCTACTACCACCACGTCGGAAAGTTCTTGTGCATCTGTTTCCAGTTCCAAATTCAAAATCACCAGCTTTCCATTTTCCACACGTACTTTACGGCGCACTTCTGTCTTGTAGCCTACATATTTGATCTCGACGTCATACATACCTTCCAGAACACCCACGCTGTTCAATTCGAAATTACCATCCATATCGGTAACTGCTCCGACTTGAGTGCCTAACAGACGTATAGTAGCTCCTATCAAAGGCTCTTTGGATAGTTTGTCTTTCACAGCTCCTTTAATCTTGATATTGACAGCCGATGCGGAAAATATAAACAGGCAAAAGAAAGCTGCCACTGAAAATCGAATAAGAAATAGTTTTTTCATCTAACTTCGCTCTACATTTTAATTACGTCGGCAAAGGTAGGAGTCGGGCATTACAACAATAAGACGAAGTAAATACAATTTATTGAAAGAGTCGTTGCAAGATGATTACAACATGTTACAAACATATTATCAATCACTTACGACATAACTCTAACCTGTTTATAAGCCAATTTAAGACTGTAACTTCACTGTTTTATCCCTCATTACGAATAAAACTAATCGTCTGACTACTGTTGAACTTTCGTCTGACAGTTGTCAGACGAAAGTTCAACAGTAGTCAGACGAAAAGATAACAATTGTCAGACGATTAATTTTATGCATATCGAAACCTAATTCTCCGTATTCGGCGAATTAGTTCATAAGGAAGAACAGGCTAAATCAATTTCTTTTTCTTCCGGTAGTTCTCACGAAACTCTTTGGGCGAACAACTCTTTTTCTTTTTAAAGATACGATTAAAATTGGAAAGATTATTAAAACCGCACTCATAACAAATCTCGGCAATAGACATAGTAGAATCTACCAGTAACCGGGAAGCAAAGCCCAAACGAATATCAATGATATAATCAGATAAATTCTTTCCGGTACGCAGTTTGAAGAACCGGCTGAACGACACATCCGTCATTCCCACCATATCAGCCAATTGCCCCAGACGTATTTCCTCCTGATAATGTTCATTGATATATTCCTGCACCTTTTGCACACGACGGCTGTCCGAATGAATATCTATCTTGGCAAAAGACGAACTGGACAATGTACGGGCTTCTTCTTCAAAGAGAGAAAGCTCATACAGTATCGTCATAAACTTGATGACTGCATAGAACCCCTGTTTCTCGGAAGCAAGTGTATCCAGCAACGGATAAATTTTCAGTATGGCAGACATGGGAAAACAAAGTCCTTTTTGTGCCTTATCCAGCATCCGGCGGATAGAGTCGAATTGATTCTTATTGATAAAACTCTTGAAGAAAAGATCGGAAGAAAACTGGATGGTAATCTCCCGTATCTCTTTAGAACGACAGTCGTTCTGTTCCCAGACGTGTTCCAGGTCTTTTCCCGTTATCAACACCAGATCATAGTCACCTATCACTTCGGAAGAATCTCCTACAATCCGCCTCACTCCGGCAGCCTTTTCGGTGAAGTTCAATTCAAATTCGGAGTGATTGTGAATAGGATAAGTGAATTCCGTTTTATAACGCTCCGCAATGTAAAAGCAATCCTTATCTGATAAAGGAGTGATTTCACGGATAATCTGGTTGGATAACGGTGTAGTCATAGTAATAGTAATTTATAAGCGTTTGATTAGTTTTCTATCTTTACCCCTATCCGATGGAGGTCTGCTCCTGACGGATTCTGGAAGACACGCAGATCGAATTCGGGAATAATGGCAAGCACATGATCGAAAACATCTGCCTGTATACCTTCGTAGGCAACCCATACTTTATTGGCAGAAAAGAAGTAAAGTTCCAACGGAATACCGGTTTCGGTAGGTTGGAGCTGACGTACCATGCAGGTCAGATCCTGATTAACGGTAGGCAGGTTTTTCAGATAATTAGTCAGATAGGCGCGGAAAACTCCCAGGTTTGTTTGCCGGCGTCCATTCACTAAGACGGAGTTGTCGATGTGATGCTCCTTATTATATTCTTCCACTACCTTTTCCGTTTCATCCACATAGTTCGTCAAGAGTTGTATCTTCCGGTATTTTGCCAACATTTCCGGTGTACAGAAGTGCACGCTGGTCATGTCTATATTAATGGAACGTTTCACACGGCGCCCGCCGGATTCCTGCATTCCCTGCCAGTTCTGGAAAGAGTCACTAATCAACAGGTATGGGGGAATGGTAGTGATGGTGTTATCAAAGTTACGCACTTTTACGGTATTCAACGTTACCTCTATCACCGTACCGTCCGCACCGTATTTCGGCATCGTGATCCAATCACCCACTTTCAGCATATTGTTGGCAGAAAGCTGGATACCGGAGACAAATCCCATGATACTGTCCTTGAATACTAACATCAAAACGGCAGCGGAAGCGCCCAATCCGGTCAGCAGTACCACCGGACTTTGCTTTATCAGGATACTGATAATAATAATAGCTCCTATAAAGAAGAGAATGACTTGTGCTGTCTGCAAAAGTCCCTTCAAAGGTTTGTCCTTATATTGTTCGCGTGCGCTATATACGAGGTAAACGGCTGTGAACAACGCACTAACGAAGCGAAGAAAGACTGCCAGGATATAAATCATGCAAAGTCTGCGAAGGAAGTCCAGCAAACCGGAGTCCGCATGTTCGGGAAATGCGATAGGGATAGATATATAAATCAAAATAGGTGCTACCAATCTGCTGATATTCAGCATCACTTTATCATTAAATACAATATCATCCCAGGTTGCTTTCGTCTGTTTCACCAATTTGGCTACGGTACGCAGAATAATCTTGCGGCAAATCAGATTGGCTAGTAAAGCGATTCCGATTATGCACAATAAGATGATAAAGTTATCAATCTTATCCGCCCAGACTTCATCTACTCCCATCGAAAGCAAAGCATGGTTTACTTCTTGCATCATTACATTACCTGCTTCTTCCGGCCGTCCATTTGCCAATGCTACACTCACAGTATCAACTACTTCCTTTACTTCTTTCATAAGCAATCTTCTCTCTCTTTTTTAGTTTTTCTTTTATTTATGATTTCTGTTTATTTCTTCCTTCTTCTAAATATTCACTGATATCCTGCCGCAGCCAATCGTAATGGAAGAGCCTTTTGTAGGCTACATTCTTCTTGAGCATGATTTCCACATTTACCTGACTGTTCTGATAACAAGTAAGTTCGTTTCTGAATTGTTCATTATGTTCGGCCAGTCGTTTGATTTCCTGTTCCCGTTCACGGCGTAATACGGTGCAGACCGGAATCAAGAGTTTCATTACCACATTATCCATCACATGGTGTCCCTGCATATACAAGTAGGTAGTTTCCGGCACCAAGCCCAGTTCTTTAAATTCAGCCTGCAGTCCGTTTACTTGATTAATGTTATGAGGAAATTTCTTTTTCAACTCTGCCAACTTCTGGTTAACCCGTTGTTGGAGTGATTCCAGGCTCTTTTCCGGATACCGGAGATTAATCTCACGCAAAGAAGTATAGGTATGGAAATCGTACATCGGGAAGGTGTAAGTATCCCGTTGGCGATAGAACCAGACGTTCCAGAGAAAAAGTGGATATACAATTTCGGAGTACCGCTTCAGGTAGGAGTTGAAATCCAGGATGGAACGATCGTTCAATGTGGCCTGCACGCATACCTCGTGAAGGCTTTCGGCAAAACAATGATAGTTTTCAATAGCATAAGTATAAGTCTGAAAAATATATCTGTTCCGGTTGATTTTACGGGAGGTATTAGTGGCTCCCTGCAACAGGAAATCATAGTCGCTGTCCACACAGGCAATCAGGCTTCTCCCCAGTTCGGCTGTATTCAGCGTGTTCATGAGGACCATCTTTTTTCCTTTTGCCAGGGAGGTGGCCGAAGGAAGCATCACTTGGAAATAGTGTTCATCATCTTCAAATTCTTCAAGCAATGTGCGCCAGAAAGCAATGTCATCATAGCTTTCTACATAAGCGATGATACGTCGGCGGGCTTTCTTCGGATAAAGCTTATGGGCGGCATTGAAATAGGAAGAAGTCAGATTATCTCGTAGTGAAGTTGCCATTTGTTTGATTTATATTGGTAGATATATCGCTTACTTCTGTCACGGCATCCAGCCAGCCTTCCATAATGACGGCAGGTGAATGAGTGGTCAGGATGATCTGCACATTCGGATTCAGCTCACGTATCATGGCAATCAGTTTTTGCTGCCATTCTATGTGAAGGGAAGCTTCCGGCTCATCCATAAACAGTACGCAGTGGCTGTTGTCCTGCACAAGTACGGTCAGCAGAATAACCAGCATTTGCTTTTCGCCGGACGATAGTTTATAGGGAAACAATAGTTCGCCATCCTGATAGAAAGCAATATCATTTCGTTTCCGGTCTATCTTTTTACGTGTATAGCTGAATAATTCGTCAATCATATCCTGAAAGCGGCGCTTAGCATGAGATAGAGTGGCTGCCTTACGGCGTTCTTCCTCATCAGTGCTGGAAAGCATTTCGATCATCTTATTGCCTATGTTGACCTGATAATCGAGATAACGGCGTTGCAGCAGGTAGAGTTGCCAATCCAGTTCGGACTTTACATTCTTGTCTGCCATACGGGCTGTGAAGTCTCCCATAATCAAGGGACGGTCGTAGCTCCGGATCACATCATAGGGGATATAGGTTGCCTGGGGATCGTCAAAGAAAAGACGCACTCCGTTCTTCTCGTCACTTTTCATTTCACCGGAAAGTTCCTCGAGATATCCCACCGAACGGTTCAGAATGGTAGTCTTCCCCACTCCGTTGATGCCGGAGAGGATATTCACATCGGGACGCAAATCCCATCCTATATTAAAGCGTTCCCATAGTCCGTGTATTTCGATACGACGGATATAATTGGCCTGTTGTTCCATAATATTCAAGTTTAATCAAGGCAAATATAAACAAATCATACGATAAATGAATCACGTTTACAGCAGTTTTCAATAAAGGTAACAAATAAAAAGAATGGCGCAGGTAATGTGGATTTTTGATTTTGTCCACATTACTGCGTCATTCGTATTTCAAAAACGGTTCTTTATGTCAGAAGTATAAGAACAAGTCAAATTACGATTAACTCAATAAGTTCATTTCTTCCTCTGCCGACGGTTCAGCCTGTCCTTCCGGCAAATCGGCTACACCGAAGTTCTTGTAATCCGTCAGTTTATTGCCTGCGTCTTTTTCTTCTTCCGTCTTTTCTACAACTTGGTTCTCGGTTCCTTCGGCAGCTTCCTGTATATCTTCATTGACGAAAATATATTTGTAGTACCATTTTTCAAAGGTATTTGCATCGATTCCCAATTCAGCCATCAGATGTTCGCGGACAGTCGGGTCGAGATTTTCAGGAAGGATAGCTACTTTCTTTGCATTGCCATACTTACGCATGGTGTTCTGACACTCTTTCTTGATGGCGGGAATTTCTTTCAAGCCCATACCAATCACGTGAGGTCCCAAGTCCTTGACCGGTTTAAAATATTTGATTGCCTTCAACTTCAGGTTCGGAAGAGCAAGAGCTGCGGAAGCCGTATTCAAACTAAGACTGGTGGCATCAAGAACTATTTCAGCTCCCGTCATAATGCCTTGTGCTACCTGCCAACGTCCCATACCATAGCTCAAGAACTGATTGTTTACGGAATCGATCATACATTTGAAAAGATAGTTTTTTCCTCCTACGGAGAAAGAAGCCTCCCGATATTTGTAGTGAGAAAGGCTATCCCGATATGTTGAAATCTTGTTATACAAGGTGTCACAAGACAACAGATATCCATCAATGGTTGCATCTCCCGATGGTTCGGGCAGCTCCCAGATAATTTCTTTTTTCTCTTTTTTCTTCTTGTCTTTTTGGGCACTCAAAGAGGTCGGGTACACAAAAGCCAATCCTAGCATAGCTACGAAAACTAATAACAGATGTTTGTTTCTCATGATTGCAAAGTTTAAAATGTTTAATTATAGTAGATTTGATTAGAATATTATTTCAGTTGTCGTGCTATCTATCTTATAAGATTTCTTATCGCCATAGAAGTAGAGATAAGAAGGAGGCGTATCCTTGAAAACAACACGGAATGAGCCGTCGCCCCGGGTAGTGCCCAGAGGTTTGTCATCACTGTCTGGCTTCGGATTGCCAGGGGTATTGGAAGCATAGATGGGGATTCCACCACCATTCGGGTGTCTGCCGGTTATTTCCTGATATTTCACAGTGACTGTTGCCACTTTATTATTCAGTGGGTGAGCCTTCAATTTCTCGTCCAATTCTTCTGCACGGCGTTCGAATTCCGTCGTACCGGGAGCATATTCCAACACTTTCTTGTAGCTACGGATCGCTCCCCGATAGTAGATAAATACGCTGTCAGCCGTAAATCCTTCTTTGCGTTCCACTCTCGCTCCTTGTCTTTCGAATTTCTCTGCATAAAAAAGGAATTTACGGGCAGAATTCATCTTACCCAGTTGTGCTTCCAGCTCACTCCGTTTATCCACAGGGCAGTTTTCATGGCTGCGGGCATCCTGATAAGCATTGGCGGCAGCAAAGAAATCGGCTTCTTTCTCTTTGGCTTGAGCTTTAGCGAGCAGTTCGTCAAATGAAGCTTCTTTTTCTACGATTTTCACGTTGCTGACAATGGTATAGCTATATGACTTCTTAAATTCCAAGTCACCTCCGAGGTCTACATCAATGGCATTGGAAGAGCCTACCTTAATTTTGAATATAGGGTGTTTGACATATGTCGGTGTCTTTTTCTCTTCATCCAACATGAATTCAATGCTATAGGCATTCAAATCACCGCCTTCCTGCTTCACCGAAGAAGTGAAGTTGACATCAGTCACCGGAACAGCCTGTCCGTCGGCAAAACACAACTTGCCATTACACTCTATATTCACCTTTTTCATGGCAGACAGGAACGTTACTTTCGCAGCTTTCGACTGCGGGAAGAGTCCGTCATTATTCCTTTCAATCGTTATAAAGTTCTCATTGAACGTCCCCACGTATCCTTTTCCTTTTCGCAAAACAAGCATAAAGTCTTTCTGCCCGACGGGTAGTCTGACCAGGAAAGTGGATTTTATAAAATCATCTTCATAATCTTCGGGAAAACTATAATTGATGGTATAGCGGTAAGTTCCGTCGTCATTCGTGGTTCTTACTCCTTTTTCCTCGCCCATATTATGAGTCATCACCAACTTATCGCTATTAGAATTGATGATAATCTTTACCTGATTAGGGCCGGCTGTAATGGTGGGATCTTCTTTGGGCTCCACAAAGAAAACCCTTTGTGCACTTGCCTTCATCCCTATCACTAACGCACAGCTTAGCAATAACAAAATATGATATGGTCGTTTCATCGTACTTTTACAATTATAAATCAATTACGAAATCGCCGGGAGTGAAGATTTCTTCCTGGGCTATTTCTTCCGTGTGATTATCATTCATCCAACGAGGTTGCCAGGTACGCACATGAATCTGCACCTGATTCTTATCGCGGAAATCCCACAACATAAACAGATAGCCATCATCGTTATAGCCGCTGCTGTTGGCATAAAGTTGATGAACGGTTACTCCATAAAAGCCTTCCATCTTCGGGTTAGGATGCTTTACAACCTTCACATCGTCAAAGCGGACATTAATCCACTTGTTGGCAGCAAAGCTCTTTTTCAAGTTGTTGATGTATTCCTGCTTACCTTGTTTCTTATAGGTTACTTTATTATAAGTAATGCCTGCACCGTCGGTTTTCTTCACTTTAGTCACCGAACCTGTGATAATCAATGCGTCTTCACTGAAGATATTATCCAGAAAATGAATATCCTGTTCGTTGTAAGCCGTACGGAACTGCTCTACGTAGGAAAGGATTTCTTGGCGACGGGCTACTTCTGTCACCGTCTTGCCTTTCTTCATCACATTTTGATAAACAGTGGTGCTAAGTGTAAAATTGAAACGCGTGATGTTTCCACTTGCGTCATAGTTAACCACTGCTTCCTGATATTCATCATCCAATGTCTCGCCTACAGGCTTAATCATTAGAGGTATTTGGCGAACCTGATATCCGTTTCCATTGCGGATGCAAGATTGAACGACTTCCGAGTCATCACAATAGAAATGGGTATTCTCCCACAACGCATTCAATCCGCGTTCTGCCGTATCGGTCAGTCCTAAAGACACCAGATTCAATGCTCTGCCTTCTTTAAATGCTTTATTGATTTCTGTCAGGAGTGCGCTGGTCGACTTTTCCATCTTTGCCTTTAAGCCGGCATCATATAAACCGTCAGCAATTTCCAGTCTCACAGCATCCTGGGCTTGCACAGGTAGAGTCATCAGTGTACAAACCGCTACCAATGCCCAACTCAAAATTATACTTTTCATTTTCTTCTCTTTCTACTTATGTTTGTTATTTAAGAATGAACCAGTAGGCTCCACAACCGCTAAAAGAAGCAATATCCGTAGCCTCTTTTGTCCGGACGTCATTCAGTTCCTTTTCATTCTTCTTCACCACTCCTTTTACCTCGCCTGTACGGGTATAAAACAATAAATAACATTGTTCTGCTACCGTTTCAGGAGCATATACGCCATAGGATATTCGATCCTGCTCTTTAAGCGAAGCAAAAACCTGTTTCATCTCCGTCATTGTTTTTGCCGCAAGAACCTGATTCAGACTCTCCTGTTCGGGACTAATCTTTTCCACAGTCGAAACCATCTTCTCGTCTTTTGCAGACTTCTTGGCAGACTCTATCTTGATCGGTTCTGATATCTCGGACAAAGGTTGTAAATCGGCTCCTTTTTCTTCTTCACTCAACATGATTTGTCCTTCACCGTAAATGAGCACAATCTCATTTTTCTTCACGTATACAAATGCACGGGTTCTCACTCCGCGTTTCATATCCATCCGCTGGGTACAGGTATTAATGTCTTGTAAAACAACTTGTTTCACTTCACCACTTTTCCGCTTACCGGCTACCCAATCATTGATTTCACTCACTAACAGTTCTTTGGCTTGTTGAATGGCCTCTTCTTCAGTAGGCATGGTAGCCTCTGCGGAAAGATAAGACTGCGAACGCTTGATCTTATTGATCTGCGCCTTTGTTTCGGCTTCACTCTGTGCCATCAGGCTGCAATATGCTCCGCAAAACAATAACAAAGTAATTATCTTCTTCATTTTACTTTAATCTGCCTTTTTGGGGTAGTATTTACCCAATTAAGTTCTTCAAAAAGTGATGAAATATTGTGGGTGGGGACAAACAAGGTTACATCGCCCTCTACTTTTCCTTTCCCTCCGCTTAGGAGCGAGTTGGGAATTTCCACATTCATCACATGATTATACTTTAACACAGTATTCACCGCAAAGACATACGCCTTTACCGCATTGGTTTCCAACGCTTCAATACCCACATAAAGAGTGCAACCCTGATTACGCATATAGGATATCCAGGAGCGGACGGGAAGTTCCATCTGTTCTCTTTTCAGCCCATATTGGCGTACGGTTAGATTGATAGAAACATTGCAAGGTGTATCTTCACTAAGAAAAAGATTAAACACGCTCTCGGCAGGATGATCCATGCTGAACACCGGATGCAAAACGCGGTTCTTTTCCTCGAAATAAAGATTCCCGTTGATTTCTTCTATGTAATAGGTATCCCCCGTTTTCACATAATAGTCTCCCGCCAACTTTTTAAGTTCCTTCCGTATGGGTTGCGAAGAAGATGGAGTGTAACTATAAGAAGCTAATCCTTTTACAAAGTCGGCTTCCAGTTCTTTCAGATTTTTTCCGGTCAGCAATTGGCATGAAGCCGGAAAAGAGAGTTCGATCAAAAGAAATTTCTCATTGATAAGCGACACGATGTAACGGTTTTCCTTCTCGGAAAAATTCATTGATGTCTGTTCGTTGATGAGATTCAAAAGATCCATACTCCCCTGTGTTATCAGCACATTATCACGCTCCATCTGCGATTTCCGCTCGGCAACGGACATCTTTTGCAATTGGATCAGATACCGTTCTGCAAAATCATAAGCTGCCGTAGCAAAAGGAACATCGGAGGAGATGGAAACAACCGTCTGGCGTAGTTTTCCATTTCCCCATTTTCTTGTTTGCTGCCCCCACACGGAAAGCGGGAACAGCAAAAGAATTATGTAGATTATTTGAGTGGACGGATTCCTCATTACGGAATGATTACCTCTTTGTTTCCATCGCTCTTATACCACGTACCGGTAATGAGATGACCGTCTTCAAAGATACCAACCACCTTTTCACCTGCCTTAGCTTCACGCTTTTTCACGTCGCGCGGTTCTATAATATGAGTTGTCTTAAATGTCAAAACTCCATTCTCATCGTTCATCAGGCCGTTCTTCATACGTCCTTTGTAGACAGCATAACCGAAGTCTTTCGTTACGATACCGCCTGTTGTTCCACCGTCAGTCACTCCGGCATTTCCTTTATCAGCAACAACTACTTCTACTTGATCTTTTGTATGCGATTGGTCTGTTTCCACTCCGTCATCTTCCTGCGGTTGATTAACAACGTTAATAGAATCCGGCTCTATTCCTCCAATGGGATCACTTGTTTTCTCTCCACCGCTAAAAGCGATACCGAGACCCACACCACCAAGTACCACAACGGCTGCAATAATACCGCCGATCATCTTCATATTTGGTCCCTCTTTGGGAGGTGGAACCATACGCAGCGGGTCTTTACATTCTTCGCATACGAAGTCCTGTCCACCTCTTACTTTCTGTACTTCTTTACTTTCGCATTTAGGACAAGGAGTTCCTTCTCCATTCTTGTCACGATTGGTGCAGATACCATATTTGTATCTGTCGCGTTCACTAGGTCTTGCCATAATTTTTTATTTCTTATTAATCATTTCCAATGCTTTCTTTGCTTCAGCGCTGTATTGCTGATACTTGGGGGATGTAGGACTGGAGCACTCCTTACTTACGTAATCGCGCATCACTACCTTCACTCCTTCTACCATAGCGGCGCGGTCACTCATCTTCAAGTCCGGGTTCTTCAATACTTCATCTACCTTTTCTTTGATAGTATCCAGCACTTCTTCCGTTAAATCTTCACTAGTCAGAAGTTCTGTAAACTGGGATGCGATAAGAGTTACCATTTCAGCTCCCCATTCATCGGCAGTGACAATACACCAGCCTTTTTCTTCCCGCTCGTTCTCACGTACGGCAAGAATATTGTTTGCAGCAGCCACGAAGAAATAAGGGATAAAATCTTTCGGTGAAACCTTTTTTTCTCCCGTAAGGTCCGGCAATTCCGTACCGTCACCTTCGCAATGAAGTAAGATACGGGCTTCTTTTGCAGCCAATTCATTCTTATTGTTCACCATATCGTTATACGCACGATCATAAGAAGGCAACCAAGCAATGGCACGCATCGGGAAACAATACCGGATGGAAATGACAGCAATTTCATTCATACGATCACTGGAAGTATTAAAATTGATTGTACTTCCCGGTGTAGCATTTCCGAAAGCACCTTGTAATGCGGCTTTCAATTTGTTGGCAAATGTTTTGAGTGAGTCGTTACCCTCATCAGTCGGCATAGAAATCAGAATAGTCTTACGATTGATCGATTCAGGATGAGAAACCGGGTTTTCATTATTATTCAATGCTTTCGAAAGTTGTCCATCATCCAGTTTCAGGAATGTACCACTCTGATTAATTACATTAGAAGCGAAATTACGAATATCCGTATCCGTAAGCAATACCTTTTGCAACTGTTGCAATACATTCAGTCCCAAAATCTTATCATTCTGATAATCCTGATCGTGTTTTTCACGTATCTTCGGGCTCAACTCCGTATCGAATATATCGAAAATAGCATCTTCGGAAGTAGTGGCAGCCAGTTCGCTAAAGTGAGCATAATTGCGGTTGCCTGTAATAGCCTTACGGATATTTCCCGACCAGGTTTCCTGCTGATTCTTATCCAGAATCAACGCCTGTTCGAGCTTGAGCATCTTTTCGTCCTCACTGACTTCCACAATAGCACTCGACAAATCGGCTATTCCTTTCGTGTTCTTATTACGATCGGCAATACGTTTTTCAGCAGCATCCATTGATACCAGCAACACACCGATGAACTGACTTACTTCTGCACTGAATTCTTCAAACGCTGCACGTAGCTTACCCAACAACTTACCTTCAAATTCATAAGCAACACGTTGAGTTCGTAACGCATAGAGATCCTTCATTATCATTTGATGATCGGAGTAGAGACGGGGTGAACGTCCGGTAGCACGCTGCAACAATGACAAATGGTTATAATCGTAGTTGTTAGCATCAGCATCGTCCTCATTCACTTTAATCTTTTCATCAACTCCGGCAATATCGTTTTCTATCTTCTCTTTGCGGTCTTTTATATAAGTCAATACAGTGTCACAGATATTCAGCAAATCTTCCAAAGAAAGAGAACCCTCATACCATTTCGTATACAAATTCTTCTCTATACGCTCAATGATATATTGCGCCTGTTCTTTCAGTAACTGGTCATTGCTCTTGTCCTGATAGTAAACTTCTACCCCCTGCTTATTACGGAAAGCATTCTTATAAGTATCCGCACAGATACTTTCAAGGAATCTCAAAGGTTCCGGATCTACCGCTTTAGCATCATCATAAGAATAGCTATTAGTAATATCACTCCAGAAATTCTCTATCTTACTGCAATATTTATCTGTATCGAATATTTTTTCTTCCAGCATCAAATGACTGTCATCCAGCAGCCAGTCGCGCAAGTTCTTGTCATTGATATACAACTCACGATAATCCTTACGAACCGATTCCTGCACAAACCCGAAATCATCCTTGAAATTATTATATTGCATCTGCCACAGAACACGCTCACCTACGGTATAAGTGATGTGTTCCAAAATTCGTTTCTCCGGATAGATAATGCGTTTAATGCCAAATGTATTGATTGCTTTCGTACGAGCACGTTCCTTATCTGTTCCTTTCGACTTTTCACTATACTCTACACAGAAGTCATTGATATTCTCCAAACTGAAAGAACGTAAAAGATCATCAGTCGTGCCATGTTTCTCTTCCAGAAACAGACGGAAATAAACGGTATCCGCCAACAGCTGTGGTAACTCTGTAAAGGAATTGACTACTACGCCATTTTCATTCACATTAGAATAAAGCATTAAACCGAACTGTTTATTAGGAGTAAAATCCAACTCCATATGTTCTTCTCCACGAATAACATCCGAAGGAACAAAGCGTCCGATATTAAGCGCACTCAACTCTTTCAATGCAGCATAACCATTTTGATGGTAACGTCCCGCCTGACATCCGGAGGGAATATCCAATTCAGGTACCATGGCATAAACCATAATGTTAGCATGCTTATAAGTCTCTTGGGCACGAGTCTGGGCAACGACATCGATAATAGCACCCGATCCCGTACCACCGGCCAAACCAGTAAAGATATGAATATTAACTTCATCTTTGTTGGTCAGGGACTTCACTTTATTGTACTGTCCTTTCAAAGCAGAAAGATACTTATTGCAATTTGCAGCAAAAAGAATGCGTCCTGCACGACGTTTCTGCCCGGCAGCCTGTCCCACTTCCCCCAAAGTATTCTTCATTGAAGCACCATTCTTCACAATGGTCTTCAAACCGGGATAATTGGATACATTATCTAGAATCTGTTTCAGGTCTACCGACTTAATATCCACAAACTCACTTTCTGTAAACGAAGCGTCCTTCCCCATCACACGGAAAGAAGGATCACCCGGTGTCATCATCTCACGCGTAGAATCGACATAGACAAAACCGATAGACAGTTTATCACGTTCTTCATCATTGGGAAATTCCTGATAAATGCGTTTGCGAATAGCTTTCAGCACTTTACCACCTGTACCGCCTAAACCGACTAGGATGTGGTTAGGACTTTTCGGGTCTAATGTTTCCATAATATCACTTAGTATTTATAATTGTTTTTTTGTTCTCTTTATCTTGATCGTAGCCGATGTGAACGACTTGTATGTTGCGTAGTCCGATGACGGGTAGAAGCTGATGCCCCTCGTCGTCCCTGTCGATTACGCCCATTTCCGGTCAATGCTGGCAAGGCAGCCACCACGAAACATATCATTATTCCGCCCAATGCCCATGCCGTACGTCGCCACATAAAGCCATTAATGACGCTATTAATAAGAGAAAGCGCCGAAGTTTTCTTGTCTATCATCTCGTCTGCTTTCGTTCCGACTTTATCAAGATAAGGTTTTAAAACAGGATAGGTCGTTTCAATATTATTCCAATCGACCTGTCCACTAACAGTATTACTTAGGCCAGTAATGTCTTCAACTACTCCTTTTACTTTTCCGGCACCAATAATTGCCGTAAACTGAAAGGAAAGAAAGAAGAGAAGAAAAAGTCCTATCAATCCAACCAACCACTTTGGGGTATCCATTAGTTTATTTATCAAATACACGATAAGAATCGTCACTACAATTCCTGCCAGTATTCCCCAAAAGAGCGTAACGATAAAGCCTAGTATACCCATATGGACTGTTTTTCCGGTCTATAAATTCCACTGATTCAACCTTTTTATTAGATACAAAAAAAAGCGCAGGAATTTGTTTCATTATTTGTCTTCATCTTTTAAGTACGCATACCACTCTTTAATAGAAAAAGCCAGATTCATCAATACGTAAATACTTACATTACAACTTAAAAAAGAGTTAAAGACAACTACTAAAAGCGCTTTTTGAAAATTCGTCAACCCTCCTAGAGCTTATCTAGATGTGCAAAAGTAATTGTTTTATCAAAAGATGCAAATTTTCAAAGAGTTTTTTAATCATCTAGCAAGACCCTAGTAAAATTAAGCATTTTGACAACAATAAAAAGATACCGGACTTCGTTTTGTTGAAACCATAACGTCCGTTTATTAATACATTAAATTGGGAAAATATAAGAATAAAAAGCTACCTTTGCAACCGTTTTCTCTGTTTGACTGTTATTCATATAAAAAAATTGTAGATTAATCAATATCAACATGGACAAAAGTAAGAATCTGCATGGTCATCTGTTTGCACTTACAGCAAACGTCATGTGGGGATTGATGTCTCCCATCGGTAAGTCGGCTCTTCAAGAGTTTTCCGCTATTTCAGTTACCACGTTCCGCATGGTGGGAGCAGCAGCAGCTTTCTGGCTGCTCTCTATATTTTGCAAACAGGAACATGTGGATCATCGTGATATGCTGAAGATTTTTTTCGCTTCATTATTTGCGTTAGTATTCAACCAAGGAGTATTTATCTTCGGGCTTTCTATGACTTCTCCCATCGACGCTTCTATCGTAACGACCACTTTACCGATTGTGACCATGGTTGTAGCAGCTATCTATTTAAAAGAACCGGTGACAAATAAGAAAGTACTGGGAATTTTTGTAGGGGCTATGGGAGCGCTCATTCTTATTGTGAGCAGTCAGGCGGGAAACAACGGAAACGGAAGCCTGATTGGTGACTTACTTTGTCTCGTTGCGCAAATCAGCTTCTCTATATACCTGACTGTATTCAAAGGATTGTCTCAACGATATTCGGCAGTAACAATTAATAAGTGGATGTTTATATACGCTTCGATATGTTATATACCGTTTTCATATTACGATATTTCCACTATTCAATGGGCTTCTATTTCCACAGTTGCCATTCTACAGGTACTTTATGTCGTATTAGGAGGTAGTTTCCTCGCTTATCTCTGTATCATGACTGCACAGAAACTTCTCCGTCCGACAGTAGTCAGTATGTACAATTATATGCAACCGATTGTGGCTACAATTGCAGCAATTACTATGGGAATCGGAAGTTTCGGCTGGGAGAAAGGAATCGCTATCGCGCTCGTATTCCTGGGAGTGTATATCGTAACACAGAGTAAATCAAGGGCTGATCTTGAAAAAGCGGAAAAGCTTCATTCATAGTATAAAAGGGTAGAAGACACCTAGTCTTTCTACCCTTTTATACAAAATGTATTCTTTAATAGATTAGAATCTTATTATAATTAAAGCTATTTCAAATCCTCAAAATAAGTATCGAGCAGACTTCTTGCAGCTATAAACGAAGTCAGGTTACCTTTCAATACCTGCTGTTCTTTTTCTAAGAGCATTGCTTCAATCTTCGGATTATGATAAAAGCTGTCACGAAGTTGTTCATTAATGCTTTCATACATCCAGTATTTACTTTGTTCGTTGCGGCGATATTCAAAATAGCCGTTTCCTTTCACGAAGTCAATGTATTCGTAAATCATGTCCCAGACCTCCTTTACTCCCAGGTTATAAAAGCCGGAGTAAGTCAATACTTTGGGAGTCCATCCGGATTCAGGCGCAGGAAACAGATGTAATGCATTACGGAATTGAGTGGCAGCCAACTTGGCACGTTCCAGATTATCTCCATCAGCCTTATTGATAACGATACCGTCCGCCATTTCCATAATACCACGCTTAATCCCTTGCAATTCATCTCCCGTACCGGACAACTGAATCAACAGGAAAAAATCGACCATCGAGTGAACAGCCGTTTCACTCTGTCCCACTCCTACGGTCTCCACAAAAATCTTATCGAATCCGGCAGCTTCACAAAGAATAATCGTCTCACGTGTTTTACGTGCCACTCCTCCCAATGAACCGGCCGATGGACTAGGGCGGATGAACGATTTAGGATGTACGGAAAGCTGTTCCATACGCGTTTTATCTCCCAGGATACTGCCTTTACTGCGTTCACTACTGGGGTCGATAGCCAATACTGCCAGTTTGCCCCCTTTTTCGAGTACATGCAGACCGAATACATCTATCGACGTACTCTTTCCCGCACCGGGAACACCACTGATACCGATCCGGACCGAATTGCCGGAAAATGGCAGACATTTCTCGATGATTTCCTGTGAGACAGCCTGATGTTCAGGCTTTACGCTTTCCACCAATGTCACAGCCTGACTCAATATAGTGACATCCCCCTTTACGATACCTTCTACAAACTCTGCTACTGAAAGTTGGCGTTTCTTAGGTTTCCGCTTTAAGTAGGGATTCACAGATGAGGGTTGCTCAATACCTTTATTGACAACAAGTCCCTTATATTCTTCACTATTTTCAGGATGTTCCATAACAATAGGATTTAGCGTTTGATATTGATTTCAACTTTCGGGCGTAACGGATCATTCGTTATCATCAAGATACGTAAATGATGTTTTTTATTACCTACGTCACGCTTACGAATGGTCACTTTAAGTTTCGTCATTCCATCCGGGGGAAGGACAGTCTTCTTCAGGCTCACTCCTACCGATGAATTAAATACCTGCAACTTACTGATAACTAACGGAGTTTTTCCGGAATTGGCAATCAATATATCATGGCTTACCTTATTCTTCTTTATCAACGGGATACTAAGATCAATATTCGTTTCCGAAATATGCATGGCAGGAGCGTTCAGAGAATCTTTTTCTGTCATACGTGAGAAGTCGGGAAGAAGAATAGCCGAAACCGGTATTTCATTGTCTTCGCTCACCTTATCACCGGAAAAACGGGAAAGGTAAACAGATGTCTGTGTCAATCCATAATCTTTCAACTGGCTTGCATCCAGTGTCAGTTTAACAGTTCCTTTCTTACCTTTCAACAGAACTTTAGGTTCCGCTTCCATTTTCAGATAAGGAGGCAGGTGCATCAACACCGGTTCGTAAGGACGATCGGAAAGATTGGCGATGCTAAAAGTCAATGAAGGTTGCTGTCCGCGATAGACATCAGGAAAAGCAAACTCATCACGATCTAAACGGATATTTCCGATGGCATGGGGAAGCAACTTGGTATAATCTTTAATTTCCTGTACTACTTCACCAGTAAACTTCAGATAAACCAGACTCGGACTGGCATTGCTATAGATGCCTACCGACTTTTCAAAATGCCCTAATGCCTTTGCATCAAAAGTAGCCTTTACTATTCCTTTTCCTCCGGGAGCAATCGGTTCTTTCGTCCAGTCGGCCACGGCACAGGCACAAGAGGTCGTGACGTTGGTCAGCACCAACGGTTGGTTTCCCGTGTTAGTGATGGTATATTCCACAGTCACCGGACGTTTCCATTCTATTTGTCCGAAGTTATGTGTCTCTTTATTTGAAGAGATACGCGGTTGGGCAACGGCTGCCAAAGCGACAGTAAGCAAAGTTAATATAGATAGTAAACTACGTTTCATGCGATATTTTTTATTTTGGTGCACAAATGTAGGGGTTTTAGATGAGTTTTTCACCACAGATTACACAGATTAACACAGATTGGGAAAAGACTTTACTTAATAGCAGTCCTTGTAAGCCCCTGTTTATAAGAAAAAAGTTCCTCACCGACGAAGGATGCCTTCCTCGGTGAGGAACACCCTCTTCATCGGTGAGGAACGCCTCGCTCGTCGGTGAGAATAAAAATCCCCTGCCGGAACTATTTAATAATAATTGTCATCGAAACAGAATGCGAAGCGTATTCCGGTGCATAAGCACACTGCATAGTTGCCAAACCTGTTTCGTAAGTTCCTGCACGACTGACACGGTAACTATATTCCAACACGTACACACCCTTTCCTAAATGATCGAAGAAGAAATTAGTCGATGCATCTTTGATGTCTACGTAATAGCCAAGCCCGTTGTTCCAACGATAACCGGAGATACTGCCGATCGGTTCGAAACAAGCGCCCCGCTGATCTTTCAACTGTACAAAGTTCATCGGACGGTCTACGCGGATGCTCAAACGGGAAACGACTTTATCACCTACCTGAAGAACCGTTTTGGCAGTAATAGGCTGCAATTGAGGCACGTTATTCACCGTACGCTCCACATACAACTGTTTCTCAACATTCAGTTCACCGCCCTGTTGTTTTACATCACTCACAGGAGATTCAAATTCTGCATACACAGCTCCCCAGGCAATACCCGGATTTCTCTTTTCCACTTCAATCTTGCGGGCATCCACCACATTCTTCTGTGTGAAAGAACGTTTGATATATCCCAATCCGGGAACAGTCGTTTTACTTGGACTAACAGTTTCCAACACTTCATTAGCAATCACAATCCGTACATCTCCCTGATTGTCGAGTAAATTAGTACCCTTCATCAGCAATGCAAATACCGCATCGGCAGTAGCTACCGGAGAATTCCACTGTTGTGTCTGCTTTTGCTTCAACAACCAAAGTTTCATTTCTTCCACTGTATCGTTGTTGCCACCTGTCTGTTCCAGCGCTTCCATCACATCTACATGAGCTTGCATCTGCATTCCGCCCCATGTATACGGATTCTCGTTGAAAGCAAAGAACATTCCCTGTTCATCTGTCTTCGTCAGATGTTCTTTCAGAGAAGCGACAAACTCCTGCGCTTCCTTCTTGCGTCCGGCTTTATCAAGCACAATGGCGGCAATCGCTTTTGTATCCATCGAAGGAGAAGTAAGCAATTCTCCTACCTTAGAAAGATAATAGGTATAAGCCGCTTTATTGGCTGCGGGTACCTGCTCTCCCGAAATAGCGATGAGATACAAATATTGCAGAATACTGCCCGAAACGCCAGTAAACTTCACACCGTCTTTCTGTGCTTTCAGGATTTCCTTATATTCATCCAAAGCTGATTGATGAAGGTAAGAGAAAGCCTTCTGTTGCAAAGAAAGAGCCGATCCGCCTAATTTCTCACCTGTCAGCATAGCCAGACGGGCATTCAGTTCGGCGATATAGGTAGTTACAGATCGACTGCCGTTCATTCCTTTATACCAGGACCATGCCCCATTTGAGTTCTGTAACTCCTGCAATCGAGTCAAAGCTGCGATATTATTACTACGGATGTTATTCAAATCAAACAAGGTGGCGATGCGCTCTTTCTGTTGCTCTTCCGTCTGTGCTTCGAGCACCCAGGGAGACTCGGACAAAATGATATTCTTCACTTCCTGATTCTTTTGCAGATTGCTCAAGAACGTTTCTTTCGTACCTCCTTGCAGTTTCCAACTTTCAAATACCGCTTTGATCTTCGGCTGACTGTTCATGATAAACGAGGCCAACGTATTGGCATAGTAGGCAGTAGCCCAGGAAATAGCATTATTACTTGTCGGAAGACTCAATGAAGGCAATGCCTGAACGGCATACCAAGCCGGGTTTCCTGTAAATTCAACAGTTAGTTTACGATCTGTGGCTGTTTTACTTTGTTGATTGAACAGATGATCGAGTGAGAAAGTACGGGTTTCTTCTCCACGCACTGGCATTGGAAGTGTCTCCACCAAATGCTCTTTATTGCTAAGAACCGGAAGCAACTGTTGTTCTCCATCGCTGAAAGTACCACTGTCGGCAATCATCCGGCATCCCACTATTTCGTATTTATCACTAACGGTAAACTGGAAGTCCACACCCATTGTCTTTCCGGCAGCAAGGCTGAATTTCTGTTTTTGTGTACTGATAACCTTCTCTGTCATCGGGTCAAAAAGAACCAGACTGACCGTTCCGGCTTGCGGCTTACCAGTCATATTAGAGATAGAAGCTGCCAGAGAAGTCTTATCACCCACACGCACAAAACGAGGGAGATTAGGAGTCAGCATAAATTCTTTGCTTGTGGTAGCTTCGCCATCCAATGTTCCCGTCAACATTCCCTTTGTATGAGAATATCCACGGAAGTTCCAACGCGTCAGACTTTCGGGCATCGTGAAAGAGAAAGAGATCTCTCCCTGTTCATTGGTGCGAAGTTGAGGATAGAAGAATGCTGTTTCTGCTAAATTGGTACGCAAGTCAGCAGATGCTTCGGGAAGCATTTCGTTGTCAGATGCCTCATCCGCTTTTTCTCCCGTGGGTATCATTTCCGATTGAAATTCAACATTAGTCATGGCATCAGCAGCCATAGCCGATTTCATCTTTGGCGCATTACTCCTTAAAGTTGCAACGTCCAATGTCGAAACGCTACCTGTTACCGTCAACTTTCTCGTCGAGCCATATCCTCTCACTATTACTTCACCCAAATCTCTTCCATTATTATAATAGTCCGATAGCATCACAAAATGGTCATACTCCAATGATGGCACTTTGAGACTCTTCGTATTCCACCAGTAGTTGAATGAATTATTGCCGGAATACCCACTCATCCAGTTAGAATATGGGACAATCTGGTTATAATAGATTTGGAAATTCTGTTGCCGATTCCATATTTTATCCAAGGAGGCATCATACATCGTTGCCAGCATTTCCGCGTTAGCAGCTTGTCCTTGCGGCGTTTTAATCGTCAGCTTCCATTCTTCCTTTTGTCCCGGACGCAATTTATCACGGAACACTTCCCACTTCATAGTCAGTGTCTTATCAGGAATCCGTTTGGTCAGCCGCACCTGTTCCTGATAAACCTGTCCGTCCCTCACCATACAGAGATTCACAAAGACACCATCCCCATAACTTTCCCGATATGGATACTCGAAACGGACAATCGTATCTGACAAATTCAACGTCTTGCTCTCCAGCAATTTATCACCGGAAAATACGTTCATCATCACATAAGCATCTTTTTTCGACGTACCGAAACAGAACACGGCCGGATGAGCAGCATCAAATTCCGTATTTGCACCATAGAACCACATCGTCGTTTCTACAGGCGGAC
This sequence comes from Bacteroides sp. M10, assembly GCF_014334015.1. Taxonomy (GTDB): domain Bacteria; phylum Bacteroidota; class Bacteroidia; order Bacteroidales; family Bacteroidaceae; genus Bacteroides; species Bacteroides intestinigallinarum. The sequence continues at coordinate 3,020,757 of NZ_CP060488.1, read as the reverse complement.
GTTTGTCCTCAACAGAGAAAAGAATCGTGTTGGTGTCAGCAGTCACTTCCTTGCCCTGATTATCTTTCACTGATGCTTTCAGCACATAAGGTCCCGATGGAAGATTCTTCCAGTCGAGCGTCATGTCTTCATTAGAAGTAAAGGTTCCCGTTGCAACCGGTTTCTCTTCCAGCTGCTTAAAGTCCTTGTCTTTGGCAGGGTACAAGTAATAATTCCCCTTCACCTCCACAGGTTGTCCATTCAGGTTCTGCACTTTAAACATTGTTTCGAAGGGTTGATCCTTGCAAGTCTTATCTTGCAATTCCACCTGCAAAATCAACGAACGGTTTCCTGCCGAAATCACGTCCGTAGAAGATTGTGTTTCACCTGCCACATTGGTAACAGTGGCCTCAATGGAATAACGATAATATACCTTATCATTATTCTTATAAGAATCACTTTCCTGCAAACGAACGGGTATCGTGAATTCTCCATTCTCATTGGCCATCACTTCACCGGAAGCAATCTGCACGGATTCCGCAAACCGCCAAAGGCTGTATGCAGAACGCTTTACCGTATATCTCACCGGAAGATCCTGAAGCAGCACACCACTATAAGATTGTACCTTACCCTTCACCTGTACCTCATCACCCAGTTTGTAACTTCCTTGTTGCTTTTCAAAAGTGATATCAAATGTCGGACGTTTATAATCTTCTACCCGAATGCTTGTACGGCCTCTTCCCGCTTTCAAAGAAAACATTCCGTTCAGACAGGCCGAAGGCAATGCGAAATCGGTGGTAAACGAACCGAACTCATTGGTACGTACCGACTTCTGCCCTACTTCCTGATTGTTTACATCCAATAAAGTCACCGTATATTCCTTGTTCGGAAGTACATTCGCCGTATCCGATTGTTGAGAATAAGCAATTCCCTTCACATACACAGTCTGTCCGGGACGATACAAAGAACGGTCGGTCAATAAAGTCATATTTTCAGTCACTTTATCTTCGTCGCCGTAATATCCGTAACTTCCTGCATAAATGCCTTGTTTCGGCATTGCCGTATCCGTCCCCTTGGAAGCTTTCAGATAGCGGTATTCGGATTTCCAGGGAAATACGACCTTACCCTCTTCGTTTGTCGTAAACTCCTGCAACACTTTTTCGTCATTACTGTACATCGTCACTTTCGCATGGGGAATGGGATACCCTGTCTGTCCATCCAGCGTCACCACTTGATACTGTTTTTCCGGCAGACGGCACGTCAGCACTTTGAAACGTGTTACATCAAACTTGCTTTCACTATCTCTCTTCGCACGAATATCCGGTATGATACGCATCACGTAAGATCCAAGTTCAGGAGCTTTGAATGTAAACACAGTGTCCTGCGTCCGATAATCTTTCGGACGAAGCACAGCGTAATGTTGTTCCTTTATCAGTTTCTTCGCCTGATAAAGACGGACAGTGAAACCATCCAGATTTTTGTGTGAGACCCTTAATTCTATCTCTTCGTTCGGAAAAGCCAAATCGGATGCATTAACATTCAAATAAGGAGCCAATATCTCTTCCCGAAGATTTTTCAAAGCATTGATTCTGCGATAGCCTGAATAAAGGCGGATTGCCTCATCGCAAAGCTGCAATGCATTGAGCTGCTGTTGTTTTCCAATAGTATATCGGGCTTCTGCCAAATAGACTTCGGCACAGATGGGTTCGGAAGCATACTTGCTTTTCAATGTGTTCAAAGCTTTCAGATAAGTATCTTCCGTCAGTACCGGAAGTTCGCCCTTAGCCTGCAGAGGTCGAATATTCCGATCAGCATTCCATCTCCATTCCAGGTAGTTAAGTGCTGTCAACACATAACCTTCTTTTAATCCGGTTGCTTTATAAGCGGAAATCATATTTCCATAAATAGCTATTATATCTTGTTTGACCGGATTCACAGTACCGTCATTAGTAATCCTGTTACCCAATTCTTCCACCCGTTGCAGTGCTTCAATGCTACGGGAAGCCAATAAATGATACATATCATGGTGATAGTATTCGCTCGTTTCCCCCAGTTCTACAAAAGGAATATAGTCGCGTGAGGACGTTTTGAGCAGCAATACAGAATCGGCCAATGCCTCCTTTATATTTGTCCGCACTTTTTCGATGAACATATTGGCTGTCCATTCACGCATATCGGTAGCAGGTGTCTGGTCTACGATTTCTGTCCGTTGGCGGAGTTGCCACTGGTTGCTGGCTGCATAATCTGCATAGATTCCCGCTATCAAAGAGTGTAAGATGGCGCGATCCATTGGTTGGTCAGTCTGTTTCACCCATTGTTCCAGTCCTTTCAAATCAGCGTAAAGACTGTCGGGATTCAACATTTCCCTATATTTCATCCGCCACGTATATGCTTTGAGCATTTGTGGAGAGTTTTTCTCTTTTTCCCCTTTCTGATAAATCTCATCAGTCAGTTTTATCACAGTCTTAGGCAAGCTCTTTTTCTCCGCTTGCTCCACTTCTTTCCATAATTTGTCGAAAGTTTGTGCCTGTACCGCCGGAATCACTCCCAACCATAGCAGCACCATCATACAAATCTGCTTTACTTTCATAATCTTTCTAGTTTAAGTTTGCTATAAGTCTCACTCTTATAAATAACAAAGTAAGGAAATAAAGTTTAAAGATTTGTACTTTTTAGCTTAAAAAAAGCTTTTATCAAGCTATCAGCCCCATACCATATTGTATAAACATTAGCCTATTAATCAACTCGCTCTGGAATAAAATAAAAAGTCCCAAAACTGCCACTCGGTTTATTATTTAATTGAAAAGTTTATCTTCTGCAATAAGATTCACCTATCTTTTACAAGTTCATAAATGCAAAAGTATCTTGCACCTTACACTAAACCAGCGATAGTTAACTGATATACAAGTATTTGAAGCAGTGCAAGATACCGATGCAGATGCATGCAAGATAGAGGTATCTTACACACTGTCTCGTTTATAAGAATCCGGGTATATTCATAGAAGACACTCAATAATTTGCAGCACCTCTACATAAAATGGCTTGTTCATGCCGGTGAACGATATAGGGCTCCGTGTGTCCGTAGGACATTTGGAGCCTTTGTTGTACGCTCTCCTTATTATGGGTATTCATCTCTCTTTTCTCTTTTTCGTATAATCTAATATTTTTGTTCGTTCTTTGTTTTTCAGTGTTTTTTGTTCATCTTCCTTGCTTCCTAGCTTCCTCCAGTCTTGTTCTTCCTTCTTTTGACGTTTTTTCTTTCGTTTCCGTTCACTATAAGCACTAGTAATCTTCCCCCGCCACCCATTAGATTTCAGAGGTATCCTTTAAATGCTTAAAATACAGATTCTTGAAGTTTTGCTTCGAACCTGTTTGGTGGTGCTCTTGTACGGGCAAATATCTCTACGGTCACCATCTGTGCCTTTCCACAATGCTTGCACAGATTATATTCTTCCCAATTCTGCTTGCACACCTCCGTCCATATCTTCTTTCCCCTCTTCATTGGAGAAGGCGTGACATCCATCTGTATCTGTATGTTTCTTAGTTTCTCCCTGTTACAGCCAGCCAGAAACCCATAATGGCGTATACGTACAAATCCATGCGGAAGGATATGCAGACTGTATTGATGCAGAAACTCTTCTCCTGTGAGCTCACGCTCTTTGTGCTTGCCTGCCGCCCGGTAATCTTTGTAATCAAAGGTCACAGTCCTGTCCGTCACATTCTTAATCCGGTTGTTACTGATAGCTACCCGGTGTGAGTACCTCCCCAAGTATTCCAACACTTTGCCCGCTCCACAAAAAGGCGATTTACTGTAAACGATCCATTCCGTACGGAATAGCTTCTTTCTGATCTGTGGCGTGACATCCGCCTGTCTGGTGAGTGCCGCCATAAATTTAGCTCTGAACACCTTGCTCATAGCTTTGACCGGAAACAGGAACGGGCTCTCTTTACCGGATGAGGAAAGTTTCTTCCACATACCGTTATTGTCCAGTCCCCCACAGGGAACAATGCAATGCAAATGGGGGTGATAATGCAAATTACTTCCCCAGGTATGCAGTACGGATATCATTCCCCCCCTGTACCCCTTTGTTGCGGGCAAAGGTGCTCAAAGTATCCCAAGCGGCACTGAACAGAGAGTTGTAGACAGTTCTCATGTTGCCCAATGATACCGGATCCAATGCATCGGGCAGAGTGAAAACCACATGAAAGTATTTTACCGGAAGCAGGTCTTCCTTGCGGGCTTGTATCCACAACTCACGTTCCACTCCCTGACATTTGGGACAATGCCGGTTGCGGCAGCTGTTGTAGCTGACACGTATGGCGCCACATTCAGGGCAGGCATCCACATGACCTCCCAGTTCAGCGGTACGGCATTGTTCCAGATGCCCAAAAACTTTGCGAACTTGTGGGCAGGGGGCATATTTCTCATAAAACAGAGCTTTAAAGCGGGAGATTATCTGCGCAACTTCAAACTTCGTTCTCATCCTTGTGGGGCTGATTCGCTCCAGCTATTACCCTGTCAAGTGGACTAAAGGACTTTCCACCTTGCTCAAGCCGGCTTATATGAAGATAAGTCATGGTTGTAGTAATGTTCGTATGCCCCAAAAGATCCCGGATGCGTAGGAGGTTTTCACCAAACTCCAACAAATGAGTGGCGTAACTGTGACGCAGGGTATGCAAAGTACAGGGTTTACGGATACCGGCAAGCAATACGGCTTCACGAAACAAAGTGCGGATGACTTCCTCGCTAATTGGATGCCCCGGTGTGCTGTTAAAGAGATAGAACTTGGGCTGATATCTGGAATCGAGTAGGAGGAAAACGAAGTAGTTTTCTTCCTACTTTCGCTTTCCGACCTCTCACACCACCGTACATGCGGTTCCGCATACGGCGGTTCCTATTTTGGGTACCATTCGAGATAATAATCCATTAGGCTAGCATAACCTGCTCTGCGCAACTTATCGTTAGACATTGCGAATGTAAGCAGACGGCTGAGTGCTACACGCCAATACCCGAGTCGAGTGTTACCCCATTGATACGCCTGCCAGTCAAGGACACCGCATTTCTTTAGATTTGCCACTCTGGTCTTGGGATTCTTCCATGATTTCCAGATACACATACGTATCCGTCGCCTTAACCATTCGTCCGTTTCAAGACAAAGACGCTTGATCTGGGCCAAGTGATAGTAACCTAACCATCCTCTTATGTATTTCCTAAGTTTCTGTTTCCTGCATTCATATCCCCACCCGTTACTACGACTTGTCAACTCCTTGAGTTTGAATTTCATCTTTGACTTGGATTGGGGATGTACCGTCAGCAGACATTTGCCTTTCATTACATAAAAAGAATAGCCAAGGAACTTTACTCCTTGCACGTACGACACAACTGTCTTTTCACGATTCACTTTCAAAAAGAGTTGTCCTTCAATGAATCGGGTGATGGATTCCTTGACGCGTTGTGCTGCGCGTTTGGATTTACAGAATATCAGCGCATCATCAGCATAACGAACAAAAGGGTGCCCACGGCTTTCTAGTTCTTTGTCCAGTTCATTAAGCATTATATTGCTTAACAGCGGACTTAAAGGACCACCCTGGGGAGTACCTTCCGTACTTGTTTCGAACAGGCCTCGGTTCATTACACCGCTGCGAAGATATTTGTGTATCAAACTCACAACCCTTCCATCCTTTATTGTGTGGCTAAGTATCTCTATCAGCTTGCTATGACTTACTGTATCAAAGAAACGCTCTAGATCAAGGTCAACTACATATCTGTAGCCCTCATCAACTATCTTCTGCGCTCTTCGCAGTGCGTCATGGCAGCCCCTTTTTGGACGGAAGCCATAACTTGTCATGGAGAACTGACGCTCGTAAATTGGTGTCAGAACTTGGTGGATGGCTTGTTGCACCAGGCGGTCTACCACGGTAGGAATACCCAAAAGGCGTGTCTTGCCATTAGCCTTAGGGATTTCAACCCTCCGGACTGGATTAGGACGATATGTCCCGTTTTGCAAAGAAATTATAAACTCATCCTTATTAGCCAAAAGCCATGGAAACAGTTCTTCCCATGACATCTTGTCGATACCGCCACACCCTTTATTGCCGGATACAGCTTTATAGGCTTTATTCAGATTAGAGGGACTAAGAATAAGTTCAAACAAATGTTCCTTGTCGAATGCTACTTCCACGATGTTGTCTTCGGTCATCCACATGAAAGTCTGCACTCCCTCATACCATTCGGATTCCGTCCTAGCTCTTTGAGAGCAGTCATTAGCTGGAGCTGATGTTTTCTGCATTCGTCCTTTCATAAGGTAACTTTCAATTACTATCGCTTAATTATTAGGTTCAGTCCTTCATGAAGCTTATCGATAACTTCACTACTATAACTTCTGCTGACTTCTCACGGCAAGCTTTACTCCGTACATTTCGTAAAAAAAAAAAAACTAGTCCGCACGTCCGTGAGACCTCCTCGGATAAGGGGCATTATCTTTCCATCTTATACCTGCTTCATTTACACCAACCGTTCCGAATAGCTATAGGGCTTTGGTTCGCTTTGCAACCTTACCCACGGTCAAATGCCTTGTATGAAGTTTCTGTTCGTCAGGTCAGATGTTTGCTGCCGGCTTCCTTCTGATTCCAGCTCGCGATGGACACCATTGCCATTGGCTATGTAATTCCCGCTATTAGGGCTTACTCGGGACTTACACCCGTTAGATAATGCTCATGCCGAGCGTACAAAGTATCGGCGCAAATCCAACAGGGTTTGCGCCGATAAAGGAACATACCGGTCCTTTTTTCCTTTGCCCTGATAAATCAACACTTGCATGCGACGGCTGTCAATATGGGAGATTTGCATATGACGAAGTTCGCTTACCCGAAGACCGCACGAGTAAATAAGAGAAAAAATAGCTCGCGAACGAAGCCCCTCACAACTAGAGAGAAACAGAAGAATCTCCTCGCACGAAAAAACGAAAGGGAGCTTCTTGGATTTGCGGATACGCGGAAGAGAAAAATGCCAGACGGAAAGAGACATCATCTTGCGGTAGCAACGAAGGCTATAAATGGTGTGCTTGAACTTACTGATTTTACAGGAATTGCCAGAAGAAAGACAACTCAAGTAATCACGAACCTCCTCCTGACTCAAGTCTTCAGGAACTTTCTTGAAATGGAAACAAAGCGTGGCTAACTGGTGACAGTAACCGGTAATGGTACCCGAAGAATACTGTTGAACATGAAGTTCTTTACTAAACTTTTCGTACTTTTGCCTAAACTCTGGAATAGAGTCACAGGCACGCTCAATTATACTTGCCATAATGAAAATGTTTTTTTGTTGGAAAATTGATTGTTACTCCAAAGTACAACAAAAAAACGATCCCGCATGCAGAAAGCGAAACTTTAGCTATTACGTATGCGGGATTTAGTACAACTAGTAGTTCCAAGCCTTGAAACTAAGTGTTTCAAGCGTATGAAACAAACTGTTCACAAGCTTGAAACTGATTTTCCCCTATGGAGAAGCCAATCGAAACTTTACGGAATACAATTAATTCATCCGTATCTATTATCTCGTTCAGCCTGTTATTCCAGATAATATTACGCCAGTTATCAGACACAAATACATCATCTTTCATGTATTAGTACCAGACAAATCAGCATATAGCTTACTAGGAATCAACCATTAAGCACTTATTACAGGTATAATTGTAGGGTGAGAGTAAAAATTACCCTCACCCTACAATCACAGTTACCCTCACCCTTTGTAACACCAATGAACAAAGGCTTTCAAGTGATTTGGTGAGGGTGTGATAGTAAAACCAACCAAACTCGCATGTGATACATTCCAGCCCAAGTGGCAAAAGACAGTGTACCCAAACACAGAAATTAAAGGAGGAACTGACACTGAAACAGATCCCCCGCCACAGTTGTTAGCTAAAACAACTCTATCTAAAATTTTAGATATAAAAAATGGGGATATCGTATTTAATAACGTATCCCCACTCTAAACTTAATTAATGTACTTGTTCTCATTTCTCAATTCTGTACCCCCATGAAAGCATTTCATTACGACCTACTTCACTAAGGATTTTTCTAACTAAAGAACCCATTTTCTTTGCCATAATCTTTAAACCTTTAAAATTACTAATTCTTGAAAACTAAAAAATAAAACTTACTTGTTTGGTTTGGTATTAATTGTTGAATATCCCCAAACATGTACATCGGCTTCGCCGATCTTTCTAAACAATCTTTTTAAACTTTTCATTTTGTTATCCTCCTAATTACATGTTTTACAACACAAAAATACAGCCTTTGTTTATACATTGATCTAAAAAAGAGAGAAATTTATGTTTTATAGCATATTTCTTGATTTGCATCAATTAATTTATTTGTTATAAAGCAGAATTGTAATATACGCTACAATAAATATGACAAAAAGGCACAGATGAAATATCATCCGTGCCTTCACTATGGTTACCTATTATATAATAGGAGAATATTTATATAAAGAGAAATACGTTATTTCATTGGAGTTTGCTCCAAAGTTGCCACCAAGAAGTCATAGAACTTCTGTACGGTAGGAATCAACGCTCTTTCGTCCGGTGAATGCGGTGAACGCAAAGTCGGACCAAAAGAAATCATGTCCAATCCCGGAATAATAGCACCAATAATGCCACATTCCAAGCCAGCGTGAATCACTTTCACTGCAGGTTCTACACCAAACTGTTGTTTATAGGATGCCTTCATCGCATGTAAAATCGGAGAATTTACATCAGGTTGCCAACCGGAATATCCGCCTGTCATCTCTACCTTCATCCCTGCCATAGAGAAACAAGACTCCAGGCTGGTAGTCAGATATTCTTTCATGCTATCGCTTGAACTGCGAGCCAGAATCTTAATGGCTGCCTTTCCTTCACCAATCGTTATAATAGCAAGGTTGGAAGAAGTTTCTACCGTATCCGGAACAGTAGGGATCATACGTGTCACACCGTTCTGACAAGCAAAGATTGCATCAATCAGATTGTCTTGAATTTCTTCAGGTACTTCACCGGCAGGAAGTTCTACACGTTCAGCCGTAAAGCTGATCGGAGTTTCAATAGCCGAATATTCTTCGTTGAACAGGTTTTCGCAGTATTTCACCAAGCCCAGCAGTTCTTCTTCATTTTCAGCCGGAATGGTAATAACAGCATGTGCTTCACGTGGGATAGCATTACGCATATTACCACCTTCCCAGCTAGCCAAACGGGCTTCATAGCTGGCAACCGCTTCACGAACGAAACGAACCAACAACTTATTGGCATTGGCACGTCCTTCATTGATTTCCAATCCCGAATGTCCGCCGCGTAATCCTTTCAAAGTAACTTTCACTGCGATATCTCCTGCTTCGGGAGCTACTTCCTTATATTCCAGGGTAGCAGTTACGTCCATACCTCCGGCACAACCGATATACAATTCACCTTCATCTTCGGAATCCAGATTCAAAAGGATTTCACCGTTCAGGGTGCCCGGCTTCAAGCCAAATGCACCGTACATGCCGGTTTCTTCGTCTTTAGTGATAAGAGCTTCCAGAGGACCGTGTTTCAAGTCTTTTGCTTCCAGCACGGCCATGATGGCAGCTACTCCCAGTCCGTTGTCCGCACCCAAAGTAGTACCTTTTGCCTTTACCCAGTCACCATCTATATAAGTTTCAATCGGATCTTTTTCAAAATCGTGTACAGTATCGTTATTCTTCTGCGGAACCATATCCATGTGCGCCTGAAGAATTACACCTTTCCGGTTTTCCATACCCGGAGTCGCCGGTTTACGGATAATTACATTACCTGCTTCGTCTACAAAAGACTCCAGACCCAAACCTTTTCCGAAACCTAGAAGAAATTCTGTTATTTTTTCCATGTGTCCTGACGGACGAGGAATCTGTGTCAACGAATAAAAATGCTTCCACACGTTTTGTGGAGCTAAAGAAAGAATGGTACTCATAATAAATATTTTAAAACGATTTTAAATCTAATAATTAAACAGTGCCAAGTTATGGAAAAGTTTTCAGATGGCAAAGGACGTCAGCAAAAACATTTAAGAATACACACTTTTAGCTAAAATTTCACCCTCGATGTCTGTTAGTGAACGACAGGGCAGCAAAGCCATAGATACCCAACAGAACAACCAGAAAGGTTTGAATACCATGCACAATCAGGGCAAAGATTCCGGCATCCGTCACATTTACCCCATAAAGCATCATCATAGAAATGATAGCGAAATGCCACGGTCCCGCCCCGTTGGGAGTAGGCACAATCACGGCAAACGTACCACCTACAAACATGACCAATGCTGCCAGAATTCCTAAATGTGACGTAAAAGCGAAGCAATAGAATGTAAAATAGAAATGGAAAAAGTAGCATGCCCAAATGGCCAATGTATAAAAAATAAAGAGAGGAATGTTGCGCACTCCCTTTAAAGACATAATCCCCTCCCATATATTAAGCACAAAACCTTTCACCCGTTCATAGAAGAACAGCGTTTTTCTTAAATAATAAAGAAGGATCACCACGCCGATAAAACAGAACAGGATAATATAAAACCATACCGAAGTCAGGAGATGGACAAGGGAAGGAATTTTTGTTCCGGTCTGTTGAAGAAAGGTGGCGAATATCGGTAATTGAAGCAAGACAGTCACGCCTGTGATGAGAAGAATAGTCAACGTATCGACCAGGCGCTCCGTAACGACTGTTCCCAACGACTTGGCAAACGAGACGTTATCATATTTCGCCAATACCCCGCAACGGCTCACTTCCCCGATCCGGGGAACCACCAAGCTGGCTGCATAAGAAATGAAGATAGCATTCACACAATCGCTCTTTTTCGGGAAAGCGTCCAACGGTTCCAGTGTCTGCCTCCACCGCCATCCACGAAAGACTTGCGCGAACACCCCGAATACTAATGAGAAGAGCATCCACCACCAATTTGTACCGTGTAATAACACATCGCCCGCTTTTGTAAAATCAAAGTCGCGATACACCCAGAATAAGATAAAGCCGCCTAAAACAACCGGTAATATCAGTTTCAGCGTCTTTTTTAATAGTTTCTTCATCCTTAATTCTTCATTCTTCATTTAAAAGAATTACCTTTGTCGGCTGCAAAAGTAATTATTTAGTTGGTAAATGAAATTAGTAAAGCCTAAAAAGTTTCTCGGACAGCACTTTCTGAAAGATCTGAAAGTTGCGCAAGATATTGCCGATACTGTCGACACCTTCCCCGAACTGCCTATTTTGGAGGTGGGACCGGGCATGGGAGTATTGACCCAGTTTCTGGTGAAAAAAGACCGGTTGATAAAAGTCGTAGAAGTTGACTATGAGTCGGTTGCCTATCTTCGCGAAGCTTATCCATCGTTGGAGGACCACATCATCGAAGATGACTTCCTGAAAATGAACCTTCACCGACTGTTCGACGACAAACCTTTCGTACTGACCGGTAATTACCCGTACAACATCTCCAGCCAGATCTTTTTCAAGATGCTGGACAACAAAGATATTGTCCCCTGCTGTACGGGAATGATTCAAAAAGAGGTAGCCGAACGCATTGCAGCCGGACCGGGCAGCAAGACTTACGGTATCCTTAGCGTATTAATACAGGCATGGTATAAAGTGGAATACTTATTCACAGTGAGCGAGCACGTGTTCAACCCGCCTCCCAAAGTGAAAAGTGCGGTTATCCGCATGACGCGCAACGAGACTAAAGAGTTGGGATGTAACGAAAAGCTATTCAAACAGGTAGTGAAAACGACTTTCAACCAACGACGTAAAACATTACGTAACTCTATCAAACCTATTTTAGGCAAAGATTGTCCACTTACGGAGGACATATTATTCAATAAACGCCCGGAACAACTATCGGTAGCAGAATTTATCGACCTGACCAATAAGGTGGAAGAAGCATTAAAGACAGCAGGCAACAACCAATAACCGACTGACGGGCAGCAGTGAGCAGAGAACTGGATTTTGTAATTCGTAATTTGTAATTGACAACGATGAACGAGGAATACATTGACAACGTTAAACACCTTATTGAGCAAAAAGACGCCGATACGGTAAAAGGGCTTCTCATCGACCTCCATCCGGCCGACATCGCCGAATTGTGCAATGACCTGAATCCGGAAGAGGCCAAATTCGTCTATCGCCTGCTCGATAACGAAATTGCCGCCGACGTGCTTGTCGAAATGGACGAGGATGCTCGTAAGGAGCTGCTCGAAATGCTTCCTTCGGAGACCATCGCCAAACGCTTCGTTGACTACATGGATACGGACGATGCCGTAGACCTGATGCGTGAACTCGATGAAGATAAGCAGGAAGAGGTTCTTTCGCACATCGAGGACATTGAACAGGCAGGTGACATTGTCGACTTGTTGAAATACGACGAAAATACCGCCGGTGGTTTGATGGGTACGGAAATGGTACTCGTCAACGAGAACTGGAGTATGCCCGAATGTCTGAAAGAGATGCGTCAACAGGCGGAAGAGCTGGACGAAATCTATTATGTATATGTCATTGACGACGACGAACGTCTGCGAGGTATCTTCCCGCTCAAAAAGATGATTACATCTCCTTCTGTATCCAAAGTGAAACACGTGATGCAGAAAGATCCGATTTCCGTGCATGTAGATACTCCTATCGACGAGGTGGTACAGGCGATTGAAAAGTATGACTTGGTGGCCATCCCCGTTATCGACAGTATCGGTCGGCTTGTGGGACAAATCACCGTCGACGACGTCATGGATGAAGTTCGTGAACAATCGGAACGTGACTATCAGTTGGCATCCGGTCTTTCGCAGGACGTAGAAACGGACGATAATGTATTGAAACAGACCACTGCCCGCCTCCCCTGGTTATTAATCGGTATGATTGGTGGAATCGGCAACTCTATGATATTGGGAAATTTCGATGCAACTTTTGCCGCTCATCCCGAAATGGCACTCTATATCCCGCTGATCGGTGGTACAGGAGGAAATGTCGGAACACAATCTTCGGCAATCATTGTACAAGGCTTGGCTAATAGTTCGTTGGACGCCAAAAATACATTCAAACAAGTTACTAAAGAAGCTATAGTAGCATTAATCAATGCCACGATTATCTCCTTACTGGTATACACCTACAACTTTATCCGGTTCGGTGCAACAGCTACAGTGACTTATTCCGTATCCATCAGCCTGTTTGCCGTGGTCATGTTCGCCTCCATTTTCGGAACACTGGTACCGATGACTCTGGAGAAGCTAAAAATCGATCCTGCTATTGCGACAGGTCCGTTTATAGCCATTACAAATGATATCATCGGAATGATGTTGTACATGGGAATTACCGTTTTATTATCATAAAAATGCGATAAACAAAAAAAAATAAGCAAAATAGTATGAAGTAATCGTTTTATTTCATTAATTTGTGACCCAAAACTAATATACAATGATGGACGCTCATGACACTAATCAACCCTTGAACCAAGGGGAATTAGAAGAAGAAAAGAAAACTGTCGAGGTTTCTGAAGCTATTACAGAGACTCCGACTGAAGAAGTTACTGCCGAAGTTCAACCTGAAGCAGCTCCTAAACCTGCCACTAAGGAAGATGTACTAAACCAGCTGAAAGAGCTTGCGCAAGATGCCGAAAATGCAAATAAGCAGGAAATTGACAATCTGAAACAATCATTCTACAAGTTACATAATGCCGAGTTGGAAGCTGCTAAGGTACAGTTTACAGACAACGGCGGAAACATTGAAGATTTTGTTGCTCAAGAAGACCCGACAGAGGAAGAATTCAAACGTCTGATGGGGGTTATCAAAGAAAAACGCAGCCGACAGGTTGCCGAACTGGAACGCCAAAAGGAAGAAAACCTGCAAGTGAAACTTTCCATCATCGAAGAACTGAAAGAACTGGTAGAATCCGGAGATGATGCCAACAAATCTTATACAGAATTCAAGAAGTTGCAACAGCAATGGAATGATACGAAATTGGTACCTCAAGGCAAAGTGAATGAGCTTTGGAAAAACTATCAATTATATGTAGAGAAGTTCTACGATTTATTGAAACTGAACAATGAATTCCGTGAATACGACTTCAAAAAGAACCTGGAAATCAAGACACGCCTTTGCGAAGCTGCTGAAAAGCTGGCTAACGAGGAGGATGTGGTTTCTGCTTTCCACCAGCTACAGAAGTTGCATCAGGAATTCCGCGATACAGGTCCGGTGGCCAAAGAACTGCGTGATGAGATCTGGAATCGGTTCAAGACCGCTTCTACCGCTGTCAACCGCCGTCATCAGCAGCACTTCGAGTCGCTGAAAGAGGCTGAGCAGCATAATTTGGACCAAAAGACCGTAATCTGCGAAATCGTTGAAGCGATTGAGTATGATGAATTGAAAACATTCTCTGCCTGGGAAAATAAGACCCAGGAAGTGATTGCCCTACAAAACAAATGGAAAACCATCGGTTTTGCACCTCAAAAGATGAATGTGAAGATCTTCGAACGTTTCCGTCATGCCTGCGATGATTTCTTCAAGAAGAAAGGAGAATTCTTCAAGAGCTTGAAAGAAGGTATGAACGAGAATCTGGAAAAGAAGAAAGCACTCTGCGAAAAAGCGGAAGCTTTAAAAGACAGCACGGACTGGAAAGTTACTGCCGATGCACTGACCAAACTTCAAAAAGAATGGAAGACTATCGGACCGGTAGCCAAAAAACATTCGGATGCTATCTGGAAACGTTTCATCACTGCTTGCGACTATTTCTTCGAGCAAAAGAACAAGGCCACTTCTTCACAACGCTCTGTCGAAACAGAGAATATGGAAAAGAAAAAAGCATTGATCGAAAAGTTATCCGCTATCGATGAGAACATGGATACCGAAGAAGCAAGCAACCTGGTTCGGGATTTGATGAAGGAATGGAATTCTATCGGTCATGTGCCGTTCAAAGAAAAAGATAAGCTATACAAGCAATATCATGGATTGATCGACCAGTTATTCGACCGTTTCAACATCAATGCTTCCAACAAGAAATTAAGCAACTTCCGTTCGAACATTAGTAATATCCAAGGAAGCGGTACTCAATCTTTATATAGAGAACGCGAGAAACTGGTACGTGCTTATGAGAATATGAAGAACGAACTTCAGACTTATGAGAACAATCTGGGTTTCCTGACTTCTACTTCCAAGAAAGGCAGCAGCCTGTTGACTGAACTGAACCGCAAGGTAGATAAGTTGAAAGCAGACCTGGAACTGGTATTACAAAAAATTAAAGTAATCGACGAATCAATTAAAGCAGAAGAATAATCCTCTGCCCGATTTAGAAAAATAAAAAAACAGGTTTTATGCTCGCTTGGGTAATAAAACCTGTTTTTCTTTTCTACTAAACAAGCTTACACAGCCTGTTTAAGGATTCATTTCTTGGGCATCAAGTTCATGGCTTCTTTTCACTGCAGATTCATGTTTCTTCTGACTATGAATGTCTGAAAACAATAAAACCCTGCAAGAATTAATTCTTAGCAGGGTTCTATCTAAATTGACGTTGATTCTGTTGGGCTACCTGCCCTCAAACTTTAATTCTTTTATAGTCTCATTCATAATGAATTAACAGCTTCCTATTTTAGTGATGTCACCGAATTAGACACCGACTTTGGCAAAAACCCTCTTTTAATATCCCATTGAGGATTCAAGTTTTGTAATACAAAGGTATCGTTTTTAATCGGATAAACCTAATTAAAGTGACAAATAATGATAAATATCGCATTTAATTTATTAACTTCACAGCGTAAAAAATATAAATTATGCAAAATTATAGGTATCAGAATTCTTATATGAGAGGCTTAAAAAGAAATGTTATCAATAACACTATAACAGGAATCGTTATAGCAGGAATAATATTCATTATACAACTGATAGGAGGCTGCGAACAACCGGAAATAGCTCATCAAAAAACTCTCATTGACAGTCTGCTAATAAATACGAATGATGAAATTAATGACTGGGACACAGATACCACCACTTACCATACAACCTCTAAACCAACTAAATAAAACATTTTTCTTGCTAAATAATTAACCTATAAGTTTATTATCTCGTTATTTTTACGTATCTTTGTCTTACTATAAAACAAGGAGATATGACATTTGACGACATTACTGGAGACAGAAAATTATGGGCTGCACACTTTGAAGGTGAGGATGATAACGAATTTTATAAGGTGTTCAACAATTGGGCTGACGTGGTTTGGCTACGCGCTTTCTTCAAGGAGAACATAGACGACTTGAACGCCTACTTTAAAATAACAGATATAAAAGAAGCTATCAGCGATACTATTGAAGATAGTGAACGCCTTCGATACATCATAATGGACATCTCTCCGGAAACCGATTTAAGCAAGATATTCCGTCCGCTGGACAACAACCAAGCTTCGGATGTGATGCTGCAAAAAGAAAAGGCCCGGTTAAAACGTAAATACGGTCACTCGTCATGGCTCCGCCTATACGCTATCAAATTGATTCAAGGCAACTACATCATTACCGGAGGCGCCATCAAGCTGACGGCTACGATGCAGGAAAGAGAGCACACCAGGCAGGAACTTGTGAAAATAGACAGGGTTCGACGCTACTTGCTTGAAGAAGGAATCATTGACGATGAAGGGTTTATAGAGTATATTAGTGAATTATAATTTGGGAGGAATAGTATGGAAAATCGTATGAAATCTATCGCACAAAGGCTTGAAGAACATGCTTCTCCAACGCCTTCGAAATGGCGTGAGCTGTTTGACTTCCTTGAAACAAACAAGTCTTGGCTCCGACATTCGCAAAATATTGCCATGCTGATGCTGGACAGGATGGAGGAATTAGGTATGAGCCAAAAGCAATTGGCTGAAAAGATGAATTGCAGCCCGCAATACATTTCAAAGGTGTTGAGAGGACGGGAGAACCTTTCACTCGAAACTTTGACCAAAATTGAAAACGCACTGAAAATCTCGATTATCAAAGGGGAGCCGGTCGCAGTATAACTCACGCCGAGTACAGTAAAAAAGTTGATAGCGGATTCTTACGGACAAACTGCTGCAGTTCGGACAAAGTGCTAGCAAATGTTTCATCCGGGGAGAAACCGCCTCCACGCACCGCCTACCCCCATTTTTTTCCTTTTTTCTTGTACATCTCCCAGGGCATAGACGAACGGCAGGCAAGGAATTTCAGATAAAAATACCGCACGACGCAGGAGCGCAGGATATTTTTATCTGAAATAGCGTAGCGGTCCTTGACTGACGGGCGGTCGTGACCTATCTTTGTAGAAGAAAAGAGGAAAAATACCTGCGAAACGCAGACTTTCACCAATCATTTATTACCCAGTGAAAGATTTGCTATCAGATGTTTCCGGATCTTGTGCCCGAGCTGCTGCAAAGTGCTAGCAAAAGTTTTATTCCGGAACAATCCGGGCACAAGAATCTGCTAGCAGTTAGCAGGTGATATCGGGCTCATCAAGTACAGATCCTGCCGGGTATGTGTTAGCAAGCGAAGGTAATGGCCAAGCGTCAGACCAAGTGGAATTACTATCGTGAGCGGCTTATCGTCTGATTACTCACCGCAGCACAGCCGCATCAGGGCGCTACCTTACAGGACAGCACCCCCATGCGCCCGCCCTGCTCCGGTGGTGTTTAAACAGAAAGGAGCCTCCATCGGCAGCGTTTTTTCGGACGGGCGGTGTTTCTGTGCACCGTGCCGCTTCCCTTGCTTTCCGTAGTAATTAGACTGGCGCAAAGAAAGCCGCCCTCCAGCAGTGATTTTAAAGAACGTTCCTGGGGGAAAGTTTCTTGGAAGTTACTCCAGTGTATAACAGTCGAGGCTTACAAAGTGGGTGATTACGAAAGTTACTTCCACCTGACGCATTCGGCTCCGGCTGCCGCTCCCTCACTTGCCGAATACAGCAAAGGAAGCACCAGCCTATGCGGTGGCAGTCCCTGCGGAACGTCTTCCCCTGCGGAATGGGCGACAGCTGAAATGCCCGGTGCGGTTTCGCTCCGCCCGGCACTAACGCCGGGACTAAGGCTCAATCCGCTACCTCCTTTCGTCTGACTATAGGAACGGGGCGTTAATCCGAAGGTAGCCATGCGGGTGGGCTTCCGGTGTTTACGGTTGAACGGGGTTGACTGCATGAACTAGAGGCGGCGCAAGCTTCCGCCGCCGTGCTGACGTGATGCTGCGTGCGCCGTGGTCTTCCGGTTTTTCTGATGAAGGGCAGTGTTTGCGCAGGAAATCCGGAAGAGCAATTATGTTTAATTAGTCCCAAAACCGTTCCGGATTTTGTGCTTTAATTCAACATAACAGCGTCTTCCGGCTGTTCCTGCTGATTGGAAGGTTTCCTTTGTTTCAGGAACGGGCTGAAAGTTACTATTGCGTGCGGCAAACGCCTCCACTATGGCGGCTGGGCCGCCACCCCGACCACCACCCCGAAGTTACTTCTACTAATCCCAACCTCTGTGGACTTCCTATGGTTTACCAGACATCTTACGAGTTGCGTGTCCGGCTGACAGTTTACCTCTTCCGGAGCATCGGAGATTCTCGGCGGTCGGCTTCGCCGTCCGCTCCGCAAAGCGGGGCGGACAGAAGAATTTCGTGACAATTGCTCAAATGTCACAACTTTCCTCTGTCAACAAACATATATAACTATATCTACCCTGCATCTTGATGACAACCAATCATTAAAAGGCTTATCTTTACATCTGTAAACCAACACCCTAATCATGTATATAAACGTGCACCCACAAAACAGCGACCAATCCTTTCCTAATCGTAGCTACGGTTTCAAGGAATTGGCCGTACTCTATTTCCCGAACATCGCACCCGCTTCCGCTTCCATCCGCCTCAAGCAATGGATAAAAGACGATGCCGAACTGCTGGAGGCATTGCTGGAAACAAACTACGAACTAAGCAACCGCATCCTCACACCCCGCCAAAAGGACCTGATAACCACCTCTTTCGGCTCACCCTTTTAAACCTACTAAAATCACCCACAAACCAATGATTAAACAACGAAACATCACCCTCATTGTGGTACATTGTACCGCATCGAAATGTACCAGCAACCTCACCCCGGAAGCCCTCGACGCCCTACACAAACGCCAAGGTTTCACTGAATGCGGCTATCACTATTACATCACCAAAGACGGAACGATACACCACATGCGTGACATCACTCACGTCGGAGCCCATGCCAAAGGCTACAACACCCCATCAATTGGTATTGCCTACGAAGGAGGCCTAGACGCCTCCGGACGTGCCGCCGATACCCGCACCGCCGCACAAAAGCAAAGCCTCGAAATCCTTCTTCGCTTCCTCCTGCTCTCCTACCCAGCAGCAAAAATTTGCGGTCATCGTGACCTCTCACCCGATCTCAACCACAACGGAACCATCGAACCCTGCGAGTACATCAAACAGTGTCCCTGTTTCTGTGTCTCCATCGAATACGGTTATTTAGGTGATAGATGATAGATAACCGTGCAGCATATAACCGTAGAAAGCACAGTCAACTATCATTTATCATCTGTCAACTATCATTTATCATTTCTCCCCTGTCAACTATCCCCACCTTTGCGGAGAACAATTAAAAAGGAGGTCATTATGAAACCATTTTGGAGAACGACGTTGAAAGTATTGAAAGTTATCGGTAAAATTTTTGTTTGGCTCACAGGGGCAGACAGTCCCGTGAAAGACGATGAAAAGAGAAACGATTAAGGAGTAACTTTACGATCGGAGTGAAAACCCCTGTTTTGAGGGCTGCGGAATACAAACCGCAGCCCTTTTTCGTGTACATAATCGTATGATGAAACACGTATCATCATAGATAAGAACATACGCCCGCACGCCTACGTGCGTATGATGTAGATTTGTAGCATTATTAATCATAAAACACCCATAAACATGGCAATTCAAATCAAATCAGCCCTGCGTAAGAATCCACAGGACAAAGCGGCAGCCGCTAAGTATTATCCCACCGTCGTTTTGTCACAGGAAATGACGCAGAAACAGATTGTCGAACAAATTGCAGACCGCTGTACGCTGACCGGTTCGGACATCAAGGCAGTGCTCGACGCTTTGATGACCGTTATCAAACGTAGTTTGGCAAACGGTTCTCCGGTTCGTCTGGGCGACCTCGGCTCTTTCCGTCCTTCCGTTTCCGGAAGAGGTATCGAAGATGCCAGCAAGTTCGGCGCAAACACCGTAAAAAAGGCACGCGTCATTTACGTACCTTCTGCGGAAATCAAGGAAGCCGTTAAGCTGTATTCTTTCTCCAAAGCTGGAGCAAGCACAGTCAGTGAAGATGGCGGAGACGAGAAGCCAGACCCGAAACCTGACGAAGGCGGCGAAGCTCCGGACCCGGCAGCTTAATTATCCTCGTTTCGCACATTACAAACCTACCAGAGAAAATACCCGGTGAATGAAAAATCATTTCACCGGGCATTTTTTTTTCGGGTGTTTGGTGGGTGAAATTGCTTCTGGAAGCCTCATAGAAAATATCAGGAGTTTTTTGAAAAACGTTTGATGAAATAAAAAAAACGTCTGATGAAATTTTGGAAACATCTCGAAGGGTTTCTAGTACGTTTTCACTTCTTTTCCGCCTGTTTTTAGATGTTTTATGTTCTATTCCCGCATGATTCTATCTGTAAATAAACATAGTGACATAGACAGAAACGCAATTATCTATAAAGCGATGGGAACGGACAAATGATAAGTTTGCTGTTTTACAGGTATTTTTCCTCTTTTCTTCTACAAAAATAGGTCACGGCCGCCCGTCAGTCAAGAACCGCTACGCTATTTCAGATAAAAATATCCTGCGCTCCTGCGTCGTGCGGTATTTTTATCTGAAATTCCTTGCCTGCCGTTCATCCATGCCCTGGGAGATGTATAAGAAAAAAGGAAAAAAATGGGGTGGCGGTGCGTGGAGGCGGTTCTTTCATTTCTATTCTCGTTTTGATTAAAACGGTAGGTCGTCACCCGGTGCTGGGCGGCAATCTCTAACCGTAAACTTGTTTATCTCGAACGATTTAATAGAACAAAGAACATAAGCTTTCCTATTTAAAGACTCCGCTAACCGTTTTGCTTCTGTCTCTGCACTTGTCAAATCATTGTGCTTATATGCCGGGGTATGCTCGCCCTCTACATATACCATAAAGAAAAAATCTTCTTTCTCATTCATATCTGATTCGGTTTTACGCCAATTCTTGAAGATTTTTCAAAGATTGGCAAGTTTTTACTATTCAATTTTGTGACAATTGCTCTATTGTCACAGATTTCTTGTGCCTGTCTCTGCGGAGCGTCCCGAAGCGGACGGCGAAGCCGACCGCCGAAAACCACCAGTGTGTTCCGCAGGGCTGGGACTAGGCGGAAGTAACTTCGGGGCGGTGGTCGGGGTGGCGGCCCAGCCGCCATAGTGGAGGCGTTTGCCGCACGCAATAGTAACTTTCAGCCCGTTCCTGAAACAAAGGAAACCTCCCAATCAGCAGGAATATCTGGAATGCGCTGTTATGTTGAATTAAAGCACAAAATCCGGAACGGTTTTGTGACTAATTAAACATAATTGCCTATTCCGGATTTCCTGCGCAAACACTGCCCTTCATCAGAAAAGCCGGAAGACCACGGCGCAGCAGCATCACATCAGCACAGCGGCGAAAGCTTTCGACGCTTCCAGTTCAAACAGTCAGACCCGCTCAATCGGTAACACCGGAAGACTACACCGCAGGGCTGCACCTCTGACTAAAGCCCCGTTCCTATAGTCAGACGAAAGGAGGTAGCGGATAGAGCCTTAGTCCCGGCGTTAGTGCCGGGCGGAGCGAAACCGCACCGGGCATTTCAGACGTCACCCATTCCGCAGGGCAGCAAGCATCGACTGTTATTCACTGGAGTAACTCCCAAGAAACCTTCCCTAGGAACGTTCTTTAAAATCACTGCCAGAGGGCGGCTTTCTTTGCGCCAATTGGGTGGCTACGGAAAGCAAAGAAAGCGGCACGGATGCGAAACACCGCCCGTCCGATAAACGCTGACGGTGAAAGAAGGTTCCTATCAAACACTGCCGGAGCAGGGCGGACGCATGGGGATGTGCAGTCCTGAAAGGCTGCGCTCCTGATGCGGCTGCCCTGCGGGGAGCAATCAGACGAACTGCTGCAACAAAGGAAATCATTCCCCTTGGTCCGATGCTTGGCCATTACCGTCGCCTGCTAGCACACACCTGGCAGGATCCGTACCTGATCAACCCGATATCACCCGTAATGTGCTAGCAATTTTATGACCGACTGCCGTTCCGGGAACAACAATGTGCTAGCAGAATCCGGCTGCAGGTTTCTTCCTGGACGAAACATCTGCTAGCAACCTGTCGCAGCTCGAGCACAAGATCCGGAGAAATCTGCTAGCAAATCTTTCATTGGCCAAGAGCTTCCGGAACGGATTCTGCTAGCAACCATTTTCCTGACGTCAGGAAAACGATGCAGACAACCCCTGTATGCGCTATTTACGCTTCATATCCGGTTTTGCCGCCTGTTGTAGCCTGCCGAGTGCTGACAGGAATCCTCGAACGGCTTCGCCTTGCTCCTGGTACTTCCGTTTCAGTTCCCCGTGTTCGTGGGCTTCCTGCTTGTAATGTGCACAGAATCGGGGATACTCCCTGATGACGTGCTTTATCGCTTCGCTTCCGCTCTTCATCCCGGTAATGTCTTTGAGTATCTCCAGTTGGGCGGCTTCTTCCGCTGTCAGACGCAGGGTAATAGTGCTCACCTTTTCGCTCATAATCGTTCACCTCCTTTCTCGCTGCCGATGGCGGGTTTCATAGCGGTGGTTTCTCCGGTTTGCACTCCGGTGTTTTCCGCTTCCAACGGCTCTTTCCGATTCATCACTTCCGCCTGCTGTTCCCGATTCATTACTTCCGCCCGGTGGTATGCTTCCGCATACGTCTGGCAGCGTATTCCATATCTCTCGATCGTGACGCCCGCGGCTGTCACTTCGTGCGCCACGCACCACCCCCGACGCATTTTGCGGGGGTAATACTGTGGCGTCTTGTTTTTATCTTCACTCATAACCGTGTGGCTCATGCCGTTTTTTGCAATTCATTTTTCTGCGCTTTTTTCAGCCGTGACCTGATGAAGCAGCTCACCGAAAGAATCCGTCCTTTCGATCGTCGAATTTCCCGTATTACTTCCTGCAGGACATCTTCTTTGCCTTTCGCTTCTTCGCATAGTTCGTCCATGTCGTAGCTCGGCACGCCGATACCCGACAGCATCTGCCTGACGTTATGAACGCCCTCTTTCACCTCATCCGTACACTCTTCCATCATCCGCAGGCGTCCCGTCTTCACCAGTCCCCACAGGGCGGGCAACACATCTCCGGTGAACGAATAACGTCCGCCGCTCGCTTTCAATTCTTCAATCAGTTGCCATATCGGGCTGTCGTCCAAGGCTATGCTTTCTATCATCAGGACTTTCCGGACATCTCCTTTCGAACACCCCAGATTGTAGCAAGTTTCACCCAACCGCTGCAACTTCAAACGGTAATCTTCGGAATGTTCCGGACGTTTCCCGCAGGATTCTGCGGAAATATTTCCCCTATTCCCATCCGGAGAGAGTGAAACGTTGTCCTCCTCATCCCTTGTCTGCGGAATAGCCTGGGGGATAGAGGGGGAATTTTCTTTACTTTCCTTTTCTTTGTGCCGTTTTTCCGCAGAATTCCGCGGAGTTTCCGGAGTTTCCGCAGAACTCTGCGGAATAATGGCGCCGGAAGATATTCCGGCAGCGGTTGCGAGCTCTTTTCCGGTACCAGTTGCAGTCTCTTTTCCGGTACCGGTCGTAGTCTCGCTTCGGGCATCCATTTGGGGAGAACCATAAACTGCTTTTCCCGTTTTCGTCTCGATTTCCTGACCGGAGAAAAGAGGTAGCGGCGCAGGTAGCGGTGCACTATCCATGCCGGATGGCGCATCTTGTATCTCGACAAGCCGTATGTCTTCGGGCAGTACTATTTTTTTCTTGGCTCTCCGGCAGATTTCAAGGTATCGCTGCTGAATATCCACAGAAGTAAGTACATGATTCGTATGCCAAGTGATGGTATCGAACAATTCCACTTCCGTGCAATATTCAATGATCTTTTCTACCCTCTCCTCTTCAATGCCCCAGTATTCGGAAACGTCGAACATTTGGTCGTCTGTGAAACGGATATAACAGCCTTCAACCCGGTATATCTCGTTTTGGATATACTGGTACACTGCATACCCTTCGCAGCCGTACCGCTTCTTCAGGCGTTTCACCTTGATGTCCTGAAAGCGGTCGGTTTCCGCCTGATAATATGATAATCCTGTTTTTGCCATTTTCGCTAGATTCTTCTACTGTAATTGGATGCGAGGTAGTTCATTATTTCCTCTTTATTATATAGAAACGTTCCGCCCAACTTATAGAAAGGAATGCCTTTCGAAGCCCGCAGATTCCTCAACGTTGAGTTGCTAATGTTGAGCAATTTGCATACGTCCGTGGAGCGGATGAATACAGAATCTTCGGGGATGGCGTCGAACTGGACAGGCTGGCATTTCGGTTTTCCGGAGGCTTTCTCCTGTTGAGATTCTGTGGCTGCTTTTTCAGATTCCTTTTCAGGTTTCACGATTCTCATACTGTTGGTTTCTGTTTTCATAATTCTGCTTTTTTTTATGTGATTAATATTCATTCAAGTATTCTAAAGTAATCCGGTCAAGGTCTTTCAGTTGGACGCTGTCGAGGGCGTAGATCGTCTTTATAATCCAGCCTTTCAAAACAATTCTCCGGTGTCCTTCCCTACTGCCATAATACCGCAGCGCATCACTAACCGCCTTCTCCATTTCTGAATAGGTGATGAAGCCTTTCTCATACGATATCATGCTGTCGATAGCTTTTTGTTCTAGTTCTACCTGGTTGATAGTTGCGGTTGCTTTCATTCGTTTACGGCTTTGTTGTTGGGTGATTTTTGCGTTTCCTTCCTAGTGTACAATTCTTTGAGAGCTGCCATGTCGTCCATGACTTTCGTATCTAGAATCTTAGCGTAGATTTGTGTCGTCTTGATGCTGGTATGCCCCAACATTTTTGACACAGTTTCAATCGGTATGCCGTGAGACAGGGTGATAGTGGTGGCAAAGGTGTGGCGAGCCATGTGAAAAGTGATATTTTTCTCTACTCCCGCTTCCTTGGCCACTTTTTTCAAGTATCGGTTTGCCACCTGGTTGGGCGGTACCGGGAATACATGATTAGTCCGTTTTCCTTCGTGGTATGCTTCATACCTCTTTAATATACAGACAGCAGGCTGCAACAAAGGTAGCATGGCGTGTATGTCCGTTTTCTGACGATAGTAATTCAGCCACAAGCTTTTGTCGATACCGACATTTATATTTTCATTGGTCAGGTTGCTGATGTCGACAAATGACAGTCCGGTGTAGACAGCAAATACGAACACGTCCCTCACGATGGAGAGGTTGGCGGGCAAAGGGACTTCCTCGATGCTCTTCAGTTCCTTTTCGGACAGGAATCCTCTTTCTACTTTCGTTTTCTTGGCGTTGAGCAGGCAGACAGGGTTCCGGCTTATCCATTCATTTTGCAGGGCGACATTCATCACCTTTTTGAAACGCTGGATATGCTTCAATGCTCCATTGACAGCACATACAGTATCTCCTTCCCTCTTATACCCTTGCAGATAGGCGTAAAACTCATAAACGAAAGCTTTGTCAATAGCCGTCAAGTCATAGTCAGAGACATGGTATTTGATACGTATAAAGTTGAGCAGGTGTTTCTTTGTGACGTGATAGCCGACAAATGTACTGGCACGGAGATTTTTCTTCTCCATGATTTCGTGGTAATCAAATAATGTGCTGATAGTAGAGAACTCATTGTCTTGTGTCTGGAACATAAGTTTGAAGTTCTCAATGTTGAGAGGGTAGTTCTTCTGCCTAATCTTGGAGATGGTATCTTCGATCGTGATTTTCAAATCTTCGATATACCGGTTGGCTTCTTTGTCGTTGGCGGTTTTGCCGAGTGACTTTTGAGCAACTGCCGACCATGATTCAGACCGTAGGTGTAGTTTCGTGGGAATTTCGTATCTTTGCCCCGAAATCGTAACCCGACATGAAAGAGGTGACAGTTTTTCATTCGTTCTTCCTTTCCTTATCCAGAAAAGAACATTGAAAGTTTGCTTTTTTTGGCTCATCGTTATTTTTTTTTGAGAACCACTCAAAAAAATATCAAAAAAGAGCATTCGTGTCACCGAATTAGCCACCGAATTAGCGTCAACTTTTTTCGGATGGCATTTGTCAAAGCACAAAAAAACCCGCTAAAATTGCATTTTTAGCGGGTTTTTGTCAGTAAAAAGCTGGTGATTTGTTGGGCTACCTGGATTCGAACCAGGAATGACAGGACCAGAATCTGTAGTGTTACCATTACACCATAGCCCAATGATTTTCGTTTGCGGGTGCAAAGATACAAATATTTTGGGAATTCAAAACAATTCTGATATTTTTTTTGCAAAAATGTCCAAATAAGCTTTCTAAACAAAAGTATCTCCACTAAAAAACACAAAAATTGAGGGATAACTTTCTTGTATCCAATAAATCAGCGTATATTTGTCAAAAATATCACGTTTATAGCCAGAAACAAAGGATTGCCTTTTTTTGTTATAAACAAATAGAGAACATGAATTATTAATCTCAATTACAGGAATGAACGATACTAAAGTATTAATTGAAAAAATAAAAGAAGGAATTCAAGAGAAAAAAGGTAAAAAGATAATCGTTGCCGATTTAACCAGCATAGAAGATACCATCTGTAAATATTTCGTTATCTGTCAGGGAAATTCTCCCAGTCAAGTGAATGCCATTGTAGATTCAATCAAAGAATTTACACGTAAAGGTGCGGATAGCAAACCTTATGCAATCGATGGACTCCGGAATGCAGAATGGGTGGCAATGGACTATGCCGACGTACTGGTACATGTCTTTTTACCGGAGACAAGAAATTTTTATAATCTTGAACACCTTTGGGCAGATGCCAAACTTACTCAAATCCCCGATCTAGACTAATTAATGATTATGGACAATAATAATAGCAATAATAACAATAGCAATAAACCTAACAATAAGGTTAATATGCCTAAGTTCAACCTGAACTGGATGTATATGATTATTGCCCTTATGCTTCTCGGCCTCTGGTGGGGCAGTGATTCAAAGGGAGCTGGAAGCAAAGCTGTAACTTACAGTGAGTTTCAGGACTACGTAAAAAAGGGCTATGTAAGCAAAGTATTGGGTTATGAAGATAAGTCAATCGAAGCTTTTCTTAAACCGACTGCTGTAGGGGCTGTTTTTGGAGCGGACTCTACCAAAGTGGGACGTAACCCTATCATTACAAGTAGAACGCCATCTACCGATAAACTGGAAGAGTTTTTGCAGGCAGAAAAGGAAGCCGGTCATTTTGACGGTTCTTCCGACTATCCGCCCAAATCGGATATTTTTCCCGCAATCCTGATTCAGATACTCCCGCTTGTCTTGCTTGTAGCGTTATGGATCTTCTTCATGCGCCGTATGAGCGGAGGTGGCAGTGGTGGCCCCGGCGGTGTATTTAACGTAGGAAAATCAAAAGCCCAGCTTTTTGAAAAAGGTGGAGCCATCAAGATTACATTTAAGGATGTAGCGGGTTTGGCAGAAGCAAAACAAGAGGTAGAGGAAATTGTAGAGTTCTTGAAGGAACCGCAGAAATATACGGATTTGGGAGGTAAGATACCCAAGGGAGCATTGCTGGTAGGCCCTCCGGGAACCGGTAAAACTTTGCTTGCCAAAGCTGTGGCGGGTGAAGCTAATGTTCCTTTCTTCTCACTAGCAGGTTCTGACTTCGTGGAAATGTTTGTAGGTGTAGGTGCATCCCGTGTTCGCGACTTGTTTAAACAGGCCAAAGAGAAAGCTCCTTGTATCGTCTTTATCGATGAGATTGATGCCGTAGGACGTGCTCGTGGCAAAAATCCTGCAATGGGAGGAAATGACGAACGCGAAAACACCTTGAACCAGTTATTGACAGAGATGGACGGTTTCGGTTCCAACAGCGGTGTAATTATCCTTGCTGCTACTAACCGTGTAGACGTACTTGATAAAGCGTTGCTCCGTGCAGGACGTTTTGACCGTCAGATACATGTGGATCTGCCCGACTTGAATGAACGTAAAGAAGTATTTGGTGTGCATTTGCGCCCGATCAAAATAGACGATAGTGTTGATGTAGACTTGCTGGCTCGCCAAACTCCGGGATTCTCGGGTGCGGATATCGCCAATGTCTGCAATGAAGCTGCATTGATCGCTGCCCGCCACGGAAAGAAATTTGTAGGCAAGCAAGACTTTCTGGATGCGGTAGACCGTATCATCGGTGGTCTGGAAAAGAAAACCAAGATTACTACGGAAGCTGAAAGACGTTCCATCGCTTTGCATGAAGCAGGACACGCCTCTATCTCCTGGTTATTGGAATATGCCAATCCGTTGATTAAGGTAACTATCGTTCCCCGCGGACGTGCATTAGGAGCTGCCTGGTATCTGCCGGAAGAACGTCAGATTACTACTAAGGAGCAGATGTTGGATGAAATGTGTGCTACTTTAGGAGGACGCGCCGCTGAAGATTTATTCCTCGGCCGCATTTCAACTGGTGCCATGAACGACTTGGAAAGAGTGACTAAACAGGCATACGGCATGATTGCTTATTTAGGTATGAGCGACAAGCTGCCGAATTTATGTTATTACAACAACGATGAATATTCTTTCAACCGTCCATACAGCGAAAAGACAGCCGAACTAATTGACGAAGAAGTCAAGAGAATGGTGAACGAGCAGTATGACCGCGCCAAGAGAATTCTGTCAGAGCACAAAGAAGGTCACAACGAACTGACGCAATTACTGATTGACAAAGAGGTAATCTTTGCGGAAGACGTTGAACGTATCTTCGGCAAACGCCCCTGGGCTTCGCGTTCGGAAGAAATCATGGCTGCTAAAGAAAGCCAGGATGCCGCAAGAGCTGAAAGGGAACTTGCCCAAAAGTTGAAAGAAGAAGAAAAAGAAATCAAAGAAGAGGAAGCTGAAAATACTGCAGAGGAACAAGCACCCATCGACACCAAAGTTGCCGCAGCAGGTAACAAGGTTACAGTGGAAGGCAAAGTTACCGTAGAGGGTAAGTCCAATGGAGAAGAACAAGCTAACGGGTCCAACTAATTAAAACGAATAGATTTTGATTAACAATTTCATAAAACGAGCTATTACGGGTGTACTCTTCGTTGCCATCTTGGTAGGGTGCATCCTTTATGACGCATTCAGTTTTGGCATTCTGTTCACCGCTATCAGTGCACTGACTATTTATGAGTTTGCACAGCTGGTAAATATGCGCGCAGAAGGAGTCAAGATAAACAAGAACATTAATATGCTCGGCGGGGCTTATTTATTCCTCGCAATCATGGGATTCTGCATTGATGCAGCCGATTCGAAAATATTCATCCCGTATGTGCTTTTATTGCTTTACATGATGATTAGCGAGTTGTATCTGAAAAAGGAGAACCCAGTACTTAACTGGGCTTATTCGATGCTTAGCCAACTTTATATCGGTCTGCCTTTTGCTTTGCTGAATGTATTGGCTTTCCATAATGATCCGGCATCGGAATTCAGTAACATAAGCTATAATCCGATTCTACCGTTATCCATCTTTATTTTCCTTTGGCTGAATGATACGGGTGCTTATTGCATCGGTTCACTGATAGGCAAACACCGACTCTTTGAACGCATCTCTCCCAAGAAATCATGGGAAGGTTCTATCGGCGGCGGAGTTGTAGCAATCGGAGTGTCTTTTATACTTGCTCACTACTTCCCATTTATGTCAATGATGGAATGGGCAGGACTGGCATTGGTAGTGGTTATATTCGGTACATGGGGCGACCTGACGGAGTCATTGCTAAAACGCCAATTGCACGTAAAGGATTCGGGAAATATTCTTCCGGGACATGGAGGGATGCTCGATCGGTTTGACAGTTCTTTGATGGCCATACCGGCAGCAGTCGTTTACCTATATGCATTAACATGGTTCTAACAGGAGTTTTTCTCATCGATTAGAATTGCACACAATACAAAAGGTCGGGAACTTCGATAGAAGTATCCCGACCTTTTTCACACACAGTAAATCATAGTTAGGTTATCGGATCGAAGAAGTGGAGTGTACATCCTTCGCAGCTTCCGGCACACCTACCGGATGATCCAGATCAAGAACGATCACTCTTCCTTCTCCATGTTCTCTTGAATTTATAGTCACTTTAAAACCTTTCATTGTTGATTCGGCATCTTTTTCCGTTGGGAAGAACTTTTCCAGATTATAAGAAACTCGTCCCCATCCCCAATAGTCAGTCACATCCTCATATGTATTATAACGCAGTTCCAAATGTACGTAACCATCTTCAGCCACATTCAATGTCCCCGGTTCTGATGATTCTCCCGTTTCTATCTTATTTTGTACAAGACTGATACGATGTTTCTCCGAGCGAGGCAGCTCCTGACGGAAAATAACATTCAGGAATTTTCCTCCCAACCACATGTCACCCTGATAAATCAGGATAGGATCATTGCCGAATTCCACCGCTTCTTCCTCTGTGGTCATATCTTCCACTTCCTTTGTCAACAATTCCTGTACTCCTTCCATCTTTACCTGAACTCCTTTTCCTCCTTCCATGTCATACAAAGGATTGAAAAAGGCCACTACACGTTCACCGTCCACCGGTTTAAACCAAGGTATGGAAGTAGCAACCGGATCAATCAATCCCCAACGATCACCTTCCAAATAATAACCTCCTCCACCGGTTGCCCGAACGGTCGCCCAATCCCAACTGAAATCTCCGATAGAATAACCATCATCATCACATGATTGCAACATTGGCACTAATGCCAATAACAACATTCCTAAAAGCCACTTAATTTTTTTCATATCTTTTTCCTTTCTTTTTTTAGTCTTCTGCTTAATAAATAAAAAAGCCGTGCAATTACTGCATCGGCTTTACGTTTATTCAGAAAAAGAAAGTTATTTTTTCAACAAGCGCAGCATTTCACGAGCTGCATGACGGGGAGCACCGGCAGGTCCCAACCGTTCGGCCACATATTCATATCCCAAAAGCATTTCATTTCTATATGCTTCATTTTCAATGATATTTTTCAATTCACTTTGCATATTCTTCACGGTCATCGTATCCGCCACCAACTCTTTTACCACTTCACGGTCGGCAATCAGATTAACTAACGAAATAAATTTCACGGTCAAGATATGACGCCGCAAGAAGGAAACCACTTTCCCTATCGGAGTGTAATAACAAACGACTTGGGGAACACGAAACAATGCCGTCTCAAGAGTAGCCGTGCCTGAAGTGACCAAAGCCACATCTGCGTGCTGCAACAAACGATAGGTTTGATCGAAAATGATTTTCACTTTCGCTTCTCCTACATATTTTTTATAATAGTCGGGAGCAATGGCAGGAGCACCCGCCAGAACAAGCTGATAATCGGGAAAAGCAGAAGCAGCCTTCAACATATCCGGCAGATTATCTTTGATTTCCTGTTTCCGGCTACCTGCAAGAAGAGCTATTACCGGTTTATCTTCCAGTTGATTCTCCGCAATAAACTGATCCTTATTTTTCGGATGAGCTTCCTGATAAGCCGCCACCTCATCCACGGTAGGATTACCAACATAGTGGATGGGGTATTGATGCTTTCCTTCGAAGAACTCTACTTCAAAAGGAAGAATGGAGAAAAGTTCGTCTACATCTCGTTTTATATTCTTGATGCGATACTCTTTCCACGCCCATATCTTCGGAGAAATATAATAATAAACCGGAATCTGTGTCTTTGCATGAACAAACTTGGCTATATCCAGATTGAATCCCGGATAGTCCACCAGAATAACAACATCCGGTTGCCAGGAAACAATATCTTCTTTACAACGCTTCATATTTGCAAAGATAGTGCGCAGATGGAGCAACACGGGAATAAAACCCATGTATGCCAGTTCTTTATAATGTTTCACCATCGTTCCTCCGACGGCAGCCATCAAATCACCTCCGAAAAACCGGAAATCAGCCTGCGGATCTTCTGCCTTTAAGGCAGCCATCAGATGAGAAGCGTGCAAGTCGCCGGAAGCTTCGCCGACAATCAGATAATACTTCATAATAGTTGATAGTTGATAGTTGATAAATGATAGGTAATATCAACTAATTAAACCAGTTG
Organism: Bacteroides sp. M10; assembly: GCF_014334015.1. Lineage (GTDB taxonomy): Bacteria > Bacteroidota > Bacteroidia > Bacteroidales > Bacteroidaceae > Bacteroides > Bacteroides intestinigallinarum. The sequence continues at coordinate 2,988,520 of NZ_CP060488.1, read as the reverse complement.
TTAAGTTCATCCATAAAGTGATAAGCTGTCACATCAACCGTGGTCGGAGTGATAGCAACATAGCCATTTGCCAAAGCCCAATGATCGTTCTTCTCATTTTCATGTTCGTGATCGGTAAATTCACCGGTCAACCAGAAATAATTCGGATCGTTCAGACGGGGACAGGCAGCCCATTCGTTCGTCCAACGGCCTTTTGCCTGTTCACAGATTTTGATTCCTTTGATATCGGTTGTATCCGGGAAATTTACGTTCAGGCAGGTTAAAGGAGGAAGTCCTTTTTCCAGTACCATGGCGGCAATACTGCGAATATAAGGTCCGGCAGCTTCAAAATCGGCATCGGGTGCATGATTGCACAAAGAGAAGCCAATAGAAGGGATTCCATTCAAACAACCTTCGAATACCACTCCCATTGTGCCAGAATAGTGTACGTTAGTGGCGGAGTTATCTCCATGATTGATACCACCGACTACCAAGTCCGGTGTCCGGTCGAGCACTGTGTTCCGTGCCAATTTGATGCAATCGGTCGGTGTTCCCGAACATTTATAAACAGTTAAACCTACTTCTTTCTTTACTAACTGGTAATGAACAGGCTGCGTCACCGTCAGCGCACAACCACTGCCCGAGCGCGGAGCATCAGGTGCCATTACCACAATATCTCCCAAAGGGCGAAGAAACTTCACCAGTTCATTAATCCCTTTAGCCATCACGCCATCGTCATTTGAAACAAGTATCAACGGCTTTTCATTTTCCATATCTTCAATCCTTTCCTTTTTTATATTCGCACAAAAGTAACAAAAAGAAGCCGTATCGCCAAACACCTCCCTACATCAGATCGAAAAGTCTCTTCCCACCCCACTCCTACCCGTTTACAAATCTTAATCTTCTGCAAGCGAGCAAAAAAAGAAATAGATATCCAATATAAATATGTATATTTGCAAGCTCGTTAAAGAGAAAAGTAGATGATGAACCTGTTGAAGTTTTGTAACCGTTTCGTCCGACAGTTATTAACAAAACAGGCGACTTATCAACAGAAATTGCAAAGTTTCTCTTTTTTCGTAGGCGCTCTAAGGATTTATCACTTATTTCGCTGCCAATAAATTTAGAGAATATGGGAAAAATTATTGCTTTGGCCAATCAAAAGGGTGGTGTAGGAAAAACAACGACTACGATTAACCTCGCAGCTTCACTTGCTACACTGGAAAAAAAGGTTCTCGTGGTAGATGCCGACCCGCAAGCTAATGCCTCTTCCGGTCTGGGAGTAGACATCAAGCAGTCGGAATGCACTATCTATGAGTGTATTATTGACAGAGCCAATGTACAGGACGCTATCCTTGACACGGAGATTGATTCTTTGAAAGTGATCTCTTCGCACATCAATCTTGTAGGGGCAGAGATTGAAATGCTGAACCTCCCAAACCGAGAAAAGATACTAAAAGAAGTGCTCACTCCTTTGAAGAAAGAATATGACTATATTCTGATAGACTGTTCTCCTTCATTAGGACTAATCACGATCAACGCCCTAACGGCAGCGGATTCGGTGATTATTCCCGTTCAAGCCGAATATTTCGCTCTTGAAGGTATCAGCAAACTGTTGAATACCATCAAAATCATCAAGTCGAAACTGAATCCGGCTTTAGAGATCGAAGGTTTCCTGCTGACGATGTATGATTCTCGTCTGCGTCAGGCTAATCAGATCTATGACGAAGTGAAACGGCATTTCCAGGAACTGGTGTTCAATACCGTTGTTCAACGAAATGTGAAATTGAGCGAGGCTCCCAGCTACGGTGTTCCGACCATCCTTTACGATGCGGAATCTACCGGTGCCAAGAACCACTTGGCTCTTGCTAAAGAGATTATCAACCGAAATAAATAAAAGAAGAAGATATGGCAACACAAAAAAGAAATGCATTAGGACGCGGTTTAGACGCCTTGCTCTCAATGGATGATGTGAAAACCGAAGGGTCTTCTTCCATTAATGAAATAGAGCTGGCAAAGATTACTGTCAATCCTAACCAGCCCCGCCGTGAGTTTGACGAAACAGCGTTGCAGGAACTGGCTGATTCCATTGCGGAAATCGGTATCATCCAACCTATTACTTTACGCAAACTCTCGGACGATGAATATCAGATCATCGCGGGAGAACGTCGTTATCGCGCTTCACAAAGAGCAGGCTTGAAAACAATCCCTGCTTATATACGCACTGCCGATGACGAAAACATGATGGAAATGGCGCTGATTGAAAATATCCAGCGTGAAGACCTGAATGCCGTAGAAATCGCACTTGCCTACCAGCATCTGCTCGATCAGTATGAATTGACACAGGAACGTCTTAGCGAACGTATCGGAAAAAAAAGAACGACGATCGCCAACTACCTGCGCTTACTGAAATTGCCGGCTCCAATACAGATGGCCCTGCAAAACAAACAGCTGGACATGGGACATGCCCGTGCGCTGATTTCATTAGGCGACCCTAAACTACAAGTTAAAATATTCGAAGAAATACAAGAGCACGGATATTCAGTCCGCAAAGTAGAAGAAATTGTTAAATCATTAAGCGAAGGAGAAGCGGTGAAAAGCGGCACACGGAAAATAACACCGAAACGTGCCAAACTTCCCGAAGAGTTCAACTTATTGAAGCAACAACTCTCTGGCTTTTTCAACACCAAGGTACAACTCACTTGCTCTGAAAAGGGAAAGGGAAAGATCAGTATTCCTTTCGGTAACGAGGAGGAACTGGAACGTATCATGGAAATCTTCGATACGCTAAAGAAGTAAATGACAAGAAAAAGTAAAAAATATCAGTTACTAGTCAGCGCCCTGCTTCTCTGTTTTTTACAGGTGGCAGGGATTGATGTGTATGCACAGTCCACTGTTACTCCGGTACGGAAAGATACAACAATCATACAGCGTGAAGCGCCGAAAGCCCGTGCACGAAGACATCGTGAGCCGATTGCACAGGATTCTACAAGACAGGATTCTATCCGAATTATACCCTCCAAAGAACTTCCGGCCATCGACAGCTTGTCGGCTGCCAAGATACAGATAGCAGACAGCCTGGACGCAGCCAACAAAAAAGAGCTGAAAAAGATAGAGCAGCCGGCATCGATTGTTGTAAAGACCGACAGTGTACCGCCAACGACTCAAGATATTAACAAGAAGATATTTATCCCGAATCCGACCAAAGCTACCTGGCTGGCAGTCGTATTCCCCGGTGGAGGACAGATTTACAATCGTAAATACTGGAAACTACCTATTATATATGGAGGGTTTGCAGGTTGTGCCTACGCTTTAAGCTGGAACGGCAAGATGTACAAAGACTATTCGCAAGCCTATCTGGACATCATGGACAGCAATCCGAACACCAAAAGTTACGAGGATTTGTTGCCCCCGAATTCCACTTATAATGAGGAGCAGTTGAAAAACACCTTAAAAAGAAGAAAAGATATGTTCCGTCGTTATCGGGACCTTAGTATATTTGCATTTATCGGAGTTTACCTGATCTCTATCATCGACGCTTATGTAGATGCGGAGTTGTCCAACTTCGATATAACCCCCGACTTGAGTATGAAAGTAGAGCCGGCCGTTATTGATAATAACAACCAGTTCCGCTCCAACAGTTTTAAAAACAAGTCGGTTGGTCTGCAATGCGTATTACGATTTTAAAAAACACAATTTAGATTGATCTTATTATTGAAGCATGAAGAAATTAGTTAACTATTGTTCGATTATTTTTCTTTTACTAGTGGCCACGTCGCAGGTAAAAGCGCAAAGTGTAGATGTAGTGATTCGTGAAAATGGAACTGAACGCAAAGAAAGCATCGACCTGCCTAAAAGTATGACTTATCCACTTGACAGTCTGTTGAATGACTGGAAAGCTAAAAATTATATTGATTTAGGCAAGGATTGCAGTACGGCTGAAATCAATCCTTTATTCAGTGACTCTGTCTATATCGACCGCTTGTCACGCATCCCGGCCATCATGGAAATGCCTTATAATGATATTATCCGCAAATTCATCGATATGTATGCAGGACGCTTGCGCAATCAGGTTTCTTTCATGTTAAGTGCCTGCAACTTCTATATGCCGATCTTTGAAGAAGCACTGGATGCATACGGACTTCCACTGGAACTAAGATATCTGCCGATTATCGAATCTGCGTTGAACCCATCAGCCGTATCACGTGCAGGTGCTTCCGGTCTGTGGCAATTTATGATTGGTACAGGTAAGATCTATGGTTTGGAATCAAACAGCCTGGTAGATGAACGCCGTGACCCGATTAAAGCAACTTGGGCTGCCGCTCGTTATCTCAAAGAAATGTATGATATCTATGGAGACTGGAACCTGGTAATTGCTGCTTATAACTGTGGCCCCGGTACAATCAATAAGGCAATCCGCCGTGCCAATGGTGAAACTGATTATTGGAAAATCTACAATTATCTGCCTAAAGAAACACGTGGCTATGTGCCTGCCTTTATCGCTGCCAACTACGTGATGACTTACTACTGTGACCACAATATCTGCCCGATGGAAACCAATATTCCGGCAAGTACTGACACAGTGCAAGTAAACCAAAATCTGCACTTCGAACAAATCGCTGACCTTTGTAATGTACCTCTAGATCAGATCAAGAGTCTGAATCCGCAATATAAGAAGCAAATGATTCCGGGTGACAGCAAACCTTATACGTTAAGACTGCCTATTGACGCGATCAGTACTTTTATCGATAAGCAAGATACGATTTATGCGCATCGTGCCGATGAGTTGTTCCGCAACCGGAAAACCGTTACTGTAAAGGATATTACACCTGCAACCCGCAAAACGACATCAGCAGTTGCCGGTAAGGGAAATCTGACCTATCATACAATAAAAAGTGGAGACACTTTATCCACTATTGCCGGAAAGTATGGCGTCACAATTAAGGATATACAAAGGTGGAATGGAATGTCTAGTACTAAAATTGCAGCAGGAAAACGATTGAAAATATACAAATAAATAACTTCCTGCTTGCATCGTTCGGAAATTTGCTTATTTTTGCAGAACTAAGCAAGTGAAAGGATAACAATTATGGATAATCTGGCCCCCAAAGAAATAGCTGACGAAGAGATGATTAATCAGGCGTTCCACGAACTACTGAATGATTATCTCAATACTAAGCATCGCAAAAAAGTTGAAATCATTACGAAGGCTTTCAACTTTGCCAATCAGGCGCATAAAGGTATCAAACGCCGTTCGGGCGAACCTTATATTATGCACCCGATTGCCGTTGCCAGCATTGTATGCAATGAAATAGGTCTCGGTTCCACTTCTATTTGTGCAGCCTTGCTGCATGATGTGGTAGAGGACACTGATTACACTGTGGAAGACATCGAGAATATCTTTGGTCCGAAGATTGCCCAAATTGTGGACGGACTGACTAAAATATCCGGCGGAATCTTCGGTGACCGCGCTTCGGCACAGGCAGAGAACTTCAAGAAGTTGCTGCTCACCATGTCGAACGACATCCGGGTCATTCTTATCAAGATAGCAGACCGTTTGCACAACATGCGTACCCTTGGTTCCATGTTACCCAACAAGCAATATAAGATTGCAGGCGAAACGCTTTACATCTATGCTCCACTTGCCAACCGTTTGGGGCTTTATAAGATAAAAACGGAGCTTGAGAATCTAAGCTTCAAATATGAACATCCTGAAGAATATGCGGAAATAGAAGAGAAGTTGAATGCCACTGCTGCTGAACGTGACAAGGTTTTCAACGACTTCACAGCCCCGATTCGTACCCAACTGGATAAGATGGGATTAAAATACCGGATACTTGCCCGTGTAAAATCAATCTATTCCATTTGGAACAAGATGCAGACCAAGCATGTTCCTTTCGAAGAAATATACGATTTACTGGCTGTTCGAATCATCTTCGAACCACGCAATGAGGAAGAAGAACTCAACGACTGTTTCGATATCTACGTTTCTATCTCCAAGATATACAAACCCCACCCGGACCGTTTGCGCGATTGGGTCAGCCATCCCAAAGCTAATGGTTATCAGGCATTGCACGTCACTCTGATGGGCAACAATGGGCAATGGATTGAAGTCCAGATTCGTAGTGAACGAATGAATGATGTTGCCGAACAAGGTTTCGCAGCCCACTGGAAATACAAAGAAGGAGGAGGCAGCGAGGATGAAGGCGAATTGGAAAAATGGTTGAGAACGATTAAGGAGATATTAGATGATCCGCAACCGGATGCCATCGACTTTCTGGATACCATTAAGCTAAATTTATTTGCTTCTGAAATATTCGTGTTCACTCCTAAAGGCGAACTGAAGACTATGCCGCAGAACTCTACGGCTCTCGACTTCGCATTTTCTCTTCACACGGATATTGGTAGCCATTGTATTGGCGCCAAAGTCAATCATAAATTAGTGCCGTTGAGCCATAAATTGCAAAGTGGTGACCAAGTTGAAATCCTGACTTCAAAATCTCAACGCGTACAACCGCAATGGGAAGTTTTTGCAACCACTGCCCGCGCCCGCGCCAAGATAGCAGCTATTCTCCGCAAAGAGCGTAAAGCAAATCAAAAGATAGGAGAAGAAATCCTTAGTGAGTTTCTGAAAAAGGAGGAAGTCCGTCCGGAAGAAGCTGTTATCGAGAAGCTACGCAAACTGCATAATGCCAAGAATGAGGAAGAACTGCTGGCTGCCATCGGTAGTAAAGCAATCGTTCTGGGAGAAGCGGACAAGAATGAACTGAAAGAAAAGCAAACCAGTAACTGGAAGAAATATCTGACTTTCTCTTTCGGCAATAGCAAAGAGAAGCAGGAAGAGAAAGAACCGCAGGAAAAAGAAAAAATCAACCCGAAAGAGGTGCTCAAACTGACGGAAGAAAGTTTGCAGAAGAAATATATCATGGCCGAATGTTGCCATCCTATTCCCGGTGACGATGTACTGGGGTATGTGGATGAAAACGACCGGATCATTATTCACAAGCGCCAATGCCCTGTTGCCGCCAAATTGAAGAGCAGCTATGGCAACCGCATATTAGCAACCGAATGGGATACACATAAAGAACTTTCTTTCCTGGTATATATATATATAAAAGGTATAGATAATATGGGACTTTTGAATGAAGTCACCCAAGTTATCTCCAGACAGCTCAATGTAAATATCCGTAAGCTGACCATCGAAACCGAAGATGGTATCTTTGAAGGAAAAATTCAGTTGTGGGTACATGATGTGGATGATGTAAAAACCATCTGCAACAATCTGAAGAAAATACAGAATATCAAACAGGTGAGCCGTGTAGAAGAATAGCTTTCAAACGGTAAATAAGAAAACGATGAACGGTGAATAAGTTGCAGTATCATGCAAATTGTTCACCGTTCATTTTGTTATGAGGTTTCTTGCCTATCGAATCCATGATCGATAGCATTATTTATTCCCGCCCATCCAGTTCGCGTTTAATGGCCAAAAGTTCTTCTTTGATCGCTTTCAGCTTATTAACGATCTCATAATTACGAACTGTAGCTTCTTTATTATCCTTCAAACGTTGCCGGGCACCGGGAAGTGTCATCCCTTTCTCTTTGACCAAATGATAGATAAGTCCGATTGTTTCTACGTCTTCCTTACGATACTGACGTATTCCTCTACCTGCTGTCTTAGGAGAGATTTGTGGAAATTCCTTTTCCCAAAAGCGGAGTAACGACGGATTGACTCCGAACATGTCGGCAACCTCTCCTATTGAATAATATAGCTTCAATTCTTTATCTGTATTAAGCATAGCACTCCTGTTTAAAGATTTTAATCGAATACTTTACCATGATTGGCTGCCAACTGAATCATCTTTTCATAATCTTCGGCACTCAAGTCCATGAAATAATAATTGACCGGATTCACGACCTGTCCTTTCACATGCACTTCGTAATGCAAATGCGGACCGGTACTCTTTCCTGTACTACCCACTTTTCCGATAATCTCACCACGTACCACTTTCTTTCCGACTTTCGTATTAAATCCTTGCAAGTGAGCATATCGAGTGAGATATCCGAAACCATGATCGATTTCGATGGTATTCCCATATCCAGTCTCCCATCCTACTTTTACTACAGTTCCGTTTCCGGTAGCATATACATCTGTTCCCGGATGAGCAGAGAAGTCCATACCTGCATGGAACTTTGTCGTACCGTAAATAGGGTCAATACGTGTACCATAACCGGATGCTGTCTGACGAAGATCTTTATTCGAAATAGGCTGGATAGCCGGAATACATTTCAACATCTCATCGTGGTTCTTACACATATCAATCACATCGTCGAAAGATTTCGACTGAATATACAGTCTTTTGGAGAGCACATCCAGTTTTTGAGTCGTATTCACTACCAACTTAGAATTCGCCAAATCCATCAGTTCTTCGTAACGGTTCGTCCCGCCATAACCAGCTTGGCGGATAGCCGGAGAAACAGGATCGGCCTGCAAAATCACCCGGTACAAATTATCGTCACGCTGCTGGATATCCTGAAGTACTCCCATAGCGTCGTCCAGACGACGGGAAAGTACATTATACTGTGCCAAAAGACGGCTGTTTTCGATTCTTAATTCTTTCTCCGATGGAGAGCCAAAAATCAGAAGCAATACAATAAAGCAACCTGCTCCCAACCCCATTCCATAGAAAAGCCGGCGCAGGATACTAAGCGCACGCTGCCGTACGGTAGGGTAAATTCGATCATAAGTCTGGGTCTGTGAATTATAGATGTAGTATACTTTGCGCATCTTTTTGGAAATATTTCGCTTGTTAATACGGCAAAAGTAATAAAAACAAGCTATCTTTGCACTGTTTTTTGAGAATATTAACCTCAACGATAGATATATAGAAGAATATGTTGACTGCAAAAGAGATCAGAGATTCATTCAAGAATTTCTTTGAGTCGAAAGGACACCACATCGTCCCCTCGGCTCCGATGGTGATTAAAGATGACCCTACCCTGATGTTTACGAACGCGGGGATGAACCAGTTTAAAGATATTATTTTGGGTAACCACCCGGCGAAATACCAAAGAGTCGCGGACTCGCAGAAATGTTTGCGCGTTAGCGGAAAGCATAATGACTTGGAAGAAGTGGGACACGACACGTACCACCACACCATGTTTGAAATGCTTGGTAACTGGTCGTTTGGCGATTACTTCAAGAAAGAAGCAATCAGCTGGGCGTGGGAATATCTGGTAGAAGTTTTGAAACTGAATCCGGAATATCTCTATGCAACCGTATTTGAAGGAAGTCCCGAAGAAGGATTGAGCCGTGACGACGAAGCTGCTTCTTATTGGGAACAGTTCTTGCCAAAGGATCACATCATTAACGGTAACAAACACGATAACTTCTGGGAAATGGGTGATACAGGACCATGCGGACCTTGTTCCGAAATCCACATCGACCTTCGTCCTGCTGAAGAACGTGCCAAGATCTCCGGTCGTGACCTCGTGAACCACGATCATCCGCAGGTAATTGAAATCTGGAATCTCGTATTCATGCAATACAACCGCAAAGCAGATGGCAGCCTTGAGCCGCTTCCTGCAAAGGTTATTGACACCGGTATGGGATTCGAACGTCTTTGTATGGCTTTACAAGGAAAAACATCCAACTACGATACAGACGTATTCCAGCCAATGCTGAAAGCTATTGCAGCTATGTCGGGTACAGAATACGGAAAAGATAAGCAGCAGGACATCGCCATGCGTGTAATTGCCGACCATATCCGTACTATTGCATTCTCTATCACAGACGGTCAGTTGCCTTCTAACGCGAAAGCTGGTTATGTGATCCGCCGTATCCTTCGCCGTGCTGTTCGTTACGGATATACTTTCCTTGGACAAAAACAGGCATTTATGTATAAGTTGCTTCCTGTATTGATTGATAACATGGGAGAAGCTTATCCTGAACTGGTTGCACAAAAAACACTGATTGAAAAAGTAATCAAGGAAGAAGAAGAATCATTCCTCCGCACACTGGAAACAGGTATCCGCTTACTGGATAAGACCATGGAAGATACCAAAGCCAGCGGAAAAACAGAAATCAGCGGTAAGGATGCCTTTACTTTATATGATACATTCGGTTTCCCACTCGACTTGACAGAACTGATTCTCCGTGAAAACGAAATGACTGTCAACATTGAAGAGTTCAATGAAGAAATGCAGCAACAGAAACAGCGTGCACGTAATGCTGCCGCTATCGAGACTGGTGACTGGATTATACTGAAAGAAGGAACGACCGAATTCGTTGGTTACGATTACACTGAATACGAAGCTTCTATCCTTCGTTATCGTCAGATCAAACAAAAGAACCAAACATTGTATCAGATTGTACTTGACTATACTCCATTCTATGCAGAAAGTGGTGGTCAGGTCGGTGATACCGGTGTATTGGTAAGCGAATTCGAAACGATTGAAGTGATCGATACCAAGAAAGAAAATAATCTTCCGATACATATTACCAAAAAGTTGCCCGAACATCCGGAAGCTCCGATGATGGCTTGTGTAGACACTGACAAACGTGCCGCTTGCGCAGCCAATCACTCGGCGACTCACTTGTTGGATGCCGCTTTACGTGAAGTGCTGGGTGAACACATCGAACAGAAAGGTTCATTGGTTACACCGGACTCATTGCGTTTTGACTTCTCTCACTTCCAGAAAGTGACCGATGAGGAAATCCGTAAAGTAGAGCATATTGTCAATGCAAGAGTTCGTGCCAATATTCCTTTGAAAGAATACCGCAACATTCCTATCGAGGAAGCTAAAGAGTTGGGGGCTATCGCTCTCTTTGGTGAGAAGTATGGCGACAAAGTACGTGTGATCCAGTTCGGTTCTTCTATTGAATTCTGTGGAGGTACACACGTAGCTGCAACCGGAAATATCGGTATGGTGAAAATCATGTCGGAAAGTTCAGTTGCTGCCGGTGTTCGTCGTATTGAAGCTTACACCGGAGCGCGTGTAGAAGAATTGCTGGATACAGTGCAAGATACACTTAGTGATTTGAAAGCTCTTTTCAACAATGCTCCTGATTTGGGTATTGCAATCCGCAAATATCTGGATGAAAATGCAGGATTGAAGAAGCAGGTAGAAGACTTCATGAAAGAAAAAGAAGCAGCTCTGAAGGAAAGACTGTTGAAGAATATACAGGAAATTCACGGCATCAAAGTGGTTAAGTTCTGTGCTCCGCTACCGGCAGAAGTAGTGAAGAATATCGCTTTCCAACTTCGTGGTGAGATTACAGAAAACCTGTTCTTCGTTGCCGGAAGTATAGACAATGGAAAACCGATGCTGACAGTCATGCTTAGCGACAACCTGGTTGCGGGTGGTCTGAAAGCCGGTAATCTGGTGAAAGAAGCTGCCAAGTTGATTCAAGGTGGTGGCGGTGGCCAGCCTCACTTCGCAACCGCTGGAGGTAAGAACACTGACGGACTACCGGCAGCTGTTGAAAAAGTACTGGAACTAGCAGGAATCTAAAAGTAAATAAAAAGGGCTTGATAAAAAGATAACAGGCTCGCTTTACATAAAGATTTAAAATTAGGCGCGGATTACGCGGATTTCACGGTTTAAAGAATAAAAATCCGTGTGATCTGTGTAATCCGCGCCTAAATATTATACAAATCGCGGCACCGATGAGCACCTCGTCCGGCACCGATGAAACAACCCTGCGGCACCGGGGAACACGTTATCTGCCGTCGAGGAATATTGACCGGATGTAGAAGTCTATTTGTCTCTCTTAAAAAATATTAAGCCTATAATTTAGGCTTGTCACAGTTTTTTTCTACCTTTGTGACCTGATTAATTATTTTTCTTATCCTTCAAATAAATAAAATAAGTAATCACTAATACCTAAAAAGCAATGAGAACACCTGCTTATCTATGCCTGCTGTTAACCTGCATGCTCATTTCTTGTACCCCTACGCAAGAAAAACACGAAATAGATTACACATCTTATGTAAATCCATTTATCGGAACCGACTTCACCGGAAATACCTATCCTGGTGCCCAAGCTCCTTTTGGCATGGTACAACTTAGCCCGGATAACGGACTTCCCGGATGGGATCGTATCTCCGGTTATTTCTATCCGGATAGCACTATCGCCGGCTTCAGCCACACACATCTCTCCGGCACCGGAGCAGGAGATTTGTATGACATTTCTTTCATGCCTGTCACCCTTCCCTACAAGGAAGCGGAAGCTCCACTTGGCATCCACTCTAAATTTTCCCATAAAGATGAAAGTGCCCATGCCGGTTACTATCAAGTACGTCTGACTGATTACAACATCAACGTTGAACTGACCGCCACCGAGCGTTGTGGTATCCAACGTTATACATTCCCGGAAGCCCAATCTGCCATCATCTTAAATCTGAAGAAAGCCATGAACTGGGATTTCACCAACGATTCTCATATCGAAGTCGTAGACTCCGTCACTATTCAAGGTTACCGTTTCTCTGACGGCTGGGCGCGCGACCAGCATATCTATTTCCGCACCCGCTTCTCCAAACCTTTTGAGAAAATGGAGTTGGACACTACCGCTATCATCAAAGATAATAAACGCATCGGCACTGCGGTGATCGCCCGTTTCGATTTCAACACTCAAAAGGATGAACAGATACTAGTAAACACTGCTATTTCCGGTGTCAGCATGGAAGGCGCAGCGAAGAACCTGCAAGCAGAAGTCCCCGAAAACGACTTCGACAAATACCTGGCCGAAACGAAAGCAAACTGGAACCATCAACTCGGAAAGATTGAAATAAAAGGGGATAACGAGAATGATAAAGTTAATTTCTACACTGCTCTCTATCACTCAATGATTGCTCCTACTATTTACAGTGATGTAGACGGAGCTTACTACGGCCCCGATAAGAAAGTGCACCAGGCCGACGGTTGGGTAAATTACAGTACTTTCTCCTTATGGGATACGTACCGTGCCGCCCATCCCCTCTTTACCTACACCGAGCCGGAACGTGTTAACGACATGGTGAAATCTTTCATTGCTTTTTACGAACAGAACGGACGTCTACCTGTATGGAACTTCTATGGAAGTGAAACAGATATGATGATCGGTTATCATGCTGTCCCTGTCATTGTAGATGCCTATCTGAAAGGAATCGGTAACTTTGATGCTAAGAAAGCCCTCGATGCTTGCATAGCAACAGCCAATCTGGATAATTATCGCGGTATCGGACTCTACAAAAAACTAGGATACATACCTTACAATGTAACAGACCACTACAACGCAGAAAACTGGTCGTTATCCAAAACTCTGGAATATGCTTTCGATGATTACTGTATTGCCGAAATGGCAAAGAAGATGGGTAAGCAAGACATCGCAGACGAATTTTACAAACGTTCTCAAAACTACAAGAATGTCTATAATCCCGCCACTTCTTTCATGCAGCCACGTGACGACAAAGGCGTCTTTATCAAGGATTTCAAAGCCGATGACTATACACCGCACATCTGCGAAAGCAACGGATGGCAATATTTTTGGTCTGTACAGCATAATATTAACGGGCTGATCGACCTTGTAGGAGGTAAAAACCGCTTTGCCGAAAAACTGGATAGCATGTTTACCTACCATCCGGCAGCAGATGATGAGCTACCTATCTTCAGCACAGGTATGATAGGACAATATGCGCATGGTAATGAACCGAGCCATCACGTTATTTATCTATTCAACGCCATAGGACAGGAAAATCGCACACAAGAATATGTAGCCAAAGTTATGAACGAACTTTACAAGAATGAACCAGCCGGTCTCTGCGGCAACGAAGACTGCGGACAAATGTCAGCATGGTATGTATTCAGTGCTATGGGATTCTATCCCGTAAATCCTGTCAGCGGTAAATATGAAATAGGAACTCCGTTGTTCCCTGAAATACAGCTCCATCTGTCTAATGGAAAGACCTTTACCGTACTCGCTCCCAAAGTCAATAAAGAAAATATCTATATCCAATCTATTAAAGTTAACGGACAGCCGTATGACAAAACTTATATCACCCATGAGCAAATCATGAGTGGAGCGACTGTCGAATTTGAAATGGGTAATGCTCCCAAAATATCCGGAGGCACTTTCAAAGAGAGAAATCCTTAAAATCCACCTAAACTAGTCAGAGAGAATGAATGAGAACTTCGATGTAACCTACAAAAGCTTATTTCGCAGATACTATCCTAATCTGATCTTCTATGCTACCCGCCTGGTAGGAGAAGAAGAGGCTGAAGACGTGGTACAAGATGTATTTGTGGAATTATGGAAACGGAAAGACAATATAGAAATAGGCGAACAAATCCAAGCCTTTCTCTATCGTGCAGTCTATACCCGCGCCCTAAATGTCTTAAAACACCGCAATGTGGAAGACGGCTACTGTGCCGCCATGGAAGAAATCAACCAAAGGCGTACTGAATTTTATCAACCGGACAATAATGAGGTAATCCGAAGAATTGAAGACAGGGAACTCCGCAAAGAAATCCACGATGCGATTAATGAACTTCCGGACAAATGCAAAGAAGTTTTCAAACTAAGCTATCTGCACGATATGAAAAACAAAGAGATAGCCGATATTCTCGGTGTTTCACCCCGTACCGTAGAAGCTCATATGTACAAGGCTTTAAAGTACTTACGAGACCGCCTCAATCCTCTTTGGACGATTCTTTTCTTATTTTTATGGAGATAGCGATAAGTGTTTTTGTGTTTTGAATTGTATTACTAATATGAAGGAAAAGAAAATGAGTAATCTGAGTGAAGAAATAATAAACAGATATCTGACAGGACAATGTTCTGAAGAAGAGCTTATCGAGGTGAATGCCTGGATGAAGGAATCGGAAGAAAATGCCCGTCAGCTCTTTCGTATGGAAGAAATTTATCATCTCGGTAAATTCGACCAGTATGCTAACGAGCAGCGAATACTTCGTGCAGAAAAACTGCTTTATAAAAAGTTGGACGAAGAGAAGAGCAAACAGAGTAAAATACTTAGTATGCATCGTTGGATGAAATATGCTGCAGTTATTGCTGTAATGTTGGTCATTGGTGGTGGAGCCGGATATTGGTTTTATCAAAACGGAAACAACCAACAAATGATGGTCGCAGTGGCCAATGAAGGCATCGTAAAAGAAATAGTCTTGCCTGATGGAAGTAAAGTGTGGCTGAACAACGCATCAACTTTAAAATATCCGCATGAGTTCTCAGAGAAGGAGCGTAATGTCTATCTGGAAGGAGAAGCTTATTTTGAGGTTACCAAAAATCGCCATAAGCCATTCATCGTCCAGAGCGATGCTATGCGTGTACGCGTATTGGGAACTACATTCAACTTCAAATCGGACAAACGTTGCCGGATTGCGGAAGCGACTCTAATTGAAGGAGAGATTGAAGTAAAAGGTAACAAGGAAGAGGGACAGATTATCCTCGCCCCCGGACAACGTGCTGAACTAAACAAAAATAACGGACGATTGACCGTGAAACAGGTGGATGCCAAACTGGATGCTGTCTGGCATGACAATCTGATTCCATTCCAGAAAGCAGATATCTTCACTATCACTAAAGCATTGGAACGTTTCTATGATGTTAAAATCATTCTGTCTCCTGACATTCAAGCGGATAAAACTTACTCCGGCGTGTTGAAAAAGAAGTCAAACATCGAATCTGTTTTGAAATCATTACAAAACTCGATACCTATTGATTATAAAATTGTCGGAAACAACATCTTTATTTCTCCCAAATAAGAGATAAAAGATGGACCGAGTAAAATCTAAAAGCTATTAATACCATGAAATTAAAAACATTCCTAACAGTAGGATGTTTAGGAGGTTTATTCACACTTAGCTCCTGTACAGCCCCCACTAATGTAAAAGACTATAGTGCTTACGTCAACCCTTTCATCGGTACCGGTGGACATGGACATACTTTCCCCGGAGCAGTAGTTCCCCACGGTATGATTCAGCCCAGTCCGGACACCCGGATTGATGGTTGGGATGCCTGCTCTGGTTATTATTACGCAGACTCCACCATCAATGGTTTCTCGCATACACACGTCAGCGGCACAGGTTGTTGCGACTACGGGGATGTGCTGTTGATGCCTACTGTTGGAAAACAGCAATATCTAACTACTGATCCCCAAAGCCAGACACTGGTCTATGCTTCTTCTTTCTCTCACGAGAATGAGGTAGCAGAACCAGGATATTATTCCGTTTTTCTGGATACTTATCAGGTAAAAGCTGAAATATCAGCAACTAAACGTGGTGCTATCCACCGTTATACTTTCCCCGAAAATTTGGAATCCGGTTTTATCATCGATTTGGATTACAGCCTGCAACGACAGACTAACTCAGAAATGGAAATCGAAGTAATCAGTGACACAGAAATCTGCGGACATAAGAAAACGACTTATTGGGCTTTCGACCAATATATTAATTTCTATGCCAAATTCTCTAAACCGTTCTCTTATACATTGATTACGGATTCCATTACCATGGACGACGGCAAACGGCTTCCCGTCTGCAAAGCGCTATTGCATTTCGATACGAAGAAGAACGAACAAGTGCTTGTGAAAGTAGGCGTTTCTGCTGTCGATATAGCAGGTGCACGCAAGAATGTTGAATCAGAAATTCCCGGATGGGATTTCGATAAAGTACGCAAAGATGCACGCCAAGCATGGAATCAATATCTGTCGAAAATAGATATCACCACTTCCGACAAGGAAGATAAAACGATCTTTTACACCGCTCTTTACCATACGGGAATCAGTCCGAATCTATTTAGTGATGCAGACGGACGTTATTTAGGAATGGATCTCGAAGTGCATCAGGGAGATACAGTCAATCCTGTGTATACAGTATTCTCACTGTGGGACACTTTCCGTGCATTGCACCCGTTAATGACGATTATTGCCCCCGATTTGAACAATCAATTTATCAATTCACTGATAAAGAAACACCAGGAAGGTGGAATATACCCGATGTGGGATCTAGCATCCAATTATACCGGCACTATGATTGGATATCATGCCGTTCCAGTCATCGTGGATGCCTATATGAAAGGATATCGCAACTTTGATGCTAAAGAAGCCTATAAAGCCTGTCTGCGTGCCGCCGAATATGACACCACCGGTATCAAATGCCCAGACCTGGTACTGCCTCACCTCATGCCAAAAGCGAAATATTATAAGAATGCCATTGGTTATATTCCCTGCGACCGCGAAAATGAATCCGTAGCAAAAGCCTTGGAATATGCGTATGACGACTGGTGTATTTCTATTTTCGCAGAAGCTATGAATGATTTTGAGTCCAAAGCCAAATACGAACGTTTTGCCAAAGCATACGAATTCTATTTCGACAAATCAACCCGCTTCATGCGTGGACTTGATTCCAAAGGTGAATGGCGCACCCCATTCAATCCGCGTGCATCAACTCATCGTAACGATGATTATTGTGAAGGAACAGCCTGGCAATGGACTTGGTTTGTACCTCATGATGTAGAAGGACTGGTCAACCTGATGGGTGGCGAGGATGCATTTGTTCAGAAACTCGATTCGCTGTTTACGGCTGATTCATCACTCGAAGGTGAAACAACATCGTCAGATATCAGCGGACTTATCGGTCAATATGCACATGGCAACGAACCGAGCCACCATGTGATCCATCTGTACAATTACGTAAATCGTCCATGGAGAACCCAAGAATTAGTGGATAGTGTTTATCGTAGCCAGTATGCAAACAGCGTAGACGGGCTATCCGGTAATGAGGATTGCGGTCAGATGTCTGCATGGTACATACTCAATTCTATGGGATTCTATCAGGTATGTCCCGGAAAACCGGTATATTCTATCGGGCGTCCTGCATTCGATAAAGCAGTGATCAATCTACCCGAAGGTAAGACATTCAGTATTATAGCAAAGAACAACTCTAAAAAGAATAAATACATTGAAAGCATATCACTGAACGGCAAGTCTTTGGAAACTCCATTCTTCAACCATCAGGATATTGTAAACGGTGGAACCATGGAAATCAGGATGACTGACAAGCCTAATTATAAAACACATATACCATGAAAAGACTATTACTAATAGCTTGTGTGCTTAGTTGCACAGTCTTTGCCAAAGCCAAAGACTGGACACAGTATGTCAACCCGTTAATGGGTTCACAGTCTACTTTTGAATTATCAACAGGCAACACTTACCCTGCCATAGCCCGTCCGTGGGGAATGAATTTCTGGACACCGCAAACCGGAAAGATGGGAGACGGATGGCAATATACCTACACCGCAAATAAAATTCGCGGTTTCAAGCAAACCCATCAACCCAGTCCATGGATTAATGACTACGGACAGTTCTCTATCATGCCAATAGTTGGCAAACCGGTGTTTGATGAAGAAAAGCGTGCCAGTTGGTTTGCGCATAAAGGGGAGGCTGCCACTCCTTATTATTATAAAGTATATCTCGCAGAACATGACGTAGTCACCGAAATGGCACCGACAGAACGTGCTGTTCTTTTCCGCTTTACTTTTCCTGAAAACGATCATTCTTATGTTGTTGTAGATGCCTTTGATAAAGGTTCCTACATCAAAATAACCCCTGAAGAAAACAAGATTATTGGTTATACCACATGCAACAGCGGCGGAGTTCCCGAAAACTTCAAGAATTATTTTATCATTGAATTCGACAAACCTTTCACTTATAAAGCCACAGTAGCCAATGGCAATCTGCAAGAAAACATAGCCGAACAGACTACTGATCATGCCGGAGCTATTATTGGTTTCCAGACACAGAAAGGCGAACAAGTACATGCCAGAATCGCTTCCTCTTTCATCAGTTTCGAACAGGCTGCCGCAAATATGAGAGAATTGGGTAAAGATAATATCGAGCAGGTAGCCAAGAAAGGAAAAGAAGCCTGGAATCAAGTTTTAGGCAAAATAGAAGTAGAAGGTGGCAACCTTGACCAATACCGCACATTCTATTCTTGTCTGTATCGTTCATTACTTTTCCCGCGTAAATTCTATGAACTGGATGCCAGCGGACAACGGATTCATTACAGCCCGTACAACGGTCAAGTCCTGCCGGGATATATGTACACCGATACAGGTTTTTGGGACACATTCCGTTGCCTCTTCCCATTATTGAATCTGATGTATCCTTCTGTCAACAAGGAAATGCAGGAAGGACTTATCAATACTTACAAAGAAAGCGGATTCTTCCCCGAATGGGCAAGTCCCGGACATAGAGGATGTATGGTTGGTAACAATTCTGCCTCTGTCTTAGTAGATGCCTATATGAAAGGTGTAAAAGTAAACGATATAAAAACTTTGTATGAGGGCTTGCTTCACGGCACAGAAAATATACACCCCGAAGTCTCTTCTACAGGACGCCTGGGGCACGAATACTACAACAAACTGGGCTATGTTCCTTACGATGTGAAAATCAATGAGAACGCCGCCCGGACACTGGAATATGCCTACAACGACTGGTGTATCTACAAACTGGCCAAAGAACTGAAACGTCCGAAAAAGGAAATCAACCTCTTCGCCAAACGTGCCATGAACTACAAGAATCTTTTCGACAAAGAATCTAAGCTAATGCGCGGACGTAATGCAGACGGTACATTCCAGTCTCCATTCTCTCCGTTGAAATGGGGTGACGCCTTTACGGAAGGAAATAGCTGGCACTACACCTGGTCTGTTTTCCACGATCCTCAAGGACTTATCGACCTGATGGGCGGAAAGGATGAATTTATCACTATGATGGATTCTGTCTTTGCCGTACCTCCTATTTTTGACGACAGTTATTATGGGCAAGTCATTCACGAAATCCGCGAAATGACTGTAATGAATATGGGCAACTATGCACATGGCAATCAACCGATTCAGCACATGATTTATCTATATGACTATGCAGGTCAACCCTGGAAAGCTCAATACTGGTTACGCCAAGTCATGGACAGAATGTACACTCCGGGACCTGACGGTTATTGTGGTGATGAAGACAATGGACAAACTTCTGCCTGGTATGTATTCTCAGCACTAGGTTTTTATCCTGTTTGCCCGGGAACGGATGAATATATTATAGGTGCTCCGCTATTCAAGAAAGCGACCCTTCATTTTGAGAATGGCAATAGTTTAGTGATTGATGCCCCGAACAATAGCAAAAAGAACTTCTATATCAACTCCATGAATCTCAATGGCACTGATTATACCAAGAATTATCTTCGTCACGAGGATTTATTCAAAGGTGGTACTATCAAAGTAGACATGGACAACAAACCTAATCAGAATAGAGGAACAAAAGAAGAGGATATGCCTTATTCTTTTTCTAAGGAATAAAAGTCCTTAAGACATAATAAATATTCCAGTTGATAAAAACAGCCTGAAAGCAAGAAGATACTTTCAGGCTGTTTTTATCTTCTCTTGATTACTTTTTCACTACCTTTGCTTCCACAAACAATAATTCATGAGCATGAAAGAAAAACTTGACTTTTCAGAAGTCCCTTATCAATACTCGATGTGCCTTAACCGACAATGTCCGAAAGCCGACACATGCCTTAGGCAACTCGCCGAACAAAGTGTACCGGAAAAAGTCGAACACTGGACAATTATTAGTCCCAAGCGTTTAACTACTGTAAAAGGAGATTGCCCTTATTATCGTTCCAATATCAAAGCGCGCTATGCAAAAGGATTCATTGGCATCTTGGAAAGCCTGCCCCACAAACAAATGGAAAGTGTAATCACACACTTAATAAGTTTTTTCAGTCGCAGAACCTATTATCGTGTCCGCAAAGGCGAACATACGGCTTCAATTGCACAAGGGGGCGAATGGATTACAGAACAATCGGTATCTCAACCGCAATTAGGAGATGATGGCTTGACAACAGTAACTTTGACTTATAATCTTAGTGGTGCTACAAATGCACGCGGAGGTATTGTCAGGATTACTAATACAAATAACACGATAATTAGTGATATTGCTGTAGTACAAAAGGATCCTGATGTTGAATTAGTTAATATTCCGGACCAAAACCTCAGAACACTTGTAGTAAAAAACAATTGGGCTTTTTCAATTGCAGGTTCTCAGTGCATTATTTTAGAAGCAGGGCTCAATGCTACTTCTTTGTCAAACAGTTCATATTCTAGTCAACTCACGGATCTTACGGGAATAGAAAACTTCCCGAATCTTACTTCATTAAGTTTAGGATATTGTACAAATATGAAGAAGCTTGATATTTCAGGGTTACATAAAGTAGAATCATTATCATTCAGTAACGCGAGATATTGTGAAGAATATAATTTAGGAGATAATCCAATCTACAATTTTAATGTAGTGTATTCATTTGCAGAAAGTCTCAAAATTAGTAGTAGTAAGTTGGAATCTTTAGATTTAAGTATTATTTCATGGTATGTAGATTATGACAATGTGACTTCTATTGATGTTTCAGAGTGTTCAATGTTGACGACTTTAAATGCTAATCGTAGTGATAAAGTTAAAACTCTTTATCTGAAAAAAGGTCAAGAGATTTCGAATCTAACTAAAAATGACGCAACGACTATTGTTTATAAATAAAGAGGTTACTATCTGTTGTTCAGTAGAATAAAGTAGTTTAATTCATTGCTTATCATCTTTAGACAAAATCCTCTTGCTTTACCTTATTTATATAGAATGGTGGAGCAGGAGGATTTTTCTTTTGCTTCTTAATAGATATCCTTGGTTTTAATGGTTTGTGCCACCGTAGTGGCACAATTGTGCCATCACTTTGTCACAAGCGTGCCACCTCGATGGCATAACTGTGCCAATATTATGTCACTATCATGGCGTTTAAAGCTTATTACCAATCATAGTCTTCAATATACGCATCAAACTTTGGTGGTTGTAAAACACCACAATGCTTAAGGATATTCAGTACTTGTTGTTGTTCGGCAGGAGAGAGTGTATATTCTACATTATATCTTACTTTGAATGAAATGGTACGCGCTGAAAGATCATACATCAGAACGTCTGTTTCCGGAATAATAGCTTCCGTTCGCTTTTGATTTACATTGACGTTTACTGGGTTCGTTACAAGTGGACTTGAAATAGTGATTGTAGCAGAACGTTCTTTATAAGTTACATTTTTTGCAGCTTTAAATGATAGGGTAACTTTACCACCAAAATCACTACGCTTATCAAATACCAACCATTCTTCACCACCCTCGCTATAAGTGATGACAGGTTCAGCAATATTTGTATTGAGCTGAATTTGTATAGTATTTTCTTCTTTTGAAATTGACAAATTATCATCAGAAAGTAAATCTATAATATAAGCAGGCAAAATTTCCACCTGCAAAGGTGCTACAGCAGAACCTGTAAAGAATTTGAAGGTTGCCGTACGCTTCTCGTCTAGTGTATTAGGATCGATTGTAAAAGTAACTACGTCACCATCTTTTCCTGACGTAACCGACGGATGTGCCCAATCGCATACACCCGCCAATCTCCAATCTCCCGAACTTGTCACTGTAACAGTAATGTTTCCTCCATTTTTATCAGCCTGGATCGTATTGGTAGACAATGAGATAGTAGTCTCACCCCCATTGATCGATTCATCATTATCGGAACAACTCCACAACATGGTAGCTGCCAACAATGTTATCATTATATTTTTTAGAAAGTCCATCTTTTTCTATTTTTAAGGTGAAATATAAACTTCTGTTAGAGAGCCTTACGCTCTGTGCTATTTTTGCTGTAATAGTAGCTCGGGTAAACGAGTTCTTCGTCATACAATCCTCTACATACGCTCTGGCAACGAGATACCTGCGACCAATATAATGAAGGATCAAGCGCAAAAAACATATAGTATCCATATCCAGCTTCTTTTTTAGAACGTGCCGTTGATTCACTTGAATTTCCGCTACCACGGCGCAATTCAATCGACATGCCGCCACATTGTTTCAGTGTCATACCAGTACCAGGGCTTGCAGACCTTCCATAATCAGCTACAGCGTAATCACAATATTGACCGGGATCAACGCCATCAATCACCTGAAGGCTATTTGAGTACATTGCTCCAAGATTATAGAGCGAAACAATCTTTTCAGGCATCGCCAATTTGCACTCATACATCAACCGTGAACCTGCATATTGAGATTTATTTGCAAGCCATGGATTAGATAAATCCGGTGAGTTTGAATATTCATCGTCAAAAGCAACACCATCCAGATTGTATGCACGACAATAAGCTGCTAATTCCCGAGCAAACTCTTTAGCTCCCATATCTGAAAGCTGGGCCACTCCCGCTTCATCATGGTTACCTAAGATACTGATGATAACTTTCATGCCAACCTTACGAAGTGGTTGTAGATATTTGTCATTATTATCAAGCAAAAATTGGACATTTTCGTTGTTTGACAAATAAACACGCTTCTTTTCAGGGTCCCAGTTAATGTTAGCTGCAAAAAGCACTATGTGGTCAAAGTAATACTTACCACTTTCTGTCAGAAACTCCAGTGCATTGAGCGGATTGGTATCATTAACTTCAAAGTAAAGTACCATCTGTACTGCATCTTCTCCCTTATTGGTGTTAGGCTTGTTACGGTAATCTTGCACAAGAAGTACCATGTGTTTGGATGATTCGGTAAATGTAACTCCTTCTGTTGTTGATGTAACTGTCAAAGGAATGATATATGTTTCATCTTCTTTCATCCCTTCGAATGCGGTGAGAGTTACTTTCACACTCGGAGTATTTTTATCATCCGGCGCAAGCACAAAAGTACCATTGTTGGCTATTTTGACGTTGGCTGCGGGGAAAATTTTGAAATCAGTCTCATGGACAGCATTATAAGTGGCCACATATGATTCATCAACAGCTATTTGAACATCTACTCCTTTTTGAGGAAGTTTGGATAACCGAAACACAACATTAGTACTGTGTTCATTGTCACGGAGTTCCACAACAGAACTGTTTTTATTAGTATTTTCATCCAATAGTAAACCGTTTAACTGCGTGGATGTTAGATAAGGAGATTCATCAATCCTGCTTCCTACTACAATATCATCTTCACAAGATGTAAAAATTGTCATGGCAAACATTGCCAATGGCAGAAAACTATGTTTGATATTATTTATCATATTCGAAATTTTATGAGTTTATTATTGAGGTAATGAGACGGACACCCAATTAGGCTCGTTTTCAATTGTCAAGTCATAGCCACTCGCACTGTAATCTTTTGCGACAGTTCCCGAGCCTTCGTTGAATTTCCAATAAGCGATAAGTCCTTCAGAATCAGCTTCTACTGCATAGAAGTGATTGGTAGATTGGATTTCTTCAGCAGTAAGTACCCGGTTCCAAATTCTAGCTTCAGAAACAACTCCATCAAAGTAACGATCGCTTGAGTAAGCGTAACCCACCCAAAAACAACGTGAACCATCTTCTTCATTCGTATGTTTAGCTCCTAGATTAACAGAAGTCTTGGATACAGAGTCTGAAAGTTTCTCTACTCCATTGACATATACTTTAATAGCACCTCTATTAAAGGTAACAGCTAGATGATACCATTTGTCACTTTCAAACTGGAGGTCTGTGCTTGTACAATTTCCGCCAGATGTAGCTACTTGTAATTGGTTGGATGGAACGCCAGCATCGCCAAGACGTAATAAGTAGTTACCTTCAATACCCATTAGTGTATTTAATGTATTGGGGAATGAAGTAGCTTTGAACAAAATTTCCATTGTCTGCTCTGTCAAATTATTGAACTTAGGATCATTGTTAAAGTCGGGATAAGCACGATTTCGACTAATATTACATACTACATTAATGAGCGATGCTCCACGGAATACATAATAATATGTTTTGGCACTTTGCAATATCCCAATTCCCTCCACAGATTTAATAGTTACGGGAAGCACATAAGTAGTCTTGAGGTCAAGCTCACCTGTATTGGTGAATTCAATAAACACTTCAGGACTGACTATACTACCGGACTTTATGCTTGTAGTAGTTTCAGGCATAGAATAGTGTTCTTCAGGCAGAAGTATTGCATTTTCATCATAATATGCCATTTTATAAGTTGACAAAAGTTCGGGAGCTGGCGCCATAGTTACCATGATATCATGTTCTTCAGGTTTGGCTATAGCAACGGAAATACCTGCTTCTACATTTGCATCACCAGCTTTAAAAAGTATTTCTTTAGTAAAGTTGGATGCTGAAATGAAAAGCTTGTTATCATAGTGTTGCTCGTTTTCATCATTATTCTGGCAACTGCCGAGAAATACCGAGAAACTGGCAAGGGTAGTAATTATTAGGTTGTTTAGTTTCATAAGATGTTTTTTATTTAACGGTTGGACTCAATATATTAATGGCTTCTTTTATAGTCGGATAAATGTTGGCAACATTAAAGTAGTCTTTTTCCGCTGCATCAATTGAGATTCCTGCCTTGGTATAGTCAGAAGTTTTTGAGACAGCCCATTGAGCTGCTCCTATGATGGCAGACGATCCATCCCCTAGTTCCCCATTATAACTCCCTGAATTGGTAAGATAAGGAGTAGTCACCCCCATCACAAAGCGGTCAGTGGGTACGTCCTTGGCAGATGCCATTAACACGAGATACGACATTTCATTTTGATTCTTGGCAGCATGTGCATTTATAATAATATACTTACAATCAGCAAATAACTTCTTGTCGATGACATTTTGCGGAGAACCTTTGAAAATAATTGTTTTATCCATATTTGAAGCTTTCCAATTAGATACCACATCAAAAAATGCCGCTTGACGTGCCCTTTCAGCAGCTATTTCGCTTTCCTCAACCAGTGAATTAAGGTCAAAGCCTGTATAGTTTGCTACAATTCCGTCTACTCCCAAAGCACTGCTTGCTGCAACTTGTTTAGCTGCTTCATTCTTACAGTATTCGATAAAGCGTGTTGCATTATCAACAGGTTCTTCTTCTCCCTCATCCCCGGTTTCATCGGAAACAGTTTGTACATTGGCAGCTTCCTCATCAAGATTTTTTTTCCATGTGCTTTCTATTTTATCGAAATCTACCAAGCCTAGCACTTTTGTACCTAACCGACGCACCTCTTCTATTTCAGATGCATTTACTTCGCTCACTTCCATGATATTATTCAAGCAAATGTAATCAATACTGTCAGGCATATCAGTAAGATGTTGGCTGCGTGAGGTTGGAATACTGCTTACATTGTCAATTGAAGTAATCACAACCTGATGTTCTGATGTCTTGAATTCATTAAGAGACTTTACGTATTGAGCGTAAAGTTCTGGATTCTGTTCCTCAATGGCTGGCGTATTTAGTTTAATACTTTCTACATCTGTCCAGTCAGAACAAGAAATGTGAAGCATAGAACATACCAATATTGTAGGTAAAATATATTTTAAAGTCTTTCTCATATATGTTATAATTAAGAAAACATTTCTATTTATGTAATTGTCTTTACTTAGTTCTCCAAGTACTTGGTATATAGCTTAGGATTTTGATCCTCGATAGTAGGTTCGTTTATTTTAATGTTTTCCATATCTGTCCAGTCAGAACAAGATGTTACGGCAACCAGTGTCATTGCAGAAAACAATGTTTTGAATATACTATTTCTCTTCATATTCGTTCAATTTTCTTTTAATATATAATTATTTGCAATCCCACCAAACATGAGTAGCCATTGAATCTCCTTTTTTGGTCTTAGACTCTTGAGTCAAAGTCGAAACAGCTGCTTCTACACTTTCTTTATTTTCACGGTATTCGTCAGTCGGATATGGCATACGTCGTGCACCTTCTGTGTCGTCAACAATACCACTGCTGGCATTTGCTGCCATCGGCATCAACTTAGGATAACCTGTACGTCGGTATTCAGACCATGATTCCATACCATTCGGGAAATTGGCAATCCATTTCTGAGTAATAATTTGTTCAAGGCTCTTCTCAAAATCACCACCAGCCCATGCTACTGTAACAGTAGTATTTATTGAACCGGAATAATCATAAGTCTGCCCACTTTGTCCTTTTAATGGATCCTTATAACCTTCTACTTTTCCTGTATTCGCCAAATAGCTTTCTACTCCACTACTGATGTTGTTTTCTTCAAATGACAAACGGATACCTGCTTCATAAAGGTCTTTCGGAGAGCCTCCCATATTCCACCCACGAAGAGCGCCTTCAGCACGTAAGAAAGCTACTTCTGAAGCGCGGAATACGACAATATTATCACTTGCAGTCACTTTCATACAAGAAGAACCTTGCGACCAAGAATTATATTGTCCCTGTAAAATGCCACGACGTAATCCGACATAACCTTCTTCTCCTGTATATGCGTCTCCTGATACGGAACCAAAAGTACTTTTGTCATAATAGGCTTCACGACGAGGGTCATTATAACCATTCATATAGCAAGTCAAATCAGCCGAGATTCGTGCATCAGACCATAGTACCATAAAACGTTGCCACGGATTATGATCGGCTACTTTGCGATAAGCACCGTCAGAGGCAGTAGTCATTACACCTGCTTCTACAGCTTCTTCAGCCAATTGCTGCGATGTTTTTCCGTTCACATTGAATCCTGTTACGTAACAAGTACGCATCGCCATTCTAAGCTTCAAAGAGTTGGCAAACTTGCACCATGCTAATGTATTACCATTATAAATTCTGTCTGCACTTGAACTGAAACTCTGGCTAGCATATTTACTCAATACTGAGATAACATTATCCAAATCCTCAAACATCTTAGTATAAACAGCTTGCTGAGAATCATAAGGGGATTTGATTGCGTTAGCGGCTCCCACCTGTGAATAAGGAATAGGACCATATGTATCTGTTACACGTAACATAACAACAATGCGATATAGCTCGGCCAATGATAAGAATAATTCATCATCACTCTGATTCTTCAAATTGAAATAATCTGGATAGAACTTTGAATAAAAGTCATTAAATGGAATTTTCTTCCAGTCATCCGAAGGATTATAAGTTGCATAACGACCAGACCAACCTGTTCCCAAATTAGAGTCTGCTACATATCCCGAGAATCCTCCTGCCATCAAACAGTCTACATACTGAGAAAAGTTTTCTTGTTCCGGCATCATTAAATCCTGCAAGTTAAGAGCTAGTGACCTCACTAAATACCAATCTACCCCCATATCGTTCTGATCCGGTTCATGAGGATTCTTATTATAATCTTCAAAGTTTCCCGTACATGCAGTTGTACCAAAAAGAAACAAACCAGCGACTATAAACTGTATTATTGTATTTTTCTTCATCTTTTCAGTTTTTAGAATTTAAGTTTCAAATTGAATCCTACGCTACGAAGGCTAGGCATCATAAAGTAATCAATTCCTTGATAATAATTACCTGTAGTTGCCACTGACTCCGGATCGAAAGGAGCCTTACAGTAAATCATCCATAAATTACGTCCTACTAATGAAAGAGTTATATCCATTATGTTTTTCAGTTTTTTTCTTGGAATGGTATAACTTACTGAAGCTTCTTGCAGACGCAAGTTAGTGGCGCTATACGTATAGTATTGAGGAATACCACTGTCAGCACCGACTACTGAATACCATTTTTGTGCATCAATTCTATCATTACCATTTATCACAACCCCACCATTGTCGCGGGCTGCCGCTGTTACTTCAGACACACCATAGGAATCAAGTACGGCTTGGGTTGCAGAATATACAACACCTCCCAAACGGGCTGTTAACAAGAAGCCAAGCCCCCAGTTGCCATATTGGAAATCATTACGCCATGCCATATTAGCTTTTGGGAAGACAGAACCTAGATAAATGTCATCAACCTTATCGTTTACTGTCACATTTCCATCTTCATTTACATAAATCTTATTATTCGAATCGCGGAGTAAGTCGGACTGTGAATAAAGATCACCCAAAGAACCACCTACTTTTAAAATAAACCGGGCCTTTGATAAACCACCT
Organism: Bacteroides sp. M10; assembly: GCF_014334015.1. Lineage (GTDB taxonomy): Bacteria > Bacteroidota > Bacteroidia > Bacteroidales > Bacteroidaceae > Bacteroides > Bacteroides intestinigallinarum. The sequence goes on along the minus strand of NZ_CP060488.1, from coordinate 2,959,621 downwards.
ACATCCATTCGGTCTTTTGTAATCTCTTCACCTGTCACAGGATTTATATACCCGTCAATCAAGCTTAATATTTTGTTTTTATTGGCGCTGAATGTGTAATTCGAACTCCATGTAAATTTATTCCATGTATTTTTGTAACCCAAAGAGAGTTCTACACCACGGTTGCGTACATTACCAGTCTGTGCATAAAAAGTGCTGTATCCTCCTGTTGGAGAAAGTTTGGCATCCATAGTCTGGTTATAAGTCTTGGTATTGTAGAATGAAACATCCAAATTGAAATTTTTCAGAAAGCGTGCAGTAAGACCAACTTCCCAAGAATCTGTTCTTTCCGGTTTCAAATCATATAATGGATATGCAGATTGAGAAGAATATGCTCCGGTAGAAGTATTCCAAGAGAAAGTCGGATATGCTAAGAAACGCCCGAAGGGTAGACCAACAGATGCCCATGAAGCACGTAATTTCAAGTAAGAAATACTTTCAGGTAACTTAAACAACTCTGACAGAACAATAGAAGTACCTACTGACGGGTAGAAAAAAGATGCTTGTTTTGAGTTCGGGCCCGCCAGTTGGCTCGGCCAATCATTACGTCCGGTAAGAGTTAAATAATAGGTACTCTTATAGCCAACTTCCGCTGATGCAAATATAGATTGAGTCTGTTCACGATAACCGGTTTCCTCACGTTTACCTGTATCCTTATCCAATTGGGCAACAGTGAAAAAGTTAGGAAGACCGTTTGCGGCAATCGGTCCACTGACACCAAGAGCTTCAGAACGATTATCGGAATAGGAAGCACCAATATTGGCAGTCAGGCTCCAATCCTCTCCAAATGTCTTGTTAATATTCAGCAACAAATCCGCGTATGTTTGTTTGTCACGCGTATTTGTTACTCCATAAAAACCATTTTTACCTTCAGCTATGGTTTCAATAGTAGAAGCATAGTATTTTTGTGTATATGTGTTATAGGAATTATCCAAACGTACACGCCCGGCTACATTCAACCAACTTAAGATATCATAACTCAAAGCTGCACTCAACATATAACGGTCTTTGTCATTTTCGCGCAAGTTACGGTAGTTGATCCAGTAAGGATTTTGTAAACGAAAAGAACCACCACCTTGCGGCCAGTATTGAGTATACATGTTACGTTCTAAATCATAACGTTCATACATCTTATAATCTTCCCAGTCGTTACCACGTGGAAATAAATAAGCAGAAGCCAATGGATTGGCATAGATACCTTGGTTTACCATATTACGGTCTTTCTGCATAATATATTGAGCCCCCACATCCAACTTCATTTTATCATCTAGGAAAAGAGTTGTATTACGGAATGTAAAGTTATAGCGTTCATACTTATTATTGGGAATAATTCCACGTGAATTAACCGCAGCAGCAGACAAATAAGTCTGATTGTGTTCAGTTCCGGTAGAAAGTGTTACAGACTCTGTTCCGATAAGTCCTGTTTGGAAATAATCACTTGCAGGATCGTATCCATAGTAATTGGCATCGTTCAGTCTCTTTCCCCAACTGGCATCTGTGCCGGATGTGCCATAACGATTTTGGAATTCCGGCATAACAAACTGGGATAACATTTCTGTATTACTGGATACTGTCAGAGATACACGTCCAACTTTTCCTTTCTTTGTAGTAATTACAATAGCACCATTGGCAGCATTGCTACCATACAATGCGGCAGCAGCAGCTCCGGACAAGACCGACATTGATTCAATATCTTCCGGATTAATATCTGCTATAGCTTCTGTGGAACCTTGTGATTGAAATTCTTCAGAACCACCTGAAGCACTTAAATTATACATTGGAATACCGTCAATTACATAAAGTGCATTGGAAGATTGTTCAATACCTCTTGATCCACGCATAACAACCTTACTTGCACCACCAATACCGGAAGAAGAAGAGTTGATGTTCAAACCTGCGACCTTTCCATTTAGAGAGTTGATAAAGTTTGCATCTTTTACAGCCAAAGCCGATTCGGCATCTACTTGTGTTACATTGTAACTCAAAGCTTTCTCTGAACGTTTGATACCTAGTGCTGTAACTACAACCTCATCAATCACTTGTGTATCGTCCATCAACGTAATATTGATAGAGGTCTGCCCTTTTAAAGGCACCTCCTGTGTCTTATAGCCAATATAAGAATAAACAATAATAGGATTATTACTTTTTGTGATTATTTTATAATTACCATCTAAATCCGTAATAGCTCCATCTGTTGTTCCCTTTACTAAGATACTAACACCAATTAGAGGTTCACCCTTAGAATCCAATACTTGTCCGGTTATAGTACGTTCTTTTCCACTTTGCTGTTGTACTGGATTAGAATCCCCCTTTTCAGATAAATAAATAATATTCTCTTCTATTTTATAAGAGACTGCTTTATCTTTAAGGAGTGTACTTAATACTTGCTCCAAAGAAGCGTCCTTCACTTTAAGAGGCTCAACCGTAATGGTTGAAAGTTTGTCATTATAAAAAAACTGATACTTTGATTGTGATTGAATTTGCTTGATTACAGTGCCTAAAGTTGTACGGGGAGTTGATAAGGTCAACTGCGCCATAGCCCATTGTACAGGAACTGCCAAAAACAAAAAGACTAATAAAGCCCGAAATAACTTCGAGTTTCGAAGCGAATGTTTGCTTTCCATACATTTTATTTAATGGTTATACATTTTATTAAACTCTCAAGAATGGTGTCGACTTCCCCTCCTCTGTTAATAAAACAATGCTAAAATAATAAACACTTAGTCCGATTTATCTTTTTTTTAAAAAAAATCTTTTCCAAGAGAAAATAATTTGCGGGGTATGCGTGCCAATGCTTACGGTTCACACATGATTTTTACTATGGCCTCCAACTGAAGCAATTTTGAAACAGTGCAATTACCGACTATGCAAAGAATAGCTCGCTCTTTCTAGGATGAAGAACTAGTATTCGACAGTATCAAATCTCTCAAAGACTGAAAATAATAAACTTATTAAAATGAAACTGAAGATATGAAAACGATAAATAAGTTATTAATGGTTATGCCTATCCTTCTCCTTGCAGGGTTGATGTAATGATGACAAACAGGAGGGAATTACAACAGAACCAATTTCTAAATTAGAAATAAAACAGGAAAATATAAAAGTAAAGATTGGTAGCGAGAATAAGGCGACTATCAGTATTACACAAGGAGGTGGTGAGTACAACGTATCTTCACTAAATCTGTATATTGCCCAAACTACAATAGAAAACAGTGGAACCCAAATAGAAGGTTTTCAAAATGTTGGAACAATAATTATAATATGAAACAAAGACGGAAGATTCCGTAAACTGTCTGTTAGTGTTTTTATGCTACCGACATATTGGAACTAGACAAAGAAAGCATCGAATTTATTACCAGACTTGAATATTCGAACGAAGCAACAATCAATGTTACAAATGGAAATGGAGAATTATTCTATAACATCTAATAATAAAGTTGCAATATCTCAATATAAAAAGTAAGTTTGTAATAAGAAGGTCTATAAATAAATCCTCCATGATGTGTATATGAAAAATGAAGGACTTTTAAAAAAGTTTTGAGATAAAAACATCTTAATCACTCCACCTGTTCTTTCGGATAATTCACCAAATACAATGTTTTTGTCGCACGAGTAAACGCTGTATACAACCATCGGAAATAATCCGGAGTCAAATACTCATCCGTCATATACCCCTGATCTAAAAACACATTCTGCCACTGCCCGCCTTGCGCTTTATGACAAGTTATTGCGTATGCATATTTCACTTGCAATGCATTATAATGCGGATCGGCTTTCATCTTTTTCATCCGATCTCTTTTAATTGGAATATCTATATAGTCCTCAAGTACTGTATAAAATAATCGGTCATTATCTTCTTTTGGCAATGCAGGTGAATCTGAATGTAGAGTATCTAATAATAGATTTGCATCTAATTCAAAATCATTCTGGTCAGGAAAACGGAGAGTGACTTCCGCAAAACGAAAGCCATATATGTCACGAGTTCGACGAACACGCCGGACAACTGCAATTTCGCCATTCGCTATAAAATCCATCTCCTTATATTTCTCTGTCCAATAGTAATTATTTTTGGCTATCATCAACATATCTCCTGTATTCAATTCATCTTCACGCCAAAGAATTTGAGCACGTATTCCATTGTTATATAGGTTTGCACGTTTATTGGAACGACAGACAACAATCGTCTCATCCATACCATCATGATCGTAACAATTAGTCAGTTCCTCTATCAGTTCAGTTCCCGGTACCAGTTTAATATCAGGAAAGCCTGCTATTTTTATCTTAGGCAAAGAATAACAATCATCCTCTGCTATCAATTGCCTCAACTGTGTGGCATTCCATAATATTCCGGATTCCTGCACCTGACGGACTACTTGAGTAAGATCAATCTCACGTACTTCAAGTCCATATCCCTTCAATGCATCGGAAAAAAGTGCCGGGCTTAACTCCTCTCCTACTGGAGGAAGCTGCGCGGTATCACCCATTAACAAGAGACGACACCCCTGTCCCGAATAAACAAATTGTACCAAATCGTCCAATAGACGACCTGTTCCAAACACACTCCCCGACAGTCCTTCGTTTGAAATCATGGAAGCCTCATCAACGATGAATAAAGTGTTTGTAGCCAGATTGTCATTAATTGAAAAATTACTAAGCTCATTCGAAAAAGACTGTTGCCTATATATTTTTTTATGAATAGTGAAAGCCGGATGTCCTGCATACACTGAAAAAACCTTTGCCGCACGTCCTGTAGGAGCCAACAATACAGATTTCTGCTGCAACTGATCCATGGTTTTCACCAATGCCCCTACCAATGACGTTTTACCGGTACCGGCATAACCTCTTAAGATAAAGACTTCATCCGCCAGTGTGGACAGCAGAAACTCTGAAAGAGATTTTACAGCAATTTCCTGCTCTAAAGTTGGCTGATAAGGAAAATTTTCCTTAATTTGCCTTTCTAAATAGTTATTTATCATTTTTGTACGAGAAAAAAGTTCGAGGAACTATCGTATTTAAATTTATTTATTCTATTTTTGCGATGCGAATATAACAACTAAAAACATAATTTATCATGAAAACAGTATTTAATATTGTATTGGTGCTTTGTGCTGCTGCACTGATTTACATCTGCTACACCAGCATTATGGGTCCTATCAATTTTGAAAACGCTAAAAAAGACAGAGAAAAAGCAGTCATTGCCCGTTTGATCGACATCCGTAAGGCACAGCAGGAATACCGTACGCTGCACCGCGGAATGTATACAGACAAATTTGACACATTGATCGACTTCGTTAAAAATCAAAAATTGCCGTTCGTTATGAAGATGGGAATGTTGACCGACAAACAATTGGAAGACGGACTGACTGAAAAGAAAGCTATGGCTATCATCGAAAAAGCAAAGAAGACAGGCAAATATGATGAAGTTAAGAAATGGGGACTTGAAAACTTCAAACGTGACACTATGTGGGTAGCTGTTATGGATACTATTTTCCCGAAAGGATTCAACCCGGATTCTATGAGATACATCCCTTACGGAGGCGGTGCTCAATTCGAAATGAATGTAAGAAACGATACTGCTAAATCCGGTGCTCCTGTATACTTATTCGAAGTAAAGGCTCCGTATGAAACTTATTTGGACGGACTTGACAAGCAAGAAATTATTAATTTAAAAGATGTTCAGAGCAAATTGGGTAGATACTGCGGTTTGATGGTAGGTTCTATCGATACTCCGAACAATGGTGCTGGTAACTGGGAATAATGATTGATTTTACTAAATCAAAACAATATACTTTATCCATCCGTCTTAGTACGGATGGATTTTCTTTTTCTATCTATAACCCGATTCATGACGATTCGCTTTCAATCATAGAGAAAGAGATAGATGCATCTCTATCCCTAACAGCAAATCTAAAGGCAGTCTTCCACGAATCAGACTTCCTCAATCATCCTTACAAACGGGTAAACATTATGATGGCAAGCAAACGTTTTACAATCGTGCCATTAGACTTGTTTGAAGAGGAACAGGCGGAACTTCTATTTTATCACAATCATCAGAAAAGAGAAAACGAAACGGTACTCTACAATATTCTAAGAAAGAATAATGTAGCTGTCATTTTCTGTATAGACAAAAGTGCACAGATCTTTTTGAATGAACAATATCCCGAAGCTCGCTTTTATTCTCAATCTACTCCGTTTATCGATTATTTTTCTGTAAAAAGCAGATTAGGAAACAGTAAGAAGATGTATGCTTCTGTACGCAAAGACGGTATTGATATCTATTGCTTTGAACGAGGTCATCTACTTCTGGCCAATTCTTTTGAATGCACGCATACAGAAGACCGTATTTACTATTTATTGTACGCTTGGAAGCAACTGGAATTTGATCAGGAACGAGATGAGCTACATCTAACAGGAACACTTTCCGAGAAAGAAATTTTAATGAGCGAACTGAAAAAGTTTATCTTACAGGTATTCATCATGAATCCTGCAACTAATATTGACATGCAAGCCTTATTAACATGCGAGTAATCAGCGGTATTTACAAACGAAGAAGATTCGACGTGCCCCGAACATTTAAAGCACGTCCTACAACAGATTTCGCCAAAGAAAATCTGTTCAATGTACTCAATAACTACATCGATTTTGAAGAAGGAGTCACGGCTCTTGACTTGTTTGCCGGAACCGGAAGTATTAGTATCGAACTGGTATCCCGCGGATGTGATCGGGTTATTAGCGTTGAGAAAGAGCCTGCGCATCACTCGTTCATCTGCAAAATCATGAAAGAGGTGCAAACAGATAAGTGTCTACCAATACGCGGAGATGTATTTAAATTTATCAAGAATGGCCGCGAACAGTTCGACTTCATCTTTGCCGATCCTCCTTATGCATTAAAAGAATTGGAAACAATACCCGAATTAATCTTCCAGAACAATCTTCTCAAAGAGGGAGGATTATTGGTACTGGAGCACGGAAAAGATAATAACTTCGAGGAAAATCCACATTTCATAGAGAGAAGAGTGTATGGAAGTGTAAACTTCTCACTGTTCAGATAAGTTCTCCAATCAATCTCATCACTATTAAAGTAGCGGAGCCAATAAACGCACGATAGACTCCGCAGCTTTTTGTCTCCACGAACGTCTAACCCAATTCTTTAAAAAGATTTGTGTACTTTCTCGCTGGTCCTGAAGAAATATTTCTTTCATTTCAAGAGCTGTTTCTACGTCATACATAAAAGCATTCACTTCAAAGTTATGCTCAAAGCTACGAAAGTCGACATTGGTAGATCCTACTGTGGAAAGCATATCATCTGAAACCATAAGTTTAGAATGCAGAAAGCCCTTTTTATAAAAATAAACTTTAACACCTGCCTGCATCACATCGGCCAAATAAGAACGTGATCCAAGATGAGTAATCCAATTATCAGCACGTTCCGGCAGCATTAAGCGCACATCTACCCCAGACAATGCAGCTGTTTGCATAGCAGCTAATATTTGCTCTGTAGGCAAGAAATAAGGGGTTTGCATATAGAAATATTTCTTTGCACTGGTAATGGCAACCGTCAAGCCCTGCATGATTTCTTTCCATGGTCCGATAGGTTCACTCGTGACAATTTGCGCTAAAGAGTTTCCACAAGAATCAATCTTTGGAAAATAACGGGAAGCAGTTATCAGGGTGCGGTCTACAAAATACCAATCGAGCAGGAAAGCCGTTTGCAAACCGTGCACAGCCTTACCTTCCAGCATGATATGCGTATCACGCCAAATTCCCCAGGAGAAACCACGCATATAGCGTTCTGCCAGATTCATTCCCCCAACGAACCCCACACGCCCGTCAATGACAACAATCTTTCTATGGTTCCGGTAATTCACTCTACTGGTAAATAAGGGAAAACGTACCTTTAAAAAGCTTCTGACCTCAATGCCGGCATTACGCATTTCTTCGAAAAAGCGGTTAGGCACATGCCAGCAACCTACATCATCATAGATCACCCGCACTTCAACTCCTTGAGAAGCCTTTTCGATCAGTACGTCTCTGACCAGACGCCCAATAGCATCATCCTCAAAGATATAATATTCCATGTGGATATGCTGCTTCGCTTTTTGTAGCTCACGCAATAATGATTGGAGTTTGGTATATCCTTCCGTATAGATTGCCACACGATTTCCCTCAAATGGAAATGCCTGATTCGTTTGCTGGAAAAGCTGAATAAGACGGGAATATTCATAGGGAACATCTGAACAATCCTGCGCCAGATATTCGGCCATTGGTTTCTTTAATAGGCGGTCATAGCTTTTTTGTCCGATAATGCGCTCACGACGCTGGCTCCGACCAAAGAAAAAATAAAAGACGAGCCCGACAATAGGTAAGAAAAGTAATATGAGTATCCATGCCATAGTTTTAACCGGATTCCGGTTGTCAAGAATGATTATGACAATCGTACCGATAATGGCTCCAAAATAAAGAATATCAAAAGCTACTGTTGCTATCTGGCTAAGCACATAGTTCCAATCAATCATAGGAATCTCCTTTCATACAGATACTGAACAACAAATATAGAGTAAATTATCGGATTAACAAAGAAGTCCCGGTGACAACATTGAATGTTGTGCCGGGACTTTATTTTCCATTTAAATCTGTTATCTTGATTTAGAAGTGTGGTCTGCCGCCACCATAGCCTCCACCACGCGGACCACGTGGGCCACCACCATCAAAACCACCATGACGCATATTGCCACGAGCTTCTTTATTTCCAAAAATATTCAGGCGATAAGAGAAGCGAAGCATACAATAACTGTTAATTCCATTATACTCGGAAACAGAGCGCATATCGGCAGTCAACGAACGGCTGATATTGGATTGCTGCCGCAAAATATCATATACTTCAAAACTGATGGTTGCAGCATTGCCTTTCAGGAAGTTCTGGGCAATCTGCGCATTCCAGATAAGTTCATTCTTATTCATACTGGCATCACGATAACCACGGCGTGCGTTATTAGTTATATTGGTTGACAACGTCATACTCCAAGGTAAAGAGATATTAGTGCTTGCACCATAACCAAATGTATAAGGTTCCTGGTTATTTTCCGGACGCAGTTTGTTTCGTTCAAAGTTATAGTTGATTGAACCATTCAAGGTAAATTCAAACCAGTCGTTACGGAAAGTTCCATTTAGATTCTCTCCTAAAGTCAATGTTGTACTGGTGTTCTTGTCATTTATCTTGGTATCGTCATTGAAAAGGTAAGAAACCGCATTGGTATAGTTGGCGCGAGAGAAAGAGTTTATAGTGAAACGCTTATCTTTCAATGCCGTATTGAATCCAAACATCCCCATCGCATTCCAGTTTCCGTTGATATTCTCCGGTTTAACTGTTACTCCACCAGTACTCTGATTGTAAGTAGTGGCATTAGTAATGTTGTTTTGAGTCATATTCAAGTTTGCATGAGCCATTATGCCACGCTGTTTATCTGCATTATAGGTATTGTAGAATAAACGCATAGAATGAGAGAAAGAAGGCTTCAATCCCGGATTACCCTTACGAATGTTCAACGGATTAGAATCATCGGTTACATCCAGCAAATTTTCCATACTCGGCTGACTTGCACGTCCCCGATAAGTAAAACGTAACTGGCTGACTTTAGAGAACCTGTAACGAAAATCAACATTAGGAGCAAAATTGAACACATTTCTTTTTACTACAGTATCTACTTCAGCTTTCTTATAATCTAATCTAGTATTCTGCGGTTGCAGAGACACTCCAAAGTTCAATCGATATTTCTCGCGGATAATATTCAACCCTGCATTAATATCATGGTTATAGTATTTATATTGAGCATATTTACTCAAATCTCTATCCTTATTCTCTTCATACCCTTCAGGTAGACCATCACCAAAATTCCAGAACCAATCCTGTCCTTTATCTGCATCAGGAATCAAACTGTATGTACTTCTATCGCTTTCACTATATTTATATTGAAATTTATAGCGGAACTGTAAGAAAGTGGCTCTCGCAATCGGTTCGCTATAAGTCAGTTCGGCAGTATAATCATAACTCTTGGTTGGAGAAGTAGTATACTGTTTACGTTCATCATCCGCTTTATTTGCTGCCTCATCAAAATAACGCGTTAATGATTCACTAAACTGTTCACTGTCATTATCTCCATAACTAAATGTACCACGGAAGGTAATGTTTCGTCCCTGATTATTCAATCTCCGGTTCACCTGCAAAGAACCATTTGCAGAGAGAGACTGACCTTCAGATTTGGACTCACTATTACTGGCATTGACACGAATAGCTTCCAATGGATCATCTGCGCTTCCCCACAGAACCTTGTTCAGAAAATCATTAGGATTGGATACCAAATTAAATGGATCTCCATTAAAAGTACCCGATTCGGAAATGGAATAGCTATTAGATTTTCCATAAGAAACGTTCGGACGGAAAATAATATTGGTCAATGTATCCGGTTTCCATTCCAAGCGGAAGTCTGCATTGAAGTTTGTATTCTTATTACGGCCTTTACTGTTTGAGTTGGAGTACGAATTTCCATTTTGCAGGAAACGTTCCGAATAGTTTGTAGATATTGCATCCCGATCACTGAAATTATAACGGGCACTACCTCCTAGTTCCAGTTTATCAGTTTGAGTAGCAAAGTTGGCTCCAAGCATCTTGGTAGCAGTCAAACCATTGCTATTCCGGAAACGAGGGCCACCACCTCCACCAGAGAATCCCTGATCGTTCACATTATTGGCCGAACCGATTAAAGAAAATTGGCTATTATCGACAAAACGGTTCAACATCAAGTTACTTCCGTAACGGTCTTCTGTACCACCGGCAACACTTGCGTTACCAAACCAGCCTTGATTCATTCCTTTCTTCACTTTCAGGTCGAGAACAGTTTCTTCTTCCCCATCATCTATTCCGGTGACACGTGCCAAGTCTGATTTTTTATCGTATGTTTTCAGTTTATCGATCATGTTGACCGGCAAGTTCTTCAATCCGGTTTTCACATCACCCCCAAAGAACTCTTTACCATCTACCATAATCTTCTTTACTTCTTTACCATTGATTTTGACATTACCGTCATCATCAATCTCTGCTCCCGGAAGTTTCTTTACCAACTCTTCGAGCATCGCTCCTTCCGGAGTACGATAAGCAGCCGAATTATATTCCAGAGTATCTTCTTTTACGGTCACCTGCGGAGCTTCGGCAGTAATCACTGCTTCTTTCAGCATAACAGCATCCGGGTCTAATGCAATGGTTCCCATCTTTTTATCGGTGGCATTAGCAGATAATTGTACTGGTACGAGTTTGGTACGAAACCCGATATAGGAAACTTTCAACACATATTTCCCGGCTTTTACTTTGGGGAGAGTGAACCATCCCTGGTTACTACTGGCTATACCAGCGGCATAAGCGCTATCGGGCAATGATAATAATTGAACTGTAGCCTGCGCTGCAGGCTCTTTTGTGTCGGCTTCCACCACACGTCCCGAAACGGTAATTACCTTATTCTGTGCAAAAATTGAGAAGGTGCATAACAACATCAACACCAACCCTGCTGAAAATCTTTTCATTTACCTTATTTACGATTATATTAGTAGCAATAACAATGTCTTTTTGACAAATCGAATCGCAAAAGGTTTAATTGAAAAGAAAATTATCTTTTAAAGAATCGATCAACAAGCGCTTTTTTAAGACCAAATTCCAAACAAAGCACATTAAAAACCAAAAAGGTCAGGAAAGAGGAAGTATCAACATTAATCACATCTCCTTGCATTACACGCCACAACATGCCACCAAAGACGAACAAAAATGTTAAAAAGATAGCATTACGAACAGCTGAATTACGAATCTGCTCCGTTTCACGGCTCTCATTTTTACTGAATGCAAAGATTATCAACAAGCACCCTGCCATCATCAGCAACTTTGTACATTCTTTATAAAATAACAAGTTAGTATCGGTTACCGCTCCCTGCATCACCAGAATAAAAGGGATGAACAGAGCTACCAACAAGACCACATATCCTAAAGGACGACAATATACAGGTAATAATGCTTTCATGATTGAATGTTTTAATGAGACAAAAGTAAGTAAAAAAAGATATTTTATATACATTTGCAGAGTAAAAAAGCAAAAGAATCATGAGTAAACAAGAAGTTATTCTCTGCGAAAGCTTGGAAACGAGCCTCGGTCGTGCCATTGAGTTATGCCCGCATGACAAATTATTCGTCCTCACAGACGAGCATACCCAGCGTCTTTGCCTTCCTTCCTTAAAGGCATCAGGTCTACTGAAAGATGCTGTAGAAATCTGTATCGGAGCCGAAGACGTACATAAAACTCTGGAAACGCTTGCCTCCGTCTGGATGGCATTAAGTACTCAAGGAGCTACCCGCCACTCTTTGCTTATCAATCTTGGAGGAGGGATGGTGACGGATCTCGGAGGTTTTGCCGCAGCTACATTCAAACGTGGTATCTCCTATATCAATATACCGACCACTCTACTGGCTATGGTAGATGCATCAGTGGGTGGTAAAACAGGAATCAACTTCAACGGTCTGAAAAATGAAATCGGTGCCTTTGCTCCGGCAAACAACGTACTGATTGAAACGGAATTCCTGCGTACACTGGATGCACACAATTTTTTCTCTGGATATGCTGAAATGCTGAAGCATGGTTTGATTAGCAATACGGCACATTGGGTGGAATTACTCAATTTCAATACTTCTAATATTGATTATACAGCTCTCAAACAATTAGTAGGCCAATCGGTACAAGTGAAAGAAGATATCGTAGAACAGGATCCCTTTGAACATGGGATCCGCAAGGCATTAAACCTGGGACACACTGTGGGACATGCATTCGAAAGCATGGCACTGGCAGAGGACCGCCCTGTATTGCATGGATATGCAGTAGCTTGGGGAATCGTATGCGAACTGTATCTTTCTCATCTCAAAGTAGATTTCCCGAAAGAGAAAATGAGACAAACGATCCAATTTATCAAGGACAATTATGGTGTATTTACTTTCGATTGCAAAAAATATGACCAACTATATGCATTCATGACGCATGACAAAAAGAATACTTCAGGTACAATTAATTTCACTCTACTGAAGGATATCGGAGATATTTGCATCAATCAAACTGCCAATCAGGACACTATTTTCGAGATGCTCGATTTCTATCGCGAATGTATGGGAATTTAATCCGGCACCGGACAGATTACATAATAATAAAAGGGAATGAAGTAAACTTCATTCCCTTTCTCTTCCCAATCCCTATAAATAATTGGCAATTGTTGCACAATTGCCCGCGCTATTGTTCTAAGTTACTCATTCGATACTGTGAAAGCGACATACCTGTATGCTTTCTAAAAAAACGTCCAAGCGACGATTGATTCGCAAAATTCGTTTTAATAGCTATTTCCTGAATATTCAAGCTTGTATTTTTCAATAAAGCCTTGATCTCTAATATGATGTATTCAACAATCCAGTCTTTGGCAGATTTCCCGCTTGTTTCCTTGATTACCATAGTCAGGTATTTGGAAGTAATACACAGTTTATCTGCATAAAAAGCTACATCTTTATTCTCCTTAAAATGCTTCATAATAAGCCCAAAGAATTTATTTGCCAATTCTTCTTTACGGGTATCCCTACGGACAGTCATCAAAGTCGATTCCTTCTGATAAGCATTGAACAGTTCCAGATAAAGATACCTCAACAAATGAATAATCAGCTCCCGCCTATACATATCTTGAGAAGTAACCTTATCTTTTACCATACCCAGATAATTATATATCCGGGGAACATCGCGTTCCGACTGCGGATACCAATAATGGGTCCGCATATAGAAAAAGAAATGCGGAGAAAATCTGGGCACACCACTTAACGCGTCACTAAACAGTGAAGTAGATATAACCATCGTAACGGTCGAGAAATCTTCACTTGGCTCACTAAATGAGATAAATTGTCCGGGTAGTAATATAATCAATTCCTCCGGCTGTATCCAGTGTACATCTTCATGCACTGTAATTTTAGCCCTTCCACTTAAACAATATATAATCAACGCTGATTGATTATTAGAAGGATAAGAAGTCAGAGGAAGATACTTCAGATTTTGATAAAATTTAAAATCGTCACCCAAGACGTATATCTCTAATGTCTCTCTATTTTTAATGTCTAACATTTAACACCTTTCTAAACTAAGTCTTTTTACAAATGTATAACTTCCTAATTTACCACACACCAAAATTGGAAATATAGTATCATACTAAGGAAGTCAAACACCTTTTATTTGCATTAATTTATAAACAAACTTACTGATTGTTAGTTCATTTGTCATTTCTCTATTTAGTTTTATTATATACCGGCCTACTTTTTATAGTGTTTTTAGGATAAGAAAAGAATTAGTGCGTTCAAACGACAAATAAGCAGATTGTTTTCTAATTCAAGCAAAATTATTAATATCTACTTCTAATATCACACAAAAAGTTATCAAAAGATGATCCAATAATCGACAAACCTATTGAAAAAAGGATTTGTACAACCCAAAGAAAGGCTAATAATCAGAATCATAGCCATAAATCAACATAAATCATATAGAAAATTCAGCGGATTATTTGCTAATTAAAAATTAATCAGTACTTTTGCATCCGCAATTCGGGGTGTAGCTCAGCCCGGTTAGAGTACGCGTCTGGGGGGCGTGTGGTCGCTGGTTCGAATCCAGTCACCCCGACTGGTGAAAGAGGTTAGAAGCCGAATGGGTTCTAACCTCTTTTTATTTTAGAAGACAATGAAAGAAGATCCTAGACATATACATATCAGTGAATACAGTTATCCTCTTCCGGATGAACGTATTGCAAAATTCCCGTTGCCTACCCGCGACCAGTCCAAACTCTTAATATACCGTCGTGGAGAGGTAAGTGAAGATATCTTCACTTCTTTGCCCGAGTATCTCCCACAAGGCAGTCTGATGATATTCAATAATACGAAAGTCATTCAGGCACGTCTTCATTTCCGGAAAGAAACAGGGGCACTGATTGAAGTATTCTGCCTTGAACCGATTCAGCCGAATGATTATGCATTGAACTTCCAACAGACAGAACATGCCGCTTGGCTCTGCATGATCGGCAACCTGAAAAAATGGAAAGACGGAGAGTTAAAGCGGGAAATGACCGTCAAAGGATTTCCAATCACATTGACTGCCGTCAGAGGAGAATGTAAAGGAACCAGTCATTGGGTAGATTTCTCATGGGATAATCCGGAAGTGACATTTGCCGATATTCTTGAAGTATTCGGAGAACTTCCTATTCCTCCTTACTTAAACCGGGATACGGAAGAAAGTGATAAGGAAACTTATCAGACCGTTTACTCTAAGATTAAAGGTTCGGTAGCTGCACCTACTGCCGGTTTACATTTCACTCCGCGAGTATTAGATGCACTGCAGGAAAAAGGTATCGATCTTGAAGAGTTAACATTACATGTAGGAGCCGGAACATTCAAACCTGTAAAAAGTGAAGAGATCGAAGGTCATGAGATGCATACAGAATATATATCGGTTAACCGGAGCACGATTAAGAAACTAATCGATCATGATGGCTGTGCCATTGCTGTAGGAACCACCTCTGTACGCACTCTCGAAAGTTTGTATCTCATTGGAGTTATTTTAGCAGATCATCCGGATGCTACGGAAGAAGAACTGCACGTCAAACAGTGGCAACCCTATGAGAAATACGATCAGATCCCTCCGGTAGTTGCTCTCCAAAAGATATTGGGTTATCTCGATAGAAATGGGCTCGAAGCTCTCCATACCAGCACACAAATTATCATAGCTCCCGGATATCAGTACAAGATAGTAAAAGCGATGGTTACTAACTTTCATCAGCCACAAAGCACCCTATTATTATTGGTTTCAGCTTTTGTTAAAGGAAACTGGCGTGCGATTTATGATTATGCTTTAGCACATGATTTCCGATTCTTAAGTTATGGAGATTCTTCTTTATTGATACCATAAATATTCTGCATCCTGAAGAATTCTGTTCACCAAATAAAAAAGAACTATGCTAAGCGATAATAACCAAGAAATGTTCCCCGTCGTAGATGAGCAGGGGAATATCACCGGAGCGGCCACTCGTGGAGAATGTCATAGCGGCAGCAAACTGCTTCACCCGGTAGTTCATCTTCATATTTTCAATACCCGTGGAGAATTGTATTTGCAAAAACGTCCTGAATGGAAAGACATCCAACCGGGGAAATGGGATACAGCCGTAGGCGGACATATCGACTTGGGCGAAAGCGTAGAAATCGCTCTAAAGAGAGAAGTCCGTGAAGAATTAGGCATCACAGACTTTATTCCTGAACTACTTACTAATTATGTTTTCGAGTCCGAACGTGAAAAAGAACTTGTCTTTGTTCACAAGACTGTTTACGATGGAGAGATCCATCCCAGTGAGGAACTGGATGGAGGACGATTCTGGACCATTGAAGAAATAAAAGAAAACTTAGGAAAAGGGATCTTCACTCCCAATTTCGAAAGCGAATTGCAGAAAGTCTCTCTTATTCCTTCTCTATCCAAGTAACGATCTTTTCAGAGAACGGACTTTCTTTGGGAGAGGCAAAGCCCACCCAGTTTCCGTTCTCATCAATCATGAATTTCTGGAAATTCCACTGAACCGACGCATCTTCTTTACCATTCAGTTTCTTCTCTGTCAACCATTGATAAAGGGGAGCGATTTCTTTCCCTTTGACGGAAATCTTAGCCATCATCGGGAAAGTTACATCGTAATTCAAAGAACAGAATTGAGCTATCTCCTCATTACTTCCGGGCTCCTGCCCCATAAAGTTATTTGCCGGGAAACCGACTATTACAAAGTCTTTATCTTTATATTTCTCATACAGTTTCTCCAGTTGAGCATACTGTGGCGTCAGTCCGCACTTAGAAGCTACGTTGACCACAAGCACTTTCTTACCTTTCAATGAAGAAAGAGGAAAGTCTTTGCCATCAATCGTTTTCACTGTAAAATCATAAAAAGACTTGTTCTGCGCTTCCAAAGAAACGGCAAACAACAGACTTACCATCATCAAGACGAATGTTTTCATGGTGAATATACATTTAGTTTGTTTCTATAATAAACGAGCAGACAGAATAAAATGTTTGTTCGGCAGTGAAACAAAAAACAATCGTCTGACGCATTTCAATCCGTGATTCCGTCACTTCACCCCACAATCTTTCCGCTTCATTTATTCTTAATGATAACGGACGAAGATAGACTGTAATTTTGTAGCATGAAATAATAATACAACGAGAATCATGTTTACAGCAATTGTACGCTTTTCAATTAAAAAGAAGCTGTTTGTAGGACTCACTACTCTCTTCCTGTTTATCGGAGGCATCTATGCGATGTTGACACTGCCTATTGATGCCGTGCCCGACATTACAAATAATCAGGTACAAATTGTGACTGTATCCCCTACACTCGCGCCACAAGAAGTAGAACAGCTCATCACCATGCCTATCGAAATAGCGATGAGCAATATTATGAATGTCGAAGATATCCGTTCCGTCAGCCGCTTCGGTCTATCAGTAGTTACGGTCGTTTTCAAAGAAAGTGTACCCACACTCGATGCACGACAACTGATAAATGAACAAATACAAACCGTAGCAGGTGAAATTCCCACAGAACTCGGAACACCGGAGATGATGCCTATCACTACCGGACTGGGAGAAATTTACCAGTACATACTGAAAGTGGCTCCCGGATATGAGAAGAAATATGATGCAATGGAACTCCGTACCATTCAAGACTGGATGGTGAAGCGCCAGTTGTCCGGTATACCCGGTATTGTAGAAATCAATAGTTTCGGCGGTTATCTGAAACAATATGAAGTAGCCGTAGACCCGGATGCCTTGTTTTCTTTGAATATTACTATTGGTGAAGTGTTCGAAGCACTTAGCAGTAACAATCAAAACACAGGTGGAAGCTACATTGAGAAAGTGAAAAATGCCTACTATATCCGGTCGGAAGGTATGATTACCCGAATCAAGGATATCGAACAGATTGTGGTTACCAACCGAAATGGAATTCCGGTACACATCAGCGATGTAGGAGTTGTCCGATTCGGTTCTCCCAAGCGTTTCGGTGCTATGACAAAAGATGGCGAAGGTGAATGTGTCGGTGGAATTGCCATGATGCTGAAAGGAGCCAACGCAAATGTCGTGACTCAAGAACTTGAGAAACGAGTAGAAAAGATACAGCATTTATTACCCGAAGGAGTCAGTATCGAGCCCTACCTAAATCGTTCGGAACTAGTCAACCGGAACATCTCTACGGTTGTCAACAATCTGATTGAGGGAGCGGTAATCGTTTTTCTGGTACTGATCCTTTTTCTCGGGAACTTTCGCGCCGGACTGATAGTCGCATCAGTCATCCCACTGGCGATGCTCTTTGCTTTTATCATGATGCGTATATTCAATGTAACCGCCAATCTGATGAGTCTTGGAGCCATTGACTTTGGTATTGTAGTAGATGGTTCTATTGTTATATTAGAGGGTATTCTCGCCCATATTTACGGAAAACAATTCCGAGGCCGTACGCTGACCCGCCAAGAAATGGACAAAGAAGTAGAAAAAGGAGCCTCTGGTGTAGCACGTTCCGCAACTTTTGCAGTATTGATTATCCTGATTGTATTCTTCCCTATCCTCACATTAAACGGGATTGAGGGAAAATACTTCACACCTATGGCCAAAACACTCGTATTCTGTATAATCGGAGCCTTAATTCTCTCGCTAACTTATGTTCCAATGATGGCATCGCTCTTCCTGAAGCATACTATTGTAGTGAAACCCACACTTGCCGACCGCTTCTTTGAGAAGTTGAACAAGATATACCAATATGGTCTGTACACCTGTCTCCGTAACAAATGGCGTACCGTCATTATAGCTTTTGCCGCATTGGTAGGTTCACTATTCCTTTTCACCCGTCTGGGAGCAGAGTTTATCCCCACTTTGGATGAAGGAGATTTTGCCATGCAAATGACACTGCCTGCAGGAAGTTCACTGACCGAGAGTATTGAAGTATCCCGCCTGGCAGAGAAAACATTAATGGACAAATTTCCTGAAATCAAACATGTCGTAGCCAAAATCGGAACGGCAGAAGTTCCCACTGATCCAATGGCAGTAGAAGACGCCGACGTGATGATTATTATGAAACCTTTCAAAGAATGGACAAGCGCGGGAAGTCGTGCCGAAATGGTGGATAAGATGAAAGAAGCGCTCACTCCGCTGTCCGAACGAGCAGAATTCAATTTCTCACAACCGATACAACTCCGTTTCAATGAGCTGATGACAGGAGCCAAGGCAGACATCGCTATCAAACTATATGGAGAAGACACGCACGAACTGTACGAAAAAGCCAAAGAAGCAGCCACCTTTGTAGAAAAGGTGCCGGGAGCAGCCGATGTCATCGTTGAACAAACGATGGGATTACCCCAACTGGTAGTAAAATACAACCGTAGCAAAATTGCCCGTTACGGTATCAACATAGAAGAACTCAACACTATTATCCGAACCGCTTATGCCGGAGAATCAACAGGTGTAATCTTCGAAAACGAACGGAGATTCGACCTTGTAGTACGACTTGACCAGGATAAAGTAGCCGATTTGAATCTTGACAAATTGTTTGTACGCACTTCGGAAGGGATTCAAATTCCAGTTGGAGAAGTAGCAAGCATCGACCTTGTCAGCGGACCATTGCAAATAAACCGGGATGCAACGAAACGACGTATCGTCATCGGTGTCAATGTGCGGGACGCGGATATACAACAGGTTGTAGCCAACATTCAAAAGACACTGGACAAAAACATCCAACTGAAACCGGGATATTACTTTGAATATGGCGGTCAGTTCGAAAACTTGCAAAATGCCATCAATACATTACTGGTAGTCATTCCCGTAGCATTAATGCTTATTCTATTGATACTGTTCTTTGCTTTCAAGAACATCACCTATACCTTGATGGTATTCTCAACCGTTCCCCTGTCACTCATCGGCGGCATCGTCGCGCTCTGGCTACGCGGACTTCCGTTCAGCATATCGGCTGGAGTAGGGTTTATCGCATTGTTTGGTGTGGCAGTATTGAACGGCATCCTTATGGTGAATCATTTCAACGAACTCCGTAAACAAAATACTTACTCCATGAGTACGAATCAGATTATCAAAAGAGGGATTCCCCACCTGCTACGTCCTGTGTTCCTGACAGGACTGGTTGCCTCTCTGGGATTCGTCCCAATGGCAATCGCCACTTCAGCCGGCGCGGAAGTACAACGCCCATTGGCAACAGTAGTAATCGGCGGACTGATTATTTCCACCGTACTGACTTTGCTCATTATTCCGGTGTTCTACAAAATTGTAAATTCATTTGTCACCTGGAGACGTCCGGGTAACAAGTTCCACCGACCTTTTTTCATATTGACTCCCCTGCTCCTGTTGTTTCCCACTTTCATTTCCGCTCAACCAACACAAGCAGTCACCATCGAACAGGCTATCGAAATAGCCAAACAGAATCATCCGCGCCTAAAAATAGCCAATAACGCTATTCAACAGGTCAAAGCTACGCGTGGAGAAATAATAGAAGCTACTCCTACTTCGTTCAACTATTCCTGGGGACAACTTAACGGAGAAAACAAAAAAGATAAGGAACTGGCTTTCGAACAAAATCTGGGCTCGCTTCTGACTCCATTCTATAAGAATGCGTTAGTCAACCGCCAAGTGAAAACAAACACCTATTATCGGCAGATGGTGGAAAAAGAAATCACAGCAGAGGTGAAAAGGGCGTGGGCCTACTACCAGTATGCCACCAACCTCTGTTCAATGTACCGAGATCAAGACAAAATGGCGGAAGAACTGCAACGCATCGGAGAACTACGCTATCAACAGGGAGAGATCACCCTGCTTGAAAAGAACATGATGACAACCATGGCTGCTGATCTGCACAACCGCAGGTTTCAGGCACAGGAAGAAGAGAAAATGGCATTGGCACGTTTTCAATGGAGTTGTTACTCCAACCAGCCGATTGTTCCCGCCGATTCCACCTTATCCCTATTCTATATCGGCATTTCGAACGGAAGTTTGTCGGAAGCACATACCGCTTACTTCCAAAGCCAGGCAGATGAAGCAAAAGCAATGCTTCACATCGAACAAAGCCATTTCTTCCCGGAAATCAGTGTGGGATATACACGTCAGGACATTCTCCCGTTGAAAAATCTAAATGCCTGGATGGCTGGGGTGTCTTTCCCGCTCTATTTCCTACCTCAAAAGAGCAAAGTGAAACAAGCACGGCTATCTGCCACTTCCGCACAAATCCAAGCGGATGCCAACATTCGGGAACTAAGAAATAAAATATTCGAGCTAGAGGCTTCCCTCCGCAGATATAACGAAAGTTTACGATATTACACCTCTTCTGCCTTAAAAGAGGCCGATGAACTGACAAAGGCGGCTAATCTGCAATTACAGCAGAGCGAAACAGGCATTGCCGAGTATATACAGTCGATAACTACTGCCAGAGATATCCGTAGAGGCTATATTGAAACAGTCTACCAATACAATATTGCTGCCTTAGAATATGAACTTTTCAAGTAGGTACGAAATTGGGACTTTGAATGACATCCATCACCCATAATAATTATTATAAAACATAGTATATGAAAAAGATAGTTTATCCAATCCTTTTACTTGCGCTGGTAGCTTGCAAGGGAAACCAGCAAACTACGAACGACAAATCTTCCACGTCCCCCGTTGCCGAAATGCCAACAGACACCATCGCACAACCCGAAGTGGACGCTATCACTTCAGCCACCTCAAAGCCTAATCAGGTTTCGTTCAACGGGCGAATAGTTCTTCCTCCCCAACGTCAGGCAACCATCGCTTTGACTATGGGAGGTATCATAAAAAAAGCCTCTCTACTGCCAGGACAACGGGTGGCTGCAAACAGTGTCATCGCCACATTAGAAAATCCGGAGTTTATCACCCTTCAACAAACCTATCTGGACAGTCACGCGCAAACAGAATATCTCCAGGCAGAATACGAACGCCAAAAAAATCTTTCTGCCGAACAAGCTGCTTCTCAAAAGAAATTCCAGCAAAGTAAAGCGGATTATCTTTCTATGAAAAGTCGCCAAGATGCTGCAGCCGCACAACTTTCTCTTTTAGGTGTCCATCCGGAAACATTACTTAGGAACGGAATACAGCCACTATTGGAAGTCAAAGCTCCTATCAGCGGTTATGCAGCCAATGTAGCAATGAATGTCGGCAAATATATCAATCCGGGCGAAGCACTTTGCGAACTCATAGATAAAAGTGCCCCGATGCTTTGCCTGACTACTTACGAAAAAGATCTCGTAGACATACAGGTCGGCAGTCCGGTACAGTTTCGTGCGAACGGAATGGGAACACAGACTTTTCATGGCACAGTGATTTCTATCGGACAAAAGGTGGACGAAACCAATCGTTCGCTCGAGGTATATGCTTCCATTAAGGAGACAAATCCACAATTCCGGCCCGGTATGTACGTCACTGCACACATTCAGAAACAATAATCTGTCAATCGGGCTACGGCATTCACGTTTTGTAATGGGTAATTCGTAATTAACCACTATCTTTGTTGTATGATAGCAAAAGCAATAAAAAAAGATAAGTATATACTTTCCACAATCATCATCTCGCTGGCGGTAGCTGTACTGATTCATTTCCCGGAATCGGTATCGCTTTTCGACCGTTTCGAAAGCCATTCCCTATTTCCAGGCATGAAATTCATCGATGTGGCAAATGAAATACTATTCACTTTCCTGTCCCTACTGCTGCTTTTCGCTATCAATACCCGGTTATTCCATTTCAATCAATCCTCCATCAAGATTACAGGAACAAAGATCCTGCTATCCTTTGTCCTGACATGGATATTGAGTAACCTGTCAGGGCAGGTATTTGTTTTCCTGCACCGAACATTTGATATTCCGGCCATCGATGCCATGGTACATCATTATCTGCATCCATTGCGAGATTTCATTGTAGCATGTCTTGTCACCAGCAGTTGTTGCATTATTCACCTGATATATCGGCAACAACAGGTACTTATTGAAAATGAACAGCTTCAGGCGGAAAATATTCGCAATCAATATGAAGTCCTGAAAAATCAGCTTAATCCACATATGCTGTTCAATTCGCTGAATACACTGCGTTCACTGGTACGCGAAAATCAGGATAAAGCCCAGGATTACATCCAGGAACTCTCCCGGGTACTAAGATATACTTTACAAAGCAATGAGTCACAAAGTGTCAGCCTCCGGGAAGAAATGGAATTTGCTTCTGCTTACATATTTCTGTTAAAGATGCGTTTTGAGAACAATCTGCAATTCGACATACAGATAAACAATGCATACGAAGAACATCTCCTTCCTCCAATGGCAGTGCAAGTACTGATTGAAAATGCAGTAAAGCACAACGAGATCAGTAACCGAAAGCCTCTGACCATCCATATCACAACGGACGATAATGGCAATTTATCCGTCAGTAACGACATTCAACCCAAATGGACTGCAACTCCCGGAACGGGCATCGGACTAGCCAACCTTGCCAAACGATACAGGCTCTTGTTTAAACGGGACATACAAATAACAGAAGATAAAGAGTTTACTGTCTGCATTCCTCTGATTGCAGCATCACTACAAGAATAATGATTATTGCTATAATACCATGAAGACTGTCATTATAGAAGACGAGAAAGCAGCAGTACGAAACCTGACTTCACTGCTCAACGAGGTAAAACCGGATGCAAGAATTGAGGCTATACTAGATAGTATCAGTTCCACTATCGAGTGGTTCAGTTCCCATCCGATGCCGGAACTGGTGTTTATGGATATTCACCTGGCAGATGGCTCTGCTTTCGAAATCTTTAATCATGTCAGCATCACTTGCCCGATTATCTTTACAACCGCCTACGATGAATATGCACTACGCGCATTCAAAGTGAATAGCATCGACTACTTATTAAAACCCATTGGTAAAGAAGACATAGAACATGCTTTCAATAAGTTGGAGGGTTTACAGGATGTCATTGATAAGCATCACCCCCCTCTTCCACAGCAGGAGAACGAGCTACTGAAACTTATACATTCACTCAAAAAACAGGAAAACTACAAAAGCCATTTCCTCATTCCTACAAAAGGAGACAAGCTATTGCCTGTCTCCGTAGATATGATACAATTGTTCTATATTAAAGATTGTCAAGTGAAAGTAGTCTTAACCGATGGAACGGAATATTGCTTTTCCCAAACATTGGATGAACTCACTGATTGTCTCAATCCCAGTCTTTTCTTTCGTGCCAACCGCCAATATCTAATTTCAAGAGAAGCTATCAAAGATATTGATTTATGGTTTAACAGTCGACTGTCCATCAATTTGCGTTATTCCAGAATCAAAGAAAAAATACTTGTCAGCAAGGCGAGAGTAGCAGAGTTCAAAGAGTGGTTCTCAAGAAGATAACCACTCTAATCGATGTTTTTTTACTCAATGACGGCTGCAAAACCTCCGTTTCTGGCCATCTTCACAGTCAACTGTTCTCCGGTTTTCACCTGCGACGACTTACAACGATAATCCATCGCCTGACGTCCTGCATTGATACCATCTTCGAAAGATGTCATCCGATAGGAACGATCCTTATTCAGAAAATCCAGATTGATGGTAAATTCACGTTCCTTTTCACCATTGTTGGTGATTCCTCCTATGAACCACTTATCACCTTTGCGTTTCGCCACAATTACATATTCACCCGCTTTAGCTTCCAATGCCACAGTCTCGTCCCAAGTTACGGGAACTTGTGTGATGAAGCGGGTACAATCTTCATTGCGATAATAAAGAGTCGGATTATCCGCCAACATCTGCAGGCCGCTTTCGAAAACCACAAATAATGCCAGCTGATAAGCCCGTGTTCCGATACTGGCAGAATTCGGACGTTCTGATCTATACACATTAGGTTGCATACTAATCATTGCTCCGGGAGTATAATCCATCGGCCCGACAGCATTACGCATAAACGGTAAATACAGACTGTTATCCGGATAGCAGCCTCCCATTTGTTCCATACCACGTACTCCTTCATAAGAGAGCACATTCGGATATTTATATTCTAATCCTGCCGGTTTGAAAGAACCATGAAAATCGACAAATAAATTATGTTTAGCCGCTTCGCGAGCTACCCGTTCGTAATAGTTGACCATCCACTGGTCACTTCTGTCCATGAAATCAATTTTAAGTCCTTTCACTCCCCATTCATTGAAAGTCTTGAACAGGTCAAAATTGTTTTCCACTGTCAACCATGTCAGCCAGAGCACAATCCCTACATTCTTTTCTTTGCCATAACGAATTAGTTCATGCAAATTGACTTTGGGGTTCGGTGTGTAAGGGTCACGAGTACTTTTGGCCCAACCTTCGTCCATAATAATATAAGGAATGCCGAATTTTGAAGCAAAGTCGATATAATACTTGTAAGTTTCCAGATTATAGCCGGAAACAAAATCCACATCGGGTCCGTAAGGAGAGGCATCGTTCCACCATTCCCAGCTTACCTGCCCCGGCTTTATCCATGAAACATCCTGAAGTTGATTCTTTTCAGCAAGCCGATAGGTCATTGTGTTTTCAATCAACTGTTTATCATTCTTACTTATCACAAAGTAACGCCAAGGATAATTTCTTGTACCTTTTGTCTTGGCAATATAATCTGCTTCTTGAGTAATCTTCACACTACGATCACTGTTTTCGGCAAACGCAAGCGGAGCTTTAGGAAAAACAGAGATTGCTCCGTTTGTACCCGTTCCTTTGAGAAACATACATGGATAATCAGCCAAATCCGACTCGCTGATTAATATTTTATAGTCTTTTTGTGTATCAATCAATACCGGCAAAACTGCTATCCGTTCTTCAGGCTTCCATGCATTACTTTGAACATGTGTGTAAGGTTCCTCATAAGCTGTATGGAATCCTCCCGGTTGTTGCAAGTGAAGCAAATAATCCGACGGAAAGTTGATCGCAAACTCTTCGCCCATTACTTCAACATCACCTTTTCGTGAAGTAATAAATCGGTAAGCAACTCCATCGTCAAAAGCGCGGAATTCTACAGAATAGTCTTTGAAGGTTAGCAGCAATTGATTATAACGATTATTGACTTTCGAATATTTCAAAGGTACAACAGGAGTCAAATGTTCGTCGATACTCGTACGCTTCTGACGACGCAACTTGGGATTCTGCCCCAACACTTGATTTTTTAGAGTCAACTGAAGATAGTTATCTTTCAACAATACATCTCCGTTATAATCTATACTATAATAGATTTTATCCGAGAGATTGAATGACACTTTTATTTCTCCATTAGGAGAAACTAACTCAAACTTATTCCGGGCATGAAGTAACGATACCAAGCACAGGAACATTGATAGCAATAAATACTTTCTCATTGTTTTTATTTTATGTTATACCATATTATTTGAAAGCCTTTATGCAAAGATAAAGATTATGTTTAAACAACTTCACACCATCGTGTATATTCTCATGTTTCAAATAAGAAAGGAATTCTCCGTTATAGTCTATTATTACCTAGATTACAACGGAGAATTTCAATATATCAGAATCTCATCTAACATCATAGAGGACTAGGCGATACTCCCTCAAAAGTCATCTTCACCGGCTTAATATACCCCTTTTCATCAAAATACATCCGATCAATGCAGGTTGCACGACTATTCGCTGCAGTTTCTCCCAACGGACGACGATGATAAACAATATACCATTCATCTTCTCCAGCACCTTTTATCACCGAATGATGTCCCGCTCCTGTGGCTACCGAAAGGTCCTGCTCCAGGATTTTACCCACTCTTTTAAATGGACCGAAAGGGGAATCTGAAATAGAATATGCTACACTATAGTTCGGGAGTCCCCAACCACCTTCCGACCACATGAAATAATATTTCCCATTACGTTTCAACATGAATGGACCTTCCACATAGTTTTCCGGAGTGACTTCTTTGTACATCGTTCCATCCTCGAATGGAACGATACTTAATAGATCCGGAGCCATTTTCACCATATTACAATGTCCCCAACCACCATAGTACATGTAATATTGCCCGTCATCATCTTTGAACACAAACTGATCAATAGGTTGTGCCCCATTAACGATCTTATCAATCAACGGCTTACCCAAGGCATCTTTAAAAGGACCAGCAGGACTATCCGCCGTAGCTACGCCAATTCCTCCCAATTCATTATTATTCTGGATATCATTTGCACCGAAAAAGAGATAGTACTTCCCATTCGCATGAAGTACCGCAGGTGCCCAAAGAGCACGCCGAAGCCAACTGATATTCTCTTTCGCAAGTACCTTAGGATGCTTCTCCCAATGTACCAGATCAGTAGAAGAAAAAGCATCCATAAAAATTTGCTCATCGTAACTTGCCGAATATGTGGGATAAATCCAATATTCATTATCAAAGACCACTCCTTCAGGGTCAGCATACCAGCCTTTAAAAAGGGGATTTCCACTTTTTTTATTCTCTGAAAAACCTGTTTGATACTTCATTGTTTTTCCCGGAAGAGACAACGATGGAGCCACTGCCTCATCCGATACCGCACGTTTATAGTTCGGTTTACTGCTCATCACAAAACGTAACTTCACGCCATCACGTATATCTTCATACTTCAAATAAGATTTATCATACTTCTTACCATTGACATACAATTCCTTCACATACACATTCTTCGGTGACCAATTATCCGCTACCATTTCAATAGATTTTCCATTACTCATCCGAACGGTTATCGCTTCTACACAAGGAGAACCGACATTATACACATTACTCGACGGAGCAACCGGATAAAAACCGATACAGTTGAACATATACCAGGCTGACATCTGCCCACAATCATCATTCCCACTCAACGCATCCGGTGTATCTCCATAGAAACGGTCAACAATAGTACGAACCCATTTCTGACACTTCCAAGGTTCTTTCAGATAATTATAAAGATAGGCCACATGATGACAAGGTTCATTGCCATGCCAATAAGCACCAATACGTCCCTGTATATCATGTGCACCTGGAATATCATCCGGCAATTCTACAGTGAACAATTCATCCAATCGGTTACGGAACCAATCTTCACCAGCTTCATTCATATAACCTTGTATATCTTGAGGAACGTACCACGTATACTGAACAGTAAAGCCTTCCGTTATATCTCCCCATCCATGCACAGAACCGGGACCTTGATAAGCCACCGGAGTGAATGGTGTACGCCAGTTTCCCTTACTGTCCCTACCACGCATATATTTCGTTTCAGGATCAATCAAGGTCTGATAAGAAAGCGCACGATTCAGGAAATAACGATAATCATCTTCCTTACCCAAAGCCTTGGCAGCCTGCGCAATGCAATAATCATCATAAGCATATTCCAATGTTTTCGACACCGATTCCGCTTCTTTATCGAAAGGGACATATCCCATGGCACGATACTCCGGCAGACAGTCATAATTCGGATTCATCGCTGTGGTCTTCATGGCTTCGTACGCACGTTCGTAATCAAAGCCTTTCACTCCTTTCACAATCATGTCTGCCAGTACGGAAACAGCATGATAACCAATCATACACCAGGTTTCATTTCCATAGAAAGACCAGATGGGAAGCATTTTCTCCACACTCTTGTCATAATGTGCCAGCATTGAATTGGCAATATTCGCATTAACATCCTGCTGAACCAAATTGAACCAGGGATGCAGAGCACGATACGTATCCCAAAGAGAGAAGACCGTATAATTGGTAAAGCCCTCTGCTTTCTCTATATTCTTATCCAAGCCACAGAACTGACCGTCCGCATCCTGAAAGATGAACGGGTGCAGAGCGGCATGATAAGCTGACGTATAAAAAGTTCTTTTCGTTTTGCGATCAGCGGTAAGTGTATATTTTCCCAATTCCTTTTCCCACAGAGCTTCACCTTTCGCTTTCAGGTCATTAAAAGTCAGCCCCGCAAGCTCTTTCATATTATTTTTTGCTCCGTTGGTGCTAACAGACGAAATAGCAGTTTTCACAATCACTTCCTCTCCGGCCTTCGTTTCGAAAGAAATACAAGCCATCAAGTTCTTTCCCCAAGCCTCATAGCTACTACGAAAGCGGGAAGTATTGTAAACTACCGGTTTCTTATCCTGCATAAAACGTAAGCCTTTCAGCTTCTTGGAGAAAGTAGCCGTAAAATAAACGTGTCGTTCAGGTCCCCAACCTTTCACCAATTTATAACCGGTAATAGTGGAATCATTTTCCATCCGCAGATTCGCCCATTCACAAGACTGCCATAAAGTATGATTCATATCAATCATTATGAAAGCCTTGTCTGATTGAGGATAAGTAAAGCGAAACATACCACTACGTATTCCTGATGTCATTTCAGCTTTCACTCCATAATCAGTCAATTCCACAGCATAATAATTGGGAGAAGCCCATTCCTTCTCATGTGAATAGCGGGAACGATATCCCTTCTCCGGTTCCTCACGAGTACCCGGGTCCAGTTTCATTTCTCCAGTTCCGGGAATGAACAGAAAATCTCCTAAATCAGGTATGCCCGTCCCACTTAAGTGAGTCAGACTGAATCCCAGCAAAGTAGAATGATTATATTTATAACCGGAGGCTGCGTCATAGTATTTACTGTCTGTGTCCGGGCTCATCTGAATTCCTCCGAAAGGTATTTGTGCACCCGGATAAACATTCCCATAACCGTCTGTCCCAACAAACGGATTCACGTAATCAATCAGTTTCTCGGTTTGAGCCATGCCCGGCAAGATACTCACCAGACACGACCAAACCAAAAACAATCTCTTTTTACCAAATCTACAGATCATATTTATTCTTTATTGTGCTTGTATATCTCCCACAGCTACCTGATACTCGTGCCACAGTTCATCAATGTTATATTCATTCCCTAAAATATGCTTGATCGCTCCATCAAACGACCAGGGAATCACCTCCAACGTACTGCGATTGAATTTACGCAAGAACTCCGGGTCCTTATTATCACGCAACCAAACGAAAAAATAACCCGCTGTACGATACCCGTCCATATAGTTCCCGCCTTTCGGACGTGCGTTAGGACCGTCAAAACCACCATTTACCACACGCACCGCATCTGCCATACCCTCAATAAATGCCCAGAACACCCGATTAGTACCGTATGAGCCAACCCCTTGCGGTTCCAACTGATAAGCATGTGTCAGTTCATGCAAGAGTACTCCGCGTGTTTCAAAAAACAATTTTGCCGTATCATTGGCAGCAAATGATTTCTCAATATGCCGTGTACTATAGAAGATTGTTACATCCCCATTACCACCACCTTTGGCAGAAACGCCTTCGATATCTTCCAACGTATAATGTATTTTATTTACCGTAGGAATACTATCTTCCGGCGAATTATATAGCGTAGCCAATACTTCACGTGCCTGCGCTTTGATATACGATTCCGCATCGGGAATAATCCGGTGATAAATATCCGAGCCCTTCGTTTCCGGTGCTTTATCCTCAAATAAGACGGTTCCTACATTATATTTACCCCATGCATCAGGCGTTATTTTAGCGCGTTCTTTTGAGGTTGCCGAACAAGCCCCCATAGCTACCAACAGGCAGGCTACATAGATCAAATGTCTCTTTTTCATATCTTTATTCTATTATTTATTAATACCTTTGGTTAATGAGTAAGGCTTGTCTTCTGCCGACAAACCACGACGCTTGTTCGGCGATGCAGACATCTTAAACTCAAGTACCCCGCCTTTCAGTATATCTTCATGCGTGAGGTACATCTTATCATAGATTTTTCCATTCAGCTTCAGCGACTGTACATAACGTCTCTTATCACTGACACCGGGAGCCTTAATCTCCAACGTATTCCCATTGGGAAGCTTCAACTTCAGATAAGGCAGATACGGTGATCCCAATACATATTGATCCGTTCCCGGGCAAACCGGATAGAATCCCATCACCGAGAAAAGATACCATGCAGACATCTGTCCGCAATCGTCATTACCACCCAAACCGTTGATATCGTTCTTATACATTTTGTTCAGGATTTCACGTAGCCAGTACTGGGTCTTCCACGGTTCGGAGGTCCAGGCATAGAGATAAGGGACATGGTGGCTCGGTTCATTGCCATGCACATACCCGCCAACCAGACATTCTGCTGTGATATCCTCGTTATGCTCGTAATATTTCTCCGGTAGATGCATGGAAAACAGTTTATCCAATTTATCGACAAACGTCTTTTCTCCTCCCATCAGGTCCATCATCCCAAACACGTCATGCGGCACGTGAAAAGAGAAGTTCCAGGAATTCCCTTCAATAAAGCCCTCGCCATAGGTCTGCAATACATCGAAATCTTTCTTGAATGAACCGTCGCTATAACGGGGACGGGCAAAGCCAATCGTAGTATCATAGATATTACGGTAATTCAAGGCACGCTTCCGATAGGTTTCCGCAATATCCTTTTTTCCGGATTTCAAGGCAGTCTGATAAATGGTCCAGTCATCGTAGGCATATTCCAACGTGGAGGAAGCGGCTGTACCGCTCTTATCCAATGGGATATAACCCAGCTTCATGTAATCTGCTACTCCTTCATAATAAGGTACAGTAGAAGTACT
The DNA here is from genome assembly GCF_014334015.1 of Bacteroides sp. M10. Lineage (GTDB taxonomy): Bacteria > Bacteroidota > Bacteroidia > Bacteroidales > Bacteroidaceae > Bacteroides > Bacteroides intestinigallinarum. The sequence continues at coordinate 2,927,869 of NZ_CP060488.1, read as the reverse complement.
TACCATGGCAGCCAAAGCCTCATCCACATTGGAAAAGACTCCTTTAGTAATGGCATCAGCCAACACTGATACGGCATGATATCCGCTCATACACCAGTTCTCATTCCCCATCATACTCCAGACAGGCAGCATTCCGTGCACACTCTGCTGTTCATGCTTTATCATCGACTCCACCATGTCCGAATTTCGTTCAGGTTTTACCAAATTCAGAAACGGATGTTCTGCGCGGTATGTATCCCAAAGTGAGAATATGGTATAATTCGTGAAGCCTTTCGCCTGATGAATATTATGATCCAGACCGCGATAAGATCCATCCACATCCATATAGACCGACGGATTAATCATCGTATGATAAAGCGAAGTGTAAAGCATTGCTTTCTGATCGGCAGTTCCTTCTACTTCAAAATGATCCAGTTCATTATTCCAGTCTGTACGGGCTGCTTCAGCCAGCTGTTCAAAGCTCTTTCCGGAAGCTTCGGCGCGCAGATTCTTAACAGCTCCCTCGGTGCTGACAGCAGAGAGTGCTACTTTCACAACCAGTTCCGGTTCTTGGGCTGTATCGAAATTGAAATAGGCTACAATCTTACGTCCCGTAATCTCCGGGAAGTTCTTGGCCATATGGAAGCGACGCCAGAAGCCATTGTAAAGCACCTTTTCTTTATCCTTATAGCCATAGTCTCTGACAGGTTGCGACAAAGAAATAGCGAAGTAGGTATAGTTGGTTCTCGCCCATCCGTTTGTGATGCGATAGCCTGTCAATAACGTATCATTCTCCACCCGCAAGTTGGCCCAGAGCACTTTGCCGTCGTAGTTGTATATGCCATGAACCAGGTCAAGGATAAGATGACCGTCTTTTCCTTTAGGGAAAGTGTATTTATGAACTCCTACCCGTTGCGTTGCTGTCAGCTGTGCCTTTATGCCATAATCATCCAGCATCACTTCATAATATCCGGGAGTTGCCTTTTCCGTAGCATGACTGAAACGGGAACGATAGCCCTCATCCGGATGATCCGCCCTGCCGGGACTCAATTTCAGTGCACCGGTAGCAGGCATCAACAAAATATCACCCAAGTCCGAATGTCCCGTTCCGCTAAGATGCGTATGACTGAAGCCGACAATCGTCTTGTCCCGATACTGATAACCGGCGCAATATTCATAAGCGTTCTTCTGATAAGCCCCATTTATGTTATGTGGAATTGTGTCTGTGTCCGGACTTAGTTGCACCCACCCGAAAGGTGTACAAGCACCAGGAAAAGTATGTCCCATACCATTCGTGCCGATGATCGGATTCACATAATCTACCGGCTGTTGAGCCATGGCGGACGACATTGCAACCGCCGCCACAGCTATTATCCCTATTGTCTTCTTTATACCGTACATATATCTATTTACTTTTTATCACGAGAGAAAGAATATGGATAGTCAGTTTCATTCACACCTCTTCCCTTATTGGGTTTATTATCCATATCGAACAGCAGTCGTCCTCCTTTCAATAAATCAAAATGATTCAGATAATTCTTTGTGTAACTCTTTCCATTATAGTTCAATGAACGGATATAACGATTCTCATCACTATTCTTAGGAGCAGAAATTTCAAGCTTCTTGCCATTCTCCAAGGTAATGGTTGCTTTCTTGAAATAAGGAGCTCCCATCACATATTCATTGCTACCCGGACATACCGGATAGAAACCCAGTGCCGTAAACACATACCAGGCGGAAGTTTGTCCGTTATCCTCGTCACCACAATATCCATCCGGAGTGGCGAAGTACAAGCGGGTCATTACCTCACGCAGCCAGTATTGTGCTTTCCAAGGTTCCCCGGCATAATTATACAGGTAAATCATGTGCTGGATCGGTTGATTGCCATGTGCATAATTACCCATATTAGCTATTTCCATTTCACGGATTTCATGAATCACTCCACCGTAATAACTGTCGTCGAATATAGGAGGAAGACTGAATACCGAATCAAGCATGCTCACAAACATCTTCTTGCCGCCCATCAGATCGATGAGTCCCTGCGGATCGTGAAAGACAGACCATGTATAATGCCAGCTGTTTCCTTCGGTAAAGGCATCTCCCCATTTAAACGGATTGAAAGGCGTCTGGAAAGTTCCATCGGAATTTTTGCCGCGCATCAGCTTCGTTTCCGGATCAAACAAGTTGCGGTAGTTCTGGCTTCTCTTCTTATAAAGTTCCAGTTCTTCCGCAGGACGTCCCAACTTCTCACCCATGCGATAGATGCACCAGTCATCATAAGCATATTCCAACGTACGTGCAGCGTTCTCATTGATTTTTACATCATAAGGCACATAGCCCAGTTTATTATAATATTCGTATCCACGACGTCCGGTAGTAGAAACTCTAGGATGCACACTATTGGCTCCTTTCAGCAGACCTTCGTACATTTTCTCCGCATCCGCTTTGGTCACGTTCTTCATGAAAGCATCTGCCACTACAGAAGCGGAATTGTTTCCAACCATGCAGCCGCGATGTCCGGGACTTGCCCATTCCGGGAAGAATCCGCTTTCAAGATAGGTATTCAACAAACCTTCCTGCATCTTTTCGCCCATCGAAGGATATACCAGATTGACAAATGGGAACAGGCAGCGGAAAGTATCCCAGAATCCGGTATCGGTAAACATATATCCCGGACGGATTTCACCATTATAAGGACTATAATGAACCGTCTCTCCCTTAGCATTCACCTCATAGAACATACGGGGAAACAGCACCGAACGATACAGGCAGGAGTAGAATGTACGCATACGGTTCTCATCGTTGTCTTCGACTTTGATACGGCCCAACACATCATTCCAGGCTTTCCGTCCCGCTGCTTTTGTCTGTTCGAAAGTTTTATTCCCAATTTCTTTCAGATTCAGTTCAGCCTGTTCGGGACTGATAAACGAGGATGCTACTTTTGCATGTACCTGTTCGCCTTTCTTCGTTGCAAAACCGATAGCTGCTCCAACATGATTGGACTGTAATTCAAGGTGTTTTTCTACCAAATGATAATCTGCCCATACTTTATTAAAAGTAAAAGGCTTGTCGAACTCTATAACAAAGTAATTCTTGAAATTCTGTGGAACGCCGCCACTATTACGTGTAGTATATCCGACGATCTTATTCTCTTCGGGAATCACCTTCACATAAGAACCACGGTCGAAGGCGTCTACCACCACATAGGCATTGTTTGTTTCGGGGAAAGTGAAACGGAAATAAGCACAACGCTCGGTCGGAGCTATTTCTGTTGTCATGTCATACTCTGACAGATAAACGCTATAATAATAAGGAGTGGCTTTCTCCGCTTTATGAGAGAACCAACAAGCGCGCTGTTCCTGGTCGATCTTCAACTGTTTAGTCATTGGCATGATTGAAAACTGACCGTAATCATTGATCCAGGGACTGGGCTGGTGGGTTTGCTTGAAGCCACGGATTTTATCCGAAGCGTAAGTATAGGCCCAGCCATCACCCATTTTCCCGGTCTGCGGCATCCAGAAATTCATACCCCAAGGCAAAGCAATAGCAGGATAGGTATTTCCATTAGATAACGAGATTTTCGAATCAGTCCCCATCAAAGGATTCACATAGTCTACAGGTGCCTTTTGAGCAAATGTAGAGGCCCCCCCCAATAGCAGGGCTATTGCGAAAGATAGTAGTTTCTTTTTATTCATGGTCTACAAATTAAGCTATTAATACTAGATTATCAAGTGTTTTTATTTACGTTACAAATTAAAGCATCTTTCGGCAATTATCAGTCCTCTGATACGACAAAATAAGAAGAAACATTAATATAGTCAATCAAAGGATAAGAATGTCAATGAGAGTACAAGTTAAATAATTGAGGATCAACACATAATGAATATGCACGTATTACGAGAGTACAACCATCAGACTAACCGTTTAAGTGAGAGAGAGAGGATAATTTGCCTTTACCCTCTCTCCAATTTCACTAGAAACAACTATTTATTATTACCTGATTAATTCCATCCCGGATTCTGGTGTCCTTCCAAAGATGGGTTAGCCTGAATTTCATCCAACGGGATAGGCCATAACAAAGCATATTCAGGAATGGCTCCGGCTCTTGTGCTTCCATCAGGTTTGTTCTGGATTTGAGCCGATGCAAGAGCAGTCCATTTCAATTTTCCTGCTTCAGTAGATGCTTCCGGATATAAGCGAGTACGACGAATGTCATCCCAAATCTTAAATTCTAACGGCAACTCATGCAAACGTTCAGTTAAAATAGACTGTATCAAATCGTTTCCTGTAGCTGTCTCATCCGCCAATCCTGCGCGTTTACGTACTTGGTTAAGGTAATATTTAGCACCACCAACAGCATTGCCTTCCTGTCCTGTTCGCGCCAAACCTTCGGCAGCAATCAGCAAAACCTCCGCATAACGGAATACCGGCATATTATAATCTCCGTCATGACCGTTAATCAAGGAACTCTCATCAAACCATGCCCAGTTTCCTACATTGTTCAAAGTATGCTTCACTCCGTCTGCATCTTCATATTCCCTAAAGAAGAACTGTTTCTCATGTCCCCGGATATCATTATCTGCATAACTGTCAATCAACATATCACAAGGAAGATATGCGTTATACAACACGTCTCCTCCCGGATGGAACACTCCCCACTGGAAAGCATCTGTACCAATAGAACGGCAAGCATAAGAGTTACCTACACTATAATCACTATAATTATATTCTTTAGCATAGATGATTTCAGCAGACTCTTTTGTAGTTTTAATCACATTATACGCAGATTTCAGATCATCAGTCGTCCCATTCGGATCAATAAGGCTGTGAGGACCATCATTGATTACCTTCAAAGCCATCTGTGCAGCCTTACCATAATACTCTGTTCCACCATTCAACGGCGCTCCCGCCCATTGCAGATAAACTTGTGCCAGTAAGGTCTGTGCCATTGCTCTGGTAACATAACAACCATTCTCATAGAACGTCTTATTGGGCAATGCATCTCCGTTGACAATATCCAGCAAGTCAGCTTCAATCTTCGCATAAATCTCTTCGGCAGAAAGACGTTCTTTGTACATACCCTCCGTAGAAGTATAAGGCTCTGATATATAAGGAACACCGCCAAATTCTTTGACTAGCCAGAAATATCCGTACGCACGGAAGAATTTACCTTGAGCCACATAATTATTAATAGTAGCTTCATCCAGCACACCCGTCATGGTCGGAATATTGGCAATAACAAAGTTGGCACGTGAAATACCTTTATAGAACTCATGCCAGTATTTCATTGCAATTTCATCGAAAGACTCAATATTGAAATTACAACCTTCAGATGCAGTAGTAAATGTTCTGTCCTTACGCTTATCAACGTACAATCCGGACACAATGCCACCCCACATGGTTGCTTTAGGAGTCCAGCCACCGCCTACGTCAGTGTTATGCAAATAAGGTACACCCCCAAAATACAATGCGTTCACACCCGATTCCGCATCCGCTTTCGTCTTCCAGAATTGGTCAGACGACTTCATATCCAATGGTTCTTCTTTCAGAAAATCGTCGCATGAATTCAGCAACACAGAAAGTGAACACATACACAATACAGATATATATACTTTTAATAGTTTCATAATTCTTATAGTTTTTATAACGGTGAATTAAAATGCTACATTAAGACCGAACGTAAACGTTCTCGGACGCGGATAGGTAAAGAACTGGCGGTTAGCCCCCCATTTGTTGTCACCTAAACGAGAAGAGTTGTCAGGATCGTATCCATTATAGTCCTTAGAAGTAATCAGGAATGCGTTATTCACATTCGCATACAAGCGCAATGAAGAAAGGCCGATCTTCTTGATCAGTGTCGGATTAAAAGTATATCCGAGCTGAATCATGTTACAACGCAAGTAAGAACCATTACAAACCCAATCGTCATCTGCCTGGTTATTAGCTCCCTGACCGAAGTTATTCAGGCGAATTGCCTGTTCTTTACCTGTCGGGTTGAGAGTAGGATGCCATGCTTCCTTATAAAGACGGTCTATACCGTTGGTGAGGAAACGGGCTACAGTAGAGTGATAATATTCTTGCATTACATCTACTCCCCATGTGAACTGGAAGTCTAATGTCAAATCGAATCCTTTATAATTAAAGGTATTGATAAATGAGCCCATCCAGTCGGGTAGTCCGTTACCTATAATTTCACGTTTCTTATAAGTCACCTTCTCACCGATAGTAGAAGGTATGTTCATTGTCTCTGCATCCCAGTTAGACGGAATACCATCATAAATACCGGCACGCTTATAACCATAGAAAGAAGAGAGTTCTTCACCCTCACGAATCAACATATCGTAACCCACAAAACCGTCGGTTGTAATCTGGCGCTTACCGGTAACCGGGTCAACGGAGGCACTTTCGTCCAACTTCTCTACCTTGTTCTTGTTGAAACCTAAATTAAGAGTGGAAGTCCATTGGAAATCATGTGTCTGGATAGGATATGCTGTGACTAGAATATCTACACCACGATTGGAAACAGCTCCGATATTATCCATGATAGAAGAATAACCAGTTGATTCGGGAACCGGACGGTCGAGCAACAAATCAGAAGTATATTTATAATAATAGGAAATATCGAAATTCAGTCTGTTGTTGAATAAACCCAGTTCGAATCCTAAATCCCATTGTCCGGTCTTTTCCCATTTCAAGTCCGGATTAGGCATATTGTCCAGATAAGACACAACGTGCAGAGCATCACCAATGATCGTATTCGACTGGCTTACTGTAGCCAATGACTTATAAGTACCGATTTCCGAGTTACCTGTCACACCGTAAGAAGTATGTAATTTCAGTTTGCTGATCAGCGAATTATCTTTCAGGAAATCTTCGTTAGAAATCATCCATCCCAAACCTACTGACGGGAAGAATGCATATTTATTGTTCTGTCCGAACTTAGAAGAACCGTCGTAACGACCGGTTACGGTAGCCATGTACTTGTTGTCATAAGAGTATGCCAGACGCAAGAAATAAGAGTTCATTGCCCACTTGTCGTAATCACTGCCAACAGAAGGACGATTCGTACCGGAACCTAAATTATAATATCCATAGAAGTCATCAATATACTTACTGTCGGAAGCTTCGAATTTGGTATAATTATACTCTTGCCAAGACATACCTGCCATCGCATTGATGTGGTGTTTATTTATATCTTTCACATAAGTCAGGTAGGTTTCTTCCTGCCAATAGAAAGAGTTGGAGTTATTTGCAGAAGCTGTTCCTTCAGAATTCTGATTAATCATAGGACGCGGGGTGAACGGTGTGTAGTTAGCGTCGCGATTATTATGATAATCGATACCGAACTGGGTTTTCAGATCCAGCCCTTTCATGAGATGGAAAGTCAAAGCGGCATTTCCAAAGATCTGGGTACGATATTGCATAGCCTCCATTCGTTCAAGCAACTCAACAGGATTACCTACACCTTCGGGACTGAATCCTTGTTTTCCACTATTAGGATTGGACTGATCGTTAAGAATGGCACTTGTATTAATAATATTTGTCTGTGTATATTCACCATCCAGCTTCACAGGCAAGAAAGGCAGCTGTTCGATCATTGTACGCAATGCACCTTGTCCGTAAGGGTTATCAGAAGTTCTGTTACCCCAAGTATGATTCACCAGCAAATTAACGGAAGTAGACAGCCAATCGGTCGGTTTGTCGTCGTATGCCAGTTTGGCGTTGATACGTTTGAAGTAAGAGTTCAGCAAGATACCTTGTTGGTCAGTATAATTAATGAACGCTCCAATAGAAGAACCTTCTCCTGTACGTTGGATGCTGATCTGGTGGTTGTGAGAGATCGCAGTACGGGATGCTTCATCCTGCCAGTTGGTATTGTATTTCGGAGAACCGTCTGCATTGAACAACCGTTCGTCAGTGAATATTTGCGACAGATCTGTTGTGAAGTTTTTACCTTGAAACTCGTTGGCATTTTCCAATCCTTGCTTGAAGGTAGCCATCCATTCGTTAGCATCCATCACGTCTATTTTTTTGGCCATCATACCGATAGACAACGAACCGTCATAGGAAACATGAACTCCCTTTCCTGCACTACCGCGTTTGGTGGTCACCATGATAACACCATTAGCACCACGGGCACCGTAGATAGCAGCAGAAGAAGCATCTTTCAGCACTTCGATAGATTCTATGTCATTCGGATTAAGCAACTCGAAGTTTGACATGACCACTCCATCGACTACATACAGCGGTGACGCTGATGCGTTGATGGTAGAAATACCACGAATAATGACGCGTGATTCTCCACCCGGCTGACCGGTGTTCGAGAAGATATTCACACCAGCCACTTTACCCTTCAATCCGTCAAGCGCATTAAAAGATTGTGCTTTCAGCATGTCTTTACCCTTGGCTGTGGAAATAGAACCTGTCAAATCCGATTTACGCATCGTACCATAACCTACAACGACTACTTCGTCCAGTGCTTTCGTATCCGATTGCAGAACTACGTTCAGAACATTACTCTTTAATTCCGAAACTTTAAATTCTTGTGTGATATAACCAATATACGAAAATACCAAGGTGGCATTGGAAGGAACAGAGAGGGTGTATTTACCGTTAATGTCAGTGATTGTTCCTATACTACCGTTTTTAACTTTCACCGTACCACTGATAACCGCCTCTCCCTGATCATCGGTTACCGTACCGGAGATTGATTTTACAGATTGAGCATTCATGCCCAAACTCAACATCATACCTATTACAAATAAGGTAAGATACTTTAGTTTTTCATTCATAATTCCTTTAAATTTGATTAGTAATAAGGTTAATTCCCTTTAAAAAGATTGTTGCAAATAAAGGTCATTCAAACAAAAGTTAAATGCTCTATTTTGCCAAAAAAACGGCAAAATAAAAACACACTTCTAAAGCACACCGTGACCAATTAGAGCACAAATTAACACACTAATAATCAATACAATAAAGTTATAGTAGGGAAATCAGAGCACAAGACAGTGACAAACTGTTTAATAATAATGCAGCAAAATTAATCAATACAAAAGAAATCCCGCCCGGCAATCAGTTTGCCTTTCGCTGTTCCCGATAATCTTTCGGTGTCATCCCGAACCGGCGGGTAAATTCTTTATAAAAGTAAGAACGACTGGAAATGCCTACTTCCATAATAACGTCCTGGATAGAGAGCTCTTCATCAAGTAACAGGCGAGCCGCTTTCTCCATACGATAACTTTTTATCAAATCTCCAGGAGCTGTATTGGAAATTTCTTTGAATTTACGATAGAACTGGCGGGAACTCATCGCCATACGATCGGCTATTAATGTTGATCCTAATTCTTCCTTGTCTAAATTTTCTTCGATTACCTTTAGCAATTTACGAATAAAATCAGCCTGTTCGGTAGTTGTACAGACAATCTGCCCTGCCAAATCTCCCAACTCTTCCATATATACCTGTTTTGCTTCCCGTTTTCCATAAATAGCATTATGGACAACCTCTCGCAGAAATAGAATATCATAAGGGAGCACAATATAAGAATCAGACCACAAAATCAACTCCTTCTGAATGGCTGAACCCACTTCCCAAGTAAGCAACGGAATAAAAGCTGTCTTTGAAAGCAGGGTACGGTTCCTGCTAACATACTCCATGAAAGTGCTTTCGGCATCTACATACATGGTCATATCCACCAGTAGCAAAGCCGGAGCCGACCGACGGATTTCTTCAAAAGCAAGCTGCACACTCTTTACCTGATGAACCACATATTCATCAGCCAGAAAATTACTGATTAACCAAGTCATTTCATCCCTGTCTTCCAGTAAAAGTACTGTTTTCTTCCCTTGTTCACCAACTACGGTTAAGACTGCCGGTTCAAAGACAATCGTCAGTCGGTTGCTGCTCTCATCGTTGCCATAATGAAGAGTGGCATGAATCCGTTCTAAGGCTGACCGGACAAACCCTAACAACAAATGTATGCAAAATGCATGGTCGGAATCTTTCTCTACGACAGAAGAGGTCTCACCAGAAAGGTATTCATAGAGTGTTTTCACCGTAGCATCTTTAGAAGAAAAATGTAGCTGCATCTTACCGTCTTGTTCTGACATATCTACCATTACCCCATGTGTAGCTTTCGTTTCGGCAATCCGAAGATAGCAACAATAAAGGATACTGTACAATGCGTTTTTATAGACTGGAAACGTCAAATGTTCCGGTATCACTGATGTTATGGAAGAATGATCGATACCTTGTTCTTCCAATGTACGAAGTACTTCCTGGGAAACTCCTTGGATACTCATACGCGCAGAAACAATGAACCGATCCGGAAAGAATTGCTTAAGTTCTTCCAAGTGTAAAGTGGCCGGGTTTAGAAGGGCGGTCATCACCGTTTCACGTATGAGTGACACCTTCTCGAGACATTGCTCATAAGAAAGATTCTCGGCACGCAACTGGTCGCAATAATTATAAATAAGGGTAAAATCTTCAAGTACTTTGCGATCCGTATGGAAAGTTCCGGATTTCCCGCGGCTTTCTGTCCCCATCAGCCTTTTCATCATCCGTTCCTGAAGGAAGTTTTTACGAAGCAAATATACTACGTAACCTAACAACAGCAGGAAAAAGATAAAATAAATAAGATAAGCCGGTGCAGAACGATACCATGGAGAGAGAATATGCACTGGAATAGAGAAATGCCGATATTCCGTATCAAACACATCCCTCTTGTAGCGTACTTTAAAGATATAATCACCTGCCGACACTCCTGTATATGAAGCTTCATTGATACTACTAAAAGAGGTCCAGTCTTTGTCATATCCTTCCAGCTGGTAAGAATATTCGATATCCTCTCCTGATAAAAAATCCGGCACAACAAAAGAAAGAGTAAACGAAATCTCCGTCCCCTTAAATTGCAATGCCTTACCATCATCCGTATAATAATCTCCTTGAAGCACCTGCGTACGTCCAATCGTCAACTTACGCAACAAAATATCCGGATAGAATTCCGGAGCTGTCTGCATTTCCTTATCCAGATACAGCAAGCCGTTAATCCCACCGAAAAAAAGTTCCCGTGTATAGGGACACATATAATAAGCATCATCACTGAACTCGCCAATCTGAACACCTGCACTATAATAGTATGCGTGTGATGACCCGTTTATCGGGTTATATTTAATCAGTCCCCGGTTCGTTCCAAGCCATAAAAGCCCGCTCTCATCTTCGAGTATCCCATGAATCATATCATTGAGCAACCCTTGTTCCCGCCCTATATAAGTGGCTTCCATCTGTTTCCCATTAAAATTGAGACATACCAATCCGGAGGTCGTTCCCACATACAAGAGTCCTTCTTTTGTGCGATACAAACTAAGCACGTCGTCTACCGATTTTTGAAGCATTTCTTTCAGAGAAATCACTTTATACTCTTCTGTTCGCTTATCAAACCGTACGAGTCCTTTTTCCCGACTGCCAAGCCACAATATTGAATCTCCCTCGGCCAGCATCGGATAGAACATCGTTATTTCCCGCTGACCGTGAAAGAAATGGTAGCTTTTCTGCGATTTGAGACGAATGCCACCTGCCCTCTTCTCAAGTATCAACTTACGGAAACCGGAACCGGCCGTTACCACATAAAGTACACTATCATTTTCCTCATAAATGCCATGTATCTCGGTGGGCTGTGCCGACAAATTCTCCACACCATGCAAAGCTTGATCTGCAAAAGAGTAATAGAAAAGCCCCGGATCACCAGACCCAATCCAAAAGCCATCCATATAATGACTCTGAACCAGTTTATAAACAGTAAATTCTTCATTCCACCGTATATAAGATGCAGCATTTTGCTTGCCTCCAGGAGAATAGACTGTAACGGAAGAAGCATCTACACTCTCGCGGTAATCCGGTATATGCAACAGTCCGTCACCTTTCGTCCCGAACCATAGCCCACCACGATTGTCTGTCATAACAGAGCGTACCTGCCTGCTTAAGTTAGACGACAGTTGATTGAGTATTAGATTAGTGGCAATAGAATATTTCTTCGCATACATGATAGTTCCTTGTCCGTCCGAAGCAACCCATAAAACATTCTGATGAGGGTCTCGATAAATACTGTATATACGTATATTACGGTCAACCACTTCTTCTTGATATTTCTGCGAAGTACGAAGACGTACCAATCCGTTCGTTCTAAAGCCTATGATAATATCTTCGTAGAAAAGGGCTATTCCTGCAATTGTGCCATACTTCTGCACTAATGGAGATAGGTTACGAATATATATTTTAGACTGTCGGGAAATATCATAAACATAGAGGTCATATTCACTATCGACAAAACAAAGAACACCATTCTGATAAAAGACATCTTCAATGGGTTTCGCATGAAAATTGGCAGATGAAACAGTGGAATAAATGGATAATGTGTCGCAATCAAAAGCATCCTGTGAAACCTGCAACAGTTCTCCTGTATGTTGGGGAAAAATCCACAAGACACCATCATCTGTTACAAATGCCCGTTTATCCATATCTTCAATGGAGACTTTCAGATTCTGAACCTGCATAAACCGTTTGCAAGATGTATTATAGTAATAAATCCCATCATGACTCACCACCCATGTGTTTCCTTTAGAATTGGAATGTAAATAATAATCATCTGCAAAATCATAATAGCCGACGACTTGCCGCGTATCTTGTGAAAGGCGATTGATCCCTAAATGCGTAGAAACCCACAAACAATTATTATCCGCCTGCTGAATAGAATGAATCACATTGTTACTCAAAGCTTTGGGGGCTGAAAAATCAGAGCGGAAAACTTCCATGCTTCTGCCGTCATAACAATTCACTCCATCGTAAGTACCGAACCACATCAATCCTGTATTGTCTTGAAAAAGACACAGCACAGCGCTATTGGATAATCCCTGCTGATAATCTACTTTCCGGAAGATATATGAATCTTTACCGCCATCTGCCTGACAGACCAATGAATAAATCAATAGAACAAAAGGAAAAATCAAGCGTATTTTCATTGTGTTAATCATTAATATCATCTATTAAATATCAGGCAACCGCTTATATGTTTTGTTTCGCATTGCGAAAGAAAATAGTCATTAATAATCGATGTCTTTAATTCTCTTTACACAAAGATACGTTTTTATACGGAAAATGCAACTCTATTTTATCAAGCAACTCTATTTTTCAGCAATTACCTCACTACTAATTCACACAATCTAAGAGTCTGCCTTTTCCATTCTTGCCAGCTCCCATCCGCGAAATAGACAATCTTTACCTCCGTCTCGCTACCCCAGACCGGAAAAAAGTCCTGCCAATTAAAATTATCTGATACAAGAATCCATCGGCTGTTTGAACAACGCACACTGAATCAGTTACAACTGAAGAAGGAAACAACCAAAGAACTCCATTATCAATCACAAATGCACGCTGCTCCATATACTCCATAGGTAAAGCTGAAGTCTATACTCGGATAAAACTTTGCTGCTTTGTATTATAATAATAAATTCCACCACTGCCAAGTACCCATGTGTTTCCCTGATTGTTGGAATGGACATAATAATCACCTGAAAAATCGTAGTTACCTACCACCTGTCTTGTCTTTTGTGAAAATCGATTTACCTCTAAATGAGTAAAAATCCATAAACAGCTGCTATCAGCCTGCGAAATGGAATAGATTACTGATAAAATTGGTACCGTTCGCATGCTCTTTGATTTGTTAGTTCCTTCCTAGTCTCAACAGAAGTGTACATACAAAAGACGTGAGACCACTAAACTTATATCCAAGTGCAGGTTCTGGACTACCTCTGTGTTGAATATAAGCAAAAACAGCTCACGCCCTTGACTGTAATATCAGTACCTAAGTGCAGCATACGAACCAAAGGGAGAACGTTGTGTTTATTTCCTCAACACAGCTTGAATTGTCCAGATTCGCACTTGAGAAAAAGCACTAAACGCTTCCTTATAATAAAGACGTCCCAAAGGACAGTACAAATATACTACAATTTTCCTTTAATTATCCTTTTCATATATCAAATCTACATATATAAACCATTTATTTATCATTGATATAAGAGCTATAAAGCTTTGTATATCAATCAATACTCTTGTGTCATATTTATTTTAACGAAGAAAAGAAGTAAGCTATATTGACCACTGTTTTCTCAATACCGCTTACTTTTCATACAATCTATTAATAGAAAAGTTGCTCTTGATTAAGTTCAAACTTTCTTTTTATTAACAGTAAAGTTGCTTTTCATTCGTTCCAATCTATAAATGCAACCTTCATTTATAAAAACAAAGGTTCCGTTTTTAAAAACAAAGCTTGCATTTATAAAAATGAAGCTTGCATTTTAAGTTTGCACATAATAAAAGAGAAGTTTACTATTGGACAAAAGGAAGTTTAGATTTAATCAAAAGAAACTTTATTGTTAATACTCAAGAAAGAGAATAACTATCATTCAGTTGGATATCATCCTAATAAAAAAAGTCTCGTATATCATGTGAGACAGCTCATTCAGCTATCTTTATGATATACGAGACTCCTATATTATAAACAAGATCCTATTCTACAGGATATTATTTTGCTAATTCATTAATTACATCCATAATTTTCTGACCGATTTCTTCGGCAGCTTCCATGGTAGACGCTTCGCTATATACGCGGATGATCGGCTCTGTATTACTTTTACGCAAATGTACCCATTTGTCGGCAAAGTCAATCTTCACACCATCGATATCGTTGATTTCTTCATTCTTATAGATTTCCTTTACTTTTGCAAGGATAGCATCTACATCAATTTCCGGAGTCAGGTCGACACGGTTCTTAGCTATGAAGTAAGGAGGATAAGTGGCACGAAGCTCACTAACTTTCTTTCCTTCATGAGCCAGATGGCTAAGGAATAAAGCAATACCTACCAATGCATCACGACCATAGTGGCTGGCAGGATAGATCACTCCACCATTTCCTTCACCACCGATAACGGCATTGGTTGCTTTCATCTTCGTTACGACGTTTACTTCGCCTACTGCAGAAGCACTGTATTCCATACCATATTTACGGGTTACGTCACGCAGAGCACGGGTAGAGCTCAAATTGGAAACTGTATTACCCGGAGTATGTTTCAGCACATAGTCAGCCACAGTAACCAGTGTATATTCCTCACCGTACATTACTCCATTTTCGCAAATCATTGCCAAACGGTCAACGTCCGGGTCTACAACGAATGCTACATCTGCTTTGCCCCCTTTCATCAGGTTCATGATGTCACCGAGGTTCTTTTCAAGCGGTTCAGGGTTGTGTTGGAAGTTTCCGGTAGGTTCACAATAGAGTTTTTCTACATGTTTCACACCCAAACGTTCAAGAAGTTCAGGGAGAATGATACCGCCTACAGAGTTCACACAGTCAATCGCTACACGGAAATTGGCTTTCTTGATAGCTTCTACATCTACCAAGTCGAGAGCCAATACACTGTCGATATGTTTCTGATTATAAGTCAGGTCTTTGCGGTAAGATCCCAGATGGTCGACATCGGCATAGTCAAATTCTTCAGCTTCAGCAATACGAAGTACTTCGTTACCTTCGGCTGCATTCAGAAATTCACCATGTTCATTCAGCAATTTCAGTGCATTCCACTGTTTCGGGTTATGAGAAGCTGTCAGGATAATACCGCCACAGGCGCCTTCCATTGTTACAGCAAGTTCTGTGGTCGGGGTAGAAGCTAGATCAATGTCTACTACATCCCAGCCCATTCCCATCAATGTGCCGACTACTACGTTTTTTACCATTTCACCGGAAATGCGGGCATCACGTCCCACAACAATCTTATTACTCTTTGCCTTGCAGGTTCTACGAATCAAAGTAGCATAAGCCGAGGTGAATTTTACAATGTCAAGCGGGTTCAGTCCTTCTCCCGCTCCTCCGCCGATAGTTCCGCGGATTCCAGAGATAGATTTGATTAGAGTCATAGGTTCTCTACTTAAAGATTTGATTTATCTAAATGTTAGTGCTTTAGCTTTTTGCTTTCTCAAACTTCCGGATATCATAGAAATAAGGATTGACATATTGTTGTGCAAGTGTATGTCCCATCTTGGAAGGTATAATCAGGCGTACATGTGCATTATTACGCAAATAAGGTAAGGCAATCAACCATCCGGATGGAATTGCAGTTCCATAACCATTACTATTCCATAATAAATCGTAATCCAAACTACCGGATAAAACGATTCCATAAACAGTAGACGCGTTTTGCACATAACGGAATGTTAATGGAAACTTATAATAATCTGGAACATCCATCCATCTTTCCAAAGGAACATTGAAACATGTAGTATCTCCTGTCATCATATCCTGTTCTACATAGCGGGTACAAATGACATTATTGTTAGCAAAAGTATCTACCTCATTAATAACTTCAACTCCATTCTTATCCTCTTTTCCTCCACGATCTACGATCTGCATATATACTCCATTGGAGAAAGCAACGTATTCGTCATATTCATTCCCCGCTTCTTTAGAAGCTGTAATAGTATCCCGTTCAAACTCTTCCAGTGAAATGACACGGATATCATTATCTTTGATGAACTTATTCACCGCATTTTTCTCGTCTTCCAGCATTTCTGCATAAGTCTTCGAATTGTCGCATGCCTGGAACAGACTTCCGGCGGTTAACAAAGAGAGAAATAAAAATACAAGTTTCTTCATTATCTGTTATTTAGCTATATTCCGCACAAATGTATCTCAAAATCATTAAAAGTTGAAAGGGGGAAGTTGAAAGTTCGTATCTTTTAACCTTTCCATATTCACTTTTAACCTTCCATCTTTAGCTTTTCGCTGTTAGTAAAGGTTTATATTTCTCAAGCGCTTTCTCAAAAACCGCTTTTGCCTCTTCCATCGTTCCGAAAAATTCACCGCCCGAAGCATTCAAGTGGCCTCCTCCATGGAAGAATTCGGCAGCTAACTGATTGCATGGGAAGGTTCCTACTGAACGAAGGGATATTTTAATCATCGGTTTCTCGGTATCTTCCCTCAAGAAGCAAGAGAAACAGACATTTTTAATGGAAAGGGGAATATTAACAAAGCCTTCGCTATCGCCTTTTATATAGTTGAATTTACTTTGCTCTGCTTTTGTCAGGGTGATTAAAGCCGAATTAGATTCCGAATACACAGTCATGTTCGATAATACATATCCCATCAAACGTAGACGGCTCTCCGAATAGGTGTTGTACACCTTACGATAAATATCATCTTTATCGATTCCTTTAGAAAGGAGTTCGCTAATGATAAAATAAATCTCCCGGTTGTTCGAGTTATAGGTGAACCCACCGGTATCTGTCATCATTCCTGTGTAGATACATTCTGCGCCTTCCTTGGAGATATCACTGAAATATCCCATACGGCAGATAAGACGGAATATCAGTTCGGAAGTAGAAGATATTTTAGGATAGGACATTACTATCTTACAGAAATCTTCGGGATATAAATGATGATCGATCATTATTTTACGTGCCGGAGAAGCGGCCACAGCATCTGCCATATCGTCAATACGCTTCAGTGCATTGAAATCGAGGCAACAGATGACGTCTGCTTCGGCGATCAATTTATCTGCAAAGTCTTTGTAACGGTCATACAACAGGATATCCTTACTGCCCGGCATCCACCGCAAAAAATCGGGAAAAGCATTCGGCACAATTACGTTTACTGTTTTCTCTTGTGAATCCAAGAAATGATATAATCCCAGTGAAGAACCGATAGCATCGCCGTCAGGAGAAACATGAGATACAATTACTATTTTGTCAGCTCGTTCAAACCATTTGGTGAAATGGTCTATTTTGGCTTGTTCAATTACTTTCGTCAACATACTCTTATACTTTATCAAGGTGCAAATGTACGATAAATCTTTGTACTTAGAGCAAAAAGCGGACAGAACCTTCGTCGGATAGCGAGATAAACCGCAGACCGGATTGTTTGCATTCGCTTTCAAGGAGGTGTCTGCGGTATTCCGAGAGAGATGCGTCCAATATGACGTAAGAGAAAGAAAAGATTCGGGTGAGCTCTTCCAGATGTCCGTCATACCCTTTGCATAAGTAAAGATACTGAATAGATAACGGAGAAACGGTGGTTTTGTTCCGCCAATGGTTATCGTTTATTACACAAATATGACAGCCATGATAGGATATAATCTGCTGCTGACGGTTAAGTTCCATATACCGGCAATCGCCAGTTATTTCTTTGGGAGGCAGAAGGTGATGATGCTTCCAATAGTTAGCAGTCATACGTTTCAGACGTTTTTCATTGGGGATAGTATCTACATAGTTTATCCAGGAACGTCCATCGCTCTCAATGCAATGTACTGCAGGGCAACCGCGCACGTTATAAAAGACCAGACTTGTCCGGGGACGATCTAGCCAATATAATGTTGCATGATAAGTTCCTAGTAATAAGATAGAAAAAAGACAAATCAATAAATTCCGGTATCGACGGTTCATGAAATAATAGGTTAACAAAGAGCCAACGATATAGATACCCAATATTTCTGACTGATAAAGCCAGATTCCATCTATAGAAGCGTAAGGAAGCTGTTCCACCCATCGGACGAAGAAATTAAGTCCTTCCAATAGTTTCTTAACACCTTCGGCCACTACGATCTGAAGCCACGAAAGAGGAGTTAGAAGAAGCATAATGACAGCAGCATACAGGATAATCGTAATGAAAGGAATAACAACCAAGTTCGTCAATAGAAAATGTACAGAAAACCGGGAGAAATAAAACATGACAAGCGGAGCTGTTCCTATTTGTGCAGCAACAGACACACTTATCAGTCCCCAAATATATTTTCCTATTCTACCTTTCATCGTAATCAGGTGATAGATTGGCTTTTGAATCAATAGGATGGAAGCAACAGCAAGGAAAGAGAGCTGGAAACCAACATCAAACAACCATGCCGGATTGCAGAATAACATCAACCATGCAGCTGCCGCCAATGTATTTAAAGATAGCGGTTGGCGACCAACCATATCTGCCATTGCTAAAATCGAAAACATACTGACCGAGCGTACTACCGAAGGAGAAAGTCCTGTGAAAAAGGCAAAAGCCCATAATAGGATAAGAAGAAGAACAGAACGTATAACTCTACCTATATTTCCTCTTCGGGCAATAGGTTTCAGTATGAAAAAGAGCAATGTATATAAAAGCCCGATATGCAAACCGGATAGAGCTAGAATATGACTTGCACCGGCCACCGAATAACTCTCACGAACCGAATCACTTAGTTCCGTTTTGTCTCCTATGGTCAGTGCTGAAAGTACAGCCAGTTCATCGCCGGAAAACCCTAGTTTCTGATAAAGTGAAATCATCTTTCTTCGGCAAGAGCTGGCTATACTTTTGAGATCAAGGTTATTCATTCCGTCCTGTTTTGTCCATTTCCCGGATGCAACATATCCTGTTCCACTGATTCCTTTCCGCATCAGGAAGCGGGCATAATCAAATTCATCAAAGTTGCGATTATTGAGAGGGGGAGAAATACGGGCAGAAATCAGCAGTTCATCTCCACTTTTCAACCGGGTGACGGCCGAATCTTGCTGTAGATAAAGGATTGCAGCACGTTCTATCGGATATGTGCCGGCAGTATCACGACGTTCCTTTAATAATGTCTGGCAGAGGTAAGTATGTTCTTTCGCTTGAGGTGCATCCGTTATTAAAACCCGATACACTGTTTCTTCTTCCGGAAAAGAGTAGACAGCGTGTTGTAATTGCCAAGTTATTCCAAACCACCCTCCTATAAAACAAAGGATAGAGACAGCTAATCCAAAGCACCATCGCAAAGAATGGCGTTTCAGGAAATAAAGAACAAACAATAAAGCAATACAAAGTCCAAGAGCTAGAATACTCCAAAAAGGTTCCCATGAACGGTCAAAAAAATGATCTCCACAAAAAACGCCTGTTATCCAAGGGATAATCAGGCGTATATAGGGATATCGATGGATGTAAAAAGTACTCAACAGAAGAGTTACAGTTCGTGCAACTGACGAATCATCGCTTCCGGATCCGGTGCCGCAAAGACAGCATTACCAGCCACTAACGCATCGGCTCCCGCCTCAACCAAGCGGGCACCTGTTTCCAGATTCACCCCACCGTCTACTTCAATCAGCGCTTTCGAACCTGTCCGTTCAATCAGGGCACGCAGTTCACGAACTTTTTCTACTGAATGTTCGATAAACTTCTGTCCGCCAAATCCCGGATTCACGCTCATAATAAGCACCATATATACATCCCGGATAATATCTTGTAAAAGAGCTACAGGAGTGGCCGGATTGATAGTTACAGCAGGCTGCATCCCGGCTTCTCTGATTTGTTGAATCACCCGATGCAGATGCGGGCAAGCTTCATAATGCACATTCATCGTATGGGCGCCCAACGCTTTTACCTCCGGAATAAACTTTTCCGGATTCACAATCATCAAATGCACATCCAGCGGTTTCTGGCTTAACTTCGCCACATATTTCAGTACCGGAAAGCCAAATGAAATGTTCGGAACAAATACTCCGTCCATAATATCAATATGTACCCACTCCGCTTCACTGCGGTTTACCATTTCAATATCTTTTGCCAAATATCCAAAATCGGCAGAAAGAATGGAAGGAGCGATAATCGGTTTCATAATTCTTTTATTTTAGGTTCTAGCCGTCTCTTATTCGGGACGTTTTATTCTATTTATAATCTAATGGCTTGCTCGTTTTAATCTGCTCATCCGATTAATTACTTCATCAGACAACCATCTTCCAGGTGATATCCACGAAGCAATTCATCTATTTTCAGACGTTTTTTACCGGGAAGCTGTAAAGAAAGAATAGATACAAATCCATCCGGTACAGCTACTTTCATGAATTTCTTTCCATCGGTCACGATTGTTCCCGTAGCTAATTGATGTGATTCATAAATCTTCTCGCTTTCAAAGATCTTCACGACCACTGCTGCTCCTTCTTGGGAAGTAATCAGTTCACTCCAGGCAGCGGGATAAGGTGATAATCCACGGATAAAATCGTATATCTTCTTCACCGGCTGATTCCAGTCAATCCGGCAGGTTTCTTTAAAGATCTTCGGAGCAGGACGAAGTTCACCGACAACTGCCATTTCTTCTTGAGGAATCGGTTTTACCGTTCCATTCAATATAGCGTCTACCGTTTCAAGAACCAATTTTCCTCCCAGCACCATCAACTTATCATGTACCACTTCCACATTATCCGTATCTGCGATAGGCACACGCACTTGCTGAATGACTTCTCCGGTGTCTATCTCGTGTTTCAAAAAGAAAGTAGTAATTCCGGTTTCCGTATCACCATTGATTACCGCCCAATTAATGGGGGCAGCTCCACGGTATTGAGGAAGCAAAGAAGCATGAAGATTGAACGTACCCAGTCGTGGCATATTCCATACCACTTCCGGCAACATACGGAAAGCAACTACAATCTGCAAGTCCGCCTTCCATTCACGCAATGCTTCTACAAAAGCCTCATCTTTCAACCTTTCCGGTTGAAGTAACGGCAAATTTTGTTCAAGTGCATATTGCTTTACAGGAGAATACTGAATCTTATGTCCGCGTCCGGCAGGCTTATCGGGCATTGTAATCACACCCACTACATTATAACCGCCTTCTACTAATTGACGCAGGGCCTCTACCGCAAAATCGGGAGTCCCCATATATACTATTCTTAAATCTTCTTTTTTCATAATTCAATATGTTATCGCTACTTAGGCACGGATTACACGGATTTCACGGTTTCCTGAATTACGGCTACATAAAACAACAGCGTAATCTGTGTAATCCGTGCCTAATAAATTTTCCCTTACGGTTGTTAGTCTTCTGAGAAATGTACCAATACTTGCCGATATGAATTAAATATCTTCGATTTAGAGACAAATCCCTGGTATCGCCCTTCTTCATCCACTACCGGAAGATTCCAGGCTTTCGTATCATCAAATGTCTGCATCACCTGTTCCATTCCATCCGTATCGAATATCTTGGCAGGGGCAGATGTCATTAATTTATTAACAGTGAAACGATGATAAAGTTCTTGTCGGAACATGATGTTACGAATGTCGTCGAGAAGTACAATTCCTAGCAATTCACCCGTTTTCTTATCTGTCACCGGGAACACATTTCGATGGGAAGCAGCTATTGCTTTCACCAATTCTCCCAAATCCATTTCCGGATGTACGACAACAAAATCCTTCTCCACCACATTTTCCATTTTCATCAATGTCAACACAGCTTTATCCTTATGGTGTGTAAGCAACTGTCCCTTCTTGGCCAGACGCATCGAATAGATACTATGAGGCTCGAAAGCAATAATGGTCAGATATGAACTTACGGATACAATCATCAACGGAAGGAATAAATCATATCCCCCTGTCAATTCGGCGATAAGAAACACCCCTGTCAACGGAGCATGCATAACGCCACTCATCACTCCCGCCATCCCCATCAATGCAAAATTCTTCTCCGGCAAATAAGCGGAGAAAGCAAAGTCATTGCTAAAATGAGAGAAGACAAACCCGGCGATACATCCCAGATAAAGTGAAGGTGCAAAGATACCACCACAACCACCGCCACCATTCGTTGCACTGGAAGCAAAGACCTTCAGCAGAATAATCAGCATCAGATAAACCAGCAGCAAATTGCCATAGCCATAAAACATAGAATTGTTCATGACCGTATCCCACTCTGCCGCAGACGTTCCATTCAGCAAAAGATTAATGGTATCATATCCTTCACCGTAAAGAGGCGGGAAAAGAAAGATCAATATACTCAACATCACACCACCGAAAGCCAGTTTCTTATAAGGGTTGTTGAGTTTACCAAAGACACCTTCCACCGAATTCATGGCACGTGTAAAGTACAATGAAATCAGTCCGCAAAAGATTCCCAATAAGATAACAAAAGGAATACGCTCCAGTTCGAATGCCTGATCCAGATGAAACTTAAACATAGCCTCCGTACCGGTGATTATATATGAAACGGTTGCCGCTGTCACGGCAGAAATCAGCAGGGGAAGTAAAGAGGACATGGTCAGGTCGATCATCAAGACTTCCAATGTAAATACCAATCCCGCAATCGGAGCTTTAAAAATGCCGGCAATCGCACCTGCTGCGCCACAGCCGACGAGCAACATCAACGTGCGGTGCTCCATCTTGAATACACTCCCTAAATTGGAACCGATTGCCGAACCTGTCAGTACAATCGGCGCCTCTGCTCCGACCGACCCACCAAACCCGATAGTGATGGCACTGGCAATCGTAGAGGACCAGATATTATGTCGCTTGATACGTCCCTGTCTACGGGAAATAGCATATAGAATTTTGGTGACTCCATGGCTGATGTCATCCTTAACAATATTACGAACAAACCAACCTGCAAGAAAAATCCCGACTACCGGATATACCAAATACAGGTAGTTAGCTTCCGTTGCATTAAAATTATCAGTTAGGAAATTCTGTATCTGATGGATAAAGAATTTCAATATTAATGCGGCAAACGCTGTGAAAATTCCGACCAGGAAACTTAATATCAGGATAAATTGCTTCTCCTTTATATTCGCTTCCCGCCATTTGATGCAACGCTGCAATAAACTAAGTTTTTCTCCCTTCATTTATTCGCGGATTATCTTTATCACTCCACCTTTCTCCAACTTAATAATACTTGAGGGTCTCGGCCGGCTCATATCGTCCTGGCGAAAGCCAACGATATAATCTACCGCCGATTTGATTTCATCACTGATTTCACTAAAATTAGCCGCCCCCGGCTGCCCGCTGACATTAGCCGAAGTAGAAACGATTGCTTTACGGAACTGCTGACAGAGTCGTCTGGAAAAGTCTTCATTCGTCACTCGAATCCCTACACTGCCATCCTCGGCCAGCAAATTCGATGCTAAGTTACGTGCTCCGGAATAAATAATCGTCAACGGCTTGTCGGTAACTTCAATCAAATCCCATGCAACATCAGGCACATCCTGTACATAAAAATCTACTTTAACCGGAGAGTCTACCAAGACCAGCATAGCCTTACTGTCAGCGCGTTTCTTAATCTCATACACGCGGCGTACAGCCTCTTCATTAGTCGCATCACAGCCTATACCCCATACGGTATCGGTGGGATAAAGGATCACTCCTCCTTCATTCATCACCTGACAGGCTTTTTTAATATCTTCTATCATTTCTTGATTAATTTCCGTTAAGAACAAGACGCAAAAATAACACTTTTATTCCATTTAGTGAAATCTATCCCGACGTTTTTAAGTCCCTCAAAAATATAGATTGACACAACAAACCATACAAAAAAGAAAGAACGATGTAAATTAAGAGATAACCTACATCGTTCTATAAAAAACAGATCATTCAAAAAATCAACCCCTAACGCTATCTATTCTTCCAACTATTGTCCAGATTCGGGTTCAAAATCACATCTTCATAGGGATAAGGAACATACATCTTACTGTCATCCCAAGTTCCGGTGACCGTTACTGCTTCTTTCCTGAAAACTCCGGGCGCCACTTTAATAGGCTCATTTTTCTTACGGAATTCAAAATGATCCTTATACCGGTACATTCTGAACATATCCCTGGCTCTGCTCGCAATACCGCCCCAATAATAACCGGCTATTTCCCAACCATGTTCATTGTAGGCTGCTTCCGCCAGTTCATCAGGAGACATATCCGTCGTATATCTATTTGTTTTTTCACCGTCTGCCCTATTGCGCACTTCGTTCAACACTTTAACCGCCTGTTCATTGATTTCTCCCGCACGGCCTGTTGCTTCGGCATACCAGCAATATACTTGCGAAAGACGTAATAACTGGAATGTTTTCTCCCCCGATGCATTGACTACGGCAGGATTTGTATAATCAAATTCAGTTCCGCGTACAGCACCTTCCACGGTCTTCATAAAGACAGGTGCCACTACCTCGCGGGAAGCAGGATCGGTATCATACCACCAATCATATAGTTTCCCGTCGCTAAGCATGATTTTCGGGAAATACGTAGCATCTTTACGAGGGCCTTCGGGGAAGTTCATCCAGAAATTAATTTCTCCATTCGTATCTCCCCAACCGGCCTGTTTCATATCTTGCAGGAAATCAGTCAAGGGAGCGGATTGTCCTGCTGCATCCCTATTATAATAGATACCCAACAGAAGTTCCGTATTCTTATTATTGTATTCCCATGAATATACCTGGCTATATTCCGGCAGCAGTTTATAATAGTAGCTACCACCATCTGCACCGTCTATCACTTCTTTGGCTTTGGCGGCAGCCAGCTTGTAATATTCTACTCCTTTATTAAGCGGCCATCCTGCCATACACATATAGACATAAGCCATCGTTGCTTTTACGGCTCCCTCACTTACAGCAATGTTCATTCCATTTCTGCCATACGGTTCCTTCGTGTACAATGCGGGGCAATCGGTTTCTGCTATTTTCAGGTCAGACAGAATCAATTCGTACACTTCTTCTTCCGTCTTCAACGGAGCATTATAATCTATTTCTTCTTTCAGCATAATGGGAACCCGCCCCCAAGTGGTCACCAGATAAAAATAAGAGTAGGCCCTCCAATAATGTGCTTGTGCAATAGCCACTTTTATATCGTCTTTTGATACCTCCGGCGTACGCTCCGCATTATTTATGATAAAATTGGCCGCCTTGATAACTTTGAAACGCTGCTCCCACATACTGGACAACCACGAGTTATTGTCTTTCACATCAAACTGATCGTGTTCACGAAGAGGTTGTTTATTACTGGAAGGATGAGTGGAGATATCATCTCCCACCAGGAAGTTCGTTCCACAAAGATTATTACTAGCCTGTGAACTTGCGATCACGGAATAGAGAGCCGTCAGCGAAGCGTCCAGATCTTCTTTGTTACTGAAATAGGTATCCGAAGGTAACTGTCCTTTCGGATCTTCTTCCAGAAAATCACTACACGAAGTCCAACACAAAGCTGTCAGAAGCACAGGCAAGGCTTTCATTATAAAGGTATATGCTGTTTTCATACGGTTATTGTCTTAATACACGGTTTAAAATCTGAATTTGGCTCCAAAGGTGATTGTCCGAGGAATCGGATAAGCACCGTAATCCAGTCCGTCATAACTGGTGTACACTTCAGGATCCATTCCTTTGTAGCGGGTGATTGTAAAGAGATCCTGTGCGCTGACGGACAGTTGTACACTTGCAAACTTCAGTACACGGCGAGGAATGCGGTACGAGAGGCTAATGTTCTTCAACTTGATAAAAGAAGCATCTTCAAGCCAGAAATCCGAATTAGCATAACTCTTGTTGTCGGTATTGGTAAGACTCGGATAAAGAGCGTCCGCTTTGTTGGCAACATGATCCCATCCTTTGAAGTAGGCATCACGCAAGGTTACGAAACGAGAGACACCAGTCATGGATGCCGCCATAAAACGGCTGATATTCAACCGGTCATATCCGGTGGCAGCATTGAAAAAGACATTCAGCGTCCAGTTTTTCCAAGTAACAGTGTTGTTCCAACCTACTGTCCATTTGGGACTTGCCTGTCCTTTCACAACCAGATCATCGGAAGTCGGATTCGTTGTCAGACTACCATCTGCTTTCTGATAAAGATTGGCGCCTTTATCATCGAATCCTTTCCATTGATAGACATAGAAAGATCCCATAGGATAACCGGGCTTCATAATCTGCAGAGGACCTCCCAAATCGCTATAGTTAGCAGTGAGTACAAAGTCATCTCCTGCGAGGTCTGCTACTTCATTCTTCACATAAGAAGCATTCAGGCTGGTTTCCCACGTCACAGCCCCCTTTACAGGAAAAGTGGTAAGGGATAATTCGACTCCGGTATTGTTCAGTTTTCCTTGATTCACCCAATAAGTACCACCTCCGTTATATTTAGGCACTTGTTTCTGAAAGAGCAGATCTTTCGTTTGTTTCTTGAACCAGTCCACTGTAATATTAAAGCCTCCGATACTCATATCCAATCCCAAATCATATTGGTAAGTCTTTTCCCAGGTAATGCCGGGTGTAGCAAACTGATATCCCCAATATCCCGTAGAGGAAGTGGAAGTTCCCCAGCCGTAAGATGCCCCCGACAACATACCCAATGTACTGTAAGCAGCAATATCCTGATTTCCGGTGACACCAAAGCTGGCACGCAGTTTCAACTGATCGAGCACGTGCTGGTTGCTCATGAAAGATTCTTGTGCAATATCCCAAGCCACAGCTGCGGAAGGGAAATATCCCCATTTGTTGTCTCCCTGAAATTTAGAAGAACCGTCAGCTCTTAATGCAGCGGTAATAAAATATCGTTTCTTATAATCGTAATTAGCACGCACGATACCGGAAGCCAAAGAAAATTCCGTGTATGAATTGCTCGCATCTCTGATAGCAGCATTACCAAGATTCCAGTACCCAACACTTTCATTGTTCAGATTGGAACCGGTTCCCTTTAGTTGTGAGTCCCACGAACGACTTATTTCCCATACGCCCATGGCAGTGAAGCTATGATCTCCGAATTGCTTTTGCCAGGTCAGATTGTTAGTATTCTGCCAATAGTTATGCAATGCGTTGGTATTGCTTGCGCTATTGATAGCACCCGGCGAATCCAGTTTCGACCGGAAAGAATAAGAAGGACTATTATCGTAGTCATAACCTCCCTGAACGGAAAGCGTCAGTCCTTTCATGATCTTAAACAGCAATGTCAGATTAGCGTTTAAATTATAGCTATAGCTATCGCTATTGTTCACTATCATTTCACCGTAAGGGCTGGAACCGATCATATTATACGGGTCTGTATTGTACACGCCGGTTTCGGGATCTTTCAGCTCCATGGTAGGTGAAAAGTTAGTGACATGCAACCAGTTCGCCCCACCTTCATTGTGTTTGTGAAGACTGGATGCGTTTAATTTTGCAGAGATTGTCAACCAGGGTTTCACTTCCGAGCCGATGTTTGCCCGAATTCCATAGCGTTTATAATCGGACATGATGGTGATGGCTTCCTGATCGAGCACATTTCCCGAAATAAGGTATTTCACTTTTTCATTTCCTCCGGATATGGCGAGCCGATAATCCTGGGTGATACCTGTACGAGTCAGAAGATCAGTCCAGTTAATTCCTTTCGTTCCATTTTTATAAGCCTCAAGATCTTCGGCAGAGATAGTAGACGATCCGCGAATGTCATTCAGTGCAGTTGCATATTCGTAAGCGTTCAGCAGGTCATACTGTTTTCTGACAGTCGAAAGCCCTACCGATGCATCGAACGTTACCTGTGCTTTTCCCTCACTACCCTGTTTGGTGGTTATCAGGATAACGCCATTCGAACCACGGGAACCGTAAATGGCAGTGGAGGAAGCGTCTTTCAGTATTTCCATCGACTGGATATCAG
Organism: Bacteroides sp. M10; assembly: GCF_014334015.1. Lineage (GTDB taxonomy): Bacteria > Bacteroidota > Bacteroidia > Bacteroidales > Bacteroidaceae > Bacteroides > Bacteroides intestinigallinarum. The sequence goes on along the minus strand of NZ_CP060488.1, from coordinate 2,899,491 downwards.
AAGGGTTAATACCGTCCAAGCCACTGGAAGAGATGATACCGTCAATCACATATAAAGGATCACTGCTTTTATTAATAGAGGTAGTTCCACGAACGCGCACCTTCATACTTGCTCCGGGCATACCACTCGTAGCAGTGACTTCTACACCGGGAGTACGACCCTGGAGTATATTTTCAACCCGTTGTACAGGTTGATTTTTGTATTGTCTGTTGGATACACCGGACACAGCACCCGTAAGGTCACTCTTTTTGACGGTTCCGTATCCTACCACTACCACTTCATCTAATAACTGATTGTCTTCTTTCAACACAACACGAAGAAGAGATCTCTTTCTGACTTTCACTTCTTGCGTATGATAACCGATGTAAGAGATCACTAAAATCGCTCCTTCCGGAGCTTCGAGAGTAAACCTACCATCCATATCACTGGTAGTTCCGGTATCTTCACCTTTGATAATGACGGAAGCACCAATGATTGTCTCTCCCTGTTCGTCGTTAATCACTCCTTTGATTGTCTTTCCAGCATCCCCGTCGGTATTAGTATCACTGTTTGTCGTAACTTCATTGTTATTTTCCGGGGCTTCCTGTGTTTCTGTCTTCTGTTTTTCAAGAGGAGGAGCAACCTGCGCGAATAATCCGAAAGGCAGAAACAGCATTAAAAGAATGCATAATAGCCATTTGTTTTTCATTATTACTTCCATTATTGTTCTAAAATTAGAATAGTTATTAGGATAGATTACCATCAATATTAGGCAATTTATGTGCCAAAAGCATAACAAAAGACTGATACAACGAGACTTGCCAAGTTTAACAAAAGAGATTATATCACTCATTTTCAAACACATAAACAATTTGCAATAAAGAAAAAAAGCATTAATAGCCAGATTAAGTTTCAAGCACGATCCTGTGCAAAAATTCCACAGAAATGTGGACATATTCCACAAGATAATAAGTTAAGAATAATCCGTATTTAAAAGTTCCTTTCCATCCTTCTGATTGTTTCCACATATCAGAAGTCAGAATAAACGTTCCAAAACTCCAGTTTAAACGATTATTAACTAATTTCTCCCCCGTCTCCGAGAACAGAATCAGCAGAAATATCTATCTTTGTCCCAATTTCAAGCAAGAAAGCAAAAGTGCTATTTTTGTGTCGAATTTAAAACGTTTAAGAGAAAACAATGGAAGAAATCGTATTTCATCACACATTACCTATCCAATTGCGATTCAATGATGTAGACAAATTTGGTCACGTCAACAACACGGTTTACTTCTCCTTTTACGACTTGGGAAAGACTGAATACTTCGGTTCAGTATGCCCGGGAGTAGATTGGGAAAAGATTGGCATTGTCGTTGTTCATATTGAAGCGAATTTCGTTAAGCAAATTTTCGCATCGGACCACATCGCTGTACAAACCGCCGTCTCTAAGATAGGTACCAAAAGCTTTCATCTGGTTCAACAAGTCATTGACACGAAAACCAATGAGGTGAAATGTGTTTGCAAGTCCATCATGGTTACTTTCGATCTTGAAAGACATGAGTCCATGCCACTGACCAAGGAATGGATAGAAGCGATCTGCAAGTATGAAGGACGGGATTTGCAAAAAGCATAGATTGATTCCACCCCACCGATGAAGACACCCTCCGACACCGGGGAACAAATCTCCCACGAATAAGAAACAAAACAAGCAAAACCAATTCCTTAGAAAAAGTTTTATCCTGATTCATGTCCGCTATATAACAGAAATTGCCTATTTTTGCACCTTATTATTAAGGCATAAAATATCTAGTACAGAAAATGATAGCTGACAAAAGTATAAATTTAGATACCCTTCATAAAGTATTGTTTGATAATGAGAAGCTGGAACTCTCTGAAGAATGTATTCGAAAAGTAGAGGAAAGCTTCGATTTTCTGCAATCCTTTTCCAGCGATAAGATTATTTATGGTATCAATACGGGATTCGGCCCAATGGCACAATACAGAATAGAAGATCAGTCATTGATCGACCTTCAGTATAATATCATCCGAAGCCATTCCACCGGTGCCGGCAAACCGCTTCCCGAACTTTATGTAAAAGCAGCTATGATTGCCCGTTTGTACACTTTTCTACAAGGGAAGTCAGGAGTGCATCTGGAACTGGTTTCTCTCCTCTGTGAATTTATCAACCGCGGAATTTATCCGTTCATACCCGAACATGGAAGTGTAGGTGCCAGCGGCGATCTCGTACAACTGGCCCATATCGCCCTGACATTAATAGGGGAAGGGGAAGTTTTTTATCAGGGTAAATTGTGTAACGCAGCTACGGTGCTTCAGGAAAACGGCCTGAAACCTTTTTCCATGCGTATTCGTGAAGGTTTATCCGTTACAAACGGTACTTCTGTAATGACAGGCATCGGTATTGTCAATCTGATTTATGCAAAAAAACTACTCCATTGGTCGGTGGCTGCCTCTGTAATGATGAATGAGATTGCCGCCTCTTATGATGATTTTATGGCACAGGCATTAAACGAGGCCAAGCATCATAAAGGTCAACAAGAGATAGCTGCTATGATGAGAGAATGGGTGGCAGGCAGTAAATGCGTGCTTCAAAGAGAGAACGAGCTATACAACCAGGTGCATAAAGAGAAAATCTTCGAACACAAAGTACAGCCCTATTATTCCTTGCGATGTGTTCCGCAAATACTCGGTCCTATTTACGATGAACTGGAGAATGCGGAAGAAGTATTAATAAACGAAATAAATTCCGCCTGTGACAATCCGATTGTCGATCCGGATACACAAAATATTTATCATGGCGGCAACTTCCACGGAGATTACATTTCTTTCGAAATGGACAAGTTGAAAATTGCCGTGACCAAGCTGACTATGCTTTGCGAAAGACAGATTAACTATCTGTTCCACGACCGTATCAATGGCATCCTGCCTCCGTTTGTAAATTTGGGAGTGCTTGGATTGAACTATGGTTTACAGGCTTCGCAATTCACTGCAACCTCCACCACAGCGGAGTGTCAGACATTATCAAATCCGATGTATGTACACAGTATCCCCAACAACAATGATAATCAGGATATTGTCAGCATGGGAACCAACTCGGCTCTATTAGCAAAAACAGTCATTGAGAATTCTTATCAGGTGATGGCTATCCAGTTCATGGGAATGGCACAAGCTATCGACTACCTGAAAATACAGGATCGCCTAAGTTCCAAAAGCAGGCAGGTTTATGAAGAAATACGCAGTTTCTTCCCTGTATTTACCAATGACACACCTAAATATAAAGAGATAGAAATGATGATAGACTATCTCAAAAAAGAAGATAAATAAAATGAAATATGCATTAGTAACCGGAGGAAGCCGAGGTATCGGCCGTGCTGTCAGTTGTAAACTGGCGGAAATGGGCTACTTTATACTGATAAATTATCAGAATAACGACGCAGAAGCGGAGAAAACGTTGCAGTTAGTACAGGAAAAAGGAAGTAATGGCGAGTTGATGAAGTTCGATGTGACCGACCCTGCCGCTATCACCCTTGCTTTGGGCAACTGGGCTTCCCAACACCCCGACGAATATATCGAGGTACTGATAAACAATGCAGGTATCCGCAAAGACAACCTGATGCTCTGGATGACAGGAGAAGAATGGAGCAAAGTGCTCGATATCAGCCTGAACGGATTCTTCAACGTGACACAGCCTTTATTGAAGAATATGCTGGTCAAACGTTATGGACGTATCGTAAATATCGTGTCATTGTCGGGCATTCAGGGAATGCCCGGCCAAGCCAATTACTCCGCAGCCAAAGGTGGCGTAATAGCCGCTACCAAAGCACTGGCACAGGAAGTTGCCAAGAAGAAAGTAACAGTCAATGCAGTAGCTCCGGGATTCATCCGTACGGATATGACGGAAGGAATTGATGAGAACGAATGGAAGAAACATATTCCTGCGGGACGTTTCGGCACTCCGGAAGAGGTTGCCGACCTGGTCGGTTTCCTGGCATCTCCAGCCTCATCCTACATCACAGGAGAAGTGATTTCCATCAACGGAGGACTATATACTTAAAATAAAAGCATAGAATAGACAAAATAATGAAAAGAGTTGTTATCACGGGAATGGGGATTTACTCTTGCATCGGCAAGAATCTGGATGAAGTAAAAGACTCACTATATCATGGGAAATCGGGAATTGGCATAGACCCGGTACGGAAAGAATTGGGCTATTTTTCTGCATTAACGGGGATATTGGAACGTCCCGATTTGAAGAAGTTGTTAGACCGCCGTAAACGTCTCTGTCTGCCGGAGCAGGGAGAATATGCTTATCTCGCCACATTAGAGGCTTTCCGTAATGCCGGTATTGACGAGAATTTTCTCGAAGCCAACGAAGTGGGTATCTTGTATGGCAATGATAGTAGTGCCGCTCCTGTTATTAATGCAGTGGACATCATTCGTGAAAAGAAAAATACAGCGCTGGTGGGTTCCGGTTCTATTTTTCAGTCGATGAATTCCACCGTGACAATGAACCTATCGGTTATTTTCAAACTTAGAGGGGTCAACTTCACCATTGCCGGAGCCTGTGCAAGCGGTTCTCACGCTATTGGCATGGGTTACCTGCTTATAAAATCGGGATTGCAGGATTGCATTCTTTGCGGTGGCGCACAAGAAGTCAATCCTTATGCAGTAGGAAGTTTCGACGGACTAAGCGCATTTTCCACCCAGGAAGCAGCCCCCGAGAAAGCCTCGAAACCTTTTGATAAACGACGTGACGGACTGATTCCGAGTGGAGGAGCCGCCAGTCTGGTATTAGAGAGTTATGAATCGGCTGTAAAAAGAGGAGCTCCTATTTTGGCCGAAGTCATCGGTTACGGTTTTTCATCCAATGGGGAGCATATCTCCGTACCTAATGTGGACGGCCCGAAACGTTCTCTTCAAATGGCCATTAAAGATGCAGGGATTGCACTCGAACAGATCAGTTATATCAATGCACACGCCACCTCAACTCCGGTAGGTGACTTGAACGAGGCGAAAGCCATTGCGGAAGTATTTGAAGGGCATCACCCGTATGTGACTTCCACGAAGTCTATGACAGGACATGAAATGTGGATGGCCGGTGCCAGTGAAGTGATTTATTCCACCCTCATGATGAACAACGGTTTCATCGCTCCCAACCTCAATTTCGAGGAACCGGACGAGGCCTCTGCACAATTAAATATACCTACCCAACGGGTAAACCTGGAATTTGATACGTTCCTTTCCAACTCATTCGGATTCGGAGGAACCAATTCCACGCTAATCATACGCAAAATCAATCCATAATTTACTAAAAAAAACAGATATATGACAAACGAAGAAATCATCGAGAAAATAAGAACCACTCTGGCAGAAGAGTTTGAAGTAGACATCGACGTTATCCAGCCGGATGCACCGTTAATGGAAACTCTTGAACTGGACAGCCTGGACTTGGTCGATATGGTGGTACTGGTAGAAAAGAACTTCGGTTTCAACGTAACCGGACAAGATTTCGCAGGCATCAAAACCTTCCAGGACTTCTACGATCTCGTTATCACCCGTATGCAGGAAGCCAAGTAAATATGTCGACGTGGAAAGGCAAAACCCGGGGAGGAACATTCGGATACTTATTCTTTATTTACCTGATTAAGTATCTGGGCATTACTGCCGCTTATATTTTTCTAAGTCTGGTAGTATTGTACTTCATACCGTTTGCTCCGAAAGCCACTAAAAGCACCTGGTTTTATGCCCGCCACATTCTGAAATACAACCGAATATGCTCTTTGGGTATGTTGCTGCGCAACTATTACCGGTTAGGGCAAATCCTGATTGACAAAGTAGCCATTGGCAACGGTAAAGTCGATCAATACCGATTCGAATTCGAACGCTATCCGGAGTTTCTGCAATTGCTGAACAGTGAACAGGGAGTGATTATGATTGGCGCCCATGTGGGAAACTGGGAAATAGGCGTTCCTTTCTTCGACGATTACGGAAAGAAAATCAATATCGTGATGTATGATGCCGAACATCGTAGAATCAAAGAGATATTGGAGAAAAATGGTCAGGACAAGGATTTTAAGATTATCCCCGTCAACGAAGATAACCTGACACACGTTTTCCGTATTACCGAGGCGTTAAACAAGAAAGAATATGTATGCTTCCAGGGCGACCGTTATCTGAATAAAGAGAAACTGCTGACAGGAACACTCTTGGGACAGAAAGCTCCTTTCCCTGCCGGTCCTTTCCTGCTTGGTTCGCGAATGAAAGTTCCGGTGGTATTCTACTTTGCCATGAGAGAGCCGGGCAGAACCTACCGTTTTCATTTTATAAGGACGGAACCAGTCATACGAACCAAAGAAAAGAAAGCAGAGACAGCCCTGCTCGAACAATATACGGCCGCTTTGGACCAGATACTGAAACGCTATCCGGAACAATGGTTCAACTATTACTCATTCTGGGAAACCACAAGTGACGGTTCGCCCTCCAAAGGATTGAAATAAAGATATAACAAAATAAAGATGCAACAGAATCAATATGATAAGGAACCGTTGACTGCGGTAGAGGCACAACGCCTGGCACAAGAAATAGCTTTCGGGCCCATCGTGTTTCAGGTATCACGCCTCATGCTCAAATTCGGTATTTTTCAGTTACTGGCCGACGAACGCGCTGGCATGACACAAGAAGAAATCAGCAAGGCTTGTGGGTTGTCTTCTTATGCGACACAAGTTTTGTTGGAAGCCTCATTAACCATCGGTACCGTATTGCAGCACGAAAACCGTTACCGCCTTGCCAAAGCCGGATGGTTCCTGCTCAACGACAAGATGGTACGCGTCAATATGGATTTCAACCACGATGTCAACTATCTGGGAATGTTCCATCTTGAAGAGGCTCTCACCAACGGACGTCCCGAAGGGCTGAAAGTATTCGGCGAATGGAGTACCATCTATGAAGGGCTGTCAAGTCTGCCCTCACAGGTACAAAAGAGCTGGTTCGGTTTCGATCATTATTACTCGGATTGCTCATTTGACGAAGCTTTGGCAATTGTTTTCGCCCGTCATCCCAAGACTTTACTGGATGTGGGAGGTAATACCGGTCGATGGGCGACCAAGTGCGTAAGCTATAACGACGCAGTGGAAGTAACTATTATGGATCTTCCGCAACAATTGGAGATGATGCGTCAACAAACTAAAGAACTGCCCGGAGCAATGCGTATCCACGGATATGGCGCCAATCTGCTCGATCCCGAAGTTCCTTTCCCGACAGGGTTCGATGCTATCTGGATGAGCCAGTTCCTTGATTGTTTCTCGGAAGAAGAAGTAACCAGCATACTGACCCGTGCAGCCCGCTCTATGAGCCGGGAGAGCCGCCTCTATATCATGGAAACTTTCTGGAACCGGCAAAAGTTTGACACAGCCGCTTATTGCCTGACACAAATCAGTCTTTATTTCACAGCCATGGCAAATGGTAACAGCAAAATGTATCATTCGGATGATATGGAACGGTGCATCAAAGCAGCGGGATTGGAAGTTGAAAAGATAGATGACCATTTAGGAATGGGACACAGCATTGTACAATGCAGATTGAAATGAACAACAAGGAGGCTATCATACAGGGAGAAGGAATACTCGATCTGATTCCACAGCGTCCGCCCATCGTGATGGTGGACAGTTTCTTTGGTATCGAAGAGAATCATTCCTATTCCGGACTGACTGTTACTGCTGATAATATTTTCTGCGAAACCGGAGAACAGCAAGAAGGAAGCGAGCAACCGGAAACCGGAAAACTGCAAGAGGCAGGAATTATTGAACACATCGCTCAATCGGCAGCAGCACGTATCGGATTTCTTTATACCCGGCAGGGTGAAAAAGTACCGTTAGGGTTTATCGGCTCGGTAGACAAACTTAAAATCTACGATTTGCCAAAGATCGGAATGAAACTATTTACGGAGATTACCGTTGTACAGGAGGTCTTCGACATTACATTGATTTCTGCACAAGTGAAAGTGGAAGAAGAACTGATAGCTGAATGCAGGATGAAAATATTTATAAAAAAAGAATGAAACGGAAAACGAATCAACAGGTTGCAGCTTTGACTAACCGGACTACCTTCAGAGTGCGGTTCAGCGAAATAGACTCCATGCAGATTGTATGGCATGGCGAGTATGTGCGCTACTTTGAAGATGGAAGAGAAGCTTTTGGCAAACAGTATGGTTTGGATTATATGAGTATTTACCGGGAGGGATACATGGTTCCCATCGTGGATTTAACCTGTCAGTTCAAACAATCACTATCTTTTGGTGAAGAAGCGATTGTCGAGACGCGCTATATTGCCTGTGAGGCAGCCAAGATAAAATTTGAATACGTTATCTACCGGGCTACCGACCAGAGTATAGTAGCTACCGGAAGCACTATACAAGTGTTCCTGAACCTGAATAAAGAATTGGAGCTTATGAATCCTCCGTTTTATCTGGAATGGAAAAAGAAATGGAATATCCTTTAAATATATACATCACAGCTCATACGCTGATTAGTTCGTTAGGTTTCGGCATCCCGGAAAATCTGGAGGCCATCCATAACTACCGAAGCGGAATCCGTATGCAAGAAGCCGGCCTAATTTCCGATCATCCCCTATTGGCGGGAATGATTGATTCTGTGGAACTGGAAAAACGGGCGAAGCTGATGCAGATTACGGATTATACCCGGATGGAGCAATTATTCATACTGGCTATCCAAGAGGTTATTTCTCAATCGGGAGCCGACTTGCGGGAGCCGGATTGTGCCTTGTTATTATCTACCACTAAAGGAAATGTTGATTTATTGAGTGAATTACCTGCCGACAGTCCGGTTTTTCTTTGGAAAATGGCGGAACGAATCGGAGATTTCTTTGGAGCAACAAATCAGGTAGAGGTCATCTCCAATGCCTGTATATCAGGAGTCTCGGCACTAATCGTCGCTAAGAGATGGATAGAATCAGGACGTTACAAACGAGTGATTGTGGCAGGTGGGGATATTCTTTCTCATTTCATTACCAGCGGCTTTCTATCGTTCCGATCTGTCAGCGCACACCCCTGCCGACCATACGATATACAACGGGATGGATTAAGTCTGGGCGAAGCCTGTGGAGCTGTTCTTTTAGAAACTCAAGAAAACGCAAATCATATTATTCTCTCCGGAGGAGCAATCAGCAATGATGCCAACCATATATCCGGTCCTTCCCGAACAGGGGACGGTTTAGCTTTAGCCATTAATCAGGCAATGGAAGAAGCCGGAACACTCCCCGAAGACATTAGCTTTATCAATGCACACGGAACAGCCACGGTTTACAATGACGAAATGGAATCCAAAGCCATACATCTGGCGGGATTAGCTACAGTTCCGGTGAATAGCCTTAAGCCCTATTTCGGTCATACATTAGGAGCTTCGGGCATTATCGAAACCATACTTTGCATAGAGCAACTAAAAGAAGGAAGATACTACGGAACTTTAGGATATGAAACACTCGGTGTTCCCATCCCTATCACTGTCTATGCCACTCATCAGCCGATGCCGATGAAATGCTGCATCAAAACTGCTTCCGGCTTCGGAGGCTGTAATGCCGCACTGGTATTATCCCTCCCCGATGCTCATCTGAAACAGAAAGCAAACTTGCAGGCAACCGACAAAGCGAGTACTCCGTCAGCTTGCAAAGCAGTGGTGGAATCGGGCAACATGGTCACAATCAGACCGGGAGCAGTAGAAAGTAAAGGAACAACTGTATTCAGCTCTTCGGAAACTGACTTTGCACCGTTTATCCGAGAAGCGTACAAGCATCTGGGAGAAAACAATATGAAGTTCTATAAGATGGACAACCTCTGTAAGCTGGGATATGTAGCTGCCGAATATTTACTGAAAGATACAAACTACCGTCCGGAAGAGATTGGAATCATTCTTGCCAATGCTTCTTCCTCTCTGGATACGGACTGCAAACATCAGGCAATCATCAGTAAAGAAGGAGACAAAGCTGCCAGTCCTGCCGTGTTTGTCTACACTCTCCCCAATGTAGTATTGGGAGAAATCTGTATCCGGCATAAGATTCAGGGAGAGAATACATTCTTTGTCCGTCGACAATCCGATGCTGCCTCATTAGAGGATTATGCAAGGATTTTGATGGCAAAAGGCAAGTTACGCACCTGCATCATAGGCTGGTGCGAACTACTGGACGGACATTATCAAGCAGAATTTAAACAACTTAATAATATATCAACGATTTATGGATAATTTAGATCAAACCAAAAGAGAACTGATGGACGAAGTGAAAGGGAAACTAATCGAAGAGTTGAACCTTGAAGAAATCACTCCGGAAGATATTGACAATGAAGCCCCTCTGTTTGGCGACGAAGGTCTTGGCCTTGACTCCATTGACGCACTCGAAATCATCCTGATTCTGGAACGCGAATACGGTATAAAGATAGAGAACCCCAGTGAAGGAAAACAAATCTTCTACTCGGTACGTACACTGGCAGACTACATCATTGCTAATCGCAAAGCTTAACCGATGAAGATATACGTCACCGGATTGGGAGTTGTTTCGGGCATCGGTATCGGAGTTTCCGAAAATATAGAAGCGTTGAGACAAAGAAAGCATGGCATCGGAAAAGTAACTCTTTTTCCGACTGCTCTCGATGTGCCCGTATCCGAAGTGAAACGTAGCAATGAGGAACTGAAGCAACTGATCTCTTTACCTCCGCAACGCACTGTATCACGTACAGCCTTGTTGGGAATGATAGCAGCCGAAGAAGCAATGAAAGATGCGGGACTCACACCACCATTACGTATCGGTTTTATTTCCGCCACTTCCGTTGGCGGCATGGATTTGAGCGAGCACTTCTATGAATCTTTCAAGAAAGACCCGGGACAGGGACGATTACGGGAAGTAATTTCACACGACTGCGGAGCCAGCACAGAATTGATTGCTTCGTATTTGGGTATCAATGATTTTATAACCACCATCAGTACAGCCTGTTCGTCAGCAGCCAATGCCATCATGCTGGGAGCAAGAATGATTAAGCACGGGCTACTGGATGCCGTTATCGTGGGAGGTACGGATGCACTTTGCCGGTTTACGCTCAATGGATTCAACTCCCTGATGATTTTGGACAAAACACATTGCCGTCCCTTTGACCGCTCACGTACCGGATTAAATCTGGGAGAAGGTGCCGGTTACTTAGTACTTCAATCGGAAAGTTCACTCCAAAGAACTCCTTATTGCGAACTTAGCGGTTACGCCAATACAAATGAGGCTTATCATCAAACAGGAAGTTCTCCAGAAGGAGACGGTGCCTTTCTGTCAATGAGTGAAGCTATCGCCTCCAGTGGCATTTCTCCCAAAGAAATCGATTATATCAATGTACATGGAACAGGTACTCCCGGCAATGATGCGTCAGAAGGTATGGCACTCCGAAGAATCTTTGGAGAACACGTTCCGCCATTTAGTTCGGTAAAAGCTTTTATCGGACATACCTTAGGAGCTTCCGAAGGCATTGAAGCTGTTTACTCCGTTCTTTCAATAGATAAAGGGCTGATTTATCCCAACCTGAACTTTACGGATGCGATGCCGGAAACAGGACTGATACCGGAAACCTCTTTTCAAGAAGGAATCCCCATCCGACATGTGTTATCCAACTCTTTCGGTTTCGGAGGAAACGATTCATCGCTCCTCTTTTCCGCAACGAATTTTCCAGCATGAACGCACCTTTAAGTATTTAAGCCTATGCAGCCAGTTTATATTCAACGCATCGCTTCCATTCATCCGCTAAAGGATTATTCACCAGAAAATAATCGCCCTTATCTTCAGGCTTCCGAACCCGATTATAAGGATATTATCACCAACGCGACCTTGCGCAGACGTATGAGCCGTATCGTAAAAATGGGGGTGGCCTGCGGATTGGAATGTATGGGTGAACTATCTCCTGAAAAGATACAAGGAATCATCACAGCAACAGGATTGGGCTGCCTGACAGATACGGAAAAATTCCTGAACAACCTATTGGATAATGAAGAGCGGATGCTGAATCCTACTCCTTTCATCCAGTCGACATTCAATACAATCGGTGCACAAATAGCTCTGATTCATCAAATACATGCCTACAACATGACTTATGTCCACCGTGGACTTAGTTTTGAAAGTGCTTTATTGGACGCTATGATGAAAATAGAAGAAGGAAGCGAGAATATACTTGTGGGAGCCATCGATGAAATGACAGAAACCAGTTACACGATTCAGCAACGGCTGGGAATGCTGAAAGGGATAGCAGCCGGAGAAGGTGCTCAATTCTTTCTGTTAAGTCGGGAAGCCGGAGAGCATCCGTTGGCTGAAATACAGGGAGTCGAAACTTTCATCGGGAAACAGACAACAGAAGAAATCAGCTCCCAAATCATCCGTTTTTTGCAACGAAATGGTTTAGAATGTCAGGATATTCAGTGGTTGGTTACTGGGAAAAATAAGAAGCAACACAATCAAGATGACTCTCACGAGCAAACTGTCGACAATGGCAACTCTATTTATGAAGAACTTGAAACAAACCTTTTCCCGGAAAGTGTTCATCTTAGTTTTAAGAATGAATGTGGTGAATATCCTACCGCAACATCGTATGCGGTATGGAAAGCAGTGAACGAATCGGTCAACTGCACTACCTCGACCCATATATTGATTTACAATCATCACCACTCCATCAATCATTCATTGATTCTAATCCGGAAAAGCGTATGATAATCGTTTGCCTCCTTCTTTGCTTGCTCTTGCTCCTGTCTTTTCTCGCTTATGCCTCTTATAGCATTCAATCGGGAATTTACCTCCGGTCATTTTGCAAAAAGCATACTGCGGAAAAGATTGTCGCCCTGACTTTTGATGACGGCCCCGACTCCCTACAGACTCCCAAAGTTCTGCAGGTACTAAAAGAATATCAGGTAACCGCCTGTTTCTTCTGTATCGGTCATAAGGTAAAAGGGAATGAAGCAATCTTGCAAAAAATGGTGGCAGAAGGTCATCTGATTGGAAATCATTCGCATACCCATTCCGGTTTATTCCCGCTATACGGGCTCTCCAAGATGAAAAAAGACTTGCAAACTTGTCAGTGTGAACTAGAACGAGTAACTTCGCAGCCGGTTAGTTTGTTTCGTCCGCCGTTCGGTGTCACTAATCCAACGATTGCGAAAGCCGTTCGACAGTTAGGATATACCTCTATAGGATGGAGCATCCGTACACTGGATACACAACAAGCACCGGATAAAGTCCTTGCCAGGATTCGGAAACGTCTTGAACCGGGAGCCATTATTCTGTTGCACGACCGGATGCCGGACAGCGACCAGCTAGTGAAACAAATCTTGGATTTGCTGAAAGAACAAGGATATACCGTTGTCCGTCCGGACAAACTTATATATCAATAAAGAAACTATTATGAATTCATTAAAGAAATCTGAAAATACAATCTCATCTTCCCCAAAAGAAGAAAAATTCTTCAACGAAATAAGGGAGATGTTACGTAATGCACGTCTCCAAACCTATACTGCCATCAATTCCATCATGACACAAACTTATTGGAAAATAGGGAAACGTATTGTGGAACAAGAGCAAGAAGGTAAAGAAAGGGCTAATTATGGTAGCTTTTTAATCAAAAAACTATCTATTGCTCTATCAGAAGAGTTTGGACAAGGGCTTTCTATGGCAAACTTATGGAATTTTCGTCAATTCTACCTTGTGTTTCCCGAAGAGTCAATTCTCTACACAGTGTGTAGAGAATTGACGTGGTCACATATACGATTGATTATGAGAATAGACAATGCCTTAGAACGAGATTTCTACCTTAAAGAAAGTCACTCACAGAACTGGTCGGTAAGACTATTGGAGCGAAATATAAAAAGTAAATATTATCAAAGGATTATTTCTACTCAAGAACAGGCAGCAAACGTTATCATTGATCCCAATACTATCACCGATGATTTTATAAAAGATCCCTATATACTAGAATTTCTTGGTCTATCCGAAAACTCCAATTATCATGAATCTCAACTAGAAAGTGAAATAGTTTCACATCTACAAAGGTTTTTACTTGAAATGGGAAAGGGGTTTTCTTTCGTTGCTCGTCAAATGCGTATCAGTACCGAGACAAATCATTTCTATCTTGATTTAGTTTTTTACAACTATCTACTTAAATGTTTTATAATCATTGACCTAAAAACGAACAAACTCACTCATCAGGACATTGGACAAATGGATATGTATGTACGAATGTTCGATGATTTGAAAAGAGGTAAAGACGATAACCCTACAATTGGCATTATTCTTTGCACAGATAAGGATGAAACAATAGTCAAATATTCCGTATTAAATGAAAGTAAACAAATATTCGCATCCAAATACCGGACTATATTACCTACAGAAAAGGAACTTGAACAAGAATTAATCCGTAATCAACGAATACTGAAAGAGAAAATATGAGAAAATCATTCATATATTTACTATTTAGTTTCTTATCTATAGCCTCTATCCATGCCCAGAGCATGAAAAAGATGGCGCAAAAGACAGAGTTTGAAAGCCGCCTGGCAAAGGAGGCGCAAACCGTAGAGTCCATCGAAAGCGATTTCACCCAAGTGAAATATCTCGATGTATTCGATGAGAAAGTTACTTCCAAAGGGAAGTTCTACTACCAGAAGACCCATAAAATCTGCATGGAATATTTCCGCCCGATGGATTATCTCATCGTGATAAACGGCAGTAAGCTCAAAATCGTTTCGGATGGCAAGAAAAGTATCATGAATCTTAGTTCGAACAAAATGATGGCACAGATGCAGGATATGCTGACCGCATGTATGATAGGCGACCTGTCTAAAATGTCGTCCAACTACCTGCTGGAGTATTTTGAAGACGCACGATACTATCTGGTTAAAATAAAACCGACCAACAAAGCGGTACAAGCCTATATTGCCGGTATAGAAATCTATCTGGACAAGAAAGATATGTCGGTACACAAACTCCGTCTGTCCGAAACAGCCACAAACTATACAGAATACGAATTCTATAATAAAAAGTTCAACTCCCTGAAGAATGAGACGAAGTTTGCGATTCGTTAGTCTGACGGTTCTGCTGTTCTTATGGATACAGATCCAGACTTCCTGCTCTCCACGGATGAGTGGGGAAAGAAGTACCGTGCTCCCCGCTATCGAACTAACACAAGGAGAAAGCTCGCAAAAATACAATATCCAACTGGATTTCATGAAACATCACATGAGCGGTATGCTAATAGTACGCCGTATGCCTGATAACGAAATCCGGATCGTAGCGTCTACCTACTTCGGACTAAGCCTTTTCGATTTTTCTCTTCGCAACGATCAGTTTACTGTCAACAGTTGCATTGAACCCATGAAAAAGGAAAAGGTGCTGAAACTTCTGGAGATGGATTTCAGACGTCTGTTCTTAAGTGGGAAAGATACTCGTGTGAAAGCGACCAAAGACAGTGCTACTGAAAAAAGAACCAGTGGAAAAGGCTTTGGAAAGTCAGTGGTCTACATCACTGGCAATACTCCGGGCGATCCCGCACAAATAAAAATCAAACATCCGTGGATTCGGTTAACGATCCGTCTGGACAAACTATCTAAAGAGATTTAATATATGCTACTTGATAACTTCTATACCATCCTTTCCTCCGAATCATCGGACTCAACGATCTGGACTATCCAGATAAAGTTGAATCCCGGGCATCCTGTTTATCAGGGACATTTCCCCGGACACCCGGTAGTTCCGGGAGTTTGCCTGTTACAACTTATCAAGGAATGTGTAGAAGACATTCGCCAGCAAAAATTGCAAGTAACACAAGTGTCTTCCTGCAAGTTTCTTTCGGCTATCAATCCGATAGAAACACCGCACATTTCGGTGGCACTGACTTTTAAAGAGACAGAAGAAGGTACACTTCAGTTGCAAGCGGAAGGGAGTGTAAAAAAGGATGCTGTAAAAAAGAGTACTGTGAAAGAGAGCACTGTAGAGGAAAATACCGTAAAGGACGAAGGTTTCATCAAACTAAAAGCTGTACTTACCCCGACAGTATGAAGGAACAAATAAGTACAGCCTATTGGCACGAGAAGTTGAACCAATTAGGGATCATCGTTATCATCCCAAGTTACAACAATGAAAAGACACTGGCGGACGTCATAGAAAGTGTACATTTCTACGCCCCCGATATCCTTGTTGTCAACGACGGTTCTACAGATGAAACTGCCGGAATACTTAGCCGGGAATCTAACTTACATATCATCACCCACCCTGCCAATCAAGGAAAAGGAGTAGCTTTGAGACATGGACTATCCTTTGCCAAAAAGCAAGGATTTCGGTATGCAATCACCATTGATTCTGACGGACAGCATTTCGCTTCGGATATTCCCGCATTGATCGAAGCCATAGAAAAAGAACCGGACACATTATTGGTAGGTGCCCGTAACCTCGCCTCGGACAATATGCCGGGAAAGAATACATTTGCCAATAAGTTTTCCAACTTCTGGTTTACCCTCGAAACAGGTATCAAACTGCAAGATACACAATCCGGCTACCGCCTGTACCCCATCCAACGAATGAATGTGGACAAGTGGTATTACACCGCCAAATACGAATTTGAGTTGGAAGCACTTGTCTTTGCAGCCTGGGGAGGCATTACCGTTAAAAACATCCCGGTACATGTTTATTATCCGCCACAGGAAGAGCGGGTTTCTCATTTCCGACCGTTCCGTGATTTCACCCGTATCAGTATCCTGAACACAGTACTGGTGCTCGTCACTTTCCTTTGGATCATCCCCCGAAACTTTTTCCGTAAACTGACCTGGAAGAACTGCAAGCAGTTTTTCTCGGATCATGTCACCCACTCCCCCGAATCTAATCTGCGGATCACGGCTGCCATCACACTCGGCGTATTCATGGGTATCGTTCCGGTATGGGGATATCAAATGCTAATCACGTTATTTCTGGCACATTTGTTCAGACTGAATAAAGTCATAGCTATTGTAGCAGCCAATATCAGTATCCCTCCGATGATTCCATTTTTGCTGTACGGCAGTTACGTAACCGGTTGCAAAGTGCTGGGAGATCCTGTCAATCTGCATTTAAACGAACTTTCTTTTGAAAATGTAAAATCAGTCATAGAGCAATATTTAATAGGAAGTGTTATCTTTGCAGTCGTATGCAGCATACTGGCAGGAACCATCGCGTTCATTCTGCTCACGGCGTGTAGGAAAAAAAAGATATGACCCAGTTTTTTATCGGACTATATGATTATTTCGAGAGGCACAAGATTCTGTTCTATTTGTCACTCATCAGTTGTGTCCTGTTAATGGGATTCTTTGCCCTGCAAGTAAGGTTCGAAGAGAACATCACACAATTTTTCCCCGACACTAAAGATTCCCAGAACACAATCAAAGTATTCGACAATCTCAAGATTAAGGATAAGATTATCATTATGTTATCCTCGGCAGATACCTGCCACCGCGTAGAACCCGACTCCCTGATAGAAGCAGCCGGACAAGTACAACAAACCCTGACTGAAAAAGCCGGAGGAACACTGATTAAAGGAATTTTCGCACAGGTAGACCAAAGCCTCATCCAAGGAGCCACAGACTTCATTTATGAACATCTTCCGCTTTTCCTGACAGATACGGACTATCAACGCTTCGATTCCTTACTGACGGATAAAGGGATACAGGCTGTCATGCAGAAGAATTATACCAACCTCCTCTCTCCTGCCGGAATTGCATTAAGAAGTTATATTCTCCGGGACCCGCTCGGATTGGGAAGCGAAACCCTGAAACATTTGCAAGATTTCCAGTTGGAAGCCAACTACGAGATTTATGACGAACATATCTTCTCCAAAGACGGCTCCACCTTACTTATGTTCATTACCCCGGTATTCAGTACAGGCAGCACCGGAAAGAACGACGAACTGATAAAGATACTCGAAGAAGAGCTCAAGCACGTACAGGGAGAATCTCCTACCATTCGAGCTGAATATTTCGGCGGTCCCTCCGTGGGAGTCTACAACGCCCGTCAGATTAAGAAAGATACCATCCTGACCTCCTCCCTGGCACTGCTTATCATCATTGTATTTATCTCACTCGTTTTTAAACGAAAGAGATCGATACCGTTGATTATTACTCCGGTACTGTTCGGAGGATTATTTGCCCTGTTTCTCATTTTCTTTATTAAAGGAAGTATCTCCGCCATTGCAGTGGGAGCCGGTTCGGCAGTGATGGGTATTGCACTAAGCTATTCCATTCACATGCTGGCACATCAGAACCATGTTTCCACCGTGCAACAACTTATTAAAGAGATAGCCTATCCGCTTACGGTAGGTAGTTTCACCACCATCGGCGCATTTCTGGGATTGATATTCACCAGTTCCGATCTGTTACGCGACTTCGGATTGTTTGCCTCTCTGGCATTGGTGGGCACCACCCTCTTCTGTCTCATTTACCTGCCTCATTTTCTGAAAGGACAGGCAGACGTCAAACAGGGACGCATACTACGCATCATCGAGAAAATAAATGTTTATTCTTACGAAAAGAATAAATGGCTGGTAGGCGGCATCCTCCTCATTACAGTGATCTGTTTGTTTACTTCGCAAAAGGTAGGCTTCAACAACGATATGATGAGTCTCAACTATGAGCCCCGCCATCTCCAACAATCAGAAGAAAAATTACTGCAACTCTTCGACAACGACGAAAAGACCGTGCTTTTTGTCAGTGTGGGCAAAGACATGAATCAGGCTACCGAAACTTATGCAATGACCAATCAGAAGTTATCGGCACTGAAAGAGCAGGGACTCATCAAAGAGTATGCCTCCGCCTCACAGTTTCTGATCTCTCCGCAAGAGCAGCAGAAACGCCTGAAGAAATGGAAAGATTACTGGACGGATGAAAAACAGCAACAAGTCCGTAAACAGCTGGAAACAGCTGCTGCTGAATATCGTTTCCGTCCGGGAAGCTTTGATTCTTTTTATCAATGGATGAACCAACCTTTCGGTGAATATCATTACACCGCGCAAGGAGACGATTTATCCGGCAAGCTATTGAATGAATGGCAAACCTCTGCCGATTCCATCACCATGCTTATCAGCCAGATACGGATCAGCAAACCGAATAAGGAAGCTGTGTACCAGAACTTTAATAAAGACCCGAATGTAGTCATCTTCGACCGTTCCTACTTTGCCAACAAATGGGTATCGGCCATCAATGACGACTTTTACTTGATTCTGTACATCTCTTCTTTCCTGATATTCTTTGCACTATGGTTCTCCTACGGACGTATCGAGCTTACCTTGATGAGTTTTCTCCCGATGCTAATCAGCTGGGTAATCATCTTAGGATTAATGGGAATTCTGGGAATTGAGTTTAATATTATCAACATCATCCTGTCCACCTTTATCTTTGGCATTGGAGATGACTTCAGTATCTTCATTATGGACGGGCTACAAAACAAATACCGTACAGGTCAGAAGGTGTTGAATTCCCATAAAACAGCCATCTTCTTCTCCGCCTTCACCACAGTGGTCGGTATGGGAGCACTTGTGTTTGCCAAACACCCGGCTTTGCAATCCATTTCCCTGATTTCCATTCTGGGTATGATAGCAGTGGTATTGGTGGCCTATACCATTCAGCCACTCATTTTCCGGTTCTTCATCGCAGGCCCCGCTTCCAAAGGATTGCCGCCTTATACGCTTATCGGATTGATACGTACCGTGTTGCTCTTCCTGCTTTTCTTTATCGGCTGCATCGTCCTCCGTATATTGATTATTCTGCTTTATCCGGTGCCTGTGCGCAAAAGCAGCAAGCAGCGTTTGGTGTGCCGCCTGATACAAATCACCTGCAAAGGAATTTTGCTACTGGCCACCGCCGTCAAAAAAGAACATATCAACAAAGCCAACGAACGCTTCCAGCATCCGGCAATTATCATTGCCAACCACCAGTCGTTCATCGACATTCTGGTATTGCTGTCTCTTTCATCTAAAATCCTGATGGTAACCAACCATTGGGTATGGCACTCTCCTTTCTTCGGAGCCATCATTCGTTATGTCGACTTCTATTATATAGGCGAAGGATACGAGCAATATATGGAACGGATGCGGAAAAAAGTGAAGGAGGGCTACTCCATCGCCATTTTCCCGGAAGGCACACGTACCTATAATGGAAAGATGAAACGTTTCCACAAAGGAGCATTCTATCTGGCAGAAGCATTGAAACTGGATATTCTCCCGATCCTGCTTTACGGTAATAACAAAATCATTGCCAAAGCACAACCTTTCAATATCCGGAAAGGAATCATCTATACGGAAATACTTCCCCGTATACCATTAGACGATCTGTCTTTCGGAAGTACTTATCAGGAGCGTACCAAACGCATATCCGCTTACATGAAAGAGGTTTATGCCCGTATCTGCCGTGAACAGAACACGACGGACAATCCTGCATTCTACGAAGCTCTTATCCAGAACTATATCTATAAAGGTCCCGTCGTAGAATGGTATATCCGTATCAAAGTAAAAATGGAAAAGAATTACCGGCTATTCAACCGGTTGATTCCCGTCCAAGGGCAAATCACAGACATCGGTTGCGGCTTCGGCCCGTTATGCTATATGCTGTCTCTGCTTTCCGAGGACCGGGAAATCCTGGGTATTGATTACGATGAAGACAAGATAGCGCTGGCACAGCACGGATGGTTACGCAACGAGCATCTCCAGTTCAAGCATGGCAATGCATTGGAATATCCCCTGCCGGAAAGTGATGTCTTTATCCTGAACGACATGCTTCACTATATGAGCTACGAACATCAACAAACCCTATTGTTGAAATGTGCCGGTCGCTTACGTTCACAAGGAATGATTATCATACGCGACGGAAATTCAGCCAACGCTTCCAAGCACCGGTTAACCCGGTTCACGGAATTACTATCCACCCGTATTTTCAACTTCAACCGGACAACCGGAGAGCTGTATTTCACCACTGAAACCCAATTACGGGAAATAGCAGTCGCCTGTGGA
Source organism: Bacteroides sp. M10 (assembly GCF_014334015.1). Lineage (GTDB taxonomy): Bacteria > Bacteroidota > Bacteroidia > Bacteroidales > Bacteroidaceae > Bacteroides > Bacteroides intestinigallinarum. Next base: position 2,878,451 of record NZ_CP060488.1, on the reverse strand, counting down.
ATGGCTGTCGAAATCATTCCTAATGACAAATATACATCAAACACCATTTACATATTTAGAAAACCGAACTAGTATGAGCAAATATAACATCATCATTATCGGCAGCGGCCTTGGCGGACTGGAATGCGGAGCGATTCTTAGCAAAGAGGGATTCAACGTATGCGTAGTAGAAAAAAATGCGCAATTCGGCGGATGCTTCCAGACTTACCAACGAAAAGGGCATCTGTTGGATACGGGTATTCATTATGTAGGAAGCCTGGATGAGGGTCAAGTGATGAACCAGTATTTCCGCTATTTCGGTATCATGGACAAGCTGAAAATAAAACGCTTGGACGATGCTGCTTTTGACACGATCTACTATAAAGGAAAAACATACGATTATGCAATGGGGTACCCGCAGTTTATTGAAACCATCTGCCGTTCCTTCCCGCATGAGAAAGAAAACTTGAAATGCTATGCCGAACAGCTTCAGGCTGTCGGAAACCTGATTAGCGTAGACCACCTGAAACAAGGCACACTCGCTTTGGAGGGTATGAAATACTTTTGTACCTCTGCCGCCCACCTGATTGCGGATATCACTCCGGACCCCGCCTTACGAAATGTACTGGCAGGTTCAGCTTTACTCTACGGAGGTTTGAAAGATGTATCCACTTTCTACCAGCATGCCATGATTAATCACTCTTATATTGAAGGCGCCTACCGTTTTGTAGACGGAAGTATGCAAGTCAGTCTGGAGCTAATCAATGTAATCCGGGCAAACGGAGGGACCGTGCTCAATAACAGTGAAGCCACCCGCATCATCGTTGAAAACGAAAAGGTACAAGGGGTTATCATCAATGGAGAAGAGCGACTGGAAAGCGACTTCGTCATCTCCAATATGCATCCCCAACGGACATTGGAGATACTGGATAAAAACCGTAGCATCAAGAATGCCTATATTTCCCGCATCCGTTCGTTGGAAAATACCTACGGCATCTTTACGCTCTACCTGGTAATGAAGAAAAAAAGCACTCCCTATCAGAACCGCAACCTGTATCTGCATGCGAACAATAAAGTGTGGTATGATAAACTGCTCTATCCGGGACGGACCACCAACTGTATGATTTCCATGCAAGCGTCTTCCGAGGACAGTCAATATGCCAGTGTCATTTCCATCCTGGCACCGATGTATATAGATGAACTGTCTGCCTGGAAGGACACGACTCCCGAACATCGGGGAGAAGACTACCAATCCTTCAAAAAGGAGAAAGCAGAGCAGATTCTCCGCTTCATCCGGGGACATGGCATTGATCTTTCAGAAAACATAGAAGAGATGTATACCACTACTCCATTAAGCTATCGCGACTATACAGGAACAGTGGATGGTTCCGCGTATGGGATTATCAAAGATTATAAATGTCCGCAAATTGGTTTCGTATCTACAAGAAGCCGCTTGGGAAATCTCTTTCTCACCGGGCAAAACCTGAATGTGCATGGTGCATTAGGGGTAACACTAACTGCCATGCTGACTTGTGCGGAGTTTGTAGGACAAGAATATCTGGCTAAAAAAGTAGGAAATGCATAGAATAGTCAAAAAGACACTCCAATACACGGGCTTCCTTTTCCTGTTGCTCATTGTTCTATTGATAGCCGGAATCAGCTATCTCTACTTTTCTGCGGATATGCAAACGCCCAAACATGAGCAAAGCATGACCACAGACAAAGTGATTGATATAGACAGTCTCCACCTCCGGCATTATGGAGATAACTTTCTCCGGCACAGCGACAGCGGCTTATGGGAATTGTTTGTGAAAGGGGATGCTTTCCAGAGAGGAGAAGCTATCGGGCAACTGTCTTCCGACCTGCTCCACCATCAAGAGAAAGTGTTCGTGGATCAGATTCGTGAGATTGTTCCTTCAGACAGTTATCTGAAATTCCTCCGGTTCTTCATTGTATTATTCAACCGTAATCTGGGTGAGAACGTCCTCGAAGAATACCGCGACGAGATCTACGGAATCTCGCTATCATGTACACATGAGTACGACTTCATCGGCACTCCTTACGAACGCCAGTTGAATTACCATTCGGCGCACGACCTGGGACACGCCATGCAGGATTATATGTTAGTGGGATGCAGTTCGTTCGCCACTTGGGGAACACAAAGTGCAGATTCATCCCTGCTGATTGGACGTAACTTCGATTTCTACGTTGGAGATGCCTTCGCAGAGAACAAGCAGGTGGCTTTTTATGTACCGGAGCAAGGATACAGGTTTGCTTCCGTGGGATGGCCGGGTATGATAGGAGTGTTATCCGGCATGAACGAGACAGGACTTACCGTGACAATTAATGCTGCCAAATCTGCTGTCCCGACAGGTTCCGCTACCCCTATTTCCATCCTGACCAGAGAGATTCTGCAATATGCAGCCACTATTGATGAAGCCTTTGCCATCGCCCAAAAACGGGAAACATTCGTCTCCGAATCCATATTGATAGGTTCTGCCAAAGACGGCAAGGCCGCGATTATCGAGAAATCTCCGGAGAAAACTGTGCTTTTCACCGGAAAAGAAGCCAATCGGCTCATCTGCACCAACCATTACCAATCGGAAGAATTCAGCAAGGACGAACGAAACATGGAAAATATCCGCACTTCCGACAGCCCATACCGTTTTGCACGATTAACGGAACTCATTAATAAGGATCTTCCGATAGATGTCTCCAAAGCCGCCTCTATCCTGCGTGACCACAAAGGCTTGCAAAACACAGACTTGGGACTGGCCAACGAAATGGCCATCAATCAGTTTATTGCCCATCATTCCGTCATCTTCCAGCCGGAGAAACGGCTGATGTGGGTATCTACCTCTCCCTGGCAATGCGGGAAATACGTAGCCTATGACCTGAATAAGATATTCAAGGACACGATTGATTGGCAACACGAAATATACAGTTCCGCTCTGACCATTCCGGAAGATAAATTCATCGACACACCGGAGTTCCAGCATCTTCTCACGTATAAGAAACTGACTCCGCTTTTATTGAAGAAAATCAGAAAAAAGGAAAAGATAGAGGAATCTGTTTTAAAAACATACCAAGCCTCCAATCCTTCCTTATACTATGTATATGAAGTAATAGGAGATTACTACGAGGCCATGCAGCAACCTCAACAAGCCATTGCATACTGGCAACAGGCATTGAAGAGACCTATTCCCAAGCTGCAAGAGAAAGAACGTATCCAACAGAAAATTCAAAAACAATCCAAAGATGGAAAAGAATCCTGAAATTCAGTTCCGCTCACCGGAAGATATCAAAAGCTATCAGGAAGAACAGTTAGCCAAAGCGTTAGCCTACCTGCAAGCACATTCCAAGTTCTATCAACAGATGTTTGCCGAACATCACATTGATATCAATCAAATAAAGACGATTGAAGACTTGCAACAGATCCCCGTCACTACCAAGACGGACTTGCAACTCCATAACGATGATTTCATCTGCGTAGACAAAGAGGAAATTATCGACTATGTGACGACTTCGGGCACATTGGGAGATCCGGTCACTTTCGTTCTCACCTCTGAAGACCTGGACCGTCTCTCTTACAACGAATACCTATCTTTCACCACCACCGGATGCACCAAACAGGATATTCTTCAATTAATGACTACCATCGACCGCCGTTTCATGGCAGGCCTAGCTTATTATATGGGAGCCCGCGAACTGGGTATGGGAGTGATCCGTGTAGGCAACGGCATCCCGGAACTGCAATGGGACACGATTCGACGGATACATCCGACTTGTGGAATGGTGGTCCCCTCTTTCCTTATCAAACTGATAGAGTTTGCCGAAAAGAATCATATCGACCATAATACCTGTTCCATGCAGAAGTGCATCTGTATCGGAGAAGCATTGCGCAATCAGGAATTCCAGTTGAATACGCTCGGACAGAAGATACACGATAAATGGCCTGCCTTGCAGTTGTATTCCACTTATGCCTCCACCGAAATGCAGTCGTCCTTTACCGAGTGTAATGAATTCCACGGAGGACATTTGCAACCGGAACTTATCATTGTAGAGTTTCTGGATGATAACAATCGTCCCGTGGAAGAGGGAGAAGCAGGGGAAGTAACGATCACGACGCTCGGAGTCAAAGGGATGCCGTTGCTCCGTTTCAAAACAGGCGATATTTGCTACCACCACACCGAGCCCTGTGGTTGCGGGAGAAATACCATCCGCCTAAGCTCCATCCTCGGCCGGAAAGGACAAATGATTAAATACAAAGGAACAACGTTATATCCGCCTGCATTATTCGACATTCTGGATAATATACCTTCGGTAAAAAACTATATCATTGAAGTTTATACCAATGAATTGGGAACGGATGAGATTCTGATTCGTATCGGAAGCGAGAACCGTAGCGAAGCCTTTGCCAAAGAGATTAAAGATCTGTTCCGTTCGAAAGTCAGAGTGGCGCCAAGCATCAATTTTGAATCGGCAGAGTACATTGCCAAGATACAAATGCCTCCGATGAGTCGAAAAACGATAAAATTCATTGATTTACGATAATTATTTTCTACTTTTGGAAGTTAGTAACCAACTATATCACTTTAACATTAACGTATATGAAAAAACTTATTCTATTCTTATTCTTGAGCACGAGCCTGTTCTGTTTCGGACAAGGCAAGAGTGCATTGAAAGACATTCAGTCTATTAAGTTCTATGGGGTAGACTACTCCCAAGTAAAAGTTTTCGGTGCAGATGAATCACCGGCACAATTCAAAGATGCTTTCAGACGTATCAATGAGCTGTTCATCACAGAAGCTAAGAAGTATAACGTAGGAAAACAATTGAAAAAAGAAGTGACAGAGATTTCACTGGATGCCGTTAATCAGGTGAACGAAAACATCGACCTGGCCGAGCTAATGACTGCTAAAAGAGAATATACTCTTAGTAAAGAGCAAATCAAAGCAGCCATCAACGCATTGCCTATCCAGAAAACACCCGGAGTAGGTATGGTGTTTATCGCACAGTTCCTGGACAAATCAAACAATAGAGGTACGTATGAAGTCGTATTCTTCAATACCGAAACAAAGGAAATCATTGAAGAATGGATCACCGACGGCAAGGCACGTGGTTTCGGATTGCGCAACTATTGGGCAGGCTCTATCTATAGCGCACTCAAGAAACTATAAACAATAAAAATATAAGTATGAGAAAACTACTATTAGTACTGACCTTATTATTAAGTATCAGTACGTATGTCGCAGCACAGAATTACACAGAAGTAGTGTATTTAAAGAATGGCAGCATTATTAAAGGAGTAATCATTGAACAAGTGCCCAATGTCTCTTTAAAAATCAAAACAGGTGATGGCAGCCTCATCATCTGTCAGATGAGTGATGTGACTAAAATCACAAAAGAAGAACGGTACACAAGAGATTATCGTAAGGATACCAACGACCGCAAAGCCGCAAGAAATACATTAAAAGGCTATAAGGGTTTCGTAGACTTTGCATATATTGGCGATGTGAGCGACTACAATGCCTCTAAAATTGAATTATCAACCACACATGGTTATCAATTCAACAATTATTTCTTTGTAGGTGGTGGCGTTGCTTTCAACTACTATACCGATGCAGATCTTTATGCAGCCCCCATCTATGCTAACTTCAGAGCTAACTTCATCAACAAAAAAGTGACTCCGTTCGCCGACGTAAAAGCCGGATATTCTGTAGGAGACATAGAAGGAGCGTATGCTTCGATAGGAGTAGGAGTGCGTTTTTCTTTAAAAGGGAAAAAGGCCTTGAATTTAGCTTTGATGTATAACTTCCAAGATTATGACGCCACAACAGATTATAGTTACAGCTATGGAGGGCATTATTATCATAACAGTTGGAATGATACATGGGAGTTACACGGAGTAGGAGCTAGATTCGGATTTGAATTCTAACCCCGTTGTTTACAACAGACAAACAAACGATTAATCAAATTCGAAGATGAAAAAGACCATCACAACACTTCTACTATTAAGTTGCATTACTACATTCTCATTTGCACAAAGTATTGTCATGACTTCCGGTACTATTGACTTCATCAAGGACCAGCAAGTGATACAATTTACTTTCTCTTACGATGAAATGCTGGTAGGCAAACTGACAGAAAACGAATATGTAGAAAAAAAGAGTTCTGAATACAACGCTAAAGAAGAGGGCAAAGGAGACCAATGGAAAGCCGCCTGGTATGGTGACCGTAAAGAACGGTTTGAACCAAAGTTCCTGGAGCTTTTTGATAAATATATGAGTGAGGTAGGCATCACTGCAGGTTCAGAAGGTGCTCAATACCGGATTGAAATCAATACCGATTTCACCGAACCGGGTTGGAACGTGGGTGTCATGCGCCAAAATGCATCTGTCGATCTAAGTTGCAAGGTGAAGAAGATTGAAACCGGCGAACAAGTAGCCTCCATCAAAATTCGTAACGCTTCTGCCAACAACTTTTGGGGTACTGATTTTACTTCCGGATATTGCGTCCAGGAAACGTATGCCAAAGCAGGAAGAGAGCTTGCCAAGTTCTTTATCAAAAAGGCGAAGTTGCGCAAGATAAAAGACTAATGACCTTATTACTTCAGAAGGGTATGGAAATGAATTAAATCTGTTTGCAATACAGATAAATTTCCTACCCTACTATTGCTTTTCACTAATTAATTTTGTATCTTTAGTAATTTTCATCCTTTTGGAGATAGCTAGTCACCTTATAGAATGATAAATGTCACCCTATAAGGTGACATTTGTCTTTTTATAAAGTGCCCATTGTCCCGTTACAACGGGACAACTACCCGACTGCATAAAAAGTCACTAGTTTCTGCACTGAAAAGTCTTAATCTATGCACTGAAAGACCTTAAATACAATGATGAATAATGGAAACGTTATTAATGCGTTATATAAAGAATATTAGGAACTTTCCGTTCTCCGGCATGGTCAAACCGCCCATTGTCACAAGGATAATTAACGACTCCATTATCCGATGCACCGGACAACCAAAGAGTAGTAGATCCACCTCCATCCAAATTTAATGCATCCTCACCCCCTAAAACACGAATCAGATGTGCCAATTCCGGGATATTCACTCCTCCTGCTTGTTCAGGAAAACGCCCGTCTACCGTTATCAACAGTATTTTTCCATCCTTAGTAGTAGCAACAGCACTACGAGGGTGCTTCGTCCGGATAAAATTCGGTTCACACGAGTTCCAATCACAAACCTGTCCGTCTTTCAACATTAACGGACCGGAAGCAAGTATGGTACCTGCTTCTTCCTCATACTCCTTTTCTGTTTGCCTGTTCCAGGGAATTAACTTCATTTTTCCCTTATGTAGATGTATAGCTCCAGTAACACGCCATTTAGATTCACTCAAAGTGGTCGTATCAACGACCTGGTCACCAACTTTCAGAAAACAAACCGAATTTCCCCGCTTCATATCAAAGTAGGAACCATTAATGGCTGCAATGGCATGATGTTCAGAAGCAATCCGACTCGTCTCCTTCATTTCACCCGAAACCGCTACATCAACCTTCAAGCCTGCGCCGGGATCAACTTCTATCAGACTAACAGACTGGGGTCCCTGATACAATCGGGGGATAGAAGCATACTTATGAATAAGTCCTTTTTGAGGACTTTCCACCTTCCATTGGGCAGAGACAATTGCCAGTGAATCCGATACTGTTTGCCCTTTTATTATTCCGATAGAGCATAAAATCAGGATAGCAATTAACAAGTTTCTTTTTATCATAGACAGAGAAATGAATCATTTAAGCCGCTAAAGCTAGTCAATAATCAACATTCATCCAAAGATTCCCGTACTTTTCCACTCTCTCACTCCATTTTCTCTATCGGCCCTTCTCTACTATCCAGATAATCAATATCCTCCGACGACTTCCGATACAGAATGACCAGTAGCCCCTTAAGCCAACTTTTGGCAGCTTCTTACTTTTAATATGGTAGCGTTTTTCCTGTCTTCGTTTTCTATGGTCTTGAAATATTTTCGTCTTATCTACTATACACTTCCGCTTTTTTTCGTACTTTTACCCCTTGTTGGAAAGAAGTGCCTTTTCAACCCTTGAGAACAGAAAAAGAAAAAACAATATATAAAATGAATCACAAATGGAATTATCGACCCATTACACCCGAACAGGCAGAGACAAGCCAGACATTGGCCCAGGAACTAGGGATTAGCCCGATACTTGGACAACTTTTGGTGCAGCGGGGAATTACGAAGGCAGCAGATGCCAAGAAGTTTTTCCGCCCGCAATTGCCCGACCTGCATGATCCGTTCCTGATGAAGGATATGGATATTGCAGTAGAACGTCTGAACAGGGCGATGGGAAAGAAAGAACGTATTCTAATTTATGGAGATTATGACGTAGACGGTACTACTGCCGTAGCATTGGTCTACAAGTTTATTCAACAGTTCTATTCGAACCTTGATTATTATATACCCGACCGATACAATGAAGGGTATGGCATTTCTAAAAAAGGAGTGGACTACGCCGCAGAAACCGGTGTAGGACTGATTATTGTACTCGATTGTGGAATTAAAGCAGTAGAAGAAATCACTTATGCCAAAGAGAAAGGGATTGATTTCATCATCTGCGATCATCATGTACCGGATGATGTGCTTCCGCCTGCCGTAGCTATTCTGAACGCCAAACGTCTGGATAATACGTACCCGTACACTCACCTTTCCGGTTGTGGAGTCGGTTTCAAGTTTATGCAGGCATTCGCTATCAGTAACGGTATCGAGTTCCACCACCTGATTCCTTTGCTGGATATTGTAGCTGTGAGTATTGCATCGGACATCGTTCCGATTATGGGTGAAAACCGTATCCTCGCCTACCACGGTCTGAAGCAACTGAACAGTAACCCGAGCATTGGTATGAAGGCTATTATCGACGTATGTGGACTTTCTGAAAAGGAAATCACCGTCAGCGATATTGTGTTTAAAATCGGACCGCGCATCAATGCATCAGGACGTATTCAAAACGGAAAAGAAGCCGTAGACCTGCTGACGGAAAAAGATTTCTCGGTAGCACTTGAGAAAGCCGGACAAATCAACCAGTACAACGAAACCCGGAAAGACCTCGACAAGAGTATGACGGAAGAGGCAAACAACATCGTTGCCAATCTGGAAGGATTAGCGGATCGCCGCTCCATCGTGCTCTACAACGAAGAATGGCACAAAGGCGTGATCGGCATCGTAGCTTCCCGTCTGACAGAAGTGTACTACCGCCCTGCCGTGGTACTGACCCGGACGGATGATATGGCAACAGGTTCCGCACGTTCAGTTTCCGGCTTCGACGTATATAAAGCAATCGAACATTGCCGCGACCTGCTGGAAAACTTCGGGGGACATACATACGCCGCCGGACTGTCGATGAAAGTGGAGAACGTGAATGCCTTTACCAAACGATTCGAAGAATACGTTTCACAGCATATCTTACCGGAACAAACCAGTGCCGTTATCGAGATTGATGCTGAAATAGATTTCAGGGATATTTCGTCCAAGTTCTTCAGCGACCTGAAAAAGTTTAATCCTTTCGGTCCTGATAACACGAAACCTATTTTCTGCACTCATCATGTTTATGATTACGGAACAAGTAAAGTGGTGGGACGCGATCAGGAACATATCAAACTCGAACTGGTCGATAATAAATCGAATAATGTAATGAACGGTATCGCGTTCGGACAGAGCTCACACGTACGTTATATCAAAACGAAACGCTCGTTCGACATCTGTTACACCATTGAAGAAAACACGCACAAGCGTGGTGAAGTACAACTTCAAATCGAGGATATAAAGCCGATTGAATAAGTATCAGGAGATATTAAAACAATATTGGGGATATGACTCCTTCCGCGACTTGCAGGAGGAGATCATCACCAGTATTGGCGAAGGCAAAGATACACTGGGACTTATGCCGACCGGAGGCGGTAAGTCCATCACTTTTCAAGTGCCTGCTCTCGCCCAGGAAGGGATTTGCATTGTCATTACTCCTCTCATCGCCCTGATGAAAGATCAGGTGCAAAACCTGCGTAAACGCGGCATCAAGGCGCTTGCTGTCTATTCAGGCATGACACGGCAGGAGATTCTCACTGCTCTTGAAAATTGCATCTTCGGTAATTATAAATTCCTCTATATTTCTCCGGAACGTCTGGACACGGACATATTCCGTACCAAACTGCGATCAATGAAAGTCTCCATGATTACGGTCGACGAAAGTCACTGTATCTCACAATGGGGATATGACTTCCGTCCTGCTTACCTGAAAATTGCCGAAATACGGACATTGCTACCGGGAATTCCGGTACTGGCACTTACGGCGACCGCCACTCCGGAAGTAGTGAAGGATATTCAAGCTCGCCTAGATTTCCGTGAAGAGAATGTTTTCCGCATGAGCTTCGAACGGAAAAACCTGGCGTATATCGTCCGGCAAACGGATAACAAAACTCAAGAGCTGTTGCATATCTTACGAAAGATACCCGGCAGTGCCATTATCTATGTCCGCAACAGACGACGCACCAAAGAAATCACCGAGTTACTGGTAAACGAAGATATTACCGCCGACTTCTATCACGCCGGACTGGATAATGCCGTAAAAGACCTCCGGCAAAAACGCTGGCAAAGCGGAGAAGTCCGTGTAATGGTAGCGACAAATGCCTTTGGAATGGGGATTGATAAACCCGACGTGCGTATCGTATTGCATCTCGATCTCCCCGACTCTCTCGAAGCTTACTTCCAGGAGGCCGGTCGTGCAGGAAGAGACGGTGAAAAAGCGTATGCTGTGATCTTATACACCAAAACGGACAGAACGACGCTGCACAGGCGCGTTGTGGATACTTTCCCCAACAAGGAGTATATTCTCAATGTCTATGAACATCTGCAGTATTACTATCAGATGGCAATGGGCGACGGTTTCCAATGTGTCCGCGAATTTAATCTGGAAGAGTTTTGCCGGAAGTTCAAATACTTCCCGGTTCCGGTGGACAGTGCACTGAAAATACTGACTCAAGCCGGTTATCTGGAATATACGGACGAACAGGATAATGCCTCCCGTATTCTTTTCACGATTCGCCGGGACGAACTATACAAATTGCGGGAAATGGGAACGGAAGCCGAAGCACTGATACAGACGATTCTCCGCTCTTACACCGGAGTATTCACCGACTATGCCTATATCAGCGAAGCAACCCTGTCCATACGTACCGGACTGACCCGCGAACAAATTTATAATATACTGGTCACGCTTACCAAACGTCGTATCGTGGATTACATTCCGCACAAAAAGACACCTTATATTATATACACCCGCGAACGGCAGGAACTTCGTTTTGTGCATATTCCTCCTTCCGTCTACGAAGAACGCAAAGCCCGGTATGAAGCCCGCATCAAAGCGATGGAAGAGTATGTCACTTCGGAGAATGTGTGCCGGAGCCGGATGCTGCTCCGTTACTTCGGAGAGAAGAACGAGCACAACTGCGGACAATGCGATGTTTGTCTTAGTCACCGTGCAACTGGTGCCCTGACCGAGAATTCTTTCGATTTCGAGGAACTGAAAAAGAAAATATCAGAATTACTTACTCAGAAACCGCTGACACCAGTAGAAATAGCCGATAAGATAGAAGCGGAGAAAGAGAGCATCAGCGAAGTCATCCAATATCTATTGGAGGAAGGTGAATGGAAGATGCAGGATGGAATGATACATATTTCAAAATAAGTTACTACCTTTGCAAGGTAACTCAAAAATAACACACCATGCCGAACTTTTTTAAATCTTTCTTCTCCGGTAAGTCGGAAACTCCGGAAAGTGAAAAACAGAAAAACGATCAGAAAAATTTCGAGATCTTCAAATACGACGGTTTACGTGCGCAACGCATGGGACGTCCGGATTATGCAGTAAAATGTTTTATTGAAGCTCTTGCCATCAAAGAAGAGTTTGAAACAATGGGCTATCTTAGCCAACTCTATATCCAGATGGGGGAAACGGCAAAGGCCCACGAGCTATTGGAAAAGATGGCTACTATGGAACCTGATGTCACAAGTACTTTCCTGACACTGGCCAATGTATGCTTCATCCAGGAAGATTATCAGGCTATGGAAGAAGCTGCCAATAAAGCGATTGCCATCGAAGAAGGAAATGCCGTGGCTCATTATCTGTTAGGGAAGGCCCGCAAGGGACAGGATGATGACCTGATGACTATTGCCCATCTCACCAAAGCAATCACTTTGAAAGATGATTTCATTGAAGCTCGCCTATTACGTGCGGAAGCTTTGATGAACCTGAAACAGTATAAGGATATGATGGAGGATATAGATGCTGTGCTCGCCCAAAATCCGGAAGAAGAGACAGCCATGCTCCTGCGCGGAAAAGTGAAAGAAGCAGACGGCAAGGACGAAGAAGCAGAAGAGGACTACAAACTGGTGACAGAAATAAACCCATTCAACGAACAGGCATACCTTTATTTAGGGCAACTTTATATCAACCAGAAAAAACTGACGGAAGCTATCGGCCTGTTTGATGAAGCCATCGAGCTGAATCCGAACTTTGCAGAAGCCTACAAAGAACGTGGACGTGCTAAATTACTGAATGGTGATAAGGACGGTTCTGTAGAGGACATGAAGAAATCTCTGGAACTGAATCCGAAGGATGAAGCTAACCTGAATGGGGAATTCAAGAACCTGGGACCAAAGCCTGAAGCGCTTCCCGGCATCTTTTAAGTATCCTTTTCATCTATTTTAGGCAAGAAAACAAAAAAAGTATCGTTTTTTGTTTGCATCTAACAGAAAATTATTACTTTTGCCCCAGAATTAAAAACCAAAGCAAAAAAGATAGATTCGAATGAAATCATTTACTTATGCATATTACTTCTTTTTTTACTTTTACTTTAGCAACAAAGTAGAGCGGGAGTTTGTATGTATCAAGTGACAGTGATGCTTAAGGACTGAATAGAGAAATCAATCATATGAATCCCGCTCCAATATGGACGCGGGATTTTTTTATATAATATATTTAGAACAATGAAAAAGATAGCAATTCAAGGAACACTCGGCTCATATCATGATATCGCCGCACACAAGTACTTCGAGGGAGAAGAAATAGAGTTAATCTGTTGTGCCAACTTCGAAGATGTGTTTACTTCGATACGGAAAGACAGCCAGGTTATCGGAATGCTAGCCATCGAGAATACGATTGCGGGAAGTTTGTTGCACAACAATGAATTGTTGAGACAAAGCGGCACACAGATTATCGGTGAATACAAACTGCGCATCTCTCACAGTTTTGTCTGTCTCCCCGATGAGAACTGGGAAGATCTGACAGAAGTCAACTCCCACCCTATCGCCCTGATGCAGTGTCGCGAATTTCTGAATCAACATCCGCAGTTGAAAGTGGTGGAAGGTGAAGATACGGCCCGCAGCGCAGAAATCATCAAGAATGAAAATCTGAAAGGACACGCTGCCATCTGCTCCAAAGCAGCAGCTGAACGTTACGGTATGAAAGTCCTTCAAGAAGGTATTGAAACGAACAAGCACAACTTCACCCGTTTTCTGGTTGTTGCCGATCCCTGGCAAGTAGACGAACTCCGTCAACATCATGCCAATGCAACCAACAAGGCAAGTATCGTATTCACTCTTCCACACACGGAAGGCAGCCTGTCACAGGTTTTATCCATTCTATCGTTCTATAATATCAATCTGACAAAAATTCAATCGTTGCCTATCATCGGACGGGAATGGGAATACCAGTTTTACGTAGATGTAGCTTTCAACGATTATCTAAGATACAAGCAGTCTATTGCTGCAATCACTCCATTAACCAAAGAACTTAAATTATTAGGCGAATATGCAGAAGGAAAGTCAAACGTATAAAATCGCTCCTGCCGACAGATTGGCAAGTGTTAGCGAATACTACTTCTCAAAGAAGCTAAAAGAGGTAGCACAGATGAATGCAGAGGGAAAGGATGTTATCAGCCTCGGCATCGGAAGTCCTGATATGCCTCCCTCAAGGGAAACCATCGAAACATTGTGCAACAATGCTCATGATCCCAACGGACACGGTTATCAACCGTATGTAGGTATCCCCGAACTGCGCAAAGGCTTTGCTGCCTGGTATCAACGCTGGTATGGAGTGGAACTGAATCCGAATACGGAGATACAGCCTTTAATCGGCTCGAAAGAAGGAATTCTCCATGTTACGCTGGCATTCGTCAATCCGGGTGAGCAGGTGCTAGTCCCGAATCCGGGATACCCCACCTATACTTCTTTGAGTAAAATACTCGGAGCGGAAGTTATCAACTACGACCTGAAAGAAGAGGATGGCTGGATGCCTGACTTCGAGGCACTGGAAAAAATGGATCTTAGTCGCGTAAAACTGATGTGGACCAATTATCCCAACATGCCGACGGGAGCCAATGCAACTCCGGAAATCTATGAACGTCTCGTTGATTTTGCCCGTCGCAAGAATATCGTAATTGTGAATGATAATCCATACAGCTTCATTCTGAACGAAAAACCTATCAGTATCCTAAGTGTACCGGGAGCCAAAGACTGTTGCATCGAGTTCAATTCTATGAGTAAGAGCCACAATATGCCGGGCTGGCGTATTGGTATGCTGGCATCGAATGCTGAATTCGTACAATGGATATTGAAAGTGAAAAGCAATATCGACAGCGGTATGTTCCGTGCCATGCAACTGGCTGCAGCTACCGCCCTTGAGGCTGAAACAGACTGGTATGAAGGTAATAATAAGAATTACCGCAACCGTCGTCATCTTGCCGGTGAGATCATGAAAGCATTGGGATGCACCTACGATGAAAAACAAGTAGGCATGTTCCTCTGGGGGAAGATTCCTGCTTCCTGCAAGGATGTAGAGGAACTGACAGAAAAGGTGCTGCATGAAGCAAGAGTGTTTATCACTCCGGGATTTATCTTCGGCAGTAACGGAGCAAGGTATATTCGTATCTCACTTTGTTGCAAGGACAATAAGCTGGCAGAAGCTCTGGAAAGAATTAAAAGAATCTAACCTCTCCCAAAGAGAGAACGACAGCAGAATGAGACAGAACAATTTCAATGAAAACAAGTTATTAAAAGAATAAAAACAAATAAGAATATGGAACTCGAATCAATTTTATTACCGGGCGTTGAAGCTAAAAGACCGATTGTCATTGCCGGCCCGTGTAGCGCAGAAACGGAAGAACAAGTAATGGATACAGCCAAACAACTGGCTGCTAAAGGACAAAAAATATATCGTGCCGGAATCTGGAAGCCGCGTACCAAACCGGGAGGTTTCGAAGGTATCGGTGTAGAAGGTCTTGCCTGGCTGAAAGAGGTGAAGAAAGAAACTGGAATGTATGTTTCTACGGAGGTAGCAACAGCCAAACACGTTTACGAATGTCTGAAAGCGGGAATCGATATTCTTTGGGTAGGTGCACGCACCACTGCCAATCCTTTCGCCGTACAGGAAATCGCTGACGCACTGAAAGGGGTTGATATCCCTGTATTGGTTAAGAACCCGGTGAACCCGGATCTCGAATTATGGATCGGAGCACTGGAACGTATCAACAACGCTGGTTTGAAGCGTCTGGGTGCTATCCACCGAGGTTTCAGCAGTTATGACAAAAAGATCTATCGGAATCTTCCCCAATGGCATATTCCTATCGAACTGCGCCGCCGCATCCCTAATCTTCCGATTTTCTGTGATCCGAGCCATATCGGTGGAAAACGTGAGTTGGTTGCACCGCTTTGCCAACAGGCTATGGACTTGAATTTCGACGGTCTGATTGTAGAAAGCCACTGCAACCCGGATTGCGCATGGAGCGATGCTTCTCAACAAGTTACTCCGGACGTACTCGACTATATCCTCAATCTGTTGGTAATCCGTACGGAAACACAGTCTACCGAAAGTCTGGCACAGCTCCGTAAACAGATTGACGAATGTGACGACAATATCATTCAGGAATTAGCAAAAAGAATGCGTGTGGCCCGTGAAATCGGTACTTACAAAAAAGAGCACGGAATCACAGTCCTTCAAGCCGGACGTTACAATGAGATTCTGGAAAAACGTGGCGCGCAGGGCGAACAATGCGGTATGGACAGCGAGTTTATGAAGAAGATTTTCGAAGCCATCCACGAAGAATCAGTTCGTCAACAGATGGAAATTATTAATAAATAGTTAGAGTGAAGGTGTGTCATAATGAATAATAAAACGCAGATTAACGCAAATTATCGCAGATTATTTCAATTATATTGATATATTAATCAACGACTTATAAAATTATTTCTGCGATAATTTGCGTTAATCTGCGTTTTGACACACTCTCACTAAATAATAAACATTATGAGAATATTAATCCTTGGAGCCGGTAAAATGGGCTCCTTCTTTACTGATATTTTGAGCTTTCAACACGAGACGGCCGTGTTCGACGTCAACCCGCACCAGTTGCGTTTCGTCTATAACACATATCGTTTTACCACATTGGAGGAGATTAAGGAATTTGAACCGGAACTGGTTATTAATGCCGCCACAGTAAAGTACACGTTGGATGCCTTTCGCAAAATACTGCCTGTACTACCCAAAGACTGTATCATTAGTGACATTGCCTCTGTAAAAACCGGACTGAAGAAGTTCTACGAAGAAAGTGGTTTCCGCTACGTTTCCAGTCACCCTATGTTTGGCCCAACTTTCGCAAGTCTTAGCAATCTAAGCAGTGAAAATGCCATCATTATCAGTGAAGGCGACCACCTGGGAAAAATATTCTTCAAAGACCTCTATCAGACATTACGGTTGAACATCTTTGAATATACTTTCGATGAGCACGACGAAACAGTAGCCTACTCGCTTTCTATTCCGTTCGTATCGACGTTCGTATTTGCTGCCGTAATGAAACATCAGGAAGCCCCGGGAACTACGTTCAAAAAGCACATGGCAATCGCCAAAGGGCTGCTAAGCGAAGATGATTACCTGCTTCAGGAAATACTGTTCAACCCACGCACTCCGGGACAAGTGACTAATATCCGGACAGAGTTGAAAAACCTTCTCGAAATCATCGAAAACAAGGATGCGGAAGGTATGAAAAAGTATCTGACGAAGATCCGGGAAAAGATTAAATAATCAATACCGGTGCCAAGATTTAACGATCCCCTGCAAAAAAGTTCTTTGCAGGGGATTTTTTTATGTGTACCTTTGTATCCGCAAAAACGGATTCACAGGAGAAAGAATGATAGATCAAATTACCATAGACCGGATATTGGACGCGGCACAAATTATGGATGTCGTTTCTGACTTTGTCACCCTGCGCAAACGTGGTGTCAATTATGTCGGTTTGTGTCCGTTCCACAGTGATAAAACTCCTTCTTTTTATGTCTCTCCCGCTAAAGGATTATGCAAATGCTTTGCTTGTGGAAAAGGTGGAAATGCCGTGCATTTCATTATGGAGCACGAGCAGATGTCTTATCCGGAAGCATTGAAGTACCTTGCCAAGAAATATAATATCGAAATCAAGGAACGGGAATTAAGCGACGAGGAGAAGTTTGTGCAAAGCGAACGTGAAAGTCTGTTTATTGTCAATAACTTTGCACGCGATTATTTCCAGAATATACTAAAGAATCATATAGACGGCCGTAGCATCGGTATGGCCTATTTCCGTAATCGTGGCTTTCGCGATGACATTATTGAGAAATTTCAGTTAGGTTACTGTACCGAAAGTCATGATGCATTTTCCAAAGAGGCAATCCAAAAAGGATATAAGAAAGAGTATCTGGTAAAGACCGGACTTTGTTATGAAACGGATGACCACCGGTTACGGGATCGTTTTTGGGGACGTGTTATTTTCCCTGTCCATACGCTTTCCGGCAAAGTGGTGGCTTTTGGCGGACGTGTACTTGCCAGTGCAACGAAAGGGGTTAAAGTTAAATACGTCAATTCGCCCGAATCGGAAATTTACCACAAAAGTAACGAATTATACGGTATATATTTCGCCAAACAGGCTATTGTAAAGCAGGACCGTTGTTTTTTAGTTGAAGGATATACGGATGTGATCTCCATGCATCAATCCGGCATAGAGAATGTGGTTGCTTCTTCGGGAACAGCCCTCACGCCAGGACAAATCCGTATGATCCACCGGTTCACCAACAATATGACAGTGCTTTATGACGGTGACGCAGCAGGTATCAAGGCTTCTATCCGGGGAATTGATATGTTATTGGAAGAAGGGATGAACATCAAGGTCTGTCTTCTTCCCGATGGAGACGACCCGGACTCTTTTGCCCGTAAACATAACTCTACGGAATTTCAAGCCTTTATCTCGGAACATGAAACGGACTTTATCCGCTTCAAGACAAACTTGTTGCTGGAGGATGCAGGAAAAGACCCTATCAAGCGTGCGGAACTGATTGGTAACCTGGTACAAAGTATCTCTGTCATTCCGGAAGCGATTGTTAGAGATGTTTATATCAAAGAATGTGCCCAACTACTTCATGTAGAAGACAAACTGCTTGTAGCGGAAGTCGCCAAAAGGCGGGAAACTCAAGCAGAGAAGCGAGCCGAGCAAACGGAACGGGAACGCCGGATGGCTGAAAGAACGGCTATGATGTCACAAGGCAGCACACCTCCTGAAGATGTTCCAATGCCTAATGGAGATATTCCGTTACCTCCTGAAGTGGATGGCGGATATACAGATGTTCCTCCTGCTCTGCAGGAAGACAGTTATGCTTCCTTTATTCCACAGGAAGGAAAGGAAGGGCAGGAATTCTACAAATTCGAGCGACTGATATTACAGGCGGTAGTTCGTTATGGAGAGAAAATCATGTGTAACCTGACCGATGAAGAAGGAAACGAAATTCCGGTAACCGTCATTGAATATGTAGTTAATGATCTGAAAGAGGATGAGTTAGCCTTCCATAATCCGCTGCACCGCCAAATGTTATCGGAAGCTGCTGCACACATGCACGACTCCAACTTCATTGCCGAACGTTATTTCCTGGCACATCCTGATCCGGTAATCAGTAAATTGAGTGTAGACTTGATTAATGTGCGTTATCAGCTTAGCAAATATCACTCCAAGTCCCAAAAGATCGTGACGGATGAAGAGCGGCTCTATGAACTGGTGCCGATGTTAATGATTAACTTCAAGTATGCAATCGTAACAGAGGAATTGAAGCACATGCTTTATGCCCTACAAGATCCTTCTCTTGCCCATGATAATGAGAAATGCGACTCACTTATGCAACGCTATAATGAGTTGAGAACCGTACAAAGCATCATGGCAAAACGGTTGGGAGATCGCGTCGTTTTACGATAAGCTTATTTGTTCAGTAAGTAGAAAACGGATTATACTCTTCCGTGTTGAATCAGATTCATAAACTCTTCACGAGTCTTTGCCTGATTGAAAGCTCCGGTAAAGTCAGAAGTAGTAGTAATAGAGTTTTGTTTTTCTACACCACGCATCTGCATACACATGTGTTTGGCTTCCACCACCACCATTACTCCCAGTGGATTCAGCGTTTCCTGAATGCACTCTTTGATTTGCAGTGTCATGCGTTCCTGCACTTGCAGACGATGAGAGAATATATCGACTACACGGGCAATCTTACTCAACCCTGTGATATAGCCATTAGGAATATAAGCCACGTGCGCCTTTCCGTAGAACGGCAACATGTGATGTTCGCAAAGAGAGAAGAAATCGATATCTTTTACAATCACCATCTGGCTATATTCTTCCTGGAATTTAGCAGAACGAAGCACTTCGTGAGGGTCCATGTGATACCCTTTCGTCAAGCTTAACATCGCCTTAGCCACCCGTTCCGGAGTTTTCAACAACCCTTCCCTTTCGGCATCTTCACCCAACAAAGTTATAATACTACGATAATGACTCTTCAACTCCTCCAGATTCGGAGAAACAATTTCTTCTTTTTCTAACATGATACAATTATAAAGGAATATTGATCTGGTCTCTTACAATAGAAACCTCTTTGAACACACCGGTAGCTTTCAACCGACGCATCATTGCGTCCGCTTCTTCAATGCTACGGAAATCACCTACACGACAAAGCCAACGAGGTGGATTGAACGAAGTATATACCGTCAATTCAGGAAAATACTCTTTCACACGCGATGCTACATGATAAGCATCATTCTTCGCCTGACGAGTATTGTTACCGGCATACGCCTGGATTCTGAACCCGGAAGTCTTTATTACTTTCTGTTCACCTGTTGCAGGACGTTCCATACCTATCAGAGCCTCAATGCGGGGATCTTGATGGATAGTCACCTTTCCTTGCCCCGGAATGTTACGTTCCAGACTCTTGATAATACTTTGCGCTTGCGCAAAAGTAGCTGTCAAAACAAACAATAGGGTAAGTAAAACCTTCATTATTAAACAGTTGATAGTTGATAAATGATAGTCGGAAAATGATAGTTGAAAAATGATAGTTGAAAAGATAAACGATAGTCGATAGCAAGCTATACTGCATAGCAACTATCAACTATCATTTATCAACTATCATTTAATTGAAGGCATCAATGATACCTTTAAAATCAGATACTTTCAAAGCAGCACCACCAATCAAACCACCATCAACGTCCGGGTTAGCGAACAGTTCTTTAGCGTTAGAAGGTTTGCAGCTACCACCGTAAAGGATAGAAGTATTGTCTGCGATTTCTTTACCATACTTGTTAGCTACGATAGAACGGATGAAAGCATGGATTTCCTGTGCTTGTTCAGGAGAAGCAGTTTTACCTGTGCCGATAGCCCAAACCGGTTCGTAAGCCAATACAATCTTAGAGAAGTCTTCAGCAGACAGAGAGAATACAGATTCCATCTGTGCAGCTACCACTTCGTTCTGCTTGTTAGCTTCGCGTTCTTCCAACACTTCACCGATACAGAAAATCGGAGTCAGACCGTTAGCCAAAGCCAATTTTACTTTTTCTTCGAGGATAGCAACTGTTTCACCGTAATATGCACGACGTTCAGAGTGTCCCAAAATTACATATTTTGCACCTGTAGAAGCAACCATTTCAGCTGAAACTTCACCTGTATATGCACCTGATGCTTTGTCTGCACAGTTTTCAGCACCTACACCGATCTTTGCAGCGTCTACCAACGGAGTAACAGAAGCCAGGTGGATGAACGGAGTACAGATGATTACATCACAGTTAGGCTTTTCGTTAGCCAATGCTTCGTTCAATTCTTTAGCCAAAGCGATACCCTCTTGAAGGGTTTTGTTCATTTTCCAGTTTCCTGCAACAATGTTCTTTCTCATTTTGTTTTTTATTTTAAAGGGTTAATAAATTTACGATTTCACGATTGACGATTGAACGATCGGGATTAGCGTTCGTTACAGAGGCCGCTCGTTATCATTCATTCTTTTCTTGTTCTTCTATTTTCGGATTCTCCGCTTTTAATTCTTTGCTTTTCATCTCTTCCTCTTGTTGCTTCCGCTTCGCGTTTTTCCGTTCTCTGCGGCGAACGACCAAAACATCCACCCCAAGCACTAGCAACAACGGAATAACAAACCATAAGAATACATATCCCACCGTATGAGTGTCACTGCTCACTTTCTGTTTTCCTAACGGCAGATTTTCCAGCTTGTCCGTCAGCACATATTCATCCGGTATATCCTCATCACTCCATTTATTCAGAATTGTTCCGTTCTTAATCAGTATCAATCCCGGATTGGAACGAACCATTGTCTTTAATGTAATATCATCCATCTGACAGAAAGGATATTCGGCTCCCGTCTTGTCCTTCCACAATTCGATCTGTTCTTCCGGTGAAGAAGTGAGGCAGTAAAATTTATAACCATGCTCCACCGAATAGTCATATATCTCATTAATCAAATCAATGTTACTATCATCCGCCTCTTCAATCCGATGGGCAACCAACAGGAAAGTGTATCCTATATCCGTCAACACATCGTCTGTTATATCTTCACCCGTATTCAGATCAATCATAGAGAAATCGTGAATAGCCGGTTCATATCCTTTTTCCTTCAGAATTGTCCGTGTGTCGATAAATGTCCAGGTACTATCCGGATAGTTATCCAACGTAAATTCTTTCTTCTCTCCGTTCTTTTCCAAGATAAAGATGCTTTCATATACACTCGGTTTCGCTCCTTCGGGCATTGTCATCCCTTCCGGAATATTCTTTCCGATCTTGTAAGGACGAAAGTCTAAAACTGGCAGACGGTCCAGACAATAGAACGACAAAGTAAATACAAAGAACAGCGTATAGAGAGAAACCAGCCACTCCATCTTCACACTGATAAAACGGATCAGCATCCTCCTGTGGCGGAAAGCCATCATTGCTGCAAACAGCAGAATTATATTCTTGCCGAATGTCTCCCAGTTTGTCAACACCCAGGCATCTCCAAAACAACCACAGTCCGAAACCGGATCAAAGATGGCAAGATACAAGGTCAGTGGTGTCATGAAAATCATCAGCATCAAAGCCAATGAAGTAGCCAACGTTCTTCTGGTAGCAAAGAATAAGGAGATACCGATAAAAAACTCAACGGCTGACAAGATGATGCCTCCCAATAAAGGGAAGAATGAAGGGAACCAGGAAGCTATTCCGAATGCGGTCAGATAATCCTGTATCTTATACTGGAACCCCAGTGGATCAACTGCCTTTACAAATCCGGAAAAGATGAACGATGCCGCCAAAAGAAAGCGACACGTATTCGCCACTACCTCCTGAATGATATGTAAGTTCTTATCCTTCAAATTCTATCTTAATTAGTCCGAAAACAGAGTAATTAATCATATCCATATAATTGGCATCAATTCCCTCTGACACCAATGTGTTGCCGGCCAGGCTCTCAATCTGCTTGGTACGGTAAATCTTCATCAAGATCAAGTCTGTGTAAGAGCTGACACGCATGCTCCGCCAGGCTTCATCATAATCATGGTTTTTGGCAAGCATCAGGTCTAATGCCTCTTTTGCATACTTATCGTATAAAGCCATCGCTTCTTCATTGCTGATGTCGGCAGATTCGGCATAACCCAGTTCCAACTGGATGAGTCCGACAATGCCATAATTGACAATCGCAATAAACTCTGCACGGATTCCCTCGTCAATCAAGGTCACTCCTTTGGTTTCAATACTACGAATCCGATTGGCTTTAATAAAAATCTGGTCAGTCACCGAAGCCGGACGCAGGATACGCCATGCAGGCCCGTAATCGTGCAGCTTCTTGGAAAATAAGTCACGGCACAAAGCGATGACATGTTCAAATTGTTGCTTGGTATCTTTCATCTTCTTCCAAATAGTGCGCAAAGGTAACAATAATTAAGTAAAAACAGAAAGAGGGCACTCTAAATTATATTAAAGTGCCCTCTTCTAAAGATATTGTATTACTGTTTTATAAGCTATCTATTTTATGAACAACGCAAAACCTGTCCGATACGCAAAGTCGTGGTCGGTTTGATGCGGTTCAGTTTGCAAAGCGTGCTGACTGATACGCCGCGTAACTTAGCAATGCGGGACAATGTATCGCCACTCTTCACCTTGTGATAACGGATGGTACCGTCAGCCACCTGCGTGTCATGAGAACCTGCACGCTTCATACCTTTTGCTTTACGGAACGTATAAGTATCGGCAACGATATCCTGTTTCGGGAAGTCGAACATATAAATCGGATTAATGGCAATTCCCAAGAAGCGGGTTTCGAAATGAAGGTGCGAACCTGTAGAGCGTCCGGTGTTACCACCCAGACCAATCGGTTCACCGGCTCTCACCAGCTGGTTTTCTTCAACCAGTTGTTTGGATAAGTGTCCGTATATTGTTTCCAGTCCATTATCATGACGGATCACAACATATTTACCATATCCTCTACGCTCGTACTTTACAATACGCACTTTACCGTCGAAAGCAGAAACAATCGTATCACCAATATTTACTTTCAAGTCGAGACCATTATGCATTCTTCTCCAACGAGGTCCGAAAGGTGAAGTTATCTTTGTACTGGGAGTCGGCATACAGAAACCGGTCAAATCGATAGTATATGTTTCGGGAACAATTGCATTCCCATAAGAATGAGCATACTGGTTATTCCAGTTTGAATAAAGACTTAGGGCGGGATATTCGGACTGTTCGGTGCGGATTTGCTTCTGCAAGGCCAAAGAGTCTACTGACTTTAATTTCTTGTCTATCGGTGCTTGGCGGGCAATCAGGTCTTGCGAGAAAGAGTTCAGACTGACCATAGCCGCAACAGCGACCAATCCTGTTTTAATAATGCTAAAATTCATTCGTTCTTTGTCAATTCAATTAATATTCGTCGTTTGCATACAGGTAGTCAAATGTTGCCTGCTTGTAATCGAATATTTCTTCCGGTTTAAAAAATCTCGTTAATTCAACAGCTGCGGTCTCCGGAGAATCGGAAGCATGAACTATGTTCTCTTGAAAGCTCATACTGTAATCCCCACGAATAGTACCTGGAGCAGCCAGACGTCCATTAGTCGGTCCCGCCAACGTACGGACTGTTTGAATAGCATCCACACCCTCAAAACAACAAACAATGACAGGAGCTGTCATCATGGAATCTTTCACACGCTGAAAGAAAGGTTTGCCGCTAAGGTGGGCATAATGTTCGCTTAACAATTCATCAGTCAGTTGCATCATCTTCATGCCGGCCAACCGTAATCCTTTACGCTCAAAGCGATGAGTAATCTCACCTATCAATCCCCTTTGAAGGGTACACGGTTTTAAAATGACCAGCGTTTTTTCAAGCATAATACTCGACTTTGCAAATGGTTAAACAATACATTTACTAAAAAAATTCCCCCAAAGGTAGTATTTTCCTACGAAAAGACAAGGGAGCTATTAACTATTTTTCAGATGCTTAGTACAAAAAGAGGGGGTAATTGGGGCGTTAAACTCCTATAAATAGGGAGGATAGAGGTGAAATATGTTTTGCAACACATTTACGCAAATAAACTGCATGTTTAACCGTTTTTCAGCTTATGGCAGCCCAGTTAACATTCGTTTTCCGTAAGGCTTTAAGCTGTCGCCATAAGATTTCGTTCTCCGGACTTTGTGCTGCAGGGTCTTGTTCTACTATGCTTTCAGCTATAGCACGAACGTATTGCAACAGTTGTCCGTCACGGACAATATCCGCGATCTTCAAATCGAAAGCGATACCGCTTTGCTGCGTACCTTCAAGATCACCGGGACCACGCAATTTCAAATCAGCTTCTGCTATTTCAAAGCCATCATTGGTGCGCACCATGATTTCCAATCGTTTCCGGGTATCCTCCGTCAACTTGTAATTCGTCACCAGAATACAATAAGACTGTTCTGCTCCACGCCCTACCCGGCCACGCAACTGATGTAACTGCGATAACCCGAAACGTTCTGCATTTTCTATAATCATCACCGAAGCATTCGGAACGTTCACTCCCACTTCGATGACGGTGGTAGCTACCATAATCTGCGCTTTCCCCGAGACAAAAAGCTGCATTTGCTCCTCTTTCTCGGCAGGTTTCATTTTGCCATGCACTTTACAAACCGTACACTTCGGAAACTCTTCCAGAATATACTGATAGCCTTCTTCAAGATTCTTCAAATCAATCTTTTCGCTCTCTTTAATCAGCGGATAGACAATATAAACCTGACGGCCTTCGTCGATCTGCTTACGCACCGAACGATACATGCTTTCCCGGCGATTATCGAATTGATGGATGGTAGTAATCGGTTTTCTTCCGGGAGGAAGTTCATCGATAACAGACACGTCCAAGTCACCATACAAAGTCATCGCCAACGTACGGGGAATGGGAGTGGCAGTCATTACAAGTACATGCGGAGGTTGCACATTCTTACTCCAAAGACGGGCACGTTGAGCCACACCAAAGCGATGTTGTTCGTCAATCACAACGAAACCTAAAGAAGAAAAATTGACAGTATCTTCAATAACTGCATGTGTTCCTATTAATATCTGCACATCTCCGGTCAGCAATCCGGTCAGAATCGCTTCTCTCCTTTTTCCTTTAATAGAACCCGTCAGTAACTCAACACGAATGTCCATGCCAAAAAGCAATTCCTTGATGGTTTCGTAGTGCTGGTTTGCCAGGATTTCGGTAGGTGCCATCATACAAGCCTGATAGCCATTATCCAATGCCAGCAACATACTCATCAAGGCAACCAGTGTTTTTCCGCTTCCTACATCTCCCTGCAAAAGACGATTCATCTGCCTGCCACTGCCGACATCGTTCCGTATTTCTTTCAATACCCGTTTCTGCGCACCTGTCAGTTGGAAAGGAAGGTTCTTTGTATAAAATGTATTGAACACATCTCCCACTTTTTCAAAGATGTATCCACGATACCTTTTCTGCCTGTCTTTGGCATATCGGAGAATGTTTAACTGAACATAAAACAGTTCTTCAAATTTAAGACGGTATTGTGCCCGACGGAGGACATCGGGATTGGTCGGGAAGTGGATGTTCCGGAGCGCTTCCGTCAAAGGCATCAAATGATGCTCCGTCAGCAACTTGGGAGAAAGTGTTTCAGGTAGAGGCTCCTGTATCTGCTGAATCACCGTTGCCATCATCTTCTCAATCGCGTGAGAGTTGAGGAAACTGCGTTTCATCTTCTCCGTCGTACTGTAATAAGGTTGCAGCCCCACCGAGGAAAGTTTCAAATCATCCGGTTTGTCTACATCAGGATGCGCCACATTGATACGTCCGTTGAAAACTGTCGGTTTGCCGAAAATGATATATTCCTCGTGGAGTTTATACTTTCCCAAGATATACTTTATACCTTGAAACCACACCAAATCCACGACTCCTGTACCATCCGAGAAATGCGCTGTCAGACGGCGCTGCCGTCCTTCACCAATGGTCTCGAAACCGAGGATTTCTCCTTTCAACTGGATATACGGCATATTGCCATCTATTTCATGAATGTAATAGATGCGGCTCCGGTCAATATATTTATAAGGGAAATAATAAATTAAATCGTGCAAGGAGTAGATTTCCAACTCCTTATTTAATACAGCGGCTTTTTGAGGGCCTACACCGGAGATAAATTTTATGTCGCGTGTGGCTAAATCGAACATTTATAAAAGAGCACTCCCTACTTTTAAATCGAAAGGTGTTGTTATTTTTATATTTTCACGGTTGCCTTCTGCCAGATAAACGGGCATTCCCATCGCTTCCACAACGGAAGCATCATCTGTAAAGAAGGGGGTAAATTCCTGGGCATAGGCTTGTTTCAGCAACTCTACATCAAACACTTGCGGCGTTTGCACCAGTTTGTAATCCATCCGGCTGACTGTTTCACTTCCTGCATCTGTCAAATGGCGAAGCGTCTCTACTACATCCACCACAGGAATCACAGCTTTTTGCACCTCTGCCAACTCATAACAACGGCGAATCACTTCTACTGATACAAACGGGCGTACTCCATCATGCACTCCCACCAATCCCGGCTCTTGCACCAGTGCCAGCCCGTTCTTTACGGAATGGAAACGTGTTTCACCTCCTTCTGCAAGGACATGTTTCACCGTAAAATGATGTTCATCGCAAAGTTGCTTCCAGAAACGTTGTTGCTCCTTCGGAAGTACCAATATGATTTGAAGCGTCTCGTCATATCTCCTGAAGACTTCCAGGGTATGCATTAACACAGGTTTATCACCCATGGGAAGGAATTGTTTGGGGAGATCACTTCCCATTCGCAAGCCCTTTCCACCGGCAACAATGATTACATATTTCTTCATGGGCGGTTTAGCGTTTAACGCACATCGCTTCTACCAGTTCGTCTACTTTTTCTTTACCTACCAACAGATCAACGATTGCCAAGGCAAATTCCATAGCGGCACCCGGTCCCATACCCGTAATGATGTTTCCATCACGTACGACATGTGTATTTACACATTCGGCACCATCCAGATATTGTTCAAAACTCGGATAACAGGTAGCCTTCTTTCCTTTCAGCAGTCCCAGTTTACCCAACACCATCGGAGCAGCACAAATGGCAGCAATAGGTTTACCTTTTGCTGCAAAATCAAGAATCAATTTACGCAATCCTTCGTGCTTGTCAAGTGTAGCAGCTCCCGGCATTCCTCCCGGCAACAACAAAAGTTCAGCATCGAAGAAATCACAATTCTCGAAATTGATATCGCAAAGAACGGATACATCATGTGCTCCTACTACAATTTCATCCGGTGTAACGGATACGATTTCTACATTCAGTCCGGCACGTCTCAACGTGTCAATAGCAGTAAAGGCTTCAATTTCTTCAAAACCATCTGCAAAAAAAGCGTATACAGTTCCCATAATGCTTAATATATTTGGTTAATGATACTATCTCAAGTTAAAATAATAGGTGATTGTCCCTGTCTGGTTATTCACTCCATCGATCGTATTAAAACGGGCTTTCTTAGCTGCATCCTCCGCCGCCTTACGTAAAGCGGAATTTACAGTGTTCGTTTGAGGGCTAATGCTGGTCGACACTACTTGCCCTGCGGGATTCACGGTGATATTCACCACTACACGTCCTTCTTCCTGCACGTTATATGCAGGCTTCGGCAAACTACCCGTACCTAAAGAACGTCCGCCAAGGTCAAATGTTCCATAACCACCAGTTCCGGTTTTCGCTCCGGTAGAAGAATTACCTTCTTTACTACCTTCGGTTCCCGTACCACTGGTTGCCGTGCCCTTATTACCCGTCATTTGCGCTCCTTTTCCGAACGCACCGGATACTCTCTTTTTAGCGGCCTCTTCGGCAGCTTTGCGCTCACGTTCCGCTTTTTCCTCCGCCAGTCGTTTCGCTTCTGCAGCTTTTTCCGCCTCCGTTTTTTCCGGCTTCTTCACCGGTTCTTTCGGCTTGACCACCTCTTTAGGTTTCACCGTCTCTTTTTTCGGTTCTTCCGTCTTAGGCTTCAAAGTGACCGTTTCCTCTTCAGTCTGTGTCAGTAAATCCTGTTCAGAAGGGAGTTGCGGTTCTGTTTCCGCAGGCGGTGCTGCCGCATCTTCATCCATGATATCCACATCTACCAGAGAAGGATCATCAAAGCCGCTCGCTGTATCCACATTCCCCAGCATCACAGGTACTCCACCTGCATCTTCATCCGGTTGGGGGACAGTAAAGCTCACCAGAATCAAAAGAGCAATCACTGCCACATGCACCAACAGTGCACCGAGCGCTCCTATGTATTCACCCTTTTTTCTTCTGTCCATTGTTTCTTATTTATTTTCAGGCGGGCGGGTAGCCAGCACCATCTTAAAATGATTCTCGTTTGCAATGTTCAATACCCTTACAATCTCACGGTAAGGTACCGATTCATCAGCATACAATGCCACATACATTTCCGGTTCCTTCTCTGCACAACTCTGCAAAAAAGAGGTCAGATCGTTCAACGCCACCGGCTGCTCTTTTTCATTGCCGAAAGCGGCATAGAAATTCAAGTCCTTATCGATAACCACTCTTGTCAGCGGTTTGGCCGAAGTCTGCTGCTTGCCTTGAGGCAACAATACCTTTATGGCATTGGGCGACACCACCGTAGAGGTTATCATAAAGAATATCAACAACAGGAAGATGACGTCCGTCATGGAGGCCATACTGAAATTGGGCGATACTCTATTTCTTCTTTTTAATCCCATCTGCCAATTATTTTGCAGGCTCGTTCAACAAGTCCATGAACTCCATTGTACGAGATTCCATTTTATTTACCACACGGTCTACCAGCATCACCAGATAATTGTAGGCAAACATAGCGATGATACCAACAATCAGACCACCGACCGTTGTAATCATAGCTTCATAGATACCTCCCGAAAGCAAAGTGATATCAATGTTTCCACTTCCGGCATTGGCCATTTCGTAAAAAGCACGTACCATACCGGTCACCGTACCGAGAAATCCGAGCATTGGAGCACCTCCGGAAATAGTTGCCATCACAGTCAGTCCTTTTTCCAACTTTGCAACTTCAATATTACCCACATTCTCAATAGCTACCTGCACATCGTTAATAGGACGTCCCAGACGGCTGATTCCTTTTTCTATCATACGTGCCGAAGGGGTATTCATCGTGCGGCAATAGTTAATAGCCGCTTTGATCTCTCCACTATGAATATAGTCTTTAATCCGTTCCATAAACATGGGGTCCTCTTTTCCTGCTTTGCGAATCATGTAGTTACGTTCAAACAGGATATAGAAGCAGATAACTGACAGTACCCCCAGTACAATCATAATCCATCCGCCCTTGATAGCCATATCAAGCATGTTCATTTCCGGAGCGTTTACCTCCGTCAGCACGGGGTTGGCAGTAGCCAGTGAGTCGGCCATATTCATAGCCCCTTGGGCTAACAAGATCATTGCATTCATGAGCGTAGACAGTTTTTATATTCCTGAATGGTACGTTCGAGTCCCAGATACAGTGCATCGCTAATCAACGCATGTCCGATAGACACTTCATCCACCCAAGGAATGTTTTTATAGAAATAATTTAAATTCACCAGACTTAAATCATGACCGGCGTTCAATCCGATCCCCAGTTTACGGGCAGTCTTTGCAGCTTCGATAAAAGGAGCGATAGCTGCTTCCGGATTCTTCGGATAATCCGTTGCATAAGGTTCAGTATACAGTTCGACGCGATCCGCCCCTGCTTTTGCTGCATATTCCACCATTTCAGGATCGGCTGCCACAAAAACGGAAGTACGAATGCCGGCACTGTTAAACTGATCGAGAACTTCTGTCAGGAATTCCTGATTTGCTTTCGTATCCCAACCGGAATTGGAGGTAATCTGTGAAGGATCATCGGGAACTAGAGTAACCTGATGAGGTTTTACTTTCAACACCAAGTCAATAAATTCCGGGGACGGATAACCTTCAATATTGAATTCAGTCCGCAACAGAGGACGCAAATCATATACATCTGAACGACGAATGTGACGCTCGTCAGGGCGGGGATGAACGGTGATACCATCAGCACCAAAAGATTCACAATCAAGTGCTACCTTTACTACATCGGGCACATTTCCCCCGCGAGCATTTCTTAGTGTAGCGATCTTGTTTATGTTTACACTTAATTTAGTCATAGTTCTACGTTATATTTGCCGCAAAAATACAAATATTATTATTAGTTGCCTAATAATACGAAACGCATTATAGGTTCTTTTTTGGTTATTTAAAGTAGAATCTTAAAGGAGATTTTTCATTTTCACTCATTAAATGGGAAAAAGAACACGATAATAAATTATGTTAAAGCCTGAAAAACAATTCTTTTACCATGGAAAAAACATACTTTTGTAGCTCTCTCGTTTTTGTTATACCAAAATAGAAAAGCATATGGATCAAGCCAATGACAACATCAAAGTCAATATTAACAGTCTGGTAAACAGCATAATCCTGCAAGCCATCATAAACAGTGGTTCACAATCACTTTTATATGGGGAAGGCAATACAAAACCTCCTCCTGAAGACATAGAGAAGATGCTTGAAAACTTGTCCGCAATAGGCTTGGACGATTCTCAATTACCTTTTCCCGATCCCAAAGAAAACAGCAATGGTTTATCCTTATCGCCTGTCAATGATTTCCTGCAGACATTTCAATACTTCAAAGAAGAAGTTATCCAGATATATAAAAATAAGTCCTGCCTCATGGATGAATTCCATGCTCTGTGTGAAAGCTATTTCCGTAATCAATATAAGAAGAAAGGAATCCACAACTTCTGCCAAGATTATAAAAGACAGTACCTCGCCAATTCTTTTCATAAGCGCGATGAGATAGACCAGTGGCTATATGAACAATGGAGTAGCGGGAAGTACTCCTTAGAACACATACGACTTTTTGTTGAGTATCTTAGTTTGTACTGTAAAAACAAAGAACAAGCTGCTTACTCCGACAGTGATGCAACAAAAAGAAAAATAGAAGAAAGCATAATGCCCGGAATTGAAGATTTGACACAAGAATGGAAGAAAATGAATATCATCACCCGGCTCTTTAAGGGGAAAAAGATTTTCAATGCGTATGCTTCCACTTTATCCGACTATTATTCGCAAGAACTACAAATAGAATCCAATGAATGTCTTTCATCGTTTTTCCATATTATCCGGGATAGACTGGAGCATCTACAAACCGTCGTCAACACGGTTTATGAGATCCTGAACGGAAACGATAAACAGTCCTTTTATTTACAGGGAAGAGAAGAAATGTTTTCGGACCTCATTCCCATGATAGAAGAAGAACATTTATCACTGTCTGATATGGGGATGAACAGCATGACAGAAGTATTAAACTCACTCCAACAAACCTCATATCCTGAAGGTAATGAACGCATACAAAATTTGAAGGAAAAACTATCCCATATAGTGATAAATAAATATTTGTACCAATTAATAAAAGAACACGAGCTAACCATTGATATAATAACCGATGACATGGGAGTAGAATACACTCCCGATAAAAGAATACTTCTTAAAGCTCCCCAAAACCTTGAAAGTTATTACATTCCGAACAGCGTAGTGTCCATTTCTGATTCTGCTTTCTCCGATGTCACCAGTCTTGAATATATAAAAATACCTGAAGGAGTGTGTTCTATCGGAGAATCCGCTTTTCAGGGATGCAGCAACCTGAAAGAGGTTATCTTACCCAAGTCGGTTATCCGAATTGGGAAACATGCTTTTTGCGGATGTACGCAACTGGAAAATGCAACCTTTCTTTATCGAAACACTTCATTAAATGATGAATTATTTAAAGACTGTCCGGCATTAAAGAAAGAACGAATCCAGACCTATAACAGTGTGATAAGCAGATGGATGTTTGATACGGAAAACAGATCCGGCACTCATAAAGCAACCGGCATAGAACTCCGATATTGTTACGACAATGAAGATGGTACGATAAGAACAGAGCTTGTTGGTTATCCTACCCATGTGAGTAACCTTCATGCGCAAGGTTATTCAGAAGAAGAGATACGCGCCACTTTCAGAGAAATAGGACGCGAATTTGTGCTCATATGCAAATCATTGTACTAAAAGAAAAAAGCGCTATGAAGATTTCATTCACTTTCATTCCATCATCCTATTGAATATTCGCAAACAGATTGGCTATCTCGGAAAAAAATGCCAAATTTGCATCCTGAACTAATGATGTTGCTTATGAAATTTGCTATTTTCGGAAACACCTATCAAGCTAAAAAGTCTTTTCATGCTGTTACCCTGTTTCAACTCCTAAAGAGACAGGGAGCAGAGATTTGCATGTGCAGAGAGTTCTATCAATTCCTGACTACAAACCTAAAAATGGAAATAGAAGCCGATTATTTATTCGACGGTGATGATTTTACAGCCGATATGGTAATCAGCATCGGAGGCGACGGCACATTTCTGAAAGCTGCCCGCCGTGTAGGAAGGAAAGGAATTCCTATTTTGGGTATTAACACAGGACGTCTAGGATTTCTAGCTGATATTTCTCCGGAAGAAATGGAGGAAACATTCGATGAAATCCAGGCCGGAAGATATAGTGTAGAGGAACGAAGTGTACTTCAACTCATTTGTGACGAGAAACATCTCCAGGATTCTCCTTATGCCCTCAACGAAATAGCTATTCTCAAACGGGACAGCTCCTCTATGATTAGTATCCGGACAGCTATTAATGGCGCGTATCTGAATACTTATCAAGCTGACGGGTTAGTAATTGCCACTCCAACAGGTTCCACAGCCTACTCTTTGAGTGTAGGAGGCCCGATCATCGTTCCTCATTCCAACACTATTGCCATCACTCCGGTGGCTCCACATAGTCTCAACGTCCGCCCTATCGTTATTCGGGATGACTGGGAGATTACATTAGATGTAGAAAGCAGAAGTCACAACTTCCTCGTCGCCATCGACGGGAGGAGCGAAACTTGCAAAGAAACGACTCAACTAACCATTCGCCGGGCAGATTACAGCGTAAAGGTAGTGAAACGTTTTAATCACATTTTTTTCGATACACTCCGCAGCAAGATGATGTGGGGAGCTGACGGAAGACGGTAAGCAGTCCACATTATGCAACCGTTATTCCTCATCACCCGATTCAACTATACGGTACTTAAAAATAGAACTTCTAAAAAAAGGGACATTCAAGCTGTTGGGAATGCAACAAATTGGGTATAGATTCCAACTAAAGAGAAAAGGGGCCGGGATTTACTATCTTAAGAAATCAGATTAACATTATTTTCCCCTATATTTACTCAATAAGATTAAAATATACTGATTGCATTTGCAAATCATTCTTTTATAGACAACAGTCATTCATTTTATCAGTTTCTCCTTACCTTTATTTACATACAAACTAGAGAAAAAAATAGCTTCTAATCATTCCTATATGAGTTCCTCACCGAGAAATGAGATGTCCCTCACCGAGGAACTTATCCTTTCTCGGTGAGGGACATCTCGTTGGTTTTAATCCAACGAAGGCTTCCATGATTAAAAAGCTGCATATTGTCTGCAAATTCATGCTGCGCTCGCCCTATTTTCTGTATATTATTGCAATTATTTATGCAGTTCTTTCCCCAGTTCATCCATAAAAGAACAACTGTTGCCCGAAGAAATATTAAAAACAGACCATCGGGTTAGCTAATATAGAAGAAAATAGAATATCGGTAGAGAAAAAGAATACCCCGATATTAATCTAACATAAAGGTCTGCGAACCAATCAGATTACCACCTTCGAAGATATCAACACGGTAGTTTCCGGCATACAAGAATTCTTCTACATCCCAAAACACATTGATATTCTGTTCTTCTCCGTTATATTCAATATACTTCTTAATTGAATAAACCAATGTACGGTTTTCATAAGGGAAAGTATTGGATGCACTCTTGGTCAGTACATCATTATCGGGTTTGGTTATACGTACATAGATGGTACGTTCACCGTTTTCGGCGGTTATATTCTTCACGACCGTGAAACTGATGGCTAACTTCACCACGTCTTTCACTTTCTTCGCCACTTTACCACGTTTATTGCGTGGTTCGATACGAATATTAGTTGCATCGAGTTGTGCGGCTAGCGTCACCTTCTTATTCAGATTCTTCTTTTCTTCAGAAAGGTTATCGATCTGTCGTGAAGCCTGATTATACTTTTGAGTCACTTCAGCTATGACCTGTTTCTGCTGTGCAGTCAGTTTATTCAGAGAGTCGATCTGATTAATATACCCAATCATTACCTTACGCAAAGTAGCCAACTCATTCTTTAAACGACGGATCTCTGTAGCATTCGTGCTCTTCACTGTACGAAGTTCTTCCAAGAGACGTTGAGTTTTCAATTGTTCCTGTTCCAGTAATTGAGATAAAGAGTCATTAGAAATCGTCATCTTTAACTCATCATATTGTTGTGCAAAACGGGTATATTCGTTTTCCAGATCTTCCTTATCTAATTGGAATTCCTGCACTAACTCCCGGTTAGCTTGTTTTTCGGTAAACAATAAATAAGTAATACCAATAATAGCTATCACCAAGATAGCCACGGCCGCAATAAGAAGGCTTTTTTTACTCATAGTTTCAGTTGTGAATTGATAACGTGCGCAAAAGTAATCATTTCGCAACAGAAGTCAAGCAGAAAAGCAGAGAGTTTTTTTATAACTCCCTGCTAATCCATATAATTTTAACTAATTAGTTTATCAACCCAGTCAAGTTAAGAGACATAATAAAGTCTATAGAGATTGAATCACACATTC
The DNA here is from genome assembly GCF_014334015.1 of Bacteroides sp. M10. Classification (GTDB taxonomy): domain Bacteria; phylum Bacteroidota; class Bacteroidia; order Bacteroidales; family Bacteroidaceae; genus Bacteroides; species Bacteroides intestinigallinarum. The sequence goes on along the minus strand of NZ_CP060488.1, from coordinate 2,842,784 downwards.
CCCCCATCCTTTTATCAAAGAGACTGAAAGATTAATCCCTGCACATCTTCTACCAATTGCTTGAGATCATCCAAATCCAAATATAAAGCATTTTCGCACAATTCCTTATATCTCCGAACTCCAATCTGTTCTACTATATTCTGCACGACTTCTTCACAAGGAGAATTTATCCCATCGGATAAGTTCCACAATTCTTCCACCTTATCTTTGCGCTTAGTAACAAACCGAAATCCCCTTTTCTTCAATTCCTGTACCAACTCTTCTTTCCCGATACGTGCATTCACATGTACGGTTTTATTCTCCAAGAGAACACCTTTTTCATAAGTATCCACCACTTTCTGTATATCACGTTTTATCCTGTCGATCGTTGATACAGGAGGAACAAACTGCCAAAACAATAATGGAATATATCCTTGAGTCAACTCATACAAAGGTTGTGATATTAAATATTCATTTAAATAAGTCCCCTGTACGGAAACCTTTGTTTGCTCCCGATTCTTATACATAAAATACATACCCATATTTGCACCGAGATTATACATATCCATCATATCATGAGTAGCAATCAAAGAATAAACTTGTGCCGGAGTATGTTCATAAATACCTTTTGATATATTATCAATCTGCCTGTTGACAACACCGCTCTCCCAATCGGCCAAGTCCTTACCTTTTTCAAGAGATAACGTATCATAGTCCACGACATTTCTTGATATCGTTTTGATGTCATGCTCTGAACCGGATTGGGTATATAAAATATAAAGAGAGCCGTCTGCATACTCCTGACCATCCACTCCGGTTTTACTAAGTTTCCGACAATAAGATTCACTTTTCACGTCTTCCCCTATGCCTGCGATAATTACATTTTCTACTTCATGTTCTATTATAAACTTCCGATATTCATCAGGCAAAGCCAATAATTTTATCCAGGCAACTCCGACATCATCCATGGAAGCATCATATCCCAATGTCGCATAACAAGGTACTCCAGCTTGCGAGGAATATTCTAATATGGAAGAAATTTCTTTGGTAGAATTGACAGCAACCAAAAAATGTAATGGCAATACAGGAGCCTCCATAGCTGCAGAAAGATAAGGTACCGTCGGTACTCCCGTAGCTATTATCACAGTTTTAAGTTTCTTCGACTTACCCAAATACTCATTATATAAATCTACTGTATGCTGAACGGATTGTTGAAGGAAATCAGGTGTCCCCCATACCGGTTTGGGACCTCCTCCCGGACCAATCTGCCATGTATGGCTCACACCTGCCGTCAGATTAGCTAAAGATTTTTGGACAGCATATTCCGCACTCATCCCACCATCGAGCATAAACACATTCAAACCTTTATATTCCTCTTTAGCGATCTGATAGGTAGTCAACATTCCGGGAATTACCACCCTAAAATAAGAAGAATATGTCAACTGTCCCTCCTCTTTTTGATAAACACCTACGGCTGCAGGCGTAAATTCTGAAGGAACTTCCCAAACAAATGGTTCTCCACCAATCTCCGCAAGAACCGGTTCTCCTTTCTTGGAGAGATATTTCAGTATAATCGTTTTACCTTCTGACTTCCCATCAAAAGTAAACACAACCTTCTCCCCTTGTGAATAAACGAATTTATCCGTCAGCACACGAGCTCCAATCTCTCCTCCTACCAATAGTGCAATGAAGAAAGTTACCATCAATTGTTTTATATTCATTTCGTTAGTTTAAATCTTAAATCCGATGTTATATCAATGTTCTACTAATCTCATATTTCCAACCTGTGCACAAATAGTACGAAGCTCCTCCAATGTCAGGTACTCCATCGACTTAACCGTATTCCGATACTTCTGCACTCCAATACGTTCAATTATATCATAAGCAAATTCTTCAGCCGAACCTATTTTATGATTAATGCGTCCCAAATACTCTTCCGTTTCTCCATCATCTTCCGGATTCCATTTATCTACACTCTGCCTAATTCTAATATTCTCCGAAGTGACACCTCTTGCTATCAGCTCGTCATAAAACTCATAGCGTCTCATATTAGAATTCAGATAGAAAGATCCCTCATACAGATGATCGACAACATCAGGAAAATACCCGGCAATAGCTGGCTTCAGATAACCATCAATACGTTCTACTGTAGAAGCCGCCGAATTAAATTGCCAATATAATAAAGGTACATATCCAACAAACGCTTCATATTGAGGGTGATTCGTAAGATACTCGTTAAAAATAACTCCATTCACAAAAGGTGCCTGCAACTTGCTTTGATTCTTTTTTATATATTGAAGCGTCAGGAAAGAAGATATATTGTACAAAGCCATCATATCATCAGTCTCAATCGTATAAGCTTTCACATTTGCCATCGCTTGCGCAGAGCCGGATATATTGGTTATCTGATCATCAACAATTCCGCTTTCCCAATCAGATATATACTGTCCTTCACCCAATTTTAACTGATTATAGTCATACAACCGATGTTTCAGTGCGTCAATATCGGCATCCGAACCAAAGTTAGTATACAATATATATAAAGAACCAGGTGCATATTCATCGGTAATTGTATTCTGCGTCAAAACCCTTCGGGAATAAGACTCTCCATGTCCTTCCTGACCTACTCCATAAATATAAACTTCTTCCACCTGATGGTCTTTTATAAATTGCTTATATTCTTCCGGCAAATCCAATAATTTTATCCAGGCAACTCCCACTCCAGGCATAGAACCGTCATAACCCAATGTGGCATAAGAGGCATATCCATTTTGATTGGAATAATCGAGTATAGCTTGTACTTCGGAAGCAGAATTAGCCGATACCAGATAATGAATAGGTAAATAGGCTGCCCCCATCATTGTTGCAAAGTAAGAAACAGATGCGATCCCCGTTCCAACCACCACTCTCTTTATCTTTGTGGCAGCTCCGATCTCCGAATTGTAAAGCTCAACAGTTTTGCGAACGGAACGTTGCAAAAACTCCGGAGTAGGCGCAACCGGATAAGTACCACCCTGCGGAGCCTCCTCCATGGTGGCAGCTATTCCCTGGTCGAAAGCAACTATCGTTTTTAATACACCGAACCCGGCACTCATATCTCCTATCTGACGATAAACAGGAAGTCCCTGATAATCTAACTTTTGAATATCGTAAGTCAACAGCGACTGCTCGTTGACAGCTCTGAAATATGTTCCGTCAATTGTAGTGGTTATCCCATCTTCAAAATCTAACAGGAACCTGACAGCACAAAAGGAAGAAGGCTTTAATGCAGCTGGAAGGGTATACAGTGTCCCGGCATCCACAGGAACAGATTGTCCCGGTTCTATTTGAATATGGGAAGCAACAGACTTTTCTATCAATACACACCCTCCATCATCCAAGTTCTGAATCACCACTTTTACTTCACGAATATCCATCGGATAGTTCGTTTCATTTTTCAAGGTAAAAGAGCAATTTACAGGATCTCCCGGCCAATAGGCAACTTTATTTAATTTCACATCAGAGGCTTTAGCCATTGTTGTACGAAAGCCGTCATCAACAACTTCCGAATCTTTGCATCCGCTCATAATAGCCAATGCAAAAAAAGTGATGATTATACTTGAAATATAACTAATTATTCTCATTGTGTTTTTCTTTTAAAATTGAATCCTTGTATTTATTCATCAATAAAGTAGCAATCTCAACAGCATTACCAACCGGTTCGGAAGGATAACGTTCATGTGACTTGACCCAGTCAATTTCAAACTGCGTCACTCTTTGATGAAAAGCATCAGCATTAAACGGCTGCTTGTTAGAAACAGAGCGAATAACTTCATCTATAAACATTTCCCAACGAGGCGCATAATATCCCGATACCAAACCTCCCCAAGTACGATTTGCATAATCGTTTAAACTTTGATCTTTATCTCCCCAGGTTGAAACGATAGTACGGGCATTTTCTTCGTAATAATTTTTAGAGGCTTCGTCTATACCTAATGAACGGGCATCTTCAATCCATTTTCCCAGTAAAAAAGAAGATTGTGTACTTAATAAAGTATTAACATCACGCAGTAGTTGTTTCATTTCAGCTCCTTTTTGTTTTAATAGCGGTAATTGCTTCCGGGAATAAGTTTCCGCAAATTCATCGCGAAGCTTCCCGAAATAATTCCCCAGCACTTGCCTTCCTATATTAACAACATCATATTCATAAGTAGAATGTCGATGTTCTCCGGCTTTCAACAACATCTCCCATACCTCAAACAAAGTTTCATTGGAATACGCTACCGTAGGCGTAGTCGTCCAATTGCCATTTCCTTTTAAACAAGGACGCGCATTCATCAATGTCCCCTGTCCCAAAGCAGCTGGTGCTGTATAAATACTGTCATAAAGCAATTTCCATGCCCGACGCATTTGTTGGTTTCTCAAGCCAATTCGCCTGTCTGCCAGTTGTTCTATCCATACAGAGTCCGGCAGATTACAATCCCATGCTTTACTGAAAACATATTCATACATGAAAGGATTTACATCAAACCCCTCCAAAGTAGAACCCAGTCCCGAAAAGTTTTCTCCACCATTGGTATATACATTTTCGATTCGTTTCCCCACTTCTTTGGTGTTTCCGGCAAGCATTGTATTTCCTCCGAAATTTCCTAAATAGCACCATAAATATGGTTGCCCGAAATACCGATCTGTCTGCTTCCAAACTTCAGTATTCTCACAATAATAGTCCAGTAGCAACAGTTTATTTTGAGGGACTGCTTTCAAGAAAGCTTCTACCCGTTCGTTTGTCCATAAATGTCGGTCAATATAGAATAACCATGTCATTTGTAACCAAGTAGCATCCGGATCGACATGCGTCATCGATTGATAAATATGCTTCGAGCAATTGGCTAAAAATTCCGGCTCCCAACTTGGAGGGGCTACTTCATTAAAAGGATCTGCCCCATAAATATGGTCTGTTCCGAACAACTTAGTTTGTTCTTCCAGAAACTCTTTCTGTATGGTTGCAAACAATGGGTCAAGCGGATCCAGAAAGTGGCTTCTGTATTTATCCTCGAAACCTCCCCAAGAGCTCATCCGGCTAATCTTAGCTTCCGGATAGATTCTTTTAAGTTCCGACGGTACATGTCCGGCAAATGCAGGAAGTATGGGGCGCATATTAAATTGACGTTCACGGGCTACGATTTGTTTCTGCAATGCTTCTTGTGTATCCAGCCATTCTTTAGGCAGAGGCCCCTGCCAATAATCCAAGTTAGACATACGATGCCAAGGCAAGTGAGCAGGCCCTGTGAAATAGTTCCGTATTTCCTCATCCGTCAATCCTAATTTCGTCCATACGCGATACCAGACAGATTCTTGTCCGGTGATTGCCAAAGGCATATTGATTCCATTTAAAGCCATCCAGTCTATCAACCGTTCCCAATCCTTCCATGTCCACCATGGCATTGTATAACCGAAGGTACAGTAATTAAGAAAGAATCGGTTCTTGCAACGGGCAGTCGAAATTATTTTTGCCGGTGGCATGGGTAATACTTCCGGCATCTCCACCGTATCGTTCACATACCAGGAAACAGAGGTAAGGCAGTAATGATTCAGATAATAGTTCAGCCCTACAGCCATCGAATTTGCGTTATTTCCCCGTATTCGTACTGTTCCTCCTTGCGCTTCTATTTCATACCAATCTTTATCAATCTTTTCTGATTGTTCAAAACTAAATTGGGAAGCATACTCCGGAAATAAACGTTCCACCATCTGTTGCATCGCTTTTTCATCTTCTGTACTTTCTTTGCAGGAAGAACACAATACGATCAACATCAGTAGAAATAAACATTTAATCTTACACATACTATTTATATTTTCATTTATATATTTCTTTTAAAAAACGAATGTATCCGATGTTACCCACTAGACACATTCGCTTGTCAAAGGGAGTAGTGTGATTACCGACCTAGTTGGTAATCGTCAGATGTGTAAGTCCCGCATCATCAAAATTCTTTTTAGTAAGCGGCACATCCGGTCCTATAATAACTGTGTTAAGTTTCTTCAGTTTCTTCAGAACTGTCAGGTCAACTTTCGGATTAATCGTTTTATCCACTGAGAAACCTTTACCCTTTATGATAGAAAGTGTTTCCAGATTAACAAAAGGTAAAATATCAACCAATGTTTGTATTTCTCCCTGAATCGTCAGTGATTTAAAGTTCTCTATATCCTGGCAAGCAGGCATACGGTCGGCAAATCCTATCAACCATGTATCCCACCAATCGAAATATTCAAAACGTAAATCGGTAGTGGACCAGTCTTCGCCGATTGTAGGACCATATATCAATGCCCATTCACCTGATAATGATTTTTTAAATTCCGAATCATTGTAGAAAGGAACATTTTCCGGACGAGTGTTTGAGGCAGGTACATATTTATCCGTCAAAGATTTAGTCTGTACTTCAATCGTTTGTTCCGGACCGGCAACTCCTTTCGCCAGAAGTTGTACTTTGATTGTACTCTTTTGATTATGAGGTAAATTGGCAACGTATGAATAATCCGTAGGTTTAAATTTATCCATCACCTCTTCACCATCCCGATCCGTATAAGAAACCTTTATCTCGTCAACAACGGGAGGAAATGCCCACTGCAAAACAGCAGAAGTGGCACTACTTACTCCGACAGCGGCTTCAATCGGTAAGGAAGACAAATCAATATCTGTCGTATTAATCACAGTCTGTTCTGAATAATTCCAGTAATCTCCTGCTGATTCCGTACGTCCCAAAGCTCTTAAATAATATGTGCTGTTAGGGTTTAAGAACAGAGTCTCCGTAAATTCTCCCGACAATTCTGTCAAATTCTTCTTTATTCGCTTGTAAGTATGTGAACCGCTTTCGCTTTCATTCATAGCCGTACGTTGTCCGGGATATTGCTCTTTGCCATATACCAATCCTATTTCCTGATTCTTGGAGCGTTCGTCATTTACCTGATAAGTAAAAGTGACGTTCGCTGTAATGCCGTACAACACTTCCACCTTCTTAATTTTCAATGTTACGTTGGGGGTAACAATCAAGTCCATTTTCTTAAAACTACGAATATCACCATAAATGGTATCCAACTCAAAGAACGGTCCGTTCGCCCATACTTTATAGCGGGAAGGATATACTTTGGTATTGCGATATGTTCCTTCAGGAAGTGTGTTATACTCCAAGGGAACCGCTACATTTCCATACTCCAGATCAAGTAACTTTAATTTAGCTCCATAATATTCGGTAGCCACCTTTTCACCGGTCAGCCTGTCAATAAAAGCGCCTTCGTAGCCACCGGTCAAGTCATCCACACGTTCGTCAAGTTCACACCCTGACAGATTCAGTGTTAACACTGCTAAAAGTAACAGTTTGATATTTATATATAATCTAGCTCTATTCATATTCTTTTCTTTTAGGGTTATCAATTCCAACCGTCATTCTGCACGATACCCGGGCTTTTGCTTAAAGGAAGCGGACAATAATAGTCTCTTTCCTCGAACCATTTCACTCTCGTAGCCAAATCCGGTGCTTCTACTTTCTCCAACGTATAATAAACGGAGGCAGGAGAAGTTGTTTCATCGATATGAAGAATGGGATAGAGAGCCTTCAACGTTTTATTGTGCATCTTTTCTTCCCCAATGCGCCAACGCTTCAAGTCCCAATAACGGAATCCTTCATACATCAAGTCTATCCGGCGTTCATGCCGTACAACCTCCAAGTCCATCGTTTTGGCAGGCAATCCTCCATGTATACTACGCAATAGGTCAAAAGCGACTTGGGCAACCGCTAAATAGTCATTCACTCCATAGGTTGAAAGCTCAACGGCAGCTTCAGCCAAATTTAAAATAACCTCGCCATACCGAATAACGACAGCATCCTGATCGTTTTCTTGTATAAGATAATCATCCAACCTCTTCACTCCATACAGTGTTTTTTTCAGAAAAAATCCCCAGTTAGTAGTTCCTGCGGCGGAAAGGTTCAAGAAGATACCATCTGCTCCACTTTTCATGTATTTTTCGTGACCGGGCACTTTCCCCGCTCCCATCCAATCTTCAGATTTTTCATAAGAATATTCTTCAGTAGTTCCATCTGTCCTTTTTACGAGTGTTTTCCGGTAAATAGAGAAACGTTCTCCCAAGAACTCTCCTCCCGGATAAATAACAGTGGCATCCAGACGTTTATCACGATTTGCAAAAAAATCTTCGGGATTATTCTTTGAAGCGGCATAATCCAATGGCTGAATCTTACCGTCTAATGTTTCAAATTGTTCGACAACATCTAAAGGAGGAACCATAAAGGCACAGTAACCGGCCCGTTTAATACGATAAGACTGATACCAGTAATCCTCATATACAGCCACTCCTGTCTTGGCAACATTAGCAAAACGGAAAATTATCTCATTATTATTTTCATCTTTTCCATTAAACAAATCGCCAAATTCAGTAGAGAGCGCATACTTACCATCATCAACGATTTCCTTTGCTGCTTTTGCCGCTTCCAATAAATATGTTTTCGCCATTTCTTTGCGGATTCCCTGGAAACTATTATTTGAAACTTTTCCATACTTAGCAATAGTCCCCGCATACAACATAGCCCTCGACTTCAACGCCAAAGCTGTATACCGATTGGCACGGTCACGATCTTCTGATGCAATACGCTGTACTTTCGGAAGCAATACAAGAGCCGAGTCCAAGTTATCTTTTATATAATCCCAGGATTTTTCCTCTGTAGAACGATTGTTGATGGAGCTTACATCATCCAACGGACTTGAATACAAAGGCACACCCCCATATCGTTTCACCATCTCAAAATACAGATAAGCACGAATAAAATAAGCCTCACCGACTGTACTCAACACCCCTTCATTATCCGAATTCTTATAAGTGGCGATAAACTTATTTACAACATTGATTGTCTTATAATTCCATACCGCCTCAAATATTTCACCTTTGCTTTGAGAAAAGACTCCTCCAAAAACAGTACCCGGAGTGTTATTTCTCATGACCCCATTCTCGTAGGTAATATTGCTCGCTCCATCATCGGTAAAAGCATCCAGATGATGTTGCCTGTACGACATTGCTCCGTCACCGATACAATGAATTGATTTACGTAATTCCGCATAATTGGATAAGAACTGTGCTTCTGCCAGTTCGGGATATTTGGCAATGTCCTCTTCACTAAGAATGGTTTTCGAATCGACAGTAAGCCAATCGCTACATCCACAGCACAAGCTCAATGCCAATACCATATATATGATAGATTTTACTTTCATAACCTGTTAGAATTTAAGATTTATACCTACATTAAATGACATGATTTGCGGATAGCTGGCAAACGAATACTGACTTTCAAGCTGTTCCGGATCAAAGAATTTCTGTGAGGAAAAGGTCAGGCAGTTATAAAGATTCGCATAAATCCTCAACTGTTTGATATTAGCCTTCTGGGTAATTCGTTGTGGCAAAGTATATCCCAATTCCACATTTTTCAGACGAATGTAACTTCCATTCCACATCCAAAAATTAGAACTTAGACGATTGATCGTTACTGATGTAAAATCTCGGACTGCCGGAAAATACCCGGGTATCCATTCAGAATTCGGATCAGTATAATCGGCACGATGCCAACGATCGCCAAAATATTCCCAAGTGTTCAGGTTGGTAGCTCCTTCCTGGAAAGCATCCATATCGAAAGCACCGATCTGGAAGTCCGACAATGCCCCTCCCTGCCAGAACATGGAGAAATCAACTCCCTTCCAGGAAAGTCCCAGATTAATACCATATACCAACTCCGGATAAGCATTTCTTCCGATAGGACGTTGATCATAATTGTCAATATAGCCATCGCCATTCCAGTCTTCATACTTTAAGTCACCCGGCAATATGGCACTGTTATTATTCGAATTATTATGCATGGGTGCATTGGCTATTTCTCCATACGACTGATAACGTCCAATACAGTTATATCCCCAACGTACGTTATTCCAATGTCCTTCAGTGTTCCATTTCCATTCGTCATAACCGCTTGTAAATCTTCCGTGCTCAATGTTCCCTTTCCGGGTTCTGGACCACGACATGTTTCCTCCGACAAAATAGTTGACTTCTCCTATTTTATATTGATGATTCAATGAGAACTCAAAACCGCGGGTGTTGTCATGGTCTAAGTTATACCAAGTAGCCAATGCTCCTGCATTATCATTGGCCTTTTGTGCCGGAAGTCCCTTACGCTGACGATAGAACACATCTGCCGATCCGCTAAGCAAGCCATTCCACAACTTAAAATCAACACCCGCATTTATCATTGACGAGGTAGCCCATGTAAAATCCGGATTAGGATTCAAGGTGGGATTTAATCCATAAATGGTGCGGTCACCAAAATTCATCGGAGTACCCGGATATTGATAGCCGCTTTGAAAATAGTATTGCTCATTATTAGCATAATATTGACTGGCAGCCGACAAGTCACCCAATTCTCCCCAGGAGGCACGAATTTTAAACTCATTCAAGACTTTCTTCAACGGGTTCATAAACTCTTCGTTTGTCAGCATCCATCCTACAGAGGCAGAGGGAAAGAAACCCCACTTATCGGCAAAATACTGGGCACCATCATATCGAAAGTTGAAATCGACAAAATACTTGGAACGGTAATCATAAGAGAAACGACCGATGAAAGAAGCCGTCCTGTATTTACGGAAAACTTCACTATTTGTCACTTGTTTATTGGCAATTCCACCCGCCATCATATCCAACACAGTAGAAGGAAATTCTCCACGAGACGTAACAGTAGAACGGTTTTCCGCATCCGAAAATTCAAAGACCAGTCCGCTGTTTATATTATGATTCCCGAACGAACGGATATAATTGATAAAACCTTGTCCGGTTATATTATAGGAAAAACCATCTTCCAAACTCAAACTTGCTTTATTGGCATTAGAGGCGGAAGCACTCTCATAATATTCCTGCGCATCCTCCCGATAGCCCATATAAACGATATTCATATTCCAGTTCTTATTCCACGAATCAGATTGCGTATATCCCATCGTAGCCTTCAAAGAAAGCCCCTCTACAAAGGGAACCTTATACTCTAAAGAAAAATCCACATTCAGATTCTTGGCTATTTTCTTGGAATATCCGGATGCCTCTTTATCCGCCAATGCCATCGGATTCACCGTACCTTCCCCACCAAAAGCATAATAGTCGTCATGCCCCGGCCACTTTACCGGAATATTCGGAGCCATATCTTTCATTTTGCGGGCTATCTCATACGAAGCGGATCTCGGATAATTCAGACTGTTAATGACAGCTCCCACTCCGACAGATAACTTCAAGTTTTTCAGTATATCCGCATCCAAATTACTACGGAAATTGAAACGATTCTTATCAGTAGAATTTGTTGACCAAATACCTCCCTGATATAAATAGCCGGCTGAAATAAAATAACTGACTTTATCTGTGCCTCCCGAAATATTGATATTGGACTGGGTGATGGGAGCGTTCTTTATCATTTCCTCATACCAATTGGTATTATAAGCATAGTCACGCGTAGCCATATCAGCGGGAGTAATTACCGCGTTCTTATCATTAATCAATTTCATATTAGCATAATATTCACCAACTAATGTCTGCCACAGCGGGGTTGATGCAGGCTGTGGATAGTTATGAGGCATTTGCAATCCGAAGCGCGTATTGATATCCAATGTCGTCGGTTTGTTTTTTCCTCCTCTTTTAGTCGTTACAAGAATAACTCCATTTGCTCCCTGCATCCCATAAACAGCGGCAGCCGATGCATCTTTCAATACGGAAACGGATTCAATTTCGGAAGGATCGATATCACTGTAATTTCTTCCCGGAATACCATCTACTACCACCAAAGCAGAACCAAAACCGCGAATTTTCAAATCGGCACCATCTGAACCCGGTTCAGCACTAGTCTGACGGGAAAAGACTCCGGACACACGCCCTGTCAACGCATTCTCCAGATTGGGGACTGTGGACTTAACTAATTCCTGATTGTTTATAGTCGAGACGGAACTGATTAATTTCTCACGTGTACGGGTCGTATATCCTACCACAACCACTTCATCAATTGTTTTTGTATCTTCAACTAACACCACTTCTGACAGCTTATTCATTTCTTTTGCCGAATAAGTCACAGGAGCGAAACCTATATAGGAGAAAATAATCTTCGAATCATCCGAAGGCACATGAATGGAATAAGCTCCATTAAGATCACTGACGGTCCCGATATTAGTACCTTGCACTACAATACTAACTCCGGGCAACGGTTCACGAGACTGGTCGAATACCACTCCTTTTACAATAGAGCTTTGACCTTCTTTCTTCGTTTTTTCCTGCAATACTTTCTTTTTAATAGTTATCTGTTTTTTATTAATGCTATAGGCAAGCTCCATGTTAGCAAAAACTTTATCCAGAATTTGCTCTACTGTCATGTTTTTGAAACGTGCAGGAACCTTCACATCCTTATCTATCAATACGTCATAGTAGAAAAAGACATAATCACTCTTTTCTTCTATCTTCTTAAAAAGTTCCATTAGTCCCAACTCTTTATAGTCCAAAGTAATTGTTTTCTTCTGGGCATACAATTCAGTAGGAAAAGCGGATAGCAGAAACACACCCAATGCTAGAAAAAAGCATATAAAGGGCCTTCTCACACTTAGGCAAGTGTGATTCTTTTTTTGATGTTTTTCATTCATCTGTTTAAGAATTAAAATTATACTTCAATATTTTAAGGCTATTCTATTACGAATAAAACTGGCTGGTATCCTTTCTCTCTCAAAAGGATAAATTAGAGTATGGTTTTTCACATATTAATCATAGGCTATTTTTTCTTTATTGTTACTTTATAAACATTGTTTTCCTTACTTATTATCACAGGAGCCGTTTCTGTGATAGTATTCAATATCTGTTCGATCGTATCGTCCAAATTCAGTTTTCCGCTACAAGTGATTTGTTGTTGTTTATCATAATCAATCCTTACGTTATAGTATCTGGACAGTTGTTTGAGTATTCCGCCAAGCTCTGTGTTTTTAAACGATAATCGTCCCTCCTTCCACGACACATAATCCTCCACATTCACTTTATCTACCACATATTTATCAGTGGATTGCCTGAACCGGTCATTGGGTAAAATACGTACAGATTCTCCATTAGATGCTGTTACCTCCACTTTACCTGTAACCAGCACAACACTTTTCTCTACATCTTCCCGATAAGCCGAAACATTGAAAGAAGTCCCCAACACTTTTACTCCCATATCCGACGTCTTAATAATAAAAGGTTTCTCCGGATTAGGAGTCACGTCAATATATATTTCTCCATCTACATATATTTCACGCTTCTTATCCTCAAAATGTGTTGGATATAGAAGCACCGTTCCTGCATTCGCCCATATTTTCGTACCATCGCAAAGAGTGACACGGGCACGTTTGCCATACGAAACAACTAATTTATTAAATTCCCCTTCACCAGCATCTGTCGCCATTTGATCGTAAGCCAAATCCGGATTACCTTCAAAAGTTTCTTTCAACTGATCGTCAACAAAAAGCTGCGTTTTACCACTCATAAACACAGAGTCATTCACTTGCAACAAAGCTAGATAATCAATTGCCGGAGCACTTTTCCAAATAACCTCTACCGAAACAAACAGGATAAGAATAGCTGCCGCAACTGAAGCGCTCCACCATCTCATCTTATACAATCGATATTTACGTTGAGACATTTTCCGATTTTGAATGGCTTGTTCCAGTTTCAAACAAGCATTATCCACTTCTTTTGGGGGTAAAACCGGCTTTTCCCACTTTAACGCCGCCAGTCTCTCCATCGCTTCTTTTAAATACGGCTCACGATCGGGACAATCGGCAATGATTTTTCGATAATAATCTCCTTCTCCGGAATAATACCAGAAAAGAAATAAATCATCGTTCAAAAAATCAGCTGTAGTATATGATGAATATTCTTTCATTATTTATTTCAATTAAAGACCTGTTTACTATATATACGAGATTCGTATGCCTTTCATCTCCTTTTTTCCTCAAAAAAATAAATAAAAAAGCAGAGAGGTATAGGTTTACGCTCCCCGCCTTCCGTATACAATACTCTTTTTCAATTATTTAAAGACAGAAACGCCATGCAGGTATAAGATAAGAAAAAACAGAAAATAATCTTTTGAATCCAGTTTTCTTAATTTCTCCATCGCTTTAAAGACTTGTCCGCGCACCGTTTGAATTTTCATATCCAGCATTACCGCAATCTCTTCATAAGGCATTTCCTCTATAAAATGTAAATAGACTATTTCCCGCTGATGATCTGTCAGCAAATCAAGAATTCTATTCACCCTTTTTTTCAGTAATAAGTCTTCTTCATCAGAAATAAAGCTTTCTTCAACGGATACGGATAATTTAAAACTCCTTTCCTCTTCTTCTATAGAAGATGTATCTTTCTTTGTACGCTCCCAATCAATCAGCTGATTCCTAACCGAACGCAACAAATAAAATTTTATTTTCTTCTCATCAATACACAGGCGCTCATTGAAATACAATTTTAGATATACTTCTTGAATTGCATCTTTCACATCTTCGGTATTGAACCCCAAACTCACTCCATAAGCATACAAATCTTGATAGTAGAATTTGTAAAGTGCAATAAATTGCATATCCCCTTCCTGAACAGATTGATGATTTGATTCCCAGAACTTCATTTTGATATTTTCGATATTTTCAGCAGTTCATTAAACTTTCAATTAACAGATTGGCACAAAGATAATAAGCTTTCGGACTTTATTCGTTCATTATTTAAAAAACTTGCCAGGTTCCCTGCCACTTTAATTGGTATCTTCTTTTTCCATACAAAAATGAATCAAGCATACGGTTGAAAGGTATTGCCAAAAATTCTCCATCAAGATACTATCGTTATTTCTTTCTCTGCCTAATATTATTAATCTCATTGCTTATTATTACTTCGTTCTACTATAGTTACTCTTGCGTTCCACTATAGTTATCCGTAAGGGACACTATAGTTATTCTTGCGGAACACTATAGTGGAACGAAGTAACAGTAACTAACGAAGTAACTCCGAATAGGCAAGCAATTATAAAAAAATAGCTGAATGAATCATTTGCCATAATAGTACATTCTTACGCAGCTACATTCTGTATATAACCATGCAAAAAACAGCTTCTTCCACCCAAACTTTTTATCATACCTATATATTATCGGGAACTTCGACCTTTAACTAAAATTATTACGGAAAAATTTCTTTAATCAGGATTATCGTTGTAATTTTGTCGCGCTAAAAGATAAAACAAATTATCAACTTTTTAAATATATAGTATTATGTCAAAAGTAACCGTAGTAGGCGCAGGTAACGTAGGTGCTACATGTGCAAATGTACTTGCTTTTAATGAAGTAGCAGACGAAGTAGTAATGCTGGACGTTAAAGAAGGCGTTTCAGAAGGTAAAGCAATGGATATGATGCAGACAGCTCAATTGTTGGGTTTCGACACTACATTGGTAGGCTGCACGAACGACTATGCTCAAACTGCTAACTCTGACGTTGTTGTGATTACTTCAGGTATTCCTCGTAAACCGGGTATGACTCGTGAAGAACTGATCGGTGTGAACGCTGGTATCGTTAAATCGGTAGCAGAAAACCTGTTGAAATATTCTCCTAACGCTATCATCGTTGTTATCTCCAACCCAATGGATACAATGACTTATTTGGCATTGAAAGCTCTGGGCTTGCCGAAAAACCGTGTGATCGGTATGGGTGGTGCTCTGGATAGCTCTCGTTTCAAATATTTCTTGTCTCAAGCTATCGGTTGCAACGCTAACGAAGTAGAAGGTATGGTTATCGGTGGTCACGGTGATACTACGATGATTCCTTTGACTCGTTTCGCTACTTACAAAGGTATGCCTGTAGCTAATTTCATCTCTGCAGAGAAATTGGAAGAAGTTGCTGCTGCTACTATGGTAGGTGGTGCTACGCTGACTAAATTGCTAGGTACTTCTGCATGGTATGCACCGGGTGCAGCAGGAGCATTCGTAGTTGAATCTATCCTTCACGACCAAAAGAAGATGGTTCCTTGTTCTGTATTATTGGAAGGTGAATACGGCGAATCAGATCTTTGCATCGGTGTTCCTGTAATCCTTGGCAAGAACGGTATCGAAAAGATCGTTGAACTGAACCTGAACGAAGACGAAAAAGCTAAGTTCGCAGCTAGCGCAAAAGCTGTTCACGGAACTAACGCTGCTTTGAAAGAAGTAGGTGCTCTGTAATTAAAATCCCCTTACTTTATATATCAAGAAAGGCTGTTCCTCGCCATGAGGAATAGCCTTCTTTCTTTTCAACAGAATCCATCCCCACTATATTTCTAAAAAAAGCTAATTCGTTTTGAGTTCTCACAGAAAGCACATACATTTGCATCGTTGTTTATGCAATTATTGTTTAAGTAAACAAGTACAAAAAAACAGACTACTTTAATAAACAAATTGCATAAGAACAGGGTTATTTAAAATAGAAGTACCACCTTATTAATATGCAAGATGCGATGAAAAAAGTTTTTCTTCTGACATTTCTGTTAAGTTTCACTTTTACAGTAAAAGCGCAGAGCTTTCTAAGTCTGGATAGTTGCCGCGCACTAGCTCTTGCCAACAACAAAGATTTGTTGATAAGCAATGAAAAAATAAGTGCGGCTCATTATCAACGGAAAGCTGCATTTACAAATTATTTGCCTAATTTCTCGGCAACGGGAGCTTACATGAGGAACCAGAAAGAGTTTTCATTATTAAACAATGACCAGAAAGCCGCGCTTTCAGGGTTAGGAACGAATCTGGCTGGCCCCATCCAACAAGCTGCAACCGAGATTGCAACAGCACATCCTGACTTGGCACCACTTATTTCTTCCTTAAGTGGAAAATTAGGAGCGGTGCTGCCCGCCCTCGATCAAGCGGGAAACTCTTTAGTGGATGCACTCCGTACAGACACCCGAAATATCTATGCAGGTGCCATTACATTGACACAGCCTTTATACATGGGCGGGAAAATCCGGGCGTACAACAAAATAACAAAGTATGCCGAAGAGTTGGCTCAAGAACAACATCACGGCGGTATGCAGGAAGTAATCATGAGTACGGACCAAGCCTATTGGCAAGTCATTTCACTGGTTAATAAGAAGAAGTTGGCGGAAGGTTATCTAAAGCTTCTGCAACAGCTGGACAGCGATGTAGAGAAAATGATTAATGAAGGAGTAGCCACCAAAGCGGATGGTTTGTCTGTACGCGTCAAGGTAAATGAAGCCGAAATGACACTGACTAAAGTGGAAGACGGATTGAGTCTTGCGCGAATGTTGCTGTGTCAACTATGTGGCATTGATCTTAGTTCTCCCATCACACTGGCAGACGAAAATATGGAAGACATTCCATTACTGACAACGGACCCTCATTTCGATCTATCCACCGCTTATGAGAATCGTCCGGAGATACGTAGCCTCGAATTGGCAACGCAGATTTATAAACAGAAAGTAAATGTAACCCGTGCGGAGCATCTTCCATCCATCGCATTGATGGGGAATTATATGGTAACCAATCCCTCTGTTTTCAACAGCTTTGAAAACAAGTTCAAAGGTATGTGGAATGTGGGAGTTATGGTACAGATACCTATATGGCACTGGGGAGAAGGTATTTATAAAACCAGAGCGGCAAAAGCCGAAGCTCGTATTGCACAGTACCAACTTCAGGATGCTCGTGAAAAAATAGAGTTGCAGGTCAATCAGGCTGCATTCAAGGTAAAAGAAGCTGGTAAGAAACTGGTAATGTCTTCTAAAAACATGGAAAAAGCGGAAGAAAATCTACGCTATGCAACACTTGGTTTTAAAGAAGGAGTGATTGCCACCAGCAATGTTCTTGAAGCACAAACAGCATGGTTGTCTGCTCATTCAGAAAAGATTGACGCGCAAATAGATGTGAAGCTGACGGAAATCTATCTGAAGAAGTCTTTGGGAACGCTGAAATAAATAAGATTCGGAAAAATAAAGTTAAGAACCCAATCAGAAACAACCCAATCTCTAACCAACTCACAATCTATAAATCACAATCCATAAATCATAATTCATAAATCATATGGCACCTATAAAATCACAAAACAGCAATATGCTTCTTGCATTCCTTACTCTGTTGGGAGTTATTGCAATCGTTGCAGTCGTTGGTTTCTTGATGCTCCGCAAAGGTCCTGAAATTATACAGGGACAGGCTGAAGTTACCGAATATCGCGTTTCAAGTAAAGTTCCGGGACGTATACTGGAATTTCGCGTGAAAGAAGGCCAAAGTGTCAATGCCGGAGATACGCTGGCCATTTTGGAAGCTCCTGACGTGGTAGCAAAAATGGAACAGGCACGGGCTACTGAAGCTGCCGCACAGGCACAAAACGCAAAAGCAATCAAAGGCGCGCGTGAGGAACAAATCCAGGCGGCTTATGAAATGTGGCAAAAAGCCCAGGCAGGCGTTACCATTGCCGAGAAATCATATCAACGCATCAAGAATCTCTACGAACAGGGAGTGATGCCTGCACAGAAGCTGGATGAAGTGACTGCGCAACGGGACGCAAGTATTGCAACAGAGAAAGCTGCCAAAGCACAATATACCATGGCGAAGAATGGAGCGGAACGTGAAGATAAGATGGCTGCGGAAGCTTTGGTAAACCGGGCGAAAGGAGCTGTTGCCGAAGTTGAATCGTATATTAAGGAGACTTATCTCATTGCTCCGGCTGCCGGGGAAGTTTCTGAAATATTCCCGAAGGTAGGCGAATTGGTTGGTACCGGTGCTCCTATCATGAATATCGCTGAACTCAACGATATGTGGGTAACATTCAATGTACGCGAAGATTTGCTCAAGAACCTGACGATGGGGTCGGAGTTCGAAGCTATCATTCCTGCTCTGGATAATAAAAAGATCCAGCTCAAAGTATATTATCTGAAAGACTTAGGCACTTATGCTGCCTGGAAAGCAACCAAAACGACCGGACAATTTGATCTGAAAACATTCGAGGTGAAAGCTTCTCCGGTAGAGAAAGTGGAAAATCTCCGTCCGGGTATGTCTGTTATCATTGACAAGTAACCATGAAAGAGAGAGAAAAGAAATATATAGCTTTGTGGCAGGTTATGCAAAGAGAGTGCCGGCGATTGGTATCACGCCCGCTCTATCTCTTCTGTATGGTCATTGCCCCGCTGTTTTGTTATATATTCTTCACCACTTTAATGGATTCGGGGCTTCCCAAGGATCTTCCTGCGGGAGTGGTGGACATGGATGATTCGTCTACTTCCCGCAATATTGTCCGCAATCTGGATGCTTTTTCGCAGACAGGGGTTGTAGCTCATTACAGCAATGTAACAGATGCGCGTATTGCCATGCAGGAGGGAAAAATCTACGGGTTCTTCTATCTCCCCAAGGGTTTATCGGCAGAGGCACAAAGCCAACGACAGCCAACAATCTCTTTCTATACCAATTACTCATACCTGATTGCAGGCTCTCTATTGTTCAGGGATATGAAAATGATGGGAGAACTCACCTCCGGAGCTGCAGCCCGGACGATGCTGTATGCCAAAGGTGCGACAGAGGATCAGGCTATGGCTTATCTGCAACCGATCGTAATTGATACACACCCACTAAATAATCCGTGGCTGAACTATTCAGTATACTTATGTAATACACTGATACCGGGAGTACTCATGCTATTAATATTTATGGTTACCGTTTATTCAATCGGTGTGGAAATCAAGGATCGCACTGCCCGCGAATGGCTACGAATGAGTAACAACTCCATTTACATTGCATTGGCAGGAAAACTGCTTCCCCACACAATAGTCTTTTTCATTATGGGTATATTTTATAATGTATACCTGTATGGATTTCTGCATTTTCCTTGCAATAGCGGCATATTCCCGATGATATTCGCCACACTGTGTCTCGTACTAGCATCTCAATGTTGTGGTATTGTTATGATAGGAACTCTGCCGACTCTACGACTCGGATTAAGTTTTGCTTCCCTGTGGGGAGTCATATCGTTCTCCATTTCCGGTTTTTCATTCCCGGTCATGGCTATGCATCCTGTTCTACAGGCTTTGAGTAATCTATTCCCGTTGCGGCATTATTTCCTGATTTACGTCGATCAAGCACTCAACGGATATAGTATGGCTTACTCATGGACCAACTATATGGCACTATTAATATTTATGATGCTCCCCTTCTTTGTGGTTCATCGCCTGAAGGAAGCATTGGTTTACTATAAATATATACCCTAAATGAAAGATATAAAATTAAAAGACAAGATAGCCCAAGGCATCAATGACCTGTTTTATATCTGGAAGCGGGAGTTTCAAACAACTTTCCGCGACCAGGGGGTGCTGATATTTTTCATACTCGTCCCATTAGGTTATCCGTTGTTGTATAGTTTCATTTATGACAACGAAGTAGTGCGTGAAGTTCCTGCCGTTGTTGTAGACGATTCACATTCATCTCTTAGTCGTGAATATCTCCGTAAGGTAGATGCCACACCCGATATTCAAATCGTCTCTTACTGTGCTGATATGGAAGAAGCCAAACAAACGCTAAAGAACCGGCGTGCGTATGGTATCATTTATATCCCTTCGGATTTCAGCGACAATATTGCCAAAGGAAAACAGACACAAGTCAGTATCTATTGCGACATGAGCGGATTGTTATACTATAAATCGATGCTTCTTGCCAACACTGCCGTTTCTCTGGATATGAACAGGGATATCAAAATTGCACGTAGCGGAAACACGACCGACCGTCAGGATGAAATCACTGCTTATCCGATAGAATATGAAGAAATCTCCATCTTCAACCCCACTGCCGGGTTTGCCGCTTTCCTGATTCCTGCTGTATTGGTATTGATTATCCAACAGACATTATTGCTCGGCATCGGTCTCGCTGCAGGAACTGCTCGTGAGAACAACAGATTTAAGGATCTTGTACCTATTAATCGTCACTATAACGGGACGTTACGAATTGTATTAGGAAAAGGATTGAGTTATTTCCTAGTTTATATATTGGTAGCTTTCTACGTACTTTATGTCGTTCCAAGATTGTTTAGCCTCAACCAAATTGGGCAACCCAGTTCATTAATATTATTCGTTGTCCCCTATCTTGCGGCTTGTATCTTCTTTGCGATGACAGCTTCTATTGCCATTCGCAATCGGGAAACGTGTATGCTGATTTTTGTATTCACATCAGTCCCCCTGTTATTTATTTCAGGAATTTCCTGGCCGGGAGCAGCTATTCCTCCGTTTTGGAAGTATGTATCCTACATCTTCCCCTCAACGTTTGGAATTAACGGCTTTGTAAAAATCAACAATATGGGAGCCACTCTTAGTGAAGTAGCTTTTGAATATAAGGCTTTGTGGTTGCAAGCCGGCATTTATTTCCTGACCACCTGTTGGGTATACCGCTGGCAAATACTGATGAGTCGCAAACATGCAATAGAGAGATACAAAGAATTAAAAGAGAAAGCAAACTTATCCAAGCAGATAAGTGATTAATGAGTAAGAATTACAAGAGAGAGAATTAACGGTGTATCCTTTCAATGGGATATGCCGTTTTTCTTTTTATTAATAAGGATATAAAAAAATCCCCCGTTCCAAGAGAGTATAGAACGAGGGATTTTAGAGATATTATAAAGAGAGTATAATAAGTTTAGAACTTGTAACCTACGCCAATAGAGAAGTTCATGTTCTTCGGTGCACCGTCACCATCAGCCAATTTAGCCAAACCAAATTCTCCTGATAAGTCAATAAAGAATTTATTAATTTCATAAGCAACGCCTACACCGAGACCTGCATCAAATCTTTTTGCTCCAAATTGATCATCACCGTCACCAAAGAAATCAATTTTTTCATCACCAATTTTACACTTACCAGCAATACCAAATGCAAAATAAGGACCAGCTTTCACTACAATATTCTGGTTATCAGCAATTGCAAATCTTGCAGCAGCCAATACCGGAATCTCCAAATACATTGGATTCATTTTCACTTCATCCTGTTTAGCACCTTTTTGAGTGAACATCAACGAAGGTTGAATAGACCACATATCAGAGAACTGATATTCCATGCCAACGCCTACATTGAATCCAATCCTCATGTCAGTATCCATATCCCCAGTAAAGTTACTCATGTTCATACCAACTTTGGCATTCCAAGAAATCTGAGAATAAGAAACGATAGAAACAAGTGCAAATAGCACAAAAATCAAACCTTTTTTCATATCATTCATTTTTTAGTTTGCCTTCCTCTTCCCTTTGGTTGGCATTGTTAGTTAATAGTTCTGTTTGAAGTGTGGGGAATTATTCGCAACCGGTTAAAGTATTGAAACACACCCTTCCGTATTTAACGTATATTTTGTAGCCGCAAATATATTTCATTTATTTTATATAAAAAAATCCTTGATAGTCTATTTTTTGCATAAAGGTTATTAAAGAGTGACTATATAGAAAAAAATAATGTTCATCCGGTCTTTTTTTATGCTTAAATAATTTCCGAATAACAATGCAATTAAAATATTCTTGCAAGATTTATACATTTACAATTATTAACCGACTAGCTATTGCTTGTTTACGAAATATTCGTAGATTTGCGAAGTATTCGTAATTAAACAACATCTCCATGGAAAAGTTAACTATACAAGAAGAAGAAGTAATGATCTACATTTGGGAGTTACAATGCTGTTTCGTAAAAGACATTGTTGCAAAGTATACGCAACCGGCACCTCCTTATACCACAGTAGCATCTATCGTAAAGAACCTCGAGCGGAAAGGATATGTCACACCGAAACGTGTGGGTAATACCTACCAATATACTCCTGCCATTCGCGAAAATGAATATAAACGCCATTTTATGAGTGGCGTAGTTCGTAACTACTTTGAGAACTCTTACAAAGAAATGGTTTCTTTCTTTGCCAAAGACCAGAAAATTTCGACCGATGATCTCAAAGATATTATCGAACTCATTGAAAAAGGAAAAGAAAATTAATAGAAAACATTCATCACCATGACTCCGGAACTAGCTTATTTTCTAAAGATAAATGTAGCGATAGCTCTGTTCTATGCATTCTATCGGTTGTTTTTCCATAAAGACACCTTCTTCCATTGGCGTAGGATGGCTTTGCTATGTTTCTTTGCCATCTCCATGCTTTATCCTTTACTGAATATTCAGGGATGGATAAAAGCTCACGAACCAATGGTGGCAATGGCAGATCTTTATGCAACCATCATCCTTCCGGAGCAAGTAGTTACTCCTTTACAAGAGCCTGTAATGAACTGGCAAGAGTTTATCATGCAGCTCGCGAAAGTTATCTATTGGAGCGGAATGTTATTACTAGCCACACGTTTCTTCGTACAACTGGGCAGCATCATCCGATTACACTTCCAATGCTCAAAAAGCAAGATACAAGGAGTACGCGTACATCTATTAAAGAAAAAAACCGGCCCTTTTTCTTTCTTCCACTGGATATTCATACACCCACAATCACATACGGAATCTGAAATCAGTGAAATTATTACTCATGAAGAGACCCACGCCCGTCAATACCATTCGGTAGACGTGCTTATCAGCGAGATAATGTGTATCTTTTGCTGGTTCAATCCATTTATCTGGCTGATGAAACGGGAAGTCAGAGGAAACCTCGAATACATGGCAGATCACCGTGTATTAGAGACGGGGCATGATAGTAAATCATACCAGTACCATTTGTTGGGACTGGCACATCACAAGGCTGCAGCAAATTTATCAAATAGTTTCAATGTTTTACCACTCAAAAATCGTATTAAAATGATGAATAAACGAAGAACGAAAGAAATAGGAAGGACAAAATATCTGATGTTTCTTCCCTTGGCTGCTATCTTAATGATTGTCAGTAACATCGAAATGGTAGCACGTACCACTGAAAAATTTGCCAAAGAAATGATGGGACAAGCAACAGAAGAAGTTGCCATGCAAGCTGAAACTACGGATATTCCGGAACTTCCTACAGAAGATATTCAAGGAACTACACTTCCACGGGATAAGCAAGAAAAGGAAATGGCGGAAACTCAAATCAAAAGTGTACCAGATTCCGTTGTCTTCCAGGTTGTAGAAGAAATGCCGGATTTTCCGGGAGGAGTACAGGCACTGATGGACTACTTATCGAAGAACGTCAGATATCCGGCTGAAGCACATGCAATCGGTGCACAAGGACGTGTGATTGTAAGCTTTACTGTCAAAAAGGACGGAAGCATAGCCGATACGAAAGTGGAGCGAAGTGTCAATCCGTATCTCGACAAGGAAGCCATGCGTGTAATTGCCGCCATGCCCAAATGGAAACCCGGCAAACAAAGGGGGGAAGCAGTGAACGTGAAATTTACAGTTCCTGTTGCTTTTCGGCTATCCGGTCCTGAACTTCCCAAAGCAGAAGAAGTAAAGCAGTCCGACATGGATGAAGTAGTGGTGGTGGGCTATGCTGCAAAAGATGATCCAACCCCAGAGGGAGGCAGTGTAAAAGGAGAAAATGAAGACGAAGTATTCACCATGGTAGAAGTAATGCCTAAATTTCCGGGAGGACAAGCCGGTCTGTTCCAATATCTGGCTAGAAGTATCAAATATCCCGTCATCGCTCAAAAAAGTAAGGAGCAAGGCAGAGTCATCATACAGATGGTTATTAGTAAAGACGGAAGTTTGTCGAATATCAAAGTCTTACGCAGTGTATCTCCGTCACTGGATGCAGAAGCCGTACGCGTAGTGGGTAATATGCCTAAATGGGAACCAGGAATGCAAAAAGGACAACCTGTTTCTGTCAAGTATACCATTCCTATCGTATTCAGGTTACAGTAATTTCTCTCTCCGGTGCCGCCCCCTTTCCTCATCGGTGAGGAACGGGGCGTTCATCGGTGGGAAACACCTTTCTCCCCGGAGCCGGATATATCCTTCTCCAGTACAAAAAAATCATTTCTTTTTTAGTTTTTTACAAGGATAGTTATAAAAAGATCCTTATATTTGTTCGTGTAATAAAACATTATTCACATGAAAAGATTCGTATGGATTATCGGTTTGATATTCTGCATAACCTGCACCATACAAGCCAAAGACAGAGTGATCGAGCGTCCTCCTTTTCTTGCATGGAGTTCCAATAGTATTGAGGTCGATAAAATTGTCATGAGTGATACAGTGACAACAGTGTATATAAAGGCTTTCTATCATCCTAAATATTGGATAAAAATAGCTACGGGCAGTTTCCTGAAAGACAACAATGGAATGCTTTATCCCATTCGAAGAGGAGTTGGAATCACATTAGATAAAGAGTTCTGGATGCCGGAATCAGGAGAAGCGGAATTCCAATTACAATTTCCTCCCATACCCGAAAATGTAACCAGTCTGGACTTCTCAGAAGGGGATTTTGACGGAGCATATAAGATATGGGGCATACAACTGGATAAGGACGCATTCTATAAACAGAAACTTCCCAAAGAAGCAGTCGTGCACAAAATAAATAAGAAAGCGATATTGCCGACTCCTAAGTTAGTCTATGGAACTGCCACCCTTAAAGGAAAAATACTAGACTATCAAAAAGAGATGATAAAGCAAGTGAAGATGCACATAGAAAGTCCTGCACTGAATATCCACAACGAACAGAATATCATAAAAATCAAGGAGGACGGCACTTTCCTGGCGGAAGTAAAGGTTGCATCTGTCACAAGCGTAGCATTGGAATTTCCTTTTGGTTGGATTGAATGTCTGATAGCTCCCAATGAAGAGACATCACTCATTATAAATACAAAGGAACTTTGCCGCAGACAAGCACATCTACAAAGAAAAGATAAAACGTATGGAGAGCCTGTATACTTCAATGGTTATCTGGCTAGCCTACAACAAGAATTAGCTTCAGTAGATATAGATATTGTATTAAAAAGCGTTTATTACATGGATATGTACAATGACATTGTCGGGAAAAGTGCAGATGAATATAAAGCTTATGTACTTGAGCGCCTTCCATCCGTTCGAAAAGAAATTGCGCAATCCCCATACAGCAATGCGTGCAAAGAGCTATTAAATATCCTGGTAGACCTGGATGCGACCGGCAAAATCGCCATGACGGAGAGAGAACTAAAATCAGCACATATTGCTGTTAACAAACTGAATAGAGAGCAGACTGATGATTATTTTTATAATACCCGCATCGATACTCCTAAAGGCTACTATGACATACTGAAGGAATTCAGTTCTATCAACACTCTTAAAGCTTTATACGGCAAATATTACGCGTCAACGATATATTTAATAAACTTTCTGCCGAATTCTTTAGATGTACTTAAAGAGACACTAAGAACGGGACAGGGACCTCTATTCGATAACATTAAATTTAATAAGCTATATCAATCCATTAAGGATTTTACCCCGTTAACAGCAGAACAGAATGTTGAATTAAAGACTTTTTCTTCCCCGGTATATGCAGAGATGCTTACTCAAGTTAACAAAGAGATAATAAAAAAGATAGAATTAAACAAAAGAAAGACAGGCTTCACTGTTAACGAGACTGGACAAGTCTCCAATGAAGATTTATTCCCATCCATTATCTCTAAATTCCGGGGACACACACTGTTAGTTGATTTTTGGGCAACATGGTGTGGCCCTTGTCGCACAGCTAATAAAGCCATCACTCCAATGAAAGAGGAATTAAAAGACAAGGATATTATCTACCTCTACATCACAGGCGAAACTTCCCCCAAAGGTACCTGGGAAAACATGATTACCGATATTCATGGTGAGCATTTCCGTGTGACAAATGAGCAATGGAGCTTTCTAATGTCCAACTTCAATATCCGAGGAGTTCCCACTTATTTTGTTGTTGATCCGGAGGGTAATATCACCTTCAAACAAACTGGATTTCCCGGAGTAGACACCATGAAAAAAGAACTCATGAAAGCTTTGAATAAATAATTCAAACGTAAAAAATAGATCAAGCAGAAATCGTTGTTGATATACGCCATAAATAAATGCAAGACCCCTGATTGATATAGAAAAAATAGTGACGGTATATGCTTAGGATAGTGACGGTATATGCTTAGGATAGTGACGGTATCGTTGTCATATACCGTCACTATTTATATTGGATAGCGTCACTATTTTGTAGAAGAGAATCCGCCAACAACGGATTCTATATGATCCTAATAAATAAACGAGCCTCCATAGTCTTTGAAAAGACTACAGAGGCTCGCTCTATATCCTATGGATAACTTACTGCAAAGCTATCCAACTCCAGATTCCATTTATTTATGCATTTCCACGATTTGAGTCGGAGCCATCTCTACATTCCGGCGATCTACCTGACGAACAACACTGGCAGCCAGGGATAAGAAAGCGCGTCCGGTCACGGAGTCTTCATCCAATGCAACGGGAGTACCATTATCTCCTCCTTCACAGATGCTTTGCACGATAGGAATCTGCCCCAACAAAGGAACATTCATTTCTTCAGCCAGTTTCTTGGCACCTTCTTTACCAAAGATATAGTATTTATTCTCGGGTAGTTCAGCGGGAGTAAACCAAGCCATATTCTCAACCAAACCGAGAATAGGTACATTTACCTTATCGTTGGTGAACATATTGATTCCCTTACGGGCATCTGCCAAAGCAACCGCTTGCGGAGTGCTGACAACAATCGCTCCTGTCATGGCTAATGTTTGAACAACCGTCAAATGAATGTCACTGGTTCCGGGAGGAAGGTCTATCAGGAAATAATCCAAATCTCCCCAGGCTGCATCAGCTATCAACTGTTTCAACGCATTACTTGCCATTCCGCCACGCCACAAAGTTGCCTGATCCGGATCGACAAAGAAACCGATAGACAATAATTTCACGCCATACTTCTCTACCGGAATAATCATGTCACGACCATCTATACGTTCAGCATAGGGGCGTGCATCCTCCACCTGAAACATCTTAGGCATGGAAGGACCGAAAATATCAGCATCGAGCAAGCCAACCTTATAGCCTAATTTAGCCAAAGCAACTGCCAAGTTCGCAGACACCGTAGACTTACCTACTCCACCTTTACCGGAAGATATACCGACTATATTCTTCACTTGTGGAAGGAGCTTGCCAACTTCCGGACGAGCGGCTTGCTTACTCTCTGCTGTGATTGTTACCTGCACATCAGGAGAGACATACGTATGAATAGCTGTTTCCGCAGCTTTCAACATTGATTTCATAAACGGATCAGTCGGTTTCTCAAAGATCAATGAAAAGCTGACAGTCATACCATCAATACGGAGATTATCGGCAACCATCTCCGCTTCCACCAAATTCTTTCCCGTACCGGGATAACGCACCGTTGCCAATGCATCCAATATCAATTTAGGATAGAGAGTCATTTTATTTACTATTTGACGATTTACAAATTACTATTTAAAGTCACTATTCAGATGGCTGCCGGTTCACTTTAGGGTGATTGTCCCGGCAAGCTATTTGCTTGTGCTTAGACCGCTACGCTTGCTGCGGTTGTAGCTACGATAGGGATCAAGCTCTATTTCTACATCCGGCTCTTGCAGTTTACCTTCCTGCGGAAGCCGGAATTTGATATACTTTATATCTAAACCACGATCCAGCCACTGTTGTTCATAATAGGTTTTAATACCGAGAATATTATCTACCAGATCAGAATGATATAAATCTTCAGTCATAAACTCAACCGGAAGTTTGTTCGCCTCAATCATGTATTTTGTATAGGTAAACATAAAGTTGCTGTCCGTTTTCAGGTGGATAATACCATTCGGTTGCAAAAATTTGCGATACCTTTCCATAAAATAGGTAGAAGTCAGTCGCTTGGTTGCTTTCTTCATTTGCGGGTCAGAGAAGGTAAGCCATATTTCACTCACTTCGCCTTCAGCAAAAAAACGCTCGATGATTTCAATATTGGTACGCAGGAAAGCGACATTCTTCATTCCGGCCTGTAATGACTCCGTTGCTCCCGTCCACATACGGGCGCCTTTTATATCCACTGCTATAAAGTTCTTTTCGGGAAACATCTTACCCAGGCCAACAGTATACTCACCACGTCCGCAACCCAACTCGAGCACAATCGGATGATCGTTTTTAAAAAACTCCTTGTGCCATTTCCCTTTCATGTCAAAAGGCATGTTATCTACCGCCGAATAAGGATATTCGAACACGTGCGGATAACTCGCCATATCGGCAAACTTTTCTAATTTATTCTTTCCCATATCAATCCTGATTAGGTTGCAAAGGTACTGATTTTGAAGCAACCGACAAAAAGAAATGGAGCACAGATTTCTCTATGCTCCATTCTTCTATAGTACTGAATGAGTCTTATCAAATCTCAACATTCACTTCAACGTTTACCTCTACACTTCCGCCTTGTTGTGCTTTCAAATCTTCATAGAAAGCAGCACGCGAAATAGCAACATACGGTTGCAGGAAAAGAAGTCCAATACCCAAAGTGAAAATACAAAGGATAGCCCAGCCAATGAAACTTAAATCAAGCATGAACAGCTTCATCTTGTTCCCTTCCATCATAGCCATACTTTTCTCAATAGCTGCATTGTTTTTCATTTCCGGTTCATCTTTCAAGATAAAAGATGTCATTGCATAAGAATAAGACTTAATGATACCCGGTATAACCAGCAACAGTGACCACAAAATTGTATAGACAGCCTGAAGCAACATAGTTACAAAAATACGTCCATAATCCTGAAAGCCTTCGAACAAAACACCAAAATCAATGTCTTTGCCTCTACATACGCCAAGCATTACAATAGTAAAGCCGTATGCAACCGGAAGTCCAACAAACAATGAACATAATCCGCCAATCACAGGAATAGCAGATAATCCACCGGCAATTGCTGAATAAATAAGTGCAGCAACGGCTGCCATAGGCCACTTTCCTCGAAGTGCCTCACGCGCCTGCGCACGTAGTTCTGAGTTTAGTTTTAACATAGTGAATAATATTAATTGATAAATGTGTTATTTCATAATATACAATTACTCTACAATCGTCACCCAACCATGTGTATCCGGTTCGTCGCCATACTGGATTCCACGCAACTTATTGTACAATTTCGTACAGATAGGTCCCGGCTTGCCGTCTTTAGAAATCACATAAGATTTTCCATTTTCCAAATCATCGATACGCTGAATCGGGCTGATTACTGCGGCAGTACCACAAGCACCAGCTTCTTCAAATGTTTCCAGTTCTTCTTCCGGTATCGGACGGCGTTCCACTTTGATACCCATGTCTTCTGCCAACTGCATCAAGCTCTTATTGGTAATAGAAGGTAAGATAGAAGATGATTTCGGAGTGATATAAGTATTATCCTTAATACCGAAGAAGTTGGCAGCACCACATTCATCAATATATTTCTTTTCTTTTGCATCAAGGTAGAACTCGCAGGAATAGCCCAGATCATGTGCCTTCTTGTTAGCACGAAGACTGGCTGCATAGTTGCCACCCACTTTATAAATACCTGTTCCATGAGGAGCGGCACGGTCAAACTCACGAATGATAACGTACGGATTGGTAGAGAAACCACCTTTGAAGTACGGTCCTACCGGAGTTACGAATACTACAAACATATACTCTTCTGCAGGATGCACGCCTACCTGGGCACTTGTTCCGATCAACAGCGGACGAATGTAAAGAGAAGCACCGGTTTCATAAGGAGGGATAAAACGTTCATTCAACTTCACCACTTTCAGGATTGCTTCTTTGAACCGTTCTGTCGGAAGTTCTGCCATCAGAATTCCCTGGCAAGTAGATTGCAAACGGGCAGCATTTTCTTCCAAACGGAAAATACGAACTTTGCCATCTTTTCCACGGAATGCTTTCAGTCCTTCAAAAGCTTCCTGACCATAGTGTAAACAGGTTGCCGCCATGTGCAAATTGAGGTGTTCATCACTACTGACCTCTAATTCTCCCCATGCACCATTATGGAAGTTGATTCTCACATTGTAATCTGTCTTCATGTATCCGAACGACAGATTCGCCCAGTCTATTTCTTTCATATTGTTATGTATTAGTTTATTTTCCATTGCATTGAAACGCAAAAATAACTTTTATTCTTCAGATTGCCTCTTTTCTTGCAATAATTTTTCGACTTCCCGATCGGCTTTTGTTAGTTTATCCTTGCAAAAGGCTATAATTTCATTGGCTTCTTTTATTTTCTCACTCAAAATGTCGATATCCAGTTCGTTATTATCTATCTGGCGAACGATCTTTTCAAGACGTTCCATTGCTTGGGAATATGTTTCTTTTTTTACTGCCACGATGATTGATATTTAATGGTTAATAATGAATGTTTTTACAAATACACGTTTGACGGATAGCTACTTTTCTACTACCGATCGAACTTCTCCTTTCGATAGCCGGGTTATCAAATGCTCTCCCGGTTTCAGTAAAGAAGCATCCGTCACCGCTTTCCCATCCTTTATTGTAATACTATATCCCCGACTCAAAAGTTTATCCGGAGAAGCGTCCGCTATTCGTTGTTGCAAAAGTTCCAACCGGTGAGATTGACGGGCCACCAATGCTTTCGTCACCTGTGACAAATCTTTCTTTGCTGCCAGCAAAGAAAAACGGGCGTCCGCAAGTTTGCGATGAACAAGATTGGGAATACGGGTTTGGAGAGTTTCCAACCTTCGTCGTTCCAGATCAAGAAGCATATAAGCTCCCTGTTGAATCCGCATAGATAATTCTTCCAGATGCTCCGCGACTTCCGCTACCTGGTGAATCAGGAGTTCGGCAGCAGCCGTAGGAGTTTTCACCCGGGTATGAGCCACGGAATCAAGCACTGTATCATCGCGTTCATGCCCAATACCGGTAATAATAGGTAATGGAAATTGCGCACATGCAGCTGCCAATAGATAAGTATCAAAGCCGGACAAATCGGAAGTAGCTCCACCGCCACGAATGATGACTACTACGTCAAATTCATTGATGCGGGCATTAATACGATCCAAAGCAGCCAACACGGATTCCTCCACCTGATTTCCCTGCATTAAAGCCGGAAAAAGCTCCGTATAGAAAAAGAACCCGCCCGAATTGTGCTGCAACTGATGACAGAAATCTCCATATCCGGCCGCAGTAGCCGAAGAAATGACAGCAATACGCTGGGGAAGAATCGGTATCTCAAGCTCTTTATTCAGCGTCAACACTCCCTCCTCTTCCAACTGCAATAATATTTCCCGACGGCGACGAGCCATATCTCCCAATGTATAAGCAGGATCAATATCAAGTACCGTCAGACTATAACCGTATAGCTCATGAAACTGAACTGTTACTTTCACCAACACCTTAATGCCGGAAGTAAATAGCTGCCCTGTGGTTTCCTCAAAATAAGGTTTCAACAAGCGGTAGATATTATTCCAAATCATACCGCGTGCCTTGGCTACGAGATTGTTGCTGCGAGGATCTTTCTGCACGAATTCCAGATAACAATGCCCTGTCGTATTGGAACGGACATCGCTCAACTCTGCCTGTATCCAATATTCATCGGGCAGGCATTGCTCCAGACTACGGCGCACGAGTGCATTCAGTTCTAAAAGAGAAAGCCTCTCCCCACCCTCTTCCAAAGAGGGAGATTCTGATTGCTTGGACTTATACATATTATTGAGCATCATTCGTTTATATAATAAATCAGGAACAGGTCACACACTTTTTTTAAATAAGAGTAACTTGAAAGCAACTACAAATTCCGTGTTTTACAATAGATAATTAGTTAGCAAGGACACTTATTTCCTTTCTGTGGAAGAAGACTGGAGGTAAGCCTTCCACAAATCAGGAATACCATATCCATATATATTATCCGGGAAATCAGCTCTGTCACCTGACTGACGCACCAAATCAATAATCTGCTTTGCTGTCAGCTTCGGACAAGCCTGCCACAAGCAAGCTACCATACCGCACATAATCGGAGAAGCAAAAGAGGTTCCATTGGCGCGACGAAGATTTCCATCCGTTCCCATCACATCTGAATTTAAACCGACAGCCACTACGTCGGGCTTCACACGTCCGTCAGCCGTATTTCCTACAGAAGAAAACGGCGCCAGTTCTCCTCTTTTTGTTACAGCTCCTACAGTTATGATATTCTCCGCATCTCCCGGAGGAGTAATCTTCTTCCACGAACCCGCGCCCGAATTTCCGGCACTGCAAACAACTACCATTCCTTTATCGGCAGCCTTCGCAGCTTCACGGGACATCAGCGCATAATGACCATTCAAGTCACGGTATCTATAATTCTTCGCAGGATCGTCAAATGAGTAGTAACCAAGCGATGTATTCACTAAATCCACTCCTACACTATCGGCAAACTCGATAGCTGCCGCCCAATAATCCTGCTCTACCAAATTTTCCGAATATTCGTCTTCACTACGCAGCAACCAATAAGAAGCTTCAGGAGCAGTGCCAATCATCACATGCGGCTGGTTCATTGCCATACAGGACAATACAGACATTCCATGACTGCTTTCTGCATAAATATCTGCCTCCGGATTCACAAAGTCACGCACACCGAGGATACGGATATTTTTCATGGCATCAATCTTATCCACATTATGGAAGCCGGCATCAATCACGGCAATGGTCATTCCCTCTCCCTTAAAACCTGCATCATGCAGGAGATCGACGCGGCTCATAGCCGCTTGCGTGATTGCAGGACCGTAAAGGCTATCGGTGCGCAACGGTTTATTTATCAATGAGTCTCTTTGAAATGCTCTTTGCGTGATACCTTTCCACACTCTTTCTGTAGAACGTACAAAAGGCAGTTGAGCTATTTCGCTGATTAACATACTGTCATTACAAGAAACAGTGACGAAATTATCCCATTTTCCGGTCACAAGTACATGAACACCTGTTTTCCGTATGGCATCTACATATTTCCTGCAAACCGGTAAATCGGTAGAATCAATAGGCAATCCCTGTTTTTTTCTCCGCTCGATAGATTTCTTAGACAAATACTTTTCCGGTTTTTGCAAGGAATAGTCCGTAGCCGCTTTGTCTTTCAGACTAATTCGATATTTTAAGGTATCTCCCGGAGTAAACTGGGCAAACACACCCAAATACATATTTAAAGCGAGAATCAATACTATAAACTTCTTCATAAGTTATCTTTCTATTTTAATCAATCATAATTCTTCATTTTCCATAATCACCAGCCCGATTCCTCTTTGGGAAGCAATGAAAGCTCCTCCCAGCACCCGTTTTCCATCATAAAACACAGCTGATTGTCCGGGAGCAATGGCCGAAGCTATTTCAAGGAAATGTATCAACAAACGTCCGTCTTCCAATCTTTTCACCCGGCAAGGAATCGGACGACTGCGATAACGAATCCGTACCGTCAGATTCTCACATCCGAACAATTCCCGTTCATCCACCATTTTATCCTGCTCCGCCAACATGTATTCAGTTTCCAGCTGGTCGGCATTTCCAAGCATCACCGTATTTTTCTGCGGATTGATTTTCAACACATAGGCAGGCTTTCCTAAAGCGATCTCCAATCCTTTTCGTTGGCCAATCGTATAATAAGGTGCTCCTTTATGCTTCCCAAGCTTCACTCCTTCAGAGTTAACAAACCATCCCGGTCCAATTTCACTATCCAGTTCGGGGCACTGCTCACGAAGAAAATCACGGTAATCCCCCTTGATAAAGCAGACTTCCATACTTTCTCCTTCTTTCGACTTTGCTTCATATCCTTTCTCTGCAAGATACTCACGAACCTTCACCTTCGTATAATCTCCCAATGGGAAAATACAACGTTTCAGCACATCCTGCCCCAATCTCCAGAGAAAATACGACTGGTCTTTCTTATCATCGTCTCCGGCTACTATATAAATATTTCCGTTTTTCTCTTCCAATCGTGAATAATGTCCGGTAGCCACCCATGCACAATTCAACTTATCCGCCCACTCCGTCAAAACACGGAACTTAAACAACGGATTACACATCACGCACGGATTCGGTGTACGCCCCTGCTTATATTCGTCTATGAAGTTTTTTACGATGGTTTCTTTAAAAGGAATACGTTCATCTGCTACATAATGTTCGATCCCCATCCGTTCAGCCAACTCCCTGGCATCCTGTGGTTCATCTCCCCATACGCGCATGGTAACCCCTACAATCTCGTATCCTTGTTCCTGCAGCATCAAGCAAGTAGCGGTGCTGTCTATGCCACCACTCATACCTACCAATACTCTCTTATTTCGTTCTTCCATTCGAATTTTGAAAATTTACATGGATACAAATGTACGAGATTTCAAAGAGAAAAGTTGCTTTTCTGAAAGAAAATCCTTATATTTGAAATATACCAAAAGCGAGAACAATTATGGCTAACCCCAGATTACCGGGCATTTCCGAAAACGAGCAAGCCTTATTGTATGCCAAATTGAATGAGTACAACCGAGGCAGAGCCTCTTTTAAAGAGGTAGGAGTCTACCTGGTGGTGTTGCCCCGACCGGGGAAACCAAATTATTCCCTTTGGCTGTACTCTCCCCTGCCCGAAAAGCAATCCATTCTTTATATACATGACCTGTCACCAGACATCAACGAATCCCTGCGGATGGCCAGCACGATGTTTTATTATTCGAAGCGTTGCATCATCCTGGTAGATTACAATGAGAAAAGAATGCAGAGTAACGGTGACGATCTTATCTTCTTCGGAAAATACCGGGGACATTTTCTACATGAAATCCTCAAAATAGATCCCGCCTACCTAAGTTGGGTAGCATACAAATTCATTCCCAAAATACCGAAACAGGAACGTTTCGTCAAAATAGCACAAGCTTATCATTCCATACACCTGGATATAATGATAAGAAAATCGAGGGAGAAGCGTTCATCCAGCCGTTATCTGGGAGAATTAGGAGAAAAGCTGACAGACTTAAAATTAAAAGTCACCCGGGTAAGATTGGAAGACGATCCGTACAAAACAAGAGTGAACGGCACTACCCCACAGTTTTTTGTCAAGCAGGTACTGACTTTGACCGATGCCAGTGGAAATTTAGTCACCATGAGTATTCCATCAAAAAATCCCAGTGCGGTTTCATGCACTCTATCCGGGATAGAACATGAATACCGACTGGGAGATATTATCTACGTTGCATCGGCGAAAGTATCGCGCCGATACGAAAGCTATGGTTCAAAATACACGCGCCTTAGCCATGTGAAGTTCGCAAGCCTCAACGTTTAGTCCAATCGTCTTTGACAAAACTTGCCGGATAAGAGATTTTATCCACCACACCGTCTTTCTGACGAATCCAAGATGTGAATGTACGGGCACCCTCATCCAATACGATGATACGCGCACCATTCGGCAAATGGTTATATTCCGTATTTCCACCGGTAAAGCGTCCATAAGCCAGAAGGATATCTTTCCACATCACTGCATAGTCATTATCGTGGTCGTGTCCTACAAACATACCCATCACATCACCAGCTTCTTTCATCGCTGCAAACATTCCTGTATTCAATTTAGGCGCACAGGCTTCCTCCATACGAGTTCCACGAAGAATTGCATTTTCGCTACGGGCAGCTTCATTGTATTCAGGAAGAGGAATATGGAAAAAAGCAAGAGCCGGCAGAGGCTGTCCGCCGTTTTGCACTTTATAAGCCGCACTCTGTTGACGATACCAATTTATCTGGTCGAATGTAAGCCATGCATACCCCTTCACATCTTTCAAAGGAGAATAAGAGTGAGAATCCATGCAATATAGCAAAGCAGCATCCTTCTTTAGATTGGAAGACGATTTCACTGTCAATACATAATCCGGCGATAAAACTGTTCCGCGATCAGGCAATAAATTGCCGGGAACTTGACGGATGATATCATATAACTGTTCCCGTGTCATTCCCTGTTCATTGTCATGGTTACCAAAAGTGACCACAAAAGGTAGTTTACGTTTAACTACCGGTTCCAGTACCTGCAACATTCCGGAATCCGCCGGAGCAGAATAAACAACATCACCGGTAAATATCACCAAATCCGGACGTTCGTCATCAAGCACCTGATTAATACGTTCCAGAGCTATATCTGAAGCCCGATTTCCATATTTAAAATGCACATCGGTAAATTGCACAATCTTGAATTTACCATCTTTGCTAAATTTCAGTTCACTCTTCTGAGCCATACAAAAAGTCGTTACCAATAAGAAGGCAAGTGTTAAGTAAATTTTAAAAAGACGAATCATAATTATTTGTTTTAGGGGGTTAAGAAATCTTCTCTATCAGCACAGTAGCATAAGCTGATATACCTTCTTCACGACCTGTAAAACCGAGTTTCTCGGTAGTAGTCGCCTTAATGGAAATATCATCCATATCAATCCCCATAACAGTTGCCATCGTCTCCTGCATTAAAGGAATGTGCGCTTTTAACTTCGGGCGTTCGGCACAAATAGTTGCATCGATATTGCCCACTTTATATCCTTTGGTAGCAATCAACTCCACTGTTTTTTTCAGCAGTATCTTGCTATCTATATTCTTAAATTCTCCTGCCGTATCGGGGAAATGATAGCCAATATCACGCATATTCGCCGCCCCCAACAGAGCATCGCAAACAGCATGCAATAATACATCAGCATCCGAATGCCCCAGCAATCCTTTTGTGTGTTCCAAAAGAATGCCACCCAGCCATAACTCACGACCTTCGACCAACTGATGTACGTCGAAACCAAAGCCTACTCTTATCTTCATATTTTATATAACAAATGAGTACTAATGAATAAAAAAAGATCAACGAATATAGAAATCCAGCAGTTTTTCTCCCTCCAGATAACCTTGCAAACGCTGTCCGATACTAACAGGACCTACACCCACAGGAGTCCCAGTAAAGAGCAAGTCACCAATTTTCAAAGTTACAAACTGGCTTACATAAGCGATTATATCATCTATCTTGAAAAGCATATCTGCCGTACAACCGCGCTGCACTTCCTTACCGTCGATCAACAAATGAAAGTCAAGATTCTGAATATCCTTATAGTGCTCCACCGGAACAAAAGTTCCAATAGCAGCCGACGAATCAAAACCTTTGCAAAGCTCCCAGGGATTACCCTGCTCACGGAACTTTCGCTGAAGGTCACGAGCCGTAAAGTCGATCCCTACAGTCACTGCATCATAATAACGGTTAGCAAAGCGGGGAGCTATATTTTTCCCCAATCGATTAATACGAACCACCAGCTCCGTTTCATAATGTATCTCTTTAGAAAAGTCGGGAATGAAAAACGGTTTGCCATCCTTCAGAATAGCAGAATCAGGCTTCATAAAAATCACCGGCTCCGTATTTACTTGTGTATGTCCCAGTTCTTTGTTATGCTGGGCGTAGTTCATTCCTACTGCAATAATCTTCATTATTTCTCGTTAAAATTCAATCGGTTAAACATAACAGCCAAATGAGCATATAGAGACGTATTCTGCACCACTATATTCTCGGGTACACGGATTCGGAAAGGAGTAAAGTTCCATACGGCTTTTATACCTCCGTCTACCATCTTATCTGTAATTTCCTGAGCAATATTAATAGGTACGGTCAATACACCGATATTTACATCGTATTCTTTCATCTTTGCTTCAAAGTCATCGGAATGATAAATAGGAATACCATTCAGGTCTTTTCCCACCAGTTCCGGATTCACATCAAAAGCAGCCACAATCTCCAGTCCGAAATGATGCAAACCAGAATCCCGAAGCAAAGCAGCCCCCAGGCTACCTACACCAAACAAGAAGGCTTTGTGCATATTGGTAAATCCAAGAAAACTCTCTAACACCTCAATCAGCGCATCAATATTGTATCCCACTCTCGTACGCCCCGAGATATTGACGTATGACAAATCCTTGGCGATTTGGGAAGCGTCAATATTTATTTCCTTAGAGATTTGTGTAGAAGAGACATACTGCTCCCCTTTATCTTTCATTAGTTTTATATTGGACAGATACCAGGGAAGTCTGCGCAAGGTAGGCTCCGGCACTTTATCCGCCTCTTTTCGTATATAAGTGCTCA
This sequence comes from Bacteroides sp. M10, assembly GCF_014334015.1. Taxonomy (GTDB): domain Bacteria; phylum Bacteroidota; class Bacteroidia; order Bacteroidales; family Bacteroidaceae; genus Bacteroides; species Bacteroides intestinigallinarum. Next base: position 2,803,768 of record NZ_CP060488.1, on the reverse strand, counting down.
TACTTCTTACAAAATTTGGTATTTTGCAAAAGTACATTATTTTTTGAGACTGACAACCCTATAACAGAAAACCTTAATAGAGATTAAACAAAACGATGAAAAGAGACTCAAATTTTGCTCTTTTCGATAAGTTTAATACTTTTGAAAAGGATTAAAAATGACAAGTATGAAAAATAATGATTGGAAAGATAGATTGAACGTTGTGTACTCCACGAATCCTGACTTCGGTTATGAAATGGATAACGATGAAGAACAGGTTACCCTCGACAAAGACAAGCAAAACCTGCGAGTTTCCATTGACAAAAAGAACCGGGGTGGTAAAGTGGTAACATTAATTACCGGATTTGTGGGTACGGATAATGATTTGAAAGAGCTAGGCAAGTTACTGAAAAGCAAATGTGGAGTAGGCGGTTCAGCTAAAGACGGAGAGATAATGGTACAAGGAGATTTCAAGACCAAGATCATAGATCTACTCATCAAAGAAGGATATACTAAAACCAAAGGTATAGGAGGTTAAATTAAATAATACAAGAAATGAGAAAAGTAATATTATTCTGTGCGGCAACACTATTCTCACTGTTGTCATTCGCACAAGAAAGTGATGCGGATATTGTAAAGGTAGGTGACAATATACCTGCCTTCACCCTTCATTCAACAGCAAACGGCACCATAAACTCTGCAGATCTAAAAGGGAAAGTTGTATTAATCAATATTTTCGCTACCTGGTGCGGCCCTTGCCAAAGCGAACTGGCTGAAGTTCAGAAAATACTCTGGCCTAAATATAAAAACAACAAGGATTTCTGTATGTTAGTGATCGGTCGCGAGCATACAGACGACCAATTAGCGGAATACAATAAAAGAAAAAGGTTTACATTTCCCCTCTACCCGGATCCCAAACGGGAAGTTACAGGTAAATTTGCCACCAAAATGATTCCCAGAAGTTATTTAATAAACAAAGAAGGAAAAGTAATATCAGCTACTACCGGCTATGAAGATGGAGCCATAGATACGCTGATGAAGCAAATAGATAAAGCATTGAAGTAGTCCCTATCCTAAGATATGCCTTAAAGAAAAAAGAGTCCGGTGCAATACCGAACCCTTTTCCCAAATTTTACATATAATAAATCTGACTTTGTAAGTAGTACTTAACAAGATTTGAATCAGATTATTCAGCTTTCAAAGTGAAACGCTTGAAGTCAACAATCTTCAGTTCAGGATCAGCAGCAGCCAACACTTCTCTTACAGTCTTCTTAGCGTCCATGATATCTTCCTGGTTCAGCAGGCAAACTTCTTTCAAGAACTTAGCCAGACGACCCTTAGCGATGTTCTGAATCATTTGTTCAGGCAAATGTGCAGCCTTTTCAGCAGAAACAGTAGCAATGATTTCTTTTGCTTTCGCTACATCTTCAGCTGTAATCCAACCTTTAGCCATATTGCTTTCCATGTGATCTTCGCTGTCTACATGAGCCGGGTTGATGTTAGCCTTCTTCAGAGCAGCTTCTACAGCCTTCTGCACCTGTTCAGCCTTTGTCTTTTCGATAGCTACTTCGATTTCTTTTTGCTTCACTTCTTCAGAAACACCATCCTCATCAATAGCGATCGGATTCATAGCAGCAATCTGCATAGCTACTTGCTTAGCCAACTGCTCGTCAACGTTCTTGTTAAAAGCAACAATCGTACAAAGACCATTTCTGTTCATGTGGTTGTAAACAGCAGTGCTTGCGCCTTCTACAGTCATGTAACCATCAAGTTCCATTTTCTCACCTGTGATACCGCTACGGTCAGTCACTGCATCCTGTACAGTACCGTTACCCATCGGCAATGCTTTTACTTCGTCCAATGTCTTGCATTTGTTAGCCACAGCAAGATCAAGAATATCCTGAGTCAGTTTCACAAAGTCAGCATTCTGAGCTACGAAGTCAGTTTCGCACTTCAAAGCAATGACAACGGCATAGTCACCAGTAGTCTTAGCCAAAACGCAACCTTCAGAAGCCTCACGTTCAGAACGCTTAGCAGCAACAGCTTGTCCTTTCTTACGGATAATCTCCATTGCCTTGTCGTAATCGCCATCAGCCTCTGTTAATGCATTCTTGCAATCCATCATACCAGCTCCGGTCATTTTGCGCAGCTTGGTAATATCAGCCATAGTTACAGCCATAATAATTTCCTTTATTTAAATGAATAATAATTTTCGAAACAAAAAATGTGCCAATCTGCCAATCAAGATGCAAGTGTATAACAATACCCTTGCACATTAGCAAATTGGCACATTTTATATATTAAGCCTCTTCGTCTTCCTTGATGAAAGCAGCAGCTTTAGCTGCGTTGATAGCTTCTTCGTCAGACTTGTCGAGTCTAGCTTTTACTGATTTCTTCTTGCCTTTGTTAGCAGGAGCTTCACCAGCTGCTTCCATGTCGATCTTTTCAGCTTTTCTTTCTTCCAAACCTTCGATCATTGCAGCGCAACAAGCATCCAGGATAACTTCTATTGATTTAGTAGCGTCATCATTAGCAGGAATTACGAAATCCACGTTTGAAGGATCAGAGTTAGTATCAACGATACCAAATACAGGGATACCCAAACGGTTAGCTTCGCGAACTGCGATATTTTCTTTCATTACGTCGATTACGAACAATGCAGACGGCAGACGAGTCAGATCAGCGATAGATCCCAAAGTCTTGTCCAATTTTGCACGTTGACGAGAAATCTGAAGAACTTCTCTCTTAGAGAGGTTAGAATATGTACCATCGTTAGTCAATTTATCGATAGTAGCCATTTTCTTCACAGCCTTACGGATAGTCGGGAAGTTAGTCAACATACCACCCGGCCAACGCTCGATTACATAAGGCATATTAACAGATTGAGCTTTCTCAGCTACAACTTGTTTAGCTTGTTTTTTAGTAGCAACAAAAAGAACTTTCTTGCCAGATTTGGCAATCTGTTTCAAAGCTTCAGCAGCTTCGTCTACTTTTGCAACTGTTTTGTGGAGGTCAATGATATGAATACCATTGCGTTCCATGAAAATATAAGGAGCCATTGCAGGGTTCCACTTTCTCTTAAGGTGTCCGAAGTGGCAACCAGCCTCCAATAATGTATCAAAATTTGTTCTTGACATCTTGTTTTTTCTTTAAATCGTTTACTTTCTTTTTTGTTTTTTCTAAACCAACCGCTGGGTAGTCTATGAACAGAGTCCCAGTAGTTTAGATACTAAACATATTCCTCTATCAGGCAGCACATTAACGCTTGCTGAACTGGAATCTTCTACGAGCTTTCGGCTGTCCCGGTTTCTTACGTTCAACAGAACGAGGGTCACGAGTCATGAAGCCTTCTGCACGAAGAGCGGCTTTATCTTCAGCGTTCATCTTAACCAGTGCACGAGCAATTGCCAAACGCAATGCCTGAGACTGACCAGTGAAACCACCACCACACAAGTTAACCTTGATGTCATACTTCTCAGCAGCACCCAGTTTGTTCAATGGTTGTTTTACAACATACTGAAGAATAGTTGATGGAAAGTACTCTGCAAGGTCTCTCTTGTTAATAGTAATCTTTCCTGTACCTTCGCTTACGAATATGCGTGCAATAGCACGTTTACGTCTGCCTAATGCATTTACTACTTCCATTATATCTTATTTATATGAATTAATATCAATCATTTTCGGGTTCTGAGCAGCCTGTTTGTGTTCGCTACCAGCGTAAACATACAAGTTATTCAGCAATTTAGCTCCCAGGATATTCTTAGGAAGCATGCCCTTCACTACTTTTTTCAGTAATCTCTCTTCACCGTTCGGTTTTGTAATCAAACGGGCAGGAGTCATTTCTCTCTGACCACCAGGATAACCAGTATATGACAAATAAACTCTGTCATTCCATTTGTTACCAGTCAGTTTTACTTTGTCTGCATTGATGATGATAACGTTATCACCGCAGTCTACGTGAGGAGTAAAGTTTGGTTTGTACTTTCCTCTCAGCAATTTTGCAACTTTTGCTCCCAGACGACCTAAAGTCTGGTCTGTAGCGTCAACGATAACCCATTCTTTGGTTACAGTCGCTTTGTTTGCAGAAATGGTCTTGTAACTTAAAGTATCCACTCTAATTTTGTTTTTTAAATGTTACTACTAAAAATTTTCTTCACCACTCATTAGTCTTCCCCGGACAAAGGAATACTAACTTGCTATGAATTAATCTCTTATCATTTTGTGATAATAATCGGCTTGCAAAAGTACGGCTTTTCTTTGAATTGGCAAACTATTTTTGTATATTTTTCCAGTCGCCTATTCTATTGAGAGTCTTCTTAATACCCGTTATTATTCATTCCATTGAGTTTCGGATTACTTTGTATCTCTTTCAGAGGGATAGGGAAAAGTTCATGTTTACCCTCCGTAAAATTCCGGTAAGCCGGATATGGTTTGTTCTCTTTCTGATTGACGGAACTGATCTCACCAAACAGTTTCAGAGCCTTGCCCAGTACTCCCCAACGTATCAGATCATATTTGCGTTGTCCTTCAAAAGCCAGCTCAAAGCCACGTTCCCAGTAAAGAGCTGTACGGAACTTTCCTTCCGGTGTAGAGTCGTCGATGAAAGTCAGGTTATGTGTCTTTTTCCGTACGCTCATCATTTCATCATAATTCGCTTCTGTAATAGAAGTTGCTTCAGCACGTGTACGTACGCTATTCAGCAAATCCCATGCTTTTTGTCTATCTGTTCCTGTTTCATTATACGCTTCGGCAGCCATCAATACCACATCAGCATAACGCAAAGGGCAATAGTTCACATCCGCATAATTGATATTCTTGTTCCATGACTCTTTCGGCATCCATTCCCGACGCCATTTTCCCACATACCAGCTTCCTGCGCTTCTTTCTTCTTTTACATGCTCTTTTTTAGTACCATTCCAGGTATAACGATAGGTGCAAATAGCAACATCACGGCGTTTATCGCTCGCTTCGAAGAAGTTACGCCATTCGGGAACGACTATAAAGAAACCATTGGCACGTCCCATATACTGACTTGATTCAGATGCAGAAACTCCGGTAGGTTCCGCCACCTGCGGACCGTTATAAATCCCCCATGCTCCACCATTACGACGTCCTTGCGAATGATAGAAAGCAATCTCCCAAAGACTCTCCTTATTATTCAGTACCCCCTGCGAGTAGCTTTTAAAGAGTGCCTCATAACCACCGTCATAAAAATCATGGTACCCTTTCTTTTCAAAAGCCTCCCACTCTTCTATCACTGCATCGAAATATTCCATTCGCTTACTGTCCTCCGGACGTTTCAACTGTCCATTCGACTGAAGGCTATATCCTGCACGCTGCAAATAGACACGCATCAGCAATGCACGGGCAGCTCCTTGCGTCACTCGTTCGGGACTGGAAGAAGCAGTTGCCCAATCCAGATTGTTCTTAGCGAAAGTAAGGTCAGATATAATCTCGTCATAAATCACTTCCCTGTCCACACGTTCACCAAAAGCAGATTCGTAGGATGAAGAATAAGATGTTTTGAAAGGCACATCTCCCCAATATCTCACCAAATCAAATGCGAGGAAAGCACGCAGAAAGCGAGCTTCTGCTTCCAATGCTTTCAGGCGGGTATTTTCTGCGTATCCTGTCATGCCACAGATTCCGTCAATGGTGAGGTTAGCCCGGTCGATTCCCTCATATTTCAGTTTCCAGATACTTTCAATCCATGTGTTCGTGGAGTTTAGCTGATAATGTGCAATATCGTGAACCTGATTGTCAGACTGCGTACGAGCCGTATAATAGGTATCGTCCGATGCGGGAGAAGCCATTTCGTACCAACCGTAATGATTAAAGTCCGACAATGAACTATATATTCCCATCACTGCCATTTCCGCTTTATCTTCCGAATCGAAATAGCGGTCCCGGTCATATTTTGAGTTAGGTTCTTCCGTTAGCAAATCCTCGCAAGAGGAAAATCCTGTTGCCAACAAGGCGAATACGGCATATAATAGATGTATCTTTTTCATGATTACTATGTATTTAAAGAATTAAAATGCTACGTTGAGACCAAAAATAAAAGAACGGCTAAGCGGATACGCTCCAAAGTCAACACCCGGTGTCAAACCGCTTTTCATCGTAGAGACTTCCGGATCGAAACCTGAATACTTGGTCCAAGTTAACAGATTATTACCAGTGGCATACAAACGCAAGTTTTTCAATCCCACCCTTGCAATCAGATTTTTAGGGAATGTATATCCCAAAGTCACATTACTTAGTTTCAAATAGGAAGCATCCTCCACTGCCCATGAATGAATATAGTTATCTCCTTGTTGAGCATCATGATAAGCGGCTACGGTTTTACCAACATTCAAAGCAGCCAGTTCTCCGGGATCTGTCACTTTCTGTCCATCCGAATTGATGGTCATCCAGCGATTAGAGCTATTCATCACGTCCAATGCGTTGTAGTTCAGGCTACCCACCTTACTGGTAACCAGTTTGGTCGCATTCAACACTTCGTTACCATAGCTGAAAGTCAGGAATATACTTAAATCAAATCCTTTGTAAGTAAAAGAATTGTTCAAGCCTCCGTAGAATTTCGGTTGAGCGTTACCAATGACCGTTTTATCATTTTCATCAATCACATTATCATCTCCGGTCAAGTTCTTAAACTTCCACATGCCCGGACGAATCTGACCTTTATCACCATGATAAGGTACACCATCTTTCAGGGTATAGGTCTGCGTAGAAGCATCATAATTGAAATCATCTACCTGATACAGCCCCTCGGTGATGTAACCATAGAACTGTCCTAATGGTTCTCCGACAGCAATACGATGGGTATTTTGGTTAAAGCCGAACTTGGCTTCATAGAGTTGTACCGCCTCACCGGTCAATGCTTTCACGGAATTTTTATTGTGCGACAGCGTCAGTGTAGTGTTCCAACTAAACTTCTTTGTAGAGAAATTCACAGTATTCACAGTCAGTTCCACACCTACATTCTTCGTTTCTCCGGCATTAATCAACATACTCTGATAACCGGAAGAATAAGGCAACTGGGCGTTAAGCAGCAAGTTACTACTCCTATTTATATAGAATTCGGGTGAAATGGTAATGCGTTGATTCAGAAATCCTAAATCGACCCCCATATTAAAAGTCTTGTTCGCTTCCCACTTCAGATCGGGATTCGGTATCTGCTTGGAAGCATAACCGGGAGTAAGCTGATCTCCCATAGCTGTGATGATGGAAGACATCAAAGCAAGGCTGTTATAACTACCGATTCTGTTGTTACCCGCCAAACCGTATCCGATACGGAATTTCAAGTCGGAAAAAACATTCAGTTTCTTTATAAAATCCTCTTCACCTACACGCCATGCTGCCGATACAGCAGGAAAGTATCCCCATTTATTATTCTTTCCGAATTTAGAAGACCCATCCGCACGGAAAGTTGCGGAAAACAAGTACTTATCCGTAAAGTCATAATTGAGACGAGCAAAGAAAGAGAGCAGATTATCATCATAGTTTTCATCGGACGAAGCAACGGACGGAGTACCCAGACTCATATCTCCCAAAATGAACTCATCGGTAGGCAACCCACTGACACCGGATTCGAGCACACGAGTCCAGCGTTTTACAAATTCCTGTCCCAATTGCACTACTACTTTATGCTTCTTCTGAAAACGTTTGTCATAAGTCAGGACGTTAGAGGTCTGAAAACTTCCGGTCTCTGTATTTCTGATAGAGCCGTAAATACCGTTGCGTCTTCCCATTATAGATTGGTCGCCATAAAAAAGCTCCCGGCGATAAAGTTGATAACGCATACCTGTATTGTTACGGAAGGTCAATCCTTTGATGATTTTGAAAGTCAGTCCGCCATTGGCTTGCAAAGTGCGTGTTTCCTTATTATCCTTTTCTTCAGCGGCGGCAATCAATGGATTCTGCATCACGTTTCCATCCGCATCGCTTAATACAGGATCTTCTCCTGCCAACAAATCCGAATCACTACCACGTATACCAATAGTAGGACGGTATTGCAAAATCTGAACCATTTTATTAAACTTTGCATCTACATTGCTTCCGCCTTCATTCGTTCCATTTCCGGCAACACCAGCTCCATACACTTTCAGATAATCGAAGTTGATACGTCCTGTAACGGAGAGCCGCTTATTCACTTCGCTTTTCACGCTAAGCGCAATATTATGTTTGTCGCTGCCGCTATATACCATCGCACCTTCATCCTTGAAGTAACCATAAGACATATTGTAGTTCAACTTATCATTACCACCGTTGACGCCTACCCGGTAATTTTGCGTAACGGTAGTGCGTCCCATCGTACGATCCAGCCAATCGATACCTTTACGATTGCCATAGTTCTCATGAAGATCGACAAAACCACCGTAACGATTTTGCCATGACCGCATACTTTCCTCGGGATCAGTAGCATCGCCTAATGTTCTTTCATAATCCGCCAACACAAATTCCTCTACACTTAATACATCCAACCGCTTGGCAAGCGTACGCACACCTACATAAGAATCGAAAGTAAGTGTTGCTTTTCCTTCTCCTTTCGCACCGCTTTTGGTAGTGATTACCACTACGCCATTTGCTCCACGGGCACCATAAATTGCTGTTGCCGAAGCATCTTTCAACACATCAATACTTTCAATATCGGCAGGATCAAGGCTGGACATACCATCTTCCGTCGGAAATCCGTCGATAATATAAAGCGGTTCGTTGCTTTGCGTAATTGATATACCGCCACGAACACGCACTGACATGGTAGCACCGGGCTGACCGTCTGTCTGTATAATCTGTACCCCTGCCATACGTCCCGCTAAAGCCTGGGTTACATCAGACGAAGGAACTTTGAGCAAATCGTCGCTTCTCACAGAAGCCACGGAACCGGTCAGGTCTTTACGCTTTACTGTTGCATAACCGATAGCTACCACCTCATCCAACAATACCGACGCAGCTTTCATGGTCACATCAATCTGTTTCCTTCCTTTCACGGGTACTTCCATATTTTCCAGTCCGATAAAAGAGAAAACCAAGACATCTTTCTGCGGATCACTAACGGTAATGGTGTATTTACCATTGATATCGGTAATGGTACCCGTGTTTTGTTTTCCTTTCACGGTCACATTTCCTCCAATCACTTCCAAGCCTTCGTTGTCCACCACCTTACCGGTAACGGTCAAACTCTGGGCATAAATGCCGGATACACCGACAAGAAGCAACAAAATGCAAATAATTCTACTTTTCATCATATTCTGTTTGTTATTTATATTCACTATGTTTCATTGTTTATCATTGATTTACTACCCGGGTAGATATAGGACTCCGGTCGGTCATTTCTACCACCTGATAAGCTCCGTCTATCTCGTCGTAAAGCAACGAGGAACCCGTATATTGTCGAGAGTAAAAATTGCCATTCAACGCAGGATTGTCTGTTCCATAACTAAATACTGCTTGTTCGGTGCGATGACTCACTGTCAGTTCCGGTGCCTTGGAAGCATCCAAAACCGCTTTGATCGTCCAGTCGCCTACGTTAAAGGTATCACCGTCACGGTTAATAATAGAAACAGCCTCATCTCCTATCTGAATAATAGCCAGGAAACGGGTGGCAGAACAACCGTCAACCCGTGCAGTCAAGTGCCACTGGTTGGGATACTCTGCTCCGGTGATGGCGGGCGGCACTACAAAACGATCCGTTTGGGACAGCGTAAAAACATGTCCTCCAAAAAGTTGTGTCACAGCCACCCATCCTTTGGTCTTATTATCTGTAGACAACGTTTTCTTTACCGCATCAATCTTAAATTCCGTAGGACTATGCAACAGCCACTCCCAGCGAACAGCCTCCGATGCCTCCAATTCATCATACACTATTACTGTATGAGGATGAAGCATCAACACGTGCCGACGGTATTTAGTCAACGGAGTGGCACCGAATCCATTTTCAGGCGTCTGCTCAATACCTGCCTGCTTGAAGTAGTCAACCCACATCGGGTCATTGCTGATACTTCTGTAAGCATGTGAAGCATCTCCCAAACAGTAACTGATATGCTGTCCGCCCATAGCACGCATCACACTGCCATAACCTTCGGTAGAATAAGGTTGCCCGATGCCGTTTACCAACAGTGAATTATGCGCCCTCGTATGGCGATAGGACATCAGATTGTGAGCATCGCTGAAATTCTGATAATAGCCTGTACTGCGATACACATCGACACCCTTATACAACAGATTAAAAGCATTCTGGCTGGCAGTAGTGTGACTGCCGGATCCGAATGTACTGGATCGGAACGAGAGTGCAAGATCTTTTTCTACATCTTCCGGTGCACTGTGCATGGCTACTTCACCGGCATCTTTATACCACACCATTTTATCAGCCCCGGCAGGAAAAGCTGTGTTGTAATCCTGCTCGGTACACATCCGGTAAAGACGCAATTCATAATCCCGACGCAACAGCTCCCGACATTCTCCGGCATACCATCCGGCATAGGAATCACCCGTTTCACACGCCAGATAATCAGCAAAGGCGGCAACCAGACGGTTGGGTTCACTACCCTTTTCACTATTGTCACCAAAGCCATTGCTTTTCGATCCCGGCGGACAAGTATAAACCAGCGAGCGTCCGACATTCTGATACCACGGATGCGATAGATAATCGTACTGACTGATGAATGAAAGAAGAGACGGCATATACGCCAAAGTCAATATATTGGCACTGAAATAGCCGGTGCCATTGTGCCATATACCGTCACGATTGAAGCCGGAGGCAGGAGCTCGGGCTGTCCACAATTCATAATAATACTCCATCATGGGCAGCACTTCGGAAGAATAGGCCGGTTTGTCGTAAAGCGACAAAGCCACTTGAAAAAGGATCCGCATATTCTGCTGCCAAAAATGATTATCAAAGAGATGGTTTTCCTGAAAACCGCAATTTACCTTGTAATAGTAACGTGCCACACGCATCATCAGTTCTTCGGCAGCAGTACGATCGGAAGCAGACAAGTTATTATAAAGCAGATCGTAGGCTGCAACAAGACACCATGCGATGTTGCTGGCAGTAAAGTTGGATGTAAAAAGTTGTCCATCAGCAGGGGGAGCGACAATCAACGCTTCGAGAAGCTGACGCAACTTTTCGGCATAAATTTCTTTTTGAGTCAGATGATAAGCCTGATAAAGATAAGTGGCATGTTGCCGGAGCTCTTCTGCACGACTATATAAATCAGTCATTCCGGTGTATTCGGCTTTCAATGCCTGAGAAGCACGACTTTGTAATTCTGTATATTCAGGGTGTGAAGTGACACGGTTACGAGCCTCTCCGATACGGTCGTCTAAAAAACAGTAAATACGAGGATGCAGACGGGGAGCATTTGCTAAGAATGTCTGAAAAGGAGGTGTTACAAATTCCGGTGTATCATTCTTTACTTCGAAACGATAGATAGCACTCCATTCACCGGGCGTAGTTCCATTAAGATTGGTGGAACGAAAGCGCCAATACCATGTGCCGACCTCCAAACGACGATGAAGATTATACATACACCATTCCTGCGGTTCGGAAAGTAGCGTTTCGGAACTGCTGAAATCTTCAGTACGTAAAAGGGAAAATTGCAGTCTTTCGCCCGTCTTCATGGCTTGAGGAACAATAAGAGGAGCAGGATTCAGATACAATTCATTATCTGCTTTGGGATAAGGTTGTGTCCGTATCTTATCCTGATAGGCATCGGGAATTCCGGCAGGCGTCTCTGGCTGCGTACTGTCCGGTTCGGGCAGCGAGTCAGATGTACAGCTACAGAATAACTGTACCATGAACAAAAGAAAAACCGATAGGCGAAATGTGGTGTGCATATTATTTTCTTTTCTAGGTATAAGATTAGAGGGCTATTTTCAAAAGTTTCAATGTAAGAAGAAGGTAAAGCGGGATGGGGGATCCCACTTTCCTTGAATTTCTATTGAGTAAGGTCGAATAGTGACTATTTAAAAATCGTAATCATTGGACGGCAAAGAGCTTGTTGATTAAGAGCTGCCTTAACACTGATACCCGCCTCCTGTGCATTAGTTACAGCACCATCAGTCACATTAATACGTACGCCAGAAACATTATTTTGGTTATTGATGGTACTGGAAGCATAATTCACTGTATTAATCGGTGTTCTATCAAACATTTTGCCATTGACAAATTCAAACTCCGGAATATTTTTAAAGTCCTCACTACCAGTAGCAGGCACCTCTTTCATTGTAAACAATGTACCCATAAACGCACTCAATTGCGACAATGTAGGAATATACCATGCACTCAAATTCTCACTAGCAAGAGCATGTTCTCCCACCCATTTCTCATAAGTTGTTTTAAACGCAACATCTCCAAGACCTGTTAATAAGACGTCCGTAGTCTGTGTTCCATTTGTCATACCTGCAGCTGTTTCAGCCAAAGTAGTCAATAATTCCGTATTAAGAGTCTGACGACCAGTCGCCACATTCTCAATCGCTACTGCATATCCGACTATTGTCTTGCCCTGAAGTGCTACAGGATAATTAGCCGGCACATCACTACCGATAGCCTCCATTTTGAAAACAATACCGACAGCATCTGCTGCATCACGTACCACTCTACCTTCTGCATTGATATAACTACCAACCTTCATTTCCAACGCTTCATAATCCGGATCCACTCCTACTTCAATGTCAAAGTTGCCATCTCCGATTTCAAATTTAGCCATAATCTGCATATTAGCATCCAAAGGTAATGTATTTGCCGGTATTTTAATCTCTTTACTATATCCGCCACTCAATGCCATGGTTATTTCTTCTGTAAATTTACCTACATTTGAAGGAGCAAAAAAGAAATTAGCGAACCAATTGCCATCCGCAGAAGCAAAACTTGCATTTGTATAAGTCACAGGAGCCGTAGCAGTACATTTACCCTCTAAAATATCATATCCACTCAAAGCGTTGTATGTTATTTCCAGCTTATCAGCTTGCGCAGCTACTTCCGGGTTCTTCGGTTTTACGCTCACATTAGCGAACGGGCGCTTCAATGTCACACTGGCATTGCCAATCGTTTCCAATTTTCCGCAGAAAGCGTCGCTGGCTGCCATCAACGCATCATTTGTCAAATCGAATGATGCAGTATTATATCCTACAGCTCTCAAATCAGCAGTGTTATATACTTTATTAGCAGCACCACTTTCCGGTACGTATTCAGCCCAGAACAATGCTTTCGACACTTCTTTTTGTTCATCTACGGAAATAGTGAAAGATACCTTACCGTCTGTAACCGGTTTAGTTACCTGATCGCCTATCTTATCGCCATCAGCATTCAGTAATTGCATGATACATTGCATCGTATAACCGTCAGGGATGGTAACCGCACGGCTAAAGACGTTATTTACAGGAGCCTGTACAGAGATGGTAACAGGAGCATTGATTTCTGTTCCGTTGTCCGAAACGATTTCTTCTTGTCCACAGGATGCAAAAAGCACTACGAACAAAGCCATTAGCGAATAAAATAAGTTCTTTTTCATGATCTTAATTGTTTTATGGTTAAGCAATTCTTAATTGATTTGTCTATTTTATAATTCTCCAAGGTCTACCTCCAGATCACCGTCATAATCGGGGTCGATCCCTATTCCTCCATTGGCATCGGAAGTCAGGAAGTTACCGCGTACCGTTGTGTTTTTGCCCCGTTCACAAGGAATACGGAAAGCTGTACGTGCCAGCACTTCATTCTTCTCATTCAAGATTTCGAGCTCTACAGGGATGGAAACGGTTTCTCCGGCATCGGTCAACACATAGTCGAATCCCAGTATCAGTTCTTTCGTACCATCGGCAGGGGGTTCAAAGGCCACTTTATATTCCATGTACATGAGCGAGTTCTTGGGTACATCGTCCCACAAATTGTAGCCGGTAGGCAAATAATCACTGTACTTCACACGAGCGGTAAAACTTTCACCTTTCAGTCCGCCTGTGGACAGTTTATTGAGAAACGTAGCCACATCTTTAGCCACCAGCTCATAGCGTGCTACGGGGCGATACAGTTCAACGTCAAGACTTGTTTCAGCTCCCCAATGATTGCGGAAAGAAGTCAGGTCTGCCATAGTAGAAGCAGCAAAAACATCTTTATAGCGGCTATTCCCTATATACTTTCCGGCAGGAAGGATAAAAGCCAGATTCTTGGCATCGTAAACAAGTCCCTGTTCCGGTGTCTCCGCATTCACATAATCGGCCCACACCAGGATGCGGTAATTACGGGCGTGCAGCTTCATACTAACAGACAGACTGGCACGGTTAAAATCCTCTTCATATACCGTTTGCCGTGCCGCCACCTGTCTATCCAGATAGGCTTCTACGATGAAACGACGCAGATAGTTGGTTTCCGACGCACGGGTGATGGTTACCGGTGCTCTTTCTGCCAAACTTAGATTCATTGCCAGATTAAGGTTGAGTGTTACAGCTGTCGGGTCCACTCCCAGTTCTCCTTCGGGAGTCATTTCCGGTTCTTCGTGCAGGCTGCATCCATTCACCAGCAGGGTGATGAACAACAGGAAAGTGCACTGCGCCAGTATATATAAATTTCTTCTCATATTGTTATCTTATTTATATGTATGTTCCTATCTAAGGTTAGAAGCGGTAGACCAACGATGCTCCCACACGGGTTATCCCCCAATAATGACGGACACGCGTATCCAACAGTGCGCCGTTGTCTACATTATAATAGGTGTTATACTTCATGTTGGCATATCCCACTCCCAGATTAAATTCCGCTCCCCAGTGTTTGGAAAGAGGGAGTTTGTAACCGTAGCTTATTCCGGCTCCCAACAGCGGACGATCAGTATCTTGATAACGGTCATCGTTCCACTTTACGTTAAACCATGCCACGTGGGCGTGTAGTCCGACAAAGTGTCCCCGTCCTGTCTCATTTCCTATCCACCAGCGGGCTTCAGGTTGCAATGCTACCGTACGCACGCCGTGCTTATCTCCCAAGTCCCACAAACTGCAAGTCAATGGCAACTCTACCGTGATCTTTTTATGCACCTGCATTTCCACGGCAAGGTTCAGCAAAGCACAAGCATCATATATTACATTCGTTTTCAGTGCCAGATAGCGTTGACCATCAAAGGCAGCCGCTTTCTTTCCTGTATTCTCTTTGCCGGATTGGCGTTTATCCTCCTCCTTTTTTGAAGAAGTCGCAACTGCTGTTTCCTGCTTTTTTCCGCCGGACTTGTAAACCGTAGTTTCCTCCGGAGCTGCCGAAGTCTGTACACGGGGTTTACCGGGAGTCTGTGCTGACAAGACAGTTATGCCCGATAATACAGCCAACAAGCATATAGTTCTCATATTAAAAGTCGAGTGTCTCATATATCCATATCTTTCATGTTCATTATCAGATTTCCAGTTCGGGCACTGTATCCCTCATTACCGTTTCATACCCATCCTCATTGATGACAGTAGCTTCACCTTTATAAGTGATATTCACCTTCTCTTGGGTGCTGCGGATAAAGAATGAAGGAGCACCGTCGGATTTCAGGTTTACACTGATCAACCATCCGCCCACTTTGATACGTCCGTCGGACAGGATTTCGGGGTCTTTGGCAGGATATTTCAGCGCATGTGTGTTGATGATAGTGGCAAAACGATATACTTGTGCCTTTTCCGATGTAGCGGTGAAATGCCAGTGATTAGGATACTTCTTGAACACCCCTTTGTCATCAGCACGTAGCCAGTTGACTGCCGGATAGAAAAAACGGCTCGTCGTATCAGTCTGTAATGTTCCGGTAGAGAAAAGATAAGCGTCCGATGCTCCTCCCCGATTCGTGGCTTGAATATGTACAAAGCGATTATTCGATTTATTCACTGTCATAGGATTTGCTGTTGTATGTAACAGGTAATTCCAGTTCACCGGTTCGTCTGCCACCAGTTCGTCATAAATAAAAATCAGACCGGTTTTGCCTAAATTAACTATATGCCGACGGAAAGTCTTCACATGATTTTCATCCCAACCATTTTCGGGTGTATAATGCACTTCGGACTGCTCGCCACGTGTCAGCCAAAGCGGTGAAATTACTTTTCCATAAGCATTGGAAGCATCGCCCAACACATAACCTATTTTCTCGCTAGCGTAATAACGGGGAATCCACCCGTATCCTTCCGTCCCGATACGCTGTCCCATACCGTTCACCAAAATAGTATTGTGAGCCCGTGTGGCACGGTGGCACAGCATACTATGTACATCAGTAAATTCAATATGATGACCGCTACTATAAAACAATGGCTGCCCACCGTAGAAAGTATTGAATGCATTTTGATTAGCAAGTGCATGAGAGGTAGAACCATAAGGACTAGAACGGAAACTCCACATGGCATTTCCACCCACTCTATCCCAATTAGTCTGGAAAGAGGCAAGCCCTGTTGCGGGAAACACATATCCTGCGGGGAGTGCTGTCAGCCCTTCGCCCTCCGGCAGAGGTTTATCACATTGCAGACGGAACCAAGCAAGATCACCGGGCTTACTCAATAAGGCTTTCTTCATATATTCCGGTTCCACTTTCAATGTACGGCGTACAAAGTCAGCGGCATAAGTATTTCCGGTAAGACGTGCCAGTGCATCTAAATATCTTATACGAATACTATTAGGCCGTGCTACATTCTGATGTGAACTTCCGTTTCCTCCGGATTTGGAAAAAGGAGGTTGCTGGAAGATGGTATACATGATATTTCCCTGATACCAAGGATCGGAAAAAAAGTCATAGCCAGTCAGTTTGCTATAATAGTAAGGCACTTCGACTAATGTACGGGTGTTGACCGTAAAGTAAGAATCGCCATTATGCCAGCCACCGTCTTTGTTCAATCCGGGAAAACGTGCCAACCAGACGTTATAACAATAGTCTACCCATGTATTGGCTTCCGGCAAATCGCCATACACACTGAATGCTGCCATTGTAAGAATACGAAGTGTCATCTGCCACACATGATTGTCGGCAATATGGTTCTCCATCCGATTATTAAAGTTCTCATACATTTCACCACCTTTATTTTTGATGGCTTCCAGTAATGCTTTCTTTTGTGATGTATTTAACCGGTCGTAAAAAGAATCATAAGCCATAGAGCAGAGAGACAATAAGCTGGAAGCATTAAAATCGCCTTTCACATTCTTATCTTCATCCCAGTCGGCCATGATAAATACCCGTTTGATAGCTTCGTCAGCATATTTAGTATCCTGCGTCAGTAACCAGGCCCGTATAAGTGCTTCAGTATTGCCCTCTTCCGCATCGATGATGCGACGGCTCTCACGAGTGAGGTATGAATTTATCTGCATCTCGTTCTTCAGATTCTTCACCTGCGAGACATTAATATCTTTCACTGATTTCATTGGAGTCTGAAGTACTTGATCTGCACGTTCAAGATACCATTGTCTTTCTGCCTTTTGTTTGCTGTGATTTATAAAGTCCTTCCATTCGTTCTTCATGATCCACACGCGCGGATGGTCAGCAGGTAGTTTCGCCAACACTGTTTTCAATGAAGGCGGACAGAATTTACCCGGACGATCTTCCACGGTGACTTGCTGTGTGCTTCCCCATGTCACTTGTCCGTTTTCTACATAACCGAACTGCCAGTACCATACACCCGGCGCAAGCGGTTGTTCCGGATTATAGAACGGCCAGCGAGTTTCCACCTGAACAACTCCCGACTTCAATCCGGCATCCTGTGAATAACGTAACCGATAGGTAATCTTTGTTTTATCTATCTTCTTTACTTTGTGTTCGAATCCATCCAGCGGACTATCTTGGGAATTCATATCCGAACGAAGCGGCCACTGAAAAGAAACCGCGCGATCATTTACCACCGCTTTATCAAGGGGATAAGGAGTGGCACGCATTTCGTGCATCAATGTCGTCTCCGTCAGTTTGATGACTGCCTGCTTTTGCGCATGTGTCATTTGTACAGCCGCAGATAAGATTACAAATGAAATCAATACTATTTTTCTCATGATATCAAATAATTGTTTTTTCTGTAGGCAAATGTAGGTAAACCGTCCGAAACAGGACTTTCAATTCATTTCTTCCTTCTCTGATACTGTCTAACGGGGCTTTGTTTTCGTTCATTTCAACTTAAAATTCGTCCAAAACAAGCGTTACAGGAGGATACAAAGAGGGTAAAAGGGTAAAATAGCCCCCAAACGGAATGACTGAAACCGATAGAAAGATGAAGATTATTAGTTTTTGTTTAATTCCTTTTCGAACGGTTACGAGCTAAACAGCATGCACTCAAATAATTTGCAGACTACATGAATAGGTTGTATGACACCCGGGTCTCAATGGCACTGACACCCGGGTGTTGATATACCTGACACCCGGGTGTCAGCACTAATGAGACCCGGGTGTCATATAACTTGTTTATACTGTACAAATATTCCTAGAATACATGTCATCTCATTCATTTCCGTACCGGCATGAACAAGATTCACCTCTGTGTCCTCCGCGTCCTCAGTGGTGAACAAATGCATAACTGCAAGGCAGTTACTTAGTATGCAGTTTTACATAATCCGATGGCAAACAACCTACATACCTCTTGAAACTAGTAGAAAAGTAAGAAGAAGATCCGAAACCGACCATTCCACTAATCTCTGAAATAGAGTGGCGCCCTTCAAGCAACAATTTACATGCTTTATTAAAACGAATACGCCGGATAAAGTTTGCCGGCGGTTCACCGGATATGGAATTCATCTTGAGATAAAGTGACGAACGGCTCATACAAAGCTGGCTCGCCAACTCATCAGAGGTGAAGTCTTCATTACTGATATTTTCTTCTACCACCTGAATAGCTTTGCTCATGAATTCCTCGTCCAGATTATTCGAAGTCATTTTAGCAGTATCTATATCAATCGTATTCGAATAATAGTGTTTCAACCGCTGACGTGCTTTCAGTTGATTAGCAATTTTTCCTTTCAATAAGTGAATAGAGAACGGTTTGGCAATGTAATCATCCGCTCCAGCCTGAATACCTTCCGTCTGTGCATCGACACTTCCTTTGGCAGACAACAGAAGGACGGGAATATGGCAGGTTTGCAGATTTCGCTTAATAAACTGACAAAGTTTGATGCCGTCAATTCCCGGCATCATCACGTCGGAAAGAACAATGTCTACACGGTGTTCTTTCATGATAGCCAATGCTTCTTCCCCGTTTCCGGCGGTAAGCGTCACATAGTTCTGCCGGAAATTATCTTTTAGGTAATCTACCATTTCTTTATTGTCATCTACCAACAGGATAGTAGGACGTCCTTCCTCACTACCAGCTTCTATCTGATCGTCATCCGATAGTTCTTCTGAAACTATAACTGACGCATCACCAGAGAAATACTCATCAGCCACCGGAAGCTCCCGGAAAGAAGCAGATGTTTCGACTTCATGCACCGGTAATTCACGTTCTTTCTCCGTGAAGGCAGTTATGTCAGCAGGTAGAGTGACTTTAAATTCTGTATATTGAGCAGGCTCGCTTGCTACGGTAATAGTGCCGTGATGTTTCTCTACAAGCATCTTCACCAATGACAGTCCGATACCCGTTCCCTTTCGCTGACCGTCTACCTGATAGAAACGTTCGAAAATACGGGTTAGCTGCTCTGGAGACATACCGATTCCGCTATCTCTTACCGTGAAACCATAGGTATCTCCCTCTGTCCATAAGGAAAGCGAGATGCTTCCACCGTCCGGTGTAAACTTAAAGGCGTTAGACAGCAGGTTCATCAAGATTGTCTCCACATACGTCTTATCTGCCGGAAACAACCGTCCTTCTAAATCGGATTTTATATGAAAGCTGATAGTACGCTTTTGCGCATTTTCTTTAAACAGAGCAAAAGCATCTTGCAACAGTTCTTCTACATTCACCTGCGCAACATGAAGAGGCATTGCACCTGCTTCGGCTTTACGGAAATCCAGCAACTGGTTGACAATGTGCAATAACTTCCGCCCGTTCTTATAGACGTAATCCAGTTTCTGCTGTACTGGAGTACCTTTCAGATTACTCTGTTCCAAAAGTTCCTCCAACGGAGCCAATATCAAACTCAGCGGAGTACGCAACTCATGAGACATATTCATGTAAAAACGTACTTTCTCCTGACTGATTTCTTCTATCTTGTTTCGTTCTATCTGTTCAATCCGGACTTGCATCTTCATTTTGGCACGGGCAATAAAAAAATAGATCACAAAAACGAGGAGCCCTACAAAAAAGAAGATGAAAAGCGTCTTTGCCCACCAGGTTTGATACCACATCGGAGTGATGTGCACAAAAAATTCAGTGGTTGCTTCACTCCACTTTCCATTGTTGTTACATGCCTTCACCTTGAACACATACTCACCGGGCGGAAGATTAGAATAACTCGCCCGTGCAAAGGAAACATGACGGGAGTAGTTCCACTCGGTTTCAAAGCCTTCCAATTTGTAAACAAACTGATTCCGCTTGCCAGCCAAATAGTTGATAACGGCAAACCGGATATTAAAAAGTTTCTGATCGGAAGGAAACGACATACCCAGCATCCGCCCTTGCTCGTCCTGAAAATAGTGTACCCGTTCACTTTTCATATCCGTAATCACCTGATTTAAGACAACAGCTCCTGTTACCACCGCATCCGGAGAATATGGATTATCACCCAATTCATAAGGTTTGAAATAAGCAACGCCACCAAGAGACCCCAGAAAGAATGTACCATCGTGAGCTTTGCAAGCTCCGAAATAATTAAACTGATCGTGAGGCAATCCGTCCTGCTTCGTATAGTTGAGGAAAGTACCCTCTTCCGTGTTGAAACAAGCCAGCCCCTTGTTAGTTGTCAACCATAAACGTCCCCGTTCATCTTCCAGTATGCTATAAATAAAGTCGTTCGGCAAACCGTCTATCATCGTATAGTGTTTCCAAGCTGTCGGTGCTCCTTCCTTATAACAATATAGTCCTGTGGAAGAGCCGATCCAGATTTCATGACGGCTATCTTCCTGTACACAGAAAGCTTGTATCAACCCATGCAGATAAGCCGAAGAAGAAAGATGCAATTCTTCCAGTTTCCCGCCGGCATACAAAAACAGACTCTCTTCCGTACCAATCCATATTCTTCCTTTCGAATCGCGGAACAACGTATATATCAATACATTCTCCAACTTTTTATGCTTTTTAGCTAATGGATGCTGCGAAAGTTCTCCGGTCTGTTTGTCGAAAAGGTAAAGTCCGCTCATACCGCCTACCCAAAGCGTTCCATCTGTTCCGTCTAATAAGGAGTAACAACTGTTAGTCAGGGTAGTAGAATGGGGAAAGGAATATGTTTCTATCCTGCCACTCTTATGATGCAGGCGGCTCATTCCCCCTCTGTGAGTACCGATATAGACACTTCCATCCTTGTCCGTCCATATACATTTTATATTGTCAGACTTTAAAGAGTTGGCGGAAGTACCCGTCCGGTAATATGAAAAGACTCCGGTTTTCCGATTATAATAATTTAATCCGCCGTCGTTCGTGCCGATCCAGAGATTTCCATTATCCGGGTCTTCGGCAATACAACTCACCGTGTTATCACTTAACGAATTCCTCCAGGCGGAATGTTGCAAACGTCCGAATGCCGGAGCGAGGGGATGATAATAATTAAGCCCACCGTAAAATGTGCCGATCCACATCCCCCCTTGATTGTCTTTCAAAATAGAGCGGATGGAATTATGCCCCAATGTAGTCGGATCTTCAGGAGAAAAACGACAGATCCGGAAAGTTTCCGTCTCCGGTTCAAGGATAAGCAAACCTTCCATGGTTCCTATCCAAACCCTTCCTTTATCATCTCTGGACAGTGTTCTGACCGAGTTTGTAAGGAAATAAACAGGAGTATTTTGCTTGTTATAATGATGTTTTATTTGAAAGTTATTATCCACACAATACACCCCGTTTGTCAATGAAGCCAGCCAACAATTCCCGGTTTTATCGTCATAAAGCATATCAGAGATCGTTTCTCCTTTCAATTGAAGAAGAAGCCGGATCACGTTTCCGTTACGTACATAATAGAAATAGACACCTTCCGAAGTACCCAATAGGAAGCCGTCATTCATCCGGCAAACAGAATAGATCACTTTCCCGGCAAGTTCTGGCTGCACTTTCATCCGCCCAGTTTTTTTATCAAAAACCATCAGACCGATATTGGTAGCAAGCAAAAGCCGGTCACCTTCCTCCGGTTCTCCGATAGCCAATACTTGCATCGGCTGATTGTCCGGTGACGAATAATTGGTGAAATTATTTCCTACAATATTATAACGGGATAAACCGACCTGCGTACCTACCCATACCGTACCCTTCGAATCGGTATGAAGTGAATAGACATGATTGTTCGCCAGACTGGTCGTATCATCCGGCGCTTTATAATACGAAACGAAGCGAGAACCTTCATACCAGTTCAGTCCGTCTATGGTACCTACCCAAATCTTATTATTATGATCTTGTGTCAGAGCTAGCACAGTATTTTGCGATAGTCCGTCATCCACGGATAATCGTTTAAAATGGATGAAGCTGTCGGTAGCCGATACAGCCAAAGGAAAAAATAAGATGTAAACGGTTAATCCGAATATGTACTTAAATAGCAAATGTCGGTCTTTCATGAGCTAATATTGAAGAATTTATCGTAAAGATAAGTATTTTCAATTCAATCTGATAAATGAATCCTTTTTTTTAACTCATATAAAGGACCGGTATTGGCTTCAAAACGAATACGATTATCTTCAACGGTCTTCCTCCAAGTTAGTAAGACTGATTTTCTGATTTTTCTTTCAGATCTTTATAGCGCTTCAAGGCTTCCAGATAATAATAATCAGCATAATTGAGCGGAGTATCAATTTCACTGTCGTGCGGGAAACTACCAACCGAATGTAACAGGATGAAACCATGATTTTCTCCTTCCTTGGCCAAATAATCATCAGAGGATAACTGCTTCAGGATATGCTCCGCATAACGAAAATATTCTTCCCCTTGTTTCTTGTCGCCATAACCACTCAACTCCAGCAATGCAGAAGCTGTTATGGCAGCCGCAGAAGCATCGCGTGGTTCATTCGGTATCTTGGGAGCATCATAATCCCAATAAGGTATATAGTCATTTTCAGCCGGACGATGATCGATAATAAACCGCGCTATTTTATGAGCGGCATCCAAATAGTTCTGCTGCTTGGTGAAGCGATAACACATAGTATATCCATATACTCCCCAAGCCTGTCCACGCGCCCAGGCGGAAGAATCGGCATATCCCTGAAAGGTTCCTTTTGACTCCACCTCACCGCTATCTGCCAGGTAGCTCACCACATGATAGGAAGTCATATCTTTCCGGAAGTGGTTCTTCAACGTTTTGTCGGCATGAGAGATGGCTATTTCGCGATATTTCGGATTATTGGTTTGCTCCGAAGCCCAGAACAGCATTTCAAGATTCATCATATTATCAATAATCACCGGATAGCTCCACTCACCGAAATCCCACGAACGGATCAGTCCGACTTCCGGACGAAAACGGGAACACAAGCTTTCTGACGAGTTAATCAGAATCAAACGGTCCGTTGGCTCGGGTTTTAAACGGATGCCCTGCCCATAACTGCAAAACATCATAAAGCCCAAATCGTGATTACCCGTATAATATTGCATATCCTGCAGACGGTCCGTATATTTGCGTGCTTCTTTTGCCAGAACTTCATCACCTGTCAACTCGTATGCCAGCCACATGGAGCCGGGATAAAAACCACTCGTCCAGTCGGTTGGGTGCTCCAGTCTATACTTTCCTTCTTTGATAGAACGGGGAAAACAGGCGGTGTCCGGTTCATTCTTCAATTGTTCTGACATATAGAGCAACTGATGTCCGGATGTTTTCACTGCATGGTCGAACCATTCCATTTCATTTTCTTTTGAAGCATCACAAGCAGTCAGGAGAGCAATACTCCCTACCGCCAGTAAAAGTTTGTTTTTCATTGTTCTACTTTATTTTGTTACTGTATTCTATTACTGGCAACAAAGTTAGAGTAAGTCGCAGACACAACCTTTGCAAATCTATTTTTTCATTTTCGTTTCTATTTCTACGGACTTTGATTTTGTCCAAAAGATCTTTGTTTTTATCTTTTTCATAAAAACAGGCACGGATTTCACAAAATAAGTCGTTGTCAGGCATAGCCAGGCAACCATGCAGTATTTTGCAAAATCCGTGTCTCACAATAAAGGTATCTTCCCT
Source organism: Bacteroides sp. M10 (assembly GCF_014334015.1). Lineage (GTDB taxonomy): Bacteria > Bacteroidota > Bacteroidia > Bacteroidales > Bacteroidaceae > Bacteroides > Bacteroides intestinigallinarum. The sequence goes on along the minus strand of NZ_CP060488.1, from coordinate 2,779,584 downwards.
TTATCTCACAATATCCTCCGGAAATTTAGCCGGCATTTCTACTCTTTTCCAGGTTTCATAATACCAGGCATTCAACTCATTTCCATTCAAATCGTTCTTGATAAAGTATTTCAGATGGAGATAATCGTTATCTTTGATCTCGAATTCCAAAATATTATCCTGATTATCCAGCATCGGAAGATGAATGTTCTTCTCGATACTTTCTTTATAAGAATCATCCGTCAGTTGTTTCCACATTCCATATCCTGTAATAATGGCATCCGAGCCGGGGATAATGGTAAAGTTCACGATCCGTCCGTCATCACTCAACACTTTAAATGTATTACTGGGTTTCAATGCTCCCGGAACATCGGGAGATTCCGACACATAATGGCAGAGCTGCCAAATACCTTTTAAATCGGCCGCCTTGAATTTAGTTTTCTTTTGGGCCATCGCACCTGTTACCGCTAACAACATTATTGAAAGCATGGTAAAAAAATAGAGCTTTTTCATTGTTGTATTATTTTAGTTAACACTCTTGAATGCGTATTTCCAAATATAAAGATTTATTTTGAAAATACAGCGATTCAGAGCATAAAAAAACTCGCATAACCTAAAGATTATGCGAGTTTTACATAAATATACCGAAATATTAGAAATCAGCATTTCTTGGCGTACGCGGGAACGGTATCACGTCACGGATATTCGCCATACCTGTTACAAACAATAACAGACGTTCGAATCCTAATCCGAAACCGGAGTGAGGACAAGTACCGAACTTACGGGTATCCAGATACCACCACATATCTTTCATTGGGATGTGCATTTCTTCAATACGGGTCATCAGCTTGTCATAGTCCGCTTCACGTTCGGAACCACCGATAATTTCACCAATCTTCGGGAAAAGAACATCCATGGCACGTACAGTCTTACCGTCTTCGTTCTGCTTCATATAGAAGGCCTTGATTTCCTTCGGATAGTCAGTCAAAATCACCGGACGTTTGAAGTGTTCTTCTACCAGGAAGCGTTCGTGTTCAGAAGCCAAGTCCACACCCCAGTAAACCGGGAATTCGAACTTATGACCTTTCGCAACAGCTTCTTCCAGAATCTTGATACCATCTGTATAAGGCAGACGTACGAAATCATCTTTCAATACACCTTGCAGACGTTCAATCAAACCTTTGTCGAACATATCGTTCAGGAACTTCACATCATCCGCACAGTTATCCAACGCCCATTTCACACAATATTTGATGAACTCTTCTGCCAAGTCCATGTTGTCTGTAATATCGTTGAAAGCAACTTCCGGCTCAACCATCCAGAACTCTGCCAAGTGGCGGGGAGTATTGGAGTTTTCGGCACGGAACGTAGGACCGAATGTGTAAATAGATCCCAAAGCAGTAGCAGCCAACTCACCTTCCAGCTGACCGGAAACGGTCAAACTCGCCTGCTTACCGAAGAAATCATCTTCATAAGAGATAGAACCTCTCTCGTCTTTCTTCAAGTCATACAGGTTCATGGTAGTCACCTGAAACATCTGTCCGGCACCTTCACAATCGGAAGCCGTAATGATCGGCGTATGGAAATAGAAGAAGCCCTTTTCATGGAAGAACTTGTGAATAGCAATCGCCATGTTGTGACGGATGCGGAACACAGCACCAAACGTATTCGTACGCGGACGCAAGTGAGCTATCTCGCGCAGAAACTCCATGGAGTGCCCTTTCTTCTGCAATGGATATGTATTATCGCAAGTACCCAGCACTTCGATTTCGCGAGCCTGTACTTCCACTTTCTGACCGGAACCTACTGACTCTACCATTTCTCCGTTCACGCTGATACAAGCGCCGGTAGTAATCAGTTTCAGCATCTCTTCATCGAAATTAGCCAAATCTACTACGACCTGCAAATTATTTATTGTAGAACCGTCATTCAGTGCGATAAAGTTTACTTGTTTGCTACCTCTGCGGGTGCGAACCCATCCTTTCACATTGACCATCGCGCCAATATCTGTGCGCTTCAACAGATCAACAATTTTTGTTCTACCAATCTTTTCCATTTAACTTTTTCTTTTTAGATACAAGAAGACGAGGTTTCAATTGCAGGATTCATTTTTCCCGCTCTCTTTCCTCGTCCTCTGTCAAGTTGTTATTTATTGACTTATTATTCAAACGATCCCATGCGGAGGTAGTTTACTTCTGCTTCCGACAGGTAACGCCAGTCTCCGCGACGCAGACCTTTTTTGGTCAGTCCGGCGAAGAACACACGGTCGAGTTTTACTACTTTATAACCCAGTGATTCGAAAATACGGCGAACGATACGGTTCTTTCCGGAGTGAATTTCGATACCTACCTGGTCTTTCTTGAAATCATCTGTATAACTGATCGCATCTGCATGGATTTCACCGTCTTCCAACTGAATACCAGCTGCAATCTGGTCCATATCTGCTTTGGTCAGGTTCTTGTCCAGATGAACATGATAAATTTTCTTCTTCAGGAATTTCGGGTGTGTCAGCTTGGAAGCCAGATCACCGTCATTCGTCAGCAAGAGTACACCAGTCGTGTTACGGTCAAGACGTCCTACGGGATAGATACGTTCGTTGCAAGCGCCTTTCACTAAATCCATTACTGTACGGCGTTCCTGTGGATCATCCGATGTAGTAACCGTATCTTTCGGCTTATTCAACAATACATATACCTTACGTTCGATGCTTACCGGTTCGTCATGGAACTTAACCACATCCGAACGCTTGATCTTTGTACCCAATTCCGTTACTACTTCACCGTTTACAGAAACCACACCTGCTGTGATAAATTCATCAGCCTCGCGACGTGAACAAACACCGGCATTAGCCAAGAACTTATTCAGACGGATCGGTTCATTCGGATCAATAAACTGTTCCTTGTACTCGATCTGCTTCTTTACGCTATACTTAGCATTCGGATCATAATCGCCGGTACGCGGACGAGGACGATAGCCTCCTTGTGAACGGTCATTGTTGTATCTCGGACGATAGCCTCCACCACCGCCACCGTTGTTGCTGCGATAGCCTCCACCACCTTCGCCATTATTAAAACGGGGACGATACGGACGGTCACCACCTTCACGGTTGTAAGAAGGACGTTGAGGACGGTCGCCACCTTCGCCGTTATTAAAGCGGGGACGGTAAGGACGGTCGCCGCCTTCACGGTTGTAAGAAGGACGTTGAGGACGATCACCACCTTCGCCGCTATTGAAACGGGGACGTTGGGGACGGTCATAAGAACCACCTTCACGGTTGTAGGAAGGACGTTGAGGACGATCATAAGAACCACCTTCGCGGTTGTAAGAACGTTGCGGGCGTTCGCCTCCTTCATTATTGTTATTGAAGCGAGGACGATACGGACGATCGCCACCTTCACGATTGTAAGAAGGACGTTGAGGACGATCGCCATAAGAGCGGTCACCATACGAACGCTGCGGGCGTTCGCCTCCTTCATTGTTGGCATTAAATCGCGGGCGATACGGGCGATCCCCGCCTTCACGGTTATAAGAAGGACGATACGGACGTTCTCCACCTTCTCTGTTGTAAGACCTGTTACCATCACGGCCGGCACCTGTATTCTCTTCATTGAAAGAATTTTCGCGCCATTCTTCGTTTTCTGTGCTCATTTTTTTATTCGAATAAAATTAGACTTTGGCCTCACGGCCTATTTAAAAACACGTTTATTATATAAGTAAACAATTAAAGCCCCGTATAAGTATGGGGAGTGATTGCTCTTAACTCTTTTTTAATATCTTCGCTTACATTCAATTCTTCGATAAACTCCTTAATAGAACTTTCTGTAATAGCCTGATTGGTCCGAGTTAAAGCTTTCAAAGCTTCATACGGATGCGGGTAAGCCTCACGGCGCAAAATCGTTTGAATAGCTTCTGCCACTACGCTCCAGCAGTTATCCAAGTCACGATAGATAGCCGGTTCGTTCAGCAACAGTTTACGCAATCCCTTCAAAGAACTCTGAATGGCAATCACGATATGACCGAAAGGCACGCCTACATTACGCAGCACTGTCGAGTCTGTCAAGTCACGCTGCAAACGGGAAACAGGAAGTTTCACAGCCAAATGTTCCAGGATAGACGTTGCTATACCCAGGTTACCTTCCGCATTTTCAAAGTCAATCGGATTCACTTTATGCGGCATGGCACTCGATCCCACTTCTCCGGCTTTAATCTTCTGTTTGAAGTACTCCATAGAGATGTACTGCCAGAAGTCACGATTCATATCGACCATAATCGTATTGATACGCTTCATACTATCAAAAACAGCAGAAAGGTTATCATAGTTCGAAATCTGTGTAGTATATTCTTCACGCTCCAATCCCAGTTTCTCTGCAACAAACCGATTACCGAATTGTTTCCAGTCATATTGAGGATAAGCTATATGATGCGCATTGTAATTTCCGGTAGCACCACCAAACTTAGCGGTAATCGGACATGCCTTCAGCATAGCCAGCTGACGTTCGAGACGGTAAACAAATACCATCACTTCCTTGCCTAAACGAGTAGGAGAAGCCGGTTGGCCGTGAGTTTTGGCAAGCATCGGAATGTTAGCCCATTCTGTTGCATAAGTTTTCAACTGTGCAATCAGTTCTTCAATCAACGGATAGTAGACCTGTTCCAATGCTTCTTTGATAGAAAGAGGAACAGACGTATTGTTAATATCCTGAGAAGTCAGTCCGAAGTGGATAAACTCTTTGTAGTCATCCATTCCGCCCATCTTGTCAAATTCTTCTTTCAGGAAGTATTCTACGGCCTTCACGTCGTGGTTAGTTACACTTTCGATATCTTTAATGCGCTGTGCGTCTGCTTCAGAGAAGTTACGGTAGATATTCCGTAAAGTTTCGTACACATTGCTATCGATTCCTTTTAATTGCGGCAAAGGGAGTTCGCACAAGGTGATAAAGTATTCCACCTCTACCTGTACACGGTATTTAATCAGTGCAAATTCAGAGAAATAAGCTGCCAAAGCTTTAGTTTTGCCTCTATATCGACCATCAATCGGAGATATGGCCGTTAATACATCAAGTTCCATACGTTTTCTTAGATAATTATCAGACTGCAAAATTAACTCTTTTTCCTGAGTTATAGAGCAAAAGGATAGAGAAAGTTTGTATAAAAGCGGTAAGAAATAAAAAAAGTCTCACGAATTGCTTCGCAAGACTTCTTTTTTTTGTGTGGGCGTTGACGGATTCGAACCGCCGACCCTCTGCTTGTAAGGCAGATGCTCTGAACCAGCTGAGCTAAACGCCCTTATAATGAGCCGGAAGTGTTTCGTTTTCTTGTGTGGGCGTTGACGGATTCGAACCGCCGACCCTCTGCTTGTAAGGCAGATGCTCTGAACCAGCTGAGCTAAACGCCCGTACACTTCCGTTTCAAAAGCGATGCAAAGGTACGGCATTTTTTGAATTCTGCAAACATTTCATGTATTATTTTTCAAGAAAGTTTTTGCACAATAAAGAAAAGCTCTGATTATCAACAAATAATACAAAAAAGTTTTTTTTCTCGCAACTTTCACTTCGTCCAGTCCGTCTAATAGATGAAACAAGATAAAGACAATCGCGACTCTTTTTCTATCAATCATCATAAAGAATGAAACGAATCACTACAACCACAGCATTTGTATGCCTGTGCACGCTGCTTTTTGCACAAAACTTGCAATTAAGAGGAAGAGTCGTATCCGGTCAGGAATCGGTCGAATTTGCCAATGTCATTTTACAGACAAAAGATTCCGCTTTTATCTCCGGAGGTGTCACCGACCAACGGGGGCGATTCAGCATGGGGAACTTATCCAAGGGAAATTACCTGCTGCAAATATCCGGAATAGGTTATCAAACACGACAAGTCAGTCTACAGGATTTCACCACAACTCTCGATTTGGGAACTATTTCCATAGACTCCGCCACTATCGCATTGAAGGAGGTCACCGTCACGGCCAATCCGATCATCAACCAGCCCGACCGGAAAATTATATTTCCGACCGCTCATCAGTTGAAAGCATCCACTAACGGGCTTACACTATTACAGCGTTTACAGCTCAATCGGATACAGGTAGATCCGATCCGGCAAACCATCTCTTCTTCCAACCAGGGAGATGTCCAACTGCGTATCAACGGAGCAAAAGCTGAATTACAGGAAATTCTCTCCCTGAAGCCGGAGGATGTAATCCGTATTGAATACCATGATGAGCCCAGCCTACGCTATGGGGATAATGTGGCGGCCATTCTTAACTATATCGTTCGCCGCCATCAAACAGGTGGTTATATAGGAATCAATGCAGATATTCCAATGAGCTGTATTTGGGGCAATAATAATGTCACAGCCAAAATCAATCATAAAAAATCAGAATGGGGGATCAATTACTATGGCGGATACCGCTCATTCAAGAACTATTGGAGAGAGAACTCCGAAACGTTCAATTTCGAAAATGATCCCTCTTTCACACGGGTAGAAGAGGGTATCCCCGACAAAGTAAAAATGCATTGGGATAACTTGACCATGAGTTACAGCTATCAGGAAGAGGAAAAGTGGTTTATCAATGTAGCACTCCGGGGCAATTTCCGAGGAAATAAACAAAATACTCAAAGCACACTATACCCCATTAGCAACCCAGCTAATAGTGTGGAAATGAAAGATTATACAGGTTCGAACAGCAAATCGCCTTCTCTTGATATTTACTTGCAACGCAATCTCAAGCATAATCAAGCGATCATTCTGAACACAGTAGGTACTTATATACATACCTATGATGACCGCACCTATGAAGAGAAAAAACATTCCGATATCGTAACCGACATTTACTCGGCTATCCGGGGAAAGAAATATTCATTTATCGGTGAAGGTATTTATGAGAAAAGATTCACTAATAGTAAGTTCAGTACAGGAATCCGCCATCAGCAGTCGTTGACCGAAAACAGATACGCCGGCACTTCTTCGGCAGAAACACAGATGCAAGAAGCCTATACTTCCACTTATGTCGAGTATAGCTGCAAAGTGAAAAAGTTCAATTACTCATTGGGCTTACAGGGTAGCCGTTCCTGGTTTAATCAAGAAGGAGAAGGCTATCAACAATATTCCTTTCTGCCCCGTCTCCGGTTGACTTACAATTTCTCTGACCATGCCTTCATCCGCTATCAAGGAGATATTTCCAGAAGTACGCCTGCCCTATCCGATTTGAACAATGTAGAACAGTTGATTGACTCTCTGCAAATACGCCGGGGAAATCCGACCCTGAAAATGTCAACCGTCTACAACAACACACTGAATTTTGATTATCGCAAAGGGTTATTTAGCGGTAGCCTCTACCTCTTATATCAATATCAGCGCAAGCCTAATATGGAAGAGACAATCAGAGAGAATGACTTGTTCATTCGCACCATCGCCAACCAACGCAGCTGGCAGAAGCTCAATCCGGAAATAGAAGTAAAGGTAGGACCTTTCAAGGATATTCTTAGCCTGTCCGTAACAACGGGTATCAACTATTTCGATAGCCGCGGGCACAACTATCATCACACTTACACCAACTGGTATTATCGTGCCAGCATCATGGCATCTTACAAAAACTGGAGTTCGTTCTTCGAGATACAAAACCACCGTAATGACTTTTATGGTGAGACACTAAGATACGGAGAGAATTATCATATCTTAGGAATCAACTATCGCTACAAGCAACTGACCGCAGGGATAATGGGGCTTAACCTTTTCAGCGACAACTATAAAGTAGGAAGTGAAAACTTCAATTCATCAGCCCCTTCCAAAAATTGGATGTATATTAAAGAAAGCTCCCGGATGATTGCCGTAAGCATAGCCTGGAACTTCAGTTTCGGACGCAAATACGAGTCTGCCGAAAAACGGCTTCACAATGAGGACAACAACGCAGGCACACTCAAATCCGGGAAATGACTTCCCGGTTGAACCGCTCAAAGCAACCTATTTACGAATCACCCGTGCCGGATTCCCGACTGCAACACTGTCGTCGGGAATATCTTTCGTTACAACGCTCCCCGCTCCTATCACACAACGATTACCAATCGTCACACCGGGACAGATAATAGCGCCGCCACCAATCCAGCAGTCTTCACCAATCGTCACCGGATAAGCATATTCCTTAGAGCCTCTTCTTTCCTGATAATCCATCGGATGATGCGGTGTATAAATCTGCACACAAGGACCAACCAGTGTATGAGCACCAATCGTGATATATCCTCCATCCAAGAAAGTGCAATTGGCATTAACAAACACATGTTCACCCAACTTGATTCCGTCTCCGTGATCGCAATGGAAAGGCGGGCATATAATGGAAGTTTCAGGAATCCCCGGTACCAACTTTTCCAATAATTCCCTATAACCCTCATCGTACGTACTCATTCCCCGCATACGTGCCAATAGCTTTTTGGCATGTTCAAAACGTACCTGCAATTCCGGTGCAGACATATCAGCCAACTGGCTACTACGCATCTTCTCAACTTCCGTCATACCTTATATTTCTTTGCTGTTAGTAAATACAAACTTCTTTTCATTCGAAAGAGATTCGTTAAATTCAAACCCTTCCCAAGAGAAGCTTTTCAGATCCTCCGGATTTTCAATTCGATTCTTCAGAATGAACCGTGTCATTTCACCACGGGACATTTTGATATATATCACTATCGAAGCCAATTTTCCATTCTTCCATACTTGAAATTCGGGAGTGATGACACGCACCTCTTTTTCCACCCGCTTCCAATCAAACAAGCTTTTCATCTCGTCACTGGCCAAATTGCAAAGTATGCCGCCGGCTTTCTTGATGTCTTCAATGAACACATCCGTCAAACGGGACTGCCAATAAGCAAACATCGTCTGATTACCCAGTTCAGGCAGCACTACATCTCCTTCCAACCGATAGGAACGAATAACGTCCAAAGGCCTCAACAGTCCATAACAAAAAGAAGTCAGCCGCAGATGTTCCTGTGCATATTCAAATTCTTCTTTCGAGAAATCTTTTGCATTCAACCGTTTGAACACAATTCCGGTATAAGCCAATAAAGCAGGCAGTTCCGGTGTACCCTCCGCATGAAAAGCCTGATAACGCTTGTAATTCTCCACAGCTATTTTAGCATTCACACGCAACAGACGTTCCAATTCATCCACCGAAAACTGAGACATCAGCAAAGCAACCCCGGCAGCCTCTTTTTGAAATCGTGGAATCGTCTTCAAAGGAACTTTCACCTTTGAAGTTTCACTCATAGTCTTGGCACAAGATAGAAGTACTAACATTGCTAAATCTGATTTTATCTTTTCAAGAAACAAAAGTAAATAATAAAAAGCAAAAAAACATTCTACTAGAGATTTTAAATATTACAAGTTGCTGTCATCTGTCACCCAAAGCCTAATAACACATTGACTATAAACAAGTAAGACTGTGACAGTAAGACGTGACGGCATGGTGACAACACCATTTTCTGTCACCATGCCGTCACACTTTATCAATGCACCCTTCTGCAATAAGACCTTCATCCCTTCGGATGATGAAGACAGGAAACCTTAGTTTAGTTAGTTTCCAGCCACTGAAACTTTAGTTTCTCACTGGTGAAACTCTAGTTCCTCACCGATGAAACTTTAGTTGTACTAAATCCCGCATACGTAATAGCTAAAGTTTCGCTTTCTGCATGCGGGATCGTTTTTTTGTTGTACTTTGGAGTAACAATCAATTTTCCAACAAAAAAACATTTTCATTATGGCAAGTATAATTGAGCGTGCCTGTGACTCTATTCCAGAGTTTAGGCAAAAGTACGAAAAGTTTAGTAAAGAACTTCATGTTCAACAGTATTCTTCGGGTACCATTACCGGTTACTGTCACCAGTTAGCTACGCTTTGTTTCCATTTCAAGAAAGTTCCTGAAGACTTGAGTCAGGAGGAGGTTCGTGATTACTTGAGTTGTCTTTCTTCTGGCAATTCCTGTAAAATCAGTAAGTTCAAGCACACCATTTATAGCCTTCGTTGCTACCGCAAGATGATGTCTCTTTCCGCCTGGCATTTTTCTCTTCCGCGTATCCGCAAGTCCAAGAAGCTCCCTGTCGTTTTTTCGTGCGAGGAGATTCTTCTGTTTCTCTCTAGTTGTGAGGGTCTTCGTTCGCGAGCTATTTTTTCTCTTATTTACTCGTGCGGTCTTCGGGTAAGCGAACTTCGTCATATGCAAATCTCCCATATTGACAGCCGTCGCATGCAAGTGTTGATTTATCAGGGCAAAGGAAAAAAGGACCGGTATGTTCCTTTATCGGCGCAAACCCTGTTGGATTTGCGCGCATACTTTTCCAGATATCAGCCCAAGTTCTATCTCTTTAACAGCACACCGGGGCATCCAATTAGCGAGGAAGTCATCCGCACTTTGTTTCGTGAAGCCGTATTGCTTGCCGGTATCCGTAAACCCTGTACTTTGCATACCCTGCGTCACAGTTACGCCACTCATTTGTTGGAGTTTGGTGAAAACCTCCTACGCATCCGGGATCTTTTGGGGCATACGAACATTACTACAACCATGACTTATCTTCATATAAGCCGGCTTGAGCAAGGTGGAAAGTCCTTTAGTCCACTTGACAGGGTAATAGCTGGAGTGAATCAGCCCCACAAGGATGAGAACGAAGTTTGAAGTTGCGCAGATAATCTCCCGCTTTAAAGCTCTGTTTTATGAGAAATATGCCCCCTGCCCACAAGTTCGCAAAGTTTTTGGCCATCTGGAACAATGCCGTACCGCTGAACTGGGAGGTCATGTGGATGCCTGCCCTGAATGTGGTGCCATACGTGTCAGCTACAACAGCTGCCGCAACCGGCATTGCCCCAAATGTCAGGGAGTGGAACGTGAGTTATGGATACAAGCCCGCAAGGAAGACCTGCTTCCGGTAAAATACTTTCATGTGGTTTTCACTCTGCCCGATGCATTGGATCCGGTATCATTGGGCAACATGAGAACTGTCTACAACTCTCTGTTCAGTGCCGCTTGGGATACTTTGAGCACCTTTGCCCGCAACAAAGGGGTACAGGGGGGAATGATATCCGTACTGCATACCTGGGGAAGTAATTTGCATTATCACCCCCATTTGCATTGCATTGTTCCCTGTGGGGGACTGGACAATAACGGTATGTGGAAGAAACTTTCCTCATCCGGTAAAGAGAGCCCGTTCCTGTTTCCGGTCAAAGCTATGAGCAAGGTGTTCAGAGCTAAATTTATGGCGGCACTCACCAGACAGGCGGATGTCACGCCACAGATCAGAAAGAAGCTATTCCGTACGGAATGGATCGTTTACAGTAAATCGCCTTTTTGTGGAGCGGGCAAAGTGTTGGAATACTTGGGGAGGTACTCACACCGGGTAGCTATCAGTAACAACCGGATTAAGAATGTGACGGACAGGACTGTGACCTTTGATTACAAAGATTACCGGGCGGCAGGTAAGCACAAAGAGCGTGAGCTCACAGGAGAAGAGTTTCTGCATCAATACAGTCTGCATATCCTTCCGCATGGATTTGTACGTATACGCCATTATGGGTTTCTGGCTGGCTGTAACAGGGAGAAACTAAGAAACATACAGATACAGATGGATGTTACGCCTTCTTCAATGAAGAGGGGAAAGAAGATATGGACGGAGGTGTGCAAGCAGAATTGGGAAGAATATAATCTGTGCAAGCATTGTGGAAAGGCACAGATGGTGACTGTAGAGGTATTTGCCCGTACAAGAGCACCACCAAACAGGTTCGAAGCAAAACTTCAAGAATCTGTATTTTAAGCATTTAAAGGATACCTCTGAAATCTAATGGGTGGCGGGGGAAGATTACTAGTGCTTATAGTGAACGGAAACGAAAGAAAAAACGGCAAAAGAAGGAAGAACAAGACTGGAGGAAGCTAGGAAGATGAACAAAAAACACTGAAAAACAAAGAACGAACAAAAATATTAGATTATACGAAAAAGAGAAAAGAGAGATGAATACCCATAATAAGGAGAGCGTACAACAAAGGCTCCAAATGTCCTACGGACACACGGAGCCCTATATCGTTTCACACCGACGAAACTCTAGTTTCGCAGCGCGGAACTATCAGTAGCAAGGCACATAAAAAAAGAACCCTCTCTTTGAACAAGCCAAAGAAAGAGTTCTTTTTATCTAATAAACGACTAAAACAGTTTATTTATATTCCTGCCAGCTCTTGATCTGAATATCACCTAATTTTAATTCGCAGAATGCTTCGATAAAGGCACTTGCCAGACGAGCATTTGTAATCAATGGAATGTTGTGATCGATTGCACCACGACGGATACGATAGCCGTTCGTCAATTCACGCTTACTATGATTCTTCGGAATGTTTACGATCAGGTCAAACTTATGGTCAGCGATCATCTTCATTACATTATTCTGTGCACCAGGTTTCTCATCCGGCCAGTAAACCGGAGTCGCATCTACTCCATGAGCATTCAAAAATGCAGCAGTTCCGGCAGTAGCGTAAATCTGATATCCCTTGGCAAACAGCATACGGCTGGCATCCAGCAAATCCACTTTCGACTTCATAGCACCGGAAGAGAACATTACTGCTCTTTCAGGAATCTTGAATCCGGTAGCGATCATTGCATTCAGCAATGCTTCAGAGAAATCATCACCGATACATCCAACTTCACCTGTAGAAGACATATCCACACCCAATACCGGGTCAGCCTTGTGCAGACGAGAGAAAGAGAACTGAGATGCTTTTACACCAATCCAGTCGATATCAAATGCAGATTTATCCGGACGTGAGTACGGAGCATCCAACATGATGCGGGTAGCTGTTTCGATGAAGTTACGTTTCAGTACTTTAGAAACAAACGGGAAGCTACGAGAAGCACGCAAGTTACATTCGATAACTTTCACTTCGTTGTTACGAGCCAGGAACTGGATATTGAACGGACCGGAGATATTAAGTTCTTTGGCAATCTGACGGCTGATTTTCTTGATACGGCGTGCCGTTGCAAAGTAAATCTTCTGTGCCGGGAATACCAGTGTAGCGTCACCGGAGTGAACACCGGCAAATTCCACGTGTTCGGAAATTGCGTATTCCACCACTTCACCATTCTGGGCAACAGCGTCAAATTCAATTTCTTTTGTATTTTCAAGGAATTGAGAAACAACTACCGGGTATTCTTTAGAAACTTCGGCAGCCATCTTCAGGAAGTTCTCCAATTCTTCATCATCGTAGCAAACATTCATTGCAGCTCCCGAAAGAACATAAGAAGGACGAACCAATACCGGATAGCCTACTTTTTCTACGAATCCTTTCACCTCTTCGAGACTGGTAAGTTCCATCCATGCCGGCTGGTCTATACCCAGTTGGTCAAGCATAGCAGAGAACTTGTTACGGTTTTCAGCACGGTCGATAGAGACCGGAGAAGTACCCAATACAGGAACCGACTGGCGGTAAAGTTTCATAGCCAGGTTGTTCGGAATCTGTCCACCTACAGAGACAATCACACCGCGAGGTTGTTCCAGATCGATTACGTCAAGTACACGTTCGAACGAAAGCTCGTCGAAGTACAGACGGTCGCACATATCATAGTCAGTAGAAACTGTTTCAGGGTTGTAGTTAATCATGATAGATTTGTAACCCAATTTGCGGGCTGTCTGAACGGCATTTACCGAACACCAGTCAAACTCAACCGAGCTACCGATACGGTAAGCACCCGAGCCCAGTACTACTACTGATTTTTCATTCTTATAATAGTTTACATCATAACCTTCTACTGCATAAGTCATATACAGGTAGTTAGTCAGTTCCGGATGTTCGGAAGCGATGGTATTGATACGTTTTACAGCCGGAAGAATACCCAGAGCCTTACGATGAGCACGTACAGCCAGATTTTCTTTCTCCATATTTCCAGTCGGGTTCAATACGAAACGAGCAATCTGGAAGTCAGAGAAACCTAATACTTTCGCTTCACGCATCACGTCAGCCGGAATATCTTCTACCTTATTATAAGCAGACAATTTAGCTTTGTAATCTACGATATTTTTCAGTTTGCCAAGGAACCAGGGATCGATCTTAGTCAGGTCGTGGATACGTTCGATAGTATAACCTTCTTCCATGGCCTGTGCGATAGAGAAGATACGTAAGTCAGTCGGACGGGAAAGTTCTTTATCCAAATCGTCAAAGTGCAGTTCGTCGTTACCTACGAAACCGTGCATACCCTGACCAATCATACGAAGACCTTTCTGGATGATTTCTTCGAAAGAACGACCGATAGACATGATTTCACCTACCGACTTCATGCTTGAACCGATTTCACGAGATACACCGGCAAACTTAGTCAAGTCCCAACGAGGAATCTTACAAATGTAATAGTCAAGTTCAGGAGCTGAATATGCAGAATTCGGAGTACCCATTTCACCGATCTGGTCGAGTGTATAGCCGAGTGCTACTTTAGCAGCAACGAATGCCAACGGATAACCGGTAGCTTTAGACGCCAATGCAGAAGAACGGCTCAAACGGGCATTTACTTCAATCACACGGTAGTCGTCCGTATCAGAGTTGAAAGCATACTGAATGTTACACTCACCCACGATACCGAGGTGACGGATACATTTAGTAGAAAGTTCTTTCAACAGAGTCAGTTCTTTATCATCCAGTGAACAGGTAGGAGCCACTACGATGGATTCACCGGTATGGATACCCAGCGGGTCAAAGTTTTCCATGCTGGCTACTGTGAAGCAATGGTCGTTAGCGTCACGGATCACTTCAAATTCGATTTCTTTCCAGCCTTTCAAAGATTCTTCTACTAGAATCTGTTTAGAGAAAGCAAAGGAACTTTCAGCCAATTTCAGGAATTCTTCTTCGTCGGCACAGATACCGCTACCAAGACCACCCAATGCATAAGCAGAACGTACCATGACAGGATAACCGATTCTGCGTGCAGCAGCAATGGCGTCTTCCATGTTTTCTACTGCCTGGCTAACCGGAGTCTTCATCTCGATTTCGTTCAGTTTCTTCACGAACAAATCACGGTCTTCTGTATACATGATAGCTTCTACCGATGTACCAAGCACCTTTACTCCGTATTTATCAAGAATACCCTGTGTGTAGAGTTCCGCACCGCAGTTCAACGCAGTCTGTCCGCCGAATGCCAGCAAGATACCATCAGGACGTTCTTTCTTGATAATTTCTTCTACAAAATAAGTATTTACGGGAAGGAAATACACTTTATCGGCAATACCTTCAGAAGTCTGAATGGTTGCGATGTTCGGGTTTACCAATACTGAGCTGATACCTTCTTCTTTCAAAGCTTTCAGTGCTTGTGAACCAGAGTAGTCGAACTCTCCGGCTTGTCCGATTTTGAGTGCTCCAGAACCCAAAACGAGAACTTTCTTGATTTCCTTTTCCATTTCTTTTGTTGTTATAATAAGTTGTTATTTCTAAGTTCGTCCATAAAAAAAATGCGTTACCCTCAAAAAAGGATTAACGCATTACCAAAGAACTAAAATATCGTTTTTGGAGAAAAGAGAAGAAGTCTGCCGTTTCCGGGTGCAAAACATCCGAATGTAGATAATACTTACTTCTGATTTCCTGTTGATTCATTGTTAATTTCAAAATTTGTGCAAAGTAACGACATATTTTGCACATGACAAAAAGAAACGTTCACTTTTTTACCGAAATAGTCTACCACGTTAATGAAACGGTTGTTTTTCCATTGGCTTTTTTAATGAATACTTTCTTGTCATAGTAAGCACAAATCATGAAGTAACTGCATTTTGATGTATCTTTCAGTTTTTATCCTTATCTTTGTCGCCATTATATAATAAGGTAATAAAATATGGGAAAAGAAAAAATCATATTGACGGGCGACCGTCCTACCGGAAGACTTCATATCGGTCACTATGTAGGCTCGTTGAAACGCAGAGTTGACCTGCAAAATGCAGGTGATTATAGCAAGATGTTTATCTTCATTGCCGATTCGCAGGCATTGACAGACAATATAGACAATCCGGAAAAGGTGCGTCAGAATGTAATTGAAGTAGCCCTTGACTATCTGGCTTGTGGCATAGATCCGTCTAAAGCTACCATCTTCATACAGTCGCAAATTCCGGAATTATGCGAGCTTAGTTTCTATTATATGGACCTTGTAAGCGTATCCCGCCTGCAACGTAACCCGACTGTGAAATCGGAAATCCAGATGCGTAACTTTGAAGCAAGTATTCCCGTAGGTTTCTTCACTTATCCTATCAGCCAGGCAGCGGACATCACAGCATTCCGTGCAACAACTGTCCCTGTGGGTGAAGACCAGGAACCAATGCTTGAACAGGCTCGTGAAATCGTTCGCCGTTTCAACTATATATATGGTGAGACATTGGTAGAACCGGAAATCCTGTTGCCGGACAATGCAGCCTGCCTGCGTCTTCCGGGAACTGACGGTAAAGCTAAAATGAGTAAATCACTCGGAAACTGTATCTACCTTTCGGAAGAACCGGAAGAAATCCAGAAGAAGATTATGAGTATGTATACCGATCCGGGACATCTCCGTGTACAAGACCCGGGAAAGATTGAAGGTAACACCGTATTCACTTACCTTGACGCTTTCTGCCTCCCCGAACATTTCGAACGCTACTTACCGGATTATCCGAATCTGGCAGAATTGAAAGCACATTATCAACGCGGCGGACTGGGCGACGTAAAAGTGAAACGTTTCCTGAATTCTATTATGCAAGAAATACTCGAACCGATTCGTAACCGTCGTAAAGAGTTCAGCAAAGATATTCCGGCTATCTATGACATGCTTCAGCAAGGATGCGAAGTAGCCAGAGCTGCTGCTGCCGAGACTTTGGCAGATGTGAAAAAAGCAATGAAGATTAATTATTTCGATGACAAGGAGTTAATCGAGGAACAGGTAAAACGTTTCTCACAAGAATAAGGAAGTTTGCATAAAAACGTATCATATAAAGTAAAGGCTGCCTACTCTAAGAAAGAATGGCAGCCTTTATTATAATATATAATTTAAGATTTAGCTAACTTCATCTTCATCATTCTTGAATAATACATCCTTTAATTTCTGATAAAGGAATGAAAGTATCAGTAATATCAGTCCGAGAATGATGAATACAATGATCTTACCGATAGTAGGCATTGCCCACAAATCATCAAATACAAGTTTAAGCAGAACGATTCCAAAAGTCGAAAGGCTTATCATGCGCATGACTTTCTGATGCAAACGCATCCCTAGTCCCATCTGAACAAATCCGGCAATGCTTAATGAAAGCGAAAGTCCGGCACTGAAATCATCCACTCCTACCTGCCAAAGGAAAGAGCGTACCATTGTCACCCAAAGAAGAGTGACCAGAATATTGAGATAAATAGTGAAACGACTCTTGATGCCGATTAATAGATAGTATTGGCGTGCCACATAGTATATATTCGCTATTACAAATGCTGCCGTGAACCATCGCAGTACAACAGGCACAAAAGCCATGTTCTCCCATTGATCTCCCCATATATTTATGATGTATACAAGCGTATTTATCCCAATAGCTAACATATAGAAAGTCAGATATTGGGTGATCGGGAATCGTTTTCTAAAAGCATAACAAACACTCGAAATGGCAATGGCAGTAAACAAGAACATTGCTCCGCTCCTCGTAGCTCCCTCAAAATGCAGATGGAATTCCATCATAAATGTATAATAAAGTATGGCTACAGAGACAAAAAGCATGAAAGGATTCCAGAAACCATATTTCAGTTGACGGGCTGTAGAGAAGAATGGTCTATAATACCCTATCAACAGAGCAAATGCTCCCGTAGCCAGCCCTACAAACAAAGAGGTGGCAAATGAACTGTTCAGGAAAATAGTGCTGACAGCATGATGCTCATGCATTACTACATTATATATATCCATCAGGTAAGAAATAAAGGTGAGTCCCACCAGTATCCTTGCCGCATATTCATATACCCGGATTCTCGACTTGATATAAAGCCATAATAATAACACCATTTCTGACGCCCAAACTAATGTTATATAGTTTCCATCCAACTGAATCGGAACGGTAATAGAGACAAATGTCAACACAAGCCCCAGAGTGGTATACACCAGGAATTTATAGTCTTTCCGGCTCTTCCATAACCAAAGCACCAGTCCTAAATTAACAAGAGCAATGAACAGGCTCAACAAACCGCTTGCTTTGAAAGACCATCCCATATTCCGCAAGAACAAAGCTCCCGAAAGCAGATAAATAAAGTTATTCGTTATAATGACGAATACCAGTCCCCGACTCATTGTTCGCATATCTTCCCCACGAAGAATGGAGAACACCGGAAGCAGAAAGATAAAATAAAACAGAGTGGTAAACAAAAACAAGTGTCCCGAAATAACTGTAGAACTGGAGGTATAGCTAAATAAAAGAAAGATTCCCATTATCAGCCAGGTAAAGACAAATGAGATAATCGGAAGATCACCCCACTTCTTATAAATGGAAAGTCCAAACATACCGAGATTCAGGATACTTACATAAGTGAACAGTACCAGATAACTTCCCTCTCCACTGCTTACGATGAAAGGTGCAAGAAATCCTCCGACAAGTGAAATGATAGCCAGTTCACGCCGATTGTACACCACAGACAGAACAGACATAAATACAGTGACGCCTATCAGAATGATAAACGCCATAGTCTGCGAGAAGATATGATAATAATGGAATGCAATGGCAACCGTAAGATAGAATACAGCAAAAGCGCCACCCGCAAGTAACGAGCTAAATGTACGATATTTCTTTTGCAACCGTTCGGCAACGGCCAGCAATACAGCTCCCGTCAGGAAACCAAGTACGGTACGGAAAGTCTCATTGATCCAATTCTTATCAATAGCATACTTCACAAAGAAGCCTACACCGATGACGAATATAAGGATACCGATCTTTCCGAAGAGATTCTCACCGATGAACTTCTCATAGTTCACTTGTTTCTTTTGTCTTGAAACAGCCGGAGCAACCGGGATAACCGGAACAGTCGGAGATTTAGCAGATTCTTTTCGAACAGCCTCAACACAAATTTCTTCCAATTCTGTTTCAACTGTCTTTTCAGGTGTTTCTTCCAGTGCCTCACGGACTGTTTCAATAACCGATTCTTGTTTTTCCTGAACAACTGTCCCTTGTTGTGCAGCCTTGACTACCGTGACATGCTCTGTCATTTGAGACATCAAAGGAACAGCTTCTGTTTCTTTTACTAATATTTCCTCTTTAGGTTTATGCTCTTCAGTAGTCATCTTTTGCTGAACCTTGAGATAATCTTCCATCCGTTTCTTTATCTCATTCAATTCCTTTTCTATTTTCCCGAAGCGATTATCCAATCTACTCAATAGAACAAATAGCATAACTAAAACAAGTAGCGCATATACAGTATTAAAATCGTCCATAATATCCCAGATTTAAGTTCGATATCACAAATATAGATAATAATTAATAGCCTCAATCAATTGTTATTAAATTATTTAGATTATCTCAACAATATAAGCTTACATCAATTACACAAATCAGACTACAGATCTCAAAATCTGAAGATAGAATCGCCCTTCACCTTTATCCCAGACTCCCGATGAATAAAGAGTTTAATGGGTGAATGGCGACTCTTACACCAGTCTTTCACTTTGCTTTGTATGCAATATCATTATAGCTAATCAGAATACCATTATAGCTAACAGGAATATGCTAATAGCAAAAAACAATATGCTAATAGATTATTTTTTTCATTGGGATGATTAAAAAAAACATTGCAGTGTTTTCTGCAATTAATGCAATGATTTTAGAAAACACTATAATAATATTTTTTTGATATGTAATGTGATGAACACAGTAATGAAAAGGACTCCCTTCACCCACAAACAGTGTATTCATCGAGAGTTCAGAAGAAAGGTGAAGGGGATGAAAAAATTAGTTCTTTGCAGAAGAAATGCAGAGTACCCTTATCAATGCTCTAAAGCACAGCTTTAGGTAGGCTAAAGCTATGCTTTCCGTTCCCTAAAGCTATGCTTTTTCAAGCTAAAAACAACCTATATTTATAATCAGCGAAAGCGTTTTCATATACCAATCAAGTATAGAATCAAAAGTTCACAAGTTTGTGAACTTCACATATTACAACTCGCATTCACATTCTCCACCAAACTAATAAAAAGGCAGCTGAAAGCGAAGATACCTTATTTCAGGATTCGCTTTCAGCCGCCTTCTCTCTTTCAGCAGGCGATCACAAAGAATCGCCGAATACTGAAATTATATGATTACTGTGCTGATTCGACCAATACTACACGGTTCAGAATCGGTTGACCGAATTTGTCAACACCACCACCGGCTGCAACTTTCAATCTATCGGCAGAGATGCCATACTTCTTAACGAGCAGGTCTTTAACAACTTGTGCACGTTCCAAACTCAACTTCTGGTTGAAAGCCGGAGTACCTGTTGCAGAGTCTGCATATCCGTTGATTGTGTATGTAGCGTTCGGAGATTCTTTTATCTTGCTGGCAAGATATGACAAGTTCATTTCTTCCTGCGGAGACAATTTATCAGAACCGATCTTGAAGAATACAGTACGTGGAGCAATGTTAGTATCTGTTATAACAACTTCTTCAGTATCTTCTACTTCAACCGGTTGTTGTGCATTTGCCAACTGCTGTTGTAATTGCATATTAGCTGCTGCCATTGCATTCATCTGGTTACGCATCTGGTTCAATTCAAGTTCAGAGATAATCTGTGGAACCGGACGTTGGAATCCGCGAGTTGGGAAATAATAAGTTACACCAATAGTAGCACCTAAGATACCATCGTAGTCAGGTTTACCTGCGTGCTCTCCGTCAAACTTGCCTTCCAGACCTGTTGCACTCAATTCCAGATTCAAGTCAACAGCATTCGACAAACGGAAGCGGTTGATAATACCTGCATTGAAAGTAGCGGAGTTAGTGTGAGGACGAGAATAAGCATGAGCCCAACCGGCACCAATATAAGGGATAATTTCATATACACGGTTCGGATTGTATCCACCGAAAAGTGCATTCAGGTTAATCATCAAATCACCATGTAAGTTCATGTAGTCCCATCTTTGTTTGTAAGAACCATCTTCTCTCGGACCGCCAACCACATAATTAGCATTTTCGCTGGTGGTGAATCCTTTGGCTTGTAATCCGCTGTACTGCAAACGCAATCCGAATCCCGGAGTTACCCATTTACCAACAGACACGTTAAATGTGGGAGCAACACGATCTCTGAACTTACCGATATGGTCATTGTTTCCATACAATACCTGGGCACCTCCTCCTACAGAGAAGAACCAGTTACTCCAGAAAGGATTAGTTATTACTTGATATTTATCTTGCACCTGAATCACTTCGTATTCAGTTACAGTCATTGTCTGCTGCGCAGAAGCGACAGACGCAACGCCGGCAAATGCCAGCAACATCAGAATCTTTTTCATATACCTAATAGTTAAGTGGTTATTTAAATCTTTTTCTTTGTTGAACTATTTAAATAACACGAACTGAACTAAAAGGTTTTAGGAAAAGATGAATTTATTTGTTTTATTTGAATAATCTTTCGATGTCCTCCTCCTTAATGGTTGTCAAAACGGTTTTCCCATCGGGTGTGTAATTCGGTGAGGGACAGGCAAAAAGGTTGTCTACAAGGCTTACCATTTCTTCATTACTCAACACCTGTCCGTAGACAATAGCCGCTGCCCGCGCCAATGTGATTGCCAGAATATTTTGGATTTCTTCCTTAACGTCATTCCCTTTTTCCATCGCTGTATGTAGCATATTACGCACCAGTTCAACCGGATTCAGTCCTTCAATACCCGAAGGGATGCCATTGATGGCATAGCTACCGCCTCCCAGATTGCTCAAATCGAAGCCGACTGCCGACAAATCATCCATAATGCTTTGAAGAACAGCAGCTTCTGAAGCCGGTAATTGTAAGATTTCCGGGAAGAGAACGCCCTGAGATACTCCCTGTTTCTGTTGAATCTGTACCATATAGCGATCAAAAAGCACCCGTATGTGTGCCCGGTGTTGATCGATTAGCATCAGACCCGATTTAACTGAAGTCAAAATAAACCGCCCTTTAAACTGCAAATGCTGATTTCCTTTTTCCATCACCGGTTCGTTGGCATACAAAGTAGAAGAAGCGGCGGATGTCACCGTCTCTATCTTTTCTTCCACGAAGGCCGGTTCGCCTCCAATAGAAGAATCCTCCCAATCCATTTCGGGTTCCGGCTGCGGATTATTCATCTTACTGGCTTTTGTCAGCCCTCCGTACAAATCCTCCCATTCTACTTTCGAGCGACTATACGATCCGCCACCACCGCCACCGGTAGAGACTTTAAACGGATTATAATCTGTATTATAATGCACCTTCGGAGGTTCGGAAGATATCTTTTCCTCAAATGCCGGAATATCAGGCATATCCTCCGTATCAAAATCAATGGAAGGGATAGCACTGAACTTACCCAACGATTCCTTAACGGATGCTGAAAGTATCTGCCAGATGGCCTGCTCATTCTCAAACTTGATCTCGGTCTTTGTCGGGTGAATATTCACATCAATATTAGCCGGATCTACATCAAAATAGATAAAATAGGAAATCTGTTCACCGGCGGGAATCAACTGCTCATAAGCCTCCATGACTGCCTTATGAAAATAAGGATGGCGCATATAACGTCCATTGACAAAGAAATACTGATGGGCTCCTTTCTTACGGGCAGTCTCCGGTTTGGCTACGTATCCGGAGATTTTCACCATGGTAGTGTTCACGTCTATATTCAGTAATTGCTGGTTGAGCTTCTTACCGAAAATAGCAAGAATACGCTGACGTAACTGTGATACCGGAAGATTGAAGAGCTCCGAATCATTACTATACAGCGAAAAGGCAACTTCCGGATGCACCAAAGCGATACGCTCAAATTCGGCAAGGATGTTGCTCAATTCAGTGGAATTAGCCTTTAAAAATTTACGACGGGCAGGCACATTAAAGAACAGGTTCTTTACAGAGAAGTTACTTCCTTTAGAACAGGATATAGCCTCCTGGCTCTCCACTTGAGAACCCGCAATCACCAGTTTCGTTCCCAGTTCTTCCGATTCCGGACGCGTCTTCAGTTCTACCTGCGCCACTGCTGCGATGGATGCCAATGCTTCCCCACGAAATCCCATGGTACGCAAAGCAAACAAGTCCGCAGCTTCCCGTATCTTGGAAGTAGCATGCCGCTCAAAAGAGAGACGGGCATCCGTTTCGGACATTCCTTTTCCATCATCAATCACCTGAATACAGGTTTTACCCGCATCAGTCACTAACACATGTATATTTTGCGCATCTGCATCAATCGCATTCTCCACTAGCTCCTTGATAACAGATGCCGGACGTTGTATCACTTCACCGGCAGCAATCTGGTTAGCTACCGAATCAGGTAACAAATGAATGATATCGCTCATACTTCGTAAATTAACAATTAAAAACTCCAGCTTCCTGTTGCTAAATAATGCCACAGATAGAGAAGGAAGGCAATGATTATCAGTATGATTCCGAAAGAAACCGGTTTGCGACCACTTGCTTTTCTTCTTTTCAAATGTGTAGTACCTTCGACGAATTTACCGCGAATATCTTCCGGATTAAATTCTTTCTCCGGTAGCATCCCCAAGTCACGTTTGGCGTTCTCCTCCATCTTAGCGAGCTTTTCTTTCCGCTCGTCTACATAAATGTATTGATGATTAAAGCCCCGGGGCTTTCTCATTGAGTTAAACATTCCCATACTACTTCATATTTATTAAGTTTCGCTTTTCTGTCTTTGGTCGCCGGTCGGTAGTCGGCTTCAATGTTTCTCCCGCACGCTTGCTGCGCCAGTTGAAAATATCGTCCTTATTTAGCGGACGGACATAGTCGAACCAGGCAAAAGTAGGAAGACGCAGTTTATCAGGCGGTATCTGGTCCATCGGATACATCGTTCCGTTGGATTTACCGATAAAAAGTCCTTTTTCCATTCTCTTATCCTTCATATAAAGATGCAGCATACTACCTTCCAGACAATTAAATCCGGTCATCGTACTGTCTTTCTCTTCAGGATAAAAAGCTGTCAGCACATTACCGATCACTTCAATATGGCGCATATCTCCATTAACGAAATAGGCTTTCATCTCCTTGCCGGACACTTGATTATAGTGAATAGAGTCTTTCATCTCCACTGTCAACGCCTGGTTGATAATGTGCGCCCAGTCAATCGTACTGTCATTCATATAAATCTTGATCTGCTCACCAAGCAGTTGCTGTCCATCATTCCAAAGAATAGGGTCAGTATACATGGTCATACAAGAATCTTTCGAATTATAGACCAGTGAGTCACATACTCCCTGAACATCTGTACGATACATACGTACTTTATGGTAAGCCTTCATCAACCGGTACAAAGAATCGGTATTCAGATTATAGGACACCATCTGCAAAGTATCCCCATGCATATAAAGACTGTCTCCCTGTGAATAATCGATAGCAACAGCACGTTTTGTTGCAAACGCGGAGTCCGTCAATTCATTATAGAAACAATAATCGCCCGTCAGCATATTCTTATTGATGGAGTCTGTCATCTTCACATTATCGAATGCTTCTCCGTAACCGATTACCCGGTCATAGAACAGACTGTCACCTACAAGTTTCTTCCCCTGATTGGTCAGGACCGAACGGTCCAACAATTCCGCTTGTTCGGTCAATGTGTTATAGAATCCCCGTTCCGAATAGATATGATTATTATCACTGACAATATTGGAAGGTCCGAGAATCACTGCTATTTTGTTTTCAGTATTATACCTCAATGTATCGGAGGTCAACACAAACTTAGGGTTCACCAACTTCACATCATGGTTGAATACCGACTGTTTCGTTGCAGGGCTATATTCGCCCCAGTCGGAGGTCAGTACATTCTCTTCATCCATCAAAGTTCCCCCCTCGAAATAATATCCGAGATCGTAGAGACGGTCGTAGTTCAAACTGTCCGTCAACAGGGTCGTGTTCCGGTTAATCATCTTCACATTTTCACGAAGTTGAGCAATTTGCGTCATTCCGTCATAATAAAGATAATCACCATAGATGAACAAGGTGTCTCCCTGTTCCATACGCACATTGCTGAAGGCTTCTACGGAGTTGGTTTTCTCAAAAATCAGTGCACTGTCACAGTACATATACATACTGTCATGGCGCAACTTCACGTTACCAATCAACACCTGCACATCCGGACGTGCCAGCTTATCCGCCTGTCCTTCGTCAGCATGAAGCAAGTAAACTTTGGTCTTTTTATTCTCCGGTTGCTTCTTGTTGTCCGATTGTTTCTTATTACCCGCCGGCGTTTTGGTTTTGGGAGCCGTCTTAGACGTATCCGCAGTCGATTTTGTCGAAGTCCCTGCCGTGGGGTTCTGTCCCGTCGGCCTCACTTGTGCCACAAGACATACACCAAACAGGCATAGAAAGCCTATAAGGAGCCATCTATGCCTGTCTTGTTGTTTATTTTTCTTATTCTTTTTCAGCATATAAAGTCAAAGCAAGGTTATATCAGTCATTCTTGACCCAACCCGGATACTTGAAGTCACACTTCTGCCAGTTTTCGTTGATGCGTACATAAGTGTGTTTTTGCTTGTTCAGAATCCATTTCTGCAACACCTCTTCGCGACGTTTATCCATTACGATTTCTTTTAGATCCTGATAGTCTTCCGCGATGGTTGCCTTATGACCATTGATTTTGGTTTTCAATTTCACGATAGCGCATACTTCTTTTCCATCTTTCTCATTAATCATTGTAAAAGCTTTGGAAATCTCGCCAACATTCATCTTATCCACTACCTTAGCAACGTCTTGAGGAAGATCCTGCATCTGGAACTTAGAAGTAGTGATACCTGAATGTTCATTGATGTTCACCATGATACCGTGATTGTTACGGGTATCCTTATCTTGTGAGATAACGGCAGCCGCATCATCAAATGTGAATTTGTTAGCACGAATATCATCTGCAATAGAATCCAGACGGGCACAAGCCTCGGTCAGTTCTTTTTCCGATACTTTCGGACGCAACAGGATATGGCGGGTATTAACACGGTCACCACGCTTCTCAATCAACTGGATTATATGGAAACCAAATTCCGATTCTACAATTTTGGAAACTTTCTTCGGGTCCTGCAAGCTGAATGCCACATTCGCATAAGCGGGGTCCATCATACCACGTCCCATAAATCCACATTCACCACCTTTAATGGCAGAAGCCTTATCTTCAGAATACAAACGTGCCAATGTAGAGAAGTCGATTTCTCCTTTTGTCACACGATCCGTATAATCACGCAGTGTCCTCTTTACATCCTCGATTTCCGAAACGGGTATTTTAGGTTGCAAAGTAATAATCTGCACTTCCACCTGTGTAGGAATGTAAGGGATACTATCCTGTGGAAGGTCTTTGAAGTAACGGCGTACTTCTGCCGGAGTCACTTTGATATCTCCTGCCAGTTTCTGCTGCATCTTCTGAACCGTCAATCCGTCACGTGCATTATCACGCAAAGTTTCACGAATCTGGGTGGATGTTTTATTGAAATACTCCTCCATTTTCTCTCTGGAACCGATCTGCTGGATGTACATATTGGTCATCATATCCACACGCTGGATGATTTCCGCTTCGGAAACCTCGATACTGTCCAACTTTGCCTGATGCAGGAATAACTTCTGCACAGCAATCTCTTCAGGAATTACACAATAAGGATCGCCTTCGAATCTGCGTCCATTATACAAGGCATCCATACGGGCCTCTTCTACATCTGATTTTAAAATAGCTTCGTCACCTACTACCCAAACTACTTCATCAACCACATTATCTTGTGCATAGGTTGCCACATTAGCAAATATTGCCAGGACAAGGGTAACAACAAATCTAAAGTTCACAAACTTCTTCATTCTTTGTATTTAATAATTATATATAATCTTCTTCTTACTTACCGCCTGCTGATACAAGTCGTTCTTTACCTGTTCCATAAAGCTCACCCGTTTCTGATTTACCAGTAAGTCTTTCACTTCCGAACGGGCAAATTCATACGGTTTCTCCTCACCAACTCCGCGATAATCGCTCACATTCAGGAAATAATAATAAGCCGTATCTTTCAATTCTACCTGACGGTGTTTGTTTACGTACTCTTCCGGTGCCTCTACTTTCAACGGAATCATGTCCAGGACATCGGTCACGGACACCCATTTATCATAGAAATATTCATATTTCACCGCATTCTGCAAACTATATTTTTCCAGGCTCTCGATAGCATCCTGTTTTTCCGACTTATACCATCTGCGCACATTGTTCAACTGGGGAGCTGTCAACGGCACTTTAATAAACAATCCCTTAATCAACGGACTTTCCAGTTTAAACAATTCCTTGTTTTTGCCGTAATACTCTGCTATCTCGTGTTCGGAAATATCATTCGTCAACTTCTGGTTAATCAACTCCTGCTGATAAGTATGCATTATCAACGCTTTCCGATAATTCTCCACCAGCTTGTCTACATCCACATTATCGGGGATATTGTTCGCAGCTTTCTCATACAATAAAATCTCTTCCGCCCAACTACGAATATAGTGCTCGGTGAAGAGAATGCTATCATCTTTTGACAATCCGACCGGAAGCACGGACATCAAATCTTCTTTATATAAAAAGTTACCGTCCACCTCTACTAAAGGAGTCTTTCCTTTGTGGTCGTGCTGTTCCTTGCACGCTCCACAACCAAGAAGGGTAATCAGTAAGAGGACTAATATTCGCATCGGCAACTAAAATCTACTTATTTAAGGTACGAAGATAGTGAATAATCGGTTACATCAGTTATTATTAACTGTTTTTAAAACCTCTTGGTTTATTTCAACCTTACCGGACTCACTCAATTCCCGCATCCAGCACGCGTCAAGATAGCTTCGATAATCCTTTCGAACCCGATCAATTACTTCCCGATAATCATCCGGACCTTTCATTTTTTCGCCTACTACAATAGTAAAAGGATAAGACATTAAAGGATCAAAATCACCCTTCTTAAAAACCAGTTTATCTATATATTTATTGTCTCCGTCGGCAAAAATTCCTTGTTCAACTTGTATCTTTTCCTCCCCGGATGTATTAAAAGTTTGCCGAAGCTTGTCCGCCCACTCTTTTTCCGGCACTTTCTTCAGCATTTTTTTGGCTTGCTTTGCCGTCTTTTTATCAACGCAATGAAGCACGACTCCTCTATACCGGGGGCTCTCCCACCGATAATCCGACGAATGAAATTTAAAATAAGTAGCCAATCCCGCCCGGTCGTTAGCTGCGGGCAAATCTATTTTCTGACGTGTTATCTCTTCCACCAAATAGTTTTCATCAGATTCCCGCAAGGCATAAAGAATTTCCGGATGCTTTTTATCGATATTCCGGCTTTCATAATCCAGCAATGACTTAGCTATAAATCCTTCCAACTGCCGTTTGACAGCTTGAGGATGAGAAGAGGCAAAATGCGTGAACATAGTTCCGGTGTATGCTTGTCCGTCAATCGTAAACAGGGTTTGTTCTGTACGGCCTTTCGCCAGCAGTTCTTCCATTGCCGCCTGATTGGGAGCATACTGCCATGCTTTTTTCAAGCGTTCGAGCACCGCGCCTGTACCTTTGTCCAAAATCTCCTTGCGCCGTATCCGTTCCATTAACCTGGCACTGACATTTTCGTAAGCAGCTGTTTCCTCCCGATCCATCACTTTCAAGATATGAATCCCTTCAGGAGTGAAAAAGGGCTGCGATGCCATACCTTTTGCCAGAGAGAAAGCAACATTCTCAAACTCGCTCGTTGTTTCCAGACATTCGATCCATCTACTTTGCTTATCATCCGAGTATATTTCGACCAAACGGTTAAAGTTCAAATCCGGCTGATTCTGTATCATCCGGTATATAGAATCCATCCGCGTTTTTTCTTCTTCTAAATGCCGGGAAGTGATTGTCTGTGGCAAACGTTTGAAAATCTGCATCACCTGTACCCTGCCGCTACGTGCTTTCAGTCCCATCTTCTGATAGATAGCACGGGCACAACTATCCATCACTTGCCTGTCTATCAGATAAGATTCCACCAACTCGGTCCGGCATTTCTCCTGTTGTTTACGAAAAACAGAGGTCGTATCAAGTCCGGCAGCCCTGGCTGCTTCCACTTTCAACTTCGATTGAGCGAAAAGTGCCGCATACTCTTTGGACGAAAGTCTGGCATTTGAACGTTCCGCATAACGGCGGTATGCATATTCAAATTCCGAACGGAGTATCTCTCTTCCGTTAACACGCATCAATACCGGATCTTCCTGTGCAAAGACCGCGACCACAAAGAGAGAAATACATCCCAACAACAGGCTTCTTTTCATCATCAATTTTTATTTTTCAAACAACAAACGGTGAGCAGTGAACACCCTGCTGATTATACAGCCTGTTCACCGTTCACCGTTAATAGTTCACCGTATCTATCTATTATTCCGGACGGCTATAGTTAGGCGATTCACTGGTAATCGTCACGTCGTGCGGATGACTTTCCATTACACCTGCATTGGTAATGCGGGTAAACTTAGCGTCATGAAGTTTCTCAATGTTAGCAGCGCCACAGTATCCCATACCTGCACGCAAACCGCCAGTCAGCTGATACACAACTTCGAAAAGTGTACCTTTATAAGGAACACGGGCAGCGATTCCTTCGGGAACAAGCTTCTTCACATCAGCAGTTCCACTCTGGAAGTAGCGGTCTTTCGAACCGTTCTCCATTGCTTCCAATGAACCCATACCACGATAGGATTTGAATTTACGACCATTAAAGATAATAGTGTCACCCGGAGATTCTTCTGTTCCGGCAACCAATGATCCGATCATTACGCAATATCCTCCGGCAGCCAATGCTTTCACCACGTCGCCCGAATAACGCAAACCACCATCGGCAATCAAAGGAATACCTGTACCCTTCAACGCTTTTGCTACATCATAGACAGCTGACAACTGTGGAACACCTACACCGGCAACCACACGAGTTGTACAGATAGAACCCGGACCGATACCTACTTTCACAGCATCCGCACCAGCTTCCACCAAAGCTTTGGCAGCATCTCCGGTAGCAATGTTACCTACCACAATATCAATATTCGGGAAGCGTTTCTTTGCTTCTTTCAGTTTTTCAATCACAAACTTAGAGTGTCCGTGAGCTGTATCAATCACGATTGCATCTGCACCGGCATCCACCAATGCCTGCATACGATCCAGCGTATCGGCAGTAACACCTACACCGGCAGCTACACGCAGACGACCTTTGGCGTCTTTGCAAGCCATCGGTTTATCTTTTGCTTTTGTAATATCTTTATAAGTGACAAGACCGATCAACTTTCCGTCCATTCCGACAATCGGAAGTTTCTCAATCTTATGTTTCTGAAGAATCTGTGCAGCAGATTCCAAGTCAGTAGACTGGTTAGTAGTCACCAATCTTTCTTTCGGAGTCATGACAAGATCAATATGTTTTGCCATGTCTCTTTCGAAACGCAAATCTCTGTTGGTAACAATACCCACCAAATAACCTTCATCATCTACCACAGGGATACCACCGATTTTATATTCCGCCATGATGTCCAGTGCATCCTGAACAGTAGAACCTCTTTTGATCGTTACAGGGTCATAAATCATACCATTTTCGGCACGCTTTACGATAGCAACTTGTCTTGCCTGTTCTTCGATAGACATATTTTTGTGAATCACACCGATACCACCTTCACGAGCAATGGCAATAGCCATTTTCGCTTCGGTAACCGTATCCATGGCAGCCGTCACAAAAGGAATTTTTAACTCAATGTTTTTTGAAAACTTAGTCGAGAGATCGACAGTGCGCGGTAAAACTTCAGAATAAGCGGGAATCAACAATACGTCGTCGTAAGTCAACCCATCCATTACAATCTTATCAGCAATAAATGACATAGGGCTATGCGTTTAAAAATTATTGCGTGCAAATATACGGTTTTTATTCAAAACCGCATACCTGCACGCCTATTTTTTTCGCTTTTTTAATTAGCCATTTCAGAGATGAACTTAATACGTACCAAACGAACTTCCTCTTCCGTGAAGTCATCGCCTAATTCGTCAAGCGCATCATCAATCTTATCAGTGGTAGATTCCTTGAAATAATCGTAGATATCAAGCATATGATCTTCATCCATGATTTCTTCCAGGAAGTAATCTATATTCAGTTTGGTTCCCGAATAAACGATCGCTTCTACCTCGTCCAGCAGTTCACCAAATTCAATCCCTTTGGAAAGAGCGATATCATCTAACGCCACTTTACGGTCGATAGCCTGAATAATAGCTACCTTCATCTTAGATTTATTGGCAACCGTACGTACCCGCAGGTCTTCCGGACGTTCTATCTCATTCTCTTCACAGTGGCGTTTGATTAATTTACAGAACTCTTCACCATAACGTTTTGCTTTTCCGGCACCTACGCCAGGTATATTCTGCAACTCGTCCAATGTCACCGGATAAATGGTAGCCATTGCTTCCAAAGACGGGTCCTGGAAGATCACATAAGGCGGCACTTCCAGTTTCTTCGAGAGTTTCTTCCGCAAGTCCTTCAACATGGAATAAAGAGCCGGGTCTACTGCACAGGAGCCACCGCCGCGTGCCGGAACTTCTTCTTCCGTCTCTTCGAAATCGTTGTCCTCGGTAATCTTGAATGACTTCGGTCTCTTCAGGAACTTATGTCCTTCCTCCGTCACTTTCAGGAGTCCGTAATGCTCCACATCTTTGCTCAAGTAACCTGCAATCAGCGCCTGACGAATCACTGCGTTCCATGTCTTATCCTCTTCACCCATACCGGAGCCGAAGACTTCGAGGTCTTCATGCAAATGCGCCTGTACTTCGGAAGTTTCTTTACCTTGTAGTATGTCTATAATATAATCTGCCTTAAAATTTTCTTTCACCGCGATAATCGCTTCAATCACGGCACACAATAACTCTTGAGCCTCCACTTGTTTTTTAGGGTTTAAACAGTTGTCACAATTTCCACAATTTTCTTCCGTATATTCTTCACCGAAATAATGCAGCAACGTCTTGCGTCGGCATACGGAAGATTCGGCATAAGCAGCGGTTTCCAACAGAAGCTGCTTGCCAATTTCCTGCTCTGCCACAGGTTTTCCTTGCATGAACTTTTCCAGTTTCTGCAAGTCTTTGTTTGTATAAAAGGTTATGCACTGACCTTCACCGCCATCTCTACCGGCGCGCCCGGTCTCCTGGTAATACCCTTCCAGACTCTTTGGAATATCGTAGTGAATCACGAACCTCACGTCCGGCTTGTCAATTCCCATACCGAAAGCGATAGTCGCTACAATAACGTCCACTTTTTCCATCAAGAAATCATCCTGATTCTTGGTCCTGGTCAACGAATCCATTCCAGCATGATAAGGACGCGCATTGATACCGTTTGCCTGCAGGATTTCAGCAAGTTCCTCCACTTTCTTCCGGCTAAGGCAATAGATAATGCCCGATTTCTCCGGATTGTTTTTGATAAACTTGATAATATCCCTGTCAATATTAGCGGTCTTCGCACGTACCTCATAATAAAGGTTCGGACGGTTGAACGAAGATTTGAAGACTTGAGCATCTACCATTCCCAGATTTTTCTGGATATCATGCTGCACCTTCGGTGTCGCCGTTGCGGTAAGCGCAATCAACGGAGCTTTACCTATTTCATTGATAATAGGGCGAATCCGCCGGTATTCCGGTCGAAAGTCATGGCCCCATTCAGAAATACAGTGAGCTTCATCCACTGCATAGAACGAAATCTTTACCGAACGCAAAAACTCTACGTTTTCTTCTTTCGTCAGCGACTCCGGCGCTACATATAGCAATTTTGTCTTTCCGGCAAGGATGTCCGACCTCACTTGGTCTATCGCGCCTTTATTTAATGAAGAATTGATAAAATGGGCGACGCCATCTTCTTCACTGAAATTGCGCATTGCATCCACTTGATTCTTCATCAACGCAATGAGCGGAGAAATTACGATTGCCGTACCTTCCATCAAGACCGAAGGTAGCTGATAGCATAAAGATTTCCCGCCACCGGTAGGCATCAGTACAAAGGTATCTTTACCATCGAGCAAGTTATTAATGATCGCTTCCTGGTTTCCCTTGAACTTATTAAATCCGAAATACTTTTTCAGTTCATCTGTTAAATTAATCTTCCCTGCCATCTTAACTAAGGTTGTTTTATTCAGTTCATGGTTTAACTTTAAGTATGTTCTCTTCTTCAAGAGAGCCAAACAAAGTTATAAACAACTTCGTAATTACCAAGCAAAATGCGACTAATATTTTCAAGAAAATACAGTTACGATCATTTTCTGTAGCCTTACTCTTTGATTTTAAGCGGTTTGTAGTCGTGCCATATTCGCTTTTTCCAGTTGCATCTTTGCATAATCCAGCGTCACCTTATACTCTTTTTTGTTCTCTGAAGGGATTTCAAACATGACATCCATCATGATTGTTTCCACAATAGAGCGCAATCCGCGGGCACCCAGCTTATATTCTACCGCCTTGTCGACGATATATTCGAAGACATCATCTTCAAATGTCAGCTTGATACCATCCATTTCAAACAGTTTGATGTACTGTTTGATGATTGAGTTTTTCGGTTCGGTAAGGATCGCACGAAGCGCATCCCGGTCCAGCGGATTCAAATAGGTCAACACCGGAAGACGTCCGATAATTTCGGGAATCAGTCCGAATGACTTCAAATCCTGTGGAGCGATGTACTGCATCATGTTATTCTTGTCTACCGTCGCTGTTTTCTGCGATGCCGTATAACCTACGACATGGGTGTTCAACCGTTGGGCGATCTTCTTCTCGATACCGTCGAACGCACCACCGCAGATAAAGAGAATATTCTTGGTATTTACCGGAATCATCTTCTGGTCCGGATGTTTACGGCCTCCCTGGGGAGGTACGTTCACCACAGAACCTTCGAGCAATTTCAGTAATCCCTGCTGTACGCCTTCACCGCTCACGTCGCGAGTGATGGAAGGATTATCTCCTTTACGGGCAATTTTGTCGATCTCGTCGATAAACACGATACCCTGTTCAGCTTCAGGTACATTATAATCTGCCACCTGAAGCAAACGGGTTAAAATACTTTCGATATCTTCGCCCACATAACCGGCCTCCGTCAGCACTGTAGCGTCTACAATAGTAAACGGCACGTGCAGTAACTTAGCAATCGTGCGTGCGAGCAACGTTTTCCCGGTTCCGGTACTACCCACCATAATAATGTTCGACTTTTCAATCTCCACATCATCACCGCTGTCTTTTTGCAACAGACGTTTATAATGGTTATAGACCGATACGGAAAGGAAGCGTTTCGCATCATCCTGTCCGATCACATACTGGTCGAGGAATTTCTTGATTTCTACCGGTTTGGGCAGTTCTTTTAAGTTGAGCTTGGTAGCTCCTGCACTTTTCTTGCTTTCTCCCAATGCTTCCTGAGTAATCTCATAAGCCTGGGTAGCACAGCTGTCGCAAATGTAGCCGCTCATTCCCGTAATCAGGAATCCGACTTCATTCTCCGACCGTCCACAGAAGCTACACCTTTTCTTTGTTTTTGAATCAGCCATTTTTATTTCTTAATCAATACCTCATCAATCATACCGTACTCTTTCGCTTCCTGCGCTGTCATCCAGTAGTCACGGTCAGAGTCCGCCCATACTTTATCGAAATCAGTATGCGAATGATCGGCGATGATCGTATAAAGTTCTTTCTTCAATTTCTGAATCTCACGAGCTGTGATTTCAATGTCCGATGCTTGTCCTTGCGCACCACCCATCGGTTGATGAATCATCACACGTGAGTGAGGCAATGCAGAACGTTTGCCTTCAGCACCAGCAACCAGCAATACGGCTGCCATTGAAGCTGCCATACCTGTACAGATGGTAGCAACATCGCTTGAAATAAACTGCATCGTATCATAAATGCCCAGTCCGGCATATACACTTCCGCCCGGAGAGTTGATATAGATAGAGATATCCTTACCCGGATCCACAGAATCCAGATACAACAACTGTGCCTGAAGCGTATTAGCTGTATAGTCATCAACTTGTGTACCAAGGAAAATGATGCGGTCCATCATCAAACGGGAGAAAACGTCGAGTTGAGTTACGTTCAACTGTCTTTCTTCCAGAATATAGGGATTCAAATACCCGGCCTGCGACTTAATCACATCATCCAATACCATGCCATTCATTCCTAAATGCTTGGTTGCGTATTTTCTAAAATCATCCATGTTAATTGTTCCTTTCTTATAAATTAAAAATAAACGTAAGTACAAAGAAACGAAAAAGAATACAGAGACACAAAAAAACACAGAGTTATAATTTTATAAAAACTCTGTGTTTCTGTGACTTTATATTTTATTCAACCGAATGATTACTCAAACATTTTATTGAATTCTTCGATCGAAACGTTCTTGTTTTCCAAAGTAACCTGCGCTTTCAGAGCAGCAGCAAGCTTCACTTCTACCACACGACTTACCAAATTATTGATAGTTTCTTTCTTCTTCAACATTTCCTGTGCATAGTTGTCAAGCACATCGTCAGGAATAGACAACATACCGTATTGAGCAAACTGTGCCTTTGTTGTTTCTCTAGCCATCTTCAGAACATCTTCCTGTTCTACTTTGATATCGTTTGCTTCAACCAACTGTTCCTTAATCAGGTGCCAAGTCAGTTCTTCAATGCTCTTATCATAGTTTTCAGCAACATATTCTTCTCCCTTTTCTTCGTTGTTCAGCAACATGATACGTTTCAGCAGGGCATCAGAGAATTCCAGTTTACCTACTTTTTCCATCATCACCTTACGAATGTCGATCAGGAATTTATAATCGCTGTCAGCCACAAATCTAGCTGCGATTTCTTCTTTAATCTTAGCGCGGAATTCTTCTTCAGTCTTCACAACACCTTCGCCGAATGCCTGGTCGAATACTTCCTGAGTCAATTCACCCGGAACAAAACGAGTGATTTCTTCTACCTGGAAGCTGAAATCAGACTTCACGTCTTTTGCAATTTCCTTGTCAATCTTCAACAAAGAACCCAGTTCGGCAGCATGTCCGTCATAAGCCACATTCGGATTGAACACCAATACATCATTTACTTTTGCATTAGCAAAAATAGCTTTCTGATCGTCGTTCTTCATGTAAGCAGGCATCAACACAGCAGCTTCTACCTGAATGCCACCTTCTTTTGTGTTGCCTTCTTCGTCCAACTGTGCCAGCAGACCTTTCAGCATATCATTATCTTCGTAAGCGTCTACCTTATCATACTTGCCAGTGCGTTGAGTGTACATCTTCACCTGGTTGTCGATCATTTCGTCAGAAACTTCGATAGTATAATAATCTACTTTATCTTTAGCACTTACTTCTGCTTTAAATTCAGGTGCCAAAGCGATGTCGAATACGAAATCGAATTCTTCCATTGTATCGAAATCAATATTCTGTTGCTTTTCTTCGTTAGGCAACGGCTCGCCCAACATATTCACCTTATTTTCTTTAATATAATTGTAAACAGCTTCTTGCAGTGCCTTATTCACAACCTCTGCAATTACCGACTTACCATACATCTTTTTAATAAGACTTGTCGGAACCATACCTTTACGGAATCCCGGAATCTGTGCCTTCTGACGGAGTGACTTCAACTCTTTGTCTACTTTCTCCTGATAATCGGCTTTCTCAAGCTTTACAGTAAGCTCTGCGCTTACTTTGTCAATGTTTTGTAATGAAACGTTCATTCTGACAATTATTTATTTGATTTATACTTTGTTCTATACTCAAAGAGGGTGCAAAATTAGTGCTAATCTTTCAAATTTCAAAAGACATTGCAGATTTATTTCAGCAACACCACCCATCTTTCACACATCTTTTACTGATATTTCACTGATATTCTACTCATATCCACACCTTAACAATGAAAATTCCCCATTAACACCCACCCCGCCAGGTTCCCCCGGCCTACTTTTTTCTCCGTCAAGCGAGTGCCCGTAACGGAGCGTTAAGAAGGGCAGACTGTTTGAGCGTAGCGAGTTTCTGCCCTTTAGCGTAGTGAAGGAAGCGAGTAGGAGAAAAAAGTCAGCCTTGAACTTTTCTTTGGTTCTTTCTTTTCTTTCAAGAGAAAAGGAAAGAACTTTTTTTTCTGATAATCCGCAAATTAACTTTCCAAAAAGATGGTTAATCCAAAAATTATTCTTTTCTTTGCTGCGGATTGATGGACCATTAGTTTCTCGATTTGATTACAAGGTTTTTACTTCCGTTACGAAAACGCATTTGTAAACTCTCTGTCGTTTTAATCTTTTTATTAGTAACCATCTATCCAGAGAGTTTTATTCATTTATTTATTTTTTATCATTTTCATTATGAACATTTATGTTGGAAACCTTAACTACCGTGTTAAGGAAGGAGATCTGCAACAAGTGATGGAAGATTACGGAGCAGTATCATCAGTTAAAGTTGTTATGGACCGTGAAACCGGTAAATCCAAAGGATTCGCTTTCATCGAAATGGAAGACGACGCTGCAGCTGCAAAAGCTATTGCTGAATTGAACGGAGCTGAATACATGGGCCGTACAATGGTAGTTAAAGAAGCTAGACCTAGAGCTTAATTGCCGACGCTAACATAGCTAAGAAAAAAAAGAAACTTCTGTCACCCGATGACAGAAGTTTTTTTATTACCCTTCCATTCCCTGCACTTCCACGTCCTTCACCTTACGGAGCAAGTCGGAAGCAAAGATAAAGTTATTCAGTCGTTCATTGGTAGAAGTAAAGATATCATCTTTCGTACCTTCCCACTCTTTATGTCCCTCATAAATATAAATCACCTTCTCACCAATTCCCAATACAGAGTTCATATCATGCGTATTGATAATGGTCGTCATGTTATATTCCTGCGTAATATCGTGGATCAGATCATCAATCACCAATGACGTTTTCGGATCCAGCCCCGAGTTCGGTTCATCGCAAAACAGATATTGCGGATTCAAGGCAATCGCACGCGCAATAGCCACACGCTTCTGCATACCACCACTGATTTCTCCCGGAAACTTATCTTTCGCTTCCCCCAGATTCACACGATCCAGACAGAACATCGCCCGTTTGATCCGGTCACGCAAGATATCGTTGCTAAACATATTCAGTGGAAACATCACATTATCAAATACGGTCATAGAGTCAAAAAGAGCCGCACTCTGGAAAATCATTCCCATTTCCTTGCGAAGCATCTTCTTCTCCTTCTTCCCCATCAGGACAAGGTTACGTCCGTCATACAAGACCTCCCCTTTCTCCGGAGTTAGCAATCCTACAATACATTTCATCAACACCGTCTTACCGGAACCACTCTGACCGATAATCAAGTTTGTCTTTCCATTTGCAAAGTCAGCATTGATATCACTCAATACTGTCTTGTCATCAAATGATTTATAAAGTCCTTTAATCTCAATCATCCCATCAAAAGTTTAGTTAATATCAAGTCTGAAAACAGAATCAATACACTGCTGGATACTACGGCATCCGTAGAAGCCTTTCCTACAGCAATCGAACCTCCCTCTACCGTGTATCCGAAGAAAGCGGACACACTTGCAATGATAAACGCAAAAAAGAGGGATTTGATGATACCCGCCCAGATAAACCATTCGTTAAACATATACTGCAAACCATATTCGAGATCGACAGCATTCATCACCCCGGCAAACCAACACGTGCAAAAGGCACCGATGATTCCGGCAAAGATACTAAACGTCACTAGAATAGGGATAACAGTCACCATCGCTGTAATCTTAGGCAAAATCAGGTAGTTCGCCGAATTGATACCCATGATTTCGAGCGCATCAATCTGTTGCGTCACCCGCATCGTTCCTAATTCCGAAGCAATATTCGACCCGACTTTTCCGGCAAGAATCAAACACATGATGGAGGAAGAAAATTCCAGCAACATAATTTCACGTGTCACATATCCCACTGTCCAGCGGGGCATCCATGGACTTTCGATATTCAACTTAATCTGGATGGTAATCACTGCGCCGATGAAAAACGAAATCAACAGCACAATACCGATGGAGTTCACACCTAGCTGCTCCAACTCGTTAAGGTATTGCCGAAAGAACATACGCATACGTTCGGGGCGGGAAAAAGTCCGTCCCATCAGCATGAAATATCTCCCGACGGTTCTCAATGCTTTTATCATAACTCACACTATTTGTCTGCAAATGTACATTATTTCAGCTTATTTTTACTACATTTGCCGCAAAATAACTAGAATATGGAAGAAAGCAAGATGGTGCTCCGCACGGAAGACCTGGTTAAGAAGTACGGTAAACGAACCGTTGTAAGCCACGTTTCCATCAATGTGAAGCAAGGTGAGATTGTAGGTTTGCTGGGACCGAACGGTGCCGGTAAGACGACTTCATTCTATATGACTGTAGGGTTGATTACTCCTAATGAAGGACGTATTTTCCTCGATGACCTGGAAATTACCAAATATCCGGTTTACAAACGCGCACAAACGGGAATCGGCTACCTTGCACAGGAAGCATCCGTTTTCCGCCAGATGAGCGTGGAAGATAATATCGCCTCTGTACTGGAAATGACCAACAAGCCCAAAGAATATCAAAAAGAGAAACTCGAAAGCCTGATTGCAGAGTTCCGTCTGCAAAAGGTACGCAAAAATAAAGGTAACCAGTTGTCGGGAGGTGAGCGCCGCCGTACAGAGATTGCCCGTTGTCTTGCCATCGACCCCAAATTCATCATGCTTGACGAACCTTTTGCCGGTGTCGACCCGATTGCCGTAGAAGATATCCAGCAAATTGTATGGAAACTGAAAGACAAGAATATCGGAATCCTAATTACCGACCACAACGTACAGGAAACGCTTAGTATCACAGACCGCGCCTATCTGCTGTTCGAAGGAAAGATCCTTTTCCAGGGAACACCGGAAGAATTATCGGAAAATCAGATTGTGCGTGAAAAATACTTGAGTAACAGTTTCGTGTTACGCCGAAAAGATTTCCAGTTGGAAAAATAGGTTCACCACAGAGGACACGGAGGACACAGAGGACACAGAGAAATAATAAATCAAAGACACGGACTGTCTCAACTATATAAATATATATTGGGGCAATCCGTGTCTTCTTATAAAATAAAACTCTGTGTCCTCTGTAGTGAATTTTATTTCTGTCGAATATAGATATTTACCGGAGTACCTGTCAGATTCCATTTCTCACGCATCTTATTTTCGAGGAAACGTTTATATGGCTCTTTCACATACTGCGGCAAGTTGGCGAAATATACAAATGAAGGCACCTGTGTATTCGGCAACTGTGTGATATATTTAATTTTGATATACTTACCTTTATTTGAAGGAGGCGGATAAGCCTCGATCAACGGAAGCATTTCTTCATTCAAACGTGCGGTCGGGATCTTTGTCGTCCGGTTCTCATACACACTACGTGCTTCTTCAAGCACTTTCAGAATACGTTGTTTAGTCAGTGCAGAAGCAAAGATGATCGGGAAATCGACAAACGGAGCAAAACGCGAGCGAACAGCTTCCTCAAACGCTTTCTGTACTTTCACCGATTTATCTTCCACCAAATCCCACTTATTTATAACAACTACCAGACCTTTCTGATTCTTCTGAATCAGAGAGAAGATATTCAAGTCCTGCCCCTCAACACCTCTTGTAGCATCCAACATCAGAATACAAACATCCGAACCTTCGATAGAACGAATCGAACGAACGACTGAATAATATTCCAAGTCTTCATTTACCTTGTTTTTCTTACGGATACCCGCTGTATCCACCAGATAAAAATCAAATCCGAATTTATTGTAACGAGTATAGATAGAGTCGCGGGTAGTTCCGGCAATCTCTGTTACGATATTACGTTCTTCCCCAATAAATGCATTTACAATGGAAGACTTTCCGGCGTTCGGACGTCCTACCACAGCAAAACGGGGAATATCATCATCCAGGATTTCTGACGACTCTTTCTTGAAATTGCTGACAATCAAGTCCATCAAATCACCCGTACCACTTCCTGTCATGGCAGAAACGCAATACGGATCGCCCAATCCCAGTTTATAGAATTCGGGAGCATTATATTGTAAATCGTGGTTATCCGTTTTATTGGCAACCATAATCACCGGACTATTAGCACGACGCAGAATAGCAGCTACCTGCATATCCAAGTCAGTCACTCCATTCATCACATCCACTACAAACAGAATGACATCCGCTTCTTCCACAGCCAATAATACCTGCTTACGGATTTCCTCTTCAAAGACATCATCCGAGTTGACCACCCATCCACCGGTGTCAACCACAGAGAATTCACGGCCCAGCCACTCAGACTTGCCATATTGTCTGTCGCGGGTTGTACCCGCTTCTTCATTCACAATAGCCTGACGAGTCTTCGTCAGACGGTTAAATAAGGTAGACTTGCCCACATTCGGGCGTCCTACAATTGCAACTAAATTACCCATAGTTCAATACCTTGTTTTTTCACGACTATCACAGTCGCATGAATACTCTTAATCTAACTGATAACCAAAATTGCGGAGTTCCTTATCCGAACTACGCCAATCCTTATCCACTTTCACATACGTTTCGAGAAAAATAGTCTTTCCAAAGAAACGTTCCAGTTCACGGCGAGCCTCGGTAGCCACCTTCTTCAACGCCTTTCCCTGTTTACCGATAATGATTCCTTTCTGCGAATCACGTTCCACGTTAATCACCGCCCGAATATGAATCTTCTTCGGTTCTTCCTTAAACTCTTCCACAACAACCTCCACCGAATAGGGGATCTCTTTATCGTAATAGAGCAGAATCTTTTCCCGGATAATCTCATTCACGAAGAAACGGGCAGGCTTATCCGTCCACTGATCCTTTCCAAAATAAGGAGGAGAATCGGGCAGCAGTTCTTTGATCCGCTTCATCACATAGTCTACATTGAACTTTGATGTAGCAGAAATCGGAATAATTTCGGCTTGGGGAAGCAACTCTTTCCATTCTTCCACCAGCTTTACCAGTTTTTCCTGATCTGTAAGATCTATCTTATTGATGAGCAAGAGAACAGGCACCGTCATCTGACGCACCTTTTCCATAAACTCATTATTCTTATCCGGCGTCTCCACCACGTCCGTTACATAAAGCAAGATATCCGCATCCGTCAATGCCGAAGTAGAAAAATTCAGCATAGACTCCTGTAGCTTATAATTGGGCTTCAATACACCCGGAGTATCAGAAAAAACAATCTGCATCTCATCCGTATTATAGATCCCCATAATCCGGTGACGAGTAGTCTGCGCTTTGAAGGTAGCGATCGAAATACGTTCGCCCACCAAGACATTCATCAATGTCGACTTTCCGACATTCGGATTTCCTACGATGTTTACAAAACCTGCTTTATGCATTTCTCTTTATTTTATTGGTTGAGACAAAAAAACGCATCGAATCGAAATAGGATGCGTTTTTGAGTGTTATAGTTCAGTAACTTACGTTACGATTCCTTCTTTCCATCATAACCCCATTTCACGTATACTGCGCCCCAAGTAAATCCGGCACCGAATGCAGTGAAAATGATGTTATCGCCTTTCTTGAGTTTATCTTCATAATCCCAGATACACAGAGGAAGTGTAGCGGCACTCGTGTTACCGTAATGCTCAATATTTACCAACACTTTATCCATTGGCACATCCATACGGTGAGCCACAGCCTCGATAATACGGACATTCGCCTGATGCGGAACAATCCAGTTGATACTATCTTTCGTCAGACCATTCTTTTCTGCGATTGCAGCAGAGACATCCGACATGTTGGATACAGCATATTTAAATACTGTTCTTCCTTCCTGGTGCAAATAGTGCATTTTATTGTCTACTGTGAAATAAGACGGAGGACAAACCGAACCACCAGCTTTCATGTGGAGGAAAGGCAAACCTTTGCCATCTGTTCTCAGTATCGAATCCATGATTCCGTAATCTTCCGTAGTGGGTTCCACCATAAAGGCAGCAGCACCGTCACCGAAAATAGGGCATGTAGCACGATCTGTATAGTTAACCATTGACGACATCTTATCGGCACCGACAATGATAATTTTCTTATATCTTCCCGAACGGATGAAATTAGCAACTGTCTCCATCAAATACAGGAATCCGCTACAAGCAGCCTGCAAGTCGAAGGCAAAAGCATTCTTTAGTCCGAGTTTATCACAAAGAATAGAAGCTGTAGAAGGGAAGTGATAGTCAGGAGTAGTGGTAGCAACAACAACCAAATCGATATCATCAGGATTAGCACCAGTCTTCTTCATCAACTGTTTGGCAGCTTTGCGTGCCATGTATGAACTACCTAATCCTTCCTCATTCAGAATATGTCTTTCCTTTACTCCGATACGAGTCATAATCCATTCGTCGTTGGTATCCACCATTTTTGATATCTCGTCGTTAGTCAAGATATAATCGGGTACGTACCCGCCGACTCCTGTGATTACTGCATTTATTTTTTCCATCAAACCTATTTTAAATTAGCAATACTATAATACTTAAAGCAGCCGGAGAGTTTCACCCCCAGGCTGTTTTCAGTATAACTGTACTAATTATACAGCTGCTTCTTTCTCAATAGCGAGCTTGCCTCTGTAATAGCCACAAGCACCACATACAGTGTGGTAAACGTGCCATTCACCGCAATTCGGACAAATAGCCAATGTAGGAGCTACTGCCTTATCATGAGTTCTTCTCTTCGCTTGTCTCGTACTTGATTGTCTTCTCTTAGGATGTGCCATTTTCTTAAAACTTTAATTATTATCTAATATTTTTTTTAATTCATTCCAGCGGGGATCAATTTGTTCCTCCACTTCTTCCTCAATTACGATGTCATCTCCACCTGTGTCGAAAGTATCATCGCTATCCTCATTCGCATTTGTTTTCAAATGCTTGTTCAATTTACCAGTCA
This sequence comes from Bacteroides sp. M10, assembly GCF_014334015.1. Taxonomy (GTDB): domain Bacteria; phylum Bacteroidota; class Bacteroidia; order Bacteroidales; family Bacteroidaceae; genus Bacteroides; species Bacteroides intestinigallinarum. The sequence goes on along the minus strand of NZ_CP060488.1, from coordinate 2,735,564 downwards.
TCGCTTTATTGCACTTACCGGGAGCATGTACATGCTTCATGGGTACAGAGAGCGCAACAAACTCATACATGAACCATGCAACGTTGATTTCCCCTTCTTCCTCGGGAATCACAATCAGGTTGTCACCTTCTTCTGCATATTCATGTCCAAACTTTACCATCAGTTTATCAGAAGAACTGATAGGTAGCTCCATATCATCCAGACAACGGTCACATGGTACTGATACCATTCCCTCAGTCTGAAAACTCAGCTCGAAAGCACGAGAGGTTCTTTTCACGGTCAATGTAACATTCACCTTTCCTTTCTGAACTTCAGGACCATCAATGTGAGCGAAGTAAAGGTTATCCAATACAAACTCATACTTAACAGAGTCTGTTTGCATTCCTTTCAAGTCAATTTTGTATTTATCAAACTTTCCCAAAGCTTCTCTCTTTTTTAAATCGTTAGCTTACAATTCGGGCGACAAAGATACAAATAAATATCCTCATAACATACAAATTATCAGTAAATATTCACTTTTTTAATAGGTATTATGAGGTTTGTATCTGTTAAAAACGGCGATATAAATACCAAAGTAATAAAAAACAGAAAGCCTCGCCCGTCCAATAGACAAGCGAGGCTTCTTAAAAACGGCGGCTACCTACTCTCCCACTGTTACGCAGTACCATCGGCGTGACGAGGCTTAACTTCTCTGTTCGGAATGGAAAGAGGTGGAACCCTCGTGCTATAACCACCTGAATAAGGTTATGACATGATGAAAAGTAAAAATTCAGTGTCTAGAAAGCTAAACGTATATACCCAACCGGTACATGTTCGAAAGAAAGTGAACGGGCAATTAGTAATGCTCGGCTTTGATGTTACCACCTTTACACCTGCATCCTATCAACGTCATCGTCTTTGACGACCCTAAGAAATCTAATCTTGTGGCTGGCTTCGTACTTAGATGCTTTCAGCACTTATCCAATCCCGACTTAGATACCCAGCAATGCACCTGGCGGCACAACTGGTAAACCAGCGGTCAGTCCAACACGGTCCTCTCGTACTAGTGTCAGAGCCACGCAAATTTCATACGCCCACGATAGATAGAGACCGAACTGTCTCACGACGTTCTGAACCCAGCTCGCGTGCCACTTTAATGGGCGAACAGCCCAACCCTTGGGACCTTCTCCAGCCCCAGGATGTGACGAGCCGACATCGAGGTGCCAAACCCCTCCGTCGATATGAGCTCTTGGGAGGGATCAGCCTGTTATCCCCGGAGTACCTTTTATCCTTTGAGCGATGTCCCTTCCATACGGAAACACCGGATCACTATGCTCTAGTTTCCTACCTGATCGACTTGTCTGTCTCCCAGTCAAGCGCCCTTATGCCATTACACTCTACGGACGGTTACCAATCGTCCTGAGGGCACCTTTAGAAGCCTCCGTTACACTTTTGGAGGCGACCACCCCAGTCAAACTACCCACCAAACAGTGTCCTCGTTTCTACGAGTTAGAACTCAAATAATCAAAGGGCCGTATTTCAACAGCGACTCCACAAATACTGGCGTACCTGCTTCAAAGTCTCCGGCCTATCCTACACATCAATTACCCAAATTCAATGTTAAGCTATAGTAAAGGTTCACGGGGTCTTTTCGTCCCATCGCGGGTAATCGGCATCTTCACCGATACTACAATTTCACTGAGCTCACGGTTGAGACAGTGTCCAGATCATTACACCATTCGTGCAGGTCGGAACTTACCCGACAAGGAATTTCGCTACCTTAGGACCGTTATAGTTACGGCCGCCGTTTACTGGGGCTTCAATTCAATGCTTCTCTTGCGATGACATCTCCTCTTAACCTTCCAGCACCGGGCAGGTGTCAGGCTGTATACGTAATCTTTCAATTTGGCACAGCCCTGTGTTTTTGTTAAACAGTTGCCTGGACCTATTCTCTGCGCCCAACTCTCGTTGGGACCCTTTATCCCGAAGTTACAGGGTCAATTTGCCTAGTTCCTTAACCGTGAATCACTCAAGCGCCTTAGTATATTCAACCCGACTACGTGTGTCCGTTTACGGTACGGGTACCTTAAAGATTAAGTTTAGCGGATTTTCTTGGGAGTATGTTTACACGCACTATTACCTTGTTCCGAAGAACGCGGTATACTATCAGGTTCGACTCTTATCCTGGATTTGCCTGGGATAATCAACATCTACACCCTTCAACGGACTATTCCGTCAGTCCGCGGCGCTGTCACTCCTCCGTCTCCACGTCACTCTTTAAGGTAGTACAGGAATATTAACCTGTTCTGCCATCGGCCTCACCGTTCGGCTGAGCCTTAGGACCCGACTAACCCTGATCCGATTAGCGTTGATCAGGAAACCTTAGTCTTTCGGCGAGGGGGTTTCTCACCCCCTTTATCGTTACTTATACCTACATTTGCTTTTCCACACGCTCCAGCAAAGCTCACGCTTCACCTTCGACGCAGAGTGGAATGCTCCCCTACCGATCCTTACGGATCCCATAGCTTCGGTAAATTGCTTGATGCCCGATTATTATCCACGCCAAACTCCTCGACTAGTGAGCTGTTACGCACTCTTTAAATGAATGGCTGCTTCCAAGCCAACATCCTAGCTGTCTTAGCAATCTGACTTCGTTAGTTCAACTTAGCAATTATTTGGGGACCTTAGCTGATGGTCTGGATTCTTCTCCTTTAGGACATGGACCTTAGCACCCATGCCCTCACTCCTGGGATCGAACTACTGCGCATTCGGAGTTTATCAAGACTTGATAGGCGGTGAAGCCCTCGCATCTTATCAGTCGCTCTACCTCACAGTAGTAATTCCCAAGGCTGCACCTAAATGCATTTCGGGGAGTACGAGCTATCTCCAAGTTTGATTAGCCTTTCACCCCCACCCTCAGTTCATCCGGAAGCTTTTCAACGCTTATCGGTTCGGTCCTCCAGTTAGTGTTACCTAACCTTCAACCTGACCAAGGGTAGATCACTTGGTTTCGCGTCTACTCCTTCCGACTAATCGCCCTGTTCAGACTCGCTTTCGCTTCGGCTTCATGTCTTAAGACACTTAACCTTGCCGGAAAAAGTAACTCGTAGGTTCATTATGCAAAAGGCACGCCGTCACTTCTTACAAAGCTCCGACCGCTTGTAGGCGCACGGTTTCAGGGACTATTTCACTCTTCTATTCGAAGTGCTTTTCACCTTTCCTTCACAGTACTGGTTCGCTATCGGTCTCTCGGGAGTATTTAGCCTTACCGGATGGTCCCGGCAGATTCACGCAAGATTCCTCGTGTCCCGCGCTACTCAGGATACCACTACGCTTCGTTTAGCTTCGAATACCGGACTATCACCGTCTATGGTCCCATTTTCCAAAGGGTTCTTCTCACTAAACTTCTTGCGATGTCGTGGTCCTACAACCCCAATATTGCCGTAACAACATTGGTTTGGGCTAATCCCCGTTCGCTCGCCACTACTAGGGGAATCATTATTATTTTCTTTTCCTACAGGTACTAAGATGTTTCAGTTCCCTGTGTTAGCCTCTTGCTATGCAAGATGTCATTCCTTCAGAATGACGGGTTGTCCCATTCGGAAATCTTCGGATCAAAGGTTATTTGCACCTTCCCGAAGCTTATCGCAGCTTATCACGTCCTTCATCGCCTCCGAGAGCCAAGGCATCCGCCATGCGCCCTTGCTTACTTTCTTTCAAACTTCTTAAATTGAAAATTGAGAATTGAGAATTAAAAAATAATACTCAATGACAATATCAATCACGTACGGTTTGATATATACTTTTAGCTCTTACTAAAATTTTACTTTTTGTACATCATGTCAAAGATCGTTTCTCTTTTCAGAGATGGTGGAGAATAACGGATTCGAACCGTTGACCCTCTGCGTGCAAGGCAGATGCTCTAGCCAGCTGAGCTAATCCCCCAAGAGGTTATCAAGAATTGCTGCATTCCGCTTACGCGTCATTCCTTCGTTCTTGAGCTTGGTAGTCCCAGGCAGAGTTGAACTGCCGACCTCTACATTATCAGTGTAGCGCTCTAACCAACTGAGCTATAGGACTAGTTCAACCTTGTCTACCTGTATGTTAGACTCGGCTTCTTTTTTCTCTTGTTTATCTCTATCTATACTTCTATAGATGGTTGATCTATATATTATAAATAAACAAGTACCAGTAGTACAAAAAACAGAACCTTTAAAGTCTATAAGTGGCTGTCACGTTTAGGTGACAGTTACGACATCGCTCCAGAAAGGAGGTGTTCCAGCCGCACCTTCCGGTACGGCTACCTTGTTACGACTTAGCCCCAATTACCAGTTTTACCCTAGGACGCTCCTTGCGGTTACGTACTTCAGGTACCCCCGGCTTTCATGGCTTGACGGGCGGTGTGTACAAGGCCCGGGAACGTATTCACCGCGCCATGGCTGATGCGCGATTACTAGCGAATCCAGCTTCACGAAGTCGGGTTGCAGACTTCGATCCGAACTGAGAGAGGTTTTTGGGATTAGCATCACGTCGCCGTGTAGCTGCCTTCTGTACCCCCCATTGTAACACGTGTGTAGCCCCGGACGTAAGGGCCGTGCTGATTTGACGTCATCCCCACCTTCCTCACATCTTACGACGGCAGTCTCTCTAGAGTCCTCAGCATGACCTGTTAGTAACTAAAGATAAGGGTTGCGCTCGTTATGGCACTTAAGCCGACACCTCACGGCACGAGCTGACGACAACCATGCAGCACCTTCACAAATGCCTTGCGGCTATATAGTTTCCTACATATTCATTTGCAATTTAAGCCCGGGTAAGGTTCCTCGCGTATCATCGAATTAAACCACATGTTCCTCCGCTTGTGCGGGCCCCCGTCAATTCCTTTGAGTTTCACCGTTGCCGGCGTACTCCCCAGGTGGAATACTTAATGCTTTCGCTTGGCCGCTTACTGTATATCGCAAACAGCGAGTATTCATCGTTTACTGTGTGGACTACCAGGGTATCTAATCCTGTTTGATACCCACACTTTCGAGCATCAGTGTCAGTAACAGTCTAGTGAGCTGCCTTCGCAATCGGAGTTCTTCGTGATATCTAAGCATTTCACCGCTACACCACGAATTCCGCCCACCTCTACTGTACTCAAGACTGCCAGTTTCAACTGCAATTTTACGGTTGAGCCGCAAACTTTCACAACTGACTTAACAATCCACCTACGCTCCCTTTAAACCCAATAAATCCGGATAACGCTCGGATCCTCCGTATTACCGCGGCTGCTGGCACGGAGTTAGCCGATCCTTATTCATATGGTACATACAAAATTCCACACGTGGAAAACTTTATTCCCATATAAAAGAAGTTTACGACCCATAGAGCCTTCATCCTTCACGCTACTTGGCTGGTTCAGGCCTGCGCCCATTGACCAATATTCCTCACTGCTGCCTCCCGTAGGAGTTTGGACCGTGTCTCAGTTCCAATGTGGGGGACCTTCCTCTCAGAACCCCTATCCATCGTAGTCTTGGTGGGCCGTTACCCCGCCAACAAACTAATGGAACGCATCCCCATCGATAACCGAAATTCTTTAATAAAAATATCATGCGATATTCGTATGCTATCCGGTATTAATCTTTCTTTCGAAAGGCTATTCCGGAGTTATCGGCAGGTTGGATACGTGTTACTCACCCGTGCGCCGGTCGCCATCTCTTCTATTGCTAGAAGAATGCTGCCCCTCGACTTGCATGTGTTAAGCCTGTAGCTAGCGTTCATCCTGAGCCAGGATCAAACTCTTCATTGTAAAAGTATTTTTTATCATCAGTTAAGATGATCTTTTTGCTCTGTTCAGGACGCCGTAAATTTATTGACCTTATTCAAATACCTATTAGTCTTAACTGTATCGCTACTGAATAAGACAAGTATTGACGGTTCTATTTTTTTACTTGTACTACTTGTATTGTTTATCAATATTTCAAAGAACTAACGTGGCTTCCGCCGCTTCTGCTTTCTTTGCGAAAGCGGATGCAAAGATAAGGACTTTTTTAGATAACCTCCAAACTTTTTTCAAAGTTTTTTTTGTTTTTATTTTCTGTGGCCTTCATCTTATAGCAGAATGTCAATCATTAGGCTCTGTCTCTCTAGCAAAGCGGGTGCAAAAGTAGACAACTTATCTATAACATCCAAATATATCTGACTATTTTTTCTAATTATTTTTAGATACCCACCCTAACTTACTGAATCATAACGATGTTGTAGAACATATTTTTCTTCATATATGTTACATCTATATGAAAACAGGCCGGAAATGGCACATTATTATATTACATACGCGCGTGTAGAGCAAATAACAAAAAGATATTCGCAAAGAGAAGGTAAAAAGAGAAGTACTCTTAAAGAAACAAACTAAAAAATAGATTTCTACAGGACAAGAACACATAAAAAAGTGAGAATAGCTATCTGTTATCACTCTACTTTAGTTTATAATTCGCTCCTACTAATCAATAAATAAATTACTATCCTAATTTCAGCATACAGGTATCTTTCTTTATAAGATATGCCACTTCATAGGCTTTCTTCTTATGTTCAATATTCATTTGCTTAGTAGTTGGCAAGGGCTCACTGCAGTGAACAAATAAGCTATCAAATGTAAGCAAATAAGCTAACGATAGTAAACAAATTCGTTCACTGCAGTGAGCTGTTAAAAGACATTAGGGCTTATCAGAAGAATCACGAGGAATAAACATCTATTATATAAGGCATTGACGTCTATTGCATAGAAGAGTATAAGATAAAAGCGAATAGACAAGCCACTTATTATAAACTGTTTAAGATAGAATCAGGACGAGACAGGGTGAGGGTAACTTTTTACCCTCACCCTACTACCGCACTTACCCTCACACATTGTAACCACGATGAACAAAGGGATTGAGCGAAAGTGTGAGGGTGTGAGGGTAAAAGTGATACAAAAATTTAGTTGAAATGAAATATTAAAAGCATCCATGTTCTATTAAAAAAGAAGGAGCTGCACAGTGCAATGCATTCTTTCTGTTAAAACCTCCGGGATACTCAAACAAAAAGAACCTCCGTCTGTTACATTAGCGATTTAAACATAGTAACCTAAACTTTAAAATTATGGCTAGAGAAAGTGTAAAAATCCTACAAGGTAAATTAGATGTAGAAAGTTTAATTTCACAGTTGAACGCAGCATTGGCTGAAGAGTGGTTGGCATATTACCAATATTGGGTAGGTGCATTAGTAGTGGAAGGCGCCATGCGTGCCGACGTACAAGGTGAGTTCGAGGAACATGCCGAAGAAGAACGTAGACATGCACAGCTGCTTGCCGACCGTATCATCGAGCTGGAAGGGGTTCCGGTACTTGATCCGAAACAATGGTTCGAACTGGCAAGATGCAAATATGATGCTCCGCAAGGCTTCGATTCAGTCAGTTTGCTGAAGGATAATGTTGCTTCCGAACGCTGTGCCATTCTCCGTTATCAGGAAATTGCCGACTTTACTAACGGGAAAGATTTCACCACTTGTGATATCGCCAAACATATTCTTGCCGAAGAGGAAGAACATGAACAAGATTTACAAGATTATCTGACTGACATTGCCAGAATGAAGAAATCATTTCTCGAAAAGTAAATTCTAATTTAATAATGATTAGGTGAGAGAGGGTGCATCCGAAATACAGGATATGCCCTCTTTTATGTAATAGTACGATAAAAACCAAACTATTTTCAAACAAATCAAGAAGAAATCTTTCTTTTTTCGTATTTTTGTCCCAATATGCATGTTTAATCCAAGTAGATAACAACATCAACGAAAAGGAATGAAAGTAATTGATTTAATAAATAACAGTAAAGGTACAGCTTTTTCTTTCGAAATTCTCCCTCCTTTGAAGGGAACCGGAATCGAAAAGCTCTATCAGACAATCGACACTCTTCGAGAATTTGATCCGAAATATATCAATATCACCACGCATCGTAGCGAATATGTCTACAAAGATCTCGGCAACGGGCTCTTTCAGAGAAACCGCCTGAGAAGGCGTCCGGGAACAGTCGCTGTGGCAGCAGCCATTCAGAATAAATATAATATTACTGTGGTTCCTCATATCCTGTGCAGTGGTTTCACGCGTGAGGAAACCGAATATGTATTGCTGGATTTGCAATTTCTGAATATAACAGATTTGCTGGTACTCCGTGGAGACAAGGCTAAACATGAATCGGTATTTACTCCCGAAGGAGACGGATATCATCATGCGATTGAATTGCAGGAGCAGATTAATAATTTCAATAAAGGAATCTTCGTTGACGGTTCGGAGATGAAAGTCACCGCCAGTCCTTTCTCGTATGGCGTGGCGTGTTATCCGGAAAAGCATGAAGAATCTCCTAACATAGAGACAGATCTTTACTGGCTGAAAAAGAAGGTAGAAACTGGTGCAGAGTATGCTGTGACACAATTATTCTACGATAATAAGAAATATTTCGATTTTGTGGAGCAGGCTAAGGCAGCAGGTATCAACATTCCTATCATTCCGGGAATCAAGCCTTTCAAGAAAATCTCCCAACTAAGCATGATTCCCAAAACATTCAAGGTGGATTTGCCGGAAGATCTGGTGAAAGAAGCATTGAAATGCAAAAATGATGCGGAAGCCGAACAGGTGGGTGTTGAATGGTGCGTGGCTCAATGCAAGGAGTTGATGGAACACGGAGTTCCGAGCATCCATTTCTATTCCATCGGAGCAGTAGACAGTATCAAGGAAATAGCCAAAATCATTTATTGATATGTTTTTCAGAGACGTAATCGGACAAGAAGAAATCAAGCAACGACTCATTCAGGAAGTGAACGAGGGGCGCATTCCACATGCCCAACTCATTTGCGGTCCCGAGGGAGTTGGCAAAATGCCATTGGCTATCGCATACGCACGCTACATCAGTTGCACCAATCGGGGCGAGGAAGATGCTTGCGGTGTCTGTCCGTCTTGTGTGAAATTCAATAAGCTGGTACATCCGGATGTGCATTTCGTATTCCCCATCGTGAAAAGTGCGAAAGGAAAGAAAGAAGTGTGCGATGATTATATTGCCGATTGGCGGCCATTCGTTATTAACAATCCTTATTTCAACCTCAACCATTGGTTGGGTGAAATGGACGCGGAGAACTCGCAAGCGCTGATTTATGCCAAAGAGAGCGATGAGATCCTGAAGAAGCTCAGTCTGAAATCCAGTGAAGGTGGATTTAAGATTACGATTGTATGGTTGCCCGAGAAAATGCACCCGGTATGCGCCAATAAGTTGTTGAAACTGCTTGAGGAGCCACCCGAAAAGACGATTTTTCTGTTGGTATCCGAAGCTCCGGACATGATTCTGCCTACCATCTTGAGCCGTACTCAACGTATGAATGTGCGGAAAATTGACGAAGCCAGCATCGACCGGGTATTGCAGAGTAAATATCATGTTCAGCCTGCGGATAGCATTTCGATTGCCCATCTGGCAAACGGAAATTTCGTCAAGGCACTCGAAACGATTCATCTGAATGAGGAGAATCAGTTATTCTTCGAGCTCTTCGTCAACCTGATGCGCTTGTCCTATCAACGGAAAATAAAGGAGATGAAGATGTGGAGCGAACAGGTGGCCAGCATGGGACGCGAACGCCAGAAAAACTTTCTGGAATATTGCCAGCGCATGATCCGCGAGAACTTTATCTTTAACCTGCACCAGCGCAACCTGACGTATATGACCATTAACGAACAGAATTTTGCAACTCGCTTTGCACCTTTTGTCAACGAACGTAATGTGATGGGCATCATGGACGAATTAAGCGAAGCGCAGCTACATATAGAACAGAACGTAAATGCTAAAATGGTATTCTTCGACTTCTCACTGAAGATGATCGTACTGTTGAAGCAATAATAAATATATAACTTATGGAATATAAACTTCATAATGGGAGCGGCGGCCTTTGCTGCAAAGGATGTTCCCGACAAGATAAAAAACTGAATACCTACGACTGGCTGGCAGATATACCGGGCAATGCGGAGGAGAGTGACATGGTAGAAGTGCAGTTCAAGAATACCCGGAAGGGATATTTTCGGAACAGCAACAAGATCAAGCTGGAAAAAGGAGATGTAGTTGCCGTAGAAGCAGCTCCGGGTCATGACATCGGAGTAGTTACATTGACGGGGCGGCTCGTTCCGCTGCAAATGAAGAAAGCAAACTTCAAGGCAGACACGGAAATCAAACGTGTCTACCGGAAAGCGAAGCCAGTGGATATGGAGAAGTTCAACGAAGCGAAAGCCAAAGAACATGCTACCATGATCCGTGCACGCCAAATTGCATTGAACCTTAATCTGGATATGAAAATCGGTGACGTGGAGTATCAGGGAGATGGTAATAAGGCTATTTTCTACTACATCGCTGATGAACGGGTAGACTTCCGTCAGTTAATCAAAGTATTGGCCGAAGCTTTCCGCGTACGTATTGAAATGAAACAAATCGGTGCCCGTCAGGAAGCCGGACGTATCGGCGGAATCGGTCCGTGCGGACGCGAGCTCTGCTGTGCCACATGGATGACGAGTTTTGTTTCTGTGTCTACCAGTGCTGCCCGTTTTCAGGACATTTCACTAAATCCGCAAAAACTTGCCGGACAGTGTGCTAAACTGAAATGTTGCCTGAACTATGAGGTAGACTGTTATGTAGAAGCTCAAAAACGACTTCCTTCGAGAGAGATAGAGTTGGAAACAAAGGATGGCACTTTCTATTTCTTCAAGGCGGATATTCTAAGCAATCAGGTTTCTTACTCTACGGATAAGAATTTCCCTGCCAATTTGGTTACAATCAGCGGCAAACGTGCTTTTGAAGTCATCTCCATGAATAAGAAAGGGATGAAACCGGACAGCTTGATCGAAGAGGAAAAGAAACCGGAACCGAAGAAACCGATCGACTTGCTGGAACAGGAAAGTGTGACCCGCTTCGACCGCAGCCGGAATAATAAAGATGGCGGCAACAACGCTAACCGGAACAATAAAAAGAAGAAGAAGGGAAACAATAATAGTAATAATAACGGCAACCGCCCGCAACAACAAGCGGAAGGCGGAAATCGTCCGCAACAACCTCAACGGGAGAATGATAACCGCCCGCAGTCGTCAGAAAACGGCAACAGAGGGGAAAGAGATAACCGTCCGAGAAATAACAATAACAACCGGAACAGAGGACAGAATCAGGGACGGAACAACGAAAACAGACGTCCGGAAAGGGGACAGAACCAAGAACGTCCGCAAGGTCAGGAACGTCCACAAGGACAGGAACGCCCGCAGCAACAAGACCGCCAACGGGAACAGCAAGGACAGGAACGTCAGGAACGCCGTCCTAATCAGGAACTTCCTTCCAGACCGGAAAGAAATCAGAATCAGGAGAAACTGCCAAATAATGAAAAGCCTACTCAAGAATAGTTTTTTTGTTCTATTCAGCGCTTGCTTACTGACAGCCTGCAATGAAAATACGGTGTATCACTCTTACCAATCCCTTCCCGACGAGGGATGGGGAAAGAGTGATACACTCTCTTTTCAGATTCCTATCACCGACAGTATTCCCACTACCCTCCGGCTTTTTGCGGAAGTCCGCAACAGAATAGAATATCCTTATCATGACCTCCATTTATTTATCAGTCAGAATCTACAGGATTCTACCGTATGGCGTACTGATACCATTGCTTTCAGTCTGGCTGACTCTACAGGAAGATGGACGGGACATGGATGGGGAAGCATTTACCAATCGGAAACTTTTATCAAGTCCGTCCTCCCCTTGCGTTCCGGCAACTACACGATCAAAGTGATAAACGGAATGAAAGATGAAAAGCTACAAGGATTGAGCGATGTAGGTATCCGTATTGAAAAACAGTAAAAGTTAAAGCCTTCTGCCACGACCTGCATCAATCCGCAGGAAGATGAACAACAATATCGTAAATCCCCATAAGGAAGAGCCTCCATAGCTAAAGAAAGGCAATGGAATACCAATCACCGGAGTCAACCCCAGTACCATACCGACATTGATAAATAAGTGGAAAAGGAAAATACTGACGACCGAATATCCATAAACCCGGCCAAAATTAGAAGTCTGCCGTTCGGCCAGGAAAATTAATCGCAAAATCAAAATAAGGAAAGCCAGCAGGACAGCAGCCGAACCCACAAAACCTTGTTCTTCACCTACTGTACAAAAAATAAAGTCGGTATCCTGTTCGGGCACGTACTTCAACTTCGTTTGTGTACCATTCAGAAATCCTTTCCCTGTTAGTCCGCCGGAACCAATGGCAATCTTAGATTGGTTCACGTTATATCCGGCACCGGTCAAATCTTCTTCCAAACCAAGCACTACCTTTATACGGACTTGTTGATGAGATTCCAATATATTATCAAATACATAATTACTGGAATACAGGAAGCCGATAGAACCGATTGTAAACAGAGCAATCAGGAAATAGGTACGTTGCCGCTCACTTAATGCCAGATAAATCAGATAGCCTATCACAACAGCGCAAAGCGCCCATTGTACCCAAACCAGACTAAAGTGTACCCAGTATTCCGATATTAAATAGGCTATCAGCAATATGCCCAGACTTCCACCAATGATATTACGGGTAGCAGGCCATTTCTTGCGATATACCCACACCATGCCACCAGCAAATAAGAGGATTAATAGTAATACGATAAATTCGCCTAACGGCGTTGGGGTATCGGCTATAAATACTTCGTCAAAACGGATGCCGACCACAAAGTAGATCACGGCGCATACGCCTGCAAAAAGTACTACTCCCGGCATTCCTTCACGGTAAAGAACCAGAAAAAAGGCGAGATAAACCAATGCAGAACCTGTCTCTCGCTGACCGATAATCAATAACATCGGAAGAAGAATGATGAATCCCAGGATAAAGGCACATTTTTCTTTTTTGATGCTGAATGAATAAGAGTTCATATATTTGGCCAAAGCCAAGGCCGTAGCAAACTTGGCAAACTCGGCAGGTTGCAAGCTAACAGGCCCCATCACCAGCCAGGAGCGTGAGCCTTTTGTGTCCGGTGCTATGAAGATAGTGACGATGAGCAAGAGAATCATCCCCACATATACAATGTACGCGAACATATCATACATACGGTCTTCCAGCATCAACAAAACAAATCCAAGTCCGAAGGAGCAGATAATCCACACAAACTGTTTACCGGCACGGGTTGAAAAATCCAGGAAGTCACGTTCACCATAGTCGTAACTAGCTCCGCAAACGCTGAACCATCCGCCAACAATCAGGAGCAGGTAAATAAAAATCGTTACCCAGTCCAGTGATTTCCACAAACTATCGTTCCTCGTTACCATACAATATCACTCTGTTACTAATTTCTTCCGCTCTTAATTCATTTTCCGGTGATAACTTCCCGTTTATATATTGTTCCATCATCAACGCACCCACCGGCACACCATAAGTAGCTCCCCAACCACCATTCTCCACATAGACGGCAATAGCTATCTTGGGTTTGTTCATAGGTGCAAAGCCCATAAATACCGAGTGGTCGTGCCCACGATTCTGTGCAGTACCTGTTTTACCACAGGCCTCCAGCCCCGGAACCATCACGGACAGCATACGACAGGTACCGCCGGTGGCCGCGCCACGCATCCCTTCTACTACTGATTCATAATGTCTCTTCTCAATAGTGGTATAACGCGGTACACGATAGATGCTATCTAACTGGTTGTCCTGGATTTCCTTTACAATATGCGGTGTCACGAAATATCCTCTGTTGGCAATCGTCGCTCCTAAGTTGGCTATTTGAAGGGGAGTGGACAGAACCTCTCCCTGTCCGATAGAGATACTGATTACAGTCAATCCGTTCCAATGTCCGCGATAGGCTTTATCGTAGAATTGTGCATTCGGAATCAATCCTCGTTTCTCTCCCGGTAAATCGACGCCCAGTTTGTAGCCAAATCCCTGCGAAACCATGTGGTCTTTCCAGACCGTTATGGCATTTTGCGGTGAACCGTATTTACGGTCGCCAAACATACGGAACAATCCCCAACAGAAATAGGAGTTGCACGAAGTAGCAATGGCGGGAATCAAAGGCAAGGGGGAACCGTGCGCATGGCAACCTACTGTCAATCTTCCGTAATGGAACCCATGCGAGCAAGGGAATGCCGGACTTTGTTCGGTTATGATTCCTTCTTGCAGGAAGGTCAGTCCCTGTGCTGTTTTAAAAGTAGATCCCGGAGGATACACTCCCATCAAGGCACGATTCAGAAGTGGTTTCGTCATATCGCGTTGCAAGGCCAGATGGTTCTTACCACGCTGACGACCAATCATCAAATGCGGATCGTAATTGGGAGAGGATACCAGACAAAGGATTTCCCCAGTTTCCGGTTCGATAGCTACAACACTTCCGATTTTATTCTTTAGTAAACGTTCGCCCAGCATCTGCAAGTCAATATCCAAGCTCAATGTCAGGTTCTTACCGGGAACGGAAGGACGGTCATATTCGCCATCCATATAATGCCCCTGGATACGGCCGTGCGCATCGCGAAGCAGAATTTCAATTCCTTTCTCACCACGAAGATACTTTTCATACGATTTTTCGACTCCCAGTTTGCCGACATAGTCACCACGAATGTAGTATCCTTCTTCATCGGCCTCCATTTCTTTTGCGGAGACTTCTCCAATATCTCCTAAAGCATGAGCGGCAGCGTTGTATGTATATTGGCGAATGGTGCGCCGTTGAATATAAAAGCCACGGAACTTAAATAGTTTTTCCTGAAAGACACCACATTCTTCTGCCGAAAGTTGCGACATAAACAACTGGTTGGTATAGCGGGAATAGCCCGGATTACGGCGACGATCTTTCATGTCGCTCATAATTTTCAGGAATTGCGAACGGGTGATATTCAGCGATTGGCATAAATCGAGAGTATCGAGATTCTCGACTTCTTTCGGCACAATCGTTATGTCATAGGCCGGCTGGTTGAATACCAGCAGTTTGCCGGTTCGGTCATAAATAGCACCGCGTGAGGGATACTGGATTTTATTCAGAAAAGCGTTACTGTCAGCATTCTTTTTGTAGTCATCGGTCGTGATCTGCAATACAAAAAGACGTATCAGATAAATCAGAACAATGGAGAGAGCAATACCTCCGATTACAAATTTGCGCTTCTCTAAGATATAATCTTTTGCCATCGTTACCTCTTAATCCCTTCTATAGCTATGATACAGGTTACAGTCAGAACAGTGCAAAGGAGCACTCGCAACAATAACAGCCAAATGCTGGTGAATGAGAAGAACTCGATGGAGAGTAACGCCAGACTGTGCACAAAAACACTTGCAGTTGTATATTTTAGGAAAGGACTGATTCCCATCGTCTTGAAAGAGGGAATGAGGCTGTCCGGATTATCACGGGGTGTGAACAAACGAAGCAAAGAGGGCCGGAGGAAAGCAAGCAACACGGTAGCCGCCGCATTCATTCCCGGAGTATCGGAAAAGATGTCAATGGTCAGTCCGAAGAAGAAAGCCCACAGCATCAGTTCATTGCGGGAAGTGCCGGAACTGAACTTCAGAATAAAGTAGATATAGAGAAAAGGAGTTGCGTATCCGGCAATATGCACATTATTCAGAATCAATACCTGAAGAAGCACTAAGCCGATAAACCATCCAATTCTATGTATATAAGTAATTATCATTCTTGCGTCACCTTGTTTTCAAGTTTCTTCTGTTCTTCCTGTCCCGTTCGGGCTATCACGCGAACATCACTCAACTTACCGAAATCAGTAGCCAGCTTAATCTTCAACAGATAGGAAAGTCCGTCATTAGAGTCGGACATATCATCCACCGTTCCCACCATAACACCTTCCGGGAAGACAGTCGAGAAGCCACTGGTGACTACTGTATCTCCCAAATTAAACTCTGCATGACGAGGCAGGTCTTTCAGATAAGCATAGCGCGAATCTCCATGTTCCCACTTCAGGTAGCCGAAGTAATCGCTACCAACAATCTTACAACTGATATTCGACTTGCTGTTCAATACCGAAATCACTACCGAATAGGAAGGGGATGTTTCGTAAACAATCCCTACAATTCCATTGCCGTCCACCACTCCCATTTCGGAGCGAATGCCGGAAGAAGAGCCTTTATCGAGCGTGATATAATTATCAACGAGATTCAAACTGTTCTTTATCACATGAGCCTTGAACAGCTCATAATCCGTCTCCGATACCTGCCGGATGCTTTTGATGGCCATAGAGTCGAGCTGACGCTCTTTTAATGCTTTCTCCAGATTAGTAATCTGCTGTTCGAGCACCATGTTCCGGTCCAGCAGATCGTCATTGACCGATTTCAGATGAAAATAAGAGGAAATTCCTCCCGAAACTTCATAAACTGCCCCTACAACCGTATTGGCAGAAGTGAAAAATGCACTCTGCTGATAACGGTTGAACCGAAATAACAAAACAAAACTGGCTACCTCCAATACGATGAAGAGGAACCAGTAATTGTATTTCAGAAGGAAGTTTAATAAATTCCTCATTCCCGGTTTATCTCATTAAGAAAGAGAAACGGTCTACGTTCTTTAATGCCACACCTGTACCTTTGGCAACTGCGTGCAAAGGATCTTCCGCAATATGGAAAGGAATGTTGATCTTGTCGGTCAAACGCTTATCCAGTCCACGAAGCAATGCACCACCTCCGGAGAGATAGATACCATTGTGTACAATATCAGCATACAGTTCAGGAGGCGTATTTTCCAATGCACTCAAGATAGCCGTTTCGATCTTTGAAATAGATTTCTCCAAACAGTGAGCCACTTCCTGATAGCATACAGGCACTTCCATCGGAAGAGCTGTGATACGGTTCGGACCATGAACGATATAATCTTCCGGAGCGTCTTCACCCAGTTCGGTTAAAGCAGCACCCACGTTGATTTTGATACGTTCGGCCATACGCTCGCTGACTTTCACATTGTGCTGACGGCTCATGTATTCGCGAATATCTTCCGTCAGGTCATCACCGGCAGTACGGATGGAGTTGTTGGAAACGATACCTCCCAAAGAGATAACGGCAATTTCCGTAGAACCACCACCTATATCGACAATCATGTTTCCTTCCGGAGCTTCTACGTCGATGCCGATACCGATTGCCGCAGCCATCGGTTCAAAAATCAAATAGACGTCACGACCACCGGCATGTTCCGCAGAGTCACGGACAGCACGGAGTTCGACTTCCGTACTTCCCGAAGGAACGCCAATCACCATGCGAAGAGAAGGTGAAAACAAATGGTTGCGAGTATTCACCTGCTTTATCAAACCGCGCATCATCTGCTCGCAAGCATAGAAGTCGGCAATCACTCCGTCTCTCAACGGACGGATGGTACGTATGTTTTCGTGGGTTTTTTCATGCATCAACTTCGCCTTTTCCCCCACGGCAATCATCTTTTCTGTACGGCGATCCAAAGCCACAACCGAAGGCTCATCGACCACGATTTTTCCATTCGTGATGATGATAGTATTGGCTGTGCCCAAGTCCATTGCTATCTCTTGTGTAAAAGAAAATAATCCCATTCTTAATTCTTATTTTTAGTGTTTAAAATGACGGATACCGGTAGTTACCATCGCCATACCATGCTCATTGCAATAAGCAAAGGATAAATCGTCTTTTACCGAACCTCCCGGTTGGATAACAGCCGTAATACCTTCTTTATCTGCAATTTCCACACAGTCGGGGAACGGGAAGAAAGCATCGGAAGCCATCACTGCACCATTCAGATCAAAACCGAATGATTTGGCCTTTTCTATTGCTTGCTTCAATGCGTCTACACGCGAAGTCTGTCCTACACCGCTTGCAAGAAGTTGCTTATCTTTTGCCAATACGATGGCGTTGGATTTGCTGTTCTTTACAATTTTGTTGGCAAACAACATATCTTCTACCTCTTCCGGAGTAGGAGCTTTGTCTGTCACGGTTTTCAGGTCAGCTACCGTTTCAATATTAGTATCTTTATCCTGCACCAATACACCATTCAGTAAAGCACGGAATTGCTTTTTAGGCAATTTGGCTTCTTTACGAACGAGGATGATGCGGTTCTTTTTCTGTCCCAGGATTTCGAGTGCATCCACATCATAATCCGGTGCGATAATCACTTCGAAGAAAATCTTGTTGATTTCTTCCGCTGCTTCTTTGTCAATGACGCCATTCGTAATCAATACACCTCCGAAAGCAGAAACCGGATCACCGGCCAATGCGTCTTTCCAAGCATCCAGAACAGTAGTGCGGGAAGCCAGTCCACAAGCATTGTTATGTTTCAGGATAGCGAAAGTGAGGTCGTCGAATTCGTCAATCAAGTCAACAGCTGCATTGATGTCGAGAAGATTGTTATAAGAGATTTCTTTTCCGTGAATCTGGTCGAACATCGCTTCCAGATTTCCGTAGAAATAACCTTTCTGATGTGGGTTTTCACCGTAACGAAGTTGCTTCTGGCTATTTACCGAGCAACGGAAAGCAGAGCCTTCGCCGGCATCGAAATAGTTGAAAATAGCCGAATCGTAATGAGAAGAAACGGCAAATGCTTCCTTTGCCATCCAACGGCGTTCTTCGAGTGAAGAAGTAGCACCGTGCTCCATCAACATATCCAGCAATGGTTTGTATTGAGCTTGAGAAGCTACAATGATGACATCGTTGTAGTTCTTGGCTGCGGCACGAATCAGAGAGATTCCGCCTATATCGATTTTTTCAATAATATCTGCTTCAGATGCACCGGAAGCTACGGTAGCTTCAAACGGATACAAATCAACAATCACCAAATCTATCTCGGGGATTTCATATTTCTCAATCTGTTGCATATCCTGCTCCAGGCCGCGACGGCAAAGGATACCTCCGAAAATCTTCGGATGTAATGTCTTTACCCGACCACCGAGAATAGAAGGATAAGTGGTCAAATCTTCCACTGCCTTGCAAGGATATCCCAATGATTCAATAAACTGACGAGTTCCGCCTGTCGACAAAAACTCTACTCCCTCTTCATGAAGTTTGGTAATAATTTCTTCCAAACCTTCTTTATGGTATACAGATACCAATGCAGTTTTTATTTTTTTAGACTCTGACATTGAATTGCTTATTAAGTATTTGGTGTGCAAAGTTACGAAATATTGTTTATCGTACGTAATAAATAAGGTGTGAATTAATAAAAAAAAGCGTTGACCTTCCTCAATGGAAAATCAACGCCTCTTCGCAGATGTATTCTCTATTCAAAAACTATTACCAGATAGATACTCGTTTATCCTTAGGTACGAACATCGGATCCTGCTCGGTGATTTTGAATGCTTCATACCAGTTTTCGATATGAGGAAGAGCACCGTCCACACGCCATTTTCCTAATGAGTGAGGATCGAGTTTAGTTAACCGGAGAATTTCTTCGGGACGGATATTTCCTGCCCACACATTAGCATAGGCAAGGAAGAAACGTTGTTCCGGAGTAAATCCGTCAACAATTTCCAGTGGTGCAGCTTCTGTTGCTTTCTTGAAAGCCTGGAAAGAAACCTGCAAACCTCCGTGGTCGGCGATGTTCTCTCCCAATGTCAGGCTACCGTTTCCGTGTACGCCCGGAGCCACTTCAATGCTGTCAAAGAAGTTCACCATTACTTGGGCACGTTCTTCGAACTTTTTAGCATCTTCTTCCGTCCACCAGTCTTTCAGGTTTCCGTCTTTGTCATATTGACGTCCTTGATCGTCAAATCCATGAGTCATTTCATGACCGATGACCACGCCGATTGCACCGTAGTTCATAGCATCGTCCGCATTCATATCGAAGAACGGAGGTTGCAGGATGGCTGCCGGGAAGCAGATTTCATTGGTAGTCGGGTTATAATAAGCGTTAACAGTCTGAGGAGTCATCAACCATTCATCCTTGTCTACCGGTTTGCCGGCTTTAGCAATCATTTCGTTGTAATCCCATTGGTTCGCACGTTCAATATTTGCCCAGTAAGAATCATTTTTGATCTCCAGTGCAGAGTAATCTTTCCATTTATCAGGATAACCGATTTTTACATGGAAGGTAGCCAGTTTCTCCAATGCTTTTTCCTTGGTCGGTTCGCTCATCCATTCCAGACCTTTGATGCGTTCACCCAAAGAAGTTTGCAGGTTCTTCACCAGTGTAACCATACGTTCTTTAGCAGCAGCGGGGAAGTACTTTTCTACGTACATCTGACCTACCACTTCGCCAAGCACACCGTCTACGGTGCTCACAGAACGTTTCCAACGAGGTTGCATTTCTTTCTTGCCGGACATTGTTCTGCTGTAGAAATCGAAGTTCTGTGCTTCAAAAGCATCGCCCAGATAGGAAGCGGCAGCATCTATCAATCCCCATTGGAGATATAGTTTCTGATCGTCCAGCGATACGGTGTTAATCACATCGGCTACTTCCTTCATGGCAGCAGGCTGACCGATGTTCACTTCTTTCAGGTCTTTCAAACCGGAAACGGTGAAATAAGTATCCCAGTCGAAAGTCGGGAAGTTCTTTTTCAACGTTGCCATGTCCATCTTGTTATAATTAGCATGAGGATCACGCAATTCCACTTGTGAACGAGCTGCTTTTGCCAGACGGGTTTCGATGTTCATCACTGCTTTCACCGCTTTCTGTGCAGTAGCTTCATCATAACCTGCCAACTGGAACATCTTGGCGATGTGCTCCTGATATTTGTTACGGATATTTTTAGTCTGCTCGTCATCTTCCAGATAATAGTCGCGTTGTCCCATTCCGATACCTCCCTGATAGGTCTGTACGATATTCATGGAACTGTTCATATCGTCTGCACTTACGAACATGGTGAAGTAAGGACGGATGCCTTTCTTCTGGCTTTCGGCGATATATGCATAGATTTCTCCTTTATCCTTGAGAGCGTCAATGGCTGCCAGTTCCGCTTTGATCGGAGCTACACCTTCCTGATTCAGTTTTACGCTATCCATTGCGATATTATAAAGATCGCCTACTTTCTGGGCAGCACTGCCCGGTGCGTTATCTTTCTTTGCTGCCAATTCGGCAATCAATGCTTTCAGTTGTTCACGACTGTTTTCGCGCAACATATCGAATGTGCCAAAACGTGAATACTCGTCTGTCAGCGGATGATCTTTCACCCAACCTCCACAGGCATATTGATAAAAACTTGTACCCGGCACAGCCGTGGTATCCAGATTAGCAAGGTCGATACCGGACGTCAGCACGGCCTCTTTCTTACTGTTACATCCTGTTGTCATAAGGCATACGGCAAGAATTGGTAAATACTTGGTTACTTTCATACTCATATAATATGTTATAGAATTATCATGTTATTGGAAAGGTAGTTCTAGCCTTTCACTTCTTCCAGTTCCATCGAAACCCGCTCCCACTCTTCAACAATAGTATCCAACTGCTGTTTCAGTTTCTGATGCTGCTCATACAGTTTCATATCCGAAGCTCCTTCGGGAGTGGCCATTTTCACTTCGATGATGGCTATGGCCGATTCGGTTTCTTCGATCGAGGTTTCGCAATCCGCAACTTGGCGCTCGAGTTTCTTCACTTTCTTATTCAGTTCTTTTTGAGCTTCATAAGAGAGTTTGTTTTCCGAAGGTTGTGCGGCTTCCTGTTCATTATTTCCTTTGGCAGATGCCGTAGGAGAAGTGGATAAGCCTGCCCCTTTCTGAAGTTCGTTCAAGCTATCTATCTTTTTCTTTTGCAGAAATTCATAGATACCGCCGAGGTGTTCTTTTACTAGTCCGCCACCGAACTCATATACTTTAGTCGCAAGTCCATCCAAAAAATCACGGTCGTGGCTGACAAGAACTACGGTTCCGTCAAATTCGCGGATCGCTTCTTTCAATACGTCTTTCGAACGCATATCCAAGTGATTGGTCGGTTCGTCCAGAATCAGGAAGTTGACGGGTTCCAGAAGAAGTTTAATCATTGCCAATCGGGTACGTTCTCCACCGGAGAGGACTTTCACTTTTTTGTCCGAGGCTTCGCCTCCAAACATGAAAGCTCCCAGTATATCACGTATTTTCAGACGGATATCGCCCGTAGCTACCCGGTCGATCGTATCGAATACAGTCAGGTTCTCATCCAGCATTTGCGCCTGATTCTGTGCAAAATAGCCGATTTGTACATTATGACCGATGGTGAGCTTACCATCAAAGTCAATCTCTCCCATGATACACTTTACCAATGTAGATTTACCCTCTCCATTCTTACCAACGAAAGCGACTTTCTCTCCCCGGTTGATAGTGAGGTTTACATCATGGAAAACAACATGGCTGCCATACGCTTTGCGCACATCTTCGCAAATCACAGGATAGTTTCCGCTACGGCTGGCAGGAGGAAACTTCAAACGAAGCGAGGAGTTATCTTCTTCATCTATTTCAATGCGGTCTATTTTATCCAGCTGTTTGATACGGCTCTGCACCTGTACGGCTTTGGTAGCTTTATAGCGGAAGCGTTCGATGAAGTCTTCCGTATCCTGTATCTGTTTCTGTTGGTTTTCGTATGCACGAAGCTGTTGTTCGCGACGTTCTTTACGCAGGACTACAAATTCATCATATTTCACTTTGTAGTCATAGATCTGGCCACAAGTGATTTCGATGGTACGGGTCGTTACATTATTGAGGAAAGCACGGTCGTGGCTGACCAATACGACTGCATTGGCACGTGTAGCCAGAAAGTTTTCCAGCCATTGGATACTTTCAATATCGAGGTGATTGGTCGGCTCGTCGAGTAAGAGCACGTCCGGGCGACGCAAAAGCAATTTTGCCAATTCGATACGCATACGCCATCCGCCGGAAAATTCCGAAGTAGAACGTTCGAAGTCCTCCCGGCTGAATCCCAGTCCGAGCAGAGTCCGTTCGATTTCCGCCTGATAGTTCGTACCGCCCATCATCAGGAAGCGGTCGTTTTCATGCGTGAAACGTTCTATCAACTGATGGTATTCTTCCGAATCGTAGTCTGTTCGTTCGGCTAGTTCCTGATTCATCCGTTCCAACCTCGCCTGAAGTTCAAAAATATGTTCAAATGCCAGTTCCGCCTCTCCCATCACCGTCCGGTTGTCGGAAAGAATCATGACCTGTGGCAAATATCCGATGGTTACATCTTTCGGAGTGGCTACAATGCCATGTGTCGGCGACTGCAAGCCGGCTAATATTTTCAGCATGGTTGATTTGCCGGCACCATTCTTACCGACCAACGCAATGCGATCTTTCTTATTAATTACATAGCTGACGTCCTCAAAAAGCGGCGTCGCATTAAATTCTACTGATAATCCTTCTACTGAAATCACTTCTGCTTCTGATTTATAACATTTTGGACTGCAAAGATACTGAATATTTATTAGATACAGCTTAGTATTATACGTTATGAAAAACAAAAAAGCAGTCATTCTTATTGAATGACTGCCCTCTATCTTTACCAATGTCTCTTCTTTAGAACAACTTAGCAGGATATTCGCCGGCATCTACTAATGCCTGAATCTTGTCTACCACGCTCTGACGGTCTTCCGGATAAGTAACACCGAACCATTTGCTGGTAGTATCCAGTACTTCAACAGTAGCGGTTCCGTCATTAATCAATTTATCCACCATCAATGGGATGAAGAATTCGCTCTTCAGGTTTTCCATGTTCTTCGGATCGCTAAGGAAAGTCTTGAAGAATTCCTGGCTGTAAGCGAAGTAATCAGGAGTGAAGCCCCAGAAGTTCATACTTACCGGAGTCGTGTCGGGAGTAGCAGTCCATTCGCCATCATCACCGATATATTTCACTTCACCGTCAAGACGTTGAATCTTCGTACGTTCTACTACAGATGTCAACAATCCTTTAGCATCTGTGCTACAGATACCACGAGATACCGTACCGCTTTCGCTCAAGGTATTTCCTACACGGAAACCTACCATTGAATAAACGTTCTCTGAATTTTCAGGAAGAGCTGAAAGGAATTTACCCATTACCTGGAAAGAATCGCGACCATAAAAGTCATCGCAGTTGATTACTGCAAACGGTTCTTTAATCACATCAGCACCCATCATTACTGCATGGTTTGTACCCCATGGTTTTGTACGGTCTGCCGGACAAGTAAAGCCTTCCGGAAGATCGTTGATAGACTGAAATACCAGTTCGCAAGGGATGTGACCTTCGTATTTGGAAATAATTTTATCACGGAAATCTTGCTCAAAATCTTTGCGGATTACAAATACAAGCTTACCAAATCCGGCATTGATAGCATCATAGATAGAGTAATCCATAATAGTTTCGCCATTAGGACCCAGTCCGTCTAATTGCTTCAAGCCTCCATAACGGCTACCCATACCGGCTGCCAATAAGAATAAAGTTGGTTTCATAAATTGTGTAATATTAAAAGGTTAGTGATGTCAACGGCATCAGATTTCGTTGCAAAATTACAAAAATAGTTGAATCCAACAGGACAAATATCAATCATTATTTACCTAAATCGTACAAAAATCATTCATTAGAAGGGATAACCGATAGCAAAATGTATTCCCAGATTCTTCATAAAGGTTCCTGTGACATTGTAATATCCACTTCTTTCGGTATCGTAAGGCAAATGCAAAGGTATACCGAAGTCGAGACGGAACACCAGAATATCCATATCATACCGAATACCGACACCAGTACCCAAGGCGATTTGTTTCGGGAAAGTTTTCAGTTCGAGCTGAGAGTTCGGACGAGCCTCATCCTTACGCATCAACCAGACATTTCCGGCATCCAGGAAAGTAGCTCCCCAGATACTCTTAAAAATACGGAAACGATATTCCACATTTGCCTCGAAACGGAAAGTACCCGTCTGGTCGAGGTAGGAATAGCGGCTTTCCGACGGATGGTAGCCACCCGGTCCGATGCTACGCACCGTGAAGGCACGAATACTGTTGGCACCACCTACATAGAATTGTTCGCTGTAAGGGGCTATCGTTGCATTACCGTAAGAGAAGAGAGCACCCAAGGCCACACGGGAAGCAATCTTATTATTCTTGTCCATATTCCACAAATGGCGGAACTCCGTATTCAGCTTTACAAACTGTGCGAAAGGTACGTTAAGCAAACGCTTATCTTCTTTGTTGAAAGGCTGGCCGAAAGCACGGTAAATCAAGGAGGTCAGGTTTCCGGCAGAAGTGACGGTAGATTGCCACCAAATCGGATTTTTTATACCGCGTGCGGAAGCGTTATCATACGTATAGGTATATTCCATGGCAGGAATAAACTGGTCTTTCAAACTGATATATAAGGCCGGATTGGCTTCCGCTATTGCAATAAATTCGTCCGATTGATGTTGCAGGACATTGAATGTCAGTTTGAAAGGGGTAATACTATGTCTGCTTGTACGTGTCGGCTGGAAATCATAGGTCGCATTTCCACCGAAGGATAACAGTTTGTAATATCTGGCACGGTTCAACTGGTCGACGTACAGGCGGAAAGTCGTCGTTGCCGGAAAGTCGAACTCCCGTTTTCCCAAATGCGGGAAGACCACCCGTGGGAAAGTCAAAGAAGTAGAAACTCCCATCTCCCAGCTATTCATCAGAGAACTCTTCTCTCCTCCGCCGGTTTGCCACTCATAAGAACCTTTCAGCTTTACATTCCAGCTTTCTCCACCTCCGAACACATTGTTCCGGGTGACGCCGAATGAGGCTCCCGGGCCGGTCTGGTCGTTACTCTTGGTTACGACATTCAATTCCAGTTCGGCATCCAGCGGCTTGGCAAAAGTAGCTTGCATCGTCACTTGCAAGGTATCGCAAACGGCTGTTGTATCTTTTGGAGCATATTGCAGATCCAAGTAACTGAATATTCCCAGCTGACTGAGCTTCTCCTGAATCTGTTCCTGCCGATACTGGCTGTAAAGCCGGGTACGATTGGAAGCACGCATCTGTGTATTCCGCACAAATTGCTGATAGTTCAACCACCGATAAAGCATGTTCGGGCGAACCTGCAGTTTCTTATAGAAATGAATATTCAGATTCTTGTACAACATGCTATCATTCGGCATTTCTCCATTTTTCCCGTATAAATAGACGGAAGCATCTCCTACATAGTAAGGACGCTGCGCAGCAGCAGGCAACCCTGACACAGGAATCAAACGAAGACTGATGTGTCCTCCGGGAACTAAGGTTGTATCTGCCTGATAAGTCATATAGTCGGGACGGAAATAAAAATATCCCCGGTTACGCAACAGCGTACTGATACGGGTACGTTCTTCATCCAGATCGACCACGTTAAACTGCTCACCGGGACTTATATAGGACATCCGGCGTCCCCGTTCCATTATACGTAAAGTTTGGGGAGTGAAACGTTGATAATAGACCGTATCAATAAAATAAGGGTTCTTCATGTCAACCGTATAAAGAATGCTTGCTTTCAGGCTGTCTTTCTTATCCACCAAGGTTTCATAAGTCACTTTCCCATTAAAATAACCATAATCACGGAGCAGGTTAGTAGCCACCTTGATACGCACTTCCGGGTTGACAGTGGAAATAAATACCGGAGGGTTGGCAGCCAGGCGGTTGAACATCCACTTTCCAAATCCCTTTTTATATTTCACAAAGTCGTTATACATCCACATTTTAAAAGGAATAGGCAGAAGGCCTCCTAACATCTTTGTACTGGGAGTTTTGTCAAGAGCCGCATCAATCTCTGTTAAAGCCGTCTCTCCTACCGGTGTTGCCGACTTATTCTCTACCACCGTTTTTCCTCCGGTATAAAGTACCTCCCCTTCAGGCAGGTGTTTTGTCACCGAACAGCCCGAAAACAAAATGATACCAATCAGACAACTTGCTAATATGTTACTATATATCCCTTTCATGTTTACTTCTTTTTCTTAAAGATGAACAGTTCACTGAGTTTGTCCAGTTTCTTGCGAAGTACCAGACCGACTCCGGTTTCCGTAATCTCGCCTTCGAGTACACTCTCGTAGTTTTTATCGTAGAACAGACGGACATAACGGGTTCCGGTTCTATCCAAACGATATTCCAGAGAGATGTTGTCGATAAAGGATTCCGCATCATTCGTCGCATTCTCACCTGTAGAAACCTTACCTCCGATTACAATCTGGAAACGGTTGTTAAAGAGACGTTGTGAATAACGGAAACTGTAATCCGTACGCTTACCACCCGTATCCGACAAATCGTGATCTTCGATACCGACAGAAACACTGGCATTTTTCAGATTTCCCATCAATGAGTTGATTTGGCTGCTTAATACGGAGTTCAGTGCGGAACCCATATTCAGTTTACCCAATCCACCACCTCCGCCACCAATCGATCCGGTGCCAAGATAGGTTTTCATAACCATAATATAGAGGGCTTGTTTACCTCTCTCTTCCGCCCCCATGGCTGTCAACTCGTTTTGTATGGTTGCATCTTCGGGAGCAGATACATCAAATGCAAAGGAAAGATTATCCAGCCGGTTCTTGACGACAATGGACACATCGAAATTAACCGAACGTGTTCCGCCATTCTCTCCTTCGGAAACAGAAGCACGGATACGATCGGTTGCTTTGAAGTTCAACATCGGGTCCATAGGGTTTCCTGTCCATTCCACATAGCTACCGTTATCGATAGCAAATTCTTTGGCGGCAATGACAGGTAAAGCATATTTCATCAAACCGCCGCTCAACGTATAGCGTCCGGTCAATGTCAGATCACCTTGCGGAGTATATTTCATAGAGAGGTCACCTCCCCCTTCCAGTTCGACACGATTGTCATTGCTTGCATCTAAATCGACTTTCAAACGGACGGATGGATCGATATGTACCATCATCACCATGTCCAACCCGCCTAAAGAAACAGTCGGCACTTCTTGTTGAACAACCGTAGTGGTGTCGCTAAACGAAGTAAAGGTTACCAGACTTCCCAAACGATCCTGTACCGTCAACGGTGAGTCGGTCAAGATATAGGAAACGTCTGTATTACCCAGCAGGCTCATGTTTCCACGCATGTTCAATCCATCCAACGGCCCTTTCACTGTTGCCCGGAAATCGGCAAAGACTTTTCCGTAGACCAGACTCTCACGAGTGCGTTTGGCATCCAGAAGCGTATAGTTCTGCGCCAGCAGATTCAGATTTGCCATCGGTCGGGACATATCCCTGAAATCAACATAACCGTCAATCGTGAATGGAGTTTTTCCTGTTGTATAGATAGCGAATTTATCAAATTCCAACCGATTATTCTTTATCTGTACCGGACGGTCGTCGAACCTGAAATTAGCACCATATTGGCGGGAAAGGACAGAAACGCTATCCAATATCAGTTCGCCATTTATCAAAGGCTGTTCGGTGCTACCCGCAATATTCAGATTACCATCCATATCACCGGCCAGCGTAGCCATTTTATCAGGAATAAATACGTTAGCTACACGTAGCGGGAAATGCTCCAGAGTAACGTTTACTTCCAGACTGTCTTTTCCTGTCTGGGTTGGAACCAGCTTACCATCCGCCACCATCACTTCCACTTTGTCGTGATTCAGATAGGCGTTCAGGTATTGTTTTCCCTGTTCGCCCGGCAGCCAGGTGGCTCCCACTGTCACGTCACCAATTCGTTGACGTTCATAAGTCAATTCATCAATAGCTGCTTCAACCGAAAGTTGAAGATCCTTTTCGGTCTGTACATAGTGCGCTTCCGCAGAGAATAAACCGGTTATTTCCGGGAAGTAAGGAAGTACACTGCTCAAATCAGCCAAACTGATTCTTCGGATTTCCACATCAATATTCTGTAGAGAAACGGTGTCTCCCCGTACAGAATGTACACGGAATCCCATTCCTTCGTCATCCCACATATCTACATTGGCGTATACACGCATATTCTTATGCACATAAATCCAATTATGATTTTCATTGAAATGAAACTTCTGGAAGGCGATTATCGGTTCTTCCGGAATCAAGGTGAGAGCCAGTCCATCGCCTTTTCCTTTGCCCTCGAACAAGGGACGTGCATTGACACCGAGCAATACTCCTGTTTCTCCTTTTCCATTCTTAAAGTCTACCAGCAATTCGGCATCCCGATCACGAATTTCTCCCGTCAGTGTGGTAGAGAAGGAGAATTGCGGATTCTTGGGACCGTTAATAACTCCGGCACGCAATTTCATGAGTGTGGTATCTTGTTTGACGGTAAAGAAGATGGTATCCAATTGCAAGGTATCTACTTTCAAGGCGTGGATAGCGGCTTTTCCATTGATTCCCCAGTTGGGAGCCGTTCCGAATTTCACTGAAGCGTCATGGTAAGCTATCTTCTTGGTAGCCAGGAAATATGCCAAAGGGTTCTCTTGTCCTGCGGAGAAAGAGAAAATAGCAGTTGGCAATGCTTTGCGTAATTCAGCGTGATTCAAGGCTTTCTCATCGATCTGCTTCATCAGTACATCCACAAAATGAGTGGACTGGCGAATCAAAGGATTAACACCGGAACGTGCACTCAAATCGAGTTTCATATCTCCGGAGATTAAATGTGCCGAAACTAAATCCCGACGGGCTTCGGCAACTAAGTTAAAAGTCAGCGGACGCTTCATTGGCTCCGGCATGATTCCCAGTTCATGCAAATCCAGTTGGGTGACATCAATCGTTATTTTACCGTCGGGGTAGCTGTGTGCCAGATTGTATTCAGCATCCGTTGTCATTTTCAATAAAGCATTGTCACTTGTCAGATGTGCAGTGACCAATGCGCCTTTAAGTTCTCCCGTCAGATCAAGATTGGAAAGATGGTATTTAGCATAATGAAGCTGATCTAATGAAAGATTCAATTTGGCAAATGAATGGTAGGACATGACATCTAATCCACGACCATTAGCCGCAGCCGAAAGAGAAAGTTCATAGATAGAGTCTTTCGGGAGGAAACTATGAAGTTGCAGATTGTCTATTTTCAGATCAGCCTTATAGACTTCGGTAGTGGTATTCAAGGCTGCATTCACGTCCATAGCTCCTTGTCCTTCTTTCAAACGGAGATTTGCTTTATATTCAGGACCTTTGATATCCACTTTCGCCACCAGATTCATGCTGTCAGGAATGACAAGCGTACCATTAGGCGCTTCTCCCGACAGAGCGGTCAGGAAGTTCAGGTTTTGAGTGGTCATTTTCAGGCCGATGGTTCCGGTGCGTGTGAGGCTGTCGGCGAGGTTTTCCAAAAGACCACCGCCCTCCAATGCAAAAGCACCCGGCAGGTCTACCGTAAAACGGGAAATCTGCATTTCTTTCAGATTGCCGTCCGTGCCGGCACGGATGACGAGCGGGCGGAATGGATAGGCTTCTTTGAAGCTTTCGGGCAGACCGCCGGCAAATAGCATGACGTCTTCTTTGCCGATATAGGCATTGAGACGGGCGGATAAGCGTCCCGTAGTGGGGATATTGACCAGTTCCCAATAGGTATGGGCAGATAAATCGATTTCAGAATGGGGAGTGTTCAGTTTCAAACCGGGAACACAGATAACAGAATCATTGGAGTAGGCTCTACCCGTCAGGGAAGTGACGCTCAATCCGGAACGTTCGTTCATGGTAAATTCACGAATGACTGCGTTCATATCCCTCCCTTTATACAGCAAAGAATCCAGAGCGATGCGAATATCCCGGACGGCAATATGAGAAGCGTCGAAGCCCTCTGCCGGTTGAGCTGTTCCGGTATCATAGCTGGCGGAGGTTCCCGATAATAAGAACTTCTTCAAGTCGTAGTATTGATTCTTCAAATCTGCTTGAGCATCATCGATGGCTGCTTCTCCAATATGGGCCGCCATACGCATGGAATCAGCAGGAAGTTGCATACTGAACGATACATTTTTCAATTTCAACTGATGAAGAGCTACTTTCCAGTTGATCGGAGCAGAAGCTGTGGTATCTTTGGGCGTAGTTGTGGTATCATTCATCAGTAGCTGCACGTGAGTGTCGGATAGTTCGACCTGATTGATTACCGCTAGTTCATTAGACAGATCGACGCCATGACTTTGCAGGAAGAAACGTCCCAAAACGCCTTTGATCTTCATTCCCTCCATCAAATCGGCTGAATTAACGGCTACCCGGCTCAAAGTCACTTCATCCACTTCAACTTTTCCTTTTATCAACGGCCATGCCTGTACACGGACATTGAGGCTTTCTAAAGATAAAAGGGTGTCCGGCTGTTGAATGACCTCCACGCCACGTACCAACAGATTAAGTGGGAAACGAAGGTCTATCCGCTCCACCTGAATCTGCATGCCAGTTGCTTTAGAGGCGTATGCAGTAACCTCCCGACGCAAAAGATTCTGAACGGGAGGTACATAAAGCAATACCATTAGTATTACAAAGAGTATTATAGGAGTAAGCAGTATCCAGCTTACCCAACGTATCCATTTTCGTTTCATGTAAAATGTGTCAGTGTAAATAAGGTGACACAAAGTAAACAAATTATTCCGAAAAAAGGTTGACGTCAGGAGCAAAATGTTCTGCAACAAAAGAAATATAAGTATTTTGTTTTTTCGGACTTCACCGGAAGCGACTTATATTGCTTCATTTATATCATAGTAAAAGAGATGAAGTTACTTGTTAATCATGTAACCCAATGTGTCCGATTATCCAGTAAGACAGATATCGGCTCGATTTACAGATATACAGAATTCCTTAATAAGAATACTATCTTTGATAATAAAAGCAGCGTTCGCCACTAGCTTTAAATCCCCATTGATCAGAAGCCTCAACAGCAATCAAATGAACACCTTCACAGTACTCTTTAGGTAATCGTAGTCCCCAAATTTGAGGAGAAGATTGCCTTCTGAACGGATTTCTACGATTAAAACGAGTTGGATATATTTTTAGCTGATTCCAATTTCTCACTCTTGCTACATTCACATCAAGTTCTTCTTTCTTCTCACATAACAACCATTCACCATTATCCAAACGACAACGTACTACTGTACTATCTGAAGCTCCATAAACAGTTACAAGCATTTCTCCCTGGTGTTTGTTTCTCAATTCATCGACATAAACATCTGTCGAGTCAATACCAGCAATCCAAATATTCATCTGTCGGGAAGCATCCATCCCTATGCCCTTATACCGGAAAGAATAGCCTTTCTCTGTAAAATCAAAAACAAAATAATTACGAGGAGTACCACATTGCATCAAAGCAGACGGAATACCTTCCCAATCCTTTTCTCCCACCCACCAGAAACCACAAGAAGCCCCTGTTACTAATTCATGTACACAAACATCCTGACCATGTAAAAAATTCCTCTCCACCTGATGCATGTGTCCAGCCAAAGCTAAAACATTCCCTCGTCCTTCTAATATCTCAATCAATGCGGAAGAATTAATAGTATGTACTAATGGAATATGCATACAAAGTACGATCTGAGCACTTTTAGGTACAAGTTTCAGATCATTTGAGACAAAGCGCAATTGACTATCAGAAATCTTACCTATATATGAACGTGTTCCTTTACCATAGACATTATTGAGAACAATAAAATGTACGTTTCCTTCGTTAAAAGCATAAGTAGCTGATCCAAAAGCTGTATTATATGAAAAGGTTTGATTAATCCTTATAGAATCAGCATCCCGATCATGATTACCTATAACTGTCCATGATTGTACAGGCAATAGTTCCATCATTTGTTTGATAGCGGGAAATAAATTTAAATTATTATTCACTAAATCACCTAGAAATATATTGAACGAAGACGAATTTGCTTGCAAAAGTTCTGACCATAAAGAACGTGAAGCATAATCCAACTCCTGAGAATTACCGACTTGTACATCTCCTATTGCGTTTATTGAGAAATGCTTATTCACCTTTTTCTTATTCAATCCGAAATTGATTTGTTGCGTCTCGGTATCCCCATGACTATTCCAATAATAAAATCCTGAATTTACTATTTGATTAGACAATAGTGTCCAATTATTCGGAAAAATCGGAAAGATACTGTTTCCCTTAGAAAGTCTGATTCTGAAATGTCCTTGTTTATCTGCAAGTAGAACAGTATCTCCATTAGATATGGCTATTCCCGAAATACCTTTTTCTCCTTTGTCCTGAATCCCATTTTGATTACTATCTTCATAGACACAACCTTCTATCCAAGCAGCATCTTGAGCCAAGCATTTTGTGGAAACAAGACTGCCAAATAAGAAGAATATATATATAATCATGAACTTTTTCATTTTTTCATTTTATTAATATAAAAACAAGGAAGGACATCTTAAGGTAAAACCATTTATGCCCTTCCTCGCATTTACATTATTTTATTAAAAGCATAGCATTTACTTATCTGTATATTTAAAAACTATAGCATGGTTATTGGCATCTGTAAATGAAATATATCCAACTCCTGTGGAGGAAAAAGCTATATTCAAATTACTAGAAGCAATATCTGCTAATTTATGAGGATCTGACCATTGCTTAGTTTCATTATCCAAATAAATAACCTTTGGATAATCTTGATCTTGTTCATCTCTGTAGGCAACAAAAGGAGTACCATCAGGAGCTATTGATATGGCCACTGAAGTTGAAGTTGAGGTTTTAAAATCCAAAGGCAATGGATTTCCCCCTACTGTAGACCATTGTTTTGTTACCGGATCATATTTCTTTAGTCTCAAGTTATACACACCTGATGTCACAGCATCATCACTTGTTAAGATATAAAGTGTACCATTTTCTTCCGCTTCAATATCCAGTCCAACAATGCCAGTCTGAGTAGCATTTGGTTCTACATAATTATTTAATAGAATACTCCATGTTCCATTTTTATATTCATACACTGAATGACCATAATTTACACCTGCTACTGTCCCACGATTAATCACTAACAAATAGGCGGCATGCTCTGTCTTAGCAAGATTACAATTATAGACTGGAGTCCCAGAAGCCAAAAGTGGCAATTCACTACTCGCCCAACTGTTTTGATAAATAGACATAACCAATACTCGTCTTGGGAAAGAAACTTTGTTGCTATTGTTCACTTGTGAAACAATAGCCTCTCCATTATCTAATACTCTTAAATGTAATTGCTGTGATTGAGCATTTACAAATCCTTGATTACCTACATAATTCCAGGTAGTCCCATTCCATTTCATTAAAGACGCAGCACCTGCAACTGTGGTAGCGCTGTTATCAGAATAAACAACATAAGGAGTTCCGTCCTTGTCAATATCAAAATCATAATTTGACAAACTAACTTCTCCTCCAAAGCCCTCTAAAGAACCAACTGCTGTCCAAGTTGTACCATCAACAAGTTTTATGACAGCCATTTTCTCTTCTTCTTTTAGTTTAAAACCAAGATATGGAAGTTGATCCACGGGGTTTATTTTTAAAACAGATCCACTAAAAACTGATGTCGCTGTAAAGTCCGGCATTCTTACCCAAGCCATATTAGAAGACTTAGCAACTGTTACCGTATACTTTACATTCTGTTTTCCATTACTAACAATGTAATCTACAGGAGCTGTAAAATCATTGGCAGTAGCACCGCTAACTTGTGTAACCCCATCCACTAAGACTATATTACCATCATTCGTCGTAAAGCGAGCAACAAGTGCACTTTTGTCTATAAATGCAGGCATAGTAACCTTAGCTGTTGTGGAAGATAGGGTAGCTATATAATCATCTGATAATATACTTGAATTATCTTCAGCATAAAACCCAAAGGTTAACAGCTTAGCTTCAACTCCTTCATCTGTCCCATCATTCTTGTCATCCGAACAAGATGAAAACGCAGCAAACAAAACAATTACTGCCATCCAAAATAAATCTTTCATTCTATTCATATCATAAATATTTGTGGACCGGAGTCCTGTTATACAATCATATTATTACTAATTCTTAGGGTAAAGTACAGCTTTTATCATAGGAGTAGTGCTCAATAAAGATTTTGCAAAAGAAGAAATATCTTTTGCTGTTATACTATTTACAGTTTGTGCATAATCATTCAGATATTTCCAATCCCCCTGTTGATTGAATATGGAATTGCGAATCCAAGAAGTCCAAAAAGAGTTTTTTTGTTTATCCAATTCAAAATCTTTCAAAAGATTACTCTTAACATCCATTAATATGCCTTCAAATGATTCCGGATATTCATAAAGTCTTTGTAATTCTTCTTGTGTAGCATTAACCAAACTATCAACATCCTCTGGCAAGCAGACAAATCCAATCATCGTTCGTGATAAGAAAGAAGGATATAGACCCGCACTCGAAGCTACGCTTACACTATAGACTTTTCCCATTTCCTCACGCAAACGGTTAAGTAAACAAGTGCGCAACATCGCTTTCATTACATTCGATTTCAATGTGAATGAGCTAAACTCCTCTAACAAACTGTCTTGCTGGAAAATCAATGAAACTGATGCTTTAGGAGAATCCCCCGTGTGATGTATCAATGAACGGGATTTATGAGGTATATTACGTTCTGTATAACGCCAATCTGTATCATTCGATCCTTTAGGTAATCCACCGATATATATAGTGATTAACGGCTTTATATCTTCTATAGTACAGTCTCCCAAAATAACAAAAGTGTAATCTTTCGCTGCACCATAAAAACGATTGAATAGAGGAAGCATATCCTCTTGCTTTACATATCGTGTTATTAAAGAATCAGAAAGTATTGTATTTGTGTAATTTCGTCCGTTCAAAAGCCACATTAATTCTTCCTGAAAAACCTCCGTCGGACTTTTTTGTTTGACACGATAATTTTCTTTTGTCTTCTCTATTGTTTGTTTACAAATTGCTGTATCCAACTGAGGGTACATCCATTTGGTATAGAGTAGTTGGAACATTGTTTCCATATCCTTTACCTGTGATACTCCAGCTAGTCCAGTACGTGTCTTATCAACAAGTAGACGCATAGAAGCAGAGTTTCCTGCCAGAAAATAGTTCAATGCATCCCTTGAAAAATTCCCAGCTCCGGAAAGTGAGATAATACTGGGAGCGAATATACCTGTATAATAATGCAGAGAATCTAAAGAATAAAGCCCACCTTTCCGAAAACCAGTCAACAACACCTTCCCCTTATCGAGTTCTGAAGACTTAAATATAACGCGCGTACCATTATTTAGCCAAAGAGACACAGCTCCTATCTCCGGTATATTTTCTTCTCTGACAATATGTCCCCCCGACGGTAATTGACATAATTCATCCGGTACAGAAAAGTATTTATTATACCGTTTCGAAGATTGTTTTCTGGCTTCTTTTATAATTGACATCAAAGTCGCATCTCCATTCACTTCCTCATTAGCTTTTTCATTTGCTCGCAATAGATAATGCATCTTTTGGGGTGAATATACTTTTGCCAAATTCCTAACCAAAGCAACAGAGTCTAGTTCTGGAAAATATCGTTGAACTAATCGATACTCTTCTTGTAATGAGGTAAATCTATTTCCTACATAAAAATCTGCATAAATATCGTTCATCAATTCAACGGAAGCAGGACTTTGCTGATTTTGAAGTTTATTCTCCAAGTTATTATAAATAACCTTTTTGGCATGTTCTATTTCCGTCTCAGTAAACCCATAACGAAAGATTTGCTGTTGCTGTGCAATAAACTCCGAAATACCTTTTTCCATTTTGCCAGGTAGTAGTTCTACCGAACATAACAATACCCCAGTTGCATTCAGAAAACTTGAGTACTGAATACTGGCTTTCCTATAAGAAGGATTTTCAAAAGCCCAAGCATTCATTCGCATCTTAAAAAGGCGATTCAATAATGTTCGGGTCAAATAAGCCTTATAATCCTTTGCCGTCCGAACCGGTTTTGAAAGTGGCAGCAACTGAATCATATCCAATTCTATTGTTTTCAGCGATTCATTGGTAAGTATCCTTACCGCTTCCTTTTTATAAACAGGAATATGGCATTGCTTCCAAGTAGGAGAGGCTACAGACGATAGTTTCCCGAATTTCTCCTTTATAAGCATCTTAACCTGTTCGGGATTTATATCACCTACAACGGCCACAGCCATTAGTGAAGGATGATACCATGTTTGATAATAATCCAGAATATCCTCTCGTTTACAGTTTCTAATGACAGCCGTATCACCAATAGTCATTCGTTCGGAATAGTGCGAACCATTCAGAAGTTCCAATAGAAAAGCTGTATCACTATCGCGTTTGGCATCTCTCTTCGACAACCATTC
Organism: Bacteroides sp. M10; assembly: GCF_014334015.1. Classification (GTDB taxonomy): domain Bacteria; phylum Bacteroidota; class Bacteroidia; order Bacteroidales; family Bacteroidaceae; genus Bacteroides; species Bacteroides intestinigallinarum. The sequence continues at coordinate 2,698,491 of NZ_CP060488.1, read as the reverse complement.
CGAAAGTATAACTCCACGTTCTTTTTCTACCTGCATTGAATCGATAGAAAGCCCGCCTGCCCAATCAGCTAAGATAGTTAATGTTGAATCTACCATTTGAGGATTGGATGAAGGCAACTGCAATTTATACACAGTCTCATTAAACGAGGTGTGCGCATTTAAATCTTTCCCGAATTTGGCTCCTTTCGACTCTAAGAAACGAACCATACCATCAGAGGGGAAATGATAACTACCATTAAATGCCATGTGTTCTAGAAAATGAGCCAATCCCCGTTGATTCTCCTTCTCCATGACGGAGCCAGCCTTCACAAACAAACGATAAACGGCTTCCCCTTTGGGATTCGTATTCGGGTAAATATAATAGGTTAATCCATTATCCAGTTTTCCTACAATCAGATTCTTATCATATTGTAAGAACTCTGATGATTGCCCGTATACAACAGGGCTTAGTAATAAGCCTATAAAAATCAGCCACAAAAACTTTTTCATTCTACTCCTTCATTAATTCTGTTTCTCTATCACCAGTTCGCGCTGTAACCCGTCGGGACCTGGAAGTCCCATAGTCAGTCCTTGATTATTGCCAGTCAAACGAATGGTTATTGTATTGTCTTTGTTCTCATCTAAATGATTTGGCATCCATCGGATGCGTATGGGCATATCATAAATACCCGGTAGAAAAGTTAATGTACTACCCTTTGTTACCAGTTCAAAATCAACACCTGATTTCAGACCATCTCCCACTATGACTTGATAGTTCACTTCCAGATTCTCAGTCAGAGGTTTCGAACTTAGATACACACTGTAAGTATTGATGTTATTCACATCAGACTTGACAATAACTTTAGATACACCTTTATCTGTCATAATATGAATAAAAGGCGTATCATAAGGCTCTTTCTCATCAGTAGTACATGCCCAAAAGCAGCTTATTAGTAATATAAAGTATAGTGATCTCATAAATGATTTATTTTAATTGTTTACTGTCGGATTGGGTTGCATATTTGTATTCGCATTCAATTCTACTTGCGGAATAGGCAATACAAAATAATCACTAGGATAAACGATCTTTTCCACTGAAGAATTCGTGTTTTCCTCACGTTTAAGATCCTGCTTCCAGCGTATAATGTCAAAGAAGTTATGTCCCTCAAAACAGAGTTCCTTTACACGTTCCTTCTCTATCAGTTGTATCAGTTTTGCGTCTGAATATTGACTAAGTACATTGACTGCATAGTCTGTATCTACAGCACGCTCCAAAATAGATTTAATATATCCGGAAGCAGCTGTATAATCTTTCAGATGCCAAGCTGCTTCAGCAGCATTCATATACATTTCGGAAAGACGAAAAACAAATGGATCATCCCTATTCACTTGGTTATCCGGCTGTTTTAGAGAATAATATTTGGAACAATAAGCTATTCCATCCTTATTTCTAAGTAAGCCAAGACGGATATCCCCTTCATCGAATAACGTAAATAATGTATCTGCGGGAACACAGGAAGCATCATAAAAAGCCTTTAATTTTCCTGATTGATCTATTCCATTCAACCGAAAGATAGCTTCTCCCGCAGTAGAAAGATCCTGATACATATTTAAATAGGTATCTCCTTGAGACAGTTGCCCTGTTCCAATTGCCAGTTTTGCATACTTCAGGGCGTTATTCCAATCTTCCATATACAAATAGACTCTCGAATATAATGCGTTGACCGCTTGTAAAGAAGCATAATATATTCCATTTGCTTCAATGCCCCTGAAACAATCGGCAGCTCGTTCCAAATCTGCTAAAATTTGTAAGTATACTTTCTTCACACTCTCTCTGGAAACATTATCATCGGGACCTGGAGTTTTTAATAGAATAGGAACTCCTAAGTGTGAAGCATCTGACGTGTAATTATAAGGCTGTGCATATACCCTACATAAATCGAAATGACACAATGCCCTCAAGAATAAAGCTTCTCCGAGAATACGTTGACACATATCCTTTGCATTCGGATAAGCTGAGATCACCTGAGGCTGATATTGAATTACATTATTAACATTTGCCAAGGCTTCATATATTTTACGCCAAATATACCCTACAGCTCCTGTCTCTTGTAAAGCATCAGAAGTAAAATTATACTGATCAAGCATATCTGCTCCTGCAGAGACATACTTCATTGATAACATATTTCCGGCAACATCCGGATATTTTGTAAACTCATTGTCATAATAAGCATACATCTTATTATATGCGCCAACCAGCCCTGCATTCAGTCCGTCAGGATCTGAAAGGAATGAAGGGATTGTCGTTTTTCCTTTTTCTTCAACTTCTAAAAAATTGGTACAACTGCTAATCAATTGCATAATGATGCATAAAGCACCGACTAGTAGATATATTCTTTTTTTCATGTTATCTTAAACCTATTTAATTATAATCCTATATTTAGTGCTATCGAGAAATATCTTTCCATCGGATAACCACTCATACATGTTTTATAAGAATTATGATCCTTTCCCGAATAAGGGGTCCAGACCCATAAATTATCTCCAATCAAGGAAATAGAACAATCTTTTAAGCCAGTCGAATGTAGAATTGTCCGGGGAATTCGATAGGAAAATACTAGATTCTGCAAACGAACCTGAGTTTTGTTATACAAATAACGGGTAGAGTTCATCACCGACTGAGTAGAGACTCCCCATATTGGTTTAGGGTTCAGTGCTAAATCACCAGATTTTTGCCAACGATTCAACTGGTCAATAGACTGATTTTCCGTCATTATATTCAACCCATCCGAATTACTTGCCCTACCGAAAGATGTAAATCCGTAGCCTCCTATTGAATAATTGAACATAAAACGTAAACTAAAATCTTTGTACGTTAAAGTATTTGTCAAGCCACCAGCTAGAACAGGAGTTGAACTCTTATACGGGACTCGGTTATCCGTACTGTAAATTCGTGTTATATTCCCTTTTGCATCATACCACAAAGGTGCTCCATCACGAGGATCAACTCCAGCCCAGCGTACTAAGTTATATGTATGTATGTCATATCCTTCCCTCCAAACCATCTCACCCATATTTTTCTGAATGCCATTATATAGTTCTAAGAGTTTATTACTATTATGTGCTAGATTCAGATCAGTTAACCAACTGAAATCACCATCTTTCTTCGGCCGGAAATTGTGACTAGTTATAGTCACTTCAATCCCTTTATTTAATATTGTTCCCACATTTCTATACACACGAGTATCACCTGTCGTTCGAGAAACATCTAAATTACTCAACAAATTAGTTGTCTTATTATGATACCCTTCAACTTCTATATCCAAACGATCGAACAAGCGTACACGAACACCTATATTTGTCATATAAGTAGTTTCCCAACTCAAACGGCTGTTTGGACACCCCGACATAACACCACCTATTTCTCCTGCATAAGAATAACTTTCCCCATAAGAATATAAGCCAAGAGCTTCCTGAGAACCTAAGCGGGAATTTCCATTTGCTCCATAACTAGCTTTTATTTTCAAAATATTCATCCATGGAATATTGTAGAAACTCTCATTCTGAATATTCCAAGAAACTCCTATAGAACCAAAATTAGCCCAGCGTACATCTGACCCAAATTGTGAATTTCCGTCTCTACGTCCATTTAATGTCACATAATATCGATGATCGTAAGAATAACTAAGCTGTCCTAACATAGAAGCTTTGCGTTTCGTCTTACTAGTATTAGTCCCTTTACGCTCTTTTGCATAAGACACATCTTGAATATGATCATTTATGAAGCCTGACCCTGTAACTCCAAGTGTCACATAGTCCTGTGAACCAGCCTCAATCCCCAATAATCCACTTATATCATGTTTATCAAAAGACTGCTTATAATTAATGCGATGTACAGTAGTCCAGTTCATCATATTTAATGAATTTCTAGTGGAATAACCTATCGGACCATCAGCGCTCGTCATTCCGGACCAATTAGTACGAGCATAATAAATTTCTTCCTTACCAGACTGATAATCAACACCAAATTGTCCTGTGTAAGATAACCCTGAAAGAATATCATACCTCAACATTAAATTGGCATTCGTATATAAAGTCTTTTGATTGTAAATATTCTCTTCCCTTTCCGCTACACTGTTCAAGAAACGGTTTTCCGACCATTTAGGACTTCCATCCGTTTCTTTTCCGGATATAACCTTATTGTAAAGACGAAAAGTTCCATCTTCATTATATGGTTCAAATATCGGTAAGTACTCATAATAATCCCTTCCTGGATTAAACAAATCGTTCACATTATAAGAAGTAGCAAGATCAACCGAGACCTTAAACTTTCGAAGAAAAGTAAAATCCAAATTAGAACGAATAGAAAAACGCTGTTGTTTATTCCCTTTCACCGTTGCTGTATTCTCTAAATAAGAAGCTGATAAATAATACGCCGTATTCCGAGCTCCTCCCATTAAAGATAAATTTGTTTGAAAAGTATTAGCGGTATCATAAAACACATCTGTCCAATCTGTATTTGTAAGGCTGTATTTGTTCATTTCATTATCAGTATAGGGAAAGTATTTTAAATCGTTCCCTGCATTTTGATAAGCTTCCTTAGCTAACATTAGATATTGATTGGCATTCAGAACTTTCGGACTAGTGCTCTTATCAATCTTTGCAACCCCATATTGAGCCGTTAAATGAATACGCAAGTCACCTTCTTTTCCTTTTTTAGTTGTTATCAATATGACTCCGTTTGCACCATTCGCTCCGTAAATGGAAGTTGCCGTAGCATCCTTTAGTACTGTTATTGACTCAATATCATCAGGATTGATAAAAGATAACGGACTAATAGTCGTACTCATTCCAGGAATCAAATTAGTATGTTCACCTGTATAAATAGGAGTCCCATCCACAACCCACAATGGCTCGTTCGAAGCAGATAGAGAAGCATCTCCACGAACCCTTACATTGTAGCGTGCACGTGTATTATCCGGTGAATCTGTATTCGGATCAATTTTCACTCCCGGAATCAAGCCATCCAACATTTTATCCACTCGTAAAGCTGGTAGTGCTTTTAACTGGTCAGCATTCACTTGAAAAGCACTACCGACTTGGTCTAACCTCTTTTGTGCTGTACCATACGCTCCTACAACCACGACATCATCAATAGAAATCGCATCCTGAACAAGTTTTACATTAAGTACTCTTCCCTTAACGGGTACTGTTTTCGTTTTCATCCCCACAAATGAAAAAGTTAAAAAAGCCTCTGCCTTACTAGACACTTGAATTGAATAGCGTCCATCCATATCCGTTATCGTAATATTACGAGTATCCTTTTGTTGTATAGTTACACCAACTAATGGTTCACCGGCATCATCCTTTACTTCTCCTGTTACTAAGAATTTATCATCCTGCTGTAGTTCTTCTTTTTTATTAACAGTGATAATATTGCCAGACTTTTTAAAAATAAAACCTGTTCCATTAAACAAACGATTCAAAACATCAAAAACAGATTCCTTTTCTGCCGTAACGGAAATCGGTGTTATAGTCTCCAATAATTCTGTATTATAAACAAAATCCAGTTTGGTCTGTTTTTGGATCTCATTAAACAATGTACTAACAGAAACACCACTCAAATGTAACGTTACCTTATAATTCTCTTGCATATAATCTTCACCAACGAACAAGAACGATTCCTCACTATAATTTTCATGAGAAATGGCATACAGGTAATTAGGGATCAATGTTGTACATAGCAACATTATAATAATTAGAATTCTCATAATCACTTATATATTATTATTTATTCTTCCGATCAATTTTAATACGAAGTCCGGAAATCTTAAAGTCAACATTTACTGTCTCTTCGATAGCATTCAAAATGACAGCTATATCGTCATATCGATACAAACTGCCTGTGAAATGAAGTTCTTTCAATGATTTATCTAAGAAATCAACATCTACATTATACCACAATGCAAGTTCTTCCATCAGACTTCCCAGACTCTCATCATAAAAAATAAAACGATTAGAATGCCAAGCGGTATTTAATAACAAATCTTTATTTTCAACTGATAAAAGATCCGTAGAAGCATCCCATATGGCTAGCTGTCCAGGTGATAGTTTATGCAACTTTTGAGATTGAGTATAAATTCCAATGCTACCCTGCACTAAAGCAACTTCAACTTTTCCTTCCACACGAGACTTCACATTAAACGCCGTCCCAAACTGCTGTATCAAAATTCCTTGAGTTTCTACTTTAAATGGATGCAATGAATCTTTTGCTATTTCAAAAAACGCCTCCCCTTTCAATTCTACAGTCCGTTCATTCATACCTTTAAAACTAACCGGATATTTCAACTCTGATAAAGAATTCAAATGTACCCTTGTTCCATCCGATAAAGTTAATCGAAATTCTCCTCCACGTGGAACAGACAAAGTATTCTGTTGACTTATTTCTACTTTTGATGTTTCTGGAATATGATAAACAATCATCCCATCATACTCTCTTGCAATAGGCGTATCACCTATATAAATCCAATGTTCTTGCCCAGATTTTTTCAATTGTTTAGCACTACCATCTTCTAAAGTCAATATTGCTTTTGACTCTCCAGGAGTTATTCGTGATGCCTCATAGTAAAAATAGAGTCCTCCCCCTACAGAAAATAGCAATATCAGTAGAGCACAAGCAATCTTCAACCAACGACGAGAAAAAAAGCCTATTTTTCTTTGCGTTGATATCCTTCTAGTTCCCTTATGTAAAGAGGTCCATACTTTACGGAAAGCCTCATCCGATTTAGCATCAAAACGATGATATTGACGATAATCCTCAACAGCAGTCTTATCCAAGTTGATTTTCTGAAAAAAACTCTGATGAGATTCATCCTCTTGCAGCCATTTTCTTAGAATTTGGTCTTCTTCTTTAGATAAACACCCGACCAAGTATTTAACAATTAGTTTTTCAATCTCCATACTATCTAATTATCATTTGTATTACACAAACGATTATAGATATAAATCGAGGTACAAGAAAAAAATAAAAAATGAGGTATCTGGATATTTTTTTTGCAATTTCTCTTTCAGATTGTTCCGAAGAGTTTTCATTGCACGTTTCTTTTGAGTTTTAACAGTTTCTATTGACAACGATAATTTTTTAGCAATAGCATCATTGTCATAGCCTTCCAGATGTAACAGGAATATTTCCCGACAACGTTCCGGAAGTAAATCAATCTGTTTAAAGAGTAAGCGAAAAACTTCTTCTTTCTGAGAAGAATCATCCGACAAGAAACGATTTGCAGTCAAAGCTTCTTCAATATAACGACTTTCTACATTTTGATGTCGCAAATAATCAAAAGCCGCATTTCTTATCGAAATATAAAGAAATGAACGAAAATTCGCTTGCGAAGGAAATATACGATTTTCTTCCCACAAAGATGCAAATACATCTTGTACGATATCTTCAGCTATATCTTCACGTTTCGTATATTTTTGAGCATAACATACTAATATCCCGTAATAATCACTGAACAATCTTTCAAATATATCTTTCCGATTAATAGAAAAACCAGGCTCACGTATCATTTAGCAAGTTTTAGACAGCAAATATAGAAATAAACGATAGAAAAAAACAATAAATAAACATTAAATCATATTTCAGAATTAAGAATATTCGAACACTCTACACCGTTTACCTCTTTCAAGATTTTCTGAATTTCTTGAAGAATGCTCTCAACCTTTTCATTTATTTCCGTAGAAAAGTCCTCCCCACGCCTTGCCTCCAACCAACTCAGTAGAATTACAGCATTCCCAGCTCCAATCAATGTAAAAAGAGGAAGAAGTTTGTGAGCTATTGCAGCTATTTCATCCACCTCCTTGGCATTTAATGCCTGCGCCATCCGATCAGCACTCTTTTGTGTTTCCTCTATAAATGTTTGGATAATGGAATGTGTAGCTTCAGGATCATCCTCCGAAAAAGAAGTGAGTGCATTTACATTTAGTTGCATATCTTCTGTTATATGCGCTTCATCGGCCGAAAGTTGACCTTCATTTACTGTTAGCAACAATTCCTTTACTGTAAACGGTTTATGCAAACAACCGGCAAAACCATGTTCATGTAAAGCGGCTTTATCCATCTCACTACGGGCAGTCACAGCAATAACAGGAATTGTTTTTGCTTGTGGTATATTAGAAGCCCGTAATAGTTTTACCAGATCAAACCCGTTAATGGCAGGCATTTGTATATCTGTCAGCAATACATCGAAGACGGAAGAGCGAAGTTGTTCAATCAGCTGTTCCAGCTGTTCACAACATACCGCATCAATACCATGCTGTTTCAACATGGCAGCAGTCAGATTCAGCTGAATTTTATCGTCATCAATCAAAAGCACACGAATGACTTTCATGGGAGGAATGGCAGCCGACTGTTTGGGAGCGTATGGACTTTCATTCTCCGAAGATTCACTTTCCGGAGATTCGCTCTCTGTAAGGGATTTACCTACCGGATACAGAGGCAGAACGACCGTAAAACAGCTCCCCTCACCTAATGTACTCTGCACGTCGATTGTTCCCTCAAGCAAGGTAACCAGCTTCTTCACAATAGACAATCCAAGCCCGAATCCTTCTTCTCCCTGTGCGCCGGAAAGACGTGTAAACTCCTGGAAAATGCGTTCACGATCTTCTGACGCCATTCCTTTTCCTGTATCGGCTATGGCAATGGTTAACTTTGAAGAATCATAACCGGCGGTCAGACTGATCTCGCCTTTTTGAGTAAATTTTACGGCATTGGACAAAAGGTTATTCACAATTTGCCGGAGTCGCAAAGGATCGCTGATATATCCTCCGTTCAGTTCCGGAGCGACGTGACATTGCAAGGCTAATCCTTTGGCAGCAGTCAGGGGTTCGAAACTGACATAAATTTCATCAAATAGCTGGGAGGGGTTAAAGGTTACACGATTCACTTCCGCTTTATTGAGATCAAGTCGGTGGAAATCAAGCAAGTCACTGACTAACTTCAATAAATGTTCTGAAGAGCTTTTCATATTGTCGAGGTAGAATCGTTGCCGTTCATCTTCTGTCAATCGGGACAGGAGTTCGGTATATCCCATAATTGAGCCTAACGGAGCTTTAAAATCATGGGTAATGGCAAGCATCAATTTTTCACGGGCGATCAGTAAATCTTCCGCCCGTTTATTCGCCACCTCCAATTGCTGGCGGTAACGGTTGCTACGGGAGATATCCCGCATAATCAATATCAGGAAAAAAGCAGATAATAGTACAGCACCAACCGCGATACCGCCGATGATACGTGCCGACCGCATCCTCACTTCCTGCTGAAGTTCAGCATCCTGACGGGCACGCAAGGTCATTTCTTCCTCATATTGTTTAATCAGGCTATCCATCCGTGCCGTCAACTGCGTATTCATCCGCTGGTACTTTGTACTGGTACGCCGGATTGTTTTCCTCCGTTGCAGTCGTTTTTCTTCGGTAGCCATGCGGATTTTCTGCTGAAGAGAGTCTTTGGAAGTGGTAGGTTGAAGAATGGTATCGGTGGCGACTTCCAACGATGTATTTACTAATACGGCACTGTCTTGTTTAGAAGGGGAAAACACTTCGGCGAGTCGCTTAAAGAATCCCTTCTTTTTAGGAGTAGTGATTAAAGAGTCACGCTTGGTTATGACCCGATGTTGTACCCGCTGCTGGGTAATAACAGAATCCTGTTCGGAAATGATTTCTTCGATTTCCGAAGCAGAGAGAAGACTGTCGTTTGCCTCACTTAGCACCCGCAACATCTGAATCGTGTTTTGATCTTTCTCATGGAGAAGGGTCAATAGACTGTCTGTTCTTAAATTCTGTTGATCGTCGGCGGCCGACAACGCTTCCATCTCACGATGTACAAACACCAGCGAGAAAAGGAGGATCGCCAGCAACAAAGTGTAACCGGCGGTTATTTTCAACTTTGTAAAACGGAAGGAAGCCATTGGGGTTAAGTATTAAGTTTTAAGTATCAAGTATTTAGTATCAGGTTTTGGGATGAGGTTCGGGGAGTTTCGTCATGTGGTGAAAACGCCACCAAAGCATCAATCCTGCGCTTGTCAAGCCAAAAGGGAACGCCATCCAGACACCTACTACTCCCCATCCCATCACAAAGCCACAGAAATAACCTACAGGAAGGGAAATAATGAAATAGGCGACAAAAGCAATCACCATCATTAGTTTTACATCTGAAATTCCACGCAAAGCGTTGGCGAAAGTAATCTGCAGTCCGTCGCCAAACTGATAAACGAGGAAAGGGAAGATTAGAGAGGTCACCATAGCAGCCACTTCCTGACTGTCGGTAAACCAGCCTCCCAAGTAATTCCGGCAAAGGAAGACAATCAAAGAAAGCACAACGCCCAATGTCATCATCAGATGAAAACCTGCATAGGCAGAACGACGTACATTGATGATATCATTCTGACCTTTGAAATTACTGACACGAACAGCCACAGCGGCACCCATACCGTAATACATCATAAATGTAAACTGTGAAATAGCCAGCATAACCTGATGAGAAGCCAGAGCGATAGTACCCAGCCAACCGATCATGATCGCACTTAGACTAAAGGAGGCTGTCTCCATTCCCATTTGAAAAGCAACCGGCCATCCGAGGCCGTTCAAACGTCCAAATATAGCTCGTGACCATCCCAAACGGAAAAAGCCAATCTTATAGCGGACAAAACGCGGACTACGCATAAAGATGATGATAAATATAATCACCATCACGATACGCGAGAACAGCGTGCTGATACCTGCTCCCAACAGACCTAACTCGGGCAATCCGAGCTTTCCATAAATCAGGATATAGTTTCCTATGATATTCAAGACATTTCCACCAAGCAATATCCACATAGCGGTTTTTGTATCCGTAATTCCGTCTGTAAACTGCTTGAATCCATTGAAAAGCATAACAAACACGAGTGAAGCGAGCAAAACAAGGTAATACGGCTTAATCAGGGGAATCAATTCTTCCGGCTGTCCGAGACGTTCTATATTTAGATAAAGAACAGTCATACAGATAGTCAGCAGCAATGCAACCATCAGGTTTGCCAGCAAACTGTTGCGTAAAGCCTGTCCCGCAGGGGCATACTGGCGGGTTCCATACAAACCTCCCACAATCGGAGTCAACCCATACGAAAAACCCGTGCTGAAAATTATCGCCAGATTGAACACATTATTGACGAAGGAAGCTGCTCCCAGCTCAATCGTACTATGATGTCCGATCATTAACGTATCCGCAAATCCAAGAACGATTACTCCTATTTGACCGATCACAATCGGCAGTCCGAGAAAAATTAGTGCTTTATAATGCTCTTTATATGTACTATAAATATGTCTCATTTACTTTTCCGTTACCTAAACGTATCTCCATTTTCAGGCAAAGGGACTTTTCCCTTTCACTGATAGATTATAAAAAGGGAGAATTTAATTTTGTTGTTTCTTATAATAAAGTATTACTCCGTTCTCCTTACGGAAAGCAGATTGAGCTACCGCCCGCAATTGTTCGGCTGTGACAGACCGATAACGATCGACCTCTTTTTCCATGTCCTCCGCCCGACCAAGCAATTCGTACCAAGCCAGGTTGGTTGCCACATTTAAATAATTGATGTTGCCGAATATCTGGGTAGACTCAAATTTATTCTTCACCTTTTCCAGTTCCTGTTCGTCAACCAATTCTTGTTGCAACAAATCCAGTTCTTCCCGTACTGCCGCTTCCGCTTGTTCCAGGGTGACACCTGCCGAAGGTTTACCACTAATATGGAATAACCCCGCATCTACACTGCCGGAAATATAGGCATCTATACTTGAGAATAATTGTTTCTGCTGTACCAAACGCTGGCTCAAACGGCTGGAACGCCCGTTACTCAACACATCCGACAGAATATCAAATGCATAATAATCCGGATGGCAATGGGCAGGCATGTGGTATGCCATAAATAAAGAATCGAGAGGAACATTTCTCTCTACCGTCAGCCGGCGCTCTTCCGTCTGTTCCTGCTCCTGTGGCAGGTTCCGTTGAGGAACTTCCCGACGAGGAATAGAGCCGAACCATTTTTCTGTCAAAGCAACCGCCTCTTCGAAAGAGATATTGCCGGTCACAGCTAATATAGCATTATTAGGAGCATAAAAACGGAAAAAGAATGCCTCCACTTCTTCCAGCGTAGCATTGGCAATATGCGACAACTCTTTTCCAATAGTAGGCCATTGATAAGGATGCGTCTGATAAGCCAGAGGACGCAAAAGATGTCCGATATCCCCATAAGGCTGATTCAAACATCGCTGTTTGAATTCTTCCATTACTACTCCCCGCTGTACCTCCAGACTCCGTTTGCTAAAATCAAGACTCAACATCCGGTCGGATTCCAACCAAAAGCCGGTTTCTACATTCTGACGAGGTACAGTGAGGTAGTAATTGGTTATATCATTATTCGTCCAGGCATTATTCTCTCCACCCGCCAGTTGAAGCGGCATATCATAATCGGGAATATTCACCGACCCTCCGAACATCAGGTGTTCGAACAAATGGGCAAAACCGGTATGTTCGGGATCTTCGTCGCGAGCTCCCACATTATATAATATATTAAGGGCAACCATCTGCGTACTTTCGTCCTGCGAATGTACCAGACGTAACCCATTATCAAGAATATGCCTGTTGATTTTCATATATTTCAGTCAAGTATTGTCACCTTTGTTATTTTTACATCTTCTTCGGGACGATCGCTACGGTCGGTTTTCACCTGCTGGATTTTATCCACAATATCCAAACCTTTCACTACTTCGCCGAACACAGTATATTCGCCATCCAGATGCGGAGTTCCTCCCACCGTTGTATAGGCTTCAATCTGTTCCGGAGTGAAATGAAATTCCGGTTGTTTGGCTGCCATTTCCTGTGCCTCTGCAAACAACTTTTCCTGCAAATCATAAAGACCGTTTTCGTCATTTGCTTTTCGCATCTTATAAATTTCCTTCATGTGTTTCTGTGCCAGCGTATTGAAAATAACATTAATCTTATTCTCATTCATCTGGCTTTCCATACCCAGCAAGGTAGAGTCATTGAACACCTTACCTGTCACGATATAGAACTGACAACCGGAAGATTCTTTCTTCGGGTTCACATTATCTCCCTGACGGGCAGCGGACAGGGCACCTTTCTTATGGAAATATTTAGGATATACAAATTCAGCGGGAACAGTATAACCTACATCTCCCGTACCCAGCATTTTTCCTTTCGGTGCATTCTTTGAGTCCGGGTCACCAGCCTGAATCATAAAATCTTTGATAACACGATGAAACAGTGTGCCTTCATAAACACCGTCCTTCACCAGTTTGATAAAATTATCACGATGTTTCGGTGTCTCATTATATAGTTTCACCTCGATATCTCCTACAGTTGTTTCAATCTTTACCAACGTTTCTTTATCCATGTCTCCTCCTTTTTTTGTTCCGGTTTTGCAGGCAGTAAGTCCGCAAAACGATATGGTTAATATTATCAATAGAATCTTTTTCATAACACTTTTATTTAATTTAAGTTTGCAAATATACCACTTTCGCCTAAATCCTCTTACCTTTGTGACTTAAAAGAATCAAAACCTGACATGATGAGCTCCATATTGATCGTTGAAGATGATATCACTTTTGGAATGATGCTAAAAACCTGGCTAGGCAAAAAGGGCTTTGAAGTATCATCAGTGAGTAATATTGCCCGCGCCCGAAAACATATCGAAAGCCAAAACGTCGATCTGATTTTATCAGACCTGCGACTACCCGACCACGAAGGTATCGATCTGCTGAAATGGATGAATGAACAAGGCATGGACATTCCTTTAATCATCATGACTGGCTATGCGGATATACAATCCGCCGTACAGGCAATGAAACTGGGAGCACGTGATTATATAGCCAAACCGGTAAATCCGGAAGAATTACTGAAGAAAATTTCTGAATGTCTGCAGTCTGAAAAGAGTCCTGCTACTCATAACGTTGCTAAATCTTCTTCTAAAAAAGGTGCTTCTACTTCATCTAAAGATTCAACAGAAAATCATCGTGCTTATCTGGAAGGAGAAAGTGATGCAGCCAAACAGCTCTACAATTATGTAGGTCTGGTAGCTCCGACCAATATGTCCGTACTTATCAACGGTTCCAGCGGAACAGGAAAAGAGTATGTGGCGCACCGTATTCATCAACTTAGCAAACGAAACGATAAACCGTTTATTGCCGTAGATTGTGGATCTATCCCCAAAGAACTGGCTGCTTCCGAATTTTTCGGTCATGTGAAAGGTTCGTTTACAGGTGCTCTGACAGATAAAACGGGGGCTTTCGTTGCAGCCAACGGTGGTACTATCTTTCTGGATGAGATCGGAAACCTTAGTTATGAAGTGCAGATACAACTGCTTCGTGCCTTGCAAGAGAGAAAAATACGTCCGGTAGGTTCTACACAGGAGATATCGGTAGATATTCGTCTGGTATCTGCCACCAATGAGAATCTGGAACAAGCTATTGAAAAAGGTACTTTCCGTGAAGACCTTTATCATCGCATCAATGAATTTACTCTCCGGATGCCCGATCTGAAAGAACGGAAAGAAGATATTCTGCTCTTTGCCAATTTCTTCCTCGATCAGGCAAACAAGGAACTGGATAAACACCTGATTGGTTTCGATGCAAAAGCATCGCAAGCTTTAATGAATTATCATTGGCCGGGAAATTTGCGCCAAATGAAGAACATCATCAAAAGAGCAACTTTATTGGCACAAGGCAGTTTCATTACTCTATTGGAATTGGGGACCGAGCTTTTAGAAACTCCTGCATCCAGCAATACGAGCATTGCATTACGCAATGAAGAGACTGAAAAAGAGCATATTTTGGAGGCACTACGCCAAACAGGAAACAATAAGAGTAAAGCAGCGCAATTACTGAATATTGATCGGAAGACTTTATATAATAAATTGAAATTATACAATATTGATTTGTAACAAGTTACGTTCTTGCATTTTCTCAAGTGTTCTCATGCCTATGAGAAAATTTTCTCAATGCGATGAGAAAAAGTTCTCATTACTATGAGTATTTATTCTCATAGTAGTGAGAAATGATTCCTTTTTGCACTTCCCTGATAATGGTTGTACTACCTTTCTTCTTTTCGCTAGTTTTAGGTGATAAAATATCTATATTTCTCCCATATATTTAGAAGGAGATACCCCAAAATGTTCCGTAAAATGCTTGCGGAGAGTGCGGGTATCCGAATAACCAACCAGTTCTGTTATCTCCTGAATAGAGTATCGGTTCTCCAGAATTAGTGCAGCAGCTTTACTGATGCGAATACTGCGAATCATATCTATTATGGATAAGTCACTGCGCTGCTTCACCTTACGATATAAGGTAGGCTGGCTCATATTCATCTGTTCTGCCAGCATTTTAACGTTGAAGTTCTCATTAGAGATATTCAACTCTATCACATGAATGAGCTGTAACAGAAAGTCATCTTCTTGTTCTCCTTCTTCCGATTTTTGCTTCAGCATCAATGCTTTAGTATAAATCCGTTTCAATCGCTCACGCTGTAAAATCAGATTGTCGACTTTCGCCTTCAAAATTTCGGGATTAAAAGGTTTCATCATATAATCATCCGCACCACTATGTGAACCTTCCAATATATCAGCATCTTCCGCCTTAGCCGTGAGCATAAGGATAGGAATATGTGCCGTCTCTTGTTGTGAACGAATCTCCTGACAACAAGTAAATCCGTCTTTTACAGGCATCATCACGTCCGAAATAATCAAATCGGGAAGTTTCTCTTTCGCCATTCGTACACCTTCTTCCCCGTCGACAGCTTCATATAATTGGTACCTGGAGCTAAACAAACTACATATATATTCACGTACATCTTCATTATCTTCTATGACCAACAAACTCTTTTTAGTCATAACTTCCTGTGTGTCTTCTCCATATAGCAAAACCGGAAGTTCTTTTTCATGTCCTTGTTTCGTTGTTTTCAAATGAGGTTCCGGCAATTCATAATCATCTTTTGCAAAATGTGCTTTTCCCTCAGGAATATACAGTACAAATGTGCTTCCTTCACCCGGTACACTTTGTAATGTAACCATGCCATGATGTAAATCCATCATATGCTTGACAATATGTAAACCGATCCCCACCTTTGTAGAAAATTCAGGAAGATTGTCTCCTATTATGAAAGATTCAAAAACATGTTTTTGCAGTTCTTCGGAAATACCTTTACCTGTGTCTGAAACAGCGATTTGACAATATCCTTGTCCGTCCTTTATCGTATGTGAAACGGACAACAAAATACTCCCGCCCGGAGATGTGTATTTAAATGCATTTGATAAGAGATTCTGAACTGCTGAGAAGATCTTTGCTTCGTCTATCCAAACCATCAATTTATTTTCCGGCAAGGTTATCTCAAAATGCAAGCCTTTGATTTCTGCCATTTGGCAGTAAGAATCTGACGCGGTCTTTATCAATTGAACTATATCAATTTCAGATAACTGAAGTTTTACCATTCCCGCTTCTATCTTCTGCACGTATAGCAAATGATCGACCAGGGTGTGCAACGAAGTTGCATTTTTATACATTACTTGCAGCTTCTTATAAAAAGGCTCTAACGGGTTATATTGTTTCATCAGTTCCTGCAAAGGGGCAAGAATCAAAGTTAGTGGAGTACGTAGCTCGTGGGCAGCACCCGTGAAAAAGTTTTCACGTTCCATACGTATCTGGTGTTCTTTCTCACGTTCCATATTGACGGTCAACAACTCATGTTTCATCTGCATTTCGCGTTCCAAACGCTTTTGGCGCATTTTTATCAACCGTATACAATAAATTATCCCACCCAATACCAACAAAAATATGCAAATGCGGAAGATTAAAGTGTTACTCCAATGAGGAAGAATAACGATTTTCAAAGAAGTTACAGGACCAGTCTTTCCATCCGGATAAATACTCCTCACTTCAAAGATATAATCTCCGGCAGATAAATTGGTATATGACGCTTTTTCTCCATCGTCAGATATTAGCCAGCCCTCTTGATAGGGTAAAAGCCGGTAGTGATATTTCTGCTGTTCGTTTGAATAAGATAGATTATTGAACACTAGAGAAAAGTCCCGATTATCATTATTCAATATTACCTGATCTGTATAAGAAATCATTTTGTCGAGCACAATTTGGTTATTTATCGTTTCTCCGATCTCAACGGAGCGATTGTCGACCTCCAAACCGGTAATCAAAACCCGTTCGTTGTTCGGATAAGCATCTATTTCATCCGGATCAAAATAAGTCAGACTCTGATTATTTCCAAAAAACAACGTATTACAACTGAATATAGCAGAACGGTTACTTCCTGCTATATAATAATTATAAAAAAGATGTTGATGACGACTATAACGTGATATTCCTGAATTACTGCCCAGCCAGATGCGCCCCTTACCATCTTCCACTATACATCCGACAAAGTTACTACACAATCCATTATTAGTAGTATAAAATTCGCTGATTGTATCTTGAGAAGGCGAAAGAACAGCAAATCCATCCACATAGCCGATATATAAATTTCCATCTGAAGATGCCAATAAAGAACGCACCGAATGATAATCAAGGTTTATATTAGGTTCATAACCTTTTTTTGCCGTTATATCACCGGAAGCTAACTCTGTAATTCTGCATACTCCCTGCTCACTTGTTCCCAGCCATATTGCCCCATCTCTGGTTCTGGTAATGGCACGCACCCAAAGAGAACCTTTCTCATTTAGACACCGCTCCACCGGCAATTTTACACATGTCCCTATTTGAGGATCATATAAAAGAAGCCCTTGTTCCGTACCAATCCAGAACCGGCCTTTTTCATCCATATACAAAGCCCATACAGGAGATTTGCTAACACTTCCCTTTATCAACAAAGGCTGGGTTGTAAACCTACCGGATTTAGTGTTATAAACAGTCAGCATACCATTCCTATTTCCAAACCAAAGATTTCCGGCAGAATCTTTCAAAGCACATAATACTGTTTCTTCCGACTTTTCTTTTTTTGTATCTACCCCAGAAAAGGTCAGTTTCTTACCTTGAACATACGGCATATCACTCCGCATTATCCCTTTGTGAAAAGTAGCTAACCATATATGTCGCTCATCATCCATGAGTACACTACATATTTCATTATGTCTATTCTGATAATAACGGTTATAAAATTGCGACCTCAAGTCCGAGTACATCACTCCACCGCCATTGGTACCTATCCATAAAACACCATTCGGGTCATAATAGGCAGAAATCAACCTCGTCTCAAGATTCCGGTGAATTTGTGTATATGTGTAGTTATATATTTCAGAAGTCATCTCTTCCCCATTTTCTCCATCCGGCATCAGTAAGGTATAGCCACTCCATGTTGCCGCTAAATAACGATTATTTCCGATGTATATAGTTTCATAAACATCCGTATGGGAGAGAAGATTTTCTTTTCCCACTCCACCATAAGAAATACAGTCAACAAGACCTGTGCGTGTATGATAACGAATAATTCCTCTAGCCAAAGTTGAAATCCAGACAATACCTTGTCTGCTTAAAGCAGAAGTTATATGTAATGCCCCTCCACTATCCAGCAAAACTTTTTGACACACCTCCGAAGTATCCACACAGAATAGACACAGATAGCCTTTATTAGTTGCCAACCAGATTCTATTCTTATTCTCCCCATCATAACAGATAGTACTAAAGGAGCCACCATCCTTTGACAATAAATTGTATTCTTTTTGCAGCCTGATACGAATAGTCAATGTACGTCTTTCCGGTTCTGTTTGTTCCTCCCATTGACACAATAGTAATTTATTCCCAGATATTCCCCAAAAAGAAGATTCGTCAGCAGGCAATATTCGATCTAAAGTAAGCTTCTCCATATTGGAACCGGAAAAGACAGGAATGAAAGATTCCATTTTCCGGTTGAAAAAATGAAAAGTTCCATTAGAAACGATTCCCAAATAATCATGCGACAATCGTACGATAACAGAATTTGGAAGATAGCTTTCTGCTGGTTTGAAATTCCGGACCGTCCTACCGTCATAACGGCTTATCCCATTACTTGTTCCAAACCACATAAATCCATCATCATCCTTATATATAGAAGTGATTGTATTATCGGCCAAACCATCTTGCATGGTCAGCAAACGAATGTCTTTATCAAAAAAAGCATGAATAAGACTTATCGGACAACTACTCACAATCAGAATAAGAAGAATTAGATTTAAGCACTTCATTATTTTTCGTTTTGATGCAAATAAACTAAATATATCCGAAAGCACGAAAAAAAGTTATAAAGAAATAATATTTGAATTAAACATGTATGCTAAATGAGAAGAACATGCATACCCCCAAAATCCCAATCCGCGTACTTTTGCAGTATACAACCTTATGTTTAACTTTAAATAAAATGCAATGAGAAGACTTAAATCATTACTCATCATGTTATTGCTTAGCATTAATTTCATGTATGCACAGCAAATCAACATTAAAGGCACGGTGACTGACAAAAAGCTCAATGAACCCATCATTGGTGCCAGCGTAATCGTAAAAGGAAGTACAAACGGAACAATTACTGATTTCGATGGTAAATTTGCAGTTTCCAATGTTCAAGTAGGAAAAACTCTGGTTATATCTTATATAGGTTACCAGACTAAAGAGATTAAGATCACTTCTGAAAAGCAATATGCTGTTTCTTTGGATGAAGATACACAGACATTGGATGAAGTGGTTGTAGTAGGATTTGGTACCCAGAGAAAAGCCAATCTGACCGATGCAGTAGCCACCGTAGACACAAAAATGCTGGATTCACGTCCGGTAACAAACTTGGGACAATCACTGCAAGGTACAGTCCCCGGTTTAAATCTTTCCGTCGGCAGCCGTGGTGGTGAATTAGGACAAACACTGGACATCAACATTCGTGGTACCGGTACTATATCACAAGGCTCCAATGCAGCAACTTTAGTATTAATCGATGGAATCGAAGGGAATATGAATAATCTGAATCCTGACGATGTAGAATCAATTTCTGTTTTAAAAGATGCTGCATCAAGTTCTATCTACGGTTCTCGTGCCGCTTTTGGTGTGATCTTAATCACAACCAAAAAAGGAAAAGCCGGTAAAATAAATGTCACTTACTCCGGAAATGCACGTTACTACGGTCCCAACCATTTGCCCGACTTAATGAACTCATGGCAGTTTGCAAACTATTTCAATGAAGGTAATGCTAATTCAGGTGCTGCCAATCCGATTTTTGACGACGACACAATGGATCGTATCCAGAAGTACATGAATGGAGAAATCAATACCAGCACTATTGCCAATTCTAACGGTAACTGGCAGTTTCATGAAAAAGCGAATGACAATGTAAACTGGTATAAAAAACAATATAAATGGTCATGGGCACATGAACATAATCTGAATATAAGTGGTGGTACAGACAAAAGCCAATATTATGTTTCAACCAACTATTTAAATCAAGACGGAAATTTACGTTTCGGAGAAGATACTTATGACCGTATCTCCACAAACGCTAAGTTCAACGCACAACCGTACAAATGGCTGGACATTGAAGTGAATACCAAATATGTGCACACCAATCTCGACAATCCATTCTATACAGACTTGGATGGTCTGCTTTATCATGACATTGTACGCATGTGGCCTACCATGCCATTTGAAGACCCGAACGGACACTATATGCGTAACGGTAAATTAGCACAATTGACGAATGACAGTCGTTCCAAAACCAGCAATGACAATGTATATCTGCAAGGTCAACTGGTGTTTCACCCTATGAAAGGCTGGAATATTTATGCCAATGTAGGTTTACGCCTTATCAGCCAGTTCAAGAAACAAAATCTGAACAAAGTATATGAATACAATGTGGAAAATGAACCTTTGCTGCTGTCTTATGGTTCAACTTACACTGCAGGACAAACCGGTGCCATGCAACATTGGACGAATGACAATCATCTGACTACCAGTTTATATTCAGATTATTCTTTTTCCATCAACCAACACATGTTTAAAGTAATGGCCGGCGTCAATACGGAAAAATACAACAACCGTTATTTATCTGTCAAACGTATGGACCTGATATCTGAAAACGTTCCGGAAATCGGTGCCGCTACCGGAGAAGATGTTATCAATGAAGCCAGCGCATACTCATGGGCGACAGCAGGTTTTTTCGGTCGTATTAACTACGATTACTCTAACAAATATTTCTTTGCGGCAAATCTACGCTACGACGGTTCTTCACGTTTCCTGCGTAAAGACCGTTGGGGAGTCTTCGGATCTTTCTCTTTAGGCTGGAATATAGCTGCCGAAGAATTCTTCCCTGTAGATAAAGATATTATCAACCAATTAAAGCCACGTTTTTCCTGGGGTACATTAGGTAATCAAAATACCAAGTCATATTATCCGATGTATTTACTGCAGACTGTCAAGGTGAATGGCGGAAGCTGGTTAATGGGAGATTCAAAACCGTCAATCGCAAGCGTCCCCGGAACAATCAGCAGTTCACTGACCTGGGAAACTGTTAAATCACTTAATGTTGGTTTCGACCTGGGTATGCTCCGCAATCGTCTGACTGTTAACTTCGACTATTTTGTCCGCAAAACACTTGATATGGTAGGACCTGCGTCAGAAATAGCAGGTATTTATGGAACAGGTATGCCACAAACCAACAATACCAATCTCCGCACCAAAGGTTGGGAATTGGCTATCGGATGGCGTGACCATATAGGACAAGTTAACTATAACGTAGGTTTCAACATTGCTGACTCCCGCTCTTTTGTTGACAAATACCCCAATGCTGACAAATCAATCAAGACCTATTACGAAGGACAGGAATTAGGAGAAATCTGGGGATATGTAACCCATGGCATTGCCAAAAGCCAGGCAGAAATGGATGAATGGATAACCAAGAACAATCCTTCCTGGGGTTCGGGTTGGGGCGAAGGTGACATCATGTATACTGACTTGAATAATGATAACGTTATCAATGAAGGTGCCAATACAGTAGATGATCCGGGAGACCGCAAAATTATCGGTAACTCCACTCCACGTTTCCGTTTCGGTATTAACTTGGGATTGGAATGGAAAGGATTAGACTTCAGCATGTTCTGGCAAGGAGTAGCCAAACGTGATCTGGCTTTGACAGGAGCCATGTTTTGGGGACTCTCCGGTGGTGAATGGCAATCAACAGGCCTCAAAGAACATTTGGATTATTACCGTCCGGAAAATACAAATTCCGTATTTGGTCCCAATACTGATGCCTATTTCCCCAGAATTTACATGGGAAAAGATATGAACCAAAAAGTACAGAGCCGCTACCTGCAAAATGGAGCCTATGCACGTTTGAAAAATATCCAAATAGGATATACATTACCTAAACAGTTAATCAGTAAGCTGTGCATGCAGAATCTGCGTGTATTTGTCAGCGCAGAAAATGTATTGACCATCAGCAGTTTGCCTAGCGGATTCGACCCGGAAACGACATATTCTGTCTACCAAGAAGAATTTTCAGGTAAGACATATCCACTCCAGAGTACAATTTCTTTTGGTATTAATGCAACATTCTAAACAATCAGAACACATATGAAAAAGATATTATTATATACATTTATGGCTGCATCAGGCATATTTGCCTCATGCAACGATTATCTGGACTGTGAACCAATCACGAGTGTGAGTACAACAGTCTACCTCTATTCAGAGTCAGACTTAGCCGCCTATGCCGCTAAATTCTATAATGACAGTGAGAATGAAGACAACGGCGAATATGGAAACATTCTTCCATCACATGGGTCAGGCAGTTATAACATGGGATTGTTTGATGATGACAACGGAACCGATAATCAAACAGCCGACACTCCCAATAAATTGCTCGTAAAAGGACAGTCCTATGTCGGAGATGACAATCTCTGGTATAAATACTTCCGTAAGATTCGTGCAACCAATTATTTCTTGCAGACCGTCATTCAACGCTTTGAGAATGGAGAGATTACAGGTAATGATGCTAATATCAAACACTATATCGGTGAAGTTTACTTTTTCCGTGCCTATATTTATTTTATGGCATTACGAAACTTAGGTGATTTCCCTATTTTAAAAGAAGTGGTAACCGATGATTATGATGCTGTGCGCGAGGCATCTAAACGCCGTCCACGTAACGAAGTTGCCCGTTTCATTCTCTCTGACCTGGATAATGCTTACAACTATATGCTACCTACCGCTCCTGTAACCAACCGTCTGAACAGGGATTGTGCAGCCTTGGTGAAAAGCCGCGTAGCTTTATTTGAAGGAACTTGGGAAAAATATCATAAAGGTACTGAATTTGTTCCTGGTGGTCCCGGTTGGCCCGGAGCAAATATGGATTATCTAAAAGATTTTAATATCAACATTGACTCTGAGATTAAATACTTTTTGGAGCAAGCTGTCGAAGCTGCTGATATCGTAGCCAAAGCGCATCCTATATTAAATAACGATTATGCTGCCATGTTCAACTCTGTAGATTTGAGTGGAATGAATGAAGTATTGCTATGGCGTAAATACAGCTTGAATTCAGAGGCTACTTCTTATCATTTTGTAGTCAGTTATCTGCAACGTAACGGTGGTGGAAATGTTGCTTTCACACGTTCAATGGTAGATTCCTACCTGATGAAAAACGGTTTGCCGATTTATGCCAACAATTCAGACTTTCAAGGTGACGATTCTTATAAAAACTTATTCGCCAATAGAGATCCCCGTATGGATCAGACTATCCTGAAAACCGGAGATCTCCTGTCTGACGGTCCCAACCTGATAGAGTATATAAAAAAAGATGGTCAGGGTTATTTCTATCGTGCACCAATCTTCGAAGGACAGGTTGAAAACGGTAATGCTACCGGCTACTGCCTCCGCAAGGGATTAAACACTTCCGGCAGCATGCAGACTACCAAAGAATCTTATACCGGATGCCCGATATTCCGTGCCGCAGAAGCTTATCTGAATTATCTGGAAGCATATTATGAATTACATGGAAATTTACAAGGTAACTGTGATACTTACTGGAAAGCACTACGCAGTCGAGCCAACGTAGATACAGATTATCAGAATACGATCAATAATACCATCATGGAAAAAGAAAAGAATGATTGGGGAAGTTATTCTGCCGGAGCTCAAGTGAATGCTACATTGTACAATATCCGCCGTGAACGTCGGATAGAATTGGCCGCTGAAGGACATCGCATGAATGACCTGAAACGCTGGAGAGCTCTTGACCAAGTACAGAACGTACATATTCAGGGATGCAATTTCTGGGAAGGCATTAGCCAACTATATACAAATCCCCAACCAGAAGATGCAGCTTCCACACTAGCGAAAATGACATTGATTGAATATGGAACTACGGAAGAAACAGCTAATGTTTCATCACGCAATGACCAATATGCAGAAGGAAAATACCTATTGCCTTACCGTAAGAATAAAGCTAATATAGGATTTAACGGACTTAATTGGAACACTGCTAAATATTTATATCCTATAAGTAACCGAGAGTTCCGTTTAACCACTACAGTAGCCGGTTCCGGTGATTTTGATACTTCCAGTATCTATCAAAACCCGGGATGGACTAAGAATGACGGTACATTACCTGTAGGCGATTAGAAGATATGAAAGTTTTCAGGTAGCAGCAAAGAATACCAGCCTTTGCATTAACACTAGGGAGGAAAAGTTTTCTTTCACCAAAATAACTTTACCTCCCTATCATAATATATGAAGTAATATATGTATCTTTATCCATTATAAATGTTACCATGCAAAAAATAATTTACCCTTTAGGATTTGTTAGTGGAGTTATATTCTCATTGCCTGTTGTTGCCCAAACAACCCCTAACCTCCTTTTTATCATGGCAGATCAATATCGGGGTGACGCACTTGGCTGCATTGGTAAAGAACCGGTAAAAACTCCTTGCCTGGATAACCTTGCTTCCGAAGGTGTTCTATTTACCAACGCCATCAGCAGTTATCCGGTTTCATCTCCGGCAAGAGCCATGTTGATGACAGGTATGTATCCACCTCACAACAAAGTTACAGGCAACTGCAATTCACAAACTGCACCTTATGGAGTGGAACTTCCACAAGAGGTCCGTTGCTGGAGCGATGTACTGAAAGACATGAACTATCATACCGGCTATATAGGTAAATGGCACTTGGATTCTCCTTACAAACCTTATGTGGATACCTACAATAATCGGGGAAAAATAGCATGGAACGAATGGTGTCCTCCCGAACGCCGTCATGGCTTCGAGCATTGGATAGCTTACGGTACCTACGATTATCATCTGAAACCAATGTATTGGAACACTACAGCTCCGCGTGACAGTTTCTACTATGTAAACCAATGGGGACCCGCCTATGAAGCAGACAGAGCCATTGAATACATCGAAGCACAAAAAGCGAACGATCATCCTTTTGCCTTAGTAGTTTCCATGAATCCACCGCACACAGGTTACGAATTGGTTCCTGACAACTACAAAGCCATATATAAGGATATGGATGTAGAAGCCTTATGCAACAACCGCCCGGATATACCAGCTAAAGGAACTGAAATGGGAGATTATTTCAGAAACAACATACGCAATTACTATGCCTGCATCACCGGAGTGGACGAGAACGTAGGACGTATCATTAATGCACTTAAAGCCAATGATCTTTTTGAAAACACAATCGTTGTTTTCACTTCCGATCATGGTATTTGTATGGGTGCTCATAATCAACCGGGAAAAGATATCTTTTACGAAGAATCAATGCGTATCCCTATGATTATCTCGTGGCCTGAAAAAATAAAGCCACGCAAAGACAAACAACTGATGATTGCTTTTGCCGACTTGTATCCGTCACTTCTATCCATGATGGGATTTCAGAAAGAAATTCCCGAAACCGTGCAAACATTCGACCTATCTCAGGAGATTCTCGGCAAAACTCCCAAAGATATCGTACAACCTTATTATTTTGTACAGTATGACAACCACTCTACCGGTTATCGTGGGTTACGTACTGCCAGATATACTTTTGTAGTCCATGCTACAAATGGAAAAATAGACGAAACAGTTCTTTATGACCGGTCAAACGACCCTTATCAAATCCATAATATAGCCCGGCGCTCCCCCAAGCAAGTCGGGCAATTCTACAAACAATTAAAAACATGGTTAAACCAGACTAATGATTCATTTACCAATTATCTGACCATACAATAAATGACTATATGAAGAAGCTATACTTTTTTTTTCTATTGATCGTTTGTTCAATCTATATTTTTGCACAAGAACAGATTATCCCTGTCCCCAAGCCTCACCAGCTAAAATGGCATGAAGCTGAACTGGGAGCTGTATTCCATTACGACCTTCACGTATTTGACGGCATCCGTTATGGACAGGGTAACAACCGCATCAGCCCCATAGAAGATTATAACATTTTTAACCCCACCAAGCTGAATACCGACCAATGGGTGGAAGCAGCCAAAGCGGCGGGATGTAAGTTCGCCGTACTGACAGCCACTCACGAAACAGGCTTCGGACTTTGGCAAAGTGACATCAATCCTTACTGCCTGAAAGCTGTAAAATGGCGTGATGGAAAAGGGGACATTGTACACGACTTCGTCAACTCCTGTCGCAAGTACGGATTACAACCAGGGATTTATATAGGAATCCGCTGGAATTCATTATTAGGTATCCACAATTTTAAGGCAGAAGGCGAAGACGAATTTGCCCGTAATCGCCAGATATGGTATAAAAAGTATTGTGAAAAGATGGTTACAGAACTTTGCACCCGCTACGGAGACCTATATATGATATGGTTTGACGGAGGAGCTGATGATCCACATGGTGACGGTCCGGATGTAGAACCCATCGTCAACAAATACCAGCCTGAATGTCTCTTCTATCACAACGTTGATCGTGCAGACTTCCGTTGGGGTGGTTCCGAAACAGGCACAGTAGAATACCCCTGCTGGTCTACTTTTCCTTATCCGTATAGCCACAGTAATGCCACCGAACCGGCACGCGACCACAACCTGCTACTCAAACATGGTGATAAAGATGGTAAATACTGGGTGCCTGCTATGGCTGATTCTCCACTGCGTGGAGCTAACGGGCGTCATGAATGGTTCTGGGAACCGGACGACGATGATAACATTTATCCCCTGACTACACTTATGACCATGTACGAAAAATCTGTCGGACGAAATGCCACACTGATCCTTGGTCTGACTCCCGATCCTACCGGACTAATTCCGCCGGGAGACGTTGAACGTCTCAAAGAGTTTGGGAATGAAATCAACCGACATTTCTCTTCCCCGATAGCGTACACTTCAGGACAAAAGAAAAGTTTACTTCTGGAGATGAAGCAAAAGCAACCAATTAACTATTGCATCATTCAAGAAAATATAAAGAAAGGAGAACGTATCCGACAGTATAAGATAGAAGCCAGAGTAGACGGCAAGTGGAAAACCGTCTGCCAAGGTGAGTCAGTAGGGCACAAACGCATTGAGAAATTCGCTCCGATAGAAACAAATGCATTGAAACTGACCATAACCGAATCTATTGCACCACCGGATATTATCAATTTCAGTGCATATTCTGTTGAATAAACAAGTTTCAATAATTAAACAGTCAAGAATGCATAAAGATAGCACTAAAAAATGACCCCCATGAATAAAAAAACATTATTACCCCTTGCATTTGTGCCACTCGCAGCAACCAATCTGCAAGCACAAAGCAATATGCAAATAGAACGCGCGGACAAACGTCCGAATATCATTCTCTTTATGGTAGACGATATGGGATGGCAGGATACTTCACTCCCATTCTGGACACAGAAAACACACTATAACGAATTGTACGAGACTCCCAATATGGAGCGGTTAGCAAAACAGGGAATGATGTTTACTCAAGCGTATGCCAACAGTATCAGTTCTCCTACCCGGTGCAGCCTCATCACCGGAACAAACGCCGCACGCCATCGAGTCACTAACTGGACGCTGCAAAAGAATACAATGACAGACCGTAAAGATAGCATTCTGGCAGTCCCTGACTGGAATTACAATGGAGTAAGTCAAGTGTCCGGCACTAATCATACTTTCGTAGGAACCTCCTTCGTGCAACTGCTAAAGAATAGTGGTTATCATACTATACATTGTGGAAAAGCCCATTTCGGAGCGATAGATACTCCAGGGGAAGATCCGCATCATTGGGGATTCGAGGTAAATATTGCCGGACATGCGGCTGGTGGACTTGCCAGTTACCTGGGAGAAGAGAATTACGGACATACCAAAGACGGAAAAGCGGTATCACTGATGTCTGTTCCCGGATTAGAGAAATATTGGGGAACGGAAACATTTGTAACTGAAGCATTGACGTTGGAAGCCAT
This sequence comes from Bacteroides sp. M10, assembly GCF_014334015.1. GTDB lineage: Bacteria > Bacteroidota > Bacteroidia > Bacteroidales > Bacteroidaceae > Bacteroides > Bacteroides intestinigallinarum. The sequence continues at coordinate 2,670,063 of NZ_CP060488.1, read as the reverse complement.
TAAAGCACTGGATAAAGCGAAAAAGTATAATCAGCCTTTCTATTTGTATATGTCGCAATATGCCATCCACATTCCTTTGAACAAAGATATGCGCTTCTATGAAAAGTACAAGAAAAAAGGAATGACAGACCATGAAGCTGCTTACGCCACACTGATTGAAGGAATGGATAAAAGTTTAGGTGATTTAATGAACTGGCTGGAAAAAAATGGAGAAGCCAACAACACTATTATCATTTTTATGAGTGATAACGGAGGACTTGCATCCGAATCCGGATGGCGTGACGGCAAGCTGCATACACAGAATTATCCGTTGAACAGTGGTAAAGGTTCTACTTACGAAGGTGGCATCCGCGAACCGATGATTGTCAGCTGGCCGGGAGTAGTAGCTCCGGGAAGCAAATGCAACAACTACTTGTTGATAGAAGACTTCTACCCTACTATTCTTGAAATGGCAGGTGTCAAGAACTACCAGACAGTTCAGCCGCTAGACGGTATCAGTTTCATCCCTCTGCTGAAACAGACAGGCAACCCGGCCAAAGGCCGGAGTCTTTTCTGGAATATGCCTAACAACTGGGGAAATGACGGTCCCGGAATCAACTTTAATTGTGCCGTTCGAAACGGCGACTGGAAATTGATTTATTACTATGGAACAGGCAAGAAAGAGTTATTCAACATACCTGATGATATAGGAGAAAGCAACGATCTTAGTGCACAGCATCCGGACATCGTGAAAAAACTTTCTAAAGAGCTGGGCAACTATCTAAGAAAAGTAGATGCACAACGACCGACTTTCAAAGCGACAGGCAAACCTTGTCCCTGGCCGGATGAAATCAAGTAAATAGATTACCTAAATAAAAGAATGGTGGCGGGGAGTGTGGAATAATTCCACACTCCCCGCCACAGTTTCCACACACTCCACACATACTTCCCCACTATCCTAATTGGCATCATCTTCCTCATTCCTTTATTTATCAATCACTTATCATACATTCTCTAATTTTGGCACGCGCTTTGATCTTTAATTAAACGTTAGCGAAAAGCAATAACCGATTCCTTAACACAAAGGTAGAGAATTGAAAACATATATCTAATAATCATTAAAGCAAACGATTATGAAAAAATTAGTATTAGTAGTAGCAATGTTTATGTTTGTTTGTGGTGGTTCATTCCTTGTAAAGGCTCAGAGTTCTGCAGAAGCTGTGACAGCCCCGACAGAAATCAATGCGACAGTTGTCAACGATACAGTAGTTAAAGATACTGTAACTAAAGAAGACGCGCCTGCAAAGGCAGAACTGGTTGCACTAGCCGCCATTGTCAATGATACAGTTGTCACAGACACTACATCAAAAGACAAACCGGCTGAGCCTGTCAAGGAATAACCTTGCCAACAACATGCAGGACATAGTCTGCCGAAGAATAGTAAGCACACTACAAAAAAAAGCCATCCCTACTTTCGTCTATTCCGGGGATGGCTTTTTTATTATCCTATCTTCTTACAATCATTCTGTAGGAGCACTTGTTTCCAATATCGGATCAGTTTTCCAACTTGAAACAATATTTGCCGCCTCTGCTTCGAAGCTCTTTCCTGCCAAAGACACAAATGTCTTGGTATTACCATTTCCATTATTGAATAACCAATTAGCTACCATTCCATCCTTATCCTCACTCAACAACTTACCGCTCTGCTCGGAGATCTGTTGATCCGACAAGGCTTTTGTCCAAATACGGGCATAACTGATAGCTCCGTTCAACCGGCGTTTACCATCAGACTGGCCGATGTAGAAATCAGAAGTAAGATTGATCTCTTTCAAATCATCCGGCGTACCGTTTGATAATTGAAGCGTTTCTCTGACACCATTTACATACAACGCAATCCGCTCGCTTCCGCTCTTACTATTATCCAATACCACAGCCACATCATACCACTTATTGGTTTCTATCTTAGTAGAGCCCTCATAGCGAATACTACCTTTATCATCTGCAGCAAGCTGAAGGAAACGTTCCTCATCATTGCTTCCTCCCTTATGCACATCGACACGCAGCAAGAATTTCTTCTCTATACCCATCACCGTATTAATCCGGGCATTTCCATTGTCATTGCCATTCAACGACTCAATGTTGAAACGAGCCTCAAATGTGAGCGTACTCAAATTCTTTAGCGATTCATCTGCCGTACCATTATATTCAAACGGTACTTTAAAGTAATTACCGCTACCCAGGTTTGCCACTTTATCTGCCTGTACCACCGTTACGGTCAGACTTAATTCCTGTTCCGCTTCGTCTCTGACAAACACGGTAGTGATACCCGCTTTTTTACCTATTAAATTGAAACGAGTGTCATCCACCTGCTGAATAGCTACAATCTCTTCATTCTCTGCTGTCAGACTATAACCTCCGTTTCCTTTTTCTACCGTAATCATGATCTTATTGTTGACTCCCACTCTCGGTGTCAGATTGGAGACATCGATAGAAATCGGATTTACCGTCACCTGAACCACCGCCTGTTTTCCTTTATGGTCTGTAAAAGTCACTGTTGTATGTCCGTTCCTCAAACCTGTCAAAGTATAGAAAGGGCGGAACTGATCTGTATTAACCATGCCGACAACCGTTTCATCCTCCACCTCATAAGACAATTCATCATTGCTGGAAAAGTTTCCCATGCTGACAATCAGTTGCTTTTCACCGGCAACTTCCAAGATCACCTCCGACTCATTCACTTCCAATTCAAATACACCAACATTCACAGAGATATTGGCAACTACTCCTTCTCCATCCATTACTTCGATGGTAGTGGCTCCATTCTGTGAGCCACTTTTTACAGTTATCAATTCGTCGGAAACGGTAGCCGTTGCAATAGCAGTGTTGAAACTTCTCACGGTATAGTTTCCGTTTCCAACCACTACATTCACTTTGGCTTCCTCATTCTGCCCGATACGTATCACCGGTTTGTTCACAACCAACTCTATCAAGTCTTTAGCCACATCGTCATCATCATCGTCGTCACAACCTGTAACGGCAAACGATAATACCGACAATAGCAACAGACACATATATGTATAGATTCGTTTCATCTGATTTTCTTTTTAAAGTTATACATTCCTACCGGTTTACCATCCGGGATTTTGTTCAATGGTCGGCGTCTTCTGCAACTCACTCTGGCGAATCGGGAACAGATAATGCTGAATAGAGAAAGTACGTTCTTCCACGCAGAAACGCTCCATTCTATATTTCACACCGTCAACCGTAATCGCTCCATTCTCATCCTGCACCGGACGCATTCCGTTAATCATTCGCTGGCAACGGGGTAATGCACCGTTATTGGCAGCCCAGTATTTTTGCGTACGTTTTGAGTTATCGCTTCCGCTGGATTTCCAAAGGCTTTCCTTTGCCAGTTCTTCCTTACTGGTGGGCTCCAGATACAAGCGGCAAGTCCACGGACGTTTTCCCTCATAAAAGAGTTCCACGCGACGTTCACGCTGGATGTATTCACGCATCAACTGTTGATTAGTCTTTACTTCCGGTGGCATCGGTTTCATAAAAGAACGTTCACGAACCGTATTCACCAATTTATAAGCTTCATCGATATCCTCGCCCAATTCATTACAGGCCTCTGCATAAATATAGATAAACTCCGGAAGACGCCAGATGGCGGGCGCATTGATACTGAAGTTACCGGATTTGTTCCATGACTCCTGTTGAAATTTACGTAAATAATAACCGGTAGTAGTTGCATTGGTAGCACCAATCTTATCGGAACCACTCGCCGTATTGATCGTTTTCGACTCGTTCTTATTATTACGATAAGGAGCTCCGTGATAAATTACATCGCGATAGAAACGCGGGTCACGAGTACCTTTCATATACGGATTAGTATCATCATAGCCACCTTTACGAGCTTCTGCCGAATATACCGGATAGCCATAATCACCTACGATATATTCATATTCATCCACTTGTTCCTGCACTGGTTGCTGGCGCGAACTTCCCTCACGGCTGGGCGGATAAATATCCCCCTGCCATGCCTGATCCTTGCTCTTCGTCATAAAGAACACATACTCATTGGCAAAGGCATCCATATCATAAAACATATCCCACAAACGAGCATATACACGACTGTCATTCAGATTACCGTCAGCCGGATCCTTGAAATCATTTGCATCATGTTTCGTATAGAGAGAATAACGCTTGGTGCCGCCGACTTCGAAATCCAGAACTGCTTTAGCCGCTTCTTTGGCTTTTCTCCAACGAGTAGCATCATAAGCATACTCATTTTCAAACACACGACGCAAGTTGTATCCATATTGAGAAGCACCATTCCACAACGGAGTAGCCGCTACCCAGCGAACAAAAGAAATCAATCCCAGACAGGCTCCCTTATCCACACGGCCAAAGTTCTCGGAAGTTTTCACATACTTATTAGGAACCATGCCATAAGCAGTTTGTGCATCGGTCACAATCTTTTCAACCATCGAATGAACAGACTCTTTCTTGAAGTCCATATTATCTCCGGCATTAATCACACGGTCAATATAAGGAGCTTCGCCATACATACGCAGTAACAGCATGTGGAAATAACCACGCATGAAATACATCTCACCGATACGGTTACGAAGATCACCATCCTGTTGAGGGTTGTCGGGCGTGTTATACTTCTGTACATTTTCTATAATCAGGTTCGCTTTACGGATTCCTTCATAAAGAGCTTCCCAATATTGCCCTACACTACCGGGCAAAGAGTTCGGGTTCCAGGCGCCGTTATTGAAGTTATTCGTAATGTTCCCCTCTACGTTGGTTCCTTCACATTCGTCCGTAATGGCACTGTTGCTGAAGTGCTCGAAAAACACCAGCGGACGGTCTGCTTTCTTTGCAGCCGCATATACGTCGGAGACTAGTCCGTTCACTTTTTCGTAACGGGCAAAAACGTCCGCTTCCGTAATATTATCATCATCGTCCCGGTCCAGGTAATCGCTACACGAAGTAAAGACCAACGGCAGGACCAATAAAGCAATTGCTGAAAATCTATATAACTTTTTCATATTTCTATCTTATTTAGAATGTAATATCAATACCAAAATTGAATACCTTTTGAATAGGATACCAGGAAGCTCCGTCTCCGGATTTCGTTTCCGGATCAATATCCACATCACCCAGTTTATCAAAAGTCAACAGATTCAGACCTTGCACATAAATACGTGCCTGTTGCACATGGAATTTACGTAATAATTTGGGCGATACATTGTAACCAATTTCCACATTCTTAAGACGCAGGTAGGAAGCATCATACAAAAACAAACTGCTGTTTCCATTCTTGTTGTTATCATGTGTTCCATAATGCAATGCCGGATATTTGGCAGTAGCAGCCGTTTCCGGTGTCCAACGGTCCAGATGCATTTTCTTCACACGTCCGATCTTATCCTGTTCAAACTGCGGGAAGTCAAATACAGCCGCCCCATTCAACAGAATAGATGATTTTGTCGCACCTTGCAATAATACACTAAAATCAAAGTTCTTATACTGGAAACCGAAAGGAATACCGAACATCAGTTCCGGACTACGCGGATTTCCCATTACCGTACGGTCTTCATCATCAATCACTCCGTTACGATCCAAATCCTTATAAACAACATCTCCCGGAATTAATTGTCCCCACGGTTGATAACCGATCTTATTCAGGCGGTCAGCTTCTTCCTGATCGGCTACAAAATGATCGAACACATAGACAAAGTTTTCGTATAAACGTTTACCTGTCTCTTTACGCCAAGAGTTCTTGCGGGCAACTTCCGCCTTATATTCCAGACGGTTGCGGGAAAAAGTCAGGTTCGGACGGATATAATAACGGAAATCCTTTCCAATCTTATCATTCCAACTCAATTCGATATCCACACCGCGGTTGCTTACTTCACCCAGATTCTGTAAAGCTGCATCTTTACCTACAATGTCTGGATATCCCATGATACCATCACTGTTCATATCTGTAATAATGTCAAAACGATATTCGTAAAATGCATCTATCGTCAATGCCAAGCGTTGATTCAGGGTAGTAAAGTCGATACCGACATTCAGTTTACGTGCTTTCTCCCAAGTCAGATTCGCATTAGCCAGATTGCCTTCGGAAGTACCGCCTACATTCGTACCAAAGTTATTACCGAAATCATAACCACTGCCACCACCGTAGAAAGCCAGATACGGGAAACGGCTGCTGACATTGTCACTACCTACCAAACCATAGGAGGCTCTTACCTTCAGGAAGTCAATCCAGGAAGCCTTTTTCATAAATTCCTCTTCAGAGACTACCCAACCGATTGAACCAGCAGGGAAGAATCCGTAACGTTTGCCCGGCGCGAAGTTCTCGGAACCATTGTAACCGAAGTTAAATTCCATCAGATACTTCTGATTATAATAATAAGCAAAGCGTCCGGTGATACCCTGGCTATGATAAGCCAGTTCATTGTTAACAGTACGGTTACCACGGTTTGCCAATAACATGGCTGTCACTTCGTGATGGTTGCTAAACAAACGGTTGTAATCCAAACGTGCCTGTATATAAGTACGTCCGTCAGAAGCGTTATGACTGAATCCGTTGCCGATAGTCTGGTCAATATCATACTTGTTACCCGTTTTGTAAGCACCCGTATAGTGTCCGCCTGCCATATAAGCATCCGAGCCTTCAATCGGCATAAATGTTGCATACTTCGGATATTCACGATATCCGTCTTTGTAAGTATCCAGTTTGCGGTTTATCCAGCGTCCTTCGGAGGCGTCATAAGAGAACATCACTTCCGCCTTTAATCCTTTCGTCAGAAATTCCATATCCAGATTCATGGCAAAACTACCATTCAGATATGTGTTCTTTTCATTCAGATAACCGGTACGGCTCAATTCACCCAGAAGATTGTAACGGTAGATATTGTCACCATAAAGCATTCCACGAGGGTTTTGCTGAATGTATTCCTCATTCTGCGGATGCGCGTTTTCTTCCACCAGAATGGGCAGATATGGAGGCTGGGTAGCACAGATGGTCATCAGGCGACCGGCTGTTGTACCCGGTGCATTACGGTCGGTAATACGGGCACCCAAATCCAGACGGGTGCTCAAATAACGATTAATGTTAATATCGATGTTCGAACGGAAATTGTAACGGGTGAATTTAGTCTGTGAATCATATTCACCGGCATTCGCATATTTGTAGTTACCTCCTTGTGAAAAGTAATTGGCCAGTACATAATAACGTACCTTGTCCGTACCTCCACGGATGGAGAGGCTGACATCTTCCTGCAAGCCCGGTTTAAAGGCAAAATCATAATAATCCCAGTCATATCCCAAGCCATCGGAGTTATCCCCTTTGGCGCGGCGGAAATTGTCAATTGCCTGTTGAGAGAAAAGGTTCAAACTGCTGATGTCTGCGCCCGTCATCTTGGCATCGTTCAATCTGGCTTCATTATATAAAGTTGCATAATCGGCAGAGCCTAAATATTCGGGGAAACCAATCGGCTGGTTAATGCCGATAGAGGCTTTCAGGTTCACGGTTGCCTTTTCCGCTGCCTTACCACGTTTGGTAGTAATAACGATTACACCATTTGCACCACGGATACCATAAGCGGCAGTGGCGGAAGCATCTTTAAGAATAGTGAATGTTTCAATTTCATCCGGTGCGAGGTAACTCATGTCACGTTCGATTCCATCGACAATGACAATAGCGCTCTGGTTACCGTAAGTTGCCTTACCACGGATAAACAATTCACTTTGATCCACACCCGGTTCACCACCCGCATACTGGTTTACAATCAAACCCGGCAGACGTCCGGCAAGCGCATTGTTGATATTGGCAGTAGGACTCTGCGTCAGATCTTTCGTTGTGATGGTAGCCACAGAACCGATCATGGTTTCTTTACGTTGTTTGGTATAACCAACTACAACCACTTCCTGCAATGCTTTCGTATCTTCCTGCAATAAGACAGTCAGTTCTTTCTTTGCACCGGGAACAATCTCCTGTGGCTGGTAACCCAGATAAGAAAACACCAACGGAGCTTCCGCATAAGGCAGTTTAAGCGTAAACTTACCATCCATATCCGTAATCGTACCTGCATTGGCTACTCCTTTCACGACAACAGACACACCGATCAACGGATCATTTGTCGTCTTGTCCAATACCGTACCCGACACTGTTATCTTATTGCTTTGTGTGGCCTGCACCTTTGCCGTTCTTCCCGTTTGCGCCACACCCTGCAAAGGTATACCTGCAAGAAGAGTGCAAGAAACAGCCACCAGACAAATATTTCTTTTTATATGTATCATCTTTCTTTTCGATTTTCTATGTGTAATAAATCAATCTTATTCCTCTGCTTTCTTACCGAAATCCGGTCCGACCCAGTTGGCCTTTTCCGTTGCTTTACCTTGCACCCAGTCTTCATAACGGGCACGGATTTCAATCATTGTTGCTCCCGGGACTTCCGCATTCAAGGAGATTGTCAGGCGATCTTCCCTGTTGTCGCGATTACCAAAGGCCGGTGCTTTTGCCCAGTCGTACTCCCACACATAATAGCCTTCGGGATGAGCCAACGTCCAAAGCACATCAGAACAGCTGCGCAATGCAGCGATAAACTTATTCTTGGTCTTTTCCGGATAAAGGCTGTTAGTCGGCTGTTTCACCATATCCAGGAAGTAACGGACAAATATTCCACGGAATAAAAGATTATCTCCCGAATTTCCTTCACCACTGAATACCGGATAGTTAGAGTCCATTTTCTTATTTACCTGATAAGAGCCGAAAGCAACCGCATTACGAAGATATTCCTCCTCACCGGTAGCATTGTACAATTCCAAGGCAGCCGCCATAAATGTTCCCTGATTATAAGACAAGGCTACTTTATCAGGATCTCCCGGTGTACCGTCATCTTTAATACTCAAATTATCATATACCTGTCCGGTGGAAATATCACACAGATAAGCCGTCATCCAGTTGTATACCTCTTTGGCGAAGTTCAGGTAATAAGCAGCCTGCTCTTCCCAACCGTCTTTAGCCTCCTTAATGGTGAGCTGATATAACTTCATAGCCAACAGGCAACCGGGACCATTGGAACAAGACATACGCGAAGCCGGCGCATCCGTTTTCCATGCCATTCCTCCTGCCCCTTTGTAGTCATTCTTTGCTCCCTTGATATGATTCCACATCTTCATCAATGCACTGTAATAATCAGGATCACCAGTCAACTCGTATACCCGCAGGGAAGCTAGTGCCATCCATTCCATATCATCATAGAAGTTATTCCAAAAATCCTTGCCACCATAACCGCAATGCTCATTCCAGTCATCAAAAGCCGGCAGGAAAGGTTTCATGATGTTTTCATACAAATAAGTCTGATATTCGGGATTGTTCGCATGGCGGATATAAGCATCGGTGATAACATCCAATGCATGTCCCTGTGACCAACCACCGCTACCGCCTGTACTTGTTGGTTCTCCGGTTTCCGGTGTATTCGGTTTTTCCCAATAGATGCTTCCGCAAAAGGTATTCCGTCCACTGGCATTCTCATAGAAATATTTGATATATGTTCCTGTACTTTTGTCGGCTGCATCCGTCCAGTTCACATCCGACACATATTCGCCGGATGAGTTACCTTTGTAGATGTCTCCCAAATCGCCATCGTCACAAGCTGCGAATATTGCCAGTGCACCGCTTAACAGCAAAACTCTTTTTGATAATGATACTATATAGTTCTTCATATTATTATTAAGTTTTAATCTTCATTCGTTTCCGAAGCTACCCAACGGTGGGTATACGTTCCAAGCTCTGCGTTGAAATAAAGGGTTACATCGGTTTTCACCGTAGCATAATATACATTTCCCTGTATAGCACCCCACTGCAGTAATTCGTCGCAGAAACGGAAACTATAATCCCAGGCATCAGTACCCAATGCTAATTGATATAGATTATAATAACTCTTATCGGTATCCAAATTAGGCTGTCCCTTATCTCTTTCCTTATGTCCCCAACGGTAAGTCGTTCCGTTGATCTCCATCTTAAAGCTATGACGGGTTTCACCGCTTCCTGCCCAATCCTCTTTTTGCTTACGTGCTGTATAATTCTTCACACCCCATTTGCCATATCCCAGATAGTCGAAGTTTTGTCTGTACCCTCCAGACTGGTTATAAAGATATACGGCTCCTATCTCATCATAACTGATGGTTTGTTCACCCATATTGATGGTAATACGATAAATACCCGATTGAGGGACAGTCACCGTATATTCTTCACCATCGTTACGTTCACGCAGCACTCCATTATCGTCTACATAATAATAACACTTACGACCTTCGACAGTAGACATAAAGACAAACGGCTGGTTGGCTTTCAATTGAGTGAAAGTCTGATAGATTCCTTCATTCTGACGGAGCATTTGTTGTGCTTCCGCTTCATCACCATCATCTTCCGTACCCACACCCGTGATGTAAACCGGGTCATTTTCAGCAGGCATATCATCGATGCCATCCATCATGAAGATCACGAAATAGCCTTCCAGACTACTAAGAGCCTGATCCAATCCGCAATAAGCACGCACCTTCCAACGCAGTGTACCGTTGGTATTACAACGGAATTTAGCCAGTTTACCTATTGTGTTTGCCTGATAATGGGTTAAAGTCAACTGTGATTCCAAACCGTTATTGTCAGAAAAGATCGTTTCTACCGGTTTGGTAAAGTCGCCCCCGATCGTATCAATCAATACTTCATAACGATATACTGTATTTCCGTGTTTTTCGGTAGGCGTCCATTTCAGAACAATATCTGTCAACGAAGCACCCGAAAGTACTACCCGCTCGCCACTAGCCATTGCATCCATGGTTCTAACAGGTTCAGGCGGAACAATCGGTTCATAATCATCCAGATCAAATCCCGGATTCAGTTTATTGTCACAAGCCGTCAGTCCGATAAGAAAAAACAGCAGGGCAAATTTGATTAGTTTTTTTGTTATCATATTGTTTCTCATATTATTATATTCCTAGTTTTAGTATGAATGAGGACATTCAATTGGTTCAAAGCGGCTCTTATCTCCATTATAAGTTGCAGGAAGTTCCGCTCCCCAGGCAGGTTTATTTTCGCTTATATTCTGCAAACAAACTTGCGCATCCAATCCGTTGCCGCCATTTCCCCAATTTTCAAAAACTGTAGTACCTCCGACACCTTTCGAGAATACCCAATATCCCATCAAGTCAGAGTGTTCTTCTGCATTAAGGATTTTGCACATATTCGCTTTAATTTCACTTTCGTCCAACGCTCTCTTCCACATCCGTGCCTGATAAACTTTGCAATATCCTACCCGATATGAATCTCCGGAACGTCCAATCAACAGTGCTTTATCATTTCCACCTACATCTGTCAGATTGAGAGATGAATTAGGGGCACAATCCTCATAAGAGTTATCTGCAGGAGTCAACGTTTCTCTCACCCCGTTTATATACATTTTATAAGCCTCTTTAGTACTTGATTTCGTTCCATCATATACAATGGCTATATGATACCATTTACCCGGAGTCTTACGTCCACCTTCCGAATCATCGCAATAAATAGTTTGCTGACTACGGAAACGGGGATCACTCTTACCATTAATTTTAGTGGCTATTTCAAAACGCGGATTCACATCCTTAGCTTCTGCACGAAGCAGGAATACACTTTCCAAACCTATAAACGATTGCATAGAACGAGTATAAGTCGGATAGAACACAACCTCAAAAGTAAGCTGATTCATACTTTTCACCTCTGAATGTGATTCGGCATACTTTTTAATATCAATTTTAAAGCATACGTCATATTCCATACGATAACATACCGGATTCACATAAACTGGTAACGTCAATTTCTGACCTGCCGGATCAGACAGTTCCAGTGTGGTAGTCCCGAGCTTCTTTCCTGTTAGTTTTAACTTGGTAGCCCCGCCTTCCGTAATCAATTCAGCGGTTTTCAAATAGGTTTTATTATCATCTGTGAGTTGTGCCAACTTATAATCACCATTTCCTCTGATAATAGCTATTTCTGTAGATGCCTCATAACCACCGATGATTAAAGAAGTTGCTTCATTTTCCAGTTTAAGGTTATACGGATTCACTTTCACCGCAATCTCCTCCACAGAACCTTTCTGGTCTGTCACAATCACTTTCACATTACCTCTAGCTTTGGGTTTCAAGGTAATCAGATTCTCTTTTTCAGTAGCTTCCACAATCGTTGCATCCGTAGTAGGCTCACCGTCTCCCACCTGATAAGTGAAACTATATCCGCCATTACCTCTCTCAATAGAGATATATTGAGATTCGGCATCCGGTTCGGCAAAAGTGGCTTCATTGCTTTTCAGTGTCAGATCCACTATATTCACTACCACAGGAATAGTGATTGTCTTACCTTTCTTATCTGTTATCGTAATATTTACCGGATCAGCTCCAGTCTCAAACTTGGCAGTCAACGGAATAACCTGTCCGGATAATTCGCCCACTTCCAAAAACTTATCAGCGCCTTCCGGTATGGAAATCTGATAATCTCCGTTACCGGTCAAAATCTTCACCAGTCTCTTTTCACCGATAAAGAGGTCAAAACCTTCTTCCGGTGCATCTACCGTCAAATCCCAGAGTTTTGCTACCCGAACCAGCACTCTAGCTACCTTCTTACGTCCGTCTACTATTAATATAGTAGTTTCCGTACGGTTATTTTCTTCCAACTGGCTATTTTCGGTAGCTTTAATAGTCACCTTATTACCATTGATTGTAGCCGTCGCCACGTTTTCATCAAATGGCTTCACATAATAATCGCCATTACCGGAGGTGATACTCACCGTAATTTCGTCTCCTTGTAGTAGTGTCACCGAATTATTATCGACAACCAGATCTGTTGCCGGTTTCACTTCCTGTTCTTCTTTATCATCACTGCACGATACCATAAAAAATGGAATGGTCAATGCTGAAAGAAATAAAAAACTAAGTTTCCTTTTCATTAGATTAAAGATTAATAAATTAATACTTTTCAAGTTTATCTATTTAAAAACTTCGATGAGACAAAGATAAAATCACTAAACTCTACCAAAAGAAAATTAACTATCCTTTTTTACCTTTTGGCACGGATATTTACTATATTAACACGGATATTTACTTCTTCTTTTTCTTTAAAAATTCCCGCCACAGGCTACTGCTGAACCTCTTCCAAATGTTTCATCCGAAACTCTTTTGGCGTGCACTCATACTTTTCACGGAACACCTTAAAGAAAGTAACTTTGTTCGAGAATCCCGAATCGAATACAATTTCATCAATCGTCTTTTTAGTGGTCAGCAATAAATCTTTCGCTATGTGCAAACGACATTCCTTAATCAGATCGGTCGGGCTATCCTCTCCTATCTCTTCCATCTTCCGATAAAGACTCCGGGGACTGATTGCCAGTCGATCGGCGATATAACGCGGAGTCAAATCTTTGTTCGTTATATTATCATTGATAATCTTCAAAACCGACTGAAGGAACTTCTTCGACTCTTTATGCGTCAACTTCCCGTCCGACTTTTCAAAAGAACTGATCGGCGAACTGAAATAATTTTTCAACACCTCTTTCCGTTCTATCACCTGACAGACAGAGATACGAAGATACTCCGCACTAAACGGTTTTGTGATATACATTTCCGCACCGGCAGAAAGGGCTTCCATCTGTTGTTCCATCTCGTGTCGTCCGGAAACCACAATAATAGGAATATGCGCCGTCTCTTTCACCGATTTAATCCGCCTGGTCAGTTCAATGCCACCCATTCCCGGCATCATGACATCACAGATAATCACATTCGGATAAACCTCATTCATCACCTGATCCAGCCGTTCAGGATCTTGCAAGGTTACCACATTGAAGTCAGCCGAGAAGATTTCTCCAATAAACCATAGCATTTCGATTTCATCATCGACAACCAAAAGCGTAGGACGCATCTTATCAAACTCATACTGGGGAAGTTTCAGTATCGATTGAGTATCTATCTTAGGGATGTATTCCGCTGTGAGCCGCTTGGTTTCCACCACTCCGGTAGTCAGTTCCACGACCGGCAAGGTTAGTGTAAACATCACCCATCCGTCAGGAGTATTTTCCACTTTCAACGTACCATTCAGCAACTTTGCCATATTATAAGAGATGGCTAGCCCCAGTCCGTTCCGTGAAAAGTTCTTTTCATCCTGATTCTCAAAATTATCCAAAATGGCATACCGATTAAAAATATACTGAAAATCCTTTTCCTTGATGGTACTTCCTTCATTCGCTACACGAAGAGTCAGCATGTTTTCCCCGCTCGTATCCACTTCAATCTTGATACTTTGTCCGTCGGGAGTATATTTAAAGGCATTAGAAATCAGATTAATAATAATTGTATTCAGGAATCCTTTGTCCGAGTTCCACATCACCTGTTCGGGTATCTTGCTCAAGAAAGTGATGTTTCTGGATTTAGCCATCTCGACAAACGTTTTGGCTATTCCTTTCACAATGGAAGACACATTCAATGACTCAATCCGTACTTCCCTGTTTCCCGTTTCAATCCGACGGAATTCGATCAACTCATGAATCAGGTTGTTGAGACGCTCCGCATTCGTCTGAATCATCTGTACGTAGTCTACGACAAATTTACTAAGTCCCTTCGATGAAAGGATTCGTCCGCAAGGACCATAAATCAAAGTCAACGGAGTACAAAATTCATGTGCGATATTAGTAAAGAAACGAAGTTTGGACTCAAAGACATTCTTTTGATGGCGTTTCTCTATCTCGTTCAGCAATTCCTGCTTTTTACGTTTGGAACGCAGGATAAAGGAACGTATCAGTAAGGCTGCCAGTAAAAGCAGACAAAAGGCATAAATCAAATAAGCCCACCAGGAAGCATACCACGGATCGCCTATACGAATGACCAGGGAATAGACATCACTCTCTTTATCAAAAACACTATTGTAATATTTCACCAGTAAGGTATATTCGCCGGGAGCCATATTCGTAAAAGAGACTCCGCTTTCCGAACCATTGTTTACCCATTGGTCACTCAATCCTTTCAGTTTATAAAAATAGGTACAGTTATTACCATTCAGATAATCCACAGAGGCAAATGAAACAGAAAAGAAATTCTGGTCATACTGCAAATTCAAGACTTCAGTTTCTTTTTTCCGAGTGAGAAATTCGCCCAGATTGTATTGTTCACCGAAGATAGACAGCTTATCAAAATAAACAGGAGGCATATAAAGCTGCTCCGGACGGCCATCCGCCCGGATAGCTACGACTCCATTGATTCCGCCAAAGAACAGAGTACCAGTCCGGGAATCCCGAAAAGCGGCACCGTCACTAAACTCTACCACTTTTAAACCATCTCCAAAGCCATACGAACGAAAGACATTCCGTTTCGTATCGAAATTGATTAATCCGAGATTGGTGCTCAACCAGAAGTTGTCGGACGAGTTTCTAAGAATTGCATGAATGGTATTATTCAGGAAACCATTCTTGGCATTGAAGAGCTGATAAGAAGTTTCCGAAGTGTACTTTATCAATCCGTAGCTCGTTCCAAAAAGATAGTTATTGCTGCTGTCTTTACTGATGGCGAGAATATTATTCAGGGTCATGTTTTCGTATTTATGAGTAGACACCGGTTCCAGGCCGTTCGTCGTTTCGTTATAACGGAACACCCCATATCCTTTATTACCAAACAACAAGTTGGCTTCATTCTCTGCATAAATAGTAAAGAAATAGTTCGATCCCAGTTCGCCGTCATTGATGATGTAACGTTGCGCATCCACAATCACCGGATTGTCCGGTGTTCCGGCAATACGAGCCTTCACCACTCCCATGCCGACACTCGCCAGCCACAGTTCGGAATCTGCTGTTTCGTAAATGTCATGGATGTATTTAAAATCTTCGTTACCGATCCGTATCGGTATACTCTTGATACGTTTTTCCCGATATGAATAATAAGTTAGTCCTTCTTCGTCTCCTATCCAAAGCAAATTCCGGTGGCTCTTGGCAAAACAATAAACGGCATTACTACTCAAAGCACTATTAGAGGTAGTCAACACCTCTGCCCGGCAGTCGGAGATGTTTTTATCGAATTCGTAATCATAGATTTTAAGAATTCCGTTTCCTTTGGTTCCCACCCAGAAAGTACGTTCATCATCAAGATAGATGGCACGCACGGGGCGTTCTATTTTCTCGGTGTAATTGCTAAGCACCATTGATTTGATAGAATAAAGCGGGTTCGAATAAAGATAAACGCCCTGCCCGTCAGTACCAATCCAAACAACATCCTGAAAACGGTCTTTCTTGAGACAGAATACACCGCTGTTGATAGGTAACGACTGAATTTGATAATGCTCTGTCTCCTTCTGTTTCTCCAACAGGAGAATACCATCCATCAAAAAGCCCACAAAATAGCTGTTATGATAATGAACGATGGACGAAATTTTGCCACGTTCCTGTATTTCCTTACCCAGATTGGCAATAAATTCATTCTTCTGGGTCGGAATATGGAAAGCATAAAAATTAAATTCCTTGTCTATGTAATAAAGAGATTGCTCGTCATTGAAACAATAAATCAAGGAAGTCTGATAAATCAGGTTTGTTTTCTGGGGTAACAGGGTGATATCTCCCGATGCGGCTTCCTGCTGTATGTCATAACAGCGGTTGTATCCTTTCATGACTACCCACATCCGGTTGTTACCGTCGATAAAGAAGTTTACGATATCGGAAATCGGGATTCCCGTGATGTTGATTTTCTTGAAGACTCCTTCTTTTTTATGATAATAATAGATGCAGTTACTATCCTGGATAATGAACAGATTGCCATGACTATCCTTATTCATAAAGAAGAGTTTCTGAAATTCATTATAGTGAGTGATTGTATTGGTTTTCCGGTTCAAACGGTTCAACCCATAGTAGGTTTGAATCCAGTAAATATCTTCGCCCGTATACACAATATTGTCAATCAGATTACCAGATAAGTAATCCTCCTTGTCACGAGTCTTAAATTCCTCAATCTCCTGTCCATCATAAATATTCAGTCCGTCGCAGGTTCCGATCCACATCAATCCACGCTCATCCTGGCACAGAGATGTAATCGAACTATTAGACATATACTCTTTATCTGCAACTTGCTTCAAATTATAAGCATAAGCGTTATGTATCAACAGATTAAGAAAAAATAATAGAATAAAAACCGACTGTTTTCCCATAGTGTATTATTCTTAGATTTGCTATATGACAAAGGTAAACAAAAAAACATTCCGAGCTTTTTTTTGGCCGGAATATAAGTAAGGCTCCGTGCCAGAGTAGTTAATTTCAGCGACAAGAGGCGATTTAGCCCCTCTATTACTAGAAGCACATTCCTTTTCTCCCTATTTTCGTCGTAGAAATTATTTTCAAATCTATAAATTCATTTGTTCATGAAAACACATTTTTCATTTAAACACTTGCTATTTCTTGGAGGTGCCGTGTTGTACAGCCTGCAATCTTCTGCCGTTAAGAATCCGGTAGACTATGTCAGCACACTGGTAGGCACTCAATCCAAGTTTGAACTGTCTACCGGAAACACGTATCCGGCTACGGCATTGCCGTGGGGAATGAATTTCTGGACACCGCAGACCGGTAAAATGGGAGACGGTTGGGCGTACACGTATGATGCCGACAAAATCCGGGGATTCAAACAAACACATCAGCCCAGTCCCTGGATGAACGACTACGGGCAGTTTGCCATCATGCCTATCACAGGCGGACTGGTATTCGATCAAGACCGACGTGCCAGTTGGTTCTCTCACAAAGCGGAAGTTGCCAAACCTTATTATTATAAGGTGTACCTTGCCGACCATGATGTAACAACCGAGCTTGCTCCTACGGAGCGTGCCGTCATGTTCCGTTTCACGTATCCGGAGACAAAGAATGCCTACGTGATTGTAGACGCTTTCGACAAAGGTTCTTATGTGAAAGTGATTCCGGAAGAAAACAAGATTATCGGCTATTCAACCAAGAATAGCGGCGGTGTGCCGGAAAACTTCAAAAACTATTTCGTGATTCAATTCGACAAACCGTTCACATTCGTTTCCACAGTTTTCGAAAACAACATTCTTCCGAATGAAACAGAAGCAAAAGGAAACCACACAGGGGCCGTGATCGGATTCGCCACGAAAAAGGGAGAAATCGTACACGCACGTATTGCTTCCTCCTTTATCAGCTCCGAACAGGCGGAGTTGAATCTCAAAGAGCTTGGCAAAAACAGTTTCGACCAACTGGTAGCGAACGGAAGAGAGATCTGGAACCGTGAAATGAGTAAAATAGAGATAGAAGACGATAATATCGATAATTTACGCACCTTCTATTCCTGTTTATATCGTTCCATGCTTTTTCCACGCAGTTTCTACGAGATAGATGCTAAGGGACAAGTCATGCATTACAGCCCCTACAACGGCGAAGTGCGTCCCGGTTATATGTTTACCGACACCGGATTCTGGGACACGTTCCGTTGCCTGTTCCCTTTCCTCAACCTGATGTATCCGTCAATGAATCAAAAGATGCAGGAGGGACTAGTAAATACTTACAAGGAAAGCGGTTTCCTGCCGGAATGGGCCAGCCCGGGACATCGGGATTGTATGGTAGGCAACAACTCGGCTTCCGTAGTGGCCGACGCTTACATCAAAGGATTGCGCGGATATGATATCGAAACTCTTTGGGAAGCATTGAAACATGGAGCAAATGCACATCTTCGCGGGACTGCTTCAGGTCGTCTCGGTTACGAATCTTACAACCAACTGGGATATGTTGCCAACAATATCGGCATAGGACAAAACGTTGCACGTACATTGGAGTATGCTTACAACGACTGGGCAATTTATACATTAGGTAAGAAACTCGGTAAACCGGAGAGCGAAATCGACATTTATAAGAAACACGCGCTGAACTACAAAAATGTCTATCACCCGGAACGCAAACTGATGGTTGGCAAAGATAACAAAGGCGTATTCAATCCGAATTTCGATGCAGTGGACTGGAGCGGTGAATTTTGCGAAGGGAATAGCTGGCACTGGAGCTTCTGCGTATTCCACGACCCGCAAGGACTTATCAACCTGATGGGAGGCAAGAAAGAATTCAACGCGATGATGGATTCTGTTTTTGTCATCCCGGGTAAACTGGGAATGGAAAGCCGCGGCATGATTCACGAAATGCGTGAAATGCAAGTAATGAACATGGGGCAATATGCGCATGGCAACCAGCCTATTCAGCACATGGTATATCTCTACAATTATTCAAGCGAACCCTGGAAAGCTCAATACTGGATACGTGAGATTATGAACAAACTATATACCGCCGGTCCCGACGGTTATTGCGGTGACGAAGACAACGGACAGACTTCCGCCTGGTATGTATTCTCCGCACTCGGTTTCTATCCGGTTTGCCCGGGAACGGATGAATATATCATAGGAACCCCGCTCTTTAAATCAGCGAAGTTACATTTGGAGAACGGAAAGACCATCACGATCAAGGCAGATAACAACCAGCTTGACAACCGCTACATCAAGGAAATGAAAGTAAACGGGAAATCACAAACCCGTAATTTCCTTACACATGACCAGCTGATTAAAGGTGCTAATATTCAATTTCAAATGAGCCCCGTGCCCAATAAACAACGGGGAACCACAGAAAAAGATGTACCTTACTCTCTTTCGTTTGAATAAAATATTGTACTTTTGGAGATCAATGAATTATCTACCAAACAAACTATAAAAACATGAAACTGAAAAGCCTTTTACTAATTGCCCTTGTTGCGATCGTCTTTTGCGGTTGCCAAAGTAACTATCAGCCTACTTCTATCACCGTTGCCTCCTACAATTTGAGAAACGCCAACGGTGGCGATTCAATCAACGGAAACGGTTGGGGACAACGTTACCCGGTCATTGCCCAAATAGTGCAATACCACGATTTCGATATTTTCGGCACGCAGGAGTGCTTTATTCATCAACTGAAAGATATGAAAGAAGCATTACCCGGTTATGATTATATCGGTGTAGGCCGCGACGACGGCAAAGAGAAAGGTGAACATTCTGCTATTTTCTATCGCACAGACAAGTTTGATGTGATAGAGAAAGGTGATTTCTGGTTATCGGAAACTCCCGACGTGCCGAGCAAAGGATGGGATGCCGTGTTGCCTCGTATTTGCAGTTGGGGACACTTCAAATGCAAGGATACCGGCTTCGAATTCCTTTTCTTCAACCTGCACATGGACCATATCGGCAAGAAAGCACGCGTGGAAAGTGCGTTCCTCGTACAGGACAAGATGAAAGAACTTGGCAAAGACAAAGAGCTTCCGGCCATCCTGACGGGAGACTTCAATGTCGACCAGACCCACCAGTCTTATGATGCTTTTGTGAGCAAAGGGGTGTTGTGCGACTCTTACGAGAAGGCCGGCTTCCGCTATGCTATCAACGGCACGTTCAACGACTTCGACCCGAACAGCTTTACGGAAAGCCGTATCGACCATGTATTCGTTTCTCCGTCTTTCCTAGTGAAAAGATATGGTGTGCTGACGGATACTTACCGCAGCATCGTAGGCAAGGGAGAAAAGAAGCAGGCGAACGATTGCCCGGAAGAAATCGACATCAAGACTTATCAGGCGCGCACTCCTTCAGACCATTTCCCCGTAAAGGTGGAACTGGAATTTGACCAGCGTCAGCAGAAATAATCTTTGTATCTAGTTATAACCTGAAAGTTTCACCACACAACCCGATATTCCTATGAGAAATATATGTTTTGTAGCCTGTATGTTATTTTGCCTTACTTCCGCAGTGGGAAAGACACCGGGAAATACCCGTTATCTTTCTATTGCCGACTCGATTCTATCTAATGTATTGAATCTCTATCAGACGAATGACGGACTACTAACAGAAACGTATCCTGTCAATCCCGACCAAAAAATTACTTATCTGGCGGGCGGAACGCAGCAGAACGGAATGCTGAAGGCTTCTTTTCTATGGCCGTATTCGGGGATGATGTCGGGTTGTGTGGCTTTGTACAAAGTGACCGGAAACAAGAAGTACAAAAAGATTCTCGAGAAAAGAATTCTACCGGGGATGGAACAGTATTGGGATAACAGCCGCCTGCCGGCCTGTTATCAGTCATACCCCACCAAGTACGGGCAGCACGGACGTTATTATGACGATAACATCTGGATTGCACTGGATTACTGCGATTATTACCAACTGACTCACAAGCCTGCATCTTTGGAAAAAGCCGTTGCATTGTATCAATATATCTACAGTGGATGGAGCGACGAGATAGATGGTGGCATCTTTTGGTGTGAACAGCAGAAGGAAGCGAAACATACTTGTTCCAATGCACCGTCTACTGTGCTCGGCGTCAAGTTGTACCGGCTGACGAAGAATACCAAATACCTCGAAAAAGCAAAAGAGACGTATGCCTGGACGAAAAAGCATCTATGCGACCCTATCGACCATCTTTACTGGGATAACATCAACCTGAAAGGGAAAGTTTCCAAAGAGAAGTACGCCTACAACAGTGGACAGATGATTCAGGCGGGTGTATTACTCTATGAGGAAACAGGAGATGAACAGTATTTGCGCGATGCACAGCAAACAGCCGCAGGAACAGATGCCTTTTTCCGCACAAAAGCCGATAAAAAAGACCCGACTGTCAAAGTGCATAAAGACATGGCCTGGTTTAACGTGATTCTGTTCAGAGGACTGAAAGCTCTGTACAAGATTGACAAGAATCCTGCGTATGTCGATGCGATGGTGGAGAATGCGCTTCACGCCTGGGAAAACTACCGGGATGAAAACGGATTATTAGGCAGGGATTGGTCGGGACACAACAAGGAGCAGTATAAATGGCTGCTCGACAATGCCTGTCTGATTGAATTCTTTGCAGAGATTTAACACTTCTTCTCCGCAACACTTTCATAATCAATACTAATCAACAAAAAAAGACTATTACCATGAATATAACTAAAGCCTTTTGTTTGTCCATAGCACTCTTGGGTGCTAGCAATATGCAGGCTATAACAAACAGTGATTTTGTCATCCAACAAGATAATACCAAAATCAACAACTATCAGACGAACCGTCCGGAAGCATCGAAACGTCTGTTTGTCTCGCAAGCTGTGGAACAACAGATTGCGCATATCAAGCAACTTCTGACGAATGCCCGCTTGGCATGGATGTTCGAAAACTGTTTCCCGAACACACTGGATACTACTGTTCATTTTGACGGTAAAGATGATACGTTTGTTTATACTGGTGACATCCACGCCATGTGGTTGCGCGATTCGGGTGCACAAGTATGGCCTTACGTGCAACTCGCCAACAAAGACGCAGAACTGAAAAAAATGCTCGCCGGCGTTATCAAACGTCAGTTCAAGTGTATCAATATCGACCCGTATGCCAATGCTTTCAACATGAATTCCGAAGGCGGCGAATGGATGAGCGACCTTACGGACATGAAGCCCGAACTGCACGAACGCAAATGGGAAATCGACTCGCTCTGTTATCCTATCCGTCTCGCTTATCATTACTGGAAGACGACGGGAGATGCCAGTATATTCTCCGACGAATGGCTTACAGCCATCGCCAAGGTTCTGAAAACGTTTAAGGAACAGCAACGAAAAGAAGATCCGAAAGGTCCTTATCGTTTCCAACGTAAAACGGAACGTGCACTCGATACGATGACCAACGACGGCTGGGGTAATCCTGTAAAGCCGGTCGGACTGATTGCTTCTGCTTTCCGTCCTTCGGATGATGCTACAACTTTCCAGTTTCTCGTTCCGTCCAACTTCTTTGCTGTAACTTCATTGCGCAAAGCTGCCGAAATTCTGAATACGGTCAACAAGAAACCTGATTTAGCTAAAGAATGTACTACACTGTCTAACGAAGTGGAAGCAGCCCTGAAAAAGTATGCGGTTTACAATCATCCGAAATATGGCAAAATCTATGCTTTCGAAGTGGACGGTTTCGGCAATCAACTGTTAATGGATGATGCCAATGTGCCGAGTCTCATTGCCCTGCCTTATCTTGGGGATGTGAAAGTGAACGATCCTATCTATCAGAATACCCGTAAGTTTGTATGGAGCGAAGATAATCCTTACTTCTTCAAAGGTACTGCCGGCGAAGGAATTGGCGGTCCGCACATCGGATATGATATGATTTGGCCCATGAGTATTATGATGAAAGCATTCACCAGTCAAAACGACGCAGAAATCAAGACCTGCATCAAAATGCTGATGGATACGGATGCCGGAACAGGGTTCATGCATGAATCTTTCCACAAGAACGACCCGAAAAACTTTACTCGTTCTTGGTTTGCATGGCAAAATACGCTGTTCGGAGAACTAATCCTAAAACTCGTGAATGAAGGAAAGGTAGACTTACTGAATAGTATTCAATAGTCTTCTATTATGTTTTTATTGTATTCCTGCTTATGAGATAACTGTTTCTAACCTTGAAGCTTACGCTTCCAAAGTAGTTTCAAGGTTGAAGAACTTTAGTTTCACGCCTTTGAAACCACAGTTTCAAGTAAGAGAAACTAGAGTTTCTCACCGATGAAACTAAAGTTTCCCGCTGACGAAACAAAAGTTTCAAGCAATAGAACTTTTAGTTTCAAGTACTGAAACTCTCTCTTCCGTAATAGTCTGATAATCCTTGAATACCGCTCCGGATAGAGAAATAAATACCCACATAGCAGAGAAGCAATAAAATCCTTACTTTCGACAAGGTGACAGCAAAGTTGTCGTCACCTTGCCATCACATCATGCTGTCACACTGCAGTATATTTATAATCAATCATTTATATCCAATCAGGTGACAGATGACAGCATTTTATTTATTTTCCAATTTATATGTAGAGAGTATATGACTCCTAAAAAATAAATGCCCCATATAATATGAACAATATGAAATCAACTTTTTTATTCCTACTTACTACAACCATGATGACTTGTACTGTCTACGGACAGTCTTCCAACCATAAAGAGAACCAATTACCCGATTGGGCCTTCGGTGGTTTTGAACGTCCAAAGAATGTCAATCCGGTAATATCTCCTATAGAAAACACCAAGTTTTACTGTCCATTGACCAAAGATTCTATTGCGTGGGAATCGAACGATACATTCAATCCGGCTGCTACACTCTACAATGGTGAGATTGTCGTGTTATACCGTGCAGAAGATAAATCAGGTGTCGGTATCGGACACCGGACTTCCCGTCTCGGTTATGCCACTTCTACCGACGGCACACATTTCCAACGGGAAAAGACTCCTGTATTCTATCCGGATAATGATTCACAAAAAGAGTTGGAATGGCCCGGCGGCTGCGAAGACCCACGAATTGCCGTAACCGATGACGGATTATATGTAATGATGTACACCCAATGGAATCGCCATGTGCCTCGCCTGGCAGTAGCGACCTCTCGCAACCTAAAAGACTGGACAAAACACGGTCCTGCTTTTGCCAAAGCATTTGATGGAAAGTTCTTCAACCTGGGTTGTAAGTCCGGCTCTATCCTGACCGAAGTTGTTAAAGGGAAGCAGATTATCAAGAAAATCAACGGGAAATACTTTATGTACTGGGGAGAAGAGCATGTATTCGCAGCTACTTCCGATGACTTAATCCACTGGACACCGATTGTCAACATTGACGGCTCCCTAAAAAAGCTGTTTTCTCCCCGTGACGGCTACTTTGACAGCCATCTCACCGAATGTGGGCCTCCAGCTATCTACACTCCGAAAGGAATCGTCCTTCTTTATAATGGTAAGAACCATTCAGGAAGAGGTGACAAACGCTATACCGCCAATGTCTATGCTGCCGGACAAGCGCTCTTCGACGCCAATGATCCTACCCGCTTTATCACCCGTCTCGACGAACCGTTCTTCCGCCCGATGGACAGCTTTGAAAAGAGTGGGCAATATGTGGATGGAACCGTATTTATCGAAGGAATGGTCTACTTCAAAAACAAATGGTATTTGTATTATGGTTGTGCTGACTCCAAAGTAGGAGTAGCCGTTTATGATCCGAAACGGCCGGCAAAGGCTGATCCGCTGCCATAGTTATAAAAATAATCCTGATTACATTCTTTTTTAAAGGAAAGATGTAATCAGGACTAACTTATTTCTTAAAACTATATCCCCAAAAACGGATGAAAACAGTAAGTTCTTGTTAAGGATTTGCTTTTCAGCCGTTTCTAGTATAAAATAAAGCTTTCCGAAGCAGAATTAAATGCTACAATCGGAAAGCCTTATAATACCTATTGAAAACTGAATTGAATATTGAGAACCAGCTTTATTCTTTCATTGTCGGAGGCTTCTTCCTCCTTTCAATAATTAGCTGTCTTTTATAAGTAAGTCATCTTTATCTATTTATCTTATTCAAAACAACTGGTCTGTTTGCCGGAGCCTTACCAAAATTCTTATTAGGCTTTTTTCCCATTACAAACTTCAATGTGCTGCCATTTATTATATCCTGATAAGTGATATAACTCTTATCATAAGGCTTGCCATTCAAATACACTTTCTGGATATAGATATTTTCTTTGCTGTTATTTGGTGCTTCTACAGTAAAAGTGTTACCACCACGTACCTTCATTTCTACTTTCTTAAAACAGGGGCTACCGAAAACAAATACACCATCCGATGGGTTCACCTGATAGAGTCCCATAGATGAAAGAAGATACCAGGCAGACATTTGGCCACAATCCTCATTACCGATGATGCCGTCTGGTTGGTCTGTGTAAAAATCACTCATGATAAAACGAACCTTTTCCGCCGTTTTCCATTGTTCACCGGCATACGCATAAAGATAAGCAACATGATGGCTCGGTTCGTTTCCATGCGCATATTGTCCGATCAATCCGGTTATGTCGCTCGAAGCTCCTTCGCCCATACTGTCGGTGTTGGTAAAGAAACCATCAAGCTTCGTTGCAAAAGGTTTGTCACCTCCAAACAAGGCAATCAGCCCATACGGGTCTTGTGGAGCAAAGAAAGTATATTGCCATCCGTTTCCTTCACAGAAATCTCCAACAGTATGGATGGAACGTGCCGGATCGTAAGGAGTACGCCAAGAACCGTCTTCCAGTTTCGGACGAATAAAATGGATAGAAGAATCAAAATAGTTCTTGTAATAATGAGCACGCTTTGAGAATGTTTCAGCATCTTCTGCCTTTCCCATCTTACGTGCCATAGCGGCAATTCCCCAATCGTCCACTGCATACTCCATGGCTATGGAAGTAGCTTCATGAACTTTGTCGGCAGGGATATAGCCTTTTTTGACTACATAAGGTACTCCTTTCTGCTTTTCATAAGTAGCTGTAGCTATCATTGCTTGCAATGCTTCTTCCGCATCGAACCCGGTAAATCCTTTCAGATATGCATCGGCAATCACCGGCACGGAGCTATACCCCGGCATCTGATCGGTCTCTCCACTCATCAAAGGCCAGATAGGGAGTTTGTCCTGCTGACGATAGATGGAAATCATCGAATTGACTACATGGTCAACCATTTCAGGTTGAGTAATAGTCATCAAAGGATTTAATGCACGGTAGGTATCCCATAAAGAAAGAGTCGTATAGTTGGCTTTCTTCGGGTCTGTGTAAATCATGTCATTCATTCCTCTATACTCTCCATTCACATCGCAAAAAAGCGTAGGGGCAATCATAGTATGATAATGGGCGGTATAGAACACTCGTTTGGAAGCCTCATCATCAGTTTCTATTGTCATCTTCTCCAGTTGCTTGTTCCATCGGGCGGCACTCATATCCACCACCTTATCAAAATCCCAGTGAGTAAGTTCGGATTGCAGGTTCATCGCTGCGTTGTCACAGCTGACAGAAGAAAGAGCTACTTTTATCTTCACTTCTTTCACGTTACCAAAAGTAAGGACACTCTTCACCGATGCCACTTTCAGTTGGTCCCAAGGTTGCGGGGCATTATCGTCATAGGCAGTAAACTGCTCTATCTTTTTATCACTTTTCAACACAAAATAAACTTTGCGGGAAGGACTCCAGCCTCTCACATAACGATACCCCTCTACCGTATAATCATCTACCTTACGGATATAGCTGTCGTAAGCATTCGATCCGTTTCCTTCACGTAAGTCGATCAATATGGAAGCAGGTTTTCCTTCGGGATAAGTATAACGATGGAAGCCTACACGATCTGTAGCTGTCAGTTCGGCTTTGATGTTGTAACGGTCGAGAAGCAAAGAGTAATATTCGGGACGGGCGATTTCATTCGCATGAGAATATCTGGAAGCATACCCATCGCGTATATCATCCTGATTGCCTCTGGGGGTACGGATCTCATTCAATGGCATGATGAGAATATCACATAAGTCAGTACAACCCGTACCGCTCAAATGGGTATGTGAAAAGCCGATTAAAATACTATCGGAATAATGATAACCCGAACACCAGTCCCAACCTTTATGGATATTGGTAGGACCCAGCTGTACCATTCCATACGGAACACTCGTCCCAACAAAGACGTGTCCATGATAACCGGATCCGATATACGGATCGACGTACTGCAATAATCCTTCACTTTTTGAATAGTTCTGTTGCGCTACTCCATTTCCCGCTGCAAGCAAGACACAAGAAGTAAGTGCAAGTAGTTTAAATGCCTTCATTCGTATTTTTCTTTGGTATGATTGAAAATTATAGTTAGCGAATGATGCAAATATACTACCTATTTAGGAATTAACTAACTGTCGCTAGAGTTTACAAGAAAAATGGCAGGCAAGTTTACTCTTTTGGCAAGTTCCGACCACAGATTTACACGATTTTCCACAGATAAACTACATACCGTCTATTAAATAACATAATAGATGAGTCTGTGGAAATTCGTGTTAATCTATGGCGAATCCTTTCCATAAATTCCCTTCGGGAAGAGGAGCTTCAAGCTCTATCAGTTCTTTTGAGACAGGATGTGTGAACCGTACTCTCCGGGCATGCAGACAAATGCTCCCATCCGGATTGGAGCGTGGAGAACCGTATTTCAAATCCCCTTTGATAGGGCATCCCATTTTTGCCAGCTGACAACGAATCTGATGATGACGTCCGGTTTTTAAATCGACTTCGAGCAAATAGTAATTCTCCGAATGACCGATCAACCGGTAATGCAAGATCGCTTTCTTGCTGTTTGGCACTTCCTTGTCGTATGCATAACTTTTATTCTGCTTTTCATTACGTACAAGAAAATGTACCAGTTCACCTTCCGGTTCTTGCGGAGCATTTTTCACAACCGCCCAATAAGTCTTTTTCACCTCACTGGTGCGAAACATCTCGTTGAGCCGTGTAAGTGCCTTACCCGTTTTGGCAAAAATAACAAGACCGCTTACGGGGCGGTCCAACCGGTGTGTCACACCGAGGAAAACATTTCCGGGTTTCTGATACTTCTCTTTCAGATACTGTTTCACAGTCTCCGAAAGCGGTGTATCCCCCGTCTTGTCTGCCTGGACAATCTCGGAAGCGGTCTTGTTGACTACAATGATATGGTTGTCTTCGTATACAACAGTCATTCTGTTCGATTACATATTCATACCACCATCTACCTGAATCACCTGACCTGACACATAAGATGACATATCAGAAGCCAGGAAGGTAGCGATGTTTGCCACATCTTCAGGAGTACCACCACGACGCAAAGGTATTTTCTTTGCCCATTCAGCTCTTACTTCGTCAGAAAGAGCAGCCGTCATGTCTGTCAGGATGAATCCCGGAGCGATGGCGTTAGCACGGATGCCACGAGAGCCCAACTCCTGTGCGATAGACTTAGCCAATGCAATCATACCTGCTTTGGAAGCAGCATAGTTAGCCTGTCCTGCATTTCCGTGAACACCTACAACAGATGCCATATTGATAACACTACCAGCTTTTTGACGCATCATGATAGGTGTACAAGCATGAATGAAGTTAAACGCTGACTTCAGGTTCACGTTAATCACCATATCCCATTGCTGTTCGCTCATACGCATCATCAAACCGTCACGAGTGATACCGGCATTGTTTACCAATATATCGATCCGTCCGAAGTCCTTGTGGATTTCTTCTACGACCTTTGCAGTATCTTCAAAGTTAGCAGCGTTAGATGCATAGCCTTTGGCTTTCACGCCCATTGCTTCAAGTTCCTTTGCTGTATTTTCTGCATTTTCGTCAATGACAAGGTCAGTAAATGCGATGTTTGCACCTTCGGCAGCAAACTTAAGAGCGATAGCCTTACCAATACCACGAGCAGCACCGGTTACAATGGCTGTTTTTCCGTCTAATAATCCCATACTAAAAGTTATTTAATTAAATTTCTGTTCTATGCAGTGCGCCAAACACAATGTTGGTCACATATCTATTTCTTGTATCTTCATCCAGATGTGCACCTATATGCCCACGAATATAAGGAACTTCAATTCCTTTCACACAATAATGTATCAAGTCGGCAGTCATCTCCACATCATCAATATGGAAGACTCCTTTTGCCTGTCCTTCCAGAAGAACTGCTTTAAAGAGCTGGACTTCCTTTGCATCAAACTTCTTGCGAACTTTCTCCACCCGCCATATATCACGGAAGAAATAAGCACGCAGTGTTCCGTTTCGATAGACGACCTCTTTTACTGCGTCCAACCGGGTATATATCATCTCCAACAATTTCTCGTCCGGTGAGATATTTTTCTCGGCTACCCGCTTCATCATATCCGACAGAATATCCAATTCCGATTCCACAACAGCCAAATAAATTTCATCCTTACTTTTAAAATAAGTATAGAGCGTTCGTCTACCTTTTTTAGAAGCAAGAGCGATATCATTCATAGTTGTGTTTTCTACTCCCATCTTCGCAAAAAGCTGACGGGCTACATCTACTAATTTGGCTTTTGTCTTGGATACGGTCATAGGTTACAAATTGCACATTGCTGAATATTTTGAGCAAAAGTAATTCTTTTCTTTAGACCATACAAGAAAATAGAGAGAATATTAACATTTGTATATTAATAGGTGCTAAGAAAAAGTTTCATCATTATTTCACTCATTCTCAACCAAATAAGAAAAAAGTGATGATTTATCTGAAAAATATTCTGCTAATTATTTGTTTGTTTCAAAAAAAGCCGTACCTTTGCACCCGTTAAACATCGCGGAGTGGAGCAGTTGGTAGCTCGTTGGGCTCATAACCCAAAGGTCATTCGTTCGAGTCGGATCTCCGCAACTAAAGAAAAGAAGAATCGCAGAAATGCGGTTCTTCTTTTTTATGACGACTCTTCTTTACTGGTTTTATTCACAACCTCATTTCAGTTATCAACAAGGATATTAACAAAGTTATTAACAGGTTAATTTATTCAGAATAAGACAATTAACTATATATAATCATTTTCTATCAACAAGGCAGTATTTAGTTATTCACCATACAAAAGCCGGCTGATTCCTTATGAATCAGCCGGCTTTTATGTTCTTTCGAAAAAGGATATTCTATTGATGTTTATAGAATTTCAAGACCTTTTTCGCATAACGTTTTCCTAATAACAGTTGTGCTTCCGTATTAAAATGAGGGTCCTTCTCATCTTTATACCATCCCAATCCTTTCGATGATACCCAATCGGAATAGGGAATAAATGAAGAAACTTTTTTAATCATCTGATTAAAGGGGACTGTACCTGCTTCTCTTTTCGTCCAGTTCCATTGTGAAATCTGTCCTACAACAACCGGTAAATCCGGCATGTCCAGATCCTCCCGCAGGTCTTTTACCAAAGAAATCAGTTTCTGTTTATACGCTTCCGGATTCGAACAATCGGCTTCTCCCTGATGCCAAAGGATTGCTTTCAAAACACCTCCCTGCTTCATCGCAACCCGAATCCGGGAAAGAGCTTCTTCATAATATCCGTCTTTGCTCCCTTTTAGCCAGGAGTTGATGGACGAGCCTCCACGGGCATTTACCACCAGTCCGACAGGACGTTTCGTTTGCCGGACCATCTCTTTAGCAAAGCCATAAGCCGGTCCTAAACGCTGCATTGACAAATCTTTCCGAACTGTAGAATAACGATTGAGAGGATTTACTGCCGGTTCAAAATTCCCCTTATCATTCAATAGATACACATTTTGGAGGGTATCCATGACTTCCTGAGTTAATGTTGCACGCCCCGCCATGTTAGATTGTCCGATGCATACATACAAATCAAAAGAGGACGGAACACTCTCCTTTACATTCCCGGCAAAAGCAAATAAGGATTGCAGGAGGAGAAAAGACAGTAAATAAATAGACCTAAGCATATTGACAGTGTTTATGATTAATAGTTTCTATAAATACGGATAGCGTTCAGAATAGGTTCTCCTTCTTTTTTATGGAAGTCAACACTCAATCCTTTTCCATCCTTCACCGTTACTACAAACTTCTTGATAACAGCACAGGCATATCCGTAATCACGAGCTATGTTGAAATCATCCAAAACAGTCGTTCCATTCATTGAAATTCCGAAGCTACGGTTTCCGGCAAACGTCTGTTCCGAGTCAGCTCCCAGATTATAAACCAACGCTTCCCTCTCTTTGTCCGACTCCAACTCTGCCCAGTACAAATATACGGAATATTCTCCATTCGGTACATCAGCTTTAAAAGATTTTATTCCAGCACGTTGAGTCTGGAAGATTGGATTCATATCTGTTCCATAAATATCAATATCCGAACCAAGCATACTGCCAAATCCTGTTTTACGGCGATAAGAAGTTCCGCCTACAAATCCCCAGCTACCGGGCTTATACTCCTGCTCGGGAATCCATGCTACATTTGCTGTACGGTCTTCAAAATATCTCGGAGAACCCAACATTACATTTATTTCCGTAAATGGAATTGCTTCGTCTTTCAACTGCGAGCCTACCAACTGGAACTGAATCCGGAGCATATCCCGCAATTTGCTATCACCAGCCACGGCAACTGCTTCCAAGAGATTCTCTCCACCAACGAACGGTACGTCGAACAAGGCATAATTATCTTCTACCTTTTTCTTTCCCAGACTTTTATTGTTCACAAACAGCTCTACTTCTTCCGCATTAGAGAATACAGGGACAGACTGAATACATTCTTTCTGTGCAGTATTCACCACTCCCCCACGGCTTTTCCACTCCCGATTACCTATAACAAGTATCGGACGACGTGACAAAGCTGTCTTATAAAACCAATAGACATCTTTCTTCTCCCTGTCTAATCCGACAACTCCTTTATTGTTTACATGAGGAACAGCATCTACACGGGATTCGGAATAAAAATCATTCAGATTCCACAGACTGGAACCGGCTATAAACGGACGTTTCATCATTTCACGGAGATAATGTTTATGATACACCAAACCGTATTCCTGTGAGAAGTCGAAACGTTCCGGCTGGTAGGAATGAAGTCCCGGATCTACTCCCGGCCCATATTCCGTAACCATCAGTACTTTTCCTTTGTATACCTTATGAGCACGATCAAGCAAACGTTGAAACTCATTAATATCCGGTTCATACCAGCCTTGATACAGGTTCCATCCCTGAATCATCGGGATTTCGGTCAGATGGGCGTCTTCGTAATATTGAGGCATATTATGATAAGCCATCATGGTATATCTGGAAGGATCTTCCTCGCGGATGGTCGCCTCCAAGGCACGGGCTACTTTTTCAGTAAAGCGGTAGTAATCTTCCAATTGTTTGCCTTCGGTATAAGGGCGACGCAGGAAAATCTCATTCATATAGCCCCAAATCATAACAGAAGGGCGGTTGAAGTCCTGACGCACCATTTCTTTAGCCATCTCAACGGAGTTCTGCAAAAACTCTTCGGTTTCCGTAACAGCATTGACAACGGGGATTTCAACTGAAGTCACAATACCCAGTTTATCACACATTTCCATGATTACAGGATCTTGGGGATAATGTGACACACGTAGGAAGTTCCCTCCCATCTCTTTCAACAGCAATACATCCTGTACATGCAACTCGTCGCGCAAGGCATTTCCTTTCTGAAAATAATCCTGATGCCGGGCAGTTCCGATCAGTTTACGCCATTTGCCATTCAAGAAAAAGCCTTTTTCCGAATCAAACTTGAACCAGCGCAAGCCTAACGGATTCACCACTTCATCCAGCAAAGTCCCCTTTTTCTTATCAAGAATACGCGTATATACCATATACCGATAAGGATCGTCTATATCCCACAAACGGGGAGAATCTATTTTTATCTTTTTAGAGATGTCCGTCTTTGTTTCACCGGATGCCAGCTTTATTTCCGCATGAGTCTTTTTCACTTCCTTACCATCCGCATCACAGATTACATTTTCCACCCTGATTTCAGCAGGTTGGAGTGTATTATTCGTCAGTAATGTAGTGATTTCTACCGAGGCTGCGGAGTTGTTCACTTCGGGTGTACGGATATAAACTCCTGATGAAGCATAATCATTCGTTGCAATGTGCACCGGATTCATAAATTGCAAATAGACATCCCGGTAGATACCGCCAAAGAAAGTAAAATCGGCAGATAAGGGAGGAATATTCGGGTTATAGACATTGTTCACATAAATGGCAAACAGGTTTTCCTGTCCATAACGCAAATGGGAAGTGATGTCAAAACAGAAACGGGTATACCCCCCTTTGTGCTCTCCCACAAACTGACCGTTCAGATAGAATCGCACTTCCTGATTGGCTCCTTCAAAATAGATCACAGCCTGACGTCCCTCCTGGCTTTTATCTACAAACAATTGTTTCCGGTACCAAGCCGGCCCCCGATAAAACCCCGGAGTTTCGTCGTCTGCATCTTTATTATTCCATGTGTGAGGTATATTGACCGTCTCCCAAGAAGAGTCGTCACAGCCGGCCAGCTGCGCTTCAAACGGAGATCCTTTTGTAAATTTCCATCCGTCATTGATTGTGTACACCACGCGCTGTTGCGCTTGTGCCCATCCCACAACAAACAATAGAATAAAAATATAGAGAAACTTCTTCATAATCGATGTATGCTTATAATTAAAACTTTATTTTTACTTCTCTACCTGTGTAGACGCACTCTTTGCTATCAAGAGCTGCACCTTCAGGCAGATATAATTTCACATGCATTTTTATTTGTTCCGGCATGCCGGGATAAGTTCCCTCACGCAGCCCAATAGTCAATGTCCGTTCCGAATCTTTCCATTGCATCGGCACTTTCGAACATACACCCTCTTCATAGCGGTAGGAATCACCTTCATCCTCATACCATAAAAAAGAAGCGTCTGCTCCTCCATAGATACGCAGTTCCAATTCACGATCGGGATATTCCATCGCATATTGTTTTACTTCTGCCAAAGGCAAGATAGAACCTGCCTTCACATAGAGCGGAAGTATATCGAGGACATTTGTCTGCATTTGTTCCCTTCCTCCTTCAAAAGCTTCTCCAGTCCAGAAGTCATACCAATATTTACCGCTGTGTTCCGGCAGATAAATACCGATGTTCTTTTCTTCCGATTGCGGATGAAATACCGGACGCACCAATAAGGAAGGACCGAACATATAGGCATTATCAATATCAAAAGTCCGGGTATCTGTTGTGAAATCCATTGCCAAACCTCTCAACATGGTATAGTTATTGGCGGTTACCTGATGAGACGTCGAGTAAATGTAAGGCAACAGACGGTAGCGCAGATGGATATACTTCACCTGGTTATCATAGGATAATGTCCCCTTTTCACCAAATTGCCAAATTTCACGCGGCACGTTCGTACCGTGAGCACGGAAGATAGGAGTAAATGCGCTAAACTGGAACCAACGGGAATACAACTCCTTATAATCATTACTTTTCAGTCCGTCGGGATATTTCGCATCCCGTTCTGTGACGAAGAATCCTCCCGTATCGGAAGTCCAATACGGAATACCGGACATAGACAAGTTTAAGCCGGCAACCAGTTGTTTGTGCATATTCTCCCATGAAGCCGAAACGTCACCCGACCATACAGCTGTACCATAATGCTGTTGCGAGGCAAAGGCGGAACGAGTTAGGATAAATATACGTTTCTGATCGCTCTCGGCGCGCAGGCGTTGATAGAAGTCCTTTAGCATTTCCAAAGAATAAGTGTTCAGATAACGGTGGAAGCTACCCAGATAAGTATTACCTGCCGATTTGGTCTTTTCTTCCTGCTTCAGCTGTGTGAATCCGTCCCGGAAAGATGGTTCCGTTGCATCCATCCACCAGGCATCCACGCCCATATCATAGAGTCCTTTCTTGAGGTATTGCCAGAAGATATCCCGTGCAACAGGATTATAGGCATCAAAAACCTTATAACCCGCCCATGTAGGTTCGCTAAACAATGCACCGATAGAATCCAAAGACTGATAGACAGCCGTTTCCGGTCCGAATCCGGGCCATACGGAAAGCATAAAATGAACATGGTCCTGTTGATGCAGTTCATCAATAACCTGACGGGGATGATTAAAGTTTGCCGGATGGAAAGTCAGGCTGTTCCAATGAGGTTTGTCTCCCCAATATTCCCAATCCTGCACAATGTTATCCAACGGAATTCCCCGTTTACGGTATTCTTTAACGACTGCCTTCAATTCATCGAACGACTTATAACGTTCTTTGGACTGCCAGAAGCCATACACCCATTTTCCAAACATCGGCACGTCCCCCGTCAATTCCCGATAACCGGCAACGACTTCGTCCATATTCTTGCCATAGACAAAATAATAGTCGGAAGCATCACCTACTTCGGAAGTAAATGAGTAGCCCTCCTTCGTATCTTCAAACTTCGTAGAAGAATAATTATCCCATAAGACACCGTATCCGTTGGTCGAAATAAGGAACGGATTGACAATATCCATATTGGCCTGTAACAGAAGTACGGATTTCCCCCGATAGTTCATGATTCCATTCTGATACTGTCCCAGTCCGTAAATGGCCTCATCCTCGGTAGGAACAAAGCGTTGAGTGACTTCGAGACATTGTTCACCTCCGGCAACCGAACGTTTGAAGTTTCGTGCCTTTCTATCCCCTTTCTCTTTTAGTAATAACTTACCTGTGGATGTTTCCTGAAAAGTGAAAGCCGCATCTGCCTTATCAAAAACTACGGAAAGTTCACGGGTGCGAAAGAGCAGCTTCTGTCCCGTATCTTCCCATTTATAATCTTTGAAAGCCGGCTTTTCCGAATCAACCACCAATCTTTTTGTTACCAGCGTATCACCTTCGGGAAAAGAGAGAATCCGCACGCACCCCGCCGACATAAACTCAACCCGATATTGAATACTGTCAGAAACGAAAGCACATCCCCTGTCATCTTCATGGACCGGAGAGGAACATCCGAAGCAGGATAGTACAGATAAAACTAATAACCAATTATTTAAATTCTTCATCCATGCATTTATTTGACTGTGTAGATCGTATAACCCAATGACAAATTACGGACTACGACATTTCCTTTTAAATAGAAAGTAGGCATATTGAATCCATTCACGATATTATCCTTATACAATTCTACTTTTGCGCTTTTCCATTCACCCGTATTATCGGTACGTATCCGGGACACAATTTTAAACGGTTCTTTCGGTTCACGCAGCGTAGACGAACGTATAAAAAGGGATTCATTTCCTTTGTCCAAATACTCAAAATAGAGATACCCGACATAGTTATTCATTTGTAGTTTGGAAACCAACTCTTTTGGCAAAGAAATAGAGAGGGTTTCTTCGGCACTGTAACCACCGGATTTTCGCTTTCCCTGAATCTTTATGTCCGAATCGCGCAAACGCATCATCTCAACTGCCAAAGCTGACTTTGCTGTCTTGACATCATTTTCAATTTGTGACAACAAGCCTATCGCCACCGGATAACGTCCCTGGCTGATTAACAATGCTGCCTTATCGAGGGAACGATGACAACCAGATACATCCATCTTTGTCTTTTCCAGGAAACGGGCTTCTTTTCGCAAACGGAAAAGCATCAAAGGCAAGGTTAATCCACGTTCATCCGCCTGTTCACCTTTGAACTCTGCCGCATATTTTAAAGTAGTACGCAATTCGCGGTCACCGTTTTCAATGGTTGGCTCTATTTCGTGTCCTTCGGTATAGTCGCTCCACGAAGCAATAAACATCATATCCAAGCTGTCTTTCTCCGCCATACAGAACTTCCACATACTTTGGTAGGTTTCTCCATTGTTGCGCGGAATATAATAGAAATGTCCGCGTCCCCAGCCTGCACAACCGCGGTTATCCATTCCCGGCATGGCAAATCCTGACTTAATTGTATACGCAGGATTGTTACTATGCCAGATGGAATCGCGGAAAGGTTTCATAAACTCGATAACATCATCCTGAGTGGCGTAATTATCCCATTCGGCATGTGCCTGATCTCTTGTACGGACACGGGCAGGAAGCCATGCAGTCGGTATTTCTCCCACTTCTTTCCAGGCATCCATTTCATCGCTACGAGTGACGGGGATATATTTATCATTTTCCAGTTTTCCCCAATCCGCCCAACGGCGTAAAGCAACCGGTTGCTTCATTCCTTGCGGTAACTTCGCCAGTGATAATACTTTCTTATATTCATCCACTTTCGCTCCGGGACCGAAATGATAAAAAACAGGCATTCCCTTCACCATAGGAGCTGTAGGACCGGTAAAGACGCTATCTACCAAATATTGATAACATTTAGCCATGTATTCGGTCTTTACCTCACGGGTATTGATTTCCGGATAAAGTTTAGTAATCCAGTCATAATACAACCAACCGTCGCACCAGTTTACACCAATCTCAAAGTCGTACTTCGCCGCCACTTTCTGCATTTCACGCAACAAGATGTCATTTTCGTGAGGCTTGAATCCCCATTCAATAAAGAATCCATCTATCTTGGCTGCTTTCGCAGACAAAATCTGATATTCAATATAATCGGGATCGAGATTGGACTGCATTCCGACTTGTGGATAGGCCACTGCTGCTATTTCATGCCGTCCTTCGCTGTCTATCAGGTCGGCATTATAACACAGCGACTTTCTTCCGGTACTTGATTTTTCCGTATTGGCATACATCTCCCAACGCCCCAGCTTTCCGTCATGCTGCCGGGTATAGCGCACTCCGTGAAAGTCGGCATACACTTTCTTTCCATTCTGCGCCAAGGCCGGTAATGCGATAGATACCAATAAAAAAAGAAGAAGTTTCCTCATTGTTCCAAACTTAATTATTCAACTTATGTACTTAATCAATCTTCCACCATACTTAATCAGTCCTCAC
Source organism: Bacteroides sp. M10 (assembly GCF_014334015.1). Taxonomy (GTDB): domain Bacteria; phylum Bacteroidota; class Bacteroidia; order Bacteroidales; family Bacteroidaceae; genus Bacteroides; species Bacteroides intestinigallinarum. The sequence goes on along the minus strand of NZ_CP060488.1, from coordinate 2,631,856 downwards.
CCAACACAAAATCATGCTTTTCCGGATAACTGAAAAGATTGTCTATCATCCAACGGCCTTTATAAATCTTGGCTCCGTCCATTTTGAAAAGTTCCTCTCCCTTCTCATTTACAAGTCCTTCTGCCCACCACTCTTCAGTCGGTTTCAACATCAGGATGCCATCCGGTCCGTTGCAGATACTTTTTATATCGGCTATGCTGTATACTTTTTCACAGGTCGGTTCAGCCGACTCATTAGTCGTGGCATCCGTAACCCCAGTCAGATCAAACTTATAAACAGCCGAAGCAGCAGTAAGCCATAATTTGTCTTCTTCACCATATACCGGAAACAAATCATGTCCACCCGATTCATCTTTGAATGTATAGATACGCGTCTGATTGGTCAACTTCGGATTATTCCGATCCCCATTATACTTAAAACGAAATAATGCTGTCACCTTATCCGCCGTGGTAGCTGTAGCATAAAGATACGATCTCTTCTTATCCCAGACTACATTATGCGCATTACCCAATTTCACCGTATTAGCTTTCGCTCCCAATACTTTAACTGTATCAACCACAAAGGTATTGATTTCACCGGATTTAGATTCAGCTGTTACAATATTTCCATCCGGCAACACCTCTGCGGAGTGAGGATTCTGTCCGCAATTTGCATAGAACATTAATTTATGATCCGACAAACGGATTAGAGCCACAGCCCCGCCGGAGGCAGTCATTAAGATATAGCGTCTATTGAAAACCGGTTTTACTTCACTCGGATTGACAAACCAACCCTGTTGGGCAGCAGGTACACAGGCAGTATAAGGATCCCAACTCCAAATATTGCGATGCGTTTCCGCATCTCTGATGACAATAGCCCGTCTGGATTGCTCCGCCAGCACATAAGCCTTTTCCGGAAGTTGAAAGATTTCATCTTGCACTACAGGAGCGGTATCATCATCGGAACATGCTCCCAAAGCTATATTAAATCCTAAAAGGATTGCGAATAAACTAAACTTCTTCATGGTCATAACTATTTTAATTCTAAATATTCAATTTGTCTTTTTTAAATTTCCGTTGATCTATTGAACTGATTTTGCATCATAATAATCGATCAGTGAATAAACTGCAAGATTCAACTGCCGCATCTGCGACAGGAAAGGTCCATAAGGTTCATATTCGATGGACACCACTCCCTTATTGGAAGCTTTTCCATCAGAATCGTAGCCGTCATTATACTCAAAGTGTACCCAGCCCACACAGTTTCGGGTTTCCAGCAAACGAAGACAGAAGTTCTGATAAAACTCACCTCTATTCTTTTGTGTATGTACCAGCCATCCACCTCCTTCGGTATTGGCATATCGAGTTCCCTGATAACTGGCATCTTCTGCTTTCGTATAGAATTCCGAAACTAAAAAAGGCTTCGCTCCACACCAGTTTTTCAGGTTTGCCAAAAAATCGTTTTCCGGTTGCCAACGCGCATAATAGTTAATGGAAACAAGATCGCAATAACGAGCACAGGCTTCCACTACTTTCTGATTATATTTGCTCCAATCGTGCAGACGTGTTCCCAAAATCAAATGCTCTTTATCATATTTCCTGACGGTAGCGGTAGTCAACTGATAATAATAATCGGCAACCATCCCCCGAAAGTCTTCCTGATCTTTCTTGGTTATCGCTCCGGCAGAGGCTATGCCGTTATCCCGCATAAACCTTTCTGCATACTCCCGGGCTGCTTTATAACGTTCGGGCAAGGACAGGAAATGCTTCAGATCGATTCCGCGCAAAGGATCGGTATTCTGATAACTGGCAAACGGTAGTTCATTGTCGAGATAGAAGCCGATAAAATGTTTATCACCGGCAAATAAAGCAGACTTTTCCTGTACAAGATGATCTATGTAAGCGGCAAACGTCGGTTCGAAAAGAAGAATCAGGCGATTGTACTTATCATCCTCAAACGTATAGCCTAAATTCTTGCTCATATCCCACATAAACGTACGAAGCAGATACAGATTCTCCGCATAAGCAATCTTTTGCGTCTTAGGTGTTAGCAGGTTATTACGTACCGCTGCAGGAAATGCTTCAATGCGGTTCGATCCATACGAAATATAGTTTATATGATTGTCCGCAATCAGTTTACCTGTCTCTTCACTCCATCGTGCTTCACTGCCATATCGAGTGCTGAAAGCCTTCTTATGTGCAGTAGATTCTCCCGGACGGACGTGCTGAATTCCATGAATAATAACGGCTCCATTATCCGGATCGAGCAAATAAGAACGTCCTGCGCAACTAGCCACTCGGAAAAAGCCTTCTTTTCCAACCACAGAAGATGGTTGCAAACCTATCCGTCCTCCCCAAGCAGTCCGACTATAATCCGAGGAGGGAACATACCAATTCATATAGTCAATGGTTCGAGTTTCCTTCGAGTCTGCCGTTGTCCATGCTTGGAAAGTCCCGTTCTGCCATTTTCTATACTCTACATTCAGAAAGGTATATTCATTCCCTGTCGGATGCGGTAAAATGGGCTGTTCCAATCCCGAAGATTCAGTCGTTTCAGAAGATGAACAGGCTATTGTCAGCAGAAGGAGTACAACCATACCAAAGGTCAAAAAACACTGATAAATAGGTCTTGCCATATTAATTCCAGTTATGCATATATTTATTTAAGAATCAGATAAAACCGGGATAACATTTGTTCTATTAGAAGATAGCAATCAATTGATAGTTAGGTAGTATGACACACCTAACTATCAAAAGAAAATAACAATTACTTCTGTTTGGGGAATTTAATTTCAACAGTCGCGATGCGTTTTGTTGCATCGGTACCCATCTTATCGGATATATCAACAATTTTAATAACACCAATTCTACCGCCGCCAGCACTGGAAGAACCTCCCGTTTTAAATCCAATAATATCTCCAACATTCACATCTGCCCTAGCGGCTGTTGTCGCTTTTCCGAACTCTTCTTCAATAGACGAGCGAGTTGCCTGTTCATAATCAAAATTAGACAATTTAGCAAAACGTGTCATATTCATTTTCTTCAAGGCTGTTAACTTACCTGTACTCCCTGCATATTCTCCATTCTTACCATCTACATTTTCCGGAGAGTAAAGACGGAAAGTTATCACTCCACTATTAGATGCCGCATAGAATTTTATATCGATATTTTTAGCACTTTCTTCACTCACAATAGCCTCATCCACAGAATAAGTCTTCATATCCTTCAAAGAAATCAAAGCAAATGGTTCTGCGTTCGCCATTTTTTGGCTACCCACCTGAAGATCAACAACTTCCATACTAACATAAGTCTTCACTGTTCCATTCACATCTTTTCCTTCTCTACCATCGGATACAACAATTTTGATTTGAGACGTCTCTTCCGTAAGCTGTACTTTTGGATTATAATCTAAATTCTTATCACCACTAAATCCTTTACGTAAAATTTCCGTTTCGATTCCTTTTTCTATACGATAAATAACTACTTCTCTGATACCACGAACCGATTCAATATGCATTGGAACTTCCGTATCTACTCCTTCATCGGTAGTAATAAGTTCTTTACCTAAAGTCAATACAGGAACCGGAACTGTCTTATATGACACCTGCAAAGTAGAAATTGTGATATTACCATATATATCTTCAGCTTTCACTTTAAAGCCCTTATCACCTTCTTTATATTCTATTAATTCATCATACTCAAATATTTTATCACCATTCAACACATCTCCCCCTTTCGATGTTTGTCCATCAACAGAAACCAAGAATCTTTCTACTTTCTTTAAACCTGCCTCCGAAACGATTTTAAAAGTGGTACGAGGCATTACCGGATTTTCATCCATCTCATCATATATAATCTCTTCGGGATCGAATGTAATGACAGGGCGCGCCATCACATCGGTAACAGCAATTGGTAAAGTCCCGCTCGTAACATGATTCAATTTGTCCGTAGCCTCAATGATAAAAGCTTCGTAATTTGCATTGTACTCCAGGTTTTCGGATAAGCTGTAAGAATTGGGATTAAAGAATTCAGTCACCGTTTTATATTCGGTCACTCCCTCCACAGTCTGCAATTTCATTGTCACACTCTGGAGTCCGGCCTGAGACTTAATGACAGCCACTACCGGCAGATTATCCACTTTATTTAAATCCACATCCAGTTGTTCCATCGGGAATTTAATCACAGGAGCAGCCGAATTAGGATCCAGACCATCATTATCATCGCTACAGGCAGCAAAACCCAAGCAAAGTCCTAGCATTAATAAGGTATATATTTTACGAATCATAATTAGTTCTCTTTTTAATTAACTGTGGTTATTTGGAATATTTGCAATAGTTCTCAAATATATGAATCACACCATTCGTTGGCAGAATGTTGCTGGTTTTAGCCTGACGCTGTGGAGATTTCCCGTTGCTTCCGGTCTGATTCACCAGAATCTTACCTACCGCAGCCTGCCATGGGTTTTTCCATACAGACATTGTCATCAGCCCATTCTCTCCTTTCAGCATCGTCAATACGAACATCGGTTCCACCTGCAACTGTCCATAAGAACTATATTCACCGTCTACAATATGATAAAGCAACATGTTTGTTACTTTATCCTTATCACAATCTGTAATGGATGCCGCACCTGCAAATTCATTCTCACGATAAAGTTGCATACCTGCATTATTCAAAGCCAGAAAAGTATATTTATTGTCAGTCTGGGTATAATAGTCTTTCAGACCTGTATACTCAATAGCTGCTATCAACTCCGAGAACATATCTTTATGATCCTGGAAATATTCCCACGCTGTCACTTTTACATACGGATCATCCACCGAAGGTTCATAGTCATAGTTCTTTTGTAAGTCCAGATCACAACCGGTCAACGCCAGAATGGCCCAACAAAAGAAAAGAGCCTTATATAATATTGTCTTTTTCATTGTTTCTATCTTTTTAATTGTTAGTATTGCCATAATACGTATTCTGCACAATCTTCGGATTTTCCAGAATATGTGAATAGTGGATCGGGAAAAGTTCATTGCCATCCTGCTCCATTCCGTTGATAGGTTTCATCACTTCTTTCCACTTTCCGGTACGCAGCAAATCAAACCAACGACGTCCTTCGCCGGCTAATTCCACCTGGCGTTCACGCAAGATATAATTGACTACCTCTTCTTCAGAAGCAAAATCATTTTCAGTCAGTGTGTTCAATCCAGCACGGTCACGTACAGATTTCACCAGTTCCAAAGCCTCACCCCATTTGCCCTGATGAGCACGAGCTTCTGCTTGAAGCAACATCATATCTGTATAACGATAAATCGGATAAGCAACCTCACAAGTCTTATTCAAAGAATTACTAATATCACCCGCCATATATTTACGCAATTCATTTCCATTCTGGTAATTCTTCACCGTATAATCTTTGCGCAAATCACCTTTCATATCCTCTTCGTCAAAAATGCTCATAAACTTGTCAGACATAACTGCTGCACGGTTTCCTGAACCGGAGAACCATTGATACATATAACTGTAACCATTCGTGCCGACTTCATCCATATTGAAATGAACCAGGAAAATAAACTCTCTGGAGTTATATTCATCATTTTCGGGCGTATCATCAGAAGGCTTATTGTTCAGTTCTTCCGTGAACATGGTATGCCATGTAGCAATAAGAGGTTCGAAGTCAACAAAACGCCCCCCCTTTTGGAAGCAATAGTTGCCATCTTATCGATGGTCTGGTCAGCCAGATTATATTCTTCAGCCCACATATAGGCGTCCGCCATGATGGCCCATACACCACAGATAGAAATACGCTTGCGTTCGTAATTCTTATTACGGTTAATCAGGCTTTCCGCCTTTTTCAGGTCAGGAAGAATAACATGTTCCAGTATATAATTCTTATCTGTACGTTCCTTGTAGATAGCCTCCGAATACTTTTCAGTAGGTTCTATAAACAAAGGTACATCTCCCCAAACACGGATAGCATAGAAGTAAGCCAAAGCACGCAACGCATACGCTTGTCCGAGGTAATCGTTACGGTCTGCCACATCCGGCATACTGATATTAGGAACATATTTGATGGCCAGATTGGTCTGGTTAATCATCTGATACAAGGTCGTCCATTTCGCACATTTCTCGTCCGTAGACATCAGGTTGTTAATCACACGTGCCTGATCGGCCATCACCGGTGCTCCGGGAGCTACATTATCCGAACGGAATTCACCCCAATAAAAATAATTCTCGCGTAAAGTGGAACGCAACAGTCCATAAATTTCATTTATACCTGCTTTAGCGTCACGGGCGGTCTGCCACATGTCACCTGCCGGGATTTCACTCACCGGTTCCTCATTCAGAAAGTCTGAACAGCTATTCAATGATAGAGCCAGGCATACAGCTCCAACAAAATATTTTATATTCTTCATACGATATCTTCAATTAAAAGTTTGCAGAAAAACCAATACCATATTCTCTCTTTCTCGGATAGCGGTAAGAGTCTTTACCTACCTGCAGAGGATTACTCGTAGAGAATTCAGGATCAAATCCCGAATAGTTGGTCCATGTCAATGCATTGTTTACAAAAGCGTAGATATTTATATTCTTCAACATCAGCTTCTTTATCCAGTTTTCTGGAAGATCATAGGCTATACGTACGTTCTGCAGACGAATAAAGGAAGCATCTTCCAGATAGAACGAGTTACCCATACGTGCATTGTTATAATCATCATTATACGGACGCGGATAGATAGCCTGGTCGCCCGGATGCAACCACATATTATGAATTACTTCCGGTGAAGGAGTGGTTCCCGTATATTTGAACATGTTACGATTATGTTCAGCGGCATTATAAATCTGTCCCCCCAAAGAATAATAGAATCCCAAATACAGGCTTACGTTTTTCCAGGTCACGGTTGTATTCAAACCACCGGTCACATCAGGCATGGCATTACCAATCACCATACGGTCGTTATCATCAATCACACCATCCCGGGTTCCTTCCGGTTCTTCCCAGTTGTAATCTCCGCCACGGAACGGTTTGCCGTTCGGTAACGTTTTCTGGCGAATATCACCTGCATATTCCTTTCCATTCAATAAATACTTGTATTGGAATACACCATTTTCAAACACCGGAGTCAGTTGCTCCCATTTATCTGTAAAAGCATTCGATTCGTCATAAGCAAAGATACCGGCACTTTTAAATCCATAGAAGTCACCTACGCGACCGCCTTCCTGCATCCACCAGATATCACCTTCCATATATGCCTTACCTTCAGACAGTTTCTCAATGCGGTTGATATTTCTGGAGATATTGAAAGAAGCATTCCACTTCCAGTCCTTTGTACGGATAATATCACCGGTAACGGCAATTTCAAAACCGCGGTTGCTCATCTCACCGACGTTTGTCTTCATATATGCAAAACCGGATTCTTTAGGCAGTTGGTAGTTTGCCAACAAACCGTCTGTATATTTGTCGTAGTAATCGGCAGTGATTGTCAAACGGCTATTCCAGAAATTCAAGTCCAAACCAAGGTTGAATTGTTTGGTTTCCTCCCATTTCAGGTTGTCTTTACCGATACGAGTCGGAATAACACCACCCACTCCGTCATAGATAGAATTCGGAGAATAAGAATAAATATAATCATAGTTTCCGATCGCTTCATTACCGGTAATACCATAACTTACACGTATCTTACCATCTTCCAGGAATTTCTTCGAGAACTTCATGAATTTCTCATCAGAGAAACGCCATCCCACTGATACTGAAGGGAAATTACCCCATTTGTTTTCTTTCGCAAAACGAGAAGAGCCGTCACGACGGATATTCGCTGTAAACAGATATTTTCCCAGATAATCATACGTCACACGTGCAAAGACAGAAGCCATGGAATGATTACTCAAGGTAGATCCTGTAGATGACAAATCCAAATTGGCAGCAAATGCATTCATCGTATAAATAAAGTCGGTAGATGAATTCAAACCTACAAAGGTTTCATTTTCATAACGCCATTGTTGAGCACTGACACCCACCATCGCGCTGAAATTATGTCCTTTGATTTTGCGTGCATAAGTGATGAAATCTTCATTCATCCAGTTCCAGTTCAGATAGTTGTAAGAGTATCCTCTATTTTGTTTCTGCCATTCATCGGTGATAAGACTCGGTTCGAGTTTTTTGCGCTTGTCCAGATAGAAGTTGGCATTGATATTGGCTCTGAACTTGAGGTACTTGTTGAACTTGATTTCAAAGAACTGGAAAAAGTTTGCTTTATAAGAATCTGTAAAGTCAGTCGTATAATTAATCTGTGCAATAGGGTTCTTTTGACCGTTGAACACTCCAACCAAAGAACCATCCGGATAATAAGTATTGAAATAAGGACGGCGAGTCAACACAGCACTTAACAAGGTACCCTCATCCAATCCTTTTTTCTTGGAATAAGTCAAAGAAATACGGCTACCCATGTTCATCCAGTCTGTCGGTGAATAATCGGAGTTGATACGAGTATTTAATCTTTGGAAACCGGTATTGGAAATAATACCCTTCTCGTTATAATAACCGGTATTGATGAAATATTTCAGTTTCTTTGTACCGCCACCTACGCTGATATCCACCTGATCTTTCTGCGCAGTACTTGTAATCATGTCCAGATAATCATTGTCTACATTGAAGAATGAGTTCAACGGATCATTCAGAATATCAATACTTTCATCCGGATTACCTCCGCCGTATGTTTCAAAATACTCTTTGCGGTACTGGTCGTACAACAGACGCTCTTTGCGATTTGCCTGTGGTACCTTATGAGACAATGTACCCCATGAGTGATTATACTTGATATCAATACGAGCCTTACCTTCCTGACCGCTCTTGGTTGTGATAATAATCACACCGTTAGCCGAACGGGAACCGTAGATAGCTGCAGAAGCAGCATCTTTCAAAATCTCCATGGAAGTAATATCATTGGTATTGATACCGTCTATACTTTCCAAAGGCACACCGTCTACAATATAAAGGGGAGTAACTCCTTCGGCGGAGAAAGTGGAAGTACCACGAATTTTAATAGAAGAAGATTCACCGGGTTGTCCCGAGCCGGACACGACCTGTACACCGGCAGTAGTACCTTGCAGTGCTTCAAAAACATTAGTAGCCATCTTCTGCTCAATAGCCTCACTTGAGATGGAAGTAATAGCTCCCGTCACATCACGCTTTTTCATCGTACCATAACCCACTACCACTACTTCGTCCAGTAACTTAGAGTTCTCTTCAAGCGTAATATTCGTTGTTTTATCTTTCACTACCACATCTTTAGGGGTATATCCCATGAATGATACAGTCAAAGTAACTCCTTTCTTTGAAACATTCAATGAGAAATTACCATCTAAATCCGTAATCGTTCCATTAGATGTTCCTTTCTCCATCACATTAGCGCCAGGCAAAGGAAATCCTGTTTTATCCACAACAACTCCTTTCACTGCAAACCCGCCTTGAGCATAAGCCGGATGGGCAAGGAAAAAGAGACTCAAGGAAATCAAAAGAAACGACTGCAACAACCGTACTTTTGTCCTACTCTGCAAATTTTTCATAACTAGAATAAAATTAAATTGGTTAATTATCAAGGTTTTACTCACTACTTAATTAATTAGGAGAAATACATTGGCTCTCTCCCGTAAGATGTTATCTTTTATTTATTACATAGATAATCGTCTTTCATAATACTATACAATAATTATTATATTAGAATAAAGATTATACAATACCCGGTCTGCTAAATAAAAGTGTGTGCGGACACACCCAATTAAAGAAAACTCAAGTACAAGCTGGCATGATCCAACGCCACAAAAGTATCGCATTTGAGCATATTGCACCCTATCGAATTGTTCGTTTTATCTAGTCTAAAAATTCAGATGACTTATTTTAATCACTTTACAGAGGGATCGGAAGGGGCATCATGAGATTTCCTATACTGTGTAGGAGCAATATCAAAAAGTTCTTTAAAGCATTTGTTGAAGTATTGAGGATTTCCAAATCCTAACCGGTAAGCAATATCCGAAATGTTCATCTCCGGAGCATTCAGTAGAAAATATGCTGCTTTTTTCAGACGAAGATTCATGATAAAATTATTTGGCGTACTTCCCGTAATACCTTTTATCTTCTGGAATAAGACGGTACGTCCTACTCCCATCTCCCGTGAGAAAGCATCTACACTGAATTCGGGATTTTCCATATTATCTTCCACCACTTGAGTAGCTTGTTCGATAAACTTCTGGTCGAGTTCATTCGTTGCAATCTTCTCCGCCTTGCTATCCAGTTGATGGGCATATTTATTCTGTAAAAGTCTGCGGGTATTAATCAGATTATTGCATTGCATCACCAGCCGCCGCATATTAAATGGCTTCACCACATAAATATCCGCTCCAATTCTCAATCCTTCCAACTCACGTTCGGGAGCACTAAGGGCAGTCAGAAGAACGACAGGTATATGGCAGGTTTCTATATTGTTCTTGATCTTGGCACATAACTCTGTTCCGGGCATTCCGGGCATCATGATATCCGAAATTACCAGATCGGGTTGCATTACCTTTACTTTCTCGTACCCTTCCTTGCCATCACTTGCAGTTTCAACCGTATACAGCGGAGAGAAGATATCTACAAGGATATTTCTGATTTCTTCATTATCATCAATCACCAGTAATTTACAGTCAGTAGTCCCGTTTTCACTTTGGGCTGACTGCACCTCTTTAACCAGCAGTTCTTTATCTTCCGAATAATAAATATATTCCTTATCCTGCTCCGGTTCAATCCGGGCCACAGAAGAGTCAAAGTGAGCATCCCCTTTTTTCAGAGTGACCTTAAAACAAGAACCTTTTCCCAACTGACTTTCTACTGTTATATCCCCCTGATGAGCTTTCACAATACCCTGACTCAAAGCCAGCCCGATACCAGTTCCTCCATACTGTCCTATATTCTCAACCTGATAGAACCGCTCGAATATCTTAACATAGTCTTCCTCGGATATTCCCGCACCATTATCGGAAACGGAAAACATACATTCCTCCGTTCCATCAGCCAATTCCATACGGATAGTTCCACCGTCTGAAGTATATTTAAAAGCATTAGACAGCAAGTTATTAACCACCTTCTGTATTTGCATCCGGTCTCCCCACACGAGGCATTGCTCGCAGTCGGCATGCAAAACAAACGAAATATTCCTGTTAGCAGCCAACTCCTTAAACAATACATAATGCTCTTTGAGCAAAGAATATAAGTCAAATTGAGAAACTTTCAGTTTCAAAAGTCCCTGCTCCTGTTTCCGGAAATCAAGTAACTCCGTAATCAATGATTTCAGGTTACCTGCATTTTTATGTATATTCAACAGTTTCGAATAAGCATAGGTAGACAATTTGCCGGAATTCAGCAACAGATCAACCTGCCCCAAGATAAGAGTGATCGGAGTCCTGATTTCATGCGAGATATTCGTGAAGAAACGAAGTTTGGATTGATTCATCTCTTCAATGTATTGCTTCTCGCGAAGTTCAAAATCCAATGAAGTTTTCAGGAACAGACGGATTCTATATTCTCTCACGATGAAGAATAGAATAGTCAGAATCACGCATACATAAATAGTATAGGCCCACCAAGTGGCATAGAAAGGTGGCGTAATCGTTATATCCAGCGATCTGATTACTTCCGGGAAGTTCTTCAATCTGATCTCAAAGACATAATCACCCGGAGAGATATTTGTATAGGTAATATCATTTCCCAAACGGTTCTCGCTCCATTCATCATTATACCCCATCAACCGATATTCTACTTCACCACCGCCTATATGCAGAAAATTATCTGTTGAGAAACCGATAGAAAATACATTTTGCAAGTAATTCAATTTGATCCGTCCGGTATAGGCAAAGGATTTATTTAAAATACCGGTTTGATCGCCTGTTGTTATCTCTTTGTTGTTGACATACAAATGAGCTAACTCCAGATCGTATATTTTCGGAGGATAATACAGACTACTTTCACGAATGGTTACCAATCCGGTAGCTCCTCCCATATAAATATCATGGTTGCGGGATACATGCATGGATTTCCGGTTCACAAGAGTCAGCGGAAATCCGGTTTTAGAATTGAAGTTTATCACTTTTCCCTCTTTCTGTTCCAGCATTGACAATCCATGCCCGGTACCAATCAATAAATTCCCGGAAGGGGTTTCCCCCAGTACCCTGATATTTTCTCCCGACAACACACTTTCAGGAGTATGTAAACGAAACAAACGTTCTTTCTTATCCAGCAAGAAAAGTCCGTTGCCATGTGTCCCTACCCAAATATTTCCTTTTCGATCTTCATAGATAACATTGACCAACTCTTTTTGAGATCTGACCCGTTTCTTCAGACTTATCCTATAGGTTTCAAACCGCTTTTCATCAATCACATAGGCTACACAACCGTCGTCGGCAGCAAACCATAATCTGTTTTTCGAATCAAGCAATAGGGTGTTATAATTATGTGTAAACAGTTCCTTCTGATGAAACAACACCTCGGATTTCAAGGTCTGTTTATCCAAACTCACAATAGCGGATGTTGTCCCGACATACAATTTACGAGGAGTATCTGCCAAGGCAAACAGGGCTTCTCCTACACTTTCTTCTCCAAGCGGTTCGAGATTATAGATATCATTCCGATAGTTATTAAGATGAAAACAATTCACCTTATTGGTAAAATCGGCTGCAATCCATAAGCAATTATTAGCCTCATCAAAAACAACATCTTTCAGGTAGTCCGTACTGAAATGATATCCCGTATGCGCATTAAAATGCTTGAACTTTCCCTGTTCCGGTTGATATAAATCTAATCCCCCTCCTTCCGTACAAATCCAGATATTCCCGGCTTTATCTTCTGCCATAGCACCGACCACCGGAAAAGACAATCCGGTGTCCGAAGCATGATAATGCACAAAATGCTGATATTCCGGAGAGAAGAAGTTTACTCCTCCCCAATAAGTCCCCACCCAAACAGTTCCTTGTTTGTCCGTATAAAGAGACGTCACCGAACGATTGGACATAGCACCCACCCGGTTAGGATCAGCCTGATAATGGAATATTTTCCCGGTAGCCACTTCAATCTTACTCAATCCACTTCTGTAGCCTACCCATATATTCCCTTCCAGGTCCTGACATAACGCTCTCGCCATATCGTCCCGAACCGTGTAAACACTCTTATCATTATATTCATAGTGATGTATGATCGTACCTTGAGGTGAAAAACAGAAAACGCCCTGATCCTGCGAACCGATCCAAATATTCTGGTCGTTACTTTTTATCAGTTTCATCACTTTAATTCCGGGCAAGTGAAGTGACATCGATCCGCAAGTATCTACACGCATCACCCCGCCATCTTTCAAAGCAACCCAAAGATTTCCTTCCGAACCTTCTACCATTGTCGGCCCGGTGTCCGGCAAATGTACCTCCGCATACATGGGTTTCACGGAACGGGTATTCTTATCATACAAGAAGAGTTTTCCCCCTTCTGCAATCCACACTCCCAACTTTCCTTTGGCAAGAGTGGAAGGAGAAGGCACCGGAAGAATATAATATTTCTCCGTTTCAAGGTCGAACTGGAAAAGTCCGGTAGAGGTCAAGAGAAAAAGACTCCCCTGGCCGTCCTCCACCATCTGGGTGACATATAGATTACCATAACTGATGGAATCGTTATGAAAATGATTAAAGACTTTGATATGATTGCCATCGAAACAATTCAGCCCGTCCAGCGTGGCAATCCATATACGCGACTTCTCATCCTGGCAAATATCGCTCACCGTTATTTGCGACAATCCATCCTCTACACCCAATGTTCTGAACTTATATTCCTGTGATTGAAGAGGAGATATAAATCCTAAAAGAGATAACAGAATAAGAAAATGGATCTTAGATAGTTTTTGTCCGCGCATATCAAGAATGATGGTTTATAGCACATTATCTTCGCCACAAAAGTAACAGTTTTTATGATATTCCCAAAATCAGAGCCAAATAACTAATAGATATGGACTTCATCCTATTCATTCTTCCCGCCCGAACGAACGATACTCCAACGGAGTAAGTCCCGTACGTTTCTTGAAGAAAGAGAAAAAATATTCGGTTGACTGGAAACCTAGAAAAAAAGAAATCTCTTTTACTGACTGGGAAGTTCCCACCAGCATTTGTTTAGCTTTACGAAGTTTCAATTCCTGGAAATATTTAGCAGGAGCATAGCCTGTATACTCCTTAAAAACACGTCGAAACCATGAATAACTAATATTGAGTCGCATAGCCAACTCTTCCGGGTCCACATTGCCGGAAACATTTTCATTCATAATGATTTTTGCCTGTTCGATTTTCTGATCCACATCACTCATCTCGAAAACCTTATTCTTGGAGACGGAAAGAATCATCCCTATCATGTGGAGCACAATCCCGGAAAGATATTGTTGCGCGGAAATCTTATCCGCTTCGGCTACGGCAAGAGCACGGGAGAATAATGAGACTAACTCTTCATTAAGGCCTATTTCCAGTATTTGCTGTTCCTGCGACAAAAAAGCATCATCAACAATGGCGTCTATCATAGGCCCCTCGAAACCGATATAATATTCCGTCCAACCAGTCTGCCGCAACGGGCGATAAGTATGCCATTGTCCGGGAAACAATACCATCAGCCGACCTTTACAAACTTGCTTTTCAGAGGTAGAATCAGATGAAAACAAACCACGCCCCTTGGTAATATATACCAATTGATACTCACGAAGCACTCTTCCTTTTTCTGCATTAAAAAAGTAACCGGAAGGATGCTCTTTCAACGGATAAGGTGAATCAGGAGGAATGGATTGATAGCCGACGGTATTTACCCACAGACCGAATTTACGATCCATGTCATTTACAATCAGATATTTAAATTCTAATCCCAAACTATTATCCTCGATCATACCGATGTGTTTTCATGTAATTGAGTTGGACAAAAATAGGAATTATTTTCAGAAAAACACCACAGATTACACAGATTTACACAGATTTAATTCTTAAATATCGGCTTCCGATTAGAAAATAATCTGTGTAAATCTGTGTAATCTGTGGTGAAAAGAACTTCCGCAAAAACTAACTTTAGAAAGCTTTGCGATATAGAGCTTCGATATCTGCTACCGAAGTAGGACGAGGATTACCGCCTGTGCAAACATCATTGAAAGCAGCTACAGCCAGTGCAGGAATATCTTCTTCCTTCACATTGATTTCATGTAATTTCTGCGGTATATTGATACTGGCAGAAAGTGCTTTCACTGCCTCAACAGCCGCTTTTACTCCCTCGGCTTCACTCATTCCGGTAGTGTCCACTCCCATTGCTTTCGCAATATGGATATATTTCGGAGCTGCCGGAGATTCAGCATTGTATTCCATCACATACGGCAACAATAAGGCATTGGCTACCCCATGAGGAGTATCATAGAATGCACCTAACGGATGCGCCATCGAATGAACAATTCCTAAACCGACATTCGAGAATCCCATACCGGCAATATATTGTGCCTGTGACATAGCTTCGCGGGCTGCCACATCTTTACCATTATCCACAGCTGCTTTCAAGTTTTGAGCAATCATTTCAATGGCTTTCAATTCGAACATATCGCTCATTACCCAGGCACCCGGAGTGATATAACTTTCGATGGCATGAGTCAAAGCATCCATACCGGTAGCTGCAGTCAGTCCTTTTGGCATTGAGTACATCAGTTCAGGGTCTACGATAGCTACGGCAGGAATGTCGTTCGGGTCTACACAAACCATTTTCTTGCGGGCATCTTCATCAATAATCACATAATTGATCGTTACTTCGGCAGCTGTTCCGGCAGTAGTAGGCAGCGCGAAAGTAGGCACCGCTTTGTGTTTGGTATCAGCTACACCCTCCAGAGACTTCACATCCGCAAAATCCGGGTTATTCACAACAATACCGATTCCTTTGGCAGTATCGATGGAAGAACCGCCGCCCAAAGCAACGATAAAATCGGCTCCGGAAGCTTTGTAAGCTGCCACACCGTTTTGCACATTTGTAATCGTTGGATTGGCTTTTACATCACTATAAAGTTCGTAAGGTATCTGGTTTTCATCAAATACTTTAATGATTTCGGCAGCTACTCCAAACTTAATCAAGTCTTTATCCGTTACAAAAAAGGCTTTCTTAAAGCCACGTCTGGCTGCTTCCACAGCAATCACACTCCGGCATCCGGCACCGAAGTAAGAAGTTTCATTTAAAATAATGCGATTCATGGTTGTGCTATTTGTTTAAAGGGTTAACCGCAACACCTTCCAGGGTAGAAAATGCTGCGGTTGCTAAATTCAATGACTGGTAAAAATATTATTTAGGCAGATTGAAAGCAACTGTCATTTCTTTCATCTGTTCCTGACTCATACCATCCGGCTCGAAGCCCATATTTTTCGCTGCGATATAGATGAGAGCCGATTTATTAAGTACATCGATCTGGTCGAACGCCTGCATTGCATCGCAATCTACTGCAAATACACCATGTTTCTCCCACATCACAACATCGTAATCCTGCAATTCCTTGATGGTAGCTTCCGCCAGTTCTACAGAACTAGGCAATTTATAAGGAATGATACCCAAACCACGCGGGCAGAATGCCTTTGTTTCGGGAATCATACTCCACAACAGATTGGTAGCCACATCTTTTTCCAGGAACTTCGGGCAATGTGTCATGGCAATCAGTTCAATCGGGTGTGTATGTACAGACGCTTTATAAGGAGAGTTTTTACTCAACAGGTCATTATGCACGCTCAAGTGAGAAGGTAATTCCGATGTCGGAGCCACAGCCTCGTCCGCAATAATTACGTAGCTGGCACAGTCGTCCAGAATACGGATCACCGAACCATTCTCCATTGGCCAACGAGCCAAATCGCGCATGCGCTTATTAGTTCCCTTGCAGTAGAAATAGCATCCTTTCAGATAAGGAAGAGTCACACCGATAGGTTTAACTTCACTGATCGGTTTCATCTGACGGATTTCATCGTCTACAAACTCTGTGATATTAACAGTGATATTACCACCGTTACGTTCAGCCCATCCTTTCTGCCACAAGTATCCGGCAACTTCTGCTACCTTGTTTACTTCTTTGGCAAGTCCCGGACGATTCTCTAAGATTGATTTCATTCTATATATAATTTTAATTAGGCATGGATTACACTGATTTCGTCGCAAGTTATAAAAAAACTGCGTAATCCATATAATCCATACCTAAATTTTTTAAAACAAATTTGGGAACACTAATGAGAAGATAAGTACGATCAGACCAGCTATCAGCACAGTTATGGTCTTGTTTGACACGCCTTTCCATTCTTTCAGAATAATTCCCCAAACATTACTAAATGTGACATTCAATGCCATCAAAATACACCAGGAGAAAGCCAACAATACCGGACTCTCCGTAAGGAAACTCTTACCCATTTCCAGTCCAAAGAACTGCATATACCATAGTACACCAGCCAACGCACAGAAAACCAAATTATTGCCCCATACTTTTCCTTTAGCATAGTCACCCATCGATTTATTAGCCACATTCTGTTGCAGACAGTAAACTGCATTTGTCAGGAATCCGCCAAAGGTAACCAGGAAGATCACCGGAAGACCGGCGTAAAGCCCTTCCACTCCACCGGCTAAAGCTGCTTCCTTGATAGGTGTTCCCGCATCCAGTCCCAAAGCAAAACAAGCACTCATGACACCGGCAAGAAGTGCAACCAGCAAACCTTTTGTTAATGCGAAATCTTTTACGGCAGCACGCTTTTCTTCTTCACTCATGTTTTGTGCACGCAAGCTACCGGCATACCCGATAACGGCAATACCCGCCAATGTGATGCAAACACCCAACAAAAGAATCAACCCGTTGCCTTCAAACAAGTTTGTGCCTGCAAAAAGAGCCGGAAGAAGAGTTCCGAAACCGGCACAAGTACCCAATGAGATACTCTGTCCCAGCGCAACCCCCAGATAACGCATGGAAAGTCCGAAAGTCAAACCGCCTACTCCCCACAGGATACCATAAAAGATGCTCATTCCAGCACCTCCCGCTCCCCACAAGTCGAACAAACTACTTTCCTGGGGTACCCCCAGTAGTGAACCCAGGAACGGGAACACTAACCAGGCAAATACACCTTGTATTAACCAGAAGCTTTCCCAGCTCCATTCCTTTACCTTTTTAATAGGCACATAAGAACTGGACTGGCAAAAGCTACCGATGGCTATAATCAATAAGCCGATTAAAATATCCATAACTTATCGTTTAGAAGTTACTTCGGCTTCGTACTTTTCGATTTCTGCGATGAAATCTTCACCTACAGGAACATTATTCTTCAAGCAGAACATATCCCAAACTGCATTCCAAGGCAGCGCTTTTTCTTCTTCGAGCAGAGCCAGACGCTGGAATCCCTGTCCGTTTGCTTCGTATTCACGCAACTTCGCAATCGGTTCGAGCAAAGCACGAGTCATACATTTCTGTGCTGCACGGCTACCAATCACATAAGCGCCAATACGGTTGATAGATGCGTCGAAATAGTCAAGACCATAATGTACACGGTCCAAAGCACCGCAACGAACGATTTCGCTGAACAGTTCCATAGTCGGGTCATCCATGATAGTTACGTGGTCTGAATCCCAACGAACTGGACGGCTTACGTGCAACATCAATTCAGGAACATAAAGCAACAATGAAGATACTTTATCAGCTACACTTTCTGTCGGGTGGAAGTGACCGGTATCCAACGTAATCATCTTATTGCGAGAAGCACCGTAACCGATATAGAAGTCGTTAGAACCTACCGTGTAGCTTTCCAGACCGATACCGAACACCTTAGATTCGATACAATCCTTCATATTCTTATATTCGGTAGCGAAAATCTGATCCAAAGAATCTTTCAACAACGCACGATATTTCATACGGTTTACAGTAATATCCTTGCTTCCGTCATGCACCCAAAGGTTCATGATACATGGATCGCCCTGTGCCTTACCCATTTCTTCTGCAACTGCACGACAACGTTTGGTATGTTCAATCCAGAACTGACGAATACCTTCATCAGGATTAGAAAGTGACAAATCGCCTGATTTCGGATGAGAGAAAGAAGTAGAGTTGAAGTCAAGTTTCATGTTATGTTCTTTACCCCATTCTATCCAACTCTTGAAATGTTCCGGTTCCACTTGGTCACGATCTACCACCTTACCTTGGAAATCGCCATAGATTTCATGCAAGTTCAAACGATGAGTACCCGGGATATAAGAAGCAGCTTTCAAGATGTCAGCACGCAGTTCATCAATGTTACGAGCTTTGCCCGGATAATTACCGGTTGCCTGGATACCTCCGGTCAATGAACCGGCCTGTACTTCAAATCCTGCAACGTCATCAGCCTGCCAGCAGTGAAGTGACAGATGAAAATCCTGCATAGTTTTCAATACTTTTTCGGTGTCTACACCTACTGCTGCATAACGTTCCACAGCAATTTCATACGCTTTCTGAATCAGTTCTTCTTTTTTCATGATATTCTATTAGTTTTAAAAATGATTATTCTGTCGATCGTTCTATTTATTTCCGAACGCAATTTTTAAAATGGATATAAGCCGCATCCCAAGCTTCCGTGTCTTGCGGTTGATAAGTCTTCAACGGGATAGAATGGTTAATTAACTGCCGCATACCGGCAACATCCGTTGCTTCGCCTGCCGCCATGGCCTGAATCATTACATTACCAATGGCGGTCGCTTCAGACGGACCGGCTACCACAGGAATTCCTATCGCATTGGCAGTAAACTGGTTCAGCAAATCATTCCGGCTACCTCCGCCAATCACGTGCAATGTTTCAATCGGACGGGGAGAAAGTGAACGCAAATTCTCCAACACCTGGCGATAACGCAAAGCCAAACTTTCAAAGATGCAACGCACTACTTGTCCGCGTTTCTCGGGAACCGACTGTCCAGTAGCCCGGCAATATTCTGTAATAGTTTTTTCCATGTCCGCAGGATTCGCGAAACAGTCATCATCCGGATTAATCAGACTACGGAACGGTTCACAAGCATCCGCCTCACTGATTAATTCAGGGTAACTTGTATCTCCCCAATTCAGACGGCAACGTTCCAACAGCCACATTCCACAGATATTCTTCAACAGACGGATAGTTCCTTCCACACCACCTTCATTGGTAAAATTCAACGCTTCCGTTTCAGCATTAATCACCGGAGCATCCGTTTCAACTCCCATCAGCGACCAGGTTCCGCTACTCAAATAAGCAAAATTGCGATCCAATGCCGGAACGGCAGCAACAGCAGAACCGGTATCATGGCCGGCTACCGCAATCACAGGAATCGCACCCAGTCCGGTTATCTTTTGCACTTCTTCCGTCAATACTCCCACCTTTTCACCCGGGAATACAAAACGTCCGAAATTCTTCTCGCTCAATCCTACCGCTTTCAGCAACTCCGGCTCCAAACGTCGTGTCTGTGCATTCACCAGCTGGGCTGTCGAAGCAATCGTATATTCCGTCACCATCTCTCCGGTAAGCATATAACTCAACGCATCCGGCATAAACAGAATTTTATCTGCCGCCTCCAACGCGCTGTCGTGATTGCGACGTAAAGTATCTAATTGGAAAAGTGAATTAAAATTCATAATCTGAATACCCGTTTTGCCATAGACTTCACTACGCGAAATACGAGAGAAAAGAGCCTCTGGTGCTCCTACTGTATGCGGGTCACGATATGCATAAGGCTGGCGAAGCAGGTTACCGTCTTTTCCGACACATACAAAATCCACTCCCCAGGTATCGATACCGATAGAAGCAATGGATTCGCCACGGTGAGCAACCAACTTCAATCCATCAATAATGTGACGATATAATGCATAAATATCCCAATAGAAATGTCCACCCACTTCAATCAGGTGGTTAGGAAAACGATTAATCTCTTCCAGATTCAATCCGCCTTCAATGAAAGTTCCTAAGATTGTACGGCCGCTCGTTGCGCCCAGGTCGACTGCAAAAAAGTTTTGTTTCATGGTATTCTGTCTATATATTTAAGGTATACATTTACCTACATGGCAAAGATAGGCGATTCCCTCCTCCTTTTCCTTATGTATTTTGATTGAAAGGGTATACATTTTGACACAAAAATCCGTTTCGGATTTTTTAGAATACCAATAAGACAATATTCAGATGACCGTTCACAGAAATGTGAGAGAGCTTTTTATGTTTTCCTTATCTTCCGCCAACAAGAAATCACGCAAAGAAATCTGTTTGATTCCCTGGTAATTACCTCCGCTTTGCATCTCGTCCATGGTAACCACATATTTAGGATAGTTGTCGGGGATTTCCAACAGATTGCCGAATTCCCGTTGAATAGTTGTATCATCAGAAAGCATATATGTTACTTGAATATAAATCCGATGATCGCTTTTCGAGGCAATAAAATCTATTTCTTTATTTCCGTACTTTCCAACATATACTTCATAACCGGATCTTAGCAAATCAATGCAGACAACATTCTCCATCAATTTATTGATATCTTTTCGGAAATCAAAATGACGTATGGCATTGTGCAATCCTAAATCTTCAAAATAATACTTCTCACCAATCTCAAAGATTTTCATCCCTTGAACTTCCGCCCGCTGTATTTTATAAATAAAGAAGCTGTTGCACAATGCTCTCAAATAGTTCAAAATGGTTTGTGTAGGTATATTTACCTGTTGCGATTTCAAGTACTTACTGATATTCTGGGCAGAGAAAAGAGAACCGGTATTGTCTATCAGATAAGCTACCAGATTCTCCAGAAAAGATACATTTCGAATAGATTCCCGCGCAACCACATCTTTCAACAAGATGGTAGAGTAGACATTTTTCAAATACTCGAATATTACATTTGTTTCCATTGTTAAATTATGGATATAAGGCATTCCTCCGAAAGTGAGATAGAGTCTCAAACTTTCCGAAGAATCTTGTCGCTGATTGAATGTTAAGAACTCCTCATAACTAAGCGAGTGAACCGGAAACTCTACATATCTTCCCGCCAAATGAGTAGCCAATTCACCAGAAAGCATCTTTGCATTGCTCCCTGTACAATAAATGTCACATCTATTTTCGTTCAACAAACTCCGCAAGCATAATTGAAAATCTTCTATTTCCTGTATCTCATCTATAAAAAGATAGTTACATCCATGTCCTGCCGTCATTTTCAGTACATATTGATAGAGTTCCATGTAGTTCCTGATATCTGCAAAGGCGAGCTGTTCTTTATCCACAAAAACTATATTAGCTTCCGGCTTTTCTTTTTTTATCATATCTGATATTTGCAAAAGAATATAGCTTTTACCTATTCTACGTTGACCGGTTATCACTTTTATCAGTTCTTTATCGATAAAAGGCTCTATTCTCTTAGCATATAAAGGACGAGGGATATAGTTTTTCATATTCAATTATGTTTTAATCCAGCCACAAATATAATAAAAGTTTCAATCGTAATTGAACTTTTCATCATATTTATCATATACGTCAAGCATATCTCAAGGATTTCAGTCCTATTTATTACAAAGTGCACTTTTTTCACTTTTATGCAAAAAAACTTTGGTTTTATGCATATTTTCTCCAAAATAATGCATACTTTTGCGCCATTCTTAGAATAATTATACAATGAAGAAGAAAGCAAATCGGTTAGACGCCATCAAAATGATTATCTCAAGCAAGGAGGTCGGTTCGCAGGAAGAACTGCTGCAAGAGCTGAACCGCGAAGGCTTCGAACTGACACAGGCCACCCTCTCCCGCGACTTGAAACAATTGAAAGTAGCCAAGGCTGCCAGTATGAATGGAAAGTACGTATATGTACTGCCGAACAATATTATGTATAAACGTTCTACCGACCAGAGTGCCGGTGAAATGTTACGCAACAACGGATTTATCTCTTTGCAGTTTTCCGGTAACATCGCCGTTATCCGCACCCGTCCCGGTTATGCCAGCAGCATGGCTTATGACATCGACAACAATGAATTCAGTGAAATTCTGGGAACCATTGCCGGTGACGATACGATCATGTTGGTGTTGCGTGAAGGAGTTGCCATCAGCAAAATACGCCAGCTTTTGTCACTCATCATTCCCAATATCGAATAATTATACCTATTATTATATAATAAAGAAATGGACACTCAACAAATAGATGTTATGGTAGCCGACGCCTCACATGAGGTTTACGTTGACACTATTTTGGAAACTATCAGAAATGCTGCCGCCGTACGAGGAACAGGAATTGCGGAACGCACACACGAATACGTAGCGACAAAGATGAAAGAAGGTAAGGCGATTATTGCTCTTTGCGGTGACACTTTCGCCGGATTTACCTATATCGAATCATGGGGAAACAAGCAGTACGTGGCTACTTCCGGTTTGATCGTTCATCCCGATTTTCGTGGATTAGGGCTGGCAAAGCGTATCAAACAGGCTTCTTTCCAACTGGCACGTCTCCGATGGCCGAAAGCAAAAATATTCAGTCTGACCTCCGGAGCAGCTGTCATGAAGATGAATACCGAACTGGGTTACGTACCTGTCACCTTCAACGAATTGACAGACGACGAAGCTTTCTGGAAAGGATGCGAAGGATGCATCAACCATGATATTCTGGTAGCGAAGAACCGTAAATTCTGCATCTGTACAGCCATGCTGTACGATCCGACAGAGCCACGGAACATAAAAAAAGAACAAGAAAGAAATAATATTTAAAAGATACAGCACTATGGAAGAGAAGAAGAAAAAAGTAGTGGTGGCATTCAGCGGCGGACTGGACACATCGTTCACCGTCATGTACCTCGCCAAAGAAAAAGGTTACGAAGTATATGCAGCTTGTGCCAATACGGGTGGTTTCAGTGAAGAACAACTGAAAACAAACGAAGAAAATGCTTACAAACTGGGAGCAGTAAAATATGTAACGCTGGACGTTACTCAAGAATACTACGAAAAGAGCCTGAAATACATGGTTTTCGGAAATGTACTGCGCAACGGTACTTATCCAATTTCAGTTAGTTCCGAACGTATCTTCCAGGGGCTTGCCATCGCCCGTTATGCCAACGAAATCGGTGCGGACGCCGTAGCACACGGCTCTACCGGAGCTGGTAACGACCAGATCCGTTTCGATATGACTTTCCTCGTACTGGCTCCGAATGTGGAAATTATCACATTAACCCGCGACATGGCATTGAGCCGTCAAGAAGAAATCGATTACCTGAACAAGCATGGTTTCAGCGCAGACTTCACTAAGCTGAAATACTCTTATAACGTCGGCTTATGGGGTACTTCCATCTGTGGTGGCGAAATCCTCGACTCTGCACAAGGACTGCCGGAAACAGCTTACCTCAAACATGTTGAAAAAGAAGGTAGTGAACAGCTCCGCCTGACTTTTGAAAAAGGGGAACTGAAAGCGGTCAACGACGAGAAGTTTGACGATCCGATCAAAGCCATCCAGAAAGTGGAAGAGATTGGCGCAGCATACGGTATCGGCCGTGATATGCACGTGGGTGATACAATTATCGGTATTAAAGGCCGTGTAGGATTCGAAGCAGCAGCCCCGATGTTGATTATCGGCGCCCATCGCTTCCTTGAGAAATATACATTGAGCAAATGGCAGCAATACTGGAAAGACCAGGTTGCCAACTGGTACGGTATGTTCCTCCACGAAAGCCAATACCTCGAACCGGTGATGCGTGACATCGAAGCGATGTTGCAGGAAAGCCAGCGTAACGTAAACGGTACGGCTATCCTCGAGCTTCGCCCTCTCTCCTTCTCTACCGTAGGTGTAGAATCGGAAGACGATCTGGTGAAGACTAAATTCGGAGAATACGGTGAAATGCAGAAAGGCTGGACAGCCGAAGACGCCAAAGGCTTTATCAAAGTCACTTCTACTCCGCTACGTGTTTACTATAATAACCACAAAGACGAAGAGATATGATTAAAGCAGGAATCATTGGTGGCGCAGGATATACAGCAGGCGAATTAATCCGTCTGCTGCTCAACCATCCGGAAACTGAAATCGTATTTATCAACAGCAGCAGTAATGCCGGAAACAGAATTACCGACGTACACGAAGGCTTGTATGGAGAAACAGATCTAAGATTCACCGACCAGTTACCTCTGGACGAAATCGACGTTCTCTTTTTCTGCACCGCCCACGGCGATACAAAGAAATTCATGGAAAGTCACAACATACCGGAAGACCTGAAGATTATCGACCTCTCGATGGACTACCGCATTATGAGCGACGACCACGACTTTATCTACGGCCTGCCGGAACTGAACCGCCGTGCCACTTGTACGGCAAAGCACGTAGCCAATCCCGGCTGTTTTGCAACCTGCATCCAGCTCGGTTTGCTTCCGCTTGCCAAGAATCTGATGCTGACGGATGATGTAATGGTAAATGCCATTACAGGAAGTACGGGAGCCGGAGTGAAACCGGGTGCTACCAGTCATTTCAGTTGGAGAAACAACAATATGAGTGTGTACAAAGCATTCGAGCACCAGCATGTTCCGGAAATCAAGCAATCACTGAAACAGCTGCAAAACAGTTTCGATGCGGAGATCGACTTCATTCCATACCGTGGCGATTTCGCCCGTGGTATCTTTGCAACGATGGTAGTCAAAACCAAAGTAGCACTGGAAGAAATCGTTCGTATGTACGAGGAATATTATGCAAAAGACTCCTTTGTACACATCGTAGACAAGAATATTGACTTGAAACAAGTCGTTAATACTAATAAGTGCCTGATACATCTGGAGAAACACGGTGACAAACTATTGATTATCTCTTGTATCGACAATTTGCTGAAAGGCGCCAGCGGACAAGCGGTTCATAACATGAACCTGATGTTCAATCTGGAAGAAACCGTAGGACTACGTTTGAAGCCTTCAGCTTTTTAAAAACAAAGAATTATGAAATTATTCGACGTATATCCTTTATATAACATCAACATTGTCAAGGGCGACGGTTGCAAGGTATGGGATGAGAACGGAACGGAATATCTGGATCTCTACGGAGGTCATGCCGTTATCTCTATCGGACATGCACACCCTCACTATACAGCAATGATCAGTAACCAGGTGGCTAAACTTGGTTTCTACTCAAACTCTGTCATCAACAAGCTCCAACAAGAGGTAGCCGAACGACTGGGCAAAATTTCCGGTTACGAAGACTACAGCCTGTTCCTGATTAACAGTGGAGCCGAAGCGAACGAAAACGCTTTGAAGCTGGCTTCCTTCTATAACGGACGTACCAAAATCGTATCTTTCAATAAGGCGTTTCACGGACGGACGTCTCTGGCGGTAGAAGCGACTCACAATCCTTCCATTATCGCCCCTATCAACAATAACGGTCATGTCACCTATCTCCCGCTCAACGATATGGAAGCGATGAAACAGGAATTGTCTAAAGGAGACACATGTGCTGTTATCATTGAAGGAATACAAGGGGTAGGCGGTATCAAGATACCGACCACCGAATTTATGCAGGAACTCCGCAAAGCTTGCAGCGAGACAGGAACGATCCTGATTCTCGATGAAATTCAAAGCGGCTATGGACGTAGCGGTAAATTCTTCGCCCATCAATATAATGACATCAAGCCGGACATCATCACTGTAGCCAAAGGTATCGGCAACGGTTTCCCGATGGCAGGTGTCCTAATCAGCCCGATGTTTAAACCGGTATATGGTCAATTGGGAACTACCTTCGGTGGAAACCATCTGGCATGTTCGGCAGCACTCGCTGTAATGGACGTCATTGAGCAAGAAAATCTGATAGAAAACGCAAAGGTAGTAGGCAACTACTTACTGGAAGAACTGAAGAAATTCCCGCAAATAAAAGAGGTACGCGGACGCGGACTCATGATCGGACTCGAATTCGAAGAACCCATCAAAGAACTACGCAGCCGCCTCATCTATGACGAGCATGTATTTACCGGAGCAAGCGGTACGAATGTACTTCGCCTGTTACCTCCTCTCTGTCTTACTATGGAGGAAGCAGAAGACTTCCTTGCCCGGTTCAAGAAAGTACTCTAATCGCTCATTTGATTAATAAACAGCCAACGATAAAAGCAGCCTTTATTAGAAATTTATTTCTTATTCCGGCTGCTTTTTGTTTTTTCGTAATTAACTGTTACCTTTGCCTTTAACAACTCATTAAAAATAAGCGTATATGAAAATAGCCATTATCGGTGCAGGAAACATGGGCGGTTCAATAGCCCGTGGCCTGGCAAAAGGAAGTCTGATAGACGATTCGGACATCATTGTGTCCAATCCGAGTGCCGGAAAACTAGAGAAACTGAAAAAGGAATTTCCGGGTATCTCTATCACCAACAGCAATGTGGAAGCTGCCACAGGTGCAGATATTGTCATCCTTGCTGTCAAACCGTGGTTTATGGAACCGGTGATGCGCGAATTGAAACTGAAAAGCAAACAGATACTCATCTCCGTAGCTGCCGGCATCAGTTTTGAAGAACTGGCTCATTACGTCGTAGCACCGGAAATGGCCATGTTCCGCCTGATTCCGAACACCGCTATCAGCGAACTGGAAAGTATGACGCTTGTTGCCGCCCGCAATACGAACGATGAACAAGACAAATTCATCCTCCGGTTGTTCAGCGAGATGGGAACCGTGATGCTTATTCCCGAAGATAAAATAGCGGCAGCCACCGCATTGACCTCCTGCGGCATCGCTTACGTATTGAAATACGTTCAGGCAGCCATGCAAGCCGGAATCGAAATGGGACTTCGTCCCAAAGATGCCATGCAGATGATAGCACAATCCTTAAAAGGAGCAGCCGCACTGATTCAGAACAATGACACCCACCCCAGCGTAGAAATCGACAAGGTCACCACTCCGGGCGGAATCACAATCAAGGGGATCAATGAACTGGAACACAACGGATTCACCTCCGCTATCATCAAAGCCATGAAAGCCTCCAAATAATACCATAGAATTATTAATCATAAAAATACGAACCACTTGTATGAATGAACAAATTAAACAGATCGCAGAACGCCTCCGCGGATTACGTGATGTACTGGAACTGACCGCAGAGGATATCGCCCGCGACAGCGACATCTCTGCCGAAGAATACCGACTTGCAGAAACCGGAGACTACGATATCTCTGTCAGCATGTTACAAAAAATAGCCCGCACGTATAATATAGCTCTCGACGCCCTGATGTTTGGCGAAGAGCCTAAAATGAGCAGCTACTTCGTGACCCGTGCCGGCAAAGGAGTCAGCATCGAACGTACCAAAGCTTATAAATACCAATCACTGGCTTCAGGATTCATGAACCGTACCGCCGATCCGTTCATCGTCACTGTTGAACCGAAAGCAAACGACGAACCAATCCATTATAACCAACATAACGGACAAGAATTCAACCTTGTCATCGAAGGACGTATGCTTATCAACATCGAAGGCAAAGAAATCATCCTCAACCAAGGCGATAGTATCTATTTTAACTCTAAACTTCCACATGGCATGAAAGCGCTCGATGGCAAAACAGTACGTTTTCTGGCAGTAATTATGTAATAACATCATGGTAGAAAGATTTTTATCACAGACCTCTTTCAGTTCACAAGAGGATTTTATCAAAAACTTGAAAATAAACGTCCCGGAGAACTTCAACTTCGGCTATGACGTAGTAGACGCCTGGGCTGCCGAACAACCTGACAAGAACGCTTTACTTTGGACAAATGACAAAGGCGAAAGTCGCCAATTCTCATTTGCCGACATGAAACGATCTACGGACATGACCGCTTCTTACTTCCAGAGCCTGGGTATCGGCCGTGGCGACATGGTGATGCTGATTCTGAAACGCCGTTATGAGTTCTGGTATAGCACCATCGCTCTTCACAAACTAGGAGCAACTGTCATTCCGGCTACTCACTTGCTGACCAAGAAGGATATTATCTATCGCTGCAACGCTGCCGACATCAAAATGATCGTAGCTGCCGGCGAAGGAATCATCCTGCAACATATCAAAGATGCTCTTCCCGAATGTCCCACGGTTGAAAAGTTAGTCAGTGTCGGTCCGGAAATCCCGGAAGGCTTCGAAGATTTCCATCAGGGTATCGAAAATGCTGCTCCGTTTGTACGTCCGCGCCATGCGAACACTAACGACGACATCTCTCTGATGTATTTTACTTCCGGCACTACCGGTGAACCTAAGATGGTGGCACATGACTTTACTTATCCGTTAGGTCATATCGTTACCGGTAGTTTTTGGCACAACCTGGACGAGAACAGTCTTCACCTCACCATTGCCGATACCGGCTGGGGAAAAGCGGTATGGGGCAAACTCTACGGACAGTGGATTGCCGGAGCCAATATCTTCGTCTACGACCACGAGAAGTTTACCCCGGCAGCTATTCTGGAAAAAATCCAGGAATATCATGTCACCTCTCTCTGTGCACCTCCTACCATCTTCCGGTTCTTGATTCACGAAGACCTGACAAAGTTCGACTTGTCTTCACTAAAATACTGCACCATTGCCGGAGAAGCATTGAACCCCGCTGTATTTGAAACTTTCAAGAAACTGACGGGTATCAAACTGATGGAAGGTTTCGGACAAACAGAAACAACCCTTACCATCGCCACCATGCCTTGGATGGAACCGAAACCGGGAAGCATGGGGCTTCCGAATCCTCAATATGATGTAGACTTGATCGACCATGAAGGCCGCTCTGTTGAAGCGGGTGAGCAAGGACAAATTGTAATCCGCACCAGCAAAGGTAAACCTCTTGGACTTTTCAAAGAATACTACCGGGATGCGGAACGCACTCACGAAGCTTGGCACGATGGTATTTATTACACCGGCGATGTTGCCTGGAAAGACGAGGACGGCTACCTTTGGTTTGTCGGTCGTGCAGACGACGTAATCAAGAGCTCCGGTTACCGCATCGGCCCATTCGAAGTGGAAAGTGCGTTGATGACTCATCCGGCTGTTGTGGAATGTGCTATTACCGGAGTACCCGACGAGATTCGCGGTCAGGTGGTAAAAGCTACGATTGTTCTATCCAAAGACTATAAAGCACGTGCCGGAGAAGAACTGATTAAGGAATTACAGAATCACGTGAAGAAAGTGACTGCTCCTTATAAATATCCGCGTGTCATCGAGTTCGTAGAAGAGCTTCCGAAGACAATCAGCGGTAAAATCCGCCGGGTGGAGATTCGCGAAAACGATAAGAAGTAAATCATAAACAACTCTAATCAATAGAAGAACGATATTACAGATGATGTAATATCGTTCTTCTCATATCTACCCAACAATAAAATTCAACAGAAACAATATGACAGTTCCTGTTTATTTGAAACTCTCTTTTTTCCAATAATTATGTCCTTCAATAATATGACTGTTATTAGCTTTATAAAAATCCTTCACAGGAGTCATCTGAAAACAATCATTAATAATAGCATTATCGACATCTTCAAATGTAACAATCGTTTGTTCGATAACAGGATACTTAGATCTAATATTATTCAAAACAATCTGCTTACATTTACTGAATTGCCACGGTGAACCAGTCTGCGATGAGAAATCCACATTATCAAAACGAATATCTTCAGCAATATCAACTATAAATCCAACCTCTGCCTTCATATTAATATTTGAAAAGGACAAGCCTTGTACGGGCATTTCTTCAATCCCTTTAATATAACCAATTTGCTTGATATCAGAACCTGTAATATTGCTTAAATGAATGTTCCGGAAAACAGGAGTCCGCTCACTGACAGGCTCTATTTTTGACTCTTTATCATAGAACAAATCAAAAATGAAGGCATTCCGCTGAATATTCTTCATGACGATATTATCTACCCGAAGCTCTTCAACGACCCCTCCTCTCCCGCGCGAGGACTTTAGACGAATACCAGAATCCGTACCATCGAAAACACAATTAGAAATTGTCACTCTCCTTACACCGCCTGACATTTCACTACCAATAACTACCCCTCCATGACCGGAAAGCATAACACAATTAGTTATCGTTATATTTTCACATGCCTTTCCATATTTCCGTCCATCAGCATCACGCCCCGATTTAATTGTGATACAATCATCTCCCACACTAATAAAACAATCAGAAATACGTACATTCCGGCAAGAAGAAGGGTTTATTCCATCCGTATTGGGACCTTTTGGATCTTTTGAGGGGTTATATATCGTCACTCCATGCACTGTTACATTATCACAAAAAGCCGGATTTATGGTCCAAAAAGGAGAATTGACAATTCTCACATTCTCTATCAACACATTGTTACATTCATAAAACTGAATAAAAGGAGGACGAAACATACGACGCTCTAAAGAAGGTTTATAATAATCCGAGATTTCCAGTTCTTCATTAGCCTCTTCCCACATTCGTTGTAGTTTATTCAAAGCAGGCAATTTTCCTCCGTTTTTTTTAATCAGTTCCCGTGTTTCTTTCTCCCAGCTCCACCATTTAAATCCATTACCGTCCAGTGTTCCACGCCCGGTTATAGTCAAATTCTCCGCATCATGCGCATAAATCAGGGGAGACAAAGTATTCATCACTGTACCTTCCCAACGAATCTTCACAAAAGGAAGATAATCTTCAAAACGATCTGAAAAACGAAGAACAGCTCCGGACTCCACATACAAAGTTATATTACTTTTCATGTAGATAGTGGCTGTCAAATAAACACCTGCCGGGAAATAAATAGTTCCTCCACCTTCAGAAGATGCTTTTTCAATCGTTTGGTTTATTAACTCCGTACAAGATTCAATACCTCGGGGATCAGCTCCAAGCTCCTTCATATTAAAGGTACGAGCCCATGCGGTTACGGCTATAACAAGTCCCACTACACAAATAAATAGACGTTTCATTTATAGTTCTCATTTAAAATTTTACTAGTTCTAATTGTCAAAACAAAAGTACGAGGTATCTTCTCTCTTTATAGGGTAATAATTGTGCTTGATAGAGGATAGACAGGTGGATTAAATATGCAAAAGCGTGCATTTTATGTTCAATCACTATTTTAAATTTCCTTTTTAATCCAGTTTTATTTATTTTTGCTCTACACATAATTTATAATATCATGAAGACACTCTATGTTTTCCTTTTATGCTTATACACCAGTCTGACTATAGCAGCTCAACCTCTTTGCCAGATTAAACACTTCTCTGTCAATAATGGTCTTTCGCAAGGAGTAGTAGTGAATATAATGCAAGACAAAAAAGGATTTCTTTGGTTCGCCACCTGGAATGGACTAAACAAATTCGACGGATACACATTTAAAAATTACAAAGCATTTCCGGGAGACGGCTGTACTTTAACGACTAACCGTTTCTCTTATATTACAGAAAGCAAAGACGGAGATATATGGTGCAAATCTTATGATAACCGTGCATATCTATTTGATATTCAGACAGAGAAGTTTATTGACATACTCCTTCCTATTGAATCATCCCTGCAACAAACCAACATAGTCAGCAATATCTATACCTTAAATAAAGGAATTACGTGGATCACCTGTGAACAAGGTTATGCTTTCAGAATCAATGAGCAAACCTGCAAAGAAGGAAAAGATATCATATTATACAGCAGCTTTAACCAAAATTTAAAAGGAAACAAGATATTCGACATTTACGAAGATTCCGACGGGGACGAATGGATCATGACAGATAAGGGAGTAACCATCATCGGAAAAAAACGAATCAACAGCGATTATCCGTTTAAAATGGTAAAAGAATATAATAAGAAAATATATCTTATCTCAACTTCCGGAAAAATCGCAATATATGATCCCAAGAACGGAAATATAAAATTCCAGGAACTACCATGTTCTGTCACAGATATCTATTCCATATCTTCCATTTCCCCTTCTAATGACAGGATCGGCTTAGGAACTGACAACGGATTTATAACATACGATACAGAAAAGAAAAAATTCCAGCATTTTAATATACAGACAGCCACCCAGCCATCCAATGAAGCTCATTTTTTTTATCAGGACAAAACCGGAGAAGTCTGGATCTTTGCCAATACCTCCGGTGTGATAAAGCTAAATCTGCAAACAGGAGATAAACAGCACTTCACAGCTCCTATACAAAACCTGATCCAATATGAACGCGACAACCGATACATGATCTTTGAAGACCATGAAGGTACACTATGGATGAGTCCTCAAAAAGGGCATTTGTGCTATTATGATCGCGACAGTAATCAACTGAAACTATACTTTGCAGATGAAAACAATCCCGCTTCCCTATTTGCCCCCTCTATTCGTTATTATTATACCGACCGGCAACAGAATGTATGGATTACCAATGACCGGGGCGTAGACAAAATATCTTTCTATCCCAATAAATACAAAATACGCCCCATAGACAATGGATTGGAAATACGTGCTTTTCTTGCCGACAAACAGAAACGTCTCTGGGTTGCTTCCAAAAAGGGAAACGTCAGAATTTACCGTCCGGATGGGACATTAGAAGGCTACCTTTCTCCACAGGGTATAATCACCCCTCAAGAGGTTACTTTCGGAAAAAGTGTGTACTGTTTTATGGAAGATAAACAAGGAAATATATGGATGGGAACCAAAAAAGACGGCCTCATCCTTCTAAAGAAGAAAAACGAACACTCTTATCTTTTACAACAATTCGTCCATCAGCCACAAGATACATACAGTTTAAGTAACAATAGTGTCTATAGTATTATTCAGGATAGCCATGACAATATATGGATCGCATGTTATGGAGGTGGTCTCAACCTATTATCACACGTACCTGATGGTTCTACCAACTTTATTCATAGCGGCAACCGGCTGAAAAACTATCCTGTTTCTACTTCACTCAAAATAAGACATATCGCAGAAGCCCCCAACGGAGTGTTATTGATTGGCACAACCAATGGTTTACTTACATTCTCCAATAAGTTCGATCAGCCAGAAGAAATTAAGTTCTATCATAGCAACCGTATCCCTAACGTAGATTCCAGCCTTAGCAGTAATGATGTCATGCAAATATTTACTGACAGTCGAAAAAACACTTATGTAATAACATTCACCGGAGGAATCAGCCAGGTTATCTCTAAAAATCTGCTCACGGAAGATATACAATTCAAAAGTTATACAATCAAAGACGGATTAGCTTCCGATTTGGTACTTTCAATGCTCGAAGATACTCAAAAACAATTATGGGTAATCTCCGAAAACTCCATATCCAAATTCAATCCACAACAAGGAACATTTGAGAATTATGGAAGTAATTACTTTCAGAGAGAACTGAACCTCACTGAAGCAGTTCCCACACTAACCAGTCAAAAGAAAATCGTTCTCGGAACCAATCAAGGGATACTTGAAATCAACACAGAACAAATGAAAAAAAGTTCTTATGTACCTCCTATTGTATTTACCGGACTCAAAATACAAGGAAGTCAACTTCATGTAGCGCTTGATGACATAAAAGAACTGGAACTAAATCCTTCGGAACGTAATGTCACCTTTCAATTTGCAGCCATTGATTATGTAAATCCCGATGCCATCGAATACGCCTATCGTCTGCAAGGCCTGGAAGAAGAATGGAACGAAGCCGGTAATAACCGCTCTGCAACATACATAAATTTACCTGCCGGAGAATATCAACTGCAAATCCGTTCCAGCAATAGCGACGGAGTATGGACCGATAATATACGCACTCTCCCCATTCATGTTTTACCCACTTTTTGGGAAACATACTGGGCATGGTTATTCTATATTGTCATGTTCGTGTTATTCACTACTATCATTGTATACATTCTGTTCTATATCTACCGTTTGCGGCATCAGGTTGACTTGGAACAACATTTATCCAATATCAAATTACGCTTCTTCACTGATATTTCACATGAATTACGCACTCCTTTAACTTTAATATCCAGCCCTGTATCAGAAATTCTAGCGCATGAAGCAATCTCTCCGACAGTTCGGGAACATCTAAATTTGGTACATAAAAACACAGAACGTATGCTTCGTCTGGTTAATCAACTACTGGATTTCCGCAAAATCCAAAATAAGAAGATGAAAGTGTTGGTAGAAAAGACAGAACTCGTTTCCCAATTACAGAAGATAATGGAAAGCTTCCACCTTATAGCAAAAGAAAAGAGAATTGATTTCCAACTTCAAACTAATACAGACAAAATATACGCATGGGTAGACCGTGACAAATTTGAAAAGATATTCTTCAATCTACTTTCAAATGCCTTCAAATATACACCGAACGGGAAGAAAGTAACGGTAAATATGATAACAGGTTCGGAGCAAGTCACCATCTCCGTATCCGATGAAGGCATTGGCATTGCTCCCGAAAAGCAACAATCCCTATTTTATCGATTTGAAACACTGGCACAATACAATATCTTGCAGCCCTCATCCGGCATTGGGCTTTCACTGGTACGCGAATTAATAGAATTACATCACGGAAATATCCAAGTGAAAAGCGAGCCGGGAAGTGGAAGTGAATTCATTGTCACACTTCCTAAGGAAGAAAAAGCATTTGCAGACGATCAACAAGCCGAATTTATTTTATCCGACAGTGACAATAATTCACCGACGATACAAGCTACTGAAGAAGATTCGGATAATACATCCTTCAAGGCAGCATACGCAGAGAATGAAAATAAAACCGACACAGAGGATGAAAAAACTTCCATTCTTATTGTCGAAGACAACAATGAATTACGTCATTTCCTATGGAATATCCTGTCAGAGACTTACACTGTTCTCGAAGCAGCAAATGGAAAAGAAGGATTAAAATATGCACAGCAGTACATTCCGGATCTGATAATCAGTGATGTCATGATGCCGGTCATGGATGGATTAGACATGGTGAAAGCAATCAAAGCCGATCATAACACCTGCCATATTCCTATTATATTACTATCAGCAAAATCTTCTTTAGATGATCGGATAGCAGGACTGGAACAAGGTATCGATGACTACATTACCAAACCATTCAGCTCTACATACTTAAAAACCAGAATCTTGTCGCTGCTCCGTCAACGTAAACAGCTACAAGATCTATATTTATCGAAACTGTCAGAGCATACTCAAGAAGAGGATCATATAAATGGGTGGGAGCCTTCACAACCTCAAGTGACTCCATACGATGAACAATTCATGCAACAAGTAATGGCGTTTATGGAGGAACAAATGGATAATACAGATATCACCATCGACGACTTCGCCAACAAACTAATGTTAAGCCGTACGGTATTCTACCGAAAATTAAAATCCATTGTTGGGCTGACTCCGGTAGATTTCGTATGTGAAATGCGCATCAAACGAGCCGCCCAGCTAATTGAAAAAAGTGAATACAGTTTCTCCCAAATTGCTTATATGACCGGTTTCAATGACCCGAAGTACTTTAGCAGGCGCTTCAAAAAAATCATGGGAGTCACTCCTACAGAATATAAAGAAAGAAAGGGAGATGCCTCATAAGCACCTCCCCTTTCCTTACCAGTTTTCTATATTCAATTACAATACACCTTTTTTACCTTGCGTTCCATATTGATTCACGGCAGATACCTTCAAAGCATAATTCACTTCCGACACCGGAAAAGAGGTATCAGTAGTCGTCCCGAGAATCTGTTCTCCATCATATACAATATATCCGATCGCATTCTTCACAGGATTCCATTTAAGAGTGCCTTGCTGATAAACCAGACTGCGCGGACTTCCTAATTTCTCCATCATAATACGCGGATTCCAGCCATCATTACCCGGAATCATATTTTCGTACGTATATTTGTCCGCCTCCTCTTTCGTTATAGTTGCCTGACAGGTACCCGATACTTCCTTACCGGTTTGGCGGTCTTTATATTGATATTCCGTTTTGCGTTTACTTAAATCCAACACATTACCCTGTGCATCACGACTATTGTATTCGGCAAAAATTCCGGGAACCGTTCCCATATTCGTCCATCCTTCATCAGCGACAGGGATAAGCATAATGGTATTGATATACACCGTCTTCGAATTATTATGCCATGGACGCCCCAACTTCAAACGTCCGTCAGCCGCTTCACTGTTTCCATCTATAATGCAATTACGAAAAGCATAACCATATTTGGCATCTTTATGGGAAGGAGCCACTATTACTGCTCCACTCCGTACATTATAAAGCGTACAGTTTTCCAGCAACACATCACCACCACCATAAAAATAGTCTACCGCGCCTTCTATCCAGCAATCTTTCACATAGTGCCGACTGACATCATTATTGGCAGTCATCCAAGTATCTTGAAAAGAACGGAACTTACAATTATAAAAGGAAGCACAATCTGCCTGACTATTCATAGCCAAAGCCTGCGGACCATTATCTGATAAAACTCCCCAGTCATTCACATACGAAATGTTTTCCGTATAAAAGTGGTCTCCTTTTACCACCACTACCGATCCCTCGTATTTATAAACTGGAGAGGAAGGATTATGAACCGAGTGTTCCCAATAAGCTGTTTTTCCACCTATTTCTTTACCGGTCAGTTTACTACCAACATTCAAGTTTAAATGAATAATGGTCTTATCCTTATCCTGGCCTATTAAATGTACGTATGGCTTATTCTTAGGGATAATCACCTGCTCATTATACAAGCCATTCTTTATCAGAATCAACCAAGGTTTCGTCTGTCCGTCAGGTACAGCATTGATTGCTTCCTGAACCGTTTTATAATCTCCACTACCATCAACAGCTACAATAGCCTGATAAGGCGATGAGTCCGCCTGTGCATAAATCATTGCACAGGCACTCATCAATAAAATTGATAATACAATATTCTTCATGATATTCTTTATACCTAACAATTATAGGATCAATTAATACCAACGTGGATCACCAGCATTACCCGTTCCGGCGAACCCGGCTCCCGGTTTAATATGGAAATCACCGTTTAATGGATCAACGAACAAGTCATCCGAGCTTTGTTTTATTCTCGTTATTTCTTCAAACCTGTTATTGCCTTCCTGCAGGTCGGAGGTGATATAACAATTATCAGAGAAGTTCAAAATGTCATAAGCACCATTTCCACTATTCATTTTCTTTCCTTTGTTCGGACCGGAGAAAATCAAATTCCGCATTGTCGCAGATTTCGGAGAAGGCGGAGTACTTGCCGCATTATCGAAACGGAAAACTTTAGGCAATTCCTTCTTAGCATCCATAGAATTATAGAAAGTACAATTTTCCAATATCACATCACCGATTCCCCCTTTCACGTCCATCAACTGGTCACCAATATTAATCAATGTACTATTCGTTATAGAAACCCTTTCCAACTGATCGATATTTTTTCCGAAATTAATCATTCCATATCCGTCCGTACCAACTTCGGATATGACACAGTTATCGATCGTAATATCCGTCATGAACACACCACTTCCATCGCTAATACGTACAAGCGTACGTTTTATGTTCTGTATAGCACAGCCTGTGAATGAAATAGACTGGGCATAAGAACTATTTTTCCAATCCGTCATATAACTGGCCTCGCCATTTCCATTCAGGCAAACAAACTCGAATGACAGAGACTGTATCGGAGAAGCCAATGATATTTTATTAGTCACAATAAGCTGTGGACGATTATTTTCATTAGCTTCCGTACTGGTAAACAAAATATTATCCAATCCCGGAATCTTTAGTTCACTTACCTTATACACCGCCCCCGGAGTAAGTTGGACAGTTACATTGCTACATTCTTTCTCTTTCACAAAATTAGATAACAATGTACTTAAATCAATGACTCCGGTTTCCGTAGCCTCCACAAAAAGGATTTCGCTACCACCCAATCCCAGTGTCTTGAATACATACGAACCACGTAATGCATCATTATTATAAATCCGAACACGATAGGTCGCTCCATTCTCCAATTCGGAGAGTGTTTTTGAACAAGCCGCTATATCTTCCGAAGTCAAATCAATCTGTTTTTCCTCACCATATTTCGTATCCACCATTTGAGCCAACGTCAGATGAGTTACCCTGTTCGTTTCTTCCCATGTCAAGGTTGCGGAATTAGCTGTAACTTCCACTCCGGTAAATAATTGCTCATCCGGAGTTTTAAATGCTACACTGACATAAGTGCTTGCCTTTCCCTGCGCATCTTCTCCTTTCATACGAACAGAATATTGCGTAGAACCGTTGAACTCCTGAAACAAAGTACGATATTCCACCCTCATAGGCGTATTACTCTCTGAAAATACAGTCAATGTATCTTTCAGAATCGTATCTGTCCTTACATAATTTTCCGCATTAAACTCCAAGCTGTCCGTATAAAACTCAAAAATATAGACTTTTGCATTCACAATCTGCGAATATCTTAATGTAACCGAAGTCGCATCGGTAGCCGACTTATCGAACGTCAACGGACGGAACAAAGCATCATAGTTCTTATTAACTGTCCAGTCATTGGCATCGTCCTCACAGGAAGACATACCCACTATCAAAGCCAATAGTACATACAGGCATGCTCCGGATAATCTATTAACTAGTCTTTTCATCTTTTCCTACCATTAATTATTTATAACCATACGAATTAGAAACATACCCTTGCGTCTTATTGACATCCTCATAATAAATAGCGAATACATGGCGATAATTACACACTCCATTACCAACAGAATATTTACGGAACTCCGCTTCGGCTTCACCGCCCCAGTTCAGCCTGCCAAACAAATTCGAATAGTCGTAAGACGCATTCAGCCCTGTACCGCAAACCAATATTCTAGCCATTGTTTTCACATAATTAGTATTCAGGGTTGCATTTATATCACCATCCTTATTCAATGTCACCTGCATACTGATCCAGTTGCACTCATACTGTCCTTTTGATGTAGAAGCAGTACCGGTTCCCATATCCTCATTGAAGTTAACAGACGACATATCAATGTATTCCGGATTATCAGAGTCTTCATATTTATAATAGATTTTTCTCGGTATTTCATCCACTTGATAAGTCTTCCCGAAAATAGTCACCGGCTTGTAGTCATACAACATACAAAGACCTATTTTCATCTCTTCTATTTTCTCCGCCAACAATCCCCAACGTGTCAAATCCTGACGACGAATAGATTCACAACCAAACTCCCATGCCCGTTCATTGACAATAGCCGTGAAGAAATCCGCGTCATACTGCGTGATTTCGGGAGCACCAGTACCAAATGCTCTTTCACGAACCTTTTCCAAAGCCTGTCGGGGAGACATACCGGCAATCGGACTAACTGCATCCGGCCCTGTCAATACATTTTGAGCCTCCGCAAACATCAGGTAAATATCTGAATACCGCATCAAAATCCAGTTGATACCAGTAGCAATACGTGAATTAGCTTTCGGGAAACGGACTTTCATATAATTATCAGTCATCCAATACCAACGCCATTTACCACAAGCCACTCCTAATGGATTACAGCGAATAACTTCCTTATTTTTTCCATTCTCATTGATATATTCCTGGAAAACACAAGTAACATCCCGACGGGTGTCTGCCGGATCAAATGAATAAAAATAGTAAGCAGTAGTAGCCGCATATCCTGCCCCTCCCATACCTTGGGTGGTATTAAAAACCCCTCTGTTCAGGTTGTATCCCATCGTGGCCCCCACATCTCCATTCTGTCCTTCACCAAAAGCAACTTCAAACAGGTTTTCATTATACTTGTTGTATTCCAGATGATTGACAGTAGACCAAATATTCTCATAACTGGGATCAAGCTCATGAGGATTATCAGTCGCTCCCAAAATCTCCGCACACTGTTTGGCAGCCAGTTCATAATAATCTTTCCAATTCTTAGGGCGACCGACGAAATATCCGTTCATTTCCGGAATGGTCGGATGATGTTCCACATCCAAGTCCGGAAACTGATTTCCATCCCGTACAGACCATCCTCCGGCAAATAGCGCTACTTTTGCCAGCAGTCCTTTGGCAAAACCTTTATTCATGCGTTCTACCGTATATGATTCTTCTCCCATCCAAGGCAGATATTCAATTGCCTCTTTCAAATCCTCTATGATATAATTATAAACAATATCACGATCCACTTTTCCTATATAGACATTTCCCAATCCGCTTTCAGACGCATGCTCTTTATATGGCACATCTCCCCAATAACGAATCAATTCAAAATAGCCTAACGCTTTTAGTGCTAATGCCTCTCCTAAATATCTACGCATGGCAGCCTTGTCCGAAGTAGATTGCATCAACGGTGACCGACGTATACCATCTACGATAGTAGTGGCGGATTCTGCCAGATAATAAAGTTTGTCCCATCTGGTATTCCGGTTATAATTATCGTCATAAAAATTGCCAGCACCTTCATCACGAAGTGTCGAATTATAGTTTTCCGTAGAAAACGCACCCGAGCCAACCTCCACGTCAGAAGCTCCCTGCCAGTTGACACACAGTTTCTGACCATATATATAGGTGTCCGTCATTGTCGCATATACACCCATCAGGGCTGCTTCCGTCAGAGCAGTCGATTTAAACAGATTCTCATCACTTGGAATAGAAGGACTTTCGGTATCCAAAAAATTATCCATACACGAAGTGCATAACACAGAGGAGGATAAAACCGCTAAAAATAGTTTCTGTATTTTCATTTTTCAAGTATTAAAAAGTAACATTAAGACCGAATACATAAGAATGTGCTTTCGGATATGCAGAATAATCCACACCCGGAGTCAAAGGGGTAGAACGTTGTGTGCTCACTTCAGGATCCTGTCCGGAATAAGCTGTCCAGCAAAACAGGTTATTGGCCGTAGCATACACGCGCAGGTTCTTGACTCCTAGCTTACGAGTCACAGTAACCGGAAGCGTATACCCTAACGTCAGGTTACTACAACGCAAAAAAGAACCATCTTCAATCGCCCAGTCCGTCACAAGCGTACGCCCCATCATAGGCATCCAGATAGAGGCTTTGGAATTGATTTCAACAAAGCGTTCCGGATTGGCGTCATTACCATACATTACATTGGCACCCGTTTCCGGATCAATAATCGACCAACGGTTTTCCAAACTCATAAAATCTCTGATATTATTATATTTACGATTCGTATGAGTGGATGCCATAATCTTATTGGCATTATATACTTTATTGCCATATGACCAGTTGAACATTGCCGCCAAGTCAAACCCTCTCCATGCAGCATTCAGCCCGAATCCGCCAATATGCTTTGGCTGTACACTACCGATCACTTTACGGTCATTATCCGCATCGATCACACCGTCATTATTCTGATCCTTCAGTTTGATAAAGCCCGGACCAAAGTTAGGCAGGTCATTAGAGAACAAAGCCCTGTCGTCTACTACCCCTTCATTCAGTATCCATTTTTTCGTATTCTCATCAAACGTAAAGTCGTCTACAGAATAAAAGCCCTCTACTTCGAATCCATAAATCTGTCCTACCGCCTGACCTACAATAGCACGAAAATCATCAGAGCCGATATCCGGTCGCCAGTTGGATTGCGCACTCAATACGGTTGCCGTTCCATCCAGTTTATTCACTATATTTTTATTGAATGATATATTGAAGTTAGCGCCCAGATAGAAATCTTTACTATTGATAATCGTTCCGCTAAGCGTAAGTTCAACTCCCCTGTTCGTACTGCGGCCTACATTCTGATACTGATATTCATATCCCGAATTTGAAGGAAGATCCATGCGTAAGATTAAATCTTTCGTTATATCATTATAGAAGTCAACCGTCACATTCAAACGGCTATTAAAGAGGCTGGCATCTATTCCCACATTAGAGGATAACTTCGTTTCCCAAGTCAGATTCTCGTTCCGCAAGGTGTTCTGCAATTTCAGGGCACTCTGTACTGTTTCATTTAGATAATATTGCCTATTGGCAGAAGATTCCATTTTATAATCCTGTCTCCAGTATGAATTGACACGCGCATTACCAACTGACCCGTAACTCACACGAAGTTTCAGATTATCCAGCCAGTCTTCCGTCTGCTTCATAAATTTTTCCTGGGAAATGCGCCATGCCAATGCCATACCCGGGAAAAATCCCCAACGGTTTTCAGGAGCGAACACATTCGTTCCGTCGGCACGGGCTGTAAAAGTGAACATGTACCGGTCTTTGAAAGCATAGTTTAAACGACCGAAGTAAGATGCCGTACGAGAAGGTTCACCAAGAGTGGTATACGTTGGTTGGGATTCTCCATAGTTCCACATAGCCAACACTTCGCTCGCCGTAAAATCCATAGGATAATATTTGGATGAGGCAATCATCTGATTTCTGTAATTACTCACCATTTCATGTCCGGCCATCAGATCAAGACGGTGATTCTTTTTCAGAGAGAACCGGTAACTCAATATGTTCTGCAAGTTCCATCGTGCACCTTTCTCATCCGTACGTTTGGCTACGGGCTGACCGGCATTGGAGCTCGACTCTCCGGTTTTCTTTAACCAGACATTATCGGTATAATTATAAGTGTATGCGTAACTACCTTTCAGCTGATAAGTCAATCCTTTAACAATTTCCCAGTTAAAGCCGGCATTATAAGTCATAGAAAACTGGTTTTGCTTCTTATACTCATTCACCGTATTATATACAGGATCATTCAATGATGATAACAATGCATCATCCGAGTAATCAATTTCACCCCCCAAAGCATCTCCCGCATCTATACTTGCAAGGCTGTTGATTGGCGAGAAAAGAACGGCATCTCTCAATTTACCTCCATTGGTACCCGCACCGTCAATCACCATTCTAGTCAAACGGCTGGAAAACTCAAACTTCAATTTGTTACTCAACTTTTTATCCATCTTCACACTCAAGTTATCCCTCACATAATTGGAGTTGAGCATAATGTACTTCTCATCATCCCGCGTATAACTCAAATTATAACGCAATGTGGCATCCGTTCCTCCTGTTATACCAACGTTATAGCTTTGTTTGAATCCGGTGTTTCCATATACTTTATCCTGCCAGTTCGTGCCTTCTACCGAACGATAAATATTGCGGTCGTCCCAACGTCCATACATCGAATTAATGCTACTGGTCAGAGAGGTGCCCGGATCAAGTTCTTTCTGATAACAGTAGTATTCGTAAGGTGAAAGTACCCCCGTCAGATTATACACATTACTGACACCCCAGTGAGCATTGAATGAGATTTCTGTTTTTCCCGCCTTACCGCTTTTTGTAGTAACAAGAATAACGCCGTTCGCACCTTTAGCTCCATAGATGGCGGTAGAAGAAGCATCTTTCAAAACATCAATGCTTTGAATATCACCGGGAGGAATATCATTGATATTACTCACCTGAAAACCGTCAACAATATATAACGGTGAATTGTCCTGGGTAATAGAACCACCACCACGTACTGTAATCTGGATTGTTGCATCGGGCGATCCATCAGTAGCCACGACATTCACACCTGCCAGTTTTCCTGTAATAGCCGCAGCCGCAGAAGTTATCGGAATATCCTTCAAAACCTTCTCACTCACTGAAGAAATCGCACCGGTCAAATCTCCGCGGCGTGAGGTTCCGTAC
This sequence comes from Bacteroides sp. M10, assembly GCF_014334015.1. Taxonomy (GTDB): domain Bacteria; phylum Bacteroidota; class Bacteroidia; order Bacteroidales; family Bacteroidaceae; genus Bacteroides; species Bacteroides intestinigallinarum. The sequence goes on along the minus strand of NZ_CP060488.1, from coordinate 2,587,359 downwards.
CCTACCACTACCACTTCGTCCAAAGTCTGATTGTCTTCTTCCAACACAACTTTCAGATGTTTGCCCGGTTTCACAGTCGCAACAACTGATTTCATTCCTACAAAACTAATTTCCAACTTTGTTGCATCTTCGGGAACAGACAAAGTGAAATTTCCATCCAAGTCGGTAATTGTACCGACGGAGGACTTTTTCAACACCTTCACACTAGCACCAATAATAGCATCGCCGTTGGTATCCACCACTGTTCCTTTCACAGATACCTTCTGTGCATATACTGTTGTCGCCGTTATAAAGCACAAGAGCAAGCAACATATATACGCGAAGCATCTTCGCAAAAATAAATGTCTTTGTACATCCATAGTATTATCTTGATTAATTTGTTTCATTTTTGATGTTACAAAAGTCACACTTTTACAGCTGTTTTCCACTCATTATTTATGCAAAAGCGTGGACTTTTTATATAGAATGCCTTATTTTACTGTAATAATTATCACTTCTCCTTCGCGTGTATCCACATCATACAAATAAGTATCACGTAATGCCACTCCTTTTAAAGGCGCTTTCTCACTAATCATCGGACGTGAGATTTGCTGTACTTTAAATAATGCGTTCGGATTCGCTTCTTCTTCCTTCTTCTGTTTCAACGATGCTCCTTCAGCAGCCAATTTCCAGTAAGAGCGCAGACGCAGATTGCCTCCAATTTCCGAACGTAACACAGCTTTTACCAGCTTACCGTCCTTCCAGGTCAATTCATCAATCAAAAAACCTCCTCGGGCACGCAACCCTTTCACTGTCCCGCTCTTCCATTCCGAAGGCAACGAAGGCAACAGATGAATCGCACCGTCATGACTTTGCACCAACATTTCGGCAATACCAGCCGTGCAACCAAAGTTCCCATCTATTTGGAAAGGTGGATGCGCGTCGAACAAATTAGGATACGTTCCGCCTCCCTGTCCTTTCTGTATTTCAGGACTGACATAAGTCAACTGATTCTTTATCAACTGATAAGCATGATCCCCGTCAAGCATACGAGACCAAAAACAAACTTTCCATCCCATTGACCAACCGGTAGAAGGATCCCCCCGTTGTATCAATGTATTTTTTGCAGCTTCAAAGAGTACCGGAGAGCGATAAGGAGAAATCTGATAACCGGGATATAGCCCCCAAAGATGAGAGATGTGCCGGTGACGATCATTAGGATGATCCCAGTCTTCAAACCATTCCTGCAATTGTCCGTACTGCCCTACCTGCATCGGAGGCAACTGCCGGCGCATATTCTTCAATGTATCACAAAAATCGGTATCTGCGTTCAGCACTTTGGCAGCTTCGCATGTATTTGAAAATAAATCAAAAACCAACTGATTATCCATCGTAATTCCTGCAAAAAGATTACTTTTTTTCTTTATCCAGCGCGGAGAATTTTCGGGTGAATTGGAAGGAGTAACAACCAAATAACCTGTATTCGGGTCGCGTACCAAAAAGTCGACAAAGAACTCCGAAGCGCTTTTCATCATCGGATATGCTTCCTCCAAATATTTCTTATCACCGGAAAACAAATAACGGTCCCATAAATGCTGGCAAAGCCATGCGTTAGCCACAGGCCACGTTCCACAATAAGGACGGTCCACCGCACCCGTCATACGCCACAAATCCGTATTATGATGCAATACCCAGCCACGACAACCATACATCCGGCTCGCAGCTTCACGCCCATTCTCGCTTAATTCACGTACCATCTGGATGAATGGTTTATGAAGTTCGGCCAAGTTGGTGATTTCCGCCGGCCAGTAATTCATTTCAGCATTAATATTCGTTGTATAATTGCAGCTCCAGGGAGGTCCCGGGTTATGATTCCATTTGCCCTGCAAGTTGGCGGGCTGGCATCCGGGCTGTGAAGATGCAATTAATAAGTAACGTCCATACTGGAAATACAACGCTATCAATGCCGGATCATAGGATGAAGAAAACTCCTTGATACGTACATCCATCGGTTTATTAACCTGGGAAGTTTCACCCAAATCCAAAGTCACACGGTTGAATTGCTCCTGATAAGCAGCTATATGGGCAGCTTTCGCCTTATCATACTCCTTCTCCGCATTTTTCAGATAGGTTTTATTCCGCTGATACGGATCACCCGATATATCTTTATAATTGACGAAGTTTGTTGCCATCGAGATGTACAATGTAAGTTCGCTGGCGCCCTGAACACTAAGCAGCGTATCATTAGCCATTGTCACTTCTCCGCCTTTGTTTTTCACATCCAAGTCAGCGCAATAGTGCACCTTTCCCGGAAAATAACGACTGCCATGCGTAATACCTTCCAAACGCAACCCCTTCTTTCCATAGATACTACGCTTCGGATCTCTCATCGGTGTATTAAAAAACAGTTCGCAATTGATTGCTCCCGGTTTAGATGATTTGATATGCCTGATAACCAGCTGATCGGTAAATGATGCAAATGTTTCTTCAGTAAATTCCACTCCGTCTACTTTGTAGCGGGTCACAGTCATTGCATTGCTTATATCCAGGTCACGGTAGTAATTACTTACCTTTTTGTGGTCTTGATAACGGATATTCAGACGACCTACCGTCTGATAAGGCATTTCATTCCCCACTTGTGAAAGAATCTTCGTTGCCGCCATGTTCTGCGCTTCTTCGTATTTTCCTTCAAAAATCAACCGCCGCATTTCCGGCAAAGCCGCTTTCGCTTCTTCATTATAGTTTTGGTAGGGAGAGCCTGCCGACACTGTTTCTTCGTTCAACTGTATTTGTTCCAGTTGGGGATCACCGAACACCATTGCTGCAATCCGTCCATTACCAATCGGAAGCGCTTCTTCCCAATAAGAAGCGGGTTTATCATACCATATTTTATACCTGTTTTGCCCTTCCACACTCCCCAACAGAGAAGAAAAAGCCAATATACAACTGAATACTTTGCTTATCGTTTTCATATTTTAAAGTTTTTAATTGTCATCATTCCTGCGAAGGTTCACTCAAAGACCCGTACTCGCTGACAGCCTTCACCTGATACGTCTTTCCTGTCTCAATATTACAAGACGTTTCTTTGGTTATTTGTACTGTTTCATCATTTGCAATCACCAAATAACAAATCGCATATTTCGAAGCATCCCAACTTAATACTCCGTTTTCTCTTTTCAGATTTTCCGGTGCGGAAACTTGTTCCATATATTTCTTCGGGTCCCAATTATCGCCCTCGCGAACAACGTTTTCGTATGTATACCGCGCCGCCTCACCTGCCGAAAGAACAGCCTGACAAATGCCTGTCACCGGATTCTCTTGTTCATCCTGGTAAGTATATTGCGTTTTACGCTGGCTTAAATCGACTGTATTCCCTTCTTTATCTTTACTGTTATATTCAGCAAACATTTGAGGAATAGCTCCCATATCCGTCCATCCTTCCGGAGCTATTTTTATATTAAAGATGGTATTGAGATATACAGCTATCGGAGAATTATGCCAGGGACGTCCCAACTTGACTCTTTCTGTATCAGCCAATTCATTTCCATCCACTACGCAATTATTCATCACATATCCCCAGCGTGTTCCTACTTTATGAGAAGGAGCAACAATAATTGCGCCATCCCTCATATTATAAAAGGTGCAATGTTCGAGGAAGCAATTCCCGTTTCCATAGAAGTAATCAACGGCTCCTTCAATCCAGCAATTCTGTGCATACAGTCTGCCGTTATCCGATTTAGGTCCGGTCTGCCAGGTATCTTGGTACGAGAGGAATTTGCAATTATTGAATGAGTTGCGGTCATTCTGGGTATACATTGCCAATGCCATAGGACCTTTCTGCAATTCTTTGCCATATCCGTTTACAAAAGATATATTCTCTGCGTAAAAATCCGTAGCTTTCACTGATACCATAGCGGCTTCCGTTTTTCCTAAGTTCTTATAAGAGTACTTCCACACATCCGGATCAGTCGCACTGGCTTCGGTTGAGCTGTTAATCCGTAACTTGACAATTGTCTTATCCACATCCTGTCCGATGAGATGAATATACGGTTTGTCTTCAGGAATGATAATTTGTTCTTCATACGTTCCGTTCATCACGAAAATGAGCCAGGGTTCCGTTCTTTTCGAGGGGACATTATCTACTGCTTTCTGTATACTGGTATAATTTCCCTTTCCGTCAGGACTGACCACCGCATCAAATATGCGTGCTTCCGGTTGAGGACGTTCTCTGATTGTAAACTGAATACTGACACCTTCGAATACATTTCCCTGAAAGTCTATGACTGCACCTTTGGGGAGGCTGAACTGACAGGCCTGATTATAGTCCAAAGCAGTATAAGCGTAAGACGCTGTTTTACCTTTGAAAGTCAACTCCACTTCCTCGCCATTAAAATTCGCTTTCCCTTCTCCCGCTTTCACATACTCGTTAAAAGTAAGCAGAATCGTATTGTTTTCTTCTGCCGTTTCACCATTTGCAGGAGTAACAGACACCAAAGAAGGGGCTTCATGGTCGGGAACAAAAAAGTTATTGCTACTTTCCTTGCAACTTGTTGCCAGCAAAGCTGATAACAACAATAGTCCTTGGGACATCTTCGAGAATAAATGTGCTTTCATAAATTATTTGTTATATTCTTAATGATAGATTCTTATTCCATTATTATTTGGTCGTCCTGCCTTGAGCAGTTACTATTTCACGTTACAAAAGTATACGGAACAACATGAATACTTTCTCACTATTTGTTTGTTTGCGTGGACTTTTTTAATATCATTCAAAAGTTGCGGACTTTTTGTGCAATCTGGTGCACTATCTATGCAACCAGTTGTCTATCAAATTCTATCCGCTTACATTTGTATCAGTATCACTATCATCACACTTTATAAAAAATCAGGTAAGATATGAAAAACAACAAGGTAAAATTCATTTTCGTGGCACTACTGTTTGCCACACAAGTAGAAGCGTTCTCCTCCTGTTCCACATCTTCAGTCAATGAAGATAATAAAGAACAGGAGACTCCACCGGATTCTCCCTCCGTATCTCCACCAGTGGAAGAAACAGCATATGCCTTTCCCGGAGCTGAAGGAGGAGGAATGAACACTACAGGAGGAAGAGGCGGAAAGGTATATATTGTCAGATCCCTGGAAGACTCCAAAGCACCGGGTACCCTCCGGTATGCCATCGAACAAAAGGAGCCTCGTATAATTGTCTTCTGTATATCCGGCACCATTTATCTAAAATCGACACTGGACATTCGGAACGGTGATGTCACGATAGCCGGACAGACAGCTCCCGGAGACGGTATCTGCCTGGCTCACTTTCCAGTAAATGTATCGGCCGATAATGTAATTCTACGATACCTGCGTTTCCGGATGGGAGATACGGATTTGCTGGGCTCTTCGGCTTCCGACGGTGCAGATGCTCTGGGAGGACGCCAGAAAAACAATATCATGATTGACCATTGTTCCATCAGTTGGAGCACTGACGAATGTGCTTCATTCTATGATAATACTAACTTTACTATGCAATGGTGTATTATTTCAGAAAGTCTCCGCTTATCGGGACATACCAAAGGCCCTCATGGATATGGCGGTATTTGGGGAGGAGTCAACGCTTCTTATCATCATAATCTGATGGCACACCATGACAGTCGCACACCACGTTTCGGTTCCGGAGTAAAATATCAAGGTCAGGAACGTACTGATATGCGTAATAATGTTATTTATAACTGGAGCGGTAACGGATGTTATGGCGGAGCAGCAATGGGTATTAACATTGTGGACAACTACTACAAACCCGGACCCGCTACGGATGCCAAAGTGGCCAACCGTGTGATGGCTATCGACATCAGCTCTTCTGATGGAGATTTTGCACCGATCAAAGGGGTATTGGGACAGTATCATATCAGCCGGAATTACTTCGAGGCAGGAAACCAACTGACAGAAGCAGCAGCCGCAAAAGTGAACAAAGACAACTGGACTGGTATCCGTAACAACACCGGTCACTCTCTTGATGAACTGAAACGGGATACTCCGGTAGAAGTAGATGCGGTAACTACCCACACGGCACAAAAAGCTTACGAACTGGTGTTGAAATATGCGGGTTGCAGTCTCAAACGAGATGATATAGATACTCGTATCGTTGAAGAGACACGCACAGGAACGGCACAATTCATCGGAAAGAACGAACACAACGGATTAGGAGATGAACCCTGTCCGAACGGTCCTTGTGAACATTGCGACAAAGGTATCATCCATTGGAAAAGTCAGAATTATCCTAAGGGCGGACTTATCGATAGTCAGAAAGACCTAAAGCCTTCCGGAGCTGGTAGCGACTGGAGTGCATGGCCAACATTAAAATCATTGCCACAAGTTACCGATTCTGACAATGACGGCATGCCTGACGAATGGGAAACCGCCAATGGATTGAATCCCAACAAATATGATGCTAGCGGAAGAGATCTAAGTACAGCTTATGATAATATAGAAGTTTATATCAATAGTCTTGTAGAGATAATCACAAATGCACAAAATAAGAAATAAGACAATGCGAGAAAAAACAGAATTTTCTATGTTACAAACTGGTCAATTAATAGAAATCCTGATTCAATGAATCATTTGTATACTATATATGAAACAAATTTGCACCTCTAATTCATTTCTATCTCCTATATTTGCAACAGTTACAATTAAAACTAAAAACACAAAAGAAGATGATTACAGGTAGAAAGATTTCCCAGATTGATGTTTTTGCTGGTAGCCCTTGGGAAGTGGCCAGCATGAAAAGCCGCTTGAATGCTGCTTATATTCAGGTTTCAATAAAAGATAATGGTGCAAGAGGAATTCAGATTATGGTTCCATGCGAATACTATACGGCAGCGATGCGCGTTATTAACAATCGTTTTTCATAGGTTTTAGGTATACATATTAATTTGATGTTTCTTATTGTCAGCTAAGGATTTCTTTGAATAGTAGAATGATTACCAATCGTTTACATGCTGACAATAAGCCATGACAATAGGCTGACAATAAAAACTTTCAACTTTTATTGTCAGCCTATTATTTGATAGATCAGGTTCGCTGCAGGATGTTATAGGATTCGTTTCAACCTTCTGCATATTTTTCTGATCCAGCAATTGCTGCAAATTATATTGTCGGATATAGTCTCTTTCTCAAAATTTCGCAGTCTTTCGTATTGTTCCTCCACCATTTTCCATAAGCCATCCAATCGTGAGCCCTGTCCTCTCATGGCCATTAATTCTTGGTCACGCATATCCAATAGCGAGACATACAGTCTGCAAGACTTGTTTTTCTCCATGCAAAGCTGCTCTAATGCGTCGATATATTCTGACGTAATTCCCAGCTTGGTCCGTTTTATAAATTCTTGAAGACTATCATCGTCTACAGTAACGACATCATCCGCATAAGACACTGCGACTTTTTTCATTTCCACCCAAAGCCGTATATACTCTTTTTCAAGCCGGTATTTTTCGGCTGCTGCTTCTATGCTAATCCATTCTGACATAGTGTTTGTTTTTTATTTGTTAGACAATGAGGAGTAAATAGCGCTCTATCGATGTTGATGCAACACACATTCGCGCTTCTTGCATTCCGGACGGACGGGGAATTGGTTGGGGATTTTTAAGGATTATGAAACCAACCGGATACAAGAAAAGCGTGAATGCTGTTGAATCATTATCCATACTTGAGGCCTAGCAAACCTTTCCAAAAGATAATGATAACAACAGACACCCACGCTAATCGTTTATATATAACACATCTTACATCGATATGTTGATATACGACCGTTCGCGTGGAATATCTGTTGAATCATCCCTCTTTGGAAAAGAAATTTGCTAGATTTCAAGTATGAGGGACAATACGTTAATATTCCTACTAAAAATAAAAACGCTTTCCACCTATTTCATCACGCTGATGAGTAGAAAGCGCATGACAAAGATATGTATTTTTTTTGAAACACAGTGGAAATACGGAAATAAATACAGGAAGTTTTGTATTGAAAGAGAGGAAGTTCAATGTCAGTAAACAGGATATAGGAAATACATCCCCTTTATCAAATGAATATAACCCCATTAAATGAATGTTATGTAACTGGTATCTTTCACTTAACAAGTAGGTATTGTTCGGTTAAGATAAGTAAGCATTCGGGCTCGTGCGTGTTTCTTTCCCTTCTTTTCTTTCCTACCTTTGTGCCTTCATAATCATCTTAATCCATTATGTGTTCAGTATTAGTATTTTCTAGTGAAAGTGAAAAGCTGCGTAGTCTCTTATCCGAGTCTAACCATTTTGATTCTGTTCTTTTCATATTTGATGGTGGTCGTCGTTATAAAGTTTCGGCTTCCAGTCTTGGCATCCATTCTCCTCAGGATCTACTTCTCCCCTTAGGTCTTGGTCTTTTCCGTAACAGTCCTTTCTGGTCTTATTACCTTTATCCCAATGGTTGTAATTTCCATAAAGGTATTGACGGTCTTTGTGGCGAGGTCATCCGGCACACGGGTTCTTGCGTGTCAGAGCAGAGTTGTCATATTTTTCTTGACCGTTCCCGTAGCAGATTGCATATCCTCTATCGGTGCGAGGACGAATACCGACTGGAATGCCGTCGTCTGAACCACAGTTCTTTCTTCTTGAAAAAGGACGAACGGAAAAGAGATTTTCTTCAAATTTCCTGGAATCGCCTGAATGAGCTGCTTACTGTTAAAAAGTATCGGAAAACAGTTGAAAAGTAATCTCCCATCCTACAAGCCGTACAGGTTTATTTTGATAACTTTGCCACATAATAAAAAAGTGGATATGCAGTGAAAGAACCAGTCATTACCTTTACTTTGGAAGAGTACGAAGAGTTGCGCAAGGAACGTGAACGTCTTGAAAAGGAACATGCGGAACTTCAGAGAAAATACGCAGCCTCTTTGCAGGAGTATTCCCGCCAAGTTGAGGAAATCTCAGCCTGTACAGCCGTCATTGCTGACCTGAGATGGAAATTGGCTGATTTGACACGCCGTTTATGGGGTAAATCCAGTGAAAAACGTCATCTTCCCGAAGATGCCAACCAATTGAGCATCTGTTTTGAATCTCCGTCCGATGTCAATGACCCGGTAGCGGAGGAGCAGAAAACGGCTGAGAAATCTGCCCGGTCGGAGAATGGTTACAATCGTTTCCGTAAGAGCTTCACCCAAAAGATTACTCCCCACGCCCGTAAGCCCATCGATCCGTCCCTTCCCCGTGAAGAAATCATCATTCCCATGCCGGAAGGTCTTTCTCTGGAGGGAGCGACGAAGCTGGGGGAGGAAGTGAGCGAACAATATGCCGTCAGCCCTGCCCGATTCTATGTGAGACGCATCATCCGTCCTAAATACCGGCTTGCCGACGGTCGTATCATAACTGCTCCCATGCCCGTAATGGCACACCCTCACAGCAATGCCTCGGAGAGTGTACTGTCCCACATTGCCACCGCCAAATATTACGATCACCTGCCTCTGCACAGACAGCTGGACATTTTTGAGCGTGAAGGCATCCATCTGAGTCCTTCCACCGTAAGTAACTGGATGATGGCTGCCGCACAGCGTTTGGAGCCGATCTACAATGAGCTTCGTGAACTGGTTAAGGACAGTTATTACGTCATGGCCGATGAGACGCCCCACCCCGTACTTGAAAGCGACCGACCCGGTGCTCTTCATCGCGGGTATATGTGGAACTTCTATCTGCCCCGGTTTCATACCCCCTTCTTTGAATATCACAAGGGGCGTGGCAGCAGCGGAATAGACACACTGCTGGCAGGACAGGTCCGCGTGGTACAGAGTGACGGCTTTGCAGTATATGACGAGTTCGACACGCTACCCGGAAAGTTGCACTTGTGCTGTTGGGCACACGTCAGGCGCAAGTTTGTGGAAGCGGAAGGAAATGACCCTCCCAGAGCAAGGTATGCACTTGAACAAATAGGCAGACTGTATGCTGTGGAGGAGGAAATCAGGATAGAACATCTGGAAGGCGAGGCTGTAGTAAAGCTTCGCCGGGAAAAATCGTACCCTATTATCAAAGGACTGGAAAAATGGTGCAAAGAGGAATATGAACATACGGTCGATAAATCGCCTGTTGCCAAGGCCATATTCTATATGTACACACGCTTTGAACAACTGTCCGGATATGTCAATGATGCACAGTTCTGCATTGATAATAATCCGGTGGAGCGTTCTATTAGACCGTTGACTGTAAACAGAAAAAATACACTCTTCTCCGGATCGCATGAGGCAGCACACGCAGCGGCAATATTCTTTTCACTGATGGGATGTTGCAGGGAAAATAAGGTGAACCCAAAACTATGGATGCAGGACGTGGTGATTAGAGTACAGGATAAAGAAAGAGAAGAGAAAAACGACTACTCCGATTTACTGCCATTTAATTGGAAAGGATAAACAAGAAAGGTTTATAAAGTCAAAAGCCAGACGTACTCCGTCTGGCTTTTGACTTTATAAGAGTTTGGAGAGAATACGCACGAGACCGAATGCTTACCTAAGATAACGGTATCTTTACCTTCCCACGGCCGTGGTGACTTCTTCCCACAGCCGTGACAAGTTCCTACCACGGCCGTGGGAAGATCTCGTCACGGCCGTGACGAACTACAGATACCAACACTTTAGCTGAACTATATCGGCAGGTGAATGGAAGTATACCTGCTTCTTATCATAACAATACGCGGTAGACAGCACATCCGTATCTGTTTCCCAATGTATCAGCTCCCGTTTCATTAGCCCTGAACTTCATTAGCCGCGAATTAAAAAAATCCGAATTAAAAAAGTTCATTCTTTGTCATGATAAAGCCCAAATAGCTTGTTTTACGAGTACCTTATCCGTACCTTTGAAACCAATAACAAACACTTACAAGTCTATAAAATTCAAGATAAAAAGAAATGAAGATTACACAAATCAGGGAAAACGGAGATACGGAAGCACTAAGCGTGATGGACATTGACCTGCTGATAGAGAAAATGAAGAAAGAAACCAAGCTCCGCCCGGTATCCGGACTACGTCAGGCCCTGCATTTTGTTCTGCCCGATGAACCTTGTTCTCTCGCTAGCAAACTACCACGAGTGATTCCTGCCGCAGCTTTCGGGCGAGTGAACGGAGTGAAACGAATGAAGACCTACAATGGTATTGTAGAACTGACCATTGGTCCGTTAGCCGGAAAAGCAGAAGTGGATATTGTGAAGCAAAAGGCTGCCGAACTTCCCCAGACAATGCTGGCCTTTATGGGAGCAAGCGGAAAAAGTGTCAAGATATGGACTTGCTTCACACGGCCGGACGGCACTTTGCCGCAAACAGTGGAAGAAGCCGAAGTGTTTCAAGCGCATGCCTATCGCCTAGCCATCAAATGTTATCAGCCTCAACTCCCTTTCAATATTTTGCTAAAAGAGCCAAAACTGGAACAATTCTCACGTCTTAGCTATGATCCGGACTTGATTTATCGTTCCACCCCTGTCCCCTTCTATCTTTCACAACCTATCGGTATGCCCGGTGAAATGACGTATCATGAGAAATCGAGCACTGAAACATCTCCTTTAAATCGGGCCTTGCCGGGATATGATACGGAAGATACTATAGCATTACTCTATGAAGCGGCATTGCGGAAAACATTTGAAGAAATGGACCAAGTGTGGTATCGGAATGATAGTGATTTGCAAACTTTAGTAGTCCCACTTGCCGAAAACTGCTACTACTCCGGCATTCCGGAAGAGGAGGTAACCCGACGAACCATCATGCGTTATTACAAAAGAAAAAATCCGATGCTGGTACGCGAAATGGTAAGAAACGTATATAAAGAATGCAAAGGAGTGGCCAAAGGCAATTGTCTGACTAAAGAACAACGCCTTAGCCTGCAAATGGACGAATTTATGAATCGTCGCTATGAGTTTCGCTACAATACGCAGATTGGAGAAGTAGAATACCGGGAGCGTTTCTCGTTTCAGTTCTATTTCCATCCCATCGACAAACGGGCGCAAAACAGTATTATGCTGGACGCCCAATCTGAAGGAATCGGAGTATGGGACAGGGACATAGACCGTTACTTACATTCCAACCGTGTGCCTATCTATAACCCACTGGAAGAATTTCTGTTTCATTTGCCGCATTGGGACGGTAAAGACCGCATTCATGCTTTGGCAAACAGGGTTCCTTGCAACAATCCACATTGGGAATTGCTTTTCCATCGTTGGTTCCTGAATATGGTTTCGCATTGGAGAGGGGTAGATAAAATGCACGCGAATAGTACATCACCCATATTAGTAGGGGTACAGGGAACTCATAAATCAACTTTCTGCCGTGAAATGATTCCGCCTGCACTTCGAGCTTACTATACGGACAGTATTGATTTCAGCCAGAAACGGGATGCGGAACTGTATCTGAATCGGTTTGCGCTCATCAACATTGATGAGTTCGACCAGATTACTTTGACGCAACAGGGATTTCTGAAACATATTCTCCAAAAGCCTGTGGTCAATCTTCGGAAACCGCATGGTCGCTCGGTACTTGAATTGCAACGATATGCCTCATTTATCGGTACAAGCAATCAGAAAGATTTGCTGACTGATCCTTCGGGAAGCCGTCGTTTCATCTGCATTGAAGTGACAGGAAACATCGACACTACACAGCCGATAGACTATGAACAGCTTTACGCACAAGCCATGCACGAGATTTATCATGGTGAGCGATACTGGTTTGACAGTGAAGATGAGCAGATTATGACTGAAAATAACCGTGAGTTTGAGCAAACACCAGCTATGCTGCAATTGTTTTATCAGTATTTTAAAGCTGCGCAAACGAAAGAGGAAGGAGAATTTCTTACTCCGGTCGAGATACTGAATTATCTGAAGAAGAAAAGCGGTATTTCATTGTCCGACAACAAAGTATATCACTTCGGGAGATTGTTACAAAAGTGCGGAATTACCTCGAAGCACACTTATAAAGGTACTGTTTATCAGGTAATAAAGGTATCATAAGAGATAAAAGTAAGGCTGACAATAAAAGTAGAAATATTTTATTGTCAGCCTATTATCAGTGGTTATTGTCAGGTGGTAGAATATTGATATTCATCAACTTAAGCAACATTCTGACAATATGACAATAAAAGCAGGAACAAACTAATGGTATGATCTAAGTTTGAAATTTTGTTTCATAGATAAATAGAAGTAGAAAAGCGTTGACCAATCGTCCCATTGATTCTAGTTCGTTCTCTTTCAAATAATTCTTTGCTATCGACACATCTATTTTCACAACCTTCCCATTAGAAGTTTTCTTTCATCTAGTTAGTCTCATGAAAAAAATACCCATTCAATTTTACTTTTGTTCTTTTGCCAGGTCTTTTATGTATAATGAACTCACGAAGAGGGACGTCCAACGTGAATGTATAACGAAATAATATAAAAGACTATGCGTACAACTGGAAAATGGAAAACAGGAATACTGGTAATTACGATGGCGTTGATTTGCGGAACTGCAAACGCACAACACAGGAATCGGCATTACTATCCACATCGGGTAGTTACCGTTGTGACTCGACCTGACGTAACATCTCATGTCAGCAACCGTTTCAACCAAAAGGAACGATTGGCGATGGCTGTGGCTTACTTAAGAACGAATAAGTACCTCACCATCAAGCAGTATGCAAAAATGACGCAACTTAGCAAGGCTGCGGCAGAAGCCGAGCTCGACGCTTTTGCGATGGATAAGAAAAAGCCCATACAGCTTGTAATCAGAGGGAAAAAGAAAGTGTATATAAAAAAGGATAACGCATGAAACCGATTTGGAAATTAATAGTTTTAGGAGCGACCGTTCTATTTTTGATGCAATCGTGTGTGACTGTACGTCGGCCACGCCACCGTCACCACCACAAGCATTGTCTTGTCGTTGCACAGTTGCTAACCGGGACAACCTTGTTAAACTTTCTTTCCGGCGAATGTCCGGAAGCATCAGAACCTGTTGTTTATGGAAATAAGGGATGATCGGGAACTGATGGCAATCATAGCCAAAGAGCCGGAAAAAGGGTTCCGAAGTCTGATGGCGAAGTACAAGGAAGCACTGTATTGGCACATCCGACGACTGGTGGTAGCTCACGAGGATGCTCAAGATGCGACACAGGAAACTTTCGTGCGGATATTCCGGTCGTTACCCGATTTCAAGGGCGAATGTTCCTTCCGGTCATGGATTTACCGGATTGCCACCAACGAAGCCTTGCGTCTTCTAAGCCAGCGTCGGAACGACCGGGTGCCGTTGGATGATTCTCCGGTTGAGTTAAACTGTATGATGGCCGACGAGTATGTGGATTACAGCGATTTGGAAACGGTCAGGCTGCAACAGGCTATCCTGACATTGCCTACCAAGCAGCAGTTGGCTTTCAACTTGCGGTACTATAACGAATTGGGATATGACGAGATTGCCGATATTACAGGTTCAACCTCGGAGAATGTAAAGTCGAACTATCATATCGCCAAAGAAAAGATAATAAAATATATGAACTTAAACAATTAGAGATATGAAAGAAGAATTTAACTTCAACCGCATAGGTAAACGAATGCCCTATACCGCACCCGAAGGCTTTTTAGACGACATCGAAACGAATGTATGGGAGACTATAAAGGATGAGACGACACCATCCAAGTCCAAGCGGAACTATCGCCTTTGGTATTCAATATCCGGCGGACTCGTGGCGGCAAGCGTCGCATTGTTGCTTGTCTTCAACACGCTGCCCGACCATCAAAAGACGGACGACTTAGAGATGTTTGAACAAGCTTTTTCAAACCTAAGCAGCGCCGACCAGAATTATCTACTTACCGTCTATCAGGACGACTTATTTATAAACGAATAAAAGGTATCAATCATGAAAAGTTCTTTTAGAATCCTTCTGCTTGCTATGGCAATGACCACCTTTTGCATAAGTACTTATGCCCAAAAGGACAATAGACAACGTATGACGCGGGAACAATTAGCCGAGACACAAGCTAAATATATCGTGAAAGAAATGGCGATGGATGACGTAACCGCAAAAAAGTTTACCGCAACTTTTTGTCAATTCCAGAAAGAAATCTGGGCACTGGGGCCCCGTCCTAGAAAAGAGTCTTCGAGCCGCTCGGACGCAGAAACGAAGCAGATTATTGCAGACCGGTTCGCTCACAGCCAAAAGATACTCGACCTGCGGAAGAAGTATTATGCAGAATACTGCAAATTTCTGACGCAAAAGCAGATTGAACGTGTCTATAAACTGGAAAGGAGAATGATGAATCATCTGTATCATCGCTCTCAAAAGGAAAAACCTCAATAATAATGATTTGATTATGAAGAATATATTGAAGATTCTCTGTTTATGTTGTCTTTCGTTACTCTTTCTGTCCGCAATGAACTCGTGTCAAGATGACAATGAAGAAATAGAAGAAGCCGTATTGCCCGATGGGCAAGAACAGGACTCGACCTCGGGAAACCTTACCGCATCCATCGTTGACGGGCTTTATGTGAACTGGAGCAAAGGCGATATGATAATGCTGGTCTACGATGGGCAGGCGGTTAGAGCGGAAACACAAGAATCCGGCAGCACGTCGATCCTTTCAGGCACCGTCGGGAGTTCTTTCACCGAGGATAATCCTTTGTATGGCGTGTATCCCGCGGATAACGTGGTGTCCTCGGACCGTGAAAGCGTAACCATAACCGTTCCCGCCACTCAAACAGGTGGTGGCAGCGGATATGATGAGAAGTCTGTTGTGGTAGTGGCTCGTACGATCTCCGAATCTCTGGCTTTCCGGACCATTGGCGGTGGCATAAAACTTAACTTCCAGATGTCGGGTGTGACAAAGGTCGAGTTGGAAAGTGTCGATGGTTATGCTCTATCCGGAACAGCCGGAATAAAATGGAATGAGCAAAGTATGCCTACAGTCGATGAAATAAGCAATGCACACTCCATCATTACTTTCAATGCTCCCGAAACGTCAGGCTTCATCCCCAGTAAAGACTATTATATTTCCACCTTGCCTTGTGATGTCTATGGAGGATACAGGCTTTCCATCTATAGAGAAGACGGATGGGTCGCTGATTATTTCGGCGTACATCAAACGATAGAACGAGCCTCGTATATAACTCCGAATGACTTGGTGGAAAATGAATTGAAGTTTGAAGCCCCGGATGCCCCGCTTGTGGAAGAAGAACGTCCTGAACTGGATGCCACTACGACCGCTCTTCTTCGCCAATATCAACAAAACCCGACGGAAGAAAACAAACAGGCATTGTTGGATCAAATGGGACTTCGCTATGATAAAGTCGTAGCAAGAAAGAAAGCCAAGCTCCGCGAACTGGAGAGGGACGCAAAAACTCCCGGCCTCGTAGAAGAAATGCAGGGCATTGTGGATGAGATGGTCGAGAATCGGGATATTCGGCTCGAACAACAATTCCTGCGACTCATCGATCCTCGAAACGACGACGACCCGAATGATGCCTGGATGGTGTTGCGCGGTGCGTCAGCTCCGAATGCTTACATAGGTTATGCACCTGTGACAAACGCTGAATACGCAGACTTCAAAAAGGACTTCATCTATGATGCAGGAAAGGGAAACTATCCGGTGGTAAACATTACGATTGCTGAAGCCACAGCTTATTGCAACTGGCTTACAGCCCAAGATAACGCTCACGTATATCGTCTTCCAACCGATGAGGAGTGGATTCTCGGTGCCGGCCACATGCCAAAAGATGTTTCTATGAACTCCAGCCGCGTGGAATCGGGATTGACAGCGGTGGATGCTTACAGTCAGACGACTGGTGCTTGCGGAGGCATCGATTTCTGGGGCAATTGTTGGGAATGGACTTCTTCAACGGACTCGAGCGGTTCGTACATCGTTAAAGGGGGCAGTTGGGACTCTGAACGAGATGATTGCCGCAGCGAGAAATCGGACGTTGTGAGGACTGGCACACAGGGCTACGCCAATGTCGGTTTCCGGGTGGTAAGGACAGATTCCAATTAATAATTAATCCTTTAGACAATATTCAAATATGAAAAAGTTATTTTTAGCAATGGCTGTTGCCATTGTGACGGTCACTGTTGTGTCGGCACAAGAGAATGACAAAGAAGATATGATGGTGATTCCGGTTGTCCAAACAGACAAACACAGCGGATATGATGGCAATTCTGTAATTCGCTGCGGCATCAAGTTCAACATCCAACTTTCAGGTGTAACAAAGGTAGAGCTGGAAAGTGTCGATGGTCATCCTCTGGCAGGTACGGTGAGTATAAAAAAGGACGTTCAGGGGAAGCCGATAGTAGATGACATAGAAAATGCAAGCACCATCATCACGTTCAACGCTACCGACAAGTCCGGCTTCACACCCGGAAAGGACTATTACATCTCCACCTTACCTTGCGATCTCTACGGAGGATACAGGCTTTCCATCTACCGCGACGGGCTCGTGGCTCATTATTTCGGCGTGCATCAGACGGTGAAACCGGGGGCATTTATAAGCCCCGATGATTTGGTTGAAAGTGAGTTAGACTTCGACAAGCCCAATGCTCCACTTGTAGAGGAAGGACGACCTAAGATGGATTCTAAGACGCACAATCTTTTCCTCCAATACCGGAAAAGACCGACGGAAGCTAACAAACAAGCGTTGTTAGAGCAAATGAGCGTTCGCTACGACAAAGTGGTGGCAAGAAAGAAAAACAAACTCCGCCAGTTGGAGCGTGAGGCAAAAACTCACAGTATCGTGAAACATATGCAGGGCATCGTGGATGAGATGGTCCAGAACCGCAACATCCGAATACAGCAACAATTCCTCCGATTCATCGACCCTCGAAGGGACGAGAACCCGAAAGATGCTTGGATGGTGTTGCGTGGCGCATCTGCCCCAAATGCCTACATCGGCTATACGCCTGTCACTAATGCCGAATACGCCGCCTTCAAAACGGGATTTGCCTATGACAAAGGAAAGGACAACTATCCGGTGGTAAATATCACAATCGACGATGCCAAAGCCTATTGCGACTGGCTCACAGCGCAGGACCGAAAGCATATCTATCGCCTGCCAAGCGAAGAAGAGTGGATTCTCGGTGCCGGTCATATGCCTAAGGATGTTGCCATGAACTCCGACCACGTGAAGTCCGGATTGACAGCAGTGGACGCTTACAATCAATCGACCGGTGCTTGCGGAGGTATTGACTTCTGGGGTAATTGCTGGGAGTGGACCTCTTCGACGAACGCAGACGGTTTGTATATCATTAAAGGAGGCAGTTGGGACTCTAAACGTGATGATTGTCGTAGCGAGAAATCGGATGACGTGAGAATGGGTACGCAGGGCTACGCCAATGTTGGTTTCCGGGTGGTAAGAACTGACAGATAGGAGAAGAGATTATAAACAGAATGCCTGAACCTACGGATGAAACGCGACGATGAAAAAGAATGAAAGCGGCGAGGTATATACGTGCACCATTGACGGAATTGAGTAGCGCGTACGGAGTTGATGCGGTAACCGACTGAAATAATGGCATCGAGACTATAAATAAAAACTTCACGAGAAATATTCCGATTACCTTCTTTTTGAACTATCCGGCTTTTCCGGATAGTTGTATCCTTATCTACTTCTCCTTGCGAATATATATTTCTCAAATGTTCATTAATTGTACGTATATCAACATCGAACAACATCGACATCGCCTTCTGTGTCAGCCACAGAGTTTCATCTTGATAAAGCACTTCAATGCCTTCTTCTTTATTCTCTATCTAAAAAATAAGAAATTCAGCCGTACTGTTGCGTATTTGCAGTTTCTTGCTCCCGTTATTGTTTTCTTTCATATTCATCTTGAACATTCATTTCCTTTAGAAAAAACAAATGTACTTAGAACATATCGAACTGCCAAAGATAGTATCTCCTATTTTATCTCCATTTTCGTCTGTAATCTGATGTCATCAGAAGCAGCACCGATCATTACTTGGAAAGTTCCCGATTCTACCACCCTTTTCAAATTCCGATCGACAAGTGCAAAATCCTCTTCGGACAAAATAAACTTCACTTCCTGTTCTTCTCCACACTTCAAAAAGAGGCGTGCAAAATGTTTCAATTGCTTCAACGGTTGCACTACTGAAGCATATTCATCTCTCAAATAAAGTTGAACAACTTCTTCACCATCGTACTTTCCGGTGTTCCGGATTTTGCATGAAACTTCGAAAGAGTGTGGTGTCAGAGCTGACAGATGTAAATCTGAATATTCAAAAGTGGTATAGCTCAAGCCATATCCGAAAGAATAAAGCGGAGAAGCAGACATTTCTACATAGTCATGGCTTTGGGGAGCTTTCTTATTATAGTATACCGGAACCTGTCCGACGGAACGGGGCACAGAGAATGGTAATCGCCCTGCCGGATTAAATTCACCGAATAAAACATCAGCAATGGCATTCCCCCCTTCTTGTCCCGGGTAATAGGCCGTCAGCAGTGCATCTGCATTTTCTGATGCCCAGTTTTTATCCAAAGGACGCCCTTCAATGTAAACTACTATTAATGGTTTTCCGGTAGCTTTCAAGGCTTTGAGTAATTCCAGCTGTTTTCCTAATAAAGAAAGCGTTGCACGGTCGAAGCCTTCACCACATTCCATATCACTGATTGTCTTTTCATCAGCAATGGCCGCACCTGTTTCTTTATAACTGGTTTTGAAATCACGGGCACTGGAGCCTCCTACCACAGCAATAACAACTTCGGAACGCTGGGCGGCTGTAACGGCTTGTTCAATATCAGACGTCACGGTATCACGAATGGAACAGCCTTTCACATATTCCACCTGTGAGGAAGAAAGTTTTGCTCTGATTCCATCCAATACGGTCTTTACATTTTCTTCTTCCTGCGGAGCGGTGTAATCTCCTAACATATTATAGCAGTTATCGGCATTAGGTCCGATCAGTGCAACTTTCATACTCCTGTCTAATGGAAGCAGCGAGTGTTCATTTTTCAATAAGGTGATCGAAGCTTGTGCCGCTTGGCGTGCCAGAGTAACGTATTCTTTGCAACGAACTTCTTTCTTCGCTTTTCCGGGATCCACATAAGGATTTTCAAACAATCCCATTTCGAATTTTAATCGAAGTACACGACTCACGGCTGCATCAAGGATTTCTTTACTTATTTCCTTCCGGTTCACCGCATCCATAAGATTCATATAGGCATCGCCTCCGAGATCAATATCGACTCCGGCAGATAAGGCCATTACAGCCGCCTCTTTCATTGTAGAAGCAACAAAATGGCTTTGATGAATGCCTTCGATACTGTATAGATCGGAAACGACAAACCCTTTAAACTTCCATTCATCCCGTAGAAGTTCGGTCAGGAGATAATGATTGGCTGTACAAGGAATACCGTCCATCGAATTATACGAAGTCATTACGGATAATGCTCCGGCATTGATAGCTTGTCTAAATGGTGGCAGAAAGTTTTCATGCAGTTCACGCATACCTGCAAAAGAGGGATTCCCGTTCTGTCCGCTTTCCGAGATACCGTAAGCGAGGAAGTGTTTGAGGGTAGCCAGCGTGCTGTATGGACGTGACAAATCTCCACCACCTAATCCTGTCACCATCGCTTTTCCTATTTCACCCGTCAATACAGGGTCTTCACCAAAAGTTTCTTCCACGCGAGACCAACGGGGATCACGGGCCAAATCGAGCACAGGTCCATAGCTGATATGTCCGCCTTGAAGACGTATCTCTTTACCGATTGCTTTGCCTACCTCATTTATCAGTTGGGGTGACCAAGTTGCAGCCATCCCGATTCCGGTAGGAAAAACGGTTGCACCAATCGCCATGTGGCCGTGCGGCGCTTCTTCTGCCAGGAATAAAGGGATCCCCAAACGGGTATTCTCCATCACATACTTCTGTAAGGCATTTCCGGCCTTTGCAGCCAATGCGGGATTCAGTCCGGTTACTAATGTTTTCTTTGTCCACGGATCGGCACGATAGGTTGCCCATAGCATTCCGGCATTTCTGTCTTTTATGAGTTGTTTGAATTTATCAGAAGGGAGCACATCGTTACCTTTGATTTCATACATCTCCCAACCCAAAGGACAAAGGAGTTGACCGACTTTCTCTTCTAATGTCATACGGGATAGTAAATCCGCAACTCTTGTTTCTACGGGTAAAGTCGGATTTTTATAGGCTACTGCCGGAAGCTGCTGTGCAAAGGAATAAGAAACTCCTGTCATCATAGCCGTAAGCAATAGTGATTTACTGATTCTATTTAGCATAACTATTTTTTTTATAAACTTAGCTATTTAAAAGAGAAGTCTGCCATCCCCTCGTAATACCTTGCAGCAAAACCGATTCGACAGCAGACTTCATCGTACTAAAGAACAACCTCTATTTTACCTCTTTTAGAACGGACATTTCTGGTTGTCTACGTAGGTGATAGTTCCACCGGGCACTGCATTGTGACCATGCCCTGTCATATCAAGCACCGTACCATCATCCTGCGTTTCGCCATCAAAACGCCAGTAAGCAACAAGTCCTTCGCTAGTGGGGTCCACATAACAAACGCCATCTTCAATCTGTGCGGATGTACGTGCCACATTCCATACGCGACATTCGCTTATGTAACCATCAAAGAAACGGGCAT
Organism: Bacteroides sp. M10; assembly: GCF_014334015.1. GTDB lineage: Bacteria > Bacteroidota > Bacteroidia > Bacteroidales > Bacteroidaceae > Bacteroides > Bacteroides intestinigallinarum. The sequence goes on along the minus strand of NZ_CP060488.1, from coordinate 2,565,756 downwards.
TACCTGCTGAACGGCCAATGGAGAATGCATCATTCCATGTATGACCATCATAAGCCATACTCAAATTAATAGTTCCACCATTCTTGGTCTCTACGAAATGGATTTGCTCACCGTCCAAATAAAGACGGAGATACTGACCGTCGTATACAGCAGCAAAGTGCAACCAATGTCCGGTAGGAAATTCCTTTTCTACCCACGATTCATAGTGATCTTTCTTGTCGGGATGAGATGCCGTACCGATGGAACCTTTCACGAACTGCAACTTATTCACAGGATTACCGGCGCCGTCACCAAAACGGAAGAGGAAGTTTTCTTCGCATCCGCATAATGAACTAATGCCACTGGCACTCTTTTCCTGCCCAACCGGGAAAGACTTAGGAAGCACTTTCATTTCCAATGTCATCTGCCCGAGTGCTTTCACCGGACTATTTTCCTGATCACCAAACGAAGGAATATTGAAATATCCCCGGCGTGCCAAATAGGCGGCTTTAATTTCAATCACTTTGGTGAGCATGACATAAGCAGTGCGGGAACTCTCCATAACTTTCAGATCACTGTTTGAAACGGAAGTTATAGTTACGGGAAGACAGTAAGATACACCTTCCTGTAATTTCTCGGAATCAGCAGTCACTTTGATTTGTGTAGACTGGTTTTGTCCAGCTGGAATTATCACTTCACCACCTTCAAAACTGTAGCTGCCTTCAGGAGGCATTTGACAGTTACGACCGGTAGAAGAGTTGAAAGATTCCAGTAATTGAGGAGCCACCTGTACGCCTACCGTCACGTCTGTTTCCGCTTTATCGGTGGAGGTCACGGTCAATCCTAAAGTAGACTGTCCCTCAACCAGGAATTTTACGTTCGATGAAGTCAGCGTACCGGTCATGTAAACGGCATCACTGTAATCCGGTTCGGTCTTGCAGCCTGACACACAGAGCAACAAAGCCAATAAAGATAAAAGTGTATATTTCTTCATGGTTTTAATTATTATTTAGCATAAACATTAAATACGCCACATTCTAAAGTCGCACCATACCAACCTCCGGTATTGGGTACAGAAATCCGAATATAACGGGCAGTCAAGGGAGCATAAAAAACACAAGCCGCAGTACTACGATCTATTTCACCTTGCAACTTCCAATCCGTGCCGTTATCACTGGTACTAACAGTCATACCGGACGTAAATGCTCCTACCTCTGCATAATCCCAAGTAGAACTATCATATCCATTATATGTCATTTTGATACCCTCAAAGGAGTATGCTTTACCCATGTCTACATCCAATTGAAGTTCTCCGGAACTTTGCGTAATATAACAACCGGTCTGATAATCCCCATCAAAGATTGATTCAATAGGATCATACCATGTTTCCACCGTTCCATTAGTTGTAGCAATCCATCCAGACTGGTCAGCAACCAATGTTCCGGTTCCGGTATATTCGGTAGCCTCATGATTCATATTATCCTCTGTAACAGTGATAGTCAAAAAGGTTGGTTCTATCATATTAGTGCTCAACTGTGAATTAGCTCCTTCTGCCGATACCAGACGTAAAGGAATAATATATCCTTTTTCACTCTTTAGAGTGGAAAGTACATTAGAGTCATCCGTCAGTCTTACACGCACAGTATCAGCAACCACTCTTTCCCCGGCAGGGATAGTCATCTCGGCATTTTCCAGTACGATGGCTCCGGCGGGCATAGCTTCAAACACTGTACCATGTTCTTCATTATAGGCAGAAATCAGAGAGTTATCCACTTCTACTACCACTTTAATGGTACCGTCTGCTTTCTTCGAGCATTTTGCCGGCCATTTAAAATCCAAATTGCTGACTGTACTAATAGGAGTCTGCACGATCTTATATGTATTGGAACCACCTTGTATATATACCCGGTTAAATGGATCGCCATAAACATCATAAGCCTCATCGTCACCACAAGCGGCAAGACCGATGCCACAGAGGGCGAACATACCTATATAAAATAGATTTTTTCTACTTTTCATTGTCATCTTTCATTAAAAGGTTAATTAATGGATAGCCGGATTCTGTATTTGAATACACTGACGGAACCGATAGTAAGGTTCAGGGTTGTATTCATGTACATTATAGTCACGATGGATAAAGAATGCGCCAAAGCCACCTTTACGTTTGCCATTCGCGGGCTTGTAGCGTGCCTGGTTGTACATAGACTGCATATCTCCCTGCCAGTTATCACCCATATTGCAACAGTACACCACTTTTTCATCAGGCCATCCGCCTGCTCCCGTACCACCGCCATAAGCTTGAAGGAAGCAATAGTTACTATACGGGATAAGGCTAGTCATGCCGGTACTAGTCTGGTCGATATTGAGCATTTTATCACAGATACCTTCCTGTGAAGCGATTTCTTTACCATAGCGTTCTTCGATGAGCTGTAAACGTTCTTCCTTAGTGATGTCTGGATTCGGTCCCATGTACTTTGCCATGTGTTTGTAAAAATATTCGAAGTTAGAGCCACTCAAGAAGTCACCTTCCGGCTCATAGTCCGCATCAAAACCGTCGAGATCGTTCAGAAATACCTGATCGAGGAAATATTCGGCATACATTTCAAAAGAACGATTAAGTGCGGCAGTCCGTTCTTCGCCACTCGGCATTGCCTTCGCTTCATTGTAAGCCTGCTTGAAAGCATGGTCATCTGTTTCCGCATCGATACGGGTGATCGCCACACAAAGCATCTTGGTTCCTTTCACTTTCTGCACGAAGCGGATTTCTTCCCAAATCTCCGTATTTTCTGTTGCCGGAATGCCACCCCACATAGAGCAAATATCAAGGCTGTCAGGTAATCCCATAAAACGAACAGCGGCAGAGTTCTGCGCTCCATACTGCGCAAACCATCCGAAAGCAATTTCGTGCTCGCTCGCTTTGTAGTCGCGTAAGTTCTGGTAGTATTGGTCGTCGTAAGTCAGCGGTCGCTGAATGGTCAACGACTCAATGTCTGTATTACATGAGGCCATCATACCGCCCACAGTCAGTGCGGCCAATATGTATTTCATTGTTTTCATATTCTGATTACTTAGTTAGATTGTTCTACATTATATATCTGATTACCTTTTCACATCCCACCAAAGACGTGTACCGGCAATATCCGTGCCTTTCAACAGGGAAACAGCAGCTTGTGTGTTCTCGCCATTGTCAGAATATTCCTTCGTAGGGAACTTCAAACGGCTGATGAGCTCTCCAGTGGCAACTTCTCCACCGGAAGCATTTGTGTTGATAGTCACAATGCCGGGATAGCCAGTACGCCGCATCTCGCTCCACGCTTCTTGCCCGTCCGGGAAAAGAGCAATCCATTTCTGCACCATAATGCGCTCGAGTTTCTTATCAGGAGAAGCCGATTCATCCCACTTCACTGTCAAAGTCGAAACCATACGACTTACATCGGTATTACGTCCGTTTGTCGGATCAATGAATGAAGTTGATGGTACATTTACATCATTATCAAGATAACTCTCCGCACCGGAAGCACCTTTGGAAGAAAAAGAGGTCTTCACACCTTCTTCGTAATATTCCTTCACAGTCTTATCTCCCAAGTTTAAACGCAGTTTAGCTTCAGCCAAAAGGAAATATGTTTCAGCGGCATCCATCCACAGGATAGAGCTAGCCTGTCCTACGTTCATGCTAGACGCAGCTTCAGACAAAGTTCCCTGACTACGGCTGGTTTGTCCATTACGGACTCCATGATATGCCCCATCTTTCTTCGCAACCTTGAAGTAAGATGCCAAACGCGGATCCTGTAAGCCTTTCAAATAACAATCCATAGTGGCACTCATTCGAAAATCATTGAAACTTTCAAATGCTTCCCACCACTCATTAATGAAAGAAAAGGATACAGACTGTTTCAAAACGGCATTGTCACTAACGGAAGTCATTAACCCGATAGTATGATCTATTGCTGCTTTAGCTTCATCCAGGGCCTTTGTCTGATCCACATAAGAAATACGCATTGCCAGACGGAGACGGAGAGTATTAGCAAACTTTATCCAATTCGCCACATTACCATTGTAAATATAGTCATAGTCTTCCAAGTAAGGCTCGGAAGTACGACTGTTGTAGCTGGTGAGCACCTCAATGGCATTTGACAATTCTTCAAAGAAACGATAATATACATCCTTTTGGCTATCGTAGGCTACTTGAATGCCAGTACCAAACTTTGAATAAGGGATGGGACCATACTTATCTGTAATACGACTCATACCGAACACCTTGACAATAGTAGCCATAGCGCGTGCGGGGGATGTTCCACTAGTACAATCCACGACTTTCCGCCATGGCTGCATCACCTCTGTATAAGCGGTGCTAAACGGAGAGTTGTACCACTGCGGATAGAGTTTGTAACAATCGTTGTCCTGCTCTCCGGCATAGTTCCATGTTTTAATAGGAGCACAGTAGCTGGCAAAAATATCACCGGTCAGCATTTGAGTCTCCTCAAACAAGCCACCTTTGTCTTTACCTACTACGAAAATACCTCTTTCCATCTGCGTGAAATAGGCTCCCGTCAGGAGATTATCGCGTTCCATCTGCTCGGGAGTTACTTCATTCGGATTGATATTCCAACTTTCATAATGGTCGGTACAAGCGGTAAACAACAAGCCTCCGGCAAGCAACACACCATTGAACACTTTCATGCATTTTAATATATGTTTCATCTTATCGATTCTTTAGAAATTGAGTTTAACAGAGAAACCTAAATTGCGTAAGCTCGGCAACATAAAGTAGTCCATTCCGCTGAAATGCGTGCCTGTGCTTGCCGTCAGTTCAGGGTCGAAAGGAGCTTTGCAATAGAACATTAGCAGGTTACGTCCCGTGAAGGCTACATTCATGCCCTGTATCCAAGGAACCCACTTCTGAACAGGGATATTATAACCGAGAGACAACTCTGCAAGGCGAACGTTTGTCGCACTATAAACATACATAGAGCCGACACCACTTCCTACAGTACTATAATACTTCTGTACAGCGGGTACTTTATAACCGTCAATCAGTACATAGCCCAAGTCGCGTGCCTCAGCAGTAGCTGTGGAAACGCCGTAAGCATCCATCATCGCCTGTGTCTGTGAGACAACAATACCACCAATACGTGCATTTACCAGACAGCTCAATGTCAAACCCTTCCATGAGAATGAGTTGCGCCATCCCATCATATACTTAGCTTGCGAGTTACCGGCATAAATCCATCCGTCCTGGCGTTCGCCCGCCTTGTTGTCTATAGCTACTGTATTGTTGACATAGTCTACGTCAATATATCCATGGGAGTCGGTGCGAAGTGCAGTCACGTACAAGTCACCAATAGAGCCACCTTCAAAGAGACGCGAATTCACAATTTCCAATCCACCCAAATCCATCATATCCTGTTTGACAACTTCTCCACTTGATAAAGTAGTCGGTTTCAACAGTTTTTTAATCTTATTGCGATTGATGGTATAAGTAAAGGTAGAGTTCCATTTTACCGGTCCGAGGGGCTGGTTTAATGTCAGGCTTGCTTCGATACCCTTGTTATCCACTTGTCCGCCATTGATATAAATAGAAGAATAACCGGAAGAAGCGGAAATTGATGGGTTGAATAATTGGTTGTAAGTAGATGTCTTATAGAGAGAAACGTTCAGTTCCAATCTATCATTCCAAAGATGAGACTGCAAACCGACTTCCCAAGCCTTGGTACGCTCCGGCTTGATATCCGTATTGGGATATGTGGTAGCCGTGACGGGAGAAGCCGATTCGTATGGGTAAGTCTGATAAGCAATGTAACGTGTAGGGGCATTACCTACCTCACTGTATGAGCCGCGTACCTTCAAGAAGGTAAGCACATTGTTCTTGATGGGTAGTAACTCTGTCAAGATAGCAGAAACACCCACTGACGGATAAGCAACCGACTTCGTATCGGTCCATGCCAAAGCAGACGACCAGTCAACACGTCCTGTTACGTCCAAGTAGAGTTTACTCTTCCAACCCAGCTGTGCTGTAGCAAAGATGGATTGCGTCTGGTCATGATAACCATCCTGCTGGAATTTCACGGCAGACTGCATCAGGTTGAGCATTGTAAATCCGTCTGCCACAGAATTCAAGCTACCTCCCACATCATAATACTGGTAGTTGACATCCTGAATACTGGTACCTAGTGTAGCGGTCAGTGAGAAGTCGCCGAAATATTTGTCGATATTCAGCATCACATCGCCATAAAGTTGACGAGTGGATGCATCACCTTTATAATATCCTCCAAATTTCTGGCAGAAAATATTATCGGTAGATGCAGCGTATTTCTTTTCGTACAGAGCCGACGTATAATCCATTTTGGCACGTGCACCTAATGTAATGCCTTTCATAATTTCGAAACTCAAACCTCCACTCATGAGGAAACGGTTCTTGTGATTGATAAAATTGTCGCGATTGACAATCCAATAGGGGTTCTGCATGGCAATACCCTGATTACCCCAAGGCCAGTATTGTGTTTTGAAGTTACGGGCTTCGTTGTACATTTCAAACTGCTGAAGCATTTCCAAACTATAGCTCGGCGACATCAGATAGATAGGAACAATCGGATTGAAATACTGTCCCTGTGATACCATGTTCTGTTCACGCACATTCATATAGCTTGCGCTTAGGTCGAGACGCAGACGATCATTGAGCATGCTAGTCGTATTACGGATAGTGAAATTGTAGCGATCCAACGTATTGTTCGGAACAATACCTGCCGCATTGGTAGCAGCCATAGAAAGGAATATCTGGTTCTTCTCATTACCATTACTGATGGTCAAAGAGTTGGTTTCGTTCCATCCAGTCTGATAGAAGTCCAACGGGTCGTAACTGCTGGCTTGTCCCAATTTCTGTCCCCAGCTTCTTATTTCTCCCGTAGTCGCACCATAAGTGTTTTGAAATTCCGGAGTTACAAACGGATTGAAGAATGAGGTATTATTGGCATAGTTGACACGAAGCTTATCTTTCGATCCTTTCTTTGTGGTAATCATGATAACACCATTGGCGGCATCACTACCATAGAGTGCGGAAGCGGCAGCACCACTCAACACAGACATAGTTTCAATATCTTCGGGGTTAATCATGGAAGCACCATCACCGGATTGGCCCATACCGGTCATAAAGTCGTCTGGTTGTGTTGTTTCCAACGAAGGCATCGGAATACCATCGATTACATACAGGGCGTTATTATTTCCGGAAAGAGATTTCGCACCACGCATCACCACCTTAGCTCCACCACCGATACCGGATGAGCTGGAATTGATGACAACACCTGCTATCTTACCGGACAAGCTATTTACGAAATTGGCATCCTTGACACCGACAATTTCACTGGCAGAAACTTCTTGGACATTATAAGACAGTGCTTTCGCCTCTTTACGAATACCGAGAGCGGTAACCACCACTTCGTTCAACACTTGCGAATCATCTTCCAAGGTGACATTCAATACCGGACCGGAGACGGGTAATTCCTTTTTTTGATAACCCACATACGAGAATAATAATACCGGGCTGGCAGTCTGTGGGGTCAATGTATAGTTTCCGTCAAGATCGGTCACTGTTCCGTTAGTGGTTCCTTTCTCCATAATAGAGACCCCAATCAGCGGTTCGCCATTCTTGTCTTTTACCGTACCTGCAACGGGTTTTGTTTTTTGTTGAGTTACTTTCGTTTCTTTAGCCGTCAGTACAATCTTATTATCCAATATTTTATATTCGACATTTGTACCTGCAAAGACCTGTTCCAACACCTGAAAAATATTCTTCTCGGAAGCTGAAACCGATACCCGGCGATTAAGGTTAAGATTCTTGCTATTTATAAAAAAGCTGAATCCTGATTCACGTTCAATCTTGTGCAGCACTTCTTCTATAGTACAATCGTTAACCCGTAAAGTGATAGAAGTTTTTTGCGCATATCCATCTGATGCATACGCTAGTCCGGCTGAACAAATAAGGAGTATAAATAGTAATTTCATAGCCAATGATATTTCCTTTAAGGTCCGTCTAATAGACTTTAATCCTCCAAGAAATTGGACGATACAATAATTTTGCATAAATTTGTAACGAGTTTAATTAGAAAATTGGTAGTTATACTTGTCGGGAAACAAGTAGGTTCACAATTACTGAAGCTCATACGGGAGGATACGGCCAATATCATCCCGTATTTTTTGATTGCTAGGGATCTTTGTTTTTCATGGCAATAAGTTTTTGGGAATTAAGGTTTTTATCTTTTAGTACTAAATAAATATCTCTATCTTTATTTTCTCTTTACCGGCATCTGCGTTATTATTCAGATAACGCCAACGAACTTTCGAGGAGGCACTGATAAAGTTAAGTACCTGTTCCAGATTCCGGTTGGTAAATGTTCCGGAGAATGAGTCGTCATGAGGTACATTCTCCTGTATGACAAATTCGGCATTGTATCTATCTGCCAAGATATCCAGTGCATCCCGTAATGACGTTTGACGGAAAATGATTTTGCCATCTTTCCATGAAAGTTCTCTCTCGCCGGAAGTCGTATAAAGCTCCGTCTTTCCATTCTGGGAATAATAGACCAGCTTCTGTCCCGGAGCCATCACAATATACTGTGGTTGTTGACTGGCGTTGTTGAATTCAAAATTAACTTTCCCTTCAACTAAAGTAGTAATTACCTCATCTGCTTCTTTGTATGCCTTTACATTGAATTTTGTACCCAGAACTTTTATGGCAGACTGGTGAGCGGTAGAAACTATAAACTGTTTTTCCGGATTTTTCCGGACATCAAAATAGGCTTCTCCATCAAGTTCCACAGTACGTGTACGGGAAGAAAAATGGCTCGGGAAAGTCAATGTACTTTTTCCATTTACCCATACTGTAGTTCCGTCAGCAAGTGTCACCAATGTACGTTGTCCGGCTGGCACGTAAACAGTCTGCATTTCTATATCCTCTTTTTGGAGAACCTGTATCATTGCATAACTTAATCCGAAAGCTACAACAAACACTGCCGCAATCCGCAAGATTCGTTGTGTAACAGGATGCAATGAAATTGTCTTTTTTGTCTTCTTTGAGAATGCGCCTGTGTCTTGCCAGATGAATGCATCATAACTCTTACGAAGAGAAATGAATTCTTTAAGATTGGCTGCATCTGCATCAATCCATGTAGCAACGTCTTCCTTTTCCTTTTGGGATGCCTTGCCTGCAATATATTTTAATAGTAATTCCTTATCCATATAATAAATAATTTATGAGTAATGAGAATAGGGGTATTATTCCCCTTTCATTAAGAATACCACTCACTAAAGAGATTCCCTAGTAAGAAATGTGATTTTTTTTGTTATTGCTTAAAAAAAATAGCAAGCAAGGAGGTATTTTCCTTCTTTTCAGATGAAAAAGAAAAGGAATGGAGCATAATCTTTTAGATTATCACGCAGTATTTTAACTGCTCTGCTGATATGATATTCTACTCCTTTTACACTAATGCCCAGTTCTTCGGCTATTTCTTTATGGGATTTTCCATCCAAGCGATCGCGGATGAAAGCAGTACGAGTTTTTTCCGGCATACTCTCCAGTAATGCGTGCACTTTTGCCCGTAATTCTTCTGATAATATTTCCTTCGGGTCACAGGCTTCCAATGTTGATATACGAATTTCCAATTCACGCTGTCCCTTATCAAGCAAAGTTTGAAAAACATTCTCCTGTGCTTGTATATGTTTCAGGTAATTGAGTGATTTGCTGCGAATATAAGTAATTAAGATCGCTTCAACACTTGGGATTTCCCGTTCTTTACTTAGTTCCCATAGATGGATAATGGCTTCCGACACAATATCTTCTGCTACTAAGTCATTATGGACATAGGACAAGGTAAATAGGAAGGCTTTCCTATAATAAGCAGTATATATCGAGTTGAAGTTGATTTGAGCCATTCGCCAGTATATCCATAAGTATTAAATGCTGCAAAGGAATGCATTTTACTTATAATAAGAAAACTTTTTAGAGAAAATTTAAATTTGGCTAAAATACCTTTTTCTTATAAAGAAGAAAAGAAATGCCCTGATTATAATTTGCACGTCAGCATTAATCTTCCTTCTGAGGTACTGGAAAAAACATTTAGATGGAAAAGATATAAACAGGATAAATAGTAACTTCTTCATAAAACAAACATAAATAAAAGAAGCCTGCTTACCAAAAGAATATTATCTTTTCAGCAAGCAGGCTTTCATTCATATTCAAAAATGCAAAGAGCAAAAACTCTCACAAATTTGTGTGTTCCATTAATTGATAGCTATCGGAGCATCTAGCGTCTTGATGGTAATTCCATTTGTAGTACCGTTTATACGCTCTGTGGCATCTTTGATAACTCCACCTTCCTGAGTTTCCGATCCGTCTAGTTTATAATAAAGCGCCAAGCCTTCCGAAGCAGGGTCAACACCCAGCATATTCTGCTTAAGTTGATTTTCCGTACGGGCTACACTCCAAACACGGACTTCACTCATTTTACCATGGAATGGACGTTCACCCCATTTGAAACCATAGATTCTACCAATATAAAAACCCATATCTGAATTCGGATCAAAACCGTCAATACCCCAATCTGAACCAGCCCATTTCTCACCATTTACATAAATGCCTGTTTTTCCTGTCGGTTGATCATAAGTCAACGCTACATGATACCAACGATTTGTTAACAACGGTTTCGTTACACGATAGTTCTGTCCGCCGGCCACTTCCAAATAATCTTTAGGAGTAATTCCTCCTCCTGCATCACCGATACGGAGAATCATCACACCTTCGGTTCCCATAATCGTATTATTATCGAGGAAATAATCCACATTAATCAATGCTTCGTAAGTGAATGACGAGAAGAAAGTACCGACAGGAAACTTCACAGAAATATAGTGATTATTGAAGTTACCAGCTTTGGTAATTTTCAATGGTTTGGAGAAAAAGAAATATGCAATGTTTGTTCCGGAAAGGGTAGACACCGAAGACGAATTCACCCGCATAGGCAAAACATACGAATTCCCGGCTTTCAAGGCTTCCAACCCGGAAAGTTCGACTTCTACATTATCCGCATACAATTTTCCACTCGAAATAGAAGATGTCGTACTGCTTAGCTTTACCTGCGAAACATCAAGCATCTCATAATTTGTGCCATACTTTGCATTATATTCGTCTACTACACTTGGTTCGGCTACACTATATGATACGTCTACCTGAGAGGAAGTTGCTGACGAAAGTCTTGAAACCAGATCAAATGTCATTACATCCATCTCATCTTCCACCGAGAAATTATATTCCTTGCTTTCGAAATAGACCTTAGGCTCCAGCAGGTCATTCATGCTGTCGTTGCAAGCGCCCAACAATAATGCCATACTACCTACCATCAAATAATAGAATATATGTTTATTCATCATCTTTTTACTGTTTTAGAATTTTATAAATCCACTTATTCCTGCGGTTTATTTTCCGCTTCGTTTTGTTTCTCTTTCCATTCATTGAAAACCCGCTGATTGATTTGAATAGCCTGACGCATCCATTTATAATTTGGCGTATTGTCATAATCATTATCGAAGCGATAAGCTCCTACTCCACCTTTATAACCTTTCCGCGGCATAGCAGCAGCCTGCCTCAACAATTGACCTCCATTTGTGGCATACTTTTCAAAGTTTTCTGTACAGATTATTTTCTTAGGATCAACGCCATAACCATCTAAATTGGGGTTGGAACTACCATAACTTTGTATAATCCAATAATCGACATACTCATCCAATTCACTGGTAAGCCCATAAATATTTCCATCAATACAGATCATTTTATGTCCTTTACCTTCCGGATCGCTTTTCGGGCCAATATAATTGTTCATCTCTTTAACCAAATGAATCAAATGCTTGTTCTGACTCAATGTGCCATCCATATCAAACACACCACTACCGATTTCCCAGTCTACATCATAACCGTCCCATTCGTTTGCATACAAAGAATCGCACAGAGCTTTGGCAAACTTCGCCAGACATGCATAATGGTTTTCACTTTCAAACTGACCTTCAAATCCCCAATATTTCCAACGGGCTTGTTTCTTCGCCGTTTCCAATTGAGCCGCCGACCAGCCTTCTTCCTCCGCTTGTTTTTCTACTTCGAGGTATACCGAATTTGGCGTCGCCCCCTTACCAAGATAAGAAAGCAGACTTACCTGCAACAGCTTCGTTCCTTTCACCTTTTGCACAAACTCTTTATCTGCCTTCTGTTCCGGAGTGATTTCATAACGTCCTGGAGCGCCACTCCACATAGAAACAAAATCCATACTATCGGGCATAGCAGAGAGATATCCTCTCCGATAAGCTCCAGCAGGCGCCCAGTTGGAATACCATCCGAAAGCTACGGGACGATTGTAATTCCAGGCAGTCGCCTTATAGGCGCGCAGATTGGCATAATATGCCTCACTCTCCGCATTGTTCATTGTGGCATACCCGCCTATATGGTCTATCTCAATATTCTCCACATCCATGCAAGAAGTTACCATCATACCTGTCAATGGAATAATATATAACAATTTTCTTAATGATTTCATATTTTTCATCTGTATTAAAATGATACATGTAGGTTATCTCTTACAATCCCACCACAAACGGGTAGAAGACCTATCTTCGCCACCGGCACCGTTATTGAATAACTTCAAGGCTGCTTCATAGATAGCCTTTCCCTCGTTAGTCTGAGAAAAACTGGTGGGATAAATCATACGGCGAATACCGCCCTCAAGAGTTGCGCCTTGCACTGCTCCTTTCAAAGTCTTAATGACATTCAACTTCGGATAACCGGTTCTTCTCCATTCCGTCCACGCTTCCTGTCCGTTAGGAAACAAAGCAATCCACTTCTGAATCATAATTTTTTCCAACTTCTGCTCAGTTGTTCCTTCAAACTTGGCAGTAGTCTCACACGGAGCAGAAAGTGTTTGCCCATACTGATAATGGGAAAACACAAATGCCCGAGGTGACAAATTGGAATTCATATAATCATCTACAGGATCGGTCACGCCATTCTCCTGAAAAGACATATCAATGCCCTGTTTATACCATGAATCCGCACTGCCAAAACCTTCCCAGACTAAAGCTGCTTCCGCACGCAAAAAATAAACTTCCGACGCACGCAGCCAATATGTAGGAGTCCCACTTTGAATATTGGGCTTTGAGCAAGATTTGTAGATATCATTCTGCGCATTGGCATGCCCTGCCGGCACCGCTTGATATGTTTTTCCGTCGAAAGCCTCAACACCATAAGAGGTATTACCATCCATCGGCAAAAAATAAACACTCAAACGCGGGTCTTCATATCCCATCAGATAAGAAAAAATGGAAGAACCCATACGAGCTTCATTATAGTTGCCTGCCAGCCATTCAATGTTGTTGCGGAAAGTCATGCCTGCTCCTTGACTCATTTGAGCCGCATCATCCTTAGCCGTCATCACACCGATAGAATGATTTACTGCTTGAGTAGCATATTTTTTCGCCAGTTCCGCATTAGCGAAACGGACACGCATAGCCAAACGAAGCATCAGCGAATTGCCGTATTTCACCCATTTAGTAGCATCTCCGGCATATACCGCATCATAAGCTCCCATCACATTCACCCCATTTTCAGCTTTTTCCGTCAATACGGCAATGGCAGCAGTCAAATCCTGAAACATAGCTTCATAAACATCCTTCTCCGAATCGAATGGAATGTTCATTGTAGCGTCCGCCGCATGAGAATAAGGCATCGGACCGAAACTTTCAAGTGTCTTGTGCCAAGCGGAAATCTTCAGAATTTGAGCCAAAGCAAAGACTTCGGGCGTACCATTTTTTTCGGACGCTATTTTCAATTTCTTCCAAGGATCAAGAGCATTGGTATAGGACTGTGTATAGGTCGCTTTTATCCAATTGTCCAACAAATAATAAGTAGTATTGTTACTACCTGCGTTCCAACCGTTACTGTTGTTCTCGCCAAAAAATCCACTCCAATTATCGGCCGATAGATGATAAGCTATTTGATATTCATTGATAACATCTGTATCATCAGCCTGTGTGCCTACAGGAATCACTGTCCGTTGCATAGCTGTAATCAGCCCTCCGACTTCAAAACCATCCATCGCACCTTCTCCGTCGCTCATCTCAAATTGGTTGGTATTGATTTCTTCAAAATTGCATGAGGCAAATAGCGCCATTGCGCATATCACCGCTAATAGTTTAAACTGATTCATTTTTCTCATAATAAAGAAGGTGTATTATAATTTAAATTTAATACCGAAACCAAAGCTACGAACACTCGGTTGCATAAAATAATCATTACCTTGTCCGTAAGTACTAGTGGAAGGAGTCAGTTCCGGATCGAACGGAGCTTCGCAATACAACATCCAAGGATTGTTGGCTATAAACGAAACTGTAACATCTTTCAACACGTTACCAAACCACTTATTAGGCATAGTATAGCTAAAGGTAAGTTCTTGCAAACGAATATTGGTGGCACTGTATACATAGTAACCGGAAGTTTCATAATTTCCCGTACCTGTCATCTGATAATAAGACTTCGCGTCTACCAGACCTTGTCCCTTCAACAATACGCCTCCCGCTTCACGAGCCTCAGCCGAACGTTTGGACACACCGAAACGATCGAGCAATGCCTCTGTAGAAGAGGTCACCACGCCACCAAAACGTCCGTTGATCTGGAATCCGAGCCCAAAGCCTTTGTATGTCAACATATTACTCCATCCCATATTGAAATCAGGAGAAGTTTTTCCCAAATAAACGGGTTCCCCCTTTTCCATTCCAAAGGTTCCATCGCTCTTTACCTCAACATATCCCAAGTGGTCTTTCTTTAAGAAGGTGTTGGCATAAATATCGTGAATACTTCCACCTTCTTTCAAGATGACACGACCACCATCCTTCAAAACCTCCGGAATATTAATCGGTTCATCCATCAAATCCGTATGATAGTTTTCAACCATCTCCTTAATCTCGTTTATATTACGAGAGAATGTCAATGTTGAAGAGATTCCTAATCCGAACTTAAACTGATCGGAATAGCTTAATGAAGCCTCCCAACCACGATTTCCCACATTACCGGCCTGCAAATAAATCTGCTTGTATCCGGTAAATTCCGGAAGATCACCCAAGAAGGTCTGATTGTATGTATTAGAATGATAGTAGGTTACCTCCGCACTTAATTTATTCCACAACTTCAGACTTAATCCAAATTCGTATGACTTTGTACGTTCTGCCTTGAAATCTGTAAACGGATAGATACCGGTAGGATCTAATGCACCACCCACAATAGGGGTAGTTACCGTACCCGGAGTCAGTCCCGAACGGGATACAGGCGCACCGACTTCCGTATACGAACCGCGAACTTTCAGGTAAGAGATAAATTCGGGCAATTTGACCATCTCGGAAATAATCCCGGACAGACCGATTGAGGGATAGAAGAAAGATTCTTCATCGGTATTCACCAAACGTGAATTCCAGTCATTACGTCCGGTCAGCGTCAAATAAAGCATACTCTTCCAACCAAGTTCCAAATTGGCAAAAACAGCATGATTACGTACACGACTATCACCACCCTTTTCTGAAATACGACCATTAGCCGGATCGATATTAGAAGCCGCAAATTTATTGGGTACTCCCAATAATGTCCCTTTGTATCCTCTCTCCAATGCCCAATAGTTAGAATAGTTCCAACCCGCATTGGCAGAAATACTGAAATCAGCTATATGTTTATTTACGTTCAACATAAAGTCGGCATATTCCTGACGGTCTTCATAGTTATTGTATCCATACAGTCCTTTCTTGCCTTCCGCAAATTTATCGTCGGATGAAGCGTAAATCTTGCGTTCAAACAATACATGTGTGTCATCCATTCTGAAACGGGCTGCCGCATTCAACCAATCGGTAATATTATAAGTCAACCCTACGTTGAACATATAACGACTCTTTTCATTCGTAGCTACATTGCGATAAGCAGTCCAGTAAGGGTTCTGTGAAGCATATACCGGATCTGCCACCGGCCAATACTGAACCGGAAGTTGACGGCTTTCATCGAAATGCTCGAATGACTTAATTCCATCAAAGTCTTCACCACGAGGGAACAAATAGGCGGCCATCACCGGATTCCAATATTGTCCTTGCGATACCATATTCTTGTCTTTCTGTTTCACATACGACGCACCTAAATCAAGTTGTAATTTATCATTAAGGAAAGTTGCCGTATTACGGATTGTGAAATTCAAACGTTCATATTCATTATTAGGCACAATACCTTTGGAATTGGTAGAAGAAACAGAAGCAAAAGTCTGATTCGATTTCGTACCGGTGGTCAACGTAACCGAATTAATAAAGTTTGTTCCGGTATTAAAGAAATCCTTCTTAGGATCATAACTTGTAGGAGTCAAAAGTTTCTCACCCCAGCTTTCATACATATCTTTTTTGTTACCATACGTATTTTGAAACTCAGGAGTCATATAAGCTTTGCTGAACTCTGAAGAAGAAGAGAACTGCACTGAAAGTTTTCCTTCTTTTCCTTTTTTAGTGGTAATCAAAATTACACCGTTGGCAGCACTACTACCATACAGCGCGGCAGCCGAAGGACCACTCAAAACAGAAAGGCTTTCAATATCTTCGGGATTGAAGTCGGCAATTCCTTCTGTTCCGGCCTTACCTTCACCCATAATACCACTGTCGGTATTTCCCATATTGGTATTGAACAAAGGAATACCGTCCACCACATACAAAGCATTGTTATCACCTTCGATAGATTTTGCACCACGCATTACAACACGTGTCGCACCACCAACTCCACTAGCGCTTTTATTAATACTCACTCCGGCTATCTTACCGTTCAACGAGTTTACAAAGTTAGCATCTTTTACCGTAGTCAAAGCATCTCCCTTGACTTGTTGTACATTGTAAGACAACGCCTTTTCTGCGCGTTTGATACCCAATGCCGTCACAACAACCTCATCGAGTACTTCGGTATCCTGCTTCATTACAACCGGATAAAAATCTTTCTTGGAGACAGGAATTGTCTGTGTAGCATATCCGATATAAGATACTTTGAGAATCGATTTTTCTGCCGCTTTGATCGTAAAGTTACCATCGAAATCGGTAATCGTACCTGTAGAACTACCATCCACAGATATATTTACTCCAATCAACGGTTCACCGCTTTCATCGGTAACCTTTCCTTTGATATTTTTAAGGGTTTGCGTAACTACAGGCTTCTTTTCAGTTATTATGATGTAGTTACCTTGAATCTGGAATGAAAAGCCTGTCCCTTTTAAAATGGTATCGAGTGCAGTTTCGAGGGATGCATTCTGCAAGTTTAACTGGGCTATTACTTTTCCTTTTAATTCGGAATCACTATAATTTATAGACTTTTTGGACTGTTTTTCCACAGTCTTTAAGGCATCAATGACAGTGATGTTCTTTTGCTGGATAGTTATTTTACTATCATTTTGAGCCAAAGCTAAAGTCTGTATAAGAATAAGACTTAAAAAAGTGAGAAAGACCCGCTTATGAGCTATTTTTTCTGCTATTTTTTCGTAGATTTGTAGCATCTTTAGTATTAGTTAATTGGTTATTATTCTAGGATCATTCAGAATAGCGTCAATATTACGCTAATATTAAAAGAAATTGATTTCATATCCGGGAGGAACGGCCATTCCTTCCGGGTATTTTTTTGCATTACGTATTAAATTAAAAAAGGTTCTACAATATATTTATTCTTTGCTAGTTACATAGCACTTATTTCCCTTGACAACATAGTTTACATTTCCTACAACTTGCGATATAATCTTCATAACTTCCTCCAAATTAGCCTGTTTGGGGAAACGGAAACTATATGTATTCTTTTTCAGACTATGAAGGCTATATACAAAGGCATAAGGAAATTTACGTTCAAGATTTGTAAAAATATCCTCCAGATGCATATTACTAAAAACCAATTCCCCACGTTGCCATGCCGTCACATTATCTATCTCAGGCATCCGCAGATTGTGCGCTTTCGTATGTTTGTCATAGACCAACTGTTCATTAGGCTTTAAAATAATATTTGACATTAAATTATTAAATTCCACTTTCACACGACCTTCCAATAATGTGGCAATTAATTCATTGCTGTCAGGATAAGCATTTACATTAAACTCTGTTCCCAAAGCTGTAACTTGATAATCATTCGCCTTTACAATGAAAGGATGCTTCTTATCCGGTTTCACTTTAAAGTTGGCCTCACCAATCAAATATACACTTCTAGTTTCTCCTGTAAATTGTTCCGGATATAGTAGTGTACTCTTTGAATTCAGCATGACATGTGTACCATCCGGTAATGTAAGTTCACGAATTTCCGCTGTTGGTATATAGCATTCAACCAAATCTTTTTCTGGTCGGTCCTTTTCCAACATCAGATAGATAGAAATGGATGAGACAGCTAACAAGAAAATAGCTGCAGCTCTCCATATAAGCAACTGGTAATTTCTCCGCGAAGTGACAGACTGCATCCCCAGATTCTGCCGCATTCGTTGTATTGATTGTGACATACCATCAGGTACTCTCTGTCCTTCTGCTTGTTTCCAAAGCCCACGAAGAGCCTCATTCTTTTCATCAACATGCTCCTCATCAGCCAACCACTGTTGCACTTTCTTCTGTGTATCGGCTGAATAGTTATTATGGCCGAACAAATCTATGAGTTGTTGAATATAATTTTTCATGAATCTTTTTCTTTCTTTTTTGGGCTTTATACACTAAATACAACTACTACGAACACACTACTTAAAAATATTGGAGAAAAAAATAAAAAAGAGGAGTACCTTCTTTAATTCGATCAATGCCAGATAAACCTGATGCTCTATAGTACGAATAGAAACATCAAGTTTATCAGCTATTTCTTTATGGCTTAATCCTCGAAAACGGCTAAGTTCGAATATTAACCGACGACGCTTCGGCATCTTTTCCAAGGTCAACTGAATAATCAACAGCATCTCCCTATAATATACATTATTCAAGATCTCTTCTTTCTCTGTCAATTCATAAAGAAAAGTCTTTTCTATAACCTCCGCCTGATATTCTTGCTCTACCTGTTGATGCTTAAAGATGTTCAGAACTATATTTCTAGTCATTATAAAGATATAATTGTCTAGTTCTTCGTTATTCAGCCATAACTCCGGCTGCAGCCAAAGCTTACAAAAAACATCTTGAGCCACATCTTCTGCATCACTTTCCGATTTAAGCAGCATTTGAGCAAAGTTCTTTACTTTCGGAAAATTCACAGTAAAAAACCTCTGAAACTTTAATTCAATCTGCTTGTCGTTATTTTCCATCTCTCTAGTATTTTTCAGCGTTAACGGTTAAATCAAATGTACCAAGGTTAAAGAAGTGGTAATATAATATATTTATTACAAGCTTATAATCTGAAAGCAAAATAAAAGATTAATAACACAATAAAAAAATTTTATTACTGTTTTTTTGATTTATTTTTTCAAGTAGCCATTACTACAAAGCTCCCTCAAACAAAACAAATGTATATTACACACCCATAAAAATAAAAAAGGCTTCATGAATCAATGATTCATAAAGCCTATAAAGAATACTCGTACTCGAAGCGGGACTTGAACCCGCACAGCCGCAATGGCCAAAGGATTTTAAGTCCTTCGTGTCTACCATTCCACCATTCGAGCATCCTTTCAAAGAAAGAGCGGAAAACGAGACTCGAACTCGCGACCCTAACCTTGGCAAGGTTATGCTCTACCAACTGAGCTATTTCCGCGTTTTTTCAACGGGTGCAAAGATAAGTAGTTTACTTGTTTCTGCCAAATCTTTTCGAAGGAAAGTTTAAAAAACTATCCTTCGAAAGTCTATTTTATCTCCCAAGCAGTGCTTTCTCTGCCCTCTCCATTCCGCAAAAGTTGAATCCATCGATCACTTGCTGCATCAATGCAGAGATTTCCGCATTGCAAAGGTTGCCAATACTACCTTCATGAGTATGGTGTACTTCTTTTGTATGAGAGAATTTTCCAGCTTCAATATCCAAGCCAACCTTCTTATATGCATCACGAAAAGGCATACCTTCACGTGCCAGACGATTCACTTCTTCCACGCTAAAAATAAGGAGGTATTTATCATCGTCAAGGATATGCTCGTTGACCTTTATTTCATTCATGATGTAAGTTGTCATCTGCAAACAGTCTTTCAATTCCTGAAAAGCAGGCAGGAAAACTTCTTTTATAATCTGCAAATCACGGAAATAGCCGGAAGGCAAATTATTCGCAATCATCATGATCTGTTGGGGAAGCGATTGCAGTTTATTGCATTTAGCACGTGTCAGTTCAAAGACATCGGGATTCTTCTTATGAGGCATAATGCTGGACCCCGTGGTACAGTCATCAGGCAATTTCACGAAACCAAAGTTCTGGCTATTAAACATGCAAGCATCAAAAGCTAACTTAGAAATGGTTCCGGCAATCGTAGCCAATGCAAAAGCAACATTACGTTCCATTTTCCCACGCCCCATTTGAGCATACACAACATTGTAATTCATCGAATCAAAGCCAAGCAAGTCGGTTGTCATTGTCCGGTTCAAAGGAAAGGACGAGCCATACCCTGCTGCAGAACCTAATGGATTACGATTGCACATTTTAAATGCAGCCTGTAAAAACAGCATATCGTCCACGAGACTCTCGGCATAGGCACCAAACCACAAACCAAAAGAAGAAGGCATTGCAATCTGTAAGTGGGTATACCCTGGCATCAAAACGTTTTTATATCGTTCGCTCTGACGAATCAGTACATGAAAAAGTTGTTCTACAGCTTCGGCAACTTCTTTTATTTGCGTACGGGTAAAAAGTTTCAAATCCAATAAGACCTGATCATTTCTGGAACGACCACTATGTATTTTCTTTCCGATATCACCCAAACGACGGGTCAACACCAGTTCTACCTGCGAATGTACATCTTCTACCCCGTCTTCTATGATAAATTCACCTCTTTCAGCCGAGGCATAAATATTCTTCAACTCTGCCAGCAACTGTTCCAGTTCTTCTTTCGTCAACAAACCGATACTTTCCAGCATCGTAATGTGAGCCATAGAGCCGAGCACATCATGCTTGGCCAAATAAAGATCCATCTCACGATCACGACCTACCGTGAAACGTTCGATATCCTTATTCACCTGTACGGACTTCTCCCAAAGTTTCTGTGCCATAAAAAATAAGTTTAAGTGTTAAGTATTAAGCACAACAGCATGAGCCAAAGTGACTACGGTTAATACTTAATACTTGTTTTTTAATATTCAATAACTGCCAGCATATCAACCATCTTCTCCAAGCCTTCCTGAAGAGGTTTCTGTACCATTGCTTTCATAAACGGATTAAGCTCCATTCCGATAGTCACCTTCACCTTGCACTCTTCTTCTGCAGTTTCAACCAGTTGAATCCACATATTAAAGGGAAGTGGAGAGTTAGTTGTTGCCAACTTTATACATTTACATGGATCACGCTCTACAATTTGCAAAGTTAGTTGCCCAACAGGAGGGACACTAAAACTTAACGTGTCCGAATCAAAACTCAAATCCTGTACCTTATCTTTCGGTAAACGATCTTTGACAGCTTCCAGATTACTCAAATCTGAAAGTTTATTATATACGCGTTCCTGACTGTAAGGTATTACCTTGACACTACTCTCAAAATTACTCATAAATTTCTATTAGTATAAAACAAAAAAAGAACAATCCGGCCAAGTATTGTCCGAACAGTTCTTTTTACCAAATATGTTTAATCAAAAAATGAATCTTATTTTCCAGCATCCCAATGAGCAGGGTCTTTACGCCATTCGTTCAATGTCTGTATGTCTTCTTCTTCAATATAACCTGTACGAAGAGCAACATCAAGTACTGCTTCATAATTGGTCAACGTTACCAAAGTCACCTTCGCATTTTTGAACGCCTCTTCAGCTACCGGGAATCCGTATGTATACGCTGCAACCATGCCGATCACTTCGCAACCATCGCGACGAATTGCTTCAACAGCCTTCAAACTACTACCACCAGTAGAAATCAAGTCCTCTACGACTACGACTTTCATACCCGGACGAAGTTCACCTTCAATCAGGTTTTCTAATCCATGATCTTTGGGGGTAGAACGAACATACACGAACGGCAAATTCAATGCATCAGCCACCAAAGCTCCCTGCGGAATAGCGCCTGTAGCCACACCAGCAATCGCATCCACCTGTCCGAATCGTTCTAATATCAGACGTGTAATTTCAATCTTCACAAAATTACGAAGAGAAGGATAGGACAGAGTTTTACGGTTGTCACAGTAAAAGGGGGATTTCCATCCAGAAGCCCATGTAAAAGGGTTAGCGGGTTGAAGTTTAATAGCTTTAATCTTCAACAGTTTCTCCGCAAATAGTCTCTCTAAGTTTTTCATAACTAAACTAACTATTAATTATTTGCCGCAAAAGTACAGAAATTGAACGAGAATAAAAAGAAGAATCCGTTTATTTTTTCAGTCAATTTGTTCCTCTTCATCGGGAACGTCGATACAACGCTTAATATCTTTCAGTTCAAATCCACGACTCATGGCAAATCGCATCAGCTTTCCATTCAATTCATAATCGTCTGCCGCATGGATACTTTTCCGCTTGGAAGCCAGCAGGTCACGCAGAATAGAAAGGTATTCTTCTTCATCAATTTCATTCAGATAACGCCATGCCACATCAGAAGGGATCTTCTTCATGTAAAGCCCCTGGGCTATTTTCATTTTCCCCCACTTGGCAAAGCGGAACTTGTCATTCACAAAAGCCCTGCAGAAACGTTCATCATCAATGAACTTCTCTGATTCCAGTCGGTCAAGAATACGCGCAATGGTATCATAGGCAATCCCCCAACGTTGTAACTTCTCATTTATTTCTGCCCGGCAATGCTCGGCAGTGGAGCAGTAAGAGGCTACGCGATTTAAAGCCTCTTCATCAGTTAATTGTGCACTCATCGGTTAGCTGTAACTATTCTATCTTTTCCAAATATGTCTTTTATAACACGAACATCACGATATTGGTTCATTTCAAGCATATGTGCTGTTTCCCGGCCATAAGCCTGGTTGATTTCAAAATAAAGTTTTCCGCCCGGCAATAACAAATCACTTCCCAGACAGGCTATACGATTATAAAACCGTAAAGGATCCTCGTCAGGAACGAACAAGGCCACCCCCGGTTCCCAATCAAGAACATTAGCGTCCATTTCGTTCTTTTCCGTTTCAGTCACATAAGGCGGATTACTGACGATCACATCAAAAGA
Organism: Bacteroides sp. M10; assembly: GCF_014334015.1. Lineage (GTDB taxonomy): Bacteria > Bacteroidota > Bacteroidia > Bacteroidales > Bacteroidaceae > Bacteroides > Bacteroides intestinigallinarum. Next base: position 2,542,466 of record NZ_CP060488.1, on the reverse strand, counting down.
CGGCACCTTTTCCCAGTCATCGGACAATACATCTCTTTGCAGAAATCTCACCCCGGCTTCCAAATCTTCATTGTTTTTACGGGCAATAGCCAACGCTTCTTCCGAAATATCCCAAGCCTCTACGTCTACATCCGGAAGTTTTTTATCCAGAGAGATCGCAATGCATCCACTTCCCGTACCTATATCTAACAGATGACGGGCATTCGGGTTCTCCTTTACTATTAGCTCTACGAGTTCTGCAGTCTCCGGTCGAGGGATTAACACGCCGGAAGCAACCTTAAAATTCCTTCCACAAAACTCTGCAAAACCGCGAATGTACTGTATCGGTTCATTTTTCTGTAAACGGAATATAATGTTTTCTAATTCACGCTGTTTGCATTCGGATAAAATTATATCTTTGCCCATGTAAATATCGAGCGCATCTAAGCCTAACATGTCGCAACAAATCAGCATTGAAAGAGCTTTTATCTCTTCCTGCGGATAGATTTCCTGCAAAGACTGGCGAATGTAAGCGGTGATACGATTCATATTTTCACAATTTCGGAGTGCAAAAGTAAGAATAATATGGCGAAGAGCACCAAAATGGAAGAAGAAAAATACATGAGGCGTTGCATTGAGCTTGCAAAGAACGGGTTATGCAATGTGCCTCCAAACCCGATGGTAGGAGCTGTTATCGTATGTAACGGACGTATTATCGGTGAAGGTTATCACATTCGTTGCGGAGAGGCACATGCGGAAGTCAATGCAATCCGTTCTGTCAAAGACGAGTCTTTATTGAAACATTCTACGATTTACGTCAGTTTGGAACCTTGCTCCCACTACGGGAAAACACCTCCTTGCGCGGATCTGATTATAGAGAAACAGATTCCGCGCATTGTTATCGGATGCCAGGACCCCTTTTCTGAAGTAGCCGGACGGGGGATTCAAAAACTACGGGATGCCGGACGAGAAGTTACAGTCGGCATATTAGAGAAAGAATGTCAATCACTGATTCGTCGTTTTATTACTTTCAATACACTTCATCGGCCTTTTATCACGTTAAAATGGGCAGAGTCAGCCGATCGTTTTATTGATATAGGACGTACAAGTGGAATGCCTGTGATGCTCTCCTCTCCTCTCACTTCAATGCTAGTACATAAAAAAAGGGCGGAGGCCGATGCTATTATGGTAGGCAGGAGAACTGCTTTATTGGATAATCCGTCGCTAACGGTACGCAACTGGTATGGGCATCATCCAATACGTGTCGTATTAGACCGCACATCATCTCTTCCGAATGATTTACAAATATTCGATGGAAATGTGCCAACATTAGTCTTTACTGAAAAGAAACAGCCAGCAAGAACCAACATCACATATATCTCCATCGACTTCAATCATAACCCACTGGAACAGATTATGGAAGTACTGTATCAACGGAAAATACAATCCTTACTGGTAGAAGGAGGCAGCCAATTGCTGCAATCATTCATTAATGATGAGCTATGGGACGAGGCGTATATCGAGAAGTGCCCCAGCAGGCTACATTCCGGTGTTAAAGCACCCCAAATGAACAATAATTTTAGTTATTCGATAGAAGAACACTTCGAAAGACAATTTTGGCATTATGTTCATCGGATATAGCTAAGATAGTTCTATTCAGGGGGTTTTACGTCGATAAAAACAGTGTTATTATCTATAATTTTATATAAAACTTACCTGTAATGTTCATTATCGGAAAAAATGTTTCTATTTTTGCAACTTGTAAATAAACACAATCTTTCAAATGAAAATAAAGTTTTTATCATTCATTGCGAGTTTTTTCATGGTGTCATTTGTTATAACGTCATGTCTTGATGACGATAATAACATCGAATATAGCCCGGATGCAACTATCCATGCGTTTGCACTTGACACAGCAGGCCTTGGGAGTTATAAATTCACTATTGATCAATTATCACGTGAAATTTATAACGAGGACTCTCTTCCTGTTCATGCCGATACCATCATTGACAAGATTTTAATCAAAACATTAACTACGGCATCAGGCGTCGTAACAATGAAAGACAAAAACGGTAACGATTCTGTCATAAACATCAATGATTCTATCGATCTCCGGAAGCCACTTACTATAAAGGTATGGTCAACAGAAGCATTAGCGGGAATATCTCCTAATCAAACTAAGGAATATACTATTAAGGTAAATGTGCATGACTATGATCCGGATTCGTTGAAATGGAAGTATATAAATGAAATAGATAATCAAATTACAGGAGAACAAAAATCCATTATTTTTGGAAGTGAAGTCTTCACATACTCTATAGATAAAGATGATAATGAATTATATAGACATAAGAATTCTTTAACTAACTTCGGTAGTTGGGGTAAAGAAAAAACTGTGGGATTACCGAAAGGTCAACTTCCGACTTCTATCGTCACATTCCAATTCGACGGAAGCAACGCCATGTTGTATGCAACCTCCAATGGTGATGGCAAAGTGTATGAATCTGAAGATGGAATAAATTGGGAAGTATCTAAAAAGTTTGGAGACAAAGTAGAGTTACTATTAGCGACACTGACAAATAACCAAATCAGCAGAATTTGTTATATAAAGAAAGAAGCAGACAACCAACGCTATTTCTATTATCAAACAAATGATAAACAAATAGAAACTCTTGAAACTTACGACGAAGGAAAAGTACCTGCTAATTTCCCAACTAAAAACATATCCTACACAGTATATGAATCTGCGACAAATATCAAATCTGTCCTTTTGGTGGGAGATACAGAGACGGCGACTTTGGCTGATGACAACGAATTAGAAACGACCATTGTATGGGCGTATGACGGAAGTAAATGGGTTGAGTTCTCAACAACTTCCTCCGTTGCATACTGTCCTAAATATACTCAACCATCTATCATATATTACAATGACTTAGTATATATATTTGGCCAAAATTTCAGTTCTATTTATGTTTCCAATCAAGGGTTATTCTGGAGAAAAGCTAACTCCAAGTTTGCATTCCCTCATAGAGATTGGAGCAAAGGAGGAACTCCAAACCCTAGCGTAGATCCTGAATTCAGAGGTAGAACGAATTACTCAATGGTACTAGACCCTGCGACTCAAAATCTATGGATTATATTTAGTCAAGGAAGTGCCAGCTTCAAAGAAGAGGTAGAAAAAGAAGAAAGCACTAAGTCGACTACAACTGAAACACGTACTTATAATCATGATTCAGAGGTATGGCGTGGTCGTCTTAATCAACTATGGTTTGATTTGGCAAAAGCTGGCAAATAAAAACGTATACGTTTAAAATAAAAAGATGTCCTATATAGAACAAATAGACAAAACTCGGATACCACAACACGTGGCCATCATTATGGATGGAAACGGACGATGGGCAAAACAACGAGGGGAAGAACGTACTTATGGTCACCGTGCTGGCGCAGAAACGGTACAGAATATTACCGAAGATGCCGCCCGTTTGGGGATCAAGTACCTGACACTGTATACCTTCTCAACCGAGAACTGGAATCGGCCGCAAGACGAGATTGCGGCTCTGATGAATCTATTGCTAGAATCTATTGAAGAAGAGACATTGATGAAAAACAATATTCGCTTCAATGTAATCGGTGATTTCAAAAAGTTACCTGTTGAAGTCCAGAAAAGTTTGGCATCATGCATAGAACGTACATCCCAAAATAGTGGTATGTATATGGTATTAGCTCTTAGTTACTCATCCCGTTGGGAGATAACCGAAGCTGTACGGAAAATAGCAACACAGGTAAAAGTAGGAGAAATGTCTCCCGAACAGATAACGGATGAATGTATCTCATCTAATCTGGATACTAAATTTATGCCCGATCCGGATCTACTAATCCGCACGGGAGGAGAAATCCGGCTAAGCAATTACCTCCTATGGCAATGCGCTTATTCGGAGCTTTATTTTTGTGACACCTTCTGGCCGGACTTTGACAAAGAAGAATTCTACAAAGCCATTTGGGAATATCAACAAAGGGAACGCCGATTCGGTAAAACCAGTGAACAGATCAGCTAATATAACTCGAAACATCAAATTATAACATAAATGCATTATCGTATTTCCTTTATATTCATAACGTTTGTCTGCCTGTGCTGCTTTGCGACAACAGGCATTGCGCAAAATGCTAACACTGATGAAGACTCGAAACCTGTCATCTTATACTCCGGAACACCCAAAAAGTATGAGATAGCAGATATTAAAGTCGAAGGCGTAAAGAATTATGAAGACTATGTATTGATTGGACTATCCGGACTATCGGTAGGACAAACAATTACTGTGCCGGGTGACGAAATTACTGGAGCAATCAAACGTTATTGGCGTCATGGTTTGTTCTCAAATGTACAAATCACAGCCGAGAAAATTGAAGGTGACAAAATCTGGTTAAAAATCAGTCTGACACAACGCCCGCGTATCGCAGATGTGCGCTATCATGGTGTGAAGAAGTCGGAACGTACCGACCTTGAAGCCAAGCTGGGAATGGTAAAAGGTATGCAGATCACTCCGAATACCGTAGACCGTGCCAAGACATTAATCAAACGTTATTTCGACGATAAGGGATTCAAAAATGCAGAAGTAATCATCTCGCAGAAAGACGATCCATCCAGCGAAAATCAGGTGATCGTTGACATTGATATCGACAAGAAAGAAAAAATCAAAGTACACGAAATACAAATTGTTGGTAATCATGCAATCAAGGCTTCCAAGCTGAAGAAAGTAATGAAGAAAACCAATGAGAAAGGTAAACTTCGTAACCTGTTCCGCACCAAGAAATTCGTGCCGGAGAACTTCGAGGCAGATAAGCAACTGATTATCGACAAATATAATGAGTTGGGATATCGTGATGCAATGATTGTAAAAGACAGCGTTTCACAGTATGACGAAAAGACTGTAAACGTTTATTTGAATATAGACGAGGGACAGAAATATTATCTGCGCAACGTTACATGGGTAGGTAACACTCTCTATCCGTCAGAACAGTTGAACTTCCTGCTCCGCATGAAGAAAGGTGACGTATACAACCAGAAGTTATTGAACGAACGTGTTTCTACAGATGATGACGCTATCGGTAACTTATATTACAACAACGGTTACCTGTTCTATAACCTCGACCCGGTAGAAGTAAATATCGTTGGCGACTCTATCGACCTCGAAATGAGAATCTATGAAGGCCGTCAGGCTACTATCAATAAGATCAAAATCAGTGGTAATGACCGTTTGTATGAAAACGTTGTTCGCCGTGAACTTCGTATTCGTCCGGGACAATTGTTCAGCAAAGAAGACTTGATGCGTTCTTTGCGTGAAATTCAGCAGATGGGACACTTTGACCCGGAAAAGCTGCAACCGGATATTCAACCGGATCCGATGAACGGAACTGTTGACATAGGTTTGCCTTTGACTTCCAAAGCTAACGACCAGGTGGAATTCTCTGCAGGTTGGGGACAGACGGGTATTATCGGTAAGTTGAGCTTGAAGTTTACCAACTTCTCTGTAGCCAACTTGTTGCACCCGGGTGAAAACTACCGTGGTATCCTTCCGCAAGGTGATGGTCAGACATTGACTATCAGCGGACAGACGAACGCTAAATACTACCAATCATACAGTATTTCATTCTTCGATCCATGGTTTGGCGGTAAACGTCCGAATTCATTCTCTGTATCGGCATTCTTCTCTGTACAGACAGATATCAGTAGCCGTTACTACAACTCCAGCTACTTCAACAACTACTACAACAGTATGTATAGTGGCTACGGTGGTTATGGTATGTACAATTATGGTAACTATAACAACTACGAAAACTATTATGACCCGGATAAATCTATCAAGATGTGGGGACTTTCCGTAGGTTGGGGTAAACGTCTGAAATGGCCGGATGACTATTTCACTCTTTCCGCAGAATTAGCTTACCAACGTTATAACTTGAGCGACTGGCAATACTTCCCGGTCACCAACGGTAAATGTAATGACCTTAGTATTTCATTGACTTTGGCTCGTAACTCTATTGACAACCCAATCTTCCCTCGTTCGGGTTCAGATTTCTCACTGTCAGTTCAGTTCACACCGCCTTACTCGTTGATGGACGGTAAAGACTATAAGGGATATTACAGCAACCCTGAAACAGGTAGCATTACCCAGGACAACATGAATAAGCTTCATAAATGGATAGAATACCACAAATGGAAATTCAAAGGCAAAACATATACTCCGCTGATGGATCCGGTTGCTCATCCAAAATGTCTGGTATTAATGACACGTACGGAATTCGGTCTGTTGGGTCACTATAACCAATACAAAAAATCTCCGTTCGGTACATTCGACGTAGGTGGTGACGGTATGACCGGTTATTCAACTTATGCAACTGAAAGTATCGCTTTGCGTGGTTACGAAAACAGCTCATTAACACCATACGGTTCTGAAGGTTATGCCTATGCACGTCTCGGTATCGAATTGAGATATCCGTTGATGCTGGAAACAAGTACTAACATTTATGTGTTAGGTTTCCTTGAAGCAGGTAACGCATGGCATGATATCAAGAAATTCAATCCATTCGAGTTGAAACGTTCTGCCGGTGTCGGTGTTCGTATCTTCCTTCCGATGATTGGTATGATGGGTATTGACTGGGGTTACGGTTTCGACAAAGTATTTGGTTCTAAACAATATGGAGGAAGCCAGTTCCACTTTATCTTAGGACAAGAATTCTAATGTATCATCAAAAACTAAACGTTATGAGAAAGTCTGTTCTATTAATTATGATGCTATTTACTGTCAGCATGGCAGCAAATGCACAGAAATTTGCACTGATCGATACGGAATATATTATGAAGAATATTCCGGCAGCTCAAAGCGCTAATGAGCAAATGCAAGAAGCTACGAAAAAATACCAGAGTGAAGTAGAAGCTCTGGCTAAAGAAGCACAGAAGATGTTCCAGGATTACCAGGCAAAATCTTCCACTCTTTCTGCCACACAAAAAACAAAGACAGAAGATGCAATCGTAGCAAAGGAAAAAGAAGCAGCCGAACTGAAGCGTAGCTACTTCGGTCCGGAAGGCGAATTAGCCAAGATGAGAGACAAGTTGATTACTCCGATCCAAGACGATATCTATGAAGCTGTAAAAGCTATATCACAGCAACATGGATATGATTTGGTAATCGACAGAGCCTCTGCTACAGGTATAATATTTGCAAATCCACGCATAGATATTAGTGATGAAATCCTAAGAAAATTAGGATATTCAAATTAATTTCATACATTTGCAGCTGGAAATAACTAAAAATCATTCAAATAAATTATAGAACTATGCTAAAAAAAATTGCACTTGTAATGTTGCTTGCACTCCCAATGGGTGTATTTGCACAGAACCTGAAATTCGGCCACATTAATGCACAGGAAATCATCACTGTGATGCCGGAATTCACCAAAGCCCAAAATGATATTCAGACTTTAGAAAAACAACTTACTGCCGAACTACAGAGAACGCAGGAAGAATTCAACAAGAAATATCAGGAATTCCAACAAGCTATCGCTAAGGATTCTCTTCCTCCTAACATCGCTGAAAGAAGACAGAAAGAGTTGCAGGATATGATGCAGAGACAAGAGCAATTCCAACAGGATGCTCAACAACAAATGCAAAAAGCTCAAAATGATGCAATGGCTCCTATCTACCAGAAGTTGGACAATGCTATCAAAGCAGTAGGTGCTGCTGAAGGCGTAATCTATATCTTCGACCTGGCAAGAACTTCGATTCCTTACGTGAACGAATCACAAAGCATCAACTTGACTAACAAAGTAAAAGCAAATCTTGGTATCAAATAAGATCTGACCAAGAATAAAGAAATATCAAAAGGGAAAGAGAAAGAAGGATCATCTTCTTTCTCTTTCCCTTTTTTTGGCGTACATTTGCGTATATAAATCAAGTTTGTCATGAAGCAACATCTATCCCATACACCCGGCCCAATCGGAGTATTCGACTCCGGATACGGAGGTCTGACCATCTTAGACAAGATTAGAGAAGTGTTACCGGAATATGATTATATCTATTTAGGAGATAATGCACGTGCCCCCTATGGGACACGTTCTTTCGAAGTCGTATACGAATTTACCCGGCAAGCCGTCAACAAACTGTTTGATATGGGATGCCATCTGGTTATATTAGCTTGCAATACTGCTTCCGCCAAAGCCTTGCGCAGCATTCAGATGAATGATTTACCCCAAATCGATCCTGCCCGCCGTGTGCTCGGAGTCATCCGCCCCACTGTGGAATGTGTTGGAGAAATTAGCAAGAATCAGCATATCGGCGTACTGGCAACAGCAGGCACCATCAAATCCGAATCGTATCCATTAGAAATACATAAACTGTTTCCTGAAATTCAAGTCAGCGGGACAGCATGTCCGATGTGGGTATCCTTAGTTGAGAATAACGAATCACAAGACGAAGGAGCAGACTATTTTATCCGGAAGTACATCGACCAATTACTGTCAAAGGATCCTCAAATAGATACTGTCATCCTCGGATGTACCCATTTCCCCATACTCCTACCTAAAATCCGGCAATACATTCCGGATCATATCAGTGTAATTGCACAAGGAGAATATGTTGCAGAAAGCCTGAAAGACTATTTGAAAAGACATCCCGAAATGGATGCCAAATGTACCAAGAATGGCAACTGCCAGTTTTACACGACCGAAGCGGAAGAAAAGTTTTCAGAATCGGCCTCTACTTTCCTTAAACAGCAGATTAGCGTAAAACATATCACACTCGAATAATTTTTAAGAAAATAAATAACCATTTCTCTCTCTTTTTTGTTATATTTGTAGATAACAACCCCTAATAAGTAAGATCATGAAAGAAGAAGATTACAGCAAGGCAATAGAAGTATTCTCCGGATCCCCCTGGGAAGCCGAGATCATTAAAGGGTTATTAGAAAGCAACAATATCCGTTGTGTAATCAAAGATGGAATTATGGGGACATTAGCACCCTATATCGCTCCTTCCGTATCCGTCCTCGTGACAGAGGAAGAATACGAAGCAGCCACCGAGCTAATCAGAAGTCGGGACGAGAAAGGTAGCGATTGATACGGTCCAGTCCTTCTTTGATATTCTCCAATGAGTTTGCATAGGAGAAGCGTACATATCCTTCACCTCCCGTACCAAAGTCCACCCCGGGAGTAATGCCGACATGCGCATGTTCGAGTACATCGAATGCAAAGCGATAAGAGTCGGTTGTAAATTTACGTGCGTTGGCAAAAATGTAAAATGCTCCTTGAGGTTCTACTTTAATCTCAAACCCCATTTCCCGAAGACGAGTAATCATGTACCGGCGACGCTCATCATAAATCTGTTTCATCCGTTCCACATCCGAATCAGCCTGCCGCAATGCAGCAATCCCAGCCTGTTGGGCAACGCTGGACGCACAAATAAATAGATTTTGCTGCAACTTCTGCAAAGAACGCATACAAGATTTAGGTGCAATCAAATAACCCAGCCGAAGACCTGTCATCGCAAAACGTTTAGAAAATCCGTTCAGGACAAAAGCCTGATCGGTATATTCAAGAATGCTGTGCGCACGTCCTTCATAGACAAGTCCATGATAAATCTCATCTGAAATAACAGGAACTCCCAGTGCTGCCACTTCTCTCAAAAATTTTTCATCCAGCAACATTCCAGTCGGATTCATCGGAGAATTGATAAAGATAGCCGCTGTATGTGGATTCACACATTTACGAATAGCTTCTATGTCGTATTGCAGATATTCTTTAGACAAAGGAACCAAAACGGGTTTAGCCTGGGCAGCCAACACAAAATTACGGTAACAAGCGTATCCCGGATTGGAAAGAATCACTTCACTATCCGTATTACAGAGCAACATCAACGCAAGAAGAATGGATGGAGAAGAGCCGGAAGTCACCACAATGCAATCCGGATCTACCGTCACTCCATATTCCCGTAGATAAAAAGCAGCAATTTCCCGCCGGAGTTCCGGGTCTCCCAAAGAATGTGTATAGTGAGTAAGATGACGATCATAAGCCGCTTTTGCTGCTTCCGACGCACAAGACGGCACATCAAAATCGGGTTCACCAACTTCCAAATGAATAATATCAACACCTTGTTTCTGTAATTCGTTTGCCCTCTCCAACACATCCATTACGATGAAGGAGGTCATCTGTTCTACTTGTGGATTTGTATGTTTCATTGTTTATCTTTTCTCTATCTGGCTGCAAAGATAATTCTTTTTAGCCTGTTTTGGTAACATATCGGCAAAAAGCTCTATATTTGTGCTTTCAAATCGTTAGTAAGGATGAAACAGGAATTTACACGAATCGCAGTAAAAGTAGGAAGCAATGTATTGACGCGCCGCGACGGAACGCTAGACGTTACCCGTATGTCGGCACTTGTTGACCAAATAGCGGAATTACACAAGTCCGGGGTAGAAATCATTTTGATTTCTTCGGGAGCTGTTGCTTCCGGACGCAGTGAAGTGCATCCGCAGAAAAAACTCGATAGTGTAGATCAGCGCCAATTGTTTTCTGCTGTGGGTCAGGCCAAACTAATCAACCGTTACTACGAACTTTTCCGTGAGCACAATATCCCTGTCGGCCAGGTACTGACAACAAAGGAAAGTTTTGGCACTCGCCGCCATTATCTGAATCAGAAAAATTGCATGACGGTAATGCTTGAAAATAATGTCATTCCTATTGTCAACGAAAACGATACGATTTCCGTCAGCGAGCTGATGTTCACCGATAATGATGAATTGTCCGGACTCATCGCTTCCATGATGGATACGCAGGCACTCATCATCCTAAGTAATATTGACGGGATTTACGATGGTTCTCCTTCCGATCCAAACTCTTCTGTTATCCGGAAGATCGGTCACGGCAAAGACTTATCCAACTATATTCAGACAACTAAGTCCAGTTTCGGACGAGGCGGGATGTTGACGAAAACCAATATTGCCCGCAAAGTTGCTGATGAAGGAATTACAGTGATTATTGCCAACGGGAAGCGAGATAATATTCTCGTAGATTTGTTACAGCATCCAGAAGAAAGTCTTTGTACACGTTTTATACCATCAGACGAACCGGTATCCAGCATCAAAAAATGGATCGCCCATAGCGAAGGTTTTGCCAAAGGGGAAATTCACATCAATGAATGCGCTACAGAAGTTCTAAACTCTGAAAAAGCTGTCAGTATCCTCCCGATCGGAATCACGCACATTGAAGGTGAATTTGAGAAAGACGACATTGTACGTATCATGGATTTTCAAGGAAACCAAATCGGCGTCGGAAAAGTGAACTGTGATTCGAAACAGGTACAAGAAGCGATTGGCAAGCATGGAAAGAAACCGGTAGTACACTATGACTATCTATACATTGAATAATCATCAATAGAGAGTTTTATTTTCTATTTACTATATTTGCATAGTTTATCTTTCCATTTAATACAAAAAGGAGAAAATGACTACAAATTTAAACGAGACCTTTGCCGCTGTACAAGTAGCAAGTCGGGAATTAGCCCTGCTGAATGATGATGTCATCAATCAGATTTTAAATGCAGTAGCTGACGCAGCAATTGCAGAAACACCTTTCATTCTTTCAGAGAACGAAAAAGACCTCACACGGATGGACAAAAATGATCCGAAGTACGATCGGTTGAAACTGACGGAAGAACGTTTGAAAGGTATTGCTGCAGATACACGCAATGTAGCAACACTCCCCTCTCCTTTGGGTAAAGTGTTGAAAGAGAGTGTTCGTCCCAATGGGATGAAGCTGACGAAAGTCAGTGTTCCTTTCGGAGTCATAGGAATCATTTATGAAGCGCGCCCTAATGTTAGCTTTGATGTTTTCTCCCTTTGTCTGAAGAGCGGAAATGCCTGCATATTGAAAGGAGGAAGTGACGCCGATTGTTCCAACCGGGCCATTATCAATGTGATTCACAAAGTATTGAAGAAGTTCAAAATCAATCCGCACATTGTAGAATTACTTCCGGCTGATAGAGAGGCTACGGCAGCATTACTGAATGCTGTGGGCTACGTAGACTTGATTATCCCCAGAGGCAGCAGCAGTCTTATTCATTTCGTACGCGAGAATGCAAGGATTCCTGTCATTGAAACAGGGGCGGGCATCTGTCACACTTACTTTGATGAATTTGGGGATACAAACAAGGGAGCAAACATTATTCATAATGCCAAGACACGTAGAGTTAGCGTATGTAATGCATTGGACTGCACCATTATACATGAGAAGAGATTGGCCGACCTCCCTCTGCTTTGCGAGCAACTAAAAGACAGTAATGTCATTATTTATGCTGATCCGCAAGCTTACCAGGCATTGGAAGGGCACTATCCTGCCGAGCTCCTGGAACATGCAAAAGCAGAAAGCTTCGGCACGGAGTTTCTGGATTATAAAATGGCTGTCAAGACTGTAAAGAGCTTCGAAGATGCCTTAGGACATATTCAGGAAAACAGTTCTAAACATAGCGAGTGTATTGTTACCGAGAACGGGGAACGTGCAGCCTTATTCACCAGAATCGTGGACGCAGCTTGCGTATACACCAATGTGTCTACCGCTTTCACTGACGGGGCACAATTCGGATTAGGAGCCGAAATCGGCATCAGCACGCAAAAGCTACACGCACGCGGTCCGATGGGACTGGAGGAAATCACTTCTTACAAATGGGTCATTGAAGGAGATGGACAAACGAGAAGAAGTTGAAAATTGAGAATTGAGAATTAAAAAATAAATGATATGAAAAAATTTACTTGCGTACAGGACATTGGCGATTTAAAATCAGCCCTTGCAGAAGCATTCGAAATTAAGAAAGAGCGTTTCAAATATGTAGAACTGGGACGAAACAAGACTTTAATGATGATCTTCTTCAACTCTAGTTTACGTACCCGCCTTAGCACACAGAAAGCTGCCATCAATTTGGGAATGAATGTAATGGTACTGGATATCAATCAAGGTGCATGGAAATTGGAAACTGAACGTGGCGTAATCATGGATGGTGATAAACCGGAACATATATTAGAAGCCATTCCGGTTATGGGATGTTATTGTGATATCATTGGAGTACGCTCTTTTGCCCGTTTTGAAAACCGTGACTTCGACTATCAAGAAACTATTATTAATCAATTCATCCAATACTCCGGACGTCCCGTTTTTTCGATGGAAGCGGCAACACGTCACCCATTGCAGAGCTTTGCTGACCTGATTACCATCGAGGAATACAAAAAAACAGCACGTCCCAAAGTGGTTATGACCTGGGCTCCGCATCCACGTCCATTGCCACAGGCTGTCCCTAATTCCTTTGCCGAATGGATGAATGCAACGGATTACGAATTTGTTATCACTCATCCCGAAGGTTATGAGCTTGATCCGCAATTCGTAGGTAACGCAAAAGTAGAATATGACCAGATGAAGGCTTTCGAAGGAGCCGATTTCATATATGCCAAGAACTGGGCTGCTTATTCTGGCGACAACTATGGACAGATATTAAGCAAAGATCGTGATTGGACTGTCAGCGACCGCCAAATGGCAGTTACCAACAATGCTTATTTCATGCATTGTCTTCCGGTTCGTAGAAATATGATTGTGACAGACGATGTCATTGAAAGTCCGCAATCTATTGTGATTCCGGAAGCTGCCAACCGTGAAATCTCGGCTACTGTCGTTCTGAAAAGATTATTGGAAGGACTGAAATAACCAAAAAGAAATAAAGTGCTGATAAATCAGCACTTTATTTCTCTATTTCTTTATCAGCTTCTTGCCAGGAATTAAACCCTTTATCAAGCTCAAAGACTTTATAGCCTTTCTCGCTCAAAATTGCCGCAGCCTTCTTGCTTCGTTTTCCACTACGACAATATACAGCCACCGGTTTATCTTTTCGTAACAATGAATCAGCCATTGAAACAAAAGAGTCATCCATCACATTGATGTTGATCGTCTTCGTGATATGCCCCTCCGAATATTCCGCAAGCGTACGAACATCCAGACGTTGTATATCCTCATTCTGAATAAGAGAGTCAAACTCCTCTACATTCATTGATTGAAAATCACCCTTCTGCTGACAAGAGAAAAGGGAAGAGAGAAATAAAAATATTCCCACGATTAATTGATTCAATTTAAACATATACACTCCATTATTCAATTCTGTCCCGGAGTATAGTCAAACCCGGGATCACAGTACTTATCATCTATCGTAGAGCCATCCTTATCGTATGTATAATATTTAAATTTAATCTTTATCGTCCGACCCGGATGCTCCTCATCTATATATTGCGCCAAAGGAACAGAAATGTAAGCACGCCGATTATAGTATTCTCCATCACTGTTCGCATCATGGTATAACAACATATTCACAATGCCATTTGTTTTAAGTTCGGACACATCTTCCACTATACCGAAAACATGTCCCTTGCCCGTACTGACCTTAAGATTCAAAATCATATTCAGATAATCCCTTCCGAGCCAGATACTGACCATCTCTACCGGATCCAGCTTTATACCGTCCTTGTAAACCGGATCATCTTCCGGTTTAGGTACCGGCGTTATGAGCGATTGCAAAGAATATATAGTAGCGGTGTTCTCACCGGAAAGCACCTCATAGTTACTCATTACACGTCGGGAAGTGTTTGGAGAGATAGTAGAACCCGTACGGTCTTCCGAAACTGTCAAGACTTCTCCCTTATCAGGAATAAGCGTTTGTATGCGACCGTCTTCTCCGGCCTCTACAGTCACAAATTCCAGTTTCACCGAAGGATAATAATAGTCATCATCTCCACAGGCAGTCATCAGGAAAAGCAATCCCCACAACCAAACAACATGTAATTTTCTTCTTTTCATCGGCAAGCTGCTAAATAATTAACTAACGGATTGGAATACATTAATAACAACTTCTCACGCAAAAAGTCTTCATCCTTATTCTGAATCTTGATCTTTGCCAATTGTTGTTCAATATAGTTCATAAACTGCAGTTTCTCTTCTTCCGTGTAATTGGACGCGAATTCCGTTGTGCCATTCAGCCAATCATACGCCACATAATTTCCCGGATATATCCGGTAATTACGATGAATGCGGCGATCAAGACAGGCAGAAATACGGGAAAACAAATCCGGTTTCGGCAACGAACGGTCCAAGCCTTGCAAGTCATCATTCAAACAAGAAGCAACCTGAAAATGTACCCTGCCTTTATATCCGAAAAGACCTGTCTGCATATTAATCAAATCGTCCTGTGTCGTCTTTTTATATCCTTCGATGTCTCTCTTCAGCTGAAACTCTTGCGCTTTCAGAAAATCACACGGATCATATTCGTATGAAATAGCAAGCGGAGCAATATTCATTTCCATCAGGCGGTCTATCAAATCGCCTTCACCTCCCATTGCCAACATTTTCAATACACTGTCTTGTGTACGGTCATTCGAATCTTTTGCACGTCCTTCACGCTGCGCAATCCAAATAGACTGATTCTTCTCTGAAATGGTGTAATGCATATAACGGGACATACGCGCTGAAGATTCCAACATTTGCCGCATGGTCAACGCCCGCTGTACAATAAATGATTTATTGACACGCACCAGTTTCTTAATCCAGGGATAAATAAGCAAATTGTCGCCAATCGCAATTTCTACCGTATCCATTCCCTGGTCAATCAATAAAATAGAGAGAAAGCCCGAATCAAGAATAATATCTCTATGATTCGATATATACGTATAAGCTTTGCTTTTATCCGGTATGGCGGTATGATCCAGTGTCAGTCCGGCAGTATGATCTGCCGCTATCTTCCACAAAATGCCATAGCAAAATGCCTCCTGAAAATCAAGCTTAGTCTTACAGGCACGCATTTTTTGCGCCAGAAGTTCAAATGGAACGTTCGGTATAGCACCGGTAGCAGCTTTCTGAAAAGCCGGATCGGCAATCAGTTCCTCAAAGATTTGAGGAAGTTCCTCATCATTGTAAGGACGAATTTCATTAAACTCTGTCAGATCCATAAGTCTCAAGTATTATGTGCTCAAGTATTAAGTAATAAGTATAAAGTATTAGACTGCGTACAAACCGCATGGTTAATACTTTATACTTGATACTTAATACTTAAAACTTGTTTTCAATAATATCAGTCATCACATCCTTTATATCCAGTCCGGCTGCACGCACTTGCTGGGGAATAAAACTGGTAGTAGTCATTCCCGGAGTAGTGTTGACTTCGAGAAGATTCAGTTTTTCACCGGCAGTTATAATGTAATCTACACGGATAATGCCGGAACAACCTAATATATCATAGATAGCTGAAGTCAGCATCTGTACGCGTTTGGTCAATTCATCCGAAATACGCGCAGGAGTGATTTCATCTACCTGTCCATTATATTTAGCATCATAATCAAAGAACTCATTGTGCGTCACTACTTCCGTAGGTGGAAAGATGACCGACTTCTCTTTTGTCTTATAACAGCCGCAAGTCAGTTCCGTTCCGTCCATAAACGCTTCAACAATCACCTCTTCCGCTTCTCCGAAAGCTTTAACAATGGCCGGTTGTATTTGTTCTTTTGTCTTCACTTTCGTAACTCCGAAACTCGAACCTCCCAGACTAGGCTTGATAAAACAAGGCAGGCCAATCTTTTCCACTACTTCCTCGTCAGAAACCGATTGTCCCCGGCGCAACAACAATGATTCGGCAATGCGCACTCCAAAAGCCTTCAGATATTGATTGCAGGTAAACTTGTCATAAGTAATGGCAGCCGCCAACACTCCACAACAGGAATACGGAATACGCATCATATCAAAATAGCCTTGCAGCCTGCCATCCTCACCCGGCGTACCGTGGATGGTGATATAAGCAAAGTCGAACACAACCTTTTCCGTTCCGTTCGTAAAACTAAAGTCGTTTCTATCCACCGGCACTTTGTTTCCGTCCGGTAATTGTACTTCCCAGCGACGGCCTTCCATCTCCACGATATACAAATTATACTTTTCCTTATCAATAAAGGAATAAATACCCTGTGCGCTACGCAGGGAAACTACGATTTCAGAGGTATCTCCTCCTGCTACGATAGCGATGTTGCGTTTCATTCTAATTCTCTATTACTTATATAGCCTCTCCACTTCTCGATAAGCCGGGTCATGTCATCCGGAAGTTCGGAAGTAAAATACATCTCTTCACCTGTGACGGGATGCACAAACCCCAACGTCATAGCATGCAAAGCCTGTCGGGGACAAGTGTCAAAGCAATTATTTACAAACTGTTTGTATTTACTAAAATGGGTTCCTTTCAGTATCTCATGACCGCCATAGCGTTCGTCATTGAACAACACATGACCGATATGTTTCATGTGGACACGAATCTGATGAGTACGTCCTGTCTCAAGTATACATTCCACAAGGGTTACGTATCCCAGTCTTTCCAGTACGCGGTAGTGTGTAACGGCATGTTTGCCCACTGTCGGATCGGACATCACCGCCATTTGCA
Organism: Bacteroides sp. M10; assembly: GCF_014334015.1. Lineage (GTDB taxonomy): Bacteria > Bacteroidota > Bacteroidia > Bacteroidales > Bacteroidaceae > Bacteroides > Bacteroides intestinigallinarum. The sequence goes on along the minus strand of NZ_CP060488.1, from coordinate 2,524,990 downwards.
TCCGGTCTCTCGGATTACGGGCAATATTACCGACAATCGTTCCTTCATCCTGTTCCACAACACCCCACACCAAAGCACGATATTTGCGTTTGGTAGTCTTATTAAAAAATTGAATTCCCAGATTTGTTTTGGCATCCGGTGTCTTGGCAATCACCAGTAAGCCTGAAGTATCTTTATCGATGCGATGAACAAGTCCCACGTGCGGGTCATTGGCATCATAATCCGGTATATCCTTCATGTGCCAGGCCAGCGCATTGACCAGCGTGCCGTGATAGTTTCCGTGTCCCGGATGCACGACCAATCCCGCCGGTTTATTCACAACCATCAGATAAGGGTCTTCATAAACGATAGTAAGGGGAATATTTTCAGGAATAATTTCATTTTCATAACGGGGACGGTCCATCATCACCGTAATGACATCCAGCGGTTTCACTTTGTAGCTACTCTTCACCGGTTTGCCATTGGCCATAACGAATCCGTCTTCGGCAGCCTTCTGAATACGGTTGCGCGAAGCATTGACAATACGTTCGAACAGATATTTGTCGACTCTGACCATCGCCTGTCCCTTGTCTACAACCACGCGGAAGTGTTCGTAAAGCTGGGATTCGTCACCGACAGGTTCTATATCATCCAAATCATTCTCCAGTTCATCCGGAAGTTCTTCCTCTATCATGCGAGTCCGTTTCTGTTATTTATCTATTAAAACCAACTATCATCTTGAGCAGGTGATGATTCCGACGTAACCGGTTTCTCCGTATCCACGGAAACATCGACCGAGTCCTCTTCTTCCGACATGTCACCGGAGCCGTCTCCCACCATCAATGTCAAAGAAGCTCCCAAAGGAATCTTTTCTCCGGCAGCCAACTGACGTCCCTGATACTTCACGCCGTACACCCAGTCTTTCTCACCATTTACCAATTGAATCTGATTCAGTTTAAAACCGGCATTCAGTAACTTGGCCTGTGCCTGGCGGAGCGAGCTGTTGTCCGCCACATCGGGAATGGCACGTAAAGGGACATCCAGCGTATTGACTGTCAGGTATACTGTACGTCCTTCCTTCACTTTTTCACCGGCTCCCGGTTTCAGTTCAAGAATGATACCCGCTGCTTTATCTTTGACATATTTGGTATCAGAAATCACATATACCAAACCGTGATTCTGAAACATCTTCGTAGCTTCTTCCACTGTCATTCCCTTTACATCGGGAACTACCACGCTTTCACCATGATGTGTATGTATATCAAGCCATTTCAACACACCAAATATCATCACTACCATCACCACAATCATGGCGATAATATTCACCCAGAAATATTTATTGGTTTTAAAAGAAAAGAATTCTTTAATAGTCATACGCATTGCTGTTAATATGCGCCAAAGATACGACAAAATAGTTGAACTTTTAAAAAGTAGGCGATGAAAAATGTCCCTACCTATTATGCAAAGACGCTTATCATCGCCAGAATTGCTGCAACTATAATCCCCACTCCTATAGATTTCAACAACCTTATTATAATGATACGGGTTTTCAAGTCCCGGATATACTCTACCATCGCGTATGTTCGTTTATGAGTTTTATTTAATCTCACAAAGAAAAGCAAAAAGTCATAAATAAGAGCAAACAATACCGCTTTTTAACATACTATCCCCTTGAAAAACAGAGAAACAAAAAAGGCGAAGATTAAATTCTCCGCCTTTTTTGTTTCCTGATGACAAGTGATTATCACTTTTGTCCGTTGTACTCATCAGAAACAGTCAGTTTCTTTCTGCCTTTCGCACGACGAGCAGCTAATACTCTACGACCATTAGCCGATGCCATTCTCTCACGGAAACCGTGTTTGTTCTTTCTCTTTCTGTTAGAGGGTTGAAATGTTCTTTTCATTACTGTATCTTGTTTTTATGTTATTATTCTACGTAATCGGGCTGCAAAAATAGGCACTTTTTTTAAATTAACCAAGAGATAACTCATTTTTGCTCAAAAGTTTTTGTGTTTTTTACCGATTTAGATTACTTTTGCAGTCGAATTCCTGCGAAAACAATTAAATAACAATAATATAATAAGAAAAATAGCAGTATGATTAATGCTCAAGACATCAAAAACGGAACTTGTATCCGTATGGACGGAAAGCTCTATTTCTGTGTAGAATTCCTGCATGTAAAACCAGGTAAAGGTAACACTTTTATGCGTACTAAACTGAAAGATGTAGTTAGCGGATACGTTCTCGAACGCCGTTTCAACATCGGTGAAAAGTTGGAAGATGTACGTGTAGAACGTCGTCCATACCAATTTTTGTATAAAGAAGGAGAAGATTATATCTTTATGAACCAGGAAACATTCGATCAACATCCTATCGCTCACGATCTGATTAATGGTGTTGACTTCCTGCTCGAAGGTTCAGTATTGGAAGTTGTTTCTGATGCTTCTACTGAAACTGTACTTTATGCAGACATGCCGATCAAGGTTCAGATGAAGGTGACTTACACAGAACCGGGTATGAAAGGCGATACAGCTACTAACACACTGAAACCTGCAACTGTGGAATCAGGTGCAACAGTACGTGTTCCTTTGTTCATCAGCGAGGGTGAAACAATCGAAATCGATACTCGTGACGGTTCTTACGTAGGACGTGTGAAAGCATAATTTGCAAGAACATATAAAAATAGCCGGAAGTCCTTGGACTCCCGGCTATTTTTTATATTCATACAGTTCTATTATTTATATCCTGCAGCTTTCGCAATTCTTTTAGGAATTTCTGTATTATCAATCTTCTCACCAAACAGTTGAGAACCTGCACCAATAGCAAATACAGGAACATAACCAGCAGAGTGTCCGCCACTTACCCATCCTATCATAGCTATTTCATCCATCACTTCTTTCGCACGTGCAGCCATCGGCTCGCTCTTAGAATACAGACTTTCAGCAAATACAACTTTATTCTTCACGAATGATTTCTCAAACTCATCACGCAACGTTTTTTCCTGTTCCCAAGAAATAGGAAATTGTTTCCAGAAGCCCATTTCTTCGCCGAGGAATGTTTTCATGTCCTCCCAAGTGACTTTATTGCCTTTTGATTTTCTCAATTCACTGATACGTTGTGAAAGTCCGTCAGCAGAATGTTTCTGATATTGCAATGCTTTCAGGTTCAACGCATATTTTCCCGTACCGAGCACGATACCACCTGTTTCATGGTCTGCGGTAATCACAATCAGCGTTTCTTTCGGATGTTTCTTATAGAATTCATAAGCTACTTTGATGGCATTATCCATGTCTTTCACTTCGTTGAACACAGTAGCGGCGTCATTAGCGTGGCATGCCCAGTCTATTTTACCTCCTTCTACCATCAGGAAAAAGCCTTTATTATTGCCTTTAGTAAGAAAGTCAATAGCACTTTCCGTAATTTGTGCTAATGTCAAATCATTCTCTTTGCGGTCAATAGCATAAGGCAGACAAGAAGGATTGGCTCCCTCTTCCTGAATCAAGATCATCTTTTCTGCTTTTGCAGCTTTTGCCTTATAGTCATTGTAACCACGTGCTACTGTATATCCTGCCTCTTCAAAAATAGGGAAAATGCTCGGAGCTTCTTTCTTGTCATAAGTGGTGGTAGGTTTCAAGAAACCACCGCCTGCATAAAAATCGAAATTGGCTTTCGGCAAATCAAGAGCAATTTCATAATTCATATTACGATCGGGTTGATGTGCATAAAATGCGGCAGGAGTAGCATGATCCACACTGACAGAAGTCGTTACGCCCACCTTTTTTCCTGCTTTCTTTGCTTTTTCTGCGACAGTCTGAATAGCATTTTTATCTTCTCCTACAGAAATAGCGCCATTATAAGTTTTCTTTCCTGTTGCCAATGCAGTACCTGCAGCTGCAGAGTCTGTTACTGAATTTTTAGCAGAGAAAGTGGTTGCTACGGTAGCAACCGGAAATTGAGTAAATAACAAAGGCTCGACTCCAATACGACCATTTTGAATTTCCGCCTGATACATCTCCGTACCATTTACTTGATTGACTCCCATTCCATCTCCGATGAAATAGAATACGTACTTTGCCTGCCCGTTGGCTACAACGGAGATAAGGACAAAGAACAGTGTGTAGACTAACTTTTTCATTTTCTAGTATATTTATTTTAGATTAGTTGTCTACAAAGGTAGAAAAAAAAGAGAGATGCACAGTGGATTATTGAACACTAAAAGTAGATATTTGCTTTATACACAAGCATTATTGGCTCGTATATTACGAAGTAATAACATATTGCTATCTGTGAATAACATTATAGGTTCATTACATTCTGCTCGAACATATCTTTATCTCCGGCAGCTTTATTACGCATCCGGCTACGATAATTATAGATAGTTGCCAAAGAATAACCGAGAAAATGAGCAATCTTGTTACTGTCTACTACTCCCAGACGGATAAGGGCAAAGATACGAAGTTCTGTTGTCAGAAGTTCATCGGATTTAGGATACACTCTTCCTTCTTCTACCAGCAAATTATTGAAAGCTGAAATAAAGTTCGGGAAAAGTTTCAGAAAAGACCTGTCGAACTCATTATAGAATTCATCCCGCTCATCCCGGATAAACTGTTCGGACTTGATAGCTTTAAACAAATCTTCGATACGCGATGCCATTGCCAATTTTGCCAATGAACGACGATAAGTTTCCAGTTTGTCGAGATAGTTGACACATCTGTCCAGATAGCGGGCGATATAGACTTCTTTTATTTTTCCGGTTTGCTCCAGTTCCGCGTTGACCGCAGACATTTGTTTGTTAGCCAGACTAAGATTCCGCCGCATAACAGACAACTTCTTCATCCAACGATATAGATAGAAAATAGCAATCAGAAGAAACAAAGACAACAAACTGACACTAATCAACATAGCGCGGGAAACGGCACGTTCTTTTTCTTCTTTTAATTTATACGCCTTGTCGATAATCGGAAAAAACTCCGTCACCTCAATAAACCGCAAACGGGCATTACACGCCACAGCATCTTCCATCGAGCAACTCAAGTATTTGTAGGCACGGTCAATATCTCCTGATTCATACATCAGATGCGCGAGTTTCTGCAATGAAGCATACTCCCTCACCGGAGTTTCCAGATCCGCAATGGCAGTCAGAATCAGATAGTAAACTTCTTTTTCGATATCTTTCTTCATACTATAAGCTTCGGAAAGAGTATAATAAATATATACTTTCTGACGTTCATCCTGAATTTCTTTCAAAGCATTGTTCAGCATATCCACAGCGACATCGGCTTTCCCGTTCATTATGCATTTTTCGGCTAAAACAATCGTTTTGTTTGCCTCTGGAGGCATCGCAGCAATAATGGAATCTCTATATAAATCGGTTTTCTTCAAATACTTTTCTTTTTCATTCTTATTGGTCGTATAATCTGCTAACCACCCGTAGCAGGCACGATACGTCTGATAATAAGATAACCGAGTCCACTCATTCAATTTTTTAGGATCAATCCTCTCCAACTGTTCAATGGCTTCTATATACATTCCCATTACTCCCATTACCGTAGCACGATTAATGATGATCTCATACTCCAATTCCGGGCGGTTCAACAATGGAAGGATTTCCATCTCACGGTTAATATAATATAAGGACGAGTCTGCCTGATAATGCAAATAAGCACCAAAAAGAGAGGCATATAATTCATATTTTCGAACAGGATCAGTAGAATGGGCAAGTTCTAATTTCAAGTTATTAATCTCTTTCTCTTTCCGAATCTGGAAAGTCTCTTTCTTGCTTATAACTTCATCCAGCTTTTTAAGAGCAGCCGCATTATCCGTATGCATTGCACACAACGAAAAAGGAAAGAGCAAAAGAAGAAATAGCATATAAAGGGTTAGATTTTTCATAAGGTTCCTTTTTAAAGATGTTACAAATATAAGAAATATAGTAATGAAAACGAAAAATATGGGTATAACTATTTTCATTTTCACTTGTATTTTTCGGCATAAGGTATTAGAATATCCAACTAATTATCAGCAACATAGTCAGATAACAGGTTTATATTTCCATTCTAATCTCACAAAGGTGCACAGCATCCCCCTACATTTGCATCATCGGTTCTCCGAGCAAACAGTTAAAAATCTAGCTACCATGAAACGAAATTTGTTATTTGCTATTTTACTATTACTTCTATCGGGTTATCATCAAGCATTCGCCGCAACCAATATAAAGAAAGTGGCTCCTACCTTTTGGTGGGCAGGAATGAAGAATCCCGAACTACAAATACTTCTATACGGCGATGGCATATCATCCGCAGAGGTAAGTATTTCTTCTAATGACATCACCCTGCAGGACGTGGTGAAACAGGAAAATCCTAATTATCTGATCTTATATTTAGATCTTTCAAAAGCTATCCCTCAGCACTTCGACATTCTCCTGAAACAAGGTAAAAAACAGACTAAAATACCATACGAACTTAAACAGCGCAAAGAGAATGCTTCAGCAGTAGAAGGCTTCAACTCCAGTGATGTACTTTATCTCATTATGCCGGACCGCTTTGCCAACGGCAACCCCTCCAATGATATAATTCCCGGAATGTTGGAAGCAAACATAGACCGCAACGAACCTTTCGCCCGTCATGGCGGTGATTTAAAAGGAATAGAGAAACATTTGGATTATATTGCAGACCTCGGAGTTACGAGTATATGGCTTAACCCGATTCAGGAAAATGACATGAAGGAAGGCTCTTATCATGGATATGCCATCACCGATTACTATCAAGTAGACCGTCGCCTCGGAAGCAATGAAGAGTTTCGCAATCTCGTAAAAGAAGCCAATGCTAAAGGGCTAAAGGTAGTCATGGACATGATCTTCAACCATTGCGGTTCGAACAATTATCTATTCAAAGACATGCCTGCCAAAGATTGGTTCAACTTTGAGGGAAACTACATGCAGACCAGTTTCAAAACTGCCACCCAAATGGACCCTTATACTTCCGATTATGATAAAAAGCTGGCCATTGACGGTTGGTTCACACTGACTATGCCGGACTTCAACCAACGAAACCGTCACGTAGCCACTTACCTGATACAGAGTAGTATCTGGTGGATAGAATATGCGGGTATCAACGGAATCCGCCAGGATACACATCCTTACGCCGACTTTGAAATGATGGCGCATTGGTGCAAAGCGGTCAATGATGAATATCCTTCATTCAACATTGTCGGTGAGACATGGCTGGGCAGCAATGTACTGATCTCCTACTGGCAGAAAGACAGTAAACTTGCTTATCCGAAAAACAGTTATCTTCCTACTGTCATGGATTTCCCACTGATGGAAGAAATAAATAAAGCTTTCGACGAAGAAACCACCGAATGGAACGGAGGACTTTTCAGACTCTACGAATACCTCTCACAGGATATTGTCTACGCCGATCCAATGAGTCTGCTGACCTTCCTCGATAATCACGATACTTCCCGTTTCTACCGTTCGGAGGAAGATACCAAGAACCTGAACCGATATAAACAAGCCTTGACATTCTTACTGACTACCCGTGGAATTCCACAAATATATTATGGAACTGAAATCCTGATGGCAGCCGACAAAGCAAATGGAGACGGATTACTCCGATGTGACTTTCCGGGAGGTTGGCAGAATGACGCCAAAAACTGTTTTGAAGCAACCAACCGTACTCCGCAACAAAATGAAGCCTTCTCTTTTATGCAAAAACTGCTCCAATGGAGAAAAGGAAATGAAGTCATCGCCAAAGGCAAACTAAAACATTTCGCACCCAATAAAGGCATTTATGTTTATGAACGCAAATACGGTAACCAATCAGTCGTTGTCTTTCTGAATGGAAACGACCGGGAACAGACTATTGACTTACATCCTTATCAGGAAATACTCTCCACCTCGTCTGCTCATGATTTGCTCACAGACAAAAAGATTGAATTAAGAAATGAATTAACACTTCCAAGCCGTGGGATATACCTTTTAGCCTTCTAAGCAAGTTCACTACGACTTATATTTATCCAATGAAATCAGATAGATAAACAATTATAAAACAAGATACTAGCATTTATACAAACTTGTATTTTTATTCTAATCAAGCAAAAAAGTGAAGGTGGTTGCTACATTTGCAATATCCGAAACAAACAGGAATAGAAATATCGGTTAGCTTACAATTTAATACCATAAATAGAATGAAAAAGAAAAAGTTTTTTTCGATCATCGCATTCCTTTGCATCTCATTCATTGCGAATGCACAACAGAAACTGACCTCACCGGATGGCAATCTGGTTCTGACCTTTCAGGTTAACAAAGAAGGCGCACCAACCTACGACTTGACTTACAAAGGCAAGGTGGTAATTAAGCCGAGCACTCTCGGACTGGAATTGAAAAAAGAAGATAATACCAGAACCGACTTTGACTGGGTAGACCGCAGAGACCTCACCAAGCTCGATTCTAAATCCAATCTTTATAATGGCTTCAAGCTGAAAGATGCGCAAACGACTACCTTTGACGAAACCTGGCAACCAGTCTGGGGAGAAGAAAAGGAAATCCGCAATCAGTATAACGAACTGGCAGTCATTCTGTTTCAGCCAATGAACGACCGTTCCATCGTTGTTCGCTTCCGCCTGTTCAATGATGGTTTGGGATTCCGTTATGAATTTCCGCAACAGAAATCACTGAACTACTTCGTTATCAAGGAAGAACATTCCCAATTTGCCATGGCAGGCAACCATATCGCATACTGGATACCGGGCGATTACGACACTCAAGAGTACGACTACACCATCTCCCGTCTATCGGAAATCAGAGGTTTGATGCAACAGGCGATCACTCCAAATTCTTCTCAAACCCCATTTTCACCGACAGGTGTACAGACGGCACTGATGATGAAAACAGATGATGGTTTATACATCAATCTGCACGAAGCCGCTTTGATTGATTATTCTTGTATGCACCTCAATCTGGACGACAAAAACATGATATTCGAATCCTGGCTGACACCAGATGCAAAAGGGGATAAAGGTTACATGCAGACTCCGTGCAACTCTCCGTGGCGTACGATCATCGTCAGTGATGATGCACGTAACATTCTCGCCTCCCGCATCACCCTCAACCTGAACGAACCTTGTAAGATTGCAGACGCCGCCTCCTGGATTAAACCGGTGAAATATATAGGCGTATGGTGGGACATGATTACCGGAAAAGGTTCCTGGGCTTATACAGATGAACTGACCAGCGTGAAACTTGGCGTTACAGACTACTCCAAAACCAAACCGAACGGCAAACATTCTGCCAATACAGCTAACGTGAAACGTTACATCGACTTTGCCGCAGCCAACGGATTTGATGCAGTGCTGGTAGAAGGTTGGAATGAAGGATGGGAAGACTGGTTCGGCAACAGCAAAGACTATGTATTTGACTTCCTGACTGCATATCCTGATTTCGACGTACAGGAAATCCATCGTTATGCTGCAAGCAAAGGAATTAAAATGATGATGCACCATGAGACTTCTGCATCTGTTCGCAACTACGAACGTCACCTGGATAAAGCTTACCAATTCATGGTAGACAATGGATATAACTCGGTTAAAAGCGGTTATGTGGGTAATATCATTCCACGCGGAGAACATCATTACGGTCAATGGATGAATAATCATTACTTGTATGCCGTGAAAAAAGCCGCCGATTATAAAATCATGGTCAATGCACACGAAGCAACCCGTCCAACCGGTATCTGCCGTACATATCCCAATCTGATCGGTAATGAATCCGCACGTGGAACAGAATATGAATCATTTGGAGGAAATAAAGTATACCACACGACGATTCTGCCTTTCACACGCCTGGTCGGTGGTCCGATGGATTACACTCCCGGCATCTTCGAGACTCACTGTAACCAGATGAATCCGGCAAACAACTCCCAGGTACGTTCAACCATTGCACGCCAACTGGCATTGTATGTCACCATGTATAGCCCTTTGCAGATGGCTGCCGATATTCCGGAAAACTACGAACGCTTTATGGATGCTTTCCAGTTTATCAAAGACGTCGCTCTCGACTGGGACAAAACAATCTATCTGGAAGCAGAACCGGGAGAATACATCACAATTGCCCGCAAAGCAAAAGGAACGGACGACTGGTACATAGGCTGCACAGCCGGTGAAAACGGCCACGACTCCCAATTAACGTTCGATTTCCTGGAACCGGGAAAACAATACGTCGCTACCGTATACGCAGATGCCAAAGATGCCGACTGGAAAGATAACCCGCAGGCATACACCATCAAAAAAGGTATCTTGAATAATAAAAGCAAACTGAATCTGCACGCTGCCAATGGCGGTGGATACGCAATCAGTATCAAAGAGGTGAAAAACAAATCAGAGGTTAAGGGATTGAAAAGACTATAAATAAAGGATAGTCTTAAAAAAAGTGTTTTCAATAGGTATTTTTAAAGAAACTTTTAAGAGAGAGAAATAATATTACTATATTGTTAACTTTAATTTTTTAAATGCATGAAGCAAGTTAAATTTAGAATCGTTCAAACGATTCTCCCCTTGTTAATAGGGATGTTTTTATCATTGGGCGCTTATGCACAGCAAATCACAGTCAAAGGACATGTGAAAGATGCTATGGGCGAACCCGTGATTGGCGCCAATGTCATTGCCAAGGGTACCACAACGGGTACCATCACTGACTTTGACGGTAACTTCACATTGAATGTTCCTCAAAATTCTATTCTGTCCATTACATTCGTCGGTTACAAAGCAGCAGAAATTAAAGCAGCTCCTTCGGTAATGGTCACACTGGAAGATGACTCTCAAGTATTGGACGCCGTAGTCGTTGTAGGTTACGGAACAGTAAAGAAAAACGACTTGACGGGATCAGTTACTGCCATCAAGCCGGATAAAATCAGCAAAGGAGTAACCACCAGCGCACAGGATATGATAACAGGTAAAATAGCCGGTGTGAATGTAATTTCCAGCGGTACTCCGGGTGGAGGAGCTACGATTCGTATTCGCGGTGGTTCATCATTGAACGCCAAAAACGATCCGTTGATCGTTATCGACGGACTGGCAATGGATAATAGCGGTGTGCAAGGTTTGACTAATCCTTTGGCAATGGTAAACCCGAATGACATCGAAACTTTCACTGTTTTGAAAGATGCTTCGGCCACCGCCATCTATGGTTCACGTGCTTCTAATGGTGTGATTATCATCACTACAAAGAAAGGGAAAGCAGGCAGCAAACCACAGGTGAACTATGAAGGTAACGTTTCCGCCGGTATACTGCAAAAGACAATAGACGTAATGGATGCCAATGAATTCAAAGGATACGTATCCAAACTTTATGGTGAAGGAAATGCTCCAAGCCCCTTCGGTGAAGCAAACACTGACTGGCAGAAAGAAATTTTCCAGACAGCCGTTAGTACAGACCATAACGTGACTGTAAGCGGTGGTTTGAAAAATATGCCTTATCGTGTTTCTTTCGGTTACACCAATCAGAATGGGATCCTGATGACATCTAATTTCGAGCGTTATACCGCCTCCGTCAATCTGACACCCTCTTTCTTTAAAGATCACCTGAAGTTCAATATCAATGCTAAAATGATGTGGGCCAACCAACGTTATGCTGACGACGGGGCTATCGGCGCAGCTTTGACCATGGACCCGACCCAACCTGTATATGACTCTTCGGACATGTACAAAAACTTCGGTGGATTCTACCAACCGACCAGTGACGGTAGTTCATATAACGATCCGGAATGGCCGCTTACACTGGAAAGTAATTCAACCGCCAACCCTGTTTCCCTACTGAAACTAAAGAAACATACTTCCAGAAACACCAGTTTTATCAGCAATGTAGAAGTAGACTATAAATTCCACTTCCTCCCTGACCTGCATATCCATGCTAACGTAGGCGGTGACTACTCGGAAGGTAAGGAAAAGAATGTAAATTCACCTTATGCCCCGGGCTCTTATTACTATGGTTGGAACGGGACTGACTACGGCTACAAATATAACCTGTCGGTGAATGCCTATGCACAATATTCCAAAGAAATCGGGGATCATTATGTCGACGTAATACTGGGTGGTGAAGAGCAACATTTCCACTATACCGGATATAAAGTCGGACAAGGAACAAATCCGTTAACAGGCGAAGCCTACAATCCGAATCTGCGCTCACAAACAGCCTGGGGACATCACAGTACATTAGTTTCTTATTTTGCCCGCGTAAATTATACATTACTTAGCCGTTATTTGCTGACAGCCACTTTCCGCCAGGACGGTTCTTCCCGTTTCTCTAAAGACAACCGTTGGAGTAGCTTCCCTTCTGTTGCTTTGGGATGGAAACTGAAAGAAGAAAATTTCCTGAAAAACGTAGAAGTATTGTCAGATCTGAAACTCCGCCTCGGATGGGGTATCACGGGTCAGCAGAACTTAGGCGACGATTATGATTTCCCTTATATGGCACTGTACCGCGTCAACGCAGCCGGAGGTTATTATCCTTTCGGGGATACCTATTATGGCACTATGCGTCCTAAAGCTTATAACGAAGACCTGAAATGGGAAGAGACAACGACTTATAACGCAGGTTTCGACTTTGCTTTCCTGAACGGACGTATCTCCGGCTCGATGGATTACTATTACCGGAAAACCGACGATTTAATCAATACCGTAAAGATTGCGGCGGGGACTAACTTTAATACCCAACTGATCAGCAACATCGGTTCATTAAAAAATACGGGGCTTGAATTCACCATCAATGCCAAACCTATTGTAACCAAAGATTTTGTCTGGGACTTGGGATATAACATCACTTGGAACAAAAATGAAATCACTAAACTGACCGGAGGAGATGATTCTAATTACTATGTAGAAACCGGAGGTGTATCTACTGGTATTAGCGGTGCAACCTGCCAGGTACAGAAAGTAGGTTATCCGATGAACTCATTCTTCGTTTACCAACAAGTGTATGATAAGGATGGAAAACCGATTGAAAACATGTTCGTAGACCGTAACGGAGATGGTGTCATCAACGCTTCGGACAAATATATCTATAAAAAACCTGCCGCTGACGTATTGATGGGACTGACTTCCAAATTCACTTATAAAAATTGGGATTTAAGCTTTGCCCTCCGTGCCAGCCTGAATAACTATGTGTACAATGACGTACTGGCCAGTAAATCCAGTGTCGGCAAGGGAGGAATCTTTAATCATGGATACTATTCCAACCGCCCGACAGCTGCCGTGAATCTGGGATTTGAAGGAAAGGGAGACTATTATCTGTCCGATCGTTTCGTTGAGAATGCTTCATTCTTGCGTTGTGATAACATAACAGTAGGTTATAGCTTCAAAAATTTACTGAAGTCCCAGGCTTATAAAGGTATCAACGGCCGTATTTACGGTACTGTACAGAATCCCTTCGTTATCACCAAGTATACAGGACTCGATCCTGAATCGGTTATCAGTTCAGGAAATGATGCCGGAGTAGCAGGTATTGACAGGAACATTTATCCTCATCCGATCACTATCCTGTTCGGGCTAAGTCTTCAGTTCTAAGATTGTAATTTATTAAAAAGTAGACTATTATGAAGTTCAAATATATAAAATCAATAGTTTCAGCAGCGTTGTTCCTTAGCCTGACCACCGGAATGACCTCCTGTATCAATGACCTGGATATATCTCCAATCGATCCTCAGATGACTGCCACCTTCGACCAAGATATGTACTTTACCAAACTATACGCTTCACTGGGACTTACCGGACAAAAATTGAGCGAAGATCCGGATATCGCAGTAAAGGACGAAGGTCAATCCTGTTTCTATCGCGCTCTTTTCACTAACAATGAATATGGCACTGATGAGATGATATGGACCTGGCAAGAAAATGCCGGTATCCCCGAACTAACTTATATGCGTTGGAACTCCTCTCATCAGCAGACAGAAATATTATATAATCGTTTAGCATATAATATCACACTCTGCAATTTCTTCCTGGATCAGATCGCCGGAAAAGAGGATGCTACCTCCGTTCAGCAACGTGCCGAAGCCCGTTTTCTCCGTTCCTTATTTTACTATTATCTGATGGACACCTTCGGAAAAGCTCCTTTCACCGAACACTTCTCCAAAGAGAATCCTCCTCAAAAGACGGCCTCCGAACTGTTCGCTTATATTGAAAGCGAACTGGAAAGCATCGAAAATGATATGAGCGAACCGCGTCAAGCTCCTTTCGGACGTGCCGACAAAGCTGCTTGCTGGTTGCTGCGTGCCCGTTTGTATCTCAATGCCGAAGTATACACCGGACAACCGCGTTGGAATGATGCTATCACCTATGCCGGCAAAGTGCTCGATCCCTCCAATGGATACGGATTGTGTGGAAATTACGAACAACTTTTTATGGCAGACAATGATGAAAATCCCGATGCTAAAAAAGAAATCATCCTTTCTATCCGTCAGGATGGTGTACAAGCAAAGAGTTACGGAGGAAGTTACTTCCTGATTGCTGCAACGCAAAAGAGCGACATGCCGAATCGCGGAACAAATGACCCTTGGGAATGTATCCGTACACGCAAAGCACTGGTTGACAAGTTCTTCGCAAACAGTGAGGATATTCCTTTCACCGAATATACCGATAATAAATGGCAGAATGTGAGAGATGTGCAGGCTGCTGCAAAAGATGAACGCGCCTTGTTCTATACAACCGGTCGCAAAGCCGAACTGGAAAGTGTAGGTAAATTCACCGACGGACTTTCATTTATGAAATGGAGTAATCTGCGCTCGGACGGACAACCCGCTCACGATGCTAAAATTCCTGATACGGACATTCCGTTCTTCCGTTTGGCGGAAGCTTATCTGATTCGCGCGGAAGCCTATTTGAGAGCAGGCGGCGCAAATGCACAACAAAATGCTTGGTTGGATATCAAAGCCCTCAGAGACCGTGCCAAAGCAACAGAAATACCCTCTGCCAATAACCTGACATTAGATTATATTCTGGATGAACGTGCCCGCGAATTGTATCTGGAAGGATTCAGACGCACAGATTTGATCCGTTATGGCTATTTCACCTCAAGCACCTACCTCTGGGATTGGAAAGGCGGTTCCTTTGAAGGAAACGGTGTGAGTTCGATCTATAATCTCTATCCGATACCGAAAACAGAAACGCTGACGAATACAAATATGACTCAGAATCCGGGATATTGATAGAACCTTTATTCACGTTTTAAAGACTGAAAACAATGAAAAACCTATATAAACTATTTACATTGACAATGGGGCTACTAGCTCTGTCCGCCTGTGAAGCAGACCGTGACAGCAACCCTGTGTTGAACGAACCGGATACGTTCGTACTGAATGTGCCAGCTTTTGCTTCCAACAACGTGTACGACCTTAAAAACTCCGAATCATTGGAATTAACCTGTACACAACCGGATTACGGGATTCCGATGGCAACCACTTATTCAGTACAAATTTCACTGGAAGAAAATTTCGTTGACGCTCATGCAGAGACAAATACGGAAGCTAATTATACAACTTTGGGTACTACCCATTCTTCTGCCAAAATGGAAGTGAAAGCTTTAGAATTTGCATTGGCACTGGGAGACTTGTGGAGTGCATCCTCCGATGAAGAATTTCCGACCACTCCCATACCCGTTTATGTACGCCTGAAAGCGGAACTGACCGATAGTGGTCGTGGCATCGCTTTTTCGAATGTAATTGAACTTCCCAAAGTATTGGGATATAAAGCTGTACCGCCTCTCGAATTACCTTCCAGTATATTTATCAATGGCTCGATGGCAGGTAGTAATTGGAGCAACTGGGTGCCTTTGGCAGCAGTAAACGGAATGTCCAAGTTCTTCGGTTTATTCTATCTCGGAGGCACTGATATGTTCAAGTTCGGTACTAAAGAAGGAGAATACATCGGATTCAACGATCCACGTCTGACAATAGCCTCGGATGCATTCACCGGATCGGATGATGGATTTGGCGGACAAAATATCAGCGTTAATGTCACAGGCTGGTATACAGTGATCATGTCTGTAAGCATCAAAGGGACTGATTATGCCTTTACGCTGGATATTGCTCCGGGCGAAGTTTGTCTGATAGGCAATGCTATAGGAGATTGGACATTCGGCGATAAAGGCAAATTCCAAGCACCAACAACGGCAGATGCAGACTTTGTTTCACCGGTATGCACCGGAGGCGGAGAATTGCGTATG
Organism: Bacteroides sp. M10; assembly: GCF_014334015.1. Lineage (GTDB taxonomy): Bacteria > Bacteroidota > Bacteroidia > Bacteroidales > Bacteroidaceae > Bacteroides > Bacteroides intestinigallinarum. The sequence continues at coordinate 2,508,799 of NZ_CP060488.1, read as the reverse complement.
TCCGTCAAAGTTCCGGGAGAAGACTGGTGGCGTACGGAGTTCGCTATACCTAATGGAAAAATCGTGTTCCGTGAAAACAAAAGTGTGATTGACAGTTGGTCGGAAATAGGTCCTGAATATGCGATAAACGTTAAGGCAGGGCAGAAAATAAATCTGAACTTTGTTCAGAAAACAGGTTCCGTTACTCAATAATCGTTAACTTTAATAACTGAATATCATGAAAAGATTATCATATATGGCGTGTCTGTTGCTTGCTTCGGCAGCTTTCACCGCTTGCGATGAAGATTTTAAGGACTGGGCTGATCCCCAGTCCAATCCCCAGGAAGAAGCTATAACTGCAATGGTAGATATAACTCCGGTTGCCAGTATGAAACTTGAAGAACAGCCGGGCGATTCTGTGGTAATCGCCTCTGTTTCTTCGATTGCAGAAAACTTCTCACTCACAGCTTGTAATATAGAATTAGTTGCCGAAGGGCAGATATTAAATCTACCGTCAAAAGTAAAAGATGGGAATATAAAAGTCAGGTTGACAGAACTTGACCAAAAAGTGGCAAGTTTGTATAAGTCACAAAAATCTTTAGAGCGCGAAGTCACTTTAAAGCTGACACCGGTAGTCATGACAACCAACGGTGAAGCAACTTCACTGACTGAATACCCGGAAATGCAATCTGCCATCACTCCGGTCGCAACTCCGGCTGTGGATACGGAATACTATATAGTAGGTGATCTAAACAGCTGGCAGATGGACAAATCGACAGCCACAAAGCTCGAAGTAGACAAAGACAATCAGTATCTCTTTTCAGTAGTCGTCGAGTCGGAAGAGAAGTTTGATTTCAAGATTGTCCCGGGAAGTGCGATAGAAGCTCCGGATGCCTGGCAAAGAGCCTTGGGTGCTTCCAAAGTAATAGAAGATCCGGATCCGGGATTATTGGCTTTCAGGGATAAAGAAGGAGCCGACCCGGATAATCTCACCTGCGCCGGCGGAAAGAAAATGAAAATTACGATTAATGTAGAAGATTATACATACACAATCAAGGAGGATCTACCCGAGCACATGTACATCAATGGATCTCCGTACAGTCTTGGGTGGGATTGGGCAGTAGCTCCTGAAATGGTTCCTGTCACACAGACTCCCGGAATGTTCTGGAGTATACAATATTATACGGCGGGAGACCAAATCAAGTTTGCTCCGGTTAGAAAATGGGAAGGAGACTTTGGTTATGACGAAGAAATCTTATCTCCGGAAGCAATTGATTTCGCCGAATTAACATCCTCAGGAGGCAATATTGGCATTGGTAAATCCGGATGGTATCTGGTAATTGTCGCAGTGACTACAGAAGGAAAAACAATTTCATTCCGTTTGCCGGAAGTTTACCTGTTGGGAGGTGTGATTAACAATTCGTGGAATTGCGATGAAACGACCTTGTTCAGGATTCCGACCGATAAAACAAGCGACTTCATATCACCGGCAGCAACCGTTACAGGCATGGCACGTATTTCTACTACGGCTGTAGATGCCGGAGGCTGGTGGAAGAGCGAATTTACACTTGATCTGGCTAATGAAGGCGATGGTACTATCGTTTACCGTGAGAATAAGAACGTATCGGATAATCTAAGCGAACTTGGCTACGAATGTAATGTAAAAGCCGGTCAGAAAGTCCATATTAACTTTACGACAGGCAAAGGTAAAGTCGAATAACTATCAGACACTCTTAAACAGCACAACGAGTAGAATCAATTACGATCATATCTCAAGTCTCCCTCTTCGGGAAAGAGGAGATTTGAGATATGATCGAAATCTGACACACTCAAAGCTAAATATAGTACCACTACATTGGAAGAAGAATTCTAAAATAAGGCTTATGAAAGACTTTAAATATATTTGGCTCCTTTTATTGCTGATACTCAACAGCTTTGGAGCTTGTTCAGATGATGATCCGTTGATGCCGGGCGAGCGTCCTTCGTCCGGAACTGATCCTGCCCCGGAAGAACAAGTTCTCCACGACGGATTTAATTTTGATCCGGCTATTCCTAAAGCGGATGAACCACTGACTATCACCTTCAAAGCACCCGAAGGAAGTAACTTCTATGGTTACGCTGACGACTTGTACTTACACTCCGGAACAGGAGCAAACTGGACAGGTGCACCTACATGGGGAGATAATCAGAATAAATACAGACTGAAAAAGACAAAGGACAATGTGTGGAGTATCACCCTTTCCTCATCTATCCGCCATTTCTATTCTGTTGCTCCATCTACTCCCTTACAGACCATTAACCTGATTGTACGTGATGCGGAAGGTAGCCAACAAACCTACGATTACGCAACTTTAGTAGAAGATAGTCAAAACGGATTTATCTGGGAAGAACCGCAAAAAGCCCCTCTCCCCATATCCGGAGAAGAAAAAGAGGGTATTCATATCCATTCGGCCACTTCGATAACGCTTGTATTATATGATAAGGACAGTCAGGGCGGTCATAAAGATTGTGTATTTGTAACAGGTAATTTCAACAACTGGAAACTGGATAGTCGCTACATGATGAAATATGACGAAACAAACCATTGCTGGTGGATCACTCTGGAGGAATTGACTGCCGGTGAAACACAGTTCCAGTACTTTGTGTACAGTGCTTCGGATGGCGGTACTTACTTGTGCGATCCTTATTGTGAGCAAGCATTGGAAAAGGGAGTGGATACCAACTTTCCCACTGGCGCACAAGCACCTTACGTATCAGTCGTAAGCACAAACCCACAACCCTATCAATGGAGTGCCGGAGAATTTGAGATGAAGAATAAAGAAAATCCGGTTATCTATGAGCTCTTGTTGCGGGATTTTACTTCCAGTGGAAATCTGGCAGGAGCAATGGAAAAGCTGCCTTACTTAAAAGAACTGGGAATAGATGCTATCGAACTGATGCCTGTACAAGAATTTGCAGGTAATGACAGTTGGGGATACAACACCGGACTATACTTTGCACTGGATGCCTCGTATGGAACTCAAAATGAATATAAAGCTTTTATTGACGCCTGCCATCAGAATGGAATCGCCGTTATTTTCGATGTAGTCTACAACCATACGAACAATGATAATCCGTTTGCCCGTATGTACTGGGATACGTTTAATAACCGCCCTTCCACTAAGAATCCATGGCTGAACGCTGTAACACCGCATCAGAAGTATGTTTTTTCACCGGATGATTTCAATCACACTTCAGAACAAACAAAAGCTTTTGTCAAACGCAACCTGAAATATCTGTTAGATACTTACCACATCGACGGTTTCCGTTTCGATTTCACCAAAGGTTTCACACAGAAACAGACAACAGGTGATGATGATTTGGCGGCAACCGACCCTGCTCGTGTATCAGTACTGAAAGAATACTACGAAGCCGTAAAAGCTGTCAAAGAAGATGCAATGGTTACCATGGAACATTTCTGTGCAAATGAAGAAACAACTTTAGCCACAGAAGGAATTCATTTTTGGAGGAATATGAACCATTCTTATTGTCAGTCGGCTATGGGCTGGAAAGATAATAGTGATTTCTCCGGATTATATGACACCACCCGTCCGAATCAATTTGTGGGCTATATGGAAAGTCATGACGAAGAGCGGTGTGCCTATAAACAGATTGAATACGGAAATGGAGCCTTAAAAACCAACCTGTCCGAACGGCTCAAACAGTTATCATCCAACGCCGCATTCTTCTTTACGGTTCCAGGTCCGAAAATGCTTTGGCAATTCGGCGAAATGGGGTATGATATTTCAATAGACGAAAATGGACGTACCGGAAAGAAACCAGTCCTTTGGGAATATCAGACAGAGCGTAAAAGCTTGGTAGATATTTATACAAAACTAATCACTCTACGGACAACACACTCCGATTTATTCAACGCTTCTTCTCAATTTACCTGGAAAGTCAGTTATAATGATTGGGATAATGGACGTACACTGACATTGAAAGCTGTGAATGGGAAACAACTTCATGTGTATGCGAATTTCACCAATGCATCTATCGATTATACTATTCCTGAAGGTACATGGTATCTATATCTGGAAAATGGGAATCCCGTGGAGGGAGAAAAAAAGATCAGTGTTCCTGCACACGAGTTCCGCTTATACACCAACTTTGCCGAATAACGAGCGGGTGTTTTGAGCAGAAAGGAAGATTTAACTAATAAGCATTGAAGATTCTCTAACGACAAAGGCACAAAGATGGCAGGTTATTTTTCTGCTACTTCTTTGTGCCCTTGTTTTATATTTTGTTCCGTATTATGCCTGACCTTTTATTTTGTTGAAACATAATTAGACCTGTGTCTCTCCCTCGATATACTCTTCCAAAAAGAGATTCTCTCCGTCAAACACGGCATAAGAGAAGAAGTTAATCCAGTCTCCCAAAATCAACACACGGGAGGTGGCGCTCAACATCAAATCCAGTTCAATGTGACGATGTCCGTAAATAAAGAAGTTGATATTGGGATGGCTTTTCAAGTAGTCTTTGGTATATAGTACCAAGTGTTCCTTGTTTTCTCCCATATAATCCGGTTCCTTTCCGTCCGCCCGTTTTTGTCGGCTGTGCTTAGCCCATGTTAAACCCAATTCAACACTCCAGCGGGGATGAATAGCAGAAAACATCGTTTGCAAAGTTTTGCTGTGGAACATCGAACGAAGTAGCTTGAACTTCTTATCCGGATCACCCAAGCCGTCACCATGAGCAAGATAAAACTCCTTTCCGTAGATTTCAGTAGTCAATGGTTCGCGATGCATGATGACACCACACTCTTTGGTGAGATAGTCTCCACACCAGATGTCATGATTACCTATAAAAAAATGCACCTCTACACCCATATCTGTTAGTTCGGAGAGCGTCCCCAAGAAACGGGTGTACCCCTTAGGAACTACCAGCCGGAATTCATACCAGAAGTCGAACATATCTCCCAGTAGATAAATGGCGGAAGCCTTATGCTTTATACTATCGAGGAAGTTCACCAAACGCCGTTCTTGAGTACGCCCGTGCTCAATAGCACGAGAACCAAGATGTGCATCGGAAAGAAAATAAATGTTCTTCATTTAATTACCAGTTACGAGATCTAATAACGAATTACAACTTATAAAATCAGAGCACTGCCTGACATAGAACGATTAAAGAAAACCTAATTCCAATTTGGCTTCTTCACTCATCATGTCTTTATCCCATTCAGGTTCGAAGACCAGATTGATGGTGGCGGAATTCACTCCTTCTACTGACTCCACTTTTTGGCGAATATCCTCCATAATAAAATCAGCAGCCGGACAATTGGGAGCTGTCAGCGTCATATCGAGTGCCGCTTCTCCACTATCGGAGACGTCAATCTTATAAATCAGTCCAAGATCGTATACATTGACCGGAATCTCCGGATCGTACACTGTCTTTAGCATAGCTACAATCTTCTCTTCTATTTCAATTTTTTCCATACGTCCTTATTTATTATGTATCGCAAAGATAGAGATAAAAAATGAAACATAAAAAATTAGGCACGGAATGCGTATCCCGTGCCTAAAGAATATATCATTTACTCTCTATCTCCGGTTACTAAAAAACACACCGGAACGGTAAATTGTTGTAATGAGTAGTCTTAATCTACTTTCTCACCGAAATCTGTCTGTTGTTGCTCCACTTCTTTCAGTTTTAATTCATTCAGTTCACGACGGCGGCGTTCCAACTCCAGTTCAGCATCACTCTTCTTGTCCATGGAGAACGATTCGGATGGCTTAGGCAACGCTTCTTCTTTCTTATCAAATATCAATGGATACATTGGAGCGGAAGATGTTAGTTCCAGTTCACCGCTTACGGGCATCTGTGATCCCTCAAACAAAACACTGGCTCTTACCTTAATCTTTCCGGGAGTCGTGGTCGACTGGATCAATACGGGAGCACTGCCCCATTTCACCGGAGCAGGATTTGCCAAGACATTAGCTCCGCCCAAAATACGTCCCTCTCCTTCTACAAAGAACTTGATATAATAATTATTCAAACGCTTTACATTTCCATTCTTATCCGTGATTTCTGCCACAACAGTAACAAAATCAGATCCATCAGCACGCAGTCCGATTCCTTCGTTGTCTACTCTCAAACGTATCTGTTCTGCACGGCGGGCGGGCATTACTTTATGTGTAGCTACCACCTTACCATCCATCAGTCCCTCTGCCAGGAAATAGACGTCCGCATCATGCTTTTCACGAGTCATCTTCTTATCAACCATAAAGTCAAATACCCCGGGGAAAGTTATTACCGGAGAAGGCATTCCTTTTCGTGTCTTGTCTTTTTTATAGGTATAAGTTTGCCCATCTTTATTCACAGTCAAACGAACTTCATCACAGTTGGAATACACCGTTACATCTCTGCTTGAGAACGGTGTCATCTCGTGAGCGATATAAACCATCGGTCCGCTTTCTGCCAAACTCTCGGAAACGACAGCCGGACGTTGCGCCTTAAACATATAATAAGAATACTTAGGCTGACGGAATACATCCATCAATCCACCATAGAACGGGTCCGGGTGGTATCCCCGCTGATGATCGAACGAATGCCACAAGCATCCGCCCACATGCCAGGGAGACTCTTTATACAAACCATCATAGCAAATGTAATTATAATAAGGAGAAGCGTAATGAGCAGCCTGTATAAGCATGGGCTGTTCTCCCCAGTTACGGGCTGTGCGACTTGGAGAATTGTGCGAACTCCAATCATCGACATTATCTCCCCACTCGCGTGTAAAGTAAGTTATTTTAGGATCACGTTTTGAAAGATCCATCGGATGGGCAAACTGCACCGGAAAATATTGCGAGCCCTTGGCTTGCACATCACAACCGGAATAGCAGGATGGATAAGGATATTCCTCATCAACAATCCCTTTCACACGCCCGGCAAAATCTTCCGGATACCATGTCTCATTCAAGATCGGTTCCCACAGCCATACACAAGGATGGTTACGGTCACGGCGAACCATATTACGTATATCATTATAAACCCGTTTGGCAAAAATGGGTTCGTCATTCCAGAATTGCCATCCCGGAGTATTCACGATAACAAACAGGCCAAGTTCATCACAGGCATCCATAAAAGCCGGATCTTGCGGACAATGTGCATTACGGATTACTTCCAGCCCCAAATCTTTCAGTTTCTTGGCATCACGCCAGTGAATACTATTGGCAACCGCATTTCCTACAACTGCAAAATCCTGATGCCGATTAGCTCCCATCAAAGGTTTACCATAAGGTTTTCCATTCAGCCAGAAGCCATCTTTTCCCTTAAATTCGATACTACGGATACCGACGCGACGACGATAACCGTCTACTACATTTCCATTCTTATCATAAATACGCACACACAGATTATATAGATAAGGTGATTCAGGAGTCCATAAATGCGGCTGCTCCACTTTCATCTTTCCATTATGACTTGTCGCAGTCCCTTTACGGATATTCAGTTTCACATCTGATGATGCCACTTCTTTTCCTTCACGGTCTACTAAAGAATAGGAAATTTTTCCTGCAAAGCCCTGTTTGTCTTCATTACGTATATGCGCTTTCAAGAGAATATCTGCCGATTGCTCCGATACACGATCTGTGGCAATAAACAGTCCGCCTCCTGCTATTTCGTTCTCGTAATTCGGATCCGTGATAAACACATAATTATGTGCAATCAGCCAGCAATCCCGATAAAAGCCTCCCAAGTAGGCATAATCTAACACATCTTGTGGTTTTCCAGGCGCATAGGTCGGATCGTCGCTATTATCAGCCCACACCGCAATCACATTGTCCTCTCCCCACTTTAATGCTTCAGTCATATCTACCGATACGGGAAGATAGCCTCCAAAGTGCTCTGCCAATAATTTACCGTTTACATAAATCTTACTTTTACCCATAATAGCTTCAAAGTGCAGAAACAGTTTCTTTCCTTTCAATGCTTCGGATGGAGTAAAGTGTTTACGATACCATACTTCCCCCTGATAATTGATGCAACCACTAGCCTCAGTAGGAAGATACTCGATACCATTAGGTAAAGACACCACCTGCCAGGCTTTGTCGTTAAATTCTTTTGCTTCGGCACCCACCGCACTTCCTTTATAAAAGCGCCAGGCAGGATTCATCGAGTACACATCACGCCCGGTATCCGGTAACCGGAAGAAACCGGCTGTTGAAAATTCCGGCTCATGGGCATAACCCATAAAAAACAAAGATAAAAGCAGTAAGCTAACAAAGATTCGTCTCATATAAAGTTTTATTTTATAATGAATGTCATGTTGTCTGTCGCAATCAACCCAAAGATGTCTTCGACATACAAAGATAGTATATTCCAGATACGAATCCCCCTATTTGTCCTCTTCATATACAAAACAAGGATAAATAAGGGGATTCAAACTAATACCTGTCAGTTATTATTCATCCGGTTGAATGAGTAAAGGTACTCTGGCACTATCGGTTCCTGTATTTTCAACATACTTGTAACCAGAGCCAGCTACCGCTTGATTCATGGATGCTATTTTATCAATAAGGGCAGCAGCATCGCTTACCTTAGTTGAAGCTGGTAAGTTTCCACCCGGATTCGAAACTCCGTCGGACATAAAATAACATTCGTTTGCTGTCACTGATCCCGTTGATATTCCACAAATGGTAACAGAAGCAGTGCCAGAAAGCACAGAAGTTGAATAACATCCTGTCAAAGTTCCACCATTTTTCACCAAACCACCAATGTTTCCGGACGCTTTGGCCACTATTTCACCAGCAGCAAACGAAGCGGTTACAGGTCCTTCGTTTCCTCCCACCAGACCACCGGCATTCACAGCTGTAAATGCAGTGATAGTCATCAAAGAATAACAGCCAGTTATGGTTCCCTGAACATTCCAACCCACAAGTCCTCCGATGGCACCTTCACCATTACCTCTATATACAAAGGATACCTCCTTGTCAATCGAAGAACCTTGTATTTGTGCCTTAGACCACCATCCGTTCACACCTGCCAATCCACCGGCATTTACTTTACCACCGGCAACAGTCAGTACCACATTACCTTTTACCTTACAATCCTTTATCATTGACGCACCAGTCTGATTATGTCCGGTAATAGCCCCTAACTTAGCATCTGCTCCATTGACAGTCAACGCTCCTCCATCAATGACGCAATTCTGAATCGTTCCGGTATTTATTGCTGCAAATGCTCCAGCTGCGCCTGGCACTTGTTTCACCGTTACATCTTTAAGGGTTAATTTTTTAATGATACCATTATTAGTTATAAACAAACCGGCATCGTTTCCTGTTGCTTCAATTGTAAGACCGGAGATAGTCTTGCCATTGCCGTCCAATGTACCTTTAAACTCCGTAACCGGTACCCATGCCTCTTTAGCCGACATATCAAGATCAGTATCTAATGTAATTACCGTAGCAGCATTCGTCATAACAGTCGGTTCACTTGCCAAATTTATCAACCCGTCTTCTTTCTTGACTAAATACTTACCCGCTTCAGTCTCCTCATATCCCAAGTCTGCCACCAGCATAAATGATATACCATATCGCTTTCCAGCCACATATTTATATTCATCTCCTGCTACCACCGATTCGGCATTATAAAGTTCACTGATCTTTCCTTTTTTCTCTATTGTTTCCGTAGAGGAAGAATCTCCCACTTTTTCTATCGTAGCAGTAAAAGTTAATTCTGTATCCTTTGTCATGTCTGCCATCGGGAAGAAACTCAAATAACCGTATGCAACTTCATTCTTTGCCATTTCCAAACTTGTCATAGACAAAGTCAGACTATTACTTTTATCACCATACGTTTTCTCTTCTCCCGAAACTGTCAACGTTTTTGGGAAAATAGCAGCATCAGCCGAAACAACCACCTTTGTCACTTTATAGGCATCCGGTCTTCGATTGGTGAATTTAAACTGATAAAGAGCTGTCAAATGTTCAAACTTAAGATTGGTAACGGTAGTCCCATTCACCGTGCCTTTAGCAAGCATGTGCATCGTATTCTGCAGCTCTGCTTTTTGGGCACTTTGCGTAGCATCTCCCAACGTAAAAGTGAAAACATTCCCTGAAGTCGGAGTATCTTTTTTCGGATAGATTCCCCAAACAGTAGCTCCCTCTTCAAAGTTACCATTCCCTGTGAATTCCACATTTCCCGACGGTTCACTCTCATCATAATTTATGGTTGTGAAATCATAGCCATTTGTTCCATTCCAAAGTGTAACCTTATCATCGGCATTCCACATAAAGGAACTACCGTCATCTTGTACGTTGGCACGTGTAGATGATTCTTTGTCCGTATTTTCATACCCCCGGATAGAAGCAACAGCCACATAAGTCTGTGATTCTCCCCGTTGCAATTCATCCCCACCTTCAATGAAAACATCTTCTTTACAAGAGCTTAGGGTGGCTGCACTTAGCAGCCCGATCCCTAATAAAGAATAGATTTTATTCATGATTTATTTTTTTCCGTTATCAGTTATTTAAATATCACCACCATCTACAAAATCTGATCCACCGAAGCCAGGTTCTTTCACAGCCCCCTGTAGAATCAACGGACAGTATAAATTGGTTCCTGCATCCTCATTCACTTTAAAGCTAAAACCAAATTCTGGATCCTTGGCTTCTATTGCCAGATTCATCTGACGCTTCTTATCCTTAAGCTGAGTGGCTGTTACCTTACTAATTCCATTTGCCGATCCGCTTCCTACAGGATTAGTCACCGTCTCACCTACGAAATAACACTGGTTGATTCCTGTTGAATTCGAAGCGACGAAAGCTCCCAATTTATTACTTCCGGCATTATTAGTCACATTTATCTGCGTGGTCGAGTAGCAAGCCGTCACAGTAGCATCAGCATTATTAATGGTATTCTGTGCAATGAAACCGCCAGTATTATTATGGATAGTTCCACTAATTGAACCCGCTACATAACAGGCCAGAACCGTACCGTTACTATTAGCTCCTATAAGTCCTCCTACTTGTCCGGAACAAGAAACCTCAAGTTTGGCTAATGAGTAACAACCTTTGACTTTACCGGAGTTGTTCCAGCCGACAAGTCCTCCGACACAGGATGCGCCACTAGAGTTACTAGGATGCTTGATTGTTACATCCGCACCGACATACGAATTTATAATAAGAGCCGTTCCATTAAAATGCTCACCAACCAAGCCACCATAATTGGAATTACCAGCACCACCCAAATTAAGGTTAATAGTTCCACTGATAACTTGACAACCTTCTATTCTTCCTTCGGAGTTTCGACCGATCAAACCACCAAAAACTACCGGTTTTGTAACGGTTGCAGTCACTCCCTTGACAGTACAATTCTGAATAACACTCGTTGAACTTTCGGCAGCCAATGCTCCTGCTCCCTCTGTGATATTACCAGAGAAACTTACATTTTCCAGTGTCAAATCCCGGATAGTTCCCGTATTGGTAGCTATAAACCCTTTATTAGCTATCTGCAAATTGCGGATGGTAACACCATTACCTTCAAATACACCTCCAAATGCGCCAACAGGTTCCCAAAGTTCATTACCCATATCGATCACTTTTATTCCATCCCCGGCCGGTTCATCGATATATTCTTTTTCTAAAATAACGGTTGCCTTACGGTATTCATCCGCAATTTTATTCCATCCGAATAATCCGGTCTTATTATAGATATGAATATTTCCATCATCATCGATCATATACCCCTCATCAGGAATTCTGAAACGATAATCTACCTCAAAATCCATTTTATAATGCTTGCCGGCTGCAAACTGATTGGCAGTAGCATCCATATCAAGTCCGATGTTATCCTCCAAATCTTTGACTTTTACTTTTTTCAGCAGGATAATATCCTGTTCCACTTCATTATTCAAGACGCTTACTGTAATGTTCAGTTCGGTCGTACTTTTCATCAACCGGGTATCACCATAGGTTGTAGGTAATATGTTCAAATACCCGTTTAATGTTTCATTCTGCGCCAATGCTTGTCCACTCATGTCAAGTGTCAGTTTGTTACGCATACCTGAAAGACTCTGTACTACTCCGTTTTCATCAATCTTCAACTCTGCGGGAAATACATCATCATCACTCTCCAGCGTAATATAGCGTATCTTCAGTTCCCGGTCCGACGTATTTTTCAAACCAACCTGTATCAATGCAGTCAATGGTGAAAACGTTAATGCAGGAATCTTATTATCAGTCACATCCCCGATGGCAACCATATAGGTAGTGGCTGCTAGTTCCGCTACATTTCCCGTCTGGGTAGATGTCTCCGGCATAGAAAAGGTAGCCAGGTCATTAAACGTTTTTGCTTCTTTCCGTGGAAATACCGCAATCAGCTTATGCCCGTTTTCTACAGCAGCTTTTCCTGTGAATTCAGCAGATTTGTCAGGCTGGTTGTCATTATACCCCGGGGTGATAGAGAAATCATAGCCGGCTCCGAAGTTGCGATTCCATAATGTAACAGCATCTCCTTTATTCCATGTATACACTCCATTCTGCAAATTGCTGCGACCCAAAGGGGCGGACTGTTTAATAGAAGCTATAAATGAATAATCAGTCAGATTCTTGTCGGTTTCGTTCCCTCCACCGCTATTCTCATTCACTATCTTGTCCTCTTCGCAAGAGGTTAGTGCCATTGCGCCCAGCAGCGCAACGCTCAATAAGTGATAAACCTTTTTCATAACTATATAAAAGTTTGTTCGATTAAATATCTTTATTTCAACAACCATTAATACATTGGTTTGTTACGCGTTGGAGTACCACTTCCAAAATAGTCGTAGGTTGGCTTCTTATAGAAACGTATCCAGTCGATTTCCATACGTGGCGTATCATTGCTAGACTTACTTTCCTGATAAGAAATATGCTTAAAGTCGTTTGCCCAACTGCCATCTTTACCAGCCTGCTCTGCCGCAGCCTCACCAAGTGACCATTCATTACATCCGGCAAACGTCAACAGTAAGTGTAAACCTTCCGTATTATACTTGTCCGTAAACGGCCAATGCGTAGACGAGTTCCATGAAGCCGTTCCATTAGCAACTCCGGTATAGCTGCCATCAGTCCTCATGCTTACATTCTCCTTACCATTAATACCTAAAGCAATTTCGTTATTATCTCTCCATTCCATCCAATAAATATCAAATTCATCCATATCCGATATTATCATCTGTCCTGAAGACGGTTTATACTTATCACCGGGTGAAGTAGATATATCATTCCAGTGGAAAGTCTGCCAAGCACCATTCGGATTCGCATTGGTAGCCGGATTTTCCAGCAAGTCAACCTCACCATAGGTAGACCATTGCACACCTCTGATATTTCCCTGGAACCAGACTGCCGAGTTGAAAGAGTGTTTCTTTCCACGTACACGGATTCTAACTTCCACACGAGTGCCCGGCAAAATACGTACATTACTGGATTCCCAGGAATCGGCACCCGTAGGCACACCATCAAACTTACTTGCATAGAGAGAGGAAACTCCGAAATCTCTTGTTCCTGTGATTTCTCCCGTCACGCTGATTCCCGGATCATACGCACACCACATCTTCAAATATCCATCCTGAGTCATCGTTGCATATTTTTCGTTTACAACAGCTTGTACTTTCTGTGTGTTAGCCACATTCTGTGCCGCCATAAAACGTGGAGGACGATTACCGTATTGATTGGGGAGGCCGGTACCTTCTGTTAAAGCATCAATCGGGTGGAACTCATAAGAATTCAGGAATGTCCATCCTTCGGCAGCCAACGCTTCATTCGGATGCGGATCGCCTTCCTTTATCAATAGTGCTGACGCAGCTCTTACCTCATCCCATTTTTCTACCGCCTTTTTATTGTTGGCTGATACAAATATCTGATCCGGATCTGTATACACCCATTGCTCATTGGTTAACTCGGTGCCCGGAGTCAAACCTGCATCCGTATCAGTAACCTTAATTTCCAACTTATCTCCATATACCGGATGAATTTCAGAATCGGTAGCAAAAGACATAGACACAGAAGTGAAAGTATTCGGTCCTTTCTCTCCTTTCACCCATATAAGTTCAGATTCAGCTGTTTTATACCCGGCTTTCACCACCAATTCGCTCGGCAGATTCTCATATTTATCCGCATCTTCACCCGCATCAATATGAACGACTACATCTTCCTTAGCCGACGCTCCTACCGTAGCGACCAGAATAAATGAGCCATACTCTTTCACCGTATTGTCCGAATTGTTCTTCAATGACAAGATGGTGTAGTGTTTATCAGATACCACAATCGGACGTTCAGCCGCATTGATCTTATATCCTCTGACATAAGCGGTGATAGTGCCTGATATGGGATATTTAGCCAGATCGTTCTTTACCTTAAATTCGGTAAATCCCTGTTTCTCACCTTTCTTCATAAAAAGATGACCGGCAAAGCCTTCAAAGACATCAGATGTAGGGACATCCTTTCCTTCTACATTCTTACCTGCAAAAGTCAGAACAACGTCTATATCTTCTTCGAGTGCCAACTGATTGTCTTGCTGATCTACCTTCACTGTAAAGGTCACATTATCTCCGATAGCAGCACTTTGAGTACTGATTTCGGCCACCAGATTCCGGGCTTCTCCGATAGAGATAACCGTCTCGGTGTCATTACAGCCTGTCATTGCAAGGATAAACAGGCAAATTGGTAATAATCTATAGAAATATTTCTTCATAATCTATCCTATTATATCATTATTAATGATTACCATTTCGGGTTTTGTTTCAACTTTTTGTTCAATTCCAATTCTGAAGGAGGGATCGGTAACAGATAATCCCTATCTGCATGGAATTGATATCCGCTTGGCAGTGTTCCGGCCATCGGGTCCGCCCACTTGTTATCATCAAGCGTCAGACGCTCTCTGATTCTTTTCTGATTATCCGGACTGTAAGATTTGAATAAAATAGATTCATCACCCACATAAGCACCTTTACCACGCTTTCCAACAATCAGTTTATCAGCTTTCCAACGCATGAGATCATCCAGCCGGAAACCTTGCAAAGCAAGTTCAGAACGGCGTTCACGACGGATTTCCTGTAAAACAGGAGTCAATGCATAACCGAAATCGGTGAAATTAGCATCCTTTGCCGGTGCCAGATATTTCACTCCTGCACGTTCACGAAGCGCTTTCAAAGTCTTATTTGCTATATCATCGCTCCACATTTCCAGTTCAGCGGCAGCTTCTGCATAAGCCAAAAGACCTTCAGCATAACGAATAATAGGTAAAGCAGTCTCACCATTGCCACTTACAAAGGTGGTATCTATTCCCAAACGGATATGATAACCCGTCAAAGAACGTGTGTTTCCATCTCCCGCCAATTTAGGAGGGCTAATAGTATTCTTCTCTTCATCCGTATATTCTTCCAGATGCATTGGGGTGGCAGTAGTGGCAGAAGCAAATTTAGCACCTTCATTCATCACCGTTTGAATCAATCTAGGGTCACGGCCTTCAAATGTTTCCTTGAAATCCTTAAATTTCTCATTTGTCGGATCAATAAATGTTCCATCGGCATTCAGATAATTATCCACCAGGCTTTGAGTAATTCCGGCAGCTCCTTCCGAGTCGACAACACCTGCCTTCAGATTACCGTTGACATCATGAAAGACGCCTTCATCACTCGAATATTTCCTCCACAATAGCACTTCGCCCATTCCTGACAAATCTTTGCTATTGAACAATGCCGCAAAAGCATCTCCCGGATTTTGCCCGGTTTTATACAGATCAATGCCACAACCGAACAGTTCATTTCCCCAGTTAATAACTTCACCCAAGAAATAATTTGATTCGTTAGTGGAAGATGCAAAATCATCGCTGCTGTGATACTTTTCCCAGGTTCCTTCATACAACGCCACATTCATTGCCAAAACCATGGCAGCTTCTTTATTGATACGAATTCCGGAATATTTACCGCGCGAATGCAACAGATTCTTCGCCTCAACCAAATCACTCAAAATAAATCGGGCTACCTCATTACGTGTCTTTGCGGGAATCTGTAATCCTGCGATTGTTGCATTCTCATCCCAAAAAGCATCCATTACCGGAATAGAACCGAATTTCTTCAATAAATCGAAATGCCAATAGGCACGTAAAAAGTAAGCCTCCCCTTTCAACGACAGTACATCTTCGTTTTCCTGTGCTTCGGGTACTTTATAATTATGAAAAAAATAGTTCACTTTACGCAGATTCTGATAACCAGTCTGCCAATCGGAAGCTCCGCTAAACTGGTTATTCTGTCCATGCAAACGGGCATCATACTTTTCTGCAATAATATTGTCACTATTCTTTTCTTCACTGCGAACTCCCAAACCGAACTTACTAAAAGACGGCAACGTCATATATAGTCCGTTAATATAGTTTTCAACCTGTATGGCACCTGTCAGAAAATTACCGGCTTCCGGCTTGGTTATTGGTTCCCTATCCAGAAAATCTGAACAGGATGAAAATGGTAATATTGAAGCGGCTACAAAAGCCATTATATATATTCTTTTCATATCTTATGGTTTAAAAGGTAAATTCAATACCAAATACGTAGTTTTTATTCAACGGATATACCTTTCCGTTACCATTTTGTTTCATTGGGGAAGTCAATCCCGGAGCAGTTTCGTTACTACCCCCAGCCCATGTATTTACCTGATTCAAGGTTTCAGGGTCGAATACGTCCGGCAAATTGTCAATCGTGAAGAGATTATCACAAGTGAAATACACTTTCAAGTTCTCCAATCCCATCTTCTTAACCAGTTTAGGCTGGAAGTTATAAGAAACCATCAAGTTTTTGAGTCGCATATAAGCTGCGTTCAATAAATAACGTGAAGTGTTGTAACCTACGTTCGCATTATATTCAGGACTGTCGGGTTTTGTCAGACGCGGCAGGTAAGCTCCCGGGTTGTACACATTATAATAATCCAAATGTTCTTTAAAGAAGTTGGAATCACCGCTAAACAGATAAGTACTTGCAGCCATCGGGAAATCACGTTTCATGACTCCCTGGAACAATGCGGAAACTTCAAAACCTTTATAACCGGCATGTAAGTTCAGACCGAAGGAGTAACGAGGAGTCGTATTACCGATAATTTTCAAATCACCGTGATCTTTCAATGTACCCGAACCCGGATCAATTTTACCATCACCGTTCGAATCGATATATTTCAAATCACCACGCTGCCAATCCTTATTCGGTTTGAAGAAGGACATGTCTACTCCTTTCAGATATTCATCTACTTCCTGGTTGGTGAGAAACAGATCATTTGCTTCATATCCCCAGATTTCACCTAAATCCATTCCCTGGTAATAACCTTTGTTACGAACCAGACCGGTGTGGTTGTTATAAATCAATCCTTCCGGATTATTGTATTTGGTTACCACTGCTTTGTAATCGAAGATATTGAAACCGATTCCATAACTGAAACCATTCTTCAGCTGGTCAGACCAGTTAACCGACAATTCCCATCCACGGTTACGTAACGTTGCATTATTTACTTTAGCACGTTGGTCAACAGCAATACCGCCAATATCAGGAATTGCTTCAGCCGGGCCAATCATGTCTTTGGTTGTACGTTGGTAAATATCCGCTGTAATCGTCAAACGATTGTTAAGTAGAGTCAGGTCGAAACCTAAGTTGGCATTATCCACTTTTTCCCATGTAATGTACGGGCTTACCATAGAAGGCGTTAAAGCGACTGTACCACGTACCGGAGTAGCCGAAGTGACACCGGAAAGCAACCATGCATTTGAATAGTCCGGTCTCAATGTCATGAAGTTCAGATAATCATATAGTCCGGCTCCATTCTGATTGCCTAAACGTCCGTAAGACAAACGCACTTTCAACTGTGAAACAGGCAAGCTCCATTGCTTGAAGTAGTCAGTACGGGCAATGTCATAACCGGCAGAGAAAGAAGGGAAAAATCCCCAACGATTGCCGGAAGCGAAACGTGACGAACCATCATAACGTCCGCTAAATTCCAGAAAATAGACATTCTGGTAGTTCCAGTTCAAACGGGTATAGAATCCCATGGTTGCCCAATGGTCACGCGCTTCACTATTATAGGCTTTTCCGTTTGCATTGTCAAAAGAGAATGTATCATCGCTCATCACTCCGTCTTTATACGCATACATGCTTGAGTTTTGCTGTACTTCCATCTGGAAACCGGCCATTGCCTTAAAGAAATGGTCACCCCATTGATTCGTATATGAAGACGACACACTGGGAGACAAATAATAGTTGAATTGATTTCCACGAGTCATTGATCCCCACAAAGAATTCGAATATTCGATACCGGGATAAGAATATCCCTGCCGGGGAGCAGTTACATTCTCTATGGTTCCGTCGGGCCGTGTGGTACGGGGCTGCTTCTGCAAGAATTCATCATTCTGCACATCAAAACGAACTTTCATCTCTCCGATAATGTCCCAGCCTTTCAGAGGCGTAACAGTAGCCGCAAAAGTCATGGCATCAGAAATGCGGTTCTGCGAATAGCCCACATTGTCCAGATACAAAGCTTCATTCCATGAAGGAAGATTATAAAGCCCGGAAATAGGAACTTCAGTCACCATATTAGGCTGCGAACGAGCTATCTGATGATAAAGAATAGACATATCGGGGAGCGGGCGGGAAATCAGATTCAACGTGATATTGTTATTGAAGTTAAACTTCAACCAGTCATTCGGCTTGATCTGAAATTTGGTATTCACGTTGTATTTATCCAGAGAGTCTTCTACACGATCCAGCAAACCACCCTGGTAAGTATAACCCAGACCGACATAATAAGTCACTTTGTCCGATCCACCGGAGATACTTAGATTGTGTGAATGACGCAAAGATTTGTTTTTATAGAAATAATCAAACCAGTCGGTATTGGCATACTGCGATTCACCGCCACGCCAACCGGTATTCTCCTGATTGGCGGTAATACCGGGCAGACCTTCACCATAGGGGTTCTGCAAAAACTGATTCATCAAATCAATAGTCTCCTGTGAGAAGTATGGAGACTCACCAATTGCCGAACGGTACGCATTTTTATAATTGGCAAACTCTACAGAGTTCATCATCTCGGGCATGTTGATAGGTGCACTCATACCCACAGAACCGCGATAAGTCACCCGGGCTTTATCCTGTTTACCGCTCTTGGTCGTTACTAACACCACACCATACGCAGCACGAGCACCATACACGGCTGCTGCAGAAGCATCTTTCAATACACTGATACTTTCTATATCGGCAGGATTTACATTCTGCAAGCTCTGTTCCACACCATCCACCAATACATAAGGCTCTCCACCATTAATAGAACCGATACCGCGAATATTAAATTTGATTTCTCCGCCAACTTCACCACCGGTACCACTTTCTGAAGCATCCGAGGCAAAGTTCAAACCAGCCACATTACCTTGTAAGGCGCTAGTTACATCCGTCACAGGACGGGTAGCGATTGCATCCGCATTAACTGTAGCTACAGCCGCTGTAATAGTATTACGTTTCTGTGTTCCCATACCGACTACCACCACTTCATCCAAAGTTTTGGAGTCTTCCTTCATCACGAACCGATTTCCTGTTAGCTTAGTGATTTTCACTTCCAAAGGAGCATAGCCCACATAGCTGACAGTTATCGTTGTACCTACTTTACCGTTAATTTTAAAGTTTCCATCCAAATCGGTAATAGTACCATCAGTAGAACCTTTCACCATAACGGTTGCTCCGATTACGGACTCGCCACGTTCGTCTACCACCTTACCAGTGATAGTGCCCTGTTGGGCAAAGAGCTCCACAGGGAAGAACAGTAAAAGCATTGAAAAGAGACACACCAGTTGCATCCTAATCTGCATTTTCTTCATAACATTATATTAAAGTTAATACTAAAAGTTTTTTTGAGTTTCATTTGCCAATAGCCCACACTACCCGGCATTGAAATACGCCACAAAAGTAGATTGATTGGCAGAATGGCGAGTTCATAAAATCGCCAAAATGTTTCCAAAAACATCCATATTCCGTTTTTGAACGTCTTTATGGCGGTTTTTGGAAATATTTCTTTTGTTTTATAGCAGAATTAATCATACTTTTGCTTCGCTAATCTCCCCTTAATAATCTTGACTGATGAAAAAAAGTATTTGGATAAAACACTTTTTCTGCTTACTGGCTTTTCTTATCGTAGGCACATTTCCAGCAATAAGTATAGGTAACCATTACGACTTTAAACTGATTGGTTCCCAAAACGGAATGCCGTCTATCATCAGCTGTATCTATACCGAACAAAAGGGATTCATCTGGATCGGTACTCCGACAGGACTAATCAGATTTGATGGAACGGAACTCAAAAAGTACACCGCACAACCTGATAATGAAAATTCCCTGCCTAACGACAGTATCCTGCAAATTATTGAAGATAATCAGCAGACAACCTGGATACTGACCACCACAGGAATCGCCCGTTATTCTCTTATTCACGACAACTTCTTTATCCCCAAACTAAATAATCAGCCCATCATTGCCAAATCGATCTGCAAAATAGCAGACGGGCTTCTGTTCGGAGGGATCAACAAGATATATAAATATTCTTATGCCACCAACACGATTTCTCTCATACGGGAATTCAAGACCGACGAGCCGTTCATTATACGATCCATACAAATGTGGAAAACCGATACCATATTGTGTCTAAGCTGGCAACAGGGCATACTGCAAATGAACCTCAAGAATTTCGAGATAACCCCATTTCCTTTCCAATACGGGAACGACAACGTAGGAATCATCATAGACTCCCAACAAAGAATATGGCTGTCAACCTACAATAATGGCGTCAAGTGTTTCTCCGCCCAGGGAAAATTGATAGCCAGCTATACCACTCAAAACTCCCGTTTGAGCAGCGACATCATATTGTGCATGACCGAATTCAAACAAAAAATATGGATGGGAACAGACGGGGGAGGCATCAATATCCTCGATCCCACAACCGGCAATATTACCGTACTCGAACATATCTCCGGAGATAATCATTCCCTTCCTACAAATACAATACTCTGCCTGCATAGCGACTCTGCCGGAAATATATGGGCGGGAAGTAAACGTGAAGGGGTTATCAATATTCGTGAAGTATCCATGAGAACTTACACTAATGTTGTGTTAGGGCACAACAAAGGATTAAGTCAAAGTACGGTATTACAACTATATCAGGAACCGGCTTCCGAAGAACTTTGGATCGCTACGGACGGAGGAGGTATCAATAAATTCATTCCTTCTACAGAAGCATTTGTGCACTATCCCGACACTTGGGGAGACAAGATGGTCTCCATCACCGGCTTCACACCCAACGAATTGTTAGTATCTGCCTTTTCCAAAGGTATCTTCATATTCGATAAAAAGACAGGAAAGAAGCGTCCTTTCGCTATTATGAGCCCTTCATTAGAGCATCACATCCGCTATAGCGGACAGCCAATCAACTTATACCGGGATACTCCCAATTCAATCTTAATATTGAGTTCGCCTCCTTACCGCTACCATACTTCCACCCGGCAGCTCACTCCTGTCCCTTGTGCCAAAGAAGTGAAAATAAAAGGCTTGTTGAGTTCCATTGGATATGATTCCACTGCCATTTACCTGAACGATCCTTATAATATATATAGACTGGATCGTAAAAAAGACACAGTGGAGATATTTGCAAGTGCTCCACAGGGATTCTTCAATGCTGTATCCAGGGATGACAAGGGCGTATTCTGGATTGCAGGCACCCGCGGCCTGTACACCTATCACCCTGATACCCGCAAATTCGAAAGAATTCCTACCACCTTATTTAATGAAGTAAATACCGTGTTATGCGACAATAAAGGAAAAGTGTGGATAGGAGCTGAACAGAAACTCTTTATATGGCTCACCGATGCCAAACGTTTTGTATGGTTCGGAGAAGCGGATGGAATTTCCCCCAATGAATACTTGGCCGAGCCCCGTCTCATTTCCCCAAAAGGCAACATCTATATGGGAGGTGTAAAAGGCTTACTATGTATCAATGCGGACACTCAAATAGAAAAGAGTAGTGACTCTCCGGAAATACGCCTTGCCGAACTGACCATAAATGGAGAGAACAGGATGTATCAGCTCAATCAAGACAAGATATCCATCCCCTGGAACAGTAAAAACATCAAGATCCGTGTCATGACTTATGGTGCGGACATTCTCCGGCTCAAAGTCTATCATTTCCAAATGGGAGACCTTAAAACCGAAGGCTACAACCCTGAATTGATGATCCCATCTCTTGCTCCGGGAAGTTATCCCATCATGGTGAGTTGTAACACACAGGAAGGAAATGAAACAACTCCCCAGTTTCTTTTCACATTAAACGTACTGCCACCCTGGTACAGAAGCTGGTGGTTCGTTTCTCTCTGCATCATTGCCTGCATAGGCATTGTGGTACAAATTGTTTTCGTTCTGCTTCGACGCAAAGAAAACAAGATGAAATGGATGATGAAAGAACACGAGCAGAATGTGTATGAAGAAAAAGTTCGTTTTCTGATTAATATCAGCCATGAACTGCGAACTCCGCTCACACTCATATATGCCCCGCTAAGCCGCATATTAAAGACACTTCCTTCTACAGATGCCATTTATCCACCGTTGAAGAATATACATAAACAGGCTCAACGGATGAAAGATCTTATCAACATGGTGCTGGACGTACGTAAGATGGAAGTAGGAGAAACCAAGTTGAAACTCCAAGCCTATCCATTCAACTCATGGATAAAGGAGATTGGTGCCGATTTTACGGACGAGGGAGCTGCCCAGGAAGTGCAGATAGATTATCAGCTCGACGACAGCATAAAAGAGGTGGTATTTGACAAGGGTATGTGTACAATCGTAGTCACAAACTTATTGACGAACGCACTGAAACACAGTCCTAAAAACACAACCGTCACTATTCGTACCAGCAAAAATGACTCATACGTCCGTGTTTCCGTTTTGGATCAGGGAGAAGGTATGCAAGAGGAAGACATGGAGAAAGTATTCATCCGTTTCTATCAAGGCAAGCAGGAAATTGGCGGTAGCGGAGTCGGACTTTCATACGCCAAGATGCTGGTGGAATTGCATAAAGGTAAAATCGGAGTCATGAACAACGAAGCGGGAGGAGCCACTTTCTTCTTCGACTTGCCTTTGGGATTAGAGTCGGGCGAAGTCATCTGCCAGCCGAAACCTTACATCAATGAATTGATTACACCGGACGTAGATCATGAGATCAACACTCCCGAGACACTCGACTTCTCTACGCAGAATTACACAGTGCTATTGGTAGACGACAATCATAACCTGACAGATTTCCTCTCCAAAGAATTGAAATCCTTATTCAAAGCAATTTATATAGCACATGATGGCCGGGAAGCTTTCGAAATAGCGCAAAAGCAAGTTCCGGATATTATTGTGAGCGATGTGATGATGCCGGTTATGAATGGATACGAACTGTGCAAAGCGGTAAAAGAGAATATCGGCATCAGTCATATTCCTGTGATTCTGCTCACAGCGCGCAATGATGAACAGAGCCGACTGTATGGGTATAAAATCGGGGCGGACGCTTATCTGGGAAAACCTTTTGAGATAGACACTCTTGTTAAGATTATACAGAACCGGCTATACAACCGGGAGCAAACGAAAGAGCACTATCAACATATAGGCAACTTCCCTCAACCGCTGGAGAGTACTTTCAGCCAGGCGGATGAAACGTTCTTGTTAAAGTTTAACAAGCTCATTTCCGAGAATATCAGCAATCCGTCTTTAGATATTCCTTTTATCTGCAGAGAGATTGGAATGAGTAAAACATCTCTTTACAACAAGTTGAAGGCTATCACCGATATGGGGGCAAATGACTATATCAACAAATTCAGGTTGGAGCAAGCCATTACTCTGATAAAAACCACCGATCTGACATTTACTGAAATATCAGATCAGATAGGTTTCACTACTTTACGTTATTTCAGTACGGCATTCAAACAGTACACAGGCTTGACGCCCACGCAGTATAAAAATGAATGCAGGAGTGAGAATAAATAAAATATTCTCACTTAAATAAGGTAGTATTACTAATTAGAGTAGGCCCTCATCTGCAAAGCTGAAAAATCCGTCTTCACAAACGATGACGTGATCTATCAGACGGATATTCATCGTTTCCGCCGCTTTATGGATATGCTCTGTCAAGCTCCTGTCCGGTTGGCTGGGATGAATATTTCCCGAAGGATGGTTATGCACCACCGCGATTTGTGTAGCTCTTTGCAGCAATGCTTCCCGGAGAATGGTGCGCACATCGGTATAAGTTCCGTCTATGCCACCAGTACTTATACGTACCTTATCAATTAGTTTGGTTGCCTGGTTCAATAGGAGCACCCAGAATTCTTCCTGTTCCAAGTCACACATGATCGGTTGGAAAATATCATAGATATCTTTTGAGCAAGTGATTCGAAGTCTCTCTTTGGTTTCTTGCAGCTTTCTTCGTTTGCCTAATTCCAAGGCTGCCATCACTGTAATGCTCTTTGCGGGTCCCATACCTTTGAAAGAGGAATAGTCACACACCTCCCATTTTGCCAATGAATTCAGATTGTTATCACAAGACAGGAGCAGGCGTCTCATCAATTCGACAGCACTTTCTTCCGTATTTCCGGAGCCGATCAATATAGCGAGTAGTTCGGCATCACTCAATGCGGCTGCTCCCTTCTCCATCATTTTTTCCCGTGGGCGGTCTTCCAGTGCCCACTGGTTGATGGATAGTTTGTGTTTACTTTCCATTATTAATCAAATTAAGTCACAAAGATAGTCTTATATAACTGAAAAAATGAATTTTGGAAGCTATAAGTCTATTTTTAGAATCCCCTTACTTCCAAATATCGTAGTTTTGCGCTATCAAGATTAATATATAAACATCTAATAAATATGAAAAAGAGAATAAGCATCTTATCCATCTTACTACTATTAGGAATGACAGTATACGCGCAAGCGGATATCCCGCAGGTGATTCCCTCCTTACAACATTGGAATGGGGCAAAAGGCAAACTGACACTACCGGAAACAGGAAAGATTATAATCGCTCCGGAAGCAGAAAACCTGTTGAAAGAAACTGCGGAAATAATGGCAAAAGACTTAAAAGATATGTTCGGCTGGAATTATCAGGTAACCTCCGGAAAACCGAAAAATCATTCTATCTATCTGTCAGTGAAAAAATCCTCTTCATCATTGGGAGAAGAAAGCTATGAACTGGATATACGCAACCATGTAACCATCGAAGCCTCCACCGTAAAAGGAGTATTCTGGGGAACTCGCACACTGTTGCAAATGATCCATAACCAGCCTTTCGGACTCATGAAAGGAAAAGCATTGGATTATCCGCAGTATGCTCACCGCGGACTGATGATTGACGTAGCCAGAAAATTTTTCACAATGGACTATTTGCAGGATTACGTAAAAATTCTCTCGTTCTATAAAATGAATGAACTGCAAATACATCTGAATGATAATGGTTTCGTTGAGTTTTTCGATAATGACTGGAACAAAACATACGCCGCCTTCAGATTGGAAAGCGACCGTTTTCCGGGACTCACATCCAAAGATGGTTCCTACACCAAAGAAGAATTCCGCAACTTCCAGCAAATGGCCGCACGATATGGAATCAATATCATCCCAGAAATTGATGTTCCGGCACACTCACTCGCTTTCACCCATTACAATCCGATACTGGCAGCCGACAAAAAAGAATATGGTATGGATCATCTCGACCTCTATAAAAAAGAGGTATATGATTTCCTTGATACTTTGTTTGACGAATATCTCTCGGGAGATCACCCGGTATTTGTCGGACCGGACGTACATATCGGCACTGATGAGTACAACCTCAAAGAAGCGGAACAATTCCGCTATTTCACTGAATACTATCTGAAGTATATCACCAAATATGGAAAAAATCCGCGATTATGGGGAAGCCTGAAACACATGAAAGGAAATACCCCCGTAAATCTGAAAGGAAAAACGGTCAATGCATGGAATTATAGCTGGCTAGACTTAGAAACCGCACTGCAGGAAGGAGCCAAAGCGATTAATACATGCGATGCATTTCTATATATCGTACCAGCCGTGAATTACTACCATAACTTTCTGGATCATCAATGGATATATGAGAGTTGGTCACCACGAATGATGCAAGAGGGAGAAATGATAGAGCAGTCTACTAATTTATTAGGAGCCATGTTTGCTGTATGGAACGACCGTGTCGGAAATGGAATCAGCCAACAGGATGTACATATACGCACCTTCCCTGCCATGCAGGTTATGAGCGAGAAACTTTGGAAAGGAGAAAACACAAGAAACATACCGTTTGAAACCTTCGAAACGTGGTGCAGAACAACACCGGAAGCACCGGGCGTAAATCTACAGGCCAGCATAGATGGCAGAAAAGACCTAACACTTTCCGGCCAGGAAATTATTCTGCAAGGTAACGACTCGGTTCTTACCTCTATACCCGAAATCGGTTATCCATATAGTGTGGAATTTGAAATCTACACAGATCCAAAGCCCAATATCGATGCGGTCTTATTCAAAGGTCCCCATTCTGTTTTCACCGCGAACTGGCAAAATACGGGTAAATTCGCATTCTCGCGCGACGGCTATGAATTCATCTTCCATTCCTATCGTTTGCCTGTGGAAAAATGGACAAAGGTTCGTGTAGAGGGAGATGCCAAAGGGACCTCACTTTACATAAACGGAGAGCTACAAGAACGTTTGGAAGGACGAATCGGTGTAGTTTACAATCAAAAAAGCCAGCGTAAAGACAGCATTTGGTATCAGGAAACACTTATCTTTCCATTGAAACAGATAGGCGACAAATTGTTGGGATTTAAGGGACGAATAAGAAATGTGATTTGCACTCCACTAAATGAAAAAAGATATAGCCTATAAAAATTTCTTCGATTGCATCCATTACTTTTTTCCCATGAAAGTATAACTTGTCTGACACCCGGGTCTCAGCATACCTGACACCCGGGTGTTGGGTAGCATGACACCCGGGTGTCAGACGTATTGAGACCCGGGTGTCAGACAACATTCCTTTT
This sequence comes from Bacteroides sp. M10, assembly GCF_014334015.1. Taxonomy (GTDB): domain Bacteria; phylum Bacteroidota; class Bacteroidia; order Bacteroidales; family Bacteroidaceae; genus Bacteroides; species Bacteroides intestinigallinarum. The sequence continues at coordinate 2,481,727 of NZ_CP060488.1, read as the reverse complement.
AAACAAAAATAGGAATGGTTATAGGCAAATAAAAAATGGATTACTTATAAAAATTCTTTTGGAAAGCCTCAAACTCATCCTTCCCTCTGATACAGCGTTGCCACCATGCGCGCCAAAAGCCTGTACCATAGCCTATAAGCTGTATAAATGCGGCGGCAATGGAATAAACGCCAATAGACAGACTTTTATTCTGAATAGTAGAATCAATGCATACGAGCAACGCATAGAGAATGATCGGCGTGAAACTGAAGAGGCAGAAGGGGGTTCCTAATAATAGAAGAGCCACTCCCAATGTAAATACGGCTGGAAGCAAATGCACCAGTTTCAGAGAATCCGGATATTTCTTATAAAGATTAATACGGGCAATGCCGGAGTTATGCACCTGCTTGAAGAATTTCTTCAAGTCAGTCCGACGTTTATGATATACCCAGGCATCAGGAAAAAGACGACAAGTGTACCCATTCTTAAAGATACGGATACTGAAATCAATATCCTCCCCAAAACGCATCTTTGAAAAACCTCCCAAAGCCTCGTACACTACCCGGCGAACTCCCATATTAAAACTACGGGGATAGAATTTGTCCATCTTCTTTTTTCCGCCACGGATACCTCCGGTCGTGAAGAAAGAGGTCATGGAATAGTTAATTGCCTTCTGAATATCAGTGAAAGAATCGTGTGCACGGTCGGGGCCACCAAAAGCATCGGCAGGAGAAGTGGTAAGTTCCTTCTCTACCGCATCGAAGTAGCCTTCGGGAAGGATGACATCAGAATCCAATATAATAAGGTATTCGCCTTCGCTACGTTCTGCTCCGTAATTACGGGTTTGTCCCGGACCGGAATTGGGTTTAGAGAAATATTTTATATTCAACCGATCTGCATACCGGTCTACTACTCCTTTGCAGGGAATGGAAGAACCATCTTCAACAACAACAACTTCAAAATCCTTAAAGTGTTGTACAGTAAGACTTTGCAATAATTCATCCACTTCATCGGGACGATTATAAACGGGAATTATGACGGAGTAACGCATAGTAAATTCGTTTTAAGAATGAATTTGAGATGCAAATTAAGACAAAAAAAGGGAGACTACTCCCAAATCTGCAGAAAAAACAAAAGAACTAAATATACCCCCTGTCTACTTTTTAACAAGTTTTTCATAGTTTACCATTTCCCATCAGAATCATCATAAAAAGAAATTGAGTTTCTCAAACTATAAACCTTTCTTTGTTATTTATATAATAAAAAAGGGCGTTCCAGGGAAATAAGGGAAAATTAGAACGCCCTTCGAAATAAAGGTTTATTATTAGACCGGTCTTTCACAAGTACGGTCCTTACCTTTTTTCATCTAATAAATTAAGGATGTCAAAATCCTTAGTGGGAAATAATATATCCACCTTTTCACAAAGATGAATAATTCGATCAATCATATCCGATGCCACCACATCGGAGCAATTATATTATCAATAAAAGGGTAACTCCACACAAAAGAAAAAAGTTACCCTTTCTTTTTATCTAAAACATAAATATGGGACTATTTCAGAGAAGCTTTCACTGTTATTCTCTTAATAGTTTCTGTACCCCAGTTGTGTTTCACTGTTACTTTCACATAGATATCCAATGACTGAACAATCGCTGTGTTGTTACATGTAATCACACCTGTTGACGGAGCAATAGTATAGGTACCTTCATTTACAGTAGCACTATATCCATCAATTGCATAAGTAATAGCAGCAGCATCAATGCCATAAGCAGTAGCCCAAGGAGCTTTCGCTACGCCCTTTTCAATAACTACATTCTTTTTAGTTACATTAATATCCTTGTCAGACATCTTGATTTCTGCTTTCTCTCCTACATTGATAGTCTTATTCTGGTCACCATCAATATTCCAATCAATAGAAGACTTGTATGATAAAACATCAAGCGGAGAACGCAATACTGGTTCACAATAAGTCACATCTTTTCCATTTATATCAAGAATAGTAGCTTCAATATCGGTTCCTTGTATTTTAGCTCCGATCTTGATAGCCCCTAAAGTCTTCACATCTACATCCGGAGTTACAGTAATGACATTACCAGCAATATTTATCTGACTATAAACAGCTTTAACAGCATCAGATTGTTTTTCTTGCGGAGCCAGATAATATTCGATCACTTCACTAGAAGCACTGTTATCTGTATTATATGCAGCATAAAGAACTGTCAAATCAGCAGTCATACTGAATGACTTATCAGCTTCAGTCCATGCACCAGTAATAGTTGTCTTACCATCTACGACAAATGCACTATTTTGCTTGATGATTACTTTACGCTCGCACTTAACAAGATCCTTCAATTTCAAAGTATACTGTTTGTTAGAACCGTTAACGCGATGAGTTGTTGTGGATTTACGCCATGCATATTCTTCAGAATTTGTAATTTCATATTTTGAGTTTCCACCACCTGGCCATGTTTCGAATGAATACAACTGCTGATCTCCATTGATAACAGTTCCGGCAGGGAATATCAATTTAAGATTATCCAAATCTGTGCTTCTACCCGGTGTAAATTCAATATATGCATTAACCTTATTAGCATAAGTCTTACCATCTTCAGTAGTCAAGTAATACAAACCATATTTAACAGGATCTACGTTATCATTGTCAGACATATAATCACGTCCACCCAGTGAGCTCAAGAATGCACGAACATTCAAGTCAATCGTTTGTTCACTTGTGCTATACTGCAATTTAGCTAACTTATCAGCTGCGGCTGCATCTTTCGTTTCTACATCAATATCAACCAATGCCGGAGCCACTTGCTGCTCACGAACAGCTTTCACTGCAAAGTCATAAGAAATGATTTCCGTACCCTTTTCATTCTTATAAGTTGCTGTCACATAGCATAATTCATTGATAGCTGAAGCTTGCTCACTAGATTTAGCTGTAATAACACCGTCTTTAATTTCAAAGATACCTTTTGCCTTATCAGCTGTTTGTTTGAATTCAACAGTGATACCACTAAATCCTAAATCAGCCATTGAAATAAAATCCTCTTCTGCCCCATGTCCTAAAGCTACAGAATCATTCAAATTATAAGATTTATTATAAACAAATGTATATTCAACATAAGATGAAAAATCGGATTCGGTAGTTGTTGCATCAGCCAAAATATCAGTAGGAACTTCAACTGCATCTTTTGTATGCACAAAACTCAAATCAGCCGGAGTCCATTTTTCAGCTTTGAAGTTGAAATAATCAGAGGCTGTTGTATAACCGTTAATTGTTACATCCAAAGAAGAAGCGTAAGGTTTATCAACTTCAATGTTTTCGGAAATCATATTTACACTCAAGATACCTTGCCGATTATCCACCCATTTTGCACTACCTTCTACATATTTCAATGCAGGAACAAGTGCTCTGGTTTTGTATGTATCGGTAAATGCAAATACAGCTTTACCTAGATCCAGTGTAGTAGGCCATACTTTAAAAGTAGCCACAGAAGCACTGGTTGCCAATAATTCCGCATCAGGATCATTGGACGACATCAACCCGATTGATTTTACAAAATCATCTTTATCATTAGCAGCTTGTCTTCTGTAAATAATGCTTTGCAAACCATTATAAGCAGAACCTTCTGCCAACATTTTATATTCTTTACCGTCAAGAGTGATGACGTACAAACCATCTACCTCATTTATAACAATAGAAGGAACTTTAGTATCAGTTTTCAAACTTGTTACCACATCACCAATAACGATATACCCATCTTTATTAATAGACACGTTAGCTGATGCATCCTGACCTGGTTCACCAGGCTGACCAGGTTCACCTTGTTCTCCCTTCTTCCCAGTAGCATTAACCTTATTTCCATCTGCATCCAAAACATACTCATAGGTTTTACCATCATCAGTACTTACCTGCCAATAGTTGTCACTAGACACTTTAAATTTAGGAATTACCGTTTCGCCATTTAGTCCAGGCTGCCCGTTCTCTCCATCTTTACCATTGGTGATAGTCAATTTAGAACCATCAGAAAGAGACAATTCATAACCATTTGCTACGGGAGTATAGCTGACAATAAATTTACCGGCTTTCATTGCAGCTTCCACCTCTTCAATTTTACTCTTATTGGCGTCGACCTGCTGTTGCAAACCATCTATATCATCATCGTAGTCTTTGCATCCTACGTAGCTGATAGCAGAAAGCGCCAGCGCCCCGAAGAGCATCACTTTTACAAACTTTTTCTTCATAACTACTTAAAAATTACATTAATAATATATTATTAAACACTAAGTTTCAATAATAGCATGCCCGTTACTTTGTAGGTAACGGGAAATACTTTGCACCTGCTCTTTTTAAGTAGTCAATACTAGAAAACGATATGATATACAATGAAACTTTTTAACCCCTACTTCGAGAAAGAGGTAGAGGGGAGGGAAATCTCATGCAAAATTTAGAGGTTGATATGCCCTAATACAAAGAATCCACGTGTTTTATCTATTTATGTTCTTCTTTTGAGTGCTTTATTAGAAAAAATGTGCGATTTCGTTTGGTTGTTTTAAGAAATATGCTCATATTTGCACCGATATTTATTTCCGTTACCTACAAAGTAACAGGCTTATTTTCAGCAAATTGCATTTCTAACCGAATATCGGATAAAATCAATAACCCGTTTGTTTGCTTCATCTATTTTCTTATTCTGAAAAGGTTTCAGATAAGTCTCCGTCACCGTAATGGACGAGTGCCCCATCGCTTCGGAAATGATGCCCGGATGAATTTCACAATAATACGCTGTTGTAGCCCACGTATGGCGGGCACTGTATGAACTCAATTTATCACCTAGTCCCAACAATTCACCCAACAACATCAATTGCCGATTAAATGTGCGTAATGCCAACTGATATTCTCGATATGCCTCTTTTGTTCCTTCACGGCTTTTCAACAATGAGAAAAGGTAAGGAGAAGAAATGTCACGATTCATGTATTTCTCCACCAAAATCATTGCCTCCGGAGTCAATGTCACTGACAAAGTACGCCCCGTCTTACGCCTGCGATAAGTAATCACATTATCACGCAAATCATCCTTTCGTAAATAAGCGAGATCGACAAAAGGCAAACCACGAAGCAAAAACATCAGAGTAAATAATTCTTGTGTACACCGCAAAGCCGGAGTTGAAACTGATGGACGCAATTTTGCAAATACTTTCTTTATATCCTCTTCACATAAAGCCCGTTTACGATCAGCACGCGTACCGGTATAAACCGAATGAAACAAATTCGGTACATAAGGTGCTTTTCGAAGATTGACCGCACGATTATAGACTGCACGAAATGTACGCAAATAAGTTGAAACAGTGTTCCAGCTACAACCACGACTACGAAGATGTATCTCGAAACCTTTCAACCATACCGGAGTTACTTTATCAAAAGTAAAGTCTCCTTTCCCACAATAAACAATAATGGCATTGAGACTGCTACGATATACGTGAGCCGTCCCAAAGTTTCCCCCCATTTGTAGCCCATTAGCCACTTGCCTCATAAATGCTACTACTTTTAACATGTTACTATTACTTAATTTAATTACACAATAAACATACAGGAATTTTTAAGAACAAACAAACCTGTAAGCTACAAATAACAATAACAATGACAATGTTGTTTTTTAAAAGTAGATGATAAAGAGTAGCGATGTAAAAACTAAACCAAAAAGACGGGGATGCACCAATCTTGGCACATCCCCGTACAATATAAAACCAGTTCAGTTATTATTTTTTCAGAATATCCATTGTATCCGATGCAATCAACAGTTCTTCGTCTGTTGGAATCACTACTACTTTCACTTTAGAAGCAGGAGTAGAAATGATTGCTTCTTCACCGCGAACCTTAGCATTTACTTCGTTATCAAGTTCGATGCCCATGAATTCCATATCCTTACAAACTTCACGACGACATTCCATCTGGTTCTCACCAACACCACCCGTAAACAGGATAATATCTACACCGCCCAATGCAGCAGCATAAGCGCCGATATATTTCTTAATACGGTAATAGTACATCTTTTCAGCAAGGATAGCTTTCTCATTGCCAGCTGCACAAGCAGCCAAGAGTTCACGCATATCGCTTGATACACCCGAAATGCCCAGTACACCGCTCTTCTTGTTCAACAGATTGGAAACACCGGTTGTGTTCAAGCCTTCTTTTTCCATGATAAATGTTACTGCACCGGCATCAATATCACCGCTACGAGTACCCATCATCAAGCCTTCCAATGGAGTCAAGCCCATAGTAGTATCCATACATTTACCATCTTTGATAGCAGCGATAGAACCACCGTTACCAATGTGGCAAGTGATAATTTTCTGTCCTACCGGATTTACACCCAGGAATTCGCATACACGTTTTGACACATAACGATGAGAAGTTCCGTGGAAGCCATAACGACGTACACCATACTTTTCATACAGTTCGTGAGGAATAGCATACATGTAAGCATAATCCGGCATTGTCTGATGGAAAGCCGTATCAAATACACCTACCTGCGGAATATTAGGAAGAATAGCAGAAACTGCATTCACCCCTTTCAAGTTAGCAGGATTGTGAAGCGGAGCCAAGTCATTGCAAGCAGCGAAAGCTTCCAGCACTTCCTTGTTCAGCAATACAGATTCGCTGAAACGCTCGCCTCCGTGTACCATACGGTGACCTACTGCATTGATCTCATCCAAAGATTTAATAGCGCCATATTCAGGATTAATCAGCGTGTTCAGGATAAACTCTACTCCTACTGTATGTTCAGGAATATCTTTCTCCAATATTTTCTTTTCACCATTCGGCAAAGTAAGTTTCAAGAATGATCCTTTCAGACCGATTTTTTCGATGCCACCTTGTGCAATCACCTCTTTGGTGGTCATATCGAACAATTTATATTTAATAGATGAACTTCCGCAGTTCAATACCAGAATCTTCATGTCGTTGTCGATTTATACTTAATAGTTTATATCTAATACTTATTTATTCGCTTTTGCTGCAATGGCCTGATTAGCTGTGATAGCAATCATGCGATATACATCTTCGATAGAACAACCACGAGACAAGTCGTTTACCGGACAGGCAATACCCTGAAGAATCGGACCGACAGCATCAGCATGTCCCAGACGTTGAACTAATTTATAAGAAATATTACCAACTTCCAAACTTGGAACGATCAGCACATTTGCTTCTCCGGCTACTGGAGAACCCGGCGCTTTGCTAGCACCCACTTCCGGTACAAGAGCAGCGTCAGCCTGCATTTCACCATCCAAATCAAGAGTAGGAGCCATCTCTTTTGCAATCTTAGTAGCTTCTACCACTTTATCCACTACTTCGTGTTTAGCGGAACCCTTGGTTGAGAAGCTCAACAGAGCTACTTTCGGATTTTCAATACCGGCAACGGCTTTCGCAGTCTGCGCAGTACAAATAGCTATCTGTGCCAGCTGATTAGCATCCGGAACCGGAGTTACAGCAACATCACCCATGACCAGAATGCCATTCTTTCCGTATTCAGGAGCATGAGTCAAAAGCAACATAGCACCAGACACGCAAGTGATTCCCGGCGCAGTCTTGATAATCTGCAAAGCAGGACGCAATACGTTACCAGTAGTGTTACGGGCACCAGCCAACTGACCGTCGGCATCACCGCTCTTAATCATTAAACAACCATAGAACAAAGGATCGCTCGTCAATTTGCGGGCTTCTTCGATAGTCATCCCCTTCTTTTTACGAAGTTCACACAACAACTGTGCATATTCTTCGTGTTTCGGAGAAGTTTCAGGATCAATGATAGTAGCTTTACCGATGTTTCCCAATCCCCATTTTGTAGCAAGTTCATTAATTTCATCCGGTTTACCCAGTAAAATTAGATCGGCTACTTCATCTGTCAAAATCATATTGGCAGCTTTCAATGTGCGTTCTTCAGTTCCTTCCGGAAGAACAATACGTTGGCGATTTGCTTTCGCACGCGCCACGATTTGGTTGATTAAATTGAGCATAGATATATTGAATGTTATTATAAAACCTCATTACAATTTGTAATTTGCGGTGCAAAAGTACTCAATTTTGCAATATCCACATTACAATTTCGCCTATTTTTCTCTTCCAAGTCTAAAATATTGTAATATTTAACACTGTACTCCTATTTTTCATACCTTTGCAGTGTTTTCAAACAAAATCAATAGGTTATTAGTTATGATACGTCAGTGCGCCATTTTATTTGGCTGTTTGGCTTTGGGTGAATTAATAGTTTATCTTACGGGTATCAAGCTCCCCTCCAGCATCATCGGTATGCTGCTGCTCACCCTCTTTTTAAAATTAGGTTGGATTAAGTTACACTGGGTACAGGGATTGTCCGACTTTCTGGTTGCTAACTTAGGATTCTTTTTCGTTCCCCCCGGTGTGGCTCTTATGTTATACTTCGATGTTATTGCGGCTGAATTCTGGCCGATTGTGATAGCTACCATTGTCAGTACCGCACTTGTACTTGTTGTAACGGGATGGGTACATCAGATCGTCCGCAAGTTCAGGCTGGCGCGTCAGATCAAACTGGCACGCAAACTTCATCTGTCAGATTTCCATCTACCGGAGAAACTACACCTTAAAGATAAAATCAACTTAACGAATAAAGACAAATGAGCTTCTTAGAAAATAATTTCTTCCTGCTGGCCATTACCTTCGGGATTTTCTTCTTCGCCAAACTACTTCAGAAGAAAACAGGACTAGTATTATTAAATCCTATATTGCTGACCATCGCACTACTAATCATCTTCCTTAAAATGACCAATATCTCTTATGAGACATATAATAAAGGAGGACATCTGATCGAATTCTGGCTACGCCCGGCCGTTGTAGCTTTAGGCGTACCTTTATATCTTCAACTGGAAATGATAAAAAAGCAGTTATTGCCTATTCTACTGTCTCAACTGGCAGGCTGCATCGTCGGAGTTATTTCAGTAGTACTGATTGCGAAATTCATGGGAGCCTCACAAGAGGTAATCCTGTCACTGGCTCCGAAATCAGTTACGACCCCGATTGCGATGGAAGTAACCAAAGCTATCGGCGGTATTCCGTCACTAACAGCGGCAGTTGTTGTTGCAGTAGGTTTATTAGGGGCTATCTGTGGCTTTAAGACAATGAAAATCATGCGTGTAGGCAGTCCGATCGCCCAAGGGCTTTCAATGGGAACAGCCGCTCATGCCGTCGGAACCTCCACTGCAATGGATATCAGCAGCAAATATGGAGCATACGCCAGCCTGGGACTGACGCTGAATGGAATATTCACTGCACTGCTAACACCTACTATCCTTCGATTATTAGGTATCCTGTAAAACAAAATCTCCTATTTTTCCGTTATATAAGGAGTTAAACACCAAAAACAATTTTATGATTCCATTTAAAGACATCACGTTAGCAGACAAAGACACAATCACCTCATTCACAATGAAAAGTAATCGCCGTAATTGCGATCTTTCATTTTCCAATCTTTGTAGTTGGAGATTCCTATATAATACTCAATTTGCAGTGGTCGACAATTTCTTAGTGTTCAAATTCTGGGCAGGAGATCAACTTGCTTATATGATGCCCGTAGGTACGGGAGATTTGAAAGCAATATTGTGGGAGCTGATAGAGGACGCCCGTAAAGAAAACCAGCCTTTCTGTATGCTGGGAGTATGCAGTAATATGCGTGCTGATCTCGAAGCTATCCTCCCGGAACAGTTCACTTTCACAGAAGACCGCGACTATGCGGATTATATCTATTTAAGAAGTGATCTTTCGACATTGAAAGGTAAGAAATTCCAAGCAAAAAGAAATCATACTAACCGATTCAAAAACACTTATCCGGATTATGAATATACACCGATCACTCCGGACCGTATTCAGGAATGCCTGGATTTGGAAGCGGAATGGTGTAAAGTGAATAATTGCGACCAACAGGAAGGGACGGGCAATGAACGTCGTGCCCTGATTTATGCTCTTCACAACTTCGAAGCACTCGGACTGACGGGTGGAATTCTTCATGTGAACGGTAAAATCGTAGCATTTACATTCGGTATGCCTATCAATCATGAAACGTTCGGCGTGCATGTAGAAAAAGCGGATACCAGCATTGAAGGCGCGTATGCTATGATTAATTATGAATTTGCCAACCGGATTCCCGAACAATATATCTATATCAACCGGGAAGAGGATTTAGGTCTCGAAGGTCTGCGCAAAGCCAAATTGTCTTACCAACCGGTGACGATTCTGGAAAAATACATGGCTTGTCTCAAAGAGCATCCCATGAATATGGTTAAATGGTAAACTCTTTATAAATATGATGATAAAGGAGCAAGTAAAAGCATTGTGGAAAGTCTGTTTTGACGATAGTGAAGAATTCGTCGAGATGTACTTCAGACTACGCTATAAGACAGAGGTGAACGTTGCCATCAAAAGTGGTGATGAGGTAATCTCTGCCCTTCAAATGCTTCCTTATCCGATGACTTTTGGTGGAGAGACTGTACAGACCTCCTATATTTCAGGAGCCTGTACGCATCCCGATTTTCGAAGCAAAGGAGTCATGCGCGAGCTTTTATCACAGTCTTTCGCCCGGATGTTACGGAATGGAGTACACTTCAGCACATTGATACCGGCAGAACCCTGGTTGTTTGATTATTATGCCCGTATGGGATATGCTTCGGTATTCAAGTATTCAACTAAAGAGATCGTTTTGCCCGAGTTTATCCCTTCTAAAGAGATAGCGGTCAGTGTTGTTTCAGAATTTCAGGAGGAGGTCTATTCTTATTTGAATAAGAAGCTTTCCGAACGGGTTTGCTGTATTCAGCACACATCGGAAGACTTTCAGGTTATTATGACCGATCTTGCCATTAGTGGAGGTTATTTATTTGTAGCCAGACAGGAAAACGAGATCAAGGGAATAACCATTGTATATAAAAGAGACAAACATATCATTATCAATGAACTTTGCGCTGATGATAAGGATGTGGAATATAGTTTATTGCATGCGATCAGGCAGCACACCGGCTGCAAGCGCATGGTTCAACTACTGCCTCCTGAAGATAAACAGCCTCAACATCCGCTAGGCATGGCACGCATCATCAATGCCAAAGAAGTGCTGCAAATCTATGCCGCGGCTTTTCCTGAAAATGAAATACAGCTGGAATTATCGGACAAACAATTGTCTGTAAACAACGGCTATTATTACCTGTGCAAAGGAAAGTGTATGTATAATACCGAGCGACTGCCCGGTGCACATATACAAATGAATATTAGCGAATTAACCAATAGAATACTTCAGCCGTTAAAGCCATATATGAGCTTGATGCTGAATTAAATTTTAGGCACGGATTACACGGATTACGCTGTTGACTTATATTAAGGCATGCCTCTAAGAGCTGTGAAATCCGTGTAATCCGTGCCTGTATTTATTTATTCAAATAACGAACCCGTTCGCAGGCTGCCAATAGAAACGCACCTACTCCAAAATTCGAAGTTGAGTTTGCGTCTACCACCTGACCGGGTATCGCTTTCTCACCAATCGGTTGCACATAACCAATCTTGCCATCAGGCTGCAAAGCAACTGTTGAGAGATATTTCCATGCTTTTTCAACCACCGGCTGATATTCTGCAGCATCCAGAAAACCGTTATTGATTCCCCATTGTAAACCATAGGTAAAGAAAGCCGTTCCACTGGTTTCCGGTCCCGGTGCATGCAATGGATCGAGCATACTGCGTGTCCAGTAACCTTCCGGCTGTTGACAAGCAGCAACCGACTTAGCCAGGGTACGGAAACGATCTATATATTCCGGACGATACTTATCTGTTTCAGGAAGTTCTTTCAAGACTTTTGCCAATCCGGCCAATACCCAGCCGTCTCCACGTGCCCAGAAATCCTTTTTGCCGTTCACACTCTTGTGTTTAGGATACACGTATTTTCCATCCCGATAATAAAGTCCGGCCTCTTCATCATACATAATACTATCAGCATAGGCGAGGTATTCATGCAGTTTCTCCAAATAGAGCGGATTCTTAGTAATGTTATACATCTTTGTCATGACCGGCATGACCATATATAAGCCATCTGCCCACCACCAATAATCATGATTGGGGGTACTCATCTGATATTCCATCACTTCGCGGGCACGGGCTATTTTCTGTGTATCCGGTTCCAGATTATAGAGATCGGCATACGTCTGGAAACAAATCTGATAGTCACCGAAAAGCACATAATCATCACTTTCACCGTAACTGTACTTCCAGTTTTCCTTATGATCTGATTTTGCCCCTTTCCATTCATTATGTTCCGCCCAGGCTTTCGAGTATTCCAAGTACTCCGGCTGCTTAGTCAAAAAATAAACTTCCATATTTCCGGTGTGATAGGCGGCATTATCCCAAAAAGAACGTCCGTGTTCCGGATGATTCGTCTGCCAATAATTATTCACTTTATGAATGGTGTTTATCACTTCTTCAGCAGAAGCATCCTTCTTATCCGTACAACTTGCACAGATTGCACCGCCTAGAAAGAGTGCAGAAAAAAGAGTTGCATATAGTTTCTTCATATCTTTATTTATTTGTATCCATATTCGTTTCCAATACATATATCATTTGAGGCTCAATTTCCGCTGTGCGTTCACCGTCTCCCTGACGGCTGTGTTGTACAAAGAGATGCAGTTTCCGCTGCTTTTTCCAAAGTTCCGTATCATGAGAGGGTTCCCAGGCATCCACCGAAAAATCCGTCAGATCCGTTATCGTCCACTTACTGGTACCCACATCAGTCGTATGTGCCATCGACACACGGCTTCCCCGTTCTTCGTCACGGAAAATATAAAAGACTTCTCCACCTTCTACCACAATACGCGGACGGGCAATAGGGATCATTTTCGTACCTCCACCCTTCAAGGTAAAAGGTGTCCGGCGATCGGTTATCTGCCGTTGATGCCACATCTTCCCGTCATTCCAGACGATGCGGTATTGAGGAACATCACTATCGGGTTCCCGCCAATAAGTAGCTATATACGGATTTCCTCCCGCATCGGCACTCATACTCGTCTGATTTATCAACTCACAGTTTTGAGGTAACCGACAGGCATACTCCGCATTGGACAATTTGATCGGGAGTTCATATCGTTCTCCACTCGTCTTATACCAAGTTACCCCATTATCAAAAGAACGGGCATAACAAATATCATGGTTTGTTTCCACATGCCAAGTCTCGCGCCATACCCATGAAAGATGAATCGTCCCTTTCTCATCAACATATAACTGCCAATAGGCATTCCGTTTATTTTCCCCGTCGATCAATATATCCTGCACACGAGTCCATTTATGTTCTTTCAGCGAATAACGGTTCATTACCAGATTTCCACGACCCGAAGAACCGGAGCGGTAAACAAACAATAAATCTCCTCCAGATAAAGGATAGAACTCCGGATAGGTGACATTTCCTTCGTCAACTCCGGTCATGGGCATTTTATCCCCCAGTTCCAGAGAACCGGGAGCAATGCTCCGGCAGTAATTCAATGGATGTCCATGATGGTCAAAAGATACGTGTATATACCCTTCTCCATCTATCATCATGCTAATTATATTATGAGCATCCTTCACATTTCCCTGATATTGGGTGCGATGTAATGTCCATTGTTCCGAATCCAGTTTCCGCTTTCCAAGTACCAGATAGCCATCGTTATCGTAATAACTGATATATTGTTCATCACCGTGTGTAACCAGCGAATTATTCCGAAAGACCGTCGTATTGACCGAAGTACAGCTATACCCCTTTCCCACTTCAACCAAATGCTGGGAACAGGCAATAACGGGAACGAGCATTATTCCGCAAAGTAGTAGCAGTATCCGTTTCATATTTATTTTTTATTTGTCAAAGATAGAAAGGTTCCATTTTTCATGCCAAGGGATAGTTATTTTCCCATCTTTTACCAACACAGGCAACCATACATAACGGGAATCTTCCAAATCCTTCTTCTTCCAACGGTCGAACATGGCAATATATGCATCCTTCTTTCCGACAACGGGCTGGACATAAGTACTCTGGGCATAAAACGTTTTATCTGCATCCGGTCCCGTACAAGGGTTTCCGATTGTCTTCCATGTTCCCATAATAGAATCGGCTACTGCGATCTCGGCTATATTAGGATCCCAGCCAGTACAACCGGAGCTTAACATATAATATTTACCATTATATTTAAATACTGCCGGAGCCTCTCTCGATTCTTTTACGAAATTGCGTGTAAAACGTCCGCTCGGTTTCAGATAATCATCAGTCAGAAGGCTGATATACATCGTTTCATTATTTTCTGAAGAATAAAACTGATAAGCACGTCCATCATCATCCACAAAAACAGTCTGATCGCGGCTCATCGCATTGTTCGGACGAAAACTTCCCTGATAAACGAACGGACCGACAGGAGAATCGGAAACTGCCACTCCGGCACAAGCCTTACTGTAATCAGCACTTTCCACATGGGCCCACATTACAAATTTGCCCGTTTTCTTATTATAAACCACTTTCGGACGTTCCAATACTTTGGAGGGATGCAGGTCATGATTCGGATCGTCTTTAACTGCCGGAAGCACAATACCCTCAAATTTCCAATTCAGCAAGTCTTTAGAAGAGTAACAACCTACTCCGGTCACATCCGTACGATAACACTCCCACGTAGCCCAGTCAGGCAAAATGGTTTTCCCTTTCTTGTATTCTCCATACCAATAGTAAGTACCGTTATGATATAGAAGTCCACCACCGTGGGCATTGATCGGATTCCCGTCCGTATCTTTCCAAACTTCTCCGGGGATAAATGCAGAGTTTTTCTGGGCTTGTACCGGCATCGGCAACAAGCCAAGACAAACTACAATAAATAATAATAGTCTAGTCATATATAAATCTTTATTAGTTAGTCCATCTTAATGAACAGCATGATCTTTCGGGAAATCTTTCCCCTCCCAGGCTTTCTTACTTGTCCAATCCTCGGCAGGTGAAGTCCAGAATGGATGTTCTGCCGGAAGTCCCAATGGGAGGAATGCGAGTGAAGCCATATATAAGCTACCATTATTCGTGTACCAGTCTGATATATTCGGCTGCTTACCATTGAATCCTAAAGTCAGGAATCCTTTTTCATTGAAATTATGATTATCACTGAACATTCGTTTGATAACTGCCGTCATAGCTGCACGTACTTGTCCATTTGGTAATTCTTTAGGGAGCCACTCTCTCCATGCCAGTAATGCTAAAGGTTGTAAAGTTCCTGTACGGTACGTGATAGAACGCCCGAATACAGGGAGCGTACCTTCCGGAGAAATAAACCGTTCCAGAATTATTCCAAAGCGTTGCATCCGTTTGACTGCACGATTATAATCGCAATCCGGCATATTCCAGACTTTGTTCTTACCGGCATTTGTCATGATTTCCAACGGTTCTATATACATAGGGTGTAAAACGAAACTATTATAATAGTCAAAAGCAAAATCCGGACCGTCCGAATACCAGCCATCTCCCACATACCATTCTTCCACTTTACGTAGAGCCGAAGCAATGCGATAAGTATCACTCGGTGCACCAGCCTTACGCAGGAAAGATTCCACTGTGGCAGAGAATAACAACCAGTTAGTATAAGGAGGGTCTACCCGGCGAAGTTGTGTAAATTCGGTAATATAACGTTGTTTTGTCACACTGTCCAGCGGAACCCACAAGGCATCATATCCTCTTATGAAACTTTCTGCAATATAGGCTGCATCCACCAACGTCTGCCCCTCTTTTCTCCATAACAAATAATCGGGACTTTCCGGATCTACAGCCTGCGCATAACTCTTTAACGCCCATTCGAGCAACTGTTTACGCTGAACACCTTCTGCCGTATCATCATCCGGCAATGAAATCCAGGGAGCCAGTCCTACCATCAAACGCCCGAAGCACTCCATATAAGTGACTTTCTTATTCCGTCCATCCCATGTCGGACTTAACTCTACCAGCATATTCTGTTGTAGCTTTCCCTCACTCATATTACTAAGTACAGGGGCGGCCATACGATATAATACCCGTGCCCATAGTTCGCGGTCGGTCGGTTCTTTTACTTGTTTTTTCTTTTTCGCAGACAGATCCTGTGCAGGGATCAACAACATTGCTATCAGCAACGGTAGTAAGTAATGTCTATTCAAATTCATGATATTATTTTAGGTTTTTCGTCTACAAAGGTACTCCATACTTAGCTAAATAGAGTCCAATTTTACGTCAAAAAGGGATACAAAAAGACCATTATTCGCATGAAAATCTTTTATAAGGCCATCTTTTCGCAAATGAATCTCATTGCCACTATATATAATACGACATTACTCCACCTTCCACCTATCCATTATTGCATATTTCAATGACCAACTATACTGTTTGCATGATATTGATATTTGTTGTTTTGGGGAAGATATATTAATCCCTAAGACCGCTACATAACTTTCATAATGCGCTATGCATCAGCATCAGGGATTATTTTCCACTCCTCAATGCCACGTGTCTCGGAAGAGAAGTCAACGCCTATCTTATATAATTTGCGAGGATCTTTGGCAAAAGGCAAAGCATAACCCTTCTCTTCTATCTGACGCAAAGCATCGTCGGCACTACCATCAAGTTTCAGTTCCATCACGTAAATATAGTCCTTGGTTTTCAACACAATGTCTATGCGACCATTACTAGTGGTACGTTCTACATCGGTATAAAAACCCAGCATTTTGAACACCAGATACATCGCATTCTGAAAATAAAGTTCCATCTTCCCCGTTATCTTGTAGTCAGTATCGGCAAACATGGATTGCATTCGCTGCATAAAACTTTCGGGAGCACCACGACGTATATCCATGATAAAGTTAGTGATGAAAAATCCCGTCTTTTCTTCTTCTATCGGTGTATAAAAAGGTATCAGATATTTAATGAAACCATTCTCCACCTCTTTGTTGGGAAAGCCCAACCGGTAGATATCAAATTCTTCATTATATCCCTTTATCGTGAGATAACCACTCTGATAAATGACAGGAATAGGATTGCGTGACATGGAATCAATGCTATTCAAAAAGTCACTAGGTACTTGCTCTTCGGTTAGCTTGTCCAACTGGTAATTCGAATTCTTCATCAGATAAACGAGGAATGAAGGTGTACCTGTTTCAAACCAGTAATCGGCAAACTTCATTTTAGCTAAAGTATTGAGGATGCTGAAAGGATTGTAGAGTCCTTCAGCCTTGTAGTCAAAATGATAACCATCATACTGTTCCTTCAGTTTAGTGTAACATTCTTCCTTTGTCAACCCATTTCTTTCACCTAACAGTGCCACATCATTATCAAAGTATTCGTGGAGCTCTTTGCCTGTAATACCGCAAATATTGATGTAGCGGTAGTCCATGGAGATGTCATTCAAGTTATTCAAGTCACTGAACACACTCACCTTGCCGAATTTCGTCACACCTGTCAGGAAAGCAAGTTTGATATAGCGGTCCTGCGTTTTGAGTACAGAGTAGAAAGCTTTCAGCGTGCTGCGATATTCAGCCTGTAACACCTCGTTACCAATAGCTTGCAGCATGGGCTTGTCATATTCATCCACAAGAATAACTACGCGATGACCGGTCTTTTCGTAAGCACGTTCTACGATTCCCTTAAAGCGCAGGGCAAAGGTTACTTCAGTAGGAAAGGTGCCGTATATCTCTTCCCATTTTTTGAGACTGTCGTCAAGAACATGATTCAAGCTATCCGCCGCATCATATTTGGCAGTGTTCAGGTCAAGATGCAGAATAGGATGTCCTTCCCATTTATGTTCCAACTTCTCGATGGCAAGCCCTCTGAAAAGTTCCTTTTTCCCACTCAAATAAGCTTCCAGCGTAGAAAGGAGCAAGCTCTTCCCAAAACGTCGGGGACGGCTAAGAAAATAATAACGTCCGGTAGTAGCCATCTGATAGACTAACGCCGTCTTGTCCACATACACATAACCGTCATTTATCAGACTCTCAAAGTTCTGTATTCCTATGGGGTAAATCATAATGGGATGATATTTAAGTATTCACAACGCAAAGATAAACGATTTCCTCGCGCAGACAAAGTGAAGGATGTTAAAAGATTAGGAATGATTATATCATAATTATTCCACCTATCCTCTCTATTTTCGAAAGAAACAATTACCTTTGTAATATTGAAATAGCCATGACTACCAATAGTTTGAGAAACATACGGATTCTGCTCTGCTTATTTTTCTGTTTCAGGATGACACCGTTCATATATGCCGGTGAATTCCTGTTCACCACCATCAATGCGTCGCAAGGATTGAGTGATAACCAAATACGTTATATCCTCCAATTGCCCGACGGAAGAATGGTATTCACCACCAGCGGTAATGTAAATTTATACGACGGTGTACATTTCAGCTATCTTCACCGCACCACGGAATACGTATATCCATTAAACCAATATAACGGGCATTACCGCATTTACCAGAGTGGGGATTCTCTTTTATGGATTAAAGATACTCACAAACTGATGTGCATTGACCTGTACAGAGAGGAATACATTCCTGATTTAGATGCTTACTTTAAGAACAGAGAGATACAAGCCCCCGTAGAAGATCTTTTTGTAGACGATTCGACACATCTGGCTACTCATAGCTAACGAATTACTGGAATTAAACAACAAGACCCGTATAACCTTGCCCGACAAGTATTCCGGAAAATTGCAGGACCTGAATGCCGACAGTACCTCCCTATATTTATTCTATGACACAGGCGAAGTGTCCTGTTACCGCATAGCCGACCAAAAAACAGTATACAATATAGCCGCTTATCCTACATCCGAACAGGCTGAATATCAAAAGACTTCTCTCGTCGTCAAAAGTGCAGACGGCTTCTATCAACTACGCAACGGGCGTAAAGGCGGTTTATTCTATTTCAATAGCCACAAGCGCACATGGAAAAAACTCTTCGAACAGAACTATACTCTCAACACCCTTATCATTACCCCTAATGGTGAGAAAGCCTATATCAGTTGCGTTCACGGGTTTTGGATGATTGACCTCCACACAGGAACACAAAAATACATCCCCCTATTGGAAACCGGAAACGGACAGATTGTCTCTACCGAAATCAGCACTGTCTTTCAAGACCGACAAGGAGGGTTATGGCTCGGAACTTTCAATCGGGGATTATTATATCATCACCCGTCCATGCATAAACTGACTCATATAGGTCGCAATGCATTTCCCGTCTCCCCGGAAGAAGAAATCAATATTGAATCTTTCGCCGAAGATAAAGATGGAAATATCTATCTGAAAGCTCATTCCCGAATTTATCGACTGACAGCTAATGAACAAAAATCCCATGTATTAAAGTCAGCAGCTATCCCGTCTGTCTCTCCTGAAATACTGAATCGGTTGAACCCCAACAAAAACCATCATTTCAGAAATAAAGTATACAATACATTATATACCGACACGCGCGGATGGACATGGGCAGGAACTCCTGACGGGCTGGAACTTTTTACCAGCGAAAACGACTCTGCCCCACGTATCTTCTATCGTGAAAACGGATTGAGCAATAACTTTATCCAGGGCATTATTGAGGACAAATATCGAGATATCTGGGTAACGACCAGTAACGGTGTCACACGCATCCACATAAATCCGGAGAATAAGAACATCAGTTTCACCCGGTTCAATCAGTTGGACGGTGCTTTGGACGGCGAATACATAAAAGATGCCGTATTCAGTTCTTCCGACGGCACTCTCTATTTGGGTGGTATTGATGGCTTTAGCATATTCCATCCCGACAAGGACTCCATTCATCCGATGCTTCCTGACCCGCCGGTTTTCACAGCCTTACGCTTGTATGGAGAAAAAGTGAATACAGGAAAAGAATATGGCAACCGCATCATCCTGTCCAAGGCTGCTCCTTATACAACCGAAATCGAACTGGACTATAACCAAAACTTCCTGACTTTCGAATTTTCGGCATTGAATTATATCAATCATGAACGCACATACTACCGTTATCAACTGGAAGGTATCGACCCGCAATGGATGAGTACATTTGCAGGAAGACAGGGAAATGCGACTGTGGGGAAAGGTCTTCTTCAAGCTGTTTACACCAATTTACCACCGGGAGATTATACATTCAAAGTCATGGCCTCGGACAATCCTCTTCAGTGGAACGGCAAAGTGACAGCTATAAAATTAACCATCCATGCACCGTGGTGGAAAACAAGCACGGCTTATATCCTGTATGCAGTCATTTTATTACTGATTGCTTTCACCGGTATCCGATTGTATATCTATTGGAGCAGAAAGGAAATGGAACGCAAGCATAAAGAAGAGATTCTATTACTCCGTATCCGCAACCTGATCGAACAAAATAATTCTCTAACCTGTGGCATAGAAGAAACGTCTCCCGACCATCAGCAACAGGATACGGAAGAATCTGCATTTCTGGCACAAGCCATCAAACTGGTGGAACAGAATCTGCACGTCAATGGCTATTCGGTGGAGCAACTAAGCCGCGATCTCTGTATGGAGCGAACGGGATTATACCGCAAACTGGTGACTATGCTCGATCAGTCTCCCAGCCTCTTTATCCGTAACATTCGCCTGCAACGGGCAGCACAACTGATAACAGAGGGCAAGCTAAGTATTACAGAAATTGCGGAACACACAGGTTTTAGCAGTTCCAGTTATTTAAGCAAATGTTTTCAGGAAATGTATGGATGCCGCCCATCAGAATATGCCGAAAAAGCGAAGAAATCAACGTGATTACTGTTTGTTTCAACCTGATTGTTGTCCGTTTTACTTGCCTCCACCCTACTTTTGCTGCATCATAAAGCACTTAAAAAACCATGAAAATGAATCTTATTAGAAAAGCCGGTTTCTTGCTTGTATGTGCAACAATGGTTGCAGCAGGCAATGGTACAGCACAAAATGTACAGCGTACCTCACAAGGCATCAAGTGTGCCACACAGGGGATGGATGTCAACGTAGAGTTTTATTCACCCTTCATTGTCAGGATTTATAAGACGCCCAGTCAGAAATCTTGCAATAAAGAAAGTCTGGTCATTGTCAAAACGCCCGAGTCGACTCCTGTTTCTTTCGGTGAAAAGGGGAAAAATGTGACATTAAGCAGCCGTCTTATCCAAGTGGAAGTGAACCCGGAGACTGGTGGTATCCATTTTTTCGATTCGTCCGGCCAACGTCTGTTGACGGACAAGGATTACGGAACACAATTCACTCCTTTCAATGATGCAGGTGTTCCGTCTTTCAATGTTCGCCAGGCTTTTTTGCTGGATAAAGACGAAGTAATCTACGGATTGGGACAGCAGCAGACGGGTAAAGTGAACCAACGTAACCAGAAACTACTCCTCCGCAATCAGAATATGAGTATCTGTATTCCGTTTATTCATTCCGTCAAAGGATATGCCCTTTATTGGGATAATTACTCTCCCACTACTTTCCTCGACAATCCGCAAGAGATGTCGTTCGACTCGGAAGTAGGCGATTGCGCTGATTATTATTTCATTTACGGCGGCAATGCGGACGGTGTAATAGCCGGAGTGCGCGAACTGACCGGTCAGGCCCCGCTCTATCCGCTCTGGACACTGGGATTCTGGCAATGCCGCGAACGCTATAAAAGTCCGGACGAACTCTGCGAAGTAGTAGACAAGTACCGTGAACTGAAAGTACCTCTGGACGGTATCATCCAAGACTGGCAATATTGGGGATGCAACGAAAACTGGAACTCGATGAAATTCCAAAACCCACGCTATATCAACAAAATGGGTGATCCGGAATACATGAAATTCCTCCCGAACGGAGAAGACAGAAATGCTAATTATGGAACGCCACGCATCAAAAGTCCGAAAGAAATGATCGACTATGTACATAAACAGAATGCACATATCATGATTTCAGTATGGGCCTCGTTCGGTCCGTGGACAGAGATGTACCAGAAAATGGATAGCCTGAAAGCATTGCTTCACTTCGAGACATGGCCTCCCAAAGCCGGAGTAAAACCTTACGACCCGTTCAATCCGACAGCACGCGATTTGTATTGGGCAGAAATGAAAAAGAATATCTTCGATCTCGGAATGGATGGCTGGTGGCTCGACTCTACCGAGCCGGATCATCTGGAAATCAAGGACAAAGATTTCGATACCCCCACTTATCTGGGTTCATTCCGCAGAGTGCACAACGCTTTTCCTTTGATGTCTAACAAGGGTGTATACGAACATCAACGTGCCACCACTTCCGACAAGCGGGTATTCCTGCTCACACGTTCGTCTTTCCTAGGACAGCAACGTTATGCGTCACATTCATGGAGCGGCGATGTAGTCTCCACCTGGGAAGTGATGAAGAAACAACTGGCGGCAGGACTAAATTACTCACTATGCGGCATACCATACTGGAATACCGACCTAGGCGGATTCTTCGCATGGAAATATAACAATAATGTACACAATATCGCTTATCATGAATTGCACGTGCGCTGGTATCAGTGGGGAGCATTCCAGCCGATCATGCGTTCACACAATTCCAGTCCGATAGCTGTGGAAATATACCAGTTCGGCAAGAAAGGAGACTGGGCTTATGACGCACTCGAAAAATATACTCACCTGCGCTATCGCCTTTTGCCCTATCTCTACAGCACTTCATGGGAAGTTACCAACAAAGCGGGCAGCATCATCCGACCACTCATGATGGATTTTCCTAAAGATAAGAAAGTACTCGAGATGGATACAGAGTATATGTTTGGCCGTAATTTCCTTGTCCGCCCCGTAACTGATTCGCTTTATACATGGCAGGACGACAAACAGAACGGCTATCAGAAGAATATGAATAAGATAGGAAAGACAGATGTTTATCTACCCGCAGGTGCCCAATGGGTTGATTTTTGGACCGGAAAAAGCCTGAAAGGCGGACAAACCATCCAGCGTGAAGTGCCTATCGACATCATGCCGGTCTATATCCGTGCAGGTTCTATCCTACCCTGGGGACCGGCTGTACAATATTCCACCGAAAAGAAATGGGATAATCTGACACTTCGCATTTATCCGGGTGCCGACGCAGAATTTACTCTTTACGAAGATGAGTTCGACAACTACAATTACGAAAAGGGAGCATACACTACCATTGCCATGAAATGGAATGATAAAGACCGCACCCTGACGATTAACGACCGGCAAGGTAACTACAAAAGAATGCTGAAAAATCGTAAATTCAACATTATCATTGTAGAACCGGGAAAGGGTTGTGGTGACGGTGATGCTACGACATTCGATCAATCTGTTTCTTATAGGGGAAAGAGAGTAGACTTAAAATTATAAAGTTTCAACTTTACAAGTACAGCCTTCACCCTTCACAATGCCCTATTCATCGGCATTAGCGGGTGAAGGCTGCTCTTTCATCCGCCTTTCACCCTCCGTTTTCTTAACCCTGTATAATTCTTCTCCACCTGTTACTTCTAAAGACATATCTAACCTGTTTCCCACTCATTACTAACTAACTTCTTTTTCATTAATAACAAACTTTCTTTTGATTACTGGTAAACTTCTTATTACCAGTATGTAAACTTGCTTTTCATTAAATGCAATCTATAATTGCAAGTTGCGTTTATAAAAACAAAAGCTTTGATTATACAAATGCAAGTTTCATTTATATAATCAAAGCTTGCATTTATAGTTTTCTTATGATGCAAAGAAAGTTTGGTCCCTATACAAAGGAAGTTTATCCCTTATAGAAAAGAAGTTTTCCTATAATAGTCTGGAAGCTATCTGCTAACACTTCTTCTGCCAACTATAGATAAAAGATTTAGCAGACTCGACAATCTGTGAAAGCCAGGGTAAAAAGGTGAAAGGAAGGTGAAAGCCTGCCCTTCACCCGCTAATGCCGATGAATAGGGTATTGTGAAAGGTGAAGGGTATTTTAAACACATATTATTTATAGCGTAATTTGTGTAGCATAAAAAGTGCTACATAAATTACGCTATAAATATTGATTCTGCCAACTTTTACCGAACAATCATTTCCATATGATTCCGCAACGATTCAAAACAGAACTTTCCAGTTCACATCCCTATTACGTGTCATTATGTTTATAATTGGTTCTGTCAGTAAAAATATCATCTAGTTGTTCACCAATACAACGCCTCCCTGTGGAAGGATTTCCAGTTGCACTTTTCCGCTTTCTTTTACTTTCAACGTCACAAGTTGAGGTTCTCCTTTTTTATCATCCTTATACAGAGAAACGGTTTTTCCGGCAAACATATCTAAATCCAGTTTCAACTTTACGATTTCTTTCCCGGCATTCACAGCCGCCAGATACCAAGTGTCACCGTGGCGACGTGCCAAGACTACATATTTTCCCGGATATCCGTCAATGAAACGTGTTTCATCCCACGTGGTAGGAACCGTTTTCATATAGTCCATACAAACAGGGGAAACATCTTTCAGGTTGTTGGGAGCAAGCGCAAAATTCTGTACCGGATTCTGGAATAATACGGTAGTGGCTAATTGAAAGATATCAGTAGTACGGCGGGTAGTTCCTCCGTCATTGTTGCGATTCAGCCGTTTGTTCAGGAAACAACCACCAAATTCCATGCAACCCACCGCGTTGCGGATAAACGGATGCAGACAGGCATTGAAAGCCTCTTCATCACAGAAGTGCTGGCTGAAAACCATATTTTCGGAGGCCAGTACAGCCTCGCTGCCTACATAGTTCGGGTACATACGTTCCCATCCGCGAGGGATGGTGCAACCGTGGAAGATTACCATCAGACCGTGGTCGTCAGCATCACTCAAAATATCTTCATACAGGCGCATCGTTTCCTGCTTGTCGCCACCAAAGAAATCAACTTTGATTCCTTTCACTCCAAGGCTTTGCAACCATTTCATTTCACGTTTGCGGATAATAGCATTGTCCATGTGATTCACCGGCCCCTGCTCAATATCATTCCAATAGCCGGAAGAGCTATACCATAAGAAGAGTTCCACTCCTTTGCTTCGTGCGTATTCTATCAAAGATTTCATGCGGTCACGGCCGATGTTCGTATCCCACCAGTTATCGATCAAAGCATACTCATACCCCATTGCAGCTGCAAAATCAATATAGCGCACCTGATCGTCATAGTTAATACTACCATCCTGCCAGAGAATCCAGCTCCATGTGCCTCGTCCAAAACGGTAGTCATGCTTCGTTTCATAAAGAGGACGTACGACATCCCAGACAACGGTTGTTTCCACAATCGGTTTCAAGGTTTCGCCAACAGTTATGGTACGCCAGGGAGTAGCACCGGGAAGGGCAAACGCCGGAGCAGAAGTTCCGTTACCGTTATTTTCTGCTGCCATCGGGAAAGCAACCGTATACAGATTACCTTCGCTTACATCGCTCAAACGAGAACCGCAATAACGACTGTCTACACCTGTTTCGCTGACTAATACCCAACCATCGTCACCGATACGGAACAGACAAGGGAACGTGTAGCCATGCCCGTACTGCGAACGGTCACTCATGGGAGCATCTGCCTTGTACTCTTCCTCATAACTGGGTTTGGTACGCTTCCAACCTATCATGGCATCGCTTTGCGGACATAAGAAAGTAGTTGTTTGTTGCGGAAAGCGAAAGCCGGTTTCTTCGGCAGTTACCGTTACACTTCCTTTTCCATCCTGACGCGGAAGAGTATAGCGGAAAGCTACATCGTGATTGCTGACACGAAAGACTACATCTATTTTCTGCCCTTTCGGATTCTCAAAATTACAAATCAGTTCGTTTGCCTGATAATGCACCTTGGAGGTTTTAATACGATCCTGATGATAGACAGTGTCAATCGGAGTAACAGCGTGTCCTGTCAGTTTCATTCCTTTTGCAAAGTCACCGATATTCGTATTCATACCCAAAGGAGATTTCTCCAACATTGTCTTTCCATTGTAGGTAATCGAATAACTTGGCTTTTCGGCTGGAGAAGCAGATACAACCAATTGCAGTTTTTCATCCGGCCCTTTCACTACCACTTCCTGTGCTATCAGAGAAGTCAGACAGCAACTAGCCAGCAGGGTACTTATTATCTTCTTCATATTATTTATGTCGTTATTATCTTCACTTTTTTCTGTTATTTCTCATTTGCCTTCTTTATGCGGATCACCGTAAAAGAATAGGCAGGTAATTGATAGTCAAACTTTTCTGCTACTTCCATCGTGTCTTCAACAGGTAGCGGGGTATCGGCCGGTTTGCCGGTCAGTACGGTTCTTTTTGCAGAAGACTGTATAGCACCGATTCCAGAAAGGTCGACATTCGTATTCACTTCTACGGGAAGTAAATTGACCAGCTTCACAATCACGTCGCCACTTGCCGAGTCACGGACAATAGAAGAAGCAATGCGTTTCCGTACTTGATCGTCTCTATTATCAAGAGCGATCTTTGACGGCAAATATTCGTTTCCGGCATTCTGTCCGTAGAGTTTCTGAACATAGTAGCCGGTGGTAGGTTTCACTTCCCGGTTATTGAAGTAAATCAAATCCGGATTCCACTGGGTATGTCCTTCTTTAGCGAGAAGAGGGGCATAGGAAGTCATGTGTACAACATCTCCATTACGTTCCAAGGCTGCAAGATAAAGAGCTTCTGTCAGTGCTGTTTCGATATTCGCCTTTCGTCCCGGTATGTGAGTTGCATATTCGCCCAAGTATACTTTTGTCTTTTTCGAACGATCGTATTTGTCGTAGAAATCCTGGTTGTTCAGGAACCATCCCGGAGTCTGGTAATAATGTTCGTCGACCATCGGAATACCCAGTTTGTCCGCCAGTTTCCATCCTTCCACGTAGTCTGTACCCTCATTGAACGGTCCCACTGTACCGACAACAATCATTTCAGGATATTTTTCTTTGATGGCATTGAAGATCATCGTGAAGCGTTCTTCGAAGATATCAGTGATAAGATCTTCATTTCCGATACCGATGTATTTCAAATTGAATGGTTTCGGATGCCCGGCTTCGGCACGTACCTTTCCCCACTTTGTCTTCTTAGCGTCACCGTTTGCCCATTCTATCAGATCAAGAATATCCTGAATATAAGCTCCCATTTCGCTCATCGGGATACCACCTTGTTGTCCTCCTCTCAAGTCGCCGTGACAGGCAGAGTTCTGGCAAGGAACACCGGCCGCCAGCACTGGAAGCGGTTCCGCACCAATATCCTCGCAAAACTGGAAATATTCAAAATAACCCAATCCCATGCTTTGATGGTATCCCCAAAGGTTACGCTGTGCTTTTCTTGCTTCCAACGGACCTACTGTATTTTTCCATTGATAAATGTTTTTCAAACCATCACCATGAGCCACACAGCCACCGGGGAAACGGATGAAACGGGGATGAATATCAGCCAACACTTGAGCCAGATCTTTGCGAAGCCCGTTCTTACGTCCTTTAAATGTATTCTGCGGGAATAGGGAAATCATGTCCAGATTTAATTCACCAACAGATTGAGGGATGATTTCGAGATGAGTGTCCGCAGTAGCTTTAGCAGTTATCACTGCTTTATATGTTTTCCATTGACGGGAAGACACTGTTAGAGAAGTTTCTCCACACACATTTCCTTTTCCATCTACCAGACGAACTTGCAATTTATTTGATTTACCCTGCGGAACCCGGGCGAAGATGGAAAAATCATATTTCTCTCCGGTGTTCAGTGCGATTCCATCAAAACCTGTATTTTCTAATGCAGCTCCCGGTTGTTCTACATTCAGCACGGCATAATGTGGGTTATTGATATGAATAGGGTCGGTAGTATCAATAGTGAAAGTCGTTTTCTCTCCTTTCAGTGCCCAGGAATGAGTGCTGTTCCAGTTCTTATCTCCTTCTCTGTCCGAAGGGTCGTACTCGAAGTCGCGGTTTTGGATAAGTTCTGCATAGAGTCCTCCGTCTGCCGAATAATTGATGTCTTCAAAAAAAGCGCCCAGCAATACATCACTAATGGCTTTTGCGCCTTCCGGTTGTACAGTGACCGTTGCTTTTACAGGCTTCAAACCTGCAAAACGTTCTCCATCCTGTACCGGACGTTCTCCATGTAATGAGTTCCGATATTGATTCCAGCCATAATTTTTATCCAATCCATCCACCAAGGTCCAAGCTACCCGGTTGATATTTCCTTTCTGCTCTTCTCCGGCAACAATAGCTTTCACTCTCACTCCGTCAAAATCCGGCGTAGTACGGGGATATTTCTGACTGGTCCAGTTGATTAAATCCTTGGAAGTAGCCTGGCCGTATCCATCATGGTCATTCAGTTTCCAGGTACAAATCCATTCGCCATCGGGCGATTGTTTCAAATAAGGATCGAGCATTTTCTTCTGTGATCCCCAGCGGCTATAATCGCACCGGAGATATCCGTAGTTCCGGCCAATTTCAAACCAGTTTTCTTTATCTGTACTCCAGGCAAAACGGAGTCCGCTGCGTCCGTCGTCTCCGGAAGTTGCAAAAGAAAACAGATAAACCGAATCGGGTGTACTCGTCATTTCTTTGATTGCAGCTAAAGTGACCTGCTGAAACGACAAAAACAAGACAACTAAAAAGAGGAATAATTTTCTCATGGTATATATTGCATTAAGATTATCAATCGCAAAGTTAAGATTTTCATCATTCTAACAAGCGTGTTTCATATAATAATTGGTAATTATACACTTAAAAATATATAAGAAACAAGTAAACAAGGGTAAAATATACACTTTTTCCCGTATCGTATACTGTTTTCCAGGATTACAACTAGTTGAATCCATCTTATCAGAATAACTCAAAAGAAAACAAAAAGATGGGAATACTCACTGGGAAGCGAAGATTACCCGCCTGAAAAACAATTGGTTTAACAAATCTGGGACAGGTGTTTTTCTCCTGTCCCACGAGATATTTTAGTTCAGAAACCTTCGGGTTTGCCATAGGCCTTGAAGAGGCGTTTCAACTCTTTTGGGGTAATCGGTATGACAGTGCCATGGCGCGGATGGAAATCCATACTGATAGCATGGTCAATCACTTTGAAATGTTCCAGATCGGAACTTTCAGTAAACTGGTATTTACCTTTCGTATATACATCATACATCAAAATATACTTATCGGAACCAACCAGCGGGAAAATACCCGAACCTTCTACCGGATCCTTCGTCTGCTGTTTATAGTCATCCGATTCTGTCCATTGGCCGGAGGTTAGAGAGGAGGTAGTGGCCTTTTTAATTCCATTTCCATTCCCTTCCGTTTTGTAGAACAAATGATAGAGTCCATCTTTGTAAATAATGTCGCCGTCAATACATGATTTTTTGTTTTCCGGAAGAAACAGTGGCTTCGGCTCTCCTTCTATATCGGTAAAATCTTTGTTGGCATAAGCATAATAAATGATATCGGGACCATTGCCATGTTGCATGGACCAGTAAACCATGTACT
Source organism: Bacteroides sp. M10 (assembly GCF_014334015.1). Lineage (GTDB taxonomy): Bacteria > Bacteroidota > Bacteroidia > Bacteroidales > Bacteroidaceae > Bacteroides > Bacteroides intestinigallinarum. The sequence continues at coordinate 2,452,294 of NZ_CP060488.1, read as the reverse complement.
TTCCTGCTTCCCTATCATAAATAGTTTGTGGAGCCCACACACGTTTCAGATCCTCCTGATTGGGATATTTTTTCTGGATATTCACGATATTGGAAGTCCAGTGTACAAGGTCTTTTGATTTCAATAATATCATGGCACGGTTAGAACTCCATCCATTGCCGGACACCATATCTGTCACCACCATATAAAATGTCTTCCCATCTTCACAGCGCAAGATATGGGGATCACGTACTCCACCTGTTGAACTAATCACACGGGAATCAAGTACCGGCTGATTTCCATTCAAGGCTTTATAATTATATCCATCGAGGCTAACAGCCATCCGAACGGCTTCTTCACTCATGCGATTGCCGGTGAAGTAAACAAACAGGTAAGCAGATTGCTGGCAATACCCAGTCAACACTCCCACAAATAGGAATGCGAAAAGAATTATATTTTTCTTCATATTCATCATCATTTCAATGCTTTTTCATCCATTGTTTTATTCTTGTTCATTCACTGTTTAGTAGTTGAAATCAGCAGGTTTCACATATACACGATATTCCTTAATCATACCTGGATACCCTTTTTCGGCACGGGGCAGATAGCGGAAACCGGTCACAGTTTCCACTTTGCTCAAGTCAATTACCAATTGATGAGGATAAGGAACATTGTCCACTGTCATCCAGAAAGTGGATTCCTGCAAGTCGAATATCTTGTCGGCTGTACGGTTGCCACTACGCGTTTCTTCACTATCGGCATAACGAATCTTCCAATGTTCGCGGGATACCGGTTTACCATCAGCTCCCAGGACATCAAACTCTGCTATCGCTGCGATGTTATCATTTGCCTGTGGAGAAAGTGCTTCCAGACAGAAATAACGTCCTTTCACCGGAGTGGCAAATCGCACTTCCTGCCAGCCGTTACCCGGAGTGAAAGTTCCTTCATAGGCCAATTTCTCACCCGTCAGTTTCAGTTTTTCTCCATCCTTGCGGTGTGTTTCGGGAGCTTTTTCGCGAAGCACATCGAGAATTGGTTTCTTCAAACCTTTGATAGAAGCCCGGGTAGGACCTTTCAAATCCAGAACAAGGATTTCATTCTCTCCTTCTTTCAGCCAGCAACCCGGCATAAAGAGAGTCTGCTGCGGACCGATTTCCCAGAAACGACCCATTGCATGACCGTTCACCCAGACCATACCTTTTCCCCATGTACTCATATCCAGGAAAGTATCTCCTACTTTATCCAGTGTAAAGGTGCTCTTATAATAGGCAGGCATAGTCGGTAATATCTTTGTATCGCTATATTTCTTATCTTTTATAAAGGAATAATCTACCGGGAAGTTATACACAGTCCAGTTTTTCAATTCCTTAGTCTGGTTACCCGAAATAAGTTCCACCTTTTCGGTAATTCCTTTGCGGTCGTGGATGGACTTGTCAAAGTTAACACGTCCCATTGCTTCCACAAGAATATCCAGTTGTGTGCCTTTTTTCAGCGCGGGCAGGGTCGTTGTAAATTCTCCCTTACGACGATCCAAGCGTGCCAGCAGTTTACCGTCGGCATATATCTGCGCCCAGTCGTGCACTTCCGTAATTTTCAAAGTGGCGCCTGCAAGAGTCGTTTCGGGCAATGTGGTACGATACAGAATCGTTCCCCATCCCTGGTTGAATTGTTCCATCGGTTGAATATCCACCGTTTGTTTTGCCTCCGGCAGATTTGAGAAAAGCAGAGCCACTTTATGGAAGTGAAACTCGGGGATTTCAATAACAGGCAGAGCTGCGGGCACTGCGGGCAACGTCTCATCTGCCGGAAGATAGTTTTTCAACAAGTCACGAAGCAAGAAAAACTTATCGGTCGTCCATCCGGATTCGCTAATCGGAGCATCATAATCGTATGAGCTGCACATGGCGGAATAAGCCGGGTTGTTCGCACCTCCCCAATGTCCGAAAGTCGTTCCTCCGTGAGTCATATACAGACTGAAAGAGATGTTCCGGTCGAGCATATCCTTGATGCCCTGTACCATATCTTTTGCAGGACGTGTCTCATGTTTGCGTCCCCAGTGGTCGAACCATCCGCTCCAGAACTCGCTACACATCAACGGAGTTTCAGGACGAAGTTCTTTAAGTTTTTTAAATTGCTGGTCGATATTGGCGCCTGTTCCAAAGTTCACCGTCCAAATCAGGTCATCGAGCGCGTTATTGGTGAAGTTACTGCTCCAGTCGCATTGAAACAGAGGTACATCGGTAAAACCGGATTCACGAACCAGGTCACGCACGGCAGAGACATAAGGTTTGTCGATTCCATAAGAACCGTATTCATTCTCTACCTGTACCATGATAATATTCCCCCCTTTATTCACTTGCAGCGGAGCCAGTTGCTTACCGACCTCTTTCATAAAGATGCCTACCCGTTCCATATAATAGGGATCGAGCGTACGCAAGGCTATATCTTTTTTCTTCAACAGCCACCAGGGAAGTCCCCCCATCTCCCACTCCGCACATACATACGGACCAGGACGGACAATGACATACATACCGTGTTTCTGTGCCGCACGGCAGAAAGCTGCAATATCATTCTGACCGGAAAAATCGAACTTTCCTTCTTCCTGTTCATGGATATTCCAGAAGATATAAATACAAATAGTATTCATGCCTAATGCCTTGCACATCTCAATGCGATGCTCCCAATAAGCTTGCGGGATGCGGGTGTAATGCAACTCGGCAGCCTTCACCACAAACGGTTTTCCATCCAGCAAGAATGTGTTCTTGCCTGCCTCAAACTTCCGTGCAGTAGTTTGCGCCTGCGCAGCACTAAAGAAAATAACTGTAAAAAGTACCAGTAAAGCAATCAATCTGTTTTTCATGGTTTATTCAAAAATAGAATTTTAATAGTATACGGCAAAGGTAGGCGATTCACCTAAAAAGGAGGGCATAATTATCATTCAAAAAGGGTTGGAAATAAAGCAAAATAGCGCCAATTGGCGCTATTTTGCTTTATTTCCATTCATTCCATAATTATTGTTTGGCTAGCCAAAGACTAAAGAACTTATCATAAACTTCATAGTAATCCCGTTCTTTAGTTATAAAATCTTTATCTAAAAGTCCATTTACAGCAGACTTTACGGAACTTGGCGAAGCCAATCCATAACGTTTGCAAAATGCACCCGAATTGATTGTTCTTGCTTTCCCTTCTTTATTGATAGCTATAAAAACTTCTTTCTGTTTTTCAGGTAATTGGTATAACAGTTCAGCATAGGTGTCCGCCGTAAAATTAATAATATAATCGATAGCTGACTCCACCATTTCCATTCCACAAATTCCGTTATCAGGAGTTTTCAAGAAAAGTACATTCATCACTTTCTGCAAATAAAACGTTCCACCGGCAAAACGATCATACAATATATCAACCACTTCCGGACACAGTATTTTATGATTTTCCCGGAAATGTCTGACAGCAAACTCCCTATATTTATCTTTCGGAATAGGTGGAAGATTCATGATTGTTACACTTTGGTAAAACGGTCGGGAAGGAGAGGTGAAAATGCTTCCCATCAAATGCCGTTGCGATCCTGCAAATATAAAATGTGCATTGCTACAATATTGCACATAGGTTCGGAGAGTTGCCTCAATCGTATCTTCATCATATTTCCCTATTTGCTGGAACTCATCAATTGCAACCAGACATGGTCTGTCGGCTTTCTGCAGATAATTAAAAATTTCATCCAGAGAAATTGTCGGATTAGTAATATCGCCCAAGCTGATAGACCAGGAGGGTGTTCCCGAAATATCATAAGATATCCCGGCTTTCAAAGAAGATATAGCATTGACAAAAAGTTCCCAAACCTTTCTTCCATGCGGCTTTAATTCCTCCAAAATAGCTTTACCCAGTTTATTAACTAAATCGCGCAACGAACGTGTAGCATAAATATCCACAATAAAAGTATAAAAATGCCCACTGATTTCCGGACGAGAAAAACAATGTCTTATCAAATCCGTCTTTCCATATCTTCGCGGGGAAATCAAAGCAATATTATTCCCATTCAGCAGCATTGTTATCACATCTGCTGTCTCTTTTTCCCGATCACAGAAATACTTGGCAGAAACATAACCATTAGTTACAAAAGGATTATTCATATCTATATTACATTTGATATTGGTCCAAAGATAGTAAATAAAACAACAATGGTCAAATAATGATGGTCATAAAATGACCATCATTATTTGACCATTGCCTTATCAATATAAAATCAGTTTTCTTTTGTCAATAGACTTTCCAGTTCTTCCGCATTCAGGCGGAGATAGAATTGTCCGCGATAGGCTACGGAGATAGCGCCCGTTTCCTCTGAAACAATAATGGCATGTGCGTCCGACTGTTGAGAGATTCCCATCGCTGCGCGATGCCGCAAACCAAGTTCCTTCGGTATATTCAAATCATGGGAAACAGGAAGGATACATCCCGCCGCCTTGATACGTTTTTTGCTGATAACCATCGCTCCATCGTGCAATGGACTATTCTTGAAAAAGATATTCTCGATTAAACGCTGATTGATTGCCGCATCAATCAATTCGCCTGTACGAACGACTTCATCTAAAGGAGTATTATGCTCAATGACAATCAATGCGCCGACTTTTTGTTTCCCCATGCTTAAACAAGCCATTACCACGGGCATGATATCATCGTGCTTCAACGATTCTTTCTTCGATCCGCTAAAGAGACGGGCCAATGCACTGACATGCCGGTGAGATCCCAAAGTCAAAAGAAAACGGCGTATCTCATCTTGAAAAAGCACAATCAACGCTATTACACCCACATTCATCAATGTGTCGAAAATAGAACCCAACAGTTTCATCTCCAGCACTTGTGTCACCACCAGCCAGATCAGAATAAAAACCAAAATTCCGGTGAATACCTTGATGGAGCCGGAAGCTTTCATCAGTTTGTAGGTATAGTACAAAACAAAAGCTACCAGCAGGATATCGATAAAATCTTTTATGCCAAACTCAAAAAACATGCACCCTCCTCTTATTTGTCATATCCACTCTCTATTTTTAATTTCTCTGTGATCCGGACAGCTTCCACCGCCTCACGCACATCATGTACACGCAGGATGTGCGCTCCTTTCATTAACGCAACAGTGTCCAATACGGTTGTCCCGTTTAATGAATCTTGTGGGGTTCCTCCCAATAATTTATAAATCATTGATTTCCGCGAAACTCCCACTAAAACGGGAAGTTCGAATATGTGGAATTCTTCCAGATGCGCCATCAGTTCATAATTATGCTCCAATGTTTTTCCGAATCCGAATCCCGGATCGAGAATGATATCTTTCACTCCCAAGTCGCGAAGTTGCTGCACTTTACGAGCGAAATACAGGAAAACATCTTTAATCAGGTTATCATAAGACGGTTCTTTCTGCATACTTTGGGGTGTTCCCTTCATATGCATCATAATATAGGGCACTCCCAAGTCGGCTACTGTCTGAAACATCCGGTGGTCCATTTCACCGGCAGCTATATCATTAATCATAGCAACTCCATAATCTTTCACACATTCTTCGGCTACATCAGCCCGGAAAGTATCAACAGAGATAATAGCTTCCGGATGATTATGGTTCAGGATTTCCAGACCGGTACGCAGTCTGTTCATCTCTTCTTCAGCAGAAATATGTTCGGCATTCGGCCGTGAAGAATAGGCGCCTATATCAATTATCGAAGCACCTTCATCAAGTATCTGACGGGCCCGGGCAGCAATGTCCTCTTTGGTCTGCATCCGGCTGCCGGAATAAAAAGAATCGGGAGTTACATTCAATATTCCCATCACCTGCGGAGTAGCAAGATCGAGCAACCGCCCTTTTACATTTATATAAATAGGAGATATAGGTTTCATCATTGACAACATTCCTTTTAGATCGCCTACAAATGTAGATAAAAAAAGCAAGTATTCGTACTAAAAAGAAGAAATAAACGTATATTTGCAAACTATAGAAGAAACCGAAAAATTCATACCATGAGCCGATTAACCCTATTTCACGTAGGATTTCTTTTCCTCATTTTGTTCTTTACCACTACTGCTAAAGCTCAAAAAGAGGCTGAAACTTTCAATGTTGACTCTACTCTCTATGAATATTATCAACGTTGTCAAGAATACTTATTAGAGCCTGTTGTGCTTAGCATGTCCGACACATTGTTCAGAATGGCCGGTGAACGGCATGATGAACGAATGCAGGCAGTAGCCATAGCCACCCGACTGGATTACTATTATTTTCAGGGAACCAATGAAGATAGTGTCATCCACTATACCAACAAAGTAAAAGAATTCGCCAAAGCCACTCATCAGCCTAAATATTATTATTTTGCATGGGCCAACAGGCTAGTTACCTATTACTTAAAAACAAGCAGAACAAACATAGCGCTTTACGAAGTGCAAAATATGTTAAAAGAGGCTCAAGAGGAGGATGACAAAACCGGTTTGTCCCGTTGCTACAACATTATGTCGCAAATCTACACTATCAAAAGATTCGATTCGATGGCCTTCGAATGGCGGTTGAAGGAAATCGAACTAACTGAAAAATACAATATCGAAAACTATAATATTTCCCAGACGTATGCCCAGATAGCCAACTATTACATCAGCCAGAAAAAGCAAAAAGAAGCATTGAGAGCTGTGGAAAAGGCCATTTCAACAGCCAATTCTTCTACACAGCAAATATCTGCCAAGTTGGAGTACGTTAACTACTACAGCAAGTTCGGTGACTTTCAGGCAGCCGAAAAAATATTGAAGGAATGTCAGATTGCATTCGAACAGGATAAAAGACTGGAATCGATCAAAAAGAGACTGTATAATATAGAATGTTTGTACTATCAGCAGACCAGGCAATATCAAAAAGCATTGGAAGCTGCAGAGATGCAAGAAAAGGAAGAGCACCGTTTAAGCGAAAGTATACTTAGCAGCAGTCACTATCGCACACAGGGAGAAATCTACCAGAAGATGGGGAATATGAACATGGCAGTCAAATATCTGCAAATGTATATCAACACCGATGACTCCTTAAAAATAGCCAATGAGCAAGTAGCCAGCAGCGAATTTGCCACCTTGCTAAACGTTGAGAAACTCAATGCCGAAAAGAAAGAACTAATACTCCAGGCACAGGAAAAGGAGTTGCATAATAAAACAACATTGATTATCTCATTGATTATTTTATTAGGTATTCTATTCTTATTCCTTTATAGAGAAAACTTCCTGAAACGCAAACTGAAAGTTTCGGAAGCAGAACTCAAAACAAAGAATGAGGAACTTACGGTGTCGAGGGAAGAATTACGTAAAGCCAAAGACATAGCGGAAGCGAGCAGCCGGATGAAGACAACGTTCATCCAGAGCATGACCCATGAAATCCGTACACCGCTCAACTCTATTGTAGGCTTCTCGCAGGTGTTAAGCGATCACTACAGCAATAGTCCGGAAACACAGGAGTTTGTCAATATTATCAAGAGCAACAGTAACGACTTGCTCCGACTGGTCACTGACGTGCTCGCTCTGTCGGAACTGGATCAATATGAGCAACTGCCCACAGATGATGAAACAGATATGAATACGATCTGTCAACTTGCCTCTGAAGTGGCCAAAGACAACAGGCAAAAGGATGTGGAAGTTCTGTTCGAACCTGCAAAAGAAAACCTGCTCATACGCAGTAATTCGGAACGCATATCACAGGTGTTGAACAACTTGGCGCATAATGCCGCCAAATTTACAACTCATGGCAGTATCCGCATAGCTTACTCGGTACTGGAAGCTGAAAAGAAAATTGAAATCAGTGTCACCGATACAGGAACTGGTATTCCGAAAGATCAGCAGGAGGCGGTATTTGAGCGTTTCTACAAAATGAATTCTTTCACACAGGGCACCGGTCTCGGACTGCCGATATGCCGGAGCATTGCCGAGAAGTTAGGAGGCAGCCTCCGGATCGACTCTTCCTATACGGACGGATGCCGGATGATACTGACTCTTCCTTTGGTATATGCCTAAGTAAAAATCTGTCCGAACTCCCATCAAATCCGAAAGAATAGCCTATCTTTGCAGCGTTTTAAATAAAAGATCAGGTTATGAAACTTTCTGCTCTTTACCAGATTTTTCTGGATTGCCAATCAGTAACTACTGATAGCCGGAACTGCCCGGACGGTTCTTTGTTTATCGCCTTGAAAGGTGAGTCGTTCAACGGTAATGCATTCGCAAAACTAGCACTAGACTCCGGATGCGCATTTGCCATTATTGATGAAGCCGAATATGCCGTAGAAGGTGATAAACGATATATACTTGTAGACAACTGCTTGCAGACAATGCAGCAACTTGCCAACTATCATCGCCGCCAACTCGGAACGCGTGTGATCGGTATTACGGGCACTAATGGGAAAACGACCACCAAAGAATTAATTTCCAGTGTTCTCTGCCAAACCCATAACGTGCTTTATACTTTAGGTAATCTCAACAACCACATCGGTGTACCGACCACCCTATTGCGTTTGAAACCGGAGCATGACCTTGCTGTTATCGAGATGGGTGCCAATCATCCGGGAGAAATCAAGTTTCTTTGTGAAATAGCCGAACCGGATTATGGCATTATTACCAATGTAGGTAAAGCTCACCTGGAAGGATTCGGTTCTTTCGAAGGAGTGATTAAGACTAAAGGAGAGTTATATGATTTCCTCCGTAAGAAAGATGCCATCACTTTTATTCATCACGATAACACTTATTTGATGAATATCGCGCAAGGATTGAACCTGATTTCTTATGGAACTGAAGATGATCTCTATGTCAACGGACAGATTACTGACAATTCGCCTTATCTCGCTTTCGAATGGAAAGCCGGTAAGGACGGTGAACGCCATCAAGTTCGCACACAGTTGATCGGAGAATATAATTTCCCGAATACCCTGGCTGCCATCACTATCGGACGTTTCTTTGGAGTGGAAGCGAAGAAGATTGATGAGGCTTTGGCAAGCTATACGCCACAGAACAATCGCTCCCAACTTAAAAAGACAGAAGATAACACGCTTATCATCGACGCATATAATGCAAATCCAACCAGCATGATGGCTGCTTTGCAAAACTTCCGGAACATGACAGTCCCCCACAAGATGCTCATATTAGGAGATATGCGCGAACTAGGTGCTGAAAGCCCGGCCGAACATCAGAAAATCGTTGACTACATAAAGGAAAGTGGTTTTGAAAAAGTATGGCTCGTAGGAGAACTGTTTGCCGCAAGTGAACATTCTTTTAAAACTTATACAAATGTGCAGGAAGTTATAAAGGATTTGCAAGCTGACAAACCCAAAGGGTATACCATTCTTATCAAAGGCTCTAACGGAATCAAACTTAGCTCAATGGTAGAATACTTATAATTATACTATTTTTTCAGGCACGGATTACGCGGATTACACGGTTGCTTTATAAATGCTAATTCTAAAATCCGTGTAATCCGCGTAATCCGTGCCTGAAAACCCTTCTAGCCAGCAAATTTCAATCAGCCTTCATCATCCTCGGTCGTACGACATAATAGGCTATTAAACTAGCCAGAATCGCTCCCGTAGTATTAGCTGCAAAATCCAACCAGTCTCCACCCCGGTAAGTAGTGCAATATTCCTGCAGTAATTCCACACAACCGCTGAAAAGCACCGGACAGAGGAATGCGCCTACCCATGCATGCCACATCGGAGCATGATCCCTGCGATGCGCACGCAAAAATTCCAGCCACAACATTCCCGACATACCAAAATACATACAAACATGAACCAGTTTGTCGAGGTTGGGAATTTCATTTAAATCCGTCTTAGGCGGTTTAAAGAACGACAGATAAATCACTGTCAGAATGATAAAAAGCGAGATCGGATATTTCTTAATATAAGATAGCATATCTAAATAATGTTACAATTTTCGTGCAAATATAAGTATCATTTTCTATATTTGCACTTTAATACGTATATTTTATAACGATTTGTAAGATAAAACAAGATTTATGGCAAAAAATGATAGAGCAAACTTCGGCAGTAAATTAGGAGTCATACTCGCTTCTGCCGGCTCTGCAGTCGGATTGGGTAATATATGGAGGTTTCCCTATGAAACAGGAAACCATGGAGGCGCTGCTTTTATATTGATCTATTTAGGCTGCATTCTTCTTCTGGGATTGCCTATTATGATTGCCGAGTTCCTGATAGGACGCCGTTCGAGAGCTAACACAGCGAGAGCGTATCAGAAATTAGCACCTGGAACACATTGGCGTTGGGTAGGACGCATGGGAGTATTGGCGGGCTTCCTGATACTTAGTTATTATGCTGTAGTAGCAGGATGGACACTCGAATATATTTTTGAAGCTGCTACTAATGGCTTTGCCGGAAAAACCTCCGGAGAGTTCATATCCTCTTTTCAACAATTCTCCAGCAGCCCATGGAGACCGGTTGTATGGTTGGTGGCATTCTTGTTGATTACTCATTTCATCATTGTGAAAGGGGTAGAAAAAGGAATCGAAAAGTCCTCCAAGATCATGATGCCTACCCTGTTTATCATTATCCTCATACTGGTTGTTTGCTCGGTCACTCTGCCGGGAGCCGGTGCAGGTATCGAATTCCTGCTCAAGCCCGACTTTAGCAAAGTGGACGGAAATGTATTTTTGAGTGCCATGGGACAGGCGTTCTTCTCATTGAGTTTGGGAATGGGATGCCTTTGCACGTACGCCTCCTATTTCAGCAGAGAAACCAACCTGACTAAAACAGCTTTCAGCGTAGGAATCATTGATACCTTTGTGGCGATACTAGCCGGATTTATCATCTTCCCGGCAGCTTTTTCCGTAGGCATACAACCTGATTCTGGTCCGAGTCTGATCTTTATCACCCTGCCTAATGTATTCCAACAGGCATTTAGCGGAGTTCCCATACTGGCATATATATTCTCTGTCATGTTCTACGCGTTGTTGGCAATGGCTGCTTTAACTTCTACTATTTCCTTGCACGAAGTAGTAACCGCTTATTTACATGAGGAGTTCAACCTCTCCCGTGGAAAAGCAGCAAGGTTAGTCACCGGCGGTTGTGTCTTCCTCGGAATATTCTGTTCATTATCACTGGGAGTCATGAAAGGATTTACCGTTTTCGGACTGGGCATGTTCGACCTCTTCGACTTTGTAACAGCTAAAATCATGTTACCACTGGGCGGATTGTGCATCTCCCTCTTTACCGGATGGTATCTGGACAAGAAGATTGTATGGTCGGAGATTACCAATGACGGTTCATTAAAGGTACCGGTATACAAACTCATTATCTTTATATTAAAATATATCGCACCAATCGCCATCTCACTGATATTTATCAATGAACTGGGATTAATCAAGCTATAATGTGGAAAGACTTCCTTTATTATACTAAAACTGAACGACAAGGCATTATCGTCCTTGTCGTTCTTATTTTAGGAGTATATGCCGCTCCTAAACTCTTCTCCTTTTTCACACACGCTGAAGATACCGACTGCAGAGAGAACGAGAAGTTCGATAAGGAATACAACGACTTTATTTCCTCCCTCCGGGAAACCCAACCTCACCAAAAGTCCGGTCATTCTTTTCAATCATCCCCTCAAAGGGAAATCAAACTTGCGGTGTTCGATCCGAACATCGCAGACTCTACTACTTTTCTTTCGCTTGGGTTGCCATCTTGGATGATAAAGAATATCCTGCACTATCGCTATAAACAAGGTAAATTCCGCCACCCGGAAGATTTTCGAAAGATATATGGACTCACGGAAGAACAATACCAGACTCTTCGTCCTTATATACAAATTACAGAAGATTTCAGTTCGACAAATAAAGACACGGTACGATTGTTAACCACACCAAGCATACAACGGGACACCCTTGTGAAATATCTCCCGGGAACTATCATCAGCCTCAACTCCGCAGATACCACCGAACTGAAGAAGATTCCGGGAATCGGAAGCAACATTGCCCGGATGATTGTGAATTACCGTGAACGGCTGGGAGGCTTTTTCCGAATAGAGCAGTTACAGGAGATTCATCTAAAGGCAGAGAAACTCCGTTCGTGGTTTTCCATTGACACCCATCAGACACGCCGCATCAATGTAAATAAAGCCGGTATGGAACGAATGATGCATCATCCATACATAAACTACTACCAAGCAAAGGTTATCATAGAATATCGGAAAAAGAAAGGATTCTTAAAAAGTCTGAAGCAATTATCTCTCTACGAGGAGTTCACTCCTATTGATCTTGAACGGCTAGAGCCCTACATTTGTTATAATTAATAAAAAAAAGATGCATTCCTATCACACCAGACAAGAATGCATCACACACAAACAAAACAAACACTCTACTATCATCTTCACAGACTTCCGTAGAGAAGCGACTATAAATATATAGCTAAAAGATAGAACACTTGCAAGGCTCTACCTTTTTGGTATACATTTTTAGAAATTAGGTTCTCTAATTAATCTTTTTTAATCATACCATCCACCATATGAACGGTCCGGTCCGTAATTTTGGCAAGCCCCTCGTCATGCGTCACAATGACAAAAGTCTGCCCCAGCCGGTCTCTCAAATCGAAGAACAGTTGATGTAAATCTTCTTTATTATGTGTATCCAGACTACCGGATGGTTCGTCTGCCAGAATAACTGCCGGATCGTTGATTAAAGCCCTCGCTACCGCTACCCGTTGTTTCTCGCCTCCCGACAATTCATTCGGTTTATGAGAAGCCCTGTCAACCAGTCCCATAAAATCCAGAATCTTCATTGCGCGTTCGTGCGCCTCCTTCGAAGATACTCCGGCGATTAGGGCGGGAATCATCACATTTTCCAATGCCGTGAACTCCGGCAGTAGTTGGTGAAACTGGAAAACAAAACCAATATTCTTATTACGAAATGCAGATAGTTCTTTCTCTTTCATCCGGCTCACCACTGTTCCGTCAATCTGTACCACACCTGCGTCCGGTTCATCTAAAGTGCCCATTATCTGCAATAACGTAGTTTTACCCGCACCGCTCGGGCCTACAATACTAACAATTTCTCCTTTGTTGATTTCCAGATCAATGCCTTTCAACACCTGTAATGAGCCGAAACTCTTCGTAATCCCTTCTAGTTTTATCATCATAGCCTTATAATCGTTTAATGACATATTCAGCCAGATAGCACCCAAACACGGCCGGCATATAACTAACTGTTCCACATGTCGATTTCTTATTCTGTTCATCCTCCGTCAGCAATACCGCTTTCGGATCAGCTTGTTCCGTACTGAATACCACCGGAAGTTTCCGTTTCATTCCCATCTTCTGCAAACGCTTCCGCACAGCCTTACTCAAACCGCAATGATACGTCTCCCAAAGATCAGCAAAACGAACCTGGGTGATATCACTCTTCGCCCCTGCTCCCATACTGGAAACTATCTTTATATGACGTTTCATCGCTTCATAAATCAGAAAACATTTCGGACTGATCGTATCAATAGCATCTACTATAAAATCATATTTATCGGCATCCAGCAGTTCCGGTATATTTTCATCCTTCAGGTAAACAGGCAGGACAGCCAGCTCAATCTCCGGATTTATATCTTTATAACGGGCTGCCAACACCTCCGCTTTCGTCCTCCCAAGTGTGGAATGCATGGCCGGCAACTGACGATTCATATTGGTGGGCTGCACTGTATCGGCATCTACAATCGTCATCCGTCCGACACCTGCACGGCAGATCATCTCGGCGGCATAAGCACCTACTCCACCCAGTCCCACGACCAATACGTGCGCGCTCCGGATGCGTTCCATCTTTTCCTCCCCTAACAGGAGTTCCGTTCTCTGTTGCCAGTCGTATCTTTCCATTAGTTTTTCTTTAGCCATTTATAGAACCATTTGCCGACCTTCTCATAATGTTGAGACTCATTATGTCCACGAGGATCGGAGAATGACACAATTTCCTGCGGTTCGCCAAACTGGTCGGGATACAGGATTATCAAACTATTATTAGAGAAATATTTTCCTAATTGTGCCGGGAGACGTTCAAAAGAGGGATCATAAGAGATAGATCCGCGACGGGCAGAGATAACTACCAATAAATGGTCATAATTTACCTGCCCTGTCAACAGCAAGAGATCCTCCCACTCCTCCAATATGGAGAATTCCGTCGGAGTACCTGCATGTCGCTTTTTCACAAGTTGCTGAACACGCATCAATGTACGCTCATTGGCAAAGAAATGCACCCGACAGCCCAGGATACTTCCCATACGGCAGAAGTGTTCCACCCATTTAGAGAATCCCGATTCATATTCGGCCTTTGGCGGAACGGCAATATTGATTCGACGCAGGGTATTAACAGGCATCAGGAATTTGGCAATCATCACTTCACGATGCGTACCTTTCAACAGACTTTCGGCCAGATGTCCGAAGAAAGAGTCGACAATATTTGCTTTCCGGTGCAGACCAATCACAATATCCGTAGCTTCATACTCCTTGATTGTATGGATAATCCCCGAAGCAATATTCAAGTCATAGCGACTCACCATCGTAACAGGCACATCAGCGGCAGCGGCAATCATAGCCGCCTTCTCCAGATTACGTTTACCCTGCTGCTCTTTCTTCTCCGAACTGTTATTGTCATTGATAACGTTCAATGCCACCAATGCATTTTTCTGCTTGGCATCCTTTATTACTAAAGCCAGATTAATCAAATCTTCAATCGTCTCCGGGTTAGCCACCGGAATCAAGATTTGTTCCGTATTTACTTTCTTAGCTTCTTCTTCCGCCTGCACATTTTCATCCAGAGCAAAACGACGTGCCGAACGTTCGGTTACCAAAGAACTGATGACACAAGTGAAAAGTATCATCACTACCGTACCGTTCAATACATCATCATTCAGCAACCGTTCTCCATTCTCCATAATGATTTCATGACCGATCAACACTGCTGCCAGTGTAGCTGCGGCCTGCGCATTACTTAAACCGAATATCATGCTCCGTTCATTCGACTGCATCCGATAGATTTTTTGTGTGATCCAGGCAGCCAGCCATTTACTAAAGGTTGCCACCACTGTCATCACAATGGCCACTTTCAATGCTTCACCTCCGGTAAACAGGCTTCTTACATCAATAATCATCCCGACGCCAATCAGGAAGTAAGGAATAAACAGCGCATTTCCCACAAATTCCAAGCGGTTCATCAAAGGAGATACATGAGGAATCAGGCGATTCAATACCAAACCCGCCAGGAAAGCTCCTAAGATTCCTTCCATTCCTACAAATTCCATCAATCCTCCTCCGAGGAAAACCATCGCCAGCACAAATACAAACTGCATCACGCTGTCATCGTACTTCCGGAAGAACCAGCGTCCGATACGGGGGAAAAAGAACACAATCAGAAATCCGAGGAAAGCCACTTTTGCCACAAGAAATACCCAGAACCAGCCATCGACAGTTCCCTTAAACATGCCTCCTATGACAGCAAGAATAATCAAAGCAAGGGTGACGGTGACAGCAGTACCACCAATGGTGATATTGACACTGCGCAAACGAGACAGTCCGTAACGACTAATAATAGGATAAGCAATTAAGGTATGAGAAGCATACATACTTGCCAACAATACCGCCGTGAGAAAACCATATCCCAGCATACTCATACTACTCCATATTCCCAACACCATAGGAATCAGAAAGGTAAGCCAGCCGAACACGAAACTTTTCGTCCGGTTCTTCTTAAAGTCCTCCATATCCATCTCAAGACCGGCAAGGAACATGATATAATAGAGTCCTACTTTGCCGAACAGTTCGAAACTACTGTCTCGGTCGAGTACATGAAAGCCGTGTTCGCCAATCAAGACACCCGCCAGAATCATGCCTATAATATGAGGTATATGGAGACGCCCCAAAATCATCGGAGCAAAAAGAATGATAATCAATACCAAAAAGAATACCCAAGTCGGGTCGGTAATCGGTAAGGTTAAATTAAAATCAAACAGGTTCATAGGCTGTGGCTTTAGGAATTCAATGCAAAGGAACAAAAAAGTTTGCAGAATCACAATGAATGTCCAGACGTATTATTCAGTAGTCAATTACTCACCTTACTACTTCTTTTCCCCCGCTTACCTATCAAGATATATTTCGTTAGGCACTTTTATTTCGTTCTACTATAGTGTCTCTTGCGGATAACTATAGTGTAACGCAAGGGAGACTATAGTTATCCTTGCGGAACACTATAGTGGAACGAAGTAATATTAGGCAATAAAGAGAATCTTATCAGGCTACGGAATCAATCCGATTCGCATCGCAACAGGAAATGGCTCCCTTTGGATACGTTTATCCCGTCCAACAACCATACCTTACGATACGTAAGGTTAAAGAAATCCTCCGAAAGGCTGAAATATTTCTCTCAAAATCGATGTTTATATGCTAAATTGTTATAATTTTGCAGCCAAATCTTTCCGATTCGACAGGATGAAGGAAAGAAATTCAATATTCACAATTTAACAAAAGAAAAAGATGAAAGTAGCTATTGTTGGCGTAAGCGGAGCCGTAGGACAAGAGTTCCTGCGCGTGCTCGATGAGAGAAACTTCCCGATGGACGAGTTAGTTTTGTTCGGTTCTAAACGTAGTGCCGGAACAACATATACTTTCCGCGGTAAACAGATCGAGGTGAAACTCTTACAACACAACGATGACTTTAAAGGGGTAGACATTGCTTTCACTTCTGCCGGTGCAGGAACATCTAAGGAGTTCGAAAAAACAATCACCAAGTATGGTGCTGTGATGATCGACAACTCCAGCGCTTTCCGTATGGATGCCGATGTGCCTTTGGTGGTGCCTGAAGTAAATGCAGAGGATGCATTGGAACGTCCGCGCGGCGTTATCGCCAACCCGAATTGTACGACTATCCAGATGGTAGTTGCACTGAAAGCCATCGAAAAGCTTTCTCATATAAAAACCGTGCACGTGTCTACCTATCAGGCAGCAAGTGGTGCGGGTGCCGCTGCCATGGACGAATTGTACGAACAATATCGTCAGGTATTGGCAAACGAACCTGTGACTGTAGATAAGTTTGCCTATCAGTTGGCTTTCAACCTGATTCCGCAGATCGACGTGTTTACAGAAAATGGTTATACGAAAGAAGAGATGAAGATGTATAATGAAACACGCAAGATCATGCATTCTGACGTAAAAGTTAGTGCAACTTGTGTACGTGTTCCTGCATTACGTGCTCACTCTGAAAGTATTTGGGTAGAAACTGAACGTCCGATTTCCGTAGAAGAGGCTCGTGAAGCATTCGCTAATGGCGAAGGTCTGGTTCTGCAGGACAATCCTGCCGAAAAAGAATACCCAATGCCGTTGTTCCTGGCAGGTAAAGACCCGGTATATGTAGGCCGTATCCGCAAAGACCTGACAAACGAAAACGGATTGACTTTCTGGATTGTAGGTGACCAGATCAAGAAGGGGGCTGCCCTGAATGCTGTTCAGATTGCCGAATATCTGATTAAAGTAAAAAATATCTAATATAGCGGACTGGAAATAATATCCGGACAACTATAGATAAGCCCAATAAATCAACCGGCTTGCAATGTGATAGTAATCGCAATGCAAGCCGGTTTTTTATTCTCCAAGCTGCAATTAGAGGGGAAAATACCTATTCGTAGGTAATGAGTCACTAGTTATAGGTATCAGGGTTTGCCAAAATAACTATTTATAGTGATTGATACAAACTCGGTTTTTATCGAATTTTGCGCAAAACTTATCTATGAAGTATTGTCTTTTTAATATAGCATTTTGGGGGCTACTATTTTTCAATTTATTTGAGGCCGCAGCTAATTCAAACATCTATACAATCTCGGGACGTGTGACCGAGGCAAAAACGAATTCCCCCTTGCCTGGTGCTTCTATTCTCATTAAAGGTACCTATTTGTGGGCCGTATCCAATCAGAAAGGAGAATTTACGATACAAGGAGTACAGGAAGGGAAATATAATCTGGAGGTTTCTTTTCTTGGTTATGTACCGGCAACCATTCCCGTAAATGTACGCAGCAATATCAAGAACCTTCCTATCATACTCAAAGAAAATACACTTGCACTAGATGATGTAGTCGTCACTGCACAAGCACCCAAAAATGAATTAAACACAACGCTCACTATCGGAAATCATGCATTGGAGCATCTACAGGTGTCCAACGTGAGTGATATCTCCGCTCTCCTTCCGGGAGGAAAGACTAAAGTGCCGGATCTTACCGCCAATCATATCTTCTCATTACGCGACGGAGGGTCAACAGCCGGTAATGCCGCATTTGGAACAGCCGTAGAAGTGGATGGAGTTCGTATTGGAAACAATGGTTCGTTTGGCAATATGAACGGAGTGGATACCCGGAATATCACTGTTGCAGATATTGAATCGGTGGAAGTCATCACCGGAGTGCCTTCGGCAGAATATGGAGACTTGAATAGTGGTATGGTCAAGATTCACACCCGGAAAGGGAAAACACCCTGGAACATATTGCTGTCTATCAATCCTCGCACCGAACAGGTTTCATTTGCAAAAGGACTGGATTTAGGAAACGATAAAGGTGTCATCAACATAAATGGTGAGTGGACCAAGGCTACTCAAAAGTTGGTATCTCCCTATTCTTCTTATACAAGAAGGGGATTCTCTGCCGGATATAGCAACACGTTCCGCAACGTATTGAGATTCGACATCGGTGTTACAGGCAATATCGGAGGAATGAATACCAAAGATGATCCTGATGCCTATTCGGGAGAATACAACAAAGTGAGAGATAACGTATTCCGGGCAAACACTTCACTCGCCTGGCTGCTCAACAAATCGTGGATAACCAACCTTAAGTTCGACGCATCAATATACTACAATGATAACAACTCCCACGCGCATACGTTCTACTCGTATGCATCGGAGCAACCGGCTGTTCATGCCACAGAGGAAGGATATTTTATGGCAAACAAACTGCCATATACTTACTTTGCCGACCAAATCATCGACTCCAAAGAACTGGATTATGCCGCATCGTTAAAATATGAATGGAACAGACGGTTTAAGACTGTAAACAGCAACCTGAAAGCGGGCGTTCAATGGAAAGCAACAGGCAATGTGGGCGAAGGAGAATATTACAAAGACCCAGCATTGGCTCCGAACGGTTATCGTCCCCGTCCTTACACGGCTTATCCATATATGCATAATGTTTCGCTTTATGCAGAAGAAAGTCTCTCATTTCCTGTGGGAAATACTATGCTTAGACTGATGGCAGGGGTACGTTGGGAACATTTGTTTATCAAGGGAACGAAATATAAAAATCTGAATACTCTGTCTCCGCGTTTCAATGCCAGATGGCAGTTGAACGAATATATCGCTATCCGTGGCGGCTGGGGAATTACCGAAAAACTTCCCTCTTTCTATACCTTGTATCCCAAACAAGAATATCGGGATATACAGACTTTCGGCTTTTCCTATAATAAGATTGAATCATCTTATATATATTATAGTCAGCCCTACACGTTATTGCACAATGAAAACCTACGCTGGCAACGAAATCAGAACGCAGAAATCGGTTTGGACGTCAACATCGCCCGTACCCGGATTTCATTAGTCGGTTATTTCAACCGCACCAAGCTGCCGTATAAGTACACAAGTACTTATACTCCGTTCTCCTACGATGTGCTCCAATTGCCGGATGGATTCACGATGCCGACTAACCCGCAAATCAATGTAGATAACCAGACAGGGATGGTTTACATACGCGACAATGCATCCAGTTACTGGACTCCTATGGATGTCAAAGTGACCGACCAGACTTTTGTAAAGTCAACTTCTCCCGACAATGGAATGGACGTGATTCGTCGCGGAGCGGAAATGATTGTTGATTTCCCGGAAATTACCCCGATTCGCACGCAATTCCGGGTAGATGCCGCTTATACTTATACGAAATACATCGACAACTCTTTATCGTATTATTATCAGAATGGATGGTCGCACACCAGCCTTGCCAATCGTTCTTACCAATATGTAGGTATCTACGCCAATGGCGACAATTTATCGACTACCGCCAACGGCAAGCGTACCCACTCGCTGGATGCCAATATCACAGCCATCACCCGTATTCCGAAAGCCAGACTGATTATCTCGTGCCGACTGGAAGCTTCGCTTGTGAAGCGTTCGCAGAACATCTCCGAGTATCAAGGAAAAGAATATGCTTTCAATGTGAGCGAAAGCAGTAATACCCAAACCGGGGGAAGTATCTATGACGGTAACTCTTATACCGCTATCTGGCCGGTAGCATACCTCGACCTGAATAATGAGATGCATCCTTTCACATCAGCAGAAGCCGCGAATCCGGCATTCTCCTACCTGATACGCAAATCGGGCAATGCCTATACATTTGCAGCAGACGGATATGATCCTTATTTTTCAGCCAATATTAATATCACCAAAGAGATTGGAGACTATGTATCCCTTTCTCTCAATGCGATTAATTTCACCAACTCACGGCCTTATGTAAAATCTCATGCAACGGGTGTAAGCGCTCTCTTCACCCCGGATTTCTATTATAGACTTACTTGCCGTATCAAATTCTAACTATATGAAGCAATCCATCTACATATTATTACTAACAGTGACCGGCATCTTTGCAGGATGCACGGATATCGATAAAGAGAATCCGTATGACAACCAATTGCACAGCCTGCAGGTTACTGCCGTATATCCGGACGGATACACGGATCATCTCCGGGAAGGAGTGACCGTAAAGATTGAAGATGTCGACCGTGGGAATTCTTACAAGGCTAAAACCGACAAGAATGGAGTCGCACAATTCTCTTTGACCAAAGGCATATACCGCGTACAAGTCAGCGACAAAGACGGAAAGGATATTTTCAACGGATTAGCTGATAATGTCAAACTTACCAGCGGAGACATGTCTCTTAATCTCCCGCTCATTCATTCCAAGGCCGGGACGATCATTATTAAAGAGATTTACTGCGGAGGATGCACAAAGTTACCGCTGGAAGGAAATTATCAGTCCGACAAGTACATTATCCTGCATAATAACGACTCGGAAGTGCAATATCTGGATAGTTTATGCTTCGGAGCACTCGACCCTTACAATTCACAAGCCACTAATGTATGGGTGACACAGGATGAAGCAACCGGAGCAACCATCTTCAAGGACTTCGCTCCCATCGTTCAGTGCATCTGGCAATTTGGCGGTACCGGTAAAACGTTCCCGCTTCAGCCGGGAGAAGATGCAGTGATTGCCATCAACGGAGCGGTTGACCATGCGGCACAATATCCGCAATCTGTCAACCTGAACAAACCCGGATATTTTGTATGCTATAATAATGTTTATTTCCCGAACACACAGTATCATCCGGCTCCGGGCGACCAGATCACACCGGATCATTACCTGAACGTTGTACGGAAGATAGGACAGGCGAACGCCTATTCATTCTCGATATTTTCTCCTGCCGCGGTTATTTTTAAAGCCAAGGATACCACGATACAGGACTTCGTCCTTAAAGAGGGAAGCATCATACAAAAACCAGGAAGCACTACGGATCAGGTGATAGCGGTACCACTTGACTGGGTGATTGATGGCACGGAAGTATATTATGGCGGTTCCTCCAACAATAAAAAGCGTATTTCTCCATCCATCGATGCGGGATATGTCACTCAAAGTGCCACATACAACGGACGCAGTTTATACCGTCATGTGGATGAAGAAGCGACACAGGAAGCGGGTTACGAAGTACTGGTAGATACAAACAACTCTTCTACCGATTTTTATGAACGGGAAAAACAATCTTTGCATGAGTGAGATGAAGAAAATATATATAACAGGTCTTTGGATCCTATGTCTGACGTCCGGAGTTTCGGCGCAGACTTATGACATCATCGAACGGCGTAACTCCTGGAATGCCGGGGCAAATGTCACCGGTATCATGATGGACAGTATTTCTGCTTCCTATGCCGAACTGTACGGAAAGAATAACCACGGTGATTTCCGCAACTATTACGAAGCAAAAGAAGCATGGAGTGCCGGAGCGGTAGCAAAGTCCATCACTCATCTGAAAGGTTATTCACTGACAGGTTCATTCTCCTTCGACCATACTTCAGGCAAGGATATGAGCGGTTCGATGTTCATCCACCCGGGATTTTATCCCGTAGACCTCCTGGAGTTCACGCCCGGACGCAAAGACTTGCAAACCTACGCTTTTATGGGTGGTATTGCAACTGATATTTCACCCAACTGGCGATTAGGAGGAAAGATTGACTTTGCCGCTTCCAACTATTCCAAACGAAAAGACTTGCGGCATACCAATTACCGACTGGATTTGAAAGTAGCCCCCAGCGTCATGTATCATTCGGGAGATATGGCGATCGGCTTTTCCTATATTCTCGGTAAAAATAGCGAATCAGTGAAAGCAGAAGTCATCGGTACAGCCGAAAACTCTTACAATGCTTTTCTCGATAAAGGACTTATGTATGGAGCTTACGAGGCATGGGACGGGAGTGGAATCCATCTTAGTGAATCGGGCGTCAACGGTTTCCCCCTCAAAGAATTGTCGAACGGGGGAGCTTTGCAGTTTCAATGGAAAGGATTTTACGGAGATGTTGAATACACGTATTCTTCTGGTTCTGCCGGTGAAAGAGATGCTATCTGGTTTAAATTTCCAACCCACCGGATTACTTCTCATTTGAGTTATCATTTCAAACAGGGAAAGATAGAGCATTTTCTGCGACTGAACCTGCAATGGTCACATCTGGTCAACAACGAGAATGTGATAACCAAAGAAACGGTAAACGGGATAACGACCACTCACGTACACGGTTTCAATCGTATTTCTGAGCAGGATGTTTTCTCCGTCCATCCCGAATATGAATGGATTAGTCCCCGCACGGAACTTCGCCTGGGAACGAATATATCAACATTCAGACGACTGACCACACAGATGTATCCTTATGTGGCTTCGGAAAAGATGATTTGTAGCCAGACTTATATCTCCGGTGTATTTCATCTGGGGAAACTCGACCTGAAAGCGGCTGCATCCTTTGCCATAGGAAACTTTACCGAGAAAAACAGGGCTACGGCAACAGATACGGAACCGGGTGATCCGCCTCATCGACTGACTGATTATTACCATCTGAAAAATGAATATGCAACTGCCCCACAAGCGACATTTCATCTCGGATTGCGCTATCATTTCAACTATAGAATTTATGCGGAAGTACAGGGCAGTTATACGCACGGTTTCAACCTGCAATATATAGATGGTTCGAACCGTTGGAATGAGACTGTCAAATTAGGATATACTTTTTGATAACAATGAATATATATAAACTAAATTATGAAGCAATGAAAAAGAGTTTGACATTTATCTTCGCAGCAGCACTTTTGGTATCTTGCCAACAAGAGGAGAACGAAGCTACGACTCCTGCAAACAGTCGCATTACTATCTCTCCTATTATTACACGTGCTACGGAAGTTAACTTTGAGACCGGAGATAAAATCGGTGTTACAATCACCCAAAACGGTGACTTCGTATATGCAGAGAATAAGCAGATGACATATAGTAACGGAATATTTGCAGGTGATTTACTCTGGTACCCGGAAGGAAATGACAAATCGCAAATAGTAGCCTATTATCCCTATAAAGAGGGCAATACTCCGGCTTCATTTACTGTAGAAACCGATCAGACTACCGGATACGGAGCATCAGATTTTATGGCAGCAAAGAAATCGGATGTACTTCCGACTACCAACGTTATAAGCATGAACTTCAAACACATGTTTACTAAATTAGTAATTAATGTAACAAAGGAAGTAGAAGCTAACATCTCGTCCATTGCATTGAAAGGTTCTATCCCGACTGCAACTCTTGATTTGAGTGCTCTCACAGTGACTGCTGATGCAAACGCCTCTGCTACAAGCATTGTTGCACAAGCCATTAAAGCCAATGAGACATACCGCGCTATTATCGTTCCCCAAACAGTAGCCTTGACGCTTGAAGTAGCCACATCTGACGGCAAAACCTTGTCACAGAAGCTCACGTCTACCACTTTGGCACAAGGAGGACAATACAGTGTGAACATTCGCGTGTTACCTGACGATATAGAAGTCAAACTTAGTGGTGACATTGAAAATTGGACAGATGAGGGCGAAATCGGAGCTGATAATGAGATTTCTTTCGAGGAACATCTCGATCAGAACTATTTCCTGTATGACAATGTGAAATATAAGACTGTAACTCTCTCAAACGGTACGACATGGATGGCTGAACCACTTATTTACTTACCGAAAGGACTGACACCGTCTACCGATCCAACTGCTGATAGCCATGTTTGGTATCCGTATGAAATTACAGCCGACGGTGCAACCGTAGCTACAACCAAAGAAAGTGCCATAAAAGAATTAGGTTATCTATATGATTTCCAAGCTGCACTGGGTGGTAAGGAAATCACAGAAAGTAATCTGACCTCCTTTGAAGGAGCACAAGGAATCTGCCCGAAAGGATGGCACATACCGACACGTCTGGAGTACTTTAATCTGGTAGGAAAGACTACAAATGATGTCGATGGCAAAGTACCGGCTGATGGTGATAAAGCTCTTTTTTATGATGCAACTTATGATGGCGCCAAAATATCAGCACTGAATGATGCAGAATTCAATTACCAATTCTCTGGTGTTCGTATGGCAACAAGTCTTACTGGTGCCGGCAGTTATCAAAAAACTGCGATAGCGGATGATGCCAATATTCAAGCTGCATGGCATGGAAAACCGGCAATGAATTATTATATGACTTCGACTGCCTACAAACCTATATACAATAGCACTAGCGGAGTACTTACCAATATACAGTTCTTTGGATTAATGAGTACAATCAATGCAACCAAGTATCCGGAAGGCAGATTATCATTATCTTATGTCAGCATTAAAGCCGGTATGCAAGTTCGTTGCGTAAGGGATCAAGCCGGCAACTAAAGGGCTAACATTTGTTTCACACCGGGAAACCTTTAGTTCCCCTACGGGGAAACAACAGTTTCTCGGTGAGGAAACAACAGTTTCCCGGCATGAAACTCAAAGTCTCAAGTAAGGTTAAGACTCCTCGCCCGTAAGGCGAGCTATGATAAGCTATAAACAAACGATAAACAGATTACAAACTATATAAAAACGAAGCAAGAACAATGAAAACAAAAAAGCTAACAATCGCAATTGCCATCGTGGCAATGACTTTTATCGGAACTTCATGTGGTAACAAACAACAGAAAAGCGCATCAGAAGCAACTACAGAACAGTCTGCATCTTCCGCTTTGGAAATCGACTCTCTCCTTGCCAATGCCGAAAGCCTTGCAGGACAAGAAGTAACCATTGAAGGCGTCTGCACACACACCTGCAAACATGGAGCAAAGAAAATCTTCCTGATGGGTAGCGACGATACCCAAGTGATCCGTGTAGAAGCAGGAACCTTGGGAGCATTCGATCCTAAATGTGTAAACTCTATCGTTCGTGTTACCGGAACACTGAAAGAACAACGCATTGACGAAGCCTACCTCCAGAACTGGGAAGCACAACTCAAAGCACAGGCTGCCGAGAAACACGGAACCGGTGAAGCCGGATGCGACTCTGAAAAGAAAGCACGTGGCGAAACAGCCAACAGTCCCGAAGCCCGCATTGCAGATTTCCGTGCCAAAATAGCCGACCGCAAGGCAGAAACAGGAAAAGAGTATTTATCTTTCTATTTCATGGAAGCTAACTCGTATGAAGTGGAGTAGTAACATCCGTAAGTGGAGTCGACTCATACACCGTGACCTATCATTTTTCTTTTCCGGAATGGTATTGATATATGCCATTTCCGGAATTGTAATGAATCACCGTGACACGATTAACCCGAACTTCTCCATCACACGGAAAGAGTATAAGATAGCAGAAAAGCTACCGGATAAAGCAGGAATGAATAAGGAGAAAGTGCTCACCCTCCTGGAACCATTAGGAGAAAGCGGCAACTATACCAAACATTACTTCCCGAAAACGGACGTAATGAAAGTATTCCTGAAAGGCGGCTCCAACCTCCTGGTAGATGTGAAGACAGGGGAAGCGGTATATGAATCCGTCACCCACCGTCCGCTTATCGGAGCAATGTCCCGCTTACATTACAACCCGGGACAATGGTGGACTTACTTTGCTGATATTTTCGCTATCGCTCTTATTATCATTACTCTCTCCGGCATCATCATGCTGAAAGGAAATAAGGGTATTATCGGCAGAGGAGGAATCGAACTAATTGTCGGAATCTTGATTCCCATTCTTTTCCTTTTCTTCTTTTGAATAGAATAACAGATAAAATCAAATGGAACATATTATCGAATGTAACAACCTGACGCACTATTACGGCAAACGGTTGATTTACGAAAATCTTAGCTTCACAGTACCCAAAGGACGCATCCTGGGACTGTTGGGAAAGAACGGTACGGGCAAGACCACCACTATCAATATCTTGAGCGGTTATCTGAAACCCCGTTCGGGAGAATGTCGCATCTTCGGACAGGAGATACAGACAATGGCACCGGCTCTGCGTCGTAATATCGGACTGCTCATCGAAGGTCATGTGCAATACCAATTCATGACCATCACCGAGATAGAGAAATTCTACGCAGTTTTCTACCCCGGTCAATGGAAAAAGGAAGCCTACTACGAACTGATGAATAAATTGAAAGTAGCCACCGGTCAACGTATCTCGCGCATGTCCTGCGGACAACGTTCACAAGTAGCCCTCGGACTGATTCTCGCACAGAACCCGGAACTTCTCGTACTGGATGATTTCTCTCTCGGACTCGATCCCGGCTATCGTCGCCTGTTTGTCGACTACCTCCGCGACTATGCCCGTTCAGAAGGAAAAACCGTCTTTCTGACCTCGCATATCATTCAGGACATGGAACGGCTTGTTGACGACTGCATCATCATGGACTACGGAAAGATACTGATTCAGAAACCAATCGCCGAACTATTAGAAAAAGGACGTCGCTACACCTTCACTATTCCTGAAGGCTACGAACTTCCCGCATCCGATGATTTCTATCATCCTTCTGTCATGCGGAACCAGTTGGAGACTTTCTCCTTCCTTCAACCGGCAGAAACAGAAGCAAAACTGAAATCCATGTCAGTACCCTACACTAATTTTCATAGTGAACAGGTGAATCTGGAAGATGCATTTATCGGCCTGACAGGCAAATACTAGAATCGTTGATAATTGATAAAAACAATGTACGCTATATTTTATAAAGAATGGATAAAGACACGGTGGTATTTTCTACTTGCCGTGCTCGCCACACTTGGTTTTACAGGCTACTGTATGCTCCGCATCAACCGGGTGGTAGAAATGAAAGGGGCTGCTCATGTGTGGGAAGTGATGCTGCAACGAGATGTCATCTTCATTGATATGTTGCAATATATCCCTCTGATTGCGGGAATTTTGATGGCTATTGTGCAGTTTGTTCCCGAAATGCAGCGCAAATGCCTGAAACTGACTCTCCATCTGCCTTATCCGGAATTGAAGATGACAGGTAATATGCTACTTTCGGGATTAGTGTTGCTATTTGTCTGCTTCGCTTCCAATTTTCTGTTGATGGAAGTATACCTGAACGGAATACTTGCCCATGAACTGAAGAACCACATATTGCTCACCGCTTTAACGTGGTATCTTGCCGGGATTTCCGGCTACCTGCTTGTGGCATGGATCTGCCTCGAACCGGCATGGAAACGTCGTATTCTGAATCTCATTATCGCAGTATTATTACTCCGAATCTTCTTTCTGTCGCCCACACCGGAAGCATATAACAAGTTCCTCCCTTATTTAGTGGTTTATACTTTGTTGACAGCTTCTTTCTCGTGGCTTTCTATCGTACGATTTAAGGCCGGAAAGCAGGACTAGGAACAATTAAAAATTAAAGACTAAAAATTAAAAGATTGAGTAATGAGACGTTTCAGTACTATATTATTATATGTAACCATCGCTTTTCTGCTTCTTTGGCAGTTGCCCTGGTGTTACAATTTCTTTGTCGTAAAGCCGGAGAAGACTCCCTTTACCCTGTACAGTTTCGTAATTGGCGATTTCGCACAGATGGGACAGGAAGAGGGAAAAGGAAGTGTGCGTCGCGACCTGGCAGGTAATATTTATTCGGAAGCAGCTTTCGACAGTATCCTGCCTATGTTTTATTTTCGTCAGTTGATGTCCGATGAGCGTTTTCCGGATACTATTAAAGGGATAGCAGTAACTCCTAAAATGGTACAGACGGAGAACTTCAACTTCCGTAGTGTTCCTTCGGATATCAATGCGCCTTCTATCGGACTTTATCCTCTGATGGAATCCATGTCAGGACGTGTAGACCTGAAAATGCCGGATGACGTATTCCGCATCACCTCCAAAGGAATTGAATTTATCGACATGGCCTCCAACAGCGTAAAGGAAGACAAGAGTCTTCAGTTTACCGAAGCTATGACTAAAAAGGAGTTTCGTTTCCCGGCAACGGAGATCGTAGGAAATCCTACGGTGAAAAAAGAGTATGACGAAGGTTATCTTCTATTGGATGCCGACCGCCGGCTGTTTCATCTGAAACAGGTGAAAGGGCGTCCGTATGTTCGTGCCATCACCTTGCCCGAAGGATTGACACTGGAACATCTGTATCTGACAGAGTTCAGAAACAAGAAAACACTTGCGTTCATGACCGATGTCAACAATGCTTTCTACGTACTGCAGAACCGGACATACGAAGTAGTGAAAACAGGAATTCCTGTATTCAATCCCGAAACGGATGCATTAACCATCATCGGTAATATGTTCGATTGGACGGTACGTGTAACTACTCCAACCTCTGATAATTATTATGCATTGAATGCTGACGATTATTCATTGATTAAAAAATTAGAGAATGCATCGTCTACTCATTCCATGCCCGGTATTACTTTCACATCTTATACTGATAAATATGTAATGCCACGTTTCGAATAGTATTCCCATATTGAATGTAACAGTTGCAAGGGACTATCAAAAGTCAATCTATTAAATATGACTTTGGATAGTCCCTTACTGTTTTCTTCCCATGCATTTATAGAAAACAAAAAGAATTACAATCTTTTCTTCTGTAAGTATAAGCTTTTTCCGGCAAGAAGGTTTATCTTTGCCCACTCATTCAAATATTCAGACCGCAATTGCTTCTGCATTATACACAAACAAATACGGTAAAATAAAAACTAAAAATCAAAACCGTATGAAAGTTTACAAAGCATTTGCTTTCCTTAGTCTCTTTATGATGTTATTCTATCATTGTTCACTTCCTGCTGATGACGAAGAAAAAGGAGATTCAGAAGGAGAAGACACAGCTACTTCCGAACTTCCCTGGGAAGGAGAAACTGATAAGTTCACCATCAATTCTAAAGAAGGAGTTCATCTGAATGATCCACAAGAAGATGCCGGAACAGCTTATATCACTATACCGTCCACTTCGGTGAAGAATACCCGTTGGGAATTTGGAGTTCACCTCACCTTCAATCCTTCCGCCAACAATTATGCACGGTTTTATCTAACCTCTTCCTCCAATGTGCTTTCCGGTAAACTAAACGGTTATTATATTCAGATAGGAGGCTCCAAAGATAATGTAGCTCTTTACCGCCAAAATGAAGACGGTTCCAAATTACTGGCTTCAGGCAGAGAACTGATGAAAGGTAATAATTCACCGAAGCTATCTGTCAAAGTAGAATGTGACAATAACGGTTACTGGACCTTTTGGACACGTCTCGAATCCGAGAATGAATATGTAAAAGAGAAGCAAGTGAAAAATATAGAGATACCAGCTTCCTTCTGCTGCGGTATATACTGCATCTATACCAAAACTCGTTGCAAAGGATTCACATTTCACCACATACGATTGTCTAATGACGCAGAAACGACCACCACGCCCGACGGAACACCTGAAGAACCCGGAACAGATATACCGGATAATCCGAATACACCCGAATTACCGGAAGATGTGAGAGGCATGCTTCTTTTCAATGAAATAATGTATGATAATGCGAGTGATGGCGCAGAATATATAGAAATCTATAATCCGACCGAAACAACAATCAGCGTACCAGCCCTCTATCTATATAAGATGTATAAAGATGGTACAATATACAGTACTACTACCCTTCAAAAGGAGGATGCTTCCATCCCTCTTAATATTCCGTCCAAAGGGTATCTTTGTTTCACCAAATACTTCAACAAGGTAGTTCAAAAGCATAAAGTCGGAGGAGAAACTCTGGTTACGATACCCAACTTCCCCGCTTTAAGCAATGATGGAGGTTATCTGGCACTTTCAAGCAGTAAAGAGACAGCAGCAGGGCATACTTTTGACACCTGCTGTTTCAGAGATGAGATGCATACATCAGAAAAGACAACCGGCGTTTCACTCGAAAAGAAATCCCCGGAGTTATCCTCTCTCAATAAGAATTGGCATTCATCAAAACATGCGACCGGAGGCACACCCGGAATAAAAGATATGTAAGAGTATGCATATCTATGATAAATTCCCTACATTTGTAGGCAAAGTAAACAAGTTCCGGATATTCATCCTCAAACGAATTTAAACAGCAGATATGAGTCCAGCCGTTATATCTATTACTATTGTGGCATACTTTATCATCCTGTTCACTATCTCTTATATAGCAGGACGCAAAGCCGACAATGAAGGATTCTTTGTAGGAAACCGTAAATCAGCCTGGTATATCGTTGCCTTTGCCATGATCGGTTCCACCATTTCCGGAGTCACTTTCGTTTCCGTTCCGGGCATGGTACAGGCAAGCAGCTTTTCTTACCTGCAGATGGTGCTAGGATTCATAGTAGGACAAATTATCATTGCATTTGTACTCGTTCCTCTCTTTTATCGTATGAACCTGGTTTCCATTTATGAATATCTGGAGAACAGGTTCGGAAGCTCCTCCTACCAGACGGGAGCATGGTTCTTTTTCATTTCAAAGATGTTAGGGGCAGCCGTTCGGCTCTTTCTCGTATGTCTGACATTGCAGTTTCTTATCTTCGAACCTTTCCATCTTCCATTCCTGTTGAATGTGATCCTTACGGTATTTATCGTATGGCTTTACACTTTCCGTGGTGGAGTGAAATCATTGATATGGACGGATGTTCTAAAAACATTCTGCCTCGTAGTGTCGGTTGTACTTTGCATCTATTATATTGCTTCCAGTCTGCATCTGAATTTCAGTGGTCTGGTTAGTACGATTTCAGATAGTGACTTTTCCAAGACATTCTTTTTTGACGATGTCAATGACAAGCGATATTTCTTCAAGCAATTCCTGGCAGGTGTATTCACCGTTATTGCCATGAACGGACTCGACCAGGATATGATGCAGCGCAACCTTAGCTGCAAAAACTTCCGGGATTCGCAGAAGAATATGATTACCAGTGGAATCTCACAGTTCTTTGTTATTCTGCTTTTTCTGATGCTGGGAGTACTCCTATATACGTTTACAGCACAGCAAGGCATCGAGAATCCGGGAAAAAGCGATGAGTTATTTCCGATGATCGCTACCGGAAATTATTTTCCCGGCATAGTCGGAATATTATTCATTATCGGGCTGATAGCCTCCGCCTATTCTGCGGCGGGTTCTGCCTTGACAGCACTGACTACTTCTTTCACCGTAGATATTTTACATGCACAGAGAAAAGGAGATGCGGCACTTAGCAAGATACGCAAACATGTACATATCGGTATGGCAGTTGTGATGGGGGCAGTCATTTTCGTATTCAATTTGCTGAACAACACCAGTGTGATTGATGCGATTTACACACTGGCCAGTTATACGTATGGTCCTATCTTAGGGCTGTTCGCTTTCGGCATCTTCACCAAGAAACAAGTTTATGATAAATATATTCCGTTGGTAGCTATCGCTTCTCCTATTCTTTGCTATATCCTACAAAGAAATTCGGAAGCATGGTTCAACGGTTACCAAATTAGTTACGAGTTGTTGATAATCAATGCCCTGTTCACATTCCTTGGACTTTGTTTGTTCATCAAAAGACAAGACAAAGAAACATCTTACACAACTCATACTACAAAACAAGAAGTAAAATAATGAAAACAACAATCAACTGTTTTCTTCCTTTCAGCCGGTTGGAAGAAACTGTGCAAACAGTTAAGGAGTTACGTGCATCGACGCTGGTAGACAAAATTTATTTATTGGCATCACCAATTACCAATGTCTGTATTCCCGGATGCGAACTCATTTCTGTAGAGAAAATGCAGTCTACACAAGCGATGCGGGCTATTGCAGAACATTCTGATAAAGCATATACTTTACTTTATACCAAACGCACCGCACTAAAAATAGGCATGTTCGCTCTTGAAAGAATGGTTCAAGTAATGGAAATGACCCATGCTGGCATGGCATATGCAGACCATTACCAACAGATGGACGGTGTGCAAAAACCTGCTCCGGTCATTGATTACCAACCCGGCAGCCTGCGTGACGACTTCAATTTCGGCTCGGTATTACTGTTCAATGCCAACGCATTCAAGGAAGTTATAGAAAATACGGAAGAGGAATATCAATATGCAGGCTTGTATGATTTGAGACTCAAAATATCCCAAAAGAGCAAACTGGTACATATCAACGAATATCTATATACCGAAGTAGAAAGCGACAAGCGGAAAAGCGGTGAGAAGCAGTTCGATTATGTAGACCCTAAAAACCGTCAGGTACAGATTGAAATGGAACAGGCATGCACCAACCATTTGAAGGAAATTGGCGGATATCTTTATCCTATCTTCCGTCCCGTAGACTTCTCTTCCCACACTTTTGAGTATGAAGCTTCTGTCATTATACCCGTACGCAACCGTATTCGCACAGTCAAAGATGCCGTACGCTCGGCACTGGACCAGCAAACGACCTTTCCGTTCAATGTCATTGTCATCGACAATCATTCGACAGACGGAACCAGTGAAGTTCTCCATGAACTTAGTTCGGACAAGCGGTTGATTCACGTCATTCCCGAAAGAGACGACCTTGGTATAGGCGGATGTTGGAACATAGGCATCCATCACGAGAAATGCGGAAAGTTTGCCGTCCAACTTGATAGCGATGACGTGTATAAAGACGAACATAGTCTGCAAATCATCATTGATACTTTCTATAAACAGAAATGTGCAATGGTAATCGGCACTTATATGATGACTAACTTTGATATGCAGGAAATTGCCCCCGGCATCATCGATCATAAGGAATGGACGCCCGACAACGGACGAAATAATGCATTACGTATCAACGGCCTGGGAGCTCCCCGTGCATTCTACACGCCCATTCTTCGGGAAATCAAAGTCCCGAACACAAGCTATGGAGAAGATTATGCCCTTGGATTGAAAATTTCACACGATTATCAGATAGGCAGAATATACGACGTGATTTACCTTTGCCGCCGTTGGGACGGCAACTCGGATGCCGCACTGCCTGTTGAGAAAATCAACCAGAATAATCTATATAAAGACCGACTTCGTACGTGGGAATTGGAACAGCGCATCCTACAAAAAGAAACGACCTTAGAGAAATTTCAGCAAAAAATCGAACAGTTATTTCAAAAGCAAACCCTTTCTTGGGAACTTGCCAAAGAGAATTACCAAGCACTGGAACAGTATCAGTCACAAACAATAAAAATATCTAAATGGTTTGGTCACAAATGTTTAGGTGCGCAGTTATTTCTTAATCCGAAGCGCATTCTTTCGGCTGCCGCACAGACAGATACTGTCTCTATTCACTCACGGCCTTGCTTCCTCTGCCAAACAAACCGACCGCAGGAACAAGAGTTCATCAGTTATGGGAATTATCAGATACTGGTTAATCCATATCCCATATTTAAACACCACTTTACAATTGTAGATAAGGAACACACATCGCAATCCATAGCCGGGCGTTTTAAAGATATGCTAGAACTCACCGACATAATGGAAGAATACTTTCTTTTGTATAATGGACCGGAGTGTGGAGCTTCCGCTCCCGATCATGCCCATTTTCAAGCTTGCAGTAAAGAGGAAAGTATACAGGGAGCATATTACGATCGCATGGAATTAATAGATAACGACAAGGTGCAAATTAGTTATAAAGATTTCCCGTGCAGTTTCATCAGGATTCAGGCGGAAAATAAGAAAACAATGTCGAAAACCTTCCATCTGATTTACGACATCTTAGCTACCAAGGATAACGGAAAAGAACCGATGATGAATATTCTTGCCTGGTATGGTCTGGAACGCACCAAAGAGGATTTTGGAGAGTGCTACGACGATGAATTTGAGTCAGTGGCCGAACACCCTTACAATTGTATGATCTTCTTACGCAGCAAGCATCGTCCTGACTGCTATTACGCAAAAGGAGACGAACAAATTCTCATCAGTCCTGCTATTGCTGAAATGAACGGCATATTCCCTATAGTACGTGAAGAGGATATGGAGAAACTGACTCCTGAAAAGGTATATGATATCTATCAGGAAGTATCCATATCTAAAGAAAAACTACAAGAAATAATAGAACGCATTAAAGCCGCCTTATGACAGAGCCTCAAATAGCAGTTGGTATTCTTTCCGGGAAAGAGATTGAATTCTCTTTCCCTATAAAATTTATCTCTTCTGTCGGGACGGAAATTGCCGGAACACAGAAAGCTATTTATCAGAATGGAAAGATCCGGTGGCAAGAAAAAGAGTACGACGAATTATCTTTCACTCCCCAACAAGGTACACATACTTTCTTTGAACTAAAAAATGTAACCATCGGAATCAACTTCCATTGGGAACGCAAAGAAATCCAGAAATTCAAAGGGGAATTAAAGATCATCATCGAAGGAGAACAACTAACCGCCATCAATGTGATTGCCATTGAAGAATATCTCACCAGCGTAATTTCATCAGAAATGAGCGCAACAGCTTCTTTAGAATTACTAAAGGCTCACGCCGTCATTTCCCGAAGCTGGTTACTTAATAAATTGAGAATTGAGAATGATAAATTAAAAAAGACGATGCCGTCAAACAGCGCGGCCAATTCTCAATTTTCAATTCTCAATTCTCAATTTATAAAATGGTATGACCATGAAGCACATAAGAATTTCGATGTATGTGCCGACGATCATTGCCAACGTTATCAGGGAATTACACGAGCCTCAACACCACAAGCCATCGAAGCAGTCTCTGCCACGCGGGGGGAAGTACTGATGTATAAAGGAGCGATTTGTGATGCCCGTTTCTCTAAATGTTGTGGCGGAGCTTTTGAAGAGTTCCAAAATTGTTGGGAAAACGTTAAGCACCCTTATCTAATCAGACAACGGGATAGCAAGACTGAAAAACAACTTCCCGATTTGACCATAGAGACGGAAGCTGATAAATGGATACGTACCTCGCCTGTTGCTTTCTGTAACACGCAGGATAAGAAAATCCTAAGTCAAGTACTAAACAACTACGATCAGGAAACAGCAGACTTCTATCGTTGGAAAGTCAGTTATTCGCAACAGGAGCTTTCAGAACTGATTCATCAACGTTCAGGGATTGATTTCGGACAAATCATTGATTTAATTCCTGTAGAACGGGGAACATCCGGACGTCTTGTCCGGCTAAAGATTGTAGGAACCTTACGGACACTCATCATTGGAAAAGAGTTGGAGATACGCCGTACTCTATCGACTTCCCATCTTTACAGTTCCGCTTTTGTAGTAGACAAGGAGTACGGAAATGAACTCCCTTCCCGATTTATCCTCACCGGAGCCGGCTGGGGACACGGAGTGGGACTTTGCCAAATCGGTGCCGCCGTGATGGGAGAACAAGGTTATAAGTATGAAGAAATACTATCCCACTATTACCCCGGTAGTACACTTGAAAAACAATATAAATAAAATCGAACGAATGCCATGACAACACCCACTATAAAAAGAAATCCCTGGAGTTGGATTCCAACCCTCTATTTTGCAGAAGGATTGCCTTATGTAGCGGTAATGACTATTGCCGTCATCATGTACAAACGTCTGGGATTATCCAATACCGAAATAGCTTTATACACTTCCTGGCTTTATCTTCCCTGGACTATCAAACCGTTATGGAGTCCATTCGTCGATCTGGTAAAAACGAAACGTTCCTGGATTATCGCCATGCAAGGGTTCATCGCCGCCGGATTTGCAGGCATCGCCTTTTTTATCCCAACGGCACATTACGTACAATTCACTCTTGCTTTCTTTTGGTTATTGGCATTCAGTTCGGCTACGCATG
The DNA here is from genome assembly GCF_014334015.1 of Bacteroides sp. M10. Lineage (GTDB taxonomy): Bacteria > Bacteroidota > Bacteroidia > Bacteroidales > Bacteroidaceae > Bacteroides > Bacteroides intestinigallinarum. The sequence continues at coordinate 2,416,014 of NZ_CP060488.1, read as the reverse complement.
ACATCGCAGCAGACGGTTTTTATATGCTCGGCCTCAACAACAAGGAACAATCTTTCTTTGTAGGCATCCGAAACACATTCTACCGACTCGCCAATATTTTTGGGCAAGGAATTCTCGTCATGCTGGCAGGATGGTTGGAAACCTCTCAAGGCAATATACCTCTGGCATGGAGCATCACTTTTTACCTCCTGGCTGGATTATTCCTAGCTCTTACTTTGTACCATCGCTTTATCCTCCCCCATCCCGATTCCGATGTCAAACGTCCCGGACTCACGGCAGGTAAGCTATTAGAAGACTTTCTCCTGACTTTTGTCACTTTCTTCAAAAAGAAACACCTGGGTCTCATGTTCTTTTTCCTGCTCACCTACCGATTGGGAGAATCGCAGCTAGCCAAAATAGCTTCTCCCTTTCTATTGGATACCGCTGAAAAAGGAGGACTGGCTTTATCTACGGCAACAGTCGGAATGATCTACGGAACCATAGGTGTCATAGCTTTGCTAATGGGAGGAATTATCAGCGGTTTTCTCGTTTCCCGTGACGGTTTCAAGAAGTGGATATTACCCATGGCATTAGCCATCAATATTCCCGACCTATTATATGTGTGGATGGCAGCCACTACTCCGGACAATACAATACTGATTGCCAGTTGCGTAGCCATCGAACAACTAGGGTATGGCTTCGGCTTTACCGCTTACATGCTTTATCTGATTTATATTGCGGAGGGTGAGCACAAAACTGCCCACTACGCCATCGGAACCGGTTTCATGGCACTTGGAATGATGCTTCCGGGTATGCCGGCAGGATGGATACAGGAACATATCGGATATACCCATTTCTTTATATGGGTTTGTATTTGCACCCTCCCCGGTATTATTGCCGCACTAATGATTCGCAACCGATTAGAAGACTCTTTTGGAAAGAAACAATGAACTTACTTACTGAATAACTTAACACATTAAAAAGTAACAGTCATGAATGTAACAAGTAATAAACGCCTGTTGGCACTCGATGTAATGCGAGGCATTACCATCGCAGGAATGATACTGGTGAATAATCCAGGTTCATGGACGTATGCATATACTCCCCTCACACATGCTCAATGGAGTGGTCTTACCCCCACCGATCTGGTTTTTCCTTTCTTCATGTTTATCATGGGAATCTCCACCTACATTTCACTTAGAAAGTATAACTTCACATTCAGCACCCCTGCCGCCCTGAAGATTATCAAGAGAACGATTGTCATCTTCTTGATCGGAATAGCCATCAACTGGTTCGCCTTACTTTGCTACACCCACGATCCGCTTCCGTTTGCGCATATCCGTATTTTGGGGGTGATGCAGCGACTTGCCCTCTGCTACGGCGCATCGGCTTTAATAGCTTTACTCATCAAGCATAAATATATCCCCTATCTGATTGTAGCATTATTAGTGGGGTACTTTATCATTCTCGTCACCGGTAATGGATTTGCCTATAATGAAACGAACATACTTTCCATCGTCGACCGTAGTATTCTGGGAGATGCACACATGTACCAGGATAATCACATCGACCCGGAAGGATTATTAAGTACGATTCCCTCCATTGCACACGTGCTCATCGGTTTCTGCGTAGGCAAACTACTGATGGAGGTAAAAGATATACGTGAAAAGCTGGAGCGGCTTTTCCTGATCGGTACGATTCTCACTTTTGCCGGTTTCCTGCTTAGTTACGGATGCCCGCTCAACAAAAAGATATGGTCACCCACTTTTGTCCTAGTCACTTGCGGATTAGGTTCCAGCCTTTTAGCCTTGCTTGTATGGATCATTGACATCAAAGGATACAAGAGATGGAGCCATTTCTTCGAATCTTTCGGAGTAAATCCCCTCTTTATCTATGTGTTGGCAGATGTGCTCGCCATCTTATTAAGTGTTATCACCATCACTTATCAGGGAGAAAGCGCCTCTTTGCAACAGGCTTTTTATGCCAGCACTCTTCAACCTGTGTTCGGTAATGAAGGTGGTTCTCTCGCCTATGCCATCCTGTTTGTCCTGCTCAACTGGGCAATCGGTTATATACTATATAAAAAGAAAATATACATCAAGATATGATACTTATTGCAGATAGTGGTTCTACCAAGACTGACTGGTGTGTCATCCTCAACGGCACACCTATCAAACGGATTGGAACGAAAGGGCTTAACCCTTTCTTCCAGTCAGAAGAAGAAATTCAGCAAGAACTGACACATTCCCTCCTGCCACAATTGCCGGAAGGGACTATCAACTCCGTTTACTTTTACGGTGCAGGTTGTACACCCGAGAAAGCTCCCGTTCTCCGACGGGCGATAGCCGACAGTTTACCTATTGTCGGGAACATCAAAGCCTACTCGGATATGTTAGCTGCTGCCCGTGGATTATGCGGCCATGAAGCAGGCATTGCCTGTGTTCTGGGAACAGGTTCCAACTCCTGTTTCTATGATGGAAAAGAAATTGTCAACAACATCTCCCCTTTAGGCTTTATCCTGGGCGACGAGGGAAGTGGAGCCGTCCTTGGCAAATTACTGGTGGGAGACATTCTGAAGAATCAACTTTCGCCTGCCATCAAAGAAGCATTTCTAAAACAATTCGACCTGACAGCTCCCGAAATCATCGACCGGGTTTACCGTCAGCCCTTCCCGAATCGTTTCCTGGCAAGTCTGTCCCCTTTTATAGCGCAACATCTGGAAGAGCCGGGGATACGACAATTAGTGCTTGGCAGTTTTATTGCTTTCTTCCGAAGAAACGTAATGCAATATGATTATACACAGTATCCTGCACACTTTATCGGATCAGTGGCTCACTGCTACAAGGAGATATTACAAGAAGCTGCACAAGAGACAGGAATCAGAATCGGAAAGATTCTGCAAAGTCCGATGGAGGGATTAATTTTATATCATACCGCTTCATCTCAATCCTTGTAATTTGTATTTTTAGTCAATCACCATTATCAATATGCAGATAACCGAACAACCGTCGCTCTACGACAATCTGGAAAAGAAGTCCGTACGGGAAATATTAGAAGACATTAACCGGGAAGACCAAAAGGTAGCGTTAGCCGTTCAAAAAGCCATTCCACAAATCGAACTGCTCGTCAACCAGATTGTGCCCCGCATGAAACAGGGCGGACGTATCTTTTACATGGGTGCAGGCACCAGTGGTCGCTTGGGAGTACTAGACGCTTCGGAGATACCACCGACATTCGGAATGCCTCCTAGCTGGATTATCGGATTGATAGCCGGTGGAGATACCGCCCTGCGCAATCCGGTAGAAGGCGCCGAGGACGATATGGGCCGGGGATGGGAAGAACTTACCGAATATCACATCAACCCCAAAGACACCGTGATTGGCATTGCCGCTTCGGGCACTACCCCTTATGTAATCGGTGCTTTACGGGAAGCCCGCAAGCATGGCATCCTGACAGGTTGCATCACCAGCAATCCGGATTCTCCGATGGCGGCAGAAGCAGATGTCGCCATCGAAATGATTGTCGGTCCGGAATATGTCACGGGAAGTTCGAGAATGAAATCAGGCACCGGACAGAAAATGATTCTGAACATGATTAGTACGTCGGTGATGATTCAACTCGGACGGGTGAAAGGAAATAAGATGGTAAACATGCAGCTTAGCAATCATAAACTGGTAGAAAGAGGAACCAGAATGATTATGGAGGAACTGGGATTAGATCATGACCATGCACAGAAATTGTTGCTGTTACACGGTTCGGTGAAAAAAGCGATTGACGCCTATCAACACTCAAAAGACTATTAAGCACCTTAAAGTCCCCACACATACAAGATAAAAAGATTTTGAAACAAAATCAAAAACATTTATTGAGCAAACCTGTTTGTTCACACTCCCCCGTATTATCCATAAAGAAAAAAACTTCAAAAAAAAGTCGACAGGTATCAACAGTATAAATAATTGAAACATACCAAAAGCCCGTTCTTATCAATACCAACTATCTTTGCATCGTGTCACAGTACAAGTGGAATAATAAATGATTAACCACAAATTATTAAATATTGAAACCATGAAAAAGTTATTTCTATTCTTCTATCTCTCTGTTGTGAGTATAGCGGCATTTGCCGCTGAACCATTCGTAGTATTCACAGCAACCGGCAACCATTTCCCGTTGGTTGCCAACGGAGTTCCTTGTCCGATATACATAGATTCTTCCGAAGACAAAGGGGTAATGATTGCTGCCGGCAATCTTCAACAAGACATACTGCAGGTATGCGGAAAAAAGCCCGAACTCTTAACAAGCGCAAGTTCGAAACGGTGTATCATCGCAGGTACTTACGGCACTCCTTTTATAAAGAAGCTGGTGTCAGCAGGAAAAATAGACAAAAAGGAATTGGATGGGAAAAATGAAAAATATATCCTGCAAGTCATCGCCAATCCTTGTGAAGGGGTAGATGAAGCGGTAGTTATCATCGGTAGCGACAGACGCGGTACTATTTATGGTATCTACGAACTTTCCGAACAGATGGGAGTATCTCCCTGGTATTGGTGGGCAGATGTTCCCGTCATGAAACAGCCCAATGTATATATCAAATCCGGACAGTACTCGGACGGAGAACCGGCCGTAACCTATCGCGGCATCTTTCTGAATGATGAAGCACCGTGTCTTACCCGATGGGTGAAACACACTTATGGCACCAACTATGGTGACCATCGTTTTTATGCACGGGTGTGCGAACTGATACTACGCCTGAAAGGTAATTTCCTTTGGCCGGCCATGTGGAGTTGGGCTTTCTATCAGGATGATCCGCAGAACAGCAAGACAGCAAGTGAGATGGGAGTCATTATCGGCACATCCCACCACGAGCCGATGGCACGTAATCATCAGGAATGGTCACGCAAACGCAAAGAATATGGTGCATGGGACTATTCGACCAACCAAAAGGTCATCGATCAGTTCTTCCGTGAAGGTATCGAACGTATGCAAGGTACAGAGGATATCGTAACCATCGGTATGCGCGGAGACGGTGATGCGGCCATGAGTAAAAGCACCAATGTGAAACTTCTGGAGAATGTAGTGAAAAACCAGCGCAAGATTATTGAAGAGATTACCAAACGTCCTGCCAAAGAAACTCCGCAAGTATGGGCACTATACAAAGAAGTACTGGATTATTATGATAAAGGTATGCGTGTGCCCGATGATGTTATCATGCTATTGTGTGATGATAATTGGGGCAATGTATGCCGCCTGCCGAATGCCAAGGAACGTAAGCATCCGGGCGGTTGGGGTATGTATTACCATGTAGACTACGTAGGCGCTCCGAGAAATTCCAAATGGCTGAACGTAACCCCTATACAAAATATGTGGGAGCAACTTCAACTCACATACGATTACGGAGTAGAAAAGCTATGGATACTGAATGTAGGCGATTTGAAACCCATGGAATATCCCATCACGCTCTTCATGGATATGGCATGGAATCCCAAACAGTTCAACGTCTCCAACTTATTAGATCATCCCCGTCGTTTCTGCGCACAGCAGTTTGGCGAAGACCAGGCGGATGAAGCCATGCGAATCTTAAACCTGTACAGCAAATACAACGGTCGCGTGACGGGAGAAATGCTCGACCGGAATACATATAACCTGGAGACAGGCGAATGGAAACAAGTATCTGATGAATATCTGAAACTGGAAGCGGAAGCTTTGAGACAATACATATCACTGAAACCGGAATATAAAGATGCCTACAAGCAGTTGATTCTCTTCCCCGTTCAAGCCATGGCAAACCTGTACGAAATGTATTATGCACAAGCCATGAACCATAAATTGTACAAAGAAAACAATCCGCAAGCTAACGAATGGGCAGATAAAGTGGAACAGGCTTTTGCACGGGATAAAGCGTTGAGTGACGATTATAACAACATTATGTCCGGCGGCAAATGGAAGAATATGATGATTCAGAAACATATCGGTTATACATCGTGGAATGATAACTTCCCCGCTGATACACTGCCCAAAATCTACCGCATCGAGAATCCGGAAAAAGCAGTCGACGGATACGTCTTCACCGGGCAAGACGGATATATAGCCATAGAAGCCGAACATTATTACAGCGCTAAAGCAGCGCCAGGTACGGAATGGACAGTGATCCCCTATATGGGACGTACCCTTAGTGGCATGGCTCTGATGCCTTACACACAACCGACTGACGGAGCTTCCATCTCCTACAAGATAAAATTGCCTAAAGGCATCGACAAGGTGACTGTCCACGTGATAGTAAAATCAACTCTTGCCTTCCATGACCGCAAAGGACATGAGTACAGTATCGGATTTGAAGGAGGAAAGGATCAGACAATCAATTTCAATCATAACTTAAACGAGCTTCCTGAAAATGTATACAGCATATACTATCCGACAGTTGCACGACGCATCGTTGAGAAAAAAGCGAAATTAAATGTACCAAACACATCAGACGGTATGCAGACAATCACTTTCAAACCTCTTGATCCGGGCATCGTGCTTGAAAAGCTAGTCGTAGACTACGGAGGCTACAAGAAATCTTATCTGTTTATGAACGAATCGAAAAGCAAAAGAGAAAGTAAATAAAAAAAGATCAATCCAATCAATGCAGGGATGAGTTAATAACTACATCACAGATTATATTCACATACAAATTTTGCAGTTCTTATTGTCAGCCTATCGTTTCTAGTTATTAGATAAATGATTTACAGTTCATTAGACGCTGACAATAAGCCCTGACAATAGGCTGACAATATCATTTTATATGTTTTATTGTCAGCCTATTATTTTATGATTTTACTCTCCCGGATCTCCTATCCATCCAGCTTTACTTACCTTTCACGACAAGCCCCCATTAAACATCCGTCATACAACTGGTATGCTTATATCATTCAATCACTATTGTTCGATCAGGATACCGATATACTTAATTCATCACGGCCGTGGTAGCTTCTTCCCACAGCCGTGAAGAGTTCCTACCACGGCCGTGGAAAGATCTTGTCACGGCCGTGGGAAATTAGTGATACCGACACTTCAGTAAGCATTCGGTCTCGTGCGTATTCTCTCCAAACTCTTATAAAGTCAAAAGCCAGACGGAGTACGTCTGGCTTTTGACTTTATAAACCTTTCTTGTTTATCCTTTCCAATTAAATGGCAGTAAATCGGAGTAGTCGTTTTTCTCTTCTCTTTCTTTATCCTGTACTCTAATCACCACGTCCTGCATCCATAGTTTTGGGTTCACCTTATTTTCCCTGCAACATCCCATCAGTGAAAAGAATATTGCCGCTGCGTGTGCTGCCTCATGCGATCCGGAGAAGAGTGTATTTTTTCTGTTTACAGTCAACGGTCTAATAGAACGCTCCACCGGATTATTATCAATGCAGAACTGTGCATCATTGACATATCCGGACAGTTGTTCAAAGCGTGTGTACATATAGAATATGGCCTTGGCAACAGGCGATTTATCGACCGTATGTTCATATTCCTCTTTGCACCATTTTTCCAGTCCTTTGATAATAGGGTACGATTTTTCCCGGCGAAGCTTTACTACAGCCTCGCCTTCCAGATGTTCTATCCTGATTTCCTCCTCCACAGCATACAGTCTGCCTATTTGTTCAAGTGCATACCTTGCTCTGGGAGGGTCATTTCCTTCCGCTTCCACAAACTTGCGCCTGACGTGTGCCCAACAGCACAAGTGCAACTTTCCGGGTAGCGTGTCGAACTCGTCATATACTGCAAAGCCGTCACTCTGTACCACGCGGACCTGTCCTGCCAGCAGTGTGTCTATTCCGCTGCTGCCACGCCCCTTGTGATATTCAAAGAAGGGGGTATGAAACCGGGGCAGATAGAAGTTCCACATATACCCGCGATGAAGAGCACCGGGTCGGTCGCTTTCAAGTACGGGGTGGGGCGTCTCATCGGCCATGACGTAATAACTGTCCTTAACCAGTTCACGAAGCTCATTGTAGATCGGCTCCAAACGCTGTGCGGCAGCCATCATCCAGTTACTTACGGTGGAAGGACTCAGATGGATGCCTTCACGCTCAAAAATGTCCAGCTGTCTGTGCAGAGGCAGGTGATCGTAATATTTGGCGGTGGCAATGTGGGACAGTACACTCTCCGAGGCATTGCTGTGAGGGTGTGCCATTACGGGCATGGGAGCAGTTATGATACGACCGTCGGCAAGCCGGTATTTAGGACGGATGATGCGTCTCACATAGAATCGGGCAGGGCTGACGGCATATTGTTCGCTCACTTCCTCCCCCAGCTTCGTCGCTCCCTCCAGAGAAAGACCTTCCGGCATGGGAATGATGATTTCTTCACGGGGAAGGGACGGATCGATGGGCTTACGGGCGTGGGGAGTAATCTTTTGGGTGAAGCTCTTACGGAAACGATTGTAACCATTCTCCGACCGGGCAGATTTCTCAGCCGTTTTCTGCTCCTCCGCTACCGGGTCATTGACATCGGACGGAGATTCAAAACAGATGCTCAATTGGTTGGCATCTTCGGGAAGATGACGTTTTTCACTGGATTTACCCCATAAACGGCGTGTCAAATCAGCCAATTTCCATCTCAGGTCAGCAATGACGGCTGTACAGGCTGAGATTTCCTCAACTTGGCGGGAATACTCCTGCAAAGAGGCTGCGTATTTTCTCTGAAGTTCCGCATGTTCCTTTTCAAGACGTTCACGTTCCTTGCGCAACTCTTCGTACTCTTCCAAAGTAAAGGTAATGACTGGTTCTTTCACTGCATATCCACTTTTTTATTATGTGGCAAAGTTATCAAAATAAACCTGTACGGCTTGTAGGATGGGAGATTACTTTTCAACTGTTTTCCGATACTTTTTAACAGTAAGCAGCTCATTCAGGCGATTCCAGGAAATTTGAAGAAAATCTCTTTTCCGTTCGTCCTTTTTCAAGAAGAAAGAACTGTGGTTCAGACGACGGCATTCCAGTCGGTATTCGTCCTCGCACCGATAGAGGATATGCAATCTGCTACGGGAACGGTCAAGAAAAATATGACAACTCTGCTCTGACACGCAAGAACCCGTGTGCCGGATGACCTCGCCACAAAGACCGTCAATACCTTTATGGAAATTACAACCATTGGGATAAAGGTAATAAGACCAGAAAGGACTGTTACGGAAAAGACCAAGACCTAAGGGGAGAAGTAGATCCTGAGGAGAATGGATGCCAAGACTGGAAGCCGAAACTTTATAACGACGACCACCATCAAATATGAAAAGAACAGAATCAAAATGGTTAGACTCGGATAAGAGACTACGCAGCTTTTCACTTTCACTAGAAAATACTAATACTGAACACATAATGGATTAAGATGATTATGAAGGCACAAAGGTAGGAAAGAAAAGAAGGGAAAGAAACACGCACGAGCCCGAATGCTTACACACTTCAATGGAACGATACCGGTATCCCAACGTAACTATAGCTACAATTAACAACATGGATACAGGAAGGAGAACAAATATAGCCTAATGTAACATGAAAGATATAAAATGAAACCGACAGTAACCTCTGTAAAACAATCAGGTGTAAATTCAAAACATAGTCTATAAATAACAGGCTAACTTTGCCTGAAACAAAATATCAGCAAGTATGAACAGAAAAAACTATGGAATGCTGTATAAAATTCTATTATGTACAGCCATGACACTATTCGCTACTCAAAATATAGTAGGAGCAAACAAGAGTAACAAAGAACATGATATTATAGGCACGGGGAATCCTTATCTGCCGCTTTGGGAACATCTTCCCGACGGAGAACCCCGTGTATTTGAGGACCCGGATAATCCCGGCAAATATCGCATATATATTATTGGTTCACACGATGTTCGTTTCAATAGCTACTGTGGGGCAGATATTCGCATGTGGTCGGCTCCTGTAGAAGATTTAACCAATTGGCGAGATGAGGGAGCCATCTTTACGTACCACGTTCAAAACCAGTGGGACGTCATGTATGCTCCCGATCTGGTTGAAATAAAGAGAAAAGACGGAACTAAGGAATATTATCTATTTCCACATAGTCGTGGTCGTAACCGTGAGGCTATGGTTTGCAAAGGTAGCCGTCCGGACGGGCCTTTTACTCCTATCAATCTGAACGAAGATGGTACACGAACACTTCCTGGTAGCTTTCTTGGATTCGATCCATCCGTCTTTGTTGAAAACATCACAGATCCCAATGATCCTGATTATGAAATAGGATTTCGTGCTTACGGATTCTGGGGATTCCAAAGATCGTCAGCAGCCCAACTAGATCAGAATACGATGTATTCCGTCAGACCGGGAACTGAAATTATCCCTTATTTTATTCCGGCAAGTACCAATTCCGGTATTATAAGAGATCCTGCCGGAACAACCTATCCTGCATTGTATAAAGAGCAGAATCCCAAAGATTTCAATTTCTTCGAAGCATCGTCTATTCGCCAGATCGGTAATAAATATGTGATGATCTTTTCCGGATACTCCGGACCGGAGTATGGTTTGGGAAATTCCAATTCAACCCTCCGTTATGCTTTTGGTGATTCTCCGTTAGGTCCATGGCGCAGCGGTGGGGTACTTGTAGACTCCCGCGGAGTAGTTCCCAATCAGGATGGCAGTAAATTACAGGCGACCAATGGAGCGCACAATACACATGGCAGTCTACAAGAGATTAACGGCCAGTGGTATGTATTCTATCACCGGCCTCCACGCGGATTTGGTTTTGCACGCCAGGCAATGGTTGCTCCCGTCACCATCAAATGGGATGAGAAATCTGTTGCGGAAGGTGGAAAGGTAGTTATTCGCGGATATGATCCTTATGCAGAAGAAGGGATATGGGAAGCTAAAGCAACAAATGGCAATGAATATACAGGTGCGGAAGTCACTTCAGAAGGTTTTCAGATCTTTGGACTGGATCCATACAAATATTATTCTGCCGGATATGCCTGCTATTTATCCAATATCGGTAGCCAACAGGACTCCTGGGATATTTGGGATAATAATATGCCTGTAGATGTACGAGGCAGCGATATCATTGGCTATAAATATTTTGGTTTTGGCGGTTTGAAGAAAGCTCAAAAAGGATTAAAACCTTTTGAAGGAACCAAAAAGGGGAATAAGACATCATTCAATCTCTTTCTGACTCCTGTAACCGATGCTTCTTTCAAAATAAACATTTGGTTGGACGGGCCTTGGGATAATAGTGTTTGGAAAGGGAAAAAGATTGGCGAAATCACTGTTCCTGCCGGTTCTATTCAGGAAATAACGAAATATACGATTGACGTATCTGAAGTTGTAGACAAGTTGGACAAAAAACACGCAATCTTCCTGGTTGCTGAAAGTAATTCTAAAGAGAAATTATGTGTACTTCAGGGGTTAGGATTCAGTAAAAAGGGCAAAAGTCTGGAATATCCGACGGTTCCTACAGTAGAGATTATGGTTGACGGCCAGAAAGTGGATTTACCAACTACACCGGTAAGATCAACCAATGCAAATGGTATTACCGGATTTAATCAGTATGAGACAACGTACACCATTCCTGTCAAGACTAAAGATACGCCTAAAGTCTCTGCTACCTCAAATGATCCAAGTGTCAGAATAGACATCATTCAACCCACTTCAAGCAACAAGAAAGCAGTAGTAAACTTTGAATATAAAGGGACAGTCAAGACTTACACCATTCTATTGGCTGAATAGAATCAACACACAATAAAGCAATGAAAACCGGAACTTGAAGAATGATTTTCCACATTGCTTTTATAACATATTATTATACTTCAAACTCATGCCAGAATCGCAGAGAGTTTGAAGTATAATTAAAACTTTTAGTCTTTCATCAAGTATTATACCCCTATGAGACTGTATTAATCCGGATATATACGACTCACAAAAGGCAAACAAATGTAAAGAGCCGAATGCCAGTATTCCCAAGTATGTCCGCCATCACGTACACGAAATTGGCAAGGAATATTCGTCCCGCGCATCGCACGATAGAATTCAATATTTCGATCAAGCAGAAAATCATCGTCACCACAATCAACAAACCAGGCAACACTGCGCAGTTCTGCTTTTCGCCCTTCATCAGATCCCGTGATATATTTCACGCAACTCTTCTCTATCACCGACCGAGTCAATACTGCCAACTTTCCGTTCGGGTCATCAAAACGAGCTGCTCCTTCTTGCGGAATATCCATTAATGCACTCATTGCATAAACCGCACAAAACATATCGGAATGACGCTGACCATAACTGGCAGCTCCGCCACCTCCCATCGAGAGCCCTGCAATAGCCCGATGGCATTTATCGCCAATAATACGGTAACGTTTCTCTATGGATGGCAAGAACTCCGTAAAGAAGAAAGTCTCGTACTTCCATCCCGGCATATCAAAATAACCGTTTTGGAATACATTCGGATCTCCACCTCCAGCATCAGGGGTAACAATAATCATTTCGCGAGCTTCTACACTCGCTGTCAGACAATCCATTACATCTTTTACATGTCCACGATTCGCCCACACATCATTCTTTTCCCACATACCATGCAAGAGATAGAGAACCGGATACCTTTTTTCTTTATTCTGTTCAAAACTCTTAGGCAGATATACAGTATACGCACGTTTAGCCTTTAAGACTTCACTGTAGATTGTATCAGTGATTACCTTACTTTGATAGCCTGCCTGTCCATACAGGGAGAGGATATAAATAGACATGGCAACCCATATTCCTATTCTTTTCATTTTCATCGTTTTTCTATTTCTCTTGTATTTAATGTATTCACTCGTTATAGTATTAAAAATTGCCGGTCCCTTTCAGAGCCGGCAATTTTCTTTTACCTAGTTTAGTTCTTCTTATAATTAAATGAGTCCACATCTATATAACCTCCAAGTACTTTGGTAGCATAATTAAAGATGGCAAATCTAGTCCCCATAAAAAGCCTTTGGTAATCAAAGCGCATCTTGAAGTCAGTACCTATCTTTACCCAGTTCTTATTGTCCAAACTATAATAACAAGTTGCTATATCACGGTTCAGACGAAAGTCCCCGTCAATCCGCAGGTAAATGAGAGGTTGATTGATTTCCACCCGTTCCTTCTCTTCGTTTTTTACACCAAGAACAGCTTTGTTTGAGCTATCCAAACTAACGGAGATTTCAGACATGGTCAAACATTTCTGTCCATTCTCCATGGTAATCGACAGGAGAGCCGCATCTCCATTGAAAGCACTGAAACCAGCCACGTCTCCCTCCTTCATATTACTAATATCCAATGTTACTACCCCACTACATTGAGGTCCCTCCATTCGTTGAGTAATAGTATTCGGAGCTAAATAAAGATTATCAACCACCCTATTTGTTCTAAGCCTCAAGAAACCCGGGCGCTCTGTCAATGCCCATGCCTCGTTTACCGGATTGTGATTCCATTGCCAGTTAAGTTTCAAGGTCGAGTCACTGAAATCATCACTCACAACAAGCGATTTCTCCGGATAGCCCTGCACAGGCTTTTCCATCACCTGGGGAACCTTTCCATTTTCATCTCCTAATATCGGCCATCCATCTATCCAGCGACAAGGCATCAAAGTAGCTACCCGGCCTATTCCTCCACGATCCTGGAAAATCATGCCGTACCAATTACCTTTCTCATCGTCTACGATACAGCCTTGACCTACATAAGGAAAACCTTCGAATTTATCTTCCAGTATCACTTTTTTCTCATAAGGTCCGGTAATCTTATCGGCACGATAACATACTTGTCTACGGTTCCCATCTTTCGGCCACGAAATCATCAATAGATAATACCTGCCATTATGTTTCACCACCCGGCTTCCCTCCAATAGTCCCGTCTCCGTCTCATCCCTTTCAAATATTTTCATATCAACTCCATCCGGTTTTACATCAGAAAGATCACCTTTCAGTTCCTTCAGAGAACCGGTACCGGAAAATACATATACCCGGCCGTCATCATCAAAGAAAAGAGAAGAATCATGAAAATGCTGGGTACGTGTCAGCAACTCCCACTTTCCTGCCGGATCGGTCGCTGTATAGATATACGACCGATATGGGCGATCATTGGGAGAAAAAAGTACATAGTATTTCCCCTGATAGTAACGAAGGGATGTAGCCCATTGACCACGTCCGTAAACGGTTCCATTGATAAGATCATAGTTGGACGTGTCCGTCAGTTTATCAAACACATAACTGATGATTTCCCAGTTCACGAGGTCTTTCGACCTCATGACTGGGGCACCCGGCATCAAGTGCATAGTAGTACTCATCATATAATAGTTGTCACCGACCCTGATTACGTCCATATCCGGAACATCAGCATTAATCACCGGATTAGTAAAAGTCGTAGAGACAGAAGTCATCTTACAACTTCCACACAAGGCAATAATTAGCAACAACGTAAATATTCTATTCATCTCAATTAGTTTATATAAACAGGATATACTACCTGCAAAATGTGAATAATCAAATAAATGAGAACTTCTTAAATCCTCTCAACAACTATGTTATCAAGATACAGATCGCCTGCGCCTGATGAATTGGCTTTCAATTCAAAAGTGTTCTTACCCTTTTTCAGAGATGCCGACATCGAAACCGTATACCAGGTAGTATTGTCATTATCAGTCTTCGCAAACTCCGGAGTACCTATCTTGGTACCATTCACATACATATCCACAGTGTTGACTGTAGCTGATGGAGCACGGTAACGGATACGGAACTTGTACATCCCCTCTTCCACTGCAGTAATTTCATCACGCACCGCAGCTTCAGCACCAGCACCAAAGTTTATGTACCCTTGTGCTGTATAGTTACGTATTGCCTCACCATCACCTGCCGTAATTCTCTTAGCAACATTTTTAAAGTCAAAACATTCAGCTTCATACTGATGAGCTCCCTGATAGATCTGTGGAGAAGCAGGAGCCGAAACGGATGCCGTAGTATATTGAGTCTCACGTTCCACTGCATTTCCTGAACAGTTTACACTCAAATCCAATGGTCCGTTATGACTCACAGTCAACGTATATACACCGTCTTTCCACTCTTTGGTAATCTGTGCTGTACCATTCGCCCTGGGAGATATGTCACATGAAGGAGTAGACTTGCATCCGTATATTTTGATAACCTCCGTCTTGTTCGAACCGCCGTTATCATGATTATTCATGTAAAAAGTTACTTTATCAGCGTATTCTTTCACAACAGCTACAGTATATTTGGAAAAAGCAAGTTCCATCTTGTCACAAGTATTATACTTGAATGGAATGGTAGCATTACGTGTACCGGCAAGATGATTGTAAATTACCCAGCCATTCTCTATACGCCCGGCATAGAGCTCTCCAGTATACTCTTCTGGGAATATACGGTTGAATTTTCCGATTTTAAGCTGTACATCACTGCCCCATGCTCCGTTAAAACTGGATTGATTGATTTTATACGTGAAAGAATTAGCTAACTCATCGCACAGTTCAAATACTACAGGGATAGTCGGATAACGGCCTGTCTTTTTGAAATAGCATTTATTGTCCCACAAATTGCCGTCGTCATCACGTAAATAAAGTCCTTCATATAAATTCTTAGGAGCGCAATATTGGGCATTGTCATCACCGGAATATACATCCTGAAGAATCACGAGTTTGGTGCGGTCAATGACCTCCTTACGGGAAGGTATACGAATCGTTCCATCAATAATCTTACGGAACATGTCTATATTAATATTGACAAACTGCGGGAAACACTCCCAGTTACGGCTTTGATAACCATTGCCTACACTGACAACACCGGTTTCCTTAAAGCACTGTTGCCATATCAATTCGGGACCGTCGATAATAGTTTGTCCGGTCAACATCACATGCTCAATAATGGGAAGCGCACCAGCAGCCGGTGGGAAATCTTTATCACCATTCTGCCCTACCTCTTCTGTCCAGCCACACTGGTCGAAACGAATACCGTATTGACCGGCGAAACCGGACAACCATGTACCCAGACACATACTCTCCACATTGAAGAAACCAGTCTGTGTCGTATATTTCTCACACATGATAAAGTTTTCAGGACACAACTTGGCAACCTGTGCAAAATCAGGATTACGTTTCACTAGCGCAATAGGATCGATATTAGCTGACCAGGTATTACCACAGAAACTCACTACCAAATAGCCTCCATACTTATGAGTAAGTTTCATAAGTTGAGTCCAGTGAGCCACTCGTTGCAACCATGATACAGAGAACTGGTCGTCATACCCCCAGAACTGTTCGCAATAATTAAAACCGAGGAAGTTGGGATATTCCTTAAAGAACTCATCGTATACACTACCTTCGAATTCATTGTATGAACTAAAATCGGGGAAGTGACAGAAACCACCACTTGACGGCTGTACCATAGCCCAGACATTGTTCTCGGCACAAGTCCGTAACCACGATTTTGCAATCTCATAACCATACTCGCTTACATTATAACGCCCCGTAGTTTCATCGTGACTTACTGATAATGAAACATTAAAAATAACATACGGACGAATATCAGCCGGGATAAGATCAATGATCTTCTGTGGGTCAGCATAGTTCCATGAGTCGATATGAACAAACCAAGCTGGTTGTTCAGGAGAAATAGGACGACGTATGCTTCCTATCAGTGGAGGAATATCGGGTTTATCCTCATTAAGAGGAAGTACGATATCGGATGTCTCATCATTAAAGATGAAGTGAACAGACTCTGCATCACTCGCATCCAGCTGTTTAAACTGGCTGACAAGTTTCCCATTTTCAACTTTGTGTCCGAGGGCAAGAGACTTACCCCCATACGTTACAGTCCAATAACGATCTCCATTAACACCCACTACCGGCGTAACAGTGCTACCCTCATTGATAACTTTCACTTTTTCATTGTTATCAAATGTCAGCCACTCATTATCAACCGTCCAGTAATAGTCACCATTATTCATTTTGGCACCTATCTTTGGAGAATACACTACGGCATCTCCTCCACCTAATGCTTCTATTTGAGCATACATGCTGAAACTTGTACCGTCGGACAATTCGACGGTATAGCTTGCACCGTTATTCACCGGATTGTATGACTTTACATCCAGCTCCAGTTGTTTAGCCTCTATAAGCCTGCGCAATGCCTTTACATTGGTATTGATACTCTCTATTGATGTATTAGGCAGCGCAGAAGAGCCATCTATCTCAATGACATTTTCGTCCTTACATGCACTAAGAAAACAGGTGCAACACATCATCCCTATAAGGAGCAGGCACGATAACCTGCTTTTTATATTAAATAATCTCATCATATTTTTAATATTCGTTATATAAATCTGATTTCAAAATACCAGGAGTTATTTCAATCCTTCCACTATTCCTTCATACATACCATTACGATTGTATCCCGACGTCCAGGGACAAATCTGATATCCTGTATTTGTCTCGGTCATACTCGAAATGGAGATGCCATATTGCTTGTCCTGCGGAATAAGTTTCCGGTATTCCTGCATAATGAAAGCAACATAAGAAGCTGCAACAGACCTGTCTTCCGTAGACATCTTGTTAGTCGCAATGTAATTGCCATCACTATCCTCTACCATCATACTAAGGTTGGAAACACGTACCAATTTACCGGTCTTACCAAGTTTCTCAAACAGTTTGGAAATAATCTCCTCATTCCCTTTCTGGAAATTGGCATCTTTAGAATAAATCGCATTGAGAAGAATGTTGTACCCATCAATCTTAGTAACGTTGTCCTCTTCCCAAGTTTGAACCAGCGAAATGAGTTCATCAGCCATATTAGCCATTTCGTCGTATTGATTGATAGTCTGGCTGACGAAAAGATCAAGTTCTACTCCCACATTTTTCACCGTGTCACGTGCAATCTTTACAGCAGTGCGGGCATAGTCCGCCTCCCCCAGATACTCACTCCATTTAAATGTATTCTCATTAAGGGTTTTATCGAGAGGATTGCTGATAATGTTCCAGACTTTCACGCTCTTCACATCATTCACACCTGCATATACCATACCTCCAATCCATTTTTCCATTTCTTTGGTAAAGATCTCTGCTTTTTCTTCAGGAGTTTTTTCTATATGCTGCGGCTGGGCTTCCCATGTAAAACTTAAGTTATCGATATATGCATCCCAGTCCCCCGAAGCGGAACCGAGTGAGAATTCGTTTATTTCAGTGAGGTCCTTCATTGAGTTAGGTATCTCAATCGTTCCTACCGGAACTTTTTCACCCAAAGCAGTGTAAGTACCTTCCTTTACAAATTTCACATATATACCTCCACGCTTCCATACATTTTGCCCACCAGAGAACCCATAATCTGCAGCGCTCCGACCAAATTCAAACGTTGTACCGTTAATTACAATTCGCATACCAGCACCATACTGACCTGCATTGAGACGCATATCCATTGCTACGCCAGTATAATTCCCCAGTGTCATGCCTTCTTTTAACTTGACATGAAATTTAGGGAACGATTGATTAGCATGCACGATTTGAAGTACTTTACCACTCTCTCCATCCGGATCGGTCACTACTTCATTCTTTCCACCATTAGTCATAGGATAAGCAGTACCCAAATTGTCATCTTCAAAATTAATAACCGTATTGCCTTTCCCTGATACTTCGTAGTCCATAGAAAGATTATCAAGGAAATACTGGGCAGCACCAGACTGCGAACCCACAGAAAGATCGAATTCGGTAAGACTTTTCAAACTTTCAGGCATCACAAACCCTGGGGCAGCAGCATCATTGAGTTTAATCGTAATACCACGTTTCCAAGTGTTGTTGGCTACGCCAAGAGCATCCGCATTTGTCCCCAAATCGAACTTAGTCCCGTTGATAAGCACTTTCATACCATTTCCCCAAATACCATCAGTACCCACATGCCGTAAATCGATGTTCAGCCTGACATAGTCGCCAAGTATTCTGCCACTGGGTAACACCACATGTAGCTTGGCATATGAATCATTAGCCTTCACGTCATTCGTACCCACATGAAGCACATGACCACTTTCACCAGCAGGATCCTCTTCCACTGTAGCCGAGCTATTGCCAGTCATTGGATAAGTTTTGCCGATTGCATCACTATCGAAATTGAATAATTTAGTCGTTCCTTTTTCGGTTTCCACCGGTATATCAATAGGCTCGATAAGCTTATTATAGTATGCGGCCCGTTGTCCCTGATCTGAACAAAGGACACCACCATAAAGTTCTACTCCAGCTTCTGCGGCAACATCTGCAGCTGTCTGCATTCCGCCAAAATCGTAAGTACCATCCACCTTCAACGCACTGATCGGATCATAAGAACCGTTCAAGTCTACTGCGTCAAAGTTAGCGAGCAATGTACTGAATGCAACATCTTTCTTTACGAATTCACTTACCGGCATGCCCGCAGCCAGTTGAAAAGGACTACCGTCGCGATTGATGTATGACTTCAGTAAGTCAAACTGATTTAAATATTCGCTGACAGCCACATCTTCGGGTTTCTCCATCCGGAGACGGTAGTCATATTCATCTGCGCATGACACTGCCGATACAGCTACCAATATTAAAGCGGTTATTTTGTTATTGATGTATTTCATGTTCTCTTAGTTTTAATGTTTATATCAGATTAGAACATCATTTCTTTACGACTTCAAGCAACTTACCACCTTGAACATTGCGAGTACGTAATACTAGAGTATCCTTGGTTGCAAGCTGGATATTATTGTTCGTCAGGTTAACTGTATAATCGAGGTAAAGAGCATTTCGGTCTTTACCACCAAGACTATTTTTTTCACCTTTGCTGACAAATTTTCCACGACCACTCACCACAACATCCTGTGCATCCGAACTAAGAGTACATGTGCCATCTTCAGCAAATGTCAGCCGGACAGTATAGCTGATATCCTTACCTCCCTCATCCTTTGTTTTCAATGTCAGAAGATTATCTTTCATGCTCTTGGTAGAAATATTCACAGCCTCATCCTTTTCCACAAATTGTTCATGGCGGACGATTTCTTTAGATACACCTCCCATGGTGACATGGTCAACACCACGACGCAAGTATTCTCCATGCCAAGGATTAACATATTTCACAGCATAAAGAACGAAATTTTGTGGTTGTACACTCCAGTCTTCACTATTGGTCAATACAGGATTCTCAATAGCAGGTTTTCCCTGCAAAATAGAATCTGCGCCCTGAACCCCTGTCATTAACATAGGAATTACATAATTCTCACCAATCGACTTTTCGTCAGCAAAGAAAGCATCTGTAAGCTGTACTTCCACCCCTCCCATAATTTGTCCTTTGGGAATTGCGATCTGGTTGGAAGCCAACGTATAATAAGATGACGGCATGGGAACAAGAGGCTGATTTGTGTCCTTAAAGTATAAATTGTTGCACAGCGACTCATCGACCTTATAATCTATCACTACATTCTTTCTGTTGGTATACCCTCCGCCCCAAGCAGCTTTAATTACCATTTTATGCTGGTTATCAAGAGTATTATCCACAAACTCACTCTCGCCAAGTTCTATGGTGCGAAGTCCGTATTGGTTGGCAAAATATACTGTCTGATAATCGAAATCCGGAAACTCGTTGTCACCGCTTTCACAAGATGCAAAAGCAAAAATCAATGAAGCCAGTCCGATATATGCTAAATTCTTTTTCATAACGTATCTCCAATTAAATATACATTCAATAATTATTTCCATCCTTTGTTTTGAACAAGATTGTCGAATTTAAGGATTTCAGAGTTTGGAATCGGGCAATAGTACATATAGTCATCATAATCTCGTTTCTCGACAACAAACTTATCGAAAGAGTTACCGTCTTTCCCCCAGTCTATACCATATACCGGTTCATTGAGATTCTCCTTCCAACGACGTAAATCCCAGAAACGGAATCCCTCAAAACAAAGTTCCAATCGGCGTTCGTTGCGGATGAGTTTACGCATCTCATCCTTACTATTTGCACACTTTTCCAAATATGGGTCCGATCCACCACCCACACCGGCACGTTTACGGATAGCCTTGATTACATCATAAGCAGAATAACCGTTTCCGTTATCCCCTTTAGGTCCCCAAGCCTCGTTGGCAGCTTCGGCATAAGTCAGATACATCTCGGTGTAACGGATGCGTGGATTATAGTGTGGCTGGGTAGTAGTAGACCCTATAGCACAGTTGACATCCATACGCAAACGTTTCCTCATATAATAGCCGGTACGGGTCGATCTTTGTTCTTTCACGTCTATACCATCATCTGTACCTGAATTACGTCCCGTATAGATTAGCGTGTTAGATACCCCTGCCGTACTTCCGTTATAGATAATATATTTAGCCAGACGGGGGTCACGGCCTGTATAAGGGATCTTTTCATTATATTGACTGTTAGAAATATCTGTGATAGGATAACCATTAGCCATTGGGAATGCATCAACCAGATTTTGTGATGGATTCATATTACCATTTCCATTCAAGGAAGGAGGAAAATTGCTTGATTCCTGCGTATTTTCACTACCTACATTTTGACGCCAAACTATTTCTTTTGGATTGACTCCCCCCTTTATATTATCTGCGATTGCAGCCGAATAATATTCTACACCATCTTCAGCTATTCCATCTATTCCTCCATTGTAATTAATTACAGCAGCAGCGGCATTTGCGGCATCAGCCCATGTAACAGCATTAGCTCCATCTTGAAAAGCTGGACTAGCAGCTAATAAAGCAGTACGGGCGCGGTAGGCACGGGCAATCAAACCATTGAACAATTGGCTGAATTTTGCTCCCACTATATTGTTGTATTTACCAACATCTTGAGTGATACTTTGAAAATCAGCCGGCACTTGGCTCACATCCAGATATTCCAAAGGAAGTAATTCTTCTGCTTTTGCCAAATCACTGTAAATCTGTTCCACACATGCTTGAAATGATGCACGGGGTAAATTTAATTCAGAACTAACGGTAAGATATTCTGTGATACGGGGTACTCCCAACAATTCACCATTTTCACCATATCCTGCATGGGCACGAAGCAGATAATAGTAGAACATACCCCGCAGTCCATAAGCCTCGCCTTTGGTACGCCGAGCCAATAATTGAGCTTTTTCCGGGTCTTCCGCCCACTTCACTTGATCCACATTCTCTAAAAAGAGATTGAGATACTGAATGGCACCAAACGATCTGCTCCACTCATCAATCGATGTCCATAAACGGGAAGTCCATCCTCCTGTGGCCATTGTGAGGAACGCGTCATTCTTTTGATTGATTACAGCATCGTCTGTAGCATATTCACTATTATTATAATAACCCGGAATATTGCCGTATGCTCTCAACAAAAAACCTTGAGCATACGCTGCATCATCGTGCATTTGCTCCACGTCTTTGAAGTTCTCCTTGGCCGGTTCAAAAAGGTCATCACAACTATTCAGCATAAAAGCTGCAGCTACGATTAATAATATTTTCTTTTTCATAAATGTATTCTCTTTAAAAGTTAAATTTAGAATGCAGCCTTAAAGCCCAGATAAAGGTTACGATACTGAGGAGATCCTAAACTCATATCCATATATTCACGTTCTTTAGAGAGGGTCAGCAAATTGCTTCCACCACAATATACGCTAAGTCCATGTATGAAAGTTCCTTTAAATGTATGTTCCGGAAAATCATAAGTGAGTTGCACATTGCTCAAACGGAATACATTATTTTTGTACGTCCAAAAAGTAGAATTACGGTAATTATTGTCACCGTTACTGGTGGAAAGGCGGGGATAGGTTGCTGTTTCTTTGGTTGCTTCCGTCCAACGTCCCAAGATTACTTCAGAGAATTTACTTGTTCCTCTATTCCAATAATAAGAATTATTCTTGAAAGCCATTGCACCCGTCTGTCCGGATCCCATCGCAAAAAGCGTGAAGTTTTTGTACTTCAATGTCAGGTTCAAACCGAAAGTGAAAGGAGCAGCCGACCATCCGCCTTTGCCCAAGTCTATCTGGTCATCGCTATTAATCACACCATCACCGTTGATATCCTTGTATTTTAAATCACCCGGACGAACTGTTCCGAATGTCTGTTTAGCATGTTTTTCGATATCCGCCTCATCTTGGAAGAAACCTTCGCATACATAACCATAATTAGCATCTAACGCATGACCGACACGTAACAAATAATCTTCATTAGCAACTTCATCACGAGTCAACGCTTCTGAAGTAAACACCATCCCATTGAAACCGAGAGTCACGTCAAACTCACCTATTTTCTTATTGGCACTAAGTGAGAAATCAAATCCGGTACGTTTATCTTCATTATAATTCGTCCAAGGTAAGAATGAATGATTAGTACCCAGATTAAAGAATGACGGATATAAAGTAGTGGAACCTTGTGTGAGCAATCCACTCGTTTTTTGAGTGAAGTAATTGGCATTGATTTTCAACAACTGATTGAACAATGACGCATCAATACCTGCACGAAACTCTTTACGGGTTATAAAACTTAGGTCAGGATTGCTTCCCCGTCTTGAAACGGAAGTCGGACCACCAGCAGCCCCATCACGCCATTGGAACCAACCGTCATTAGGAGAGTAAAAGAAATATCCTTGATACATGTAGTAACTGGCAATGTCAAGATCCTGATGCAGATTGGCATAAGAGGCAGTTACCTTCAAATCATCTACAAAGTCTACATTCTTCATAAATTTCTCTTTGCTAAGTCTCCAACCCAAAGTAACCGATGGCGAGAAAGCACTACGATTACCTTCCGGTAGTTTGGCCGAATGTACCAAAGCACCACTAAAATCAACATAATATTTATGATCATAGTTGTAGGAAGCACGCAGACCGAGGTTCACATTACTCGTACGGTGATAATTACTACCTTTTACATCAGTGCCGATAGCATTATTATTTTCGTCAGCTGAATTTTGTGTCTGATACCCCCAACCCAATAATGTGGCAGCCACATTATGAAATTTACTGAAAGTACGGGCATAATCAAACTGGGCACTGAAGGTCATGGTCTGGTCATAGGTTGATTTTCCCACATATTCATTGATAGGTGTCTTATCATCATTGAATTTGGAAAGTCCGATAATTACATCCTTACCATTTACATTAGACCAGGTGGGCTGATAGATGGCATATTCTTGCGCATAAGCCTCCGAATAATAGGACGTGTAGTCAACACTGTAAGCTGTTTTGAAAGATAAACCCTTCAATAAACCTCCGAGATCTGCAGTCACAGCTACGTCAAACATAAACTTGCGAGCTTTCTCCTTTGTATATCCGGCTGCAAGCAGTTCAGAGAATGGATTAGTCGTGTCTGCCGATGTACCGCCCAACAAATATTTGCCGTCAATCAAATGATTGCTATTGGTGATATATTCCTGTATATATCCCACATTGGTATCCATCATATCAATGGGTAACAATGGCGCAAACCAGTTGGGACGTAACGTAGAAGCCGCTCCCCAAAAGTTTCCGCGTCCCTGATAGCTGTTATCAAAAATCATGGCAGCATTGGTGCTGGCCTTGAGCCATGAAGTTAATGCCATGTCTACATTACCACGCACGTTGAAACTCATGTCGTAAGCTTTCTTTGCTTCCCCATATTTTAATAAGCTATTGGCATAATTCATGCCGAAATTCAGGTAATAACGAGTCCTTTCATTACCTCCATAAACTTCGCCTGTAACATCTGAATTAGTATAGAACTTCCGCAGATAATCTGAACTATAAAAGTCTATATCAGGATAACGATAAGGATTGTTCCCCATGGCAGTATTATAGATGGTACTGGCGTCATATCTTTCCGCTATACCGTCATTACGACAAGCCTCATTATACATAAACATATAGCTACTCGCATCCAAATAATTAGGATATGATTTCGGAATATTTACACCCACATTGGCGCGCACATCAATGTGCATGGGAGATTCCTCTCCTCGCTTAGTAGTGATAAGAACTACACCTTTTGCAGCACGACTTCCATAGAGCACAACAGCTGCCGCATCTTTCAGTACCGTTACGCTTTCTACTTCTGAAGCACGTACATTGTTTGCACTGCGCGGCACACCGTCTACCAATATTAATGGCGCTTGTCCCCAAAGATTTCCATTATAGCCTCCTACAAAGCTCTCCAGCCCCATAAGGCTATAATTGTTCGCTGTTTTCTTGGTCAGCTCTGACGTGTTGACAGTAGAGATGGCATGAGTCAAATCTTCTTGTGCAACTTTGCCGAAAGCTACATTCACCAGGCTGTCATTTTGCTCCTGTGCTTGCACACCTATTGTGTTTAGCAGTGACACAGCAAAAACAGTACAGCCAATATATATCAACTTTCTATTCATATTTACGTTATGATTAAATTAATACGTTATGATTACCATCCCGGATTTTGGCCAAAGCCTTCATACAGGTAAACATCTCCCTTAGGCAACGGCAGCCAGTAGTGGCGGTCAGTGTATTTTCTCTCTAGCAGCACTTCTTCGCGCAAGTTCAAGATCTCGTTTTCCTGCGGTTTTTCTTTATTATAGTTATCGGTAAATGCACGGTCAAATTCAATCTTTGTTTTCAGAGTATAAGGACTTTTGTCGAGAAGCATCCAGCGGCGGAGATCCATGAATCGGAAACCTTCAAAAGCGAGTTCAACAGCACGTTCGCGACGGACTTCGCTAAGGAAATCGGTTGTGTTTCCTGTAAACTTATCAAGTACATAAGACATACCGGCACGCTCACGAATCTTATTAATAGCATTTTCAGCTGTCATGTAAAAGGTGGAAGCCTTACCCTGTGGTGAACCATATCCCACAGCCGCTGCCTCTGAATACATTAAGTACACATCTGCCAGGCGCATCAAACTTAGCACCATGAAAAATTGTCCTCTACAATTAGCATTATTCACTATTTTCAGACAGTGTTTACTATTCATGTAACCTGTGAAACAGCCTTTCTGCGGGTCTTTTTCTTCACTGTCCGCACCATTGGTATATAACTGGCAGTATTCACCATTACCTGCCTCACCACACCACTCACCATCAAATATGATATCTTTATAGAAACGCGGATCGCGGTTCTTCCATGGATATTTGGGATCGTATCCGGATTCAGCATCAGCTTTCGTCATATCCTTGATAGGATATCCATTAGCCATACCGAAGTAGTTTACATAATTAGCCGTAGGATAACATTTAATACCATTGGGGATAAAATTGCGTGAACGGAAATCCGTATTCATATTATAAGCCCAACGCCCATTATACTCCACCAGGTTCTCACGGAAAATAGCTTCTTTCAATCCATTCAATTTTCCACCGGAATTATACACAACAAACAAATCGTTGTAATTTTCCATGCTCGCCAATTCATAGCGTTTAGTTTCTTCAGTCAATTGTAAGGCTTCTCCAAGAGCTTCGGCTGCACGTTTGCAACGCTCCACATCGTATTCTCTCGCCCCACCGGATGCCCAGTTCATTAATGGACTTCCAGCCCAAAGCAATGTCTTGCCCTTATAGGCAATAGCCATGATTTTATTGATACGAGTGTCGTTCAACCCACGGGTAGCGGCACCGGCAGTTGTCTGATCCCAATCAACAGGCAACAAAGGAATGGCATGATCGAAATCGGCCACACATTTCTCTGCACATTCCTGCCATGTAAGTCTTGAAAGTGTCGGAGTAACATCTGACGGCAACACTTCATCAATATAAGGCATTCCACCCCACCATTCCATCAACATAAAGTGAAACCATGCACGGAAAAAATAAAGTTGTCCTTCGATGAGTTCCCGCTCTTCTTGAGTAGCATTGACCAGGTTATCAAGATTGGCAATGCCAATATTTGACTTACGGATACCATACCAGCACAGTTTCCATAAATTTCCTTTTTGCCCTCTTTCTTGTGAATTTGCATTCCCGCCTCTTGTAGTAGGATAGGAATAATAATTGTTGGTCCATCCCCAGAAATCACCATAATCGATATTACGGGCAAAAAGACGAAGTTCCTGCGGCTCCCAATATTCATCTTCTCCGTAGTTGAAACTAGTGTGATACTCGTTGTTTGACACTACAGGGATACAGTTGTACAGTTCCTCGGTAAATCCTTGGAAGTTTTTGAAATTCTTATACGGGTCGGTTTCCTTGATGTCACTATTCGGTGATTTATCCAGATAGTCAGTACAAGAAGCAAAACCTAATATGCCAGTCAAAGTGATGACCGACATAAGAAATATTTTATTGATATACTTATTCATAGTCTTTACTTTGTTTTTATAAAGTAATGTCAATACCCAGGTTAAAGCGACGCATGGTTGGATAAGCACCGTCCGAGGAACTATATCCGGTGTTCGACTCACGGTCATCCGGCATATCGGTCCACATATAAAGGTTGTCACCATTCAAGTATATGCGACAGGACTTCATGCCCAGTTTCTTCAACCAGTTGGTTTTCTGAAAAGTATAAGACAGCTCGACGTTTTTCAGGCGCAAATAAGAGCCGTCATACCAGTAACGTGTGCCTGATGCAGCTGCATCAACCGTTGTTCCCCAACGTGGTGTAGGCAATGTAGCAGTTCCGTTAGGAGTCCAGTAACTTCCTTCAGTATAGGCTACATGGGCGGTATTGCGGAAGGTCGGGAAGTTCACTTCACGTGTCACATTGTTTACTCCATAGAATTGTGCAAAAATGCTGAAGCCTTTCCACTCCACTCCTATAGAAGCATTATAGGTATTTTGAGGCATTGTAGAATATTTGTAGGGTGCCTGGTCGTCAGAGTTAATCACACCGTCACCATTAAAGTCGATGATGTTGTAGTCACCGGGAAGTTTAGCGTCATTACCTGTCGTCCAGCTAGTACTTCCAATCACATCGTCCCATGTAGTGAGGTTACCATGGTCAATATAGGAATATACCTGATTAATAGTATGCCCTGCCCCTTTTTGATAGTTAGGCTTCAAAGGAGCATCATCACGAAATTTCACTTCGTTGACAGCGTGAGTCATACTGGTATTAAGCCAGGCACGAATACCATTGTTGAAGGTATGGTTCAGTCTTAGTTCCAGTTCATAACCATGGCTCTTCACTTTACCTAAATTGGCATAAGGAGCATCAGTACCGAAATAAGAAGCGATGGATCTTTCACTACCTTTAACCAGAATATCAGTACGAGTATCATTGAATATATCCACTGAACCGGCGATTAATCCGCCAAAGAAAGCATAGTCGATACCCAAATTACGCTTTTCTACAGTCTCCCATGATATGTTCGGATTACCAAGTCGTTTGATTGTATAATAGGTATAAGGCGTATTTGCGGGACTGATATTTCCCATGATAGTATTGCCACCATAGTCTAATTGATCTTTATATAAGAAACGACCATCTGTATATCTTTGCCAGGGCTGTACCACAGCATCGTCACCCACTCTACCCCAAGAGGCACGAAGTTTCAACATATCCAGAAATTTCAGTTTGTTTTTAATAAACTTTTCCTCACTAATCATCCAGCCTAATGAGAAGGAAGGGAAGAAATCAAAGCGATAGTCAGGACCGAATTTTTCAGAACCGTTATAAGCGCCGTTGGCTTCGAAGAAATAGCGCATTGCATAGTTGTAAGTTAAACGGAATACCCAGTCTTCCCGATAAATGGGAAATACATGACCCGACGCCTCTTTCAATCGACTAAAAAGTCCGAGTGCCGTAACTTCATGTTGACCGAATGTACGTGCATAGTCCATTTGCATGGAGTAATAGAGTTTACGATAAGTTGCGTCAGTATTGACACCTCCGGCCTGATGTTGCCAAAGAATAGGATTGATAACTGCATCCAGACCAGCATCAGTATCTTCCTGTTCTACTAAAATCTCACCATTATTAGGATTAACCCACATACGTTGTGAATTATGGTACTGGTCATTGATACCTCTCTTATTTTCTACGAATGTGTAGTCCATTGAGAAGTTCGCCTTAAATTTCAGGCCTTTGGTAAGCATTGACAAATCTTGTTCCAAGATGAAGTCCGAAGTCATCTTAGTCGTAGTACGTTTTTCTGTACCGGACGTCGCTAGTTGGTACACAGAGTTAGGAACATCCGCATTACGAGGTTGATACCATCCCCACATGCCATTGGAATAAATCGGGCGCATAGCATCGGGAGCAGACTTGTAAGCAGCTGCCCAATAGGTAGCATCCTGATCTCCATACTCCCAAGGCACAGTGCGTTCCGCATTCGAGCCAAACAGATTGGTAGAAAATTTGGTAGTCTTAGTCAAATTGAAGTCCAAGTTACTACGCACATTGATACGATTGTAACCAAAGCCGGAATTATATCCACGGCGATTATCATACGTTTTAAATAAGTCGCCTTCACTTATAAAGTCAGCAGCAGCAAAATAGCTAACAAACTTTGTTCCTCCGGCCACATTGACACTTGTATTGTATGACATTGCCACATCCTTAAACAGTGCTTTTTCCCAATCCGTATTCGGGTAACGATCCCACTCTTCGGAGTTAGCCGGATGGCGATATTTATCTATAATGGAAGCAGGAGTATAATCACTCCACCCATTAGGATTAAGACAAGCCTCGCGCTCGATGGAATTGTTCAACAGATAAAAAGTATCATAAGCATCATACTTTTCCGGAAGCTTGGAGGCTACCTTAGCCGTCACATTGGCTTTGATTTGAATATTTGCTTTTCCTTCCTTACCGCGTTTGGTAGTGATAAGAATAACGCCGTTAGCTCCTTTTACTCCATATACAGCTGTGGCAGAAGCATCTTTTAATACTGAAATGCTCTCTACTGAAGAGATATCTACCGAACTCATATCACGTTCAATACCATCCACCAACACCAAAGGTTCACTATTGTTCCATGAACTCTGGGTACGGATGATAATCTTGGGATCTTCAGCACCGGGCATACCAGTAGAGCTGGAAGTGATGACACCAGGCAAGGTACCGGTAAGTGCCGAGCCAAGGCTGGTTACACCTCCCGCACGTTCGAGTGTCTTACCGCTAGTCTGCGCAATAGACCCTACTATACTTGCTTTCTTTTGTTGGCCATAACCCACCACGACTACTTCATCCAAATGGATATTATCATCAGCCAACGTTACTTTGATTATTTTCTTTCCTGCAACTTTGACTTCTTGTGGAGTCATACCAATAAATGAAACAACAAGGGTTGCCTTGTCATTAGGAACAGTCAATTTAAAATTTCCATCCAGGTCTGTAATCGTACCTACAGTCTTCGAGCCTTTCAAGGCAACACTTGCACCGATAATCGCTTCTCCATGTGAATCGACTACCGTTCCACTTACTGTCATTCCATTTTGTGCATAAGCCCCTAAACAGCTAAAAAGCAGAAGCAAAACCAGGTAAGAAATCTTTCGGAATTCTTGTTTTACATTTTTCATTACCATTAGTCTAAGATATTAATAATGTGAAAATCTCGTCTTTATTAAATTATTAGGTTAGTAGGGGGAACGTTCTTTCAACTATCATCTAAATTGTTTCTCATAAACTATTCACTTAAGGTTAATACTGATTTTATTCTTTGTCTTCAAATCATCCAATAGAGTCCTCCTTGAAGCACTACAAAGGTAGAGGGATAATATCGAACCAGCCCGTCTTTTTGTTTCATTCATTCCCTGACATGTAACCTGATGTTACATTCATCATATATACACGTTTCATCCCCTTATATACATACTCTCAAATGCCTATAAACCATGGCTGTTTCATTAAGAACAAACTTCTTCTCCATAGTGGGTAAACTTCTTTTCTACAGTATATAAACTTACTTTTCACCAAGTCTAATCTATAATTGCAAGTTGCAATTATAAAAACGCAAGTTCCATTTATATAATTGCAAGCTTCATTTATATAATCAAAACTTGCATTTATAGTTTATAAGTAATAGAAAGAGAGTTTGCTCCCTATAGAAAGGAAGTTTACCCATAATCAAAAGGAAGTTATCTCCTAACACTTTTACTCTTGGTTATATATAATCTGACTTCAACGCTCAACAGAACCTTGAAAACAGAGACGTTTCGTGAAAGGGAGATGATAGAAAGCCCTTCACCCGCTAATGTCGACAGGATAGGCATTGTGAAGGATGAAGGGCTTTATCATCAAAAGAAAACAAATGACGGAAAAGCGTATAATGCAAACTATTTATTCTTGATATTCTCTATCAGCATATTCTGAAGGAGCGCATCCATAAAACTTCTTAAAAGCAATCGAAAATAAAGTAGGATTTGTGAATCCAACCAGATAAGCAATCTGTGAGATATTCACTTTCTTCTCTTTCAATAATTTTGCGGCTTGTTTCAGTCGAATATTGCGAAGAAATTCTGTAGTTGTATTGCCTGTCAGAACTTTCAACTTACGATGCAGTTGGACACGACTGACCCCAACTGCCTCTG
Organism: Bacteroides sp. M10; assembly: GCF_014334015.1. Classification (GTDB taxonomy): domain Bacteria; phylum Bacteroidota; class Bacteroidia; order Bacteroidales; family Bacteroidaceae; genus Bacteroides; species Bacteroides intestinigallinarum. Next base: position 2,384,633 of record NZ_CP060488.1, on the reverse strand, counting down.
CCAGGTCTTCTACACTGAACTTCGGGTCTTCAAGATTTTCATTGATGGCTTTCATCAGCCGTTCCATAAAGAATTCATCATTAGCCTTGACTTCAATTGGCTTCATCTTTTCTTCTACCTCCTGATCCATGCCAAACCGTCCTTTCAAACGCACTCTGCCAGTAATCAGATTTTCGCAAATCAGAAATAGTTCTTCAATTTGGAAAGGTTTGGTTAAAAAAGCGTCAGCTCCCACGTTCCAGCCTTTAAGACGGCTGTCAGACTCTGTTTGTGAAGTTAAAAGCACAAAAGGGATATGACTGATGTTCGCATTTCCTCTGGTCTTTTTCAGCAACTCAAATCCATCCATTTCCGGCATTACAACATCCGAAATAATCAGATCAATCCGCTGTTTCAAAGCTATTTGATAAGCTTCTACGCCATTGCAGGCTGTCACCACTTTATAATAGATTCCTAATTCCTGTTTTAAGTACTCGCGTATCTCTTCGTCGTCATCCACAACCAGAATTCTCCATTGAGTTTTGCTTTTCGACGTTTGTACTTTATTCTCTTCCTCTTCCCAATAGGCTTCTTCATTTAAAGCCAGACGTACAGGTTCCCCATTCGATACAACTATATTCTCTGCCAACTCCTCCGGACTCAAATGATCCTTACCTAAAGGGATACGCACCGTAAAACAACTACCTTGTTTATCGGTACGATTGGCAGCAGAGATTGAACCATGATGCAATTCCACGAGCATCTTGGTCAGATTCAGTCCGATACCGAAACCATGAGAGTTAGAAGAAGCCTGATAAAATCTTTCAAATATTCTTTCCAACTTCTTTTCATCCAATCCCATTCCCGAATCAACAACTGTGATTTCGGCATATCTGGATAGAGGACCGCGCACACTCTTGTCCTCATTTACAGTAAGCGTCAACTGAATTTCACCACCATCCGAAGTATATTTGAAAGCATTGACTATCAAATTCATCAAGACTTTATCAAAGTTATTACGATCAATCCAGACAGGTAATTTCTCTGCTGTATGCACAAAGGCAAACTGAATATTACGTTTGGTAGCCTGATAATCGAACATCTGAAACAATTCTTCTATGAATCCGACCAAATCGGTTTCACGACATTCGATTTTCATTTGTCCCTTATCTATCTTACGAATATCCAGCAATTGATTGATTAGATTAAGAATGCGGTTTGCATTCCTCTGCATGGTCAACAGGGCTTTCTTTCTGCCCTCTTCCTGTTCAGTTTTTATCAAAGCTGCCAATGGGCTAACAATCAGGGTTATCGGAGAACGGAGTTCGTGAGCTATATTAATAAAGAACTTCAGTTTCTCTTCATTCAGCTCGTCCTGGCGACGGCGGCGTTGCCGCATATACCATGTGTAAAAGCCCCAGAACAGGAGCCCCGCACATATCAGTACATAACCTATCCTGGCCCATAACGTATCATACCAGGGAGGAGCGATATAAATGGAGAAAGAACGAACCGGAGATTTACGTTCATTCTCACATACACAAACCTCAAATGTGTAGTGTCCCGAGGGGAGGTAATTATAAGTGATTCTATTTTCTCCGGAAGATGTACTTCTCCATACTCCACCCAGTTCAACCAAACGATATTCAAATCTGACGTTCTCCCGGTCACGAAATTCCATTGTAGAAAATTCAAAAGAAAAGATATCATTATTATAAGTCAAATTGATTTGTCGAGCGTCCATCCAGACATCATCCGCAATCGTTTCTCCACCAAGACGGGTATCTGCACTGACTTCTTCATTATTCAAATATACATGAGTCAGTTGAGGAACATGCAAAGAAGACTGCCTCCCTATTGAATCAGGCATAAATCCGGTGATGCCTTGCAGCCCTCCCCAATAGATATTGCCACATTCACGCTGAAAATAGACACTTTTCAGATATTCTTTATCGACCAGTCCGTTACCGAAGAAATAGTTTACGATTTTCCTCTCGGGATCATTCAATCTGCACAAGCCATTGAAGGTGCTGCACCATATATCGCCATTCTTACCTTGCCCTAATCCGCAAACCATATTACTGGGCATTCCCTCCTCTATACCATAATGATTCAGCTTCAATGTTTTCTTATCATATTCAAACAGTCCATTATTGGTACCTATCCAGATATGACCGTTTTTGTCTTCCAGAAGTGCAAAACACAAATACGGATACAAATCCTTTTCACATTCCAACTTTACAAATTCCTGTTTCACCGGATCATAACAATTGACTCCCATACAATGTCCCAGCCAAACCAGTCCTTCCGAATCACACATGACCTTATTTGCCCAATTATTGGCAAGCCGCATGGTTGTTCTCAATTTAGTGGTGTCACATATCTGTTTCAATGCACCTGTCCGTTTATCATACTCTGCAAATCCTTCTCCTAAAACTGATATATAAAGCATCCGGTTACGCCCCTCCACAATATTATGGATAGCTTTTCCTTGTAACAAAGGCAGTCTGTGGATGGTTCCTGTCCGTTCATCAAACTGGGAAAGCCCCGAATAACTACCCAGCCAAATTGTTCCTTCGCTATCATGAAGCATAGACAGGATGCCATCCCCCACCTCATAAGAAAAATAATCCTGCATATCTTCATCAATCCGAATGAGTCTTCCATCTGTTATACTAGTCCATATCCTGTGCTTTTTATCTTCATACACAAAAGACAAGGCATTTCCCAAAGGGGGTGAAAAGGAAGAAAGAGGTTTAAATTTAAACTGGGAAGATTCATTCGAAAGCATCACGACGCCTTTCTTAAAGCCACCTATCCACAAATTCTCATCTTTATCTTCCATCAATGCATAAATTCGATCCTTTCCAAGTTCCAGTTGACCGTTAAACGTTTTTAAGGCCAACTTTTCCACATCCACAGAGTAAAGGCCATTATTTACAGTATTAACATAAAGTTCTCCACGTTTAGTACATATCATTCCCCGCACACCGATAAAGGTATTATCCGGTTGTTCCATTCTAATAAGTCGATGCTCGTCTTCATTCCATAAATAAACACCGGCAACGGCTGCTATCCATGTCCGGCCTTTCAAATCTTCCAAAATGGTATACACTTTACCCAACGCATCTGATGATGAACTAATCAATTCAACATCCTTTAAATCGGAAGTAATGCGGACTATCTTGCCATTGGGTAAAGCAATCCATATCCTATGACGGGAATCCTGATGGATATTATGCATAAAAGTGGAACTACAAAGGTCATTCACATGCACTAAAGAAGTGGCTTCCATCTTTTCCTTATCAATAGAGTAAACGCCATATCCTGCGGTAACCGCCCAAATCTCCCCTGTATGCAGTTCTTGCAGATGCAATACAGACGGCTTGTTGCCATCTACAAAAGTAACATTCTTAAAGGCGTCCTCATAAGGAGAGTAGAGTTGCAATCCTTTTCCGGAACCCACCCAAAGATCACCTTGCCGATCACAGAGAAGAGCTTCTATCAGGTTATTTACCAATGAAGTAGAATCCCGCTCATCATGAAAATAATTGGTAAACGTCCATCCATCGAATTTATTCAATCCATTTTCGGTCCCTATCCATACAAAACCATGGGCATCTTGCACGATGTTCTTTATTAAACTACACGACAACTTCCCTGATCCATACGAGCGTATCTGTTGAGCTTGACAAAACCCTACTATCAATAACAGAAGGATAGCGATCGATATTAGATTCTTTTTCATGAGCATTAGTTTATTATGTTTTGCAAATTTAGGAAAAAGCCTGAATCCTTGACAATCTTGCACCTATATTTTTATATTCAATCTAACACAACAAAGGTATGTTACCCCGAAGCCAAAAGCAAAAATAGCTGATACAGGAATCTGATTCTTTGTAACCTCCAACCGCTACTTTGTTTCATTTATACTATTCATTTGTTACATCACCCTTTTATATGTATCGGATGTAACATACGCAATAGAATCGGTAACACCGATAAAATCAGAGGCAACTTCCGACTACAAATCGGTAACAAAGATCACCTTTCACTAAAAGACAATAAACTATCTTTGCTACATACATATTTTCATTATAAATCAAAGAAAAAGAATAATATGAAGAAACTATTTTTATTCCTGTTTATATGTTCTGTCTCATTGATCATTCATGCACAGGAAAGCAAAAGAATTCCACTCAATCAGCTTAGTTTCACAAAATCCGTATTTGATGAAACACAAAGCAAAGTGACCTTTAAAGGTGGAAAATGGAATAGTTTTATTCAGCTGCCTGCTTCTATTAGTCAGGAACTACCCAAATACAAATACATGGTTATAGATATACCTCAAAGTACAGTAATGATACGTATTAAATTCCAAGACAAGAACGGTCTGTATAAGGAGTTTTACCAACCAGCCGTAAAGTCTGAAATAAATCGGGAGATGAATTTATCTTTAATTCCTTTCATCAATGATGTGAAAGATATCAGAATAGAAGCTGCTCAAAGTGTGGACGAGACGGGGAATTATCATACTTTACATATAAAATCCATCTATCTAATTAATTAACAAAAAGTTTCAGAAGTCATGAGAAACATTGTACGACTATTATTGATGAATATTTCCATTCAATGACCTCTGGCAGTGTAGACGTCATTGAGATGTATTTAACTAGAACAAAGTAAAATAAATAATAAAGACATGAAAAACTTACAGAAAGTAATGGCTATAAGCCTGTTTCCCTTATTGATGAGTCATGTTTGCCAGGCGCAAAACCCTATTGTACAAACATGGTTCACACCAGACCCGGCACCTATGGTGCATAACGACACTGTTTATCTCTTCACCGATCATGATGAAGACGATGCACAATATTTCAAAATGAAAGATTGGCAGTTGTATTCCACTACCGACATGGTAAACTGGACCTACCGTGGAACTCCTATTTCCACAGAAACGTTTCAGTGGGCCATGCAGGGAGATAATGCCTGGGCTTCTCAAGCCATTGAACGGGATGGAAAATGGTACTGGTATATCTGTGCCAATGACACCATAAAAAAGCTGCATGGTATAGGTGTGGCCGTAGCTGACAGACCGGAAGGACCTTACTCCGATCCTTTGAAAAAGCCTCTTGTCCCCGGAGCTTTCGGTTATATCGACCCCTCTGTATTCATTGATGATGACGGACAAGCCTATCTTTTCTGGGGAAATAACGGATTATGGTATGCCAAACTAAACAAGGACATGATATCGTTAGGCAGCGAAGTCATTCCTGTTAAAGAACTGAATGACTCCACCGCTTTTGGTCCATTGGTTATGAAACGAGACTATCAGCTTAATAAACGTATGCTGAAAACAAATTATGAAGAAGGCCCATGGGTGTTCAAGCGCAACGGGCTTTACTACATGGTATATGCTGCCGGTGGTGTTCCGGAACATATGGCCTACTCCACTGCCAAAAGTATTCATGGTCCATGGAAATATCAGGGACGTATCATGAATGAAGCAACAAACAGCTTCACCATTCATGGAGGCTCCATCGAATATCATAACCGTCATTTTATGTTCTATCATAATGGAGCATTACCCAATGGAGGCGGTTTCCGTCGTTCAACCTGCATAGAAGAATTCAAGTTTGGCGAAGATGGAAAGATTCCTTTTATCCCTTTCACTAAAGAGGGGGTTCGTACTCCTGTCCGTAACCTGAATCCCTATCAGCGGGTAGAAGCAGAAACAATGGCTTTCAGCTATGGATTGAAGACTGACCGCAGGGCCGGTTCGCAACATTATATCACTTCCATTCATAATGGTGACTGGCTGAAAGTTCGTTCCGTCGATTTCGGAGAAAAAGGGGCGACAAACTTCTCCGCCTGCGTAGCCGGTTTGATGCAGGGAGGCAGCATAGAACTGCGCATTGATGCACTGGGAGGTTCTGTTATCGGAACATTAGACGTTTCACCGACAGGTGGATCGGAACAATGGAAAGTACAGACAACCCAAGTGAATGCCGTCAAAGGGGTACATGATTTGTATTTACTATTCAAAGGCGGCGATGAAGAGCTTTTTAACGTAGATTACTGGATATTTAATCACTAATAGATATGAGCAGAATAATATTATTAACAGGTATTTTGTGGCTGTTCAGTCAGTCTATCCATGCAGAACAGAGTCAAATTACAAGCCCTGACGGGAAACTGTCAGTTCACATAACCGATGAAAATGGTGTACCATCCTACAGCGTTTCTTATAATCATATCCCATTTATCCTGGCTTCCCCGCTAGGGCTGGATACAAATATCGGTAATTTTACCCGGGAAATGAAACTGTCTACCACCAGTCCGGTCCAACTATTGAATGAAGAATACAATTTGCCAACGATCAAACAAAGTAACGTACACTATCAGGCCAATAGAGGAGTATTTACTTTCTCTCAAAATGGAAAAGTAATATATGATGTGATCTTTCAGGTGAGCAACCGGGATGTCGCATTCAAATATAACATGTATCCGCAAAAGGAGACTCTCTGCTGTGTGATTAATGAAGAAATGACAGGATTCGTACTTCCTTCCGGAAGTACTACTTTCCTATGTCCGCAAAGCAAACCAATGGGAGGATTCGCCCGTACGTCACCCAGTTATGAAACCCCTTACACAGTAGATGATGCTGTAGGAAAAAACAGATGGGGCGAGGGATATACTTTCCCATGCTTATTCCGCAACAATGATAAAGGTTGGATACTGATATCCGAAACCGGGGTTAGCAGCGCTTATTGCGGCAGTCGCCTGATAGGGAAACCGGACGGCGTGTATCAAATCGGATTCCCGCAAACCGGCGAATATAACGGTAACGGCACTACCAATCCCGGCATCATGTTGCCCGGAGAAACTCCCTGGCGTACCATAACCATAGGTGAAACATTAGCCCCCATCGTTGAAACAACTGTAGCTTTCGATGTTGTAAAACCACTTTATGAGGCTTCTCAGGAATATAAATATGGAAAAGGTTCATGGAGCTGGATTATTGGCGGAGACAGCAGCTGTAATTACAACGAACAGATAAGATATATTGATTTCAGTGCAGTCATGGGATACCAGTCTGTTTTAATCGATGCTTTATGGGACAAGCAAATAGGACGAAAAGGTATTGAGAAATTAGCCGAATATGCAAAAAGCAAAGGAGTCGCCCTTTACTTATGGTATAACTCCAATGGCTATTGGAATGATGCACCTCAAAGTCCGAGAGGTATCATGAATACTACTATCAATCGTCGTAAGGAGATGAAATGGATGCAAAGTATCGGGATTCGTGGGATAAAAGTGGACTTCATAGGAAGCGATAAACAAGTGACCATGCAACTTTACGAAGATATTTTAGCAGATGCCAACGACTATGGATTATTAGTTATATTCCACGGATGTACGCTACCACGTGGTTGGGAGCGTATGTATCCCAATTTTGCTTCAAGTGAAGCTGTATTAGCTAGTGAAAATATGCATTTTTCACAAGGCAGTTGTGATGCTGAAGCGTTCAATGCCTGTTTGCATCCGTTTATACGCAACACGGTCGGTAGCATGGACTTCGGTGGCAGCACATTGAATAAATATTATAACGCAAGGAATGATTCAACTACAAGAACCAGCCGCCGTATCACCTCGGATGTATTTGCACTCGCTACGGCTGTTCTCTTTCAAAGCCCCGTACAACATTTCGCACTCACTCCCAACAATTTGACGGATGCTCCTGAATGGGCTATCAAATTCATGAAAGAGGTTCCGAGTACCTGGGACGAAGTACGTTTTTTGGATGGATATCCGGGAAAATTTATCATATTGGCCAGACGACATCAAAATAATTGGTATATTGCAGGCATTAATGCTTCATCCGAAGAGATCAAAGTCAAACTTCATTTACCGATGATTTCTGCGGGAGAAACAATAAGCGTTTATACTGATAATGCCAGACTGGTAGGAAAAACTTCGACGGAGAAACTAAATAAACATCAACAGTTACAAGTTTCAATACCTTGCAATGGCGGCATCGTAATCGTAAATTAATCTATATTATTTAAGTCACACTTTATGATGAACAGAAACACACTCATCTTTTTGCTTCTATTAATAAGCAACGTTAGTTTCGGACAGGACCTGAAACTTTGGTACAGTCAACCTGCCCGAAATTGGTCGGAAGCCCTCCCTATCGGTAATTCCCGTCTTGGTGCCATGGTATATGGCGGAACCGAGCGCGAAGAACTTCAACTTAATGAAGAAACATTCTGGGCTGGCGGGCCTTATAGTAACAACAATCCAAATGCAAAGTATGTATTACCTGTCGTACGTAATCTTATATTCGACAGTAAGAACAGGGAAGCACAGAGTCTGGTAGATGCCAACTTCCTGACCAAGCAGCATGGAATGAGTTATTTGACGCTGGGAAACTTGTATATAGATTTCCCCGGACATAAAGATGCGTCTGATTTCTATCGGGACTTAAACCTCGAAAATGCGACTACTACCACCCGATATGAAGTAAACGGTGTGACTTATACCCGTACCACTTTTGCTTCATTCACAGACAATGTCATCATCATACATATTCAAGCAGATAAAACACAGGCACTGAATTTCAATGTGACCTATAATTGTCCGCTTGAGTATAACGTCAATGCCCAAGATGACAAGCTTATTATTACTTGCCAGGGAAGAGAACAAGAGGGCATCAAAGCAGCCATCCAGGCGAAATGTGTCGTTCAGGTGAAAACTAACGGAGCAATCAATCCTGCCGGAAAAGTTCTTCAGGTAGAAAAAGCAACGGAAGCTACCCTCTACATTGCTGCAGCTACCAATTACGTAAATTATCAGAATGTCAGCGCCAATGCATCCGAACGGGCAAACAAATTCCTGGAAAAAGCGATTCAAACGCCTTACAACAAGGCTTTAAAGGATCACATTGCTTTCTACAAGAAACAATTCGACCGTGTCCGTTTAAATCTTTCATCAAGTGAAGCATCCAAAGCAGAAACTCCCCGGCGTATAGAGAATTTCAATAAAGGGGAAGATATGGCAATGGCAGCCCTTTTATTCCAGTTCGGACGTTACCTGCTGATTTCGTCTTCACAACCGGGAGGGCAACCCGCCAATCTACAGGGTATATGGAACAACAGTACCCATGCCCCCTGGGATAGCAAATATACCATCAATATTAATACGGAGATGAATTATTGGCCGGCAGAAGTTGCTAATTTAAGTGAGACACACAGTCCGCTATTCTCCATGTTGAAAGACTTGTCTGTCACGGGAGCCAAAACAGCACAAAGTATGTATAATTGTCGCGGATGGGTGGCTCATCATAACACTGACTTATGGAGAATCTGTGGTGTTGTAGACTTTGCTGCGGCAGGAATGTGGCCCAGTGGCGGTGCCTGGCTAGCCCAACATATCTGGCAACATTATCTTTTCACAGGAGATAAGGAATTTCTGAAAGAATATTACCCGATACTGAAAGGAACGGCACAGTTCTATATGGATTTTCTGGTAGAACATCCCGATTATAAATGGTTAGTAGTGTCTCCTTCCGTATCACCGGAACATGGACCGATTACTGCCGGTTGCACTATGGATAATCAGATTGCTTTTGATGCTTTGCATAATACATTATTAGCCTCCCGGATCACTGGTGAAACCTCCTCTTTTCAGGATTCACTCCAACAAATATTGGATAAACTGCCTCCTATGCAAATAGGAAAGCATCATCAACTACAGGAGTGGCTCGAAGATGTAGACAATCCCAAAGATGAGCATCGCCATATTTCTCATTTATATGGGTTATATCCGAGTAATCAGATTTCTCCTTATGCCAATCCTGAATTATTCCAGGCTGCACGGAACACATTGCTGCAACGCGGGGATAAGGCAACCGGCTGGAGTATTGGTTGGAAAGTCAATTTCTGGGCACGTATGCAGGATGGAAATCATGCCTTTCAGATCATCAAAAACATGATTCAGTTATTGCCCAGTGATAATCTGGCCAAAGAATATCCGGAGGGACGTACTTATCCGAATATGTTTGACGCTCATCCGCCTTTCCAGATTGATGGTAACTTTGGCTATACAGCCGGAGTAGCGGAAATGTTACTTCAAAGCCACGATGGTGCTGTGCATTTATTGCCTGCATTGCCCGATACATGGAAAGAAGGAAATGTGAAAGGATTAGTGGCACGTGGTAATTTCGAGGTGGATATGGATTGGAAAAATAACCAATTAAACAAAGCTGTGATTCACTCAAAGATAGGAGGTACGCTTCGTATCCGGTCTTATGTTCCACTGAAGGGGAAAGGGCTGAAACAAGCGAATGGAGAATGCCCGAACTCATTATTTGCTACTACTCTTGTGAAAAAGCCTTTGGTTAGTAAAGAGATAACTCCTCAATCTCCGGAATTAAGAAAGATCTATGAATACGACATTGCAACACGGGCAGGCAAAACCTATGTGATAAACACTATTACAGAAAAGAAATAATACATCATTACAGAAAACATAGTTAGGGGAGGGATTGTACGCTACATCCCTCCCCTAACTATTGATCTCTTTCTAATTTTAAATCCCCGTTGAGTTATAAACAAATACCCGCTTATTTCACAATTAACACAAAGCCTCCACGAGGGAGACAGTTGATCGTAAATTCTTTTTTCCGCAGTTGTACATTCTCCTCTGTAATCAAATTCCTATCATCCATACCATCTCTGATAATCATTGCCTCTGTTCCTAAATCGGATAATGAATTTAAAGAGAAATGCAGTGTTCTCTCTTCATCAGTCCCATTTATCCCCCCAATATACCACGTATCACCTTTACGCCGAGCTATCACCGCCTCAACGCCCGGATAACCGGCCAATAACTTGGTATCATCCCAAACAGTAGGTAACTGTGACAGGTAATTCTGAATAGGTGTAGGAAATGAATAATATATAGACGGCCGGTCAGGCATATGTTGTAAAGCAGACTCGAATAGTATAGGTAAAGCTATTTCGTGCCCATAAGATGTGATATGAGGATGCTGGGAATCAGAGAATGTTCCAGGAGTATAATCCATCGGACCTACAACATTTCTGGTAAAAGGTAATGTAGCATTATGAGCTGCTGCTTTATTAGTCAGCACCGAATTATTATTATACCATTCTGCACCATATACTCCCTCAACTGACATCATATGTGGATAGGTTCTTTGCCATCCACGAGGTATAGTAGCTCCATGAAAATTAAGAATTAACCGATATTTCATTGCATCTTCTAGTAAATCGAGATAATAATTCATTGTAGAAATACCATCACCTGAAAAGAAATCGATTTTAATTCCTGCCACACCAATTTCACGTAACCATTTGAATTCTTTCTCTCTATTCTCTTTAGTATTCAGTCTGTAAAGAGGTCCGGGAGCACCTTCTCCAATCCAATTGGTACTAGAATTATACCACAAAAGAGGAGTCACTTTTTTCTTTAAAGCATATTCTACTGCGTCAAGAACCGTACCTCCATTTTCCATCATCTCCCACTCCCAATCTATCAAATCATACGGCCACTTCATTTCAGCTGCCAGATCAATGTATTTTTTGACAATCTCATAATCTCTTGAACCATGATTATATGCCCAGTAGTTCCACGCAACACACCCGGGTTTGATCCAATTAGTATCTTCTATCTTAGAAGGATCAGACACATCTGTTACCAACGTAGATTCTACAATATCCGACAATGAGCCGACAATCATCAACCGCCATGGAGAGGTCCATGATTTATAGAACGGCAATTTCTCTTCAGCCAGCCTTACCTGATAATTACTGTTATCAACGCCGTTGTACAACAAAGAGCCACAGTTACCTCGGCGGATATTGGCTTCTGTCAATAATACGAATAACGAATCCTGCAATTCAATAAGAGCCGGATATCCCCACCGATCGGGAACAGATCCATCTTCCAAGGACCCGTCAGTTGACAAAGGAAAAAATCCTTCATAACCAGGATCATATCGTTGCATCCATCTCTTTGTACCTTGAGGAATATAATAAGTAGTAAGCTCATTTATGATATATTCTTCAGGCGTATCTGTAGTAAGCCCGTATTTAAAAGCTATACCATCATTATACACCCTGAAAATGACCGCCATCTCTTGTTGCTTGTCATTCTCAAAATAATAAACTTGTTCATTAGCTTCATTTACACAATGCCTGCGCTTACCGGTTATCATTTTATAATCATCTACCACCAAGCGGGCCTCCGAGATAGATTTTAGTCTTAAATTACCTGCGTAAATCCGACTATCAGTTTCCAATCCCAATTTTGAATGGGATAAAACACATTTATCCATGTATTCTATTCTAAATTCCACATCACTGTAGGATTTATTTTCCATGGATAAAACCGTAACCTTTAGTTTTCCATCGGGAGAAACCGTAGCATTTATCTCCAAGCTATGAGAAAATAGAACAACAAAGATTGCTAATAATAAAGTGTTCAGATGGTTCATTATACATTTATTTTATGTCATTATTCCTTTATGGCAAATTTACGCTGTTCTACATATACTTTCAAACTTTCATGTATCGTTATATGTTTTATACATTACATCCTCTTTATTTATGTTACATAATTCACTCCCCATGTTACAGCATCATATTCCCTCTTTCCAAACAGTCTCTAAATATTCTTTTTTATTAGGATATTCCTCATTTTTTAGTTTCTTTTGTATCGCAAATATTGAATAATGAGACTATGAAAAATGCACTGACAACCTTATTGCTATTTTTTTCTTTACTATGCCATGGACAATCATCCAAATTGTTCACTACAGACAATGAGTTATCCAGTAGTTTAATTAATCAAATATATCAAGACCGAAACGGTTTCATCTGGGTTGCAACAGAGGACGGACTCAACCGTTATGACGGTGCCAAATTCACCATTTACAAACACGATCCTAATAATGAGCACTCATTAGCCCACAGTTTTGTCCGTACCGTTTTTGAAGACAGCAAAGGTCATCTGCTTATCGGCACATACATCGGAATCCAAATGTATAATCCGGATACAGATGATTTCACTCCACTTGCCAGGCGGGAAGATAACGGAGAAATATTTGAAAGTAATATCGTTTCCATTATCGAAAGAAAGAATGGAGACGTATGGATATCGGGGAATGTGCTGTGCAAACTATATATCAAAGATAACCAATTAATTGTTCAACAGATTAATGCTTCCATCGCCTCACCCGGCTATATGATTGAAGACAAAAAACAGAATATCTGGATGTCCAAAGGAGAGGAAGGGTTATATCGACTTGATCCGGACAATCAGCTTTCGCTATACTTATCTAAAGACAACGGCTATATCAACAGTATTTGTGAAGATTCACAAGGCAATATTTATGTAGGAAGCATGAGAAAAGGCTTGTTTGTCTATGAGCCAGAATCCAATACTTTTGTTCCTGCCAACTTTAAAGAAAAGATAGAACTTCCTATCAGCTTTCTTTATGCCGCAAGCCCGAATGAATTATATATTGGGACAGACGGTAAAGGTATGAACATTTACAACAATAAAACGAATGAGCTCTCTGAATACCGGTTTGACAACAGCTATTTTGACTCCAGCAAATCCAAAGTGCATTCTATCCTGAAAGATAATTCCGGCAATTTATGGTTAGCTATTTATCAAAAAGGAGTAATAATGATACCTGCACGCACCAATAGTTTCAAATACATCGGGCATAAATCCATGGATAAGAATATTATAGGTTCGAGTTGCATTACTTCATTTTGTAAGGATTATAACGGCATCCTGTGGATAGGAACAGACAATGACGGAATTTATGGTATCTCAAAGAACATGGAACAGGTCAAACATTTCTCACATACCAATCATCCGAGCTCTGTACCATCAACTGTTACAAGGCTATATGAAGACTCCGAACATAACATCTGGTTTGGTTCTTTCATTAACGGTATGGGAAAACTGGACAAACAAACAGGGCAATGCAGCTATCAATACAAACTAGTGGATAAGAACAACAACTATATACAACGTGTATACGATTTTGCTGAAGACAATAACAAACGTCTTTGGGTTGCGACAATGGGATTCGGATTGTTTTACTACGACCTTAAAACAAAAGAGTTTTCATCCGTGCAATCCGAAACTTCGTTAATAAACGACTGGATAAATTGCTTACACTACTCCAGTGATAATAAATTATATGTGGGGACTTATGACGGAGTGAACTGCATAGACATTAACAGCAGTGATTTTCAGAGTTATAAGATACTACCACAAAATGTCATTTATTCTATTTACGAAGATACTTCCGGAATTATATGGATAGGTAGCTCCGAGGGGTTGTCCAGTTGGAACAAAGAAACAAAAAAAATAACGACTTATACTACCACAAACGGATTACCAAGCAATACTATATATGCGATAGAAGGAGATGATGATTTTCTGTGGATAAGTACCAATGCAGGAATTTCTCAATTCCAGAAGAATAACAATAAGTTCATCAATTACTACGTAGGTGACGGCCTGCAAGGAAATGAGTTCTACAAAAATGCTTCGTTCAAAGATTCACAAGGAACGATCTGGTTTGGTGGTATGAATGGGATCACCTATTTCAATCCGCAGGATATTATCAATCCGGCAAAGAAATGGAACATCCGTATTACCGATTTCTTCTTGCATAACAGCCCGGTAAGAAAAGGAATGAAATCCGGTATTCATACAATCATTAACTGTCCCGTTTTCAAAGCAGAGGAGTTTTACCTGTCCTACAAAGACAACGTATTCAGTATCGAATTCGCAACTCTGGAACTAAACGCTCCCGAACATATAAACTATCTTTATTCTATAAACGATGAAAAATGGATTAGCCTGCCCAAAGGTGTAAACCGTATATCATTCAGTAATCTGAAACCCGGTACCTATAACTTTAAAATCAGGGCAAAGGATAACACCATCTATTCAAACATAAAAGAAATTACCATTTTTATATCTCCTGCCTGGTATGCCTCGTGGTGGGCAAAAATTATCTATTGCCTGTTATCACTGACCATTATATTTATCATTATTCTTCAGATTAGACACCGATATAGAATGCACCAGGAGATGTTGCAACATATCCATGCCGAGCAAATCAATGAAGCCAAATTACAGTTCTTTATTAATATCTCTCATGAGATACGTACTCCGATGTCACTTATCATCAGTCCTCTGCAAAAACTTATCAAGAATGAGAATAACAATGAGCGTCTGAAAATATACCATATTATTTACAGGAATGCAGAACGCATTCTAAACCTCGTCAATCAGCTGATGGATATTCGAAAGATTGACAAAGGACAAATGTGCCTGATGTTTCAGGAAACTAATATTATTCCTTTTATCGAAGATTTATGCACCACCTTCGATCAACAGGCAAATACCAAAAATATTCAACTGCAATTTCATCGCCAGGTTCAAGATTTAAATGTATGGGTGGATACGGCTAATTTTGATAAGATTATCCTGAACATTCTATCAAACGCATTCAAATTTACTCCTGAAAAAGGAAAAATAGACATTACGATCCGTACAGGAAAAGATAATACCCTACCCGAACCATTAAAACAATATGCCGAAATAATTATCTCGGATACCGGAACCGGTATCGACGAGGAGGAAAAAGAACATATCTTCGAGCGCTTTTATCAGATTCGTAACAGCCAGCAAAACCCGAAAGGTGGTACAGGAATAGGGTTACATCTCACCCGTTCGTTAGTGGAATTACATCATGGGGTAATATACGTTGAAAACAACGAGAACCAACCGGGCTGCCGCTTTATCATCCGATTGCCGCTGGGTAACAAGCATTTGCGCCCCGAAGAAGTAGAAAATAATGAAAAAGAGGCAACTGTATCCATATCAACCGCTCCTATCATTTCTCCTATTATAGAAAATGAAGAAGAAAAGAAAGTCAGAGTGAAGACTAAATATCATGTACTAATCGTAGAGGATGATGAAGAAATCCGAAACTATATAGCAAAGGAATTTGCGGATAAGTTCCATATCATGGAAAGCTGCAATGGTAAGGAAGCATTGGAGCTAATATTTAAAAAAACTCCGGATTTAGTCATTAGTGACATCATGATGCCTGAAATGGATGGGTTGACATTATGTAGAAAAATCAAGCAGAATGTAAATCTCAACCATATCCCGGTGATTCTGCTTACTGCGAAAACACGGGAAGAAGATAATCTCGAAGGTCTGAACACCGGAGCTGATGCTTATATCATGAAGCCATTCAATATCGAAATTCTACAAAAGACAGTAGAAAACCTGATTAATACACGTCAACAGTTACGCAAAGTATTTACCGGCCAGCAGAATCAGGAAAATAAGGTTCAGAAGCTGGAAGTAAAATCACCTGATGAGAAGTTGATGGAACGCATTATGAAAGTAATCAATGAAAATATCAGTAATCCTAACTTAACAATAGAAACGATCACTACTGAAGTAGGTATCAGCCGTGTGCATTTACACCGGAAACTTAAGGAACTCACAAACCAGACAACACGTGACTTCATCCGCAATATACGCCTGAAAGAAGCAGCACGGTTATTGTCTGAAAAACAATATACTATCTCCGAAATAGCTACGTTGACAGGATTTACCGATCCTAATAATTTTTCAACTACGTTTAAGGAGTTGTATGGAATGCCACCTTCAATGTATATGAAAGAGCAGTTGGGCAAAAAAGAAGAGTAGCCCCACTGCTCTTTATATAACTATTTGCTAAACTTGTACCAATCAAAATTAAACAACTTACAGCCTTTTCGTCCCTTGAATACAAAATAAACATCTTGTATTCCTGTGACTGGTTTTACAATATCAGTCTGCAAGGTCTTCCAGCATTCCCAACCTCCCGTTGTAGGAACGGCCAGTTCTGCAATTAATGGTCCATTTATACTATCAGTACGCACTTCAAGTACGCCACCACGCAAAGCACTGGCCACAGTAGCAGTGAACCGTTTGGGAGATTTATCACCGAAGTTCACTTCACGTACTTTCGTATAATCACCATTATGAATTTCAGAAATATACACTCCTGTCTTTGCATTAATTTCGGACTTTACACCTTCCGAGAATGCAATAGTTTCAGCTTCTACTCGTTCGTAAGGATTGAGTGTACCTACCGGTGATACCCCTTCCCGGGTAGCATTAATAATGGGAAATGTGCCGTCCGCATTATATTTGAATTGTTCTACCGCCACACTACGTCCGAAACCTCCGCCACCCGGTAACTTACCCGTATGATAAAAAAAGTAAGAATTATCCTTGTAGTCTATCACTCCACAATGGTTAGTAAATGAGCCTGTATCTTGTAAGGGCATAATTTCACCTATATATTTCCATGGACCAAGAGGCCCGTCACTCATAGAATAAGCAATATGCTCGGGTACTCCTCCGGCCGCATAAAGAAGATAATACTTTCCTTCCCGTTTATGAAGCCACGGACCTTCAGTATAAGTATCCTTGTATTTTACATCTTTGACACGCTTTTCCGGATTAGGTGCGCCGAAACTCTCCACTGTTTGTTCCAGTTTAGTAACTTCACCTTTAAGTGAAATCATATCCTCATTCAGTTCTGCATAATAGATATTCGGATTCCCCCAGTATAAATAAGCACGCCCATCATCATCCACCAATACAGTAGGATCAATATAATCCCAACTTCCATCATGAAGCGGTTTACCGATAGCATCCTTAAAAGGGCCGAGAGGAGTATCGCCAACTGCCACACCGATTGCCATAGCATTAGTCAGTTTAGAGTGCAGGCAGACATACCAGTAAAATTTTCCATTACGCTCGATACACTGTGCCGCCCAGGCACGGTCGTCCGCCCAATCAAAGGATTCAATGGCAAGGGGAGAACCGTGATCGGTCCAATTTACCATATCTTTGGTAGAATATACACGCCACTCCTGCATCCAGAAAAAGTCGGCTTTATCTTCATCATGCCCTGTATAGACATACAAAGTGCCATCATGTACCATAGGAGCAGGATCTGTAGTATAACAAGTTTGTACTATCGGATTTTGAGCAAATAGACTATCCGACCAAATACCCCCAAGCAGCAATGTTGCCGCTACAAATCTAAATTTCATTTTCATACTATTAATATTTAAATAAATGCGGTATGAATTCTTTCAGACACCGCCTCCATGTCAACCATTCATGTCCGGTACCTTGCGATTCATAATAATCGACCCTGATACCCAGTTCACGGAGTGAATCTACCATTTTTTTTGTACCCATTTGTTCTTCCGTACCACAGCCAAGAAAAAGATAATTCACCTCCTTATTGAATTTGTTCGCATCAGCAAACACTCCGTTAAAGCAAGTTTTCATATCCAGTCCGAAAATAGCTCCGCTAAAACTTCCTATATAAGAGAACTTGTCGAGATGAGGCAGTGTAGTATTGAAAGTCTGGTGTCCGCCCCACGACAGACCTGCCATCGCACGACTTCCACGATCCGTCTTAGTACGGAAAGTACGATCAATCATCGGAATCAAGTCTTTCAGGATGACATCATAAAAAGTAGCACCATACAATGCCCTTTCTTCGTCTATGTTTTTCCCCGGACGTGGCCGAAACGGAACTTCGACATCCCCACTATCCATCACAACCAACATTGGAACACATTTGCCAGATGCGATCAAATTATCCATAATATGATTCATACGTCCTTGTGTGCTCCAACCGGTCTCATCTTCTCCCATGCCGTGCTGCAAATATAATACCGGGAAACGTTTTTTCGAATGAGTTTCATACTCCGCCGGCGTATATACCATACATCGACGAAACTCTTTTTGCGTCTCCGAGTAATATGTACAAGAGCGAACTTGCCCGTGAGGAACTTGTTGAGGACGATAATAATCCCCCTCTTCGCCTTCAGGAATTTCAATACCACTTGCCATACGGCAACAACCAAAAAAGGTATAACTGGAAGGATCTGTTACCGATACTCCGTCCACTATTAGAAAATAATAATGGAATCCTACGGGTAACGGATCAGTTGTTGCCATCCAAAGTCCTCCGGTATCTTTCCACATATCATACTTCTTTCCGCAACAATCCACTTGCATCTTACTTGCCTGTGGAGCATAGAAGCGAAAATGGACACGTCCTTCTTTATCCACTCGAGGATAATCATATCCAGGGATGTTGGTAGATGCCGGAACAGTCGCTATACCTAAATCGCGCTCTTTCTCCAACAAAAGAAGCTGTTTCTCCGCATATCGCACTCCCAACTCTCTATATCCTGCTGCCGTAAAATGCAAATCATCTTCTGCCGCAGGACAACCTGAAGAAGGAATCACATATGAAGTAGGAATCACCTGTGGCAGGGTATTGATTATTTCATTCATGCTTGCACACTTACCATTCTGATCGGCATGTACCACTTCTCCCACCAGCAAAGGCACATCTTTTGCCTGAAGATTCAGATCTCTCAACAGGTTTTCATATACCCTCTTCACCTTTTGAGGCCAATCTTTATCACCGGTGTTAGATTCACCCTGATGTAATAGGATACCTTTAATTACGCCCGCTTTCTGCGCTTTTCTTGCTAACTCCTTTAGTCTGCGGTAAGGGTTATTATCATAGGCTTTTGTACTATTTTTCATCCATTCCGGTTGAGAAGCAATATATTCTTCACAATGCTCTTCATTGAATAATTCAATCCTACAACCACCCACAGCTACATTAATGACACCCACTTTTATATTATCAGGTAATCTTTCTACCAATGTACGCCCGAAATAATCTGCCGGCGTCAATCCTGTATAGCAACGTACCAACGGAGGAACCGCCTTATACCATTCTCCTTCGATACGCCCTAAAGACGGACAGTCAACAGCTGCCATCACCAGAAAACGTTCATTAACATTACACGTATCCTGTGTCTCAACTTTTGCATTTCCTTCCATATTTGATTGTCCCAAACAAAGGTAAATATGGAAATTCTTATCTTGTGTAAATGCGAATATGCTTACACACAATAAACAACTTACTAAAATTATCTTTTTCATATTCATTTTATTAGCTTTGAAAAACCTACGACTTCCCGCAGGTCTGAATTAACAGTCAATCAAACATATATGCAAAAGAACGCATCTTTTTCCAATGCACCATATTATTATGTTTCTAATACATATCTCCACGTTACATATTGAATAAAGAGGCTACCCACTACGGATAACCTCTTCATTCAAACGGTTTATTTATTTTTCCAAAAGCTATTTCGCCTTTGTATCTGTTAAATAAACTCTATTAATAACTACTTCTTTGCCTCCCATAGACCAAAAACCAATAATCTTAATAGAATTTGGAGAAACTTTTGTTAGTACACCGTCCTTCTCCTTTGACAAATTAGTAAGATCAATAACAGCACGCAAAGTCGTTTTATCTACTTTGACATCCCCAGCTGCCCCATTCCAATAACCTTCATCAAAAATCCGGAAAGCAACATCATCGGTATCCTCCATGCTGACCAATTCGGCTACCAGATATTTGTGAGTAGACAAATCCTTGCCAGCAGAATACTGCCAACCTCCGAAACCATACTGACCGGCAATAAAAGTATGCGTTTTTCTATCAAATGAGCCTGTTTCCCAGATACTAGGGTTGAAGTCATCAAAAGAGAAATCACCTGGTTGTTCTACAATATCCGTCAGATAGACTCTCTTTATAACTATTTTCTTACCACCGCTCGACCAGAACCCGACAATTTTGAGAGATGGATCTACTTTTGATCCATTCTTCGACAAACTCTTCAGATCGATGACAGCAGTACGGGAATTGTTAAATGTGACACTGGCTGCCTCTCCATCCCAATATCCTTTATCGAAAACCCGAAAAGCAACATCCGTAGCTTCCGTTCCTTCACCCAGCTCGGCCACCAAATAGTGATAACCGGAGAAATCAACGGCACTATCGTATTCCCATCCACCAAAGCCATATGAACCAGTAATCAATGTACCAGTCTTGGGTTCAAAAGAACCAGTCGGTTGATTCGGGTCCCATATATTCGGATTGAGGTTATCAAATGAGAAATAATCTTTAACAGGGTTTTCAGCGTCATCATTACTCAAATAGATATCATTAATAATAATAGGCTTTCCTCCATTGGACCAGAACCCAATGATCTTTATAGATTTCGGACTCAATATAGCTCCAGAATCTTCTTTCTTCATCTTCTTAAGTTCCACCACCACTTTACGTGAATTACCAAAAGCATAAGAAGCAGCTCCTTCCCAGTATCCCTTATCAAATAAACGGAATTTTACATCAGCGGTATTGTCATTTCCTAATTTGACAACTAGGTACTTGTAACCAGACAAATCTACGCCATTAGTATATTCCCAACCACCGAATCCATATGAACCCGTGATTAAGGTATGTGTCGTTTCATCGTATGTTCCAGTTTCCCATATACTCGGATTGAACGCATCTGCCGACAGTGGGAAAGTGGTAGCATGAACTGCCACCGTAGCTGTTTTTATGCCGGATGCCTCTCCATAAGTCACCGTAATGGTTACATTTCCATCTTTGAGAGCAGTCATCTTACCCGTTCCATCTATGCTGATGATAGAAGGATCTGAACAGGAGAATGAAGCTTTAGAAGAAACAATAGAAGTACTTCCATCTTCGTAGTTGGCATAAACCATCAGGTACGAACTACTTCCGGTAGTTAAAGTAATACCTGCTTCGGCTCCTTCAACTGTAATATCTTTCAAAGCACCAGTATCGGAAGTCCCTTTTCTATAATCTTGATACCAATGATAAATAGGCCATGGACAAGCTTGCGGATCATCCAAGAACGTATAAGCTCCCGGTGTACCAGGTACATCTTTGAAGTCGGCCAATAAATGCGGGCTAGTGAAAAGCAACCAACTTACATTGCCTGCGTTATCAACAATATATTTAAAATTGGCACCGAACCCCGGTCCTCCTAACGTTCCAGTAATGGCTTTTCCCCACGAAGCATCATATCTAGCAGGAGCCCAGTCCATCTCCGTAATAATGATGGGTGCAAAATCCGCCACCGGGCCTACTTGCCTATCCCATCCGTTCTGGAAAGGTTGGTAACCACCTGTACTGGAGCCACCGTCACCATTTTCTCCGTCACTGTTCATCCACCCCGGATATAAATGCACCGCATAACCAATGTTATCTCCCTCTATACGATGATTAGCATAACCACTATAATTAGACTGATAACCCAATCCGGGAACCCAAATAATGTTATCGGCATTTGCACGGATAGCATCGACTACCTTCTGGAAATATTTCTTGAGGCTGGTAAAACAAGGATCTCCATCTCCTCCGGCAATACCATCGGAACCAACGATACGTACCGGCTCATTGGCCAACTCGAACATAATATGCGAATTGTTTTTGATTTTGGGATGCTTGGAAACAATATCCCATACAGTTACAAGATATTCATTGTAATCATCATCCACAGCAATTTCTTCCGGACATACTCCAGGAGGACGCATGACTACATACATACCTTTTGAAATCGCATATTCTGCCATCGGAACAAAAACCTGATCCAGATATTTCTTAAAGCGGGCTTCTTCAAAACAATGGATATCATTTTCACCTGTCGCTTGACAGCCCGGCGTATTGCTCCAATAAGGATCCATATGTAAACGAATAAAATCCATCTCCCAACCAGCAGCAAGCATTCTACGAACCAGCCCCTGATTGTATCTCAAACAAGCATCCACATCATAGTTGCTCCACATGCTTTCATTGAAGTAAGGACTATATGTCTGTGCAAAACCATGCAAATTGACTATATTACCTTCACTATCTTTCAAATACCGGCCTTCGATATGCAATTTGGGCATTCCTTCCGCCTTATCCAAAACAAGTAATTGAAGCATCTTTTGGGCATACCTCTTACCCAACTCCCGATAGCCTTCGGCCGTGAAATGAAGCCCGTCTTCTTTGCCGGGGCATCCTTCAGCTGAAATCACATGGGCATTTTTCACCAATGAGGGCATCTTGGCAATGATGCTGTTCATACCATGGCAAATCCCTCCTTGCTCTTCGGTCAACATTTCCCCAATCAGCAGAGGAACAGTATCACTATTGAGTGTGAGATCTTTCAACAGGTCGGTATAAATCTTGTTCACCTTCATCGGCCAATCCTCTTGCATATTGTTGGTTTCACCCTGATGTAGCAAAATACCTTTGATAACCCCGGATTGTTTGGCTATTTTTGCCATCTCCACCAGTTTGGCGTAAGGATTACCTCCATAAATATTCATCAACCCTTTTTGCCAGTCATCGGCTTCACCGTAATATTTTTTATAATTTTCCTTATCGAAAGCATCAATACCTGCACCACCCATAGCCACCATGATAACACCAACTTTCACGTTGTCCGATGTTTCAGCCACCATAGTACGGCCAAAATAATCAATAGGTGTCAGGCCAGTATCCCAACGACAAAGCGGCGGAACGGCTGTATACCATTCACCAGCTATTCTTCCCAGATGTTCTTCATCGTCAGGCGACACAGCCATCATTCGGAAACGGGAGCTAACTCCTTCTTTATCCACATTCTCAATGGCAGCATTACCTTCCATGTTCGACTGACCGAAGCACAAATAGATGTGGAAATTCGGGTCGGACTTGGAAATTTCAAGTTCGTCTACCTGAAATCGTCTATAATCTTCAGTGTCTACACAACTAGCAGACAACAAGATGATAAGGGTAAAAAGATAGATATGTTTCAAATATTTCATAACGTGTTTCTCTTTATCTATTTATTAATTCAAGGGATTGCTACTGGCTTAAATGTTTCTGCCACGACACCCCGGGTAAGTACCACCAACGTATCTTTAATAGCATACGTATTGCTGTTACCAAGTGTAAGTGTATAATCGAGGTAAACGGCATCACGATCTTCCTGTCCCCAGCTTTTCTTATCGCCGTCTTTTACAAACTTACCATTACCAGTGATTACATAATCCGCCCCTTCTTTCTGTTTCACAATACAGTTATTATTATCGTCGAATGTCAGTGACATTGTAAATGGAACTTCCAATTTGTTCTTATCATAGGTTTTGAATGAAGCCGTCACTGTTTTCAGATTGTATGTATTTAATGCACATTTTTCATCTTTTTCTACATAACTGGCATGACGGACAATTTCACGCTGTGCTCCATCTTCAGTCACCACTTCCTTACCACGACGCAGATAAGTAGCATCCCAAGGGTTGATATACTTAATACAATAAAGGATATAATCCTTAGGCTGTGTTCCCCAGTCTGCGGCAATCAACCGATTGGGATTTGCTACTGCCGGCTTTCCGCGCAATATCGAGTCAGCATTGGAAACCGAATTAATTACCATCGGAATAACATACTTATTCTGTATTGCTTTCTCATCTTTGAAAAACTCATCCGTGAGCTGTACCTCAATTCCACCCGCTATCTGACCAGAGGGAATGGTTAGTTTAGTATTCACAAAGTCATCATAATTATAGTAATGATGAGGCATGGCTTCCACCGTTTCACCACCCTCTCCAAATGTGAATCCTTTGCATAGGTTCTCATCCAAGGAAAGATCCAAAACAATATTATGGTTATTCTGATAAACACCTCCAGTAGTAGCCATAATTTTACACTTATGTGCATTGTCCAAGCTTGTATCATAGATATCTTCTCCAAGTACAATGGTACGTACAGGAGTCTGATAAGCAAAGTATACGGTTGTATATTTATAGTCAGGAAACTCCCAATCCTGGTTGTGACAAGCCGTCAGCACACCGGCGAGTAGCATTATGCTTAAGATAGTTAACTTTTTCATATTTTCTGATTTTATTGATTACTTTGACGTTTTACCATCCTTTATTTTGCAGAAGTTGATCCCATTTCAATATTTCCTCATAGGGAAGAGGTCCATAGTTCATATAATTCTGATACACTCTATTTTCCACAGTAATATCAGCATATAGTGTTCCCATGATACGTACTCCTTGTGCTGCTTCCGTTAAGTTGGTCTCCCAACGGCGCAAATCCCAAAAGCGAAAACCTTCGAAACAAAGTTCCAAACGACGTTCGTTACGGATCAGTTCTTCCATCTCATCCATAGTATTTATTGATTCCAGATAAGTATCCGGTTGAGCAATGCCGGCACGTTGGCGGATTGCAGCAATGACATCGCGGGCAGAATATCCATGTTCTCCATTACCATCCGGTCCCCAAGCCCTGTTGGAGGCTTCAGCATAATTCAGGAATATTTCCGTATAACGAATGCGCGGATAATAATGAACTTGCTTTTGGCTGCTTACCGGATTTAGATTCACATCTTCACGCAACAGTTTTCTCATATAGTACCCCGTACGTGTAGAAGTAGAGATTGCATTAATACCATCATCAGTTTTACCCACCTCTGTGTAAATCTGTGAATCACTTGGGCCCATGGTGCTTCCGTTTGTGACAATATATTTAGCCAGACGAGGATCACGGCTCGTGTACGGACGACTTTCATTATACTTTCCATTTACCTTGTCTGTAATAGGATAGCCATTCTGCATAGGAAATGCATCTACTAAGTTCTGGGTTGGATTGATACGTCCATTTCCATATAGGCTGGGAGGAAAGTTTTCAGTCTCCAGATTATTGGATTCTTCTACATTAGTTCTCCAAAGGATTTCTTTAGGATTGTTACCATCACCCAAACCACCAATTTCTGCTGAATTTTCCCGGGCATACCAATAAAAACCATTACTTGCCATACCGGACAAACCGCCATTCAGGTCGAGTACCTCTCCTGCATAATCAGCCGCATCTTTCCACTGTTGTTCCGTACCACCGAAAGCCGGACTGGCAGCGAGTAGCGCAACCTTTGAGCGAATAGCTTTAGCTATGCGTCCCGACATACGTTGACGGTTGTAAGAGCCAAATACACGATTATATTCCGTATAGGAAATGTGAGCATATTTAGACGGTAACTGACTGGCATCAGCGATGTCTTCGTAATCAAGAGGCAGATAACTTTCAGCTTTACTCAAGTCGCTATAAATCTGCTCTACACAATCTTCAAAAGTATCTCTTGGTAAATTGAAATTACTCTCACCATTTTGCGATTCAACCAAGATAGGTACACCCATCAACCGGCCATCCGCAGTTCTTCCCGCATGAGCTTGCAACAAATAATACATATTCAAAGCACGGAGACCATAACACTCTCCTTTAATGCGATCATTAAACAATTCTTTGGTTCCTTCACCAGTAGTGGCCCATTCAATATTGTCTGCATCTTCCAACATCATATTCAAATACTGAATGGAAGTATAGGAACGTTCCCACTGGTTCATCGGATTCATCATGGCCGACCATTGTCCGGTAGCCATCTTCAAATAGTTATTATTTACATCATTGGTTACAGCATCATCTGTAGCTACATCATCAAAAGAATAGTTATTCGGCAATCGGACATATGCATTCAGCAGTAACCCTTCGGCGAACGCGGGATCATTCACCATATCTTCCTTGCCACGATTGTTTTCATCTTCCGGTGCAAACAAATTGCTACAACCGACAAAAGTGAAACACAAACAGCATGACGTTAATATTATTATTAATTTCTTTTTCATGTCAATTCAACTTTAATGGAATTAAAATTCAACTTTTACTCCAAGGTTATAAAAACGGCATTGAGGAGAACCCAGATTCAATTCCAATATTTCCCTGTTTTTGGCAATAGTCAACAGATTGGAACCACTCACATACACCTTAAGATCTTTGATAAAAGAACTTTGGATGATTTTATGCGGCAACGAGTAAGTCAACTGTACTTTAGCTAAGTCAAATCGATTAGTACTATAAGTCCAGAAATCCGAATAACGAAAATTGTTACTACCATTAGTAGTGGTCAAACGTGGATATGATGCACCAGGATTCTTTTCCGTCCAACTGTCACGCACTACAACAGAATACTTCTTATCTCCATTCACCCAATAATAGTCATCCGTTTTAACACCTGTACCGCCGACACTACCTGTTCCCAATAAAAACAAAGTGAAATCTTTCCATTGAGCTGTTAAATGAACACCATAAGAGAAAGGTGCTCCCCATCGGCCAATCATTACTTCGTCTCGTTCATCAATCACTCCATCATTATTTTGGTCTTTATACTTGATATCACCAGGTTTCACCTCTCCAAACTTCTGCTCGATATTGCGCTCGTCAATTTCCGCCTGATTCATAAACAACCCTTCACTCTGCAATCCGAAGATAGCATCAGTGGGTTGCCCCACCCGATTACGATAAGAATCAGCGTACAATTCATCACGTTTCAATGCTTTCGAAGTAACATAAGTGCCCGATACGCCTGCTTGCAAATTAACCTGCCCCACCTTCTTGTTCAAGTCTATCTGAAAATCAAAACCACGATATTGATTGGTATTGAAATTAGTATAAGGAATGAATGAAGTTTTCGGATAACCCGATTGAAAATAACTAGGATATTGAGTTGCCGCAATGACTGGAATATCTTCCAACTTAGTGAAAAATAGATTAGCCTTCATATTAAGCAAATTGTTAAAGAAGGAACCTTCGATACCAACATTAATCTCTTTACGCTTGGCATATCCTAACTTCAAATTTTCCCCTCGTGTCACAGAAGTATAATTATTGCTGTATTTGCCATCGTGCCATCCATAGCCGGGAGCCTCCATATAAACAGCATCATACAGAAAGTACAATGGACGACCGGTCTCACTATCGGTGGGGAATAACAAATCAGTATGTAGAATACCGGCAGAAGCCGTCAATTTCAATCGGTCGATCGAACGGGCGTTTTGCATAAAAGCCTCCTCTGATAAAACCCATCCTAACCCAACTGTCGGAGAGAATGCCAACCGATGAGCACTTGCCAGACGAGTAGAATTGACAAGCGCACCACCAAATGATGCATAATAGGTCTGACTAAAATTGTAGTCCAACTGCAAACCCATATTGGCATTCGTTTCGTATTGGAAGTCACCTGTTTGACGCATACGAGTTGCGGCTCCTAGCAAAATGGCTGACACATTGTGCTTCTCCTGAAAAGTATTAGTATAATCAAAATGCACATTAAAATCGACAGTCTGATGATTCCAAGAATCGCTAAGATTCTGGGTTCCCGTATTCATATCTTTGTTGTGCTTAGTCAAACCATTGATTATATCTGTACCTTGCTCACTTTTGCCCCAATCAGCTACATACACAGCGTAAGTATTATTCAC
The DNA here is from genome assembly GCF_014334015.1 of Bacteroides sp. M10. Taxonomy (GTDB): domain Bacteria; phylum Bacteroidota; class Bacteroidia; order Bacteroidales; family Bacteroidaceae; genus Bacteroides; species Bacteroides intestinigallinarum. The sequence goes on along the minus strand of NZ_CP060488.1, from coordinate 2,356,322 downwards.
CGACTCATTGTACGTGTTAGAGTAGTCGATACTCATGGCACCATGAAAAGATAAGCCTTTCAGCACCTGATTCAGATCAATATCAAGACCGCCAGTAAATTGAAATTGCCGACTTGTATAGGCAATGTATCCCCCGGCATAAGCATCGGCTATTGGATTGGTGAGATATTGCTGCGAACCACCGAGCAAGTATTTGCCATCGATAATATGACGACTGTTCCGTATTTGTAGCTGTAGATTCGGATTATCCGGATCAATCATATCAATAGGAATCATTGGCGAATAACGGTGCGGCTGGATTGTGCGAGCTTTATTCCAAAAGTCACCCAATGCCGAATGGTTATTATAAAAGACCGTAGAAACATTTACATAAGTCTTGATATAATCGTTCAATTTCAAATCGACATTACCACGAATATTCAAACGCGTAGTCCCTTCTTTTTTACCTTCACCAAAATTCAACAAAGAATTATTATTCTGAATGCCTGCCTGTGCATAGAAACGGGCACGCTCCGTACCGCCTGTAAAGTCAGCTTCGGCAGAATAAGAGTTATAAAATTTACGCAAATAATCAGACGAATAATAGTCCACATCCGGATAACGATAAGGATTGACCTGCGCACCGTAGTTATAGATAGTGGCTTTATCATAAAGCGGGTCAATGCCATCATTGATACATGCCTGATTATAATACGTCATATATTCGGCCGAACCGATATATTGGGGATATGCTTTCGGAGTGTTGATACCAGCATGAGCACGCACGTTAATTTGACGATCACCTACTTTCCCACGTTTGGTGGTAATCAGAATCACTCCGTTAGCAGCCCTGCTACCATACAGAACAACCGCATTCGCACCCTTCAGGAATGTAATCTGATCGATCTCGCTAGTAGTGATATTGTCAATAGAACGAGGAACACCATCTACCAAAACCAATGCATTGCCCATTCCCCAAAGGTTACTGCCTCCAACGAAAGCTTCCGCTCCCTCCAGTGCGTATGTACTGTACGATTTGTCCAGGTATTCACTTGGCTTCAGTACGGAAATTCCTCCCGCCAAGTCTTTATTGGACACTGCCGTATAGGCTATGTGTACCAATGAATCTTTACTTTCCGGTTCTATAGCTGTTCCTACCGCCTTCACTGACGGAATCAAAAACATTCCACACAGAACCAATCCTATTTTTATATATTTCATTGTGTTTTCATTTTAAGTGAAAAAATAGACCCACAGATTACCATCCCGGATTTTGACCGAATGTTGGATAATTAGAGACATCTTTGATTCTTAAAGGTAACCACCAGTGCTTACTCTCAAAAGGACGAGTCACAAGCACTTCCTCTCTCATGTTGATCGGTTTTCCATCGGCTCCTCTATCAAAATAGATGGCAGTCTTCTCCCGATATTTCAGTTGGTCGGCAATCATCCAACGACGTAAATCATTATAACGGAATTCTTCTTCAAATCCCAATTCCATAGCGCGTTCACGAATGATTTCACCCATAAACTTCTCTTTGTCGTTCACATATTTTGCTCCAACAGTGCCAGCCCCGCAACGTTTACGAATAATATTAACAGCTGCTTCTGCTGTTATATAATCAGGTCCGGTACTGGTTGCCGATCCATATCCTTGAAGAACAGCTTCCGCATACATCAGATAGACATCGGCTAAACGCATATATGACAAATGCATATAATTGTCATTCCACTGGTCATAGTTATTATTGTCCATAGGAACTAGTTTACGCAATCCATAACCTGTACGGCCTGATTTATCGTTGACACGACTATGTCCTTTCGTTGTCAAATCCGCATAGCGATACTTCTCATCCGCATCCGGCATAGACCCTTTCACCACTTGCACTCCATCATAGATGATATTATGATAGAAACGAGGATCACGATTAGCCCAAGGATCGGTCTTATCATATTGGTGGTTGTCCGGATCATCAATCGGCAGTCCATTCTTTGTTCCATAATTCTCTACAAAACGAGCATTGGGAGAACTATAAGCACCAGGATTAGCCTTACTATCCCCATAGTTCGAACTAGGTCCCCAAGGACATCCCTTCAACCAAGCATTGTATACCGGACATTGAAATATCGCCTCCGGATAACCGGGAATTGCACCATTCTTACCATGACTATAAAACAGGAAACTATAGTTTTCCCAATCGATGAGTTTCACCTGTGTTTCTTGCTTATCTACATATTTCAGCAATTCTGCAAATACTTCAGCTGCTTTCCGGCAATACTCCGTATCGAAATTTTTATTTCCGGTCGACTCGTAGTTAAGCAACGGACTTCCGGCATACAAGTAGTTCTTACCCAAATAGCCTAATGCCGTAATTTTAGATACACGCAACTGGTTTTTACCGAGTGTTAATTTTCCAGTAGCTGTTTTATCCCAGTCGGCCGGTAACAAGTCGGCTGCTTCGCGCAAGTCTTGTGCAATGCGGTCAGCCGTTTCGTGACAGTTTAAGCGGGGATAGTCCAATTTATCAGCAGAAGAAAACGCTTTGTCGATATAAGGCATACCTCCCCAATAAGTCATTAGCTCAAAATGATAGAAAGCACGGAAAAACAGCAACTGTCCTTTAATAATATCTCTCTGCTCGGGAGTAGCATCTGTAAGATTCTCCATATTCTCGAGACCAAGATTCGCTTTACGAATAGCATACCATGCATTAGACCATAGCCCTTTTCCTGTATCACCATCAGTCTTTATATCAGCCGCAGACAACCATGAAATCCAACTGTCCCAAACCCAGGAATTTCCTTTATCCATTTCGTCATTGACCCATATACCTCCAACCTTGTTCAGTATTTCATCACCCAGTATCCAATCGCAGGCCCAAGTATAAATGGTGTAATCAGGTACACTACTATATAACTCTTCAACAAATCCCTGGAAATTATTAAAGCTGATAAAGGCATCTGTAGAAGAAACCTCTGCCTCCGGACTACGATCCAGATAATCCTTGCAGGAAGATAATGCAGCTATCATTAACAATAATGTGCCGCAAGCTATCAACTTGTATATATTTTTTATCATCATACTTTTTCTTTTATAGGTTCACGTTAAATCCCATATTCACACGTCTTACTGTCGGATAAGCGGAAGATGCACCTAAATTTACTTCACGATCATCCGGCATATGGCTCCACATCCACAAATTATCACCATTCACATAAATGCGTAAAGACTTGATTCCAAACTTCTTCACCCATGACTGTGTAAAGGTATAAGCCAATTCTACATTCTTCAGACGGATATAAGAACTGTCATACAGATTAATTGTACCTTTATATTCCGCGTGAGAATTCCATCGAGGCATCGGAGCGTCGGCTCCGGTATCATCTGCACTCCAGTAAGTTCCTAACTTATAGGCACGATTCAAGTGATTAGAGAAACTATTCAGATCGACAGAACGGTTACAGTTGTTGACACCATAAAACTGCACGAATGCACTGAACCCTTTCCACTCGAAACCAACAGTTGCGCTATATGTATTTTGCGGTCTCTCCGGATACCCATAAGGCACTGAATCATATGTATCTATCACACCGTCACCATTATAATCTATAAAATTCAAGTTACCCGGAAGTTTTTCCGAATCATATGTATTCAATATCGTACTGCCATAAAGTTCATCCCACGTATTGTAATAGCCATTGGAGATGTGAGCATAGGTTTGTCCGATCTGCTTGTTTGCTTGCTTTTGATATTCGTCTTTCAATACCGGGTCATCCGCTTCTACGACTTTATCTTTAGCGTGTGTCATATTAAAACTACCCCATACCCGCATTCCATTTTCAAATACTTTGGAAGAGCGGAGTTCCAGTTCGTAACCTTTCACCCGAACTTTACCTAAATTGGCAACTCCCGGTGTTCCTCCAAAATAAGGGGGGATAGCACGTTTTGAACCTTCCAGAAGAATGTCCGTACGATAATCGTTGAACGCTTCGAAACTACCGGCAAACAAACCGTTGAAGAAAGAAAACTCTACACCGAGATTCTTTTTAGTAACCTTTTCCCAATGAATATCCGGGTTACCGATCTTATCTTCTTTCCACCACGTATAGGGACTGGTATTTCCATCATGTGAACCTAATCCGGAAGTTCCCTCATTTTTCCATTGTGTCACGTACAGCCAACGTTCGGAGATGTTATCATCCCCCACTTGTCCGTAAGTGGCACGTACTTTCAGCATATCCAAAAACTTGAATGATTTCATAAATTTCTCTTCACTAATCATCCAACCGATACCTGCCGACGGAAAGAAAGCAAAACGGTGTTGCGGACCAAATTTTTCAGAACCATTATATGCACCATTAAATTCCACAAAGTATCTGGAAGCATAATTGTAAGTGCCACGGAAGACCCAATCTTCCCGATAGTGTTCAAATTCACTGCCCGTAGCATATTTATCGCGGCTGAATAGTCCCATTACGGTTACGTCGTGATCTCCGAATTTACGCGCATAATCAATCTGTGCCTGATAATACAATTTTCTGGAGTTTTCGTTACCTCCCCATTTATTGACAAACGTTTCATCTTTACGTATGCTCCAAGGATTCACTACATAATCGAATTGGTTTGTGCCATAATGTTGTGAAAGCGTGACTTGTCCGGTATTGGGATCAATATACTTGAATTGTAAATTGCCGTCATCATAAACACCACCCTGCGTCTTGAAAACGTTATCAAACGAGAGAGTAACTCTGGCATTCAACCCCTTTAGCAACATACCGAGGTCTTGCTTTAATGTAAAGTCTGTATTGATTCTACCAGTGTTGATTTTCCGCACACCATTATTACCCAATGTAGCTGCCGAATTGACTGTGGCTACCTGGTCGGGGGGATAATATCCCCAAGTGCCATCTGAATAACGCGGCAAATAACAATCGGGCGGATTACTATAAATACTTTGCCAAATACGATATTCCCAATCATCTTGTCCCCAAGCATCTTGTTTGACACCATACGAACCGGAAAGGTTTGCCGTTAATACAGTTGACTTAGTCAGATTGAAATCCAAGTTGGAACGAACATTGATACGGTTAAAACCATATCCCGGATCATACGATTTGTTATTCTCAATCTTTTTCAGGATATCACCTTCATGGAGGTAATCGACTGAAGCAAAATATTTCACAAACTTATTACCTCCCGACGCACTAACATTAGCATTATAGGACATAGTAGCTTTCTTAACCATTTCGTCCGCCCAATCCACATTCGGATAACGTTCCGCCTCCGTCACATCTTTCGGATTGCGATACTTATTAAGTATGTCTTGCGGAGTATAGCTATCCCAAGATTCCGGATATAAACCAATCTCACGGATGATTGCTTCATTACGCAAAGCAAGTGCATCATAAGAGTCATACTTACTGGCCAATTTAGAAGGTATTTTCACTGTAGCATTGGCTGCAATACGAATATCCGCCTTTCCTTCCTGACCACGTTTGGTAGTAATCAAAATTACCCCGTTCGCTCCTTTCACACCAAAAACCGCCGTAGCAGATGCATCTTTCAACACTGAAATATTTTCAATAGAGCTAATATCCACACTATTCATGGGGCGTTCAATACCATCTACCAGCACCAGTGGGTCACTATTATTCCAAGTACTCTGACCACGAATATAGATTTTTGGGTCTTCTGCTCCAGGTGTTCCTTGTGTAGCAGTGGTTATAACCCCCGGCAAGTTACCTGTTAATGCAGCTCCTACGCTGGACACACCACCGGCACGCTCGAGTGTCTTACCACTCGTTTGGGTAATTGCACCAATGACACTCGCTTTCTTCTGTTGTCCATATCCTACGACTACGACCTCTTCAAGCTGCTTTGAATCGTCCTCAAGTACTACTTTCACTGTTCCTTTAGCAGATTGGATTTCTTTTGTTTTCATTCCAATATACGAAATAACAAGCACTGTTTTTTCACTAGGTACAGCTAGTATAAAATTTCCATCAATATCCGATATTGTACCTATCGAATTATTGCCTTTTACAACAATCGATGCTCCAATAACAGGCACGTCCTTATCATCTACGACCACACCTTTCACCGTTACTCCCTTTTGTGCCAAAACCGTCATACAACAGCATAGCATCAATAGAAGCAAATAGGGAATCTTTTGATTTTTCTTTTTTGCATTCTTCATTACTATTAAATTAAGATAAGATATTAATAATTACATTTTCTCTTATTATTAGCGACTGACAAAATTTTGTTATCAACTATCATCATACGTACGTTTCATGGCTAACAGTATTAGATTATTATAAAAAGGTATTTATTTGCAAGTAGCATATAAACCGATTGTAGTACCGGTAAATCCACCTGCCATAGCAGTAGAGAGATAACTGGCATCCACATCCTTACAAAGCAATTTCCAGTTCTTTTCACCATCAATTGAATAATAGAAATCGTAACTAATTCCTTGAGAGACTAATTTCAAATATACTTCATTGGTATTTGCGTCTATTTCATCTGAAACCAATATCTGCTCTTTTTCACCAATTTGTTTCAACGAAATATATTTATTCTCACTCGCTTTACTTAAACAGAAGAAATATTGGTGTGTCTCATCTTTAAACAACAGCATTCCGGCCATCTCCTTGCCATCAGAAGGATCGAACAACATACGGGTTGTACATTCAAATTTATGATGCTGCAAGCGGCGACATACAAATGCCGGAGTTTTCTTTTCCGTAGCGTTAACATCGGCACACTTCAAGGTCAGGTATCCGGGTGTTTCCGACAAAGAATATAGATCGGAAGCAGAAGTCCTTAAAGTCATCCATGACATATCAAGTATGTGAGAATCAAAATTATCAATTGACTCAAAATTACCATAAGTAACTGTCGTATCACGTTTCACGCCAGTACGTTTCACAATCATAGGTACCAAATCGTCTTCTTGAGTCATGTATGGAAACCCGTCTTCGCTCCATTTCACGGGCATCAAAAATGTTTCACGTCCCAGATTCTCAAACTGATTGTTGATAGGACGACAAGCCAGGAAAACAGCCCACCAATCACCTTCCTTTGCCTGAATAAGGTCAGCATGACCTGCACAAGTCACTAAATTCGGGCGATCAGAATTCAGGTGTCTTTGCGTCAAAATCGGATTGTTTTTCCAGGGAAGAAATTTACCCATTGGAGAATCACCACTAAATATCACTTCCGAATGCCAGTTTCCTGTCCCACCCTCGGCAGACATCAGAAAATACCTCCCGTTCATTTTATATAAATGAGGGCCTTCTATCCAAATCGGCTTATCCTCCGGTTGAGCTCCTTTGTTCACCAGAATCTTACGGGGACCGATGGTCTTATCCGTTTTCACATCAAACTCTTGTATGCGTATAGTACGGTGTCCGCTATATTCAGGTTTATTGTCCGGAGCCTCATCATTATTCACAATATATGCTTTACCATCCTCATCGAAAAAGAAAGAAGGATCAATACCTCCGACCTCCGGCAACATTATCGGCTCCGACCATTCACCAAACGGATCTTGCGTTTTAACAAAGAAATTTCCGGCTCCTACATTCGTAGTCACCATGTAATAAGTTTTATTATGCGGATTATAAGAAATGGCCGGAGCAAAAATACCGCCACTAACATTCTGTCCCTCCATGTTCACTAATTGTGAAGCACGATTCAAAACATGACCGATCTGTTTCCAGTTCACCAAGTCCCTGCTATGGAAAATAGGAACACCGGGATAATACGTAAATGTCGATGTAACCAGAAAGTAGTCACCTCTTCCATTGGTACAAATACTGGGATCGGAATACCAGCCCGGTAAGATAGGATTATAAAAATAGTCTTCACCCGACAGAGGATTAGCAATATAGAAGTCATCATTTCCTTTATAAGAAAAATAATCAAAAAGAGCCACAGACTTTCCGATAGTCGGTAATTGTTGTTCTTTCTTTGAACTACATGACATCGTTACCGCCCCCAACAGAAACAAGAAACATAGGACGACCGAAATTGATTGTAACATCTGCGTATTCTTCATAATACTTTAATTATCTTTATAACAGAAATATGTACTACTGTTTTTTTTGCAAAGATATGCTACATTACCAAACTTCAGTCATATTCATGTTACGGGGTTCTTTTCCAAAATAACACCCTTTATTTCCACTGTTACATCCATCTTTGCCCTTGTAGCACGGCGGATGTAATCCACTAATTTACAACCTATTAATATTCACCTTTTTGATAACGAAAGAAGTCGACATCAACATAACCGCCACTCGTTTTTGTAGCATAATTGAATATGGCAAACCTCGTTCCCATAAAAAACTTGGTATAATCAAATTTCATTTTAAAATCCTGACCGATCTTTGCCCAATGCTGGTTATCCAAACTATAATAAAAAGTAGCCAAGTCACGATGCTGACTAAAATCACAGTCTATTCGTAGATAAATTGTATTCCGGGTCAGCTCTATCCGTTCTTTTTCAATTGCGTCCACTTTTAGAATTGTCTTTTCCGGACCATTCAGTTCCACCACATTAGTGGCCATTGTAAGATATTTCTTATCACCGCTCATTACAACAGAAAGCAAACCAGAGTCGCCATTAAATGCACAAAGTCCGGCCACATCCCCATCCTGCATTCTGGATATATCCATAGAAACAGTAGCGCTACATGCAGGCCCCTCCATACGCTGTGTGATAGTATTGGGAGCTGCATACAGATTATCAACAACCCTGTTTGTTTTCAGTCTCAAATAACCCGGACGTTCACTTAAAGACCAATACTCATCCAACGGGTTATGGTTCCATTGCCAATTAAGTTTCAATTTCCGGTCGCTGAAATCATCACTTACCACTAAAGAAGTTTCCGGATAGCCCTGGATCGGCTTCTCCATAGCCAAAGGCACACGCCCTTCTTCATCCCCCAACATCGGCCAGCCATCCACCCAACGACACGGCATCAAAGTAGGTACACGCCCTATCCCGTTCCGGTCTTGAAACATCATTCCATACCAGCGTCCATCAGGCGTATCAACAATATTTCCCTGTCCTACTCCACCATAGGTGTCAAAAGCATCTTCCAGAATTACTTTCTTTTCATACGGGCCGGTTATCTTATCCGCCCGATAACACACTTCTCTACGAATACCATTCCTGGGCCATGAAATCATGAGCAAATAATATTTCCCATTGTGCTTTATCACCTGACTCCCTTCTAACAGCCCGTTCTCCGCTTCATCACGTTCAAAAATCTTCATGTTGACCCCATCCGGTTTGATGCCAGAGAGGTCACTTTTCAATTCTGCAAGCGCTCCCGTCGCATAAAAAATATACACCCGTCCGTCATCATCAAAGAAGAGAGATGCATCATGAAAATGTGGTGTACGAGATACCAATTTCCATTCCCCTGCCGGATCCGTTGCCGAGTAAATATATCCCTTATAAGGCTTGTTATTCGGAGAAAAGAAAACATAAAATTTGCCATTATGATAACGGATAGACGATGCCCATTGTCCCCATCCGTAAACAGTGCCCTCTTTTAAATCATAACCGGGATTATCCGTCAATCGATCAAAAACATAACCTACCATTTCCCAATTTACCAAATCCTTGGATTTCATAACAGGAGCACCGGGCATCAGGTGCATCGTAGTACTAATCATATAGAAATCATCTCCTACCCTAATAACGGATATATCCGGAACATCCGCGTTTATAACCGGATTCCGGAATGTAGCGGGTAATGAATCTCTTAAAAGACCTGTATTATCAGGAGCTATTTCCCTAGCATATCCCGTTATTAAAAACAACGATGATACCAATACAACAAAAAGTTTTCTCATAAACTATTCTTAATCAAAAGACTAGAGCTCTAGTCTCTATAATATCCATATTATTTAAACTCCCAATAATCCAGATTAAAAAGTTTTTTCCCTTTTTCTCCTTTAAAGCAAAAATAAAGGTCGTGCACTCCCTTAGCCTCCTTGATCCGGCATGACATCAATTTATAGATATCCATTCCTCCTGTAGGCGAAACGCTGACAACACCAACTATCGGACCGTCCACCTTATCCAAACGAATTTCTATTTTTCCTCCTTTTTCAACACAAGCGGCACTGACACTAAACTTCTTCGCCCCTTTTGTTCCAAAATCAACACCCCGTACAGACAAGTATTCGTCATTATCAATATCCGTCACATATAAACCACCTTTCTCAAAATTTCCGGTTTTCAAGCCATATCCCCAAGCCATTGTTTCAGCTTCCACTCTACGATAAGGATTGAAATTTTCTATTTGATCCAATTTTGTATCCTGCCAATAAGGCACTTCCTGAATTGTTCCATCCGGATTATAATACATTTTTGCCACAGATGTCGAACGGCGTTCCTTATGATCGAAAGTCTCCAGATGAAGTAAATCATAATTCAGTCCAAACACATAAGAATCTCCTTTATAATCAATAATTCCCGGATGATTGCCTCTCGTTCTCTCTGTAGGTTTCATGATATATCCTTTTGTAGTCCATGGTCCGGTAGCTTTATCACTCATCGCATAACCAATCCCCTCCGGACAACAAGTCGAAGCGAAAGCCATATAATAATGCCCGTTACGTTTATATACCCACGGCCCCTCCTGATAATGCTCCGGCTTATTAGCCAATTTTACAATTTCTCCTGAATAAGAGATCATATCTTCATTCAGCTTCACATAGTAAACATTCGGATTTCCCCAATACATATAAGCTTGTCCGTCATCGTCGATAAATACGGTCGGATCAATGTCGTCCCAATGTTCCTTTTGCCACACCAACGGTTTGTTCAAAGGGTCTTTGAAAGGACCATAAGGAGAATCTGCCACCAACACACCGATACCGTTACCATGAATCGGACAATACATATAGAATTTACCATTACGTTCAATCACCTGTTCCGCCCAGGCACCGTTATCGCGTGTCACCCAATCAAAGCTCTTCAAAGAAGCAACCGCGCCATGGTCGGTCCAATTCACCATATCCGTGGACGTATAGAGCAGCCAGTCCAACATTTTAAACCCTTCGGCATCATCCTCATCATGAGTGGTATAAAGAAAAACTGTATCATTATATACCATCGGAGCCGGATCGGCAGTATACTTTGTCTGGATAATAGGATTTTGTGCCACTCCTGAAGTGGCGGCAGTCATAGCCAATAGGAACGACACACCAAGGAATTTTAAGTTTCTCATATTCTTTATTTTAAATGGTTTTAGATTCTACTATTTCATATTTTTATTTTCAGATGTTTTCCTCTATATTCAATGGACTTTCCACCGACATTTTCTTCTACACCTGTTCCTGAATTCTTATCAACCCTTACCAACTTCAATCTGCGGCATACAGGCATACCAGCATATTCGCCTTTACGATCAGAAAGGGTCAATGTGTTATTTTTATCATCCCATTTCATCTCAAAACTCGATGACTTCCCCTTTTCATAATTATAATTATCCCCCTCATCCTCATATACCGTAAATGAAGAGTCCGCCCCGGGGTAAATCCGTATCTCCCATTCGGCATCCACTTTTTCCGATGTATATTGCATAACCGGCCCCATTGGAATAATCGATCCTTGACGAACCAGAAGAGGAATTTTGTCTATAGCCGCTTCTGAAACAATCCATTGCCCGCCCTTATACTTTTCACCGGTCCAGAAGTCTGTCCAACCGGCTCCGGCCGGTAAATATACACGGCGTATCTTCTCTATATTCTCCAATGGACGGGAATCAACAGAATAATACATGGGAGTAGTAACAGGGGCAACCAACAAAGCCGGACCCAACATAAATTCATCTTTCAAATCGGCAACCCGCGTATCTGCTGAAAAATCAAACGCCAGTGCTCTAGTCATTGTATAATTATCACGATGCACCTTTCCTGCCAAAGAGTAGATATAAGGAAGCAAACGATACCTCAAATGAATCATTTTAATCAGACTCTCATAAAAAGGCTCGCCCGGTTTACCAAAACGCCACACTTCACGGGGAGTATCGGAACCATGACTTCGGAATACAGGCAAGAATGCACCATATTGAAACATTCGGGTATATAATTCCCGATACGCCATATCAGCCACTCCTTTATCGTAATCGCCTTTCCAAAACCATTGAGCGCCATTCTTCGTAAAAAAAGCTCCAATATCCACAGTCCAATAGGGACAGCCAGTAGCCATAAAATTCAGTCCTGCGGGAATCATTTGGGCAAAAGATTGCCAGGTTGCACGGGTATCACCGTTCCACGTTATCGTAGAATAACGTTGCTGACCTGCATAACTGGAACGAGTGAGATTTACAACACGCTTATTCTCATTCACTAAACGCTGGTTCTCATAAATGCCCATCGCATGGTATAAGGAATACAGTTGACTACGTTCCGCTCCCAATACACTACTTAATAAATTTGTATTCAATTCCCAACGCTGCCGATGATTATCAATCCCATAACCATCCTTCATAAAAGTCCAGTCGGCATCCAACGGTTCTGAAGCATCACACCACCATGCATCAAAGCCGTTACTAAAAAACTCTTTATTTGCATAACTCCAGTATAATTCTCTCGCTGATGGATTAAAAGCATCATACACAGAAGTTCCGTTTAATAATAAACCTTTCCGTTTGAAATCCTCCTGTTGGGGACAGTTCATGGCATTCGGCCATATCGATATCATTAATTTAGCATGCAGGGAATGAATTTCATCTGCCAGTTTTCTTTTATCAGGATAAAATTCAGGATTCATACTCATGCTTCCCCATTGACCTTGCGGCCAATAATTCCAATCCTGTACAATCATATCAATTGGGATTTGCCTTTGACGATACTCTTTTAAAGTATGAATCAAATCATCGGAACTGACATAACGCTCTTTAGATTGGATATAACCGAAAAGATAAAGAGGCATCATGGGAGAATTACCCGTCAACAAACGATAATTGGCCACTACGGCATCCATTGTCCTGCCCTTCATGAAGTAATAATCAATCTGTTTGGCTGCTTCAAGTTCCACGAAACTCCCTTCTGAATTGTCTTTAAACATCATCGCACACCCGGCGTCAAACAATAATCCGTAGCCGGCTGTCGAATTTACCACCGGAACCATAGCTTTTAAATTATGCTGGCATAAATAAAGTTCCTTCCCACGCAGATTCATATAATCTTCCATATGAGCTCCCCATCCATATAAAGCCTCCAATGGTTGCCATTCGAAGTTAATCCGATATTTCCAGGTGTGCCCTATGGTATCATGACGCAAAATGCTTTTGATTTCTTTATCACCATCCGCTGTTTTCTTTATCTGTTTGGAATGCTCGTCATAGATAGCCTGCTCTGTCACTTTCTTTTCTCCGACTCTGGGTATCTTCTGATTTTCCCGTAACAATAATCGCCCCTCTTTATCCAAATAGGTGATAGAAGCAGTATTCAAACCGACTCTGACCATCAGGCTGTCCGATTTCAACCAGCAACAATCCGTTTCTTTGGTATATTTCAGACGAACAGGTTTATCAGATATACGCGGAACACAAACATCCGTTCCATTTCCCATCCATGTGTTTTCCTTCGTATATTGAACTCTCACAATATCCGGGGTGACAAACTCAACCTTTAACATTCCCTGTTCCAAATCACAAGAAATGCCATTTGTCAGATAAGTAGTCTGCTTGACTTGCGACAAAGCCGTGAAAGCATTCGTTGAGATCATAAAGGCAATCATAAACCATGCCACCAGAGATCGTTCCATTTTATATCGGTTTTTCATAAATAGTACTGTTATAATTCCATTTTTTGCGAAACATATACGATAGCATCACGCAACGCTATACGCCAATAGTCCCAGTCATGTCCTCCCCCTTTTACCCGGAATTCATACGGAATGTTCTGTTCGCGAAAGGCTTTTATCAAATCCACATTCGCTTCATACGTAAAGTCTTTATCACCACAATCGATAAACCAATGTATCTTTTTCCATTCCATGACCTTGCTTGCCGTTCCCGATTGTATCGTTCGAATCGGGTTGTTATCATCAATCAATTGCTGACGCCACGAAGCAGAGGGATCATCCTTCAAAAATTCCAGATACTGACTACGCAGATAGCTGCTCATACCATATACAACATGGAACTTTTCAGGATGATATAGTCCATAAACAATAGATGCTCCCCCTCCCATCGAGTATCCGGCTATTGAACGATATTTCTTATCCGGCTTTACTCTGTAATGAGTTTCGATATAGGGCATAAATTCATGAAAGAAAAAGTCCTCGTATTTCCAATGCGGGGCATTGAACCAGATCATATTATTTTTATTTCCTTCCGGACACACAATAATCATCTTTGCAGCCAAACCGACAGAAACCAAAGTATCAACAACGGTTTGCAGGTTCCCTGAATAAACCCAATCGGTATTTGAACAATTTCCCCCATGTAATAAATACAGTACCGGATAAGTACAGGTGTCGGACAAGTTATAGTCATCCGGCAGATATATCGTATATTCCCGTTCTGTAATGCCTTGTAACATGGTACATGGCATTTTCTTAAATTCGATACGACTACCCGCATGGGTTATCTCCAACATACAGAAAACCAATATAAATGCAACAGTATACCTCATATTACGATCAACTCCCATTACCAGATATTACAATTTACTCTCATTACCAGTCACTTTTATTTTTATGCCCTTCTCTGTCTCTGCCCATAAAATCCGGCCTCTTTGATTTAGAATTTTACAGAAATTGCCTTTCCTGTATACTCTACCGTTTTCTGAACTCCATTTTGCAGGCTCACCGTGAACTTACGGCTCTTCAACATGCCATCATATCCCCCTTTTCTTACTCCTATCGTCAATTTACGGGATGCATTATTCCAGGAGATCGGAATTTCCGTATAAGCACCTTTTTCGTAATTGTAATTGTCAAACTCATCTTCATACAGGATAAAGTCCCCATTTGCACCCATATACACCTTCAGCTCCAGATGATTCCAGGGCTTTTCTGTTGCATATTGAACTTGTGGACCAATAGGAATAATACTGCCTGCTTTTACGTATAACGGGATAATAGCCAGTGTAGTCTCCTTCGTGATCTCCTGTCCACCGTCATATTTCTCATTGGTCCAGAAATCATACCATAGCGTTCCTGCTGGTAAGTAAACTTTAGTAGATTTCGCTTCCGTAAAATTCACGGCAACGTCTGTTTTCGTTTTTTTCGCTCCATCCCTGTTCCATCCCTCTTCTTCAGACACCTTCACCACAGCCTCCGGTGTATATTGTGCGTGGGCGATCGGAGCCACCAGAATTGATTTCCCGAACATATATTCGTCATTGATATCCCACACCTTCCGGTCATCTACAAAATCCATCATCAAAGCACGCATAAAGCTTGATTGACGGTTGCTTACATCCCAGGAAGTAGAATAAATATAAGGCAACAAAGAGTAACGCAGACCTATCATTTTCTCAATGGCATCATATACAGGTTCACCTTTTTTTCCGAATTTATAAATTTCCCTGTAAACATCGGTTCCGTGCGAACGCATCATCGGATTGAACGTTCCAAACTGCAACCAACGCACATAAAGCTCCTGATATAACGGATTCTTTGAAGCACTATCGTCATTCCAACTCTTATTATAATGTCCTGCAAAGAAACCGCCGATATCACTGTTCCAATGCGGCATACCGCACAAAGAGAAGTTTAATCCGGCAGGTATCTGGTTCCGGAAGCTCTCCCAGGTGGAAGCTACATCACCGCTCCATACATTTGCGCCATAACGTTGTTGCCCCAAGAATCCCGAACGGGTTAAAATAAACACACGCTTGTCCGAAGTCACCGCACGCTGATGATCGTAGACACCTCCTACCGTCATTAACGGATAAGCATTACGAACCTTTCTAAACGACCCCAAATAGGTTTTTGTATCCATATCTTCCGGTTTCCAATCCAGATGATCGGGTTCGGTAGAGTCCATCCACCAGGCATCCATTCCCAGTTTGAAAATTCCGTCATTCAGGTATTTCCAATAAATATCACGAGCCTCGGGATTGTAAGCGTCATACACTCTAACACCGGAAGGATATTCCATATCAGGAGGCCATGAATCAACTCCCGATTGCGGCCAAGTAGTAAAGTTAAACAACATTCCTTTTTTGTCCAATTCTCTATAAGGCTTGGTCATCGGACCGAATGACGACCAGATAGAAATAGCCATGTGCGCATTCATTCCATGGACATCATCAATCATCTTTTGCGGATTATTGAATGTCGGATTCTGGAAATCCATTGCATTCCACAAATAATTATGTCCCCAATATTGCCAGTCCTGAATGATACCATCCAAAGGAACCCCCAGTTCACGATACTTGCGAACGACATCTACCACTTCCTCCTGGCTCTTATATCTCTCCTTACTTTGCCAATAGCCATAAGTCCACAATGGAAACATCGGTGCCTGCCCGGTCAGGCTGCGTACCTGCGCAATTACCCCATCGGCATTCTTCCCGTACATGAAGTAATAATCCACACAGTCACCTACTTCAGAGCGGAAAGATGTTTCAGTCTCGTTATCCGTAAAAAGAGTCGGTGAATAATTATCCCAAAACACGCCATATCCTTTGGTGGACTGGAAGAATGGCGACACATCTTCCACGTTACCCTGCACCAGATTTTTAGTCATGTTCCGCTGAATCATCTTCCCATTTTGCAACTGCCCCAAACCATAAATGGCCTCTTCCTTATCCAATGCAAAAGGCTGATAAACATGATAAGTTTTTGTTCCGGCATCATCGAAAGGAGTAAACTGCACACCGTTCTTTTCTGTCAATAAAGTCTTTCCACTCTTTGACAGATAAGAAACAACTCCCGTACGGGTGTCCACACAAATACTTAAATCACTACTGTTTAATACAATTCTATTATCCTTTATAGCGGTCTTGAAATGTACCTCCTCCGGTTTAGCAATGACAGAAAGGCTCTGTTTTGCATAAGCAACGCCTTCCGGTGACTTTATCACCCGCACCACAGCAGGTGCAAAAAACTGTACTTCGATATCAACCGCATTCACAGTAGTCCTGATACCGGATGATGTTTTCTGATAATTCTGTGCCGACAATGTACCTATGCCAAAACATAGGCACATAGCCCCCAATAAATGATGTATCTTCATGATTTTAAGATTAGATGTTTTTCTAATTAATTACCGGCAGATGTTGCATACAAGCCAATCATTGCCCCCGTAAATCCTCCCGCTACATTAGTAGAAAGGATATCACCGGAAACGGTTCCCCCTACATTGGTAAACGTCTTGCCATCAGCTGAATAGTCAAAACGATACTCATCTCCCTTACCTGTCACTTGCAGTGTCAAAGGTTGTTCCGCCTCTACTTTCACTTCACCTAAAACCGTTGTTTGTCCCTTTTCCGTTCTTTCCAATATCAGATAACAGTCTTTTCCTTTTTTAGTCACACCAAAGACATAATGATATTGCTCACTCTGATAGCAAGTGATACCGGCAAAATCTTTCTCGGTTTTAGGTCTGTACTCCATTGTTGTCGTGGCGGTAAAATGATGATGCTGCTGACGGTAAAACAAGGTAGAAGTCGGTTTCACTTCCTTCAGATTGGTCATGAAAGGAATGATGCGCAAACCTTTGCCTGTCATATCTACGAATTCTTCACGAGGACCTCTAAGTCCGATCCATCTAAAGTCTAACGCCTTCGTTGAGAAATCATCGTCAAACACAAAATTTCCATTAGGCAGATAGCCATTTTTGCCCGTTTGATTCTCTACTCCCGAAGGCATTTTCAAGGTAGGTTTCATAGGTACCAGTCCATTCTCAAAAACAGGGAATGTTCCACTCCAGTCCACCGGCAGGATAAAAGTTTCGCGTCCTGTATTTACTCTGTTTTTCTCATTGGGACGTATTCCCAAAAATACACCGTAATATTTACCGTCCGGTCCCTCCACCAAGTCTGCATGACCGGCCCAGTCTACTTTATTCTCTCTGTTGGCAGGGAAATAACGTTGAGTCAGAATAGGATTGCTGTTTGCAGGCTGGTAAGGGCCTTTCGGATGATCGCTTACAAAAATCACTTCACTATGCCAGCCACCGGTTCCTCCTTCCGCACACATTAAATAATAACGTCCATTTTTCTTATAAATATGAGGCGCTTCAATCCAGATCGGTTTTTCTTCAATATTGACCCCACCGTTGACAATGATCTGGTCCGAGCCCGGAATCACTTTATCATTCTCCACATCATACTCCCATATCTTTATGACACGATGTCCCGAGTAACGCTCTTCCCCATGAGGAGGAGCATCATTATGCACCACATAAGCCTTACCGTTATCATCAAAGAAGATAGAAGGGTCAATGCCGTCAAACTGAAGTTTGATAGGATCACTCCATCCATCTTCCGGATTCTTAGTCTTTACTACCATATTTCCAAAGCCACCGGAGAATTGGGTGGTTATCATATAAAATGTATCATTATTCGGATTATATCTTATCGCAGGAGCATATACACCTGCACTGATACCACAATCTTCGACCTTTAATTGCGAGGTTCTGTCCAATACATGACCAATTTGTTTCCAATTCACCAGATCATTAGAATGGAAAATGGGCACTCCGGGAAACATAGCAAAAGATGAGCACACTAAATAATAATCATTACCTTTCCGCGTTATACTCGGATCGGGATAGCAACCCTGTAAAATAGGATTGTAAAACTCACCCGGTTTTAAAGGGTTGTTTTGATAAACAGCATCCTCCCCCTGATAAATAAATTGCGTAAAGACAGGAGCATTTTTCGCTACTTTGCCCTTGCCACTTACTTCCATATTAAAAAACAGCGTAATAAATACAACAAGGCTTACTGACTGCCAGCCTGACAAAATCATTTTTAATGTTCTCATATTATAACTTTTTATTTTCTATAATTTCCTGTTCCATAGTAGTGTTTGCAAATGTATCGATTTGATTTCATCGCATCTGTACAATCACGATACAGGCTTCTATATGGAGGTTACATTTACCACAAGCATGTAACATAATTCTTTTCTGGTGTTACAAAAGGACTCTAAAATAGAAAAATGGTAAGATAAATGACTACACGGCCTAATATAGCCAGGCTTTCAGCACTTTTATTTCCTCTTATGTAAAAGATTGAATATCAAGCAGTAGCAAACGCTCATTTTCCTTTAAAAGAAAGACCCCGTTGGTTTTAAAGCAACGGGGTCTTGGTTTAAAAGAAACGACCCGTTCCTTTTAAAGGAACAAGGTCGTTCTTTCTTTATTCATTCAATAAATAAATCCGGATTGTCTATCTGTAAAAATAAACAAAATCCAAAAACGGTATTACTGTACGTTCATTACAATCGTTTTCAACTGATTCTTATCAGAAGATCCTCCATACAATAGTTCATAAGTACCTTCCAACGGACGCATCGTATTCGACTCTACATCAAACCATTCTAAATTCTCACCAGTAAGAGGAATAGCTACCGATTCAGTTTTCCCTGCCGGAATATGAATGCGTTTGAAAGCACGCAAGGTATAGCAGGGGCCTTCCTTATCACCCGGACGTCTCAAATAAACCTGAACCACCTCTTCTCCATCACGTTGCCCGACATTGCTTACCGGAATGGTCAATACTACATTTTCACCTTTGGCGATTGTGTTCTTACTCAATTTAGCTTCTCCATAAGTAAAGTCAGTATAACTCAAGCCATGACCAAATGGGAAAAGCGGTTCTTGCTGCATATAGCGATAAGTACGTCCTTTCATGGAGTAATCTTCAAAATCCGGCAACTGACCTGCATTCTTATAGAAAGTGACCGGTAAACGTCCTGCCGGATTATAATCTCCAAACAGTACATCTACAATAGCCGTACCCCCTGCCTGTCCCGGATACCACGCCTGCAAAATTGCCTCACAGGTATTTGATTCCGGCACTAATCCGATGGCTGAACCGGAATAATTGATAAAGACCACTTTCTTTCCTGCTTTCTTCAAAGCCTTCAGCAAGTCGCGCTGAACAGCAGGAAGTTCAATATCCGTACGGTCGCCCCCTTTAAATCCCGGCACTTCCACCGGCATTTCCTCACCTTCCAGACTGGGAGAAATTCCTCCGGCAAACAGAACGATATCAGCATCCTTCACTTTCTCTACTGCCAAATTCAAATTAATTTCGACTTGTTTACCCAAATCAAAATCTAATGTAGCTCTCTCATTCCGTTGCTTAAACAGAATCTCAATATGATACTCTTTTCCAGCTTTCGCCTGCAACGTGTAGAGATTCGTCGGATTCTTGACATATACTTTTTCGGCTACCTGTTTCCCATCAACCATCAGGATTACTTCACTATCCAACTGGAAGCGGAAAACAACATCACCGGACTGTGAAGGACGAAAAACGGATTCATAACGAGCCGAGAAATTCGTTATTTCTACACCGGGAGCAAATGTAGTGGCCCCTGTTGTAGCAAAATGGAACGGAGTAGAGATCTGGTCAGTGGCAACCACTTCTCCTTCATGAGTCCGATTATTCCAGTATTCTGCCGAGAAGCCGGGCTTACCATTTATACTACATTCACTAAACAGGCTTTGCAGTGCCTCTCTACTCGTGCGGTCACAACCGGGCTCATACATCACTTGCCCTTCCGGCAATTTAGAACGGACAGCTTCCAGTAAAGTAACCGTATGTCCCGGTATACCATTATAATTTCCCCACTGCATCACAGAATCGTTGGCATTTGGTCCCATAACAGCCACTTTCAGCCCGGTATTCAAAGGAAGAATATTGTTTTTATTCTGCAAAAGCACCAATGACTCACGCGCCATACGCAGGGCTAAATCCTGATGTTCCTTACTATTAAGAGTAGAAGCAGGAATCTCCGCCCAGGCAGGTTGTTCGTCCATCTCTCCCAACTCGAAACGTGCAGTCAACAAACGTTTCAGCGAAACATCAATCTGCTTTTCATCAATCAATCCGGCTTTCACTGCATCTGCCAACGATCCATATTCACCACCACATTCCAAGTCTGTTCCCGACAATACAGCTCCGGCAGAAGCGTGTTCCTTGTCCGGATGAGTTCCATGTGTTCCCGGCCTGTAAAAATCAGAGATTGCACCGCAATCGGAAACAACAATCCCTTTATATCCCCACTCATCACGTAAAATCTGCATTAACAGACGGTTGCTTCCACAACAAGGCTCTCCCTCAAAACGATTGTAGGCACACATCACCTCTTTTACATCTGCTTTCTGCACCAAATCTTTGAAAGCCGGCAAATAAGTCTCCCATAAATCCCGGGGAGCAATATTCTCCGCATTAAAACTGTGCCGGTTCCACTCCGGTCCGGAATGAACGGCAAAGTGTTTGGCGCACGCGTGCAGTTTGTCGTATTTACCATCCTCCGGTCCCTGCAAACCACGAACGACAGCCATTCCCAGCTGTCCTGTCAGATAAGGATCCTCGCCATAAGTCTCCTGTCCGCGTCCCCAACGAGGATCACGGAATATATTTACATTCGGAGTCCAGAATGTCAGCCCTTGATAGCGTTTTAAGACACCGTTTTCACTGAAGATACGGGATTTCACACGAGCCTCATCAGATACAGCGTTGAAAACCTCATATAATAACGAATCATTAAAAGAAGCTCCCATACCGATAGACTGGGGAAAAACTGTGGCCAACCCTGCGCGACCAACTCCGTGTAATGCTTCATTCCACCAATCATACTCTTTGATTCCCAAGCGCGGAATAGCGGGTGAGGCATTTTGCATAAGTGCTACTTTCTCTTCCAGAGTCAATCGGGGCAATAAATCTTCCGCCCGCTGTTCAGCCGTTAAAGAAGTGTCTTGATAAGGTAATTTTTGAGCGCAAGAAAAAAGCAAAGAGAGACTGCATACTCCAAGCGCAAATTTTAGTCCTGTATTCATGTTATTATATTTAGTAGGTTATCTTGTTTCAACGCAAAGTTAACGGATTTTACCTCACAAGACCTATTTCGACGTATCAAAGACTATCACTCACGTTACATTCGGACACAAAAAAAGATGAAAAGCATGAAACCTTTCATCTTTTTTATAATCAATATGGACGAGAGTTTAGAATTCCACCAGAATACGGAATACCTTCCCCGGATTAGCCGCCCATTCCTGCATAGCCTCTAAAGCTCCTTCAGGTTTGGCAACTTTCGAAATCAACTCTTCTACCGGACAATTTCCTTCTTTCATATAATTGATGACTGCACGGAAGTCTGCCGGCAAGGCATTTCTGGAACCACGAATATCCAGTTCTTTCTGAACAAAGAGTTTCGTTTGAAAAGCAACTTCACTTTTAGCGTAGCCGATACAAACCACCCGTCCTGTGAAACCTACTTCATCCACTGCCATTACATAAGTAACCGGACTACCAACAGCTTCAATCACAACATCAGCACCCAATCTCTCTGTGATCTCCTGCATCCGTTCGTGCACATTTTCTGTCTTGGAGTTAATTACATAAGAGGCGCCTACCTTTTTCGCCAGTTCCAGCTTTTCATCATCCAGGTCGACAGCGATTACCGTTGCACCTCTCAAAGCGGCACGTACAATAGCACCGATGCCAATCATACCGCAGCCAATCACCATCACAAACTCGTTGTCGATCACTTGTGCACGAGATACGGCATGAAAACCGACACTCATCGGTTCGATCAAAGCACAGTCACGAGAAGAGATATTACCGGCCGGAATAATCTTTGTCCAGGGCAACACAGCATATTCGCACATCACTCCATTGCGTTGCACGCCTAATGTTTCATTATGTTCGCAAGCATTAACACGACCATTGCGACAAGAAGCACATTTTCCACAGTTGGTATATGGATTCAAGGTCACATTCATGCCTTTTTCAAAACCTGCCGGAACATCCGGACCGATTTCCTCAATGATTGCTCCTACTTCGTGCCCCGGTATCACAGGTAATTTCACCATCGGATTTTTACCCAGGAATGTGTTCAAGTCGGAACCACAAAAACCAACATACTTGATTCTTACTAATACTTCACCGGCTCCAACGGTCGGTTTTTCCAGTTCAACCACCTTCATTTCGGAGGGATTGATAATTTGAACTGCTTTCATTTGATATGTATTTGATAAAATTTTATTAATCGATTACTTTATAACCTTTCCAACCGTAATAGGCACAGAATACAAAGCAAATCATCGGCACGCAATAAGCCACATAATAAATATGCTCATGGGCATGCATGAAATAAGCCGTCAACTGCGGAAGACAGGCATTACCAACAATCGCCATTACAAGAAAGGCCGAACCGCTCTTCGTCTGATTTCCAAGTCCTTTTAAAGCCAAGGAGAATTGGGTGGGATACATGATGGACATAAAGAACGAGATAGCCAGCATCGCATATAGTCCGATCATTCCTCCCCATATCATCACCACTCCGCACAGGAGGATATTCATCAGAGCATAGAGCAACAGCATATCTTGAGGACGGAATTTCACCATCAAGCCTGTACCAATCCAACGTCCCAGAAGAAAAGCCAGCATATAGAGTCCGAAGAAAGTGGTAGCCGTATCTTCCGGCAATCCCGCATAGGTGCAGCAATAGACCAGGAAAAGGCTGTTGATAGCTGTCTGCCCGCCATTATAGAAGAATTGCGCAATCACTCCCCAACGAAGATGCGAGTGTTTTAATACTCCGAAGTCTATCAGTTTTTCTTTTTTAGCATCAGTCACCATTGCATCTGAAGAGGTTGTTTCATCTCCAAGCTTCGGCAACTTTGAAAAGACAAATACAACCGCTATGGCAATAAGCAGTAACGCCAATATCAGATAAGGAAGTTTCATGGCATCCGTTTCCAGTTGGATATAGGCTTGCCAACCACCCGGATAATCTACAGGAAGTGTTTCCCGTGTGTAATGATTCCCACTAAGGATAAGTTTGCTTAGGAACATGGCGGCAATGAAAGCTCCGAGCCCATTGAAGGACTGCGCCAGGTTCAATCGGCGAGGAGCCGTTTCAGAAGCGCCCAGCACTGTTACATACGGATTGGCAGCCGTCTCCAGAAAGCACATTCCGGTGGCAATGATAAAAAAGATGCAAAGGTAAGCCCAATATTCTTTTAGTATGGCAGCAGGGAAAAAGAGCAGTCCCCCGATAGCGGCCAGGATAAGTCCGAATATAATTCCCGCTTTATAGCTGTATCGTTTCATGAACATAGCTATCGGAATAGGGAAAATGAAGTAGGCAAGCCAATAGGCTGTCTCTGTAAAAGAAGCCTCAAATGTATTCAGTTCGCAGGTCTTCATCAATTGCCGGATCATTGTAGGAAGCAGATTACTGCTTATCGCCCACAAGAAGAAAAGGCAGAAAACCAAAGCTAAAGGTATTGTATATGTATTCTTTTTCATGGCATGAATATAGTTTTACGATAAGGTTGTTTTCTCAATCATTCGGACATGTTCTTGATGTAAGGAAGCACGGGAAGATCTGTAAATCCATAGAAATTCCGGGCATTCTCTCCTAAAAAGAGTCTTTTATCCTCTTCCGTCAATTCGGAAGACTTCACTACAAAATCATAAGACATTTTGTAGGTGATCGCTGTGATGGTACGCGGATAGTCCGAACCCCACATCAATTTTTCCATACCCACCCAATCAGCCGCTTCACGGATGGCTTTTATGGCTCCTTTAAAAGGATAGAACTCGTCATTGAAAAGCCAGGTGATTCCACCGGATTCAATCATCACATTGGAATGACGTGCCAGACGGATTTGCTCTTTCCAGTCGGGGCGAGTCACCATTCCGAAGTGTCCGATAGCTATCCGCAAATCCGGACATTCCTGAATAATCTCTTCCATTTCAGGAACCTGTGTGGCTCCGTCGGCTAGATCAATAGAAAGCAGAATGCCCTTATCTTCCATATAATGGAACATTTCCATCATCTCTTCACTGCTCAGCATCACCCTTCCTTCTTTCAGTAATAGCCGTTGTGCCGGAATCTTGATTGCCTTAAAGCCATTATCAATAAGTTCTTTAGCATGATTCAGAAATCCCGGCTTACGGAACTCGCACATGCCACAAACGATAAAACGATTGGAAAAACGTTCCTCTACTGTTGCCAGATAATCATTCTGAATTCCATCAATAAATTCTTGCGTGATGACTGCGGCAGCTACCTGCGCGTAATCCATATTCGAAAGAAACGTCTCCACATCATTCACCCCATTCACCATGAAAGGGGGAAGCATCTGGCGAATCTCTCCCATAAATTCCGAACGTCCATTTTGTAAAGAACGAATGGGTAAACCATCTACTACCGTGTTCTGCTCTATCCACAGATGAGCGTGTGCATCAATAATTGTATAGTCCATACAAATGATTCTGTTTTATGAATTTGCCCAGCTTACCCGTTTCTGTTCTCCGATAATCTCCTGCACTTCCCGAACGAGTTCCCAATCAATAGGTTCTTCGATGAAAGCGATGTTCTTTTTCACATTCTCCGGATTAGTCGTACTAAACAAAGTCGTTGCTATACGGGGATTGCTGACAGAGAATTGCATAGCCAGTTTCTCAATCGGATAGTTTTTTGCCTTGCAATGTTCCATGGCTTTACGGCAAGCTTCTACCAATGGTTGGGGAGCCGGATGCCAGGCAGGAACACCACGTTCGCTCAACAGTCCCATTGAAAGAGGAGAAGCATTAATCACGCCGATTCCTTTGGATTCGAAATAGTCCAGAAAATCTGCTAATTTATCATCACACAGGCAGTAATGGCAGAAGTTAAGTACAGATTCAATCGTACCGCTTGGTGAATGGTCGATGACCCATTTCAGATTTTCCAGTTGCAAGTCAGTAATTCCAACATGTCCTACCACTCCTTTTTCACGCAGCTCGACCAAAGCCGGCAGAGTTTCATTAACCACCTGATTCAAATCAGCAAATTCCACATCGTGCACATTAATCAGGTCGATAAAATCTATATTCAGACGTTTCATGCTCTCATACACACTTTCTGTTGCACGTTTTGCAGAGTAATCCCACAGGTTCACTCCGTCTTTTCCATAACGTCCCACTTTGGTAGAAAGGTAATAACGGTCGCGGGGAAGATCTTTCAGTGCCTTTCCTAAAACTGTTTCCGCCTTATAATGTCCGTAATAAGGAGACACATCGATAAAGTTCATTCCCGCTTCAACAGCAGTAAACACAGCCTGAATGCCTTCTTTTTCTTTCAAATCATGGAAAACTCCTCCTAAAGAAGAAGCTCCAAAACTAAGAGATGACACTTTCATCCCTGTCTTTCCGATTTCATGGTATTGCATACTTTTAGGTTTTAAATCATTTTGTATGAGACAAAAATAGGTCAGGAATGGTTTCAGCACTACTGAAGGCTCACGAAAAACCAACGTAACGGTTTACGTAAAAAATATTGCTTCAGATGCTTTTAATTTTCCGGGAATGTGCTTTCTTTGTGAAAAGAATACAAGTTACAGACTTTCAAATGGAAAACCGGAAACATACTTCACTCAAAGATCTCGCCCAAGCATTAGGGGTATCGATTCCCACTGTATCCAGAGCACTGAAAGACAGTCCGGAAATCAGTCGTGAACTTTGTGCCAAGGCGAAAGAACTGGCCAAAGAAATGAATTATCGTCCCAATCCTTTTGCCATGAGCTTACGGAAGAATGCACCGCGCATCATCGGAGTAGTAATTCCGGATATTGTGACTCACTTCTTTGCGTCTATTCTGAACGGAATAGAAAATATGGCCATTGCCAACGGATATTTCGTGATTATCACGACGTCGCATGAGTCATACGAACATGAAAAAAGGAATATTGAGAATCTGGTGAATATGCGGGTAGAGGGTATTATCGCCTGCCTGTCTCAAGAAACAACCGATTTTTCCCACTTATCCGCCTTAAAAAACATCAATATGCCACTTATCTTATTCGACCGCGTTTGCCTGACCGACCAATTTTCTTCTGTGGTAGCAGACGGAGTGCAATCTGCACAAATGGCAACACAACATCTTCTCGATAATGGCAGCAAACGGGTAGCCTTTATCGGAGGAGCGAATCATCTGGATATTGTAAAGAGAAGAAAGCACGGTTATCTGGAAGCTCTACGCGAAAATCGGATTCCTATCGAAAAAGAGTTGGTCGTTTGCCGGAAGATTGATTATGAAGAGGGGAAGATTGCCACGGAGACGCTGTTATCTCTCCCCCAACCTCCCGATGCCATCCTTGCCATGAATGATACGCTGGCTTTTGCAGCTATGGAAGTTATCAAAAGCCGTGGACTTCGTATACCGAATGACATTGCCATTATCGGATATACGGATGAGCAGCATGCCAATTATGTAGAACCTAAATTATCTGCCGTATCGCATCAAACCTATAAAATGGGAGAAACTGCCTGCCAACTACTTATCGATCAGATAAAAGGAGATAAGACAATCAAGCAGGTGACGATTCCGACACATTTGCAGATTAGGGAGAGTAGCATAAAATACGATAAGAAAAAATAAAAACAAAACACAATTTATACCTAAAAGAAAAAGTTATCTGACGTTCTATAAACTATCAAACAACTTTTTCTTAAATGACAATATATTTTTTAATCTTTTGACGGATCCGGCTTCTTCCGAATACTATCTGCATCAAGCAACTGAATATCAAAGATCAAAGCTGAATAACCGGGAATGAGAGTTGTATTACTATTTCCCGCACTGCCATAACAATATTTCCAAGGTATATATATCAACCAACGTTCACCAACTGTCATATGAGGAATTGCTTCTTTCCAGCCTTCTATTACACTACCTGACAAATCGAATGACACTGGAGGGGTATCCGGTTGAGAGGCATTTGAATCGCCATCCACAGGATCAGCTCCCTCAAAACCATCAAAACGTTCACCCAATATATTCGTACCTTTATAAAAAGCCTTCACAACTGCTGTGGATGTCGGATTCTCCCCAAAAACTTCCGTATGTACGCTATTCACTTTGATCGGAGTTTTCGTCTTATAATAAATATAATCATTGCCTTGTTCCACTTTAATCCGTAGTAATTGAGGGTCAGTTCCCGCTTCAAATACATTTGCCAAAGAATCAATAAATGATTCATTGCGTGAACGCCAATTATCATACTTGTCTACAGTTTCCGTCTCACTACAAGCAGTGAACGCAAGAGCCAGCAATACTAAGGAGAATAAATAGATCTTTTTACTCATTCGTCAAAGGTTTATTGTAAAGTTTTCAATAGAGAAGTGATGCTTACTCTGTCTGCGATGATATTATTCAGTTCAGAGATAGCGACACGCTCTTGCTGCATGGTATCGCGGTTACGCAATGTCACACAGTTATCTTCTAATGTCTGATGATCGACTGTTACACAGTACGGAGTACCAATAGCATCCTGACGGCGATAACGCTTACCGATACTATCTTTTTCGTCATATTGGCAATGGAAGTGGAACTTCAGGCTGTCAATAACTTCACGAGCTTTTTCAGGCAGACCGTCTTTCTTTACCAACGGCATAACTGCCAGTTTCACCGGAGCCAGAGCAGCAGGCAATTTCAAAACAACACGGCTTTCACCATTTTCCAGCTGTTCTTCGCAATAAGATGCGCTCATGATGCTAAGGAACATACGGTCAACACCGATAGAAGTTTCGATTACGTACGGAGTATAAGACTCGTTCAGTTCCGGATCAAAGTATTTAATGCTCTTGCCGGAGAACTTCTCATGTTGAGACAAGTCGAAGTTAGTACGAGAGTGAATACCTTCTACTTCTTTGAATCCGAACGGCATCAGGAATTCGATGTCAGTAGCGGCATTTGCGTAATGAGCCAGTTTATCGTGATCGTGATAACGATAGCTTGCATCTCCGAAGCCAAGTGCCTTATGCCATTTCAAACGGATTTCTTTCCATTTCTTGAACCAGTCAAGTTCTGTTCCCGGTTTTACGAAGAACTGCATTTCCATTTGTTCGAACTCACGCATGCGGAAGATGAACTGACGTGCAACGATCTCGTTACGGAAAGCCTTACCAATCTGTGCAATACCGAAAGGAACTTTCATACGACCTGTTTTCTGTACATTCAGGTAGTTTACGAAAATACCCTGTGCAGTTTCCGGACGAAGGTAAATCTTCATTGCTCCTTCAGAAGTAGAACCCATTTCAGTAGAGAACATCAAATTGAATTGACGAACTTCTGTCCAGTTCTTAGTACCGGAGATCGGGCATACGATTTCTTCATCAATAATGATCTGGCGTAACTCTTCCAAGTCACCGTCGTTCAGAGCTTTAGCAAAGCGAGTGTGAAGTGCGTCGCGTTTTTCCTGATGTTCCAATACCCGTCCGTTAGTTGAACGGAATTGAGCCTCATCAAAAGATTCACCGAATCTCTTGGCAGCTTTCGCTACTTCTTTATTGATTTTATCATCATACTTTGCCAACTGATCTTCAATCAGTACGTCAGCACGATAACGTTTTTTAGAATCCTTATTGTCAATCAAAGGGTCATTGAATGCGTCTACGTGTCCGGAAGCTTTCCAGATAGTAGGGTGCATAAAGATGGCAGAGTCGATACCGACAATGTTCTCGTGCAACAGCACCATGCTGTCCCACCAGTATTTCTTGATGTTATTCTTCAATTCAACGCCCATCTGACCGTAGTCATACACAGCGCCTAGTCCGTCGTAGATATCGCTCGAAGGGAATACGAAACCATACTCTTTGCAATGCGATACAAGCTTCTTAAAAACGTCTTCTTGTGCCATTTTCTTTTCTATATCTATTAATTTGAATTTGCTTTTTTCGTAAAAAGTGCCACAAAGATAGGTATTTATCTCATAAATAAGACAGAGAGGGTATTAATTTATCTTATTTACCCGGCAACTGTCAGCATTCAAATACTTTCTTCAATTTCACTAATGCTCGAATCTCACGTTGGAATGAAATCCCTAAAGAGGACTTTTTCCATTCGACAAGAAACCATTTTTGTAAAACGAATAGCTTTCTTCAATCACTTCCATCTCATCGGCATTCAGCGCATATAATATTTCGCGACAGAATTCCAACTGAGCAGTTCCGTTAGCAGTAACGATATTACCGTCTCGAACGGCTTGTTCTTCGATATAATCCGCGTCACCAGTATATTTCTCACCTGCTATATTTTTCAAATATTCGAGCGCATTGCTCGTATGCTTTACGTGATTGAGAAATCCGTGTTTACCGAGAAAAACCGAAGCATTGCAGATTCCGGCAACCAACTTATTTTCCCGAATCATTTTTTCTACTAAAGGAACTAAGGATTCCGTTTCGGGTGAAAACCAGTTATCTCCGCCTACCAGCACCAATCCGGCATAATCTTCGGGCAAAGTCTGGATGTCGTAATCCGGTAAAACCTTGAATCCTCCAATAGAATTTACAGGATCTTTAGTGAGAGAAAGTGTTTTTGTGATATACTTAACCGGTCTTCCGGGTTTTATACCTGCATTTATGCAAACAGCAATATGTGCGGCTTCCCAATCGGCAAAACCGTTTAACAATACAAAAATGAGTTCTTTTTTCATATTTTCCAATCATATTTTAATATGGTTCTTACCCTGAACAAATATAGCTATATTTCATTCAGTGAATAAAACAATATCACTTTTTATCCAATTATTCGTCGACTCCCAAACCTTCTCCCTCGAATTCCGCCAGTTCCATCTCTTTATCCGCTTTTTTCATCTCTTTGGTGAGCATATTTTCGGGCATGTATATATTAAAAGGTATACGCGTACATTTCATCTTTTTCACTTGCCGGCTAAATTCAGGACAGGCAACGAAATAGACACGTGAAACGGATACCTTTCCTGGAGTTACCTGCTCGGGACGTTCAAATCCCGGACTGGTCAATGATGTATGAAATGTACCGAGTCCTTCAATAGTAACCGGTTGTCCAATAGATAACAAACTACGGATAGCATCAACCATTTCCGTCAATATACCATCTATCTGCCCACGATGGAACCCACTCCGTTTTTCCATATACTCGGCAAATTCTCTATTCCGAATCGGATCTATCATTCTTTTAGGTACACCATACCATAATTCCTTTCTTTCTCCCGATGTTAAATCGGCTTTTTTTCTCACTACATAAGGCACTGCCATCGTCTATACTCCTTTCTTTTTTCGTTTATACTCGCGTTTTATCTGACACCCGGGTGTCAATGCCCTTGAGACCCGGGTGTCAAGCATACCAACACCCGGGTGTCAGTGCTCATGAGACCCGGGTGTCAGATAAGTGTTGGCTGCAACAAAATTAAATCTTTATTATAGGAAAACAAAGGAATTCTTCTATATTTGTGCCATCCCTACAATATACTTAAGAAAAACATAAAACTATGATCAAGATTCTTCTACTGATAGACTATTCCAGTGAGTTCGACAGGAAGCTGCTACGGGGTCTTGTACAATACTCCAAAGAGAACGGCCCCTGGTTATTTTACCGCCTCCCCTCCTATTACAGTGCAATGTATGGAGAACAAGGTATTTTGAAATGGGCCAAAGAATGGAAAGCGGATGCCATCATCGGACAATGGAACAATGATACGATTGATTTGCAGAAAGAACTGAATATACCTGTCGTATTGCAAAACTACCATCACCGAAGTGTCACTTACTCTAATCTCACGGGCGACTATAAAGGTACGGGAAGAATGGCAGCTCAATTCTTTGCTAAACGGATGTTTCGAAACTTTGCTTATTTTGGTGTCAAAGGGGTGGTTTGGTCCGATGAACGCAGTCAAGGCTACCGTCAGGAAGTGAAACGTATGGGCGGTGAGTATTTCAGTTTCGAATCTGATAAACAGGAAGATGAAATAAGGATGGAAGTCAGCCAATGGTTACAGGAGCTTCCCAAACCGGTTGCTTTATTTTGCTGCGACGATGCACATGCCCTGTTCATTTCAGAAACTTGCAAAATGACGAATATTCCTATTCCGGAAGAAATTGCTTTATTAGGCGTGGACAATGACGAACTGATGTGTAATATCTCCGACCCTCCTATTTCATCTATAGAACTCGAAGTGGAAAGAGGCGGATATTCTATCGGCAGACTGATTCACCAACAAATAAAAAAGGAACACGAAGGCAGTTTCAATATCGTCATCAACCCTATCCGTATTGAATTACGGCAATCTACGGAGAAACATAATATCAAAGATCCTTATATTCTGGAAGTAGTGAAGTATATAGAGACCCATTACGGTTCCGACTTGACCATAGAGTCTTTGCTTGCAAACATTCCGCTATCCCGCAGAAACTTCGAAGTGAAATTCAAGAATGCACTGAACACCTCTATATATCAGTATATTCTGAACTGCCGGTGTAATCATCTTGCAGATCTACTACTCACAACCGACCGCCCATTGGCCGATTTAGCAATGGAAGTTGGCTTTACAGACTATAATAACATTGCCCGGATTTTCAAGAAATTCAAAGGATGTTCACCTATTGAATACCGGCAGAAAAAGACTAGACAAAGATAAAATAAACGCTTTCTGAAGGCTGTTTTTCGTTTTGACATTAAGATCATTCATGAGAATGACCTACCTTTGTTTTCATACCTTTCGAAATACATTTTAGATATTAATACTATGCGAAGACATACCATAAGAGGAAAAACAAGAACGATTATCTATCCTATTATTATTTATTTGGGGGTCACCTCAATAATGGGGTGCAAAAGATTAAAGATTAACCAGACAAAAAGAAACTGGGAGAAGCTATCCGCTTACTTTACCCCACCACCACTGTACCAGGAAAAATTTGGGACTTACCGCAATCCTCTTTTATTTTACAATGGAGATACAGTCAAAAACGCAGAAGACTGGCTAAAACGAAGAAAAGAAATAAAAGACAAATGGTTGAACCTAATCGGTCATTGGCCGGCCATCATCGCCAATCAAAAACTGGAAATTATAAAAACCACAGAACGCGAAGATTTCAAACAACATTTAGTGCGTTTTTATTGGACTCCTCTGGAACAGACTTACGGCTATTTACTGGAACCGAATAAAAAAGGGAAACATCCTGCCGTTATCACAGTATTCTACGAACCGGAAACTGCTATCGGATGGGGAGGAAAAGCTAATAGAGATTTCGCCTACCAATTAACAAAAAGAGGATTCGTTACTCTCTCATTAGGAACTAGACAGACCACCAAAGATAAGACTTACTCTCTCTATTACCCGACTATTAACAACTCCACTATGCAACCTCTTTCAGTACTTGCTTATGCAGCAGCCAATGCATGGGAAGTATTAGCCAGAGTCGAAAGTGTCGACTCTACCCGAATTGGTATCATGGGACACTCCTACGGCGCTAAATGGGCAATGTTTGCTTCTTGTTTATATGAAAAGTTTGCCTGTACCGTCTGGAGTGATCCAGGTATCGTCTTTGATGAAACCAAAGATAATTATATCAATTATTGGGAACCTTGGTACCTGGGATATTATCCCCCACCCTGGAAAAATATCTGGAGCAACAACGGCAATAACTCTTCAACAGGTGTCTATGCCAGACTATGCAAAGAGGGGCATGATTTACATGAACTCCATTCTTTATTGGCTCCTCGCCCATTTCTCGTATCAGGCGGTTATTCTGATAATGTAGACAGATGGATTCCATTAAATCACTCTGTCGCAGTCAACCGGCTTTTGGGTTATCATCATCGAGTGGCAATGACGAACAGACCCAAGCATGATCCTACTCCCGAATCAAACGAAACCATATATAAGTTCTTCGAATGGTTCTTAAAAAGAAAAACGCCAAAAGAAGATTAACGATGTATTATTCTTCGTTTTTTGAAGATAGTTTTTCGTTTTTGCCACCGCGCATGTCTTTGAAACAGAATACTTTTGTATCATTAACTAGTTAACCGGTCTAAAGAGACTATTGTTAGAAATTAAAATTTCAAATCGACGATCTAATATTTAAAAACTTATCATGCAATGAAGAAAATCAGATGGAATCCAAGGTTAGTAACCTCGTTGTTTATTACTCTTTTAATGTGCACTCTCGATTGTCTTGCACAAGAAGTAATAAAAGGGTTTGTGAAAGATGGTAATGATGAACCATTACCTGGCGTATCTGTAGCTGTCAAGGGTACTACTAATGTTGGTACCATTACAAATGTTGATGGAAAATATAGCATTAATGCCCATAAGAATGACGTATTGGTATTCTCTTATATCGGAATGGTCAGCCAGGAAGTAAAGGTAGGCAATAAGACGAATATCAATATCACTCTTAAAGAAGATGTTTCCTCTCTGGATGAAATCGTAGTAGTAGGCTATGGAACTCAAAAGCGCGGTAGTCTGACCGCCGCTATATCTACTGTCTCCGATAAAGAAATCCTTAAAGCCCCAACCATGGGAATCAGTAATATCATCGGTGCACGTGTTGCCGGTATTTCCGCCGTACAAGCCAGTGGACAACCCGGTGCGGATAATGCCTCCTTGTCCATACGCGGACAAAGTGGTATTATCTATGTTATTGACGGTATCAGAAGAAGCGCAAGTGACTTCAACGGACTCGATCCGAATGAAATAGAATCTGTATCTGTATTAAAGGATGCATCCGCCGTAGCCGTTTATGGTCTGGACGCAAATGGAGCATTCATTGTCACAACCAAAAAGGGACAAACAGATAAAGTCACCATTAGCTATACAGGTACTGTGGGTATCAGCCAGAATGCAGAAGAACAAGAATGGCTCGACGGACCGGGATATGCTTATTGGTACAATAAAGCCCGTCTTCTACAAGGTGATACGGAAGTATTTACCGTCGACATGGTGCGCAAAATGCGCGAGGGTGTCGACGGATGGGGAAATACCAATTGGTACGATAAAGTATATGGAACCGGTGTTCGCCAACATCACAATATTTCAGCATCAGGAGGAAGTGAAAAGGTTCGTTTCTTCACATCTATCGGTTATCTGGAAGAAAAAGGAAATATAGATAAGTTCAAATACCGTCGAATGAATCTTCGTTCTAATATTGATGCACAGTTGGCTAAAGGACTTAGTCTGTCATTAGGTGTTTCGGGGCGTATAGAAAAACGGGATGCTCCCAAATTTTCTGCCGATCCGGATGATTGGATGAATATTCCCCAACAGGTATGCTATGCTTTGCCATACGTACAGGATACTTATGAATATAATGGGAAAATATACGATGTTTCAACCCCGACTTCCGGCTCTCCGGTAGCTCCTATCGCATCCATATACGATTCAGGATATAACAGGTCCAACCAATCATATATGCAGTCCAATTTCAGTCTGAAATACGACACACCTTGGCTTAAAGGATTAAGTTTAAAATTTCAGGGAGCGTACGACTTAGTTCATGGGATGACTAAACAGTTAACCAAGCCGAATGAAGTCATGATTATGGATTTACCTAATGCAGCCACTACCACACTCACCTACCATAAGGACTACAGTGTTTTGAAAGATACACCTATATTATCCGAATCGGCATCACGCGCCCAGGAGTTCACTACGCAAACCAGTATTACGTACGATAACAAATTTGGAGATCACTCGATCGGAGTATTATTACTGGCCGAAACACGGGAACGTAATAGCAACAATCTCGGTGTAACGGGAACCGGATTAGATTTTATTCAGTTGGATGAGTTGAACCAAATCACAGGATTCACCAAAGAAGGGAAAGAGCAACCTGCTATACCTTCGGGTAGCAGCAGCCAAACACGCGTAGCCGGTTTTGTAGGTCGTTTGAACTACAATTACGCTGACAAATATTATTTGGAAGCTTCACTACGCCACGATGGTAGTTATCTGTTTGGCGGTATGAACAAACGCTGGGTCACCCTGCCCGGTCTCTCTCTTGCCTGGAGAATCAATAATGAAAAATGGTTTCATGCTACTTGGGTAGACAACCTGAAATTAAGAGCAGGTATTGGAAAAACTGCAACCAGCGGTATCCAGCCTTTCCAATGGAGAAATACGATGAGCACATCCCCCAATTCTGTCGTAATAGGCGGAGCCAGTCAGACAGCTATCTATCCGTCCGTATTGGGAAATCCCAATTTGACATGGGCGCAATGCCTCAACTATAATATTGGAGTAGATGTAACTTTATGGAATGGATTATTAGGAATGGAACTGGATGCTTTCTATAAATATGAATATGACAAATTATCTTCCGTAACCGGTTCACACACTCCTTCCATGGGAGGCTATTACTTCTCAACTGCAAACGTTAATAAAGCAGATTATAAAGGTTTTGACGTCACCTTTACACATCAGAACAGAATCGGAAGTTTCAGCTATGGAGCTAAATTAATCTGGTCATACGCATACGGAAGGTGGCTCAAATATGCAGGTGATTCTGAAAACACACCGGAATACAGACGACTGACCGGAAAGCAAATCGGTTCGAAAATGGGATTCATAGCCCAGGGATTGTTCCAAAGTGAGGAAGAGATAGCCAACTCCGCTACTATGCCTGACCGACCGGCTTATCCCGGATATATCAAGTATGTCGACAGAAATGGAGACGGTATTATAACAGTCAATCAAGATCAGGGGTATGTAGGTAAAAGCTCAAGACCGACCCATACAGGTTCTTTCAATTTATTTGGTAACTGGAAAGGATTCGATTTCGATATTTTGGCATCATGGGGACTTGGTAGCGATGTTGCATTAACCGGGGTATATACGGCAAGTGGTTCATCCGGAATCCAAAGTGCTACGGCCTTCACGCGTCCTTTCTATCAGAATGGTAATGCACCAGTCTATCTGGTGGCAAACTCCTGGACACCCGAGAATACAAATGCAGAGTTTCCTTGTCTGGAAATCAATCCGAGAAGTTTGAATAACGGGCTGGCCTCTACATTCTGGTACCGTAACGGAAACTATTTGAGAATAAAAACAGCGCAAATAGGATACAATTTCCCTAAAAAATGGTTGAGTCCATTGGGAGTGGAAGCTCTTCGCCTCTATGTCGAGGGATACAACCTTCTGACTTTCAGCGCTGTATCTAAGTACAACATCGACCCGGAATCTCCAGCTGTAAACAATGGATATTATCCGCAACAAAGGACTTATACACTTGGAGCTAAAATCACATTCTAAAATATACGCTATATGAAAAAGTTATCTATTAATATATCACTCTTCTTTGTGTTGCTGACTTTAAGTTCGTGCAACGACTGGTTGGATGAAGTAAAACAAACGACTACCGTTAGTGATGAAATCATCTGGCAAGATGAAACCCAGGTTGACAAATATGTGAATAGTTTCTACCCCCTCCTGCATGATTACGGTCAATTCGGGGAGGCCCAATTCTACGGAAGTTTTACAGAAAGTCTGACTGACGCATTTAAGTATGGTTCATATACGCTGGGACACAGAGCCGGCCATCCTAATCTTTATGTGCTAACACCGGATGCTATCTCTCCGGACAACTGTCTATACAGTATCTGGCTACGTTCAACAGCATACAAACAGATCCGAGAAACAAATCAATTTCTATCTCTACAAAGAAAATATTCCGAATTTTCAGCAGACAGAAATAAGCTCTGGGAAGCTCAAGTACGCTTTTTCCGTGCATTTGTATATTTCCAGTTAGCCAAAAGACATGGAGGCGTCATCTTGTATGACGATCTGCCGGTATCAACTAATAAAGCCCGCAGTAGTGCTGAAGAAACCTGGCAATTCATAGCCGACGATCTTGATTTTGCAGCCAATAATTTACCCAAGGAGTGGGATGCGGCAAACAAAGGGCGTATCACCAAAGGAGCAGCCTATGCACTGAAATCCAGAGCAATGTTATATGCCAAGCGCTGGCAGGATGCCTATGATGCTGCTAATAATGTAATTGCGCTCAAGCTATATGGTCTGACAGACAAATATGAAGATGCATGGAAAGGGAATAATAAAGAAGCGATTCTAGAGTTTGATTATGATGCCGCCAACGGACCTAATCATCTTTTTGACCGATATTATGTACCACAATGT
Source organism: Bacteroides sp. M10 (assembly GCF_014334015.1). Taxonomy (GTDB): domain Bacteria; phylum Bacteroidota; class Bacteroidia; order Bacteroidales; family Bacteroidaceae; genus Bacteroides; species Bacteroides intestinigallinarum. The sequence goes on along the minus strand of NZ_CP060488.1, from coordinate 2,318,225 downwards.
GATGGCTATGACAATGGTTCAACAGGAACTCCTACGCAGGAAATGGTAGAATGTTATGAAAGCAAAAATGGAGAAAAGATAGACTGGACACCCTGGCATGGCATTACTGATGAAACTCCTCCATACGACCAACTGGAACCTCGCTTCGCTGCAACTGTAATCTATAGAGGATGTACCTGGAAAGGGAAAAAGATGGATTGCAGCCTTGACGGAAAGAATGGTGTGTTTATGCCTTACCGGGAACAGGGTACTTCATACGGCAAAACCACAACCGGTTATTTTTTAAGGAAATTGTTAGACGAAACGCTGACAGACGTCAAAAATGGGAAAAGCGCCCAACCGTGGGTTGAAATTCGCTATGCCGAAGTTTTATTGAACAAAGCGGAAGCAGCTTATCGACTCAATAAGATCGGGGAAGCCCAAAGTGCCATGAATGAGGTACGCGCCAGAGTAAAAGTGAATTTACCGGGTAAATCCTCTACAGGCGAAGCTTGGTTCAAAGATTACAGAAATGAAAGAAAGGTTGAACTAGCCTATGAAGGCCATTTATTCTGGGATATGCGTCGTTGGGAATTAGCTCATATTGAATATAACAACTATCGCACACATGGCTTCAAAATTATTGGTGCTACCAATACATACGAATATGTTGATTGCGACGGACAGGACCGCAAGTTTATAAAGAAATTATATGTCCTTCCTGTACCGTCTGAAGAATTGAAGAATAACTCATTGATTGAGCAATATGATGAATGGAAATAACAATAAAAACTCTTAGAACAATGAAAAACAAAATTATATCAATCATCCAGGCAGTAGTTCTTCTATGGGGAGTAACTAGTTGTCACAGTCCTGAAGAGTTGGGTTCTGACATTCAACGCGAAGGTATCAACAGCATCACTGCATCATTTCCGGACGATGACAGCAGCGAAAATAGTTTCAAAGGTGAAATAGATTATACCAATCATTCAATCACATTTGTTTTCCCATACAATTATCCCAAATTGTCGGATAATGTATTGCCGACCTCTGCACTAAAACGAGTAAGATTGAGTGCCAGCCTAGCGAATAATGTCAGTGTAACTCCGCCATTACTTTATATGGATCTTACCCAAGACAACTACATCACAGTGAAAGATCAGACCTCTGGGACTAGTATCGAATTCAAAGTAATAGGTGAAATCCGCAAGAGCAACGAATGCAGCATCACCAAATTCGATATTCCTGCCATAGGGCTACTGGGAGTCATTAATGAAAATGAAAAAACAATTTCATTAGTAACCATAGATAATGTAGGGGAGCAGATAGCAAACATTGATATCTCGCATGGAGCAACTTGCAATCCCAACCCCGAAACAGAGGCACTAGACTATGAACAAGAACAGACTATTGTCGTCACAGCACAGAATGGCATAGATAAAGCGACATATACGGTGAAAAAAGATATTCCGCAAAAAACTGTTGCAGGTATCCGCCAAGGAAGCGGTAAGTTATTATGGTCTAAAAGACTATCTGAAATCAGCGGTATTCTACTACCGGGTAAAGTAACCGGACTTGCAGTAGTCGACAAATATGTTGTCATCAACGAACGTGCCAATGATCGTGCCATTTACTTAAATAGCCAAACCGGAGAAATAGCAGGTTCTATGGATATCAGTCAATTTGCCGGTGATAATTCAAACTTCCATGCAACAGCAGACCGGGGAAATAACATTTTATTCTGCAGCTATACTCCATCAGGAGGTACTTTCACTGTATGGAAAGCTAATGGAGTGAATGAGAAACCACAGAAATATATTGAATATAAAACTGGCACCAATATAAGATTCGGCTGGAAGATTTCTATCCAGGGGGATTTGGACGCCAATGCCCTTATCACAACTCCTGTATTCCAGAAAGACAGTAAAGTGCAGTTTGCCCGCTGGCGTGTCGTAAACGGTGTCTTACAAACGCAGGATCCGGAATTTGTCATTATGAGTTCCTCTCTACTGACTTCAAACTGGATTAAATGGGCGGATGTGATTTATGCTGATGACACCGACACTCAAAGTGACTATTTCTTGGCTAGCCATGTCACAGACACTTCTGCCAAGCGCTATTTCTACTGGTTTAAAGGAACAGACAATAGCATAAAAGCGGCAAATACGGGTGCTCCGGGTAACACAATTATCAATGCTGTAGACTATGCCGTGTTCAACAAAGTACCTTATGTCATTTACAATCAGGTAAATAGTTTCAACTATGCCGTAACAGGTTCTGATGCTGTCCGTATGTATGATCTTAGTAGCGGCTCGTTCGACAACCAAATAGTAGTATGCCCGGACAAAATATATGGAGGTCTCGAGAATTCCGGTCAGAACACCGAAGGAACCGGAGATGTCGTATTTAAAGTTGCCAAAAATGGTTATTATCTATACGTTTATCTCGTATTCTCTAATGGAGGCATCGCCTGCTACCAATATGACTGTATTGATATGTAATACAAACAACCAGTAATCAACCTTATAATATACCACTAAATATGAAATTAAAAAATTTATGGTTAATAGCAGTTGCAATACTCATATACGCTTGCAATGCAGAAGAAACGAGATCGTGGGAAGTTACTTTTGATCCAAACAAGCCCAAAGATCCAAATGAACAAAGCATTATTAATGTGGCGGCAGGCAAATTCTATAAAATGAATGTTGTAGCCAACAGCGCCTACGCTGATAAAGCACCTCTTGATCCCTGGACATCCGGCACCAAACTGACAGATGAGGAGACCGGTACCCTCTCGACTAAAAACAGAGGAGTCGGTTGGGATGTACAAACAGTAGAAGTAATAATTGATTTGGGATCATTACGCAGTATCACAGAAGTATCAGTACATGCTATTTCCGATCCGACATCACAAATTGTATTCCCTGCTCAAATAGAAGTATCAACCAGCAAGGACAAAAGCCAATGGGAAAAAGCAGCCTCACCAATTACCTATTCCGACAGTAACGGAAAGTCGGACGCTTGGGGAAAAACAGACTTTAGTAATGTAGCATGCAGATATGTGAAAGCGACTCTCAAATCTTCAGCTTCCACCAGTACGATGATGCTCATCGACGAAATCAAGGTAATGGGAGAATTTCATAATGACATGAAGTACGTCCCCGAAAAAGGATGTTATCATGGAGCATTCCCACCATTATACGGATTCGATCCGGAAGACCGCGAAGGAAGTACTGACCAGTGTGCCGTTGCCTTATTCGAAAAATTGGTAGGAAAGCAACTATCTATGATCTTATGGTATCAGAATATGGAACCAGGACGAAATTTCAGCGAAATGCAAACAGTACGTGAGAAATACTGGGGAAAAAACTATCAGGGCAAATACCGATTCTTCCTTTACGGATGGCTGCCCGTTATTCCCACCCAGCAAATGGCAAATGGCGAACTTGACGATTTTCACAAATCATACTTCGCCGAAGTAGCTGCCCAAAAAGTACGTGACATGGGACCTATCTGGTTCAGACCAGCCAACGAAATGAATGGAAGCTGGACTCCGTATTACGGAGATCCCACAAACTATGTCAAGGCTTGGAGACGTATGTATAACATTGCAGAACAGTTGGGTGTCACTGCCTACAATGTCTTCGTATGGTCACCCAACAGTGTAAGCATGCCGGGTACGGAAGCAAACGCAATGAAAAACTATTACCCGGGAGATATGTATGTAGATTGGCTGGGAGTAAGCTGTTATCCACCATCGCTTAGCGCTACTTATCCGGAAGAAAGAAGATATCCGCTCACGCTGATGCAAGGAATCAAGCAAGTATCGGCAGACAAGCCTATCATGATTAGTGAAGGAGGATACTCCAGTACATGCGACCACCAGAGATGGGTAAGAGAATGGTTTAAGCTGAAGGATGAAGAGCCACGCGTCAAGGCCGTCGTATGGGAGAATCACGAAAATGCAGAGAATGGTGACCGCCGCCTGCAAAGTGACCCTCTGGCACTTGAACTGTACAAGGAACTCGTCCAGGATCCTTACTGGCTTGATTTGATCCCGGATGCTGTGTACAGTGAAATTGAAACAAGAAAGAATAATTCAAAATAATCAAAGACAACAAGTATTTTAGTATGAAAAGACTAACTCCATATAGCTGGCTGATTCTGATTATATTCTCCTCCTGCCTGACCCGTAATAAAGTAGCAAGTACTGATAAACAGATAGAAAGTTTATTATCGCAAATGACTTTGGAAGAGAAAATTGGAATGTTGCACAGTAACACGATGTTTTCAAGTACCGGTGTTCCAAGGCTTGGCATCCCCGACCTGCACTACTCCGACGGACCTCACGGAGTAAGATTTGAGGGAGTAGCCAATGGGTGGGAATCCGCCCAATGGGATAACGACGCATGTAGCTATCTACCTGCATTAAGCGCCTTAGCATCTACTTGGAACCGTGATCTGGCACAGCTATATGGAGAAGTTCTTGGAGCTGAATGTAAAGCACGCGGCAAGCATTTGAGTCTGGCTCCGGGAGTCAACATTCACCGTTCCTTACTTAATGGACGTAATTGGGAATATTTCAGCGAGGATCCCTTCTTCTCCGGTGAACTGGCTGTTCCATATATACAAGGAGTACAGTCACAGGGAGTAGCCTCTTGTGTGAAGCATTTTGCTCTAAATAGCCAGGCATACAATCAGTACAAAGTGAGTGTAGAAGTAGACGAACGTACCTTACATGAGATTTATCTTCCGGCTTTTGAAGCTGCCATACAACGAGGTGGAGCCATGGCAGCCATGGCGGCATATAACAAGGTTCGAGGGTTGTGGTGTACGGAAAGTCCTTATCTTCTTGATACTTTACTTCGTGATGAACTAGGGTTTGACGGATTAGTCGTATCAGACTGGAATGCAGTCCATAACACAGAGCGAACAGCTCTGTGTGGTATGGATGTCGAAATGGGAACAAGCATCAAAGAAAATGGGAAATATGCTTTCAATAAATATTATTTGGCCGATCCTTTATTGAAGAAAGTACGTAATGGAGAGATTCCGGAAGAAGCTGTCAACAAAAAAGTACGTAATATTCTGAAATTGATGATTCGACTTGATTTAATAGGACAAGCTCCTTATGACACCACAGGTATGGCAGCTAAACTTGCAATACCAACTCATACCAAGGCTGCCAGAAAAATAGCGGAGGAATCATTGGTATTATTGAAGAATTCCAAAGATATGCTACCACTAGACCCGGCACAATACAAGAATGTCGCAGTGATTGGCGCAAATGCAACCGAAGTATTTGCAGCAGGAGGTGGCAGTACAAAACTTAAAGCTAAATATGAAGTTACTCCTTTGGAAGGGCTACAAAATCTTTTAGATGGAAAAGCCCGGATCGAATATGCACCCGGCTATCAATTGAATAAAAAGGCATATAAGGTTGGCCATTGGTTCACGAACGAATTTGATAAATTCGATGAAGAGTTATATAAGAAAGCAATCAATACAGCTGCTCAAGCAGAATTGGTAATCTATATAGGTGGAACCTCCCACGAACATGGTTCTGACTGTGAAGGGTATGATAAACCGAATTTAAAGCTTCCCTACCAACAGGACAGATTATTAAAAGGTATCCTGGAGGTTAATCCCAACACTGTAGTGGTACTAATCTCCGGCGGCCCCGTCGAGATAGGAGAATGGTATAATGATGCTACGGCATTACTGCATGGCAGTTTTCTAGGGATGGAAGGAGGAAACGCACTGGCACGTACATTGTTTGGAGAAGTCAATCCTTCGGGAAAATTGACTACTACCTGGTGTAAGCGTCTGGAAGATATGCCCGATCACGTATTTGGAGAATATCCGGGTATAAACGACACCGTCCGTTTCAAAGAAGGGCTTATGGTCGGCTACCGCTACTTCGATACTTACCGTGTAGTCCCCCAATTTGAATTCGGTTATGGATTATCCTATACCACTTTTACTTATTCAGACATAAAGATGAAACCTGTATGGAAAGACTCGGACACAGAATTTGCCGTATCATTCACCATTACTAACACAGGAAAACGATATGGCCAGGAAATCGCACAGTTATATTTGCATCAAAACAAATGTTCTGTAGAACGCCCGCTTAAAGAATTAAAAGGGTTCACTAAGGTTGGCTTAAAACCGGGTGAATCCAAACAAGTCACTATCAAGTTACCGCGCCGCGCCTTACAATACTACGATACCGAAAGTAAACACTGGAAAGACGAACCGGGTATATTTACAGTATTAATAGGCGCATCGTCACGGGACATCAAATTACAGAAAGATTTCGAACTGAAAAAATAAAAACACATGGGAAACAATAACCTTATAAGCAGCAAAAAGACATACTACATATCAATTGCAATTCTGGCAGGGATGTTCTTTATCTTTGGATTTGTATCGTGGGTCAATGCCATACTGATTCCATACTTCCGCATATCCTGCGAACTGACACATTTCGAATCCTACTTTGTCGCCTTTGCATTTTATATCGCCTACTTTGTAATGGCTATCCCCTCGGGAGTACTTCTCAAGAAAGTAGGATTCAAGCGAGGTATTATGTATGGTTTTATGCTTACCGCCTTAGGAGCTTTCTTATTTGTCCCGGCAGCATTGGCCCGTCAGTTCGAGATATTCCTGGCCGGTCTGTTTTCCATCGGCACCGGATTAGCCATATTGCAAACTGCTGCTAATCCTTATGTCACTATTATCGGTCCTATTGATAGTGCCGCCAGACGAATCAGTATTATGGGAATATGCAATAAATTCGCTGGTATCGTCTCACCACTCATATTTGCTGCATTGATATTAAATGTTACCGACAAGGAGCTTTTTGCCACTATAGAATCGGGGACTTTAGACATAGTCACAAAGAACGCTATGCTTGACGAATTAATACAACGCGTCATTGTGCCTTATGCTGTTCTAGGCGTTATTTTACTGCTTACCGGTATCGGTATCCGTTACTCCATTCTGCCTGAAATCAATACAGACGAAGAAAACAGCACGGAAGATACAGGTAGCCACCATCACACCAGAAAAAGTATTTTCGACTTTCCTTACCTTATCTTGGGAGCAGTGGCTATATTTCTTCATGTAGGAACACAAGTTATCGCAATCGATACAATCATCAATTATGCCAATTCGATGGGTATGGACCTGCTCGAAGCTAAAACATTTCCCTCATATACATTGGCCTGCACTATGATTGGTTACCTGCTGGGTATCCTGTTAATACCGAAATATGTTTCACAGAAAAATGCACTTATAGGTTGTACCATCATCGGATTACTCCTTTCATTCGGAGTTGTATTTGCAGATTTTGAAGTAACTCTGTTCGGTCATCATGCCAATGCCTCCATTTTCTTTCTGAATGCATTGGGTTTCCCGAATGCTTTAATCTACGCAGGTATCTGGCCACTTTCCATTCATGGACTGGGGAAATTCACCAAAACCGGTTCCTCTCTTCTTATCATGGGATTATGCGGCAATGCCATTCTGCCTCTGATATATGGTCATCTGGCAGATATGTATAGTCTGCGTTTCGGCTATTGGGTATTGATTCCCTGCTTTTTATATTTGGTTTTCTTTGCAGTTAAAGGTCATAAAATAGACTCCTGGAAATAAATTAAAAACGAAATAATATGGAAAGACTCATCATAACAAATGGAAAACTCATTCTGCCAACAGGCATAGAAATGGGCCAAATATTGATATGTGAAAATGGAAAAATTGAGCAGATTATTCCCAATGAGAGCTATCAACCGCTCGTCGGTGACAAAGTAATAGACGCCCGTCAGAATTATGTCTCACCAGGATTCATCGACATGCATATCCACGGAGGAGGAGGACATGACTTCATGGATGGCACTGTCGAGGCTTTTCTCGGAGTGGCCGAGACACATGCCAAGTATGGTACCACTGCAATGGTTCCCACCACACTTACCAGCACTAACGAGGAGTTAATGACGACGTTTACCGTATATCGGAAAGCTAAAGAAATGAATGTCAATGGTTCGCAGTTTATCGGTTTACATTTGGAAGGACCTTACTTTTCACCGAAACAATGTGGTGCGCAAGACCCGAACTTCCTGAAAAAACCGCAAGTAGAAGAATATAATGCCATTCTGGAAGCCTCAAAAGATATTATCCGTTGGAGCATAGCTCCAGAGTTGGAGGGTGCTCTAGCACTAGGGAAAACTCTGCAACAACATCATATTCTCCCCTCCATCGCTCATACCGACGCGATTTATGAAGAAGTTGAGGAAGCCTTTACAGCAGGTTATACACATGTGACCCACCTTTATTCGGCTATGTCATCAGTGACTCGCAGAAATGCTTTCCGTTATGCCGGAGTAGTAGAAGCCGCCTACTTGATTGAAGATATGACAGTGGAGATTATTGCCGATGGCATACATCTTCCGAAACCTCTGCTCCAATTCGTATACAAATTCAAAGGAGTTGATAGAACAGCCCTCTGCACTGATGCCATGAGAGGAGCGGGTATGCCGGACGGTGAATCGATATTAGGCAGCCTCAACAACGGGCAGAAAGTCATTATCGAAGACGGAGTGGCCAAAATGCCGGATCGGACAGCTTTTGCCGGTAGTGTTGCAACAACTGACCGACTGATTCGAACCATGGTATATTTAGCCGGTGTTCCTCTCATTGACGCTGTTCGTATGATGGCCCTGACGCCCGCCCGTATTCTTCATATTGACAAAGAAAAAGGCTCTTTAGAAATTGGTAAGGATGCCGACATAGTCATTTTTGATAATCAAATAAATATAAATAATACAATATTAAAAGGCCATGTTATCTATACTAAATGAAACTAAGACCAAAGTTTTTCAGCAGGAACAATTAACAGTTCGAATTTTTCCATCCATTCAAGAGATGGGCAGTGTAGCCGCAAAAGAAGTCGGCGACCAAATTTGTCGCTTATTGGAAAGCAAACCGGAGATAAATATGATTTTCGCCGCTGCCCCCTCACAAAATGAGTTTTTGAGTCATCTGATTCATGACAAACGCATCGACTGGACCAGAATAAACGCTTTTCATATGGATGAATACATCGGTATACATCCGAAAGCCGCACAAAGTTTTGGACATTTCCTTAGAATTCGTATCTTTGACAAAGTTCCTTTCAAGAAAGTCAACTATCTGAATGGCCTGGCAGAAAACCTTGAAGAGGAATGTCAGCGATATGCAGAGTTGCTGACTAAGCATCCGGTTGACATCGTTTGTCTGGGAATTGGAGAAAATGGGCATATTGCTTTCAATGATCCGGATGTAGCAGATTTTAATGATCCCAAACTTGTAAAAGTAGTTGAACTGGACCCAATATGTCGCCAACAGCAAGTCAATGAAAAATGCTTCAAGACACTAGACTTAGTACCCAAAGAAGCTTTAACACTCACGATACCGGCTTTGCTAAAAGCTGAATGGATGTTTTGTATCGTCCCGTTCAAAAATAAAGCTCAAGCAGTCTATCAGACTGTTTATGGTGAAGTTTCAGAAAAATGTCCGGCCAGCATATTGCGAAGAAAAGAAAATTCTTCGTTATATTTGGACCCGGAAAGTGCAGAAAGAATTAATTTATAAAGGATTATGAAAAACAGAATCTCATTTCTTCTTATACTACTGGCTATCAGCTTCAGTATACACGCACAAAAAGTTATGCGGATCGGAATTATTGGTCTGGACACATCCCATTCCACCGCTTTCACCGAATTGATTAATAGTGGTTCGGATGAGACCTTTTCCAAAGGTTTTAGGGTAGTGGCAGCTTATCCGTACGGTTCAAAGACGATTCAATCCAGTTACGAACGAATCCCCGGATACATTGAAAAGGTCAAAGCAAATGGTGTGGAAATCACCTCATCAATAGCAGATTTACTGGAAAAAGTAGACTGTGTCCTTTTGGAAACCAATGACGGCAGAATACATTTGGAACAAGCCGTCGAGGTATTCAAATCAGGTAAGATATGCTATATTGACAAACCTATCGGAGCTACTTTAGGAGATGCAATCGCTATTTATGAAATGGCAGAAAAATACAATGCACCTGTTTTCTCCTCTTCTGCTCTTAGATTTACTCCTCAAAACCAGAAATTAAGAAATGGAGAATTTGGCAAAATCCTTGGAGCCGATTGTTATTCTCCTCACAAGGTGGAACCAACGCATCCGGATTTTGGTTTCTATGGTATTCATGGAGTAGAAACATTATACACAATTATGGGGACAGGATGCGAATCGGTCAACCGGATGTCTTCAGATAGAGGGGATGTAGTAGTAGGACGATGGAAAGATGGCAGAATCGGAACTTTCAGAGCGATTATAAAAGGACCGCAAATTTATGGTGGAACTGCTTATACTTCAAAAGGAGCAGTAGCCGCAGGAGGTTACCAAGGTTATAAAGCGCTTCTTGAGCAGATTCTTAAATACTTTCAAACAGGAATTTCACCTATCTCCAAAGAAGAGACAATCGAAATATTCACTTTCATGAAAGCATCCAATATGAGTAAAACAGAGAATGGAAGAATTGTTACATTGGAAGAAGCTTATCAAAAAGGTTGGAAAGATGCCCGAAAACTAATCAAAACTTATAAATAGTAAGAGAATGAAATCTATATATAAAGGGACTGGCATTATAGCAATTTTATTTATAGTCGTTTCTTGTTCTTTCTCGAAAAAGCAAGCTGCGAATAGGATGGAGACAAATGGTATACCCCAATTGGAAATAGTAGTACTCGATCCCGGACATTTCCATGCCAGCCTGCTTCAAAAAGAGACATTGACAGATGTCAGTGACACCATCCGGATATATGCCCCCGAAGGAACAGGCGTCAATCAATATCTGGAAAGCATTGATTCTTATAACCAGCGGGCGGAATCTCCTACGACATGGAAAAAACAAGTATATACCGGAGATGATTATCTTCAGAAAATGCTTGCCGATCATAAAGGTAATGTAGTAGTATTGGCTGGAAACAATCAAAAAAAGACGCGCTATATCATGGAGTCTATCAAAGCCGGATATCATATCCTTGCCGATAAGCCACTGGCTATCAACCCACAAGATTTCAAGTTATTGACAGAAGCCTATCAACTCGCCAAAGAAAAGAATCTTCTTTTATACGATCTGATGACGGAACGATATGATATTCTCAATATCATAGAAAAAGAGCTTTTACATCAGACGGAATTATTCGGAGATTTACAAAAAGGTTCACCGGACAATCCATCTGTCATAATGGAAAGCGTACATCATTTTTTCAAGACTGTTTCCGGCAAACCATTAATTCGCCCGGCATGGTATTATGATGTAGAGCAACAAGGAGAGGGCATTGCAGATGTTACAACACATCTGATCGACCTCATCAACTGGCAATGTTTTCCTGATGAAACGATTCATTATCTATCGGATGTCACTGTGAATGCCGCCAAACACTGGCCAACTCCAATTACATTAGCAGAGTTCAGTCAATCGACACAAATCGATTCTTTTCCTGCTTATCTTAACCGATACATAAAAAACGATGTATTGGAAGTGATGGCAAACGGAAGTCTCAACTATACCGTTAAAGGGATTTGTATAGGAATAAAAGTCACATGGAATTATACTCCACCCACTAACGGAGGAGATACATTTACTTCCATAAAGAAAGGAAGTAAAGCCACTTTAAAAATCGTTCAGGATGAAAAAAATGGATTTGTAAAAGAACTATATATACAGAAAGAATCGGACATTGACAATCGGACATTTGAAGCTCAATTGCAAAAAACAGTGGAACAGCTTCAAATAACTTATCCGTTCTTATCTGTCAAAAACAAAAAGAATGGAACTTATCTGATTGACATACCACAGGAAAAACGATTAGGACACGAAGAACATTTCAGCAAAGTGGCAAAGGCTTTCCTGCATTATGTACACAATCAGGATATGCCGGAATGGGAAAATGAAAATACACTAGCTAAATATTACATTACTACTACTGCTGTAGAAATGGCAAAGAAAGAAAGGAAACAAATAAACAAAACAATAGGTGTTAGAAACAAGATGCAAATATTATGAAAATGAAGCCATGTTTCATGGCTTCATTCCTCATATCATGGGGACCCGATTCGATATCCTGCTCATTCATTCCGATATCGACCGATTGAATACACTTTGGGCAGATATCACCTATGAGCTGGAGCGATTGGATAAAATATTAAATCGTTTTGATCCTCATAGTGAAGCTTCCAAGATTAATAATCATGCTTCTCAAAGCAAGATTCAAATCAGCAAAGAGATGGAATCAATCTTACAGCTTTGCTCATACTATTATGAGACCACTTCACACTTATTCGACATTACATTAAAAGACTTCTCCAGAATACAACTTCATGAACATTCATGCATCTCCTTTATATCTCCTGATATTTCACTTGATTTTGGAGGTTTTGCCAAAGGATATGCTTTGAAAAAAATAAGAAAATTCATTGAACAGGAGAATATTAGTGATGCATTTGCTAATTTTGGAAACAGTTCGATCCTGGGTATGGGACATCATCCTTATGGAAATTGTTGGAAAGTCAGTTTTCTGAACCCGTACAATCAGTCTCTTCTAAAAGAATTCGATCTGCAGGATACAACATTATCCACTTCCGGTAATACGTTACAATATACCGGACACATTATGAATCCGCTTACAGGCATATTTAATGAACAACGAAAGGCAAGTTCTATCCTGTCCCCCGACCCGTTGGAAGCCGAAGTTCTTAGTACGGTCTGGATGATTGCCAATGAACAGGAACAAAAAAAGATTTCAGAAAAGTTCAATAATATACAAGCAACCCTATACAATTTATGATATGAAAGAACATAAAGAAAAAGGAGTAGACTTAGGACTCAGACAATTCATCAAAAGCCTGGGATACGTTGCCGGAGGAACCGCATTATTGGCGACCACCCCTTGGCTGACTTCCTGTACTCCGGAGAAACTACAAGAGATCAAGCATGAGAAAGCACGAATCGCTTTGATTGGTACCGGGTCCAGAGGACAATACCACATCCATAACCTCAAAGAAATACCTCATGCACAAATTGTTGCCGTATGTGATAATTATGCACCCAATCTTCAACAAGCATTGGAACTTTGTCCGGATGCAAAGTCATATACGGATTACCGCAAACTACTGGAATCGAAAGACATCGATGGAGTCATCATATCCACACCACTAAACTGGCATGCACCTATTGTATTGGACGCATTAGCTGCCGGCAAACATGTCTTTTGCGAGAAAGCAATGGCACGTACCCTTGACGAGTGCAAGGCTATCTATGACACTTACAACCAGTCAGACAAGGTTCTCTACTTTTGTATGCAGCGAATGTATGACGAGAAGTACATCAAGGGAATGCAGATGATCCATTCCGGTCTCATCGGAGATGTAGTAGGTCTTCGCTGTCACTGGTTCCGTAATGCAGACTGGCGTCGTCCGGTTCCTTCACCAGAGCTGGAACGCAAGATTAACTGGAGATTATACAAAGAGAGCTCCGGAGGATTAATGACGGAATTAGCATGCCATCAGTTGGAAGTTTGTAACTGGGCAGCCAAAAAAATGCCGGAATCCATTATGGGAATGGGTGACATTGTATACTGGAAAGACGGACGAGAAGTTTATGATAGCGTCAATGTCACTTACAGATACTCGGATGGAGTTAAGATCGCATACGAATCATTGATTTCCAATAAGTTCAACGGAATGGAAGACCAAATTCTGGGAAGTAAAGGAACCGTGGAAATGGCAAAAGGTATTTATTATCTGGAAGAAGATCATTCAACTTCGGGTATCCGGCAACTGATTGACCAGGTAAAAGACAAGGTCTTTGCCGCCATCCCGACAGCAGGTCCTAGTTGGCGACCAGAAACAAAAATGGAGTACACACCACACTTTATCATTGATGGAGATATCCACGTAAACAGCGGATTGAGTATGATCGGAGCAGACAAAGACGGTTCGGACATTATCCTGTCTTCTTTCTGCCAGTCATGTATCACCGGAGAGAAAGCACAGAATATAGTTGAAGAAGCATATTGTTCAACGGTTCTTTGTTTACTTGGAAATCAGGCCATGGAAGAACAACGCCACATATTCTTTCCTGACGAATATAAAATACCTTATATGAAATTCTAAACCATGAAAGATATTATCATCACATCCCAAAAGCTGAAACGAGAAAGAAATATCTATCTTCTAAGTTTCATACTTGCGTTTATCGTCAATGTTATTGCAATCATTGTCTATTCCCGACCATGGATCGAAGTAATTTCTCAAATCGGATATGTGATTGTCATCAGCATTTTCATTTATTTCATCCTATGGATTCCCCGGGGAATTCTTAGCGTCCTGATCCGTCTTTTCCGAAGAAAAAAATAAGAAATTTACGTTTTTTGAGGGAGAATTGACGGAAATACTCATTCACATATCCTAATAACAACCTAATTTTGGAGAAAAATAGATACTATGACAACAAGAAGAGATTTCATCAAAAAAACAGTAGCAGGTACAGCTGCACTTTCTTTAGGAAGCATACTTCCAGGGTTTGGTTCCAGCCGATATCAAGATATTCTGGGGGCTAATGAGAAAATACGTATCGGAGTTATTGGCGTAAATTCCAGAGGCAGTGCTCTCGCGCAAGGATTTGCCAAACAACCCGATTGTGAAGTAACTTACATTTGCGATGTAGACTCAAGAGCACTTGAAAAATGCCAGGCTGCGATTCACAAACTGACCGGACGGACTCCAAAAGGAGAAAAAGACATACGCAAAATGTTAGAATCCAATGAGTTTGAGGCAGTAGTAATCGCCACTCCGGATCATTGGCATGCTAAAGCAGCCATTATGGCTATGCAAGCCGGCAAACACGTTTATCTGGAAAAACCAACCAGCCACAATCCGGCAGAAAATGAAATGTTGGTTAGAGCCACTTTAAAATACAATCGAATCGTTCAGGTTGGCAATCAACGCAGATCATTCCCGAATGTAATCAAAGCGATGGAGGAAATCAAGTCCGGCACCATCGGAAAAGTGAGATATGCCAAATCATGGTATGTCAACAACCGTCCTTCTATCGGAACAGGTAAAATCATTCCCGTACCGGATTATCTGGACTGGGATTTGTGGCAAGGCCCTGCCCCGCGTGTACCCGATTTCAAGGATAACTTCATTCATTACAACTGGCACTGGTTCTGGAACTGGGGAACTGGAGAAGCTTTAAATAACGGTACTCACTTTGTCGACATGCTTCGCTGGGGACTAGGTGTGGATTATCCAACCAAAGTAGATTCGATCGGAGGACGTTATCGTTTTCAGGATGATTGGCAGACGCCGGATACACAGCTTATCACTTTCCAGTTTGGCGACGAAGCATCTTTCTCCTGGGAAGGACGTAGTTGCAATACGATGCCGGTAGACGGATATGGAGTCGGTACTGCATTCTATGGAGATACGGGCACTCTTTTTATTGGTGGCGGTAACGAATATAAGATAGCAGATATCAAAGGCAAAACGATCAAGGAGGTAAAGAGTGATTTGAAGTTTGAAACCGGAAATCTCCTGAATCCTTCAGAAAAGCTGGACTCTTTCCACTTCCGGAACTGGTTTGATGCTATCCGCAAAGGTACTAAGTTAAACTCCGGAATTGTAGATGCCTGTATCAGTACCCAGCTAGTACAATTGGGCAATATCGCTCAGCGCGTCGGTCATTCATTACAAATCGATCCGGGAAGCGGCCGTATTCTCAACGATTTGGAGGCTAATAAGCTCTGGGGAAGAGAGTATGAGAAAGGATGGGAAATACGAGTTTAATCCCGACTCCATTTTCCTGTTTTTTCATTAGGTTATAATTTTACAGAAAGACATATCTAATAAAGATATGTCTTTCTGTTTCCCTTCGCAAAGCTGATTTATACCCTTTTAACACACGGAATATTCCCCGTTTTTCATCGAAATCTCTTTTATTTTTGTATTTTTGCGTGCGTATGCGTTAATATTATAGTATATACAAATTTATGAGTGACGAAATCAACGAGATAACGGAAGGACATTCAGACTACAAACCGGCGGACACGCGGGACGAAAACGTAAAGCATCAGTTAACAGGCATGTACCAGAATTGGTTTCTGGACTATGCTTCATACGTTATACTGGAACGTGCCGTACCTCATATCAATGACGGTTTAAAGCCTGTGCAACGACGTATTTTACATTCAATGAAACGTCTGGACGACGGACGGTATAACAAAGTGGCTAACATTGTGGGACACACCATGCAGTTCCACCCCCACGGTGATGCTTCTATCGGAGATGCCCTGGTACAGTTGGGACAGAAAGACCTGTTGATCGATTGTCAGGGTAACTGGGGTAATATCCTCACCGGAGACGGCGCAGCTGCTCCCCGTTATATCGAAGCACGCTTGTCCAAGTTTGCGCTGGATGTTGTCTTCAATCCCAAAACTACCGAATGGAAACTTTCTTATGACGGACGAAACAAGGAACCGGTCACTCTTCCTGTGAAATTCCCGTTATTATTAGCACAGGGAGTGGAAGGTATCGCCGTGGGACTTTCTTCCAAGATCTTACCACACAATTTCAACGAACTTTGTGATGCCTCTATCAGCTATTTACGCGGAGAGGAATTCCAACTATATCCTGATTTCCAGACAGGAGGCTCTATCGATGTAGCCAAATACAACGACGGAGAGCGTGGCGGAGCCGTGAAAGTACGTGCCAAGATCAACAAGATTGACAATAAAACGCTTGCTATCACAGAAATTCCATACGGAAAGACAACTTCGACAGTAATCGACTCTATCCTGAAAGCTGTTGATAAAGGAAAGATCAAAATTCGTAAGGTAGACGACAACACGGCTGCCAACGTAGAAATATTAGTACACCTCGCACCCGGCACCTCATCAGATAAAACGATTGATGCTCTGTACGCTTTCACTGACTGCGAAGTAAGTATCTCGCCCAACTGCTGTATCATCGATGATAGTAAGCCGCATTTCCTCACTGTGAGCAAAGTCCTGAAAAAGTCGGCAGACAATACGATGGATTTGCTGAAGCAGGAGCTGGAAATCAAGAAAGGAGAAATTCTGGAATCCCTGCATTTCTCTTCTCTCGAAAAGATATTTATCGAAGAACGCATCTATAAGGATAAAGAGTTCGAGCAATCCAAAGACATGGATGCAGCCTGTGCACACATCGACGAACGTCTGACACCTTACTATCCGACATTTATCCGTGAAGTTACGAAAGAAGATATTCTCAAGTTGATGGAAATCAAAATGGGCCGTATCCTGAAATTCAACTCAGACAAAGCGGATGAACTGATTGCCAATATGAAAGAGGAAATTGCCGAGATTGATAACCACCTGGCTCACATCGTGGATTATACAGTCAACTGGTATCAGATGCTGAAGAACAAATACGGCAAGAATTTCCCGCGCCACACGGAATTGCGAAACTTCGACACCATCGAAGCAGCCAAAGTAGTAGAAGCAAACGAGAAACTCTATATCAACCGTGAAGAAGGATTTATCGGAACGACCTTGAAGAAAGATGAGTTCGTAGCCTGCTGTTCGGATATCGACGATGTCATTATCTTCTTCCGTGATGGTAAGTATATCGTCACCCCCGTTGCCGATAAGAAATTTGTCGGTAAGAACGTTCTTTATGTCAATGTATTCAAGAAGAACGATAAACGTACGATCTACAACGTAGCCTACCGCGACGGAAAAGAAGGAACGACCTACGTAAAACGCTTCGCCGTAACTTCCGTGGTCCGCGACCGCGAATATGATGTGACACTGGGAACTCCTGATTCACGGATTACCTATTTCAGTGCCAACCCGAACGGAGAAGCCGAAATTATCAAGGTGACATTGAAGCCGAACCCACGTGTACGCCGCATCATCTTCGAGCATGACTTCAGCGAAGTCAGTATCAAGGGACGCCAGGCACGGGGGGTAATTCTCACCCGCTTGCCGGTACACAAAATATCCCTGAAACAGAAAGGCGGCTCTACTCTCGGTGGACGTAAAGTCTGGTTCGACCGTGACATACTTCGCCTCAACTATGATGGACGCGGCGAATATCTGGGAGAATTCCAAAGTGACGACTCCATACTGGTTGTGCTGAACAACGGTGACTTCTACACCACTAACTTCGACTTGAGCAATCACTACGAAGACAATGTGAGCATCGTTGAGAAATTCGATCCGCACAAGATATGGACTGCCGCACTTTATGATGCCGATCAGCAGAATTACCCGTACCTGAAACGTTTCTGCTTCGAGGCCTCCAACCGCAAACAGAACTATCTGGGAGAGAATAAGAATAATCGCCTCATCTTGCTGACCGACGAATACTATCCGCGCCTGGAAGTTATATTTGGCGGACACGACAGTTTCCGTGATCCGTTGGATATCGACGCAGATGAGTTCATTGCCGTCAAAGGGTTTAAAGCCAAAGGAAAACGTATCACGACCTATGCCGTAGATACGATCAACGAACTTGAACCGACCCGCTTCCCCGAACCTGCGCAAGAGCAACAGGCCCCCCCGGAAGAGGAACCGGAAAATCTGGACCCGGACAGCGATAAGAGCGAAGGCGATATTATTGATGAGATCACCGGGCAGATGAAATTATTCTGATGAAGAAAAAACTAATATACCTAGGGCTGACAGGATGCATCCTGTTCGCCCTTTGCACCAGATTACAAGCGCAGATTGACAGTCTGCAAACCCATCGGTATGTAACACGTGCCACCATGTACGGTGTAGGATTTACCAACGTATTCGACACCTATCTTTCGCCGCAGGAATACAAAGGAATCGACTTCCGTATTTCCCGCGAGACGATTCGGATGACCAAGTTATTCGATGGAAATGTGTCTGTACAGAATTTCTTTCAGGCAGACATCGGTTATACCCACAACCGTGCCGACAACAATAATACCTTCTCCGGATTAGTCAACTGGAATTACGGATTACACTACCAGTTTCGGCTGACGGAGAATTTCAAATTATTAGCCGGAGGATTGATAGATGCCAACGGAGGCTTTGTCTATAATCTCCGGAACACCAACAATCCGGCATCCGCACGGGCATACGTCAACCTGGATGCCTCCGGAATGGCTATCTGGCATTTGAAAATCAAACGGTACCCGATGGTATTACGCTATCAGGTCAACCTACCGGTGATGGGAGTGATGTTCTCACCGCACTACGGACAATCTTATTACGAGATATTCTCTTTAGGAAATTCGAGTGGAGTGATAAAGTTCACCTCCCTGCACAACCAGCCTTCACTGCGTCAGATGCTCTCCGTCGACTTACCGATAGGATATACCAAAATGCGATTCAGCTATCTGGCCGATTTGCAACAATCCAATGTAAACAATATCAAGACACATACCTACTCGCACGTATTCATGGTAGGATTTGTGAAAGACCTATACCGTATCCGAAACAAAAAAGGAACAGCTTTGCCTTCATCGGTCAGAGCCTACTAAGAGAACAAAAATTTAATGTTGAAACTTCAAGTGAGATCAATTAAGAATGAGAAATAAGATTAGACAAATGCTTTGGCTGCTCTGTTGTCTTCCGGTATTGACCGGTTGCATCGGAGAAGAAGACTACGCCAATGATCCTGTAGGAAACTTCGAACAACTATGGAAGATCATCGACGAACAGTATTGTTTTCTGGAAGCAAAAGGTATTGACTGGGATGCCGTTCGCGACAAATATAGCCCACTGATTATTCCGACAATGTCTAATGACGATCTGTTTGACATCCTAAGCCAGATGCTATACATTTTAAAAGACGGGCATGTCAATCTATCCTCTGCCAAACGTACTTCTTTCTACGATGAATGGTATCAGGGTTACGACTGGAACTACCGGGAAGACATTCTCTATCAAACTTATCTGGGTAGTGCCAGTACAGGATACTACACATCCGCCGGTTTAAAGTATAAAATATTCGATAACAACATAGGATATATTCGTTACGAAAGCTTCAGCTCCGGAGTCGGAGACGGCAACTTGGATGAAGTTCTTCTCTACCTGGCCACCTGCAACGGATTAATCATCGATGTACGTGATAACGGAGGCGGAAACCTGACCAATTCCACCCGGATCGCCGCCCGGTTTACCAACGAGAAAGCGCTCACCGGATATATACAGCATAAAACCGGACCGGGACATAATGATTTCTCCAAGATGGAGCCGATCTATCTGGAACCATCCAACAGTATCCGGTGGCAAAAGAAAGTAATCATCCTGACCAATCGTCGCTGTTATAGTGCTACCAATGACTTTGTGAATGCGATGCGTAGCTTAAACAAAGACAATAAAGATAAACGAATCATCCAGTTAGGTGACTGGACCGGAGGCGGTTCGGGACTTCCTTTCTCGTCGGAATTACCTAATGGATGGAGCATCCGTTTCTCCGCCAGTCCGCATTTCGATAAAAACAAGCAACCCTTGGAAGAAGGTATTGAACCGGATATTGCTATCAATATGTCTGAATCAGACCAACTTAAGCACAAAGACACTCTGATTGAAAAAGCATTCGAAATCTTAAGTGAATAACTTTATTGTCGAATTATTTGCCAAATCAGAAAATCTTCCTATCTTTGCACCGCTAAACAAAAAAGCTACACATGCGGATGTGGCGTAATTGGTAGCCGCGCCAGACTTAGGATCTGGTGCCGTGAGGCGTGTAGGTTCGAGTCCTATCATCCGCACACTTTCTATAGTATAAATAGACAAAAAAGCCTCTAAATGAATATTTAGAGGCTTTTTTATATCCTTTTCACAGGTTATTAAAAAAATGCGGTAACATTCTCGGTGACGTGCGGGTCCCTTTCATGGTTACTTCTTTGTTTTATTCGCATGTTTGGCTATAAACTCCTTAGGTAGAATACCATAAGCTTTCTGGAATACACGAGTAAAATAGGAAGCTGTACTAAAACCTACACTATATGCAACCTCATTTACCCTCATATCGGTCTCCAACAATAATTGACAGGCTTTTCGCAGACGGTAATTCCGTAAATAATCGCCTGGTGTTACACCTCCTATGGCTTTAAGCTTTCTTTGTAGGTGAGAACGGCTGATATTGAAAATATCAGTTAATGATTCTACCGAGAAATTTTCGTCTGCGATATGCTTTTCTATTTCTTCATTTAACTGACTCAGAAATAGCTCGTCATTTTTACTGGTAACTAATGAAGAGTAAGAAATAAAAGGAGAACGATTAAAGGCGTCAAGCACAGTTCTACGATTCTCGAGTAAACTTATGATTTGCGCCTTCAGAAATGACACAGAAAACGGCTTTTCGATGAAAACATCCGCACCGGAGTGTAATCCTTCTATCTTAACTGCATTTTCAGTTTTAGCTGAAAGTAGAATAATTGGTATATGGTTATAATTGAGATCCGACTTCAATTTCTTAGTAAATGAGATACCGTCTATCCCTGGCATCATAATATCTGAGATTATAATATCATAGCTATTCTCTTCTAATAATAACATTGCTTCCTCGGCATTGAAAGCGGTATCGGCAGCATAGTCTTTGTGCAAAGAGTTCTTTATAAATGATGCCATTTCGATATTATCCTCGACAATTAGTATGCTGTTTTTGTTTTCTGACACACTTCTATCTTTTATTATTTCCTTTTCGAGAGGAATACTATCAAGTTCGGATTTATGCTGGCATAGAAGTGGTAAATCGGAAAAATTGAATATAAATGTAGCTCCCCCAGCTTCATTGTCTTTTACAGTAATATTACCGTTTAACATCTCTGCTAGTTTTTTAGCCAAAGATAATCCCAGGCCGGTACCCATTTTCCCACTATCATTTTGTACTTGATAAAAAGGATCAAATATCAGTTTCTTATAAGTATCAGAGACACCATTGCCATTGTCTTCGACAAAAACAGAATAAGTTGCATCTTTATTCTTTACGAGAGATAAGACTATCTTATCTTTAGTATATTTGAGTGCATTTGTAAGCAAATTCCCTATTATTTTGATTAATGCATCTGTATCTGAATTTACTATAAATTCATCTTGAGGGAGCTGGAGAATAAAATCAATATGCTGCTTCTGCGCTGTTTTACTGATGCGTCCGTACAAATCCGTTAAGAGATGGCGCAAATCTACTCTTGCCGGATTTATAATATATTGAGTTGAGTCCATCTTTCTAAAATCCAGTAACTGATTAATCAAATCAGTCAACCTGTCACAATTCTTTTCGATTATCAATATATTCTCTTTAGTCTCAGGGCTTCCTTCTCCTGAATTAACAACTTCCTCCAAAGGCGCAGAGATTAAGCTCAGCGGAGTTCTTATTTCGTGAGCTATAGTAGTGAAGAAATCTATTTTCGATTTAAAAGATAAATTTTCCTGTTCGGTCTTGAATGCTTCCAATTGCTTTTCTTGTTTTGCCCGACTTTTCTTTATGTAAAATGAGATAATCAAATAAGCCATAACCAAAATCAAAACAACATATACAATCTTGGCAGGAATGGATAACCAAAACGGGGGTAATATCTCTATCTCCACTTTTGCCCCTTCTTCATTCCATAATTCGTCATTGTTAGAGCCTTTCACTCTGAATAGATATTTACCAGGAGATAAATTTACATAAGTCACACTTTGTTTATTTCCTACATAATTCCACTCAGTATCCGTCCTTTCCAACTTATATGCATATTTATTTTTCGAGTGTGCTATATAGCTTAAGCTTGTATAAGATATGGAAAAAGAGGACTTGTTATAGGGTAATATTATCTTTTGCTGCTTGTTTAATTTTTGCTGTATGGCTTCATTCAGTTCCGAATCTCCATTACCTAGAATATCAATCTGAGATATTTCGATTGACGGCAAAACTGTATTCTTATTTTTATTGAGATCTTGTGGATAAAATGAACTGAACCCATTAATTCCGCCAAAGTAGAATTTTCCATTTAAAGCCTTATAACTTGATTTATAATTGAACTGGTTACTCTGCAATCCATCGTCCCTTGTATATAGTTTAATATTATGCAGATCTGATATGTTCATCCGGATTATTCCCTTATTCGAACTCATCCACCAATTGCCTTGTGGATCATCTAATATGCCATATATTACCCCATTGGGCAAACCATCAGTTTCGGATATATTCTTAAAACTATCGGTTTTATAATCGTAAAAGAAAATACCTTGTCCCTCGCTTGCGAATAACAACGTTTTTTTAGAGTCAATATAAATATTAGTTAATTTACTCTCTTTTAATGGATTACTATTATCGCATATTGAATCGTAACATATCCACTCATTAGTTGGTATATGATATCTTATGACTCCTGAACCGTAAGTTGCTAACCATAGATTACCAAAATCATCCTCTTTTATGTCGTATATAAATTTCGAAGCCTGCTCTATGTTAATGAACTCATTTTTATACCTATCGTACTTATTCAATCCAGCATGAGTTCCTACATAAATATCTCCATTTTTAGTTTTACATAAGGCGTATATTCCATCATCATTAATACTGTTCTTCCTATCAGAACTGTGTTTGAATACAGATAGAGACTTCGTTTTAGTATTATATACATGAATCCCTCTCGCATAGGTACCTATCCATAGGTTATCTCCATCTATCAATAAAGCATGCACGTTATAGTACGATCCTTTTATCGGTTGAGTGATAGTTTGATCTTTCGTATTAAAGTAATTTACACCTCCATTTTCCGTAGCTATCCATAGATTCTCATTTTCATCTTCACAAAACTGTCTGATTGTCTTTCCCGATAAGGATCCGGACAAGATGTCGGGATAATAGGTGTCTATACTGAATACACTTGGACTTAAGTAATTTACTCCACCCGAATATGTACCAATCCATATTCCCCCTTCCCTATCTTTGTAGATTGAACCAATAGCCTGATCGCTCAAACTATGATAAGAATTAGGAATGTCGATTCGCTTGGATGTTCTATTTTCAATATCGAACATATATAATCCATTGTCTGATCCTACGAGCAGAGCATTGTCCCGATATTGGCAAATAGCCATAATACGTGTTACGGCAGAAGACTCTTTATTTGAACTAAGAAAAGTAGTATATGCATTTGACTGTTTTTTGTATAAACGCAGACCTTTACCCCATGTTCCAAGCCATAAGTCACCATTGGTATCTTCGACGATTGTTTGTGTCTCATGCTCGGAGTTATCATAGAGACTATATAATCTTTCTATCGGATCAAAAAAGCCTGTATTTGAATTATACCTGAGCAATCCAAGTCTAGTACCTACCCATATATTATCAGAGGCATCTCCGTATATAGACCATACTATATTTGAGTCGAAATCATATCCGTTTACCCTCACCCTCTTCAACTCATTCTTTTCGGGATTATAAGTATAAATACCTTGCGAATTGGTCCCTATCCATATATTTCCTTTGCCATCCTTAAAAATAGTGGTTACAGTATAGGTAATTTTAAAATTATCGGCAGTTGTATTTTCCACTTTTTCAAAAGTCTCGTCGGCTATGTCCATTATATAAAGTCCTGCTTCTGTACCTACATAGAGCTTATTATTATCACCCTCTATCATACAATGTATAATATTATTCCCTATCGTCTTCTCTTTCCGAGGATTATGTCTGAATACCTTGAAACTATTCCCATCGAATTTATTTAAACCATCTTTTGTCCCAAACCACATAAAACCTTTCGCATCTTGCATGATACAAAAGACAAAATTTGCAGAAAGTCCATTATCCACCTGCAACTTCTTGAAATGAAAATTAGAGTATCCCTGCGAAAAAGAGGCAATGCTATAAAGAGAGAGGCAAAGCAAGATGTACAAATAGTGATTTTTCATATAAAGAATGGTATAACGTGAAAGTTTCGACAAATATACGCTTTTATCAGTAGTGGAAAAATATCAATTATTATTTATTTATATCACATTTTAGTCAATATAGCTACAGAAACCTTTTATTGCCATTTTTTTACCCAAATATATCACCTCTGCAATAGTGAATTTATCTATTTTTGCCATCAATCAAGTTGAGAGCTTGTTAACCCTATTTTAATATAAAGATAAGTTTATAACCATATATTCAATACCATGGAAAAACTGACAAACAAGAAAATACCGCTTATCAAATATGCAGTAATCTTCCTTTCTTTTGGAAACAGCATTCAGGCTTCACATTCCTACAGCCTTTAAATATTTAAACTAATTACATACAAAAATCTATTATCAATGAAAACATTTCTTTTATTAATTATTTTACTCTTTTCTTCCATATCATCATTTGCGCAGTGGAAACCTGTGGGTGATAAAATTAAAACGGTTTGGGCAGAAAAAATTGACCCTAATAATGTTTTGCCAGAGTACCCTCGTCCGATAATGGAACGCGATAAGTGGCAAAATCTGAATGGTTTGTGGGATTATGCCATTTTGCCTATGGGACAACAGGAACCTCAGACGTTCGATGGAAAAATTCTTGTTCCTTTTGCAGTAGAATCAAGCCTTTCAGGTGTCCAAAAAGAACTGGGTAAAGAAAAAGAGCTATGGTATAGACGTACGTTTACAATTCCCTCCGATTGGAAAAGCAAAAATGTAATACTACATTTCGGAGCAGTGGACTGGAAAGCAGAAGTTTACCTTAACAATATTAAAATAGGAAGTCACACTGGAGGATATACTCCTTTTTGCTTCGATGTAACCCCATTCCTTACTTCAGGAAATCAAAAACTGGTAGTTAAAGTATGGGATCCTACAAGCGATAGCTCTATACCAAGAGGCAAACAAGTGACTAATCCTAATGGAATATGGTACACACCTGTTTCAGGTATTTGGCAAACTGTCTGGTTGGAACCAGTAAATAACAAGCACATTGTCGGCATTACCCCCATTGCCAATATAGACAATAACAATTTAAAAGTGAAAGTGTGTACAAAGAATACGGAGTCATCTGATATTGTAGAAGTAAAACTAAAGGATAACAATAAAGTGATCGCTTCGGCAAAAGGCGTTGTAGGACAGACATTGGATATCGCTATTCCGAATGCGAAACTTTGGTCGCCCGAATCTCCATTCCTTTACGATCTGGATGTTACCCTCATCGAAAGGGGAAAATCAGTAGATAAAGTCAGTAGTTATGCCGCAATGCGCAAGGTGTCGAAAAAACGCGATGCAAATGGCATAATACGTATACAATTGAACAATAAGGATATATTCCATTTTGGACCATTAGATCAGGGATGGTGGCCTGACGGACTTTATACAGCACCAACAGATGAAGCATTGAAATATGATATTGTGAAGACAAAAGACTTCGGATACAATATGATTCGCAAACATGTAAAAGTAGAACCAGCACGTTGGTATACTCATTGCGACCGTTTAGGTATACTCGTATGGCAAGATATGCCGAATGGAGATCAAGGACCTCATTGGGATATGCACCACTACTTTGATGGAAAAGAGGTCACGCGTTCTATCGAATCGGAACAAAATTTCCGCAAAGAATGGAAAGAAATAATGGATTATTTGATGCCATATCCGTCTATTGCTATATGGGTTCCGTTCAATGAGGCATGGGGACAGTTCAAAACGCAGGAAATTACAGAATGGACGCAGTATTATGACCCATCACGTCTAGTAAACCCGGCAAGTGGCGGCAATCATTATCTTAAAGTTGGAGACATTCTCGATTTCCATAAATATCCTTCACCAGAGATGATGATGTATGATAACGAACGAATTACTGTTATCGGTGAATATGGAGGAATAGGTATGCCGCTTACAGATCATTTATGGCAACCAGATAAAAACTGGGGATATGTACAATTCAAGAGCGCAAAAGAAGTTACAGACGAATATGTGAAATACGGACGACAATTACTGAATTTGGTAAAAAGTGGAATATCCGGTGGTGTATACACACAAACTACAGATGTCGAAGGAGAAGTAAATGGCTTAATAACTTATGACAGAAAGGTTATTAAAGTAGAGGAAGATCGTATTAGAAAGATTAACCAGGAAATCATCAATTCACTGTCTGAATAAAGAAGGTATCAAAGGGATTAGACGAAGCAGAATAGTATTTCAAGTATAATAATAAATAACTAAAACTATGTAAAACAACAAATTACGAATAAGTACAATCGAAAAATCGAACTATTAAATCACAATTTATTATCAATAAAAATAGTTATAATATGACTAGTAGAATATGTAAACTATTAATGTTAACCGGTTTAATACTGCTATACGCAGGAAATACCACAAAAGGATTTGCTCAAACTGGTGTCACACAACAATCCCGAACAGAGAAAACTGTAAAAGGCACTGTGAAGGATGAGCAAGGTGAACCGTTGATTGGCGTGAGCGTTGCCATAAAAGGCACAACCAATGGCACAATCACGGATGCAGATGGAAAATTTTCCATCAGTTGCAACGGTGATGATATGTTAGTAATCTCGTATGTAGGTTTTAATACCATTGAGAGAAAAGCTGGAAACGCATCATTGCTTGCTCTTGTTATGAAAGAAGACTCGAAATTATTGGATGAAGTTATCGTTATCGGTTATGGTACTACTACCCGTAAACATGTGATAGGGGCAGTCGATCAGGTAAAAGATAAACTTATTAAAGATCGTCCGGTGGCCAATCTTACTCAGGCATTGCAAGGAGCATCACCGAGTCTCACTATCCAGCAACGTAGTATGAATCCGAATGACAACACGATGAATATTAATATTCGAGGTGTCAGTTCTATGAATAACAACGATCCTCTGATTGTTATAGACGGAATGATTGCCGACGATGTTAAAGCAATGAATATGCTTAACCCTAGTGATATAGAAAATGTTTCTATATTGAAAGATGCCGGTACAGCCGCCATTTATGGATCACGTTCATCCAATGGAGTCATACTGATTACCACAAAGAAAGGTCATTTGGATATGAAACCACAGGTATCTTTCAGCGCCTCCGTCGGATCACAAAATCCAGATATCTTATTGAAGCCGCTACCGGGTTATCAAAACGCATTGTTGCGCAATGACTCGTATGTAAACGCAGGAAAAGATCCTATTTATACTGCAGAGGAAATACATCAGTTTGCCAAAGGAGACAGTGAGTGGGGATATAAAGCGATACTGAAGAATGCTCTGCAACAAAGTTATAATTTAGGCGTACAAGGAGGCTCCAAATCTACCTCTTACAATATTTCTTTCGGATATTACGATCAGGAAAGTAATTATAAGGGACAGGACTTTGGTGTTAAGAGATACAATTTCAGAAGTAATATCGTAACTGACATTAAACGTTTGAAACTGACTGCATTATTGGCATACGACAGACAAGAAGGACGTTCGGACAGAGGTGGCTTGTGGTTGTCAGATGTAATGCGTGTACCAACATACAATACGTATGACATATATCCCGATGCAGATGGAAAATATTACAATACAGACATAACCACTGGAGGTAATTTCCTTGCCACCTTATATCATGGCGGTCTTACAACAAACAATGATGACCATTTTCAAGGGGTTGTATCCGGGGAACTAAACATTTGGAAAGGATTGAAAGCGAAAGCAGTATTAGGCTATGACCTAAGGTCGGAACACCGCCTTATAAAAAGACGTTATCACCCGGTATATGATTATATCGACAGGGATAAAATAACGAATGAGAGTGATAAGAAAGATTATAGTATTGAGGACTATAACGGAAAAATAACAATGTTGAATACCCAGTTCCTACTAGAATATAACCGTACTTTCAACAAAGTACATAATGTTACGGGGGTATTTGGATATACAACAGAGTCATTCCGCAGAGAAGCTAATGAGATAAAAAGAAAATATGTCGATCCTGATCTCTATACAGATACAGATGACACCGAAATAGATCCCGGCAGCTACAACACACCTGGTGGAACAGTAGAACGTGCTCTTCATTCGTGGTTAGGTCGTTTGGGCTATTCATATATGGACAAATACTATGTTGAAGTGAGTGGCCGTTACGACGGTTCATCATTGTTGGCAAAAGGACATCGATGGGCATTCTTCCCATCAGCGACTCTTGGATGGCGAATCTCAGAAGAAGAAATTTTCTCTTTCTGGAAAGAAAAAGTAGGCGACCTGAAAATTAGAAGTTCGTATGGTTTGTTGGGAACGCAGTCTGTGCCAGACTATCAGTATTTTACCACATACGATATTTACAAAAATCAATATGGATTTAATAAAACTCCGGTAACAGGTACAGGATATACCTTTGGCAATGAATCATTGTCATGGGAAAAGACAAAGACATTCAACATCGGTTTTGATGCTACTTTGCTGAAAAACACGTTGAGTCTATCTTTCGACTACTTTAATAAATACACTACCGATATTTTATTAGTTCCACAAACTCCGAGTACTTTAGGAGGAGCTGTGCCCTATAAAAATATTGGAGAAATGAGAAACAGCGGATGGGAATTGTCTATCAACTATCGTCTGAATCATTCCGACTTTACTCATAACTTCGGATTCAATATAGGCGACTCTTTTAATAAAGTAATCAAATATGGCAAACAGGATATTTTTCAAGTCGACGGAATAGAACGTATTGTTCGCGAAGGCGTTCCTCTGCATAGTTATTACGGATTTAAAACAGATGGCCTATATCAAAACGAAGAAGAAATACGGAATTCAGCAGTGTTTATTGGAGCAAACTTGTCACCCGGAGACGTGAAGTATGTAGATCGCAACGGAGATGGAGTTATAGATGACAACGACCGTTATATCTTGGGCAATGCTTTCCCTCGCTATATATTTGGATTCAACTATTTACTCAACTGGAAAGGGATTGATTTCAATATGCTGTGGCAAGGTGTAGGCAAACGCGATATGGCATTACGTGGCGAAATGGTTGAGCCATTTCATGGAAGTTATTATTTTGTCATGTTCGAACACCAGTTGGATTATTGGAGTCCGAGCAACACAGATGCCAAATATCCACGGCTGATAAATGATTATGCAACATCCTCGTATGCGAACAATTACCAGCATTCATCCGACAGAAACATTTATAATGCAGCATATCTGCGATTGAAAAACTTACAAATTGGTTATACTATTCCGGAAACTATAACAAGGAAAATAGGTATGAGCAAAGTACGGGTATATGCAACCGGACAGAATTTATTAACAATCACAAAAAATAAATTTATCGATCCGGAGTCTTCTGAATTTGGTAACAGCATGAATGCCGGTGGTGCAAACAGTGGACGTAACTATCCTACATTGAAATATTATGGTGGTGGTATTGAGATCGTATTTTAAATACAATAATCAGATATAGTATAATATATGAAAACAACAATAATTAAATATTTTTCATGGTGTCTGTTTATTTGCATATTTTCATCCGGCTGCGTCGATCTGGATGTATCCCCTACAAATAAATTTACTGACGAAAACTATTGGACATCAGAAGAAAAAGCAGCTTCGCTTTTGCATATGGCATATCGCCAGATGAATAGTACGGAATGGGTATTCCGTGACGAACGATTGAGTGACAACCTCTATAACGGATACGGTGGTGATGATATCAAAACAATCAGTAACGGACAGGCTACATCCTCGACAGGTCTTTTCGATAAAGTTTGGGGTGAGATATATGGTGGGATAAAAACAACCCATACACTTTTAGCCAATATCGATAGAGTAGAAATGGATGAAAATCTCAAAAACAGGATGAAAGCTGAAGCCCGCTTTATTCGTGCTTTCCTCTATTTCCAATTGACAAATTGGTATGGAGATGTACCATTCTTTACGCAGGATATTGACGAACAAACTGCAAGAACCATTGGACGAACCAAACAAGCTACCATCGTAGAATGGATACATCAGGAGTTGGAAGAGATAGCAGAAATACTGCCGACCAAAGAACGGTATGCAAGAGCCGATAGAGGACGGATTACATGCGGAGCGGCAGTAGCTTTTAACGCCCGTGTAGCCTTAAATTTCAACGATTGGGAGAGAGTGAAAAAGTATACAGAAAAGTTGATTGACAAAGCTGACTATGGAAGATATTCACTTCACTCCAATTATCAGGAAATATTTTATAAAGCAAATGAATATAATAACGAAATAATTCTGGATATCCAGTATGTGCCTAAAGTACGTACATGGAGTGATATATCCACATATGTTCCATTCAATCTGGAATCGGTGCAATACATAGTCGCAAGTCCTGCTCAAAGCCTTATAGACACCTATCTCATGAGAGATGGAAGTAAATGGGATGAAGCAAAAAGTGCTTATGAAAACCGTGATCCGCGTATGGATATGACAATCGTTCGTCATGGCAGTATAGTGCAAAAAAGAGACGGTTCTTCCTATACAGTAAATGTAAATCCCAACGGTGCATCAAAAGAGAATAAAGACAAGATTGGTCATGCCAGTGGTTCGCAAACCGGATATTTCTATAGGAAGTATTATGATCCGAGTCCAAGTGCGTGGACAGTAGGTACTTCATGGAGTTGCAACATCAATTTTGTAACACTGCGCTATGCCGATGTTTTGCTGATGTACGCAGAAGCTATGTACGAATTGGAGAAAATGACTCCCGAAATTTGGGAGCAAACAATAACACAGCTCCGCCGCCGTGCCGGATTCAATGAAACACCTGCGGCAATGGACTATCCAACAAGTGGAGATATTCGGCAAATTATCAGGGACGAACGACGTGTAGAATTGGCACTGGAAGGAACGCGTATTTATGATATACGCCGTTGGAAAATTGCAGAAGATGTTCTGAATGAACCATTCAGAGGAGCCAAATTTAAGTTGAGTGGCGGTGATTTGACATACTTCTCATACCATGAAAACTCATTCAACAGGGATCGGGATTATCTATGGGCTGTGCCGAGGCAACAATTTACGATCAACCCCAATCTGGGCCAAAACCCCGGATATTAATCATGACGCTTATTTTTAATCATTTAATATATAAAAAGATGAAAAACAAAATATTATTTACGTCCATAACATTCCTGACATTAGCATTAGGAGTATTTACAAGTTGTGAGAAAGTGAAAGAATTTGAGAGTGTATCTGTCACTTCAGTTCCTAAATTATACGAACCGGTTGAAGATCGATATGCAGTAATAGAAGATGTATCAAACCTGTACTTTGAATGGGAGAAAGCCCAAGCGGAAGATAACAGCGTGGTGTATTACGATATATTATTCGATAAACTCGACGGGGACTTTTCTAACCCTATATATATTTATCAGGCAGACGGCAATGGTTTGAATACCGGAGCTACCATTACGCAAAAAGGCTTGAATAGAATAGCCCGGCTTGCCGGTGCAAAGGCTGAAGAAGAAGCAGTTGTAAAGTGGACCGTGCGCTCAAACAGGGGAATGAACTTCGCTTTGGCTCAAGAATCGAGAACAATAACCTTACTCCGTATGGCAGGTCTCGAAGATTTGGACGATGGAGAAAGATTGTACATTGGTGGAGCAGGTTCGGAACAAGGACAACGTGTGAAGATGATAGAAGCTGAATCGGGCACTTATTACGAAATATATACCAAACTGGAGGCCGGCGAACCATTCTATTTCTACACCAGATTACAAGCCAACTCTGACAGAATCATATCAATAAAAGAAGATGGAGAATCTCTTGAAGAAACTGCCGGAGGCGAAGCGCTTACTTATGCAGTAGATAAAGCAGGTGTCTATCGTATTAAACTTGATTTCAAGAACAAGAAGATTTCTTTCGAAGAGATTAATAGGGTTGCCATACGTAATTCATGGACAAATGTGCGCGGTATTTTCAATTATACCGAGAAAGGTGTTTGGGAACTCATGAACTATAATGTGCAACTACAAAAGACAGACTGGGGCTTTGACGAACGTTATAAGATTGAATTTACCGTAGATGGCAAACAAGAAGACTGGGGACAAATTAAAGACAAGTTCTTTGATAACAGACCTAGCATAGATAGAGCCGGATACCGTGATATGGCTCCTACCGATAACGGTCAGTGGAATGGTAGTCAATTCAAATTCCCGGAAGAACTCTGTGACAGAAATAATCTCAGCAAATATTTTACAGATGTTACGATATCTATGACTGCAGAGAAAAATTACACTCATGACTTTACTAATATAAATACAGGTGACTAAACCATACGTAGTCTGTTTCTCGTAAGGGAAACAGACTGCTAAAAAACAGAAGTAATTATGAAAAATATATTATTCGGGATTTTCCTTACATTTTCATGTTCTCTGATGTCGTGTGGCTCATACGACGATGAATATATAGAAGTAAACCAGTTTCCTAAGTACTCATGGACAGCAGCAGCCGACAGCGCTTCAACGACTTTTGTAAACAGGTATTGGAACACATCTGTAGGCTGTTTCAACAATACATTCGACGGACAAATAGCACAAAACGACTATTGGCCCGAAGCTCATGGTCTGGATGTGGTAGTGGATGCTTACCTGCGTACCCATGATGAAAAGTATAAAAAAGTAATCTGGGATTTTTATGATGGAGTAAAAAATAAAAATGGAGGCAAATGGAGACACGATTTTTATGACGATATGGGTTGGCATGCAATGGCTCATCTACGTGCATACTATGCAACCAATGATGACCGGTTCTTAAAATCATCTCACGATCTGTGGACATGGATCACCGAAGGTTGGAATGATTACGACGGCGGAGGTATCCAATGGAAAGTAGGAACTGATGCTGAAAGTATGGGGAAAGGTATACCATCAAACGGACCTGCAGCTATTATTGCAGCCAGATTTGCACAAAAATACCCAGATGAGACCATAAACGGATTCACTAATCTACAATGGTCACTACGGATATACGAATGGATGAAATATCACCGTACCGTATTGTCTACAGGCCGGATATTTGAAAATTATGACACTACAAATGGAGATTATTCGTATGATGTAGGAACATTTATGGGAGCAGCTATCGAGTTATATAATATAACCAAAGAGAAAGTATATTTTAACGATGCAGTGAAAGTAGCCCGTTATCATATAGCAAACAATGTAAATACCGCCTATAAGGTTATGAGGGATTATGGCGAACAAACCGGTGATGGCGGCGGACACGACTGCAACCTCTTCAAAGGTATATTTGTACGCTACTTTACCATACTTATACAGCATCCGGATCTTTCAGACGGTGACAGAATGCGTTTTGTTGCTTTCCTGAAGAATAATGCAAATTACTTATGGACTCTTGGAACCGAAAAACCGGATATCAAAATGAGTCCTACGTGGTGGCAAATGCCAAAAGGTGATACATCATGGGGCGATTTACGTTCCGCCATTAGCGGTACAACAACTATAGAAGCTATGGCTTTATTAGAGAAAAATGGATTTGTAGATTAAGTAAAATCTATAACAAATAAACTACCCATCTATTTATTACCCTGCAATCTTGGCTAATTGCAGGGTAATAGCACCTCCTGTTATATCCAATCATAAATAATATCAGATGAAACAACATATTAATTTTAAGTCCTTACTCACTTTAGCAATAATAAGTCTGTTGGGAATCAGTTTTATTGCTTGTAACGACAAAGATGAAATAGAAGACGAGCAACTCATTGCTGTTAAGAGTCTTAACGTCCCTGTCAATGATGAATACATTGTATTACAATCTGTTACAGATCTATTATTCGAATGGTCAAAAAGCGAAACTAAAGATGTTAATTATACGATTCTATTCGATAAAGAAAATGGCAATTTTTCAGCTCCTGTATATAAGGCTTCGTCGGATCATGCAGGGGTTAATACCAATATCAGAATAACACAAAAAAAACTTAAAGATATTGCAGTCGCTGCCGGAGGCATTGCCGGAGATAACATTAAACTAAAATGGGCTATACAGACTACTAAAGGTCCAAATTCTATTTTATCTGAAGAATATCGAAGTATCACTTTCGTCCTGCCAGTTGATTTAGGAAGCATCATCAAAGATGGAGAGAAATTATACATCACCGGCGAGGGAGCAGAAGATGGCCAGGAAGTGAAAAAAGTTGAATACAATGGTTCCACCATTTATGAAATATATACGAAACTGGAAGCTAACAAGCCCTATTCTTTTTATTCACAATTAGGTGAACAAAAAAGAACATTCAATCTGAAAGAAGATGGGATAACATTGAACGAAACTACCGGACAGCAATTTACTGGAACAACCGTAACACAGACAGGCACTTATCGTATCCGTTTGAACTTTGGTACATACCAGGCTACCATAGAGAAAATAAATAAGGTGGCAATCCGTTTTAGCTGGACAGGGCGGGAAAACGAGTTTAATTATACAGCAAATGGATGTTGGGAACTAAAAGAGTACAATGTGCAATTATTCGCTACCGACTGGGGCTTTGACGAACGATACAAAATAATCTTCACGATTAACGAACAGGAAGAAGCCTGGGGACAACTCGGACCAGAATTCGGAGAAAGGCCGGTCATTGACAGACCGGGCTACAGAGACATGGCTCCTACTGAAACCGGACAATGGAATGGGGCACAATTCAAATTTCCTGCTGAATTATGTGATGAAAATGACTTAAACAGGTATTATACCACTATTTTGATCTCTATGACAGCTGGGAAGAATTATACCCACGATTTTCTGGATATAACTTCTCATGGAAATTATACTGCCAAATACCAAAACCCTGTATTTACAGACTTCTCTTTACCCGACCCTGATGTGATAAGAGGGGATGATGGCTACTTTTATCTGTATGCAACGGAACACTCAATGACAGATATTAATATGAAAAATGCACCAATTATGAAGTCGCGAGACCTTATTAACTGGACAAAAGCAGGCTCAATCTTCACAGATGAAACCCATCCTCAAATAACAGGAGTGAATGATGCCGGTATTTGGGCACCTACCGTAAGCAAGGTGAATGATAAGTATATAATATACTACTCACAGCCTGCACCCGAATGGAAACATGCCATCGGCATTGCCACTTCATCTTCACCCACCGGGCCTTTTACCGATCATGGAAAACTAATAGACAGTAACGAGCAAGGAGTTGACATTTCCATTGATGCATTTCTTTATCAGGAAGATGGTCGTAACTACCTGTTCTGGGGCAGTTTCCGTGAGATTAGCGTGATAGAACTGACTGCCGACGGAATGTCTATCAAGAAAGGAGCAGTAAGAAAGAAAGTTGCCGGAGGTCAATACGAAGCCGCCTATGTCATCAAGAGAGACGGAGTATACAATCTGATATTATCTACCGGCCAATATCAAAAAGGCGGTACATATAGTTTAGTTGTCGGACAGTCGAATAACATCATGGGCCCATATACTAATAAAAAAGGGGAAGATATGAACGATGTCAAGCATGAGTTGATGTTAAAAGGCAATAATCGGTTCTCTTCAACCGGGCATTGTTCGCGCATTATCACAGACGATATAGGTCAGGACTGGATCCTGTATCATGGATATGTTGACGAACTCGATTATCGTTGCTTGATGCTTGATAGAGTAAATTGGATAAATGGATGGCCAGTTGTAAATAATACATACCCTACTTACACAGGATATAATGCTCCTGTATTCAGATGAAAAATGATTAAATAAAAGATATATGTTTGGAAAAATTAAAACGACTATCATCCTCGCCTTTCTAATCATTACCGCAGGATGTTCAGTTCAGAAGGGTAAGAACAAACGTTTGACCGATTATGTCAATCCATTTATAGGGACCACCACCTTGTGGGACAGTATCGATTTAGGCTACAATCCTACCCGCAGGGCATGGGGAGGGGAGACTTTTCCGGGTGCATCCTTACCTAACTCTATGGTACAAGTCACTCCCGTCACCATGTGGAGAAGCGGTTCGGGCTATCAGTATGAAGATACTATTATCCATGCTTTTGTTCATACCAGCAAAGGGCATTGGAATCTCTGTTATGTTCCATTTATAGCAGTAAGCGGGAATGTTGATCCAAAATCTTATTATACGGGATATAGTCACGATAACGAATCGGCAAGTCCCGGATATTATCAAGTCTATCTCAAAAAATATGATATTAATGCAGAAGTGACTTCATCATTACGATGTGGTTATCACAAATATACTTATAAAAACGGGAAAGAGAAAAAACTATTGGCCGACCTCTCCCATTCTAATGAGTATATAAGAGGCTGGAATATAGAGAAGTCGGGCGATAACGTATTCAGCGGCTATCAACAAACAGGTCCTACTTTCTATTTCTATGCGGTTACTAATCATAAGATCAAGGATATAGAATCATTGAAAGATGGAGATGCGGAAGTTCGTATCGTAAACTTTATCGACAATGAAAACATAGACAATCCTCTCGAAATGAAGGTCGGCTTCTCTTATGTTAGTGTTGAAAATGCAAAGAAAAACCTGGAGGCAGAGATACTCAATAAAGATTTCGAGCAAGTAAGAAATGAGGCAAGCGACACATGGGAAGGATTGTTATCTAAAATTCAGGTGTCAGGCGGTACGGAGGAGCAAAAAGAAACCTTTTATTCTGCTCTTTACAAAGCATTTTTATGGCCCATATTATTGAGCGATGTAAATGGAGAATATGTTAATGCCAAAGGCGAGGTGGTAAACAAAGGATTTCGTTACTACAGTGAACCTTCTTTTTGGGATGATTATCGCAATAAGTTGATTTTGCTGGGTATGGTCTCTCCTGATGTCACGGCGGATGTCATAAAGTCTATTACCGATTATGGAGAAATTAAAGGATTTATGCCAAGATTTTTCCATGGAGATCATGCGTCTGCCTTTGTTACAGGGAGTTATTTAAGAGGCATCCGTGATTTTGACGTGCAGAAAGCATATAAAATACTATTAAACAATGCTTTTGCTGAGGGCGAAGGTAGCAGACCTCATATTAAAGAGTATATGGAACGAGGATGGATATCCGAAATGGATATTAAAGATCCGAAATTGGAAACAGTAGCAAAAGCAGCTGTGACCAAAACACAGGAATATGCATACGATGATTATGCCACTGCCTTGCTGGCAAAAGAATTGGGCGATATGCAAAATTATGAAAGGTTAATGAAGAGAACAGATAGCTATAAACATTTATTCGATTCTACCACACAGCAGATGCGTCCCCGGTTGGAAAATGGAGAATGGGTTACTCCATTCGACCCTAAAAGACCATTCTATGAATATATGTATCGTGAAGCTAATGGATGGCAATCCACATTCTTTGCTCTCCACGATCCTCAAGGTCTCATCAATTTATTCCCCAGTAGAGAAGCATTTGAAACGAAATTAGACTCATTATTCATGATCCCATGGGAGGGATATGAAGCACATAATCTGACTACTTTTATCGGTCAATATTGTCATGGGAACCAACCTGGACATAGCATTCCTTATATGTACTATTTTGTAGACAAACAGGAAAAGTCACAGAAAATATTGAATAAGATATTAAACGATTATTACCGCATGGGACCCGAAAAATTAGCATATTGCGGCATGGATGACGCAGGAGAGATGTCTTCGTGGTATGTATTGAATGCCATAGGGTTATATACATATTCACCTGCTGACCCCAAGTATATTATCACTGTACCCTTATTCGACAAGACAATATTTAATTTGAATGGCAAAGATTTCACTATCAGCAAAAAAGGAAATGGAGAAAAGATAACAAACATAACTTATAACAACGAAAAAATTGAAAGTTACTTCATTACACATGATAAGTTGAAAGAAGGAAAAGAGCTGATAATTAGCGTAGAATGAATGGTAAATCATAAGAAACGGACGAATTTCAAAAGGATTAAGGTCTAAGATTTGGTGTTTTTTTGTCACTTTAACTAGGTTTATCAGAAATAAAAAATACCTTTGCGAAAGAATTAGAAGTTCATTGATTTAAGTAAAATAAACTAGAAGCCTTCAGGATACTATCTTGGAGGCTTTTGAATTGATTTGATATGAATAAACATCAACTTTGCTGCAT
Source organism: Bacteroides sp. M10 (assembly GCF_014334015.1). Classification (GTDB taxonomy): domain Bacteria; phylum Bacteroidota; class Bacteroidia; order Bacteroidales; family Bacteroidaceae; genus Bacteroides; species Bacteroides intestinigallinarum. The sequence goes on along the minus strand of NZ_CP060488.1, from coordinate 2,279,105 downwards.
CGGTCACATCACATTAGACAAAGTAGTCACTCCTCAAAACACTGTCTACATGCCGGGAGGAACAGCTTTTTATTGCTCACATGCCATCCGTCATTTTAATGATATCGATTATGCGCTGGTAACGGCAGTAGGTGCCACCGAGATGAAGGTTGTAGAGCAACTACGTGAAGTGGGTATTAACGTAACCGCCTTACCCAGCAAGCACTCCGTATACTTCGAAAATATCTATGGCGCCAATCCGGACGACCGTACCCAACGTGTATTAGCGAAAGCCGATCCGTTCACAGCCAGCCAACTCAAAGAAATAGATGCACAAATCTACCACCTCGGTTCTCTGCTGGCAGATGATTTTTCACTAGAAGTCATCAAAACACTATCCCAGAAAGGTTTGATTGCAGTAGATTCGCAAGGTTACCTACGCAAGGTTCGTGACACCCACGTTTATCCGGTGGACTGGACAGATAAGAGAGAAGCCTTGCAATATATTCATTTCCTCAAAGTCAACGAGCATGAGATGGAAGTGCTGACCGGGCTTTCCGATCCGCATGAAGCTGCCCGTCAATTATATAAATGGGGAGTAAAAGAAGTATTAGTCACCTTGGGAAGCATGGGCTCACTTATTTTCAACGGAAAAGAATTTTATCGCATCCCGGCCTATAAACCCAAAGAAGTGGTGGATGCAACAGGATGTGGAGACACTTATACCATCGGCTATCTATACCAACGGGTGTCAGGTGCCGGCATTGAAGAAGCAGGACGTTTTGCTGCAGCCATGTCGACTTTAAAAATAGAGAAATCCGGTCCTTTCAGCGGAGATAAGGAAGATGTCATTGAATGTATCAGGACTGCAGAACAGATGTTCTAAAGTCCTGATCTCTCATGTATCTACTTTCTAATCTTAAACACCGGTGCAATCGCGTTCACCCGTTTATCAGGCATATTTATAACAAGCCCCTGTTCAGAACGGGTGAACGGAACTTTCCCGTAGCCCAGTAATTCAACTTTACTGATCTTACCCGGATGCAACTCACTTTTTGCTGCCAATGATTTAATCGTGATTTGTTTCTCTTCCGGCCATGCCAATACGACAGCATATAAGCTTTTATCCGTTTGTGTAAATTGAATCTCTTTTGAAGTTGCCTTGTCATAAGCACCTTCATTAAACCCTTGCGCATTGATAGGGATAGCAGATTCCGCTATCGGACCTTCACCGAAGACTTTCCACGGACGAGTATCGATGATAGCTTCTTTATTGACAGTCATCCAGTCACCCAAATCATTCAGAATCACTTCTTCTTTTTCGTCAAACGTTCCATCTGCCCGTAAAGGGACGCTAAGCAATAAATTACCATTCTTGCTGACAATATCAACCAACAGCTTTACGACTGACGCAGCCGACTTATAACCATTATGCTCATAAATAGAGGTGTTGTAATGCCAACCTCCGATACATGAGCACGATTGCCAGGGCTCTTCAATAATCTTGTTGGGAGCACCACGCTCTACATCCCAAACCAAAGCCTTACGCTGCTGCTCATCCAGAATCTTACCAAACATCACAGCTTCCAGTTCCCCCTTATGAGTCGCCATATTATGATTATAGAAATGTGCGGCAATCTTCAACCCGGCATCACTGATAGGATAAAAAGGAAGTACGGTTACATCAAAATAAATCAGATCAGGATTATAGCGGTTTATTGCGTCCAACGTACGGTCATAAAAATTCGTACAATACTCCACTGTTGGCTGGCAAACTCCATTTCCCCATCCCCATTGTCTATGAATCATGCCATTACTCCAGCTACCTTCACTCATCGGATGATTCTGTGCATACAAATCTTGGGGATCATATCCTTCCCACCACTTACCTTTACCATCCTCTTTAGTGAGTTTTCCATCATAAGGAATACCTGCTTTCGCCCCCTCTCTATCATAACGCTGTGAAGGCTCATACCAGGTCCAGGCATGATCGGCATGGAAACTAATACCAAAAGGAAGCTCGTATTTACGCGCAGCCTTCTCCCATTCTGCAAGAATATCCCGCTTAGGTCCCATGTTCACCGAGTTCCACGGTTGGTACCGGCTATCCCAGAGATCCATATTGTCATGATGATTACCCAAAGCAAAGAAATATTGCGCCCCTATTTTCTTATATAATGCAACTAACTTATCAGGATCCCATTTCTCTGCTTTAAACAAAGGAATAATATCCTTGAAACCGACCTCGGATGGATGTCCATAGTGTTCCACATGATGTTTATAAGCTCCCGAACCTTCAAAATACATCTCACGCGCCATCCAGTCACCGGAACCTTCCACACACTGGGGTCCCCAATGAGCCCAAATACCAAACTTGGCATTTCTAAACCATTCGGGAACTTTGTAATTTTTCAGGGATTCCCAAGTCGGTTCAAATTTCCCTCTCATCATTTTCTCATTCTTTTCCGAAACCGGAACAGGATAATTTTGAGCTATTACTGTCTCTCCGCATAATAATAAAACAGAAATCAATAATAAGTGTGTTGTTTTCATGATATAACTATTTATAATTTCTCTATATTTGTGACGATACAAAAATAGAACAGCAAATTGAGATTTTCATTATCCAAACACGTCATCATATAGGATATTATCGATATTTGTATGTTAAAACAATTAATTCACTAAAGTTATGACACAATCCATCGACCAACTACATTTGTTGATATTAAACGTAGGACTAGCCATCCATAACGCAGATTGGAACTGGAAAAACGTCAGCAGTCCATTCACCAGACTGTACTATGTGACCGAAGGAACCGCACGTATCATCTTACCGTCAGGAGTACAGGAGTTACTCCCCAACCACCTCTACCTGATTCCGTCATTTACAACTCACAGTTATTCATGTGAGGCCCATTTCTCGCATTATTACCTCCATATATACGAAGACCATCAATCGGAAATGAGCATTCTGGAAGACTATAACTTTCCTGTGGAAATACCGGCAGGCGACTTGGAGCTTCCACTCATAAAAAGATTGTGCCAGATCAACCCGACCATGCACTTGCCGCAATCTGATCCGACAAGTTATGACAACAATCCGACATTGATTAAAAGTATCATCAAAAACAAACAACGAGACTTCTATGATAAGGTAGAGTCAAGGGGAATAGTTTATCAACTCATGGCACGTTTCCTGAAAAATGCCAAGCCTAAAATTGAAACAAATGACGACCGGATTCAAAAAGCCCTGTCTTATATCCGGAAGAATATTTATCAGAAAATAGAAATAGATTCGCTGGCAGAAATCTCCTGCCTGTCCAAAGACCATTTCATCCGGCTTTTCAAAAAAGAGGTAAACAACACTCCATTGCAGTATATCAACCAGAAGAGAATTGAAAAAGCACAGCTCATATTGATAACAGATAACATGTCGATTAAGAACATTGCTTATCTGCTAGGATATGAGGACCAGTCTTATTTCAACCGCTTATTCAAAAAATTGACAGGACTTACTCCACAACAATACAAAGATACATACAAGTCATAAAGCATAATTCTATCACCACACACTGATTCCGTATTAAATCAATGGAGGCTCTATTTATTTCAGCTTCCACTCTCCCCCTCTGCCTTTACTATTGTGTTAAAAACAAGCATTTCCCCTTTTTTCCTAAATCTTTTTTGAATTTCGTTTGTTCCCTTTGTTACTCTCGCCAAAAGACGGCAGAAAAAAGACTTCAACCTAAATAATAACAAATGGAAAAATTTAATGCAATGAGGACTAGACTTTTACAACATCTTCAGAAAAAAGCCATCAGGTCAAGGAGCATCATGACGCTTGTTTGCCTGCTACTGGCGTCTGCATCAGTCTTTGCACAGACAAAGACGGTGACAGGAACAGTGACGGATGCTGCCAATGAGCCATTGATCGGCGCATCGGTACTCGTACAAGGAACTTCCACCGGAACCATCACGGATATGGACGGTAAATATTCAATCTCTGTCACTCCGGAGGACGTGCTGGCATTTTCATACGTGGGAATGACTTCGCAAAGCGTCAAAGTGGGAACACAGAGTGTAATCAATGTCACTTTAAAAGAAGACTCGCAAGTGCTAGCCGAAACAGTCGTTATCGGATACGGTAGTGCAAAGAAAAGAGACTTGACAGGTTCTATCACCAATGTCAAAGGAGAAGAAATAGCCAACAAACCGGCTATGAATCCGCTGTCTTCCCTTCAGGGAAAGGTAGCAGGTGTACAGATTGTAAATTCCGGACGGGCCGGCTCTGATCCGGAAATCCGTATCCGCGGAACAAACTCCATCAACGGATATAAACCGCTTTACATTGTCGACGGACTATTCAACGACAACATCAATTTTCTGAATCCGGAAGACATCGAGTCTATGGAGATTCTGAAAGACCCGTCATCTTTGGCTATCTTCGGTGTTCGCGGTGCGAACGGTGTGATTATCATCACCACAAAGAAAGCCAAAGAGGGACAGACGCTGGTGAACATCAACACTTCTTTCGGTTTCAAGAAAGTGGTGGACAAGGTGAAAATGGTGAATGGTTCGCAATTCAAGGAACTATATAGCGAACAACTTGCCAACCAGGGAGACGCTCCGTTCGATTATACCGGTTGGGATGCCAATACAGACTGGCAAGACGAAATTTTCCAAACTGCTTTCATTACAAACAACAACATTAGCATTACAGGAGCTTCGCCCAAACATAGTTTCTATCTGGGTGTAGGCTACTCTTACGAACAAGGAAACATCGAGCATGAGAAATTCAGCAAGGTGACCATCAACGCCAGCAATGATTATAAGATTACAGACTTCTTGAAAGTCGGTTTTCAGTTTAACGGAGCACGTATGCTCCCTGCCGATTCCAAGCAGGTGCTGAATGCTCTTCGCGCCACTCCTATTGCTCCGGTATATAACGAAGAATATGGATTATATACCTCTCTGCCCGAATTCCAGAAAGCACAGATCAACAACCCGATGGTAGATATAGGCTTAAAAGCGAATACTACCAAAGCCGAGAATTATCGGGCATCGGGCAACATTTACGGTGAAGTGGACTTCCTGAAACATTTCAAATTCAAAGCAACGTTCTCAATGGATTATGCATCCAATAACGGACGTACCTACACACCGATCGTAAAAGTATATGATGCCGCAGTTAGCGGAAACGTCTCTACGTTGGGAACAGGAAAGACAGAAGTCAGCCAGTTCAAGGAAAATGAGACGAAAGTACAGAGCGACTATGTATTAACCTATACCAATAGTTTCGATAATGGCAATCATAACCTGACTGCAACCGCCGGTTTTACGACTTACTACAACTCTTTGAGCCGGTTGGACGGAGCACGTAAACAAGGTGTAGGACTGGTTATTCCCGACGATCCGGACAAATGGTTTGTCAGCATCGGTGATGCCGCCACAGCTACCAATGGAAGTACCCAATGGGAACGCAGTACGCTATCCGTGCTTGCACGTGTCATCTATAATTATAAAGGCAAATATCTGTTCAACGGTTCATTCCGCCGGGATGGTTCTTCCGCTTTCTCCTATACAGGCAATGAATGGCAAAACTTCTTCTCCCTGGGTGGAGGTTGGCTGATGTCTGAAGAAGAATTCATGAAAGATATCAAATGGCTTGACATGTTGAAAATCAAAGCATCCTATGGTACACTGGGAAACCAGAATCTGGATAAAGCCTATCCTGCCCAACCGCTATTGACCAATGCCTACTCGGCAGTCTTCGGAAAGCCGTCTATCATTTACCCGGGATACCAACTGGCCTATCTGCCCAACCCTAACCTCCGTTGGGAAAAAGTAGAAGCATGGGAAGCCGGATTCGAAACGAATGTTCTTCGTAACCGCTTGCATTTTGAAGGTGTTTATTACATGAAGAACACCAAAGACTTGCTGGCAGAAGTTCCCGGTATTTCTGGAACAATCCCCGGCATCGGTAACTTGGGACAGATTCAGAATAAAGGAGTAGAAATGGCAGTGACCTGGCGTGACCAGATCGGCGAATGGGGATATTCTGTCAGTGCTAACCTGACTACCATCAAGAATGAAGTGAAGAGCCTCGTTCAGGATGGATATTCCATCATTGCCGGAGATAAGCAACAAAGTTATACGATGGCGGGTTATCCTATCGGATATTTCTACGGATATAAGGTAGCAGGCGTTTATCAGTCACAAGCCGACATCGATGCATCTCCGGAAAACACACTGGCAACAGTTACCCCCGGTGACTTGAAATTTGCCGATGTCAACGGTGATGGCAAAATCACTCCGGAAGACCGTACCATGATAGGAAATCCGACTCCTAAAGTAACTTACGGTTTATCTCTCGGAGTAGATTACAAAAACTGGTCGTTAGGCATCGACATGATGGGACAAGGCGGAAACAAAATTTACCGCACATGGGACAATTACAACTTCGCCCAATTCAACTACTTGGAGCAACGCCTGGGCCGTTGGCACGGAGAGGGTACTTCCAACACGCAACCCTTGTTGAATACCAAACATTCCATCAATACGATGAACTCCGACTATTACATTGAAAACGGAAATTTCTTCCGCATCCGTAATATACAGTTGGCTTACGCATTCGACAAGAGCTTGCTTGCAAAGATACGTTTACAGGCACTCAAGGTTTATGTGAACATACAGAACCTGAAAACATGGAAACATAACACCGGATATACACCGGAATTGGGAGGTACTGCTACTGCATTCGGAGTAGACAACGGCAGCTATCCCGTACCGGCAGTCTATACTTTCGGAATCAACTTAACATTCTAGTGATAAGGTGTCACTGCCAGTTTTCCATGCGGGACACCACTTTAATCTTTAAAACTATCATTATATGAAACTGAATAAATATATATTTGCAACCCTTATTACTTCAACTACCTTATTTCTAGGTGGTTGTAGTGACTTTCTGGACCGTAGTCCACAAGGACAGTTCACGGAAGATGATAATCCGAACGCACTGGTCAACGGTAAGATTTACAACGTCTATACGATGATGCGTAATTATGATGTCACCGCCGGACCTCCTGCACTTGCCATCCACTGTTTCCGTTCCGAAGATTCGGAAAAAGGAAGTATTTCCAGTGACGGTTCTGATGTAGCCGAAATGTACGACGACTTCCTGTACACACCGACCAACGGTTTGCTGGGTGCTTATTGGGGGAAAAATTATGCCATCATCTACCAATGCAATGACATACTTACCGCCATCGCAGATAAAGAAACAGCCGGACAGACAGAGACTGAAGACATTATCAATAAAGGAGAGGCCTCTTTCTTCCGCGCCTATTGCTACTTCAATTTGGTAAGAGCCTTCGGTGAAGTACCTCTGGTAACTTATAAAATCAATGATGCTTCGGAAGCCAATATCCCGAAAACAACGGTGGATAAAATCTACGAGCAGATAGACAACGACCTGAAAACAGCGGAAGAGTCATTGCCGGAAACATGGAGCACCGAATACACCGGACGCTTGACTTGGGGAGCCGCCCGTTCTTTACACGCGCGTACTTATATGATGCGCAACGATTGGAACAATATGTACACGGCCTCTACCGACGTTATTAAAAAAGGATTGTACAACCTGAAGACTCCCTACGACGAGATATTCACGGACGACGGCGAAAACAACGGCGGTTCCATATTCGAACTGCAATGTACAGCTACTGCCGCTCTTCCCCAAAGTGATATTATCGGTAGCCAATTCTGCGAAGTACAAGGTATTCGCGGAGCCGGTCAATGGGACTTAGGCTGGGGATGGCACATGGCAACAGAGTACATGGCACAGGCTTATGAACAAGGTGACCCGCGTAAGAACGCTACCCTACTCTATTTCCGCCACTCGGATGATGATCCTATCACCCCGGAAAACACCAATGAGCCTTATGGCGAGTCTCCGGTTTCTCCGGCAATAGGGGCTTACTTCAATAAGAAAGCATATACCGATCCGGCTTTGCGTAAAGAATACACCAACAAGGGTTTCTGGGTAAACATTCGTCTGATTCGCTACGCAGATGTATTATTGATGGGAGCTGAATCAGCCAACGAAAAAGGAATCCCGGGTGAAGCAATCGACTATTTGGAACAGGTCCGCGCACGTGCCAGAGGTACCAATACCAATATATTGCCTAAAGTAACGACCACCGACCAGGGAGAATTGCGTGATGCCATCCGCCACGAACGCCGCGTGGAACTGGGAATGGAATTCGACCGTTTCTACGATCTTGTTCGCTGGGGTATTGCAAAGGAAGTACTGCACGCAGCCGGTAAAACTAATTATCAGGACAAAAACGCATTACTGCCATTGCCTCAAACAGAGATTGACAAGTCTAAAGGAGTACTGGTACAGAACCCCGATTATCTATAAATAAATATAATAGCATGATATACAAAAAGTTAAGTCTATCCATCCTGTTGTTTGCCGCAGGTTTTCTGACCGCATCGGCACAGAAGTCGCCACAGGATATGGATCGCTTCATCGACGTATTGATGAACAAAATGACTTTGGAAGAAAAGATCGGACAGTTGAACCTTCCCGTCACCGGAGAGATTACTACGGGACAAGCCAAAAGCAGCGATATTGCCGCTAAAATCAAGAAAGGCGAAGTGGGAGGACTGTTCAACCTGAAAGGAGTGGAGAAAATACGTGAAGTACAAAAGCAGGCTGTGGAAGAATCCCGTTTAGGAATTCCATTACTGTTCGGTATGGACGTTATTCACGGATACGAAACGATGTTCCCCATCCCACTCGGATTGTCTTGCACCTGGGATATGACTGCCATAGAGGAATCTGCCCGTATTGCAGCCGTAGAGGCCAGTGCCGACGGTATCTCATGGACTTTCAGCCCGATGGTGGATATTTCACGCGACCCTCGTTGGGGACGTGTGTCCGAAGGTAACGGTGAAGACCCGTTTCTCGGAGCCATGATTGCCGAAGCGATGGTGCGCGGCTATCAGGGGAAGAACATGGAACGGAATGATGAAATCATGGCTTGTGTAAAACACTTTGCACTATATGGTGCGGGAGAAGCAGGACGTGACTATAACACCGTAGATATGAGCCGTCAGCGGATGTTCAATGATTATATGCTGCCGTATGAAGCAGCCGTTGAAGCAGGTGTAGGTAGCGTGATGGCTTCTTTTAATGAAGTGGATGGTATTCCGGCCACTGCCAACAAATGGTTGATGACAGACATTCTCCGCGGACAGTGGGGATTCAACGGTTTTGTGGTAACCGATTATACGGGTATTTCAGAAATGATCGATCATGGTATCGGTGATCTTCAAACGGTATCCGCCCGTGCCATCAATGCCGGAGTGGATATGGATATGGTAAGCGAAGGTTTTGTTGGGACATTGAAGAAATCCGTTCAGGAAGGAAAAGTCTCTATGGAAACGTTGAATACTGCTTGTCGCCGTATTCTGGAAGCCAAATATAAACTGGGATTATTTGATAATCCTTATAAATATTGCGATCCGAAACGTCCGGCACGCGACATCTTTACCAAAGCGCATCGCGATGCAGCCCGCAGGATTGCAGCAGAAAGTTTCGTTCTCCTAAAGAACGACAGTCCCGACGGTAATCCGAACGGAAATCCGTTGCTGCCTTTCAATCCGAAAGGAAATATTGCAGTGATCGGTCCGTTGGCAAACAGCCGGAGTAATATGCCGGGTACATGGAGCGTAGCAGCCGTGCTCGACCGCTGCCCTTCTCTCGTGGAAGGACTGAAAGAGATGACTGCCGGAAAAGCGAATATCATGTACGCCAAAGGAAGTAATTTGATTAGTGATGCAAGTTACGAAGAACGGGCAACGATGTTCGGCCGTTCCCTGAACCGCGATAACCGCACCGACCAACAGTTGTTGGATGAAGCGTTGAACGTAGCCCGCCGGTCGGACATTATCATCGCTGCCTTAGGCGAATCTTCCGAAATGAGTGGTGAAAGTAGCAGCCGCACGGATTTAAACATTCCCGATGTACAGCAGAATCTGTTGAAAGAGCTTTTAAAGACAGGCAAACCGGTAGTACTGGTATTATTTACAGGCCGTCCGCTTACGTTGAGCTGGGAACAGGAACATGTACCCGCCATTCTGAATGTATGGTTTGGAGGTAGTGAAGCAGCTTATGCCATTGGCGATGCCCTCTTCGGCTATGTCAATCCGGGTGGTAAACTGACTATGACTTTCCCGAAGAATGTAGGCCAGATACCTCTTTATTATGCGCACAAGAATACCGGACGTCCTTTGAAAGAAGGTAAATGGTTTGAGAAATTCCGCAGTAACTATCTCGATGTGGATAATGATCCGCTTTATCCGTTCGGTTATGGTCTTTCTTATACTACTTTCTCTTACAGTGACATCGACTTGAGCCATTCCAGCATGGATATGACCGGATCATTGACCGCAGCAGTGGAAGTTACCAATACCGGAACATGGCCCGGCACGGAAGTGGTACAGCTTTACATCCGTGACGTTGTAGGCAGTAGCACCCGTCCCGTCAAAGAGCTGAAAGGCTTTCAGAAAATATTTCTGGAACCGGGAGAGATGAAGATTGTCCGTTTCAAGATTGCACCGGAAATGCTACGGTACTACAATTATGACCTGCAACTGGTTGCCGAACCGGGCGACTTTGAAGTGATGATCGGTACGAACAGCCGGGATGTGAAAACTGCGAAATTTACGTTGAACTAAACTTTTAGGCACGGATTACACGGATTACGCTGTTGTTTTATGTAACCACAATTCCTAAAACCGTGAAATCCGTGTAATCCGTGCCTAATCCAATAAATTATAACCTTGATTATGAACGATAAATATAAAAGAATCGCAGTGATGAGCGCACTTCCGCTCATGTTACTGTTTCTATCCGCCATCGCCCTGACTTTCCAGAGCTGTAAAGGGAAAAGCAAGAATGACAACCTTTCTGCCGCTACCGACTCGCTGTCGGACGACGCATTAATGGACACCGTTCAGCGACGGACTTTCCTCTACTTCTGGGAAGGTGCCGAACCGAATAGCGGTCTGGCTCCCGAACGGTATCATGTGGATGGCGTATATCCTGAAAATGATGCCAACGTAGTCACCTCCGGCGGTAGCGGTTTCGGCATCATGGCTATCCTTGCGGGAATCGACCGCGGTTATGTCACCCGCGAAGAAGGACTGACGCGCATGGAACGCATCGTTTCTTTCCTCGAAAAAGCAGACCGTTTCCACGGAGCCTACCCCCACTGGTGGTATGGTGACACCGGAAAGGTGAAACCGTTTGGCCAGAAAGACAATGGAGGCGACCTGGTAGAGACAGCTTTCCTCATACAAGGTCTGCTTGCCGTACACCAATATTACGTCAACGGAAATGAGAAAGAGAAAGCACTCGCTCAACGTATCGACCGGATTTGGCGGGATGTCGACTGGAACTGGTACCGGAAAGGCGGGCAAAATGTCCTTTACTGGCATTGGAGTCCGACGTATGGCTGGGAAATGAATTTCCCCGTACATGGTTACAACGAATGTATGATTATGTATATTCTTGCCGCCGCTTCTCCTACACATGGAGTACCTGCCGCTGTTTATCATGACGGTTGGGCACAGAACGGAGCCATCGTCTCTCCCCATAAAGTAGAAGGAATCGAATTGCATCTCCGCTATCAGGGCACGGAAGCCGGACCGCTTTTCTGGGCTCAATATTCTTTCCTCGGACTCGACCCGGTAGGATTGAAAGATGAATACTGCCCCAGCTACTTCCACGAAATGCGCAACCTGACATTAGTCAACCGTGCCTACTGCATCCGCAACCCCAAACATTACAAAGGTTTCGGACCGGATTGTTGGGGACTGACTGCCAGCTACTCCGTTGATGGATATGCAGCTCATTCCCCCAACGAGCAGGACGACAAAGGAGTTATCTCCCCCACTGCCGCACTTTCATCGATTGTCTATACACCGGAGTATTCCATGCAGGTAATGCGCCATTTGTATGGTATGGGAGATAAAGTGTTCGGTCCTTTCGGATTCTATGATGCTTTCAGCGAAACGGATAATTGGTACCCGCAACGATATCTGGCTATCGATCAGGGACCTATCGCTGTAATGATCGAAAATTACCGGACAGGATTGTTATGGAACCTTTTCATGAGCCATCCTGACGTGCAAGCCGGATTGACCAAACTTGGTTTTAACACCAACAAGCAAGATGTGAGACAGAAATAAGTGGGAACCACGGTGCGTGGAAGTGGTCTACTGACCACCTCCGCCACCAGTGTTTCCACCTCCTCCGCCACCTTTCACATCATCATTGTCGATGCTGCGTGCAGCTTTCTTCACACTGGCTTTCAACTCTCCAATCCGATAGCTGACGCTAAAGCCAAAATACCGGCTTGGATACTTGCTCGAACTTTTCGAGATAAAGTTGACTCCTTCCGTGTGATTATTGTAAGTTCTGTATTTCTCTACGATATTGCTACAATAAATATTCAAAGAAAGACGTTCCTCTTTCAGGAAAGAACGGCTCAATCCCAAGCTATAATAATTGTATCCCGAACCTCTTCCCTGCAAACTGATACGCGGTGTACTTCCACCTCCGTTCAAGCTCAAACGGACTTTTCCCGGTAAAGTCTGCTGAATTCCTCCATACGCAGAAGCATTCCATCCATAATTATGCAACTCTTGAGCAGGACTCCGCAAATCACTGTAATTTCCACGCCCATTGATATAAATCCTCGTTTTGGGAGAAGCATTCCAGTTCAAATAAAAATTCAATCCTGTTTCCCGGCTTTTACCGATATTATCATACGTGCTATACAAAGCACCATAAGGAGCTTTATGACCACCTTCAAATATTTCTCCGTCTTTATCGGTTATTAAGCGACTGACTCTTTCAATTCCATTGTTATTGAAAGAATGGCGCAAAGAGAGGTTGATGTTCAACTTGGCCGTGAAACTGCTGTAAGACAAATCAAACGAATGGCTCTTTTCACTCTTCAGGTTCGGATTTCCCTGATTGATAAACATCGGATTCTGATTATCAAAATAAGGATTCAAGTTCCAAATGCCCGGACGCCAGATACGCATATTATATCCACCGCGGAGGTTTTGCGTCTTGCCTAGTTTTATTCCCAAAGAGACGGAAGGAACCAGATCGCTAAAGTTCGAATTAAAATTCTCGCCTGCACCGACCAGATACTTCACTTCCTGTATGGTTTGCTCATAACGAAGTCCCGGTTTGAAAGTAAAATCCTTGTATTTCAGCGTATATCCGGCATAAGCGGAAATGATATGATTCAGATGGCGGTACTCGCTGCTGCGTTTCTCATTATATGCATAGTTTTCGCTTTCCCCTTCGGCTTCATAAAACCGATTATCACTGGAGTTGCGCCGGAAAATATATTTGGCACCCGTCTCAATCGTATGCAACTTTCCAATCGGAGTAGTATAGTCCACCTGGAAGGTTTGTTCCATCGTATTCGTCTTTCCGTCCGAATGGAAATTCTTCAATGCCAGTTCTTTGATGATATCCAGTTTATTCTCATCAGGCTCGATGTCCAGATAGGTATTATAGGAATCATTCGTTTGAGGTTGAGAGTTGATCTTATAAGAAAGGGTAATCATCCGTTCTTTGTTCTTTCGGGAAGTACGTTGATAGTCTATATTTCCGTTGATGGAATACCATGATCCTTTTCCGTGATTGTCCGTTCGATAGCGATATGCAAAATTCTGGCGGTCGGCTCCGTGCATAATCGTATTTCCGTCACTGTTACTCTTGTCATTGCTACCATACATTCCGAAAGCCACAGTCAGCAGCCTCAACGTATCAATCTCGTAACTGGCTTCCAAATTGCCATATTGGAAATTACCCTTCGATTTGGAACTGCTTTCCGACTCCAGGAACTTTTCATTCTCCTTATCAGGTTCATAATTCTCCCGGTAACTGTCGGAATAGCTGCGCGGACTATTATTATAATTATAGTTGTAGTTGGCAGAAACCGTCAGTTTGCCCTGTTTTACCATTGCATAAGTGCCGGCACCTACCCCGTTATTGCTGGCATTTCCTCTGAAAGTAGCCGTATATCCTTCAAATCCGGTACCCACTGTGACGATATTCAGAATACCTCCGATACCTTCCGCATCATATTTAGCTCCCGGTGAAGTAATCACCTCAATATATTTAATCGTATTCGCCGGCATACTTTTCAGCACTTCCTTCGGATTATTGCTCATCATATTGTTGGGCTTTCCATTCACATGAATCTTGAAACTGCTACTGCCGTTCACCTGTACATTGTCTTCTCCATCCACCGTGACCAGAGGAACCTTTCGAAGCATCTCCAATATACTGTTTGATTTTGAATCCGGATCATCTTCAATATTATATTCGATTTTATCCACATCTACCTTTACCAAAGGTTTCTGTGCAACAACCTCCACTCCTTTCAACACATTATTGGCTTCTGAAGAAATCATCGTTCCCAAATCAATCTCCCTGACCGAAGGTTTTAAAGTGAATTCTTTTACTATAGGCGACTTGCCAATGGAAGAAATCGTGATTATATAACTACCTGCAGCGACATTCAGTTTTTCCTGAAATTTACCATTCGCCCCTGTGACCGCCATCTTTACAGCTTTGTCCGGAGCATTTTTAGGAGTTATCTTAATCGTGGCATACGGTTCCCCTTCTTGTGTTAAAGAATCAAGAAGTACTCCTTTGATAGTATAAGAAAGAGCCGTGGATTTTTGTGCCCACCCAGTCATAGATGTAGCGAACACGAATAGCAATAGTAGTAACAGTCTGTGTTTCATGACTAGAAATATTTAGCTTATGTTTATTATACGTGGTATATTCAAAAATGATGCAAATTCAGAGGCCAAAAGTAATTGGTTTATCTACGCTTACGAATTTTTCGGAGTTAAGAATATAAAACGAATGGATAAAATATCTTATTACAGTATATTTCTAGTATATTTAAACATTCCCGTTTAAGGGTAACAAATCTTCTTTATTTGAAATGAAATAAAGATGATATATACCGTTGTATCGGTCGTTTCAGACGCCTCAAGTTAGCGCAGACTCTTCCAATCCAGCAGCCATCGAATTCTTGTTCATATTTCGTGAGTACTTTCTTACAATCCCGGAGCCGGACGTCTTGCCTTTCCATGGCCGATAATATCTCGCTTATCCGGGCAATTTGTTCCCTTTGACACAAGAGTTCTTTATCCTGACAACCGATAATTTCAGCATATAAATTACAGATATTTGCCTTTTCAATACACAGTTCTTCCAATGTATCGATATACTCGGCTGTAATTCGGTCTTTATTCTGAAACAGGAATCCTTCAACACTTTCTTCATCCACAACAGTGATCCCTTCTTCATACGACATAGGAAATCTTTTCATCTCCGCCCAAAGCCAGATAACTTCTTTGTTAATTCCATACTTGACCGCCGCTTCTTCTACGCTAATCCATTTCGACATAATGCTCTTGTTTTAATGTGTTCCACAATAAAGATTGAATATTATTTTGTTTATGTGGAGCAACGGGCATTCACGTTTTCTGTATTTCGGGCGGACGGGGAATTGTTTAGGTTAGACTTTTTGGGGTAATCATAACCGACCGGACACAAGAAAGACGTGAATGCTGTTGCACCATTATCTACCTCTAAGGCTAGCAATACCCTCGTAAAAGACAATGATAACAACAGACACCCACGTCAATCGTTTATATATAACACATCTTTTACGGATATGTTGATATACAGCCGTTCACGTGGAGTATCTGTCGAATCATCTCTCTTTACTTAAACTTGCTATTTTTAGAGGTGAGAGATAATACACATATACTCAATTTAGTAATATATACTGCTTCCCGCTAATTTCATCACGCTGATGAGCAGAAAGCACATGGCAAAGATATACATATTTTTTTTAATGTGGTGGAAATTTAGAAATAAATGCTGGAAGTTATGTATATCCATCAAGCTCTCTCATACATAAAAATGAAAATCCTCTTTCAACCTATCACCGACTTCCTAAAACTCCCTATTTATAATACTTTCAGCATGGTGACAGGTTGTTATTAACCTATCACCTCATCTATCACCTATCACCGCCTATTTTTTTGAAAAAGCAGATAGCAAACAGTCGTTTTAATAAGGGGTAATTCTTGTTTCAGCATACGATACTCTTATTTCCAAGGCTTGAAACACTTATTTTCCCGGTACGAAACTTTAGTTTCAAAGGCTAGGGAACTTTAGTTTCCTACCGATGAAACCAAAGTTTCCCCATGGTGGAACTAAAGTTTCAAGGCGGGGGAACAAGAGTTTCCCGCCTTGAAACCAAGTGTTTTGAGGCATGAAACATTTTTTATCCCGTAATGTGGCATTCTTCCTTTTAGTATATTAATGCGATTAACTCTTTCCACAATAGAATTTTGTGACCACATAAAAGAACAGAATCCCCCATAAAATAAACAATAAATAAGTACGATATAGCTTGGCAGACCGGATAATAAAGCCTACCTTTATGAGCCTTTAATAAAAAGCATAAACAATAATCACTTTTAACATGAAACTTACTTTGATGCGGGACAACGACGGAACATCAACCATGCGGACGTTGGACATAAACCTACAAATAGAAGCGATGAAGCATGAAACAAAAGCCCGCCCGATAAGTAATCTACGGACAAGCATACGTTATGCCTCACCGGACAGTAAACTGGAAGCAGCTCAAAAACTACCCAAAGTCATCCCTGCGGCTAACTTCCGCAAAACAACAAATGGCACACAAATGACCGGATATAACGGCATTATACAAATAGAAGTGAATCATCTGGCAAACCGGACGGAAGTAAATCGTATCAAACAAGAAGCAGCCGAACTTACACAGACTTTTGCCGCTTTTATGGGTTCCAGCGGTCATTCCGTAAAAATATGGCTACGCTTCACCCGCCCGGACAAATCACTCCCCAAAGACCGGGAAGAAGCAGAAATATTCCAAGCTCACGCCTACAGAAAAGCCGTCAGCCTTTATCAACCGGCACTCTCCTACTCCATCGAACTCAAAAATCCGACATTGGAGCAATTCTGCCGGCAAACGTGTGATCCGGAACTTTACTATAATCCCGATTCCACCGTCATTTATATGCGTCAGCCACTGGAAATGCCATCGGACACAACCTACAAAGAATCCGTACAGGCAGAAACATCTCCTTTCAAACGACTGATTCCCGGTTATGACAGCTTTGAAACTTTGTCCGCACTCTTCGAAGCAGCCCTGAACAAGGCTTACCATTCATTAAGCGAACTTCACCCCAACATACACCTACATTCCGACGAAGATCTCAAGCCATTATTGGTTCACCTGGCGGAAAACTGTTTTCAGGCAGGCATACCGGAAGAAGAAACAGCCCGTTGGGCAATCGCTCATTTCTATACCAAGAAGAAAGAATTTCTTATCCGGCAAACCATACAAAACGTATACACAAGAGCAAAAGGATTCGGACAAAAATCACCTTTATCGACAGAGCAGGAATTGGAATTCCGAACAGAAGAGTTTATGCAACGCCGGTACGAATTTCGTTACAACACAATGACGACTGTTACGGAATATCGCGAACGGAACACCTTTTGTTTTTGTTTCCGCCCCATCACCAACCGTATACGCAACAGTATTGCCATGAACGCACGCCTGGAAGGCCTCAACTTATGGGATCGGGACGTGATCCGTTACCTCGATTCCGACCGCATCCCGATATTCAACCCTATTGAGGATTTTCTTTTCGGAGTAGATGTCCGTTGGGACGGACGCGACCGGATTCGTGAACTGGCTTCCCGTGTTCCTTGCAACAACATTCACTGGCCGGATTTATTTTACCGTTGGTTTCTAAATATGGTGGAACACTGGCGTCACACCGATCGCAAGTATGCCAATTGTACAGTACCGTTATTAGTCGGGCCGCAAGCCTATCGAAAATCGACTTTCTGCCGAAGTTTGTTGCCACCGGAATTACAGATATACTATACCGACCGCATTGATTTCAGTAACAAAAGGGATGCCGAGCTGGCTCTAAATCGTTTCGCGCTCATTAACATGGACGAGTTCGATCAAAACAGAGTGAGTCAACAGGCTTTTCTGAAGCATATCCTGCAAAAACCTGTGGTTAATATCCGTCGTCCTCATGGCACAGCCACACAAGAGATGCGCCGTTACGCATCATTTATAGGAACAAGCAATCACAAGGATTTACTGACTGACACTTCCGGAAGTCGACGCTACATTGTTATCAATGTGACCGGTCCGATTGACTGTTCTCCGATTGATTACGAACAACTTTATGCACAAGCAATGCACGACATTTACAGGGGAGAACGTTACTGGTTCGACACTGAAGATGAAAAGGTGATGACCGAAGCCAATCAGGAATTTCAAGTGATCCCTATTGCAGAGCAGTTATTCCACCAATTTTTCCGGGCTGCTAAAGAAGAGGAGGAAGAATATGAGTTACTTCTTGCTATTGAGATACTGGAACAGGTGCAGCACGACAGTAAAATTCATATATCTGATTGCAATATTATTCAATTCGGGAGAATATTGCAAAAGAATCAAGTGCCTTCTATACACACCAAACGTGGGAATGTTTATAAAGTGGTTCGAATCAAGCCGAAAAGAGCATAAATATGCATCTCTCCGTTCAGGTGATAGGTGAAAGATACGGTGATAGGTTAAGAATGACCTATCACCGCTCTGTAAACACGATAAATAAAGAGTTTCAGAACGATGGTGATAGGTTGAAAGAGGAATTGACGAAATCAACAGGGAGAGAAAGAATTATACTTCCTCTACGATTTTCCAATCACCAATGCTTCTTGTCGCAGTATCGAAGTTAACTCCTATTTTTACCACTTTCCGATGATCGGGCTGATAAGGAATAGCATATCCTTTATTGTTTATCTGTTCCAAAGCTTCCTCCGGAGTTCCATCTACCTTAAATTCAAAGACATAAATGGTATCTTGCATCTTTACTACTACGTCCGCCCGTCCGATTGCGCTCTTTACCTCTGCATCTACATACTGCCCCATCAAACGGAACAGCAAATAGAAGATTGTCTGATAATGTTTTTCCTGCTTATTTTCCAAATCATTGGGAATCGAAGCAAAGAAAGACCTGATTCGTTCCAGACATTCGGTCAGTTTTCCGGCACGCAAATCCTTGATAAAAGAGACAACATAGAAGGTATTTTCACGAGCAGGTAAATGTACATAAGCGGGCATAAGAGATTCTATGAATCCTTTCCGCACTTCTTTGTTAGGATAAGCCAGTGTGTAGAGTTGAAACTCCGGATCATATCCCTTGATGGTAAGATAGCCACTCTGATAAAGTACAGGAAGAGGATCGGTAATACCACTTGTTGGTGCATCAAACTGCTCTGCAGTAGCCATAGCACCATCCAATTCGCGAATGTCGAAATTACTCTGCTGCAATATATTTATCAGGAAAGTAGGCGTCCCGGTAGAAAACCAGAAATTGGCATAATTCTTTTGAGCAAATGCATTGAACAAACTGAATGGATTGTAAATATCTTCACAGTTTTTACTAAAATGATATCCGTCATATTGTTGTTTTAGATGCGTACAAGCCTCCTCGTAGGTTTCATTATTAGCCTGCGCCATCATTTCAATATCAGTCTTCAATTGTGTACGCAATTCCCGTTCGGTTATACCACAGATAGCACTATAGTCGTCTCTCATACTGATATTCTGCAAATTATTCAATTCACTGAAAATACTCATTTGACTGAACTTACTGATACCTGTCAGGAAAAGAAACCGAAGATATTCTCCTTGCGCTTTCAAGGGACTGAAGAATTTCCGCATTTCTTCACGAAGTTCATTTTGTAGTTCCGGCACATGGTTACTGTCTAATAAGGGAGCATCGTATTCGTCAATAAGTACTACTACCGGTTTGCCCGTCCGTTCATAAGCACGACGAATCACTCCCCGGAAACGTTCTGCCGGTGTATCTTCCACTTCTTCCTTCCCATAGAGTTTTTCCCAATCATACAGATTCAAGTTCAACTGCCCCACAAGGTCAGAAAGTGCCGTATACTTCGTCATGCTGAAATCAAGATGCAACACCGGATAGACATTCCACTCTTTCTCCAAACACTCCATTGCCAAACCTTGAAACAACTCCTTCTTCCCCCGAAAATAAGCATCAAGAGTGGATACCAGCAAACTTTTTCCGAAACGACGGGGACGACTCAAAAAATAAACCTTATTGGTATTAGCCAAACGATAAATCAACTCCGTCTTATCCACATAGACGTTGTTATTATTGCGTAAGTCTTCAAAATTCTGTATCCCTATCGGGTATATTCTGAAAGTAGTATCCATAATGTCTATCCTATATAAATGAAATGTAGACAAATATAGGCATTAAAATATAGACTTCAAACAGTACGTACTGTTTTCTACACTTCATTCAGTTAAAAGCAATCATACTTATACTTTCCTCTTTTTAAAAGCGATGAAGTACCCGGAAATTTATTACCTTTGTGTAATTGATTTATAAAACCGGAGTATATGAGCACTAAAATTTATCCCATTGGCATACAGAATTTCGAAAAGATTCGTAATGACGGTTATTTCTATATTGATAAAACGGCATTAATGTATCAAATGATAAAAACCGGTAGTTACTATTTCTTAAGCCGCCCACGCCGCTTCGGGAAAAGCCTGCTCATCTCTACTATGGAAGCCTATTTTCAAGGAAAAAAAGAACTGTTTGCAGGGCTGGCTGTAGAAAAGCTGGAAAAAGACTGGATTAAATATCCGATATTACATCTGGACCTTAATATCGAAAAATATGATGTACCGGAAAGTCTGGATAATATACTCGAAAAATCGTTGACTGCGTGGGAAAAGCTCTATGGTGCCGAGCCATCCGAGCGCTCATTTTCCCTGCGTTTTGCCGGCATCATAGAACGCGCCTGCAAACAGGCAGGGCAGCGTGTAGTTATTTTGGTAGATGAATATGACAAGCCCATGTTACAAGCCATCGGAAATGAAGAATTGCAAAAGCAATTCCGGGATACCTTAAAACCTTTCTACGGGGCGCTCAAAACAATGGATGGCTATATTAAGTTTGCATTCTTGACCGGTGTTACCAAATTCGGCAAAGTCAGTGTGTTTAGCGACTTGAATAATTTGGATGACATATCGATGAGAAAAGATTATGTTGAAATCTGTGGTGTCAGCGATCAGGAGCTCCATGAGAACTTAGATGTCGAACTTCATGAGTTTGCAGAGACGCAAGGTTTGTCGTATGACAAGCTCTGTACAAAACTAAAAGAATATTATGACGGCTATCATTTTACACATAATTCTATCGGCATATATAATCCGTTTAGTCTGCTTAATGCTTTCAAATATAAAGAATTCGGTAGTTATTGGTTTGAGACGGGTACACCTACCTATCTGGTGAAATTACTGAAAAAGCATCATTATGATCTGGAACGGATGGCACACGAAGAAACCGATGCGCAAGTATTGAACAGCATCGACTCCGAATCAACCAACCCGATCCCAGTGATTTACCAAAGCGGATATCTCACTATAAAAGGGTATGATGAACGTTTTGGCATATATCGTTTAGGTTTCCCCAATCGTGAAGTAGAAGAAGGCTTTATTCGTTTTCTGCTTCCTTTTTATGCGAATGTGAATAAGACAGAATCCCCGTTTGAGATTCAAAAGTTTGTCCATGAAATAGAAACGGGTGATTATGATTCTTTCTTCCGCCGCCTTCAGAGTTTCTTCGCCGACACGACTTACGAAGTTATCCGAGATCAGGAATTACATTATGAGAACGTGCTTTTCATTGTTTTCAAATTGGTTGGTTTCTACACCAAGGTGGAATACCACACCAATAACGGGCGCATAGATCTCGTTCTGCAGACAGACAAATTCATTTATATTATGGAATTCAAGCTAAACGGAACAGCAGAAGAGGCTTTGCAGCAGATTAACGACAAATGCTATGCGCTGCCTTTCGAAGCGGATAGGCGGAAACTATTCAAGATAGGGATTAACTTCAGTGAGAAAACCCGTAATATCGAAAAATGGGTGGTAGAATCCTGAAGTATACCCCGCCTTGAGAAAACTGTTATTATTAATGGAGGATCTATTCCAATCCCGGCCACGCTTTTGTTGAATATGTAGCTTCAAGTGCATTTTCCAGATTATCATTTAGACTCGGAAAGAAATCGATTCCTGTTTTTTCTTCCAGTTCGTCTATTGACAATGCATAGTCAACTAACTTTGTTGATTTCGGAGTGTCGGTATGCTCCATCCAAAAAGCGATCGCTTTGAATGAATCTCCTTTTTTAAACAGCAAAGCCATATAATAATATTTAGGAATGGGTTTGCTAAGGTCGTTACTGATATATCCTCTGATCTGATCTTCCTTATCAATCGTTCCTCCTTTTACCACATATAAAGTATCTGAAGATGTACAGCTACGTCCCCATGATTGCACCTGTCCCTCCAAAGTCAACCATATACCTGTATTAAATTTATTCCGTTGAGGACTCATATTCGTGTAATAGAAGGTCTGTTCATTCACCTCACGTGAATAAAGTCTGTCGGCAGAAGCACAAAGATGCCCTCTATCATAACCTTGTTTTCCAAAATCAGCTTGCACACGCTGGTATTGTGAACCGATAGCAGGATCAGCATCAAAAGGCTCATCGCTACGTGACACATTTTGTTGCTTTGATTGATTGTCAAACCGAAAGGCAATCCAACGGGAATGTTTCTTACTCTTATCGTATTCCATACTGAAAGAGGTTACTTTCTGCCCATTAAATGTGGTGTAGTGTGTTACAAACACATCGTTTGCACCATTGCGAAGTGCAGGGAGTTCTACGATACCGGTGGCAAAATTATTGGAATCATGTCGCTCATCATCATTACCGCAAGAAGCACATACTGAAACACATAATATGATATTCAGCAGATGCATAAATCTATGGTTTATCATAATACAGTCGGATCTATATTAAAAAGCACAAAAAGGAAGTCTGTTTTACAGACTTCCTTTTATTACTCACATTGTAATTATTCCATTATATGAGAACCTAAACCTGAAATCTCGTCAACCTCCAACTCCTCCCACTCATCAAGAGTAAAGACGGGATTAGGAGTCTTTACAGAGGGCTTTCTACGCAAAGTCTTATTTTCTCCATATTTATTAGTACTTCCTTTCTCCCCAACAATATCGATCAACGATCCATTCTTAAATAAACCTATAGCATCGTCACCATTAAAATTTACAAAGTTGGCTTCAAGAGCCTCTCCCATATATAACGTAGCCTGTTTATGTTTAAACACCAAAGTAGCATGTGGTGCTAATGTCTTTCCTGATAAGTCCATGCTATTGTCATACTTTGCATCTCCATAAGACCACTCTTTCCCATTGGCTGCAATGTCCAAACGGTACCCGGATAAATCGACAGTTTGTCCTGCAGGATTATATATTTCTATATATTTATTATTTGATGAACCTTCCACATATTCTGAAATGAATAGTTCTTCTGAACTTGGCTCTGGTTCCTCTATTCCACCTACAAGACCTCCATCTTTTGTCATTAAGCTAGCATCATCTATTAACAAATCTTTTCCTGAACTTTTGGGGTTCATAACAACCAAACATATCGTTTGTTCTGCATCCAAAGTAAAAGTAAAACTTTTCGTAACCCAATCTTCATTTGTTATATTATTTACATAATCATCATAAACATAAGTTCCTACTTTGCCTGTCTCATCAACTGGAGCATAGCCTAAACAAGCACTAGCTTTATCAGTTGTAGCAGCTTTTAAATAAGCAGAGAACACATAAGTACCAGCTTTCAAAGTCATTTCCGTACTACCAAGCCGCTTATTGCTTGACGCTCCTTTTACCAAAACAGAATATGTGCCACTACGCTTATCTACAGACTGTTCAAGAGTCGCATTACTTGCTGTAGATGCAGACTTCCAACCTGTCGGATATCCATCCGCCCAGCTCTCAAACCCTCCATTAGTTAATAGTTCGGTACCTTCTCCCGGTCCAGGAACTTCTCCGCCTCCTTCACCATACAAAATATCATCAATTCCATAAGTCTGTACCTCTTCACCTCGTGTTGCCACATACTGAAAACCAACAAAGCCATTCTGCCCAGCATAAGTACTTAAATCCACCTTTAAATCGCTAGTCCATTGATATGTACCAGTAGTAGGAATACCATTAACAGATATCTCATGTCGTTCCATTTTACCATCCTTCAGTTGTAAGAAGAATACCTTCAGAGACATCGTTTCAGAATACTTATTTACAGTAGCTTTAAAAGTAAATTGCTTATCTGCACTAACTGTAAAATAAGGAGTCACAAACCAATACTCTGCCGTCTCACCACTATTTACCCCATAAGTTGAAGCTGCCAAATATTTTTGAGGATCATAAATAGCACCTTGCCAAATTCTATTTCCTTTAACAGCCTTATTAATCCAACCAACTTTTGAATAATCTGCTTGATGTTGAACATCGTTAAAATCATTGGACAAATCTGCTAATGGAGCAACAGAAATATCCAATCCCAAAGGATTATCAGGATCTAAATCTTCTCCACCTTGTTCTTCACCGATCTCCTTATTATTAAATACTGCAGCTGTCGTATTAATCAATGCTGCCTTACCGAAACCAGCACTCAACTCACCTTGAATCAATAAGACTCCTCCCTTATTTTCAGGATGGTCTTTCAAATTTAAAGCATTGGCTAGATCACTACCATTTTTTATTTTAACCGGTAAGCATTTACTTTCATTAGTTTCATCTGGACTTTCAGCAATCAGTACATTAGATGTTATATTAAAAGGAGCTGTAAAGCTAGCCTTATTGCCTGCAAATTCCCCTTTATCATCATATACATTTTCTATAGCACCCACAATATATCCTTGCACCCAAGCTATGGAGCCGTCTTGTTTCTGTTGTGCGGCTTCTATATTATATGGATTCTCTTTCGTACCATCACCCGTCAGCCCCGGAACATCACCTTCTCCCAATATATCATAAGGAGCCGGTACATCACTACATGAACTAAATGTGAACACTGTAAGCAGCGTCAAGAATAAAGCATTTAGAATCTTTTTCATAATTATATGTGTTAATTGAATTAATTATTTCGTTTGATATCGTTTAAAGTACGAACAACAACCTCCCATTGGTTATTGTAACGCAATAAAATACCTGTAATATTTACACTTCCCTGCGGCATCACTTCCATTGAAAAATTAGCATAAGCGCTGGTATAAAGGAATAAGTTGCTTCCACTCTCCGTACCATCGGCATAAGTAAAATAACGTTTTACCGATCCTTCATCACCCGGAGCGTAAGTCGCAGTTCCATCTGCTTCGGTAAGTTTCACATTTTTGAAGGTAACCAATACCGGAGCTTCTTTCAAGTTTATAGCAGCAAGTTCGGCAGGAGTAGTAATTTCAATCGGTGTCAATTCCGAATAGTATAACTTAGGTTCGTTTATCAAACGTACGTGTTGTTTCCAAACATACTCTGGCATACGTCCTACAGAATTATTATAAACAGTTCCGATCTGTGCCTGTTTACGATAGCTACCTATCTGCAAACCCTTACAGTCAATCACTACTTTCTGACCTACCGGGCAGAATGCATACAATCCAGTTGCATTAACACCAATAACGATAGCTCCTGTTTCATCTGCCACCACGAGCTTCTTATACAAGTTCCCACTTTCATCATCGCAGGTAATTACCCCTTCAATACGCGTTTCACCTTCGATAGTCGTATAAGTGTCTTTGCTTGTATCGATGAAATCATTGTATTTCTCTTTCAATGCCGCTATTGAAATCGTACGTCCTTCCGGGATTGAATTATTGCCATAAGCATTTCCCGTCACCGGATCATCATAGTTCTCACAGGAAGTGAGACCTGCGCCACATAGCAGCAATCCGGTACATAATATAGATAGTAATTTCTTCATAATTGTTTCTTCCTTTCTTTTTGTTTTGGATTGATAACTACACATTCTTAAAATCTATAACCAATGTTCAAGAAAGCATTGAACGGGAATGCGTAGAAATACTTAGAATTCTTGGAAAACTTGTAAACACGTGCGTCACCGTCTTTGTAATTATCATCACGGTTTTGTTCGAAACCACCTGTACGCAAATCTGTATTGTTCAAGATATTAGTCAAACTTAAATTGAGACTAATGCTCTTTCCATTGCGCAAACGGATATATTTTCCAATAGAAGCATCCAACATAAATCCGCCATCCAGTTTCTCCTGACCCGGTACATTAAGAACCGGATTTCCGTTAGCATCTACACCGGCACCATTCTTATCCAATACACTGCCAAGACGACGATAGCTTGAGAAATCGATATATACACGATCATAATAATTTCCTGTCAAATTGAAGAACCAACCTTTTACGTTATAATCCAAAGCAAGACTATAAGCAGAAAGCGGAGTGCCATTGGCACGCATACCTTTAGCATAAACACGGTCGAGGTTTGACTCATTCTCACTTTCATACGTCAATACAGCATCCGGGTTATTGGTATACTTAGCTTCGCTCCAAGTACCGATAGCTGTTAATGACAGCTCACTTGTCAATTTAAAGGTAGCAGCAGCTTCTATTCCCCAATATTCCTTTTCAATACCGTTCATAGAAAGATAAGTGAAACGTGCTTCGCTATCGTTATAGAAAGCATCCATTTCTACTTGATTCTGGAAACGAGTGTAATAACCCGTCAAACGTCCCATCACCCAAGGAGTATTGAAGTTGTAAGTCAAATCACCACCAATGATACGCTCTGTTTTCAAATCTCTCACAAAGTCGTTCTTAATACGCGGAGCGATGAAAGAGTTGTAAGCCAACGGTGCACGTTCTTCATATCCGGCATTCAACGTAAAGGAATGATTGCCATTGATAGCCCAATTCAGACCAGCTTTTATACCGCCTTCCAGGAACTTCGCCGTACCGCTACTACCAAGTGATTTCAATGGCGCACGTCCGTTTCTCATCAATCCATCACGGAACATTTGTGTAGATCCGATTTTACCGGAAGCAAAATAATTTAATGATCCACCATTATTACCCTGGTAACGTACCCATGCGCTCTGCTTATTCACATAGATGTTATAGTCATAACCAAATTTATCACCTTCACCAATACGACGGTTAGGATTATCGAGGTCATTCTGCACCATGCTGGAACTAGCGCCATGGTCACGTACTGCAAACTTGTCGACATCCGTATAAAGCTGTCCACCCAGCAAGTCTTTCATTTTCTTATAATGCATACCTTTGGTTGTATTCACTGCAATTCCAGCAACATAGCTATTGCGCTCATTCCATTGATGATTGAATACAGAACTCAAGTTGAAAGCTAACTGGTCGTCGTGACGTTCTTCCACATAATAAAGCGTCTCTTTACCTAATGCATTCGCTTGTTTATTGGCAAAATAAAGAGCATCCCAATCCAACTGACGATAAGCTTTATTATTCTTCCAATTATCAGTAACCTCATTAAACTGCTGCAGTTCATCGGCAGTAGGAACGGATTCCCACACGTCGAAGATAGAGCTAGGCAACTTTTTATAATAATCCGGGCGCGGATCGGCTGCATTACCATTCCAGCCTAAAGCACTTTTGCCATAATTGGAATATTTGAATCCGGCACTCGTCACCAGTTTCTTATTATCATCAATGGTGAAATTCCATGAAGCAATGGCTGATGGCTCGAACTGGCGTACAATACGCGCATTTCGTTTTTCTCCATTCTGATATCCCCAGTTCGGATTATAATAATGACTGTTTGCTAAATAATAGGCTTCTTCAGTTGCCGCCATTTGCTGCCCTCTCTCTGTAGGTGTTCCCCAAGTTGCCAAAGAAAGACTATGGCGATCATTGAATACTTTCTCTGCACCGAGAAAGTAAGAAAAAGAGTTGTACTTGATTCCTTCAATATTTCCCTCGTTACCCCAACGATATCCCAATGAACCGGTAAAGGCCCATCCATTATTCATCAGACCTGTAGAATAAGTATACATTCCACGCAAGATATAGTTGCGGTTACTACCTGATAAGGTTAGTTTTGAACCGGCCGCATATTGGCTGGCACGTAAATTGATATTGGAAGCTCCCCCTATGGCTCCGAAAGTAAAGTTGTTAATTTCAAAAGGACCGATCCCCTCCTTATTACGGGTAGCATCGTTTAATCCTCCTATTAATCCGTAACTGAAACGTCCTGTTTCTGCATCATTAAACTGTACCCCATTGATATACATGTCACTATACTGGGAATCATATCCCCTCACACGAAATCTCATTGGGCTAAACAGATAACCTACATTTGACAGATAAACATCATTGTTAGAAGTGACCAATGCAGATGTGCTCTGTGCTGCATCATCATCCTCATTCAATTGTGATTCTGTAAACATGAAAGAAGCATTGTCCTCACGGGCGTTTTGCTTTGCCTTTTGCTGAGCAAAAAGTGCTGGCATTAAGCAAAATAGCACGATCGCTAACCCTAGTCGTTGTTTCATAATTTAATTTATATTAATGTTAATTGGTCTTTCGTTTTGCAATACAAATGAAATAAGCTGTTACGCAAAATAACAAAGAATTTTATAAATAACAATGTTTTTTACAAAAAAAGTAACTCGTAAGGGTGGGTTTTTCGTTTTCTTTTTAGATATTTGTCATACAAATGACAAATTACCCACTTTTAAAATCAATTTCAAAGATGAAAAAAAGCTTAATGACTTTAGGTGTACTCGCTCTTTTCGTCCTCATGGCCTATGGACAGGAAAAGAAATTTGCCCTCTACAGTGTAGCGTTCTACAATATGGAGAATTTGTTTGATACCATTCACGATGAAGGTAAGAATGACTACGAGTATCTTCCTAACGGTACTAATCAGTGGAATACGATGAAGTATAAGGCTAAGCTGAAAAACATGTCGGAAATATTAAGCCTGTTAAGTACCGACAAGTTGCCAATGGGTCCCGCCATTATCGGCGTTTCTGAAATCGAAAATTACAGAGTATTGGAAGACATACTGAAACAACCTGCTTTAGCGGACAGAGGTTACCAGTATGTTCACTACGAAGGAGAAGACCAACGTGGTGTGGACTGTGCTTTTTTCTATAATCCCAAACTATTTGAACTGACGAATAGCAAGCTCGTACCTTATGTATATATCAATGACACGATACATAAGACGCGCGGTTTCCTGATTGCCAGCGGTAATATTGCAGGAGAGAAGATGCACTTTATCGTCAATCACTGGCCTTCGAGAGCAGCGGCTTCTCCAGCACGTGAACGTGCAGGAGAACAGGTAAGAGCTATCAAAGACTCACTGTTAAGGGAAGACTCCGCAGCCAAAATTGTTATCATGGGGGATATGAACGATGACCCGATGGATAAAAGTATGGCTGTAGCACTTGGAGCTAAGCGGAAACCTGCTGATGTAGGTCCTACAGACTTGTACAATCCGTGGTGGGATACTTTGAAGAAAGGATACGGAACTCTGATGTACAAAGGTAAATGGAATCTGTTCGATCAAATCGTATTTACCGGAAATCTACTAGGTACTGACCGCAGCACACTGAAGTTTTATAAACATGAAATTTTCCGCCGTGATTTTATGTTCCAAAAAGAAGGGAAATACAAAGGATATCCTAAACGGACACAAGCAGGTGGTGTATGGCTAAACGGATATAGCGATCACTTGCCTACTATTATTTATTTAATCAAAGAAATGAAATGACAAAAGCATTATTTAAACTATTCATCCTGTTCATAACCTGTAACACAGCAATCTCATGTAGTGAACAGGATTCTCCCGAACTCCCTGATAATCCGGGCAATACGAATCAAGGAATCGCCTCTATAGACCAAACGCAAATCAATGGAAACGGAGGCGGATTTATCATTCGTGTAAAAGCTGACGGCACATGGCAGGCTTCAAGTAGTGAGACTTGGTGCACGTTGAGTAGAACATCCGGCAATGGAAACGGCTCAATCAGCGGATATATGAAAGCAAATACCGGAGCTGAACGAAGTGTCATTATTACAATCACAGCCGGAAAAGAGGAGGCCAAATTCACACTCAAACAATTAGCAGGCAATGGTTCAAATCCAGATCCAGATCCTGATCCGGACCCTAATCCATCAGGGTATGCAGGAAGAATCGAAATTCCTAAACTGAAAGGTGGAAGCATGAACATTTTTCATACCTGGACAACTACAGAGAATGGAAAAAAGACTGTCACTTACAGTTATGAATACGATTGTACGAAAAAACATGTACGTTGGGTAGCATTGACTTTTGACAATGTGACTTCTCAAAAGAATGTGGATCGTAAAGACGATTATAAACCAGATACTAATATTCCGGCACAATACAGGACTGACAAACAAGACTACTATTCACCGTATAATAGAGGACACATGGTAGCTTCAAGTGACAGATTATATAGCCGTGAGGCAAATAGTCAGACATTCTATTATTCTAATATCAGTCCGCAACTAATAACCGGATTCAACCAAGGTGGAAGTACTTGGGATGCGATAGAGAACAAAGTACAGGAGTGGGCAAAGGTGTCAAATCCTCAAGATACAACTTACATTGTGAAAGGAACATCCATAGATTATGCAATACTGGAAACAGGTACGTATGGTGTCAAGATACCTAAATATTACTTCAGTACAATCTTATCTTACAAGAATGGACAGTACAAAGCTATTGGATTTTATATAGAGCACAAAAGCGACAAATCAAAAAATATTAAAGCATGTGCAAAATCTATCGATGAGTTAGAATCCATAACCGGGCTTGATTTCTATCATAATCTACCTGATGAGATCGAGACAGCAGTAGAAGCAAATTACAAAGAGAGCGACTGGTCTTGGTAAAGGCTCTTTCTACAAATATCCCTATCTATTAATATCAAGTAAAAATAGATAGGGATATTTTTATGGAATTATATACATGAGCATTTTATTCTAAAATAAATCTAAGAATCTATCTCGTCCATACAAATAACAGTTGTTTTATACCTAAAAGCCTCTTTAAATATAGAAGAACAGCAACAACACGAGATTACAAGCAATCACTACACCGAATCCTCCCAGAATCCAAGGACGAAGTTTACTTCCTTTCCCAGCAAAGAATAAAGCATAGAACATGTTTACCATTATATTACTGATGATAGCCTGCATACTACAAGCAGTAATTATCAATGCAGCAACACTACCCGTATTTTGCAATAAGTTTAATATGAAAGGAGTGATATCACTAAAACCGGATACAAAAGAAAGAAGATTCAATCCGCCTGTACCTGCATAAACAAGTGTATAATGAGTTAAGAAAGTAAATATAACAAAGAGTACGGCAAAAATCAAAGCAACTTTAAATTCCAACGGATTGCTGCTATCATCCTCTTCCTCTTCAACAGGCTGGTCGTTGGAACGCTTTTGACGGGAATGAATAAACCAGGCCACAATAGCTGCCACCACTGCCATAGTCAACAGATACGGATAAATAGACAAGAAGATTTCTCTACTGAAAATAAGTATCAATATCATAAAGCGCAGAAACATCATGCTGATAGCCAATAACATGGCAGCAACATAATCAGTGGCTTCTTGCTCCGAGGCTTTCCGGCTTTTACGGGCAAGTACCGAGATAGTAGCCGTACTGCTATACAATCCGCCGATAATACCGGAGACTAATGTTCCGGATTCATGGAATACATATCGCTTTAATAAATAAGAAAGATAAGAAATACCGGATACCACCACCGTTGCCAGCCAGATAGAGTAAGGAGTGAGATTTACATCCGGGATCAAATTCTTATGTGGAAGCATCGGCAAGATAATACCACTGATAGCCAGGAACTTTGCCAACGTAATCATTTCATCATTCTTCATTCGTTGCGCAAATTCCGTAAAAGTATGTTTGAGCTCGGTCAGCAGAAGCACTGTCACGACCACCATGACATAAAACCAGGAAGGTTGGGTAGCTACGATAGGCGCCATACAATAAGTAATCAGAGCTATAATAATGGTAGTCACGCCAAAGACGTGAAATTGTGATTGCTTTACATAATAGTTTAATCCCAATAGCAATCCCAACACGGCTCCGCCTCCCATAAATAAACGCATATCCGTAGGGTCGAGTATATAAAGCAAATAACCCAGTATACCGATAAAGGTAAAAGTGCGGTCGGTTCCGAAAAGAGTAGTCTCACCCTCACGTTTCAGACTGATTCGACGCTGCGAAAGTCCGATTAATAATGAAAACAAAGTAACTAAAACAAAAGTAACCAATTCACGCGGCACATAACCGTATAACTGTTCCATATCCATACACTGCTCTCTTTTTTATACTAAGAACAAATATACGGTTTATTTGTTAACGTTCACCACGTTTTATACGGTTTTTTCATTAGCTGTGAGTTATAATAGCGTATATCTCCGGTTACCTCCTTACCAATAAAACCGGGTTTCACAAAGACCTCATCTTCTGACTCAAGCTCTACTTCAGCCACGATAAGACCTTCATTCTCACCATAAAATTCGTCGACTTCAAATATATGCTTGCCACTGCGCACCAAATAACGGGTCTTGTCAATGATCCCCGGTTCGCAAAGTTTCATCAATTCTTCCGCTTCTGATAAAGGCAGTTCCTTTTCCCACTCATAACGGCTCGTACCGGAAGCATTAGAGGCTCCCTTTATCGTCAAATACCCCTTATCATCCCGAATACGAACCCGAACAGTACGCCCACGAGCACTACTGATATACCCTTGTACAATGCGACTCTGCGCAAAAGCCAAAGATTTGAATTCACCGGTAACCAAAAATTTACGTTCTATTTCTTGTGCCATGACACAAAGATAAATTAAAAATTGAAAATTGAGAATCAAAACGCTGTAGTTTTCTGATACACGGTGTGAGGTATCAAACTATCATTTTTTAATTCTCAATTTTCAATTCTCAATTTATATCAGAATCTCGTCATGAATTCAATCACGATTTTATCCCGTTCCGATTCTTTAGGGATTCCGGAGTTCTTATAGAAATATTTTTCGAAATTCAGCCGGAGGTCGGCAATGAAGGCTTTGGAAAGACTTAATGTAATTCCACCTGTCACACGATGGCGAGCATAATCATTTATAATCAGGGCTTTTGTCGTTTCATCCATTTTGCCATCACTATGGTCGGTCATCATATCATAGCGAGCCAGGAAAGAAATTTTATTGAATACCTTTTTCAATGGCAAATCGTAATTAATAAAGCTATTCACTGCATGAACATCTTTGAATGTTTCATGCCCGTACATTTTATATAAATATTCCGCTTCAATATGAAAACGATCATTCTGATAATAAATACCGGCATCATACATATTAATACGCACATTTTCCGGTTTTATCATTTGGGTGCTGAGTGTCAGATTCCAGTTCTTATTAGGTAATAGCTGTGCTTTTATGGAATAATTCAGCGTTTTGTGCCATTCCTTTTGATTGGTCAAACCGGAGCCGTTGAATAATCCTCCTTCAAGGATAAAAGGGAAGCCACCTTTATTCGTATAGCCAGCCGTAAAACCAACGTCACGCACATTTCCTACTTGTTTAGCTATGAATGAGCGATTTGCAAAATACTGTTGATGTGGTGAACGGTGAGCGTCTATTGTGAAAGGAACGCGCATCTGACCAATCGTAAAATTCAGGTCTTTCACCGGAAAAACACGTGCATACGCATCGAGCATCTTGATAGAGCCTTCATCGGAAAGGTCGATTTCCGCTTTATAAGCAACTATCGGATGCACATTTCCCGAAACACTGAAGCGTGCATTACGTACTTCAAAACGGCTTTCACTTGTTTCTGTCTGGTATTCGTACTTTCCCCGGATTGTTCCGTGAATCTCCGGCAGATAATCCTTAAACTCCATGGTCTGCTTATCCAGCATCTTACCATCCCCTGCATCTTCTTTTGCCTGTCCAAAGGCCATTGTCGCCAGCAAAAGCATAACGACGGTTGTTGTGATTCTACTCATTTCAGTTGTCTGCTACTAAATTCACGGCAAAAGTACAACTGTGAGGATACACGGAGATGACAAATTAACTACGGGAAAATGACAGAAAAGTTACATTTATATTACAGAGAACACAAATGCATTACAAAACAAAGAGTTCGCCACAAATTATGCAGATTAACACAGATCGGATTTGATATTCATCCTATCAATAACCAAACAATCTGGGTTAACCGTGTAATTTGTGGCGAACTTATCAGCCGAAAAAGGAAAATGCGATCAGCATAATCAATGCCAAAATAATTAATGAGACGAACACTATTTTGACAACCTTCTGGGCTTGTTCTTCTTCTTTCTTACTAATTGCTACTTTTTTCTTCACCTTACCCATAATAGTTAGCTTTAAAGTTCAACGCTAACAAAGTAAGTACAAATCTATTAACTTTCCAAAAATAACTCTTGCTAATTTTATTTTTTATGATTCTTGTGAAGAAAACTCCATCAAATAAGCTTTGATAAAACCATCTATTTTGCCATCCATCACGCCGTTCACATCCGAGGTTTGATAGTTGGTACGGTGGTCTTTCACACGACGGTCATCAAATACGTAGCTTCGGATTTGAGAACCCCATTCGATTTTCTTCTTACCAGCTTCCACCTTCGCCTGTTCTGCCATACGGTGCTGCAGTTCCTTATCATATAAGATAGAACGTAACTGACGCATTGCATTCTCACGGTTCTTTGGTTGGTCACGGGTTTCGGTATTCTCGATCAAGATTTCTTCTTCCTCACCGGTATAAGGGTCTTTATACTGATAACGCAAACGGACACCGGACTCCACCTTATTCACATTCTGTCCACCGGCACCACCGCTTCGGAACGTATCCCAAGAGATATTGGCAGGCAAAATATTAACTTCAATACTGTCATCTACCAACGGAGTAACAAACACAGAAGCAAAAGAGGTCATACGTTTACCCTGCGCATTGTAGGGAGAAACACGAACCAAACGGTGCACACCGTTCTCTCCTTTCAAATAACCATAAGCAAAGTCACCTTCGATATTGATAGTACAGGTCTTGATTCCGGCTTCATCCCCTTCCTGAAGGTTGGCAATGGTAGCTTTATAACCATTCGTCTCGGCATAACGCAAATACATACGCATCAGCATGGAAGCCCAGTCCTGACTTTCCGTACCACCGGCACCTGAATTGATTTTCAGCACACAATCCATCTGGTCGGCTTCATCACGAAGCATATTTTTGAGTTCGAGTGCCTCTACCGCCTCACTGGCTTTTGCATAAGCAGCATCTACATCTTCCTCAGTCACCAGTTCTTCTTTATAGAAATCAAATGCCAGTTCGAGTTCGTCTGCCAGCGTTTTGAGTTCGTTGTAACCCTCAATCCACTTTTGCAGGTCTTTCACCAGTTTCATTTGAGCTTCGGCTCTCTTCTGGTCATCCCAGAATCCCGGAGCTTGTGTTCTTAATTGCTCTTCTTCGACTTGAATTTTCTTCCCGTCGATGTCAAAGATACCTCCTCAGCGCATCAGTGCGCTCTTTCACGTCTTTAAGTTGTTCAATAGTAATCATTTGATTTACAATTTTATTATTTACAAATTTCAGATATCGGGGACAAAGATAAGCAAAATTCTGCTACCTTTGTTTTTGTTATTAAAATGTTGTCATATTATGAACAAACGATTGAAACTTTCTTGCTTGTCACTCTTCCTGGCATTAGTGATTTGCAGCTGTAGCTCACAAAAGAAGTATAGCTACGAAACAGTGCCCAATGACCCGCTAAAAGCCCGCATCTACACACTGGACAACGGACTAAAGGTTTACCTCACCGTAAACAAGGAAACTCCGCGCATACAAACATTTATCGCAGTAAGAGTGGGCGGGAAGAATGACCCGGCAGAAACGACGGGACTTGCCCATTATTTCGAACATCTCATGTTTAAAGGCACCGACAAGTTTGGCACACAAGACTACGCGACCGAAAAGCCTCTGCTGGATGCAATCGAACAACAGTTCGAAATTTATCGTAAGACTACGGATGAAGCGGAACGTAAGGCGATCTACCACACCATCGACAGCCTTTCTTACGAAGCTTCCAAGTATGCTATCCCTAATGAATATGACAAATTAATGGCAGCCATCGGATCTACCGGCAGCAATGCTTATACCTGGTATGACCAGACGGTCTATCAGGAAGACATTCCTTCCAACCAGATAGAAAACTGGGCGAAGATTCAGGCAGATCGTTTTGAAAACAATGTGATTCGTGGTTTCCATACTGAATTGGAAGCTGTATATGAAGAGAAAAATATGTCACTCACCCGTGACAACAGCAAAGTGCAGGAAGCTATTTTTTCTTCTCTTTTCCCCAACCATCCTTATGGAACGCAGACAGTGTTAGGCACGCAGGAAAACCTGAAGAATCCTTCTATCACAAATATCAAGAATTACTATAAACAATGGTATGTGCCTAATAATATGGCAATCTGTATGTCCGGCGATTTAGACCCGGATGCAACGATTGCATTAATCGATAAATATTTTGGTGGATTGAAACCCAATCCGGAACTTCCGAAACTGGACTTGCCGAAAGAGGCGCCAATCACGCAACCAGTTGTAAAAGAGGTGTTAGGTCCGGATGCCGAAAGCGTTGCACTGGCTTGGAGATTCCCCGGTGTATCCGACAAAGACTTTGAAATCCTGCAAGTCGTTTCGCAAGTATTATACAATGGAAAGGCAGGACTTATCGACCTTGATCTGAACCAGCAACAGAAGGTCTTGAATAGTTACGGTTACCCGATGGGACTGGCAGATTACTCTGCATTGCTGTTAGGAGGACTTCCTAAACAAGGACAAACACTGGAAGAGGTAAAAGACTTGCTACTCAGCGAAATCAAGAAGCTCCGTGCCGGAGAGTTCGACGAGAAAATGCTGGAAGCGAACATCAACAATTTCAAGCTCGGTGAACTGCAAAACATGGAAAGCAACGAAGGACGTGCCGATATGTTTGTCAACTCATTTATTAACGGCACAGACTGGAAAAATGAAGTTACTGCCATCGACCGCATGGCCAAACTGACCAAAGAAGACATCGTAGCGTTCGCCAACAAATACCTGAAAGAAGATAATTATGCCGTTATCTACAAAAAGCAAGGAAAAGACCCGAACGAAAAGAAGATGACGAAACCGGAGATTACTCCTATCATAACCAATCGTGATGTAGCCAGTCCGTTCCTTGTGGAGGTACAGGAAAGCGCAGTTAAACCGATTGAGCCTGTGTTCCTCGACTAT
Organism: Bacteroides sp. M10; assembly: GCF_014334015.1. Lineage (GTDB taxonomy): Bacteria > Bacteroidota > Bacteroidia > Bacteroidales > Bacteroidaceae > Bacteroides > Bacteroides intestinigallinarum. Next base: position 2,241,637 of record NZ_CP060488.1, on the reverse strand, counting down.
CAAAAGGATATGAGCCAATTAAAGGCAAAATCGGATATTCCGGTTCTTTACAAGCAGAATGTAGCCAATGACCTGTTCCAATTGATTTATGTCTTTGATATGGGAAACAACCATGACAAAGCTTTGGGAACAGCATTCGATTATCTCGAATATCTCGGTACTTCGGACATGACACCGGAAGAACTGAAAAGTGAATTCTATCGCCTGGCTTGTACTTTCTATGTTTCTCCGGGTAACGAACGCACGTATGTCGTACTTTCCGGACTGAATGAGAACATGCCTGCTGCCGTACAATTATTCGAAAAGTTACTGGCAGATGCGCAGGTCAATAAGGAAGCCTATACTAATATGATCGGCGATATACTGAAAGCCCGTTCGGACGCCAAACTGAATCAGGGACAGAACTTCTCCCGTTTGATGAGCTTTGCCATGTACGGTCCCAAATCCCCTGCCACCAATCTACTGACAGAAGCGGAACTGACAAATATGAATCCACAGGAACTGGTAGACCGGATTCACAATCAGAACAGCTACAAGCACCGTATTTTATACTACGGACCAAGCAGCAGCAAAGATTTACTGGCTACCATCAACCAATATCATCAGGTTCCGGCAGCCCTGAAGGATATTCCTGCCGGAAACGAGTATTCTTATCTCGAAACTCCCGTCACTAAGGTTCTAGTAGCTCCTTATGACGCCAAGCAAATATACATGGCACAGATATCCAATCTCGACAAGAAGTATGATCCTGCCATTGAACCTATCCGCGCATTATATGATGAATACTTCGGAGGGGGCATGAACTCTATCGTCTTCCAGGAAATGCGTGAAACACGTGGATTAGCTTATTCCGCCTGGGCTAGCATAATGCCGCCAAGCTACTTGAAGTATCCCTATGTGCTACGTACACAGATTGCCACGCAAAACGACAAAATGATTGATGCCGTCACTACATTTAATGACATCATCAATAACATGCCGGAATCCGAAGCTGCTTTCAAACTGGCTAAAGACGGATTAACCAACCGTCTGCGCACCGAACGTATCATCAAAGGTGATATTATCTGGAGTTATATCAATGCACAAGATTTAGGGCAAAACGTAGACCCGCGTATCAAGCTCTACAATGATATACAGAATATGTCGCTAAAAGATATTGTCGATTTCCAAAAGCAATGGGTAAAAGGACGTACGTATGTTTATTGCATCCTGGGAGATAAGAAAGATTTGGAGCTAGATAAATTGAAAGCTGTAGGTCCTATTGAAGAATTGACCCAGGAACAGATCTTCGGATATTAAAAGAAATGATCCGGCCATAAATAATAAGCAGGTGTCAAAGCACCCCTAAACACAAAGTTTACCCCTGTTACAGATTGAACTGTAACAGGGGTAATACTTTTAAAAAGAGCTCCAATACACTCTTTTTTATTTCTGATTTATCATTTACGCTTTATCGTTTCATGTTTAACGATAAACCGCCTATCGCCTATTTCTCACTTTCTTCGTACATCTTCTCTATCTGTTCACTATAATTCTTGGCAACCACCGCCCGTTTCAGTTTCAGTGTATTTGTCAATTCTCCACGTTCCATGCTGAATGGTTCAGGCAGTAAAGTGAAACGTTTGATTTGTTCATAGTGCGCAAATTGTTGCTGAAGTGTATCGATCCGCGCACGGAACAGTCCTACAATCTTCGGATGCTGCAACAGTTCCGTCATATCCTTATATTCAATACCCTTTTCTTTGGCATACTCTTTCACGAATCCATATACAGGAACAATCAGAGCCGAGACAAACTTACGTTGATCGGCGATAATGGCAATCTGGTCGATATAACGGTCAATGACCAACTTCGTTTCCAAAGCTTGCGGAGCGACGTATTTGCCGTTTGATGTTTTGAATAAATCTTTAATACGTTCCGTCAGGAAAAGCTGTCCATTTTTAAAGTAACCGGCATCACCTGTATGGAACCAACCATCCGGTTCAATAGCAGCAGCTGTGGCTTCTGCTTTTTTGTAATAGCCTTTTGTGATCGTCTTACCCCGAAGCAGGATTTCATTGTCTTCGCCAATCTTCACTTCAAGTCCCGGCAATACGACGCCTACCGAACCGATGTCATAACCAACCGGCAGCGTACAAGATACAGTAGCCGTAGATTCCGTCAGTCCATATCCTACCACCATATTGATTCCTACCGAATGAACGAATTCATTGATTTCATCGGGAACGGCAGCACCGGCAGTCGGGAAAAAGTTACCATTCTCAATACCGATTGTTTTTTTCAGCAGAGAATAGATAGTCTTTTCGTAAAACTTATATTTCAGTTGATTCATCACCGGAGGAGTCTTTCCCAGACGCAGATAATCCAGATTATGGATTCTACCTACCCGGATAGCATCCAACATCAGTGCTTTCTTCAATCCTGTTGTTTCGTTTATTTTTTCCTGCACCCCTGCATACACCTTCTCCCAAAAACGGGGAACACTGCACATCAGTGTCGGGCGAATTTCCTTAATGGTTGTCTGTATATCTGCCGGACGGAGATTGATACAAATCTGCACTCCTTTATGAATACAGAGATAACACCATGCTTTCTCAAACACATGTGTTAATGGAAGGAAGTTCATCGATACATCCTTATCCGACATCGTCGTCAAACGATCATCATGTGTATGAAACTGTTCCAGATAACAGGAATGATGAAGCATAACCCCTTTGGGTTCCCCCGTTGTGCCGGAAGTATAGAGAATATTTGCCAAGTCATCATAAGAAGCCCGCTCCGTACGTTCTTCTACCGTATCATTATGAGGCAATCCCTCTCCCGTCGCCATAAACTCATCAAAATAGATAGACGATACGTCACGAGGGTCTTTTACCACCGAACGGTCAAAGATTATCAGTTGTTGCAAAGAAGAACAGAAACCAAAGATGCTGAAAGCGGCATCATACTGGTATTGCTCACCGACAAAAAGAAAACGAATCTGCGCATCATTAATGATATATTGCGCCTGCGCAGGTGAACTGGTTGCATAGAACGGAATGGTAACCGCCCGATTGGCAAATGCACCAAAGTCTACATAGAACCATTCGGGTTTATTCTGTGAAAATATACCGATATTCTCTTGTTCTTCCACTCCCAATGCCACGAAAGCATTAGCTGCTTGCCGTACTGTTCCGGAGAACTGCTTCCATGAAATAGGAATCCATTGAGCTGTCTCATAGTCGCGGTATTTTAAGGCTACCTTGTCGCCATATTTTTCGGCCTGACGATGGACCAGGACAGATAAATGATGATAAGTCATACTCTTTGTATTAGTAAATATGGTACAAAGGTATTAGTTTTATTTGAAACTATTGCTCAAAACGACTATCTTTGTGCAAAGATTAAGATATAGATAAAAGATTTGCACTATGAAATATGATATTCCGTATATGTCGACAGAGGCTGTAAGCCTACTTAAATCGCTGATTAGTATCCCTTCAATCAGCCGGGAAGAAACCCAGGCTGCGGATTTCCTGCAAAATTATATTGAAATGGCAGGTATGCAGACCGGACGTAAAGGAAATAATGTGTGGTGCTTTAGCCCTATGTTTGATTTGAAAAAGCCTACTATTTTATTTAACTCCCACATAGACACAGTGAAACCTGTTAATGGTTGGCGGAGAGATCCGTTCACTCCACGTGAAGAGAACGGTAAGTTATATGGGTTAGGAAGTAACGACGCCGGTGCCAGTGTTGTTTCCCTATTACAGGTGTTCCTGCAACTATGTCGTACTTCACAAAAATACAATCTGATTTATCTTGCTTCCTGTGAAGAAGAAGTTTCTGGTAAAGACGGAATTGAGAGCGTATTGCCGGGACTTCCTCCAGTTTCATTTGCCATAGTGGGCGAACCGACGGAGATGCAACCTGCCATTGCCGAAAAGGGATTAATGGTATTGGATGTTACTGCCACAGGTAAGGCGGGACACGCCGCACGCAACGAGGGAGACAATGCTATTTACAAGGTATTGGACGACATTGCCTGGTTCCGTGATTATCGTTTCGAGAAAGAATCACCGTTATTGGGACCTGTGAAGATGAGTGTCACTGTCATCAATGCCGGTACACAGCACAATGTCGTTCCCGACAAATGTACGTTCGTTGTCGATGTTCGAAGCAACGAGCTTTACTCAAATGAAGAACTGTTTGCGGAAATCAAGAAACATATTTCCTGCGAAGCTCAAGCTCGTTCATTCCGCCTCAACTCTTCACGAATCGACGAGAAACATCCGTTTGTTCAAAAAGCTGTGAAGCTGGGACGTGTGCCTTTCGGTTCTCCAACCTTGTCCGATCAGGCATTAATGTCCTTTCCATCGGTGAAAATAGGTCCGGGACGCTCGTCCCGTTCACACACGGCAGAGGAATATATTATGCTGAAAGAGATAGAAGAAGCTATCGGGCTGTATCTGGAATTATTGGATGGGCTTCTTATTTAATAAAAGTCATTGGTGAATTGATAGTTGTTATCATACTGATAACTTTCAACTATCAATTCACCAATACAATAAAAACAAAACAACGATTATTCAAACAATTTCGATAAAGCTTCTTCCAGCTTTTCCCCCCTCAAGTTCTTGTCTATAACTATACCTGTAGGATCTACAAGAAAAGTTCTGGGTATAGCATAAATGCCATATACGTCACCAGCATCCACATCCAATAATTGTGTCCAGTTCATTCCAAGTTCTTCAATAGCAGCCCTCCAAGATTTCAGTTTCCGATCTGTAGATATGCTAATCACCTCAAATCCCTTAGAAACATATTTTTCATAGGCAGCTTTCACATTAGGCATTTCATGCCTACAAGGTCCGCACCATGAAGCCCAGAAGTCAATCAAGACATATTTTCCCTTACCTACATAATCAGACAAGAGCTTCATGTTACCAGTATTGTCTTTCACTTTAGCATCCGGGAAATGTTCCCCAATCTTTATCTTAGCGTCCATCTCCTTCCGCTTCTTTTGTTCTTCACGCTGCTCCGGAGTTATTCTCTTTTCAACTTCCGCCTTCATACGCAACTGTGCCTGATTCTTCTTTTCCACAATGTTTCTCACCAAATTATTTTGTGAAAATATAGGCGAAGCTTCTTTCATCAAAATCTCCATATCCTCAAAAGGCATCATCATACCTCCAATGGAGAAAAGGTATATACCCACTATACTATTCTTATAATCCCTTATACAATGTGATACAGAATCCATTTGTGCAAGAAATTTCTTCTCTATCTTATCATATCTTGCTCTAAATGCAGTATCATTCACCATCTTATCAGCAAATTCTTCAGATTTCATTCCGGTCATTAACTTATAAATACTATCTGATGTTTTTAGCATATTATCCATTATAAGCTGCATACGATTTAAAGCTATATTCAATGAATCATTTAAGGGTGTTCCCCCTCTCTCGTTCGTAGCAGTATTCACAGATATTTTTCCTTTTTCAAGAATCAACGGATAGGTTTCTCCATCCATATCCTTGATAATTGCAATATCCGGCATCTGATATACACCGGAAAAAGAGAACTTTCCTTTTTCCACTGTTGTGCTGTCCAAAACAACTTCTTTAGCATTCTTTCCATCTCCCTCTCCCATCAAGCATAAATACAACAATTGATTATTCAATTCCTCATTAGCAATACCTTTGATTGAGTATTTCTCTTGGGCCGAAGAAAATATAGCAATAGCACAAAACGTGCATAGAATCATAATTCGATTTCTCATATAGAATAAATTTATATCAAAAACAGTAAACGCTCATGTTCATATACCTACTATTATCATTTCAAATTCCGATCATCATTTAAACTAATAATAGATCTTCTTATCTTTCTTATCGGAAACGGCCTGATAATCTTTCACTTTTATATCAAAATATGATTTAGACCTTCCATCGTCATTAGAAGGCAACTGTTCTTTATCCTTTTCATGCGGCAACTCAAGAATATCTATTTCTTTCACACTCTTCTTCAGTTTCGGGAATAAAAGACTGATATAAATATATTTATGATTAAATCCTTTGACAGCCAACAGCCTACCCATCGGAGCTCCACCATCATATCCTCGCACATTATATTCATCGCCACTTTTCTTATCAACAATCTTAAATCCCGGACTATAATACAACCATTGCCAATCCCAATAAATAGGTTGTATGAATGTCACTTTAGTATCATTCTTTCTCCTTTCAATCGAATATAAAGAAGGACTTGTAGACCTCCCATTCTCATACGCTTTCTCATACACTTCTTCAGGAACTACAACTATACTATCACTAGGAAGCATATAAGCTTGTGCATATAACTCTTTATCACGCTTCTTCTTTTGCTCATATTCCTTCAGCCGTTGTTCATCTCTTTTTACTCGTTCACTTCTCTCCGGCATTACTTCTTTGAACATCTCTGTCTGGAGTTGCTGCACTAACAACGGCATTGCCTCACGCATAACAATCAACGAAGCCTCTTTATATTTTTCACCTACAGGAGATTCATAAAATGCAGCAACAGCTTTCAATTCTTCCAATGTTAAATGCTTCTCATAAATAGGCATATACATTTCAAATATCTTTTTTTCCATCTTCTGTTTCCATTTTTTAGCAAACTCATTCCAATAAGCCTCATTTTCTTTCGGCACATTTAATTTCATTATAGAAGATAATTTCTGGAAAAAGTCATCCGTAGTGGTCGAAGTACCAGAAAAGTCCATAATCTTTTTCAATGTTTCTTTGTACTCATTTGTCGCATTTGTATTTTGTGCAGAAGCAGGTAAAATTAAAGTAAACAGCGCAATTATACACATCATTACTTTGGGAAGGAAAATGTTTTTCATAATTATCTAATTTTATTTATAGGATTTATATTGATTCCATGTTTTGTCCCGCATTTCTTACAAAGATACACATTAAACCAACATCATTCAATAGTATATTACAATCAATAAGGTTGCTATTCACGCCCTCCATAAAGTACGAACAAACGAAATATCCCCTATTCATCTTTAATTATAACTTTCAGGTGCCTACTCTATCAAGATTATCTTGAACAATTCATTTCATCTTTTGAAACGATATTATTACCTTTTTCATCCAAAACCGCCTCTAATAATTTTATGAAATAGGCACCCATTCCGATCTTCCCCATGCCGGATACTTCTTCCCCTTGTTGACCCATAACTTCTGATTCTCTCGGCCCGTTTTCATCAGTACCAATCCATTCTTTTCATACATTTGCGTAGACTGCCCGGCACAAAATGCCTTATGCGAATCCATCTCAAAATAAATAGCCACATCATGTCCTTTGCCGTCAAGAGCTTTGGTCTGATAAGAGATATAATTAACCGGACGAGCAATAGCCTGCATAAAAAGTTTCTCACTACCCATAAAACGATATACCCCCATCTACTCGCAAGAAACCAATAAAGGGGAGTTCTTTACCACTAGCGAAAGATATATTCTTTTCGTTGAGTTTGTCGGCGGCGGACCATAATGTCACGTGCGGATGTAATGTGAGCAATGGGGTAGCGGGCGCGCGAAGATCATTTTTGATGGTTTCGTCCGACTACTTCACGCTTGTGCAGGCTACAAAAAGCAAAGCCAGCAAGTAAACAATATTTCATTTCATAAATCGATTATTTATTCTTTTATCCTTAATTTTAAAAACCATCATAGGCAGAAGCAGTAACAATACAGCTAATATAATAGGACCAATTCTCACTGATGATGGGGATGAAGTTATTAGTTCATTCATATTACAGCCCAAATGCAAATCAAAAGGGAAAGACCATCTAGACCATTTAGCTACTATAAGCCCTTTTTTCATAATCATTAATCCTGGGGATGTACGCACAATAGTATTAATTAATCTATTGTCAGCTAAGCATATCATTATTTCTGGATTTAAATTCTCTTTAAATTGTAATACCTCATTTCTAGTAGAAGCTGTCAGACAGTAAACATTGCATTTATTATTCCCTGCATACAATGCAATTTTATTTATTGTATCATACTGAATGTCTGACAATATTGATAAATCAGGTATCAGCAAAAAGAAAGAGTATTCAGAATCCAATAAAACCTTATCAGTTATATCAATTATTGTTGGTTTATTTTCTTTGTCAAATTTAATATTTTGAATTGAAAAGTCTGCAATTGATTTCGTATTTTCTATGTTTAAAGAATTGATACGGGTTTCAACATATGTCCACTCACCATTTTGCCAAGGAGCTGTTTCTGGAGTGAAAACTTTTTCCTCACCATCCTTTCTATAAATCAAAGATACTTGATCTTTGTTTTTCTTATTTATTGAGTCAAAAGGCATAAGCTTTGCGCCAACATGATAAGGACGAAAATCAAATAATGGTTCATATATATAGCTATATAAAAGAATTCCGCTAATATATATAAAACTATACCTTAAAACGTACTTTCTTATTTTTATTGAAAATAATGGAATCACCAGACGGTGGTAAATCACAAATATGAATGCAAATATCAACAATACTATATTTTTAAAAAATGTAGCCCAATTTGAGAGAATTAATACATCTCCAAAACATCCACAATCTTCAACATTGTTGAATAAAGCTATATACAAAGTGAGCAACATCATAAAAAAGACTATTGATATTACTAATTTTGATACAACTTTAGCATAAATACCTATTATAATTAAGATACCTAACAAAAACTCAAAACCGACAATACCAAAAGCCAATAGTTTTGATAATGGTTGGAAAATATCTAAATGAAATGCATGAAAATAATCGACAATTTTAAATGTTGTTCCATAAACATCTACAGACTTTACAAATCCTGAAAAAAGGAATGTAAGACCTAGCACGATCTTTGAGAGTATCAAAAAAAAACTAATTTTCTTCATTACGTTCGTCTAATCTATTAATAGCTTTCTTAGATTTGTTAAATACATAAACCTCTCTCTTTATATTTTTTATCGTACTTGACATTGTTTTAATAGGTTTATTTAATATTAAGCTAGCTAATTCATAACATTTTTTCTGATCTCCTCTTTTTTGGTTGACAAGAAATAATCCATACAAGGGAATAAATCTATTTGGACACATATTACTTGCATTCATATAATACTTTTCCGCCAAACTCAAATCGTTTAGATTATAATAGTTATTAGCTAATAGTATTTGAATATCATAATCATTTACATATTTTATACATTCTTTTATAACAGCGTTACTTGTACGGAAATCAGATGCTTTATTCAAAACTGCTGCATAGTTATACAAAAATGAAGGATTATAATTCCAGATTTTATATAATTTATTATACTCTGGAATTAAAGTCCGTGTCTTTCCTAATACAGACATCTCAACAAGGATATTCCATTTACTTTCAAAACGGATATCCAAGCAGAGCATATACATTCCAATGATAAGAATACCTGTTAATAACGTTTTTACCATTATATTTAAGTTGTGCATACCGATTTTCTTTGAAGATATAGCAATTGAGTAGGCCAATAAAAAAAGCACATAAGGATATCTTAACGGATATGAAAAACAAGCGAATACTCCTATTGAAATTATGCAAAAATGGCCTAATTCTAATTTGTCACTTTCTTTAAACACAAAATACGCAACAACCAAACACATCAACAACCCTATAATACCATATTTTACAGCAATAAATAAGTAGTCATTAAATGGCATTATAATATTATCTGCCAATTGAGAATAAATGCTTTCACTATTGTTTTCAAAATATACTGCTTGTGCACTCATATAATTGGCAGTAAAACCGCAAGGGCCATATCCAAACAACGGTCTATCATTTATTAATTCAAGAGTATTACTCCAAATAAGTATGCGACCAACTGCGGAATCTTTTTTTATTACAAACAAGATTATTCCAATAGCTATTAGAACAAACATACCACTACACAGCCAAACTTGCTTTATCAATTTGCTGCAACAAAAAAAACGCTTATATCCACAATAAAGCATGGATACTATAATTATTGAAAGTATACCAGACCTAGAACCGGATAGAATTATTGCTATTATTATTAAAATAGAGATTATAACTCCCGTAAACAAAAGTATTGGCTTCTTTGTATTAAAGAAAGAAAAACAATAAGGAAAGCTAGCTGAAAGACAAGCTGCAAATCCACTAGGATTATCATAGCTTCCCACAACCTTAAATCTGCTATAATTATTAAAAACCTCACAATACTGAAGTATGCCATATATAGATTGAAAAAAGCATAATACTACTATAACGATAACTATTCTATTATTCAGTTTCGTTGACAAGTTACGGAAACATAAAAATAAAACAAAGAACGCTAGTGGAGAATAAAGTGAATTAATACCTAAATATAAATTGATATTCCGTATAAGTAGATATGACAAAAAAATCAACAAGCACAGTGTAATTTTATCACTAAATATACAAAAAACAGTTCTTGAACATAGCATTAAAATACCAAACACGGAGGAACCAATAAAAAAAGCATACCACTTAGTTAATATTACAGAGTCTTGAAATATATCTAAGGTAATAAACATAACACATACAATAAAAACACTCAGGATTACCGTATAGAGTATATCTTTAATGTTCCTGTTAAGGATATGCTTCATATCAAATCTTACATTTAAAATCTTTCATAAAATCTTCTGCATATTCGAGAGAACCTCTAAAAATCAGTTTTCGTTCTGAATTAAAGATTAAAACCATTGGCATAGCACTCACACCTAAATTTTGCAATAAAGAATCTTTGATATTTATTGAAAGCACAGGAAAATCATATCCTCTTTCAGAAAGTACCTTACGGCCTGTTAAATAATCCTCCCCTTGTTTTTCATTATAGCAACAAACAGAAAATAATCCGACCTTATTACTATTTGACAAATTGTATAACTTTTGAAAATTGGGCATTGTATCGAAACATATTCTACATCCAGTAAACCAAAAATCTAAAACGATATACTCACCGTGCAATTGATTTATACTCTTCTTTTCCCCTAATTCATTCGTAAACATTATATCATTTTCAGCCACATCTTCAATTACTTTCCCAGTAAATGTTCCAAAGTTTAATTTATGCACCCATAAGTCAAAGCCTTCAAATGTTAACCAAAAAGCAAATATCAAATAAAGAATTACCAAAGAGAATAACCGCATCATATAATTTTGCCAACGGTAACAAAAATAAGCCACAATAATTGCTAACCAACGACACGGCAAATCAAGCAACGACATAAGCGTGTTCTTAAAATCTAATATATGCACAGGCAGATCCAATATTAAACATCCAAGTAAAATTACAAGTAATAACCAGGAGGCATTAGATTGCTTACTTTTTTTAAGAACAATAAAAGTAAAAACTAAATATAAGATTAAGGCACTCAATATTGATAATTTAAATCCATATAGGGAACCTATATATATATATCCAGATCCTAGAAAACAATTAATAACAGATAGAACAACTGATGCAAAAAAGACGTACACATATTTCATTATAGCAGACACAATTTAAGATAAAAACAAAATCTAGTCATTAAAGCTTAAGCTTATCATCTGTAGAACCATTTAATGATAATTAATTTAATTGAAGTATATTCTAATTACCAACAGGTGTATAATACATATCACAACCGCCATCACACTCATATTGCCATAATATACCACAACCTTTTGGTTTACCTGTAGATCTACAACCACTAGAGCAATAATATGTATAACTTCCTGCTGGTGATGACTAATTATTATTACCACAATAATCAGAGCTAGTTGAACAATAGCAAACCTCACTTGTATCATGCTTTTTTATTAATTCTGTACTAGACCTTGTTTGTGGAATATTACTAGATAGTAAATCTTCTTCTACAAAGAGTCGAACAGTATCATTTTCTAATTTCTTAGTAGGAGTCATTAAAGTGCAGTAAATACTATAAAGACTCGTTTGATCCCAGCCCAATTCATTTCCTGCATATTCTTTCCATTGGTACATGAACAACTCAAACTCGTCATTTATATCATCGTTCTTTTTATTATCAAAAAGCATCTTATTATCCTTAACAAATTTCAACAAATTATTCAGATGTTCTTCTTCTTTCTCATTCCATTCCAATTTTAGAACATTATTCAATTTAGTTATCCAAAGATTATATCTTTGTTCTAACGACATCGCATTATAAATTGCTTTTTGGGTACCCATATCATATTCTAGAATTTCGGTATAACCCATTTTCTGAATATCAGTAAAGTTCTCCTTCACCCAACTATCAATTTTTTCATTACAGCTATAACGCAACTCATCGTCAATATTAGAGCACGAAACTGTAAAATACGATAGTGCTATTAATATAAAATATATTTTTTTCATATATAAATAATTATTATGCTTCTTACAAAAAGAAGCGTTATACAATATTTTTTCTAATAAACATTTATCTTATAATAAATGTTAAGTGACACTCTATTAACATTATACTTGGTACACGTCCTATTTGTGCAATCTGGCACTTAGCTATAAAATTAGTTTATATTCACCCTAGGATGTTCCAACCAATAATGTAACTTCAATATCATAGTGGTAGCCAATATCCACTGTTTCTAGCAATTATCTTAATTCATGGAGGATTCATATTCACTTTTGTTTATTTATTATATCATCAAATGGTTCTAGCAAATATTACTTTATTTACTCTTTAACAATTAATTTGTTATTCAACTTCACATTGGCATCAATATAGTTAACCCACACACCTTAAATGTCATTTACTTTTCCACCTCGCCTGTTATCCTTATAAGCTCTAGGTTATTCTCCGCATTGGAATTTATAAAAATGACCTTATTAAACATACCATATTGATTTTTAGTATCAATATGCACTACCAGTTTTCTTATCTTACCAGGATTTATTGGTTCTTTCGAGTAATTGACAGACAAGCACCCACAAGACACGTCAACTTTTGATATTATTAAAGGAATTTTCCCCGTATTCCTCAACTCAAATTCAACATCTAAATATGAATGTTCTTTTTTGCTTATTTTTCCAAAATCATATTTCTTATTTACAATTTCCAAGCAAGCTTTCCTATTTTCTATAACGGATTTTTCGGTTGGCAAGTTAGCTTTTTTACCTGTTGTATCATTTATACAACTAGATAGAAAAAATAAAGATACAAAAATCAAAGCAATAGTCTTCTTCATTTTACAAATCTAATTAACTGTTATATATTAGTATTATTTCCAAATTTGAATTTGATCTACATATGTAAAAATCCGTTCTTATATTCCTCTAGAGTAATTTTTCAATAGCTACAATCGGTTCTTCTTTATCAAGCACATCCGAAGCATAGAATCAGGACAACCACACTATTTTTTTGCACAGATACACATTAAATCAACATCATTCAATAACCGCCTCTAATAATTTTATGAAATAGGCACCCGTTACCGGTCTTCCCCATGATACGCCTCTTGTTTTCTGATTCACAACATTATAAGTGTCTGCCATTGGTACACGCCATTTGTTTTCATTCATATAATTGTAAAGCGGAAGAATAAACTCACGAAACATAAGCCGGTCATTTTGCAATGCAGCCGTCCATACAGTCCAATCAGCTTTCGCATAATCAGTTTTACTATGCAACGGACAACCGTAAGTATTCAATTTAGTCCTATAAAAGGCTGTCTCCAATTCTACGACTCTATCCGGAAAAACATGAAGGTCAAGGAGTTTATCCCAAATCAAGTTATACTTTTGCCCCCAGCTATCCGGCTGGTCAAAAGCCAAGCGATAATGGTCTCCGTCAGAAGCCTGCTTCTCCCATTCCTTGGCCATTCTTTTTGCTGTTGCCAAATATTTTTCAGCATCTTCCTGTTTACCTAGCATTTTTGCCAGAAGAGCATACGATGCAATACCTAGAATTCCTTTGGCAGACAAATTAGCATTATGAGAGTAGCGGCCGGCAAAGCTGTCAGTATCAATCTGTTTATCGGTATCAACCCCGTTCTCCATCAAATAACCCGCCCATTTGGAGAGAGTCTCCCAATGAGCCTTTGCGTAAGATGCATCTTTTTCCGCTTTAGCCATAGCAGCCACCATAATCAGCATATTTCCGGCATGTTCAACCGGTAAATCTCCCCCTTTCGCTTGTCCGTTTACAAACGGATAACCGCCCAAATCATGAGCCGGGAAAGGCTTATTCCATTTACCGCTCTCACTATAATAAAAGAAAGGATTCAGCATTGCTTTCAGCAGATCGGGATTGTAACAAAGAAACAGCGGTGAAGCAGCATAATAAATATCCAGCGAACCCACCAATGTAGTAAAATAGAGCAACTCATCACTCGAATTCTTAGACATCTGGAAAGACGAAACGGCCTGACGATATGCCGAAGCACATAGCTCCGCGTACTCTTTGCCACCGGCACGGCAAGCATTTTCCATCAAATGCCTGTCAAAAGCATAACACTTTGCCATTGTTTCTTTATATACTTTTTCCGCATCTTCATATAACCCTTCTATCGTTTTTTCTCCATCCTTATTCCAGTAAGGTCGTAGGTCCTCACCGAAATAAGCCATTGTATACAATCCATCAAAAGCCACAATCAGATGTTGGGGAAACTCACTATTCATTTCCAGCTTCTGTGCTATAGCCGCATAACGTTTTTCATTCGACCGACGCATTTCTTTCAAATCACCTTCTTTCATAAAGTGTGCCCGCATCTCTGCCGCGTCCCCTTGTGCATAAGTAGCATTCTCTTTCGCTCCTAAATAGAAATACCCCCAGGCCGGAGCATCTTTCAGCTTATCTACCCATAACTTCTGATTCTCCCGACCGGTCTTCATCATCACCCAACCGTCTTTTTCATACATCTCCGTAGACTGCCCGGCACGAAAGGCTTTATGAGGATCCATTTCAAAATAAATAGCGACATCATGCTCCTTACCGTCCAAGGCCTTAGCCTGATAAGAAATATAATTGACCGGGCGACTTAACAGTTCCAAATCATCCAATAAATAAGGAGCCGTAAATGTCAGTTTCAATTCCACATCTCCACAATCAAAAATATAATGTGTTTGGGTAGCCTGCACATCCACTGATTTTTGCCCGGCTTCCTTCAGCTCACCATACAATCCGAAATCTGCAAACGAAGTACCTCCCCAATTCACGCAACGGGCCGCAAACAAGGCTTTTCCATCTTTCATTGTTTCCAAGATAGAATCCGGAATCTGCACTTTCACGTCGTTACGTGCCTTCGTTCCTGTACGAACAAGCTCCTTTCCATTAATAAGCAGTTGCATACCGTCATTATACGAATAACGCACAAAAAGTTGTCTATTTTTCACTAAGGAAGGATCGAATGAGACTTCCCTCCTAATCCATAGCCTATTGGTATTCCAAGGAGTAGCAACACTCGGTCCGCCTTCCGTGCCAAAAGCAGCACTTCCTTGTGTCCATGTGCTATCATTGAAAGCAGCCATTTCCCAACCCTCTTCAGGTTGTTCTGTTGTATATTTTCCTATCCATTCCTTCTCTTTTGCAACAGGAGCTATGTCTTCTACTAATATTCCCGATTCCTCTGCAAATAAGCCAAAATCGACCAATGCACTACCTTTTTTATTCTCACAATGAGCTGCAATAATGGCTTTTCCTTTCTTCATTGTATTCAGGATAGAATCCGGCAGCTCAACTTTTAAATTTGCCGCTGCGCGATCCGCACTCACGACTAGTTTTCCGTTAATATACAATTGAAGTATGTCATCATACGAATAACGCAAATAAATTTTCTTGTTCTCAAGCAAATATGGATCAATATCCACGATTTCCCTCCGCACCCATATATCAGTAGAAAGCCACGGCGTTCTCGTTTCACGTCTGTCGCGTGTACCGAATGCCCCTTCACTTACCTGCCAATATTGATCATTAAAGTCCGGTTGTTCCCAACCTTCATCCGGTCTAAGAGAAGTAAACTTTCCTTCCCAGCTTTCATAATCGTATGCCATTGGTGCAATGGCTTGCATAGGTAATTCACGTCTACCCATAAAGCGATACATCGTTCCGTCCACCCGCAGGAAACCGACAAAAGGAAGATTTTTCCCATTAGTAAAAATCATATTCTTCTCCGTCAGTTGATCTGTTGTCGACCATAAACGCAGATGCGGGTGGAGCATCAGTAGCGGATAAGCAGGCACACGAAGGTCATTTTTAATGGTTTCGTCAGAATAAGGAACA
Organism: Bacteroides sp. M10; assembly: GCF_014334015.1. Lineage (GTDB taxonomy): Bacteria > Bacteroidota > Bacteroidia > Bacteroidales > Bacteroidaceae > Bacteroides > Bacteroides intestinigallinarum. The sequence continues at coordinate 2,225,376 of NZ_CP060488.1, read as the reverse complement.
CTTTTTGAACAGGCTGCCAACAGGATAGCTAACGAATAAAGGATATACTTTCTCATAATTGTTTTTTGTTACAAATAATATATTGTCAGGCACTTAGTCCTAACTAACTTTCAATTTACAGTTTTGCAGTTAATAACGACTGCTATGGATACAGAGAGATACATATCTGCTCAATTGTTCTCATTCTTGATAGAAAATATCTCGACATATAGTAACTAAAGCACTTTAAACGAGCCATAAGGAGAACTACTATAAACAAACAGATCCTATATTGGAATCACAAAATAAGCTAAGGCAAGAAGCATTATAGATATAACATATCCTATCCTTTCTATTTTGCTATGCCGAAACAAATAATTAAATACAAACAAAGCAATAACCCAATCAAACACTATTTTAATTAAATCATAATGTTTCTCCAAAGGATTCCAAATATAAAGGTATACATTAAGGAAAAACATTATGAATGCCGCATAATTACATACTATATTCATAATATTAAAGGTTCACACTCCTTTTTGAGTTGATATTTTATCCGTTTGATTAACATTGAATTTACTTTTGCAGGCTTTTCCAGAAGTATCTTTGCCAATTCCGAAGCCTTCTCTGTATTACCTATACATTTATACAGTTCATACAATTGATAAAGAGGCAAAAAACGACTAGGGCACATATACGAAGCACTCATATAGTATTCTTCAGCCTGTTTATAATCCTTTTTTTCCCTATAAATATCACCCAATAATAATTCAAGATCATAATCTGCCCAATACTTGCGACACTCCAACGCTACCTTCAAAGCCTTCTCGTATTCCTTGGCTTCCGTGAAAACAGCAGCATAATTATACAGGAAATAAGGATTATCTTCGAATCGGTGTTTCAGACTCACATAGTACGGAAGCGCCTCATCATACGAACGGCAAAAAGCTAACTCCGAAGCCTCCTGCCAACTGCGTTCCGACTGTGTACGTGCGCCCAGCCTAACCTGTCCCCAAAAGAAGCCCATCAACGCTGCGGAATATATTATATTCCTGCCCCATGTACCTATCTTTATCCGCTTCAAATAATCAGCAGTCAACATGAGAACGGCAAGAAATGTCACCATCCACGTAAAAGGATACGTAAACGGATAGGAAAAGAAAGAGAATACGCCTATTGATAGCAAAGCATAAAGAGCTATTTTCTTTTCCTGTGTAGGATTTTGCCTATAACAATACACAAGTGCCCCCACAATACCCAAAAGCAAAGCCAATCCGACAATACCGAAATTAATCAGAATTCCCAAGTATTCATTGAAAGGCTGCTTTACATTATCCGCTAACATTGCATAGCGATTTTGCGAACCATATTCTTTGAAGTAATCCGCCTGATAGTCCATATATTTAGCCTCGAAACTTCCGCTGCCATGCCCCGTCCAAGGAGCATCTTTCACCATTTCCAAGCCACACCGCCAAATCAACAACCGACCATCTGCCGAATCTTTTTTCAACCAATAGAAGCCGATTATTAACAATCCTATCATAGATACCGATAGTAAATATCTCCACAATCTCCCATGAACGAATCTTCCACACAAAAACATGATACATACCGCAATGACACTTACCATACCAGATCGCGAATGAGATAAAAATACCGCCAACACCATCACTCCCCCTGCCAGCCATCCGGCATATCGAATATACTTATTTCTATGTATGATCAGAAAAACGACAAAAGGCAATCCGGCACAAAGGCAGGCGGCAAATCCTGCCGGATTATCAAAACTACCGGTCACACGGAAGGTTGCATGAGAAGGAAATAAACCTACGTATTGCAATATTCCATAAACAGCCTGCAACCAACAACAGGAAACAATGATACTCCCCCATATCGCCATATCCGCCACTATGGATTTACGCTGCAATGCCAGAAATGCAGCACACACCAGCATCCATAACAGCACAAACAAAACCCAGCACCATTTGGGCACAATATATGCGTCTGTAAATTGGTGGGAATATACAAACATACTGCCTATACATGCTGCGGCAAACAAAATATGAAAGAGTCTTATCATTTTTATCTTAGTATTAAATTAAGTTCTCATCCTCCAATACCTTTCAACATTCTATTCATTTTCCGTAGTTGATAATGAATGATTAGGAACAACCTCAATAAAACGAGGCCTTTTAGCATCCAGACTGTCTCTCAAGGCCCTGGCCTTTACCATATGTTCTTGCAACTCGGTTCTATACTCCCGCCAAGCTAAAAGAATATCGCGTTCTGCCTCAGGCATTAAATCGACAACATACAAGAATCGCGATAAAATAGCCTCATCTCCCGCAGTTTGATTAATAGGGTCTATATACATAGCCAACCAAGATCGAATAACATCGGGATATTGGGCATATTTTTCTCCAAAAAGCAAACGACCTTCTGTGGAACGTATATACGCATCTCGAAACAACGCATTTAGACGTGCATCACTTTTCATCGCTTCCTCTTCCCGCCTGGTTCTCATCAAATAGAGCATCTTGTCTACTTGCTTTTTACATTCGATAATGTACGCATTATAATCATTATTAATAGGAGCACCGGAAACATTCCCCTCACTTCCCCAATCAACAATGCGAAGTTGAATATCCCCCGGTTCTATAACGAAAGAGGTATTATAACGAAACTGTCTACCTTTACTGCAAGAGAGAGAAACCAAAAAAGGTTTCCGGTTGAGCGTTCCTTCGTAATGGAATGTATTACCAACTACCAATATGGTATCTTTGAATGCTTGCCTCATACGTTCAGGTTCTTCAACAAGAGCCGACCATTCATATAGAAACACATACTCACCATCCAAAGAACGATCTGGAAACTCACCGCTGATTGTGTATCTTTCTTGCCCGTAAAATAGCTGGGCAACAGAGGCAAATACAATAATTAATAATGTCCGTGTATATTTCATTTCTGCATACATTAAATTTATACTTTTTGTTATCTCTTCTCTATCTACCTCAACATATTTGCGATGGACGTAACCAGCACAATTGAAATTATAACTATGCAACCAAAATCTTTCTTTTTATTTATAAGTACATCTACAACTTCCCACAATAAAAGAAAAAACCATGTTGAAAGATAAACGATATTCAGCGTTACATCTCCTATTGGATATTTCCTGTTTATCATTGATAACAATATATAGAAAATACATAGTCCTATATAAATGTTATTCTTGGTCGACAATATCTTTTTAGTTGGCGTTTTATCTTCCCGGATCATAACCTATATTGTTTTAGTTACTTATTCAAGATTTCAGTGTTTCTCCATTCATCAAGGTACAGATTCGATATACAATTCCGTTTTATCCTTTCCTGTCATAAAATCAATATTCACGCAATAACATAAATAACGCCAAAAGAAGAAAGTGAAAAACATCTGAACATCCCTATCCGTTTCAAAAGCATCTAAACATTGATGTTCGTTGGATCGGATCTTTCCCCAAGCGACAGTAAAAGGTAAACTGCCGGTTGCTTCATACGCATTACATATTTCCTTAAATAAAGGAGATGTAGCCTGTGACAGTTCCTTCTGGTAATAAGTTTCTCCATTCTGTTGTTTTTTGAACTTATAGCCGCAAATGATATGATAAGGATCGTACCGTTTCCAATTCGTATGAAGTGAATCTATAGGAGGCTCTTTAGTCTCTACAAAATAGCTACCGAACAAATCCGGATAAAGTTTGTCATTAATAACTTTCAATGCCTCTTTATCCACATCAATAATATAATGAAATTTATAATGTAGAAGAGCATCCATCATCAACTTTACTGCTTTTCCGTCAGAACTACCGTAGTTACGCTGCAATGTAGAATGGAAAAAGCTAATCATTTCTGTCTCTATAGCAGACACATCGTTTATTGTAGATGCTTTTGTCTGGCAAACAAACAATATTATTCCCAGAAGGAATAAAAAAATACTTCTTTTCATATTCTCCTTATTCACATTTTATTGCTTCACTTGTTTCATTCACTCCTGTATAGGAATCTCTATTTGCAAATAACCATTATTCTTGTTCACAACACTTTAATTCTAAATATAAAAAGATCTAATCAACACATTGTGTTTGTAAGAGTATTATTTGATACTCTTACAAACGTCAACAACAAACCAATTTCCCCCTATTGATTACTAGTTATCAATTTGGGCGCATTACGATTTTATCAAATCATTTACCTTTTATACAATCCTCATACACTTCAGCAGCCCGAGCTTTCTTTTTATTACAAGCAACCATCACATCTCCTATACATTGCATACGTTTAAATTCATCTTCTATATCTAAACACTCTCCCGTAGCTCTAGTAGCTTCCGATTCAATTTATTTATTATTAGCAACTCTATACACATTCTCAAACACAGCGATAGACGCATCTTTACTTAATTTCAACTTATCAATAATCCTGAATATTTTAGAACACGCTGCCGCATATTCTGCAAACTCTTTCGCTTGTTCTACATCTTCGCCCTCACGCATAGTATTCTTTTTTGCCCGATACTTTTTGTATGAATCAAGAAATACAGCATATTCATCCAAGGCTACAATAGAATCAACCAATGCATGTTCTCTCTCACTGACGTTAAGATAATCCCATATTCTTGGATCACTCTTCATTTCATCATGATTCTTTGCTAATTTAGCAGAAGAACCACAACTTGACATAAATAATACACATGCCAATGCCACTCCTGTACAAATCCTCTTTATACTCATTATCAAATATTAAATTGTTAAATATATTACATCCAATCATAAAAACTCCTCATTTCCGCACCTGCTTTCCTCCCTCATACAAAATATCCACTCCTGCCTTCTACGTGTATGCTTCCGCAACAACAATAATATTATTATCGGCATATTTTTGATATACTAGTGAATCTGCCATCGCCGTTTATTGCCCTAACATTCTAAGCATATTTACTGTTCTTTTTCTTTAAGCTCGCAAACACTCCTATCACCTTTTGAACAAAAACAACTGATTCCGTTCGAAGTTTTTGCAATTTCACAATCAGGACACTTCTTGCTATCCCCATTTTCACAGTAATACACTACCACTTTGTCCACACCTCCCCCTTCACCTCGTGTTTTAATTCGTTTCATCTTAACACTACTACCTAATGCCGCATTGCTCATTATCAAGTTACTTGAGTGTCCATCGTATGTCACATATTTGATTTCTGCAATAAATCCTATTTCTGCATCGTGATAAACCACTTTGTCAATCTCAACATCTTTGCTTTCACCATACTTTTTTTCTACAGTTTCAGCTACCAAAGTAGTTAATTCTTCGATAGTTGTAGCTATTTTCTGCCCATTCGGAGCCACCAAATTTATTGACGTTCTTTCTTTCTCAATAAACTCATCAGATTCACAACTTCCAAAAGCTATTACTAAAATAGCCATTATTACTAAAAAATTCGTCTTCATGATTCTTCAAAATTTAAATACTATATTCATACAAAGCACAGCCCTCAACAAGTCCATCATCACAAGCACAACGAGTCTGTTTATTTTTTCGATCGCGAACAGTTCTACAACTTTTACATTTACGATTTAAGTTTCTACATGAGTAAGTTGCATCTTCGCTTTCATCAGTTCCTCCTCCTTCTGTTCTTGTTTTAATTTGGGGATGAAGATTATGCATCTTTCTCTCAAAAATTATATTGCTCGATCTTCCATCTTCTGTTACATATTCAATTTCAGCGCAAATACCAACCTCCAACGAATCATATTGAATACTCACAATCTCAAAGTCTTTACTCTCCCAGTTGCTATATTCAACAATTGGTGCTAACTTTTTTTTCAAAAGAGCTACATTCTCAGCAATATACATTCCATTTGGAGCCTTCAAATTAAGCCCACGTTCTCTTATAGAGAGTTCCTTTTCTACATCTAAACGAAAATCATCTTCAATAGATGTACAACAACCAGCAAGTAAAAGCATTACAATACCCATACTCGCATTCAAAAAAAATGTTATTCTTTTCATTTTAATAAAAATAATTGTTTAATATTATCATGTTCACATTTAACATCTAAAATACCATCACATTTTTTCAACAAGAAGGTTTTGCTACTATTTTTACTCTATGCACAGAGTAAATGCCATTGGACTTTAGCAAAATCTCCCGTTCAACTTCTTCATTCTTATCTATTGTGAATTGAAATTTAACATGCTGACTTTCTCCAGGAAGAATAGTATAATGCTCATCACCAATAAGTGCTACACAGGAGCAACTTAGTTGTATCTCTTGAATTTCAAGAGAAGTAACACCTGAATTCATTACTTTAATCTCAAACAATTTAGGCTTCCCTATTTCACAGTTATCTAATTCTATTACTTTATCACACTCTAATTGAGGTTCTAACCTTACATCATAATCCGAATCAAGCATTTTTTTAGCAGCAATCAAAAGATCCGGACAAATTTCTTGTTTCCAAACATCTTCCAAATCAAGCCCCAATAACTGTGTTGCAACCAATTGAGCCAACTCAAGTTTATCATGTTTCGCCAAGTTCTCCATTTTCAAATAAAGCACATAAGGATAACTGATTACATTTGACAAAACATCAATCTGTTCAGAAATATCATTCCCTTGTTGGAGTTCACGATTACATTGAAATACATCATTTAATAGCGGTATTAGTGTTTCTTTTTCTAATGAAAAACTATTATAATAGTTTAAATCCATGCACATTTTGCTGTCCTTAATGACTTGCTCCATACAATAAAAACATTTTCGAGATGCGCCTGGAATGACATCAATCAACTCACCCACAGGAGTAAATATACATGTTACAGGTGTAGAGTTTGAATATAACCATTGAGCATACCATTCATTTTGGTGTAAATTCATGTCTATTATATTAAACACAGCTTCTAAAGACTCATGGTTTAGACGCTCCATATATATTTTAGATGTCAAATCTGTTGTATCCAACAATACTATACAAAAATTTTGTTTCTTTTTCACTGCAATTTGCTGTACTTCAGCAAAAGTTCTATTCTGCAATATTTCTATCTGTTCAGAAACACACCCTACTAAGATGAAAGTAAAAAATAATGCTAATACGCAATCTCTTCTCATAATCATTCTATAAAACAAAGTGAACAGCAATCTTATTATTGGAACTATCATAATATCCTACATCTTAATCATCCGTATTACTCAACTATTCCTCTTTCCCATCATGCTCCATAATGAGATGATTGTGATAACCACTTTTCGTTACAAATTCAATATCTGCAATGAAACCATAATGCAAAGAATCATATTGAATACTCAAAATTTCAAAATCGTAGACTACACTATCCTTCTCTAGCGTACCAATACACGGAGCTAATTTTTTTTTCAACTGAACGAGATCACCACCTGCAAGATATTCTCCATTTGGTGCCTGTAGATTAAGCTTACTTTCTTCCGCTGAGATAGTAATTTTCCCTGTTTCATCATTTGTTGCTTGACAGCCAATGAAAAATGCCATTAATACGAATACACCAATAAACCATTGAATAAAATTCTTCATATAAATCGGCCTCAATCTTTTATGTTTTACATTTCTCTTAACCAATCGTTCTCTCATAATAATGTACTTTTAAAATTAATAAATATGCAAAGCAACTTACTACTTCCACACCTGCTTTCTATCCTCATACACAAAAATCCGTTCCTGATTCCCTCGTGTATGATTCTGCAACAACAGCAACGCCCCTTTAGGAACCCTCTTGTAAACCAGCGAATCCAACATCGCCGTTTGCTGTCCTAACGTCCTCCACCCTCTCTTTGTACAATAAGACAATTCATAGTCATCCAACGAACGAACATAATTATCCCGGTTAGCAGGCGTATAAATTATCTTATCTATCACCTTGGGCGTGCCTAAGTCTAGCCCAGTCCAGCCGCCATAGGGTTCCGTGTAATCAAAAGACGTTTCAGTATTACCGTCGAACGCATTTGTATATTCGTGCGAGCCATCCTGTTGATAGCAACCGGGAGTGCCTATAACTCTACCGCTTAATGGCAACAGTCCACCCGCTTCATAAAACTCTATTTCCGCCACATTACAATGCCCCTTTTCCGGTCCTATATAGCGAACATACCGACAAGGCGTCAAAGAACGGGAATACGCCATTGTCCGCAACCGTTCGGGTTGCTTTTCTATCAGGAAAAGCACCTCTTTCTGACGAAAATCCGGATCATTACTTCCTTCAAAAACACCTCCTATCATACGTTTCTGATACTTCTCATCTTGCCACAAAGGATATTTAGCAAACAGCGTTACATCCTGAACACTATCTGACGGAGTAAAAACATGAAATTCACCGGAAACAGTTATTTCAAAAGGATCAGTCCAGTAACGAAGTCTTCCCCGTTCGTAAGTTGCTATCCGCATGACGGGTTCTATCTGGACATCGTTAAAAGCAAGATGTTTACCATCAAACTCCGCCCATGCCACAGGCTCCCAATCCATACGGCTACTGCCACAAAGATAAGCAATACGCGAACGAGGCTTTCCCGAATAAAACATAGATGCAGGAATCTCCAGTTTCTTTTTGTATGTCTTTGCGTAATCGGCTGTCACATCAACGATGTGCGGATCTCGGAAGAAAGGAACAACAGTCGTATCCAAGCGTTGCATTTCTGCCTGCATAGCACGATTAAGACTGAACGTATTCCGATAAACCTTTATTTTCGAGGCTTCACACATCTTATCCTTACGGACTTCTTTTATCTTATCGGGGAATTCCTGAAAATAAAGCGTACCATACTTATCTGCGAATGACACCCACTGATGCCCATCATTCCCACCTCCATGAAGAGGCATAAAATCTATGGCACAAGGAATTCCCAACGCACGACAAACATAAACAACATAATCGGAGAGTTCACGACAACTGCCCGAAACGCTTTGTGCAATCTCCGGCCCTACATGAGGAAGTCCTTGCGGAACCGTAGTTGTAAAAAATCGGCTACGTTTACGAAGAGAATCACACAAACAACGGGCTGCAACAAGAGGATCTTCTATATCAAGAACCGTGGAAGCACGCAACGAATCAAGTAAAGGATTATACTTTCGATAAATATCCTCACGCCAATAGCTTAATGTTTCATCACCAATACGATAAGGAAGAATATACTCGCAAAAATCGGCAAAAGATACATTCTTCCCCCAAGGCTGTTCTTGCCAAACTTTGATTGCCCAATCGATATTACTACACAAATAAGCAGAATCCACCGTAGTAATATCTTCATAATATTGCAAAGAATCTAAAGAAAATGGTCCATACATCCTTCTGATAGAATCTATCATCGCTTGTGGATATATCTTTTTACTCCGCGCTTCTTGCAAGAGAGTAAAGAAAGTGAGATATTGTTCCAACAGCTTACCTTTATAATAGGTATAAGATGGCATATTCTCTATCAGGAAACGAGCTGCCCTATATTTCAAGCTATCCGATGGATTGGATTGATAACGATGTAATACTTTCTCAAGTTCAACACGATTTTCTCTAGCCTGTGACAAAGCTGTCTCCAACGGAAGTACAATAACAGTCTCTTCTTTCTTCTTCTGTGAACAAGAATAAAAAAGAGAGCCTCCTATAATAATGGAAAGGCAAATAATAGGAATCAGCTTTGTCATTGCTTTCATAATATTATTTTTATACAAAGATACGAGTATAACAAATGCTATTCAAGGGGGCGTTACACTCCTATCCCTGTCACATAGGCATTTATCGGGCATATAGAGCCCTAAAAATGTCATTTTATATCTAAATTGTAACATTGATATATGAGTTATTATAGTCATCAAACAGCTATTTGAACAAATTATTTCATTTTTTGAACAAAACATTCCATCTAATTGCTGTAAAATCCCTTTCTTTGTTTTTCCTAATTTAAATTATAAACAAAACATGAAAAGCGAAAACAAAAAACAGAGTAGTATATACGTAATTACACTGTTTGGAATATTATTGACCACATTCCTTATTTATAGTTGTAGCACCGATGAATACAACTGTACGAATGAGACAACAACAGAAGTAAACTCAATTGCCAAAACACGCAACTTGGTCTCTCAAACTTGGAATACAGGAAATGTATTGATAGATTCCGTTGCCAATTCAGACGAATTTTATGAATTTGAAAGATGTAGTGAGCAATTAGCGGACAAGTTCAGTGCCTATACTTCAAAACTAAGTGACGAAGAATACGACAAACTCATGGAAAAGCTGAATGATGATGAGTATATGAAAGATTTCATCAAAAAAGCGAATCTGGAAGAAGTACTCCGGCAAATGGATGAGGCTAAGAAAGGCTTGCTTGAGCATACAGTATTTTTAAGATTAAGTGAAGAGGAACGGTTGTTATTATTCAGGCAATATGCCAAAAGTCGTGAGCTAGCAAAAAGAAAGATATTAAAAACACGCAAAGAAGGAAATGGTAATAGCAAATGTGAAGAATTGAGACAAGCAGCATACGAACAAGCAAAAACGGAGTATGATAATGCCATAGCTACAAACTGTAAGGGCATGGGTCCTCTCTCACCATGTTACTTGAAAGAAGCAGCAGTATATAAAGCAAATATAAGAATAGCAAATAAAGACTATGAGAATTGTATAAATAATCAATAACAATGATTCGCTATATTATACTTTATTGCAGCACATGTGCTGTTTGCATCATCATGTGTTATCTCGATCTTTTTATAGACAACATCGATTCTATTCTTCAGCTGTTTCTCATCCATTTCTTCGATTTTCTTTCGTGGATCATAGTAACAATAGGCGCAATCAAATGTATGCCAGAAAAATCATATTCTAATAAACGAGTATGGTTTTATTGTGCAGCGATGTCAGGAATGCTTGCAGCAATTAAGTCTTTCGTCAAACTAATAGAAATATTAGACACATAAAGATAAGAGAAGAGTTAATCAATCTCCAGTAAAAAAGCCTCCAATTCTTTATCTACAATCCCTAAACGTTTCCGGGCACGTGATCGCATAGTACGATAAGATCCGTCGCTTACACATAGAACTGACAAAATCTCTTCTTTTGTTTTATACATTCGGATCAATACGCATAACACAATATCTCGTGGAGGAAGCTGAAGGCTTTGCGACTTCAACCAACCAAAAAAATCAGGATCTATCGTTCTACATCCTTCTACCAACAAAAGATAATCTTGGGCAGACAATTGAGCAATAGATTTATTCTCTATCAATTTACGAACTAAAGAAATGCCTCTTTGGATGGATAAAGGAGAAGCTAGCAATTGCTGTAACTTTTGAGATTGAATAATAGATTGTTGTCGTTCATTCTGCAATTTTTGATATAATAAAATCGAATACTTAATTATACCGGCTATCAATATGCCAGCAACCACTAAAGTAGGAATTGTATAGGTAGACAATGCCGGTGCCACCTCCTGATGTATTTCTTTTGGCATAACGACATATATCTGATCTGCTGTAATTAAAAGAAAAGCAGCGATACACTGCCAGTCCGTTATTTCGGAAGGTATACCATGTGCCCCCTTCTCACGAAATGTCCACAGTAAAGCCCCCACAAAGAGTGTCAACCACATCAATAGATGTATGGAAGATGAAAACGCATCAACATACATTTCAGGGAAGAAAACCTGAAATAAATAGGCAGCCAGCAAAATTAGACAACAAAGCAAGCCTCCTGAAAATAATTGTTTAAAAGAATAAGCGGACAGTTTCATCATTCTCCTTATCTTGTGCTCTTGAATCGCAAATATAAGAAAAAAGTATATTTACATCATTAATCGACCTATATATTTTTACCGAAAAACAAAAAAGCCCTATATTATCATACGAAATGATTACAGCCTTCACCGCTTCCACCTTCTTCCCGAAACCTCTGTCCAGAGCAGGAAAGCGGGTGAAAGCGACCATGCAAAAGCCATTCTATCACGCTTTCACCCGCTTTCACCGACACACTTCAAATCGACGCTTACTCAAAGTTTCCATTTACCGCCGGAGCACATCACGAGATACCCCGTAATAACCCGCTGCCGCCACATAAATCGGCTGCATACGTTTGCCGATATTTTTCAATTTACCTTCTTCCAGCAATCGCCGGAGATGACGATTCGCCGTAGTCCGTGTCATGCAACATACTTCCTGAAAATCATAACGAAGCATTACGTCATGATCGGCGAAATATTCCTTCAGCCGCATATCTATCTCCACCTCCGACAAAGACTCCGAATGGCGCGCATACTTACTCCGGCTGGCTTTGACACCTACCAATTCACCCCGCAGGCGAGCATCCGGACGGAAACCGATTGTTTTCAGTTCCATCTTCGACCATTTGTTTTTAGTACTGCGGGTCACCTTTTGCGTGCTCCTCAAAATAGGGGCAAAATAGCCTAGCCCCTCGATATGTACCTCGCGTCCTTCACGTAGTTCTTCACCACAAATTTGGGCAAGCATCTCGAACGCATTTTTTACATCACCTACAGAAAGCGAACTGCGTCCGTGAATCATCCGGCACAGTTTATCCGTTCCCACCTTACCATTCAAAAAAATGCGGGGATGCAAACCTTTCTCTTCCGAATCATCGGACTCACCGGGATTCTCATACCAATCGTAAAGTATAGCCATTAGTAGTTAACGTTTTGATAGTGAATATATTTCATGTAAAAACTTTAAGTTTATCATCAAACCACTACCGTGGTTCATTTAAATCACAGTTGTTATCCAAGTAGATCACTTTTGTCATTTGATTGAACCACGAAAGTGAATCAACAATAACTCTTCGTCAAAGATACGATAAAAAATAGAGAAAAGGACGATAAGAAGCCGCCTTCTTCAGTCAAGTAGAAATTTATATTTTTTCCGGAGAAACACTTGCAAACCGGTATCATCCTATAGTACATTCGCAGTATCAGTGCTGAACAATAAACCGATTTTAATCACTTAAAAATAGAAAAAATAATGAATGCAATAACATTGATATGGAGACAGGTATTGAAGGAACTAAAATTGTTTCAAATGAAGGAGAACAAAGAAGATGCAGTTGAGAAAACAGACAAAGAGCCACAGAAAACGCTAAAATGTCATGAAGATATATATACTGCTCCCCTACCGGACGCTGCACCGCCTACTGAAAGGGAGAAAGAGACAGAACGAAAACAACCGGTCCGATTAACCCAAGAGGTACGTACATTCCTGCAAAAACAGTATGATTTTCGTTACAACCTATTGACGGAAGAAACGGAATATCGTCCTGCCAACAAGCGTGCCGTTCCTTTCGAACCTGTAAGTAAGCGGGAACTGAACACTTTCTGCATGGAAGCACACGACCAGGGCATATCCTGCTGGGATAAAGACTTGAGCCGTTACATTTATTCCACTTGTATTCCTGAATACCATCCTTTCCGGCTTTACATGGAGGAACTGCCCGGCTGGGATGGGACAGACAGACTGGAAGCTTTGGCGCAGCGTGTCTCTGACAATCAGCTCTGGATAAAAAGCTTCCATACCTGGATGCTGGGACTCACCGCCCAATGGTTAGGCATGACGGGAATACATGCCAACAGCGTAGCCCCCATACTTGTCAGCAGCGAGCAGGGACGACAAAAATCCACATTTTGCAAGGCACTGATGCCACCGGCACTGTCACGTTATTACATGGACAACCTGAAACTGTCTGCACAAGGAAAACCCGAAAGGTTACTTGCCGAAATGGGACTTCTGAACATGGATGAATTTGACAAATACGGAACGCAGCAAATGCCATTATTGAAGAATTTGATGCAAATGGCAAACCTGAATATCTGCAAAGCTTATCAAAAGAATTTCCGCAACTTGCCGCGCATCGCTTCTTTCATCGGTACAAGCAACCGTTTTGACTTGCTCACCGATCCCACCGGTAGCCGGCGATTCATCTGCATTGAAGCAGAACATCTGATCGATTGCGAAGGTATCATGCACGATCAGATCTATGCCCAACTGAAAGCTGAACTGCTCTCCGGCATCCGCTACTGGTTCACAAAAGAAGAGGAACGGGAACTGCAACGCCACAATGCTGCTTTTTATCATCCGTGTCCGGCAGAGGAAGTCTTTCATGCCTGTTTCCGGATAGCTAAAGATGATGAAGAGGGAAGCGAACGGCTCTCGGCTTCGGACATATTCAGGAGACTGAAGATGTATAACCCCGCTGCCATGCGTGGAAGTAATCCGGCTACGTTCGCGCAAGTTTTGCTTGCGGCAGGTGTCACCCGCAAACATACCAAATATGGGAACGTGTATTTGGTGAAACCGATGAAAGCGGCATAAAGCTCCAAACAGAGGAAGGGTTCACCCGTAAGAGGCTGGGGAATAATGGTTTATAATAGGAGTGAAAAAGGTGAAAAGAGAAAGAGGACATTAAGAGGGAAATAAGCTATAAACAGTAAGATTTTGAATAGAAAATCAGGAAAAACTTGATTATCTATTCAAAATCTTATTGTTTCCGGATATTTATCCTACTATCCATTTACTGCCCGGTATAAACGAAATGATCTTAGTTGTTACAAAACAACAGATAAACGTAACCACTGCGATACAGGGTATAGCGGCAACAGTGGGAAGCGCCAATGTATCTTTGAACACAGTCACCCACAGTCCGAGCCAGAATATGTGCATAAGATACATACCATAACTAAGTTTCGATGTTTCCGTCACCAACTTGGGAGCTTGCGGACGTTTGATACATGTAAACATAAGGAATGTACCCGTTGTGAGAAGCACACAGTTGATGGTACAGAAAGCCCATCCTATTTCTATTACAGGTGTGGAATGGAGTTCGCCGGGTATAGCCTGCACATAGAATGAATAAATAGTCCATACAGCACCGATCACCATTAAAATGGTTCCTATAATGAAACGTTTGGAACGATTCCAGGTAAGGTGTACACGAATGTAATGTGCCAGAACAAGATAGCCCAGATAACCGGAGAAGTACCACAACATGTGGTATTCATTCCAGAAACATTGTCCCCACACTTCACCGCACCAACGATTGAGATAAGGCATACAGGTTGACAACACAAACAGTCCTATAAAGAAACGCTCTTCTTTAGCCGTGGCTTTTCTCAACCATGGGGATATAATTGGGATAAACAAATAAAGGCTTATCAGAGGATACATAAACCACAAGTGTCCGGCTAGCGTCGGAAAATTCAGGAATATCCGCGACAAGTCCTTCATAGATGTTTCTCCGTCTATCTGTCCCCACAACATAGGTAGAGTGCTGTACAGTAGCATGAATATGAAAAACGGTGGAAGGATGCGAAGACAGCGCTGGCGATAGAATTGCCACATCGTCTGTTCCTCTTTCATCGGTGCAAGCAGGAAGGCGGAGACTATCATAAACAGCGGCACTGCCATACGCGAGAAACCGTCGTAAACAGCTACCCATAAACGGTCTGCTTCATTAGCCAAAAAAGACTGCGGTCCTGCCATATCAGTGGATCCGGGAGCACCGTAGAAATTCTCACTGGCATGAACAACCATTACGAGAAAGCATGCAAACACACGGACATAATCTAAAAAAACAATACGTTTCATTTTTCTAAGTTTTCTAGTTATTAATTTATTCTCTTGTATTCGGGAAGGCAGATATTCTCAACCGTGCCGCACCCATAGGGATCAACGTTATTTCTTCTTTATTACCTTTCACTGCATCTTCTTCCGGCAGTACGCCACACAATCCGGTTTCGTCTATCTTCCATTCAGGAACCAGGCGGCCGGTAGCTTTTACCTCTAAAGGTACACTGGCTACTGTGAAAGGATAATTATCGGCAGGCCAGGATTTACGGATTACCTTGAAGTTTTTCAAAGGTTCTGTCTTGTCCAGTACCAATGAATAGTTCCAGGGACTATCCGGATAGATTTCAGTAGTAGGCCATTTCTGGGGATCAGCGCCTTTCTGCCATTTAGAATCACCGATAGCAGTCTCGCGGCTGTCTTTCTCTACATATTTCTCTGCAATCTTGAGAGACAAAGTGAGGGGGCCATAATCTACGCTTACGCTATTTTTATTAACCTGCCAGGTACGCATAGACAAAGACATCGGTAACGTCAGTTCCACGCGATCTCCATTCGACCATTCCCGATGGATGCAAAGGTATTTTCCCGCTACGGGAGCTACATTTACCTTCTTACCATTCACTCGCACTTCTGCTCCTTTTGTCCATGAAGGAATGCGGAGATAGAACGGAAAAGTGACCTTTTCACCGGTCGAAACAGAGAAAGCAATGCTTTCCTCAAAAGGATAATTCGTCTCTTCGTGAAGAGTGATTTCCTTTCCGTCGCCCACCTTTACAGTAGCTTTGCAAGCTGCATAAATAGCAGTTGCCACTCCGTTGTCGGGAGTTGCCAATACCAGATGTTCGGTAAAGTAAGGCCAGCCCTGTGCATGATTGTGTTGGCAACAACGGCTGCTGAAAGGATTCATCGAAAGGAACGGGCCACGATTGTCAATGCCTGGATGATGATTCTTGGAATCACTGATGGCATGGTTCGGGCAGGTGATATAGCGCAATGCTTTAAAGTCCGGCATCACGGCAGCAGGATAAGAGTTGAATGCTACTTCTTCACAGTGTTCAGCCCACATAGGGTCTCCTGTCATGCAAAGCATGATTTCATCGGAAGCCATCTGTTCAACCAGTCCGCAGGTTTCCACTCCCTGACGGGGATCGATATATCCCAAACGGGCATTCTCATCCGCACCGAACATACCACCGGGCACTTGTCCGAAAGTACGGCGAATCAGATGATGAACATTATAAGAGGCTTTCAGCATCGCTGAATCTCCGGTCTGCATATAATAAGTGGCAGGTTCACGGAAACATTGGGCGATATTTACATTGTGCCAGTTAGGTAAGGAGGTGGATTTCGTCCAGTCGGCTGTGTTACGGTGAATCTTCTCGGCTAATTCGAGTAGGAAAGCATCCCCAGTATGGTTGTAAAGCCAGTAGATACTGATGATGTTATCACCGCCACGGCTTTTCTCCCAATAATCTTCCAGAAGTTGGTCATCGGGAACAGTCATCTGCCACTTGAAGTAATTCGTCATCAGGTCAATGACACGCTGATCTTGAGAATACTCATAATAAGATTGCAGACACCAGAGCATAATCATCTGTGCCCAAAGTTCGCGTTTGCCGTTACGTTCATTGACCGGACCGAAATAGCCATCCGGCTGGCGACTGGCAAATACACCTTCAATCCAATATTTGGTTTCTTCAATCATCTTCGGGTCATTCAGGATATATGCCAGATTGCCATACCCTTTGAGCCAGTAAGGGACTTCCTCCCAGCCGTGGTCTCCGCCAGTTGTCAACCAGGCATTATTATCCTTTTCCAGCCAAGCGCTGATTTCTCCCAAGTGTCCGGTCAGACCGTCACGCTGCAACTCCAGATACTTCTTCACCCAGCCTTCAGGCTGAATACTACCTACCGGCAACTTTATAAAATTCAACGGTCGAAGCGGAGCGCGATACCCGATATAATTGGTATTGACGGACTGTATGTCCGGTCGGTCCACCACCGTCACCGTACCACTAGAAGAAGCAGACGCACAAGCTGTAACCGCCACTCCAAGCACTATCGATGCAAAAAGTCCTTTCGTTTTATTTTTCTTCATTTCGTCTATTCTACTGATTCCAGAAATCATCCTAATTTCCCTATGAGCCCTATTGAGCACCAACAAATTACATTCGAAGCAAAGAACGGATAATCTCTAATCAGACAACCCGTTCTTCAATGACATGAACTGCCTTTATAACCTATTTATCAACAGAGAATTTGAAGATACATTGGCTTGTATACTTTTCGCCCGGGCGAAGTACAGCCGACGGCCATTCCGGTTTGTTCGGAGTATCCGGATATTTCTGTGTTTCGAGACATACGGAAGCACGTTGGTTGTAAGTAATGCCTTTCTTTCCTGTCAGTGAACCATCGAGGAAGTTACCTGCATATACCTGAATACCCGGTTCGTTAGTATAAACGTCGAGTACGATACCAGTCTTCGGTGATTTCAAAGAAGCGCATTTACGGGTTACGTCGCCTTTCGTGTTCAATACCCAGTTGTGATCGTAACCATTGCCATTTTTCAGCTGTACGAAATCATAGTCGTTGATACGTTCGCCTACCGGAGTCGGGGTGCGGAAATCCATCGGAGTTCCTTCTACCGGAACAATCTCGCCAGTCGTCATGAAAGTACTGTCCACCGGAGTATAATAGTCCGCATCCACCATCAACAAATGACCGGAGTTGTTGCCGGCATCACCTTCAAGGTTAAAATAAGAGTGGTTGGTCATATTTACAATCGTCGGTTTGTCTGTTTCCGCTTCGTATTGAATATCGATGGCATTATCGTCCGTCAGTTTCATCAACACTTTACAAGTGATGTTTCCCGGAAAACCTTCTTCACCGTCTTCTGCACGGTAAGTCAACTGCAATTCCTGCGGAT
Organism: Bacteroides sp. M10; assembly: GCF_014334015.1. GTDB lineage: Bacteria > Bacteroidota > Bacteroidia > Bacteroidales > Bacteroidaceae > Bacteroides > Bacteroides intestinigallinarum. The sequence continues at coordinate 2,206,849 of NZ_CP060488.1, read as the reverse complement.
TCAACAATGCTGCATCAAACACCCGGTATTGGAATCCTTGCGGTCCGCCGTGCAGACAATGACCGTAGTTATTGCGGGGAAGCTGATATTCTACACCATCCAAGGTGAACTGTCCCTGATTGATACGATTGGCATAACGTCCAATAGTCGCACCGAAATCCGAAGGCTTGCTGATATAGTCCTGAATAGAATCGAAACCGAGAACAACATCACGCATCTGTCCGTCTTTATCGGGAACCATCACTGAAACAATACGTCCACCGAAGTTCGTGATACAAACTTCCATGTTGTTCTTGTTACGCAGAGTGAACAAATCAGTCTTCTTTCCATCTACTTCTGTCTGGAATTTACTCTGCAATAAACCGGAATCTGTAGCCTTTTCAGCTTTCGGAGTACAAGCTGCCATTAAAAGGGCGGCAACTGCCCATACACATAACTTTTTCATGATACAATTGTTTTTTTAATATTAGTTTTCAGCTATTCATATTTAGATGCAGACGACGCGGATAACGCGTTTTTTCTAATTTTGCATCAGAAAAAGAGCCGCATCATCCGCGTTATCCGCGTTCAATTTACTATGTCAGCATATTACTGTATACTATTCAATAAATCTACCTTTCCTTCATTAACCAGCTTCAAAATCAACTCACCGAAAAGAGTATTCTGCCAGGCAAACCATGCACGGGTAAATTTCTTCGGATTATCCTTATGGAAAGATTCGTGCATAAAGCCGGTACCGGCATCTGTGTCCATCAACATCTTGATACAGGTCTTGATTTCGGCATCATTCTGACTAGTGAAAGCTTTCATCATAATACTCATCGGCCACACCATATCATAACCGATATGCGGTCCACCGATTCCTTCGCCTGCCTTGCCTTTAAAGAAGTAAGGATTGTCTTCACTCCACACAAAACGGCGGGTATTCTGATAAATCGGATCCTTCACATTCACATCACCCAGATAAGGCATTGCAAGTAAACTCGGCACATTGGCATCGTCCATCAGATGATGATTTCCAAAACCATCCACCTCGAATGCATAGATTTTACCATATTTAGGATGATTATACACAGCATATTTCTTTAAAGCAGTTTCCACCTCCTGCGCCAGGTCCTTACATTCTTTAGACAAGGCTGTCTTCTTATTTACCTTCTCCAGAATCTCGGCAGCCTTACGCAAGGAAGATACAGCAAAGAAATTGGAAGGAACCAGATACTGAAGAGTAGTAGCATCGTCCGAAGGGCGGAAAGTGGAAACGATCAAACCGACAGGTTTCACCGGTGCTCCCAGACCGTCATTGCTCACAGTATCCAGTGCACGCTCCGTCTTACGTTGGAATTTATAAGGGCCTACTCCTTCTTTACGTTGTTGCTCTTTGAATGTTTTCAGTACATTAGTGATTGCCTGAATCCATTCTTCGTTGAATATGCTCGCATCTCCGGTAGTCTTCCAGTAATGATAAGCCAAGCGCAACGGATAGCACAAGGAATCAATTTCCCATTTACGTTCGTGCAACTCCGGTTTCATATCCGTAAGATCACTCATCCAGTGACCGTTAGGAATAGCACCGTCATTAAAAGCATTCGCGTACGGATCGATATTGATACATTTGAACTGACGGAGAATAACACCTGCCAGCATTTCTTTCAGTTCAGGGTCCGAATTAGCTAATTGCACATAAGGCCATACCTGTGCACCGGAGTCGCGCAGCCACATAGCATGAATATCACCCGTATATACGAACGTATCCGGTTTGCCATCGCTTCCTTTACGGAAATGTACGGTTGTATCCAGTGTATTCGGGAAACAGTTGGTAAACATCCATGCCAACTTCGCATTCTTCAATAGTTTCTGTACACGGAGAATCTCCTTCTCTACCGCATTGGAACGGAACAGACGATTGGATATTTCCGGACGGTTATCTTTCTGAATAGCATCCGCCAGACATACATGCATTTCCGTCATACGGTTGAAGGCTTGTAGCTCCCCGCCACAGAGAAGCATGCCTGCCAGCATACCTGCGCTGATATATTTAAGTTGTTTCTTCATGATTACTTCTTCTTTTTTAATTCGTTAGAGAAAGAATAAGGGAAATCGGCTTCTTTTGTACCACGTTGCTGATTGGGCTTCGCATCCATTTTGAAAGAAATGCTAGCGCCATTCAGCAGGTCCTGATGAGTCAGGTAGTTTTTGGTATATTCTTTACCGTTCAATTTCATCGACGAAATGTAACGTTTATCGTCTCCGTTATTCGGAGCGGAGATAGTCACCGTCTTTCCGTTTTCCAGATGCAGCTTCATCTCCTTGAAGTAAGGAGTACCCAAGACATATTCATCCGTACCCGGACATACCGGATAGAATCCCATTGCCGAGAATACATACCAGGCAGAAGTCTGGCCGTTGTCCTCATCACCGCAATAACCGTCGGGAGCTGGAGTATAGAGCTTGTCCATCACTTCACGAATCCAATGTTGCGCTTTCCAGGGTTGGCCGGAATAGTTGTACATATAGAGCATGTGCTGAATCGGTTGGTTGCCATGTGCATAGTTGCCCATGTTCATAATCTGCATTTCACGGATTTCATGAATAACGGCTCCATAATAACTTTCATCAAAAATCGGAGGCAGGATAAATACAGAATCCATCATCTGGTTGAATCCGTCTTTACCTCCCATCAGGTCAATCAGACCTTGAGGATCATGGAATACCGACCAGGTATAATGCCAACTATTACCTTCCGTAAAGGCATCCCCCCACTTCAACGGATTGAACGGAGACTGGAACGTACCGTCTTCATTCTTGCCACGCATCAACTTATGTTTAGGGTCATAGAGATTCTTATAATTCATTGCACGCTTTGCAAAGATTTCAATCTCTTTTTTCGGTTTCTTCAAGGCTTTGCCCAATTGATAGATACACCAGTCATCGTATGCATATTCCAGTGTACGGGCTGCATTCTCGTTAATACCTACATTATAAGGCACATATCCCAATTTATTATAATACTCATGTCCTAATCGTCCGGTAGAACGAACATTCGGATGCACTGCGTTCGCTCCATGTTTCACGGCTTCCCACAATGTCTCGATATCGTATCCTTTCAATCCTTTCAGGTAAGCATCGGCAACTACGGAAGCAGAGTTGTTTCCAACCATACAACCTCTGTGTCCCGGACTTGCCCATTCCGGCAGGAATCCGCTTTCTTTATAAGTGTTCACCAATCCTTCCTGCATCTTCGTATTCATGGATGGATACATCAGGTTAAGGAATGGGAAAAGACAACGGAACGTATCCCAGAAACCGGTATCGGTAAACATATAGCCCGGAAGCACTTCGCCATTATAAGGACTGTAGTGCATCACGTCTCCTTTGGCATCTATCTCATAGAAACTTCTGGGGAACAATACCGAACGATACAGGCAGGAGTAGAATGTACGCAAATGGTCGATATCATCATCTTTCACTTCAATACGTCCTAAAACATCGTTCCATACCTTGCGGCCTTTCGCTGCAATCTGTTCAATGTTGTCCGTACCCAGCTCTTTCAAGTTCAGTTCCGCCTGTTCAGGGCTGATAAAAGAGGAAGCTACACGCACATTTACCTGTTCGCCCTTGCGGGTTTTGAAACCGATCAGTGCACCGGCATGATTGTCTGTCGCTTCCAGTTTGTTGGTGTCAATCACACCACTGGCTACGGCAGCCGTATAAGTAAACGGTTTGTCGAATACCAGTACAAAGTAGTTTTTAAAGTTGGCAGGAACACCACCGCTGTTTTTAGTGGTATAACCGATAATCTTGTTCTCCGAAGGGATTACTTTCACAAACGAACCCTTATCAAAGGCGTCTACCACTACATAAGAGTGGTCGTTTTCGGGGAAAGTGAAACGGAAAGCAGCTGCTCTCTCTGTCGGAGCAATTTCGGTCACTACATCATGATCGGCGAGATATACTTTATAATAATAAGGAGTAGCCGTTTCAGCTTTATGAGAGAACCAACTGGCACGCTCATCCTGATTAAATACTGCCTTACCGGTTACCGGCATGATAGCAAATTGACCGTAATCATTGATCCAGGGACTTGGCTGATGGGTTTGTTTGAATCCTCTGATCTTGTCAGCGTCATACGTATACGCCCATCCATCGCCCATTTTACCAGTCTGCGGAACCCAAAAGTTCATTCCCCAGGGCAGCGCAATGGCAGGGTAAGTATTTCCGGTAGATAATGCGTGCTTTGACTGCGTACCAACCAGCGGACTAACATAGTCCACCGGTCCGGTAATTGTTTTTGCAGTCATAGCCCATGCACTAAGTAACGTAAAAGCGAATAGAGCTAGTTTCTTCATGGTATTTTTGTTTTATTTAATCAGTTTTCCTTCAAGCATTTTGATATAATATCCACCTACAACGGAACGTGCCTGGAAGCCTCTTTGATTCGGTTCGTCTGTAAATACCCAGTCGGACATCGGAACACGGTTAGGTGTAACGTTCATAAACAGATATACGGGTTCGATAAATTTCTCAAAGGTAGCTTTGTCATTTGCCAATGTAGCTGTCCACATGATCCAGTCGGTCTTTGTGTATGTTTCACGGTTATCCAACGGAAGACCATATTTATTTTGCTTCGAAAGATAGTAAGCTATTTCCGTTTCTGCAACATTTTTAGGGAAGATTTGCAGATTCAACAGTTTATCCCACACCAAGTTATACTTCTGGCTCCATGTTCCCGGTTTGTCAAATGTAAGACGATAGTGGTCACCATCATCCGCCATTTTCACCCATTCGGCAGCCATTTCTTTCGCTTTCTGTGTGTACTTTTCAGCCACGTCTTTTTTGCCCAGCATATCTGCCAGATAACCATAAGAAGCAACACCCATGATCGCTTTGATAGAAAGGTTGGCATTGTGTGCAAAGTGACCTGCAAAGTCATCGGTACAAAGTTGGTTGGCCGGATCAAGTCCGTTCTCTACCAGATAGTCTGTCCATGTAGTCAGAGTTTCCCAATGTTTTTGTGCGTAATCTGCATTACCTTCTACCTTTGCAATGGCAGCAGCCAATACTACCATATTACCCGATTCTTCTACCGGCATATCACCGCCATAAGTCTGGCCGTTAGCCAATGGATAAGTACCGACATCATGTGCAGCAAATGGTTTCGCCCATTTTCCGCTTTCGCTATAATAGAAGATATGGTTCATGGTAGCTTTCACCAATTCCGGATTGTAGTATAAAAGTAACGGAGCTCCCGGATAAGTCAGGTCGACTGTTCCGATAGAACCATTACTGAAGTTTTCTTTAGAAAGGAATACAAGGTCACCGTTCGGAGCTTCTACCAATTTATGAGCAGCCAATGCCTGACGATAGGCCAATGCACAAAGTTCGGCATATTTACGTCCACCGGCAGCAATCGCTTCTTCCATCATTTTCTTGTCGAAAGCGGCACAGTTCTTCATTTGTGTTTTGTATTCTTTTTCAGCTTTCTGGAATTGGGATACAATCGTTTCATTACCCTGACGGTTCCAGTAAGGACGCAGGTTATCGCCAAAGTATTGGATAGAATAAATATCATCGTATCCGATCAATAAATGACCATCCGCTTTTTGTGTTTCGCCTAATGAGCGTACTAAAGCCAGTTTATCATAACCATTCGTGGTAGGAGCTTCCAACTTATTAGCTACAAAGCTCTTACGCAGTTCTCTGCCATCGCCGATTGCAAATGTGCTATTTTCTTTTTCAGCAGCCAGATAGAAATGTCCCCAGTCGATACGAACATCATCACCCTTTTTCTTCAGAATATCCTGATTGCGGCTTCCGGTACGAAGGAATAACAAGTCGCCGTCAGTAAAGCTGTCGGCCACAGATTCCTGGTGAGGTTGGTCGATTGCCCATTGCGGAGATGCTTCGAAATACAATTCAACCTGATGTTTCTTGCCGTCATTGGAAGCTACTTCATAAGAAATATAGTTGACCGGACGTGACAGCAAATCCAGATTATCCATAAACATAGGAGCGGTAAATGTCAGTTTCAAATCTACCGGACCGCAAGTAAAGGTATAATAAGTCTGCATAGGCTGTACGTCTACAGATGTTTGTTGTGCTGTTTGATGGAAAGAACGGTAACCTTCCAGTTCTACCAACAATCCGAAATCCAGTAATCCGTTTCCTACACGGTTACGGCAATAGCCGGCAATCAGATTCTCACCCGGTTTCAAAGAAGCTACCACTTCTTCGGGCAGTTTCACTCTCTCGTTCTTTTTACAAGCATTACCTGTATCTACCACTTTGATGCCGTTGATATAGATGATAGCATCATCGTCATGAGAGAATTCCAGATATACATTCTTTCCTGTCAAGTCTTCCTGAATATCAGCTACCCGGCGTACCCAGATAAATTCTTCACCCCACTGGGTCTTGGCTGTATGTTCATTCTCCATGGTTCCGAAAGCAGCTTCGCCTTCTTTCCATGCTTTATCATTAAATCCGGCATTCTGCCATCCGTCAGCAGGCTGTTGAGTGGTATACTTTCCTGTCCAGCTACCTTGTTCGGATGTCTTTACCAAAGGACGTAGTTCCAGTTCTTCCGTTCCCATGAAACGGTAGGTTTGTCCGTCTACTTTAGCAACGCCAAGCAAAGGAAAGTCCTTGCCTGTCCAATGTTTCACAGGACTGTCATACAGATTGTCCGTAGTGGACCATGCACTGGTATAAGGATCGATCGTCACCAGCGGGTATGCCGGAGCACGTAATTCATTCTTCTCGTGCTGTTCTATCTGGGTCTCACAGCTACAAAGTACAGAAGCTGTTCCCAGCAACAGCATCATCAGTTGTTGTTTCATAATTTAATTCACCTGTTTATTTAATCTATTTTACCATTCTATCGATACATTCACTCCGGCGGGATCATTCTCGAAACTCAATAAAAGAGTTTTGGAAGATTCATCCCACTCCGGCTGTTCCGCCTTTCCGTTTACCAAGACCTTTTCAGGTTTACGCGGCAAAAGGACTCTTGATACATTCGTCGTATGTAACGGGCTTTTAGCTACAAACGAGTAGCTCTGCTTCCCTACTTTTTCATCATAAATGCGGGAGGCTCCACAAAGTACCTTTGCTTTCACTTTACCCGATACTTTATTCAAGTCATACAAATACCCCTGTTCACCGGGATTAATCTGCTTGACTGTCAATATCGGCAAGCCTTTGTCGAACAAATCGATATACAATCCCGACAGTTTCAAAGGCTCTTTAGAAGAACTCTCATCCATTACTGCCGCAATCGTATAAGGACCACGTTCCACCATAAAATTGTTTTTGATTTCTATCTTCTTACCAGTTTTGCTCTCATAAGCGGATACAATCGTTTCAAAGTATTTCCGGTCGTTTCCGCCTTTTAATACAAAATGTTTCGGATCTTCGCGCATGACAATCACGGTGCCTTTCCCAAACCGATAGGTTCCGTCACCGGGATTACGGGACAAACCCATCGCCTCAAACAGATGTTCCGAAGGAGCTTTGTATGCGTTTCCTGCCGTATTCCACCATTCTAAAACTGTTTGATAAGGATCGACATCTTCTCCACAGTACACCAACGTACCTCCTTTTTTAACCCAGTCTGCCATATAGTTATGGTATTCCGATTTCATCGGTTTCATGTTCGAGTAGGACATTACAAGTACCTGAAGTCCGTTGAAAGTATCTTTAAACGGAGTATTCTCCATGTGTACCAGTTCCACCGGAATTCCCCTTTTTAATAAAGGCAAGGTTTGTCCATAGAAACTGGAGAATTGCGGATCGTCATATCCGTTATGATCCGGGAAACGCTGGAACATCAGCGAATTTGCCATCAATACACCAATGCCGTGCGTACCACTGATTTGTTTGTCAGAAGTGCGAATGTCATTCAATGTGTTAATCATCACCTGCATTTGCGTAGAATACGAACGGGGAATACGTTCTTTCTGATCCGTTCCTGCTATCCGGTATAATCCCTGATAAATACGGTCCGGCCATGGCATCACTTCATAAGTATCTACCATCGGGTACATTAACTGTGCGGCAAAAGTGGCCTGATAATTGATCTTATAATCCAACCAGTCTTTGGCACGGTCTTCAATCGGATCAGTCAGAAAATACATTTTGCGGTTCAAAGGAGCGGTCATGGATTTCATGCAGCCATATTCGAGAAAGGCATTCTCAAATACACGTTCTTTCTTTACACCGTTATAGAAGTTCGGTTCACGGGCAGTACCCGTCCACACCTGTGCTATATAGCCGTCTACACAGTTCAATGAAGCCAGACTGGCTTCCGGGCTTACAATTTGCCAGGAAGTGTAGTTAATCAAAGAGTGAGTGGGCACATAACATTTCACATCCAGCCCTTTCGACTTACCGTATTCTTTGGCATAAGTAAATATCTTATCCAGTGCATGATAGTAGAGGTGATATTTTAACTTATTGGAAAGGTAGGTATTCTCGGGAGATTCATGTTGAGGTCTCCAGGGGAAATTATAATATTTCTGCCATTCAGACTTGAAGGCTTCGCTATATCCGCCACGCATCCAGAATTCCGGTTCCTCTAAATAAATAGAAGTAATTCCGGCATCAATCACCCGCTTTATCTGCGTTTCCTGCATATAACGAATAAAACTTTCAGTAGGTACAATGTAGGGTATCAAGTGTCCATGAGCTATCTCGTTTCCGTTACGATCCCGTTGACCTTCTTTCAGATGACCGTCTATTCCATCCCATTTGCCGAGGAAATAGTCTTGATAATCTCCCCATGCCACTCCGGTCATAAATTGTGTCTGATATCCCTTGTCTCTCCACGACTGAACACGCTGTTCAAAAGAAACTCCCCTTTTATCGAGTGTGCCATATACCATCGTAGCATCGGCACGCACATCTGTTTCCGGTTTCCAAGGTTCGGCTGTTTGAAAAGTTGTTTTCGCTTCCTTGCCGTTAACCGCTTGAGTTTGAGCAAAGGAAACATTATTACCGGTTAATAAAAGGCTGAATATAATCAGTAGTTGTTTATTATTCATTTTCACGTGGTTCTGTGTCGTTTTCTATTTACTTCTTAGCCGGGAATAAAAGCATCAATGCCGGTATACCAGAAGCAGAATAACTGTTGATTTCCGCACCTGCCGGCAATTTCTTATGATATTCACCTCCACACACATTTCGCGTCTCATCTCTGTTTGCCCAACCTGTTTTGATGGTATGTTTCAGGAACGGAAGATATTGGGTTTGTCCGCAATCATATACTAACCATGCCATGTATTCAGCAAAGATGGCAGTATAGATTCCTTGTTCAATACCACTTTCGAAAGGTAGCACTTTATGTTCTGCTGACATATCTTTCACTGTATAGTCTGCTGCCAGAATAGCATTGTCCAGATAACGTTTCTCTCCAGTCGCCTTATAAAGCAATATGGATGCACCGATAAAGGTTGCCTGGTTGTAGACATGTGCCTTCCACGCGGGATTGCCATTTCCATGACGGCTATCAGCGATCTTTCCAGTTTCTTTATCCAGCAGATTTTCCACTCCCCATTCGTAGATTTCTTTGCCTTTGGCAAGATATTGAGCCTTCGTCTGATAATCCGGCCGTTTGCTGGTCGATTCTTTTCTATTTTCAGGCACATTATTGTAGAGGGTCAATGCTGCTACCACTGTCGGAAAGTTAATACATGCCATCTTTCCATCACCGAATTTATTCGGTTTCGGATTCCGAATAGGTTGCCATTGCCAGAACATACCTCCGTTTTCTTTGTCATACGAACCGGTATCACCCACCTTTTCCGAACCATACCACACACGTTTGAAACTGGCTTCCGAGAGTTTCAGATATTCATCCACTCCAAAAAGCTCGTATGCACGCGCCAGACTGATAGTCCACCACATGATATCATCATAGATGAACCAGCCGGTGTTTTCGTTATTATCATCAAAATCAAACTGGCAATATTGTGCTTTGTTTCCTGCAAAGATTTTCTCGCAAAGTGCTTTATACTCACGAGTCTTCTTTTTGTCTTTCTGTGCCTTTGCCAGTTTATAAGCATTCATCGCCATGTCCCAATAAATAGGCTGACACCAGATAGCCGCCGCTCCATTACCGCGGTCAACAGCGCTTGGATAAGAGGAACTTGTTTTATAAATATATTTACTAGAGTCTAGTAGGGTATTGTTAAATCCTTCGTAAGCTGCCCATACATCTTCGTTAGTATATGCGTGCTTCTTCTGGTTTGCTTTTCCTAAATTGCCGACTGCCCATATAGTAGTTGATGCTCCCAATAGTAGTGTCAGAGCCAAAAGAATTTTGCTTTTCATGATAGTTTATAAGTTTATAGTATTTTTCCTGTTACAAAGATTGCAGAAATAGCTGAAAAAAAACAATAATATTTATTCAATAAAGAACAAATACAGACCAAAACGCTTTTCTGCAATAAAAATATAGGATTAATAAAGGGTTATTGGAGAATAATTTCCCCTCATTCTGCCTTACGACAGAGATAAGGGGAATATTTAATCTGTTCATCAAAAGCCCATTCTGGTAAACAATCATTTGTTATCCAACAGAAATAAACATTAAACTTATAAGGACAAAAATAAATCAAAAAAGCCCATCTTTATTAAAATATTAATTACCGATGGGCTGAACTTTTCAGATTTTACTTCAATGGGCTAGCCTCTACTCCCTCGAAAGTCATCTTTATAGGTTTTATTTTTCCGTCCTTATCAAAAATCATGCGATCAATGCAGGTCACACGAGCGTTTCCATCCGTTTCACCCAATGGATGGCGATGATAAATGATATACCATTCATCTGCTCCCGGACCTTTCACAACAGAATGATGACCGGCACCCGTTCCAATATTAGGATCGCGTTCCAATATTTTTGCTTCTCTTTTAAAAGGTCCGAATGGTGAGTCGGCAATCGCATAGGCTACGCAATAATCCGGTCCGGTCCAACCGCCTTCCGACCACATAAAATAGTATTTACCGTTACGTTTCAACATGAAAGGTCCCTCTACATATTTTTCGGGAGTTACTTCCTTATAGATGGTACCATCCTCAAACGGTACGATACTCAACAAGTCCGGAGCCAGCTTCACCATATTGCAATGTCCCCAGCCACCATAATACATATAATACTGTCCGTCATCATCTTTGTAAACAAACTGATCGATCGGCTGTGCACCATTTACAAATTTATCAATCAGAGGTTTGCCCAGTGCATCCTTAAATGGTCCGGCAGGATTGTCGGCCACAGCCACACCAATACCTCCCAGCTCGTTATTACTTTGAATATCATTCGCACCGAAAAATATATAATATTTGTCATTCGCATGAATCACAGCAGGTGCCCATAAAGCACGTTTAAACCAACTTATATTCTCTTTCGATAACACTTTCGGGTGTTTTGTCCAGTTCACCAGGTCTTTAGACGAGAAGGCATCCATGAAGGTTTGTTCGTCATAAGGCGCCGAATATGTAGGGTAAATCCAGTATTCATCTCCAAACACAATTCCTTCCGGATCGGCATACCAGCCCGGAAATACAGGATTGCCACTTGTCTTTGGTTGCTGACCGGCTTTTTGTCCAAATACAGACTGGGAACAACAAATAATACTGAAAAGAATAAGATGTTTTAGTTTCATATAATATCAATTTTAAAGTTCGTGCTACAAAGATGAGAAAAAACAAATAGAAAATTCAATAATTATGAGCCAATTAAGGATAAATACTAACCAATCTGCAAAAAAAAGATGATTTATCAAGATTTTGTGCTTTCTTTGCAGTGTCATTATAAAATGAAAAATACCATGAAAAGCGGAATCTCATTACTAACTGTACTTTTAATCATTATTTGTGCATCTTGCCAACCCAAGAAGAAAACAGAGCCGGAAAAGGAAACAATAACAGGAGATACCTATACGAATCCGTTGCGCGAAAAAGGAGCAGAACCATGGGGTGTTTTTCACGAAGGAAAATATTACTACACACAAGGTTCCGAAAGCAGAATCGTACTTTGGGAAACGAGTGATATAACCAACTTGAATGACAGTCTTAAAAAGCCGGTATGGATACCGAACGACCCTAGTAATTCGCATCACCTATGGGCTCCCGAAATACATCGTATCAACAACAAATGGTATATTTACTTCGCCGCAGACGATGGCAATATGGACAATCACCAGATATATGTGATTGAGAACGAGGCTGCTATTCCCACAGAGGGTAAGTTTGTCATGAAGGGTCGTATACCGACCGACAAAAATAACAACTGGGCGATTCATGCAAGTACCTTCGAGCACAACGGACAACGTTACATGATTTGGTGCGGATGGCAAAAACGCAGGATTGACAGCGAAACACAATGTATTTACATTGCTTCCATGGAAAATCCATGGACACTTTCCTCCGACAGAGTCCTGATTTCCAAACCTGAATATGAGTGGGAATGTCAATGGGTCAATCCCGATGGCAGTAAAACGGCCTATCCGATTCATGTGAACGAGGCACCTCACTTTTTCCAACCGAAGAATAAAGACAAAGTATGCATTTTTTATTCCGCCAGTGGTAGCTGGACGCCTTACTATTGTGTAGGATTACTAACAGCAGATGCAAATGCCAACCTGCTGGACCCCGCTTCCTGGAAGAAACATCCGACACCCGTATTCCAACAGGAACCGAAGAATGAAGTTTTTGGCCCCGGTGGAAGTTCTTTCGTTCCCTCACCGGATGGAAAAGAATGTTATATGGTGTATCATGCCCGTCAGATACCGAATGATGCTCCGGGTGCAATGGACTCACGTTCTCCCCGCCTACAAAAAATAGAATGGGACAAAGACGGAATGCCTGTACTGGGTGTTCCGGACAAAGCCGGAACGAAACTTCCCAAACCATCAGGAACAAAAACTGCTGACAAATAATAAAGACAATTATTCAACAAAGAATAAAAACTGACCACTCTTTCCGGTATTTATCATCAAAAGTAACTTTATACGGGATTTTATATAGAAAAAGAAGAGATTTTGCTGTTTTTTGAACGGCAAATTTCCTTTATTTTCTTTTAATTCCACTTTCTTTGCAATGTTCCTTCTTATGGGATATCAATTCAATAACTAATTATAATGTATACCATGAACATGAAAAAGAATTTTCTAACAATGCTACTAGCATTGGCTCTATGCAGTTCGACTTTTGCTCAATGGAAACCTGCCGGTGACAAAATCAAGACATCGTGGGGAGAACAACTTGATCCTAAAAACGTATTGCCGGAATATCCGCGTCCTATCATGGAACGCAGTGACTGGAAAAACCTGAACGGGCTTTGGAAATATGCAATCACCAAAAAGGGTGATCCTACTCCTGCTGCTTACCAGGGTGATATTCTTGTTCCTTTTGCCGTAGAATCGTCTTTATCAGGCGTAGGCAAAATGATAAACGAGAAAGAAGAATTGTGGTACCAACGCACTTTCGACGTTCCTTCCAACTGGCGTGGCAAACAAGTCCTGTTGCACTTCGGAGCAGTAGACTGGAAAGCAGAAGTTTGGGTGAATGACGTGAAAGTAGGTGAACACACAGGTGGATTTACTCCTTTCTATTTCGATATCACTTCCGTACTTAATAAAGGAAATAATGACCTGGTAGTAAAAGTATGGGACCCTTCAGACCGTGGCGAACAACCCAGAGGAAAACAAATAGCAAACCCTCATGGCATTTGGTACACTCCGGTTACAGGTATCTGGCAAACAGTGTGGTTGGAACCGGTGGCAACACAATACATTGCTAATCTGAAAACTACCCCTAATATTGATAATAACTCTGTTAAGGTAGAAGTAGCTGCCAACACAACTTCTGCAGACAAAGTGGAAGTAAAAGTATTCGATGGCAAGAACCTTGTAGCCAAAGGTGCAGCGTTGAACGGAGTACCCGTTGAACTGACAATGCCTGCTAATGCTAAACTATGGTCGCCGGACTCTCCTTTCCTTTACAACATGGAAGTGACCCTGTATAAAGACGGAAAAGCAATAGACCAGGTAAAGAGCTATACTGCTATGCGTAAATATTCTGTTCGCAAGAGCCCGAATGGCATCACTCGCCTGCAATTGAACAACAAAGACTACTTCCAGTTCGGCCCGCTCGACCAGGGATGGTGGCCTGATGGTTTATATACTGCACCGACAGACGAAGCATTGGTTTACGACTTGAAAAAGACAAAAGACTTCGGCTACAACATGGTACGTAAGCACGTTAAGGTAGAACCTGCACGCTGGTACACTCATTGCGACCAGTTAGGATTGATCGTATGGCAAGATATGCCGAACGGTGGTCCTAGCCCACAGTGGCAGGCACGCAACTATTTCAACGGTACAGAAGTAATCCGTTCTGCTGCTTCCGAAGCTAACTACCGCAAAGAGTGGAAAGAAATCATCGACTGTCTGTACTCTTATCCAAGTATCGCTGTATGGGTACCTTTCAACGAAGCATGGGGACAATTCAAAACTCCGGAAATCGTAGCTTGGACCAAAGAATACGACCCTAGCCGACTGGTGAATCCTGCCAGTGGTGGTAATCACTACACTTGTGGCGATATTCTCGACCTTCACCACTATCCGGGACCAAACATGTTCCTTTACGATCCGAGACGTGCTACCGTATTGGGTGAATACGGAGGTATCGGCCTTGTAGTAGAAGGAAACACTTGGGTGAATGACAAGAAAAACTGGGGTTATGTGAAGTTCAATACATCGGACGAAGTAACAAACGAATACATTAAATATGGCAGACATCTGTTGGAATTGATCCAGAAAGGATTCTCTGCTGCCGTATATACTCAGACAACAGACGTAGAAGGTGAAATCAACGGTCTGCTCACTTATGACCGTAAAGTAATCAAGATGAATGAAGCTAAAATCAGAGAAATCAACCAGAAAATCTGTAATTCTCTGAATAAATAATAAATAGAATAATACTCTTTTCCTTGTTGAATTCTAAGAAGCAGCATCCTTGAAGCAAACTCAGGATGCTGCCTCTGTATTTAAAGGAGAACCCATGAAAAACATACATATACTGCCCACTTTAGCGGGTTTCTTACTAATTCCACACATTAGTTCTGCTACATCAGACAGGCCCAATATATTATTTGTCATTTCGGATGACCAGTCCTACCCGCACGCATCGGCTTACGGATCACCCATAGCTAAAACACCGGCATTTGATTTTGTAGCCCGTAACGGCTGGTTATTCAACAACGCTTTTGTCACTTCTCCGGGGAGTAGCCCTTCCCGAGCTTCCATCTTAACCGGACTTTATCCCTGGCAAATAGCAGAAGCCGGTACTCACGCCTCATCCTTTCCAGCTAAGTACAAATGTTTCCCTGATATTCTAGCCGAAGCAGGTTATCACATCGGCTACACAGGTAAAGGATGGGGACCCGGCGACTGGAAAACATCAGGGCGGAAACACAACCCGGCAGGCCCGGAATATAATAAAAGACACATTCAGCCTCCCTTTAAAGGAGTATCCAATACCGATTATTATCAAAACTTTAAAGAATTCCTCCACGCCAGAAAGGAAAAACAACCTTTTTATTTCTGGGTTGGCTCGCGTGAACCGCATCGTCCTTATGAAAAGGATAGCTGGAAAAAAGTAAAAAGAGAACTCGCCGATGCAAAAGTCCCTTCTTTTCTTCCCGACAAGGAGGCTATAAAAGGAGATTTATTAGACTATGGAACAGAAATAGAATGGTACGACAGCCAATTATCTCGTATCCTCGACACATTGAAAGAAGAGGGCGAACTAGAGAATACGCTGATTATTGTCATGGCAGACAATGGTATGCCTTTCCCCGCAGCCAAAGCAACTTGTTTTGAATACGGTATTCATATTCCGATGGCCATATGTTGGACAGGCAAGATTAAAGAAGGAGGTATCAGCGATGAATTTGTAAGCGGTGTTGATCTGGCTCCAACAATCCTTGATGCAGTTGGCATACATAATAAAGGAGAAATGATAGGAATCAGCCTGCTCCCCTATCTTCAAAAACAGAAAAAGGACACAGGAAGAACGATGGTTTTTGCCGGAAGAGAACGGCACGCATCTGCACGGTACAATAATTGGGGATATCCGAGCCGTGCATTAAGAACAAAAGATTTTCTTTATATCAAAAACTTTCGTCCGGAGAGATGGCCTGCCGGTGACCCTTGCGCTATCAACAATAAGGGAGAACTCGAAGCAATGCACAGTGCTTATCATGACATAGACGCATGTCCGTCATGGGATTTCATTGTCAGCAACAGAGATGACAGAGAAATATATCCTTATTTCCTGAAAGCGGCAGGGAAACGACCTTATGAAGAATTATACGATATATCTTCCGATCCCGGTTGTCTTCATAATCTAGTTGGCAATGGTAAATGCACAGAAAAGCTTACTAATCTCCGCAAAGAAATGGACAAATTACTTAAAAAGACCAAAGACACACGCTACTTGGATAATCCTGCTCAAGATGATATCTGGGAAACTTATCCACGTTTGAGCGGAGCAATCCGTACATTTCCAGCACCTTTGTTTTGATTAGAGTGCTGAAAAGACACAGCATTACAAGGATGCACCCAAACAACATTCAGCTTACCAACTGATATTATTTTTTCAGGCACGGATTACACAGATCTTACGGAAAAAGAATAAACTTATTCGTTTTTAATCCGCATAATTCCGTGTAATCCGTGCCTGAAAAATTAGAAGGAATACAACTAAGAAAGCATACAATATACTATATTCCCTCTTCTTCCTGCATGAAGATCTTTACCTGATTCCAGCTATTCTCCGTATCATTCGAAACTTTCTCACCGGGTGTAGAGCGTCCTTCTTCCAGATATTTCTTCATAGTCCGTTTCATCTCTTTCACCTCATTCTCATAACGTTTGTCACCGATGATGTTTTCTTTTTCCGAAGGATCTTTCACGATATCAAACAATTGCATCGGGGGGAATTTAGCCACATCAACAGGTTTAACGGGATATGTCCAACCACCGGAGCCTCCGTAAAATACCAATTTCAGTTGGGGAGTGCGTAAAGACAAATACCCCTCTCCTGCTTCATGTACCAGGTCTTTACGGGCGGAAGTGCCTTTCTTACTCAATATCGGCCACATACTATAACTGTCAACGGCTTCTTCCGTCTCCAAATTGTGATTAAGCATTTGGGCAAAAGTAGCATAAAAGTCAATCAATGAAACCAAAGAATTGTTTGTCTCTTTCCCGTATTTTCCTTTCCAGGAGACAATGAGCGGGATTCTGTGACCGCCTTCATAAATATCGCTCTTATAACCTTTGTAGATATAACTGGGGAAATGTCCCTGTTTTTCCATATCTTTTACGCCTATATAAGCAGCACAGCCATTGTCCGAAGCAAATACGATGATGGTGTTATCCAGTTGTTTATTCTTCTTCAATGTTTCTACAATTTGGCGCACCATGTCGTCTATCATGACTACAAAATCACCATAGGGGCCGATGCTGGTTTTACCCTGAAATTCTTTCGAAGGCAATATAGGTGTGTGAGGAGCAGTAATAGGTAAATATAAAAAGAACGGTTTCTTACTGCCTTTCTGCTCATTGATATAGTTCAGGCTGTGACGGATGATGTTGGGAAAACATTCTTCCGGTTTGAAGTCGGCTCCTGCCATTCCTCCGTGCATCAGTAAAGCCAGGTTCTTTTTCTGAGGTTCTATCACATGATCGGGGATAGAGGTTGCTTTATTGTTTTCCACATAAACATAGGGAGAAATATCCAGTGATGCAGGGATGCCGAAGTAGTAATCAAATCCTCTGTCGGTAGGTCCGTTCTTGATTGGAAGCGAGAAATCAATATCTTTCATGCTTCTGCCATTGTCCGTATATCCCCAGTCCCAGCCTAAATGCCATTTGCCGATACAAGCAGTGTTGTATCCGTTGGCTGAAAACATTTGTGCGATTGTGCGACGTTCAGGGTCGATCATAGCAGGCGAATCACCATCAAGACCGCCTCGTTTCAGTTTGGTACGCCACGGATATCTTCCGGTCAGGAGAGAATATCTGGAAGGAGTGGATAAAGCGGAGGAAGCATGGGCATCCGTAAAGGCAATTCCGTGCTCGGCCAGCTTGTCGATGTTAGGAGTATGAATTTTAGAATCGGGATTAAAGGCGGAGATGTCTCCGTAGCCTAAGTCGTCAGCCAATATAAACACGACATTGGGTGTTTGCGCTTTTGCAACAGTTACTGCAAGAAGTGCAGAAGAGATTGTGATTAGTTTATTCATATATTTAATGTATTAAAACCGTAGTTAATAGGTGATATCGCCTATGCCTTCATGTTTTCCAAGCGGCATGCCCGTATTATCCTACTGCCATCTCTTTCGTTCCACTCCAGTGAACGGTTCCTTTCACTCCAGTGAACAGGCCTGTGCACTCTAGTGAACAGATCGTGCCACTCCAGTGGAACGATATAGATGCTTTATCAATAACAAGGCAAGAACGAATGGAAAACAGGAGGATATCAGGTTGTTTGAACGGAAAATGCTCTTCATCTGTTTTCAATGTAAGCGTTTACAGTCCCCATCATACGTGCAATTTCGATGAGAAGTGCATGAGAAATGCACGATAGAACTATGAGAAGTGTATGAGAAATCATTGAAAAATGCATGAGAGAAAGCCCTTTTTCCGTTAAAATATCTATAAAAAGTATGAGAGATGCCTGTTAAAAAGACATCTCTCATACTATATACATTTGATTACAAGCCAATTATCGAGATTTTATGAGAAATGAGAAATAAAAAAATAAAATCTCTTTCAGAGAGCAAATAACGATAGCATTGTGGAATGCTATGCATTAGCTGCTTTCTTCTGCTTGTTCTTAGGGGTGCGTGGCTGGTCTTTATCAGCTCCGGTGTCATTTTGCTGCTTCATCCATTTTTGCAGTTCCATCGTCAGTTCGGCTTTCTTCTTACTATATTTTTTCACATCCGCCAGATTATTCATCTCGAACGGATCTTTCTTGATATCATATAGTTCGAATTCGGGACGATTCTTGTAACGGTTCAATATTTTATGTGCCCGATCCGAATCTTGTGCTTTCCAGGAGAGATACCATTCTGCCTTTTCAATATGTTTTTCCACGTATGTTTCTTCCGGAGTCAGGTTCCAGATCAAACGATAGTGTCCGTCTGAAATGGAGCGAATCGGATAGGTCGGACCTTCGGGAACATTGTTGTGAACATGATAAGCATACTTATGATGTGTCTTTGTTTTTCCCTGGAATACGCCCAGCAGACTCTTTCCGTCTATCACGTCAGGAATTTCTCCGCCTGCAACGTCAATGAACGTAGGAAGAAGATCTTCATATTGCACGATGGCAGAAGTTTCCACACCCGGTTTAATGACACCCGGCCAGGAAGCAACCATCGCCGACTTGACACCTGCACTCCAATTTGTCCATTTAGCTCCGGCAAATTGCGTACCTTGTTCGGAGATGAAAATAACGAGCGTGTTCTGCAACAAATTCTTATCTTTCAGAATCTGCATGGCGTCGCCCACCTGCTGGTCGAGCAGACCGACTTCTGCCAAATATCTGGCATAGTATTCACGCGTTACTTCCGTATCGACAAATTGAGGCGGCAACTGAAGTTTCTTCCGGTCGAAGACGGAAGCATCACCACCAGTCCAGGGAGCATGCGAGTTGATAGAAGCCAATACCAGGCAGAAAGGTTGGGAAGAATCGCGTTCCATAAACTTCTCAATACCTTTGGTATGATAATCTGTATTTGTGCTTGTACATCCTTTGGGGAATCCCGGTACATCTTCGAACGGGAAGTTAGCCAAAGGTTTGATATGCCATTTTCCGGCCAATCCAACCCGGTAGCCCAGATTTCCCAGGTAAGTGGGGAGAGATTTTACATCGGCATTGACCGAACTATGGTTTGCATAACCACCATGATGCATCGGATACATCCCCGTATAAACACAATGACGGGTAGGCGTACTCATCGAAACGGAGTTATACGCATTGTTGAATTTTATCCCCTGCTCCGCCAGTGCGTCTATATGAGGAGTCTTGTTGTTTACAGCCCCGAAACAACCTATATCATAATAGGAGCAGTCGTCGGCTATGATTAATAGAATATTAGGCTTCGAAGGAGTTTGGGCAAACCCGTTTCCTATCGCCAATCCGCCTAGGAGGCACATACTAATCATTGATTTTTCCATCTTGTATTATTTTCAATTTATTGGGTCAACATCATTAACGTACTACTTTCCATTCTTTGGGAGCTTTGAATCCGTCACGGCCTTTACCGTAGGGTACTTCCGGCAGACAAGGAGTAATGGTGTCGTATTTCACAGCAACCTGATACAATGCTTTCACAATATTCTCGTTTCCTATACTGGCATTTTTCTTTTCATAAGGATCTGTTTTATACTCAACCAGGAAATCCTGTTTCAAATCAAGTCCCGGTTTCATGCCTTTTCTTATCAGTTTATAGTCTTTATTGACTACGGCTCCGTGTCCCAGATAAAAATCGCGGTCGATGCAGCTCTTCTTACCATTCAATACAGGGAGTATGCTGATACCGTCATATTCACGTTTCGGACGACTGTGATCTCCTACCAGTTCTTTCAATGTAGGAACAAGGTCAACAAAACCTGTCACTTGTGAGCTCAAGTTCTTATATTGTTTCTCCGCTTTCTTCCAACAGAGAACAGCCGGTGCGTGTACGCCTCCGTCCCACTCGTCGAATTTATGTCCGCGCAATGGTCCCGATGAGGATCCCGGAACACCGGCAGAACCGTTATCGCTAAAGAAGATAAAGAAAGTGTTGTCCATTATTCCTTTCTTCTTCAAGGCATCTACAATAGCTCCGATTCCTCTGTCCATACAGGAAACCATTGCACTGTAAGTCACTTTTTTCTGTTCTTTCGGCGTCAGGCTGTCGAAGTTATCACAATAAAGTTTAATATCTTTTTCCTGTGCTTGCAGCGGAGTGTGAGGTGCATTATAAGCTACATACAGCATAAACGGACCTTCTTTCTCGTAAGCATCGATACAGCGGATGGCTTCTTTGGTAATCAGTTCGGTAGAATATCCCTTGTCATGGCAAGTTTCCCAATCATTGTGCCAGTCTAATTCACCCTCACGCGTGAGGTCGAAATAATCTATTGCACCGTTCAGGTGCCCGTAGAAATGTGAAAAGCCCCTATTCATCGGATAATGCACTTTCTTCGTATGTCCCAGATGCCATTTACCGATAATGGCTCTGTTCTTATATCCGTTGCGTGCCAGCATATCGGCCATCGTTTCTTCATTCTCGTCCAGACCGTCTTCACGCCAAGGCGGAATAACAGCCGAACGGACACCAAAACGGTTCGGGTAACGTCCCGTCATCAGTCCTGCACGGGTAGGTGTACTGATAGGAGAAGTATAAAAACGTTCGAGCTCCACTCCTTCTCCAACCAGAGCATCCAGACAGGGAGTTTTGATTTCACTTCCATGAAATCCTACATCTCCCCAACCCAAATCGTCGGCCAATACAATCACAATATTAGGACGCTCTGTCTGTGCATGAAGAAATGCCGGAAGCAGAGTACATCCACAAAGCAAACCAAAAAATTCTTTTTTCATGATATACGATTTATAAATAACATTCTGTGTTTTATTCGTTTGATGTGTGACGGCTTATTTTTTCTTTCCCGGCATGTGTTCGAAGGCACGCATCTCGGTAGCTTGCCCTTCGTCTCCACAATCCTTCATCCAACGTTTCAATTCTTTATCCAGCCGGCTGATGGTAGCGGTTTGTGTCGCATCTTCCGCCAGGTTTTTCATGCAATACGGGTCATTCTTCACATCATACAGTTCGATAGCAGGACGATGCTGGTATTTAGTAGTCATTGCTTTTGCATGAGCATCTGTCTCCGCCAGGCTCTCCCACTCTTTAAACAAAGGAGAATTGGTTTCAACATTCTTGAAAGTAGCTTCCGGAGTGAGATTGACAATATATCTGTATCGGCCATCGTATACCGAACGGATTCCGTAATAAGGCGATCCGGCATTGATACCTCTCGTGGTCTGAAGGGAGAAAGAATATTTTTTGTGCTCTTTCTTTTTACCTGTCAACACCGGTTTGAAGCTTTCTCCATCCACTTTCGCCTGTGGCTTTCCTCCTGCTATGTCGACAAAAGTAGGAACAATATCGACGTATTCCACCAATGCATCACTCACACTTCCCGGCTTAATCACTCCCGGCCAGCGAACGATACAGGCAGAATGTACTCCTGCATCATAACAAGTCCATTTGGCAAAAGGCAGGCTGTTGCCTTGCTCGCTCAAATATACGACAACAGATTTATCTGTCATTTTTTCTTTATCCAGGATAGAAAGGACGTTGCCAAACTCCTGATCCATGAAATTGATTTCTGCCAGATAATGAGTCAACAATTCGCGTGTCTGGGGAATGTCCACATACATAGGGGGCAAGGTTAGCTTATCTGCATTAAATTGCGAAGCGTCTCCCTTATTCCAGGGGGTATGAGGCTGATTGGAAGCGACAAACAGACAGAAGGGTTCTCCGTTTGCTTTGCAGTCGGAGATAAATTTCTGAATTGCTTCAAAGTTCAATTCCCCTCCTTTCAAAGGAGGTACATAAAGGTCGAAAGGAAATACTGATTTCGGAGCGATATGCGATTTTCCAATCAATGCAACTTTATAGCCCAGTGGTTGCAGATGATGCACGACACTCAATGTTCCTTTATCGGCACAAGTATGATTGGGGTAAGCGCCGCTACGTACAGGCCACAGACCGGTATATAAATTATGGCGGGTAGGTGACGACATCGGAACAGCCTGATAGGCTTGCGTGAAACGTACTCCCTGTGTAGCGAAACGGTCGATATTCGGAGTTTTCGAATCAACGCTTCCATAACAGCCCAGGTCATAATGAGAACAGTCGTCGGCTATGAACAACAGAAAATTCGGTTTTTCCGTTTGCTGCGCAAAAGACAGGCTGGTAGCACCCAATGCAACGGATGCACTCAATAGTAATTTATTCATTTCATGTTCCTCCCTTATTTATTTCTTCGGATGTTTAGGCAATACAAAGTTAGCATTCGCCCATTTCTCCCATTCGGTAACCAGTTTCGTCAGTACTTCGGGGTGTTGTTCTGCCAGATTGTTACGTTCGGTGCGGTCTTTAACCACATCATACAGTTCCCATTCTTTTCCTTTTTCGTCGCGGATCGCTTTCCAGTTGCCCCAACGGATTGCTCTGTTGTTTTGATGTTCCCAGTACATATATTCGTGTAAAGAGTCTGTTTTCTTATGAATAGCGGGGAGAAGGCTGCTGCCTACCAATGGATGTATTTTGTTTCCACCGTGATAAGTTTCCGGGTAAGCAGCTCCTGTTGCTTCCAGAATAGTCGGCATAATGTCCGGCAGATAACCGGGAACACGGCACCATTCCCCTTTTTTATTATTCAGATTGTTTTTCCACGACACGATAAGAGGGGTAGAAATGCCTCCTTCATAAGAACGGCATTTGTATTTGCGGAACGGAGTATTGGAAACCTGCGCCCATGCTCTTCCGTAAGAAGGCATCCCACTGTGAGACGGATCGTTGATCTCCGACACCTTGCCGCCTCCCAATTCTGCATAAGGTTCGGCACAAGCACCATTGTCGGACAGGAACATGACAAGCGTATTGTCCAGTTTATGATTCTTCTTCAGGTAATCCAGCAATTTTCCTACATTATAATCTACACAATGCACCTGTGCTGCATAAACTGCCATCCGGTAGGCTACTTCATCTTTTTCTTTCTCCGTCAGTTCGTCCCAATTCCGGTTTTCCCATTCGGCGAATTCTGTGTTCGAGTCGATAATTCCCAACTTAGCCATTCGTTTCCGTCTTGCTTCGCGAATCTCATTCCATCCTTTCTCACGATAGATTTTGGTGAATTTCTGAATGTCTTCCTCTTTTGCCTGCAAGGGCCAGTGAGGAGCGTTAAATGCCAGGTAAAGGAAGAAAGGTTTGTCGTCTTTTTGTTCGTCAACGAAGCGGATTGCATAATCGGTAAATGCGTCCGTTGTATAATAAGGTGCTTCCGGTTCCGGAAGTTTGGTGTTATCCAGCGTCAACCCGCGTCCTCCTGATGGACGAAGGTAGCTGCAAGCTCCTGCCAGAATGCCGTAGAAACGTTCAAATCCCCGTTGCAAGGGCCATTTTTCTTCTCCATGCATTCCCAGATGCCATTTACCTGCCATATAAGTATGGTAGCCTCCTTCTTTCAATACCTCGGCTATTGTGACACAGTTCCGGTTGAGGAATCCTTTATATCCCGGCACTCCCCAGTCGTTCGGGCTCTTTTGATTCTCTTGTTTAAACGGATCTTCGGACATTTGCCCGATACCTGCCTGATGCTGATACAGTCCTGTCATTAAACTGGCCCGGGCGGGGCAAGAACGTGAAGTGTTGTAGAATTGAGTGAAGCGTACTCCTTTGGATGCCAACGCATCAATATTAGGGGTCAGTATTTCTCCACCGTAGCAACCGATATCGGAATAACCCATATCATCTACCATAATCAGTACGACGTTCGGCTTTTCCTGTGCCGAACAAAACGATGCCATCAGTAAGGGGGCAGTCATTAAGAAATTCTTCTTTACCATAGTATTATCAATTATCTGGAAAACAAAAGTAGAGAAGTTTATGCAAAAGGAAGGAAAAATGCTAATCAATAAAGAACAAAATCAGGTATATGTGATACCCGAAAAGAAAATTCCCTATTTAAAAGACAATAGTTCCCTTCCATTTTCGATACTTAAATCAATGTTACCGCAAATGTTCTTCCAGAATGAACAGCTTTTTTCTTTTATTGAACAAAATGTTTCCTCTTTTGTACTTCGAATGCCCTATCTTTGTATAAAACTAATACACTAAAAATTGCGCACCAAACGCAGAATAAAAAATAGTAGAATGAAAAAGACACATCTGATTCTGGTCGGTTTATTGTTATCCTTTACATTAAATGCGACCAATGATATTCCTCGCCCGGAATATCCGAGACCCCAGTTTGAAAGACCCGAATGGATCAATCTCAATGGTGAATGGACATACGAGTTCGACTTCTCCAATTCGGGGAAAAGCCGGCGGTTGACAACGGCCAAGCAATTCAGTAATACGATTACCGTCCCTTTCTGTCCTGAAAGCAAGCTGTCAGGAGTGAATTATACCGATTTTATCAATCAGATGTGGTACCAGCGTTCCATATCCATGCCTTCCGACTGGGAGGGAAAGAAAATCATACTACACTTTGGAGCGGTCGACTATTACACAGAAGTTTTCATCGACGGACATTATGTAGGTAGTCATTATGGAGGAAGTTCTTCTTTCTCAATGGATGTAACTACTGCCGTAAAAGCGGGGCAGAAACACAATCTGGTTGTTTATGTTACAGACGATGCCCGTTCCGGACTTCAAACTATCGGTAAACAATCCACCCGAATATCTCCTTATGGCTGTTTCTACTCCCGTGTCACAGGGATCTGGCAAACAGTATGGATGGAAGCTGTTTCTCATTATGGTTTGAAATCAGCCGTAACCATCCCGGATATTGATGAAGGGCAGCTAATCATCACACCTGAATTTTATCAGGCCTCCAATGACAGAACACTTCAAATCACCTTGTACGACAACCAGAAAAAGGTGGTTCAAAAAACAGTAAAATGTAATAATGGGATTCCTGTTATTCTTCCCATCAAGAACATGAAACTCTGGAGTCCCGAAGATCCGCACCTTTATGATATTGTCTATAGTGTCAAAAATTCGACCGGAGAAACCGTAGATGAGATAAAATCTTACGTAGGCATGCGCAAGGTGCATACGTCAGACGGAATGGTCTACTTAAACAATGAGCCTTACTTTCAACGCCTCGTCTTAAATCAGGGATATTATCCGGATGGACTCTGGACAGCTCCAAGTGACGAAGCTCTAAAAAATGATATCCTACTAAGTAAAGCAGCCGGATTCAACGGAGCACGCCTTCATCAAAAGGTATTTGAAGAAAGGTTCCACTACTGGGCTGACAAATTGGGATTTATAACCTGGGGAGAATCTCCCAACTGGGGCATGAATATCAAGAACGAAGTAGCATCACGCAACTTCCTTAGCGAATGGACAGAAGTTATCACACGAGATCGCAATCACCCGTCAATCATAACCTGGGTTCCTTTCAATCAGCCACTTGAAGATGCATTAACCCTCCTGTCGGGTACTATGATGCGTCTGTGCATCGGCACCTATCAACTGACCAAAGCCATAGACCCTTCACGTCCTGTGAACGGTATTGCGGGGGACGTACATTTCATGAGTGACATCTGGAGCATCCGGAACTACGAATCTGACGCCATACGTTTTGCACAACACTTAAAGCCTAACAACAGAATGGCGTTCTACAACAATCAGCCTTTTTTCATCGGAGAATTCGGAGGTATACTTTGGACAGAATCGACCAAACGGGATAGCTCATGGGGGTATGGAGGAATGCTTACCAACGAAGAGGGATTCTACGAACGGCTGGAAGGGTTGATCCAGACGATAGCTTCCTCACCGGACGTTACAGGATTTTGCTACACGCAATTGACCGACATTGATTTAGAGAAAAATGGAATTTATTATTATGACCGACGTCCCAAACTAGATATGCAACGTATCAAAGCTATCTTCGAAAAGATTCCAAGTAGACCGAAAGAAATAAAATAATGAACTACCATGAAGAACAAACTATTCGTACTGATATTCATTATATGTAATCTCCTGACCGCGTATGTGTCAGGAGAAGTACCTCCCGCCAAGGTTGTATTCCAACAATACATGAACCAGGCACAAACATTCGCCAACAACTTTCCACGGGAGAAAGCGTATTTACATTTTGATAATACGAGCTATTATGTCGGTGACACAATTTGGTTCAAAGCTTATGTCACCCTTGCCGAAAAACAGACTTTCAGTCTAATCAGCCGCCCTCTGTATGTGGAGTTAGTAGACCAGACAGGGCATATAGCAGATAAACAAATTATCAAGCTGACACAGGGAGAAGGGAACGGACAATTCATTCTTCCTCATTCAATGCTATCCGGTTACTATGAGGTACGCGCTTATACGCGCTGGATGCTTGCTTTTAATGAACCACAATATTTTTCGCGCACTTTTCCTATTTATCAGCTTTCCAATAGTGATAAACTGGAACGTAGTATCACGACTTACGAATTAAGTTCGTCGATGGAGAACCGCCCGTCTGAAACGGAGGAGAAGTTAAATGTGCGTTTTTTCCCCGAAGGAGGACAATTAGTGGAGGGGGTGACTTCGCAGGTCGCTTTCAAGGCGGAGAGTAAGAATGGAGGGAATATTGAATTATCGGGGACGATCTATACCAAAGAAGGAACAGAGATCACCTCTTTCGAGACTTTGCACGATGGAATGGGACATTTTGAATATACCCCTTCCGCTCAACCTGCGATTGCTAAAGTCAGTTTTCAAGGAAAGAAATATGAATTCACACTTCCACAGGCATTGCCTAACGGGTATGTTTTGAGTACTGTCAGTAATGCCGGTGCTCTTTTGGTGAGAGTATCCTGCAATGCCGCCACTCCTCAAGACACATTGGCTGTATTTATCAGTCATCAAGGGCGTCCATCTATCTACCAGCTGATTAGTTGCCGGGCGGATGCTCCGCAGGAGTTTATTCTGCCCACCCGTAAACTACCGGCAGGTGTACTGCAGGTCAGCCTCATCAACCGGGCAGGTAATACATTGTGCGAACGTTTTGTCTTTGCCAATCCGCGTGCTCCCCTGCAAATATCAACGGAAGGACTGAAAGAGGTGTACGCCCCCTACGCTCCCATTCGTTGCGAATTGCAAGTAAAGAATGCTAAGGGAGAACCTGTATCCGGAGAATTGTCGGTCAGTATTCGAGACGGTGTCCGGTCGGATTATCTGGAGTATGACAACAATATTTTCACGGATCTGCTGTTAACCTCCGATTTGAAAGGATATATCCATCAACCCGGTTATTACTTCGCATCCCCGTCTCCGCGAAAGCAAACCGAACTGGATGTTTTATTGATGGTGCACGGATGGCGTAAATACGACATGAGCCAGGCCATCTCTACCGCTCCTTTCACTCCGCTTCAATTGCCGGAAGCGCAATTGGTACTGAACGGGCAAGTGAAATCAACCATTCTCAAGAATAAGTTGAAAGATATTGCACTTAGCGTGATAGTGAAGAAGGACGATCAATTCATAACCGGAGGAACCGTGACCGATGAAAACGGCCGTTTCACCATTCCGGTGGAAGATTTTGAAGGAACAACAGAAGCGGTGATCCAAACCCGGAAAGTCGGTAAAGAACGTAATAAGGATGCTTCTATCCTGATCGACCGTAATTTCTCCCCCGCTCCGCGGGCTTACGGCTATAAGGAGCTTCATCCAGAATGGAAAGACCTGGCCTACTGGCAACAGAAAGCCGAGAGTTTTGATTCTCTATACATGGATTCTATCCGGAAGGTAGAAGGACTTTATGTATTGGATGAGGTGGAAATAAAAAGTAAACGCCGGCAAGGAAGCAACATGGCTACCAAGATCAGCGAGAAGAGTATTGATGCTTATTACGATGTACGCCGTTCGGTGGATGTATTACGCGATAATGGAAAGATTGTCACCACCATTCCCGAATTAATGGAAAAGTTGAGTCCGCAATTTTATTGGGATCGCACCAATGACAAGCATACGTATCGTCAGAAACCAATCTGCTATATTATGGATAATCACATTTTGTCTGAAACAGAAACTCAAATGATGCTGACCGAGGTGGACGGATTGGCTTCTATCATCATTAGCAAAGGCACCGGAGGTATCGATGACGACATTATCCAAAATACAAAGATGTCCGAGGTGACCGATAGTACGGGAGTCGACATAAGCAAACTGGACAGATATAGTGTTTTCTACCTGATTCCCCTGCCCAGACGCGATGTGTTGAATAAGAGCCAAAGTGCTGTATTAGGTACCCGGCAAACTGTTATTCAGGGATATACCCGTCCATTGGAATATTATTCTCCTGCCTACCCTACCAAGGAGCTGTACATGGATAAAGTAGATAAAAGACGGACGTTATACTGGAATCCATCCGTACAAGCTGATGAAAATGGGAAAGCGGTGATTGAATGTTATAATAACCAATATTCCACTCCGTTGATTATTCAAGCGGAAACGCTGGGTAAAGATGGACAGATAGGAAGTATGAGGTATTCTACCATTGGGAAAATAGAGCAATAGTCCATCTGTTTCTTACTGAATTAGTTATTTAATTCCCCTATAAAATGAATGGGGATGAAGTTATTCCCGATTCGGAATCCTTCATCCCCATTATTCATTTAATGATTATAAATGCTTGTACTCAAACAATAGCTATTAGTTCTTTTTCTGTTTTTTCTGTCCCGGGTAAGGTTCTACCATGCAGCGTTTCGCCCATGCTTCGTATGCCTTAGCCATTTCCGCTACTTTTTCAGGATACTGGGCAGCCAAGTTATGCTTCTCGCTGCGATCCTTATTCAGGTTATATAATTCCCATTGTTCACGATCTTTCGGACGAACCAGTTTCCAGCCATCGTTAGAAAGGAAAGCGCGTTCGTTGAAGTGTTCGAAACCAAGATAATCATGTCCTTCACGATGTCCGTTTTTGAAGATAGGAAGCAGGCTCTTTCCTTCCATCGGGATGATATCATTTCCTTTGTATTTAGTAGGATAAGTAGCTCCCGCCATATCGATACAGGTTGCCATAATATCCATCACATGTCCGATTTCAGGAGTCATTCCTCCCACATTCTTTTTGATTCCTTTCGGCCAGTGCGCAATCATCGGAGTACAGATACCTCCTTCATAGGCTTTCGCTTTCCAGAAACGGAACGGAGTATTGGCTACATTTGACCAGCGAGCTCCCAATGAAGCATAAGTCGTCTCCGGGCCAGGCAATACCTTTTTATTACGTGGGTATATAATCTTCTCTCCCTTACGAGTCATATCCGGACGGTCATTTTCTCCTCCACTCATATTCTGACATTCTTCATTACTGCAACCATTGTCAGACAGGAAAAGGATCAATGTATTGTCCAACTGGCCGGTCTTTTCAAGCGCATCGATAACCTGACCGATTCCCTGGTCCATACGATCAATCATAGCAGCATGAACAGCCATAGCACGGGCATCCCATTCGGCATTCGGATTATCTTCCCATTTGTCGTTAAACTGACGCTCGGACAGGAAATCATCCATTCCCGGGAAAATACCTAACTGCTTCTGACGTTCGTAACGGGCATTACGGATGGCTTCCCAACCTACTTTATAGGTATCCTTATATTTTTCAATATCTTCCGGAAGTGCGTGAAGTGGCCAGTGAGGTGAGGTGTAGGCAAGATACATGAAGAATGGTTTGTCATCTTTCGCATACTCTTTCACTTCTTTTACAGCACGGTCTGAAAGAGCCTGTGTGATATAATACCCTTCCGGTACTTCTTTCACAGGCACTTCACCCTCTACTAGACTGAACGGGTCGAAATAGTCCACCACTCCATAAATTGTTCCGTAATGAGAGTCAAAGCCACGGTTTACGGGATAATGACATAAATCAGAGAATGTCTCATGAACGACGTGATGGGCCAGCCATTCACGCTGATCGTCACGCAACGGTGTTTCGGCAATGTGCCATTTTCCAACCATACTGGTGGTATATCCCGATTCTTTCAATACTTCGGCAATAGTAACGGCATTACGTGAAAGTGTACCGCGATATCCCGGCAAATGCCCGTCAAAGGTCATACGGCCGATACCTGCCTGGTGTTGATAAAGACCTGTCAATAAAGAGGCACGTGTAGGACAACTACGACTGGCATTATAGAAATGGTTGAAACGTACTCCCTCTTTTGCCAGTCTGTCCAGATTAGGGGTGTGGATTTCACTACCATAGCATCCCAAATCGGAATAACCAAGGTCGTCTGCCAGAATCACCAGGATATTAGGCTTCTTATCAGATTTCTTGCCCTTTGCTTCTGCCGCAGAATGACCGGCAACCATCAGGGCTGTTGGTAATAGAAATAATTTTGAATTCATAAGTTTAATGTCTATTTTTAATTTGTTTTTCATTGTATCACTCTTTTCCTTTGTCTTTGTTCGCATCGAACCACTTACAAACTTTTTCACCCAACTTAGCGACTACTTCCGGGTGTGACTTCGCTATATCATTCTTTTCGAATTTGTCTTTCTCTATATCGTATAGCTGCGCATCGCTTCCATCGCTATTTATCAGCAGTTTCCAGTTGCCACTGCGGATAGCTAGATGAGGACTTCTGTCATGTGGGTTTCCCGGTTTTTTAAAGAATTCATTTCTGCCAAAATCCCACATCAAATCCGTTTTACGTTTAGCTTTCGACTTACCTAAAAGAACTTTATCATAATTTTGTCCGTCTCCCTGATAACCTTTCTCTGTTCCAATTCCGGCTATCGCACATAAAGACGGATATAAATCGACTGCACACAGCACGCTTTCGTTATTCACTTGTCCTGCCTTTATCTTCTTGGGATATTTAATCAGGAACGGCATACGGATACCACCCTCGTAAAGACTGTTCTTTGTTCCTCTCATATATGCAGCACGAGCGGATTGGAAGCTGGGAGCCGGGCCGTTGTCACTGGTGAAAATAACGATTGTATTTTCTGATAATCCCAGCTCTTCCAGTGCTTTGATAAAACGTCCGATCTGTTTGTCCATTTCAGCAAGAACAGGAATGAAGGCTTCTTCCGTATTCCAGCTTTTGTTTTCTTTTTGCTTAAATTCCGGTACCCAAGGGGTATGCATATCATCCGGCCACAGATTCAGGAAGAAGGGTTGGTCTTTATGACGTTTGACAAAGTCAATGCTCTTATTTACGAAATATTCGGTACGTCTCCAGCGTTTCACGCTGTCTTTAGCCGACCAGATCCAGTTGGTAGCAGTGATTGCCGGGTCCGGGTCCGGGCTTTCATACGTTGATATATATTCGTCGAAACCATAATTTTTAATAGAAGGGGCATTGCGCACATCGCGTCCGCCTCCCATGTGCCATTTTCCAATATGTCCGGTAGCATAACCTGCACTCTGAAAAGCACGTGCCATGGAAGGAGCCTTATCGTTTAGAAAGTTTCGTTGCTCACATTTCTTATTAGCTGCTTTCCCATTCAAAAAGGTGTTGATTCCTTGTGTTATAGGAAATGTTCCTGTTGTCAGTCCGCAACGGGAAGGTGAGCTGACCGGTGCCGAAGAATAATATTGGTTGAATAATAATCCGTCCTGCGCTATTTTGTCGATATTCGGAGTGGGGACAAACTTACCTCCATAACAACCAATATCTCCGATTCCCATATCATCTATATAGATGATGACAACATTGGGTTTTGTTTCTGCCTGCATACTGGCCACAGGTAGCAAAGCTCCGAGCCAAGGCAAATGTTTCTTGATGTTCATAATTATTCTGATTTAATTAACTGTATTTTTTGTCGGTTTTTGTGTGACTGACCTACAGAGCAAAAGTAGAGAAGTTTTTTAAGAGAGAGGGAAAAATACAAATCAATAAAGGAAAAAAACAGGTAAACAAAGGTGGGAGCAGCTAATCATAATCTATTATAAGCAAATAGGGAAGATATAATTTCCTATATCTTCCCTATTGCTATTTATAGGATTACCATTCAATCTGCTGATCTTCATCCGGAATCTGGGTATTGATATTCCGCTGAAGCGTCATGCTTCCTTCCACTCTATATTTGATAGGAATGACTTCCGTAGCACTTCCACCATAGGTAAAATCCTGGAAATCATATTCAAACATGATTTGAACATAACGACGTTCCAGATAAGGACGTGTAGCATCCATAATCGATGTACTACTATAGATAGGTGTTCCTATCAGTTTGAATTCCATTTCGTTACTTGGATCGTCCGGTTCCATATCCAATGTTCCATCTTCTTTAAAGTGTACATTGATTTTGTACTTCTTACGTATGTCTTTATCCATATCCTCATTAATCAGACCGGCATAAAAGAATACGGAATTGTTATCTATCACATATCCTGTACGCTTGTTCGTTGTTCTTGCATTAGTATCAGGCTTACCATTTATATAAGTGTACACTTTCATGGAAGAAGCCGTGTACGAGCCGGAATAATCATTAAAAGGAATCACTTTCAACAGAGCTTTTGCATAGTTCTTGCGCGGATGACTTTGATAATTATAGGATCCATCATCAACAATGGTCAATGGTAAAACCCATTTTTCTAACATATCAATGCCCTGCAAATTAAAATCTATATTCAATTGCTCTACACATGAACCGGCAGGAATATGCACTGTTTCAGGGAATTCATATTTATCTTCCTCCATTTCCGTATACCACAATTCCGGACGATAAAGGCTAAAGCGCTCGATATTCAACGTTTTCAGTGTATCCTTATCCACTGCTATATGTATATCTCTGTCTTGTCCATTCACTGTAGAGCCACTGACAATGACAGGCAACTGATAAGTCACTTTTCCATTATCCTTATATCTGACGTAGATGGTAGTAACACCATCACCTCCTGAGGCGATAGGCGCTTTGAAAGATACGTATTGTTCATACTGCTCATCTTCCCACTCATTATTACAAGCGGTTCCCAAGACGATGACAGCCAATAAACTTAAATAAATATATATATTCTTCATATCATATTCTTATTAGGAGATTAATCATTGTATGTCCATCCCGGGTTCTGCGTCAACCGTTTATTACGTTTCAACTCATCGTGGCTGATAGGCCAGAAATAGAGTTTACGTGAGAAGGCAGTAGGTAAGTCTGCAATTTCAATCGGAGTATAGAATTGTTCTCTCTGCTCTTCTACATCCGACATATAGAAATTACACCCGTAATTTTTCTTGGATTCTTCCACTTCTGCATCTTTCCATCTACGCAAATCAAAATAACGCTGCCCTTCGGCCATGAGTTCAATCTGACGTTCACGTTTCAGTTTCTTGCGGAATACATCCCGATCCTGGTACTCTGGCATTGTATAATCGGGTACACCCGCACGGCGACGTACTTGTCTGATGCCTTTTTTCATTTCATCAACATCACGTTTGACGGAATAACTGGTAGATCCATCCCACGATGGAATGTCGTACGAAGATCCATCTTCCAGTTCATTCAACGCTTCGGCATAAATCAACAGAATCTCGGCAAAGCGGATGGCAGGTTCTGCTTTCGCTTTGATTTCCTTACGATTTGTATCGTCCGGATGCACATATTTCATGATACCGATCCCGGATCGTAAATAGACACCGGTACCAGAGAAACCGTCAGTATTGATACCGTAATAATAGTTGACTTGTTTCTCAACGTCATTCTTATAATCTGTTGTCTCTGCATTTTTCAGCAAAGCCCATACGCAACCATTGAACGAAACGGATGCATAGAAACGCGGTTCTCTATCCGCATATTCCTTATATACGCCTTCCTTTATTTGAGGATATGTGCCTGCCTCAGCCTCCTTTTTGGTAACAAAACGTGTACCGGAAGGATACTCTTCTTTAAAATGTTCTCTACTGAATTCGTCTCCGTTTGCCATATAATAAGCGTCACACATCTTTTGTGTCATACCATAAGCATTATTTCCTCCACCCAAAGTTTTCGGCATTTGAAGTTTCACCATTTCAGCAATACTATTAGCCCCCTGATTACGCCCGCGACTGAAAATCAACTCTGGGTTCTGATACATCGCTAACGAACCATTGAAAACTGCCCGGTAGGATTCGTAAGGATCTATATCGCTATAGCCACCTTCGTTCCATGTCTTTGTCGAGAAGTCACCATCCTGATAAGGGGTAATGGTAGCAGGATATCCGGGTTCAGCAATGTTAGTTGCCTTTTTGTGGTAGAGTTCATAACGATGACCGTTGTTCTCACCGGGAAGTTCCATCACATCTCTTGCCGCAGCTGCTGCTCTTGCCCACTTATATTCATTGTATTCCTGGGACATCAGA
Source organism: Bacteroides sp. M10 (assembly GCF_014334015.1). Taxonomy (GTDB): domain Bacteria; phylum Bacteroidota; class Bacteroidia; order Bacteroidales; family Bacteroidaceae; genus Bacteroides; species Bacteroides intestinigallinarum. Next base: position 2,171,719 of record NZ_CP060488.1, on the reverse strand, counting down.
CAATTTCCTTCATAGTCTACCAAATCCGAGAACTTATCCGGATCTCCCGGACGGGGATTATTGATAGGACTCGCTGAATATATCAATGCTCTGGCACGAGCCGCCAATGCTGCTCCCCGTGTGGGACGCGCCACCTGATTAATGGCTCGGGTCAGAGGCAAATCCTTGGCTGCCAGACGCATCTCCGATTCAATATATTCCACACATTCATCATACGAACTACGTTGAATTGCCAAATCATCATAATCGGAAGTATAGTCAAGCCCCTCATCTGGTAATAAAGGTACAGGACCATATTTGCGAAGTAACAACCAATAATAGTAAGCACGAACAAAACGTGCCTGCGCTTTCATATCAGCTCTCTCTTCTTCCGTATACTTCGTATTCATATCAATATTTTGGATGAAGATAGATGCTTGACGAATACCTTTATAACTATCGCCCCACGAATGACGGTAACTCTCATCATAAGTACCGGTCTTGAACGTCTTATACGCATCGAGACTATTACCACCGAAGTAAATGTCATCGGCAAAGTTAGTGATTGTATTAAGCATGTTAGACACTTCCAAATTGTATCCGCCTAAAAAGGAATAGGCATGTGCTAACCATTCTTCCGTAGATTCCTTGTCGGTAAAAACATCCTCCAAAGACCGGCGGTCTTTAAAATATTTATCTGAGTCGAGGTTATCCGAACAAGCAACGGCAATTACACTCAATATAATACCAATATACAGTTTATATATCTTTCTCATTTTTCATGCATTTAATTAGATATTCACAGTTAATCCCAAAGTAAATGTCTTAGCAAGCGGATATTTTTCTCCGTTAGAACTTCCCATTTCCGGGTCCCATTCTTTAAATTTAGCAAACGTCAAGATGTTGGTACCAATGAAAAAGACACGTATCTTGTTAAACCGTATCTTGTTCACAATCGATTTCGGTAATGTATAACCCACTTCCAATGTTTTCAAGCGTAAATAAGAACCATCCCTGAGCCAGTAAGTAGAAGCTCTATAGTTATTATCGTTCCCTCCATAACTAAGCCGGGGATACGAAGCATTAGGATTTTCATTAGCCGGAATACCCAATGTGGCAGCTGTCTCCGCATCGACATAGCGGTCTTTCACCAAATTCGTCAGGACATTTCCCCACTGACTACCATTAAAGGCATATACGGTAGGGCCATTAATGAAGAACGAAGACTTGCCTGCTCCTTGGAAGTGTGCATTGAAGTCGAAGCCTTTCCACTGTGCAGAAATACCAAAACCATAAATCAAGTTAGGCTTCGTTGTTGCACCAATAGCTACCTCATCACTGCCATTAATAATTCCGTCTCCATTGACATCTTTATATTTAATGTCACCCGGTTGCACCTTCCCCCAGTTAGTTTGCTGCGGGCTATTGCGTATATCATCATAATCTTTAAACAATCCCAAAGCAATTAATCCCTTCGCCTGATTAACCCTGTAACCAGCCTCCTTTTGATAGGGATAAACTGCATTTTCTTCGTCTTTCTCCAGAATCTCATTCTTACTGTAAGTAAAGTTACCACGTACAGTCAGATTGACTTTACCTATTTTCTGCTTGTAAGCAAAATTACCGTCAAAACCTTTCGACCGCACACTTCCCACATTCGCTTTTGGATAAGTATTTACACCCACAATGCCAGGTAGATAATTACGTTCCATATAGATACCATCACGCTGTTCATGGAAATAATCTACAGTAGCCGTAAACTTGTCATTGAATAAGGATAAATCCACACCTGCATCGTGCTTGGTCGCAATTTCCCAAGTGACATTGTTGGAGGCCAGCTGCGTATACTGCATTCCTGTATACACATTGTCCGGAGAACCGTAATCACTCCAAGTCCAGCCATTTCCATCATCCTTGATTGTGTACAAATAGGGAAAACGATATGTTGTATCACCTATTTTAAGCTTATCGCTACCCACTTTGCCATAGGAATAACGTAACTTGAACATATTCATCCATTTCAGATGTTTCTTTATAAACGTTTCTTCTGCTATATTCCAAGCGAGAGAAAACGCAGGGAAAAAGCCGAAACGATGTCCATCAGCAAAATTTTCCGAACCATTATAGCCAAAGTTAAAGTCAGCAAAATAGCGATAGTTCCAGTTGTAACTTACCCGACCGGCCAATCCCATGTGACGTTTGGCAATCCCATTCTTTACATCCGTTCCAATATCAACTGTTGTCCGATAAGCATCCTGACTATATTTCAATGTTCCACTCAAATGATGCGCGTGAAATGCACGGTTATATTGTAAAAATGCTTCCAGGAATTCACGGCGTTCACCAGTAGAGGCACTGGTTTGCTCCATCGGTTTTTCGGCACTTTGTTGGTTGAAGATCACCTTTCCCTCATCATTGCGATCTCTTTGGGCACGCCATGTTTCCGGCATTCTTATCCGGTTTATTTCACTCTGATTATTCGTGTCGAACCCGAAACGTCCTTCAAAACGCAGGCCTTTAGTGATAAAATCCAACTTTTGTTCCAAAGAAATATTGGTCTGAATTTTATTATTCCAGATTTCTTTATAACCACTCTGTGTAGCAAGTACCCAAGGATTATTGCGATTATCTTCTTTCCCGTGTGCAGGAATGTAACCATTAGAATACATCACAGGAATACTGATTGGACTCTGCCCCATCAATGAAGTCCATACGTTAGAGCCCTGCCCCGGTGCATTACGCTTCTTTAATGAACCGGATACGCCTACTTTTACAAGAGTAGTCTTCGTTACATCAATATCCGTATTCAAACGGTAATTCCAACGTTGACTACTAGGATTAGTATTATAATCCTTACGCATGGCATCATCCGTTTTGTACATACCTTCTTCATTCACATAACTAAGCGATACAAAATAACGCGCCGTGCTACCTCCGCCACTCATATTCAGATTAGCACGATAAGTCATAGCTCCATCTTTCAACAGGACATCCATCCAGTCTACATTCGGATATAAATCCGGGTCAAGTCCCAATCGCAGAATTTCCATTTCGTCATTCTGATAAATTCTCTCTTGATTACGAGTTATACATGCTTCATTCATCAGCATGGCATAACTGTAACCATCTGCAAATTCTGGTGTGATGGTACGCGCATTATAAGAAGTCTCCACTTTAGCATTAATCTTAATCTTACCTTCTTTACCATGCTTGGTAGTAATCAACACTACACCATTTGCGCCACGAGAACCATAAATCGCGGTTGTAGAAGCATCCTTCAATACAGTAAAAGACTCAATATCCTCAATATTGATTTCATCTAAATCGCGTTCAAAACCATCAACTAATACTAATGCGGAGCTATTAGCACCAAAAGTGGATATACCTCGAATCCAGAATTCAGAAGTATTCACACCCGGTTGTCCGGAAGTTTGCATGGCAAGGACACCTGATACATTTCCGGCCAATGCATTAGAAAGATTCGCCGTAGGATTTGATTTCAGCACCTCTACATCTACATTCGTCACTGCACCAGTCACAGTCAATTTCTTCTGCGCACCCGTTCCCGTAATTACTACTTCATCAATTTCTCTAGCCTCCGATTCTTTCATTGACACATTGACCAGATTTTGGTGCTTCACCAATATTTCTTGTGTATCAAAACCAATATACGAAAATACCAAACGAGAAAATTCCTCTATGTTTATCTTGTAACGTCCGTTGATATCTGTTATCGCTCCTAAACCAGGTTTGTCTTTCACTGTTACATTGACACCAACCAATGGTTCTTTATTCATATCTGTCACAACTCCCGTTACCTCAATAGTCTTCTCTTGAGCAAAAAGGGAAACAGAGACTAATAACAGACAAATCGTAATAAATTCTTTTATTCTCATGTGTTCTTCTTTTTATTGATTTTCTTGGTCCTGATTGTCATTAGATTCTTCTCCAACTAAATCGTCAGATGCCTGTTCTTTAGCAATCTTCCGGATCTTATAATTTCCCGAATCACCCACATAGAAAGTCTTTGTTACCTCATCGTAAGCCAAAGCTACCGGTTGATTAAAGCGAGCTCTCTCACGTACTTCTCCATTTTGCTTACCCCATTTATAGCTACTTGCAGAGGCAGAACCGCGTCCGGCAAACGTAGAAACCACCCCATCCGGAGTCAATATTCGAATACAATGATTCTCTTTATCTGCGAAATAGAAGTCATACCAATCATCCTTATTAGCAGCCTTATACTCCTCGTTAAATACGAAAACACCTTGACCTGGTTTATTGATGCGTGCATTGATACCTACAAGATCCTTATAATCAGCCTGACCGGATTGTCCGCACACAATATATGGAGTTACCAGTTTTTTAGTCTCCTCATCATAATTGGAACGAAGTATATAATGCGATTCATGCATGATGATATAAACATATTTACCTGTTGGATGAGGAACCATACTAAAGTCAACCGTCTGATTAGGTACACTAAATGCCAAAAAGTCATTCAACCCTGCTCCACCAGGAACTTCCGGATTGTTATTATAGCCGTTTTCTTCAAAATTATATCTGTACACATTGCCTGTTGCACGATGATTGAAGTAAAGTTCTCCCGTTTGTGGAAGCACCATAGACCCGTTACAAGCATTACCACGCGCCAAAGCGACCCAACTAGACTCTTTGAAATCTTGTCCGTCTGTACTGCTTCCACGCTTTAAAATAATATTGTTTCTATTCTTAGCACCACCATTCTGGGGAGCAGCCAATATCATATCACCATCATTAGTCCATGTAATAGTAGTTGCACGGTTGATATTATTTAGTTCCTTAGTATAGATCATTTCCTTTTCCAAATCTAACACTCTCAGATTTCCTTTATTTTGAGACAAATAAAGAATATTAGAATGTTGGGGATCAAAAGAAAACCAAAAAGGATAGTCTATCTTTCCACAATCGTCAAACGGACCAGTGTCTACAATATTTCCCTCTCCCAGTTCATCTACATCACCACATAAGTCTGTTACTACCATTTGTGGTTCGTACTGATATTTTTCAGATGCTATCACAGTTTGTTCACCTATCTTTATTTCTACAGTTCCTTCGAAACAGCTCTCCGGCGTGGAGCAGTAGATACTGGTACCTTTAGAACTAATGACAATGGCTTCTTTACCACCTACCTTAACAGAAATAATAGAACAATCTATTCCAAAGTTGCTACCATAGATTATCATTTTCTTCTTTCCACCTCCCGATTTAGGTGTGAAATCCGTCACTTCTACTGGCAGATTCGGATCATAAGGCGCTGATGTATCGTCTTTGCTATCTTTGCAGCTACTAAAACAGACTGCCAAAATGAATACCAACATCATGCATTGTAGCCCTATGTTCCCATGTTTCATAGTTTTACATTTCATAATACACTAGATTTAAATTATTGATTGTTTTGAACTTTATCCATTAATACCTTCATCCAGTATCCTCCGATCACCGAACGGGCTCTGAAGCCCACCCATTTTCCACTGTCTGTGTGGTGCCAGTCACTGATAGGTACACGAGATACTGTTTCATTGATATATTTATAGACAGGATCAGAGAATTTCTGGAAGGTTTCCTTATCTGATGACATAGCTGCCGTCCACATGATCCAGTCGGATTTTGTGTATTCTTTACGAGAATCCAAAGGGAGTCCATAAGGATTCTGTTTTGTTAGATAATAATTGAGCTCTTTTCCAATTACATTATTAGGAAATAAATTCAGGTTCCACAATTTGTCCCAAACCATATTATACTTCTGGCTCCAGGTATTCTTACGGTCGAAAGCCAAGCGATAGTGGTCGCCCTCATTTGCCATTTCCTTCCATTTCACCGCCATTTTCTTAGCTATTGCTGCATATTTTTCGGCTACATCACTCATTCCAAGCATACGAGCCATCTCGCTGTACCCAGCTACTCCCATGATAGCTTTTACAGAAAGATTGGCATTATGGGCCCAATGGCCTGCAAAATCATCTGTACAAAGTTGGTTCTCTGGGTCCTGTCCAGACTAAACTGCCATTTATCAATTGTTTGAAATACAGATGATTATCTTTGCTCTGTATTGTCTTTGTGTTGTTATGGCTATTAAATAAAGTACAAAATTCTAACTTATGAGCAGACTTTTAATAAATAAAAAGTTAATGGATAAATGTAGTGGTAGTCTAAGATGAGAAATGGACTAATCTGAAAAAATGAATATTTTTCCTCTCTCTCTTTTCATTTATCCATGTAATTTCTTTTATGACATAAAAACTAGCAACATTTTAAGATATTAAAAATCAAATAGATTGAATAATTACTCTTGTTGAATGAATTCGACGTAAATAAAACTTTCTGGAATGATTTATCTATCTTTTTATGCTATTTTGCAGAGAAATGTTATTGTGTGATAGCTTAAGGTAATAAGGAAAGTAGATGTTAGAACCCCATTCAGGAGTCCATAGTGTGGTTTATTTTAAACCAATAAGTAGTTTCTTTTAAAGGTAGGAAATGTTCCTTTTAAACCAACGACTTGTTTCATTATATCAAAACTTGTTTTCGATAGTAGGAAAAAATACATGTTTATAAAGAATTATGCTATATATATTCAATAAAAGGAATATATATAATGTAAATGTGACTTTCTTTTTTCTATTTAGCAATTCAATAGAATCTTAATTCTTCTGCATATATGAAAAATAGAACATGATTTGAAATAACTAAGATGAAATATTTCAATCTTTACCTGGCAAGTTTAGCTCGAAGTTCTTTTAGTCTTTTTGCAGCCTGTAGATTATCAACCTTTATATATCTCATGAATGCAGATGGACTCTTATGCCCGGATATGCGCATAAGTTCTCCGGCAGGAAAGCCGGATAAATACATATTTGTGCAAAACGATCGTCGGCAAGTATGAGAAGAGATCATCTCCCATTTTTCATAGACTCTCTTTTCCCGTTCTTTCCCTTTCTTGCGAACGACTTCGATCTTCTGTTTTAGTTTTGCTCTTCGCCCTAATTCTTTAACCCTTTCGTTGAATATATATCTAGGAATTTTAGGTAAATCATAGTTGTACTTCTTGAGTATTTCCGGTACATAATCGATCATAGGGATTATGACAGCTTTATGCACTTTTCTCTGTTTGAGATTTATAATCTCATTATCTAAGTCAATATGTTCGGGACTTAATGTTGAGAGATCACTATATCGTAGTCCTGTAAAACACCCAGTAATAAAAACATCTCTAATCTCTTCCAATTGCTTATCATCTGACAAGTCTAACTCGTGTATTGTTGAAAGTTCCTTTTCACTTAAATAAATAGCATCAGTTTCTTCTTCTACGACCTTAAAATGCTTCAAGTCAATTGGAGGAATAACTCCTTTATCTATTTGATAATTAACAAATCCCTTTAACAAACGTATAATTTTTGCAGAATTAGTGAGCAAGCCAACACTCCCATCGGGCTTTATAACCTTATAAAATAAATAGTCCATGAATTCATTGTAAAATATAAGATTCAGGTTATGAAAAGTAATTGGCTGCGATGAATGTTCTTTGAAAGCGATCAGATGTTTACGAAGTGTTCGGTAGTCTTTTATTTGGTCTGCAGAAACAACAAGAGCTTTTTCTGTAATATATCTTTCTAATGCGTCAAATATATCTACCCGATTAGGACGTAATTCATATTCTCTATTTTTTTTTAATTCAAGTAAAACAAAATCTACGGTTGGACTTATTCCGTTTATCTTAGCATATGTAAGAATTTCTCCAAGCTTGGACGTTATTCTAATCAGGCAGGCATCAATTTCATCATAGTTTGGACAAGCGCGCTTAATCCATCTCTTTTTAGAATCCCAGTGTTCCGGTTTAATACTGTATCCAGTAGAGATGAGCGTACGCTTAGTTCGATTGTAGTTATATCGAACATAGAGGACAGTAGTCCCCTCTCGAGTGACGTACTTTGGTTTAATATATGGAGTATATTTTGCGATAGTAAATCTGTATTGCTTTCGTATTGCAAAATTACAAAAGCTATTCGATATGAGCAATATCTCATCGTTAAAAGCTAGAACCTCCAAAAACATTGTACTATCTTAATAAAAGTGGATAAATATTGCTCAAAAAGGAAAAAAACTACTCAAAGCACACTGTAAGAGACTTATTTTGCACTTTAAAAACACTCAAAATATGAAAAAAGAATAGATTTTGTCCTTTCTTGAACACAGATTTTCCTAATATTTAGCATTAATTCCATTATTTTGTAGCGTTACAAATAAAATGCTATAGAAAAACAAATGGATTTGTATGAATCCTGGGTCCTACCTGAAACACACAATTCTATATAAACTTTTCCTCTAGCATTTATAAATATTCGACAGTACTGATTTTAATATATTATTTAGGTATAGCGATAAGAAAGGTAAGATTGCATTTAAAAGGTAATAGTAAGAAGGTAAAAAGAGAAATAAAAGAAAACGTAGGGTTTGTTTTTCTTTATAGGTAAACAAGATTGTAGATGGGTAACCTTAAAATTGTAGATTAATTAGAAAATATTTATGAAGAAACTACTAACAGTAATGGCCTTTTCGGTCGGTTTATTCGCAAATGCTCAAACCGGCAACTTATTTAAACCAGTAAAAGAGGTAGCGCTACGTACTCCATCGGTACCTATCGTTGTTTCAGATCCTCACTTCTCTATCTGGTCTCCTTATGATAAATTAATGGAAGGAAGTACAGAACACTGGACTACAGCTAAGAAGCCATTAGTAGGGGCTTTACGCGTAGATGGTAAAGTGTATCGTTTCCTGGGTAAAGATCAAGTAGCTATAATACCTATTGCTCCCATGACAAATGTGGAACGTTGGGAGGCTGCATATACTAATAGTCAACCAGCAAATGGATGGCAAGAATTCCAGTTTGATGATAGTAGTTGGAAAAAAGGTAAAGCAGCTTTCGGTAGCCGTGATATGCCACGTGTTCGCACAGAATGGAAAGGAGATAATACAGATATTTATATCCGACGTACATTTGAAATAAATGATTTGGATTTAACAGAGAATATTTTTCTTATTTATTCTCATGACGATGTATTCGAATTATATTTAAATGGAGAAAAACTGGTTGCTACAGATCTCGTATGGAAGAATAATGTAAATCTAAAACTTTCAGACGAAGCCAAGAAGAAGCTTCGTAATGGTAAAAATGTGATTGCAGCACATTGTCATAACACGACAGGAGGATCTTATGTGGATTTTGGTTTATATCGTGAAAAGAAAAATGCAGTAACATTTGAAAATGAGGCTGTACAGAAATCGGTAGATGTACTAGCCACTTCCAGTTACTATACATTCACTTGCGGACCAGTCGAATTAGATGTCGTATTTACAGCACCTCAATTGATAGATGACTTGGATTTGTTGTCAACTCCGATTAACTACATCTCCTATCGTGTGCGTCCTCTTGATAAAAAAGAGCATGATGTACAATTCTATATAGAAACGACTCCGGTATTAGCAGTGAATGAGACTACTCAACCTACTATTGCACGTACATTATCGAAAAATGGTATTAGTTATGTAGAAGCTGGCACCATCAACCAGCCGATATGTGATCGTAAAGGTGATTTGATTTGTGCTGACTGGGGATATGTATATCTTGGTAGTGTAAATGGAGCAGGAAAATCTATAAGTTTGGGTGACTATAGCGGAATGAAGGAAGCTTTTGTTAAAAATGGAACTTTAGCTTCAAGTAAAAGCAAATGGATTACTCGTCGGGAAGAAAATACTCCTGCAATGGCTTATGTACATAATTTTGGAACTGTTACCAAAGATGGTAAAGATGGTTTCTTGATGATCGGTTATGATGACATTTATTCCATTGAATATATGTATGAGAAACGTATGGGATATTGGAAGCATGATGGTAAAGTAACGATTTTTGATGCTTTCGAAAAACTAAGAGATAACTATCAATCCATCATGGAGCGTTGTCGTGCACTTGATGAGCTTATTTATAGCGATGCAGAAAAAGCTGGTGGTAAAAAATATGCAGAAATCTGTTCTGCAGCCTATCGTCAAGTTATTTCTGCTCACAAACTATTTACAGACAAAGAAGGCAATCTGATGTGGTTCTCTAAAGAGAATAACAGTAATGGTTGTATCAATACAGTCGACCTGACCTATCCGTCTGCTCCCCTGTTTTTGGTCTATAATCCTGATTTACAAAAGGCAATGATGACTAGTATCTTTGAATATAGTGCTAGCGGTCGCTGGGATAAACCTTTCGCAGCACATGACCTTGGCACTTATCCAATAGCTAATGGACAAGTTTATGGTGGTGACATGCCGATTGAAGAAAGTGGTAATATGGTGATTCTAACTGCAGCTATTTCGAAAATTGAAGGTAATGCAGATTATGCTAAGAAATATTGGGACATTCTAACGACATGGACCAATTATTTAGTAGAGTTTGGACAGGACCCGGAAAACCAACTTTGCACAGATGACTTCGCCGGACATTGGGCACACAATGCCAATCTTTCTGTAAAAGCTATCATGGGAGTGGCCGGATACAGCGAGATGGCTCGTATGCTCGGATTGAATGATGTAGCAGACAAATATGCGGATATAGCCAAGAAAATGGCAGTGAAATGGGAAGAAATGGCGAATGAGGGCGACCACTATCGCTTGGCTTTCGACCGTAAGAATACCTGGAGCCAGAAGTATAATATGGTTTGGGACAAATTGTGGAACCTGAATTTATTTCCTAATAATGTAATTGGAAAAGAGCTCAATTATTATCTAACAAAACAGAATCCTTATGGACTCCCTTTGGATTCTCGTAAAGAATACACAAAATCCGACTGGATCATGTGGACGGCAGCTATGTCATCAGATAAGGAAACCTTCCAGAAATTCTCTGATCCTGTCTATAAATATATCAATGAAACAGTATCACGTGTACCTATCAGTGACTGGCATCATACAGACAGCGGTAAATGGGTAGGATTCAGAGCACGTTCAGTAATCGGAGGATACTGGATGAAGGTATTAATGGATAAAGTTCAGAATAATCAATAATTTAAATCTAGTGTATTATGAAATGTAAAACTATGAGACATGAGATCATTGAATTTCAATGGATGGCTCTATTATTACTCTTTACGATTTGCTTCAGTAGCTGTAAAGATGATAAAGATGCGTCTGCGGAACCTTATGATCCCAGCCAACCGGTGACTGTGACGGATTTTGCTCCCAAAGCAGGAGGAGCAAACACTCGAATGATTATTTACGGTAGTAATTTCGGTACTGATTCCTCTATTGTCTTTGTAAAAATAGGCGGGAAAGAAGCAAAAGTAATTAATGCGAAAGGTAATAGTTTGTACTGTATTACCCCGCAACAATGTTACGAAGGAACTATTGAAGTAAAAGTCGGTGAACAGGATGTTATAGTATCATCAAAATATAAATATGTTCCACAAAAGGTCGTATCAACTTTATGTGGATATGTAGATGAGAAGGGTAATGGAGAAATTATAAAGGAAGGTCCTTTTAGTGACTGTGGTAAAATAGATTTTCCTGCATGGTTCGAATTTGACCCGAAAAACCACGATATCCTGTATTTAACTCAGGATGCAGAAAATAATGGTAATGGTAAGCCGATGCGTATATTGGATTTGAAAAATGAAAGAATATACACTGGAATAACCGGTAGTTCGGAAGGAGCCGACCGCTTGCGTAGCATGTCATGGACTTTAAGTAAAGATACTATGATTATAGCATGCTCAAAAGGAGCTGATAATGCCGCAAGTAATATAATGTTAATCCGTAACCAAGATAATGATATGGTTGATGTTACAGATTTCCAGAATCCTGTAGTAAAACGTCTGACCACAAGTAGAGGGTGTCAGAACTCAATGATACACCCGGAAAATGGTGAATTATACTATAATTTCTTTGGTTCAGGGGCTGTGCTCAGATATGATTTTTACCAATGGGGGGCAAATGATAATAAAGCTCATGCAGAAGAACTGTTTACGATTCAGGATGCCAACTGGGAATTTAACTTTATCGTTCATCCATCTGGTGATTATGTTTATATGATGGTACAGAATCAGCACTATATTCTCCGTTCAAATTATGACAGAGTTAACAAGCGGCTTACAACTCCGTATATCGTTTGTGGACAACCCGGACAAGCAGATTATAAAGATTTGGCAGGAACAAAAGCACGCTTGAATAAACCCGGACAGGGAGTCTTCGTATTTAACAAAGAGTATGAGGATGCGAATAAAGAGGATTGTTATGACTTCTATTTTACGGATCGTAATAATCACTGTATACGTAAATTGACTCCGGATGGAGTAGTCTCTACTTTTGCTGGAAGAGGAAGCACAGGAATGAATGTACATGCTAATGGATATGTGGATGGCCATTTACGTGATGAAGCACGTTTTAATTATCCTTATGCTTTAGCTTATGATGAAGATACAGAAACTTTTTATGTGGGTGATGTGAACAATCATCGTATCCGGAAGATAGCATTAGAAAAGATTCCTGAAGCGACAGAAGAACATCCGGAAGAGAGTCAACCGGAAGAGGGAGAACAATAACCGAATAAAAGAAAAAACACATGAAAATAAAGAATTTTATCACCATTTGTTTGTTACTGGTTTCTGTTGCCACTTTTGCGCAGAAAAAAATTGAAGTAACGGGAGTAGTGACGGATACGAATAAAGAGCCACTGGTCGGTGTCAATGTAACAGTAAAAGATCAGGCTGGCTTAGGAGCAATTACGGATATTAACGGACGTTATAAAATTAGTATTGAAGAGTTTTCAAGACTAGTATTCTCGTACATAGGTTTTGATAAACAGGAAGTATTAGTGAAAAGGCAGCAGGTAGTCAATGTAATTATGAAGGAATCTGAAGCAAGTGAGCTTGATGAAGTCGTTATTACAGGAACCGGTGCACAAAAGAAGTTAACTGTGACTGGAGCGGTGACTACCGTTAATGTAAATGATCTGAAAGCAAATCCGACAGCAAATCTTTCAAATGCTTTGGCTGGTAATGTGGCAGGTGTTCTAGCTATGCAGACATCCGGTCAGCCTGGAAAAAATACTTCGGAATTCTGGATTCGTGGTATTTCTACTTTCGGAGCTGATAACTCGGCTTTAGTGTTAGTAGATGGATTTGAGCGTAGTCTCGATGAAATTAATATTGAGGATGTTGAATCGTTTACTGTTTTAAAGGATGCTTCTACTACAGCAATTTACGGTCCTCGTGGTGCTAATGGTGTAGTATTGATTACAACAAAACATGGTAAAGCTGGTAAAATCAATATCAGTGCTAAAGTGGAAACATCTTATAACACACGGACTATCACACCGGAATTTGTAGATGGGTACACTCATGCTAGAATGATGAATGAAGCACGTATTACTCGTAATCAAGAACCGATCTATCAGAATGACGAATTGGAAATTCTACGTTTAGGACTTGACCCGGATTTATATCCGAATGTAGACTGGAAAGATGTATTATTGAAAGATGGAGCAATGACTTATCGTGCTAATGTAAATATGAACGGTGGTGGTAGTACAGCACGTTATTTTGTTTCGCTTAGCTATATTAGTGAAGAAGGTATGTATAAGACAGATGAAGCAGTTCGTAAAGATTATAATACCAATCCCGGTAGTCAACGATGGAATTATCGTTTGAATACCGATATTGACATCACAAAAACAACTCTTGTGAAAGTCGGTGTTTCCGGTTCTTTAAAGAAACGTAATGCTCCTGGACAAGGTGGAAATGTATGGGCATCGTTAATAAATCAAAGTCCGATTAGTATTCCAGTAATGTATTCCAATGGTTATGTACCAGCATTTGGAAAAGAAGATGCTCGTTCCAATCCATGGGTATTGGCAACACAAACTGGATATTTTGAAATCTGGGAAAATAAGGTTCAGACTAATATTTCTTTAGAACAGAAGCTGGATTTTATTACTAAAGGATTGCGTTTTGAAGGTCGTTTTGGTTTCGACACTAACAACACAAACGAAATTAGCCGTAAAAAAATGCCTCAAACATGGCGCGCAGAACGTTTTCGAAATACTGATGGGGAAATTACTTTTAAAGAACAGCGAACCGAAGAAAAAATGACTCAAAGCTCTATTTCAACAGGTAACCGGACTGAATTTTTAGAAGCAATTTTACACTACAATCGTGCATTCAAAGCGCATCACGTAGGTGGTACTTTAAAATATAGCCAAGATGCTTATCGGACTACTGTAGATATTGGTACAGATATAAAGAATGGCATTGCCAAACGTCATATGGGCTTGGCAGGACGTGCTAGTTATAACTGGAATTATCGTTACTTCATAGATTTTAACTTCGGTTATAACGGATCAGAAAACTTTGCCGATGGACATCGATTCGGATTCTTCCCTGCTTTTTCTCTGGCTTGGAACATTGCAGAAGAGAAATTCATTAAGAAACATCTGGAATGGATGAATATGTTCAAGCTGCGTTACTCTTATGGTAAAGTAGGTAATGATAAATTGGGTGAACGTTTTCCTTATCTATATACAATTGCTAAGTCATATAAAGAAAATGATAAGGACGTAACCTTTCCTGGTTGGAATTGGGGTGATTATGGTTATGGCAATTCTTATGATGGTATGGCATATACTCAATTAGCTTCTGAAAACGTTACTTGGGAAATTGCAACAAAGCACGATATAGGTGTAGACCTTTCTTTGTTTAATGATAAGTTTACAGCCACTGTAGACTATTTCCATGAACAACGCGATGGTATTTATATGGAACGTAAATATCTACCTGGTATAGTAGGAATTGTGAGAAGTAATCCTAAAGCAAATGTGGGTAGTGTACGTTCGCAAGGTTTTGATGGCCATTTTGCCTATAAACAGAAAATAAACAGAGTGAACCTCACGGTTCGTGGTAATTTTACTTATAGTAAAAATGAGATATTGGAGAAGGATGAAGAAAATACTGTTTATCCTTACCAGACAGAAGCGGGTTACCGTGTAAACCAAGCTAAAGGTTTGATTGCATTAGGTCTTTTTAAAGATTATGATGATATTCGTAACAGTCCTCAACAGACAGCATGGGGAAAAGTACAACCGGGTGATATTAAATATAAAGATGTTAATGGAGATGGTGTAATCAATGATGGTGACAAAGTAGCTATCGGTGCGACTACCAAACCGAATCTGATTTACGGATTTGGTATCTCTGCACAATGGAAAGGATTTGATTTCAATGTCCATTTTCAAGGAGCAGGAAAGTCTTCATTCTTCATTAATGGTTCTACGGTATTTGCCTTCAAGGATAGTCAGTGGGGAAATGTTTTGGGAAATTTAGTAGCTAATCGTTGGGTTGATGCAGACACAGCAGCTAAACTTGGAATTCCTGCTAATGAAGATCCGAATGCTTCTTATCCACGTCTTAGCTATGGTGGAAATGATAATAATCAACAAAAGTCCACTTTCTGGCTAAAAAATGGTTCATATTTACGTTTGAAGACTTTAGAAGTAGGGTATACATTGCCTAAATCAATTGTAAATAAGATTAAGTTCAATAATATACGTGTATTCTTTATTGGTACCAATTTATTGACATTCGCTAAATTTAAAGAATGGGATCCGGAATTAGGAAGTTCCACAGGGGCGGAATACCCACTGTCTAGGGTAATGACTTTAGGATTGACTGTTAATATCTAATCAATATGTGTGAAATGAAAAAGATATATAAGTTTTGTATAGGTGCCCTGTTAGGGACAATCACCGTTTCGTGTGTAGACCAGCTGGATTCGGATAAAAATTTTAAAGACCGTATGACGCTGGAAGATGTATTTACTAATGAAAAATACTCGGAAGAATGGTTAGCTCATGCTTATTCCTATCTTAAAGGAGAGAATATGGATGTTGGAACCAAAGATAATATACTGTGGTGTTTTGCCGATGATATTTATTTTGGTGACCGTGATATTTATAACACCTTTAAAACAGGGACTTATAGTGAAGGAGACCGACAATCATGGGGAGCCAGTTATAAAGGCATTCGTCAGGCATCCATTTTCATTCAAAATATCGACATGAATATGGAGTTTACAGAAGCTGAAAGAGCTGACCTGAAAGCACAAGCCCGTTTTGTACGCGCTTACTATTATTGGTTATTACTCCGTAAATATGGCCCTGTTCCTTTATTGCCGGAGGAAGGACTCGATTATACAGCCAGCTATGATGATTTGGCTTGTCAACGTAATTCCTATGATGAATGCGTAGAATATATCGAATCAGAAATGCGCTTGGCGGCTAAGGACTTACCTTTGGACAGGGGAGCGAATCATACCTCTCGTCCTACTAGAGGGGCCGCATTAGCAGCACGCGCAAAAGTTCTATTATACGCGGCAAGTCCTATTAATAACCCTCGTCCTGAAGATACCGAAAGATTTACAGATTTGGTAGATCATGACGGAAGATGTTTGTTAGCACAGGAATATAATGAATACAAATGGGCCAAAGCCGCTGCAGCAGCAAGAGACGTTATGGAACTCCCGGGAAGCAATTATGGACACCGTTATGTGTTACACACTGTGAAGAAAAGAGATGAAGCCGCTGCAGGTTATCCGAAGACACTTCCTCCTTATTCTGATAATGATTTTGAAAATGCTGATTGGCCAAATGGATATCGGGATATTGACCCCTTTGAATCCTATCGACAAGTTTTTAATGGAGCCCTGTCTATGTTTGATAATCCTGAACTTATTTTTAGTCGTGGACAAAATCAGGGTGACCGCAATCTTGCAGATATGGTATTACATCAATTGCCTACCAGTGCCAATGGCTGGAATACACATGGTATGACACAAAAGATGTGTGATGCTTACTATATGTATAATGGCTCTGAGTTTAACAGACAGACATTTTTGGACACTTGCCAAGTTGAGAACCGTTTTGTGTCTGAAAAGGAAGGGAAGGCAGGAACATATCCTTATTTAAAGAAAGGAGTATGGAAAGAGTATGCATGGCGTGAACCACGCTTCTATGCTTCAGTTGCTTTTAATGGTTGTGTATGGCCTCTATTGAATAATTCAACGCTTAAAGATCCTAAACCCGTAGAGCAACAGGTATTTTATTATCGTGGTAATGGTAATGGATATACTAACTCCAATTTTTGGCTTCGCACTGGTATTGGAATCATGAAATTTGTTCATCCGGACGATACCTCTGCGGCAAAAGGTAATAAGGACTATGTCAAACTAAAAACGGAACCTGCTATTCGTTTTGCTGAAATCTTATTGATTTACGCTGAAGCTTTGAATGAGTTGGAAGATGGCTCTTCATACGACATTCCATCTTGGGATGGCTCTGCCAGTTATTCTGTCAAACGTGACATAAATGAAATGAAAAAAGGTATTCGTCCTGTTCGTTGCCGTGCAGGGGTTCCCGATTATACATTGCCAGAGTATCAAGACCGGAATGTATTCCGTAAGAAATTGAAGCATGAGCGACAGATAGAGCTCATGGGAGAAGGACATCGTTATTTTGATCTCCGCAGATGGAAAGACGCTCCGATTGAAGAGTCAATGGAAATATATGGTTGTGATGCTCTTATGACTGAAGAAAATAGAGCAGCGTTTCATTCACCAATTGTAGTCAATGAACTTCCAACTGCTTTTTCTCGCAAATTATATTTCTGGCCTATCAGTCATGAGGAGTTGAAACGCAATAAGCTGTTGACACAAAATCCGGGTTGGACATACAATGATTAATTTTAAAATGATATAAGTATGAAAATTATATATAATTGTTGGTTTGCATTATGTATGTTGCTCTTGATCACTTCTTGTAATGATGAGTGGAAAGATGAGCAGTATCGGCAATATATTTCTTTTAAAGCACCTATAAAAGATAAAGATAATGGGGTAACTCCAATATATGTGAGATACAACCCTGATGGAAAAGTACGCTATCAGTTACCGGTTATAGTTAGTGGGTCAACTACGAACGAACAAGATATAGATGTCCATGTAGCACTATATGAGGATACCTTGGAAATATTAAATAGAGAACGTTTCAGCGGGCGTACAGATTTATGGTATACGCTATTGGAGGAAGATAAATATGAATTCCCGGAAATAGTTCATATTCCTGCAGGAACATGTGTGGAACAACTAAATATTGATTTTGATTTGAGAGGAATCAATATGACAGATAAATGGGTGTTGCCTCTAACTATCGTTGATGATGCTTCTTATAATTATCAAGGTCATCCACGTAAAAACTATGCAAAAGCATTATTGCGTGTAATTCCTTTTAACGATTATTCCGGTTCATATAGTACAAGTACAATGGAAGTGTATATTCGAAATGCAAATGGAAGTACTGATAATAAACCGATGGTAACCAATAATCGTACAGCATATGTGGTAGATAATAATACTATTTTCTTTTATGCCGGTTTAATGAGCGAAGATTTATCAAGAGATGAACGGGAACTTTATAAAATATATATACGCTTCAATGAAGACAAATCATTGAGTATGTGGGCAGATGACGAAGAAAAGATTGGATTTAAGCTATACGGTACTCCTGCTTACAGCGTAACGGAAACTATGGATGCTACACGACCTTATCTAAAACATCGCTATGTTTCATTTACTATTGAATATGATTTTAAAGATGTAACTTCTCGAAATCAAGAAGTTCTTTATAAAGTTAAAGGAACAATGCTACTGGAACGAAATCTCAATACTCAGATTCCAGACGAAGATCAGCAGATTGAATGGTAAATAATGAAAAATTAAGAACTAGTCTGATAATCTAATTATATTTTATGGATTAGCAGATAAATACCATAAAATAAGAGAATAAGTTAGGCGTGATTCAGTAAACGACTTACGTGATTGAACCACGACAATAATTTAATATTCAATATAAGATAAATAATTAAGTAGCCTGTCATTGTCTAAATCGAGTTCAATGACAGGCTGTTTAAATTGCTTACAGTATGCTGCGGATATGATAATAAAGAATTTGATATAAATAAAAGGCTTTAAGTTAAGAAGAATGAGTATCTCTTATTAATTCATTCTTTAAGATTAAATTTACAAATAACAAAAAAGTAGAAACAGTGACGATAGAACGAGTATTGGGATCCAAGCTAATTGAATTGCTGTAACTGGGGATTTTTAGGGATAATCGCGTCATCTTATTTACATAAAGTTACATGTCTTCTAATCCTAAGACTCGTGTTTCAATATCGTATTTTGCCATCTCTTTGTGCCTTAAATGTTCCACTTTTTCCATGAACGTTGAATGAACATAATTATTCTCTGGCATCCGTTTAACTTCTGCTATAAGGGCTTTTTTTCCACTTGATTTAAGAGCTACAATATCAATTTCATAAGAGTTTAATCGTTCTTTGTTTGTAGAACTTTTAGTTTCCCACCAGGAACCAATTTCTTTAAACCCACCTTCTTCTGCTAATTTCTGTTTAAAATAGTTTTCTAACACTTTGCCTGAATAAGTCTGATAATCAGCCTTTGCTAGTTGACGCAGGTCTTCAAAATTCTGTAGTTCAATATATGAACGATTCCGTTCGATGTATTTAAACCAGAAATTTAGAAAATTATCTCCAATAATATATCGTACATTTTTCTTAGTACCTGGTTTCGCAAAAATAGGCCGTTCGCGAGTTATCAAATTATACACATTTTCTAATTTACTTAAATGACCTCCGATAGATATCCCCCCTAGTACTGACTCTATTTCCCCTTGTGTATAATGCCCATTTGCTATTTCTAATAAGATGGAAAAGTAAATGCCATAATTTTTTCCAAATTCAGTAATCAACAAATTACGTCCTTCATCTATAAACAAGGAATTTTCTGAAAAAACGAAGTCATATATCCGGTCAACAGAAAGTGCTTGATTGTCACAGAATAACTCTACATATTTAGGGATTCCTCCAGTCAGTGTATACAAAGCTAATAGGTCATCATTACTATATCCGGGCGCAAAATCTTCCATAATTTGTTTTAGCACTTTTGTATTGAAGGACCGAAGACATAAAATATTGTCAGCACGTCCGAATAATGGTTCTCCATGATCCGTGAATATCTTTTGCATCAATGAATATACAGAGCCGCTAATTACAAGATTTATTTTAGTTTCTTGCCGATATTCATCCCAAAGATTTTGCATATCACTAAAAACATCGGGTCTGATATTATAAAACTCCTGAAATTCATCAATAACAATATTAAAAGAACGTGTTTTTCCTATTTCGAAAAGATATTGTATCAAAGTAGTAAAGTTGGATATGCCATCCGGAATAAAAATAGATAATGTCTCGCGTACTATTTTTATAAAATCTGCGACTAATATACTCTCTGCTTTTCTTCCAATGAAAAAATATACAGTAGGTGTTCCCTTCAGAGCTTGTTTTATAAGACTGGTTTTTCCAATACGCCTACGGCCTGTTACCACAATCATTCTGGAATTTTGACCAAATGCAAGCTCTTGTACACGCTTCAATTCTGCAATTTCTTTCTCTCTATTATAAAACTTCATAATCAATAAGTTTTTCTCAACGGCTGTTGAGTCAACCGTCGTTGCAAAAATATGAAATAAATTAAGAACAACCAATTTTGCAATACTTATTATTGATGTTTTCGCCATTTTTAGAGTTCATCCGAAAGAAAATAGAATAATAAAATAATGAAAATAAGTGACTTTATTGAGAGAAAAATCACTTTAATTTTACTTGAAAAAGATGTAAAGCACAACACAGTAACAATACGCTAATTTATAATATTCAGATTATCAAATAGATACAGTAATGTTGTTAGTTTGGACAGGACCCGGAAAACCAACTTTGCACGGATGATTTTGCCGGACATTGGGCACACAATGCCAATCTTTCTGTAAAAGCGATCATGGGAGTGGCCGGATACAGCGAGATGGCTCGGATGCTCGGATTGAATGATGTAGCAGACAAATATGCGGCTATAGCCAAGAAAATGGCGGTGAAATGGGAAGAAATGGCGAATGAGGGAGATCATTACCGTCTGGCTTTTGACCGTAAAGATACCTGGAGTCAAAAATATAACATGGTTTGGGATAAGTTGTGGAACCTGAATTTATTCCCTAATAATGTTATCAGAAAAGAGATTAACTATTATTTGACAAAACAGAATCCTTATGGGCTCCCTCTGGACTCTCGTAAAGAATACACAAAATCCGACTGGATCATGTGGACGGCAGCTATGTCTTCAGATAAGGAAACCTTCCAGAAATTCTCTGATCCTGTCTATAAATATATCAATGAAACAGTATCACGTGTGCCTATCAGTGACTGGCACCACACCGACAGTGGACGATGGGTAGGCTTTAGAGCACGTTCGGTGATCGGAGGATACTGGATGAAGGTGTTAATGGATAAAGTTCAAAATAATCAATAAAATTACTATGACGTTAACTTAAAAATTGTACATATGAAGTTCTTAAAGAAAATGTTGTTGGTTGGGCTACTTCCTGGCTATTTGATATGCCAGGCACAAAATGTCCAAAACAAAGAAGATGTACCCTTGGATTTAGGATATCGTGTACTCCCTATGGGAGATTATAACGGTTCAGCCTACACAATCTCGGGTAAACAGTTACGCAATCTACCTGTTACAAATCTTTCGGCAGTATTAGCCGGACTGGTACCTGGTTATTTTGCCCGACAAGTGCAAGGTGGTGGATTAGTGAATGAACAGAATTCATTCTGGATAAGAGGACAAAGAAGTAATTCGCCCGATGTATTAGTACTGGTTGATGGACAGGAACGGGATTTTGCTGTTTTGTCATCACACGAAGTAGAATCAATTACCGTATTGAAAGATGCTGCAGCAACAGCCTTATATGGAATGCGTGCAGGCAGTGGAGCTATTCTGGTTACAACTCGTAAGGGAGCAAAGGGAAAACCGCAGGTTGAATTGACAGCTCAAATTATAGCTCAACAACCACTTAAAGAGTTAAAGTCATTAAACGCAGCCGATTATGCAAGACAGCACAACATAGCCCGTCATAATGACAATATGGATCCCCTGTATTCGAACTATGATATAATGAATTATGCTAAGAATGATCCTAATTCCATTTTATATCCCAATGTAGATTGGGCTGATAAATATTTAAAGGATATCCGATGGAGTCAACGCTATAATCTTAATATTCAAGGAGGAACAGAAAAAAGTACATATTTCGTGAATGCAATGTATACTCGTAACAATGGCTACTTCAATACAGATGATTCACATGATTATAATACCAATCACTCTGCTGAACGGTTTAATATCCGTTCCAATATCGATTTTGCCGTAACTCGCACTACCCAACTGGATGTAAATCTGTATGGCTGGTATCAAAGTCAGAATGGCCCTGGCAGCGGAGCCGAAAATATCTATAAAAATCTAGTCACATTACCGCAAGGAATCTTCCCAGAATGGTACAATGACCAAGGATATACAGATCAATACGGCAATGTTATCAATGCAGAAGATGGGAAAATTGTAGCAGGAAATGCATTCCGTGAAAATCCATGGGCAATGCTAAATCGCTCCGGCTACTTCCAGGACAAACAATTGTATGGTTCTTTCCGTACAAAACTCTCACAGGATCTTTCCTTCATAACAGAGGGATTAAA
Source organism: Bacteroides sp. M10 (assembly GCF_014334015.1). GTDB lineage: Bacteria > Bacteroidota > Bacteroidia > Bacteroidales > Bacteroidaceae > Bacteroides > Bacteroides intestinigallinarum. The sequence continues at coordinate 2,149,010 of NZ_CP060488.1, read as the reverse complement.
AGCTTCTGTTGCTCTATCCATGGATTCACGTACAATTTCTTCTATCAGACGTACAATAACTTTCGCATATTACGAAAAGGATGCGACGAATGAGAATGTTCTCCGCCGGACCCGTGAAGATGACTCAATGATAAACAAGGTAGATAATACCAGTTCTTTCCGCCGGACCGGTATCGTGGCTCAATTAGATTATAACCGTACCTTTGGAAAACATGGAGTTTCGGCTTTAGCTTTCTATGAACAATATGAAAGCAATGATGAAATGGTATTGCCAACCCGATTCCAAAGCGTAAATGGTTGGTTCGGCTATAATTATGATAAAAAATATGGCATCGATGTTATCGGAGCTTATCAGGGATCTCACAAATTTGGTCCGGGACACAAATTCGGTTTCTTCCCTACAATATCTGCCGGATGGACTGTTTCTAACGAATCTTTCTGGAAAGATGCAAAAAAAATAGTGCCCTACCTGAAGCTAAAAGCATCTTATGGACAAGTCAGCAACTCATCCGGCGTAGATGCCTTTTATTACAGAGGACGTATGTGGCCGCAAAACGAAGTCTATATTACAGGGGTAAACATGGGAACAAAGCTTGGAGGATACATTCAGGATATACTTCCAAATCCCGGATTGACTTGGGAGAAAGCTAGAATTCTGAATATCGGAATAGATACCCGACTATTTTCAGACCGGTTATCTGTTACAGCAGAATTTTTTAAAGACAACCGTCATGATATGTATGTAGTAAATAACAAAATCAGTTCTCTTGTCGGCAATGTAAAGGAATTTAAGCAGAATATAGGCAAAATCAATAGCCATGGAGTAGACTTATCTGCCATGTGGAATTCAAATATTGCAGACTGGAGCTATTTCATAGGTGGTACATTCTCTTATTCTACGAATGAACTGATTGCAAACGGTGAAGTAGATCAGCCATACGAATGGTTGAAGAATCAGGGACGGCCTTTAGGAGAAAATCGAGGATACATTGCAAAAGGCTTTTTCAATTCTTGGGAAGAAATAGCAGCCTCTCCTGTACAAACATTCTCTGATGTCCAACCAGGTGATGTACGTTATGAAGATATAAACAAAGACGGACAGATTGATGTAAACGATATGGTACCTATCGGTTACGGAGACATTCCCAGAATCATGTATGGTATTAACTTAGGAGTCGGCTACAAAGGATTTTCGATCACCGCATTATTTCAGGGAGCCGCAAAAGTCTCTCGTCAATATTCGGACATTGTGATGAATCCTTTCACAGATAACGGAACCATATTTGAGCATCAACTTGATTACTGGACACCAGAACACCAGCATGCAACATTCCCACGTTTAACAACACTGGACAATGCCAGTCTTAATAACAGGCAGATAAGTACATTAAATGTAAAGGATGCTGATTTCTTAAGATTAAAAACACTGGAAGTTGCCTATGACTTTCCTACAAAAATGATACAGAAAATCCATCTTAAGGGATTGAGACTTTTCCTTAGCGGAACGAATCTGATTACCTGGACAAAATATAAATGGGTTGATCCTGAAGCTCCTTCACTGGCAGCTCCTTTGACGAGAAACATGAGTATAGGTTGTTCCTTAAAATTCTGATAGCATGAAAAAATCGATAATTTATTTGGCAATAAGCGCAACACTAACATTTTTCGGTTGTGATTATCTGGATGACATGCCCTATGACTGGGCACAACCTGATGATATTTTTACGAATGAACAGAACTATCTGAAACCGATTAATCAGGTGTATGCATATATTCCCGAAGGCTTCAACCACGTAGGAAATGCCTTTTTAGATGCAGCCACCAATGATGGAATAAGTACAATCATAGACTCGGATATTCATAAGTTGTCTCGTGGGTATGTCACTTCTTCAAATCCGATTGAAGAATGTTGGAATAAGTCATACAATGGAATTCAACAGGCCATTTTTGCCCGCAAATATTTGCGTGAGGCTGACTTGGTGTTACAAAATAAGACAGAAGAAGACATCCAGGCATTTAAAGATACCTATTGTGCGGAAACTGAATGTTTACAAGCCTTATTTGAGTTTAACCTGTTAAGACACTACGGAGGCTTTCCTATTGTCGATCGTATTTACGAAGTCGACGATCCTGAACTGCAGACAAAGGCAAGAGACTCTTTCAAAGACTGCGTCAATCACATCGTACAGTTATGTGAGAGTGCTGCCGCTGTATTAAAAGTTGATCCGGAAGGTGGGAATGGTTCTTATGGCCGTATGACTAAAGGAATGGCACTTGCTATTAAAGCCAAGACATTACTCTATGCCGCAAGCCCACTCTACAACAGAACAGATAATAACGATCCACTACTAGGCTATACTGACGGCTCGGATGTGACGGAACGTTGGAAACTTGCAGCCAAAGCTTGTGCAGATGTAATCAATCTAAATGCAGACGGAACAATATCTCCGAATGGAAGTAAAAAATATAGTCTGATAGCTCTTACTGCTGCTAAAACGTACGACAAGATCTTTATCAATGCCAATCCTAATCCGGAATATATCCTATTCTATACGGCTGCTAAGGACAATGCTCTGGAAAACAGACATTATCCCCCTACAATCTCAAAAGATCAGGGAGGAGGTACAGTACCTTCACAGCAATTGATCGATGCATTTACCATGAAAGATGGAAGCGATTATACCCATTCTTCTGACGGTGCAAGCATGTATACTAACAGAGACCCGCGTTTGGCAGCAATTATCGGATATGACGGTTCGGTTTATGGAAAGAATACCATTTATACGCGAATTAGTGATAACACAACCATAGACGGACTCAACCAAGTGAAGAACCGTTCGACCAATACGGGATATTATTTAGCTAAATTCCTGGACAAAACACTGAACTTCGGACAGGCCAATGTGGGTACCGTTTTCCACTTATTCCCGATGATTCGCTTATCTGACATCCTACTTTCCTACGCAGAAGCCATGCATCACGCTTACGGCATGAGTGTGGATCCAGAAGGCTATGGTTTGACAGCAATAGAAGCCGTACAAAAAATACGTACCAGAGCCGGATTCGAAACAAATGATAAATTTCTTAATGGGGTGACAGATAACAACTTTATGGAAAAAGTGAAGCAAGAACGCCGTATCGAACTCTGTTTTGAAGAACATCGTTACTTCGATTTACGACGTTGGATGGATGGCAATCAACTTAGAGAACCTATTATCGGAATGAAAGTAGAAGAAAATGCTTCCGGGCTTCATTATACACGCATTACAGTAGATGAAGCACGCAATTTTAAAGATTACATGTATTATCATCCTATTCCTCTGAAAGTAATCAAGGAAAGCCCTTCCATCCAACAGAATCCAGGTTGGTAACGGGCATCAAAACTATTTAATAGATAGAAAACATGAAAAAGATAATAATATTATTCATATGCTTAACCAGCTCCATCTGGCATGTCTGTGCACAAACCAAAGTTAGCGGAATTGTTAAAGATGCCCAAGGAATGGAGATGATTGGCGCTACTGTCCTTCAGAAAGGGACTAATAATGGAATAGTGACTGGTTTGGATGGCAAATTTACTCTTACATTGTCCAACAAAGCAGAGCAAACACTTCTTATCTCAATGATCGGCTTTATAGAACAATCTATTGCCATAAAAAAGAATCATCCTTTTATCAATATCACTTTGGAAGAAGACATTGCACAATTAGATGAAGTTGTTGTGGTGGGATATGGAACACAGAAAAAAGTATCTCTGACCGGTTCTATTTCTAATGTCGGGACCGAAGATTTGAAAAGCATGCCTGTATCAAGTGTCACAAACGCTTTAGGTGGCCGCATCCCGGGACTAGTAACCCGACAAGAGAGCGGACGTCCCGGCGGTGATCAGGCTACGATGTTCGTTCGTGGTCGTGCTTCATTGAACGACTCTAGCCCTTTAGTATTGATTGACGGGGTAGAACGACCTATGGCGCAAATCGACCCTGATGATATTGAAACCATTTCTGTATTAAAAGACGCTTCTGCAACTGCCGTATACGGTGTACGAGGAGCAAATGGTGTGATATTGGTAACTACCCGCCGAGGTCGTGAAGGAGAGACTCGAATATCCTTCTCATCTGAATTCGGTGTCACTTCCTTCAATCGTATATCTCAAACCCTAAATGCAGAATCCGTTTCAAGATTCATGCGTGAGGGGGCTATCAATGATGGCTTTGACCCTTCCGATACAGGTAATACTCGCGGTCTTTTCCTGTCAGAATATGACAACTATCTCTATCGTACCCAGAAAAGCCCGTTTACACACCCGGACAATGACTTTGTAGATATGTTTACGAAAAATGGTCTCCAACAGAAATACAATGTAAACCTATCCGGCGGAAATAAAACAGTACGTTACTTCGTTTCCGTTGGATACTTCACTCAAACCGGTATGTTTGAGACAGACGTAGACAAAATTAAAGAACATGAGACAATACAAGCTCTTTTAGCAGCCTCACCCGATGTAGCAAAAGGCTTATACAAAGAAGGTTATAATTCGGAATATAAGTACAGTAGGCTCACCACTCGTTCGAATATCGATATCAACCTAACTGAAGATTTCAAGGTATCCGTGAATCTTGCTTATCGTTTCGGAAGTCAGAACCGCCCCTATGGCTATGATGCTGACGGACAGGAAGCACTGCGCCTGTTCGGCATGTTCTATCGCAATTCTCCTCAAGCATTCCCAATCTTAAACGCGAATGGAACTTATGCCGCCGCCGATGGTATATGGAGACAGAATCCACTCGTGACATTATGCTATTCAGGTTTTTTTCTTAATTTCAATAACAAACTTGAGACAGATTTTGCTTTTAAATATAACCTAAGGAAACTGTTAAAAGGATTAAGTATAGACGGAAAATTCTCTTACGATGCAGGCTGGAGCAATAACCGAAGCATACAGCAGCGTCCCAATATCTATCAATATAATCCTGTAAACGGGACTTATAAACAAGGACTTGAAATGGTGTTGCCAACAAAAGCCACCAATAAAACGGCAGCTACACATCGGAAGTATGCTGAAGCGGCAGTTCGTTATAAGCAATCCTTCTCCGGACATAATATATCTGGATTGGTACTTTATAATATGAGTTACACTTCCACTCCCGGTGGACGCTATTCTTATGTACCTCATATCTATCAGGCTTTAGTAGGACGTGTTAACTATGATTATGAGAATCGCTATCTATTCGAAGTTAACGCAGGCTATAACGGCTCAAACCGTTTCGCGGAAGGACACCGTTATCAGCTCTTTCCTGCAGCATCAGTGGGATGGGTACTGACTAACGAACCTTTCTTTAAAGAAAACCCTATCTTAAGTTTTACTAAACTACGCTTCTCTTATGGTGAAGTTGGTAATGACAAGCTGGGAGGTTTCTCTTACTATTATCGTTCAGGATACGATGAAGGACTAGGCTACACTTTTGGAGAGACACATAATCCTGCGATTAAAGGTCTGATTCAAGGAAAAAGCGCCAATGAAAATATCACATGGGAAGTTGCACGGAAATACAACTTAGGACTTGAGACCAAATGGTTGAAAGACAAAATATCTGCCAGTATCGACTTTTTTAAAGAACGTCGTAGTAATATCCTATGTGAACCGGAAAGATATTCTCAAGCAGCCGGTTCAAACGGATTGGCTCCCATAAACTATGGTGTCGTAACAAATCAGGGATATGATCTGGAAATAGGCTATCAAGATCAAAAAGGAGATTTTGGATATTCCATAAAAGGGATTTATGGATATGCACACAATGAAATTGTAGAGAAAAGTGAATCTGTAAAGCCCTATGCCTATATGTCACAAACGGGAAATCCTATCGGACAGTTTATCGGCTATATTTCCGACGGTTTCTTTAGCTCTTATGAAGATATAGCAAGTTCTCCCGTTCAATTCGGACAAGTAAGCCGACCTGGAGATATTAAATATAAAGACTTGAATCATGATGGAGTGATCGATTCTAACGACCAAGCTCCTATCGGCTATAATCCGGTACCCGAAATGACTTTCTCTCTTGCTGCCGGTTTGAACTGGAAAGGAATTGATTTTAGTATATTGCTTCAGGGAGCTGCCCGTTCATCCATCTATCTGCAACAGGATATTGCATGGGATAATTTCTGGGGTAATTATTACGAAGAGCATATCGGAAGATGGACACCGGAAACAGCAGCAACAGCAACGTACCCACGTTTCACTAAGGCAGCCACTGCCGCGCATCCTAATTATTATAAATCTGACTATTGGTTGAAAGACTCCAAATACTTACGTCTGAAAAACATTCAGTTAGGTTACACTATACCTCGCAAACTATTGAAAAAATTCGGAGTACGTTCACTTAGAGTATATGCGAATGCCTACAATCTCTTTACATGGGATAACGTAAAGAAGGTAGACCCTGAATCATCGAACAATAGTAATGGACAATTCTATCCACAACAAAAAGTAATAAATTTTGGTATCAACCTGAATTTCTAATGTTTGAAATGAATAATTTATGAGAAAACTATTTATATCCTTTGTAACGGCTGTCCTGCTTGCAAGTTGTAGTGCAGATAGCCTGATGAAAGAAACCGAACTGGATCTGACGGATACAGAGAAAGTTTATTCGGACATTACATTGACCCGCAAAGTTGCATACGACTTGTATGCACGTATGCGCATGGGGAGAGACCGCCTTGGCAGTTTTGGTTTTTTGGCAAACATTGGTGGTTCGCCTTGTATGCTTGACAACGCAACAGACGATGGAGCCGGAAATACAACCCGTGCCGGAGGGGCAGTTATTCCCGAACTCGAGAAATTTATCAAAGGGGGAATTGATGCTTCCAAAGGTTTGATTGGCGGTGACCATCCATGGATATTCTACTATAAGGCCATCCGTTCTGCAAACACATTCCTGAACAACGTAGACCGTTCACCATTGGAGGATGCAGAGAAGATTTCCCTGAAAAACCAAGTACGCTTTCTGCGTGCATTGTATCACCACGAACTGTTTCGTTTCTACGGAGCATTAGTAATCGGAGACAAAGAACTCGATCCGTTACTTAATGACGAAATCAAACGTGAATCGTTAGAAACCACAGTCCGTTGGATTGCTAATGAATTCAAAGAACTTGCAGAGCCGGGAGTATTGCCCGACAAATACGATGCAGCAGATTACGGAAGAGCTACCCGGGGAGCAGCCCTAGGCTATCTGGCACGCACATTACTTTATGCAGCAAGTCCCTTACACAATGCGTCCGGAGTAACTTGGAGAGAAGCGGCTGATGCTGCCTACGATATGATTGAATATGCTGACAATGGAGATTTCTATCGTTTATATGAAGATCCGACCACTCCCGAAAAGAGCTACACACGATTATTCAATACCCGTGCCAATGGTGAGGTAATCATGGGATTTCTCCGTGCACCGGCAAATGACCTTTACGGAATGATGCCTGCCTTTGACCCCTGGAATGTAAATAAAGAACTACTGACTTGTCCAAACCAATGGTTGGTAGACTGTTATGATATGCTCGACGGCTCACAACCCATTCTCGGTTACGAATCAAATACGAAAGCCATCATCAACCCAAACTCCGGTTACAATGTAAATTCTCCTTATGCTAACAGGGATCCTCGTTTGGCACAGAGTATTCTATGTGATGGTGCTACCTGGCCTTTAGTCAACGGTAAGCCAGCTGCAATAGACCTGTCAAAATCATATAGATGGGGAAGCGGATACTTCCTGACAAAGTTCCTGGATGACCGTATCGATCATCGAAAAGGTGGTACCACTTACATGGACTTTCCAATGATGAGATATGCAGAAATCCTGCTCGATTATGCAGAAGCCGAGAATGAGGCTGAAGATACGAACACAGCCAGAGAAAAAGCAATAGCCCAACTTAACAGGATACGTCGCCGTGCCGGTATCACGACAGACTTACTGGCCGCAGATTATAATCAGACAACCCTTCGGGAACGCATACGCAAAGAACGCCGTGTAGAACTTTGTTTTGAAGATCATCGATTCTTTGATATAAGAAGATGGCTGATAGCAAAAGATGTGATGAGATTACCGGCCGTCGGAATAAAGAAAATTAACGGTGAATATCAACGGGTAACTTTAGATACACGTAATTATAACGAGCGCATGAACTTGGCTCCAATACCACAGGATGAAGTTAATAACTGCCCGAATATCTACCAGAATCCGGGATACTAATCTAAATAGAATGTTTACTCAAAAAAAATAAAGTCATGAAAACAAATAGTATAATTGCATTAATTCTGTCAATCAGTTTATTTGGATTATTCGGTTGTGCAGATAAATATGAAGTTGATTATGAAGCACCTGTCAAGATTGAATTTACAGGTGTCGATCAGAACAATAGAGTATCATTAGAGAAAGGAGTTGCAGAATACACAGCAACTGTCAAAGTTCAGGGAGAAATCATGAGTTTTGAAATCTACCAGGCAGACTCCAAAACCGGAATGCAAGGAAGTCTGATAGAAGAAACTGCCCAGTCATTTGCAGACGGAACCACTAATTATGAGACAACTTACAAGTTTACTTCTTTAAAAGAAAATGCCTGTATTACAGTAGTTGTTCTAGGTGCTGACGGTCATACGTACCAACGTAACTTATTGGTAGAGATTACTCCTTCTGTTTTATTCTCCGATCCGGATTACGGAAAAGATGGAGAAATAGTAGAGACAGCCTCGGCCTACTATGGTTGTTATTATGCAACATGGCTTCTTGGACGCACCTATATGGCTGCTGATGCCATGAAATATACAAATGAAGTAGATTTCTCACTCGGAGATGTTATCTTGTCTCCGGGAAGTGAAGCAGTACCCGCCTTTGTTTCACCAGCTAAAAGAAGTGAGTATGGTTTGATGACAATTAGCGGCTTGCAACACACATTATTTGCTGAAACCTCTTTATCACAAGCGGAGTTTAATGCAATCTCACAAGTAGATGCAACCCCAATAGAACGTCTGGCAGATCCGACCTCCGAGGTTTTAGCTATTCAAGCAAATAAAGTTTACCTGTTCAAAACAGCCAATGGAAAGAAAGGATTGATTTGCATACAAAAAATAACAGCAAAAACAGGTACAATCGAAGTGTCACCGGATAATTGGGTAGAAAACACAAAATACTCATGGGTACAATTACTGACTAAAACCGTGGTAAAGTAAAATTCCCATTTAAGATACTTTCTCCAATGATAGTATCATAGAATAATTAGAAGAATAGAGAAGTATTCGGTTTCTACGAGCTTCTCTATTCCTATTTTATCAACAGAAGAAAGGAGAAATCTATCATTCTACCATTTTTTTTCCTTTATTGATTAGTATTTTTCCTTTCTTCTCTAATATCTTCCCTACTTTTGCGAAAAGTCATCACGAAAAACTGAAGTTAATTAAATCAAAATAATTATGAACTTAAAAAAACATTTACCCTGGCTGGGAGCCCTCCTCCCCATTGCTAACACACAAGCTGAAACAAAACCCAATGTAGTAATTATCTATATCGATGATATGGGTATCGGTGACATCGGTTGTTATGGAGGTAAATTCGCTCCTACTCCCAATATTGACAAGTTGGCACAGGACGGACTATTATTCAACCAATATTACTCTTCTGCGCCGGTTAGCTCTCCATCCCGCTGCGGACTGACAACAGGCCTCTTTCCTCTTGAAGTGGGAATCAACACTTTCCTGAATGATAAAGCTGCTAATAAGAGGTGCGAACAACGTAATTTCCTTGATGATAAGTTGCCTTCAATGGCACGTGCTTTCCAAAATGCAGGTTACTCAACAGGACACATCGGAAAATGGCACATGGGAGGCGGACGTGACGTACATGATGCTCCTTCTATTAAGAATTACGGTTTTGATGAATACATATCAACTTACGAGAGTCCGGATCCGGAACCGGCAATCACTGCTACCAAATGGATATGGTCGGATAAAGACAGCGTGAAGCGCTGGAGACGTACCGAATACTTTGTAGATAAAAGTATTGAGTTTGTAAAGCATCATAAAGATGAGCCTTTCTTCCTGAATCTATGGCCGGATGATATGCACACCCCTTGGGTACCGGAATTCAAACAAAAGGAAAGAAAAAGCTGGGAAACCCAGGAAGCGTTTGCACCCGTACTTGCGGAAATGGACAAACAGCTCGGACGTTTTATCAAAGCACTGGATGAGTTAGGCCTAGCCGAAAACACAATCATTATTTTCACCAGTGACAATGGTCCCGCACCTAGCTTCAAGTCTGTACGTTCCGCTTATCTGAGAGGAACTAAAAATAGTCTTTATGAAGGCGGTATCCGCATGCCGTTCATCGTCAGATATCCTAAGAAGATTAAAGCCGGACAGGTAAATAATGAATCAGTATTATGTGCCGTAGATTTATATCCGACTTTGTGTTCAGTAACCGGAATCAAGACTGAAAAAGGCTATAAAGGTGATGGGCAGAACTATGCAAAAGTTCTTCTCGGTAAATCGGAAGCTAAACGCAAGACTGATTTAATGTGGGACTTCGGACGAAACAAACATTTTGGCTTTCCAGGAAACCCTTATGACAAAAGCCCTCATTTAGCTATACGTAGCGGAAAATGGAAATTATTAGTGAATGGCGACGGAAGCGATGCACAACTATATGACATGGAAAAGGATAAGTTTGAAAAGAGCAATATCGCAAGCGAGCATCCTGATCTGGTTGCCAAGTTGAGCAAAAAGGTATGCCAATGGTATGCCGAAAACAAAGACAAAGGACTACAAACCTCTAATTAAACAATAATATTCATGAATTCTAAAGCTTTTCTTCTGCCGGCAGCGCTAATGATAGCCGGCAACACTGCAGCAAATGCCAAAGGAAAAAAGTCCGATCAGCGACCTAATATCCTGGTAATTCTTGCGGATGACCTCGGTTATTCCGACTTGGGATGCTACGGTAGTGAAATTCACACACCTAATCTGGACAAACTGGCAAAACAAGGAGTACGTTTCAATCATTTCTATAACACCAGCCGTAGCTGTCCGACACGTGCTTCCCTATTGACAGGACTTTATCAACATCAGGCAGGTATCGGACGAATGACCTTCGATGACCATCTGCCGGGATACCGGGGCACACTATCACGCAATGCAGTTACCATCGCTGAAGTTCTGAAAGAATCAGGATATGCAACCAGCATGGTAGGTAAATGGCATATCGCCGAGACTCCTCTACGTAAAGACCAACGCGAATGGCTCGCACATCACGTATACCACGAAACCTACTCCGACCTCTGTCATTATCCGGTGAATCGCGGATTTGACACCCATTACGGTACGATTTATGGAGTGGTGGACTATTTTGATCCATTCAGTCTGGTAGAAGGAGAAGTACCTGTAAAAGAAGTACCCGACGGATATTACATCACACAGGCGCTTTCAGACCGTGCTGTGAAAGAAGTGAAAGAGTATGCCAAAGACGATAAACCATTCTTTATGTATCTGGCTTACACAGCACCACACTGGCCGCTGCATGCATTGCCGGAAGATATTGAGAAATACAAGGATACCTATAAAGTAGGTTGGGAAGCCATTCGTAATGCACGTTACGAACGTCAGAAACAACTGGGTATATTCCCTAATATGGATAATTTCCTGTCTGACAGACAGTTCAAAGACAAATGGGAAGACAACCCACACGCTGAATGGGATGCCCGTGCCATGGCTGTTCATGCTGCCATGATCGACCGTATGGACCAGGGAATAGGACAAGTAATCGATGCTCTGGAAAAGACAGGACAGCTTGAAAACACACTGATTCTATTCCTTTCCGACAACGGATGCAGTAATGAAGATTGCCAGAACTACTCTCCCGGAGAAAACGACCGTCCTGACATGACACGTAAAGGGGAGAAAATGGTTTATCCTCATAACAAAGAAGTACTGCCTGGACCGGAAACAACTTATGCTTCATTGGGAGCACGCTGGGCAAACGTAGCCAATACACCGTTCCGTTTCTGGAAAGCCAAATCGTATGAGGGAGGTATCTGTACTCCGATGATTGCCCACTGGCCGAAAGGTATCAAGAAGAATGTCGGCAAGATGACTCCTGAAATCGGGCATGTAATGGACATCATGGCTACCTGTATCGATATGGCGGGAGCTACTTATCCTACCAAGTACAAAGGAAATGACATCATTCCATTGGAAGGCAAGAGTCTGGTTCCTATTTTCAAGAACGGACATCGTGAAGGACACGACTATCTGGGATTCGAACATTACAATGAACGTGCATTCCTTTCTAACGATGGTTGGAAACTGGTTCGTCCGGGAGAAAACGCTAAATGGGAGTTATACAATCTGAATGAAGACCGGAGCGAAATGCATAACCTGGCAGCACAACACCCTGAAAAAGTAGCGGAAATGACAAAAGCTTACGAAGCATGGGCGAAACGTTGTATGGTAGAACCTTATCCGGGACAGAAGAAAAAATAAGAAGCATTCGATTGATTATTTTATAAAAGACTCCTGCCGCAATATCGCAAGATATTTACCGGCAGGAGTCTTTTTTATATGCCTTTATACAATCTATCACACCTCCCCTGAAACCGGAGGCTGACCATTATATTCTTTAGGTAATACGCCATATTGCGCTTTAAAACATTTCGCAAAATAAGAAGAAGAAGTAAATCCCACCTGCGCTGCCACTTCAGAAATCCGGGTACCACTCATAATCAGTTCAGCAGCTCTATTCATACGAAGTGTCTTCAAATAATCATTAGGTGACATTCCGGACAAAGCCTTGATCTTCCGATAGAAATTGGAACGACTCATATTCATCTGTTCAGACAGGGTATCTATCGAAAAGTTCTCATCTGCCAGCTGTTCGGCTATCACCCCTTGTATCTTCGCAATAAATTCACAGTCTTTCTGCGACATCGCAAAGTCCGTTGTCGAAACAGCCACCGTATCCCCAGCCAGGCTCACCATCAATTTATGGAAAGACTGCCTCAACTTCAGCAAATTTTCGATCTGCATATGAAGCTGTTTGATAGAGAATGGTTTCTCCACATATACATCTGCTCCACATGTAAGTCCTTCGACTTTAGACTCCAAAGTCGTTTTAGCCGTCAATAAAATGACCGGAATATGGGAATAAGAGATTTCAGACTTCACTTTGCAACAAAGTTCCAGACCATCCATCTCCGGCATCATAACGTCGCTTACTATGACATCTACGTTTTCCTGTGCAAGCACTTCAAGCGCTTCACGACCATTGGAAGCCCTCAACACACGGAACCATTCAGCCAACGACTCACGAGTCAGATTCAATAAATCAACATTATCCTCAACCAGCAGAACCGTAAACTTCTTCCCTGAATACTCCGAAGATACAGCATCAGAAGCATCCACATGTTCCGAATGCATTTCTACAATATCAGCCGTTTTCTCCGTCTCCCACTCTTTGACCGGAAGAGACAATATAAATGAAGAACCGCCTCCAACATTATCTTCCAAGTACAAATCTCCCTGGTGAGCCTCCGCCAAAGACTTTGCGAAAGCCAATCCGATACCGGTACCTACAGCCGTAGCCACCTTATCATCAGGCAGTTGATAGAAAGCTTCAAATATCTTTTGTTTCTGTTCATCCGGTATTCCGGGACCATCATCGTTCACTTGTATCTCATATCCCTTATCAGTGACAAGTAGTTTCAGGTCAATATGCGCATGAGCATATTTGATGGCATTTCCCATCAAATTAACAAGAATCTTACTTAATTTCTCCCTATCCACCGTAGACACCAACTCTTGTTCAGGAACAGTCAATTGCAAATCAATCCCCTTCAATTCAGCAGGGCTTGTAAATTGATTATAAACATCACTGACAAGTTCCTTTATATCACTCTTCTTCAAATTCAAATGCAGCGTACCACTCTCCATTTTCTGGAAGTCAAGCAATTCATTAGTAATTCCCAACAGATAATTTACGTTCTTATCTATCACAGACAAATACTTGAGATCTTTCCCTTCACGCTCCTTCTCCAACAATTTTTCCAAAGGAAGGCGTATCAAACTAAGCGGAGTACGTATCTCATGCACCAAGTTGATGAAGAAGCTAATCTTCGACCTATAAACTTCCTGTTCCTTGGCAGTCTGATATTTTTCCATCCGCCGTTTATATTTGCGTTTAACACGGAGATTCCATCGCCAGGCCATCCAGCCGATCCATCCCAATAGCATAAGAACATAAACAACATAAGCCAAAGTACTACGCCACCAGGGAGGAGTAATCACCACCTTTAAAGTGGTAGTCTTTTCATTCCACTGACGATCATTATTAGAGCCTCTGATTTCAAACAGATATTCACCGGGAGGCAAATTTGTGTAAGAAGCCACATTGTTCTCGGTATTCATAATCCATTCCTTATCCACTCCCCGAAGTATATAAGAATATCGGTTCTTTGCCGGATCTTCAAAACTAAGAGCTACAAAACGGATGGAGAAGCTATTGTTCTCATAAGATAAAGTCACCTTATCGGCCATATAAAGCGGTTTATCCAACTGAAGCAGTTTCTTTACTTCCAGTTCGTCCGTCTGATAAGGCAACCGGATGTCAGTCACATAAACCGGAGGAATATATTTGTTATCCACAAATTGTTCCGGCTGAAATACATTAAAGCCATTTATTCCACCAAAATACAATTTTCCTTCGGATGATTTCAATGAAGATCGAGCCATAAACTGATTTCCCTGCAAACCATCATTAATCGTAAATTGGCGGAAATGATCTTTAGTGACAGGATTAATCTTGAAAATTCCGGCATTGCTGGATATCCAGAAATCACCTCCCTGATCTTGTTCAATCGCATAAATAACCTTATTAGGTAATAAAGTATTATGCGGATCAAATTCTATGAATGTTTTCGTTTTAGGATCAAAGGAACACAGCCCTCCCCCATTGGTACCAAACCACATGGTTCCTTTCGCATCTTCAAACAGAGTAATGACCGAATTGCTGGTAATTGTAGTCGAGTCTTCCCGTTCGTGCTGATAATGCTTCCAATGAGCATTCATTGTATTATAAGAAAACACACCACTATTGGAAGTCGCAATCCAAAGATGATTGTACATATCTTCATATATATCGACAACAGAAACCATTGAGCCAACACTTGTGATGGTCATAAAATTATCTTTCGCAGAGTCATAACAGCATAATCCCCAGCTCGTTCCTACATAGATATCTCCTTTCCGTCCTTTATAGATACACAACACATCGTTGCTACAAATTGTATTCGGGATTCCACGGGAGTGAGTATAAGCCTTCACTGCTCCTGTGCGCAAATTAACAACCCGTATTCCTCCGGCATAAGTCCCGATCCATAGGTAGTCGCCGTCCAACATTAAAGAACGAATATCATATTTCTGACTTTTAGCTCCTCCAATAGCATAGGGAGAAAGCTCTTGGGTAGCAGCATTAAAGAAATACAAACCGCTTTGAGTTCCAATCCAGATATTCCCATCTTTACTCTCACAGAAAGGAGCAACCACCTCCCCTGCTCCCGGCACCCCGGACAAATAGGCAGGCGAATAATAATCAAAGCGTTTAGTTTGCTTGGACATATAGTTGATTCCTCCCAGATTGGTCAACACCCAAAGAGCTCCTTCAGCATCCCACATCATTCCATTGATGGTCTGATCGCTCAAACTTCTCGGATCCGCCGGATTATCCGCCCGCTGGAATGTGTTTGTATTCTGATTGAACAGATAAAGCCCGTTATCAGTCCCTACCAACAACTCTTTATCCGTATACTTCAACAAACAATGAACAGCTCCGAAATTAAACGCCGAACCACTGTAGTTGTCTATAGCTTCGGTTCGTTCATCCAAACGACTCAGCAGATTGCTTCCTGCACCAATCCAGATTTCTCCATCGATATTCTGAATACAGTTCACCTTATAACTATCAGAGGCATTTGTTTCCAATGAGATTTCGTATGCCCGGAGAAACTTGCCATTCTCGTCAAAACACAACAAACCTTCCTGTAGAGAAGAGATATACACCCTCTTTTGATCGGCACTCTGACAAAGGTCCCACACAAAAGAAGTCTGAACACTATTTTGAGTCAACACCTCTGTTTTCGGATCATAAATAAAAAATCCCTGTCCCAAAGTAGCAATCCAGATAAGACCATTTTCTGTCTTTACAATCTTTTTAATCTCACTACTGATATACACACCATACTGCGTAGTTTTATCAAAGTAAGAAAAACGATCGGTATTGCGGTCATAAATATAAAGTCCGGAGTTTGTTCCGACCCAGATACTCTTGTCCACCTCTATCAAGGCTTCTACGAAATTATTTTCTAATGAAAATTTGTCGTTGAGAACATTCCGGTACACTTTATTGCCTCGTCCGTCATAACGGTTCAATCCGTCACTGGTACCTAGCCAGATAAAGCCATAGCTGTCTTGAAGCGCACACCATACGGTATTATGAGATAACCCATCCTCCACCTGATATTTCTTGAATGAAAAATAAGGAGACGCGGACAATGTTCCGGCCCAGAAGACCAGCAAGCATATTAGTATTTTAGTTAACTTCATTCTATGTGTGTGTTTTTTAATTCAATTATCGATTCAGCCAAGGTTCAGGATTCAGCTTTTCTTTCTCCCTGCGCAACTGGAAATGCAATACCGTCCGCCCATTATCCGTACCGTCGGAAAAGACCTGACCGATAGATTGCTTCGTACTCACCGAATCGCCAGCCTTAACGGAAGCTGAAGAGAGATTGCAATAAACAGAAATATAATCACCATGACGAATGAGAACATTAAATAATCCGTTCAACTGGAATACAGCCGCCACCTTTCCATCAAAAATAGCACGTGCCTGTGCACCCGGCCTTCCCTGAATATCAATACCCTTGTTATCCAGTTTCACGTTACGTAAGCCCTCTACGGCATATTGCCCGTAACGGCTGGTTATGATATAAGCTCCGGATATAGGCATGGGCAGTTTTCCGCGATTCGCGGCAAAGTTACCCGATAATTCCCGATCCTCCTTACTTATGGTATAAGCATCAAGAGGTTTCGATTTCGCAGCCGTTTCCGTTGCAGTGGATTTCCCCTCCTTACTTTCCTCTTTCTTACGCGCAGCGGCTTCACGACGGGCTTCTTCCTGTGCACGCTTACGGGCACGCTCTATCTCTTCCGCAATTAATTTATCAATACGAGCATTCAGCTGATTGGCTTCCCTGCGTTTTTTATTAATCTCATTCTGCAATCCTTTCTGTTTCTTTTGCAGATTAGTCACCAACGTACGCTTCTCCTTTTCCTGTTCCTCCAGCTTGACCTTTTCGCTCTCGCGTTCCTGCAACAGGTTCTCCTTGGCAGCTTTCACCTGTTGCCGTTCCGCTTTCTTCTTGCGTATCTGCTCTTGTTTTTTTAGGATTTCCTCCCCTTGCAGACGTTGATAAGTAGCATATTCACGGACGTAGCGCATACGCCGGTAAGTCTGTCCCAAGTTCTTTGCCGAAAAAATAAACATCAGCTTCTCCTCTATCGACTTATTCTTATACAAGTACTGAACAGAAGCTTCATATTTCTTCTTTTTATCTTTCAAATCCTTCTCCAACCCGCGCAACTGACGTTCCAATGACGCCAATTCACGCTGGATAACCTCCACATCATTGTTTATAGCCATGATATAACGCTTCCGCTCTTCAATCTGTCCCGTCAACACAGCCAGGCTGTTCAACTGACTTCCCACATCTTTCTTTGTATCCTTCAATATAGATTCCGATTCGGCAATCTGTTTTTGCAGCGTACCGCGTTTACTTTCCAGCTCACGAATCAACTTGTTCGATTGAGCGAAAAGAGGAACTGCCAACCAAAGGCAACTGATTAGAATAACAAAGAAACGTTTCATCATAATAAAGCTACCAGCATTTTTACTAATTCTTCCAGAGGAACTTGGTTATACTTAGACGTCAGTTCCGTCGGAGTCATTGAAAACTCCTGTGTTGAAAACTCATAAAGTTGAACTTTAGCCTTTTCCAATGAGGGGATTCCTATATCCTTTCCTGTCAGTTCTGTCTTTCCGCCAGGAAGAGAAGCATCCATCAATATCTTTTCCAAACGGGAGAACTCCACATTCTTCGATAATACATTCTTCAATTCAGCCTTCGTTGCACGAACGAAGCGTTTATTCATCCGGTCTACAAGCAGCACTTCGTCAGGAGTCACTTCTATACGTGCCACTTCCGTACGCAGAATAGGCATCAATAAGGAGATTTGTACCCGCTCATGAGTTTTCATTTTCATGGTTCCCCCTACAGACATACTTCCCTTCTTACTGGGAATGGTCATTTGAAGTTTGGAAGCCAAATAACTGGAGGTCTGCGTCTTTGTCGAAGTCTTAGTTTCCGAGGTCGCTAAATGCTTCGAACTCTTACAGCCTGCCAACACTACCACCAACAACAATAGATAAACTATTCTTTTCATTCCGCAATATATTTCTTCTTTTCTATTTTCTGTTTCAACATCTTCGACTCGCTACCCATTTCCAGTGCCTTCTTCCAATAATTCAACGCACCTTCCACGTCACCGGTCATAAAATAAATATCTCCGCAATGCTCCACAATCACATCACTTTTCTCACCGTCGTTCTTCATCGCATTATCAATATAGATACGGGCTTCGGCATAGTTTCCCTTTTCGAAAAGAATCCAGGCATAAGTGTCGAGATAGGTCGAATTGTTAGGTTCGGCTTTCACCGTTTTATAACTCATTTCTTCCGCCTTATCCAAGTCACGACGTTCCACAGACAGATAATAAGCATAATTATTTAATGCGCCAATATTGGAAGGATTATATACCAAAGCCGAATCGTAGGCAGCATAAGCCTCCGTCATCTGTTTCTTGGTATGATAAATATCCCCCATGATAGAATAAAAATCTGAAACGACTTCTTTCCTCGTATCGGGAGTTATATGTTCCAATGCTCTATTACAAACACTCAACACACTATCTCCCTGCTCTGCCTGATGATAAGCGATAGCCAGATAATAATAAAGCTCCAACGCATCCGGAGTGGCTTCAATGCCCGGTTCGCAGACCTTGATAATTTGCTTATAATCTTCCTTTTTCACCGCCGCACTAACCAGCATCAAACGGGCAGCCTTATTGGTAGGATCCAGATCAACCACCTGCTCCAATACCGGCACAGCCTCCTGTTCCATATTCTTCGATAACAGGTATTGAGAATAAAGCATCGGTATCTGCGGATCGTCCATATCCTGTTTCATCATCCGGTCAAACAACGCAATCACTTGAGTACTGTCTTTAACGGACGACTGTTCATTTTCCGCAATCACCTGTCTCATGACACTGATTTTAGTATCAGAAGTCACCTTCTTGTTCAATAACAACGTATCCAGTTGCTGTTGATACAATTCTTTCTGACCGGTCTGTTCATAGTAAGAAGCCATCGAGAAAAGCGCCATCGGGTTATCAGGCTCTACAGCCAGTACCTTCTGGTATGCATCATAAGCTTCCTGCTTTTTCCCATTCTGAAGATATACATCTCCCAGTATCACCTGATAACGCATATCCATCGGATATTCCTGTACCAGACTTTCTATTTCCTGAAATGCCTTCTTATCATCTTTCATCTGAAGATAAATCCGGAATTTCTCCATAGACAGCTGCTCATTCTTACCCAGACGTTTCTCTAAACGATTCAATGTAGAAATGACATCATTATACTTCTCCTGCCGACTATAAATATCAAGAAGGCTGAACAAAGGGTCCTGTTTCGACGGGAAACGGGCGACCATCTTCTCAAGCAAAGCCGCAGCCTTATCCAATTCATTTTGTTGCTGGTACAGACTGACCAATCCCTGGCTATACCAATAGTTATCAGGTGCAAAAGCAACCGCTTGCTCCAAAGCAGCCTGACCTTGCGGCACCTGGCGGAGGAACATATAATATTGCGATATTTCATAAAGCGCAGAAGAAGCATTGGGGTTGATATCCAGACAATGCTGCAACAAACCAAAAGCCGCATCATACTCATTCTTTTCTTTCATCCGCATGGCTTCCAAAAAGAAGTAGTCATATTTACGTTGCTTTTCAGCAGAAATAAACGGTACCTTCATCAAAAAGGATGCATCTGCCTTCGCTGCTGTTTTCGCTGTACGCACAGACCGGATTCCCCCACACGAAGTGAGCATTAATACCGTCACGAACAGCCATCCTATTTTTATCTTCATTCTATTTTCTCGATTATATATTCATCACACTCCGGTATGTCCGAAACCACCGGCTCCCCGTTCTGTTTCATCCAACACTTCCACTTCCTGCCATACAGGCTGTTCGTGTTTTGCTATCACCATCTGTGCAATACGTTCTCCATCTTCAATCACAAATGCTTCGGATGAGAGGTTAACTAAAATGATACAAACTTCTCCACGATAATCCGCATCGATCGTACCCGGAGAATTGAGTACTGTAATGCCCTTCTTTATCGCCAGTCCGCTACGCGGGCGAACTTGCGCCTCAAACCCTTTTGGAAGAGCGATATATAATCCTGTCGGCACCAGACAACGTTGCAATGGTTCCAGTGTGATAGGTTCAGAAAGATTAGCGCGGATATCCATTCCTGCAGACAATTCAGTGGCATAAGCCGGAAGCGGATGCTTCGATTTATTGATTACTTGAATATTCATAAATGCATGTTTACTATATTAACGGGCGAAAATACACATTTTGAACTGAAAAATAGTTAAGTTTGCAGTTAAATAATGTACCTGTAGCCAATTTGCGAATGGTAAAACGGCTAAATCGTAAACAAAAATAAATAAATCAAGCACTTTCAAATTCAATAATGATCAACGATATTTTTGATTACAAACTCGCAGCCTCTGGCTATATAAACGAATTATATAGCCAAAGACTGCGAGTTTAGTTCAGTCATAATCAGGATACTTACATCTTAGAAAAAAAATTGCGTACAATCAATCTGCCTTAAAATGCTTAATCTGCACATCACGTGAATTTGTTCCTACCATAACATCAAATTCTCCGGGTTCGTAAACATAGTCTAATTCGGGATTATAGAATTTCAAGTCATCTTCCGTAATAACAAACTTAACATCACGGCTTTCCCCGCTCTTCAGGAAGACGCGTTCAAAACCTTTCAGCTCTTTCACCGGACGGGCGATCTCCGCATAAATATCACGAAGATACAGTTGTACCGTTTCGTAACCATCGTAGTTCCCCTTGTTTGTTACAGTGACAGACACAGTCAACTCACCATTTTTAGGCAAGGTTTCCGAGCTAATCTGCAACTCACCATAAACAAAGTCCGTATAACTCAAACCATATCCGAACGGATACAGAGGTTCATTGCTCTCATCCAGATAATTGCTGGCATAGCGGTTGAACATACGACTGTCGGGATCAGGACGACCCGTATTCAAATGATTGTAGAATAACGGCAGCTGTCCCACTGAACGCGGGAAGGTAGTTGTCAGTTTGCCGCTTGGAGTGACCTTGCCAAACAATACATCGGCAACCGCATCCCCTGTTTCACTACCGCCAAACCAGACATTCAATATGGAATGAACATTCGTATCCTCCCAGTTCAAGACCAAAGGACGTCCCGTGAACAGAAGAAGTACGACAGGTTTACCCGTCTTCACTAAAGCCTTCAATAAATCCTGTTGTGCATCGGGTATCTCAAGACTGGTACGTGAAGCCGATTCACCGCTCATTTCTGCACATTCACCCAAAGCGGCAACAATGACGTCTGAACGGGAAGCCACGCGCAAAGCCTCGTCCAACAGTTTCCGGTTATCTCCACGTTCCAGCGGGCGAATGCCCGTAGCAGCTTTTTCTGTTTCCGCATCATAATATATGTTGCTCCCTTTCGCATACAGAATTTCAGCCTTGTCACCCGCTGCCGCACGGATTCCTTCCAACAATGTTCCATGGTGGGACGGCGTACATGTCATGCTCCACATACCGCACATATTATTACGTGCGTCCGCCATCGGACCGATCAGGGCAATTCTGCCTTTTTGCTTAAGTGGAAGCAGGTTGTTATCATTCTTCAACAGAACAAATGTTTCAGCTGCAATCGCACGTGCGACAGAGCGGTGTTCAGGCGTATAAAGTTTCTCTTTGGCACGCAGGGCATCGCAATATTTATACGGATTGGAGAACAGTCCCAGTTTATATTTGGCTTCCAGAACACGGCGACAAGCCGTATTAATCTGTTCTTCCGTTATCTTCCCTTCTTTCAAGGATTCCTCCAATGTATTGAGGAATCCGCATGAAACCATATCCATATCCGTTCCTGCCTGTAAAGCGCGAATGGAGGCTTCCTTCAGAGGGGCGACACCATGGGCGGACATTTCGGCTATCGAATTGTAATCTGTTACCAATAGCCCTCCGAAGCCCCATTCATTCCGGAGCAGGTCGGTCAGTAACCATTTGTTGGCTGTGGCTGGAATACCGTCAACGATGTTAAAAGAACTCATAACGCTGCCTACACCAGCATCAACGGCAGCTTTATAAGGAGCCAGGTATTCGTTATACATACGCAAACGGCTCATATCCACTGTATTGTAATCACGCCCCGACTCGGACGCTCCGTAAAGTGCGAAATGTTTCACACAGGCAAGGATTTCATCGTTTCCCTGCAGGTTGTTTCCCTGATAGCCACGCACATACGCTTTAGCCATCAAAGAACCCAGGTAAGGATCTTCCCCGCTTCCTTCCGCAATACGCCCCCAACGGGCATCCCGGCAAATGTCAACCATCGGGCTGAATGTCCAGTTGATGCCATCCGCACTGGCTTCAACGGCGGAGATACGTGCCATACGTTCGACAGCCAGCGTGTCCCAACTACAGGAAAGTGCCAGTGGAATCGGGAAAATGGTTTCATAGCCGTGAATAACATCTGCCCCTACCAACAAAGGAATCCCCAAACGGGTCGAATCGATAGCTATACGCTGCAAAGTTACTACAAAAAAGTGAAATGCGGAAAGATATAGTGATAGAATTGAGTTACAAGGGTTTTGGTTGAAGTGGCGATAATCCGTGAAGCCATTACAATCCCTGCCGAAGCCAAATCCTGACGCCGCTACGTTACTTGTTCGTAACCATGCCCGAAAATGCGACAAACGGGTACGAATAGCGAAACAAGGCTCTAAGGAATAGTGAGTTATCCATAACTCATGCGAAAAATCAGGTTACGGAAAAAGATTGCGCCGTTCCTCCCCGTTTTGCGTACCAACACCGGACTCTTCACCAACTAATTTTGAAACCCAAAAATTAAGGACAATGAAGAGTACATTTTCAGTAATCTACTACCTCAAGCGTCAGGTAGTGAAAAAGGACGGGACAGTTCCCGTCATGGGACGCATCACGGTGGACGGCAGCCAGACACAGTTCAGCTGCAAACTGACTGTCGATCCGAAACTGTGGGACACCAAAGGTGGACGTGTCACGGGCAGAAGCACGGCGGCACTCGAAACGAACCGTATGCTTGACAAGATGCGGGTACGCATCAACAGGCATTATCAGGAAATCATGGAGCGTGACAACTTCGTCACGGCGGAGAAGGTGAAGAACGCCTTTCTCGGACTGGAACACCGCTACCACACGCTGATGCAGGTGTTCCGCCAGCACAACGAGGACTACGAGAAGCAGGTGGAGGCAGGCATGAAAGCCAAAGGCACGCTGCTGAAGTACCGCACCGTTTACAAGCACATGCAAGAGTTCCTCGACATCCGCTACCATGTGAAGGACATCGCCCTAAAAGAGCTTACCCCGGCTTTCATCTCCGACTTCGAGATGTTCCTGCGCACGGACAAGCACTGCTGCACCAATACCGTGTGGCTGTACGTCTGCCCGTTACGGACGATGGTATTCATCGCCATCAACAACGAGTGGCTGACGCGCGACCCGTTCCGCGAGTATGAAATCAAGAAGGAGGAAACAACACGCAGTTTCCTGACCAAAGATGAGATCCGCCTGCTGATGGAGGGGAAACTGAAAAACGCCAAACAGGAATTGTACCGCGACCTCTACCTGTTCTGCGCCTTCACGGGGCTGTCGTTCGCGGATATGCGCAACCTTACGGAAGAGAATATCCGCACCTACTTCGACGAACACGAGTGGATAAACATCAACCGCCAGAAAACGGGCGTGGTGTCCAACATCCGCCTGCTCGACATCGCCAACCGCATAATCGGCAAATACCGGGGACTGTGCGGGGACGGCAGGATATTTCCCGTTCCGCATTATAACACGTGCCTTGCCGGTATCCGTGCCGTCGCCAAGCGTTGCGGCATCACCAAGCATATCACGTGGCATCAGAGCCGCCACACGGCAGCCACGACGATATTCCTCTCCAACGGTGTTCCCATCGAAACGGTCAGCTCCATGCTCGGACACAAGAGCATAAAGACGACGCAGATTTACGCAAAGATAACCAAAGAGAAGCTCAATCAGGACATGGAGAACCTTGCCGCAAGATTGAACGGCGTCGAGGAATTTGCAGGTTGCACCATCTAAAAAGAAAAGCCATGAAACGTGACACAATCATCATCGAGGACAAGGCAGTCAGCGTAACCGGTAACGACGTGTGGATGACCGCCACCGAAATAGCCGGATTGTTCCATACGACCGTCCCGGCAGTGAACGCCGCCATCAGAGCCGTCCGCAAGTCGGACGTGCTGAACGACTACGAGGTGTGCCGCTACATGCAGCTTGAAAACGGGCTGCACGCGGACGTGTACGCCCTTGAAATCATCATCCCGGTCGCTTTCAGGGTGAATACCTACAACACCCACCTGTTCCGCACATGGCTGGTGGGAAAGGCACTCTCACAAGAGAAACGGCAGACATACGTGATGTTCATACAGAACGGAAAAGCCGGGTATTGCTGATTGCACATACCCCATAAGACAAGTAAACGGGTAGCACCACAAAAGGTGTCACCCGTTTACTTTTTCATGAAACCGCCTCACTCCAGCGGCTTGCGGTAGTTCGCTTCCAGTACCCCGCGCAGCCCCGTTTCCGGGTAAAGCACCTTCCCTCCCAAAAGTATGAAGGGCAACACGCGGTTGTTGCGGTATTCCTGCAAGGTGCGCCGGCTCACACGGAGCAGTTCCGACACCTCGCCGTCCGTCAGGTAACGTTCCCCGTCCAGCGGAGGACGGTAGCTTTCCAGAAATGCGGACAGCCATTTCGAGCCTTTGCGCATATCCTGCACCACAGAGGCTATCGGCTCGTCTTCCATCGTAAAAACATCGTTGTTCTCGTTCATCATAACTTCGGATTCAGTGGGTGAATAAATCAAATCATCTGCCGTGCGGATAGAGCGTGCCGACAAGCGGTATCAGCCGCTTCACCTCCTCTGGCTTGTAATAGAACCTGCGGTTTATCTGCGAGTAGCCGATAAGCCGCCTGTCACGCAGCGTCTGCAACGTGCGCGGGCTTATTCTCAACTGCCCGCAGACCTCCTCGCCCGTGAGCCATCTTTCCATGCGCCCCGTGTCGCTTTTGCGCCTCAGGGCGGCGACCTTCTCCGAGAGTGCGCCGAATGCCGCCACCATCATCTCGAAAGTCTTTTTCTCGATAGATACTATTTCCATATTCATGTCATTTAGAGTTTGCCGCAAAGGTAACGAAACGGCATACAAGACGTATCGTTTTCCGCTGAAAGGCTGCCTGTTGCGCCGTTTGACCGGGTTACGGAGCCATCTTCCGCAAAAATCTTACGTGAGTCACGTAGTGAGTTGTTAAAGCCCCTTTTGTTTATTGCCGAATTTTGTCGCAGAAACAAAAAGAAAGGACTGAACATGAAAGTGATAACAATGGAAAGTTCCGCCTACAAGGAGATGATGGCGCAGATTGCGAACATCGCAGGGTACATCCGCGAGGCAAGGGACGAGAAGAAACGGAAGCGGGAAACCGAAGACAAGCTGCTTGACACGGCACAGGCGGCGAAGATGCTCAACGTGAGCAAGCGCACCATGCAGCGTATGCGCACCGACCACCGTATCGAGTATGTGGTGGTACGCGGAAGCTGCCGCTACCGCCTTTCCGAGATACTGCGGCTATTGGAGGACAACACAGTAAGGAACGAGGAAGGGACAATAGACACCCTGTTCCACAACCACACGCTGCGCACGGGCGGCAAACCAAAAGGAAGGAGGACATAGGTCATGGAACTGCTCACACGAAACAACTTCGAGGGCTGGATGCAGAAGCTGATGGAACGGCTCGACCGTCAGGACGAACTGCTGCTGGCGATGAAGGCTGAGGGGAAACAGCCCACTATCACGGAAAGCATCCGCCTTTTCGACAATCAGGATTTGTGCATGTTGCTCCAGATAAGCAAACGCACCCTCCAACGCTACCGCAGCGTAGGCGCATTGCCCTACAAGACGCTGGGCAAGAAGACCTATTACAGCGAGGAGGACGTGCTGACATTCCTTTCCAACCATATCAAGGACTTCAAAAAGGAAGATATAGCCTTCTACAAGGCTCGTATCCATAATTTCTTTCATAAATAACCCATTAAAACATTTTTCAGATGGCAAAGAAAAAAGACGAAAAGGACGTGCTGGTAGTCCGTGACGAGAAGACAGGCGAGATCAGCGTGGTAGCCGGGCTGAACGCGGACGGCACACCCAAGCGCACCCCCGCAAAAGCGGAGAACGCGCAGAGTTTCCTGCAATTCGACCGACATGGCGACGTGCTGGACAACTTCTTCAAGAACTTCTTCCGGCAGTGCAAGGAACCCAGCCGCTTCGGTTTCTACCGCATTGCGGCAGACCAAGCTGAAAATCTCTTAGAGGTGATGAAGCAACTGCTGAAAGACCCCGAAGCGAACAAGGAGCTGCTCGCCCCTCACAAGGTGGACACCTCCGACTATGAGAAGAAGGTGCAGGAAGAGATGGCAGCACAACAGACAGAGAAACAAGAACCTCAAAAACAGGAGAACATGGAACAACGGAAAGAACAGCAACAGGACAAATCCGAACAGATGCAGGGCAAACGTGGCTACCAGCCCATCGACGAGAGTAAAATCAACTGGCAGGAGCTGGAGGACAGATGGGGCGTAAAGCGGGACAACCTTGAAAAGTCCGGCGACCTTACGAAGATGCTCAACTATGGCAAGTCCGACTTGGTAAAGGTCAAACCGACCTTCGGCGGCGAATCATTCGAGCTGGACGCCCGCCTCTCCTTCAAGAAGGACGGTGAGGGAAACATCAGCCTCGTGCCGCACTTCATCCGCAAGGAGCAGAAGCTGGATGAGTACAAGGAACACAAATTCTCCGACAATGACCGGAAGAACCTCCGCGAAACGGGCAATCTCGGTAGGGTCGTGGACATTGTGGACAGGGAAACGGGCGAGATCATCCCCTCCTACATCAGCATCGACCGCAAGACGAATGAAATCACGGACATTCCGGCAAGCAGGGTGCGCATCCCGGAGCGCATCGGCAAGACGGAAATCACCACGCAGGAGCGGGACATGCTCCGCGCCGGACTGCCCGTACGCGACAAGCTCATCGAGCGCAACGACGGCAGAAAGTTCGTCACCACCCTGCAAGTGAACGTGGAGCAGCGCGGCGTGGAGTTCGTGCCGGGAACCGGCAAGTCGCCCCGTACCGCACAGACACAGGAAACCAAAGGCGACACATCGAAAAGTCAGGCGCAGGGCGGGGAAAATGCCGCACAGACCAAGAAGGAGCAACGCCGCAACACGTGGACGAACGAGGACGGCAGCATCCGCCCCATCAGCAAATGGAGCGGCGTGAGCTTCACCGACCAGCAGAAAGCCGACTATGTGGCGGGTAAAGCCGTGAAGCTGGAGAACGTGACCGACAAGCAGGGCTTCCATGCCACGATGTATATCAAGTTCAACCCGGAGAAGGGACGCCCGTACCGCTACGACACGAACCCTGACAATGCACAGCAGGTTGCTCCGTCCAACGAGAGCCGCACGCAGGTGGCGGTGAACAACGATGGCAAGACCAACGAGGCTACAAAGAATCTGAGAGAGCCGTTGCAGAAAGGTCAGACCAACCCGAAGGACGCCCGCCAGCAACAGCAGCAGGAGAAGCCGCAGAAGAAAACGGGCAAGGGCATGAAAATGTAATCCCGTGTCCGCCACTGAATCCAAAATAAAATCCAAAGTATCAACAAAAAAGAAGAAGACATGAAGACAATCATTGCAGAAAAGCCCTCCGTGGCACGTGAAATCGCCCGCATCGTGGGCGCGACAAAGAGAGAGGAAGGATATTTCGAGGGAGGCGGTTATGCCGTGACATGGGCATTCGGACACCTCGTTCAGCTTGCCATGCCCGACGGCTACGGCGTGCGCGGATTTGTCCGTGACAACCTCCCGATTATTCCCGACACATTCACGCTCGTCCCCCGTCAGGTCAGGACGGAGAAAGGTTACAAGCCCGACAGCGGCGTGGTGTCGCAGATAAAAGTCATCAAAAGACTGTTCGACACAAGCGAACATATCATCGTGGCGACCGATGCCGGACGCGAGGGAGAGCTTATCTTCCGCTACCTCTACCACTATACGGGTTGCACCACTCCTTTCGTGCGCCTGTGGATCAGCTCTCTCACCGACAAAGCTATCCGCGAGGGACTGCGGAAACTCGAAGACGGCAGCAAATACGACAACCTCTACCTCGCCGCCAAAGCGCGGAGCGAATCCGACTGGCTCGTGGGCATCAACGGCACACAGGCGTTATCCATCGCCGCCGGACACGGCACGTATTCCGTGGGGCGGGTGCAGACACCAACGTTGGCTATGGTATGTGAACGCTACTGGGAGAACCGCCGCTTTACGTCCGAAGCATTCTGGCAGCTCCATATCGCAACGGACGGTTGCGACGGCGAAGTCGTGAAATTCTCATCCTCCGAGAAATGGAAAGAGAAAGAACCGGCGATGGAACTATATAATAAGGTAAAGGCGGCAGGTTGCGCCACTGTCACGAAAGCCGAGCGCAAGGAGAAGACGGAGGAAACTCCCTTGCTCTACGACCTGACCACGCTCCAGAAAGAAGCCAACGCCAAGCACGGCTTCACGGCGGAACAGACGCTTGAAATCGCGCAGAAACTCTACGAAAAGAAGTTGATAACCTATCCGAGAACGGGAAGCCGCTACATCCCCGAAGACGTGTTTGCCGAAATTCCCAAACTGCTCGCTTTCATCGGCACACAGCCCGAATGGAAAGACAAGGTGCGGGCAAAAGCCGCCCCGACACGCCGCAGCGTGGACGACGGCAAGGTGACAGACCACCATGCCCTGCTCGTCACGGGTGAGAAACCGCTCTTCCTCTCCAAAGAGGACAATACCATCTATCAGATGATTGCCGGGCGCATGGTCGAGGCATTCTCTGAGAAATGCGTCAAGGATGTGACCACTGTCACGGCGGAATGTGCCGGAGTGGAGTTTACCGTAAAAGGCAGCGTCGTGAAGCAAACCGGATGGCGTGCCGTCTATGGCGAGGAAAAAGAGGAAATTACCATCCCCGGCTGGCAGGAAGGCGACACGCTGACACCGAAAGGCTCGTCCATTACCGAAGGAAAGACCAAACCCAAGCCGCTGCATACCGAAGCCACCCTGCTCTCGGCAATGGAAACGGCGGGCAAGGAAATTGAGGACGACGCACTGCGGCAGGCGATGAAGGACTGTGGCATCGGTACTCCCGCCACACGCGCCTCCATCATCGAAACGCTTTTCAAGCGCGGTTACATGGAACGCTGCAAGAAGTCGCTTGTTCCCACCGAAAAAGGACTTGCCCTCAATTCCGTCGTCAAGACGATGCGCATCGCCGATGTTGCCATGACGGGCGAATGGGAAAAGGAGCTGGCGCGTATCGAGCGCGGGGAACTGTCCGACGACACCTTCCGCAAGGAGATAGAGGCGTACACACGTGAGATAACCTCCGAACTGATCTCGTGCGACAAGCTCTTCGGCAGCCGTGACTCCGGCTGCGCGTGTCCCAAGTGTGGCACGGGCAGGATGCGGTTCTACGGCAAGGTGGTACGCTGCGACAACACGGAGTGCGGACTGCCCGTGTTCCGGCTGAAAGCGGGACGCACCCTGTCCGACGATGAAATCAAAGACCTGCTCACCGAAGGGCATACCAAGCTGCTCAAAGGGTTCAAGAGCAAACAGGGCAAGAGTTTCGATGCTGTTGTCGCCTTTGACGGGGAATATAACACGACTTTTGTGTTCCCGGAGGCTAAAAAGGACAAGAAATTTTCAGGACGGAAGAAATAGTATTAACTTTGCCACTTGTTCAGAGTAATGAATTGTTCTTCGATACCGGATTACACTCATACTTTGGATTTAGTGGTGGCACTCGGAGGGATACCGAGTGCCTTTTTCTTCCTTTTTCCAACCGATTATCCCGTTAATTATCAATCCGCTAAATCCAAAGTAATGAACAACAAGAAGAAAAACGAGGGTCAGACCGACTTTTCCTATTACGGTCTGTACCTGCTGGACTATCTCCGCACGAACAAGTTTGAACAGGCTGACGACACCGCTTTCATACGGGAACGGGCCGACCGTGCCGCCGAAACGTATGAGAGGGCACGGCTTGAAGGCTATCCCGCCGATGGTGCGCAGGAACTGGCGATGGACACGCTGCTGCGCGGGCTGCATTATTCCCGTTACGCCATCCTCCGCGAAGTCGTGGAAAACGAGTTTGCCGATGAAGTGCCGGAAGAGAAGCGTGAAGCCTTTGTCCTGAAACTGCTGCCGCTTGTCGGCAACGTGTTCTCCGTCTATGACCTCTCGGATGACAATTTCGCCCTGTCTTCCGATTACGACCTGCTCTACACGGAGCTGACGGGAGCAACCGTCCTTTACTTAGACGAATATGGCGTTTAACCGCAAACAGAAACTGCGGGACAACATCGAGGCGATACGGACGGCATTCATCCTTGACAGGGAAAATAGGACAGCGACAACCGAAGAGCGTGCCATACTTCAAAGGTACTGCGGTTTCGGCGGTCTGAAATGTATCCTCAACCCTGCAAAGGAACTGACGGATGCCGTCCGGTGGGCGAAATCCGACCTCGAACTGTTCGCCCCGACGGTGGAGCTGCACAGGCTTATCCGTGAGAACAGCAAGGACGAAACAGAGTACAAGCGGTTTGTGGATTCGCTGAAAGCGTCCGTGCTGACCGCTTTCTACACCCCCAAAGAGATAACCGACACCATCGCGGACGTGCTGGCAGATTACAGCGTCCGCCCCGCCCGTATGCTCGAACCGTCGGCAGGTGTCGGCGTGTTCGTGGATTCCATGCTGCGGCACAGCCCCAATGCGGATGTGATGGCTTTCGAGAAGGATCTGCTCACGGGTACAATCTTGAGGCATCTCTATCCCGACCAGAAAATGCGCACCTGCGGTTTTGAGAAAATCGAAAGACCGTTCAACAATTATTTCGACTTGGCGGTGTCCAACATTCCGTTCGGTGACATTGCCGTGTTCGACGCGGAGTTTCAGCGGAGCGACTCTTTCGGCAGACGCTCCGCCCAGAAAACCATCCACAACTATTTCTTTCTCAAAGGACTGGATGCCGTGCGTGACGGCGGTATCGTGGCGTTCATCACCTCGCAAGGGGTATTGAATAGCACCAAGACCTCCGTGCGTAACGAGCTGTTCAGTCAGGCCAATCTGGTATCCGCGATACGCCTGCCCAACAACCTGTTCACGGACAACGCGGGCACGGAGGTGGGCAGTGACCTGATTGTCCTGCAAAAGAACCTCAGCAAGAAGGAAATGTCGCAGGACGAGCGGCTGATGACCGTGATACAGACGGACACGAAAACCGCCCTGACCGACAACGCCTATTTCATCCACCACCCGGAACGCATCGTGCATACGATGGCGAAACTTGACACAGACCCCTACGGGAAGCCCGCTATGGTTTATCTGCACGAGGGCAAGGCAGCAGGCATCGCCGGGGATTTGCGCCGTATGCTCGACGAGGATTTCCATTACAGGCTTGCCATGCGCTTGTATTCGGGTTCAATCCGGCAGGCAGGAACGGAAGAAAAAGTTGCCGTTCAAAATAAAGTAGAGCGTCCTGCCATAAAATTGGAAACAGTATCCTCGGCGCAGACGGTGGAAACTCCGACAGAAAAGCCGCAACCCGCAGATGAAAAGCCGGAGATAGAACCGCGCCCGCAATATTCCGCAGGCGTGCAGCTCACCCTGCTTGACCTCTGGGGGATGACGGAAGAGGTCAGCCAACCGAAAACCTCCAAAAAGAAAAAGACGGTGAAAAAG
The DNA here is from genome assembly GCF_014334015.1 of Bacteroides sp. M10. GTDB lineage: Bacteria > Bacteroidota > Bacteroidia > Bacteroidales > Bacteroidaceae > Bacteroides > Bacteroides intestinigallinarum. Next base: position 2,116,625 of record NZ_CP060488.1, on the reverse strand, counting down.
GCAGTTACGGCAAAGTCCACTCCGCCCAAACCGAAAGTCACGGTTACACCGACAGCTCCAACTGCAAAACCCGCAATGGAGAATAAGGAGGTGAAAGCGGAGAACACCGCCAAGCCTGCCGACCCGGACGACATCTATGCCACACTGGACTGGGATACCAATCCTCCCATCAACGGTTTCTATGAAATGATGATGGGTTTGACGCCGGAGCGTAGGAAAGAACTTCGGGAACTGGCAAGGCAGCATAACGAGAAACAAGTGGCGGAAAAGACGGAAGTGAAAGCCGTGCCGGAAACTTCCCGTGAGCAGCCACGACAGGAGGAAACACAGCCGGAGGCAGTCGCCGCACCTGCCGTTACAGATACCCCATCGGAAGCGGTGGGGACTTTCCTTTTCCCCGACATCGAAGCGGAAAAGCCGAAGGAGGAAGTCGTGGACCTTTCTCCGCGTGCCTACCACCGCACGCCGGAGATGCACCTGCGCGAAGGGTCGCTGGTGGCTGACCGGGGGCGTCATAACATCGGCTACCTGAAAGACATCACGCCATACGGGGCGACATTCCAGCCGCTCGACCTGAAAGGATACCAGAAGGAAAAGGCGTTGTTGTATGTGTCGCTGCGTGACGCCTACGAGCGTCTGTACCGTTATGAATCGCTCCGGCGCGAGGCAAATGTTCCGTGGCGAGAGCATCTGAATACCTGTTACGATGAGTTTGTCATGCGCTACGGCAACCTCAACGCCAAGCAGAACGTGAAGTTAGTGATGATGGATGCGGGCGGGCGCGACATCCTTTCGCTGGAACGGATGGAAAACGGAAAGTTCGTCAAGGCGGACATCTTCGAGCATCCTGTTTCCTTCGCGGTGGAGAGCCATGCCAACGTAGGCTCTCCCGAAGAAGCCCTGTCTGCGTCGCTCAACAAATATGGTACGGTCAATCTCGACTATATGCGGGAGATAACCGACAGCACGGCGGAGGATTTGCTCACTGCCCTGCAAGGGCGCATCTACTACAATCCGCTCGTGACCGGTTACGAAATCAAAGACCGTTTCATCGCCGGAAATGTCATAGAGAAAGCGGAACGCATAGAGGCATGGATGGGTGACAATCCCGAAAATGAGCGTATGCCGGAGGTGAAGCAGGCGTTGGAGGCTCTGAAAGATGCCGAGCCGCAGCGCATCGCCTTCGAGGATCTGGACTTCAATTTCGGGGAACGCTGGATTCCGACGGGTGTCTATGCCGCCTACATGAGCCGGCTGTTCGACACGGAGGTGAAAATCGCCTATTCCGCAAGCATGGACGAGTTTTCGGTGGTGTGCGGCTACCGCACCATGAAAATCACGGACGAGTTTCTGGTGAAGGGGTATTACCGGAACTATGACGGTATGCACCTCCTAAAACACGCCCTGCACAACACCTGCCCTGACATGATGAAGTCCATCGGCAAGGACGAGCATGGCAACGACATCAAGATGCGCGACAGCGAGGGAATACAACTCGCCAACGCCAAGATTGACGAGATACGAAACGGCTTCTCCGAATGGCTCGAAGAGCAGTCGCCGCAGTTCAAGGAGCGGCTTGTGACGATGTATAACCGCAAGTTCAACTGTTTCGTGCGCCCGCGCTACGACGGCTCCCATCAGACCTTTCCCGACCTCAACCTGAAAGGGCTGGCAAGCCGGGGTATCAAGAGCGTCTATCCCTCACAGATGGATTGCGTCTGGATGTTGAAACAGAACGGCGGCGGAATTTGCGACCACGAGGTGGGAACCGGTAAGACGCTGATAATGTGCATCGCCGCGCATGAGATGAAGCGTCTGAATTTGGCACACAAGCCGATGATTATCGGGCTGAAAGCCAACGTTGCGGAGATTGCAGCCACCTATCAGGCGGCATATCCCAACGCACGTATTCTGTACGCTTCGGAGAAGGACTTTTCGACCGCCAACCGTGTGCGCTTCTTCAATAATATAAAGAACAACGACTACGATTGCGTCATCATGTCGCACGACCAGTTCGGCAAGATACCGCAGTCGCCGGAATTGCAGCAGCGCATCCTGCAAGCAGAGCTTGACACGGTGGAGGAAAACCTCGAAGTGCTACGGCAGCAGGGAAAGAACGTGTCGCGGGCGATGCTGAAAGGATTGGAGAAGCGCAAGCACAACCTTGAAGCGAAGCTGGAGAAGGTGGAACACGCCATAAAGTCACGCACGGACGACGTGGTGGATTTCAAGCAGATGGGCATCGACCACATCTTCATAGATGAGAGCCACCAGTTCAAGAATCTGACTTTCAACACGCGCCACGACCGTGTGGCGGGATTGGGAAACAGCGAGGGAAGCCAGAAGGCACTTAACATGCTCTTTGCCATACGCACCATACAGGAGCGCACAGGAAAAGACTTGGGTGCGACCTTCCTCTCCGGCACGACTATCAGCAACTCACTGACTGAATTGTACCTGCTGTTCAAGTACCTGCGCCCGAAGGAGCTGGAACGGCAGGACATAAGGTGTTTCGACGCTTGGGCGGCGATATTTGCCAAGAAGACGACGGATTTTGAATTTAACGTGACGAACAATGTGGTCCAGAAGGAGCGTTTCCGCTACTTCATCAAAGTGCCGGAGCTTGCCGCCTTCTATAATGAAATCACGGACTACCGCACGGCGGAGGATGTGGGCGTTGACCGTCCTGCCAAGAACGAGATACTGCACCATATACCGCCCACGCCGGAACAGGAGGACTTCATACAGAAACTGATGCAGTTCGCCAAGACGGGCGATGCCACCTTGTTGGGCAGGCTGCCGCTTTCGGAAACGGAAGAAAAGGCGAAGATGCTCATCGCCACGGACTATGCCCGGAAAATGGCACTCGACATGCGCATGATAGACCCGAATTACGAAGATCATCCCGACAACAAAGCGAGTCACTGTGCCAAGATGATCGCGGAGTATTATCAAAAATACGACGCCCAGAAAGGCACGCAGTTCGTTTTCTCTGATTTGGGGACATACCAGCCGGGCGACGGGTGGAACGTCTATTCGGAAATCAAGCGCAAACTGACGGAGGACTACGGTATACCGCCAAGCGAGGTGCGCTTCATTCAGGAGTGCAAGACCGACAAGGCGCGGAAGGCGGTGATAGACGCCATGAACGCCGGGACGGTGCGTGTGCTGTTCGGCTCTACCTCTATGCTCGGAACGGGTGTGAACGCCCAGAAACGGTGTGTGGCTATCCATCATCTCGATACGCCGTGGCGACCGTCCGACTTGCAACAGCGTGACGGACGCGGAGTTAGGGCAGGTAATGAGATTGCCAAACATTTCGCCGGGAACAACGTGGATGTAATCATCTACGCGGTGGAGAAGTCACTGGACAGCTACAAGTTCAACCTCCTGCACTGCAAGCAGACTTTCATAAGCCAGCTCAAAAGCGGTGCGATGGGTGCGCGTACCATCGACGAGGGGGCAATGGACGAAAAATCGGGCATGAATTTCTCGGAATACATGGCGTTGCTCTCCGGCAATACCGACCTGTTGGACAAGGCGAAACTGGAAAAGCGGATCGCATCGCTCGAAGGGGAACGCAAGTCGTTCAACAAGGGCAAGCGTGATTCGGAGTTCAAGCTGGAGTCAAAGACCGGCGAGTTGCGCAACAACACGGCTTTCATAGATGCCATGACGGAGGACTGGAACCGCTTCCTGTCGGTGGTGCAGACCGACAAGGAGGGCAACCGCCTTAATATAATAAAGGTGGACGGAGTGGATTCCGCCGATGAGAAGGTCATCGGAAAGCGTTTGCAGGAGATAGCCAAGAATGCCACGACCGGAGGGTTGTACACGCAGGTCGGTGAACTTTACGGTTTTCCGATAAAGGTGGTGAGCGAAAGGATACTCAAAGAGGGATTGGAGTTCACCGACAACCGCTTCGTGGTCGAGGGGAACTACAAGTACACCTACAACAACGGGCATCTGGCGATGGCTGACCCGTTGGCCGCCGCCCGCAACTTCCTCAACGCGATGGAGAGGATACCCTCCATCATCGACCAGTACAAGGCGAAGAACGAGGTGCTGGAGATGGAGATACCGCAGTTACAGGAGATAGCGGGTAAGGTGTGGAAGAAGGAGGACGAGCTGAAGCAGTTGAAGTCCGAACTTGCCGCCCTTGACCGAAAAATTCAGCTGGAGCTTGCGCCACCCACGCCCGAAGTCGCAGAAAAGGAGAATGAAGGGCAACAGCTCAAGCCGGAAGCGGAAGATGTGAGGAACAGGCAGGCGCAATATCCCGAAAATGCACCGCCGCAGATACGCAGTCCGGCGGATAGTATCGTTGCCAACCATGTCATAATCGGGCGTCCGGGACTGTATGCCAAGGAGGAAACCCGGTCCAAAGGATTGAAAATATAACCTAAGGAATTTTATCTGAAGTATTAATAAGGGCTATCCCAAAAGGTCTAAAAGTAAATTTTATCCTTTCTGCAAGTATCTATAGGATGGCAACTGCATTTTTTTCTTTTTGGGCAGCCCTTATTAAAATTTATTCTTATTTTAGGTTATATACATTCATGTCCATTTATGTAAAAAATTCCTGCTGACCTTGTTTATGTCTTGTCAGTCACCATTTGCAAAACCATATTTGACCCTCAAAGAGGCTGAATTTGATAAGTAACTTGCTACATACTCATAATAAGGAGCTAAATAGAACACGAATGGGAAATACACAAATGCTAAACTAAAGAAGATATTGGCCAAAATAAACGCTATACCGAGAGAGAAACTTGATTTTTCAACTTCCTAAAACGGTGTTGTTCAAACATTTCTACTTATTTGTACTTGCCAGTTGAACCTACGCTTCCCTAATAAAATGTCTATGGTAAAAAGTTAAAAAATCCTCCCACTTTTGTTAGATATATTTTTTTGTGTAATTTTGTAATCGTTATGCGGCAGTAATAATATACATATTAATACGAGTTAGTAATCCTGTAGTTCTCATATGCTACGAGGAGGTATTAAAAGGTGCGTTTCGACAATGCATCTACTGTAGTATATTATTGCTTAATCCAAATGAATATTATAAATTTAGGAATTCTTGCTCACATTGATGCAGGAAAAACTTCCGTAACCGAGAATCTGCTGTTTGCCAGTGGAGCAACGGAAAAGTGCGGCCGTGTGGATAATGGTGACACCATAACGGACTCTATGGATATAGAGAAACGTAGAGGAATTACTGTCCGGGCTTCTACGACATCTATTATCTGGAATGGAGTGAAATGCAATATCATTGACACTCCGGGACACATGGATTTTATTGCGGAAGTGGAGCGGACATTCAAAATGCTTGATGGAGCAGTCCTCATCTTATCCGCAAAGGAAGGCATACAAGCGCAGACAAAGTTGCTGTTCAGTACTTTACAAAAGCTGCAAATCCCGACAATTATATTTATCAATAAGATTGACCGTGCCGGTGTGAATTTGGAGCGTTTGTATATGGATATAAAAACAAATCTGTCGCAAGATGTCCTGTTTATGCAAACTGTTGTCGATGGATCGGTTTATCCGGTTTGCTCCCAAACATATATAAAGGAAGAATACAAAGAATTTGTATGCAACCATGACGACGATATATTAGAACGATATTTGGCGGATAGCGAAATTTCACCGGCTGATTATTGGAATACGATAATCGCTCTTGTGGCAAAAGCCAAAGTCTATCCGGTGCTACATGGATCAGCAATGTTCAATATCGGTATCAATGAGTTGTTGGACGCCATTTCTTCTTTTATACTTCCTCCGGCATCAGTCTCAAACAGACTTTCAGCTTATCTCTATAAGATAGAGCATGACCCCAAAGGGCATAAAAGAAGTTTTCTTAAAATAATTGACGGAAGTCTGAGACTTCGAGACGTTGTAAGAATCAACGATTCGGAAAAATTCATCAAGATTAAAAATCTAAAGACTATTTATCAGGGCAGAGAGATAAATGTTGATGAAGTGGGTGCCAATGATATCGCGATTGTAGAAGATATAGAAGATTTTCGAATCGGAGATTATTTAGGTGCTAAACCTTGTTTGATTCAAGGATTATCTCATCAGCATCCCGCTCTCAAATCCTCCGTCCGGCCAAATAAGCCCGAAGAGAGAAGCAAGGTGATATCCGCTCTGAATACATTGTGGATTGAAGACCCGTCTTTGTCCTTTTCCATAAACTCATATAGTGATGAATTGGAAATCTCGTTATATGGTTTGACCCAAAAGGAAATCATACAGACATTGCTGGAAGAACGATTTTCCGTAAAGGTCCATTTTGATGAGATCAAGACTATCTACAAAGAACGACCTATAAAAAAGGTCAATAAGATTATTCAGATCGAAGTACCACCCAACCCTTACTGGGCCACAATAGGGCTGACTCTTGAACCCTTACCGTTAGGGGCAGGGTTGCAAATCGAAAGTGACATCTCCTATGGTTATCTGAACCATTCTTTTCAAAATGCCGTTTTTGAAGGGATTCGTATGTCTTGCCAATCTGGTTTACATGGATGGGAAGTGACAGATCTGAAAGTAACTTTTACTCAAGCCGAGTATTATAGCCCGGTAAGTACACCTGCTGATTTCAGACAGCTGACCCCTTATGTCTTCAGGCTGGCTTTGCAACAGTCAGGTGTGGACATTCTCGAACCGATGCTCTGTTTTGAGTTGCAGATACCCCAAGTAGCGAGTTCCAAAGCTATTACAGATTTGCAAAAACTGATGTCTGAGATTGAAGACATCAGTTGTAATAATGAGTGGTGTCATATTAAAGGGAAAGTTCCATTAAATACAAGTAAAGACTATGCCTCAGAAGTAAGTTCGTACACTAAGGGCTTAGGCATTTTTATGGTTAAGCCATGTGGGTATCAAATAACAAAAGACGGTTATTCTGATAATATCCGCATGAACGAAAAAGATAAACTTTTATTCATGTTCCAAAAATCAATGTCATTAAAATAATGGAGCGGTCAGGAAATTTCTATAAGGCAATACGGTTGGGATATATACTTATCTCCATTCTTATCGGATGTATGGCATATAATAGCCTCTATGAATGGCAGGAGATAGAAGCATTAGAACTTGGCAATAAAAAAATAGACGAGCTCCGAAAAGAAATAAACAATATCAATATTCAAATGATAAAATTTTCTCTATTGGGTGAAACAATACTGGAATGGAACGATAAAGATATCGAGCATTACCATGCACGGCGTATGGCAATGGACAGTATGCTCTGCCGTTTCAAGGCCACCTATCCAGCAGAGCGCATCGATAGTGTGCGCAGTCTTTTAGAGGATAAGGAACGACAGATGTTCCAGATAGTCCGGTTAATGGATGAACAACAATCTATTAACAAGAAGATAGCCAATCAAATTCCGGTTATTGTACAGAAAAGTGTGCAGGAACAGTCCAAAAAGCCAAAACGAAAAGGTTTCTTAGGCATATTCGGCAAAAAAAAGGAAGTAACTCCAGCAGTATCAACCACTATCCTTCATTCGGTCAATAGAAACGTAATCAGCGAACAGAAAGTGCAGGATCGCCAATTGTCGGAACAAGCCGACAGCCTTGCAGCTCGTAATGCAGAACTTAACAGACAACTGCAAGAATTGATTTGCCAAATAGAAGAAAAGGTACAAACCGAACTGCAAAGCCGGGAAAACGAAATAGTTGCCATGCGTGAAAAGTCATTTATGCAAGTAGGCGGTTTAATGGGATTCGTTCTTCTATTGTTGTTAATTTCCTACATCATCATACATCGTGATGCAAAAAGCATTAAACAATACAAGCACAAGACAACTGATTTGATAAGGCAACTGGAACAATCCGTACAACGGAACGAGGCACTGATAACGTCAAGGAAGAAGGCGGTACATACTATCACCCATGAACTGCGCACACCGCTGACAGCAATAACAGGCTATGCCGGACTGATACGGAAAGAACAGTGTGAGGATAAGTCCGGGCAGTATATCCAAAACATACTGCAATCCTCCGACCGTATGCGGGATATGCTTAACACTTTGCTTGACTTCTTCCGCCTGGACAACGGCAAGGAACAGCCCCGTCTGTCACCCTGCCGGATTTCAGCAATCACGCACACACTTGAAACGGAGTTCATGCCTGTTGCCGTGAACAAAGGGCTGTCCTTGTCCGTGAAGACTGGACACGATGCCATTGTATTGACCGACAAAGAGCGAATAATACAAATCGGGAATAACCTGCTGTCAAACGCTGTCAAGTTCACAGAAGAAGGCGGTGTTTCTTTGATTACTGAATATGATAATGGAGTTCTGACACTGGTCGTTGAAGATACAGGTACAGGCATGACAGAAGAGGAACAGAAACAAGCGTTCGGTGCGTTTGAACGTCTATCAAATGCCGCCGCAAAGGAGGGTTTCGGGCTTGGGCTTGCCATAATGCGTAATATTGTGTCGATGCTTGGCGGAACAATCCGTTTAGACAGCAAGAAAGGGAAAGGCAGTCGTTTCACAGTTGAAATTTCTATGCAGGAAGCTGAAGAACAGCTTGGATATACAAGCAATACACCTGTTTATCATAACAATAAATTCCATGATGTTGTCGCCATTGACAATGATGAGGTATTACTTCTGATGCTGAAAGAGATGTATTCCCAAGAAGGAATACACTGCGACACTTGCACCGATGCTGCGGCACTGATGGAAATGATACGCCAGAAAGAATACAGCCTGTTGCTGACAGACTTGAATATGCCCGATATAAACGGTTTCGAATTGCTGGAACTGTTGCGTTCGTCCAACGTGGGCAATTCACCAACAATCCCGGTGGTTGTGGCAACCGCTTCGGGCAGTTGTAACAAAGGGGAACTATTGGCAAAAGGCTTTGCCGGATGCCTGTTCAAACCGTTCTCCATATCGGAACTGATGGAGGTTTCCGACAGGTGTGCCATAAAAGCGACACCGGACGGGAAACCGGACTTTTCCGCCTTATTGTCCTATGGCAATGAAGCCGTCATGCTGGAAAAGTTGATAACTGAAACAGAAAAGGAAATGCAGGCGGTACGGGATGCAGCAAAAGAAAAAGACCTGCAAAAGCTGGATTCCCTGATCCACCACCTGCGCAGTTCGTGGGAGGTGCTCCGTGCCGACCAACCGCTGAATGTACTTTACGGATTGCTTCGTGGCGATGCTCTCCCGGATGGTGAAGCGTTAAGCCATGCCGTGACTGCCGTGCTGGATAAGGGAGTGGAAATAATACGGTTGGCAGAAGAGGAAAGGAGAAAATACGAAGATGAATAAGACAAAAATAATTGTGGTGGAAGACAACATCGTGTATTGCGAATATGTCTGCAATATGCTGTCACGGGAGGGCTACCGCAATATGAAGGCTTACCACCTCTCAACCGCGAAGAAACATCTGCAACAGGCAACAGATAATGATATCGTGGTTGCCGACCTGCGTCTGCCTGACGGCAGTGGCATAGACCTTTTGTGCTGGATGCGAAAGGAGGGAAAGATGCAGCCCTTCATCATTATGACCGACTACGCCGAAGTTAATACCGCCGTGGAAAGCATGAAACTCGGCTCGATAGACTATATTCCCAAACAGCTTGTGGAGGATAAACTTGTCCCCCTGATCCGTTCCATACTGAAAGAACGTCAGGCAGGACAACGCCGTATGCCTATATTCGCCCGTGAAGGTTCCGCCTTTCAGAAAATCATGCACCGCATAAGGCTGGTAGCCGCCACCGATATGAGCGTGATGATATTTGGTGAGAACGGCACGGGCAAGGAGCATATTGCCCACCTGTTGCATGACAAGAGCAAACGTGCAGGCAAGCCATTTGTGGCGGTGGACTGCGGTTCACTCTCCAAAGAGCTTGCACCGTCGGCTTTCTTCGGACACGTCAAAGGTGCATTTACAGGTGCGGACAATGCCAAGAAAGGATATTTCCATGAGGCGGAAGGCGGCACGTTGTTTCTGGACGAGGTAGGAAACCTCGCGTTGGAAACCCAACAGATGTTGCTCCGTGCCATACAGGAGAGGCGGTATCGCCCGGTCGGAGACAAGGCAGACCGGAATTTCAATGTCCGCATCATCGCTGCTACCAATGAAGATTTGGAGGTATCGGTGAATGAAAAGCGTTTTCGGCAGGATCTTCTGTACCGCCTGCACGACTTCGGGATAACCGTTCCTCCGTTGCGTGACTGTCAAGAAGACATTATGCCGCTGGCAGAGTTCTTCCGTGATATGGCAAACAGAGAGCTGGAGTGTAGCGTGAGCGGGTTCAGTTCCGAAGCACGTAAAGCGTTGCTGACACACGCATGGCCGGGCAACGTGCGGGAACTTCGGCAGAAAGTTATGGGTGCTGTATTGCAGGCGCAGGAAGGTGTTGTCATGAAAGAGCATCTGGAACTTGCCGTGACGAAACCGACCTCTACTGTCAGCTTCGCCTTGCGCAATGACGCGGAGGATAAGGAGCGGATATTGCGTGCGTTGAAACAGGCAAACGGCAACCGGAGTGTCGCCGCAGAACTGCTCGGCATAGGCAGGACAACACTATACAGCAAACTTGAAGAGTATGGACTTAAATATAAATTCAAGCAATCATAGCCCGTAATTCACTGAATTTGGCTATCTTTGCATAACATTTGAGAAAAACGGCGATTGGCAGGAGCTTTTCGCCGCCAACATATAGGATAAGACCGCAAGGCGTTTCAAGCGAAAATCTGGTAAATTGGAACTACGGAGACGATTGCGTGATGCTTATGCTATGCTTACGCATAGCGTGCATTCACGTACTCTCCGTAAAGGCTTTACCAGAGCCATCGCTTGAAGGTAGTGTGAATTGCACGCTACTTTTTTACCCTTGCCTAACGAAAGGAAACGATTATGGGTAAAGTTCAGATTCTCGCCGTACTGACGATGGACGGATGTCTTTCTTCAGAGTTATATGATAAAGCACATCAGGATTTGTGCCTTGACCGTTGCGGTCTTGATGAAATCAGGAAGAAAGCCTTTTACCGTGTGACACCGGACTATTCCATTTCAATGCTGCACGAATGGAGAAAAGACTGCACAAACATCCGTTACCTCGCGGAAGCCACACCGGACACGGCAGACTATATAAACGGACTGCTGCGGATGCACGCTGTGGATGAAATCATACTATACACCGTTCCTTTCATATCCGGAAGCGGACGACATTTTTTTAAGTCGGCTCTGCCAGAGCAACACTGGACGCTTTCCTCTTTGAAAAGCTATCCCAACGGTGTATGTCGCATTATCTATATCCTTGATAAAAAAGCAAGATAGCCAAAATGTGCGGCAAGCATACATTTCTATTTTCAGGAATAGAATAAATGTTCCGATTACAAACAATTTAAGTCGGAGATAATTTGTCCTTGTGAAAAAATACTGAATTTTATACCTCTGAAATCCAGCACTTTGTAAAATTGAGTGTTGGATTTTTTATTTTCTGCCGCGTTTTTTGCCAATTATATTCATGTGCGCACGCAGAAAACAAAGTGTAATTTTCAAAATTGACAGAACCATGAATTATTTCTTGCTGGCGGAAACCGACTTTTTCCGCCTGATAAACGAAGCCGGCGACTGCAATATGGAAACGGCATACACGGCTTTCGCCACCCAAGTGATCGAACTGTGCAACGGCGGCATGGACATGAACCTTACCGTCATCGCGCTTGCCTACATCGAAATCGAGTTGCAGCACCATCCCGTACGTAATCTGTCAGAAGAAAAAAGAGAGATTGCCGCCTACGTCAGCAAGGCTCTGTCTTTCGTAAGAAAGATGCAGAAATTCCTTGCCACGCCCCAAGTGCCACCACTAATATCCGCCAACAACGCAACAGAAACCACCGCCAGCCTTCTTCAATGGACGGGCAATGCCATCGACCTCGTGGAACTTATCTACGGCATAGACGTGATGGGCTGCATCAACAACGGCAATATGCCGCTCAAACAGCTCGCCCCACTTCTCTATAAGATATTCGGGGTTGATTCTAAAGACTGCTACCGCTTCTACACTGATATCAAACGCCGGAAGAACGAAAGCCGCACCTATTTCATTGACAGGATGCAGGAAAAACTGAACGAGAGAATGTTGCGTGATGAGGAGTTGGAGCGGATGAGAAAATAAAAAAATATCCATTACATATGAGAAGACAGGAATACTCGTATCCTGTCTTTTTATTTTCATTTAATTATATATTAATTAGCACAATATATGTGAGTTTTTCATTCCTATAAGGACAAATTTCAGAAACGTATGTCTGGTAAATTATTGAGTCATCATAGTATGAACATATATCATTACTAAAAACAATGAAACAACTTCCATAAGATTGTGGTTGTAAAAATCGCCATTTAATAGCCCGTTTTTTTTGTAAAATTCGCCAATTAAAAAAATATGATTATCTTTGCATTATATTTTATAAGGTATGGAAACAGTAAATAGAATACTTCAAGAGAAGATTACAGCACGAATCGCGCCCAATAAAGCAGTACTGATTTTTGGTGCTCGCCGTGTTGGTAAAACGGTAATGATGCGTAAAATTGTGGACAACTATTCAGGTAGGACGATGATGCTCAACGGCGAAGACTACGACACATTAGCACTATTGGAGAATCGCTCAATAGCCAATTATCGGCATTTATTGGATGGTATTGATTTGCTGGCTATTGATGAGGCACAGAACATACCACAAATCGGTAGTATTCTGAAGTTGATAGTTGATGAAATACCGGGAATAAGTGTCTTGGCAAGTGGTTCTTCGTCATTCGATTTGCTGAATAAGACTGGTGAACCGTTGGTCGGCCGCAGTACGCAATTTCTCCTTACACCATTCTCGCAACGGGAAATCGCACAGACGGAAACGGCACTTGAAACCCGCCAGAACCTCGAAGCGCGCTTGATTTACGGTTCCTATCCCGAAGTAGTAATGATGGAGAACTATGAACGTAAAACAGACTACCTACGTGATATTGTCGGTGCATACCTGCTTAAAGATATCTTAGCAATTGACGGCTTAAAAAATTCGAGCAAGATGCGCGATCTACTGCGATTGATAGCTTTTCAGTTGGGCAGCGAAGTTTCTTACGAAGAGTTAGGTAAACAACTCGGCATGAGCAAGACGACCGTTGAAAAATACCTCGACCTATTGGAAAAGGTCTTCGTTATCTATCGTCTGGGGGCTTATTCGCGTAACCTACGCAAGGAGGTTACAAAAGCTGGCAAGTGGTACTTCTACGACAACGGCATTCGCAATGCCATTATCGGGGCTTTCTCACCGCTGGCCATTCGGCAGGATGTCGGTGCGCTGTGGGAGAACTACATCATCGGAGAGCGGCGCAAAGCGAACTTCAATGAGGGACTGCACAGGGAGTTCTATTTCTGGCGCACCTACGACAAACAGGAAATCGACCTGATTGAGGAGAGTGCCGACAGTCTTACCGCCTTGGAGTTCAAGTGGGGAAATAAAATGCCGGCCGCACCGAAAGCCTTCCAAGAAGCCTATCCCTATGCCGAGTTTCATGTGGTAAATCGGGAGAATTATTTGGAGTTCGTATAATCAATAAATTACGTATATGGAAACAAAACTACAATCCAAACAGCAATATCCGCGGTTTATCCAAAATAAACCGTGTGGTATTGACAAATTCGATGGAGGTTCGCAAGAAAGGTTGGCAAAAACTATTGCTCGCCATTTTTGTCAGAATGATTCATTGGATGAGGAATGTACTTTACCTCGAATTATCGGCATCGAAGGTATTTGGGGATCTGGAAAATCCAACGTGGTTAAAATGTTGGAACGTGAATTATCAGACGACTATTACTTTTTTGAGTATGACGCATGGGGACATCAAGAGGACTTGCAACGCCGCTCTATATTGGAATTGCTTACAAGCAAACTTATTGATGATGGTATCCTATCTGGAAATGCAACAATAAAAGTCAAAGGTGGAGGTACGAAAACCGTATCATGGTCTGAAAAGCTGAAATATTTATTAGCCCGTAAAACGGAGACCGTAACCGAAAAATATCCCCTTATCAGTAATGGTATGGTTGCGGCATTTTTGGTTGCAGTTTTAACTCCGATATTTACATTTATTGCGTATGCAGTAAAACCTACACCCACAACATGGTGGTTTTCTTTATTGTCTATTATCATAGCTGCACTGCCAGTTCTTATTGCATTGTGCGTTTGGAAATGGGCATATAGCAAAGATCATAAATATGGATGGAGTTATATGTTAGCTATTTATCAAGATAAAGTCGAAAAGGACGTTTGCTATGAGACTTTGAGCGAAGACGAACCAACGGTTTACGAGTTCAAAACATGGATGCAAGACATTTCTGATTTTATCAAGGAAAAAGGACAACGTAAATTAGTCCTTGTTTTTGACAACATGGATCGTCTCCCCGCTGAAAAAGTAAAAGAATTATGGTCTTCTATCCATACGTTCTTCGCCGATAGCGGTTTTGAAAATGTTTGGGCTGTTATTCCTTTCGATGAAACACATTTAGCTTGTGCATTCGGAGATGAGACCGACGAACAAACGAAACAACTGACCAAGTATTTTATCAATAAAACTTTCCCTATTGTTTATCGTGTTGCTCCTCCTGTTATTACCGACTATCGAAGTATATTCAACAAACTGTTTGTTGAAGCATTTGGAGAAACAGAAAATGAAGCGAAAGAAACTATAAATCGGATATTCAGATTGGTAAATCCTAATGCCAATGTTAGGGAAATTATATCATATATCAATGAGATGGTCGCTCTTAAACAAGAGTGGTGTAACGAAATTTTGATGATAAACATAGCATTGTTCTGTTTGAAGAAGACGGATATTCTGGCAAATCCAGTAGAACAAATATTGTCCGGCGACTATCTGAATGGCATTCAAACAATAATTAACAATGATCTGCAAACACAACGCGAAATTGCAGCTTTGGTATATGGTGTCGATGTTGAAGATGCTCGACAAATTCCATTGAAAAAATATATTGAAGGCTGCATCAACGGAGAAGAAGACCACGACATAAATCAATATGCAGAGACTAATAAACAATTTGACACTGTATTAGAAGAAGTTATACAATGTATGGACAATGCGCTTATCGATAAGATTATACATTGTTTGCATAAATTAACTCGAAAGAGCGATGTTATTCTGCGTGTATGGCAAAGAATAGCACAATTGAAATTAAAAGAATCCATAGAGAAGCAGGTGTTCCCTGTCGAATACCAAGAACTGCTGTTGCATTTAGACACGGAAAGCCAAAACCATGTGATTGCTCAATTATATAAGAAGATAGTTCGGTTCAATGACTTCAATGGCGGCGACTATTTCAAAACGTTAGATGCAATAGACAGGTTTATTGCGCAAAATAAGTTGGCGTGCGATTTTACGTCATTGATTGAAGCAAAAACAGTCAAGCCAAATACATTTATCGATTATATTCAAGCTGCAAATGCAACAGATGCTGCCTATCGGGATAACGCGACAACTAAAGCATATAAATATTATCAAGTAGCAACAAATTCGGAGGCGCTCGATAATTATTTGGCAAACTTACTACCCGATAATTTCGACCATGCAGATATTGTAAAAACGTTAAAAGATAATTCTACCTATACGTTTCCAACGCTTTTGCAAGCGATCACGAATTGCATTGATGAACAGAATGTAAATAAAGATAATATAGGGGCTATATTTACAACCTATCGTTTATTGGCATCTGACGAAGAAAGACCTTTACCTGTAACGTTAGATTCAACCTACATAAATCAGTTGCATTCTGAATTAGAAACTGATGGCCGAAACATTAAAGAGTCTGGATATTACGATTTAGTCGCCATGCAATTGGCACATGGTCATTCCGTTTCCTTAATAGAGGGTGGAGATATAAAATATGTTGCAGAACTCATGGACTATTATGTGGATCATGGAGACTTATTAGTAAATAGTGTGGGATGGAATATACCGCTATTAAATGAAACACTACAATACATGGTAAATCATAAACTTGGCTATAAATTATTGCTCTCAGACATATTGCCCCAATTTGAAGATATTAAGAACAGAATAGGTGTAACGGATGAGGTATTTATCGAGCATTTAGCAGAGTGGAATACCGATTTGGATAAGTATATCACTAAGAACAATATTAAAGATGTAATTCCTGACGCATCTTTTTACGATTTGACCACTAAAATAAGCAATGTCCTGACCGATCATATCAATAAAATAGCGTTCGAAGCGTTGTCTGAAATAAGTGTTGATACATTATACGCCCAAAGAACAGCACATACATCATATTATTGGTTTGTCGCAATAAAACATTTACTGGCTAAAATCAAATCCTTGCCAGATAACTTGACTGAATTTGGCAAAAAGATTCTGATGGATATTGCTTCTGGAACTCAAAGTTTGAATCCTTTCCCTAATTGTTTCAAGAATATAGTTGAAAGATTGGATAAACGAAAAATTAAATCGACAGTTACCGATATAAGAAATGATTTCTGCATCGGTAAAAAGACTATCAATGCAATAAAGTTTCAATTTTTCGAAACATGGCTTAGATCGCATGGTAATTTGAAAAGTCAAGCTGGAGACGTTATTGATAAAATAGTGAAACCTGTAATTTCCGATGGGGCATGCCGTTCATTGATTCTGCAAAACAAAGATTTTTATATGGATTTAATAAATACAGCAGGGGATGATGCTTATGAATTGAAAAAGAGTCTCCGAAACCTCATACAAAAAGATTCAGATCCGCAATTGGTTAAATTTGTCAATTCGATAGATTCAGTACCTGAGGTTGAAACCGCGTAAGTATTTGTCTAACAAGTCCGAATTTTACGATTTTACCCGTCAGAACTGAAGTGCCCCCCAAAAAAATTGTATCCAACTTTTGGGGGTCACTTCAAACTTCGATAGGGATAATTTTCAATTTTGGGGACTTGTTAGACAGTCTCATTATCTGGTAGCAGTTTACACAGCACCGGATCGTTTTTGATACGCTCCAGTTCCTCCTGCACAATCTGCTTCACCTCTTCCTTGATGCGCCGGTAGTTCGCCTGCACCGTTTCCTTCATGCGGTCGTTGCCGTCCTCGTCCGTGAAGTTTGTAATGACGGGAATTTTCTTGTAGGCACTTTCTTCCCGTTTCACCTTTTCGGCATCCACCACAATCTCGCAATGAAAAATCTTCTGCTCGATACGCTCGTTGAAGTTGTCGGATACAGAACCGACAAACATTCCCTGCGTAAGCCCGGAAATCTTACTCGGTGGAATGAGCGCGTCCATCTGCGTGTTGATGGAGGTGGAAACATCCTGCCGGTTGATGGAGATGGACTGCCGTTTCTGCAACACCTTACCGAACCGCTCGGAGAGCGTCTTGGCTGTTTCCCCCACCACCTGACCGGAGAAAATATTGCCGACAGTGTTCATCACCACTTTCGCCTCTTTGTCCCCGTAGTCACGCACTAACTGGCTGAAATCCTGAAAGCCCAGACACACGGCAACCTTGTTGCTTCGGGCGGTAGCTATAAGATTGTCCAACCCTTTGAAGTATATTGTGGGCAACTCGTCGATGATGACCGATGACTTCAGCATCCCCTTCTTGTTGATGAGCTTCACGATACGGGAATTATACAGACCGAGTGCCGCACCGTAGATATTCTGACGGTCGGGATTGTTACCCACGCAGAGGATTTTCGGCTCTTCGGGATTGTTGATGTCCAGCGTAAACTCGCTGTCTGACATCACCCAGTAGAGCTGCGGTGAAATCATCCTCGAAAGCGGGATTTTTGCCGACGCTATCTGACCCATGAGCTGCTCCGCAGCCCCTCCAAGCCACGCATCCATGAACGGCGAAAGGTAGTTCTCCAGCTCCGGATAAGAGGTCAGTATCGGAAATATATCCTCGTAACGGCGGTTCAGAAACTCGATAGCATGGGGAAACGTGCAAAACTTCCCGTTCTGATAGATTTTGAGATACCAGATAATACTGGCAAACAGAATGATAGGTGACTCCACGAAGAAGTCGCCCTGCTTTTGCACATCGGGTAAGTCAAGGGCATTGCTGCCCCCTTCTCCCCTAAGAACCGTACATGAGAGTTTCCCCTCATACGGCTCAAGCAACTCAATATTTCTATTTGTTGTTAGAAATCGGCTCATACTTTCAACATTTTCGTTTATTTCGCTTGTAGCAGTTGTTGTGGACAAGTTGCCGTACAATCGAACCACCAACAGATATTTCGTTGACGTTCCATGCTTTTGTACAATCTATTTCCTTGCCACATAACGGACAAATCCGGTTCTGCTTGTTCCATAAATATAAGAGAGACTTACGTCCCTTGAGAGATTCCAGCATTTGTTGCTCCTTTCGCTGAAAGAAATAATCATCGTATTCCGGGTCGAAAGGGTTTGCCTCACCTTTGATTTGCTTGTACGGGGTATAATGTATATCCGACAACCTTTTAAGGGTCAGGTAGTTCACTTTCTTGCTCTTGGTTTCATATTTCCATGCAAACGTCCATTTACGCCCCCGAATTTCATGCCAATATTTGTCTGCAACCCAAGACTTGCGTTTCTTTGGATGGCGACGTAAAGCCCATTTCTTCGTGAGATTGTAAATGTGATTGTCACAACCATGAAAAGCATCGGTTGATGCACCATATCGGTAATAGTTGCCCCAACCTGTGATTACAGGATTAAGCATTCGTATCAGCGATTCCTGCTTACACATTTTATGTCCTTTAACGATGTCACCGATTTTTGCCCTGAAGCGTTTCTGTGCATCTTTGGACGGGGATGTGTATAGCCTTTTGCCAAACTTCCTCACATTGAAACCTAAGAAATCAAAACCGTCGTATATGTTCGTAATGGTAGTTTTCTCTTCGGATAAGGTCAGCCCTCTTTCTTTGAGAAATTCTATCACGATAGGTTTGACTTCGTTTTCCAATAGCTCCTTATCTCGACCTGTGATTATAAAGTCATCCGCATAACGAATAAGGTTTACCTTGTAGTGGAATGTCTTATTGTTGCGCCATAATCTTTTGAATCTTTCAGCCAAGAGTGGTTGAAGTCCGTCAAGTGCTATATTTGCAAGTGTCGGTGATATGATACCTCCTTGTGGTGTACCCTCTTCTGTCGGAAATAGTTTGCCATTGAATACAGCTCCACATTTCAGCCATTTTCTGAGTATCGTCTTATCCATAGGGATATGATTAAGAAGCCAGTCGTGGCTGATATGGTCGAAGCAGCCTTTAATGTCTCCCTCCAAAATCCATTCGGGGGAATGCTGGCGGTTTAGAACCGTATCAATCTGACGGATAGCGTCCATTGTCCTGCGTTTCTTGCGGAAACCATAAGAAAAGCGGTCGCCTGTCGTTTCGGCTATCGGTTCCAATGCCATGAGATATAATGCCTGCATCGCCCTGTCTTTCATTGTCGGTATTCCCAACGGTCGGAGTTTACCGTTCTTTTTCTTGATGTGAACCCTACGAAGCGGCTGCGGATTGTAACCACGACGTTTCAGTTCACCGATTGCTTTGTACTTGCGCTTGGGAGAATCCCAAAGCTGTTTATCTACTCCAGACGTTTTCTTCCCTTTGTTGGAAGTAACCCTCTTTACCGCCAATGCCTTGGCGTAAAAAGAGTGGGTCAGCATCCACTGCAAGGCTTTCACCTTGTTATGTCTGCCTTCCTTTTGAGCCTTTACAATACGCGCTTGTAGCTTTCGGACATAGGCTTCACACTTGGACCAGTCCATGCCGTCCCAAGTTAGATTCCTACTATCAGCAGGCGCACACGATGTTTTAGTTTCGTTCATTTGCTTTCCTCCTTTTGAAAGTTCTAAAAGTTATCTTGTAAAGAGTTACCATATACGGAAGTCTGCCCACTTTCGTGTCGGATGATGTCACCAATAACAACCCGTGATGTTGATTCAATCCGTATCCACCCCATTACAGGGTGGCATTCGCTTTTTCCGTTATCTCATACCTGCACCCCATTCGGCTTGCCTTGCGGTTCGCTTACTCGCATTCTTACGAGAGAGATACAGGCTTGCCCTGTTCCACGTAATTGACAAACGGATAGTTTAGGTTCTGCCAAGTCCGCCGGCAGTGCTGTGTCCGTGTAACCCCAACATGGGCAAGGGTTATCCGACTGCTTACCTTTTGGTGAGAGCTAAAGTATCTTGCGCTCCTTCAAACCTTACGACGGCTAAAGTCAGTTCACTTACGTTAACCATGCTATCCAGCCTCGCCACTCAACGGTATGATACTAACCGTCCTTGACATTCCCTCACGGTTCAGTCTTGTCCTTTCGGAAAGTGTACTTTGTCCTATAAGCTTGGCACAACCCATCACTGGAGATGCACCTTATAGTAGGCTACCGCTGACGGAACAGCGGGTTAAATCATGCAATTAATATCACTGTCTAACAATCAATTACGTGACTTTACAGGTCACACCCACGTTTTATTGAGGTTGAGCATTATTGTGTAGGCACTCTCATAGGCATCCGTAATATCTTCCATAAAATCCGGGTGAATGGGATTGCACCGATGAGAGCGTCGCGGGTCGTCGAAGTTGATCACATAGAACTTCGGCTTTACCTTGTAGCCGTCCGGGTGGTTCAGCAAATGGTTGTAGGCAATAGTAGATAGGTCGGGATACTTGAAATCGTAGATGTATTGACTAAAGCCCTTTTCAATCTGTTGCTTGATAAAATTGTTTACCACGGCATAGGACTTGCCGCTGCCCGGCGTACCCAACACGATGGACGCACGGAAGGGATTAACTACATTGATCCAACCGTTGTTCCAGCGTTTCCTGTAATAGAAACGTGTCGGCAGATTGACCGAATACTCGCTTTCGATAAGCCTCGTTTCCTGCATGAAACTCTCGTTCTCGTTGTTGAAAACATCCTCCATCAAATTGTGTTTCAACAGGCGGCTCATCCACAGACCACCCATCAACAGGCAGACATAGCCCGTTCCAATGGTAAGGACATACAGTCCCGTCACCGCTTCAAGCGGCAGCGGCAGGGGCAGCAACCACCAGTTCAGGAAAAACAGCACGAACCCGACGGCAAATGCTGTCCAGATTCTCCCCCAAGTGATTTTCTCACCCTTGACACCCTTCGTACCCAGACAGGACAAGGCAAGCAAAAGGACGGAAAACAGCTTCGTGTAGAGAATGGAATGGAACAGCCCCGCCGTGCGGTCGAAGTTCAGAAGGATTTTGTCCACCACGCCGATGTTCACGCCCCACAGCCGGATGGCTTCGTAGCAGAACCAGTACACGTTCATGACCACTAAAATGATACTCACGGCACGCAGAAAATCCATGATTTTCGCCAATGCCCTCAAATCGTCTTCTTGTTGTGACATACATTGATTTTTTAATTGTTGATACTCTGATTACATACCCAAGCCCTTGCGTTTTTTCTTCTTTTTGCGCTTCATCGCCCGGATGAAAGCCTCTTCCTCGGCATCTACCGCCGGACCTTCGGGAGTGAGCAAGCCCATACCGCCCGATATATCTTCACTGTCGTAGGCGGTCTGCCCGTGTGCCTTGTCCGCAGCATCCACAGGGATGGATAGCGGTATCGGCGGTTGTCCGGCGTATGGCAGGGTGAAGTGTTCCTGCAAGGCATTCGCCGAAAGCTCCTTACCCATGCGCGAACCGTTCAGCACGCATCCCGTGCGGTGGTCGATGAAGGTAGCCCCATAGATGCGCCCTTCCTCTGTGTAGCGCAGTACGGTGTCGATGCCCTTCTCTTTGAGTTGGGATACAAATTTGTCCTTGTCATAAGTGCCTTGCAGCACGGAAAGGACGGTGCGTTTCGTCATGTCTGCCAGTTTCCTATCCTTGATTTCCGATTTGGAACGGACAAACTTCTTCTGTACGGCTTCATAGCCTGCGGACTTCCCGAAAAGCGAGGATTTGAACGGGTTGCCCACCTTGTTACCCTTGTCGTCCGTGACGGAATAGACCAGCCCGTGATACTCCCGTCCGCGCACGTTGCCCCTCGCTTCCTCCACCGTCATATTATATAAGGAAAGGAGCGCACGGTATTCGCCCATCGTCTGGAAACGGTACTGCCCATTCAGAGCCTTCACGGTGTTGCCTACCTGCTTCTTCACATCACCTGCCGATGCGGCCACCTTGCGCAACGGATTATCCAATCTCTGATTTTTACGTTCTGCCGGATGCAATCCGTACTTCTGTTCCAGTTCCCTGCGGATACGGTCGCTGCGGCGGTAGAGAAAATCCCGGTTGAGCCTTTTCCCGTTCTCGTCCACGTTGACCGTCACGATGTGCAGGTGGTGGCGGTCGATGTCCTCGTGCTTGAATACAAGATAAGGCTGGTTTCCGAAACCGAGTTTTTCCAGATACTCGCGGGCGATATTCTGCAACTCAATATCGGTCAGCACATCCTCCGGGTGCGGGTTGAGAGAGATATGCACCACCGGCTTCTCGATCTTCATCTGCGGTGGCAGGAAGGTGAGAAAACCCTCCATCGCCTTGCCTATGTCCACCGTTCCCGAACCGTCATTGTAGATGCGGTTGGTGGTGAGAAGCCGCCCCTGCGCCTCGTTAATCTTCTCCCCGTTGTAGGCAATCGCGCCGTACAACGAACTTCCTACACTGATTTTTGCGACCATTTTGCCTCCATTTCCCTTGAAAGTTCCACAATCCGGCGGCTCAGTTTCACGAGTTCGACGGTGTGTTGCTCTAATTTGTAGAGCAACGCCATCGCCTTTTTCTCTGAAAAATGCAGCCTCAGTTCCTTCACGACTTGGTTGTAATTCGTACCCACGGCACGGAATTGTGCATGAAAATCCGACAGTTTGGTGTAATAGTCCACCAACGTCTTGTCCACCTTCAGCACCTTGAACGGTTGCCCGAAGAAGTGCGCTTTGAGGAAAACAGACCGTGCATAGACACCCGATTTTCCGAACATGGCGAGGAAACGGTTGTGTTCCTCCTCGTTGAAACGGACGGTGTACCGGTACACCGCCGGATCAAGTTTGGGATTTCTCCCTGATTTGCTTTTCCTTTTCTCTTTCATATTACTTTGGATTTAGCGGATTGACGGCATAAGCCGCCGCTTCGGATTACAGCACCGCAGTTCTGAAAGGCTTCCCGACTTCGGAGGGAAAGCCCGCCCCCTGCAAGGGCAAGTGCTTTTCGTGGCTGCTCAAAATATTTTGAGCGGCTGAAAAGACATCTTGCTATGTTCAGGTGAACATAAAAATCCGTCAGGGGACGGATTGGGAAAATACCTTTCAGGACTCCGGGCCGCGCGTCATCGGCGAACCCTGCTGTCCGGGTGCAAAGTTACGCCCTTAAAGCGGTATCGGACAGATGCTTGACCCGGTCAATGACTGCCAACCGGCGCAACGTGCCGCCACTTGCCGGAGAAGTGATACAGGTTCCAAAATATACTTGTTTATTTGCAGCATGATTCAAGAAACGAACGATTTGAAGATATGATAAACGGAACATTCAAATACCCGGAAATCCGCTTCTTCGGATACTTGCCGAAACGGATACCCTAACCGTCGGAAACCCGGTTCTCCGACAATTCGGTGACGTATGGATTCAATGACTTCATGACGCAATGTCGTCAATCACCATTTGTCCGACGCACCGCTTCACCACAGAACCGGATACGCGACGACCCGCCTGCGTGTGTAGTCACGGAAGCGGATGGTGCGACAGCCAAATCCGTATGGAAACAGAAAAACAAATCATCAACAATTAAAATAAATGGAACTATGAGTAAGGAAATCTTCGTTGCATTCGCAACACAGAAAGGTGGCATCGGCAAATCCACTGTCACGGCACTTGCCGCCAGCTACCTGCACAACGTGAAAGGCTACAATGTCGCCGTCGTGGACTGCGACGACCCGCAGCACAGCATCCACGGGCTGCGCGAACACGAAATGGGGCTTATCGACAGCAGCACCTACTTCAAGGCTCTCGCTTGCGACCATTTCCGCCGGATCAAAAAGAACGCCTACACCATCGTCAAAAGCAATGCGGTGAACGCCCTCGACGATGCCGAGAGGATGATTGCCACTGAGGACGTGAAACCCGACGTGGTGTTCTTCGACATGCCCGGCACACTCCGAAGCAACGGCGTGATAAAGACGCTCTCGCAGATGGACTACATTTTCACTCCGCTGAGTGCCGACCGCTTTGTCGTGGAGAGTACCCTGAAATTCGTCACGATGTTCCGCGACAGGCTGATGACTACCGGACAGGCGAAAACAAAGGGGCTGCATCTGTTCTGGACGATGGTGGACGGCAGGGAGAGGAACGACTTGTACGGCATCTACGAGGAAGTGATAGCCGAAATGGGCTTTCCGGTACTTTCCACCCGCTTGCCCGACAGCAAGAAGTTCCGCCGTGACCTTTCGGAAGAGCGCAAGAGCGTTTTCCGCTCCACCATCTTCCCGATGGACACGGCACTGCTGAAAGGGAGTGGCATCCGGGAGTTTTCCGAAGAGATAAGCGACATCATCAGACCGCAGTGAGCATGGGCAGCAGGAAAGTGAACACGGAAGGCATCGACGAGGAACTGCTGTTAGCCTCCATCGGGCGGCGCACACAGGACGGGACACTGCGCCCCGCACAGGAAGTACCCGCAGCTGCACCGACCGAAGAGGACACCGCCGCACCGGAACCATCTCCTGTGCAACCCGTAACACGGGAAAAAGCGCAGAGGGAAAGTGGACGCCGGAAAAGGCAGGACGAGGACTACAACGAGCTATTCCTGCGCCGCAACGAGATAAAGACCCGCCAATGTGTCTATATCAGCCGTGACGTCCACGGCAAGATCCTCAGAATCGTGAACGACATCGCCGGAGGGGAAATCTCAGTAGGCGGATATGTGGATACCGTGCTGCGCCAGCATCTGGAACAGCACAAGGAGAGAATCAACGAACTGTACAAGAAACAACGTGAAGATCTGATTTGAAAATGGAAAAAGAAATGACACCGAATGAAAAAAGACCACAGCAAGACTGCGGAGGTATGTTTACCCAAGTGCAGGCGAGTGTGGAAATACTGTCGCCTGTCCCGGTAAGCGGCAAATGCAGTGAGAAGGACTATGAACGCCTGTTCATCCGCGACCCGGAAGTAAAGGCACGTGAGGGGAAGATGGCGTATGTGCGCCCGGAGTACCACGAGCGTATCATGCGTATCACCCGTGTAATCGGGCATGACCGGCTTACGCTGTCCGCTTACATCGACCATGTGCTGACGCACCACTTCAACCAGTGCGAAGATGCGATAAAGAGCCTTTATGCCCGAAATTACAATTCAGTATTCTAACCAAAAACGGAAGGATATGAATTACACAATCAGCATGACAGACATTCTGCTGGCGGTATCGGTCGGCTGCAACCTCTGGTTCCTGTTCCTGCTCCTTTACGAGCGCATCATGGACACGCGGATTGTCCGCTTCTTCAAGGGCATTGTCGGATTATGGCGGTCACTGGACGGGAATGAGGCTAAACGCATAGCGGCACACGAGGAAGTCCCTGCGGAAAAGGCGGACATCATCGGCAAGAGCCGTTTCAGGATGGCATCCACCCGGACAACCGCTGCCATACCGACGCAAGAAGCCGCCACTATTGAAAAAGGCATTGAGCTGTCGGAGGAAGAGGCTACTTTTGACGACGGAAAAACGGGAAACGCATCCCGCCCGGCACAAGTCCCGGAGGAAAAACTCGATGAGACCTTCACGAGCATACCGCCGGAGGAACTGGGATACGGGGACGACGAACCGGAAGAGGACGCCTCGGACACGCCACGGGCTTCGGGCAGCAGCTTTGACGAGATTGACGACGCCTGCAAGACCGCCAAAAACCCGGACGCGACACAGGCGGAACGTGAAAAGGCGGCTAAGGTGTTCACCGACATGGAGGGCACGGAGTTGTACGAGAAAATGATGGAAGGCTCTTCGGAGATAGGCATCCGCATCAAGGGGCTTATCGAGATTCGGCTGAAGAAATCTGAAAAGGAGTTCGTCGTGCCGGACAACATCGAGGAGTTCGACATTCGCAACTATGTATGACAACAATAAAAGAAATGAACATGAAAGAATGACATCAACCCACGCGGCGAGGAAACGCAAGGCGCATCCCCATCCGCAACGGACACGCCCACGTCCGTGGAAACAAACGGGCATCCACTAAAACCAAAGTAAAGAAACAAAGTATCAACCGCCCGACAAAGGACCATCCACCCTTTTGACGGCAAAAAACAAGAACAGTTTATGAACAAGAACATCTTGAAAAACAGAAAAGCAATCCTCTCCGCGGCACTTGTCATCGCCGCAACCGCCTCCGCTTTCGCGCAGGGAAACGGCATCGCGGGCATCAACGAAGCCACCTCTATGGTGAGTTCTTATTTCGACCCCGGAACTAAACTGATATACGCCATCGGTGCAGTCGTCGGGCTTATCGGGGGCGTAAAAGTGTACGGCAAGTTTTCATCGGGCGACCCCGACACCAGCAAGACAGCCGCCTCGTGGTTCGGCGCGTGCATCTTCCTGATTGTTGCCGCCACCATCCTGCGCTCATTCTTCCTTTAATAAATAATGTATGGCTGAATACCCAATCAACAAGGGTATCGGCCGTCCGGTAGAGTTCAAGGGCTTGAAGGCACAGTACCTCTTCATCTTCTGCGGAGGTCTGCTGGCTCTCTTCGTCCTGTTCGTCATCCTCTACATGGTCGGTATCGACCAGTGGATATGTATCGGCTTCGGCGCGGCATCGTCCTCCCTCCTTGTATGGCAGACCTTCGCGCTGAACGCCCGGTACGGTGAACACGGGCTGATGAAATTAGGAGCGGCACGGAGCCATCCCCGATACCTTATCAACCGGCGGCGGATAACCCGTCTGTTCAAACGACAACGAAAGGAAGAAAGACAATGAGGAATACATCGAAAATGACAACACTGGAAAACAGGTTCCCACTTTTAGCGGTGGAGCATGGCTGCATCATCTCAAAGGACGCCGACATCACGGTGGCTTTCGAGGTGGAACTACCGGAACTTTACACCGTGACGGGTGCGGAGTACGAGGCGATACACAGTTGCTGGTGCAAGGCTATCAAGGTGCTGCCGGAC
Organism: Bacteroides sp. M10; assembly: GCF_014334015.1. Taxonomy (GTDB): domain Bacteria; phylum Bacteroidota; class Bacteroidia; order Bacteroidales; family Bacteroidaceae; genus Bacteroides; species Bacteroides intestinigallinarum. The sequence continues at coordinate 2,089,437 of NZ_CP060488.1, read as the reverse complement.
TACTCCGTCGTCCACAAACAGGACTGGTTCATCAAGGAACGCTACAAACCGGAGCTTCAGAAGGACGACATGAGCTTTTTAAGCCGCTCTTTCGAGCGTCACTTCAACGAGCGTCCGTACCTGAAACACACCTGCTACCTCTACCTGACCAAGACAACAAAGGAGCGTAACCGGATGCAGAGCAATTTCAGCACGCTGTGCCGGGGACATATCATCCCGAAGGAGCTGGACAGGGAAACCACGACCAAGTTCTTGGAAGCCTGCGAACAGTTCGAGCGCATCATGAACGACAGCGGGCTTGTCAGGCTGCGCCGCCTCTCCACCGATGAGATTGTGGGTACTGAGGGAAAGACGGGACTTATTGAACGCTACTTCTCGCTCATGCCGGAAGGTGACACCACCTTGCAGGACATCGAGCTTTCGGCAAGGGAGATGCGCATCGGCGACAACCGCCTGTGTCTGCACACCCTCTCCGACGCGGAAGACCTGCCGGGCAAGGTGGCTACCGACACCCGTTACGAGAAGCTCTCCACCGACCGGAGTGACTGCCGACTGTCATTCGCCTCCCCGGTGGGGCTTCTGCTCTCCTGCAACCATATCTACAACCAGTATGTGCTGATAGACAACAGTGAGGAAACCTTGCAGAAGTTCGAGAAGTCCGCCCGTAACATGCAGTCGCTATCTCGCTATTCAAGGAGCAACAGCATCAACCGCGAGTGGATAGACCAATACCTGAACGAAGCCCATTCCTACGGACTGACCTCGGTACGGGCACACTTCAACGTCATGGCGTGGAGCGACGATGCGGAGGAACTGAAGCATATCAAGAACGACGTGGGCAGCCAGTTGGCAAGCATGGAATGCGTGCCGCGCCACAACACCATCGACTGCCCGACACTCTACTGGGCGGCGATACCCGGCAATGCGGCGGACTTCCCGGCGGAAGAGAGTTTCCACACCTTCATCGAACAGGCGGTGTGCCTGTTCACAGAGGAAACCAACTACCGCAGCTCGCTCTCGCCCTTCGGCATCAAGATGGTGGACAGGCTCACGGGAAAACCGCTGCACCTTGACATCTCCGACCTGCCCATGAAGCGAGGTATCACGACCAACCGCAACAAGTTCGTGCTGGGTCCTTCGGGCAGCGGCAAGTCTTTCTTCATGAACCACCTCGTGCGCCAATATTATGAGCAAGGCGCACATGTGGTATTGGTGGACACGGGAAACTCCTATCAGGGCTTGTGCGGCATGATCCGACGCAAGACAGGCGGAGCGGACGGTGTGTATTTCACCTACACGGAAGATAAGCCCATCAGCTTCAACCCGTTCTACACCGACGATTACATCTTCGACGTGGAGAAGAAGGACAGCATCAAGACCCTGTTGCTGACGCTCTGGAAGTCGGAGGACGACAAGGTGACAAAGACGGAGAGCGGCGAGCTGGGCAGTGCCGTGAGTGCCTATATTGAGCGCATCCAATCCGACCGTAGCATCGTGCCGTCGTTCAACACCTTCTACGAGTATATGCGTGACGACTACCGCAAGGAACTGGCACAGCGTGACATCAAGGTGGAGAAGTCCGACTTCAACATCGACAACATGCTCACCACCATGCGGCAGTATTACCGGGGCGGGCGTTACGATTTCCTGCTCAACTCCACGGAGAACATCGACCTGCTCGGCAAGCGGTTCATCGTCTTCGAGATAGATTCGATTAAAGAAAACCGCGAACTGTTCCCCGTCGTGACCATCATCATCATGGAAGCCTTCATCAACAAGATGCGGCGGCTGAAAGGCGTGCGGAAACAGCTTATCGTGGAAGAGGCTTGGAAGGCCCTCTCATCGGCGAACATGGCTGAATATCTGCGCTATATGTATAAGACGGTCAGAAAATATTACGGCGAGGCAATCGTGGTGACGCAGGAGGTGGACGACATTATCAGTTCTCCGGTGGTCAAAGAGAGCATTATCAACAACTCGGATTGTAAAATCCTGCTTGACCAAAGGAAATATATGAACAAGTTCGACCAGATACAGGCGTTGCTCGGACTGACGGAAAAGGAGAAGTCGCAGATACTCTCCATCAACATGGCGAACAACCCTTCACGGCTCTACAAGGAGGTGTGGATAGGCTTGGGCGGCACGCAGTCGGCGGTCTATGCCACGGAGGTCAGCGCGGAAGAGTATCTGGCGTACACCACCGAGGAAACGGAAAAAGTGGAGGTTTACCGTCTGGCGGAGAAGCTGGGCGACGACATCGAAGCCGCCATCCGGCAGCTTGCCGAAAGGCGGAGAAACAAGGAATAACTAAAAAACAGAATGTATCAACCAAAAAAGAAAAACGCGTATGAATTTACCAAAAGTGAAAATGCTGCAAGTCAGCAAGTGCCTTATCGGATTGGCGGTCATGATGCTGCAATCCTGCGACGTGGCCGACAACCGCCGCGACATGCTGTGCGGGAACTGGGAGAGCGTGGAGGGAAAACCTGACGTGCTTATCTACAAGGAGGGCGAAGCCTACAAAGTGACGGTGTTCCGTCGTAGCGGTCTGCGCCGCAAGCTCAAGCCGGAAACCTATCTCTTGCAGGAGGAGAACGGCAACCTGTTCATGAACACCGGCTTCCGCATCGACGTGTCCTACAACGAGGCCACGGATGTGCTGACTTTCTCGCCAAACGGGGACTATGTGCGGGTGAAGCCGCAGCCGGGACATCCGACCGAAGAATAACAACCACTAAAATCCAAAGTAACATGAGAACAAGAATAACAATGATTATCTGCCTGTGCCTGCTTTTCGCGGGCAGGGCAAGCGCACAGTGGGTCGTAAGCGATCCGGGCAATCTAGCGCAGGGCATCATCAATGCCTCCAAAAACATCATCCATACCTCCAAGACCGCCACGAACATGGTGAGCAACTTTCAGGAGACGGTGAAAATCTATCAGCAGGGCAAGAAGTATTACGATGCCCTCAAATCGGTGAACAATCTGGTCAAGGACGCCCGCAAGGTGCAGCAGACCATCCTGATGGTGGGCGACATCACAGACATCTATGTGAACAGTTTCCAACGGATGCTCCGTGACGGGAATTTCAGACCCGAAGAGCTTTCCGCAATCGCTTTCGGCTACACGAAACTGCTGGAGGAAAGCAACGAAGTGTTGACGGAACTCAGGAACGTGGTGAACATCACCACGCTCTCCATGACCGACAAGGAGCGCATGGACGTGGTGGAACGCTGCCACTCGAAGATGAAGCGTTACCGCAACCTCGTGAGCTACTACACGAACAAGAACATCTCCGTGAGTTACCTGCGTGCGAAAAAGAAGAACGACCTCGACCGCATCATGGGGCTGTACGGGAACATGAACGAAAGATACTGGTAGCCTATGAAGTTCGACAACCTTCATCAGATTTTACGTTCACTTTATGAGCAGATGATGCCGCTGTGTGGGGACATGGCTGGTGTGGCGAAAGGCATCGCCGGGCTGGGTGCGCTGTTCTACGTCGCCTACCGGGTATGGCAGTCGCTGGCGAGAGCTGAACCGATAGACGTATTCCCGATGCTCCGTCCTTTTGCCATCGGTCTGTGCATCATGTTCTTCCCGACTGTGGTGCTGGGCACGATAAACAGCATCCTCTCACCCGTCGTACAGGGCACGGCAAAGATGCTGGAGGCGGAAACGCTGGACATGAACCGATACCGGGAGCAGAAGGACAAACTGGAATACGAGGCGATGGTACGCAACCCCGAAACCGCCTACCTCGTGTCCAACGAGGAATTTGACAAGCAACTGGAGGAACTCGGCTGGTCGCCCTCCGACATGGTGACGATGGCGGGAATGTATATCGACCGGGGAATGTACAACATGAAGAAGAGCATCCGCGACTTCTTCCGCGAGATACTCGAACTGCTGTTCCAAGCCGCCGCCCTCGTGATAGACACCGTCCGCACCTTCTTTCTCGTGGTGCTGGCGATTCTCGGTCCGATAGCCTTCGCCCTGTCGGTATGGGACGGTTTCCAAAACACGCTCACGCAGTGGATATGCCGCTATATACAGGTCTATCTGTGGCTACCGGTATCGGACATGTTCAGCACCATACTGGCGAAGATACAGGTTCTGATGCTGCAAAACGACATCGAGCGGATGCAGGCAGACCCGAACTTCTCGCTGGATTCGAGCGACGGGGTGTATATCGTATTCCTCTGCATCGGCATCATCGGCTACTTTACCATTCCCACCGTTGCGGGCTGGATTATCCAAGCCGGAGGCATGGGCGGTTACGGTCGCAACGTGAACCAGATGGCGGGACGAGCCGGAAGCATGGCGGGCAGCGTGGCGGGTGCAGCCGCAGGAAACGCAGTCGGACGTGTCGGCAAATTGCTGAAATAATCAATGTGCAATCATAAATTGGAAAATATAAATGGAATTCAAATCACTTAGAAACATCGAATCGTCGTTCAGGCAGATACGCCTGTTCGGTATCGTCTTCCTCTCGCTGTGCGCCGTGGTGACGGTGTGGAGCGTGTGGAACTCCTACCGTTTCGCAGAGAAGCAACGGGAGAAAATCTATGTGCTGGACAACGGCAAGAGCCTGATGCTCGCCTTGTCTCAGGATTTGTCGCAGAACCGCCCGGCGGAGGCACGGGAACATGTGCGCCGTTTCCACGAGATGTTCTTCACGCTATCACCTGAAAAAAGCGCGATTGAACACAACGTGAAACGTGCCTTGCTGCTGGCGGACAAGAGCGTGTACCACTATTATTCGGACTTCGCGGAGAAGGGGTACTACAACCGCATCATCGCCGGGAACATCAACCAAGTGCTGAAGGTGGACAGCGTGGTGTGCGACTTCAACGCCTATCCCTACCGTGCCGTGACCTACGCCACACAGAAAATCATCCGGCAGAGCAACGTCACCGAGCGCAGCCTCGTGACCACCTGCCGCCTGCTGAACGCATCGCGGTCGGATGACAACCCGAACGGTTTTACCATCGAGGGTTTCACCATCATTGAGAACAAGGATTTACAGACTATCAAACGGTAACAGGACATGAAAAGTATCAGAAAATCAATGTGGGGCATGTATTGGAAACTCCACGACAAACGGAAACGCTTGGCGGCAAGTCTCAAAGGGTATCTGGACGGCTTGCCGCCGGAAACACGCCGCCGCATCGTGCTGGGGATGTTCGCCGCCTTCGCGGTGCTTGCCCTTTACACCTTCGGCAGAGCCGTCTATGACATCGGCAGGAACGACGGCTCACATATGGAAACGGGACACGCCGGACGGGTGGAACTGCCGACCCCGGCGGAAACAGGCAATCACTTAACACCTTATTTATATGGAACAGACAAAGAATGAACCGACGAAAGAGAACAAAGCTGCTCCCGAAACGGGGAAACCGAAAAAGGAGCGCGAACCGCTGACAGAGGCGCAACGGCTGAAACGGCAGAAGATGATCGTGCTGCCCGCTATGGTGTTGGTGTTCATCGGGGCGATGTGGCTGATATTCGCCCCGTCCTCCGGCAAGGAGCAACCGCCGGGAACGGACGGATACAACACCGAGATGCCCGACGCTGACAAGGCGAACCGGCAGATTATCGGCGACAAGCTGAAAGCCTACGAGCATGGGGAGATGGAAGAGCGTCAGGAGAGCCGCAACCGTGCCATCGGGCAGCTGGGCGACATGTTCGACCGCGAGATAGCGGGAACGGAGAACGGAGTGGACTTCGACCTCGCCAATCCGGGCGGCAAGGAAGAAAGGGCAAAGCCAGCCACGCCGCAGACCATCCAGTCCTCCGCAGCCGCCTACCGTGACCTGAACGCCACGCTCGGAAACTTCTACGACCAGCCGAAAAACGACAATGCGGAGATGGACGAATTGTTGGAGCGCATCGCATCGCTGGAGTCGGAACTGGAAAGCGAGAGGGGCAAGGCTTCCTCTATGGACGAGCAGGTGGCTCTTATGGAGAAGTCCTACGAGCTGGCGGCAAAGTACATGGGCGGTCAGAACGGAGGACAGCCATCGGCGGAACAGAGGGCAGAGCCAACTACCGTGCAGAAAGGGAAGAAGAACAAGGCAATGCCTATCAGACAGGTGGAGCATCAAGTAGTTTCTTCACTCTCACAGCCTATGAGTAACGCGGAGTTTGTCGCCGCCTTATCGCAGGAACGCAACCGGGGTTTCAACACGGCTGTCGGCACGGCGGAGGTATTGGACAGGAACACCATACCGGCGTGCGTGCATGGGGCGCAGAGCGTGACGGACGGGCAGACGGTAAGGCTGCGCCTGCTGGAGCCTATGGCGGTGGCAGGCAGGACAATACCCCGGGGTGCGGTGGTGGTCGGCACGGGCAAGATACAGGGTGAGCGGCTCGACATCGAGATTACCTCGCTGGAATACGACGGCACGATTATCCCCGTGGAGCTTGCGGTCTATGACACGGACGGACAGCCCGGCATCTTCATCCCGAACTCGATGGAGATGAACGCCGTCCGGGAGGTCGCCGCCAACATGGGCGGCTCGCTGGGAAGCAGCATCAACATCTCCACCAATGCCGGGGCGCAGCTCGCCTCCGACTTGGGCAAGGGGCTGATACAAGGCACGAGCCAGTACATCGCCAAAAAGATGCGAACCGTCAAGGTGCATCTGAAAGCCGGGTACAGGGTCATGCTTTACCAAGAAAAATATTGAAAACAATAAAAATTACCACTAAAATCCAAAAGTAATGAGAAAAGTAATCATCATGTTTGCCCTCGCTATGGGCATCATAACTGCCAACGCGCAGGAGAATGTAACCGTTGAAACGACCAACGGAAGTGAACAACCGACCTTGACGAAGGAGGTCTATCCGCAGAAGGAGGCGGACGGCGACCTATATCACGGGCTGTCACGCAAGCTGACCTTCGACCGCATGATACCGCCGCACGGTCTGGAAGTGACCTACGACAAGACCGTCCACGTCATTTTTCCGGCGGAGGTGCGCTATGTCGATTTAGGCTCGCCCGACCTGATTGCCGGGAAAGCCGACGGAGCGGAGAACATCATCCGTGTGAAGGCTACCGTAAGGAATTTTCCCAACGAAACGAATATGTCCGTCATCACGGAGGACGGCAGTTTCTACACCTTCAACGTGAAGTACGCCGCCGAACCGCTGTTGCTCAACGTGGAGATGTGCGACTTCATCCATGACGGCAGCACGGTGAACCGCCCGAACAACGCGCAGGAAATCTATCTGAAAGAGCTGGGCAGCGAAAGCCCGATGCTGGTGCGCCTTATCATGAAGTCCATCCACAAACAGAACAAGCGCGAGGTGAAGCATATCGGCTGCAAGCGTTTCGGCATCCAATACCTGTTGAAAGGCATCTACACGCACAACGGCTTGCTTTATTTCCACACGGAGATAAAGAACCAGAGCAACGTGCCTTTCGATGTGGACTACATCACTTGGAAAATCGTGGACAAGAAGGTTGCGAAGCGTACTGCCGTGCAGGAGCAGATTATTCTGCCGCTCCGCGCGCAGAACTACGCCACCCTCGTGCCGGGCAAAAAGAGCGAGCGCACGGTCTTCACGATGGCGAAGTTCACCATCCCCGATGACAAGTGCCTCGTGGTGGAATTGAACGAGAAGAACGGCGGCCGTCACCAGTCCTTCGTGATTGAGAACGAGGATTTGGTACGCGCGGGTACCATCAACGAACTTCAAGTACGCTGACCATGAGAAAGTACATCGCAATAATCATCGCGTCGCTTGCCCTTTTTACAGGGCAGGCGCACGCCCAGCGGTGTCTGCCGAAGATGCAGGGCATCGAGGTGAGGGCGGACATGGCGGACGGCTTCAATCTCGGCGGCAAGGACGGCGGGTACAGCTTCGGGGCGGCTCTCTCCACCTACACGAAGAAGGGGAACAAGTGGGTGTTCGGTGGCGAATACCTGTTGAAGAACAATCCCTACAAGGACACCAAGATACCCGTGGCGCAGTTCACGGCGGAGGGCGGCTATTACTTCAAGATACTGTCGGACGCCCGAAAGATTGTTTTCGTCTATGCCGGGGCTTCGGCTCTCGCCGGATATGAGGCGGTAAATTGGGGGAAGAAGGTGCTGCATGACGGCTCCACGCTGCACGACCGGGACGCCTTCATCTACGGCGGTGCGCTGACGCTCGATGTGGAGTGTTACGTGGCAGACCGTATCGCCCTGCTTGCCAACCTGCGGGAGCGTTGCCTTTGGGGTGGCGACACACGGAAGTTCCACACGCAGTTCGGGGTCGGTATCAAGTTCATCATCAACTGACACGGGCATGGAAAGGACGGAAATAGATGCTGTCAGAAGGATGCCGCTTGCGGATTTTCTCGCACGGCTGGGGCATGAGCCTGTCAGAAGGAGCGGTAACGAGCTGTGGTATCTTGCCCCGTACAGGGGCGAGCGCACATCCTCTTTCCGTGTGAACGTGGCGAAACAGCTCTGGTACGACTTCGGTTTGGGCAAGGGCGGCGACATCTTCACGCTTGCCGGGGAGTTTCTGCAAAGCGATGACTTCATGAAGCAAGCGAAGTTCATAGCGGAAGCCGCCAATATGACGGTTGCCGGATGGGAAAAGCCCGTCTATCTCTCGAAGCCGACCGAATCCGTTTTTGAGGATGTGGAGGTCGCTCCGCTGCTCCGCTCACTGCTGACGGAGTATTTAGAGGAACGGGGCATCCCTTACGCCATCGCATCCCGTCACTGCTGCCGCTTGAACTACGGTGTGCGTGGGAAACGGTATTTTGCCGTTGGCTTTCCGAACATGGCAGGTGGCTATGAAGTCAGAAGCCGATATTTCAAGGGTTGCATACCTCCGAAGTCTGTATCACTGGTAAAGGCGAATGACATCCCGGCTGACGAGTGCCTCGTGTTCGAGGGCTTCATGGACTTTCTCTCTGCCGTGACGCTTGGTGTAACCGGTAACGCTGACTGTCTTGTGCTGAACTCAGTCGCCAACGTGGAGAAGGCGGCGGGATTGCTGGACGGATACGGGCGCATCGGCTGCTTCCTCGACCGTGACGAAGCCGGACGGCGGACGCTTGCCGCACTTACCATGCGATACGGGGAACGTGTCACCGACCGTTCCTCCCTCTATGACGGTTGCAAGGACTTGAACGAGTACCTGCAACTGACAACGAAAAAACAGAAAAACAACCATCTAAAAATCGAAGAACAATGAACATACTGAACAACAGAAACAAGAGAACATCAATATTCAAGGCAGTGGCGTTATGCCTGATAGCCGCCATGTCATTCACCCTCGTGTCATGTGACGATGACATGGACATCCAGCAGTCCTATCCCTTCACGGTGGAGGTCATGCCCGTGCCGAACAAGGTAGTAAAGGGGCAGACAGTGGAAATCCGCTGTGAACTGAAAAAGGAGGGCGACTTTTCGGGTACGCTCTATACCATCCGCTATTTCCAGTTCGAGGGGGAAGGCTCGCTCAAAATGGATAACGGCATCACCTTCCTGCCTAACGACCGCTACCTGCTGGAGAACGAAAAATTCCGCCTGTACTACACGGCGGCGGGTGATGAGGCGCATAATTTCATCGTGGTGGTGGAGGATAACTTTAGCAACTCCTACGAACTGGAATTTGACTTCAACAACAGGAATGTAAAGGACGACGATCTTACCATCGTTCCCATCGGCAACTTCAGCCCCTTGTTGAAATGATGCGTGTATTCATGACAATGCTCTGTTCACTTCTGACGGTCTGTTCTGTGTCCGCGCAGATCAGCCGCCAAGAGGGAACGGACGGGCAGGCGGCAATCTACCGACTGCCGCTTATGGAACGTGCTTTTTTATGCTGCCGCTACTTTGAAGGCTGGCACTCAGAAAAACACTACCCATACGTCGGTTGGGGTCACAAACTTTTGCCAAACGAGAAGTATTCGGCACGAACCATGACAAAACGGGATGCGGATGAACTTTTGCGGAAAGACCTGCGCAAATTTGTCGCCATGTTCCGTAAATTCGGGGTTGATTCGATTTTGCTTGGCACGTTAGCTTACAATGTGGGACCGGCGAAGCTGTTAGGCAGCAAAACAATCCCCAAAAGCACCTTAATCAAGAAGCTGGAAGCTGGTGACAGGAACATCTACCGTGAGTATATAGCCTTCTGCAACTACAAAGGAAAACGCCACGCCATGCTGCTCAAACGGAGAAAGGCGGAGTTTGCGCTGTTGTATATCCCATAAAAGGACTGACAAAACTGGCAAAAGACGTGCCATATTTAACTTGGCACGTCTTTTGCTCTATCACTTGATAGATTATCGTAGGATTTTCTCGTTAATTGACATCGTTGAGCCATTTTTGCCTATCGGTTTCCAAATAACACTTCAAGTTGTAAGTGTTGTGAGAGCAATACAAAACATAGTTATTAACCATAAAAAGTATAGCGAAATTATGAAGAAAGTATTTAGGAAAATTCAGAAAGGAACAACAAAAATGATTGAACGTATCAAATCGTTGGGGGAAATGGAGACGAAGCAGAAATGTGTAGTTCAACGGTTCGAGATTATCATTCCCCTCCACCAAAAAATAACGACCCAATATATAGCCTCCGCAAGTTTTACTTGCGGATTTTTTAGTTATCGCAGATTGGACAAAGGTTTCTTTGCTACTTTCTTTGTCCGCCATCATGCTCACTGAAAGAAAGTAGGGCGGCTCTCGCCGCCCCGCCACTCAAAAGCGTGTGTAAAGTCCCGTCACCATCGTGAACATTTCCTCCAGCATATCAAAATAGATACCCTCGTGTACGGCAATGTCCTTTGTCTTGCACTCAAAGGTCTTTTTGCTGAACGTCCTGCGGTAGAAGCGCATATTGTAGAGGTCTGCCCCTTCGTCATAGATGATGTCAAGGCGGTTGGCACTTGTTTTGTTCCTTGCAAGGCTCATCCGTAAGCCGTTGCCCATATCTATGAAATCACGGCTACCTGTCATGGCGGTGAAGCGTTTTCCGCCTATCTGCTGTAATATCGTCTTGGCTATCATATCTTTTGTTTTTAGGGTTTTAAGTATTGGCGGTGCGGACACCGCCATCCCGTTCAAAATTCTCGCATTTCGGAAATGGGGGTCTGCCGTTGTAGCCACTCTTTCACACATTCCATATTGTACTCGCTCGTGATGACTGCCGTATGGCTGTCGGTGGCGGTGAAACGTGTGCTTTCGTAATCATCTATCCACCCCTTGAGGGTGTCCGTTCCCCACGCTCCGGTATCGTCAAAGATACCGTCCAATGCCGTGATAGGTTCGCTGAACTTGACTATCAGCGTTTGATAGGTCGTGTTCATAGTCTGTCCTCCTTTCCCTTCTTTGCGTTCAGCCACTTGTCCCGTGCGGCTCGGCACTCGTCCAACGTGGGTTTGACACAAGAGAACAATTCTCTGTCTATGGGGTGGCGGTAGTCGTACTGCACAAGTGTCCGCCTGCGTCTTCCGATACCCGATTGGAAACGCTCGTATTTCTCCGTACCTGCTTCCGCGCAGGTGCTTACTCCGTTGATGGTCATTCGTGTTGTCATAATGTTGCTTTTTAGATGGTTAAAAATGTACTGACAGAACTCTGTTCTTCATCACCATTTCGGGGTTGCTTGTGTAGCGTTGGTGCAGGTAGAAATGGTGTGAGCCGAAGCCGTAAAGGAAAAACTTGTCAAGTTCGTGCTTCTCGGCAAACTCCTTTACGCTCTTTCTCAATTCCCCCTCACTCGTTGTGAGAGTGAGGAGGTTCACAAATTCAAGGAACATCGTGGGGATTGCATCATCCCACACACAAATCATACTTTCAATTCTTACTTCCATATCAATGTTGTTTTAGGGGTTATGCTATGCCGCTTTCATCCGCTCACGGATAAGGTTGGCGTTCTTGTTCACAAGGTCTATGATGCGCTCGTGATATTCGGTGTCCTGGTTGTGCTTGCCGTGGCACTGCACCACTTCGAGGGTTCGCAAGTCCACCTCTACGGTTTCAATAATCTCATCGCCAATCCTTGCCGATAGTATGAGGGTGTCGGCTTTCTTGTAGTATCCACTGCCAAACACGCAGATGCCCTGCGTCTTGCCCTCGTTGTAATACTCGTCTATGCTTTCAAGCACCTTGACGATTATTTCCTCGTCCGTGATTACCAAGCCGAAGAATTTGGATTTGTTGGCGATGAAATCCTCCGCATCTTTCTTTCGTTGGAGTTGTCGCTGTTGCTCACGCTCACGCCTTTCAATCTCCCAACGGCGTTGCTCTGCGGCTCTTTCCTTCTCGTGTATGGCTTCAATTTTTCGGGTTGCGTTGTCGTGTGCCGCCATGAAATCTTCGGGACAGATGTTCTTCGGGTTACGGAGGTCTTGACCGAGTTTTTTGAGCATACGCAGATAGTCGCACCACATTGAGAGGTTGTCTATCTGATACTTGTGACGCTTGGCAATCAGATATGATGCCCAACATTCATCGGCAGTACGGGTATTGAAAAGAAAGTGTTTCATGACCTCAATCTCACCGCCTTTCATAAGGGTTTCAATTCTTGGGTCTGAAAGCAAGGCTTTGAAAAGACGCACGGGGGAGATGCCGTGGAAATCGCCCTTGAAGCCGTTACGTCTGAGTTGGGGCAATATCCTCATCTTTGGATATGCACAGCTTCTTGCCACCACATCATCGTATAGGCTGTTGTGCGGTCTTACCTCCATATCGCTGCCTAATGCCCACACATCGCAATAGCAGAAAAGGAAGCCACGGAGCAACGCCATGTCCGTAACCTTGCCGTCGGGTGAAATCCAACGCTGCACGACCTCGTGGCAGTAGAAACGCATCGGTTCGCCTTTCCTGCTCTCGCATCTGACCTGCGCCACGCGGATTACCTGATACCCTTTGCAGGTGGTTATCACGCTGAAATTCTGCGTTTCCTTGTAGATGCGTCTGCGTGTGTCCTGCACTTTGAGTTCGGCATGGCATTTGGGGCAGGTGCAGCCTTCAAGGGTGTCGCATAGTCCGCTGTCGCTGTGCCACTCGTGACCGCAGTCGGAACAGGTGATGTTCCCTTTCTTGGTGCGGTAGCCGATATGCTCAACGCAGTGGCGGTATGCCCAATCTATTTGTGTCGCTGATATGGGGCGAAGGTTGGCGGAAAGTCTTGCCACCTCTTTCTGTATCTTGGTCTTCGGTTTCATAAGCCTAAATCAAATAATGAGGGTTGGGGTTGGTTTTCTTTTCTCGCTGACGGTCTGTGGCGGTTCTGCAACTTGCGGAGTTCCTCCTCTTGGTATTTGCGGACAGCGTTCTGACGTGCCTCCGCCTTTTCCTCTGCCGTGAGTTTCACAACGTGGTTCACAACCACTTGGCAGTCCATCGGTTTGCCCACCTCTATCTCGTTTTCCTCATAGTAGTGGATGGCTTGCCCGAATATCTCTCCGTCCGTGAAACCGTTGCAACCGCTTTTCTGCACATAGTTCAGAATGTGGGTCACGCACTCGTCCATGTTCTTGGCAGGGTTGCGGTACTTCTTTGCAAATAGCGCATCTTCCTCCGCACGCTGTTCCAAGTACATATATATCGTTCTCTTGAAATGGTCTGTTCCTTTCATATCGCTGTCATTTTTAGATTATCTGTTTCAGTATCTCTCTCCAATAGGTCGGCTCTACCTCGCTGAGAAGGAAGTCCATGAAATCCCTCCGTGCGTCCTTGTTCAGTTCGTGGTACAATCTTCGGAAAGTTTCAAAATTGCCGTTGATGTACGTTTCCACCATATACACGAAGATGTTGTCCACCTCGTAATATCTGCACTGCTGCGCTGCCGTCTTGCTGTTTCTTTTTGCCATGTCGGTAAGGGTTAAAGGGTGAATAACCAAAGGATGAAGCCAAAGAAGGCAATGGTGGAAAGGATAGCCACGATTACACCTATCGCCACTCGGAACACTCCGTTTACAATCTCTCTGATGATGCCCCAAAGGATGCCGAACACCCCGAAGGCGGTGCGCATCATCAAGCCGCATATCGCCAACCCGATGTGTTGCGCCATTTGTCTGAAATTTGCCGTTGCCGTCATATCTTCGCTGTTTTTGATTTTTTTGTTTTTAATGCGGATTCAAGAGCTGAGGGAGTTGAGTTTCAAACTATCTTATCTGCCTCTCGTTTATCCGACATTTTTTTTATGCGTCTTTCTGTCGCATCGGTCGTTTTCGTTTCGGGTGCTTGAAAAGGTAGGGATTAGGGAATGCAAGGTTTTTCGGTCAAAATACTACCCGCAGGGCTGGAGATTTTTACCGAAAACAGGAGGCTTGACCTTGCTTTCCCGTCCAATCCCGGAATTACCTTTGCGCCCAGAACGAAAATGACTGACTGATGCGGCTTACTGAAAGGCGCAAAATGGAGGTAAACGAAAACAGAGGCAGATTGTGTAGAAAAAAACTTCAGGGGAAAATCCGTAAAAAAAAGAATCACCAAAAGGAAAAAGACATCACCGGAAGCGTGAAAAGGGCAAACCACAACAAAGGAAGTATGATTGTTTCCGATCCGACGGAACTTGTTCAGCCGGGTGGCAACAATCATTCTTCCCGGTTTGTCCGGCTGTGTGTGGGCGCCTGTTTCATTCATGGGGCAGGCTGACACACTCTGCATTCACTTTCCGCTTCCGGCAAAAGAGACAGCGAAAAAAGAAAAATCATTTGAAAACCCGTAAAAGCACCTCTTGGCATAGGCGCAAAAGAAAGGGGCATTGCTTCATCTGTCTAAACATCGTTTAGGCGTGAGGCAATGCCCTTTTCTCCAGCTATGCGGTAGTCGGCACACGTTTGTTCCAAACTCGTTTTGGGCAATGGTGTGCCGACGGACAATACCGCTTTTACGGAAAATTCTTATGAATGAGGGGATAAAAAACGGGAGTTTATATCAAAATCTCGAATTAAATAGCTACTTTTGCATACGAAGAGTTCTTTGAAGGTTACGCAACGCGCAGAAGGATAATGCAGTAGATAACTAACTAAATCGTAACCTATTACTATCAAGAGCAATTAACCTACGCTCATTTCCAATAAATTACACTCTTTTCGTAACTTCTCGGCTGCAAATCAACAATCTTTCTTATTCCTTTCACATTAAAAAAACCACCGATTTCCTGATTACGAACCAATCCTTCCAACTCTTCACTATTTACATTGCCTGTAACCAAATCACCACCAGAAGGAAGATTCAACTGTCCCAACTTTTCGTGCAGTGTCATCTTTCCCATCAAATTTGTAATATATTGATCCATTTCCTTATCACCCTCTTTAAGAGACGATGAACAAGAAGACAGCAGCAATACACATAAAGCACTTAACAACAAATATTTACGCTTCATATTTACAACGTCATTATATATTCATTTTATTATTTAGTCACTCACTTACGAGATAAAATCTTAATATCCGAATCACTCACTCCATAATCAGCAGGCGTATACTTTTTACCTTTATATGGAGTCGGCATAAACCGTCCGGAGCCTAATACATCATAGATGATCGGATTGAAAGAAGCATTCTTTTTTGCTCTGAATAATAATACACAGAACTGACCGGAGACAGCATATCCAAGTTCTACATTCTCAGCTTCCTTCCCCTGCAATTCATAGCCTTGCAAAAAAGGAGTACCACCCTTGAACGTAAAATTGAGTTTAGCAGTCAAATCATCGGTAAAATCCATTTCTAAAGAACTTCGCATCGGAGAAGAAATAACAGCACCCAACACATACCAATTAGTATCACAATTAGCTAAAGTCGTCCATATAATTCCGTCTGAACTTACTCCTCTAAGCTTCTGCATCAAAGTCATTTCATACGGATACAAACGTTGCGGATTCGCAACTACACAATTCAAGAAAGAAAATTTATCTGCAATGTCCCATCCCACTAAAACTTCAGGACAATCTAAAATTCTAAAATCATCATTCAAAATAGTAAAAGTAGAATTGGATAACTTCACCTTCAAATCCGAGTTATTTCCTCCTGCCTGAATAAAGCTGGTTCCAAAATTATTCAAATATGAAAAAGAAATTTGTTGGTCTAACATCAAATCAGGACTATAACCCTCATTCACAACGATTCCTCTATCAATCGTATCATAATAGACTTGGTTGAAAACGAAGAATCCACCACTAGCTATACGTATTCCAACTGTTGAACGATAATTCTTACCATCCTCAAGATGAGTCCCCCCAGTAGTATCCCAAGAGAGAATATGTACATTGTTCAATATATGACCAGCCGATTTCGTCACAATAGCCTCTTTTGTACTATAAATAAAAGTATCAGAAATCTTACAATCACAACAAGACTGATCTATATAAATGCCATATACATTGTCATTCGATGAAATTCCTTGAATGGTCACATTGTCGATTTTAGTATCTGAGCTACCACTTCCCCCTGTTCCAACACCTTCCGGAACATGTATTCGTATATGTGTATTGCGTCCTCGCACTAAACTCATCGTACGTATCTGCACCATCTGTTTTCTGCCATTAATAAGAATCCCATTGTCCGCATTATAACAATCCAAGATTCCTCCTTCAATATAAGAAAACCGCCGAAGTGAAACATCTGTAAAATAGGTTTCAGAGTAGCCTACTTTAATGAGTGCCTCTAAATGGACATCACTTTTAACCGTTGCGTTCTTATCAAAAATAAGGTTTACATTTTTGGTATATTCCAATGGCAGAACGATAGGCTCCGTCAGGTTATAAGTTCCGGCAGGAAAATAAAGCGTTTTCCCATAAGACTGACCGACCAAATTATTAAGTTGAGAACCAATCTGTGTTCCATCATTCTTAATATCATAATCAATGACTGATACAATATCTTCAT
The DNA here is from genome assembly GCF_014334015.1 of Bacteroides sp. M10. Classification (GTDB taxonomy): domain Bacteria; phylum Bacteroidota; class Bacteroidia; order Bacteroidales; family Bacteroidaceae; genus Bacteroides; species Bacteroides intestinigallinarum. The sequence goes on along the minus strand of NZ_CP060488.1, from coordinate 2,072,585 downwards.
TATGCACTTCCTTGACTTCAACAACAGCCTCCGGTAATGAATCATCATTGTTACATCCCCAGATTGGCATAAAAGATAATAAGCCTAAAAATAAAAAGTTAAGTTTCTTCATTTTTCTTGTTTTTTAAGTTTAACGTAAAGTTTGAAATGAAGAGGCTGGTAATCCTGCACCGTTAATTAAGTTACATGCAGGATTATCTCCCCATCCATAACGAACAGCCAAAGGATGTTTTACCATTTCCGATGATACAATGATTTCATTTCCACAAATTTCAGCTTCCGCCCAATGATATTTTCCGTCTATCCCTGCTATGGCAAACCCTGTCAAAGTTTCCCCATCAGACGTTTTTAATCCTCCGTCTGCACACTCAAAAGAAAGGATAACTCTGTCTCCTTTCACACGGTAGGTCTGATAAACCGGACCACTACAAACAATCCGCTCACCATAGGTATCGGTACGTGCTAATAAGGCAAGTCTATGCCCTACTTCCTGTTTGTTTTTGGGATGAATATCATTCATATCGCCGATGTCTATGGTAACGGCCATACCTACATTGTCATAATACAAAGCTGTCTGACGCTGCGCTTCTCGTAATTCAGCCCACTGTGAGTCTCCCGGTTCATCTACTCTCTCTAAATAATTAGCCAATTGCACAAGGTAGAAAGGAAAATCATTCCCCCATTCCTCACGCCAGCTCTGAATAAGTAATGGAAGCAATATCCTATATTGTGTAGCACGCCCTACATTATTCTCTCCCTGATACCAAATAACCCCACGAAATTTGTAAGGTGCCAATGGATGAATCATCCCATTATAAAGCACAGTTTGCACATTCGGATTCATCTCAAACACTGGGTCAATATGAGATTGAGCGGCAACTTTACACTTCCATTCACCAGATATAAGAATCCAGTCTCCGACATCTTTGCTTAACTTCATTTCACCTCCGATGCCACACCCTCCTCCAGTATCCACGATACGAACAGTAATTACAGCTTTGCCCGCTTTTACTAAATTACCCGGTATTTCATAAGTACGGGAACGAGTATATCCTTTCGTGCTCCCTATCTCGATTCCGTTAAAATAAGTAATATCCTCGTCATCCACATACCCCATGTGTAAACTCAACGGTTTTCCCTCCCATTGTTCTGGAATATCCACCGTCTTTCGCCCCCAAACAATACCATCAAAATCAGGAAAAGTCTTTTCGATATTTCCGGGGAAAGAATGAGATATCCATCCTTCATCATTATGAGAAAGAGTATTCCAAAAAGGCTTTCCATTTCTCATTCCTTTATCTAACGACAAAATCTTTGCCTGCCTTTGTTCTTCCTCCGCCTGTAAATCACAATCCTTGTTTCCCAACCTTCGGATAAGCTTCAATTGCTCAACAAAATCGGGAACTTCGCCCAATGCTTGAGCACTTATCCACGACTCTATATTAGTACCGCCCCAATGGGCACAGATAAGTCCTACCGGTACCTGCTGCGTGCGTGCTATTTCCCTACCGAAAAAATAGGCTGTTGCTGAAAACTCCCGGATAGTAACCGATGAACACACTTGCCATCCTCCTCCGACAGCAGTAAACTCCTGCGACGGACTTAGACTAATAGTATTACTCACAGTCATCAAGCGTATATCCGGGTAATTGGCCTGTGCCACCTCTTGTTGATAGTTTTTCACTTTGCCCCATCCTTCTACTGGCATTTGCATATTCGACTGACCGGAACAAAGCCATACTTCACCAATCATTACATTCTCCAATCTTACTTTTTCTCCATCCGTTATTTCTAAATGATAAGGTCCCCCGGCTTTTGGGGTTTTGATGTTTACTTTCCAATTACCCGTCCTGTCAGCTATATTCTCATATTTCTCCCCACTCCATGAAGGAATCACTATAACTCGCATTTCTGGAGATGCTTTTCCCCAAACAGGTACTTCAGCCTCTTGCTGAAGTACCATATTATCGGAAAATAAAGGAGATAACTTAACTTTGGCACAAGCGGTCAGTGACGCAAATAATCCCAACATTAATATAATCCATTTATACATATCACTCCGACTTACAAATTATTACCATTCGATTGCTTGATCTTCATCCGGAATCTGAATATTAATTTTACGTTCCATATTCACAGTCCCTTCAACTACATATCTTATAGGAGTACCAGGAACAGATGTGACATCATCAAATTCATATTTAAATCCTTCTATAGTAATCGTTTTATGTTTTAGATATGGCAACGAAACGTCCATTTTTTCCGCCAATTTCCAAGTTGGATTTTTTATCGGATTGAAACGAATGTCCGGATCAGGTGCAGAAAGCGTAACCGTCCCGTCATCGTTAAACCTGAAGATTATCTTATACTTTCCACGTTCCAGTTCTTCTTCATTCATCAAGCCTGCATAGAAGAAAACAGAATGTTCGTCCACTACAGATGCCGTACGCGTATTAGTAGTCATTTTATTCCCTGAATCAGTAAAACCGACTTCCATTGTGGTTGTTGAATAAATACCGGAATATTCATTAAAAGGAACAACACGCAACAATGCTTTCTTGTAGTTCTTTCTAGGATGAGGAGTATAACTGCCGGTAGGACTTTCTCTAATCGTAAACGGCAATACCCACTTATCTACCAAGTCTATCCCACCTAATTTAAAATTGACATTCAACAATCCCATACAATCATCTGCCGGAATTACCACATTCATGTTCTCCACCTCATAATAATCGGAGGTAAGCTCCTTATAATATAGATCTGTCCGATTGTGAAAATACTCCCAATTGATACTTTTCAACGTGTCCGAGTCTATCGCTATCTGCACTTCTGTATCGTGTCCGGGCAATGTAGAGCCACTCATAATAACCGGCAGTTGATAAGTCACCGCACCATTCAGCTTGTATTTCACATAAATATCAGTTACACCTCTCGTATAATCCATCGGTGCCTTAAACGAAACATAATGCTCATATTGTTCATCGGTCCATTCTTCATTACAAGCCGTGCAAAACAAAGCCATCAACACGGCAAATAACAGATAATATATTTTTTCTTTCATATTCATTGTCATATAAAGATTAATCATAATAAGTCCATCCCGGGTTTTGCGTCAGACGCTTGTTACGTTGCAACTGTTCATGACTAAATGGCCAGAAATAGCTTTTCTCCACAAAGCGAACAGGCAATGACATAATAGCCACAGGTGTATGGAATAGATCTTTATGACCGTCATCCATCAGCATATTACATCCGTAAATCAACGTTTCTTCCTCTAAAGGAGCGTCTATCTTCCAGCGTCTCAAATCATAATAACGATGATTCTCGCCCATCAACTCAATCTGACGTTCGCGTTTCAGCTTCTTTCGGAAAACATCCTGATTCTGATATTCTGTAGGTGAATAATCAGGAACACCGGCCCGAATACGAACAGGCTGAATACCTTTCTTCATCTCTTCCACATCACGTCTAACTGTATAGGTAATACTTCCATCCCAAGAAGGGATGTCGTAGCTTGCTCCCTCTCCCAATTCATTCAACGCTTCGGCATAAATCAATAAAATTTCTGCATAACGAATAGCCGGTTCTGCTTTTTGTCTGTACAAAAGCTCATTCTGATATTTGGCATCATAAGGATTCACATATTTCTTGATGCCGATACCTGTAAATATACGATTACCACCATTATATCCTTCTGAAGTCCCTCGATAGTACCAGACTTGCTGATTAGGCTGGGGAGCTCCTTGCTTGCCACCGAATGAAGTCATATTCCATACACTGCCATTAAAACCAACTGACGCATAGAAACGAGGCTCACGGTTAGCATATTGCAAAGACACACCTGCACGCAGCGGTTTGAAACGACCGGCATCCACATCATCAGAAGTCACGTAACCGGTTAGCCGGCTGCTTCCATCTCCTCTTCCAATCTCTTTATCCTTACCCGGACAATCCGTACCATCATTCATATAATACGCGTCACACTGCTTTTGAGTCATTCCGTGAACACCCCAACCTCCGGCCAGTGTAGGCAATTGGTGAAGCACCATATTTGCAATAGCATCCGGTGAAGTGATTCCTGCTGATGTATTATTAACAGCTATATTATCCACACGCGAAAAGATCAACTCCGGATTTTCAGAAGCAGAGAGTTCGCCATTGAAGACGGAACGATATGACTCAAACGGATCAATGTCCGCATATCCGTATGGCCAGTTGTTTTCCGAGAAATTTCTATCCTTAAACGGTTCTATTGTTTCCGGATAATCTTCGGTTCCACTTGTAATGCGGCTCTTTACATACAATTGGTAGCGATGACCATCATTATTTCCCGGTAATTCCATTACGTCTCGGGCGGCAGCGGCAGCTTTAGCCCATTTCGATTCATCGTATTCAGCAGCAAGAAGTCTGTTACCTTTGTCATCTACCATTTGCTGCGCATAAGAGCCAGTATTGCCATTCATTAGCGGACTGGCGGCATACAAGAGGACTTTAGCACGAGCAGCCAAAGCAGCACCCCGGGTGGGACGTGCGATGTTGTTGGCTCCACGTTCCAACGGAAGATCTTGTGCCGCTTTCACCAATTCGGAAGTGATGTATTCCACACACTCATCGTAGGTGTTGCGCGGACGAGCCAAGCCATCATAGTCCTGCATATAGTCTTCACCTTCATCAGGAATCAAAGGGATTGGACCGTATTTGCGTAACAGCAACCAATAGTAATAGGCGCGGACAAAACGCGCCTGTGCCGCATAATCAGCCCGTTCTTCGTCTGTGAGTTGTTGGTTCATGTGGATATTATTCAAGAAAACACAGGCCTTGTTGATTCCTAAATAACTCGCTTTATAAGAATCCTGATACCAATTTTCATTGTATTCCACATTTCTGAAAAAAGAATAATAACTACCATTGGTAGATTTACCATTTCCCGCATCATTCCAATCCGCCCAATAAATGTCATCGGCAAAATTCGTAGGCACGCTCTCTTTTCCACCCACATCTTGATTTTGGCCTCGCAAATAAGAATAAGTATTGGAAAGCCACGCATCCGTATAATCCTTATCAGTAAATACTTTTTCAATTGTCAAGCGGTCTTTGAAATTGGAATCTACCTCCAAATAATCACTACATGCCGTCAAACAGCCAGCAGCAAAAAACGTGATAACCATATTATATAACCATTTCATATCTTTCATTTTGTTATAAGTTAACATTTAATCCCACAGTGACAGACTTGGCCAACGGATAGGTTGCACCATTACTGCTGTTCATTTCCGGATCCCACATCTTGAACTTCGACCACGTAATCAGATTGGTGCCAATCATGTAGATACGAATGTTGTTGAAGTGGATTCTATTTACGATCTTTTTGGGCAGTGTGTAGCCCACTTCCAGCGTTTTCAAACGCAGATAAGCCCCATTGCGCAACCAGTAAGATGAGTTGCGGTTGTTGTTGCCGTTGTAGCCATAGCTCAAGCGAGGATATTTGGCATGCGGATTTTCCGTAGCTATTGTACCCGATTCTTCTTTTGAAATCCAACGTCCGCCTATTACTTCCTGATAGAAATTACCCCGGTTGCCACTAGCAAAAGGACGCACCCCCTCTCCATCAATAAAGAAAGAAGACTTCCCGGCTCCTTGGAAATGGACATTCACATCCAAACCTTTCCACTGTGCGGAGACACCTATACCATATACCAAGTTGGGTACGGTAGTAGCCCCCACAGCCACTTGATCTTGATCGTCGATGATACCATCGCCATTGACATCCTTATACTTGATGTCGCCCGGCATATAATTGCCAAAAGTCTGTTTGGGGCTATTACGGATGTCATCGTAATCCTTGAACAAGCCCAATGCAACAAATCCCTTAGCCTGGTTGACACGGTAGCCACGCTCCATCCTATAAGGATAAATGTTCTCTTGTTCATCTTTTTCCTTCACTTCGTTCTTTGAGAGCGTGGCATTAGCACGTGCAGTCAAAAGCACTTTGCCAATTTGTTGCTTGTAGGTCATGTTACCGTCGACACCTTTAGAGGATACTGCGCCCACATTAGCTCTCGGATTGGTCATCCCGCCCTCAATACCGGCGGTAGCAGGCAAGAATTTACGATACATAAAGATGCCTTTACGCTTTTCCTGGAAATAATCCACAGTCAGCATGAATTTGTCATCAAAGATGCTCATGTCCAAACCTACATCATGTTTGGTGGCGATCTCCCAAGTCACACCCGGGTTAGCATACGATGTATAGCGCAAACCTTGAAAAATAGTAGTACCAGGACTTCCATAACCATAATCCGCCCAGTTATATCCTCCAAACGCAGAATAATATCCGTTATGATCTCCCCAAAAATTAGCAGGGGCACCGCCATAACCTATTGTGTAGAGATAAGGGAAACGTATCTGTACACCATTGGGCTCATACATTTTATCGTTGCCTACTTTACCCCACGAATAGCGCACTTTAAACATATTCATCCACTTCAGGTTCTTCTTGACAAAAGGTTCTTCGGCGATGTTCCAGGCAGTCGAATAGGCGGGAAAGAAACCAAACTGATGACCAGAAGCAAAGTTTTCTGAACCAGTATAGCCAAAGTTAAAGTTCAAGAAATAACGATAGTTCCAGTTGTAGGCAATACGACCGGCCAACCCTTGATGACGGAAAGGAAGCGAATTGACGATTTCTTTACCGATTTCCTGTGTTCTCACTTTGGAGTCTTGCGAGTATTTCAATGTTCCGTTCAGCATATGTCCTTTGAAATTGCGGGCATACTGAAGTTCCGCTTCAAAATATTCTTTGCGCTCTCCACTATTGCCTGAAGTCTGATCCATCACCTGCTCTTTCTTTTGGCGGGTGAAGTTGATGGAACCGTCATCCTTTCTATAACGGTCAGCACTCCATAACTCAGGACATTTGAAACGGCGGATATAATTGTAGTTATCTGTATCAAAGCCGAAACGTCCCACAAAATTCAGTCCTTTGGTGATGAAGTCCAATTTTTGATTCAAAGTGACGTTGGTCTGAATATTGTTCCACCACTGTTCGTTGTATCCACATTGAGTAGATGCCACCCAAGGATTAAGGTTACCACCCGCATCAGTTGGCACGTAACCGTTGGAATACATTTTGGGCATACTAGTGGGAGTCTGAAACAACAGACTGGTCCAAATTTGATCCGAAGTCAAGCCCGATTCGTTCATCTTTTTCAACGCACCACCGATACCCACCTGCAAAAGGGTAGTCTTGGTAATATTGATATCCGCATTCATACGATAGTTCCAACGTTTGGCGTTACTGTTGGTGTTATAGTCTTTCAAAGACTTGTCCACCTTATACATACCGCCTTCATCGAGATAACTGGCAGAAACGAAATAGCGTGCATTCTGTCCACCACCACTCAAATTCAACGAGGCACGATAACTCATAGCGCCTTTCTTCAGCAATTCGTCCATCCAGTCTACATTGGGTAGCAAGTCGGGGTCGAGACCCTGTTTCAAGATTTGCAGCTCGTTGCCGGTGTAGATAGGTTCGAGATTGCGCGTACGGCGTGCCTCGTTCGCCATATAGGCGTAGGTAATGCCATCCACAAAGTCAGGCGTAAAAGTACGGGTGTTGTACATGGTCTCTACCTTGGCATCAATGGTAATCTTGTCTACCTTACCACGGCGAGTGGTAATCAATACCACACCGTTAGCACCGCGCGAACCGTAAATGGCAGTTTCGGAAGCATCTTTCAACACGGTGAACGATTCAATATCTTCATAGTTCAGTTCATTCATGTCACGTTCAAATCCGTCCACCAGAACTAATGCACCTGCCCCAGCCCCAAAGGTAGAGATACCGCGAATCCAAAATTCAGAAACATTCTTTCCCGGCTGGCCAGTAGTCTGACGGGCTATCACACCCGCCACGTTTCCTGCCAGTGAGTTGGAAATGCTACCCGAAGGTGACGCCTTCAACCGGTCTACATTGACGGTAGTAACTGCACCCGTCACTGTCAACTTCTTCTGCGCACCGGTAGCAGTGATGACTACCTCATCCAAGGCTGTCTCCTTATTCTCTTTCATCACCACATTGACAGTATGTTCCTCTTTCACTAAAATCTCTTGAGTCTCATAACCGATGTAGGAGAACACCAAGCGGTTGTAGGGTTGCATCTTAATGGTATATTTTCCATCAATATTAGTGATAGCACCTAATCCCGGCACATTCTTCACCGTCACATTAGCACCAATCAACGGTTCATTATTGACATCGGTCACTACCCCGGACACCACAATTTGTTTTTGGTTATTCTGCTGGGCAGTTATTCCTAACATAAAACAATATAGAAAAGCTATGATAGCCCATAGTTTTTGTTTCATAATTTACAGGATATTTTATTATTCAACAATAATCTGACGAATACGGTGATTAAACTGATCACCTATATAAAAGATTTTATTTTCTTCATCGAATGCAATACTGTGCGGACCATTGAACCGAACTTCCTTAAGCAAATCACCGTCCACATAGCCCCAATGGTTACCATCCATGCCCGTGCTTCCACGACCGGCATAGCGGATAACTTCAGCTGTAGGAGTGACCCGCCATATCAAATCACCCGGATGTGTGTCATATAACTCTCCGTCAGCTACATAAAAGTCATATATGTCCTCCTTATGTTGATTCGCATATTTCTCATTTTTCACAAAAGCTCCTTGCCACAAAACTCCCATATTAGCATTGGTTCCTACCCCTTCTCTATGCCCCCAATGCCAGTTTCCCGCAAAAACAGAGGGATCTTCCAACTGATTGGTTTCTTTATCAAACTTAGATTTTAAAATAGTACCTTCACGCGGCCGAACGATATAGGCAAAGTCGCCCGACGGATGAAAATAAGGATATATCCATATCCAAGATCCTCCTACCGTAAACATTTGTTTCACCTCTCCCGTTGATATACTATACTGATAAACGCTACCATTAGATTCTTGAGTAAAGTATATATCACCAGTTTTTGGATGGGTAATTGCCGCAATAATAAATTTACGACCAGAAAGAAGTACATGTGGCTTCTTAAATTCGTCTTTTCTCAAAAGCATAACAATAGCCGGAGCTGCTTCCGAATCTGCCCAGTTATTCACAAATAGAGTATCACCGGTCAGACTCCAACTCAAAGTACGCGGACTCGTTATATTCATCTGCCCTACCGTTATAACAGTAGACATTTTTTCCGCTTCCACATCTATCAAACGGATACTATTATTCTCTTCAATCATATAAATATGGTTCGGATTTTGAGGATCAATACTTAGCCAAGCCGGGCACTTCAAGCCACATTCGTCGAACGAACCGTCTTTTACTTCATAACGTCCAGTCTCGTCTACATAGCCACACAATGTAGTAACCTGTGTATTCGAGATATAAGTAAATCGATCGTTAGCCATAGCGGTCTGATCACCAATAGAAATCTCGATAGTTCCCTTATTCGAATTACGAGGAATCATACAATATAGACATTCATTGTTACAACCCACCACTTTTGTATCCACACCTCCTAATTTCAAGTGAATCAAAGAGGGGTCATTTCCGAAATTTTTTCCATAGATAAGGAGTTGCGTGCGCGAAGTAACTTCTTGAGGTTCAAAACCCACAATTTCAATAGGCAAATCGTTATTAAAAGCTTGCTCTTTCTTCTTTTCATCGTCTTTACAGCCAATGAAGCACCCAAGCAAAGTAAATAAACAAAATGCCTTAACAACATTCATTCTTTTTCCTTTCCTGTTCATCATAATAATAAATTTAGTTAATAAAAAATTAATAGCCAATAGATCCAAAGGTTTTATTAAATGCAAATTTAGAAATGAAAGTATTAATTATAGGCTAATTTCTAACTAACAAACAATAAAAACCAATCAAACAGCTCCAGAATTAAATAATTTGTGCTTTCTTTGCAAGTATCTTAGTAAAGAAAGCACTATGAAATTTCAAAATTGCTTATTTTTAATATTGCTTATCGTTTGTCTATCATGCCAAAGCAAAAAGACTGATAAACAAACAGGCATTGACTCTACACTTTTCTACACAAATCCTGTCATAGGTGGAGGATCCGAGCCATGGGCCATCTTTCATGAAGGAAAATATTACTATACTCAAAGTTTAGCAGACTGTATCATATTATGGGAAACTGACGATATTACACAACTGGCAAAAGCAGCAAAAAAAAACGTATATTCGCCCCAAAATGCCTCGGGTATATCTCATCTTTGGGGACCAGAGATACACTATATGGACAATAAATGGTATATCTATTGCGCTGCTGATGATGGTAATATAGACAATCGTCAGATATATGTGCTAGAAAATGAATCTCCCGATCCCATGAAAGGAGAGTTTGTCATGAAAGGAAGAATATCGACCGATAAAAATAATAACTTGGCTATTCATGCTAATCCTTTCGAGCATAATGGCAAACGTTATCTAATCTGGTGCGGATGGGAAACCAGAAGAATTTATCAAGAAACCCAATGTATCTATATCGCTGAAATGAAAAATCCATGGACACTAGCCTCAGACCGTATATTAATATCCAAACCTGAATACGAATGGGAATGTCAATGGATCAGTATAGATGGCAATAAAACCGGTTATCCTATTCATGTGAATGAAGCTCCACAATTTTTCCGTTCCAAAAACAAAGACAAATTATTAATATATTACTCTGCAAGCGGTAACTGGACACCTTATTATTGTGTAGGGTTATTAACAGCTGATGCTAACAGCGATCTTCTCAACCCGAATTCATGGAAGAAATCTCTGGAACCTGTATTCAAACAAGCACCAGAGAATCATGTGTATGGCCCCGGTAGCCTGTGTTTCATACCTTCACCCGACAAGAAAGAATGGTATATACTTTACCACGCTCGAAACGCCCTTCGTGACATGTTCGTTTTGGACGGTCGGACAACACGCATACAAAAGATAGAATGGGATGAAAATGGAATTCCCATTTTAGGAATCCCCCAAAAGGAAAGCACCTTGCTTCAAAAGCCGTCTGGCACCCCCACGAGTGATAGGAACTAGCTGTTATCCTTTATAATCTTTCGGTAATACCCCAAACTTTTCTTTAAAACACTTTGCAAAATACGAAGAAGTAGTAAACCCTAACTGTTCGGCAACTTCAGCTATTCGTATACCACTCATGATTAGTTCAGTCGACTTATTCAACCGAAAGTTCTTTATATAATCATGAGGCGGCATACCAGACAGAGCTTTTATCTTCCGGGAAAAATTAGAACGACTCATATTCATCTGCTCTGCTAACAAATCTATCGAACAACTCTCATCAGAAAGCAGTTCCGACAAAATCGTATTTACCCTCTCTATAAATTCTACATCTTTTTGTGAAAGAGCAAAATCCGCCAATGAAGAAGTCGGACTTCCAGAAAGATTAATCATCAACTTATGGAAGGCCAGTCGCAGTTTTAATAAGTTTTCAATTTGTTTATGGAGCTGCTTAATAGAGAATGGTTTCTCAATATATGCATCAGCACCATTTTCAAAACCTTCCGCTTTTGAGTCTAACGTTGTCTTCGCTGTCAACAAGATAACGGGAATATGAGAGTAAACTAGATCTGATTTTATATAGTTGCATAGTTCAAGACCATTCATTTCGGGCATCATAATATCACTTACAATGACATCAATACTCTCACGTGAAAGTATTTCCAGTGCTTCTTTTCCATTGCAGGCAGAAAAAACTTTAAACCAATCACTTAGAGATTCTCTGGTCAAATTTAATAACTCGACATTATCTTCCACCAACAAAACAATGAATCTCTTATTTCCAAACTCCGAATCCGGCATTTTTTTTCCTTCCACATCTATCATCTGCATTTCAGCAAATTCATTCGGAATACTTTCCGTTACTACTGTTTCCAACGGCAAAGACAATATAAATGAGGAACCACCTTCCATCCTATTTTCTAATGATAAAGTTCCATGATGAGCTTCTGCCAAAGATCTGGCAAATGCCAAACCAATCCCTGTACCTGTAGACGTTGCCACCGGATCATCCGGCAATTGATAGAAAGCCTGAAATATCTTATTTTGCTGACCTTCAGGGACTCCGGGGCCATCATCACTCACTATTATATTTACCCTATCGCCCAATAATATTAGCCGCATCTCGACTTGAGATTTTGCATATTTAATAGCATTTCCTACCAAGTTTACCAAAATTTTACTAACTTTCTCCGAATCAATCATCATACTAATTTCTTCAGGAGGTAAACTAAGACAGATTGTTAACTCTTGCAAATCTGCAGAACCATTGAACTGATTGAATATATCACTCACCAACGCATTAATACTACACTCCTTCATGCTAAGTTGCAATGCTCCACTCTCCATCTTCTGAAAATCAAGTAACTGATTCGTTATTCCCAACAGATAATTTACATTCTTATCCATCACCGAAAGGTATTTTTCTTTTCTTTCTTCTTTTTCCTCTTCCCTCAACTTTTCCAGAGGGATCCGAATCAGACTAAGAGGAGTACGTATTTCATGTACCAGACTGATAAAAAAATTGATTTTCGATTTATACATCTCTTTTTCCTTGGCAACCTGATAATCCTCCATACGACGTTTATATTTACGCTTGACATAGAGATTCCAACGCCAACCAATATAGCAAGCTGTACACAGAAATAATAGTATATACATAAAATAAGCGACACTAGTCCGCCACCAGGGCGGAGTTATCACAATCCATAAGGAAGCCGCTTTCTCATTCCAGTGATGGTCATTGTTAGAGCCACAAACTAAAAACTCATATTCCCCAGCTGGAAGATTGGTGTATGAGGCCGTATTATTAGATGAATGTATCCACTCCTTATCAATACCTTTCAACATATAAGTATAACGATTTCTGTGTGGATCTTCATAACTAAGTGCTACAAAACGTACTGTAAAACTATTATTTGCATAGGGTAATTGGATCTTATCCGCTTTATAGAAGGGCTTATCTAAACGAAGCAGCCGTTTCACTTCTTGTTCATTTGTCAAATAAGGGAAACTAATATCAGTAACATAAACAGGGGGAAGATAGGTATTATCCGTAAACCGCCCCGGTTCAAATACATTGAAACCATTGATTCCTCCAAAATAGAGCTTCCCTGTGGACGATCTCAATGAAGACTGTGCAGTAAACTGATTACCTTGCAAACCATCATTTACGGTAAATAAATGAAAGTTCTTTTGAGACACGGGATTAATGCGGCATAATCCGGCATTACAGGAAATCCAAAAATCACCGGTCCGATCCTGTTCTATAGAGAAAATTACCTTATTAGGCAACAATGTATTTTCCGGGTCGAAGTCAATGAAAGTCTCCGTATCTTTGGAGAATGAGCATAATCCTCCTCCATTGGTTCCAAACCACATTGTTCCTTTCATATCTTCAAACAATGTAATCACAGAATTACTGGTAATAGTTGTTGTATCTTCACGTATATGTTCAAAATGTTCCCAACGATCGTTCACTGTATTATAACGAAAGACACCACTATTTGAGGTCGCAACCCAAAGACTATTGTACATATCCTCATAAATATCAGTTACAGAAGCCATAGAGCCGACATGAATGATTGTCACAAAATTATCCAATTGCGAATTGTAACGACATAACCCCCAACTTGTTCCAACAAAAACATCTCCTTTTCGGTCTTTAAAGAGACTCAAGACATCATTACTACAAATTGTATAGGGAATATCGCGAGAATGGACATAACTCTTTACTGCTCCAGTTTTCAGGTTTAGCACATGCAACCCTTCCGCATAGGTTCCTATCCAAAGGCGGTCGCCATCTAGCAGCAAGCTACGAATGTCATATCTCGCATCCACATTCTTTAAAGTATACTCCGAAAGTGAATGAATTTGTGTATTGAAAAAACATAACCCGCTCCGGGTTCCCACCCAGATATTTCCATTCTGGTCTTCACAAAGAGGGCCGATCTCCCTGCCAAGCTCTAATGTACCTGATAATGAGATAAGGGAATAGTAATCAAAACGCTTCAATTGCTTAGTCATGTAACTCACTCCGCCGGAGTTAGTCATCACCCAAAGTGTACCTTCGGCATCCCACATCATTGCATTAACAGTTGGATCGCCCAATGCTCGCAAGCCAAAGGGAGAATCGCCTCTACGAAATGTTTTAAGGTCGCGATTGAACAGATACAGTCCATTATCCGTACCAACTAACAATTCTTTTTCGTTATAATCCATCAAACAGAGAATAGCACCGAAATTCTGTGCAGACGCATCATAAATTTTCAAATCCGGGCTTCCTTCCTGATAACAACCTAATAAATTAGTACCTACGCCAAACCATATTTCATTCTTAATACTATAGAGACAATTGATTCTCTGACTGCCTATGTTTGAATCTGACAGAACCGGATAATTTTGCAGAAAGGTTCCCTTCTCATCAAAACAAAATAGTCCTTCCTGCATTGAAGAAACATAAATACGGGAATCTGCACTCTGACAGATATCCCAAACAAAAGAAGTATGAATACTATTCTGTGTCAGCACACCTGTCACTGGTTCATAAATAAACACACCTTGCCCCAACGTAGCAATCCAAATCAAACCACTTTGAGTTTTTATGATTTTCTTCACCTCACTACTGACAAATACGCCATACCGTGTTGTTTCATTAAAATAAGAAAAGCGGTCAGTAGAACGGTCATAGATATAAAGTCCCGAATTTGTTCCTACCCAGATATTTTCCCCTTCTTCCAAAAGGGAACTGACGAAATTATTACCCAAAGAATATTTATTATTCAAAGCATTCCGATACACCCTGTTGCCACAACCATCATAACAATTCAGTCCATCACTTGTGCCAATCCACAAAAAGCCATAGCTATCTTGAATCGAACACCAAGTCGTATTGTGCGAAAGTCCGTCTTCCACCTGATACCTTTTAAAAGAGAAATCAGTAGAAGCGAATATGGCTTCAAAATTGAAAACGATTATACAGATAAAGGCTGTAACCTGTTTTTTCATATAAATAAGAAGTAAAAAGGTTAATACAGATCAAGTCTACCGCCGATTCAGTCAAACCCCCGAACCTATTTTATCTTTAACGACAAATATCTCGGACAGCAGATTTAACAAGCGAAAATACACATTTTGAACTGAAAAATAGTTAAGTTTGCAGTTAAATAATAAATAATGTGCTAATAAGGCAAGGTGCTAATGTACCAACTGTCAATTGACACATTCATCAATCATCAAATCGCAAATCGTTAAATCGTAAATAAAAATGATGAATTGGAACCAATTAATATCAGCGAAACGTTTCGGAATGGAAGAATTCCATGAGGAACGACAGGAAAACCGATCCGAATTCCAACGGGACTATGACCGTCTTATTTTTTCGGCTCCTTTCCGCAGATTACAGAACAAAACGCAAGTATTCCCTCTACCGGGCAGCGTTTTTGTACACAACCGACTTACGCACAGTCTCGAAGTCGCCAGCGTTGGCCGTTCACTCGGGGACGATGTTGCCAAAGCACTTCTGGAACGTCATCCGGAACTTCAGGATTCTTTCCTGCCGGAGATCGGTTCTATCGTTTCGGCTGCTTGCCTGGCACACGATTTGGGTAATCCGCCTTTCGGTCATTCAGGCGAAAAGGCCATTTCCACTTTTTTCTCTGAAGGGAAAGGAGTTCGCTTGAAAGAGAAACAGCCCAACGGAGAGCAACTTTCTCCGATGGAATGGGAAGATTTGACACATTTTGAAGGAAATGCAAATGCCTTCCGGATACTTACACACCAGTTCGAGGGACGTCGTAAAGGTGGATTCGTTCTAACATACACCACTTTGGCTTCTATCGTAAAATACCCCTTTTCATCGAGCCTTGCAGGAACAAAATCCAAGTTTGGCTTTTTCGTCAGCGAAGAAGAAAGCTTCCGCAAAATTGCAACAGAATTAGGACTGATATTGCTCAACGAACATCCTTTGAAGTATGCACGCCACCCGTTAGTGTATTTGGTTGAAGCGGCAGACGACATTTGCTATCAGATGATGGATATTGAGGATGCATATAAACTGAAGATTCTCACCACAGAAGAGACTAAGGAGCTATTAATGGCCTATTTCAGCGAAGAGCGTCAGGAACATCTCCGGAAAACATTCCTGATCGTCAACGATGTCAACGAACAAATCGCTTACCTGCGTTCTTCCGTCATCGGTTTATTGATCCGGGAGTGTACCCGTGTCTTTTTAGATCATGAACAAGAAATCCTGTCCGGCACGTTCGAAGGATCACTAATCAAGCGCATAGCCGAGCGTCCGGCAGCAGCCTATAAACACAGCGTCGAAGTATCTATCAATAAAATCTACCGTTCACGGGACGTACTGGATGTTGAACTGGCGGGATTCCGCATCATCAGCACCCTGCTCGAATTGATGATAGACGCCGTAACCTCACCCGAAAAGACTTATTCCCAACTCCTGATCGACCGGGTTTCCAGTCAATACAATATAAAAGCGCCCGTACTCTATGAAAGAATACAGGCGGTACTTGACTATATATCGGGAATGACCGACGTCTTTGCTCTTGATCTTTATCGTAAAATTAACGGGAACAGTCTGCCTGCGGTGTAACCACTTTAGGGGTAAACACTTCTTCCCCTTCACAAGAAGACAACCTCAACGCATCCGGATGGCTTTCAATAAACGTCTGGATGTGTCGAATCCGTTTATCTTCGAGAATTTCGTCTACAGCAATCAGAATACCGGTTTCTTCCACATCACCGAATTCATAATTGATAGCTGTTCCAAACATACGCATCGTAGGGCTTAGGCTCATATATGCATTTACCAACGGAGGTATATTATATCCCAGTTTACGGATTTCACAATTCAATATTTTATAGTCTTCCTTGAAGGAATGCTTGCAGAAGAGAGATTTCAGCTCTGCCTCGGAAGTTTCAAGTTTCAGAGGCTCGATCGGAGTGACAAGTTTCTCTTTGTCATAAAAATGCTTCTTGAGGAAATGAAGAATCATATCACGGCCACGACGATGATAGCTCGGATACATGGTCACTTTACCAAAGAAATATTTCACATTCGGCATAACCACAGTCAACGCTCCTAATCCATCCCACAAGTTATCCAAGGCAAACAAACCTTTGCTTCCGGCACGGGTAGACTGATATTCAAGCGTAACGAACGAACGCCCCAATTCAATTGTCTGCGGCAAGTATTCTTTAATAAAAGCATCAGAGAAATGAAACATATGGGAAGTAGCCAGAATCGGAGCACCTTTTTCATCAAAGCGCACGTCCGTACCTAGCAGATACCGGTAACCACCCAGAATTTCTTCCGCTTCCGGATTCCATACGATCAACTGCTTGTAGGGGTTTTCCATCGTGTCGTATTCATCGATATCCATTGACAGACCTGTACCTCCACCAGCAGCACGGAAAGCTATCTCACGCAAACGACCAATCTCTCTCATCACATTGGGAGCATTCTGATGAGTAATAATATAAATCTGATTATTACTCTTATTCGTCATTCGTAAGCGTCTGTCTTCCGTCAATTCTGCTTTTAGCAGTTCTTTGCTTACCGGTTTAATAATCTCTTCCATATTCCTTGTTATAGTTGTTCTATCAGTTACAGTTTATAAACAATATCCTTTACGTATTCAGCCCACTGCGCAGGAGTTTTCGATTTATCAAAAGTCTGCCAGGGTATGGGTTTGCCAAAAGTGACAGTAAAAGTTTTGTGGCGATTCTTAAACATTTCATCCGCAAGATACAACATAGCAATGTTAAACTTGATACCCAGTGCCTTGCAAACATTTGCCAGATTGTAAAAGAAATCAGAATTCCTGCCCCCAAAATGCACGGGTATTACATCACGTTTTGCTTGTATGCTCTTTACTACAAATGTCTTTTTCCATTCCAGATCGCGAATCACTCCATTCCGACGGCGCGAACACAGTCCGGCAGGAAACATAATCAACTGGTCGTCGGACTGGAATCCGGCTTCCACCATCTTCGGGAAGTCCTTTGCCTGCTTGCCGGTTTTATTAATAGGTATGCAAAGGGGAGCCAACCCGCGTAAATTCATCAATAGATCATTCACCAGATATTTCACCTTTCCCTCATAGTGCTTTCCTAACACATAACCAAGCGCAACACCGTCCTGTCCGCCCAACGGATGATTGGAAACAAAAGTGTACAGACCATCCTTTGGCAAATTCTCAATGCCTTTCACGTCCACTTTCGCATCCAGAAAATCCATACACGCCTCCAGAAAGTCCACTCCCAGTTTATCCTTCGACTCATTCAGGAATACATTAATTTCATCCTGATGAACAATTTTCTTCAGATAAGAAATCACGAACTTAGGGATGTACTTGTAATGCTTCGGAGCCTTCGTCCGAAGTATCTTATCGACATCGATCAAAAATAAAGAGTCATCAGTCATTCTTTTCAAATAAAAATGATGGCACAAAATTAACGGTTCTTTTTTATTAATCGCAATAATTTGGTAGAAAATGCAGGATTTAAGTTCAGAACATAAAAAAACACCACCCAAAAACTATCAAAAATGACCTAAAAACTATCCGCGGATAGTTTTCGGGTAAAAAAACGTCAGTTTTTCCCCTACCGGGTTTCAAAAATTCATGTAAACTTGCAACATCGAAAATAACAAACGAATATTCACCTTTAAAAAGCAACACATTATGAAAAGTTTAAGCTTCAGAAAAGACTTAGTAGGAGTACAAGATGAATTACTACGCTTCGCTTATAAACTGACAACTGACCGTGAAGAAGCAAACGATTTGTTGCAGGAGACATCATTAAAAGCATTAGATAATGAAGATAAATATACCCCTGATACAAATTTCAAAGGATGGATGTATACCATCATGCGCAATATATTCATAAACAACTACCGCAAGGTAGTCCGCGACCAGACATTCATCGACCAGACTGATAATCTTTATCATCTGAATTTGCCACAGGATGGAAGTTCTGAAAATACAGAAAGAGCATACGACCTGAAAGAGATGCACCGTGTAGTTAACAAACTCCCCAAAGAATACAGAGTTCCGTTTGCGATGCACGTTTCAGGATTCAAATACCGTGAAATTGCGGAAAAACTGAACCTCCCGTTGGGTACAGTGAAAAGCCGTATTTTCTTCACGCGCCAGAAATTACAGGAAGAGTTGAAAGACTTCCGCTAAACCTTAACTATATAAAACTTAGTGATTTTGAATCACATATTTCTTTAATGCAGATTTTTAGTTTTGATAATGATTAAAAGGCAGAAATACTCCGGTATATTCTGCCTTTTCTTTTATTGCGAAGATTAGTTGTCCGACACCCGGGTGTCAGATAAACCTCTATTGCATGAAAAAGAATCTCCCCCACCACATTATTTAAATTTTACCTATACAGACATTTTTTTCGTTCTGCGCCCACGGGCTCCCCACCAGTAAAGCATTCTCGGAGGCACATCATTTTCAAGCAAATAGACATTTAACATTCTGTTGAAAACTTCTCTGAAAGTTTTTTATGGAAAGTTGTGGGGAATTGTGGGGAATTTCATACTTTTACGGTCGCTTATTATAATAAGGTAATGATACGTTTTTTAGGAAATATTGAAGCCAGGGCGGACGCCAAAGGAAGGGTGTTCATACCCGCCACCTTCAGGAAGCAATTACAAGCCGCTTCCGAAGAGAGGCTTATTATGCGTAAAGACGTATTTCAAGACTGTTTAACCCTATACCCCGAGAGCGTGTGGAACGAGGAGTTGAACGAGCTACGTAGTAGACTTAACAAATGGAATAGCAAACACCAACTTATTTTCAGGCAATTCGTGAGCGACGTTGAAATAGTGACACCTGATAGCAACGGGCGCATATTAATTCCGAAACGGTATTTACAGATTTGCAGTATCCATGGGGATATTCGCTTTATCGGCATCGATAACAAGATAGAGATCTGGGCGAAAGAACGGGCAGAACAGCCTTTCATGTCACCCGAAGAGTTCGGTGCAGCATTAGAAGAAATTATGAACGATGATAATAGACAAGATGGAGAAAGATGAATTGACATATCACGTACCTGTATTGCTGAAAGAAAGCGTTGACGGTATGAATATCCAACCGGATGGAACGTATGTAGACGTTACATTCGGAGGAGCGGGACATTCGCGCGAGATCCTTTCACGGCTCGGAGAAGGCGGACGTCTGCTGGGATTCGACCAGGACGAGGACGCTGAACGGAACATCGTCAACGATAGTCATTTTATCTTTGTGCGCAGTAACTTCCGCTATCTGCACAACTTCCTGCGTTATCACGACATTGAGCAGGTAGATGCGATCCTGGCCGACCTCGGCGTATCTTCCCATCATTTCGATGATAGCGAACGCGGCTTCTCCTTCCGTTTTGACGGGGCACTGGATATGCGTATGAACAAGCGCGCCGGAATGACAGCAGCAGATATCGTGAATACGTACGATGAAGAACGTCTTGCAAACGTCCTCTACCTATACGGGGAACTAAAGAATAGCCGCAAACTGGCTTCTGTCATCGTTAAAGCCAGAAGCGGACAGAATATCCGGACCATCGGTGAGTTTTTGGAAATCATCAAACCGCTTTTCGGTCGTGAACGCGAAAAGAAAGAGCTGGCAAAGGTGTTCCAGGCACTGCGAATTGAAGTAAACCAAGAGATGGAAGCGTTGAAGGAGATGTTGCAGGCTGCCACGGAAGCATTAAAGCCGGGCGGCAGACTGGTGGTTATCACTTATCATTCGCTGGAAGACCGCATGGTGAAAAACATCATGAAGACAGGCAATGTAGAAGGAAAAGCGGAAACCGACTTCTTCGGTAATCTGCAAACGCCTTTCCGCCTTGTCAACAATAAGGTAATCGTTCCCGACGAAGCAGAAATAGAACGAAACCCGCGGTCGAGAAGCGCCAAATTACGAATTGCAGAAAAGAAATAAAAAGATATGGAAGAAGAAGTAGTAAACAAGAAAGCAGAAGAGGACAAGAAGAAAAAACGTACCTCACTGAAGAGTATTCTGGGTGGAGACATTCTGGCTACCGATTTTTTCCGCCGTCAAACGAAGTTGCTGGTACTTATCATGGTATTCATCATCTTCTACATTCACAATCGTTATGCCAGTCAACAACAACAGATCGAGATAGACCGGCTGAAACAAGAATTGATAGACATTAAATATGACGCGCTGACACGCAGCTCGGAACTGATGGAAAAGAGCCGCCAGTCGCGCATTGAAGATTATATATCGAGTAAAGAAAGCGATTTGCAGACATCGACAAATCCTCCCTACCTTATTAAATAGGTGAGAGTGGATAGTTGATAAATGATAGTTAAGAGTTTTAAAGGACAAATGCTGTGGCAGTTAATAAAAAGAACATAATGACCCGTTACTTCTTCGTCATCCTGTTGATGGCGTTGATAGGAGTAGCTATTGTTGTAAAAGCAGGCATCACCATGTTTGCCGAACGACAATACTGGCAGGATGTGGCTGATCGTTTCGTAAAAGAAAATGTGACGGTGAAACCTAATCGTGGAAACATTATTTCTTCTGATGGTAAACTAATGGCCAGTTCTCTGCCCGAATACAGAATATATATGGACTTTATGTCCGGTGAAAAGGACGAAAAACGCAGGCAGAAAGATCAGGCACGCCGGGATTCTATCCTCAACGCAAACATGGATTCTATCTGTATCGGACTTCACAAGATATTCCCGGACAAGAGCGCGGCACAATTCAAGGCACATCTCAAAAAAGGACGCCAGGCAAAAAGCCGCAATTATCTGATTTATCCGAAACGTATCTCCTATATACAATATAAAGAGGTAAAGAGACTGCCTGTGTTCTGTTTGAACCGTTATAAAGGCGGATTCAAAGAACAGGCTTACAATCAGCGTAAGAAACCGTTCGGTTCACTGGCTGCCCGTACACTGGGAGATGTGTATGCAGACACAGCCAAAGGAGCGAGAAATGGTATCGAGCTTGCTTTCGACACCATCCTGAAAGGACGGGACGGATTGACACACCGTCAGAAGGTGATGAACAAATATCTGAACATTGTCGATGTGCCACCGGTTGACGGTTGCGATCTGATTAGTACTATCGACGTAGGTATGCAGGATATTTGCGAGAAAGCATTGGTGGATAAACTGAAAGAGTTGAATGCCAGTGTGGGCGTGGTGGTATTGATGGAGGTAACTACCGGAGAAGTGAAAGCCATCGTCAACATGATGCAAGGCAAAGACGGTGAGTACTACGAAATGCGCAACAATGCCATCAGTGATATGCTCGAGCCGGGGTCTACTTTCAAAACTGCCTCTATCATGGTAGCTCTTGAAGACGGAAAGATCACGCCGGACTATGTGGTAGACACCGGCAACGGACAGATGCCGATGTACGGACGTGTCATGAAAGACCACAACTGGCATCGCGGAGGATATGGGAAACTGACTGTTACAGAAATCCTAGGGGTTTCGTCCAATGTGGGTACCTCTTATATTATAGACCATTTCTACGGCAGCAACCCGCAGAAGTTTGTAGACGGGTTGAAACGGATGAGCATCGACCAGCCGCTACATCTGCAGATTGCGGGAGAAGGAAAACCGAATATACGCGGTCCGAAAGAACGTTATTTTGCAAAGACAACTTTGCCGTGGATGAGTATCGGCTACGAAACACAGGTTCCGCCGATCAATATTCTCACATTCT
Source organism: Bacteroides sp. M10 (assembly GCF_014334015.1). Classification (GTDB taxonomy): domain Bacteria; phylum Bacteroidota; class Bacteroidia; order Bacteroidales; family Bacteroidaceae; genus Bacteroides; species Bacteroides intestinigallinarum. The sequence continues at coordinate 2,049,794 of NZ_CP060488.1, read as the reverse complement.
ATAATGGGATAGCCAACAATGGAGTCACCGTGCGTCCGAAGTTTGTCAGAGCTGCCATGAAGGACGGGGAAGTAGTGAAAGAATATCCGACAGAGGTAATCAATCCCAAGATTTGTTCGGATAAGACTTTGGCACAGATCCGTGAGATTCTCCGGAAAGTGGTTGGTGAAGGACTTGCCAAACCTGCGGGAAGCAAGCAGTTCCACGTTTCAGGAAAAACAGGAACGGCGCAGATCTCACAGGGAGCAGCCGGGTACAAAACGGGAAGAACGAATTATCTGGTTAGTTTCTGCGGGTATTTCCCGTCAGAAGCACCTAAATACAGTATGATTGTCTCTATACAGAAACCGGGATTACCGGCTTCGGGAGGTTTGATGGCAGGTAGTGTGTTCAGCAAAATTGCAGAAAGGGTGTATGCCAAAGACCTGCGGTTACCGCTGACCAATGCGATTGATACTAATTCCGTAGTCATTCCGAATGTAAAAGCCGGAGAGATGCGCGAAGCGCAACGGGTATTGGAAGAGTTGCAGATTAATGTACAAGGCAAAATTGCTGATTCGGGCAAAGAGGTTTGGGGAAATACCCATTCTGCCCCACAAGCTGTGGTTCTTGAGAGCCGGAGCAATATGCAGAATTTTGTACCGAGTGTGATAGGTATGGGAGCGAAAGACGCTGTGTATTTATTGGAAAGCAAAGGATTGAAAGTCAATCTGGTCGGCGTGGGCAAAGTAAAAAGCCAGTCGATAGCCAACGGAACGATTGTTAAGAAGGGACAGACAGTGACGCTTACGCTTCATTAAAAATTAAAGATTAAAAATTGAATAGAGTGATGTTATTAAATGAATTACTGAAAGCAATCCAACCGGTAGAGGTAGCCGGAGATTCAAACATAGAAATCACCGGTGTCAACATCGACTCCCGTCTAGTGGAAGCCGGACAGCTATTCATGGCAATGCGCGGCACACAAGCCGACGGCCATGCTTATATACCTGCTGCCATCGCAAAAGGAGCAATCGCCATCCTTTGCGAGGATATGCCGGAAGAGCCTGTGCCGGGGATCACCTATGTACAAGTAAAAGACAGCGAAGATGCGGTAGGAAAGATTGCCACTACCTTTTATGGAGACCCGACTTCCAAGTTGGAACTGGTCGGCGTTACCGGAACGAATGGAAAAACAACAATCGCTACCTTATTATATAATACATTCCGTTATTTCGGATATAAGGTGGGATTGATTTCTACCGTTTGCAATTACATCGATGATGAACCGATTCCGACAGAACATACTACTCCTGATCCAATCACGTTGAACTGTTTGCTGGGACGGATGGCAGATGAAGGATGCAAATATGTTTTCATGGAAGTCAGCTCCCACTCGATTGCACAGAAACGTATCAGTGGATTAAAGTTTGCAGGAGGGATTTTTACCAATCTGACCCGCGACCATCTCGACTATCATAAAACAGTAGAGAACTATCTGAAAGCGAAGAAGAAGTTCTTTGACGATCTGCCGAAAAATGCATTCAGCCTGACCAATCTGGACGATAAAAACGGATTGGTAATGACACAGAACACACGTTCGAAGGTCTATACTTATTCATTGAGAAGTCTTAGCGACTTTAAAGGACGGGTATTAGAGTCTCATTTCGAAGGGATGCTGCTCGATTTCAACAATCATGAACTGGCAGTTCAGTTTATCGGAAAGTTCAATGCTTCCAATTTGTTGGCGGTATTCGGGGCGGCAGTTCTGTTAGGCAAGAAAGAGGAAGAGGTGCTTGTAGCTCTTAGCACACTTCATCCGGTAGCCGGACGCTTCGATGCAGTCCGCTCACCGCAGGGAATTACGGCGATTGTTGATTATGCACATACCCCGGATGCTCTCATTAATGTACTGAACGCTATTCATGGAGTGCTTGAAGGAAAAGGAAAAGTGATTACTGTGGTAGGCGCCGGCGGCAACCGCGACAAGGGCAAACGCCCCATCATGGCAAAGGAAGCTGCCAAAGCGAGTGACCGCGTCATCATCACTTCCGACAATCCGCGCTTTGAAGAGCCGCAAGACATCATCAATGATATGCTTGCCGGACTGGATGCGGAAGATATGAAGAAAACACTAAGCATTGCCGACCGTAAAGAAGCAATTCGCACGGCTTGCATGCTGGCAGAGAAAGGAGATGTAATTCTCGTTGCCGGAAAAGGACATGAGAATTACCAGGAGATAAAAGGAGTGAAACATCATTTTGATGACAAAGAAGTACTCAAAGAAATTTTTAAATAATGAATAGACTGTGCTAATATGCCGACCGGCTTCGTTATCTATCCGACAGCAACCGGCATAACAACACATCAATAAATTGGCAAATTATTTATGTTATACTATCTATTTGAATGGCTACATAAGCTCAATTTTCCAGGAGCGGGAATGTTTGGATATACTTCATTCCGTGCTTTGATGGCGGTTATCCTCGCGTTACTGATTTCAAGTATCTGGGGAGACAAGTTCATCAACCTACTCAAAAGGAAGCAAATCACAGAAACGCAGCGTGATGCTAAAACCGACCCGTTCGGCGTCAACAAGGTGGGCGTGCCGAGCATGGGTGGTGTTATCATCATTGTAGCCATCCTGATACCTTGTTTACTGTTAGGTAAACTGCATAATATATACATGATACTGATGCTAATCACTACTATATGGTTGGGATCACTCGGATTTGCAGACGACTATATCAAAATCTTCAAAAGAGACAAGGAAGGTTTGCATGGTAAATTCAAAATCATCGGGCAGGTTGGTTTAGGTTTAATTGTCGGCATGACTTTGTACCTAAGTCCGGACGTAGTGATCCGTGAGAATATCGAAGTGCATAATCCGGGAAGGGAGATGGAAGTGATACACGGAACGAATGACCTGAAATCTACCCAGACAACGATTCCTTTTTTCAAGAGCAACAACCTTGATTATGCCGATCTGGTTTCGTTCATGGGAGAACATGCGCAAACAGCCGGATGGATATTGTTCGTCATTGTCACAATCATTGTAGTTACCGCCGTATCAAACGGTGCCAACCTGAATGACGGTATGGACGGAATGGCGGCCGGGAACTCGGCAATTATCGGTGCAACGTTGGGGGTACTGGCCTATGTATCATCGCATATCGAATTTGCAGGCTACCTGAACATCATGTATATTCCGGGCTCGGAAGAACTCGTAATCTATATCTGCGCCTTTATCGGTGCACTGATCGGTTTCCTATGGTACAATGCCTATCCGGCACAAGTATTTATGGGAGACACAGGCAGTCTTACTATCGGCGGTATTATCGCAGTGTTTGCCATCATCATCCACAAAGAGTTGCTGATACCGATTCTTTGCGGTGTATTCCTGGTAGAAAACCTGTCGGTCATCCTGCAACGGGCTTATTATAAGGCAGGAAAACGAAAAGGTGTGAAACAACGATTGTTCAAGCGCACACCGATTCACGATCACTTCCGCACTTCGATGAGCCTGATTGAACCGGGATGCACGGTGAAATTCACCAAACCCGACCAACTGTTTCACGAATCAAAGATCACCGTCCGGTTCTGGATTGTAACGATTGTATTGGCAGCAATAACGATTATAACATTAAAGATTAGATAAAATGAAGGCACGGATTACACGGATTAACGCGGCTTTAACTGCATAATCCCTTAAAACCGTGAAATCCGCGTAATCCGTGCCTAATTAAAAATATAGAGAGCATTAACCCGATTATAAACTTTTAAAGATGTGCACAGCTAATAGATAAATCAATCAATTAGAAAATAAGGGCACATTATTGTAGATGAAAAGAATAGTAATTTTAGGAGCTGGCGAAAGCGGCGCAGGTGCAGCCGTACTTGCTAAAGTCAAAGGATTTGAGACGTTTGTTTCGGACATGTCCGCTATCAAGGACAAGTATAAGGAACTTCTCGACAGCCATCAGATTGCCTGGGAAGAAGGACACCATACCGAAGAACTCATTCTGAATGCCGACGAGGTAATCAAAAGCCCCGGTATCCCGAATAACGCCCCGATCATCCTGAAACTGAAAGCTCAAGGCACACCGGTGATCTCCGAGATAGAGTTTGCCGGACGCTATACTGATGCCAAAATGATCTGTATTACAGGTTCTAACGGAAAGACTACAACGACTTCCCTGATCTACCACATTTTCAAAAGCGCAGGTCTGAACGTAGGTTTGGCAGGCAACATCGGCAAAAGTCTTGCTTTGCAGGTAGCCGAAGATTACCATGATTATTATATTATCGAACTTAGCTCTTTCCAGCTGGATAATATGTATAACTTCCGTGCGAACATCGCCGTATTGATGAACATCACTCCGGACCATCTTGATCGCTACGACCATTGTATGCAGAATTACATCGACGCTAAATTCCGCATCACCCAGAACCAAACACCGGACGATGCTTTCATCTTCTGGAACGATGACCCTATCATCAGACAAGAACTGGCAAAACATGGTCTGAAAGCTCACTTGTATCCTTTTGCCGCTGTAAAAGAGGACGGAGCGATTGCATACGTAGAAGATCACGAAGTGAAAATCACCGAACCGATTGCCTTCAACATGGAGCAAGAGGAACTGGCCCTGACAGGACAACACAACCTGTACAACTCTTTAGCCGCCGGTATCTCGGCAAACCTTGCCGGCATCACCAAAGAAAACATCCGGAAAGCCCTCTCTGATTTCAAGGGAGTGGAACATCGGTTGGAAAAGGTGGCACGTGTGCGCGGAATTGATTTTATTAACGACTCTAAAGCCACGAATGTCAACTCCTGCTGGTATGCCCTGCAAAGCATGACTACCAAAACGGTATTGATTCTCGGTGGTAAAGATAAAGGAAACGACTATACTGAAATTGAAGATCTGGTACGCGAAAAGTGTTCAGCACTGGTATATCTGGGACTTCACAACGAAAAACTTCACGAATTCTTCGATCGTTTCGGCCTGCCCGTAGCAGACGTACAAACCGGAATGAAGGATGCCGTAGAAGCAGCCTACAAACTGGCAAAGAAAGGTGAAACGGTATTATTGAGCCCTTGCTGCGCCTCTTTCGACCTCTTCAAGAGCTATGAAGACCGTGGCGACCAGTTTAAGGAATGTGTCCGCGCCCTTTAATTTCTAATTATTAATTTTTAATTGCTACAAGATTGGATTTATTAAAGAACATATTCAAAGGTGACAAGGTAATCTGGATTATCTTCCTCTGTCTCTGCCTCATCTCTATTATCGAGGTGTTCTCGGCAGCGTCGACACTGACTTACAAAAGTGGCGACCATTGGGGACCGATTACACAACACTCCATCATCCTGATGGTAGGTGCTGTGGTAGTAGTGTTTCTGCATAATGTTCCCTACAAATGGTTCCAGGTATTTCCGGTCTTTCTGTATCCGATTTCCCTGGTTCTATTGGCATTTGTCACGCTGATGGGTATCATCACAGGGGACCGTGTCAATGGGGCAGCCCGCTGGATGACCTTTATGGGATTACAGTTCCAGCCTTCGGAATTGGCAAAGATGGCGGTTATCATTGCCGTCTCATTCATCCTGTCCAAAAGGCAGGACGAATACGGAGCCAACCCGAACGCCTTCAAATATATCATGATCCTCACCGGACTGGTATTCCTGCTTATCGCACCGGAAAACCTTTCGACAGCCATGCTGCTTTTCGGAGTAGTATGCATGATGATGTTTATCGGCCGGGTGTCAGCAAAAAAGCTATTTGGAATGTTGGGAATATTGGCACTTGTGGGCGGTGTTGCCGTAGGTATACTGATGGCTATTCCCGCCAAAACGCTGCATAACACTCCGGGACTTCACCGTTTCGAAACGTGGCAGAATCGTGTTTCCGGCTTCTTTGAGAAGGAGGAAGTGCCGGCTGCCAAATTTGATATTGACAAAGATGCACAGGTGGCGCATGCACGCATCGCCATTGCTACCAGCCACGTAGTCGGCAAAGGTCCGGGAAACTCGATACAACGTGACTTCCTTAGTCAGGCATTCTCCGATTTTATCTTTGCGATTGTGATTGAAGAAATGGGATTAATCGGAGGAATATTTGTGGTATTCCTCTATCTATGGCTGCTGATGCGAGCCGGACGAATCGCCCAGAAATGCGAGCGAACCTTCCCCGCCTTTCTCGTTATGGGCATTGCGTTGCTACTGGTATCGCAAGCAATATTGAATATGATGGTTGCCGTCGGATTATTCCCCGTCACCGGCCAGCCCCTGCCTTTGGTCAGCAAAGGAGGTACAAGCACGTTAATCAACTGCGCTTATATCGGTATGATATTAAGTGTAAGCCGATATACCGCCCATCTGGAAGAACAAAAAGCGCACGATGCACAGATCCAACTGCAATTAGAGGCAGATGCAGCTGCAAGTTCCGAGGCACAGACTGCCGCCGAACCGACAGCACAGATTCTGAACAGCGATGCCAAGTTTGAAGATGAGCATGATATTGATAAACGGTGAGTGGTGAACGGTGAGTGGTGAACGAAAAACGTTGAACAACGGATAGAAAAAAGAATTAGGATGGAAAAAGAACTTAGAATTATTATCAGTGGTGGAGGAACAGGAGGACATATCTTTCCTGCCGTCTCTATCGCAAACGCTATAATAGAGCTACGCCCCGACGCAGAAATTCTCTTTGTAGGTGCTGAAGGACGTATGGAAATGCAACGGGTTCCCGATGCAGGCTACCGTATTATCGGGCTTCCGATTGCCGGATTCGACCGCAAACGTTTATGGAAAAATGTATCTGTATTGATTAAACTGATGCGCAGCCAGTGGAAAGCACGCAAAGTTATCAAGGACTTCCGCCCACAAGTGGCGGTAGGCGTAGGCGGATATGCAAGCGGACCTACATTGAAGACTGCCGGAATGATGGGAGTACCGACATTAATCCAGGAACAAAACTCTTATGCCGGAGTGACCAATAAGCTCCTGGCACAGAAAGCAAAAGTGATTTGTGTAGCTTATGACGGAATGGAAAAGTTCTTCCCTGCAGACAAGATTATTATGACGGGGAATCCTGTCCGCCAAAACCTGACAAAGGATATGCCGTCTAAAGAAGAAGCATTGCGCTCCTTCAACTTACAGCCCGGCAAAAAAACGATTCTGATTGTAGGCGGCAGCCTGGGTGCACGTACCATCAACAATACGCTGACAGCCGGACTGGCAACCATCAAAGAAAACACGGACGTGCAATTCATCTGGCAAACGGGCAAATACTACTACCCGCAAGTGAAAGAAGCCGTGAAAGCTGCAGGCGCACTTCCGAACTTATATGTAACGGATTTCATCAAAGACATGGCAGCCGCATACGCAGCAGCCGATCTTGTGATTTCCCGTGCGGGGGCAGGTTCCATTTCAGAGTTCTGCCTGTTACATAAACCTGTTATTTTAGTGCCTTCGCCCAATGTAGCGGAAGACCATCAGACTAAGAATGCCTTAGCATTGGTGAATAAGCAGGCAGCTATCTACGTCAAAGACAGTGAAGCAGAAACAACCTTGATGGATGTAGCATTATCCACCGTCAATGACGAACAGAAACTGAAAGAACTGAAAGAGAATATCGCCAAGCTGGCTTTGCCCGATTCTGCGAGAATCATCGCACAGGAGGTTATCAAACTGGCGGAAGCAAAGAGCTGATAAACAGAAGCAAAAAACAGATAAATAGATTATCGGATTGCACACAGGTTGAAGTAGCGGTATAGCTCCGGGATCAAACGACGTAATCCGTACTAAAATAAAAAACAGAAGAAATGAATATAGAAACGATAAAATCAGTCTATTTCGTAGGTGCCGGCGGCATCGGTATGAGTGCACTTGTACGCTACTTTCTCTTCAAAGGCAAGGTAGTGGCCGGATATGACCGTACCCCTACTCCATTGACTGAAACCCTGATCGCTGAAGGTGCACAAATACATTATGAAGAAAACGTCGACCTGATTCCCGAAGCCTGCAAAGACAAGGAAAGCACGTTAGTCATATACACGCCCGCCGTTCCGCAGGAACATGAAGAAATCGTTTATTTCCGCAACAACGGATTCGAAATACAGAAACGCGCCCAAGTATTGGGAACAATTACCCATTCGAGCAAAGGTCTGTGCGTGGCAGGTACTCACGGAAAAACAACCACATCGACAATGACAGCCCATTTGCTCCATCAATCGCACGTGGAATGTACCGCTTTTCTCGGAGGAATCTCGAAGAACTACGGCACCAACCTGCTACTCTCTCAAACAAGCCCTTACACGGTGATTGAAGCAGATGAGTTCGACCGTTCTTTCCACTGGCTGTCGCCCTATATGACCGTAATTACATCTACCGACCCCGATCATTTGGACATCTACGGCACAGAACAAGCCTACCTGGAAAGTTTCGAGCATTATACCACGCTTATCCAACCGGGTGGCGCACTGATTATCCGCAAAGGCATCTCCCTGCAACCCAAAGTGCAGCCGGGCGTTCGTGTCTATACTTACTCACGTGACGAAGGCGACTTCCATGCAGAAAACATCCGCATCGGAAACGGAGAAATATTCATCGACTTTGTTGCCCCGGACACCCGTATCAACGATATTCAACTGGGAATTCCGGTTAGCATCAACATAGAAAACGGCGTAGCCGCCATGGCATTGGCACACCTTAACGGGGTGACCGATGAAGAAATAAAAAGAGGCATGGCAAGTTTCCGCGGAGTAGACCGCCGGTTCGACTTCAAGATCAAGAACGACCGTATCGTCTTTTTGAGTGACTACGCCCACCACCCCTCTGAAATCAAACAGAGCGTGTTGTCTATGCGCGAACTTTACAAGGACAAGAAGATCACAGCCATCTTCCAGCCGCATCTCTACACCCGCACCCGCGACTTCTATCAAGATTTTGCCGATAGCCTGTCGCTACTCGACGAAGTGATTCTGGTAGACATCTATCCAGCACGTGAAGCACCGATTCCGGGCGTCACCAGCAAACTGATTTATGACAATCTCCGTCCGGGTATTGAAAAAAGTATGTGCAAAAAGGAAGATATACTGAACATTCTGAAAGATAAAAACATTGAAGTATTAATCACTTTGGGGGCTGGAGACATTGACAACTATGTCCCTGAAATAAAGGAACTATTAGAAACAAAAAAATTAAGAATGAATAATGAAGAATGAAGAATCTCTATCCAGCGTATTGATGCGCAGCAATTCTTCATTCTTCATTCTTAATTCTTCATTAATAAAAAAACTATGGTAAAGAGAATCCTTCTATCCATCGTCATGCTGGTGCTTATAGCCTACCTCGCCGTAGCTATCACCGCATTCAACCGCAAGCCTGCCGACCAGACCTGCCGTGACATGGAATTGGTTATCAAGGATACCGCATACGCCGGCTTCATCACCAAAGAAGAGCTGAAAGGTATCCTTCAGCACAAAGGGATCTACCCCATCGGGAAGAAGATGGAGCGCATCTCTACCAAGTCACTGGAACGGGAACTAAGCAAACATCCGTTGATTGACGAAGCCGAGTGTTACAAAACACCCAGCGGCAAAGTATGCGTGGAAGTGACACAACGTATCCCTATTCTTCGGGTGATGAGCTCCAACGGTCAGAATTACTACCTTGACAACAAAGGAACCGTCATGCCACCGGATGCAAAATGCGTCGCTCACCGGGTAATTGTCACCGGAAACGTAGAAAAGTCGTTTGCAATGAAGGATTTATATAAGTTTGGTGTATTTTTGCATAATAATAAATTCTGGGACGCCCAGATAGAACAGATTCATGTGTTGCCCGACCAGAACATCGAATTGGTGCCGCGTGTGGGAGACCATCTGGTCTATCTCGGAAAACTGGAGAACTTTGAAGATAAACTGGCACGTTTGAAGGAGTTCTACAAAAAAGGACTCAACCGGGTAGGCTGGAACAAATATTCACGTATCAATCTCGAATTCAGCAACCAGATTATCTGCACAAAACGAGAGTAGTTGATAAGTGATAGATGATAAGTAAACAGTCTCTCTATATAGTAAATTGTAAATAGTAAAATAGTAAATAAAATAACCCTATGGCAACAACAGAATTTATCGCCGCTATTGAACTTGGTTCATCGAAGATAACCGGTGTGGCCGGAAGAAAGAACAGTGACGGAAGCATGCAGGTATTAGCGTATGCCCAGGAAGACTCTTCTACGTTCATTCGTAAAGGAGTAATCTTTAACCTGGACAAGACAGCGCAAAGCCTGACTTCAATCATCAACAGACTGGAAGGTGAGTTGAAAAACTCAATTGCCAAGGTATATGTAGGCATCGGCGGACAATCACTCCGCACCGTCCGCAATGTAGTAAGCCGCGACCTGGAGGAAGAAGCTATCATATCCGAAGAGCTTGTAAGCGCTATTGGTGATGAGAACATTGCCATCCCGGTGGTCGATATGGATATATTGGACGTAGCTCCACAAGAATATAAGGTAGGTAATAACCTGCAAGCCAATCCGGTAGGTCTGGTAGGAAGCCACATCGAAGGACGTTTCCTCAATATCGTTGCCCGTGCTTCCGTACGTAAGAACCTGGAGCACTGTTTCCAACAGGCTAAAATTGATATTGCCGACCAACTGATCGCCCCGTTAGTAACCGCAAATGCCGTACTGACAGAAAGCGAACGCCGTTCGGGTTGTGCACTGATCGACTTCGGAGCAGACACAACTACCATCTCTGTATATAAGAATAACATTCTCCGCTTCCTGACTGTATTGCCTTTGGGAGGCAACAGCATCACGCGTGACATCACCACCCTGCAAATGGAGGAGGAAGAAGCCGAACGCCTGAAAAAAGCCTACGGCGACGCCCTCTATGAAGAGGACCCCGAACAGGAAGAAGCAACCTGCAAACTGGATGATGACAACCGTATCATCAAAGTGGCGGATCTTAACAATATCATCGAAGCCCGTGCCGAGGAAATCGTTGCCAACGTATGGAACCAGATACAACTATCGAGCTACGAGGACAAACTGCTGGCAGGAATCATCCTGACAGGAGGGGCCGCCAACCTGAAGAACTTGGACGAAACCTTGCGCAAACGCAGCAAGATAGAAAAGATACGGATGGCGAAACTTCCACGCAATACGGTCCATGCCCCCAACAATATACTAAAAAAAGACGGTTCACAGAACACATTGTTCGGTCTCCTGTTTGAAGGGAACCAAAACTGTTGCCTGACTGAAACCGCCCCGCAAGCTGCTGCTCCCGTACCGCCAGTCTCCAAACCGGAGCCGGAAGTGCATAGGACCGCAGACATATTTGAAGACGACCAGGAGCTGAAGGAACAGGCCCGCCTCGCCCGCCTCAAGAAAGAGGAAGAAGAGCGTGAAGCCAAGTTAGCTGCTAAAGAAGCGGAAAAACTTCGCAAGCAAAAGGAAAAGGAAGAGAAGGAAAGACGGAAAAGAGAAGCCGGTCCGAGCTGGATTCAGCGCAAGATCGACTCGTTGACGAAAGAAATCTTCTCCGACGACGATATGAAGTGATTTATGATTTATGAATTATGATTTATGAGTTGGCTGCGCGCTATATCATAAATCATAAATCATAACTTATAAATCAAGATTCAAAAATCAGAGTTCAGAAACCAGAAATCATAAATCAGAAATCATATTATTATGGACGAGATAGTACAATTCGATTTCCCGACAGATTCACCGAAGATCATCAAAGTGATTGGTGTAGGTGGTGGTGGTGGTAATGCTGTAAACCACATGTACCGGGAAGGCATCCATGATGTAACGTTCGTTCTTTGCAACACGGACAACCAGGCATTGGCCGAATCACCTGTCCCGGTGAAACTGCAACTGGGCCGTAGCATCACGCAAGGGCTTGGAGCCGGCAACCGTCCCGAACGGGCACGCGACGCCGCCGAAGAAAGTATAGAAGATATCAGAAACCAGCTGAACGACGGCACCAAGATGGTATTCATCACCGCTGGAATGGGAGGAGGAACCGGAACGGGAGCTGCTCCGGTCATCGCCCGCATTGCGAAGGAAATGGATATTCTGACTGTCGGTATCGTCACCATCCCCTTTATCTTCGAAGGAGAAAAGAAAATTATCCAGGCACTGGACGGCGTAGAGCGCATCGCCCAGCATGTTGATGCCTTGCTGGTTATCAACAACGAACGCCTGCGCGAAATATACGCCGACCTTACCTTTATGAACGCTTTCGGCAAAGCCGATGATACTCTTTCCATTGCTGCCAAAAGCATTGCCGAGATTATCACCATGCGGGGTACGGTCAACCTTGACTTTGCCGATGTGAAAACCATCCTGAAAGATGGTGGAGTAGCAATCATGAGTACCGGATTCGGCGAAGGAGAAAATCGTGTGACGAAAGCAATCGACGATGCCCTGCATTCTCCGTTGCTCAACAACAATGATATCTTCAATGCCAAGAAAGTAATGTTGAACGTATCTTTCTGCCCGTCATCGGAACTGATGATGGAGGAAATGAACGAGATACACGAGTTCATGAGCAAATTCCGCGAAGGGGTGGAAGTGATTTGGGGCGTTGCCATCGACAACTCACTAGAAACAAGAGTAAAAATCACCGTATTGGCAACCGGATTCGGTGTGGAAGACGTTCCCGGAATGGACAGCCTGCACGCTGCACGCAGCCAGGAAGAGGAAGAACGCCAACTGCAACTGGAAGAGGAAAAAGAAAAGAACAAGGAACGTATCCGCAAGGCATACGGCGAAAGTGCCAGCAACATCGGAAGCAAGAGCCTCCGCAAACGCCGCCACATCTATCTTTTCAACACGGAAGATCTGGACAACGATGACATCATCGCCATGGTAGAAGATTCTCCCACTTATATGCGTGATAAGACTACTCTTACCAAAATCCGGACGAAAGCCGCTCTGGAAGAGGAAGTAGCCACGGAAGAAGCTACAGATGACAACGGTGTGATTACGTTCTAAACAAAGAACTAAGAACGAAAATTATAAACTCGCAAAATCAGGCTTCAGATCTAATTTTTAATCTTTAATTTTTAATTATAATAGTATGGATTTATTCGATCAAGTCAGCGAAGACATTAAAACCGCAATGAAGGCGAAAGACAAAGTAGCCCTTGAAACTTTGAGAAATATAAAGAAGTTCTTCCTGGAAGCTAAGACTGCCCCGGGAGCTAACGATATATTGACGGATGATGCTGCTCTGAAGATTATCCAGAAACTTGTGAAACAAGGAAAAGATTCTGCTGAAATCTATATCGGACAGGGTCGTCAGGATTTGGCTGACGTAGAATTAGGCCAGGTAGCCGTTATGGAGAAATACCTGCCGAAACAAATGACTGCCGAAGAACTGGAAGCTGCATTGAAGGAAATTATCGCTGAAACAGGTGCTACAAGCGGTAAAGATATGGGTAAAGTTATGGGAGTTGCCTCCAAGAAGTTGGCAGGTCTTGCAGAAGGACGTGCCATTTCTGCAAAAGTGAAAGAGCTTTTGGGATAACCTCCGGGACTTCCACAGAAGATTTTATTTTTATCTTGCACCCTACACTAACCAGAGTTTATCTATTTGATTAATAGCAGTATAAACCCGTGCAAGATACTGTTGCAGATGCGTGCAAGATGTTTTATCTTACACACATCTGCAACTTTCTTTTATAGTAGCAACACCTCTTATCTTTTGTATAGAGCATTAGTTCACAGTATAAGAACACATTGTTTCAACGTCAAAAACACTTTGTTTAGAGCCTAGAAACAAAGTGTTTCGATATAGCAAACAGCCTGTTTCAAGGCATGAAACAGTTACTCTTCCATTGTATACGACCCATTCTGTGTAGTATAAGTTGATTTTAAAGCCGTAATTATTCGATTTTATCACGAAATATCGGTGTAATAACGTGCAAATGAAGATTATTCTTTCATCGTTTGTCATGAAATCTATATCCAAGCCCCAACATCAGGTTATTAGGATCTTTAAATTTGCTCAACTGATATCCCACATGCAAAAACAAATGTCGGGTGACATAGGTTTTGAGAGCCAAAATCTGGTAAAACCCTTTTGTATCATCCCCACTGCATATCAGATTTCGCCCAATACCTGCATTGATTGAAAAAATAGGCATCACCCATTCTGCCCGGAGAGACAAACCAACGGCAAATTGTTCCCGGAAAGGAGGACGATGAAACTTTAAATCGTCCATAAAGCTTCCTTCCAGTTTATAGTCTTTAATATTGGCACTCTCGTCATACTGTGCATCCAGAGAAAGCCCGGCACGAAAATAGTTGTTAAAATTATACATCGGAGCGAAATTGAGCCCGGCAATACCAAATGAACCGGGCACCAAACTTGGTACGCCATCTTTTACAAACCCTCTTTTACGTGTAGCTCCGTATATCACCAAGTCATAGCTGATATGCGGCTTCACATAAAGGCGTTTGGGAACATCTGTGGATGCATCCTCTTCACCGAACGTACGTACCACTCCGATTCTTCCTCCAATAACATTAAGTCCCCCATTAGGATAATGTGTATTTCCATTGGAAAAATGTGTGAGATCTACACCTGCTGCCAGTTTCCACTGCGGATGAAGTTGCCAATTCAATACCAAACCTAAATTGATATATGCATTGATTTTAGAACCAATAACTTCATTCTGCGGATAGTATTGCCCGTCATATTTCTTCCAACCGAAAGATGCACCGAAATTCCACTCATAATCAAATGACAGACGAGGTGAAACTTGCATAATACGTGCGCCCTGAAAGGCATATACCGCCACGGGATTTCCCAATTCAGCGGGACAGTAGAAAGTATTATATGAAATACCTATCCCCTGATAAGCATGAGGATACAATCTACCCAAATTGGAGTCTTTGCTAAACCGGAAAGCATATTTCAAATGCAGGGAAAGTGATTGGTTAATCCTTTTCTGTTGCGCATTATCTCCTTCGAGGAAACTATTTGTCGGAGCCACATAACCGGGACGAATGTCAAAACCAATCTGATGGATAGGCGCATATTTTATGCTGTCGTGTTGCTGTTCGACTGGTTGCACAACTGTCTGTGCCTCTAACTTTCCGCCAACTGCCGAGAAAGCTAATAAGCAAATCATATACAGCAATCGTCCGGTATTCATATTTCTATTCATTGATGTTCTCGCGTTTTATGTGATAGTCTACAGGCATTTTACTTTGCAGCATACCGGTGATGATTCGTTGCTTTTTGGTTTTAGGGTGGAAAGCATAGAGAGTGTATTGCGTTTCAAACCGCTCATACTCTAACATCAAGGTGATTCTCTGAATAGTAGAAGGCGGAATGAGGATTTCTTTCTGCTCTGTATTATGGTAAGGAAAGGATTGTTTTGTAGAGATATATTGCGCCTTTTTACCATTCATCTCCAAATATCTACTCTTAATGCTCGGTATCTCTACTGTCAGATTACTTTCTCCCAATAATTGAAAAGCCTCGGGCATATAGCTTGTGAATATCACTTCATGTTGAACATCCTCATAAGGAGATAACAGATAGGGGTATGGAATGTCCCAATAGTTAGATTGTACAAAACTTCTTTGTGTCTCTATCACCTTTCCGTAAGAATACATATCTAAAGAATAAGTGATATGATCGAACACATACCTGTCCGATGGTGAAATTTCAACATATATATCTTGCGACTCATATTCGTTGCCTACTACAAGCATTAATCGAAAGTGAGTAGAACGAGCGTTCTCGTCCACCGTTATCTTCAATTCTTTAGGATTGCTGCGATCGACGGTGAAACCTATCAACTCCTCGTCGCATACAATCTTGCCCAATCCCTTCAAGTATGGGATTTGATCCGTCATTATCAGATTACCATTCTCATCAAAAACTTTATATGGATAGGAAAAGCTTTCATCGTAATTATACATCCCAAATAAATCCCAATTGGAAGATGCAAATCGGATCGTTGCGACATCACCGTTTCCGTCCAAAGTAAGTTCTGAATCGGAAGACCGGAAATCATCAACAAATACATCACCGTTACAACTATAGAGTCCCAATAGAATAAGAAAATAAGTCGTGAAGTTTATGAATGTTTTCATGTTGTTTTCTCTCTTGTCATTTCATAAGGGACAAAAGTAACATATATTTTTAGAATTCAGTATCTTGTCTGTAATCAAAAGCATCGCCGCACTGAAAAACGCCGTATTGGCCTTTCTGGATTGGAAACGAATAAAAGCAGGATAACCGTAAACGATTAAAAGCACTAATCAAACAGTTCTTTTAATACCTCCAATGATTTCAATGCCGGGAAGTCAGGCAGATGCAAACGATAATAATCATTCATAATCGTCAGGCAACGGGTACGCTCCGCACGGCTCATACCGAAAAGATGCATGGTCTCATAATTCATGCGCATCAATTGACGGAGACGGGCAGCCTCTTCAGGATTGATATAGGAAGAATGTAGTTGGGGACGAATGGAAGTGAAACAGGCATTCAATAAATCGAAGTAATCGCCGGTATGATAATCTTCCAGGTTTGGGTAAAGCCCCAGAAAACGCGAAAGACGCATCAGAAAAACCAGATGAAAATTGGCAAATCCCTCTCCACACTCATCCAGCCAAATGATAGAATGTTGCAGATAGGCGAATAACGGACAGTTCTCTGCCTCCTCCCGGATAGCCCTGTAAAGAAACTCCGACAAGAAAAGTGCCATCGAAGACTTATACGGATCATAAGGTATGGAAGAAAATGGATAAAAAGATTTCGCTTCCTTCACACGATAAAGTGTCGCATTAGGCCGATAGTCAGCCTCGAACTCGATAAAAGATAACGGCTGGAAAAGTACGGATTTCACAGCCGCTTTTCGCGAACGAGGCACTGTTACAAGGAAAGAAGCTCTGCCGAACAACTCCGTATACATATCTACAATGATAGAAGTATCATTGTATTTCAACGTATGAAGAACTATTCCTTTCGTTTTTTGCAGCATAACTGAATAACCTCATTTCCAAATCCGAAGCAAAGCTACAAAAAATACAAGGTAATCGGAGAGATTTTAAAGGCATTAACAACAAAAAAGATAACTACTTTTGTTATAGTCCCTGAATAACAAGTAAAGATAAACAAGCTTATGAAACGAAAAAGTAATAAAAACGGATTTACCGGATGCGCCAAAGCATACATCCGGAATTTACAGGAAGAAGGTCGTTATTCGACAGCACATGTGTATAAGAATGCAATTCTGTCATTCACAAGGTTCTGTGGTACTCCCAGCATAACTTTCGGGCAGATCACTCGCGATAGTTTGAGACGATACGGACAGCACCTCCACGAACATGGGTTGAAGCCAAACACTGTTTCGACCTATATGCGTATGTTGCGCAGCATCTATAATCGTGGTGTAGAAGCAGGGGTAGCCCGCTTTATCCCCCGACTGTTTCGTGACGTATACACTGGCGTAGATGTACGACAGAAAAAGGCGCTCCCGGTCAGCGAACTGCATACACTTCTCTACAAAGCCCCTCAATCCCAACACTTAATCCGTACGCAAGCTATCGCACGGTTGATGTTCCAATTCTGCGGTATGCCGTTCTCTGATTTCGCACATTTAGAGAAATCGGCATTGGAAGACGGAATCCTTAGATACAATCGTATAAAAACAGGCACACCAATGAGTCTTGAAATCCTGGACACCTCCAAGAAAGAGATAAACAGGCTGCGTAACAGCAATCCACCGAGAGAAGATTGCCCAGACTACCTATTTAATATAATGAGAGGAGATAAGAGACGAAAAGAAGAAGGCATATATAAGGAATATCAGTCAGCCCTCCGCCGATTCAACAATCAATTAAAAAGCCTGTCAAGAGAACTAAACCTAAAATCACCTGTCAGTTCATATACCATTCGGCATTCTTGGGCAACAAATGCCAAATACCAGGGAATCCCTATTGAAATGATCAGTGAATCACTAGGACATAAATCTATAAAAACCACGCAAACTTATCTGAAAGGTTTTGGTTTGAAGAAAAGAACAGAAGCCAATCAATTGAATTGTTTTTACGTAGAATCTTACAACACAAGTCATCAATAATACATAAACAACTATCTATCAGCAATCTGCCTTATCCATTACTTCTTAGGTAACGGATATAAATACTGCACAAAGATATATAAAAAGAGTATTACATTCCAAATTAATTATACATTATTTTATTCAACTTCTTTCGAAGAATAAAATAAGATATGAGAACACGAATCACTTTTAGTTCATGTTCCAACTATCTATTGCCAATCATCGGACCACTTTTTTCTGTCCGAAAGCTTCCAGAGACATATATCAATAAAAGACCACCGTCTTTTTTACTTTTCCCCCATGTGTTCCTGTCATTAAACAGGAGTTCCGTTACCTAAGAAGTAACAGATACACATAAACAAATAATTATGACACACAAACCCAATATCAGCAAAAATGAAAGGTCTGCTGCCAGCAACAGGTGGAGACATGCGGCAAACATTAAACATGGGCTAGCTATCATTGCCTTTGTTGCATGTATTCTGCCTGCTTCGAACCTTTGCGGACAAAATATAGCCATTAAAAGCAATCTGCTTTACGATCTAACCACTACTCTCAATATGGGAGGAGAAGTGCGATGTGACGATACGCATACCATCAGCCTTTCCCTCAATTACAACCCCTGGAACTTCGGAGGGAACAAAAAGATGAAGCATTTCCTGTTGCAGCCAGAATACCGTAAATGGTTTAATGAAGCATTCACAGGAAGTTTTATCGGCTTTCAGCTACACTATGCTTTGTTCAATTTTGGAGGAATGCTCCCCTGGGGATTCAGCGATGGGAAAATGCTGGGTATTGAGAACAGGCAGATTGCTCACAACAGATATCAAGGCAATCTGGCAGGTTTCGGCATTTCCTACGGTTATCAATGGATAATCAGCCCTCAATGGAATCTGGAAGCAGGAATCTCACTCGGATATGCACACCTTAACTATAAACGCTACGGACAGTCTGAAGGTGCAGCCCTATTGGAAAAATCAAGCTGCAACTACTGGGGACCTACACAAGCAGGGATATCAATTATATATTTCATCCGATAAATCAACCTAATAATAACCACATAAAATGAAAACGAAAGCATTCATATTTTTCAGCTTATTGATATGCAATCTACTCCCGGCACAAAACATTAAACTGGATATTACTCCACACTTTCTCGGAGTGCGGGCAGATTCATTACTACTCTCCATGGATGTATCGGTAGAGATAGAAAATATGGAGTCTAAAAATGCCGTCAGACTAACGCCCGTCTTAACCGGACAGGAAAGAAAAATCTTACTACCTTCCATCTTATTGAACGGCAAACAAAAACAGAAATTATATCTGCGTAACCAGATATTACGAAAAAAAAGCGAGCATAAGGAAGAGGACGCAACCTACCTCGTTGCCGGTATCGACGAAAGTCATTCCCGCACCATCGCTTACCGGACTTCATTGCCCGCAGAAGATTGGATGAACCATGCAACTCTCCTCCTTCGGAGAACAATCATCCGTCCTGAAGGTGAACAAGCGTTGAAAGATACTTTACTCATTACATCTCAACCTGCTGCACTCCCATCCTCCCAAAAGAATCCGGACGAGGTTACATCAACAGCAGAAAACACGTCGCCAACTGATACGACAACCACAAAAATGAAATATAAAGGTTCGTATGTTTCCCCGGCTACGGATGATGTAGATATACGAAATCAGAAAGAGTTGAATTTTAATCTTGAAGAGGCTAAGATTATGGCTGACGTCAATCCACAAATGTTGTCGCTCCGCGAACTCTATACCGTAGCTCTGTCGTATGCAGATAACAAAGCTAAGTTTTACCAAATTATTAACATCAGTGTCAAACTGTATCCTGTACACCCCATCGCCAACCTAAACGCTGCCGCTGCTGCCATCGAACAAGGAGACACTCAATCAATAAGCAAGTTTTTATCGATGGCTCCTCATGACAGCCTTGCTTATAAGAATTGCCGGGGTGTATATGAGCTGATGACTGGAAACACATACGAAGGCATTCGCATGTTAAAGGCTGCTAAGACAGAAGGTTCCGAAGAGGCTTCTTACAATCTGAATGTATTTTTTGAAAATAATAAACGTCCTTAACGAACAGACACAATGAAATATTTCTTATTCTTATTCCTGTTCTTATCAGTTGGTTGGCTCCACTGTCGCTCACAGAAAGTAGCAGTCAGCGTGAATACGCTTCCGGCAATAGATGGGGCTTTCGAAGCCGGAGTTTCCTATGCCATAGGAAATAAAAGCACAGTTGAACTGACCGGCAGTCTGCGACCATGGAAACGGGAAGAGAAATATGTGAACCGCTATTGGCTGATACAGCCAGAATATAAATACTGGACTTGCCAGAAGTTTAACGGCTTTTTCTGGGGTGCTTACCTCAATGGGGCACAATTCAATATCGGAGGGAAAAAACTGCCTTTCGGTATATTCGCCGGGTTGAAAAAATACAGATATGAAGGATGGCTGGCAGGTGGAGGTATCAGTGCCGGATATCACTGGATGCTGGATAATCATTGGAATATAGAAACAAGTCTGGGAGTAGGATACGATTTTATCCGCTACAAGCAGTACAACTGCGTCAAGAAATGCGCCGGATTACGAGACAAAGGTGATTATCATTACATAGGGCCTAGTAAGGCTTCAATAAGTTTAGTTTATCTATTTTAAAATAAAACAGGATGAAAAGTTTATGGAAAGTCTGGTTCTCCAGAAGAAGAAGTATCTACATACGAATAGCACGTCAATGCCGTTCTACCCCATGGAGAGTATATTATCTAGGGCATGGAGGCATCAGCAGATCAATAAAGGACATAAAGATATTGAAAGCATTGCAACAGCAAGGAATCATCTCACGAATTTATCCATGGTGAGTTATGATTGCTTTTGTTACAGATAAGGAGTCATTTAGTTATAAAATTATGAAAACAGGAGGAACTTTTATCATTGCAACCATCTTATCTCTTTTTCTTCAGGCACAGACACCTGTAGCAGGAGATGATGGCACTGTTCGAGCCACTTCCTCCAGCCTGCACAAGGCCGGGAAAGAATTACTGGTTTCTATTGAAATAGAAATCACCCGTGACTTCCTGCCCAATGAATCAATGACATTGGTACCTGTTGTCAGTGACAGTCTGGAACACCGGTTGGAATTACCAGCTATCTATATCAACAGCCGAAAACAACACATCATATTTTTGCGCGAAGCCGGCAAGAAGGAAAAAGAAGTCAAAGCATTGCAAAGAAAAAACGGAAGTCGGCAGACAATGCATTATCTGCAATCTGTACCTTTCGATAGTTGGATGAATCATGCCACTCTCTCACTCGTTGAGAAAAGCTGTGGCTGTGGGATTCCGAGTGAAGAAAATTTCACTTGTATCGCCCGTTTACACCCACAGCCAACCCCTATTCCACAACTCGTATTCTTGACTCCCCAAGTGGAAACCTCGAAAATCAGAGAAGAAAAAGGGTGCGCGTTTATTGATTTTCCTGTCAATGTGACTGCTATATACGAAACGTACAGCAACAATACAGTAGAACTGAATAAAATTATTGAAACAATCAACACCATTAAAAATGACACCAACGTTACCATCACACACATCAGCATTCACGGCTACGCTTCACCCGACGGACCTTACCGACTCAATGAGAAGTTGGCCCGTGAACGTACTCAATCTGTGAAAGAGTATGTAAATCAGCTATATGCATTCGACGGAGCGCATATCCAGACAGACTATACTCCCGAAGATTGGGAAGGATTTGAAGCTCTTCTCTGTGATACGACTTTTCAAGAGAAAGAAGCGATAATAAAAACCATAACAAGCGACATTCACCCCGACAGCAAGGAGAAAAAGTTAAAAAAGCACTTCCCTGCATTCTACGATTTTGTCCTGAAGCATTGGTTTACTCTACTTAGACATTCCGACTACACTATTGAGTATCGTGTACGCCCGTTTACTCTTGCAGAATCTCGGAAAGTCTTTACTACAAACCCTAAAAATCTGAGTCTTGAAGAAATGTTTCGTCTCGCACTTGCCAGTACACCTGGAAGCGAAACTTATAATCAGATTTTCATGACTGCCGTACAACTATTTCCCGATAATCCCACAGCCAACCTGAATGCCGCCTGCATAGCCTTGATGCAAAGAGACGTCCAAACAGCTGCCACTTATTTGGAAAAAGCTCCGGAAGTACCGGAAACAATATTAGCAAAAGGAGTTCTATGCTTTCTTAAAAACAACTATGAGGAAGCAGAGCACTTATTCAGACAAGCTCAAAAAGCAGGACTATCACAAGCGGATAATAATCTGCAATTAGTCCGTGCACTAAAATAAACACTCATTAAAACCAAATGTAAAATGAAAAGATTCAGTAAATTAATGTCACTGCTTTTATTCGCAGCAGTCACACAGTACAGTTGCATCAATGATGCAGATGTTGTCATCGCCGATGATACTCATTCAGAGTCAAATGGCAATCTCGCCTTGTTCTTCGAGATTCCAAACGTTGCCACCAGTCGAAGTGCCGAATCGTCCGGCGTTACCACCGAAGGTTCGAAAGAAGAATATGCGGTAAAGAGTCTCACTGTTTATCTATTTGACGCGACCACAAAAACGCTCAAAGATCAGCAGGAACTGAAGAACATCAACCGGACAGTTACGAGCGGTCAAAACATACAGTACACCGCCGATAAAATCACTGTAAATCCGGGAACTTATAACATCTTTGCCATAGCTAACGGAAAAGCAATCACAGGAAATATCAGCACACAAGAGGCTTTTCTGAATGCAGTTGATGCCGTTACTTACAGTGCAGGAAAAATTCCAAGTGTACCCGAAAACGGTTTCGTTATGACCAATCGTGGAGCTGCCAATCTGAACGTTGAAGTGAAGAAACCTACAGACTCCGATAAAGTGACTAGTGTATCCATCGGTCTTGAACGCGTGGTTGCCAAAGTTGAACTGACTCAAACACAAGAAACTTTCCCACTAACAGACCCATCCGGAAAGACCTACTGTACAATCAAACTGAACAATTTCAGAATGTTGAACTTGGCAACCCAGTTTTATACTTTCCGCCATACAGCAGTACTGAGCAGTTTTCAGGAACCAGATTCATATACTGATGAAAACTTCGGTGATATCAACGACAACAATGGTTATGTTATCGATCCTTATTTCTTCAAGAAAACAGTGGAGAACGCCGGGGACTTTACAAACGCCGACGGTTTCTTTGCACAAGCTCTAGTACAGTTGGATATCAACGACGGCAACTGGGCAGGCATGGCTCAAGCTAACAGTTGGTCACATATCTACTGCCTGGAAAACTGTATGTTCCTTGACGCCCAACTGAATGCATACAGCACGGGAGTTATGTTCAAAGCCAACATGGATATTGCCCCCGACCGCGTTTTCAATGAAAATGGCGATGTAGTTAGCAATCAGTCCAACTGGCCGACTAATATGTTCTACTTCAATTACAACTTTTATACCAGCGTAGATGCAATCCGTAAACTAGTCCTTAATAATTTGCCCGACGATGTCACTGACAACTCGACAACAGAAGAGCTAGCTCGATATAGTATCAAACGTTTCAAGAAAACGGAAAACTACTCTTGTTATTACAATTACTGGATCAAACACCTTGATAATAATTCTCCGGAAATGGGTGTCATGGAATTCGGTATCGTACGCAACAATATATACAGATTGTCAGTCAACAAAATTGCAGGACTCGGTAGCGGCGAACCTTTCATCGACCCGGATCAGCCGGATGAATATAAAGCCGAACTAGACATCAATTTCAATGTTTTTCCGTGGGCCGTACGTAATCAAGATGTAGAACTTGAATAAGTATTGGCCACCCGAACTAAATTTATTATAAATGCGTCCATTTTTACTCTATATTATCAGTGCCATCGCCTTGTTCTCATCCTGCAACTGGGTGAACGACGACTTGTCAGACTGCCCTTCCGGGACTTGGCTGAAAATCTCGTATACCTATAATATACTAGATGTGGACGCTGCCTCCACACAAGTAAGCGACATTACCATCCTTGCTTTCGACAAGGATGATAAATATGTGGATCGAGTGGACGTAGACAGCATTACATTACATCAAGGCTACTGTATGGTAAGAGTACCGTTTCCCGAAGGAACTTATCGTTTGCTTATATGGGGAGGGACATCCAACCACATGTACCAGCTCCCTAATCTCAAAGCTGGACAAACGGAACGAAGGTCCCTGAATATATCACTGGCATGCGATAATAAGAATCAGCCGAACAAGAAACTGAATGCACTCTTTTACAGTAGCCTTGAAAATATTACTATTAGTCAAAAATATCAGGTTATTACCGCCAATTTAGTGAAAGATACTAATTATTTCTCATGCATTCTTCAAGATGAAGCAAATGCCCCTCTAAGCCAAGAGGACTTTTCCTTTACGCTGGAATCTGCCAACGGAATAATAGACTACACAAACACACCGGTCGGTACAACTCCAGTCTACTATCTTCCATACCAGAAGGAAGTGGCTGTAATGTCCGAGCAAACTCCGGTCATCCATGCGAGATTAAATACATTACGTATCATGAAAGGAGATCAGACAACCTTATCGATCAAACATATACCAAGCGGCCAGAACATTCTTCGTCTCCCACTCACTCAATATCTGTTGTTATCCAAAATCTACAATGATATAGGTGAAATGAGTGACCAGGAGTATCTCGACCGTCAGGACTCATATACGCTTTTGTTCTTTATCCAGCCATCAGATACCGGAATTCCGCAGATATGCCCAAGAATGCAAGTTAACGGATGGATTATACGCCTGAACAACTCCGAACTGGAGTCTTAAAAACGTGTGACGAAATAGTATGTAAACAATATTTAGGTGAGATGTATTTACAAAGGCTACTGCGAAGTACCCTAGTGGGCTCTTTTGCCCTCTGCTCATGTAATGTTTCCCACTACATGTAGCGTCTTAATAAAACGATTTTTCAAAGAAAATATCGTTTTATTAAAATTGTTTGTTTTGTTTGTGTTTAGTGCATTCTGTCCAAGCGAGGAGAGAATGCACTTTTTTTTGTTACAAGAGAAATCACAAAAATAAGCAGCCTTTTTATTCCATTATAATATAATAAGGTAAATGGAAGAGAACATCTTCCAGTATTTTTCACTGGGGAGAATTTTTTTTATAAAAACTGAAACCATCTATTTTATTGAATATCAATATAAAAGAATGGTCACTTTGAAAAAAAACACATATTCAACGAAAAAAATCCTATAAATCATTTGTCAGTTTCAAAAAAGTTCCTACCTTTGCATCCGCAATCGAGAAACAAACACAGATTCGAGAAAGCAAAATGCAGAAATGCAACAACAGGATGGCCCGTTCGTCTATCGGTTAGGACGCAAGATTTTCATTCTTGAAAGGGGGGTTCGATTCCCCCACGGGCTACAAGTTAAAAGAATAAAGAACTAAAAAAATAGATTAGTCGAGATGGCAAATCATAAATCATCACTGAAAAGAATCAGACAAGAAGAGACAAGAAGACTTCACAACAGATATTATGGCAAGACCATGAGAAATGCTGTTAGAAAGCTTCGTGCAACTACTGATAAAGCAGAAGCAGTTGCAATGTACCCAGGCATTACAAAGATGTTGGATAAGTTGGCTAAAGTGAACATCATTCACAAGAACAAAGCTAGCAATCTGAAATCTAAGTTGGCTCTTTACATCAACAAGCTCGCTTAATAATAAGAATTTAACAATTCTATATAGCATCCAGGCTGAACTTTTAAGTTCGGCCTTTCTTGTTTATAACCAACTGAATATCAAACTTATCAAGAAAGCGGAGAATCAACCCGCATTCTTTATTTTTCACTGATTATTCTTCGCCAAGTCGACAATTTTCACTATATTTGCTCTGTTATTAAAGTTAGAAAGGCAATTATGAGCGAAGAACAAATCACTCCCAATAACGGGTCTTATTCTGCGGATAGCATCCAGGTATTGGAAGGTCTTGAAGCAGTAAGAAAACGCCCTGCGATGTACATTGGTGACATCAGCGTCAAGGGACTTCACCATTTGGTATACGAAATCGTTGACAACTCTATCGACGAAGCATTGGCCGGCTATTGCGACCATATCGAAGTAACAATCAACGAAGACAATTCAATCACAGTACAGGACAACGGACGTGGTATTCCGGTGGACTATCACGAGAAAGAAAAGAAGTCGGCACTGGAAGTTGCCATGACCGTACTGCATGCCGGAGGTAAATTCGACAAGGGTTCTTACAAGGTATCCGGAGGTTTGCACGGTGTAGGTATGTCTTGCGTAAACGCGCTGTCTACCCACATGACTACGCAAGTATTCCGTGATGGTAAAATCTATCAGCAGGAGTACGAGATCGGTAAACCGCTTTACTCTGTAAAAGAAGTCGGTACAGCCGACATTACGGGAACCCGCCAACAATTCTGGCCGGATGATACTATCTTTACTGAAACGGTATACGACTACAAGATTCTGGCTTCACGTCTACGCGAATTGGCTTATCTGAACGCCGGTCTTCGTATCTCCCTGACTGACCGTCGGGTTGTGAATGAGGACGGAAGCTTCAAGGGTGAGCAGTTTTATTCAGAAGAAGGTTTGAGAGAGTTTGTACGTTTTATCGAGTCTTCACGCGAGCACTTGATTAACGACGTTATCTATCTGAACTCAGAAAAACAGGGAATTCCTATTGAAGTGGCTATCATGTACAATACCGGATTCTCCGAAAACGTTCACTCATACGTTAACAATATCAACACCATCGAAGGTGGTACACACCTGGCAGGTTTCCGTCGTGCACTGACCCGTACGTTGAAGAAATATGCTGAAGACAGCAAGATGCTGGAAAAGGTGAAGGTTGAAATCTCGGGAGATGACTTCCGTGAAGGTTTGACCGCTGTTATTTCTGTAAAAGTAGCTGAACCGCAGTTTGAAGGACAGACTAAAACGAAGTTGGGTAACAACGAAGTGATGGGTGCTGTTGACCAGGCAGTAGGTGAAGTATTGGCATATTATCTGGAAGAACACCCGAAGGAAGCAAAAACGATTGTAGACAAGGTGATTCTCGCAGCTACCGCACGTCACGCAGCAAGAAAAGCTCGTGAAATGGTACAACGCAAGTCACCGATGTCAGGTGGCGGTCTGCCGGGTAAATTAGCTGACTGTTCGGATAAGGATCCTTCAAAATGTGAATTATTCCTCGTCGAGGGAGATTCGGCAGGTGGTACTGCCAAGCAGGGACGTAACCGTATGTTCCAGGCTATCCTCCCATTACGTGGTAAGATTCTGAACGTAGAGAAGGCCATGTATCACAAGGCTTTGGAAAGTGATGAAATCCGCAATATCTACACAGCCCTCGGTGTGACTATCGGAACAGACGAAGACAGCAAGGAAGCCAACATACAGAAGTTACGCTATCACAAGATTATCATTATGACCGATGCCGACGTCGATGGTTCTCACATCGACACACTGATTATGACGTTCTTCTTCCGCTATATGCCACAGATTATCCAGAATGGCTATTTGTATATCGCCACTCCCCCGCTCTACCTCTGCAAAAAAGGTAAAGTAGAAGAGTATTGCTGGACAGATACACAGCGTCAGAAGTTTATCGACACTTACGGCGGTGGTTCGGAAAATGCAATTCATACACAGCGTTACAAAGGTTTGGGTGAAATGAACGCACAGCAGTTGTGGGAAACAACTATGGACCCCGAAAACCGTATGTTGAAACAAGTAAATATTGACAACGCTGCTGAAGCCGATTATATCTTCTCTATGTTGATGGGTGAAGATGTAGGACCACGCCGCGAGTTTATTGAAGAAAATGCAACGTATGCAAATATCGATACATAATTAAATAATTACGTTTTATAAACCAACCTCACATCTTACAACGAGGAAACGCCGATGGCGAAGGAACATCCTTCGATCGGCGTTTTTCTTTTGCCCAAAGGGGCTTTATGTTCGAATAGTTCAACTACCTATCTCTTAATAAAAGCTAACAGCAGAAACGTTTTCCATACAAAATCACTATCTTGCATAAAAAGCAAAGAAAACATAACTATGAAAATGAAAACTACTGCTCCTAATCCGTTATTTGCAAAGATCAGGTTGTTTCTTATTGTATTGACTTCCTGCGTGATCGCCACTTGTATTTTCTTGATTATTATTCATCCGGAAGTATGGATGATACCGGCATGCGGAATTATTATCGCATTGTGTATTTTACTATATCAGGTATATTGCATACGCAAGAACCGAAAGAGAATTTAAATGTACTGTTGCTTTTTCAGTTCTTCGGCAACAGTAACCAATTCTTTGTACCATTCTTCACCGAACTTACGGATTAAAGGCTCTTTTAAAAACTGATATACGGGAAGATTCTCTTTTTTTCCCAGCAAAACCGCTGCTTTGCATACGTCCCAACGATTATAATTCACCGCTTTATAAGGTCCGTAATCTCCAATCCGGATAGGATAAAGATGGCAGGACACCGGTTTATAGAAGGCAGTCTTTCCCTCTCGATAGGCCTTTTCGATCGCGCAATAGCAGCAACCATTCTCATCATAACAAGTAAACACACAGTCCTTATTATTGACAATAGAAGTCACCAAATCACCTTCCTGATCCGTATATACCACCCCTTGCTTTTCAATCACCGCACGTGCTTCCGGAGCCAGTTCGTCCCAGATAACCGGCAAAACCTCTTCCAACTCCATCACCTCATCCAGC
The DNA here is from genome assembly GCF_014334015.1 of Bacteroides sp. M10. Taxonomy (GTDB): domain Bacteria; phylum Bacteroidota; class Bacteroidia; order Bacteroidales; family Bacteroidaceae; genus Bacteroides; species Bacteroides intestinigallinarum. The sequence continues at coordinate 2,020,900 of NZ_CP060488.1, read as the reverse complement.
TCTACCGGAGCACCGGCATCACCTTCAATGCAACAAGCACCCTTGCAGGCACCCAGATCGCAAAGAAACTTCTCTTGAAATACATCAAGAGACACTACTACATCACCTATTTGTATCATTTTAAATTGAGAATTGAGAATTAAAAATTGAGAAATAAATGTTTTGGTTTATTTTTTAAGTGAATCTTTCATAGACTTAACAATGCAAACTAAAAGCGCAACCAATTCATTGCAATCTGAAGAAATAGATTGATAGACTATTTCGTTCATATAATGAGTATCCTTCAATAAAGAAAGCCAATAAGATGTTTCATTTGCTTCTTTCAGTGCAACATTCATTTTATTCAAGAAGTCTGCACCACTCTGCGCATGATGAGCTTCAGCAACCAAAGCTCCGATAGCAGTTCCACTGCGTAATAACTGTTTTGATAAAACAAACTTTTTTTCAGATTCTGCTAAAAACTTGTATGCGTTTACTATACGAATAGCAAACGCATACGATTTAATATGAATAGCATTATTCTTAGCTATCATTTTTTAATTTTTAATTCTCAACTCTCAATTTATTAAAACGTTTCCGTCCATTTCAGCCGGAACAGCCAGCCCCATAATCTTGAGAATAGTCGGAGCAACATCTGCCAGACGACCGTTTTCTACTTTCGCAGCTTTGTTCTCTGTTACATAAACACAAGGAACAGGGTTCAAAGAGTGAGCAGTGTTAGGAGTACCGTCTTCGTTCAAAGCGTGGTCAGCATTACCATGGTCGGCAATGATAATTGCTTCGTAATCCTGTGCTTTGGCAGCTTCGATTACATCTTTCACGCAAGCATCTACAGCAATAACAGCTTTCTCGATTGCTTCATAAATACCGGTATGACCTACCATGTCACCATTAGCGAAGTTCACTACGATGAAATCATATTTGTTCTCGTTGATGGCAGCCACCAATTTGTCTTTTACTTCGAAAGCGCTCATTTCCGGCTTCAAGTCGTAAGTAGCCACTTTGGGAGAAGGAACAAGGATACGATCTTCTTTGTCAAACGGAGTTTCACGTCCACCATTGAAGAAGAATGTTACGTGCGCATACTTTTCTGTTTCAGCGATATGAAGTTGGCTCAATCCTTTAGAAGCAAGATATTCGCCTAATGTATTAGATACATTATCTTTGTCGAACAGGATATGAACGCCCTTGAAAGAAGCATCGTACGGAGTCATACAGTAATATTGCAGCCCTGGGATGGTGTGCATACCTGCTTCCGGCATATCTTGTTGAGTCAATACAACAGTCAACTCTTTGGCACGGTCATTACGATAGTTGAAGAAGATAACTACATCACCTTCTTTGATTGTTCCGTCGCAGTTGGCATTCACAATCGGTTTGATGAATTCATCTGTAACACCTGCATTATAAGACTCCTGCATAGCCTGAACCATATCGGTAGCTTTCTCACCTATGCCGTTTACAAGCAGGTCATAAGCTTCTTTTACACGTTCCCAACGTTTGTCGCGGTCCATAGCGTAATAACGGCCGATGATAGAAGCAATCTTGCCTGCTGATTTCTCACAGTGTGCAGAAAGTTCTTCGATAAAGCCTTTACCACTCTTCGGGTCAGTATCACGACCATCCATGAAGCAGTGAATAAATGTATTGTCGATATTATATTCTTTAGCGATATCGCAAAGTTTGAAGAGATGAACGAGTGAGCTATGTACGCCACCATTAGAAGTCAGCCCCATAAAGTGAACACTCTTTCCGTTTTCTTTTGCATAAGAGAAAGCAGAAACGACTTCAGGATTTTTCAGGATGCTATTGTCAGCACATGCACGATTGATTTTTACCAAATCCTGATAAACTACGCGTCCGGCACCGATATTCAAGTGACCTACTTCCGAGTTACCCATCTGTCCGTCGGGCAAACCTACGTTTTCACCACTTGCCTGAAGTTGAGAGTGAGGATAAGTAGTCGTCAGATAATCCCAGTAAGGAGTGGGAGTGTTGAAGATTACGTCGTCTTTCTTTTGGTCACCTAATCCCCAACCATCGAGGATCATTAAAAGGGCTTTCTTACTCATAATATTTCAATATTTAAATTATCACTCTGATTTTCGGGCGCAAAGGTACAAAAAAGATGGTTACGTAAACGTTTAATCTATGTTAAGTTACAGGGCAGAAGTGCACCAGGCTACGGATATTTTTCTTACTTTGTAAAATTACTTTCAATATGTTGATCGAAAAACTATTATTATGAAAACAACTTTATTTTGTATCTTACTTTTGTTATCGGGTATAGTATCCGCACAAACAATCGACCATCCTTCTTTCAAAGCCCGATCAGGAAGTATTTCCAACATCACTCGCATAGAGCGCACTGCCGAAAATACAAGAGTATATATTCATGCCATCTTCCGCCCGCATTGGTGGATCATGGAAGATGGAGATACCTATCTGGAAGATGCCGCAACCGGCAAGAAATATCTGTTCAAAAGTGCTGAAGGCATCGAACTCAAGAAAGAAGTCTATATGCCGGATTCAGGAACAATGGATTATGTGCTGGTTTTCGAGCCGTTACCGTCAGAAACACAGACCATTCATTTTCTCAATCCTACTGACCCCGAAGGCAATATCTATGACATATCGCTGGTTCCGCAAAAGAAGAAAGATTCTTCTCCACTAGCCACCATCAAAGGCAATTGGTTCAAAACGGACGGTTCCGGTTCATGGCAATATGGAGTTTACGACTCCATCAGCATTCTGAATAACCGGATATACACCAATGAAAATATCCGAAAAAAAGGAAAGCGGATTGAAATGACTTTAAAAGATAGAGAGAGTCAGGAGGAAATGACTTTATCATTCACCCCGCAAAAAGACGGCACGTGTAAGATTCAGCAGAAAGGAGCGGAAGAATTAGTGTACAGCAAGGAGAGAACTCCGATTACACAGGTTGCTGCAGAACCTGATTTTAAGCAATTCTTCCGGCAGGATTCAACTTATCTGCAAGGGTATATAAACGGATACGATCCTCGTTTAGGATTTGACACCGGTCTTATTTATCTGTCAAATGAACTGACCCGTGAAGATTATCCGACCGTCATCCAGATAGCCCCGAACGGTAGTTTTAGCTGTCGATTTATCATTAATCATCCGATAGAATCATCGGTAGTACTGGGACACAACTGGATTCCATTCTATATTGAACCCGGACAAACTCTCACCATGTATATCGACTGGGAAGCTGTAATGGCACGCAGCCGTGCACGCGATCATTACTTCCCTATCAGGAACACAGCATATATGGGTCCATCCGCCTCTCTCTCCTACCTCCTGAAAGACTTTGATAATCTGATTACCTATCGCTATGAGGACTTATCGAAATCGCAAAAGACATTAACTCCCGACCAATACAAGGAGCACATGAAGCCTATCATTGCACAATGGAAACAGGTTGCAGACTCTGTAAGCCAAATCTATCAGCCCTCTCTCAAGGCAGTTCATCTGATAAAGAACAAGGTAGATTTGCAAGCCGGAAGTATGCTTTTTGATTTCTTGATGAGCAGAGATTATTACGCAAAGCAAGATAGCACCAATCAGGTACTAAAAGTAAAGGAAGACGATTCCTATTATAGTTTCTTGAAAGATATGCCACTCAATGATATAGCCGTACTTGCAAATACAAACGCAAGCACGTTTATCAATCGCTTCGAATATATGGATCTGTTCCGAAAAGCGTATCCCGGTCTTTCTTTTTCTTTATCAGACAGTATCGACTGTACGTATCCAGAAAAATCACTGTTGACTTTCCTTAAAGAAAAAGGCGTGAAACTGAACGATGAGCAGGAAAAAATAAGACTTAAACAAGAGAAGTTGGCCGGAACTAGTGCCAAAATCATTATCAAAGAGGTAATCGATGAAAACAAGAAAATAGCGTCACTCTATGAGAAGGAACAGAAACTCGTACAAGAATATGAAACATTATACTCAAAGGAAACGAAAACAAAGGAAAAATCCCAGCAAGATAAAGACAGAAGTGCCATAAATATGAACCGGAAATATAATTTCAAGAAAGATTCCATTATTGCCCAATTATATCCTATTCCTAATCCATTGCTTTGGCAAATAGCCAAAGTGCGAAGTCTTAATTTTGATTTAGGAAATATTAAAGACAGCCAAATAGCCCACGAATATGTGGATAGCATCAAACAAATATTTACCGAACCGTTTCTCGCAGCAGAAGCTGAACGAGTGCTGGAAAAGACACACCCGAAAGATAGGGCGAGATCTTATCAGTTGCCTGAAGGAAAAGCGACTGAAGTATTCCGCAACATCATAAAGAATCATTCAGGTAAGGTTCTGTTTGTCGATTTCTGGGCAACGACTTGTGGCCCTTGTCGTGCAGGAATAGAGGCAACTGCCGATTTACGCAAAAAATATAAAGATCATCCGGAGTTTCAATTCATCTATATCACAAGCCAGAAAGATTCGCCCGAGAAAGATTACCAAAAATATGTAGAGAAGAATCTAAAAGGAGAAGCCTGTTATTATGTTTCGGAGGCAGAGTTCAATTATCTGCGTCAACTATTCCAGTTCAATGGTATTCCACACTATGAACTTGTTGAAAAAGATGGTAGCATATCCAAAGAGCGTTTAAGCAGTTACAATATCAGGAAATATCTGGATAATCATTTCGAAGGAAAAGCAGAATAGTAACGGAGCCTCTAAATAAAGGGCACGAATAAAAGAATATCAAAAAAAGCGATACAAAGGGCGGAACCCTCTTCATTTTTCCGTACCTTTGCATCGCTTTTAAATTAAAATCATAGAAATATGGACGATTCAAACCCGCGAACGTGCACAACTAGTATTAATTAAAGCGAACAGAGTCATTGAAACTTGATGCCTCTGCTCGTGTCAAACAAACGAAAGGAGGCAATAAGATGAGAACGTATCTTTATTGTGAAGCTGGCTTTGTGGAAAAAGCTCAATGGCTTCCTAACAGCTGGGTAAATGTAGTATGCCCAAATAATGATGACTTTGAATTTCTAACTCAAACTCTCAACGTACCCGAATCATTTCTTAATGACATAGCCGATACGGACGAACGTCCGCGTACGGATACGGAAGGTAACTGGTTATTGACCATTCTTCGTATCCCTGTGCAGATTGCGCAAAACAGCACTCTGCCTTTCAGCACCGTACCAATCGGTATCATCACCAATAATGAAATCATTGTGTCCGTCTGTTATCATAACACTGATCTATTACCGGATTTTATCGAGCATACCCGCCGAAAAGGGATTGTTGTGCGCAACAAACTGGATCTGATCCTCCGGATCATCTATTCTTCTGCCGTATGGTTCCTGAAATACCTAAAGCAGATAAACATAGACATCAGCGCCGCAGAAAAGGAACTGGAACGAAGCATCCGCAACGAGGACCTGCTCCGACTGATGAGACTGCAGAAAACATTGGTCTACTTCAATACTTCCATCCGTGGAAATGAAGTGATGATAGGAAAATTAAGGACTATTTTCCAGGATACGGATTATCTGGACACTGAACTAGTGGAAGATGTGATTATCGAATTGAAACAGGCACTTAACACGGTGAATATTTACAGTGACATTCTCACGGGAACGATGGATGCTTTTGCCTCCATTATCTCCAATAACGTGAATACAATCATGAAACGCATGACAAGTCTGTCCATCGTCCTGATGCTCCCGACATTGATTGCCAGTTTCTATGGTATGAATGTGGATATTCATCTGGAAGAGGTACCCTTTGCTTTCTCTTTGATCGTACTATTTTCCATCGGATTGTCAACTCTTGCGTTTGTGATATTCCGGAAGATAAAATGGTTCTAATACAAAAAAACAGCTTACCATCTGTGATCCTTTAGAGGATTCTAAGACGGTAAGCTGTAAATTATACGTTTTTTATTCTATAGAGAATTAATTAAAAGAGAATGTTTAGAGAGAGAAATTAAAATATCTTATCCTTCTTTGCTTGCTTTTCTTCCGCCCAACGGAATAGAAACTCCAACGAATCCGTTCACAGAGTTAGAGTTCTTGCCTAAGAACATATAGTCAGTTCCGACAAACAGAGGACCTAATTTCAGACCCAGACCGAAAGATTTACCCGCTGACTGGATAGCTGAATAACTAAGTGCTACATTGAACCAGCTTTTCGGGCGATAGTTTGCAGAGAATGTTAATTCTGTAAGAGCATCAGGCTGTACAAAACGAGTTGTTGACAATACACCTACTGCTAATTTGTTATTGAAGAATCCATATTCTGCACCTAATACTAGGGTAGAAGCAAGACGAGATTTACGAGATTCTTTGGCATCACCTACTTCAAGTTGCAACATGTCATAGTTAAGCACATCACCTTGTGTCACAAGATCCATATAATTTTCAGCATCGCTTTGTAATTGGTTCAACGCACCTGTAACACTAGATTGCGGATTAGCTGGATCAATCATGCCTGCATAAGTACTTCCTTTAAGATCAATTGGATCCGGATTAGCAGATGCAATCTTTGTACTTGATTTAGACCAAGAAATAAAACCCAAGTCGAGAATAGAAGCAGATACAGTCAGGTTATCCAAGATTTTATAAGAAGCACCTAAATCAATACCGAAGCCATAACCAGCGATACCTAATTTACCACTGTCAAAGTCGAAATCAGTTACATAGTCTTTACCTTCTTCTTCTTTTAGTTCCAGACCTTTGAAAGAACTCTTCAGTTCGGCACCAACATTTAAGTTAGCATGATAATTATCAAACTTAGCTTTCAATTCTTGAGCTTTTGCAGCAATTTCTGCAGGAGTACCTGACCAATAGCTATCACTTGACCACTCATTTATTTGTTGATCTGTAGGCAAATTAGCACTCATCGCAATTCTATTAAGTTTCAGTTCCATGTTGCCAATACCTAATAAAGCTTTTACCCTAGCACCAACAGTCAAACGACTATTAATCTGACGTGAAAGTCCTAAACCAATTTCCGTATAAGCATTGATATTCAATTGCTGACCACTAATATCATAATTACTGTTTCTCCAATTGTCTTCAATTGTTTCCATCTGATTCAGGAAATTGAACATATTCTTTGTCAGATTAGCACCGATATCTGTACGAAGACCGATATTAAATGACCAGAAGTTTTTTCCTTTATACCATCCTGCAGAAAAAATTTCTGTACTGAAGTTCACATTCAGCTTATTATTATCTTTCAGACGGTTCATGAAATCCGGTTTAGTGTAGAAATCATCGCCATCATCAATAATGTCAATGATATCCTGATAGCCTAACGAAGTAGAACCAACCGTTGCATTAACAGCACCGATCACCGGAAGGTTAAAGTAACCTTTAGTCGGTGTTAAAGCCGGATTCAGTTGTTGACGATAGTGAGTACCTTCCATGAAATAGGAAGTACGTAAAAACTGTGCATTTGCAGAAAGAGTGCAAACCAACATAATAAAAAATACCCCAATGAGCTTAGAAGACCATAATAGCTTGTTCGTTGCCATGATTTTAAACTTTTTAATTCTTATTATTGTTCGCAAAGATATAGCATTTTAATAACAAATAAAAGCACTAGGCAACACTTTTTTAGCCTAAACGGAACAATTTCACGGTTATCCGTAACAAAATCGTGCTTATTCTGCAAAAAAATGTAGAAAATGTGTGTAAAATGAAACAAAGCGACTTTAGAAGCTCAAAGTCAACTGGCCATCTCCCAACAGATTGAACGTCATGCGATGGTAAGGAGTAGTGCCACGTTCGGCAATGGCGGCACGATGTTTTTTAGTTGGATAACCTTTATTGTGGTCCCAGTCATAATATGGAAATTCTTCGTGAAGACGGTTCATATAATCGTCTCGATATGTTTTGGCTAAAATTGAAGCTGCTGCTATCGAAAGATATTTCCCGTCTCCTTTCACTACTGTAGTATGGGGAACACCGGGGTATTTAGTGAAACGATTACCGTCGATCAGTAAATGTTGGGGACGGGTGGACAACTGATCCACTGCACGATGCATCGCCAGAAAAGAAGCCCGCAGGATATTTATTTCATCAATTTCTTCCGGTGACACAATGCCAACCGCCCAAGCAATCGCTTCTTTCTCTATTACCTCACGTAATGCATAACGTTGCTTTTCCGTCAGTTGTTTGGAATCATTCAACAGTTCATTCTTAAAATCCTTCGGAAGAATAACCGCAGCAGCATATACCGCTCCCGCCAAACACCCACGACCGGCCTCATCACATCCGGCCTCAATCAGATTCTCGTTCAAATAAGGTAATAACATATTTATCGCTTCTATTTTGATACAAAGGTAATTCAAATTAAAAAAGGAGACTTGTTTTGTCTCCTTTTTCTTATTTCTCTTCTGCTTTTTTAGAATAAACTCCAGGCAACAGTCAGTCCTGCCATCACAATGGCGACCATGCTCATAAGCTTTATCAAAATATTCAAGCTCGGACCGGAGGTATCTTTAAACGGATCACCTACTGTATCTCCTACTACGGTTGCTTTATGCACTTCACCGCCTTTTCCACCAAAGTTACCTTCTTCCACATATTTCTTTGCATTATCCCATGCACCTCCGGCGTTAGCCATAAAGATAGCCAACACGAAACCACTGCTCAAGCCACCAATCAGCAGACCGAGTACGCCGGGAACGCCAAAGATAAATCCTGTAAGAATTGGAGCAACAATAGCAATCAAGGAAGGAATAACCATCTCACGCTGCGCACCCTTTGTCGATATTTCAACACAACGTTCGTAATCCGGCTCGGCTTCTCCAGTCAGAATACCCTTTATGTCACGGAACTGGCGGCGCACTTCGTCAACCATGTGTCCTGCCGCACGCCCTACTGCATTCATTGTCAAACCACAAAACAGGAAAGCCATCATTGAACCGAGGAACATGCCCGAAAGTACTTTCGGATTCATCAAGTGTACTTCGTAATAATCCATGAAGTCGATAAAAGTGGCATTTGCTACGCTGATAGAACTTCCATCTGCAAAAGTCAGGTCCACATTACCAAGACGTGTCAGACCGATTCGGATTTCTTCAATATAAGAAGCCAGCAAAGCCAGACCTGTCAGTGCAGCGGAACCGATTGCAAAACCTTTTCCTGTGGCGGCAGTTGTGTTACCCAATGAATCGAGCGCATCAGTACGTTTGCGAACTTCAGCACCCAGACCAGACATTTCCGCATTACCTCCCGCATTATCCGCAATCGGACCGTAAGCATCCGTTGCCAATGTGATACCTAAGGTAGAAAGCATACCAACAGCTGCAATACCGATGCCATACAATCCCATGCCTACATTACCGAAATCACCTGCGGAAGCCAACAGATAGGAGGCAATGATACCAATCACTACTGCAACTACAGGAATAGCTGTAGAAAGCATACCCAAACCAATACCGGAAATAATGACGGTAGCAGGGCCAGTCTTACCGCTTTCACTTAGTTTCTGGGTAGGACGATAAGATTGAGAAGTATAATATTCCGTAGAACGTCCGATGATAATACCTACTACCAGTCCGACTACTACGGCACAAGAAATCCAAATCCAGTTATCTAGTTGCAAGAGCCACAGGATTAAGAATGTAGCTGCAACAATAAGCACGGAACTAAGGTTCGTACCGAAAGCCAATGAACCGAGCAAGTCTTTCATGGTCGCATTCTCTTTAGTACGGACAGCGAATATCCCTATAATAGAAAGGATAATGCCAACAGCTGCAATCAACATCGGAGCAATAACTGCCTTGAATTGCATCACTGTATCTGCCGAATGGATAAAAGCAGCAGCACCCAGTGCAGCTGTTGCCAAAATCGAGCCACAGTAAGATTCATATAAATCGGCTCCCATACCGGCCACGTCACCTACATTGTCACCTACATTATCGGCAATAGTAGCAGGATTACGAGGGTCATCTTCCGGAATTCCGGCTTCTACTTTACCTACCAAGTCGGCTCCAACATCAGCTGCCTTCGTATAGATACCGCCACCTACACGGGCAAAGAGTGCTTGTGTAGAAGCACCCATACCGAAAGTCAGCATGGTAGTAGTAATCACACAGAGTTTATGAGTAGGTGTCAGCGCATCAGCAGGAATGACTGCATTCAACAACAGATACCAGAAAGATATATCGAGCAATCCCAGGCCAACTACAACTAATCCCATCACCGCGCCGCTTCGGAAAGCAATCCTCAACCCTGCATTCAGAGAATTACGGGCGGCATTAGCGGTACGAGCCGACGCATAAGTCGCCGTCTTCATCCCTAAAAATCCGGAAAGCCCGGAGAAAAATCCGCCTGTAAGAAAAGCAATGGGAACCCATGCGTTCTGTACATGAAAGCCGTAGGCCATAATTGAAAACAAAATAACCAACCCCAAGAATACCCAGCCTACTATTTTGTATTGCTGTTTCAGATAAGACATAGCTCCTTTGCGCACAGCAGCAGCTATCTTTATCATTTGGGGTGTACCTTCGCTCTCTTTCATCATTTGCTTATGAAAGTAATAAGCAAAGCAGAGGGCTAACACGGAAGCGACTGGAACCAGCCAGAAAAGAATGTTGTCCATAGGATCAATTTTTAAAGGGTTTACGGAGGCTAAAAGTATGGAAATCAAATGAAATAAGCAAGTAAAAAAGAAAGAATTTATAAAGCTGAATTATTCTATCTTTTATACATCTCTTTAAACAAAATGGGCACACTGTAGTTATTTACTTCATTCCCTCATTTCTATACGGTTTTGAAATAAGTCAAGTCATAAAAAAATAAGCTGAAATATAATCCCAGCGAGCATTTACTAGAGAATTAAGAGATTATATTTCGGCTCATTTCTGTGCCGGAAAGGAGCTAAAACCTGTTCACCACCCCATGATAAAATAACGAATAATAGTCTATAGTTACTAATCCTCTGCCATTCTCTGCTTATTTTGTTGGGCAAACTCTGTAGGAGTAACTCCGAATTGCTTCTGAAATATCTTTGCGAAGTAAGAAGGCGACTGGAAACCTACTCTGTCAGAGATTTCGTTGATGCGCAATTCTCCCTCCTGCAATAGTTCTGCCGCACGTTTTAATCGGATGATACGGATAAAGTCGAGTGAAGAAAGATCGGTCAGCGCCTTAATCTTACGATGCAGGCTGGAGCGGGACATATTCATGGCTGCAGCCAATGCTTCCACATTATAATTGGCGTCGGAAAGATTCTCACGCACTTTGGCTATCAGTTGGGACATCAGTTGTTCATCAGCTCGTGACATCGCACCCCCTTGCGGAGTACAAGCTCCGTAAGTGATCTGATTAATAAACATCTCATGCGTACGATGGGATTCACGCTCACGCGCCAGTTCTGCCAATAATTGCTGCTCACGGATCTTTTGTACTTCCCGGCGGCGATAGGCGCGAAGAGTCAAGACAAAGCTGCCGGACACTACAATGATATAGATAAGGTAAGCCCACACTGTACGCCACCAAGGTGGAAGAATACGCACTGATAAAGTAGCTTCTTCCTGATTCCAGACACCATTATTATTACTACCCCGCACACGGAACAGGTAGTCTCCCGGCGGGAGCTGGGCATAAGACGCTGTATGCACATCAGATGTATAATTCCAGTCATTATCTATCCCTTCCATTTTGTAGGCATAACGATTTGCACTTGGTGAGGTATAACTTAAAGCAACAAAATCAAAGCTGACGTTAGAACGGTAAGGCAGTTGCACACCATCCGCCGTGAAAGGAGTTTCACGTCCCTGCACGTACATTCCGGTGATATAGACTGGAGGCACAAAAGTATTCGGGTGGACAATTTGTGGATTAAAAGAGACCAATCCATTGATAGTTCCCATCCAAATAGTACCATCAGAGGCAGCCAAGGCCGATTTATAGTTAAACTGGTTATCAGGTAACCCGTCATTTCGGTTGAAAACTTGCAGGCTGTCTGTTTCCGGATGAAGACAAACCAGCCCACGGTCTGTTCCGAACCAGATACGATGTTGCCGGTCTTCCACGACTTTATATGTTACGTTGTCCGGAAGCCCGTCCGCTTTGGTGTATGTCCGGAATCTTCCGGTTTCGGGGTTAAAACGCAACAATCCACCCCGGTCTGTAGAAAACCAGATAAAGCCTTTACTATCCTCCGAAATACCTGTCACTTCATTTGTTCCGATAGAAGTGCTGTCCTCCGGTATACATTTATAGCTGACCATCTGATTTGTCTGCGGATGATACCGGAATATTCCACTGCCCATCGTTGCCACCCATATATTGCCGGATTTATCTTCGAGAATATCACGCATATAAGCATACCCGAATTGCTCCATTTTCTCAAAAGTCCGTCCTTTGTCGGCCGAACGAAAGATGTTCCAGCCATCACCCAACCAGATTGCTCCCCCACGATCGCGGTAAAGGGCAAACACGGAACCTTCACTGATACCAAGTTGTGCGGGATAGAACGTCTGAACCTGATCTTGAGAAACAATCAGGTCGATGCCCCCTTTAAAGTAACCTGCACCAACCAAATCATCCGAAGCGAACAGGCTTAATACATTCTGACGGTCAGGCGACTGGGGAATTTTAGTGAAAGTCTGTGTTCCCGGATTCCAGTAGCAAACACCGCCATCCTGCGTACTGACCCACACCACTCCGTCTTTTCCTTCCGCCAATTCACTGATGCGTCGTCCGCTGACTGTACCGGGCGCTCCCGGAAGATAAACCGAAAAATCGAGCGTACGTACAGGCAGATAGCTGGCTCCTCCAAATTGCGTACAGATCCAGGTTCCCCCTTCACGATCACGATAAATCTTATCGACGATAGCATCTCCAAGCCCATACTTTCCTCCGGCATCGGCAGGAATATGTTGCACACTGTTGTGTTTCTCATTAATCACATAAACGCCATTCTGCGTACCCACCCACAGCTCGTCTCCGAAGCAAACAGCGTAGCGGATAATTTTTCGATGTACTTCGGGTGCAGGGAATATACTCACTTCTCCGGTCTTTTTGTTGAACCGTTTCAGTTCCTCTTCATGCACTCCGACAATCAGCTCATCGCCATAATCACACAGAGTAAAGATGAAATCCCCTTTAAGTGCTTCTGTTGCATAGGGCACAAACTTATCCTGCTCCGGACTGTAACGGTAGATTCCCGCTCCATACGTACCCACCCAGACCGTACCTTCTTTATCTACACAGATAGACTGCGGAAAGTCCTTGCTTTTATCCTTACTGGGACAGGGAATATAGCGGAACAGTTTACCCGTCTCCACCTGATAGCGGAAAACTCCCTGATTCGGTGCATTCACCCAGATATTTCCCGAATGATCTGCCAGAATATCTTCAATCCAGTTGTATCTGATTTGTTCTCCGTTCTCTGTGCGGGCATCAAAGAACGAAAACTTCCCGGTAGCAAGCTCCTGAATATAAACACCATCATCCGTACCTACCCATAATTGACGGTGATTATCCTCAAAAAGAGCGGATATGACCTGATTGCCATGCTGCAAAGTTTCGTCATAGCAGTTATAAAGCTTCATCGACACGCCGTCATAACGATTAAGACCGTTGCGCGTACCCAGCCAGATAAAACCGTAACTATCTTGAATAATGGACTTGACATGACTGTTCGAAAGACCGCTTCCTCCATCTACACGGATAAAGTTATACTGTCCCGTCGCGGCAAAATCCGGAAGGAAAAAACAAATAGAAAGGAGAAAAAGCAGCAATTTCCTTTTCATACACAGATATTAGATAGCGACAAATATAGTTTTTTTTACGCTAAATGCATAGGAAGGATGAAACATTTGTTGCACGGATGGCAATAAATGTCGCACTGCAAAGGGCTATCGCACACTTGAAACATCTCTTGCACATCTTGACAAAAAAGAGTATAGCCACTTGTTTCTCCTCCTCCTATCTTTGCCTTCGTCAAAATGACACAACCGATGTGAACTTCCAAATCTTTAAATGAATACAAGTGATGAAAAAAGTAACCTTTAGTTGCCTTACTCTAGCAACCCTGTTGCAACTGATTCCTTCCAACGGGAATGCAGCGAACATTCAGGTGAACAAGAAAAAGACGAACCGAATCGAAATGAAGCAGGATACGATTCCTGCCAACTCTACTAAAAAAGAATCAGAAGAAGGCGAACGCAATGTGATGCTGAATGCTTCTGATGCCAACAAACCCCGCGAAATTCAAATCGGACTTCCCAGCGAGGACGTTAATGTCTATGAGAATGGACTTCCTGCCGTATATTCCTCTACCGTTCACAAACTTGCCGCCCATTGGCGCAGCGACAGCAGCCTGGGAGAAGTAGGACTTTTATCTCCTTCCGAGTCGGCCATCACGACCGGTAATATTGCTTACTCCGTCAACTCATTCAGCAAACTGGGACAAAAGGATTTCCAAGGTATATTAAACTACCGCACCAATCATTTCGGTATGCAGAACTTCGATTTCAATGTTTCAGGAGCCATCAATGACCAATGGCTTTACACGGCAAGCATCTACCAGAACTTCGACCCGGGAAGTTTCGATCTGAAATTTACGAACTATGCAGACCGCACAGAGATTTATCATGCCGGCCTGACCCGTCTCTTCAACAACGGACGCGGCAAAATATCTTTGCTCTACAAACACTCCCGCAGTGAAAATCCGGCCAGCTATGCCAATGCAGCTCCTTTTATCTATGTCGGCGACGGCTCGGTTAAAGAGATAGACGGTTTCAAACTGGGGACAAATTCTTATGTTCCGCAGAACGGTTCTTTCCCATACATGGACGTAAGAGACGGAAAGATAAAAACATGGAACTTGAGCGATGGTTCTGAAAACCGTGCCAATGAGATTGCATTAATCTCCGATTATCTTTTTAGGAACGATCTGCTATGGAAATTCAATCTGAAATATATGGATGCTCCACGTGCCAACTATGTCGACTTCGGAGGCAGCACCATCAGCGAAGTAACCGCCAACGATGGTTTTACGTTATCAAACGGTGATCCGTATGAAGGACTCGCAGAAGGTCGCCGCACCTGGTTGCACGTAGGCAAAGTGAAAAACTTCCTAATCACTTCCGAGTTGAACAAGACCTTTGGCAACCATGATCTGCGTCTGGGAGTGAACGAATGGTATTACCATCTTGATTATTATTCCTCTTCTCTGCAATGGATGGCTACCGTACAGAACTATCCACAGTTGCTGACTTCTACAACTACAAGTTCTCTGGACCCCACCCTGACCGGTCAGCGCGTACAAACATACGGGTACAACGAACTTAGTCCCGAATATACAAAGGGATATGAGAACAAACTCGCCCTTTACTTTACAGACAACTGGCAAGTAACTCCCCAATTCAATATCTATTATGGCGGACGCCTGGAATATTACCGGATGAGTGCCGATCAAATATCCGCTTCCCGTTTCCCGGGTTTCCACATCGGCGACTTTACCACTTATAGCAAAGAGGAAGAAACAGGAAATATCATTGCCACACAACGCAGCATTCATCCCGCCAAACTGGTAAAGGATAAACTGAACTATGCCGCCACGCTCCGCGCCACTTACAACGTAACCGGACAATTCGGCCTGACTGCCGACGGAACAGTAGCCACCCGCTTCCCACGTATCAACGAATATGCCGGAACAGGTCCTACGGAAGAGCAATACAAACGTGTCACCATACCGTTAATCCGTGGCGGTTTGTTCTACAAGAACAAGTGGATCAACCTCACCTCTATGGTTACCTATATCTCTAAATCTAATAATATTGACCAGCAAAACCTGACGAAACCGGGAACGGAAGAAGGAAAGACCGTATTGCTTATTTATAATATCAAAACACTGGGATGGACCACATCTGCCGAAATCGACCCGTTCAAAGGTTTTCACCTGCACGCTCTGTTCACGTATCAGAAACCTGTTTACAAGAACTATAATGCAAGCGTCACATTCAACGACGGTTCGGAAATGTCTGTCAACGCCAATGGGATGATTGTAAAAGAGATTCCGCAGATTCTTGTCGAACTCGACCCAAGCTATAATATCACGAAGGACTTACGTCTTTGGCTTAGTTTCCGCTATTTCGGCAAGACTTACGCCAATCTCCAGGAAGCCCTCTATTTCAACGGTCGCTGGGAAACTTTCGGGGGGATCAACTGGAACGTAAACAAGCATCTTTCTTTAGGGGCAACAGTCATCAACTTCCTGAATCAGAAGGGGGCCAGCGGAACCATCAACGGTTCGGAACTGATTACCAAAGAAGAAGCTGCCCAGTATGCCGGCAACTATATGAGTGGAAATTATTTACGCCCATTTACCGTAGAATTTAGCGCAAGCATTAAATTCTAGTTCATTCCTGACGAATTATAATTATCTTTGCGGCATTCTATGCCCACAAACTAACTAATACCTAATTAATTATTAAAAAACCATGAAGAAACTTTTCGTATTACTTATGGCATTGTTTACCCTGGCGCAAGTGGACGCCCAGGAAAAGAACGTTATCCGCATCGCAACGGACAACACAGACTTAATTCTCCAAGTAGCTCCTAACGGACGACTCTATCAGGCTTATCTGGGCGATAAGTTACTGAATGAGAAAGACATCAACAACTTTTCTCCTTACGTAAAAGGAGGAAGTGACGGTAGCGTATCCACCCGCGGATGGGAAGTATATCCGGGCTCCGGCGCCGAAGATTATTTTGAACCGGCTGTAGCTATCACGCACAATGATGGGAACCCGAGTACGATTCTCCGCTATATATCCTCCGAGCAGAAGGCAGTGGCGGGCGGAACGGAAACGATTATTCAACTAAAAGATAATCAGTATCCGGTAGAAGTCACACTACATTACATCGCTTATCCGAAAGAAAACGTCATCAAGACGTGGAGCGAAATCAAACATGCTGAAAAGAAGCCTGTGACCTTATGGCGTTATGCTTCCACCATGCTTTATTTCTCCGGAAACGAATATTTCCTGACAGAATTCAGCAGCGATTGGGCAAAAGAAGCACAAATGAGCACACAACCTCTGTTGTTCGGTAAAAAGGTGATCGACACCAAACTGGGAAGCCGTGCTGCCATGCACACCCACCCGTTCTTTGAGCTTGGTTTTGAACAACCGGCACAGGAAGCGCAGGGACGTGCCATGCTAGGTACTATCGGATGGACAGGAAACTTCCAGTTCACTTTCGAAGTGGACAACGTAGGTAATCTCCGTGTAATCCCCGCCATCAATCCTTATGCATCTGATTATGAACTGAAGCCGAATGAAGTGTTTACAACTCCTGAATTCATCTTTACTTTCAGCAACAACGGTACGGGCGAAGCCAGCCGCAACCTTCACGCATGGGCACGCAACTATCAGCTGAAAGACGGACAAGGCGACCGTATGACTTTATTAAACAACTGGGAAAATACTTACTTCAAATTCAATGAGGAACTGCTTGCCGAACTGATGAAGGAAGCTAAACATCTTGGTGTAGATATGTTCCTGCTGGATGACGGCTGGTTTGGCAACAAGCACCCACGCAACAGTGACAATGCCGGACTGGGTGACTGGGAAGTGATGAAATCCAAACTGCCGGGCGGTATTCCTGCCCTTGTACAGTCTGCCAAAGAAGCCGGAGTGAAATTTGGTATCTGGATTGAACCGGAAATGGTTAACCCTAAAAGTGAGTTGTTCGAAAAGCATCCCGACTGGGCTATCCAACTGCCTAACCGCGAAACATATTATTACCGTAATCAGCTGGTACTCGATCTTAGCAATCCGAAAGTACAGGACTTTGTATATGGTGTAGTGGATAAGATCCTGACAGAGAATCCGGAAGTAGCTTTCTTTAAATGGGACTGTAACTCTCCAATTACAAATGTTTATTCTCCATATTTAAAAAATAAACAGGGACAGCTTTATATCGACCATGTACGTGGTATATACAATGTATTGAAACGTATCAAAGACAAATATCCGAACGTGCCAATGATGCTCTGCTCCGGCGGTGGCGCCCGTTGCGACTACGAAGCTCTGAAATATTACACAGAATTCTGGTGCAGCGACAACACAGACCCGATAGAACGTCTGTTTATCCAGTGGGGATTCTCACAAATCTTCCCGGCAAAAGCCATGTGTGCACACGTAACCAGCTGGAACAAGAACACAAGCGTGAAGTTCCGTACGGATGTGGCAAGTATGTGCAAACTGGGCTTTGACCTTGGACTGAAGGAACTGAATGCAGACGAACAGACTTACTGCCAGAACGCAGTTGCCAACTGGACGCGTCTGAAAAAAGTGATTCTGGACGGCGATCAATACAGATTGGTTTCTCCCTACGATGGCAATCACATGTCTCTCATGTATGCCTCACCGGATAAGACCAAAGCTGTGCTTTATACCTACGATATCCACCCACGTTTCGGTGAGAAACTGCTCCCGGTAAAACTTCAGGGACTGGATGCGAAGAAAATGTATAAGGTGAAAGAAATCAACCTGATGCCGAATTCCAAATCGAATCTGGCCGCCAATGAGAAAACTTATTCAGGAGATTATCTGATGAAAGTGGGAATCAATGCTTTCACAACAAATCAGGCTTTCAGCCGCGTAATTGAGCTGACTGCTGAATAAAAAGGAAGGAAATAATCGATAAAAAAGGGGATTCGCTGTTATCAGCGTTTCCCCTTTCTTTTTACATACAATAATATTCAATTCATCTTCAATCGCAACAGCTGTTTCAATGGTTACAACTACTCTATTAGACGGGGAAGTCCCTAAAAAAGTTGCAGCTACACCGTAACTTTTTACGATATAGCTGCATTAATGTTAAAGAGAGAGAATTTATATAATATAAGCATGGTCTCACGACCCTCCTGATATTCAAAGAACATTTTGTTTCTTTACCTATTAGACGCACGAAAGCTCAAATCACTGCACTCGAGGCCCTCTTTTTTTAGTTAAAGAATAAAAAAAGCCGCTACCCCACAGGAATAGCAGCTCATATCTTTAAAACATCTTGCTGACACGTTCAATTCCTGCCACCAAAGTGTCTATTTCCGATTTGGTATTGTACATGGCAAACGAAGCACGTACCGTTCCTTCTATGCCAAGACGTTGCATGAGAGGTTGTGCACAATGATGCCCCGTTCTCACGGCAATGCCTAGACGGTCCAGCAACGTGCCGAGATCGAAATGATGGATATCTCCCACCAGGAAGGAAATGACTGCTCCCCGTTCGGCTGCTTCACCGAATATACGTATATGGGGGATTTCTTTCAGACGTTGCAAAGCGTAAGTTGTCAGTTCATACTCATGGGCGGCTATCTGTTCAATGCCATGTCCGTTCACATAATCAAGGGCTTTTGCCAGTCCGGTAGTTCCGATATAGTCGGGCGTACCGGCTTCAAACTTGAAAGGAAGTTCATTAAAAGTGGTCTTCTCGAAAGAGACATGCTGAATCATCTCTCCTCCTCCCTGATAAGGTGGAAGGCGATCTAACCATTCTTCTTTTCCGTAAAGCACTCCGACACCTGTCGGACCATATATCTTATGGGCGGAGAATACCAAAAAATCGGCATCCAACTCCTGTACATCCACTTTCATGTGAGGAATAGACTGTGCAGCATCTATCAGGCAAGGTACACCATGCGCATGAGCTGTTGCGATCATCTCCTTCACCGGATTCACTGTACCCAGTACGTTCGATACATGAACTACGCTGACTATTTTCGTACGTTCGGAAAATAGTTTTTCATATTCATCCAGCAGAAGTTCGCCTTTATCATTCATCGGGATTACTTTTATGGCAATTCCTTTACGGGCAGCCAACAGTTGCCAGGGAACGATGTTGCTATGATGCTCCATCACGGAAACAATCACTTCATCCCCTTCTTCCATAAACTCGTCACCGAAGCTGGAAACAAGCAGGTTGATACTTTCTGTTGTTCCGCGTGTAAAGACAACTTCATTCGTGCTACGGGCATTGATGAACTGACGTACCGTTTCACGGGAAGCCTCATGCAGTTCCGTAGCTTGCTGGGAAAGATAATGTACGCCGCGATGCACATTGGCATTGACGGAATAATATTCATCCACCAACGCATCAACCACCAGACGGGGTTTCTGTGTTGTCGCACCGTTGTCGAAATAAACCAAAGGTTTACCGTAAACCGTGCGGCTCAATATCGGAAAATCTTCACGTATCTTTTGAATATCCACGTTCATTATTTTTTAGTGGTTACTTACAAATGGCACAACCCTGACATCTATTCAACTCGCCACGGAAACGTTTCTCTACCAATAGATGCAAACGATCTTTCAGCGCTTCCAAACGAATGGTATCGATCACTTCGTTGACAAATGCGAACATCAACAGCAGACGGGCTTCTTTCTCTGCAATACCGCGCGAACGCATGTAGAATAATGCGCCTTCATCCAACTGGCCTACTGTTGCTCCATGCGAACATTTCACATCATCCGCATAAATCTCCAATTGAGGTTGTGTATACATTCTTGCATCACGCGTAGCACAAAGATTCCGGTTAGTCTGTTGGGAATTCGTATGTTGTGCATCGGGACGCACGAGTACCAATCCGGCAAACGCACCTACCGACTGGTCGTCGAGCACATACTTGAACAGCTCATTGCTGGTACAATTCGGTACGGCATGGTCAATACTTGTATGATTGTCTACGTGCTGGTTCTTGTCGGCAATCGCCATACCACAAAGGTTTATTTCGGCTCCTTCTCCTGCCAGCAACACTTCGGTCGTGTTGCGGGTAGTACCATTATGCAAAGTCATTCCGTTGAGCAATACATTGCTGTTGGCCTCTTGCTTTACATACAGGTTACTGATACGAACTGTGCTTGTATGTGTTTCTTCCAGTTCATACATATCGAATACCGCATTCTCACCGGCAAATACTTCAATAACTTGTGTCGCCAGGAAGTTCACATTATCCATTGCATGGTCACAAATCAGCAAACGGGCTTGCGCGCCATCCTCCAGGATAATCAGTACGCGACGGTTCACCATAAAGTTAACATCTGCACGCAGGATATTTACCAACTGGATTGTTTTTTCCACCACCACATTCTTCGGCACATAAAAGACAACACCATCTTGTGCAAAAGCGGTATTGAAAGCAGTCACACCATCTTTAGAGGTATCTGCCAGTTTGCCGTAGTACTTCTTCACCAAGTCAGGATACTGTTCGGCCACCTCTTTCAGACTTCCGAAGATCACGCCTTCAGGTAAATTCGCTTTCGGAAGGGCTCTACTATAGAATGTGTCATTTACCACAAAATAGAGTGCTGTACTCATATTCGGCACATCACACTTAAACACTTCATACGGATTGACCGGAATAGCCAAACGATTCAAGTTCAAACCGAAATCCGGTTCAAAGTACTTGCTCACATCCGTATATTTGTACTTCTCCATCTTACGGGTCGGAAATCCGAGTCGCTCAAAATCGGCAAATGCTGATGCACGAGGCGCATTCAGCACTTCGGCACTATGCTTGCAGATCATCGCTTCCGTCTGTGAGAAAAGTTCTATATATTGTTGTTCAACCATCATAGCTTATATTTTTTTTATTTACAGGCACGGATTACACGGATTTCACAGTTTAAAATACATGAGCAAAACCGCGTTATCCGTGTAATCCGTGCCTAAAATTATTCTCCTACTTCTTTCTTAATCCAATCGTATCCTTTTTCTTCCAGTTCCAGGGCAAGTTCCGGTCCGGCAGTTTTTACGATACGACCTTTATAAAGGACATGCACAATATCAGGCTTGATATAATCGAGCAAACGTTGATAGTGGGTAATAACGATTGTACTTGTTTCAGGAGTTTTCAGCTTGTTCACTCCTTCCGCAACAATACGGAGCGCATCAATATCCAAACCGGAGTCTGTCTCGTCGAGAATGCTCAAACGCGGTTCCAGCATAGCCATCTGAAAAATCTCGTTCCGTTTCTTCTCACCACCGGAAAAGCCTTCATTCACCGAACGGTTAGCCAGTTTATTATCCAACTCCACCACCGCACGTTTCTCACGCATCAGCTTCAGAAACTCACTGGCGGTCAGTGCAGGCAGACCTTTATATTTACGTTGCTCATTCACAGCAGCACGCATAAAGTTCACCATGCTTACACCCGGAATCTCTACCGGATACTGGAAACTAAGGAAGATTCCTTCATGGCTACGATCTTCGGGGCTCAACTCCAACAGATCCTTTCCATAAAAAGTAACCGAACCTTTTGTTACCTCAAAAGCCGGATTACCCACCAATACGGAGGAAAGCGTACTTTTACCGGAACCATTCGGTCCCATAATAGCGTGCACCTCACCGGGATTCACCGTCAGGTTAATACCTTTCAATATCTCTTTGCCATTAATGCTGGCATGCAGGTCTTTTATTTCTAACATGATATATTTACGATTTTACGATTTACTATTAAAAAGTCAACATCACCCCACGCTTCCTTCCAATGAGATGGTAAGCAGTTTCTGTGCTTCTACCGCAAATTCCATCGGAAGTTTATTCAACACTTCCTTTGCATATCCGTTCACAATAAGTCCGATAGCATCTTCTGTCGGAATACCGCGCTGGTTGCAATAAAATATCTGGTCTTCACTAATCTTGCTTGTCGTAGCTTCATGCTCTACCACTGCCGTCTCATTGTGAATATCCATATACGGGAAGGTATGTGCACCACACTTATCTCCCAGCAACAGAGAGTCACACTGGCTATAATTACGAGCATTATCCGCTTTCTCGGCCACGCGTACCAACCCACGATAGGAGTTTTCACTATGCCCAGCAGAAATACCTTTACTTACAATCGTACTACGAGTGTTCTTACCCAGATGAATCATCTTCGTTCCGGTATCTGCCTGCTGATAGTTGTTCGTTACAGCTACGGAATAGAATTCAGCAGTCGAGTTATCGCCCGTCAGGATACAGGAAGGATATTTCCAGGTGATTGCCGAACCGGTTTCCACTTGTGTCCAGGATAATTTACTGTCTACTCCTTTACAGTTACCACGTTTAGTCACAAAGTTGTATACACCGCCCTTGCCTTCTGCATCTCCCGGATACCAGTTCTGAACGGTACTGTATTTTACTTCTGCACGGTCGTGCACAATGATCTCAACGATAGCGGCATGCAACTGATTTTCATCCCGCATCGGAGCCGTACATCCTTCCAGATAAGAAACATACGAATCATCATCCGCTACAATCAGCGTACGCTCAAATTGTCCCGTGTTACGAGCATTGATACGGAAATAAGTGGAAAGCTCCATCGGGCAACGTACTCCTTTCGGAATATACACGAAAGAGCCGTCAGAGAACACTGCGGAATTCAACGCTGCAAAGAAATTGTCCCGATAACCTACTACCGAGCCCATATATTTCTTCACCAGATCCGGATGCTCCCGCACGGCTTCACTGAACGAGCAGAATATAATTCCTTTCTCCATCAGCGTTTCCTTGAAGGTAGTCTTTACGGAAACAGAGTCCATAACGGCATCCACTGCCATTCCACTAAGAGCCATTTGCTCTTCCAAAGGAATTCCCAGTTTATTAAACGTCTTTATCAGTTCAGGATCGACTTCCTCCATGCTCTTCGGTCCTTCTTTCTTCTTTGTCGGATCGGCATAATAAGAAATCGCCTGATAATCAATTTCAGGGATACGGAGATGTGCCCAGGTAGGCATTTCCAGCGTCAGCCAATGGCGATACGCTTTCAGTCGAAACTCCAGCAACCACTCCGGTTCGTCCTTTTTCGATGAAATCAGACGAATGACATCTTCATTAAGTCCACGCTCAATGATATCCGTATGCACCTCTGTGGTGAAGCCGTATTTATATTTCTCCTCCGCAAATTTCCGGACAAACTCATTATCAGTCTTCTTTTCAAGTTCGTCTTTCTGATTGGGTTTCATTTTATTGGGTTCTTGTTGCATCTTTATCTTTATTCTCTAATATATATTGTTGCGTCATATTCTTCGCAGCAGGGAAAAAGATCCCCGCAAACGTTTCCATCGGATAATATAACAAAGATTCTTCCTTTTTTGTTGCACTAATTAACTTATTATCGCTGTCCACAAACTCTATCGCACCAATCACTACACTCGTTAACAACAGAAACTTAAGTGCTCCCAGCCCACTTCCTAACCAGCGATTCAGCCAGTTCAGCGAAATAGCCTGCATTGCTTTTGTCAATAGCGAGGCAATCAATACAAAGATCAATGGTACGGCAATCCAGATCATGATAAAAGCCAACACTTGCGCAACTGTCATTGAATCCGTCACCGTCGGGCAAAGCTTTTCCGCCAAAGAGGCATACAGAGCTTTCGCTGCCAACAGACCGACTATCAACCCCAAAATAGAAGCCAACTGACGAATGAAGCCTTTTACAAAACCTACAATCGCTCCGGCGCCTATTACAATAAGGATAATTATATCAATCGTTGCCATATTCTTCTATTCTATGATATAATTCAGGCACGGATTTCACGGATTACACGGATTTATTAAAGAACCGTGAAATCCGCGTAATCCGTGCCTGATATTGATTCAGCACTGCCTATTACAATGTCTGTTTCACTTCTATTTCTTCGAATGTCTCGATCATATCGCCTACCTTCATGTCGTTGCAGTTTACCAGACTGATACCACACTCGAAGTTTGTACCTACTTCCTTCACATCGTCCTTGAAACGTTTCAATGCGTTGATGTTTCCGGTAAAGATTACGATACCATCGCGGATCAAACGAGCCTTGTCGCTGCGTTTCACCTTTCCGGTCTTCACCATTGCTCCGGCTACAAGACCGACTTTCGTAATATTGAATACTTCGCGGATTTCGATGGTTGCAGTAATCTGTTCCTTTACTTCCGGAGCCAACATACCTTCCATAGCAGCCTTTACCTCTTCGATTGCATCGTAGATGACAGAATACTTACGGATGTCAACACCCTCTTGGTCGGCCATCTTACCGGCAGCACCCGAAGGACGTACCTGGAATCCGACAATAATCGCATCCGAAGCAGCAGCCAGAGAAACATCAGATTCAGAAATTGCTCCCACACCCTTATGGATAACATTTACCTGAATTTGTTCCGTAGACAACTTAATCAACGAATCGCTCAACGCTTCCACAGAACCATCCACGTCACCCTTAACGATGATGTTCAATTCCTGGAAGTTACCCAAAGCAATACGACGACCCAACTCATCCAATGTAAGGATCTTCTGCGTACGCAAACCTTGTTCACGAGCCAGCTGCTCACGTTTATTAGTGATCTCACGAGCTTCCTGATCGCTTTCGACTACATGGAATGTGTCACCTGCAGCAGGAGCACCATTCAATCCCAGAATCAATGCCGGTTCGGAAGGTCCTGCTTCCTTGACGCGTTGGTTACGTTCGTTGAACATAGCCTTCACACGTCCGTAGCTGGTTCCCGCCAATACGATGTCTCCTACTTTCAAAGTACCGTTAGATACCAATACAGTAGCTACATATCCACGTCCCTTATCCAGTGAAGATTCGATGATGGAACCCGTAGCATTACGGTCCGGATTTGCTTTCAAGTCGAGCATTTCTGCTTCGAGCAATACTTTTTCCAGCAAGTCTTCCACACCCATACCTTTCTTGGCAGAGATATCTTGTGACTGATATTTACCACCCCATTCTTCAACAAGGTAATTCATTGCAGCCAGTTCTTCTTTAATCTTATCCGGATTTGCAGTCGGTTTATCTACCTTATTGATTGCAAATACAATAGGTACACCGGCAGCCATCGCGTGATTGATCGCTTCCTTCGTCTGTGGCATCACGTTATCATCGGCAGCCACAATAATGATAGCAATATCCGTTACTTTGGCACCACGTGCACGCATAGCGGTAAACGCTTCGTGACCCGGAGTATCGAGGAACGTAATACGACGACCATCTTCCAGTTGCACGTTATAAGCACCGATATGCTGGGTAATACCTCCGGCCTCACCGGCAATTACATTCGCCTTACGGATATAGTCGAGCAAAGAAGTCTTACCGTGGTCAACGTGTCCCATCACTGTTACAATCGGAGCGCGCGGTTGCAAATCTTCCGGAGCATCTTCTTCTTCAACGATAGCTTGTGCCACTTCCGCACTTACATACTCAGTCTTGAATCCGAATTCTTCAGCCACCAGATTGATGGTTTCAGCATCCAAACGCTGGTTGATGGAAACCATGATACCAATACTCATACAAGTAGCGATAACCTGGTTAACAGAAACATCCATCATCGTTGCCAATTCGTTAGCCGTAACGAACTCGGTCAACTTCAATACCTTGCTGTCTGCCATTTCCTGATCTTCCAGTTCCTGCATACGGTTGGAAGCCATTTCACGTTTCTCTTTACGGTATTTGGACGTTTTATTCTTACCTTTGGTTGTCAGACGTGCAAGGGTTTCTTTTACCTGTTTTGCTACGTCTTCCTCGCTCACTTCCTGTTTGATAACCGGCTTCTTGAAGCGATCTTTATTGTTATTGTTATTTCTTCTGTTGTTATTTCCCTGTCCGTTGGCCTGGCCACCCTGACCGTTACTATTGCCGCCTTTACCCTGTACATTAGGTCTTGGAGCAGCAAAGTTGGAAGTTGCAACATTGTTAACGTCCACCTTCTCTTTATTGATACGGTTACGTTTCTTCTTGTTAGCAGCTGCTTCCGCACTGTCCTTAGGTCCGCTCTTCGCCAATTTAGAATCATCCTTACGGATTTCCTTGATGATAGCTTCCTTCATCAACTTCTTCTGATCCTGACGGATTTTTTCCTTTTCTTCACGTTCGCGACGTTTCTCTTCCTTCGATTTCTTCTTGGGACGAGTAGACTGATTCAATGCAGCCAAGTCGATCTGACCGATCACATTAATCTTCGCGCCTAATTCCGGTTGACGGATTTTGAAAACACCATCATCCTCCGGAGCCTTTTCCGCTACCGGGGTTACTTCAGCCTGTGCAGTTTCCACCTTTTCTTCTTCTTTATGTTCTTCCGCCTTCACAGGTGCAGCTACTACTACCTTCGGCTCTTCTTTTTTCACTTCTTCTACTACTTTTTCAACTTCTACCGGCTTCGTCTCCACTACAGGTTCCGGCACTACTACGGGTTCAACCACCACTGGAGTAGGCTCTACTACAGAAACAGGGGATGTCACCACCTCTTCCTTCTTCACCTCGGGTTCTCTCTTCTCGGGCTCCTTTTTCACTTCGGGTTTAACGACAGGCCGTTCCACAACCGGTTCTTCCTGTTTCTGTTCCGGTTCTTTCTCTACCTTTTCAGGTTTACGACCGTTCAATTTATCCAAATCTATTTTTCCGACAGGTTTAAACTTCGGACGTG
This sequence comes from Bacteroides sp. M10, assembly GCF_014334015.1. Lineage (GTDB taxonomy): Bacteria > Bacteroidota > Bacteroidia > Bacteroidales > Bacteroidaceae > Bacteroides > Bacteroides intestinigallinarum. The sequence continues at coordinate 1,993,481 of NZ_CP060488.1, read as the reverse complement.
CATCCTCAGGTACGACTGTCTTAATCACATCTTCCGACTTCGGTTTTTCGGGCTGCTTTTCGAAGCCTTCAATCGATACCGATGCCTTATTACGTTCCTTATTCTGACGTTCCTGTATGAAACGCTCCGATTCAAGTCTAAGGTTCTTATCTGTACTAAACTCCTTTACGAGTATAGCGTATTGCTCCTCGCTAATTTTAGTATTAGGATTAGCCTCAACGGTATGCCCTTTCTTTTGCAGGAACTCAACTACCGTCGCGATTCCTACGTTCAAATCTCTTGTAACTTTGTTTAACCTTATCGTCATATTTTAAAATTAATGAATAAATGGAGCTTGTTTAATTGAAAATTGAGAATTGAGAATTAAAAAATAAAAGTCTGCTGCGTTGTATTGCATCGCAAATTTTTAATTTTTAATTTTTAATTTTCAATTGAAGAAGGATCTTCTTCTTCAAACTCCGATTTCAAAATGCGTATTACCTCGTCCACTGTCTCTTCTTCCAAGTCCGTCTTTTCAATCAACATCTCACGAGGAGCATTCAACACAGCTTTTGCTGTATCGATGCCGATAGCTTTGATAGCGTCGATCACCCATCCGTCGATTTCGTCTCTGAACTCGTCGAGATAGATATCTTCGTCAGCTACATTCTCATCCAACTCACGGAACACGTCGATAGTGTACTCAGTTAACATACTGGCCAGTTTGATATTCAAACCGCCTTTACCGATAGCCAGCGAAACTTCTTCCGGTTTGAGGAATACCTCTGCTTTCTTCTCTTCCTCGTTCAGACGAATAGAAGAAATCTTAGCCGGGCTTAAAGCGCGCTGTATAAACAATGAGATGTTCGATGTGTAATTGATTACGTCGATGTTCTCATTGCGAAGTTCACGAACAATGCCATGAATACGACTTCCCTTTACACCTACACAGGCTCCTACAGGGTCGATTCTGTCATCGTAAGATTCCACCGCGATCTTGGCACGTTCGCCGGGGATACGGGCAATCTTCTTGATGGTAATCAAACCATCATTAATTTCGGGTACTTCCATCTCGAACAGGCGTTGCAGGAAAACGGGAGAAGTACGTGACAAGATAATCTTAGGATTATTATTCTTGTTATCCACGCGGGCAACTACTGCACGGGCCGTTTCACCTTTACGATAAAAGTCGCTCGGGATTTGTTCGGTCTTAGGTAACAGCAACTCGTTTCCTTCATCGTCTAAAAGCAACATCTCTTTTTTCCAGATCTGATATACTTCTGCATTGATGATAGTACCTACCTTATCTATATATTTATTATAAATACTGTCTTTTTCGAGTTCCAGAATCTTGGAAGCCAGTGTCTGGCGAAGATTCAGGATCGCACGACGTCCGAACTTGGCAAAGATCACCTCGTCAGTCACCTCTTCACCTTCTTCGTAAGAAGCATCGATTTTCTGTGCTTCGCTCAACGAAATCTGCATATTCGGGTTAGTCAAATCTTCGTCGGCCACAACTTCACGGTTACGCCATATCTCGAAGTCACCCTTGTCCGGGTTCACGATCACGTCGTAATTTTCATCGGTGCCAAACATTTTCGCGATTACGCTACGGAACGACTCTTCGAGTACGCTAACCATCGTCGTTCTATCGATATTCTTCAGTTCCTTAAATTCCGAAAATGTATCAATCAAGCTGATTGTTTCTTCTTTTTTGGCCATAACTATTTAAAGCTAATTAAGTATTTAGTATATTTTATTTGCTCATAAGTGAAGGTTTCGTCCTCTTCTACCAGCTTCGGGCGCTTTGATCCTTCGGTTTTTACTTTCTTTTGTACGCCTACCGTAAACTTCTCTTCATCGGCATCTTTCAGTATACCAGCCAGCTTCCGTCCGTCTCCGGTCAGCACTTCCACCTCTTGTCCGATGTGGATATAATACTGTTGCAGAACTTTAAAGGGTTGTCCGATCCCAGCCGACCCTACTTCCAGTTCATAATCTTCCTCTTCGCGGTTCAGTTTCGACTCTATGAAGCGGCTAAGCTCCACGCAATCTTCAATCCAAACACCTTCTGCATGGTCTATTTCAACCACAATCTTGTCATCCGGGCTCACGGTTACCTCTACTAAAAAGTAGTCTTTTCCTTCCAGCCACTCTTCTACAATCTGACAAACAGTTTTCTTTTCTATCATTTATTAGCTATATAAGAACAAAAAAAGGAGCTTAATTGCCCCTCCACCTTTCATCCGTTTCCGGTTGCAAAGATATAAATAATCTGTTCGACTACAAAACATTAAAGAAAAAAAGTATGAATTAACAGTGCTATATTCGTATCTTTACGCCGTAAATCAAAAAATAACGACTATGGCACATCGTCTCAACACAAATAAACAGTTTATGGTAGGCAACGGACTGCTTGCTTTTGCCGTCATTTTTGTCGTAGTTATTTTTGTCTATATGAGCATGCGACTACAACGGGAAAAGCAGGAAGAACGTCATTTTATTGAAAGCTACACAATCAGTCTGGTAAAGGGTTTTGCCGGAGATTCTATCTCTTTGTTTGTCAATGACAGTCTGATCTCCAATAAAACCATGTCGGAAGAGCCTTACACAATAGAAGTGGGACGTTTTGCCGAACAGAGCGCCTTGTTGATTGTAGATAATAAGACTGAATTAGTATCTACGTTTGATCTTAGTGAAAAAGGAGGAACTTATCAATTCGAAAAAGAATCAGACGGGATTAAACAATTAGCCAAATAGTAAAGGTATTAACTAAGTTTGTGCCACCATGTTGGCACAACTATGCCATCGCATTGGCACGGCTGTGCCATCGTGGTGGCACAAGTGTGACAACGTAACGGCACTACCTTGGCAATAAAACATTTTAAATTTCCGTGCGGTACTTTCTTAATTCTCCCCGCAAAGCCAGTGCTTTCCCTTCTGTAAATTGATTCAGTAAAGCCCAAAATCGTTCACTATGATTCATCTCACGGGTATGGCACAACTCATGCAACAACACATAATCTATCAAATGAGAAGGTAACAAAACCAGATAATAGGACAAATTAATATCTTTTCGAGCTGAACAGCTTCCCCATCTGCCTTGGCTGGAGTTTATTTTCACACTTGAATAGGGAAGTCCGCATTGCCTGGACAAGGAAGCCAAACGTGAAGGAAGGATACTTTTCGCATTCCGCCTCAACGATTCTTCAATTACCTTATGCAACCAGCTTTGCAGTTTCTCATCCGTAAAATCCGCATGAGGCGGACAAACTATTTCCATAACTCCCAACCGGGAATTAGCCAGAAACTGATCCTTTTCACCGGACACCAAGGACAACTTAAAGTGTTCCGCATCAATTTTATAGTTCAAATCAATCAACGGCCGGGCTAGTTTTTGACGGGAGGCCAGAAGTTTACCACGCAGATTCTCGATCGCCTGCTTCACTTCTTTCAATGTAGTGCCGGGAGGAACTGAAACATAAACAGCATCACTCTTTGTACGAAACACAAGACTCCTCGCACGTGAATTGACGCGCACTATCAGACGTCCCAATTCGTCATCTTCTATGATCTTATCCATTATAATCCTCCTATCAACAGGCACAAAAGTAATAAAAAAGAAGATTCCAATGAAAAACTTCGCGGAAGATGCAACTTTATATCAGTTTCTTCCGTCTAACTGTCATATCAATCATAGAAAAACATAATTATGAAAACAAGTTTATTGCTCGTATTAGTCACCGGATTGTCTCTAGTACTTACTGCCGGCTCTTGCTTGCAGGGAAAACACGTAGTAGGCAGCAAAAACTACATCTCCCAAGAAGTAAAAGCCGATCATTTCAATGAAATCAAACTATTGGGAAGTGCCAATATCAGTTATCACCAAGACACACGCAGTCACGTGGAGATACATGGTTCCGACAACATTATACCACTTGTAGAAACGTATGTAGACGGTAATACATTAATTATAAAATTCAAGAAGAATGTCAGTATCTGGAAAGGAAAACTGGAAATAAAAGTTTTTGCTCCGGAATTAAATAAGTTAACGATCAATGGTTCGGGAAATATAAAATTAATCAATGGAATACAAACCTCTAAAGATATTGAATTCCATATAAATGGTTCGGGAAACATTCAGGGAGAAGGGCTTAATTGCCGAAGAATGGCTGTTTCTATTAACGGATCGGGAGATGTTAGACTGCAACAAATAGAGAGCCAGGAATGTCAGGCAGGTATTTCAGGTTCGGGTAATATCAATCTTAAAGGTAAAGCCATTCAAGCAAAATATTCTATTGCCGGATCGGGAAACATTCAGGCCGCAGATTTAGAAGCAGAGAATACAGATGCAAGTATCAGTGGATCCGGAAACATCAGTTGTTATGCAAGTCAGAAACTGGTTGCCCGCGTGAAAGGAAGTGGCGATATTGCCTATAAAGGCAATCCACAAGAAGTTGACGCTCCACGGAAAAACATACGGCAAATTAAATAAATACAGTCTAAAAGCATAAAAGGGCTACTGCATCGCGCGGTAGCCCATTTATTTAGTTAGTTTTATTATAAAAATTTGAGAGAATTGAAAACTTCACAGTTTCGCCTTCGTTGTTGTTTTAATTAAGCACACTAACTATATTATATGTTTAAAGCAAATGAAAATGTCTATTCGTTTATAACTTGCACCTTGTGGTTGACCCTCGCCAAACTATCGGCTAGAACCTGTTCCGCTTTCACATCATTTGAGATAGCGACCGATGGTGCTGTTACTTGTTTACCAATGGTATCCGTTGCCAATACACTTCCGTCATCTCCGGAGAAAGAATGTTGTGCCACATTCCCCAAAGAAAGGATGATTGCAATCACGGCAGCGGCTTTGAACAGAGGAATAAAACGACCGGTCAGTGTCAAGCGTTTCGCTTTTACGACCGTAGGCTCCACCTCTGCCAGAATACGTGCATCAAAGTCTTCGCCCAGTCCTACTTCCTGCTGAACCTGTTGATAAACAAACAGGTTTTTATAGCGAAGCAAATGAGCCGGAACTTCCTCCTTTGCGAAGAAGTCGCGCAATGTTGCTTCCTCCTCAACGGAAGTTTCGCATTGCCAGTATCGCTCCAGGAGCTGTTCTATATCCTTATAATCCATATTCGTCAATTTCTAAATACCTTTGTTTTACTTTTTGTCTGGCTCTGAAGAGGTTCACTTTAACTTGTTCCTCTGTCAGATTCAGCAACCCTGCAATTTTCTTATAGCTTTCACCTTCAATGTCCCTCAGTTGCATGATAAGCCGCTGTTTTTCGGGAAGTTCGTTTACCAGTCTATTAATAATGTTCATTCTTTCATCATGAATCATCTGGTCATACGGACTGTTTGCATCAGGTTCTTCCTCCATTTCGGGGGTGAGTTCCACGTTTTGAGCTTCTTTCTTTTGACTTCGATCTATCGCCAGATTCTTTGCCACTGTCAGGCAATAGGCTTCGACCGATTCAAATTGAGACCACTCATCACGCTTATTCCACACTCTTATCATGGTGTCCTGAACGACATCCTCGGCTTCGGCCCTATCCAGGGTGATTCTGAGAGCCAATCGAAAGAGTTTATCCTTCAACGGCAAAATATCGTTTCGGAAGCTGATTTCTTGCATCTCTATAATAATGACGGGCTAGGATATGAAAAGTTACAGTCGCCCACTACTTTTTTTTGAATTATTTTTTTATTCTTGTTCCACCAGAGTTATTAATCGCTGATGCTAAGGTGATTACCACTTCAGAAACTCCTGCATTTATTGCTTCAAAAGAATTCTCCAACTTGGGAATCATACCTCCCTGAATAACGCCATCAGCTACATATTGTTCAAATTCGGCACGGGTGATTTGGGGAATCACACTGTCGTCATCATTCTCGTCACGCAACACGCCTTTCTTCTCAAAACAATATACCAATGTCACATCAAACAGGGCCGACAACGCTTTCGCCGTTTCCCCGGCAATGGTATCTGCATTCGTGTTCAGCATATTGCCGTGTCCGTCATGCGTCAATGGAGCCATTACCGGAACCACTCCCTTATGTATCAAATCAGATAACAAAGTAGCGTCCACCTTTTCCACGTCACCTACAAAACCATAGTCTACCTCTTTCACCGGGCGTTTCACCGAACGGATCACGTTCATATCCGCCCCGGTCAATCCGAGTGCATTGACTCCGCGTGCCTGCAGACCTGCCACAATATTTTTATTCACTAATCCGCCGTATACCATCGTTACGACCTTCAAAGTTTCAGCATCGGTAATCCGACGACCATTTACCATTTTGCTTTCAATACCCAGTTGCGCGGCAATCTTTGTAGCCGAACGGCCGCCGCCGTGAACCAAAACTTTATGTCCAGCGATAGCGGCAAAGTCATTTAACAACTGACGAAGGGTGGCTTCCTCTTCTACGATTTTGCCACCCACCTTAATAACTGTTAGTTTTTCTCTCATTTCTTGATTTCTAATAAGTTCACCGAATGGACAATCCGGCTCCGGCACCTTGCCGGTTATTCCAAATAAGTATATCCGTAAAGCCCTGAACGATAGTTGGAAAGGAATTCTTTTCCTTCTTCCAAAGAGATCTTTCCTTCTTTCACCGACTTCGTCACCCAGGTTTCGAGTGTACGTACCAGCTTCTTCGGATTGTACTGTACATAGTCCAACACCTCCGCTACCGTTTCTCCATCAATAATCTGTTCGATATTATATCCTTTCTCGTTCACCGAAACATGCACGGCATTCGTATCACCGAACAAATTATGCATATCTCCCAGAATCTCCTGATAAGCACCGACCAGGAACACAGCCACATAGTAAGGTTCCGTTTTCTTCAGTGTATGTACAGGCAGATAATGAGCCACGTTACGGGTAGAAATAAAATTAGCAATTTTACCGTCCGAGTCACAAGTAATATCCTGCAAAGTAGCCGAACGTTCCGGTTTCTCATCCAATCGCTGGATAGGCATGATCGGGAATATCTGGTCAATCGCCCAAGAGTCGGGAAGCGACTGGAAGAGCGAGAAATTACAGAAATATTTATCGGCAAGCAACTTAGACAGTCCGCGGAATTCATCAGGCGCATGCTTCAAACCACCGGCAATCTGATTAATCTCACGTGTAATAGACCAATACAGACGCTCGATTTGTGCACGGGTTTTCAGATCTACAATTCCATGACTGAACAAGTCCAGCGCTTCCTCCCTGATCTGCTGCGCATCATGCCACGCCTCCAACATCTTGTTCTGATTCAGCGAATCCCAGATTCCATATAACTCCTGCACCAACTCGTGCGCATCCGGAGCTATCTCTTCCTCGTCATCCCATTCGGGCAAGGTAGCGGTTTCAAGTACCTCAAAGATAAGAACAGAATGATGTGCCGTCAATGCGCGTCCACTCTCCGTTATGATATTCGGGTGTGGGATACCATTTTTATCGCTCACGTCCACCAAAGTAGAAATAGAGTCGTTTACATATTCCTGGATGGAATAATTCACGCTGCCTTCGCTATTGGACGAACGGGTTCCGTCATAATCCACTCCGAGTCCACCGCCAATATCTACAAATTCCACATTGAATCCCATCGAATGTAGCTGCACGTAGAACTGTGAAGCCTCACGCAAAGCCGTTTTAATACGACGTATCTTTGTCACCTGACTACCGATATGGAAATGAATCAGTTTCAAACAATCCTTCATCCCTTTGCTCTCCAGGAAGTCGAGCGCTTCGAGAAGTTCACTGGAAGTCAAGCCGAATTTGCTGGCATCACCTCCAGACTCTTCCCACTTTCCGCTACCGGAAGAAGCGAGTTTGATACGTATACCGATGTTAGGCTGCACATTCAGCTGTTTTGCCATCTTTGCAATCAGCTTCAGTTCGTTCATCTTCTCTACAACGAGGAAGATACGTTTACCCATTTTCTGGGCAAGCAAAGCCAGTTCGATGTAACTTTCGTCTTTATATCCGTTACAGACAATCAATGAGTCAGAATCCGTATTGACCGCAATCACTGCATGGAGTTCCGGTTTAGAACCGGCTTCCAGTCCGAGATTGAACTTCTTTCCGTGGCTGATAATCTCTTCCACCACCGGGCGCATTTGGTTGACCTTAATCGGATAAATTATAAAGTTCTCGGCTTTATAACCATACTCTTCGGCCGCTTGTTTAAAGCAGGAAGACATCTTTTCAATACGGTTGTCCAAAATATCCGGAAAACGTATCAACATGGGAGAAGCCACATCACGCAATTGCAACTCATCGACCAGTTCTTTCAGATCGACAGTCACTCCGTCTCTACGAGGTGTAACAACTACATGACCTTTGTCATTAATACCAAAGTACGAGGTACCCCAACCTGTGATGTTGTAGAGTTCCTCAGAATCTTCAATACGCCACTTTCTCATTTTCTGTTATTCAGTGTTTTTAGTAAATAATTGGACGGCAAAAATACGGATTAATCTACATGTTGGCAATTAATTAGACATTAAATCTTTCAAACGGTCCATATAACCACTATTTCCGTTACGGGCGTCATAGCGACGTGCCAGCTCTTCTGCCTGTTGATAGAAATAATTGCGAAGTTCGTTTACCTGATAAATTCCATCCGGACGATAAAGCGGGAACTCTTCCGGCAAAGACAACGAGACTTCCGGACGGGTTTCATATTTCATAGCCTCTACCATATCACAGGAGAAACGATAACTCTTCAGCGTATTAGTACGCAAACTCCAACCGATACAGCGTTCGGCATATTCCCAAGCTCTTTCCGGCTTCGTCATCATATTATAGGCAATAAACAATCCCAGGTAGAGCAAAAGATATTCATCCTTCTCTCTTCCCACCAATGCTTCTTCGGCACGTGCACACATATCGGCGGCAATCTCCGGTTTACCTGCTTTCTGCGCATAATAAGCAAGCTTCAAATAAGCCCGCAAATTGGCTTCATAACAAGTGACCTGCTTATTAATCAACGGTTGCGCGCGGCTGTAAGCCTCATCAAACTGTCCCGTTTCCAGATAATAATCCAACATAAAGTTCAATTCACAAGCCTCACACGACTGATCGTCTATCTTCTCATTCAACATTTTATCAATGTATTCTTTCGCCTTGTCATACTGCCGCATCCAGACACATTCCACAGACCAGCGGTGATAATAACTCCGCAAAGAATACCCGTTCCGGAGGATACGGGTTTTATAATCCTCCCCAATTGCCTGTACCTGTTCCATCGGGATCTCCGGAAGATCGAACGTACAAGCCCATATCCACTTATATTTCCACAACAAGTCATCTTCCTTAATCACATCCTTGTGGTTCTCGTAATCATCCAGAATTTTAGAGAACACGGTAATCTCTTCAGCATCCGCCGAAAGAAGATTCAGTTCATAAATAAGATCCAGTCTCAACTCCGTAGCCCATTCCACATCTTCGTTCTCATCGGCGATGCGGATAGCCTCTTTCAATAGATTGGCTTTTTCGCGGGGATGCAGGTTGTTATTCTGTGTCTGCAACAGCAATTTTTGTATTTCAAGTGTGTATCTCATACTCTTTTTTTAATTCAGGAAGTTTATAAAATCATTCATTTTCGAAGTCATCAGTTCACTTAGCGAATGGTTGAAAAGCTCCATTTCTTCGCTGTTCACCGGATATTTACCTTGCAGAAGCGATTGTACATACAATATATGCACCACATGCTGAAACAGTTTATTGTCTCCTTGTATTTGCAATAAGGTCTGCACCATTTCATTATCCGCATTGAAAGTGAGTGTCGGCGGAATCTGCTTTGTAGTATTCACAGCCCCCAGTACAGCCGCCAACGGATTATTAGCACTTTTAGCAGCATTCTCCTTTTCCTCCGCCACAAAAATAACCGGAATATCCACCGGAGTAAAATGCTTCAGACGACAGATACAGCCAAACCGCTTCAACAACTCGTTCGCTTTCACCTCAAAAGCCTGAAACTCCTGATTCGCCTCCACTTCACCAAACTGCTCCAGCAACCGTGAAGGAGATATTTCATCCAAAGTAAGTTCCGGATTCAGACGGACATACTTTTTCAACAAAGTTTCATCAAACGTATAAGCAGCATTCACGACCAGCCAACCCTGTGCTCCGGCTATACGTCGTACTTGCCGAAAATCCTCCAGATTCTTGGTATAACATATCACATTACTTGCCGAACGAATACTTCCAAAGCCACGCAACCCCTTATTGGTTTCAAAAGGAAGGTAATCCATAAACAAACGAAGCAATTCATTATCCTCCGAAGCAATCGCCTTGATATGAAAGTGATGAACATCCAGAATCCGGTTGAACATGGCACGGTCATTCTGCACCAATCCCCGCAAATAATCCTTGATAGCCACCCCGATCTCTTTCCGGGCATCCTTCAGTTGGTCATTACTCACCAAAGACTCCCGGGAAGCAGTAGACAGCAACCCGTCCGCATTCACCAAACAACGGATAAAGAAAGCCCAAGATGGCAACAGATTGCAATCATCCTCACTCAACAGCATACGCTTGAGATAGACCTTATGAGAGTTGCGCACTGAAAATTGTGTACGGAAAGGCAGGACATAAAGCACCCCTTCCACCTTGCCGCTTTCAGTATAGATCCGGAAAGCATCGAGAGCAGACGACTGAAACACTTTCGCCCCATAATCCAGCAACTCCTTACGAGTCGCCTTCGGGTCAAGCCATACAGGTGAAGGCGTATTTACCAACTCCTCTTCCCCCTGATAATGCAGATAGATAGGATACGGCAACACTTCTCCGTAACTCACCAGTATCTTCTTAAACGTTTCATATTCAAAAAGATGCATCCAGTCTCCTTTCGGGTGCAATACCACCTGTGAGCCGATAGGGCGTTCTTCGTCTGATAAAGTCAGCTGATACGTCCCATCCACTTTTCCACACCAGCAAACAGGCTGTCCGCCCATTGCAGAACGACTCTCTACGGTGATTTCATTGGTCACCACAAAACAAGATAACAATCCGATACCGAACCTTCCGATAAAATCGTCCGCATCGGGAGTATCCCGCTTTGAACTCTCCCCGATAACAGTCAGAAAGCGATAAACTTCCTCCTCTTTCAGTCCGATACCATTATCCCGAAATACCACTGTCTTGTCCTCATTCAGAAAGACATCGATGCGACCTTTATAATTCTCGTCAATATTGCGTAGTGCCGTGATGGCATCTACGCAATTCTGCAACAGTTCGCGAACAAAAGTATTCGGGTTACTATAAATGTGCTCTGATAACAGGGCAATCATACCTTTAAGATTGACCTGAAACAGATTATTCCCTTCTTTTTCCATGTTCCTCTTTTACTTCCTCCTCCTTCCGGTGATTTTAAGAGCTTTCTCATTGCCATTCTCTGCAGCCTTTTCGAACCACTCCATTGCAATTTCATCGTTTTCTTCCACGCCATTTCCTGTCAGATAGGCATTTCCAAGTTCAAATTGTGCTTTATCGTTATTTTTCTCGGCAGCTTTCAGCAACCATTGCACTGCAGCTTCCGGATCAGGGTTACAACCTTCGCCATACATCATCATCTTGCCCAGATAATAAATTGCAGCGACATTCTCATTCCCCGCCGCATCCGTGAACCAGCGATAGGCCTCGGCATAATTCTGTTTCACACCTACTCCGTTATAATAGCAAAGTCCGGTACGATACATACTTGTCGTATTTCCATTATCCGCAGCCAGTGTATAATATTTAAAGGCTTCCGTTTCATTCTCTTCCACTCCGATACCCATTTCATAACAGATACCCAGTCCTTCACTATACCATTCATATTCAGCAGCTTTCTTGAAATAAGCAAAAGCCTTTTCCGACTCATTCAGGCTATCATAGTCATACAGATAATACTCACCCACACGCAGCATAGCCATCGGAATCTCATTAGCCACTGCCTTTTCATACCATTCCACTGCCGTTTTATTATCTTCCAGACAGGGACCGCAACCAAAGAAATAATAATCTCCCATCTTAAACTGAGCATAGCCATAATCCTGTTCGGCAGCCTTCATCATATATTCCACTGCCTTCTGTGGATTCTCTTCCACGCCATTACCATTCTCATAAGCCATCCCCAGTTCCGTCAGACAACGGGCTTCATTCTTTTCCGCCCCTTTACTAAACCATTCGAGTGCCTTATCCCAGTTTTCTTCCGTTCCGATACCTTCTCTATAGCAACGTCCCAAAGCAAAGATCGCATCATTATCGTCCGCTTCAGCTGCCTTTGTATACCAGGCAAAGGCCTCTTCCGGTTTCGCTTCACCAAGAACACCCTTTTCCATATAAAGACCTACACGGAACATTGCATAAGGATAACCCTGTTCGGCAGCCTTGCTAATCAGTTCAAATGACTTTTCATAATTCTTCTCCACTCCATCGCCATTCTCATATAAGAATGCCAGTTCCACAAGGGCAAAGCAAGCACCCAGTTCGGCCGCTTTTTCATAATATTCCCTTGATTTTACAGGGTCCTTCACACCGCTATATCCATTAGCCAGATAAAGAGCCACACGGCAATACCCATCGGCATTATTCAGTGAAGCCGCTTTTTCATAAAACTCTAAAGCCTTCACATAATCCGGTTCTTCAGACAAGAAGCCACGTTCATACATCCAGCCCAAACGATAAGCTGCACTTCCCGAACCCAACTCAATGGCTTTCTCCAACAACTCTTTCGCACGATTCATGTCTTCCGGCACCAAATCACCGTTGAAATAAATATTGGCCAGTCCTTCGATACCTTGTATATAATCATCCTCCACGCAACGGTTCAGACACATCAGTCCACGTTCCACGTTCTTATATTCATCATTATACAAGTAGATCAATGCCAGTTCATACGCACTGTAGGGTTCACAATAAAGCATGCCCTTTTCCAGCCATTCAATCGCCTTAGGCATATCCTGCCATTCCTCCTCCTGATAGTTATATCCCAGGAAATTAGCGGCAGACCACACACCGGCATGCCAGGCCTTTTCCCAAAGTTCAAAGCTCAGTTCTTTCGGTTTATTCAGTTCCGGGTAACGGAAATAAAGCGTAGCCAGATTTTTAAGACTATAAAGATTGGGAACTATTTCCAGGGCTTTTTCGTAGTAAGCAGCTTCCTCTGCCACGTTACCTTCCGCTCTGTCGAGCGCATCTCCTAACGATGCATATACATGAGCACGCAAACGTTCACCTTCAGGCAGTTCGGCAAGCAGTTCATTCCGTATCTGTAATGCCTTTGCTTTATCCCCTGTAAATTCTTCGGCAAAAGCACGATAATGCTTTCCCCATAAAATAGCTTCGGGAGAAGTGAGAGCAGCAAAACGCCGTTCACCCTCTTCTTTATCTTGTTCACAATAGAATCCCATGTATCGCCAATAGGCAACAGTTGCTTCTGCTTCAGCCCAACCCATATCGGCCGCCTTCTCGTAGTATGGAAGCAAATAACTCATATCCCGCTTTCCATAACGGGCTTCGGAATATTGTGCCCCCTTCTGCGCCCATCCCGCACCGCTAAATTCTGCCACACGGTCGCATACCTGCATCACCTTTTCCCACCAGAATTCATATTCTTCCGCGTTGAGATCCACCTCTACGTTACAGTCAAAAGCACTGAATATCAGTTCAAAAAAATCTTCTGTTAATTTCTCGTCTTCTTTTGTATCCAAAGCATATTCACATACAGCCAATGCTTCCCACCAGTTTTCCGCACTTAATAATGAAGCCGGTGTATACTGCGGAAACCATTCTCTTGCAGGCTGTCCGGATGCTTTAATTTTAGCGGATAACTCCCCAAATTTCTCTTTTAAAGTTTTCATGATATAGAACTTTACCTTAATTTTGTGTCACTAGTCAATAAAAAATCTCATAACGAGTGCAAGGTACAAATATTGACCGAATGAACAAACAAGAGAATCAAAAAAGATAAGCCTGATATACGATTTAGGCACGGATTACGCGGAATTGCACGGTTCCTCTAAATATCTGTATGATAGAGCAACCGTGAAATCCGTGTAATCCGTGCCTATTTTATAATCCCAAAAGTTGTCGCAAACATTGCACCGATGTTTCAATCTGCCAACGGTCTTCCAATTCGTCTGCATTAAAGATATATTGTGCCTGATGATAAAAAGGAGCACGCTTCTCGAGTGCCTGAATAATGAACGCTTTCAGTTCTTCATCCTCTTTACCCTGAAGAATAGGACGTTGTTGTTTAGCCACACGCAAGCGCCTGAACAACACATCCGGATGCACCTCCAGAAAAACAGTCTTTCCGGTCCGGTTCATAAAATCCATATTATCATAAAAACAAGGCGCTCCACCTCCCGTCGAAATTACCACATTCTCAAACTCGGCTACTTCATGGAGCATATTTCTCTCCAGCTCCCTGAATCCTGTTTCGCCTCGTTCAATGAATAATTCTCCAACGGTTTTGTGAAAACGCTCTTCAATGTACCAGTCCAGATCAATGAACGGTATATCCATCTGCCGGGCAAAAGCCTTACCCAACGTCGTTTTTCCGGCACCCATATAGCCGGTAAGGAAGATACGAACCATAAATGATTAATTTTGCTCACAAAATTAATCATTTAATGAAGAATGAAGAATGAAGAATAAAGAATTTTAGCCATTATGCCATCCAATTCTTCATTATTCATTCTTCATTCCCGATTTATTTAAAGATTCTCACCCGTTCTTCAAGCGGCTGGAATTCTTTTTCACCCGGTTTGCCGACAGGAAGTCCGAACGGCATTTCCGCAATCAGATGCCAATGTTCCGGCAAATCCCATGCACGGCGCACTTCTTCATCAATCAACGGGTTATAGTGTTGTAGCGATGCTCCGAAACCTACATCTTCGAGCATTACCCAGATAGCTAACTGGTGCATGGCAGAAGTCTGCAATGACCATCCCGGGAAATTCTCCTGATAAGCCGGAAAAGCCTCCTGGAGCCCTTTCACAACCTTCTGATCCTCAAAAAACAATACAGTGCCATACCCACAGGCAAACGAATGATCTATCTTCTCCTCTGTCTTGACAAACGCTTCAGCCGGTACAATCTTCTTTAATGCTTCCTTCACAATCTGCCACAATTTCTTATGCGATTCTCCCAATAGAAGCACCACACGGGTAGATTGCGAATTGAATGCCGACGGTACGTGGCGCACGGTCATATTAACGATACATTCGATCTCCTGATCGGATATAGGTGACTGATTAGTAATTGAATAGTAAGTTCGACGTTGTTTCAAAGCTTCACTAAAAGATCTTTCCATCATAGTTCCTTTCTTATTTTATATTCTTAAAACTCTCTTTTTTTTATAACAAGTAGCCCCCCTAACTTGTTCAGTTAGAGAATATATTTGTACCTTCGCAGCGTCAATTCATTGACTATCTAAAATTATCGTCAGAAAAAATGGCTAAACAGAAATTTTATGTAGTATGGGAAGGTGTCACCCCCGGAGTTTATACTTCCTGGACAGACTGCCAACTTCAAATCAAAGGATATGAAGCTGCCAAATACAAATCATTTGATACGCGCGAAGAAGCGGAACGCGCGTTGACAATGTCTCCCTATGCTTATATCGGCAAGAATGCAAAGGCTAAATCAGGAGGTCCTAAACCTTCTTCGGATACTTTACCTTCTTGTGTGATCGACAATAGCCTGGCTGTCGATGCAGCCTGTAGCGGTAATCCGGGACCGATGGAATATCGCGGCGTACACATTGCCAGCCGTCAGGAGATTTTTCATTTCGGTCCGATGAAAGGCACGAATAATATCGGTGAGTTTCTAGCCATCGTACACGGCTTGGCGTTGCTGAAAAAGAAAGATTTCGATATGCCCATTTACAGTGACAGCGCGAATGCCATCAGCTGGGTGCGACAGAAGAAGTGCAAGACCAAACTCCCCCGAACTCCGGAAACAGAAGAACTCTTTCTGTTGATTGAACGGGCGGAAAAATGGTTGCAAGGAAACACCTATACCACTCGTATCCTGAAATGGGAAACCAAAGAATGGGGAGAAATTCCGGCCGACTTCGGCAGAAAATAAAAGAACATAAATTTCAATATAAGATAAAGATGAAAACATTGACTTCAAACAAAGCTTTCTGGCTGTTACTAGTCATTTGCGTAGTTACTATCCTGCCTTACCTAGGTTTATCGGAGTACCACACCAAAGGGGAGCCTCGCGAATCTATCGTTTCCTACTCCATGCTGGATAGCGGAAACTGGATTTTACCCAGAAACAACGGAGGAGAAATGGCTTACAAACCGCCTTTCTTCCACTGGAGCATTGCTGCTGTTTCGGCAGCAGTGAATGGAGGGCAAGTCACAGAAATGACCTCCCGCTTGCCGTCTGCCATCGCCTTGATTGCCATGACTCTCTGCGGCTTTCTGTTCTTTGCCAAAAGAAAAGGAGTGGAACTGGCGCTGTTAGCCGCCTTTATCACCCTGACTAATTTTGAACTGCACCGGGCCGGAGCAAACTGCCGGGTGGATATGGTATTGACAGCGCTCACCGTTGGCGCTCTGTATTGTTTCTACAAATGGTATGAGAAGGGGCTCAAAGGTATTCCCTGGCTGGCTATTCTCCTAATGAGCTGCGGCACACTGACCAAAGGACCGGTAGGTACTATCATTCCATGTTTAGTGGTAGGCATCTTCTTGTTACTCCGGGGTGTCAATTTCTTCAAAGCATTCCTGTTACTTTCCGCCTGGGCCATTCTTTCGCTCATCCTGCCTTTCTGCTGGTATGTCGCTGCTTACCAACAAGGTGGAGAAGAGTTCCTGGCATTAGTTATGGAAGAAAACCTCGGCCGTATGACTAATACCATGAGTTACGATTCATGCGTGAACCCCTGGCATTATAATTTTGTGACCCTGTTCGCCGGATACGTTCCCTGGACACTGTTAGTCGTGCTCTCCCTGTTCAGCCTGACTTACCATAAATTCAGCATCCAACCGGCAGCCTGGTGGAAACGTTTCACCACATGGATAAAGAATATGGACCCGGTGGATTTATTCTCTTTCACCAGTATCGTTGTGATCTTCGTCTTCTATTGTATTCCGCAGAGCAAACGTAGTGTATATCTGATGCCGATCTATCCTTTCATTGCTTATTTCCTTGCCAAATATCTATTCTATCTGGTTAAGAAGCAATCTAAAGTCATCAAAGTATACGGAAGTATTCTTGCAGTAATCAGCCTGTTACTGTTCACCTGCTTCATCGTTTTAAAATGCGGACTCATCCCTGAAACTATTT
This sequence comes from Bacteroides sp. M10, assembly GCF_014334015.1. GTDB lineage: Bacteria > Bacteroidota > Bacteroidia > Bacteroidales > Bacteroidaceae > Bacteroides > Bacteroides intestinigallinarum. Next base: position 1,976,208 of record NZ_CP060488.1, on the reverse strand, counting down.
TCCAGGGTCGCCACGCACCGGACAATATTAATTTCATGCGTGCGATACAGAATATCAGCGGAGCAGGAGCCTTGTTCCTGATTGCCATTCCTACCATTCTCGGTATCTACTGGTGGTTCTATCAACGGAAAAATGCATTGAACAACCGCTTCCTATACGCTCTCGTTGTGCTAACAATGGGATTATACCTTGCATTGGACGGCGCTTATCAACCGGCAGCATTAAATTCGAAGTCGGTCAAATTCATCGCTACAGAAATAGAAAAGGTTGCGCCGGAAAGCGAAGGAACGATGTACGAATTCATTGAAGAAAGTCTGCATGCAGCAGGTGACCCCGTACATTATTTCGAACTCAATTTCTATCTGCGCAATCGTCTCGACAACTTCTATGAGAAACGTCCTTCGGAAGGTTTCTTGTTAATCGGCACGAATGATGCAGAGAAATATCTTCCCGAATTCGAGAAAGAAGGGTATCAGTTTGAGGAGGTATATGAATCCCCCAAACGAGTACTCCGGCAAATAGCCAAGGTATACAAGTTCGTTAAAAAACAACAGCCTGAAAATACCGAAACGACTCCTATTGTTGAGTAAAAGGTATAGAATTAAGCGTTTTTCCATGCTTCACAAGGAACTCCGCCGATTGGAGCATGGAAAAACTATATTCTTTCAAAGGCAAAAAGCTATCATCCATCGGAACAGCATTCAATTTGCCGTTACCGATATGATAAGTAAGCTCCTGCTGAGTCTCGTAATTATAAAGATAGAGTAACGTATCATTGCGTCCCACCACCATATTGTCAGCAGTATAGAACATACAGGGACGTTCTTCCTTCAGCAAGTCTACCCCAAAATTATTCTGTAAATAATCAATATTCAACAACCCTAATATCGTTGGCTGTATATCTACCTGACCGCCAAATGCAGTTTTCTCTTCCGGCTGAATACGGCTGGAGTAAATCATCAGTGGAATATGATTATAAGATTCCGGTAGTTCACATTCGGCGTCTCCCACCAGTTTGCCATGATCCCCTTCCAATACGAATATCGTATTATCAAACCAGGGTTGTTTACGCGCCTCTTCAAAGAACTGACGCAAAGCCCAATCCGCATACTCAACGATCTGCGTCTCCGGTTCACTTGTTTTCGGATGGAAGAAAGGAGGTATCACATACGGCGGATGATTACTGATGGACAGTAAAGTAGCAAAAAACGGTTGTCCGGTGGCAGCCCGCTGATTCAATACCGGAATTGCGTAGTCATACAAGAAATCATCCTGCACTCCAAAGCTATTCACAACCTTATCAGCCGGATAGTCTTCTTGCGAAAACACTTCATCATAGCCGTTCGTCCGGAAGAAAGCGTTCATATTATCATACTGCCCTTCATGCGTCATAAAGAAAAGGTTGTAATAACCGTTTTCTTTCAGTACGGTAGGCAGTCCCGAATAGCGGGGAATGACAGAGCCTTTCATCAGGTTCCGTTTCATCATAGCCGGAAAAGAATACAAGGTGGCATACAAACCATGATTCGTATGGATTCCTGCCGAATAGAAATTGCGGAAACTGATCGAACGGGTATACAGGCTATCCAGGAAAGGAGTCAAAGTCTCCGATTGCCCGAAATGCTTCATAAACTTGCTGGACATAGACTCCATCATAATCAATACAACATTAGGACGGCGTTGTTGCACGCTATCCATTTTCGAAGTATGTCTGTAAACAGCCAATGGGGAAACATTCGGTTCTCCCGGCCGGTTGAGCAGAGCTTGCGCCTTGGTAATGGCTTCCTGCTCATCCATCAGATGCAAGTATTTATTTTCAGGTCTCCTGTCATCCATCACGCTCGTCAGCAGATTAAAAGTAGGGCTTACTCCCAGTTGATTGAGAAAAGCATCCTGACAGAAATATGCCGCACTCACTTTGATCGGATTATAACCTGTACGTCCCCGGATTCCAAAGATACAAAGTCCGATTAAACAAGCGCCGATCAGAACCGCTCCTCCTCGCTTCCAATAAGGAAACGGAGTGGAAATAGTGAGGCTACGATGATGGAAATAACGCGCCAGATAGATAAGCCAGACTACGAATCCGGCCAGAAAGAGAAGGAATAATCCGATGGACAGATAATAGGCACTTTCACCCAATATCATTCCGGCAGTAGTTCCTGCATAACCGAACCATTCGAATATGGAAGAGTTGATATGTTTAAAGAAATAGGCAAAATAAGGAATATCCGATGCACTGATTAAATAAACCAATCCATAAAAGACACTAAAAAAGATCGTAAAGAAACGGAACAACGCTTTCCCATAATAGTTGCAGACTCCACACACCACCGCAACTACCAGAGGCAACAGAAGTATGTAACAACCTATCACATTGTCAAACCAGACCCCATGTACAAAAGCAAGCATCGAAAGTGTCTTATCCGACAAGGCTTCAGAGGTCAACTGATGATAAGATGAGATAAAAAGTACCAGGCGAAACAGTCCTGCGATCAGCAAAGCCGAAACATGTATGGTAAGTATATATACAACAAGATTTAGAAAACGTTTCATAATAGCCTTTTCTTTTTATGAATTAAATGAAAGGGGGGGGGGAATAGTGTTATTTCCTCCCTTTATAGATATAAACGAAATGAAGAATCAGGAAATTGATAGGCACCACGATAATCATTACCAGTATCGGTGCAAGCAGCTCACCCGCCCCTATCCAGAGGAAGAGATTCAGCAAACCGATCTCAAGCAGGTAATTAATCAGATGACTAAAACCAAAACCGATCGCATTATGTGAGGATGGTTTGGAACGAAAGGTGAAGAAAGTAGTCAGGAAGTAATTGCAGACAAATCCTACAGCGTAACCAGCCGTAAAGGAGATATTGGCATTCGCAACCAACAAGACCAGGCAGTATACGCCGTAATGAATGGCTGAAGATATAGTGCCGACAACTCCAAAACGAACAAACTGCCAGAACTTATCCCGCCAATCCGGGTGCTTCTCAAGTATAGCCTTACTTATTCCGATCATCGTACAACACTTCTTCCACATTATAGAGCGGACGACGTTTTACCTCTTTATAAATCTTGCCAATATACAGTCCGACAGCTCCTATGGATAATAAAACAACCCCACCAACAAACCAGATAGACAACATCAAAGAAGCCCAGCCATGTTCCGCAGTACCCGAAATCAATGCGTAAAGAACATAGATTCCAATCAAAATACTAATAAAAACAAAGATACCTCCCAGATAAACAATTCCGTAAATGGGCTTTACCGAGAAAGAGGTTATCCCGTCCAAAGCCAGACTGAACATCTTTTTCACTGTATATTTGGAAGTTCCGGCTGTCCGCTCCCGGATCACATCATCTACCGTAGTAGAAGGGAAACCCAGCAACGGAATAATACCACGCAGATAAACATTGCGTTCCTGATAATGAGACAACTGTTCCAGCACTCTCCGGCTTAGAAAACGAAAATCCGCATGATTGTAGATAGTCTCTACTCCCATCCGGTGCTGTAGTTTATAAAAAGCAGTTGCGGAAAGACGTTTCAGCATCGGGTCTGCCTGACGGGATACTTTCACCCCGTATACTACATCATATCCTTCCGTATAGGCATCGATCATCTCCTCAATCGCATTCAGATCATCCTGCAAATCGGCATCAATGGTAATAACGGCATCACTCCAGTCTTTAGCGGTCATCATACCGGCCATGATTGCATACTGATGTCCTACGTTCCGTGCCAGATTCATTCCTTTTATATAAGGATTCGTCCCGTGCAGTTTCTTAATGATGCTCCATGTACGATCTTTACTGCCATCATTCACAAAGAGCACAAAGCTGTCGGCACTGATTTTTTCTTTCGCCACCAGCTCATCAAACAAGGCTGTCAAACGGGCGGCCGAATCTTCCAACACTTCCTCCTCATTATAGCAGGGGGATACAATAGCCAATTTTATCATTTTTCGTCCGGTTTATTTAGTTCAGCCAGTTTTATCTGTGCAAATTCCGAGTAAGTCATAAAAGCATATCCCTTTTCTTTCAGTTTGCGGATAAGCATATCCAGACGTTCCTCCATTCCTTTACCGGAATGATTGCGGATAATAAAAGGCATCTTAAATTCAGGATGTTCACCCAACGGGTAGAATTCCCACGGGTGGAAATAAGTCACAAAATATCCGTCATGCTTCAATACCCGGTTTACCAGGAGTTGGTACAGCCACATCGGCAGATTATGACAGGACAACCAAAATAGCGGGAAGCGAATCCACGGAGTTACAGAAGCCGGGATTTGAAGTAACTTACCCGTCATAAAGCAGGTACGCGGCTCCGACAAATGCATATATCTTCCGGGGATAAATGCGGGATTCAATGAGGAGTTATATACATACCCCATCCGTTCAAGTTCCGTATCTGATACGGGGAACATACGCGGCTGGCGATAACCTTGTATCGTCCTGCCGGTAAGGCGTTCCAGAATTTCTTTTGAACGACTGACATCCGAAGCCTGTGGCTGCCAATGGTCACATCCATGCGCAGCAACTTCATGCCCTTCGTCCATAATGCGCCGCATCACTTCCGGTGCATTTTCTGCAAAATTGCTTGTACAAAAGAAAGTAGCTTTCACCCCGTTGTTTTTCAGGCAATCCAGTATCCGGTTCGTACCATAGACTGACACTTTCATTGCTTCATCCAGCGGAAAGTCTACACCATGCTCACGAGGTACATCAAATTCTTCTGTATCAAAACTTAATAATATCATTGCAATATCAAGAATTACAACTGCTGCATATCATGCAGACGTTTATAGTAACCGTTTAACTCAATGAGTTCTTCATGCTTACCACGTTCCACAATCTCGCCCTCATACAGTACACAGATTTCATCTGCATTCTTAATCGTAGAAAGACGGTGGGCAATAGCAATCGTCGTACGTGTTTTCATCAAACGTTCCAACGCTTCCTGCACAAGACGTTCTGATTCGGTATCCAAAGCAGAAGTAGCCTCATCAAGAATCAGAATCGGAGGATTCTTCAGAATAGCACGGGCGATACTGATACGCTGGCGCTGACCACCGGATAATTTTCCACCACGGTCGCCGATATTCATATTATATCCTTCCGGTTTCTCCATAATGAAATCATGCGCATTGGCAATCTTTGCCGCCTCTATAACTTGTTCCATTGTCGCATTCTCCACACCAAAAGCAATGTTATTGAAGAATGTATCATTAAACAGAATAGCCTCCTGGTTTACATTACCAATCAAACTACGCAAATCCGCAATACGTACATCACGAATACTTGTTCCGTCAATGGTAATATCACCTTCCTGTACATCGTGATAACGCGGCAACAAATCGACTAATGTAGATTTACCGGATCCCGATTGTCCAACCAGTGCGATCGTCTGCCCTTTGGGAACTGTCAGATTTACATGCTTCAACACCTCTCTCTTACCATCATAGCTGAAAGAAATATCTTTAAATTCTATTTTATCATTCAAACCTTTCAACGGTTTCGGATTCGGAATTTCCTTAATCTTATTCTCTGCCTTCAGGATTTTATCAACACGTTCCATGGAAGCCAAACCTTTCGGGATGTTGTATCCCGCTTTAGCAAAGTCTTTCAATGGATTGATTACACTATATAAGATAACCATATAGAAGATGAATGTAGGAGCATCGATGGTTGCATTCTGTCCCAAAATCAATGTACCGCCAAACCACAATACAGCTACAATCAGAATCGTTCCTAAGAACTCACTCATCGGATGAGCCATAGCCTGACGTATAGCAACCTTGTTTGTCGCATCCCGGAGCTCGTTGCTACATTTGGTGAAGCGGTTAATCATTTTATCTTCCGCAATAAAAGCCTTGATGATGCGCAAGCCTCCCAGTGTTTCTTCCAATTGCGACATCGTATCACTCCACTTAGCCTGTGCTTCCAGTGATTGACGTTTCAGTTTTCTTCCGACGACTCCCATCAACCAACCCATTCCCGGTAATACAATGATAGTAAAAAGAGTCAACTGCCAACTAACCGTAACCAATGTCACAAAATATATAATAATCAGAATCGGGCTTTTCATCAACATATCCAATGAGCTAGTGATAGAATTTTCCACTTCCCCCACATCACCACTCATACGAGCTATAATATCTCCCTTTCTTTCTTCCGAAAAGAAAGACATCGGCAGGCGCATTACCTTAGCATACACCATAATACGAATATCACGTACCACTCCTGTACGCAATGGGATCATCACGGCTGAAGAAGCAAAGTAACAACCTGTTTTAAACAACGTCATTACCATCAGGAATAGTCCCAAGAAAATAAGAGCCACAGTGGGACCATTATCCACAATCATCTGAGATATGTAATAATAGAAGTTATTCTTGGCAACATCTGCTAAATCTCCACTGCCCCATTCCATAAAATGATACACCTTATCCGCTCCTTCTGTTTTAAACAGAATACTTAAAATAGGAATCAAAAAAGTAAAAGAAAAGACATTGAATACTGCAGACAAAATATTCAGCACAATAGCCCAGCCGATATACTTCTTATAAGGCGACACAAAACGTCGCATTAGTTGTAGAAATTCCTTCATTATTTACCATTAAAAAAGTTAAGACCGCAAAGATACAATAAAACTGATTAACAGACAGCAGTTTCAGCTAATTATTAACGCGATTTATCGAAAAGCGTTCTTCAATAAATGAAAAATGACTTAATAATTCTCTTTCAGCCAAATTCCCAAAAAACGATCATATATCTGACAGATTCCCATTTCCTGAGTCACGAAATCCTTTTCCAGTAACCCTTTTAGTGCTGCTTGGACTGAACTAGCAGAAGCCAGTCTGTATTTTCTAATGAAAGCACCGGAAGTGACAGCTTTAGCCTTTCCCTCTTTAGTGATAGCAATCAGTAACTCCTTTTGTTTTTCCGGCAAACGAAAAAGAATCTCCGAATAAGTATATCTGAATGAATCAATAATCTGCCGAATAGCGCCTGGCACCATTTCAACTCTACAGACTCCCTGTTCCGGAGTCATGTCATAAAGCGTATTCAACACTTTTTGTATATACCATGTGATTCCCTCAAACTGTTGATAAATCGCAATAATAGCGTTTTCTTCTATTTCTTTGCCCGCACGCTTGAAATGAGTACCTGCAAAACGAATATATTCTTCTAAAGGAATACTTTCCAAATGCATCATTGATACACTTTGATAAAAAGGCCGGGAAGGCGTTAAAAACATATTTCCCATCACATGCCGCTGACTCCCTGCAAAAATGAAACGTGCATTATTACAATGTTGCACATAGGTCCGAAGAGTAGCTTCCACATTTTTCTCTACATATCCGGAAATCTGCTGGAATTCATCAATTGCAACCAGACAAGGTTTATCCGCCTGTTCCAAATACCGGAAGATTTCATCGAGTGTAGTAGCCGGAGCTTGTATATCCCCTAGCCCCAAATTCAAAGAAGGCATACCATTCACATCAAAAGAGATACTGGCTTGCAAAGATTTCACACATTCCCAAAAGCTCTGCAAAGCTTTCTTCCCCACAGGTTTCAGCACTTCCAGAATCTCCTTACTAAGTGCAAAGACCAAATCACGCAATGAACGGCTATCATATATATCAATAAAAAAGGTATAGTAACCCTGTTTAATTTCAGGAAACTGAAAGCAATGACGGATCAGCCCTGTCTTTCCCATTCGCCGGGTAGAGACAAGAGCCAAATTATTCCCATTCATCACCTCGCGCACCAACTGTTCGCTCTCAAAACGGCGATCGCAAAAATAATCAGCAGAGACATATCCGCTTGTTATAAAAGGATTTCTTATCATAGTCTTCATACATCTCACGTTATTACGCAAAGATAATTATTATAAAATAATAAAAGCCATCTACTATACATTATTTCATCATCATCCTTACTCAACAGGCACCACATGATAATAAACCCCGCGCGTTTTCCTGAACGACTTTACTCCCAATCTCTGCAAGATACGCCCGAAATAATTAACTTGCCCGGAAGAAAATTTCATTTTACTTGCTTTTTGTATCCGCTGCAATATATCTGCAGCAAGCAACCATTCTCCCTCTTCTTCCTCTTCCGCTACCCGGTAATATACCTGAAACAATTGTTCAATCACCGGAGACTGTTCAAATTCCCGATTAGCTTCCGTCATGATAGCCTCTTCCTTCTCATCAAACCAGTAGCGTTCATTACTACGCAGCAATGCCATTGCCTGCGCATACAATTGTTCATAATCAATAGGGCGGACCACATCGATCACTCCCGTCACCTCAACACCGATAAAACGACGACTGCCGGAAGTATCCGTCAGCAAATCTTTATGATTACTCGTGCCTATAAAAGAAGCATACCGACGGAGCTCTTCTACTGCTGAAGCATTCGGGCGTCGCGTATTGACAACAGGCTTTTGCAGAATATGCTTGAGAAAAGACTGCTGATTGATACCAATCTGATCGAACTCATCCATGTTTATCAATAAAAAGCGATTCAAATATAGCTCGGCATCCCGCTTCCGGCTAAAGTCAATACTATCTGTATAATAAGCCTGCAAACATGGAGGCAAAATCAACCGGCAAAATGTAGACTTACGATAAGCCTGTGGACCTATTAATATAGGAGAAGTACTATTTGCATGATTCTTTCCATATTTTCACTTGCACATAATACTATCATAGTAAACGCCAATACTCATTTACAATAAAACTAATAAAAAAGCCAGCTAACATTACGCTAGCTGGCAACTAATATCAATAACTAAAGATTCACTATTTTATTTTCTCATTTAATATTTCCATAAAGTTGTGCTTCTGTGCTTCTTTCATAATACTGTTCGCATCTTCTTTTTTTATATTCCTTAACACTTCAATCAGTTTTGTATAATCAGTACCTAAATTGTTCTTCTCTACAATCCAATCAATGAAGAATCCTTTAGCCAAAAAACGATAGGTAAATCCTGCATCCAAACCTGCTTTTATTATGGCTTCTGCTCTTTTAACCAGCTTATTTGGTTCATCCCCCATTTTATTCTCCAAAACATCCTCTCCATATTTACACGTATCTGCCAGTACCGATTCATTTATCTTAGAAGAATAAATCAAATACTTGCTAAGCGTTGTCAGTGAAAATCCACCATTCGGTAACATATCATCATTTCCACCCCTCTTTGCTTTTTGATGTTTCATATCCATATATTTAACGATGAACTTTAAAACCTCATTATCGGGATACGCAGCATAAGCCTGTTTAGCAAAATCTCCTTTATTCCACTTTACTGACGTATTATTCATTACTGAAATCATAATTCGTATATCTTCATCTTCAACCAATGGGTATATAGCCTTTATAAGTGTAGGGGCTTTAGGAGTATATTCTTCTGGTTTATCTTCCGATTTGCTACCGTCCTTCTGCCATTTCTTCATTGCAGTTTCATAATTTTTCTTAGCCTTTGCATCTTTCTCTCGAAGCTCCATTATAGCCATATACCTGTGCTGTCCTTCAATAATAACCAAATAATCCTTAGCCTTAGAAGAATCTATTGGCAGTCCAGATATAGGGTCTTTCAAACTTAACCCTGCTTTTATAACATCTTCGCCATCAACCACAACAAGCGGGATATAATGCGTATGTTCTCCAATAGATTTGACTTTGCCATTCAAATTAGCCTTGCTAATATCTCGATTGATACCACCAGCAATAAAAGCTACTTTCTTTCCTTCGTTTACTTCTCTTGATTCCAGAGCAAAAACTTCATTCTTCATACTTTCTTTTGCATTCATAATATCTTTGCAGTTTTTAGACTGGTGCGCTCCAGCTTTATTTGTTATACTGCAAAGATGATGCTTTATTAAGAACACTAACAGGGATAAAAAAACACTGCTTTCTTATTCCCCTACTTCACAAGCTGCAGAATGAAGTATTTAGAGAATGAGAAAGCAGAAATGAATAAAAAATAAATCAGAATCAATAATAGAATGCGTTCATACTCCTTATGTCTTTATCCTTATATTGTTTCAACAAAGATTTCAGATAGTCATTATCAGTTATCACACTCTCATTGCTCACGATACCAGTGAAATATAGGAGATGAGAGATTAGCATCTTTTCCTTGTCAGACATATTAGCTCCCTTCTTCCTTTTCTCCTTTACCTGTTCTTGATAATTCAGCGCTGTGATAATCATTTGTGAGAAATAATAAGCCAATACAGAGAATGATTCAGTATGTGGATTACTCAAATCAATATGACTGGTATCCATTTGGTTTGAATCAATAGTCTTTAATCCATTAGCACAAAACTTCGCCATACAGGCAATAGCAGTTTTGTTATCCACCACAATATTCTTCCTTCCTATTTTCAATGTAATACAAATAGGACTTTTAAAAACTGCTCCAAACGGAGTGTCTCTCTTGTAATCCTCACTAATAGCATCTATGAACTTTTCGATCTGTTCTTTAGGTGATTCTTTGACCTCTATACCTTCCATACACTTACCCCAACTACAATCATAGCAGAATAGTAGCAGATACCAGAACTTTTCAGCATCTAAATCCAATGCCATAAGCAAATCTTGCAATTCACGATTCTTTATGTATGGATCAAACGAGAATTTACCTTTCAATATTCCTCTGTTATACCTTCCTTTAAAAGTATCTGGCGTTTGTGACGGTAACATATATGTCTGTCCAGTTTCTTCATCATAATCAAAATCAGGAAAATATTCTTGTGTTACTGGATATATATACTCTAGTAACTCGCTATACTGTATTGAGAACTTATCTACTGGCTTCATAGTGTTTTTGTTTGCAATGATAATAAAAAAACAGCAAATGAATTTCTTCAAATGCTGTTTTCTTCTTTATACAACAACTATTCTCAATACCCGTATTTAACTGTCACGTTTTTATTGTCATACAAATATTGGCATAATACCACATTTCCCAACTCATCAAAAGAGTATGAAAAATTATATGATTTAGTATTGTTATTATTGGATTCAGACATAGACTTAACTAATTTTTGAACTGGCTTTCCCAATAATCCTGCATAGTAAATAAACTCGCAACCAAAACATCCCAGTGATTCAGAAATAAGTTCAGGCAGTACTCCATTCTTATTTTCATCAGTAGTAGCAGTGAAAGTATATGTAGTTTCCCCATCACTATCTGTCACTACTATTTTATCATAGCAACCATTCGTATAAGTAATAATAGTTTTATGTACATAATCCCTTCCTTTATCAGTACCAACCTCTGTTACAGATTTTAGATAACCATCAGCAGTATATTCATAGCTTATTTCAGCATCATCAGTTGTCTTTATAAATGTAATATATCCATTTTTATTTGTTTCAATTTTGCTGATTTCATCTGCACCATCACCAGTAAATTGAATCCCTCCCTGATAACTAATTCCATAATTTTCCTTTTCATCTGATTGTCCAAAATAAATAAGTTGCCCTTGAGCCGATGTCAACTTATCATTTGAATAAGCAAAAATCCAATTCATTTCTTCTGGTACATTACCTGTTCTTGTGATAGAAACGACTGGCACCCCCTTTGATATGGTATTTCCCCCATTATTATCATCATCGTCGTCACTACAAGAAGTAAAACCAGCACATAAAGTAATAATTAATAAAGTCGCAAAAAATCTAAATGTTTTCATATTCTGTAAATAATCTTTTTGTTAATAATTTAATTTGTAGTATAAGCTGCTCAAAAAATGAGTTGGCTACTTGAAAGATAGTAGCAAAAGTTGTTTTCTAATGTCTGATTCGTAGTTATATATCGTTTTATGTACCCTGTTTCCTTCAGATACTATTAAAAATTGAAAGGCGTGGAAACTATTGAATATTATCATATTGAGGCTCTGGACTGCCCAAGGTTGAATAATAAACAATAGCCCACGCCAAACGATATATAGACTATCTTAACAAGATAGGTATATAACATTGACGTGAGCGTTCTTGCCCATTATCTTCAACCTTCGAAATTGTCCAGATTCCAATATGAGATAATATCTTAAACGCTCTTCGTTAACTAATATGTCCTTTCAGCCCTAACACATTAGGTATCTGAAATTGGCGCAAAGTTACGAAAAGCGTTTGTAATAGCAAGAACTATTGTTTATTAAAAAGTAAGACAATCATAAGTATTTAATAGCTCTTCTTGTCTCAATCCTAAATATCTCTTAGTAATGGATACACTAGAATGATTAAATAGCTCCATCAGTTTAACGAGTGCTAGCTCTGAATTATCACTATTCATATTATACACCTGTCTACCAAATGTTTTCCTTAATGAATGACATGAAAAGTTTTTAACTGATAGCTTGTATTTAGTTTGCATCTTTTTCAATAATACATCAATACTTTGTACCCTGTAAACCGTTCCTTTCTGACTTATCAAAATAGGTGCATTTATTCCAATCGGTTGTATCTGTTTATAACAGTCTGCAATATGTCGTTTTAACTGCTGATTAATTCTGATAGTACGCTGCTTTCCTGTTTTCTTCTCTATTATCGCAAATTCATCAACATTTAAAATCTGTTTCCAATGTAAGGCAAGCATATCACTTATTCGTAATCCCCAAAAACAACCTATTGCAATAAGTAGGGACATCTTATAATCTCCATCTTTATAAAGAGAACGAACTAGATTCATAGCTTCTCCCCATTGTAGATAATCGGCTGTTGTATTACTATATTTCAAGCTCATAAATATTCAATTTTATAGGTGAATGAATAAAAGTGAATATTCCATCATTACCACCAAGAAGCCTATAAAGCTAACTTGCTGATTTATAATGAAACATTCACTTTGTATATTAGTGACGATTATTTGCGTCTTCGACATTCCACAAACCAACACAAAGGATAAGCAAGATTAATGGAACACAACCTGTAATAAAAGTCAATACCACCCAAAAGAGCCAAACAAGTATTTTATAATAGAACATAATTCATTGTTTTACGCAGTTAATAAAATAGGAGAATACCCATTACTGAATATTCCCCCTGTTTAATCAATCAATAAACCACTTATATTTAGTGTCTCCATGCAAAGCGGCATTTATTCCTGTTGCTATTTCAGTAGCATTTACCGCTCTATCCAAGAAGCTATCTATATAACTGCTCTTGTTTGCTCCTGTCAATAAATTGTACAATTTCCACATACTTATATCATTCCCCAAGCTCCCAAAATTTTCATCATTGATATATGCTTTTGCAACTGCATTTATTTGCGAATCAGTGATAAGCATTTTAGGAATATCTTTTTGATAGCCTTGTGGTAATGATTGATAAAGTCTCATTCTCCCAAGTAATTGGCAAAATTGATGTTCTGTCATACTGGTATTGCCTAATGACTGTAATAGGTGTAAATGTTTGGCAGGTTGGTAACTCTGAAACATCTCTAATACAGCTTGATATAAATCCCTTGTATTAGTGACCTCTAAACAACTAAGAAAACCGTCTGTTGATACACACAAATTAGTACATACTTTACAAGTAAAGCCAACAAATACCTTAAACCTTTCTGCTCCTTTCTTTGAATACAAATTGGTATGATTATAAGCTCTCACACCACCAATAGTAAGAGTTAGCTTATTCCCGTTCACCGTTTCGTAAATCGTAGGAACTTGAATAATAAAAGCACATCTTTCGTAGTAGATTGTTTTATCCGTTTCCAATAATTGATTTGCAGGTTTATGAACTGCTTCGGGTATTCTTCCCTTAATAATGTGGCTTACACGAATAGCGGGCTTATCAATACTTTCACCACTAAAAAAAGTATTTGCAGCATCATAAACAGTCTCTATAAATGCAGGGTGAGGAATTGTAAGCTCATTATCTTTGGCGAATACGGGTGTAATACAATCATCTTTTAAATGTTGCATTGTTACCTCTAGTGTATTGGCTTCCAAGAAATGAGGATTCTTTTTCTTTACCTGTGGCTGATCTTCGATTATTACCGCTTCTTCTGCATACAAACCAAAGTTACTTTCTCTTCTTACCTGTGGCACATTGCCAATAATTTGTAGATTTCTCATAACGAATAAGATTTTAAATGATTTATAAATTGATTACGTAGATTGAAATATATCTTGTTTTCTCTCCAACTACCCTAGGGGGACGTTAGACGTACTCTGCACGGTCTTATGTAACTTTCAATTCAGTAAATCATAGGAGAAATAAGCTGATATATATTTAAGCTCATGTTTTTAATGGATGGGGGTATTATATATAAAGTACCTAATACTATATTGCGTGCCCACGTATTACTATGTACCATAATAGAAAGCAGGGTATTATGCTGCTATATAAAGATATGCTAAGTAGTAATATCAGAAATAGAGAATTGTTTATTTTTTTACTTCATTTATAATGAGTAACTTTGGGTATTCTTAAAAATCAAGAACAGTCTGTTTGCCAAGTATTCTACTCCTTGAATTTTGGATAAACCAAACAGGCTATATTTGCATTTTCCCACACTTCCATTGGGAAAATTAACTCCCATTTTTAAAATTGCGAACCGCTATATTCTCCGTACTTATGAAGATTTTAGTAGCTCAACAAAAAAAGCCGCATTTGACTGTTTTTAGGCGTACAGTCGCTTGCGGCTATTTTTGTATTCAGATGACTAGTAATACACTTTACTTATTATGCTTCCCATATCGGTCTTATTTTGTCTTATAGGAGACATTTCCCATGCTATATCTCTTTATAAATACATAGGCATTTCCACAAATTCTTGCTTCTTTGGTTCTATATTTAAAAGAGCTTTTTTAAAATATTCCCAATGTGGTTCTAATGGAAGCGTTGGAAATCTTTCAGGGAAAAGAATATCTTCCATATAGGCTTCAAATTCCATAGGTGAATATTTCTTATCTTTAATAAGTTCTGAATTATACATACTCCACCAAGTCTGCATATTGGGGGTACACATAGTAAGTCCATCGCATTGCACAGATTTCCCTTTTCTATTAAACTCGTATCTATCTGGTGGTACTACTCCCTTATCTATACAATACCTGTATAGAGTATTATATACTTTATCTTCGAGGGTATTAGTTCGATTGAGTAAGAATGAATCTTCTAAGATCATATATCCACGTGGTATAGGCTTTATTAATTTTAGTTCTTCACATTCATTTAGTTGTCGCTTAACTTTATCCCTGCTCATCTTTAAATCATCTGCTATCGATGATATATTTGCTTTCTCTTTTCTGCAATTAGCTGTATAAATCTTAGTAGTGCCTGGCTCACATAAACAAGCCAAACGGATTAAAAAGCCTTTTATTTCGTTCTCAATATCCGTCCTGTATATAAACTGTGGATTTAAAAAGTAGAATCTTTGTAGTTCATGGAAATAATATAAATTTTTCTTCCTTTTATCTCCCTCATAAGGTACACCAAGAACTTTATCAATTTCTTTTTTATCCTCCTCATTATTGGGATTCAAAGTTTTTATGGATAATATGGATTTATACTCTTTCAATTTACTAATATAACCCTCAACTGTACTTTCTGATAAATTCAAATCTTCCTGCATCTTTTTCTCACCAATAACAGAAGCACATTCTTTATTGCATTTAGTCCGTATATAATAAAGTAGTAATGCTTCCATATTGGCACTTTTACTTTGAGGAGTAAGTATCAAGTCTTTGTTTACCGTTATATATTTCATCAGTAGCTATGAAGTCTTGATTATCGATCAAAATAATCTCCTGCTTTTCTTTTTCTATCTTCCTATATCGTGAAGTACCAAAAAACTTTTTGGCTTCCTTTCTGTTTTTAAAAATATTTCCTGTTGGTTTGTGTAGTATCATATATGAAAATATGAAAAATGGGGTGTACCCCTATGGATATTAGTATGTTTTATATTAATATATTATCCTTGAGAATCTGACACTTTGAAAAACGAGAATCTGACACTTTATAAAAATCTTAGTTAGATTGTATTTGGGGTATCGAATAAACTGTGATAACCTTTCCCTGTATCTTTCTTTTGCTTTTAATATAGCCATTTAAGCTAGCCCATAAGCCAACTCTAAGCCTGTTATCTGTAACTCCTTGTTTTAGTGCTTTTTCTCTGATTTCTTCATAGGTGAATGTTTGCATAGTACTGTTTAAAATAAAAAATGGTGATAAAATAGTGTATCTTTTGTGTCTGTTTTATCTTATATACTATTTGTAATGTATTGATACAAAGGTACTAAGTTTTAGGGGAGTGACCTAATACCTGTACCACAAACTGAAAAAATCGACTAGAAGTATTTATAACATGTGATTACTAAATATCAATACCGATAAAAAGCATGTACCTTAAAAGATTGTTACTTTTTGCTTCTCCTATTGATTACTCTCTTTGTGTAGTCTGGTTTCCACTCTCTAAGGACTTCTGTTTTATTGTATTTTTCTAGTAAATCCCACACTTCTTGAAAACTATAGTCACCACATACATCATTATCAAACATATCATTATTTCCAGCAGTTATAGAAAAATCAGGCAATATATCCCTTACAGAAGAATAAACCTTGTTTATCAACAATTTATCTTTCTTATTAAAAGTAATAGTTTCGTCACTGGCAAAAGCGTATTCTATTCTAAACTTGGGCTTGTTCACATTATAAAGAACATTATATTCAAGTCCACTGGCAAATAATATTGTAAATACCTTTTGATTCGTTTTTACGGAATAAATCTTAATAGTTTCAATTACTTTATGAAGTATGTCATATTTTTCCGATTCATCTGTAATATCTATATCCTTAATTTCCTCAATGGCTTTAATCCTTCTTTGAATTGCCTGTTTTTTACTTTCAATAATGTCTATTTCTTTTTGATAATCATTAGCTTCCGTACTCATTTTGTTAAAATCCTCCATTTTGCTAGTAAACACTGTAGGGTTAGTGTTTCTAATTAAAAGAAGGGTATCAAATAGCTTAGCTGCATCTTTATTAATTTTATCTCTTTGCATCTCAAAGTTATTTTTTGACTCTGACAATTTAGATAGTTGTTCTTGATAGGGTTCAATCCGTTCTTGTGCCTTGTTAGATGCAATAGTACTCTTAAATAGTCTCTCAACTAAATTCCAAATTATAGGTTCAATATTGGTTGCGCTAATACCTGCACTATGACAATCTGCAACATAATTAGCTCTAATGTTATCAAACCTCGTTTGGCAGGCATATATACTTCTACCACTGTTGCATATATACCTTCTTCCACAATCTGTACAAAATATCAAGGCTCTTAACAATGGCTTATTAACCATTTCAGATTTGCTTCTATTCCTTCTTTCAATCAATTCATTTTCAGATTGCTCAAATACTTCTTCACTTACTATTTGTGGTGCTGAAACTAACTCAACAACTTTTTTATTTCTAATAGTCATTGTATATTTCGGCACTCCTTTGTATACAGGATTATGCAATATATCTCTTACTGTTGCTAAACTCCAATTAGGATTGCCCTTCTTTGTTTTTATTCCCTCACTAGTTAAAATCTTACTAATCCTATTGGTTGATACTCCGTCTATAGATAGTTGATACATTCTTCTAATAACTTTTGCTTCATCTTCATTTATTGTTAATTGTTTTGTTGTCGAATTATAATTATAGCCATAGGGAGCTATAGGAGTATAACTATGACCTTCCTTTAGAATATATCTTCTTTTACTGGAAATTGTTCGTTCTTTTAAGGTCTCTATTTCTTGCTCTGCTATCATTGATATTACTCCAATGGTAAACATTGCGTTCTTGTTTTCCGTGCCGTCATCATTCAAAGTATAGAGACCTTCTTTTTTAGTAAAGATACAGATTCCCTTATTAGCGAAATTCTTTACTGTTTGCTGAATGAAGATAGACCTTCGAGAAAGCCTAGATAATTCCCACACTAAAATAATATCAATATCATTTTTAGTCAATTTCTCTAGTTTCTGAAATTCTGTTCTATCATCTTTAAAACCAGAAACTTTCTCTTCAAAGATATATTTCACTTCAATATCATTACGGGCAGCATAGTCTTTTAATTCATCCGTTTGTTTACCATAATCTTGTATTTCTGTAGATACTCTACTGTAAATTGCACCTCTCATAAATCTTTGCTGTTTTAATATAGTACAAAGATAATAAATGGTAGTATTATGTGCAAATGTTTTTTATCCATTCCACGCCAATGCGCTATCATACTGAGAAACCAACGACGAAACAATTTTGCCCAATGAGGATGATCACAAGGAACTCGCTTGGCAAGATCACCGATGTGATCCTTACCATCCCAATGAGGAAGATCATAAAGGAATTCTTCGATAGGCTGATAAACCGGCACATGATCCGAATTCAGATAGCGTACTACGTCTTTATCCCAAAGCTTAAGCCCTTCATAATGCGCGTTCATTGCAATACTTGCCATCAACCGTTTGTCCACCGGATGAAAATAAAAATTAAAGCTATTCCGTTCGCGACATTCCACTTGTGACGTCAACTGGTTGAAACGAAAATCATAACGCCGCTTCATAAACTCGTCCATCTGCATGACAAATAATTGTTCTGGCAACAGACTACTCTTACTTGCAAATCCCTCACAAGTACGGTATACATTTCGTACGGTTTCCCGAACCAATGTATCGTCCTTCGGCAAACGATAATGGGCACGCGACCATCGTACTGTATCTTCTTCAGGAATACCGGCACGAAAACAATGTCCTGCAAGGTTAATCAACAGCGATTGTTTGTCTCCTTCCGGTTGATAATCAGTCTCTTCATCCAGCGCGCGTGCAAAAGCAGCTTCGAAAAGTACAGAAAGCGCATTACATTTTTCATATCCCGGCGCAAGCCGTTGCAACGGCGAAGTTTCCGTTTGCACCCGTTCGCGATAAGTCACCTCACCCGGCATAGCCGCAGGCTGCTTCATATAAATAGGCATTGCTTCGGGATTAAAATACAAGTTCGGGTCAAAAGTTAAACGACAATATTGTTCCAACGAAGGTACTTTCAGTTCAATATCATAAGGGAGTTGTGGCTGATAAAATTTCACTGCCAACCGATAGGCATGCGCATGAAAAAGCTCCGCCTCCTCACTAGTTGTCGGCAAAAGATCATTGGGATAAGTAAAACGCACCCATACTTTCACGGACTTTCCGGAAGAACCGGTGAAAGCTAAGTAAGTCTGCGGAAGTTCCTTTACCCGTTCTTTCACTTCATCCGCCTCCATGTGCCCGGACAAGTTGTTGACCTGAATCATCACAATTCCGTTGTATTCACTCATCGTCGTGATACCACCTTTGCGAAAAAAGGCGGCTGCAGGTATCAGCTTCGGTACTTTCTGTACATAGTCATTTTTATCACCCGGAAGCATAAAAGGCAGGACTTCTCTCATTTTTGAGACGGGCTGTGTTTTGGTTTCCACTTTCATTTGCTCCACGAGCTGTTCAATTCTCAACGTACGCATAGTGTTCACCTTGCCATCGTCTCTTACCAGTGTTATTCTCATTACTTCATTTATTTGTCCTGCATGTGTTTGTAGGGCGATTATTACGATACAAATATACTGTAAATATTACAGACAAACAACTTTTCCGGGAATACTTATTCAATCTCTCTACTAGAAAAGATTTTTGGTTCTTCGTCAAATTTGGTGGTACTTCTTCTATTGTGAATAAATAATCTTCGCTCTCAGTAGTTTAATTCCTGCCCTATTGTACATCTGTCTTTTTACCGCTTTAATTTTATTCACTGTCCCCTCCAGTAATCCGTTACTGAAGGGGATATCAATAGCTGCCTGTACTGCCTCCCAGTCTTTTTCAATACCATATGCAAAGTTCGTTAGTGGCATATTCCGTGTTGCCTTCGCTTTTTCAATCCACTTTCTAATATCCTTATCATAAGTGTTCCCATTAATCATGTCTCTGAAATTTTGACACACGCTTAAGAGTTCTTTTATCTGTGGTGAGGACTTATACAGTTCCGCTAGTTTAGGATTATCCGATTCTCCCTTTAGAATGTATTTGCGTATCTGATTCTGTGAAACTCTCTGTATTTTACTTCCGTTTTCAATGCTCTCATTATGCTCCTTGATTTCCTTCCTCTTTTGTTGATACCTTTTTCGCAAGCTGGATGTTATCCTTCCAATAAGTGCGCCACTGATTTTACTCCCCATTTTTTGCGCCAATATTTTTCGAGTAATACAGCCCGCACTAATGATTGTAGCCAGTTCGGATACATATTTAAGAGCTGTCTTCTGTTGCTCATTCAAGTATGCCCCTATTCTTCTGTTGTGAATGATCTTATAAATGTAGCGACTTTTCTTACCCAAATGTGTGGCTGTCTGCTCAATGGTCATCCCCTGCATTTTTAAGTTCAAGCTTTCCCTGTATATCTTTAATTTTTCTCTGTGTCGGACATCTCCCATGTTAAATATGTCCTGAAGAATTAACGAAGAAGCCGTGTCTCTGTCAGGATATTCGTATTTGAGCTTTTTCTTGGTCTGACGAATCATTTTCTCTATTTCCGGTATCATCGTGTCCGTCATATTCTTGATTAGATGGAACCGGTCGCAGATTTGTGTAACACCAGGGATTATTCTGTTTATAGCTTCTGTGAAACATCTTCCACGGTCTCTCGTTATATATTGTATTTGAGGATTCCGGATGAGCCAGTTATCAAGTGCTTCTCCGTTTCTATCCTCTAACAAAGCAATAGGTATGTGTGTCATCTGGTCTACGACCACACTCATATAATCCTTACCTTTTTTATAGGCAAAATCATCAATACCTACATAAATACTTTTATTATGCATAGGATTATGTTGTCCGCACTGTTGTAGGATGCGTAAGCAGGAAGAACTACTGGCCGTTATATGGAACAGTTGTAAAAGAGAAGAGGCCTTTCGGGAAGTAAGTTCCAAGCTTATCGATCTGATGCGTTCCTCAACAAGATAGCTCCGTCTACCATACCGACGAGCCAGAAAAGACAACGGTTCGCAGAATATTTTTTGTGGACAAGAAACATTATCACAATAATATTTGCCAACCTTTATGACTAACTCCAAAGTATGACCGTAAACTTCAAGATCCTGAATATGACGGGAGTAGTAACTGTGCAATCGGTGACTGAAATGTCCGCAATAAGGACAGGAAGCCCCCTTGCCAGCCGTATGTAGAAAGACCGTCAATGAGCTAACAGCTTCAGAGATACCATCTTGTTGCAGATTATCGTAGCCAAGACTGAATCTGAAATCATGGAATAATCCCCTATTTGTAGGAGTATTTTCTTTTTTTGATGTATATTTGTACGTTGTAGATATGACTTGTTGCATTGTAACTCTTAATGATGTGGTGTCTTTAAAGTTACTAAAAAGCAAACATATCTACAACTTTTAATAGGATTAAGAAAGAAGAAGACCGGTGAAATAAAAAAGAGATTACCACCAAATTTGACGAAGAACCAGATTTTTCAATTTCATTTCTCATATTCTCATAGATTCCAGATAAAGCACGTGTAATCAAAGAATTACATTATGAGAAACATTTTTAAAACAGGTATTTCTCATACTTTCCTCATCAAT
The DNA here is from genome assembly GCF_014334015.1 of Bacteroides sp. M10. Lineage (GTDB taxonomy): Bacteria > Bacteroidota > Bacteroidia > Bacteroidales > Bacteroidaceae > Bacteroides > Bacteroides intestinigallinarum. Next base: position 1,954,587 of record NZ_CP060488.1, on the reverse strand, counting down.
TTCCTTCAAAAAAACGCTATTTCTCATACTCTTTCAGGTTATTTCTCATAGTCAGATACAGCTATTCTCCTATTTATCCACCAAGCTTATCTTACAAAACATCTAGCTATTTCTTTCATGTAAACAACTAGTTAATTACTTGTTTTTCACCTAATAATGTCGTATCTTTGAAAGAGCATCCCAATCGTTCCACTACAGTGCACAGGCCTGTTCACTACAGTAAAAAGTTCTGTCTACTAGAGTGAAAAGGACCGTTCACTGTAGTGGAACAATCAGGATAGCGGTTGAATAATAAAAGAATAAAAGCGAGATACACCAAGAGCATCAATACATAACATATAAATAACCATTAAATTAAAACAAAGATGGCAATACAATTCGAGTTTTATAAGAATCCCCAACCGGAAAAAGAAGGGGAAGAACCTAGTTATCACCCACGGGTGGTTAATTTTCAACATGTAACCACTCAAAAGCTGGCAAGAGAAATCCACATGGCAACTACTTTCGGGAAAGCGGAAGTAGAAGCCATGCTAATGGAATTGAGCAGATGCATGGGCAACCATCTGTGCGAGGGAGAACGAGTACACCTGGATGGGATCGGCTATTTCCAGGTTACATTACAGGCTACCGAACCCGTGCACTCACTTACCACCCGTGCAGACAAAGTAAGATTAAAGTCCATTAACTTCCAAGCTGACAGAGATTTAAAAAGTTTGTGCATGAGTACTCATTTACGACGTTCGAAATACAAACCACATTCCGCTTCTCTTTCTGAAGAAGAGATCGACAAGAAGCTCACTGGATATTTTGCCAATCACCCCGTATTGACCCGTTCCAATATGCAGTCACTCTGCTGTTTCACTCAAAGTATGGCCAGCAGACAAATCCGCCGCTTAAAGGCACAGGGCTACTTACAGAATATAGGCAAGCCCACACAGCCTATTTATATACCAACCCCGGGGCATTATGAGAAATGAGTTCAACGGGTATGAGAAATAAGCCAAATGAAGGCTAATTCGTGAATAAAACTATGAGAAATGCCGATTTTCAAAGCATTTCTCATAGTTTATTCTATTAGTTATCTTGCACTTAGGTCATATTTATGAGAATATGAGAAACAAATATTTTATATCCATTTCAGAGGCATCAATTCTCCACCAACCACTTTTCTATATTTCTTGTTTCAGCACTAAAGTTCACACCAATCTTGAAAAGCTTTCGTGAATCCGTTGCAAACGGACGAGCATAATGTTTATCCTCTATCTGCTGCAAAGCTTCTTCCGCTGTACCATTCAATTTAAATTCCATGATGTAGATGAATTTATTGGTCTGCAGTACCATATCCACACGACCTTCACTCGTATGGTATTCCGCTTTTACATAAAAACCAACCAGTTTACACACGATATAAAGTACATTCTGATAATGTAACTCCAGTTCGCGTGCAAGCTCATAGGGAATATCCGAAAAGAAACTTTGCAAGCGACGGAAAAAAGATTCATAATCACCAGCCTCCACTTCACGAACAAATTTCAGAATTTCAAAAGGGGACTCCACCTTATTGACGTTCGCATAATAAGGAAGGAGAAAACGGATAAATCCTTCCTCCACTTCACGATTAGGAAAACCTAAACGATATATTCCAAAACGCTCATCATATCCCTTAATGGTGAGGTATCCGCTCTGATAAATCACCGGAATAGGATTGGTAGATTCAGAATCTATACTGTTCAGTACCTGTTCATCGGTTTCTTCATGGGCCATCCGATGAAGGTCGTAATGGTGTTTCTTCAGCAATTCCACCAAATAAGTGGGAGTACCTGTTTCAAACCAGTAGCTTTTAAACTCATTCCTATCAAAAGCTAGAAGCAGACTGAAGGGATTATACATTCCTTTGGAATTGTGCGTGAAATGATAACCATCATACATTTCTTTCAACCTGCCACATATCTCTTCATACGTCACTCCCTGCACATTGGCAAATTCATGAAGTTCGGCATCCAGATTATCGTATAGTTCCTGTTCGCTCACACCACAAATGCCTATATACTTATTCCACATTGAAATGTCATTCAGGTTATTCAAATCACTGAACACGCTGACTTTACCGAACTTGGTCACTCCCGTCAACAGAGCAAACTTAATACAGCCATCCTGACTTTTCAATGCGCCATAAAAAGCTTTCAATGTACTGCGGAAACTCTTTTGCAAAACATCATCACCAATAGCCTGTAACATTGGTTTATCATACTCGTCCACTAGGATCACCACACTTTGTCCCTCTTGCTGACAGGCACGCTTAATAATCCCCTCAAAACGCATCGCTAAGGATTTCTCCGAAGGCTCTGCACCATACATCTTTTCCCATTCCACCAACGCACCATTCAGTTTATTCTCCAAACTTTCCGGAGTATCATATTTTTCGGTATTCAGATCAAGATGTAATACGGGATACGTTATCCACTCTTTTTCCAGCTTCTCCATAGCCAGCCCTTCAAAAAGTTCCCGTTTTCCTTGGAAGTAGGCTTCAAGCGTAGAAATAAGCAGACTTTTGCCAAAACGGCGCGGACGACTCAGGAAATAGTAACTCCCGGTTTTCACCAATTGATAAATCAATGCAGTTTTATCAATATAGAAATAGCCACCTTTACGAATTTTTTCAAAATTCTGTATGCCAATAGGGTAAATCTTGCCACTCATATTTCAATCTGTTTAAGTTCACATCGTACAAATATACATAGAAATATCTGTATTGCAGCAAATCGCACAAGGAAAGAATTACGAGAATCAAGATATAATAGCAAAGGCAGACTATAGAATTTGGATAAAATCAGTGGATATGTTACTAAGTAGTATTCGATATGATCTATAAAGTGTATCCATCATTTCTCATTTTTGGGTTATACAGACAAACATAAAGTAAATTGCCGAATAAAACCAGCATTTTTTAGAAAAACTGCAGGTTTCATTCGGCAACTCTACTCTAACCTTATCATCAACCGCTTATGCACGCTTATTTACGCCCCAGACATTATAAGAAAGAATATTTCCTGCAGGTTCCCCGTCAATACAGGAAGCCGACAATCCAAATCGGCAATTTACACCTGTAAGGCGTTTCTATTCCATCAGCTAAAATATAAGAATCAGGCACATCTGCAATCTGATCATACGTTTTACCTTCACCACCAACTTCCAAAATATATCTTCCATTGACCCTAAAATCTCCGGTTTTCTTCCCGTACTCCACTTCATTGTCACACGAAAGTTGATTGACCACAAACGTTTCACGTGCCGTTCCTGTTTTCACAGGATGGGAAGCTAAAGCATATAGCAGATTAGGATTATCCAGAAAAATCTTATCCGGCTTTTGCATCTTCTTAACAGACAATAGATCCGCGTATAGCAAATGGAGCAGTTTCGCCTTTTCCAAGCTATTCAGATATTCGATGACAGTATTACGATGAATACCTATAGTTGTTGACAATTTGGAAATATCCACCTCAAAAGGAACAGAAGTTGCAAGAATGCCCAACAAGGCCTTTATCTTACGCACATTACCCACATCAATTCCACACAACTGGGGCAATTCCGTTTCTACAATAAAATTAACAACCTGTTCTATACTTGTATAATAATCTATCTGATTTTTCAAATAAAACGGATAATATCCATATTGCAGATATTCTTTAAAAAGAGGTAAAGGGCGACACACTTTATTCACTTCCGAACAAATCTTTTCGGGCGAGGTCAAGACTTCTTCCAGCGTACATACGGGAAAGCTCATTTGTTTGTAAAACAATAGAAATTCTCGGAAAGAGAGCCCCTGCATCTCATAAGGAATACAACGTCTGGATAAGTCGGCATCAGCATTTAATATATTGAGTAAAGAGGACGCACTGAACACAACCTTCAAATCGGGATACATGTCATATACTTCTTTTATCTCCTTACTCCAAGTCGGATATTTATGTACCTCATCCAGAAAGAGATGCTTTCCACCATTCTTTACGAATACATCCGCCAATTCCAGCAAAGTATGATTAGAGAAATAAACAGAATCCAATGTACAATAGAGCACGTCCCTACTATAAACCTCATAATGCAGTTTCATATACTGTAACATTAAAGTTGTTTTCCCCACTCCTCGAGGTCCTCTAATAGCCACCAACTGAGCATCCCAATTGATTCGATGCATCAATGTCCTTATAATCTCAGTCGATGTCAATGACAACAAACGGTCTTGTTTCGCAAAAAGAGTTTCCATACATTCCTATATCTTAGTATTATGAGATACAAAGATAATCATTTGCTGTTTGCAAACAGCATTTTCTCGTACTTTTTGCTGTTTGCAAACAGCAAATGAACACGTTCTCAACAAAAGGTGTCTCAAGCCTATATCTACCATATAATATTCCACCTGCTGATACAATACTCACGGAGAATTCCTGAAACCTTTCGTTCCACAATGGAATGGGGATGTAAGAGTCTTACAGTCAACGATGCACTCTCAAATCGTTAAAGGATCAAGAAAGGAAACATTTCTTATCAGAATTGGAATAACATATGCAAAAAAGAAATAGTAGCGATTATTTAACATTGAACATTTATATAAGCAGAAAAGAATTGCCAGTAAGGGATCAAGTGATTATATAAAAAGAATGATTGCATACAAAATGGCAGAAAGCGACCTCAATAAACATCTGGTGTATTGTCAGAAAGTACATAAGACAAATTCGTAATATTCAGATACACCTTGTCCACTTTGCCTAAAAGTCTGACACCTTCCGTCTCTGCCCGAAGCTGATTAATTGTTCCAGCCTTTTCCTGATAACACATCAAATCAGAAACCGTATTTCTATTCATATCAAGCAAAGTCGCCAACTTGGTAAAAGTTGGTTTAAACGGAACACTTTTCGCTATAATATACAACAGTCTTTTCAATTTCAATGCTGTCGCTATATTCATATTCGCAAAAGTCGGTATATCATTTTCCAAAGTCTGCTTAATGATACTTTGTAAACGAAGCAAATATCCCTTTTCCTGAAAGAAAGGGTAATAGCCATGCTGCAGATACTCCTTAAACAACAAAATAGGACGCGCCTCGGCATAAGGAAAATCTACTTTATGTTCTAGTATATTTTCTAAAGAATAAACAGGTAAATGATAACCATACGAAATGGCAAGGTATTCGCGGAAAGACGACCCCGCCATACGATATTCCAACTTCCTACGACTCAAATCAACCTCTCCGACTTCCAAATCCAATATAGAGCAACCAGTATACACGACTTGCAGTTTGGGAATCAGATCGTATATATTCTTTATCTCCCGAGCCCAACCAGCATACTTATGTATTTCGTCAATATAGAGTTTTTTCCTCTATGCTGATAGAAGTCCATCGCCAGATCAATCAGTTTATGTTCTGCAAAATACAAATCATCAGCTGTCACAAACAAGGTCTCGTCGATATTATCATATAGCTTGATATGTTGCAAAAGCATAGTTGTTTTACCAACACCGCGTGGACCTAAAATAGCAATAAGCCTACTACTCCACTCTATCTCATCATGGAGATAACGGATAAATTCAGTGGATATGTCGCTAAGCAACATCCGGTATGACCTATAAAGCGTATCCATCATTTCTTGTTTTGGGGTTATACAGAAAAATATAGAGTAAATTGCCGAATGAAAGCTACAGTTTTTCTAGAAAATGCTAGTTTTATTCGGCAATTTACTCTATATCTATCATAATCCTCACAGAAAAAGAATACTCATTCTTTAATATATAGCGGATAATTTCATAGTCAAAATGCATATACGAATAACCTTTAAGCCAAAGATAGTATCAAAAAACATTTAACTAAGAAACATAATTATGATAACCAACAAATAACAGATTCCACTTATTTTAAAGACCCCATCTTATATCCAAGATCTGTTTGATATAATATATTCTTTTATTGAATAATAGACGCACATCAAAATTATAGTGCCAATCATATCCTTGCTCCCATATAAACCACATAATTTATAAGAGAACATCAGAGGCATCAAAAAATAAGAACAGAAATAGCCAACTACTTACACTACAATATCTAGCAATATAGTCCTAAATAATAAACATTATGGAATCTTCTGAATGATACCTTCCCAGCTATCAATACCAATCCGCTGCAAGTATTGTTCAAAGTACTCATTTTCTGCATCAGTACCAGCTTTTTGATAAGTCATCCATACCGGTTTAGCTTCCCCCTGATATTCCGCATCATTGTATTTACGTAATCCTAAACGAGCACCATCACCCAGATGATCGAACCAACTATGCCATTGGATTCCATTAATCCCTTCCAAAGCATTGATCTTCTTCCACCCAAAAGCAAACCCAGCAGCTTGATTCTGCAAATCCTTATCCGCATAACTTGGAGAGCATGTTCCAGCCTCAGAAAGCCACACAGAACGCCTGATGCCTCCCTTATATTGGTTTTGCGGGATACTAACCCATTTATCCAATACTTCAAGGTTCTTCAATGTCACATATTCTGTATCCATAGAAAAAGTAGCCTGAGCATCATCCCAAGTACAAGGATTCCCCAATTGAGCCGGGTAACTATGGCATGCCAATGACCAAAAGAAGTCTCCCTCTGCTTTACAAAACAGATTCATAAAGTCAAGCATATCTCTGACCTTATACCAACCGCCCCCAGCAGCAATATTCCATCCATGAGAGAAAGAAATAAAAACCTCTGAATTCTGGTCATATTGATGTACAATATTATAACACATACGCATTGAACGAAGATACGTATCCATAAATGTAGCAATTGGTTTATCTCCCATATTTGTCCAATGACTACCTCCATCCACCTCATTATGAATAATCCAATGCGCAATACGCATACCAGGTTTACTATATCTTTGTGCCAGAAAATCAAGCGCAGCAGCATAACATTGCGTAGACTCTATAGTAGTCATATTAGGCATGGTATAAGGAGCTATGCCATTAAAATCCGGATGTTTCAGAAGTTCTCCAGCATCTCCTTCAGGAGAAACCAACAAAATACCAGCAACAGAAATATTGCGCTGGCTAGTTTGTTCCAATACCACATCAAATGCACTTCTAAGATACTCCTCATTAAAATAATAAGTTACTCCCCCATACACATACGGAATATCTCCCGACTGTTGAGAAAGATGCATAAAATTTGTAATAGGAATATTTATTGTAGCACTGCTGATTCCTAATTCATCTAAATCTGATGCAAGAAACTCATGATTTATAAGTCCCCCCAATCCTTTTTTAGACTTTAATGGAATAGCTCCAACATTTTGTTTTACATAAATTCCATCTGCCCCCACATAACGAGCATGAGATACTTGCTCATCTTTTTCTACTCCTTCCTTAAATATTGCCCACTTAGATAACAAACGATCATACTGATAACCACCAATAGCCGCATAACGATTCAAATGGATTTCAAAAGAATTCTGTGACAAAACTGTTTTATATATAGATTCTATCTTTTTTGCTTTAAACATATCAACAAAAGGCGGTATTTCTCCTAAAAAGAAAATTCCATCCCCCTGATAGTTTCCCTGGACACTAATTATGTCCTTCCCGACGGTGATATCAGTCACATGGCAATTATAACCCTTATTTAGATAGTCTTTTATATTTTGCTCATATTTTTCCTTATTGAGAATTTCATTATCTTCTTCCTCCTCTTCCTTCCTTTCCTCCTCATTCATTACACGCAGACATATATTACGTATTTGTATCGTATTATCAGGAACATTACCAAAATCTATCCGCAAATAATCGCCCTTTTTTCCCCAATCAAAATCTTTACGATATTGTTTTAAACGCACGCTAAAAGATTTCCATGTTTCAGTACCCGGAACTTCCCCTGCACTCATGCTATGAGAAGCATCAATATTGGTTTCAGCATCTGCGAAAAAAAGTTCCAGATTGCTTATACCCATCATTGTCTGGTATTCAAACTCAAGCACATTACATTCCTCTGGAATGTCTTCCTTAAATCGGCCACCCGTAACCCACGGATCTCCATCAATAGTTTCTATAATATAACTATCATCCTCATTTCGAGTTAAAACTACCCCTGATTTATATGGACCATCTAATAGCATATAAACAGGAGGAGTTATGATCTCTTCAGGAGGTATAGAACCTCCTCCAGTGTCTTCCACAAAATCATCACCACAAGAAATCACATTCACAATTAAAAACGGTATTAACAACGGCATAACACAACGCCTTACAACATATACCAGCTTTTTGGTACAAATAATACTTAACATTTTCATAATTTCAGTTTTAGTTAATAATGCAGATAAATTAAAATTTTTCAATAATATTCCAATCAGAAATTCCAATTACGGATAGAAACTGTTCAAAATATTCATCTTCTTCTGTGTTTGCTTTTTGATAGACATACCAAACCGGCTTTGCTTCTCCATTATAAGTTGCATCCAGATACTTACGCAACCCCAAGCAAGCCCCATCACCTGGATGATCAAACCAATTGTGCCATTGTATTCCGTCTATGCCTTCTAATGCGTTTATCTTTTTCCATGCGTAAGCAAAACCTGCCGCCTGTTTCTGAAAATCCTCATCTGAATATGTAGGAGAATTTACACCTGCCTCTGAAAGCCATACAGAACGCTTAACAGTCCCTTTATACTTATTTTCTTTAGACAAAGCCCATTTATTCAACACCTCTAAATTCTTGAATGTTATATACTTTGTATCCATAGAGTAAGTTGCATCCGGGTCAAGCCATGTACAAGGATTAAATAATGATTGCGCATAACTATGATATGCCATAGCCCATTGGAAATCTCCCTCAACCCGACTATAAGTATTCAACAAATCAACAATGTCTTTACTAGTATACCATCCCACATTAGAAATATCAGTCCACGAATGTGAAAAAGAAGCGAACACCTCTGCATGTTCATCATACTGACGCACAATATTATAACACATACGCATAGACTTTATATAAGTATCCGAAAAGATAGTAACAGGCTTCACTCCCATATTTGTCCATGAGAGCCCACCATCAACCTCATTATGTATAATCCAATGAGAGATACGTCCATAGCGATTATCTGATCTACAATACCTTCTAGCTAAAAAATCAAGTGCCGCAGCATAGCAATTTACCGACTCCAAGGTTGTCATATTAGGCATCGTATAAGTTCCTTCACTATAATCCGGATGCTGTAATAATTCTCCAATTCCCGTATCTACACTTCGTGAAGCCGGATCAATTAAAATAATTGCCGCAACGGAGATATTCCTTTTTTTTGTTGCTTCTAATAAAACTTTGTCTAAAGTATTATTGAGATACTCTTCATCCATATAATACGTTTTTCCTCCATATAGATGTTCTATATCTCCTGCTTTGGGAGTAAGATGCATAAAATGAGTAATACAAACATTAATTGTAGCACTACTAATACCCAATAAACTTAAATCTGATATAAACGAATTTGCAGTAAGACCTCCCAGTCCTTTCTTAGAAGTCAATGTAATAGGAGATAAATGTTGATATGCCCAAATTTCATCTGCATGTCGTGCATGAGACACCAATTGGTCTGCTAGATCTGTCATTTGAAAAATAGCCCATTTTGACAATAACCGATCATATAAAACACCTTCTCTTTCAATAAAACGATCTAATACGATACTAAACGATGCTTCAGTCAGCTCTACCTTATATGGGGCCTTGTCTATCTTTGTAACATCCAAATAAGGAGGGATCTCACCCAAATAAAAATGCCCTTCACCCACACAGTTACCCACAATTTCAATAGAGGATTCTGTTACAGATACTTTATTTATAACAGAGGGATAAGTATTTCGCAAATATTGTTTCAGGCTATCTTCATATTTCAGATCATCTTCATTATAAATTGAAGATATAACTTCTTCCTCTTGATCTTCATGACATCCAACTAACAACATTAGTCCAGATAACAAAAACAATACAAAAAGCAACAATCGCTTCAGTCTATCACTGCTTACGAGTGATCGATTTTCAAATATGCCCATAAGTAAATAAAAATAACAGGTTTAGGATTCTTTCGTACAAAGATAGACTATACGATTGAAAAAAAGATTTTGTTTCTCTTTTTTTGTTTATCTTTTTTGTTTTAAACATATATAGATATCACAAAAATTATCCAAACTTTATTCATTTTTCTAATCACTGAACATATATTATTACGCATAAATCACTATTTTTGCAAAAAAAATGCAGGAATAATTATCATAGAGAAAATCCTTAGAGACTCCTATAAGCACAAAAACAGAATTTCCACATGATTATAGCACACTAATATACAATCAACCAACAACAATCATCATAAACCAAAACAATAGAAATGAACCTAAACAATACGCCACAACTATCCATAATCACAATTAACAGAAATGACGCTCAGGGCTTAGAGAAAACTCTAGAAAGTATATGGAAAAAACAATCCTTTAAGGATTTTGAACATATTATTATTGATGGAGCCTCAACCGATAATAGTATTAACATTATAAAAAAGTATGCATCACATTTATCTTATTGGGTATCAGAACCTGATAAAGGAATCTATAATGCTATGAACAAAGGAATTATTAAAGCTAAAGGCAACTATCTTTTGTTTTTAAATTCCGGTGATTGGTTAGAAAATGACATTCTAGCACGAGTATTTAAAGAAAATTTCACAGAAGATATTGTCTATGCTGATTTATATCAGTATCGCAATGCTGATGATATACAAATCAGCCCTTATCCCGATAAATTGACCCTACCTTTTATATATAATTATTCTTTAGGACATCCGTCGACTTTTATTAAAAGAGAACTCTTTAAAAATATGCTATATGAAGAAAAATACCGGATTATATCAGATTGGGCTTTTTTTATAAAACAGATCCTTTTGTTTAATCGCACAACAAAACATCTAAATTTTGCAGTCTCATACTTTAATGTTTATGGAATAAGTTCTGACCCTAAAAGTGGCAACTTAATCATGCAAGAACGTTCCGATTTTTTTAAAAATAATTTTCCCTATTTGATTAGCGAGTTTTATCAGAATCATACTACCCTTCAAGAGAAGGTAAGAACTCAAGAGCAGGCATTAGACATATTATCAAAGCACCGAGTTCAACAACTCATAGACACTGTTTGGATCCAAAGAAAAGCACGACAGTATATTAAATTCTTATTTTTAATAGAAAGATTTCTTAAAAGAAAAAGATAATAAACACCTCAAGTCGTCACTCTGAATATCTAAAAGAATCTAATGCCGACCTCTATCCAAACATCATACAATAATAACATTGAATATACAATATTAGAAATGACGAATATTAATCAAAAAAAAATAGTAGCTTTGCAATCTATAAACCAGAAAAAACTAATGTATAACATCATTGTTAACAGAAATAAAAAATGAGAAGAAAGTTGATTCGAAAATATAAAGCATTCAATCAAGACTTTCAAAGGTCTAAAGAGCTATTTCTTAAATGGTTTATTCCCGAAATCAAAAAAAGGTTTTTTGGAGTAAAGAAAATCAACTATAAAGACATCCCTATCATTATTAACAACTACAACCGTTTGGAAATGCTAACAAAGCTAATCCATAGCTTAGAAAGTAAAGGATACCATAATTTATATATTATTGATAACCAATCAACATACCCTCCACTATTAGAATACTATACAAGATTACCATACCCTGTATATATGTTAAATAAGAATGTCGGGCATCTATCATTGTGGGAAACAGGGATATTTAAGCAATTCAAGGATTCTTATTATGCCTATACCGATTCTGATTTAGAGATCCTCCCTAATTGTCCTGACGATTTTATTGAGAAATTTATTTTATTACTACAGAAATATCCAAAAGCATTGAAGGCTGGCTTCTCAATCTGCATAGACGACCTACCAGATCATTATAAATTAAAAGAAAAAGTTATAGAGTGGGAAAGCGTTTTCTGGAAAGAAGAAATAGAGCCTAACATATTCAAAGCTTTAATAGATACAACCTTTGCTGTATATAAGCCCTATTTTATCGGGGAACCTATTGATCCAGACTGTTTCTGTATTCGAACCGGCTACCCTTATTCCGTCAGGCATTTACCTTGGTATATGAATAGCGCAAAACCAACTGAAGAAGAATTATATTATTTGGGGCATATTAAAACGCTAACCCATTGGTCAAAACAAAATCAGACAAATACAAACTCGGCTAAAAAAGAGTGAAAAATATATCTATAATGTTCTCTATTAAATAACGCAATAAAAATATCAGATTATGAAATGTTACATTTGTCTGACAGACTCCATAGTCACTCGAAAAGACTATCTTGATTTACTAAAAGTCATGTTAATCAGTGCTAGGAAAAACACATCTCTCCATTTAGTTTGCCTATATGATGGCAACACCAATGACCCTGTTTATAACTTATTAAAGGAATTCAATGTAGAAATAATCCTCCATCAATTGCCCTATAAGCTAGAGTTGATGGAGATATATCCGCGTGAATGGATGTTGCAGAATTTAGGGAAAGAAATCGAATATAACCGAATTTTCGGAACATTTATGAGAATGGAAATCCCTGTTGTGGAAAAAGAAGAAAAGTATGTTCTTTATTCTGATATAGACGTGATTTTCAATGCTGACATTTTACTTGAGGAACTTCCACATCCCACTTATCTAGCAGCTGCCCCAGAATATGAGCGTAATGTGGAAGATATGGAATATTTTAATGCAGGAGTATTAGTTATGAACATCCAAGGCATGAAAGAGAAATATGAGGAATTTATTCTTAAAATGAAAAATAGAGAAAGAAACATATCCGGACTTTTTGACCAAGGATATTTAAACGAATTATGCTTCAAAGACATGGAACTACTACCAATAGAATATAATTGGAAACCTTATTGGGGTATCAATGACAAAGCTAAACTTATCCATTTCCATGGTATGAAGCCTAGTAGCAATCTCAATGAGGCTGGTTTTATTACTGATAATTCTTTTTTCCGTATCGTTTTTGATGCAAATCCTGGCGGCTATGCAGGATATGTATATTATTTTACTCAATTCTATGATTATCTGGGAAGAAAAGACGACAAATGGTTATACAATCACCTACAAGAAGTTTTCAATTTATATAAAGATCCATCTTTTTTCTTTTCTAAATATAACAAGTATAAGCTTAAATACCAGAAATATAAGAAATACTATTTAGTTACTTTAGGAATATCCTGTGTCTTACTGATACTGTTATGTTTAACCCTTATTCTACAACAATAATGAAGAAACAACCATTGATATCAGTTATCGTTGCTTCGTACAACTATGCTAAATATATAAAAGAGACTTTAGATTCTTTAATCAGACAAACCAATAAATCATTTGAAGTTATTGTTGTAGATGATGGAAGCAAAGATCAAAGCCTTCCTATAATAGAAGAATATGCCAACCGTTTTAAAAACATAAAACTATACACACATCCCGGTAACCAGAACAGGGGATTAGCTGCGACTGTAATATTAGGAATTGAAAAGTCTAATGGAGAGTACATCGCATTCTGTGAGAGTGATGATTATTGGACCAATAACCATATTGAATATTTACAAGATACAATTCAACAGAATCCTTTAGCAAATTTCATAGTCAATGGTATCAAAGTTATAAACCTATCAAATAACCCTGAATATGATTCATATATAGAATTTAGTTCCTCATTCCTCAAAAAACATTCAGGCAGTAACATATTTCCCTACCTTGATTCAAACTATATCCCCACATTCTCCGCCGTTTGTGTAAAAAAAGAAGTAATTCAAAATATTAATTTTAGCACCCCTTACCCCGCATGGTTGGATTTCTGGCTTTGGAGACAAATATGTGTGTTCAATAAAGTCTATTACATTCCCCAGGAATTAACTTTATGGAGAAAACACAATGAAAGTTATGATGCAGTCTCTGATAATAAAGATTTCAACGGCTTTATAAAAAGCTCAGACCAATATCTAGTATCTCAATACAGTTTATCCCAGATAATAGCCAATGCCAATATTCCCAAAGATAAAAAGTCTCTCAAACAATTTATTAAATCTTTTTGCCACTTCATATCATTCAAGAATGAATAGCAGCAGCTAATGCGTAAAGAATCTAAAACGTTTTCAAGATGACAATATAGAATCAAAGGCTCAATAAAAACATTAAAATTCATCTTTAAGAATAGAAGTATAAACCGATAATCTCCGATCCAACATTTCTTGTGGATTATACATATTCTTCATTTTGTCATTAGCCTGATGAACCAACATTTTTTGTAACTCCAAATCATTGGATAATTTAATCATAGCATCTGCGAAATCAACAGTATCATCGGCTATCAAGCAATCTACGCCGTCGCTAAAATGAATACCTTCCAATCCTTTTGAAGTTGTAATAAAAGGAACATTTGAAGAAACCATATCAAGTATTTTCATTCTCATACCACTTCCGATACGAATAGGAACAAGAGCAATGCTCCCCTGCAAGAAAGAGGTCAAATTCTCAACGAATCCAACTAATTCCATCTCAGGACAAGCTGTTCGTAATTCAGCAGAATAGCGTTCATATCCCATTCCAACCACTTGCAAAGTGAACTCAAAATTGCATTTACGTAAATAAGGAACAATTTCCTTACAAAGCCATACAACAGCATCTAGATTTGGAAAATGTTCTCCATATCCCACAAAAGTAAAACGTCGATGAACACAAGGGATAAACTCCGTCTCTGAATTCGATTCAAATTTTACCACTGCAGGAGAAGCATAAATATGATCTTCACGACCTAAATAGCTAGTTAACAACAATCTATCGACTTCCGTTAAAGCAATTATATGCTTATACTTCTGCAACGCATTCCATTCGAAGTCTTTTGCAACAAGAAAATTCATCCGATCACTAGGCCGTATTACCTGAAAAAGGTTCATCTCATTCTCGTTACGTATATATCGCAATTCATGATGAACGAAAATCGTCTGTACATTCTGAGGTAACACATATCCCAATGCTATCAATTCATAAAACTCTACCTGAATGATATCAAACCCTGTATGTGCTACTTTTGTAACATAATCTATATATTGTGTATCAAATTCTTTATATACAGAATTAGGTAAAACAGACTTTTCACGTACAAAATCTTTATCTTTCAACAAATCAACGGTACCGTTTGACGTAGATAATAACTGCCTCCGCATTTTACGCTCAATAGACATCTTGAGCTTTTTCAGCCACTTATAATAAAAAGGATTTCGCACTAAAGGAGAGTCCGGTTCTTCTTTTGTCTCTTTAACAAAAGTATAAAAATCCACATCTTCCCACAAATCTTCTAACTTTTCTACCCTTTTTGCCTCATCAATCGTCCAAGCATAAAACAACACAGAAACTGACATTTTATGACGGATATAGTCTACCATTTGAAAGAAAGCCTGATTTCCCCCAGAATTCAAAGGATAAGGAACGCAAGGTATAATAAAAAGTATTTTCTTCATTTTGTATTTCAATAAAATTAATATTCAACCATCTCTTTCTAACTAGGAGATAAATTATAGACTGAACATTTCATCAAAAGAAATTATCTCAAATAAAAAGTTTGGCTTTCAAAATATGGGAACGTAGGACACGTAAAGCCACAGTAGGAGAGAGTTTTCTCAAAATAGCATATAAACAAACCAAATCTTTTAGACTATAATTCCCTCTTACAGAACACTCTAGTATTACATTCACATAAGCCACCAACGCATCTTGAAATCTAGACTCCCGGAGATTTAATCTATAATTCATTCCAATCCATTTTAGAAAAAGTCCGGTAGCTTTAAGCTTCTCCCCATCAAAACGTGTAGAATTACTTATATTCTTATCTTCAGCATTCCGCCAATAAACAGGAGTTCCCGGTAATGAAATAATACCAGATGCATAATCCGCAAACTTTGCCCATGTTGCATCATCTGAACACCATGCCAAAGGAAACCTAACAAACCCTCCTGTTTTCTTCCAAACATCACGTGTAAATACATACTCACACGCAGCAGAGGATATTTTACCACTTAACTTGTCTAATAAGAAATCATAACCAGAAATCCTTTCTGTCTCAAAAGGTGGATTAGTATATTTCAGTTCACCATACGCATCTACTATAGCCAAAGGAAAGCGAAATACAGCATCGCATTCTCCAGACTTCTTCCAAACCTTTATTACCCGCTCTACAGCATCTGGTGGCATTAAATCATCATCTGAAAAAAGCCATACCAGCGGCTCATCAGATAATTCAATACAGCGCTCCCAATGAGCAACCAAATCTCTCCCACCCCAATTTTGTTCAAAACGAAAATAGAATATATCTAATTTATCCTTATAATCAGATACTATTGATTCTAAATCATCAGGACTGGCATCATCACCGATATAGACCGTAAAATCACGGTTACTCTGCCTTACAATAGAATCTAAAACCTCCCGAAAAAAACAAGCTTTATAAGCAGGTATAATGATTGCCAGTTTATTTTTCATTTTTCTAACTATTCAATAGTTTCATTTGCAAAGATAAGTAAATGAGATGAAAGATTTGCATTAATAAGATCACTTTAATTTCTGATATTCTCGATTCTAATAGAGACAAACCTAACAATCAATTATACAAGAACAATTGACTTTATATTTTGGAAGCTCCCTATACCCAAATAACATCAAAAGCCATAGCAGAGTATTAAGTTAGATGAAAAACATATTGCCTTAAAATCTATACCTCTGAGATTAATAACTTGCCACTCTTATTTTTTCTTTATACCTTTGTGTCATTATGTATAAAAACAATCTGTACTTCTATAAAGTGGTACTTCACCTCAATCTATTTTAATTCACCATGGATACTGATATTATAATACCAATCTATAATGCTTTTGATTTTACCAAGAAGTGTATAGAGACTGTGATTGAGCATACAGACCTTACTAAACATACCTTACTACTTATCAATGATAAAAGTACAGACCAGCAAATCCTTCCTTTGCTAAACCTGTTTACAACAGAATATCCATCTTTAAATATTACAATAATCAACAATGAGAGCAATCAAGGATTTGTACGAACGGTTAATATCGGGATGCAACACTCGTCACGCGATGTTGTTTTATTAAATAGCGACACAGAGGTCACGAAAAATTGGCTCCCTAAAATACAAAAGTGCGCATATAGCAAAGCTGCAATAGCAACTGTTACTCCACTATCTAACAATGCGACATTAGCATCCGTACCTGATTTTATGTCAGAAAATACGATACCATCAGATTTTACGATAGAGGAATATGCAGAAATTGTTGAAAGATGCAGCATGAACCTATTCCCTGAAATTCCTACTGCAAATGGATTTTGTATGTATATTAAACGAGAAGCCATAAACAATATTGGTCTCTTCGATGAAAAAACTTTTGGAAAAGGCTACGGTGAAGAAAATGATTTTTCATACAGATGTCTACAAGCTGGATATAGGCATCTACTATGTGACAACACATACATCTACCATAAAGGAACCCAGTCATTTTCTCAAGAAAAAACAGAGCTAATAAATTCTCACCTACAAATATTAAAAAGTAGATATCCTTCATGCGTCGAGAACACAGAGTCCTTTGTACAACAAAATCCAATTTCAGATATACAGTTAAATATCCGCTATGCCATTAATTCACATTCTAAGAAAAATGTATTAATTGTAATACATGATTTCAAAGAAGCCGAAAAGAAAAATATAGGAGGAACAACTTTACATGTACATGATTTAATAACAAACATGAAAGAAGAATTTAATTTTCATGTTCTTTATTATTCCGATGATGATTTTAAATATCATGTAACTTCTTTTTTACCATTTGACAAGATTACCTCCACCCTAGGTCCATATTCACAATATACGACATTAAACCTCTATAATGATACATTTAATAGAGACATTAAAATACTAATAGACACTTTAAAAATAGACTTAATACATATCCATCATTTAAAACACATGTATTTGGATATATTCAAAGTAGCAAAAGAAAGAAGCATCCCTGTCATATATACTTTACATGACTTTTATTCAATATGTCCTTCTGTGAAGCTCTTTAACAAAGAAACTTTTCTATGCAACTATGCTAACGCAGCAGGATGTGGTTCATGCATAGCAAAAACATTCAACCTGAATATCAACTTCATTCCACTTTGGAGAAAAGAGTTTTATGAAAATCTTAAAACCGTAAAAAAGATCATTGTTCCATCGTACAGTACAAAAAATATATTCCTGAACACATATAAGGATTTAACAATCGAAGTGGTAGAACATGGTTATGACAAAATAAACAGAAAGCCTAATAATGACAATCCAGATAAAAAGAAGAATAAAAAGTTTAATATCGCCTTTATTGGATATATAACAGAAGAAAAAGGACTAAAATATTTAGAGGAATTAACAGAGAAAGTAAAAGGCACAGACACAAACATTCATCTTTTCGGACAAACAACAAACAAAAAATGCAATAAGAATAAGACAAATTATGTTTATCACGGCAAGTATATACAACAAGATCTTCCCAACTTATTACTAGAGAATGACATAAAATTAATCTGCTTATTATCTATGTGGCCCGAAACATATTCTTATACCTTATCAGAAAGTTTAATTTCAGAGATCCCCGTAATCTCATTTGATCTAGGAGCAATTGCCGAACGAGTAAAAAGAGCTGATGTCGGCTGGATTTTACCTATAAATAGTACATTAGACGATATCTTTAAACTCATTTCAACTATAAAATCAGCCCCACAAGAGTATAAACAGAAAGTGGAAAGAATCAGACATCTTTTAAAAAATATGAAGTCCTTAAAAGATATGGGCAACGAATATACAGAAATATATAATAAAACGATCAACGCATTTCCTGTTAAAAATCATGACATATACTATATACAATCAAGGAATGAATTTTATAGAAAAGGAAAAGAGATCCCGACATTAGACCTTAAAGAAGAAAAAAAAGAGTATAAACGAGTAAAGCATATTATTAAAAGTTCAGTTCCTCTCAAACAAGCTTTTAATGAAGTGCAAAATTTTCGCCACACCTATACCAATAGTAAATGCAGAAACAAAATCTTTTTCAAATTTATATGGTACAGAATTCTACGAATTAATATCTAGAGAAATCTTTTTGTAAGATTTCTCTAGCTCTGGCTCGAACACGAGCAACATTATATATTCTAGAAAAAAACAATCACCTCCCTATATCTAAAAGCCATCTTCTTGCATACTTTTTACCACCTTTTCTGTTTCTTCTAAATAACGGAATCCCCATTTTAAATCAGGTTCCAAATGATTACCTTCTGCCCATTCATTCCAAGCATTGACAAAAACAAAATTCTCATCTTTGCTATAAGGCACAAATTTATTCATAACCGAATATAACCATTCACCGTATTTTTCGGGAGTACTCTTGTCTAAAATAAACATCTTTTGCTTTCGACGAGAAGTATTATCCCACATTGGAGTAACCCCCGGATACATTTTATAGTCAGGAAAATGAGTTTTACAGATATAATCTACATATTCCGAGTAATCAATCTTCTTCTTCTTACATGTATTAAAAAGGTGACGATTTATATTATAAGCAAACTTTCGTAATGGATTTCTCTTTTTTTGAAATTCATTCATTTGATGAGTGAAAGGTTGAAACTCCACAGCAGCATCAAAACCATCCTGAAGGTATTCTTCTCCATAACAATCCATAGTTTCGACGCGGCATAAATACAACTCCACTCCTTTACTAAAAGCTTCTTCCCTCCAAACTCGAATAGTCTCTTTCATATTCGGGAAAAGCATAGAACGATAAATTAAAAATACAGGTTTACCGTCTACTCTTATATATCGAGAATCACTAAATACATTATCTAGCAGATAACGGATATGCGCACGATCATCCTCTTCCGAATAATTTTGAGCAATCAAAATATGACGACTTCCACCATCCCATGCCCGTGTCCAATTTTCATTAGCCCAACAAAGCATAAATGGAAAATCAGGGTTGCCAGAAGATAATACTTCTTCTAGCGGTCTTTCCATCAATTGATGACCATTAAACCAATAATGATAATAACAAAAGCCATTAATCCCGTACATTCGAGCCATATCAGCTTGCTGCTGGCGAACTTCCGGGACACGCAGATCATAGAAACCTAAATCTGCCGGTAAATGTGGCTGATAATGGCCACGATAAAGAGGCCTAGCCTTAACCACATTTCTCCATTCAGTAAATCCCTTACCCCACCATTCATCATTTTCAGGAAATGGATGATATTGCGGCAAATAAAATGCTATAATTCTTTTGTCAACCATATCTTTCTTTATTGCACTTCACAATTCATTACAACCTATCTCTATCTCTTGTAGGTTGCCATGGATTCAAAAAACTCATGTATTTATTAACTCGTTCCCATCTATATGTCCACACACTTGTGCCAAAACATCCTTTCAGTTTTTCAAACAACAACAATCTCATTTTCGGATCAACTTTTGCACGCTTTATATTTTTATAAAGCATTCCATGTCGCATCAAACGCTTATAACGCCCTATTGGATAAGAAAATGATTCAACATAATGTACTACTTGAATATCTTCAAGAATCGCATTACCTGAAGCGTTACCCTCAACAGTTGTACTTGTTGAATGCAATCGAAAAAAGTTTAGCTTTTCATATAACTCAATAACACTCCCTTGCCTCGCCATCTCTATCCAAAAAAGCCAATCACCACTATAGCGCATTGAGAAACAAGACAAATCCTTTATCTGTTCAAAACATTGTTTACGAAAGACAACACCACTAGCATTGTAAATATAATTGCGCCAATAAAGATTCTGTTTTATATAATCTTCACTATCAAAAACACCTATATTGTAAGGGCGGCGTAATTGCTTTGAAGTCCAACGGTCAAAATCTGTAGATAGTTTATTCCCTTTCTCGTCTATACAATGTGAACCTAAAAAACAGAAAGAAGCATGAGGATATTGATTTAAGATAGAAACAGCTTTTTCCAAAAAAGAAGAATCAGCCACATCATCACTCTCGGCAATCCATATATATTTTCCACGAGACAAACTTATTCCTTTTTGCCACTGTATAAAAGGACTCCCTGTATTGACTGAATTAATCTCCAAATGAGCGACACGAGAATTTGTTTTATAATGGTTTAAAATAGACACACTATCATCGGTTGAAGCATCATCCAATAATATTATTTCATAGTCTGTATATGTTTGTGCCAATACTGACTCGATACGTTGCTGTAAAAAACGAGCATAGTTATAATTAGGGATGATTATACTAACTTCTATCGGATAATTTTCCATTACAAACACACTATTTATCTTAGTTATTATAACAAACTGATAGCAAAGATACGGATATTATTCTTAAAAAAGAATGCTAACCCTCTAATGTTTAGCAAAAAAGCCTTTAACGCTTGTCACAACCAAATAAAATGTATACATTTGTAGAATTTTAGTGCAAGCCCCCTTAACTATTTAACTAACTTAGTAATAATTATATGAATAAACCCATGGCGAGCAACATAAGTACATCGCTAATTATATCCACCTATAATAGAAGCGACGCATTAGAATTATGCGTTAAAAGCGTGCTACGTCAATCTCTCCTTCCAGATGAAATTATCATTGCCGATGATGGTTCTAAAGAAGATACAAGAGAACTAATTCATCAATTAGCAGCCTCCTCCGAAGTCCCTATTATTCATGTTTGGCATGAGGATCTAGGCTTCAGACTGGCCTCCATCCGCAACAAAGCTATTGCGAAAGCATCTAAAGAATATATTATACAAATTGACGGAGATATCGTCTTACACAAAGATTTCGTCAAAGATCATGTACATTTTGCTAAAAAAGGCAGTTTCGTAACCGGTAGCCGTGTATTAATCCGGGAAGGTTTAACCAAAAAGATGCTAGCAGAAAGGAACTGCATTATCTCTATTCACGACAAAGGTACTAAAAACACAATCAACGGAGTACATTTGCCTTGGCTAAGCCCACTACTTCAGCATTATCGCCAATGGGATATCTCATATTCCAGAGGGTGCAATATGGCTTTCTGGAAAGAGGATTTATTAAAAGTCAATGGGTACAATGAAGCTATTACCGGATGGGGAAGCGAAGATCATGAATTAGTGTGCCGCCTCATCAATAGCGGTGTACGCAAGCGTACCATCAAATTTGCGGGAATTGTGTTCCACCTTCATCACGAATTACATGGAACGGATAATTTGAGCAACAACCGCAGTATTTTGAACGAAACGAAAGTCAGGAAACTAACCTGGTGCGATAAAGGAATCATACAAAACTAATATGGAAAAGAATTTGAACTTTTTAGATCGAAACGAATTTAACTACAGTCCATCAAAAGAAGTAGTAGAAGCTTTAAAAAACTTCGATATAAATAAACTTTGTTTTTATACCCGCATTTATGATGAAGGAAAGAAAAGTATATTATCTGTTTTCTTATCCGAACTTTACGATATAGATGAAACACAAGTCTTATTAGGATACGGCGGAGAAGATATTCTGAAACAAGCTGTACACTACTTCCTGACTCAAGAAGATGGAAATAAAACGATGTTGATTCCCAAGTTCTCATGGTGGTATTATAAATCAATTGCAGATGAGGTGAATGGCCATACTTTGCAATATCCTCTCTACGAAGACGGAAATACTTTTAAATATGACTTTGAGACGCTAAAAGATATGATTCAGAAAGAGAATCCGAAGATTCTTTTACTAGCTTCTCCCAATAATCCTACCGGCAATGGTTTAACTCCGAAAGAATTGGATGAACTGCTTGCAGAAGTGCCCAGCCAAACAGTGGTACTGATAGACGAAGCATACGCTTCTTTTGTTTCAACTGATACCAGTTACATCAAAAAGCTGGTCAATAAATATCCGAATTTGATTATTTCCCGTACTTTATCCAAGTTTTATGGATTACCCGGTTTACGTATGGGATTCGGATTTATGAGTAAGGAACTGGAAAAATTCAGCAGATACAGCAATAAATATCTGGGATACAACCGGATATCCGAAGATATCGCTATTGCGGCTCTCAAATCGGACGCACACTACCGAAACATCGCCAAACTAATGAATGAAGACCGTGAGCGTTACGAAAAGGAAATCGGTGTATTACCCGGATTCAAAGTATATGAATCGGTTGCCAACTTTATTTTAATCAAATACCCGATAGAACTGAAAGAGGCTTTACAAAAAGCTTTTGCTGAACAGAGTTATAAAGTGAAATTTATGAATGAACCGGATATCAATACTCATTTGCGTATCACATTGGGACGCCCAGAGCAGAACCGGATCGTTATAGATACAATCAAAGAAATAGCATCCAAATGAAAGCAGTAATATTAGCCGCAGGAATAGCTTCACGCTTACGCCCGCTGACCGATACGACGCCCAAATGTCTTCTCAGGATAGGAGAACGATGCCTTTTGGAAAGGGCTTTTGATGCCCTGATACAAAACGGATTTGATGAATTCATCATTGTCACCGGGTATCGCCAGCAGCAAATCGTAGATTTTCTACAGGCACATTATCCAACCCAAGATATTACTTTCATCTATAATGACAGGTATGAATCAACCAACAATATCTATTCATTATGGCTCACCCGTCCATATACGGATGGGGAAGAAATTTTGTTATTAGACAGCGACATTGTATTCGATCCGCAGATTGTAGAGAAGCTGCTTCATTCGGATAAGGACGACATATTGGCATTGAATCGCCATGAGCTCGGAGCAGAAGAAATAAAAGTCATCGTGGACGACGCACAAAAGGTTGTTGAAATCAGCAAAGTTTGTTCGATATCCGATGCTATCGGAGAATCTATCGGCATTGAAAAGATGTCAGTTGAATATACCAAAGCGCTATTCCGGGAACTGGAAATTATGATTACTACCGAAGGACTGGATAATATATTCTACGAACGGGCTTTTGAGAGACTGATTCCGCAAGGATATAGTTTTTACGTTATGGACACCACCGAGTTCTTCTCGGCCGAGCTGGACACAGTAGAAGACTTTCAACAGGCACAGAAGCTGATTCCAGCCAGTCTTTATTAATTAAAATCAGATAGAATGGCTAATTACGACATCCGCCCTCTACAGCTTCGCATATTAAAGAACTTATTAGCTGTTGACAAAGTTTGCAAAGAACATAATCTGCGATATTACATCATGGCAGGCACCATGTTGGGAGCTGTGCGCCACAAAGGATTCATCCCCTGGGATGATGACTTGGATATCGGAATGCCAAGAGCTGATTATGACTTACTAATGGCTAATGCCAAAGAATGGTTACCGGAACCTTACGAAGCGGTATGCGCTGAGAATGATAAGGAATATCCTCTTCCATTCGCAAAGGTGCAGGATGCCAACACAACTTTAATCGAGCGTATGCATCTCAAATACCTGGGAGGTGTATATATTGATATATTTCCACTAGATGGAGTTCCGGAAAGCCGTATGGCGCAAAGAATGCATTTTGCGAAGTATGAGTTCTACAAACGAGTACTTTATCTTATTCATCGCGATCCATACAAACATGGAAAAGGTCCCAGTTCATGGATACCGCTATTATGCAGAAAGTTTTTTACCCTTACCGGAGCGCAGGAAAGCATCAGGAAGGTGATGAAGAAATACGATTTCGACCAATGCGCATTAGTCTGCGATTATGATGACGGCATGAAAGGAATTATGTCGAAGGATATCCTGGGCACTCCTACTCCCATTCGGTTTGAAGATGAAGAAGTATGGGGAGTACAGAAATACGACGCTTATCTGTCACAGAAATATGGAGATTACATGACCATACCTAAACAAAGTGGACAAAGACAACATAATTTCCATTATTTAGACTTGAATAAACCTTATCGGAATTTTGAAGTCTAATTATAATCACATAAAGGTAAGAAGTAGAAATGAGAATAGGTTTTGACGGAAAACGTGCAGTACAGAATTTCACCGGTTTGGGTAATTATAGCCGCTATATAGTGGATATTCTATGCCAATTCTTTCCGGAGAATAAATATGTGCTGTATGCCCCTAAGAAACGGGAAAACAAGAGGCTGGACAAATTAACGAAGCAGTATCAGCAACTACAGCTTTCTTATCCCACTACTTCTTCCTGGAAAAAGTTAAGTTCATTGTGGCGAATATGGGGCGTTACTCAACAACTGGAAAAAGAAAAAATCGATATATTCCACGGACTTAGTAATGAGTTGCCCCTGAATATACATCAAAGCGGGGTAAAAAGTATTGTAACGATTCACGATCTGATCTTTCTGCGCTATCCGCAGTATTACCATTCGATCGACAGGAAAATATACACATACAAATTCCGCAAAGCCTGTGAAAATGCCGATAAAATCATTGCTATCAGCGAATGTACCAAGCGTGATATTATTGAGTATTTCAGGATTCCCGCCGACAAGATAGAAGTTGTTTATCAGGGATGTGATCCTTCATTCATGCATCCTGTAGCAGAAGAGAAGAAAAGAGAAGTCCGGGCTAAATATCAGCTACCGGATCACTATATCCTTAACGTAGGAAGTATTGAAGAACGCAAAAACGCCCTTTCAGCGGTGCAGGCACTAATGATGCTTCCTGAACAGATTCATCTCGTCATTGTAGGACGTCATACGGAATATACTGATAAGATTGAACGTTTCATTAAGGAGAATAAGCTGGAAGAAAGGGTACATATCATCAGCAATGTTCCTTTTGATGATCTACCGGCTTTTTATCAGTTAGCAGAAATTTTTGTATACCCTTCCCGTTTCGAAGGTTTTGGTATTCCCATTATAGAAGCTCTATACTCCGGCATTCCGGTAGTGGCCGCTACAGGATCTTGCCTGGAAGAAGCCGGAGGTCCCGACTCTATCTATGTAGATCCTGACGATATCAAAGGAATGGCCGATGCCTTCAAACAGATATACGCAGATCCTGAGAGAAAAAAGAATATGATTGAAAAGGGGCAAATTTTTGCTAAAAGATTCGCAGAAGAAAAGCAAGCGGAGGAGATCTTAAACATCTACAAGCAACTAATGAAATGAACGCACTTAAACATACAATAAAGAAATTTATATATGGCACTCTTCCATATTATTTTATGAAAGGGTATAAACCTGATTCACCCTATCTGAAATATTATGAATATATTAAAGAGCACGGATATTCAAGGCATTTGTATGAATTCAAAGATGAATATACAGACATGCCTGTCAATGTACAAAAGGATGAGAAAAAAGGCTTATACTATGTACAACAAGAGAAGAAACGGCTCTATTTCAGGAAGAGTACTCCACCCAAGAAGATTCAGAAGTACTACAAAGCCTTGAGTATGGAGCAGGACAAGCGATCACCGCATCACTATTTCGATAGCGTAAAAGATGTCACGGGAAAGGTTTTTGTAGATGTCGGTTGTGCCGAAGGATATTCTTCACTGGAAATTGTGGAGGAAGCCAAACATATCTATTTATTTGAACAGGACGAGCAATGGTTAGAAGCTATCAGAGCTACCTTCGAACCATGGCAGGATAAAGTGACGATTGTCCAAAAGTATGTAAGTGACCATAATTCTTCGAGAGAGCAAACATTAGACGATTTCTTCAATAATCAGACGGATGAACATCTGTTTCTTAAAATGGATATAGAAGGAGCCGAACGGCATGCATTGGCGGGATGCAAGAACTTATTTCAGAATTGCCAGAAACTAGATTTTGCCATTTGCACATATCACCTGCGTGATGACGAAGAAGTTATCTCTGCATTTTTGAACAAGCATAACTGTACATATATTAATCAAAAAGGTTTTTTCAGGCATAGAATCCGCAGTGTAGTGATGCGCGGAAGTAAGAAGTAATCGATCATTGATAATCAGCAGAAAGCAATTCACAATAATCATACTTGCACAGGTACGTATCATAGATATGCTTTTCCTTTTTCAATAAGAAACGTGAGATATGCGGTTCCCAAGAAAAGAACTTACGCACGGAACGGTATAAACGGAAGAATAAAATCAGGGACACAATATGCTTTTCTTTTTCTTTCCGTGCCGCACGACGATAAATGTAATGAGTAAAGAACTGATCGCTGTAACGAAGGGCCAGACTGACCGTAGATTCGACGTCCCATCCACGCAAAGAAGCATATTCTGTCATGATGTAAGTCAGTACCTCACGCGAAATACACAAACGGCACATATTACGGCATACCGTATCACAATCAATATCCGATAGCAACTGCATACGATTCACGTCGACCAGAGAGAAACTGTATTCATTCGTTTCATTCTGATGAATCAGTATATTACCGGGAGAATAGTCCAAATGAAGGATACCTGCCTGATGCAAAGCAGCAGTGTAGCGCGCAAAAGCTGAAAGTTTGTCTTCATTCCCCTCCACTTTTCCATCCATCAGGGAACGGACAGTTTCGCCGCCATCATAACAACAAATGTAATAGCTATGTGAGAGAAGACCATCTTGAAATTGTTCGATCATAGCCACTGGCTCCGGAGTGTCAAAGCCATGCTGTTGAATCTCCATAGAATAAATATAGGAACGTTCTGCCTTCGACTGGCGGAAAAACGAATATACAACACGATTGATGATGTGAGGCTTTTTAAAGCTCTTCACCACAACATCAATGCTGCCCAAACTAATCCGTTTTAGAACATTACGACCATCGTACACCACATCTCCTTCGTTCTGGAAGGACCTCGGAACTTCTTCTATCTCCTTCTGCAAATGTGCGTACTTGGGATTTACAATCACTCTCATTACACTCTCCTATATAATCACTAATTACAAAGATTGAGCAAAGATAAAGAAATTAGGTCATATTCCGACTATATTTTTCTCTTTTCTCACAAAGATTGGCTAACTCTCTTCACATATAAGCACCGTCACAGTGACTTTAATCGTTTTTTCTTTTTTCTTTTCATTTATATTTAGACATAAATGCTTTTTTTTAGTTATGTTTGCACGGTAAAAAGCATAAAGAAGTTTAAGCATGAAACCAATCAAAAGAATTCTGATTATTCGATTTAGACAAATAGGGGACTCAATTCTGGCTGTTGCATTGTGCAGTACGCTGAAAAAAAGTTTTCCCGACGCAGAGATACACTTCGTGCTTAATAAAAATATTGCTCCACTCTATGAGGGGCATCCGGACATAGACAGAGTCATTACATTTGACAAGAATGAGAATAAGCCGTTCACTGCATATATAAAAAAAGTATGGCAGGTAATGCACCAAAACAAATACGACGTAATCATCGACATGCGCTCTACCATACGGACTCTTTTTTTCTCTCTTTTTTCATTAAGAACTCCTTTCCGGATAGGGCGCATCAAAGGATATACACGTTTCCTACTGAACTACCGGACAGATACTTACAGCAAGAATCTGACAACTGATATGGTACAACGTAACCTGTTGCTTGCAGCACCATTAGAAAAGATCAGACCTATTCAATACACAAAAGAATTCAAGTTATATCTGACTGACCGGGAAAAAGAAGATTTCCGATATTATATGGAAAAGGAAGGGATTAATTTTGCACACCCTGTGTTACTAATAGGAGTCACAACCAAACTCATCCATAAGAAATGGAATACGGAGTTCATGATAGCCACACTGAAAAGAATTTTGGAGGAGCACAAGGACATACAAATGATCTTCAACTACGCACCGGGGTACGAAGAAGAAGACGCCAGAAATATCTACAAGGAATTAGGATGTCCGGAACGTATCAAGATCGATATACAAGCTTCTTCATTGCGACAGCTGGCAGCACTTTGTGCCAACTGTTCGTTTTACTTCGGGAACGAAGGAGGAGCCAGACACATCGCCCAAGCTCTTGGAGTTCCTTCATTTGCCATTTATTCACCAAGTGCATCAAAATCAATGTGGTTACCCGCCAATTCCGTACTTGCCGAAGGAATCAGTCCTGACGACATTCTTTCGCCGGAACAACAAGCGACATTAACCTATGAAGAGCGTTTTGCATTAATTACTCCCGAAAAGGTATACGGACAATTGACTTCAATACTAAGGCAATTGAGCTAACTCCCGATACAAATCAAGGTAGGCTTGTATATGCTTCTCGTAACTGAATGAAGCGGCATGTTCCTTGATTTTTTCCAAGCGCTCCTTGTCTTTATAAAAATCAGGTAGATGCTCCCGGATACTTTGCACCATAGATTCTGTATCCAAATGCTCCCACATGATAGCGTGTCCATTACAAACTTCCGGTAAACTAGTGCGATTAGCGGCAAATACAGCCTTCCCAAATTGCATAGCTTCCACCACCGGCAATCCAAAACCTTCTCCCTCACTAGGAAACAGGAATGCCTCACAGTTCCGATATAACCAGATCTTCTCGCTTTGAGAGATAACATCCGTCAAAAAGACATTAGTGAGCTGATTCTCACGAATCAGATTGCGCACTTCTTCAGCATAAGCAAAATGAGCATCTCCACAAATATATAGATCATATTCCGGGAAATGACGCATTACGTCAACCAAGAGATGGAAGTTCTTTTTTCTACGGATTTGTCCAATTGTAAAAAAGAAAGGACGCCCTGTAACAAACGACGGCTTTGTTCCTTCCAATGTATCGATTCTCTCCACTCCATTATAGATGACCCGGATTTCCTTCCCTTTCAAATCTACATGCTGCCGAATGACGTCTGCCACATAATGAGAGATCGTAGTCACGACCGCTGCCTTATTGACCTTATTCTGCATCCGGCGAAGATACATTTTCGCCTTCCAGGGCTTTTTCTCTGTTAAGAAATTAAAGTCGTGTATAGTAAAGATAAACTTTGTACCGCCGGCAATACGCAACAACTTGCGCTGTTGATTCACTGCATGCCATACGTCTACCTTGGGAAGGGTAAAAGGAAGAAACTTATTGATACGACGTACCGGAACAGAGGTCACATTCGGGCCAAATTCCTGCATATATTTCTGCCGCAATAAATATACAAAATGAAGATCATCTACCGGCATAGACGAAAAGGCAGTTGCATAGTTGGCCGCAATCTGCCCGAAACCGGCTGTGAGACTACCATAATTCGTAAGATCTATCAGTACCTTTTTCTTTCGTTGTATCTCTTTCATCATTATTTGATTCTATGCTCTTTCAGCTCAATAAACTGCTAATTTGAACTTTAGCAAGGATTAATCTACAATCCCTTCTATTTTCGCAATAATCTGCTCCGGCTTTATATCCCTCAAACAGGCATAATCACCTCGCCAGCAAGGTTTCTGTCCATATACAGAACAGGGACGGCATGACAAATCGAGTTGCACGGTATTGACCGGCAATTGTTTCCAGCCCATAAAACCAGCGTAGGGATGGGTTGCTCCCCAAATAGAGACAACCGGAATATTGACCAAAGATGCCAAATGCATATTGGCAGAATCCATTGAAAGCATCACGTCCAGATGGCTCATCAGATTCAGTTCGGTACGCATATTCAGTTTACCAATCATTGAAACAACAGAAGGATATTTAGCAATCCATGCATCAAATACGTCCTGCTCGCTTTTACCGCCTCCAAAGAGGAAAACCTTTACTTTGGGATTGGCAGCAAAATGTGCTATCACTTGTTCCTGCAGTTCTAACGGATAAATCTTACCTGCATGTTTGGCAAAAGGAGCTATACCAATCCACTTTTGATCTTCTTTAGGTCCTGTGACTGGTTCTATTTCCGCAAAGTTTCCTTTTCCTTCGCCATAAATAGAAGAGAAATTTAATAGTACCGGTAAACCCAGCTTCTCAAGTACATCGGCATAACGACGAAAAGAACTCTTCTGATTCTCCATCACCTTATCATGACGGCGAACCAGCTTCTTTTTGCCTGCCCTTCCTTTACAAATGGAAGCCACCGGTTTATTGGCAAGACGGAATCGCAAACATAAATACCTAGAACGAAGTACATGATGAAAATCAGCAATGTAATCAAAATGCATCGCTTTCAATTCCGAATAAAGGCTATTCAAGCCCCAAAGCCCCTTGTGTTTGCCTGTTAAATCAGCTCCGACAAAACCCACATTAGCAGGCAACCCCTGAAAGAGCGGCTGCCATACAGCACGACTTAACACTGTTATTTCATGCTGCGGGTATTGCACAGCCAGCGAATGTATTACCGGGATTGTCATGGCTACATCGCCAAGAGCTGAAAAACGAATAATGAGAATACGCGCCATTCGTTATTTTTTCGCATAAAGCACCGGATTTAATGCCGGGTCATTATACATCTTCATCTGTTTATATACTTTCATATATTTTCTTCCGGCTTCGATATCAGCCAACAGCTGTTCAATAGCCGTAGAAAGGTCTTTGCGTTGTTCCAGCAGGATATTCAACTTAGTCTGGCATTGAGCACGGTGTTCCTCAGTAGTGTCCGTACGTTCCACCTCCTGCTGCATGTGGTAAATTTTCAATGCAAGAATTGACAAGCGGTCAATTGCCCATGCAGGGCTTTCCGTATTGATCGTTGCGTCAGAGAGAGGTTTTACCTCTTTGTATTTGTCTAAAAAGTAGCTATCAATTAATTCCACCAGATCCGTACGGTCCTGATTTGATTTATCAATTCTTCTTTTCAAGGCCAATGCTTCTACCGGATCAATCTGGGGGTCACGGATAATATCCTCAAAATGCCATTGCACGGCATCAATCCAGTTCTTTAGATATAAATAATACTCAATAGTTTTCAACTCGTAAGGATTGTTCATCGGAGCATCCACACTATCCGTCACATGGTAATCGGTTGTCGATTTCCAGAAAATCTCGTTGCAAAGGTTACTAAATGTCATAATCTTAACTAGCTAATAGATATATAATAGGGCAAATCTATGTAATATTTTTCAGACAAGCAACCGTTTCTTACTTTTTTATTTGTTACCTTTGTGGGTACAAAAGATGAATTGTATATGAAAATTATTATCGACAATAAAATACCTTATATAAAAGAGGCGGTTCAGAGAATAGCTGACGAGGTGGTTTATGCACCGGGAAAGGATTTCACCCCGGAACTCGTACGAGATGCGGACGCTCTTATTGTCCGTACCCGCACACATTGCAACCGGGATTTATTGGAAGGTAGTCGAGTGAGATTCATAGCGACCGCAACCATAGGCTTCGATCATATTGATACGGAGTATTGCAAACAGGCCGGCATCGAATGGACGAATGCACCGGGATGTAACTCCGCTTCTGTCGCCCAATATATACAATCATCGCTTCTTGTATGGAAGTCCGTCAGGAATAAAAGACTGAATGAACTGACGATTGGAATCATAGGAGTAGGAAATGTCGGAAGTAAGGTAGCTAAAGTTGCCCAGGATTTTGGCATGCGTATTTTATTGAATGATTTGCCACGGGAAGAAAAAGAAGGTGCAAAACAGTTCTCTTCACTGGAGAAAATAGCGGAAGAGTGTGACATCATCACTTTTCACGTACCTTTATATAAGGAAGGAAAGTATAAAACGTTCCACTTGGCGGATGACGTTTTCTTTCAGTCACTCAAACGGAAGCCTGTTATCATCAATACCTCACGAGGAGAAGTCATCCAGACTGATGCTCTTTTAAAAGCCTTGAGCAACCGGATGATTTCGGATGCCATCATCGACGTATGGGAACATGAACCAGAAATCAACCGTGATCTACTGGAAAAGGCATTTATCGGAACTCCTCATATTGCAGGTTACTCTGCAGATGGAAAAGCAAACGCGACACGTATGTCATTGGATGCCATCTGCAAGTTCTTCCAAATAAAAGGGGATTATGAAATTAATGCACCCGCACCTGTCTCCCCCATTATTCATGCAAAAAACCACGAAGAAGCAGTCCTCCAAATGTATAATCCAACCGAAGACAGCAACCGGCTAAAAAATCAACCGGAGCTATTCGAAACCCTACGCGGAGATTATCCTTTACGGCGGGAAGAGAAAGCATACATTATTAAGTATTAGGTAATAACCATAGTGGCCGAAAACGTCAATAAAGTTCTGTCAAACGATTATTCACACGACGTAATACTTAATACTTATTACTTAATACTTAATATTTGATTTATGATTTTCGGGTAGTGTTCATATTCCAAAGCATGTACTTTCTTGGCTACATCGTCCGGAGAATCGGTCGGGAGAACAGGGCAAGTAACTTGAAAAATCGTATTTCCTTCATCGTAATGCTCATTTATATAATGTATAGTGATGCCGCTTTCTTTTTCACCAGCAGCTACCACTGCTTCATGTACCCGGTCACCATACATTCCTTTGCCTCCGTACTTCGGCAGAAGAGCAGGATGTATATTTATAATTTTATCGGGATAAGCATGCAAAAGCAAATCCGGCACGCGAACTAAGAAGCCGGCCAACACGACAAAATCAATGCGGTACTCCTGCAAAATAGCCAAAATTTCATCTCCGGCTATCCAATCCTCCTTTGGAAACACGTTAGAAGGCACTCCCAAGCGATGCGCACGTTCCAAAACATAGGCATCACTCTTATTAGAAAGCACCAACGAAACCTGAACGGAATCGTTTTTTTGGAAATACCGGATAATATTCTCAGCATTAGAGCCGGAACCGGAAGCGAAAATTGCGATGTTTTTCTTCATAACTCTCAAATTCGATGCACAAAACAGTGAAAAATGTGCAAAACATTGCATTTATTTAGTCAAATATTTGCGCAAAACGATAAATATTCATTCCTTTGCACCGCAAATTTAAAGAAATAAAACTAATTATTAATTAAAAACTTAAAGTTATGTCTGAAATTGCATCAAGAGTAAAAGCGATTATCGTTGATAAATTAGGCGTAGAAGAATCAGAAGTTACAACCGAAGCAAGCTTCACTAACGACCTGGGAGCAGATTCTCTTGACACTGTAGAACTTATCATGGAATTCGAAAAAGAATTCGGTATCTCTATTCCTGATGACCAAGCAGAAAAGATTGGTACTGTAGGTGATGCTGTATCTTATATCGAAGAACACGCTAAGTAATTCGATTTCATCAATATGGAATTAAAAAGAGTGGTAGTAACAGGCCTTGGCGCCATTACTCCCGTTGGCAATAGCGTTCCCGAATTTTGGGAAAACATTGTGAACGGGGTTAGTGGAGCAGGGCCTATTACTCATTTTGATGCGTCGTTATTCAAGACCCAATTCGCATGCGAAGTGAAAGACTTCGATGCAACGAAATACATAGACCGCAAAGAAGCAAGAAAGATGGACTTGTATACTCAATATGCCATCGCTGTTGCTAAAGAAGCGGTAGATGATTCCGGTCTTGACGTCGAGAAAGAAGACTTGAACAAAATCGGTGTTATTTTCGGCGCCGGTATTGGTGGTATACATACATTTGAAGAAGAGGTAGGCAACTACTACACTCGTCAGGAAATGGGTCCGAAGTTTAATCCGTTCTTCATTCCAAAGATGATTTCGGATATTGCAGCCGGACAGATTTCTATCATGTATGGTTTCCATGGTCCTAACTACGCGACTTGTTCAGCATGTGCTACTTCAACCAACGCTATTGCAGATGCCTTCAACCTGATTCGTTTGGGTAAAGCAAATGTAATTGTATCCGGTGGTTCGGAAGCAGCGATCTTCCCGGCAGGTGTAGGCGGTTTCAACGCTATGCACGCCTTGTCAACACGCAACGACGAAGCTTCTAAAGCTTCACGTCCGTTTAGCGCAAGCCGCGATGGTTTCGTTATGGGCGAAGGTGGCGGTTGCTTGATCCTGGAAGAACTGGAACATGCTAAAGCTCGTGGTGCAAAAATCTATGCAGAAGTTGCCGGTGTAGGTATGTCTGCAGATGCACATCACCTGACAGCTTCTCATCCGGAAGGTCTGGGAGCGAAACTGGTGATGAAGAATGCACTGGAAGATGCGGAAATGGATCCGAAAGAAGTAGATTATATCAATGTACACGGTACATCTACTCCGGTTGGTGATATTTCAGAAGCAAAAGCAATCAAGGAAGTATTCGGTAATCA
Organism: Bacteroides sp. M10; assembly: GCF_014334015.1. Classification (GTDB taxonomy): domain Bacteria; phylum Bacteroidota; class Bacteroidia; order Bacteroidales; family Bacteroidaceae; genus Bacteroides; species Bacteroides intestinigallinarum. The sequence goes on along the minus strand of NZ_CP060488.1, from coordinate 1,919,385 downwards.
TGCGTTCGAGTTGAACATCAGTTCAACCAAATCAATGACAGGTCACTTGCTGGGAGCTGCCGGTGCGGTAGAATCTATTGCAAGCATCCTTGCCATCAAGAACGGCATTGTTCCTCCGACTATCAACCACGAAGAAGGTGACAACGACGAGAACATCGACTATAACCTTAATTTCACGTTCAACAAAGCACAGAAACGCGAAGTTAATGTTGCCTTGTCCAATACATTCGGATTTGGCGGTCACAATGCGTGCGTTATCTTCAAGAAATACGCAGAGTAATATCGTGTTACGTAACGAAATAGATAAGATAAGGCTCCTGTTCCGCAAGGATAGAGAGTCTTATCTTTGTTTTTACCGGATACTCGGGTTCTACCCGCGCAATATCCAGCTTTATGAGCAGGCTCTCCTGCACAAATCGACTTCTGTCCGCTCCGACAAGGGACGTCCCCTCAACAATGAACGGCTGGAGTTTTTAGGTGACGCCATCCTCGACGCCATCGTGGGAGATATTGTCTACAAACGTTTCGAAGGGAAACGGGAAGGTTTCCTGACCAATACACGTTCCAAGATTGTACAACGAGAGACGTTGAACAAGTTGGCCGTTGAAATCGGCCTGGATAAGCTCATCAAGTATTCTACCCGTTCCTCTTCTCACAACAGCTACATGTATGGAAATGCTTTTGAGGCGTTCATCGGAGCTATTTATCTGGATCAGGGATATGAACGCTGCAAACAGTTTATGGAACAACGGATCATTAACCGTTATATCGATCTGGATAAAATATCCCGAAAAGAGGTTAACTTCAAATCCAAGCTTATCGAGTGGAGCCAAAAGAACAAAATGGAGGTTTCCTTTGAATTAATCGAGCAGTTTCTCGACCATGACAGCAACCCTGTATTCCAAACTGAAGTACGCATTGAAGGACTTCCGGCAGGAACAGGTACGGGGTATTCCAAGAAGGAATCTCAACAGAATGCCGCCCAGATGGCCATAAAGAAGGTAAAGGAACCGACATTTATGTCAACCGTCGAGGAGATTAAAGCACAACATTCTGCAACTGCTACTGAAACGGAAACGGAAACAGAAATGGAAGTTGAACTTGTAACAGGTTCTGATACTGAATTGGCAAACGGGCTTGAGAATGAACTCGAAACCGAACTGAATGCAAATCCCGAGATAGAGAATGTTTCAGAAGAAAACATCCTCGTCGATGAGATTTCCACAGTGCAGGACACAGAAGCTCCGGCGACTAGCCAAAGCAAATCCCCATGCGACGACCCTGAATCACCAAATCGTGATCTTCAGTAACCAATTTCAGTTTTCCTGCAACTTCTTCAAGAGGAATAGATGTTATATCGTCTCCTTGTAAAGTCACCATACGCCCGAATTGGCCATTGGCTATCAATTCTGTTGCATGCCCGCCCATGCGGGTAGAAAGATTGCGGTCGAAAGGAGTAGGCGAACCACCACGCTGGATATACCCCAAAACTGTTTCGCGAGTTTCTATACCGGTTTCATATTCAATTTCCTGCGCGATATATTCAGCAGCACGTTTACGCCCGTCAGTCTGAATACCTTCCGCTACCACTACAATAGAATAGGGTTTGCCTTTCTTTAGTCTTTCCAGAATCGTATTGCCGATATTCTTAATGTTATAAGCGATTTCAGGAACGAGAATCACATCCCCTCCTCCTGCCATACCGGAATATAAAGCAATCCAGCCGGCTTTATGCCCCATCACTTCAATCACCATCACCCTTTTATGAGAGCTTGCGGTGGAATGTAGACGATCAATGGCATCGGTAGCAATACTTACCGCCGAGTCGAAGCCAAAAGAGATGTCCGTACCCCAAATATCATTATCAATGGTTTTAGGAACAGATACGATGTTAACTCCCATTGCAGCAAACTTGGCTGCAGTCTTCTGCGTTCCATTTCCACCGATACAAACGACACAATCCAATCCTATTTCATGGATATTCTGAAGAATTAAAGACGGTTTGTCAACATCTGAGACAACACCTCCTTTTTTGAAAGGCTTCTCGCGAGAGGTCCCTAACATCGTTCCACCCAAATTCAGTAGCCCGGAAAGCGACTTGTCTGTAATAGATTCGACATCTTTGGTCAGCAAGCCCTGAAAACCGCTGTGAATGCCTATCACTTCCATCCCATAATAATTGATGGCAGTTTTGCACACGCCACGAATGGTGGCATTGATACCGGGACAGTCCCCGCCGGATGTTAAGATTCCAATTCTCATTGTCGCATTTTTTAGTCTAAAACTCGGGTATTCAATGAAAGTCGTCAATTTTTAACGATTATTTCCGTCGTAAAGATAGAAAAAAAAGATAAATAAGTTACTTTTGCACGACTAAACATTATTATGTTAAAGCAGAAATGAATATTACAAAAATTATTAGTAAGACTTTCGATTCCCGTTTAAAACAGATAGACCTATATGCTAGTCAGCCTAGCGAGATACAGCATCGTGTGTTAAGTCGCTTAATACATCAGGCCGCTCAAACTGAATGGGGGAAAAAGTACGATTACTCCTCTATCCGTAACTATGAAGATTTCCGAAAACGCGTTCCTATTCAAACATACGAAGAAATTAAACCTTATGTAGAACGTTTGCGTGCCGGAGAACAGAATCTGCTTTGGCCATCGGAGATACGCTGGTTTGCAAAATCCTCCGGAACGACTAATGATAAAAGTAAATTCCTTCCCGTCAGCAAAGAGGCACTGGAAGACATTCATTACAGAGGAGGAAAAGATGCGGCAGCTCTTTATTTCCGCATCAATCCGGATAGCCATTTTTTCTCCGGCAAGGGACTGATTCTCGGGGGTAGCCATAGTCCGAACCTCAACTCCAACCATAGTTTAGTAGGAGATTTATCCGCTATTCTGATTCAGAATGTAAATCCGCTTATCAATTTCATTCGTGTACCTAGCAAGAAAATTGCATTGATGAGCGAATGGGAAACCAAAATAGAAGCAATCGCCAACAGCACTATTCCGGTAAATGTGACAAGCTTGTCCGGCGTACCGTCGTGGATGCTGGTACTTATCAAACGTGTTCTTGAAAAGACAGGAAAACAGGCTTTGGAAGAAGTATGGCCCAACCTGGAAGTTTTCTTCCACGGTGGAGTGGCTTTCACTCCTTATCGTGAGCAATACAAGCAGGTGATTCAAACACCGAAGATGCATTATGTAGAGACTTATAATGCTTCGGAAGGATATTTTGGAACTCAAAACGACCTCTCCGATCCTGCCATGTTATTAATGATCGACTACGGAATCTTCTACGAATTTGTTCCGCTGGAGGAAGTAGGAAAAGAGAGTCCACGAGCTTATTGCCTTGAAGAAGTCGAGCTCAACAAGAACTATGCAATGGTTATTTCTACTTCTTGTGGTTTATGGAGATATATGATTGGGGATACAGTGAAGTTTACCAGCAAGAATCCTTATAAGTTTGTCATCACGGGAAGAACAAAGCATTTCATCAATGCATTCGGTGAGGAACTGATTGTTGATAATGCAGAAAAAGGATTGGCAAAGGCTTGTGCTGAAACTGGTGCACAGATTAGTGAATACACCGCGGCACCTGTGTTTATGGATGAGAATGCCAAATGCCGGCACCAGTGGTTAATAGAGTTCGCTAAGATGCCGGATTCAGTAGAACAATTTGCAGCGATACTTGATGCCACACTGAAAGAGGTTAACTCCGATTATGAGGCGAAACGATGGAAAGACATAGCTTTGCAACCATTGGAAGTGATCGTTGCCCGTGAGGGATTATTCCATGATTGGCTGGCACAGAAAGGAAAGCTGGGAGGACAACACAAAGTCCCCAGATTAAGCAATACGCGCGAATATATAGAAACAATGTTAGCGCTGAATGACAGTATTCCTTCGGAAGAATAACCAAAAACCAAGACATAACCGACACAAGTTATCTTTATTACAGAGATTGCTTGTACAAGGAAGGTATTTCGAAACAGAAGCACCATTCTAGCATCTTTTAGGCACGGATTACGCGGATTACACGGACAAGTTTATTCTCTTTCCATGTTCATCCGTGCAATCCGCGTAATTCGTGCCTAATCTTTGTCGGTCAATAAGCTAAATTTCGTTTTGACTCACTCCTGTCAGACGGATCACCGTCCCTCATATAAGATTACCGGGCATTGAGTATTATCCCTCCTCCCAATAATAAGCCGTCTTTATAGAATGCGGCAGCTTGTCCCGGAGCAATGGCGGTTAAAGGCTCATGAAGTTGCACATGTAGTAGATGATCTGGTGTAATGGTAATCGTAGCATGGTTTTCCTGTTTGCGATACCGTATTTTCACAATGATGTCAGAATGCCCTAAAGTACGCTCCTGATTGACAAGATTCCAGTCTTTCAACCACATTTCTGTTTTCTCCAGAGCAGAAAGAGAAGCTAATACTACTTCGTTCTTTTCAGGATTAATCTCTTTCACAAATACGGGACGATTCAAATGAATGCCCAAGCCACGTCTCTGTCCAATGGTATAAAAAGGATAGCCCTCATGCCAGGCAATAAAATCTCCCTTTTCATCGACGAATCTTCCTCGTTTCACTTTATAGACTCCTGTCTGATTGCTTCCAACCAATGTTTGCCAATCTCCATCCAATGCTTGATTCTCTTTCATCATCTGCTCTTCCCTTGTCAATACCGCACTATTTTGAGCCAACCAGTTTCTCAGAAAAGTCCGATAGTCCATTGGGCAAAAACAAACGCCTATACTGTCCTTTTTAGTTGCCACCTTCCGGAACCCATGTTCCGCAGCCCAGGCACGGGCCTCCACTTTCGTTATATCCCCCATCGGCAACAGCATCCTGCAAAGAATATCTTGTTTCAATCCCCATAGAAAGAAGGTTTGATCCTTATCCGAGTCGGCAGCGTATGTTATATAAAAGGTGTTATTTAGTTGTATATTCTGTGCATAGTGTCCGGTAGCGATATAGAAAACACCCATTTCATCGGCAATTTTAGCAAGCAGAGGCCATTTCAGGTAATTATTACACAATGTACAAGGGACCGGAGTCCGTCCTGCCAGATACTCCTGCACAAAATAGTCAATAATCTGCTTATTGAATATTTCACGGGCATCGTATGTTATATGCCGTATTCCTAAACGTTCTGCCAGATTACGGGCATCTTCCAGATACTCTGTCGAGCCATTCAATTCATAAAAACGAAAGGTTACTCCGATTACTTCATAACCGGCTTCCAGCAATCGCATAGCAGCAACAGAACTGTCTGTACCGCCGCTCATTCCAAGCAATACTCGTTTGTTTTCCTCCATCATGCTGCAAAATTAAGTATTTTCCCGTATCTTTGTCTGTTAAAGCCTAAAAGAGAATGAAAGAGAGACCAACTAACGGACAAGTCATAATCGTTTTCACAGAACATCCGATACTCGGCATATTGCTGATTCCCTATATTGCGGAAAGGCTGGATGATGGTACCTTGCAATTAGTAGAACAAGCATTTCACGCCTCTCCCGAAGCTATGAGCAAGATGAGTGAGGCAGAAAGACAAGCTATTCATATCGCCTCTTATTATACAGAGAAGCATCTTATGAGCGTTTACTCCCGCGAAAAAACAGTATCGCGTTTTCTACATAAGTTATCCGAAGATCCGGAACGAATTAAAAATGATATCCGCCCGTCTATCGAAAAGAAGCTGTTGGAGATGCTGGCACTGATACGCGACAATGGACTGCCTTTTTATCAGAAACAAGCCGGCAGTAAAATACTATACGCCCATCATGCCTATCACATAAATCCGCATAATGTAGAAATTCTCGTAACGTTTCATGTTGACAATAAAACGTTCCGTTATCAATTGCAGTGCTATTATGAAGGACAGCCATTCTCTTTGAGCGAGTTGAAACCTGTGGTTGTACTGACTTCCGCACCAGCCACGCTATTATTGGGAATGGAACTATACTTCTTTCCGCACATTGAAAGCGCACGCATCTTACCTTTTACAAAGAAAAGATCGATCAGCGTAGACGCTTCCCAAATTGAAAAATACATAGATAACATTGTTATCCCGATTGCTCGTTATCATGAAATCGAGACTCACGGTTTGAGTATGACGGAAGAGAAATGCCCCTGTGAAGCAATTCTCTCATTCGAAGACAGCACATACAACGGACAAGCATTGCAGCTTGGTTTCCGTTATGGAGATCAGACATTTACACCGGATAGTGCCCTTGAAATGAAGAAAATCGTTTATCGGAAAACATCCGGTGGAATCTTCTTTTTTCACCGGAACATCACTGCTGAAGAACAAGCCGTTCAGCTCTTAACGGATGCAGGCTTGCAACAATTCAATGATACACATTTCAGCCTATCCCCTGAAGCTCCGGAGAAAACGATTATCGAATGGATCAACAGCCATCGGGAGATGTTGCAGCGGTCCTTCCACCTCACCAGCAATATGGGAAACACACCTTATTGCCTGGACGAGATACGCATCGAGCAAAGTTGCGACGATGAGGTCGACTGGTTTGAATTGCACATCACCGTTGTTATCGGTAATCTGCGTATTCCTTTTTCACGTTTCCGCAAACATATCCTGGAGGAAAAGAGAGAGTATCTGTTACCTGATGGCCGCATGATTCTCCTGCCAGAGGAATGGTTCAGCAAATATGCCAATTTACTAGAGATGGGAATTCAAACGGAAAAAGGAATCCGCTTGAAACATACATTTGTGGGCGCTGCACAGACCGCCTTAGGTGAAGAGGAATTAAAGAAATTTCCGGTGAAGCAACAGATACAAAATGTTGCCGTACCCAAAAAACTCAAAGCAACGTTACGTCCCTATCAGCAGAAAGGATTCTCATGGATGGTACATTTGCATAAACAAGGATTTGGCGGATGCCTGGCAGATGACATGGGACTTGGGAAGACACTTCAAACTCTTACCCTATTACAGTATATATATAAGCCATCTACCCCCAGGCAACCGGCTACCCTGATCGTTGTCCCCACATCGCTACTTCATAACTGGCGACGGGAAGCCAAACGCTTTACAGCACTCTCGATGGCGGAATACAACAACACCGTGGCCATAGACAAGGAACAACCGGAAAAATTCTTCGGTCATTTTCACTTGATCTTTACGACGTATGGCATGATGAGGAATAACATTGATATACTCTGCTCATACCGTTTCGAATACATCGTGCTCGATGAAAGCCAGAATATCAAAAATAGTGAATCGCTCACCTTCCGGTCAGCCATTCGACTACAAAGTAAACACCGACTTGTGCTTACAGGTACTCCCATCGAAAACTCATTAAAGGACCTGTGGGCTCAATTTCACTTTATACAACCAGACTTACTGGGTACAGAAAGTGCTTTCCAAAAGCAGTTTATAATGCCGATTCGTCAGGGGAATGCCCGCGCAAAAGTATTATTGCAACAACTGACAGCCCCATTTATCCTCCGTAGAAGCAAGAAAGAGGTAGCTCCGGAACTTCCGGCACTTACCGAAGAGACCATCTACTGCGACATGACTGAAGAACAGAATACTTGTTACGAACAGGAGAAGAACAGCCTGCGTAACATCCTTCTTCAGCATCCTCAAAGTACCGACAGGCTTCATTCGTTTAGTGTATTAAATGGCATCTTACGTTTACGACAACTATCTTGCCACCCGCAACTTATCCTTCCCGACTATACCGGAACATCCGGAAAAACGGCACAGATAATCGAAACATTCGATACGCTACAGAGCGAAGGCCACAAAGTTTTAATTTTCTCCTCATTCGTCAGACATCTGGAGGTGCTCGCTGAAGCTTTCCACGAACGGGGTTGGAAATATGCCTTATTAACAGGATCGACCAACAACCGTCCTTCCGAAATCGCCCATTTCACCGACCAAAAAGACGTCCAGGCATTCCTGATTTCACTAAAAGCAGGAGGCGTGGGACTTAATCTGACTCAAGCCGACTATGTATTTATCATAGATCCCTGGTGGAATCCCGCCGCCGAATCGCAAGCAATCGCCCGCGCCCATCGTATCGGGCAGGACAAGCAAGTGATTGCTTACCGCTTCATTACCCAAAACAGTATCGAAGAAAAGATTCTTCACCTACAAGATGAGAAACGGAAACTGGCAGAAACATTTGTTGCCGATAGTGAGCCATTGCCTATGTTAAGCAACGAGCAATGGGTAGACCTGCTCTAATAATACATAAAGTCGCAATCTATCACAGAGGCGTGTAAAATGTATTATTTCATCGTATTCCTGAATTTTTTTATCCATATACTCTTATTTTATCCGGTTATCTTTGCCATTGTGAAAATTATAAATAACCCGAAATAATAAACGTATGAAAAACAGGAGCATTACCTACCTATTTCTATTTGGTATTTGCAGCATGCTATTCGTTCTGCAATCTTGCCAAGAAACGGATGACCTGCGTTCTGAAATTGATTCGCTAAAAAATCGCGTCCAAGTATTGGAAGAAACAGCTAATCAACTGAACACTTCTATCGAAAGTTTACAGTATTTATTAAATGATCCGGTCATCGTGGGTATCACACCTATCGAAAATGGCTATACTGTAGAATTAAGTGACGGAAAAAGTATCACCGTCATGAGTGGAGAAAACGTTAATGCGCTAGTCCCCACTTTATCCGTAGATAACGAAGGATACTGGATTTATAGCACTGATGGAGGCACCACCTACATGCCTCTAAAAGATGCTAATGGCAATAAGATATATGCCATTCCAACCAGTAAGCCGACCGATCCTAACGGGCCGTCCACCCCTATTCAATCTCCTAAACTAAAAGTAGATGCAGAAGGCTATTGGCTAGTTAGCTATGATAATGGAAAAACTTATCAGTATCTGACCAATAATGACGGCAGCAAAATTGAAGCCATTGAAAGTGCCGGAAAAAATTCGATCTTTGACAAGGTAGAATATGATACTACCAGCAAGAAACTAACCATTATATATGGTAGCGATAAGACCATTGAACTTCAAGTGATCGATACATTCTATCTAAAGATAAAAGGTATGGAAAACACTCCTATTTTCCCGTTAAACGAAACACGCCTTTATGAAGTGGAACAACAAGATGTTACAGGAGCGGTGATTAAAGCTCCACAAGGATGGAATGTCGTTTTAAAAGATAATGAACTTTCCATTACTTCACCGAAAGCAAATGATATAGAGAATAAAGAAGAAACAATCAATATTATTATTACTTCTTCTAAAAACTATATCCGCATAATATCTTTCAAAGTACGACTACTGACAACAGGCTACGATGCCAACACATGTGATGTATGGAACAAATTTAACTTAGGACAAGCAGATAATGTACTGCTAGATTTCTCTTATGCTGGTTATAAACATGGTGAAGTCGCACCTCCCGATGTATGGTCTTTAGGTTACACTATATATAATGTAAAAGATTACGGTGCTATTCCCAATGACGGCAAGTCCGACCGGGAAGCCTTAACCAAAATATTAGCCAAAATAGGCTCAAAAGTGGACAATGCCAAGGCGATAATCTATTTTCCTAAAGGAGAATACATTCTGCATACGGCAGCCGATGATGTAGATGGAAAATCACAAACAATTCAGTTATTAATGGGAGGAGTAATCCTGAAAGGTGACGGACGCGACCAAACTGTCATAAAAATGGATGCCCCTAACCAACCGACCAATCCAAGTGTCATGTATTCCTCACCTGTCATGCTGGAAATCAAGCATAATAGTGGATTATCCCCTATTACCGAGGTTACGGGAAACGCCGAAAAGGGGACTTTCTCAGTAGAAGTGGCCTCCACCACAGGTATTAAAGTCGGAGATTGGGTATGTTTACAACTGGCTGATAATAGTCCGGAACTTATCAAAGCAGAATTAGCACCTTACCAACCCACTTCAAACATGACTAATCTACATGAAGATGGCGTACAGGTCTTCGATTATCATTTAGTAGCAGCCATCGACGGGCAAACTGTTACTTTCAAAGAGCCAATCATGCATGCTGTAGATCCACAATGGAAATGGACTATCCAAAAATATCCCCACTATGAGAATGTAGGTGTGGAAGATATGACCTTTGAAGGAAAAGCTAAAGTTGACTTTACTCATCACGGTTCATGGGAGGACGATGGAGCCTACAAGCCTATCAATCTTATTCGCCTGACAAATTCATGGATGCGCCGCGTGGGCTTTCGTAGCGTCAGCGAAGCAAGTTCGATCGTCAACAGTTCCAATGTATCCGTATACGATGTGGTCATTGACGGAAACCGTGGTCACGCAGCTATCCGTTCGCAAGCCTCGTCACGCGTATTTATAGGCAAAGTGACGGACAAATCAAACGGATTCCTTATAGATAACAAAAATGTATACGAACAAGGAGCAGGCCAATACCACGCATGTGGTGTATCCAAGCAAAGTATAGGTGCTGTCATTTGGAATGTAGACTGGGGAACTGACGGTTGCTTTGAGTCTCATGCCACACAACCTCGTGCAACGCTGATTGACCGTTGTACAGGTGGTTTTATGAGATTCCGCCAGGGAGGTGATTACAACCAAATGCCTAATCACTTAGCCGATTTGACTTTGTGGAACTTTAATGCCAAGAACAATGTTGCGGATTCTCCATTCATCTGGTGGGACAACAATTCTCTTTGGTGGAAGTTCCTTCCTCCTATCGTAGTGGGATATCATGGCGGTAGTATTCATTTCGATGAAAGCCAAATGAAGTTGAATGAAGAACAGGGTAATACCGTTACTCCATATTCACTCTATGAAGCCCAATTACGCAAACGTTTAGGTGCAGTTCCGGCTTGGTTAAATTCACTCCAGTAATAACTTTAAAAACAAGATACAATTATGAAGAAACTTTGGTACGTATGTATGTTACTGACTGTATGTCTGGTAGGATGCAATAAGACAGACGACTTATGGGACGACGTTAACGATTTAAAGACTCGTGTTACCGCCCTTGAAAAAACCGTTCAAGATTTGAACTGGAACATTGAAGCCGTACGCGAACTTTGCAAAGAAGGCGCTACCATTACTGATATTGAATTAAAGGATGGTATATATACCATTACATTAAGTAATGGCAAGACACTCAAACTCGTTGAAGAAACTGGAGCGGGTGCCTTGATTCCTCAAATGGGCATCGACAACGATGGTTATTGGACGGTAAGCTATGACAACGGAAGCACTTTCACACAACTGAAAGATAAAAGCGGGAATCCTATAAAAGCAACGGCTGAAAATGGAAAGACTCCTCTTTTCCAAATCGATGCAGCAACAGGATACTGGCAAGTCAGCTACGACGGTAGTACTTATGAGAACGTAAAGGACTCTGCAGGCAATCCTGTAAAAGCAACCGACGGGGAAGCCGTAAAAGATAAATTTTTCAACTCTGTAGAAAAGGTTGGCAACAACTTCAATATTGAATTAAGAGATGGCACAAAGTTATCTATCCCTATCATCAGCAACTTCTACTGCAAGTTTGATGAAAGTATTGTAGGTATACAAAGAATCGCAGCAGGATCTACGAAAGATTTCATTGTACACATGAAGGGCGTAGAATCTTATATCATTACCGCTCCCGAAGGTTGGGAAGCGACTTTGTCTGAACCGTCCGCAGATAACGATGAAGGAACATTGACAATAAAAGCTCCTGCAACAGCAAAAACTCTATCGCGTGCCGTCGCTGATAATACCAAAGACGTATCTATTCTTGCAACTTCAGGAGCATATGCTGCCATCGCAAAAATACAGGTAGAGCTTGGAGAAGCAGAAACACGGATTGACTATAAAGCAAAATTCGATAACGGAGAAAGTATAACAATCGGTGATATCACATTTGATAAAAATACTTATCCCGATGCAGAAGTAGTAGAGTTGGATGGAACAGAACCAGAACTTGACAGCTATATCAATAATTCCAAGAAAGTCAAAATCTTATTCTTAACAGGAAATAATGATTTTACAACAATCAATCCTGTAAACCTTAATAATACAATTATTATCATTGGGAAATATTCTGATTCTAAACCTGTCATTAAACCTAGTAGGGTTTGGAAAACAGTCTCTGGAAATATCTTCATAAAGAATATTCATTTAGATATGAGTAGTTTCACTACTGATGGACAATATTTCAACAATTCGAATACTTCAAGTGCTACTGATTTCACAGCTTTGATCATAGATGAATGTAAGATCAGCGACGTTAAAAACCCAATTTATCAAGATACAGCAAAAGACAATTTGAATGGTATCAATACGATCATTATTAATAGAACTCGTATTATGGTCAATGCAGACAACAAAGCTCTCATACATCTATATACAACCAAAAACTTGGCTCCATACAAGAAATTTGCATTTACCAATAATATAGTATACAGTAAAACACCTTATGTGGGTCAAATATTGAATTGGGGATTACAAACAGACTTTACAGAAGGAAATCTTACTGCAATAATATCTAATAATACAGTAATTAATATTGCAGGAAACAATCCATATTTCAGACATAATAAAGGTAGTCTCACGATGACAAAAAACATCTTTTATGTAGACTCAAGTTTTGCAAAGAATAGCAACCTTTATACTTACGTGGGAAATGATACTCATCCTGTAAGTGTAACTACAGTAGATGTTAAAGATAATATCGTATATGGATTAACAAGTAACAGTAAATGGTATAATTACCATAGCAACTGTGATGCAAGTGCGAAAGTTGACCCCTATGTATTGACTCCTCACGCCACTGCACCACTGACCATTACTGATGTAGAAAACGGTATATTTGTCTTGGCAACAGATATGGATGGATACGGAGCAAACATAGAATAAGAAAACATTACAACATCAATAAAAAAGGATATCCGAATTTGGATATCCTTTTTTTATTGACTAATATCCCATTCCGAACTGCCACAACGGCACCACATTCATAAAGCCTCTTTCAATATCATCCTTCACCACAAATCCTTTCTGTACCTCCTGAATCTGCTTTTGTCCCTTTTTCTTTCCTCCCACCTCAAATGTCATATCATCAATCAAGAAATCAGAAACAGGAGAAGCTACTACATCCGAAAAAATACGGGTCTGGTTCAAAAAGAAAGTCTCCCTGATATTTCCAATATTAGAATTATCTTGAGCCAGACTATATATCAAATTGGTATTATCCAGATAAATTTTATCTACTTTCCCTAACCCGCGTATTCCGCCGGTAGCATCTCTCAACTGCGCTATCAACCCTGCCTCTTCAATATAAAGGCAATAATCGGATATATTATTACGGCTCACTTCAAGAATTTTAGCTATACTGCTAAAATTAGGCTTGAACGGCACACTCTTAGCAATGATAGCAAGAAGTTGCTTAAGTTTACGCCCAGTGGAAACATTCATATCAGCAAATTGAGGTATGTCCGACTCCAAAGTCAAATTGATGATCTGTCGCAAACGTATATCAAAATCTTCCTCCAATGCAAAAGGATAGTAGCCTTTCTGCAAATAGTCATGAAAGAGTGGAAGCGGATGCTCCAAACCCGGAATTTCCACTTTATGCGCTACAATATCCTGCAAACTGTATATTCCAGAAGGAATACGATGAAATAAATACAAATACTCACGAAAAGAAAGTCCCTGCATCTGATACATGACAGCGCGACGACTCAAATCTGAAGCTCCTTTATTAATATCCAATACAGATGAACCTGTAAAAACAATATTCAACTCTGAATGATAATCGTAAATCAATTTAAGCTCTTTCGACCAATCTTTATATTTATGAATTTCATCAATAAACAAATACTTGCCTCCCATTTTTACAAAAGCATCTGCCAAGTCAAGCAAACGATGGCTGGCAAAATAAAAATCTTCAGCCGTCACATATAAAGAGTCATTTAAATTCAGCTTTTCTTTAATGTGCTGTAATACAAGAGTCGTCTTCCCTACTCCTCTAGGTCCCGTAAGCCCTATCATGCGACTATTCCAATTTATCCTGGAATAAATATACCGGTGAAACTCAATATTAGTCTCCCGTATCATCTTGTGAAAATACTCAAATAACTTATCCATATAGCATTGGTTTATAGACAAAGATACGATTATTTGCACTATAATAGTGCAAATAACAAAACAAATTGCACTTTCACAGTGCAATTTCAGCTAAAGCCACATCTTTTCCCCCACCACCTTGCAGAAAAACTTTTTTAATTTATCTTTGCATCCAAAACAACCCTACATGAAATACAAACTTATCGTGCTCGATCTTGACGGCACACTCACCAACTCTAAAAAGGAAATCACTCCCCGCAACAGGGAAACTCTGATACGTATGCAAGAGCAAGGAATACGACTGGTATTAGCTTCCGGTCGACCTACTTATGGTATTGTGCCATTAGCTAATGAGTTACGTATGAATGAATTCGGTGGATTCATCCTGTCCTATAACGGAGGAGAAATCATTAATTGGGAAACACAAGAGATGGTATATGAAAATGTGTTGCCTAATGAAGTTGTTCCAGTGCTCTACGAATGTGCCCGTACCCATCAACTAAGTATATTAACCTATGACGGAGCAGAGATAATAACCGAAAACTCTCAAGATCCATACGTATTAAAAGAAGCCTTTCTCAATAAAATGGCAGTTCGGGAGACAAATGACTTCCTGACAGACATCACGCTTCCCGTAGCCAAATGCCTCATCGTAGGAGATGCCGATAAACTGATTCCACTTGAAGCCGAACTTTGTCTCCGGTTACAAGGTCGCATTAATGTTTTCCGTTCAGAACCCTATTTTCTCGAATTAGTCCCGCAAGGTATCGACAAGGCTCTTTCTTTGGCCGTCCTGTTAAAAGAAATAGGAGTAGCGCGTGAAGAAGTTATAGCCATAGGTGATGGATATAATGACCTATCCATGATTAGGTTTGCAGGACTGGGGATTGCCATGGGAAATGCTCAAGAACCTGTAAAGAAAGCAGCAGATTACATCACTCTAAGTAACGAAGAAGACGGTGTAGCAGAAGCAATCAAGAAGTTTTGCAATCAACAATAGCCAAACATTTACAGGCATGCCGGCAGAGTTTTAGTTTCTCGGTGAGAAACCTTTGGTTTCAAGGAATGAAACTGTTAGTTGTACTAAATCCCGCATACGTAATAGCTAAAGTTTCGCTTTCTGCATGCGGGATCGTTTTTTTGTTGTACTTTGGAGTAACAATCAATTTTCCAACAAAAAAACATTTTCATTATGGCAAGTATAATTGAGCGTGCCTGTGACTCTATTCCAGAGTTTAGGCAAAAGTACGAAAAGTTTAGTAAAGAACTTCATGTTCAACAGTATTCTTCGGGTACCATTACCGGTTACTGTCACCAGTTAGCTACGCTTTGTTTCCATTTCAAGAAAGTTCCTGAAGACTTGAGTCAGGAGGAGGTTCGTGATTACTTGAGTTGTCTTTCTTCTGGCAATTCCTGTAAAATCAGTAAGTTCAAGCACACCATTTATAGCCTTCGTTGCTACCGCAAGATGATGTCTCTTTCCGCCTGGCATTTTTCTCTTCCGCGTATCCGCAAGTCCAAGAAGCTCCCTGTCGTTTTTTCGTGCGAGGAGATTCTTCTGTTTCTCTCTAGTTGTGAGGGTCTTCGTTCGCGAGCTATTTTTTCTCTTATTTACTCGTGCGGTCTTCGGGTAAGCGAACTTCGTCATATGCAAATCTCCCATATTGACAGCCGTCGCATGCAAGTGTTGATTTATCAGGGCAAAGGAAAAAAGGACCGGTATGTTCCTTTATCGGCGCAAACCCTGTTGGATTTGCGCGCATACTTTTCCAGATATCAGCCCAAGTTCTATCTCTTTAACAGCACACCGGGGCATCCAATTAGCGAGGAAGTCATCCGCACTTTGTTTCGTGAAGCCGTATTGCTTGCCGGTATCCGTAAACCCTGTACTTTGCATACCCTGCGTCACAGTTACGCCACTCATTTGTTGGAGTTTGGTGAAAACCTCCTACGCATCCGGGATCTTTTGGGGCATACGAACATTACTACAACCATGACTTATCTTCATATAAGCCGGCTTGAGCAAGGTGGAAAGTCCTTTAGTCCACTTGACAGGGTAATAGCTGGAGTGAATCAGCCCCACAAGGATGAGAACGAAGTTTGAAGTTGCGCAGATAATCTCCCGCTTTAAAGCTCTGTTTTATGAGAAATATGCCCCCTGCCCACAAGTTCGCAAAGTTTTTGGCCATCTGGAACAATGCCGTACCGCTGAACTGGGAGGTCATGTGGATGCCTGCCCTGAATGTGGTGCCATACGTGTCAGCTACAACAGCTGCCGCAACCGGCATTGCCCCAAATGTCAGGGAGTGGAACGTGAGTTATGGATACAAGCCCGCAAGGAAGACCTGCTTCCGGTAAAATACTTTCATGTGGTTTTCACTCTGCCCGATGCATTGGATCCGGTATCATTGGGCAACATGAGAACTGTCTACAACTCTCTGTTCAGTGCCGCTTGGGATACTTTGAGCACCTTTGCCCGCAACAAAGGGGTACAGGGGGGAATGATATCCGTACTGCATACCTGGGGAAGTAATTTGCATTATCACCCCCATTTGCATTGCATTGTTCCCTGTGGGGGACTGGACAATAACGGTATGTGGAAGAAACTTTCCTCATCCGGTAAAGAGAGCCCGTTCCTGTTTCCGGTCAAAGCTATGAGCAAGGTGTTCAGAGCTAAATTTATGGCGGCACTCACCAGACAGGCGGATGTCACGCCACAGATCAGAAAGAAGCTATTCCGTACGGAATGGATCGTTTACAGTAAATCGCCTTTTTGTGGAGCGGGCAAAGTGTTGGAATACTTGGGGAGGTACTCACACCGGGTAGCTATCAGTAACAACCGGATTAAGAATGTGACGGACAGGACTGTGACCTTTGATTACAAAGATTACCGGGCGGCAGGTAAGCACAAAGAGCGTGAGCTCACAGGAGAAGAGTTTCTGCATCAATACAGTCTGCATATCCTTCCGCATGGATTTGTACGTATACGCCATTATGGGTTTCTGGCTGGCTGTAACAGGGAGAAACTAAGAAACATACAGATACAGATGGATGTTACGCCTTCTTCAATGAAGAGGGGAAAGAAGATATGGACGGAGGTGTGCAAGCAGAATTGGGAAGAATATAATCTGTGCAAGCATTGTGGAAAGGCACAGATGGTGACTGTAGAGGTATTTGCCCGTACAAGAGCACCACCAAACAGGTTCGAAGCAAAACTTCAAGAATCTGTATTTTAAGCATTTAAAGGATACCTCTGAAATCTAATGGGTGGCGGGGGAAGATTACTAGTGCTTATAGTGAACGGAAACGAAAGAAAAAACGGCAAAAGAAGGAAGAACAAGACTGGAGGAAGCTAGGAAGATGAACAAAAAACACTGAAAAACAAAGAACGAACAAAAATATTAGATTATACGAAAAAGAGAAAAGAGAGATGAATACCCATAATAAGGAGAGCGTACAACAAAGGCTCCAAATGTCCTACGGACACACGGAGCCCTATATCGTTTCATACCGGGAAACAAATCACATTACTGGTAAAAACGACCCGACACTTAAAATCAACCGATTAAAGATAGGGCGCATATTCAGATTTTATACTAACTTTGCGGTTCCAATAAAACAAATATAAAATGTTATGGAACATCAACTTACCATTTACAACACCTTAGATAGAAAGAAAGAGTTGTTTGTACCGCTTCATGCACCTCATGTAGGCATGTATGTGTGTGGACCGACTGTTTACGGAGATGCCCATTTAGGACACGCCCGTCCGGCTATAACCTTCGATGTGTTATTCCGCTATCTCACCCACCTAGGATATAAAGTACGCTACGTACGAAATATTACCGACGTAGGTCATCTGGAACACGATGCCGATGACGGAGAAGACAAGATTGCCAAGAAAGCACGTCTGGAAGAGTTGGAACCAATGGAAGTTGTTCAATATTTCCTGAACCGTTATCATAAAGCAATGGAAGCGTTGAATGTACTTTCTCCAAGCATTGAGCCACATGCTTCAGGACATATCATTGAACAAATCCAACTGGTACAGAAGATTTTGGATGCCGGATACGCCTATGAAAGCGAAGGCTCCGTCTACTTCGATGTAGCCAAATACAATAAAGATTACCACTACGGAAAACTTTCCGGACGTAATCTGGACGACGTATTAAATACCACCCGTGACCTCGACGGACAAAGCGAAAAACGCAATCCCGCCGACTTCGCCCTTTGGAAAAAGGCACAACCTGAACATATCATGCGCTGGCCGTCTCCATGGAGCGACGGTTTCCCCGGATGGCACGCCGAATGTACCGCTATGGGACGCAAATACCTGGGTGAACACTTCGATATTCACGGAGGAGGAATGGACTTGATTTTCCCTCACCACGAATGTGAAATCGCACAATCGGTAGCCTCACAAGGCGATGACATGGTTCACTACTGGATGCACAACAACATGATTACCATCAACGGAACCAAGATGGGTAAATCACTTGGCAACTTCATCACGCTGGACGAATTCTTCACCGGTACTCATAAGCTGCTAGCGCAAGCCTACACACCAATGACAATCCGTTTCTTCATCCTGCAAGCTCATTACCGCAGCACGGTAGACTTTAGCAATGAAGCACTGCAAGCATCCGAAAAGGGTCTGCAACGTCTAATGGAAGCCATTGACGCATTGGATAAGATAACTTCCTCATCGGCAACTTCAGAGGGAATCAACGTGAAAGAACTGCGCGCTAAATGCTACGAAGCAATGAATGACGACTTGAATACACCGATTGTCATCGCACAGCTTTTCGAAGGCGCCCGCATTATAAACAATATCATTGCCGGCAATGCCACCATCTCCGCCGAAGACCTGAAAGACCTGAAAGAAACATTCCATCTGTTCAGTTTCGACATCATGGGATTGAAAGAAGAAAAAGGCTCT
The DNA here is from genome assembly GCF_014334015.1 of Bacteroides sp. M10. Lineage (GTDB taxonomy): Bacteria > Bacteroidota > Bacteroidia > Bacteroidales > Bacteroidaceae > Bacteroides > Bacteroides intestinigallinarum. Next base: position 1,900,349 of record NZ_CP060488.1, on the reverse strand, counting down.
TCAGATGGTCGTGAAGCTGCATACGGCAAGGTAGTAGATATGTTACTGGAACAACGTATGAAAGCGAAAGCCAACAAAGACTGGGCTACTTCCGATGAGATCCGCAACACACTGACAGCACTCGGATTTGAAATCAAAGATACCAAAGACGGTTTCGAATGGAGACTGAATAAGTAACAAGAAAAGAAAGTGCTCAACGCACCTTGTACATACAAAGAAGACCGGCTCACCACGAACCGGTCTTCTCTTTTTTCATAGAAACATGATAACTAATACCCTCTCTTTAAATTCTTGTTTCCTCTTATCTTATTCACTAATTATTTATTTTCCATGAACATTTCAATCGGCTGTCCATGCAGACAAGTTACCGTCAGTACGGTCTGATCTCCCTGCTGTTCCAACCGGACATTTTCCATCGGACTTGTCAATGTCCAATGCCCTTTAAGCCGTATCTCCTTAGTAATAGGACGACTGGGTTCTTTCGTTGTATACGTCTTCTCTTCTATATTCAGATTCGGATCACAGACGCTTAAACGGATCCCCTTATCAGATTCTTTTGCATACATCACCATTGTTTCCGCAGGAATAGCCACGAACACTTTATCAGTGGCAGGCTGATAAGCTTCAAAAGCAGCATACGCCGTGATACCAGTCTTTTTATCATAAACAACGTGAGCAGTCTGATCCCGTTGCAACACCTCGTATGCAGGAGTTTTGCGCAGTTCGTCGAGATCGGAAGCAGAAGGCTGTATCAATACCATATATTCATAAGTCCCCTCTTTCGGCGCCTTGCCATGTTCTATCCAGGCAGAAGAAAATTTTCCTTTGGTTATTTCACGCGTCTTTTCATGCCGTGATTCCTGTTCTGCCACCTGTGCGCGAACGGTTCCGTCCACTACATGATAATAATTGTCATAACCATCATGAAGCCAATAGTTATCCTCTCCTACTTTGGGCTCCTTACCATTATATTTTGTCTGGAAAAGAGTCGTTTCCGTAGGATAATCCGCATTGGAGTTCGAAATACCTGTTCCCAGGCAAACCATCCGGTTATCAAAACAGAAAACGGATTTACGGGCCACAAAGTCTAGTGTGAAATTCTCATAATCCCGTTCTGCCAATTTCATAGCGAACATTCCATTTTTACCATCTAAAGAACTGCTTCCGGAGAAATTCTCTTTGGAGCGTGCCATAGTCGTTCCTTTCAATGGGCTATCAAGCAAATCGAAAGGCAAATGAATGGTAGTTGTACCCGGCAAACGGTTCCAGTCCCATCCCTCCTGCACAAAACCGCTTCCGGCACGTGACACGGGATTTCCTTTCCCCATAATCTGCACGGAGCCATAACTCTGATAACGTCCGTAACGGTTATCTTTCGTATAAATTTCAGAACCCCATACGTCAGTGGTATATCCTTTCAATGTCACCATCCAATCTGCACGACGGAAAATGCCTGCCGAACCATAGTTGTAAACGAAGAATCCCTGTGGAGCCTGTGCCGGTTGAATACCTTCCTTCTTGAAGAAACGCGCATTCGGAGTATCACTATTGCGTATCAGACGTAAATAGTCAGCAGCCAGACCACGATCAAACGTATTTCCCTGACCGGACAAATCGCCGGATAAAGCTATATTGGCAAATGCTTCGATATCATCGCTTCCCATCTTCCCTCCAAAAGGATGACGGCCACTGATTCCGATGCCCCATTCATAGAAATTGCAATAATTGCGCATAGCAATAAAGGCTGATTTCATGTGTTTGCGCGCATCTTCGGTCAGTTCAAAACTTGTACCATTGGTAAATGCAATATATTCTCCTACAGTCGCAAGTACTCCAGTGGTATATCCCGGATAGAAACCGCCATGATGGAAAGTCGTACCGTCTACCTTTATACCACCGATCGTTCCCGGAGTATAACGCAAAGAAGAAGATAACCAACGTGACAATCCGCTCAACGCTTGCGCCTGTTCTCTTGCATCGGGAAACATCATAGCGGAAATAAATTTCGCCATCAATAACGTATGCCAGGAATCCAACAATTCATCACGTGTTGGAGAGCATGTCTGACGAGTTTCTTGCAGAGCCGCCCAAAAACGCAATGTGGAGAGATAAGCATCACGATGAGGATGTTTATAGATAGCATCACGCATCAGCCAGGCAGTTGTATATATCTTACGTACCTGATAACCATAATGATGATTGGTGCCCATACCGCTACCGTATGCAAATCCCTGATCGATAGCATAGTCGAATACGGTAAAGTAGTTTTTCTTTGATGTTTCGTTCTGGTTATAATAAGCATCATAGGCAAAACCGGAAAGCATCGTTTCAATATCGTTCCATGACATTTCTCCTTTCTTCTTGTCCTGTTCATCAGGAGTGACAATCGGAGTTCCTATAAATCCCGTTCCGGCGATGGATGGACTGATAGCCGCTTTCTCAAATGTTTTATAGGCAGCATTAATCGGTCCTTGCGGAGCCTTTTTCACTTCCAGAAAGTCAGTCAAACGTTGTTCGATAGTCTTCAGTTCCTTCTTTTGCTCGCTTGTCAATTTAGAAGGCAGAGGAATATCATACGACTGTTGTTCCCATTTCCACACGAGACACCAATGCCACAGGTCACGATTAGACAGCCCATTATTGGTAGGCAACTGCTGGTCGGGAGTGGTACGAAGATTCATTTTCTTTTCCGGGAAAATCAGACGGTCAAGAAAGATACGTCCCTTCCGTTGCGGGGCAACCAGTCGATAGGCTACGATCTTCTTATCTTTCTTGTCGCCCTGCATATACTCAAAAGAGATCCAGCAAGCCCGCCAACCTGCTGCCTGCAAACGATAAGAGAACCAATAAGAGACTTCTCCCTCCTTATTCAGAAACTCAAAACGAATAGAATCCTGCTGTGGTTTCTCATTATAAATCCACAAGGTAATGCCGAACTGCTTCTCGTTTCTCGTATTCAACGATAAAGGAGCAATTTGAACATCCAGCGTAGAACCGGGCTGAAAGTCCCATTCCAGACTACTTTCACCCTCTTTGTAAAAAAGAGAAGAGATTTTCACTTCTCCCTTTCCGGAAACTGTAAATGCTTCGGGCACTTCTTCTTCAAATCCGATGAGTTGAGCGAAAGCTGAAGGAATGATTCCCAAAAGGAATAATACTATAAAACAACTGTTTTTCATTACTATTTTCAATTTAAACGCGGATGCGGATTAACACCTATTATTGTCGCAGAGATTTACTCCTAAAATTGGCACTTATTTGAGTTAATCAGCGTTTTATAAATTACTAATCGCTAATAAGGAATCCGATCCGACAGAATCTTTTCCGTATACCAAGGATCATTAATTTCCTTCAACATAGCTCCCATTTCACCGCAAAGTTGTGCCACAATCTCCTTATTTTCTTCCAAAGGCAGGTTATGCAGTTGATATGGATCTTTTACATCATCGAATAAGAGGCTTTTCTTCAATTGCTTCGTATCACGGTCGATATATAACGCCAATGTATATTGAGCCGTCTTGATACCTCTTGAAGAAGGGAAGTAAGTCTGCACCAATCCATTTTCATCTTTATCGCCATCTACATTCTGAATATACAGTGCACCTGTAGGACGAACAATTTCAGCCTTTTCATCGAAGAAAAGAGGAGCGAAATTACGTCCCTGCACTTCCGCCGGAATAGAATCACCCAGTCCGCACAAGCCAAGCACCGTAGGCATAATATCAGGAGCGGAGAGCAATAAATCATCTACCCTCGGCTGAATCTTACCGGGAAAACGAACCAGGAACGGAATATTCATGGATTCAGAATAAGGGGAATTCTTCGGATCATCAGTGCGCTGGCTACACATCGTCTCACCATGATCGGAAGCAAAGATTACGACTGTATTCTTATCCAATCCCAATTCTTTCAATGTCGTCAAAATCTGTCCGAAAGCACGGTCTACTCCGGTAACGGAAGCGAAATAATAACGTGCAGACTCCGCTTTCTTCATCTTCAAATCGACATTCGGACGAATCAACAGACTATCCAGAGGCTGATCTTTATAAAGATTAAAATCCTGCTCTTCACAGTCATTCAAGGAGCGATACGGGCTGTGAGGAGGATTCATGCCCACCATTATGAAGAAAGGTTTCTTGGTATCACGTACGTTACCGTCATTTTTCAGATAAGAAATGACTTTGCCTGATTCGTGCAAAGGTGACCATTCCTTCGGATCGTGTCTCTTACCATCCGTATCCCAATAATGCGGGTTCTTGTGTTCGTCAAATGTTCCGTAAGAATACCAGTAGTTAAAGCCGTGCCGGCGTTCTTTCGGTGTATAGGCATCCCATGCCGGACGTTTTTCTTCCACATACTGTCCCGGATGTTCGGGATCGTTCGGAGTCGGGAAGTCAGCGTGAAGTTTACCAAAATAAGCACAGTCATAACCTGCTTTGCTGAACACATCGCCGATACATTCCGCATCCTCGCGTAAGGAACTGATCGGACGTGTAGAATTGCAATTCAATGGTACACCGCTTTTGTTCGGATACATACCGGTCAGTAACATTCCACGATGAGGGCTGCTCAACGGACAGTTACTCTGTGCAGACGACAAGACCATAGATTCACGTGCAAAGGCATCCAGATTAGGAGTATGCACGGGGTCTCCTTCAAAGTTTACTTTATCCCGAAATCCGTCCTGGCTCCAGAAGCCCATCGCCTGGTTACGGTATTGATCGGGAAATACATAGATTATATTAGGATGCTCCGCTTGTTGGGACGCTTGCTTCGGAGCCTTGCAACCTTGTGCGGCAAACAGCGTCAAGCCTCCTACAAGAAGGTTTATAGGTTTATTCATGATGGTTTATGATAAATGATTAAAAACAGGTTAGTAGTAAATGATAAGAGGGAAATAATAAACAATAAATATTGAATAATAAACAGTAAACATGTTACGTTAGAATCCGTAGATTATTCATTGTTCACTGTTTACTGTTCATTATTTTTTTGTATTTCTCATTCCTTATTTCTTTTCCAAGTCTCTTTTACGCATAAGTCCTTCCAGGAAGTAGTAGTCAGCATAATTCAGAGGAACATCGATTTCCTGACCGTGAGGAATACTGCCAACTGAATGCATCAGGATAAAATTTCCATTTGTTCCAACCTTTGCACGATAAACAGGCGAGCCTAAACTTTCCATAATCTTATCAGCAGTTTCCTTGTAATGATTACCCGGCAGGTAACCATCCAGTTCATAAAGGGCGGAAGCTGTACAAGCAGCAGCAGAAGCATCACGCGGTTCGTTTGGAATATTCGGAGCATCGTAATCCCAGTAAGGAACGAGATCTTCCGGCAAGTTTTTATTATTAAAGATAAAGTTATACACCTTTTGCGCCTGGTCGAGGTATTTCTTATCTTTCGTGTAGCGATAGCAGGTAGTATATCCATAGAGAGCCCAAGCTTGTCCGCGAGCCCAGGCAGATTCGTCTGCATATCCCTGCGCAGTTTGTCTCTTGCGCACTTCGCCTGTCTCCGGATCGTAATCTACCACATGATAGCAGCTGTTGTCCGGACGGAAGTGGTGAGCTATTGTTGTATCGGCATGTTTCACTGCAATATTATAGAAAGTAGAATCTCCTGAAAAAGCTGTCGCTTCAAACAAAAGTTCGAGATTCATCATATTATCAATAATCACCGGGCATTTCCATCCACGTGTTCCCTGCCAGCCTCTATCAGCATCCCATGACTGGATAACGCCAGCATTCGGGCGAAAACGGGTAGAAAGTGACTTAGCTGTTTCAATAATTACATCTTTATATTTTTTCTTGTCTGCAAAACGGTAGCCGTTCAGATAACTGCAACCAATCATAAAACCTACGTCATGATGCCATTTCAGATATTTTACCGAATCAAGGGCTTCCGTGTATTTTTCGGCTAATGGTAACCATTTCTGATCTCCAGTCAATTTATATGTGAGCCATATACTGCCGGGGAAAAAACCGGAACACCAGTCATCAATAGGTATGTAAGAAATGCTACCGTCTTTGTTGATAGTTCTTGGATTCAGGATCTTACCAGATTTTTCAATAATATCCGTTTGAATCGTGTTTTGTGCAACTGCGTTGTCGATGTTGTCCTGAATAAAGTCTACTTCAACCTTTTTTTGTCCACCGCAACTCGTTAAGATCAAAAGGGAAAGTCCTAATGCGCTAAGAATTGTTTTCATAATACATGGATTGTTTATTAAGTGATTAATTTTCCTGATGGCAAAAGTAGTGCATTTAAAGAGAATAGACCGACCCAAATAATCCAAATGAGGAACTATTTTGGTACATTTTACTGAAATAATTATTTGCACAAGCATTTCCAAAGACTTTCCAACTCAGTTTGGTCGTCTTAACACAACTGACCCAACAAATTAGTCAGCACAGTATTTATTATCTCAAAACTCATTCATTAAATTCATTTCTATTCATTGTTATTAAAGATATAAAACTATATTCTACCGCTATAAAACTAGTGTAAACTCGAAGTTTAAATGACAACAACACCTTATTTCAAGTACATTACAGATAGCTTCTTTCACGCCAAAAGGTAATACTTAACCTTTTTTAATTCTATAAGAAGCCAATAAGACATCGTTTATAGGAAATTAGTGTATATTTGCAGAGCATAACTATAAAACGCATGTTCAATAAAAACAATTACACCAACAATTTCAACCAATTTTTCATTGACTATCAACGCCGCTTCATTCATTTTGCCTCTACGTACGTGCATGATGAAGCCGTGGCCGAGGACTTTGTCATTGAATCAATTATGTATTATTGGGAAAACAAGGAACGATTGCCTTCAGACATAAACATACCAGCTTATGTTTTGACTGTCTTGAAGCATAAATGTATAGATTATCTTCGAAATCAACAGGTTCGTCAAATGGCTTCCGATAAAATCTTTCAAATCTACTCTTGGGAGTTATCTAATAGAATCGCAACTCTAGAAGAACTTGAACCTAATGAAATTTTCACAGCTGAGATTCAAGAAATCGTAAATAGAACCTTAGAAACTTTACCGGAGCAAACCAGACGTATTTTTGCCATGAGTCGATACGAAAATAAATCCCACAAAGAAATAGCAGACCTATTGAACATGACAACAAAAGGTGTCGAATATCATATAAACAAAGCCACAAAAGTTCTACGAATAGCTTTAAAAGACTATTTGCCAACAACGCTACTTCTTTTTTTCTTAAACTAGAAAACCACTACAACTCCAATCATACTTTTTCACTTCCCATGTATCCTATATTCTAGAACCAGAACCTTTTGATCAATAAAAGCACAAAAACGTAAGTATGACATGACAAACATCCACATGGTTTCCTCTCCGCACGAAAAAGGTGCTGCAAGCCGGAATGAAAGAAAAAACACAAATACTTAAAAGAAGAATCTAAAAAAACACTTTCTTACTAGGGATAAACTTACTCTGTTCGTTATTACTATAAATACATCAAAAAAATAAAGTATTTATGAATAAGACCTTACTCTATTATTTTCGCAATGAAAGAGCCACCATATATGCGAACATGAAAAATGGAAAACACAGCTATTTATATTCGCAAAAGTGAAGAGCGTTCTTACTCAACCTATATAATTTGTATTTATAAACACTTTTATTCATCTAATCAAATTTATTATGAAAACGACTTCAGCATTCATGGCTGTTTGTACAGCCTTACTTATGTTCAGCTGCTCCGGTGATGATGAAAATTCGCAATCAACACCTCTCCAACTGAAAACAACAACCAGTTCTCCCGCAAAAGGAGAAATAGGAACTAAGATAACCATTATCGGTGAAAATTTTACAGATCAAGCCAAAGTATATTTAAAAAATGCCAAAGCTACTATTACATCGGTAACAGCTACCCAACTACAGGTAATTGCCCCGGCAAATGAAGCAGGAGAATGTATTATAGAAGTAATGGTAGGTGCCCAAAAGACAGAGAACTTAAGATTTACTTACGTAGACTACACTCCTGTTGTTAGCTCCATCAGCCCAAGCTCCGGAACAGAAAACACGGAAATTACTATCATCGGCGAGAACTTCAGTACCACCCCCGAAGAAAACATTGTAAAAATAGGAGATGCAATAGCAACTGTTAAATATGCCACAGAGACCGAATTGAAAATTATCGCACCTCAAAACGAAATAGGAACTTATGCAGTAACCGTCTCTGTAGGTGTAAAAACAGGCAAAAATCCGGCTCTTTTCACATACGAAGATACAAGAGAGAGGATTTACGAATGTACACAAAATTTCATCACTGTACCTAGTGATATTAATACCCAGGATTTAAAAAGCGTTACATTCTTAAAAGATGGCAGATTAGCTTACAGTACTAACGGTGGTAGTGCTACAGAGGCTTGGGCAATAGATTTAAGAACAATGGAACGAGAAAAAATCGTCCCCAATGGCACAGGAACTGTTCTGCTGAAAATCACCACTAATCCTACTAATGGAAAACTTTACCTCGCATATAAAGGAGAAGATAAAATTAGCGTATGGGATCCTAATACAAAACAAGTTTCCGATTTGTTAACTCGCAACGGGTTGGACAACCTTATGGATGTAAAATTTGACCAATACAACAATATGTATGCGGTTTGCCGTAATTCCGGAACGATCCAAAAATATCCATCAGGAAATTATAACAGCAGTTCAAGGTTGGAATTTGTTAAAATTACCGGCCGTCAAATACAAGCCATAGCTTTTGATGCTGCTGGTAACTTGATAGCAGCAGCAACAGACGGATCAAATGCCGGCTATATTTATAAAGTAGACTCTAGCGGCGCTTATACATTGATTGCAGGTGGAGGTAACAAAGTTATAACGGAGGATATAACAGAAGATCCTAAAACAGCCAAATTGGAAAAAGCAGAGGGGCTAATGGTAGATAAGGATGGCTACATATGGTTCAGTGACGGTAATAGTGGCACCCGTAAAACCAAGATCCTAAAACCTGGAAAGAATGGTTATCAGGACGCCACAATCATCCTCGTTTGTAAAGCCGAAAATGGTTGGAAAGATTCAGGCACCACTAGTCCGGTTGACTTTGTACAAGATACAGATGGAACCATATACATAGCAGACGGTCCTAACAAAGCTATACACAAAGTTACCATCGGCTACAAATAACATGTATCAAATTTACCCAAATTAATTAACGACTCAAATAACCTGCACACACAGCTTCTATAACCTGTGTGTGCGGCTAAACTTAAAAAATTGTACAATTGCAAAAAATGAGTTTTCCACTAGGGATAAACCCTCTTTGTTCGCTATCATTATAAAAAGCACCTATGGACAAAAATTCATTATACCGATTTTTCGAGGGACAAGCATCTATTGAAGAAATGAGAGCAGTGAAAGAGTGGGCTGAAAGTTCAGAAGAACATAGCAAACAGTTTCACCGAGAGCGCAAGTTATTCAATGCAATGATTCTTATAGGAAACCCTAAATGGACAGCAATAAATACAACAAAAAGAAACAGATATTTCATCAGGGAATTCTTAAAGATTGCTTCTGTGATAATCATTGCGGTAAGTATTACAGCTACTATCTTTTCAATAACGAATGAGCATCATAAGCATGTTGACATAGCTATGCAAACAATAATAGTCCCCGCCGGACAACGCGTAAATATTGAATTGCCCGATGGATCAAATGTTTGGCTAAATGCAGGAACACAAATGCAATATCCTGTTTCATTCATGGAAGATAAACGTGAAATAATATTAGACGGAGAAGCCTATTTTGATGTTGCCCGTAACGAAAAGTGCCCGTTCATAGTACATACTCATGCAATGGACATAGAAGTATTGGGCACAAAATTTAATGTAGAGGCTTATGCTAAACAACAAAACTTCGAAGCTTCTTTAATACAAGGAAAAATAAAAATCAAATCACCTTCCGGCAATAATATTTCACAAGTTTTATTACCTGACTATAAGAGCACCCTAAAAAATGGCAAATTAGTGATAAGCAAAATTGAAGATTATAATATATATCGCTGGAAAGAAGGATTGTATTGCTTCAAAAACAAATCGTTCATAGAAATAATAAAAGACTTGGAGAAATATTATAACCTGAAAATTATAGTAGACAAGCCTAGCATTACCAACATAATATTAACAGGAAAATTCAGAATCTCTGACGGCTTGGATTACGCCCTTCGGATATTACAAAAGGATGTACCTTTTATTTATAACAAACATACAACAGATGACATCATTTATATAAAATAATAAGAATATTAACTCAATAACACGGGAGAAACAAGCCTATGAAATGATACTAATTGAAAAACAAAAGAGCTGACAGATATTTGCCCTATCTATCAGCTCCTGCCTAACACAATTTTTATAAAATCGTATTAATAAATCAGTTACAAATATATGAAAAATATTTCTTTATTGGATTTTTACTGCAAAAAAAATCCAAATTCAAAACAATTATTTAGAATTATGCGAACATCTATATTCCTTTTGTTATTCTGCTCATTTAGCTTAATGGCAAAGAATGCAAATTCTCAAAATGCCAAAGTTACAATTAATAAGCAAGATGTCAGACTGGAATCTATATTGAGTGAAATTGAATCTCAAACCAATTACTTATTCATCTATAAAAAAAATGTAGATGTAAATTTGCACAAAAGCATCAGCGTGAAGGCCAGACCCGTTTCTGAAGTATTGTCCATATTACTACATGAATCTCCTATTATTTATAAAATAGAAGGAAACCATATAATACTCACTAAAAAAGAAATTACCCAAACCCCGACAATAAAAAAAATCACCGGAGTGGTAACAGATAGAGCCGGGGAGCCTTTGATCGGAGTTACAATAACAGTAAAGGGTATATCACAGGGATCAATAACTGATATAAACGGGAAGTTTTCATTATCAGCCGACATTGGTGATGTTCTTCAATTCAGTTATATAGGATACATTCCACAAACAATAAAATTAAAGAACTTGAATAGCTTAAAAGTCTTTTTAGTGGAAGATGTTAAGACCTTAGACGAAGTAGTGGTGGTTGGTTATGGCTCTCAGAAACGAACTAATCTAACAGGAGCAATTTCGACCGTTACATCTCAAGAGCTTGTAGACAGACCGGCCAGTAGCGTTACACACATGCTACAAGGACGTGTACCCGGTCTCAATATCACCACTTCTTCCGGTGTACCGGGTAATACTGCAAGCTTTAATATCCGTGGTACGAACTCAATCAACGGAGGCTCACCATTGGTGTTAGTCGATGGAGTTGAAGGGGACCTTGACCGTGTAAACCCTAATGATATAGAATCAATTTCAGTTATAAAAGACGCCTCCGCCGCTGCTATTTATGGTGGACGTGCTTCATTCGGAGTTATTTTAGTCACAACAAAATCCGGTTCTTCTGATGGGAAAGTACAAATTAGCTATAGTGGGCGTGTTGGTTGGACAGAACCCACTACATCTACGGATTACGAAAACCGTGGTTATTACCATGTTTCTTTGGTTGACCAGTTTTACATTCCCAATAACGGGCGTCGCTATACCTCGTATACAGAAGAAGACATGAAAGAGTTATGGGAAAGAAGAAACGACAAGACAGAAGATCCTGCCCGCCCTTGGACCGTATTGGATAAGAGAAACGGACAGAATGTATACTTATACTACGCCAATACGGATTGGTGGCAATACTTGTTCAAAGACAAGAAACCATTGCAAAGCCACAATATTTCCATATCCGGAGGAACAAACAAATTGAAATTTTACCTTTCGGCTGGTTATAATAGTGAAGAAGGAATGTATCGAAGAAATACTGACAAATTCAGAAGAATAAATTTCCATTCAAGGATTTCCGCAGATATTACTGATTGGCTTAACATTAGTAACAATACTGAATTTTTCAATTCTAATTATACTTATCCTGGATTGGGAGGTATAAATTCGAACATATCTCAAGCCCAGAACCATGGTTTGGCAAGTTTCCCTACCCAAAATCCTGACGGGACAAGCCTTTATACTACTTCACTGACCGACTATGCCATTATGGACGGTTTATTAGTCATATTAGACAGCGAAGGGTTCAGAAATAAAACTCGTAAAGATAACTTCAAGACCACTACAGAACTTACATTAAAACCATTGAAAGGGTTGGAGATAAAAGCTAACTTGACATACATGCTCTATAACCAATACGACATACGCCGGCAATCTAATGGAACATATTCCAAATATCCGGGAGAAACATCCATACTTAATACCGGTAATTTCCAAAATCAAATGTTTGAGCAATTTGCCCCCAATGAATATTGGGCAACGAATGTATTTGCCACATACCAAGGTTCTGTATCCAACAAACATAATTATAAAGTTACAGGTGGTTTTAATTATGAAACTCGTTACAACAAGACTGTTCGTGGCACAGGATATAATCTTCTTTCCGATGTTTTGGATGATTTTAACCTGATAGGAGTAGATCCTGCCACAAACCAAAAACGGATGGAAGTGACAGGAGGGCAAAATGAATATAAACTTGCAGGTTTTTTCGGACGTATAAACTATGACTACAAAGGGATATATTTACTTGAACTAAGCGGACGTTATGATGGTACCTCTCGTTTTGCTTCTGGTCATCGCTGGGGATTCTTTCCTTCTATGTCTGTTGGTTGGAGAGTCTCGGAAGAAAAGTTTTTCAGCAATATGAAAGACTGGTGTAACAATTTAAAGTTCAGATACTCTTTTGGTAGTTTAGGAAACCAACAAGTTGGCTATTATGACTATATCCGCACTATCAGTATAGGAACTACCGGATATTTATTCGGAGGTGCGAGACCATCTTACGCAGACATTTCCGCTCCCTCTGCCGACAATCTGACATGGGAGACTGTACAACAACATAATGCTGGTGTGGATATGACATTTTTGGACAACAGATTAACTTTCACCGGAGAATATTATATTCGGGATACAAAGGATATGCTTACCGCCGGCATCACATTACCCGCCGTATATGGCACTTCCGCTCCTAAAATGAACAGTGCAGATATGCGTACAAAGGGCTATGAACTCTCTGTTGCTTGGCGAGATCAGTTTAAGTTAGGCAACAAACCTTTCTCTTATCAACTGAGTTTTACATTCAGTGATTACATCAGTGAAATCACCAAATTCGACAACCCCGACAAACTATTAGCTAAGACTTATTATGAAGGAATGCGGATTGGTGAAATATGGGGATATCGCGTCGATGGCTTCTTTGCGACCGATGAAGAAGCTAAGAACTATGAAGTAGATCAAAGATCTGTAAACACCACTATCAATAGTTCATCGGGTGAATACCGGGGAGTACGTGCCGGCGATTTAAAATACCGGGATCTGGATGGTAACAAAACTATAAGTATCGGTGAAAACAGAGTCGGAAGCTCCGGTGACCGCGAAATTTTAGGAAATAGTTCTCCACGCTATCAATATGGCACTAACTTGGCTTTCCAATGGTATGGATTTGATTTTAATATATTCTTCCAAGGTATCGGCCACATAGATTGGTATCCAGGAAGAGAAGCCCAAGCATTTTGGGGATATTACAACCGCCCCTACGGAACATTTATTCCGAAGGATTTTCAAAAATTATGTTGGTCAGAAGATAATCCCAACGCTTACTTCCCCAGACCTAGAACAGCTGTTGCCCTTACAGAAAATTCGGAACTTTCAACAGTGAATGACCGCTATCTTCAAAATATTGGTTATTGTCGATTAAAAAACCTGACAATCGGTTATTCACTTCCTAAGTTTCTGACTAACAAAATAGGCCTTGACTTAGTTCGTCTTTATTTTTCCGGAGAAAATCTTGCTTATTGGTCACCAATAAAAACCGACTATGTCGACCCGGAACAAGCCAGACAAGGCGGAACTTTGAAGGTCTATCCTTGGCAAAAAAGTTTCACATTTGGTGTTAATATTAACTTCTAATTAATTTTGACTATATGAAAAATAACATATTCTTACTCATCGCAGCTTCAATATTTATACTGAGCTTTAGTTCATGTGATGATTTACTTGATGTAACGCCGAAAGACAAAATCACTCCAGAAACGTTCTTTTCTACCGAAGCTGATTTACAGGCTTTTAGCACAAATTTCTACAATTCTCTCCCCAAAGACAGAGATCTTTATAAAGATGATGCCGATAATATAACTCATAGTACTCCCAATAGCGCGGCAACAGACTCCCGTACAGTTCCAGCTTCAGGAGGAGGCTGGGAATGGGGATACTTACGGCGTTTCAACACTCTATTGCAATACTCTGTCAATTGTAAGGATAAAACGGTCAGGACACGTTATCAAGCATTAACCCGTTTTTTCAGAGCATATTTTTATTTCGAAATGGTAAAAAGATTTGGGGATGTCCCATGGTATGACACAGAATTATTCGTTTCTGAAACAGACCAATTAAACAAACCGAGAGACTCTCGAGAATTGGTCATGAAAAATATATTGGAAGATCTCGATTTTGCCATCACCAATCTTTCTACAACGCCTTCTGTTTATACAGTAACAAAGTGGACAGCATTGTCTCTTAAATCCAGAGTTTGCCTTTTTGAAGGCACATTCAGAAAGTACCACAATTTAAATCTTAGCACTAATGCCGATTTTTTCTTGCAAGAATCTATAACAGCCTCTAGAGAATTAATGAAGGAAAGCAATTATACCTTATATACAGAAGGTGGAACGAACCAGGCATACCGAAAACTCTTTACTTCACAAAATGCTCCAACAACGGAAGTAATTATGGCAAGAAATTATAATTTAACGTATGATATATACAATACAGTTGGTACATATCACACAAGCGTAGGTGAAGGACGTCCTGGAGTGACTAGAAAAATTATAGCTAGTTATCTGATGAATGATGGTTCCCGGTTTACAGACAATCCCAATTGGGAAACTATGACTTTTGTAGATGAATGCAAAAATCGTGATCCACGTCTTGCACAGTCTATTTGTACCCCAAGTTATCAGCCCATAGTATCAAACAGAAAAAATATTCCAGACCTTAATGCTTGCGTGACCGGATATCAGTTAATTAAATATGAAGATGAAGCAGTAGGAGGAAAAAGTGATATTGATCTCTTCTATTTTAGACTTGCAGAAGTTTACCTTAACTATGCAGAAGCTTTAGCTGAAATCAACCAATTAACTCAAGACGATTTGGATATTTCTATCAATAAATTGCGCGACCGTGTAGGAATGCCCCATCTCATCATGAAAACAGCCAATGCAAATCCAGACCCCTATTTATTAGCAAACACTACCGGCTACCCAAATGTCTCCGGCGCTAATCAAGGGGTAATCTTGGAAATTCGTCGTGAAAGAACAATCGAATTGCTTTCTGAACATTTTCGTTATGATGACATCCTGCGCTGGAAAGCCGGGCAAAACATGAAACAAGCCATATTGGGTATGTATTTTCCATCTCCCGGCGAATATGACCTTAACGGTGACGGACAAAACGATATTTGTCTTTATACAGACACAAAGCCTGGTAATGCACAAGGTATAACATACTTAAAGATAGATTCCGACATTAAACTTTCTGATGGAAATAAAGGTTATCTATCTCCTCATAAAGGCCTCACGCTTTTCTGGAATGAACAACGTGATTATTTTTACCCAATACCCTCTAATGAACGTCTCATCACAAATGGTGCACTTACGCAAAATCCGGGCTGGGATGACGGCTTAAATTTTTAGTCGAAAATATTCAATAGGAAATCAAGTGGAGCTATTGCAAGGATGCAAGTTTTAACTCTCTATTTATGCAATAACTCCGCTTTTTCACCTGAATTCATTTTCAAACTTACCATCTCACTAATATATGGAATTATAAAATACTAATAATTAAAACAAGACCTATGAACTCTAAAAGAAATTTCATTTACAACTTCTTTCTTCTTTCATTTTTTTTTATTGGTTGCTCCAATTCAACAATAGAAGATGAACTAGAAATGCCTCCATTTAACAATGAAACGCCATCCAACTCTCTTTGCGTAGCCCAATTCAATATTCGCTATGACACACCTGAAGATGGACAATACGTTTGGGCAAACCGAAAGACAATGGCAAAAGAAATCATCACATCACATGATTTTGATATCTTTGGCGTTAATGAGTGTCTTTTAAACCAACTGAATGATCTGTTAGAATTAAAACAATATGAATACATAGGTACAGGTCGTGACGATGGAAAAGAAGCTGGAGAGTTCTGCCCTATTCTTTACAAAAAAGAAAGAGTGGAATTATTATATCATGGACAATTTTGGTATTCAGAAACTCCGGACAAGCCGTCTAAAAGTTGGAACTCTTTTTGCAACCGAATCTGCACATGGGGTAAATTCAAAGATAAAAAGACGGACAAATATTTTTTCTTCTTCTCATCGCATTTTGATCATGTCAGCAATGAAGCACGCGTCAACTCCGCAAAGTTACTTGTTCAGAAAGTACAAGAAATAGCAGGAGATCTGCCTTACTTTTGTACCGGTGATTTAAACTGTGACCCAGATGAAGAACCTATTTCCTTTATTCTAAATTCCGGACTATTCAAAGATTCTTATAGCATATCAGAGACTACCCCGAAAGGTCCTGCAGGCACTTTGCATTATTGGAATTTCGATTTCAACCCAGAACATCGAATCGACTATATTTTAGTGGAAAAAAGCATTAAAGTTCTCTCCTTTGAAACCATTACGGATGATGCGCGTCAAGGACGATTTTCTTCCGATCATTATCCTATTATGATAAAAGCAGAATTATAATGAAGACAAATTAACGTGAGCCTGACATAGTGAGTGCCCATAGACTAGCAAACGTCTGCATACCAAGAAGGGGCCTCACTTCTGTTTACACATTCGATTGCCGACAGCTGTTAATAGTTAAAAACAGTTGCCAGTATAGTTTTTGTCAAATTTGCACACAAAAATATTACCATAACACAATACATATGACAAATGAATTTGCAGAAAACAATTAATACTCAAAAATATATGAACTATAAAAAATGGATTATCGGATTATGTATACTCAATATACTACCAGCTCTCTCTCAAGAATATAACATAGAAAATATTCATATTGATGGCTATATCGGCAATCGCATTAACACCTGCATAGAACATCGAGTAAAATCCCAAAATACAGACCACCTAATCGAGCCTTTCAAGCATCGAAACGAGGATCATCTCTGGCAATCTGAATTTTTCGGAAAATGGCTACTCGGGGCAATAGCTTCATACCAATATACAAAGGATAAAGAATTGTATAATTTGATAACAAACAGCGTAGAAAAGCTCATGAATACCCAAACAAGTGATGGATATATAGGAAATTACAAACGAGAAGCACAACTGACCAATTGGGATATTTGGGGAAGAAAATACACTTCGCTCTCCTTGCTTTCTTATTATAGGCTCACCGGCGATAAAAAAGCCTTGAATGCAGTTGAACGACTGATAAACCATCTCATGGAACAATTACAAATACATAATATTAATATTGCTGCAACCGGTTATTATTTAGGCATGGCCAGTTGCTCCATTTTGGAGCCTGTGGTTTATTTATACGATATTACCAGAAATCCCCGATATTTATCTTTTGCCAAAAGCATTGTTTCTTCTATCGAACGGGAAGGGAGTTCTCAACTGATAACTAAAACATTGAAAAACATTCCTGTTTCTGAGCGTTCCGCTTTTCCAAAATCTTGGTGGTCATTCGAAAATGGTCAGAAAGCTTATGAAATGATGTCATGTTATGAAGGGCTGATAGAACTTGGCACCATAGTAAATGATCCTTTTTACATAAAAATTGCAGAGAAAGCAGTAAACAATATCCAAGAAGATGAGATTAATATAGCAGGTTCAGGAGCCGCTTTTGAATGCTGGTATAAAGGAAAGGAGAAACAAACATTGCCTACATACCATACCATGGAAACTTGCGTCACATTTACTTACATGCAACTATGTCATCGCCTGCTATGCAAAACCGGCAACTCGTTCTATGCAGAAGAATTTGAACACACCATGTACAACGCTTTGATGGCAACCATGAAAAATGACGGCAGTCAAATCTCTAAATACAGCCCATTGGAAGGTCGAAGACAACCCGGCGAAGAGCAATGTGGTATGCATATAAATTGTTGTAACGCCAATGGACCAAGAGGGTTTGCTCTAATACCCAAAACGGCTTGTACAATAAAAGACAACCACATTTATCTCAACCTCTATTTACCTTTACAGGCCACTATTTCACTAAATAAAAAAAATAAAGTTCATTTAAATGTAGAGAGCGATTATCCTATACATGGTAAGGTAAATGTAAACATAGGAGTACAAAAAAAGGAGAAATTCACGCTTGCGTTACGTATACCGACTCAAATAGAAAAGATGAAAGCCTATATAAATGGAGAGGAGCAGGAAATAACGCATAAAGGAGGCTACCTATACATAGAACGTATCTGGGAAAATGCGGATAAGGTGACACTTGATTTCAAGATAGAAACCAAAGTCGTAAAACTAAATAATTCTCAAGCCATAGTACGCGGTCCTTTACTTTTCGCACGAGACAGTCGTTTCAACGATGGTGATATAGACGAATGTGCAACCATTAAGTGTAACAATCAAGGTGTAATACAAGCGAAAATTAAAAAAAACAAAACAGGAACCTTCCCTTGGATCACACTTACAGTTCCTGCCGTATTGGGTACGGATTTAGAAAACGTAGAAAACAAGACTCCCAAACTTATCAATTTTTGCGACTTTTCTTCTTCTGGCAATGATTGGAATCCCAATGGGCGTTACAGGGTATGGATACCACAAACATTCCATGCCATGTCCGAACCTTATAAAAAGTACTAAATATGATAGCCTGGCTTGAAGGAGAACCAGCCATTACGGAATATTAATCGTGTTATAACAATGAAAAAATACAATAAAATAAAAAAGATACTATTTACAGCTATTTGTGGAGGGTTATTTATCGCCTGCCAACAACCGCATAATGTCAATGACCCGCTACAGGTCCTTTGTTTAGGAAACTCTATTACAAAACATCCGATAAAAGAAGATATCGAATGGTTTTCCGATTGGGGTATGGCTGCTTCCAATATAGAATATGACTATTGCCATCAATTGGAAAAGATGCTTTGTAAGTATCATCCGAACTCAACTGTCACCCCCTTAAACATTGCATCTTGGGAGCGTAATCTATCATGCGATATTGACTCCCTAATTGGATCTTATTGCAAAAACAAAGATATCATTATTATACGTTTAGGTGAAAATGTACAAGATGTTACCACTTTTCCAGATGCAATTTCACGACTTGTGAAATATTGTCAGAGCAAAGCAAAGCGTGTTATTATTACCGGTTGTTTCTGGAAAAACGACAGTAAAGAACGGAGCATCATTCATGCCGCACGAACCAACGATCTTACTTACGTGCCACTCTATTGGATAGATAATCTATATAATGTCCGCCCACAAATAGGCGATACACTTTATGACATAAATAAGAAGCCATATGTAATCACTCAAGATTTTATCATAACGCATCCCAATGATGAAGGAATGCAAATGATTGCAGAGACTATTTGGGGAGTAATACGTTAATTTAACACACCCCTCTACATTTTATGTGATTCATGTTTCTTACAGAAAAAGCACTTCTTCTTTCTGCGAGAAACTTAGAATTTCAAACATACTTTTAACGATTATAATTATATGAAACACTTTAACAATATCCCTATAGTAACAATACTCTTGTTTTCTTATATCCTAACCTTATATTCAATAAAGACACACGCATCTGCTTTGACTTCCGAACACGAAATCTACAAGGGATTTATTAATCCACCACAAGAAGCAAAACCAAGAGTATGGTGGCATTGGATGGACGGTAATATTACGGAAGAAGGAATCTATAAAGACTTATTATGGATGAATAGGATCGGAATAGGAGGATTTCATCAATTTGACGCTTCCTTGTATACCAAACCGATTGTCAAAGAACGGCTTGTATACATGACTCCCAAATGGAAAAAAGCCTTCCGCTATGCCATCCATCTAGCAGACTCTTTAAATATGGAAGTCGGTATAGCCAGTGCTCCAGGATGGAGCTCAACGGGAGGTCCTTGGGTAAATCCTAAAAATGCTATGAAAAAACTAGTGTGGCGAACATTCACGGTAGAAGGTCAAAAAATGTTTTCCGGGAAACTACCAAGCCCATATACCACGACAGGGGAATTTCAAAATATCCCCATACGAAACATGAACAACTATACCGAATATTACGAAGATATTGCCACGATTGCCGTACGATTGCCAAGCGAAGAATTATCGTTAAATGAGTTAGATGCTGAAATAACTTCAAGTGGTGGTAATTTCTCACTACATAAACTTACAGACGGAGATTTTACAAATGCCGAGCTTCTACCGTTCAACCCATTTGATAAATATGGTTGGATAGAATATTCTTTTCCCAAACCGCAAACGATAAGAGCTTTATCTTTTGTCAGTGGCCGTTTGCGTACAGAATGGCGTTCAGAATCTCCTCAAACAGTAAATTTTCTACAATGTAGTGACAATGGGGTTGATTATCGGATGGTTTGCGGAATTCCGGATGGAGGTAATGCTCAGCAAACCATATCTATTCCGGAAACAACAGCACGTTATTTCCGGGTACTTGTTCCTAATCCTACAAACAATGCTCCGGGTACTCAAATACCAGAATTTGTATTACACCCGACTGTAAAGATAAATCACACAGAAGAGAAAGCGGGGTTTTCTTCTCCGCACGACCTGATGAACTATCCAACACCGGAAACAAATACTCCCATTGATAAAAAAAATGTTATTATATTAACGAACAAGCTCGACTCGAACGGCATTTTAAAATGGAATGTCCCAGAAGGGAAGTGGCGCATTTACCGTTTCGGCTATTCACTTACAGGTAAACGCAATCATCCTGCCCCAGCCGAGGCTACCGGTTTAGAAGTGGATAAACTTGATCCGGAAAGTTGGCTTTCATATTTTCGCACTTATATGGATATGTATAAAGAAGCTGCCGGCGGTTTTATGGGAAAACGCGGAATCCAATATATTATAACGGATAGTTACGAAGCGCATTGGCAGACTTGGACCCCATCGTTACCTAGCTTCTTTAAGCATAAATATGGATATGATTTATTACCTTGGTTGCCTGTTTTAACCGGCGAAATCATAGAAAACACAAGTGAAAGCGAGTGTTTTCTTCGCGATTGGCGCCTGGCTATCGCAGAATTGTATCGTAAAAATTATGACCGCATAAATTCTATTGTAAAAGAATATGGTTTAAAAGGACGATATACAGAAGCTCACGAAAACGGAAGAGTATATGTAGGTGATGGAATGGAAATAAAAAGAACGGCAACATTCCCCATGGCAGCACTTTGGATGCCTAATTCCGGTGCCTGTTCATCACAACAGATGGGACAAGCGGATATTAGAGAAAGCGCTTCAGTCGCCCATATCTATGGACAAAACATTGTAGCAGCTGAATTTGGCTCTGCTATAGCCCACCATGCATATGCATGTTGTCCAGAAAACATTAAGCCTATCGCAGATAAAGCTTTAGCAAACGGATTAAATCGTTTTGTTATTCATGAGACATCGCACCAGCCTGTGGATGATAAAATACCGGGACTTGGATTAATACAATACGGGCAATGGTTTAACCGCCATGAAACTTGGGCTGAACAAGCAAAAGTATGGATAGATTATCTTGCGCGCAGTAGTTATATGCTTCAACAAGGTAATAATGTGGCAGACATTTTATACTATTACGGAGAAGATAATTGTATTACAGGTTTATATGCACATACTCTTCCGGACATACCTGCAGGATATGAATACGACTTTATTGACCCATATGGATTTGTGCATGATATCAAGATGGACAAGAAGTGCTTGTTAGCTCCTTCCGGACGAAAATATTCTATTTTAATATTAGGAGAGAATACCAAAGTAATGTCACTCAAAGTATTGAAAAAAATAGCATCTTTGGTAGAAGAAGGTGTTGCTGTTTTAGGCAGAGAACCTATTTTTCGCGGAAGCAATTTGGATAATGCTGATGAATTTAAAGCGTTAGTAACTTCCATCTGGCATACCAACCGAAAAAACGTCTATACCGATACTCCTATAGAAGAAATCCTGGAATCAACAGGTGTGCAACCGGACTTTATATACCGCAATAATAAACATATAACTTTAAAATACAGACACCGCTTGCTTGATCATGGTCATATTTATTGGGTCAGTAATCCTTCTGATAAAGAGTTATATACGGAAGTTTCTTTTCGGGTATCTGGATTGAAACCTGAAATTTGGCATCCTGAAACCGGACTTTCAGAGGATGTTTCTTATGAGATGAAGGACGGACGGACTATTGTTAAATTCTCAATGGTACAAAATGATGCTGTATTCGTTGTATTTATAAAACCCACTAAACGTATAAAACAAGAGATTCCTTTACCTCACAAAAAAGAATTAACTACAATTGATTCTAACTGGACTGTAAAATTTCAACCTAAAATAGGAAATTCCGAATCTCTTTTAATGGATAGTTTAGTTTCCTTCACCGACTACTCATCTCCTTCCATCCGATACTTCTCTGGAACTGCTACTTATACTAACTCTTTTATTATCAAACCGGAGAATTATAAAAAATCGGATAAGCTATTACTTGATATGGGATCAGTTAAAAATATTGCAGAGGTTTATGTGAATGGAAAAATATGCGGCACATTTTGGAAAGCTCCTTTTATTGTTGATATAACCGCTGCAATCAATCCTGGAGAAAATACTCTGGAAATAAAAGTCACCAACCTTTGGAGAAATGGACTAATAGGTGATCAACAAAAAGGTGTAACTCCCCAATATTATACATCCTACCATTTTTTCAAATCTGATTCGGCATTACTACCTTCTGGATTATTAGGGCCTATAAGATTAATAAAATATTGACACATCTCATTCTTTAAGAAAGTATCTGAAAATGAAGTGACCCCTAAAAGTTAGACAAAAAATTTTAGGAGTCACTTCATTTTCAGATACCCTCTTCTCAATTATATAATATTGCAAACAGTATCTATAATTCGAGTTATTACAGATGAGTTTTTTGTTCAGCCAAATAGCTAATCCGGCTTCTTACTTTAAACTCTCACAAATTTCCGTATTTGCCCTCTTCAATTTCTGTTCATCCAGTTTTATTACTTTGCGGTCGTATGTCATCAATCCGTTCACTTCGATCTCAACATCTGTAGTCTGTGTATAAACAGCAGCCGAGAATCCGCGTGCAATCATATCCTTCAGCATATTAGCATACTTCAGATACTCATCAGTAGCTTCTTTGGAAGTACTAAACTGAACATACCCCCAATTACGATTCGGCTCCCAAAGATGCTCCTTCAGCACTAAACCAATTCCTCCATACTCTCCGAGTACAGTTGCACGCTGTGCGTCATATAAATACATCTCCGGACCGGGATAATTATGCAAATCGAGCATATCACCACAGGTATAATGATTACCTCCACTGGCAGGATTCACTAAACGGGAAGGATCATATTGCTTTGTCCATTCTGCTATTTCAAGGGTTTTAAACTGCCCCCAAGCCTCATTGAAAGGTACCCATGTGCCAATACAAGGATAAGAGTAAAGGCAGTCGATAATTTCTTTCCATTCTTTACGATAAATAGCCTCTGATTCAGCAGACCGTTTGAATTCTGTTCCCTCAAAATACTTCCGATTCTGCCACTCGGGATTCTTATCGCCACTCGGCATATCCTGCCACACAATAACCCCTAAACGATCACAATGCGTATACCAACGGGCAGGTTCTACTTTTATATGTTTGCGAATCATATTATATCCAAAATCTTTTGTCTTTTGAATATCATATACTAAGGCCTCATCCGAAGGTGCCGTATACAAGCCATCCGGCCACCAGCCCTGATCTAAAAGACCAAATTGAAACAAGTCCTTATTATTCAATTGTAGACGTACAATTCCATTTTTATCGCGTTTCGTTGAATATTTACGCATGGCAGTATAGCTCTTAACCTTATCGATCAACTTATTTTCTGAATACAGACAAATTTCCATATCATATAAAAACGGAGAATCCGGTGACCACCACTTTACATCAGACGGCATAGCAATTTCAACCGGAATACCATTTACGGAACTTCCTACAGCCACCAACTGCTTTCCTTCTAATACCTTCACCTCCAATTTATCTGAAAGCATCTGATGATCTGTCATAACCTCTACTGTCAACTTATTCCTGTCAATATCAGGAGTCGTTTTGATATTGCCAATCGACCGGATTGGCACAGGTTCTAGCCAAACTGTTTGCCAAATACCACTGACAGGAGTATACCAGATACCTCCCGGCTTACTAACCTGTTTTCCTCTAGGTTGAGGACCTTTATCAGTCGGGTCCCACACTTTCACGATCAATTCATTTTCCCCATTCAGCAAGGCAGGCGTGATATCAAAAGAAAAAGGAGTAAATCCTCCTGTATGTTGTCCCACCTTTACCTTATTTACCCAAACATCCGCTTTCCAGTCAACAGCCCCAAAATGCAATAAGATCCTATGTCCTTTCCATTTGGAGGGAACCGAGAATTGACGCTGATACCAAAGTTCATTCTTCTCCCCAAGACTTTTCCCCACTCCGGACAAGCTTGATTCTACAGCAAAAGGAACTAAAATCCGACCATCATAACTTTGTGGCATAGCTTGACCTACCGGAGAAATAGCATAATTCCACAATCCGTTCAGATTTATCCAGTCAGCACGTTCCATAATTGGGCGGGGATATTCGGGCAACACGTTTTCAACATCTATTTTCGCCGCCCATTCCGTCATAATTCGACCGCCAACCGGTTTCCACTGTGCAAATAGATAAACACTATTAATAAGTATCACTAAAGAACATACAATTTTTCTCATCTACATTATTTCTATTAAGAGTATTTTTACTAGGTCAAGTTATTCCAATATAATATCAAACTGATCGTACGGTGCCGTACGATGCGCCAAATGCTTAGTCAATTTTGAAATCCCAAACAAGGGAGAATAAGTACGTACTTTGATCGTTTTACCATCCGGCATAAATTCCAGAATGCGAAGCCAACCATCCCCTCCGTTCCCTTCCGGACCGCCTCCTACATATTGTACATTAAACGTCATTTGTGATACATCTTTCCCGGCACTGTTCTTATCCACCCGATAAGCCACATTATTCTCATATTCACCGGTGTCTCTTCCCACATGTCCGCAAAGTACGAGACGGATATTGGAAGAAGGATAAATAAGTTTCTCCCAAATAGCCTGCCCCGAGTTTTGTGGAGAAATCTTATACCCATCTTTCGTAACACGCTTATTACCTATATCAAGATAAGAATGAGTGATAAAAATCACCTTATGATTCTTGTATTTCGGCTTGTTTACCAAATCTTTCGCCCATTGCAAAACTTCATCACGAGGCACAAACTCTACTGCTATAACCAAAATCTTTCCCCATCCCGGCTC
The DNA here is from genome assembly GCF_014334015.1 of Bacteroides sp. M10. Taxonomy (GTDB): domain Bacteria; phylum Bacteroidota; class Bacteroidia; order Bacteroidales; family Bacteroidaceae; genus Bacteroides; species Bacteroides intestinigallinarum. Next base: position 1,874,696 of record NZ_CP060488.1, on the reverse strand, counting down.
ATCAAACTCAAAAGCCGAATTCTCTAAAGACGCCCTGCCTTCACGATTAGGAAATTCACTGACACAGATATTCCGCCAGGTAGAATTTCGTTCAAAAGGAATATAATCAGGAAAATAAGTACGACCGTTTTCTGCGGCTTTGTATCCATAATCATGATTGCCTGCGGCAATAATATAAGGTACTTTGTTATCCAGTCTTTTCAAAGCCTGCGATGCTGCCTCCCACATTTCACGACTGGTCTGGTTCAGCATCTTACGGTTTAATACATTATTATCATTCTGCTCCACCAAATCGCCTGTACAAAGGACAGCTTTAATTTTAAGCGACTCTATATTGTCCGCAATCCATGCGGTACAAAGATCAAAAAGCGGCTGGTTAATATCATACTTGGTATATCCCTGTGGATCACCGAGCAAAATCATAGAAAAGGATTCCGGATTGACCAATTTCTGGGGATCAGCCCGATGCTGCGCCGGGAGACAAGTGACAGAAGCACACAATATCCCGGCCAATAAATAGTTGAATAGTTTCATAGATTACTCTTTTTCTTCTTCGTTTTTAAATACAGGTGCACGAGATACGGATGCCGGTGTGCCATTAGTAATATAAGGCCAGCCATCACTGCTCCATTGTATGCGGTCACACATCAATTGACGACCATTATCTATTTTCGCTTTCTGCCAGGCATGATAGAAGAACCAGTCATTACCCTCGTCATCCGTGATAATTTCGGAATTGTGTCCGGTTCCGGCAAACAGGTTATTACCCTGTAGAATTACTTCATTATAACTACTATTTTCTTTCATCACAGTACCGTTTTTACCCACATAAGGACCTTCGATATTTTTAGAACGCCCCACCACTACACGGTACGTACTTCTTTCCTCTTCACAACAACTACCCGTAGAGCCAAATAGATAATAATAATTCCCGCGTTTATGAACCATGATGCCTTCTATTGAAGGACCCGCTATCTTTTCGGAAACAGCCCCTTTAATGGATAGACCGTCAGCACTTAACTCTACATAACGGATACCTCCTTCATAGCCTTTAGAAGTACTATTATAACTTCCCCAGAAAAGATACTTCTTACCATTATCTTCAAAATAACAAGGGTCGATGCACTGCATAGTACCAGAATTGTAGTCAAGAAGTTTTCCGTGATCCGTAAAAGGTCCTACAGGAGAGTCGCTGACCGCCACCCCGATACAACTATTCTTAGGCAAGTCCCAGTGCCCGAGAGTATAATAGAGCACATATTTGCCATTGATATAGTTAATGTCCGGAGCCCATAAGCGAGTGTCCGGCTGCCAGTTCGGTTTTTGCAGAAAGGCTGCCCCAGCATAAGTCCACTGTGTCATATTAGTAGATTTGTAAATCGGAATATAGATATTATCCTGTTGGGTAACATACAAATAAAAGTTCCCGTCTGCCGCATGAATTATTGTCGGATCAGGCAACTGTTTGCCGACTATAGGATTGGAGAATGAAACAGGGTTAGGGGTACTCCCCCCACCCCCATTTCCATTACCGTTACCCGGCCCATCCGGTTGTTCGTCAGAGCCACCGGAACATGCCATGATACACAATGCTGTTGCAATTAAAAAAGATAATTTTTTCATATATACTTTATTAGTTAAAACTAAGATTAATTTATCCAACCTTCATTCTGTTCCAAATTCGAGTTCATTTCCATTTCTTTAGCAGGAATAGGCCAGCTCCAGCACTGATCTCCCAACCAGTACCAGGTATAAGTCGTTTCACCCCACATCTGCATCAGACCGTTACGATTATTATCAAACTTCTTATCTTTCCACGTTCCCCAACGCAATTCATGGAAATACATGGAATCTTCGCCACCGATTTCCCAGTAATACTCATTCCGGATACGTTCACGCAAATCACTCTGCCCGTTAACTTTCGTAGCAGGATAAGTTGCATTATTCAATTCGACATGCCCTGCACGACGTCTTACTTCATTAACACATCTAATTGCTTCGCTTTCATGGGTACTTCCCCATTCATTTAGCGCTTCTGCTTTCAGGAGCAATACTTCCGCATAGCGTATTAATGGAATATCCAATCCATAAGTATCACGTTCTGTCTGTTCCAGACCTTCAGGTACAAACTTTCTCCATAGGTAGTAAAACTTATCGTTTGTATCAGTACGGATATCAAAAGGCTCTGCACTGTCGGAGCCACGATAAGGCCAACGCAATGTATAAGTATGAGCTATTCCAGAAGAAGCACCATTGTATTGTGCGTAAGGGGTAATGACAGCCATTTGCAGACGTGGATCACGGCTCTCGTAAGCTTTCTTGATACGTGCTTCATTGCCACTATCCAGATATTTGTTCATATCTGCCCCATAGGCAGCCATACGTTCCTTTTCCGCCGCAGACAGTCCATCGCGTAGAAAAAACACCACACGTTCTTTTTCTTTCATCGCACTATAGCCCGGCAAGTAGTTATCCCAATTAAACTTTTCTCCAGTCGCCGTCTCAAAAGATTCTACAAAATGCGGATTAGGCAAATAGTTATTCCACATAGAACCTGCTGTACAACGGTTGCCGTAAGTGATGTTCCTTGTATTGGAGTAGCCGTATTGCTTGATGCATTGCACAGAGAATATCATTTCTTCACATTGTTCATTTGCTATTTTCAACAACTGCTTATAACTGGTAGCACCGGCCTTAGTATATAACCCGAAGCCACAGTCAGCCACAGAATTAAAATCATCAACCGCCGCCTCCCAATTCTTCTGCCACATATATACTTGTCCGCGTAATGCATAAGCAGCTCCTTTGGTTACCCGTCCATAGTTAGAGTCACCCGAATTATATTTACCCGGTAGATTGGGTTCATTCACACAATCTGTCAGATCCTGGAGTATAGCCGCCCAAACATCCGCTTCTGAAGAACGGGCTTTGTTACCGTTTTCAGGACTCGTGATTGCATTCATATATAACGGCACTCCTTTATACAAGATATTCAAGCGCATATAAGCAAATGCACGCAAGAATTTACATTCGGCGATAGCCCGTTGCTTCTCTCCGGTCGACATATCAGGAACCTGACCAATATTATCTATCACATCATTAGCACGATAGATAAAAGTATAAAAACGTTTATAAATATCACTGAACAGGCCACTTGAGGGAGTAGCTGCTCCTGTACAATTAGGCATTCGCTTAATCCAGTTCTTGTCTGTATCCATCACAGAAGAATAAGCATCCCATGGAATCCGGTGCGAATCCAAAATGCCGGAGTTAGGACAATATTGATCCAGAAAGACATTATATACGCCGATAACAGCCTGTTCGGCCAAAGTTGCTTTCGTCCAGATACTACTACCGCTTATGTTATTGGTAGGAGTAGTATCTAAAAAGTCCGCACCGCATCCAGCCATAGAGAAAGACAGCAAGGCAATAGATGCACATCTTACTAATTTCCGAAATATTTTTATTTTGTTTTTCATCATAAAATCGTTTTAGAGTAAGTTTAGAAAGTGATATTTACACCGAATGCATATTGTCTCATAGTAGAATATCCCACTGCGGTACGCATTTCCGGATCCATTCCTTCATACCCGGTAATGGTAAATAAATTTTCACCGGAAGCAAAGAAACGGATATTCTGTGCATATACTTTTTTCGACAGGACAGCAGGCAATGTATATCCGATAGTCAGGTTCTTCAGTTTAATATAATCCCCTTTTTGCAAATGTACTGATGACTGTGTCATACCACTTTGGTCGTTACCGGAGTTATTTGTCAAACGAGGATTCTTTGAACTCAAGTTCGTGCGCGGATCATTGGGATTTTTGGGATCAAAGAAATAGTGATCGTTTGCTATTGCTTCCCCAATAGCATATCCTTTGATGGTAGCACTGCTGTTCAATGCCAAACGATAGTAGTAAATCTTGAAACCTGCCGCACCGGACCAGTTCATGGAGAAATCGAAGCCTTTCCAATTAGCGCTTGCCTGCAGACCGAAGTTATACTTGGGCACATTGGAGCATCCCTGAAACTCATTATCAGCGTCATTACCATATACACCGTCGCCATTTAAGTCTGCATAGATGTAATCACCATACCAAATGCCACTCTTACTGACGTTCTGACGCGGATAAAACTTATACCCTGCCCCTACCATAGCATTCAGCCATTTCATGTCGTCTACTGTACGGATCATTCCGTCTCTCGGACCACCGTTGATATTGACTGTTCCATCTGCGTTAAAGCCGTTTCCATTACCTTTATATGGTTGCAACATATAGTATTCATTAATCATTTTACCTTCTATTACACGGGTAGATCCTCCGGTAGAGACATCACCGATATTGGTTTGATAAACACGGTTCCCGTTTTCATCTGTCACCCAGCCACGCTGCAACTCTCCTTTGTATTTACTGACCTTGTTCTGGTTATAGGCAAAGTTACCGGATACACGATATTCTACTTTACCGATACGGTCTTGCCAATTCAGGGTCATTTCAATACCGCGGTTAGTCACTTCCGCAATGTTCTGACGAGGGCCACTGGCTGTCCCGAGAGACATATACATATCAGGGCGATATAAGATTCCATCCGTTACTTTATTATAAAATTCAGCCTCAAACGTCAGACGGTTTCTTAAAGTTGCAAAGTCGATACCAATATTCGTAATGGCAGTACTTTCCCACTCCAACAGGTTGTTGGAAATAGAAGTAATTGCCAAACCATTATTAAGGCTACCTCCAAACGCGTACTTTGCCGAGTTGTACACAGCCTGCCATTCATAGTTACCAATCGCATTGTTTCCTAACTTACCCCACGAAGCACGTAATTTCAGGTTGTCGATAGGAAGTCCTTTCATAAATTTCTCTTCACTGATTCTCCATCCGGCAGAGAAAGATGGAAAAAGTCCCCAGCGATTATCCGGAGCAAAACGGGAGGAACCGTCATAACGCATATTAACCTCGAATAAATAACGGCTGTCGAAAGCATAGTTAATACGACCGAAGTAAGAACGGGATGTAAATTCCTCACCTGTACCACCTATGGAAGAAGGAGTAGTAGCAGAACTTGGATCACCCACAGACGAATCTATTAATCCAAGTTTGGCAGTGTCGGTAGTCCGTTTGACAAAACGTTCTTCTTCAAAGCCCAATAACATACCAATATCATGCTTATAAAAAGTCTGGTTATAGTTGAGCAAGTGCGTTAATTTCCAATGGTTTTCACGGACATACGCCATACGGGTATACAAATCGGCAGGATCTTTGGGGGCAGCTATCCACTGATCTGTACTAAAACTATATTTCCCATAATCCGTATTTACGGACATCGATTCATAACGATAATCCTTATAGTTCAGATTAACATCGTATGAGAAGTGTTTCAGAAACTTCACGTTGGCATAGAAAGTAGTGAAGAACTGCGTGTTCTTGATATGCCCTTCCGATTGCGCCATGTCCCACAGAGGATTGTGAGATTGCGGATCTTCCTCGTTCGCTTCCGGCGCACCATATTTTCCGTCATAATATGGATATACGCCCGGTATCATTTTTTGGGTATTGATATTGGTGAGTGAACCGGTATCGCTTTTCTTCTGGTCGGTGTGATACCCCCATACACGAGTACCGATACGTAACCACTTAGTAATATCCGAATAAACATTGGCACGCAGAAAATAGCGTTGGTATCCGGTATCTTTGATTAATCCCGGGTTGTCGGTATAAGATATAGAAAGATTATATCCGGTACGTCCCTCCTGCCCAGTGACGGAAAGCGAATGTTTCATCATCCAGTCATTACTATATATCTCATCGTACCAATCTGTATTGGGATAAGCTACATAATTAGGATAGCCGGAGGCAGAAATGCCATTCGGATCTTTTTCAGCTTCACGCCATTGATTGATGGTAATGTCGCTGAAAGGAGCAGATTCTCCTATATTAGTAGCAGCTTCGTTCATCAATTCCATATACTTGGCGTAGTTAGATACCGTTTTTATCAGTTTGGTAGGTTGATTCAGTGAAAAAGTAGCATTGTAAGATACGCTGACCTTTCCTGTTTGTCCGGTTTTGGTAGTAACCAGAATAACCCCATTTGCCCCCCGGTTACCATAGATAGCACACGAAGCCGCATCTTTCAAGATAGAAATAGAAGCAATATCATTGGGATCTACATTATTCAAGCTTTGTTCCATCCCATCCACTAACACGAGTGGTGAAGAGCTGTTCAAGGTACCCACCCCCCGGATATTGAAAGAAAAGCCTTCATTATATGGAGTCCCGGAGCTTTGCATCACCTGCAAACCGGCTGTCATACCGCTCAACGCCTGCGAAGCACTGACCAAAGGACGGGAAAGTGATTCCTTTTCCAAATTTACCGTAGCAACCGAACCGGTCAGGTTCACCTTCTTTTGTGTGCCATAACCAACCACTACTACTTCTGAAAGCATTTTCACATTCTCTCCCATTACAATGTTGAATGTCGTCTTGCCAGGCGACAATGAAATTTCCTGCGTGTCAAAACCGATATAAGACACTTGCAATTTCTTAGCGTCCTCCGGTATTTCCAGTTCAAATTTCCCTTCCATATTACTCACCGTGCCAATATTAGTACCGGGAATTGATACCGATACTCCAATTAACAATTCATCATTGACATCACTGACGATACCATTGATACGCCGTTTCTTATCTGATTTCTGAATGACAGGCCGGGTGATGATAATATGATTATCTTTTATTTTATAAATTAATTCCTGCCCTTTCAGAATCTGATCCAGTGCCTTGCTTATCGGTTGATTATCTACCTTCACGGTTACTTTACGGGTCAGGTCCACATCATTTTTCTCATATACTAAGGATACATTTCCTTTGACCTCCAACTCCCGGAACGCTTTGCGCACCGTTACGTCCTGCAAATGTAAGGTCACCTGCTGTGCGTGAACCGACAGTGGAAGAACTGCGGCTAATAGCACGAAGAACATGCATTTGATGATTTTACTCATTGATTTAAGTTTTTATATGTATATCTTTTGTTACTAACTCATTGTCTTACAATGTTCTTATTTAAACATTATCCAGGATTGCGAACTAGCTTCATTATCCGCATTTTTCACATTGCCGTTCGTTTCCCAATCGTATCTACCGGCTACCTTTCCTAAAGGCACCCCTCTACTATCATCCCGAATAACAACAGGACTATGATAGTTCTCACCAAACACAATGGCATCCGTACAACCCACTTCCTGCAATGCCACAGCAACTTCCCGTAAAGAAGAGCCATCACTAAAGACATTCCAAGCTGCTTTTACCGAGTTATAAGAATTCGTAAAACGATTACTTACAAAAATGACCAAGTCTCCTTCTTCCGTGATACCGACAGCCCGGCGTCCTACAGGCTTGCCATCAAAAGTCCAAATGCTTACCGGATTAGCAGCCCATGAATTACTTCCTGACAATGCACCATCCATTCCTCTGTTACGGGTCGAAGTATTTCTTCCTTCATTAGTGGCAAATGTCTTGTAAAGTTCTGCATTTTCTCCGGCAATCATGATCTGCCCTTTTTGCAACGGATAGGAATATCCACTGACAGCACTGGTTGGAGACCACTGTACCCCATTGGCAGCTTGTTTGCCGGCTCCGCCGCTGGTAAACTTATACAAGTTATTATCTATCACTTCTGCATACGAAATCTCCGCTTTTCCATCAGCTGTAATTCCCAGAGTTCCCGGACAATACTTCAAAGAAGTAGATAGGTTATATCCGAGACGCGGTGCGGATAGCAGCCCACTATCATTCCACCCGAGGCTATAAAATATCGGTACCCAGAATTGCCCGGACAATCCCGGAACAAACAATGAATAATCCATATTATCATTCATGATAGCTGTTGTACGATGTTGAGTAGTGGGTTCAGCCCATGTTACATTGTCTTTATTCATATCCCAGCTAACCTTCATATTTATTCTACCGGCAGGAATAGTTATCAACCATCCCGTATTACCGCTCCTTCCATGCAAGTTTTTATTTTCATAGACAATCATGAAATCAGGAATACGAATACTACTGTGTTGACTCTTTAAATCAGCAGTAATATTTTTCCAGTTTACCCCTGCGTCAATAATTCCATTTACAGCACTCAACTGATATTTTTTAGTCATGTTGTTCGTATTGTCTTTTACAGTAATAGTAAGTGTGCTATTTAGGTCAACAATCAGGTTCCCATTTTCATCTTTTTGACTAGAGGGATCCGTAGAGATGATTTCTGCGTTATCTGCCAAAGTCGGCATCAACACTACATCTGCAAATGTAGTGTTTTGTTTGAAACGTAACGAAGCGACACCATTCATAAAACTGCCACTAACCTGCTCTGTATTACAAGTAGCCGTTACACCTCGAAGCAACTGGGTAGAAGTGCTGAAAATGGTATATTCGATATCATCTGCTCCATCATTCACTTTAATACGGGTAATACCGCTGCTTAAATCCAGTACAGCGTCAGTAGTGAGCGGATCAATAGGCCTTGCCCATTCATCCGCCAGTTTGAGTTTCACATTCACCGCACTTTGGTCATCCAAAATGCGAAAATCTAAGGCTATGACTCTACTGTTCTGGTCAATAAGACCATTTATCCAATTCCCTGTGCCATCTTCTGCCTGTATGGCTACCAATGGCTCTTTTACGTACCCCGGGTCTTCGGATAAGACAACACCTTTTAGTTCATCTTCTCCGCATGACGTGAATATAAACACAAGGAATGTGCTTAATAGAAAATGTAGTTTCTTCATACAATATTATTTAAATAAGAAATAGCTTATTTTCTGTTATTCCTGAAAGCAATCTTTATCCTGTATGACTAAACTAAAACAGCTGTTTGTATACCTTATAACTTCAAAAAAGAGTGTCGCGCTATGCTCTTTTACAATTCTTCTTTTTACCATTCATAGAGATTCAGGTTAAAATATGCTTTATTGGCCTATTCATTAATATGACAGCCAGATTAATAAAAAGTATAGTGAGAAATGATTTTTTTATTCGTTCAGCCCTCCAACTCATCTTTTTATTAGTGAGTTTGGTCATCTTACATTTTTTCAATACCTTGCCCCCGAATTATCCATCGGAGAAACACAACCTGTGAGTATTCACCTGAATATATTAACTAATAAATCAAATATACGATTTCTGAAAGACATAATGGAAAAAAACCTGGAAACAGAGATTATCGAGGCCCTGAAATCGGGTAAAGAGGAGGCATTCCGATACATCTATAAAACTTACTATATAGATCTTTGCCGAATAGCGAGAGGGTATTTGACAGATTCTTATCTATCAGAATCTATAGTAGAAGATTTGGTGTATAGCCTATGGGAAAACCACTCTAAAATAACAATTAACACCTCATTGAAAAACTACCTTTTCAGAAGTGTGGCCAATAAGTGCATCAATTATCTTCAGCTTGAATATGTGAGAAGGGAAACAACCTGCTCGTCTAAAGATCTGACCATTTACAGCGATTTATGGTCTTTAGGCGAAAGTCCGGTTGAACATTTAGAGGGTAAAGAGCTACATTCTATTATCCAGAAAACGATTGACGGCTTATCTCCGGAAACCCGGAAGGTCTTTTTATTAAGCCGTTTTGAGAACAAAAGACAAGACGAAATTGCCGAGATCATGGGAATCACTATCCATACAGTGAAATATCACATGCGAAGTGCACTAGATAAACTGAAGGAAGCAGCAAAATCTTATCTTGCCCTGATCATAATGTTTATTACGAATATATTTAATTAATATTAAAAAGTAAAATAATTCACTATACTTCTTCTATTGACAAACTGTCCTGATAATAGCGCAGGTATGTGATTCTCAATAGATATTAAGTTTAAGATGGTATGAAAGAAGAATTTGATAAACTGATAGATGATTTCCTCTCGGGAAGTATCGCCAAAGAGGACTTACATAAGTTGAACGAATGGATATGCTCCGATCCGGAGAATCAGAAATATTTTGAACAGCAGAAACGAATCTGGCTTCTGTCTGCCGAATATGAAGATGTATCTGTACATGAAGAACGAGCCTATAACAGATTTGCGAAACGAATCCGTAAACATAAGATTGCCACGGCAAGAAAGATAAAAAAAGACTTATTTGTGAGGTATGCGGGTTACGCAGCAGCAATCATTATATTACTGTTCACCACCCCTCTTATAATTAACAATTTTACAACATCTGATGATTCTTTGATTTCTGAAGTATACGCTCCAAGAAAATCGAAGTTAAGAATGAAGCTTCCTGACGGTTCCACAGTGTGGTTAAATGCAGATTCCAAACTTTCTTACTCCGAGAGTTTTGGTCGGGAAAATCGCAATGTCCGACTGGAAGGCGAAGGATATTTTGAGGTAGAGCATGGAGAGCATCCATTTGTTGTACAAACAGACTCTGCACAGATCAAGGTACTGGGTACTAAGTTTGACATAAAAAATTATAGCGATGAAAATTATGTAAAGGTATCACTCTTAGAGGGTTCTATTGCCTTATCATGCATCAACAAAGAGTTTATAATGAAGCCTAACCAAACAATGATAGTTAACAAACTTGACCAAACTTATAAACTGACCGAGAGTGCTGACTATGCAGAACAGTGGATCAACTGCAGAGTTTTTTGGGATGAGGTTCCCATGTCGATCATTTCTAAAGAGTTGGAACGCCAGTTTGATGTGATATTCACATTTGAGTCAGAGCAACTCAAGAATTTGATTTTCCATGGAAGTTTTATTATTGAAACAAATAATCTGGAGAAAATTTTGGATATTATGGCCGAAACAAATAAATTTAGCTACTCAATTGAGAAAGATAAGGTATATATCTATTCATTGAAAAAGTAAGAAGCTAAATGAAGAATCTTCAAAAATAAGAATTATGACCCCACAAGAGTTTTTTAAGCACGACCTGTTCGCCGAAAATGCAGGAGTAGTACTGCTGGAAGTACGCCAAGGATATAGTAAAGCCAAGTTAGAAATAAAACCGGAGCATCTTAATGCAGGGGCCCGTACACAAGGAGGAGCCATTTTCACATTGGCAGACCTGGCACTGGCCGCAGCAGCCAACTCGCACGGTACACTGGCTTTCTCTCTCTCGTCCAGCATCACTTTTCTACGCGCAAGCGGACCTGGTGACACTCTTTTTGCCGAAGCACGCGAACGCTACATCGGTCGAAGTACAGGCTGCTATCAGGTAGACGTAACGAATCAGAACGGAGATTTGATTGCCACTTTTGAATCCAGTGTATTCCGGAAAGATCAGAAAGTGCCTTTCGAAGTTCAGGAATAAAAAACAGATAGGGCTGAAAGCTACCTTTGCGGGTGTACTTTCAGCCCTATCTGTTTTTTCTCTTTATCTCTATTTAACGATAGAAGTCAGCGGATGCCGGTTGCCGGTCACATTATTCAAGAATGCTTTTGCCGAACCGAAATTCAGGAACAAGTCCAGACGGATAGGAAGATGGTTCAAATCGTCCGTCACAAAGAAAGTAATCACTTCCTTCTCTTTTCCTTTCTTATCATATTCAACTAATGAGAAAATCAGGCAACGGTAAGTCACTCCATTTTCTGCTTTTACATTTTCTTTGCCGCGATAAATAAGCGTCTGTTCTTCCACTTTGCGGCCTGTAGCCATAGGGAACTTGATCTTATCTCCCACCTTGTAATCTGCAGGGTCGTAAGAACGTGCCTGTGCCAGAATACTCAACATATCGTATATACAGCGGCTATCGCTAGCTTCAGATTCATCAAACGCTCCATCCCGGTAAGTACGCTTCTGATTGACCAGGCAAAGACCGTTCTTATAAGAAAACCAAGCCTCATCAACCGTATAACGTTTTCCCTCTTCGGCGCCTTTACGGAAATAGCGCGGTTCCAGTTTTTCTCCAATCACACAAGTCAGCGTATCGCGCATCTTGAAAAAGAAGTCCGCCCGTTTACTGCCCAAAGCAAGCAGGTTAATCCGGTAGGCTGGTTGTGAATGATAAGTAGTAGCATTCGTCGTCAGACTGGCAAGTCCGGCTTTCACCCAGACAAACTTCCAGTTAAAATATAAATCATACATTACGTGTTCACCGGATTGAAACGCATCATTCTTCGCTTCACATTGGGCACTGGCAGGGAGGGCGAAAGCTCCCATCAGTAAGGCCACTAATCCGATAATAAAATTGCGTCGAACGCTAACGACGGCGGTTCTGACTATTTCGTTCCCGATCCTTTTTCTTCTTGTCTTCATCTGGTTTTTGTTTTTTAAGTTCATCCAGCTTTTGCTTATCCAGCGGAACTGCATGAATATCCCAACTTTGTTCTAGATCCCAGTTGGCTTTCGGCTCTAAAATCTGATTATAATAATACACCTCTTCGGGCTGCACCCCTTTTTCAAAATTACCGGTATCCCATTCACCGTTTCCATTCCGGTCGTTAATCAACCGGGCGGAGTACTTACCGGGATTTAAGTAATAAAAGTCGGCATAACCTCCCTCCTCTACTCTTCTTCGGCGTACCACTTTATCCTGCGCATCCAGCAGTTCAACAAAAGCATTAGGTTCCGCTCCCGTCACCACAAACGTGATTTTGGCATATTCTTCCAAACTACGCACCTTGAACCCTTGTTTTATTTTGTCTGTAAACAGTCCGTATATACCATGGAACGCAGTCGAGTCTACCGAAAATTCATATTCCAGCGTCGGCTCCCAATCATAATACAGATTAAACCTCTTTAGATTCACAGAGTCCTGTTCAAAGTCGAACGGTATATCTTTCCAGAGCGTATCTACCTTTTGCCGCAGATGGATGGCCGCAGTATCGAAACTGGCTATCGGTTCCTCAAAACTCAAAGAGATAGAACCATATACATCCATTGACGAAGGAGCACCGACATTTACCGGCAAGAATTTTGTCGGTTCGGGTTCATCCTCTTCACCTTTCTTTTTCTTCTTTTTCTTTTTGTCCTTATCCGGCTCCTCTTTCTTATATTTCTGCTTTGAAACGAGGTTGAGCGTATCTGTACGGGGCACTAACTGATTCAATGTATCCGTATAAAGATAAGTCAAGCTCATGGCAAGCGTATCTTGTTTAAAGAGCAGGGAGTCTTTTACCCAATAATGGATGGTGTCGTTCCGCTGATTCTTTTCGATAACAAAAGCATCCTTTTCATCGAAGTTCAAGCCTTTCAACACAGGCAAAGTATCCGCCTTACCGGCAAAATAGAACGTAAACTTCTGCGGAACCAGTCTTTCCGACTTGATAAGGTATTGCGAATAGTTGAGTTCTTTAAAGGCACGGAGGATAACATCATCCGGCAAATAATGCATATATTTCTTCTCAACAATCGTGTCGTAAGTCAATGAATCCACCCAAGCCGTATCCATGCGGATACGTTCTTCCATACGAGGGATAATCAACGAATCATGGAAAGCGATCATCTCGCTCTTCTGATTAAAAGTGAAGTTCTGGTCGGCATCCATCAAACCGTAGATACGATACTTGCCGGGAGCTATACCCCGGATAGAGAAACGTCCACGGCTGTCTGTACGTGCCACACGGTCGAAAGGCAATTTATTGAAAGCCGAATCGTTCAGGTTGGAATGCAGTCCGACGAGCATACCTTTAATAGGTTCCAAATTAGAAGCATCGAGCATTGTTCCCGACACCTCCATCGTATCGATTTCCGTACCGGTAGAGAACGTAAATGCAAAATTCCCTAGCGGATTACCTTCATTATTGTCGACAATCGCATCCGAGAAGTCAATCGTATAGGTAGTATTAGGCTTCAAAGAGTCGAGCAGGTTGACATGTATTCTCTTGCCGGAAGCCTTTATCTCCGGTTGCTGTATCTGGGGAGGAGAGACAACAACTTTCTCGGTTGCTTTCTCCAACTTAATAAACTCATCAAATACCAAAGAAATTTTAGTCCTTTCATTATTCAGGGCACCCGCAGCAGGAGTACTACCGATGAAACGGGGTGGCGTCTCATCATAAGGGCCTCCGTCCGGCCGTCCAATACTGGCGCAGGAATATAACATAACTCCCAGCGTTACTACCGGAAGCACCTTGCGAACTATTTGCTTTATCTTTTGATTCTCAAATTGTAACATGCTGCAAAAATAAGGGTTCTTATTCAATAAACACCACACTTTCTAGCTAATTTATTAAAAAAGGAAAGGGTGACATAAGGTAATAAACAATATTTGCGACGTTTTTATTTCTTTCTCACTAATAGATTTCGTTTTATTACCTAAAGAGATTACCTTTGTTGCCTGACATCTTTTCGTATAACTATAGTTATTCGCAAAGATAACTATAGTCTCCCTTTCGTATGACTATAGTTATACGAAAGAAAGACTATAGTCATACGAAGTAAGAATAGCTAATGAAACAAATCCTCACAGGCAATCGGATAAATAAAAGTACCGGTATAAAACAATTCTGATTATGAGTATACATTATGACCTTTACGACACGCCCGACATTCAGAAGAAAGGCGAAGAACAGCCGCTTCATCCTCGTGTTGTTTTCAACGGAACAATCGATCAGGAAGAATTTCTGGATCGTGTTCACAAATTCACCGGAATAAGCCGTAGCTTATTGGTTGGTGCCATGCAATCTTTTCAAAATGAATTAAGAGATCTGCTTGCAAACGGATGGATTGTGGAGCTAGGCGATATCGGATACTTTTCCGTCTCTCTGCAAGGACCTCCAGTGATGAAAAAGAAAGATGTGCACGCACAATCTATCAGCTTGAAAAATATCAATTTCCGGGCAGGTAAACAGTTCAAAAGAGAAGTAGGCCAGCAAATGAGACCGGAGCGCGGCAAATCATTCACCCGTCCTAACGGAAAAGGGCACAGTGAAAAAGAGTGTCTAGCCATCATCAACGAACATCTCCAACGATTTCCCTGTCTGACCCGTGCAGATTATTGCCGATTGACAGGACATGATAAGCAACGGGCACTTAATGAGCTGAATACTTTCATCGAACGCGGATTGTTGATACGCTACGGAGCCGGGAAACTGGTGGTTTATGCAAAGAAAACAGAAGAGTAAAAATATCATCATTTAGTGAAATTGGCAAAAATCCTATACTGAACAAAAGATAATTGTTCAGTATAGGATTCTCTTATATACCCACAAGGATAGGGAAGCTTAATAGTAAAAGCAGTAACTAGAGTCGTTCTATCTCTTCTGACGACAAACCAGTAGCTTCCATAATAGTACCGACAGAAATATTGAGAGATTTCAGTTTACGAGCAGTAATCATTTTTTCTTTTTCAATACCTTTTTCAATTCCTTGTTCTATTCCTTGTTTAAGTCCTTGTTTAAGTCCAATATCTCTCCCTTCTTCAAGTCCAAGTTGTCGTCCTTCTTCTTGTCCTTCTAATTTAGCAGTACTCAACACATCATTCTGTATCATAACTGCATCTATATGGCGATCATATGCTAGTTTTTCAGCCGTATCCATATTATAATAAACTAGTTTCTTACGAGCCTCTTCAAGTCCAGGAGCCTTTGTATCAGGACGTATACATCCTGTCTTTAAATATTCAATCCATTCTTCCAGAGGAGTAACAGCCACTTTATTAAATTCATTCACACGGATAAGAAAGTACTCTGGAAAGATTTCAGCAGGTAGCTTACGAACGATAGCTCCCTGCTCTTTGGTAGTAACTTTCAGATGGTCGCCCGTATGTACACCCAAGAATGTATTCTGGCCATGATAAAGATAATCACTCCCCTGCCCAATGTCGAAATAAAGGATACTGATAGAATATACCTTCTTCACATTAGAGTAGATTTCACCCAAATCAATATGCTCTGTTATAGTTTTAGCTACTCCATATAGAATTCGTTCCAGATAATAAAGTTCACGGGTGTTCTGCACCTCAACAAGAATAATTTCATCTTTACTATTACGAGCTTTAATATCTACACGATTAAATTTATCATCTTCCCGTTGCTGATTCCCTTCGCTCTCAAGGATTTCAATAATATGAATATTCTCGCCTAGTAATACCGTAAGGAAACCTTCGAGCACACCAAAGTTAGCCTTATTGCGTAAAAGCCTTTTGATTGCCCAATCAAAACGAATATATTTATCTTTCTGTTCCATAAGAATACGTTTTTAGCAAAGGTAAGCATTATATTGGTAAACGGGATAAATTTTAGTCAAAAGTATTATATCTAGCTATTTATCTATGATAGCTAATCATATTTATACTAACTTTTAGTAATTCAGAGAGGATGCCTTCCCTACCCCTGATATCCCAATATCTCAATCGGCATCTTCTTCTATCTTTCCGCCAAATCTTTTTACATAAAATCCCCAGTAAAGCAACACTCTACTTATTAATTAATTTATGAACGCACAATTCTTTTTTAGCTTGGCCATGAATTTCGGAAACCATACCTTTGCGTCGTGATCACAAAACAACAATAAAACAGATTAACTAACTATTAAAAAAGAAAGATTATGGCACTAAAGTATGTTGTCAAGAAAAGAGTTTTTGGCTTTGACAAAACAAAGACTGAAAAGTATGTAGCACAGAATGTAATTACCAATACGGTAAATTTCAGAGATTTATGCAAGGAAGTATCCATGTTCGGTATGATTCCGGAAGGTGCAGTGAAACACGTGATTGATGCACTGATTGACACATTAAACACGAACCTTAACAAAGGACTATCTGTACAATTAGGTGATTTCGGATGTTTCCGTCCGGGCATGAGCTGCAAAAGTCAGAAGGAAGAAAAAGACGTAGATGCCGATACTGTACGGCGAGTGAAAATTATATTTACTCCGGGATATAAATTTAAGGATATGCTGGATAATGTAAGTATTTACAAAACGGAAGGAAACGGCGGCAGCACCTCTTCCGGAAATGGAGGAAGCAATAAACCGGAAAATCCGGATGAAGGCGGTAGCGGTGAGGCTCCGGATCCTGCAGCATAGCGTATGAGCTATACAAGACATGAGTTATATGTACGTATAAACAACGTATAAGAGCTGACTAATGTAACAGCCTATTTTTATTAACGTGAGATTCCTTTCCCCCCCAGAGTGGAAAAGGGTGTCTCACGTTTTTTTACGCACCAGAGTCAGTAAAATACTCTATTTTCTAGCTAATTTATTAAAAACGAACCCTAATTGAATGATAATTAGCCCTCCACTGAATAAAATATTCCCTATCTTTGACTCCCGAAATTCAAACCTAATACAAAAAACCCATGAAGAAACAACTACTCTCTTGCTGCTTGGCTGCATTGGGACTGACAGCAATTCAAGCACAAAGCTTCAATGAGTGGAAAGACCCGGAAGTGAATTCCGTAAACCGCTCCGCTATGCACACTAATTACTTTGCTTACGCATCGGCTGATGAAGCTAAAGCCGGCATTAAAGAAAATTCAACGAATTTCATGACCTTGAACGGTCCGTGGAAATTCAACTGGGTGAGACATGCAGATGCACGCCCGACTGACTTCTATCAAACTAATTTCAACGACAAAGGTTGGGACGACCTTCAGGTGCCCGGCGTTTGGGAATTGAACGGCTACGGTGATCCTATCTACGTCAACGTAGGATATGCCTGGAGAAGCCAATTCAAAAACAATCCTCCGCTAGTGCCGACAGAAAACAATCATGTAGGCTCTTACCGGAAAGAAATCATCCTTCCCGCCGACTGGAAAGGCAAAGAGATTTTTGCACATTTCGGCTCGGTAACTTCCAATATGTACCTTTGGGTGAACGGACGTTACGTAGGATATAGCGAAGACAGCAAACTGGAAGCCGAATTCAACCTGACTAACTACCTGAAACCGGGTAAAAACGTGATTGCTTTCCAGGTATTCCGCTGGTGCGACGGCAGTTATCTGGAAGATCAGGACTTCTTCCGTTACTCTGGCGTAGGACGTGACTGTTATCTTTACGCACGCGACAAGAAATATATCCAGGATATTCGCCTCACTCCAGATTTGGACAGCCAATATAAAGACGGTACGCTGAACATAGCCGTTGACCTGAAAGGAAGCGGCACAGTAGCTTTGGATTTGACAGATATGCAAGGTAACAGTGTAGCAACTGCCGACCTGAAAGGCTCTGGCAAATTAAATACTACCCTATCCATCTCCAACCCGGCTAAATGGACTGCCGAAACGCCTAATCTCTACACGCTGACCGCTACACTGAAAAACGGTAACAACGTAGTAGAAGTAATTCCCGTTAAAGTAGGATTCCGCAAGATTGAGCTGAAAGGCGGACAGATACTCGTCAACGGACAACCGGTACTCTTCAAAGGAGCCGACCGTCACGAAATGGACCCGGACGGCGGTTATGTCGTTTCTCTCGAACGTATGTTGCAGGATATCAAAGTGATGAAAGAATTGAATATCAACGCTGTGCGTACCTGCCATTATCCGGACGACAACCGTTGGTATGACCTTTGTGACCAATATGGTCTGTATGTAGTGGCCGAAGCCAACGTAGAATCTCACGGAATGGGTTACGGCGATCAGACACTGGCAAAGAACCCGAGTTATGCTAAAGCTCACATGGAGCGTAACCAACGCAATGTACAACGCGGATACAACCATCCGTCCATCATCTTCTGGTCACTGGGTAACGAAGCCGGCATGGGACCGAACTTTGAGAAATGCTACACTTGGATTAAGAACGAAGACAAGACACGTGCCGTACAGTATGAACAAGCAGGAACCAGCGAGTTCACCGATATTTTCTGCCCGATGTATTATGACTACGACGCTTGTATCAAATATTGTGAAGGTAATATCCAGAAACCGTTAATCCAATGCGAATATGCACACGCAATGGGTAACTCACAAGGCGGATTCAAAGAATACTGGGATATCATCCGTAAATATCCGAAATATCAGGGTGGATTTATCTGGGACTTTGTAGATCAGTCCTGCCACTGGAAAAACAAAGACGGAGTAAATATCTATGGTTATGGCGGAGATTTCAACAAATACGACGCTTCGGACAACAACTTCAACGATAACGGTTTAATCAGCCCCGACCGCGTGCCTAATCCGCATGCTTATGAAGTGGCTTATTTCTATCAGGATATATGGACTACTCCTGCGGATCTTGCCAAAGGTGAAATCAATATCTTCAACGAATATTTCTTCCGCGACCTCTCTGCATATTATATGGAATGGCAATTACTGGCAAACGGGGAAGTAGTGCAAACAGGCATCGTGTCCGACCTGAAAGTTGCACCCCAGCAAACTGTGAAAGTGCAAATTCCGTTTGACGTGAAGAATATCTGTCCTTGCAAGGAATTGTTGCTGAATGTGAGCTATAAACTGAAAGCTGCCGAAACGTTGCTGCCGGCAGGAACGACTATCGCTTACGACCAGTTAAGCATCCGCGACTACAAAGCACCGGAACTGAAACTGGAAAATCAACAGGCTTCCAACATTCCGGTTATCGTGCCCAGTATTTTGGACAACGACCGCAATTACCTGATTGTGAAAGGTGAAAACTTCTCTATGGACTTCAATAAGCACAATGGTTACCTTTGTCGCTACGACGTCAACGGCATGCAAATGATGGAAGACGGCAGCGCACTGACTCCTAACTTCTGGCGTGCACCGACCGACAATGATTTCGGAGCCGGACTGCAACATAAATACGCTGCATGGAAGAATCCTGAACTGAAACTGACTTCTCTGAAACATGCTATTGAAAACGATCAGGCAGTGGTTCGTGCAGAATATGACATGAAGTCGATAGGTGGAACATTGTCACTGACTTATACTATTAATAATAAAGGTGCAGTGAAGGTTACGCAGAAGATGGTGGCAGACAAGAGTAAGAAGGTTTCTGAAATGTTCCGCTTCGGTATGCAAATGCGTATGCCTGTCAACTTCAACGAGGTAGAGTACTACGGCCGTGGCCCGGGAGAGAACTATGCTGACCGTAACCACGGAGCCATGTTAGGCAAATACCGCCAGACGGTAGAAGAACAATTCTATCCTTACATCCGCCCGCAGGAAACCGGAACCAAAACGGATATCCGCTGGTGGAGACTTCTAAATATTAGTGGTAACGGATTGCAATTCATATCGGATGCTCCTTTCTCTGCTTCTGCCCTGAATTATACCATCGAGTCATTGGATGACGGTGACGGTAAAGATCAACGTCACTCACCGGAAGTAGAAAAAGCAGACTTCACCAATTTCTGTATTGACAAGGCACAAACGGGGCTTGCTTGTGTGAACAGTTGGGGAGCTATACCACTAGAAAAATACCGTCTTCCTTACCAGGATTATGAGTTAAGTTTTATTATGACTCCTGTATATCATAAAATAAAGTAAAAAACATAGTTAAAAAACACGGTATCAGAGAACAAGAATACCGAATTTAAAGTACTTTTGCAGCCGGAAACTAATTTAACCGAATTAGTTTCCGGCTTTTTCTTCTTTACCCCCTTAATCTATATGGACGAATAGCACACTGGCAACAAACGCATTAAATTAAAAAAACAGATATTTAAAGTATGAAAAGTAGAATTGTTTTATTTGCATTTTGCGTAGCCCTCTTGTCTAGTTGTGGCAATAAGGGCAATGACACAGGAAAAGTTCCTGAATATGCAGTACAAGAGTTACAAAAGACAACCGCTAATTTAACAACTGCCTATCCGGCTACCATCAAAGGTAAACAAGACGTAGAAATCCGTCCGCAAGTATCGGGATTCATTACGAAACTATGCGTAGACGAAGGAGCAACTGTTCGTAAAGGACAAGTACTGTTCATTGTTGATCCTACACAATACGAAGCTGCAGTACGCACAGCAAAAGCTGCCGTTGCTACAGCCGAGGCTGCTGTACGCACTCAACAAATGACAGTGGACAATAAGCGTGAGCTTAACAAGAAGAACATCATCAGTGACTATGACTTGTCAATGGCAGAAAACTCATTGGCACAGACCCAGGCACAGTTGGCACAAGCAAAAGCACAGCTTACCACAGCTCAACAGAATCTCTCTTTCACCCAAGTGAAGAGTCCTTCTGACGGTGTTATCAATGATATCCCGTATCGTCTGGGAGCATTGGTTAGTCCTTCTATCGCTACTCCGATGACTACTGTTTCTGAAATTGAAGAAGTATATGTATATTTCTCCATGACAGAAAAAGAACTGTTGGCTATGACTAAAACAGGAGGTACTATCAAAGAAGAAATCAGCAAAATTCCGTCTATCAAACTTCAGTTGATTGATGGTACAGAGTACAGCATCGAAGGTAAGGTAGACGCAATCACAGGAGTGATCGACCAATCAACCGGCTCTGTAAGCATGCGTGCCCTCTTCCCGAACAAAGAACACATCTTGCGCAGTGGTGGAACAGCAAATGTACTGATTCCTTACACTATGGAAAATGTGATTACTATACCACAATCAGCAACAGTAGAAATTCAGGATAAGAAGTTCGTTTATGTTCTGCAACCGGATAACACGGTGAAATATACAGAAATCAAAATCTTCAACCTGGACAACGGAAAAGAATACCTCGTCACTTCAGGTCTGAATCCTGGAGATAAAATCGTAATCGAAGGCGTGCAGAGTCTGAAAGATGGTCAGAGCATACAACCGATCACACCTGCTCAAAAAGAAGCAAACTATCAACAGCATTTGAAAGACCAACACGATGGTAATTTAGCTACAGCTTTCAATTAAAAATTTAGATAATCGTATGAAGTTAGATAAATTTATTAACCGTCCGGTACTATCAACGGTTATTTCCATTTTGATAGTCATCCTGGGTGCTATCGGATTGGCAACATTGCCTATCACCCAGTATCCGGACATTGCGCCCCCTACCGTGTCGGTAAGGGCCACATATACGGGTGCCAGTGCGTCAACCGTATTGAACTCCGTCATCGCTCCATTGGAGGAACAGATTAATGGTGTAGAAAACATGATGTACATGACGTCAACTGCATCCAACACGGGTTCCGGTGATATTTCCATTTATTTTAAACAAGGAACAGACCCGGACATGGCTGCCGTCAATGTACAAAACCGTGTCTCCATGGCACAAGGTCTGTTGCCTGCCGAAGTAACCAAAGTCGGTGTAACCACGCAGAAACGTCAGACTTCCATGTTGGTAGTATTCTCTCTCTATGACGAGACAGATACATATAGTGAATCATTTATTGAAAACTACGCTAAGATCAACTTGATTCCTCAAGTTCAACGTGTACAAGGTGTAGGTGATGCAAACGTTTTGGGACAGGATTATTCTATGCGTATCTGGCTGAGACCAGATGTCATGGCACAGTATAAACTTGTTCCCGGTGATGTATCTGCAGCCTTGGCAGAACAGAATGTCGAAGCTGCTCCCGGGCAATTCGGTGAACGTAGTAATCAGACATTCCAATATACCATCCGCTACAAAGGACGTCTGCAACAACCGGAAGAGTTTGAAAACATCGTTATCAAATCTCTGCCTGACGGTGAGGTACTCCGCTTGAAAGATATAGCAGAAATTCAATTGGATCGTTTGGGTTATAACTTTACAAACCGTGTAGACGGTCATAAGTCAGTAACCTGTATCGTATACCAGATGGCAGGAACCAATGCAACACAGACCATCAGTGATATTGAGCAACTGCTGGATGAAGCATCAAAAACCTTACCTACCGGATTGAAGCTTAACATCTCCATGAATGCCAATGACTTCTTGTTTGCTTCTATCCACGAAGTGTTGAAGACGTTGATCGAGGCATTTATTCTGGTGTTTATTGTGGTATATATCTTCTTGCAGGATTTACGTTCTACGTTGATTCCGACCATTGCCATTCCGGTAGCTCTTATCGGTACTTTCTTCATTCTGTCTTTGGTAGGATTCAGTTTGAACTTGCTGACATTATGTGCGCTCGTCTTAGCCATTGCGATTGTGGTCGATGATGCTATTGTGGTCGTCGAGGGTGTGCATGCCAAGCTCGACCAGGGTTATACTTCCGCCCGTCTGGCTTCTATCGACGCCATGAATGAACTGGGTGGTGCTATCGTATCTATTACATTAGTCATGATGGCCGTGTTCGTTCCGGTAAGTTTCATGGGAGGTACGGCAGGAACATTCTATCGTCAGTTCGGTATGACTATGGCTATCGCTATCGGTTTGTCCGCATTGAACGCTCTGACATTGAGTCCGGCTTTGTGTGCTGTTCTTCTAAAACCGCATAAGAAAGAAGATGGAACGGAAGACTCTACATTGAAGGAACGCATGAAAGTAGCTTATACGGCAGCTCATACAACCATGATTAACAGATACACCGAAGCTATCGGAAAAATGCTGCATCCGGGCATTACACTTACTTTCACAATAATTGCCATCCTGGGTATGATCTTCGGTTTCTTCAGCCTCAATCCGGTAGTTACGGTTATTTTCGTACTTCTTAGTATTCTGGCACTGATCGGAATGAGCACGAAGAAGTTCAAAACCAGATTCAACGATACCTACGAGTCCATCCTGAAACGTTACAAGAAACGTGTATTATTCTTTATTCAGAAGAAATGGCTGTCTATGGGATTAGTCACCGCTTCTATTGTAATACTTATATTCTTCATGAACACCACCCCGACAGGTATGGTTCCTAACGAAGATACCGGAACCTTGATGGGAGCAGTAACACTGCCTCCGGGTACATCACAGGACCGCTCCGAAGCGATTTTGGCACGTGTAGACAGTCTGATCGCTTCTGACCCTGCTGTATTGTCACGAACCATGATTTCCGGATTCAGCTTTATCGGTGGTCAGGGACCTTCCTACGGTTCTTTCATCATCAAACTGAAAGATTGGGACGAACGTTCCATGATACAGAATTCGGACGTTGTAGTCGGCTCCTTATATATGCGTGCACAGAAGATTATCAAAGAAGCACAAGTATTGTTCTTCGCTCCACCTATGATCCCGGGTTACTCGGCATCTACGGATATTGAAGTGAATATGCAGGACAAGACCGGTGGTGAGTTGAACAAATTCTTCGATGTGGTGAATGATTACACAGCAGCCTTGGAAGCACGTCCGGAAATCAACTCTGCAAAAACATCTTTCAACCCGAATTTCCCGCAATATATGATCGATATTGATGCGGCGGCTTGTAAGAAAGCTGGTATCAGCCCAAGCGACATTCTGACGACTATGCAAGGATATTATGGAGGTCTGTATGCATCCAACTTCAACCGTTTTGGTAAGATGTATCGTGTTATGATCCAGTCTGATCCATTGTCACGCAAAAACCTGGAATCGCTGAAGAATATCAAGGTACGCAACAGTGCAGGTGAAATGGCTCCGATTGCCCAGTTCATCTCTGTAGAGAAGGTATATGGTCCGGATATTATCAGCCGTTTCAACCTTTACACTTCTATGAAGGTGATGGTAGCCCCTGCCAGTGGTTACACATCCGGTCAGGCACTGACTGCTCTTGCAGAAGTTGCTCAAGAAAACCTGCCTACCGGTTATACGTATGAATTAGGAGGTATGGCACGTGAAGAGGCGCAGAGTAGCGGAAGTGCTACGGGACTGATTTTTGTGCTCTGTTTCGTATTCGTTTACTTATTGTTGAGTGCACAGTACGAAAGTTACATACTCCCATTGGCCGTATTGTTGTCCGTTCCGTTCGGTCTGTTAGGTAGCTTCTTGTTTGTCAACGGTGTTAGTGCTATCGGTAATATCTCAGCATTGAAGATGATTCTCGGTACGATGTCCAACAATATCTATATGCAGATTGCATTGATTATGTTGATGGGTCTGTTGGCCAAGAATGCTATCTTGATTGTAGAGTTTGCCCTCGACCGTCGTAAAATGGGTATGAGCATCACTTGGGCAGCCGTATTAGGTGCCGGTGCCCGTCTCCGCCCGATTTTGATGACATCATTGGCTATGGTAGTCGGTTTGCTTCCGTTGATGTTTGCTTTCGGTGTAGGTGCACACGGTAACCGTACACTGGGTACTGCTTCTATCGGCGGTATGTTAATCGGTATGATTTGCCAGATCTTTATCGTTCCTGCCTTGTTCGTTATTTTCCAGTACCTGCAAGAGAAAGTTAAACCGATGGAATGGGAAGATATCGACAATACAGATGCCGTAACAGAGATTGAACAATACGCTAAATAATGAAATTCGATATGAAGAAACAGATTCTATATATGTTGTGTGCAACTGCTCTCTTGAGCAGCTGCCACATCTATAAGTCGTATGACAGACCCGAAGATATCACA
Organism: Bacteroides sp. M10; assembly: GCF_014334015.1. Classification (GTDB taxonomy): domain Bacteria; phylum Bacteroidota; class Bacteroidia; order Bacteroidales; family Bacteroidaceae; genus Bacteroides; species Bacteroides intestinigallinarum. The sequence goes on along the minus strand of NZ_CP060488.1, from coordinate 1,849,421 downwards.
ACTTCCGGCCTGTATCGTGATCCGGTAGCGGATAATGATACACTGGTTTCGGACACGGCCAACTTCGGTAATCTGCCGTGGAGAGAAGTCTTCACCGACCCGCAACTCCAGTCTCTCATCGAAGCGGGACTGAAACAAAATACGGACCTCTTGTCTGCTGCACAGAATGTGAAAGCGGCAGAAGCATCCCTGATGTCGGCACGTTTGGCTTATGCTCCGTCACTGGGATTGTCTCCGCAAGGAACGATTAGCAGCTTCGACAAGAATGCAGCCACAAAAACTTATTCATTACCTGTCACAGCCAGTTGGCAAATTGATTTGTTTGGTCAGCTACTGAATGCAAAACGGAATGCCCAGGTTACTCTGAAGCAAACGAAGGCTTACCGCCAGGCAGTACAGACGCAGGTTATTTCTAACGTCGCCAATATGTATTATACATTAATGATGTTAGACCGTCAGTTGGAAATAACCAAGGCTACGGCAGAAATCCTGAAACAGAATGCCGAAGCGATGGAAGCTATGAAAGAGGGAGCTATATACAACATCAATTCAGCCGGTGTAGAACAAAGCAAGGCCGCTTACGCACAGGTACTTGCCAGTATTCCTGATATCGAGCAGAGCATCCGCGAAACGGAAAATGCACTGTCTACTCTTTTGGGAGAAGCTCCCCATGCCATCAAGCGTGGTGAATTGGAAGCACAAGTACTTCCAACCGAACTTTCCGCCGGTGTGCCTATCCAGCTATTATCCAATCGTCCGGACGTAAAAGCAGCCGAAATGTCATTGGCTAGTTGCTATTATAATACCAACTCGGCTCGTGCCTCTTTCTATCCGCAAATCACACTTAGCGGTTCAGCAGGATGGACAAACAATTCAGGAGCCGGAATCGTTAATCCCGGCAAATTGCTGGCTTCTGTTGTCGGTTCACTGACACAGCCATTGTTTTACCGCGGACAGAACATCGCTCGCCTGAAAGCTGCTAAAGCGCAGGAAGAACAAGCGAAATTATCTTTCCAACAAGCCTTATTGAATGCAGGTAGTGAGGTTAGCAATGCGCTAAGTTTATACCAAAAGACCAGTGAAAAGGTAGAATCTCGCCAAATGCAGGTAGAATCTGCTAAAAAAGCTTCGGAAGATACAAAAGAATTGTTTAACTTAGGGACCTCAACCTACCTGGAAGTATTGTCTGCACAACAGTCTTACCTGAGCGCACAAATCTCTCAGGTTTCTGATTGCTTTGATCGAATGCAGGCAGTAGTAAGCCTTTACCAGGCACTGGGTGGTGGAAGAGAAGAATAACTTTAAACATATACTATTATGATTAGTCCGTTAGCTTACGTAGATCCCGAAGCAAAGCTGGGCAAGAATGTAACTGTTCTGCCTTTTGCCTACATTGAAAAGAATGTAGAGATCGGAGATGACTGCGTCATCATGTCCTACGCTAGTATCTTGCAAGGTACTAAAATGGGAAAAGGAAATAAGGTACATCAGAATGCCGTCCTCGGAGCGGAACCACAAGATTTCCACTACACAGGAGAAGAAAGTAACCTGATTATCGGAGATAACAACGATATTCGTGAGAATGTGGTAATCAGCCGCGCTACATTTGCCGGCAATGCTACCAAAATCGGAAATGGAAACTACTTGATGGATAAGGTGCATCTTTGCCATGATGTACAAATCAGCAATAACTGTGTAGTAGGTATAGGTACTACCATTGCAGGAGAGTGTATGCTGGATGACTGCGCTATTCTAAGTGGCAATGTTACCCTACACCAATACTGTCATATAGGTAGCTGGACACTGGTACAAAGTGGATGCCGTATATCTAAGGATGTACCTCCATACGTTATCATGTCAGGAAATCCGGTGGCATATCACGGTGTAAACGCTGTGGTTCTCTCGCAACATCGCAATACATCGGAAAGAGTCCTCCGTCACATCGCCAACGCATACCGTTTGATTTATCAGGGTAATTTTAGCGTTCAGGATGCTGTACAGAAGATCATCGATCAGGTTCCTATGAGTGAGGAGATCGAGAATATTGTAAATTTCGTAAAGAACTCGGAAAGAGGGATTGTGAAATAAACAAAGTGACTTCATATAAAGAAGGTTGATACTTTTTCAAGTATCAACCTTCTTTTTTATCTTCAAATTCAGAGATTCAATTCATTATTCAAACTCCAATGTTCCGAAGAAATCGGGGCGGTGGAAATTCGGCTGTTCAATCTGTATCGGATTCCATGAAAGGAAATGAGGGGTCTGCAATTCATCGCCACACTTATAGAAATTAGCTTTTATCTCCTTTCCATCGAGCGAATCAATCTGGTGCTTAAAGAACACAGAATACGGAATAATAAGAGCCACTTCCCAGTCCGTTTCACCGATGCGTTCAGCAAAAGGCTGATTACCCAAACTAGACCAGCGTTGTACGTGAGCAGTCACTTCTTTCGGTGCATGTTCCCGGTTGTTACGGACAGGACCGGCACCCACCAAGATTGTTCCGATGCAATTGCATTCTATATTATAATAGATCCCGTCGCCTGCAGGTATGGAAAAGAATTCCACGCAGGAGTCAGTCCATACAGAACCGTTATCTTCTCCATACTTGGCACGTACACTCTCCTCTTTCACTTTAAAATGTAGCAAAATCGAGTTCTGTGTGTGAGCAATTCGAAAATTCACTTTAGGTTTGTAAGGATATTCAGCCCAATTGACACACTGGATCGGCTGAAAATCTATTTTTTCTTCATCGAATAGTTTAGGAAGCGAACAAGCCTCCACGTTAGCCGCACTAATTTTCTTTACTTTCATATATCTTTCGTTTGAATGATACAAATATAGTTACTTTCTTTGGTTTACACCTTATTTCTATGTTATTTTTAAATTGCAAATTATTACATCAAAAAATAATATTTAGTTAAATATTACTCATCTATTATATAATGAGATATTTTTTCATATATTTGCCATCACTTAACCGATTAAATAGATACTGTTTATGAAAACATCCCTTAAAGACATAGCAGAAACCTTAAAATTATCCAAGACAACAGTCTCTTGGGTACTTTCTGGTAAGGGGGATGAAAAAGGCATTAGTCTCGCTACACAAGAAAAAGTCTTTCAATGCGCCAAACAGTTGAATTACCAGCCTAATTTATTAGCCAGAAGCCTAAATACGGGTATATCGGGTACGATCGGATTAATCATACCGGATATTACAGACTCTTTTTACTCCAAAGTTGCCCGCTCTATAGAAATGGAAGCGGAAGCGCAAGGCTATTCATTAATGATTTGTAGCTCTGAATCTGAAATAGAAAGAGAAAACAGAATGATCCGGTTATTCAAAGCGAAACAGGTGGATGGAATTATAGTAGCCCCCACAAAAGTTTCTAAAATTGAAATACAGAATCTAGTCAAAGAAGGCTATCCATTAGTCTTATTTGACCGCTACTTTCCAGAGATGCAGACAAATTACATCATTATTGACAATGAAGGCAGTAGCTACGAGTTAGTAAAGAAAATGATCGATAACGGATCATCTAAAATAGCTATTATTACTACGAATCCTCATCTCCGCACAATGAATATGAGACGAGAAGGGTATGCCAGAGCTTTAATTGAAGCCAACCTACCCGTTGATCCTGATCTATATGGAGAGGTGACCTTTGTTGATTATGAGAAGAATGTTTTCAAGACTCTTGATCAAATATTCAGCAAAGTACCTGATGTAGATGGGTTCTTCTTCACAACCCATATTTTGGCTCTGGAAGCATTCCGTTACTTTTATGAAAAAGGAATCAATATAAATAAAGGATATGAATTGGCTTGTATTCATGGAGTATCAGCATTCCGTGTCTTAGCACCTAATATGAACATCGCAAGAATGCCGATAGAAGAGATCGGTAAGAATGCCGTAAGGATTCTACTTGGCGATATCAAATATCGCTTGGAAAATTCGACCGAAAAGAGAGAAGTAGAAACACTTGTCCTGCCATGTTCATTACCCTAGTCGTGATTTTATATTTTTTCTTCATTTACTTAACCGGTTTAGTGAGAATAAATAATGATATCAAATTAACAGATGTAATAATAAAGAAAATAGCCCTCTAATTATTAACATAAAGATACAGAATTATGAAGTTCCAAATTAAAAATGAAAAATACATGCTGGCTCTATTAGGACTTCTAGTATGGGCATGTAGCAGTAACAACATTGATATTGAAAATATGCGATGTGAATATCAAATTTCTCCGATTGGTATTGATTCACCAGCACCGCGTTTTACCTGGAATTACACAACCAATAATGAAGATGCAACAGAGTTTTCTCAAGACAGCTATCAGCTATATATCGCCACCCGGGAACAAGATTTGAGAAACTCATCCGATAATAGCTGGCAATCTGACACTATTTACTCTGACACTCCTCATGCGACCTATCAAGGATCAGAAAAATTGAAATCCAGAACTCGTTATTACTGGCAAGTAATAGTATGGGATAAAACAAAGGAACATAAGATTATCTCTCCTATATCCAGTTTTGAAACAGCTCAACTCAACCAAAGTGACTGGACAGGAGTATGGATTACTGATAATCATGATAAAGATTATACGCCAGCGCCCATGTTGCGCAAGTCGTTTATCGCTCAAGATGATATACAACAAGCAAGATTATATGTAAGTGCCGCTGCATATTATAAAATGACATTAAATGGTAAATCAATAACATCATCACATCTCAATCCGGGGTTTACTCATTATGATAAAAGAAATCTGTATAACACATACGACGTCACTTCGCAACTGCTCAAAGGAGAGAACGTACTATCTGCAATACTTGGGAACGGATTCTACAACGAATCGGCCCCTGTAGCAACATGGAGCTATGAGCAAGCCCGCTGGCGTAACCGCCCAAGAATGATCTGCGAAATGGAGATATTATATAAAAATGGAGAAAAGCAAACCATCCATTCAGATTCTACTTGGAAAACGAGTACCGGTCCTTATATACAAAACAATATTTATAGTGGTGATACCTATGATGCATGTCTTGCAATTGCCGGATGGGACAAACCGGGTTTTGATGACTCTAAATGGACAAATGCAATTCAGGTGGCTGCCCCTTCTCCCCTACTAGTATCACAAAGCATGCCTGCTATTGAAACGGAACAATTTATCACTCCAATCAATATGCGTTCTTTTGGTGATACAGTCTATGTATACGATTTTGGAGTTAATATGTCAGGGGTCTGTACTCTTTCTATCAATGGCAAGAAAGGCACTAAAGTCAGTATGCAACACGGCGAATTGCTAAAAGATAACGGACGCTTGGAAATGCGCAACTTAGATATTTACTACAAACCATTACCTAGCCTCGCTTTTCAAACAGACACTTATATATTGGACGGAAAACAAGGTACATTCACTCCAGATTTTACATATCATGGATTTCAATATGTAGAAGTTCGTTCAGATCGTCCTGTAAAACTTACTAAAGAGAGCTTAACCGCTCAATTCATACATACGGCTGTTCCTCCTGTTGGTAAATTCAGTTGTTCAAATGAACTATTAAATAAAATATGGAAAGCTGCTAATCAATCATACTTATCAAATCTGATGAGTATCCCGACTGACTGTCCCCAACGAGAGAAAAATGGATGGACTGCCGATGCACACATAACAATGGATTTAGGATTATTAAACTTCGATGGTATTACTTTCTATGAAAAATGGCTGGATGATATGATTGATAATCAAAATGAAGAAGGACGTATATCGGGAATCATTCCTAGTTCCGGATGGGGCTATGATGACTGGATAGGTCCTGTATGGGATGCTGCCATGTTTATCGTGCCAATGGCAATTTACCACTACTATGGAGATACAAGAAGCATCGAAAAACTATGGCCTGTATGCACCAAATACCTTGCCTACCTCGCAGGACGCGAGGACGCGGAAGGAACCGTAACTTACGGAATTGGTGACTGGGTATTCCATAAAACACAAACCCCTACAGAATTCACCACTACCTGCTATTATTATTTAGACAATCTGTATATGGCTAAATTTGCAGAACTCATTGGAAAAGATGGTAGTAGTTATGCTAAGAAAGCAGAAGAATTGAAATTGCTTATCAATCACAAATACTTCGACACATCCAAAGCTATTTATGCCAATGGTTCGCAAGCAGCACAAGGAGTTGCCTTATACCTTGGAATCGTTCCTAAAGAATACGAACAGCAGGTTGCAGATAATCTTTCTACGATGATAAAAGCCAATAAAAACCTGCTCGATTTTGGAGTTTTAGGCAGTAAAACAGTCCTGCGGATGCTTTCCAAATATGGATATGCTGACTTGGCATATCAGATGGCCGCACAAGAAGAAGCTCCATCTTGGGGTAACTGGATAAAACAAGGTTTCACTACACTGGCAGAAACATGGATACTTTCACCTGAATTTAGAGATGCCTCTGTAAATCACATGTTTCTTGGAGACATTAACGCATGGATGTACAATGTATTGGCAGGCATTAATTATGATGAACAGAAACCCGGATTCAAACATACTCTTATCCAACCTCATTTCGTAAAAGGTCTTGACTGGGTAAAAGCAGAATATAAATCTGTAAACGGAATCATTCGTTCTGAATGGGAACGTAAAGGAGAACAAGTGATTCTCAAAGTCACGATCCCAGTCAATACGAATGCAACAGTAGAATATAATGGTAAAAAGATAGATTTAAGGTCAGGAAAACATCAACTCACATTTTAATTGAAACAAAAGAAAGGAGGTTTAATAGAGGTATATAAAGAAGCAAAAATGAGACCGTTATGTAATACTATAAAAATATAACACTAGTTACTTTGTCACACCATCAATCAAATCTATTAACAATGAATAAAATCAGTACACTGCTATTTTTGATATTTCTCACTTGTACAAGTGGTGTTTTTGCCGATTCCGGTAGTTCCATCTCCTTAAATGGAACATGGGAACTCTCTTATTGGATGCAACCTGAAGAACCTATAACTTCGCCCAAGGACATACAACTAGCTGAAGTGAAACATCTATCAGCCCAAGTCCCCGGTAATGTAGAACTAGACCTAATGGCTGCCAACTTAATTAAAGATCCGATGATTGGCAGTAATGTAAATGAATTACGCAAATGGGAAGGCTATCAATGGTGTTATTCCAAATCATTCGTAGCGCCACAACTAAAACCAGGACAACAATATCAACTCTTCTTTGCCGGAATAGACTGTCTGGCCGATATATGGCTGAATGGAAAGCACATTGGCAAAGCAGAAAATATGATGATTGAACATGCTTTTGATGTAACTAAAGAAATAAAAGCAGGAGAAAGCAATCAACTCCAAGTGATACTCCGTTCATCTGTTATTGAAGGACAAAAACATCTGTTAGGGACATTCAGTATTGGAAACTTCCCGTCTGAAGAATCCGTATTCATCAGAAAAGCTCCGCACACCTATGGATGGGACATTCTGCCACGATTAGTCAGTGCAGGTTTGTGGAGAGATGTAGAATTACGCGTATTGAATCCGGCACGTCTCACAGATGTTCACTATATGGTCGCCAATGTAGACACTGCTACCAGAAATGTACGTTTGTATACTGATATACAAGTAAAACTACCTTTCGAAAAGTTCGACAAAGTGAAAGCCGTATATACATTAAGTCGCCATGGGAAAGAAATATATAAAGGAAGCTCTGTTGTCGTTTCCCCAGCATTTCGATATATAATGGAAATCAAGAATGCTGATTTATGGTGGCCAAGAGGATATGGAGAACCGGCTTTATATGATGCAAAAGTAGAGTTAGTAGATTCTGACGGCACTATTTTATCAACAGATAATAAACGGGTAGGCCTCCGCACGATTCAACTAGACATTACAGACATCAACCTCCCACCGGATCATCCGGGTAAATTCTGTTTCATAGTCAATGGAGAACCTATTTTTATTCACGGAACCAATTGGGTACCCATGGATGCACTCCATAGCCGGGATCATTCTTTCGTAGACGAATCTATCCGCATGGCTGTAGAATTAAACTGCAATATGATACGTTGTTGGGGTGGCAACGTGTATGAAGATCATCATTTCTTTGATTTATGCGATGAAAACGGCATTATGGTATGGCAGGATTTTACGATGGGATGCACTTTCTATCCTCAACGCAGCTCATTTACACAAGCATTGGAAGAAGAGGCCATTTCTGTTGTATGCAAGTTACGTAATCATCCATCACTCGTTTTATGGTCAGGAAATAATGAAGACGATTGTGCACTGCGCTGGTCTTTGCAACCATTTAATATTAATCCAAATCAGGATGTAGTTAGCCGCAAGGTCCTCCCGGCAATTATTTATGAGTTTGACCCTACTCGCCCTTATCTTCCCAGCTCTCCTTACTACAGCCAAGCGGTATATGAAAGAGGAAGTGCTGACCAATATTTACCAGAAAACCATTTATGGGGTCCCAGAGGATATTACAAAGACAAATTCTATACGGATGCTACCTGCTGCTTTGTCAGTGAAATCGGCTATCACGGCTGCCCTAATTTAGAAAGTCTCCAGAAAATGATGACGAAAGATGCCGTATATCCCTGGACAAAAAATCATGAATGGAATGATGAATGGGTTACCAAATCTGTTCGTAGATTCCCAGAATGGGGAAAGACATTCGATCGCAATAATCTTATGATTAATCAGGTACGTTTACTTTTTGGTGAAGTTCCCTCCAAACTGGATGATTTTATATTCGCTTCTCAATCCGTACAGGCAGAAGCTATGAAATATTTCATAGAGATGTGGCGTGGAAAGAAGTTTGACGACAAGACTGGTATTATCTGGTGGAACCTGCGGGATGGATGGCCAGTGATCTCTGATGCGATTGTTGACTACTACAATTCAAAGAAGATGGCATATTATTTCATCAAGAATGTTCAACAGGATGTTTGTGTACTAATCAATGATGCAGAAGGCGGAAATTACCCACTGATAGGAACGAATGACACACGCAACGTACAAAGTGGTAATGTAACGGTAACAGATGCATCCTCAGGACGTAAAATCTATGAGAGCACTTTCCGTATTCCAGCCAATCAAAAGGTCAGAATAGCCTCACTACCGGAAGAAAGCGGTCAAGGAATCTATCTGATCCAATACCAGATCGGTAATCAGAAATTCATGAATCATTACCTATACGGCAAGGCACCTTTCAACTTGAAAGAATACAAGCGGCTGTTACAAAAAACCGGATTATACGCTAAAAAATAATAGTTATGAAAGAGAACTTGTTAGGAATTGACGTAGGAGGCACCAAATGCGCCATCATCTACGGTATCAAAGAAAACGACGAGCTACATATCATCGACAAAAAGAAATTTGATACGACCACAGTCGACGAAACAATAGCCAGAATTCTCTGTGAAACCGAAAAGATGATGAACCTCCACCAGCTAACCCCTACTAACACAAAAGCGATTGGAATCTGTTGCGGAGGTCCTCTCAACAGTGAAACAGGCATCGTGATGTCTCCCCCTAACCTACCGGGATGGGACAACATCCCCATTGTGGCAATGGTGGAAAAAAAGACGGGCATTAAAACCAGTCTACACAATGATGCCAATGCCTGTGCTTTAGCCGAATGGAAGTTCGGAGCAGGAAAAGGAACTAAGAATATGGTCTTTCTCACATTCGGTACGGGACTGGGAGCAGGATTAATATTAAATGGCAAACTGTATACGGGCACCAATGACAATGCCGGAGAACTGGGACATATCCGCCTGTCGGATTTCGGTCCGATAGGTTACGGTAAAAAGGGCTCTTTTGAGGGATTTGCCAGCGGTGGAGGTATTGCTCAACTCTCCAAAATGTATGTGATGGAGAAATTGCAGACCGGACAGAAAGTTGAATGGTGTACCTTACAGGAACTAGATCAGCTTACTGCCCGAAAAGTGGCTGAAGAAGCTGCCAAAGGTGATAAATTAGCCCAAAGCATATATGAGACGTCTGCTATTTATCTGGGAAAAGGATTATCCATGGTGATCGATATCTTGAATCCGGAAGTCATTGTGATAGGTGGCATCTATACCCGGAATAAAAATATGATGGAACCCATCATGCAAAAGATAATCGATCAGGAAGCATTATCCTGTGCAAACAGAGTATGTAAAGTGAAACCAGCCGCCTTGGGAGAGCAGATAGGAGATTATGCAGCTCTTTCTGTAGCCGCTAACTTAACCGATTAACTATTATGAAAGAGCTTATTGAAACAACACTGGAAGAGGCTCGGCAAACGTTGGAGAGCTTTCTTGAGGAAACAACAACAGTCGGGATTATTTCACAGGCAGCCTCTACCTGCGCCGAAGCATTAAAAGCCGGAAATAAGATTATCAGCTGTGGTAATGGAGGTTCTTTATGTGACGCCACCCACTTTGCAGAAGAACTAACCGGACGTTACCGCAACAACCGCATCCCGCTACCGGCAATTGCAATCAATGACCCGGCTTACATGACCTGTGTGGGAAATGATTTTTCGTTCAACGAGATCTTCTCCCGCTATGTAGAAGCTATGGGATGTAAGGGAGATGTATTATTGGCCATCAGCACAAGCGGACATTCCGAGAACATACTGAAAGCTGCCGTACAAGCACACAACAATGGAATGAAAGTGATAGCGCTGACTTCAAAAGGAGAGAATGAACTGTCACGACTGGCAGACATTGCAGTCTGCGCGCCACGAGCAGCACATTCCGACAGAATACAAGAAATTCACATCAAAGTTATCCACATTCTGATTCAGGCAATTGAGGCAGAATTAGGCTTTGAATAATAACCTACTAAATTTAATCAATATGGCAATGAAAATGACACATATCAGTAAAACTCTATTGAGTATTGTTTGCACACTTTGGGGAATGTCCGCCTGCTCGGATGATTATAACAAATATGACGATTGCCCGGCTTGCAACTATTATCCTGTTGCAGTAGGGAATTCAACAGGAACTCCGGTTCATGCTATCGGTGTCGAGATGGATCCACACTTCTTCTCACAAAACATCACCCGCAATGATGGTTCAAAGGCTGAAGATTGGGAAAATATAGTTGTACAACGGGTAAAGAAAATGAAAGTACAACAATTCCGAATCATGATGCAGCCACAATGGTGGGAACCCTCCAATGACAACAACGATCCTAATGTCGCGAATATGAGCAAATTCACTTTTGATTCGGAAGAAATGCAATCTGTATACAAAGTATTGGATCTGGCCCAGGAGAATAATATCGGAGTGACATTAGTCGTATGGGGAGCCATTACCAATATCGAATTACTATCAGGCATTAACAATGGTCAAAAGCATTTCTTGTGTGATGCACGAAGTTATAACGTTAATCCGGGTTGGATTGCCGGTATAGATAACTATGAAGAATTTGCAGAAAACTTCTCCACAATGGTGAAATACCTGATTGAAGAAAAACATTATACCTGTATCAATCAAATTACTCCATTCAATGAACCTGACAGTCATATAGCAGGTTACGGCCGCATCATGTGGCAAGGTGATTTTGAAACCATGGGTTGGCAGGACACCTACGCCCCCATGGTGAAAGCACTGGATATCAAGTTTAAAGCAGATGGAATACGCAGTAAGGTACACTTCAACCTTTCTGACAATACAGACGGTACACCCGGATATATCGCTGCCTGTGTTTCCGCTTTCACAAACGATGAAGCCGATCTGTATAACTCTCATGTATACAAGTTTGACTACAACACCCCTAATTCGACTCTCGTAAATTGGGAACGTCAAAATATAGCTTCTGCAGGAGGTAAAAGACATTTTGTTGGAGAATTCGGTTTCCCTGGATACGGAAGTGCCCGTCAATATGGTATAGACACATATACGCGAGGGGTACAGCTAATCCGCGTTGCTCTGAACTATCTGAATGCCGGTGCTTGCGGAGTAAGCTACTGGAGTCTGATCGATCAATATTATAACCGCAATGCCTCCTATTCGGAAATGCAGCAACTCGGTTTATGGAAATATCTAAAATCCGCTTATACCGAAGACCCAGATGTATATTCCAAAATCAAGGAAGACTACGAGGTACGTCCTCAATACTATGCATATAGTCTGTTGACACGTTTTGTCCGCCAGGGCGACGAAGTATATCCATTGGATCTCGGCGACGAGTTGATAGCCGGAAGTGCTTTTCTCAACACAGAGGGAAAATGGACGTATGTACTTTCCAACGCTACAGACAAAGACAAGATGATACAGTTGGAAAATGATAAAGAAGGTGCCAATGGAGAATACAATGTCTACAAATATATGGAAGGACGCCTACCGGAAGGTGATAATCTGATAGAATCAACAGAAACGGTCAACACGCAAGAGAATAACCTAAAACTTAAATTATCTCGTTCATCAATCAGGGTATTAGTACAAAAATAGAAGTATATATACCCCATTTAGTGGGGATATATATACACCGTATTGGGCATATATATTCACCATGTTAGCCATATATATCCACCGTGCTGGATATATATGCCCACCAACCAAGTAATTTATCATCAAAAGTACACGAATGAAAAAAGAAATATCCATAGTAAAAATGCTCTCCGTCATGTTCGGATTCTTCGTTATGGGATTTGTTGACATTGTCGGAATAACCACGAGCTATGTGAAGAATGATTTCAGCCATCTCACCGATACGATGGTTAATCTCATCTCTCTATCCTGTTTCTTGTGGTTCCTGGTGCTTTCTATTCCCACCGGAATGTTAATGAATCGCATCGGACGCAAGAAAACCGTACTACTTAGCTTCGCATTCCATGTATTAGCCATGTGCCTTCCACTCGTTGCATACGACTTTACCGCCATATTAATCGCATTTGCCTTGATAGGTATCGGTAACACTCTATTGCAAGTTTCACTCAATCCATTAGTAACGGATGTCGTTGCAAACGATAAGTTGACAGGTACATTAACCCTAGGACAATTTGTCAAAGCAGTCAGTTCATTCCTGGGTCCTATCCTGGCAGCTTGGGTGACTGGTAGTTTTTTCGGATGGAAAATGATATTCCCCATTTATGCCGGACTGTCACTGCTCGCTTTGATATGGCTATGGCTTACCCCTATACAAGAAAAACAACAGGAACGGAAGAACATTTCTTTCAAAGTCACTCTTGAATTATTCAAAGACAAATACATTCTTGCTTTCTTTATCGGTATTCTCGTGCTGGTAGGTGTAGACGTAGGTATCAATATGACTTTCCCTAAATTCCTGATGGAACGTTGCGATCTACCACTGACAGATGCAGGAATGGGAAATAGTGTGTATTTCTTCGCCCGCACTGTAGGAGCCTTTTTGGGTGGTATCCTACTGATGAAATATTCAGAAAGTAAATTCTATATTTATAGCGTCTGGATAGCTCTCACAGGATTGATACTGATGACCATTAGCACTAATCTCTGGTTTATCCTCGGATGTGTAGCGGTTTTCGGGATAGGATATGCCAATCTGTTTTCCATCATCTTCTCTCTGTCTTTGAAACGTGTTCCCGAGAAAGCGAACGAAGTATCTGCACTTCTTATCGTCGGCGTATCCGGCGGTGCCGTCCTCCCGCCTATTTTAGGAATAATCACTGATTCATTCCACAGTCAGTTATCTGCAATTATAGTACTTGCCATTGTATGGTGCTATCTGATCGGAATAATGAGAAAAGTAAAAACCACATAAACCTATATTCTAATGAAACATTTCAAGAAAATCGAATCGAAATTCCTGTTCTCATTACTGATTATGAGTGTGTGGAGCATCATAGCCGTGGGTCAGACGACGGCTAAAATCTCCAAACACATTCCTGAAATCGAAAAATGGATTCAGAAACAATTCGCTAAAGGAAAAACACCTCCGTTCTCGTTTATATGTGACGGGAAACCTTCCGCAGAATTTATCCGCCAATGGGACTATTCCCAGCAAAAGATAGAATCCGAAGAAGCGGATGTGATAAAGTATCTCTTTACCTACTACAATCCTACCAACGGACTGAAAGTAGAATGTACCGTAAAAGGCTATCCCAGTTATCAAGCTGCCGAATGGGTATTGAACTTCACCAACAAAGGTACGAGCAACTCTCCCACTCTGGAACAAGTGAAAGTAGTGGACCTTGCCATGCAATACGCTTCTAAAGGAGAATTCAAGTTACACTATGCAGACGGAAACCATATCTCCAAATATGATTTCCATCCACGTTCAGTTACTCTGGCAACGGGTGAAACCAAACAGATGTCTCCACAAGGAGGACGCTCTTCAGAAGGGGACTATCTTCCTTTCTTCAACATTGAATCACCTGCCGGACAGGGAGTCATATTAGGAGTAGGCTGGTCGGGCACCTGGTATGCAGATGTATGCGCACAAGATAATCGTACAATATCCATGGCTTCGGGAATGAAAACCATGAAATTATACTTACGTCCACAGGAAACAATTCGTACCCCAAGTATCAGTCTGATGTTTTGGGAAAATATCGACCGGATGGCAGGACACAATAAATTCCGCCGTTTTGTCCTGGCACACAAGTCACGGAAAATCAACGGAAAATTTGCCGAATATCCTCTTTCCAGCGGATTCAACTATCGGGACCCCGCACCTTGTACGGAATACTCATGCCTGACAGCCGATTATGCCATTGCCATGGTGAAACGTTACATACAGTTCGGATTGAAGCCCGAAGTATTCTGGCTGGATGCCGGATGGAACACCGATGCTGCAGACTTCGAACATGGCAAGACCTGGGCCAACACAGCCGGTAACTGGACTGTAGATACATTGCGCTTCCCCAAAGGACTTCGTCCTGTAGCCGACGAAATACACAAAGTAGGAGCTAAATTCATGGTCTGGTTCGAACCCGAGCGTGTCATCCGTGGTACCCAATGGGCAGTAGAACACCCCGACTGGATGCTCGACATTCCCGAACACAACAATGACACCTACCTACTGTTCGATCTGGGAAATCCGGAAGCCTGCCACTGGATGAGTAAATATATAGGCGATATGCTCGAAGAAAACGGCATAGACTATTACCGTCAGGATTTCAATATGCAGCCGGACATCTACTGGGCAGCCAACGATGAGCCCGGACGTACAGGAATGAAAGAGATACGACACATCGAAGGACTATACTACTTCTGGGATTATCTGCTGAACCGATTCCCGAACCTGCTCATAGACAACTGTGCCAGTGGGGGACGACGTATTGACTGGGAAACAATCGGCCGAAGCGCACCACTATGGAGGAGTGATTATTATCATTACGACGATCCGGACGGCTACCAATGTCACACGTATGGCCTGAATTTCTTCCTGCCTTTACATGGAACAGGTAGTTTACAGACCGATCCGTATTCTTTCCGCTCAAGCGTCAGCACAGCTTTGATTTATAACTGGAAAATAACCGATAAAAATGCCTCCGTTTACGAAATGCAACGTTGTCTGAAAGAATTCCACGAAATCAGACCTTACTATTACGAAGATTATTACCCACTGACGGGTACAGAAGACATGACGCGGGATGATATCTGGCTAGCCTATCAAATGCATCGTCCATCGGACGACAGTGGTATTATCGTTGCTTTCCGCAGAACCGCCTCCAAAGACAAACAAATCACCGTCAGACTTTCAGGAGTGGATCCGGAAAAATACTATACAGTGACAGACATGGATAGCCGACAGAGCAAAATCTATCAGGGAAAAGAACTGACCAGTCTGTTGCCACTGTTCCTCGAAAAGCCACATAGTTCCTTATTACTAAAATATAAAGTTACCAACGAAAAACCGAATAAAGAATGAAAAAAAGAATACTATATTATCTATTCATTCTGCTTCTGTTCCCTCATAATGGAACAGGACAGACGGTAGCCCGCATGAGCGACCGCCTGGTAAACACCAGCCAATGGATAACCACCCACTTTGCCCGCGGTGTGGTCCCTCCTTTCTCTTTCGAATATGGAGGTAAACCTTCACAGGAATTTATCAAAAGCTGGTCTTATACGGCTACGCGTCAGAAAAGTGACGATCCCAAGGTTCTGAAATACCTTTATACTTATCGTGAACCATCCGGAGGATTAAAAGTCGAATGTGAAGTGAAAGGCTTTACCGACTTCAATACGGTGGAATGGGTACTCCGTTTCACCAACCAGGGAAAGAAAAATACGCCGGAGATTGCCAACGTAAAAGTGTCTGATATCACATTCCGCTACCAGCATCCGGGAGCATTCAACCTTCATCATTCCGAAGGCAGCCATGCATCCAAATCAGATTTCAGCCAGCAACTTACAATCTTGTCTCCGGGTGATAATCTTTATATGAGACCGGAAGGTGGACGCTCTTCACAAATGCGTATGCCATTCTTCAATATTGAATCTCCGGCCAATCAAGGAGTTATCGTAGCCATCGGATGGACAGGAACCTGGTTTGCCGATGTGCGCTGTGCAGACCAGCAAAGCGTAGCGCTTACCTCCGGAATTGAACGTTTGAAAACCTATCTGTATCCGGAAGAGAGCATCCGCACTTCCAGTGTATGCCTGTCATTCTGGAACGGTTCCGACCGGATGAAAGGACACAACCAGTTCCGCCGTTTCGTGCAAGCCCACCACACTTGGAAAGTAGATGGTAAACCGACCGTATATCCAATATCGACCAGTTTCAACTACGGTGATCCTACTCCCTGTAATGAATATACCTGCCTGACTACAGATTATGCCATTGCTATGGTGAAACGGTATGAACAATTCAAATTAGTACCCGAAGTATTCTGGCTGGATGCCGGATGGTACAATCACTCTGCAGATGTAGCCAATCATAAGAATTGGGCGAACACCGTAGGAAACTGGACCGTCGACTCTATTCGTTTCCCCGAAGGGTTACGCCCCATCGCCGACGAAGTGCATAGAGTTGGTTCCAAGTTCATGGTATGGTTTGAACCGGAGCGTGTTATGAAAGGCTCAGCCTGGGCACTGCAACACCCTCAATGGATGTTGGATGCCAGAGGAAAAGCCAAACAGGAAGACTGGACAAAAGATGGTGAGCACGACTCTTATCTATTCAATCTCGGAAATCCGGAGGCATGTCGATGGATGAGTAAATATATCGGAGACTTCCTCGAAGAAAATGGCATAGACTACTACCGCCAGGATTTCAATATAGAACCGGAAGGTTTCTGGGCTGCCAATGATGAACCTGGCAGACAAGGTATCTGCGAAATCCGATACATTGAAGGACTTTATTCTTTCTGGGAATATCTGCTGAACCGCTTTCCGGGCTTGCTGGTTGATAATTGTGCCAGTGGCGGACGCCGTATTGACCTCGAAAGTATCTCACGCAGTGCACCGATGTGGAGAACAGACTACAGTTATGGAGAACCAATCGGTTATCAATGCCATACTTACGGATTGAACTTATACCTTCCCCTGCATGGTACAGGAACTGTGAGTGCCGATAAATTCACTTTCCGTTCCAGCCTCGGAACCTCTATTATCTACAACTGGAAAATAACCGAAGCCGGACAATCCATCTATGATATGCGCGACCGCCAGGCAGAGTTCAAAGAACTCCGTCCCTATTTCTATGAAGATTACTATCCGTTGAGTGGAATAAACAACATTACTTCGGAAAATATCTGGCTAGCATACCAACTTTATCGTCCGTCGGATGACAGCGGATACATCGTAGCTTTCCGCCGCAAAGACAATCCGGACAAGAGCTATACTGTCAATTTATCAGGACTACACCCTGACCACACTTATATACTCACCAATAAAGATACAGGAGAGGCTATAAAGAAAACCGGTAAAGAACTGGCTAACGGCTTCACGCTGACACTGGATAACCCGCAAAGTAGTCTGATAATCAAATACCAAAGTTCAACAACTGCCATACAGAAACTTTCTGTAGGAAAGAAAACCGGTGTAAAGCTCCGTGCTATAGGTGCAGAACTAGATCCCCACTTCCTCTCACAAAATGTGACCCGCAATGATGGAGCCAAAGCTGAAGACTGGGAGCGCATCGTTGTGAAACGTGTCAAAGAAATGGGACTGCAAAGCTTACGGGTGATGGTGATGCCACAATGGTATGAGCCAAAGAATGACAATCCGGATGCATCCAAAATCGACTGGCATAATTTCACTTTCAACTCTGTAGAAATGCAATCACTCTACAAAGTATTGAATATGGCACAAGAACAGAAAATGGAAGTCACCCTTGTACTTTGGGGAGCCCCTCCGGGACATTTCCTGGCCGAAGGGAATTATGGTAACTGGGTAGTAGCCCCGACTAACTATGAAGAATGGAGCGAGAACTTTTCCGCACTTGTACAACACCTGCTCAACAACAAAAAATACACGTGCGTCAAAGAGATTACTCCGATCAACGAACCAGATTGGTCATATATCATCAAAGGTAAAGCTGCTCCCACCGCCGACTATATTGAAATGTGTAAAGTACTCGACAGACGTTTCAAAGAGGATGGAATACGAAATAAAGTACATTTCAGTCTTTCTGACAATTCAGACGGAGGTACAGGAACGCATAAATATCTGGCAGCCTGCACGAAAGGACTGGCGAACGTTGCTGACGTATTCAACTCCCACACCTATATCTTCGGCTACGAAACTCCGAACTCCACAATTCTGGATTGGGAAAAACAAAACTCTCAATTGGCCTCTTCAGTTGGAAAAGCCCATTTCATCGGTGAATTCGGAGGTAATCAATGCGTAGGTGCCACCAGACAAAAAGATATCGACTTGTATGAACGAGGAGTACTCATGACACGCATAGTCATCAATCTACTCAATGCAGGAGCAAGCGGTGTTAGCTATTGGAGCCTGATAGACCAATACTATGGTAAGGATGCAGACTACGGAGCAATGCAGCAACTGGGTTTATGGAAGTATGTAAAGAAAACATACGCTTCGGAGCCATACTACAACGATATCAAAAGTGATTACGAGGTACGCCCGCAGTACTATGCCTATTCTCTGTTGACACGTTTCATACGCCCGGGAGCTGAAATCCATCCGATAGCAACACCGGAAGAATGGTATGCAGGAACTGCTGTTCGAAACACAAATGGCAAATGGGTATATGTTTTCGCCAATGGAATGGACCAGGAGAAAACAATAAGCCTCATCAACGAACATACGCAAGCCAAAGGGAATTATCAGGTTTACCGTTATATCAAAGACGGTTTACCTACCACAGACCAAATGTTGGCTCCGGACGCCCAGCCTCTCAAAGTGAACGATAAAATTCTATGTTTACTTCCGGCTCATTCTGTGATCGTCTTAAAACAAGAATAACTATGTACTCTATTTATTCATTAAACAAATAGTATTTATGAAAACACATTTCTACATTTTATTAATGCTTGGAATGGTATTCCTTTTGGGATGTGAAGACGAAAAGTTAGGCACAGACCTAGGAGTAACCAATGTAGTGCTTCCGGATATTTCGGAAGAATCCCTGGGCACAGAGATTACCATTCAGGGAAATGGCTTTATCGACTGTGATGTACTGGCTCTTTCTTCCCTTTCAGGAGGTACTGAACAGCCCATCTACATGGAAACCAGAGAAGTAGCATCCGATCATATCACGGTACTTTACCCCTCTACGGCCACCAAAGATTCTTATGGACTTGTATTGGTACGCGGTAGCAAAATGCGAACATTAGGCGTCATCAACAGTACTATTGGAGTTATGCCCGACGAAAACCTGCGTAATGCCTTGTCTGCTCTTTTCCCTGATATATTTAAAGGAGAAAAGATATCTTCCAGTGCTAAATATGTCACTTTCACTGATGGCACATTAAATATCAGCGATAAAAATATCACTTCTCTGGAGGGACTCGAGTATTTCAGCAACATTCGGAAACTGATCTGCAACAATAATGATATCAGTGAAATTCCTGCAGAAGTACTATCCAGACTGTCTGAACTGACTGCACAAAACACAGGTCTGACCAAACTGGAACTAGCCACTTCGGAACAGCCGAACACGACATTGGTATCTCTCAACATAGATGGAAGTACCAAACTAGAATCTGTCGACCTGTATTATTGTTATAACATTGAGAAGTTCTCTGCCCTAAACTGTAAACTGGTATATCTGGATGTACGCAATTACCACAGTATCTATGGCGGATGTCTGAACTACAACAGCACAGACTTCAAATTTACTTTCAGCGATGACGCAAGTAAAGAACGACTCCTGAAAATGGAATCCTGGTGGATGGACTCATACTACAGCAATAGCGGTTCTATCGTAGATGCCATCAATAATGGAGTGACAGTGGAAGGGTACGACTGGATGCACGACTATCCCGATGGAAACAACAACTATTATTACAGTTACGGAAAATATCAGAAGACAATGAAAAAGTACGGAGAAATTCCTGATACCAATCTGCGAAACGCACTCAAAGCATTGGTTCCGGATGTATTCGATGGAGATAAAGTTCTGACAGTGGCTGCTCTAAATACTGAATACTTCAAGAATAACACGACCCTTGATCTTAGCAATAAGGGAATCACTAATCTGGAAGGACTACAATACTTCTGCGGATACAAAAACCTCATTCTGGATGGAAATAATCTGGGAGAAATCGATCTTAGTAAATACGCAATCAGTACCAGCTACACGGCAGGTCCGGTAGATGAGAAAGGAATTCAGACTTTCAGTGCCAAGAATGCAGGATTAACCAAACTCATTTCTGGCGATCAGTATATGATAACCTCTATAGATGTGAGCAACAATCCGGGATTAGCATATCTGGATATAAACCGGTGCAAATCCATCACATCACTAAATGCATCCGGTTGTCCGCTCACTTATGTCGATCTGCGTAATCTGGCAGGTACTTATTCCGTACTAGGTTACTCCGGTGGAGCTGTAGATGCCTCAAAGGTTCAGTTCTCATTTACCAACAGCTCTTCAACTCAAAGAAAGCTATTAGTAGAAGAATGGTGGATGGATAGCCCATGGAACGGCACAAGTCCATGTATTACCGCAAAGAATCAAGGTGTCCGGATAGAACGCTATGAATACATAGGATACGACAAGGATAAAATGTTGAGTTCATTTAATTAGACAGAAAACAATCTTAAACGTTATAGTTATGAAAAGAAGTTATTGGCTATACAAAATGTGCCTGTTGCTTGGGTTGGGAATCTGTATTCCCGTTACAGGAAATGCATCGGATATCGGAGATGCTACCCTGACACAGCAACAGTCTAAAATAACAGCCTCCGGAGTCGTCGTAGACGAGTCCGGTGAAAGCCTGATCGGAGCTTCCGTCATGGAAAAAGGAGCAGCAACGAATGGTACTATTACAGACATAGACGGTCGTTTCTCTTTATCGGTTGCCCCAAACGCTATACTGGAAATCAGTTATGTAGGTTATCAAAAACAGGACATTCCTGCTAAAAAAGACATGCGTATCATCATGCATCCGGACGTAGCGAACCTGGAGGAAGTTGTAGTGGTAGCTTACGGTACCCAGAAAAAGGTTTCCGTCATCGGTTCCGTAGCTTCCATTGATCGAAAAGATTTGATGAAATCCTCATCACCCAACCTAAGTTCCGCTTTATCCGGAAAACTCCCAGGATTGACAACTATCCAGACCTCCGGTGAACCGGGACGTGACGAAGTCACCATGTTCCTGCGTGGTGCTGCCACTACAAACGGAACAAACCCATTAATTATGGTAGATGGAGTAGCTGTAGACGATATGCGATCTATCGACCCAAACGAGATTGCTAATATCTCCGTATTGAAAGATGCTTCCGCAACAGCAGTATTCGGAGTACGTGGTGCCAACGGAGTGATAATGATTACCACTCGTAGAGGTGAAAAAGGAACTGCCCGTATCAGTGCCAATGTAGAGTTCAGCATGCAGGAAATCGCTTTCAAACCCGAACGTCTGGATTCATGGGATTGGGTCAGACTTCGCAATGAAGCACTCGTGAACGACGGAAATTCCGCTGAATTCTTCGGACCGGACATTGATAAGTTCGATTCATGGAAAACAGGCAATCCTGTAGATCCGGATTTTTATCCGAATAATAACTGGCAAGATATTTTGTTCAGAGATTATGCTCCCATGACCAGAGCCAACATAAACGTTTCAGGAGGTTCGGACAAACTTCAATACTTTGTAAGTGCAGGCTATCTGCATCAGGGAGGTATGTTCAACGTAGAACCTAAATCCAAGTTGGGATACAATGCCCAGTCTTCATTAGACCGCTACAACTTCCGCTCAAATATCGACTACAAAGTCAATAAATCGGTAAAAATAAACCTAAACGCTTCCTCTTATCTGGAACGGATCAACGGAACTTCCGCAAGTATGTCAAGTGTATTCAACAGCGCTTTGACCTCACGCCCTACTTCCATGTATCTCACCCCGGAAGGTGCATACGCTACCGATGCTATACGTACTTTCCCTATTGGTGCCGGATTATCCGTAGAAGATCCCGCCAACAATTCATTGAGTGCATATCCGCTAATCAACCGTTCGGGCTATCAACTGGAAACCAGATCGGGAATCAATGTTATCGGAGGAGTAGAAATAGATTTGGGATTTATCACTAAAGGACTCTCTGTCAAAGGCCAGGTATCTTTCGACTCCAAAGGATTTGGGAAAACAATCGGAAAACGTTCCTATACCTGGTATACGTATCAGACATTAGCTTCAGGAGAGCATTTGTTTATCAATCGCCATCCTAGCCTGGAGGACGAAGACGGCCCGATTGAACTCACAAAGTCTTCCGAATCTTATTGGGTTATGAACTTACAGGGACAAATCAACTATAACCAGACCTTCGCCGGAAAGCATAATGTCACTGCTATGTTTCTAGCTCAACGGGACATCAAAGAATCCAAAGAAACATCCGGTGACCTACTGCTTCCTTACAACGTCATCGGTATTGCCGGACGTGCAACTTATGACTATGACAGACGTTATTTTGCGGAGGTCAACGTAGGTTATAACGGCTCTGAACAATTTTCACCGGACAAACGATTCGGTCTCTTCCCGGCTGCCTCTTTCGGTTGGCTGATTACTAATGAGGGCTTCCTTCAGGATAATCCGGTTTTGACCAATCTGAAGTTAAGAGCTTCTTGGGGAAAAGTTGGTAACGACGCCTTCGGTTCAGCCCGTTTCCTTTATCTGGATAATATCAGTCAATATTCCGTAGTCACCGACAGTAAAGGAGATCATTGGTTATCCCCAAGCTTGGGATATGCTTCCAATGGTTCCGGTTGGGGACAAGGTTACAAGATAGCCGAAAACTATATAGGAAACAAAAGCATCACATGGGAAACAGCTGAAAAACAGAATTATGGTATAGACATATCCTTGTATCATGATCTTTCCTTCTCATTTGACTACTTTGTTGAAAAAAGAAAAAATATTCTGATTATCCCGCAGACTACTCCTATGATTCAAGGTCTTCCCTCATCCGCTCTTCCTTTGATGAACGATGGTGAAGTAAAGAATCAGGGATTCGAAATGGTCCTCGGATATCAGAAACAATTCAAAAACGGGCTATCTGTTTCTGCTAATGCAAACTTCAGTTATGCCAAAAACAAAGTATTGGAATATGACGAGCCACTATTAGGTAAGGATTATGCTTATCGCACCCGCACCACCGGCTTCTCATTAGGACAAAACTGGGGATATATCATCGACCGCAGTTATGATCCTGAAAAAGGGCGTGACGGCACAGGATTCTTCTATAGTGACGAGAGTATTGCCAAGAGCGGACTGACTTACGAAGGTGTAGGAACACCGGAACCCGGAGACTTTATTTATAAAGATCTCAACGGAGACGGTGTCATCAATGACCGTGACAAAGCTCCCATTGGCTATTCCTCCCTATTGCCCCGCATCAACTACGGTTTCTCTTTATCTGCCAACTGGAAAGGATTCGATGTTTCTATCATGTTGCAGGGAGTAGGCCAATACAGCAAAACTTATTCAGGAGCTGGTATTTATGAAAGTAGCGGCAACTTTTACAAGATGCACATGGAACGTTGGAGCGAAGAACGTTATAATAATCACGAAAAGATTACGTATCCTCGTCTGTCCAGTAGTGGCGGTCCGAGCTTGCAGCCCAACGACTTCTTTATCATGGATGCCTCGTATATACGTCTGAAAAATGCAGAAGTAGGATATACATTACCGGAAAGTATCAGCAAGAAAATCGGTGCTTCCAATGTACGTTTCTATTTAAGCGGTAATAACTTGTATACATGGACTCACCTCAAGACTGACAGCTTCGATCCCGAACAAAACAGTCCGGCAGCCTATCCGACAATGCGTACGTACAATGTAGGTTTGAATATTACATTTTAACGGCTAAAACAAAACCGATATGAAAAAAAGATTTATTTATATATGCATGTTTGCTTCCCTGCTCACATTCAGTTCTTGTAATGAAGCGTTGGATGTAGCTCCCGACGGAAGATTATCACTGGACGAAGTATTCCAGGATCCCGATCTGACTAAAGCTTATTTCAGTACTTGCTTTGACTATCTGCCTAAAAAGAGTTTGCGATATCATTTTTGGAGCAACTATCCCGTAGCACTTAGTGATGAAGCGTGGGATTGCACGGATGGTTCCGGTGCCGGCTTTGCACATGCCGCATCCGGCAACTGTACCACCACCGACTTCTATCTCGACGTTCGCAGAGATATGGGCGACACCTACTCAGAAGGAGGATACTGGCAGTTATACTGGGGGCAAATCCGTATTATCAACACATTCCTTCAACGGGCAGCCACCGCCGCCATACCAAGCGAAAGCGACCGTGACCGTTGGGTAGCAGAGGCTCATGTACTCCGTGCTTATTTCTATATGGAGTTACTGAAATGGTATGGTCCTGTGCCTATTGAGAAAGAGCCATACGGGTTAGACTATGATTATTCAACTCTATCACGTCCTACTTTCGAAGACTGTGCCCGATTCATTGTAGATGATTGCGAAGTAGCTTTGCAATCCAGCAACCTTCCTTGGCGACTGACAACACTCAACGAGAAGATCAGAATGACCAAAGGCATCGCAATGGCTATCCGTTCCGAAGCATCTCTATTCGCAGCCAGCACTTACAACAATGGTGGCAAGGATCTTTGGGAATGGGCTTACACAATCAACAAAGACTGTCTAGAACAGCTGAAAGCCAATGGATATGAATTATATACCAAATGTGCGGATACAGAAAAGTACTATAACAATGCTTATATGGAGTACTTTACGCTCAACAACTATATCGGAACAGATCCCAGTGATAAAGAAACAATCTGGCAAAGTACCGAAGGCTATTGGCCCGACCCATACACCAATCCTTTGTATGACGTTATCGGAGCTCCGGTATTGGGAAACGCTCAATTAACCATTGTTCCTTCCCAAGAATTAGTAGACGCCTATGATATGCTGGCAACAGGAAAGCCTGTACTGGATTTATCGAAACCTTATAACGACGAGAAGCATCTGTCACCTAATTATAACCCTAATAGCGGCTATGACCCAGCTAACCCTTATAAGGGACGTGATCCTCGTTTCCAGGCTACAGTCTTTTATAATAACAGTCCTGTGCTGTTAGGAAAGGAACCGGCAGTAGTAGAAACGTACGTGGGAGGAAATAGCGAAATCCGTACAAGTGGAAATACGAACACACGTACCGGTTATTATTGGAGAAAAAGAATGGTAAACGGTAACTGTAAGGCAGCCGGAGTGGCTGGATATGATGGCCGTTTCCGTTTTTACCGATTAGGCAAAATTTATCTGAATGCCGCCGAAGCCGCTATTGAAAGCGGACACCTTCCCGAAGGTCTGGAATGGATCAATGAAATCCGTCACCGTGCAGGTTTTGATCCTTCGGTTGATCTGTCGACAAACGACAAGAACGAAGCTCGTTTATTGGTACGCCACGAACGCCAGATAGAGCTGGCTTGTGAAGAAGACAGATATTTCGATATCCGCCGCTGGACACCCGCCAATGAGAATATGGAAAATGAGAAGTTTACCACAGGTATGAGAATCACCAAAAATGGAAACTCATTCTCTTATGAAAGAATCAATTTGGGAACGGACGGCAGCAAACCGAGTAAAATGAGTTATGAAAAGAAATGGCACGTATATCCTATCCCTGCCAGTGAAGCAGCCGTATTGGAAGGCACGACAGGACAGACGTGGCAAAATGCAGGATGGTAATCATAAAACAGAATGTATATGAAAAACAGAATAATCACACTTTTGTGCATCGTATGCCTGTTCACAGGCAATGAAGTATGCCGGGCACAAGTGCAAGAAGTTATATCCGGTGTGGTGCGGAATGAGAGCAACGAACCTTTAGACGGCGCAATCATTTCTGTTCCGGACAATCCTGAATACACCACAAGCAGTGACAAAGACGGAAAATTTATCATGGAGATTCCGTCGGGAGCCAGTATGGTCATTTGTAAGATTCCGGGATATCGGAACCAGACAATGAAATTCACTCTGAATAAACCGGTGGAGTTTCGTCTGATATCAGACATCGCCGGTCAGGATACATCTCTCGAAGTAGCCATGCTGCAAAAAGAGAGAAAAGGAGGTTATACAGGAGCAATCTCTACCGTTCAGGGAGAAGAGTTAGTTAAAACACCTAATAGCGGATTTTCAGCTACGCTGACCGGACGCTTGGCAGGATTGACTTCTATCCAATCCACCAGCACACCAGCCGATGATGCAACAACGATGTATATACGTGGTCTGAATTCCATAAACGGTAATTCACCTTTGGTTGTACTCGATGGAATTCCGGCTCCACTATTCGATATGAATACACTCGATGCCAACACTGTAGAATCTGTCAGTATTCTGAAAGATGCCGCAGCTAAAGCATTATATGGTCCGCGAGCTTCTTCCGGAGTAATTCTTATTACTACAAAAAGAGGCGAAATAGGACGTACTAAAGTAAATGTGAACATGGACTTCTCCATACAACAGGCTACCCAGCGTCCTAAAATAGTAAGTACCGGTGAATACGCACAAATGCGTAACCAGGCCTTACTCAATGACGGTGGCACTCCACTCTATTCTTTATATGAAATAGCCGGATTTACAGATGGAACTATGCCGGGACACGACTGGTATGACACTTTTATGAATGATGCAGCCAGTATGCAACGTTACAACGTCAATATCAGCGGAGGTAACAACCGGGTTAAATACCTTGTTAATGCCGGTTATCTTCACCAAAACAGCCTGATTGATGCAGAGAAGAATGATAATTATAATCCCGCACTCAAATTGCATCGCTTCAACATTTTAGCTAATGTGGACGTCACTCTGCATCGTTATCTAAACTGTTTCCTTAACACAAATGTCACTATCGACCGGATGAATCAAGGATACAACGGGACAGGAGATATCATGAATTCGATCTATCAGATGGCCCCCACCGTACCTGGACCTATCACCGAAGACGGAAAAGTGATTACTGCAGAATACAATGAATATCCTACTTACGGACTTATCAACCGTTCCGGATATAGCCATCAAACAGGTATCAATCTGAACGTCGCTTATGGAATGAATCTGGATCTGGGATTCCTGACTAAAGGATTGAGCGTAAAAGGAATAGTAGGTTATGAAGCAAACTATGACGGAACAATCTATGGTTCTACCGACTACGCACGTTATGCAGCCAATGGCAGCGGACTTTTCGGTACTCACACCACTCTTCCTCTAAGTTTAAGCAAGACCGCTAATATGCGCTACTTTATCAACTTCCAAGGATTCATCAACTATAATCGTATTTTTGGAGGCAGACATGAAGTAGATGCATTTGTCAGCTATTTCAATGAGAATATGATGAAAAACGGTGATCTCCCATACGATCGTTTGTCATTGATGGGACATGTGAAATACGGCTATGATTCACGATACTATATACAGGGAGACTTTACCTACGATGGTACAGAACAGTTCAGACCGGGTAACCGTTTTAAATTCTTCCCGACAGTATCTGCCGCTTGGGTGGTATCCAACGAAAGTTTCCTGAAAGACACAGATTGGTTGTCCTTCCTCAAAATACGCGCATCTGCCGGATGGCTGGGTAATGACCAGATATCTGACACCCGCTTCCTGTATGCTACGGATGTACGTTATAAAGATGCAGGTTACTTACTAAGCAACTACTATGGCTTTCACACTGTAGAAGGTATGCAAGGTAATCCATATATCCACTATGAAGAATCTTTCCAGCAAAATTACGGAATAGATGTTACCTTATTCAACTCACTAGGTATCACATTTGATTATTGGAACGTGAAACAGACCCAAATGGCTATCCAAGATAACAGTGTATCTTCTGCACAAGGTATCGCCAGTGAAAATCTGCCATTTGAAAATCTGGGTAAGATGAACAACAAAGGATTTGATATCGAACTATCTTATATCAAGAATCTGAAATGTGGATTAAGAATGACTATCAGAGGGAATATGGGATACAATAAAAATGAAGTGACTGACATAAAAGAGTTGAACCGTACCGCCAGCGGATATTACTATCCATATCGTAAAACCGGCTATTCTGCAGGACAACAGTTCGGATATCTGATTGACTATTCCAACGGAAACGGCTACTATAATAGCCAGGAGGAAATAGATAAAAGCGGTCTGCGATTCTCTGGTGCTTCTCCGCGCCCAGGTGATTTCATTTACAAAGACTTAAATAACGACGGAAATATAGATGAGCGTGACCAGGCACCGATGGACAAAGCCCAGACACTACCTACACTTTCTTATGGTGGTTCTATTCAACTGGAATACAAAAACTTTGACCTGTATGTTCAGTTACAAGGTGTATCAGGTACAGCAGCCTATTACAGTGGATGCGGTATCTTCGATAATGCTTACCAAGGAGTGTACACAGACCTGCACCGTAATGCCTGGACAGCAGATCGCTATGCGACAAATGAAAAAATCAGCTATCCGGCTTTGACCACAGGAAGCTCTTCAAGTCTCCAATCGAATGAATTCTTCTATTCCAAAAATAACTATATGAGATTGAAGAATGTAGTATTAGGTTATACACTTCCTAAACGTTGGAGCAGTAAGCTGAAACTGGAGAAAATGAGATTCTATATCAGCGGAGCCAATTTGTTGACCACCTCATCTCTCAAGTTCGATAATCTGGACCCGGAACAATATTCCTACTCTGTATACCCCATTTACAGAACATTTAACATAGGACTTAACCTGAATTTCTAAAGACTGAAGTTATGAAAATAAATAAAATCATATCAGGAGTATTCTCCTTGCTCATATTATCCTCATTCATAGGATGTACTGAAATTGAAGATCATCCGGACGGCCGTACGGATTACAGCGATTTGTTTACCACGAACCGTAAAACGTATACTTATATGAATCAATGTTATGGATGGATTCTGAATTACGGAATGAACTATAACTATACCATGCTAGCTGGTTGTACGGATGAAGCCAAAGATTCCTGGGAACTACAGAACGGAGTTACCCGCAAATGGAATGAAGGACAATTATCTCCCTTCAGCAATCCGCTGGAGGGCATCGAAGGAAATCCGGAAAACTACAATTATTATTATCAAGGGATTCGTGCCTGCAACATCTTTCTTGCCAATATTCCTACTGCCAGTGTCTACTCAGAAGATATCCGTAACAGTTTCAAGGCACAGGTACTTACATTACGCGCTTTCTATTATCTTCAATTGGTGAAACGTTATGGAGGTGTTCCCATCATAACAACTCCCGACTACGATTATACCAAGGTTAAAAGAGGTACATTTGGCGAGTGTGCCCGCCAAATATTAGCTGATTGTCAGGCTGCTATTGATATTCCCACTGTTGAAGAATGGGGATGGCGTTCCTTAGATAAGGAGAACTACCGTCACGTTATGACAAAAGCCATCTGTGCAGCCATCCGTTCACAGATATCACTCTATGCAGCCAGTCCTCTGTACAATGACGGAACAATCACTTGGACAGAAGCCGCAGAAATTACTAAAAAGTCTCTGGATGACTGTCTGGCGAACAATTATGAACTTTATAAGAAACAGCCGAATGCTACAGCAGGTTATTCTCCTTATGATGTGTATTTCTATTCGCGCACTGACTTGCCGGTAGTTAATGACAAAGAAACCATTATGGAAGTTGGACAGATGTATATGTGGAATTATGCTGGCCTGCCAACTACCGACGGCCAGACAGATGCCGGTGCGTGTCCGTCGCAAGAGCTACTTGATGCCTATGAAGTTGTGAACGGTGACATGACAGAATCTTATCCTCTGCTCAATTTAGAGAGCCCTTATCTGGATGCCAATCATCTACAGCCTAACTTGAATTCGGCTGTTCAAGGTCTCTACAATCAAGCCAAACCGTATGAGAACCGTGATCCACGTCTTAAAGCTTCTATTTATTATGATGGTTCCAAACTAAACCTGGAAACCGGTGCACTACTCTCAACCAAGACAGGAGGAAACTGTGCACTTGATCCCAGTAACGCACGTTACACCTGTACCGGCTATTATACACGTAAGTTCTCGCATTATAAATCCGGACGTTCCGGCAACCTGGATGGCTACTTCAAAGAGTTCCGCCTGGCTGAATTATATTTGAATTATGCAGAGGCAGCTAATGAAGCATCCACTACCGGAACTGTACCCAATGATGCGGTAGACGCAGTCAATGCAGTACGTTCCAGAGTAGGTATGCCAGGCATTCCTTACGGATTATCCTGTGAGCAATTTCGTCTGCGAATCAGGAACGAAAGACGCGTAGAACTTGCTTTTGAAGAACACCGTTTCTTTGATGTACGCCGTTGGAAGATACTGGATCAAACAGACAAAATAATCACCGGAATGAAAGCAAACTCAGATGGAAGTTACTCCCGTTTTGTAGTAGATAATAACCGAAAAGCATATAGTGAAAAATTCCTATTATATCCAATACCGGGTGACGAAGCAATCCGGTTACAGAATGCTTCAGGAACTAACTGTCAGAATCCGGGCTGGTAATCAAATCTAAAAAATACAGATTATGCAAAAGTGGTTATTAACTATTATTATTGCCATACTTCCTGTTATCACTGCATGTTCTAAAACCGATACGGAAGTATCTGTACCGGAAGAAGAAACAGGAAAGAAAACAGAGATTAAGTTCCTTCAACTCAACTTATGGGTGGAGTGTACCAAGGTGGAGCATGCTCCGGAATATCTGATAGAACAGATTGCTTCCCTACAGCCAGACATTGCTACATTTTGCGAATTATATAAAGGTCCGCAAGACGATCCCGTGATGCCTAAACTAATGCAAGGGCTTAAAGATAAGGGACTCATCTATTACGATGCACGAATAGACGGAAGAGCGGTCATATCAAAATATCCGATCAAAGAGACAGAACGCATCAACAAATGGATGTTCAAAGCGATTCTGGATGTCAATGGGAAACGAGTGGCCGTTTACCCGGCACATTCGGAGTATCGTTACTACACCTGTTACTATCCCCGAGGATACAATGACGGTAGCGTTAATTGGGATAAACTTCCGGCTCCTATCACTGATGTAGACAAGATACTTGCTGTCTGCGAAGAATCAGACCGTATAGAATCCGCCCAAGCTTTTATCAACAACGCTGCCAAAGAGCTAGAGCAAGGAGCACTCGTGTTTTTTGCCGGAGATCTGAATGAGCCTTCTTATCTGGATTGGCAGGCCGATACAAAAGATCTATTCGATCATCGCGGATGTATCGTCAATTGGGGAACTTCCAAATTGTTGGTTCAACGGGGATATAAAGATGCCTACCGGGTAATTCATCCCGATCCGATGAAATGTCCGGGATTCACTTTCCCTGCAGACAATAAATCTGTCATTCCAGAGAATCTCTCATGGGCACCGGAGGCAGATGAACGCGAACGAATTGATTTCGTTTACTATTATCCAAATAAAAATCTACAAATAAAAAATGCCCAGATAGTAGGTCCAACAGGCTCTATTGTACGCGGAAAAAGAATAGAAGAACAAACCAAAGATCCAATCATTCCGCCCGTAAACAATCAGTGGCCAAGCGATCATAAAGGAGTGCTGATTACGTTTTATATCAAAGAGTAATAACAATGATTAACAGGATGCAAAAGTGGATATACATCATTATACTCCTGACCGGATACTCAATAAAAAGTTATACACAGGAGACCATAAATCTCAATATTCCTGTTGAGCAAAACTGGATGTTCGATAACGAACATCCAGTACGCTTCATGCTGGAATTGACATCTGCACAGTCAGGTTTTTCGGATAGGATACGTATGGACATTGCTACAGATTTCGGCAATGCTGTATCGTCTACCTTTATAACCTACTCTTTCGGAACAGATTCGATAGCTCCCGGTGGAGGCTTTCGCAGTCGTGCATCAGTCACTCTCACGAATCTCACTCCCGGGTTTTACCAGGCTTGTTTCATTGCTGGCACCGACACTCTGAAACATTTCTTCTTTGGATACGAAGCCGAACAGATTTTATCCAAACCGGATGGTCTCCCTAACTTAAAAAGATTTTGGAATAAAACCATCACCGAACTTAAACGTGTACAACCTGCCTATAAAATGACACGTCTACCTGAATCTTCGAAGCCAGAGCGTGATGTTTACGAAGTAGAAATGTGCTCGCTTGAAGGAGAAATCTTACGGGGGTATTGGGCAGTCCCTACAGATGGTCAGAGTCATCCGGCCGTAGTGGTTTATCAAGGTTATGATGCCGTCACCTGGATTCCCGGTCCCGACGACTATCCCGGTTGGTGTATCTTGGTCATTCCACCCCGTGGACAAGGCCTCAACAAACCTTATAACCGCTTTGGTGAGTGGATTGCTTTCGGACTGGATTCACCCAAACATTACTATTATAGAGGTGCTTTTGCTGATACAGTCCGCAGTATTGATTTTATTTTTGCTCAGCCATGCTTTGACGGACAAAACCTTTTTGCTACAGGTATTTCGCAAGGTGGAGCGCTCACATTAGCAGCAGCGTCACTCGACCATCGTATTTCCGCAGCTGCGCCTATCGTACCCTTTCTGTCAGACTATCCCGATTATTTCCGTTTGGTTCACTGGCCTGCCAGCTTGGTATTCGAAGGAGCTGCCCGGCAGAATATTGACAAAGATAAAATATTCTCATTACTAACTTACTTTGACTTGAAGAATCTGACCGAATGGATCAAATGCCCAATATTAATGGGATTCGGACTTCAGGACAACATTACACCACCACATACAAATTTTGCAGCATACAATCACATCCGTACACCTAAACGCTGGATATGTTACCCTACATCAGGACACTTTGCAGCTTATGAGAACATGGACTCATGGATTGCTGAAAGTACTCGTTTTTTCAATCAGTATGTAGTGTGGTAATAATCTGAACTGATAAAAACGAAACAGGCACAAACACTATAACAAGAGGTTAGTTAGGTTAGAAACCGGAAGAGTAATTCTGTTAAATAGAATTCTCTTCCGGTGTTTTATAGTTACTTTCTTCTAATAAGGTTCACTGAAATCGAATAAAAACAATATATTTGCATAGATGTAAACACCTTAAAAAATAAATTAGTGAGAAAAGTAATTCTTTTATTTCTGCTATTTTTAAGCGTAGCTGGAGTCCGCACACAAGGTCAAAACATCACTTTTAGCCACTTGACCACGGACGACGGACTCTCCCAATTTTCTGTCAATAGCCTTTATATTGATGAACGGGGAATTATATGGATCGGCACGCGTGAAGGACTGAACCGGTATAACGGTAACGATATCAAAAGTTTCAAACTTAATAAAAACGATCCGAACAGCTTGTTCAGCAATACAGTGCTGCGCATCACCGGAAACAAAAACGGAAAGGTATACCTGCTCTGTACGGACGGGGTGGCAGAATTCGATCTGACTACACAAAGATTCAAAACGTTGCTGCAAGGTAATGTGGATGCTATTTATTTCAACGAGAAATTATATATCGGGAAAAGAGAAGAAGTATTTGTATATAATGAAAGTACGGGAAACTTCGATCTCTACTATCATCTTGCCGGAAAAGATATCACCCTCTCCTGCCTCCACCTGGACGAAAAGAAAAATCTGTGGATGGGAACTACCAGTAACGGACTTTACTGTTTATCGGGAGACAAAAAGATTTCCCAACCTGTCACAAGAGGTAATATCGCGAGTATTTACGAAGATTCGTCTAAAGAATTATGGATCTGTACCTGGGAAGAAGGACTCTACCGGATAAAAACAGACAGTACCATTGAGAACTTCCGTCATGATCCCAAAAATCCAAACAGTATTTGCGCCGACTTCGTAAGGAGTTGCTGTGAAGATAATGCAGGAAATCTGTGGATAGGAACCTTTCACGGGTTAAATCGCTATGAAAAGAGCACAGGTAAATTCCAACTTTACACTGCCAACGCGAACAAACCCGACGGACTCACCCACTCCTCTATCTGGTGCATCGTCAAAGATGAACAAGGAACAATTTGGCTGGGTACTTATTTCGGAGGTGTCAACTATTTCAATCCGGAATATGAAATCTATACCCGCTACAAGACGGGAGATACAGAAAAAGAAGGTTTAAGTAGCCCGATTGTCGGCAGAATGACTGAAGATAAAGACGGGAACTTATGGATTTGTACTGAAGGCGGTGGCGTGAATGTGTACGACCGGAAAAATAACACCTATCGGTGGTATCGCCACGAAGAGGGCAAAAATAGTATTTCCCATAACAACGTCAAAGCAATCTATTACGACCGGACTAATGAAATTATGTGGATAGGTACACACTTGGGAGGATTGAACAAACTCGACCTGCGTACCAACCGTTTCACAGTCTACCGGATGAAAGCCGGAGACCCAACCTCACTACCTTCGGATATCGTCCGAGACATTGTACCTTATAAGGACAAGCTGGTTGTCGCCACACAAAACGGTGTTTGTCTTTTCAATCCGGCAACAGGCGCTTGCCAACAACTCTTCAAAGAGACTAAAGAAGGAAGAGGTATTGGCATGGTAGCCAGTCTTTGCATTGATAAAGACGGTACATTGTGGATTGCGGCTACCGGAGAGGGTGTTTATTCTTACCGGTTCGACAGCGGTAAACTTACTAATTATCCGCACAATCCCGCTAATCCGAACAGTCTTAGCAACAATAATATCAACAGTATCATGCAGGACAGTAACGGTAATCTATGGTTCTGCACTTCCGGAAGCGGTCTCGACCGTTACCGGAAGGCAAGTGATGACTTTGAAAACTTCGATGTACAGACAGACGGTTTATCCAGCGACTGTATCTACGAAGTATGCGAATCGTCCATACAGAAAGGTGACTTATTGCTGATTACCAATCAAGGATTCTCACAGTTTGACTATCCAAGCAAGAAATTCTATAATTACGGTACGGAAAACGGATTCCCGCTGACTGCCGTTAATGAAAACGCACTATTTGTGACACATGACGGAGAAGTATTCCTTGGTGGTATTCAGGGAATGATTTCTTTCTGGGAGAAGAAATTACATTTCACTCCCAAATCATATAATATCATTCTTTCCCGCCTGCTTGTCAACGGAAAAGAAGTAGTTCCGGGAGATGAAAGCGGCATCCTGGAACAGTCGATCTGTCATACTCCGGAAATCAGTCTGAAAGCGGATCAATCGATGTTTAGCATCGAATATGCCACTTCCAACTTCATCCCTGCCAACAGGGATGAGATTCTCTATCGACTGGAGGGTTTCTCAGACGAATGGAACCATACTTACCGGAAGCAAACGCTGATTACTTATACAAACCTGAATCCGGGTAAATATACCCTTGTCATCAAATCACAGAGGGAAGGAATAAAAGAGGCCAGACTGCTGATTATCGTACTCCCTTCATGGTATGAGACATGGTGGGCTTACCTGATTTATACCATTGTCACTATCAGCCTGTTATGGTATCTTATTCAGAACTATAATTCGCGCATCAAACTCCGTGAGTCTTTGAAGTACGAAAAGAAGCATATTGAAGACCTCGAAGCATTGAACCAGTCGAAACTCCGTTTCTTCACTAACATCTCGCACGAATTCCGCACACCGTTAACGCTGATCGTGGGACAAGTGGAAACTTTGTTGCAGGTGCAGACATTTACGCCTAATATATATAATAAGGTGTTGGGAATCTACAAGAACAGTCTCCAATTACGGGAACTGATTACGGAACTACTTGATTTCCGTAAACAGGAACAGGGTCACATGAAGATCAAAGTTAGCCAGCACAATCTGGTTAACTTCCTGTATGAGAATTATCTGCTCTTCCTCGAATATGCGAGCAGTAAACAAATCAACTTCAAGTTCAACAAACAGAAGGATGACATTGAAGTATGGTATGACCAAAAGCAGATGCAGAAAGTGATAAACAACCTGCTGTCTAATGCAGTGAAGCATACCAAGGCCGAAGATACGATTTCGATTAATGTATCGCAGGAGAAAGACCATGTCATCATTGAAATAAAAGATACAGGTACAGGTATCGCCGCTGCCGAAATTGATAAGATATTCGACCGTTTCTATCAGACCGAACATCTCAACTCGCTGAATACCGGAGCCGGTACAGGCATCGGACTGGCACTGACGAAAGGTATTGTGGAACTTCATCACGGCACAATCCGGGTGGAAAGCGAACCGGGCAAAGGAAGCAGTTTCATTATCACCCTCAAACTAGGCAAGGAACACTTCACAGAAGAGCAAATAGCGAAAGATGATACGGAAACCATCCAGCAAACAGAGACTATTGTTCCTTCAGTAGAAATAATCCCTGATTCGGAATGGAAAGAAGAAGATAACAAGCGCATCGAAGACGCCAAAATGCTGATAGTGGAAGACAATGAATCTATCAAGCAGATGTTAGTCGGTATTTTCGAAACATTCTATCAAGTCAGTACGGCTTCCGACGGAGTAGAAGCATTAGAGATGATACAGAAGGATATGCCGAGCATCATTTTAAGTGATGTCGTAATGCCACGCATGTCGGGTACGGAACTTTGCAAACAGATCAAGACAGACTTTAACACTTGCCATATTCCGGTGGTATTATTAACCGCACGTACTGCTATAGAGCACAATATCGAAGGTTTGAAGATTGGTGCGGATGATTATATCACGAAACCGTTTAATACCAATCTTCTGATTTCCCGCTGCAATAACCTGGTTAACTCCCGCCGGCTATTGCAAGAGAAGTTCAGCAAACAACCACAGGCTTTTGCCCAAATGTTGGCTACCAACCCGATGGATAAGGAGATGCTCGACCGCGCGATGGCCATTATCGAACGTCATCTGGACAATACGGATTTCAACGTTAATATCTTCGCCCGCGAAATGGGTATGGCACGTACGAACCTATTCACCAAACTGAAAGCAGTTACAGGCCAGACCCCGAATGATTTCATCCTAAGCATACGTCTCAAAAAAGGCGCTGTCATGTTAAGAAATAACCCGGAGCTGAATATCACGGAGATCTCTGACCGGATTGGGTTCTCCTCCTCCCGCTATTTCAGTAAATGTTTCAAGGAGATTTATCACGTCAGTCCGCTGGCTTATCGTAAAGGAGAAGAGAGCGAAGAAGAAGGAGACGGAGAAGAAACAGATTAGCAGGTAACTATACAAGCACTCTTGCAAAATAATCTTATATTATTAGGCACGGATCACACGGATTTCACGGATTAAAAAACGATGAGTATGAAAACAACAGCGTTAATCCGTGTGATCCGTGCCTAAATTTATGATATAAACGATTTCTTAGTCCGGACATCTTCGCCCGAATAAAGAAGGTAACTTCTTAAGTGTACTATTTTGTACTTCACTTGTACATTCCTACTCATTCTTTTTCCTCCAATCGCTTATCTTTGTGTTCATTACATTATTTCCTAAAACATTCAGCATTATGAAAAACGTTTCGCGTCTACTTCCCCTATTGTCCGGCATCGTCACGCTGTCAGGATGCAGTCATGCACCCCAAAAGAGCAATGGGCAGAATAACCAAAAGCCTAACATTATTTATATATTTGCAGATGATCTCGGCATTGGTGATTTAAGCTGTTATGGAGCAACGAAAGTGAGTACTCCCAACATCGACCGGTTGGCAGGACAAGGAGTACAATTCACCAATGCTTATGCAACTTCTGCCACCAGCACTCCTTCCCGTTTCGGACTCCTGACAGGTATGTACCCATGGAGACAAGAAAACACAGGAATCGCTCCCGGCAACTCTGAACTCATTATCGACACTACCTGCATCACCATGGCAGATATGCTGAAAGATGCAGGATACGCAACCGGTGCAGTAGGCAAATGGCATCTGGGACTCGGTCCGAAAGGTGGAACCGACTTTAACAACCGGATTACCCCTAACGCACAAAGCATCGGTTTTGACTACGAATTTATTATTCCGGCTACCGTAGACCGTGTACCTTGTGTATTTGTAGAAAACGGACATGTCGTAGGACTTGACCCCAATGATCCTATCACCGTAAGTTACGACCACAAAGTCGGCGACTGGCCTACGGGAGAAGAGAACCCGGAGCTCGTCACTTTAAAACCCAGTCAGGGACACAACAATACAATTATCAACGGCATTCCCCGTATCGGCTGGATGACCGGAGGAAAATCCGCCCTTTGGAAAGATGAAGACATAGCCGATATCATCACCCATAAGGCTAAGAATTTCATTGCATCCCATCAGGAAGAACCCTTCTTCTTATATATGGGTACGCAAGACGTACATGTACCGCGCATCCCTCACCCACGTTTCGCAGGCAAAAGCGGACTCGGCACTCGTGGCGACGTCATCCTGCAACTGGACTGGACCATCGGTGAAATCATGCACACACTGGATAGCCTCCACATCGCAGACAACACCATCCTGATCTTTACCAGCGATAACGGTCCTGTTATCGACGACGGCTATCAAGACCAAGCTTACGAACTTCTCAACGGACATACTCCGATGGGTATCTACCGTGGTGGGAAATACAGTGCTTACGAAGCGGGTACACGCGTTCCATTTATTGTCCGTTGGCCTGCCCGGGTGAAGCCGAACAAGCAACAAGCTCTTTTCTCTCAAATAGATGTGTATGCATCGCTCGCCTCACTTTTGGATCAACCTTTACGCAAAGGAGCTGCCCCCGACAGTCAGGAACATCTGAACGTTCTCCTCGGCAAAAATAATACAAACCGTGAGTATGTCGTTCAACAGAATCTCAATAACACACTTGCCATCATAAAAGGTCAATGGAAATACATCGAACCGAGCGACGGCCCCGCCATCGAACATTGGACGAAAATGGAGTTAGGCAACGACAAACAGCCTCAACTTTACGATTTATCCTCCGATCCATCGGAGAAAATGAATGTATCAAAACAACATCCCGACATAGTGAAAGAGTTATCCGAATTACTAGAATCCATCAAAGAGAAATAGTTTATGAGAACAGAAAAATTGTATGATTTTGCACCAATCTTGAATAATTCTATCCATATTAGAATATTCAATCCGTCTATCTTTGCAAGCGTAGATTCAATAAAATCACTTAATTTTTAATATATGAAAAAACATTTATCCACTCAAACTAGAAAAAGGATGCTCTCCTCCATCGGACTGATCTTGTTTTCTGTTTCTTTTGTACTTGCACAGGTACTTGTTAAAGGTACAGTGAAGGACAACTTAGGAGAAGGAGTGCCGGGAGCCAGTGTTCAGGTAAAAGGTACTTCACAAGGAACAATCACTGACCTTGATGGTAAATTTGCTTTTAACGTACCCAATAAGAATTCGATATTGGTTATTTCTTTCATTGGTTATGTCACTGTAGAAATAAAGGCGGACACTCAAAAGCCAATGGTTATCACATTGAAGGAAGATACAAAGACACTGGACGAAGTGGTAGTAGTCGGCTATCAGGAAATACGCAAGAGAGACCTGACGGGTTCTGTTGCCAAAGCCAGCATGGCAGAACTGCTTAGCACTCCGACGGCTTCTTTCGGCGAGACATTAGGCGGACGTATTGCCGGTGTCAACGTAAGTTCGGGCGAAGGTATGCCGGGCGGGCAGATGAACATCGTCATCCGTGGTAACAACTCTTTGACACAGGACAACTCTCCTCTTTATGTCATTGACGGTTTCCCGGTGGAAGACCCCTCCATAGCCGCAGCCATCAATCAGAATGATATCGAGTCACTCGACTTCCTGAAGGATGCCTCTGCTACTGCTATCTACGGTGCCCGTGGTGCCAACGGTGTCGTGATGATTACAACCAAGAAAGGAACAATCGGCCAACCTAAAATTAAATATGACGGAAGTTTCGGTATTCAGCATATCACCAAAACAATCCCGATGATGGATGCCTATGAATTCGTCAAACTACAGGCAGAACGTAGTCCCAAAGATATGGAAACTACCTACTTCATGAATTATGACGGCAAGAAATGGGGATTGGAAGATTATAGAAATATCCCACAATATAACTGGCAGGATGAAATCTTCCGCAGCGCATGGATGCAAAGCCACAATGTCAGCCTGACCGGTGGTTCGGAAGGAGTTCGTTACAACGCTTCTTTATCTTATTATGACCAGGACGGTATCTTGTTGGAATCAAACTACAAGCGTATACAAGGCCGTATGGGTACTACCATTCAAAAGAAGAAACTGAAAATCTATCTGACAACCAACTATTCAAGTACTACAACCACCGGTGGTTCTCCTTCTCAGAACTCATACAGTGGTATGAATAACCTGTTCTATAGTGTATGGGGATATCGCCCTGTGACAGAACCGGACAGACCATTAAACTCGTTGATGGACAATATCATGGACGATGCGATAAACAATACCAACGACTATCGTTTCAACCCTATCATGTCTTTGAAAAACGAATATCGCAAGACGTACGCGAACTATATCCAGTTCAACGGATTTGCAGAATATGAATTTATCAAAGGATTGAAGTTGAAAGTTTCCGGCGGTTACACGTTCGATACCCGCAAAGGGGAAACATTCAACAACTCGAAGACCCGCTATGGTAATCCGAAATCATCCGATAAGGTAAATGCAGAAATCTACCATTCTCAACGTGCAACATGGTTGAACGAAAACATTCTGACCTATCAGACCAATATCAAACGGAAGCATTTCTTTAATAGTATGGTAGGTGTAACCCTGCAAAATTCTGACTATGAATACTATTCATACAAAACAGTGCAAATTCCAAACGAAGCACTCGGAATGGCAGGAATGAGTGAAGGAACTCCGAGTACAACCAAATCATTAAAGAGTTCCTGGTCTATGCTTTCCTTCCTGGGACGTTTGAACTACAACTATAAATCATTGTATTATGCAACGGTTTCTTTCCGTTCCGACGGTTCTTCCAAGTTCCGTGGTGATAACCGTTTCGGTTATTTCCCTTCCAGCTCATTGGCTTGGGGATTCATGGAAGAAGATTTTATGAAACCATTGAAACCAGTTGTTTCTTCAGGTAAATTAAGAGCAAGCTGGGGATTGACCGGTAACAACCGTGTAGGCGAGTATGATACATACGCTCTATATCAAATGTTGAAAGATAAAGTCGGAGACTTTATTTCAGTCGGTAGTACTCCAAGTGGTGTATATCCGTTTGAAAACAGTCTGACAAGCGTAGGTATGGTACCTACTTCTTTAAGAAATAGAAAGTTGAAATGGGAAACTACCGAACAGTGGAATCTGGGTCTGGACTTGGGCTTCCTTGACGAACGTATCGGATTGACCATAGACTGGTATCGTAAGACGACTCGCGA
Organism: Bacteroides sp. M10; assembly: GCF_014334015.1. GTDB lineage: Bacteria > Bacteroidota > Bacteroidia > Bacteroidales > Bacteroidaceae > Bacteroides > Bacteroides intestinigallinarum. The sequence continues at coordinate 1,807,469 of NZ_CP060488.1, read as the reverse complement.
CCTGCTGCTGAATGCATCAACAGCTCCTTCTTCCGGTTTTACCAGTGCGATGAAAAATATAGGTAAGGTACGCAACCAAGGTATTGAGTTCACCTTGAATACTACCAACATTAAAAACCGTAACTTCTCGTGGACCAGTAACTTCAATATAGCCTTTAACAAGAATAAAGTATTGGCATTGGCAGAAAACCAAGTATCCATGCCAACTGCTGCGAAATTTGACCAAAACTATAACTCACAATACAGCTACATCGCCAAAGTGGGTTATCCGATGGGGATGATGTATGGATTCATCTATGAAGGTACATACAAGTACGAAGACTTCGACAAGGTGGGTGATACCTATACATTGAAACGTAATGTTCCATATTTCTCTTCCGAGAGTAATACGCAACCGGGTATGCCCAAATACGCAGACTTGAATGGTGACGGTATTATCGACGATAACGACCGTACTATGATCGGTAACGGTATGCCGAAACATACAGGTGGATTTACCAATAATTTCGAATACAAAGGATTTGACTTGAGCATCTTCTTCCAATGGTCGTATGGAAACGATGTATTGAATGCCAACCGCCTGTTCTTCGAGAACAGCAATAAAACACGTGACTTGAACCAATACGCAAGTTACGCAGACCGCTGGACACCGGAAAATCCGGAAAGTAATATTCCGAGAGCTACCGACTCCGGTTCTAACAAAGTGTTCTCTACACGTATTATCGAAGATGGTTCGTTCCTTCGTCTGAAGACCGTGTCTTTAGGATATACACTGCCGAAACAACTGACCAAGAAATGGAAGATAGACAATGCACGCGTATTCGTTGCCGGTCAGAATCTATGGACATGTACAGGGTATTCCGGTTACGACCCGGAAGTATCTATCCGTGAAGGCGCACTGACTCCGGGACTGGACTTCTCCGCTTATCCGAGAGCCTACTCTATCAGTTTTGGTATAAACTTAGGTTTCTAATCAATCATCCTTCAAACAATTACGTATATGAAAACAATAAAAATAATCATCATATCACTTCTTGTCGGACTTAACCTGACTTCCTGCGATTTCTTGGAAAAAGACCCGACATACACCACTCCTGAAAACTTCTTCAAAAATGAAGCGGACGCTACCTCTTGGCTGACAGGAACCTATGCCATTCTGGGACAAAGTTCCTTCTACGGAAATGAGTTCTTATACCTTGTAGGAGGTGACGATCTGGGACACTATGGTGGTGCCAACCGCGGACCTAACAAAAGTGGGTTGATCTGTAACAATGCCAACACAAGTGATCCGGCCGTTGCAGCATTGTGGTACACATTATACTCCGGCATCAACAGAGCCAATATTTTCCTGGAAAATATTGATGCAGTGCCCGATATGAACGACGATACCCGCAAGCAGTACAAAGCCGAAGCCCGTTTCTTACGCGCATTCTATTATTTTACTTTGGTAGAATGTTGGGGAGATGTACCTTTCAAGACTACTTCTACAGAAGATGCCTATAACCTCTCCATTCCACGTACGGACAAACAGACGATTTATGATTTTATCATCAAAGAGATGTATGGTTCTGCCGAGGATCTCAAATCTGCTCAAGATTTGAACTATTTACCGGGACGTGTTTCCAAATCGGCTGCTTGGGGAATGTTGGCGCGTGTATATATGTTCCGGGCCGGTGAACCTAAACGTGACAAGGAAGTGGGTTTGGCTAACAACACGACTAGTGCCGAGATTACAGAATATTTCAAAAAAGCAAGTTACTATGCACAGTTAGTCAAGAATGAGGGTCATTCACTAACTGCCAAATATTGGGACTTCTTTATCGACATTTGTTCTGATAAGTATAACACTGCTCTCAATAAGGATGGTGCCAAGGCTAATGAAAGTATTTGGGAAGTAGAATTTGCAGGTAACCGTTCGACGGATGTACGTGCAGAAGGTAGAATCGGTAATATTATCGGCATTCAGGGTAAGGACCTTTCTTCCAAAGCATCCATCACTGGTAAAGGTGATCCGGGCTATGCATACGCTTTTATCTGGAATACTCCTAAACTGCTGGAATTGTATGAAGCAAACGATGACATTGACCGTTGCAACTGGAACATCGCTCCATTCACTTACACCCAGTCAGCAGGAGAAGGTACTCCGGTAGACGGTCGTGAATTTGTAAAAGGAAAAAGAGATGAAGTGGAACAACAATACTGGGATAAATCCTTCAGCTATGGTAAAACAGAGCCGGGGTCTACTTACGGTGATCGTGAATCGAAGAACGATGCCAATAAGAACCGCAACAGGGCTGCCGCCAAATATCGTAGAGAATATGAAGCAGACAAGAAGAGTAAAAACGATACTTCCATCAACTTCCCTCTTCTCCGTTACTCTGACATTCTGCTAATGATTGCAGAGGCAGAAAATGAAGTCAACCATGGCCCTAATGATTTGGCGTATGAATGTATCAATGCAGTAAGAGAACGTGCAGGAATCAAAAAACTTGCAGCAAATCTGGATGAAGAGAGCTTCCGCAAAGCTATCAAAGACGAACGTGCAATGGAACTCTGTTTCGAGTACACACGCCGTTTCGACCTGATCCGTTGGGGAGACTATTACAAACTGATGCAGGAACAAGTGGACAAGGCGCAGGCTGACGAATCCTGGAAATTCGGAACCAATGTATATACTTACTTCAATATTCCGAAGTCTTACAACTATTTCCCGATTCCTGCCAATGAGATAGGATCGAACAGTGCTATCAAAACGAATAATCCGGGTTGGTAAATCCCTTATTAACTTTAAAAAGAAAAGGATATGAAGACAATATATAAAAGTTTGATGACTATCGCTTTTGCCGGACTATGTCTCGCTTCATGCGACAAGGAATTAAAAGAAGACACAGCAATGGAAGTTGGTGTGGTGACAGACAGCAATGTCAGCTTCGATGGCAAAACTGTGACTGTAAAGAAAGGAAGTCCGGTAACGTTCAGCTTCGATGGCGACCCTGATTTTATAACATTCTTCAGTGGAGAAATTGACCATGAATATAAATTCCGCAATCGGACAGAGATGCAAATAGAGGATATCGAAAAATGTGAAATTAATTTCGATATGGTTGCCCAATATGATGCACCGCCTAAAAATACACCACAGACTGCATTAGATATTTTCATTTCCGACAATTTTCCGGGAATGGCCAAGAATAATTTCGAAGCAGATAAGCTACTTGTAGAAGGGTTTGACTGGACATATTTAATACCAACAGAAGAATTGCCGGTGAAAGTAGAAAGCAATACTAAATCCTATTCATACACTAAAGACTTAGCTTCTTATCTTGGAAAGCAAATCACCATTGCTTTCCATTACAAAGGCGGTCAGGATGGTGCTGTTAGACAACCTAAATTTTCCTTTAACAATATACGCATAGAACTGGCTTTTAATAATAAATCAGAAACTGTCTATGCAAAAAATCTAGGTTTCACACCACTAAACATTGTAAATAATGAAAGTGACCAGCAATCGGACAAAGTTAAAGACAGAGAGTATGGAGCAGTTGATGGCGGTGTCCCCGGATTCTGGAAAACAAATTTACCGACGGAAATAATAGTATCCAGCTCTGCGGCCGGAGCTACACTAAAAAATAGTTGGCTAATCTCTGAACCGCTCTTACTCAATGGTTCCTGCAATCCTGACGCTGGTGTAGCGATTAAGAATATCTCGCAATCGTTGGAGATATACTCACATACCTATGAAGAGGCCGGTACATATACCGCTACCTTCGTAGCCAACAATGCAAACTACGTCCATCAAGGTGGTCAAGTAGTACGTGAACTGACTATAAACGTTGTAGAATAAAAATATATCCCCCAATTTTTCTAACCTTCAATCATAGAAAACGTTTATAAAAATCAGACTTTAATCAATTTAACATCAGAAAGAGAGGGACCGCGAGGTTCCTCTCTTTTACTTTTTCTGTATCTTTGCACAAAAATAAAAACAATGCCAAAGACTCTTCCTATTCATTTTGCCCCATTACAAGGTTACACCGAAGTGTTTTACCGTAATGCTCATGCTGCCTGCTTCGGAGGTATAGATACTTATTATACCCCATTTGTACGACTCGAAAAAGGCGGATTCCGCCATAGAGATGTGCGAGGAATCGAACCCGAGAATAATCAGGTAGCCCATCTGATTCCCCAACTGATAGCCCCTTCTTTTGAGAAAGCAGAAAAAATCTTATCCCTATTCATTGAAAAGGGATATAAGGAAGTCGACATCAATATGGGATGTCCTTTTCCCATGCTGGCTAAACGTCACAATGGTTCCGGCATTCTTCCTTATCCCGAAGAAGTTCAGGCGTTACTTAGCCTGATTACAGAATACCCGCAAATAGGTTTCTCCATCAAAATGAGGTTGGGCTGGGAAGATCCGGAAGAATGTCTGAAACTAGCTCCGATTATCAATGAGCTACCCTTGCGACAAGTGGTTATGCATCCCCGCTTGGGAAAACAGCAATATAAAGGAGAAGTTGACCTTACAGCGTTTGAAGCTTTTCAAAATGTCTGCAAACATCCACTGATCTATAATGGAGATATCAATAGCGTAGAAGATATTCGCCGTATTCAGGAACAATTTCCCGGATTAGCCGGAATTATGATAGGACGGGGATTGCTTGCCAACCCGGCATTAGCTTTGGAGTATAGACAAAACCGTGCACTCGAGTTCGATGAAATGAGAGAAAAATTGCAATCTATGCACAAATGCGTATACAATCAATATGCAGAACAGTTGGAAGGAGGAGACGAACAACTTCTGAACAAAATGAAAACTTTCTGGGAATATTTAATGCCGCAAGCAGACAGAAAATTACTGAAAGCAATTCATAAAAGCACAAGTCTCAACAAATATAATCAGGCAATCCTTGCCTTTTTTAATCAACGATGAACTGATAACCAGTAATTTTACGTAATTTTGCGCCCGTTTACAAACATGCACATTATGAAAAAATACATTCTAATCTTTCTTTGTCTGATAACCGTATCAGGCAGTTTCGCACAAATGCAGGATTTCAAGTTCAAATTCTATGGACAGATTCGTACTGACTTCTATTATAATAGTCGTGCTAACGAAGAAACCGTAGACGGATTGTTTTATATGTATCCAAAAGACAAAGTGCGTGATCCGGAGGGGAACGATTTGAACTCAACACCCAACAGTAACTTCTATACTTTATATTCGCGCCTTGGAGTAGACGTTGCCGGTCCAAAACTGGGAACAGCCAAGACATCTGCCAAAGTAGAAGTCGACTTCCGCGGCACAGGCACTTCTTATTCGGTCATTCGCCTTCGTCATGCTTATTTGAATCTGGATTGGGGAAAATCAGCTTTATTACTCGGGCAGAACTGGCATCCGCTATTCGGAGATGTGTCTCCGCAGATTCTTAATCTCTCTGTAGGAGCACCGTTCCAACCATTCAGCCGTGCGCCACAAATTCGTTATCGCTATACAAACAAGAATTTCCAACTTACCGGAGCCGCAGTGTGGCAATCACAATATACTTCACAAGGACCGGAAGGGAAAACGCATAACTATCTGAAGCAAAGCTGTATTCCCGAAATTTATGTCGGAGCTGATTATAAGAGTGGCGGTTTACTGGCTGGCGTAGGCATTGAATTGTTATCGCTGAAGCCACGTACAGAATCCATTATAAATAAATATGAAGAATACTGGACTTCCGGTGGAACAATATTAAAGCTGCCCACTACATATACATATAAGGTAGACGAACGCATCACAACTCTTTCATATGAAGCTCATGTGAAATACAACAACAAAGACTGGTTCATCGCTGCGAAGAGTGTATTAGGCTCCAATCTGACACAAGCTTCCGGTTTGGGTGGATTCGGGATCAAGTCTGTCAACGAACAAACGGGAGAACAAGAATATACTCCGATACGTTTCTCCAGTTCTTGGTTCAACGTTGTCTACGGACAGAAATGGAAGCCGGGAATCTTCGTAGGCTATGCCAAGAATCTGGGAACAAGTGATGCACTCTATGCTCCCAAAGGAAATGATGCAAAACTTTATGGAACAGGAACAGACCTTAACCAATTAGTTACGGCAGGAGCAGAACTGACCTACAATGTCCCCCACTGGAAATTCGGGTTGGAATATACATTAAGCTCTGCATGGTATGGTTCGCTCAATACGTCCAATGGGAAAATTCAAGATACCCATGCCGTATGTAACAACCGTATTGTTGCCGTTGCCATGTTTATGTTCTAACCTCTCTATACAATTATTTTAATTATATATCTGTCACCTGTCACCGATTACTGCTTAACGGTTTGATTATTAACAATTAACACCGTGACAGCAATAGGTGACAGCAGTGTGACAACAATAATGCTGTCACCAGAAACAGATAAGCTACATTTCACAACGCGGAGGTATTCACTCCGGAAGCTCCAGGCAATCCTATTTATTTCATGAATGCATTACCTTTGTTTCTCGTGGGGAAACTTTTAGTTTCAAGGCTTGAAACCAAAAGTTTTGTACCGGGAAACTAAAGTTTCAGCATTGGGAAACTGTAGTTTCAGCACCGAGAAACAATAGTTTCAACGGCATGGAAACTATGGTTTCTCCAAGAGAAACTACTGTTCCCCTATCAAGGAAAGCAAATGATCTCCTGTTGTCTGACTTTTATCTCCTTAACTCCACTTCAAAGCTAGCACCATCTTTACAACTGAACTGCAAAACTGTTTGCTTCTTATCAGAAGAAATCACCTTACAAAACGGAGTTTCTTCTACATTCCATTGCCCTTTTATCGTTACAGTCACAGGTATTTCACTACTGGCATTTTCAATCCATGGCCGTGAATAGATACTACGTTCGATGCGTTTCCCATCTTTATCAAACGCTTCATCGCTTGGACCGCGATACAAAGCCAAATCCGGTTGTGCCACCGTCAACTTAATCTTATCAGCAGATTCTTTATGAGTCATAACCAGACAGGAAGTATCCACACGTTGTAATAAACCACCCGGCAATGTCGTTTCAGGAGTTTCAAACAACACATAAGAAATGATCTGTTCGGAGACGGACTCTACAATATGTGCATTCCGATCTTGCTGTAATACCTTATAAGCAGGCTTCTTTGCAAATTTCTTCATCAGAGCTTCATTCGTCTGCGGCAGAACAGCGTATTCATAACTTCCGTTTTTCGGCGCCTTTCCATGATCTACAACCAAAGAAACCCAATCACCCTTTGTTTCCTTTCCTGTATTTTGCATTCGCGAGTATTGAGGAAAGTTCTTCTCAAACCGGATGGGAGTTGGAACATAATAACCCGTTCCCAAATGATCCATCCATACTTTCTTATCTCCTTGATAATTTTTCCAATAATCATGCCCTGCTTTATCAGTAACTGCCAATTGGAAGATAGTCGTTTCTGTCGGGAACTCCGTATTTGTATTTTCGATATCCGAACCAAGACAAACAATCATTCCATCGATGAAATGGTAAGATTTACGTGCCCGATGTGATCCGTTGTACTTATCATGCTCATGTAACTTCATTCCGAAATTACCATTCATCTTCTGTTGAGACAAACCACCGGCAAAAGCCTCGTCGGAGTAAAGCATCTCTTCCATTCCAGAGTAACTATCTACATTGAGCACCTTAGCCTGCAATTGCTCCAATGGCAGATGAATAGATGTCACTCCCGGAATACGGTTCCAGTCAAAACCTTCCTGCTGCCAGCCGCTAGTGGCGGGAGTTACTGTCTGTCCCGGTGCAGCAGTCAATATTTGCAAACTGCCGTGTGCCAGGTAGCGACCGTATAGATTTGCTCCCAGATAATGCTCTGCCGCCCATAGATAACGGGAATGTCCACGTGCCACAGCCGACCAATTGCTACGACGTTGAACAGAGACGCAACCATATCCCATCGCTATATTTCCTTGCGGGTCCGGTTCCGGACGGAAACCTTTCTCCACAAGACGTTTTGCCACCTTGCGTTCTTCAGCATTTGAAACCTTAGGCATATATTCGGGAGAGTCATTTTCAATACTTGGGTCTGAAATCAGACGGAGGTAAGAAGAAGCCATTTCACTATCATATTCCTCCTTTCCATCGGGAGAACCAGCTAGAGCCATCATAGCAAAATGCATAGGAACCAGTTTACCTTTTCCATCCGGATGACGACCGGACATGGAAAGAGGGAAGTTCAGCTTATTGCAATAGAAACGCATGGTCAACAGCACATTTTTCACTGTTTCATGAGCTAACTCGGAAACAGCAAATTCCGTCCGGCTGAAAAGATAAATCATATTGGTTGCTCCATCGAGTCCGCCCACAGCATAAGCCGGATAGTTATTTCGATGATGGAAAGCACCCCCGTCTACTTTAAACGAACCGGATAATCCCAATGCAGGACGGCAACCAAAATCAATCCAACGGGAGAAAGACCGGAGATATTGTAGTTTTTCCGGTGTATCTTCCATCATTAAAATGCTGGCAATGCGTCCGGTGGTCTGTGTATTGAAAGAGTCCATATCAATTCCATTGACTTCCGGTTTAGGGTATACTTCGTTAGTAATCGCATACCAGCGTAATGTCCGTTCGGCTTCCTGAAGTTTTCCAGTTTCCCTAAGCACATCTTTCATCAGAAAATATGCCAGGTACAGACCGCGAACACTATAGCCATAATGATGGATATTTCCCCAACAACTACCATAAGCTACCCCCTGATCGGTTATGTGATCGTACATTGCTAAGAACTTCTTCTTCATTTCTTCCCGAATCACCGGATTTGCCGCATTATTATATGCAACGGCAATTCTTTTCATCAGGTCGAAATAAGCACGCATTTCCACTCCCTGTTTAGTTAGCATATCTTTATCCCAGTTCGGTATGATCCGTTCATAAGCTTCTGAAGCACGTACCATGTAAATAGGTACTCCCGATACTTGGCCGTTCTTGTAAGTTATCTGATAGAAATCATATTTCTTGCGGATGGTTTCTACTTCTTTATCTGTCGTTTTCCCTTTCGTGTAGATCATATCACGAAAACGCTTTTCCAACAGTTGCATTTCTGCTCTTTGCTTATCGTCTACAGGAGTCAATTCAATATCCGGTTTCAAAAGCGAGTGTTGATAGACAACCAGCCAATGGTTGGTGGTCCCGGCATTGACAAAAGGGACTTGCAGATCGGCCGTCTGTTGACGTGCATCAACCTTAGTAGCCGTAATCAAATGATCGATGAAAAGGCTTCCTTTTGAGTTTGGAGCAATAATCCGGAGTTCATTCATGCCTTCTTCCGGTGTGCCTTGCATATCACGTTCATAACAAACCCATGCGGCGCGCCAACCACTGAAATTAATACCAAAAGGGAAAGACGTGCATCGTTTGCCGTCTTTCAGAAACTGAAACTCAATGGTCGCATCTTGGGGAACTTCATTATAAACCCACACAATAAAAGCCGAAAGATATAAATCCTTGCCGGTCGGATCTTTCTTCTCAAACTTCAGGTCTTTCTTGAGTTCCAATATTCCACCCGGTTCAAATGTCCATTCCAATGAATGTTTTCCATCTTTATAATGCAGATCAGATACCGACAGGCGGGAATGGGTAGCGGTGATACAATCCGGTATTTGCGGTTCTTCAAAAGAAAACATCCGTTCATCTGTTACAACTTGCGCATGAAGGAATGTTGAGCACAAAAGAGAAAACAGAGTTGTCACTCCAAATTTAGTAAAAGGTTGTTTCATCATGGAAATATAGTCTTATTAGGTTTTCAATATATAAGTCAAAGTATAGTCGCTTTAAAATCTGTAAAGAGTACGTGATTCTGCAAAAGACGTAAACCAAAGTGTCCGTCACCTTCACCACCCGCAAGGGTATAGCGGAACAACTCTTCATCATTCACAGAATAAGTTGTGATTCCCTTTTCCACTCGAATCCGAATCTCATACCACTGATTGGGGACGAGTAAATGAGAGATATCGGTATATTCTTTCAATAAAGGTTTCACCTTGTCATCTGCCACTCCGTAATATTCTCCTTTGTATCGACGGAAACGGGTCGTTGAGTTATCATTTCCTCCGTATCCAACGTAGAAAAGGTTTAATGTATTGTAGTTTTTAAAGATGCCGTCACGCCACTGACTACGGGCAAAAAGATCATCAGGGTATTTAGGATCATTGGCAGCCCAGAAGCAGTTCAGATCACTCAAGCGGTCATACTTTCCACCTTGCATCACCATACAAATACAATAACTTATTTCATAATCGCCCGTCAATCGTTGCCGATACCACATAGTCAGTCCGTCCGGAACTATCAATTCTAATGTATCTGCACGTTCTATTATCTGCAAAGCATGGGATGCATCTTCTATTTTCCATTGCTGCACAAAGGAAGCTTTGTGTTGTGCCAAAAGCACCACACTATTTAAGAGAAAAAAAGTAATCAAACTGTAGCCTATAAAAAATCGCTTCGTCATTACGGTATTAGTTTAAAGATTATTCTTCCGAATACAAAGAAACCCCTCTTTTCGAAAAAAGAGGGGTTCAAATTGTACAAAATATCTCAAATAACGTATTGACTGATAATTTGCATTACCAATATCTTATAGTTTTTTCATCAACAAAGTTCTCATACCATTTCTGGTTTGAAGCACCCTTACTATCTACCCATTTAGTAAAATCAGGATATGCTTCTCTAAATGGTACACGTTCATAAGCATGACGTGTGCCAACCGGAAGTTTAACTCCCCAAGTGGAACCTTTGGTATTTGAATAATAAACATTTGCATCCAGTGTAGTGTCACCCGCAACCAATGCTTCATATTCTGCTTTGTAAGCAGAAGTCGGTGCATAACCCCTCATGTGTATTTCTTTACCACCGTTCACCTTAATAAAGAAATTCTGTCTATTAGTATCTAAAATCAACTCTCTAAATGCTGCAAGCTGAGCATCTCTTTCAGCTCCAGTTAATCCTTCTTTACCAATCAGTCTAACTTCAGCACGCAACATAGGTAGTCCTTCTCTTACTTTTCCTTGTGTTACCTGAAACATATCCTGATTATTATCCATCAAAGAAGTTAAACCATCCAGTGTAATAACAGTTCCTTCCGCTTGTGCTTTATCCACTGTCAATATTGCGAAACGCGGTTCTTTGCGAGTATCATTACTCCAATTCCAATTTTTATTTTCAACTTTCACTATATTTTTTGTAGAAAGTTCCTCTTTAGCTAAGTCTGTCATTGTTCCCTGACCACCTTTTAGTACAAGGCTTGCAGTAATCCGATCAACATACTCGCTTTTCAAACCATCCAGTACAACACCTAACACAGTCGGGTATATACCACCTACAGCACGAACATCCAAAGTCAACAACAATTCTTCTTTACCTCCTACAGTCTCCATCATCTGTTGACTATGACATTCAGTCACCTTCAAGTCATACTCGAATACAACATCGTTGAAATCTTCATCATACCATGAATCCAGTTGAATAGGCCAACCATCTTCGAACATCACCACACCTGTGTTATGATAGAAAAGATAGCCTTGGTCCGTTTCATTTGTCGGCTGCACTGCATCTTCAGGAAGCGCAAGAGTTACCGATGCCAGACGGTTTGTTTCAAAATTGAAACCAGTACTCTGATCTACACCACGACTAACAGGAGACAAAGCAAATTCTTTTGTAGCTTCTGTTCCCGAAACTGTATTGTATTTCATATACACTTTCTCGCAAGCAGCAGGAACATTCAACGTAAGAGTACGGGAATCTTTCACTAATACATCTCCCACAAGCAGGCTCGCTTCAGAACCACTTTTATCGGAATATACATTCACAAGTGCAGAAGCATTTACCGGGTCAACAGTTCCCGAACCATCGTTACCTTTTTCCAACTCATTATCAGAGCAGGAAGTAGTAACCAACATTGTCCCCATAAGGACATACACCAAACTTTTAATTTTCATCTTAATTTAATTTTTAAATTTATTGTTTGTTTTTGTTTCGCATGAGAACCTGGCTTATCACACTTATTTCCAGGCTCCATTTGTTAACTTATCAAAAATATATTTAACTCCTAATAGCTTTTTGCTTGCCTTTATTTGTAATTTCAATCCTTTCCATCGAGAATAATCACAAGAGCTAAAATAGGGCTCAAAAGGCCTGTTCATGAACACTGGATAATATATACAAGTTATTTCGTATATTTGCATTAGACAGAACATTCAATACAACAAATATAGAGCTTTTATTCCGAATATACAAGTTCTATATATAAATATATCAAGGGAAATGGATCAAGTACTGTATGGTATAGATTACATAGAATATTATTTCTATTGGATATATTACAAGTTTATTGGCTATCCTTTAATCATAAGAATATGCTCAATTGCTGTAATGTTTTGTATTATTGCGTACTTATTTCTCCTATTCCATATTATATATGGTATATTTAAAAGGCGAAAAGAGAAGCGGAAATACAATAAAGCATTTGATAAGTATTATGAAGAAATGAAATCTATCTCACTAGATTCCAACACATTGAGTGAAGAAGAGATAGCTGACAGATTAGAATATGATACGAAAAAGCGCCCGAAACCTAACGAGTTACGCATTATCACTCAACTGTTAACAGAAATCAAGAGTGTGCATGAAGATGAGATCAATGAACTAAATTATCAAACGATTCAAACCGTATTCCAAATCACACGTTTCCTTGAACGCGAACTTCAATTCGGTTCCAAAAGATCAAAGATACAAGCTCTGAAACTTATTCAGTCCATCAATGGCTATGCCTCTGAAGCGGTATTGGTGCGTTTCCTCTATCATCGTGAACTAGAACTAAGAAACTCGGCACGCTATACTTATATGTGGTTAAGCCAGGGTGACCCGTTCCGCTTCTTCGACGAAGACATCGGCATGAAGTTAAGGCAATGGGACATGATGGAGTTACACGCTATCTTGGAGCACCGTAAGAAAGTGGGATATAACACACCCACCTTTATTAAATGGGTGAATACTTCAGCTGAAGAAAACGTTAAGATATTCTTTATCAACGAAATCCGGCTATATAATGAAACCGAAAGTGCCCCAATTCTCGCGAAGCAACTCAATGCCCGTTCTGTGGAAATACGAGGTGAAGCGATCAAGACTTTAGGTAAACTAAAATACAAAGAGGTTGAACCTAAGCTGATTGAAATGTATAATGTACAACCGGAAGAAGTCAAACGACAAATCATTTCGGCTATTGCGGATCTAAAGACCGATAAGGCTTTAGGATTTCTTTACAATGCTTATGATGAAGCAGATAACTGGGGAACCAAGAGAGTCATACTCAAAGCCCTCTATGAGTATAGTGCAATGGGAAGGAAAACATTCGATCAATTGGAAAGAAAAGCAGATTCCCACACAGCTATATTGTTTGCCCACACCAAGCATCCGTTAATCAACCAGTAAAACTAGAGAACATGAGAGATATAATATTTACATTCTTCAATTATTTCGTATTCTTTTATACGAGCATGCTGGCGATATTCTTCGTCACATTCGCCTTCCTCTCTTTCATTTCTCTAAAACGGAGAAAGGATTACTATGTGGAAAGCTATATGCGGAAAACAATCAAGGAATCCCCCTATACACCGGGCATTTCGGTAATTGCTCCTGCCTTCAATGAAGAAAAGACAATCATTGATAATGTGAACTCCATGCTTGCATTGGAATATCCGCTTTTCGAGGTGGTTATTGTAAATGATGGAAGTACGGACAGTACATTGGAAAAGATGACCGAATATTATGAACTGGTAGAAGTGCCCTATGCTTATATCGAGCGAATCAAAACCAGACCGTTCCGAAGACTCCTCAAATCCTCCAACCCGAAATACAGCCGACTCATCGTTGTAGACAAAGAAAATGGAGGAACCAAAGCGGATGCATCCAATGCGGGTATCAACGTTGCTTCTCATCCTTATTTTATCTGCACGGATGTGGATTGCATTTTGGAAAAGTATGCTCTTTATCGTTGTATCTCGCCCATTATATCTTCAGAAAAACAAGTAATTGCAGTCAGCGGAACGATGTTGATGGCTAACGGATGCGTCGTGAAAGACGGACAAATCATAGACGTTAGAACTCCCCGTACACCGATTCCACTTTTCCAGAATCTGGAATACATGCGTTCCTATCTGATTGGTAAGATGGGATGGTCCGCAATCAATGGTATGCCGAATGTTTCCGGTGGATTCGGTCTTTTCGACCGTTCGGTAGCGATTGCAGCCGGAGGATACGATGCCCCCTCTTTTGCCGAAGACATGGACCTCATCACCCGCATGGTAGGATATATGTGCGACTTCTCCCGTCCTTATAAGATCGTACAGATTCCTGATACTTGTTGTTGGACGGAAGGACCTCCCAACCTGGCAATGCTTTACCGGCAACGTACCCGTTGGGCACGGGGATTGTTCCAGACACTTAATATCCATCGTAAGATGATTTTCAAAAAGACGTATAAGCAGATGGGACTGTTAACTCTGCCTTATATGTTCGTTTTTGAGTTTCTGGCGCCAATCATCGAGCTCGTCGGTTTGATAGTATTTATCTATCTGGCCTTTACAGGAGCAGTCAACTGGAACACGGCATGGATGATTTACCTGACGATCTATACGTTCTGCCAGTTCCTTTCCATCGTTGTTATTACCTACGACTACTATGTCGGGATGCTATATAAAAGAGGATATGAATACCTGTGGATTATCATTGCGTCCATATTGGAGCCCATCTTCTATCATCCCATCATCACTTTCTGTTCATTGAGAGGATACCTCAGTTATCTGACCAATAGAGACTTCAAGTGGAAGAACATGGAACGGAAAGGATTCAAGCAGAAAGAAGAAAGTGCAGACGGTACTGATATAACGGCAATGAAGCCCGAACCTGCTACGATTTAAACAAGAAAGATTAAAGACAAGATAGAATGAACAGAGAATTTCTCCATAAGATCACCATATTAGGTTGTCTGTTTTTACTGATAACCTCTTCCTCCGGGACCGACAACGGATTCCAGACACCGGAGCAATATGCCCAGATTGTACAGGAGCATTTTGCGAACGAGGAATGGGAAGCAGGGAAAGAGCTGTTGGAGGAGGGCCTTCAGAAATACCCGAATGTTTCTGACCTTGAATGGCTCATGGGAAAATACTGGTTCCACGAAAAGAACTATGACCAGTCGCGTTATCATCTTGTCAAAGCGATAGATGACAATTACAACAACGTCAATGCCAAACATCTGCTGGTAGACGTAGAAGATATCACCGAGAATTATTCCAGTGCTATTTGTTACGTTAATGAGTTGCTGGAAGTGAATCCGTATTGGAGAGGTTTATGGCGAAGAAAGATTGAACTGTACCGCAAGCAGAACAACGATGTGGAAGCAGACCGTCTGTTGAAACGAATCAATCAGATTTACCCGAACGATACGATTCTAAGGAAGGATTATATCTACAGCATGGAGGTAGGCTACCAGCAAATGAAAAAAGGTGGTAACCGAAAAGAGGCTATCGAAAAGCTGACGGAGCTCATCAAAGTATCTCCTCAAAACGAAGAATATTATCTGGACATCATTAACCTGCATTTACAGGAAGGAAACCGGGAAGCTGCTCTAGGCTGGTCATCCAACGGTTTGGCTGCCATACCGGGAAGCGGTGCGCTTATCGTCAAAAGGGCGAGTATCCTCAGTGAATTGGCACGTTATCCGGAAGCTCTGGCGTTTATACGCGAGCAAATGCGAAGAAACAACAGCCCTGCCATACGGCGTATGTATAACGACCTGTTAATGGAGGCTGCCCGAGCAGAGAAGCAGCGGGATCCTTATGTATTATATGGCATGGCCTACGAAGGAGGTAATAAGAACAAGGAAGCATTAGACTACCTGCTGAACACTTCCGTCACCCGGGGATATACCGATGATGCACTCTTCTATATCAGAGAAGCTAAAAAACAATATGGCAATAATGATAAAGGAATTCTTTATAAAGAATATATGCTTTATCGCCAGATGAATGAGGATGATCTTGCCTATTCAACGCTGAAAAAGATGTATGAGATGTATCCTGATGATTATGATATTACGCTTGCCATGAGCGCACAACACATGAAGAAAGCTGAAAAACTGATGGAACTCGGTCTGTACGCAGAAGCATTGCCGCACGTATTGTTCGTTTCTCAAAAACATGTAGACGACAATGAAGTGAACGGTGCCGCATGGGAAAAAGCCTTGAGTTGCTATATCAATATGAAACGTTACAATGAAGCACTTGCAACATTGGACACCATCACTCTTCACTTCCCTGATTACGAAAACGGCACGTTAAAAAGGGCATTTATTCTCGATAAAATGGATAAAACCGAAGAGGCTTTGCAACTGTATCTATCTGCCATCGAGCAGAGTGATGAGGATATGCGTATTTTCTATGTTATCGGATACGAGGAACTGGCAGTGCCCTACATCAAGAAATGTATGGAAGCCGGAGCTACGAAGAAAGCATACGAGGAATCTGTTAAGCTAATTAGCCTGAATCCATCGAGCGATCTCGGATTACGGTATGCCATCAATTCGTCCGGTTTACTCGGAAAATACGATGAATTCGAGAAATATACAGCACAAGGAATCAATTATTATCCTGAAGAACCATTCTATCAGGCAAAAAGAGCTACCGTGCTTGAACGTGACAAGAGATACGAAGCTTCTTTGGAATTCCTGAAGCCGATACTCAATAAATACCCGAGCAACAAAGAGATTATAGGCGCATTCTCACAGAGCAGTGAATACCGTGCCCTGCAACTGACAAAGGCCAAAGAACCGGAAAAGGCTCTCGCTGTTCTTGATACAGCTTTGCTTTATGACAGTCAGAACAAATCATTGAAGTACACCAAGGGAGTGGTATATGAAGCCAACCGTCAAGCGGATTCAGCCTATTATTACCAAAAGTACTACGAGCCATCCATCATGGAATATCGCTCTTTCCAACGACATTTATCGGGTCTTAGAAGCATGATGCTCAAGAATGAGATTGCCTTGACCTATCTTCGTGCACGCTACGGAGAAGAAGATATCATTACCTCTGTTGCAACAGCCGAATATACCCGAAAAGGCCAGAAGAACAGCTATACGGGACGTCTCAACTATGCAGGACGAAGTGGCTCGGCAAGCGACAGCATGGAAGCGGAAGAGCAGACACCGGGAGGAGTCGGCATTCAGGTACAAGGTGAGTGGACGCATCACTTCTCACCGAAGTGGAGTCTCACGGCCAATGCAGCCTTTGCGACCAAATACTTCCCGGACATAACGGCTGATGTCGCTTTACGGCATTATCTCAAGAATGATTGGGAAATAGGCGCGCATGTGGGTTATAGACGGGTAGCCGCCTACACGAAGCGTTATGAATGGAACGATGAATTCTTTGCAGGCGGTACCGGAGACAATGGCTATCTGTTTACGGGTTGGAATGAGTCAAAGACTAACCTACTCACTGTAGGCGGAGAATTAGCCAAGACCATTGAAGTCGTTCGTCTCAACACGAAGATAGATATGCACTTCTTCAACTCCAACTTCTATTACAATGCTCAGATTGGCGCCAAGTATTTCCCGGCTAATGACGGAAAGACAAATATCAACGCCATGGCAAGCATCGGATCGGCACCGGAAACGGCCGTACTGGACTATGCGCTGCCCGGCTCTTTCTCTCACACCAATACCATGGTGGGATTGGGAGGCCAGTATATGGTCAGTCCTAACATTACCATAGGCTTGATGGGTACCTGGAACACCTATTATAACCAAACCAATACGGTGCGAGGGACAAGTCCGTCCAACCAGATAGAATCCATATCGACACGCTATAAAAACTTATATAACATCTATGCACAAGTTTATATTTCATTCTGATACGCTTGGCCCTGTATTGGCAGGAATGATATGTATTTGCTGCCTTTTATCCGGCTGCCGTATGCAGGCACGCACGGAGATGTTCCCATCTAAAGAAGGGTATCTCGTCACCATTGGTGAGGATCCGACCGACAGAGACACCCGGTGGGCGAAATACCTGTACGAGCATCTCAAGAAGCGTGCAAACGACGATGAAATGGTAGCTTTTGGCGTTTCCGAAATGGATATGTGGCGCATCATCATACAAATAGACCCAACATTAGAAAGAGGATTCAAAGTAGCCTGCAAAGGTTCTGACATAAGGTTGACAGCAAGTGACGACAAACAAATGCTTTGGCTACAATACCAACTAATCAAGAAAATCAGCAAAGAAGACCCGCGCATAGACGGTTCGGATCTTCCTCCCGCCCTTATCAATCTCAATGATACTTGCGGAACCTTTGCATTTGACTATCAAAGCATTTATTCCCCATACGGCCTGAACGCCGATCATACAGGCGTTATCGGCCTGAATAACTTCGACGACAGCTGGGGAATATGGGGACACAACCTGCGGAAAGTATTGGGGAAAGAAGCGGAAAAAGTATACGCCACCATTCATGGAAAAACAGATGACTCACAACTATGTTTCTCTTCCGAGGACATGTACCGCCAGATAGAAAGTTATATTGTAGATAACTTCGGTGAAAAGGGGAATTCCCGTTTTGTAATAGCCCCGGATGATGCTCCGTATGCCTGCACGTGCACCACCTGCACCGCACTGGGAAACACAGAGAAGAATGCCACTCCGGCCGTTACGGAACTTATCATCCGCCTTTCACAACGTTTTCCCAAGCATTTTTTCTTTACGACTTCTTATCTGACCACACAACAGGTCACCGACAAACAACTCCCCTCCAACACCGGAGTAATCGTCAGCGCCATCGACTACCCACTTCGCCGGACAGACGGCAAGGATGAGCAAGACAAGAAATTTGCCGACCAACTCGACAACTGGAAGAAAGTGACGAATAACATCTATATATGGGACTATATCAACAACTTTGACGACTACCTCACTCCTTTTCCCATATTAAAGATAGCCCAACAAAGACTCCAATTCTTCAAACAACATGGAGCCAGCGGTATATTCTTCAACGGAAGCGGATATAGCTATTCTTCTTTCGATGAAATGAGGACTTTTGTATTATCCTCCCTCCTTATCAACCCGGAACTCCCGGTCGATGACTTAATCAGAAGTTACTTTAATCAGGAATATCCGGCATCAAAAAAATGGCTGTACGATTACTACACTGAATTGGAGAACAACGCCCAATCCGGAAAACGACTCGGACTTTATGCCGGTATCAGAGAATCAGAAAAAGCATTCCTCTATCCGGATCAATTCATCAAATTCTATGATGAAATGGGAGATTTTGTTTCCGAAGCAAAAGGAAAAGAGCGTAAAAAGCTGCACGAACTTCAGACCGCTTTGTCTTTCACACGCCTGGAATTAGGACGTGACCACGGCTTTGATGCTTACGGATATGCCAAACGAAATGGAAAAGAGATCCAATCGGTTCCCCAAGCCCGGAAATGGATCACCCAGCTCAAAGAGCATCAAGCATTTGCCGGAATGGAATATTATAATGAGTCAGCTTATGAGATTGACTATTATATAAAGGAATGGGAACAATATATACTTGCTTCCGACATAAAGAAAAGTTTGTTTCTGGGAATGAATCCTTCCACAACCCCTAAACTAAATAAAAATGATTCAAAGAAACTGACCGACGGCACTCACGGTTTACCCGGAGACTATCATTGCGGTTGGGTTATCATTCCGGGAGAAGAATGTACCATCAACCTGCCGGTGAAAGGTATCAACGCATCAGGAACATTCTATATCAGTTTCCTGAATCTTCCCCGGCATCGCATCTATGCTCCACAGCAAATTCAACTGTTGAAAGACGGAATAGCTTATAAAACAATAGACCTGAAACCGGAAGACGCCCCGGAAAAAGGGGAAATGATAAAAGCCACCGTTTCGGCAGACCTGAACGGAGCAGAACAATTAAGCATCAAAATCAGTTGTTTAAAGAAACCGGGAACGCAAATGGGCATCGATGAAATTGCATTCATCCCCTAAACGCTGGAAAAGTGACATAACAAAAAAATAAATGGCAACTATGAATAAATCTATATTCTATATTTTCCTACTGACGGCACTTCCACTCTGCTTAACAGGGTGCAGGAAGGAAGTACGTCCCACAAGTATGACGATAAAGGACTCGATCAGGCACTATTACCCCATCAAGCAAGGTCAGCAGCTCGATATCATGTTTACTATCACCAATACAGGAGATGCTCCGTTAATCATTTCAGAAATGCAACCTTCCTGTGGCTGTATCATTCTGGATAAAAGTTCGCATATCATCATTCCCGAAGACGGAATCAGACAATTCAAGGCAACCTACAATAGTATTAAGAATGTAGGCGAGGTGGTTCACCGCATCCGGATTTTCGGCAATATGCTCCCCGACGGAAGAGCCGAACTTAAATTTGATGTCAACGTAGTCCCCGATGCAGACTATACACGTGATTATGAAGAACTCTATCAAGAGTTCAACACCAAAAATGGTATTGTCAGAGAGATGGTGGATGGAAAAGAATCTGAACTGGGATATTATGTCGGAGAACCGTAATCAATATCATGTATTAAGTATCAAGTATTAAGTATTAACATCAAATGACTGGCTAATACTTGATACTTAATACTTATTTCTCCTTTCTAAGGATGTATTTCTTTGAATGCGGCATTTTCTTCTTTCACATTCTGAATAGTCTGCTTTAACTCTCCAATCGGCAAGTCATATCCATACCAACCTGTATAACAATCTACCACATACCATTTCCCGTCCGACTGCAACTCGAACTCGACACGCAAATCAACCTCGGATTCTTCATAGCCTGCCTCAAAGATTTTATGCTTCGGTTCATTCAACGTAAACTTGGAAACATAAATACCTCCCTCTTCCTGGGTGATACGTTCTTCCTTCATTGTTTCGCTATCCAGCAACGGCCACTTTTCCCGAGTGAAAGGGAATGTTTTCTCGGTTTCTCCGTCATCTGCCAACAAAGTGATCGGAGTCTTTAATGGGAACTTGATACGAGTATACTGGAAGGCTGCACTGGAAGTAAATTTATCCAAAAAGGATTTGAAATCTTCACCGTCTTGTGTAGTCAGTTCACTATCGGCTTTTGCCTTGGAACTATTACCGCAGGAGATAAACGAAACACCTGCGAGCAGCATCATAGCCAGCAAGCAGCATACAAACTTTTTAGCTCTCATAACACTATATAAATTAAGAGTTTAATTGACGGCGCAAAGATAATGACAAGTTTGGCATCTTGGTTATTTTAAGAACTAAATATTTGTATGTTTCAAATATTCATAACCGAAGCGGCAGTACAGACATTTCCGCTTATCACAATACTCTTTTTGTAACTGTATCAGTGCCTGACTATCCGCCGCACTGACTACCGGAAGCCCGGCATCGCTCCACGAACGAATGATGTGATTACTCTCCGCCTTCAATTCTTCCAGAAAGCGTGCGGCACGTTCACACATTCGTTCATCCGCCTTGTGCAAACCGTAAGTATAAAGAAAAGGAACCACCGTATTAATGATAATCAAATCCTTGGAACGCTCTCCCATCGTCTTTTCCTTTTGTGAAGACAGTCGCCCGAATAAATAATGATTCTCCCAATAGGAAGACGTACGTGTATCCAGTAAAGCTCTCACATCCGTCAGAGTATCCGCTTCCAGTAAACGTGAAAACAGTTTATCTCCTTTCTGATAGAGATAGGCCAACTGCGCCAGGCGAATATGAGGAAAGTTTTCCGGACGAAGCCGGAGAAAACGCCATAATGTAGCATCCATCCCCTGCCCGATTTCAAATTTTCGCTGCAAATAACGAAACTCTTTGCAAAGACGAAGACTATACTCGTCTTCCTGTTCCTTTTTCAGAAATGCCTCTTCCAACAACCCTGCCAAACCATAGAAAAAAGCTTCTATCTGAAATAAATCATTCCGGTGCTTATCCATCGCACGAAATGGCAACAATCCCGCCCACGTTTCAAAAGCATCTCCGTTCAAGCCGAAACCGAAATTACGGGCAAGGGTGATAAAGAAAGCATCTTCCCAATTACTGTTGCAAAGTTCGAGACGCTGCATGATTAACTGTGCTTTCTGTTCCAAACGTTCTGTTTGCAAAGCAGTCAGCCAGGAATGGATAGTAAGTTTGGGAAGAGAGGCAAGGATGGGATAGCAAGCCGGATAATGATCGGCTACGCAAAGTTCATGATAATGGGATTGCACATTTTCCGGACAAGTCAGCAATAGTTGTGGTATCTGTTCACCGTTGGTACGGGTTATTTCCGTATCCACCTCGCTCACCACATGGAGAATTACCGAATCGTAGGCTTTGTCGCAATCATGCCCGTGGCGAAACCAATCGGAAGAATGTGTATGTATTTCTATATTCCCTACCCATAAGGCGCCATCAATCTTTAGTTTCGCGTTAAAAAAGTCGGGACCGGCATTCGGGTTTTGCAGCCCGGAATCAATCACTTCTACCGGTAAGCCGTTGGTGGTTTGCAGTACTTTCAGAGGAAATAATTTATGTTTCCACACGTAGTGGAGAAGATGTTCCATGTTAACAAGACGTTAATGTGCGCTGCAAATGTAATAAAAATCTTATCTTTGCGATTATTATTTTGAATATAAGTCAGAAAACAATGAAAATAGCACTGATCGGTTACGGAAAGATGGGCAAAGAGATAGAAAAGGTTGCCCGTAGTCGCGGACATGAAATCGTCTGCATCATTGACATCAATAATCAGGATGACTTCGAATCCGAAGCGTTCAAATCGGCCGATGTAGCCATTGAGTTTACCAATCCGATGGTAGCTTACAGCAATTATATGAGAGCATTCAAAGCAGGTGTGAAACTGGTATCCGGCAGTACCGGATGGATGGCCGAGCATGGCGAAGAAATCAAAAAGCTCTGCACTGAAGGAGGCAAAACACTGTTCTGGTCGTCCAACTTCAGTCTGGGAGTCAGCATTTTCTCTGCCGTCAACAAGTATCTGGCTAAAATTATGAACCAGTTCCCCACTTATGATGTCACCATGAGCGAGACACATCATATTCATAAATTGGATGCTCCTAGCGGAACAGCTATCACACTGGCAGAAGGTATTCTGGAAAAGATGGACCGTAAGGACAAATGGGTGGAAGGAACTTTCCTTGCACCGGACGGAACCATTAGCGGAACCAACGATTGCGCGCCTAATGAACTTCCGATCGCCTCTATCCGTGAAGGAGAAGTGTTCGGTCTGCATACCATTCGTTATGAATCTGATGTAGACAGCATAACTATCACGCATGATGCTAAAAGCCGTGGCGGATTTGTATTGGGAACCGTACTGGCAGCCGAATATACTGCCACACACGAAGGTTTTTTGGGCATGAGTGATTTATTCCCATTCTTGAACGACTAAGATTTCAGAAGCTAGTTCTAAACAAATATAACATTATGAGACAAGCCACACGCGCACAATGGATCAAATGTGCCATTGCTATTCTACTTTACCTCGCTTTCCTTCTCTGGGTACGGAGTTGGTGGGGATTGATTGTTGTTCCTTTCATTTTCGATATTTATATCACAAAGAAAATACCTTGGTCTTTTTGGAAGAAGTCGAAGAATCCGGCTGTCCGCAGTGTGATGAGTTGGGTGGATGCCATCGTATTTGCGTTGGTTGCTGTCTACTTCGTCAATATCTACATCTTCCAGAATTACCAGATCCCTTCCTCTTCGCTGGAAAAATCATTGCTGGTAGGCGATTTCCTGTATGTAAGCAAGATGAGCTACGGTCCCCGCGTACCGAACACTCCGCTTTCTATGCCGTTGGCACAACATACGCTGCCTGTCTTCAATACTAAATCGTATATCGAGTGGCCACAATGGAAATACAAACGGGTACCGGGCTTTGGTAAAGTGAAGCTGAATGACATTGTTGTCTTCAACTTCCCGGCAGGAGACACGGTAGCAGTGAACTACCAACAGACAACGGACTTCTATACGCTGGCTTACGGTGAAGGACAACGCATCTACTCCAAACAGATTGAAATGGACAGTCTGACACGTGCCCAACAACGTGCTATTTATGATTTGTACTATGCTGCCGGACGTAAACAGATAATGAACAACCCGCGCACTTATGGCGAAGTCCTCTGGCGTCCGGTAGACCGTCGCGAGAATTATGTGAAACGTTGTGTCGGCTTGCCCGGTGATACATTGCAAATTGTAGACGGACAGGTGATGATTGACGGTAAGGCGATTGAGAACCCCGAAAACCTGCAATTCAACTACTTCGTACAGACTACCGGTCCGTACATTCCGGAAGATATGCTTCGCGAATTAGGTATCAGCAAGGATGATACCATGCTGATAGAAGACTCCGGCTGGGAAGGCGGATTATTGGAAATGGGACTGGACAACCGGAATGCGCAAGGCAAACTGAATCCGGTATATCATCTTCCATTGACTAAAAAGATGTATGAGACTCTCCTTGGCAATAAAAAGCTAATCAGCAAAATAGTAATGGAACCGGAAGAATACGCCGGACAGATGTATCCGCTGAACCTTTATACTAAATGGAACCGCAACAATTACGGTCCGATCTGGATTCCTGCCAAAGGAGCTACCATTACCCTCACAGAAGACAACCTGCCTATCTATGAGCGTTGCATCGTAGCCTACGAAGGCAACAAGCTGGAAGTGAAACCGGACGGTATCTACATCAACGATGAAAAGACCAATGAATATACCTTCAAAATGGATTATTACTGGATGATGGGTGACAACCGTCACAACTCTGCCGACTCCCGTTATTGGGGTTTTGTACCCGAAGATCACGTAGTGGGCAAACCGATTGTCGTATGGCTGTCGCTTGACAAAGACCGTGGATGGTTTGACGGTAAGATTCGCTGGAACCGCCTCTTCAAGTGGGTAGACTGATAAGTGTACGGATAGAATAGAGTGATAAGGTGATAAATATTGATGAACATTCGTAAATTCAAATGGATACTAGCATTTGCCGGAGCAGTAGTCGTAGTGCTTCTGCTCCGGGGATTTGCTTTTACGTCCTGCCTTATCCCTTCCACCGGCATGGAAAACTCCATTTTCCAGGGTGAACGTATCTTAGTGAACAAATGGAGTTACGGGTTGCGAGTTCCTTTCATGTCGCTCTTTTCCTATCATCGTTGGTGCGAGAGTCCCGTGCGTCGGCAAGACATCGTAGTGTTCAATAATCCGGCCGGAATTCGGGAACCTATCATTGACCGCCGGGAAATCTATATCAGCCGTTGCCTCGGAATGCCGGGTGACACCTTATTTGTTGATTCCCTTTTCTCCGTTATTTCTCCCGAGGCACAGTTCAACCCGGATAAGAAAAGACTTTATTCGTACCCCGCCTCAAAAGAAAATCTGATAACCTCACTGATGCATACTCTTTCCATCACCAACGACGGATTGATGGGAAGCAATGACAGTACCCACGTGCGCAGTTTCAGCCGTTACGAATACTATCTGCTGGAACAGGCGATGAATGGAAAAGAGTGCTTCGTTCAACCTCTGTCGAACAAGGAAAACACTGATCCGAATCCGCTGATTGTTCCCGGAAAGGGGCAATTTATACGTGTCTATCCCTGGAACATAACCCTGCTACGAAATACGCTCGTGATGCACGAAGGCAAACAGGCAGAGATAAAAAACGATACCCTCTACGTGGACGGAAAGCCCACGAAACACTGTTATTTCACAAAAGATTATTATTGGATGGGATCTAACAACACCATCAACTTCTCCGACTCGCGTCTTTTCGGATTTGTCCCGCAAGACCATGTCATCGGAAAAGCCTCCGTCATCTGGTTCTCCAAAGAAAAAGATACAGGACTGTTTGACGGATACCGATGGAACCGTTTTTTCAGAACAGTGAAATAATCTCCGGATCATAAAAAAAACTACTTCTTAATAATATCCTCCATTATAGAGTCCCCTAAACGAATTAAAATGAAAGAAATGAACATAGCTTATTTATCTTCAGCTTATCTCGCTCCCGTCGAATATTATACCAAGTTGCTGGCTTATGACAAGGTATTTGTAGAACAACACGACCACTATATCAAACAAACGTATCGTAACCGATGTACCATTGCCGGCCCATCCGGCGAATTAGCTCTTTCTATCCCAACCGTAAAACCCGACACATTGAAGTGTCCAATGAAGGATATCCGCATCTCCGACCACGGCAACTGGAGACATCTGCACTGGAACGCCATCGAATCAGCCTACAACAGTACTCCTTTCTTTGAATATTACAAGGACGACTTCCGTCCCTTCTACGAAAAGAAATACGAGTTTTTAATCGATTTCAACGAAGAACTATGCCGGATGGTCTGTGAATTGATAGATATTCACCCCACTATGGAGCGTACTAGCGAATATAAGATGGAGTTTGCTCCCGGAGAATTCGATTTTCGGGAAGTCATTCATCCCAAAAAGGATTTCCGGGAAGTAGATACAGAGTTTGTTCCACAACCTTACTATCAGGTTTTCGAGTCCAAACTGGGTTTTCTACCTAATTTGAGTATCATAGACCTGTTGTTCAATATGGGACCGGAAAGTCTGTTGGTACTAGGCAAGTAATAACTCCACTCTTCTATACGCATATAGCCAACAAAGGTGAACCATGTCGTCACATTATTTATACTCGTACAGCTTTACGTGTAAAATACTGAATTCTCCGACAGGAATACGTACATGCCTTCCCTGATGGTCCTGATCGCCATTCAGGCGCCGGATATATTTCAGTGAACCATCTTTGTTCACATTAACTTCATCTACAGAACCAATACCGGCTCTCATACCACCTTGCCAGCTATTTTCCGTTTTTGGTGCCTTTCCGCCCACACTGACAAAACCATCCTCGCCCAACGCTGGTGAACTTTTCATTTTTTTTTCCCCCTGTTTCTTAAATTCAAGTACCAAGCCACTGCCGGCAACGATATACTCATTGGGAGCCAGACGCAGCAAGACACCTCCCCCTTCAGGCCATGCGCTGCCATCCCGGGCACGTGGGTCCCATGGTAGAGTGAAGTAATGACGACAGGTAATCTCCAAATCATCGTATGAAAGTATTCGTTCTTTATTCTCTTCATCAAACAAAAGACCGTTCATCACTCCTTTGCCTTGAAATTTTGTCAATAAAGGCATCAGTTCTTTCAATTTAATATAGCTCTGTACCAAAGGTGTATCTGCTCTATCCGAACCGCTTTCAATAGAAAAAGGACAAAAGCCAATCGCATCATGCTCACCAAACACATAGAAAGCACGCACTCCATCATTGTCTTCCAACCGGATTTCAGGTATAAAGAGAGGATTATTGTGCAGTTTATACTTTGCCACCCAATCAACGAAACCTCTATCATATAAATCCGGAGCCAGAAAATCAATGTTGGGTGCTGCATAATGCCATACATCTATCAAATGAGCCAATGGTCCTGCCGACGGATATTCTCCCGGTTTCCGTCCCCTACTGTTCATTGCTGCATTGACATACAACGGAATATCATAAATAGAACGTGCTAACTTTGCCATTCGTTCTACGTACTGCGCATACGACCAGGCCATAAAAATTTCATCCGTATACACGTCTGCACCAAACACTTCCTGCCACGTACCTTTCTTCTTGAATCCCTGGCTCTCCCATTTTGCCAGCATTTCGGGATGCAGAGATCTCTTGTTCTTCTGCAAATAGTCGATGAAAAGGGGCGGAACTGGTGCATAAAACAGTTTATCCGCTTCTTTGGAATAATCGCGGGCATCTTCCAACATTCCGATTTCGTTTTCTATCTGAATCATGATAACCGTTCCCTCTTCCTTATCCACAGAAGCAATATGTTTCATCCATTGGGAAAAAGCACGGCTATCCGCCTGAAACACATTCTCCGAAAAGGAACTGGCTATTTCGAGGGGCTTCCCTACTTTCGTATAGGCACGCGGGTATTTCTTATAATCTTCTTTAAACCAGATCGGAGCGTAACAACTCATTGAGTTTTTCCAAGCACCGAACCAAAGGAAAACCACCTTCAAATCATTCGCACGGGCCTGTTGAATCACTTTATCCGTCAGGGTAAAATCAAATTTACCTTCCTGTGGTTCTGTTAAATCCCAATATGCAGGAACCAGTACCGTATTCAGCCCCATACGCTGCAATTTCGGGAATATACGTTCAATATCTTCAATAGAGGAAGCTGAAGAATTTCCCAATTCACCGCCAATCACTAAGAATGGCTTTCCATCTACCATAAGTTGTGTGGTACTTCCCTGTTTCTGCAAATACGGAAGTTTCTGATGTGCCTGAAGAGGCAAAATAAAAAGGAATAGAATCCCAAAAAGTGTGTTTCTCATAACAATCAGCTTTATCATATTATCTGAAAGCAAAGTTACAACAATATAAAAAAGGAGCACAACGTCTTGTGTTCCTTTTCTATCGGGCAGGTTACAGATGCTTTATGTTACGTTACATCTGCCTTTATCTATACATTATCTCCGGTTCTTATACCCTCTATTTGCGTTTCCTAAGTAATTTTTAGAGAAAACTGTTTATATCGCTACTTCTTCACAATTCTTCTCTTCATTAGATTCTGCCGCATCCAGCCGATTCAACAAATAGCGTACATTTTGAAGATGTATATCGTTATTCCGATCCATTTTCTTAAACTGCCAACTGTTTTTAGTGGTATTCAGTATGCAATTCATTAACGTTCCCACGGCATCGGCACTTTGGAAACGATTGGTATTGGAGATTAGCGTATTCATCATGTGCGCCCCGAATCCTCTAATCACCTCTTTCACACTTATCGACTTATAATTACGGATGGCTTCAAAGGTCGCCACATTACTACAAAGCGTACTAGCTAAATCCTCCAATCTCTTTCGATCTGTTCGTTCCACTAGATAGCTTTCAGGATTCATAAAACGATTGAAGGTTAGATAAAAATCCATCATTTCATCATCGGATGAAAAGATAACGTGCATGAGTTGCGTCGCGTCCCCCGGACGAGCCTGCTGGTTGCTTAAAACTTCTTCCATAAGAATTTTAATTAGATGGTGAATAAATTAAGTTCAATGGGGCGATACAGAAGGGTAGTTTTAAGAAATAAAAGAAGCGGTTCCGCCTGTCCCATTGCATTCCACTATCCACGACAGCAGTAGGTGCACTAACATCCTACATGGGGGTGCGAAACCGCCATATAAGATTAATGGGACGGACATAAAAAAGCCCGTCACATTGATACGGCAGGTTCTCCGCCGTGGTTTAAAATGGAATGCATTACAAAGATAGAATATAAAATCAGAAAAGAGAAAAGAAAATCAGTATAAATAGAAGTTTACAGTAATAAATTAAAGCAGAACTTCCTAAAGCCTACTTGTTACTATAAGATTCATTTGGAAAGTTCACCGGTTTCACCGTTAGCTGAATAGTTATAGACCAGATGTTTATGGTGAAAGAGGTACATAAAAAAATAAAGAACCATCCGTAAGCGTCTCCGCGATTCTATCTTGTCGCCCTTTTTTCATTCTTATATTTTTGCTATGTATAAAAATGAAGCATTATGGATTTAGCAGAAAATCGATTTGGAAAAACTTGGAAACATTTCCTTGAAGTATTGAAAGTAGACTACAATTGTTCTTTAGCCGATGTTTGCCGCGATCAGCATACCACTTTTGGTGGTATGAGTTCCTGGATGTCCAGACGGGGCTATAGCGTTAAACAAGCCAAGGCAGATGTGGTCCGTGATTATTATGGCGGCGTTGAACCCTCCCAACCGACAACTTCCTCTCCTTCATTCACTCAAATAGCACCCGCCATGTTGCCGGAAGAAGAGTTTAGTCTTGCCGGGATCACAATCACCTTTAACAGTGGAACCACCATTTCGGTCAAACGGGCCACACCCAGTGGTGTTATTAAAATGTTGCGCGATTACGAAAGAAAGGAGGGAGATCCATGTATTCTCTAACATCAGCCAATCGCTACTATCTGTACCAGGGCTTTGTTCGTATGAACCTTGGCATTGACGGTTTATTCAAAATTATACGATCGGAAATGAAGGACTTGTCTCCCGTTTCCGGAGATATCTTTTTATTCTTTGGTAAAAACCGACAAAGTGTAAAAATACTGCGTTGGGATGGCGATGGCTTTCTTCTGTACTACAAGCGCCTCGAAGGTGGAAGTTTTGAGTTACCGACATTTAACCCCAATACAGGTAATTACGAGATTTCTTATCAGGTTTTGTCTTTTATCTTGAATGGAGTGTCATTAAAGTCTGTACGGTTGAGAAAACGTTTTAGGATCTAATACAACATTTTGATTATTAGTTATTTGTACTAAAGATATCATCCGGTTTATTTGGTTAATTTGTTGATTTTTTATATCTTTATGCCATGAAAAAGGATGAGATCATAGAGTTATTGAAGGAACAAATCAAGGGATTACGAGATGACAACAACAGACTCTTGGACCAAATAGATGCTTTGATAAAGGAGGTTTCTTCCCTTAAAGAGGCACTCCTTCAAAAAGGCGAATCTCTTAGCAAGCAACAGCGCCTTACTAAGGGACTCGCCAAACTTGTATCCAACACATCCGAACAGCAACAGGCTCCCCAATCTGCCATATCCGAAGAAGAGCGGCAGAAGATAGAAGCGGAAAAAGCAGATAAGCGTAAAGCAAGAAAGAACAATGGGGCCAAACGTGACATGCATTATGAGATGGAGGAAGAAGAACATGTCGTTTATCCCGATGATCCCGATTTTGACATCAATAAGGCCCGGTTGTTTACCACTGTTCCCAGAATATGCGTCCGCTATGAATGTGTACCCATGCGCTTCATCAAGCATGTCTACAAGATACACACCTATACGCAAGAAGGTCGCCTGTTTGAGGGAAAAACACCGGCTTCGGCCTTCTTGAATTCCAGCTATGACGGTTCATTTATTGCCGGATTGATGGAATTACGTTATATACAATCGCTACCTGTTGAAAGAATCATCAACTACTTCGAGGGGCATGGCTTTACGCTGAAGAAACCTACGGCTCATAAGTTGATAGAAAAAGCCTCAAGCCTCTTCGAAAATCTTTATAAGTGCATCCGGCAGACAGCTTTGAGTGATCCTTATAAGGCAGCCGATGAAACCTATTACAAAATACTCGTCCCGGAAAAGAACAGCAAGGGAAAAAGAGTCAGGAAGGGATACCTTTGGGTGGTTGTCGGCATAAACACCAGGATGATATACCTGCTCTATGATGACGGCTCCCGGTCTGAAAGAGTTATTCTTAACGAATTAGGCGGTTGCAAAGGTATTATACAAAGCGATGGCTACTCACCTTACCGGAAGCTTGAAAGCGATGCTTATCCCAATATCACACGCATCCCGTGCTTGCAACATATAAAACGGAAATTTATAGATTGCGGTGAGAAGGACCCGGATGCAAAAAGAATCGTGGAGCTGATAAACGCACTTTATCAAAACGAGCATAAGCATAAAGTTGGGGTTGAGGGATGGACGGTAGAACAGAATCTTATGCATCGAAAAAAGTATGCGCCGGACATACTCGGAGAAATAAAAGATATGCTTGATGAAATAGAAGAACGGGGGGATTTATTACCTAAGAGCGAACTGCAGGAAGCCATTACCTATCTTCGCAATGAGTGGAATGCAGTGGTGGACATCTTTAATTATGGTGACACTTATCTGGACAATAATATGGTTGAACGGATGAACCGGTACATATCCTTATCAAGAAAAAACTCATTGTTCTTCGGCAGCCATAAGGGGGCCGAACGAGGCGCCATACTCTATACGATAGCACTCACTTGTAGGATGCATAAAGTGAATTTATTTGAGTATCTCACGGATGTGATAAACAGAACAGCCGAATGGCAACCGAACACACCAATTGAAAAATACAGGGAACTGCTTCCTGACAGATGGGAAAAGGCTAATGACTAAAAAGGGATCATTAGCCTTTTTATTTTAATACACTATATAGAATCGCGGAGACGCTTACCGAGTGTGAAGGATGAATATTTCTATATTTTGCGTTTCCTTTCACCATAAATATCTGGTCTATAACTATTCAACTAACGGTGAAACTGATGAACCTTTATTAAAAACTATTAGAGAATTACATAAGTTCGATATTAATAAATGCAACCGCCGTTACTGTAACGGCGATTTCTTTAATGAAAAACAACACAATATACAATGGGTGGAAGTCTTATCAAAAGAAGCCCTACAAGATTAAAACATAAAACTAAATCCTTTATTGTGAGAAGCTTTATATTTTTGAATTTCCAAAGACAGTGTTTTTTTCAACTGCACTGCCATGAAATCCAAAAAAGGCTGGTTGGTTTCATCATCTTGCGCCTGTTGTAAAGAAAGGATATAATCTGCCCTATCCTCCTTAAAAATCTTAGCGGGGAAAAGATGATAGCAGAATTGAATATAGTTCATCAATAAGCGAGCTGCTCTCCCATTACCATCCACCCAAGGATGAATAGTCACTAAATTGAGGTGAGCATTAAAACTTAATTCGTATTGTTCACGGAACGTTTCCACATTCTTTTGCCGTTCCTGCAACAAGAAACAAAGTTCTTCTACTTTAACAGGTACTTTTTGATAACCCATATAAGAACGCCCACCTACACCAGCCATAACGCCACACAAACGGAACTCACCTCTGGAAGAATCGAAAGAGCCGCCTATTGTATTATGCCTTCCCCCTGTTGTCCGCATCAAAGTAGCGTTTAACTTCCGCAAGAAAGCAGGAGTTATAACAGTATTGCGTTGCGCTTCCTTTTTAGCAAGCTCGTATGCTTTCTTCAAATCCTCATTCATCAGATGATATACCAACGGCTTTCCTTTAGCTGTTACACCTTCATCGAAAAGAAGCTGTGCATCCATTTCGGTTAGTGTAGAACCTTCAATGGCTGTAGAATGGGTAATAAGAGAATAGAGGTAGTACTTCTCATAGTCCACCGACTGACTGATACCGAGTTGCTGAAACTCCTTATACAGTTCCTCTATTTCCAGCCAAATACCTTTTTCCATAATAGGTTACCTTAATTGTTATTTTTCCCAAAATTACTTCTGATACAACACTTTACCAAGCGAAACGACTACTTTCTTACTATTTTTTTGCAAATGCTGGGAAAATTAGGCAATAAAAAAACGCTAAGTCGATTTGTTGCAATCACTTAGCGTTTTCCGAGTACCCAGACTCTCTGTCATCTCCTTAAAAAAATATCTAACCAAACATCTACCTATTTCAACTCAAATGGTACAGTACCTTTAATATCCCTGGATGAACTACCGATCATTGCCTCAAACTTGCCCGGTTCGGCCACCCATTCGTGTTTAGCATCATCAAAGAAGCTCAATGCTTTCTTATCAATCGTCAGCGTTACCGTTTTCTCTTCTCCCGGAGCCAGTTTCACTTTCTGGAAACCTTTCAACTCTTTGATCGGACGAGGGAGAGAGGATTTCTTATCGCTGATATAAAGCTGAACAACTTCTTGCCCCTCACGGGTTCCTGTATTCTTCACATTGACCGTGAAAGAGATAGTATCATCTACTGTCATTGTTTTCTTATCAGCCGAAGGCTTTCCATAAGCGAAAGTAGTGTAGCTCAATCCGTGTCCGAACGGGAACAGCGGTTTGATTTTTTCTTTATCCGCCCAACGGTAACCTACAAAAATATCTTCCCGATAGATTTCATTAATCGTATCTCCTCTATGTTTAGACTGTGCCAGTTCTTCCTTATTGCCCGGATATTCGCCCAATTTATGAGCCCCTACATCTTCCAGTTTTGCCGGGAAGGTGAAAGGAAGTTTTCCCGAAGGATTGGCGTCTCCTATCAATACGGAAGCAAGAGCAGTTCCAGCTTCCGAACCCAGGAACCAGCCCTGTACAATAGCCAGCACTTCATTTACCCAAGGCATGGCCACAGCATTGCCGGAGATATTGACCACAATCAGGTTTTTATTCACCTTTGCGAGTTCACTAATCACTCTATCCTGTGCGTATGGCAAACCTAAAGAAGCACGGTCCGAATCTTCACAATCCTGATGATTACTCTTGTTCAAGCCACCGAAGAAGATGACATAATCGGCATCTTTAGCCACTTGAAAAGCCTCTGCAAGCAGCTCATCTTCCGAACGGTTGTCTTTCAAGTCCTGACCGGTTTTCACACCGTTATACTCTCCTGTCGGATCGCCTACATATCCACGGGCATATACCACTTCTGCTTTTGAGCCCACACGACTTTTCAGTCCATCCAACGGAGAAATCTCATATTTCACTTTCAAAGAAGAACTACCACCGCCCACAGTCATCATCTTAATAGCATTTTCACCGATAACGGCTATTTTCTTAGCTTTATTCAAATCGATAGGCAGTATGTTATCCTTGTTTTGCAACAATACAACACCTTCTTCACCAATCTTACGTCCGGCTTGCCCGTGTTCGGGAGAACCTAAAGAGCCAAATGGTTTGTGCGGGTCCATTGAAGTACGGAAAATCAGACGAAGGACATTACTAACCTTTTCATCCAGTTCCTTTGTTCCTACTTTACCTTCCTTGATTAATTTCAGGTAAGGGAAAGCAAGGAAATAATTATCATAGGCATTTCTCGTTCCGGCAGACAGTCCGTTCGTCCATGAACCAAACTCGAGATCCATGCCATTGTGAATCGCCTGCTCGGTATTGTGCACACCTCCCCAGTCGGACACTACGACACCGTCAAAGCCCCATTCATTACGAAGAATATCTTTAAGCAGGCGTTTGTTATGACAGGCGTGCTCTCCCTGATAGAGATTATAGGAGCCCATAATCGACCATGTGCCACCTTCCTGAACAGCTGCCTTAAAAGCAGGCAGGTATATCTCATAAAGGGCACGATCACTTAATTGTACATTGGTGGTATGACGGTTGAATTCCTGATTGTTCAATGCATAATGCTTCACGCAAGCAGCCACTCCATTCTCTTGCACACCTTTGATGTAAGGAACCACCATTGTGGCAGAGAGGTACGGATCTTCTCCCATATATTCGAAGTTACGTCCGTTCAAGGGT
The DNA here is from genome assembly GCF_014334015.1 of Bacteroides sp. M10. Taxonomy (GTDB): domain Bacteria; phylum Bacteroidota; class Bacteroidia; order Bacteroidales; family Bacteroidaceae; genus Bacteroides; species Bacteroides intestinigallinarum. Next base: position 1,772,274 of record NZ_CP060488.1, on the reverse strand, counting down.
GTACGGTAGATATTCACACCGGGGCCCAACAGAATGTCTTTTTTGCGATAACGCGCCTCTTCACCGATACTTTTCCCGTAAAGATGAGACATTTCGGGATTCCATGTAGCAGCAAGGCACGTTAGTGCCGGATAGGCAATACAGGAATCGTTTGTCCATCCTGCCTGATCCCATTCATCCCATAAGACTTCCGGACGGATACCGTGAGGACCATCAGTAGCCCATACTTCCGGGATACCAAGACGGGGAACGCCTGCCGAACTAAATTTAGACTGTGCATGAATCATCTTTACCTTTTCTTCAAGGGTCATCCGGTTCAACGCATCTTTCACTCGCTCTTCAATAGGCTTACCTGTGTCCAAGTACACCGGTTTCTGCGCAAAAGCAGGCAGTGCAGTCATCACAGACAGGCCAAGTAACATTGCTTTGAATTTCATGTTCATTTATGATATAAGAAATAAGTTAATACTTTATTTATATAGACTCCCAAACAGGGAATATTTCCTAGTTGCGGACGGGTTTATTAATGTTTTTTACATTATCCCAGCCTAAGATGAATCCTGAAAGGGTACAAATCATTATACCCTTTCAGGATAGTTTCAATAAAAATCCGGTATCAATTTTCAGATCAATTTATTTTCTCAACCTTCAGATCAGCATTTGCATTACCATTCGTTACATCAATGGTAAACCGATAGACACCTCCTTCTTCAAATGCTTTATTATCCTGCATTTCCAAATTTCCGGAATCTGCAAGTTTAAGCTGTTCCACTAAAATAGAGCTTGCATAATTGCCGAATTCTCCTCCCCAATCATTTTGATGGAAGAACTTAAAACTAATCACTTCCGGGTCGCCACTAGTCTTCAGTGTTTCCCCGGCTTTCAAGGTTAGCTGATACTTTTTAGGAGCAACTTGCGCCAGACAGAGCGCTTTACCTGGCTCCCAACCTACTTCGGAAGACGCAACAGAAGGCTTACCGATTCCTTTCCCGATAGCCCAGATTGCACCCGTTCCGTCATCTTGCAATTTGGCCGGTTTACCATCTTTCAAAGCCATTACGGAAAAATACTTCAAAACAGCATTAGCTGTCACCCGATAATCTCCGTTAATCGGCAGGAATTTCAATGCACCATCACTTTGTTTCTCAAAGAAGTCAGGATCAATCCACCATTCATTCAAATTATCAATACCTGTGACAGTTATCATTTGTCCTTGTGTAAACGCCTGATCCGACTTATATATATCAGTATCTGTCACCTCCATCTTATCATTACCAAAGAAAATATCCGGTGCAGGTAAATCTACCTTCCCTACTTTCTCCACTGTCAACACAGCCTTGGTATTGCCTTTCGTCACATCAACTGTAAACCTGTAAATGCCTCCTCTTTCGAACTTCTGACCTTCTTCCAGTCCCAGATTACCGTCCGATGAGATTTTAACCAGTTCACTCGTTGTAGAAATAGCATCCCCTTTAAACTCACCATTGTCCCATTTATTGATATGGAAGAATTTAAAGTTTATATCATCCACTTTCATGGTAACTCCAGCTATAAATGTCAGTTGATACTTCTTCGCAGTAAGTTGTGGCATACACAAACCGTTTTCCGGCGTCCACCCTACTTCAGAAAGTGCCACCGACGGTTTACCGATTCCTGTTCCAATAGCCCAGATAGCTCCTGTTCCGTCATCTTGCAACTTGGCAGCCTCACCATTCTTTAAAGCAATGACAGAAAAATACTTCAGTTTACCATTAGCTGTTATCTTGTAACTTCCGTCAATCGGAAGGAATTTCAATGTTCCATCTTCCTGTTTCTCAAAATAATCCTGGTCTATCCACCAATTATCATAATCAGGTACCCCTTCAAACGCTAGAATGTCATTCTTCTTCAAAGTCAGCTTGATTGCATAGATATCATTCTCTACCAACTCCATATCTTCACCGTTCACCTTTAACTTGGCAAATGGTTCTGCCTCGTAAGTCAACGTATTAAACTTGATAGCATAATTTCCCGGTTCCGTATTAGAAAATGAAATAGAATTAGTAGAACCAGCTTCAATCGTTCCATTCTCCCAACCAAAAGTCAATTCGTTACCATTCTCTCCCACTTTCGGAGTCTTGATATACGCCTTCATTTTTTGTGAGAAGTCTCCTGTCACACTATACTCATACATGGATTGACGGTCCATTCGGTACTCTTTTCCCTCCTCATCCACTAATGTCAGATAGGGGAAATCCGGTCGTGCCAGAGCGAGTTCTTTCGTCATTTCCGTGGTAGTAAAATGAATGTTCTGAAGAATATATCTCAAAGTTGCCTTTCCATTAGGAATATTAGCATAATAAGGAACAAAGATTTTACCAGTATAGTCATTTCCGCTTGTCTTTGTACGGATGACCGTTTCGGACACTTGCTCTTCTCCATAAAAAAGCTGTGCTTTCAACGTAGAAAGAGGCACATCCACATCCGAGGCTTTAATCGTAAACGGAAGACTGTCACCAAAAAGAGCATCTGCATTCTCTGCTTTGATTTCCATACTCGGATTACCGGGCAAGAATTCGTCATCATTACAGGAATTCATGGATAACATTCCTGCTAGAGCCAATATAATATAACTGTTTTTTTTCATTGTCTTGATTATTTTAAGGTTCTTATTCCGACTTTGCCCAACGATAGGAAATTACAGATTTGCCCGGAACATCATAAGCAAAATGACGCTTACCATCACTTAAGGTTATCTTTTTAGTTTTTTCATTATTATTCATCAGAACAAAAGCATAAGTTCCATCCGGATTCTCGAAAGCAGAATACATAATATTGCTATCAGCATAGCCGGATGCACCGATACGTACCGCTCCCGGTTTCACTACACTTGAAAGATGAGCGATGATATAATAATGTGAGTTGCGGATAATTGTCTTATAGTCACTATTACTAATATCCACCGCTCCGTAGCAGGTCTGGCAACCGCCTTCACGGTTAGGAGCACGGTCATTATCAAGCATCAGGTTCCACACTATCACTCCCCTACACCAGTTGTTGATCGTACCCAATGCTACTTCTTTCATATCTTCCAGCAATCGTTTCGACAAATCACGTCCGCTATTCCATGTTCCGATAGAAGTCTCCGTGAAAAGAAGTTCCTTTTCAGGATAGGCTTTATGTATATTTAAAAGCTCTTCGCGATTCCCGCCATAGTTGTGATAAGCTGCTCCGGCCAGGTATTGGGAAGCTGCTGCGTCTTCATACATCTTGCCGGGGTAGTTCTTTTCCGTTTCAATATCACTATAATCATAGTTATGATCGTATGCATAAATCTTCGTAGCCAGTCCGGCTGTTTTAAATTTAGGTCCGAGTGCTGTTTTCACAAAGTCTCTCTGTTCTTCCCAACTCATATAAAGTGAAGCAGAATTACCACGGTTCAACGGTTCGTTCTGGGGAGTCACAGCATAAATATCAATACCTTCAGCCTTAAATGCTTGTACCCATTTCACAAAATAAGTAGCATAATCCTGATAATAGACCGGATTCAGCTGACCGTTTGTCCATGAATCCAGCGGAGTAAGGTCTGTGAGACTCTTTACTTTCATCCATTTTGGACAAGTCCAAGGAGCGGCAATAACTTTAATAGAAGGATTAATGTTCAGAATCTCTTTCAGAATCGGAAGAATATAGTCTTTCTCTTCACTCTGCAAAGCAAAATGTTCAATACCTTTTGTATCGCAACAAGTATATTCGCTCAATGAAAAATCCGAGCAGCCGATGGAAATACGGATATAGCTAAATCCGAATCCTTTGTCGTCAGAGAACGTTTCCGTAAGGAAAGCATGACGATCTTCCGGTTTCATTTGCAGAAGGTTAAAACAAGTAGCACCAGTGATGGCTACTCCGAAGCCATCCATTGTCTGATATTGTTCAGCCGGATTCAATGTGATTGAAGTAGGTGCCAAATTATCTTTCAAGCTGAAATTAACGGCATCACGAGTCAAATCGCGAGTCAGGCTGCTAGTGGTCGCATAAATGGTCACATCTCCGGTTGGAACAGGTGCAACCGGTTTTTCCGCATCGTCACTGTTGCTGCATGCAGCTAATATGGTGAAGCATCCAAGAAAAGTTAATGCTATATTTCTCATGTCTATCATAATCTTAAGTTTTCTATGTTTTTAGTTGAATTAATAACCCGGATTTTGGTGAATCTTATCATTCGCGTCAATTACCGACTGCGGGATTGGCAAACGATAGGAGTTCTTATCAAAAGTGTAAATCTGCGCCTTACGACCTGAATCCTTAGAATACACTACATTCATCACCTCTTCTACCTTGTCCAGACGGACCAAATCAAACCATCGTTGCCCTTCAAAAGCCAGTTCTAACCGACGTTCCTTAAGCAAGGCATTCAGCAGGAGGTTCTTATTTGAACGGACGGTGGTGGGAAGTGCTCCCAACTTGGCACGTTCGCGAACTTCATCTATTATATCGGCTGCTCCTTCCAAATCCGGGGTATCTTGCATAATCAACGCTTCTGCTTTCAGCAACAGAACATCGGCATAACGATACTTGATGATACTGCTGTTGGCAGAACGGCATTTATACATGAACGGATAATTATCAGACGGATAATAGTTGCTCCAATTACAATCGTAATAGACTATTGATTCTTTGAAACGGACTTCATCCCCTTCCTGTTTGAAAGCGCTAATCAAGTCACGTGATGGAGTCACCCATTTCGCCCACGTGAAGTTGTTATTCCAGTTCACGAGATCACGCCCAAACATCCATGTACACCAGTTACCTGCTCCGGAAGTAAATTGTGCTTCAAGAATCGACTCTTTCGTATTACGCATCCTCGCATCTGTTCCTGCAGCATTCATTCCAAACAAATCACTGAAATCATCCACCAGATCAAAACCGTCAGCTTTCACCTCATCACAATATTGGATAACTTTCGTATAATCCCGTAAAGGTTTCTCGGCATAAATTTTAGCCAGTAAGGTACGAGCCACAGACTTGGTAAACAACGTCTTATTCCCCGGAGTATTATCCGGAGCATACAGCACTGCATCCAACAAATCTCTTTCAATCTGTTGATAAGCTTCAAGTTCCGTATTTTGTTTGGGGAAATATTGCGGATATACCTCATCAATGTTTTCAGAAGTAATATCATCAGCTACCGTTGTAATCACCGGAAAATCTCCCCACAGACGTACCATGTCAAACATTACCATGGCACGGAATATCTTCGCTTCTGCTTTGTATTGTGCCCGTTCGGCAGTAGTCAACGAATTATCTGTCACCAGGTCAATGTTACAAATGAGTTTATTAGCACGGGCCACATCTTCCAGATAACGGTTCCAGTCACGTTCCAACACAGAATTGGAACCTTCAATCGAATTATTCTCAAACGGAACAACTTCCGCTCCGGTAGTACCGGCATAAGCATTATCCGAATGGGAGTCTGAAATCAAAAGTAAATCCACATACCAATGTTCCTGACGGTCACGCATCTGATTATAAAGCGTTGTCAGATGGCTTTCGACTGCAGCTTTATCCTTGAATACGATCTTTGTACCATCACTTGTCACTCCTTCCGTCACATCCGAATAGGTGTCTAATGGCTCATAATTCAGCGAGCAGGAAGAAAGTCCCAATAGCAAACCGGAGGTTAATCCGTAAAATATAGTTCTTAGTTTCATAATCTTTCCTTTCATTAGAATTCAACATTAATACCAAACACATATGATCTGCAATGCGGATAAGTACCCCAATCGATACCTTGTACCGTACCACTGTTACCCCATTGGTTTACTTCCGGATCCATTCCCGAATAGCTGGTCCATGTCAGCAGGTTAGTAGCCGTGAAGTAAGGTTGCAAACGGGTGATCCCCCATTTCTTCAACAGTTTACCTTTAAAGTTGTAGGACAAGGAAACATCTTTCAATCTTAGATAACTGCCATCTTCTACAAAATAGGTAGAATTGAGCAATTTGAAATTAGCCTTAGGCACATCTGTTATCTGTCCGGGAATTTTCCAGCGGTTCAATACACGATCCGATTGATTCTTACCATCATACATACCTTCCGTTTCGATACGTGAAGCGTTATAAATATCATTTCCATAAGAGCCTTGGATAAAGATGCTCAAATTAAAGCCTTTCCAAGAGAATGTATTGGTCATACCATAAGTGAAGTCCGGATTCGGATCGCCGATATAGGTACGGTCGGAAGATGAGATCTTACCATCGTTATTCAAATCACGATACATCAATTCGCCGGTTTCAGGGTCTACCCCATCACTTATGTAGCCGTAGAAACCTCCCAAAGCACGTCCCGGTTCATTACGCACCACATAGTCATTCACTACATCCGCTGTTTTAGCATCGTAATAAACTTTCTGTAATTCCAGTTTTGTCAATTTATTCCGATTAAAAGAAATATTGAAATCTGTATCCCATGTAAATGCTTCTCCACGGAGATTTTTCGAACTAATAGAAAGCTCAAAACCCTTATTTACCATTTCACCCTCGTTACGGGCAATAGACGTAGCTGCTGCCGCACCGGCTGGTAATGACACATTCATCAACATGTTTTTGGTCTTCTTATAATAATAGTCGGCATTAAACGTCAACCGTCCATTCAATATAGTCAGATCCAGACCTATATTGGTCTGTGTCGTGGTTTCCCATGTTAAATCAGATGTACGTAAGTTTGCCTGGCTAATGGTAGGAACAGCATTTGCGTAATCAGTCGAATCACCTTCGCCACCTTTCTTAAACCATTCAATACGACCGATATTGTAACGCTGCAAATATGCATAGTCACCAATACCCGACTGGTTACCGGTTTGTCCCCAGCCACCACGCAATTTTAAATCGTCAATCCATGTCAGGTTCTCCATGAACTTTTCCGAAGAAATACGCCAGGCAGCAGAGAATGAGGGAAATATGCCCCAACGATGATCGGGATGTAATTTAGAAGAGCCATCGGCACGAAGATTAGCTGTTACCAGGTATTTACTGTCGAAGTTATAAGCTACACGTCCGAAAAATGACATAATTCCCCATTGAGACGCACCTGTACCTGTATTATCCCAAGATATTTTATTGGCAGCATTCAGTGTTTGAATCAGATCGCTACGATAGTGAGAGCCGTTGATCCAGCTATTGGAATAGTCTGAATCCGTCCATGACGAACCGGCCATTACTTCCAAGCCATGTTTCTTGAAGTTTTTATTATAAGTCAGCACATTATCAAATGTCAGAACCGTGTTCATATTTCGATTGTCCGAAGCCTCACCGTACTGATTGCGTCCCCAAGCAGTAGAAATCGGATCAAGAAAAGTAGTATTAACGGCATTACGACGGTCAAGAGTAAGAGTAGACTTGAACTTCAGTTCCGGGAGTGGAGTCAGCAATATATTACCCGATGCCAACAAGCGGTTTTCTTTGTCTTTATTATTTTTCGCGCGGGCCATATTCTCTAATGGATTTGTGATATTACCCACTCCATAGAAGTTATTATAATACTGATTAGGGTTCAAAGCATCCCACACCGGCGCATAGGTCGGTGTATTGATAACAGCCAGAATAACACCACCACGATTCGAACCTGTTCCCATTGCCCCACCTCCATTGCTTGTATAGTCTGAATATGAGATATTAGCACTTACTGTCAGCCATTTACGAACCTGGTTTTCCAGATTTACCCGGAAATTGTAACGCTTGTAATAAGAGATGTCCAACACTCCCTGTTCTTTGAGGTAACCCGCAGAGAAATAATATTTCATCTTCTCATTACCATTGGATACAGCTACCTGATAATTTTGAGTCTTTCCTGTTGTATACGTTTCATCAAACCAGTCAGTACGATCGGGTAATCCGTCTGGTAAAGACACTAGCCCGATTTCATCCTGCAACTCTTTATATTGTGCTGCATTCAAGGATTCTACTTTATCGGCTACTTTGTTCAGACCGAATTGGGCTGTCAAAGATACTTTGGCATTACCGGCTGCACCAGCCTTCGTAGTAATCAGAATGACTCCGTTAGCGGCACGTGAACCGTAGATAGATGCCGATGAAGCGTCTTTCAATATCTGCATACTCTCAATATCATTCGGAGAAAGGAACTTGATATTGTCTACAGGTACTCCGTCCACTACATACAACGGATCATTACTACCATTCATTGAAGTAGTACCACGTACACGGATAGACATTTCACCGCCCGGCGTACCATTAGGCTGAATCACCGAGACACCGGCCGCTTTACCTTGAATGGCCTGTCCTGCCGAAACGATAGGCCGCATATCCAAATCCTTGGTAGATACGGAGGAGATAGCGGTAGTCACATCTTTCCGTTTCACCGAACCATAACCGATGACCACCACTTCATCAAGTACTTCATTATCTTCCTGAAGTGTGATCTTCATCTGGTGGGCTGCCTTTACCTCCTGCGACTTATAACCCACATAAGAGAATATCAAAATGGCGTTTTGCTGAACGTTTAATGTGAAGTTGCCATCCAAATCGGTAATTGCTCCATTAGACGTACCTTTCTCTTGTACACTAACACCGATTAGCGGTTCTTTTTGAGCATCCAGGACCTGACCGGATGCAGTAATTTGCTGTGCAGATGCACTCAAAGATAAAAACATTGCCAAGATAGCAAAGAAAATCTTGCGACTCCCCGAAAGGATTTTTCGCCTGTTTTTTTTCATGCGTACTAAGTTTTAAAGTTAATAATAAGACGCTTGTCAGCAATGAGCTACTCTCATTACTTTCGAAGCACAGGTCAAAAGTATAAAGAAATTAAAGTGAGCTAACAAGGAGGGGACAATAAGTGGATTACACAAAACAACAATCCACTTATTATCAACTATTTACATTCGTTACACATATCTAAAAAAGTGGTTAGTTTACAGTCTGAATTAGCGAATTTTTCGTACTAAATCTTCAAAATCTTCTCTCGAACCACGGGCTTTATTTCTTACTTTCGCCCGATAATTATAAATTGTATTCACCGAATAACGAAGAAACTCTGCAATTTGTGAACTGTCTTCAATACCCAGACGTATCAAAGCAAAGATTCGCAGTTCAGTATTCAATAACTCGCCTTTCTTCGGCAAAATCTGTTCATTCTCCTGTAATAAGTCATTGAATTTCCCCACAAAGTTAGGGAAGAGATGCAAGAAGGCTGTATCAAAGTTTGCATATAATTCTTCCAGTTCTTCGTCAAGAGCATCCTGCGAACGCGTTATCTTTAATAACTCTGCAATCTGTCCGGCAGATACTTTCTTATTCACCATACGCCGGTAAGCATCCAGCCGATTGATATAGGTAGAACATAACTTTATAAAACGGGCGATATACTCTTCTTTAATCTGATTGGACTCCGAAAGTTCTATATTGGTAGAAGACAGGCAACTATTCATTTGCCTCAATTCTTCATTCAATCCGTTTAGCTGCTTGTTAGCTACCTGAAGATGATTTCTTGCATCTGCCAGTTTTTTCATCTGACGGTAGATATAACCTAAAGCTACGATCAATAGCACCAGTAATGCGGTGATAAGCAGCAGATTCTGTTGCAAACGGTCATTCTGCTTTTCAATCATAGCCTGATAGGTCTTATCAATCAATGAAAGTACATCGGCACTCTGCCAGCTACGCAGGCGGGCATTATAGAATTTCGTCGCATTCCAGGAAAAGCGCATATATTGGTACGCACGTTCCATATCACCATCTTCGTAAAGTAGCTGGGCAAGCATCCACAACGAGGCATGGTCTTTAATGGCAGAACGGATATCCGATATAGCAGAAAGGCAAAGATTCCGTTTCTCTCCCAAGCTATCATTACTGTACTTGTAAATCAAAGAACGATAGTAAGTGACCAATGCATACTGTGGAGTGTTCGCTTCTATCTCTGCCAGCCGGAGGTCATTCACTTTCAGGGCTTCCTTATATTGGCGTTGATCGCGAAGTGATGCTTCATACATCAGTAGGTATTCTTCCGATTCTGGAGGCAATATGGCATATAAAGAATCTCTATATGCCTGCGAGATACTCCAGTAATGTCCTGAAAGAGTTTTATCCTGGGTATAAACGCTCAATTCGCCATACACATGGTCAAAGCAAGTGTAATAATCAGCTATTAAACGGGATACGACTTTCTGCCGGTCTACCGATTCTAAAACATCAATAGACTCCGTGTACATTCCCGTTGAAGATAATAATAATGAAAGCTGCAACTGACTTTCTATCTTCCGGTCTATATCATGCAAGCGCTCCGCAATCCGTATATTTTCATTCAAATAATGGATTGCAGAGTCGCAAATAAAGGCTTTATATTCTTTGTATATCTGACTGTTCAGGTTATAATGTTCCACAGAATTAACTTCTATTCCGTGTGTCAGTTCTTTAAGATGTCTGATACGTGATTCACGTTGAACCACATAAGTCTCATGCTCCCGAATCGTCAAATCAAGTACATTCAACAGCGAGTCCAGGGTCTTATCAGCCCAGGTATATAGTGGAAAAGAGAGAAGTAGAAGAAACAACAGGTACTTTTTTTTCATCGGAGTATTAAACTTTAATAGAAGATTACAAGACTAATAAAGACAAATGTAGAGAAAATCTTCGTATTTTAAAGAATAAAACAGATAGAAATTAAAAGTACATCTATTATACTATTCCACTAATTACTGTAAATAACAGCTGGTTACACTTTGCTTATCCCTATAAAAAAGTTTTGCTTTTACAACAGCAGACTGACAGGTTACAGGGGCCTCCCATAGCATCGAATCAATCGTCGGTTCAGTTCCATCCGTCGTATAACGTATCTGTGCTCCTTCGATAGGAGTATTCGCATACAGAAGTCCGCCTCTGACGAAGAGTCCCGGATGAGGTAAACGGAAGTTTACCCCTATCCGGCTCCAATAAGGCATTTCCTTTACACTGATTTTCTCATAAAATAGTGCCAGATCCCGGTCAAAAGCCTGTTGCTCTGCTGCTCCGGAGAGGACTTCCCAATCCGGATGCGCATTCCAGCCACGTTCTACCAGTCCCATCACTTTAGGGAACATATAATATTCTACCCATTGAAATCCTCGAATTGTTTCGGCAAACAGTTGGGCCTGTACACCTTTTATCTGTTTCCTGCCGGATGCAGTCAATGCCGTTTTTCCTTTTCCTGCGGAACTGATCTCAACCGGATTACCCGCCATATCCGTACGGGAGGAACGATAGACATCGAACGGAAGCATGGAAAATGCTTTGGATTCATCCACGTATCCACCCCAGAAATGTCCCGGTTCATCGGGATGGGCATCATAAGCCAAATCCAGATAGAAGTTATTCACATTGCAGAGAATAACCGGATAACCGTTGTTGGCTATCTGATAAGGAATTTCATCCTCTTTCCATTCAGGAACAGTCTTCCACGAATTGATACCGGCTGCGTGTTGAGACAAATAAGTATGAGTATCTTTCTTATGCCCCAAAGCTACTTCTTGCCAACCATTAAAAGATAAATTATGCTGTTGTAAACAATCAACCACCCGGGTAATGAAATATTCGGCCAAATCATGTGCCTTTTCCATTCCCTGTTCTTCCATGAGCGTTCTGCATAAGGGTGATCCTATCCATGCCCCTTTAGCCACCTCATCACCGCCTAAATGAATGGTGGTCAGTGGTGCATCCGCTTCCTTATACATGCTCACTATTTCCTGAATCACCTTCTCCATAAAACGGTAAGTAGAAGGTAAGGCTACATTCATAACATTATCCGTATAGGCCTGTGCGGAAACATATCGGGAAGTATCCTGCAAATCACTCAAAAGATATTCCTTCGCCTTCTCCGGGTCTGTATCGATGTATTTCTGATAACGTGCATTCATTGCTACAATCGCCGCACGCGCATGGCCGGGAGATTCTATTTCCGGAATTACCTGCACATGTCTTTCGGTTGCATATCGCAATAAATCAATGAATTCCTCCCGGGTATAATAACCATTTCCCGATGTAGCGGCACACGGATCATATCCACCATCATAAGCCGGATACAACCTATCTTTTTCATCGGTAGTATGTCCCCGTCGTGATCCGATGGCAGTCAGTTCTTCTAAGCCCGGAATTTCCAGTCGCCAACCTTCATCATCCGAAAAATGGAACTGAAGCACATTCAGTTTGTAAGAAGATAGAATATCAATCAGTTTCTTCAAGTGATCCACCGTTGTATAATTCCGGGCAATATCCAACATCTGTCCCCGATATAATAAATCCGGATAATCCTTTATAGACATTGCTTCCAACCGGAACGGGCTTTCCTGCCCTTTCAGTAACCCCAACAGGGTCTGCGTTCCGTTAAAAATGCCATGTGGAGTAGTAGCGCTAATCCTTATCTGCTGACTGTCGATACTCAACTCATAATATTCCTCATTAACTGCTTTCTTCTTGTCAGAAAGGTAATTCAGAGTAATGGTTACCGGAGCTTCCGGCACTACTTCCAAGCCATACCATCCGGAAAGTTTCTCTTTTAGCAGTTTTCCCTCATTGGCAAAATCCTCATGGAAAGTCAAAGCTAGTTGTTTTTCTAATAAGATATTACCTACGGTAGTAACCACCTTTTTTATGGAAGGTATTATATCCGTTGAATGAAACTCCGGAGTAACTGCATTGTTCAAACGAAGGTTTGTTTCATACGTTTTCCGGGCAATCGTTCTTTGCCATTCCGTCATAGGTAATGGTATGTTATTCAATGTTACAGGAAGTGGCTTACCTTTCGATGCTCCCGACTGGCTCACCCAGTAGCTTCCTTCGGGCGCATGCGAATTCTTTGGCACTTCCCCATCACACTGGAAAATCACTTTCAATGAATCTCCCGGAGCTAATGAGATAAATCCCTCTCCCGGATACATTTTAAAAAGGGTTGCATTCACTTGCTCCACTCTAACCGGTGACGAAGCATCCTGCCGGATAGTACGGGGAAACTGCGAATAATAAATCTCCCATTCTTTTCCTACAGGAGTATCTGATATATTCTTCAGTACAAATGAATTTTCATAATATTTACCATTCTCATCGTAGTTTCCCATCTCCCAAGTTAAAGAAACCGGAGCTCCCGAATCATTCGTCGATTTACAACCGCCTGCAAAGAATAGGATGCACAGCCACCCTACTGTCCATAAAGAAAATTTTATATCATTCATAAATTTAGTCTTAGTAATTAGTCATGCCATCCTTTACTTCTCAAATAATTGAGCATAAAAGCCGGACTATCTGTTTGAAGGATTCGTGCTCCCAACTTGTTTATCAGATACCCATAACTAGCATCCGGATCTTTCTTTGCAGCCTCATCATCATGCCCGCCTGCCAGAGAGGCCCACAAAGTATTATACCAGATCAGACTTTTCCCTGCCAGCCTGCGTTCCATTTTGGCTGGTACCAGGCTAGAAGCATTTCTGTAACAAAGCTCAAAAGCAACCGGATGCAACTGTTCCATATAATCCTCAACAACCTTCATCGATTTTTCCTCATCAATCGTTACGACAGGCATATAGATCACCTTATCCAGATAAGAGCCGAACTCCCGCTTCACCGTCTCCACCGGTTGAGCACCTTTCATTATAACTAAATCAGCAGTATCGGTTTTTCTCAATATAATATATACATCATCAAAAATAGGATAGGCCTTATCCAGATTAACCATAATCTGACCTTTGGCTGCCAACAATGCTTCTTCCAAAGTAGGAACAGTATATTCCGTTAACTGACCATCCTTGTCTTTCAGCCGGAGTTGCTTTATTTCAGCCAACGTTTTATCTTTTACTTTTCCTGTACCATTAGTAGTACGATCTACCGTATCGTCATGCATGAGAACCAGCTCACCGTCTTTCGTCTTACGGATATCTATCTCTACAATATCCACTTTCATCTGAATAGCACTATCGATAGCCGCCAAAGAGTTTTCGGGGGCAATACTCCAATTTCCGCGATGCGCCACCACTAAAACCTTATCTAAGTGTGGATTCAACACATCTTTGCGAATGAGTTCCGCCCGTTGTGCAGCCAGGAAACCTGGCTGCAGACAGAGCAGTAACAAAAGCACTATAACCTTGCTTTTCTTCATATCTTTCATTTGTTATTTAATCTTCTTACTTCATTCAATACCTACTATATTTTGGCCACAGTTACAACCCTGCATCATAAGCACCAGCCTGCATCTTGTTGACATTACGGGTTGCTCCACGCTGGTCTACTCCAAAGCCGGCTTCACCAACCCAGTCTACAAATTGCTGTCCCACAGTTGCATCAAAGGATTTCACTGCATTAATCACAGCCTGCCTGGTTGCAAATTCGTCAATAACACCGGTCACAGTCCATTGATAAACGCCATCCGTTAAAGTAGCAGCAGGAAGAGTTTGAGATGAATAATCCGTATCCGTAGCAACTGCTCCCCAACCGGCATCTGCCGCCTGATATACATTGTATCCACCGGAAGTGATATTACCTGCATAAATAGTTCTGTTTCCGGCTCCTTTGGCAAATAAAGAGTTGACCACAAGAGAAGCATTTTTCCCTGCACGGAAGACACCATTCGGATTGCCCGAATTTCCAACAATCGTAGTATTGGCAAGCATAAAGTAGGCATCTCCGTTGACAGTGATACTATTTCCTCCTGTAGCTGCCGTGCCAAGTACAGTTACATTATTCATGCAGACATATCCATTTCCGGCATGAATACTAGTTCCCCAAGCGGTTGGTGCATAATTCTCATGCAACAAGCAATTATTCATAAACAGGAAGCTGTTTGCTGCGGTAGTAGTGATGGCTCCTCCACGCCCTGTCGCTTTATTGCTCACCATCTCCACCTGATTTAACAAGACTCTTCCTTTTGATACTTTAACGGCTGCTCCACCATCGCTTCCACCATCGCTTCCGCGATTGAAATTCTTTATGACACAATTATTCAGTTGCAGGGTTGCGTCACCTCCACCTGCCGCAACAAACACGGCACGAACACTTCCTGCATCACTCAATCCATATTGTCCATTGAAAGTACAGCCATCGAAAATAATATTTGTCTGATTACCCAATACTAATAAAGAGTTGGACGTCGCAGATGCTCCACTACTGGTATTTCTGACGAAAGCAGTCGTGTATTTAGCAACGTCACGTTTCGTTAAATCCGTTCCCGTGCTTAAAGGATTATATCCGCCTTCAATCGTTATTTCCACTTGCTTACTATAACCGCTATATTCCATCTTCACTCCGGAGTTTTCTTTCGCAATCTCATAAGAGCCCGCAGCTACATAAATCTTTTTACCATCTAGTTTGGCTGCATTAGCATTGGAAATTTCACTGTTACTATTCGTTTGCAATAAGTTGCGTAATGCATCTACTCCCATTGCATTATCCCAATCCATACCGGTTGCATTTCCGGCAGGTTGCTCTTTCACATAGTAAGCGGCCAGTTGCAGTTCTTCCGCATCTCCGCCCGGCAAAGTACCGCTATCCCACGGAGAAACAATCGGTTCACTGATAGTTATGATCGAGCCTTCCACTTTTAATGTGAATTCATAACACTTTCCAGATTTCAGTTCCGGTATACCGGGCAGCACCAGATCTTCGCCCAAATAGTTTAAGGAAACAAAGGTAGCAGTTGTCCCGGCTTTTCCGGGAGCCACAATGGCAGTATACGTACAACCATCCTGTCCTGCCTTACCACCTTCGGGAACTGTAATGAAAGGGGATATTAAAGAAGTACCCGATACCACTTCCCCGTTTGTATATCCCTGATAGGAACCAATCTTTACTCCCTGAACCTTAGCTTGTCCGCCTACATCTGCAAGCGTCATAATCACTTTTGCCATTTTCCGGTTCATACCCAAACGAAGAATACGGGATCCGTCGTCTATTGCATTCTCTACGGTACACGTCATATAATCGGCCTTAGCCAGGTTTTCCAAACGTTGCTGGTTTGTGGGAAGTGTAAAATTAGCCGTACTGGCTCCGTTCACTACCGGATAGAAAGCCGAATAAGTTACCGGTTCCTCCCCCCATCTTAAATAATAATTATCAGTCGGCACCCATTTTCCTTCCGAAAGTACATAATTCAGATATCCATCCTCACAACTTAACTGAATTTCATCACCCTCATTAAATTGTTTCTGCTGATCTCCCGTTGCACCGGGATTACTACGTGTAAAGACGGTATTAATAGCAGCTTCAATCTGAATAGCACCGGAATCTTCACTGTACACAGCTATATCCTTATCCGTATCACAAGCCGCCATACCCATCAACAAATAGGCAGCCAATATCAGTTTTGTAATCTTCATAGTTTATCTCCTCCTTCTTTAATTCCGGTTGATAAGTTGTCCGGTTGCCCAATTTCTGGCCATCTTACCAGCCAATCGGACAGTTGTGTTTACATTCAGAGTCAAAGTATGTTCCACTCCTTTTTCCAATTCAATGGCTTCCTTTGCAGTCCAGATATACAGTTTTCCGTCATAGCTGAAGTTCACAGAGAAGCCCTCTGCTATTTTTTGCGGAGGCAGAATACATTCGCAAGACTCCACCCCTTTATAGGGAGCCACAGTAGCGACCACCGCATCTGGCGCAGGAACAACCATCGGAACCGTTGCCGACAAATCACAAATGCCATTAACAACAGCCCCATTGATAGACATATCCCCTAACTTATTCATTGCAGCATCTGCCGTTCCATTGACTGTGATTTTTATAATCAGCTTGCTCATGGCATGACTCAAAGAGATTTTCAGCTTTCCATCCGCAGTTAAATCCTGCTCCGGGTCGACTGTTGCTTTCATTAACAAAAAATCGGAAGACTTCACGTTCTCTTCAGTAGCCTGATTGGTAAGAGCATTGACTGCCAAAGAGGCATCCGGAGCGGCTTCATTCATATAAGGCGCATACGCTATCATCGTCACCGGCGTTCTTTCCGCATCCCAAAGCATCTGCTGACCGTCGGACGTACTCCAGGCACTTCCGGAACCAACCATTTGTTTATGATAGTTATAAGCAGCATTCTCGCTATTCCGGATCATCAATCCGAAACGTTCCAGATTCGTTGCATCATACCCTGCACGCGACAAAGGTTCATTTACTTCTGTAATGATACGGATTACATGGTCTTCTGGGAAACTACCCGTTGACAATAATTCATCCTCATTATTTGAGCATCCGGCTAGTCCGACGCCCAAGGCTATTATATAAAATATCTTCTTCATGTTACAGTCGTTTTAGGGTTTAATTGGTCAGAACAGCATCATAAGCACCGGCCTGCATCTTATTCACATTACGAGTCACTCCCCGCTGGTCTATTCCGAAAGCATCTTCACCGATCCATTCCACAAACACTTCTCCCAAATTAGTAATAGGCGAAGCCACCGGGTTAAAGCTTTTCGCAACTTCTATCACCGCCTGTCTGGTAGCATATCCTTTTACCGAACCAATCTGATTGAGATCCCACACATACACTCCCTCCTCATTCAGCGCACCGTTCACCTGATTAGGATAAGCCGTATCGGATGCACTCATCGTTATTCCCGTCACACGCTGATACACATTATATCCCTTCGAGAAAGCCTCAAAGTTACTACCATTCAGATTAAAACTCGGAGCCGAAGGATTTTCAGAAATCAACAGATTATTAATAAACTTCGTATCACCGCCAACTCCCGTCTCACAGCGTACAGCCCCATGACTATCATTCGCATTTCCAATGATTGTGTTATTAGTCAGCAGTATGCTACCTCCTCCGTTCAAGGCGGCACCTGTCCCCATATTCTCTATCAGCGTGGTATTGTTTATACAAATATGTCCTTCCGACATCTGAATACCATTTCCCCACGAACCGTTATGAGAATTACCTTTCAGCAGACAGCCATTCATAAATACCACCGCCGTCTTGCTACTACAACGAACAGCTCCTCCACGACCTGCAGCCGTATTGTCCAACAAGCTTACCTTATTCAATTGTACCTGTCCCGACAAGACAAAAACAGCCGGGCCACCCTGCTTGGCAGAAGTCGTTACTCCCGACTTACAATCTCTAATCACGCAATCGGTCAACTCAATAGAAGTATCACTGGCACTGCCACTCACATAAATTCCACTACCACATTCGGTAGCACTGGCATCTGCTTCAGATACATATCCATACTGAAAAGTAACCCCTTCAATAGCTATATGCCCCTTCTTGACAAGCAACAAACCACAATCACCGGCATCCGCCTGCTTATTTCCGTTCACATCACCACTGATGACTGTCACATACGCATCTATATCACGTGCCGAAACATCCGTTCCTTCACTAAACTGGCTATATCCGCCCTTAATCGCTTTGACATCCTTGCGAACGATTACACCAAGCCCACTCTCTTCGGACATTATATATTTTCCCTGACTCATATAAATCGTACTCTTGGAGAGATCGATTGAACCGCTCAACAACTTACGAAAGCCAGCCGCATCCAGCGCCTGTTCCCAAGAGCTGCCATCCATCTCACCTTCACCGAATTGAGTCACAAAGTAACTCTCCAATCCTTTCTGCATAATCACTTCTTCGTCCAGATCGTCATCGTAATCCGTCATCATAGGCGGGTCTATCATCTCATAATCTTCCTGGCATCCCTGTGCCAACAGAATCATGAAAGCCAGCATACATAGTTTCGATATTATGAATAATCTATTTTTCATTTTCTTTCTTTTTTAACTTGTACATTAGATAAGAATAATCACAAATTCACCGATTTCACCGGGAAATATCCGGATAACCGGGATTCTGTTTCAGAAATTCATTCTGTTCCAGTTGCGTCTGCGACAAGGGGAACAACTCATAATGATCGTCTGCATCCCGTGATTTATCCCACCATGCTTCCTGATACCTGTCAAAGCGGATCAGATCTGTACGCCGACGACTTTCCGCCAGAAATTCCCGTCCCCACTCATCCAACATTTCTTTCAGATCGAGCACAACGTTACCTTCCGGCTGATAAGCGATATTCGCTGTAAAGTTTTCGTAGTTGCGTTTACGCACGCTGTTCAGCAACTTGCCGGCCTCACCCGCTTGTCCGAGACGGAGAAGACATTCAGCCTGCGAATAAATAATCTCGGCCAAACGAATCTCCGTGTAGTCAGACTCGATATAATAACCTCCGGTAAACGGATAGAAAGGATACTTCACACAGTAAAGTCCTGAATTGAAATCACCATTGCCTAACTTGGATTCCTTATAAGCCGGATTAGAGATATAACCAGACTCTGCATTTCCCTCAAATCGTCCGACTTGGTCACGCAAATAAATCACATATTGATTATCCGGATTCTTGGCATATCCTCCACTGACAGCAGAGTTGGCAATCTTACCTTCAAGAAAGAACATACCTTCGCGTGTGTTATTACCCGTGTTTATATATTGCTTATATCGTATATCTCCCTGATATTTAGCAAACTTCCGGGTAACCATTCCCAAGCTATAATCAAACAGTTCTCGTGGTTACTGGTTGTCATAACTTGGTGAAAGCGCATATTTTGGATTCCGTTCACCATTTCCTTCTATCTTCAGGTAATACGCACTGCCATAAGGCAAACCACGGCCGTAAACCGTTCTTCTGTCATTTTGCAAATGCCAGCTGGTCAGTCCATAAGAACCGGGGAAACCAAAGATTACCTCATTGCACATTTCATTATTCCAATCGAAAGGTTCATACCAATTATCAGCAATCGTATAATATCCGAACTCTCCCCCAGTGATACGTTTACACATATCGATACATTCCTGCCATTTGGCCTGGCCGATCCATACTTCTGCATTCAGATAGAGGCGTACCAATAAAGATGCCGCAGCAGCTTTGGTAAACTGTCCCTGCTGGCTGCCATTGCCGGATTGTCCACTCTTGGAGGGTAAAGCTGTCAGACAGTAGTCTTTCAATTCACTTTCGATGAAATCGAACATCACCTGCGGAGAAACTTGTTTCCGGTTCTCCGGTAGTTCGTTCACTGCCTGATCCGATGTGGTTGTTAGAATACAGTTGCGATGTGTATTCAACAAACGGAGATACCCCCAGGCACGCATACAACGCAGCTGCGCTTTAAAACTTTCAAATTCACTGTCGCTTAAACCAAAATTAGACGGGTTCAACTGTGCCAAGTCATCCAATACCATATTGCATTGACCAATGCCTACATAAAAGTTGTCCCATTCACTCAACCAGTCCCCTTGATTGATATCATCATATTGATGACGATGATACATTTCCCACAGTCCTCCATCGTACCACCAAGTACCACGAGTAGGAGTAATCAGTTGGTCCGCCGGTAGTTCTTCATTCTCATGACGTATCCAGATACAGCAGTACATGTGTTCAAAAGGACGGAAGACAGCGTTGATAACATCCTGTTTCGTGTTATAATAGTTCTTGGACATTACCTGGTCATACACCGTTTCCGACAGATCAGTACAAGACGGTAGGCCTAACACTGTACCTGCCATCATACCCAATCCTATAATATATTTTGTTATTCTCATAATTGTTTTTCTTTTAAAAACTTACTTGTAAACCTAAAATAAACTGGAAAGCAGATGGATAATAGTTGTATCCTCCTCCGAAAGTACCCGGTGTCAGTCCATTCACTTCGTATGTAGAAGGATCTACACCCGTAAATTTCGTAAACGTATAAAGATTGTTAGCTGTACCGAACAGGCGTATCTTTTCGATGTACTTCTTATTCAGGTTCATCGTATATCCTAAAGTAATGTTGTCTATCTTCAGGTAATCACCCGGTTCGATGAAATAGTCGGTAATCACATTCTTACCTGTTGTAATATGTGCATTCTTCGAATAAGCGGTGGTCAACTGATTGGTACTCATACTCTGTAATCCGAAATAGAAATCGTGCACGTTAAAGATGTCAAATCCGGCAGCACCGCGGAGAGCAACAGTCAAATCGAAGTTCTTATAAGTGAAGTTGTGCGTCATAGAACCGGTGAATTTCGGCAAACCGTTTCCGGTCACTGCTTTGTCTTCTTCCGTACCTTGGGATACAGGGATTACATTTCCCTTCTTGTCATAAATCAACCAGTCACCCTTTTTATCCACTCCCGCATAACGGTATGTGAAGTAGTTACCGATACGCTCTCCCTCTTCAATCCGCTGCAAATATCCCGGATTATTGGGGTTTGCCATATTACAGGTAGAGTAATATTTCTGTCCCTTGTACACATCATTGGAGAAGCTGACAAACTTATTATTATTAGTAGCACCTACTAATGTGAAACTATAAGTAAAGTCTTTTGTCCGAACAGCATTAACAGTTATATCAAGCTCGAAACCGGTATTGCGCAATGTACCTACATTGGCATAGATTGTAGAGAACAAATTAGGTGGAACCGATACGGAATAGCTACCGAGCAAGTCGCTTTGCTTACGGTGAAAATAGTTAAATGAACCGGTCACCTTGTGTTTAAAAAGCGAGAAGTCCAAACCGATATTCTGGTTGTGTCCCTTCTCCCAACGAAGTTCCGAATTGACATTCTTACTCGGCCCCCATACATGGAAGTTGTTGCCCCCATACTGATACCAGCCATAAGCCTTATAAGTAGCCAAAGACTGGTAGTTACCTATTTCCTGATTACCGGTTACACCATAGTCATAACGCACTTTCAAGTCATCAATCCATGAAAATCCTTTCATAAACTTCTCATCCGAAATACGCCAGCCGACAGACACAGCCGGGAAATTACCCCATTTATGATTCTCACCGAAACGGGAAGAGCCCTCGTGACGTAAAGAGAAAGTAAACAGATAGCGCTCTTTCCAGTCATAATTGACACGTCCGAAGAAACTGATTAGCTTATGGTCATTCTTATAAGAACTCATCATGGTCTTTCCCTCTTTGGCTGCTTCCAGACCGGAGCCCAGATTATTATACGTCAATCCGTCGGAAGAGAAATCCCAGTTTTCGGCTCCCATACCCGAACTTACACCGTAATTATAACTATAACCTACCATTGCACGGATTTGGTGATCCTTAATACGTGTAGAGAAGTTGGTCACCCATTCCAGATTGTTATTGGTGTTTTTATCAAAGTCTCGGCTCGCTTTTCCGGCAACGCCCGAATTCACATTAGGACCGTAAGTAGATGGTATGAACCATCCGTTGAACTTATCCACCTGATACTGTGAAACAGTAACCTGTGATTTCAAGACCATATTCGGGTTTGTTGGATTAAACAACGGCAGCAAATTAACGGTAGCAGTAGCATTCCATTCCAGCAATTTAATCTCCGTACCATTTTCTTCCTCGTTCAATTGCTCAACAATATTCGAGCTATCTCCTCCGGACGGAAAACGATAGTACCCATTAGCTGATTCGGAATCATAAACCGGCATCGTCGGATTATTCTTAATAACGCTGCCATACACACTGGCTGACTTGTTCCGGTCGATGACGCGGGGAGTCATATTGGCTGCGAACGTAAACAGGCCATCTTTCGTTGTGTGGCTGATGGTGGCACGTGCACCATATTCCCGACGGTCGGAACGCAAGTCGATTCCCTGCGCTTTACGATAATCGGCTGTTACGCGATAATTGGTCCTCGCATTACCTCCGGAGAAGGTTAACGTGTGCATGTGTGTCACTCCCAAACGGGTAACGGCATCAAACCAGTCTGTACTGGCTCCCATATCGGAAAGTGGATTAGACACCGTACGATAAGCACGATATTCCTCCGCATTCATAATGTCCAGCTCTTTCTTTGCTTTATTGAAAGTGACGGCAGCACTGTAAGTAGTATGCACTTCTCCGTCACGGGTTCCTTTTTTCAGATTAACAAGGATAACACCGTTACTACCCCGTGTACCATAAATAGCGGAAGCAGCACCATCCTTCAACACATCGATAGATTCAATATCCGCAGGATTAATATTCGTCATATCACCTCCCGGCACTCCATCTACAACAATCAACGGACCCAATCCGGCATTACGTGATGATATACCACGAATCTGAATACTTCCCGTACTATTCGGATCGGCCAAAGCCGTATTGGAAACAGAGACACTGGATACCTTTCCCTGCAACAACATGGAAGCATCAAGACTAGATATTTGATTCAGGTCTTTCGCACCGACATGCGAAATAGCCGAAGTCATTTCTTTCCGTTTCATCGTACCATACCCCACCACTACCACTTCATTCAAAGCAGTGGATTCTTCTTTCAACACAATTTTTAGTAATTGCCGGTCCTTGATAGCCACTTCTTGTGTTTCATAACCGATATAAGAGATTTTTAAATGTCCGTTCTGCGGAGCACTCACCTGAAATTTACCGTCCATATTGGTAATGCTACCTTGCTTTGTCTCTACAACCACCACCGAAGCTCCGATGACAGGTTCCCCCTTTTCATCGATCACCGTACCGGATATTTTACGTTCCTGCTGCACTTCCCAGGAAGCTCCTCTTGCCTGGATGCCGGAAAACAGCATCAGCAATATACCTAACAGACAGGTACATGTTCTACAATAAATATTTCTCATAAATAGATGATTTTTATATTAGATGATAAAGTTAACGAAGCCCTCTTGCCTGTAATGCCGGAATCAACAAGTCCGGTAAATCCGTTTGTATCATACATACCATCGGATAGATTTGCAAGAGTTCATCCAGATAAGTCTCGTTCAACGTCCATTCGGACACACTACTGCCACTGGCAGGAAGCATATTCACCGTAGCAAGCATTCCATCATTGATTGAACTTCCCAAAGGAGTGCTTTTCCCATTCGTCAGGTAGCTGTATTGCACGAAGTAGTTGCCCGGTAATCCTATCATCGGTTTATGACTTCCTGTCCATGTATACACATGTGCCTTGGGAGTAATGCCCAATACTTCTTCCGCTTTCTGCGCACTGTTACAGTAGAAGAATACAGATTCCATCATATCCAGTTTCATCACGATATCCACCACTTGTTGCGAAGTAGCTGTACGCGGAGAGTAGTCGAGATTGTAATAGATTCTACCGCGTCCTGCTTTCAGAAACTCTTCCAAAGTAGGCATCTTTTCGTCGGTTACCCGACCATTCCGGTCTTTCAGGTTGTAGTTTTGTAATTCCGCATAGGTCATTTTCGTGATGTCGCCTGTGCCGTTCGTAGTAGCATTGATCGTCTGGTCATGGCATACCACTACCACTCCGTCACTTGTCACATGAGTATCACACTCAATCACTTCAGCTCCTGAATCAATGGCATCCTCTACGGAAGAGACTGAATTCTCGGGAACAGTTCTGTCGGACGTATGTGCCCGGTGTGTCATGACCCATACTTTTTTGTTATTCGGCTCTCTGAATTGCTTCATCGCCTCCGTCAGCGCCAACAGATTATAGATGCGGATTCTCTTCTGCACCTCATACTGACCTGCCGTAACGTGTAGTGTATAGTCACCACTCTGGGTATAGGCATAAGTGATAGGGGTGGCAGCTTTCCCCTCCTTAACCGTCCCGTCACCAAAATCGACAGTAATATCGGTATTTCCATCAATGTTGTTGAATTTGACCTCTACCACCTCTTTCAGCATGGCACGAGTACTCACTTGCAGGTAAGGATTCTTTTTCACAGGATCGTCGTCAGAGCAAGCGTTGCAAACTATTCCCAGTAGAATAGCCCAACAGCAGATCCAGCTTATAGGCTGGCGCTTTGTTCTTCTTCCTTTTTCCGGAACAAAAAAATGCAGTAATACCCCAGTTCGGGATAACCGAGTGTCTTATACAATATAAATGCAGCGTGAATACGCCTCCTCCCCATGCCATTAGGAGTGGGTAATAACAGAAAGCTGAAAGAAGTTGTTTTGCCCTTAGAATAGTGACAGCTGTTTGGTGTCTTCGATGCAGTATCCCTGCAATGCCTTTGGCTTATTGTCGAAGAAGCAATATGCTCCCAATGCTGAAATAAGGTTCATGATAAAGTTGCTTACAGATCTATGGCGTGAGTGTACAATCTGTGCAGTATTCTTCAGCATGTCGTTAATGGTTTCGATAATGTATCTCTTGCGCAGCATCATTCTGTCATAGAACGGCATCAGCTTGTTTTTCATGTTTACGCGCAACCCTGTCACCAGCTGTATTCCATCCTCAAAGAGGAAGTCAAACAGCTTCTGCGAAATATAGCCTTTGTCAGCGAACAGCTTGCCATACAAACGTTTAGCGAGAACCTTGAACACATTCGGATCCTTGTCGCTGACATTTGCGCCTGTAAGGACAAAGGCTATTATCTCGCCTCTGTCATTGCACGCAAGGTGGAGCTTAAAGCCATGGCACCAACCCATTGTTCCTTTTCCGTCAGTAGCAATTCCCTTGAATACCTTATTGGCATATCTCCTGAGATTATGGCATACGGGTATCATCGTGGAATCAACGAATGTTATGCCGGTACATCTTCCGAAAGCTCCCAGATTAAGGAAGAACATGAGCTGGAAGAACACGCGGCTTTCCAACTCCACAAAGCGGTTGTACGACACGGCTTTCGGAAAATAAGACTTCATCGTACCCTTAATGAAGAACAGGTAGTAGTGCTTGAAATTGCGGAATGTACCAAAATGAAAATACAACAGAATGGTCATGATTTCACTGTCGGACAACGACGCTTGGCGACGTCTACGCTTGACTCCGCTATTGTCTTCAAGTAGATTTCCTGCATTTTCTGCAAAAAAAATGTTTGCAAAACTCGTCTATTATACAAAATAATTCTGTAACTTTGTAATCGGTAGTCATATTAAATATGTTTGTAACTGTTTAATTTTCAGTTATAAAGGTACAAAATATTTATGAGACTACCAACTTTTTTATGAACTATTTCTTATCCCGAACTGGGGTAATTTTTAATTTGTCCCAGTTTTAATGGGACACTAGTGTAATTTACTATTATGATAATTATGAACAAAAAAAGTCTGTTTTTCCTAATTTCCGTCTGGCTGTTGTCTACACTTCTGCCAGCGCAAAATGTTTCCATATCCACTCCCCATACACAGTTGCTCCTCTCGGCACCAAACGGCGGTACACCGGAACAACTGTATTACGGCTCACGCACCTCCGATGCGGATATCCGAAGCATTTGCGAAACAGCACGCGGGAGAAATGCTTATCCCGCCTACGGAATCGGATATCCATGCGAAACGGCATTATCCATCCGCCATGCCGACGGCAACCTGACACTTCAAATGGCAGTCATAGGCGTAAAAGAAACACGCCTTACAGAAGAAAATGCCATTTTGACGGTGATAGAACTGAAAGACAAAGTGTATCCTTTCTTCGTCAACATCTGCTACAAAGCATGGCAGGATGCGGATGTCATCGAGACATGGACTGAAATCCGTCACGAAGAGAAGAAGCCTGTCCAACTTCAGCAGTTTGCTTCCGCCTACCTGCCTGTCCGCCGTGGCAATGTCTGGCTGGCACATCTTTCCGGTGCTTGGGCAAACGAAGGACAACTCTGCCAGGAAGCGTTGCAACCGGGTATGAAAGTCATCAAAAACACGGACGGGGTACGCAACTCCCAATCGGCACATGCAGAAGTGATGTTCTCGCTCGACGGCAAACCGCAGGAGAACACGGGACGCGTCATCGGTGCAGCACTTTGCTACAGCGGCAACTACAAACTGCGTATTGACACGCAAGAAGACGACTGGCACCATTTCCTCGCCGGCATCAACGAAGAAAACTCCTGGTACAATCTGAAAAAAGAAGAAGTGTTCCGCACCCCCACATTGGCACTGACCTACAGCGACGAAGGGATGAGCGGATGCAGCCGGAAATTCCATCAATGGGCACGCCTGCATAAACTCGCCAACGGGAACACTCCCCGCAAAATTCTGCTGAACAGTTGGGAAGGCGTCTATTTCGACATCAACGAACAGGGCATGGACCAGATGATGGGTGATATCGCTGCCATGGGAGGCGAATTGTTTGTAATGGACGACGGTTGGTTCGGCGACAAATATCCACGCAAAAACGACTCTTATGCTTTGGGCGACTGGACCGTAGACAAGACCAAACTCCCTGGCGGCCTGCAATCATTACTTGACAACGCCCGGAAACATGGCATACGGTTCGGCATCTGGCTGGAACCGGAAATGGCTAATACCAAAAGCGAACTGTACGAAAAGCACCCCGAATGGATTATCAAGGCACCCGAGCGGGAAGTGGTATGCGCCCGCGGCGGCACACAAGTCGTGCTCGACCTTTCCAACCCGCAAGTGCAGGATTTTATCGTACAGACGGTGGACGAGTTGATGAACTCCTATCCCGACATTGACTATATCAAGTGGGACGCCAATATGTCCATCATCACCCAAGGTTCGCAATACCTGACCAAAGACAACCAAAGCCACCTGAACATCGAATACCACCGGGGCTTTGAGAACGTGTGCCGACGCATCCGCACCAACCATCCGCAACTGACGATGCAGGCATGCGCCAGCGGCGGAGGACGTGTCAACTACGGCGTACTACCCTACTTCGATGAATTCTGGACAAGCGACAATACAGATGCACTTCAGCGTATCTACATCCAATGGGGCACTTCCTATTTCTTCCCCGCCATCGGCATGGGGGCACATATCAGCGCAAGCCCTAACCATCAGACATCGCGTTCCGTTCCGTTGAAGTTCCGTATTGATGTAGCGATGAGCGGACGCTTAGGTATGGAAATACAGCCCAAGAATATGACGGAAGAGGAAAAGGCATTGTGCAGAAACGCCATTGCCGAATACAAAACAATACGCCCCGTCGTACAGTTCGGAGATATTTACCGTTTACTTTCTCCGTATGACAAACAGGGCGTAGCTTCGCTGATGTATGTATCGCCGGAAAAGGACAAAGCCGTATTCTACTGGTGGAAAACGGAACATTTCTGCAACCAGCACTTGCCACAGGTGAAGATGGCAGGACTTGATCCGGACAAATATTATAAGGTACATGAGCTGAACCGCATCGACACCGAACCTTTAAAATTTGAAGGTAAAAGTTTCAGCGGTGCATATCTGAATGACAACGGACTGGAAATTCCCTCTACCCACAGAGTGGAACCTTCGAAACAAAACGAATATGCCAGCCGCGTACTTTATCTGGAAGAAGTAACTTCCTCATTTTCCGACAACCGGATAGAACAACGCCCTCCGTTACGTGTTCTTTGCTTAGGCAACTCTATCACCCGCCACGAATATAAAGCGGACATCGAATGGTTCTCCGAATGGGGCATGGCAGCATCCAAAGAAGAAAACGACTATTGCCATCAATTGGAGAAGATGCTCTCGCAAAACCGTCCCGGCACAGTGCTTACCCCGCTGAACATCGCCTATTGGGAACGTAACTTGAATTGCAGTATCGACTCACTGATTGGCGCTCACACTACAGACAAGGATGTGATCGTTATCCGCCTGGGAGAAAACGTACAAGATAAGGAAGCATTCAAATCAGGTATCCTCCGATTGGTAGAATATTGCAAGCGGAAAGCAGACAAAGTAGTCATCACCGGCTGTTTCTGGAAGGATGATGAAAAAGAACGTGCCATCATCAACGCTGCGCATATGCATGGACTCACTTATATTCCGATTGACTGGATAGACCGCTTGTATGATTCACGTCCGAAAGTCGGAGACACTCTTTATAACATACACGGAAAACCATATACTGTAACCAAAGATTTCATCATCGCCCATCCCGATGACGAAGGCATGAAGAAGATAGCAGAAGCAATATATAGAGTTCTCTAATGGTCCCCCGTTTTTTCGTACTTCCATTATTTACAACTGTAGTTTACAAACAATGAGAAACTACAGTTGTTTATATTAAATATGACTGTTTTACACAAAATAAGACAGTTACGCTTCATGAAGAACAAAGTTTCATCCAAGTAAGCCTTTCAAAGATTAAGAAAGAAACGAAATACTTGTTTAGCTCAAATCGACATAAAGCGTAAAGTTACGTTAAAAATAAACAGCACACCGGTTTCTTACACCCTGAATGGAAACAAAATCGTGCTAACCATAAAAAAAACACTCAGCAAAAATCATCTATTAAAATCGTAGAAGGGGCAATCACCGACCCAAACGGTGAGCCTGTCATCAGAGCCATTGTCAAAGAAGAAGGCACCAATAACGAAATGATTTCCGAGCTTGACGGAAAATTTTCCATCAAGGTGTACCCCAGTGCTCATCTAAGCGTTTCATATGTTGGAATGATCACCAAGACGATTTCTGTAAAAGGAAAATCGTTCTTGAATATCACCTTAACAAAAACACTCGAAGAAGTGGTTGTAGTAGGATATGGCACACAGAAGTGGGTCAACTTGACCGGTGTCATCTCTACCGTTTCCAGCAAAGAGTTCATTGACCGTTCAGCATCCACTGCTACACACATGTTGTAAGGCAAAGCGTCAGGACTAAATATCACAACCTCTTCTGGTAATCCGGGCAATGGTGCCAGCATTAACATTCGTGGAACCAACTCCATCAATGGCAGTAGTCCGTTAGTGCTGATTAACGGAGTGGAAGGAGACCTATATCGTGTGAATCCAGCCAACATCGAATCCATTTCTATCATCAAAGACGCTTTTTCAACGTAAGCGGTTGAGCAACTCCATCTTGCATATTTGGATTTTGGGGATTTTTGGCTCACACATAACCAACGTAAGATGCTGGTTGGGTCTAATCAGTTGTGTGCAACTTATCGTGTTTCAGAAGAGACAGCGTAGTGGATTGTCTACGGATTTTCCGTGGATTTTCCATGGACAGTCCATGGACTTGTCCTATGCAGATGTCCACCTGTTTGGAAGTAACTCCCGGAGATCCCTGTTCGATTTAGGTTCGAGATAATATGGTAGTTTGGTAATGACATGGTTCAACCATTCGCGTGGATTGACTCCACATTCCTTGCACGAGCCGAGTAACGAACATATAACCGCCGTATTCTCGGCAGCTTCCTGATTTCCACAGAACAGCATGTTTTTTCTGGTCAGCACTATTGGTCTTAGTGCATTCTCCGCTCTATTGTTATCTATAAAAATCCGTCCGTCATACAGATAATGCCTCATTCGTGGCATGAGGGGATATGCATAAGCTATGGCCTTTCCCATAAGACTGCGTTTAAGAACCTTGGGATACGTGTTCTCAAGCCATAGTTCGAAGCTGTCAAGCACGGGTTTAGACAGCCGTTGACGTAATTTTGCACGTTCTTCATAGGATAGTTGCTGTTCATCGGCCATATGCTCCACGTTATACAGGTCCTGTATGAGTTTAAGTCCCTGCATGGCATATTCCCGATTTTCTTCTTTTCCAGATTCTATATGACGACGTACGTGCGCAAGGCAGGCACACAGATGCACGTCTTCCTTCTCCTCAAAAATATCATAAACGGAGTAGCCGTCGCATTGAAGGTATCCCTTGAACGGCTTCAGAAGTTCTACCGCCACTTTCTGTGCGCGTGAACCGTTGTCATAATGGAAAAAGAGCAGGTGCGGCATGGCCGCTCGGACCATCCAGATATATTCCTTCGCCGCTTTGTGTTTGTCATGGTTTATAACCGGAAGTGTGGTTTCATCGACCTGTACATAGTCGGAAGACAACACTTCCTTTTTAAGTTCCATGTAAAGTGGTTTCAGCAGTTCGCAGACAGGCTTGAACCAGCCGCTCAGGGTTTTCCTTGACAGTTTCACCCCCAGATGTTCCAGTTGTTTCACCTGCCGATAGAACGGGACATGATACACGTACTTCTGCAGGAGCATCTCCGTGAGCATGGACGCGCCGGGCATTCCCTTGTATATGGGCATTAACGGCATGGGAGCGGTTATCACGGCTTTCTCTCCGTTCTCTATCGCTTGTGTGTCATCCTTGAGCGCATACGTGGGCCGTACCGTATCTTTCACGTAAAGATACCCCGGCTTCATTTCCAGCGTTCTGGTATGTTCCTCGTCTATCTTGACGTATTTTTCAGGATCAAGGCCTTCCGGTTCGATTATGACAGTAACCACGGGCAGGTCATCCATCATCACCCGGTTACGGCGGGATGTCTTTTCGGCGACCTGGACTTTCGGGACGATAATCTGCGCAGCCGCTTTACCTCGGGCTTCTTCGATTTCCGCCTCGATCTGTTCCAGACCGCCGTATTCAAAAGAGAGCATGGGGTCCCCGTTATTGATGGGCTTGCATTTTTCACTCATCTTCCCGAACACTTTCCTCTTCAGCCATGCCAGTGAAGCGTTCAGATCAACTATCGTACTACGGAGTTCCTCGATTGTTCTGGCTTGCGAGACAATCGTTTCATTCTGCTTGCGGTTGGTCTCCGCCATCGCGGAAAGCTGTTCCTTCAAGGACTCTATCAGTTGTAGTAATGTGTCTTCCCTTGTCATTTCCCGATTTATTTATGACATAAAGATAATGAAAAAACATGGGATAAGCAAACATGCAAACGGTTTATTTTCAGTATTTTTCGAAGTATCACCATCTGCTTTTCAGATCCCGCAGACGCCTCTGGCGGTTTTTCTTGTCCTCACTTATACCTTCAACCATCATCACCAGATCGCTCCAGGTCATGGGATATGACTTCGTTCCGGGATCGTAATCGGGCAGTTTAAAAGTGCCCTCTTCAAGCAGCTTCTCGTACAGAACCAAGCCGCCGGTTTCCGCATGAAGTAATTTCAAACGGTTTTTGGCGCGGTTCACGAACAGGTAGACATCACCGTTTCTCACATCACCACCCATCTTATCATGAACAAGGCCGCTGAGACCGAAAATTCTTTTGCGCATGTCAGTATAGCCACCGCACAGGAAGTAACGCATATTATCATTTAGGCAGAACATTGGCATTATATATTTTTGAGATAAAATTTAGGGCGGACTTGCAACCGTACTGACCTTTAAATTTCAGTTTCATTCCGTTGGGAAGTTCAAGGGAGATCTCGGAGTTGTCTACTACCTTGCAAGGTTGTTTCACTGGCTTGTAAGGTTCTATGGCAGGAGATGGTGCCGGAACGGTATGGGAAACTGGTAAAGCTGTCTGGTCCTCGATTATGATGGGACTAAAACCTACCATTTCCTCCATGGGAGAACAAGCAAGCTCTTCATCTGTGATCTTAAAACGCAGTCTCCATTCGTAGAACTTGGAGCGATGAAAGCCCTCATTGTGACAAAAATCTGTTACATTCAGATTACTGGCCTTTTGACGGCGAAGAATCTTGACAAATTCCTCGCGCGTCATGTACTTCTTCTTCTGTATCATAATGGAAAACGATATGATTAATTAGGGATACAAAAGTAGCAAAGGAAAAGGCTTAGAAAAAGATGGATTTATTCAGACGCTTACTTATAAAGGCTTTAGAGGAATATTAGACCGTTACAACAATAAGAGAATCAAATTTAGGTTAAAAGAAAAAGAGTCTGGTGCAATACCAAACTCTTTCACGATAAGTTAATAATTTACTGTCCATTTTTTTAGGATACAATTCATTTTTCGAACACCCTCATTGATTTTTACTTAAGAGTGATGTTGACCGATTTAGTGTCGCGGCTGTTGGGACCGATCATCAGTTCAAAATCACCAGGTTCGCACACATACTTCAAGCTACTATTGTAGAACTTAAGAAGGTCAGCAGTGATTTCAAATTCCACCACTTGGCTTTCGCCTTTCTTGAGGTCAATGCGCTTGAATCCTTTAAGTTCCTTCACTGGGCGAGAGATGCTTGCAAAGACATCGCGGATGTAAAGTTGTACAACTTCAGCACCATCATAATTACCAGTATTAGCAACCCTTACACTGACTTTGATTTTTCCGATTTCAGTCATTTCATTTGTGTCAAGCACTATGTCGCCATATTCAAAAGTGGTATATGACAAACCGTAGCCAAATGGATAGAGTGGCTCATTGTCAATATCCATGTAACTGCATGTATAAAGTTGAAACCACTTTTTTGTAGCAGGGCGTCCTGTATTCAAATGATTGTAGTATAGTGGAATTTGACCTTCACTCTTTGGGAATGTAGTAACAAGGTGTCCACTTGGAGACTTGTTGCCAAACACAACGTCACAAATAGCATCACCAGCTTTGCTACCACCAAACCACACATTGAGAATGGCATTGAGGTTGGCGTCCTCCCAATTGAGAATAGTGCTTCGTCCAGAGAAGTTGAGCATTACAATGGGTTTACCAAGTTTTTTGAGCTCAATAAGGAGATTGTGCTGGGCATCGTAGGTTTCAAGACTTGAACGCGAACTGCTTTCACCCGAGCTTTCCGATGCTTCACCACCAGCAAAGAGTATTACGTCGGCCTTCTTGGCAATTTCAAGTGCCTTGTGGAGCATTTCTTTTTCACTACGATTATCACGAATGGAATGACCATAACGGCAGATGATAGCTTCTTGTTCGGCGTTGTGTACGAAGTTGCAGCCTTTTGTATATAGCAGTTTTGCTCCGGTACCTTTAAGTGCCTTAGTCATTGATTCTTTCAGGGTCTCGTGGCGTTCGTGAACAGCTGCCACGCTCCACATGCCTGCCATGTGGGTGCGTGTATCAGCCATTGGACCCACAAGAGCGATAGTGCCTTTCTTTGCCAATGGTAGAACGCCGTCATTTTTAAGTAGGACAAAAGTTTTGGCAGCCATTTCGCGTGCAGCAGCAAGATGTTTCTCGTTATAAACATCCTTATTAAAGCGGTTGAGGTCGCAGTAGCGGTATGGATCTTCGAAAAGACCCAGTTTCCATTTTGCTTCAAGCATGCGACGGCAAGCTTTGTTAATTTCTTCCTCGGTTACTAGTCCTTCGTCAAGAGCCTCCTTAAGGTGGCAAATAAACGACTCTGCACCCATGTCAAAATCGGTACCAGCCTTGAGCGCTAACGCTCCAGATGTTTTTAGGTTGCCAATGCCGTGGGCTGTCATCTCAAAAATTGATGCATAGTCGGTAACAATAAAACCACCGAACTTCCACTCATTGCGAAGAAGAGAGGTGAGGAGCCATTTGTTGGCAGTAGCAGGGACACCATCAACGACATTGAATGATGACATTACCGAACCGGCACCGGCTTCTATTGCCGCCTTGTAAGGAGGAAGGAAGTAGTTGTACATATTCACACGACTCATATCCACTGTGTTGTAGTCACGACCAGCTTCTGATGCACCATAAAGGGCAAAGTGCTTCACGCAAGCCATCATCGTGGTATGGTCGGTAAGGTCAGTGCCTTGGTATCCTTCAACCAAAGCTTTGGCCATTGCACTGCCAAGAAATGGGTCTTCACCATAACCTTCTGCCATACGTCCCCAACGAGGATCGCGACAAATGTCAACCATTGGGCTGTAGGTCCACATTTGTCCGTCGGCAGTTGCCTCAATAGCATTGATGCGTGCACTAGCCTTTACTGCAACTGTATCCCAAGAGCATGCTTGAGCTAGGGGAATAGGGAAAATAGTCTCAAACCCGTGAATAACATCCATACCCACAATCATGGGAATGCGCAATCGGTGATTCTCAATATTGAGTCGTTGGAGTTCGAGAACATTTTTTACGCCTTTGCAGTTGAGCACACCACCCACTTCTCCTTTGCGAATTTTATCTATAAAATCGTCGGTTTGTTTTGTTCCTGTTACAATCTCGGTGGGAGCAGGGAGCAAGTTAAGCTGACCAATTTTTTCTTCAATGCTCATCTGCGACATTAATTTGTCGATGAACGTATTCATTTTAGTATCTTTGCTTTGTGCAATTGGCATCATTACCAGTGATACCATTGCAATAAGGGAGAGTTTCATAATATTCATCTCTTATATTGTTGTCTATTATTATCTACGAGGTTGGAAGCGAACTTCGATGGGTCTTGGAAGCCATACGCGATAGCGTCCATTGAAGTTCCAATCATTACATGCTGAAGCAAAATCGCAAAGGTGGATAGTACGTGTGGGCATCTGACCGTCGTTGTTATAGGTACCTACAGGTACTACAATTTCATAGGCCATCCACATATTTTCTGGTATTGCACTTTTGCGTAGTTCCACCTTGCCATTCTTGTTGGTAGGTATAATACAAGCTTCGTCCACAAATCCATCACTGAAGCGACTATCACGAGCAAGAGTGATTGGGCCGCGAATAATTGCCTGATGATTGTTAAGCATAACCAATTGAGGTGTCATTTCAAAGTTGATAGTCACTTTATCGCCATTATTCCAAGTGCGGTCGATTACAGCATATTCACCGGCAACTACACCATTGATTGAATTGCCGTTCACTTGAATATAGACATCTTCTGCCCATTTAGGGATGCGCACACGTATTGCAAATGCTAGTTTCTTCTTGCATTTTACAGTGATTTCCGAATTGCCCTTTTGGGGATAATCAGTAGTCATTGTGAGTTTTACCACATTTTTGCCCACCTTCACTTCAGCAGAAGATGGTGTGAACAAGTTTACATCAACGGCACCATCTTGAACCCGATAAGCATAGCGTGGAATCATTGCGAAAGCGCGAGGAGCATTGGCATTGCAACAGTGTAATGGCATATCACACTGTCCGTCAGCACCCATACGGAATCCCTCAAGCGGGAGATACTTTACAATTTCAGTGCCATCACACTTCATGCTTGCAAGGAGTGCATTGAATATGCTTTTTTCGATGTTTTCAGCATAAACGGGCTTTCCGGTAATTTCGAGTAGGCGCTTGTTAAGTTGCATCCAAGTAAAAGTGACACAAGTCTCCATTGCATCGATGTTAGGCTCAGTCTGACGTTGCTTACCGCCAAACCAGCATTCCGATGCTGCACCCGAGCCACAGATGTTGATTTCTTCATCCATGATACGCTTCACTACCTTTTCCACAGCGTCAAGGTAGCGAGTTTCACCAGTCACCTTATACAACTCAAGGAACCCTACATAGCACGACATCATCTCATAGGCCTTCTGACCATTATCGTTGCTCCACCAGTCGGATTCATCCACTGGGAAACGACGATCGAGACGGGTGTCAGCAAGTGTGATGAGTTGTGGACCGCCCACTTCGTCAAGGCTATAAGCCAAATACTCGGCAAAATTGAGATATTTCTTATTCTTAGTGACGTTGTAAAGCATTACCACGGGCTCTAGTATTGAACCGGAAGCCATGCCCTTGTAGCAACCTGTAGTGTAAACAGGTGTAGCACTCGGACCAAGCTGAGTGATTGTATAGTCAATCAATCTGCAAGCAGCATCAAGAGCTTTCTTGTCGCCAGTGAGGTCATACCACTTGAGGAAGCCAAGCGTGGTGTACTTGCGACCCCACACGTCCCATCCTTGGAGTTGGTGCTCCTTATCATAATTGCCTATGTAACCATTGGGCAACTGCAATGCAATCATCAATGTCACCGATTTCTCGATTTTTTCATACAAGGTGTCATCGACGTGATATCGATAGGAAGCAATAGCGCCTTGCACCCATTTGCCCCAGAATTCACATTGCCATCGGTTTTGGGTTTCATCTTGTGTACGGAATGGTTGCACCAAGAGGTCGATATCTACAGGCATAGTGATGTTAGCAATACTATTGTTGATGCGATTGCCCACATAACCATCAATTCTCACATTTTGAATCCCTAGTGTCGTTTTTTTTTCTTCAGCCATCATGGTAGAAGACATCGCTCCGATAACCAAGGCTGAGCATATCCAAAATCTAAACTTCATCTTATTAGTTTTTAGTATCCGAGGTCTTTGTAAGGACTCCGAATATTATACTCTCAAAATAATTCTTTACATCAGTCCAACGATAATATGGACCATCAACGGTTGCAATGGGTAACGTCGCCTCATGCTCGTTATATACCATATAACCTATATAGCTAAATATTAATGTAGCATTTTGAGGAACTTTGATTGTAAACTTGCCATCAGAATTGGTGGCAACACCGTTAGTGCGGGCGTTCTTTTGTACGACAGAAACTCCAATGAGGGGTTCCTTCTCAGAATCCATAACGGTACCGGTTACAGTGATGGTTTGTGCTATTGCCCATGGAAAGCACAACATCGCCATAAGAAAGACCATGATGGTTCGTGATAAACCTAAATTTTCTTTCATAAGTGTACTTATTGAATTAATTGATTTTTAATCGTTTATCAATGCTTTGATAATTTTTTACCGAAACTTTAAAATTAAACACTAGAACTGACAAAAACTAGTTCGATAATACTAATATAGGAGAAGTATACCCACGAACACAAATGTTTTCACCTGCTCAGATGTTATTTTATTTTGCTTGGAAACTTTTTGTTTGTACATCACGGGAGTTCGGTCCTACCATAACATCAAATTCTCCGGGTTCGTAAACATAATGTAATTCGGAATTATAGAATTTCAAGTCATCTTCCGTAATAACAAACTTAACATCACGGCTTTCCCCGCTCTTCAGGAAGACGCGTTCAAAACCTTTCAGCTCTTTCACCGGACGGGCGATCTCCGCATAAATATCACGAAGATACAGTTGTACCGTTTCGTAACCATCGTAGTTCCCCTTGTTTGTTACAGTGACAGACACAGTCAACTCACCATTTTTAGGCAAGGTTTCCGAGCTAATCTGCAACTCACCATAAACAAAGTCCGTATAACTCAAACCATATCCGAACGGATACAGAGGTTCATTGCTCTCATCCAGATAATTGCTGGCATAGCGGTTGAACATACGACTGTCGGGATCAGGACGACCCGTATTCAAATGATTGTAGAATAACGGCAGCTGTCCCACTGAACGCGGGAAGGTAGTTGTCAGTTTGCCACTTGGAGTGATCTTGCCAAACAATACATCGGCAACCGCGTCCCCTGTTTCGCTACCGCCAAACCAGACATTCAATATGGAATGAACATTCGCATCCTCCCAGTTTAAGACTAAAGGACGTCCCGTGAACAGAAGAAGTACGACAGGTTTGCCCGTCTTCACTAAAGCCTTCAATAAATCCTGTTGTGCATCGGGTATCTCAAGACTGGTGCGTGAAGCCGATTCACCGCTCATTTCCGCACATTCACCCAAAGCGGCAACAATGATGTCTGAACGGGAAGCCACGCGTAAAGCCTCGTCCAACAGTTCCCGGTTGTCTCCACGTTCCAGCGGGCGAATGCCCGTAGCTGCTTTTTCTGTTTCCGCATCATAATATATGTTGCTGCCTTTCGCATATAGAATTTCAGCCTTGTCACCCGCTGCCGCGCGAATTCCTTCCAACAATGTTCTGTGACGAGACGGCGTACATGTCATGCTCCACATACCGCACATATTATTACGTGCGTCTGCCATTGGACCGATCAGGGCAATCCTGCCTTTTTGTTCAAGTGGAAGCAGGTTGTTGTCATTCTTCAACAGAACAAATGTTTCAGCTGCAATCGCACGTGCAGCAGAACGGTGTTCAGGCGTATAAAGTTTCTCTTTGGCACGCAGGGCATCGCAATATTTATACGGATTGGAGAACAGTCCCAGTTTATATTTGGCTTCCAATACACGGCGACAAGCCATATTAATCTGCTCTTCCGTTACCTTCGCTTCTTTCAGGGATTCCTCCAATGTATTGAGGAACCCGCATGAAACCATATCCATATCCGTTCCTGCCTGTAAAGCGCGAATGGAGGCTTCCTTCAGAGGGGCGACACCATGGGAGGACATTTCGGCTATCGAATTGTAATCTGTTACCAATAGTCCTCCGAAGCCCCATTCATTCCGGAGCAGGTCGGTCAGTAACCATTTGTTGGCTGTGGCAGGAATACCGTCAACGATATTAAACGAGCTCATGATGCTGCCTACACCAGCGTCAACGGCAGCTTTATAAGGAGCCAGATATTCGTTATACATACGTAGTCGGCTCATATCCATTGTATTGTAATCGCGTCCCGATTCGGACGCCCCATAAAGTGCGAAATGTTTCACGCAGGCAAGAATTTCATCGTTGCCTTGCATATTGTTTCCCTGATAACCACGCACATACGCTTTTGCCATTAAAGAACCCAGGTAAGGATCTTCTCCGTTCCCTTCTGCGATACGTCCCCAACGGGCATCACGACAAATATCGACCATCGGGCTGAATGTCCAGTTAATACCGTCTGCGCTGGCCTCAATGGCGGAGATGCGTGCCATACGTTCGACGGCCAGCGTATCCCAACTACAGGACAGTGCCAATGGGATTGGAAAAATAGTTTCGTAACCGTGGATAACGTCTGCACCTACAAGTAGAGGTATTTTCAACCGGCTTTCTTCTACCGCAAGGTGTTGCAGGGCATTAATTTTCTGGATCCCCTTGACATTGAAGAAGCCGCCTATTTCCTGTTTGCGAATCATATCGCTAAGTTCACCGTTCATCACCGAACCTGTCACGAGATCACCGCCCGAAGGCAGGTTTAATTGTCCGAGTTTCTCACGGAGAGTCATCCGGTCCATTAAGTCGGTAATGAAACGGTCCATTTCCCTATCTTTCCCTCCCCCGGATGGTGAGCAGGCAAAGAGAGTAAGCCCGCAAAGGGCGCAAGATATAAGATTTCTTATCTTCATTTTTCTTGTTATTGGGTTATTTATACTTGTTGTCCGATTTTTCTTTCCACACCACTACTCCCGCAGGTTCAAGGCGTGCACTGCCAATCAGTACTTCTGCCTCATCGGGAATGACTATTTCCTGAATGTCCGACGTATAATTCAAGGCGATGTAAAAACCGTCACGCCATTCCTTCACCACTCCGTACGGTAAATCTTCAGTCGGTACGCCGGCTTCCGTATATACACGACGTACTACTTCTTTCTCCAATTTGCCGTCATCGGTATCCGTTCCGATATAGGTGACCGTTCCTTTACCCAGCCTACGGTGTATCACGGAAGCAGCTCCCTTATAAAACTGGTCCGCATACACAGCCCACACATCTGTTCCGGCAGCCGGGGTTAGTACGTCCGCCCAATTGTTCCAGGCGTATTCCTCACTGCCGAAATCTACTTTTCCGTAGAGACTGTGAGGCAGATGGTCATAGTACAAGCTGTTTATTCCGGCCAGTTGATGAATAGGAGCCGCTAAAGGAGCCTCCCACAATTTGGCGTCACGGTCTTTCTGACCGGTACGGCAGGTCAGAATCAGATGTCCCCCATTCTTCACGTATTCAGTCCAACGTTTTACCAAATTGTTATCAAGCAACTGATAAGCCGGCGCAATCAGGAAGGGATAATCTGAAAAATCCTCCTTCTCCGAGATCACATCGACGGGAGCGGCGAAGGACTTTAGCAGGTTGTAATACTTATGTATGTGCGGCATCGTCCGCCACTGGTCTGTCTGACGCTGGAACTCCATTTCCCAATAGTTGTTCATATCGAAAAGCAGTCCAATGCGTCGGGAAGCCAGCTGTTTGGGCATACGGCTTTTCTTATCGTAGGCGGCACGAAGCTTTTTCATCTCCTGCGTAATACGTACATATTCTTCACCGCCCGGAGAAAGAGTCACCCCATCGGTCATTATCATGCCGTAATGGTATTGCTCACTGCCTTTCAGAGGTTGACGGAAACGGTAATTGCACACAAACTTCCCACCACCTGCAAAAACGTGATACACCCACATACGGACGGCACCGGGTAAAGGTTGGGGGTTATACATTCCCCAGTTCACCTGCCCGGGTTGGAGTTCCATAACTCCAAAGGCTTTACCTACGCGATTACGGAACTGGTCGTTTGAGAAACCGAGATCTTCCGGAATACCCATCCGGAAACCCTGGCTGCCTATTCCCTGATTATGTCCGGTCACCAGATAGCGGGTGTAGGTCAGGAAGTCCGGATGATCGATCCGTACCGGATCAACCGGATTGAAAACAGGAATCAGGTTGGTAGTGATCCATTGGTCTTTGTGGATATGCCGCCGGAGGATGTCTGCCTGCATATTAACAAAGCCCGCCAATTCGTCCGCCATAAAACGGTTCAGGTCGAGCATGGCATGAGGATTGGGCTTTTCAGGTACCTCCTGCTGGTTGGGAAGGCGAACCTGCTCGAAGTTCTGATAGGTTTCGCTCCAGAAAGAGGTGCCCCATGTATCATTCAGTTTGTCGATGGTGCCGTATTTCTTCTGTAACCAGACACGGAATTTTATTTGTGCATTTTCACTGTAATCCACTACTCCGTAATGTCCCGGCTCGTTGTCAATCTGCCAGCCGATAACAGCAGGGTGATTGCCATAACGCATTGCCAGACGGGAAACAATGTTTTCTACATAACGACGGTAACGGTCGCTACTCCAGGAAGCATGCTGACGCCGTCCGTGTTGAATAGAAACTCCATTATCCCGCTGAATCAGTATGTCGGGGTACTTTTTTGACAGCCAGACGGGAGGTGTGGGAGTAGGAGTACACATAATTACCTTCAGACCATATTTCTCTGCTAAAGAGACGGCACGATCCAGCCACTCAAAATCATACTTTCCTTCTTCCGGCTCCATCATGGCCCAGGCGAACTCCGCAAAATGGGTGAACTTGATTCCCATCTCCGACATTTTCTTCAAATCACGTTCCCATTGGGAGGAATCCCATTGCTCGGGGTAATAGTAAGATCCTAGAGCAAACAACTCTTCCGGAGGAAAAGATTTATCGGCCGGAGATTGAGCAAAGGATACCAATGAAAACAATAAAGCTAAGACTAATAAGGACTTTTTCATGGATATTATTTTAAGTTTCATCGCTATAATAAATAACAGGTTAGCGCAGTGGTCTGGCTTTTATTCCGCCGGAGGTCATTTTTACAGGTTTGATAGTACCGTTTTTATTAAAATACATTCGGTCAATGCAAGTAATGCGGTAGTTCCCATCGGTTTCACCCAAAGGGCGGCGATGATAGACAATATACCATTCATCCTTTCCCGGACCTTTGATAATGGAATGATGTCCGGCACCATTAGCTATTTTAGTGTCCTGCTCCAGAATCTTTCCGACTCTTTTGAACGGACCAAAAGGCGAATCCGCAATGGCATACGCTACACAATAATCGGGTCCTGTCCAGTCGCCTTCTGACCACATGAAATAATATTTGCCATTGTGTTTAAGCATAAAAGGTCCTTCTATATAATTTTCCGGAGTCACTTCTTTATAAGTTGTTCCGTCTTCAAAAGGTACGATACTGATTAGATCAGATCCCATCTTCACCATATTGCAATGTCCCCAACCGCCGTAATACATATAATACTGACCGTCATCGTCCTTGAATACAAACTGGTCAATAGGTTGCGCTCCGTTCACGATCTTGCCAATCAGCGGCTTTCCGAGCGCATCCTTGAAAGGACCTTCCGGACGATCGGCTACAGCCACACCTATACCTCCCACTTCACTCTCATGATATATGTTGTTTGCTCCAAAATAGAAATAATATTTCCCATTTGCTTCTATCACGGCAGGTGCCCATAAAGCATTCCTTAACCAGCTGATATTTTCGACAGAAAGGACTTTCGGGTGTTTTCTCCAGTGTACCAAATCTGGGGAAGAAAAGGCATCCATGTACAATTGTTGTTCGAAAGGAGCTGAATAAGTCGGATAAATCCAGTATTTATCACCGAAAACGACTCCTTCGGGATCTGCATACCAACCGTCAAAAACCGGATTAGTACTTGTCTGTTTTTTGCCCGTATTTGTTTGAGCAAATAAGGTTACTGAACAGCAACACATAATCATGAAAAAGAATACTATTTTGGAATTCATGTCTATAAATATTAAAGTTATGCCACAAAAATGATGAAAAATAAATGAAATAAAGGTTGATTATTTGCCAATAAATAGCGAGAATCAACCAAATTGCCGGAAAAATAATTATTTCATATATTGCTGCTTGTAAAGGGCTGTTTTGATTTGTTTTTTCACTTTCTTTGTTTGCAGGTTCAACACTTTTGTTATATATTGCCGTCCCATTTTCGTTGTATCTGTCTTGAATTTCTTAATTGGTCATTTAACAGGCTATTATTTATATATATTATAAGTATTACTATGCGAATTTTATTGTATTTTCTCCTTATTCTTTTAGTGGGTTGCTCATCCGGTCAGAATAAAAAAACACATGAGCGGGTAGACCTCGATTCCGTACCTGTTTATACGAATCCGCTTTTGTCAAGAGGAGGAGACCCATGGGCGGTATTCCATAACGGAATATATTATTATACCCAAAGTATGAGCGACCGCATCACTTTATGGGCAACAGATGATATAACCCGGTTGGCGGAAGCATCCCAGAAAGATGTGTGGGTACCTCAAAATTCGTCAAACGCATTTCATCTTTGGGGACCTGAAATACATTACATTAATAATAAATGGTATATTTATTGTTGTGCGGATGATGGAAATATTGATAATCGTCAGATTTATGTGCTTGAGAATGAGTCTGCTGACCCGATGAAAGGGGAATTTGTCATGAAGGGAAGAATATCAACTGATGAAGATAATAATTGGGCAATTCATGCCAGTACTTTTGAACATGGAGGAAAGCGTTATTTAATCTGGTGTGGATGGCAGAAACGTAGAGTTTATCAGGAAAATCAATGTATTTATATTGCCGAAATGGAGAACCCATGGACACTGGCTTCTGACCGTATTTTGATTTCCGAACCAGAATATGAATGGGAATGTCAGTGGATCAGTATAGATGGTAATAAAACTGCCTATCCGATTCGTGTCAATGAAGCACCGCAATTCTTCTATTCTTTGAAGAAAGATAAGTTATTGATTTATTATTCGGCAAGTGGTAATTGGACTCCTTACTACTGTGTAGGACTGCTGACTGCCGACACTGACAGCGATCTGCTGAATCCGGCTTCTTGGAAAAAGGCACCGGAGCCTGTGTTTAAGCAAGCACCGGAAAATCATGTATATGGACCCGGTAGTATCTGTTTTATTCCTTCACCTGACGGTAAGGAATGGTATATGCTTTATCACGCCCGCAAGAGTTTGTATGATATGCTTGTTTTGGATAGCCGGACGCCGCGTATGCAGAAAATAGAGTGGGATAAGGAAGGAATCCCTGTTTTAGGAATTCCGCAGAAAGAAGGATTCCCGCTTCGCAAACCGTCAGGCACTCCTGAACGCAAATGAAAATAGGGGGCGTACTTTTTGCAATACGCCCGTTTTATTCAAAAGAGCCCGTTTCTTTCTTTTCTTATTTAAATGGTCTTCTTTTTCACGAAAAGAAAAATTCTCATCTTTTATTGAATGTTTTTTTTCCTTTTTTTTAGTGCGTATTACTTATGTTTGCAACGTAATCTATTAAATAAATCAACTAATGTAAAACGCGCAATGAGAAATGAAAATCTATTGTCCTTTCTTCTTATAAAGAGAAGAATTTTAAAATTACTGGCTATAAAATATGCATACAGTTTAATTATTTTATGCGGAATTAGTTTTATAGCATGTTCAGATGATGATCCCGTAAAAAAGAATCCTTATCTGCAAACGAGCACCCGTGCTATGCTGAAAGAGGTAGTGGAAGTGGTGTTTAACAATATCGATAGTAATACTGACATTACTGTTGACTTTGGTGACGGAACGGTCAAGGAAGGGAAAGCTGCTACGCCTATCACTCATGCTTATACACAAAGTGGTGACTACACGATGTTAGTGACAGCAGGTGAGCGCGTAGTACAGAAAAGGATCCGTATTTACGACCTATTGGCGCTGACAGAAGCCATGAAGCAATTCAGGGATGCAGATAACAAAATGGTATGGGCTATGACGCATCGCTCTCATACAACAGACAAGACTATTCCCGAAAATTCGGTATCTGCTGTAGAAGCTGCCATCAATGCAGGAGCGGATGTGATTGAATGTGACACTCATCTCACAAGCGATGGAGTAGTTATGGTGTGCCATGACCAGACA
The DNA here is from genome assembly GCF_014334015.1 of Bacteroides sp. M10. Classification (GTDB taxonomy): domain Bacteria; phylum Bacteroidota; class Bacteroidia; order Bacteroidales; family Bacteroidaceae; genus Bacteroides; species Bacteroides intestinigallinarum. Next base: position 1,727,418 of record NZ_CP060488.1, on the reverse strand, counting down.
ATCAATGCTACGACTAACGGCACAGGGGATATTACGAAAATGACTTATGCTGAAATTCAGCAATATAATCTGTTGGACCGGAATGGAAGGGTGACCGATGAGAAGATGCCCACATTGGAAGAGTTTCTGAAAGCAGGGCGTGGAAAAATATATTTCAATCTGGATTATTCTCCACGTACAGCCTCTACCCAAGAGGTGATGAATGTTGTCAAGGAACTGGATATGATGGAACAAGTCTTTTTCTATTGTAACAGTAGCCAGAAAGCAGAAGAAGTGTTGTCTATTTCTAAAAAGGCACACGTGTACACATGGGCACAAAGCGCTTACAAACCTCTGGTTGGGCTTCCGGGAAATTATTTCGTGCAATATTCTTATGCTCCCGACGGACAAAGTACTCCCATAGGGACTGCTATCAGTGAGGGGATGATTCCTACAGTCAATATGCTTCATGTATTATCCGGATTAATACCTGAATATGATATAAATGCGACTTATCTGGATGAGCTTCTTCAGATTTATCCTGAAGTACGTATGATACAGACAGATGCACCGGAAGTATTAATCTCCGCTTTACAAGCAAGAGGATTGCGTTAACTTTATCATCTAACATAAAATCATTTATTTATGAAGAATATTCATTTCAAAACGTGTACCTGTCTGTTAGGTATACTGCTGATACTGTTTTCCGGTATACAGGTAAAGGGAGCTTCTTTGGAAGTTCAGCAGGAAAGTAAGATATCAGGTACGGTGACGGACGAAAAGGGCGAACCAGTTATTGGCGCTTCCGTAGTAGTCGTAGAATCGAAACAGGGTACTATTACAGATATAGACGGTAAATTTCTGGTGAACGTACCTAAGAATGGACACCTGAAAGTGTCTTATATCGGTTATGAAACACAAGAAGTGGCTGTTAAAAACCGCCAGTTATTGAAGATCGTATTGAAAGAAGAATCGACCGCTTTGAATGAAGTGGTAGTGGTGGGTTACGGTACGATGAAACGGAAAGAAATGACTTCGGCTATTTCGCATATAGGTGCGAAAGATCTGAATCAGATATCCAGCCTCGATGCCTCCATGCTTTTGCAGGGGAAAGTTTCCAGCGTTTCGGTTTCTAACACAGCTCTGGCCGATCCGAACAATCAAGGAAGTATTCAGATTCGTGGTGTCTCTTCCCGTAATGCAGGTTTAGGACCGTTAATTGTGGTAGACGGAGTGCCGGGAGGTGATATGACGAATATTAACCCTGCCGATATTGAATCGATTGATGTATTGAAAGACGGTGCTGCTTCTGCGATCTATGGTACGCGGGGTAGTAACGGGGTTATCCTGATTAATCTAAAGAAAGGGACCAAAGATGGACAGGTTCATACAACCTATAGTACTTCCGTAACTTTTAATAAAGCTAAAAAAGAACTCGACATAATGAATGCGGAAGAATACCGTGCTTATCGCACAGTGTCTAATCCGCTTTCCGATATGGGAGCTGATTCAGACTGGTTTGATGCCGTTACTCAATTGGGGGTGACTCACATGCATACATTGACTTTTTCCGGAGGAAATGCCAGAACCAACTATCGGGTGACTGCCGACTATCGTAATGCCCGTGGTATTGATTTGCGTTCCGATCGTCGTGAATATGGAGCACGTGCCAATATTAACCATACAACCAAAGACGGGCTATTCACGTTCTCTGCTAATATAACTCCCCGTGTTATCGACCGGAACAAATCAGCCAATGTATATAGCAATGCTATTAAAAACAATCCGACAATGCCTATTTATGATTCGGAATCGGTTAATGGATACTATCGTTTTCCCAGTGGAACGGAAGGTTCTAATATCGTAGAGCAATTGAATGAAGAAGAGAATGGTACGGAAATTAAGTTGCTGGAATGGAATGCTACGGCTGCTGTTAATCTGCTGCCTCTGTTTAATCCGAAGAATCCGGACATGGTATTGAAGTCGCAGGTCACTATTTCTCAATATCAAGTTGATAAATTTAACGGATGGTTTACACCGTCTACTTATGGTTCTAACGTAAATGATGGTGTCACCGGAAAAGCCAGCCGTGACTTCGACAAAAGTACGACAAACAATCTGGAATGGGTAACAAATTTCTCTACACGTATCAAGGACCATCAGATCCGTGCAATGGTGGGGTATAGCTATAATTATGGTGTAAATTCCGGAATGTCTGCTGAAAACTGGAATTTCTCTTCGGATGGATTGACCTATAATAATCTGGGTTCCGGGCTGGAAGCGGCAAAAGATGGAAAAACAATGATGGGCTCCTATAAGAATGACCATAAGTTAATCAGTTTTTTCGGACGTGTTAATTATGATTGGAAAGAACGCTATCTGTTTACTTTCTCTTTACGTCACGAAGGGTCTTCCCGCTTTGGCGAGAATCATAAATGGGGTAATTTCCCGGCTGTATCTGTCGGTTGGCGTATCTCGGATGAGAAGTTTATGAAAGGGCTTCCATGGATTGATGACTTGAAGGTGCGTTATGATTATGGTGTCACCGGTAATCAGGAAATAGGAAATTACAATTCTCTGGCTACTTACCGGGCTTTCGGTTGGTATCAATACAATGGTAACCGTTTTCATGTATGGGGACCGAGCAAAAATACGAACTCGGAATTGCGCTGGGAGAAAGGACATAATCAGAATGTGGGTTTGGACTTCTCACTCTTCTCACACAAAGTGACCGGTTCATTTAACTATTTCCATCGTAAACAAAGTGATTTGCTCGGAGACTATTCTGTACCGGTACCACCTAACTTGTTCTCCACCATCTATACCAATGTAGGTACATTACGTAATACCGGTTTCGAACTTGATGTTACAGTAAATGCTGTCCGGACAAAGGATTTCACTTATAGTTTCACATTAGTGGGGGCTACTAATAACAATAAGTTTGTGAGTTTTTCCAACGATATATATAAAGGACAAAAATATTACTCCACCTGTAGCATGGCGAATCCAAATAATCCGGGATATTTGCAGCGGATTGAAGAAGGAGAACGTATTGGTAACTACTTTACATATCGTTATGCAGGAGTGGATAAAAAAGGTGACTGGCTGATTTATGATAAAAAGGGGAATGTGATTCCTGTAGCCCAAGGTACGGAAGAGGATAAGTCTGTGACCGGAAACGGTTTGCCGAAATTTACCGGCTCTATGACGCATAACTTCACTTATAAGAACTTTGATTTGTCTGTTGCCCTCCGCGGTGCTGCCGGGTTTGATATATTCAACGTGCATGATTTCTATTTCGGATTGCAGAGCATGACTACCAACCAGTTGACGACCGCTTATTCGAAGAATGCACATATCACGACAGGTAAGAATGTGATTACCGACTATTTCATAGAACCGGGTGATTATCTGAAGATAGACAACGTCACTTTAGGATATACCATGAACCTGAATAAGAAATATATTGAAAAGATACGTTTGTTCGGTACGGCCAACAATCTTTATACGTTTACGAAGTTTACCGGTGTAGATCCTTCTACCTACGAAGTGAACGGACTGACACCGGGTACTTTCGGAGGAGGATATAACTATTATCCGTCTGCTTTTCAGTTTATTTTAGGATTACAAGTAAGTTTCTAATAAAAGACGATTATGAAAATAACAAAATATATCATTGGATTAGGGATAATGGCAGGTACAGTCATTAGTTTGCCATCCTGTACAGATCTGTCGGAAACGGTGTATGATCAGGTCATGTTTCAAAACTATTATAATACCAAACAGGATGTTATCAACGCTGTTTTTCGTCCGTTTGAGCATATCTATGAATCCATTGTCAGACGTCATGAACACGAAGAGCTGACAGGGGATCAGTTGATAACGCCTACCCGGGGAACTTGGTGGTATGATGGCGGTAAATGGGAAAAATATCATTATCATCAATATGATGACATTAATCAGGAAGACTGGACAAATGAATGGGAAGGCATGTATGGCGGTATTGGTCAATGTAATCTGGTGTTGGATGATTTGTCTCAATTGAATCCTTCTAAATTTAATTTAAGTGACAGTGAGTTTGATAGTTTTAAAGCGCAACTACGTTGTATGAGAGCTTACTGTTATCTTCGCCTGCTTAATAGTTACCGTAACTGTATCTTAACTACGACTTCTGACCAAGCGGTCAATGAACAGACGGAAAACCGGAAGCAGGTATCTCCACAGGTTATGTTTGATTTTATCGAGAGCGAGTTGAGAGATATCTGTCTGGCGGCTTTACCTTCCAAAATCGGACAATCTGGTAATGGCAGTCAACAAGGACAATTTACTAAAGCGGGGGCTGCTGCATTGCTGGTGCGTCTTTACTTGAATGCGGAAAAGTGGATTGGACAGCCTAAATGGCAGGAATGTATTGATATGTGTGAGCGTATCACCGGAGGAGAATTCGGCTATTATGCAATCGCTAATAACTGGTACGAACCTTTTGACTGGAATAATGAAATGTGTAATGAAGTAATCCTCGGTTTTCCCGGTTCTTATGGATTGACTAGCTGGCATCTGAAAAATGACAAGAGAACTGTTTACGGACGGGCTCTTCCTTATGGTTGTGAGAAATACCTGAAAATTGAAGGAAATGGCAGCAGAAATCCCAAATATGCACTTTCGCCAAGTTATAATAACCAGCAACCACGTGCATTGTTTGATTATGAATTGGGCATGGTTACGCAGAAATTCGCCAAGTATGCGGGCGATAAACGTTATAAACAATATGTAAATACGAGTAATAATACACGGGAAGGTATGTTCTTCATGGAAGGGAAAATCGCTAATTCCAGTATAAGTGGGGGATATGCCAAGAATCCGGATAACCAATATGTCCTTTACCTACTTGATCAAGTGGGACGTTTTGAAGGTAACGCAGAATCCGGTTATATTGCCAACCCGAATTATCAGGAGTCTAAACTGGGAAACGGAGATTTCAACTCGGGGCTTTACTGTGTGAAGTATCCTTTCTATCCGTTTGATGGAGGATATTTTATAGAGTCGGATTATACGGAAATCCGTTTGGCGGAGATTATTTATTCGCAGGCGGAATGCCTGCTTCGTCTCGGACAGGCAGGCGAGGCCGGCAAGCTGTTGAACAGCGTGCGTAAACGCAACTATGAAAACTTTACTGCAGATATCGCTTATCAGCCGGAAGGTAACGTGGTACTTGATCTAAAAGAAATGCTTGATGAATGGGGGCGGGAATTTCTTGCGGAGAGCCGTCGTCGTACGGATTTGATCCGCTTCGGAAGATTTCAGGATGCATGGTGGGACAAGAAACGGGATGCAGATACTCATTATGAATTATTCCCGTTTTCACAGACCCAATTGGAGCAGAATGAATATCTGAAACAGAATCCTGGTTATCCGGATATTGCCCGTTAAGCAGTGGACTGTAATAATTTGAATCTAGTGTACAAGTTTAAAATAAAAAAAATGAAAAATAAGTTGCTCACAATATCAAAGATTGGACTTTTGGCTTTCACTATTTTAGTGAGCCAGGCGTGTCAGGAAGATTATGAGATGGTCGATCCTCCGATGGTTACTGATTATGATGATGATCTGGACGAAGAAGTTATCTTGCAAAAAGGACTGGAGAGTTATTTTGTAACTCAATTCGGTGAAGGGGACATGGATGGTACTTCATGGGATCAGGCAATGGATGTAGTTGGTTTTCGCAAATTATTGAGTGGATCTATCGATCTGTCCAAGAGTACTATTTACATGAGTCAGGGAAAATATGTGATGTCCGAGACCGGAGGACTCGGGGTGATTATCCGCAAAGACATTAAAGCGATCAAAGGAGGATATAGTTTGTTGAGCGAAGGGACAGATCTGACTAATCGTCGTATTGATACGTATAAGACAGTGATCAGCGGAGATGTAAACGGTAATAATCAGGCTGATTCCGGTGATTGCGGATTATTGTTGGTGAAAGGAGGGATTATTGGGATTGAAGGAGTTACTTTTCAATATGGGTACCTTTCTAATAATGATGCCAAGTCTAACGAGTGTGGTAGCGGAATTTATATCAATGGTAACGTCAATAGCACCTCTGTCGAATTAACGGATTGTATTATCAGGGATTGTAAAACGGAAGCTGTCAACGGGCAAGGAGGAGTAGCGGGAGGTACAGCTATTCTTATTGCTTCCGGGAGCTCGAAACTGAACAATGTGAAGTTCCTGGATAATGCGGCGGATAGCCGTGGCGGAGCAATACGGTGTAACAGCAATAAGGCTGTTGTGTTTATGAATAATTGCCTGATAACTGGCAATTCAGTAAGAGAACTTTTTGGGGTCGGTATTCAGATATCATCGGGACATATTTGTATGAATAACACAACCATTGTCGGAAATCCGGGAAAAGGTGCTGCTTTAAACGGGGGAGGTAGTTTCATGCTCGCTAATAGTACGATTGTAGGGCATGATATTGATCAGGAGTATGGCGCCTTTCGATGTGAAACCTCTATTGATGGTGATACTAAGTTTATTAATAACCTGTTGATTTCCGAGAATTCTACCGCTCCAAGCTTCATTTTGAACGGAGCGAATAAAGAAGCTTACTCCATGGGATATAACTTGTATCAGCGAGTTAATAATTTCACAATGGGCGTTTCTGATACTGCTTATCCTACCCTTGTGAATGGCAACCTGACGGAAGAGGGTGTTTATAAGTGGAATATTGACCAGATCGGACAGGTGGGTGGTTATGCTACCAAACAAGCTGTAATCAATGCTGTGAAAAGTTTCAATCCTGCTGCTTCTCCTATGGTTAATTTAGGTGAGGTATTCGTGGAATGGATGGGTGAAGATGCTTTCGGATTGGATCAGCGTGGCGTGACACGCAATCCTGATAAGATGCAAATGGGAGCTTATGATGCTGTATTGTCCAACTGAATCTTTAAAAAGTAATTGTGATATGAAAAACAAATTTTATATAATGACCGCTTTGGTCATTAGTCTGACAGGCTGTTCAAACATTGAAGACGGGACGCAGCCGACCGGCAACTTCCCCGAAGATCATATAATCCGTGTTGTAACAGAAGTGAAGGCTCCTGTGTCACGTGCCGGATATGATGCAAGTAATCTGGAGAGTTTCGGACTGATCATTCATAACAGTGAAAACATTGCTTATGATTATAATTCGCAAATGGTAAAATCTAATAATGACTGGAATACGGCGGACGGGCAACAAATGCTTTGGGATAATGCAAGAACTCCGGTAACAGTAGTGGCGTATGCTCCTTACATTTCGGAAGCTAGTTTAGACACTCCGTTAGCTATCAACATACAAAGCAACCAAACTACTGAAGAAAATGTGATTGCTTCTGATTTCCTGTTGACTAAATCAATGGTTGATCCGAAACAGGATCTCACCGCAGATGGTAGATTGAAAGTTACTTTGGATCATGCCATGAGCAAGCTGATTATAAAAGTGACGGTAAATAATGGTATGGAAGATGCGGCGATCAGTAAACTGGGCGATATGGCTGTAAATGGTACAATAGCGGGTGGTATTTGTGATTTGTCAGTGCCGGAACCGGTAGTCATTCCACGGGAAGATGCCGTAGCTACAACTATCGCCCCCTATAAGGGTACGGATGGGTATGAATGCATTCTTCTCCCGCAAACAATAATAGAAGGCTTTTCTGTCAATTTCAGTTATGACGGAAAATTGTATATATGGACTGCCGAAGAGCCCATTGAGTTGCAAAAGGGAGTAGAGCATACGCTGACACTGAATGTAAATGAAACGGCACGGTTGGCTACCATGCAAATGAAATATCGGGCAACCGGTCAGATTATCGATCAGAAATAAAAAGGAGGAGATGAGTTATGAAAATTACTAAACATATATTGGCTGCATGTATATTAACGGGTATGGCAGCTTGTGATACGGATAAAGAGATAGCCGTGTTCAATGAAGACTCCGGTGCAATCAAGATCAATGCTGTTATTGATGCTGCATATACCCGTAGTAATCCTACAGGAACAAATGAACAGCAAATGCAATTTAATAATGGAGACCAGATTCTGTTGAGTTGCGAAGATGGTAGTGTGACTTATATGTTGTCTGGAGGGCAATGGGCTCCTACGGATAACTATTATCTTAGGTGGGGAAATGAACCTGTTACTTATTCTGCCTTTTATCCGGTGACTGAAGGAACAAGCGTAGCCAACTTCTCTCTTCCTATTAATCAGCAGAGTTTGGAAAATCTGGCGAGCGCAGACTACATGACTTGCACAGTAGAAGATGCTATGAATGAGGGATCAGGTGTCCTTCATCTGAATATGAACCGGAGAATGGCGAAAGTTATCATGACATTGGACGATATAGACTCACAAAGTAAAGCTCTAGGAGTTAAAATCGGTTCCTATCAGGGATATACGGACGGAAATGTTTCATCGGGAACTGCACTTGTTTCACCGTATGTCACCATTCCTGAAGGAGGGAAAGCCGGACAAAGCGGATGTAAATATACGGCGATCGTAGCTCCGGGAGCTGCAAATCCTAATAGTACTTTCGTTTCTTTAAATTACAAGGGGGAAGATCTGGTATTGCCGGGCATTCCTGCAATAAAGGCCGGATTTTGTTATGAATTTACTTTGAAAGTAGAAGGTTCGGTCATTAGATTGAGTGAGCCGATTGTCACTCCATGGGAGACTGGTACAATCAATGGGGGAGATGCAACGGAATTGCAATTGGACGCTTATTATGTGAAAGAGCATGCTACAGGGAATGCTACCGGTATGGATTGGGATAATGCAATGGGAGTAGACGGGTTACGCAATTTATTGAGAACTAACACTAACAGTGCGATCACGACTGCGAATGCTAAGAAATTGGATGGTAAGAATATCTATGTGGCAGGCGGTACCTATTTGATAGCAGATCAGGAAGCCGGTCTGAAAATAGAGTATAGCGGATATAGCAAACAAGTCGAAATAAAGGTTGTGGGTGGATATGATCCTCAAAGTACCCGGAAGGATTTAAGCAAGCGTGATCCTGTCCGGTATCTGACTACTTTCACAGGAGATGCAAATAATAACGGCATTGCGGATGCGGGTGATTATTCCTTGTTTACATTAGGAAACCAGATAGATATTACATTTGAAGGTTGTACGTTCTCTTGCGGTTATCATCCCAATGAGAAAATAAATGGCTATAGCGGTGGATTCCTGATTGCGAATGGTAGCAGTGGCAATGCAACATTACAGTTGAATCATTGTATCATTGAAAAGTGCTATAATGCGGGAGTAAATGGTTCAGGTGAGGCTGGTGGTTCCGGTATATTCATGTATAAGGGGACAGCCAAACTAAATCATGTGCAGTTGAGAAACAACAAGGCATCTTCGCGTGGAGGCGCAATTCGCGTCAATGACAGTGGGAGTATTCTTTTTATGAATAATTGCTCCATTACAGGCAATGAAGGCGGACAGTTCGGTTATGCTATTCAAATGTCAAACGGTCATTTATGTATGAATAATACAACTGTTACCAATAATAGTGGTAGAGATGGAACCATTAACGGCGCGGGGAGTATGTTGATTGTAAACTCTACCATTATCGAGGATGGTGCTCAAAATAGCGGGGCTGTTATTCGTTGTGAATCCTGGCCGGCCCGGCAATCATTCTTGATGAATAATATCATCCTGAATAAAAATGCAGCTAATCCGGTTGTTGAAATGTCTGGTGATGATACTCGCCATTTGACATCCAAAGGGTATAATCTGATGGGCGGTACGATCATGCCTGCATCAACCAACAAGTTTACAACATCAGAATTTGATAAGTATAACAGTACGATTAGCTCTTTAAATGTCGTATGGGATGCCAATCGTTCTGTCTATACTTGGGACGGGAATGTGAATGAGTTTACCCGGACTGCTGCCGACGCTGTTAAGAATGCGATCACAACCGACTTTAAACCGGATAGTTGTCCTTTCCAGAATTTAGGTGAGGAGTTTGGAAAATGGTTGGAAGAGATGGATGCTTTTTCCACTGACCAGTTGGGTAATCCGCGTGATAAAAATGCGATGTGGCCGGGAGCTTATCAAGAATAATGATACAATTTATTTAAACGAATGACAATGAAAAACTATAAACTGATATGGTTAGGGATATTCTGTTGTTTGCAACCTTTTATATTGTTTGCACAACGGGGAGAAACGATCCGTAAGGCATTTTTAGATCCGAAGTCCGAGCAGGTGTTAGTCGTGGCACACCGGGGGAACTGGCGGAGTGCACCGGAAAATTCCGTAGCGGCAATTGATAGTGCCATACAAATGGGAGTGGATATTGTGGAGATTGATATTCACAAGACTAAAGACGGACAATTAATATTGATGCACGATGACCGTGTAGACCGGACAACCAATGGTAAAGGATTGATTAAAGATTATACATTGGCAGAAATCAAGAAGTTGAAACTGAAAGATAAGGATGGAAATCTGACGGAACATACTGTTCCAACATTGGAAGAGGCATTGCTGGCAGGCAAAGGTCAGATTATGTTTAACTTGGATAAGGCGTATTCTGTGTTTGACGAGGTATACGCTGTACTCGAGAAAACCGGAACTGCCAGTTTGGTGATAATGAAAGGAAGCCAGCCGGTGGAAACTGTCAAACGTGAGTTTGGCGATTATCTGGATAAAGTGATTTACATACCGGTGATAGGACTTGACGGAAAAGATGGTGAAAAGAAGGTCAGGGACTATATGACACAGCTGCATCCTGCTGCCTTCGAATTGGTTTATTCGGATTCTTCCAGCCCTTTGCCTCGAAAAGTGAAATCGATTATTCTGGGAAAGAGTCGGATCTGGTACAATACGTTGTGGGCTTCTCTTGCGGGAGGGCATGAAGACGATCAGGCTTTAAAAGATCCGGATGGAAACTATGGATATCTGATTGAAGAGCTAGGGGCACGGATTCTCCAGACTGATCGTCCGGGATTCATGCTGGATTATTTGAGAAAAAAGGGATTGCATGATTAATCGTCTGAAGAGAATGAGGTAAAATGTATTGTTTGGCACACAGATAACGTCGATGATATAAACAGACGTTATCTGTGTTGCTTTTATCTATTCTCCAAATGAAAATAAATTTGAGATTTGGCTTAGGTTACTAAAATAGCTATATTTGGCTCACTGAATCGACATGGGTATATAATATGAAAAAGTCAATAATAGCATTTATCAGTTTTATTACTCTTTGTATTGAGCCATTAATGGCATCTGCCGAGTTTTCCTTTAAGAAATATCAGGTAGAAAACGGGCTGTCTCATAACACAACCTGGTGTGCAATTCAAGATAGCTATGGCTTTTTATGGATAGGGACAAGTAACGGGCTGAACTGCTATTATGGTAGCGGAAATAAAATTTATCGGAATGTTTTAAATGACAAATATTCTTTAGGGAACAACTTTGTCAGTTCTCTGATGGAAGAGGGTGAAGACCTTTGGATAGGAACAAGTTCCGGACTATACATTTATGATCGCTCTGACGATCATTTCTTGTATTTTGATAAGACAACCAAATATGGAGTGTTTATTAGTTGCGAAGTCAAGAAAATTGTAAAAACGAAAAATGGCTTGATCTGGATCGCTACCTTGGGGCAAGGCATCTTTATTTATGATCCGGCAAAAGATGTTTTGACTCAAAATAGTATTCGGACTTTTTTTGCCTGGGATATTTGCCAGGGTACGGATTCTCTTGTCTATGTTTCTTCTATGCAAGAGGGGTTACTTTGCTTTGATGAAGAGGGAACTTTTCTGCAGAACTATCCGGTTTCATCCGAATTGAGTATTGGCAATCAAATGATTAACTGTCTCCATAGTATTGAACATGAGATTTGGTGTGGCGTGGGGACGAATTCGTTAGGGTGTTATCAGGAAGGAAGTCGGGAATTAAAAATATATGATACATCTGCAGAGAGTTTCAGTTCTATTCTTTGTCTGATGGACTATAGCGAGAAAGAAATGCTGGTTGGTACGGACGATGGCGTTTATTTGTTTGACCGTGAGCGTAAAACATTTCGTAGGGGAGACTCTCCGTTTGGTTTATGGACTTTGAGTGATCCGACTGTACACGCGATGATGTGGGATAATGAAGGCACGCTTTGGGTAATGACTAATTCCGGCGGAATAAATTATATGTCTAAACAGTCGAAGCGTTTTTCTACTTATTCCCTGTCTTTGACGGGGATGGAAAAAGCAGATAGGGGGATAGGACCTTTCTGTGAAGATCGGGAGAAGAATGTTTGGGTGGGAACCCGGAATGGATTGTGGTTTTTCAATTCACAAACTCATTCTTTTTATGAGTATTCTTTGAAGAAATCGAATATAAGATACGATATACGTAGCTTGTTGTTGGAGGGCGATAATCTTTGGGTGGGAACTTATGCTGAAGGATTGCATGTGTTGAATCTGAAAACCGGGAATATTAAAAGTTATACTTATTCCCGTAATATCCCGAATACGCTTTGCAGTAATGATGTACTAAGCCTTTTTAAAGACCGTAAAGGAGAAATCTTTATCGGAACAAGCTGGGGATTATGTCGCTATAATCCGCAATCGGATAATTTTATAACTGTGATTAATGTCGGTGCTATGGCTTCTGTAACTGATATCTATGAGGATATGTACAATAATCTTTGGATTGCGACCTCAAATCGTGGCGTTTTCTGTTATAATACAGTTGGTGAAGAGTGGAAGCATTTTGAACATATCCGGGAGGACCTGACTACTATTACGAGTAACTCTGTGATAACATTATTTGAAGATAGGAAAGGTACGATGTGGTTTGGGACCAATGGTGGAGGATTATGCTCTTTTTCCAAAGAAACAGAAACTTTTGTTGATTTTGATCCGGAAAATGTCTGGTTGCCGGATAAGGTTATTTATTCGATAGAGCAGGATCAGGCAGGTAATTTTTGGATTTCCTGTAATTCCGGGTTATATCAGTTTAATCCGATAAATAAGAATGAGAACCGGCTTTTTACTATAAATGACGGTTTGCAGGGGAATCAGTTCACGGCGCAATCTTCATTGGCTTCATCGACGGGGAAGTTGTATTTTGGAGGAGTGAACGGCTTTAATGTTTTTGAACCGAAAGAATTTGCAGATAACACCTACCTTCCTCCTGTTTATGTTATGGATATCAGTTTTCCTAATTTGAATAATGAGCGGGAAGTGAGGCGGCTGCTCCAGCTGGATAAGCCTTTTTATACAGTTGATAAGATAAGATTACCTTATAAGAATAACAGTCTTACCATCCGTTTTGCGACACTTAGCTATGAAGATCCTCTTAGAAACCGTTATGCGTATATTTTGAACGGAGTAGATAAGGAATGGATTAACAACTCTTCTAATAATACGGCTTCCTATACCAATCTTCCTCCGGGGGAGTATGAGTTTTTGGTTCGTGGTTCGAATAATGACCATTATTGGAATGAAAAGGCAATTTCTTTATGGATTGTGGTTACTCCTCCCTGGTGGCGGACTACTATTGCTTATGTCGTATATGCATTGTTGTTACTTGCCGTCATCGTATTTCTTGGTTGGCGTTGGAATTTGTATGTCAGGCGTAAGTATAAACGTCGGATGGAGGAGTATCAGACTACCAAAGAAAAAGAAATGTATAAATCGAAAATCAATTTTTTTATTAATCTGGTACATGAAATACGTACTCCGCTAAGTTTGATTCGTTTGCCGTTGGAGAAATTGAGAGAAGAGGAAATCAAAGGGAAAGAGAACAAGTATATTTCTGTGATAGAAAAGAATGTAGATTATCTATTGGGAATCATCAATCAGTTACTTGATTTTCAGAAGTTGGAAAGTAGTGCTTTGCAGTTGAATTTGAGGAAATGCAATGTTAATGCATTGGTAAGTGATATTTTTAATCAATTCAGCGGTTCTGCTGAGTTGAGAGGACTGACATTACATCTTTGCTTGCCTCGTGAAGAAATTAATACGATGATTGATTCGGAGAAGATAAGTAAGATTCTCGTAAATCTGATGGGAAATGCGATGAAATATGCGAAATCCAGGATTGAATTGAAAGTATTATCAGTAGATGACGAAGTGAGGATAGTGGTTACTGATGATGGCCCCGGCATCCCGGAGGACCAACACGATAAAATATTTCAAGCTTTTTATCAACTGCCTGACGATCCGGTGGCATCATCTAAGGGTACCGGAATTGGTTTGGCATTTGCAAGATCCTTGGCAGAAGCCCATCATGGGAATTTGTTTCTGGAAAATAATTCCGAGGAGGGGGCTTCATTTGTGTTGTCTTTACCATTGGGAGTTGTAGAAACGGAAGATGCATCTGATGGATTGACTGAAACGGATGTTGTAGGTGTTGGAGAAGAAGTGACTTCTGTTTCTGAATTCGGTAATAGGAAATTCACAGTTTTATTGGTGGAGGATAATATTGAATTGTTAAATTTAACTCGAGAAGCTTTAAGTGTTTGGTTCAAGGTGATACGTGCCGGTAATGGAAAAGAAGCACTGGAAATACTTGCACACCAGGGTGTAGATGTTATTGTCAGTGATATTATGATGCCTGAAATGGATGGACTTGAACTTTGTAATCATGTAAAATCCGATATGGCTTATTCTCATATTCCTGTTGTTTTGCTGACTGCAAAAACGACATTGGAATCTAAAGTGGAAGGACTTGAAAGTGGTGCTGATGTATATCTAGAGAAACCGTTTTCTATTAAGCAGCTCCATAAACAGATCGAGAATTTATTAAAACTGCGATTGGCGTTTCATAAACAGATGACGGACATCACAATTGGTTCATCCTCTTCACTTTCGGATTTTGCCATTTCTCAAAAAGATGTAGAATTTATAGACAAGATCAATGCAATTTTATTGGAGCAGGTTGTTAATGAAAATTATTCAATTGAAACATTGGCAGATCAAATGAATATGAGTCATTCTAATCTTTACCGGAAGATGAAAAGTTTGTTTGGTATGCCTCCTAATAACTATGTTAAGAATTTCCGCTTAAACAAAGCAGCTGAATTAATAGCAAATGGTGTTCGAATAGCTGAAGCTGCAGAACGGTTAGGCTTTGTTTCTTCTTCCCATTTTGCAAAATGTTTTAAAGAGAAATTCGGAATGTTGCCAAAAGATTATAGATAACAAGTCTTTTCATGATGGGAAAAATAAGGGGAGGGTAAATGAAGTTTAAAAATGCAAGAAATATACTGTAGTAAGATTTTTTATCCATTCGTTTTATATTCTTAACTCCGAAAAATCCGTAAGTGTAGATAGGGATATTCCTAAAATAATAAAATTAAAGGCAACTACTTCATTGCGAATTAGTTGCCTTTTTTGTATCTTTAAGCACTCCCCCAAAAAAACGGTTTGACGGCCAAAACGGGGGTAATTAAATAAGTAGGTGATCTAAATTATTTATATATATCAGTACTAATATGGTTCATTTTCCGTTTTATAGAAAAAATAGAATTATGAAACCAATAAAAGTACTTGAATTATCAGAGGTTGATCGCCTCAAATTAGAGAAAGGCTATCATAATGGCCCTACTCATAGTTTTCGTATCAGATGCAAATCCATATTGCTGAAGTCAGAAGGTAAATCAGCTCCCCAAATAGCAGAAATGCTTGAGGTAACAGTACCTACTGTCTACACATGGGTAAAACGTTATGAAGAAAATGGCATCAAAGGCTTGGAGACACGTCCTGGTCAGGGGCGAAAGCCTATTATGGATTGTTCTGATGAAGAAGCAGTCCGCAAGGCAATTGAGGAAGACCGTCAGAGTGTGTCCAAAGCACGTGAAGCATGGCAGAATGCGACTGGTAAAGAAGCCAGTGATATTACTTTCAAACGTTTTTTAGAAACATTGGTGCAAGATATAAGCGTATAAGAAAACGCCCAAGGGGCAAACCCTCACCGCAGCTCTACGCATACAAGAAAGAGAAGTTGCAAGAACTTGAAGAACTTGATTCCAAAGGAGAACTTGTGCTATATTATGCCGACGAAAGTCATGTCTGTACAAATGGTTATGTTCCATATGGCTGGCAATTCAAGAATGAGGATATTTACATCCCATCCGAGAAAGCTGCCCGGCTTAATATTTTTGGCATGATTACCAAAAGGAACCAATATAAAGGCTTTACCACAAAAGAGTCCATCAACGCAGACAAGATTGTGGACTATCTTGACAGATTCTCTTTCAATGTAACGAAGAAGACTGTAATTGTCTTGGACAATGCTTCTGTTCATAGAAATCGGAAAGTTAAAGAACTGAGGAAAATTTGGGAGAAAAGAGGATTGTTCCTCTTCTATCTTCCACCTTATTCTCCAGAACTTAATCCTGCCGAGATTCTTTGGCGTATACTTAAGGGTAAATGGATAAGACCGATAGATTACGAGACTACGGACTCGCTTTTCTATTGTACGAACAGGGCCTTGGCGTCTGTGGGTACGAACTTATTCGTGAATTATTCATATTTGTAAAATTAATTTTGAACAGTTACTTATAAAAAAGGATGAAGGAATGGGGAGTTGACCGAAAAAATTAAGAGAAAAGCTCACGTAAAGTAAAACTTTTCTCTTGATTTATGAGAAAGAGGAACATTTACTGAATATCCCTAGATAAACCAACTACTTTTGGCTCTCGAATTTGCAGCATTTTTGAATGTCTTGCGTCTAATAAACATAAACTAATATATTTCTAGTCATGAAACACAGACTGTTACTACTAATTAGGGATATTCAGTAAATAAAAAATATAAGGCAACTACTTCATTGCGAATTAGTTGCCTTTTTTGTATCTTTAAGCATTTCCCCGTAAATACAGTTTGACGACTAAAACGGGGGTAATTAAAAATAAAAACACATGGTAAAGATACGAAAACTTTCAGAAATTGAACCTACTTTGGGTTTTACAGAATTTGATATTCTCGAAAAATATCGTCAAAGTTTTGAAAAGAGTGAATTGGGGCGGCTTCATTCTCTTTTTCCTTTCTCCGAACTGGCTCAACAGATGGATTTACATGAATCTCGTCTGGGTCGTAAAAGTTATTTTTCTCCTGAAGGTAAAATCGCCTTAATGGTCTTGAAGTCCTATACTAACTTTTCAGATTCACAACTGATTGAACATTTAAACGGTAATATTCATTACCAGTTATTTTGTGGTGTTCAGATTGATCCGCTTCATCCACTGACCAATCCTAAAATCGTCAGTGCAATTCGTCAGGAACTAGCAGAACGCCTTGATATTGAGTCCCTCCAACCTATTCTGGCTGACCGTTGGAAGCCGTATCTTGAGAACCTTCATGTCTGTATGACCGATGCCACCTGTTATGAAAGTCATCTGCGTTTCCCTACTGATGTCAAACTCTTATGGGAAGGTATTGTATGGCTTCATCGTCATCTGTGCAAACATTGCCGGACATTGCACATACAACGTCCCCGTAACAAGTATCTTGATGTAAGCCGTGCCTACCTTGCTTACAGTAAACTGCGTAAACGCAGGAAATCACAGACTCGTATGGTTAAACGCAGACTACTTCAGTTATTGGAAAAGTTACTGGACCAGCTGGAGCAGCTTCATTCATCCTACAGGCACAGGCTTACACTGTCCTCTGATTATCAAAGACGTTTCTCGGTCATAAAGACGGTCCTTGAGCAAGGGAAGAATTTATTTGCAGGCAAAAAAGTGCCTAACCGTATCGTGAGTATCGACCGGCATTACCTTCGCCCCATTATCAGAGGCAAGGAAACCAAATCCGTTGAATTCGGAGCAAAAGTCAACAATATACAGATAGATGGAATCTCCTTTATAGAACATATCTCCTTTAAGGCTTTTAACGAAGGAGTACGTTTAAAAGACTGTATTCATCTGCAACAACAACTGATCAAGGTTAGGGTTAAGGCGCTTGCAGCGGATTCAATCTATGCTAATAATGACAACCGGAAATTTTGTACAAAATATCATATAAGTACTTCTTTTAAGCGTAAGGGCAGAGCTGCCAAAGATGAGCCGCTTCGGAAGATCTTACGGTCGGAACTTAGCCGTGAAAGAGCTACCCGTCTGGAAGGAAGTTTTGGTACACAGAAACAACATTACTCACTGGCCAGGATAAAAGCCAGAAACAGAAAAACGGAAATACTTTGGATTTTCTTTGGAATACATACGGCCAACGCGGTATGTATGATAGAAAAGGTTGAAAAGAAAAAAAGAACGGCAGCATAATCAGACTGAAATAAGAACAGAAGAGGAGAGGTTTTTAACTTCACCTAAAAAAGTATGTGCATAACGCAGCGTTGCGAAGAAAAAACAATAATATGTAAATAATATTCTTGTAAAAGAGATAGAAGGATCGAGAATTTACCAGGAAAAATACAGAGAGAAGTTCACGAAAAGGAGAACTGATCTCTGTATTTATAAGAAAAAGGAACATTTACTGAATATCCCTAATTACGTGAGTTCGGGATAATAAAGCATCTTTAAAAGTTGGTAATCACCGGATTATTTTGTATCTTTAAGTCTGACAAACAAATAATTACAAAATTAATAACAATGATTACCAAGGATAAAGTTACGGAAATTTTCTGTATTATTGATGAGTTTGATAAGAATTTTGATCTTGAATTGAAGAAAAATCTTCTTCCGGTCACTGATGGAAGGCAACATCGTAATCGAAAAGCTTCGCTGTCGGATAGTGAAATAATGACTATTCTTCTTCTTTTCCATTTCGGGACTTATCGTAACTTCAAACACTATTACATCTATTGTATTTGTGGACACATGAAACCTGATTTCCCTAATGCTGTATCATATAACAGATTTGTAGAACTGGAACAACGCGTATTCTTCAAGCTTGTTTTCTTCCTCAAACTTTTTGCGTTCGGAAGATGTACGGGGATAAGTTTTGTTGATAGCACTATGATACCGGTATGCCACAATCTGAGACGTTATGCCAACAAAGTATTCAAAGGGGTGGCTGCCGATGGCAAAGGCACAATGGGATGGTGTCACGGATTCAAGCTTCATCTGCTGTGTAATGATAGAGGAGAAATTATAACATTCTGCCTTACAGGAGCGAATGTTGACGACAGGAATCCAAAAGTATGGAAAGTACTGGCCAAAGACTTGTATGGAAAGGTCTTTGCAGACAGAGGCTACGTCTCTCCCAAACTGTTTGATTCCTTATTTGACGACGGTATTCAGCTGGTACATGGAATTAAGATGAACATGAAGAACAGGCTTATGTCCTTTTATGATAAAATGATGCTCAGAAAGAGGTATATCATTGAGACGATTAATGATCTGCTCAAAAACAAAGCACAACTCGTGCATTCCAGACATCGTTCGATAACGAATTTCCTAGTAAATCTGGTGGCTGTACTGGGTGCTTATTGTTTCTTTGAAAGCAAACGGAATGCATTGCAAGGATACTATATTGAGGACTCAAAACAACTGTCCTTATTCTAAACTTATCCCGAACTCAGGTAGTAATTCATTTTTCATTTGTATTTCTATAAAGGTTAATAAAAAAAGGAACTCCCGAAGGCGGAAGCAGTTCGTTCCGTTCGGTTATGACAAAAATAGAGGGAAATACCCCGATAAAAAATAGCAAAGGGAATATAAGTGGAAATACATAATCCACTCAAAGAAATAACTATTTGATAATAAACATATTAATACTTAACAAGCTCACATTAAAAGGTAGATTCGGCACAGATTTTATTAACGGATTTTTGCCACCAAATCTTCAAAATCATCTCGTGAGACACGTGCTTTGGTCTTTACTCTTGAACGGTAATTATAGATCGTATTCACCGAGTAATGCAGAAGCTCTGCAATCTGCGAACTGTCTTTTATTCCTAAACGTATCAAGGCAAAAATACGCAATTCGGTATTCAGTAATTCATCTGGCTTCAAGACAATCTGCTCTTCGGGCAACAATAATTCGTTGAGCGATTCCACAAAGTTAGGGAAGAGATGCAGGAAAGCAGAATCAAAGTTCGCATACAATTCTTGCACTTCAACGGTTACAATATCATTGCTAAGATGCGTCATTTTCAACAATTCTGCCACTTGCCCACGTTGCAGTTTCTTGTTTACCAGCTTTCTGTATGCTTGCAAACGGTCTACATATACAGAACACAATTTAAAGAAACGGGCGATATAGGCTTCTTTAATGAGATTGGACTCTGAAAGTTCCAGATTGGTGGAACGAAGATGGCGGTTCACTTCTTCGAGTTCTTCATTCAAAGAGAACAGCCGTTCGTTTACTTCCTGTAATCCTTTCTTAGCGATGGAAAGGGCTTTCATCTGACGGTAAATATAGATTAACGCTACCACCAATAGTAATGCCAACAAGGCTACACAGGTAATATAGATCAGCAGTTCCCGATTTTGTTGCTTGATAATATCCTGATAATTCCCATTAATCATGGATAGCGGGGTGATGTTCATCCAACTCCGCAACCTCGTCTTATAAAATTGTGATATCTCCCATGAGAAATTGATATAGTCATAGGCTCGTTTCAAATCTCCTTTGCTATGTAGTTCTTGTGCCAGTACCATCAAAGAAGATTGCTCTTTAATAGCGGAACGTACATCGGATATAGCTGAAAGTACTAAATAATATAAGTGTTCGTCTTTCTTGCCCATGCTCTCAAAAAGACGGAAACGCTGATAAGCCACCAATGCATATTGGGGAGTGCCGAAAGAAGCTTCTGCGAGCCGGCGGTCACTGAATTCCATAGCCTCATCATATTTCCCGGCCTCTCTTAGCTGTGTCTCACGCAACCACAGGTAAGTAGCCGAAGACGAATCTAATGTAACCTCCATAGAATCCCGATATACATGACTCAACTTTACATAGCGGGAAGCAAACATTTTATATCGTGGTTGTGCGGCTCCCGCTTCAGAATATACATGTTCATAACATGTATAATAATGGCCCAAAAGAGGTGTTGGAAGGGTCTGGCGATCAATGGAATTTAATATATCTGCCGCTTCCATATACATTCCGATGGAAGATAACAAATAAGATAACTCCAATTGAATTTTAAGTTCTCTCTCTTTATCATTCAACTGTCTTGCCAGCAGCAAGTTTTCATTCAGATAATGGAGTGCGGAATCGGAACTGTATGCTTTATATTCAAGATAGATATCGTTATTCAAATGATAGCGTTCAATAGAAAGAGGAGCTGTCTTTCGGGCTTCTCTTTTCAACTCATGGAGTTTGTTTTCTTTAATCTGCACATAAGTATCGGCTTCCTTAATCGTTTTATCAAGTACGTTTAACAGTGAGTCCAAGCGTTCATCAGCAAAAGCTGAATGACAAGAAAAGAAGAGCAAAAGGCAAAATAGACAGTTCTTTTTCATGGGGCGGATAGACTTTAATGAGTATGAGATAACAGAGATTAACCAGACAAATGTAGAGAAAATCTTCGTAATCCTACTATAAACAACTCATAAATTAAAGAGATCAATAGGCTATTGCAAGGAAAAAACAGGCTAAAATATAGTCTATGTTACAATTTCTATAAAAAAGAGCTCCAATTATATTCAGCAAGACTTTCAAATTACAAAGAATAAAATATAACTTTGTAGTCTTAAGATTCTTATCTAGCTTTAATAATCAAAATTTGATTAACATGATAAAAAAAGATCGATTACTAGTGCTAAGCACTTTGCTGATATTTACATATACAACTATGAATGCTCAAAAGGTCGTAAAACTGTAGGAAACAAACCCACCGACGAATAATGAAATAACAGAAACCGAGAAATGTGAAAGAAATGGTAACTGGATAACAAATGTATCTTCACCCGAGTTGACTATCTATCAGGCTAACAAAGCTACAAATACAGGAATGGCAGTTGTGATATGCCCTGGCGGTGGATATGCAGGATTGGCTATTCAGCACGAAGGATCGGAGTTTGCAAAATGGCTGAACGGACAGGGAATAACAGCCTTTGTGCTCAAATACCGAATGCCAAACAAACATAAAGAAGTGCCATTAGATGATGCACAACAAGCAATGCGTTATGTACGCAAGCATGCCAACGAATTTGGCATAGATGCCAATAAAGTGGGTATCGCCGGTTTTTCGGCAGGTGGACATTTGGCAGCCACTACTTCCACTCACTATACAACAGAAGGAACAAGCACAAAGCCTGATTTCTCCATCCTTTTTTATCCAGTCATTACAATGGAAATGGCTACACATGGTGGTTCCCGTTCTAATTTATTGGGTGACAAACCGCTACCTGAAGACATTCAGTTTTTTTC
Source organism: Bacteroides sp. M10 (assembly GCF_014334015.1). Taxonomy (GTDB): domain Bacteria; phylum Bacteroidota; class Bacteroidia; order Bacteroidales; family Bacteroidaceae; genus Bacteroides; species Bacteroides intestinigallinarum. Next base: position 1,705,105 of record NZ_CP060488.1, on the reverse strand, counting down.
TAATGAGAAACAGATCAATGCGAATACCCCACCTGCAATCTTGCTATTGAGTGATGACGACAAATCCGTGTCTCCAGTCAATAGTGTATTCTATTATGAAGCATTAAAGAAAAACAATATCCCCGCAACCATGTACATATTCCCCAAAGGAGGTCATGGTTGGGGAATGAATACAGATTTTGAATACCATTCGCAGATGCTTCACTTATTAAGTATGTGGCTGAAGTCTACTGATACCCAAATAAGGAAGAGCCAGACGAAATAATAAATTGAATATACTACATAATCTCGTATTGATACATCACAAAATCTTCCGTAATGTAACCGTATTGGAATAAGTCAAAGATGCTATTGTGACATTAATCTGTCATTATACAGCTTTTATTTCTTCCTCCTACTAATCTTATTTTTTTCATTGCTTAATAAATTTCCGTTCGACTTAAGTGGAACGATAGTTCAACTATAGTCGAGCGTTCGTTTAACTTAAGTCGAACGAAAATTCATTAAGTAATAGAATACATATCATTATGTTGGTCAGCCTTAGAAAACGCATAAAACATGTTTGTTGATGGAAAGCTGGTTCCAAAGTAGTTTTTAATAGGGATTTGCGAAGATAAGAATGGTGGCACATTAGAATTGTTTATGAGCAATCTTCCTAATAAAAACTGGGGAGTAGGAAAAGGAGCAAATCCCCCCTCCAGTGAATTTGGCAATTAATCTCATTTCCAATGAAGAGAAAATGTACTTTGTCGTTACCTTTTTCTCCTCATTGGAAATGAGAGCTATCTAAATAGTTAAATCATTATTATATTTGTTCTTATCATTTACCCATCAGGCTTTGTATCAGGAAATCAATCACATTCTTTGCCTTACATTCCGGTTCCAGTCCCGGATATTCCAAGTAGCAGACAGCACCTTTTTTTAAAGCCAGTTGCTGAAATCCGACACCGAACAGAGGACTATGTACATAATACATGTGGTCTTTATCGGGTTCATCAGGACTTTTATCATAAGAAAGAAATATTGGTGGGGATTTCTTATTGACCAGACTTGCTGGAGAAAGTTCCTTAAAATATCGTTTAAAATCGGACCTCCTTTTTATAAATCCGTCAAAGTCGGATTCTTCCAAACCAAAAGCATGTCCTCCATATTTCAGTTCCACACCTATCCACTCACGCATTTGTATCGGATCAAGTGAAGTTTGTGCTCCCTCTGTGCCTACCGCCAATACCTTTGTAGACATTCGTCTTACCGGGTCTTTTGATTTTCTATCCGCCATTTCGGGAGATAACGCCAACCATAATGAAGTACACGCACCCGCAGAACCGCCATACAATACCACCTTTTCAGGATTAAGTTTATATTTCTCCGCATGAAAACGGGTGAATTGCAGGGCTAGGCGTGCATCATGATACGGTACACGCACGGGTGGAAATATCTTCTCCTCCCAGGCTTGTGGAAGAAAGCGATAATTGATGGCAACATAAGCACAACCGACAGACAGAATCTTTCCTATATTCTCTTCCGACTGCCATTGTTTATCCCCATTCCACCAGCCTCCCCCGTGTATATTCACGATATAGGGAAAAGGTCCGTCTCCCTCGGGCAAATAGATATCTAACTTCTGAAGTTCATCTTCCCCATAGGGTATATCTTTCAATGTTGGTTTCATTCCACTTCCATCACTGTGACCGGACACTCCGCAAAATGCATTCAGATTGCAAAGACAAAGCAGATAAATCAATAACAATAGCTGTTTCATTTCACTCTTTCATGGTATTTTCTGATAGCTTCTTCGGGAACTTTATAGTCAAGAGGTTTCTCCGCATATACACGGATATAATCAATGTACATATCCGAACCATTGCCATAACGCTCCAGATCTATCGGCCATCCGTTTCCTCCGATGGACAAGTTGGCTAAGAAAAAGAATGGTTTCTCGCATGAAGCAGCATTCGTGGGATGACGCAGCACTTCGATATTATCCATATAATAAACCGTTTCTTCCAATCCTACGTATACTCCATAGGTATGGAATGTTTCCGTCCAATTGGATTTGCCTCCCAGTTGAGTCATAGGGGTGCGTGTATCGTATTCCTTCACCGGCGTTCCGTCGGGATTCTTCTGTCCCCAGAAATGGCTTACAATACAATATACATCGTCACTATGATATCCTCGAAATCAACTATAAAGACATGACGAGCAAGATGATCGGGCAGTTCTCCGTCGGCCCCACTCCTCTTGTGTTCAGTAACTCCATGGTGCTCCGGAAAGAGGAACATAAGGCATACACGATAGCATACAATAACAGCAAGTTTCACTCCACAGCCATCCTAAGCGTTATCGACTGGAAAAATGGAACGTTTGAAACGCTGGGGGACTCCATCCCTTACAACTTCCTTGATACGGAATCTTTCTGCGATTTGATTTATGTGGAACAGACATCGACACTTTACGGTGTCTTCCTTGAGAAGAAAGAACCGGGTAACGATTATAGTGTCGAAATCTATTCGCTTGCATTTCCTCCACTCAAGGCTTCGGACATAGAGCAGATACCTGCCGGAGGGGATAAGGAGCTTATGAAATACATCGTATTATCGGTCGTGGTTCTCCTTATTATAATAGGCGTTACCATCAGCTACCGGAAACGGTTGAAGAGAAAAACATCTCCTGCGACAGCAGGTACTTTGGAAGAAGGGAGGGTAGACAATTCCGCAAAGGCAGAGGAACAGCCCGTCACAACCAAATTACAGGATAAAAAGCCACGTATATCCACCATCCATCTTCTCGGAGATTTTCAGGTGTTCGATAAGGAGGGAAATGATATCACGCAGGAATTTACGCCCATCATCAAACAGGTGTTTCTATATATCCTGCTAAACAGTATTGCAAAAGGCAGAAAAGTGACTTCGCAGGAATTGGACGAGACTTTCTGGCTGGGAATGAACAAAGCGGATGCTTCCAACACCCGGAATGTGAATATCAGGAAACTACGGCTTATTCTTGAAAGAACAGGGGACATAGCCATTAATTATAAAGGTGGCTACTGGTCTATTAGCATAGGTGACGACATTACCTGTGACTATCATGAGATCAACAAAATCCTGCAGGAAGTACCGGACAAAGCAACGGTGGACATCGCTACCTTACAGCGTATTCTGAAACTCGCTGCGGGAGGAACACTCACACCTACCATCAGTGCAGAATGGCTCGACTCTTTCAAAGACGAATATACCAAACAGGTCACTACTTTCATGCTTAGAATGTTGGAAACCTCTGATGTGAAAGGAAACAACAAGCTCATATTGCAGATAGCAGACGTCCTGCTGCTTAATGATACGCTTGATGAAGAAGCGATACGCATCAAGTGCCAGATATTATTCCGGATGGGACAGAAGGGAGCATCCAAAAGGTGTTATGACACTTTCGTCGCAGAGCATACACGCCTGTTGAATGAGAAGTCTGCCATCAGTTACGAGGATATCCTGTCAGACCTCCAGTAATTACAGACCGGCCGAAGCTCTTACCAATAAAAGTATTATCTTTGTTGCATGAAAAAATTAGTCATTGTAGGATGTGGACGACTTGCAGAAATCGTTGCGGATGCAGTTGTCAATGGCTTATTAGCAGATTATCATCTGGTAGGTGTCTATTCGCGTACGGCATCAAAAGCAGCACACATCGTAAATAAAATGCAGCAACATGGCAAGCCTTGCATTGCTTGCGCCACATTGGAAGAGTTATTGGCATTAAAACCTGATTATCTGGTAGAATCGGCCTCTCCTGCCGCCATGCGAGAATTGGCTTTGCCGGCATTGAGAAACGGAACGTCTGTCGTTACTTTGTCTATCGGTGCTTTGGCAGATGAGGCATTCTACCGGGAAGTGACAGAAACCGCCAAGGCAAATGGTACACGGGTCTATATCGCATCCGGAGCTACCGGTGGATTCGATGTTTTAAGAACTGCCTCCCTGATGGGAAATACGACGGCTCGCTTCTTCAATGAAAAAGGTCCTAACGCACTCAAAGGAACTCCCGTTTATGATGATTCTTTGCAAACGGAGCAGCGTACCGTTTTCTCCGGCAGTGCTGCGGAAGCGATTCGCCTCTTTCCAACCAAAGTGAATGTTACAGTTGCCGCCTCACGGGCTTCTGTCGGTCCGGAGAATATGCAGGTATCCATACAGTCTACTCCCGGATTTATGGGAGATACGCAAAGAGTAGAAATCAAAAATGACCAGGTGCATGCCGTAGTAGACATTTATAGTGCTACATCGGATATTGCAGGGTGGTCAGTAGTGAGCACCCTGATTAATATCGCTTCACCCATTGTATTCTGACAGATTGGCCAGTACTTTTGCGCTCAGGCGGTCAAACGCCTGACGCGTGCGGCCAGTAGACACCTGCATACAACGTACATGCGGATGATTGAGAAGCTGTTCACCCCCCAACGCGCCTATCGTGTCACAAAAACAAAGGTTATCACCTTCCAGCCATTCAGTAAAAGCAGCCTCATCCCATGCCGGTGACAAACCGGTATTGAATAAGATCTTCCGGTTACCCATCTGCTTAAATTCCTCTTCGTGCAGTAAAACCGTATTTTTATTAAGGCAGCAGCAAATGACTTCACTCTCTGCTAGGAGTTCCCTCAATGGCAAAAAGCGATATCCTTTGGCAGTAGCCGCTTCTTTCTCACTGCGGGCATAATATGAAATATCAGCACCAAAGAACTTCAAGGCGTCCGCTATCATGCCGCCAGACTTACCCAGTCCGATTATTCCGACTTTCAATCCGGTGATCTCACGAGGCAATTCTTCCCACGGTTCCTGTCCAAAGCCGTGCAAACAGCGCACCAACTCACTGACTACATATTCCACCACTCCTTCGTCACCATAATCCCGGATACCTGTTACCGTGATACCTCGTTCATTGGCATAACGAATATCGACATTGGCACTTTCGGGAGAATAGAGTGAACAACACATTCCAATGTATTTCACATTCGGACAACATTCGAGTACATACCGGTTGATACGGGAGGTATAACTCAAAAGCACTGCATCAGCATCTCCGATACGGGCAATTATTTCATCATCATTTGCGGGTATATCAGGATACATCACCACCTGACCGGCAAATGAATACAATGCTTTTTCGGCCGACGGAACCAGGCTGACCGGTTCTATAGCTACAAGTTTCTGAAACATCGTTTTTTTATTTTAGAAGTATTATACAAACATATATGGTTACCGGATTAGTAACCCAACATGGGCGCTAAGATACAAATTTCCAGCCATAATATCATTTAAAGATGAATGATTACAGTACGTTTTAGACACGCGAACGCAAGTTAAACAGGTACATTCAGAGTTCACTACTCGCCGTCCGGCCCCTTGGGTGGCGGTGCAATGAAGTGCATCTGATTGCCCCGTCCCTCCCTCTTGATAATACCCTCGGCAGCAAAGGATTTGAGGTCAGCGAGCGCGGTATTCTTCAGCCGCCCTGTGAGTTGGGTGTACGTTGTTCTTGTAATAAACCCATGTTGCCGGATATATTGCAGTACAATCTGTTTCAGTTTTTCGCTGTCACACTCTCTTGAGGTATTAAAGTCTATGTATTTTCTACGCTCCAGATCACCCCGGACGCCTGTCCGGAATTCCTTAGAAGCACGGAAGTTCACCCCGTTGAAAGAAACGGAGTTGGAACGCAAGTCTTTCTTGTCCTCCACCAAACGAGATGTCACCTTGGCGGAGAAGAATCCAAACTCTCCCAGTTCTACCCGGAATCCCTCGCCCAGATAGTCGAGTGTTTCGTCCCGCAACTCGGAAAGGATCCCTTCTATCATCCCCTCCTTGAATCCGGTTCTCTTGGCTACTGCCCGAATAAGCTGCTTTGCCGTAATCGTTCCGCTATAAACAATGTCGGCATACATCGTTTCAGTCTCGCCCTCTTTCGTGGTGAGGGACGGTTTCTTCTTTAAATTGTAATAAGCCATCTTTCTTTTCTAACTATGATTAAGAACTTTCAGTGCAGAGATTAAGGATTTTCAGTGCAGAGATTAATGTATTTTTGTGCAGTCGGGAAGTCGTCACCTTGCAAGGTGACCATTATCACTTTATAGAAGGACAAATGGCATCTTATAAAGTGATAAATGTCACTCTATAGCGTGACATCCCCTTAGTGAAAGGAGGAAAATCTGTAAAGGTACAAAATTAAGAGGCGAAAAGCAAGAGGGGGTACCATAAAACTTCATCTATAAATGTAATGCAATTGCAAAATGAAAACGCTTCTGCCAACCACTGATACCGCTTCCTTTTTATTTATCCGCATAGATTTGTTGATTTTTAAATTATTTCAGTACATTTGTCTGCGCCTACATCTATACAGGAAGCATGAAAATAAACGAAATACAGTGCATAAAAGAACTACGCAACGGCTCCTACCAGGCTTTTACACAGATTTATGAAGCCTATGCCGACCGACTTTACAGCTTTGTTCTTAAACAACTAAAAAATCGTTCCCTGACACAGGACATTGTTCAGGATACCTTTTTACGCCTGTGGGACAACCGTAGCCAGTTGAATAGCTTCGGCAATCTGCAGGCTTTCATCTTCACCATCGCCAAACATCAGGTCATTGATTATTTCCGCAAACAGGTCAACGAACTGCAATTCGAGGATTTTATGGAGTACTGCGAGAACCAGGCAACTGACGTATCGCCGGAAGATATCTTATTGTACGACGAATTCCTGCAACAACTCCAACAATCGAAAAAAGTACTGTCACAACGGGAACATGAGATTTATGAATTAAGCAGGGAGAAACATATCCCCATCAAGCAAATAGCCGAACAACTGGATCTCTCCGAACAAACGGTGAAAAACTATCTGACTTCTGCCCTGAAGATTCTTCGCAGCGAAATGATGAAATATAATATTCTCTTTATTTTCTTCCTGTAACAAGAATAACACTTTCAGTAGGAATAATTAAAACTTCACACAACTTTACAAACACCTATTATTCCTAACTTTTTCTATGCTATACAACATAAAAAAAGTCTAGTACTCCCTTTATGTATTTACGTATAACCTATAGAAACACCAATAATATGAGTCCACAATTTAAAAAGTTATATTGCCAGTACATCGAAAAAGGAATCACCTCTTCCGATATTGGAAAGTTCAGAAATGAACTCAATAACATACCTGACGAAGAGTTATGGAATACCATGATAGATATGGAAAACGACACAGTAGAGATAAAGATGCCTCCTATGATGAAAAAGCAAATTCGAAAGGAACTACAACAAATCATCTGGAGACGCCGTTGGTTGCAATATATGAAATATGCTGCCATTATCGCTATCATCCTATCATCCTCTTTTGGACTTTATACATGGATGAATAACCCGGAAAGTCAAATGGTTGCTGTAACAGTTAAAGCTGGCAGTAAAGCAGAAATGGCTCTCCCTGATGGTACATTTGTACAACTAAATGCGGCTACAAACCTAGAATATGATGTAAACAATTCCAATCAACGCCTTGTCAAACTCTCAGGAGAAGCCTTTTTCGATGTTGCCAAGAATCCCGATTGCCCATTCAAGGTAATAATCAACGATCTGCAAATTGAAGTAGTAGGAACTTCATTCAATGTAAAGACCTATAAAAAAGACATTGTAGAAACATCTTTACTTAGCGGACGAATCAGAATATCAGGTGGTTCACTTCCCCATGAATATACGCTTTCACCTGGACAAAAGGCAACCTATTCCGCTATGGACAGAACACTACGAATAAGCAAAGCGGATGCCCATGTTGAAGCCGGATGGAGAGATAATTACCTCATCTTTGAATCCACACCATTAATTGATGTAATAGCCCAGATAGAACGATGGTATGGGGTGGAAATCAGATTACATCATAAGCAAATCGCACAAGATTTACTATCAGGATCTTTCCGAAACGAAAGTATACAGAATGTCATAAGATCCTTAAGCATACAATACGGGTTTAAGTACGAGATATATAAAGATATAATTACTATTTACTAATTTAAAAGAAAGGAGCGTATGGAAAACACACAGTAGTTAAAATCAAAAAAGAACAACCAAAGAATCGCCCAATCCTTTGGTTGTATGGAAGTCGATAAAATTTTATACATCAAAACATTATCAACTATGAATATCACAAAGTTAACATTTTTATTGAGAAGGAAACTGCGGAACAGCCTTATTTTTAGAAACTTTACCATTTTATCCGCTGCTATAATTTTATTCCCTTCGGGAGTGTTTGCCCAAGAAGGAAATGTGTCCATTAATATCAAAAATGGCACGGTAAAAACTTTCATGAAGCAAGTAGAACAGCAAACGAGATATACTTTTGTATACCGGAATCATGTTCTTAACGATCAGACTAAAGTTACAATTAGCTGCACAAAGAAGCCTATCAGCGAAGTGCTCTCACAAGTATTTACTCCTCTGAATATATCCTATTCATTTACTAACAACACCATCGTATTGGTAAAACAGGAGACAGAACAAAGAAGTAATGAAAGGAGAGCGATTAAAGGAACCGTACTAGATGAAAGTGGAATTCCTATTATTGGCGCCAATGTCATGCAAGGAAAAGGAACCGGAGTCATTACAGATATTAACGGAAACTTTACCATTGTAGCAGATCCTAACCAACCACTAACAGTATCTTATATTGGATTTGACTCACAACAAGTGAAAGCTGGCAATAAAAACAATCTGAAAATATATTTGAAAGAAAGCAGCATTGCATTAAATGAGGTAGTTGTAGTCGGCTATGGCTCCCAGTCCGAAAAACTAGTAACCACTTCTATCAGTAGCCTGAAAGTGGATGATCTGGATCAAGGCAGTGACTACAATGTAGCTAAGATGCTGCAAGGTCGTACTCCTGGTGTAAATGTAGCCTCTGCCAGCGGTACCCCCGGTGAACAACCGAGTGTACGGGTACGTGGTATTGCATCCATCACAGGTAACAGCACCCCATTGTATGTGGTCGATGGAGTTCCCAGTGAATCAATGCCTATGCTAAACCCCAACGACATCGAACGCATGGACGTATTGAAAGATGCTTCAGCTGCTGCCATCTATGGTTCGCGAGCTAACAACGGTGTTGTCATCATCACCACAAAATCGGGGAACACCAACAGTAAAACACGCGTAAATGCCAGTGTACGCCACAGCCTTGGATGGATTGCCAACGATATACCAATGGCAAATGTAGCAGAATATGCTCGTACTATGCAAGCAGCCGTAGATAATTGGAATGTGCAGAAAAAGGACACAAAATCATTCTTTATCCCCGACCGGATTACCGAAACAGACTGGCTCGGACTAATTCAACGTGATATAGCACACTCTACTACGGCATCTATCAATCTCTCGGGAGGTAATGAGAAAACTACCTTTTTCACCTCTGTGGGATTTAACGACCAACAAGGTATCATCCGCACCAGCGGATTCCAGCAAACCAACCTACGGGCAAAATTTACTCATCAGCTGAACAAATGGTTTAAACTGAATCTAAACCTCACGGGATCTTACAGCCGTTTTGATAAGGTAGAAGAGTCATCTACCAGTTTGAAAGTGATTCGTACTGCGCGTGAAGAACAACCATGGATTGGAGCTTATCGGGAAGATGGAGGCTATACAGTGATGTCAACAGAATTATGTCGTCATAATCCTGTTATGCTGATTAATGAAGAAGACTGGACTGTACATAAAAAACAAGGAGTAGCTGCCCTTAGTTTTGATATTACTCCTATCAAAGGACTCAAGTACACCCCCTCATTCAGCATATACGGTATTCTTGATGAAGAAAAGAAAACAATTTCAGAGAAACATGACGCACGTTCAAAAAATGCAGGATGGGGTGCACTTAGCGAACAGAAAAATGTAAGCTACCGATATGTTATAGACAACGTAATTTCGTATGAAAATAGTTGGGATAAACTGACTTATTCAGCAATGCTTGGTCATTCATACGAAGAGTATAACTATGAAACTTTTGGGGCTTATAGTGATAATTACGCAAACGGTGCTTATCCTTCTTCCAGCTTCGGTCTGATAAATTCCGGTTCTAATATCTACGCAGGTAGTATCGGATATAATGCATATGCACTCGAATCTTATTTCGGACGTGTCGCCCTGAATTGGGATAATCGCTATATCTTAAATGTAACGATGCGTCGTGACGGTTCTTCACGTTTCTCAAAAGATAAACGTTATGGAACATTTCCTTCTGCTTCTTTCGCGTGGCGGATTATCAACGAACCATTTTTCCCTAAAGGTACGCCTCTGAATGACTTAAAGTTACGCGCCAGTTGGGGCAAGACTGGCAGTATGGATGGCATCAGTAACTGGGCAGCTATGTCATTAGTAACTTCGGGAGGAAATTCTTATAATGGTTCATCCGGTTTTAAAATCGGAGCAGATGCTGCGGACCTTATCTGGGAGAAAGCTAATCAGGTGAATGTCGGAATCAACGCAGAGCTATTCAACGGACGACTGACGCTATCTGTAGACGGATACTATCAAAAGACAAGCGGATTACTTTATAATATCAGTACTCTTGCTACAACAGGATATACTACCCGGACAGCCAATATCGGCTCGCTGGAGAACAAAGGATTGGAAGTGATGGTGAGCGGTAAAATATTCGATGGTCCTTTTAAATGGGAGCTTGCTACTAACCTCTCCTATACAAAAAACAAACTGTTATCATTGGATGGAGTACTTGATATGAAAATCAACGGTGGTGGTGCCAATACCGGTAAAGTAATGCATGCTCTAATGGTAGGTAAACCGGTTAGTGCTTTCTATATGTTGCGTCAAGATGGCATTTATCAAACCGACCAGGAAGTACCAAGCAAACTCTACGCTAAAGGAGTACGTGCCGGTGATTGTAAGTACTTTGACTACAACAATGATGGAGATATCACAGACGATGACCGCATGTATGTAGGAAAGGTTACACCAGACATTTATGGTGGTATTACTTCGACTATGAACTGGAAAAACTTCGACTTATCCATTTTCTGCCAATTTGCAGCCGGAGGTAAAATCCTGTCAGCGTGGAAAGGCTGCGGGGGAACAGAAGGTACGGAACATCTCGGCTTGGCGTCCAGTAGTATCAAAGGTTACAAAAATGGCACACTGGTCGATTCGGAACAGTTCTATAACATATCAAAATATGCCGCCAACCATTACTGGAGGGGAGAAGGAACCAGTAACACTGTTCCACGCCCTACTTTGGCAGGAACGTTCACTGGTGGTTTCGGAAACAATCTTGTTTCTACCCGTTATCTGGAAGATGCTTCTTATTTCAAATTCAAAACCATCACATTGGGATATAGCCTTCCTCATTCTCTGTTGTCAAAAATACATGTAACGGGAGCTCGCATCTTTGTTTCTCTCGACAATTTTTTTACACTGACTAAATATTCCGGATATGATCCGGAATTCTCATACGAAAGTAATCCGACAGGCAACAGCTACGGAGCAGATTTCGGAGAACAAGCCACATTAAAGAGTTTTATCATAGGTGCAAGCATTAACTTCTAAAACTAACGATATGAAAAATATAAAACTATTATTCACTCTGGTTTTAATGACCATAACTGTACTCGGCACGAGCTGTTCTGACTGGCTGGACGACATCAGCCCCCGACATGCAATTCCTCAATCAGCCTTGACGGATGATGATCTCGAAAAGCTATTAAATGGAGTATACGCCACTATGGAAAATTATACATTTACTTTCTGGTGGTTGGATGATATACAAGGGGAAAATTTCAAAGCAGGTCCTGGAGGAGGTCAAATTACAGACCCATGCGAAATGTCTCCCTCGTATACCAATCAGGCAATTAACATTCTCTCCTTTTGGAGAAACTCATTTACAACATTACATCAGGTCAATTTTCTCGTAGAAACTTATGAAGCTTCCGAAAACAAAGAAAGTGCTCTTATGAAAAAAGTAGGTGGTGTCTCTTACTATTTCCGTGCATTTATTTATTATCGTTTGGCCTCTCATTATGGAAATGTCCCCATCCTGCGTAAACGTTCAAAAGAGGTGGTTCCTATCTCTCCGGAAGCTGAAGTATGGACATTCATCGAAGAGGATTTGGGTAAAGCTATTCGCTTACTGTCAAAAGCAGATTCCAAATGGTACGTATCTTCTGACGCAGCAAATGCACTTGCTGCACGTGTAGCTCTTTTCCAGAACAAGATGACGGATGCTGCAAACTATGCAGAAGCAGTATTAGCTAATTCTAGTTTCTCGCTCGCATCCACTGCTATGGATTTCTCTAAAAATTGGGTTGCAGGAAGTTCAAGTCCGGAAATTATATTTGCCTATGTTAATAATTCAAGAGCATCCAGTCCTCTAAACTTCACATTATACGTTAATGACACTGACGGTTCATGGAATTATGCTCCATCTGATTGGTGTTATAGTAGTCTTTTTGCTGATGATAATACTCTTTCACGCAAAGGAGACGTACGGTCAAAAGCCACATTCACCAGCCAAGATGCCAACCGCGTAATCAAATATCCGAATGGGACTTATCAATTGGCGGAAACGTCAGATTATACCTGCACACCGGTAGTAATCTCCCGTATTTCAGAAATGTATCTGGTAAAAGCCGAAGCTCTCGGAAAAACGAACGGAGCCGCCACATTAGTGGAATATATGAAAAAAAGATATACTACCGCTCCAAGTGAAGCAGCAATCAAAGCTCTATCGGACAAAGAATATCAGACATTGATCTTGGACGAACGCCGTCGTGAATTTTATGCTGAAGGCATGCGCTGGCAAGACATCAAACGCACGAATCGCTTAGAATTGTTAGAAACACTTGATGGTCGTACTTATCTGATGTATTATCCGATTCCGCAAGATGAGATTGACATGGCCGGTACGGCAGCCTACCCACAAAATCCCGGATATGCGGGATATACAGGAAATTAATAACAAAACCTTAAATGATTATTATGTGTATGACAACTATTAAAAATAAAGTACGGATATGTCCGTTCATATATATTGTTTGTCTCTTATTATTTGCCGCATGCAGCAACGAAGACAATGCCGGAAAAGACATTCCTTCCGCAACTTTCTCAATCTCTCCCGAAAGAGGGCAAATAGAAGGTGAAATACAATTCACTAACGCATCTTATGGAGGTAGTGGCAACTTTACTTATGTATGGGATTTCGGGGACGGAACGACTTCTACCGAAGAAAGCCCGAAGCACGTGTACAATGAGAAAGGTATATTTGTTGTTAGTTTGACCATAACCGACAGCAGTGGAAGATCGAACCTCTACCGGAAAACAATTGAAATTACCGATAAAGTAGTAGAAAAAGGAGACCTCACATTACTATGGACTTCCTCCACTCATTTAGCTAAGTTAGTTTCCAATTCCGCTGCTCTTTCTCCTGATGAAAAAACGGTTTACATCAATAGCAATGACCACATATTACATAGTTATGATGTAACTTCAGGTATTGAAAAATGGGCATTCGATATGACTAATCCATCTTGGGGAGCGCAGGCAACAGGAGGCTCAAACATGACACCGTCTGTAGATACGGATGGCACAATCTACATTGGCACAGGTGACGGAAGCAATGGTAAACTATTTGCTATCAATCCTGATGGAAATAAGAAATGGATTACTTTCAATGATCCGACTACCGGTTTTTGGAATAAAGGCAACGCCGCCAATGCCAAAATGCGTAGTGTGTCACCAGCATTTGATGATAAATATGTATACTGTGGTAATGGGGGAAGCACCGGTTCAATGATTGCAATAGACAAAACAACAGGAAACCGCGTTAGCTATTTAACTAATGCAGATGGTACCAGCGGTCCTGCCGGAGGTGTTTATGCAGGTCCTGTTATCTCCAAACAAGGAATGATGTATATCATGTGTACCAACTACGGAATGTTTGGTGTAGCCAAAGCTACTATGGCTAAAGATGACAATACTTTCAGCCCATGGGCATGGAGAGCATTTGACAGTGGTTTGAACAGCGGCTGTCATGCATCAATGGCCATAGACAATGAAGGAAATGTATATGGCATGATTTATACATCTGATCTGACTACTACCATCTATTCCGTTGCCAGTGACGGTAGTGTACGTTGGACTACCCCTATTGAGAATACCGGCAAACAAGATCAGGGAGGAGTCGTTATCGGCACAGATGGCACTGTATATGCCTCATTGAAGAGTCAGGGAGATATGCCTGGCGGAATTGTTGCATTGTCAGCAGGTGGAACTATCAAATGGCAATATGAGATATCAGAAAGTGTCAGCAGTACTCCTGTTATTGATAAGGATGGACATATCTTGTTCGGTACGGAACGTGGCAATTTCTATATCCTAGACGCAAATGGTACCGACGCTATTGCCGTACTTGATATAGCTGGAGCAATTGCTAACAGTGAAAGTGCTTATGCATCCGAATGGGCTGCAACACAAGGCAAATTCTGGAGTTCACCGGTAGTGGATGCAGACGGTACTATCTATGTAGCGATCACTAATACTCAAGATGAATCAAAGAGTTTACTAGTAGCCCTGTCATCCAAATATGTGAAAGGGTTACCAACGACAGGGTGGCCAATGCGTGCCAAAGATGCTCAGCACACTGCTACAGTAAGATAACTTTAATTAAACAGGATAGGTTATTTCGATAGCCTATCCTAATTATCTAATAAATAAAATAAAAAGACTATGAAGAAAGTATTTTTTCTTTTGGCAATCATCTTACTCGTATCCGGGCAAGTGATGTGTACCAGTTGTGGCTCTTCCAATGATGAATATGAAAACAAAAATCAGCCGACTCCTCCGGATGATAATGAAGACCCGGAGGATCCAGGTGAAGAACCTGACACTAAAAGTTTAACAACCGACTTAAAGAATCTTTCCAGCAACACAAGTCTGAAAATGTGGACTTGCGCTCATCGTAGCAACACCTATAAGGGAATACGTGACGGAATACCTGAAAATTCTATTCCCGCTATCCAATATGCAATAGAAGTCGGTGCTGATATGATTGAAATAGACCCTAGAGCCACTTCTGACGGAATAATCGTAAATATGCACAATACAACCATTAATGCTACAACAAACGGAACTGGTGCTGTAGCCAATATGACTTATCAAACTCTTTATCAATATTTTTTAAAAGGTTCTAAAGGTATCACTGAATACAAAGTGCCTACACTTGAGGAAGTATTGGATGCTGCAAAAGACAAAATCTATGTTTGTGTCGATGTAAAAGAGAAGGGGCTTTTAGGTAAAATCATTAAAATGGTTGCAGAAAAAGGGATGATCGACCAGGTTTGCTATTATACTGGTTCCAGCACATCATATATTGAAGAAATGAATACTATTAACCCTGGAGCCATTCCTTTTCCATGGGTATCCACAGCAGCAGAAGTAAAAGTCCTCGCCAAATATTACAGTAAAGTACAAATGGTACAATTCGGAATAGACAATGCATCTCTCACTGAACTAATGGGAGCTATTAAAGATGTCAAGTTAGTAGGTTATGCCAATCATTTAGATTGGGATAGCGATCTACTGAATAGTAAATATTCTCACCTTCAAACTTTTATAGACAACAAAATAGAAGTTGTGCAAACTGATTACTCTGATCTTGTCAACTCTTATTTAAAAGAAAAAGGATTAAGATAACTTTATAGGATAGTTTTTCATAGGTACCAAATATAGATCAAAACATTTTATTTAAGAAAAGCACGTATGACAAGGAAAATTATATTTCTATTATCAGTTCTTCTGGTTTCATTATCTGCTGAAGCAGAATCCAGAATTGATAAACTATTGAGGAATCTTCACGACAAGAACTCTCAATATGTATTTGTTATAGCTCACCGCGGCGACTGGAGGAATGCTCCGGAGAACTCCATACAATGTATAGAGAATGCCATCGCGATGGGAGCAGACATGGTGGAACTTGACATTCAACAAACCAAAGACAACAACTTTATTTGTATGCACGACGCAACGCTAGACCGCACTTCAACAGGAAAAGGAGCCATTAAAAACTATACGGCAACAGAACTAAAACAATTTGTGCTGAAAAGTGGAAACGGTATAAAGACCCGCCGATCCATACCCACTTTAGAAGAAGCATTAATGACATGTAAAGATCGTATTCTAGTCAATATAGATAAAGGTGGAACATATATAAAGGAGATTCTTCCCATCATCCGAAAATGTGGAATGGAAAAACAAGTGGTTATAAAAGGAAGGTATCCTGTCGAGAAAGTTCAAGAGGAATATGGAAACAATACCGATATGCTCTATATGCCTATCATTCATTTATGGAAAGAAGAAGATATAAAAGCGACCGAAAGTTTTATTAAAGACTTTACGCCAATAGCCTATGAACTCTGCTTCAAAGACGAACAGACTTCAAATTTAAAGGTAATTGATAAAATTGTACAATCTGGTAGTCGGGTATGGATGAATACTCTATGGGATAGTCTATGCGGTGGACATGATGATGAAAACGCCCTACTGGAAGGGAAAGAAAAGCATTGGGGATGGATACTGGAACATAAGGCAACTATGATACAAACTGATCGCCCTCAAGAATTAATCAAATACTTAGAAAATAAAGGTTTAAGAAAACTATAAGCAATAACAACTTAACACATTTGCAAAAGAAAAAGGCCAATTCACCCCCATGAATTGACCTTTATTTTTTTCTATCTGTCTCTGTTATAATCTTTCATTCCTGTTATTCAGCCTTGAATTTGATCTTCAGAATCTTACTGATAGCCGGTTTATATTTCTTCAACATTCGGTCGAATCCCAAGTCATTCGGATGGGTCCCATCTACAGTCCCCTCATGGTCTGTTCCCAAGAATTGATCTTCTTTTATGAAATACAGGTTCTTGACATTCTTCTTTCGCAATACTTCTACCTGTTCAGCGATGGCCTCGTTCTGCCGTTTTACATTCTCACGAGCTTTCTGGTTGAAATTACCTGTTTCACGTATCAATGTCTGTATCACAATAATAGGCGTATCCGGATGCTTCTGGCGCAACGTCATTACAAAATCAACAGTCCGGTCGGTTATCTCTTTGGGAGAAGGATTGGGAATACAATCCAGAATGAAAGCATCTGCATCAATATCCGCCAACATCTCGGCAACTTCTTTCTCCATCTTGCCGTTTCCGCTCAATCCTAAATTGATAAAGTTATATCCGCTGCTACGGGACAAACGAGCCGGATAAGCCATCCCGGGACGACTGGCAGATGCTCCCTGCAAAATGCTGGACCCGTATACCACTATCTTTTCTTTGAACGGATTTTCTCCTTTACGTATGTGTGCATCAGAAGAAACACCTATTTCCAGACTTTTCAGTTCATCATATAAAGGCAGATACAGCAAGCATTCTTTCTCTTCCGTACCCATATTATCAACAAGCACTTTTTCCGTAGTCACACCACCCGGTATCCCTACTCCGGCAAATTGCCATTTTCCATCCCGTTTGATATACAAATCCAGACCTTTCTGAGCAACTCTCGTCAGATTGGGTAACTGGTAATTATCAGGAACCGTCCATTTGGCTTTTATGACGGGGCTATTCGTTGTAAAAGAGATAGCCAGACCGGCAGAGTTTGTGAATAGTTTCTTCACTGTGGGAGGCATTGTACGATACTTGGCTGTATCTACCCGATGGAAGTATTCGCCTTCGGTAGTTGCTTTGCCTACCAGTAAAAGCTCTTGAGCCGGCACATAGGTAATGTTATCCTTTTGTTGTCCGGAGGCTGTGAAGGGAAGCACCATCAGCCCCAAGCAAACCCAGACATTTCGTATTAAGTTTTTCATAATCAATTTTATATTAAATTTCTTTCGCTACCATCCAGCGCTCTACATTTCGTTTCTCTGCGCTAAACTCTACACCAACTTTTATCACTTGTTGATCCTCTGCCGTATAAGGAAAAGCATAACCTTTTTCTTCAATCTGCTCCATGGCCTGCTCAACAGTCCCATTCAGCTTGAATTCGAAAATATAGATGAACTTCGGGGTTCGTACAACCGCATCTGCACGTCCCCGTGAGCTATGTACTTCTGCCTGTGTAAATTGTCCCATCAGCTTGAATATTAAATATATGATGACTTGATAATGACGTTCAGTCTGGTCATTCAACTCGTAAGGAAAATCTGCAAAGAAAGCTTCAAAGCGGTGCATGAAAGCATCAACATTGCCACTTTCCAATTCATGGATGAACTTACCAATATAAAAACTCCGTTCCTCATCTGTAACCGCCGTATAGAATGGTAGTAGAAAGTTAAGAAAACCATAACGCACTTCGTCGTTAGGAAAACCAAGACGATACATTTTAAAACGCTTATCATAGTCTTTTATGGTTAAATAACCACTCTGATAAATCAACGGAATAGGATTTTTCCTATCCGCACGATATTCAGTGAAAGCGGAAGCAGCTGTCTCTATACCATCCATCAACAAGCGAAGATCATAATCGCTCTCTTTCAATAACTCCACAAGGAAAGTAGGAGTTCCGGTCTGAAACCAGTAATTACCGAACTCTTTACTGAAAAATGCATTCAGAACACTGAATGGATTGAACACTCCTTCTCCATTAGGATGAAAATGATAACCGTCATACTGCCGGGTCATTGTTTCTACAACTTCTTTCGTATTGATGTCATTTGCTTGCGATAAAGCTGCAATCTCTGGTTCAAAATTAGCAAGAAGTTCTTCGCGGGTGATTCCACAAAGAGTAGAGAAGTCATAATTCAGACTGATGTCATTCAATTGGTTCAAATCACTAAACACACTTACTTGCGAGAATTTGGTGACACCTGTCAGAAAAGCAAAACGAAGATAGCGGTCTGCACTCTTCAACACACCGTAAAAAGCTTTCAAAGTAGAACGGTAAGAATCGAGAAGCGGCTCATTCTGAATAGCCTGTAGTAAGGGCTTATCATACTCATCCACCAGGACTACAACACCCCTGCCTGCTTGTTCGGAGGCACGACGAATGACACCCAAGAAACGGGAAGACAAAGTGGTTTCATCTTCTCCCCTGCCATATATAGCTTCCCATTGAGTTAGCTGGTTACTTAAAATAGCATCCAATCTGTCCGGTGAATCATATTTCTCGGCATTCAAATCCAGATGCAGTACGGGATATTCTTCCCACTTCTTTTCTAATTGTTCCACAGCAAGTCCCGTGAAAAGGTCACGCCGTCCCTTGAAATAGGCTTCAAACGTAGAAATTAACAAACTCTTTCCGAATCGGCGCGGACGACTTAAAAAAAAAGGTTTACCGATGTTTGCTATAGTCCACATCAATGCGGTCTTATCCACATACAAGTATCCGTCATTGCGGATATCTTCGAAAGTCTGAATCCCGATAGGGAGTTTTCTGCCCGTCACCAACATACAATTTCTACTATTAGATTGTTATCACACACGTATCTGCTACAAAAATACGAATTCTGGCAATGAAAGCAAATCTGTCAATCAATTATTTGTAAATCAACGTAGATAAGTATTCCTCTGCAAACATCTCATTGGCAACTTCCAACAACATCTCTGCTGTTAGCTCTTCTATACGCTTAAAAACAAGCTCGGATGATTCATACTTATGATAATGCAGGAATGTTTTCGCCATCCCTAACGCATTATTCTCAAAGTTATCGGACGCTACTCCGATTTGTCCGATCAACTGCTTCTTCGCTGCTGCCAACTGGGAGGAAGTCATCTTCGTATCGCGCATCCGCTTTAGTTCCTTATAGGTCAATTTCAGGCAAGTATCCATGTCATCCACATCCGTCCCGAAATAAATACAGAAAGCTCCCGTATCCGTATAGGAAGTCAGATTGGATTCGACATTATAGACCAATCCTCTGCGTTCGCGAAGGGACACATTCAGTTTACTATTCATTCCGGGACCTCCAAGGACATTATTCAGCAGATAGAGTGCAGTACGTTTGTCATCATACGCATTATAGCCACGGCTACCAATCATGACATGCGCCTGATGTGTATCTCTGGCCACTGTCAAATGTTCCGGCACATACAGAGGCGGAGGTGTACGGCGATTCTCTACCTTCACATCAGGAATATCCAACAGGTATTTTTCTACCAGACGGATGATTCTCTTAAACTCGTATTGCCCCTGAACAAAAAACACCATATTTCCCGGTTGGTAAAAACGGCGGGTAAACGACAGAACATCTTCCGTGCGAAAACTCCGCAGAAGTTCCGGTTTACCAAGAATGTTTCTTCCCAGTGGATGATTACGGAAGATCATGTCTTCAAAATCGTCAAATATCAGTTCCGACGGAGTATCTTCATACGACTGGATTTCATCGATAATGACCTCCGTTTCTTTTTCTATCTCATGTTGAGGAAAGGTTGAATGAAATACAATATCCCCCAACAACTCAAGCGCACGTTCCAGATGTTCTTTCAGGAAAGCGGCATAGACAACAGTTTCTTCCTTATTTGTGTAAGCATTCAAGTCACCACCTACATTCTCCATCCGGTTGAGGATATGCCAGGCTTTCCGCTTCTCCGTTCCCTTAAAAATCAGATGTTCTACAAAATGGGCCATTCCCTGCTCATTCTCCGCCTCATCACGGGTTCCGGCATCAATCGCAAAACCACAATAAGCTACTTTTGAGAGGGTTGGTTCATGGATAATACGCAGGCCATTTGGCAATGTATATTCGTTACCTTGCATCGTTTTATACTTCCTTATTGAATTAATGCCACAAAAATACAATAAAACTTATTGCTGTTTATAGAAAATTGCAGATATTTGTGGACTATAACAGCAACAACGTATATGGAAAAGATAGGAATATTCTGTTCCGCCTCCGATAACATTGACAAAATGTACTTCGAAAGCGCCAGCCAAATAGGCAAATGGATGGGGCAGACAGGCAAAACCTTGATATATGGAGGAGCCAGCCTCGGATTAATGGAATGCATAGCTCGTGCCGTGAAAGAAAATGGCGGTAAGGTTATTGGAGTAGTTCCTGCCAAACTGGAAGAGAATGGCAAGGTAAGCACTCTGTTAGATGAAGAAATTCATACCCGTAACTTGAGTGACCGCAAAGATATCATAACGGAGAAGTCGGAGGTATTGGTTGCACTCCCCGGAGGCGTTGGTACTCTTGATGAGATTTTCCACGTAATAGCCGCTGCCTCTATCGGATATCACCGGAAGAAGGTCATTTTCTACAATGAATATGGTTTTTACGACGAGTTATTAAAAGCACTCCACACCCTGGAGGACAAAGGTTTTGCACGACAGCCTTTCTCAACCTATTACGAAGTAGCAAACACATTAAATGAATTAAAAGAAAAAATAAACTGATCCTATATGATAGACTCCATCAAACAACTTTTGCAACAGGAAGCACAAGCTGTGCTCAACATCCCCGTAACAGACGCTTATGAAAAAGCGGTGAAACTGATTGTAGAACAAATACATCAGAAAAAGGGAAAACTGGTAACCTCCGGTATGGGAAAAGCCGGGCAGATTGCTATGAACATTGCTACGACTTTCTGTTCCACCGGTATTCCATCCGTCTTTCTGCATCCCAGCGAGGCGCAACACGGGGATTTGGGTATCTTACAAAAAAACGATCTACTCCTGCTGATCTCTAACTCTGGCAAGACACGTGAGATTGTGGAATTAACCCGCCTGGCCCATAATCTGGACCCGGATCTGAAGTTTATCGTTATCACCGGAAATCCGGATAGTCCGCTGGCAAAAGAATCGGATGTCTGCCTAAGTACCGGTAAGCCTGCAGAAGTCTGTGTGTTAGGGATGACTCCTACTACATCCACTACTGCCATGACAGTGATCGGAGATATATTGGTAGTACAAACCATGAAGGAAACAGGATTTACCATCGCTGAATATTCTAAACGTCACCACGGCGGTTATCTGGGAGAAAAATCAAGATCACTATGCGAAAAGTAATCGGTATCGGAGAGACCATCCTCGATATCATCTTTCGAGGTGACCAGCCTTCTGCCGCCGTACCGGGAGGTTCTGTATTCAACGGTATTGTCTCATTGGGACGAATGGGAATAAACGTCGGCTTCATCAGTGAAACCGGAAATGATCGTGTAGGCAATATTATCCTGCAGTTCATGCGTGAGAATCATATCCCAACGGACCATGTGAATGTATTCCCGGATGGAAAATCACCCGTATCTTTAGCCTTCCTGAACGAGCAGAGTGATGCCGAATATATCTTCTACAAAGACTACCCGAAGCAACGTCTGGATGTTCTGTTTCCGAAACTAGAGGAAGACGACATTGTCATGGTGGGTTCTTATTACGCACTGAATCCGGTTCTAAGGGAGAAGATTCTCGAATTACTAGATCAGGCGCGTGAAAAGAAAGCCATTATCTATTATGACCCGAATTTCCGTTCTTCACACAAGAACGAGGCCATGAAGCTGGCTCCGATCATTATTGAAAATCTGGAATATGCAGACATTGTACGCGGTTCTTTAGAGGATTTTCTATATATGTATAACATGCAGGATATAGACAAGATTTACAAGGATAAAATCAAATTCTACTGTCCCCGGTTCATCTGTACTGCAGGTGCGGAAAAGGTAGCGTTACGCACTAATCTGGTCAATAAAGATTATCCGATAGAACCATTACAAGCAGTCAGTACTATTGGAGCTGGTGATAACTTCAATGCAGGGCTGATCTACGGATTACTCAAATACGATGTCCGATACCGCGATCTAAATAACTTGAATGAAGAAATCTGGGATAAAATAATCCAATGCGGAAAAGACTTCGCAGCTGAAGTTTGCCGAAGTTTCAGCAATTCGGTTTCGGTGGAGTTTGCACAAAAATACAAATAACAATTATTTCCTAATTTTATATAGGCATTTCTGAAAAAGATTCCATATCAAACCGGTATTTACTTTTACGGTTCGGTATGGAATTATAAATCTCAAACATGAGAATTAAATCACAAGCTAGCATTTATCAAATATTATATTTACCTTTATCCCAAATTCAACTTTAGCGATAAAATCTAATATAATCATGAGAAAGTTCATTTTACCTGTATTACTCTGCTTTATTTTTATCAATCCGGCTACAGCTAACGATGAAATCAAGTCATTACTAAAAACATTAGATAAAGCCCTAAAGTATAAATTAGATTATGCAGAACAAAAGCAAGAGCAAATAGATAGTCTTAAAATAGAACTGAAGTTACATCATAAAATACGTAAAAAAGTACAAATAGCCGAATTATTATGTTTCGCCTATTCTTCCTTTCAAAAAGATTCCGCTTTAACCTATGCTATTCATATGAATGAGTTAGCTCAAGAAAGTGGAGATGGAGAGCTTATCATAGAAGCCAAGCTAGACTATGCACGTATTTTATCTTCCATGGGATTTTTCAAAGAGGCATTGTCCATCGTCAATCCCATACAACATGAATTATTATCTCCCAAACTTAAAGTGGAATATTTCCTCGGGCAAGCCACTATCTACAATCACCAGAAGAATTTTGCTTCCAGTGAAATAGAATCACGCAAGAATGATTTGATAGAACAAACTTATCGCGACTCCTTACTCCAATGCGCAGAAGTCCCTTCCAATATACGAGCTTTCACAATTGCTCCTATCCTGCTACACAAAAAGAAATATAATGATGCCATCCATATGCTTGACAGCGCTTATTTAAGCTATCCCCAATATTCGCGGAATGCCGGTATATTAGCTTATTCATTAGCCTCCGCTTATCAAGGCAAAGGCGACTCTAAGAATGCGGTCAGGTACTTTACCATATCCGCCATATCTGATGTAATAAACGGAACTAGAGAAAACCGTTCTTTGCGAATATTGGCAAAACTTATTTTTGAAAGTGGAGATATAGATCGGGCATACGCATACATGAAAAATGCAATGGAAGATGCGATTTTATGTAATGCAAGAATTAATACTATCGAAGCCTCGGATATGTATCTCTTCATTGACAAGGCCTTTCAAGAGAAAGAAAAACGCAAATTTGTTATTATCAGTAGTCTACTCAGTTCGCTGTGCCTTGTCTGCATCCTATTATTTATACTTTTCACCCAACTAAAGAAGCAAAAGAAAAAAGTAGAACAAGCCAATAAAAGCCTGTCATACCATTTGGATGAAATACAAAACATAAATTCTGCACTGGCTGATAACAATAAGATCAAGGAAGAATATGTGGGATTATATATGGAACAATATACCAACTATATCACTCAAATAGACAGTTTCAAGAAAAGAGCTCTTAAAATAGCAAAGAGTGAAGATATCAGTAAAGTGGTTTCTTTCCTCAAGTCTTCGCTAAACACAGAAGAAGACTTAGCAGAGTTTTATAATAATTTCGACAAAACAATCCTCAACTTATTCCCAAACTTCGTGGCAGACTTTAATGCGCTCTTATCACCAGAGAATGCCATAATACCCGGCACAGGCAAACTGCTGACTCCCGAATTAAGAATCTTCGCATTAATTCGGTTAGGAATCACGGACAGTGTAAAAATAGCCCATTTCTTGCAATATTCGCTGTCTACCATTTACAATTACCGCTCGAAAATGAGAAGCAAAGCTATTGGCAACCGTAACTCTTTCGAAGAAAGAGTGGGACGTATCGGGCAATAAAAGGCTACTCTCACCATAACAAAAAACACCCACTGTAATAAGCTGTTTTCTCTCATTGCAGTGGGAATAATATTTTCTCATATTGGTGCTAAAAGAGCCCTTTACACACATCTGCCTACATCAAGGATTAACTTTGACAATCTGCTCCCATTTCAGTTTCGTCGGATAGCCCCAATCCGATTTAGTAGGGTCACAGAAATCACCAACAGATGCCATTCGGGCATAAAGTAATTTAGTAAGCTCTTCACGTTTTTTACTATACTTAGGATTATCATAAAGATTATTCATTTCCATTGGGTCGGCCTTAAGGTCGAAAAGCTGCGGATGACGCTGACCGTCTACATTATAAAGTATAAGTTTGAAACCCTCCTTCTTGATAGCTCGTTGGAGGTTGATGTATGTTAATAGTATATCCTTGCGCTTTTTCACATTTGGATTCTGTATGGTTTGCGCCAATGAGATTCCCTTAACAGTGGTCGGTACCTTTATATTCGATAAATCGCAGAGAGTGGGATAAAGGTCGTACAGATAACAATAGGCATCACTCATCATATTTTTCGGAATATTAGGCCCGCATATCACCAAAGGTACTCTCACCGCCGCTTCATACAGATTCTGCTTGCCCAGCAGTCCGTGTTCTCCGACACAAAGGCCGTTGTCTGCTGCAAATACAATAATGGTGTTATCAGCCTTGCCGCTTCTTTCAAGCGTATCAAGAATACGTCCTATCTGAACATCTACCTCGTTCACCATGCTGTAATAGTTGGCTCTTTCGGCAAGTACCTGTTCCGGTACACGCGGAGTAGGCAACAGTTTTTCATCGCGTTCATTGAGGTCACCATTATCAAACGGATGCTGTGTAATAAAATTCTTTGGCATCGTAATTTCCTTGCTGTCATATTTGCGCCCGTAATCGGGTAACACGTTACGCGGGTCATGCGGTGAAGTAAATGCCACGTACATCAAGAATGGGCTATCGTCCGGTGCATTTGTTTCAATGAACTTGATGGCGGCATTGGCATACAGTTCGGACGAAAAAGTATTGAGCGATGCATTTACCCATTGTCCGTTTTTGTATTTTCCTGTCGGATCATACTCATGCAGATAAGGGCATCGGTGTCCCTTTTCATCCTTTTCATTTCCATATGGATGCATTCCTCCGAAAAAGATGTTTGCACCCGTGGAGAACGAACGGTTGAACGCGGCTTTATCACTATGCCATTTACCAGTTCCGAAGGTTGTATAGCCGTTCTCACGGAACAGCTCGGGAAATGTTTTCTCATTTTTGGGGATGATTTGTCCGTTGCGGTGTACGTCCATCAGACCGCGTCCGGTAAGAAGCATCGCACGACTGGGCTGCGAAATGGCACCGTTGAGTCCACCCATTACGTGAGTTTGGGTGAATGACATACCCTGATTGACAAGTCTGTCCATATTCGGAGTCTGAATTTCATTATTACCCCAGGCATGGATAGTGCTGAATGTCTGGTCATCCGTTAGCAATACAAGTACATTAGGGCGTTTCGGGCTATTCTCTTTATTGTCTTTTTCTGGATTTGCCCCGAATGCAGAAGAGCCTCCAAAAAGTATGTTCAACATTGCCGGAAGGCATAGAAATAGGGTCTTGTTTTTCATTTTAAAATTCATCATACTAGTTTTATTTTAGATTTTTCTCGGTTTGACTTAACCGATTGAGAAATAAACTTTTAGCGAATTATTTGAGAAATAGAAGTAACGATTTAGCAACTGTGCGAATTTCAGCGTTTTGCGTTGCTATGCTGTCAAATAACTCTTTCATTTGCAAATATAACATCTTTTTCCGAAAGTACGAACTTTCGGTGGCAATTTTATAAAATCAACTTGCGAAAAAAGAAAATCATTCATCCCATTCATGGGTTGTGTCATCGGTGGCGTTGTACTGTTTCCAACGTCCCGATTTCTCGCCGTCGGTGTATTGCCCCTCGATGGTTATATAGGGTTTTCCGTCCCGTGTCGATTCCACACGATAAAAGCCGTCAAGTTTTCCGTTACGGTAGTGTCGTGTAGTCCTGCTGCGAAGCGTGCGCCCATCCTCGAATATTTCCCATTCCTCACCCTCTTTTTTGCCGTCTATATAATGAGATTCAAAAATCTGCTCACCCGTCTTGCTGTCAAAGCGGCGTTCCCGTCCGCTCTCCACACTCTGCCTATACTCCTTTTCGATTTCTATTTTGCCGTTACGAAAATAGGTCTTTACAGTTCCGTCTATCTTGCCTTGCTGCATGGGTGTTTCTTTTCGGGGAGTAACGCCATCTTGGTAATACTCCGTGAATATGCCGTTGCGCTTTCCTTTGGCATATATGCCCGATTCACGCAGTACCCCATCACGATAGCGGAGATAATCACCGTTTATTATGCCGTCGGAAAGTTTAACACGCTCCTCGTCAAGCCCTCGTATAATGCGATATTCTCCCTGCAACGGCTGTTTACTGCCTTTTTCATAATAGACCGTGCGCCGTGCGTTATCCGTTATAGTCTGTAAATCGTCCCATTTTACTATTTGTTGTGCGGAAGCCGTGCCACACAATAGCAAAAAGAGGTATAGTGTTAATATTCTATTCATTGTATTTTTGCTTTTCGAGGTTGATAACGGTTCTCAGCTATACGCAGGCAGGGATTTTAACCACTGAACTTCCTACGAAGAACTGAACTTTAAATTTACCACTTAACTGTCCTACGAAGCACGAAACCCCTGCTTGCGTATAGGTGATGTTATGCGGTCGGTTTTCATTTTCTCTTCTTTCTCGTTAATTTCTGCTGCAAAGTTACTAAATTTGCAGTCAAGTATTCACCTGTAAGAAGTTACTAATGACAAAAAAGAAATTGCCCGTTCGTTTTACGGGTCAGCACTTTACTATTGATAAAGTGCTAATAAAAGATGCAATAAGACAAGCAAATATAAGTAATCAGGATACGGTTTTAGATATTGGGGCAGGCAAGGGGTTTCTTACTGTTCATTTATTAAAAATCGCCAACAATGTTGTTGCTATTGAAAACGACACAGCTTTGGTTGAACATTTACGAAAATTATTTTCTGATGCCCGAAATGTTCAAGTTGTCGGTTGTGATTTTAGGAATTTTGCAGTTCCGAAATTTCCTTTCAAAGTGGTGTCAAATATTCCTTATGGCATTACTTCCGATATTTTCAAAATCCTGATGTTTGAGAGTCTTGGAAATTTTCTGGGAGGTTCCATTGTCCTTCAGTTAGAACCTACACAAAAGTTATTTTCGAGGAAGCTTTACAATCCATATACCGTTTTCTATCATACTTTTTTTGATTTGAAACTTGTCTATGAGGTAGGTCCTGAAAGTTTCTTTCCACCGCCAACTGTCAAATCAGCCCTGTTAAACATTAAAAGAAAACAGTTATTTTTTGATTTTAAGTTTAAAGCCAAATACTTAGCATTTATTTCCTGTCTGTTAGAGAAACCTGATTTATCTGTAAAAACAGCTTTAAAGTCGATTTTCAGGAAAAGTCAGGTCAGGTCAATTTCGGAAAAATTCGGTTTAAACCTTAATGCTCAAATTGTTTGTTTGTCTCCAAGTCAATGGGTAAACTGTTTTTTGGAAATGCTGGAAGTTGTCCCTGAAAAATTTCATCCTTCGTAGTTCAAAGTCGGGTGGTTGTCAAGATGATTTTTCTGGTTTGGTGTCGTCTTTTAAGCTGCCGCATAACATTGTGCTAACAGCGAAATCGGCTGTTATTTTCTTCAAGTATATCACCTTGCGAACAAATATAAAAAAAGTGCAGTACACCACGAACAGCGTACCGCACTTTTTTCGGCAAATCGGGCAGGATTTAACATTTATAGCTTGAATCCCTTGCCTTTCCTTTGCGGTTGTATAGGTCGGCGTATGTTCTGCCTTAACTTCTCGAACTGTTCCTTGAACCACTCGGCAATGGGCTTTCGGTCGATGGCAAGAACCAATTTAGTCCCGTCCGTGGGGTCTTTCAGCACTTGGAAACCTGCCCTTTCGGTCGTGAATTTCCGTCCGTGTTCCTCCGAGTAGAGTTCCCCTGCATACTCCAACGGCTTTCCCTTGACGAGCGTTGCGGTCTGCCTTTCATCGAACCCGACAAGGCGGCAGAGGTTTTCGATACGGAGCATTTCACGGAAATAGGGAAACCATGCTGCCGCCCTTGCGATTACCGTTTTCAGAAACGATATTTCCTGCTTGTGCCTTGTGTCCTTGTCGGCTATCTCCCTGCCGTGCTTTTGCTGCATTTCCCGTATCTCCCTGCTGTGGTCTGCCTGCATGGTCTGTATCCTATCTTGCAGGGCTTCGATGGTTTCCTCGTGGTCGGCTACCTCCTTATGCAGGGCGGTGTTCTCCCTTTCCAGCGTCTTGACCTTGTTACTGCCGAAAAGAGAACCGACGCTCTCGGCGATGTTGGCGGCTGCGGTGGTTGCCGCCCCTTTCAGCTTCTCGGTCTGTATTTCTTTTTTCGCCCGTCTTAGTTCCTCCTGTGCCGTTTCTTTCTGCTGCTGCAAATCCACCACTTCCGCTTTGAGGTCGTCGGAGAGTTTCTGTATATCCCGATAATACTGCTGCGTGGACTTGTGGCGAGCTTTCGAGCCGTCTATGCCCCTTTGCAGCCCGTATTTCGCCATCGCCACGGCATAGGTATCTTGGTAGGACTTCAATTTCAGCCGTGTCATAATATCGTCTGCGCACAGCCTCACGGTGTCGGTCGGCTTCTTGCGGTATCGCTTCTTCGTCTGTTCCTCCCTTTTCCTGCGCTTGCGCTCTCCCTTGACGATGGGGACGAGTGTAACGTGTATGTGCGGCGTTTCCTCGTCCCTGTGCAGGTGAGCCGCCACGATGTTCTCCTTTCCGAACGTGTCGGCGAAGTATTTCAGATTGTCGGCGCACCACTCGTCCAAACGCCCCTCTTCCTCTATCCGCTTCATGTCCTCGTGCGTTCCCGATACGTTGATGCGGATTGCCCGTACTTGGTTGCTTCCGATTTTGCGTGTCAGCCCCGCTTCTTCTAATCTCTGCTGTATAGCCGCCGAACGGTCTTTTATCCCGTCGGGGTATTCGATAAGCCTGCGGTTTAGGTGCGTGCGTGTGGGGTCGGCGTTCTTCGGTATGATGAAACGCTCGATATGTGCGGTCGTTCCGCTGTCGCTGCCGTGCGCCTTTTCCATGTGTAAAACTACGAAACCCATATATTTTTCCTTTCTTCCTTGACTTGTGAAACAATGATTTTTCGTATCTTCGGGGCGGCAAATGCCGTCCCCGATGGGGTGTGCAGAGGGGCTTACCCCTTGCCTTATTGGGGAATTTTCAGCGATACGTAGTATTGCGGCTCGGAAAATTCCCTAATAAGCTACGGTATTTTCTCCGTAAATACCCTGCGGCGTGCCGTCTGCCTGCCCGTCTGCCTTTCGGCTATGGCTGTCCCTGCCGCCTGCTTGCCCGTAACCCCACCTTATTTTTTTCCTTTCGGTCGGTGGGTGGCGGGGCGGTCGTTTCCGTTTTCAAAGGCTCTTTTGCACGGGGCGGTCGGATACAAGGTTTTCCCGATAAATACGCTCGCAGCGAAGCGAGAGGAAGATTTATTGGGAAACGGCGCAGCCGCCTGACCTTTTAGCCGACGTAAAGCCCCGTGCTTGCTTTGCCTTTGTAAACGAAAACGATTGCTCCGCTTTCCTCTGAAAAGAGAAATAGACCCTGCAATATATATCACCATAGTGATAGGTTTGCATGTTTGCATGCTGGTATGCTGGTACGTTTGCATGTTGGTATGTTGGTATATCATCATGCTTTCCAACGGCTGTTGGGCTTGCCGTCCGAAACAACCGACACGAATACCGTCGTTTTCTCTTTTCGCCCGTGTATAATCCTCTCTAATAATGCCCTGCGGACTTTCGCCGCCCCGAACGATTCGACACGGAAAGCGAGGGCGGCTATCGTTTCGAGGTTGTAAACCTCCGCGCTGTATTTGTCCGATAGGCGGATAATGTGCTTTATGTCATATATAGATAAAACTCCGCTTTTGCAGAGTGCCTTTATCCCTGCCCTAACCGTCGGGGCGATAACCCCGAACAGTTCGCAGATTTCCCGCTCGGTCATGGCGGTTGCGCCTATATCGCTCGGCAGGGAGATATTGCCCTGCCCGTCCATCGTGATAATGTTCCTTTCTTCTTTCATCGGTATTCTGTTCTTAATTAGATGGCTCGGCAGATATTCTTCTCCATATCTTCCAACTTGTGCGACAAGGTTTCCATGTCTTGGCTTATCTTCTGGGCGGTGATTTTGGCGTAAATTTGGGTGGTCTTTATGTTCGTGTGCCCCAAAAGGCGGCTCACCGTTTCGATGGGTACGCCGTGCGACAGAAGTACGGTCGTGGCGTTCGTGTGGCGTGCGACATGGTAGGTCAAGCGTACCTTGAAGCCGCATTGTCTGCCTATATCTTTGAGTATCTTGTTACAACTGCCGTTGTTCGGAACGGGGAAAACATGACCGTCCCTTGCCAGCCCCTTGTACTTCTCGATGATACGCTTGGGAACGTCCAAAAGGCGGATGTTCGATTCGGTGTTGGTCTTCTTTCTTCGGGTGATTATCCACAGGTTGCCGTCGAAGAATGTTTGCAGGCGGTCGGCGGTGAGGTTCTTCACGTCCGAATACGCCAAACCCGTGAAAACAGAAAAGACGAACAAGTCCCGTACAAGCTCGTGGGTGGCGTTCTTCATCGGTGCGTTCATGAGCGTCTGTATCTCCGTTTGGGTGAGGTAGCCCCTGTCCACGCTTTCGGGAGAGTTGATATATCCCGCAAAGGGATTAAAGGGCAAACGCCCGTCGTTCCTCGCTATGGAAACGATGTGTTTCAACACAATCATGTAGCCCCACACGGTATTGGTGCGGCATTTCTTCTCCGTGCGCAGAAAATACTCGAAGTCGTTGATGAACGTGAGGTTGAGTTCCTTTAATGGAATATCCTCACGCTTGTAGGTATGGGGCAGGAACTCCCGAATATGGTTGCAGACCGTCCGATAACGGGTAAATGTACCCTGCGCCCTGCTGTGCCCGACTTTCTTCTCGAACTCGGCGTTGTGCTGCTCGAACAGCTTCAGCAAAGTTTCCTGCTTGACGCCGATACCGAGATAGGCGTCTTTGAGTTTGGCGGCGGTAACATAACCGTCCGTCTGCATTAACTCTTGATAGCGGCGGTTTACTTCCACACGGATTTTATCTACCGCAAGGTTGATTCTCTGCGCTTCGACGCTCTTGCCCGAAGCACGGTTGTTCTTCACGTCCCACAGCCGTGGGGGAACGTCCATCTTGCAACTGAACTGTTTAATCTCGCCGTCCACCGTGATACGGCACATTAAAGGCAGGTTGCCGTTCGGCTTCTCGCTGCCTTTCTTCACGTAAAATAATACCTTGAATGTACTACGCATAACTCACTCCTTTTTTTGGTTACAAAATTAGTTATTAGTGAGTTACCGACTGCTATGCAAAATTACGCAAATCGCAGAAACAGAACCATTTAGCAAGAAATTCACACCCGTTACGGGGGTAATGAGGTGGTAACTGAACTTCTGCGCTGTTTGGCTTCGAGGTGGTATTTCGTTGGCTCTGTCCCATAGAAAAACAAAGCGTAACGAACGCTGTATCAGCTAATTCGCTACGTTTTACCCAAATTTACTTTTTCGCTATGTGTTTATTTTATGATTTAAGTTTCTATTTAGATGGTGCTTGGCAAGGGACTGCTCCCCAAGCACGATAATGCTTAGTCATTGCATTGTTCAATTTTCGAAACATATCTCCTTGCAAAGGTAGTGGAGTAGTTTCCAAAGAGTCTTCCTCCAAATTAAACATCTGTACCTTTTCAAAGGGAAGATTCTGTAAAAGTTTGTACTCATTATACCTCACCGCACTCTGCGACTTTCCCCCAAATTGCGGACCACCTTCATTTCGAAGCCAGAAAACGAAACGATCTTCTGTATTCTGTTTCTTTCCCTTAATGGCATCCAATACAGAAATACCATCTATCTCATGCCTGACCGGTACATTCACAAAATCACAAATAGTAGGCATAAGGTCCATCATCACAACAAAATGGTTGTCACGTCGACCGCCTTCGAAAACTCCTGGCATATTCAGAGCACAAGGAACATGGATACCCCCCTCAAACATATCGCCTTTGGCACCCCGGGTAGGTCCATTGTTCGCCATACTTCCCCGGTCCCCTCCATTATCAGAAGCAAATATTACCAATGTATTACTCAACTGACCGCTTTCCTCAAGAGCCTGCATCACTTTACCGATATTATCATCCAAATGTTCAATCAGGGCTATCAGCCGTGCACGCTTGACTGGTAACGACTTGTCTCTTTCCTGCACCTTGTTCACCCACTCTACCGGTGGTTGTAAAGGAGAATGGGGAGCATTGTAGGCAAGATAAAGAAAAAAGGGATTCTTCTCTTTTGCCTCTTTCTTAATATAATCCACACTCCACGAAGTAAACAATTCGGTAGCATGGCCTTTAGGGGTAATTTCTTTATCGTTCAGATACATATAATTTCCTCCCTGTCGCAGATGCGTATAATAGTCGTCCATCATATCTGCAAGGAAGCCATGAAAATGCTCGAATCCTCTCTCATTCGGAAGATTTGGACTTTTCCAACCTAGATGCCACTTGCCAACCAGTGCAGTTCTGTAGCCACCATTTTTAAGTACTTCAGGCATGGTAATGGCAGACGGATCGAAATAGCCCCAATTTTGATCGATGGAAGGACGGATGACCCCTGGTACTCCTACCATAGCCGGAAAACGTCCGGTCAACAGTGCGGCACGCGAAGGAGAAGACACTGATGAATTAGCATAAAAGTTATCCAAACGTACTCCGGTTTCAAAGATACGATCAATATTTGGAGTACTCAAATCTTTAGCATATTGGCAGGACAAATCGCCCAATCCAAGATCATCTACAAGAATCAGTAAGACATTGGGAGTAGCTTTATCAACCGTATTCGAAGCCAAAGCTGCACCGGAAGCCATAGTAGTTCCCAATGCCAGCAAGGCTATTTTTTCTATCTTCATAGTTACTATGTATATTAAGTGTTATTTTTATTCGTACGTCGTACTTTCCGAGCAAACTGGTCAGGAACTTCTGAATAGACAGACTTGGCCCAGCGAGTAATCTGTTCATCCAGTCTTTTAACTAATTCAGGTTCCTGCTCACTCATATTATTTTCCTCGTATGGATCATTATCCAGGTCAAACAAATGCAATGTAATTTTTCCCTTTTGGTTGTAACGAACCAGCTTCCATTTGCCATCTCTCACAGAGATAGTCTTATTACCATTTCCCCAAAACAAAAATCTTTGAGAAAGCTCCTGCCCCTTAAACAAAGGTACCAGAGAAGCTCCATCCAACTTCTTCTTCGAGTCATCATAATGAATGTTCGCCATGTCCAGCATAGTCGGAAAAAGATCAAAACTCATCACGGTCTGTTTGCACATTGTTCCTCCTTTGACAATTCCAGGCATATAACAAATACCAGGGACACGGTGTCCTCCTTCCCATGGAGCTCCCTTCGCACCTCTATACCCTCCGGTAGAACCTCCATTATTTATCACCGGACCATTATCAGAGAAAAAGACAACGAACGTATTCTTGTCCAGTTTATATTTTTTCAACGTTTCCAGAATCCGTCCCACACTCCAGTCCAATTCCTCTACCATATCTTTATAAATTTCCTTATTTGGCCTGTCGGAGTTTTTATCCCCTTCTGGAGTAGCCTCTGTACGGATCGCCTTTTCATTAGGTCCCTGCATAGGAGAGTGAGGAGCTGCATGCGCTATATATAGACAAAATGGTTTATCCTTATTTTCTTTTATATAATCCTCGGAAAGCGTTGTTAGTAAGGTCGTTGTATATCCCGGCATATTTTTCATTTCCAAACCGTCCCACCAATCCACATCTCCATAACGGTTGCGGTGACTCTGATAGTCGACATTTCCGGATTTAAAACCTACAAATTTCTGAAAGCCAAAATTCATCGGATGATGTTTCTGCAAGTATCCTAAATGCCATTTACCAATCAAAGCTGTCCGGTATCCATTGTCTCCCAAGATTTTTGCAAAAGTTATTTCTTCCGACGGAAGTCCTACCTCCTTATCTTTATCATCTCGGGGTACCAAAAGAACTTTCTCCAAGCCAGCTCTCTGTTGATAACGCCCAGTTAAAAGCCCACAACGCGTCGGACTACTGACTGAACCATTCGAATGGAAATCTGTGAACATCATCCCCTCTCGGGCCATTTGATCAATATTCGGAGTCTTTATATACTCATTGCCGTATATGCCCACATCACCATACCCCATATCATCTGCAACGATAATGACAAAATTTGGTTGTTTTTGGGCCATCATTTCAATGGGAGAAAATGCTGCTAAAGCACAAGTAGCGGCTACGAAATGTCTCGAGTGATTCTTCATAATTTTATGCGAATTTGGTTGTTGAAAGGAAAACAAATACTTTTATTTCATGCAAATATACGAAATGCTCATTCCATTGAAACCTCCTAGATTTTATTTTGATGAAAAATATAAGTAGCTTAAAAGGTATCATTCTAATAATCAGCAATATAAAATATAATTAAATAGCAATTATGTAGCTACAAAAAGGAAAAGAAAAAAGCACCACCATCTTATATTCAGTACATCCATCAGCATTAAACAATTCACATAGTCATTACATTTTATCATCAAATATTTTAGATAACATACTACTAATAAGCAAGTTAAATATTATCTCTTTTACAAATTCTCCTTTTAGCTTTTACATACCATAGGAGATATACATATTGATTGTATTTTTGTGGCATAACTAAATTTACTACTATATGAGAAATATGATTTCTATCCGCATTCTCTTTTTAACTATTGTATTTTCCATATTTGAAGTTTCTTCATATACAGGTGGAAATACATACGCACAGAATGCCCGAACATTTGCAACAGGAACAGTTGTTGATGAGCAAGGACAACCCATACCAGGTGTGAATGTCCTTTGCCAAAACTCCAATTATGGAACAACCACCACTATCGATGGAACTTTCAAGATTCAAACAAAAGGTAAGAATCCAGTTCTTGAATTTTCGTTCATCGGGTTTCAGAAACAGGAGATCACAATCAAAGACCCCAAAAAGCTTATTAAAGTAGTCATGATTGAAGATGGCTATATGTTGGATGAAACCGTAGTTATCGGCTATGGAACCCAAACAAAGAGAACGATAACATCTGCCATGACTTCCATCAAATCCGAAGAATTATCTGGATATGTAGGCTCTTCTATCGAACAAACCATCTCAGGTTTAGTCCCTGGAGTTCGTATACAGACTTCCGACGCGACTCCTGGTGGTGATATCAATGTAGAAGTCCGCGGTATCGGTACCGTTACTGCAGGATCAGAACCTTTATATATTGTCGACGGAATACCGATGGAAGGCGGTTTGTCTGCTGTCAATCCTGATGACGTAGCCAATATTCAGATTCTGAAAGATACCGCTTCAACTGCCGTATATGGCTCACGTGGTGCCAATGGTGTAATACTTATCACTACCAAGCGCGGTGAAAGTACCAAACCGACAGTAACCATCAATGCTTCAACCACCATAGCACAAATACAACATAAATTCGAACTAATGAATACGGCCCAATTATTAGAATATTATAAGGATAAGAATCTGAACGAAAGATTTCGTTACACGACAAACCAAAATCAGGACTATTTCCCTTTCGACGAGAATCTCAACACTGACTGGCAAGATGCCATCTTCCAGAATGCCATTCAGCAGAAATACAATCTGTCTATCGCGGGAGGAGGTAAAAATATGCGTTACCGAATCTCAGGCGAATATTTCGACCAAGAAGGGATTCTGATATGTACCGGAATGAAGCGATTCGCTTTCCGTTCCAACTTCGACATCGAATTAAATAAGTGGGCAAAAGTAACTATCAACTTTGCTCCTACATTTATCAATCAGAAAAGAACAAGAGAAGGTGGAGAAGGATCAAACAGCGTAATCCGAACTGCAATCTCCATGTATCCCTTTTTCCCGGTCAAACTTCCTAATGGAGATTATTTCTCTACATTAGAGTACAACTTGGCCCCAGCTAACATAGCCGATTCAAGAGACCCCGAAACTGGTGCCTTCCCAACGCTTTCCGATTCGCCATTGGCCGACAATCAAGACAATCCAGTCAGAATCGCTCACGAATACAAAAACGAGACGAGTCAGAATCGTATTATCGGTGGGCTTAACTTCGAATTGAAATTGGCTAAAGGGTTAACGTTTAAACCGTCATTGGCCATTGATTTCATGTCATCCGAGAACTCAATATGGTACCCAGCTTCCATTGGCAAAAACCGTACCGACTCTGAGGCTTCCACCACTATGACTCGCAAACTCATGTGGATTAACGAAAATATACTAACCTATCAGAAAGAATTCGGAGATCATAACATCAGTGCTGTAGGAGGTGTCACTATACAAAGTAACCAACTCAACAAGCTTTACACATCCGCCTACCATTTTGCAACAGAGTCTCTCCCTTCCATCAACGGAGGTGTAGTCAACGGAGGTTCTTATGATAAGACTGAAGATCGTATGCTATCCTATATAGCCCGACTGACCTACGACTACAAAAGAAAATATATGATTCAGGGAGTATTTCGTGCAGATGGTTCAAGTCGTTTTGGAAAGAACAACAAATACGGTTATTTCCCCTCCATTTCCGCAGGATGGGCCATGACGGAAGAGAAATTCATGAAGCCACTCAAGAAAGTACTTAGTGAACTGAAATTACGAGGTAGTTTTGGGCTGTCTGGCAACAATGCTATCGGAGACTACAACTATGAGACCAAAATGTCGCAGCAATCGTATAT
Source organism: Bacteroides sp. M10 (assembly GCF_014334015.1). GTDB lineage: Bacteria > Bacteroidota > Bacteroidia > Bacteroidales > Bacteroidaceae > Bacteroides > Bacteroides intestinigallinarum. The sequence continues at coordinate 1,667,427 of NZ_CP060488.1, read as the reverse complement.
AGTCGATGGTTCTGTCGTAAGTGGTTGGGCTCCGTCAAACATTGCGAATCCAGACTTGAAATGGGAAGTGTCCAAACAGACTAATTTAGGTGTAGACATAGGACTTTTCCACAACCGAATATTCATGCAACTTGATTTGTACAAGTCTATCACTTCCGATATGCTTCTGAATACAATCGTTCCAAGCACTTTAGGAGTTTCACGCATGTTACAAAACGTCGGTTCCGTTGAAAACAAAGGTATCGAGTTCAATATTGTATCCCGCAACCTGACCGGCAAATTCAAATGGACAACTACGTTCAACATCTCCGCCAACCGGAACAAAGTATTGGCACTAGGACTTGATTCTGAAGCCATCACTGATGGAGTGGCAGAATCAAACATTACTAAAGTAGGCTATCCGATAGGTATGTTCTACGGAAATGTATTCGGCGGCATTTATCAGTCAATGGAAGAAATTCAAGCATTGCGGAATGACCCTTATTCAGGACTGGCTTTCGACCCGAACGTTCGGCCGGGAGACTGTAAATGGTACGATCTCAACGGTGACGGACTTTATGATGACAATGACCGTACTATTATAGGAAATCCTTATCCGCGTTTCAATGCCGGTATGGTCAACACATTCTCATACAGAAACTTTTCATTTAGTTTTCAGTTAAACGGACAATACGGAAATCAGATTTACAACTATACATTACGTGAGACACTGCGCGGAAACAACAATAATAACCTTTCCATCAAAGTAGTAGATAGATGGCGTTCGCCCGAATCGCCGGGTAACGGCTTAGCAGACCGTACTTACACCTCCAATGATGTACGTCCAACCACGGAAATGAGTAAATTTACCAACCGATATCTCGAAGACGGTTCTTATCTATCCATCCGTAACATCCAGCTTTCATACACATTCGACAAGAAGATGCTCCGAAAAACCTTTCTGAATGGATTAGTTCTAAGTTTCAATATTGACAACTTGCATACTTTCACTAAATATACCGGTATGAACCCTGAAGCCAACACATTCCGTTCGGCTACCGCACCGGGCATCGACCGTACCGGATATCCTTTATCTAGAAATTTCACCATAGGACTGAAAGCTACATTATAAATCTAAAGCATGAAAAAGAATATGAAGAATCTGAAGAATATATTTACAGTGGCATTGATCGCCACCTGCATGTCCGGTTGTACCGGCTTTCTAGATATCGAGCCGGAAACCACTTTAACGGGTAAAAATTTCTACAAGTCACCTGATGATATACGTTCGGCATTGTACTCAACTTACTCTTCATTGAGAGATAACGGACTGTATTCGGCCAGCATCTATCTTTTTGGTGATGTGCGTTCGGATGTTGCATTTCCAAATCAAACTAATTACTATGCCAATACTTTCCGACATGAAATTGAAAAATTTACCATATCTGCCAACAATAGTGGAAACCAAAACTATTGGGCTCATCACTACAAAGGAATCATAAGAGCCAATACAGTCATCGAAAAAGGGAAAGAACTCTTCGGGAATGATGAAACCGTTCAGAAATACATTGCAGAGGCCGAAGTACTACGTGCCCTTTTCTATTTCAACTTAGTTCGCGCTTACGGTGGAGTACCCATCATCATGGATATTCCACAAGAATACACCGATTCCAGAGGTCATCTGCGTGCATCTGCAGAAGAGGTCTATATACGGATTCTCACCGATCTGACTTCTGCCATCGAATCGAATAACCTCTATAGATCGACAAATAGCGGAGAAAAAACTCCGACAGGAAGAGTTGACAAATATGTGGCAGAAGCCTTACTGGGAAAAGTACTCCTATCTATGCCAAACGACATCACAGAAGCCGCTTACCCCGATGTAGAAACATGGAAAGATATATCCATTAATCCGAATATTACCGTATTTTATCCGGAAACAACCACTACGCAATATGAAGCTGCCAAGTATTATCTGGAAGATGTGATAAACAATGGAGGATATGAATTATATCCGAATTTCAGCGAATTGTTCAAATCCACCAACAAACATTCATGTGAGTCCATATGGGAAGTGGAATACAAAACCGGTCAAGTGGAAGGATTGGGCAGTCCGTTCTATACTCTTTTCTCACCTGCTTCTTATGCACCTCGTAATAAAGCCAATTCAAACGGATATATCCCGTCTCCCATTTCCAATCAAGGAAACGGCGCATGCTCACCGACCGGATATTTTATGGATATGGCAAAAAAATGGGATTCTATGTATCCCGATTATCAATATGAAGTACGAAAATTTGATGATGTTATCTACACTGATACACGCATTAGCAACGGTTATATCAAGTTAGACACAGACGGCATTTCTTATCTTCCGGTTAATGAGAACAAAGATTATCCGCAAGACGTTGCATATCCTTACGACCCTTATACCGGCACCTCTTTCCGGACTTCTGTAAAAGGCTTTAATGCAGATAACCAGTGGATGTGCGGCAAATACATGAGCTCATCAGAGTATAAAGTAAATGATTCTGATGACAATTGGTATATCCTCCGTTTTGCGGACATACTGCTGTTATTGGCAGAAGCAGAAGCACATATCAGTGACGGAATTCTGTCACAAAGCGTTTTGAATAAAACAATCAACCTTGTACGGGAAAGAGCTGGCATTGTTCCGTATCTTGCGTCTGGAGACCCTAATAAAGAATGGGTTTTAGATACTCCAGAAAAGGTTTATCAGGCAATCTATGACGAACGAACACTGGAGTTGGCTTTCGAAGGACACCGTTGGTTTGACCTCGTTCGTTCAGGAAAAGCTGTAGAAGTGATGAATCAACACTTCACAGATTTCTATAATGCCTATACTTCCAACAGTTCTCCTAATGTAAACAACTACTATATGAAGAGTGAAAAATTTGAGATTGACCAATACTGTACCTTATTCCCAATTCCGTCACAGGAAATACGTTCCAATCCTAAACTGACACAGAATTATGGTGCAAGATGACAAATGTTATATAAACGAAAGGAAACATGATTATGAATAAGATTACCACATTACTATCCATATTGTTTATTTCAGGTCTGTTCTGTTCCTGCGAACACCCCGGAATGGAATATATTATACAAGAAAAAGGGTTGAACGTACAAGAATCAACCATTTATGTAGATGGATTCCTTGCTAAAGGTACTCCCGCTTTTGCCGGTGATGAAAATGAACCCGGTGACCGCTTGGGGATTCCGTTCGTCAATGGGTTTGGCCGGAAACTACTCGTCAAGTTTGTTGACCGGTCATCCGAAACCGGATTGAAAATAGAAGACGGAGAAGTACAACTCTCCTTTCAGGGAGACAAACAATATGCTTATTTCCCGATAAGCGGAACCCCAACACAAGACGGATCGGTACCCATCTCATTTGACATTTTTGAAAATGGAGAAAAAATTGGTACTACCATCACTAAAACGATTCCGATTTGGGCTGAGGGCACTCAACGTCCTGCACGCGAATTCATTCCTACCAGTGAAAAACCTTTTGTTCTTCTCGGTGGAGAAATTAACTGGGTAAATCAATCTGCTCCAATAACCGGAGCACAAAACGAACAAATATTTTGGTATGCCCGAATGTCCAGTCCCTCCACAGAAATCAAAACTGCAGGACTTACATACAACTGCGTTGCTAATCTACGTTACAATTCCATTATGATTGCCAATAATGCCATTCGTCCCAGCTTTACCGAAGATAATGGTGTAAAAGCGCTTACCTTATTTACTCCCACCCCAGAAAATATGGAACAATACCCCGAGGCTTTTACATTAAGAGACGGTACTCTAAGTCACGTTTGGGGAGAAAATGATATATTCTTTCATGGAACAAATTCAAAACCAATATCTGTAGGCATGTGGGACGAAAACACACCTGATATACTCTATGGCGGAAACCGCACACGTCCCATGTCATCCGCATCTTGGACTATCAGTGCTTCAACGCCCAAATCTTATATCGAAAAACCAGGTACCTATAAGATATACATCAAGTATACAAATACAGATGCCGGTAATGACATCATACAGTATTTTCCCAAACATCCTGTCACAGGAGAAACAGGATGGGTACCCTTTGAATTTACAATTACAGAAAATCCAGTATCCGGATTTATAGTCAACCCCAACCTTACTACCGATACTCCTGATGTACCGACTTTCAATGAAGATTGGGAACCTACAGAAAGCAATCCCGTAAAAGCAATACGAGGCGAATTGGTACAGAAAAGTAACCAGCAAACGAAAATACTGACCAAAGGGGAGGCACTTGGAGGTAATACTGCTATGCGCATTTGGTTTGCAACATACAAATCAGAAGGGGCTACAGTACCAACAGGTTATAACTTCAAAGCACATGATGATAACAAAAACAATTGGTTCAGAGGATTCTACACACCAGATGTTGTAAAGGTAGCCGGTGACAAGTCCAAAATTGGAGCTGGAACAGCCAACAAGAAAAGTAACGAGATCGTTCATTTCTTTGAAGATTCAAAACTAAATGAAAAGTATTTCATATCGTATGTCGATTTCAATGCGGATGCAGGTACCTTATTGAATAAAGCGGGAACATTCACTTTCATATTCGAGTCACTGCCTAGTTCGGGTACGGCATACCCAAAATTTGAAAATGGATTCACTTGTCCTATAAATGTTATAGTACAAGAATAAATAGCAAACGTGAGTTCAATGATTTTTCATATTGTATCATTCTGAAAGTTCATTGAGCTCACGTTGACCGATTGAAAAGAAAATAAAACTCCCAAAAGATTAAACAAAGGTGATGAACAAACTAATAACAATCTCATCTGTACTCCTTACAGCAACTGCCGTAAAGGCACAATCGCCCAATGTGATATTCATATTAGCAGACGATTTAGGCTATGGAGACATTTCAGCATTCAATCCGGAATCCAAAATCCACACCCCAAACATTGATAATCTGACACACTCCGGAATTTCCTTTACGGATGCCCATTCATCTTCCGCGCTCTCTACTCCTTCACGCTATTCCATTATCACTGGAAGGTATCCTTGGAGAACAACTATGAAAAGTGGAGTATTGAACGGATTCTCTCCAGCCATGATTACTCCCGACCGCCGTACAATCGCCCAAATGTTTTCTGAGAACGGCTACAACACTGCTTGTATCGGAAAATGGCATCTTGGCTGGGATTGGGCATATCCTCAAAATGCCAAAAACAAACAGGATGTGGATTTCTCACTCCCTATCAAGAATGGTCCTACGGACAGAGGATTCGATTATTTTTACGGCATACCTGCTTCACTCGGAACAGCTCCACACGTTTATGTAGAAAACGATAAAGTGACAGCTCTTCCCAATCGCACCATTGGTCCGCAAAAGGGAATCAAACTAATACGTAATGGAGTCGCAGGTGCCGATTTTGAGCCACAAGACTGCCTACCCAATATTATACGTCATGGTATAGACTACATTAATAAACAGCGTGACAGTAAAAAGCCGTTCTTCCTATATCTTCCTATCACAGCACCGCATACTCCCGTATTGCCGGCAAAAAAATATCAAGGTCAGACAATCATAGGAGATTATGGAGATTTCGTAGTTATGATAGACGACATGGTACAGCAAATCGTAGAAACATTGAAGAAAAACAATCAACTAGAGAATACCATCATTATTTTCACTTCAGATAACGGATGCGCTCCATACATAGGTGTAGAAGAAATGGAAAATAAAGGGCATCACCCAAGTTACATCTACAGAGGTTATAAAAACGACATTTATGAAGGTGGACACCGTATTCCACTCATCGTTTCCTGGCAAGGAAAATATACGAACGAAACCAACGGTTCATTGGTATCACTCACCGACTTCTATGCCACCTTTGCCCAAATGGTGAACTACCAATTGAAAGATGAAGAAGCGGTGGACAGTTATAGTATATGGCCTATACTAAGTAAAAAGGGAAATTCTGCCCGAAAAGATCTTATCTATGAATCGGGAAAAGGTTATTTATCTCTACGTACGCCTCAGCTAAAATTAGTATTCCACGGTGGTTCAGGAGGATGGGGATACCCTAATAAGCCTGCTGATCTAGCCAAACTCCCCAGCATGCAACTCTTTAACCTTAAAAAAGACCCTTCGGAGCAGAAGAATATCATCAGTAACAAACGCTACAAAAAAGATGTGGATAAAATGACACAGATAATCAAAAAGTATGTAGAAGAAGGACGTTCTACCCCTGGAAAGAGGAGTGCGAATGATACTGGTAATAGCTGGAAGCAAATCGAAATATTCATGCAATAAACAAAACCTAGAAGTTAGAATATAACCATCTAAAACTATCAACAAATGAAAGTCATTAATAGCTTCTTATGGGAATGCCTCGCTATAATCCCCTCCGTTTTGATGGGCCAAACAGCTAATAAACAGCCTAATATTGTGTTGATCTTAGCCGATGATATGGGACGTGAATGTTTAGGATGTTATGGCAGTACCTATCAAACACCAAACCTTGACAAACTTTCAGAAATAGGAGTGAGATTCGACAACTGTTTCTCTCAACCCTTAAGCACACCATCGCGCGTACAACTAATGACAGGTAAATACAATAATAAAAATTACTCCTGCTTTGGACATTTAAATCAAAAGGAGAAAACTTTTGCCCATTTAGCAAAGGACGCCGGATATACCACTATGATAGCTGGCAAATGGCAATTAGGCAGAAACAGAAATCTGCCTAATCATTTTGGTTTCGATCACTATTGCCTTTGGCAGTTAAGCTATGACAGGATGATAAAAGAAAGATATGCCGCTCCACTAATAGAACAAGATGGAAATATAAAGCTTTACTCAAACAATGAATATGGCCCGGATATATTCACTCAATATGTGATTGATTTTATTGAAGAGAACAAAACTAAACCCTTTTTCATATATTATCCTATGGTATTAGTGCATGATCCCTTTTACCCCACTCCTCAAAGTGATGTATGGAAAGATCCCTCCATGCGTGAAGTACGCAATACCGTCAATTTCACAAAGATGGTAGAACATGTGGATAAAAACATAAACATGATATTCAACAAGTTAGAAAATTCAAACGTATTGAACAATACCATTATTATTTTTATTGGAGATAACGGAACAAACCGTAACATAAGAACAACCATGAAAGATGGAACAATAGTAAGGGGTGGAAAGGGACTAACAATTGATACCGGAGTACGTGTACCTATGATAGTTTATTGGGGAAAAAATAACAATACAAAGCATGAATGCGCAGATATGATAGATTTCACCGATTTTATGCCTACTTTTGCAGAAGCTATGAATATTAAAGTACCTAAACAATTGGATATAGATGGACAAAGCTTTTTACCTCAAATAAGGGGAGAAAAAGGTAAGTCTCGCGAATGGGTATTCTGTCATTATGATTCAAGATTTAACGCATCCGCAAGTAAAAATGCAAAACAATTCTTTAGAGACATACGATATAAGCTCTATTCAGATGGTAATTTTTACGATACAATAAAGGATCCTAAAGAAACGAATTCTATTGCAAAAGGAAAAGGAAATGCCGAAGCTGAAAAATCAAGAAGAAAACTAGAAAGACTCTTTGCAAATATACCAGCTTGGAAAGTAGGAGATCCTGCAATACCCATGTGCATACTACCAGAATTTCCTTTATTACAAACCCCTAAAAACATAAGTCTAGAGCAAATATTACACTCATATTAAAAAAACATGCATAAACTAATCACCCTTTCATCCGCATTACTTGCGACAGCAACCGTAAAAGCACAATCTCCCAATGTAATATTTATATTGGCAGACGATTTAGGATATGGAGATATCTCGGCATTCAATCCAGAATCTAAGATTCCTACTCCTAACATTGATAATCTAACTCAAGATGGGATTACTTTTACAGATGCCCACTCCTCTTCCGCCTTGTCAACACCGTCACGATATTCCATTCTCACTGGAAGATACCCTTGGCGAACAAAATTAAAAGAAGGTGTACTTGACGGTTACTCGCCTGCTATGATTACACCCGACCGTCGGACAATCGCCCAAATGTTTTCTGAAAATGGCTACAATACCGCCTGTATTGGAAAATGGCATTTAGGCTGGGATTGGGGATATCCTCAAAATGCTCAAAATAAAAAGGATGTGGATTTCTCACTTCCTATAAAAAATGGTCCCACAGACCGAGGATTCGACTATTTTTATGGTATACCTTCTTCTCTTGACATAGCTCCTTATGTTTATGTAGAAAACAATAAAGTAACTGCTCTACCCGACCATATCATTGAACCGCAGAAGGGGCTCGGTTTAATGCACGGAGGAGTGGCAGGAGCCGACTTTGATCCACAGGATTGTCTACCAAACATAATACGTCATAGTATAGACTATATTGACAAACAACGTAACAGTAAAAAACCATTTTTCCTATATTTGCCTATTACAGCACCGCACACACCTGTGTTGCCCTCAGAAAAATATCAAGGTAAAACAACAATAGGATCCTACGGAGATTTTGTAGTCATGATAGATGATATGGTACAACAAATCGTAGAAGCACTGAAGAAAAATAACCAATTGGATAATACCATCATTATTTTTACTTCGGATAATGGCTGCGCTCCTTATATCGGCGTAAAAGAAATGGAAAAGCAAGGTCATTTTCCTAGTTATATTTACAGAGGATATAAAACAGATATTTACGAAGGAGGACACAGAATTCCTCTGATAGTATCTTGGAAAGGGAAGTTCTCGAATAAAATAAGTAATTCCCTTGTTTCTCTTACCGATTTCTATGCGACCTTTGCACAAATGGTCAATCATAAACTAAAAACTGAAGAGGCTGTAGATAGTTACAGCATATGGCCTATATTAAGTAAGGAAGGGACTTCTACCCGGAAGGACCTTGTTTATGAATCAGGGAAAGGATATTTGTCTCTACGCACACCACAACTTAAACTAGTTTTTAATGGAGGTTCAGGCGGGTGGGGATACCCCAATAAGCCTGCTGATTTGGCCCAACTACCTCCAATGCAGCTATTTGATCTTGAAAAAGACCCATCAGAGAAAGAAAATATGATCCATGACAAACGTTATGAACAGGAAATAAAAGAAATGACACGACTCATCAGGAAGTATGTAAAGGAAGGACGTTCCACGCCAGGAGCAGAAGTAGCAAACGACACTGAAGACAAATGGAAACAAGTAAATATCTTTATGCAATAATCATTTATAAAATAATAAAACCATGCATTACTTATTAGTGAACATTATTTGTGCATTAACTCTATCAAATGCCAACCCCAACGTAGAAAAAGCTCAACAGACCCTGGATGCTCTTTACCAAAACTATGCAGCACCCAACACTTGTCTGTTACGTGAGAATTATCCTTTTGACCAAGACAATAAGGCAACTTACCTGGCATCAGAAGAACAAGCAAAAAGACGCAATGAATATTCCTACCTTTGGCCGTATTCGGGCACGTTCTCTGCGGTAAATGCACTACTGGAGAGCACTGAAAATAAGAAGTATAAAAAACTTTTGGAAAACAAAGTACTACCCGGATTAGAAGAGTATTTCGACACACGAAGGGAACCATTCGCTTACTCATCTTATATCAGCAGTCAACCTCTCTCCGATCGTTTTTATGATGATAATGTCTGGTTAGGTATTGATTTTACCGATTCTTATCGAATGACAGGAAAACAAGCTCATCTGGAGAAAGCTAAACTAATATGGAAGTTTATCCTTAGTGGTAAAGATGACGTACTCGGCGGAGGAATCTACTGGTGCGAACAAAAGAAGGAATCTAAAAATACTTGTTCTAATGCACCGGGAGCCGTATTCGCTCTCAAACTATTTCAGGCTACTCAAGATGATGCCTATTTAAAAGAAGGAAAAGAGTTATACGAATGGACTAAAAAGAACCTGGAAGATTCAAAAGATCATCTATACTTTGACAACATCTCACTCAACAAGAAAATCGGTCGTGCCAAATTTGCCTATAACAGTGGACAAATGATGCAGGCAGCTGCCCTACTCTATCAAATTACCAAACAGAAAAGTTATCTGGAAGATGCACAAAATATAGCAGAAGCGTGTCACAAGCACTTCTTCACTCAGTTCACCTCTCCAGACGGACAAACATTCCAATTACTGAAAAAAGGAAATATCTGGTTCACAGCCGTTATGCTTAGAGGCTTTATTGAACTTTATCAGATAGACCATAACAAGACTTATCTAACCGATTTCCAGAAAAGTCTTGATTACGCATGGCATCATGCCAGAGATGAACGGGGCTTGTTCCAGACAGATTGGAGCGGCACAGATAAAAACGAGAAAAAATGGCTCTTGACACAAGCTGCTTTCATAGAAATGTATGGAAGACTAGGCGGAATCGATTTGCAATAATCACTTTTAATAACCCTCTTAAAAACAATAGAGATATGAAGAAAAGAAATATCGGAATATGTATTATCACGACCACCCTATTAATGGGAGGTCCTGCCAAAGCTACAGAACTTATCCTGGCTAAGGATCATACCAATGTGGTCAATCAAGCAGCTGAAATTGCCGCTTATAAAAGTAATCGTCCACCCGTAAACAAGCGGCTTTTTACATCAAAAGCCGTGGAAGCAGAAATCATCAGGGTGAAAAAGCTACTTACTAATCAAAAATTGGCATGGATGTTCGAGAATTGTTTTCCAAATACCCTTGAGACAACAGTTCATTACCGTACAACAGATGGTAAGCCTGATACTTTCGTCTACACAGGAGATATCCATGCCATGTGGTTGCGTGACTCCGGAGCACAGGTTTGGCCTTATATACAATTAGCGAATAAAGACCCGGAATTGAAGAAAATGCTCGAAGGAGTGATACGCAGACAATTTAAATGTATAAATATCGATCCATACGCCAATGCTTTCAATGACGGGGCTGTGGGAGGAGATTGGATGTCCGACCTGACCGATATGAAACCGGAACTGCACGAACGTAAATGGGAAATAGATTCTTTATGTTATCCATTACGTCTGGCCTATCAATATTGGAAAGAAACCGGTGATGCAAGCATCTTTGATAATGAATGGATACAGGCCATCGCCAACATACTGACAACTTTCAAGGAACAACAGCGCAAAGAGGGAGTGGGTCCCTATAAATTCCAGCGTAAGACAGAACGCGCACTCGACACATTAAACAATAACGGTCTAGGTGCTCCTGTAAATCCTGTCGGACTCATTGTTTCAGCCTTCCGTCCGTCTGACGATGCAACCACTTTACAGTTCCTCGTACCGTCTAATTTCTTCGCTGTTTCTTCTCTAAAGAAAGCTGCGGAAATTCTGAATGTTGTAAACAAAAACACCAGTCTGGCGAAACAGTGCACAGATTTGGCACAAGAAGTAGAAACCGCATTAAAAGAATATGCAACTTACAATCATCCTAAATATGGTACAATCTATGCTTTTGAAGTAGACGGATTCGGAAATCATCTCTTAATGGACGATGCCAACGTACCAAGCCTGCTGGCAATGCCTTATCTGGGAGATGTAGACATTAACGATCCTATTTATCAAAACACACGTCGTTTTGTATGGAGCAAAGACAACCCCTACTTCTTCAAAGGAAAGGCAGGAGAAGGTATTGGAGGACCTCACATCGGTTATGATATGATATGGCCTATGAGTATCATGATGAAAGCATTCACCAGTCAGGACGACCAGGAAATTAAGTCTTGCATAAAAATGCTGATGGATACAGACGCAGGAACAGGATTCATGCACGAATCTTTCCATAAGGATGACCCTAAAAACTTCACACGCGCCTGGTTTGCATGGCAAAACACCTTATTTGGTGAGCTCATTTTAAAGTTGGTCAACGAAGGAAAAATAGATCTATTGAACAATATTCAATAAAGCAAACTTAGGTTACTTCTCATTCAGGGCGCTCTTCTATAACGAAGAAGCGCCCTTTTTTAACACGTAAATTACTATTAACTTTGGCTAATTATAGCAAAGGAATTACCACATCTTCGGGTAATTCTTATCTTTGCAGTATACGATTCAAGACAAAGAAACTATGTATAGAAACCTGTTAAGCTGGCTTACTGTTTTATTAGTGCTCCCATCATGTTCTGGCACATCACCTGCTATATCTGTGGTATGTGAAGAAAATAACGTAGGAAACTGTATTATCAAATGGGAAACAGCACCGATATTAAAAGGACAGGTAAAAGTATACACCTCTACTTCTCCTGAAGCTATTCCGGAAGATTCTCCCATTGCAATGGCAAACATTTCCAGTGGTAAAATGACAATCGTAACCAACGATCCGTCTCAACGTTATTACTACTTGATGGTATTTAATAACAAATACCGGGTTAAAGTGGCCACCCGCAACATTAACATCCCCGGTATACAGAATTTTCGCGATTTAGGAGGATACGAATCTGCCGGTACCGGAAAATCTCTTCGCTGGGGAATGATATACCGTTCCGCACAAATAGACAGTATTCCTCCCTGCTCACGCCGGGAACTCAAGAATATGAGCGTACGGACGATTATAGACTTACGTTCTGAAAATGAACGTCACAACTACCCGCAACTACATGACGACGAATTTAACATCATACATATCCCTATTCCTACTGGAAACATGGAAGAAATTCTGCAAGGAATTCAAGAGGAAAAGATAAAAAGTGACACCATTTATCGTTTGGTAGAACAAATGAACCGGGAATTAGTCATAAACTACCAAAAGGAATTCAAAAAGTTGTTCACTGCTCTTCTCGACCGTACTCATTATCCGGTTGTGATTCATTGTACATCCGGAAAAGGGCGTACAGGAGTCGTTTCCGCCTTATTGCTTGCCGCTCTTGGAGTCAACGAAGACGTCATTATGGAAGATTATCGTTTGAGTAATGACTATTTTAATATTCCGAAAGCTTCTAAATATGCATATAAGCTATCGGTCAATTCGCAAGAAGCCATTACAACCATCTACTCTGCAAAAGAAGACTTCCTGAACGCTGCTAAAGAACAAATTGAGGCTGAATACGGGAGTGTACAGACCTATCTGAAAAAAGGAATCGGACTTTCTGCAGAAGAAATTGAACAGTTACGTAGCATCCTATTAACTGATAATTGATAGTTGATAAATGATAAATAGGGCAACGTCTACAATAATTATCTATCATCAATCATTTATTATCAACTAAATTAACTATCTTTGCAGCCGAAATAAAAGATATACAGAGATTTAATGAAGACATTTGAAGAGCTTGGCGTTTCTCCGGAGATACGTAGAGCAATTGAAGAAATGGGATACGAGAATCCCATGCCGGTACAAGAAGAAGTGATTCCGTACCTTTTAGGAGAAAATAATGATGTAGTAGCTCTTGCACAGACAGGAACAGGTAAAACAGCCGCATTCGGTTTGCCCTTGCTCCAACAGGTTGACGTAAAAAACAGAATTCCACAATCGCTTATCCTCTGCCCTACCCGTGAGCTTTGTCTCCAGATAGCAGGAGATCTGAATGACTATTCCAAATACATTGACGGACTAAAAGTATTACCTGTATATGGTGGTTCTTCCATTGACAGCCAGATACGCAGCCTCAAACGAGGGGTACACATCATTGTAGCTACTCCCGGACGCCTACTGGACCTGATGGAGCGCAAAACCGTATCTCTATCTACCATCCACAATGTGGTAATGGATGAAGCGGACGAAATGCTTAATATGGGATTCACAGAAAGTATCAACGCCATTCTGGCTGATGTACCACAGGAACGCAACACTCTATTGTTCTCCGCAACAATGAGTCCGGAAATCGCACGCATTTCCAAAAATTACCTGCGCAATGCGAAAGAAATCACTATTGGCCGCAAGAATGAAAGTACTAACAACGTTAAACACGTTGTTTATACCGTGCAGGCTAAAGACAAATTTGAAGCTTTAAAGCGCATCGTCGATTACTACCCACAAATATACGGTATCATTTTCTGCCGTACCCGTAAGGAGACTCAAGAAATTGCAGACAAATTAATGCAAGAAGGCTACAATGCCGATTCTTTGCATGGTGAACTTTCTCAAGCACAACGGGATGCTGTTATGCAGAAATTCCGCATCCGCAATTTGCAACTGCTCGTGGCAACTGACGTGGCCGCCCGCGGACTTGATGTAGACGATCTGACACATGTTATCAATTACGGATTACCAGACGATACAGAGAGTTATACACATCGTAGCGGACGTACAGGACGTGCCGGAAAGACAGGTACTTCCATAGCCATCATCAATCTTCGTGAAAAAGGGAAGATGAGAGAAATCGAACGGATTATCAGCAAAAAATTCATTGTCGGAGAAATGCCGACAGCAGCAGGAATCTGTCAGAAGCAGCTGATTAAGGTTATTGATGATCTCGAAAAAGTAAAAGTAAACGAGGAAGAGATTGCCGACTTTATGCCGGAAATCTACCGTAAACTGGAATGGTTGAGCAAAGAGGACTTGATTAAACGAATGGTTTCTCATGAATTTAACCGTTTTGCCGAGTATTATCGTAACCGTGCAGAAATAGAAGTACCGACTGACATCCGCGGAGAACGTACCGGACGGAGTGATCGCAAAGAAGGTGGTTTCGAGAAAAGAAGTCGCCAAGCTGCACCGGGCTTTAACCGCCTGTTTATCAATCTGGGTAAAACAGACAGTTTCTTCCCTAGTGATCTTATCGGACTGTTGAACAGCAATACACGGGGACGTATCGAGTTGGGACGCATTGACCTAATGCAGAACTATTCTTTCTTTGAAGTGCCGGAAAAGGAAGCGACAAATGTAATCAAGGCGCTGAATAGGGCTAAATGGAACGGACGCAAGGTAGTTGTTGAGATTGCCGGCGCCGGTGAAGAAAGCGGAAAAGGACGTGAAAACGGTTCAAATGAGCGCAAGGGAGGTAAACGATTCGGCGGCAAAAGCGACGAACGTGCACCGCGCTATGAGAATAAGGATAGAAAACCGAAAGATGCTTCTGCAAAAGACTCAAAGTCAACAAAAAAAGATAAGCCTAGTCGTGCTGATCGGGGATACTCTGATGCTCGCGGTCCGAAAAAGAAAGATGACTGGCAAGAGTTTTTTAAAGATAAAGAGCCGGATTTCAGTGAAGAAGGATGGGCACGCAGAAAACCTAAGAAGAAATAAATATAAGCAAGCATAATCCGTAGATTTGTACATTATTAGTCAGAGGTGCATATGTTGTGACAAATTACCTCTTTCATATTCAAATGAAAAGGAATATCATTACCTCTATTCTGGTCTATTGAAAAAAGACAACTGTTCATACAGAATCTGCATTTATGTTTTTAATAAACTTTCTGATCGTTTTTAATAAACGCTACTCAAGTTTATTAAAAACGACCAGAAGTGCATTTGCCACGAATTATTCAATTTTATACAACAAAAAAGGTTGCAAACTCATCATAAGTCTGCAACCTTTAGTATATAAGGGGCCCTCCTCTTCTTTAGAAAGAGGTGAATCGTCGATCTTTTTGTTCTAATATTATACTATTCATACACATAATTTCCAATCAATAAGTTTCTTCTCCGATCACAAAGATACAAAATAAAAAGTCCTTTGTCAAGCTTACAGGACCGAAATACAGATACCCTAATATATTATCTTACGAAAAGGGAAAAAGCATGGAACACTATCGGGATTGTCTGCCGGACAGCAGTGTCTATCAATAAACAACTTTCTTTATAGTCAATTCCAAGATATGTTCGCCTGCCTCTAAATTTACCATACGCTCTCCTTTCACATTGTCGGGTGCATAAAAGGTAGCAGTACTATTTGCCGGAACAGTTACATGATAGAAAATACGGTTCTTTTTACGTTCCCATTTAGAGCAGATTTCCCCATAAGGTGATTGATATCTGGCTTCGAACTCATTTAATCCACTGGGGAAATTAGGCCGAAGGAGAATATGTTTGAATCCGGGACTTTCGGGGTCAGGGAAGATTCCACCCAATCCTTTATAAAACCATCCTCCAATTTCACCAAACATCATGTGATTGTCCGATATGTCACGTGTGGCATTCAAATCCCAGTTCTCCAGTAATGTGGTAGCACCATTGGCAATCCAGCAACCCCATGATGGATAAGTGTCTTGTGCAGCTAATTTATAAGCCGTTTCGGCTTCACCGTTCTCACTTAACGCATTCAATATAGCTTTTGCTCCCAACACACCTACATCCAAATGAAAGCCGGCTGCTTCCACCTGTTTTGCCAGATTCCGGGCTACTTTTCTCTTCAACTCTTCAGGAACAATGCCCCATTGCAAAGGAACACTCTGTTCCGTCTGAACGCCGCTACCATAAATGCCCGTTTCTCTATTCAGAAACTTGTCATTAATCGCGTTCTTTATCTTATTGGCAAGAGCAGAATAATACTTATAGTCTTCCGTTTTATTAAACATCTTTGCGGCATTGGCAAGTATCTTGGTGTCCACGTAGAAATAGGCAGAAGAGGTCAGTTCCTTGGAAGAATGTGATTTAACAGGCACCCAGTCTCCTCTTCCCCATGAGGTCAATCCGGTCGGACTGGTACGATCCACATAGTCTACATATCGCTTTATATTTTCATAACAGTCTGCCAACAGTTTATGATCGCCATAAAACATATAAATGTTCCATGGAATAATAGCGATAGTGCTTGTCCAATCCAGGCCATTATTCGTGCCATACCCCCAGCCTCCTGTGGGGATAATATCAGGAAGTACACCATTAGGCTGTTGCTCGTCTCTATGATCGGCAAGCCATTTTTCATAAACGGTGATGCCATCATAGTTATATAATGCCGTTTCAATAGCAAAATGGCCGTCGCCTGTCCATCCGTTCTTTTCACGCTGGGGACAGTCGGTAGGATACCCCATCAAGTTGGACAAATAGGCATTATTTGTTGCCCACCAAAGACGGTTGATAAGTGCGTTCGAAGTATGAATCGTCCCTTTCTGCGGAACATCACTATGCACAAAGTAGGCAGTCAGACTATTCTCATTCAATACAAGGGGGGTAGTGCTTGTTACTTCCACGTATCTGAAACCTTTATAATTGAATCGTGCCATAAATTCATCCTCTCCCTTTCCACTCAAAACGAGGATGTCCGTTTGAAAAGGATCGGAGTTGTCTACCGGGCGGTGATACACATCAATATTTGACGTATTCACTCGTCCGTTGTCATACAACCGCTCACCATGTTTCAACCTCACCACAGTTCCCTCTTCCCCGGACACTTTAATGCGGGTGACTCCTGCCATATTGCGGGCAAAGTCGAATACATACGTTGTGTCATTAAGTTTCTTCCAGGTTTTTACGGGGATTGTTTCTACTGCACGAATCGGCTGCACTTGTTGTGACACCACATTCTGTGAAGGAACAGCCCTATATCCTACTCCATTCCATTTAGAATCATCAAAGTTCACGGTATTCCAGCCTTTCTGTTCCAAACGGGCGTCGTAATGCTCGGCTGTATAAATGCTATTAAAGATCAATGCGCCGGATGAAGTTTTCCAGTCCCGTTCCGTAGAAACGACTTCAACGGAACCATCCTCATAAGTAATCCGCACATCCATACAGAAAGCAGGACGGTTACGCCAAGGTGCACGATGAAAGTCCCACACGGCCATTGACTGATGATTATACCATCCATTGCCCAGCAACACACCAATCGCATTTTTCCCTTTCTGTATTTGGGAAGTAACATCATAAGTGACGTAGAAGTTGCGCCTGTCAAACCGGGTATATAGCGGGTCCAGCCGGTGGTTTCCAATCTTCTCACCATTGATATACAGTTCATACAAACCTGCTACGGCAATATATGCCCTTGCCGACCGGATCTTCTTTTGTGCATCAAACACTTTCCGGAAATAGGGAGCAGGACGGTAATTAATATCTTTGTTATCGCTAATCCAAGCTCCTTGCCAGTGTTCCATCCCCATCATTCCCGTTTCGAAACTATTAATATCCGAAGAAGATTTCACTCCATCCTTATCCCATACATTCACTCTCCAATAATACTTGGTAAAAGGACGAAGTTCCTGTCCGGAATAGGTAATCAGAATCTGTTCGGAGTCCTTTTTGCCCGAATCCCAGATAGTTCCTTTCCCTGCAATCAATTCAAGAGAGTCTTTGTCTACGATGACTTGACAGGCTGTTTGTCGTGCTCCTTTTCGAGCATCATTCAGCATCCATGATAACCGGGGAGCAGGATTATCTATTCCCAAGGGATTTACCAAATAATCACAAACCAGATTCACTGGTTTACAGCTGCCTGACTCTTGTGAAAATGCTGCTTGCAGCATTAAAAATAGTAATCCCGGTAATAGTGTCAATCGTTTCATTTTATCCAAAAATTAGTTTGTATTTTCTTTCAATCGGATGCCATATTTACATCGCGTGCTAATTTACGAAAAATATTGTATGGACGCTTTATCTACTTGCCTCAAAAAAGCTATATCTTTGCGGCCCGAATATATACTTGACTATGAATAAAGTTAATGGTTTACTATATGGGCTGCTTTCATCGGCTTCTTTTGGACTTATCCCTCTATTTACCATTCCTGCCATGCAAGCAGGGATGCAATTTGAATCGATACTTTTCTATCGTTTCCTGTTTGCCTGTCTGGCGTTAGGCGGAATCTTATTGGTGAATGGTCAATCATTTCGCATCAAGAGGCGGGACATTCCTTCCCTGTTTCTTCTTGCGCTTCTTTATTTAATGTCTGCCGTATTCCTGTTCTGGGGATATAAGTTTATGGCTAGCGGAGTTGCCACCACTATTCATTTCATGTATCCGGTGCTTACCACGTTAATCATGATGCTCTTCTTTAAAGAAAAGAAGTCCGGCTGGCGGATCGCTGCCATTGCATCCGCAGTGGCAGGAGTTTATTTCTTATCCGGCGGAGATACAAAAACGGGGAGCTTTTCTTTCCTGGGACTTTTCATTGTTCTTCTGTCGGCACTCGGATATGCGCTTTATCTCGTCACAATGAGCCAACTAAAAATTGGACAGATGAAGGGGCTACTCCTTACTTTCTACGTATTCCTTTTCGGAGGTATTCTCCTTTTTATCGGAACGGAAACCATCAGCCAGCTTCAACCCATCAGCGAATGGCATACTGCCGGCAACTTGATTCTATTAGCTTTAATCCCTACCGTAGTTTCTAATCTTGCTCTAGTAAGAGCCGTAAAAAGCATCGGCTCCACACTCACCTCTGTGTTGGGAGCTATGGAGCCGGTAACTGCTGTATGCGTAGGTATCTTTCTTTTCGGGGAAGCCTTCACCACAAGCATTGGTGTAGGTATTGCACTGATTATCGCTGCTGTAATCGTTATTATATTAAAACGATAAAAAGTCCGGTTTCATCGGAATATTTACTTCATCGACCCATTTTTAATTCCTGAATAAGATGGGCTGCCTTACCGTATTTCTCTATGATAAAGAGCATATACCGCACATCTACCCCGATGCAACGCTGCAAATCTGGTTCGAATACGATATCACTGCTCATTGCTTCCCAGTTGCCATCAAAAGCCAAGCCTAGTAATTCTCCTTTGGCATTAAACATGGCACTGCCGGAATTACCACCTGTAATGTCATTGTTGGAGATAAAACAAACATTCATATCTCCCTGCGCATTGGCATATCTTCCGAAATCACCGGAAGAAAGCAAACTCAATAACTCCGGCTGAACGGCAAAGTCAATATCACCCGCATGTTCCTTCACTTTCTCAAAAATGCCTTTCACGGTTGTGTAGTAATCATAAGTGGCTCCATCAAAAGGAGTATATCCTCCAACCGTTCCGAAACTAAGCCGCATGGTAGAGTTGGCATCCGGATAAAAATTACGATCAGCATACATCCGGCGCATGGCTGCATTGAATAAACGCTCCCCCTCCTCTATCTGCTCGGAAGCCTCGGAAATGCTTTGATTCATCTCATAATACTTCACAATCAAATCCAGACTCAAGGAAACAGCCGGATCTTCTATGAGATTATATGTAGTATCTCGCTCCAGAAAGCGTTTTAAGCCCTTAGGAGACGTTATATTGGAAGTTGCATACAAAGAGTCTACATAGGTCTGAATATTCCCGTTATAGAGCGTATCTATCTTCTCATACATAGCAGGCAAAAACTTTTTATCCACTTTCGACTGATACTCCTTGAGCATGACAGCAAAAACCTCTTTATCAATGGAAAGATCGAGATTATCATACTTCTCCAGTAACTTCTTCATGCGGGTTATCACCAACTTTTCTTCCGCCTCAAAGTCGAAATTGAGAATTTCAAGAGCAAGCTGCACTAACTCGGGACCATTTATAAACGATTCACCGAAATAAGCCAACGCACGATTGGTTTCACGGCGATTACTATAACTCAATTCTAAAGAAGAGAATAAACGAATCAGTTTCTCTCTCTCTTCCGGATGAGACTGAATCCAGTTACGAAGCGCTGCTTCAGCCACCCGTTTCTTTTCCAACACTTTCAAATGCTTGATGGCTTTATTCGTTCCGATGTTATTCTTCCAATAATTGGAGCTTTCATCGTATTTTGAAGCATACTTAATGCGAATATCCGGACGACGGTCCATCTCCCGTTTCCAGATGGTTTGTTTCACTCCCCGTACATCAATCATTGCCTGATTGATTCCATTCATCATCTCTTCGATACCATACGAGGAAAGGTAACGTTCCGTACTGCCCGGATAGCCAAGCGTCATGCAGAAAGAACCTTCTTTGTATCCATCCAAAGAAATGGGTGCTACATATTCGGGATGATAAGGGACGTTTTCAGGAGAATAATCCGCCGGACCATTCTTGGCATTAGCATAGATACGAAATACGCTGAAATCGCCCGTATGACGTGGCCACATCCAATTATCCGTATCCCATCCGAACTTCCCGACAGAAGAAGGAGGTGCAAAAACGAGGCGGACATCGTTATAATCACGATAAACAGAAAGCCAGAATTCATTCCCTGCATAATAAGCATCTACAATACCAGTCAATGTAGAATCCTTTTCAGAGACTTCCATACTGATTACATTCATAATCGAATCAACAGCCACACGGCGTTCTGTTTCCGTTTTAGCATGCCGGGCGGCAGACAATACGCGTTTAGTAACATCTTCCGTACGAAGCAGGAAACGAACATACAATTCCGGATTCGGCAGTTCTTCCTCAAGACTACGTGCAAAGAAGCCATCTTTCAGGTAATCATGCTCCACTGAAGAATGTTGTTGAATACTGCTAAAGCCACAATGATGATTAGTAAACACCAGACCGTCTTCAGAAACCACCACTCCTGAACAGAAGCCTCCAAAACTGACAACAGCATCTGCCAGACATGGTTTCTTCGGATCATATATTTTATTCACAGGCATCTGCAAACCAAGTTCTTTCATTACCCGGTCAGTCTGTTTATTCTTTCGGAGATTTCCCAACAACCACATTCCCTCATCGGCAAATACATTCGACAGACAGAGAGAAAAGACTATCAAGACGGTTAGTCTGAACTTCATATTATTATTTTTAGATTCATTATTCTGTAATCAGCCTCAACTTCTTCGTTCCTACGCGGGCTTTCAGCCATTCGCTGATTTTCTCTTTTTCAGCAACAGACGGATGTCTGGCGAATTTAAGGACAGCCAATGTTACCGTATCCGTCTTCATCGAATCGACCCGCACTTCGAGCGAGTGAGCGATGGAAAGAGTTGTGATGGAAGGATAAAGTACCTTCAATTCGGGTACTAATGTACGACTCATAGCATCGTACGTTCTGTATTGCTCCAGTGTTGTCTCCAGTTGGGAAATTTTCACCGCCTGTTGTTGAAGCCGTTGCTCACTGTTTTTATAGAAGTCTTCCATGACCATGGCACGGATAGAAGATACATCTACCGCTTCATTGTTCATCCCCTGTAATACAATCAGTTTCGTATCTTCCAGCTTATACTCTTTCAACTTGCTACGAGCAATAGATATCGAAGCGTCAGGCACTTCAGGACCAATCAAAACAACCCGTACTTCTTTATGGTCATAGCTAATTTTCTTATCAAGTACCTGCGTATTCTCAAAGCTCAACTGATCGTTTATAAAACGATTGGCTGCTGCTTCATAGAAAGTGCTCTTTATAATTCCAAATGTCAGATAAACTGCAGGGCACATGGTAAGCACTACAATCAGAACGATGTATTTACGTACGGTCTTCTCACGGGTTTTATCCACAAACTCTTTCCGTTGGAAATGCATCACACGAACACCGAGGAAAGTAGCCAGGCTGATAAAAACAGAGTTGATAAAGTAAAGATAAAAAGCACCCAGGAAATAAATGAGATTACCGGAAGCCAGTCCGTAACCTGCCGTACAAAGCGGCGGCATCAATGCAGTAGCAATGGCAACACCCGGAATCACATTCCCTTTTTCTTTGGTAGAGAGAGCTACCACACCTGCCAAACCACCAAAAAGCGCGATGAATACATCATAAATAGTGGGCGATGTACGTGCCAGCAACTCTGACTGTGAACCGGCAATAGGAGCAAGAAGGAAAAAGATTGTTGCCGTAGTCACACTGAAAGCGGTCGTTATGAGAAAGCTCTTCAAAGAGCGTTTCATTAATTCAAAGTCATTCAGTCCGACAGACAGTCCCACCCCCATAATAGGTCCCATCAACGGAGAAATCAACATGGCACCGATGATTACGGCGGTAGAGTTTACATTCAATCCGAGTGATGCCATAAAGATGGCAAAAATCAAAATCCATAAATTGGCACCTTTGAACTCTACTCCCTTACGGATAGAATCCACTGTGGCCAGTTCGTTATCCTTATCTTTTCTCAAGTCCAGATATTCTCCCAGAAAGGACTTGATAGCAAATTTATTACGTTCATCTGTCTTCATAGTTATTTCTTCTTTATAAATCGATTAATAACAGGAATCTGACTCAATGGTAAATCCTTTTTGATAATATAGGCTATAAATAGCAATAAGAGTACGGTACGGAAAGCGAGACGGAGCACTATATTAGAGATAGGAACCTGCTCTCCAATAACGTAAAGTACCGCTGCCAACAGAACATAAAGTCCGAGGTTCTTCAAGTCATAATGAATCGGGTATTCTTTCTGTCCTATCCAGTAGGATAGCAACAAGATGACTGCATAGCCTGCAACAGAAGCCCATGCTGAAGCAAGATAACCGTAAACCGGCACAAACAGGATGTTCAATACGACAATAATAACACAACCAATCACCGAGAAGTAGGCTCCCCAATAGGTCTTATCCGTCAGTTTATACCAAAAGGAGAGGTTGAAATAGATCCCTTTACAGATCTCTGCAAGCATTACAATGGCTACTACCCCCAGGCCTTCCCAGTAACCCCTTGCCACCAGATAACGCAACAAGTCAAGGTAGAACATGACAGCAAGGAAAGCTAGCAAGGAAAATATAAGAAAATACTTCATCGCAGCGGCATACATCTTCCGGTTGTCTCCTTCTCGGTCTTTGCCAAAGACAAACGGTTCGTAAGCATAACGGAAAGCTTGCGTAAACATTGCCATCACCATCGCAATCTTACTGGTTGCCGCATAGATACCCAATTGCACCAACCCTTCCTGCCGGTCTTCAAAAAGAAACGGATATATCATCTTATCCACAGTCTGGTTTAGAATACCTACCAAACCTAAGATTAATACCGGAAAAGAATATACGACCATTCGTTTCAGCAATACCCTGTCCAACTTATAAGCAAAACCTGTCAGTTCCGGGATAAAGAAGAACATCTGGACAACCGAGATAATCAGGTTGCTAATAAAGATATATCCCACTAAATAATCCGGATCATAAAACCAGGAGATCGTTGACGGACAATGTACATTCAGCCACGGGCACACCAGTAGGAAGAATAGATTCAAACCGATGCCACCAACGATAGAGAGCAGTTTGATAGCAGCAAACTTAATAGGCCGCTTTTTATACCGTAAATAGGCAAAAGGAATACATTGAAAAGAGTCTAAAGCTACCACAACAGCCATCATCGCTATAAACTCCGGATGATCGCCATAATCCAGTAAATTGGAAATAGGTTGCAGGAATAACAGGCAAAGGAAAACAAAAATCAAAGATACCCCTCCTACCGATAACAAGGAGTTGGCATATACTTTCATCGGGTCTTCTCCCGATTTGTTGGCAAAACGGAAGAATCCCGTTTCCATACCGAACGTAAGCAGTACAAGCATCAGGGCTGTAAACGCATATACGTTTGAAACAACTCCATAACCTCCGGTGGAAGCCGGCAATACCGCTGTGTACAAAGGCACCAGCATGTAGTTAAGGAACCGTCCGACAATACTACTCAACCCATAAATTGCAGTATCTTTAGCTAATGATTTTAGTCCAGCCATGTTTTATTAGTGATTATCATTCAGATTGGCTTAACGTTTCCTCTTTTGTTTGAACAACCAATCCATAAATCCGGGATAATTGAAAGCCGGATTCCAGCTTCCATGATTACAACCGGGGAATTCAATATATTCCACATCTGCACCGGCAGCTTTCAGTGCTTTATACGCTTCGCGAGAGCCTTTCACGGGAACTACATCATCCGCATCTCCATGGAAGATACGAAACTTCACATCCTTGGCAACCGATAGCCGACTTGGATTGACTGTACCGCAAATAGGAACTGCAGCTGCGAAAATCTCCGGATAACGCACGACTAAATCATACGTTCCCATCGCTCCCATTGAAAGACCGATAATATAAACCCGTTGTGTATCCACTTCGGGCATTACCAGATAAGAATCGAGCAACTGTTTAAGCGTCTGCAATATAGGACTGATCTCCTGTCCCACTGGCATTTCTGTAGGGATAAGCGACTTCGGACGTCCTGTATAAGCCCAGTAACCGTCTGTCGGACACTGTGGAATTAGAACGAAAGCGGGATACTTCTCTTGATTGACCGGATTAAGAAACATCTGTCCACCATGAGTCAACTGTTTCTCATTATCATTTCCCCGTTCGCCGGCTCCATGCAGAAACAGTACGAGCGGATACTTTTCACCTGGCTTCACCGATTCGGGATGAATCATCCGATAAGGTAAAGAGTCTCCTTTAGAAGAGACAAAAATATCCCTCCCATATTCCTGTTGAGCCGATAAAGAGAGGCTCAAAAAGAAAAAAACAAGTAAAGTAGTCCATTGCTTCATCATCCAACTATGCTTTATAAAGTTCTTTTATACCGTTTTTATCAGTCATTAAACAGTGTTTTCTGACTGTTATAAAGACTTCTTCCCAAATGTTTATAGGCAAGTTCGGTCACTTCACGTCCACGGGGAGTACGCTTCATAAATCCTTCTTTTATCAGGAAAGGTTCGTAAACTTCTTCAATGGTTCCCGCATCTTCTCCCAAAGCCGTAGCAATGGTAGTGATACCTACCGGACCACCTTTAAACTTGTCTATAATGGTGCAAAGTATCTTGTTGTCTATCTCATCCAGACCGTATTTATCGATATTCAGTGCTTCCAATGCAAACTGAGCGATCTCTGTATCGATAGAGCCGGATCCTTTCACCTGCGCAAAGTCACGTACCCGACGGAGCAATGCATTGGCAATACGAGGCGTTCCACGGCTACGGGAAGCAATCTCCGATGCTGCACGTACCGAACAAGGCACATCCAGTATGGATGCAGAACGACGGATGATATTGCTCAAAATATCGTCATCATAGTACTCCAAATGAAGATTAATGCCAAAACGTGCACGAAGCGGAGCTGTCAGCAAACCGCTACGGGTGGTTGCGCCAACCAGCGTGAAAGGATTTAAATCTATCTGGATACTGCGGGCCGAAGGTCCCTTATCAATCATAATATCGATGCGGTAGTCTTCCATGGCCGAATAAAGATATTCCTCCACCACAGGCGACAACCGATGAATTTCATCGATAAAAAGTACATCGTTCGGTTCGAGACTGGTTAACACTCCTGCCAGATCACCCGGTTTATCGAGCACCGGACCGGAAGTTACTTTAAAGCCAACTCCTAATTCGTTAGCGATAATATTCGAAAGAGTTGTTTTTCCTAATCCGGGAGGGCCGTGCAACAGCACATGGTCGAGTGCTTCGCCACGCAGACGTGCCGCCTTCACAAAAATGCGAAGGTTTTCCACCACCTTGTCCTGCCCGCTAAAGTCTTCAAAGCTTAACGGACGGAGTGCATTCTCGAAATCCCGTTCTTTTGAAGTAAGCTGATGTTCGCGTATGTTAAAATCTTCCTGTTCCATTTATTTCTTGAAAGTAGGAGACAAAGATAGAGATTTACATTCATTTTCAGTATAAGAAAGACGAAGATTTAGTTTATTTGAAACGCAATAACTACTTTTGCACTATCTATATACACGTTATCAACTATGGTTCTAAATTACATTTGGATAGGATTCTTCGTCATTGCCTTTATCATCGCTCTTATAAAAGTGATTGTTTTGGGAGATACGGAGATATTTACGGCTATCATGAACTCTACATTCGACTCCTCCAAAACAGCATTCGAGATATCGCTGGGACTTACGGGTGTACTGGCTCTTTGGTTGGGCATCATGAAGATTGGCGAGAACAGCGGATTGATTAATGCACTGGCCCGCTTTCTTAGTCCGGTGCTTTGCCGCCTGTTTCCGGACATTCCTAAAGGGCATCCGGTGTTAGGTTCCATCTTTATGAATATGTCTGCCAATATGCTCGGTTTGGACAATGCCGCCACCCCGCTGGGACTGAAAGCGATGAAAGAACTGCAAGAACTGAATCCGAAAAAGGATACCGCTTCCAATCCAATGATTATGTTCTTGGTGATTAATACCTCCGGCCTCATCATTATTCCGATCAGCATCATGGTATATCGTGCACAAATGGGGGCTGCACAGCCTACGGATGTATTTATTCCTATCCTGATAAGTACTTTCATTTCAACTTTAGTCGGAGTTATAGCAGTCAGCATCGCTCAAAAGATAAACTTAATCAATAAACCAATTCTCATTTTAATGGGTGTTATCTGCCTTTTCTTTTCGGGATTGATCTATCTGTTTCTAAGTGTATCGCGAGAGGATATGGGCACTTACTCTACACTGATAGCGAATATTCTGTTGTTCAGTGTCATCATCCTGTTTATTTTAACGGGAGTCAGAAAGAAAATCAATGTATACGATTCTTTTGTAGAAGGAGCCAAAGAGGGATTTACAACGGCTGTACGCATCATTCCTTATCTGGTTGCTTTTCTGGTAGGAATTGCAGTGTTCCGCACTTCGGGAGCAATGGATTTTCTGGTGGGAGGTATCGGCTATATAGTAGGTCTATGTGGGGTTGATACGAGCTTTGTCGGGGCCCTACCTACTGCACTGATGAAATCACTTAGTGGTAGCGGTGCAAACGGCCTGATGATCGATACGATGAAAGAACTAGGACCGGATTCTTTTGTCGGGCGTATGAGTTGTGTCGTACGCGGAGCTTCAGATACCACATTCTACATTTTGGCCGTTTATTTCGGCAGTGTGGGAATTACCAAAACTCGTAATGCGGTAACCTGCGGCCTGATTGCAGATTTTTCGGGTATCATAGCCGCTATCTTAATCAGTTATTTATTTTTCTTTTAAATCATAACATTCAATTATGGCTGTAACTTATCAAACAGAAGGCGTAAAAATGCCTGATATCAAGAAACGTGATACTACGGAATGGATAAAATCCGTAGCTGCTTCTTACGGAAAAAGACTCGGTGAAATCGCTTATATCTTCTGCTCGGACGAAAAGATTCTGGAGGTAAACCGTCAATATCTGCAACATGACTATTACACGGATATCATTACTTTCGATTATTGTGAAGGTGATCGTTTATCAGGTGACTTATTCATTAGCCTGGACACAATACGCACTAATGCGGAGCAATTTGGTACCTCTTATGATAACGAACTGCACCGTGTCATTATCCATGGGATTCTTCATCTTTGCGGTATTAACGATAAAGGACCCGGAGAACGGGAAATTATGGAAGCTGCGGAAAACAAAGCATTAGCTATGCGGCAAGTGTAAGCAAGCCTCAACAGCAAACGATTTCAAAAAGTTATCGATTTACTTAAACATACACTGTAACGCACGCTGTAACAAAGACGCCCCACCGTAATCACTACGGCGGGGCGCTTCATTAGCAATACGATGCTAATATTAACACTAAATTATTAAGAGAGAGATTTATTACTTCTTATCAGGAGTTGCTTCAGGAGTAACCAATTTCTTGATTGATTTCGTATTCAGATACAGGAAAGCCAAACGAGGAGTTCCTTCGTTCACTATCAACTGCAATGAATCCGATGTCAGGTACCCGATACGCTCACGAGTTTTGTACACTTCAACCTTTCCATCATCTTCCTTGCTGAATCCTTCCACAAT
Source organism: Bacteroides sp. M10 (assembly GCF_014334015.1). GTDB lineage: Bacteria > Bacteroidota > Bacteroidia > Bacteroidales > Bacteroidaceae > Bacteroides > Bacteroides intestinigallinarum. The sequence goes on along the minus strand of NZ_CP060488.1, from coordinate 1,638,923 downwards.
CAGATAACCATTATCCACTTTCCACGTTTTCAAATCTAAAGACGGAATATTGATAGCAGAACACTTACCACCTTTCTTGAACTCAAATCCTTTCAACTCACCTGTAGACTTGTATGTATAAGGGTTGCACCATTTTCCGATAATCTGTTTTTCTACTTTCTTCTGTCCGTAGCTTAAAGCGAAACAAGACAGAGCCATAGCCGTAATCAATAATTTTTTCATCTTAAATCAATATTTATTTTTTTAGTAAATCGTATTTCTGATCAATTCCACGCTCTCGCAGATGAATACCCTCTTTCATCCAACGTGGTTCTTTTGTTCCTTTCAGGTAATAGTCAAAGAACTGCATCATCCGGATTGTCCAGTCTTTCTGTGCACCTCTTCCCAGTACGAAATGTCCTTCACCTTTGTAATTCAACAACCATGCAGGACGTTGTAAGCGACGCATAGCCAAATAAAGAGCACGTCCTTGTTCATATGCAACAGCCTCATCCTCATCATTATGTAATATCAACAAAGGTGTATGTATCTTATCAGCCTCCAAAATTGCTGAACTTGCCAGATACTTATCTTTTGCCTCCCATAAAGTCTTTCCCATACGACTTTGTGTTTCCTCGTACATAAAATATCGTGGCAGACCGCTTCCATTACGTATTCCTAAATACCCGGTCACCATATCCGTAATTGGAGCCGCTATATTGGCACAAGTGAAAAGATCTGTCTTTGTCACCAAATATGATGTTTGATAGCCAGACCAGCTATGTCCCTGTAAGCCTATTTTTCCGGGATGTGCTATCCCCTGCTCTATCAGATACTTTGTTCCGCTTACTACAGCATCATAACAACTCTGACCGGGAGTCCCAACCGTGAAATGCACATCCGGCATAAACACAATATAACCATTGCTAGCAAAATACATAGGATCCCCTAACGCACTACTCAACAAAGGTGCATGATAAATATTCAACTCACCGGAATGAGTTTCATAAAACTGCACCAACACCGGATATTCTTTTTGAGGATCATAATCTTCCGGAAGATAAAGCAACCCCTTATTTTCCTTATTCTCATAATTAGTCCACTTTATCAGTTTAACTGTACCCCATTTATAATCTGCTTGTTGAGGATTCGCATTCGTCACTTTAACGGGATTGGAGAAATCGGACTTACTCCACCACAAATCCCTAAATTCCGATACATTCTGACGATTCCAAACGCAATACTCATGATTGTCAGAAAAACGATGTATAGTATATACATAATTCCCCTCCATCAACTTTCTCAGACGGCCTTTCATATCAAGCTGATAGACACCCTCATCCATCGTATCTTTATCCCAAAGGCTAACTATAACTTTTTCGTCTTTCTGAAAAACATCCTTATCTATATTACTCGTCATTTTACGAATAGATTTGCCATGCCTGCGACCATATCCTTTAGTCAGGCACTCCGGCTGACGTTCTCCTGTCAAATCAATCTTCCACCAGTCATATGCATCGTACAGAAACACATTATTCCCGTCAGCCGTCCACCCTGCTATTCCATAAGCGGGAGCAGGAGCCGGTTTATCATAACTTTCCACGAACATTGGATAACCAATAACATCAGATATATTAACAACCTTACCGGTAGCACCATCAAACTTATTCCAGACTTGAGCAATCGGATCATACATTACTGCCCACTTGCCATTTACCGACCATTTGGGAGCTGTACGATAACTACGTCCGATCAACCGTTTTGCACCTGTATGCACATTCACTGAATATATATCGAACGGCAACCGATCCAACCACTCACGCTGCATCTTATAAGGAGATTCATCCGTGTAAAGCACATAGTTCAAATTCTCCGCTCCCGATGGTAAGAGTAAATCTACGGTAAATGGAGCAACTTCTGTGAGCTTCTTAGAAAAAATATCATAAATATACGTCACCGACTTATCCTGCCTATAACGTCCGCCCCTTTGTAAAGTCGGAACTTCCATTTCGTTCCACGTCCACAACTCTAATTCAAAACTCTTGTCCGGTTTCTTCTCCGATTCTTCCCTTCTACGGGAAATCTGCTGTGAGTCCCGAAGTTCAAGTATCAAAAAATTATGGCTTTTAGACAAGTCAATACGTCCGACAGACATACCATCAGGCAAAACAATTTCTTTCCGGTCAAAAAGCAAGTTACAACCCGGCTTCTTTAATGAAAAAGCATACCACAAAGAATCATTTACGCTAAACTCCCCAGTCATCTCTTTTTCATTAAAACTATAAGAAGAGGGTTCACTCTTTACAGAACTCTGATAAAGACTCTTATATGGACCGGCTAAAGGACCATAGCATAGCTCGTTCCCTTCAGACTTTCTACGAATGAAAAGAATAGAACGTCCTCCGTCATACAATGTATGATAGCCGATACTGTCAATATGAAAAGCAACTTCTGTCTTTAGATGACGTACCACCAGCCTGTTAAAAGCCGGAACATGATTCACCGTATCTTTCGGCACGTTAGTAACAGAGATTGAGTAAGGAGTCCCTTCTACAGGGCGAAAAGCCTCTTTATGTTTCCATTCGGTCTTTACTCCCGAAGGCAATGACAACAAGATCGTCTTCATCACTCCCGCCGAGTCCGCCTGCCGATAAAAAGCTCCCTGATCGTTATTATAAAACTCCAAGTGCTCTATATCACCATTCAGCAATATTTCTTTCCGTGTACGGGAATCGAATAAATGCAGAGGTTTTTCTTCCTTGCTATCCGGATTATATTCCATCAACGATATACGGTAAGTCACCCACCTGCCTGTCGGTGAAATATCCGGTGCATCAATACGTTTCCAAGATGTACACGCTTCTATATCCAACGGCCTCTTCTGAGCCTCAACAGACAGGCTTCCACCCAGCAACAAGCCCGCTATAATCCCTATATGTACAAATATCCGGTTCATCTTATCTTCTCCTGTCATCTTTAATCATATCCTTATTCAAATCAACATCAGAATCAGCCGAGTTGTCATGCAATAACAAGCGGGCAAAGTGACGCCACATTTTATGCTCGAAGAAGTCCTCAGACTCACCGAAGAATCCATGTGTACATTTCGGCAATACAAACATCTCGAAATCCTTATCAGCTTTAATCAATGCATCTACCAGACGCAATGTGTTAGCAGGATTTACAGTTTTATCCATCGCACCGGTAAACAGCAGCAAGCCGTGCTTATAATTTTTTGCCAACTCCTGATTCGGACGTACACGGACACTATAATCATATGTCGTACTTTCTACCCCCAAACTGTCTTTAGTCGTTTTCACCTTCTCATCCACACCGAAATGAATCTCTACAAAACCTTTATTATAAATGCGGTTGTCATGATTACCAGCCGATGAAACGGCAGCCGAATAGAAATCGGGATAAGTGCAAATGGCGGCAGCCGACATAAATCCTCCGCCGGAATGTCCGTAAATACCGACTTTAGTAGCATCAATAAACGGATAACGGGCAGCCAGTTGCTCGATAGCATATTTATCATCTGCCAACGGATAATCACGCATATTGTTGTAACCATAGGTATGATAAGCCTTTCCACGCATCGGAGTACCGCCCCTGTGCCCTACAGTGATTACAATGAACCCCAGTTGAGCCAAGCGGGTGTTATAAACATCATTAATCGTAAAACGTGTAGGCACATATTCGAAAAACGGTCCCGGATAAACATTCGAAATGATAGGATAAACCTTGGTCGAATCAAAATCAGCAGGTTTCCACATTACACCATACAAGTCAGTCACTCCATCGGCAGCTTTTACTTTAAAGCGTTCTGGTGCTTTCCACCCCATCTCATAGACAGGTTGCAAATCCGGCTTCTCCAGCGTCATGATAACCTTTCCATTCCGATTACGAACCACATTTACCGGTTCTTGCGAAACGGTAGAATAAGAATCTACCATATATCGGTAAGACGGGGAAATGCTTACCTCATGTGACGCATTCTCCGGTGTAAGCAGACGAACTGCATTCGGACGATCCAATTGAGCTTCATAAAGAATGTAGTAATAGGGATCAACGCCTTTTTCACGACCATAACCATAGAAATACATCTTACGCCCAATAGTATCAATCTTGGTAACCGGACCAGCCACCCATGTTCCATCGGTCAGTTGGTTCTTTAAGTTTCCCGTTGCCGTGTCATACAGGTAATAGTGTCCCCAACCATTACGTTCGGAGCGGAAAAGGATTTCTTTCCCGTCATTCAGGAAAGAGATATTACGCATCTGATAATCGAGATACGGTTTGTTTTCTTCATGAATCACTACGCGCACTTTTCCGGTTTCTACGTCTACCTCGCAAATATCCGACTGGTTCCATGAACGGTTATAACGTTGGAAATACAAACGCTTCCCGTCTTTTGACATATACAATATGTCAATATACTGATCAGGCCAGCGATTAATATCGATTTTCTTCACTTCACGGGTATCAACATCTCCAATCAATAATTCATATTGGGTAACATGTTTATCGCCTGCCAGTTCGGCTTTATAAGTTTTCAGTGTCGGATATGGAGTAGACAACGAATTGATTAACCATAAATCACGCACTTTCCTGTTATCCTCACGAACAGCATAGAAACGATGGCTACCCGGAATCCAATGAGTAGATTCGGCTCCGAAGCGTCCTTCCAGCTTACCCTCATCTTCACGGTTAAATGTATAGTTCGGCTCACCGTCCGTTGTCAGTTGTACAGGAATGGTATCTTGCCCTTTCTTCTGATTTCCGACAAAATACAAATTATCCTTGCTGGCATAAAGAAAGTAAAGACTATCCGGCGAATATTTCATCCAATACGGATCACTATTTCCATAAGATGGCTTCTCATTAAGTTGCTTCAACACTTTCGAGTAGATGTTGTAAATATACAATCCACGGTCGAAGTTTATGCGGATAGTTTCGTTATCCTTCATGAAAGTGAAAGACAGATATGGGTCTGCCGAAGAATAGGCTTTCTTGGTATATACTGCAATTTTACTCAATAATTCAGCCGTATCAAACAGAAGACGTTTTTCCTTTTTCTTCGGATTTACATAATAATACTTCTTTCCTTCACGTGTAGTAAACGAATAATAAAAACAGTCCGTATCGTTAATAAACGTTGGCTTGACTTCTGTTGAATACTTTATTATAGGATTCTGTTCCAACAGACGGAACTTCTCCGCTAACTTATAATTCGCTTTCTGCTGTGAGTTGGCAAAGCTACATATCAACAATGCAACCACCAGACACACATATCTAAAGAGAGAGTTTTTCATAAAATCTTATCTATTATCTTATTTCTTACGATTGATATCTCCCCAATAGTCTGCACGAGTATCACCCAGCAAATGTTTGGCAAAGAAACGGTACATCTTCTTCTCAAAATACTTATCGGCGGAGCCATATCCATGACCGGCACCCGGAATCACCAACATATCAAAATCCTTTCCGGCTTCAATTAATGCCTGAGCCATGCGATAAGTATGGGCAGGATTCACGTTCTTGTCCATATCACCAGTGACGAGCATTAAATGTCCTTTCAGATTCTTGGCAATCTCCGCATTCGACTTCACATTGAACTTGTATTCATACTCTTTTGTCTCATTACCCAAACTATCTTTTACTACTTTTTCCACTTCCTTCACGCCGTTGTAGCATTCTCCCCATCCACGATTATAGATATTGTTATCATGATTTCCGGAACAGGAGACAGCAGCTTTATAAAAGTCCGGATAAGTACAGATGGCTGCAGCAGCCATAAATCCTCCACCGGAATGGCCGTAGATACCGACTTTCTTACCATCAATAAATGAATACCTCCGAGTTAACTGCTCAATAGCATATTTGTCATCAGCTAAAGGATAATCACGCATATTACCATAACCAAACCGGTGGTATGCCTTTCCACGCATAGGGGTATCTCCTCTATGAGACACAGCAATTACGATAAAACCTAACTGCGCCAAACGGGTACAACATCTGTCTTCTAAAATAAATGAAGTAGGAACTTGACCAAAGTAAGGCCCCGGATATACCACAGAAATAATCGGATATACCTTAGTAGAATCAAAGTCTGCCGGTTTCCACATTACTCCATGCAAATCGGTTATATTATCAGCAGCCTTCACAACAAAACGTTCCGGTTTTTTCCATCCGGCTTTGTAGGCTAATTCAATATCCGGTTTTGCCAATTCAAGAATCTCTTGTCCCTTGTTGTCTTTCAACATGATTTTAGGTTCCATATCCACTCTTGAATAAGTATCAATATAGTACCTGTTAGACTTCAGGAATTTAACCTGATGCTGACCGTCTTCCGTACTTAACGGAGTCACTCCTTCCCTATCAATATGCACTTTATAGAGCATGTAATAAGATGGGTTAATATCTTTTTCCCTGCCATATCCATACAAATATACTGTTCGCCCCAAAGTATCAATAGAAGCTATCTGACCTGCCACCCACTCACCGGAAGTCATCACGTTCTTCAACTTTCCATTGCCATCATAATGATAGTAATGCCCCCATCCCGTACGCTCCGAACGAAAAAGAATATCTTTACCATCATTCAAAATAGCGACACTACGAGCATGCGGATCACGATACGGTTTGTCAACTTCGTGAATTATTTCTTTTACCTCCATTGTAGAAAGGTTGACAGAACATAAATCCACTTCATCCCATGTACGTTTCGTACGTTCAAAAAAGAGATATTTACTATCCTTTGTCACACACAAAGGATTTATGTATTGATCCGGCCACTTACTTATATCAGTTTTTCTTACGGTACGCCCAATCACGTCAACTATAACCAGTTCATTCTGGGTTACATTCTTATCACCAGGGAATTCATAACGATAAGTAGTCAGGGAAGGTCTGTCATCCAACGAGTTTATCACCCAAAAATCTCTAAGCAAACGTTCATCTTCACGTACTAAATAAAGATGCCTTGAATCGGGGCACCAACGGATATCAGACATGACTTCTCCTTCTTCGTCCGTTCCTCCATCATGCGCATAAGAATAATACCGAACTCCATCAGTGGTCAACTGCACTTCCGTCGTATCCATTCCCATCTCCCCATTACCTTTTACATACAGATTGTGTTTCTTCACATACACAAGATATTTCCTGTCTGGCGAATATTTCATCCATGAGTAACGGTCAAATAACGATCGGTTCTTTTCTTTCTTTTTCTCTACGATTTGATGTGTCAGGCGATTATATTCATAGTTCTTACCTTTATAAGAAAAAGAAAAAGAAGCCAGTTTTTCAGAAAACTTGATATCACTCAACTCCATTTTATTCCTGTCCACTACCCCTCTAGTAATCTGTGCTATTCCCGATGCCAGTTTCCCTTTATCAAACAACGGTTCCTTTAAGCGACGTTCAGGATCTACAAAATAATAATCCTTCCCGGCAGTCGTATGAAATTCAAACCAAAACTTATCTGTTCCATTGATTTCATTCGGCCAAAGATTTAGACTATTAACAGAAAAATTACCTCCTAAACCAAAAGCCTGAAATTCATTTACCAATTCATAGTTGGCCTGCTGTTGGGAAAAAACATACAGAAAGCCTGACCAAGCAAATAAGATTATAAATAGTATTCTTTTTCTCATATTCAAATAAACAAAGGAGAATCACATAAAGTATTCAAGACTCAATGCGATTCCCCGCATAATCTATATAGATCAAATTATTTTAAAGGTCAAACTGAACAAGCTGGTTAGCATTTCCTATTTTATATAGTACATCCACTATTTTTCCGAAATTATTATCTCCCTCCTTCTCACTTTCTTCATTCGGATATAATTGTTTTATATCTACATCATTAACCAATCCTGATTCTTGCTTGTCCTTCTCTTCTACCCCATATATAAAGAAACTTCCGTCTTCCAAAGCAACCCCTAACTGACCGTTGTAAACTCCATATTTTGGATACAAATATATATCATTAGATGAAAGAGAAATCACCTTCTTGTCAAATGTATGAATCAATTTTGGAGCAGATGCCACACCTTTCACGTATTGGCAATACCACAATTCATTCCCCATTGCAATAATAACATACTGTTTTTGTTCAAATACAGCCATATCTGTATACTCTTTATTATTCAACGACGTCAAGTCATTTTCATAATAATCATATATATCCCATTTTTTATTTTTCATTCTGAAATAGCGCAATTGATAAGACATATCGTTACCCTTCATCAAAGCAACCCATGCTTGCATCATATCGCCACTCACATTAACTGACGCAGTTTTCATTGCTACAATACTTTCATCACGCATATTCTGAAAGTTCTTAGCATCCTCTCCTTCAAATTCAACTATTTCTCCGGTATCCTTCACCGTATTATCATAAAATGTCGGGTCATTGGAACTATTCTTCACCCCACCTCCATTTCGAATAATTACCAATGAGTTATCCTCTTCACGAAGAGCCAGAACCGCATCCATATTTCTGTCCTTAAACTTCTGTACAGGATATAAGGCACTGAACTTAGTATAATTCCATAATGGGATAGACATATAAGCTCCAGCATGAAAATCATTCGCAACCGGCTTCGTGTGCATATAGATATATCCATTCTCATCGCGAATAAATTTTGCAGAGTAAGACATGGCAGCTTCTACAGGTTTGAAGCCTCCTTCCGGCAAATCCCCATAAAACTCATCCTCTGTATACACTTCATGCTCCAAAGTATTACCGTTCAGCTCCACCCAACGATCTTGCATCACTACCAGTTCATCATATACAGTCTCTACCTGCCCGAAAGTACTGGGATAACCTAAATGCTCAAAGATACCTTTAGGATTAGTTCCCAAATCTTTGACTAAATACTTTTCAACAGAATGATATGCGATAGAATCACGTACCACCTTCTCACCCCAGATATTCACAGTTTCTGACACACCATACAGGGTCTTAATCTTGATAAATGAAAGTGTTGACTTTCCATCTACATCAGACAAAACCACCCATCCTCTCTGATAAGGAGAACGAACCAAAATGTCAGTTGAAGCAGAGTACTTAACACCTGTTTTATTGTCGATGACAGAAAATGTGAGTTCAAACAATCCTATCTTATGAGAATTGAAAGTATACGAAGGCGCTTTTACATTCAACAATTCTCCGTCCAGTCTCCATTCGTAGTTCACATCCGGGTCTGTTTTATCAATTGTAAACTCAAACGTAGGTGTTATAACCAAGTCTTCATCTATCCCAACACTATAGTTTTTCTCAATATTACTAATAGTGCCTTTCAATTCATTAATCGGTGTATAATCATAATTGTTTTTATCATCCAGGCAACTGCAAATACTACTCAATAAAAGTAGCGATAAAATATAAACTGTTATCTTTTTCATACTTCTTCCGTTTTTTAATTATCCGGCAACAGGAATCTCCATTTTACCATACTCATCACTCATCGGTTCATCCGGATGTTGAGTATTATAATCTTTAATTCTATTTTTCAAACGCAGTGCATATTTACGCAGTACAAACATGTCTTTCCCGTCAAATACCATCGCGTCTTTTTTCAATTCTTCCAAAAACATTAAATATTTCTTCTCCGAATACCTCCCCAAATACCATTCTTCAACAATGTTGTAGGGATTATTTACATCACCGTCATTTCTAGTCCACCACTCAGGTGCAAACAATAAATTAGATACAGAAATAATGGCACGTGAATAAACACTCGGACCTTGACGAACCTCACCACCGTCATTCACTTGCAACGTCAGCAGTTCAGCTTTTGTATCCAATTTCTCGTAATACTTCAAAACCACCAATATTTCTCCGGTTAGTTCTCCTGCTTTAATCACGCATTTCTCTGGCAATTCATATTGGGCAGCAGGCAAAGTTGTTCGTTCCGGATCTACACTGACCGTAAACTCCAAATCCTTATCCTGTACTTTTCCAGAAATGGTAACTCCTAATAATATATTTGCATTTTCACCTTCATTATAAAACTTAAAAGATACACCAGTTGTATCTGTTGTCATATTTTTCTCAAATGCAATATATGACACATCATTTGTATGGGTCAGTAATCCCTGCTCCTCACAAGAAGTAAAGAAGGAGACTCCTAACAATATAATGACTATATAAAAACTTATTCTTTTCATATATTTTCTATCTTTCAAAATTTAAATATTGCTTTCCGAATCAGGCAATGGCATCACCAAATATTCTTCAATCGCCGGATATTCAACGGATTGCTTTTTATCCGATCCTTCCAAATTCCGTTTCAGGCGCTTGTATAAAAAGAAAGTCTGTCCTTCGCCAATAAACTCGCGACGAGCGTCATTAACAATCAAATTAATAAAGTCTTGCTTCGTACCCGATTTGCTAAGGTCAGGAGAGCTAATACCTCTTCCTTGCTTCACAATTTTAAGATATGTCTTGGCCAATTCCTTATCCGTATCATAAATAGCCTCTGCAGCTATATAATATACTTCAGACATACGAATCATAGGAACCATTGTACTATTCACTTTACCAAAACCAGAACCTTCATCTTGTTTTTTGTATTTTAATGAACGATAATAAGAAGAAGTATTCGGCCCTAACTGATACTTAAGACGCCAATCTTTGCCACTCTCGTTTTCAAAAAACTTCGTTACCATGGCATCACTCAAAGCCAGGTACTTTTCATCATCCGGTTTAGTAGTATTATCACTTGCATGATTAATCTCCAAATCCCAATCAGTCTGATCTGTAGAGTATAATGCAAATATAATGTCTTCATACATCTTTATATTCCCATTCTCTATATTCAGAGGTCCACTATAACTACTTGTTACTGCCCTGTAGTAACCCTTATCAGCATTAATATCTATTAGTAATTTCGCAGCTTCATATGCCTTTTCCGGTTGTCCTGCATACAAGTAAACACGAGCCAGCTCCGCAGTTACAGCATGATAATTAAGATGGAATCCTCTGTACCAAACAAAACGCTCCTCGCCGGAAGGTGACTTAGTAAAACGGTTAGCTGAAGTAAACTCGGATGACTTATCCACATCCTTCAAAATCTTTTGTGCTTCTACCAAATCAGCGATGATGCGTTCCAAACAGTAACTGACTGTTTGTCGGTCGGCCAGATAAGATGGATATTTGTCCACATAAGGAATAAAAAGTCTGTCTCCCGGATTCATTGCCAAAGACGGCGCATATATACGTAACAAATCAAAATGCATATATGCCCGTAAGGCAATAGCCTCTCCTAAAATCATATTTTTCTCCTGCGTACGTTTGTAGAACAGCATTGTATCTTCCTCTGCCACCTGCTGTGCAAGATTATTACAATTGGCTATAATATTCCACGCTGCGCTCCACATAGCATCTGTTGTAGGAGTCAGTTCAGAGTTCTTATACAAGAACTGAGATAATTTCTTCATAGCTTTACCACCACCTCTGTCGGGAGCTTTGTCCAAGTCGTATACCTGTCCCCAGCTATCTATCAGCCCCCAACTCAGATTACTACCATATAAATCGAAAGTCGCCAACTTTCGGTATATACCGTTCAGAGCTGTACGGTAGCCGTTTCCTGTCTCAAACAAATATTCTTCCTTTATCTCATCCGCGGGTCTCACATCCAGCCAGTCACTACAAGAGCTGAGCGAGATAGCTGCTAGACATGACGCAAATATTATAGTATATATCTTTTTCATTTTTTCTTCTTTTTTAGAACTGTGCTTTTAATGAGAATTCCACTTTCCAAGATCTCGGATAACTTAATCCGCGTTCCTGTTTAATAGAGGACCAGTTTATCAAATCGCTCGTAGAGGCTTCCAAACGAAGCAGATTCATGCGGAGATGTTTTTTTATCCAGTCACGATTAAAGTCATAACTAATATTCAATGAATTCAATCGAACCAATGCCTTATCCTGCACGAAACGTGATGTTGGCAAAGTAGTCATCCCCCGGTCTTTGATATCTTTAAACTGAGCTATGTCACCCGGTTTTTTCCATCTGTCCGTCAATACACGTAAATCGACATTCTTATTCACTAAGTCTGCATTCTCCACATTGTTGACCAATGTTTGATTGTATTCCTGTCCGCCCCACTCATAAAGGAATGAAGCAAACAGAGTCCAATTCTTATACGACAGGTTCAACCCGAAAGCACCACTGCATTTAGGTTCTGTATTTCCAACTACAACCTCCTGTGCAGCATTCCACTTATCAGCTATAGAGCCATCACGGTTCAAAAAAATCTCTTTACCTGTAGTAGGATCAATGCCCAATGAACGTACAGCCCAAATTGAAGTCAGAGAAGCTCCTTCTGCATACTGTGGCAGTGGTACCGCATATTCCGCACCATGAGACATCCCTAATGTTTCCTGATAAAGCGCTTCATTTTTATAATAAGCGGCCACTCTCTCATTATATGCCTTCTGAGAATCGGAAATTTTCAGAATCTCATTCTTATTGTGTGCCATATTTCCCCATAATGCCACATTCCAGTTCCTGTCACGATAGATATCCGCACGAACTTTCAATTCAACACCTTTGTTGGCAACTTGTCCCATATTATCCTTGTAAGTAGAAAAACCGGAAGTTTGGGAAAGAGTGACATCATTCACCAAGTCGATTGTCTTATTATAGTAATACTCGAAATCAATAGTCAAGCGGTCGTGGAACGTTTTTGTTTCAAAACCGACACTCAGCTTATCCGTCTTTTCCCAAGTCAGGTCTTTATTACCTAAAGCTTTCAGCACAGCTCCATAACCTGTTATATACCATTCATCAAATAAAGTTTCATACATCGTCGTTGCAGCATAAGCCGGGAAATTAACTTTACCGGTACGCCCATAAGAAGCACGTAATTTTAACTTATTGATATATTCGTTACTTTTGAAAAAATCATAATTATGAATATTAACACCCAAACCTCCAGAGAAGAAAGGAGCCCATTTCTGATTCGCCCCGAACTCAGACGAACCGTCGAAACGCACAGAAGCGTCTACCAGATAAATATCATTCCAGGTATAATTGGCAGAAGCTAATACGCTGACCCTTCGTGTGGTATTCTCAGTACGAGTAGGTTTCTTATATACTTCCGCCGCATAATTCAGAGAGTGAAACTCACCCGACGGAAATCCACGATAATGAGCATTAGTACTCTCAGTGGTACCTGAAGCTGCTTCCCAACCTGCTGAAATATTCAAATTATGTTGCTTGTTAAAGCTACGTGTATAGTATAAAAAAGCATTGGAATTCCAATCCAAACTTTCTCCATTCGTTGTATACAAATCACCAGCAAGATTATTATCTTGTGAACCTGTAACACTAGTCTTACTTGAAAGCGGATCAATAAACTTCTCTGATTTGGAATATTTCTTCGTTACACTAAACTGCCCTTTAACCGTCCAATAATCATTCAGATACCAGTTAAAGCTCAAGTTATCAATAACCTCATCATAAGAATTCCAATTATAATTACCCAAAGTTGCTTCATACAGCGGATTATTATTGTCACGTCCGCTAATTTTCGAATATGTAAGTTTCTCCCGGAGTGTTCCATCATCTTTATAAGGAGAATCATAAGGCTGCAGTCCGCTAAAATCACTAAACGAACCATATGGAGATTCTTTCGATTTCGTATGTCCGAAAGATACATAGTTTCTTACTTGCAAATTCTTGATGCGATAATCCAATGAGAAGCCTGCACTATAGCGATTACGTTCTGTACCCTTCATCACACCATCTGCTATATTAAATGAACCGTCTACACCATAGCGCAGATTAGGAGTTCCTCCCTCTAAGTAAACACTATGCTTATGATTGAAAGAGTTCTGAAGTGGAATAGACATCCAATCTGTATCTACTCCTTTTTGAATTAAAGCGTATTTCTTATAATAGTTGTTCATTCCTACCGCAGTTGATGGAATGTTACTTTGTCCTTTATCAAATAATCCTGCGAGTCGCTCTATCTCCAGCTTCTCCGATGCATTTGCCAAATTATAATCCCGCAAATCAGGCATTTCTAACGTTCCTGTAAAGTTATAAGAAACACGAACCTCTCCTGCTTTCGGAGCAACAGTAGTAATTACCACCACTCCATTAGCAGCACGTGAACCATACATAGCAGTAGCAGCAGCATCTTTCAAAACCGTCAGACTCTCAATACGGGTAGGGTCTAAGTCATATACCTTCTCAATACTTACTTCAAAACCATCCATGATAAAGGTTGGTAAGTTAGGATTATTCTCCAAATTTGATTTTGAAAGCTGATCTTTATCCAGTTCTTTAACGCCAAAACCGGAACGTCCACGAATATACATTTCTGGTAAAGCATTCGGGTCAGAACCAAATTGTACGTTATCTACTAAACGGAAAGAGGGATCGAATGACTGGATCGCCCCAATTATATTTGTCTGTGACACCTTACGCAAATCATCACCCGAAATCTGAGTCGAACTACCCGTGAAACTGGATTTACGTACATTGCTATATCCGGTCACAACCACATCATCCAATGTTTTGACATCGTCCACCAATGTAATTTCAACCGTTTTCCGGCGGGTAGCATCTACTTGGACAGTTTGCTTTTTCATACCTATAAAAGAAACCTCCAATGCCACTTTATCACTTTTTACGTCCAAAGTGAATTCACCTTCAATATTGGTAGAAGTACCTGTACGAGTACCTTTAACAATAATACTGGCTCCGGGAATCGGTTCTCCATGTGAATCTGTCACCATACCACGGACACGGTTTTCACGCTTTTGTTTTCGAATGACAACAATACCGTCTTTCATCACATAGTCAAACCCTTGAGGATTCAACACCAATTTAAGAGTTGTATCCCATCTCTCGTTCTTCACATCAAGTGATACCGAAGGAACACCCTTGAACATTTGTGAATTATATAACATATTCACACCTGTCTGTTTCTTCACTGCATCCAAGACAGTCTCTATAGAGACATTGTGCAGTTTCAAAGTCACCGTCTTGTCTTGTGACGGTAATGCCCATGCACTAAACGTACAGCACATTGCCACTAGAAAACATAGCAGCCATCGTTTTTCTCTCATAAATTAATAATTAAACTTTTGTGTACCTAATATTCTAACTATTCTAATATTCTATCTTTTCCATTCCTATTCTTCCACTTTATCATATATCAATATATTCCTGCCACTGATTTTATAAGTAAGGTCTCCTGTCAGTTCCAGTGCATCCAGGAATGAATTTATTGTTCCGTAGCGTTTCAAGTTGCCACTATAGGTAATGTCGCGCAGGTTAGGGGTTTCGTAATAAACCTGTATGTCGTACCAGCGTTCGAATGTCTTCATTATATCGCCCAAGGGACGGTCATTAAAGATGTACATACCATCTACCCAACCAACATATTCTTCCAAATCCACCTTGCGTTTCGTTGAACTATTGGCAAATACAACAGCTTGTTCACCCGGTGAGAGAGTAACCGTTTCCGCATTTAATGTAGAGAATTTCACTTTTCCATGTACTAGGGTTGTATAACAAACAGGGGTATCGGCATAAGCATTCACGTTGAATTCAGTACCAAGTACAGTTATTTCCCCGAGATGAGTTTGTACCACAAATGGATGATTCTCATCTCTTGCTACATCAAAATAAGCTTCACCCTCCAAACGCACAATTCGACGTTTACCGGCAAAACGTACCGGATAGGTCAATTTGGAACCGGCATTCAAATGTACTGTCGTTCCATCTGCAAGGATTACAGTATTTTCACCTCCACGCGGTATTACCAGTTCATTTGATTTGCCAGGTTGTTCTTCAATGTTTTTCTCCTCATGTTGTGTCGTGACGGTAGGCTGATAAGACAGCACTCCTTTCTTATATTTTACTTGAACGCCATCTACTACTACGCTTACTTCTTTTCTATGCACATCAATCACGCTGCCATCGGACAAAGTCAATTGTGCCTGCTGCGTTCCCGGCTGAATCAAAGTTTTCCCTTCTTTTTCCGATGACATATAGAAAGAAAGAGCAACGGCTAAAGTAACGACAGCCGCAGCAGCGTACCACCCAACCCGACGAAAACGACTCTTCCGTCCTTTCGATTCCATCTGCCCGATACTCTGAAGAAAAGACTGATAAGCTTTCTTTGACGAATATTTTTGATATTCTCCAAAGGCAACTTTCAAAGTCTCCCCGCTCTGTAATTGCTCGTATACATTTCGTAAGTCTGGACATTCTACCAACCGTTTCTCAAGATCTTTTTGTTCCACTTCATCAGCCTCCCCCCAAAGAACCTTTCTTATTAAAGCAGCGTCTTGATATACATTTTCGAACTTCTTCATCTTATTGCGTTTTTTTAATTAAACAATTGTTTAATTCATCTTTATTATAGATATACACAACTCATAAAAATGGGTGACAAAAAGATGACTTTTTTTTGAGATAAAAGAATAATGAATCAGAATTTAGAGGTAGAAATATATCATAATGTCATTATATAGAAGAAAAAGATTTGATTTTAACAAATAGAACAAATCTTAATCAATCAATAAAAAGACAAAGAAGTATCAGAATGTTTTTTTTATTTTTAGAAAAATAAAAAAAGAATTATGGAATGAATGGAATCCCCCAACCTTTCACGGAGGAATTTATAGCTGCGAGTCTTTTGGGTTTTGACAGTATTGATACTTATCTCCAGACGTTCCGCTATCTCTTCCCATGTATGTCCCTCAATTCTCATTAAAATAATCCGACGTTGTTCGGCAGGCAGTTCTTCGATATAGCAATAGAGTTGCCGGATAATTTCTTCTTTTACTGTCAGTGCATAAATCGTATCTTCGTCCACCATACTTTCTTCTTCCGCCAAAGAACTTAAAATAGTATCATGAATTTGATTATTACGTATATATAATAAGGTATTATTATAGCAGGCACGATAAAGATAATTGGTAAGCTCTTTAATATCAGAAAAGGTACGCTTCCCCTCCCATACAGAAATAAAAACTTCCTGTACCAAATCTTCCACCGCATCGGGGACTGGCAATATCTTGGAAACATAAACACATAAAGCAGCATAAAAACGATCGTAGAAATCGCCCCATATCTTTTCATCCTTCCGGTTTACTCCCGCTACTATGATGTCAATTTTATCGTTCATACTGTCACTTTTCCTGCGAAAAAAGAGAACAAAATTTATAAAAATCACCGTAACTACTTACTTTTGCGATATTTATGAATGCAAATATATTGTTTTTTTTCAGAAACGCAGACCTTGCTGACTTACAAAATAAAAATAAAATGCAACAAGACACAAAAGGCGCAAGCTTTAAAGAGGAATATAAAAATAAGAAATACTTCGATTAGCAATAACATTATTTCAAATAAAATCATTACCAATCAAAATATGTTCGGGGCTTGGTTGTTTACTACTTTCTGATTGCAATGATATATGCTGTCATTCACAGTCGTCACAGAGGCGTAACCATCTTATTCACAGACATCTTATGTGAACAAGTGGTATCATTCTCACTCTTCACAGCCCTTCACTTTCTTCACCAAATACACATTGCCTAGTCTCGTATGCTGTCGACTGATACCCGTTACAGTCAGAATCTGCGCCAATTGGATAGGAGTACAATTACGAAGTACAGCCGGAAACCTCTTTTTCAATTCTTGATGAATGATAGCAGCAGAGAGTGACAGACAATCCGGTTCATCCAACATGGCAGGCGCGTATGTGTTGCACACAATGTCTTCTATTGGGTTGACATGATAATATGCGCTGTTATGACGTTGCAAGGCGTGTTCTTCCTCTTTGCTGAACCAGTGGCGGGCACCTGCAAGCAATTCCTCTTTCAGTTGGGCATAGATTTGTGAATGTTCAATTCCGGTACAGTCTATATCATGTTCCGCTTCAATGCAGATGAATCTACGGCTGCCTGTTGGATCGCGGAGTAGGTCAGTCCGGTTGCTGGTTCCGATGAATGAAGCGATGCGGGGGAGCGACCGAAAATTTTTCTGATAGGCTTTGCAGATGTTGAGGCTGGACATTTGCATCAGATTTTTCAGTAATGGCATCTTTTGTGCTCCGAATTTGTCAAATTCGTCCATGTTTAGTAATCCCATCTCGGCAAGGAGACGTTCGGGATTGCCTTGTGCGGTTAGTTTCAGATTATCCGAATAATAACGGGCTAGTTGTGGCGGCATTAGCATACGGCAGAAAGTGGACTTGTGGCGTCCCTGTTCTTCACTGATAAGTATCGGGGCTACGCTGTTCGCTTGTGTTTGATTTACTCCCAGCCATTGGGCGGCAAGCCCGAGCATCCAAGTGTGAAAGCTTTTTATCCATATAGGAATGTCGGATACTCGCTTCGCTAAGGGCTTCAACCGATCCGTTCCGTCCCAGGTCGGTAGTTCGTTCATATAAAGTCGGAAGGGGTGGTAGCTTTCCACTTGGGTAGAGTAGATATATCTTTGAAGATCCTTGTCCCAGCAGTTGATACCTTCTTTGTGTGCTTCCAGGCAGAAAGTATTTAGTTCTCGCTTGTCTATACGGCAGAAAGGAATGTCTCGTTGTCCTGATGGCCGGAATTCGGTTTCTTCGGTAAGCAGGTTGTAGCGGAAGTCATATTGCTCTATCAAAAAGTCAATCACTTGTTGCGTCAGAAGGACGGGGTGTTTATGTACTTCTTGCATTTTCGGCACGTTCTTTGACGTATTCGGTGAAACGATGACGTTTGACGACTCTTTCATCAATACTCGTATTCTTTTTGCCAAACGTTTCGAGTTATATTCTAATGTCTTCATATTTTTCTTCTTTTTAAATGAATAAATGTTGTTTTTTCGACCGGTTGATGCTGCTAAGGTATAACATGAAATATGGGGTTTGCAAGTATTTAACTAAGAAAATGTTTATTTTCTTCTGAAATGAAAAACAAGCTTTCTTGTACTGATATGTCGTTACTTTGTCGTATCTTTAGTGCTTGTTTAGGGAAAGCCGACTGGAGTTGTCCGGTTGGCTGACAATAGTTGACTGAACAGCCGATTCCAGTCGTCCGAATAGCCGATTAAAGTTGTCCTATGATGAAGTTACACATTTAAATTGATAAGAAGTAATGGCTATTGTGTTTGATTGGTATGAAAATCCTAATGCTTCTTCGGAAGAAGAAGCGGCGTTGCATCCGCGTATCTTTATGAATGGAAAGGTGGATACGGATACTCTTTGTTACAAGATTCATGACTACAGTTCGTTGACTGTGGGCGACGTAAAGAATGTGCTTGATAACTTATCGAAGATTCTTGGTGAGTCGTTGCGTGAGGGAAAAGAAGTACATATCGAGGGGATCGGTTATTTTTATTCCACTTTGGAGGCTACGGGGAAAGTGACTCGTAGCACTCCGCATAAGACTAATAAGGTGGCTTTCAAAACTGTCCGATTTCGCCCTGATAGTAATCTGAAAGGACATTTTGTGGGTGTTTGTGCCAGTCAGTCCAAGTATGTTCGCCATTCGGAAAAGGTGTCAGAGGTGAAGATTGATATGCTGTTGAAAGAATATTTTGCCGAACATCAGATGATGACCCGCCGTGATTTTCAGGAAGTGTGTGGTTTGGCACGTACTACGGCTAAAACGCATTTGGTACGTTTGCGTGGAGAAGGGAAGCTAGTGAATATCGGTTTGCGCAATCAGCCGATGTATGTGCCTGCTCCCGGTTATTATGGCGTATCCAGAGATGCGGCACATCCTTCACGGTAGTGACTGTGAAGGATGTGAAAGAGGTATTTTCACTCAACGAATCACGTAAAAAGACTGATAAATTGAGACTTATCTCAATGTGAAGAGAATGAACAAAGGGCACAAAAAAGAGCGAATCATTCCGCTCCACCTTTAAAGAATCCCCATAAATGGGATTCTTCTTTTCTTCATCTTTCATTTACTCGTTACCTAAAAACGTCTTTTTCCTAATACCTAATCAAAACAATCCTTTTCCTAAAAACTAATCTTAAAATCTAATACCTTAATTTTATAAACTAATACCTTTTAATTATAACCTTTTTTCTAATACCTAAAAATATAAGTAGTTTCACAACTACACTGCAAAGGTATAGCTGTTTGCGAAAACAACAAAGTCCATGATACTAAAAAATACATTTGGGCTTGTTTTTTTGACTTATGTCAAGACATGAAGCAAATTTTGAGTGTAAACCTCACATTTATTCTGACGATAGCCTCTATTTTGAACAAATTCTCCATTTTGCTTTCTAGTTTGATCCATTATTGAGCAAACAAGCAACTAACAAAAAGACAATAAAACAAGACATAAAAGAGCATAATATCACTATTTTCCACAAAAACGCACGATTACAAAACTCGAAGAATAGCCAAATCTCGAACAATCTGCATATTCCTAACTCAAAATTACGGCGATTTTTTCAATTAAACCGGATTCCTCCCCGGATTTTCAGAAGCAAAAACAGCTTGAAGATACAAGTCTCGCAACTTTTCTGTAACTTTGCAGCGTTTGATAATAAATAAGATAGGAATGGATTTTAAGTACGACGTAATTGTAATTGGTGCCGGACATGCTGGTTGTGAAGCAGCGGCAGCTGCTGCTAATTTAGGTTCCAAAACTTGTCTCATCACTATGGACATGAACAAGATTGGACAGATGAGTTGCAATCCGGCTGTAGGAGGAATCGCCAAAGGACAAATTGTACGTGAAATAGATGCACTGGGTGGACAGATGGGATTAGTGACAGATGAGACTGCCATTCAATTCCGAATTCTAAACCGCTCGAAAGGTCCAGCCATGTGGAGTCCCCGCGCCCAATGCGACCGGGCTAAGTTCATTTGGTCCTGGCGGGAGAAACTGGAAAATACACCCAACCTTCATATCTGGCAAGATACCGTATGTGAACTGCTCGTTGAAAACGGTGAGGTCACCGGATTGGTCACCGCATGGGGCGTCACCTTCAAAGCAAAATGCATTGTGCTCACCGCAGGAACTTTCCTCAACGGACTGATGCATGTAGGACGTCATAAATTGCCGGGAGGAAGAATGGCCGAGCCGGCTTCTTATCAGCTGACCGAATCCATCGCCCGTCACGGCATCTCTTACGGAAGGATGAAAACCGGTACTCCGGTACGAATCGACGCGCGAAGCGTTCATTTTGACCAGATGGAAACACAAGACGGTGAATCGGACTTCCACAAGTTCTCATTCATGAATACTAGCACGCACCACTTAAAACAACTTCAATGCTGGACATGCTACACCAATGAAGAAGTACACCGGATTCTGCGTGAAGGTTTGCCGGATTCTCCCCTGTTCAACGGACAGATTCAAAGTATCGGGCCACGCTATTGTCCGAGCATCGAAACCAAGATTGTCACTTTCCCGGATAAAGATCAGCACCAGTTATTTCTCGAACCGGAAGGAGAAACGACACAAGAGTTATATCTTAACGGATTCTCTTCTTCGCTTCCGATGGAAATACAAATTGCAGCATTAAAACAAATCCCGGCTTTCAAAGATCTGGTTATCTACCGCCCGGGATACGCTATCGAATATGACTATTTCGATCCGACTCAATTAAAACATACGTTGGAATCGAAGATTATCAAAAACTTGTTCTTTGCCGGACAAGTAAACGGAACCACCGGATACGAGGAAGCAGGAGGACAAGGATTGATAGCCGGTATCAATGCACACATCAACTGCCACGGCGGAGAAGCATTTACTTTGGCTCGTGATGAAGCATATATTGGCGTATTAATCGACGATTTGGTTACCAAAGGTGTGGATGAACCTTACCGTATGTTTACCTCGCGTGCGGAATACCGCATTCTGCTTCGCATGGATGATGCCGATATGCGCTTAACAGAGAAAGCATTTAAGCTTGGGCTGGCAAAAGAAGATCGATATCAGTTAGTAAGAAGCAAGAAAGAAGCTGTGGAACGAATCATTTCTTTCGCGCGCAACTATTCGATGAAACCGGCACTAATCAACGATGCTCTCGAAAAGATAGGGACAACTCCCCTACGCCAAGGTTGTAAGTTGATAGAGATTCTGAACCGCCCGCAAGTGACAATAGAAAATATAGCAGAATATGTTCCGGCGTTTCAACGCGAACTGGAAAAAGCGACGAGTTCGGATCAGGACCGGAAAGAAGAGATTCTTGAAGCTGCAGAAATCCTAATCAAGTATCAAGGATATATTGATAGAGAGAGAATGATTGCTGAAAAACTAGCACGATTGGAGAGTATTAAGATTAAAGGAAAATTTGACTATTCTACCATTCAGTCCCTTTCCACCGAAGCTCGGCAAAAGCTGGTAAAGATAGATCCGGAAACAATCGCGCAAGCGAGCAGAATCCCGGGTGTCTCTCCTAGCGACATCAACGTGCTGTTGGTACTTTCGGGACGATAAGCGGCAACGTTTCACGTGAAACAAAGCATTTAAAGAAACGATATAATTCAATGATTATGAGCAAAGAAACACTAATCAAAAGCATTCGGGAAGTACCCGATTTTCCGATTCCCGGAATCTTGTTCTACGACGTCACCACTCTATTCAAAGATCCATGGTGCTTGCAGGAATTATCCAATATCATGTTCGATATGTATAAGGACAAAGGAATCACCAAAGTGGTAGGTATAGAATCAAGAGGCTTTATTATGGGACCGATTCTGGCAACCCGTCTGAACGCCGGTTTTATTCCAATCCGCAAGCCGGGCAAACTCCCGGCAGAAACGATTGAAGAAAGCTACGATAAGGAGTATGGCAAAGACACGGTGCAAATTCACAAAGATGCACTGGACGAGAATGACGTAGTTCTACTCCATGATGATTTGCTGGCAACAGGAGGCACCATGAAAGCGGCTTGCGAATTGGTGAAAAGATTAAAGCCTAAAAAGGTGTATGTAAACTTCATCATCGAACTGAAAGAGCTGAATGGAAAATCGGTATTCGGAGATGATGTAGAAGTAGAATCCGTATTGACTTTATAAAGGAGTTGCATCTATTTGCAGAAAATGTATTAACAGCTCCAATGGTTTATTTTTTAGGCACGGATTACGCGGACTTCACGGTTTTTATTTTTCTGCAAAATCCGCATAATCCGTGCCTAAACAGCAATAAGATAGTGAAGCTTAGCTTCAGAACAGCCCCCTTTTTATTTTAGCAGTCCATCCCTAATGATTATGAATACAAAACCAGAAAGCAGAGCCAATGAATATTTGAAAGGGATTGTAGCCAACCTTCCCGAGAAGCCGGGTATTTACCAATACCTGAACACGGAGGGTACAATTATATACGTTGGAAAGGCTAAAAATCTAAAGAAAAGAGTCTACTCCTACTTCAGCAAAGAGCATGAACCGGGAAAGACACGAGTGCTGGTTAGCAAAATCGCCGATATTCGCTATATTGTAGTCAACACGGAAGAAGATGCGTTATTGCTGGAGAATAATCTGATAAAGAAATATAAGCCGCGCTATAACGTTCTATTAAAGGACGACAAGACATACCCTTCTATTTGCGTACAAAACGAGTATTTTCCCAGAGTTTTCAGAACAAGGAAAATTATCAGGAACGGTTCTTCGTATTATGGACCATATAGTCACATACCATCCATGTATGCGGTACTGGATCTGATAAAGCATTTATATCCTTTGCGAACCTGCAGTTTAAACCTAACTCCGGAGAATATACGGGCAGGAAAGTTCAACGTATGTCTGGAATATCATATAAAGAACTGTGCAGGACCATGCATCGGACTACAATCACAGGAGGATTATCTCAAAAACATTGATGAAATCAAAGAAATCCTGAAAGGAAACACACAAGAAATCAGCCGTATGCTACTGGAAAGGATGCAGACATTAGCTGGTGAGATGAAGTTTGAAGAAGCACAGAAGGTGAAAGAGAAATATCTTCTGATAGAAAATTACCGTTCCAAATCGGAGGTAGTAAGTGCTGTATTGCACAACATAGATGTATTTTCTATTGAAGAGGACGAGTCCAATTCCGCTTTCATCAACTATCTGCATATTACAAATGGTGCCATTAACCAGGCGTTTACATTCGAATATAAAAAGAAGCTGAATGAATCAAAAGAGGAGCTTTTGACACTGGGTATTATCGAAATGCGGGAACGCTATAAGAGTCAATCCAGAGAGATTATAGTGCCTTTTGAACTGGATTTGGAGCTAAACAACATCGTATTTACCGTTCCACAGCGGGGAGATAAGAAGAAATTGCTGGATCTTTCGATTCTAAACGTGAAGCAATACAAGGCCGACCGTCTAAAACAGGCGGAAAAGCTGAATCCGGAACAAAGAAGTATGCGATTAATGAAAGAGATACAACAAGAGCTGCATCTGGACAGACCGCCTTTGCAAATTGAATGCTTTGACAACTCAAACATACAGGGTTCTGATGCCGTGGCCGCTTGCGTTGTCTTTAAAAAGGCCAAACCCTCAAAGAAGGATTATCGGAAATACAATATAAAGACGGTTGTAGGACCTGACGACTATGCATCCATGAAAGAGGTCGTCAGAAGACGTTATCAGCGCGCTATTGAAGAAAACACCCCTCTGCCCGACCTGATTATCACCGATGGTGGAAAAGGCCAAATGGAGGTCGTTAGAGAGGTGATTGAAGATGAGCTGAACTTAACAATCCCGATTGCCGGACTGGCAAAGGACAATCGCCATCGCACATCGGAACTGCTTTTTGGATTTCCTCCGCAGACTATCGGTATCAAACAGCAAAGCCCGTTATTCCGTTTGCTGACACAGATCCAGGATGAGGTGCACCGCTTTGCCATTAGTTTCCATCGTGATAAACGCAGCAAACGGCAGGTAGCATCGGCATTAGACAATATCAAAGGGATTGGAGAAAAGACAAAAACAGCGCTTCTGAAAGAATTTAAAAGCGTAAAGCGGATAAAAGAAGCCTCTTTTGAGGAGATTTCCGCTGTGATCGGAGAAGCGAAAGCCAAGACTGTAAAAGCGGGATTGAGCGATGAATCATCAGAAAATTAATAAGAAGTTGGGGAGTAGACCTGTTATCTTTCTATCACTTTTAGGCACGGATTACACGGATTTCACGGTTGAATTACTAAAAAACCGTGTTATCCGTGTAATCCGTGCCCCAATAATAAATCATTAACGCTTTCGGCAAAGCCTTATAATATTTTCCCACCAACACACCGTTTTCTCTTCTGAATTTTGTAAATTTGCCTTTCCTAATCATGAAATAGAATAAATAACAATGAGAATAGTCATACAACGGGTAAGCCATGCGTCAGTAGCCATTGAAGGACACCGTAAGTCGTCCATTGGGAAAGGGATGCTGATATTAGTCGGTATTGAAGAAGCAGACGGGCAGGAAGATATCGACTGGCTCTGCAAGAAGATTGTAAATCTACGTATCTTCGATGATGAGAATGGTGTAATGAACAAATCTATTTTAGAAGATGGAGGTGAGATTCTGGTTATCAGCCAGTTCACGTTACACGCTTCTACCAAGAAGGGAAATCGCCCCTCCTATATCAAAGCTGCCAAGCCAGATGTCTCTATCCCACTCTACGAACAATTCTGCAAAGATTTAAGCGGTGCATTGGGAAAAGAAATAGGTACAGGCATCTTTGGAGCGGACATGAAAGTTGAACTTTTAAACGACGGCCCCGTTACTATATGCATGGATACAAAAAACAAAGAATAATAACTAACCATCAACAATTATGACTCTGGAAGAAGCACAGAAACAAGTGGACCAATGGGTGAAAACATACGGTGTCCGCTACTTCAGCGAGTTGACCAATATGGCAGTTCTGACGGAAGAGGTAGGAGAACTGGCGCGTGTCATGGCCCGCAAATATGGAGATCAATCCTTTAAAGAGGGAGAGAAAGATAATATAGATGAAGAGATAGCAGACGTTTTATGGGTGCTTCTCTGCATTGCCAACCAGACAGGTGTAGACATAACCACTGCTTTCCGGAAAAGTATGGAAAAGAAAACGAAACGAGATAATAAAAGACATATCAACAACCCAAAACTGAAAGATCATGGAAGAGAATAACTCACAGCCCAACAAGTACAATGCCGCATTGGCAAAGTATAATACCAATCTGAGCGATGCAGATATTCAAGCTCGCGTAGCTGAATTGATTGAGAAAAAAGTGCCGGAAAACAACACGGAAGATGTTAAGAAGTTCCTGTTCAACTGTATTGATCTGACTACTTTGAATAGTACAGACAGTGACAAAAGTGTGATGCACTTTACCGAAAAAGTCAATCAGTTTGACGACGAATATCCTGATCTGAAAAATGTTGCAGCAATCTGTGTATACCCCAATTTTGCAGCCATCGTTAAGAATACGCTGGAAGTAGACGGAGTCAATATAGCCTGTGTATCAGGAGGTTTCCCCTCTTCACAGACATTTATTGAAGTAAAAGTGGCAGAAACAGCATTAGCAATCGCAGAAGGCGCAGATGAAATAGATATTGTCATTTCCATCGGCAAATTCCTAAGCGGAGACTACGAAGGAATGTGTGAAGAAATACAAGAATTAAAGGAAGTTTGCAAGGAACGTCACCTCAAAGTAATCCTCGAAACTGGTGCACTAAAGAGTGCTTCCAACATCAAGAAAGCCTCTATCCTATCCATGTATTCGGGTGCAGATTTCATCAAGACTTCCACCGGTAAGCAACAGCCTGCCGCTACTCCGGAAGCCGCTTACGTGATGTGTGAAGCCATCAAAGAATACTACCAGAAGACCGGAATCAAGATTGGATTCAAACCGGCGGGTGGCATCAATACCGTTAATGATGCGATTATTTACTACACAATTGTAAAAGAGCTATTGGGTGAAGAATGGCTGGATAATCAACTGTTCCGCCTGGGAACCAGCCGCTTAGCCAACCTCCTTCTTTCTGACATCAAAGGGGAAGAAATCAAGTTCTTCTAAGCTAAAGGCTACATTAGCAATCAAATACGCCTTACCGCGCGATTCCCGTACTCCGGGAACCGACGCGGTATTTTTCATTTAAGAAAATCTAAAGATAGTTACAGAAGAATTCGGAAAAATACTTATCTTTGTAAAAGGTTTAGCGATGAAAATATAGCTAATTAGTTATATTAGAGAACGTTTCATTTATTACCAATTCCTGGAATTCGGCAAAATTCAAAGTTATGAATGGTAATAAGCAAACGGGTCTCACGCACCTTCATGTATATACTTTTGTTATATATCGAATGGAGCGTGGGACTGTTGCTTGTATACTCATAACGGCTTGCCGAAGCCTCAGGAAAATACATGGCAACAGTTCTCACGCTTTTCATGAACCTTTGGAGGTATTAGGATGGACGCATATACAAGAACCTTAAGATTCAATCACAACCCTCTGAACCTCATCCTCGGAGCAGAGAAAAAGAAGGGGCTACGCATCGGTTATATGGAAGCCGGACTGCAAGGCTTCTATCTCAACTCCATGGAGACCGGAATCCATCCGCAAAAGCTATCCAAACTGCTGACAGAGGAGTTTCACTGCACCGATAATGAGTCCGTCACCGGACTATTCCAGTTCCTTATCAACGAAGGAGACAGAGTCTCCTACCAGATTATGCTCCCCTATTTACTCTCTACAGAGAACATCAACGAGTTCGAAAACATCATTCAAAAGCGTTTTTTCGGAGTGGAACGCTTTATCCGTCAAGGAAAGAATCTATACAAATTTGTGAAATATACAGAGGAAAGAAGGGATCCTATTATATGGATAAATGACTTGGAAAAAGGCATTATCGGATGGGATATGGGACTGCTTGTGAGCCTGGCGCGCGCCTCCCAAGCATGTGGTCACATCACCAAAGAGAAAGCCTGGGACTACATAGAGCAAGCCGCCAAATTATGTTCTTTAGATCTTCATACAGCGGAAGAAATAGACAAGAGTTTCCTTTTAGGAAAAGCGATGGAATCGGAAAAGATAGAAGATTGGGACCGGTTATTATTGTGCTATTCACTTCTGGCAAAATACCGGAAATAACTATTTTTCGCGGTCTACTACGTAATCCAGATAAGCCCGGAGAGCTGCACAGATATCGGAATCCGGCAAAGAAGCCAATAAATTGAAGGCTTTTTGCTTATAGACATTCATAGTCTGAACCGCATATTCAATACCTCCGTTTTCTTTAATAAACGAAATCAAATGAGCTATTTCACCGAGAGTAGCCGTGCCCTCCTTTACTTTGATTGCAATTTCTTGCGCTTCCTCGTTTTTCGTCGTATTCAGCACATACAAAGCGGGCAATGTCAGTTTACCTTCAAGCATATCATTACCCGTAGGTTTACCGATCTCCTTATTATCAAAGTAATCGAAAATATCATCCTTTATCTGGAAACAGATACCAATATATTCGCCCAGCAAACGGGCAAGTTCAGCTTCCCCCTCACCCACACCTACCGAGAAAGCGGCAGCCTTTGTGCAGGCAGCAAAAAGAGCAGCAGTTTTCTTGCGGATTACATCAAAATAGACTTCCTCGGAAAAGCTGTGATTACTTACATTTGAGAGCTGAAGCAACTCACCGTCAGCAAGATCCTGTCCAAGAGTGGACACCAGCTGAATAATACGATGGCTGTTTGTCAATTCTGCGTGTACGAGGCTGGTTGCCAATAAATAGTCACCCGTCAGCACCGCTACTTTATTATTAAAGATAGCATTTACCGAGAGCTGTCCACGACGTTCGGAGCTTTCATCCACGACGTCATCATGTACCAGGCTAGCCGTATGAAGGAGTTCCAATGAAACAGCCGCATGAAGAGTGGAAGGACATATTGCGCCATAAAGACGTGCCACGAGTAAAACAAGAATAGGCCGCATCATCTTACCATTCCTCCGCCGTATGTGAGATACGACGCTATCGAGCAATGCATTTGAACTGGAGAGAGAACTATCAAAAAGTTCTTTGAAGTCGCCCAGTTCCGCTTCAATCGGAGTTCTGATAAGTGAGATACTGTCCATTTATTACACAATTTGAGCACAAAAGTAATAATAAAACGCTTAATACCGTATTTTTTTGTACTTTTACCATGAAAAATTAATTAAATCTATGGATTCAGGTAATAAATTATTTCTTTTAGACGCTTATGCATTGATATATCGGGCGTATTACGCCTTTATTAAGAACCCAAGAATCAATTCCAAAGGATTCAACACTTCAGCCATACTGGGTTTTGTGAACACCCTCGAAGAAGTACTGAAAAAAGAGAATCCCACTCATATAGGAGTAGCCTTCGACCCCGCAGGTCCCACCTTCCGCCACGAGGCTTTTGAACAATATAAAGCACAACGCGAAGAAACTCCGGAAGCAATCCGTCTTTCCGTACCTATTATAAAGGATATTATACGTGCCTACCGCATCCCTATTCTGGAAGTGGCAGGCTACGAAGCCGATGATGTGATAGGTACGCTCGCTACTGAAGCCGGTCGCCAGGGTATCACTACCTATATGATGACTCCCGACAAAGATTACGGGCAGCTGGTAAGTGACAAAGTATTTATGTATCGCCCTAAACACACAGGAGGTTTCGAAGTGATGGGCATTGAGGAAGTGAAAGCCAAGTTTGACATTCAGTCTCCGGCACAGGTGATCGATATGCTCGGACTAATGGGTGACTCTTCGGATAACATCCCCGGATGTCCCGGAGTAGGAGAAAAGACTGCTCAAAAACTAATCTCCGAATTCGGAAGCATCGAGAATCTATTGGAACATACCGACCAACTGAAAGGAGCATTGAAAACAAAAGTGGAAACTAACCGGGAAATGATTACGTTCTCGAAATTTCTCGCCACCATTAAAATCGATGTCCCCATCCAACTTGAAATGGATGCTCTTGTCCGCGAAGAAGCAGACGAAAATTCACTTCGTAGCATTTTCGAGGAATTAGAATTTAGAACACTCATTGACCGGGTGCTCAAAAAAGATATTTCCGGAAACGGAATAACCTCTGCCACCGGAAGCAAAGTTGCCACTGGGAAAAGCACCCCCTCTCCTCTTCCACTTTTTCCCGAAGAAGGAGGCGGAATGCAAGGCGATTTATTTGCGAATTTCACGCCCGATGAACCGGGTGAAGCAAAAAAATCGAACCTAGAGACGTTAGAATCGCTCACTTATAACTACCAACTCGTTGATACAGAGGAGAAAAGACAGGAAATTATTCAAAAGTTACTTACATCGAAAATTCTCTCGTTAGATACGGAAACCACCGGAACTGAACCAATGGATGCCGAATTAGTCGGAATGAGCTTTTCAATTGCAGAAAATGAAGCTTTTTATGTTCCCGTACCATCGGACCAAGACGAAGCGTTAAAAATCGTAAATGAGTTCCGTCCGGTCTTCGAAAATGAGAGTTCATTAAAAGTCGGACAAAATATCAAGTACGACATGATTGTTCTTCAAAATTATGGTGCAACAGTAAAAGGTCCGCTTTTCGATACGATGATCGCTCATTATGTCCTTCAACCGGAACTTCGTCACGGCATGGATTATCTTGCGGAAATTTACCTGCACTATCAGACTATCCACATTGACGAACTGATAGGTCCCAAAGGGAAGAATCAGAAGAACATGCGCGATCTCGATCCGAAAGATGTATATCTGTATGCCTGCGAAGATGCAGACGTAACTCTGAAACTGAAAAATGTATTGGAGAAAGAACTGAAAGAGAATGACGCAGAACGTTTGTTCTATGATATAGAAATGCCGCTAGTTCCCGTATTGGTTAATATAGAACGGAACGGGGTATTGCTGGATACGGAAGCATTAAAGCAGTCGTCCGCCCATTTCACCGCCCAGATGGAGCAAATCGAAAAAGAGATTTACGAATTGGCCGGTGAGACTTTCAACATCGCTTCACCCAAGCAAGTCGGTGAGGTACTGTTTGACAAACTGAAAATCGTAGAGAAGGCAAAAAAGACTAAGACCGGCCAGTACGTCACCTCAGAAGAAGTGCTCGAAAGCCTCCGGCACAAACATCCGGTAGTAGAAAAGATTTTGGAACATCGCGGACTGAAAAAGCTATTGGGCACGTATATCGACGCACTCCCCCAGCTTATCAATCCACGCACAGGAAGGGTACACACCTCTTTCAACCAGACTGTAACCGCTACGGGACGCCTTAGTTCAAGCAATCCGAACTTACAAAATATCCCTATCCGCGACGAGAATGGAAAAGAAATCCGCAAGGCTTTCATCCCCGATGAAGGCTGCCTCTTCTTCTCTGCCGACTATTCGCAAATTGAATTGCGCATCATGGCACACCTTAGCGAGGATAAGAATATGATTGATGCTTTCCTTAGCAATCACGATATTCATGCGGCCACTGCTGCCAAAATTTATAAGATCGACCTGAAAGACGTAGGTTCCGACATGCGCCGTAAAGCCAAGACTGCCAATTTCGGTATCATCTATGGCATATCCGTATTTGGTCTTGCCGAACGAATGAATGTAGATCGTAAAGAAGCCAAAGAGTTAATCGACGGTTACTTTGAAACTTATCCGGGAGTGAAAGCATATATGGATAAAAGCATTCAGGTGGCCCAGGAAAAAGGCTATGTGGAAACAATCTTCCATCGGAAGCGCTTCTTACCGGACATCAATTCGCGGAATGCCGTTGTACGCGGATATGCGGAACGAAATGCCATCAACGCCCCTATCCAGGGAAGTGCGGCAGATATTATAAAAGTAGCAATGGCACGTATCTATCAACGGTTCCAGGCCGAAGGAATACAAGCCAAAATGATCCTGCAAGTACATGACGAATTAAATTTCAGCGTTCCTGTCAATGAAAAAGAGCGTGTAGAAGAAATCGTCATCGAAGAAATGGAGAAAGCATACCGCATGCACGTCCCCTTGAAAGCAGATTGCGGATGGGGCAAAAACTGGCTTGAGGCACATTAAACCATCAAGTGAATAAAGGCCACCTCAATAAGGAATTGCTATCTTTTAGACACTAATTGCACAAGGAGACTCCATCTTATCAGGGGCTTCCGCTTACAAAATAGAAGCAAGTATGGGTAATAACATTATTTAACTCTGTATCCAGAAAGCTAGAAAAAAGATTCCTTTTTCGACGAAGTGATTCATTCTATATCCGGCAGATTGACTGCCGGATATTTTTTTGTCACCAATATTGGCAAAAAGCTAGTTATCGCCCACCTCCACTCTTGACATTTTGACAATCTTTTATCTTCTAAAATGCATAAATACCAAATTAATATGTAGATTTGCAGCGTAAAACCAATGCATTTGGTAGACAAATGAAAGTATAACCCAAAAACTTAAATAGCCATGAAAGCAAAAGTATCTTTAAAAATGTTCGTTTTATCTGCAGCTCTTCTTGTTGTATCGCTTGCTACTTCTGCACGTAGCTACGATAATCAATTGATTTATAATCCAATCGAGGAGAATGGTATGACAGTGGGACAAACCGTTTACAAAATGGACGGAAATACACTTGCCAACTACATGAAGTACAACTACAAGTACGATGACAACAAACGTATGATTGAAAGCGAAGCCTTGAAATGGAACAATAGCAAGGACGCATGGGAAAAAGACCTACGCATCAATTATACTTATGAAGGCAAGACCGTTACTACGAATTATTATAAATGGAACGCTAAAAAACAAGCCTACGTACTGGTACCCGAAATGACCGTTACGATGGATAATACAAATATGTAACATAAACTCTCTCTCATTCTAATATTCTAACAAAAGGATACGCCGCTTCTGCTGAAGAAGTGGCGTATTTCATAATATGAGGTCTACATTACAAAACAAAGAAACGCTCTTGCAGTTCTTTTAGATAACTTCGGGAAATAATCAAATCGTTCTTATCGTGAAAAGGCGGATAAAGTTGACAGCATTTACCATCAATCATTGCCAGATAATTAACATTTACAATAGCAGATTGGCTAATCTGTACAAAAGCTTGTGAATAACTGATAATATCTTCTGCTTTGGTATTTCGCTTCAAATTCAGACAAGTTTGATTAAACAAGACCACCTGCCATTGACGTTTGTCTTTCAAATATTCAAAAAAGCCGATTTCTTCCAGTCGCAAAAGCTTGAAGCCTGTCACTGTACTAATCATAAACATGCCTTGCTGGGGCATCAATGCACTAATGGAAGAAGCAAAAGAAGGCAAAAGAGGAAGCGAAGTAGAGGTCATAGCCTTCCGGTAACGGTCTATAATTACTTTCAGGTCTTCCGCTTCAAAAGGCTTCAGCAGGAAGTCGAAAGCCGACTCACGCAACGCCTGAAGCAAGTATTTGTCATAAGAGGTGTAAAATACGACCTTCATATCCCACAAAATATCCTCCCTGATTTCACTTAGTAGATTGAGTCCCAACGTATCCGGAAGTTCCACATCAAGAAACAATAAGTCCGGATGCAACTCCATAATCATCTTTTTACCCTTTGCACCATTCCCTGCGATTCCTTTTACTTCAAATTCACGATAGGGCTCCAACTCTCGGCGCAAAGCATCAATCGCTGTACGTTCATCGTCAACGATAACTACCTTATACTTTTCTTCTGTCTCCATCATAAATCATAAGAAAAACGAAACGGGATATATACCGACACTTCCGTACCGGTTTGTCCATCGCTTCTGTTGGTTATATTAAAACGTATTTTATCACTCTTATTCTTTGTATTCAGTAATTGAATGGTCTGATACAACACTTTCAATCCTGTACCAGTACCCCGTGTGGCGGAAACTACCTGCGGAAGATACCCGCGTCCGTTGTCGGTAACCATTATGCGAATCCCATTTGTTTCACGGGAAACATATACCATTAGTTCCTTTTTTCCGTCCTTTCCCGCCAGTCCATGTTTAATAGCATTCTCCACCGGAATTTGCACAATCATAGATGGAATCATGATGCGGGTTGCATCTAAACCCTCCTCCAACGTGATTGTTGCGACAAAATCTTCTCCGACACGCCCACGTTCCAGTTCGATGTATGTATGCACGAAATCCAGTTCGTCTTGCAAAGATACACTCAATTTCTCGGTAAGTTCGAGGCTCCGACGGAGATATTTCACCAGTTCCATCAGATTATGTTTCACCTCTTCCGAGCCGTTAAACTGATTGATCTCACGTCCCAGTACATTAAAAGTAAAATGAGGAGAAATCCGGCTTCTCAAATTCTCCATGCGGACACGGTTGATTTGCTGGAAGAAACGCTGGCGAAGAAACTCCCTCTTTTTACGCATATACCAGACAACTACCACTACCCCTGCCACAAGCAACACGCAGACAAGTACCCAGATAGATACGCTCAATTTGAGCACTCTCATCTCTGCTGCCTGCTGCTGAATCTTCATTTCCTTACGAAGTACTATCGTATCCTGCCGGTAACGCATATCCAATTCGGCAACACGCATCTGTATCCGTTCGCTCCGAATGGAATCGTCCAAATGGCAATCACGTTTCAGGTATTCATAGGCACGGCGGTAATCACCGATATGCTCAAAATAATGTTGCAGATACTGATTGCGTATAGTCAGCATATTGGCGTCAAGATGCCCCACAGGAGCAGTCCGGGCGATCATAGTTTTCGCTTGGGCTATATTTCCTTTCTTCAATGCCAGTTCAATCATCTGGGTTTCAATGTAATGAATGGCCGAGTTATGCTGTATATCGGAGAAGAAACGATAACTTTCGTCCAGGCAGATCTGTGCGGAGTCCAGTTTGTCAGTCAACAAGTACAATTCTCCCAGGTTTACTTTGATAAAGTTCTGTTCAAACACCATCTGCGGATAAGAAGATACGAGTGCATTGGCTCTGCGCATATATTTCAAGGCCTCTTGATAGTTTTTCCGGTAATAATAATGGTTGCCGCGATTGTTGAGATAGGTCCATTGCTCGCTCACGCTCATTTCATCGAAGAACTGCCCGGCCAATTCATAGTAATGATTGGATAAATCGAAATCACGCAGTTCCATGTAAGTCTGCCCCAATCCGTAGTAGACAGGAAATTTCGTGTGTTCGGACAAGTTCAAAGAATCGCAGAGAAACAGGGCGCGCCGGTAATACGA
Organism: Bacteroides sp. M10; assembly: GCF_014334015.1. Classification (GTDB taxonomy): domain Bacteria; phylum Bacteroidota; class Bacteroidia; order Bacteroidales; family Bacteroidaceae; genus Bacteroides; species Bacteroides intestinigallinarum. The sequence continues at coordinate 1,603,829 of NZ_CP060488.1, read as the reverse complement.
AGCAGTGTGCGCCAAGTCACTGCGATGCAGATAAGCATCAGCGATATTGATACAAATATCCGGAAGCAGGTGTAATCTTTTTCCTTTCAGGCGATATCCATAGGCTTTCTTATAGTCGATAATTGCAGAATCAGGGCGGTTCAGTTGCATCCATACGTTGCCTTCGATATTATAGACATCGGACAATACATCATTCCATTGTGGAGATTGGAGAGATTCAGAAGATTGGGAAGCATTGCGGGAAAATTCTTTTACCCGGCGGTTGTAATAGAGTATAGAATCAAAATCGGAAGAGACAAAGAATGTTTTCCCGTAAAGGGCGAGCAGACGATAATAAACCAGGGAATCTTGCGTCTGCATCAGTGCCTCAAGCAGTTGTGAGCGGGAATAATGCACATTGGAAAACAGCGAATCCTGCACACGAACTTCCAAAGAATCGACCAAGACCTGTTCGCACGAAGAGCTATTGTGATGTCTATCAGCGTATCCGCAACTTAGCAACATCAACAGTCCCAATAGCACAAATAGTTTCATAGTAGTCCTCTGATTCATCCGTTCCCCTTATTCATGTCATGTTTTGAATGTGACAAAAATACATTATTTATCCTGAATCCCAGCGAATTTTATTATTTTTTTAATACCTTTGTGCCCATATAAATATGAGCAACTGACCTAATGAGTCCACTGAACTTCACCCACATTTTGACACAGGCAGTCGATGAGCTATCGGAAAGCGAATCTTATAAAGGACTGTTTCATCAGCACAAAGATGGCGAACCACTGCCCTCTGCAAAAGTCTTGTATGAAATTATTGAGCTTTCACGCTCCATTCTTTTCCCCGGATATTACGGAAATTCTACTATTAACAGCCGGACTATCAATTATCACATCGGTGTAAACATTGAAAAATTGTTTGATTTGCTTTGTGAGCAAATCCTGGCCGGATTATGTTTTAGCACTTCCATAGAGGGGAAATGCAACGTCTGTTCCGACTCCAAACGAGAAGAAGCTGCACGTCTTGCTGCTAAATTCATCAGTAAGTTACCCGCCATGAGGAGGATACTGGCAACGGATGTGGAAGCCGCCTACAACGGTGACCCGGCTGCCGAAAGCTATGGAGAGGTCATATTCTGTTATCCGGCCATTAAAGCGATCAGCAATTACCGTATCGCGCATGAATTGCTGGAACTGGGTGTTCCTCTGATTCCCCGTATCATCACGGAGATGGCGCATAGCGAAACGGGAATTGATATCCATCCGGCCGCAAAGATTGGCACTCACTTCACCATCGACCATGGTACGGGTGTCGTAATCGGCGCCACGAGTATCATCGGAAACAACGTCAAACTATATCAGGGTGTCACACTGGGAGCCAAGAGTTTCCCGCTGGATGCCGACGGAAAACCGATCAAGGGAATCCCCCGCCATCCGATCCTGGAAGACAATGTGATTGTTTATTCCAACGCCACTATTCTGGGAAGAATCACCATCGGGCGTGATGCAACCGTAGGCGGTAATATCTGGGTAACGGAAAACGTGCCCGCAGGAGCAAGAATCGTACAAACTAAAGCAAAAAAATAAAATCAAAAGAATCTATATGAGCGAACAATTCGAGATGATAGCCAAGACTTTCCAGGGACTGGAAGAGATACTTGCAGAAGAACTGACAGCATTAGGAGCCAACGACATTCAAATAGGACGTCGTATGGTTTCATTTACAGGAGATAAACGTATGATGTACAAGGCTAATTTCTGTCTACGTACCGCCATCCGTATCCTGAAACCCATCAAGAACTTTACGGCCAAAGATGCTGACGAGGTTTACAATCAAATACAGGCTATTCCATGGGAAGAATATCTCGATGTGAACAAGACATTTGCTATCGATGCAGTAGTATTCAGTGAGGAGTTCCGCCATTCGAAATTCGTTTCGTACAAGGTGAAAGATGCGATTGTGGACTACTTCCGCGAGAAAACGGGTAAACGTCCGTCGGTACGCATCAACAACCCGGATGTACTTCTGAACATTCATATTGCACAGACTACCTGTACCTTGTCGTTGGACTCGTCCGGAGAATCACTTCACCGTCGCGGTTATCGCCAGGAAGCGGTAGAAGCTCCGTTGAATGAGGTATTGGCTGCCGGCATGATTTTAATGACCGGATGGCGTGGAGAATGTGATCTGATCGATCCGATGTGTGGTTCGGGTACTATCCCTGTAGAAGCCGCACTGATTGCTAAGAATATCGCTCCGGGAGTATTCCGTAAGGGGTTTGCTTTCGAGAAATGGGTGGATTTCGATGCGGATATGTTCGATGAGATTTACAATGACGACAGTCAGGAGCGTGAGTTTACTCATAAGATTTATGGGTATGACAACAATCCGAAAGCGAATGAGATTGCAACTCACAATATAAAAGCTGCCGGTGTATCGAAAGATATCGTGCTGAAACTGCAACCGTTCCAGCAGTTCGAACAGCCGCAGGAGAAGTCGATTATCATCACCAATCCTCCTTATGGGGAACGTATCTCTACGAATGATTTGCTCGGTCTTTATCAAATGATCGGCGAACGTCTGAAACATGCATTTGTAGGAAACGAAGCATGGGTACTTTCTTATCGGGAAGAGTGTTTCGACCAGATTGGTCTGAAAGCAAGTCAGAAGGTTCCTTTGTTCAATGGACCGTTGGAGTGTGAATTCCGCAAATATGAGATTTTTGACGGAAAATATAAAGAGTTCAAGAGCCAGGAAGAGGGCGAAGAGAAGAAAGAGGGTGAAGGTGAACAGGCTCCAAGATTCAGAGAAAGAAAAGAGTTTAAGCCACGGCGCGAAGGTGAATTCAAACCACGCCGGGATGGTGAGTCCAAACCTCGCAGAGAGGGAGAATACAAGCCACGCAGAGAAGGTGGCGACTTCAAAGGCGGCGACAGAGATAGAAAGCCACGGGGAGAATTCCGCGGAGGAAGAGATTCAAGAGGACCAAGAGAATTTAGGGGAAACCGGGAGCCGAGGATTCCGAAGAAGGAAGAGGAATAATTGATTCATAATTAAGAACAATCCACAACACCATATACCTACTAACGCACTGATACTCAATATGAGGTCGCAAATTGCGACCTCAAGTTTGAAAAACAAAATGGAAGATATAATTATCATAGAAAATAAGATTTATGAGGTCAGAGGACAGAAGGTTATGCTAGACTTTGACCTAGCAGAAATGTACGAAATAGATAATAAACGCTTAAAAGAACAGGTACGCCGTAATATTGAACGTTTTCCATCTGATTTCATGTTCCAATTAAGCTCTGATGAGTTTGAAAACTTGAGGTTCCAAATTGGAACCTCAAGTTGGGGTGGTAGCCGCTATGCCCCTTTCGCTTTCACCCAAGAAGGTGTCGCCATGCTTTCTGGAGTACTTCGAAGCCCTAAAGCCATCGAAGTCAACATCAACATCATGCGAGCCTTCGTCCACATGCGCCAATACCTGCTCTCCCACGCTCCAAAACAGGAATTGGAAGAATTGAGGAAAAGGATTGAATACTTGGAAGAGGACATATCCTCCGACAGAGAAAGCTACGAGAAGCAATTTGACGACCTATTCACCGCTTTTGCCAAATTGAGTGCTGCCATTCAAATAAAGCAGACTCCTTTGGACAGAGTAAAAATAGAAGGATTTAAAAACAAATAATAAAGAAAAGAGCAATGAGTAAAATTGGAAAAAGAGCCATTCTGTTATTATTGGCACTACCAATCGGATTCAATGTTATGGCACAAGAAACCAAAAAACCGACGCTGGAAGAACTGATTCCGGGCGGCGAGAGTTACCTCTATGCAGAAAACCTGTACGGGCTGCAATGGTGGGGCGACGAATGTATCAAGCCAGGAGTAGATACCCTTTATTCAATTCAACCCAAAACCGGGAAAGAAACAATGGTTATCACTCGCGAGCAAATCAACAAAGTGCTTGAAGAAAACAAGGCAGGAAAATTATCACACCTGTATTCCGTCCGTTTTCCATGGGCAGACAAGCCACAAATGCTATTCACGATAGCAGGAAAGTTCATTGTATATGATTTCAAGAACAATCAGGTTGTCAGCACACTCAAACCAAAGGACGGGGCAAATAATGAAGACTATTGCGCAGCCAGTGGAAATGTGGCTTACACGATAGATAACAATCTATATGTGAATGAGAAAGCAGTAACCAATGAACCCGAAGGCATCGTTTGCGGACAAACAGTGCACCGCAATGAATTCGGTATCAACAAAGGAACTTTCTGGAGTCCGAAAGGTAACCTGCTCGCTTTCTACCGTATGGATGAAAGCATGGTGACACAATACCCACTTGTAGACATCACCGCACGTGTAGGCGAAGTGAACAACGTACGCTATCCGATGGCAGGAATGACGAGCCATCAGGTAAAAGTAGGCATTTACAACCCTGCCACCGATAAAAGCATTTATCTGAATGCAGGCGATCCGACAGACCGTTATTTCACTAACATCAGCTGGGCACCGGATGAAAAGAGCCTCTACCTGATCGAAGTAAACCGCGATCAAAATCATGCCAAACTCTGCCAGTACAACGCAGAGACAGGGGAACCCATGGGAGTTCTCTATGAAGAAATGCACCCTAAATACGTCGAACCGCAAACCCCCATCGTATTTTTGCCGTGGGACCCTACCAAGTTCATCTATCAAAGTCAGCGTGACGGCTACAATCACCTGTATCTCTTTGAGACAAATGCAGCAAACATGAAAGGTGAAACCGATAATAGTGCCAACGGCGGCAGCTATTTCCAGGCCGGTAAAGTGAAACAGCTAACCAAAGGCAACTGGCTGGTTAGCGAAATCCTGGGATTCAACACAAAGCGTAAAGAGATCATTTTCACTGCCGTAGAAGGCTTGAGAAGCGGACATTTTGCAGTAAACGTAAACAATGGAAAGATAAGCCAGCCGTTCGAAAACTGCAAGGAAAGCGAACATAGCGGAACACTTAGTGCCTCCGGCACATACCTTATCGACCGTTATTCCACCAAAGACCAACCCCGCGTCATCAACCTGGTAGACACCAAAAACTTCAAAGAAACAGTCAACCTGCTGACAGCCGAAAATCCTTACGACGGATACCAGATGCCAAGCATCGAAACCGGAACAATCAAAGCGGCAGACGGCACCACCGACCTGCATTACCGTCTGATGAAGCCGGCAAACTTCGATCCGACTAAGAAATATCCCGTAATCGTATACGTCTACGGAGGTCCTCACGCGCAATGCGTCACCGGAGGATGGCAGAACGGCGCACGCGGATGGGACACATACATGGCAGGCAAAGGCTATATCATGTTCACCATCGACAATCGCGGTAGCAGCAACCGCGGACTAACATTTGAAAATGCCACCTTCCGCCGTCTCGGCATCGAAGAAGGCAAAGACCAGGTGAAAGGCGTTGAATTCCTGAAATCCCTCCCCTACGTAGATAGCGAACGCATCGGCGTACACGGATGGAGTTTCGGAGGTCACATGACTACCGCCCTGATGCTCCGTTACCCGGAGATATTCAAAGTAGGCGTTGCCGGAGGTCCGGTAATCGACTGGGGTTACTATGAAATAATGTACGGCGAACGCTATATGGACACACCGGAAAGCAATCCGGAAGGCTACAAAGAATGTAACCTGAAGAATCTTGCCGGTCAACTGAAAGGTCACCTGTTGATTATTCACGACGATCATGACGATACCTGCGTGCCACAGCACACCCTGTCGTTTATGAAAGCCTGTGTAGATGCCCGCACTTATCCCGACCTGTTTATCTACCCGTGCCACAAGCACAACGTAGCAGGCCGTGACCGTGTACATCTGCACGAGAAAATCACCCGGTACTTTGAGCAGAATTTATAAAACCTGCAAAGTCCACCGCATCCATTACGAATCATATATAACAGTATAACTTATAATAGCACAAAGATGAAGATATTATTACTTGGCTCGGGCGGCCGCGAACATGCACTGGCATGGAAAATTGCCCAAAGTCCGAAAGTTGAAAAACTGTACATTGCTCCGGGAAATGCCGGAACAACTGCCGTAGGCGAGAATGTCAACATCAAAGCAACCGATTTTGAAGCCATCAGCGCTTTCGCTCTGAAAGAGAACATTCAAATGGTAGTAGTAGGCCCCGAAGATCCGTTGGTAGAAGGAATCTACGACTACTTCCAGGACCGTCCGGAGCTAAAGCATATTGCCGTTATCGGCCCTTCGGCTCAAGGAGCAGAACTGGAAGGAAGCAAGGAGTTTGCCAAAGGCTTCATGATGCGCCACAACATCCCGACAGCCCGCTACAAAAGCATCACTTCTGCAAACCTCGAAGAAGGTCTCGCTTTCCTCGAAACGCTGGAAGCTCCCTATGTATTGAAGGCTGATGGTCTTTGTGCCGGAAAAGGAGTACTGATCCTCCCTACGCTGGACGAAGCTAAAGTAGAACTGAAAGAAATGCTGGGTGGCATGTTCGGCTCTGCATCGGCAACCGTTGTAATCGAAGAGTTCCTAAGCGGTATCGAGTGCTCTGTATTCGTACTGACAGACGGAGAACACTATAAAGTCCTTCCGGTAGCCAAAGACTACAAACGCATCGGTGAAGGCGATAAAGGACTGAATACAGGTGGTATGGGTAGCGTAACCCCCGTTCCGTTTGCCGATGAAGTGTTTATGGAGAAAGTACGCACACGCATCATCGAACCAACCATCAACGGCCTGAAAGAAGAAAACATCACCTACAAAGGTTTCATCTTCCTCGGCCTTATCAAGGTAAAAGGTGAACCGATGGTGATCGAATACAACGTCCGCATGGGCGACCCGGAAACAGAAAGTGTAATACTCCGTATCCAGAGCGACTTCGTAGAACTGCTTGAAGGCACTGCCGCAGGCAACCTGAACGAAAAGACACTGGTGATGGACCCACGTTCAGCCGGCTGTGTCATCCTTGTCAGCGGAGGTTATCCCGAAGCTTACGAAAAAGGATTCCCTATCAGCGGATTGGAACAGGCTGCCGCTACCGACAGCATCATTTTCCATGCCGGAACAGCCATGAAAGACGGACAAGTCGTGACGAACGGAGGACGTGTGATTGCCGTTTGCTCTTACGGTGCAACGAAAGAAGAGGCACTGGCACAGAGCTACAAAGTGGCAGACATGATCGACTTCGACAAGAAGTATTTCCGCCGCGATATCGGATTCGATTTGTAAAAAACAACCTATAATGATACGCCACGGCAGGTATAAATCTCCTATTTGCAGGGCATATAGATCCAATGTACAGGACATATAGTTCCAACACGCAGGATATATAGATCCAACACGCACGGCATATAGATCCAACAAAGCGATGATATATGCTCGCCGGGCGGCAACAGAACTGACAGATCAATGAGAAATAAAAGGCTACAAAGTCAAGTGACGGCAGGACGGTGGACCCTGCCTGCCGTTATCTTTATCTGCGCCCTGTGCTGGGTGTTGACTTACTTTTTATTTCCCAATTCCATAGCCTCAACCGTACTCGAAGGCAGCCCTTCTGCCTGGCAACCCACCCGTGATTTTCTGCTTCCGGGATGGGCAGACCGGATTGTCAGCTTCCTGATTTATGCAACCATCGGCTACTTTCTGATAGAGTTGAACAATCAGTTCAGCATTATCCGTATGAGGGCATCCATGCAGACGGCTATCTATTTCCTGCTGGTCACCGTCTGCCCGAAAATGCATTTCCTATATACAGGAGATATTGTTGCCCTAGGCTTTCTCATTTCCATTTATTTTCTGTTTAAAAGCTACCAGCAAACTCAAGCTGCGGGTTATTTATTCTATTCCTTCTTCTTTATTGGAGCGGGAAGTATTCTGTTCCCACAGTTCACCATCCTCTCGGTGCTTTGGTTGCTCGAAGCCTACCGTTTCCAGTCGCTCACTCCGCGTAGTTTCTGCGGTGCGCTGCTCGGATGGATGCTGCCATACTGGATGCTGTTCGGACACGCCTTCTTCTACAACGAGATGGAGTTGTTCTACCGCCCTTTCAATCAGCTACTAACTTTCGGAGAATTCTTCAACCTGCAAATCCTCCAGCCTTGGGAACTGGCAATACTCGGTTATCTGTTGGTGATGTTCATCATCAGTGCCGTCCATTGCATCGCCGCCGGATTTGAGGATAAGATACGCACACGCGCCTATCTCCAATTCTTGATAGACCTGACGATTTTCCTATTCCTGCTGATTGCCCTGCAACCGATATATTGCAGTGCCCTATTGCCTTTGCTTATCATAAGCAACAGCATCCTGATCGGACATTTCTTTGTACTGACCAATAGTAAAAGTTCGAATGTGTTTTTCATCCTTTCATTGGTCGGTCTCATCCTCTTATTCGCTTTTAATATATGGACGCTTTTATAGATTCAACGATACAACTCCTCATAGAATGGGGACTCCCGGGATTATTCATCTCGGCTTTATTGGCTGGGAGCATCGTGCCTTTCAGTTCCGAACTGGTACTGGTGGCACTGGTGAAACTCGGCCTGCCCCCGATAGCCTGTCTGATCTCCGCCACTCTGGGCAACACAGTAGGCGGAATGACCTGCTACTACATGGGGCGTCTGGGCAAAATCAGCTGGATTGAGAAATATTTCAAGGTAAAGAAAGAGAAAGTAGACAAAATGGTGAAATTCCTGCAAGGAAAAGGAGCATTGATGGCCTTCTTCACCTTTCTTCCCGCCATTGGGGAAGTGATAGCCATTGCACTGGGATTTATGCGAAGCAACACATGGCTCACCATCGTTTCCATGTTTGTCGGCAAACTGATACGCTATATCCTCCTCCTGTATGTGCTCGAAAGTGCCTGGGATGCTATGGCAGGATAGGAAATAAGTATTAGGTAGTAAGTATAAAGTATTAGACGTTAGGCAGTAAGTATTAGAGATTGTATGATGAAAAGGATTATTGAGAAAACCGATGACGGGAGTGCTACCCTGTTTGTTCCGGAATTGAATGAACATTATCATTCAACGAAAGGGGCACGCACGGAGTCTCAACATATTTTCATCGATATGGGACTTAAAGCCTCTTCCGCCACTACCCCGCGTATTCTTGAAATCGGCTTCGGGACAGGGCTAAACGCCTGGCTCACCCTCGAAGAAGCAGAAAGAAGCGGACGGAATATACACTATACAGGATTGGAACTCTACCCGCTGGAATGGCAGACGATAGAGCAACTAGGATATATCTCCAATGATGAACAATTAACAACGACCGACCGGCAACAACCGGCCATCGAATTGTTTAAGCAACTTCATACATCACCTTGGGAGAAAGACGTGCAACTCACTCCACACTTCACCCTACGGAAAGTAGAGACAGACGTTAATAAATGGGTTGAAAACAGAGAACGGACAATAAGCAATGTCAATGATAGCGTAACCAACGCTGAATCACCTGCCCTGAATCCTTCATTTAACCTCATTTACTTCGATGCCTTTGCACCGGAAAAGCAGCCGGAAATGTGGTCGCAAGAACTATTCAACCGCCTCTACGTTTTATTAGATAGAGACGGCATTCTGACCACTTACTGCGCCAAAGGTGTCGTCCGCCGGATGTTACAGACAGCCGGATTCACAGTAGAACGCCTGCCCGGACCTCCGGGTGGTAAACGGGAAATATTACGGGCCCGGAAATAAGAATAGGAACAAGATAAGAAAGAAACCCCGAAATAGAAGAAGTCATGAAAAAACAACTAAAAGATATGAGAACCCTTTTCCTCCTTAGTGCCTGCCTCCTAATGGCAGCCTGCACAGGACGCTCTTCCCAAGCAAGCAACGATGACGAAGCAAAACCGGTGATTACCGTCACCCTGGAACCGCAACGTTATTTCACGGAAGCTATTGCCGGAGATAAATTTAAAGTAGTCAGCATGGTCCCCAAAGGTTCCAGCCCGGAAACCTATGATCCTGTCCCCCAACAACTTGTTTCTCTGGGAGACAGCAAAGCCTATTTCCGCATCGGATACATCGGCTTCGAACAGACCTGGATGGATCGTTTAATGAACAATACCCCCCATATTCAAGTGTTCGACACCTCCAAAGGAATCGACCTCATACTCAACAATGATGACCACGACCATGCCCACGGACATAACAGCCACGACGGTCATATCCACGCCGTAGAGCCTCACGTATGGAATTCCACCGGTAATGCTTTAATCATTGCAGGAAACACCTACAAAGCCCTTAGCCAACTGGATAAGGCAAATGAGGTATACTATAGAAACCGCTACGATTCGCTCTGCCAGCGCATCCAGCACACCGACAGCCTGATTCGCCGTCAACTCTCCACTCCCGAAGCAGCCAAAGCCTTCATGATTTATCATCCGGCTCTCTCCTACTTCGCCCGCGACTACGGATTGCATCAGATTTCCATCGAAGAAGGAGGTAAAGAACCTTCTCCCGCCCATCTGAAAGCCTTGATAGACCTGTGTCAGGCAGAAGATGTACGTGTTATCTTTGTTCAACCGGAATTTGACAAACGCAATGCGGAAACCATCGCGCAGCAAACCGGAACGAAAGTGATCCCTATCAATCCGCTAAGTTACGACTGGGAAGAAGAAATGCTGAATGTAGCCAAAGCCCTCGCGCCACAGGCTGCAACAAAATAAACGTATAAAGAAAGAACCCATCAAGCCATTTCCAACGATGAAACCAATAATCGAAATAAAGAATCTTTCCGCCGGATATGACGGTCGCACTGTTCTCCACGATGTTAATCTAAGCATCTACGAACGGGATTTTCTAGGTATTATAGGTCCGAACGGAGGCGGCAAAACGACGCTTATAAAGTGCATCCTCGGTCTGTTGAAGCCAACCGGAGGGGAAATTATATTCAATGTTCCCAAAGAGGCTTCATCAACAACATCTACAGGAGTCTCCTTTCAAAGTTCTTCTGCAAAATCCCAGCTTCTCCTCGGCTATCTACCACAATATAGCACCATAGACCGGAAGTTTCCTATCTCCGTGGAAGAAGTAATTCTATCCGGATTGAGCATACAAAAGTCGCTCACTTCCCGATTCACTCCCGAACAGAGAGAGAAAGGCAGACAGATTATTTCCCGTATGGGGCTTGAAGGACTCGAACACCGTTCTATCGGACAATTAAGCGGCGGACAACTGCAACGTGCCCTGTTGGGGCGCGCCATCATCTCCGACCCTGCGGTATTGATTCTCGATGAACCCAGCACGTATATCGACAAGCGTTTCGAAGCGCGTCTTTATGAGTTATTGGCTGAAATCAATAAAGAGTGTGCCATCATTCTTGTCAGCCATGATATCGGCACTGTGCTGCAACAGGTAAAATCCATCGCTTGTGTCAATGAAACGTTAGATTACCATCCGGATACAGGCGTCACTACCGAATGGCTGGAAAGAAACTTCAACTGCCCTATCGAGCTATTGGGACACGGTACATTGCCTCACCGGGTTTTAGGAGAGCATCATCACCATCATTAAACATAGACTTTATATAGATATCCAGCTACCTTGTTTTAAAGTGTATCTTCCCTCTCTGCTGCCTTCCGGAAGAGTGAAAGAGATAGTAAATCACCCCTTTGTTACTTAATATTTCTTACTTTCTTCCTCATTATCCTTACAAATCACTATCTTTGCGACCTCATAATTTGTTTTTAACGAATAAACTACGATAGTGCTAATGAAACAGTACAGAACCGTAAACAACCTTATGGGTTGGCTTACATTCATCATTGCGGCAACCGTCTACTGCCTGACAATAGAACCGACCGCAAGTTTCTGGGATTGCCCGGAGTTCATAACCACCGGCTATAAACTGGAAGTCGGACACCCGCCCGGCGCACCTTTCTTCATGCTGATGGCGAACCTGTTTACTCAATTTGCTTCCGACGTAACAACCGTTGCGAAAATGGTGAATTACATGAGTGCCCTGATGAGTGGTGCCTGTATCCTGTTCCTTTTCTGGAGCATCACCCATCTGGTACGCAAACTGATTATCACTGACGAAAACAATATCACCAAAGGACAGCTTATCACGGTCATGGGTAGCGGACTGATCGGTGCACTGGTTTATACATTCAGTGACACATTCTGGTTCTCGGCTGTAGAAGGTGAAGTATATGCCTTCTCCTCTCTGTTTACCGCTGTCGTTTTCTGGTTGATTCTGAAATGGGAAGACGTAGCCGACCAGCCTCATAGCGACCGCTGGATTATCCTCATCGCCTATCTGACGGGATTAAGTATCGGTGTCCACTTGCTGAACCTGCTTTGTCTGCCCGCCATCGTACTGGTATACTACTACAAGAAAACTCCAAACGCTACCGCCAAAGGTTCGTTAATTGCGTTATTCGGTTCAATGGTACTCGTTGCAGCCGTGCTTTACGGCATCGTACCGGGTATTGTGAAAGTAGGCGGCTGGTTCGAGCTGTTGTTTGTCAACGGACTCGGAATGTCATTCAATTCAGGCGTAGTGGTTTATATCATTCTGCTTGCAGCGGCTCTGATCTGGGGCGTATACGAAAGCTATACCGAAAAGAACAAAACGCGCATGGCTATCTCCTTTATCCTGACGATTGCTCTACTGGGTATCCCGTTCTACGGACACGGAGCCAGCAGTATCATCATCGGTATTCTGGTTATCGCCGCACTGGGACTTTACCTCGCTCCGGGTGTACAGGCCAAGATCAAAGAGAGATGGCGTATCACCGCCCGCACCATGAACACGGCTTTACTGTGCACTATGATGATCGTAATCGGATATTCTTCTTATGCACTGATCGTTATCCGTTCTACTGCCAACACTCCGATGGACCAAAACTCACCGGAAGATATATTCACACTGGGCGAATACCTCGGTCGTGAACAATACGGAAGCCGTCCTCTTTTCTACGGTCCTGCTTTCTCTTCGAAAGTGGCACTCGACGTAAAAGACGGATATTGTATTCCGCGCCAGTCGGAAGCAGGAAGCAAGTTTGTCCGCAAGGAAAAGACTTCGCCCGACGAAAAAGACTCTTATATCGAACTTCCCGGACGTGTGGAATATGAATATGCACAGAATATGCTTTTCCCGCGTATGTACAGTTCGTCACACGCACCGCTCTACAAGCAATGGGTAGACATCAAGGGATATGATGTTCCTTACGACCAATGTGGAGAAATGGTGATGGTAAACATGCCTACCCAATGGGAAAATATCAAATTCTTCTTCTCCTACCAGTTGAACTTCATGTACTGGCGTTACTTCATGTGGAACTTTGCCGGACGGCAGAATGACATACAAGGTAGCGGAGAAATCGAGCACGGCAACTGGATCACCGGTATTCCGTTTATCGACAACCTGCTGGTAGGCAACCAGGAATTGCTTCCGCAAGATCTCAAAAACAATAAAGGTCATAATGTATTCTACTGTCTGCCGCTGATTCTCGGTTTGATCGGACTCTTCTGGCAGGCTTACCATAGTCAACGAGGTATCCAGCAATTCTGGGTGGTATTCTTCCTGTTCTTTATGACAGGTATCGCTATCGTACTCTACCTCAACCAAACTCCTGCACAACCCCGTGAACGAGACTATGCGTATGCCGGTTCGTTCTATGCCTTTGCCATCTGGGTAGGTATGGGAGTGGCAGGCATCATCCGCATGTTGCGGGATTATGCCAAGATGCAGGAACTTCCGGCAGCCGTTCTGGCTTCTGTTCTCTGTTTGTTCGTCCCCATCCAGATGGCGGGACAGACATGGGATGACCACGACCGTAGCGGACGCTTCGTTGCCCGCGACTTCGGACAGAACTACCTGATGACTTTGCAGGAAGAAGGCAACCCGATTATCTACACCAATGGTGATAACGATACTTTCCCATTGTGGTACAATCAGGAAACGGAAGGTTTCCGTACAGATGCCCGTACCTGTAACTTAAGTTACCTGCAAACAGACTGGTATATCGACCAGATGAAACGTCCGGCCTACGATTCTCCGTCACTCCCTATCACCTGGGACCGTGTGGAATACGTGGAAGGACAAAACGAATATATCTCTATCCGTCCGGAAATGAAAGCTCTTATCGACAGCTATTTCAAACAGGCAAACGAACTGGCCGCGCAAGGAGACACTACCATATTGTCACTCGTTCACTCCATCTTCGGTGAAAATCCTTATGAACTGAAGGAAATCATCAACCGCTGGATGCTTGGCAAGAACGACCAATTGAAAGAGCTTCTCAAGAAGACAGGAAAAGAGATACAGCTCCCGCTGATCCCTACGGACAGCATCGTCATGAAGATAGATAAGGAAGCCGTACGCCGCTCCGGCATGAAGATTCCGGAAGCTCTGGGCGACTCTATCCCCGAATACATGACAATCACCCTTAGAGACGCCAACGGCAACCCGAAACGCGCCCTCTACAAGAGTGAACTGATGATGCTCGAAATGCTTGCCAACGCTAACTGGGAACGTCCTATCTATATGGCAATCACCGTAGGAAGCGAAAACCATCTGGGCATGGGCAACCACTTCACACAGGAGGGTCTCGCCTACCGCTTCACTCCGTTCGATACGGACAAGCTGGACAGCAAGATTGACAGTGAAAAGATGTACGACAACCTGATGAACAAGTTCAAGTTCGGCGGTATCGACAAGCCGGGTATCTACATCGACGAGAACGTGATGCGTATGTGCTACACGCACCGCCGTATCTTCACGCAACTCGTAGGACAGCTTATCAAAGAAGGTAAGAAGGACAAGGCACTCGCTGCACTCGATTACGCCGAAAAGATGATTCCGGCAATCAACGTACCGTATGACTGGGCAAACGGCGCCTTCCAAATGGCAGAGTCTTATTATCAACTGGGACAGAACGAGAAAGCCAACAAGATTATCGACGAGCTTGCCAACAAGTCGCTCGAATACATGATCTGGTATCTTAGCCTAAACGATAACCAGCTTGCCATCGCCAGCGAAAACTTCGTATACAACGCCAGCTTGCTTGACGCCGAAGTCCGCCTAATGGAAAAATACAAATCAGAAGAACTCGCAAAACATTACTCTACGCAACTCGATCAACTATACAACGAGTACGTGACGAGAATGAAAGGGAAATAAATATTAAATATCAAGTACTAAGTATTAAGTATTAATCATGGCTTCCGGCATGTTTTCCGCATGGTATAATACTTAATACTTATTGCTTAATACTTGTTTAACGCAAACTCTCATGTTTATAGAACAACCACCTTGGCTTTTCCGGGCGTTGTATCCACAGGCTATCTTCCGGATGGACCCGAATGAGCGGGCAGTCTATCTGACTTTCGACGACGGCCCCATCCCCGAAGTAACTCCCTGGGTACTGGAAATACTGGAAAAGCATCATATTAAAGCTACCTTTTTCATGGTAGGCGACAATATACGCAAGCACCCGGATGAATACCGGATGGTGGTAGAGCACGGACACCGCATCGGCAACCATACTTTCAACCACATCCGTGGATTTGAATATTCCAATCCGGATTACCTGGCAAATGCCAGAAAGGTAGATGATATTATTCATTCCGATCTCTTCCGTCCGCCACACGGACACATGGGATTCAGGCAGTATTATACGTTGCGCTATCATTACCGCATTATTATGTGGGATCTCGTGACCCGTGATTACAGTAAACGGATGAGTCCGGAACAAGTGCTGAATAACGTGAAACGCTATGCCCGAAACGGTTCTATCATCACTTTCCACGATTCGCTGAAGTCATGGAACAACGGTAACCTGCAATACGCACTTCCCCGTGCCATTGAATTCCTGAAAGAGGAAGGTTATGAATTCAAGGTGTTATAATCTTTGAGAAAACAGAAACTTCGAAAAGAACAGGGATTTCTGATATAGGAATTTCGTACAGATGGGGCAAGACGTGAAGGAGATGATAAAGGACGTGCTGAACAAACGAAACGCCAAGTAAAAAGCGGATTCCGATATGAGGGAGAGAAAAAATGGTTTTCGTAGCTGTTGGTTTTGTCATTCAATACTACACAAAAAGTATATTATACCGAAACAAAATTAACTATTCTGACTTTTAAGACAAAAGAAACAGTATCTTTGCAGTTGAAATAAGAAACAAATAATATACTGTGAATATAGAACCCAAAAGCAAGATAAACCAACTGTTACTTTCCGCCACTCCAAAAGGGCTGTTGTTCTCCGAATGGTTGAAAAGGAACGGCTATTCCGACCAGTTGATAAAAAGATACCGGGAATCCGGCTGGCTCGAGATGTTGTCAAAAGGAGTCATGTACCGCACGGGAGACAGTCTGTCGGCATACGCCGCATTGTCCTGCTACAACAGACAATTAGGCAAGAAAATCCGTGTTGCGGCACATTCCGCATTGGAGCTATTCGGTTTCAATCACTATGTACCTATGGGCAAACCGTTGCTGATGGTAGCGCATAGCAAACAACGTGTTCCGGAATGGATGCGCAAGGATGTTTTCGACAGAGTGATAAAACCATTTTCCACCGATGCTTTTTCAGAGCCGCAAGCCACAACGGTCGTGAAAGACGAAGCGGATTTACAGGTTTCCACTCCGGAACAGGCATTCTTGGAGTGTTTGCTGCTTGCGCCGCAACAATACTCTTATATGGATTTATTCTATATGATGGAACAACTGACAACGCTGCGCCCCGAAATACTACAACAACTGCTTGAAACGACCAAGAGCCTTAAAGTAAAACGTATGTTCCTTTACATGGCGGAAAAGGCGGGACACTATTGGCATGAAGCACTCGATACATCAAAAATAGAGTTGGGAACCTCCAAATTGCAACTGATAAAAAACGGGGCTTATATCGCCAAATACAGAATAACCGTACCCAAAGAGTTAAACGAATATGAATGACATCTATAAAAAACAGGTGGCCCTGCTGATACGCATTATACCGTCCGTGTATCGCATCAAAGATTTCGCGGTGCATGGAGGTACGGCCATTAACCTGTTCCATAAGAATATGCCGCGCTATTCGGTCGATATAGACCTTACCTATATTCCTGTGCAGGAAAGGGCGAAGAGTCTGGAGACTATCAACAGCCATCTGCGAACCCTGAAAAGCAGCATATAAAAATCCATACCGGGTATCAGAGTGCTTCACAAGCCCGATGTCTGGAAATTGCAGTGTACCTTGGACAGTGCGACCGTCAAAATCGAGGTGAACGGGACAAAGCGCGGCATCATTGGGGAGACAGAGGACAGGATACTGTGCGAACGGGCCGAAACGGAGTTCAACATGACCTGCAAAGCACGTACCGTTTCTTATTCACAACTTTACGGGGGCAAGATAGCAGCGGCATTGAGCCGCCAACACCCACGGGACCTGTTCGATTGGAAGTATATGAAAATGACATCGTTCAATGATGTCAAGGACGGCTTCATGTTTTGCCTGCTGGGAAGCGACAAGCCTCTCATCGAATCATTGCAGCCAAATGCCATCGACCAAACGGAAGCATTGGAAAATCAGTTTGAAGGAATGTCCGATACCTCGTTCACTTATTCCGATTATGAAGAGGCGAGGCATAACCTCATTCAACAGGTAAACGACAGCCTGACCGAAACAGACCGGGAATTTCTTCTGTCATTCGAAAACGACGAACCTGACTGGGGAAAATGTTGTGCAGGAGATTTAAACAGCTATCCGTCTGTAAAATGGAAATTACAGAATATCGCCAAACTCAAAAAGGACAATCCTAAAAAACACAGGGCGGGATTGGAAAAGCTGCGGACTTTCTTATTTCCGGAGAAACAATAAGTTTTAACCTTTTATAAAGGAAACGCCTACAATAATTTCATTCTTATTGCAAACGTTTATCCCTGTATCTTCCATTTTTGAAATCAAGATTCTTGTAGCAACTACGAAACTTAGTGTGCCTACGTACAATGAATCAACAAATTACTTTTTTACATCACAACTGTTTTAATCCTTCAAGATTTAGATCTATAGAGTAAGACACCTCCTTAAAACCCTCGTTTGTCCATTTTACAAGAGGAATCACATCATGAGACCAATTAGCGTCTTGACCGGCAGATCCAAATTGGGCATCATAGGCTACATTTTTTTTCTAATCCGATTACAGGATCGTGTCCGAAAGGTTTGAACCAGTCAGGTAAAGGATTATCCATCCCACCGATAAGAAAATCCATTATACTTTTTCCATCAATAGTTGCCATACTTCTTTATGATTTTACAGTTTCCCTACTCTCTTTACTATCCGGCTTTTCGGAACCCGCCGTCGTTGTGAACCTACACAGCAAATGTATGGGGAACAAAGGTTTCTAATGAATAAAAAAGCTCCCTGACAAGAAGAAAAAACATAAGCCGAGGTATTATGCCCCGGCTTTTGTAGTTTAAAGCCCGTTTCGTGCCCAAAATTGAAAGAATCCTCCTCTTTCTTATAAGATATGTCAGCGCAACCGCATTTCGCCCGGTAAAGGGCAAAAAGAGGACAAAATAATCTACATTCAAAAAGTTTCTGATTCACATTACCCTTTCCAACCATATTTTTTTATACATTTGCAACGGTCTCTTTCTGCAGAAAGCCTGCGGGTGATGGTAGGAGAGCCGTGTATATAGAGAAGACGTTTACAAGCGTTTGTCTTTCGTATTCAAAACTTCGCACACTTTGACCCCGAATTGACGAATAGCAACTAAGACGTCCTCCTGATGTGTATTTATATACATCCGTGCCTCGCTTTAAAACAAAGAGAGGTTACGGATGTTATGCATATCGGCGTGGGCTTTCTGCGTTGTTCGTTCCCGGGGTAGGGCATTGCGAAGGCCTTGAATACAGAACGGATGAAGGTAAGATTCCCACGCCTTTTCTATATATCTGTCAACTTTAGATTGATTCGTCCGCCCAAGGGAATCTGGAGGCACACATAAGCAGAGTAGATACATGACTCACGTGGGACAACTTATTGCACACATACTTCACGAACAGGGACGCACCGTCACCTGGTTCGCCACCCAATTATGCTGCACACGCCCCAACGTCTACAAGATATTCCAGAAAGAAAATATCGACATTCATCTACTTTGGCGTATTTCCTGTATTCTTGGCCATGATTTTTTCCACGACTTATCTAACAATATTAATAGCACCAACTTTACAAATGTATCCAAATAAGATACACTTATGTTTACTTGTTGGAACTGCACATTCCTCTGCCAACATGTTTCTTTTGCCTATTTTTGCAGCATATCAATAAAACTCATAAAAATGCACCTACAAGTAGTACAGCCACTGAAATATGCATAAAACTAATTTGAAAACCATCAAAAAAACAAAGAGCTGTACATCAAACAAAACTTATGCAAAATCACTTTACAAATAACAATCTGTACGTCCAACTAATAAAAAAACATGAACAGAATATTACATAACGTGAATAACGCACAAAGAATTTTGAGACTGACAGCAGACACTATGTTATTGGTCGACAAACATGGCGTCTGCATAGATATTGAACCTCATTGTGACTTGTGGTTTCTGCAAGAAGATATACTTTTAGGAGAAAATATATTCGAACTTTTACCGGAATATACGAGAAAGAGGGTAATACCCATTTTTCAGGCTGTGCTCAAAGAGCAGCGGAGTATTAGCAAGAACTTCAAGCTAGTGCTGAAAGACGATACTTTTTACTTCAAATGCCTCATGTTTCCTTATGACGACATGGTACTTTGCCAATATCGTGACATCACGCAAAGAAGCAATGTAAAACGTCAACTGGAACAGGCGAACTATACGCTACGAACGATTCAAAAAGTGGCTCAAATCGGACAATGGACATACAATACGTATAAAAACGTGCTACATTGTTCGGACTATACGGGAGTTTCATGTGAGGAAAATATCCAAAATATTACTATTGAAAAATATATCGAACTAATCGTAAAAGAAGATCGTCAAAGTTTCAAAAAATGGTGGTATACGAACGAAGAAGAACTCAACATGGAAAGTATCAGCTATCGTGTCCGCTCAAATGGGGAAATATTTTATATGCGCATTCAGACTTATCTGCGCAAACAACTCTCCGACGGTAGCTTCAATATCGAAGGATATATTCAGGATATCACGGACATACAACATCGCAGAAACCACATCAATACACTGACACACGCCATCAACAACGTTCAAGAGAGTATCTTCGCTGCCAAACCCGATGGTACGATTATCTTCGCCAACCGCTGTTTCTTATATAATCACGGAATTGCCGAAAACGAAGACCTTAGCCAACTGAAAATTTATAATATCGCCGAAAACATACCTACGCAAAAAGCTTGGGAAGAGCGGTACAAAAAAATAAGACACGGTGAAAGCTGCAATTTCACCTCCTACTATCCCTCGAAAACTAATAAAAACATATTGGGCTACGAAGGCACAATGTATAACGTAACTAATGACTCCGGTGAGGAAAGTTATTGGTCATTCGCCCATGACATTTCCGAGCGAATCCGATATGAAGCCAAAATCAAACGGCTCAACCGGATCATGGATACCACCATCAACAACCTCCCCGCCGGAATTGTAGTAAAAGAGATCAATAACAACTTCCGATACATCTACCGAAATCGCGAATCGTACAATCGGGATATTTATCCATATGACCCAATTGGCAAGAATGATTTTGACTTTCATCCTCGCGCAGTAGCCGAAAAGAAGAGGCAGGAAGATATCCAGGTAGCTACCACAGGGAAAGGGTTACACTGGATTGTTGAAGAGAAAGACAAAAATGGAAATCTGATAATCCTTGACAAACGGAAAATTCGGGTGGATGGAGACGAATTGTCTTCCCCCATCATCGTCAGCATCGAATGGGACATCACGGAACTGGAAATCATAAAACGTGAACTCCAGTCGGCAAAAGAGAAAGCAGAGATGGCCGATAACCTGAAATCGGCTTTTCTCGCCAATATGAGCCATGAAATACGAACTCCACTAAATGCCATTGTCGGTTTTTCATATCTCATTGCCGAAAGCGACGATGCGGAAGAACGCAAAAAATATTACAACATCGTTAATAGCAACAACGAACGGCTTCTGCAACTTATCAACGAGATCCTCGATCTCTCGAAGATTGAATCGGGAATTATTGAATTTTCTTTCAGACCTACCAGTCTCCACAACATCTGCCTGGAAGTGCGCAATGCCCATATATTCCGTATTCCGCAGGAAGTAAGCCTTATCTACGAGCCTTCGGACGAGAGCCTGATGATCACAACAGACAAAGACCGGATATTTCAGGTGATTTCGAATCTGGTCGGGAATGCTATCAAATTTACCAAAAAAGGCAGCATCAGTTATGGCTACAAACTGACAGACAACCAGATCATCTTCCATGTAACAGATACTGGAATGGGAATTGAACCGGAGAAAGTGGGACATGTGTTCGAGCGTTTTACAAAACTGAACAATTATGCACAAGGAACAGGACTGGGATTATCCATCTGCAAATCTATCATTGAACGGTTTGGTGGCAAGATTTCCGTCAGCTCCGAGTTTGGTAAGGGGACTACATTTATATTTACTTTACCGTATGTAACTACGACACATTCTTAGTTTTCTTTCTTTTTCAGAAAGAAAACTTTAAGCAAAAGTTTCTTTCCTCCAAAGAAATAAAGATAAATAAGGAAGCCAGGAGATGGAATATTGCCAAACAACCTATCAGATGGTTCTCTTGGCACGCAAGCTGTTATCAGCCGTCATACAAGCCATTAAAACTTGACGTATAGAATATTAACATCTGTCGTCTCAAGTATTAACACTTACCAGATAGGCTGTTAATACCTTATACGACAAGTATTAACAGCCTACAAACAGGGTATTTTATACCAAAAACAAACTTAATATGCTACCGCCAGCGGAGTACGCAATTTCTGCGCATATTCAGCCATGTATTTATTCCAGGCATCGGCTGTTTTGATAGCCGCCTTATCCCAGGCAGATCCCCAGTAATAAGTATATTCAGAACCCGGCTCATATTCGCTGATAGCGAGCACATGACCGTCGGCTCCGCCACGATCTTTCTTTTCCTTTTCGGAAAGAAGAACCACTTTCGCCTCTTTTACCTGTGCAGGGAATGCAGCACCCACAAATATCTTACCATTCGCACCGCTACGGTCAGTTGTAGGATCTACGTAAGTGATATAGCCATTTGCAGCATCTGCCACAACCGCACCGTCCGGTTCACGCAACACAAGTCCCGTAGTTACCGGCATTGCTTCTTTCAAATTGGTATATGAAACAACAGTTTTATTGAGATAAGAGCCTGCATCCAAGGAGATGACGCGTGTTTCCACCACGTTAGAATCTCCACGGACCACCAGCGGATTAAACTCCAGCTTCACCGTGAAACGCAACGGACCATTATCAAGGATTTCCTGTGTGCGATAGCAGTAAGGATAGATAATAGTGTCACCTGCCATCAAAGCGGCAACGCCGGCACCCAATGTGGGTCCTACGGCATAGCAATCCATACCGTATCCATGATCGATATGGTAAGAGATGGCATTCTGCAATTCGGAAGCGGCTTTCGGGTCTGTCTTTTTCAGTTCGGCTATCTTAGCACGCTTTTCAGGATTGAGCTCTTCAGCATACAGAGATTCCAAAATCGGCTCCGTAGTGTTATACTTCGTAAAAAGATCGTAGCCGAAACCACGTTCTCCACGAGCCTGCAAAGCAGGACCATAAGCACGGAATCCGCCAAGATCATTCTCCCAGGCAACGTCGTCCAGACGTTCGGGGTAATATTTACCGCAAGCAATGACATCAAAAGGCGCCGGTGTGCCCGGTTGAATGGTATAAGTAACCGCACTGTTTGCCCCTACCGTAACGGGGAAGACCACCTTCTCATCATACGTCACCTGATAAGGCACTTGCTGACCGTCGACGTCAAGCACCACAATCTGTGCCGTATCCGCCAGTTTCAATTTAGCGACCACATCGCTCATCGGCACCTCAACCATCTCTCCTGCCCGTTCAAGAGCCAAAGGATTGGTCACTGTGACTGTCATTGACTGCTTGCTGTCGGCACAGGAAGCAAAACCGATCAAGGCTACAGCAAACAGAATTAATATCTTTCTCATAATTAGTCTACATTGAATGAATAACATATACTTTGCAAATCAGAGGCTATTATATCCGGCAAAGGGAATAATAAAAAATAAGGTGACAGATGAAAAGAGGATGCTCTTTGCCATTCTATCACCTTACCGGAATCTCTTCTATCAGCTATTATTTCGGTTGTTTTCCGATATAAGCAAGAATACCACCATCTACGTAGAGAATGTGACCGTTAACAGCGTTAGAAGCTTCAGAAGCAAGGAACACGG
The DNA here is from genome assembly GCF_014334015.1 of Bacteroides sp. M10. GTDB lineage: Bacteria > Bacteroidota > Bacteroidia > Bacteroidales > Bacteroidaceae > Bacteroides > Bacteroides intestinigallinarum. Next base: position 1,580,418 of record NZ_CP060488.1, on the reverse strand, counting down.
CAGGACCTGTCAGTTCTTCCGGATCCAACCAACGACCGGCAGGAGTCTTAGCGCAGATGAATGAATCGAATGGGTGACGGCTTCCGTCTGCCTGCGGCTCACGAAGAGGAGCAGTTTGCGGAGTAGCGATGTAACCCGGGCCGATACCATTACACTGGATGTTGTATTCACCATATTCAGAACAGATATTGCGAGTCAGCATCTTCAAACCACCCTTAGCGGCAGCGTAAGCAGATACAGTTTCACGACCCAATTCAGACATCATAGAACAGATGTTGATGATCTTACCTGCACGTTTTTCCATCATAGCCGGCAAAACAGCCTTAGCAACGATGAACGGAGCATTCAAATCGATGTCGATTACACGACGGAAATCAGCAGCATCCATCTCGTGCATAGGAACACGACGGATAATACCTGCGTTATTTACAAGGATATCAATTGTACCTACTTCTTTTGCAATCGTAGCAACCATCGCCTGAACAGCCGGTTCGTCTGTCACGTCGCATACGTAACCGTGAGCTTTGATACCTTTTGCAGCATAAGCAGCCATACCTTTGTCTACCAACTCTTGATTGATGTCGTTAAAACAAACTTTAGCGCCTTGTTCTGCAAATGCAGAAGCAATAGCAAATCCGATACCATAAGAAGCACCTGTAACGAGAGCTACTTTACCTTCCAAAGAAAAATTCAAAAACTGATTCATAATTCTTTTTGTTATTAAATTAGGAAAACTATTGTAGTTGTTATTTCAAATCTGTAATCAACGAGAAGTCCTGATCGCTGTAGTCAAGGTTCTCGCCACCCATTCCCCAGATAAAAGTATAGTTGTGGGTAGCAGCAGCCGAGTGGATTGACCATTCGGGTGAAAGAACGGCCTGATCGCCTTTCATCCATACGTGACGCGTCTCGCCTACCTCACCCATGAAGTGGCAGATAGCATGATCTTCGGGAATTTCGAAATAGAAGTAGGCTTCCATACGACGGCTGTGTACGTGTGCCGGCATCGTGTTCCACACACTTCCCGGAGCGAGTTCCGTCATACCCATCTGCAACTGGCAGGTAGGCAACACCTGATTCACCAACATCTTATTGATGTTGCGGTGATTGGAACCTTCCAAAGAACCCATTTCAGCTACCACGGCATCGGCTTTCGTCACCTTACGGTCGGGATAGTTGCGGTGTGCAGTCAGTGAGTTGAAGTAGAATTTAGCAGGATGAGCAGCGTCTTTGCTTTCGAAAGTCACTTCGCGATCGCCCGAACCCAGATAAAGAGCTTCTTTATAGTCCAGTTCGAACTCTGCGTCGCCTGCTTTCACAATACCGGGACCGCCGACATTGTAGATACCCATTTCGCGACGGGTGAGGAAGAACGGAGCTTTCAGCGGATCAATCGCTTCAAGCGTCAGCACCTCTCCTACCGGAAGCGCACCACCTACCACCATACGGTCGTACATGGAATATACCATATTTACTTCATTGGGGACAAATATCTTTTCGATTAAGAAATCTCTGCGGATTCTTGTTGTATCATAACTTTTTGCATCTTCCGGATGCGCAGCATAGCGAATTTCATAGTTCGTTTTCATACCTTATTTATTTATAGTTATTGAATAAGTTCTCTTTCTACGTGCACTTCGTTTACGTACACGATGCAAAAATAGCAAAAGAAAACGGGTTTACCTTGCAATTTTGTTCCAATTATCCACCAAAAATGTCCAGAATCTGTGCAATGTACACTTTTTTAACGAACTATAATACGTTTTGGGAGAGATTTCTACTCAATACGGTTTGAACCTGCCATTAATGTAGGATCAGCTATTGACTTTCCTCTTTTTATTTTGTATCTTTGGAGAACAGAAAAAGAAAAAAGTAATATGAGTTATATAAAAATCAAGACATAATAACACATTATCAAAACATATATTTCCATATATGGAAGAACCGAATGGGAGAAAATCAGCACTGATCTTCTCCCATTTTGTATATATAAGTCACAAACATTCTGATAATTCTCTGAAAATAGTTTCTAATAAACTCTGATACCGTTCTTAATAAACTCTCCCACTATTTATTAAAAACGGTATTCGGATTTATTATAGAACTGTAAATATATTATTGCTAACAATATAGAAGTCTATTCAAATATGGGTAAGGCAAACATCGAAACAGTCAATATTACGTACAAATAAGCTATAACAAATTTCTTACATCCTAATAGAAAGATACTTCTTTAAAGCATCTTTCTCCGCTTCTGCAACTAAAACATAGAAATCATCGTGTTGTTGTTCCGTATGTGAACATTCTAATGACTCAAGAAGTGACTTCGCATCCACAAAAAAAGAAAAAGCCCCGAAAGATATTCTCTTTCAGGGCTTTTCTTCGTTGGACTACCAAGATTCGAACTTGGACAAACAGAACCAAAACCTGTTGTGCTACCATTACACCATAGTCCAAACTTATGTGCTTTCTGTTAAAAAGCGGTGCAAAGATAGAGGTTTGCAAGCAAACCTCCAAATATTTCGTTCACTTTTTTATATTCTATCGAGTGAATCGTGCATTATTACTTTGCAATCAGCAGATAATAGTTCTTTTTACCGCGCTGAACAAGCAGATATTTCTCGTCGAGCAGGTCAGCAATCGTAATTACCTGATCAAAGGTCGCCAGCTTCTCCTTATTCAACGAAACGCCACCGCCCTGAACCAACTTACGCATTTCACCTTTCGACGCAAATACGGCCGCATTATCAACGAATAGATCAACAGCCTTTACTCCTTCTGCCAGCGCATCACGGGAAATCTCAAATTGAGGCACTCCTTCGAATACAGCAAGCAGCGTATCTTCATCCAGTTTGCGCAGAGCTTCCGAAGTCGCATTACCGAACAAAATGTTCGATGCGTCTACTGCTGCGTTATAATCATCTTCAGAATGAACCATCACAGTCACTTCCTTAGCCAGACGTTTCTGGAGAAGACGCAAATGCGGAGCTTCCTGATGTTCGGCAATTAATGCTTCAATTTCTTCTTTCTCGATAGAAGTGAAGATTTTAATATAGCGTTCGGCATCGGAGTCGCTTACATTCAACCAGAACTGATAGAACTTGTAAGGTGAAGTATAGCGAGGGTCCAGCCAGATATTTCCAGATTCTGTTTTACCAAACTTACCACCATCAGCCTTTGTAATCAGGGGGCAAGTCAATGCGAATACCTCTCCCCCATTGGTACGGCGGATCAATTCGGCACCAGTAGTGATGTTTCCCCACTGGTCGGAACCACCCATTTGGAGTTTACAACCCTTTGTTTCATACAAATGAAGAAAGTCATATCCTTGAAGTAATTGGTAAGTGAACTCGGTAAATGACAATCCATCACGCGCTTCACCATTCAGACGACGTTTCACAGAGTCTTTCGCCATCATATAGTTTACAGTGATGTGCTTACCTACTTCGCGAACAAAATCGAGGAAAGTGAAGTCTTTCATCCAGTCGTAATTGTTCACCAGCTCGGCACGGTTAGGTACATCCGACTCGAAGTCGAGGAACTTGGCAAGCTGATTCTTGATACATGCCTGATTGTGACGCAACGTTTCTTCGTCCAGCAGGTTACGTTCTGCCGATTTACCGGAAGGGTCACCAATCATACCTGTAGCGCCACCGATCAGTGCCAACGGCTTATGACCGCAGCGTTGGAAATGACGAAGGATCATCACTCCACAAAGGTGACCAATGTGTAGCGAATCGGCAGTCGGGTCGATACCCAAGTAGGCAGTCACCTGCTCTTTGCTTAACAACTCTTCTGTTCCCGGCATGATGTCCTGCAACATGCCACGCCATCTCAATTCTTCTACAAAATTCATCGTATTACTCTTTAATTATTTGGTTTTTATTGTATTTCAATTCCATGTGCGACAAAAGTACGACTCTTTCTCGGAAGATACAACTCTTACGCCCTAAAAAAGACATTTTGGATATTCCGGCGAATCACCTCACGCAACGCTTCCACTTCTACCCCACGCACCCTGGCTGCCTGACACAGGATATCTTCAATATCAAGCAAGCTGTCATCCGTTTCCAAAAACAGGCGTTCATCGGGGACTATCTGTATTGTTTCATCGGGATAATATTCTCCAAAAGAAAGATAAAACCCTTTCTTCAACAACTGTACTGCCTGCTCCGGTTTTCCACGAAAGCCATGCCATATCCAAGGTTGTTGGGGGCGAGATTCTTTTTTCACACCCAGCAGTTCTTCCATTGCTTTCACGCAGTGGATAATCAACGGCAAACCGAGCTTTTCCGACAACTTTACCTGTTCCTTAAACACCGCTAACTGAAGCTCCATCGGAGCTTTTGCCAATTTATCCAACCCCGCCTCTCCTACAGCTACAAACTGCTTTCTCTGCAGCTGCTGTTGAAGAAAGCTCAATTGCTGACTGACATTACTCTCTCTCACCTCCCAAGGATGAATACCGATAGAATAATAAGATCCTCTACCCACAGTCACTTCCACATTCTCTGCCAGAGGCATATACAATGGAGAGTCTGCCAATAACGGATAATTGATGATGGATTTTCCTTGGGTATCAACTTCCTGTTTATGAGTATGGATATCTAAAACATCAGTCACCTTCTTTTTCATTTCCTATTTCTCGTTTCAGTTGTCTCAAGGCACGGGATCATAACCGGAACCACCCCAGGGATGGCATCGCAGAATACGCCGCACAGCAAGATAAAGCCCCTTTATAGGACCATGTTTCTTAATTGCTTCGAGCGCATACGCTGAACAAGTAGGCGTGAACCGACAAGAGGGAGGAGTAAGGGGTGAAATACAAATCCGGTAAAAATAAATGGGAACAAGCAGGAAGAAGGAAAATACCTTTCTCAAAATTCCCGTAACGAATACCCACGCGGTAGATATCCGGGAGTGATGAGGTTTCATGAGAATAGTTTTTCGGAGATGCGCGCAAGCGCTATTTTCATTTTCTCTTCCAGCTCGGCAGTAGCAACAAGCTCGTCCGACAGATAGATAAAGGCAACGGCTAACCGTTGCTCCCGGCGTTGCAGTTCATCCACCAGAAGAGACTTGTTCTTCCGGTAGGCTTCACGTATCTGGCGTTTCACCCGGTTGCGTTTCACCGCCCGTTTAAAACGACGTTTCGATACACTGATTAATATGGAGGCAGGAGCCTCGCCCTGCTCGACAGGCATATATACAACGCGTATCGGAAAGATGGAAAACGATTTAGAAACACCGCCTTCAAACATCTTTCCGATCAAAATTTTACTATTCAGCCTTTCGGCTTTACACAAAGTATATATACCCACTCTGTTTATTTATTGTTTTCCTTGATAAACATGTCAAGTGCGGCAGTCATTGACGGAGCCTGCACCGTAGGAGCCTCAAGGTCCAGACGGAGACCTGCGTCACGTACAGCCTGTGCAGTAGTAGATCCGAACGTTCCGATCTTAATCTCTTTCTGATTAAAATCCGGGAAATTCTTCTTCAAAGAAGTCACTCCGGCAGGGCTGAAGAACACTAACATATCATAATCAAACTCCTCGTCCGGTGTAAAGTCGTTGCTCACCGTGCGATACATCACAGCTTCCGTATGCTGAATGCTGTTCTTGTCGAGCAGGTTTTTCACATCGTCATTATGTACGTCTGACATCGGAACGAGATACTTCTCCGTTTTATGCTTTACGATGGAAGGAATCAGGTCTTCAATCTTTCCAGTAGCTCCAAAGAAGATCTTACGCTTACGATATTGCACATATTTCTGAATATACAATGCAACAGCTTCCGTCACACAGAAATACTTCATAGTTTCGGGAATTGTCACGCGCAATTCAGTACACAAAGTGAAAAAATGGTCAATAGCATGGCGCGAAGTGAATATTACGGCAGTGTGGTCGAGAATCGAAATTTTCTGTTGCCGAAATTCTTTCGCCGAAAGACTTTCAACCTTAATAAAGGGCCGGAAATCTATTTTAACGCCATACTTTTCAGCTATGTCGTAATAGGGAGATTTCTCTGACGCAGGCTTAGGCTGCGACACTAGTACTTTTTTAATTTTCAACGTCCTAAAATTTTATTAGCAAAATATTGTTCATTTGAATCATACCCTGATACAGTAAAAGACAAGGTACTATTTCAAGAGCGCAAAAGTACAAAATTAATAGGAAAAGCCCGCTAAATTGATGAAAAAAAAGCTTTATCCACTTATAAAACATCAATATTTTAGTGAAAATTAAAATAATAGACCCAATTATAACCAAATTCGTTAGACTCAAATCAAAATAAACCAGGAAAAGAACGAACGGAAAAAGGGCAAATCCGACATAATATATGAGTGCAGAATACGATTCCAACCATATATTTGTCTTATTTTTATCAAAAAACGTCCACCCCAGAAACATATAAATCAACCATTTTAGTAAGAAATAAGCGAGGCAAAAACCAACGTAAATACCTAGCAAAAGGAGGGAGGATACATGGTCCATCAGAGCGGGACATGTATCATGAAAATAATTGAAAAATGTGATGCCCGACAAGACACAGGTCTGCAATACAAGCACAAGGAGATAACGCACATCAGCCGCCGTAGAGCTATCAAAAATGCTCGTCCGTTCACGATGCAACACAAAGTCTTTCACCTGTTGGGAGAGAAATTTCTTACCGCGTGCCAAGGCAATAGAGGAAAGAAAGAAGCAAGCCAGTAATGTCAGTGCAATAGCATCGTCTGTACGGGGAGAGTAGGAGATAGGGGTTCCTTCAAAGCCGGAATCAACCTCTTGTACAGCATGAAGATCGGCCAACTGCAGGCTATCACTGTCTGCCTTTGCCGGACTAATCTGTTTCTGCTGGAGAAGAGACAAGGTATCCGTGTTCTGGGAACTTAGTGTATCACCTATCATATCGCTGCAAATTTACGAATGGAAATATCCCATACAGGAGTCTCATAAAGCAGCTGAACAGCTTCTTCCGGTGTCTGCGCCACTTTCCATATATCACCGTGTTGACGTCGCATAAAGTTTTCATCGATTGCTTTTTCAAGCATTTCGAGCAACGGATCGAAAAATCTGTTTGTATTGAGGATTATAATCGGATTGAGATACAACCCCAACTGTTTCCAAGTGATAATTTCCAGCAATTCTTCAAGGGTACCGCATCCACCCGGCAAAGCGATGATACCATCACTCAAATTGGCCATCTTCTGTTTGCGTTCGTGCATGGATTCTACCTCGATCAGCTCTGTCAGTCCAGTATGATGCCAGTTTTGTTCCACCATGAAGCGGGGAATCACTCCGGTCACTTCACCGCCATTTTTCAACACAGCATCTGCCACAGAGCACATCAGACCGATTCTTCCAGCTCCGTTTATCAAACGGATATGGTGTTCGGCAAGCAGACGGCCGAGAGTCTCGGCTGCTTGGAAGTAAACAGCATCTATCTTTGTACTGGAAGCGCTATATACGCATACGGAATTTATCTGATTCATCTTCATCACTATCCATTATTATATCAAGGAGGCAAAATTACGAAAAAATTCCGTTATTCATATTCAACTTAATCAGAGATCATTTTTATCTCCACATTTATCTATCTTCATAAAAAAAAATCTTGGACTTCTAAAAATAAGAAGTCCAAGAGCTTTTCTCACAGAGAATACATCTATCACAGATTTCTCATCTACTAACAGGTGTATCACATTGTTGCTGAATAAACTTCATTATCTGAACCATAAAATCGTTCAAATACCCTACCAGTAGTAATCCAGCACACAATTAAAAAAGTGATTTTAATTTTACGTTTCAATATACCTTAATGGGGCCTTTCACAAGGCTTATTAAGCCCACGAACAAAAGTTAACCGATTCTTTCCCCTTTCGGTCATCTAAATCGTCATTTCAGCAATGCGCCATATATTTCAACAGCGGGGCTTCAACAGTTAATGATTTAGGTATATCATCTTATGTTAGTTGCAAATAATATATATTCCAAAGATTTAATCTAATTCAAAATCTCCGATAAAGGCTTCCTTCGGAAGTTGTATCTCCAAAGTATATTTACCTTTTTCCTCACCTGCAAGATCAATATAAACCTTATCTACATTTAAATCAGTAGATGTATAAACTACTTCATCTGTTTCTGCATCTTTAATGATAACAGTTACAGTAGGAACAGTAGAAAGAAGATCTATAGACAACAATGAGTTTTCAATAAAAGCATCAGGAGTAACAGGGATAGACCGATGTTGTACCTCAGTTTTATTCTTTAGTCTGATTTGACGTGCAGATATCATTTCATGTGCAAAAGAAAACATACTTACTTGAAGTAAGACAGTCAACAACAAAAAAGGTAAAAATTTAGCTTTCATAATAAATGGGTTTAAAATTTCGCTCCAAAAATACACAGATGAAGCAAAAGAAACGATTTTTATGCGGTAACAATGGTAACAGCCTTTCATTTAAAAGCAAAACAAACCTAGAGAAATCAATATATCTCACTGAATATCAACGCCAAACACGCGATCGAAAATTTGAGCATCCATTTTGTTCTTTATACGATTCTTACGGGTTTTAAGAGCATCTGATGTAGCATCCATTAACTCCATCATGACAGTTTTCGAACAACAAAGCAATGAAAGAACACAATAAAATATATCATCACCAGTTAAAGCCGGATAACGTTCCTTCAAATTCATCATCACATCAACAAATGCACTAGAAATTTCAGAACGTATCTCTTTTCTCAAACTACGCATCACCAATAGCTGTTTAGGAGTCGCTTTCTCTAATGCTTCCAATTGATCGTAACAATTAGTTGTTTTAAGTACAGATATACATAATTGAATTTGTTGCTCTGTTAACTTCGACCTTTTCTTATCTAGATCTTCTTTATTAGTTTCCGAGACCTCTTCCTCTTTGAGCAGCATAGTATCTACCCGATTTTGGGTCAATTCACGTTGTAATGCTATATAACGCTTTTTCCTTTTCCTATCATTCCACATAAAACAAAAGACACAAATAATCATTAAGAAAAAGAATACAGAAACCAAAGTAAAAACCAGCATTTTAGTATGTTCTGACAATAACCTCTTATGTTCTTCTAATTGATGTTTATCCATAAGTCGATTGAGTTCTTCATTGTCATTCATAATCTGCATAGAATCATAAAGCACTCTATATGCATCCATATTTTCTGTCGCAATCTTCCATTCACCTCTTTTCTTTGCTATTTGATGCATTCCATCATAGCAAACAGCCTTTCCATAAATATTAAGTTGGTCTATATTCTTACTAAAGAAATAACTGGCAGAATCAAGTTTATTCAAATTCAACATAATTTGAGCTTTTGACAAACAGACATTAACAGCATCCTCCCCTTGCATAATCATTGCTTTCGATACATATTTATCGGCTTGAACATAATCTTTTTTTTCATTGTAAACCATAGCGAGGTCATGATAAAGAGCTCCTATCAAACTAGAGTCTTGCTCTACTAATGCATAATCAAGAGCTTTTTGATAATATAACAATGCGCTATCCTTTTTATTTTGTAATAAACAGATACGCGCAATACCTCTCAATGGATATGTCTGCTGACTTCCCCCCTCTAATATCTGATAAGCTTGGCGATAAGCCTCAATCGCTATATCATACAAATCATCTTTTTCATAACAATCCGCAAGATTATCATATATCATTGCTAAGAACTCATCCCTAACAGGCATCAACCGAATTGCCGTCAAATACTCGTCTACAGCAAATGAAGTATACCCCTTCTCACCATAAGTAGCTCCCCAATAATAATGAGCTTTTGCAGCACGTACACTTTTCTTCTTATCACCATAGTATTCAACAGCCGTTTTTATCAGCGAATCATCTCCTAAAGCAATATAATTTTTATGCCTTGCTTGCGTAAGCAATAGCGCATAAAGTGCTCTGTCGGCACGTGGCAATTTCTGTGGGGAGGAAATTGATTCCAAAATAGATAATGCACTATCAGGATATATTTCCATCAATGAGTCAGCAGATAGTAGCAATGAACTCTTCACCGAAGAAGAGCAGGAAGATAGAGAGACAGACATCAGAATGCTACCTACGCTGACAAGTAAACTAAAGAACGCCAATAAATAGCGTTTAGAACAACAACATCTTGTTTTCATTAGGCAGTCTGTTTATTTACGGGTCAAAAGTAGCAAATTCCGGCAAAAGAAGATTAATATCCAAAAGACATTTATTTAAATATAACTTATTTAAAATCAAGAGCCACAACCTCATATCCTACTAAAAGGAGTTGAGATTGTGGCTCTTACCTAATGAGCTAAGCTCGCTTTCAAGCTATTTTACAGACCAAAAGCAGCCTTGATTTTATCTACGTAGTCGAGTTTCTCCCATGTAAAGAGTTCCACTTCCACAGTTTTGTCCCCTTCGTAGCGAGAGAAGAATTTCTTCGTTATCACTTGCGGTTCACGTCCCATGTGACCGTAAGCAGCTGTTTCCTGATAAATAGGATTACGAAGCTTCAGACGTTCTTCGATTGCTTTCGGGCGTAGATCGAACAACTGGTCGATAACGCGGGCAATCTCACCATCCGTCATGTTGACGTGGGAACGGCCATAAGTATCTACAAAGATATTGATCGGACGAGCCACACCGATAGCATAGCTCACCTGCACAAGCATTTCATCTGCTACGCCTGCCGCTACCATATTCTTAGCGATATGGCGTGCTGCATAAGCTGCGCTACGGTCTACCTTGCTAGGATCTTTTCCGGAAAAAGCACCACCACCGTGAGCACCTTTACCACCATAAGTATCAACGATAATCTTACGACCTGTCAAACCGGTATCTCCGTGAGGACCACCAATTACGAACTTGCCCGTAGGATTCACATGATAAATGATTTTATCATTGAACAGCGCCAACACTTTATCGTGATGGATAGAAGCAATGACACGAGGCATCAGAATCTCGATCACATCACGGCGGATGATAGACAGCATTTCTTCGTCAGCTTTCAGCTGGGCAGCTTGAGAATCATCTTCCGGTTGGATAAAGTCATCATGTTGCGTAGAAACAACGATTGTATCGATGCGAACAGGAGTTCCGTTATCATCATATTCAATAGTAACCTGGCTTTTGGCATCGGGGCGGAGGTAAGTCATCACCTTTCCTTCACGACGAATGTCGGCCAGCACTTGCAGAATGCGGTGTGCCAGATCAAGAGAAAGCGGCATGTAGTTTTCCGTTTCATTGGTAGCGTAACCAAACATCATACCCTGGTCGCCTGCACCCTGTTCCATCGGGTCCTGACGCTCTACACCACGGTTGATATCGGGACTTTGCTCATGAATAGCAGAAAGTACGCCACAAGAGTTACTTTCGAACATGTACTCTCCTTTGGTATAACCGATTTTCTTAATCACTTCGCGCGCGATGAGCTGGAGGTCAACGTACGCTTTAGTTTTCACTTCACCCGCTAGCACCACTTGTCCGGTAGTCACTAGTGTTTCGCAAGCTACTTTCGAACTGGGGTCGTAAGCCAACAGTTTGTCAAGCACGGCATCCGATATTTGATCGGCTACCTTGTCGGGGTGTCCTTCTGACACCGATTCGGATGTAAATAAGTATCCCATCTTTTTAAATTAAGAATTAAAAATTGAAAATTAAAAAATGAGAGAGAGTAGGAGAGGCGAGTGCTGCAAAGGATAAACCGAAAGGCGTCAATCAGACGTGTTTTAGCATTTTTTTCCGTGGTTGCAAGCTACTCAAATCTGTCCACACTTTCATTTCGGGTACAAAGATAAAGAGATTTCGGAGATAATGAGTATCTTTGCCCTGTATTTAACACATAAATAGATTTATAATGATTCTAAATAAGAAATTAAAAACGCTTTTGGTGCTGGCTCTTTATATAGGCTTCACGATTGCCATCTATGCCATTGTCTGCCATTTCATCGATAAGCCGTTTCAGGAGATTCATTTGCTGTATGCAGTATTGATAGGATGCATTGCCTATTTACCGGTGTTTATTGCGGAGAAAAAGAAGAAGTAAGCTCCTTCATCGTTTTTCCAAGTACCGGATGCACTAATCCGGGAGCAATTTCCGCCAGTGGTTTCATGACGAAGTCACGTTCTGCCATCAACGGATGGGGGAGGATTAACTTTGCTCCTGAAGGAGAAGTGGTGGAAAGTATCAAATCATCATAAAGCAACAGGTCAATATCAATCAGGCGGTCGCTATATATGCCGTTGACGGATTTCTTCGTACGCCCCAATTCCTGTTCAATCGCCTGCGTTCTCTGTAAAACGTCTATGGGAGCCAATTCGGTATCTACACAAACCGCTGCATTCAGGAAACTGTTATCGGAAGAAAATCCCCAAGGGGCAGTTATGTGAAAAGCAGACAGGGAAACGATTTTCCCTACCTGCTCTTCTATTTTTTGCACGGCATCCCGAAGATTTTGTTCTTTATCCCCAAGGTTAGTGCCGAGTCCCAGATAAACTTTTGCCATTATTTGTCCAAAATCAGCATTGCATCTCCATACGTGCCGAAACGATAACCTTCTTTCAATGCTACATGATAAGCATCCATCACCTGGTCATAACCACCAAAAGCAGCTACAATCATCAGTAAGGTAGAAAGCGGCATGTGGAAATTGGAAATCATTGAATTGGCTACGGTAAATTCATACGGAGGGAAGATAAACTTGTTAGTCCATCCTTCAAATTCCTTGAGATGTCCGTCGGTGCTGACTGCACTTTCAATAGCACGCATCACTGTCGTACCTACCGCACATACATTTCTACCGTTATCTTTGGCACGATTCACGGTTTTCACCGCCATTTCGTTTACAAACATTTGTTCCGAATCCATCTTATGCTTCGTCAAGTCCTCCACGTCAATGTCACGGAAGTTACCCAGACCAGCGTGCAGAGTGATATATGCAAAGTCTATACCTTTGATCTCCAGACGTTTCATCAACTCACGGCTGAAGTGCAAACTAGCAGTCGGAGCAGTCACCGCACCTTCATTCTTTGCAAAAATAGACTGGAAGCGTTCAGCATCTTCCGGTTCTACAGGACGGTTGATAATAGAGTGGGGGAGTGGAGTTTCACCCAGAGAATACAGTGCCTTTTTGAACTCGTCATGAGGTCCGTCGTAAAGGAAACGGAGCGTACGTCCGCGAGAAGTGGTGTTATCAATCACTTCAGCCACCATTGAATCGTCCGGACCGAAATATAGCTTGTTACCGATACGTATCTTACGTGCCGGATCAACCAATACGTCCCACAAACGAAGTTCTTCATTCAACTCACGCAACAAGAATACCTCGATACGAGCACCTGTCTTCTCCTTGTTACCGTACAAGCGGGCAGGAAACACCTTCGTATCATTGAATATAAACACATCTTTATCATCAAAGTAGTCCAACACATCTTTGAACATCTTGTGCTCAATCTTACCTGTATTACGATGCAATACCATCAAACGCGACTCATCCCTATATTTCATAGGATGTAGAGCGATCTTATCCTCGGGTAACTTAAATTTGAATTGTGATAATTTCATATCTATTCCTTATTACGTTAATTATTTTCTTCCTCATTTTCTATCTCCTGTCCGTCGATCCACTCTTTAAAGTGTTCAGGATTCAGGCAGTCTTCCAACCGGACATCACCTACACGGGTGCGGATCAATCCTGTCAGGTGAGCTCCGCTATGGAGTGCTTCGCCGATGTCGCGGGCCAGGGCACGGATATAGGTTCCTTTGCTGCATACGACACGGATTTGAATCATCGGTTCCGGATCATCCAGTCGACATTCCAGCAATTCAATCTCGTCGATAACAAGCTGTTTTGCTTTTAGTTCGACTTCCTCTCCTTTCCGGGCCAGTTCGTAAGCACGCTTACCGTCTACCATACAGGCAGAGAAGGCAGGAGGTACCTGATCGATGGCACCGATAAAGTGCGTCAGCACTTCTTCCACCAGTTCCCTCGTGATATGTTCGGTAGGGTAGGTGGCATCTATTTCATGTTCCAAATCGTATGACGGAGTAGTGGCACCCAAACGCAGCGTTGCGACGTACTCCTTCGTATGAAATTGAAACTCTTCTATTCGTTTGGTTGCCTTGCCTGTGCATAAAATCATCACCCCTGTTGCAAGCGGGTCCAGTGTTCCGGCATGGCCGACTTTTAGTTTTTTCACTCCTATCCGGCGGCAAATATGATAGCGGGCATGCCCTACTACCTTAAATGAAGTCCATCCGAAAGGTTTATTGAAAAACAGTACTTCTCCTTTTTTAAAATTCATCAGCCAATTTCTAAGTTGTATCCAAGCAGCAGCATTACCAGAATGGTTCCGCCAACAATAATTCTGTACCATCCAAATGCTTTAAAGCCATATTTCGTAACAAAGCTAATAAAGAACTTGATAGCTAGCAAAGCAACGACAAAAGCCACCACATTACCGATAATAAGTGCCGGCATGTTGTTGACAAGAATCTCGGTTCCACCATCCAGGAAGAGTTTCAACACCTTGTAACCGGTTGCCGCAAACATAGTTGGCACGGCAAGAAAGAATGAAAATTCGGCAGCATCCTTACGAGTCAGCTTCTGGGCCATACCTCCGACAATGGTAGCCATCGAACGGGATACTCCCGGTATCATTGCAATACATTGAAACAAACCGATATTGAATGCCTTTTTTTCTGTCAGCACAGTATCTTCGCTTCCTTTCGAGAAAATCTTATCACAAAACAGCATGAATATACCACCGATTACCAGCATCACTGCCACTATCGCTACACTTTCCAGCATCTCGTCTATCTTATCGCTAAACAGGAAACCCAAAATTGCAGCAGGAATAAAGGCAACCAACAGCTTCCAATAAAAATCGAATTTATGCAAAAAACACTTCAAAGCAGAAGCGCCTGCAGGAGCCGGTGTGTGATTCAACCGGAAAAAACGTTTCCAGTAAAGGCAGACAACTGAAAGAATTGCGCCAAACTGAATAATTACAGTAAACGCTTTTACAAATTCTGTACTTTCTACCCCTAGTATGTTTTGTGTAATAATCATGTGTCCTGTAGAAGAAACCGGTAGGAACTCTGTCAACCCTTCTACAATAGCAATAATAATCGTCTCAAATGTTGTTAAATCCCCCATCTTTATTCTTCTATTTTTTGTGTTTTAGGTTTGCGTAATACTGCATAAATCATAGATACAAAGCCAAACAGGCAAACGACCGGCGCCACCTTGATTCTGCGTACACTGAAAATATCGGGTTCAAAAAGCGTTTCGGACGATGTAGGTCCCGTCATCAATAGAAAGCCGATAATAACAATCGCCATCCCTATTGCGAGCAAGATAAAGTTCACTTTATCAAAGGCAAATTTCTGCTTGTCAGACATAGTTTATTTAATTACAAATTACTAATTTCAATCATTCCCTTACTCTATCAGTCGGTTGTTACGGATGCTAATCACACGCAAACACAGGTTTGCCGTCAGCCATTCGCCATCCGCTAAATATAGTACAGGCTGTTTGCTTTCATTCTCAGGTATTTATTCATGGAGAAATAGGCGCATAGCCACGTTATTACAATTCCAAACGCCAATACGCTTGCACAGACTATCAACATGACTTCAGGCGTGATGACCTGAAGTAATTCCTGTTCGTACGTCACGGCCCAATAAGCGGTCCCCATCAATATGGAATCGGCAACGATGGCTGCCAATATCCCGCTCCATACATTCTTTCGAAGGAATGGCCCCCGGATGAATCCCCAACTCGCCCCTACCAGTTTCATGGTGTGAATGAGGAAGCGTTTGGAATAAATAGCCAGTCTTATGGTATTGTTTATCAAGGCAAAAGAGATAAAAGTAAGCACTACTGCCAAGGCAAGCAGTACCAGACTGATATTTCGAATGTTATCATTCACGGCGTCAATCAACTCCTTTCGATAGAGCACATCTTGTATGTTGGTGTTCTTTTTAATCAATTTCTCTATCTTCGCAATGCTGTCCGAGTTGGCATAGTCAGAATGGAGTTTGATTTCGATGGAAGCGGTAAAAGGGTTATAGCCCAGGAATTCTTCCGGATCTGTTCCCATTGCTTCCGTCTGTTCTTTCAATGCTTGTTTTTTAGAGATATATTCGGATTGTTTCACGAAAGGTTCCTGATTCAGCTTCTTCTGAAGTTTCAGTATATCCGCTTCTTTCATGTCGTCACTGATAAGAACGGAGAAACTGATATTCTCGCGGACATATACGGAAAGATTGTGCGCCGTCAATACGAAAAAGACAACCAGTCCCAGCAACAGCAATACCAGTGTCGTACTGATACTCGACGTGATGAACTGCATGTCGAAAATCGAACCTGACTTATATTTGTTTTGATTTCCCATGCGTTATCTCTTTTTTCGGAATACATAAATCATTGAACTGCTGCGTTCTTTCCTTCCCAAAGCATTGAACCAGGCCAACGTCCCGGCAAACATCCCTTTCAAGAAACTGCATGAACTGCCACGATGTTTCTCGCTCAACATAGATACGTAAAACGCATCGAACGGCATCGGATGACGTGCCGCCATAATAAAACCATGGCGGGAAGCCAACTGTTGTATAGTGCCCGGAGTGAAATGCCAAAGATGACGGGGAACGTCATAAGCCGCCCAATACTCACCGTAGCGCTTGGCATCATAAGAAGAGCAGTTAGGTACTGCCACAATCAATACTCCTTTTTCTGTCAGCAGTTCGCGAAGCGTCTCCCAAGTCTCATTCAAAGATTCGAGATGCTCCATCACATGCCAGAGAGTGATGACATCAAAACTAGCAGGAGCAAACTCTTTCAGAGCCGATTCGGGCTTTACATCCAGTTCGAAATGTGTTTTTGCAAACTCACGTGCCTGCGGGCTTTTCTCCACTGCCTCTACTTTCCATCCCCGACGAACCATTGTATCGGAAAAATAGCCGGTTCCCGTACCTATATCAAGCAAACGCCCCGTCTTGCGATGCGCTTCCTTAGCTACCAGACGCGCTTTGCGGCCCAGCATATAAGAACGTACGTAATGGTAGATATTATTCATCGCGCCCTTGCGCGTATCAGTGTGGGAGATGTAGTCGGGAGTCTCATAATACGTGCCTATCTCTGCTTCCACGGGAACTCCTTGTGTGAATGTAAATCCACAGTCCTCACACGAATGCAGTTCAAACTGTTCGCCCGAAGCATAAAAATCCGTACAAGTCATGACGCGTTTCAAGTGCGTACCGCCACACACCGGACAAGCATTTATACTGAGTTTCTCCATTAGTTTCTAAGCAAAATTAAGTGCTGCCTCGAATGACAAGACAACACTATACCCGAATTTGGTGCAAAGAAACAAATAAAAAGTGATGTAATGGGCTTTCGTTAAGGACTTTTAATAGAAGAGTTGCCCCAATACAAGATGAGAGTAGTTTTGACAGCTCATATCGGGACAAGATATCTTTTTGAAGAAAGATTAAAAAGTCAGATTAACGGAAAAGCCCATGTTTCTGTAGCTGGGTTGACGGAAGTTGTCTATGCCCTGACCCCAGGTTCCGGTGCTTGCCGTAGATTCCGGATCAAATGGAGCTTTATTGTACAACATAAGCAAGTTACGTCCCACTAATGCCACCCGTACATCCTGTATCCACTTCACCCATCAACTATTATGTGTATTGTTCGGAACGTTGCTCCTTTGGCATCATAATAAAGAATATAAAATACCCTGATACAAATTGGTTGTTTTCTAATCAACTTATACCAGGGTAAAACACGAGAATGGTAAGAAATATTAATCTTCTTCTATGATTCTTACTGTGCCATCATCTCTATCAAAGGCATTGATGTATATCAATTCCAGATGTGTTATATGTCTATATCCATCAGGAAGAAGATCTTCATCAAGTCTATCCAATCCATTGCCTTCAACTAGATCATAAGTTGTCTCATTTTTCTCTCTCAAATAAGTTAAATAATGGATCATGTCATCAATACCTTCATTATCAAGATAGATACAACTCCCCATTCCGTCTGCTATTACATTAATCATAATATTAATTGTTTACTGGTAATTTTTTCTTTTCAATATTTTTAGGTCTAGTTTTTGGGTAGTTAACATCAATATGTGAATCTTCTACAACTTTCTGTCGACCTACCCTAGTATTTCGACCTTCATCCAAATTATAAGAATAACCAGATTTATTATTATAATATGTTTTATTCAATCCTGTTTTGCCGTCGATATGAACTACTTTCAGTTTTCCTGTACCTACATGCTTACCCATCGATGTCCTGACCTGGTCAAGTGTCATATTCTTGAATGGATTACCTAACCCTTTCACCTTTTCTACACCCGAACTCGCTTTTCCTAACGTTCCGGTAACTTTTCCTACCCCTGCTCCTGTTGTTACGGCATCAAACGCAATATCTCCCCACTGATTCCCAATAACCTCTGCGAATATAAAATACCCTGATACAAATTGTCTATTTTCCAGCCAACTTATATCAGGGTATGACACTTAAAAAGAAGCGACCTTAACAAATAAAATTCATTCATTGTGTCAGGGAAGCTATTAGATTTATATCCCTCTATAATAGCCTACTTAATATGTTAAGTAAAAGATATTTGTATCTCCATAAAAACTATTTAAATTCTATATTAATACGATAACCAGCTAAATCAATAATTTTTTCCTTTTCCTGAAACGAAAGCGAATCATAGTCCTTATCCCATACTTTCAACGATATTTTATTTCTTTCATCTTCGAATAATTTTATTAACTCATGCAAGCAATTATAAAAGACTCGCCAATCAGAAATCGAGAAACCATTATTATCTTTTATATCTACTCTCATATACACTCCGGCACCTGATACTTCTAATTCTTCTCCCTGATTGATATTACGCCTAGTAAAAATACGTTTTCTACTTGCACTATCAGGATAAAAAATATAATCTACAGCTAAACCGCGAATATCAGATAATTGAGTAGGGATATTTTGTACTTTTATATGCCCCCCTTCATACAGATCAATATTAAAAAAATACCGATCAGTTTCTCTTAACAGTTCAGCTTCATCGTTATAACCCAACAAACACCAGCCGATTGTACTATCTGACAAATTAACATTAGTAAATACCGCCATTTTCACGCTACCTTTTTTAAGTAACAAAGAATCATTTAATAACATACATAATTTAGGGAAAATATGATTGTCGTCCACAAAATCATAGCCATTACGAATTAATCCAGGTAAATCAGTGAAAACTATTTTAGGATGAGATTTTGCATCAACTATTAGTTTAATTCCATATATAATTGAAAAAAACAACAGGATTAACAAACAAGCTACTTTTCTATTTCGCATAACTTTTTAAATTTATCCATTGGTTACCAGGCTTCCAAGGTGCATATATATAAACTTTAGCATTTGGTGTCGCCATTATTAAACTTCTTGCAGCATTAATATCAGGTGCCGATGGAACAAAGTCCACATTAGGATTCGTACCTGTATGGCTATGAGCATCGTATACTTGATTTTCAAGTTTGTAATCTTCCCCTAAAACAGAGAAACTAGGCGCTTGACTATTCTGATGAAGAGTACCGACAACAGAATTTCCATTTTTATAGTGCGACAAACTCCATTCAACATTAGACGTTTTTGATGCAAAAACAAACAAATTCTTTGCATCTACTTTCGAACGTGTTATTGCTACATGTCCTTGCCTCATTGTAGGAACAACTTCAACACTATATTCACCTTTACTCACTCTTCTTATTATTTTCCCTTCCAAAGGAACAGCCTTATTTTCAATATTACTTTTTCCTGCTAAAACTGGAAGGATATTTTTATCACTCACTGTTATATTTTCGTCTTTCCCTGTTGATTGATTTGTTCCAATCAATCGATCTGGTTTGGCATCAGGTTTATTAACCGGCCTAATATTACCATTAGTATCGATTCTATAATCTCTTGGAACCATACCTGTAGGATCTATTTTTCGTATCGGATTATTCAAACAATATGTATAGGAACTCCAATTGTAGAATTTTTCACTTAATGGATCCACCACATGCCATCTTCCCAACACCGCATCATAATGTCTCGCCCCATAATCATACCAGTCAAGACCACCTTGTCTATCCAGTTCCTTACCGTTGTACTTGTAAGGTTGAACAGATGAAGTCGAAGCAAATGTACCACCAAAAGGATAATAATGATTCACCTCCTCCACACTGCCATTCTGTCCCACAACCACACGATTATTACCCTGGTGATCTTTCAAGTAATAATGATACTTGCCATCAACAAGGGAAATATATCCCAACTCCGTCAACAAAGTAGTGAGTACACCATTTTCATAGATCGCATCGTCAAAGTAATCAATAGTCGTGGTCTTTCCGACTATTATGTGCGTTGTTCGGAACTTTGTTCCTTTGGCATCATAAAGATAGGAAATAACACCTCCATCCTCAAACTCTATACGGCTGGGTAAATTTAAACAATTATACTGAATTTCAGAAATCTTTTTGTTTAAATCTTGTATTAAATTTCCGTTTGAGTCATAATAGCATTCGACCGGCAGATCTGCTCCATCTTTAAATTCAAAACTATCAGCATGGGCAGAACCTGTTACACTATCAGATACAGCCTTCAATTGATTTCCATTATAACTCATGACAAGGTTATCTATTAAGCCATATTCATCCTCTGATCTCTTTCCGCATCTTTTAATACCAAGGATATTCCCATTTTTATCATACCCGGTTATCTCTTCATTAAAACGATCCTGATTGACATTCAAACCTTCACCTTCACCATATACAGCACGAAGCAGGCGGCTTCTGTCATCATACATAAATTTATAACCTCTTTTCATACCATCAGCCTCCCATGTCATACTACTAATATTTCCATTATAACAGGGATCGCCCAATCCGTCCACATAATGCAATTGCTCTCCAAACCCTGCATTACTATCAATACCGGTCAGCCAGCTACGTATATTATAGGCATTTTCTGTAATTACCGAATCTTTTCCATGAATACGTTCCAGTCTTTTTAGCCTTCCTAACTTGTCATAACCATACAACAGATCAACAGTATCCTTATCTACGACACAATGTCTTTCGTGAATCAGCCTTCCTGCACGATCATAACTATACAATTTATTTAAAACTCCTCCTTCGTATTCCGAGCGGACACTCACAGGCTGCTTGAGAAAATTAAAAAGCGATTTATTTACTTTCTTATTTCCACCCGATGTCGTCTTACGTTCCTGAATCAGATTATGATAATAATCATAATAATAACTGGCATACTGGTATTCTTCCGTTCCCAATATTCGAACGATACTTCCTGTTAGTTGTTCTTTGCAATGAGGTGAACTCTGGCTATTCTCATAGCGTTCCCCGTAATTATTATCAAATACATACCATAGTGAAGACAAAGAATCCGGCAATAAGTTCTGATATTCATAAGTATCATAAAAATAAACCTGTTGTATGTCCAAATAATGATTCTGCAATCCATAAATAGTATATCCATAGCAAGGCAAATCAGTATTTGAAGTAAATTCAGCATAAATATCCTCTGAAGCACAATTCTGAAAATCAGGCGTACCGCGGTAAACACCGGTCAACACAGAGCGCCCCGACAAATCTTCCAAATGAAAAGCCCATTCATTATTTGCCCGTTCTTTTCCATTTTGAGTAAAAATCAATCGGTCGCAACGATCATACACTAATTCTACCCACTCGCAACCAGGCTGTTTTTTCCCAATACAACGGTTACGGGTATCGTACTTATACAAGAAAGCATAATCGGATAAAACAGAAGCACTATCCGTAAGAGAACCTGAACAAAAATTGGCAGAACACATCGGAGGAAGAACAACCCGTAAATTTCCGAATATATCATATATATAGTATGTGTCATCCATTCCTTCATTACCATTTATACTGCGAATCAGCACGATCCTTCCTTCTTTATCCGTAAATTCATACCTTACATGATTGTCTTCATCAACCTCTTTTACGACATATAGTTCCCCGGAAGCATAGGTTCCTGCACAACTAACAAAAAGTCGTGTTCTATCAGTCGGCACGGTATAACGCAAGCACACCAATGAATCGCACAAGTCCAACAAGGTAGTATCTTTGGATACATTTGTTAAATATCTGCTATTAACCCCTTTTCCCCGATTATGCCATTCCATACCCGGACCATATCGGCTCTCCACTTTCCCTATAGCCGAATTTTCATATAACGTTTTTGTATAAGGCATAACATCGTTTCCATTAGACAAAACAGAACTATTCTTCAACTCTTCCACTTCGACAAATGCACCACAATTGCCGGGTTCCGATACCCCAGGCAACCATTCTCTAAATAAACGTCCCATCTTATCATACTCTGTAATTGACAACAGATCCGTATCATCAACACTATGCTTCACTTTGGCATTTTCAATGGAACGCCCCAAACCGTCAAAATATTCAACATCATCCCTGAATTCCATCCCATCCGGAGTAGTATAAGTACGCGTATGTATGTAATTCTTTGACGAAAGGTTCAATTTCTCACGCACCTTTATAGACACAATATTCGAAGTATATACATCAACTCCGTCATTAGCCATCATTCTGAAATAAGTGGTTTGATACAGCGGACCCGGCTGATATACTGTTCTCAAATCCGGTACATCAAAGACATCTACCCAATGTATCTGGTCATGACTGTATTGCCACCATCTGAACAAATCATCCCTAGTCCCGTCATTCTCGACCCAAATGCCACGAGAAGTCTCACCTGAATTAATCGGTTCTTCATGCATAGAGGAAATAAACAAGAATACGTCATCAAAAGAGTTCCAGTTCTGTTCTACTTTTACGGTAACTTTATACTTCTGGTAGTTACTCATGTCTACAGAAAAATTGCTATTACGTGAAAATCCACGATACAGAAGTTCAATCTGCCCGCTACGGTGATCTACAAAACTTCTCATAACTTCTATTTTTACAGTAGCAGGATGATCCGTGTTTTCCCATCCGGTATACAGGAAACTACACCAATCAGATGTATTTTCTCCAAGCCATAATTCTGTACAAATAAAATCACCAGGCAGCGAAGGACAATGCTTAGTAAGATCAATATAAGCCTCCCCGCCTCTATTGGTAAAAGACAAAGGTTCTGTGAGCCTTTTCACTCTAATATCCGAAGAATATGCAACCAAGGTACCACTTACAACCTTTCTTCTGATATATACCCCTTCCGCTCTGTATGTATTGAAGTATTGGGATGAAACCAAGCATCCCCCCTCATAGTCAGATTGAGCAAGCCGGGTAATCTCACTCCATTCATTTGAATCAGTATACCGGTATTCCCACGATATAGAATAAGTCCCGTTCCCCCCTGAAGGAGAAACTACGTCTTTAAGTAGAATATCACTCCCAAAATATTGATGATAGCCTATTTTTCCCGCAAATAAAGGAGTGACAGTATTATTTTGTGCCGTTAGACAAGTGCCTGTACCCAACAATATTAATAATATTATGATCCGAAGTTGTTTTATCATAGCTTATAATTGTATTTAAATTCCTGAATTAATTGTTTTCTTCCGTTTCTTTCCAAATAAGATTCTTTAAGGTGACCAAACTGATCATAGCCATATTTAGTAGTAAAGCCATCAGAAGTAGTTATTGAAGTAACCCCAACGTACGGTTTATACAGAAACGTTTTAATAAAGACCGGATGGTTACCTCTAAAAGCCATCCGTAGTTTATTTAGCTCACGCTCTAATTGATATTCTCCATATCCTTGCAGATAGGATAAATCATTATTTTCATGACCTAAAACGCTTTTTACAGAGTCGTATGTCGCCCCTTGTATTTCCGCTATAAGATATTTATAATTATATCCCCATATATAGCAGGTATGATTATTATTTTTATCAACATATTCTAATATATTTCCTTTTTTATCATACGATACATAAGTCATTTCTCTTTTCAGCCCAAGGGGGCCATCGTGAGATATATCAACATAAGCAGGTAATAGCAGATTTTGATACAGCCCATATTTTATCTGTTCACGATATACTTCCTTACCATTATATTCGGTTATAGTTTCAACCGGATAATCGAGCATATTCCTTTCTACCATAAGATTACTTATGGCATCTGTATAGTTATAGGGG
This sequence comes from Bacteroides sp. M10, assembly GCF_014334015.1. GTDB lineage: Bacteria > Bacteroidota > Bacteroidia > Bacteroidales > Bacteroidaceae > Bacteroides > Bacteroides intestinigallinarum. The sequence continues at coordinate 1,556,192 of NZ_CP060488.1, read as the reverse complement.
TACTTTATATTCTTTATCCTACAATCACCACCACCATTTTGAGAGGTACGAATAACTTTTATCAACTGGTTCTTATCATCATAGACATAACCTTCTTCTGACACAACTGTTCCCCCGTCAAAATATTCACTAACGACTTTCTTACTCAACAAATCCCTTCCAGACATGACCGAGTAAGTCATATATTTGAAAAGAGATGGCCTGGAAAGCTCGATCGTATGAGCAAAATCATACGTATCCTGATAAACAGGAATAACAACTTGCTCCATCTTAATTCCTCCGTCCATAACCAAACCAGCGCTTCTACAATAGGTATAATCTTCCTTTTTAACTAAACGTCCGTCCGAATTAAAGTACCGGCATGATGCAATGTTAGTCTTTATTCCATATTGATATCTGTGTATATAAGATTTCCATCCCCTGTTATTCAGTAAATCAGGGCTTCCTACATATTTCTCATTAGTATTTTCAGGCATCATATCTATGTAAAGAGGTTGAAGCAGGTTAAAAAGATACGAAATCTTATTTTCACCCTTTTCCTGTTTGCTATATACATGTACTTGCGGATATTCTACAAAAAAATTACTACTAATGTTAGCATCTCCAAAAGCCACCGGAGAATAAATACGTGAGCAAAATGAGACATAATCATAAAGCCCTGGAGATGTACTATATTGTATTCTGTTCTGTTTCACATCTGCAAAGGTTTCACAACTCAAATGAAAACTAGGAACACCAATTCCATCCTCATTTTCTCCATATTTATACCTTTGCCCATGCAAATTGCCATTATCATCATAAGTTTTAACATTACTCAATCTGATACCGGCCCCCTTCACACGAGCGGAATTCAATAAATACTCATTGGGTTCATATATGAATTCTTGTGACCCACCGGTAGGAAAATATATCTTCTTCAGAGAAAAAAGATGTGCTTTTGTGTTATCCGAATCATTTTTGAAATTCACATTTGGAATAATCTGGGATAACTTCTTGATGACATCATCGTACAAACTTGCTCCAGGAATGGGTTTAAGAAACACAAAACTATCATCTACAAATTCACGGCTTATTACAGGCAGATCCACTTTATCCAACGATGTGGAAGAATACAAATAATATCCCCATAAATCAGATGTATAATGCGTATTATCATATTCACCCAATCCTAAGTCAGAAGGTGTATAATATGACAAATAATACTTTTGGCCATCCATTTCCAGCCTGTCTAAAAAGAAATGCGGTCGTTTGTTCATCCCGGAATATGAGAGGTTGATTTGTTTTATAATATCACCAGACTGCTTATCAACAACGGTTATACTATCTACTGCGTTGGAGTAAATGCCATCTGCCGACGCACGCAAGAAATTCACTTTTATTCCATTCGCCTCAATCCCTGACAATAAGAAAGTTGTATAGTTGGGTAAAGTTATATTAAAGTTCAGCGCAGTGCTTAATTCATATTCTTGTTGTACTCGGACATCCCCTTCATCTTGTACGTACATACGGTAAGCATAAGAATCATTTACAGTCAACGTCTTATATTCCGGCTCTGTAATAGAACGGTTCGTATATCCGACATAGTCAAAACGAACCGTATCATTTTTCGCCGTTACAATACTTTTCAGAGCCCATCCTGTAGTTCCCGACGAAATATCCGTTCGATAGGCGTCCTCATGAACATGTTCGCTGGCATTACCACCATAATTATAAGTAATACCATGTCCATCAACAATTTGAAACCCGGTCAGCAATCCTCCTGTTAAGATAGGAGTAATTTGGCAATTTATCTTTTCCAGGATTTCAACCTTATCCAATGTAGACGGATCTGGAAAAACAAAATGACCACTCTCGCTTAATGTACTAAATGTAAAAATATCACATCCCTGGTCCCACGATGCGACAGAGAAATAGGAGACATTACCCATTATTCCAGACGAAAAAGCAGACAGATATTTGTCTACATCAATATGATTATTCAATTTATTTAAATCATCAAATAATGTAGGCACTCTTTTCATTGCTTCATCCGGATAGCCAATAATCGTCCTAGATATTCTGGCGGCAGGGGATAATGTCCAGCCCACTCCGACATCACCAGACGGTTGTTTATATTTGACTCCACAAGTATTATATGAGATATTAATGGGAATATTGAGGCCTTTCACTTCAATATCATATAAATTGATATCAATAGTCTTTTCTCCACGAGCTGAAATATCATTATTGAAATATTTCTCATAAAAATTTTCTATTAACTGACTTTGGGGAGAAGACGGCATCACATCCGGTGACTTAAACTGCTGCGCCATAGCAATTGAGTAACTGAAAGTCACTACAATGAGTAAAAAAATCTTCTGTATATATATTGTTTTCTGCATTTTAATAAATATTTTTATATTTCTAATTATCTATCGTTCAATTAATTATCTAACCATCAAAATTGCAGGACGGCGCGCACGTCCCACAATTCAACTAATTACAGATTCATCGCATTAGCGCCCAAAACGCCAGCCAAAGCCGAAGCCACTGCGATAACCACCTTAAGGATCATATCCCAAACTGATTTCTTCATTGCCATCATTTACCTCCTTTCTGTTCCTTAATGTGTTGTGATACTCTGTGTTCTTCCGTGTTTTCTGTTTTGATAGCAAACTCCTCAAGTTCCTTGAATTCCTTTGCCACCTCAAAACACGGGCACGATTTAATCCACTCTTCCGGTTCTATCTCGCCGTTTCCGTTCAAGTCCGGTGAAAGATCCCGGTGTCCGCATACCCGGCAGCCGGGGAATTTCTCCTGTAGTTGCCCGATGAGTTGCCGGAGCGTAGCCCGCTGTGCCGAGGTTCGGGTATCTCCCGGGCGTCCCCGGCAGTCCAGACCACCCTCATAGCAGATACCTATTGAATGAGCATTGAAACCTTTTGCGTGCGCTCCGACACGTTCGATGGGGCGGGTGAGGTGCACTGTTCCATCCTTGCGGATGTAGTAGTGATAGCCTGTTCCGTTGAATCCCCGACGTCGGTGCAACCGGTCCAAATCTTCCGGAGAGAGCGTACAATCCCCCCGCGTGGCACTGCAGTGCACCACGATTAAATTAATAATTCGCATGTTAGTGGATAATTAGTTTACTAGCCTAGTTAAAAAGTTCCGTTTAGTCAGCCATTCGTGTTTGTGTTGCGTCATACAGACAGGCTATGCTGCCGGATCCGGTGCTTCTCCACTGCCGCCGGAACCACCACCGTCATCGGGTTCACCGCTATTTCCGCCACCCGAAGCCGAAGTATCGGCAAGGTCGAAACGGACGCACTTAGCACCTGTCACCAAAGAGCGGGTAGCGGTGGTACGGTCGGGATTCTTGGTATAGTTGGGCAGGAAACGGACGGTAAGGGAAGCCTGGGCAGCCGATACTTTTTCCGGCAGTTCCACCCCTTTGCCGTTGGACTTCATCACCATACGGAAAGTCCCGAAGCCGTCGAGCATTACACTTTCCGATGCTTGCAGATGCTGGGCAGCCACTGTCACCAGATTATCGATTGTATTCTTCACATCACCGGTGGAGAGAGACGAGTAAGCGGCTATCTCTTTGGCGAGTTGGGTGGTTGACACATTGGCCGTGTATATCACACGGGGATGAAATAATTTCTTTTTGTTCTTGTCTTCCAGAACCGACTGGAAGGGTTTGTACAATACTGCATAATTGTAATAGTTTTTACGTGTTAATAAATTAGTTTAGTGTTGTCCTTAAGCTTAATGACACTGTAAAGATACGGGTATTATTCAGACTGACCCAATCATTTTTTCAAAGTGCGTTCATAAATTAATTAATTACGCTCAAAAGATAATGTCCCGGCAATTTGATTTTTCCATTGCTCCCGCGAATGTTGCCGAATCCCTTCCACACAGGGTTTCCGATAGCTCCGAAGTTACTTTTCAGGATAATGGCATATTGCTCGGAAGGCGGAATCTTGTAAGAGTGAAGGTTCTCCATCAGTCCCTCGAAGTTACGCTGCGTGCCGTCGGACGGTGGTTGCAGGTTGTCGATGTCTTCCTGTGTCATCACCTTCCTTCTTTTCAAGATTTTTCCTCCTCCGTCCTCTCCTTGAGGAGAGTCAGAGAGGTGGTTTAATTTGTTTTGGTTTGTTTTAATTTGTTTTTCTTTGTTTTGTGTACCCGATGTCGACATTTCGGCTTCCGATGTTGCAGAATCGGTGTTTGATGTTACAGAATCAGCAGTTGATGTTACAGCATCGACTGTTTCGTTATCAGCATCATCCGCACAGCTTTTGCTACTTTGAGAAGGGTGATACGATGCAAGCTCCTCCGCTTCCAACAGGCAGTAGTCCGGTTCTATCAACGAACTGCTGCGACGCTTGGTGATAAAGAGATACTGACGTTGGATATCGGCGGAAGTCAGGATGCCGTATTGGCGGAAAAGCCCGGCATCAAACAGACCACATTCCACGGACAGGGCGATGATACGTTTCACATCATCCATATCCGTGTTGTAAAGGCTGTCCGTCAGTTCATCGTAAAACTCATCACTGGCAGAGATATAATATCCTTTTCCGGCATAGATGTACGACAGCGTTTCTACCAATGTGGCAAAAGCAGCATCACCTTCCCGCTTCATGACACGACGCACCACGCGGTCGTGCATGAAACTGGTGCTCATGGGGAAATAATCCAACCCCTGTTTTATTCTTCCCATAGTGCGTGTAGTTTTTCCTTTTCCTGCTTCCGGCGAATACTGTCCGCCACCACCTGACGGGCATGGCGGATAAGGAGCATCCGCAAAGCGTAGTCCTTTACCTCGGTTATTACCGGATAAGAAAGAGGTTTGTTTTCAAATGATATATTTTTATCCTGATTGCGATGTCTGCGCGTGTTTGCCTTACGGCATTCCTTGCAGTAATTATCTGAAGCCCGGGTACGCTGATTCATATAAAAGGCTTCCTGTGGGAGCTTACGCTTGCAACATCCGCAGATGTGTAGAGATTGATTCATAATGGTTTCCATACTGCTTTCCGTTTTTACAATTTTCATATTTAAATATTCGTGTGTATATTAGAGATATATCGCTTGCGCGCAGGACATATAGTTGCTGTATATTGGAGATATATCGGCTGCACATTGGGTATATAGATGCTAGACGCAAGATATATAGATGGTGTAAGCGGGCTCAATATTACTTCCGCCCGTCCGGCACGGCTTCCTTAAAAAGGGGGTGAATGAGGTATTTTGCAACCTTTCGTAAACTTTTTGCGGTTTCTCATGGTTTTTCTATTTAAAATTTATAATTTTGAAACATCTTTGTAATTTCGTTGCTACAAAGATAAAACAGTTTTCACAAAGAAAACAAATGATTTTGAGAATTAACTTTAAAAAAGTAGATAACAAATTATCAATGAGCAATTAACGAGTTTATGAATTTTTACATCAAAAATAAACGATAATAGAATGGATACATTTTTGGATGTTACAGGAATAGTGAAGCGTGCCAAACAGGCGCTAAACTTCAAGAACGACAGCGAATTAGCTGAATATTTAGGCGTCTCACGCGCTACAGTATCCAATTGGGGTGCACGAAATAGCATTGACTTCCGCCTGTTACTCGATAAATTCGGGGACAAGGTGGACTACAATTGGCTATTATTGGGAAAGGGAAATCCGAAACACCAATCAAGATATTGCGAAAGCGAACTGGTGCAGGGAGAAGTCGAGATTATACACAATCCGAAAACACCCGAACCAATAGACGACCGTAGCGTGACATTATACGATATTACGGCAGCTGCAAACCTGAAAACATTGTTCACCAACAAAAAGCAGTATGCACTGGGAAAGATATTAATTCCGAATATTTCCATCTGCGACGGAGCAGTCTATGTCAACGGAGACAGCATGTATCCTATATTGAAATCGGGAGACATTATCGGATATAAAGAAATCAGCAGCTTCGATAATGTCATTTACGGGGAAATATATCTGGTGTCGTTTATGATTGACGGAGACGAGTATCTGGCAGTGAAATACGTGAACCGTTCCGATAAGGAGGGATATCTCAAACTGGTGAGTTACAATACACACCACGAACCGATGGACATTCCATTTGCGTCCATCAATGCAATGGCGATTGTGAAGTTCTCCATCAGGAGGCACATGATGATGTAAATCTCATCGTAAAAGAGAGCCAAAAAGACGAAAAAAACACAGAGGACACAAAAGACACAGAGATTAAAGAAAATAATACCTCTGCGTTTTTTGCGTCCTCTGCAATGAGAAATATAGTAAGCCGTAGGTAGCACATTAAATGAAATAATCTGCTAATTCGTGCAATATTTGTTCGATCTTAAAATTCTCTTGCAAACTAATTTGAAACGACCTCTTCCCCTTTCAGCGTAGCCGAACTGGCTTCCGTGACACGCACGTTGACAAAATCACCTACACGGTGCGTACCTCTGTCGAACACCACCACACGGTTCTGCTCCGTACGCCCGAACAGCTGGTCGCGCGAACGCTTGGAAACTCCTTCCACAAGTACTTCATACGTTTTACCGATGCAACGCTGGTTGGATTCGGCAGACAGACGGTTCTGCAAAGCGATAATTTCGTTCAGGCGGCGTACTTTCACCTCTTCGGACACATTATCTTCGAGATGCTTCGATGCATACGTTCCCGGACGTTCGGAGTATTTAAACATGAAAGCAGCATCGTATCCACATTCTTCCATCAGCGAAAGTGACAAAGCATGATCCTCTTCCGTTTCAGAATGAAAACCGGAGAAAATATCGGTAGTCAATCCGCAATCAGGGATGATACGTTTGATAGCTGCCACCCGGTCCAGATACCACTCACGGGTATATTTACGGTTCATCAGTTTCAGAATACGCGAACTGCCGCTCTGCACAGGCAGATGGATATGTTTACACACATTGGGGACTTGCGCAATTACTTCCAACGTCTCATCGCTCATGTCTTTCGGATGGGAAGTTGTGAAACGAATACGCACTCCCGGAGCAGCTTCGGCCACTGTTCGGAGCAACATCGGGAAAGTAACCACTTCGCCTGTCGGTCTTTCAAAACGGTAAGAGTTGACGTTCTGCCCCAACAAGGTGACTTCCTTATAGCCTTTCGCCACGAGGTCTGCCACTTCATTCAGGATACTTTCTACGTCACGGCTACGCTCACGTCCACGAGTATAGGGCACGATGCAATAGGTGCAGAAGTTATTGCAGCCACGCATGATGGATACAAAACCCGAAATATGATTGCCGCAGATACGCGACGGAATCACATCCCGATAAGTCTCGGTAGTAGAAAGTTCCACATTGATTGCTTTTTCACCGGTTTCTACGGCAGCAATCAGGTCGGGCAACGTCAGGTAAGCATCCGGCCCCACAACGAGGTCGACATGATGATTCGTTATCAGATCATCCTTTACCCGTTCGGCCATACAGCCCAATACACCTACAATCAGGTGCTTTTTCTTTTTCTTCAGCGAGTGGAAAAACTCCAGGCGATTCAGAATCTTTTGCTCCGCATTGTCGCGGATGGAACAAGTATTCATAAACACGGCATCGGCTTCCTCCAGCGTTTCGGCTACGGAATAACCCGCCATTTGCATCACCGAGGCAATCACCTCACTGTCGGCTACATTCATCTGGCAGCCATAGGTTTCGATAAACAACTTTTTGTTGTCATCATTCATTTCAGTTGCGGATTTAAAGTCCGCTCCCGTTAATTCGTTCATACTCAAATCTTAGTTTAAAAATTCGGATGCAAAGATACGGCTTCGCTTTCAATAAGTAGTGAATTGATATCAAAATAACGCAAAAACTTATGATTTGGCAAGCAATTTTGTAATTAATGTTAAGGGAATAAACATTTTTAGGCGATATGCTTGGCAAATTTAAATTTATTTTTCACATTTGTGCAATGAAAGAAACATTAGATTTTTTCATAGTTAAGGTTTAGGTTAAAAAAATTAAGGGGAGCTGTGAAGCTGCCCTTTTTTCATAATAAAAAGTTAGCCTGAACCAGATAAAATACGTAACTTTGGCAGATTACTAATTAGCAGTGAAACACAATGGAAGATTTTTTGAAATTTCTCTTGATAGCAGGTGTCATTCTTGTGGGAATATTCAAAGAGGTGAATAAGAATAGTAAATCGAAAAAAGCTAAGAATAAACGCCCCGTTTCCCCGATGCCATCCCCCGTTGAAGTAGCTCCGGATGCAGTTCCTATGCCCGAGGCATGGGGAGGCCCCAAGTCGCTGGAAGAATTATTTCAGCCTAAACCCCTGAAACAAACGTCACCGCAACAGTCTCCCAAAAAGACGGCGAAACCAGCCGCGCAGCAGAAAAGAAAAAAAGAAGAAATTTCCGTTTCTGCATCCCTGGCAAACAGTGCCGCACAAGATAAACGAAATTCCCAACAAGGTTCTCATTATAACTCTCACACCGAATCAACTGATAACGAACACGATTTCACGATTCACTCCGCAGAAGAAGCCCGACGCGCTATTATCTGGGGAGAGATACTTCAACGGAAGTATTGAGAGAGCCCGTGGACTCATTGAGTTTCGAATTAATTATCAATAAAAATATCAACTGTATTTTAACACGAAATTTACTATTTATGTCATTCAATCGTATTTCGGCAGCGGAAGCTGCAAGCCTGATTAAACATGGCTACAACATCGGCCTAAGCGGATTTACTCCCGCCGGAACGGCCAAGGCTGTAACAGCCGAACTCGCAAAAATTGCTGAAGCAGAACATGCGAAAGGAAACCCGTTTCAAGTAGGAATTTTCACAGGCGCATCAACAGGAGAATCCTGTGACGGCGTACTGTCACGTGCCAAAGCCATCCGCTACCGCGCTCCTTATACTACCAACGCCGACTTCCGCAAAGCTGTGAACAACGGAGAGATTGCCTACAACGACATACACCTCTCACAAATGGCACAGGAAGTGCGCTACGGGTTCATGGGCAAAGTGAACGTAGCCATCATCGAAGCCTGCGAAGTGACTCCCGACGGAAAGATTTATCTGACTGCCGCGGGTGGTATTTCGCCGACTATCTGCCGTCTTGCCGACCAGATTATCGTGGAGTTGAACAGCGCACACAGCAAATCCGGTATGGGTATGCACGACGTATACGAACCGCTCGACCCGCCTTACCGCCGCGAAATACCGATCTACAAACCGAGTGACCGTATCGGACTGCCTTACGTTCAGGTAGACCCGAAAAAGATTATAGGCGTAGTGGAAACCAACTGGCCGGATGAAGCGCGTTCTTTCGCTGCTGCTGATCCGTTGACCGACAAAATCGGGCAGAATGTTGCCGACTTCCTTGCTGCCGACATGAAACGCGGTATCATCCCGTCTAGTTTCTTGCCTTTGCAATCGGGTGTAGGAAACATCGCCAACGCTGTACTCGGTGCATTGGGACGTGACAAAACGATTCCTGCATTTGAAATGTACACAGAGGTAATCCAGAATTCCGTGATCGGTTTGATTCGCGAAGGACGTATCAAATTTGGTAGCGCCTGCTCACTGACTGTTACAAATGACTGCCTGGAAGGCATTTACAACGATATGGATTTCTTCCGCGATAAACTGGTTCTCCGTCCGTCGGAAATCTCAAACAGCCCGGAAGTGGTTCGTCGTCTCGGTATCATTTCTATCAATACAGCCATCGAAGTTGACCTGTACGGCAATGTAAACTCTACCCATATCGGCGGAACAAAAATGATGAACGGCATCGGTGGTTCGGGAGACTTTACCCGCAACGCTTACATTTCCATCTTCACTTGTCCGTCTGTGGCCAAAGAAGGTAAAATCAGTGCGATCGTACCGATGGTATCCCACCACGACCACACAGAGCACGATGTCAACATCGTTATCACCGAGCAAGGTGTTGCCGATCTTCGTGGCAAGAGCCCGAAAGAACGCGCACAAGCCATCATCGAAAACTGTGCACATCCTGACTATAAAGAGCTTCTTTGGGATTACCTCAAACTGGCCGGTAATAGAGCACAGACTCCGCACGCTATTCAGGCTGCACTGGGCATGCACGCAGAGTTGGCTAAGAGTGGCGACATGAAGAATACCAATTGGGCTGAATACGCCAAGTAAATAGAATATAGGATTTACAGTATTCGACTCAAAACAAGCATAATTGTATTCTCTGGTAAACAAAATCAAACTATTTTTGTTTATTAGAGAATACAATTATATCTTTGTAGAAGAATCAATAAGTTACTCCTATGAAACAGTTATTCACCACATTCTATCAACTTAAAGAACGGGTCTCTCTGGATTTCATCAGATACCTGTATCATGAAATTCGTTGGGACAATCGACTGATAGCTATAACAGGTGCACGCGGAACAGGAAAAACCACCCTGATGCTTCAATACATAAAAGAGCATTACCCCGGCTATGGCAATGAAGCACTCTACGTTTCATTAGACAATATATGGTTCACCACTCATTCATTATTTGAACTGGCTGACGAGTTTCAGAAAATGGGAGGAAAAGCTTTGTTTTTGGACGAAGTACACAAATACCCCACCTGGTCAAGAGAAATAAAGAACATCTATGACAGTTATCCGGACATAAAAATAGTATTCACAGGATCTTCTTTATTGGAAATACACAAAGGCGAAGCAGACCTCTCAAGAAGGGCTGTTACCTATCATCTTCATGGCCTTTCTTTCCGTGAATTCTTACTATTCGAATATGGATATAAAATGGAAGCACTTACACTTTCTGATATTCTGAACCGACATATCGAAATGGCCATGAACGTAAACAAACAGTTGAAGCCGCTTGTAGCGTTCAACGAATACTTAACTTACGGCTATTTCCCTTTTTATAAAGAAGATAAAATATTGTATCATGAGAAACTATTAGCCACCCTGAATACAATTCTGGATGTAGATCTACCTTCTACTGAAAAAATAGATTATTACTCCATTGGCAAAATAAAAAAACTATTTGCCATACTCGCCGGACTTGTACCCTATATTCCCAATATATCAATGCTTAGTAAGGAGATAGAAGTCAGTCGTATCAGTCTGTTGAATTATCTATCCTATCTCCAAAAAGCCCAAGCCATCCTACTACTTGACAAAGAAGCTTCCGGCATCAAACAACTGGCAAAACCGGAAAAAATTTATTTAGGTAACACAAATTATGCATACGCATTGGGAGGAGAAAAAACAGATATAGGAAATGTCCGGGAAACATTCTTCTTTAATCAAACAGTTGTAAAACATAAGGTTACCTATTCTTCCCAAATAGATTTCACATTGAATGAAACATATAATTTCGAAATAGGTGGTAAAAACAAAACTCAAAAACAATTAGCGGGAGTGGAGAATGGATACCTAGCCCTTGACAACATAGAAATCGGATTCAACAACGAGATTCCACTTTGGTTGTTCGGGCTAATGTATTAACATAGCCTATCTCCCGATAATCACCTCACACACCTTATCCTGAAACGCTCTTGCCTTAGCAGCCGAAAGCACATTCTGGTTCATAATGGCAAATGCCACTTCATGCCCGTTCTTCATCTTCAGATAGCCTGCAAGTGCATTTATTGCCGTAAACGAGCCTGTTTTGGCATGAACATTCCGGAAAGCAGGAGTACCTTTCATCCGGAATTTTAAAGTTCCGTCCACCCCGCCAACAGGAAGTGATTTATATAACATCTGAAACACTTCTGTTTGCGAGTACGCATATTTTAGAAAGTCGACCAGCAGGGCAGGAGAGAGGTAATTATAATTGGACAGTCCGCAACCGTCGGCAATCTTATAGTCTTTCGGATCATGCCCCAGGCGGCGGATCAGCTTCATTATTTCGACAATGCCATCTTCGGCAGCTACTTGCTTCTTTCCCGTAGCCTGCGCTCCCAGGCGACAGAGAAATGCTTCTGCATTGAGGTTATCACTCTCTTTCATCAGTTGGTTCAGCACTTTCTGCACGGAAGTGTTCCAGCAAGCCATACGCTCTACTATCACACTGTCGCGAGGCAATTCGGCAAAGCCATACGACTGGGGAGTCGTGATTCCTTTCCCACGGAGGCGTTCCAGGAAAGTGTGCATAAAGAAACGGGGGGAATCGTAGATGTTGACATCATCTTTCCGGATCGAAGTGACATTGCCCGAAACAAGGAGATTGTTTCCATTCGTCAGCCAGTCTCTCGTGAAAGAGAATTTCCCGGCAGAAGAGGTGCGTGTTTTCGTCTGATTCGTTACTGTATAATAGGAAGATACAGGTTGGCAGGAAACACTTGCCGCATCACCCTGCACGGTGGAGGGAACTACGGAAACCTGGACAGTCCCTTTGCAGAACATCAATGGAGAGAGATAAGGCTGATAGCCCGCAGGCGTATCGTCCCAAGCCCATCCGCTGCCCCAATAAAGGGAGTCTTTCATTGAGACGTCACCATATACCTGTCCGTTAATGACCGAAAAAGGGAAAGTGATTACCTCTTCTATCAATGAGTCCATCGACTGGCTGTCAAATTCCGGATCGAATCCGCCTACCACATACAGGTTGCCTTGCAAAGTATCATGTTCTATCACGCCATCGTGCCATACTTCCGTGCGGAAAGGCTCGTTGGCTTCGGGGCAGGAGAGTGCAGTAATGGCCGTCAGCAGCTTCATGGTAGAGGCAGGACGGGAAAGTTTCTCCGCACGATAGTTATAAAGCGATTTCTTAGCCGTCAGGTCGTAGACGGATATGCCGACTTCGGATGCTTCGGGGAGCATCTTCTTGATAAGCGAATCTATCCGGGAGAAATTCTGTTGTCCCCAAAGTGGCAACAAACAAACAGAAAGGGCGACTAACAAAAGACTTTTTTTCATATAACACTGTTTATGACATCAACAAATGATAGTATTTTACCTCTATCTATTTCAAGTTTTTCTCTACCTGTCCAAGAAGCGAACCGGAGCCATAACCGGACCATACATCCTGAATTTTTCCATCAGGGGCAATCAATACATAATGAGGGATTCCCCGTACCTGATAGTTTAGGGCAAGACCGGTGCGTCCTTTACGAAGTTCGTTCCACTGGTTACCACCCATTCCTTTCGTCTTGATATACTCTTTCCAACGTGCTTTCGGGTCCTCACTAATACTAATCACAGTTATTTTATCCTTATACAGATCCATCACCTTCTCCATTTCAGGTATCGACTCCACGCAAGGGCCACAACCGCTACTCCAGAAATCAAGTAAGATGAATTTTCCTTTGAATTCGGAAATATGATGGAGAGAATCATTCACATCATATAGATCTCCATCAACCATCATATCTCCAATCCCTACGGTAGTGGGAGGATAAACATAGGTTGTAATCTCCTGTCCGTCATCTGTTTGTTTATCGGCTTCGGACATTCGGGCATAGAGTTTTTTTACCTCTTCTTTATAAGGCATGATGGTTTCATATTTCATCATGGAAGCAAATAACAATAATCTGTCCATCCACACCGGGGAGACGGGTGCTTCTTCCATGTATTCCATTTCCTTTTTCCAGATTTCCTGCTGCAACGGCATTGACAGTTTCCGGATAGAATCTATCTTGGCCCAGGCCTGGCTTTCAAACTCCCGGTCGCCCGGATGGTCTATGAACATCATCCGTTGCCAGTCATATTCTGCTGCCATGTGCTGCATCAATTCTTTCTGTTGGGACATCGCGCAAGCCGTAAAGCGGTTTTCTTCCTGCTGTTCCGGCACATCGCTTACTACTTCCCATGTTTTCACTAGTTTGTCCTGCCCCTTGATTTCGATGTATTCTCCCGGTGCGATCCACACTTCCAGCCATGTACCCGGAAAGCCCCGGTTATCAGACATAATCAGCATTTTCCGTGTGGTAGAAACCGTGTCGCGGAAAGAGAACTGCCCATTCATAAGCGTATCTCTCCATACACAGTTGAGAATACTTCCGTCTTCCTCATACAGGCCGATCACAATGCTGTCGGGAAGATTAGCCAATTCGCCCTGAATCAAATATTCATTTGCGGCAACTGACGCTTTACGATTGAATGTACAATGACACATCACCATACAAACTATTGCCAATAAGGCCGGAGTGATTATATATTTTCTCATCATATATTCGATTTTATCAGTGAGATACCCCCTCATCAATGAATCAGATAGGTATCTTCATCAATGAACGATGTCAGATATCGGAATCCGTTTATAGAGCTTCCCGGAAGATTTCTCCTACCGTGGGATGCGGGAAAACAATCTTTTTCCATTGCGCTGCCGTCAGTCCGAGTTCAATGGCAGTCCCCGCAAGAGTGATAATCTCCGAAGCGGGATTTCCCAATACGTGAGCGCCAATCACCCGCTGCTGTTCATCCAGCAATACTTTGCAAACTCCGTTCACGCCTTCATTCTCCGCCACAAAACGGCCGGAGTAAGCCATCGGGAGTTTGATAACCTGATAATTGATTCCTTTCGTTGAAGCCGATTCCTCCGTTTCACCCACTCCAGCAATCTCCGGATTGGTATAGACTACGCCCGGAATAGCCCGGTAACTCATGGTGTCTTCTTTCCCCAAAATGGAATGTACGGCAACTTCTGCCTCACGAACGGCCGTATGGGCGAGCAAAGAGAATCCTGTCAGATCACCACACACATACACACCCGATACAGAAGTCTGCATCTTTTCATTAACTTTGATAATACCACGCTCTGTTTTCTCCAGATTCAGGTTTTCGAGTCCGAAACCTTTCGCCACAGGACGGCGACCGACACTCATCAACAGCTTTTCTGCTATGACACTACCGTCCCCCTCTGCATTCTCATAAGAGACTACAGCTCCTTCGTCCGTTTGCGACAAGCCGATAACTTTCGTACCAAGCAGGAATTTAATACCACGTTTGGCATATTCCGCACGGAGCAAAGCGGAAAGCTCTTTATCCATTCCACCCAGAATTTCGTCCATCATCTCAACTACCGTCACCTGTACTCCCAAACTGTTGAAGAACGATGCGAACTCCATCCCGATCACTCCGCCACCAACAATGACCAGAGAAGCCGGCAGTTCCTTACTATCCAAAGCATCCCTGTGCGTCCAGTAGTTCACTGTATCCACTCCCGGAATAGGGGGAATAAAGGTTTCCGAGCCTGTACAAAGTATCAGATTCTCTCCTTCGTAAGTTTCTTCTCCGCAGCGAACTGTATTTTTATCAATGATCTGTGCTTCTCCTGATACGATCGTAACATTGTTGGCAGTCAGCTTCGCTTTCACTCCCAGCACCAGTTTGCGCACTACCTTACTTTTACGCGCTATTATCTTAGGCAAATCGAAAGAGACTTCCGGGATATTGACCGCATACTTTGACGCATGTTTTGCACTGTCATAAGTCTTTGCCGAATACAACAACGTTTTCGTAGGAATACAGCCTTCATTCAGACAGACACCACCCAGACTATTCTTTTCGATAAGCAATACGCTCAAACCGGCTTTACCGGCAGCTTCGGCAGCCGTATATCCCGCAGGACCGCCACCGATGATAATCACTTGATATTTCATAGTATATAATCAGTTAATCTTTTCATTATTATCAAAACATGCTATGGTTCATCCCCTTGAGGATCTACAGAGTCTATTGCCTCCAGGTCTTTTATCTTCTTTTCGAACATTCTCTTTTCGAGCAGTTCTGCAAATTCCTGTTCCTTGACAGGCATCACCGAAACAAATTTCCCTTTTCCGTATTCTATCAAGATATAATCCGTCACCGAAAAACGACCGAACTTCATGGAATGGTATTTCCTGACTGTGGTGATTTCGGAAAGCGGAATTACCTTCTTACGAATAAAACGGCCGCGTGAAACCTCCAGATTACCGTCTGTAGTCAATGTATAAGCAGTATGTATAATCTGCTCGATTACTACAATCAGCATAAGCATGAACAGTACGGCTACCAAGATATATTTACACCACAATGCGCCGACGGCATTCACAGTAAGCACTACCAACAGGAAATATTGGTACCAGGCGATGCGGGCATGGAAAATTCGATTCATTTTGTCAGATTTTTGCCTGCAAGGTAGCAATTTTATGAATTAGTGACAACGAAAAGTACAACGAAGTAACTTATTTTGTAGCTTTGCGGTGAGAAATAACAAGATTATGGTAAGAAAATTCGATTTCCTCGTTATCGGTTCCGGAATTGCCGGTATGAGTTTTGCGCTGAAAGTGGCGCACAAAGGTAAAGTTGCTCTTATCTGTAAAAGCGGGCTGGAAGAGGCCAACACGTACTTCGCCCAGGGAGGGGTAGCCTCCGTCACCAACCTTCTGGTGGATAATTTCGACAAGCACATTGAAGATACGATGATCGCAGGCGACTGGATCAGCAACCGTGCCGCAGTAGAAAAAGTAGTGCGCGAAGCTCCCGCACAGATTGAAGAACTGATTAAGTGGGGAGTGGACTTTGACAAAAACGAGAAAGGTGAATTTGACTTGCACCGCGAAGGAGGACACTCAGAGTTCCGTATTCTTCACCATAAAGACAATACAGGAGCAGAGATTCAGGACAGTCTGATTAAAGCCGTACAACGGCATCCGAATATCACGGTCATCGAAAACCAATTTGCCATTGAAATCCTGACACAGCATCACTTGGGGGTTACCGTAACCCGCCAGACACCGGATATTAAATGCTACGGCGCTTATATCCTCGATCCGAAAACGGGAAAAGTAGATACGTATCTTGCAAAAGTGACATTGATGGCTACCGGTGGAGTAGGAGCCGTTTATAAAACGACCACTAACCCGCTAGTCGCTACCGGAGACGGTATCGCTATGGTGTATCGTGCCAAAGGTACGGTGAAGGATATGGAGTTTGTACAGTTCCACCCTACCGCCCTGTATCACCCGGGAGATCGTCCTTCTTTCCTGATAACGGAAGCGATGCGCGGCTACGGAGGCGTACTGCGCACCATGGATGGCAAAGAGTTCATGCAGAAATACGATCCCCGTCTTTCCCTGGCTCCCCGTGACATCGTGGCACGTGCCATCGACAACGAGATGAAGAATCGTGGAGACGACCATGTATATCTGGATGTTACCCACAAAGATCCCGAAGAAACAAGGAAACATTTCCCCAATATTTACGAGAAATGTCTTAGCCTGGGCATCGACATCACTAAAGATTATATCCCGGTAGCCCCGGCCGCCCACTATCTCTGCGGAGGTATCCTTGTCGACCTGGACGGACAATCTTCCATCGAGCGCCTTTATGCCGTGGGAGAATGTTCATGCACCGGATTACATGGTGGTAACCGCCTGGCTTCAAACTCATTGATAGAAGCAGTGGTCTATGCCGACGCTGCTGCCAAACACAGTCTGCAAGCGGTCGATCAATATTCTTATAATGAAGATATTCCCGAATGGAATGATGAGGGAACCCGCTCGCCGGAAGAAATGGTGCTCATTACACAGAGCATGAAGGAAGTGAACCAGATTATGAGTACTTATGTAGGTATTGTCCGTAGCGACCTCCGTCTGAAACGTGCGTGGGACCGACTGGATATTATCTACGAGGAGACTGAAAGTCTGTTCAAGCGTAGCGTTGCATCCAGAGAAATCTGCGAATTGCGTAATATGGTGAACGTGGGTTATCTGATTATGCGTCAGGCAATGGAGCGTAAAGAGAGTCGCGGGTTGCATTATACGATTGATTATCCGCACGTAAAGAAATGATTATGAAAACACTGATCCGGTTCTTTGCTCTTTTCTTCTGTATAACAGGACTCATTTCCTGCTATTCAGGCATTCCACTACAAAGTGGAAAATCGGAAAACAACCAGACTTATGAGGTCAGTTATCTGTTTGAACATGACGGAGTGAAAGTGTATCGCTTTCTTGATATGGGAAACTATGTATATTTCACCACCCGGGGAGATGTAACCAGTATCAAAAATGATTCAACGAGAAAGAGAACGATTACCATTTACAAAGACAGTATACCTAATAAATAAAGAAATGCCGCCTGCAGTTGATCTGCAAGCGGCATTTCTTTATCTGATTCATCCAGAATTAATAGTTTTCTTTCTTCACCTCGAAATAAGCCTGCGGATGCAAACATGCCGGGCAAACTTCAGGAGCTTCCTTACCTACAGTAATGTAACCGCAGTTACGGCATTGCCATACCACTTCGCCTTCTTTAGCGAACACAGTCATATTTTCGATGTTGTTCACGAAAGCAAGGTATCTTTCTTCGTGACCTTTTTCAGCAATAGCGATATTGCGATACATAGCAGCAATCATCGGGAAACCTTCCTGTTCTGCCACATCAGCAAAGTGAGGATAATCCAGTGACCATTCTTCATGTTCACCTGCTGCTGCAGCGCGAAGATTTTCAAGTGTAGTACCGATTACGCCAGCCGGATAACTAGCAGTAATTTCTACCATACCGCCTTCGAGGAACTTAAACATACGTTTTGCATGTTCTTTTTCCTGATCGGCTGTTTCTGTAAAGATAGCTGCAATTTGTTCGTAACCTTCTTTTTTAGCGACACTTGCAAAATAAGTGTAACGCATTCTAGCTTGTGATTCTCCTGCGAATGAAGTCAACAGATTTTTCTCTGTTTGAGTTCCTTTAATACTCTTAGCCATAATTCTATTTATATTTTAAATTGGTTGATTACCAAACGTAACTTGTCGTACTATTTATAACGCAAATATAAGAGATTTGTTCATAACAAGCCACCTTTTCTTGATGAATAAAAACTATCGGCTCATCGATGAAATCTATCAACAGATAAATAGTATGTTCAAAAACATACTTCTTTCGATTATTTTATATAATTTTGCAACCTCTACTTTGCAAAAAAGAACGAAGTACACGTATAACATCATATAAAAATGAAGCTATTTGAATTTAAACCCAAACTGGTTTCTTGTCTAAAGAATTATTCGAAAGAAACGTTTATGGCGGACCTGATGGCCGGTATCATCGTAGGTATCGTGGCACTCCCATTGGCCATCGCCTTCGGTATCGCTTCGGGAGTCTCACCCGAAAAAGGTATTATCACCGCTATCATTGCCGGATTTATCATTTCTTTATTGGGCGGCAGCAAAGTCCAGATCGGTGGTCCGACAGGAGCATTTATCGTCATTATCTACGGCATCATACAGCAATACGGCGAAGCCGGACTGATTGTAGCCACACTCATGGCAGGTGTACTCCTTATTTTATTAGGAGTGTTCAAGCTCGGAGCGGTTATCAAGTTCATCCCTTATCCTATCATCGTCGGATTTACCAGCGGTATCGCTGTCACTATTTTCACGACCCAAATCGCCGATATTTTCGGCCTGTCTTTCGGAGATGAGAAAGTGCCGGGGGACTTCGTCGGTAAGTGGATGATCTATTTCCGTCACTTCGATACGATCAACTGGTGGAACACCATTGTAAGCATTGTCAGTATTATTATTATCGCCATCACTCCGAAATTCTCAAAGAAAATTCCCGGTTCACTGATTGCTATCATCGTTGTCACAGTAGCCGTTTATCTGATGAAAACTTTCGGAGGTATCGACTGCATCCAGACCATCGGCGACCGTTTTACCATTAAATCGGAATTGCCCGATGCCGTTGTACCTGCACTGGATTGGGAAGCTATCAGAGAATTATTCCCGGTAGCTATCACCATTGCCGTACTGGGAGCTATCGAATCTCTATTGTCTGCCACCGTAGCCGATGGTGTGATAGGCGACCGCCACGACTCCAATACAGAGCTGATTGCCCAGGGAGCAGCCAATATCATAGCTCCTCTGTTCGGAGGTATTCCCGCTACCGGAGCCA
The DNA here is from genome assembly GCF_014334015.1 of Bacteroides sp. M10. Lineage (GTDB taxonomy): Bacteria > Bacteroidota > Bacteroidia > Bacteroidales > Bacteroidaceae > Bacteroides > Bacteroides intestinigallinarum. Next base: position 1,536,354 of record NZ_CP060488.1, on the reverse strand, counting down.
TCGCCCGTACCATGACAAATATCAACAACGGAGGTAAGACACCGATAGCCGGAATTATTCATGCAGTGATACTGCTGCTGATTCTGCTCTTCCTGATGCCGCTTGCACAATATATCCCGATGGCGTGCCTTGCCGGGGTACTGGTCATCGTATCTTACAACATGAGTGGATGGCGTGTATTCAGAGCTTTACTGAAGAACCCGAAATCGGATGTCACCGTATTGCTGATTACTTTCTTCCTGACCGTTATCTTCGACTTGACAGTCGCTATCGAAGTAGGATTGATAATCGCCTGCGTCCTCTTTATGAAACGTGTTATGGAGACTACCGAAATCTCGGTGATTACCGATGAAATCGACCCCAATAAAGAATCGGATCTTGCCGTACACGAAGAAAACCTGATGATTCCCAAAGGCATAGAGGTATACGAAATCAACGGTCCTTACTTCTTCGGTATCGCTACCAAATTTGAAGAAACCATGGCTCAACTGGGAGATCGTCCGGAGGTACGTATTATCCGTATGCGTAAGGTTCCGTTCATCGACTCCACAGGTATTCATAATCTGACTACCCTCTGCGAGATGTCACAGAAGGAAAAAACCACCGTTATCCTTTCCGGAGTAAACGAAAACGTGCATAACGTACTGGAAAAAGCCGGATTCTACGAACTGCTGGGAAAAGAGAATATCTGTCCGAATATCAATGTCGCATTGGAGAGGGCAAAGAGCTTGATAAAATAAGTGACACACTACATAAAGACGATTTACCATAAAACGGGCTGCCACAGAATCACTTCTCCGGCAGCCCTTCTTTCTCTAAATTAAAAAACAGAGAGAGTATGATGTCATTTACTCCTGACCTCCCCCTAAAGCGCGGTATAGGTTAATTAAACTTTGTATTTCAGTAAAATGATTGGCCGTTTGCGACAGTTGCGCACTAAGCAATGACTGGCGGGCGGTAAGCACTTCCAGATAGGTAGTATTACCATGCTCCATCAATAGCGAAGTACTTTGTAAAGCCGTTTGCAGGGAAGCGATCTGCTTGTCCAACAAAAGTCTTTTTCCCTGACTGGTCTGATAGGCAATCAACGCATCATTCACTTCGCTGCCGGCATTGAGCAATGTCTGCTGAAAACCGAGAGCGGCTTCTTCCTGCTGTGCACGGGCAATGCGGTATTGTGCCACCACCTGTCCTTTATTAAAGAGCGGCTGCGTGAGCGAACCTACCGCTGATGCCAGAAACTTACCCGGATTGAGAATCAAAGACCCGGCAGAGTTCGTCCATCCGGCACTTCCGCTTAAAGTGATGGAAGGATAGAAAGCCGAACGTGCCGCATTGGTTCCATAGAACGCTGCTTCCAGTGTCCGCTCGGCAGAACGGACATCGGGACGGGAAGAAAGCATCCGGACAGGAATCCCTATCGAAAGATCCGTAGGAAACTGCTGCTTTGCCAGCATACCACGCTCATAACTACGGGGTGTCTCCGCCAATAATAAGGCAAGACTATTCTCTACCTGACTGATCTGCTGCTGCAAATCGAGTACAGAACTCTGCACCTGATAATAAGCAGCTTCCATCTGCGACACTGCGGATTCGTTCGCTAGTCCGGCATTCATCAGAGCGCGGGTGGAGGCCACGGTTTCTTTCCATGCCGTCTCCGTCTGACGGGAAAGGTCGAGTTGCTCATCCAGCATCAGCAGGGTATAGTAAGTATTGGCAATGCCTGTTATCAACTGGGTGCGGACAGCCTGACGATAATCCTCGCTTTGAGCATAAAGTGCCTTCGCCTGTTTTTTGGCATTGCGCATACGACCGAATACGTCCAGTTCCCAACTGGCAGTAACGGGCAATGAATAAGCCTGCGTAGCCTTATGTGTATCAAAACTGCTCACCGTTCCCTGCGGGGAAAGGGCAAAAGCAGGCAGAAAAGCAAGTTTGGCAGACATCAGTGCCGCCTGTGCCTGTTCCACACGAAGCTGGGCGGACTGATAGTCGGTATTGGTCTGCAATCCCACTTCGATGAGGGATTGCAGATAAGGATCGGTGAAGAGTTCCCGCCAGTCCATATTGCCCAGACTGGCAGTGTCCTCGGCCACCACTTCCTCCCCATAAAGATGGTCGGGGACGACAGTGGCGGGTTTGTATTTGGTATAGATGCCACAACCGCTCAACGACAGACTGATGGCAACTAATGTGATGATATTCTTCTTCATTCTTTCTTTCATTTAGTTACGTTCGCGTTCAACTTCACTCTTTTCTTTCTCTAAAAGCACCTGTACGTCTGCTTCCTCCTCCATCGGTTTGCGAATTTTCTCCTGCAAATATTCAAAGATGATGTAGAAAACCGGAACGACAAAGAGCAATGCCAGTGTCCCGACAGCCATACCGCCTACCACACCCGTACCCAGCGAACTGTTACCGTTGGCACCTGCACCGGAAGAGAACATCAGCGGAAGCATACCGAAAATCATCGTCAATACCGTCATCAGGATAGGACGCAAGCGGACTTGTGCGGCAGAGTAGGCAGATTCCACGATGCCCATCCCTTTGCGACGACGCTCTATGGCGTACTCTGTAATCAAGATCGCTGTCTTAGCCAACAAACCGATCAACATAATCACCCCTGTCTGCAAATAGATATTATTCTCCAATCCGAGCAATTTGGCGAAAAGGAACGAACCCATCAGTCCGAACGGCACGGAGAAGATAACGGCAAACGGTACGAGGAAACTTTCGTAAAGACAAGCCAGAATCAGATAGACCAGGAAGATACAGATCGCATAGATGAAGACTGTCTGCGCACCACCACTACTTGCTTCTTCGCGTGCCATACCACCATATTCGTATCCGTAGCCTGCCGGCAAAGATTGTGCGGCTACTTCTTCAATGACTTTCTGCACCTCACCGGAAGAGTAACCGTCAGCAGGATTCACATTGGCAGTGATAGTACTGTAAAGATTGAAACGGTTGGCCGTTTCCGGTCCCAGCACTTGCTTCAGCGTTACGAACTGGCTTACCGGAGCCATCTCCGTACCATTGCGTACAAACATATTGTTCAATGCCTGTTCGTCGAGACGATATTCAGGTGAAGCCTGCATCATCACACGATATACTTTACCATACTGATTGTAGTTGGAAATATACGCACCACCGCAATAGCTCCCCACTGCATCGAGCACCGCACTTGGCGAAATACCCGCACGCTTACATTTGGCAGCATCCACTTCCACCGATATCTGCGGGAAGTTGATAGCATAAGAGGTATAAGCCATTGCTACCTCCGGACGCTGGTTCAAAGCACCAAGGAACTGTACAGCCGCTTCGTAGAACGTAGCCAGATCACCACCCGTCATGTCCTGAAGATTCAGTTCAAGGGAGTTATCCATACCGTAACCCGGAATCATGGCAGGCTGGAAGCTGAATACTTGCGCTTCTTTTAAAGATTGGAATTGTGCATTGAGGCGGGAAACCACGGCATCCGAGCTATGTTCCTTACCTTTTCGTTCGCTCCAGTCCTTCAGGCGGATAATGATTGTACCGTAAGAAGTTCCCTGCCCGGATATAAGTCCGTACCCTGCCACGCGGGCATAGTGTTCTATTTCGGGCGTATCTTTCAGGATATTTTCCAAACGGTCCATCACCTTCGTTGTTTCTTCGAGCGTGCTTCCCGGTGAAATGCTGACATTCACCATGATAACACCCTGATCCTCCTGCGGCACAAGTCCCGTCTTGGTGGTACTCATCAGATAAACCAACAGGGCAACGGCAACTGCCAACGAAGCCCATACCATCCAACGATGGCGGATGAAGAACATCACACCCCTCTTATATTTACCCAGTACGGCATTGAACGAAGCATTATACGCAGCGCGTACCCGTCCGTTAATACTCTTAGCGCTCTTGGTTCCGTCCGACGGACGCATCATGATGGCACACAAAGCAGGACAAAGCGTCAAAGCCGAAATCATGGAGATACCTACGGCAGTTGCCATTGTGATACCGAACTGTGTATAGAACACGCCCGAAGTTCCTCCCATAAATGTAACGGGAATAAACACAGCCATAAACACACAGGTACAGGAGACGATAGCCATCGTCACATCGCCCATTGCATCTTTAGTGGCAAGATAAGGCGACTTATACCCGGCATCAAACTTGGACTGCACCGCTTCCACCACCACAATAGCATCATCCACCACCGTACCGATGGCAAGCACCAAGGCAAACAGCGTCAGGATATTCAGACTGAACCCCGCAGCCACCAGACAAGCAAACGTACCTACCAATGATACGATAATGGAGATGGAAGGGATAAGAGTACTTTTAAGATCCTGCAAGAAGAAATATACCACAAGGATTACCAGGATGATAGCAATAATCAACGTCTCCACCACATTGTGTATGGAAGCGAAAAGGAAGTCGTTCGAGCTCATCATGGTGACAAACTCCGTTCCTTCCGGCAGATTTTTCTCCATCCGCTCTATCTGCGCGGTAATCTCTTTATTGACAGCGGTAGCATTGGAACCGGCTGTCTGGAAAATCATATAGAGAACGGCAGGCTGACTGTCCATCTCACTACGGAAACTATATGTCATAGTGCCCAACTCTACTTCCGCCACATCTTTCAAGCGGAGTATCGAGCCGTCCTCACGCGAACGGACAACCGTATTCTGAAATTCCTCCACGCTCTTCAGGCGTCCGCGATATTTCATCGTAAACTGGAAAACGTTCTGCGAACTCTCACCCAGCGAACCGGTAGGAGCTTCAATATTCTGCTCACCCAGTACAGCGGTGATGTCCGACGGTACCAGCCCATATTGTGCCATCCGTTCCGGTTTCAGCCAGATACGCATACTATACGTATCACCCAGCTCCATGACGTCTCCTACTCCCTCGATACGTTTTATCTGGGGAATAACATTGATGTCCAAGTAATTGGCCAGGAAAGTCTGGTCATAACGGCCATCAGTGCAGACCAAAGCACCGATCTGCAAGAAACTGGTCTGGCGCTTCATCGTGCTTACACCGACTTTCGTAACTTCGGCCGGAAGTAATCCCTGCGCCTTAGCCACACGGTTCTGCACGTTGACTGCTGCCATATCGGGGTCTGTGCCCTGCTTGAAGTAAACCTGAATAATAGCCAAACCTGCATTGGAGGCACTCGAACTGATATACATCATGTCTTCCACACCGTTGATACTCTCTTCCAGGGGCATGATGACACTGTTCATCACTGCCTCGGCATCAGCACCGGTATAGCTGGCAGTCACATATACCGTCGGAGGTGCAATATCGGGATATTGCTCCACGGGCAACGTGAAGAGTGAAATAAGCCCGATAGCCAGAATCAATACGGAAATGGAGATTGCCATCACCGGCCTCTTTATAAACATATTTCCTTTCATAATCAGTCTCCTTCTTATTTAACTTGCGTGCCTTCGCGCACCAGTCCGGCGCCTTCCGATACAATTTCATCACCGGCTTTCAGTCCGCTCAACACTACATATTCGCGTCCGTCATTGATACCGGCCACAGTTATCAGGGTAGAGACAGCCTTACCGTCCACTACCTTATATACAATAGTCTTGTCCTGCATCCGCACGGTAGCCGTCTGCGGAATGGCAATACAGTCTTTATAGATACTCGGCACTACTACCGTGCCCGATGCTCCGCTATGAAGCAACCGTGATTCGTTGGGGAACACCACACGCGCTACGACAGTACCCGTCTGGCGGTCGATGACTCCGCTGATGGATTCAATGACACCTTTCTTATCATAAACCGAATTGTCGTTCAAGTGCAATTCCACTTCCGGCATATTCTTCAATGCCTCATCCATATCACCATACTGGCGGGTAAGGGCAAGCAACTGATTCTCGGTCATGGAAAAATAGACATACATATCCGAGTTGTCGCTGACTGTGGTAAGCGGATAAGGCATATTAGCACCTACCAATGCACCCACGCGATAAGGCAATGCGCCTACTACTCCGTCACTGGGACTTTTCACCTCGGTATAAGAAAGGTTGTTGCGGGCACTGATTTCCTGGGCTTCGGCCTGTGAGAGTTGTGCCTTGGCAGTGAGATAAGTGTTCTCGGCTGTTTTCAGACTAAATTCGGAAACAACTTTCTGTGCATACAGTTCTTTGTTGCTCTTGTAAGTCAGTTCGGCGGTACCCAGCCCGGCACGTGCTGCTTCTACATTGGCAGTGGCAGTTTTCAGTGCAGCCTTGTAAGGAACCTGGTCGATAACGAAGAGTAATTGTCCCCGGCGTACTTTCTGTCCTTCGGTCACACAGAGTTTCTCAATCGTTCCCGACACCTGTGGATAGATGTCAATATCCTGCCGCCCGCGTATAGTCGCCGAATAGGAAGAAGAAAACTCTTTGTCCACCGCTTCTATCTGCATTACTGCATAAGAAGAAGATTTCACTCCCGCATCCGATGCCTGCTTGCAAGATGCCATCCACACTGTACAACCGACAATCCCTATCAGCCGTATCCATTTTTTGCTTACTGTAATCATACTTTCTCTTTTGTTCTTTTGTTAAATCCTGGACAAAAGTAGGAGAAAAGAACAAGGCAATAGTGACCAATTTCCCTCTATAAATGTCCTATTCTCGCCTTTTTCATTTATTATAGCTAACTATTTGTCAATAAACGACATATCAGACAATTATAAAGGCAATCAGGACATTCTGTTTTCCGCTTTATTCACCAACTTTGCAAAAAGAAAAAAAGAAAAGAATATGGAAAAAGAGAACATCAGACCAATAGATATAAAAGACTTTAAGGACAGTCAGCATACACTGGACTATATAGATAATGATTTTGCAATAGTCAACAGCCTGGAAGGAATTCCTGATAATAATGATATTGTCAGACTGGAATGTTTCATCATCGCCGTCTGCATAGAAGGGTGCATCCAACTGGACATCAACTACCGGACTTACCAGTTGAAGGCAGGCGATCTATTGCTCGGCCTTCCCAATACCGTCATCAGCCATACGATGTTAAGCCCTAAATATAAGGTAAGGCTTGCAGGATTCTCCACCCGTTTTCTGCAACGTATCATTAAAATGGAAAAGGAGGCGTGGAACACAGCCGTTCATATCCATAACAATCCGGTGAAGTCCGTAAGCGACGAAGAAGACAATTCTGTTTTCGGATTCTACCGGGATTTAATTGTGGCCAAGATAAATGATGAACCTCATTGCTACCACAGGGAAGTGATGCAGCATCTCTTTTCCGCTCTCTTTTGTGAGATGTTGGGGCAGCTTCATAAGGAAATAGAGTGCTCCGACAAGTCGGATCGTTCGAGAGAGAATATCAAGCAGGTGAATTATACCTTACGGAAATTCATGGAACTATTATCAAGAGACAAAGGTATACACCACTCGGTGAGTTATTTTGCCAACGAGCTCTGTTATACGCCCAAACATTTTTCGAAGGTCATCAAGCAGGCGTGTGGCAGAACTCCGTCAGACTTGATTAATGAAACGGCTATGGAGCAAATAAAATACCGGTTGAAGCATTCGGACAAGTCTATCAAAGAAATTGCGGAAGAGTTCAACTTCCCTAATCAGTCCTTCTTCGGGAAATATGTAAAAGCATATTTGGGAACATCACCGGCCAGTTACCGGAGCAGAAAAGAGGATATATGAAGAAACGCATATTTTATCTATTCTGTACCTCATAATTCGAGCTCCTCTCTTCTGAATCAGAAAAAACGCCTGTAATTTAAAACAGCACAATTCGCAAGCGATACCAAACGTCTATTATAGCTAGACAAATTGCAGTAAAGCAGACCTTTTAAAAGTATAAAAAGTCACGATATCATCAGACACATATCAGATTGCTATTTACAAACCAACAGAAAAGAAAGACAAACCAGCTCTAATTCTGCTCTCCCAAAAACCAGTTTCGGTTCCTTTAAAAGGAACCGACGGTTGGTTTATACCAAAGAGAGCGTTTGTTTTAAACAAACCGAAGCTTTGATTACACCAAACCGATGGTTTAGTGACACCATATATTGCATATTTCAAGGAAATAAATGCAATATAAAAAGAAAAAGCGCATATTCTTGCAACTGAATATGCACTTTTTCTTCTATTAGGTCCTTTTATCTTATTCCGGTTTTCTTCTGAATCTTAAAAATGGAACAGAGATGGAAAACTCTATTTCCTCATACAGCCCATAAACCTAACGATTCTCGGTATCTTTCATACACCGTACAGAGAATGCATGAGAACGACCGGAAGAGTGAGTCCACGTCTTATCGGAAACTTTATAATACAAGGAAGTAGCTCCCTGATCCTTATCATTTCCATAACTACTTGCCGATGAGTTGGACCAATAGCAAGCAGCACCCTTGCTAGCATCCAGCCCTGTATTATTACCATTATTTCCACCATTAGATCCCCACTTACAACCTGCTAACGGCCAATAAGCATAGTTTGTACCATCATAGCAATATTTAAATACCGCAGTTGCGCTCTGTTTCACAAATTCACCTTTCTGCTCTATCTCATCCAATACGCGGGGAGACACTACCCGATACCCTTTCGGACAAGGATCATAAATAGATTTATGACCGTCAGAAGGATTGAGATAAGTGCTCGATTCGTTCGGATTACCCCAGAAGTCATCTTTACGGTCGGTACGTGCACCGGTCCATGCACCCAGATACCAGTCGGATTTTGTATTCTCCACTTCATTGGTATAAAGCAATGCACGAGGATTTTCGATAGAGAAGCGGACATTGGTGTCTTGAGTAGGTATGTTAGTACCCACGGTTCCCGACCAGCCCACCGGCGTAGGACGTCCCCACTGGAAGTAAACACCGTTTTGTTTCCAGTTGTCTCCTTCGCATGTCATGTAAGTACCCAAATTACGATCTAACACTACATATCCCGTATTACCATAAGGGTGTTCTGCCGGAGTAGGGGTCATCCAGATAATAAAACTCCAGATAACAGTAGTCTGATCCTCTCCATAGATAGCCACCTGACCGCAACCGCCGTCGTAGCCTCCACTTACCTTATAGGTATTAATCGTAATACTGTAATCACTGCCAACAGGAATGATGTCCGTAGTAGAACCATTCACAGCAATCATCTTATGATTAACATTCAAATCGCACCCGAGAATAGTCTTTGCATACTTAGGTTCTTCCACTTCCATGAAGTTACCACGTGCTTTCACACTAATCGTATTGCTCACACCACTGGTCGAAATATTCGTCATCAAACAGTTGGATTCACCATAAGCCCATCCACCTGCCAGCAGACGTGTCTCTACAGGCTCGTACCATTCACAGGAATTATCCGAAAGTTTCAAGTTATTAATAGCAATCGTATTGACTGCATTGGCTTTCAGCTGCTTTCCTTCCTTTAGAATAGGAATTGTAACCGTCTGCCGGTCATTCTCCAGAGTGACCACAATGTACACCTGTTTGCCGCTTAAATCAGCAGGATACGTAGTCAGATATATATCCTGTGCGGAAGCAAGCAACTCGGGAGTAGTCAGTGAAACAGTGGCATACGGTTTGGCATCCGTACCGTATGTCAACTCGTCCGTATCCAGATTTGCGGTAAACGTACCGGAAAGAGGCGTTTTCGTCTCCTTGTCATACAGGGAAACACTCTTTAGCCTGTACGTAGAAAGTTCCTGGGACGAGATGCTGAACTTCACATAAGCCATCGCATGATTCAACGTAAATTTGGCAAGCATATCCGGACCGCTGACTGTTGCCTTGGCAAATGCAAACCCATACTTTCCAATATGATGACTATCACCCGGACGACTTTGCTCCTGCTCTACAGACAAGGAAGAAGTTATCTTGTTCCCGTCTTCGGCTAGTTCCGTACTTGCCCGGTACGGGTAATAGATAAGAAGTTCCGTAGCTCCTGCTTCCGCCATCTTCACATCGTCTGAAGTAAAGACACCGGAATTCTGCCCGATCGATTCATCACTTAATAAAGACTGCACATTGTGAATATCAGTCCCTGCCGTACGGGAGAAAACTCCCAAGGCATCACCCTCACTCCAAAGCACCGGATAAACATCGCCTGTTTTATCACCGATAGAAACACGCGTCTGCGGAGACGAGAGTCCTACCAGCGTCAGACATGAACCTGCCGTTACCGGTTCCCGGCCGTTATCGGACGAAATAAACTCGTCCTGTGTGCAACTTGTCATCATCAGAATCGTTACACCTATTGCATATAATTTATTTTTCATACCATTCATTCTTTTGAGTTACATCCTCGTTTACCATTCATTCTCTTCCAGATCACCGGCAGAACCGCCATCACTCCATGCGCCTTCTGTTCCTGCCGCTTTCCAAGTCTGAAAAGCGGAACACACGGCACGCCCCTCGGCATTATAGGCAATGATAGCACTAATGTAATTCACTCCCGGACGCAATCCTTCGGTGACTTTACGGGTATAGGGCAGAGATACCGGTTCTCCGTTTTCTTCTACGAATTTCACCAGCTTCACTTCAATGTTATAGTCAAAGCCGATGTCGGCCACCGGATAGAAATCAATGACTTTCGCTCCGAATGTAGTACCTGTTTGCTGTTCGGAAGTAATCAGAGCCGTATTGTCTGCAATCTCCGAAACTGTCAGGTTCATGGTGGGGATGACACGTGGAGCCGAATCATCCTTGTCCGAACAGGAGGCAGTTATCAGCAGTAATACGAAGATAAATGCCATGCTTATATGTAAGTTCTTCATAATCATATTGTATTAGTTTTATTTTTGTAGATTCTTATACCGTAGCAATGCTTCTAAAAAGTAATAATCGGCATACGTCAGGGGGACATCTACTTCGCTTTTATCCGGAAGTGCGCCTACGCTATGCTTCAGGAGGAAGTTCCCGTTCGTATCCGGTTCGGCCAGATACTCTTTCGAGGCAAGCGTGCGAAGTTGCTTTTCCGCCATGGCAAGATAAGATTCCTTGGCTTCCGTTCCGGGGATATAGCGGCTTAGCTCGATAAAAGCAGAGGCCATGATAGCGGCAGCAGAAGCATCTCGATAGGAGTGTTCTTCCACCGGAGCGTCAAAGTCCCAGTAAGGAATACCGTCGGCAGGTAAACGGCGGAGCAGCATATCGGCAATATGTCCGGCTTGCAACAGATAATTCTGATAACCCGTTAGGCGGAACATCATCGTATAGCTATACAAGGCCCATGCCTGTCCGCGACTCCAGGAAGAATTGTCCGAGAAACCCTGCACAGTCTGCTTGCCGCGCACTTCTCCGGTTTCAGGATCATAATCTACCAAATGATACGTAGAGTAATCATCGCGGAAATGATTCAGGATAGTGGTGTTGGCATGCGTGCAGGCTATGTTCTGCAAAGAATCATCGGCATAGGCTTTCGACATGGATAACAGTAATTCCAGGTTCATCATATTGTCAATAATCACCGGAAACTTCCAGTCACAACCTTTGCGCACAAAGTCCCAGCTACGGATTACACCGGCGGTAGGTTGGAAGCGGGTTGACAAGGATTTGGCTCCCTGATAGAGCACCTGTTTATAAGCCTCATTGCCCGTCAGCCGGAAAGCATTCCCATAACTGCAGTTCAACTGGAAACCTACATCGTGATCTCTGGTCACGTACTGTATAGAGTCGAGTTTCAGCGTATTCTTCTCGGCCAGCGCCTTCACGGCATCGTTCCGGGTATATTCATAGATATACCAGAGGGAGCCGGGATAGAACCCGCTGCACCACCAATAGATATTCGAAGGGACAAACTCACCCTCGGCAGAGAGCGTGCGGGGAAGTGTCTTTTCCGTCAGGCGGGTATCCATATTCGTGTATTGTTGCTCTGCAACGGTAAACACACGGTCAATCAGCGCCTCCATTGGCTCCTGCCTGGAGCAGGATGCCAATGTTAGAAGCCCTAGTATAGATAATAATAAGATTCTCATACGTTCAATTCATTTTATTTGGGGGACAGGGTTGTGGTAAATGTGGCAGTCTGGTTGGCTGTGACCGTTGCTTCAAAGCCGACCATATAAGTGCCCGGATTAGCCTGGTCATAAGAGTTTTCACTAGTGGTACTCCATGTTTTGTAGGTAGGCTTCACGGTTCCGCTGGCTGTGAGATACATCACTTTGCTTCCATTAGTTAGTACGATGCGGTTACTTTCCACCGTCGGGACGGCAGGGGTCACCATGCACCAGCGTACTTTGGCGGATTTATCCGTTCTTGCCTTTATCTCATCCATGACTACTAAATCTTTATCGTTCACGATTTTCACGGTACGGGTAGCGGATGCAACCTGATCGGACACTACTTCTGTCAGATCGAAAGTGGCTCCCAATTCCGTAGCAGTGTTGATGGTAGTGGTCAGGGTAGCCGCACCGTCCACCCGGTGACGGGCATCATTGATTGAGATCGTGCTATGATTGAGATTATTCAGGCGGAATACATCCCAACGCATCGAATTCTGTCCCATATCCCAAAGATTACCACCCAAACCGGCCAGTACCGACTCAAGAGTTGTATAACTTTGCAGCCCGAAATCCATCGACCAGCGTACTCCATACGCATCGTATACAAATGAACCGGCATCCATGTGCCCATGACTAGAACTGGCCTTGCCCCCTTTGATACCGAGGTATTTATCCGTATCCGTGTATGTCCAGTCGGTATGCACCATCACCACAGGCGTTTCCCCTTTTCCACTCCATAGCTTATTGGAAGGGGCGGAGATCGCATCCAGATTCAGATTATTGGCGAAAGCCATAATCATTGGCAGTAAGCGGTTTTCGGCACAAGAAGCGTATTCACCGTTCTTCAGCATTTTCAGTTCATTGTAGAGCAATGACGGGTTACTGTATTTATCGGCAAACCACCACGAAGCAAGTGCTGCGGTAGAAGAGGGAGCACAGTCCGAATAATTAAAGAACTTGCTGTTCAGCCCTGTCATATACAACATATATTCTGCCGTCTTGGAGAATCCCGGCGTATCGGAAAGTCCGTTATCCGTGCCAAGCGTACTGTTGAGGGCGGCAAGCATCAACACCTGATAAAGCGTGCCGTAACACCAGTAACCGCTGCCCTCCGGATAGTTGCCATCGGGAGAGTACATCACTTCCAATGCAGGTTTATTGGATTCTAAAGCCTTTTCAATCATGTCCTTTGCTTCGGAAGGATTGTTTTCATAAGAGGCCAGTGCCGCACAGACCAGTCCGCCATTACAAACCTGGTTCCAGTTGTTGGTAGCTTCATAGAAGTTCAGGTTCCAGTTCTTGTTCTGTGCCTGTTGGAAAGCAAACTTCAGCAATGCGTTGGCTGCTTTCGTACGGGTGGAGGCACTTAGTTCGTTATAGAGCCAGTCGTAGCCGAAAGCAACGGCCGTAGCCATTTCGCCCACATCGAGAAAGTGACGTTTCGAGTTCCAGTCGGGAAAGTTGCATACGGCATTGATATCGGTTTCCGCTTTAGTCAGATATTTGGCATCGCCAGTCATCCGGTAGGCATAAGCGCAGGTGAAAATACGCAATAAAGCATCACGGGAAACGTCGAGAATACGTTTGTTGCTGGCATCCAGCTTATAAGTCAGTGCCGTTGCATTCATCCCTTTGCTGTTGCACACTCCCATAATGGTGTTATGCAGCAAGGTCAGATTGGCACTCGCATTTGCATCCACTTTGGCTTTCAATGCAGTGAAAGCCTCAGCGTTCATCAACAGACGAGGATGGTTATCCGCAGTCAGTTTGGAATAATCCAGTCCACCCTCCGGCTCCGTAGGATTCGGTTTCTCATGGGTAGATCCCGGACGGAATCTGTTCTCGTCCTCATCGGAACAACTTACGGCTGTTCCTACGAAGAAAGCTATGATGATTGTTTTAAAAAGAATCGTTTTCATGGTTCAATGAATTTATTTGTATTACTTCAAAGGAATAAGTCGTACTTTCAGTTGCGAGGCACGATTGGCAGGAATCACCGTTTCAAAGCCAACGCGGATGGTTCCCGGATTGCGGAAATCATATTCATGCGGGGGCACGTTGGACCAGATTTTCATTTCTACTTCCGTACCGGTATCTGCTGTCAGGAGCATCCGTTGTCCGTCTTTAGTCAATTCTATGCGGTTCTTGCCTGTAATCTTGGCTTCTGCCGGAGTGACCATAATCCAGGATACGGTAGCTTCCTTATCGCGCGTCTCCAAGCGGTCTATTACTTCCAGATGGTCTTTCTGATCCAATATCACGGTGCGGACAGCTTTCTTCACACTATTGGCAAACACAGTCGACAGGTCTACTTCCGCCCCTTTCTGTTTCTTCGACTCGAAAGTACGGGTGATCGGGGCATTGCTCTCTACCAAATGGCGTTCTCCGTTAATCGTCAACGTATTGTGAGCGATATTGCTTAGCCGGAATACTTCCCAGCGTTGTCCGTTCTGCGACATATTCCACAGGTCCACTCCCTTACTTTCGAGTGTGATATAACTCTGCATCCCCAAGTCCATCGCCCAACGCACTCCGTCTCTCTCGAAGATAAACGACCCGGCATCCATGTGTGCATGAGAGGTAGAGGGCGAACCTCCTTTCACTCCCAGATAGGTGTCTTTCTTACTGTCCCATCCGCCACGGTAGATAAACACAGGCGTATCTCCACGGTTAAACCAGAAGTTTTTCTTCGGCTTTCCGATTCGATTCAGGTCGAGCTGTGAACAGAACACCATCAGGCTGGGTAGTAAACGGTCTTCGGCAAACTGCATATCCGGGCGGTCGAGATACTGACGTTCAATCCACAACAGGGAAAGGTCTTTCTCCTTGCCTGCAAACCAGAACATCATCATGTTACATTCCGCCTCTACCGGAGAATCCGAGAAACAGAAGCAGTCTCCACTCGGAGCCGTCATATACTGCATGAAACGGGCAGACTTCTTAAATCCGGGGGCTTGGGAGAGCCCATTGTCTGTGCCGAAAGCACTTTCGAGCGCAGCAATGAGCATTACCTGAAAACTCGTCCCGTACCCCCAATATCCGAATCCTTCGGGATAACCTCCATCAGGACCATAGCCTACCATCGCTTTCGGATTTGTCTCCATGCATTTCTCGATAATACCTTTCGAAATCTCCGGAATCTCTTCGAAAAGAGCCAGTGCACCATACGCCAATCCACTATTACATACGGAATTCCAGTTATTCTTGGCAGTGTAGAACCAGGCATGACGGGTATTCTTTGCCGCATCAAATCCTTTTTCGATGATTGCTTCACGCACCACCCGGCGGGTGTCGGGCTGCAAAGAATCATAGAGCCAGTCGTAACCGATAGCCAATGCCATTACCATCTCGCCTACATCCAGGAAATGAGTAGGGTTCCAGTCCGTGAAACGGCTGACAGCGAGCATCTCCTGTTCCGCACGGTGAGCGTATTTCTTATCTCCCGTCATACGGTAAGCGTATGAGAGGTAATAGATACGCTTCAATGCGATGCGCGAAATCGCCAACAGGCGTTTGCCCTCCTTGATACGTTCCACAGGTGGTTCCGTAAGTGTCCGGTCGCAAAGTTCCATGATCCGTTGGTGAACTGCTGCCAACGGGGGATACTCCACAATAGCTTTCTTAATAGCTTCTTCTCCGCCCTCCGGCAATAACAGCCGGGGATGAGGCTCTATCTTGCCATAGTCAAACTGTTGCGCAAATACACCTGTGCAACCGGATACAAAAATGAGTAATAGTAAAAGTATTTTCTTCATCCTTATTCAAATCTTTATGATTAATACGCCCAACCGCTTCGTTTAGTCAGGTTCGGGTTCTTTTGCGTTTCAACGATAGGAGCAGTCCACGGCCACATATAATCGGTGTAATACCAGTTATACTCTACCATATCGCCCCACCAGGACTTGCCGCCATTCACGTCTTTCCCCTGGAATTTGGTTTCTTTATAGGTTCCCCAACGTACTTCGTCGAAGAAGTTAATTCCCTCCAGACAGAATTCCACGCGACGTTCATAGCGCACTCTTTCGAGCATGTCTTCTTTTCCGTTCACTGCGCACGGACCGCTTCCGCCCTCTGTCAACGCAGGCATGTGGGCGCGGGTACGTACTTTATTCACCAGGCGGATGGCTTCTCCTATCTGGTCGGTCTGTGCCAATGCTTCCGCATACTGCAACAATACATCGGTATAGCGAATCAACGGCCAGTCGGTATGGCAACGGCTCCGGCTAATCAAGCGGCCTTTCTCAAACTCATTGTATTTACGATAGCAGTAGAAAGCGGAAGTACGTTTATCCAGCCAGAAGTCTCCGCCATTCGTGCCTTGTTCCTTCAACGGCCAGCGGAGTTGTTTACCGATTTGGTTGGCATCTCCGGCATAGTTAGGCTTGTAGCAATCTACCGGGATATAAGGGGTAACGACTGTCTGTTGCAGACGTGAGTCACGGTTGCTATACGCCTTTTTAATGCGGGCTTCGTTGCCGCTGTTCAGGTAATATTTCTGATAAATATCTTCGCCTACGCGTTTGATAAGACCATTCTTTTGTGAGGACATGGATTCCAGTCCGTCACGACAGAAGAAGATTTCACGTTGTTGCGGAGTCAGTAAGTCCCAATCTTCCAAACCGTCTACTTCCGACCATTTGAAATCCGATCCGTCGGCATTCTTATAATAGTCTACAAAGTCTGCGGAAGGTTTTATTTCCGTCCATCCGTCATACGTATCACGCGCACCGGTCATTTGCTGAATGTTGTCACAGTAACCGGTTTCTTCGCTGAACTGGAGCGAGAAAATCATTTCTTTGTCTTTCTCGTTTTCATATTTGAAGAAGTCGGCATATTCGCCTGTCCACAAGCCGTAGCCGCAGGTTTCCACTTCTTTGAAATCGTTGCCTGCTTCCTTGTATTGCTTCTTCCACATATATACCATGCCACGAAGCGCATAGGCAGCTCCCTTGGAGGGGCGTCCGTAGTTTTCGTTCAGCGTGTTATGGGGAAAATCGGGATTATTGATGCAATACGTCAAATCGTCCAGAATCACTTGCCAGACTTCATCTACCGAAGATTGACCACGCGTACAGTCTTCATTATTGATGGGTTCCAGATAAACGGGAACACCCTGATAGAGCATATTCAGCCGGTTATAGGCCCACGCACGGAGGAAACGGGCTTCGCATTGATAACGCGCCAGTTTGCCGGCAGCCATATCCGCTTTATGCAGATTGGCAATCGCATCGTTACACGCATGGATGATGGTATAACAGAACTTCCATTCATACCACACCTGAAAGTCATTGGCAGGTTTGGTAGCCAGCGAAAGCAGTTCCACCGGATAGTTGTTGGAATAATAATCGGTTGCGAAGCTCATGGCTTCGATTCCCTGGCGGTTCAAACCGTCGGCACGCCGGAGCTGGGTAGACGAGAGTTGGGTGGCATAGAACGGATAGTAGAGTCCTGCCATTCCCTTGTCGGCAAGCTCCTCCGTAGTCCACATGTTTTCACTTGCGATCTGGTCTTCCGGGGCCACATCAAGAATATCCATGCAGGAGGTAGCAGCCAGAGCCATCGTTAAAATCATTAATATCTTTTTCATATCAGATTCTGTTTTTTAGTTCTACATCATTAAAAGGTAATCTGTCCGCCAAAAGAGATCTGACGCATCAATGGGTAGCCGATTTCAGTTCCTATTTCCGGATCAAGTCCCGGGTAACTTGTAATCGTCAGGATGTTATCCATCGACACGAAAGCACGGAGCTTGCTTACAAAGAACTTACTGGAAATCCGCTGCGGCAATGTATAGCCTATCTGGATATTCTTCAACTTGAAATAGTCGGCCTTATATTCGTTCCAATCACTCTGGATTCTGTTATTATACGTAGTTCCATACGTCAGACGGGGGTATTTGCCCGACTGGTTGGTGCGCGAATCGTCCGGATTGGAAGGATCGAAGAAGTAATGATTGTCGGCAATATGTTCGATAATGCCATATCCGTGACTCACGAGCGTGGAGTTGTAGTAATCCGTATTCCAGTTGAGGTAATGTCCGAAAGCTCCCGACCACAACATGGAGAAATCAATATTCTTGTAAGAGAAAGCACAGTTGAAGCCCAGGTTGAATTTCGGCACACTGGTATGACCGGAGAAATCCCTGTCGTTCGTATCACCATAGTTCATATCCCCATTGCTGTCGGCATAGAGAATGTCACCATACCAAAGCTGGTCTTTGGCAATCGTCTTCATTCCTCCGAATGAATAACCGGAGTCAATCATGGCCTGTACCCATACCATGTCTTCCTTTGTACGTATCATTCCGTCCTTCGGTCCCGCATGGATGTCCACCGCACCTCCGGTATAGCCTTCGCCGGAACCTCTGTACACCTTATACATATAGGTTTCACCCAGTTGGCGACCTTCGCAGATGTATCCTCCGAATCCGGATTCGGACACATCACTGAAGTTGTTGACATAGCTGACTTTGTTTCCCTGTGCATCATACGTCCAGTATTTCTGGAGATCGCCCTTGAATTTCATTACCTTATTGGCATTGAAAGAGAAGTTCATGCCTACCCGGTATTCAAAGTTTTTTCCGATACGGTCGTTCCAGTTCAGGGTAAATTCTACACCGCGGTTGCGCACTTCACCCAGATTTTCGGGAGCAGAGCCGACAACACCCATCGAGAGATAGAGTTCGGGATGGTAGAGAATGTCCGAAGTATATTTATTATAGTAGTCTATTTCACCCGTCAGGCGGTTGTTGAAGAAACCGAAGTCAAGTCCGATGTCGGTTGTTGCGGTACTTTCCCAATGCAGTTTGTCGTTGCTTAGTTTTTTACGTACCAGTCCTTTGGTTCCTTCACCATCGATTACAACATTGCCTGTGGCATAATTTGCCTGCCAGTCGTAGTTGCCCGTAGAGTTGTTACCTGTCTTTCCCCACGAAACACGCAGTTTCAGGTTAGAGAGATAGTCGGATGCTCCCTGCATGAACGATTCTTCCGAGATACGCCATCCACCGGAGAACGAGGGGAAATATCCCCAACGCTGGTTCACACCGAAACGGGAAGAGGCATCGGCACGGAGGTTGGCTTCGAAGAGGTAGCGTCCTTTATATCCATAGTTGACACGGCCGAAATAGGAGAGCAGTCCCCACTTGGCAGGTGCCGAGCTGGAAGAGCTGACGAGAGTTTCATAGGTGCTCAATTCGTTCAGTGTCCAGTCAGTAGCTCCTTTACGGGAAACGGCAAAGCTCTTGCTGTAATATTCCTGTGCGGAATATCCGAGTAATGCGCCCAGATCGTGGTCTTTCTTGATGGTGGTTTGATAGCGTACCAGTATTTCGGCACTCTGACGCCAGGTGCGCGCGCTTGTATTGGTAATGGAAGCGTTCTCCAGTGCGCTTTCGCTGACACGTTGGTCGGTCACGTAGTCCCAATAACCATTCTGGCGGCTATAGGAAGACTTGTCAGTAAATGTCGGTGAATAGTTGAATGTACCTTCGATGTTAAGACCTTTATAAGGAGTGATAATTCCGTAGACTGAAGCGTTGAGACGCCATACGGTATTGAAACCGGTAGCTCCCGCCATCTGCCCGAAGATATTATTGGCATTGGAAGATTCTTCACTTGCCAGTGCGGGACGTCCCCAGTAGTTCGGTTCGCCCGGATATACACCCGGAGTAGTCTGGTAGAGATACTTGAATCCATTGCTGATGTTTGCCATCCCGTAATCTTGCTTTTGTCCGTAAAGGCGGGTACCGACGGTCATCCATTTCACAATCTTGGCTTCCAGATTGGTACGGAAATTGATTTTCTGCGTACTTGAATCGAGGTTCCAGCGGTTCATGACTCCCTGATTGTCGAGATAGCCCAAGGAAAGCATATACTTCACTTTCTCCGAGCTGCCGGAGACAGAGAGGTTGTGTTCCTGCGAATATCCGGTGTCGAATACTTCGTCGAACCAATCTGTGTTCGGATAGGCCACGTAATTGGGCACTCCGTACTCATTCAGTCCGTTCGGATCGGCAGAAGCAGCCCTCCAGCGGTCAATGCTTTCCTGCGAGAAAATACCTTTGGTATTCACATTTTCGCAAGCCTCGTTGACCAGTCCCATATAGCGGGCGTAGTCGCTTACGAAAGAGAGATTGTTGTAAGGCATCTGCACAACTCCGGAATAAGAATAGGAGATTTGCGGTTTACCTTTTCCGCTTTTGGTGGTGATGAGGATCACTCCGTTAGCGGCACGCGTACCGTAAATAGCTGTTGAGGCAGCGTCTTTCAGTACGGAGATACTTTCAATGTCGTTGGGGTTCACGTTGTCCATGCTCCATTCAATACCGTCTACCAGTACCAATGGGGAGTTGGTATTGAACGTACCGTTACCACGCACGCGGATGGTGGCGCCGTCCGATCCGGGTTGTCCCGAAGCCTGCGTCACGTTCATACCGGCAGCGAGCCCCGAAAGGGCAGAAGAAACACTCATGATGGGACGTCCCTCCGTCTGATCGGCAAAGTTGATGGAAGTCACGGAACCGGTCAGGTTCACTTTCTTCTGCACACCGTAACCCACTACCACTACTTCATCCAGTACTTTCGTTTCCACCTTCATCTGGACGTCGAGTTTCGTGCGTCCGTTCAGGGGAAGCGTGGTGGTCTGATAACCAATGTAACTGAAAGAAACAGAAGGTTTGGCAGAAGTTGTTTTTAAGGTGTAGTGACCGTTCAAATCTGTCAAGACACCGTTCGTTGTACCTACTTCGACGACGGAAACACCCGGCAGGGTTTCTCCATTCTCATCGATCACTACTCCACTTACTGTAGCAGATGTCTGTGCCCACACCACATCTGTCAGTAAAAAGAGCGAAGCCAATAAAAATAATAAATAATGCTTCTTTTTCATTTGATTAGATTTAATGAAACAATTAGGTTGTTAAATACTCACAGTGCAAAGAAATGGGATATTTAACCAATCTAATAATACTGTTTAGGCGATTGATGCCACTAATTAAGAAAATTCGACCGAGAATGGAAAGGAAAAACAAGCTTTTAAGATTTCGACTAGCTTTTATCAGAAAATGACCAGCTAATTTTATTCCATATTTAAAAATTGATTGTATTTTTGCCGGATACCTAATAACTATTCGTCGAATATCTAATAAAAAACAGTATGAAAAAACAATTTCTACTTCTGATTTTATCACTTTTATTCCTACCGCTTGCACAAGGCAAAGTAAAACTTCCCGCAATGATGGGAGATCACATGGTACTTCAACAGAACAGCTCCGTTAAATTATGGGGTTGGGCAGACGGCAAAAAAGTAACCGTCACTACTTCATGGAACAACCGGACTTATCAGGCATCTACCGACAAAGACGGGGCATGGCTGGTGAAAGTAGATACTCCCAAAGGAGGATATACACCTTATTCTATTACAATCAGCGACGGAACTCCGGTCACTCTCTCGGATATATTGATAGGGGAAGTGTGGATCTGCTCCGGACAGTCGAATATGGAAATGCGCATGATGGGAAATGCCGCACAGCCCATTGACAACTCGCTTGAAACGCTTCTAAACTCGGGAAATTACCGCGACCGTATTCGCTTTATTACCGTACCGAGAACCAATGATACAGAGCGCCGCACGGATTTTGAAAAAAGGAAATGGGAAGTTTCGTCACCTGAAACGACCATTGATTGCAGTGCCGCCGCCTATTTCTTTGCCAGACAACTGACTGAAAGTCTTCATCTTCCGGTAGGGCTGGTTATCAACAGTTGGGGAGGTTCGGCTATCGAAGCATGGATAGATGAACCGACATTGAAAACCGTTGAAGGTATGGACGTAGAAGCTGCCAAAGATCCTAAAAGAGGGGTGCATCAGCGTCTGGAATGTCTGTACAACTCGATGTTATGGCCTGTTAAGAACTTCACGGCAAAGGGTTTCCTCTGGTATCAGGGAGAATCGAACATATCCAACTATCAGTTCTATGCTCCGATGATGACTGCCATGGTGCAGCTATGGAGAAACGTATGGGAGGCTCCCGATATGCCTTTCTATTATGTGCAGATTGCTCCTTACAAATATGAAAACAGCAGCAATACGGGTGCCGCTTTATTGCGTGAAGCACAGATGGAAGCATTGAAAACGATTCCTAATTCGGGCATGATACCCACTACGGATATTGGTGATGAGTTTTGTATCCATCCATCGCCAAAGGATGTGGTAGGACTCCGGCTGGCTACGCTTGCATTGACCAAAACATACGGTATCGGCCGATTGCCATCCAACGGTCCGATGATGACTAAAGTAGACTATGAGGGCAACAAGGCCATAGTGACATTCAATAACGCACCTGCGGGATTGTTCCCTACTTTCGCCCAACTGGAGGGATTCGAGATTGCAGGAGCCGACAAGAAGTTCTATCCGGCGAAAGCGAAGATCATAGGACGTACCAACACGGTGGAAGTATCGAGTGAAGAGGTTACCCAACCGGTTGCCGTGCGCTATGCTTTCCGTAATTATGTAGGAAATATCACTCTGCGCAACACTTTCGGATTGAGCGCTTTCCCGTTCCGCACGGATACGTGGGATGACGTGAAATAAAGAGCCCTACAGAGGGGATAGTTACCCGGTTTACAGGAGATATAGATCCAATCTGTTGGCAATATATGTCCTGCGTGTTGGGTATATAGATCCAACATGCAGGGTATATAGATCCTGCAAACAGGAGATATATTGCCTATAAACAGGAGATACAAAGAAGGGAAATTATGAAACGATCCATCTTGTCTATATGTATATTGCTGGCATCGGTTTCTCTGGTCTTCGCCAATATCTACAAGAAATATGACGTTAGATCAGGGTTATCGGGCAATTGTGTCCGGAGCATCCTTCAGGATAGCATCGGATATATGTGGTTTGCCACACAGGACGGGTTGAATCGTTTCAACGGTATCGAGTTTACCAACTACGGACATTCGTCAGAAAACGGCGGAAACAGTTATATGAATATAGTAACCATCTGCCGCCATCAGGATAACAATCAGATCTGGGTGGCAAGCACGGAAAAGCTGTATTTATTCGACTCGCAGGAAGAGAAATTCTCCGTATTCGACAAACAGACGGAAGACGGGGTGACAGTCAACAGTGTCTTCGGAATGGCTTATGACAATGACGGGCAGTTATGGATTGGAACAACCAACGGATTGTTTGTCTACAATGAGAAAAAAGGTACGTTGAGGCAGTATCTACATTCTCTTTCCGATCCTCATTCATTACCGGATAATCATGTGTGGGTGATTTATAACGACTCGTTCGGGACGATCTGGATAGGCACCCGGAACGGTTTGGCAAAGTATAACCAGCGTACGGACAATTTCACAGGGTATATATCCGAAGAGACTTCTTTCGGACGCCCTGCCTGCAACGAGATTATCTCTTTGATGGAAAGCTCGCAGGGAGTGCTATGGGCGGGTACCTGGTATGGAGGGCTGGCACGTTTCAATAAGGAAACGGGGCAATTCCGCTATTACTTCGGAGAAGGGGATACTCTCACCATTCCGCGCATCCGTACCCTGTTTCAACGGACGGCCAATTCTTTCTATCTTGGCTCCGACGACGGGCTTTATACCTTCAACACTGCCACAGGAGAGTGTCTGCCAACTGACGATGAACAGAACAAGGAAAGCATCTATGCCTGTTATCAAGACAGGGAAGGGGGAATTTGGATCGGGAGTTATTTCAGTGGAGTGAGTTACCTGTCTCCCAAACATAAGGATATCGAGTGGTATTATCCCAATGGTACGAATTCTCTTTCGGGAAATGTAATCAGCCAGTTTTGTGAAGATCCCGATGGTAATATCTGGATTGCTACTGAAGACGGAGGATTGAATCTCTTCGATCCCCGCACGAGGAAGTTTAAGAATCATCTATTGAAAAGCAGTAATCTCAATATCGGTTATCACAATATCCATGCGCTGCTCTACAACGAAGGAAAGTTATGGATCGGCAGTTTCTCCCGGGGATTATATATCCTGGATATCCAAACGGGAAAAACGAAGAACTATCGCCACAACCGTACTAACCCACATTCCATTCCTAACGATCATATCTACTCCATTTATCAAACGAAAGATGGCAGTATTTATCTGGGCACTCTGTCCGGATTCTGCCAATATGATCCGGACAGTGATTCGTTCCGGACATTGGAACCTTTAAGTCATATCTTTATCTACGATATGGTGGAAGACCAGTATGGGGACTTATGGCTGGCAAGTAAAAGGGACGGTATCTGGCGTTACAACCGCCAGACCGGTAAGCTGCACAATTACCGTAACGATCCGGCTAATCCCGCTTCTCCGTGTAGCAACTGGGTCATTCGTGTGTATATCGATCATAAACAGAATCTATGGTTTTGTACCGAGGGAGGCGGCATCTGCCGTTATCACTACCAGGAGGACCGTTTTGAAAATTTCTCCACCAAAGAGAATCTGCCGAACAATATCATTTACGGCATACTGGACGATCAATCGGGTAACTATTGGCTTTCTTCCAACAGGGGGCTGATCCGGTATGAGCCGCAAAACAAGCGGGCACAACTTTATACCATTGAAGACGGATTGCAAAGTAACCAGTTCAATTTCCGCTCTTCCATGCAAGCCCGTGACGGGAAATTTTATTTCGGTGGGGTGAATGGATTCAATAGTTTCTATCCGTTCAAATTATCGATCAATAAGGTAAAGCCTACGGCATCTATTTCGGCAGTGTATATGCACAGTCCCGATGATAAGGTGAGCCTTAGCAAACGTATTCCTGCCCTTAGCGGACAGGTGACTATTCCTTATCAGGTAGTTTCGTTCGACATCACATTTGAAAGTCTAAGTTATGTGGCTCCCAGCAAGAATTTATATGCCTACAAACTGGACGGCATCCACAAGGAATGGATATACACGGACAAACATAACGTATCATTTCTCAACCTGCCTCCGGGTGAATATACGTTCCGTGTGAAATCGAGTAACAACGATGAATATTGGAGTAATGACGACTGCTGTCTGCATATTGAAGTTCTTCCTCCACCCTGGAAGACGATCTACGCCAAGATTTTCTATTTACTAATTGCATGTGGCTTCACTTATTTTCTGGTAAGGCTTTATCTGCGTAAGCAACAGGCCGTGAAATTAAGAAAGATGAAAGAGATGGAGCAAATCAAGAATCAGGAATTGTTTCAGTCGAAGATTACGTTCTTTACACAGGTGGCACATGAGATTAAGACTCCGGTAAGCCTCATCAAGGCCCCGCTGGAAGCTATTTTGAAAATGCATGAATGGAACAGTGAAGTAGAGAGTAACCTGTCTGTGATACGGAAGAACACCAACCGGCTGATGGAGCTTATCAAGCAACTGCTCGACTTCCGCAAAGTGGATAAGGAAGGATATACACTTTCATTCAATGAAGTAGATATTAACCGGATGATTGAGGATATCATCGATCGTTTCCGTGCCATCTCCCTGACCGGAATATCTTTCAGTGTTTCCCTGCCCGAGGAGCATCTGCAATATAATGTAGATCAGGAGGCTTTAACGAAAATCGTCAGCAATCTGCTGACCAATGCCATGAAATATGCCCGTACCTGCATCAGGGTGATTATGGACGAACATTTGTCTTCCGAAGGACGTATTCTTTCTATTTGTGTACGCGATGACGGTCCGGGAATTCCGCAAGAGGAATGCGGTAAGGTGTTCGAACCGTTTTATCAGGTGGGAAATGCCGGTAATAACGGATCGGGAGTAGGTATCGGGCTAAGCCTGGTTAAATTATTGGTCGAAAAGCATAATGGGAAAGTTTATATCAACCCTAATTATACCGATGGTTGCGAAGTGTGCGTCGAAATTCCTTATTTGGAGAAAAGTATTCCGGCAGTCCACGCCGTCACTTCCATACCGGACAAGGTAGCCGCTCTGGAAGAAGAAGCCGAACCCGGTGGTTATTCTCTGCTCGTCGTGGAGGATACGACGGATATGCTGGAATTTCTGGCTAAGAATCTGGGAAATGCCTATACGATTCATACGGCTACCAATGGTAAGGAAGCATTGGAATGTCTGGAAACAACAACGGTGGATTTGATTATCAGTGACATCGTCATGCCTTATATGGACGGATTCGAATTATTAAAGTCGATTCGTTCCGACAATATGCTTTGTCATATCCCGTTCATCTTGCTTTCGGCACTCGACAGCATTGATTCAAAGATCGCAGGTCTCGACTATGGTGCGGATGCTTACATAGAGAAGCCTTTCTCACTGAATCACATGAAAGCCACGATCAACAATCTGCTGGAAAACAGGCGTATGTTGTTCAATCACTTCACAAGTGTGCCGAATATGTCGTACGATCAGACGCTGATGAATAAGTCTGATGTGAAATGGATCAATACGGTCAATGAGATTATCACCCGCAACTTCACCAATGAGGAATTCACGATTGACAAGCTGGCGGAAGAGATGGCAATCAGCCGTTCCAATCTGCAACGTAAGTTGAAAGGGCTGACCGGAATGCCTCCCAATGATTATATCCGGTTGATACGGCTCAAAACAGCCGGAGAACTTCTGCGCGAAGGAGAATACCGGATCAATGAGGTTTGTTTCATTGTCGGATTCAATAATCCTTCGTATTTTGCCCGTTGCTTCCAGAAGCAATTCGGGATATTGCCAAAAGATTATGTGAAGAAAGGATTTACCGGATCAGACTCAAATTACCCGTAGCCTCATTGACTACTTTCTTTTCGGCACAGGTATATCTACCACATAGATTTTAATAAGAAGCTGTTGCCGAAATCCCTTCTTTCTCCAGTAAAGCTACAATACGGTCTAATTCTTCATGCGTAGCTTTCTGTAAATCATGGTCGGGTGTTTCCCGGTCAATCGTATAAATCATCACTTGACGGGGAGCGATTTCCTTCACTGCTTCTATCCAGGGAAGCACATATTTATCAGATGTATTATCCATGTCCTTTCCCTGATAACCTCCTTTCAGAAACATCGTTTGTACGATGCAGTTTCCTTTGAACTCTTTCATCTTTTCGATGATTTTTCTCACAGAATATTTTCCGTTAGGACGGTCCAACAGATGGATATATTCTTCATCCACTGTATCCAGTTTCAGAATATTATTATCTACCTTGTTCAATGCTTCGAACACGGCAGGACGATCAATAAACGTAGAATTACTCAATACGCTCACTTTTGCTTTCGGGAAATACTGATTACGGAGCGCAAGCGTATCTTCTATAATTTCCGGGAAGTGGGGATGCGCAGTCGGCTCACCGTTTCCGGCAAAGGTCAGTACATCAGGAGCGGGACCGTTCACCTGCATATCTTTCAGTTTTTCTTCAAGAGCCGCACGAACTTCTTCACGGGTAGGGAGAAGCTTCTTCGTACGATGTTCGGCATTGAAACCACATTCACAATAAATGCAGTCGAATGAACAAACCTTACCGTCGTCCGGCAATAAATTGATTCCCAAAGAAACGCCCAAACGGCGGGAATGGATAGGGCCGAAGATGGGTGAAGGAAAAATAATAGTCATCTTATTCTAATTTTATCATTTACAATTTACCACTTTATCAACTAATCATTCTTAGTTAACACCGCAAAATTAAACTGCTCACTTTGTCTACTAATTTCTCCAATTAGTTCTGCACAAAGATAGCCTAAAACTTGATACGCAGTTGCATTTGCATATCTGCTTTTTTATTTCCACAGATCAAATCGTTGCCGGAACCTATCTCATTACGGTCCAGATAGACGGTTTCGCCGAACTTGGTTATCAACAGGAAATGTTTGTTCAGTTCATATCGCAAACGAAACGTACACCGGAATCCACGCCCTTGGAAGGACGGAGTGTAAAACGTATAAAGCAATCCGCTTTCCGAGATATATACACGCGAATCATAATCGTCTGTAAAAAAGTAACTGCCCTGAACGTCAGCAAACAGCCTGGCCCAAGGCAGTTGGGAGGATATCATTTGTGTAACCTGATATCCTTTATTAGCAGCTCTGTCCTGAGAATGAAAATGATTATAATCTAAAGTTGTACGACTGCTTAACACATCTCCTAAAGAATAGTTCAAACGATAGCGAAGTTGATGATGAAAAATAGGAAGTGTTAGTGTTCCTTTACTGCCTGTCCAGTCACGTT
Source organism: Bacteroides sp. M10 (assembly GCF_014334015.1). Taxonomy (GTDB): domain Bacteria; phylum Bacteroidota; class Bacteroidia; order Bacteroidales; family Bacteroidaceae; genus Bacteroides; species Bacteroides intestinigallinarum. The sequence continues at coordinate 1,508,202 of NZ_CP060488.1, read as the reverse complement.
CTTTTTGTTTATAGCGATACTTTAGATACATGGATAAATTGCTGTGTGGAGTGAAAGTAGCTTGAACCAGACCATCTGTTCCACGAGAAGGTTTATTAACCCGGTATTTTTTCCACGGGAACGAAAATAAATCAAATGAAGCGAAGAATTTCCAATAAGCAAAAGGAGAAGTTTCCAATCCGATATAGTACCCCTGTTCGTTTTGAGTGGTACTTCCTTCACCAAATGAATGGGCAAACATAGCCCAATAATTATATGAATAGAATCGATGTATCAACATGATTTGAGTGTTTTGAACCGGTGAATACTGCAAACGGTTCAAAGAGGCCCAACCTTGTTTTCCTATGCCCGTCTCTCCTTGAAAAGAAAAACGATGCCAGCGATAGGCATAATCAATCCCCAGATTATAGAAATTGTTTCCATGAAGATTGTATTTGGAATAACCTGTTAATTCCGGTTCATAAGATCGGTTGAAAAGGTAGTAAATACCAGTGATACCCAGTTTGATACGGTTGTGTTGATAACTCACATTTCCACCTGTTAATTGCATGGTGAACAGGTTCTTTTTATCCGCTTCCTTTTGACTTCGATGCAGCCCGGTTTTGTAGATAGAGGTGATTTCTCCATCAGTGATTACTCCATCTAGAGAACGATGTGAATAGAAACCGGAAATATCCCAATCTTTTGCCAAAGAAACAATGGCAGCTACTCCTCGGAAATAGTTGTATTCGTCGGTAGAAGAATGTTTCTTTATCCCGCCACTACGGCTGTTGAAAGAAGAAGCGTAGACTGTTTTTCCCATTAGATAATCGGTGCTAATCACCAAGCCTTGTCCGAAACTAAGACGATAGTTACCAACAGCCAACGCTTTTAACCGTCCACAATCTTTTAATAACAGATAAAAGGAATAATAATCATAACCATAGCGATTATGCAAAGCTCCAAAAGGCTCTCCGGCATCCTTTTCAGCAACGACTCCTGCATAAAGCCGGTCACTGTACCGGAAACTGTATTTCACAGAGTTATAAACAGAAGGTCCCAAATAGGTATGTTCATAACCTTTTCGCTTATAAAACGGTATATCAAAGCGAGTTAACAGTTCATTCTTCCCATACTTACCTGCACTTTTCAACATAGTTTTCCACCGAAAAACAGGTTCATTGTTAATAGCTTTTATACAGACAAAAGGCAGTAAATACTGGATTGTTTGCTTATCCATATCTTCTACCAGCTGAAGTTCGTAGATCGTTTCCATCTGTCCGTGTATATAGATGTAAGCCAGCAGATGTTCGATTTGTATATCACTTAGAAAAGGAAATTGACGAAGTTGTTCACGGGTCGCAGCATTTAAATTAACCGGTTCCTGCAAACGATTGGAAAGTTCTTCCAACTCATTTTCCCAATTGAGTGTATTAACAGAGTTATCAGTATCATTATTAACAGATAAATCTTCAAGAATATCTTCTAAAACAGTTTCAGAAGGGTTTTGAGCACTACAAGCAGGAATTATTAACAGGCTGTTTATAATACTTATCAACCGTAAAAGTTGAATAGTTTTCATCAATAAAATGTTTTATTCTTCCTGCTTTTTAACAGATAAGGCCGCAAAGATACTTTAAATAGGTTAACATCGAAGAGAAATGTCTGAATAATAAAATTTTAATTCTATTTTTGTATCGTGAAAAGAAGGCTTAACATAGTAGTAATGACACTGTTTGCTATTGTTTACTGTTCAACGCATTTGAAAGCGCAGGAAAAACAAAGCATTAATGGATATTTGGTTCCGATGTGCATCTACAACGGAGATACAATCCCATCTATCCAGTTACCGACTGTGTACATCTTCAAACCTCTTAAATTCAAAAATGAAAAAGAACGCCAGGAATATTACCGGTTGATTCGTAACGTGAAAAAGGTATATCCTATCTCCAGGGAAATTAACCAAGCTATCATCGAAACTTACGAATATCTCCAAACATTACCAAATGAAAAAGCTCGCCAAAAACATATCAAACGGGTTGAGAAAGGCTTGAAAGATCAATATACCGCCCGAATGAAGAAGCTCTCTTTTACACAAGGAAAACTATTGATAAAGTTAGTGGACCGTCAGAGCAACCAGACTAGTTATGAACTGGTGAAAGCATTTATGGGACCTTTCAAAGCAGGGTTCTATCAGGCATTTGCCGCATTGTTCGGAGCCAGTTTAAAAAAAGAATATGATCCGCAAGGTGAAGACAAACTAACGGAACGTGTAGTGTTGATGGTGGAGAACGGGCAAATCTAAGCAATGTGCAAGAGCTATATATGCTACTTACAGGAACTATATATCCAACGTGCAGCGCATATATGTCCAATACGCAGAATATATATCCCCTGTAAACAGCATCTATATATCCTGCAAAGAGTATAATTACATCACTTGGATTCTATACTTATGAACAATTTTATATATATTGATTATAAGTGAATTAACTACATTATCCACCAGTTATCAACTACTTATTAACCAATGCGGTTTTAAGCTGCTAACGTAGCTTTTTGAACAAATCCCAAATTACAATACCGGTAGTTACAGAAACATTCAAGGAGTGCTTCGTACCATATTGAGGAATCTCTATACAGCCGTCTGAATGGTTAATAACCTCCTGTTGTACTCCTTTCACTTCATTTCCCATCACGATGGCGTATTTCTTCGTCTTATCCAGTTCAAGTTCATCCAACATGATGCTCCCTTCCGCTTGTTCTACGGAATAAACGATATACCCCTCTTTTCGGAGGTTATCAACAGCATCAACAGCGTTATTAACATACTTCCAGTCAACAGTGAACTCTGCTCCTAAAGCTGTCTTATGCATTTCAGGATGTGGAGGAGTGGCTGTTATACCACAAAGATAAATGCACTCAATACGAAATGCATCCGAAGTGCGGAACACAGAACCTATATTGTGCAAACTACGAATATCGTCCAGCACTACTACCAGAGGCAGTTTTTCAACCTGTTTGAACTCTTCGGCGCTGATACGGTTCAGCTCTGTTATTTTCAGTTTACGCATACGTCTTTTCTTTTATTACGTTCTTGCTACAAAGGTAATTCTTTTCTGTTAACAGAGATGTTGATAACGGTTTAAAACCTGTCAAAACTATCGGCAAAGATTTTGAAAAATAATTCTTGCATTATTCAAAAGAAGATATATGAGGCACTCGTTATGAACATTCCAAAAAATAAAATCAAAACTTTCCATGCAGACATAAACATATTTTTCAGCACTTATCTATCCGTTTATATCCATAAAGTTTTTAACTTTGCACTTTATCAACAGGGAGTTAATAGCAAATTGTCTATTGTCGGTACTCTCATTGATAATGAAGTGAATAGATAGGATATCTTCTTCTTTTTTTCCGTTCATAACGGACTCATAAAGTAGAAGCATGGACTAATAACTTATCCGGCAAGAAAAAACGGATTTATTTGCTAACACTATTAACAGGCTATCATTACTAACAAAGGATTTTTTTTAGAAGGAAAGAAAAAAGAATATAATAATGAATGAACTAATAAAGGCTATTAACGAGCTGAAGAAAGAAAAGAATGCAATCATTCTGGGTCACTACTACCAGAAGGGTGAAATACAAGACATCGCCGATTACGTTGGCGACAGTCTGGCACTGGCTCAATGGGCGGCAAAAACGGAAGCGGATATTATTGTGATGTGTGGTGTTCACTTCATGGGTGAGACGGCGAAAGTGCTCTGTCCGGGAAAGAAAGTGTTGGTTCCCGACATGGAAGCAGGCTGTTCGCTGGCCGACAGTTGTCCGGCAGATAAGTTTGCGCAGTTTGTCAAAGAGCATCCGGGATACACTGTTATTTCGTACGTCAATACGACGGCTGCCGTGAAAGCGGTAACAGATGTAGTGGTGACTTCCACCAATGCAAAGCAGATTGTGGAAAGCTTCCCCAAAGATGAGAAAATAATCTTTGGTCCGGACAGGAATCTGGGGAATTATATTAACTCTGTTACGAACCGGAATATGTTACTTTGGGACGGAGCCTGTCATGTGCATGAACAATTCTCGGTTGAAAAGATTGTGGAACTGAAAGCACAGCATCCCGAAGCTTTGGTATTGGCACATCCCGAATGTAAGAGTACGGTGTTGAAACTGGCGGATGTGGTAGGTTCTACGGCTGCCCTGTTGAAGTATGCCGTGAATCATCCTGAAAATACATATATTGTGGCTACCGAATCGGGTATCTTGCATGAGATGCAGAAGAAGTGTCCGCAAACAACGTTTATCCCCGCTCCTCCGAACGATAGTACGTGCGGATGTAATGAGTGTAGCTTTATGCGGTTGAATACGTTAGAGAAGCTGTATGAGTGTCTGAAGAATGAAGCACCGGAAATTACGGTAGATCCTGAAGTGGCAGAGAAAGCAGTGAAGCCGATTCAACGGATGCTGGAGATTTCGGCTGAATTGGGGTTGTAGGATTTAAAGGATATGCAAAAAATAAGGCTGTTTCAAAATGTTGGAACGGCCTTATTTTTTGCTTCGCTCTGTTATTGGCATGACAAGGATGACGCATTTGTATCAGTAATAGGCGCATTTGTATTTTAGCACACATCGTTTCTCTTCTATCTTTGTATCGTTATTTGTACTTATAATTGTAAACATGGAAAACATAAGCAGATTACTTTCTTTACTGATCGGTGGATTCTTTCTACTGAAAGGTTGTTTACCGCTAAAGACAAATGCTTAAGAATTTGTTGATTATGTAAATCAGATGATCGGAGCCACTGCACTAGATAATGTAGTAAATACAGACTTTGGGTTAGGTAAAATTTTTCCAGGGGTATATACTCCTTTTGGTCTAGTACAGCTAAGTCCGGATACGAAAACGGGAGGAGACAACGGTTTGGGATATTCTTATCATCATTCCACTATCGAGTGATTTAGCTTTACTCACATGAGCGGCATTGGTTGGTATGGAGATTTGGGTAATTTTCTGGTTATGCCCATTACAGGCAAACTTCACACTTTCAAAGGAACAGAAGAAAATCCGGAAGAAAGTTATCGTTCCAGATTTTCTCATGAAACGGAGTCGTCACATGTTGATAAATATAAGGTGAAACTTGACGACTATGATATTAAGGTGGAATTAACTGCAGCACCGCGTTCGGGGATGATACGCTTTACGTATCCCAAACATGAAGAATCTCGTATACAGATTGATTTGGCACGTCGTATAGGAGAAACTTCCAGCGAACAATTCATTGAGGTTGTTGATGATTATGTTATTCGGGGGTGGATGAGATGCACTCCCGAAAATAGCGGTTGGGGAAATGGTGAAGGTCAGGGAAATTATACTGTTTATTTAGTCGTCCTTTAGAAGATTTCGGTGTGTGGAGTGCAGACATTCCCGAAGGTACTTCCCGTAAGAATGAATCAAATGACGATAAAAATTATTGCCGATATATCAGGAAGGCTGTTATTCATCCACACGCAAAAGTGATGAAAGGTAAACATCTGGGATTTCAACAGAGTTTCTGCTTATGCGCGGAAGATGTGGAATCAAGCATTGTCGAAAATAAAGATAGAGGGAAACGAAGCGGATAAAACTACTTTTTATACAGCGTTATATCACACGATGATCGATCCGCACTGCTTTTCGGATATAGATGGTAAATATGTAGGTGCTGACAATAAAATCCATCTGTGAAAGAAGGGGTTACTTTTTCCAGCAATCATTTAGACAAGAATCTGGTTTATGTAGATTTAGTAGAAAAACGGGCGTTTGTTCCAATGAAAGATGCTGTTTTGTTTTTGGTAGATTACGTGAGTCGTAAAGATGCTAAAGGGAATCAATGGGGAAATGATAGGTATCATATATTTCCGTCTGTCCCTCACGAACTTTATGGATTGCAGCCAGGGTTTAAATTTAATAATGATACGCAGATAGACATCACTTTAAGTAAATTTATATTCAACGCTTATCTGAAAGCCACTCAAGTTTTGAATGTGACAAAAAAGGAGCGGATATTGATTAAACAAGTTAAGCATATTTTGACCAATATGCCCGCATATCCTATATATAATTCTTCTAGGTATGGTGATATATATGTTTCTGTGCCGGGTGAAAAGGATCAGATCATATATAATGTGCCCGCGAATCTGACAAATGTATTTCCAGGTGAAGAATACGGAATAGATGTACCTTCCGATGTGAAACAACGTTTGATAAATACACTCCGTGCACATCAGAATGAAGGTGGAAATGATCTTGTATTCCTTAATTTACAGGCTGTTAGAATAGGTATGCTTGATTTGGAAAAGTTTAAACATCAGGTGAGATATGCCACTTTACCCAATCAAACGGCAACGGATGCAGTTATGCAGATAGGTGGTCGATATAACGATCAGACTGATTATTTTTATATGGGTAATATGGGAATCTGGTTTGAGGATTTTGCTTTACCGGTAGTTATTAATGAATGCCTTATGTAGAGTTATAGCGGACAGATTATTTTATTTCCTAATTGGGATAGAAATAAAGGTGCGTATTTTGTTTCTTTGCATGTCAGAGGTGCTTTTTTTGGTAGATGCAGTCCTAAAAGATGGGGAAGTTCATGAGGTTTGTATTACCAGTGAAAAAGGCGGTAATTGCTCTGTGCGTAATCCTTGGGGAAAACAAAAGGTAAAATTAATTCAGAACGGAAAGGAGAAAACGATATCAGATCTTAAGACTCTGCCGGGAGATAGGTTGATATTAAAGCCATTCATTTGATTATTTTTCAGTGGATTGGGTATATTGTTCATACAGAATATATACCCAATAACTCTAGTCATTCTCTACATTTGTACAATGCTTCAATAAAACAGACTCTTTTGTGGAAATAGGGGAAACTCCTTCGAAATAATTACCTGAAATTTGGATATTATCTGTCCAACGGGCATAGATAGCCAGTTTATCTTTCAGTGTAAAACGATTTTTTTCGATGCGGATTCCTTTATGAACAGTCCCGTTTGGGTGGTCATTTTCAGGAGCAATGCTGATAACCGGACTTCCACATTCTATGAAATGATTGTTTCGGATGGTTAGATCGTACACAGGACCTGATTCATACCAGCTGCGGGCATCATCGGAAACAGCAATGGCACTCATCGGGGTTCGATAAAACACATTATTTTCAATTACGACTTTTCGGCGAGTTGTAACGAGTATTCCTCTTGTTGGTGTCCGGGCAAAATAATTGTTGCGGATTTCTACTTCCGGTGTCCAAGTGATATTCTCCACTACTACTTCCTGTTGTTGTAGGGCAGAAGGAATGGAGTCATCTAGCGTAAGTTTACAATCATAGTCATTTACTCTCTCTACTTTTCGTATGGATGCTTTATGTAGACATTGCAATGAATGTACGTTGGTAAATTCAATTTCATCTCCGGGAAAGAAAGCCTTGAATCCGTAAGACTGTGGGTGCATGAAACGAACTGATATTTTATTTCCCGGTTCGTAAGCGATAACTTTTAGATGAGTGCCGTGTATATTGACCGGATCATCTTGTGCTCCTTCAAAGCGGGAATGGATAATACAAATCTTTCCTTTACATCCGGACATTTGCACAAAATCGGCAAAACCGGCACAGGTACGGTTACTGCCATATTCTGGTTCACAGTTTAAATATTTATAAGTCAGATTCTCTGAATATTGGGCTACGATTCCGAAATTTCCTAAAAAATGCAGATTCAGATGTTCAAGTGCAATGTTTTTGCTTAAATGAATAAATCCACAGACTTGGTCCCGGATGGCATTCCGCATCTGAAATATTTCTCCCGGATATAACGTTTTTTTCTGGTCGTATATCGCGTGTATCTGATGATTCCCGATATCGGTAAGGGAAACGGCATGATCGGTAGGCAGGTTACAACGATTTGTTATATTAGTATGCAAATCAAATGTTTGAGCGATTCCTCCGGTAAAACTCCATTCTGTTCCTAACCATTTGATTTGTTTATCCACAATTTCATACCGGTCATTGGGATGAATTTTAAAAGTAGCTGTGTAGGTCGTTGTATCGATAACTTCCATTTCCGTAACCGAAGGATCAGCCGCTTTCAGTGTAAAGTTTCGAAGTGTTATATTTTTACTTTGGTCTATGACGAAAGAAGTCATTTCTCCGTGTGTAATCAGATGTGCGCCACCCCCATCAATGACGAGATTTTTCATATCTTTTATCCAAAGACCGATATGTTTGGTAGGATCCGGATTCTCTTCTTTGGAAGCAGTGTTGGAAATAAAGTAAATTTGTTTGGAACTACTTTTACGATATAAATGATAGTCTCCTTGTTCCAGTTGTATCACTACTTTCTTCCCTTTCAAGCGACGTGCTTGTTCTATGGCAGTTTGCAGACGCGGAGTCGCGTCGTCGGATTTTGCTTTCACAAAAATCGTTTCTTGTGCTGATAATACGGACAAGACACATATCTGGAAAAGGAAGAAAGTGATGATTTTGTACATAAACTTACTTATTTGAATTTTAATATATCTTTAGCTTTCATGGAAACGGTAATCAATCCATTATTAATTGCTGGGTCGATCTGTTTGTTATTCAGCGTAATCGTGTAATCCTTTCCTTGTGGAACTTTTACGGTAAATGTATTGTCAACAATAGCTTTCAGAGTTGCTTCATTAATTAAAGACTGATTCCAGTCGGCAGAAACTTCTCCTCCTCCCTTGACACACAAGCCTTTGTAATTTCCCACATTCCATTGTTCCGGCAGACAAGGTAGGAATTCAATATACCCTTCGTGGCCTTGTACTAACATTTCTGCTATTCCAGCTGCTCCGGCTGCGTTTCCGTCAAGAATGAAAATATCATAAGGTGCTCCGGCAATACCAGCAGGGGAGATACTCAATAAATTTTCTCGTGTGAATATACTCTCGAGAGTAAGTATACTTTGATAGGCCTCTTTAGCATCTTTCAACCGGGCATAAAAACATATCATATTGGCACGGCTCCATTCCGTATCTTCCCAACCTTCTGCAGCTAGACGGTCTTCGATGGTTTTGCGTGCACCTACTGCGAGTTCCGGGGTTTTATCCAATGAAATTTGTTCGTAAGGATAAAGAGCCAGTAAGTGTGAAGTATGGCGATGATTAGGGCTTGCTTCATCGTAATCTTCCAACCATTCCCGTACGCCACCGTTGGCACGCAGACGGATTGGAGGAAACTTTTTGAGGGCCTGTTGCAAGCTATCACTGAATGATTGGTCGATACCTAAAATCTGTGATGACTGAATGCAGGCATTGAATATTTCATAAGCTAATACACGGTCACAGGTGGGCATCATTGACGCACATAAATTATTACCTTCGTAAAGGAAAGAATTTTCTGGTGATATACTGGGTCCTGTTACCATATAGCCTGTATTGGGATCTTCGACCATATAATCGAGAAGAAATTCTGCATTTCCTTTTAGCAGAGGATAGGCGGTTTTTGCCAGATAATCTTTGTCGCGCGTATATTCGTATTGAGTCCAAAGATGTGAGGCAATCCAACTGCTTGCTGTTGGAAATAATCCCCAGAGGATACTTCCAGAAGGAGCTGTGTATCCCCATATATTGGCTGTGGTATGTGCTGTCCATCCTTTACATCCATATATCTTTTGAGCAGTTTTGGCTCCATGGATAGATAAGTCTTTGATATATTTGAAAAGGGGAAGATGGCACTCTGCCAGATTACCTACATTCGCTATCCAATAGTTCTGTTGTGTATTGATATCCAGATGATAATCATTTGTCCATCCCATATTACAAGCCAGATTATCATTGAAGAAGCCCTGTAGGGCAGCCGGAAGTGGTGAGTTTTCCCGTGAAGAAGCAATCAGCAGATAACGTCCATACTGGAAAAGTAATACGTCAAGTCCAGGATCATATCCACCTTTTTTCACTTGTTCCCATCTTTTGTCAGTTGGCAGGTTATTGTATTCTCCCGTTCCCAACTTCAGGGAAACACGGTCAAAAAGAGAAGAATAATCATTGATATGAGCTTTCTTCAGTTTCTTATATGCTTTTTTTTCAGCTTTAGCTACAGTTTCTTTACAAAGAGATTGATAAGTGTTATTCTTGTAATTGGTGCGTACATCTATTACGATAGTCAGCATATCGGCATTGTTTACAGATATAGTAGAATCTTCAGCCTGTAATGTTCCGTTAGGTGCAGATACAGCGATGCGTCCCTGAAAACTCACACCGCCGGGACCTTGCTTGGGGAAATTAACAGTTCCGTCGAAAATCAGTTGATTGCCATCGGTTGAGAGTTCGGATTCCCGCAACATGCTTAATGACAGTTTTGCATGAATGGCTTTCTTTTTATTGGCGGACATCCGTAATACAAGTACATCGTCCGGATTGGTAGCAAAACATTCGCGCACATAATTAATGTCGCCTATTGTGTAACTGGTTGTACTGACAGCTGTAGTCAGGTCGAGCGAACGACGGTAATTGCTAACCGTACCTTCCGGATAGCTGAAAGTAAGTTTCAAGTCACCAATAGGAAGATGTGTGCCGAAAGAATGTCCGTTGCCATGCAGAAATTCTCCTGCAATCTGATTTCCTTCCTGTATTTTTCCTTCGAAAAAGAGTTTTCTTAATTCATTCATTCTTTCTTTTCCGAAAGGAATTTCTTGATTTTCGTCATATTGTCCTGACCACATGCTTGATTCATTCAGTGCGATGGTTTCTTCTTCAATACCGCCGAATACCATTGCCCCGAGACGACCATTTCCTACCGGTACAGAACTCATCCATTCTTTAGCAGGCTGTTCATACCATAGTTCGACTTTGTCTTTTGCCTCCATTGTATCCGTACATCCCGAAAGGGAGGACATCATAATAACTAGAGAAAAACTGATAGTTTTAATTTTCATGGTTCAAATATATAATTATGTGATTAATATAAGAATAGGTAGTTGTTTTTATTATAAGACAAAATTAGTCTATCGTGATTTTTTTGTTCTATACAAATGATTCATAAAATGACAAGAATGCACCCTACAGGAGTTCACAGCGATGTTTGAAGCAAATATTCTATTTTTTGCAGCGTTTATAACTCAATTACTCATTATATATCGGGTATATTTGCATTGCATTTAAAGATAAATATTAGATCTAATAAAAAACATGAGATTCATTAAATACAATTTTGTTTTACCTATAAATTCAAACTTATGAAAAGAAGCTCGACGGCAGTAATTTCTTTGTTATTTGCCTGTTTATTGTTGGGAACTCCAACAAAGTCTTTAGCTTTGGAATCAACACCTGCTGTTGCCAATGACACGAAGGAGCGAAATTGGACTATTCAGGGGCAGATACTTGAAAACTCAGTGCAACCGCTTCCTATTGCCGGTGTCAATGTTCTTATTAAAGGTACTACGATTGGTACCATAAGCGATACAAACGGATATTTCTCTATTAAAGCTCAAAAAGGAGATGTGATCGTATTTACTTATCTTGGATTCCGACCTTATGAATATGTTGTATCCCGTGCTATTAGTAATTTGAGTGTCTCTTTGTCCGAAGATTCCGAAGCATTGGATGAAGTGGTAGTTACCGGATACTCGGAAGAGAAAAAGTTGAATTCAATTTCTTCTGTATCTACATTGGATATCACTAAAAATCTGAATTCTAAGCCTATTACTTCTATCTCACAGTCTTTACAGGGAGGTGTAACAGGACTGACTGTTACGCAAGGTTCTGGTATGCCGGGTGGAGACGGAGCTTCCATTAAGATTCGCGGTATTTCCTCCTTACATACTAATAATGACCCGTTGGTATTGGTTGACGGTATTCCAATGGATATGAATCAACTGGATCCGAATACAATTGAAAGTGTGACTATTCTGAAGGATGCCGCTGCCGCTGCTATTTATGGTGCACGTGCCGCCAATGGTGTAATTGTGGTGAAAACTAAACGTGGTACAGTAGGAAAAATTAATGTATCGTATGATGGTTACTTTGGTGTTCAAAAAGCAACTTATCTTCCTGATTTCGTAAATGCAGCCGAATATATGACAATGGCTAATGTTGCCAAAAAAAATATTGGAGGTGACGAGTTGTATAGTGAGGAAGTAATTAAAAATACAATAGCCGGTGCTGATCCTTATAAATACCCTGATACGGACTGGGCAGATTTCCTGTTTAGCACTGGATATGTTCAAAATCACTCTGTCTCTGTTTCAGGTGGTGGTAGTTTGGCGCGTTTTGCCTTGAGTGTAAATTATATGCAGAATGAGGGGTTGACGGAACACACAAGCTCCGATCGGTTGAATATTCGTGCCAATACCACTGTCAGTTTGCGGGATAATCTGTCTGTAAATATGGACTTCAATGCTTACCGCACTAACCGGAAGCAACCTAAAACGGATGATGCCGACAAGTCATTATTTGAATGGATGTATAAGACACCACCTAATACAGTGACTCGTTATCCGAAGAAAGAAGGAAGTAGTTTCACTTATTACGGAAACAGGCCTATGATGGCCAATCCCGCAGCTTTTATCGATCATTCGGGCATACGTGAAGATTATGAAGATAATATCAGCGTCAACATCTCCCCCCGTTGGGAAATATTGCCTAATTTGGTATTGAAAGGGCAGTATTCTTATCGTATCAGTAGCCGTGGAGGAAAATCCATGCGTGATGCTTATAACTTTTTTGATTACAACACAGATGTGCTGCTGAATACATGGGGAGCAAACTATACTGATTATAGAGATCATGATACCTATTATTATTTGGGTGGTACTGCTGAATATACCTATGATAAAGGTGACCACCGTTTGTTTGTCATCGGAGGTTACAATCAGGAGTTGACTCATAATAATAGTTGGGACAGCTATTCGATGATTTCCATGTTTGCTAAAGCAAATTATACATATAATCGGCGCTATCTTTTGGAAGGTACTGTACGTCGCGATGGTTCTTCACGCTTTGGAGACGGTGAAAAATTTGGCGTATTTCCTTCGATTGCTGTAGGTTGGAATGTACATGAAGAAAAATTTATGAAATCTTTGAAGAATGAAATCAATGAGTTGAAGTTAAGAGGTTCGTATGGTTTGCTTGGTAACGAGAATATCGGTCTGTATAAATATCAGACATTTATAGATATGGGTAATGGTGAAGAAAAGGAATATGGTAATCCTAAAATTACTTGGGAAAAAGTGAAAATGCTGAATGTCGGTGCAGACCTCCGTTTGTTCAAGGATTTGAGCCTTACTTTCGATTGGTACGAAAAGACGACTTCTGGTATGCTAATTACCCCTCCTATTTCTTCTATCGGTGGTATTTGGGCGAGTGCCATCAATTCAGGAAAAGTACGCAATAGAGGTTGGGAGTTCAGTGTAAATTATGACAAGCAATTTAAAGATTTCGGTTTTAGCATCCACGGTGGTCTGTCTCAAAACAAAAATAAAATCATAGACTTATTTGGAGCGCCTTATGATAACGGATCTACAATTAATCAGATCGGTTATGCTTTGAACAGTTATTATGTTTATCCTACTGATGGTCTGTTGCAGGAGAGTGACTTTACGAAAGACGCTTCGGGCAATTGGGTACCTAAAGAAGGCGTGGTCATCTTTGACGGGCAACAACCGGGAGACATTAAATATTTAGATGTGTCAGGTCCGGATGGAAAACCTGATAATAAGATTACTACCGATGACCGTGTAATTCGTGGAAATGACCAGCCCGACCTGAACTATTTTGCAAACCTTTCCTTTAATTATAAGAAGTGGAGTTTTGAGGTTCTTTTTCAGGGAGTTACAGGAGTAGATGCTTATTATAGCGCACCATTCTCTAACGGATTGAATCTGACAGGAGACGGATTGACACCCATGAAAGCGCAGTTGGATTATTGGACCCCGTCGAATCCCGGTGCACATTATCCGAGACTGACACCGTCACCCGATTATGGTAATAATCACCATGCGTCTGATTATTGGCATTTCGATGCAAGTTATTGTCGTGTGAAATACATTCAGGTAGGATATACGTTTGACCAGATGTCATTGAAAAAAGTAGGTGTTTCAAGTATTCGTGTATATGTGAATGCTCAGAATCCGTTTACTTTTGCCAAAGAAAGTATGGTTGATCCTGAAAGCCGTGGTCAGATGGGGTCTTATCCGTTGCTGAAAACTTATTCTGTAGGTCTTAGTTTGAATTTCTAATCATTAAAACATTGACGTATTATGAAACGATATAATAAAATAATTTTTAAAGGGCTGTTCCTTGCCGGGCTTATGGGCTTATTCGGTAGTTGTGAAGACTTTCTGACCAGAGATAAACCGAACGCTTCGACAGATGATGATTTCTGGCAGACGCAACAAGAATGTGAATCGGCGCTTGGTACTTGTAAATTATGGGTGAAAGGTGACTGGGGTGGAGATGAAATCGGTATGATATTTCAGGATGGAGCAACGGATAATGTCTATTTTACGGGTAACTTTGATGTGCGTATCCAACAATTGGGAAACGGTTCGCTGGTTCCTCCTGCCGACAATAATAACCCAGGACCATGGGAATATCAGTTTTATACCTGGAACCAATGTTATCGGAAAATCCGTAACTGTTGCCGCTTGCTTGATCATATTGATAAGGCATACTTCACAAATGAAGATGAACGCGACCGTATGAAAGCGGAAGCAAAAGTATGGAGAGCATGGTATCATATCCGTTTATTGAACTGGTATGGGAGAAATGATGGTATTCCGTATGTAGACAAAGTTTTATTACCCACAGAAATTTATATGGCACGTACCCCGGTTAACGAATGTCTGGATAAGATTAACGCTGAACTAGATGAAGTAATCAATTCAGAAGCTCTTCCGTTTATCTGGGATGAAGGAAGACGTGACCGTATGTCTCGGTCTATCGCCCTGACTTTGAAGATGGATATCAATCTCCAGTTCAAACGATATGATATTGCTAAAGCGGCTGCATGGGAACTGATAAAAAGTAACGAATTTGAACTATATTATTCTACCGCTTCCGATAACCATCCGGGTAAGAATTACCGTGATTTGTTTACCTATACGGGAAAGCAGAACAAAGAGCGTATCTTGTTTAAAGGAGGAGGTTCAAGTGGTGTATTTTTCCGTTGTATGTCAGGTAGCTTCGGCGGACAAGGCGTAATGAGTGTTTTGAAATCTTTTGTCGATACTTATGAAACGGCAGATGGTCGGACCATTCAATCTTTATCTACTTCTGAAAGAGAAGCTTATGAAAAAGATCCATATCATGGAGCAAGAGATCCGCGTATGAATGTGAGTATTTTTACACCGGGGGACAACACAGGTTTTTCTAATTACACATTCAATCCTTTCAATCCTGATTGCGGTGATTATATTGGCAGAAATGACGGTATACGCAGTGGTTATATGATGAAAAAGTTTATGACGGAGGATGATCGTGGAAACAATGGACAAGGTAGCCTTGACTTCGTAATCTATCGTTATGCGGAAGTACTGCTGGATTATGTTGAATGTCTCATTGAAACAGGGCACTGGGATGATCCGAAAGTGAAAGAATACATTGATGCTATCCGCGTTCGTGGCGGAATGCCCCGAATGGATGAAACTGTCTATAACTCGGAAGAAAAAGTGCGTGAGTTGTATCGTCGCGAACGTCGTGTGGAACTTTGCTTCGAAGGCAAGCGTTATGATGATATCCGGCGTTGGGGAATTGGTAACGATGTGATGAATGGTGCTATTTATGGTGCATGGAATCCCGATACCCAGGCATTTATTAAATTGGAGGAACGTCGTTGTTCATTCCCGAAATTCGATTCATGGCCACTCCCGCAACAAGAAGATACTTCTAATCCTAATATAAGTCAGCCCACCGGCTGGTAACTTTTGTTTCTTACCGGGAGAACAAATTTCCGTCAGGCATATCAAAATGCTTGGCGGTTCTTTTTGTAATAGGATGGTAAGCAGGATAAAAAAATCTTTTATCTTTGTGGCATAACGAATAATATATCCATGCTATGAAAAGATACATCTTCATATTATCGGTATTGTGCAGTCTGTTACTTTCTGCACTATCTGTCAAGGCACAAGCATATTCCAAATTTTATTTTACCCATATCAATGGAGAAAATGGATTGTCGGCAAGTAATGTGAAGACAATCTTGCAGGATAGCTATGGATTTATGTGGTTCGGTACGAAGAACGGTCTGAACCGTTATGACGGTACGTCGGTCCTTCAACTCAATTGTGACGACCAGATAGCTGGAACGGGCAATCATAATATCAGTGCTCTTTATGAAGATAAAGACCGTAAACTTTGGGTAGGAACCGATCGGGGAATCTATTTATACGATCCAGCTATGGATATTTTCACGCACTTGAAACCTGAATCATCAGATAAGATTACCCCGGACAATTGGGTGGCGGAAATACTTGCTGATTCTACTGGCAATATATGGGCGCTAATTCCCGATCAGGGTTTGTTTCGGTTTAACGGAACAGATAAAGTGAGTCATTATCCGATTACGGATAAAAGTAATTTAAAAAATGAAAGTCCCGAATGTATTGCTGTCAACAAGAAAGGAGAAGTTTGGGTAGGTACTTCCGGAGTAGGTTTGTACAAATACAATCAAGATAAGGACTCTTTTGAACAGTATCTTACAGATTGCAATGGGAAATCATTGATTAATAAGAATATAATGAGTATATGTTTTCAGAATGATGACATTATACTCGCTATCCACGAAGGAGAACTGCTGAAATATAATACTCATACTCGTCAATTCACTAATATTCCTTTTCCTGGTGAACGACAAACATTCTTGCGTGATATAGTCTGCTTCGGAGATGAACTTTGGGTCGGTTCTCATCACGGATTGTTTATCATCAATGAGAAAAAGAACAGTATGCTGCATCTCAAAGAAGACCTGATGCGCTCGTTTAGTCTGTCGGATAATATCATTTATTCAATTTATAAGGATACTCAAGGAGGAATTTGGATCGGAACAATGTTCGGTGGAGTCAATTATTTGCCGAATCATCGTCTTTCGTTTGATAAATACGTCCCCGGAAGTGACGGACATTCTTTGAATACCAAGCGTATCCGGGGATTGGCGGAAGATGATAACGGCTGTATTTGGATTGGTACGGAAGATAATGGAATCAATGTGCTGAATCCCCACTCCGGTAAAGTGCACCAAGTATATGATAATGTGCCGGGCCATCTTATAACCTTGTGTGTCAGACATTATAACAATCGTATTTACAGTGGATTATTCAAGCAGGGGATGAATGAAACTAGCTTGCCTGATGAACGAATCCGGTGTTTGTCTGAAGAGGAGCTTGGTATTGATGAGGGTAGCGTATATGATTTCATGATAGATAGTAAAGGACACAAATGGATAGGAACTGGATGGGGGCTTTATATGGCAGAACCGAATGAAAAGGAATATCATAGGGTGGATGCTGTTGGTTATAATTGGGCTTTTTGTATCATGGAAGCAAAAGATGGTACTATTTGGGTGGCATCTATGGGGAATGGTGTATGGAGATGTAAACCCGAGTCGGGAACTTTTCAGAATTATGTATATGAAGCGGGGAAAAAGAATACACTAAGTTCCAATTCCGTTAGTTCCATTATGCAAGATAGTAAAGGCAATATATGGTTCTCTACCGACCGTGGCGGTATTTGTCGTTATAATGAGGCACAGGATGACTTTACATCTTTCGGCATCAATGAGGGATTACCGGACGATGTATGTTATGATATTTTAGAGGATGAACATTCTAATTTATGGTTTGGAACTAATAAAGGACTGGTGCGGTTCAATCCGGAAAGCGGAGATGTAAGCGTATTTACGAATAAAGACGGACTACTGGGTAATCAATTCAATTACCGTTCGGCACTAAAAGCGCGTGATGGCAAATTCTATTTTGGAGGAGTGGACGGGCTGATTGCTTTCGATCCTGACTCTTCCGATCAAGATAGTTCGCTACCTCCGGTTTATATTTCCAAATTCAGTATTTATAATAAGGAAATTACTGTACATAGTCCGAATTCACCTTTGAAACAGTGCATTGTGCATACCAGTGAAATAGTACTTCCTTATGACCAGTCGAATATCAGTTTTGATATTGCTATGTTAAGCTATTCTACAGTGGAAACCAATCAATACTATTATCGTATGCTCCCGCTAGATAAAGAATGGATTCGTGCTGCTAGCAACAAGAATATATCATATGCCAAACTCCCGCCAGGGAAGTATACTTTTCAGGTAAAGGCAACCCATCATGCCAGTAAGTCCGAACCTTCTACCCGCTCGCTGACTATTGTCATCCTGCCTCCCTGGTGGCTGTCCGTATGGGCTTATATTGTTTATATACTGGCTATCATTTTAGTTGTATTCTGTTGGTTTTTATGGTACAAGCGGCGTAAGGAGCGTCAGATGGAAGAACGTCAGAAACTCTTTGAGATAGAAAAAGAGAAAGAGTTATATGAATCGAAAGTAAATTTTTTCACAGAGATAGCGCATGAAGTGCGTACTCCCCTGACACTGATTAACGGTCCGCTTGAGGCTATTCAGGAAGAGGACATTCCGGAAGTTAAGAAGAAGAAATATATCAGTGTCATCGTAGAGAACACGAAGCGGTTGCTTGAACTCACCGGACAACTTCTTGACTTCCAGAAGATAGGTGCCAATAAACTTTCCATGAAATTTGAGAGTGTGGATATTGTAGCCCTTCTGAAAGGAATCGTAGCCCGCTTTGAAGTAACTTTCAATCTGAACAACAAAGAATTGATATTAAAACTATTGGAAGAAGAGGTATGGGCAGCCGTAGATAAAGAAGCAATAACTAAGATTGTGAGTAATCTGCTCAATAATGCTTTGAAGTATGCTACAAAACATATACAGGTAGAACTGGAAAAGGATAAATCTTATTTTACCATTCGGGTAATCAGTGATGGAAACAAGATTCCGGAGGAAGTGAGCCAATATATTTTTGAACCTTTCTATCAGATGGAAAAAGGAGAAATGCCTAAAAATGGGGTGGGTATCGGATTGTCACTGGCACGTTCATTGGCATCCTTGCATAAAGGGACGCTTTCTCTTGACACTACCTATGAAAAGGAAAATATTTTTGTGTTGACCGTTCCTTTGAACAAAGAAGGCATTAGCCTGCAAAACAGTAAAGTCGTACAGAAAGATATTGTGGAGTTGGATGAAGAGACTTCCGTTGAAACAGATATGCATGGATATACTCTGTTGTTGGTAGAAGATAATGAAAATATGTTGACATTCATTTCAGAAAGACTGCGTGAAAGTTTCACGGTAGAAACGGCGAAGAATGGGGTAGAAGCGGTTGAAGTGTTGAAAAGCAGCCATGTCGATTTGATCATCAGTGATATTATGATGCCGGTGATGAACGGGTATCAGTTGTGTAAGGAAGTTAAGTCAGATCTTGAGCTTTCTCATATCCCTGTTATCTTCCTGACTGCCAAGAATGATATTGACAGTAAAATCAATGGATTGAAGTATGGGGCGGAGGCCTATGTGGAGAAGCCTTTCTCGTTCGGTTACCTCAAGGAACAGGTATTGTCATTGCTCAATAACCGCCGCCGGGAGAGGGAAGCATTCTCGAAACGTCCGTTCTTCTCTGTGGATAATATGCAGATGAACAAAGCGGATGAGGAATTTATGAATAAGGTGATCCGGATTATTGAGGACAATATAACCGATGATAATTTCGGAGTGGAGAAAATGGCGGATATTCTTTGTATGAGTCGTTCCAGTTTGTTGAGAAAAATTAAAACGATATTTAATCTTTCCCCACTTGACTTTAT
This sequence comes from Bacteroides sp. M10, assembly GCF_014334015.1. Taxonomy (GTDB): domain Bacteria; phylum Bacteroidota; class Bacteroidia; order Bacteroidales; family Bacteroidaceae; genus Bacteroides; species Bacteroides intestinigallinarum. Next base: position 1,488,341 of record NZ_CP060488.1, on the reverse strand, counting down.
CCGTTTGATCCGGCTCAAGAAAGCGGCGGAATATATTCAGGAAGGTAAATATAGGATTGGAGATATCTGTTATATGGTGGGTATTAATTCTCCGTCTTATTTCAGCAAACTGTTTTTGAAACAATTCGGCATGACTCCGAAAGATTTCGAGAAACAGTATCAGAGTGGAAAGCAAGCCATCGTTCCACAGGATATAAGGAATACGGATGCTATAAATGATGCGGATAAATAGAATATTTGTGGATTCAGAGAGTTTGAGCGGCATATTGCCGTAAACCTTTCATTTTTTGACTTGTTTACGTCAAGTAATACTTCTGGCAATGCCTACCTTTGGGGAACACTTTTATTCTATTTAAACCATATTTATTGTACCATATGAAAAACAAACTTCGACAGTTTAAAATCATTCTTGGAACTTTGTTCCTGTTCTTCACTTTTTCCGAGTGCATTGCCGAAAATAAAAGCCTGATGACGGGCGATTGGCAAATCTGCTTCGATGATCAGAAAGGAGGCATAACGCTTTCTCAAAAGTCAAAAATTATTAGTGATGGGCTGTATGCTTCTTATTTATGGGAAGGGCGGACGGTTACCACACGGGATTATGCCCGTCATAAGGTAAGTAAACACAAAATTTTGGATGCTTTTGGAAAAGGAACCTTGTATAAGATTGAATATACAGATAAATCTTTGCCCAAGCTGATACAATGCTTTTATCTTTATCCGGATAAGGAATATGTATTGACGGAGTTTACCTTGGAAGGAAATGATAAGATTGCTTCCAACCGGATGGCACCTGTAAATGTAGACCGTATGTCCGGATTGCTCCCGGCAGGTGATAACCGTGCCTTATTTATGCCGTTTGACAATGATAAATGGATTAGATATCAGTCTCATGTGCTCGATTTTGATACACTCACCAGCTATGAAGTGACTGCGGTCTTTAATAATGAAGGGCGTAGCGGGCTTGTAGTGGGTTCGGTGGAACATGATAATTGGAAAACTGCCATCATTCTCGGCAAAGGAGATAGCCGGAATATCGGTTCTCTGGTCTGCTATGGTGGGGTGGCTGATGAACTGACGCGAGATGTGAAACCTCACGGAGCATTGACAGGTAAGAAGATCAAGTCTCCCAAAATATTATTGGGATTCTTTGAAAACTGGTGCGACGGATTGGAAACTTATGCAAAGGTTAATGCAATCATGGCACCTCCGAAGGAGTGGGGAAAAGCGGTTCCGTTCGGTTGGAACAGTTGGGGAGCTTTGCAATTCAACCTGACTTATGATAAAGCGATGGAGGTTTCGGATTTTATCAAACAAAATCTTCAAAATCATCATTTTGTCAATTCGGATAATACGGTTTATGTCGGATTGGATTCCGGTTGGGACTGTATGAATGAAGAACAATTGAAGTCATTCATTGCAAAATGTAAATCGAACGGTCAGATTGGAGGTATCTACTGGACTCCGTTTACCGATTGGGCGCGTGACCCCGAACGGACGGTGGATGCCGCTCCTGAATATAAATACAAGGATATCTACCTATATGCTAACGGAAAACCACAGGAGCTGGATGGTGCTTATGCCATCGATCCTACTCATCCTGCTGTAGAGGCGATGATGAAAAAGACATCCGGTTTGTTTCATCGGACAGGATTCGAATATGTGAAAATGGATTTTATGACCCATGGAGCGATGGAGGCTGATAAATGGTATCTTCCTGAAGTGACGACAGGCATTCAGGGGTATAATTATGGGATGCAGTTGCTGGATAAATATTTTGGAGATATGTATATCAATCTTTCTATTTCTCCTGTTTTTCCGGCACAATATGCCCAGTCGCGTAGAATTGCCTGCGATGCATGGAATAAAATCAAGGATACCGAATACACACTGAATGCATTGTCTTATGGATGGTGGCAGAAGTACATCTATCAATTCAATGATGCAGACCATATTGTGTTGAGAGATGCTACAGACGGTGAAAATCGGGCGCGTATCACTTCTGGCGTTATTACAGGTATCTACATTGGTGGAGATGATTTTAGTGCAGCCGGAGGAAAAGACGGGAAAGACAAAGCGTTGAAATATCTGACGAATCCTGATATCAATGCTCTTGCCACGGGTGAAGTGTTCCGTCCGGTAGAGGGAAATGGAGCTCAATCGGAACAGATCTTTGTAAGAAAGGAGAAAGATGGAACATTCCATTGCGCACTTTTCAACTATTCGGAACAGGAGCAGACAATGACACTTTCGTTGGATAGAATAGGACTGGAGCAAACGCACAGTTATCAGGTGAAAGAATTATGGAGTGGTAACCGGACTACTGCCGGAAATCAGATAGAAATTACTATACCTGCCAAGGATGTGAAAGTGCTGGAATTCAACTAATAGCCGGGAATCAATTAACTAATCGAAAATGAATAAATATAGAATGACTCTTGTGGCTCTGTGCATAGCTGTTTGTACACAGGCTAAAGTCACTTTACCTTCGTTTTTCACCGATCATATGGTGATACAGCAAAAGAGTACGTTGACATTGCCCGGCAAGGCAAAAGCTGGTAAGCAAGTCACAGTAAAAACGAGTTGGGATAACCGGAAATATGCAGTTAAAGCGGGAGTGAATGGAAGTTTTATTTTGCAGTTACCTACTCCTGCCGCCGGAGGTCCTTATCAAATTACGCTTTCAGATGGCGAAATACTGACTTTGCGGAATATAATGGTGGGGGAAGTCTGGTTTTGTTCCGGACAATCCAATATGGAAATGCCGGTTGCCGGATGGGGCAAGGTTATGAATTATGAACAGGAGGTGGCGGAAGCTAATTATCCGTTTATTCGTCTATTACAGGTAAAAAAGACTGTATCTTTAACTCCGCAGGATAACATAGAAATGAATGGAGGGGGGTGGCAGGAATGTAGCCCTTCCTCTGTTCCGGAGTTTTCATCTGTCGCTTATTTCTTTGCCCGTCAGTTGTGGAAGGAATTGAATGTACCTGTTGGTGTGATAGATTGTACTTGGGGCGGCACTCCGGCCGAAGCATGGACAAGCTTCGGCACCTTGCAACAGGTGATGGGTTTTCAGGAAGAAGCAGCTAAAATGAGGAGACTGAATTTTAATAAAGAAGCTCTTTCTGCTGTTTATCAACAAGAGATGAAAGACTGGCGTGAACAGTTTATTATCCGGGATGCCGGTTTTGCTCAAGAGACTCCGCAATGGATTTCGGCTTTACAGACCGGGAAAGAATGGAAGTCTATGGAGTTACCCGGTTATTGGGAAGAAAAAGGACTGGATGGGCTCGACGGTATTGTCTGGTTTCAAAAGGAGATAGATATTCCTGCTGAATGGGCAGGACAGGAGGTAACTCTTAGTCTGGGAATGATAGATGATGAAGATATTACTTACTACAATGGTAAGGAAATAGCCAGAGGGTCGGGGTTTGCCACCTTCCGGAAGTATACGATTCCGGCTGCGGAAGTTAAAGTCGGCAAAGGTATTATTACAGTTCGTGTATCTGATTTCGGAGGAGAAGGCGGTATTCATGGAAAACCAGAAACTTTGTATGCAGAAATGGGTGAACGGAAAATATCATTGGCCGGAAGCTGGAACTATCGCATCGGATTAACTTTGGATGAATTGCCATCTGCACCCATGTCACCGGAGGGCTCCAGTTATCTGTCTGTGTTGTATAACGGAATGGTACATCCTTTCACGATTTTTCCAGTTAAGGGTGTTATATGGTATCAGGGTGAAGCTAATGTAGGTCGTGACCGGCAGTATTCCCCTCTTTTTCAGTCGCTGATAGCCGACTGGCGAAAACAATGGAAACAGGAGCTGCCTTTCTACTTCGTGCAGTTGGCAAATTACTTGCGTAGTCAAGAAGTACAACCCGATTCGAAATGGGCTGCATTACGTGAAGCGCAGGCCGATGCACTTTCTATGGAAGGTACAGGTATGGTATCGGCTATTGACCTTGGTGTAGCGCAGGATATTCACCCTAAAAACAAACAGGAGGTGGGAAGACGGTTGGCTCTCCTGTCGTTGGCAAATACTTATCAGAGGGGCACGTATGATGTACCGACTTTTCAGAGCTACCGTATTTCGGGAAATAAACTGATACTTAGCTTCGATTGTGAAGTGAAAGCCGCAGCAGGCGAACCCAAAGGATTTATTGTTGCCGGACCGGATCAAGTATTTCATCAGGCAACTGCCACTATCCGGGGGAAAGAGGTGATCCTTGAATCGCCGGAAGTGGAAATACCCATTGCGGCACGTTACGGATGGGCGGATAATCCGGAGTGTAATCTTTATGGAATTGCTGGACTTCCGGTTGCTCCGTTCCGTACTGATAAATAAAAAATAATTGCAATAACATTAAATAAATATACCGTGAAAGTAAAAGCTATTCTCTTATTCTGTCTTTTGGGCATCTCCTGTATGTTGAAGGCAGCTGACAAACCTATTATTAAGATTGAAACTGATTGCACAAGCCTGATCTTTCAGGTGGGAGACAACGGTCGTTTATACCAGCGTTATCTGGGTAAAAAACTGAATCATGAATCGGACTTTGCCTACTTGCCGCAGGGAACCGAGGTTTATATCACACATGGGGCAGAGGATTATTTCGAGCCGGCTATTCAAGTGCTTCATAATGATGGAAACCCATCTTTATTGTTGAAATATGTGGAACATAGTAGTAGCCGACAGAATGACGGAAGTGTAGAAACGGTGATTACCCTAAAGGATGACAAATATCCTGTGACTGTGAAATTGCACTATATAACGTATACTGCGGAAAATATCATCAAGACATTCACTGAAATCAATCATCAGGAGAAGAAACCTGTTGTATTGAGCAAATATGCTTCTTCCATGCTCCATCTTAACCGTGATAAGTATTTTCTCACAGAGTTTTCCGGTGACTGGGCACATGAGGTTAACATAGCCGAGCGTGAATTGGCATTTGGTAAAAAAACGATTGATACCAAGTTGGGTGCGCGTGCCAATATGTTTGTTTCTCCGTTTTTCCAGTTGTCTCTGGGTGCTCCGTCGGAGGAAAATTCAGGAGAGGTATTAGTCGGTACTTTGGGGTGGACAGGTAACTTCCGTTTTACCTTTGAAGTGGATAATAAGAATGAACTTCGTATCATTTCCGGTATTAATCCGTACGCTTCGGAATACAACCTTCCTGCCAAAGAAACTTTTCGCACACCAGATTTTTATTTCACTTATAGCCTGAACGGTAAGGGAGAGGCCAGCCGTAACTTTCATGATTGGGCGCGCAAGTATCAGGTTAAGAAGGGTGACCAGACCCGTATGACACTACTTAACAATTGGGAAGCTACTTATTTTGATTTTGATGAGAATAAGTTGATTGGATTGATGGATGAGGCTGTCAAACTGGGAGTGGATATGTTTCTGCTCGATGATGGATGGTTTGGTAATAAATATCCGCGTAGCAGCGATCATCAAGGACTGGGTGATTGGAAAGAAACGGCGGATAAACTGCCAAATGGTGTAGGACGTTTGGTAGAAGAGGCACAAAAGAAAGGTATCAAATTCGGAATATGGATAGAGCCTGAAATGGTGAATCCGAAAAGTGAACTGTATGAAAAGCATAAAGATTGGGTGATTCATCTGCCTAATCGGGATGAATATTATTTCAGAAATCAGTTGGTACTCGACTTGAGTAATCCGGCAGTGCAGGATCATGTATTCGGTGTGGTAGACAAATTGATGACAAACTATCCGGGAATCGCTTTCTTTAAGTGGGATTGCAATAGTCCTATCACCAATATCTACTCTTCCTATCTGAAGGATAAACAGTCGCATCTGTATATCGAATATGTGCGCGGACTGTATAAAGTGTTGGAGCGTGTGAAAAATAAATATCCGGATTTGCCGATGATGCTTTGTGCCGGTGGCGGCGGACGCTCTGACTTCGAAGCATTGAAATACTTTACGGAATTCTGGCCTAGCGACAATACGGACCCTATCGAACGTTTATTTATTCAATGGGGATTCTCACAAATATTTCCTAGTAAGACGATGTGTGCACATGTTACGACCTGGAACCGGGGAACCAGCATCAAGTTCCGTACGGATGTGGCAATGATGTGTAAACTGGGTTTTGATATCAAGCTGGATGATATGAACGAGAATGACCATATCTATTGCAATCAGGCTGTGGAAAATTATAATCGTTTGAAACCTGTAATTCTTGATGGAGATCTGTATCGTTTGGTTTCTCCTTATGGCAGTAATCATACCTCTTCTATGTATGTAAATAAAGATAAGAATAAAGCTGTGTTGTATGCATTTGATATCCATCCGCGTTATGCAGAAAAGGTATTACCGGTACGTTTGCAGGGATTGGATGCTGATAGAATGTATCGTGTGAAGGAAATCAATTTGATGCCGGGTAGCAATTCTTCGCTTCAAGGTAACGATCAACTGTATTCAGGAGAGTATCTGATGAATGTGGGACTGGAAGTGTTTACTACTCAACAACTGAACAGTCGGATTGTAGAAATCATTGCTGAATAAATCAATTGCTATGAATAGGTTTATAACAGGAATCTGTGCTTTTTCTCTGGCTTTGGCTACTTCCCAAGCCGGAGAAATCACTAAGTATGTGAATCCTTTCATTGGTACAGGGGCCATCAATGGAGGTCTGTCGGGTAATAATTATCCGGGAGCAACTTCACCATTCGGCATGATACAACTTTCGCCTGATACAAATGAAGCTCCTGACTGGGGAGATGCGTCCGGCTATGATTATAATAAGCGTACCATCTACGGTTTCAGTCACACCCGCTTGAGTGGTACGGGGGCTTCCGACCTAATTGATATTCTCATCATGCCAACCAGTAGCGGACGTACTTCTTCTGCATTCACTCATGAAGAAGAGAAAGCCGGTCCCGGTTATTATCAGGTAATGTTGAAAGACGAAAATATCAATGCCGAACTCACTACCACTCAAAGAACCGGTATTCATCGTTATCAGTATCCGGCTGACAAGGACGCGGAGATACTACTGGATTTAGACCATTCGGCCAATAAAGGCAGTTGGGGACGTCGCATCATCAACTCTCAAATCCGTATCCTGAACAATCATGCTGTAGAGGGGTATCGCATTATTACAGGATGGGCCAAATTGCGTAAGATTTATTTCTATATGGAATTTTCGAGTCCGATTCTTTCCTCTACGTTAAGAGACGGGGGGCGTGTACACGATAACACAGCGGTGATTAATGGAACCAATCTCCACGGCTGTTTCCACTTTGGAAAACTGGATGACAAACCGCTTAATTGCAAAGTAGCCCTTTCGTCTGTCTCTATGGAAAACGCCCGTCAGAACATGGACCAGGAAGCGCCCCATTGGGATTTCGATCGGTATGTGGCAGCAGCAGATGCCGACTGGGAACAGGAACTGGGAAAGATTGACGTGAAAGGAACCGAACTTCAAAAGGAGATTTTCTATACCGCTCTTTATCATACGATGATACAGCCTAATACGATGTCTGACGTGAACGGTGAATATATGGCGGCGGACTATACAACTCGTAAGGTGAGTAGTAATGAAACGCATTATACTACTTTCTCTCTTTGGGATACTTTCCGCGGGGTACATCCGCTCTATACTTTGCTCGAACCCGAGCGTGTGGCCGATTTCGTAAAGAGCATGATACGGCAGTATGATTATTACGGTTATCTGCCTGTCTGGCAATTATGGGGACAGGACAATTACTGCATGATTGGCAATCACTCCATCCCTGTTATTGCGGATGCCATTCTGAAAGGTATCCCTGGAATTGATGTGGAAAAGGCTTATGAGGCAGTATACAACAGTTCGATCACTGCGCATCTTAATTCTCCTTTTGAAGTATGGGAGAAGTATGGTTATATGCCCGAAAATATTCAGACTCAATCGGTTTCCATTACATTGGAACAGGCTTTTGATGATTGGTGTGTTGCTCAACTGGCTGCAAAACTGAAAAAAGACACCGACTACCAACGATTCTACCAGCGTTCTGAATTCTACCGGAATCTTTTCAATCCGGCAACTCGTTTCTTCCAGTCGAAGAATGATAAGGGAGAATGGATGGAACCTTTCGATCCTTATAAATACGGTGCAAACGGAGGTTATCCGTTTACGGAAGGAAATGCCTGGCAGTATTTCTGGTATGTTCCGCACAACGTCAAAGGGTTGATTGAACTGACGGGTGGAGCAAAGGCTTTTGAACAGAAACTGGATACATTCTTTACTACTCATCACCGGAGCGGGGAATTAAATGATAATGCTTCGGGATTTGTGGGTCAGTATGCACACGGCAATGAACCTAGCCATCATGTCGCTTACCTCTACAACTATGCAGGACAACCGTGGAAAACTCAAAAGTACGTTAGCCACATTATAAATAATCTGTATAATAATACTTCTTCCGGATATGCCGGAAATGATGATTGTGGAGAGATGTCGGCATGGTATGTGTTTAGTGCTATGGGATTCTATCCGGTAAATCCTGCCGATGGCCGATATATCATTGGTACTCCTGCTTTCGATGAGTGTACATTGAAACTTGCGGGCAATAAGGAATTCCGTATTCAAGCCTTGCGCAAGTCACCGGAGGATATTTATATTCAGTCGGTTACTTTAAACGGAAAGAAATATAAGGATTACTTTATCACTCATGGGGATATCATAAATGGTGGTACGATGGTGTTTAAGATGGGAAAGAAACCATCGAACTGGGGAAAGTAAATAGAATAAGGTTTATATCACTGGATTTGTATTGAAATAGGGTTTGTTTTTCATAACAAATAGAGTGTTAAACTCCTTATAAATTAAAATCCTCCACGCTACAAACTATCTGTAGTGTGGGGGATTTTGTGGAAAAGAGAGTTTTGATATATTCTCTTTTAATTAGTACCTCTATAGGGTAATATAATCTTTTATAGTATAATTTTTATTTAGCCTCTTCCGAAGTCTGCAACATCTGGAACAACTTATCCAGTTTCGGAGCCATGATAATCTCCGTACGGCGGTTTTTGCTTCTGCCTTCTGCTGTCTCATTATCGGCAACAGGCATATATTCACCACGGCCGCTGGGTTGTATTTGCAGCGGATTCACATGATAGTTCTTAATTAGGATGCGAACAACAGAAGTAGCACGAATCACACTCAAATCCCAGTTGTCTTTAAACTGCACCGTGTTGATAGGTTTGTTGTCGGTATGTCCCTCGATAAATACATCAATGTCTGTCTGTTTGTTCAACACTTCGGCCAGTTTGCCAAGAGCTTCTTCACCGCGCTTATCCAAGCGGGCACTTCCTGATTCGAACAGTAATTTATCCGACATGGCTACATACACTTTCCCATCTTTCTCACGGATGGTCAGTTCGTCGGTGCTAAAGCCCAGCAATGCATCTTTCACGCTGCTCAATAGTTTCTGCACTTTGTCATTTTGAGCATTAATCATATCCTGCAGCTCGTTGATAGTGCGTTCTCTTTCGCTAAGCTCATTTTTCTTCTGGCTTAACAGGGCGTTCAGTTTTTCCTGTTCAGTCATGTTCACATTCAGGATACTTTGATACTGACGGATACTGTTTCCCATTTGAGTTGTATCACGCAACAGTTTCTTGATTTGTGCTGACATCTGGTCGCCTGTGTTACGGCAGTCGGTCAATAGTCTTTGTAAACTATCTTTGCTTGTGGTAGCCGCCATCTCTGCGAGCATAAACTTCTTTTTCGTTACACATGAAGTACATAATAGTAACGTCAGTAGAGTAAATAATGTAACTTTCTTCATTGCGTTTTATTTTTCTGCAAAGTAATAATTTTCTTTGGAAGTAAGCAATATCTCTTTTATGAAACTCTGTATCATATAGTTAAGAAATCCACAAAACTCGAATCGACTGTTGATGGATTCAATGATGTCAGAGTAATAAATTGGACGAAACAATAGTCAGAATAATCAGCGTTGCAGAAACTCGCAAAGTTTCTCTACAGCTAATGCCCGGTGACTGATTTTATTTTTAATATCGTTTCCCAGTTCTGCAAAAGTTTGATCGTAACCATCCGGTCTGAATACAGGATCGTAACCGAATCCGGAATCACCCCGTTTTTCTTTGATTATTTCGCCTTTTATCACTCCTTCGAAGAGATACTCCTTTCCATCCAGAATGAGAGAAATAGCAGTGCGGAATTGTGCTCTGCGATTCTCTTTCCCTTCCAGTTCGTGAAGCAGTTTGAGCATATTGGCTTGTGCGTCGTGTCCTTCTCCTCCTGCATAGCGGGCGGAATAGACGCCGGGAGCTCCGTTCAGCGCTTCTACTTCCAGACCGGTGTCGTCGGCAAAACAATCCAGGTGATAATTGTTATAGATAAAAGAAGATTTCAACAGGGCATTACCCTCCAGTGTATCAGCTGTTTCGGGAATGTCTGTGTGGCAACCGATGTCATTCAGGCTAAGCAATTCGACTTTATCTCCGAGAATCGCGGCCACTTCTTCGAGTTTGTGAGCGTTATTGGTGGCAAATACAAGTTTGCGTTTCATTGTTTAATATTGTTTTTACAGAGGTTGTTTATGGCTTGGTGAATTGCCTATTTCACTTTCAGTTTATCGAATCCTTCACCATATACACCGATGACGGAGCTTTGTGAGATGAATGCATTCGGGTCGATTCGTTTCACCAGGCGGAAGATTTCGAGTGACTGGCGTTTCTTGGCAAGTACTACCAGCACTTTTACGTTGTTTTTGCTGTACCATCCCGTACCGTCGAGTACTGTAACTCCCCGGTCGGCATCTTTAATAATCCGGTCGGCTATTTCATCATATTTCTTGGAGAAGATGAAGAATTGAACCGATTGGCGGGCGCTGTTGATAATCCAGTCGAGCACAACACCGATGATAAACAGAGTGACAAAACCAAAGATAACCCGACGCCAATCATGGAATATAAAATAACAGGAACCGATAATGAATACATCACAGATCATAATCATTCGTCCGAGTGATACATCTCTGTATTTATTAACAACAGCAGCGATAATATCTGTTCCACCCGTACTTCCGTTGTAGTTGAAAGTGATGCCCAGACCTACACCACACATGGCTGCACCGATAATACAAGCCATAAAGTCTTGTCCTATACCAAGCAATAACGGTTTGCCGTCAGGCGTCATATCCGGTGCTTTTATGTAATTGTTTACCACTAGCTGGAATAACCAGAGTAAAAAGGTCAACATGAAAATAGCATAAGTGGTTTTTATGCTAAATTTGGGACCTAATATCCGGATGGCGAAGGTCATCAGCACTGCATTTATAATGAAGTATGACCATTGGATTGGAAATCCTGTTGCATAATAGATAATAGCTCCGATACCGGTAGTTCCTCCGGTAGTGATCTGATAAGGTAATAGGAATACTGCCCATCCCAAAGAATAGCTTATCAATCCGAGAGTGATGTAGATATAATCTTTCACTTCTCTCATTATTTCCGCTTTTGTCAGTTTATGCATTTGGATTTATAATTATGTTAGGCACGGATTACAAGGATTTCGTGGTTCTAATTAATCAAAACCGTGTTATCTGTGTAATCCGTGCCTAATTTGTTTTTAAACAACAACGTTTACAATCTTTTTCGGAACGACAATGACTTTCTTCGGAGTCTTGCCATCAATCCACTTCTGTGAACGTTCATCGGCTAATACTGCCGTCTGGATAGCGTCCGAAGTTTCATCTGCTGCAAATTCCATATTGAAACGTGCCTTTCCGTTGAAAGAGATGGTATAGTTGACAGTGTCTTCTTTCAGATATTCTTCGTTGTATGCAGGCCATTGGGCGTCGCATACGGAAGTTTCGTGTCCCAGTACATCCCACAGCTCTTCGCTAACATGCGGAGCGAAAGGTGCAAGAGTGATAATGAGCTGTTCCAAAATCTCTTTTTTGCTGCATTTCAGGTTGAAGAGTTCGTTTACACAAATCATGAATGCGCTGATAGATGTATTATAAGAGAACTGTTCAATATCACCTGTCACCTTCTTAATCAATTTATGAAGGCTCTTCAATTCTTCTTTCGTTGCAGGTTCGTCCGTTACCAGATATTCGTCTGTACGGCTGTAAAACAGCGACCAGAATTTGCGGATAAAACGGTGTACACCGTCAATTCCGTTGGTATCCCACGGTTTGGATTGTTCTACCGGGCCAAGGAACATTTCGTACATACGAAGTGTATCTGCACCGTATTTTTCAACAATCATATCCGGATTGACAACATTGAACATTGACTTACTCATCTTTTCAACTGCCCATCCGCAAACGTATTTTCCGTCTTCGAGGATAAACTCGGCCGTTTTATATTCAGGACGCCATGCCTTGAATGCTTCCAAATCTAAAATATCATTAGATACGATATTTACGTCTACGTGAATAGGGGTAACTTCGTACTGATCTTTCAGGTTTAACGAAACGAAGGTGTTGGTATCTTTGATACGATATACAAAGTTACTGCGACCTTGAATCATTCCCTGGTTTACTAACTTCTGGAATGGTTCTTCCATGATAGATACACCTACATCGTGCAGGAATTTATTCCAGAAACGAGAGTAGATCAAGTGTCCGGTAGCATGTTCGGTACCACCTACATAAAGGTCTACATTTTTCCAGTACTGATCGATTTTCGGATCAACCAGTGCTTTATGATTGCGTGGGTCCATGTAACGGAGATAGTATGCCGAAGAACCGGCGAATCCCGGCATGGTATTTAATTCCAGCGGGAAGACAGTTACATTGTCAATCTTCTCATTTTCTACTACACATTTGTTTACTGTGTCCCAAGCCCATTTAGTAGCGTGTCCCAATGGAGGTTCACCTGTTTCGGTAGGCAGGAATTTAGCTACTTCCGGAAGTTCCAGTGGCAGACAGCTTTCGTCGATCATGTAAGGCATTCCGTCTTTGTAGTAAACAGGGAACGGTTCGCCCCAGTAACGCTGGCGTGAGAAGATAGCGTCACGCAGACGGTAGTTCACTTTCACACGCCCCAGATTATGTTCTTTTACATATTTCTTGGTTGTTTCTATCGCTTCTTTGATAGTCAGTCCGTTCAGCGAAAGATCGCAATAAGGAGTAACTTCAAGGCGTGGAGAGTTGCAAACGATACCTTCCTTGGCATCGAAACTTTCTTCGCTTACATCACAACCTTCTACCAACGGGCGAATTTCCAGTCCGAAATGTTTGGCGAATGCATAGTCGCGGCTATCATGTGCAGGTACAGCCATAATAGCACCTGTTCCGTATCCGGCCAATACGTAATCGCTGATCCAGACGGGCACTGCTTCACCTGTGAACGGGTTGATGGCATACGAGCCGCTGAATACACCGGTAACACTACGGTCGGTGATACGTTCGCGTTCCGTACGTTTTTTGGTACGGTCAAGGTAAGCATCTACTTCTGCTTTTTGTTCAGGAGTAGTTAATTGTGCCACCAGTTCGCTTTCCGGAGCCAATACCATGAAGGTGACACCGAACATTGTATCTGCGCGAGTGGTGAAAATGGTGAATTCGAGATCACTGTCTTTTACTTTGAATTGCACTTCAGCACCTTCCGAGCGTCCGATCCAGTTTCTTTGAGTTTCTTTCAGAGAATCTGTCCAGTCGATCGTATCTAATCCGTCGAGCAGGCGTTGTGCGTAAGCAGATACACGCAGACACCATTGACGCATTTTCTTTTGTATAACGGGGTAGCCGCCACGTTCGCTGACTCCGTCCACTACTTCGTCGTTCGCCAATACAGTTCCTAATTCAGCACACCAGTTTACCATTGTTTCACCCAGATAAGCGATACGATAGTTCATCAGGATTTCCTGCTGTTCTTTTTCACTTTTGGCATTCCACTCTTCGGCAGTAAAGCTGATTTCTTCACTGCAAGCGGCGTTTAATCCTTCGTTTCCGTAGATTGCAAAAGCTTTTTCCAATTCTTCGATAGGACGGGCTTCCTGTTCGTCGTTGCAATAGTAGCTATTGAACATTTTTTGGAAGGCCCATTGTGTCCAGTGATAATATTCCGGGTCGCAAGTACGGATTTCACGGTTCCAGTCGAAAGAGAACCCTATCTTATCCAACTGCTCGCGGTAACGGTCGATATTTTTGACGGTAGTGATTGCAGGATGCTGTCCGGTTTGGATGGCATACTGTTCTGCAGGCAGACCGTATGCGTCATATCCCATCGGATTGAGTACATTGAAGCCTTGCAGTCGTTTGTAACGGGCATAAATATCGGAAGCAATATATCCCAGCGGGTGTCCTACGTGTAGGCCGGCTCCTGATGGATAAGGGAACATGTTTAGTACATAAAATTTTTGCTTCGAATCATCTTCCGTAACTTGGTAGGTTTTCTCTTCCACCCACCTTTTCTGCCACTTCTTTTCAATTTCTCTGAAATTGTACTCCATAGTGATAAAGTTTTTATTTATAGTGATTTATACTGTTATTTCTAATTCGAGGCACAAATTTACGTGTTTATTTTCAGATAACCACGCTTTCTCTATTGACTTTATCGTTTTTATTTCGTATATTTGGGGAAATTAAAAATAGAAAACGAATGATGAAAGATATAAATATTGTGACATAAGTTCAATAGGTGGATGTGCGAAATGCATAACATAGGATAACGAATGGGCAAGAAACTGTGAAGGTTCTTGCCCATTTTTGTTGCAATAATTCTATTTCAGGTATTAAAAGCGTCAAAAAAGAGTTTATAATAAACTTGGATACCGTTTCTAATAAACCCCTTCGTTATTTATTAAAAACTTGAATAGAGTTTATTCGATTTCGAGGTTCTCGTGTAAAGAAGAAAGAATGACTGCAATGAATAACCGTCATCTTCTTTTCTTATTTGATAAATAATTGATACAATAGAACTAGCGAATGCGTTGATTATATTATTTTACAATATGTCGTTGTTTTGCCCGATAATCGATTCTCCAACGTAAAAAGCTTCAGATTGAACAGAAACCATTGTTGAGTCAAAAAAAATGTAGAAATCGTCTGTCATATCATATAATTCTGTAATTTTGTTGTGCAAGTCCCATAAAACAGCACTTCTAAGTTAATCTTTTAATACTAAAAAATACATATAAGTATGAAAATGAATTTCCATTGTTTTGCGAATCTTGTTCCGGTAATGATTTTCGCGCTTTTCTCGAATAGCGGACTGATAAACGCAACTGAAGTCGGAAAACGTACTCACGCATTGGAAGCGTCGGCCTGGAACGAATCCAAATGGATTTCAGCAGTAGACGCTCCTATAGTGAAAGGACATAACAACGGTCGCGCAGCCGATGGTGCCAGTTGGTTCGTGTCCACCGTGAAAAATGAACAGAAAGTCATCTCTGCCAAGTGGATGACCGCCGGACTGGGAGTTTACGAGTTGTATGTGAATGGGAAACCCGTAGGCGGAGAATTCCTGAAACCGGGCTTCACACACTATGCCAAGACCAAACGTTCTTTCACCTATGATATCACAGACGTCATCCGTACCAAGCCAAACGCCGACAACATGCTCTCCGTACAGGTGACACCGGGATGGTGGGCTGACAAAATCATAACCCCCGGAGGATATGACGGCATGATAGGCAAAAAGTGTGCCTTCCGCGGTGTATTGGAACTGACTTTTTCTGACGGAACT
Source organism: Bacteroides sp. M10 (assembly GCF_014334015.1). GTDB lineage: Bacteria > Bacteroidota > Bacteroidia > Bacteroidales > Bacteroidaceae > Bacteroides > Bacteroides intestinigallinarum. The sequence continues at coordinate 1,472,656 of NZ_CP060488.1, read as the reverse complement.
AAGAAGTGCTACGGTACCGACCTCGAAAACTGGAAAGCCGGAATTGCCGGTCCGGTGAAACATGCCGGCATCTTTGACGGAGAAGAGTATGATGCACGCGAACCGATGGGCTACGAATGTGTGGACAAACTCTCCACACCCGAAGAGAATACCGAATTTTCTGGTGACATTCTGCCTTCGGACGGAGCGGAGGTCTATCTGCGCACCGATCTCGCCCTCGCTCCTGTCAGAGCATACATTTGGAAGAAGATAGAAAGAGCGAAAGAAAACGAGTTCGGTAAAGTGATTATCGCCCGTGAGTTCGCATCGGGCACGGAGATGACCATAAGTCCGGGAGAGACATTAGTGGTGGATTTCGGGCAAAACTGTGCCGGCATACCCTCTTTCGTATTCAAAGCCGCCGAGGGAACAGTGCTGACTTGCTTTCCCGCAGAGTTGCTCAATGACGGCAACGGTGCCAAGATTCGTGGCATGGACGGTCCGGAAGGAAGCTGCCACCGCGAAAACCTGCGCATTCCCCACACTGGTATCCGCTTGGACTACACCTTTGCTGCCGGAGATAACTATGTGGCCTACTATCCTCACTGCACCTTCTTCGGCTACCGCTACGTTTCCATAACTGCCACCGGGAATGTCGCCATCAAGTCGTTGAAATCCATTCCCGTCACTTCCATCACAAAGGAACTGGAGACCGGCACTATCACCACAGGCAACGACCTTGTGAACAAGCTCATCTCCAACACTTATTGGGGACAGCTATCCAACTACCTATCCATACCCACCGACTGTCCGCAGCGCGACGAGCGTCTGGGCTGGACAGCAGATACACAAGTGTTTGCGGAAACCGGTACGTTCTTTGCTAACACCATGAAGTTCTTTCACAAGTGGATGCGTGACATGCGCGACACCCAGAACAGTTTGGGCGGATTCCCCGGAGTGGCTCCCTTAGCACAATACGGTGATGAGAAAATGCGTTTGGGATGGGCCGATGCCGGAATCATTGTGCCTTGGACGGTGTGGAAACAATTCGGAGATACGCAAATCATTGAGGAGAACTGGAATGCCATGGACCTGTTTATGAACCACATCAACGACACCAAGTATAACCACGAGACCCTCTGCGGCGAGAACGGCAACTACCAATGGGCCGACTGGTTGAGCTACGAACCGCTGGAAAGCTGTAGCGGACTGGCTTTCTCTCCCCAAGGTCCGCTTCCTGATGCCATTAGCTATTGGAACTATCTAAGCGCTTCCTACTGGGTAATAGATGCTTCCATGATGCGCGACATGGCTGCTGCCACCGGTCGCAATTCTGCCAAATACCAGCAAATGGTCGACTTGGCAAAAGCATACATCAAAGAGAACTTCCTCAACGAGGATGGCACTTTCAAAACCGCCATCCTCAACACCATGCAAACTCCTGCTCTGTTCGCCTTGAAAAACCAGCTTGTGGAAGGCGAAGCCAAAGCGAAGATGATAGACCGCCTGCGCGAAAACTTCGCACAACACGACCTTTGCTTGCAGACCGGATTTCTGGGCACATCTATCCTTATGGCCACCCTCACGGAGAATGGCATGGAAGACATTGCCTATGAACTACTCTTCCAACGTAAGAACCCAAGCTGGCTGTATTCTGTGGACAATGGAGCTACCACTATTTGGGAAAGGTGGAACAGCTATATGATAGATAAGGGAATGGGACCACGCGGTATGAACAGCTTCAATCATTATGCCTACGGATGCGTATGTGAATGGATTTGGGAAACTGTTGCCGGCATCGCAGCCGATCCTGCCACCCCAGGCTTCAAGCATATCATTATGAAACCCATTCCAGACAAGCGATTGGGACATGTAACTGCCGAATACCGTTCCGCCGCCGGACTCATTAAGAGCGCATGGAAATACGAGGGTGACACTTGGATTTGGGAATTCACCATTCCTAAGGGTGTTACCGCTACCGTAACTCTTCCCGGAGAGATGAAGTCAAAAGATTATGTAAGTGGAACTTACAAGGTGACAAAATAGTTTTTCATGTAGGAATTTGATAGTAAGAAGATGTATTGAAACTCTCTTTTAACATGATTACCCTCATTACAGATAGCTGTGATGAGGGTAATTCTTCATTTATAAAGGTTTTGACAAACGTTTTATTGATTTTTTCATATTGTTAGCCTATCTGTTTTTTGCATGATACGCTTGTAATGCGAGTTCTTTTTTTGTATTAAACCTCTTCGCATATCGGCATATCCATTCCTTTGTATACAACTACGATTTTATGAAGCTGTGTAGTGCCGACTGCTCTCTTCACCGTATCGGTGTCAGCATAACGATTGGCTTGAGCAATAGCTTCCAGTCGCAATTCTTCCACACGGCTTTCGGGGTCTTTATACTTGGCATATTTCAGTTCCACAATGTAACTATGCTTCATGTCGGAATAGATATCCAGTAGCGGACAAAGGAAAATATCGACATAACCTGCCTGTGTGTCCTGTTCAGAGATGGGGCGGTAGAAACGGTTTTGTGCTGTCATGGCAAGTGTGAAGCCATGGACAAAAAATTCACCTTTCTGCTTGTCGCGCTGGGAAGTGTAGCGTTTTAGACAGTTGGCAATATAGTCGAAGTAAGCTTTCCAAGAGCCATCGTAGGCAAGGGCACTGGCAAGTTCGTTCTTCTCGTAACTACTGAAATTAAGTTCGGCTTCGTTATAGGTACTTAGCAGATAGGTGTAGATTTGTTCACGGACTACCTGATTGGGGATGGTGAGTTTGGTTTTTCCTTTATACGTGCCGCTAATGGTGAGCATACCGAAATAGTAAAGCAGACTCACAAAGTTGTCAGGATTAGTGATATTGATGGCAGGAAAACCTTTTTTCAGTTCTCCGGTGACGTAGCCTTCGCTCACCAATGTTTGTATGATGGAGGCATCATGGGCAAACTCTTTGTCCTTCCGAATGAGCATACGTAATTTTTCGTAGTCGATACGGATATTGTCTTCTACCATATCCCGGGGGGCTTTGCCTCGTTGAATATAATTCTTGACGAAGTAGAGTACCATGTTGGAGTTGTACATAGTGGTTTCACCGTAACATTCTTCTGCAAAGCAGTAGTTGTCATACCAAGGTTTCATTATTTCTATCAGTTCGTCTACACTGTGATTGAATGGACTGGTGGTGGAATAATAGGTAAGCATTTGGCGGACTTCTTCTTCCGTAAAACCTATCATCTCGTTAAATTCCGGTGTGAGCGAGTAGTTGGTTCCGATGTTGAAACCGCTTGTGAGGTCGTCCATTGTCACGGGACTTACGCCGGTAATGAAACAACGTTCGATGCTGGAATAGGTTCCGGCTTTAATTTTATTGAAGAAGGCACGCAGATAACCTTCGCCATGCGTTTCGTCCGTATAACGGTGCAGGCTCTCTATATCTGAGAGAATGGCATTGGTGAAATGGTCGTATTCGTCAATAAAGAGGTAAATACGTTGGTTGGTCTTATTACATTCTGTGAACAGGTATTCAAATTGTTCGACAGCTCCTTCTTTTTTGTCGAGTTCTTCCTTGATGCCTTTGGGGAGATAGTCGGCGTAAATGTCACAGAAGTAGTCGAACATTGTTTGGCAATGCGCGTCCAGTCCCTTGCGGTAGTTGTGCAGTTCGCCTACTATTCCGGAGAAGTTGAGGTATAGTACTAGATAGCTGTTCCGGTCGCGCGTAGGATGCTTTCCGATGTAAAGGTCGCCAAACAGCGCTTCGAATTTATCCTTGGCAAGTATATCATAATAGTGCTGCAACATACTTACTGTGAGACTTTTGCCGAAACGGCGCGGGCGAATAAAGAAGAAAAACTTGTCCGCCTCTTCTATCATGGGTATAAACCGGGTTTTGTCTACATAATAACAGTCGTCGCGGCGGATTACTGCAAAGTTCATCATGCCATAGGGGATACGTTTTCTGTCCGGTGCTGTATATTTTTCCATAACTTATTCCTTATTTTAGGAGCTTTCTTTGAACATAAACAAAGGTACGGGCTTTTTGTTACTTCTCCAAACAAACATTCCATAACTTCTCGCTATCTTTGTACTCTATTAAAAAACATCACCATCACTATGGAATTGAAGCATGGATATTACCATCTGATTGCGATACTTGTAGTTGCTATTTGGGGACTGACCTTTATATCAACCAAAGTACTGATTAATCACGGACTGACCCCACAGGAGATATTCCTTTATCGTTTTCTCATTGCTTATCTGGGTATTTGGGTGATTTCTCCCAAACGTCTGTTTGCGGGTAATTGGAAAGACGAACTTTGGTTGATGGCAGGAGGTCTTTTCGGTGGTTCACTCTATTTCTTTACCGAGAATACAGCTTTGGGAATCACGCAAGCATCCAATGTAGCTTTCATCATTTGCACAGCTCCTTTACTTACCACCATTCTTTCCCTTCTCTTTTATAAGAGTGAAAAAGCCACCAAAGGTTTGATTTATGGTTCCATATTAGCTTTAATCGGAGTAGGACTGGTGGTCTTTAACGGCAGTTTTGTACTTAAATTATCTCCGGTAGGGGATTTGCTTACTTTACTTGCCGCCTTGTCGTGGGCATTTTATAGTTTGGTGATAAAGAAAATGACGGGGCGTTACCCCACTGTATTTATCACTCGCAAGATATTTTTTTATGGAGTATTGACCATACTTCCCGCCTTTCTTCTTCATCCGCTGCAACCGGATCTTGATATACTTTTAAAACCGATTGTATTATCCAATCTTTTGTTTCTAGCTGTTCTGGCTTCCTTGATATGTTATGTCCTCTGGAATGTGGTCTTAAAACAGTTGGGAACTGTTAGAGCTTCCAGTTATATCTATCTCAATCCGTTGGTGACAATGGTGGCATCCGTAATCATTCTTCACGAACAAATCACGTGGATTACATTATTGGGAGCAGGTTGCATTATATTTGGAGTCTATCAGGCAGAAAAGAAATAAATAGGTAAAACCACACAAGAAATAACAAATATAAGAGTGACAAAAAGGAAAAAGAAACGCATTAGTGAAAAGATGCGGAGATACAATCTCAGTTTACAGCGTCCCCAAGAGGAATTCCGTCGGCGTGTGATAGAGTCGGAGAGAATGAGGAAGGAAAGGGAACCGGAAGAAAGGAGGAGAGAACGGTGGAGAAAATGGAAGAAATGGCTTGGATTAGCCGATTTTACTGAATATGACGGTCCGTTTCCCATTTTTATATCTGCAGTGTTCTTTTTAGTGATTTTTTTAGGTGGGATAAGTTTATGCGTTTTAGGATTGTTCAAGGACCCATATAAGATTCAAATAATGCCAATCTTATATGGTATACTTTTAACCATTTGGAGTGCGAAAGCCTTGATAATCTTTTATCCTGTTCTAAAAGCAGTCATAATCGCTTTATTTGAAGACAGAAAAAAGTAGATTTTATTGGAGATAATTCTTTATAATTCTTAGATTTGTATTCTATTACTAGAGTATGAATTAACACTATTATCAAAATGAAAAGAATTTGGGTGGCTCTTTTAGTATTTTCTATGCTGGGAGGAGCTGTATCAGCAAATGCTATTTCTTTTAAACGTAAAAAGACAAAAAAGAAAGAATCCGTTGAGAAAGAAAAAACTGCTTATGATAAACTGTTCTCATCTAATCATTCGAAAGCAGAAGGTTTCATCACTGTACACAAAGTGAAAGAAAAAGTTTATTTTGAACTTCCATTATCGTTGTTGAAACGTGATATGTTGTTGGGCTCTGCAGTTACAGAAATCAGTGATAATAGAAATGCCATTATAGGATCAAAACCTACCGAACCTATTCATTTTCGTTTTGAAAAACTGAATAACAAAATCTGTCTGTCTGCTATTCAAACAGATAATGTGAGTGGTGATAATGACAATCGATTGAAGACGGCTATTGCATTAAGCAACATGGATGCCATATTGCAAGCCTTTGATATTTCTGCTTATAATAATGATAGTACGGCTGTTGTGTTTGATGTTACCGGTTTTTTTGTGGGTGACAATAAGCTAATAGATCCTTTTGATAAATATAGTGCAAATATGTCGAGAGGACGTAAGCGCTCCACTTCTTTTCAAAGTAGCAAGTCGTTTGTTGATGGTTTTAAAGCTTTTAAGGACAATATATCTGTCCGGAGTTGCCTAAGTTATACTTATTCGTTGACCGGAGGTAGTGGAAAAGACATTAAGGACGAACCTCTGACTGCAAAGGTGACACGTTCTATCCTGTTATTGGATTCTGTTTCCTACCGTCCCCGATTGATGGATAGCCGGATTGGTATTTTCCCGACTATAAAAAAAGAATATTCGGCAACCAAACAGACGATGCGGGCAATCTATTATGCAAATCGCTGGCGTTTGGAGCCTTCTGATTTAAAAAGTTATGTAGAGGGTAAAAAGGTGACACCTGTGAAGCCGATTGTTTTTTATGTAGATAGTTGTTTCCCTGATAGTTGGAAAGCATCTATATTTGAAGCTGTCAACCAATGGAATGAACCATTTGAAAAAATAGGTTTTACACAAGCTATCCAGGCTAAAGAATTTCCGAAAGACGATCCGGAATTTGATGCGGATAATTTGAAATACTCTTGTATTCGTTATGCACCGATTGCTATTGAAAATGCAATGGGTCCCTCTTGGGTAGACCCGCGCAGTGGAGAAATACTGAATGCTTCTGTATATCTGTATCATGATGTTATAAAGTTGTTGAATAACTGGATTTTTATCCAGACTGCTCAAGCTGACAAACGTGTCCGTCATAAAGTTATTCCAAGGGAAGTGATGGATGATGCTTTACGTTATGTCGTTTCACACGAAGTAGGACATTGTCTCGGATTTATGCACAATATGAGTGCTTCTTCCGTCATTCCGGTGGACTCTCTGCGTTCTCCTTCGTTTACACAGAAACATGGCACCACTACCTCTATAATGGATTATGCACGTTTTAATTATGTGGCACAACCCGGTGATATGGAGCGTGGGGTTCGTATGATGCCTCCCCGCTTTGGGCTGTATGATGATTATTTGATCCGTTGGAATTATACACCAGTACCGGAAGCTAAAACAGAGGAAGAAGAGTATGCGATTACTTCAAAGTGGATTACGGATTTATCCGGTGATCCTGTATATCGGTATGGAAAACAACAGTCGGATATACTTGACCCTCGTTCTCAAACGGAAGATCTGGGAGATGATGCGGTAAAAGCAACTCAATATGGTGTGAAAAACCTGAAGTATATCCTGGATAATCTGAATCAATGGCTGGATAAGGAAGATAATGATTATAAACACCGATCTGCTATTTATGATGGTATTATAATGCAGTATTTGACTTATATGTTGCATGTTTATCATAATATTGGTGGCATTTATCTGCATGAAAAACTGGTCGGTGATAAAGTGGAAGCTCTGGAAAGTGAACCGAAGGAAAAGCAAAAAGAGGCAATGAGTTATTTTCTGGAACAGTTGGAAACGCTGGATTGGTTAGATAACAGCGATGTATTGGATAAGTTGCCTATGGTTGGTAAACCTTCTGATGCTTTGCGTAATGTGCTGATGAAATTATTGATGGCGGCTCCTGCCCGTGTGGAATTTTCGGCACTGAAAGCTGAAGGCGATAAATATGACGTTGACGAATGTATGAATGACATTTATGAATACATCTGGAGTCCTACTTTGAAAGGGCGTAAACTAACCTCTACTCAAATGAAGTTGCAGAATTTATTTATTAAACAGTTAGCTTCAACGGCAAAGATTAATTGGAATAAAGATTCGAAATCATTGGCAGATGAGGATGTTTGGGAATCGTTAACCACGCTTCATCATAAGATAGGGGAAGGACACAAAGGATGTTGTGTGTCGGACTTGGAACGTATGTTTAATCCTGTAGCCGGATTTGAAGAACCAATGGCCGAGTACTTTGTCCCCAGAAATCAGGAGAGTATGTGTTATGGTTATTTCTTGCGGGTGCGCGACTTATTGAATAATCAAAAGCAACATGTCGATAAAGATACTCGACTTCACTATCAATTATTGCTTCATCAAATGAATAATGCGTTAAACAGATGATTATGAAGAATAAATATATCCTTTTACTTTTTTTGTCGGTCTTTGCCCTGTCCGTTTCTTATCCTTTGGAAGGGGCAGCTAAGAAAAAGAAAAAAACAGAGCAAGTAAAATCGAAAAGTGATTATGAAAAGCTATTGAAAGGTAAATCCAATAGCGTGGAGTCCAAGGGATTAATGAATCTTTATTGGATTGAGAATAAGATATATATGGAAATACCTAAGGCTGTTTTAGGTAAACGTCTGTTGATGGGAGGGGTGGTTGATAAAGTTAGTAATCCGCAGGAATCGTCCGTGGGATTTCGCCCTGCCACTTCTTTGCAGGTGAGATTTTGCCAATCTGATTCGTTGGTCAGACTTTATCGGGTTGCCAATCGTCCGATTACCGGTGATGACTCTCGTATCGGCGATGCATTGAAAAAGAGCTTTAGTGATATTGTTCTGGAGCAGTTTCCAATCAAGGCTTATTCTCCTGATAGTGCTTTGGTGATTGATGTCACTTCTTATGTGTTTAAAGATGACGAATACATGAATCCGATAGATCCGAAAGCATATAATACAATGGATGGCTGGGTGAAAAGGAAGGCTACTTTTAAACAAGACCGGTCGATGATATCCGGGATTGCCTCTTACTCGGATAATGTATCTATCTCATGCAATATGAGTTATAGTCTTGCCATGTCGTTATTCGGGCTTTTCCCGATAGCAGACGATATTCCTTTCAGTGCGGTTGTGAAGCGTACATTTATGTTATTACCGGAGGATGAAGATTATCTTCCTCGTTTGGCAGATCCTCGTGTTGGTACTCTATGGAGTGACAAGGTTAGCTTTTCGGATGAAGCGCAAGGAAGTGAAGTGCAGTATTGGGTGAATCGTTGGAATTTGACAGAGGAAAACCCTATTGTCTTTTATGTAGATACTCTGTTGCCCGAAAGCTGGCAGCGCTGTGTGTATCGTAGTGCTGATATATGGAACAAGTCTTTTCAGAAGATTGGTTTTCCCAATGCGCTGGTAGTGAAGCCTTATCCTAAAGACGGTACGGTGTTTGATGCCAATAATATTACTAAATCCTGTATTCGTTATGTCATTTCACCGTCTAACCAGATTACAGACAACTGTTGGAGTGATCCGTTGACAGGAGAGATTATAAGTGCCAATATTTACATTCCGCACAACTTGGCATCGAAAATCCAGTTGGATTATTTTCTGCAAACATCTTCTTTTAATGAGAAGGCTCGTACGTTGCTGCCCGATGAGGGCTTGGTAGAGGAAGCGTTAACGTCTTTATTATTGAGGCATTGGGGACATTGTTTGGGGTTGAGTGATAATATGGCAGGATCTATTGCTTATCCTGTTGATTCGCTTCGTTCGAAGGAGTTTGTTAAGCAACATGGGTTATCTGCTTCCGTTATGGATAAGCTCCCCATGAACTATTTGCTTTCTGATGATAGTTATAGTGAAGGAATGCCTCTGGTGCAATCGGTGTTAGGGGTATATGATGATTGGGTAATTCGTTATTTGTATCAACCTATGAAAAAGAATACGCCGCAGGAGGAATTATCCGGTTTGCAATCGTTGATATCTGAACGTAACCACAATCCGTTATTGTTGTTTAAAGGGCCGCAAAACAGGAAAGCGTATTATGACCCTCGTGGAATGGAAAGGGATTTAGGGAATGATGCTATCCGTTCGGCAACAATAGCTTGTGAGAATATAGCGAAAGTAATAAAGAATGCCAACCAGTGGTTGGACAAGGAGGATGTGGACTATGAGCTGCGTGCTGTTTTATATGGTCATATCATCAAGCAGGTGAATGAATACATGAAGCATGTACTGCAACAAGTGGGTGGTATTTATTTGAATGATAGTTACTATGGAGATGTTTATCCTTCTTTTCAATCAGTGCCAAAAGAGGTTCAGCGCCAATCTTTTTTGTGGATGCTGGATGCGATTGAAAAGATGACATGGATGGATGATAAGGAATTGCTGAATCATTGTGCCTTAACAGGGAGTGTTGCCGATTATTCTCAAAAATTCCTGGGAAACTTGGTATTAGTGCAGTTGAGTAATATTTGGCTTAGTGAAAGTAAATCGAATGATCCTTACACGCAACAGCAGGCTATTTCAGATCTGATAAGTTTCTTATTCAAGGAAGCCAGGATGGGCAAGAGTTCTGCTGAATTTAAGCGTTTTATGCAAGGACAATTCTTGAATGCTGTTATTTCATGGTCGGATGTAAGTCCGGTGAAAGAAAAAGGTTCATCATCCGGTTCTTCTAGCTTTGCGATTGGAGAAACTAATTCTCATTGGGGAATGGAGCCAATTGAAAGCATTTCATATCTGTCTGTTCCGGCGAGAGCTCATTTTTGGTATGGATGTCTGATGGATTTGAAACAGGAATATGTCAAAGCCAAAGCAATGGCACCGACGAAAAAGTTAAGAGAGGATTATGATTATCGGTTGTTTATAATTGAGAAGGCGTTGAGAAAATAAGATATGTATAATTTGAATTAAGGATGCCCGTATGGCTCGGGCATCCTTAATTTTTTATTCTTCTTCTACTCGTGTGAATTTATATGTAATACCAAACATTTCAGCATCAAATCCTCCCCATTGTTCATAGGAGTACGTAAAGAAATCGGTTGGAATATAGTCGTGGATATAGACATAAATATTGTTATCGTCTATTTTATCTAATCCCAAAAGGGCATCACCAATTTCTGTTTTTGTAGAAAAGAGTTTGTTTATATTGGTTATTTTAAAATAGGGGACCATTATATAGTCAAATATAGAAGCATCAAGGAACTCTTTGTTTATATGATCGAATGTAACCTTGTGTTCTGGTCCACAGAAATATTTTTTCAAACCTCCAGTCATGTGGGGAATAATTCTATCGACTCCGCCTTCGTTAGTAAATTCCAAATAGTCACCAGCAGCAAAATCTTTAGGTAATTTTCCTTCAAAATCGTTACTGGGGAGTTCTTCCTCACCCCATACATAAAAACCATCTTCGTTGCTAAGCTCAACAGGTTTCCATTTGCCTAATAAGTCGATAAATTTTAATTGATCCAATTTTACAGTGAAGGTAGTGAATGAACCTGCATAATATAAATCAGGATCTTCTCCTTCCGGGGCTTTCAATTCAAGGATGGCTTCTTTTCCAGCATAATCTTCTGCTCCTTCTACTATATTAACGCTGAAGTTGACTTGTCGCGTACCTTTCGGAATAGTTATAGAAGTTGAGTGATTCTCGATTTCAAAATCAGTATCCAATTCTGCAGTACTGGAAGAAGATATTTTTAATGGAAGTACAATGTCTGTTTGAGGGATATAGCTTCGTCCACTAATTTCACCTTGTATTTCAACCCATATTTGGATAGAACTAAGAATGCGGGAATAAGAAGTGGTGAATGAGTACATAATACGTTCTTTGGTTTCTATCGGAATGATAGCCACATTCTTATCTCCTAAGCTATATCCTGCTACCGGATTGATAGACAAACGGATTTCTTTTCCTTGGGCTAGATTATTTTTGGGGGTTATTGTTATTTGGGCATTTGTTTCTCCTGCCTTTATTATAAATTCTTTAGCTGATATTTCGTATTCATCATCTAACACTGCTGAACCATCGATGGTTATAGGAACTATCAGATCATTTTCTGGAGCTACAGAGGCTTTTAGTTCTATATTTAAACTTCCAGTAGCCGGTAGAACATAGATAGAGCGGCTAAAGAAGAGATTTGCTCCTGCATCATCATCATTATTGCATGAAGTAACCATCATTGCCAATAATGTTATTGTCAGAATTTTAGTTATTTCCTTTATTATAGTTTTCATCTTTCTTTAATTTTACTGATTAATGGCAGTATTATATTCATTCCAGCGTTCTTGGACTTCTTCCCGTTCTTGAGCGGTGAGAATTACTCCGGTTGGAAGTAAATAATCACTTGTTGTATCATCTACTTTAGGAGTTAACTCTTCAGATTCGTCACAGGCTGAAAAAGTACTAAAGGATATGATGAATATAAATATTGTATATAATAGCTTTTTCATTGTTCTAGTGTATTAATGATTATTCAATATATCCCGGATTTTGTATGATAAGCCCAGGAAATAGGTTCACATCAGATTTGGGAATAGGGAAAGTATATAAATATTTTTCCGTTACATATTTTTTCCCATTAGCGGCAATCCAGAATTCTGGACGTCCATTACGTTTTAGCTCAAACCAACGATCACCTTCCAAAAATAGTTCTTTCCTACGTTCACAAAGGATAGCTGACATTAATTTGGTAAGTGGTGTCCCTGTTGCATCTGTCGTAATATTCTGTTTAAAAACTTCAGGGAGATTATCCATTGTATAAGCTATATAATTTTCCGTAATCCGTTTGGAACGTAATAAATTCAAATATTCTAATGCTTCAGTCTCTTTACCTAAATGTGCGTATGCTTCAGCAATGATAAGACATAACTCTTCACTACGGAATTTTGTGGTAACGACTTTAGTTGTTATTCGTTTGGTATTAAACCCTGAATTACGGATATCATTTGGGGTATTACCAAAAAGGTCTACTAAGTTTTTGCATACAGGGCGTTTCTGGACATTTGTTTGAGCAGTTAGATATCCCATGCTTGCAACATCATTCTCATTTGTATATGAACGTATAATGACGTTCTTAGTTGGCTCTAGTTTTTGATTTATAGCGTTAACATACTCGTCAGCTTCAAGCATTGGATATTTATCTAAAACTTCTTTAGCATAAATAATGGCATTATTCCAGTCTTGTGTCCAAAAGAAGAAACGTGCCATATAGGCTTTAGTTATTGGTGCAGTAAAAATATAGTTTTTATCTGTTGAGTTGTATGATAGCGCATGTTGGAATCCTTTCAATATAAAATCGGCTGTTTCTTTAAGAGTGGACCGGCTTGGCTTGGCTTCGATATCAAATTCGTCCACGAGAGGTAATCCTAGTGTTTCGGAAGCTGTTTGTAATTGATAAGGTTCACAATAACGTATCATTAAATTGTAGTAGCAAATAGAACGGATGCTCCATGCGGTTCCTAATAAGGTTTTGGCCGTTTCTGATTCTGTATCTTCCATCTCTCCAATGATTATGTTGCAATCTTTGATAGCGGAATATAATGTTGAATAGTATTTTTGATTTCTGTTGATACTAGTTCCTGCATATAAATCTATTGCTCCATAGCTACTAGCTAAGGTGCCGTCCAGATCTTCTGCAAAAAGTTCTAAATCGGCAGTTCGTTCAGGTGAAAGAACGATAACATCATCTAGACCTTTTTCAATATCATCTAACCAATAATGAAGGATAGAAGAAAATTCTTCAGCAGTTTTGGGTATAACCTTACCTTTGGGTTTTACATCCAGGTATTTAGTACATGAGGTGAGTGCGATACACAAACTGCAACATATAAATATAAATAGTTTTCTTTTCATTGTCTTTTTTTTTAGAATCCTACATTTACGCTAAACATAACAGACCGGCTTACAGGATAGGTTGCTCCTGGTGTTTCCGGATCCATACCTTTATAACTTGTGACAGTTATAAAATTGTTGAGTGCCATCGAAAAATCTACATTTGAAAGATTGGTTTGTTTCAGTAGTTTTTTGGGCAGTGTATAACCTAAAATTATGCTTTTGATACGCATATATGATAGATTTGTAAGAAAAGCTCCTCGAGTTATTTCTTTGCTCATAGGATTGTAATAGTTAAAACCATATGCTTCACCAAATACATTCCAAACTCGGGGATAGGTACCATCGGTATTAGTAGTCGTCCACCGGTCGGCAGCAATCTTGGGAACATTTAAATGTTGGGCGAATAAATCGTTTTGGAAGACTTGTGTTGATTGATTTTGTACTCCTCCCCCTGTGTTTTGGTATGAGGCGGGGGATTCAATGTACTCAAACTGTTTAGCTCCTGTTGCAAAAGTACCATTAACACTCAATCTAATACCTTTATACTCTGCTGTTACATTGAAACCTCCGGTTACAGGAGCTTCGTCTGTTCCTAGATAATAACGATAGTTATCTGATTTATTCAAATCTGTGGCGGTATGTATTTCTGCATCCGGGCGTAATTGGAAGGTATAAAGTCCTGTATCAGGGTCTATACCTGTAAATCTGCCGCTGTAAATAGCGCCTACAGGATAGCCTTCCCATAGATTGGAATATCCCATAGATTTATATGATGGATTATATTTAGCTACTATATTCAAGTTGTAGGCAAGATTGGCAGATAAAGCCAATGTGAAATCTCTACTTTTTACAGGGGTTCCGTTTAAGGTGATTTCAATACCTTTGTTTTCTAACTCTGCAGTATTGTATCTTTGACTGGTATATCCGGTAGTTGATAATACTTGCACACTTGTTACTATATCGGAACTTTTTCGGTAATACCCTTCGATGATACCATTCAGACGGTCATTAAATAGTCCGAAATCTAAGGCTAATTTTACATCTTGAGTCTTTTCCCAGCGTAAGTCCGGATTAGGTGGTGTGGTGATACTGCCAATATGAAAAACATTATTTGATACATTGCGGTAATCATCAAAATAGTTGATGATGATTTGTGGACTTACGCTACGGTTGATATTACCAGTGAATCCGGTTGCCAGACGGAGGGTTAACCGGTTTAATACCGGTTTGAGAGATTGCATAAAGTTTTCTTCACTGATATTCCACGCAGCACCTGCAGCCCAGTTGGGATTGAATTGTTTGTTACTACCAAAATTGGAACTACCATCAGTGCGGAAAGAAGCATTCAGCACATATTTATTTTTATAATAATAGTCGGCGGAAGCATAGAAGGAAGCAAAACGTTGTTCATTCCATGTTTCTCCGGTAGAGGCATCGAGGGCTGCCAAATACTCTTTTAATTGTGCATATCCGATACCTTCCGTGGTTGATGGCAGCGGGGTGATTGTATTGCCTGTTATTGCATCATAACCATATCGTTTGCTATACAGACTGTTTGATTTACTTCCACGGAGCTCGGCACCAGCGATAAGGGAAATAGAGTGGTCATTTCCGAATTGATCGTCATAAGCGAAGTGTCCGCGTACCATATAACTTTCGTTGTCAATATTGCGTTGTAATATAGAGGCATACTCTTTCTGACTTAACCCATCTACTGATAAACGATTGTCCAAAGCAGCTTTCGTATCACTGTTGTAGATCTCTTTTAAACGGTTAGTGGAATAAGTGAACGAAGCTAATCCGACAAAACGTAATTTGCTGATAATACTATAATCGATTCCTGTCCGTACGGTAGTATTGACATTTTTGGTGCGTGAAGAAGTTTCATTCATCTCACGCATGATATTGAAGCCACTGTCGGGAACAGTTTTTCTGGATGTTTTTTTATTATTATATTCTCCTAATGAATAATAGGTTTCATCTGCTCTGTAGCTACCATCTGTATTATATGGACTTTCGTATGGATTAGCAAAATAAGCATAAGTAAATGGATTGATGTTATTTAATGCTGGCGATTTAGAGTATTGATAGGACATTGATGCCCCAAAATCCAATTTTACTTTTTGGTTGGGGTTCATAGAAAGGTTAGCAGTTATATTATAACGATCGTAGTCATTATTTTTTAATAGACCGGCATTACGTGTATATGATAATGATGTATAGTAAGTATATTTTTCTCCTCCTCCACTAATGGATAGATTGTGCGTAGTGGATACGCCATTACGAAATAGTTCGTCGTACCAATTAGTGTTTGTTTGTCCTAATTCGTTAATATAGCTATCCTGTTGTTCTTTATTCCATCCTTCAAAACGACCTTTTCCGGATCTAATAATACCTACTATACCTACGATAGGATAATCTGTTTTTCCTGCTTCAAAGCCGGGAGCAGAAAATTCATCCCATAATCCTTGTTCATATGCAAGCTTTTCTTTTGAATTCATCAAAGAATAATCTCGTTGGGGTGACAAAGTGACGGAAACATTACCAGAATAGTTAACTCTGGTTTTTCCTTGTTTTCCTTTTTTGGTAGTAACGACAATTACACCACCTGCGGCTCGTGAACCATAAATTGCTGTGGCGGAGGCATCTTTTAAGATAGTGATACTTTCAATATCACTCGGATTGATCCCTGCAACACCATTCATGAATAAATCATCAAACTGGCCCGATTTTATTTCAGAACTATTGGGCATGTCTGCTGTACTTCCCTGCATAGGAACTCCGTCAATTACCCATAGTGGCTCACCGTCTCCGGTAACAGTATTGGTACCTCTGATTCGTATTTTTTGTGTACTACCGGGCTGTCCGGTTACAGCTGATACGGCTACACCCGCAATTTTACCTTGCATTAAGGCGTCAACAGTCGGTTGAGCCTGATCTTTTAGCTGATCGGCAGTAATGATGCCTACTGAACCTGTCATCTTTTTAAATGTGGTTTGAGTATAACCAGTGATAACAACCTGATCGAGTTCACTTGTTTCTGCCTCCATTTGTATTTTGATGAAAGAGGTTGTCCCTTTTAGTAAACGCTCTGCATTTTTCATACCGATATAGGAAAAAACAAGCGTTTTCCCTTCTTTTACTTCCTTGATGGAAAACTTACCATCAATATCTGTGGTAACACCAACTTGGGGGACTTCCTTATAGCGGACGGAAACGCCAACTAATGGTACCCCACTTTCGTCAGTTACAATACCCTTTACTGTTACCTGTGCATTTGCAAATAATGGTAAAATTAAAGCAAAAAGTAGTGTCAATGAAAAAATGGGAATTTTATTCATAATTATATTAATTTGGTTTGTATAGATGCAAATGTATTATTCTTAGCCGATATAAACAAGAAAAATGCTAATATTTGTATGCAGAATATGAATTTCTGTCTGGACAAGTATTAATTGAAGTTTATTATTTTTTTATAAAAGTATAGAATTTTGGTTTGCGCTATATTATAGCTGGCTCTTTGCATTGCTCTAATGATTTATAATGTATGTGTAGGATTGGGTTGTGGAGAGGAAAGAAGTATTTTATCATTGGAAGCAAGCGTTTTCTGCTTCTAATTTAAATAGGGAAGAAACGTACGGACATAAAAAAAGGAGCAACGCCTTGCTCCAACCTTTGTTAACCTTAAATCTAATACTATGAAAAACACATTGCAAAGATACGGACTATTGGGAAATTAGCAAATTATCCAAGAAAAATAGTATGTTTTATAACACGTTTTAATATTTTTCTCCTACTTGTTAAGAAATAAGCCCTCTTTTTTTGATGGTATGCAACACTAATTGTGAAAATTGAATTGGAGGATACCGTTGATTCTCTGCCGAAAAACCGTTATCTTTGCAAAGATATTGCAATTGTTTACCCTAAATAAAAAAGAAAAGGAGAGAACCGTGAACGAAGAAGAAATCGTCCTCACCCCGATGATGAAACAGTTTCTGGATTTGAAAGCAAAACATCCGGATGCAGTGATGCTGTTTCGTTGCGGTGACTTTTATGAAACATATTCTACGGATGCCATCGTTGCATCGGAAATATTAGGAATCACACTGACAAAACGTGCTAACGGGAAAGGAAAGACTGTTGAGATGGCGGGATTCCCGCATCATGCTCTCGACACTTATCTTCCGAAATTGGTTCGTGCCGGAAAGCGTGTCGCTATCTGTGACCAGTTGGAAGATCCGAAAATGACGAAAAAATTGGTGAAACGTGGCATTACCGAACTGGTGACTCCCGGTGTTTCTATCAATGATAATGTCCTGAATTATAAAGAAAATAACTTCCTTGCTGCCGTTCATTTCGGGAAAGCTTCCTGTGGGGTTGCCTTTCTTGATATTTCTACCGGTGAATTCCTAACTGCAGAAGGACCTTTTGATTATATTGATAAACTGTTGAACAACTTCGCCCCGAAGGAAATTCTTTTTGAACGTGGCAAACGTTTGATGTTTGAAGGTAATTTCGGCAGTAAGTTTTTCACGTTCGAGCTGGATGATTGGGTGTTTACAGAAACGACGGCTCGTGAGAAATTGCTGAAACACTTTGAGACGAAGAATCTGAAAGGTTTTGGGGTGGAGCATTTGAAGAATGGTATCATTGCTTCCGGTGCTATCCTGCAATATCTGACGATGACGCAACATACGCAGATTGGTCATATCACCTCATTGGCTCGTATTGAAGAAGATAAATACGTCCGTCTGGACAAGTTCACTGTGCGCAGTCTTGAGCTGATTGGCAATATGAATGACGGCGGAAGCAGTCTGCTCAATGTGATTGACAGAACGATCAGCCCGATGGGGGCACGTCTGCTGAAACGTTGGATGGTTTTTCCATTGAAAGATGAGAAACCAATCAATGAACGTTTGAACGTAGTTGAATATTTCTTCCGTCAACCGGAATTTAAAGAACTGATTGAAGAGCAGTTGCATTTGATAGGGGACTTGGAGCGTATTATTTCCAAAGTGGCTGTAGGCCGTGTGTCGCCTCGTGAAGTTGTTCAGTTGAAAGTTGCTTTGCAAGCAATTGAGCCAATAAAAGAGGCATGTCTGGAAGCTGATAATGCCAGCTTAAATCGTATTGGTGAACAGCTGAATCTTTGTATTCCTATTCGTGACCGGATTGCTAAAGAGATAAATAATGATCCTCCTTTATTGATAAATAAGGGCGGAGTAATTAAAGACGGTGTGAATGCAGACCTGGATGAATTGCGCCAAATCTCTTATTCAGGAAAAGATTATTTGCTGAAGATACAACAGCGTGAAAGTGAGTCGACGGGTATTCCGAGCTTGAAAGTAGCTTATAATAACGTATTCGGTTACTATATCGAGGTTCGTAATGTCCACAAAGATAAAGTTCCGAAAGAATGGATTCGTAAACAGACGTTGGTTAATGCGGAGCGATATATCACACAGGAACTAAAGGAATATGAAGAGAAAATTCTGGGTGCCGAAGATAAGATTCTTGCGTTGGAGACTCAATTATATACGGATTTGGTTCAGGCATTGACGGAGTTTATTCCGCAGATACAGGTGAATGCGAATCAGATTGCACGTTTGGATTGCTTGTTGTCATTTGCCAATGTCGCCCGTGAGAATCGTTATATTCGTCCGGTCATTGAGGATAATGATGTGTTGGATATTCGCCAGGGACGTCATCCGGTGA
This sequence comes from Bacteroides sp. M10, assembly GCF_014334015.1. Taxonomy (GTDB): domain Bacteria; phylum Bacteroidota; class Bacteroidia; order Bacteroidales; family Bacteroidaceae; genus Bacteroides; species Bacteroides intestinigallinarum. The sequence goes on along the minus strand of NZ_CP060488.1, from coordinate 1,453,411 downwards.
TTGAAAAGCAGCTTCCGATTGGCGAGAAGTATATTGCTAATGATGTAATGCTGGACAGCACTACGCAGCAGATTATTATTATTACAGGTCCAAACATGGCCGGTAAGTCTGCGCTTTTACGTCAGACGGCATTGATTACATTATTGGCTCAAATCGGTTCGTTTGTTCCTGCGGAGAGTGCGCACATTGGTTTGGTAGACAAGATATTTACTCGTGTAGGAGCGAGTGATAATATATCGGTCGGAGAATCAACATTCATGGTGGAGATGAATGAAGCGGCAGATATTCTGAACAATGTTTCTTCCCGAAGTCTGGTGTTGTTTGATGAGTTGGGACGTGGTACGTCTACTTATGACGGTATTTCCATTGCTTGGGCAATTGTAGAGCATATCCATGAGCATCCGAAAGCTAAAGCACGTACCTTATTTGCTACGCATTATCATGAATTGAATGAGATGGAGAAATCCTTCAAGCGTATCAAGAATTATAATGTATCGGTGAAAGAAGTTGATAATAAGGTAATCTTCCTTCGTAAGCTGGAGCGGGGTGGTAGTGAGCACTCTTTCGGTATTCACGTGGCAAAGATGGCTGGTATGCCGAAAAGTATAGTGAAACGTGCCAATGAGATACTGAAGCAGCTCGAATCTGACAATCGCCAACAAGGTATTTCCGGTAAACCGTTGACGGAAGTGAGCGAGAACCGTGGAGGGATGCAGTTGAGTTTCTTCCAACTGGATGATCCGATTCTCTGTCAGATTCGTGATGAGATTCTGAATTTGGATGTGAATAATCTCACTCCGATTGAAGCACTGAATAAGCTGAATGATATCAAGAAGATAGTCAGGGGGAAATAATTATTTCCCCTTAATTTAAAATCTGTAATATGAAGCAATGGGGGAGAATGATAATCCTTGTTTGTGCTTTATTTTAGTAACTCTTCTACTTTCCTGTAAAACAATGAAAGATGATGCCCGTCTACAAATCCATGATGAATGGTCATAGCGATAGGCATTACTAATTTACCTTCTTTGGTGATTGCTTTTCCTGCATTCAGTAGCGGATAATTGTTGCCACTTTGTTTTTCTTGTGTACCTGTGATTGAAGTAAAATATAAATCGGGAGTCGCGCTTAACAGGATCAGACCGTAATCTCCGTGGGCTACCTCTCCATTTTCGGCTGCATACGGATCACCATCTTCGGGAATAGAATCAATAATCTTCCGGGCTTCCTGATAAAAGGTATCGAAATCTTCGTGATAAGGAAAGCGTATGGTGAAGAATTTGCCGTTCTCTTTTATTTTGATTGGAGATAGAATATCTATTTTATCATAGAGCACTACGCGACCTTCCGGATCAATACGATAGCGTAATTCTGGAATCTCATTGGCTGCACGAAGCACGGCATAAAGGTAGTGCAAGAAGAAGGATTGATGAGCCTCTTTGGCCCGTTTCTTTGCTCCTCCGCATTCTACTTCGGAGGTAATGGATAATTGTGGATTCTGGAAGTGGCGGAAGAAGTTGAAATTCTCCTTCCGCTCCCAAGTTTCTATATCAATGATATGTTTCATTTCTTTTCTACTTTCTTCCGGTCATAGAAGAACATGAAATAAACGCCTATGATGACAAATGGAACGCTTAACCATTGTCCCATATTGAACATCATGTGGTCTTCGAATGCTTCCTGATTCTCTTTCAGGAATTCGATGAAGAAACGGAAGACAAAGATGTAAGTCAGACAGAGACCGAAGAAGAATCCACGATGTAATTTCTTGCTGTAATTCTTATACAGATAGATCATGATGAAGAACAGGATGAGATAGGCGATGGCTTCGTAAAGCTGTCCCGGATGGCGGGGCTGCATATCAATGCGTTCAAAAACAAATGCCCAGGGCACATCAGTCGGTTTACCGATGATTTCAGAGTTCATCAGGTTGGCAAGGCGAATGAAGCAGGCTGTGATTGGAGTAGCTACGGCAATCATGTCTACCACATCCATATAGTGGAGCTTTGTCTTACGGCAATACAACCAGAGCGAAATCATCAATCCCAGTGTGCCACCATGACTGGCCAATCCCTCGTATCCGGTAAACTTCCAGTTTCCGTCCGGCATAAACTTGATGGGAAGAATCATTTCCCAGAAATGTGACAGATAGTATCCCGGATCATAGAATAAACAGTGTCCCAGGCGGGCACCGATCAGAATACCAAAGAAACAGTAAAAGAAAAGCGGATCAAACTTCTTTTCTTCTATCTTTTTATCCCGGAACTGGTAGTGAACAACAACATAAGCAAAGAATATTCCTACTGCCCACAATAATCCGTAATAACGGATAGAAATACCGAACAGGTTGAATAGTTCGGGATTCGGGTTCCAGTTGATGTTGAGAAGTGAATACATAGGCTTGGTAGTATTATTTATTTAATAGGTTTCATTCTTTCTCTAGTGGCTATTCTTTGAATTTTTCTGCAACCATCCGGTAGGTCGGTATGTCAATACCTTGTTCTTCGGCTGCTGCAATCATATCGAAGAGCAGTCCCTGTATCTCGGATTCGTGTCCGCGTGCCAGATCTTTCTGCATGGAAGCAGTGCTTTCGGGATCCAGTTTATCGATAACTTTCAGGTTGTAAGTTACAGGATCTTCCGGGAATTCCACACCTAGCTTCTTTCCTAAAGCAGCGCTCTCTGTTGTGAGTCCGATGAATGTATCCCGTACCTTTCCCGGCTTTTGGACTTCACCCATCGGTACATCGTAGTAAGCCCCAGTTAAAGCCATTGCCGAAATAAACGACCATTTGATAAACGTATCCCGGTTGATATCCGGTGAAAGGTCTACTTTGATACCTGCTTCCTGCAAATCCTGTTGGATGGCTTCCAGTAATCCGGGTTTGACGATAGTGCCGCGATGAGCGCCGTACACCAACCGGAAGATTTTCCCCATCTGGGTGATTTCTCCTGTGCCGGATATAAACCCCACAATATAGATGCAACCATCCAGAACGGTGACTCCCGGGACAAGTTTCTGTATCCGCGGTCCTGTTCCATACACATTCAGTATGGGGATGACAACCGTGTCTTTGTGAGCGGCTCTTTGAATGAGTTCTACAATAGAATCGACCGAGTAACCTTTCACGCATACAAATATCACATCCGCTTTTCCATTGAATTCTTCAGCGGTAGTTGCCGGAATCCGGAGCGTATGTTCGCCTTTTAAATCCGACTTCAGTTTTAAACCATCCGTTTGTATTGCTTGCAAATGAGCACCACGGGCAATACAGGTTACATCTTTGCCTGCCAGCGACAAAAATCCTGCGATACTGCCGCCTACACCTCCAGTTCCTGCGATGAGATACTTCATGTTATTAGCGAATTAATAATTAATGAGTCGTTGGTGATTATTGATAATCACACATTGAAACGGAAATGCATGATGTCTCCGTCCTGCACTACATATTCTTTTCCTTCCACACCCAGCTTTCCGGCTTCTTTCACAGCTGCTTCCGATCCGTATTGAATATAGTCCTCGTATTTGATAACTTCGGCACGGATAAAGCCTTTTTCAAAGTCAGTATGGATAACACCAGCACATTGAGGAGCTTTCCATCCCTTTTCGTAAGTCCAGGCGCGTACTTCCTGCACACCGGCTGTGAAATAGGTTTCAAGATTCAATAGCTTATAAGCTGATTTGATAAGACGTGCTACGCCCGATTCTTCCAAGCCTACTTCGGCAAGGAACATCTGGCGGTCTTCGTACGTTTCCAGTTCGGCAATGTCCGCTTCTGTTTTGGCTGCAACCACCAGAATTTCAGCATTCTCGTCTTTCACGGCTTCGCGTACCATATCTACGTATTTATTGCCGTTTACTGCACTTGCTTCATCAACGTTGCAAACGTACATCACCGGTTTGCTGGTTAGCAGGAACAGTTCGTGAGCAATCTTTTGTTCGTCTTTCGTTTCGAAAGTCACTGTACGTGCAGATTTACCTTGTTCTAGTGCATCTTTATATTGGACGAGTACATCATAAGCTTGTTTAGCAGCCTTATCTCCACCTGTTTGTGCCTGTTTCTGTACTTTTTGAATACGGCTTTCGATTGTTTCCAGATCTTTCAGTTGGAGTTCGTAGTCGATGATCTCTTTGTCACGGACAGGGTTTACACTTCCGTCTACGTGTGTCACGTTGTCGTCGTCGAAGCAACGGAGCACATGGATGATTGCATCTGTTTCACGGATATTGGCAAGGAACTTGTTTCCCAGTCCTTCGCCTTTGCTTGCGCCTTTCACCAGTCCGGCGATATCTACGATTTCTACAGTTGTAGGAACAATTCGTTGGGGATGTACCAGTTCTGCCAGTGCGTTCAGACGTTCGTCAGGAACGGTAATTACACCTACATTCGGTTCAATTGTACAGAAAGGGAAGTTTGCCGCTTGTGCCTTTGCGTTCGACAAACAGTTGAAAAGAGTCGACTTACCCACGTTCGGTAGTCCGACAATACCACATTGCAATGCCATTTATCTATTTCGTTTTTATTTAATTAAAAGATAATCTGACTGCAAAGATAGGTATTTTGAGAGAGTTTTAGTATTTTGCTTGGTATTTCTTATAAAAAATCAAGAACAAAGTGAATCCGATCAAGGCAAACGGTACACCTGTCAGGGCAGGATAACGGTATCCGCCACTGACAGCCAGTCCGCCTACATAGGCACCGATGGCGTTTCCGAGATTGAACGCAACCTGTACGCAGGCTGCTCCCAACATTTCTCCTCCTTTTGCTACACGGATAATCAATATCTGTTCCGGACTGGATACAGCAAACAGTCCTGCCGTACAAAGGCACATTAACAGGGCGGCTGCCCATTTGTATGGAGAGAGAAAGAAGATAAGCAATAACATCACGCAGATAAGTGCTTGTGCGGCAGTTCCCACCTTTCCGGGAGTGTAACGGTCGGAGAGACGTCCGCTAATCAGGTTTCCCATCACCATACCGAAACCGGCAAGAATCATTAAAGGCGTAATGCTTTCTACAGAGAAGCCGGACACATTGGTAAGCAGCGGATTGATGTAGCTATACCAACAGAATACACCGCCGTTTCCTAAGGCTGTGGCACCAAGAATCAACCATGGAGCCGGAGTTTTAAGAAAACGGAACTGCCCTTTAAAGCCGGTGTCCTGCAAACCTTCTACATGGGGAACCCATCGCCAGATATAGTACATGATAACAATTCCCCAGATACCGACCAGTAGGAAAGTGGCACGCCAAGAAAGCATGGTACTTAAAGAAGTTCCCAGAGGTACACCGAATAGGTTGGCAATGGTCATTCCGGCAATCATGATGGAGACGGCTTCCGAGCCTTTGCCTTTATCGGCCAGTTTCTCGGCAACAATAGATCCTACTCCGAAGTATGCGCCATGAGGTAAACCGGAGATGAAACGGGCAGCGAGTAACACCCAGTAATTGGGAGCCATAGCCGCACAGATGTTACCTATCATAATCAAGGTAACTAATACCAACAGAATATGTTTTAATGGATATTTGCGGGCCAATGTCAGTACAGGGGCACCAACGCAGACGCCTAATGCATAAGCAGATATGAAATGCCCTGCGGTAGGAATACTAATACCTAAATCTTTTGCCACATCGGGCAAAATTCCCATCATCACAAATTCGGCAATACCCAATCCGAGTGTACCGAACGCCAATGCAATAAGACTCTTCTTCATACCAAACTTACCTAATACCTGTTGCTTTTTACCTTTTGATCTGCCGCTTTTTTATTTCGGCTGCAAAGGTAAAACAAAATCTTTCAAGGTGAGTTCAGGCCGGACGATTTTGATTTAAATCAATTTGTACAATATCAGTGTAAACGTAAGGTAATACATTTTGAGGTATCATAGGATATATGAACTATGCCTAATTATCTACTTTTTCCAATTCTTGCAAATTCTTCAAATATTTGCAAGAATTGGAAAGGCTAAGTAATCGATTTAACAATTTCATCAAACATTTCTCCTTTTACATACCCTTTCTTTACTTTATTGAGTGATATTTCATCTATCAGTTTTCTTTCTACAAGACCGTCAATATCATTTTTAGCAGTAGTATGAGTGACAGAGAACCTGTTCTGCAGTTCTTTTACAGTGAATAATATTTTAGGGTTATCATTAATAAGCCTAAGAATATCTGCCTGGCGTTCGTTGATATTATCTAATTTATAGAATACAGATGCCTGATGTTTCTGGTCTAATTTACGTTTAATATAAGTTTGTAGTTCTTTAAAGGCAAGCTCCAGCACCCGAAGGTTATAAGCTATGAAATATCCCATGTCTTTCTCATCTGCTTCCGTGTATAAGTAAGCATTTTCATAGGACTTTTTTGATTTGGCAATAACCCTTGAAATAGATAAGTATTCAGTCAACCAGTAGCCACTTTTTAGCATATACCAATAAAATAGGGCTCTTGCTGTACGTCCGTTTCCATCCACAAAAGGATGCATATAGGCAATCATAAAATGAATGATAATGCCTCTAATGATCGGATGAATAAATACTTTGGGATTGTTTTCATTGAAGAATGTACATAAATCTTCAATAAACGGAAGAATGTCTTCATATGGAGGAGGGGTATGTACTACTTCATGTGATATGGCATCTTCCACCACTACTTCGTCATTCGTTCTGTATCTCCCGGCATCAGCTGGGTTTTCTAATGTCTTTTCGGTCATTAAGACATGAATTTGTTGTAATAGCCCAGACGATAACGGGGTATTTATATGTTGAGTTATAAAGCGTATGGTCTGATAATTGTTGAATATCATCTGTTGAGACTTGTCTTGTGGAGAAAGGCTTTTTCTCAACATCTCCTTTGCTACTTTTCTGGTGGTTGCGGCTCCTTCCATTTGGCTGGAAGATATGGCTTCTTCCATTAATGAACTAATTAGATATTGTTCTTTGTTTTCTGCTGGGATGATTGAATTACTTCCCCAGGAACCACCGAAGTTCATATCAAACTCGTGACACATTCGTTGCATGGCATTGGTTATACTGATAGATATACCATACTTTTTCCATACGATCATTCGTTTTGCTTTTCGTGATGCTTTTATGTAGCACCACAATTCTTTATTGGATATTCCATCAGGAGTCCTTTGATATTTTACATCAGACCAGTAACTATACTTATCATTGTTTTTTTCTATGATTGCTTTGAGTTTTTCAAGCGGTTCAGTCAGAAGAACACTTAAATATTCTTTCTGACTTATTTGAGGTGGAAGTTCAATCATACTATCACTTGTTTATATTATATTGGGACCTACAAATATAACGTTTTTCTTTCCAATTCTTGCAAATTCTTCAAATATTTGCAAGAATTGGAAAGAATGACGATGTGATATTAAGAAATGTCGTCTGAAAGGTATATCGTAAATGGGCTTATTGTTTCTTTATCCATTCCATGATATCCTTTAAAACTTCCGGGCTGATGGTTTCTTCCAGTTGCCCGTATTCCGCCAGTGTTCCTTTTTCGCAAGTCTGAAACAGATGGTTTAAGTTGGGATAGGCTTTGATAGTTACATTTTTATTTCCATTTCCAGTGATTTTTTCTTGGATGGCGGTCAGGTTCATGGCGGCATCCACTTGAATGTCTTTTTCTCCGTTCAGTGCCAGAACCGGACATTTTAGTTCCTTCAAGTCTTCGGCCGGGTCATATCGCATAAAATGCAGGTACCACGGAGAAGTCATCGAACTGATTTGCGCAGATATCTGCTGGACGGTATTTAAATCTTTCAATTGTTCGGGAGACATTGTTTGGGTAACGTCTGCATACAATTCTTTCTGTAACTCTTCGGGAGTTTTATCCGTTTGTTGCAGTATGGCGTATCTGTTTCGTATAGACAGTTTCATCCCCTGCCAGACGGCATCCGGCATTCCTTGAGACTTAGAGATTAACTCTACCTGCTTCAACATCAGGCTGTCACCTCTCACACCGGCTCCTGCCAATGAAATGACAAATGCGATCGACGGATCTTTTTTTGCAACGATGAATGCAATGATTCCACCTGCACTATGTCCGATGATACCGATTTTCTTCGCATTAATTTCTTTTCTGCTGCGCAGATAATTGATAGCAGCCTCCGTATCTGTGGCAAAATCCTCATTGGTAGCTGTTGCATGATTACCTTGTGAAGCGGCAGTTCCCCTATCATCACATCTAAGTACGGCAATCCCGTTCTGGGTCAGATAATCGGCGATGACGAGGAAAGGCTTGTGTCCCATGATTTCTTCATCCCGGTTCTGTGCACCGCTCCCTGTCACCATAACCACTGCCGGAAACTTAGTTCCCTTTTGGGGAAGAGTCAATGTTCCGGCAAGGTTGATGCCATCCTGCTCATTCCTCACAATGACCTCTTCGCTTTTGTAGGGGAAAGGCGGTTGAGGCTCCTGCGGGCGCTTGGGGCGGCTGGCTTCTCCCTTTTCCAAATTCAACGGAATAGGCATTCCCTGTGTAAACGTCCCACTGATTGTTTGATTACTATCCAATTTTCCTTTGTAAGAGGCATGGATAATGGGTATCTGGATTGTCAATGTAGAATCATTGAAAGAAGTAGTCTGCGTCTTTATGCCGTTAGCTCCCTGGTCGGGGCTGTCCAATGTCGTCACATAAGTTCCCTGTCCTGTTTGACTGATATGGAATACAATAGTCAGTGAACCGGTGGGAATGGAAAGTTTTCCATGCCAGGTTCCCGAAATGTCCTGGGCAGAAACAGGGGATGAAAAGAACACTCCGGCTACTACTAGTCCGGTAATGAGGGTAACGATGCGGGCAGCTTTAATTATTTTCATAAGAGGAAAAATTAGATTTGATCTTATTGTAAATATAAGATATAACAAAGGTAACAATTTTCCTCATTATAAAAATAAGACATTACCCAATCTTGTCAGAATCTGGTAATATCTTATTCAGAAACATCTTAATCTATTCCAATGTCGTGTAATATTTATAATATACCTATTGAATTATTCTAAACTATATAACAATCGCCTTCTGTCCGTACTGGATGGCTTCAAATATTTTTGGCAGATCTCCTCCCAACCCGATTTATTGTCATAGAAAGAAGCACGGTGCAATATCCAACAACTTGTTTGCAACTCTTTTTCCCAATCCCTGCTTTGCTGGTATGGAAACTCACTTTGTGGCTTTCCGATAAAAGAAGCCATATACTTCAATGCTTTCGCGATGCAGCGCCCGTCTTTGGAAGTGCTGTTGTAGACATCTATACCTAATGTATGGCCGATTGCACACATATCCATTATAAGAGCCAGATTGTAGTTTGTGTAACTAAGTCCGTTGGTGCGCTCCAGTTCTCTAAGCTGTCTACCGTCGGGTTCGATTTGTGGGAACAATCGTAACTTTGCAAACTCACTGATTGTCTTCCGTGCCAGGACGGAATCTCCGGTGAAGAGCGCATATACCGTTTGTTGCACGTCGAAAGATACTCCATGATTATTTTCAGATGTCCTTGCCTCGTCGGCTACAGGACTGGTGCGAATCCATTCCAGATAATCGGTAAACCAATCTTTCAGACCGGAACGGTCTGCTGTTGTAAAGTCGGTGGAAGTATTCATCATCTCCACTGCATCCAGTAAATTGATAAACGCATAAACATCAATCATGCCGAATCCTCTGCCCTTGTTCTCATTATGTCCCGGAATCATTTGTGCATAATTCATGTTGGGATTCATGCGAGTTTCAGGGTTCAGAAACCAGATACGGGTGAGTTCAGCAGCTTTGGCTGCATATTTCTCATTGCTGGAGAAATAGTAGGCGATTCCTAAAGTCGATATATCATTAATTGTCTTTCCGATGTTCGTACAGTCACTGGTTGCATTAGGGTTGCGTACTCCGTCTTTGCGGATATAAGGCAGACCGTCGGGCTTCGTCGGATCGGGCCACCAGTAAGGTCCCATACTAACGTAGTCGTGTTTGTCCCCGCTACCCGCAACCATCGTTTTATCCATCACGGAGACAGGTTTACTTTTCAGGGCTTTGTCCGCCTCATTCATCAATTTAGTGATGGCAGACGCATATTCTTTCGACTCCATACGGGCTTTTACCTTAGCCAGTTTCTTTCCGTCGTATATTCTGGTAGATGGAATTTGCGCAGTTACCCTTCCTGCTCCGGTGAATAGGAAGAGAATGACCATCCATAATTTAGCAGATTTCTTCATGTTTTTATCCGTTAGTTTAAACAATTAAATCCTCCGTTTTTCTTACCGATATGATTTAAGATTAAAACAGTTTACCCGTTTTTTCTAATTTGTTTTTACGCATCAACGCTTCTATGAAATAATAGTCGGCATAGACAATAGGTACGTCCACTTCCGTATTAGTCGGTTTGGTCCCCGTGCTGTGCAATAACAGGAAACCGTTGTCTTTCTTTAGCGTAGCGCGATAATGTTTCGTCAGGTTCTCTATGATCTTATCCGCATTGCTCCTGTAGCGTTCACCCTTTTCAGGATCATACAAGCTAAGTTCATAAAGTGCCGAAGCGATGACCGTAGCCGCTGAAACATCACGTGGCTCGTCGGGTATGCCAGGCGCATCGAAATCCCAGTAAGGAATAAGATCCTCCGGCATATTGGGATGAGTAAAGAGATACTTCTCTATGTTTTGAGCCTGCTCCAAAAACTCCGGTAACCGGGTTTCGCGATAACACATCGTATATCCGTAGAGCGCCCATGCCTGTCCGCGTGACCAGGCAGATTCATCGGCAAAGCCTTGATGAGTATTCTTTTTTAATACCTGCCCTGTAATTCTATCATAATCTATCACATGATAACTGCTGAAATCAGGCCGGAAATGATGCTTCATCGTAGTTCTTGCATGATCGACCGCTATCCGGTAAAACGTAGAGTCTTTGCTCTCCTTAGTAGCCCAGAACAGCAGTTCAAGGTTCATCATATTATCAATAATCACCGGACATGCCCATTTGGCCGTACTATGATCCCACGACCGGATAATCCCTGCCGCCGGTTTGAAGCGTGTAGCGAGCGTGCGTGCTGATTGCAGCAAGACCTCCTTATAGTGTTCATCTTGCGTCAGACGGTATCCGTTGCCAAAGCTGCAATAGACTTTAAAACCCATGTCGTGAGTACTTCCGTTCATCTTTTCCTTCTCTAATATATCAGTATGTTGCTGGGCTTTCTTTTTCCAGAAATTGTTTTGGGTATATTCGTAAAGGAACCAAAGTTCTCCCGGAAAGAATCCGCTTGTCCAGTCTTTGGACGGCACCAGGTTCAGTGTCCCGTCCGGTTCCGAATTGCGGGGGTTGGTCAGTTCTCCCCAACCGTTCTTTTCCCGTTTCGCGCGGCTTTCGGGTGACTCATTGACGATGGCATAATCTATCTCATCAAAAGCAAACCGGAGCTGTTGCTGTGCAAACTCCATGTTATCTTCAATGAGGTTGGTTGCCGGTTGGGGAGTGCAGGCGGCGAAACCTGCTCCCAGTGCCAGAATAGCTATTTGTTTTTTCAGTCTCATATCTTTTATTAATGGTTTAAGTAATAGGTATTTCCTTTTTGGGTGGTAAATCTGATCCGGTTTTTACTTTCCCGGATAGTTTTCACTTTCTTTCCTTTGGCGTCTTTGATTGTAAAATTGGCAATATCCTTGTATTGAATGACGCATTCGCCACCCGCTCTGGATAAGACATTCATTTGAGTCATGAGCCCCTGTTTCCAGAAAACGGAAACTACAAAGTTTCCCCGGGCTACCAAACCTTCATAACTTCCGTCTCTCCATGCAGCCGGCAGGGCGGGGAGGGGGTTGATATATCCTTCATGACTTTGAATCAACATTTCTGCTACTCCGGCAGTCCCACCCAGGTTTCCGTCAATCTGGAAAGGCGGGTGCATATTCCACAGGTTTTCAAGGATATACTTCTTCAATAACAGCTGGTATCGTTGGTACGCCATATCTCCGTCTTTTACCCGTGCCCATAAGTTTAAACGATGGGCGACACCCCATCCTGTCGATTTATCTCCCCGGTTGTTTAAAGTTACGGTAGCCGCCTTCAACCATTCAGGAGTCTCCGCATTAATCAGCGTACCCGGATAGAGTGCGCATAAATGCGAAATATGGCGATGGCGCGGATCTCCGATGTCACTATACTTTTTTTCTTCACGATATTCTTTTATCTGCCCCGATTCTCCAATTTGGATGGCATCCAGTTTGCCAATCTGCTCTTTTATCGTCCGGAGGAAAGGCGACTCCTCTTTTAAGATATCCGCTGCTTTCAATACATCATGAAAACTCTCCCAAATCATTCCCTGATCGAATGCACAACCTTTCGTCTGGTAAGTCGTACCGTTATGATATTGTTCAGGCGAAGAAGACGGATCAGCCAGCAAATATCCTTCCTCTGTCGGTTTCAGAGTTTTCGAAAGAAATTTGGCCATACCCAGCATGGCGGGATAAGAGTGTTTCTTCAGTATATCTTCATCCCTGGTGAAATCATAATAATCCCAGAATAATTTGGTGGTGAATCCTCCCGTTCCAGGTCCCGAATGTCCGCCGGGGCTATCTATTGAGAAAGCGTTTGCCCCCGTTCCGATGGTCCATCCGTTTTCTTCGGGGATGGCCGATAAGGCGTCAGGGTTATTCTTTTTGATATAACCTGTCGCTTTCTCGTTGGCCGATTGACGGAAAGCCTCATTGTATTCCACATAAGGAATAAATACTTCCGCCAGATTCGTGTTAAAGGCAGCCCAGTAATTCATTTGTATATTGATGTTATGCCAGTAGCCTCCGGACCAGGGCGCATATTCATACTGGCTCCATGCTCCCTGGAGGTGGGGTGGTAACGAACCCTTTCTCGACGAAGCGATTAATAAATAACGTCCGTACTGGAACAATAATTCATCCATATATAAACTTTCTTTTCCTCTCTGATAGTCGTGCAACAGGCTGTCAGTCGGTATACCGGGAGTCTCATTACAAAGACGCAAGTCCACCCGGCTGAAGAGAGACTGATAATCGGCTATATGCTCTTTGCACAATGCCTCATATCCTTTGTCGGCCGCTTTCTGTATGCATTGGCTGACAGCACGGTGCGGATGCTCGTTTCCGGTAAACTTGTTTTCCGGAGATGCCGTGAATACCGAACTTTTCAGTTGATAAGCAGTTTGTGCATTAATCAGTAACACTACGCTGTCAGCCTGTTGTATGCGGATGGTTCCGTTGTTTCCCGATTCGTCGTTCATCGCTTTTAGCTGTCCCCCACTGGGAATTACTTTAATCTGCGCTTCATACGGAAGCCGGAAAAACTGTATATCTCCGGTCAGGGTAATCAAGTCATTCTGCGCTGATACCTTGCCTGTACGTCCGGTTCCTTCGTCGTTATATTCGTGCAGGTAAGGAAGCACGGGACGAAGAGTGAACGAAATTTTTCCGGGTTGGTCCGCTTTGAGCTTTACGACGATTACATTGCTTGGGTAGTTGGCGAAATATTCCCTTGTATAGTTCACACCCTCGTATTGGTAGTTTACCCTGGAGATAGCGTCATTGAGGCGCAGTGAACGTCTGTAGTTCAATGGCTGGTCATGGTGAATACCCTCTATATATATTTCCGCAAAGTTGCCGATGCCCCCTTTCTTGTACGGTCCTTTGACGCCGAATGTTTTTTCTGTCAACTGAATACGCTCCGTATCCGTGCGTCCGAATATGCAAGCCCCCATATATCCGTTCCCTATGGGTAAAGACCATCTCTCCCAATATTTGTCATAAGGGAATCCGCGACTCTTTACAATGTTTTCAGCTCCTTCATTAGGTGCAGGCTGACTGTACCACAACGAATATTCTTTCTGTTGTGCTGATGCCGACGGCAGAATAAACAGACACATAATAAATAAGAGGAATAGTCTGGTTTTCATATATCTTATTTTCTAATTTGAGGTAATTTGATTTCTGTAATGCCCACTCTGTCACTGCCTAACACGATACGCAGGTCGCTGGCAGTAGTTCCTTTGAAAGGAAAGTTCAACAGCTTATGATACTCTTTCACTGTGCCGGAGTACACCGTCAGGAACTGTCCGCCACCACTGGAAAGCTGTATTTCAAAATCGGTTTCCAGTCCGTTGTCCCGATGAAAGGCAATGGAAATGCCATCCACTTTCGCTTCGTTCTGTAAGGCAAAGGTGATGTAATCCCCTTTGTTTCCCTCCCAAAAAGTGGTAAGGTCGTTATCCACCACGTTATTCACCATTTCCTGATTCGTACTTGCACTTATTGGAGATTCGTTTTCCTTGCTTTGCGGAGTAGAGTCGTTTATGCGGTCAGCCACTGTTAACGTGCCGTTCAGACGAATATCCGTAGAAGAAGCCCCTACCATCAGTGTGAAATCACCGGGCTCTACTACCCAATGCATATCCGCGTTCAGCAACTCCAATGCCTTCCGGTCAATGGGAAAAGAAACTTCCTTTGTTTCACCTGGCTTCAGATGGATTCGTTCAAACCCGGCCAGGTTCTTCTCGTACGTAGTGACGCTGCTCAACACATCGCGCACATAGAGTTGTACTACTTCATCTCCTGCCCGTTTGCCTGTATTCGTCACTTTGCAGGTGACATACGTCTTTTGATTAGGAGTGATAACTGCCGGAGTTATTTTCAGGTCGGAATATTCGAAAGAGGTATAACTCAAGCCATATCCGAAAGCATACAATGCACCGTTGGCACGTGACATATTGCCATCCATTCCCGGATTCTTCCCCCCATCAATTTGAGAAGATGGTTTGCACGGGAAATTGAAAGGAATTTGTCCGACCGTTTTCGGGAAAGTGACAGTTAGTTTACCGCCCGGATTATAATCTCCGAAAAGCACATCGGCTACCGCTTTTCCACCTTTCGCTCCCGGATACCACGCTTCGAGAATGGCGGGAACAAACTTGTCAGCCCAGTTAATAGACAAAGGTCTTCCGTTGATAAGCACCAGTACGACAGGTTTGCCCGTAGCCACTACTGCTTTCAACAGGTCGAGTTGCCTCCCCGGCAGATCGAGACTACTGCGGGATTTGTTCTCTCCGCACGTACGCTGTCCGCCTCCCAATACAACTACTGCTACATCCGCCTCTTTTGCCTGACTGACAGCTCTGTCTATTTCCTTTTGCTCTTCTTCCGTCAGCGGAAAATCAATCAATTCCGATTCCGGCCAGTTCGCATCTACCAGTTCGCATCCTTTGCTATAAAGCACTTCCACTTTCCCGTCCGTCTTCTCTTGAATACCTTTCAGTACGGAAGTCACCTCTACCGCCAACGGCCCATAATGTCCCAATGCATAAGAACATTCATCCGCATTCGGTCCGCAAACCGCTATCTTCTTGATACCTGAAATATCCAGCGGCAACACGTCTTGATCGTTTTTCAGCAGTACGATCGATTCCCGGGAAGCCTGTAGGGCGACTTCCTCGTTTTCTGCTTTTTCCACTTCTTCATCCGCCCCTTTCAAATCTGTCTGATACGGATGATCGAACAGTCCGACTAGAAACTTGACACGCAGAATATCCCGTACCCGGTCATTGATGACCTCCTCACTCAATCCCCCCTCTTTTACTAATTCCCTCAACGGCAATACATAAGAATCGGGAGAGCGGAACGTGCAACGGACATTTAATCCGGCTTCTACGCTTTGCCTTACCGCCTCTTTCATATCCTTGGCAGTATTATGTTTGGTATAAAGATACTCCACAGCATCACTGTCGGAAACAACATATCCACGAAATCCCATCTCTCCGCGCAGGCGGGTAGTCAGCCAGTAATAGCTGCTTTGGATAGGAAACCCGTCATAATCATTGTAAGAACTCATCACTCCCAGCAATCCCGCTTCACGGATCACCCGCTTGAAAGGATAAACATGAACCATCTCAACCTCGCGCGGAGACATCTGCGGATCAACGCGGGACATGCCTTCACGTCCGCCTTTGTTATTACTGTAAGCGATGAAATGCTTTCCCGTGGCAGCCACCTGATAATCCTGCTGCATCCCCCGCACCATTTCAATGCCTAGTTCGGCTACCAGATAAGGAGACTCCCCGTACACTTCTTCATAACGTCCCCACCGCTGGTCGCGCCCCACATCGAGTATGGGTGCGTAAACATTGGTATACCCCAGCATACGGGCTTCCCGTCCGGTGA
Source organism: Bacteroides sp. M10 (assembly GCF_014334015.1). Lineage (GTDB taxonomy): Bacteria > Bacteroidota > Bacteroidia > Bacteroidales > Bacteroidaceae > Bacteroides > Bacteroides intestinigallinarum. The sequence continues at coordinate 1,437,233 of NZ_CP060488.1, read as the reverse complement.
TAACACCGACCTGGCGGATGAGTTCCCGATTCCAGGTATGTCCTAATCCGAGTTGAGTAGGAAAGTTCGTTGCTTTGTAACTTTCTACCCCACGAATCCCTTCGTTGGTGAAATCGGTAGGAATACCCAACCGGGTTTCTTCTATAAAGAACCGCTGCACCTCATTCAACGCCCACGCATGACGGGAAGCAGGCCAGACATATTCATTGTCCGATGGAGGAAGTCCCCATTGTTGAAATCCGTTCAGGTGCTCGTCAATGGCTCCGATACCATCTTTCCACAACTGGTTCTTCCATTCAGGAGTGGGCAGATCATCCTTTAATACCCTCTTATACCCATACAGAGTGACCATCTGACAGGTCTTTTCTTCCAGCGTCATCTGCTTGAGCAGATCCTCGATGCGTGCATCGACAGGTGCTGAAGGATCTTCATAGATGTCCTTCACCCCGTTCTTGTTAAAGTCTATCCATCCCTTTTTATACATCTCGGTACGGATAGGTTTATATATGGCAGGTGTTTTAACTGTTTTCTGTGCAGCAAGAAATCCGCAACTTCCTGACAAAAGGACTGTAATTAATAGCTGTTTCATGGTTTTTCTGTTGGGGGTATAATGTTTCTCAAAACGGGAGATAAGACTATTCTGCTGTGTTACTCCAATAAGAGTTTTGTTTCAGAAGTAAGTTCACTCCCAATTCTTTCATCGGAATAGGCAGGAACTGATGCCTTTCTTCCGTATTGGCTGCATATTCTTTAGCTGCTTTATAATACCCGCTGGTAGTCCACCGTTTGTCGTTCGTGGCTTCAGTCAGTTTGTTATGAGCGGCATCATAATAAATTCCCCAGCGGATAAGGTCGTACTTGCGCAGGCTCTCGAAACAGAGTTCACGGGCTCTTTCGTCGCGCACTTCCTGTTGGAATTCCGCGTATGACAGGTTCTCCACTTTATCAATTCCGGCACGTTCGCGCACCTCATTGATTGCATCGTAGGCCAGGTCAGTAGGAGCTTTACCGGCTTCGTTCTCGGCTTCGGCCAGCATGAGCAGCACATCGGCATAACGCAGCACCGGATAGTTGATCTGGTCGTTGTTCTTCTCTTTAGGAGAAGTAGTGGTCCATTCCCTGCGGTATTTGCCGCAACGGCGTGTCACGATTTCCGTATCTTTCCAGTATACCGCAGCGTCGCTGGTGTTGAGTTTGTAAGTAGCCATTGATAAGTCACGACGTAAGTCACCGGGGTTTTTCTCGAACAAATCCCATAAGATCAATGAACCGCAATAGAACCCGTAGGCATATCCCTTACCGGTAGCAGAAGTGTTTTCCTGCCAGTTTCCGATAGTGTTTCCTATGCGTGAGTAGGTAAACTTGCCGTCCACGCGGGTACCGATGAATTCCACTTCCCACATACTTTCATTGTATTCCGTATCATACTTGTCGGAAGCGATGTTTTTCCAGATCGCATAAATATCTCCCTGATATAGCTTGTGCTTATGCGAGTCATATACAGCCTTGGCATACTTGGCCGCTTTTTCATAAAACTCCTTGCCGCCATTGGAGGGCGATCCGGCACGCCATAAGCAGACGCGTGCCAATATGCCTTGAACAGTTGTCTTTTTGACGTGTGATGGAGACAGATCGTATTTGGAGTCATCCACCAGGTCGATGCAGTCTTCCATCTCCTTGATAATCCAGTCAATGGCTTCTGCATGCGGAGTTGCCGCAAGGGAACTGTTATTGATGTCGGTCACGGTTTCCGTGCGGATGGGTACTTCATACCAGCTCTGTACAAGCAGAAAGTGGTAGTAGGCACGCAGGAATTTGGCTTCCCCCTTAATGCGGTTCTTCACGGCTGCATCCGGAATGTTGGCTGCATCGATATTGTCCAATAATACGTTGGCGTTGTTGATACCAGAATAGAGCTGCGTCCACGTCTGGTAAATATCATTATTACTTGAATTGTGTGAGTTGGTATAAACCTGACCGCTTTGGTTCAGGCGGGCATAGTAACTCAAGTCGTCGGTATTGGATAGGATATTCGAGTACCTCTCACCGTATACATGGTCGGTAGCCAGTGTCCAATAAACTCCGGCCAGTGCCATCATACAGTCACTTTCATTTTTGTAGAAGATTTCGGGAGAGACGAAATCATGCGGGTTTCTATCCAGGAAGTCTGAACAGGATGACAGTAGTAAGGACATACATCCTAATGCCAGTACAGCGGTCTTTAAATTGCGATATATCTTTTTCATGTTGAATACTCTTTAAAATGTTATGTTTACGCCAAATGATGCATTGAATGAACGCGGGCAGGAAGACCAGTCGAATCCGGGAGTCAATACGCTGTTGCGGACGGAAACTTCCGGGTCTGAACCGGAATATCCCGAGAGGGTGGCTATATTTTCAGCGGAGAAGTACACTCTGGCTGCCTGAATACCCAGTTTGTAGAGCGTTTTTCTTCCTAAGTTGTATCCTAAAGAGATGGTCTTTAACTTCAGGAAAGAGCCGTCTTCCACGTACAGAGAACTGTAATGTTTGGCGTCCAGAGCTTTCGCTCTCGGCATGTCACTGGTAGGATTGGCTGCGCTCCAGCGGTTGTTGTAAGAGGCGAACATATTCGTATTGGTCCGGTTGCTCGGGTTTTCGAAAACCATTCTGTTTGCATTCAGAATATCGTTTCCATAGCTCCATTGCAGGAAGATGTTCAAGTCCCAGTTCTTATAGACAAAGTTGTTGGTGAATCCTCCCGTGTGTTTCGGTTGTCCGTTGCCGATAATGGTACGGTCGTCGTCGGTGATTTTGTTGGTTCCGTCGTTGGACAGTTTCTTGTATCTGGGGTCACCCGGTTGCACACTGTCGGAGATTCTGGGGATTCCGTCTTTCAGTTTGTATGATATGGAGCCGTCCGAATTAGTGGTCTGGTTGAAATCGTCGTACTTGTAAGTACCCTCGTAGATGTAGCCATACAGTTTTCCGGCAGATTCACCTACGCGGCTGATATAAGCAGGCATATTGTTGTAGGCATTGTCCCATCTGACGTAGCTAAGCATTTCTTTCTGTCCGGAGTTGAGGGCGATAATTTCATTATTGTTGAATGCAATGTTGAAGTTAGAGCTCCATGTGAAGTTTTTCGTTGTGATATTGGTGCTTTCCAGGGTGATTTCAAAACCTTTGTTACGCAGCTTACCGATATTCAGTGTTGCTGTGGCATAACCCGAACTTGCCGGAACTTCCGCGTTCAATAACAGGTCTTTGGTCGTTTTGATATAGTAGTCCAGTGTCAGGTTGATGCGGCCTTTGAGGAAGCCCAGATCGATACCGAGGTCGAACTGTTCGGTCGTCTCCCATTTCAGGCTGGGGTTGGCCATGGAATTCAGTACATAACCGGTAGTGAAAGAGCTGTCCCACGGATATTTATAGTAGTCGCTGTGTGTAATCAGCTGCGCCATATAATCATAATTTCCGATGCGGTTGTTACCCGTCAGACCCCAGCTTGCGCGTAATTTACCGTTTGACAGCCAGGGAAGATTCCCGCTTACAAAACTCTCACGTGAAAAAGTCCATGCCAGCGAACCGGACGGGAAGTATCCCCAGCGATTATCCTTGGCAAACTTGGAAGAGCCGTCGGCACGTATGGTAAAGTTTGCGTAATATTTTGATTTATAATTGTAATTGAAACGGGTGAAGTAAGACATCATAGCATTGTCGCCCAGCGATGCGGTAGTTGTCGGAGTAGCTTCACTCTTACCGATACCAGCCATGCCGAAAGATTCGTTCGTGATGTAATCCTGCGTGATGCTGGTCGTATAGTCGGAATATTTCTGGAAAGTCAGACCGGCCAGGGCGTTGAAACTGTGTTTGTTCTTGTTGAACTGATAAGTCAACGTATTCTCATTCAGGTAATTTCTGGTTTCCTGTTGAGTCAGCTTGGCATTGATACCCTTGCTTTGTGTATTCTTAGGATGCGAGTTACCTGTACGGGTCTGACTGCCGTTGAACTCTTCTCTTTTGATGTCCCGTCCCGTATATCCGGCGGTAGTCTTGAATTTCAGGTTCTTGATAATTTCCCATTCCACTCCTAAGTTAGCTTGCAGGTGATTAGTCGTGTTGCGACGGTATTCATTCCGTGCGGAAAGTACCGGATTGAAACGATAGTCATCGCTCATCGACACATCTTCATCATACATGGCCGCCAACAGGTCGGAACCCGACGGAGAAACCGGACGGTATCCCCAAACACTGTATAATAAGGAATGAGACATCGACGAAGCCTGTGCCGACGGACTGACTCCGTTCTGCACGTTACTGGCGAAATTCGCATTCGCATTTACCTTTATCTTCTTATTGATTTGCTGGCTGAAATTGAAACGTCCCTGATAACGGCTCAAATCCGTATTGATAACAATACCCTGCTGATTGCTGTAAGAGAGCGAAGCCGAATATTTCATCTTGTCGCTACCGCCGTTCAATCCCACATAGTGATTGTGGCTGACGGCTGTACGGTAGATTTCATCCTGCCAGTCATAATCTCTAAAAGTTTTGTAATCTTCCAGGGTGACGCCATTTTTCAGATAATAATTGGAGAAGTCGTCTGCCGACATGATTTCCTGTTGTAACAAAGCGAAATCATAACCGCTCATCATATCCATCGTTTTGTTGACTTTGCTTATGCTGACGCTTCCGTTATAAGTTACTTTCGCCTTGCTAGCCTGTCCCTGTTTGGTAGTGATGATAACGACACCATTGGCACCGCGCGAACCGTAAATAGCTGTGGCGGACGCATCTTTCAAGATGTCGATAGATGCGATGTCATTCGGATTGAGGGCGCTCATGCTGGAACTTTCCTGCGGGAATCCATCTATTACATAGAGAGGAGCCGTGCTTTGCGTCAGCGAACCCGCTCCGCGGATGACGATATTGAAGTTATCCCCCAAAGCTCCGTCGGTAGAAGTCACCTGTACACCGGCAATACGGCCACCCAGACTCTCCGCGATATTGTTTACCGGGGTTTTCGTCATATCGCTTATATTAGCTTTGCCGATAGAACCGGTCAGATCCCGCCTTCTGACGTCACCGTAACCCACAGCCACTACAGTTACCTCTTCCAATGTCTGGGCATCTTCTTCCATTACAATATCGAATCTTTTCTTATTGCCCACTTTCACTTCCTGGGTTTTATAACCTACAAAAGAGAATTTCAGAACGTCGCCGGATTTTACGTTTCCCAATTTGAATTCGCCGTCCATGTTTGTAGTCACTCCATTTGTTGTTCCTTTTACCACCACACTGACTCCTGCGAGTTCCCCGGAGGCATCGACAACTTTACCTGTAATTTGGCTTCCCGTCTGTGCTTGAATAGCAGATGCACACCAGAACGAAATAACCAATAGCATGAAAGCTACTTTCTGTTTCATAAATATTAGTTTAATAAATTGTTAAATAAAAGATTTCTGTTCTATTTCTGATAACTACTTCGATCGCAGAGATAAAACTCCGACGATGTTTTTCTGACTCAAAAATAGGACGTTCCGACGAGAGTCGATTACACAGGCTATTCTAATGCTTGTAAAAACGGACACTCCCTGAAAAATACGTCATTTTACAAACGTATGGTGGAATATTACAAACTAACGTGCGGAAATGCAATCCATCCGTTCCGCCGATGAGGCAATATTTCCAGTCTCCCTCTTGCTTTTTACTGTTTAATTTTGTATCTTTAGAGTTTCTCATCCTTCTAAAGACAGATAGTCATATTATAAAGTGACTAATGTCATCTTATAAGGTGATATTTATCATTCTATAAGGTGACTATTATCCCCTTACAACGGGACGACTACCCGACTGCATAAAAGCTCACTAATTCCTGCACTGAAAATCCTTAATCTCTGCACTGAAAAACCTTAGATACAATGATGAAATAATAATCTGTTACGGTGCAACAATCAAACATTTAATCGTTTTGAAGGATGACAGTAGGCGTTATTTTCCCTCCGCTTTGTTCTTGAACTCGGTTGGTGAAACGCCATACAATGCCTTGAAGCAATTGGAGAAATAGGCCAGACTGTTATAACCCACCGCACAATATACTTCTGTAATTGTCATATCTGTTTCTTTCAACATCTTGGCAGCAGTTTCCAACCGGAAGTTGCGGATAAATTCATTCGGCGAATATCCGGTGATCTGTTTTATTTTCCGGTAGAGGTTCGATTTACTTAAACCGAGTTCTCTGCAGAAAGCATCCAGGTTCAGGTCGGAGTTGGCAATGTTCTGCTGCAAAGTGGCATACAAGTTCTGCATAAATTTCTCGTCCACAGATGTCATATCCACTCCCAGGGATTCGAGCGAGAAGTTTTTGCTGTACAGGTCTTTCAGCCTTTCCCGACTTTGGATGATGTTGTCCACTCTGACTTTCAATATCGAAGCGTCGAAAGGTTTGGTGATGTACTCGTCCGCTCCGGCGGCGTATCCCTCTTTAATATCGTTTGTACCCGTCTTGGCAGTGACCATGATGATAGGGATATGGCTGGTATTCATGTCTTTCTTCAGTTGCCGGATCAGTTCGATACCGTTCATTTTCGGCATCATCAGGTCGGTGATAATCAGGTTTGGCAGCAGGTTGATGGCCTTGGCGAGTGCTTCTTCACCATTGGTCACTCCTATTACGTTGTATTTATCCGCCAGACAGGAACAGATATAGTTGTTCAGGTCGCGATTGTCCTCTACTATCAGAATCGTGGCCTGCTTCTTGCCCGAATGCTCGGCTTCGAAAGCAGTGTCCGGAAGTTCCACATTAAATAATACGGTTTCGTTGGAGGATGATTCTACCATCGTTTCCGGGTCGAAACCGTTTTTGTCGATAGGCAGGACAAATTGGAAGACTGCGCCGGAGTCGGGAGCGTTGTCTGCCCATACCACTCCGTGGTGCATTTCTATAATGGCTTTGCTTAGACTTAGTCCGATGCCCGTTCCCGATTTGGAATGTTCGTTTTGTGCTACCTGATAGAAAGGACGGAAGATTTTCTCCAGTTCGTCGGGATCAATGCCGACACCGTTGTCCTGAATGGATACGGTGAGGTATTTTATTTCCGGGTCCTTATACTTGTTCAGTCTGGCAGGCACGAAGATAGCAAGTTCGGAGAGTGATTTCACATTCAGTTCCACTCGTATGGAACCTCCGTCCGGTACGTTCTTGAAAGCATTGGAGAGGAAGTTGAAATAAACTTTCTCCAACAGGTTCCAGTCGAACCACACCGGTTGCTCGTCTACGGCATGTTTGAACCTTAAATGGATGTTCCGGTACAGTGCCAGATCCTGGAAAGAGCTTACCGCTTCGTGTGTGAACTTGACGATGTCATGCTCGGAAACTTGTAGTTTCATGGTTCCGCTTTCATTCTTTTGCAGGTCCATCAGGTTGTTGACGATACGGAGCAGGCGTTGCGCGTTGCGCAGCATCAGCTGGGATTTGTAATGAACATCATCCACCAAATCCGTTCGTCTTACGAATTCCTCCAATGGAGCCATGATTAAGGTCAACGGAGTACGCAGTTCATGCGAGAAGTTGGTGAAGAGACGGTTCCGTTCCTGATAAAACTCTTCGTGCACTTCCGCTTCCATCTGTTTGAGCCTGATGTTGTTTTGCAGGCGTTTCTTCTCCGTAAAATAGCGGATGATGAAAGCGATCAGGGCAATGGCGACGGCACTGTATATCAAGTAAGCCCACCAGGTCTTCCACAGGGGAGGCAGGACAACGATTTCCAGTGTGGCTCCCTGTTCATTCCAGATTCCGTCGTTGTTGGAGCCTTTCACGATGAAGTGGTAAGTTCCGGCCGGAATATTGGTGTAGTAGGCAGTGCGTCGGTTGCCGACCTTGTTCCAGTCGGAGTCGAACCCTTCCAGTTTGTAGGAATATTCGTTTTTGCTGTTGAAGATATAGTTCAGCGCACAGTATTCAATGGTTATATTGGTCTGATTATGATTGAGTACGATTTTCTTTTGGGTGGAGATGTTCTCCTGCAGTACATTTTCTTTGTCGTTGGGGCATACCAGTTTGTTGTTGATATATAGTTTGTCCAATATAATGGGAGGGACGTTGGGGTTGGTGACAATATCATTGGGGTTGAACAGGGTAAAACCGTTGTTGCCGGCAAAGAAAATCCGGTTGTCGGACAGGCGGAATCCTGCACAGGGAGAAAACTCCTGTATCTGTATTCCGCTTTCTTTGTTGTAATTGGTGATGCTTCGGGTACGGAGGTCTAATCTCGAAATGCCATTTAGCGTGCTGATCCATAAACTGTTGTCGGCTCCCTCCACCACTTTGCAAACCTGATTGCTTTGCAAGCCGCTTTTCTCATTGTAGGTGGTGAATTGCTCGGTCGTGATGTTGAATTCACTTAGTCCGCCATCCATGCTGCTGATCCATATCCTGCCGGAACGGTCCTTTAGAATACTGCTGATATGTTTGGCAGTTAGTCCGTTGGTGTGGTTGTAGGAAAGCAGGGAGTGATTGATCTTGTCATAAAAGAATAAGCCTTTCTCTTTAGTGCCGATTAGAAACACATCGTTACTGATTTCGCATACACAGATGACACTGGCAAAACGGAAAGTGCCCTCGCCTTTTACGGCAAATTCGGTCTGCACGTGAAGCGATGGGATATCTGAAATAAACATCAGTCCCTCTTTCGGACTTGTAGAACCTACAATCAGTTCTCCGGAAATGCTTTTACTGATGTGGTAAATCGGATTCCGGTCATTATTCTGAAAGATCAGTGAGAAATGGTGATTGTGCAGGTTGAATTCATAGATTTCCCCGATGCTCGTTCCGCATAAAATCCGGTTCTTGTCGTAATAGACGGTTTTAATGACGCTTTGCATCGACTCACCGGGATTGTGCGGGAGTATGTATTGCTGGAAAGTCTGCTGTTCGAGGTCGAAAGTAATCAATCCTCCTCCTTCGGCTCCGATGTATAAAGTCCCGTCGTGTTCGATGGCAGGACCTAAGATACCCAGGGTTTTGTTTAGGGACGAGCTGGGACTGTAAAAGTCGAAGAGATGTCCGTAAGGGTTATAGTAGCTGATACCTCCTGCATACGTTCCGATCCAGATGGTTTGCATCCGGTCGAACAGAATGCTGTAGATGGAATGATGACTCAATGTGCCCTGTGTGCCGTAGCGATAGGTTTGTATCCGGTTGGTCACCGGATTGAGGATGTTCAGACCGTCGAAAGTGCCTATCCATATTTCACCCGAGGGAGACTCGTTGATGCAACGGACGTTATTGTTGGATAGTCCGTTCCGGGTATTGTAACACACCACTTCCGCCGGATCGTGTTTGATGACATAGACGCCGTGTGTGTCGTTTCCCAGCCATATATTTCCTTTTCTGTCGATGTGCACTTTTCTGATCCGGTTCGACGGGATAGGCAGTGATTCGGAATTTTGTTGGAAGGAACGGACTACTGCCTGTTGCTGTAAATCGTAGATAAGCAGTCCTTTGTTGTAGGAGGCGATGTAGAGTTTGTGGTCCCTTTCAATAATATCATTTACCCAATTTCCTTTCAGCTCTTTGGTGGAGATGTTTTTCAGGGAATCTCCTTGGGGAGTGTAGGCAAACAGTCCTTCGGAGGCGGCTCCTACCCATAAGGTACCCTGCTGGTCAAGACAAAGTGAGGTAATCTTGTTCTTGTCCTTGTTTTCCTGCTGGTTGATATGATACCGTTTAAACTCGTTCTTATTCTTGTCGAGCATGTTCAGGCCGTTTTCTGTGCCTATCCACAGGTTGCCTTCTGCATCTTCCGCCATGCAATTAATGATATTGCTACTGATACTGTGCGGATCGTCGGCATGGTTCCAGTAAACCTCGAAGGAATTTCCGTTGAATTTATTGAGTCCGTTGCGTGTACCAAACCATATATATCCTAATTTGTCCTGATAGATACAGGTGACGTTCAGCTGGGATAATCCATCTTTGACAGACAAATGAGAGAAATGATAAGGCTGATTGGCAAAAAGAAACTGTACGGAAATAGCAAGCAGCAATGTACAAAAAAGTCTTTTCATAAGTGGATGATTTTAAGGAAAGAGTGTTTTTACTTGCAACAAAAATAGCAAAAAACAGCAAAATACCTCCCAAAGACTCCCATTATTTTGTGCCCTTTTCCCTATCAGATAGATAGTTGAACGATTCTTATAAGGTTTCGACGGAAAATTATAAGTGCGAAAAGGAATTTGCAATTCTTTGGTGCATATTAGAAAATAGATTGGAAAGGAAGTGCCTATTTTTACCATCGTAGAATTTGTTGAATTGAAAAACATATTATTATGAAAAAAAGCATTCTTTTTAATCGGACACTGCATCTGGTGTCTTATGTATTACTGTCTCTTACGTCCTGCCTGTTTGTATCCTGCGACAAGGACGATGACTGGGACAAGAACCTGGGAAATAACCTGCTGGAGGGAATCTGGACACGTGAAAGCACATCACAGAAGTTTGTAGCGACCTTCAATGCCGATCACACTTCGTACATCTGTACCTATAATATAGAGACGGAGGCACTCGAACATGTGGATTTGCAGGGCAAATATCGTGTGGTGGATGAATCGGTATTGATTTATCAGAGCGGAGACAAGCATCGGTTCAAACTAAGTGAGGACGGCAATACGGTAGAGATCACTTACGGATATGATACGGGCAGTCCGGAAACGGAGAAAACATATACCTATCAGCGGTTTGTTGAAGTGCAGGAACCGGAGCCGGAACCCGAAGAAAAGGAACTTGAGTTTGCAGACGTGAATGCCGCAAAAGCCACTCTGGGTAGTTTGAAAGCCGGTGCTTCGGTAACGGTGGGAATGAGTAACTGGGAAGATGTGGTGGTAACGAAAGTCAGCCTGCGTAAGCAGCTTACTATCGAAGATACTCCGATGACCAACAGTAGTCTGGCAAGTGGAAATCTGACTTTCACCGTTCCGGAGAATATGCCGGTAGGCTCTTATTCTTTGATAGTGGCTTACACGATGAATGGCAAAGCGAAAGAGGTGATGTTTGATGCGGTAACTTGCACGGTGAAAGAAGAGGTGACGCCTCCCGAACCCGGAGCCAAAGTGTTGGTGTTCAAAAATCAAATGATGGGAAGTGCGCAGAATCGTGATTTCGGCTGTCTGTTGACAGTGACCGATGCCGGCCAGTTGGATATACAGACTGCCTGCTACATGAACGACGATCCTACATTAAATGCCGACGAGAACAAGAAACGCCGTTCGGAGATAGATTTGATTGCAAACACTTATTCCGGTCCTGCTTTTGCTTTTGGTAATTTCGATAAGATTGCTCATAATCTTAGGAACTTCAGATGTAACGGGACGAATCTTTTCACAACGTCCAAAGATGATGCCAAGGATAAAGAGACTGCTATCACGATGTTCCCGGGATATGCCGATATTCAGACTAAATTCCTGGTGCTTCAGGAAAGTATCGAAAAGGAGAAGAACATTATAGATTTAGTCAGAAACGATCAGTTGGCGGAAATTTCGGAAACGGCGACTCCGGCTTTGTTCGATGGAACTTCGAAGATAGACCGTATCACTGTGCAGAGCATCAAGCCTGGTGAGTCTGCGGGAAGAGACCGGTTCGATCTGAATGGCGTAGTTGTTTTCAAGAGTTCGAAGAACGGTAAGATAGGTATTATGCTGATTCGTCAGATCAATGAACTGGATGGCTCCAATGATGCTGCCGACGCTACCATCGTTTTCGACCTTTATTATCAGAAATAAGTGTTTTATCCAAACTAAATAAAATATTGAATGATGAAGAAAGTATGTTTATTGGTAATCATGGTTGCTGTTGCTCTGATGGGGCATGCACAATCCTTGAGGAATAATTTGTTGAAAGGGTATAAACCCGGGGATCAGTTGGAAAAGGGAGTTTATACGAGCGATCAGGATACACCGCGTTTCAATACCTGGTATGGTGCGTTCAATGCGAAAGCGGTGGAAGTGGAAGAGGGACCTGTTATCGGTGAGCCGCTTTCTTATAAAGGTTACAATGAGAGCGGACCGTCGATTAATCTGGCGGGCGAAGGGCAGTTGAACCGGGTGAGTGTTTATCCGTTGACGAAGAGTAATAAGGAGTATGCCCGTGGTGCGTATTATCTGGCTTTTCTGGTCAATTTCGAGAAACTGGGTTCCACTAAGTTTTATGATTTTGCAGGCTTGGATATTAATCCGCTTAGCAGGGCTGTGCGCGGCAAAGTGTTTGTGGCCGGTGAAGGGAAAGACAAGATTAAATTCGGTGTGGCGGTACGTACGGATTGTACCGAGGGTACTGAAACTTACGATTACAACCAGACGCATTTATTGGTACTGAAAGTGGATTACGACAAGAAGCAGGCTGTCTTGTATGTCAATCCGGATTTGAGTCAGGGCGAACCGGCAAATGGGCTGGTTGCAAATGCCGAAGGAGATGAACTGAAAAACGGGCTGAAGTCAATCTATTACAGGTATCGCAAGAACTATAAAGGAAACATCGGTAACTTCCGTTTTGCAACGACATGGGATGCGGTAATCGGTAAATAGACATCTCACAGGTTGAAACTCCTCTAAAGAAAATCCCCTTATTTCTCCCTTTTAATTGATAAGACAGGGTTGAAATAAGGGGATTGTTGTATGTAATTGACAGGTAATGCGTCAACTTCTTTTGCGCAACTTCTTTAATGATAAAGTCTTCCCGTCCGCTTGCGTAATTCCAGTTGTGCTTCGAAGAGAGAGGCAGGTGATACGGTGGCATTGGCCCTTACCCAAACACCGTCCGGACGAACCGGATTCTTAAAGTCTCCTGCATGTTTGGTTCCTTTAGTTCCTATACTATAATTCTTCGCCGATACCCAGGGATTCTGAACACATACTTCTTTGGCGGTGCAGTTCCAGAGTACCTGATTGGCTCCGGCCCAACCGTGTCCTGTTCCCCAGTTACTGCGATCCTGTATATTGATCGGACCGTCGCTGTTGATGTTGTCATAGAGCGTGCCTACATTCCAACGCTGGTGAGGACCTGTGTCCCCATGTGCATTCCGTATGTTGACTCTGACAAATGCGTTAGGACCGACTCCCTTGCTGCCCGTAACACAGTCATGGCGTCCCTCGGTGGCTTCACAGTCTATCACTAAGCATTGTTGTGCCTGATTCATATTGTAAGAATAGCGTCTTCCACCGGTAATGATGGATTTTGCATCCAGGCATTTGCAGTCTTTCACTGTTACATACCGGGTTCCGGAGTTCAAACTAACCAGTCCGTTGCCGAAATACCTGGAAGTGATATTGCGCACCCAGCTCTGTTCCATCTTATTAAATTCTATGGCAACCCATCCGTGGTCTTCATCGGTATCAGACGTATATTCGCTTTCTATCAGCATGTTCTCAACTCCACACCGGTTGATTCTTCCTTTGAAGCTCGATTTGAATACGGCACCTTTATTATATGGGGTTTCCATAGCCATCATGATGGGATTGTCGAAGTGCAGCGCATCGTCTATAATATGAGTGATGGTGCGTTCGTAACTTAGGTTGTAGCTTTCGGGAGTCCATTGTACAATAGGGTCTCCGGTGGTTCTTTCCGGAATCTGATTCATTTTCAGATCACTGATCCACTGGGCGGTTCCGGGACGATAGATGGTCACTTTATCTCCTACCTGAAAAGAGGACGGATTTAAAACCCTCACCCAGAACTGGCCTACCGGAACGTAATCATCCTTTATATTGAATAGAGAAGGACTACTGGGAGAAGAAGAACCCGTACCCTCAAATTTAATGAGAGTTCTTTGTCCTTTTCCTGTGGCAATCAATACGGTTCCCGTTTTAGAATCTTCTCCTTCACCACGAAGTACGATTCCCGATGATCGGATGTTCAACGTTCCTGAAATGCTGTAACATCCTTTTTTCAGGAGGATGGCTCCTTTGAAACCATTGGTTGCGGAAGTGATTTGAGCCACTTTGTCGATTGCATTCTGGATTAACCGGGTGGCATCTGCCCCGTTTGCGGGTGCTTCGATGGTTTCTACCACTTTTACATCGGGAATCTCCTGCTCGCTACCCATATAGCCGATATTACTGAAATCAGGCAGAATATTCCCCTGTTCATCGGTTAATGAAGAAAGAGGCAGATCTGAATCCACTTGCGGATAAGTGGGCGTGGTGGAGGATGAGGCTGCCCTCTGATAGACTTCCACTCTTTTTTCAGCGGAGCCGGAAGAGATGATTAACCGGGTCAGGCGTTCTTTCCCGGTTTGATTGGCGTCTGTGGATACGGACAGGACAGAGGGTGCATTTTCTTTCATCTTGTAATGACACCATTCTCCCCCTTTGGCCACTGTGACAGTCCATTCCCCTGAAGATTCTATCTGCAGTTCCTGCGTCTCTCCCGTACCGTTAAAGTAGAGCACATCCGCATTGACTTGAATGGATGCGGTTTCTTCATCGGAACATGCCTGTAAGTTTCCCGCTAAAAAGAGTAATAGTCCCAAGAGTTTTACTTTTATACTTTGTAGTGCCAAAGTATGAATGAGTTTTTTCATGATAGTGTGTTTTTTGAGTAAATAGTATGATGATAATTCTTCTTTTCCGGACGGTGATTCGTAGGAGTTTTTGATAGAAACAAAGGTAGATAATCTTATAAAGACTGTTTTTTGATATTGAACCAAATAGTTGCAATAATATCCCAAAGAAGAACTGCCACCTTCTTTTGGGTGTTTTCATGAGGTAAAAGATGTATTTTTCGGGGGAATAAGTACAGGATGGACATGACTCCCCATTATTAAACATTTGTTCTATATAAATAGATAAGCGGTGGCTAAATTTGCATCGTTATTAACTGCATAATATGATGAAAACATTAATCTATCTTGTTCCTACATTGTCTTTGGTTGGTTGTACCTCGCAGCAAGTAGAAGAAAAACCGAATGTGATTGTGATTCTTGCCGATGATCTGGGATTTGGCGATGTCAGCGCTTATGGATCGACTACCATTCATACCCCGAATATCGACAGTCTGGCTCATGGAGGAGTCTGCTTCACGAACGGATATGCCACTTCGGCGACGTCTACTCCCAGTCGTTATGCCTTGATGACCGGAATGTATCCGTGGAAAAATAAGGATGCAAAAATCCTGCCCGGCGATGCTCCTCTTATCATCAATGAGCATCAGTTCACTTTGCCGAAGATGATGCAGCAATGTGGTTATGTGACCGGAGCTATCGGAAAATGGCATTTGGGTATGGGCGACGGAAATGTCAACTGGAATGAAACCGTCAAACCGGGTGCCAGGGAAATCGGTTTCGATTACTCTTGCCTGATTGCGGCAACCAATGACCGTGTGCCGACCGTTTACGTGGAAAACGGCGATGTCGTGGGACTCGATCCGGCTGATCCCATCGAAGTAAGTTACGAGAAGAATTTTGAAGGAGAACCGACTGCCATCTCTCACCCGGAGATGCTGAAGATGCAGTGGGCACACGGACACAATAACTCCATAGTAAACGGAATACCCCGTATCGGTTATATGAAAGGCGGTCAGAAAGCCCGTTGGAAAGACGAGGACATGGCCGACTATTTTGTAGATAAGGTGAAGAATTTTGTAACCGAACACAAGGATGCTCCCTTCTTCTTGTACTACGGCCTGCACGAACCTCATGTACCCCGTGCTCCCCACCAGCGTTTTGTAGGCAAAACAACCATGGGGCCTCGTGGTGACGCTATCGTTGAGGCGGACTGGTGTGTCGGTGAATTGCTTGCTCACCTGGAGAAAGAAGGATTGTTGGAAAACACACTGATTATCTTCTCCAGCGATAACGGTCCTGTTTTGAATGACGGTTACAAAGACGGTGCTCCGGAGTTGGCAGGCAATCATCTTCCTGCAGGAGGACTTCGCGGAGGCAAGTACAGTCTGTTTGATGGCGGTACGCATATTCCTTTGTTTGTTTATTGGAAAGGAAAGATTCAGCCGGTTGTATCTGATGCGCTGGTTTGCCAGGTGGATATCCTTGCTTCTTTGGGTTCAATGGTACATGCCGATTTGCCGGAAGGGCTGGATAGCCGGAATTACCTCGATGCTTTCTTCGGAAAAGCTTCAACTGCCCGCAAAGATGTAGTATTGGAAGCACAGGGACGTATGGCTTACCGTTCGGGCGACTGGATCATGATGCCTCCTTATAAAGGTTCCGAACGCAACCTGACCGGAAATGAATTAGGCAACCTGGGTGAATACGGATTGTTCAATGTAAAAGCCGACCGGACTCAACATCAGAACGAGGCGGCCCAACACCCCGAACTTCTCGATTCTCTGAAACAGAATTTCTTTGCCGAAGTGGATGGTTATTATCGCAGTGAAGTAGAAGAAGAACCATTAAAATAAGGTCAAATGTTTATTCTGAACATAAATCCCGTTGATAAAACAATCGTTCTATTCTAGCGGGATTTATTTCTCTACCTTTGTTCTGTTCGATGTCGGACAATTAACCTTGAAGTATGTATATGAAAATGAAAGCTTTTTTAATGTTTGTATTGCTGTTCTTATGTTCAATGGGAACAAAGGCGCAGGATTTGGGGGCGAACTATAATGAAAATATAGACTACCCGATTACGGAAATAGAGATGCTGAAGCAGTCGAAAGTGAATTGGGTGAGAGGGTTTGTCAATATCCCCACTCTGTTTCTTCAAAATGAAAACGGGAAGATTGTAGGCGTGAAAGAAGAAGCCATCAAGACACATATTCCCACACTGAAATTTATCCAGGCCAAGAAAGCGTTGGGCGACCGTGTGAAGTTCATATTAAGCCTGAAAATACCTTTTGAATTATATACCGATACGGTTCCCAAAGTAGGAACGAAGGAGATGGAGTATATATTCCGGGCAACGGAAGTGTTACTGCAAACTTACCAGATGGCGCAGAATATTGACATTTTGGTTATGGGTAACGAACCGGAGTGGGAAAATGCATTGGATACCGACCTCTGTCATGCGGATGGTGAAGATTACCGGGCATTTCTGAATGAGTTTGCCAATCGGCTGACTACTTGGAAGCAGGCGAACGGCTGGACATTTGATATTTATGCCGGGGCATTGAATCGTGTGTCCGAGTTGCCGAAGAGCGAAACGGTACCTGCGGTAGTCTCTGTGGTTAATAACAATCCTAATGTGGTGGGACTCGACCTGCATGTTCACGCATTGAATATCAATCAGGCGGAAGATGATTTCCGGATCATCCGCAATAAGTACGGTGTAACCAAAAAACTGATTTGCACGGAATTCTCTATGGTGCGTGCGTTGAATCCTCATGTGGCCGATGCGTTGGGAGAATGGGGAACCAAGAATGGTTATACAGCCGGAATGAAAATCTACGAATATCTTAATCTGATAGCTGAAAAGGCGAATGCCGGTACACCGGTTAGTGCTGCCGAGTTCAAGAGTCTTTTTGAGAGTTATTCCTGGTATCCGAAGAATTGGTATAAGACTTTTTATGAGGTATTCAAGAAATATGATACGTATGCCATTACCGGGCGTTTTAGCGTTGTTCCCGGTGGGGCGAGAGCTGTTTACGATGCGAATACTGAAATGTGGGAGCTTGGAGGAATTTATTTTTCCCGTTATTTAGGACTGGATGCAAACGGGTTCTACAATCCCAATCCATTATTATATCCTGATTTCATCGCTGCTCAAAATGGGCTGGCTATTTCCAGTCTTGTCGAAGGGCAACAGGAGTTATTTATTAGTTGGGGTAACGGAGTTGATAAGACGGGAGTGTTGTCGGTGACGGACAAGGACGGGACAGAGGTAGTGCGTCAGCCGCTTGATTCGGAAAGCGATTATACACTGGTTGAAAATCTTGTTCCCGGTACAACATATCATGTAGCGTTGCTGAAGTCGGATGACAGTGTGTTGTGGGAAGATGATGTCAAAACTAAGCTTGTGACGGGAGAGTTTCCGCTGTTGAAATATCAGCAAGTGGATGGGTATGCGTTGGTGCAACTGTTGAATTTGCCGGCTGATGCCGCTTCTTACAAGTTGAAAGTGGATGGACGGGAAATCGATATAGTGAATAAGAACCTGAACGGACAAGTGCTTACGGCCGAAGTGGCTTATAAGGATGGATCGGTAGAAACATTGTCGGCAACCATTAGAAAGTAATTATCTTAAATTTATTCGCTTATGAAAGTAATATATGTATTATTGGCATGCCTGTTGGTTTTCGCCTCTTGCGCAGAAACGGATTATGCTGAAAACGGGGTTGATAGAAAGGATATAACGGGATATACCGAAATAGGATTTTATAGTCTGGATGGAGTTTGTACTTTTGCGGAGCAGGAACAGGTTCAGGCTGCAATCAATTCCAAGCGCCTGACTTATCGTTTGCAGAATTCGGATCAAAGCAAATACATTCATGTGAAGTTTACCGGGAAACCTGCAACTGTCGGTCAGAAAATAAGGGCGGCATTCTCATTCCGGGGAGTTTCTTTCCTCAAAGAAGAGATGGAGATGGAAGTAGTTCGGATAGATGGTGGAAAAGTGTGGTTGTCAGGTGACAATGTTGGTATGGTAATCCCTGTTTTTTAATCATTAAAAAAGAATTGAATTATGAAAAGATATATTCCTATTGCAGCGTCGTTGATGGCGTTTTCATTGGTTTCCTGTGGTGAAGTTATGGATTTGACGCAGCCGGAAAAGGCGGAAGTTACTTATTCCGGTATCACTTTGTCACTTAATCAGACTGGCAAGTATGACCTATATCTGGATGAGCCTGAATATGAATATACCATTATGGTAGAGAAGAGCCATTGCGAAAAGGAAGCAAAAGCGGAATTTGCAGTAGTCGATGCCCACTCGTTTGGCGAGGAATACACGCTATTGCCTGCGGCTAACTACGACCTGGATGCCAACAGTCTCGACTTCAAAGGTGACGATGTGTTGCATGCTGTCGGTCTGCGTTTCCATGATCTTACTACACTGGACAATACCAAGAAATACGTGCTCGGTCTGAAACTGAAGTCTGACGATCTTGCCGTCAACGAAGAGAAGAGTACCATGACTTTCTATCTGCAACAAAAACAGGGTGGTATCGGTAATCCATATATCATCACTGCGCCCAAAGACTTGGCCAAGCTCGGTGAATATCTCAAAGACGGACAGACTACTTACGTACGTCTGGGTGCGGACATCGACCTGCAAGGGATGGACTGGACTCCGGTGGAAGCCACTGCTGTCAGACCTGTGGATTTCGACGGCTGCGGACACGTTATCAATAATCTGAAAATTACATCTTCTTCATCCGGTTATCAGGGCTTCTTCGGCATGTTGACGGGACGATGTGCCAATGTGACGTTTACGAACGCGCAAGTTACCGCTGATAAGAAGCTTGCGGGTATTGTAGCCGGGCAGGCAGGTAACGTTTCCGGTGCGGGTATAGTGGAAAATGTTCGGGTATCGGGCACTATCAATTTAACTTCGGGAAACAATGCATGGGATGACGGTCAGGCAGGCGGTATCTGCGGACGACTTCACGGAGCAGAAAGTAAGATTTATCAATGTGGTTCGGAGACGAAGATTACCGCTTTGTGGTCGGCAGGTGGTATCTGCGGTGAAGCGCGTGAGGGAGCTGTTATAGAACAGTGTTATCATATAGGTGATATCACTACCCAGTCATGCGTCGGCGGTATTGCCAGCCGGTTGCTTGGAAGCAATATTTCCCACTGCTATTCACACGGAGTGATGAAAGCGGTTCCCATGGTGGTAGCTAATCCGGGCGGTGGTATTGCCGGATGGGTACAACCGATGTCCGGTGCTTCTACTACTTCTGCCATATCCTACTGTTGGAGCGATTGCGATGTATCGGCACAAAATCAGGTGGGAGGTATCATGGGTAACGCTAATAACGTAACAGGCTCCGGTATTACCGTTCATCACTGCGTGGCATGGAACACATATTTATTCTCTCAAGCTGCACCCAAGTCGGGTAAGGTATGTGGACGGTACAGCCAGAATGTGGCTTATTCCTGTTACGCTAACCCTGCTATGGAATGTGTGTTCCCAAACAATCCAGCACTGCCTGACCAGGCTAGTGTAAACGTAGGTGCAATCACTACGGTAGATCGTTATAACGGCCTGACTACCATCGATAACCTGATGGAAGCCATTCGTACTCTCGACTGGGATACCTCTATATGGAATCTTGACGGTGAGCAACCTCGTTTGGCATGGGAGCTGAATTGATAGAAAATGGTATAACAATTAAGATACAGACTGATGAATACATTCAATAAAATCTTATCACGAGTAACACTTGTTCTGGGAGTGACATTTATGTCTGCCTTCCAATTGTGTGCTGATGATTGGAAAGAAATTATGTATGCCGACCCTACTATTTTTGTGGAGAACGGAAAATATTATCTCACAGGTACACGTAATCAGGAACCGTTGGGCTTTGCTATCCTTGAGTCGAGTGATCTGGAGCATTGGACGGTACCTGATGGCACTTCCCTGCAAATGATACTTCGGAAAGGAGATCGAACGTATGGTGAAAAAGGCTTCTGGGCACCTCAATACTTTAAGGATAAAAGAACTTATTATTTCACTTATACCGCTAATGAGCAAACAGTGATTGCTTCCTCAAAATCGGTATTCGGACCTTTTCGTCAGAAGGAAGTCAAGCCGATAGATGCTTCCGCTAAAAATATCGACTCATTCCTGTTCAAAGACGATGATGGGAAATACTACCTATATCATGTCCGCTTTAATAAAGGTAATTACCTTTGGGTAGCCGAGTTTGACATAAAGAAGGGAAGTATCAAACCGGAAACATTGAAACAATGCATGGACTGCACGGAGCCTTGGGAAAAGACTCCGAATTATAAGTCCGCACCGGTAATGGAAGGACCGACTGTTATGAAGTGGGACGGGGTATATTACCTCTTTTATTCTGCCAATCATTTTATGAATATCGACTACTCGGTAGGCTATGCCACTGCTTCTTCCCCTTTGGGTCCGTGGAAGAAGCACCCGAACAGTCCGATCATTCATCGTAGCCTGGTAGGAGAAAACGGATCGGGACATGGAGATGTGTTTAAAGGGCTGGATGGAAAATACTATTATGTTTACCACGTTCACCATTCGGACTCCACTGTACAGCCTCGTAAAACACGTATTGTTCCGCTCATCCTGGAGAAGGGAAACGATGGCATATATAACATCACTGTAGACAAAGAGCACGTTATAAAGCCAATGTGGAAATGATTTGTTCAGAAATGTAGTAGAGAAATCTATTTTGCACATTTGTACGGGTTTTAAGGAGATTCTTCCTTTTCATTTGAAGATTTTCCCGCTTAATTTGTGTCTTGAGATAAAGAATTTGTTAACAGTTAAAAATAATGTTTATGAAAAGAGACAGACTTTATTTTTCTTTCTTGTGTCTTTGTTGCTTTTTGTTTTGTACGCTGGACGTGCAGGCACAACAAGACTATTGGAAGGGACAAGTGAAGGATGCAGTATCTGGTGAACCGATGATTGGTGTCAGTGTTCGCGTAAAGGGTACGGGAAGCGGTACGATTACTGATTTTGACGGTAATTTTACTGTGAAGGCATCGAAAGGAGACATACTTGTCATTTCTTATGTGGGTTATAAAACTCTGGAACTGGATTTAAAGAATAAAACGACTTTAGGAGTAATTTCTTTAGGAGAAGATACGGAGACACTGGAAGAAGTGGTAGTGGTTGGATACGGTGTACAGAAAAAGGTATCCAGTGTTGGTTCCATTGCTACTGCAAAAGGAGATGATTTATTAAAGATAGGTAGCGTGAACTCCGTTTCCGAAGCTTTGCAAGGCCAGATGCCCGGTGTGGTTGCCATTAACTCCACCTCAAAGCCGGGAGCTGATAAAGCTTCTTTGTTGATTCGTGGTAAGTCCACTTGGGGAGAAGCTGCTCCGTTAGTGTTGGTAGACGGTATCGAACGTGACTTTAATGATGTCGATGTGAACGAAATCGAATCTATTTCCGTACTGAAAGATGCTTCGGCGACTGCGGTTTACGGTGTGAAAGGTGCGAACGGTGTGATTCTGCTGACAACCAAACGTGGACTTGAGCAGAAACCGGAAATATCATTCACTGCTAACTTCGGTTTCAAACAACCTTCTGCCGCTCCTGAATGGTCTGACTATGTGACCTCTATGAAACAGTATAACAGAGCACAGGCTAATGATGGTAACTGGGGGGCAATGGTTCCCGAATCTACCATTGCCGCATGGGAAAATGCGTATGCTACCGGAAATTACGGTCCATATAATGATGTCTTTCCTGAAGTTGACTGGTGGAAAGAACTGGTGAAGAACGTAGGTTATGAACAGGCTTATAATCTTAATGTACGCGGTGGTACGAAGAAAATGAGTTATTTCGTATCCTTGGGCTATTTGCATGATGGAGATATTTTTAATACTACCAAACAAGAGGATTTTGATCCTTCTTTCTCTTATCGTCGTTATAACTGGCGTAGTAATTTCGACTTCAATATAACAAACACCACTAAACTGTCATTCAATGTGGCCGGTAAGATGGGGTATCAGAACCAACCATCTTATTATGAGAATGTCGATTCTCCGGATGAGCGCTTTTTCAAAACGTTCTTCACAGCTCCAAGTAATGAATTTCCGATTAAATATAGCAATGGAATATGGGGAGACGGGTTAAGTTCCGATCAGAATATAGCTTGTTTGATGAACGAAGGAGGTAGTCGTAATATTAAGCAGCATCAAGGTTTCTACGATGTAATCCTGAATCAGAAGCTGGACTTTATTACAAAAGGGCTATCATTGAAAGCATCGTTGTCTTATACTACTTCTTCATCATGGACCACCCAGTTGATGCCGGGTAAGATTTTGGGTAAAGATGATTTGGTTGCCCAGCGTACACATATTCGTATGAATCGGGTGTATGATTACGCCAATCCTATTTACAATGCTGACGGAACAATTACTTATAATTATACCGAGAAACGTTATCCGGATGAAAATGCTCCCGGAGATTTGCCTGTCGGTGGTGTTTATGACGGCTTTAAGGCTTACGGACGTAAACTTTATTATGAATTAGCATTGAATTACAGCCGTCAGTTTGGCGATCACGATGTAAGTGCTTTGTTTGTGTTTAACCGTAAGATGAACGAATCGACTAATCAGAATGTGATGAACTTCCCGGCTTACGAAGAAGACTGGGTAGGTCGTGTCACTTACAATTTCAAAGAGCGCTATCTTGCCGAGTTTAACGGTGCTTACACTGGTTCAGAGAAGTTTGCTCCGGGACACCGTTTCGGTTTCTTCCCGTCTGCTTCTATCGGTTGGCGTATCAGTGAAGAACCATGGGTGAAGAAATGGACCAAAGGAATACTGACAAACTTGAAAGTACGTTATTCGTATGGGGTAGTTGGTAATGATAAAGGTGCTACCCGTTTCAATTATATCCAAAAGTTTGAGCAACTCTCCGACAATGCACAGTTTGGTAAATATCAGACCAGTAACTGGGGACCTTTGTACAAAGAAGGAAAACTGGCCGATCCCGATGCTACTTGGGAAGAATCTATCAAACAGAATATCGGTATCGAAATAGGTTTGTGGGGTAAGCTAAACTTTACTGTGGATTTGTTCGATGAAAAGCGTAATAACATCCTGATGACACGTAATACGATTCCGTCATGGGCTGATAGTGGTATTGCTTTCCCGCAGGTGAATCTGGGTAAGACTAAAAACCACGGTCTTGAACTGGATGTTACTTGGAACGATCGTATCGGAAAGTTTAATTATTATGCGAAGTTTAATTTTGCAACCAGTGAGAACCGTGTCGTCTTTATTGATGACCCGAAGAATCAGAGTGAGTATCTGAAACAAGCCGGAAAGTCAATCGGATACGTGAATAAATATTTGGCAACGGGAAACTTCCAGTCATTGGATGATATTTATAACTCGGCGCAGTCCACTATTGCCAATGGTACACATAATACGCTGATTCCTGGAGACTTGTACTACATCGATTATAATGGAGACGGTATGATCGACAGTAAAGATATGGTTCCGATGAAGGATTTGAATTATCCTGTAACCACACTCGGATTTACGTTGGGTGGTTCTTACAAAGGATTCGGATTCAATATGTTGTGGTACAGTGCCCTGGATGTTTATAAAGAAGCGATTCCTTCCTATTTATGGGACTTCCCGGAAGGTAATATCAAGGCTCAACCGAATACGTTGAATACATGGACAGCTGATGCTCTGATTCAAAGCGGTCCGGTTCGTCCCAGCATTCATGTTCAGAGAAGTTATAATTCGGTAGCCAGTACATATACATATACCAATCATGCTTATCTACGTCTGAAGAATCTGGAAGTGAATTATCAGATCCCGAAGCGTTGGTTGCAGCCTTTACGTCTGACAAAACTGCAAGTATATGTCAACGGTAGCAATCTGTTGACCTTCTCGAAAGGCGATTCCCGCCGAGACCCCGAACATTCGGGACAGAATGTTTATCCGATGGTGAGACGTTATAACATTGGTTTTAGATTAGGATTATGAGACACTTTAAATTTACTGATATGAGAAGACATAAGTTGAATTGGATATGGATCATTCTGTTGGGGCTGTTTGTAGGAAGCTGTGAGGACTATCTGGACCGCTCTCCTGATGACGGACTTTCCGAAGATGATGTTTATAAAGATTATAGCAGTTTGTTAGGGTTCATGGACCGCATCTTTCAAAATGGTGATATATTAATCTTTACACATGGTATCAACTCTTATTCGAATACATATGTAACGGTAGGTAATTTATCAGATGAATATGCATCCGTCCGCGATAATGATCCGTCGAAGTTTGTCAATGCAGGTAACTGGCTGGAGAATGCCAGTACACGTTTCGAAATAGGAAGTAAAAGTGATGGAGCGAATTTTAAAAGTGCTATTTCTCGTGCCTATACCGGGCTTCGCATCGTGAACCGTGTAATTAGCGGAGTAGATCAGGTGAAATCCATCACAGACGACCAAAGGAGAAAACTGTTGGGGCAGGCTCATTTCCTGCGTGCCTACTTCTATTTTGAGATTATCAAGCGATATGGTGGGATGCCTATCTTTGATCAGCTATGGGGAGCATCGGACGACTTTGACTTTCCCCGTAAAACTTATCAGGAATCCAATGCTTGGATGCAGACTGACTTGGATAAGGCTATTGAATATTTGCCTATAAGCTGGCCTGATGAAGAACATGGACGGCCTGACCGGGTGAGTGCTATGGCATTAAAAGCGATGACACAGCTTTATGCTGCCAGCCCTTTGATGCAGAATGACCTGAATTCTATTGAAAACAAAGGATATGGAAAAGAAATGGCTGCCGAAGCTGCCCGTAGTGCGCAGAAGGCTATCAATGCTATCGAAAGTCACGAATATTATCGTCTGATGAATCATGACGAATATCGTAGCATTCAGTTAATGCCTAATTCCAATCAGTACGCACAGCCGGAATATTTGTGGTTCTTGCGTTGGCACCATGGTAACTGGTCTGCTTTCGTCAGAGCGCAATGGCTGACACAACCATACGATAATAAAACCGGTGCCGAAGGTACTCCTTATAATGCTCCGACACAAAATGCGGTAGATATGTACGAACGCAAGGGAACCGATGGTAAATACTATCCGATCACTGATCCTCGTTCTGGTTATGATGCGGTAAAGACTACCAATCCTTATTCGGACAGAGACCCTCGCTTCACTAATAATATCCTTGTGCCTGGTGAGCAATGGGGAAAGAATTTACAGGGTGTTCCCTATTATCTGACCACTTATTCGGGTGGTTACTCCGAGAATTTTATTTCTACCAATCAGTTTACGAGAGGTTCCCAACAGACCGGATATATGTGTAAGAAGTTCATTTGGCCGGAAGCAAGTGTGCCTTTGTTTGGCGAGGCAGGTTTCCAATTATATCGTCTGGTGGCTGTGTACATTCGCGTTTCACAAGTTTACCTGGATATGGCAGAGGCTTCTTTTGAAGCGACAGGTGATCCGGATGCAGTCGTAACAGGTTGTACGATGTCGGCTCGTCAGGCTTTGAATAAAATTCGTGTAAGAGCCGGAATCGGTGAACTGCCGGATGGAGTTGACTTTAGAGAAGCTTATCGCCGGGAACGTAGTGTGGAATTGATGTTCGAAGGACATCGCTGGTATGATATCCGCCGTTGGATGATTGCTGAAGACCTGTTTAAAGGTGAATATCCGATTATGGGTGTCAAAGCAACCCCGATCAACCATTCTTATACAGCCGACCAGTTGAAAGTGGAAAAAGCCTGCACTTATAAGCTGACCGACTTTACTTACGAGTATGTTCCGGTGAGGACAGCCGTGCGGACGTTTAACAAGCGTAATTATTGGTATCCGCTACCGATGGATGAAGTGGCGGCTTTGGATAATCTTCAACAGAACCCCGGATGGTGATACCTAAAATAAAGAAAAGTATATGAGAAACAAGATTAGATATATAAGACTGATAGGGCTCATATTTGTCCTTATCGTTGGCTCTAGCCTGACTTTCGCACAAAATAAATCAAAGAGAAAGTCGGTGAAGAAGCCTCTGGTGGAAATAGTTTCTATTGTTACCGACGAGAAAGGTAGCCCGTTGAAGAATGTTTCTATCATTTGTGGAGAAGGTGCAGTCGTTCTATATACAGATGCAAAGGGACGTTTTCAGACGAAGGTCGAGAATGACGCAACCGTCATGGTGGAGGCTTTGGGATATGAAGATAAAGTGTATAAGCTGACAGGCAGCAATATCGTTCCTGAAAAGATTGTCCTGAAGAAAGAGCCCCTGTTCCTGACCGAAGAATCGCTGGTGAACAGAGCCGATGGTGGCAAGACGTATAAAGGGAATGAAGTAGGCGCAACGAGCGTACTGGAGAACGGACAGTTCGGAACCTTCCCTGATTTGACGCTGACGAATATGCTGCAAGGTAAAATGCTAGGTCTGCAAGTTCGTTCCACAGTCAGCGGATTGGGAAATAATACGCCTGATTTATTTATCCGTGGCCAGCATGGTATGTCGGAGAATACGGCTATCGTTATTATCGACGGTGTGGAGCGTCCGGCAGCGGATTTGATTCCTGAAGAAATCGAACGTATCGAGTTGCTGAAAGATGCCACTGCCAAGATTCTCTACGGAGCACGTGCGGCGAATGGTGTGCTGTGGGTGACTACCCGCAGAGGAAAGGCCAACCGCCGTATTTATAATGCCACTGCCGAAGTAGGTGTGGTACAGATGACACGTACACCGGATTTCTTGAATTCCTATCAGTATGCTAATCTGTATAATGAAGCGCGTGCAAACGATGGACTGACTCCTTACTATAACCAGAAACAACTGGAAGGATATAAAAACTCCAAAGGAGCCAATGATCTGCTGTATCCGAACGTTGATCTGTACGATCAGTTGTTGAACAAAAATGCCAATTATCGGAAAGTATCGTTCGATATGACGGGAGGTACCGACAGAGTGCGTTATGCTTTGATTGCCGGATATGTAGGAGGTAGCGGATTTGAAGACGTCACCTATACTCCGCAATTGCACCGCCTGACTCTTCGCGGAAACCTGGATTTTAATGTAACGGATTTCCTGACTATATCTGCAGACGTTGCCGGACGTATGGAAATGCGTAAATGGGGGCAACTGGACTGCGGGCAGGTATTTACGGCTTTGTCTACTCATCGTCCGAATGAATACCCGCTGACAATGTCACCGGAAGAAACCGGACTGGCAGGCGGTTCGGACGGGATTCCTTTATTCGGTGCAAGTCTCCGGCAGCCGATGAATGCTTATGCGGAAACCATGTACGGAGGATATACAGACGAACGCTATACACGCAGTCAGACCAATATCGGTTTGAAATTTGATCTTGATATGCTGACAAAAGGATTGAAAGCCGGTGCTTTCCTTTCTTTCGACAACTATGATTACTTACAACTCTCTTTGAGCAAAGTCTATCCGACGTATGCCATCAAGACATACCGTGACTTTGCCGGTGAGGAACAAATCATGTATACCCAGATGAAGAAAACAGATGTAGCCACTTCACAAAGCCGGAAGTCGACTACCTTGCAACAGACATTGGGATGGAATGCTTTTGCCGGTTATGAGAATACATTCAATCAAAAACACGATGTATCGGCACGCCTGACTTATATGTACTCAAAAACAACCAATCAGGGAGTGACCCAGGACATCATCAATGCCAACTACGCATTGCGCCTGAATTATATGTACGACCACCGTTATGCTGTGGAAGCCGATATGGCATTGATGGGAAGCAACCGTTTCAAACCGGGAAACAAATATTTCTTCTCTGCTGCGGGTGGTCTTGCCTGGATTCTAAGCAATGAAGATTTCCTGAAAGACAATGAATACGTGAACTTCCTGAAACTGAAAACGAGTGCCGGTATTCTGGGATATGACAGAAGCACGGAACATTTATTGTATGAACGTGCCTGGGCACAGGACGGCAGTTTCCGGTTCGGAACAACGAACAACGGTGCTACGGCTTACTATTCTACTTTCGTTCGTGCAGGCAATCCGAATCTGAAATGGGAAAAGGCGGCAGAATGGAATATTGGTGTGGAAGGTCTGTTCCTGAACAACCGCTTATATACCGAAATAAACTATTTCCGTGAAAAACATACAGACATCATTGGTTCTGTCGATGCATCTTACGGGGATTATACAGGCAACTTTACTTACCAGGATAACATGGGTTCTGTCCTGAATCACGGTATAGAAGGAATGTTCACCTGGAGCGACCGCGTCAACGACTGGTCTTACTCGGTAGGAGCTAATTTCGTATGGTCAAAGAACAAAGTATTGAAATGGAATCAGGTGAAACATGGTGAAGAATACCGCTACACCGTAGGACGCTCTACCGATGCTATGATGGGATTGGTTGCCGAAGGATTATTTGGTAAAGACGTAGCTATCAACGGACATGCAACCCAGACATTTGCCGATTATCAGGAGGGTGACATCGCCTACCGGGATCTGAATGGTGATAAGGTTATCGATGGTCGTGATGTGAAAGAACTTGGAAACTCATTCCCGCGCACTACACTGGGTATCGACTTCAGTGTAAGCTACAAAGGTTGGGGCTTGTATCTTCAGGGATACTCCGAACTGGGTGTTCACACCTGGGCAACGAATGCCTATTATTGGAACAACGGAGAAAGTAAATACTCCAAACTGGCATTAGACCGTTACCATCCGGTAAACAACCCGACCGGAAGCTATCCTCGTCTGACGACGACTGCCGGTGAGAACAACTTCCGTAATTCTTCCTTCTGGCTGGAGAATACAAGTTTCTTCCGTATGAAGAATGTCGAGTTGAGCTATACGTTCAATCAGTTCTCTCCGAGTTCGGTAGTGAAGAAGATCAAGGTTTTTGCCCGTGGTGCCAACTTGTTCGTGCTTTCTTCCGTGAAGGATCTGGATCCTGAACTGCTGAATGCCGGTGTGACCAACTACCCGGTGACACGTAGCTTTACAGGTGGAGTCTCTTTTGTATTTTAATTTTGAACAATTAATAGATGGCAATATGAAACATATATTAGGAAGTTGCGTTTTAGCAGGTCTGTTTCTCTTTTGTGCTTGTGACGACACATTGGATACCAAGGTGACGTGGCAGATCGGAGACTCCGATACATGGAGAGTCCCGGAGCTTGCTCAAGGCGTACTATATAAGGCTTATAATGGCATAGCCAACCGTCCGGATTGCTTCGAAGATAACTTTTTGGATTGTGCTACTGATAATGCAATGACCAATTTGCATAGCTCTTCTGTCTATAAATTAAGCATGGGCGGTATGACGGCGTTTAACAATCCGATTGGAAACTGGAGCAATGCATACAACATGCTGAATTATGTAAATTCTTTCCTCGAAAACGGCTTGACCGACCAGGTGCAGTACAACCGTACCGATCCGGAAGTAGACAAGCAAATCAAGTTACGTCTGAAAGGTGAATCGTATTTCCTGCGTGCATGGTGGCATTTCGAACTATTGAAGATGTACGGTGGAAAGGGGAAGAATGGAAAAGCATTGGGTATTCCGTTGGCAGATCATTTTATTTCGCAGGAAGAAGCTGCGCAGAATGGTGAATTCCTCCGTCCTACATATCAGGCAACAGTCAATTTTATTGTAAACGATTTGAATAATGCCATCGAACTGTTGCCGAACGCTTATCAGGGAGATGACCTGGAGTTTGGTAATACACAAATTGGGCGTGCCACGAAAGCTGCTGCGGCTGTTCTGAAAAGCCGTGCGCTTTTATATAGTGCCAGCCCAGCCATGCAGGACGATGACGTGACGAAGATTACCGGTATGGGACAATTCGAAATACTGAACCCTACAGTTTACCAGGCAAAATGGGAAGCGGTAGCTAAAGAGATTAATAAGATTCTGGGTATGGAAGGTTTCGGTACTTTTGTTCCTGTCACGGCTTCTTCCATAGCCGATGTCCAGACGGAAAGTTCCGATTATGCTTTCCGCAGGTATTTTAATAACAATCTGCTGGAGGGTTTTCATTTCCCGCCATTTTATTATGGAAGTGCCCGTGCCACTCCTTCCCATAATCTGGTAAAGGCTTTTTATGCGAAGAACGGTTATCCGGCAACCGACGTCCGCTCCGGCATTGACTTGTCTGATCCAGACTTTGATATGATGCAGCTTTATGCCGTACTGGATAATCGTTTTGCATTGAATGTTTATTATCACAGTGCTACATTTGGCGATTCCGGTCAGTCGCTGGATATGTCCGAGGGTGGAAAAGATTCTCCGTCGTTTAGCGAGAATGCTACACGTTCCGGTTATTATCTGGCTAAATTCGTATCCAAGAAATCGGCTATGCTGAATCCGATCCAGACGTTAAATTCGGTTCATTACAATCCTTTATTACGGAAATCGGAAGTTCTTCTTAACTTTGCCGAAGCTGCCAATGAGGCATGGGGCAACCCGACGGTGAAAGGGGAGAGATGTCTGTATTCTGCTTATGAAATAATGAAAACGATCCGTTTGCAGGCAGGAGGCATTAATTTTGATCTTTATCTGGATGAAGTAGCCCAAAGTAAGGACTCGTTCAGAAAGCTGATTCAGAATGAACGCCGCTTGGAGTTTGCTTTTGAGAATCATCGCTATTTTGATATGCGGCGCTGGGTATTGCCGTTGAACGAAGAGGTGGAAGGAGTTGGCGTCACCCGCAATGAAGACGGTACATTCAGCTTCAAAGTGCAGAAGGTGGAGCAACGGAAATATGAAGTGAAAAACTATTTCGCTCCGCTACCATATTCAGAGTTGGAAAAGAATAAGAATCTAATTAATAATCAGGGTTGGGAATAACGTGTGGTTGATATAAATACTTATTTACAATGAAGAAACTAAATATATTATGGATAGGGCTGATAAGCGTTCTGATGACTGCTTGTTATGACGATTATGAAAAGGACTACGATAAGAGTGCGGTGTACTTTGCTTCGCAGAAACCTTTGCGGACACTGGTAGCCGACACCGATATGTCGATAAAGGTAGGAGTGGCCATTGGCGGCAAAAGAGAAGTGCATACCGATGATTGGGCTACATTCGAGATCGATCCGTCTTTATTGGATGGTACGGGCTTGACACTAATGCCGGAAAACTATTATCAGTTGGCTAATCCGAACAAGATGACGATCAGCAACCCGAACCTGGCAATCGCAGATGTGAAAGTGACTTTCTCCGATGCTTTTTATAATGACGATGCCGCTTTGGATAAGCATTATGCCATCCCTTTCCGGTTGGTCGATCACAATCAGGATGAAGTAAGTACCGACGTGAATGGCAATTTGAAGGATTACAGTATTGTAGTTGTCAAGTTTGTCAGCCAGTATCACGGCACCTACTTTGTGAAAGGGAAAGTAACCAACTTATCCACCCAGCAGGTGACTGAATACAATAACAAGGATTTGAGTCAGAATATGACCCGCGACTTTGTTTCATTAGGCAGAAACAAGGTACGCAGACCGGGCTTCGGACAAACGTTGGAAAACAATGAATCGGTGAATCTGACAGTCAATTCAGATGGAAGTGTTACTATCGAGGCCGGGGGAAGTGTCGCTATCGCAGATGCATCCGCCACATTAGATCCTGCAGCCGAATCACTGGAATTTGTAGGGAAACAGCCTAAGTTTACGCTTTCTTATAAATATACGAAAGGCGGCGTTACTTATCAGGTCAATGAAGAACTGATTCGTCGTCAGAATCCGGAAGCCGATTTACGTTTCCAGGAATGGTAGCAAAAGATTTGTGAAAAAGGTATTAGTTAATTATAGATATCTGCAGTTGCAATTTTGGATGCAAAACATAAACTCGTGAGCACTGCAACAAGTTTTTTACAGGATGTTTTTTGGGGCACGGATTACACGGATTTCACGGTTTTAAGAAATCAACTAATTAAAAACCGTGTTAATCTGTGTAATCCGTGCCTAAAACA
The DNA here is from genome assembly GCF_014334015.1 of Bacteroides sp. M10. Taxonomy (GTDB): domain Bacteria; phylum Bacteroidota; class Bacteroidia; order Bacteroidales; family Bacteroidaceae; genus Bacteroides; species Bacteroides intestinigallinarum. The sequence goes on along the minus strand of NZ_CP060488.1, from coordinate 1,404,685 downwards.
TATTCCTTTCTTACATAGCCAAACAGACGAGTTTGCCAAAGATTTGGTGGATATTGGCAAATCTTAATAAAACATTTGGTAGATAACGGCATTGATTATATCCCCGTCTACATGACAATGTTTTTGTAGTGGGTAAAAATGAAGATTGAAATAGAGCAAAGATGATAACCGGCACCTCATCTAAGGCTAGGTTCAATTTATCAAATAGCTTTCTATTTCAATTGCTTGAGAAACTCTGTCGGAGTGATATTAAATTCCTTTTTGAAACATTTTGTAAAGTAATTCGGGTCTGATATACCGACAGCGAATGAAGCTTCAGAAACATTCATACCGTTCAGTAAATGGGTTTTAGCCTCTTTCATCTTGATGGTACGTATAAACTGTGTGATGGAGCATCCCGTGAGTGATTTCAGTTTCATGTGCAGCAGACTACGGCTGATGCGGAGATGGGCTGTGATTTCAGTTACTCCAAAATCTTCCTTGGTGAGGTTCGCCATAATCAGTTCTACCAGTTCTTTCATAAACACCTCATCCCGTGGATTGTTGGTGATTTGCTTGATGTTCAGTTCCTCCGCCTGTTTGAAGTGCTCGATATTTTGTTTCCGGTTTTTTTGGATATTCTGTACCAGCAACTCCAGGTTCTTGGCGTTGAAAGGTTTGGTGATATAGGCGTCCGCTCCCCGCAGATAGCCTTCTGTATGGTCGTTTTCATCCGTCTTGGCAGTCAGCAGGATGACGGGGATATGACTGGTCGTTACATCTTGCTTGACGCGTTCCGTGAATTCCAATCCGTCCATCACCGGCATCATTAAGTCCGATATAATCAGATTCGGCAGTTGTCTGGCTATCTTCTTGCAGGCTTCCGCTCCGTTGTAGGCACGTATGATGTCATATTTCTCACCGAATATACTGGCGAGGTAATCATTCATCTCTTTATTATCCTCCACAATCATGATAGATTCTCTGCCGGAGTCTTTCTCTTTGTTGGTCAGCTTTTCGGGGATGAGTTCGATTGTCTCCTTGATTCGCTGGTTGTATTTTTGTATTTCTTCTGTCGTGATGTTTTCGGAAGAGCGTTCGTCGGGTGCGTAGGCATCCTCCGATACGTTCAGGGTGACGATAAAGTCCGAACCTTTGTTGACCTCGCTCTCTACCCGTATTTCTCCTTTATGCATGTGGATGAGCGAACGGGTGAGCGACAATCCCAAACCGAATCCCTCGCGGTGGTCGCGTTTTTCGACCTGGTAGTAGCTTTCGAATATTTGTTCCTGAACGTCTTTGGGAATTCCTCTGCCGCTGTCCTTGACGGAGATTTGAACCATGGTTTCTTTCTCCTCTTTAATCAGTTTGGCGCTTAATCTGACGTATCCGCCGGGTTGTGTGTATTTAAATGCGTTCGAGAGCAAATTATAAAGAATCCGTTCCAGTTTGGAAGGCGAGAACCAAACTTCTTCTTTGGTATCTTCCAGACTGACGATAAAGTCGATTTCCCGTTCTCCGGCTACGATGTCGAAGATATGGGAGAGTTCCTCCAGAAAGTGCATGACATCTCCTTTACGGACGCTGATATGCATCTGTTTCATTTCGATTTTACTGAATGTCAATAGTTCGTTAATCAGATAATTCATCCGGTTGGCGTTACGGTAGATAACTTCCAGTTTCTCCTTGTCGTTGTTACTAATCTGCGGCTGCTGGATCAATCGTTGTAGAGGTGATAAAATCAGGGTTAATGGTGTTTTCAGATCATGGGAGATGTATGTGAAGAAATTTATTTTCTGTTGATTCATGTTCTCCATGTTGACACGCTGTTCATGTTCCGTTTTCAGTCGCATGAGCAGGATGATACGCGTTTTGGTATATCGGTAGGCGACGTAGATGATTAGTAAGAAGAGCAATGCATATACAAAATACGCTCCCGGTGATAGCCACCAGGGGGGGAGGATTCTGATGACAAGGTCCTTTTGTCCTGTTTCGTCCCAGTGAATACCGTCTTTGCTGGCTTTGATCTTTAAGATATACCTTCCTGAAGGCAGGTTTGAAAAGCGTACCTGATGCTGGTTGCCCACAAACTGCCAGTCCTTGTCGATGCCTTCCATTTTCATGGCATATTGAGTGTTGTAGGTATATTGATAATTCAGTCCGGAATATTCGAGACGCAGGGATTGGGCCTGGTCATGTGTCAGGGTAATCTCTGTCAGTTCGGAGATGGAGGACGGAATGGACGCTTTCTCGTTGTTGGGCGACATATATTCGCTGTTGCTCCATATAGCAGTCAGGGCAATGTTGAAATGAGGATTGACGGAGCGTACCTGTTCCGGATAAAAAGAAATCATACCGTTGATGGTTCCGAAATACAGCTCTCCGTCGGGCTTCTTGCAGGCGGAGGAGTAGTTGAACTGGTTAATCGGCAGTCCGTCGGCTGTGGTATAGCGGTCGATATTTTCCGTCTGTGGATTGATGCAGCAGAGCCCGCTTCCGGTTCCTACCCAGATGTTGTTCATTTCATCTTCTATGATGCCTTTAATGGCATTGGAGCCCAGCTGCTCTTTGCTGTAAGAAGCGATGATGCTTCCGTTGCGGTCTGATACATAAAGCCCGTTGTTGTCTGTCCCTATCCATATCCGTTGGTGTGAATCGGGGTAGATATAGGTTACATAGAGATCGGTGTGCGGCAAGATAGGGAGTGAGGTAACTTTCAGCGTACGGGTATTTATTTGGAACATACTGCCTTTTCGGGTTCCTGCCCAAAGTATGCTGTCATTGAATTGTACCAGATTGAACACCCGGAGCGGTGAAATCTTTTCCGGCCGGGCATTGGCTTTTTTCTTGTCGATCAGGAATAAGCCTGAAGGCCCCCCGTACCAAACGTGGTCGTTCTTGTCTTCGATGATGCAGAAGCCGGACGAAACCTCTTCCGACAATAGATTATAGTCCACCGTACGGTTCAGATGCGGTATATAGTGAAGAGCTCCTTTCAGGAACAGTCCGAGCCATAGGCTGTTATCTTTGTCGAGCCATAGAGAGTGTATGTTCTTGGCGTAGATTTGCATCTGTTTGTGAAGCCGTTCGGCGCGGGTAATCTCTTTTTTACTGTTCAGGTAATTCAATCCGCCATCCTCCGTGGCGATGTACAATCCGTTGTCCGGCGCATTGATAATCTGGCGGACTGCTTTTCCACTCAAATGATTGAAACTGCCTCCGTATGGATATATCTGGAACTGGTCGGAGCCGAATATATAATAGTTGACTCCTCCGAAATAGGTTCCCACCCACATATTATGAGCCTTGTCCTGATAAAGACTGTAAATGGGCGAATCGTTCAGGGCACTTAAATCCCGTTCGGATTGTTCGTAGTGTGCAATCAGTTGGTAAAGTTTGTTGAACACGAAGATGCCATACTCCGTTCCTACCCATATATTCCCGGTATGGTCGGTTGACGCACACCGGAAATCTTTTACTTCCAGGTCTTTGGAGAGATTGCACAGGGTGTTGCTTTGTATGTGATAAACGAAGAAGTCATTATTGGTATTGAATAAAAGTTGGTTGGACGAGATCAACACGGCATTGTTACATTGATGTGCAAAAGGCTGGATCAGGGTAGGGAGCGAAACGAACTGTTTCTTTTCCAGACTGTATCGCATCAGTCCTTTGTTGGTGTCTATCCACAGGGTTTTATCTCCGTCTTCTGCAAAATACCTCACATGAGGTTTCTCTTCATTAAGCAGAAAAGGGACGAACAGGCTGTCTTGTTCATTGTAACGGTAGAGTCCGTTGCTACAGGCCGCCAGGAGCATCCCGTCACTGGTGTTCAGGAAACAAACATCATCTTTGGTATTTCCTTTAATCCGATAACGGGTAAAATCTTCCGTCCGGTAGTCGTAGCTGCAAATACCCTGGTCGGTGGAGATCCATAGAACATTGCGCAGCGAGTCGTTATACAGACGGGTGATAAAGTCGTGGCAGAGCGAGGTACTGTCGGCCTCATTGTGTGCAAACAGGTTAATATTATAACCGTCGAAGCGGCATAAGCCGTTGCGTGTGCCGAACCAGATGAATCCGTGATTGTCCTGGGTAATCGCATTGATCGTATTATGCGGGAGTCCTTCGGCTATGCTTAGCTGTTTGAAGCGTATATTATTATATTGTATCTGTCCCGTCGACAGGCTGGCGTTTAAGAGCGCGAGACTAAAAGAGAGGACGATTTTAAGGGCGGTGGTTCTCATGGCTTTACGGATTTAATTTCATGACCAAAGATACGTCTTTTTTTGTTTGGAACAGTCGTAGGATTGTTCAAACGGACAGCACTCATGTTCAGATTGTTGTCCGGCAGCTGATTTTTATACATGATTGCAGGTATTAAGCATTATTTTTCTGTTTTTCTTGGATAGAAAAGACCACATTTGCAATGTGAAACTCTAAAAACACAATGCTATGAATCATCCGACATTAAAATCCCTTACGTTGGGTATCGGTCTGTTCTTCACATTACCTCTGGTATATGCGAATAGTTCTTTTCCGTCTTCATCCGATGGAACATTGTACATCAATAAATCGAAAACCCGCAAAGTGGCTCCCGTAAAGTACGGTTTCCATTATGAGGAAATAGGAATGATGGGTGAGGGCGCCCTGCACGCCGAACTGATACGTAACCGTTCGTTTGAAGAAGCAACACCGCCTGCCGGGTTATCAGTAAAGAACGGGTTGTATGAAAATGTTCCGGCTCCCCGTGTTAAAGAGAAGAAAGTGTTTCAGGCCGATCCGTTGATTGGATGGACGACTTATCCGTTATCTTATGCACCTGTGTTTGTCAGTCGCACGGAGGAAGATCCGATGAGTGAGGAAAACAAGTATTCAATGCTGGTGAATGTTACGGAGGATATTGCCAATCATCCGGATGCTATGATTCTCAACCGGGGATATTATGGAATGAATTTGAACACAGATACGTCCTATCGGCTTTCCCTGTTCCTGAAAAACAGAAATTATTCCGCTCCATTACGGGTCTTTCTGGTCGATGAACTGGGTTGTAAAGTGAGCAACGTTGTTGAAGTGAACGTCGGAAACCGGAACTGGACAAAATATACGGGCGAACTGAAACCGGAAAAGAATGTCCGGCGCGGAATGCTTGCTATTCAGCCTATGTCGAAAGGACAATTTCAGATAGATGTTGTTTCCCTGTTCCCGTCCGATACCTGGAACGAGGGGAAATCCGTATTTCGTAAAGACATTGTTCAAAATCTGAAAGAGTTTGCTCCCAGTTTTATCCGTTTTCCGGGTGGATGCATTGTACATGGAGTCAATGAAGAAACAATGTATCACTGGAAGAAAACACTCGGGCCGATTGAAAACCGTCCGGGCCAGTGGAGTAAATGGGCGCCTTATTACCGTACCGACGGAATCGGTTATCATGAGTTTTATGAATTATGCGAATATGTAGGAGCCGATGCCATGTATGTTATGCCTACCGGTATGATTTGCAGTGGTTGGGTAAAGCAAAGTCCGCAATGGAATTTCAGGCATATTGACGTCGATTTGGATGCGTATATTCAAGATGCTTTGGATGCCATTGAGTATGCCATCGGCGATACGACTACGAAGTGGGGAGCCGAACGTGCGAAGAACGGCCATCCGGCCCCTTTCCCATTAAAATATGTCGAGATCGGTAATGAAGATTTCGGACCTGTGTATTGGGAACGTTATGAAAAGATCTATCAGGCATTGTCTGCTAAATATCCCGATTTGATTTATATCGCTAATAGCGTTATCCGGGTAGTGGGGAGGGAGAATGACGACAAACGGAAAGATATTGCCAATTTTATCAACCCGAAAAATGTAAAGGTGTTCGATGAACATTACTATAATTCGATTGAATGGGCCTGTCAACAGCATTATCGTTTTGACAACTATAAACGAGGCGTCGCTGATTTATTTATCGGTGAATTGGGAATCAGTGGAAAATACCCTTATAATCTGTTGGCTACCGGGGCAATCCGTATGTCAATAGAGCGTAACGGCGATTTGAATCCTCTGTTTGCCGAACGTCCGGTGATGAGGCATTGGGATTTCCTGGAACACCGTATTTTCCTGCCGATGTTGATTAACGGAGTGGACAGTAGCGTAAAGACTTCTTTCTTCTATCTGGCAAAGATGTTCAGGGATCACACGTTTGATGTGTGCTTGGATGCAGCGATTAAAGATATGGAAGGTATGCAGAATATCTTTGTAACAATGGGATATGATACGGTCAGCAAGCAATATATCCTGAAACTGATAAACCTGCAGGATAAGAAAGTCACTTTGCAGCCGGAAGTTTCCGGTTTCAAACGTCCGGTCAAGGCTCATAAGACAAGCCTAGTACTGGTTCCGGGAAAAGAAAACACACCGGCTACTCCGAATGAAGTCAAACCGGTGGAAACTGAAGTCGGACTGGACCTGAACAAACCGCTCGAACTGGAAGCCGCTTCCATGGTTGTATATCGCTTTAAATAAGGGAATAATAAGATGATAACTACTTTTGTAAGATTCTCTTATATTATTAGGCACGGATTACACGGATTTCACGGTTTTTAGAATGATGGGTAATATAAAACAACAGCGTTAATCCGTGTAATCCGTGCCTAAATTTATGATATCAGCTAATTATGAAGACATATTTATGAGATTAAAAGAAGCAAATATGAGAAATACAGTCTTTTGTATCACAGGACTTGCCATACAAGGTTTGGCTATGTCAGCCACGGCACAAACCGGCAAACCGAATATTGTGGTCATTATGACCGACCAGCAACGTGCTGACTTGTGCGGCAGGGAGGGTTTTCCTTTGGAAGTGACTCCTTATGTAGACCAACTGGCACAGGAGAATGTATGGTTCAACAAGGCATATACTGTGATGCCGGCCAGTTCTCCGGCTCGTTGTTCCATGTTCACCGGGCGTTTTCCTTCTGCCACTCACGTACGTACGAACCACAATATCCCTGACATTTTCTATCAACAGGATTTGGTAGGAGTATTGAAAGAAAACGGATATCAGACAGCATTGGTCGGCAAGAATCATGCTTACCTGAAACCTGCCGACTTGGACTTTTGGTCTGAATACGGACACTGGGGAAAGAACAAAAAGGCGACTCCCGCCGAGAAAGAAACTGCCCGTTTCCTGAATCAGCAAGCCAGAGGCCAATGGCTGGAACCCTCTCCAATCTCCCTGGAAGAGCAGCATCCCACCAAAATCGTGAACGAAGCACTGGCATGGATTGAGAAACAGAAAGAAAATCCTTTCTTCGTATGGGTATCCTTTCCGGAACCCCACAACCCTTATCAGGTATGCGAACCCTATTACTCCATGTTCTCGCCCGACAAACTTCCCGTATTGAAGACATCACGCAAGGATTTGGCAAAGAAAGGAGAGAAATACCGTATTCTGGCAGAACTGGAAGATGCATCCTGCCCCAATCTGGAACAGGACCTGCCCCGAATCCGTGCCAATTATATCGGAATGATCCGGTTGATAGACGATCAGATCAAAAGATTGATCGAATCATTGAAAGCCAGCGGACAATATGAGAATACCATCTTTGTTGTACTCTCCGACCACGGTGATTATTGGGGAGAATACGGATTAATCCGTAAAGGAGCCGGACTATCCGAAAGCTTGGCACGTATTCCGATGGTATGGGCGGGCTATCAGATCAAGAATCAGCCTGCACCTATGGATGGCCACGTATCGATAGCCGACCTTTTCCCCACTTTCTGCTCTGCCATCGGTGCCGAAATACCGGCAGGCGTTCAGGGACGTAGCTTGTGGCCGATGTTGACCGGGAAGGCTTATCCCAAAGAAGAATTCTCCAGCATGGTGGTTCAACAAGGCTTCGGTGGAGCTGACGTCGGACTGGACGCTTCCCTGACTTTCGAGCAGGAAGGCGCATTGACTCCCGGCAAGATAGCCCACTTTGACGAACTGAACACCTGGACACAAAGCGGCACTTCACGCATGATAAGAAAGGATGACTGGAAACTGGTAATGAATCATTATGGAAACGGTGAACTTTATAACTTGAAGAAAGACCCTTCGGAAGTTCATAATCTGTTTGGTGAGAAGAAATATAGCGAAATTCAAACGGAACTTCTGACCCGGTTGCTGGCATGGGAATTACGTTTGCAGGACCCACTACCCCTTCCGCAAAGACGCTATCATTTTAAACAGAACCCATTTAACTATCTTAAATAGGAAGAATACGTAAACATAAAACAGGAATATATGAAATTGATTGGACGATTAGGATTGATCTTGCTTACAGGATTTATTTCCATCTGTACAGCATCAGCGCAGTTATATGGAACGGCAAATACAAACGCTCCGGAACTACGTGTTCCGAAATCTGTAAAGCTGGCATTTGATTATTGGATGAGGGACACCTGGGCTACACTGGGGCCCGACGGCTATTATTATATCACAGGAACCACCTCTACCCCCGATCGACATTTTCCGGGACAGAGACATTGCTGGGACTGGAATGACGGTTTGTACCTGTGGCGTTCCAAAGACATGAAGTCTTGGGAAGCTATGGGGCATATATGGTCGATGGAAAAAGACGGCACTTGGCAAAAGAAGCCGAAAGTATATAAAGCAGGAGAGAAATATCAGAAAAAATCCATCAACGGTGATCCGATGGACAACCGTTTCCATGCTGTATGGGCTCCGGAAATGCATTATATCAAAAGTGTGAAGAACTGGTTTATCGTTGCCTGCATGAATGAGTCGGCAGGCGGAAGAGGTTCTTTCATCCTGCGGAGTAAGACCGGAAAGCCGGAAGGCCCATACGAGAATATCGAGGGGAATAAAGACAAAGCCATCTTTCCGAACATCGACGGAAGTCTGTTTGAAGATACGGACGGTACGGTCTATTTTGTCGGGCACAACCATTACATCGCCCGCATGAAACCGGATATGAGCGGTTTCGCCGAGGAACTGAAAACCTTGAAAGAGAAGAAATTTAATCCGGAACCGTATGTCGAAGGCGCGTTTATCTTCAAATACGATAACAAGTATCACCTGGTACAGGCTATATGGTCGCACCGTACGTCAGAGGGAGATACCTATGTCGAGAAAAAGGGAGTGACTTCGCCGAAAACCCGTTATAGCTATGATTGCATCATATCGACCGCCGATAATGTGTATGGTCCCTACAGCGAACGCTACAATGCCATCACGGGAGGAGGACACAATAATCTTTTCCAGGATAAGAATGGAAACTGGTGGGCTACCATGTTCTTCAATCCGCGTGGGGCGCAGGCGGCAGAGTATAAGGTAACGTGTCGTCCCGGATTGATTCCGATGATCTATGAGAATGGTAAATTCAAACCCAACTTTAATTATAATACCAAATGAAAACTTCTTTATTGATAGCAGGCAGTCTGGCTCTGGTCCCGATGACTTACGCGCAGGACAAGCCGAATATTATTATCATACTGGCGGATGACCTGGGATTCTCCGATCTCGGCTGCTTCGGTGGTGAGATTCATACACCGGTACTGGATAAACTGGCAAAGAATGGTGTCCGGATGACGCAGATGTACAACAGTGCACGCAGTTGCCCGTCCCGTGCCAACCTGTTGACGGGACTTTATCCTCATCAAACAGGACTGGGACACATGGACGGCAGTCACCCTGCATGGCCGAAGGGATATTCGGGATTCCGTTCCAATTCGGATAATGTCACGATTGCGGAAGTCTTGAAAGACGCCGGATATTTTACGGCTATGTCGGGAAAATGGCACTTGGGGAACAAGTCGAACCCCATTCTTCGTGGTTTCCAGGAGTATTACGGATTGTTGGGTGGATTCAATTCTTTCTGGAATCCGGAAGTATATACCCGTTTGCCGAAAGACCGTACCCCCAGACACTATGAAGAAGGAACCTTCTATGCAACGAATGTGATAACGGATTATGCGATTGACTTTATCGACCAAGCACATCAGGAAAAGAAACCGCTGTTCCTGTATCTGGCTTATAATGCTCCCCATTTTCCTTTGCACGCACCGAAAGAAGTGACCGATAAATACATGTCTCTCTATATGCAGGGATGGGACAAGATTCGTGACGCACGTTGGAAACGGATTGTTGACCTGAAACTGATGCAAGGCAAACCGGAACTTAGTCCGCGCGGCGTGGTTCCCGAAAGTCTGTTTGAAGATGAAACGCATCCGTTACCGGCATGGGACTCATTGACGAAAGATCAGCAGACCGACCTGGCACGTCGTATGTCCATTTTTGCAGCGATGGTGGATGTGATGGACGCGAATATCGGCCGGGTAGTGGATGAGTTGAAAAAGAACGGTGAGTTGGACAATACATTTATCATGTTTATGTCCGATAACGGAGCTTGTGCCGAATGGCACGAATTTGGTTTCGACAAACAGACCGGAGTCGAATATCATACGCATACGGGAGCCGAACTCGACCAGATGGGCTTACCCGGAACTTATCATCATTACGGCACAGGCTGGGCGAATGTTTGTTGCACACCGTTCACGCTGTATAAACATTATGCTCACGAAGGAGGTATCTCAACCCCATGTATCATTTCCTGGGGGAATCAGGTGAAGAACAAAGGCGGACTGGATCATCAGCCTGCACAATTCTCCGATATCATGTCTACCTGTGTGGAACTGGCAGGAGCCACTTATCCGAAAGAATATCAGGGAAGAGCGATTCTGCCTACGGCAGGTAAATCCATCCTCCCGATTGTGAAAGGAAAGAAGATGCCCGAAAGGTATATCTATGCGGAACATGAAGGCAACCGCATGGTGCGTAAAGGTGACTGGAAGCTAGTTTCGGCCAATTTAAAGGGAGATGAATGGGAATTGTACAATATCAGGGAAGATCGTACCGAGCAGCACAACCTGATCGGCAAATATCCTGAAATGGCAAAAGAACTGGAAACGGCCTATTTCGAATGGGCAGACAAGAGCGATGTCTTGTATTTCCAGAAAATGTGGAATACCTACAATAAGAATCGACGGAAAGATTTTAAAGAATATAAAACCCGCTAACGCTTATGGATAAGAGAATCTTATTTACTCTGGCTTTAGGAGCCATCTCACAGGTGTTTGCCCATGCATGGGAGCCTAAAGGAGACAAAATCAAAACAGTATGGGCTGAACAGGTGACGCCGGAAAATGTGTGGCAAAGTTATCCCAGACCGCAGTTGCAACGGGCAGAATGGATCAATCTGAATGGATTGTGGAAGTATGCCGTAACGGATCAGAACACGTCCCGGAAGAATGTTTCCTTTGAGGGAGAAATCCTTGTTCCGTTTGCGATTGAATCGTCACTGTCCGGAGTGCAGAAGACATTTCTTCCTACGGATAAACTATGGTATCAACGTGAGTTCACACTAAATCCTTCCTGGAAGAATAAATCTACTATCCTGCATTTCGGAGCGGTGGATTATGAATGTCAGGTGTGGGTGAATAACCGGTTGGCCGGCACACATAAAGGAGGGAATAATCCGTTCTCGTTTGATATTACTAAGTTTTTGAAGAAAAGCGGGCCTCAAAGCATTGAGGTAGCTGTAACCGATCCGACAGATACGGAATCTATTTCCCGTGGCAAGCAACAACTCAATCAGGAGGGAATTTGGTATACACCCGTATCGGGTATTTGGCAGACAGTCTGGCTGGAAGCGGTAGATAAAACTTATATCCGTCAGGTGCTTCCTTCCACTGATATTGAAAAGAAGTCCGTAAAGCTGAACTTCGACATAGCCGGAGCTAAAGGTAATGAAGAGGTAAAAATAGAAGTATTGGATGATGGCAAAGTAATCAGGACGGTGGAACAGAAGTTGAGTAATACGATGGAGATAGACGTTCCGGGTGCTGTCTTATGGTCTCCGGAATCTCCGAAACTGTATCATTTGAATATTTCCTTATCCAATGGAGGGCGTGTTTTAGATCAGGTAAAGAGTTATTTTGCTTTGAGAAAAGTAGATGTACGGAAAGATGAGTGCGGATATAATCGTATTTGCCTGAATAATCAACCCATCTTCCAATACGGTCCCCTCGATCAAGGCTGGTGGCCCGACGGATTGCTGACTCCTCCTTCCGAGGAAGCGATGCTGTGGGACATGGTGCAGTTGAAGAAGATGGGATTTAATATGATCCGTAAACATATCAAAGTGGAGCCGGAACAGTATTATTATTACGCCGACTCTCTCGGTCTGATGATGTGGCAGGATATGGTATCCGGTTTTGCTACGTCAAGGAAAAAAGAGGAGCATGTCAATCCGTTGGCTACTACTGATTGGAATGCTCCCGAAGAACACACCCGCCAATGGCAAAAAGAAATGTTCGAGATGATTGACCGTCTCCGTTTCTATCCCTGTATCACTACTTGGGTTGTATTCAATGAAGGATGGGGACAGCACAATACGGTGGAAATCGTGAATAAAGTGATTAAGTACGACGATACACGTCTGATAAACGGAGTGACCGGATGGACGGATAGAGGTGTAGGCGATATGTACGACGTGCATAATTATCCTGTCACTTCCATGATTCTGCCGGAGAATAACGGTAACCGTATTTCCGTATTAGGAGAGTTCGGCGGTTATGGCTGGGCGATTAAGGAGCATATCTGGAATCCGAATATGAGAAACTGGGGGTATAAGAATATCGACGGGGCAATGGCATTGATTGATAGCTACGGTCGCCTGTTATATGATTTGGAAACGCTGATTGCCCAGGGATTGAGTGCGGCAGTCTATACACAAACTACCGATGTGGAAGGGGAAGTGAACGGCTTGATTACTTATGACCGGAAAGTGACTAAAATACCGGAAGGCTTGTTGCACCTGATGCACAATCGTTTGTATGAAATCACCCCCGTGAAAGCTGTTATTTTGATTGCGGACAGCCAGAACGGAAGCAAGAATACCCGCCTTGTCGGTGTGAACGGTCAGGAACTGAAAATGACTTCTTTGCCTTTCGAATGTCCTCCTCGTTCCACAATAGTATCTGAAGTTACTTTTAATGTAGATAAGGACTTCAACCATCTGTCTTTATGGCTGAATGTTGCCGGAGAAGCAAAAGTGTGGTTGAATGGAGTGGAAGTCTTTGTACAGGAGGCAAAACAGACCAGGCAGTACAATCAATACAATATCAGTGATTATAGCCGTTATTTGCGAAAAGGAAACAATCTGTTGAAAATCGAAGTGAAAGATAGCAAGAAGATGAGATTCGATTATGGGTTGAGGGCTTATTAACGGAATTGTTTTTCTTTTGTCTGTTTCTATTGTAAGGTACTTACCTTTGTATTCTTCTTCTCGAATAGGCTTAGGAATCGAAACACTGTAGAATTTCTAGGTATTTGGGAGAAGCTGAACAACCCCAATTTTAATTGTGTCGAATTCGGCACAATTAAAATTGGGGTTGTTCAGTTATCGCCTTAGTGCAAAAGAATGGATGCAAAATACAAATGGCATCGATATCATATCAAAAGCTGGTAGATATGGTGGAAAAATTGGCTATCACTCTACTTGTTATTAACGTTTCATGAAAAAGTGCTTAGAATATACGCAAAACGATGATTCTTATACTGCTTTTCGATAATTAGTTGTAATTTTGTAACGAGAATAGACAATGAATTTTATTGATTGATAATATAGTAGCCATCATAAAAAATGAAATTAGAGACTCTGATAGCAGAATGCACCGCATACGATTTTAAATTAATGCTTGAAGAAAAGAAGCCTAAGAGCTGGCTAAAGAGTATAAGTGCTTTTGCCAATGGTCGGGGCGGTTCACTTTTCTTTGGCATAGACGATGATGGTGTTGTCAGAGGTCTTGATGATGTGCAGCATGTTTGTGAAACCATCAGCAGCAAGATTCGCGACTACATGGATCCATTGCCTGATGTCGAAATGGTTCCACAAAGAATTGGTGACCTTGACATATTACAACTGAAAGTTAATGCTGGCAGTTATACTCCTTACTATTATGTCGGTGATGGTCAGCGTATTGCTTTTGTTCGTGTTGGCGATGAGAGTTTACCTGCAACGGCAGAGCAAATGGTACGCTTGATATTGAAAGGCTCAAATAAAACATTTGATTCCCTACACACGGATTATAAAGTTGAAGACCATTCTTTCACGATAATAGCAAACACTTTCAAAACACGTACAAGCCAAGAGTGGAACAAAAAATATCTTTTGTCATTTGGACTCGTTACTAACACCGGATGCCTTACTAACGCAGGTGCATTGTTCGCTGATGATTCTCCATTGTGGCAATCACGTCTATACTGTACACGGTGGGATGGCAGAGTGAAGGGGGATGCTATTAATGATGCCGAGTTCACTGGTAATGTGCTGATGTTACTTCGTGAAGCAATGAACTTTGTAAAATCAAATACAAAGAGAGGTTGGGAAAAATTGCCTGATGGACGAAAAAATAAACCAGAGTATGCGGAACGCGCAGTTCTTGAAGCGATGGTTAACCATTTCATTCACCGAGACTATACTGTGATGGGTAGTGAGGTACATCTTGATATTTATGATGACCGTCTTACTGTAACATCACCCGGAGGCATGTATAATGGGGCATTGATTCAAGACTTGGATATTGCGGACGTTTCTTCCGAAAGACGTAATCCGATACTCGCAAATGTGATGGCACAACTGGACTATATGGAGAAGCGAGGCAGTGGACTTACACGCATTTGCAATGAGACCAAGACTTTGGATGGATATAGGGATGAGCTGAAACCTGTATTCAAATCTACTCCAACTCAATTTCAGACCACCATTTTTGCCTCCACCGACATGCCAGATGTCGGAGACAATGACGAAGATATGTCGGAGACTAAACTCACTGAACGACAGCAGAAAATACTAAATCTCATAAAGGAGTCACCGACAATCACCGCCAAACAAATGTCGGAGACTTTGTCGGTGAGTCAGCGCACAGTAGAACGCGATCTTTCTACTATGAAAAATATGGGTGTTTTGAAGCATAAAGGCAAGGATAATGCTGGTGTGTGGGTAATACTAAAACGACAATGATACTATGCTGCTATTTCCAAAATAACAATTTTATTTTCCACAAAACTTTCCAGAAAGTTCAGTCATATTATTTTGTAGAGCTAATACTTAACGATTTGTGCTCTTTTTATTGTCAATCTGTCAAGATGATGTTTAAGTGGTTGACTATCAATTTTATACTGTATGACAATAGATGCTGATAATAAAATATATGCACTTTTATTGTCAGCCTTGATTTCTTGTCAAGTGCCTTGTTTTAAGATTAATCAAGTGGGACTTTATGGGGAGAGTAGTCGGTATACTTACGTTGGAATGGCGGCATCGTTATGTTGGAATACCGGTATAGTTACGTTAGGATATCGGTATAATTCCACTAAAGCACCGGTATCTTTAGTTCGTCACGGCCGTGACAAGATCTTCCCACGGCCGTGGTAGGAACTCGTCACGGCTGTGGAAAGAAGTCACCACGGCCGTGGGAAGTTAACAATATCGGCACGTTAGTAAGCATTCGGGCTCGTGCGTGTTTCTTTCCCTTCTTTTCTTTCCTACCTTTGTGCCTTCATAATCATCTTAATCCATTATGTGTTCAGTATTAGTATTTTCTAGTGAAAGTGAAAAGCTGCGTAGTCTCTTATCCGAGTCTAACCATTTTGATTCTGTTCTTTTCATATTTGATGGTGGTCGTCGTTATAAAGTTTCGGCTTCCAGTCTTGGCATCCATTCTCCTCAGGATCTACTTCTCCCCTTAGGTCTTGGTCTTTTCCGTAACAGTCCTTTCTGGTCTTATTACCTTTATCCCAATGGTTGTAATTTCCATAAAGGTATTGACGGTCTTTGTGGCGAGGTCATCCGGCACACGGGTTCTTGCGTGTCAGAGCAGAGTTGTCATATTTTTCTTGACCGTTCCCGTAGCAGATTGCATATCCTCTATCGGTGCGAGGACGAATACCGACTGGAATGCCGTCGTCTGAACCACAGTTCTTTCTTCTTGAAAAAGGACGAACGGAAAAGAGATTTTCTTCAAATTTCCTGGAATCGCCTGAATGAGCTGCTTACTGTTAAAAAGTATCGGAAAACAGTTGAAAAGTAATCTCCCATCCTACAAGCCGTACAGGTTTATTTTGATAACTTTGCCACATAATAAAAAAGTGGATATGCAGTGAAAGAACCAGTCATTACCTTTACTTTGGAAGAGTACGAAGAGTTGCGCAAGGAACGTGAACGTCTTGAAAAGGAACATGCGGAACTTCAGAGAAAATACGCAGCCTCTTTGCAGGAGTATTCCCGCCAAGTTGAGGAAATCTCAGCCTGTACAGCCGTCATTGCTGACCTGAGATGGAAATTGGCTGATTTGACACGCCGTTTATGGGGTAAATCCAGTGAAAAACGTCATCTTCCCGAAGATGCCAACCAATTGAGCATCTGTTTTGAATCTCCGTCCGATGTCAATGACCCGGTAGCGGAGGAGCAGAAAACGGCTGAGAAATCTGCCCGGTCGGAGAATGGTTACAATCGTTTCCGTAAGAGCTTCACCCAAAAGATTACTCCCCACGCCCGTAAGCCCATCGATCCGTCCCTTCCCCGTGAAGAAATCATCATTCCCATGCCGGAAGGTCTTTCTCTGGAGGGAGCGACGAAGCTGGGGGAGGAAGTGAGCGAACAATATGCCGTCAGCCCTGCCCGATTCTATGTGAGACGCATCATCCGTCCTAAATACCGGCTTGCCGACGGTCGTATCATAACTGCTCCCATGCCCGTAATGGCACACCCTCACAGCAATGCCTCGGAGAGTGTACTGTCCCACATTGCCACCGCCAAATATTACGATCACCTGCCTCTGCACAGACAGCTGGACATTTTTGAGCGTGAAGGCATCCATCTGAGTCCTTCCACCGTAAGTAACTGGATGATGGCTGCCGCACAGCGTTTGGAGCCGATCTACAATGAGCTTCGTGAACTGGTTAAGGACAGTTATTACGTCATGGCCGATGAGACGCCCCACCCCGTACTTGAAAGCGACCGACCCGGTGCTCTTCATCGCGGGTATATGTGGAACTTCTATCTGCCCCGGTTTCATACCCCCTTCTTTGAATATCACAAGGGGCGTGGCAGCAGCGGAATAGACACACTGCTGGCAGGACAGGTCCGCGTGGTACAGAGTGACGGCTTTGCAGTATATGACGAGTTCGACACGCTACCCGGAAAGTTGCACTTGTGCTGTTGGGCACACGTCAGGCGCAAGTTTGTGGAAGCGGAAGGAAATGACCCTCCCAGAGCAAGGTATGCACTTGAACAAATAGGCAGACTGTATGCTGTGGAGGAGGAAATCAGGATAGAACATCTGGAAGGCGAGGCTGTAGTAAAGCTTCGCCGGGAAAAATCGTACCCTATTATCAAAGGACTGGAAAAATGGTGCAAAGAGGAATATGAACATACGGTCGATAAATCGCCTGTTGCCAAGGCCATATTCTATATGTACACACGCTTTGAACAACTGTCCGGATATGTCAATGATGCACAGTTCTGCATTGATAATAATCCGGTGGAGCGTTCTATTAGACCGTTGACTGTAAACAGAAAAAATACACTCTTCTCCGGATCGCATGAGGCAGCACACGCAGCGGCAATATTCTTTTCACTGATGGGATGTTGCAGGGAAAATAAGGTGAACCCAAAACTATGGATGCAGGACGTGGTGATTAGAGTACAGGATAAAGAAAGAGAAGAGAAAAACGACTACTCCGATTTACTGCCATTTAATTGGAAAGGATAAACAAGAAAGGTTTATAAAGTCAAAAGCCAGACGTACTCCGTCTGGCTTTTGACTTTATAAGAGTTTGGAGAGAATACGCACGAGACCGAATGCTTACGCACGTTAATGTAATGATGGTTATGGGATAATAGAAGTATAACGGGTGTATAACGGTTGTTTAATGAGGATTTGTCACGAAAGGGAAGGCTGGTAAGCTGACTATGAGAAATAGCCTAAAACGTTATGAGAATAAGCCGGAATTTACGCTAAAATAGGGATTGTCTTATGAGAAACACTTTTCAATACGATATTTCTCATAAGATAATTGTTTGATTATATGCTGTTTATAATAATTAATGAGAATATGAGAAATGAAATTTAAAAATCGTGGTTCTTCGTCAAATTTGGTGGTACTTCTTCTATTGTGAATAAATAATCTTCGCTCTCAGTAGTTTAATTCCTGCCCTATTGTACATCTGTCTTTTTACCGCTTTAATTTTATTCACTGTCCCCTCCAGTAATCCGTTACTGAAGGGGATATCAATAGCTGCCTGTACTGCCTCCCAGTCTTTTTCAATACCATATGCAAAGTTCGTTAGTGGCATATTCCGTGTTGCCTTCGCTTTTTCAATCCACTTTCTAATATCCTTATCATAAGTGTTCCCATTAATCATGTCTCTGAAATTTTGACACACGCTTAAGAGTTCTTTTATCTGTGGTGAGGACTTATACAGTTCCGCTAGTTTAGGATTATCCGATTCTCCCTTTAGAATGTATTTGCGTATCTGATTCTGTGAAACTCTCTGTATTTTACTTCCGTTTTCAATGCTCTCATTATGCTCCTTGATTTCCTTCCTCTTTTGTTGATACCTTTTTCGCAAGCTGGATGTTATCCTTCCAATAAGTGCGCCACTGATTTTACTCCCCATTTTTTGCGCCAATATTTTTCGAGTAATACAGCCCGCACTAATGATTGTAGCCAGTTCGGATACATATTTAAGAGCTGTCTTCTGTTGCTCATTCAAGTATGCCCCTATTCTTCTGTTGTGAATGATCTTATAAATGTAGCGACTTTTCTTACCCAAATGTGTGGCTGTCTGCTCAATGGTCATCCCCTGCATTTTTAAGTTCAAGCTTTCCCTGTATATCTTTAATTTTTCTCTGTGTCGGACATCTCCCATGTTAAATATGTCCTGAAGAATTAACGAAGAAGCCGTGTCTCTGTCAGGATATTCGTATTTGAGCTTTTTCTTGGTCTGACGAATCATTTTCTCTATTTCCGGTATCATCGTGTCCGTCATATTCTTGATTAGATGGAACCGGTCGCAGATTTGTGTAACACCAGGGATTATTCTGTTTATAGCTTCTGTGAAACATCTTCCACGGTCTCTCGTTATATATTGTATTTGAGGATTCCGGATGAGCCAGTTATCAAGTGCTTCTCCGTTTCTATCCTCTAACAAAGCAATAGGTATGTGTGTCATCTGGTCTACGACCACACTCATATAATCCTTACCTTTTTTATAGGCAAAATCATCAATACCTACATAAATACTTTTATTATGCATAGGATTATGTTGTCCGCACTGTTGTAGGATGCGTAAGCAGGAAGAACTACTGGCCGTTATATGGAACAGTTGTAAAAGAGAAGAGGCCTTTCGGGAAGTAAGTTCCAAGCTTATCGATCTGATGCGTTCCTCAACAAGATAGCTCCGTCTACCATACCGACGAGCCAGAAAAGACAACGGTTCGCAGAATATTTTTTGTGGACAAGAAACATTATCACAATAATATTTGCCAACCTTTATGACTAACTCCAAAGTATGACCGTAAACTTCAAGATCCTGAATATGACGGGAGTAGTAACTGTGCAATCGGTGACTGAAATGTCCGCAATAAGGACAGGAAGCCCCCTTGCCAGCCGTATGTAGAAAGACCGTCAATGAGCTAACAGCTTCAGAGATACCATCTTGTTGCAGATTATCGTAGCCAAGACTGAATCTGAAATCATGGAATAATCCCCTATTTGTAGGAGTATTTTCTTTTTTTGATGTATATTTGTACGTTGTAGATATGACTTGTTGCATTGTAACTCTTAATGATGTGGTGTCTTTAAAGTTACTAAAAAGCAAACATATCTACAACTTTTAATAGGATTAAGAAAGAAGAAGACCGGTGAAATAAAAAAGAGATTACCACCAAATTTGACGAAGAACCAAAATCGTTTCTAGTAGGGAGTGACTGGAATAAAAGAATTAACAATGACTGCAATATTGATTATTATAAATATAATAATTATGTTTATAATAAATCCGATTTACCTTCTCTTTTTAATAAAGATTGTTCTTTCTACCTGCAATAATCTTCTCCTGAAAGCCGGAAGTTTCTGAAAGACTTTTATCTTTGCAGATATAATACATACGGCACTATGAAAAAAGTTATTCTGATTTTTGTGACAATCGTCCTTTCTGGTCTGCTTTATGCAAAAGATAATAAGAGTACCGATGCGTTACTTCGTGAGATTGATGGTATCATTAAAAACCGTCAGACTTATGGAGCGGAAAAGGAGGCACGAATTGCTGACTTGAAGAAATTGTTGGTTGAGGCTGCTTCTGATGAGCAGCGATATGGTTTTTGCGGACGTCTTTTCGATGAATACCGGGCTTATAATCTGGATTCGTCTTTTGTCTATGCCCAACGGAAAGAGGAACTGGCACATCGTTTAAATAAACTGGACTACTTGGATGATTCTGCCATGAATATGGCGGAAGTGATGGGAACTACCGGAATGTACAAAGAAGCCCTCGAATTATTGGGGAAAATTGATAAGAAAACACTGCCCGACTATCTATATGGCTATTATTATCATCTATATCGCACTATTTATGGATTGATGGGTGATTATGCCGTTACGGAGAAAGCCAAGAAAGAATATTACCGGATGACGGATTTATACCGGGATTCCCTGTTACAGATCAATGCTTCCGACTCTTTGGGACATGCATTGGTGATGGCAGATAAGTACATCGTTCATGCCCGATACGATGAAGCGATTGATATGCTGATGGAATATTACAGTAAACCGTCTTTGGATGACCATGCACAGGCAATGATTACTTATACCATTTCCGAAGGCTGTCGATTGAAAGGAGATAAGCAGGGGCAAAAACATTACCTGGCTCTTTCGGCCATCGCCGATTTGAAATCAGCGGTAAAAGAATATGTATCGTTGCGCAAACTCGCTTCTCTTGTTTATGAAGCAGGAGACATCGACCGTGCCTACAACTATCTGAAATGTTCCCTGGAGGATGCCACTCTTTGCAATGCCCGTCTTCGTACGTTGGAAATCTCGCAGGTCTTTCCTATCATCGACCAGGCCTATCAATTAAAAACCAAACGTCAGCAACAGGAGATGAAAGTTTCGTTGATATGTATCAGTCTGCTTTCCGTTTTCTTGCTGGTTGCCATTTTCTTTGTCTATAAACAGATGAAAAAGGTAGCTGCTGCGCGCCGCGAAGTGGTCGATACCAATACGCTCCTGCAAGAACTGAACGAAGAACTTCACGATTCCAATTCGCAACTGAAAGAAATGAATCATACGCTTTCGGAAGCCAACTATATCAAGGAGGAATATATCGGGAGATACATGGACCAATGTTCCACTTATCTCGATAAGATGGATTTATACCGCCGTTCCCTGAATAAGATTGCCGCTGCCGGAAGGGTGGAAGAACTATATAAGGCTATTAAGTCTTCCCAGTTCCTTGATGAAGAACTGAAAGAGTTTTATGCGAACTTCGACGTGACTTTCCTGCAACTCTTCCCCAGTTTTGTGGAGGAATTTAATGCCCTGCTTACCGAACCGATGCAACCCAAACCGGGAGAACAGCTGAATACCGAACTTCGTATCTTCGCTCTCATCCGCCTGGGAATTACGGACAGCACTAAAATAGCGCAATTCCTTCGTTACTCCGTCACTACCATTTATAATTACCGGACCCGTGTCCGTAACAAGGCTGTGGGAGAAAGAGATGAATTTGAGGCTAAAGTAATGCAAATAGGGAAGGTGGAAGAATAAGAAAACCACTACTTTTTTTGTCTGACTTCTATTTTGTAACGTTCTTATATTTAGTGGTTTATACTGTGAGATACTGTATAAATCACTATATTTTTGCTATCTGCTTTAAGAAGCAGTATGAAATGTAGATACTTTTGTTTCACGGTCATTTCAGCAATGACACAGAGAGTAAAACAAAAGTAACCCTAATATTAACTTTAAATTAATGTACATGAAACAGAGTATGAAGTCGAAAGGCTTTGAACGCCGCCTCTTACTAATAATGTGGGGCTTGTTCCTATCTCTTAGTGCATTCGCACAACAGATTTCAATAAAAGGACATGTCGTAGATGCCACGGGCGAACCGGTGATCGGTGCCAGTGTGGTAGAAAAAGGTACAACGAACGGTACAATTACCGATGTAGACGGTAATTTCTCATTAAGCGTTCCGACTAACAGCACGCTGACCATCTCTTTTGTCGGCTATAAAATGCAGACAGTTCCGGTGAACGGGAAAAACTCCTTGAAAGTAACCTTGCAGGAAGATACGGAAGTATTGGACGAAGTTGTAGTAGTGGGTTACGGAACGATGAAAAAGAGCGACCTGACCGGAGCTGTATCTTCTGTCGGAGTGAAGGATATCAAAGACTCTCCGGTGGCCAATATCGGTCAGGCAATGCAGGGAAAGGTGTCCGGCGTGCAGATTATCGATGCCGGTAAGCCGGGTGATAATGTCACCATTAAAATCCGTGGCTTGGGAACAATCAATAACAGTAACCCGCTGATTGTCATTGACGGAATACCTACCGACTTGGGATTGTCTGCTCTGAATATGGCCGATGTAGAGCGGGTGGACGTATTGAAAGATGCTTCGGCAACAGCTATTTATGGTTCGCGTGGTGCGAACGGTGTGGTGATGATTACCAGCAAACGTGGTGCCGAGGGTGCCGGAAAGGTGACGGTAAACGCTAACTGGGCGATTCAGAATGCCACTAAAGTGCCCGATATGCTGAACGCTGCGCAATATGCCGCTTTGAGCAATGATATGCTGTCTAATAATGATGATAATACAAACCCTTATTGGGCAGACCCTTCTTTATTGGGAACAGGAACGAACTGGCTGGATGAAATGCTGCGCACGGGAGTGAAGCAAAGCTATTCGGTTAGCTACTCCGGTGGTACGGAAAAAGCACATTACTATGTATCCGGTGGTTTCCTTGACCAGTCCGGTATTGTGGAAAGCGTTAATTACCGTCGTTTCAACTTTCAGGCAAATAGCGATGCCCAAGTTAATAAATGGCTGAAATTCACTACCAACCTGACATTCAGTACGGACGTGAAAGAAGGAGGAACTTATAGCATCGGTGATGCAATGAAAGCACTCCCCACCCAACCGGTGAAGAATGAGGACGGCAGTTGGAGCGGTCCCGGACAGGAGGCGCAATGGTACGGAAGCATCCGTAACCCGATCGGTACGCTGCACATGATGACCAATGAAACAAAAGGATATAACTTCCTGGCAAACATCACCGGAGAGATCACCTTTACCAAATGGCTGAAGTTGAAAAGTACATTCGGTTATGACGCCAAATTCTGGTTTGTCGACAACTTTACTCCGGCTTACAACTGGAAACCGAATCCGGTAGAAGAATCTTCCCGCTATAAGAGCGATAACAAAGCATTTACCTATTTGTGGGATAATTATTTTGTATTCGACCACACTTTTGCGCAGAAACACCGGGTAGGGGTGATGGCAGGTTCTTCCGCCCAGTGGAACAACTACGATTACCTGAATGCTCAAAAGAATATCTTCATGTTTGATAATATCCATGAGATGGACAACGGTGAGAAGATGTACAGTCTTGGCGGTAGCCAGAGTGACTGGGCACTGCTCTCTCTGATGGCACGTCTCAACTATTCTTACGAAGATAAATACCTGCTTACAGCTACTGTGCGTCGTGACGGCTCTTCCCGTTTCGGTAAGAACAACCGTTGGGGAACATTCCCTTCCGTTTCGCTGGCATGGCGTATTTCCCAGGAGAACTGGTTTCCGAAAGACAACTTCCCGGTGAATGACCTCAAACTGCGTATCGGATACGGTGTGACCGGTAATCAGGAAATCGGTAACTACGGCTTTGTTGCTTCCTATAACACAGGAGTCTATCCTTTCGGCAACAACAACTCCACCGCTCTGGTATCTACTACTCTCTCCAATCCGAATATTCATTGGGAAGAAGTGCGCCAGACCAACTTTGGTGTAGACATGAGCCTGTTCAATTCACGCGTCAACCTTTCGCTGGACGCTTATATCAAGAAGACAGCAGATATGTTGGTGAAGGCTTCCATTCCTATCACTTCCGGTTTTGAAGATACTACCGAAACTTTCACCAATGCCGGCAAGATGCGCAACAAAGGGGTGGAAATGACCTTGCGTACTATCAACCTGAAAGGGCTTTTCTCTTGGGAGTCTGCCTTAACAGCCACTTATAACAAGAACGAAATTCAGGACTTGAACAGCGAAACTCCGATGTTCATCAACCAGATGGGTAACTCATACGTGACTATGCTTAGAGCCGGTTATCCGATTAATGTATTCTACGGATACGTAACCGACGGACTTTTCCAGAACTGGGATGAAGTGAACCGCCATGCTACCCAACCGGGCGCTGCTCCGGGCGATATCCGTTTCCGGGACTTGAATAACGATGGAGTTATCAACGATGAAGACCGTACCGTTATCGGCAACCCGAATCCGAACTGGTTCTTCTCTCTAAGCAATAATTTCTCTTATAAGGGATGGGAACTCTCTGTTTTCCTGCAAGGCGTATCGGGAAACAAGATTTATAATGCCAACAATGTAGACAACGAAGGAATGGCAGCCGCTTACAACCAGACCACAGCCGTACTGAACCGCTGGACGGGAGAAGGAACAAGCAACTCCATGCCGCGTGCTATCTGGGGAGACCCGAATCAGAACTGCCGCGTATCCGACCGATTTGTGGAAAACGGTTCCTACCTCCGTCTGAAAAACATTACGCTTTCGTATACACTGCCTAAAAAGTGGATGCAAAAGATTCAACTGGAAAATGCCCGCATCTCTTTCTCTTGCGAGAATGTGGCGACTATCACCGGATATTCCGGCTTTGACCCGGAGGTTGACGTTAATGGTATCGACAGCAGCCGCTACCCTATCTCACGTACGTTCAGCATGGGTTTGAACTTTAACTTTTAAATCAGGAGGAAGAATATGAAAAAGATAACAACTTTGATGATGATGTTTGCCATGCTGGCATTGACCTCATGCAACGATTTCTTAGATAAATATCCTAAATATGGCGTCGATCCCGAATCGGAAGTAACGAACGAGATTGCCGTGGCACTGACTACTGCCTGTTACAAGACTCTTCAGTCATCCAATATGTATAACCAGCGTATCTGGAGCCTCGATATTATCGCAGGTAACAGTGAGGTAGGCGCCGGAGGGGGAACCGACGGACTGGAAACTGTGCAGGCTTCCAATTTCATAGCCCAGAGTGATAATGGCTTTGCTTTGTACGTATGGCGTTCTCCGTGGGTAGGTATCGGACGTTGTAACATTGTGCTTTCCAATCTGCCTTCGGCAGCTATCTCCGATGAGGTAAAGACCCGTTGCATGGGTGAGGCTTATTTCCTGCGTGCACATTACTACTATATTCTGGTTCGTCTGTATGGAGGTGTGCCTTTGCGTTTAACACCGTTTGAACCGGGAGAATCTACGGATATTGCCCGTAATACGGTAGATGAGGTATATGCCCAGATTTTTTCTGACTGCAAGAATGCGGTAAATATGCTTCCTCCGAAAAGCAGTTATGGAGACAGCGATAGAGGACGTGCCTGCAAAGAAGCTGCAATGGCTATGCTGGCGGATATTTATCTGACATTGGCGCCCAATCATCGCGAATACTATAATGAAGTAGTGACTCTGTGCGACAATATTGCTGCGATGGGATACGATTTGACCCAATACAATTATGCCGATAATTTCAATGCCACTATCAATAATGGTCCGGAATCCCTTTTCGAAGTACAATATTCCGGCAGTACGGAATATGATTTCTGGGGCGGTGATAACCAATCATCCTGGCTGTCGACTTTCATGGGACCTCGTAACTCAAGTCTGGTGGCCGGTGCTTATGGATGGAACCTGCCTACGGAAGAATTTTTCAAGCAATATGAGGACGGTGATTTGCGGAAAGACGTTACTGTCTTGTATCAAGGTTGTCCTGCTTTTGACGGAATGGAATACAGACGTTCCTGGTCGAATACAGGTTATAATGTGCGCAAGTTCCTTGTGTCGAAGACTGTTTCTCCGGAGTATAATACCAATCCCAACAACTTCGTAGTATATCGCTATGCAGATGTTCTATTGAAGAAAGCGGAAGCATTGAACGAGCAGGGACATCCCGACCAGGCTGCCGAACCATTGAACATCGTCCGCAAACGTGCCGGACTGGCAGATGTGCCGACTATTCTGACGCAGACTGAAATGAGGGAGAAGATTATTCACGAGCGCCGGATGGAGCTTGCCTTTGAAGGACACCGCTGGTTTGATATGATCCGTGTGGATAATGGAAATTATGCATTGACATTCCTGAAATCCATCGGTAAGAATAATGTGACCAAGGAACGTCTCCTGTTGCCTATTCCGCAGACAGAGATGGACTCTAATCATCTGATGACTCAAAATCCCGGTTATTAATCCGTTTTATAATCATTCATTTAGATAAATAATATCATGAAGAAATATATATATCAGTTGTTATGCTCTCTTTTCATCGGCGGAACGATGGTTGCCTGTGCCGAAGATTATATGGAGACAAATAAAGGACATGATACCCTCACTCTTTCGGTGAATCAGCAGGACTTGGTGTTGAACGAAAAGAACCATAGTCAGGAAGCACTCGCTCTCTCATGGACTACCGGAACGAATTATGGAAGCGGTAACCGTATCTCTTATATGCTGGAACTGGCGAAAGCCGGAACGGACTTTGCAAATGCTTATTCGGTGGATTTAGGTACGGGAACGTATCAATGGACTAAGAAAGTGGAAGAACTCAACCAATTCCTGAATACGCAGTTCGGTATCGGTTATGCTGTGAAAGCGGAGTTGGAGGCACGTATCACAGCGGTTGTTGCCGGAATGGAAGAGCAGAAACAAAGTGCGACGACTGCTTTTACGGTGACTACATATCAGCCGGTTACTACTACGCTTTACCTGATTGGTGATGCTGCTCCGAATGGGTGGGCTGCCGACAATGCGACAGCGATGGAGCGTACGGATAACGGACAGTTTACATGGACAGGAAAACTGAACGCCGGATCATTGAAATTTATAACGACATTGGGACAATTCTTGCCGTCGTACAACCGTGACGCCACTGCAGTGGAAGCACTCAAGCTGACTTACCGTACATCGGGCGACGAGCCGGACGAGCCGTTTGTAATCGATGAAGGGGCAACCTATATTGTAAAAGTAGACTTGCTCAATCTGACGTTGACACTGACTGAAACGGAAGATATCGGTTGGAGATTTGACGAGTTCTTCATTGTCGGTTCGTTTACCGGAAATGGTGGCTGGGGATTTGAGGCACTGTCTAAAGATGCTGTTCAGATGGATTTATTCCATTATGGGGCTGTGATTCCTTGGAAGGCAGACGGAGAATTTAAGTTTAGCTCTGTGGCGGATTTCGGTCAGTCGGATGCTTTCTTCCATCCTACCGTAGCAAATGCTCCGTACACTTCGACGTCAGTAGTGCTTGGAGGCGACGATAATAAATGGCAAATGAAAGAGGCTGAATGTGGCAAACCTTATAAAGTATGGTTCTATACAGGCAAAGGAAAAGAAAAGATGCTGATGCGTCCGTTTACTCCTTACGCAGGATTGTATCTGGTGGGTGAGGCAACTCCGAACGGATGGAGTCTGGACAATGCTACACCGATGACTAAGAGTGTCGACAGTCCTTATATCTTTACATGGAGCGGTATGCTGAAAGCCGGTGAGATGAAGATTTCCTGCGATAAGCAGACTGACTGGAACGGAGATTGGTTTATGGCGGATAAGGACGGTAAAACTCCAACGGGTGAAGTGGAAACAGCATTGTTCGTCACTAAATCGGATGCAGAGTTGAGCAGTATGTATCCGGATGCAGATTTGGGTGGTCTGGACTATAAGTGGAATATTCAGGAGGCCGGTTCTTATCAGATTACGATTGACCAGTTGAAAGAGACGATCTCGATTGTGAAACAATAAAACAAGAATTCAAGATGAAAAAAATAATATATCTGGTAGCTGCTTTCCTGTGTATGGCTTGCAGTGATGATAATGAGTCGAACCAACAGAAAGGAGGAGCTTCGGGCGGTGTTACCGAAGTGACTCCGGTAACATCGGATTTAAGTGTGGACCTGTCTACGGACAAGGCTTTTTATAAACCGGGGGAGAAAGTGGTGTTTACAGCGGATGATGCTTTGCCTGCCGGAACTAAAGTGCGTTATCGCCTTTCGGGTGAAACGGTGGGAGAAGAATCGGTAAATGGTACGAGTTGGACATGGCAACCGCCTACCACTGATTTTAAAGGGTACATGGCAGAGCTTTACCGTCAGGAGAACGGAACGGATGTAATAGTCGGTACGATTGCGGTAGATGTATCCAGTGATCCGGCACGTTTTCCGCGTTATGGTTTTGTAGCTGATTTCAGTCAGGAGAAGACAGCCGAAAAGACACAGGAAGAGATGGAGTACCTGAACCGTCATCATATCAACTGGGTGCAGTTCCAGGATTGGCATAATAAGCATCACTGGCCGTTGGGTGGTACACGTACACAGTTGGATGAGGTATATATGGATATCGCTAACCGGGAGGTTTATACAAGTTCGGTGAAAAATTACATTGAAGCGCAGCATCGTTTCGGTATGAAGTCTATGTTTTATAATCTTTGTTTCGGAGCGTTGAAAGATGCTGCTACGGATGGAGTGAAGGAGGAATGGTATCTGTTTAAGGATGCTTCTCACACGACTAAGGATAGTCATGACTTGCCGGGTGGATGGAAAAGTAATATTTATCTGGTAGATCCTTCTAACAAGGAATGGCAGAAATATCTGGGCGAAAGGAATGACGATGTATATGCAAACTTCGCTTTCGATGGTTATCAGATAGACCAGTTGGGACGACGTAGCACGCTTTATAATTATAGTGGTATTCCTGTTAACTTGCGTGAGGGATATGCCTCTTTTATAGATGCAATGAAGCAGGTGCATCCGGACAAGAGTTTGGTGATGAATGCGGTGAGCCGTTACGGTGCCCGTCAGATAGGGGAGACGGATAAAGTGGATTTCTTCTATAATGAAGTATGGGCGGATGAGGCTGATTTTACCAATCTGAAAGCTATTCTTTATGAAAATGGAGTATATGGCGATTATCAGTTGAATACGGTTTTTGCAGCTTATATGAATTATAACAAGGCGGATAACCGGGGAGAATTTAATACGCCGGGTATTCTGCTGACGGATGCTGTCATGTTTGCTTTGGGTGGTTCGCACCTGGAGTTGGGAGGCGATCACATGTTGTGCAAAGAGTACTTTCCGAATGAGAACCTGACAATGAGCGAAGGACTGAAAACAGCGATGGTTCGTTATTATGATTTCCTGACTTCTTATCAAAATCTGCTTCGTGACGGCGGTACGGAAAATAGTGTTTCCATGAATTGTACTAATGGCGAAATGAGATTGAATAGTTGGCCTCCTCAACAGGGATCAGTTACTACTTATGCCAAGCAGGTAGGTGGCAAGCAAGTGATACATCTTCTTAACTTCTCACAAGCGAACAGCCTTAGCTGGAGAGATGTGGACGGCACGATGCCGGAACCGATCTTGATTACGAAAGCTGCTTTACAAATGAATCTGCCGGCCAAAGTGAACAAGTTATGGGTAGCTTCACCGGATGTACATGGAGGCGCTTTGCAGGAACTGGCTTTTACGCAGGAGAACGGAGTTGTTTCTTTCACATTGCCGTCCCTGAAATACTGGACAATGGTTGTGGCTGAATAAAAATGATTGTAAGTCTTCTAGCAAACTAATCTTATATTATTAGGCACGGATTACACGGATTACACGGATTTCACGGTTTTTAGAATGATGGAGTATGTAAAACAACAGCGTTAATCCGTGTAATCCGTGCCTTAATTTACTATATGAGCAATAATGCATGAAGCGGCTGTAGATAGAATAACTAAAATGATAAGTATGAAGATGAGATATAAATTTTGGGTATGGGCGTTGTGTTTGGTATTCCCGACATTGGTGTGGGCGGAAAGTGCAGCGCGCACATGCACTTCTTTTACACAACAAGGCCGTCAGGTGACTTTTCACCTGACGGACAGTGCTGCGTTGCAGTTACAGCTTTGTAGTCCTTCGGTAGTCAAAGTTTGGTTTTCGCCCGATGGACAACTGCAACGAAAGAATGCCTCTTTCGCAGTGATTAATGAAGAGTTGGAAGATGTAGGAACCGTCCATGTAGACGAACAGGCAGCCTGTTATGAGATCTTTACTCCGAAATTGCGTATTCGGGTAAATAAATCTCCGTTGAGTCTTCAGATATTTGATAAGTATCAGAAACTCCTGTTTAGTGATTATGCCGACAAGGGGCATGTGAGTGAAGGAACAAAGAAGACGGAATATAAAGTGCTCCGTCGTGACGAGCATTTTTTCGGACTGGGAGAAAAGACAGGAAAGATGGACCGTCGTGGCGAATCTTATAAGATGTGGAATAGTGACAAACCCTGTTACAGTATAGTGGAAGATCCGCTCTACAAGAGTATTCCTTTCTTTATGAGCAGTTATCGGTATGGTATTTTTCTTGATAATACGTACAAAACGGAATTTAAGTTCGGTACGGAAAGTCGCGACTATTACAGCTTTGAAGCTCCGAATGGTGAAATGATCTATTATTTTATCTTCGGCAAGGACTATAAGGAAATTATCGGCCAATATGTCGGACTGACGGGCAAACCTATCATGCCGCCGAAATGGGCGTTGGGCTTTGCTCAATGCCGTGGCCTGCTGACAAGCGAAAAGCTAAGTCGCGAAATAGCCGAGGGTTACCGGAAACGTGGAATTCCTTGTGATATTATCTATCAAGACATTGGCTGGACGGAATATCTGCAGGATTTCGAATGGCGCAAAGGAAACTATGAGAACCCGAAGAAGATGCTTTCGGATTTGAAAGGGATGGGTTTTAAGGTAGTAGTATCTCAAGATCCGGTAATTGCACAAGCCAACAAAAAGCAATGGGAAGAAGCAGATCGTTTGGGTTATTTTGTAAAGGACAGTACGAACGGTAAAAGCTACGATATGCCCTGGCCTTGGGGTGGTAACTGTGGAGTGGTGGATTTCACTTTGCCTGCCGTAGCCGACTGGTGGGGAACCTATCAGCAGAAACCGATTGACGATGGTATCTCCGGCTTTTGGACGGACATGGGCGAACCTGCCTGGAGTAACGAAGAGCAGACGGAACGTCTCGTCATGAAACACTATCTGGGTATGCACGATGAAATCCATAATGTCTATGGATTGACTTGGGATAAAGTGGTGAAAGAACAATTTGAAAAGAGGAACCCGGACCGTCGTGTGTTCCAAATGACGCGTGCTGCTTATGCCGGATTGCAACGCTATACGTTCGGTTGGACAGGTGATAGCGGGAACGGAGATGATGTGTTGCAAGGCTGGGGACAGTTAGCCAATCAGATTCCCGTAATGCTTTCCGCCGGTTTAGGACTGATACCGTTTTCTTCCTGTGACATTACTGGTTACTGTGGAGATATTGAAGATTATCCGGCTATGGCCGAACTCTATACCCGTTGGATACAGTTCGGAGCATTCAATCCTTTGAGCCGTATTCACCACGAGGGAGATAATCCGGTGGAACCGTGGCTTTTCGGGCCCGAAGCAGAAAAGAACGCAAAGGCAGCTATCGAGTTGAAATATCGTTTATTGCCCTATATCTATACTTATGCCCGCGAAGCTTATGATACAGGATTGCCTATCATGCGTCCTCTGTTTCTCGAATACCCAATGGATATGGAAACATTTTCTACGGATGCCCAATTTATGTTCGGCCGTGAATTACTGGTAGCCCCTGTGGTGAAGAAAGGCGCTCGTACCAAAAATGTCTATCTGCCCGAAGGTACATGGATTGACTATAAT
Source organism: Bacteroides sp. M10 (assembly GCF_014334015.1). Classification (GTDB taxonomy): domain Bacteria; phylum Bacteroidota; class Bacteroidia; order Bacteroidales; family Bacteroidaceae; genus Bacteroides; species Bacteroides intestinigallinarum. The sequence continues at coordinate 1,372,605 of NZ_CP060488.1, read as the reverse complement.
AACAAGAAGACGGTTTACACCGGAGAGCAATGGACTACGGTTGACGCTCCCTTGTCCTCCGTTCCTATGTTTGTGAAGCAAGGTTCTATCATTCCCACCATGCCGGTGATGAACTACACCCATGAGAAACCGGTATATCCACTAACTTTTGAAGTTTTCCCTGCACAAGAGGGTGCACAGGCTACCTTTACTCTCTACGAGGATGAAGGAGAAGACTTAGGATATCAGCGCAATGAATTTGTCAAAACGCCGATTGTTTGTAATACTTTGGCAAATGGATATGAATTGACTGTCTCTGTCCGTGAAGGAAAAGGTTACACTGTCCCCGGTCCGAGAAATCTATTATTCCGTATTTATTCTGCGAAAGCTCCGAAAGAGGTAACTGCCAAAGGAAAGAAGATAAAGAAAGCTAAGACGGAACGATTGGAAGAAGATTTAGAGAATGACACGGAATCTGTATTATGGAATTGGGATAAAGAAACCGGTGTATGTAGTGTGCGAATGCCTGATAAGGGTATTGATGAGCAGATTATGATTACTTTTAAATAAGTGGTGAAGCGTGCAAGACAAAAGTATCTTGCACGCATCCATATTACTATATTGAGTGATTATCTTTTTGTTCCTGGTGAAACTTACGATAAGCAGTAGGAGACATTCCGAAATACTCTTTAAAGCTTTTTCCAAAATAGTTTAATGAACTGAAACCCAGTTGGAAACTGATATCACTAATGTTGTATTCTTCATTCTCCCGAAGCATTTTTGCAGCAGTTTTCAGTTTTATATTTTGAATAAAATAATGAGGAGATTCCCCTGTTATCTTTTTCATTTTCAGGAATAGCTTTGTCCGGCTTAGTCCTAATTCTGAACATAACAGGGTGACGTTAATATCTCCGTTTCCTTCTTCCAACTTGGTTTGTACAATTCTTATTATATGATCGATGAAATCTTGGTCGAGCTTATTGTTGGTCAGTTGCTCTGCACTATTGTTTTCTAAAGTTCTGTATCGTTCCTGTAATTTTCGTCTGTTATTTAGTAGGTTAATGCATTTAGCGATTAGAATTCTGATATTAAATGGTTTGGTGATATAATCATCGGCTCCACAATTGAGTCCTTTAATATTATGTTCCACACTACTAAGTGCAGTGAGCAGAATGACCGGAATATGGCTGGTGTCAAAATGAGACTTTATCCTCGCACATAGATTTATACCGGAGATGCCGGGCATCATCACATCTGATAAAATAAGATCCGGTGAATTGAGCTGTGCGATTTTGAATGCATCTTCGCCATTCTTTGCTTCATAGATTTCAAAGATGGGTTCAAATATCTCTATGAGTAATTTCCTCAATTCATCGTCATCCTCAACGATAAGTAAAGTCGATGAATGATCGAAATCCTTTTTCTGCTGTATGATGAAATCTTCCAGGTTTTCCAAGCTCTCTTCTTCATTCTCTATACTAATCGGGCTATTGATTATCCCTGTGTTCCTTTGATTCTCTATGATGGTGATGTTTTTATCTTCTTTAAAGTACTCATTACCGATTGGTAATTCGACAATGAATGAACTACCTTTTCCTACTTCACTTTCAACCGTTATTTGTCCATGATGTGCCTTTACAATATTGAGTGACAGTGATAAGCCTATCCCTGTTCCGGTGTTGGATAGTTCTCTGTTTACAGAGTTGTTTACCTGAAAGAAACGTTCAAAGATTCGTTCTGTCATGTCTTTAGGTATCCCAATGCCGGAATCATTGAATGTTATAATTACGGAAGACGCAGAAGTCGTTATTTTAATCTCGACTGTTCCATTTTCCGGAGTGAATTTGAAAGCATTCGATAGAATGTTATTGAAAACCTTTTGTAGTTGTACTTCATCAAACCACGTGTATTGGCTCTTTTGGTCGAACACAAAATTGAAATGAATATTCTTTAGTTCGGCATAGCTAACGAAAGAATCATATATTTCCTGTGTGAATAAAACGATATCTTGCTGTTTGATTCTTAACGTGAAATTTTCTTTGTTGTATTTCAGGAAGTCGAGTAGTTCATTGATTAAAGCACCCATTTTGGCAGCCCTGTTATGTACCTCACGCAAGCTGTTCTGGATAGTAGCCAATGAGTAATTTGACATAAGAATAAGTTCCAGTTGTCCGGATATTAATGCGATCGGTGTTTTTAACTCATGTGATATATTTTCAAGGAAACGCATTTTGGATTCATTTATCGCGTCTTTTTGCAGTTTATCCCGCCTTTCAAGTTCCAGTGAATTTCTTAACAATAGCTTGGAACGGTAGAAATAGGCAATGCTGATAATGATGGCTAATATTAGCAGCGTATATAATAGATAAGCGTACCAGGTGGCATAAACAGGAGGGATAATCGTGATCCCCAGACTGATTTCATTAAGTTCGGCTTCATCTTTAAAAGAAATGTTTCTTACTTTTAGCTTATAGTCTCCATAAGGTAAGTTCATGTAGTTGATTGATTTTTGGGGATGAAATTCAATCCAGCTATTGTTATAGCCATCCAGTTTATACTGATATCTGGATTGTCCGAGATTTACGAAGTCGTTGGTTCCGATTTCGACAGATATATTATTCTCATGATGCTTCAACCTGATGCAGTCTGTTGCAAAAAGAGAACGAGGTAATATTCGGGAAGAATCATTTGCCGACACTTCTTTATTATTAACAAATAGTTTGGAGAAGAACATTTTAGTGGATAGACTTTCCGGAAACAAATTCTTTTCAGAAATCATGGCAAGGCCGTTTATTCCTCCCATGATGATACGGTTATCACTGCTTTTCATTATGTCACCCGGAATCATCGACGGCAAGACGAACTTGTTTTGTGACTTATAATTATAGCTTCTTTTTGTTTTGAGATCGATATGGGATAAGCCGTTTGCACTGGTGACCAAAAGCTGATGATCGGACAGAGGATAAACGGCACTTAGATAATCACTGTCGAGATTGCTGTTCTTGCTATTTATCTGTTCGAACCGATCTTGGGTCGGATGATAAATGAGAATACCTGCGCCTAATGTGGTGGCTATGATGCGATTGCTATTATCTTGAATAAGAGACGTAATGGTATTCTTGGAAGAAGCGGTGATTTTAGCAAGATATTTGTCAAGACTGCGTACATAATTCTGTTTGATACTGTAATAGCACAGATTATTCCCTCCAATCCACAAGTTGTCTTGCTTGTCTATCATCAATGAGTTTACAGCATAGATGTATTTGTCGAGAAGATGTATCTTTTGAATGCTGCCATCTTCCAGATTCATATAATATACTCCCGAAAGCGTGCCCAGATATAAGATATTTTTGTGACGGATGATAGCCTGAACGATTTCCGACCGTTTTGTATGGTCGGATAGATCGATAGTGAAATGTTTGAATTCTTTTCTGTCAATCGTGTAACTGCAAAGTCCGCCGAGATGAGTCCCGATCCATACAGTATTGGATGTATCATCATAATATAAAGTCTTGACATTATTGTGGGATATTGTATTGTTCTCTTTCGTATAGTATGTATATGCATCTGTTTCGGGTAGGTAGGATACCAACCCGTCTCCTTCTGTACTGATCCATATCCGTCCTGTCTTGTCTTCTATAATTTTGCTGATTACGGGTCCGATACCGGCATGTCCCAGTTTCAGATTATTATATTCAAAGATGTCAGTATGCGGATTGTAGTAATCCAACCCTCCATAGTAGGTACCGAACCACATTGTGCCTTGATCGTCTTTCATGATAATCCAGACAGAGAGGTTGCTTAGTCCCGCACTACCCTCTTTTTCCAGACCATAAAAACTGATATCACCTGTTTGCGAGTTGATGACATTCAATCCCAACATGGTTCCTATCCAGATATTTCCGTTGTTGTCTTCACATACTGTTCTTACATAATTGCTGGCTAAGGTAGGCTCCGTATATTGGATAACGTCGCCCGATGGAGTTAGTTTGAATAATCCTTCATTCAGGGTGCTCACCCAGATGTTGTTCCGGCTATCTTCGTTTATCGATATAATTTCACTGCGGGTAGTCAGTACTTTCTGTTGCCTGCCTGATGGATCAATGGTAAATACCCCGTCATGTTTGGTGCCGATATATAATAATTTGCCGGACGTTTCTTTCAGCGATGAGATACTTAGGTTGTTGCCATCAATTTTGTATTTGGCCTGACATATACCTTCTTTATAATTATAGACACTATCCAATAAACCGATCCATAATGAGTTGGTACCATAATTGAAGGCAATGGACGGCAATATCTGTGTGTTGGGCTGGCTGAATATGATACGGCTTTCCTCTTTTATCAGGTCATATTCAATGATGCTGTAATCCGTATTGACATATAAGTGGCCTTTCTTATCCCCACAGATTGTCGGAACAAGGTTGGACTGTATCCAGTTGTTTATTCCCATGAAGTTGACAGATTCGATATAATTTCCATTATATTTCTTCACACCGTCTTTAGTTCCAATCCATAAGATACCCGATTCATCCTGATAAAGTCCGTTAATCGTAATCTGGGGAAACATGGAATTGAGTGATAAATGCTGGAAGTTTATCGTCTCGAATCCAGCGATGGATGAGACGCATGAAACCAGCATAAATATAATAGCGACTAGTCTGTTATGTTCAGGCATATATTAAAAGCGTTAATTAAGTTTCTATTGTTTTCGGAACTTCCTATATTTAGTTTTGGTATTAATCTTAGGGATTCATATAATGGGGGACTATTATTATATATTTTATATCTGATAGCAGGTTCGATAATTACAAATGTATCGTTATTTTTTGAGATAATGAAACAAAAAACGGTTTGTAATAGGGATATGAACAAAATTATAGAACCTTTGGAACTTTTTTATCCAATGCTGCTTTCTGTAATCTCCTACTTTTGCTCTTGCTATCAGGAGAAAACCTTTGGATGGATCTTTAAATTTTTAATATATCTCAAATTATAAGCAAAGAAAATATGAAAAATTATGTGGCAATATGTCTGCTCTCATTGATGGTATCAGGATGTACGACAACCTTGGAACCTTCTATGGAACACATGGTCGATTATGCCTTGAACCGGGCGGTAGAACAATATAAGCATATGTATTCTGTTATGGATTCTATCCCGGAAATGTTACCCCGTTCGATAGATAAAAATGGCGCGCTTGAAACCTCGGATTCTTATTTCTGGACGAGTGGCTTTTATCCCGGGACTCTTTGGTATTTGTATGAATATACCGGAGATGAGCAGCTCAAGGAGATGGCTTCCAAGATGAGTGATAGAGTCGAGATCCAGAAGTATAATAAAGATAACCATGATGTCGGTTTTATGATAAACTGTTCTTTCGGAAATAAATACCGGCTATTGGGGGATACTTCCTGCATGGATATAGTCACTACTACAGCCCGGTCATTATCTACACGTTACCGTTCTGCTGTAGGATGCACACGTTCATGGAGTCATCCGGGCACTTTGCATTGGCAGTTTCCTGTAATCATTGACAATATGATGAACCTTGAATTACTTTGTCGGGCAACGGAGTTCTCGGGTGATAAATGTTTCTATGATATGGCAATTTCTCATGCTGACAAAACAATGGAGAATCATTTCAGACCGGATTATAGTTGTTATCACGTGGTGAATTATGATACAATCAGCGGCAATGCACTTCAGAAATGTACATGGCAAGGGTATAGTGACGAATCGGTATGGAGCAGGGGACAGTCTTGGGCATTGTATGGATATACTATGATGTATCGGGAAACGAAACAACCACGTTATCTGGAACAGGCAAAGCATATTGCCGGCTTCCTTCTTAATCATCCGAAGATGCCTCAGGATAAGATTCCTTATTGGGACTTTGACGATCCAAAAGTTCCGGATGCCTTGAGAGATGCTTCGGCTGCTGCCATTATGGCTTCTGCTTTACTGGAACTGTCGGGTTATGTAGACAAGGTAACCGGACAAGGATATATCACTGTTGCCGAAACACAGCTTAGAACACTGGCTTCGGACGAGTATCTGGCAAAGCCGGGAGAAAACTGTAATTTCATACTTAAACACAGTGTAGGCTTTTTACCGCAGAATAGCGAAGTGGATGTACCCCTGACTTATGCAGATTATTATTTTGTAGAAGCATTAATGAGGTATAGAGCCATGCACTTGAAAGAATAGAGTTACTAACTAAAATCATTACTATATGAAAAACAAGTTGATGAAGGTATCATTGTTACTGTTTTTGATGGTTCTCATCGCAGGCAAGTCACTTTCTCAGAACCAAACGGTTAGAATTAAAGCGGAACATCCCCGCCTGATTTTGTCGGGTACGGACATTGAGTTGATGCGGGGAAATGCTCTTTCGGATATTGAGCCTTGGAAAACAGCTTGGAAAAAACTGAAAGGTGAAATAGACGGTTATGCAGACAAGAAATGGAAACCGAATGTGTATCGGGGAGATGCCAGTATGTCTTTCTACAAAGCTGCTATACGTGACGGGTCGGCTGCAAGAGATTTGGCAATTGGCTATCAGATCACTAAAGATAAACGCTATGCGCACAAAGCCATTGAAATAATCAATGAATGGTCTTCTCCTAAAAATGTTCCGGGCACTTATTTCGATCCGGATAAATTCTATCCTAATACCGGAATGTTGGTTTCACGTGGCGTATTTGCGTTCCTTTATGCCTATGATTTGCTTTGCGCGGATAACTTGATAGAAAAAAGTAAGCAGATACAATTTGAGGCATGGCTCCGGATATTGCTTCCTCATATAGAAGAAGGCGTGAAACGCTGGGTGGAGAATGACTACTTTGGAAAACAATATTTTCAGAATCATATAGTTGCGGAAGCTGTGGGGTTGATGTCTATTGGTATTATTTTGCGTGATAATGAGCTGGTGAATTATGTATATGACGGAGAAACAAATCCACATAATATAAAGAAGGTAATTGAGGGTATCATTTTGATGAAAGGACAACCGCCTTACTGTGGTGAACCCGGCTCATGGCCAACACAAGATGGAGAGATAATGGATCGTTACAGGCATTTTGCATTGACTCATTACGGACAGACTACGAAGCCGAACAGAGCCTTACAGTATGCGGGATTATCGACTAATTTGCTAATGATAGCAGCAGAAATGGGACGTTTGAACGGGCTGGATCTTCATCATTATGTAGCTCCTACCGGTGAGAGTATTAAATTGCCTTTACTCTTCTATGCTGATTTTTATATCACTAAAGATGCTTCTATCAAGGGAGGATTTTATACAGGTGAAGACTCTTGGATTAACTACAACGATCAATCGGTATTTACACTGTGGGAGGTAGGGCATGCCCGTTATCCGGAGGAGAAAATCTTTAATGAGGTTTTGCGTACCAATGATCGTACAGCTCATAACCTGCATTTGTTAGGTCCGGTGATTTTGACTCATGGGCGCTGTATTGAATAAAATAATCTTTAATAATTAATATCTATGAAACAGAGAAACATCAGTAAAGGAATATATTCATTATATGTGATTATGTTCATGCTCATGATCCCGATAGGAGATCTGTGGGCTCAAGATCCGTTAAATATAAGCGGTAAAGTCGTAGATGTGAACAATGAGCCCCTGATTGGAGCTACCGTTCAGGTAAAAGGGAAGCAAACGGGGACTATCACTAATATAGAGGGACGGTTTTCTGTCAATGTTCAGGCAAAAGATATACTTGTCATCTCTTATATGGGATATGCTTCTCAGGAAATGATTGCATCAAAGGCTAATGGAGCGACTATTACTCTGGTTGAGGATGGGAAAACACTGGAAGAAGTGGTGGTAGTAGGATACGCCACCCAGAAAAAAGTGAATCTGACAGGTTCGGTATCTACGGTGAATCTGGCAGAACAGGCCGAAAGCCGCCCGATGACCAGTCTTTCAACCGGATTGGCAGGATTAAGTTCGGGACTGTATGTCAATCAGGGATCAGCCCGTCCTAATAACGATGGAGCTACCTTGCTTATCAGGGGACAGGGAACTCTGAATAATTCTTCGCCATTGATTATTATTGATGGGGCAGAAGGAAATATAAATGAGGTGAATCCACAGGATGTAGAATCAGTATCTGTACTGAAAGATGCGTCATCTTCTGCTATCTATGGTTCAAGAGCCGCCAATGGAGTCATCCTGATAACGACCAAGAAAGGCTCGGAAGGCAAAGCGTCGATTTCCTATAATGGGTATGTTTCTTTCCAGAAACCTTCGAATACAATTGAAACTGTATACAACTATGCCGATTATATGGAGTATTATAACGAAGCGGCTTATAATGTTGACCCGACGGCAATGCCGGTATATTCGGAACGGAAAATAGCGGAATGGAGAGTTCACCCCAATGAACCTTACTTGTATCCGAACACAAAGTGGGAGGATGAAGTTTTTTCAACAGGGGTGTCTACTAATCATAATTTATCATTCTCTGTCGGAAACCAGAAACTGAAAGCATTTGGCTCTGTGGCTTATCTGAACAATCCGGGTATTGTGGAGAATTCGGCTTATGAGAGATTTACTGCCCGTCTGAACGTGAATGCCGAACTAAAGCCTTGGATTACAATGGGGATGAATATCAGCGGTCTGAAATCAAATGCCGAGATGGGTTCCAAATACATGAGTTCGCTTTTTAGTAACATCTCCAGCCCCGGTATTGTCTACCGGCATCCGGATGGCAGGTATGGATCTGCCGAGAATCCGGAGGAAAATCAGCAGGTACAAAGTCCTCTTTATCATCTGAATATGTATCAGGGAGATATTGAAGTTAATAATCTCACTTCCCGTTTCTGGGCGAATATAAAGGTTTTCAAAGGTTTAAATATAGAGGCTTCTTACACGTATCGCCGTAATAATCTGCAAGAGGAAGAGACTCCGGTTTATGCTGACCGTTGGAGTTTTCAATCCAACACAATAACCCAGATGGCAGCCGGTAGAACGTTTGTAAGGAATAAGAATTGGACTAATACGCATCATGTAGCTGATGTGGTAGCTCGCTATCAGAAGACATTTTTTGATAAGCTGGATGTAGGCATATTGGCGGGAGCCAGTCAGGAAAAGGATAATGTAAAATGGTTTGAGGCGAAGAGATACGATCTTCTTGCAGATAATTTGTCGGTCATTAATGGTGCCACCGGGGATTCTGAAACAAGTGGGGCTGCCACAGACTGGGTGATGCGTTCTTATTTCGGACGAATAAATCTGTCATGGGCGGACAAATATCTGTTTGAAGGGAATATTCGCCGGGACGGTTCTTCCCGCTTCCATAAAGATCACCGGTGGGGGACGTTCCCTTCCTTCTCCTTGGGATGGCGTATGTCGGAAGAAAACTTTATGAATTCAATTAAATGGCTGGATATGTTGAAGTTGAGGCTTTCATGGGGTGCATTGGGTAATAATGCGGTAGATAATTATGAATACCAGTCTGTGTACAATAAAGATAATTATGTCTTAGGAAACTCTGTTGTGCCGGGGTTGGCACAGATACAGTTAGCTAATGCGTTGGTTTCATGGGAAACGACCTATGTCACCAATATTGGACTTGACTTCAGTCTTTTTGGCTCAAAGTTGGATGGAACAATAGAATTTTTCAATAAAGATACACATGATATTCTTATCGATCTGCCGGCACCATTGCTTGTTGGTAATGCGTCTATCCCTACTCAAAATGCAGCAAGAGTGCGGAATAGAGGTATGGAGATGAATCTGAAGTGGAATCATAGGATTGGTAAAGTAAACTATTTTGTGGGTGGTAATTTTACTTTCATAGATAATGAAGTAACCCGGTTTAAAGGAGAGGAAAGATCGATTTCGGGGACGAACATGATTCAGGAAGGCTATCCTATCAATATTCAATATGTATTGGCGGTAGACCGGATTCTTCAAACGGACGAAGATATGTTGTTTGTTGAAAAGATGATTAAAGACGCACCGGTCGATCCTGCTACCGGACAACGTGTTAACCCGTTTGCTTCTTATGGAACTCCGAAGAAAGGCGATTTCTTATATAAAGATTTGAATGGTGACGGTGTCATCGACGATAATGATAAATATGCAGTAGGGCATGGACTTGCTCCCCGTCTGACGTATGGCTTCTCCTTAGGGGCAGAATGGAATGGATTCGACTTCTCTTGTTTGTTCCAGGGAAATGCCGGTTTGCAGGTATATTGGCAAGATAAATTCTATATGGGATATATTAATTATGGAGATGTAATCAACAAAGAAATAGCCGAAGGTGCCTGGCGGGAAGGGCGTACAAATGCCACTTATCCCAGATTGCTGACCGGGTTGAATACGTTAAATGCCCAGCCGAGTGATTTTTGGGTTCAGAATAAGTCATATTTGCGATTAAAGAATGTTCAGATAGGGTACAAGATTCCTAAGAAACTTCTTCAAAAGCTGGATATATCCCAACTTCGACTATACACAAGTTTGGAGAATATGCTAACTTTTACTTCCTATAAAGGGATTGATCCGGAGATAAGTGGTACAACTTATCCGACGATGAAGCAGATAACGGTAGGTGTGAATGTAGTCTTTTAAAAAATATGATTATGAAAACAGTCAATTATATTATGGTAGCGGTTGCCGTGACACTGGGATTCAGCAGCTGTTATGATCTGGATGTGGCTCCGTATGATAAGGTCGCTCAAAATAACTATTGGAAAACGGAAGCCGATGCCAAATCGGGAGTTATGGGGGTATATGCCCAACTGAAGGATTATGGTGCTTATGGCTATATGCCTCTTTTCGACACTTACTCGGATATAGGTCACGGACCGGGCGGACCTGTTGAACAGGGCACATATAACGGTGCGTATGATTTCCTGGTGCAAAATTGGCGGGACACTTATGATGGTGTGCAGCGTGCCAATACCGTTATTAAGAATGTATCGGGTATGTCAATTGACGACCAGGTGAAAAATAACGTCTTGGGAGAAGCTCATTTTCTGCGGGCTTTGTATTATTTCCATTTAGCTGATTTTTTTGGCGGAGTACCTATCTATGATGAGAGTTGGGAAGTCTCCGAATCTTTCAATGAAATGTTGCTGCCTCGTAATTCAAGAGAGGAGGTTTGGAATTTCATTATTAAAGATCTGACTTTTGCTATTGCAAACCTTCCTCTCAAATGGGCGGTCTCCGACTATGGAAGGGCGACAAAGGGAGCGGCTTATGCATTACGTGGAAAAGCATATCTTTATACAAAGAATTGGTCTGAAGCGATTGCCGATTTTGAGGAAATTGTATATAACAAAACCAATCAGTATGGTTATCAATTGTATCCGGATTATCTGACTTTGTTCACTTCGGCAGGACCGGTTCCTAATGATAATGAAACGGTATTTGCCATTCAAAATAAAGGTACTACTGACAATTTGTATGGTATGCCGCTTTGTACTTTGTATGGAACACGCGGCTCTTATGGCGGTGGTCGTGCTACTTGTATGCCGTCGGTAACTTTGGCGGATATGTATGAAGAGAAGGATGGACAGAAGTTTAACTGGAATAATTATATTCCCGGATATAATGAAAGTGATGCAGTGAAGAAAAAAGCGTTTCAGGCAACCTTGAATTCGACCAAACAGAAATTGGAAACAATCCCTGATACCACTCTGTTAGGTGAGATTTACAGAGGAAGAGATCCGAGAATGATGCAGTCATTGATTGTTCCTTACTCTTATTATAATGGCTATATAGTGGGAACAGGGGCTAAAAAGCAATTGTATGCGATTGCGGCAGGTACTACGGTGGCCAATGGTTTTATTCAGAATGACAGAGGCTGGAATGTGTATTTTTACCGGAAGTTTGTTCCGATTGAAGATATGGGTGGTGCTATCACCAATCGTAATTACACTCCTATCAACTTCCCTATCATTCGTTTTGCAGATGTATTATTGATGCTGGCTGAAGCTTATAATGAAGATAACCAATTGGACAAGGCTGTCGCTGAACTGAATAAGGTAAGAAAAAGACAGTCAACGAATATGCCGGCATTAAATAGCGGACCGGTCTGGTTACAGGTTTCAGATAAAGAGGATATGTTCGAGCGTATTATGCACGAGCGGGCTGTGGAACTTGTTGGTGAAGGACATCGTTTCAGTGATTTAAGACGTTGGGGGTTGGCTGTGCAATATCTGAATAATCGTCAGGAGAAAGACTTTACCGGAGAAATTCGCTTTACCCGTAAGTTTACGGAAAGAGATTATCTGTGGCCCATCCCAAGTGAAGAAATTCAGCGGAATCCGGCTCTGAAACCTAATAATCCGGGATGGTAACTTGTCCGTTTTTTGTATGTACTTAGTAAACAAATGGAGGTAAACAATGAAAAGAGAAGCTTTTAAAATGTATTTGAAACCCGGTTTTGAAAAAGAATATCAAAAGCGGCATAGCGAAATATGGCCTGAACTGGTAAAGCTTTTGAAGGCGAACGGAGTGTCCGATTATTCTATATTCTGGGATCAGGAAACGAATGTATTGTATGCTGTGCAGAAGAATGATGGTGCAGGTTCGCAAGATATGGGCGATAATGAAATCGTGAAAAAATGGTGGGACTATATGGCGGATATCATGGCAGTTAATCCGGATAATTCACCTGTCAGTATTCCATTGGAAGAAGTTTTTTATATGGAATAAGAACGTTAACTATTAAACGAAAATAATATGAAATTAGGATATAAACATTCGATCATCCTGACTTTGCTGTTGTTAGCACAGATGCTTATGGCGTGTAATGATAATGCGAAGAATACGGAAATAGCTTTAGTTTCAGATGATGCCGTTAGTATTGGATATGGTGGCGGGGAAGAATTGATTAAGTTTATTTGCTATGATAACTGGACAATTTCATCAGATGTGTCGTGGATAACATTTGGGGGGCCGACAGAGGGTAGCGGCAATGCAATTATAAAGATTCATATAGAGAAAAATACATCTGGAGGGGATCGTACGGGAAAGCTCTCTATTACTTGTGGAGGTAACATAAAGATAATAGAAATCAGACAATCTATAAAAACGATTGATATAGAACATAAACATCCTTCTATCCTTTATACCAAAGAGGAATTATTGAATATAAAACAAATGGTTGAAGGCAACAGTTCGGCAAGTATAACAACGACCTACAACAATCTGATGAAGCGCTGTAACAATGCACTGACTTATACGGCGACTCCTTATACGGGACAAGATCCTACAAAGTTTATTGAAGAGAGTTATGTTCCCGGATCAAACTCCCGCGATCTGGCTTTGGCATACTGGTTTACAGGGGATAAAAAATATGCCCGGAAATCAATTGAAATAATAGAGGCTTGGGCGAAAGCGTGTAAAGACATTAGTTATGTGGCTGATGCGGGCAGTGCTATGTATCTTACCAGAGGTATGTATCCAATGGTTTGTGCTTATGATATGCTGATTTCGGAGAATATCATGAGTGATGAGACAAAGAAGAATATAACAGATTGGTTCCAGGTGCTATATAGGGAAGGGATGATTAGTATCAATTTGTGGGAAGATAACGATTACTTTAATAAGCAATATTACCAGAATCATCTTGTAGCCCATTCAATGGGAATACTGATGCTCGGACTGGTTACAGATGATGATGAATTGGTTCAGTTCGCTATTGATTCTCCTGCAAACCCAAGGGATGTAAAAGAACTGTTAAGCGGCTGTATATTGATGGATGGCGATACTCCGTGCTCAAGAGAAAAAGCAGGTTCGGCTCCTCCTGTGAAGGGGGAAATTTATGATCGTTACCGTCACGACACAGGGCCATTAAAGGGATTGCAATATACGCATCTCACACTCACATTATTGTCTACAACTGCTCGTATGTGCTATAATAACGGGTTGGATTTGTTTGCGTATACAGCTCCGACCGGAGAGAATTTACGTTACTGTTTTGAGTATTACAGTGATTTCTACCGGTCTATGGATTCATGTATAAAGTCAGGATATTATTGTGGTGAAACGGAACGTATGACAAAAGCCGGTGATAATCCGGGTATGTATGAAATGGGGTTGCGATATTATCCGGATAGCGAACCTATCAGGCAATTGATAAACTCGGGTACATTCAACAGAGAGTCGTCATATATGGACTTATTGGGATATACCCGGCTTCTTTCAGCAGAAATTAATGAATAATTCAAAAGCGATAGATTATGAGAAAATATATTTCAGACCATTGGATAAAGTCATTTATGATAATGATAGGCATCGGGCTATTCGGAGTGTCTGCCGGAGTTTTGCAATCATGTGACGATGATGATGAAATACAGAACAAACCGACTCTTTATATCATAACGGAAGATATTGAAGCTCTTAGCACTTATGGGGGAACTATACCGATAGAATTCCTTTGTAATTTGGACTGGCAGGTATCAACAGATGCCGTTTGGATTACTTTGGATGCTAAGGCAGGCAGTCAGAGTGCTACCATAAATGCAAAGGTTACTAAAAATGATGAAGGGGTGGACAGAATGGGTGTGATTAAGATAGTGGCCGGTGAATTGGAAAAAAGATTGAATATTCATCAGAAATATAGAGATACTTCTACGCCACAGTTAAGCATCACTACCAAAAGTCCTATCAAACTGGATTTTGAGGGTGGAAGAAACTCTATATCTTTCGTTTGTAATGTCGGTTGGGAGGCTTCAACCGATGTAGAGTGGATTAGTTTTACCAGCGAAACCGCGGGCTTGGAGGATGGAACCTTGAATTTTGTAGTGGAAAAGAATGGGGGTGATGTGATCCGGGAAGGAAAGATTACTATTACTGCTCAGGGTATCACTAAAAGTGTAGATATTGTTCAGCAAACTGAAGCAATGGGGGGAGTGAACTTATTGGATACTCCTGAAGAAGATTACAGCTTTGAGAGAATTACTACCAACAAATATTGGCCGGCTCTTGGAGAATGGGGTGGATCGGATAGTCAGGGGATTGGTAAATTCGGAGCAAGTGCCACTGCCGTCCGGGTTGCTGCAAACTCGCCTATACCTCATACCGGATCATCTTATTTATTCGTACGTATGCGTGAGAACGAAACTGCCAATTCTTTAGACTGGTTATGGAGAAAGGTGAAAGGGTTGACTCCAGGCAAGTCTTATACATTTTCCTTCTGGTTCAAGACTCCTTCAGCGGCGGAAATGTCTCAGCCGGGAAATATCAGGCTTGGTGCGGTGATTAATGAAACGGACATACCGACATTATCCAATCCATTGGCTCCGGAAGTTACTTTTGGATTTGTTGCGGCTTCCGATGGCGTTTTAAGCAGTTCTGATGAGCATAAGAAAGTTTCTTATACTTTCACTATGCCTGCTGATAAGACAGATGTATATATTGTTTGGAGAAGAAATGGAAATCAACAGCCGTTCCTTGACGATATGAGTTTGGTAATGAATTAACGGATATGAACGAATCTTGGCCCAGGGGTACAATTTTAATGTAATCCTGGGCCAAACTTTATATGAACAATATGAAAAAGCTTCTAAGTATTTTGATTTTATGCTTCTGTTTTTCATCTTTTATACAGGGAAAGATTAAATTACCTGCTATGATGGGAGATCATATGATACTCCAGCAAAATAGTAGCGTTAAACTGTGGGGATGGGCGGATAATAAGAAAGTTACTGTTACTACCTCCTGGAATAATCAGACTTATCAGGTACTAACGGATAAGAACGGAGCCTGGTTGGTTAAGGTGAATACTCCTGGGGCAAGCTATACTCCTTATTTCATTACAATTAGTGATGGAGAGGAGGTTATCCTTTCAGATATATTGATAGGGGAGGTTTGGATTTGTTCCGGTCAATCTAATATGGATATGCGTATGATGGGAAATACGGGACAGCCTATTGATCGTTCATTGGAGACAATTCTGCATGCTGGTAATTATCGTAACCGTATCCGCTTTATTGCTGTTTCAAGAACGAAAGATGTACAGCAACGAACTGATTTTGAAGGGAGAAAATGGGAGGTATCGGCACCGGAAGCGGTCATGACTTGTAGTGCGGTTGCTTATTTCTTTGCAAAACAAGTCACAGAAGTGCTCGATATTCCGGTAGGGCTGGTTATTAGTAGCTGGGGAGGTTCCCGGATAGAATCATGGATGAATGAGAAAACATTAGCTTCTATTGATGGAGTAGACATAGAGGCTGTCAGAAGTTCGAAATTAAAAATGCATCATCGCTTGGAGTGCATGTACGATACCATGTTGTGGCCTGTGAGGAACTTTACCGCACGTGGTTTCCTTTGGTATCAAGGGGAGTCGAATATCTTCAACTATTACTGTTATGCTCCGATGATGACTGCTATGGTTCAGTTATGGAGAGAGGTTTGGGAAGCACCGGATATGCCTTTTTATTATGTCCAGATTGCTCCTCATAAGTATAAAGATAGTCAGGATACGGATGCAGCTTTATTAAGAGAAGCGCAGACAAAAGCTCTTGAAGCGATACCCAATTCCGGTATGGTTTCTACTACCGACATTGGTGATGAGTTTTGTATTCATCCACCTCAAAAAGACATAGTAGGGCTTCGTTTGGCTACTCTGGCTTTAACTAAAACATATAACATTTGTAGACTTCCACCTACTGGGCCGACGATGACGAAAGTCGATTACTTAGAGGGTAAGGCAATTGTCACTTTTGATAATGCTTCTGCCGGATTAACGCCGGCATTCTGTAACTTGGAAGGATTTGAGATTGCAGGAGCTGATAAGAAATTTTATCCGGCTCAAGCACAAATTGTAGATCGTACACCCACAGTGAGAGTTTGGAGTGAACAAGTCAATCAACCGATAGCTGTGCGGTATGCTTTTCGTAACTATGTAGGAAATGTCTTACTGCGTAATACTTTTGGATTAGCTGCATTTCCTTTTCGGACGGATGCGTGGGATGATGTGAAATAAAGAAGATGTTTTGTATTGGATATACAACTTAATGCTTAGAGTCAGCAATCAATTTCTTTTGTATGCTGTTCCGAAAAGTGATTACTTTCAGAAAATATATTCAGGATAATTGATAATATTTTCTTTATGATAGCCCATAAGAAATAAGTTTGATATTATCCTGAATAATATTATCATAATACAGTTTTTTACTTTCTATTAAACCTTAATACTGCCTTTACCGGGAAATGATCCGAAGGAATATGAGATTCATACTTTCCAGTAGTTTCGTTCTTGGTGCGATAAGTATCTGTTAATACACCGTATTTCTCTACAGTAAAATTGGGGGTTACGAAGATATGGTCAATACGGTTCGGAGTATATGTATTCGGATTCCAGCCTGTACATGTCCCATTAGTCGCATATCTCATTTGAGCTACCTCGTAAGAATCTGATAATATTCCGGATTCATGAAGAACCTGATAACTTTCACTGGTTTGGTCTACATTGAAATCACCTGTCAGTATAACGGGATCTTTGCCGCACATTTCCTTAATTTTGCTAATAACCAGTTTGGCACTTTCTCGGCGGGCTACCACTCCGATATGATCCATGTGCAGATTAAAGAACCAGAATTTGAACTTACCGGTTTTGTCTTTGAATTCTCCCCACGTGCAGATGCGGGTATAAGCAGCATCCCATCCTTTATTTGGCTTTGTAGTGTCTTCCGACAACCAGAAGTTGCCGGACTTGAGTAGCTTGAATTTATCTTTCCGATAGAAAATAGGAGCATATTCTCCTTTTGTCTTGCCGTCATCCCGTCCTACACCTATGTAGTTGTACGCAGGCAGAGCGTTGAGCATGTCTTCCAGTTGATTATGTTTCACTTCCTGTGCTCCAAAAATATCGAAGTCATGGAAAGTGATTAACTGGGTAAGTACCGGGCAGCGTTGTTCCCAGCCATTTCCCGCTTTGGCATCGTTGGGATTACTGTTTCGTACGTTGTAGGAGGCTACATTTAGTTGCTGCGCATTCAGTATTGACACACCACAGAGCGCCAATACAATCAAAAGTTTTCTCATTGTCTTCTTATTGTTAAATGGTTATTTAGTATCTTTTTCTTCTGTTTGTTCGCTTCTGTATTCTTTGGGAGATGTATTGTACAATTTCGCAAACTCCCGGTAGAAATAAGACTTGTTCGAGAAGCCTGATTTATACATAATTTCGGTAACGGTGAGCTTAGTTGTTTTTAGCAGGCTAGCGGCATACTCTAAACGAATGGTACGGACAAACTCGCTTGGTGTTTTTTCAGTCAATTCTTTGAGTTTGCGGTACAATCCTGCTTTACTTACTCCTATAAAGTCTGCAAGAGAATCCGGATTCATGGATTCATCGTCGATATTATCTTCAATGAACTTGATAATCTTGTTCAGTAATAATTCATCCTCTTTGTGCATGGTGATCCCATCCCTTACAATAAGAGAGGAACGGCCGGATTTGAAATACTCTTTCATCAGAGAGTATTTATTAATCATATTCTCTACCGCACTCAACACATGTCTTGGATGGAAAGGTTTAGGGATATACAAATCTGTCCCGTGATTATAGGCATTGATCTGGTCTTCAATAGAGTTTTTGGCAGAAATATGAATAACCGGAATATGCGCTGTCCGTTCATTAGACTTCAATATATCTGTCAGTGTAATGCCATCTAGTTTGGGCATTAATACATCACTGATAATGATGTCCGGTTGCTTTTGTTCTACTTCTTTCAGCGCCTCTTCTCCATCGGCAGCTTCGCGAACCTGATAGTAGGGAAGCAGAATATCTTTCAACAGTTCCCGGATATTCTTTTCGTCTTCTACAATCAGTATGGTAATTTCTTTCTGCTTAGGAATGAAAAGCATTTCACTGACCTCTGTCTCTTCTTCTTTAGGCTGACTTTCTTTTTCGGAATTCACGTGCATAGGAGGTAGGGATACATTGAATTCTACATATTCTCCCAAAGTACTTTCTATAGTGATTTCTCCACCTAATAATTCAGTCAGGCTTTTGGTTAGGTTCAGACCCACTCCGGTACTTCCGGCGTGCTTCAGGTTACTGCTCTCGAAAATCTTAAAGCGACTGAATATTTCGCTCGTTTGCTTTTCAGTCAATCCCTTACCAGAGTTGCGTATACGGAAATGTAATGTTCCGGTAGTGGCATTCTGTCTTATTTCAGCCCGGATATATCCTCCGGACGGTGTATACTTGAAGGCGTTAGATAATAAGTTGAATATAATTTTCTCCAGTGCATTCCGGTCTGTAGTAAAAGACGACACTTCTTTACTTTTGAAACTAAAGTCTATTTTATTCTCTTCAGCAATTTCAGTATAGTTGTCTGACACATAATCAACGAGTAGCTGGATATCTACTTTCTCTGCATAGATAGCCGTATGTCCCGATTCTGCTTTCCGAAACTCCATTAGTTCGTTGATGAGTTTCTGCATCCGGTCGGCATTGTTCTTGATGATGTAGATATACCTTTTCGTATAACTGTCAAGGTCTGCTTTTTCCAGCAGATGCTGTGCCGGACCATATATCAGTGTTAGCGGAGTGAAGAACTCATGTGCCACGTTCGTAAAGAAGTTCAACTTCGATTCATGAATACGTTGTTGATTTTGCTTTTCAATATGTTCTAGTAAAATCTGGCGATTCAGTCGGATACGATTCTTGATGACGGACTGTGTTATATAAATAGCAATAGCAATTAAAATAAAATAGATAATAAAGGCAGTAGTACTTAGCCACCAGGGATAGGCGACATCCAGATGAAGAGAGTAGATCTGATTGCTCCATACACGGTCACCATTGGTACATTTTACTTCCAGTTTATATTTCCCCGGAGGTAGTTTGGTGATGACGATATTGGGGTTGTTTTCGTTGTAAATCCATTCATCGGCGAAGTCAATAATCCGATAACTAAATTCGCAGTTCTCGTTGTTGATAAAGTCGTGTGCTGTGAACCCTAATGTAATGTAAGGTTCGTCATAGTCGAGCCGGAGCGTATGATTAAAAATACGCTCGTAAATGTTTTGGCTGGTATTATTAATTTTTAGACTATTCAAACTTAGAGTAGCAATATGGTCCCGTAAACGTATTTTGTTCTCATCGAAATAATTCAGCCCACTGACTCCTCCGAAATACAACCATCCTGCTTTATCCTTAAAAATCGCTCCATCGGAAAATTCATCATTTTGTAATCCGTTTCTGGAAGAATAGTTAGTAATCTTTCCCGAAGATAGATTAATAAAAGAGATACCTTGATTGGTACTTGCCCAGATATTACCGTTTTCATCTTTCAGAATACCGTGAATCGTATTGTTGGGTAGTCCGTTGTGATCCGTATATTCCATAATAGATGGCGGAATGTCTGCCGGAAATAATCGATTGAGGCCGTAACTGGTGCCTATCCAAATGCTGGCAGAATCTCCTTTGGTCAGATAGAGTATATCATTGTTGGTTAGGGATAAAGTAGAGTCTATCTCATGAATTTGTTGGAAGCATTCGGATGCGATATCGAACTTATTGATTCCGCCGCCTCGTGTGCCTAGCCAAAGTTCATTTTCATTATACCCGGCAATGACCGAATAAATGATGTTATTACTTGGTGAGGAAGGTCCGGGAGATTTATATTGTTTCATTTCTGTCACTTTATAACTTTTTCCTTCCCTTTGCAAGGTTAGTTTGATAAGTCCATAGCCGGAAGTGCCTAACCATAATAGTGAGTCGTTATGAGTGAACAGAATGCTGTATACAGCTTTGAAAGTCGGATATTCAGCAGGAATGCTTAACTTCTTTACCTGACTGCTATTAAGTGGAATATAATTGATGCCCGTTCCCTCGGTTCCGATAAATATGTCTCCGGACATATTTTTTCGGATAGTATAGACAGAATTGGAAATCAATCCGTTGCCGGTTGACAGATAAGGTTCGACCTGCCGTTCCTGTTTGTCAAGCAGCAGAATTCCTTCTCCTTTGGTTCCCACGAGTATATTACCATTATCTTCTTCGCAAAAACAACGTACGGGATAATCAGTTTTTACGGTGTGGAATGGAGAACTGTGTTCATAGACTTCCAATACTCCTTGCCCGTCGGTGCCTACCCAGAGTATATTCTGCGAACCGATGTAGATGGTGAAAATGGATGCTTTCGCTGGTAATTGAGGTAATTCCATTGAAGCATTATCTTCCAGATTATACCTGATACATCCCCCTTCGATAAAGCTGATGAGAAGATACTCTTTGTGGCAGATAACTTGCGAAACCGTTTTATTTTCCGGAATATCTATGCTATTCAGTATGCGGTTGTCCAAAGAAACAGTTAATGCCCGGTCATCGTTAATGATAAGATAATCTTGAGAAAGATAAATGCCGGAAATGGAAGCAGGTTGTTTGATTTCTTTTTTGAACGAGAGTTCTGGATTAGAGCTATGGACAGATAGTTGATAATGTAATAATTGTCCATGTCCTGTGAGGAAGAATACTTGGTCTTTGGAATCAATAACGAAATTTTTGATGTCATCAGGAAGATTATTCTTCAATGGAACAAAGTCCTGTTTCCGGTCGTCAAAATAGAATAAACCTTGTTCCTTCACATAGCAGATAATGTATTTGCCGGAAGTGATACCCAGCAGGAATGATTTCTCTTGTTTGGGCGGATTGTTCTGCGTACCTAAATAATAAGGAGTAAATTGCTGTGTGGAACGTTTCCACCGGTTGACACCATAGTCGGTAGATACCCACAAGACAGAGTCATTTTGCTCGATAATTTGCCAGATTACATTATTACTGATAGATCCTGCATTTTTTTTATTATAAGAATAGGTTTTAAAGCTACGTCCGTTGTAGGCATTCAGCCCGTCCCATGTTCCTACCCAGAGAGTATGTTCCGAATCTTCCAGAAAACAATTCACTGAATTATTGGATAACCCGTCTGCATTCGAAATCTGTTTCACTACATTCTGGGAATGTAATAAAACAGGCATCAGGCATGAATAAATAAGGATGCAGATGTAGCGGAAATATGAGTGTTTTCGTAGAATCATGTCGCAAAGATAGAGAGGAAAAATAAGAAAACAAAGATAAAAATATGCTGTACAACACCTGTATACCCTTTTGAGAATATAGTACACCTTTTCCGTTGTTGTGCAGGGTAGCTTTGTCACCAGAAATAAAAACAACACATATTTAATAATCTGAAAATGGATATTGCAAAACGATTTCATCAAAACCCATTGTTGAAACCCTCCGACTTACAACCAGGAATAGAAGGTATGGAAATCACCTGTTTCCTGAATCCCGGCGTGTTCCGTTTCGACGGAAAAATTTGGTTATTACTGCGAGTGGCCGAACGGCCTGTGCAGAAACAGGGAGTTATTAGTTTTCCCGTATATAATAGAGATGGAAAAATAGAAGTGCTCTCTTTCGATGAGAATGACCCGAAACTGGATGCTTCTGATCCTCGTGTGATAGGATATGCAGGGCAGAATTATCTGACTACCATGTCTTATCTCCGACTGGTGTCGAGTGAAGACGGAATTCACTTCAAGGAAGAGCCGGATTATCCTCCTATTTTTGGTAAAGGAGCATTAGAGGCTTTTGGCATTGAAGATTGCCGGGTGGCCACTACTGCCGATGGTTATTATCTTACGTTTACGGAAGTCTCTTCTGTAGCTGTTGGTGTAGGGCTGATTCATACTTATGACTGGAAAAACTATACTCGTTATGGCATGATTTTCCCTCCTCATAATAAAGATTGCGCGCTGTTTGAAGAGAAAGTGAACGGAAAATATCTTGCACTGCATCGTCCGAGTAGCCCAGAGTTGGGTGGCAACTATATTTGGCTTGCCGAATCACCCGACCGACTGCATTGGGGCAACCACTGTTGCATTGCAACTACCCGTCCTGATAGTTGGGACTGTGCCCGCGTGGGTGCAGGAGCGGCACCTATTTGTACAGAGGAAGGGTGGTTGGAAATTTATCATGGTGCGGACTATCAAAACCGTTATTGTCTGGGAGCTCTTCTACTTGATTTAAATGATCCTTCAAAGGTAATTGCCCGAAGTAAAGAACCTATCATGGAGCCTGTTGCTCCTTACGAACAAACCGGATTTTTCGGGAATGTAGTTTTCACCAACGGACATTTGGTAGAGGGAGATAAGATAAGGCTTTATTATGGTGCCAGTGATGAAGTAATCTGTGGGGCGGAGTTGTCTATTGCAGAGATTCTCCGTTCATTAAAGTCGTAATATAAATAAATAGATAATGAATAAACTAAAAAGAGAGTATCAGTTCTTCAAACAGCAAACTTCTAATGTACGGGTCTTGCTGATGACTAATCTTCTTTATGCGCTGGTGCTTCCTGTTGTTGAGATTTTCGTGGGTGCTTATGTGATGCGCCATACCAGTGAACCGGTTTCGGTGGCTTTTTATCAGCTTTTCATGTACATTGGTATCATCACTACCTCATTTGTGAATGGTTTCTTGTTGCGACATGTGAGTGTGAAGATGCTGTATGCAGGAGGGATATTAGTTAGTGGATTGTCGATGTTTGCCATGATGCTGGTAAAGTCATTAGGCTTTGTGGAATTGGGTATAGCTGGATTTGTACTTGGAGCTGCATCGGGCTTCTTCTGGACCAATCGCTATCTGCTGACTCTGAATAACACGACAGATGATAGTCGCAACTACTTCTTCGGGCTGGAGTCTTTTTTCTTTTCCATTACTTCGATTACTGTACCTTTATTGATTGGAGCATTTATCAGTCAGATAGATGGCAGGGAAATAATGGGATGCCTGATTGATATTAATGGAGCCTATCGGTTGGTGACGGTTGGAGTAATCATAGTGACTTTGTTTGCTGTAGCCGTTTTATGGCGTGGTAAGTTCGCCAATCCGGTGCAGAAGAATTTTCTGTATTTCCGGTTTTGCACACTTTGGAAAAAAATGTTGTTGCTGGCTTCCCTGAAAGGAATGGTACAGGGATTTTTGGTGACCGCTCCTGCTATTCTGGTTCTGAAGTTAGTAGGTGATGAAGGCGTACTGGGTTTAATACAGGGAATCAGTGGTACACTGACAGCTGTTTTGGTTTATGTATTGGGACGAATAACCAAACCTGAAGACCGGTCGAAGGTATTTATAGCCGGGCTACTTGTCTTTTTTATCGGTACTCTGTTCAACGGAATCTTGTTTTCAGCCACCGGAGTGATTATCTTTGTCCTCTGTAAGGTGATCTTTCAGCCATTGTTTGACTTGCCTTATTACCCTATTATGATGCAAACCATCGATGCAGTAGTAAAAATCGAAAAAAGAAATGAATATACCTATATTTTAAGCCATGAGTTCGGACTATTTCTGGGACGTGCTTTCGGACTAATACTTTTTATGGTACTCGCATTTGTCATATCACAGGATTTTGCATTGAAGTACGCATTGATCCTAGTGGGAGCTTTGCAGTTGATTGCCTATCCATTAGCCCGGAACATCATCAGACAGAATCAAGCTATTCGCTAATATTTCAAAATCGTTAAATCGTCGTTGCAAACGAATGAATTATTATGTTGTACAGCACCTATATACCCTTTTGAGAATATAGTACACTCAATTTTTGTGGAGTGAGGGTAGTTTTGCTGACAGAAAACAAGGAACGACTGATTCGGAAAAACTAAAAAATGACGTATGATAAAACTAAAATCTGTAATCTATTTAATTAGTATGATGACACTTGCCGGATGCTCGGGTCAGAAGCAAACATCTGCTGTTGTTGAAGAGCAGAACGAACATTGGATAATAGGTCCTTTCGTTCGTCCGGAAGGAGTGAATCCGGTGATTTCTCCACAACCGACTACTTTTCAATGCCCGATGCGCAAGCAGTTGGTAAGATGGGAGGAGAGTGATACTTTCAATCCGGCAGCCACCGTTAAAGATGGAAAGATTGTAGTACTCTATCGGGCAGAAGATAATTCAGCGCAAGGTATAGGAAAGAGAACATCCCGCATTGGCTATGCAGAAAGTACGGATGGAGTGACGATGAAACAATCGGATGCCCCTGTATTATTCCCTTCCGAAGACGACTATAAAGAAATAGAATGGGAAGGAGGTTGCGAAGACCCGCGTGTGGCAATGACGGAGGATGGATTATATGTAATGCTCTATACAGCTTGGAATCGTCATCTCCCCCGTCTGGCAGTTGCTACTTCCACCGACCTGAAGAACTGGACAAAGCATGGACTTGCTTTTGCAAAAGCGTATAACGGACGTTTTGCCAATATAGCGAGCAAATCTGCTTCTATTGTTACCGGGGTGAAGGATGGAAAACTTGTCATTGAGAAAGTGAATGGCAAATATTTTATGTATTGGGGGGAAAATGCCGTATGTGCAGCAACTTCCGACAACCTGACAGATTGGACACCGGTATTGAACGAGAATAATGAATTGAGAGAAATTGCCAAACCCCGCAGCGGCTATTTTGATAGTCGTTTGACAGAGTGTGGTCCTCCTGCCATAAAAACAACAGATGGTATTGTCCTACTGTATAATGGTAAGAACGGATATAAAGAAGAAAGAGATCCGGAATATCCGGCTGGAGCTTATTGTGCAGGGCAGTTTTTGTTCGATACCGATGATCCTTATCAAGTACTGGGTCGTTTGGATAAACCATTCTTTGTGCCTGAGGCTGCTTTTGAGAAGAGTGGTCAATATAAAGACGGAACAGTATTTATAGAAGGATTGGCTTACTTCAAAAATAAACTATATCTCTATTATGGCTGCGCTGATTCGCAGGTTGCAGTAGCGATATGTGATAATAATATGGATTTAAAACTCAAAACACATAACTAATTTAATCTATGAAACATGGTTGTAAAATGAACACGGTTGTCTCAAAGTCGTTCAATGACCGGCTGAAGATAGCTACTGTTTCAGCTTTAATGGCAGGGACGTTCTTGTGTCTACCTTTCACGGTATATGCAGAAAATCCTTTGATATCAGATGTTGAACAGACGGTACGGAATATCTCGGTAAAGGGTGTGGTGGTTGATGCCAATGGAGAACCTGTTATCGGAGCTTCGGTACAGTTGAAGGGGAGTACCGGTATAGGAACGATTACTGATTTGGATGGTAAGTTCACTTTGTCAGTTCCGGCTAACGGAGTGTTGCAAATATCTTATATCGGATATAAAACGGCTGAAGTGAAAGTAAACGGACAAGCCGGATTGAAAGTAACTTTGCAGGAAGATACGGAAACGTTGGATGAAGTGGTAGTAGTAGGTTATGGTATTCAGAAGAAAGCTTCTGTGACTGGATCGGTAGCTGCCATCTCTTCGGATAAGTTGATGGAGGTAAAAGCTCCTAGTGTGACAAATATGCTTGCCGGACGTTTGCCGGGGCTGCGTGCCGTGCAACGTAGTGGTAGTCCTGGCGATGACGGAGCTTCTGTTGATATTCGCGGATATGGAAGTATGTTGGTGATTGTGGATGGTATCGAGCGTGATTATGCCCAACTAGACCCGAATGACATCGAATCAATTTCCATACTGAAGGATGCCGCCGCAGCTGTTTACGGTTTTAAAGGTTCTAATGGAGTTTTATTGGTGACTACTAAAAAAGGAACGGAGCAAAAGGCAAAGATAGAATATAATGGTTACGTAGGTTTTCAGAAAGTGACCCGCTATCCGGAAATGATGAATGCCTATGAGTATGCTTCACTTTACAATGAAGCGATTCATAATGCGAATCCGTGGCGCGGAGCTTCTGCTTACTCGCAGGAGCAGCTGGAAGCTTACCGGAATGGTACGGCAGGTACGGATTGGTGGAATGAAACCATGCGTAGCTCAGCTCCTCAAACTTCACACAACTTGAGCATGACGGGAGGTACGGAGAAGGTGAAATATTATATGTCTATCGGATATATGGATCAGGGCGGCATCATCCGTTCGGGCGACTGGAACTACCAACGTTACAATGTCCGTTCAAACCTAAGTGTAGAAGTTGCTAAAGGGGTGAACGTAGAGTTGCGTTTGAGCGGACGGTTTGATAACCGCAAGAAGCCTTATAACGGCGATAATCTGTTCCGTTCGGCACAAATGGCAATCCCGACTTATTCCATGTATGCCAATGATAATCCGGATTATTGGGGAGCGGTAGGTGATATGGCTAATCCTGTACATGTATCCAGTTCGGATGACAGCGGATATGAAGATCGTCTGCGTCGTGAATTTAACAGCTCATTGGCTATTACCTGGAAACTTCCCTGGGTGAAAGGACTGATGGCAAAAGCATTGGTTGCTTATGATTATACAAATAAGGAATGGAAAACATGGAGGAAGGATTTGTCGGAATATACTTATGATTATGCCAATGAAGAGTATATAGAGAAGGTGATTAATACCGCACATCTGGAATCGAAACTGGAAAATTATGATAAACCGACTTATCAGTTCTCAATGAACTATAATAATACGTTTGCCAAGAAGCACAATATTGGTGCTATGCTGGTATGGGAAATGTATAATGACAAAAGAAGTTGGGTGACCGGAACACGTGATTTTGCTATCGGACTCATTCCTGACTTGGATTATGGAGATAAAACCAATCAGGAAGCCTCCGGTAAAACACAGGAAACGGCACATGCCGGTCTGGTGGGGCGTTTGAATTATGATTTTTCCAATCGCTATCTTGTTGAGTTCAATTTCCGCTACGATGGAACCTATAAATTCCGTGAAGGTAACCGTTGGGGATTTTTTCCAGGTGTGTCTTTAGGGTGGCGTGTTTCCGAAGAGGCCTTTTTCAAGAAACTGTTGCCTGATATGGACAACCTGAAAATCCGTGCTTCGTATGCCAAAGTGGGAGATGAAGGAGACTTCGACGCTTTTCAATATCTGGATGGATATACATCTCATGGGAGCTATATTATGGGCAGCAACGGAGTGACTTCCGGTATGACTACGGTAGGTATGGCCAATCCGTGGCTGACCTGGTATGAATCAAAGATTATGAATATTGGCTTTGAAGCCTCTTATCATAGAGGATTGATTTCCGTAGAATTCGATTGGTTCCGTAGAAACCGTTCGGGACTTCCTGCTACTCGTGTAGGATCATTACCTACTATTTTCGGAGAATCAATGCCGCAGGAGAATCTGAATTCTGATATTAATACGGGATTTGAGATCGTAGTTGGACATAAGAACCGGATTGGTAACTTCAATTATAATGTGTCGGCTAATTTCTCTACTACCCGGATTAAGTATGATTATGTAGAGAGAGCTGCTTCTACCAATATGTATGATGATTGGCGTAATAACACGAACGGTCGTTATAAAGATATTCGTTGGGGAAAGAAAGTTATCGGACAGTTCTCCAGTTTCGAGGAAATCTTGAATTCACCGGTTCAGGATAAAGACGGTAACCGTTCATTAATGCCAGGTGATCTGAAATTTGAAGACTATAATGGGGATGGCATTATTGATGATAACGATACGCAGCCACTCGGACATGGTGCTACTCCACGTATGTATTATGGATTGAATATGTCCGGAGAATATAAAGGATTCGACCTGACGGTATTCTTTCAGGGGGCGGCAGGTCATGATATTTATGTCAGTGGGGATATTCTGGACCCATTTATCCAGCAGGGTTTGGGTAATGGACTGGCCATCATGACCGACCGTTGGCATCGGGAAGACCCGACCGATCCTTATAGTAAGTGGATTTCCGGGTATATGCCTGCCGCTCGTGTAGCGGGTGTTGCGGATAATCGTTCCGGTAATTCATGGTCACTGCACAATGCAAGTTATCTGCGTCTGAAAACATTGGAGCTAGGGTACACACTACCTAAAGCATTGACGAAGAAAGCAGCTATCGACCGTGTGCGTTTTTACATCAACTGCAACAATCTGCTGACTTTCACTAATCGTGATGGATTGATGAAGAATGTTGACCCGGAAAGCAACTCTAGCGGAGTGCGCTATTACCCGCAAATGAAGACATATAACTTTGGTGTGAATGTAACCTTCTAAAATCTATAAAGACAATGAATAGAAATTATTTGAAATATATATGGATAGCCGGAGTATCTATCCTCGGATTGACGGGATGTGATGATTACCTGAATCGTGAAAGTACCAGTGGGGTTAACACTCCGGATCTAATTTGGCAGAATCCGAAAGCAATTACAGCCGTTTTGGCGGATATGTATGATTCCGGATTAAAGCTGGATGAGTTTGATGATTGGTATGGAAGCAAGAAAGCGAATTTGGCGAATCAGACCAGTCTTTCGGATGAGGCTACGGCCAGTTATCAGAAAGAGAGTGCATTTGATAAATCAAATTCTACTTATTCTTATGGCGATTATGTATTTAATGACGATATGGTGACTCGTTATAAACAAATCCGTATCGTAAATAACTTCCTGCTGAATATCGAAAAGACTTCAGTGCTGAGTGAGGATGAAAAAGAAGAGATTGGAGCAGAAGCTCGCTTTATCCGTGCAATGCAGTATTTTGGGTTGGTGAAACGTTACGGAGGTGTGCCTTTGCAAACTATTCCTCAAGAATACACCGCCGGAAATACGCAAGCGCTGTATCAGGCTCGTGATACGGAAGCAGCTACGTATGATTTTATAATCAATGAGTGTAAAGCCGTCTATGGATCATTGCCGGAAGTGCGCAACAGCGATGCCAAATATCGGGCCAATCGTGGGGCGGTATTGGCTTTGTGGTCTCGTGCAGCATTGTATGCCGGCACTATTGCCAAATACTCTAAAACACTTACCTTGACGGGGGAAGCCGTTTCCAAAGGCTATGTTTATATTCCAGAGACAGAAGCGGAGCGTTACTTTGACGAATGTTATACAGCTTCATCAAAGATTTTGGATGAGATGGTTCCTCGTGTATATAGCTTGTACAAGTCGACAAGTACGGATCCGGAAGAGCTGGCACAGAACTTTTATAATCTTTTTTCTAAGACAGTGAACGGAGATAATGGAGAGTATATTTTTCAGAAACAGTATAATGTAGCTGCCGGAAAAGGGCATATGTGGGATAAACTGAACGTTCCTTTCTCATATCGTGGTGATGGTTGGGGATGTGGTATGTCTCCGGTTCTGGAAATGGTTGAGGAATTTGAATATATCGACGGCACAGAAGGTAAACTAAAAATGAAGGATAGCGGTGGAAAGGCGATTAGCTACGACAGTCCGTATGACATCTTTAAAAATAAAGATCCTCGTTTATTAGGTTCCGTTTACTTGCCTGGCGCTGATTATAAAGGATATGGCGGTGGTAAAATAGAGTGGATGCGCGGAGTAATCAACGGACAGGATGGAATAGGAACCAAATATGAAGCTTCCGCTCAACCGGATAAGGAGAATAAGGTAGTTATCGACGGACAGACTTACAATACTTCCGGGAAAGACGGTGGTTCATTAAGTGTAGGTGACGCCAGCAAAACAGGTTTCTATCAGCGTAAGTTTTTGGACGAAAGTCTGACGGATTATACGGATATTGATGCAAAACGTTCTTCTACCCCTTGGGTTGTGTTCCGTCTGGCAGAAATCTACCTGAATCGTGCAGAGGCTTGTATGGAGTTGAATCAGCATTTGGATGTGGCTTTGAAAGATATCAATGAGATTCGTGGCAGGGCAGGTATCAAACTGTTGACTGCCGGTGATTTGACTCTTGACAAGGTTCGCCATGAACGAAAAGTGGAACTTGCTTTTGAGAAGCATCGTTACTGGGATTTGAAACGTTGGCGTCTGGCCCATTTGGATGTCAGCAAAGGTGGCTTGACTAATTTCCGTGGTACAGCTCTTTGTCCATATTACAATGTTAAGAGTGGAAAATACACATTTGAAACTGGGGTACCTGAAAAGAGAAAACGTCTTTTCCTCGAAAAGAACTATTATACGGTTTTCCGTGCGGAAGATTTGAGTACAAATCCGTTGATGACGCAGAATCCGGGTTACGGCAACTGATATGTTCAATTATAAGTTAAAGAAAAACCGATATGAATAAAATAATAAATATAGGATTGACTGCATTATTCGCCTGTTTCATGGTAGCATGCGAAAATGACATCGACAATTATGATGCACCGAATGGCGGTGTGCATGGCACCATTTATGACAAGGAAACGAATGAGCCGATTCCCATGCCTGTGCCGGGAAGTAGTGGGGTGATGATGAGTTTGTATGAGCAGAACACCGGAGCTACTGCTTCGGTCGATTTCCGGGCCCGGCAGGATGGGACATTTGAGCATACCAAAGTATTTAATGGTAATTACCGCATTCAGGCAAAGGACGGCCCTTTTGTTGGAGTGTGTGAGGGATATGTCACCGTGAACGGACAAACGCAGGTTGACTTATATACCATTCCATTTTCGCGTATTAGTCTTGATGTTACTGTATCCGCAGATAATAAACTGACACTTACCTACGATGCAAAGACATCGAACGAAACATTGCAACTGACAGATGTTTCCGTTATCTGGAATTATGCTCCGGGAGTAGACGTGAACAATGCTAATCATGCTACTCTTTCTTCATTGGGAACAAAGGCCAGTGGTACGCATGTCATTGACTTGATGAGTGATACCGAATTTATTGAGAATCACTATAAGATTGTTTCCAATAAGAATCGGGTATACGTGCGTGTTGCGGCTACGGTAACGGCGGAAAGCAAACCGTATGTGAACTATAGCCGGGTGGTGGAAGTAACTGTGAATGATATCAGATAAGGTAAACGATAAAAAAGAATGTAACAATGAAACATAAATTCTATTTATTACTGGTACTGTTGATAAACGGTTTGTTTATCGGCTGCAGTTCGGATGATGATGGTGTAACTCCTCCTGACGATAAGGATGGAGTACTGGTAAAAGTCATGTCCTACAATATATACAGCGGGCAGAAAGTTTATTCCGGAAAGAAAGGAATGGAGGCTATTGCTCAAGTGATTAAAAAGGTAAATCCGGATCTGGCCGGTTTACAGGAGTTTGAAACGAAAACCAATAAGGTCGAGAAAGCGGATATTATTGCTTTGATGAAAGAGGTGACGGGAATGCAATATGCTTTCTTCGTTAAAACCCGTGATGTGGATGGTGGAGAATACGGTAATCTGATTCTCTCAAAATATCCGATAAGCGACGAGGTGAATTATGATTTACCGAGAATAGAGACCGTGGAAGATGTTTACCCACGCTCTATGGGAGTCGTGAAAACAGAAAAAGAGGGGAAGAACTTCTATTTCGGAGTAACTCATTTGTCTCATGTCGGTAATGAAACCAACCGTATCAATCAGACCTCAACTATTCTGGAAAAAACGAAGGGGATGGATGCCCCGATGATATTGACCGGCGACTTTAATGCGTTGGCTGATTCGGGTCCGATGAAGATATTGTATGAGCGTTTTGATATTGGTTGCCTGAACGGGAACTATGGATTGACGACCGGAACTCCCGTTCCGGTAAAGGCTATTGACTTCGTGTTGTATACCCCGGATAAAGGAATGGCTCCGAAGGCTTATGATGTGTATTATGATGCTTATGTAGAATCAGACCATTTTCCGGTAGTAGCTACATTCAGTATAAACGATTAATCTAAAAAGATAGAAACATGAAAACATTGATTCATCATTTGAAACGATTTTCTATATATACACTATTGCTTGGAGCAGTAGGTTTTGCTGGTTGCGAAGATGAGAATCGGCAGGATATGACGCCTGAAATCGGAGAAGGTGAAGTTACTCCTAAGATTACGATGTATACTCCGACGGCAGGTGGAAAGTCTACTAGCCTGACTTTATATGGTACTCATTTTGGTACGGACTTGGATAATATCCGAGTGACGGTCAACGGAGTAGATGCAGAGGTGACAGGTGCTTTGGGGAATATTATTACTGCCAATGTGCAGAGAGGTTCTGGCTCCGGTCCGGTGAAAATATATATCGGTCAGGGGGAAAATATTCAGGAACTGACTTATAAAACAGAATTTGAATATTCTCAGTCTCCTATTGTAAGCTCGTATATCGGCAGCTATGTTCCTGCTGCCAAAACAGAGAAAAAAGAGGGTTCCTTGATGGAAGCAGTCCTTTGGAAACCAGGTTCTATAGCCTTTGATAAGGAAGGCACTTTGTATATTGTGGAAGACGATGACCGTGATATTCGTATTGCAAAAGATAATCAAGTAGCTACTTTTCTTCGTGGGGACGTAACGGGTGGAGTTGCATTTAGAATGATGAATATCGCTTTCTCACTGGATGGCAACACTTTGTTCTTGTCTAATGATGCGAATGGTTCCGGAAGCGCACATATCGCCACTATGTCATGGAGTAATGATGCGCATCAGTATGATACTGGAAGTCTTGCTGCAATATGGTCGATAACTTCGTCTTTAGGTAACGGTGTTACCAATGTAGGCGTACATCCTGTTACGGGAGAAGTTTTTTCCGTAGCTCATGGAAATGCCATGATTTACAAATATGATCCGGAGCAGAATACGATGGTGACTACCGGACAACAACTTCCCGATGCGGACGGAAAGAATGCATCGAAAGTGAAGATCCGTTGCATCCTTTTCGATAAGGCAGGAACTACAGTGTATATGAGTTCACAGGAGAAGGATGTGATTTATAAAGGGGATTATGATATGGTGACCGGATTATTTTCTAATCTTCATATTTGGATTGGACAGTATGATAAAACAGGCTTTGTAGAAGGACAAGGAAACGATGCCAGACTCCAAGAACCTTGTCAGATGGATTTGGATGAAGAAGGCAATATTTATGTAGCAGTCCGTAAAAAGCATCGTATCGCGAAAATTACACCTGATGGAGTAGTGACAAGTTATACAGGTACAGGTACTTCCGGTACTACGGATGGGCCATTGGATAAGGCACAGTTCAATCATCCGGAAGGAGTGCAATTCGGGCCCGACGGTGCATTGTATGTTTCAGATTATTGGAATCATAAGATTCGCAAGATAGAAAAGGATTAATAGGGTATTAGGTAAAAAAGATTGTTTTGAAGGATAACATTCACTCACTAATTGACGATATATGAATTTCAGAATATGCATTTCGTTATTTCTGGTATGCTGTCTGTTGTCCCCTGTGATGGCGCAGAGAGACAAAAATAAGCAGAAAGAAGTTACAGTAAAAGCGATGACTTACAATACTTACAGTGGGCGCAAACAAGGTATTGATAAAATAGCCGAGGTTATAAAACAGGAAGATCCGGACATTGTTTCACTTCAGGAAATAGAAAGAAATACAGAGATTAATCCCTGGAATACTCCTGAAAGATTATCGGTACTGACAGGCATGAAGTATTATTATTTTGCCCATGCACTTGATATTCCTACCGGAGGAGACTATGGAAATGTAATTCTTTCCAAGTTTCCGATTTCGGAAGAGAAAAGCTTTAAATTGAGTGTATTGAAGGAAAACGACTACGTTCGTTCGTTTGGTTATGTAAAAGTGATGAAAGAGGGCAAAGAATTTTATTTTGCTACGACACATCTGGACCATAAGTACGAAGATGCTGCCCGTCTGAAACAGATTGATGAGATTCTTGCTTGTATGGAACAACTGGACAAACCAATCATCCTCGGTGGGGATTTGAACTCCCGTCGTGGTTCTGTTACCATGACTGCTTTTCAGAAGTATTTCACAGTAAACTGTTTGAGCGACGCTGCTCCGTGGACGGTGCCCGTTCCAAGTCCGACTTATACCTGCGACTGGCTGATTTATGCTCCGAATGAAGCCTTTACAGTAAAGGCGTACAATGTTTGTTATTGGGCAGATAAAGAATCGGATCATTATCCGGTAGTGGCTACTTATCTTATCAAATAAGATTAACCTTCCAGTTGAGGTTGTTTTCCAATGGAAAGAAGATCGTGCTGGTGGCTTACACGAATATTTGTCTAAAAGGACTATTTTAGATTAACGAGTAGTTAAGCACCATTAAAGCACTTCGACGGTTTTTTCCTGCTGTATCTTTGCATCGTGATCACAAAACAACATTTTTATGAAATAATTTAAAACTTAAAATTATGGGATTACGGTATGTAGTAAAAGAAAGGGTCTTTAATTTCGATGAAACCAAAACTAAGAAGTATGTTGCTGCTCCGGTGAGTGACGGAGTGATTGATTTCTCGAAATTGTGTAAAAATGTATCATTGATTTGTAGCACTCATTGTGGTCAGGTTAAATTAGTCTTAGATGGTCTGCTTGATTCATTGGAAGGATATATGGATGAGGGAAAAACGGTGAAGTTAGGTGAGTTCGGTACACTTCGTCCTACTTTTAACGCTAAAAGTGGTATAGAAGCTAAGGATGTCGATAGTAGCAATATCATAGTGAGAGAAATAGTTTTTACTCCGGGAACTCAGTTAAAAACGATGTTGAATAAGATGAGTATCTCAAAATATGTACCATTGGATGTTGTGGCAACAAGTGGCAGTAATAGTGGCTCTGATCTTGGCAATGGCGAAAATCCGGGCGGCAATCAAGGGGAAGCTCCCGATCCGGCAGCTTAATTGAAAGAGTGGCTGTTATAATATTAAATAATAGAGGAGAACAAATGTCTTCCTCTATTATTTTTTATTGCTTTCTTTTGCTTTTTAGATATGCCCGTATTCGAATTCAGGGATCTCTCCTTTAGCTGATAATTTGGCAAAATCAATCAGGTTGGACAAGTGGCGAAGTACCAGCTCTTTCATCCCGTCCTTGTCTTTATCTTTTATCTTTTGCAACATCTCTCTATGTTCTGCATGAACTGTTTTTTGTGGAACAGCGCAGACTTTATATTTTTGATAATATTTTAATATATCAGGAGTAATGATAAGCAAGAGTGAACTAATTACTGGGTTGTGTCCACCTTGTGCAATTGCTTGATGAAACGCAAAATCTTTCTCAACACGAAGCTCTGTGTCGAACTTTTCTTCCAATTCGATAAGTGTTTTTTCAATATTCTCCAAATCCTCTTCTGTACGGTTTGATGCACACAGTTTACAGACCTCGATCTCTAACAGAACGCGTACATATACCAAACTGGAAAAGTCATATTTGCTTATCTTTAAAGCATCGGTAATCATGGTATCCAATTGATCTTTGGAGAACTCGGAAACCACTGTTCCACTTTGAGGATATGTTTTTACAATACCATACAACTCCATCTTTTGCAAAGCTTCACGAACATGGGAACGGCTAACCTTCAGCAGTTCCGATAATTTCCGTTCAGACGGTAGACGTTCACCAGGCAGAATTTGACGTTCTGCGATTTGTTTTTTTATGTGCTCGATGACAAGTTTAACTGGTTGCGAATTTACTTCGTCCTTCATAAGATATAAAAATTTTAAAAGGTTTTCTTTCTTAATTCGGGTGTAAAAGTACGAATATTATCTTTCAAAGTAAAGCTTTATAGCAAAAATATTCTTTTCCCTTTTTATAAAGAGGTACGCATAAAGTACTGTTTATGAGATGTTTATTTAGTATTGTTAATAAATAATAATTGGTAGACCAAAATTTTGGTTTACCAATTTTAATCGTTACGTTTGTCACAGAAATTAAAACGCTAATCTATGAACAAACTTCTGCATTTTAAAAAAGTCGTATTGGTGCTCTTGTTGTTAGTTGGAGCATTGAACGTTTACTCCCAGCATGTAGTTACTGGTAAGGTGATAGATGAACAAGGTCCGTTAATCGGGGCTTCAGTGACAATTAAAGATGCTGCTGTTCCTACAGGTACTGTGACAGACGCTGAAGGTAAATACTCCATTAAAGTTCCTAATTCAAAGACCATTTTGGTTTATTCGTATATCGGTTACGTTGATAAGGCAGAGGCGGTAGGCAAACGCACCGTTGTCAATGTGACGTTGGAAGAAGATTCGAAGATGTTGGATGATGTGGTGGTAATCGGTTACGGTACACAGGCTAAGTCTCACTTAACGGGTTCGATTTCCAAATTGGAAGGTGAGAAACTGATTAATGCTCCTGTGAGTGATATGACTACTGCTTTGCAAGGTTCTATGAGCGGACTTACCGTTTCTAATGAAACGTCTGAAGTCGGTGTGACACCGTCTATCCGTGTCCGTGGAACAGGTTCCATCTCGGCTGAAAGTGAGCCGTTGGTGATTATTGATGGCTTTCCGGTAGCCGGTGGACTTTCATCTATCAATGCGGCAGATGTGAAGTCTATTGAAATATTGAAAGATGCGGCTTCTGCCGCTATTTATGGGTCACGTGCGGCAAATGGTGTTATCATGGTAACCACCAAAAGCGGTACTCCCGATAAACCGAAATATTCGTTCAAGTTCTATCAGGGATTTAAGTATGCTTATCAGTTGCACGATATGATGACTTCTTCCGAGTGGTTGAATCTGTTGACGCAGGAAGCAGAAATGGGAGGTCCGTCTGTACCGGCGGCAGCTCGTGGAGCTGCTTATCTGGAAAGTCAGATGGGGACTACCGACTGGCAGAAAGAGGGATTGCGCGATATGGCAGGTATTACCAATGTGCAGATGAGCGTTTCCGGTGGACGTAAAGAAACGAAGTACTTTATTTCGGCTGCCTATACCAAAGATGAGGGTGTGATGTTGCAGAACTCATTGGATAAATTGAATTTCCGTACGAAATTGGATGCCAAACTCTCGAATATTGTTAGTGTAGGGGTCAACTTATCCGGGACTTATACCAAAACAGAACGTCCGAAAAATAATTTTATAGATTTCTATCGTACTCCGTCTTTTCTTCCTGTTTATCATAATGATTGGAGTACTGAAATGACAGGGTATTCAGGTTTTGCAAGAGGTAGTCATTTCAATAATATCATGACTCCTACCGGTACACCAGATGCGGAGGGAAATCCGACGCTGGAGAAATCATCTCCTTTCTCATCAGCCAATAATAATCCCCGTAGTGTGATGGCCAATACTTCTCGTTGGAGTGAGTCCATGCAGGGTTTGGCAAGTATGTATCTGACTATTGATCTTTGTAAAGGGTTGCAATTCAAGACGTCCAATGGTTTGAATGTCCGTTTTAGCCCGTCTTACTATTATGGTAATAAAGACGCGACAAAAGATAAAGAAGAGAGCAGAGCTACTTATTTTAGCACACTCTATGTGGATTTGTTGAGCGAGAATACATTGAATTATCACATTGATTTCGGAAGAAATAATGCTCATAGCATTGATGCTTTGTTGGGTTATACTGTGGAGTCCACTCGTAACCAGCGAGTAGCCATGACTGCAACAGGATTTGCTACTGATGATGTTCATACGCTGAATGCGGCAACTGTTTATTCATTGGCAAGTAAAGGGAATGGGAATACTGATGGTACGGGAACTTTCCGTTATCCGGATGTGGTATTGGAGTCTTATTTGGGACGCATCAATTACAGTTATTTGGGTCGTTATCTCTTGTCTACTTCTTTACGTCTGGACCGTTCTTCCTTGTTCTCGAAAGGAAATCGCAATGCCTGGTTCCCTTCTGTATCGTTGGGCTGGCGTGTGAATGAGGAGAAGTTTATGAAGAATATCGAAGTTATTTCTAATTTGAAACTCCGTGCTTCTTACGGTGTGACGGGAAATAACCGTATCAGTTATGATGCAGCTCTTGAAGTATTGAACAGTGCGAACTATGTGACAGGTACTGGTAATGGACAACTGGTTAATGGTTCGGCAAATATATCTTCTTCGCTTGCTAATCCTCACATTACATGGGAGAAGACAGATGAATTCAACTATGGTCTGGATCTGGGATTCTTCAAGAACCGGATTAATCTCTCGATAGATGCTTATTACTCTGTGACTCGTGCTCTGTTGTTTGAGCAGCCTACACAGTCATTCACCGGATATAGTTATTATTGGAATAATATTGGAAAGGTACGTAATTCGGGTGTGGAAATACAGATCGATACGCACAATATCAAGAATCGTAAGTTTTCATGGGATACAAATATAAATTTCTCCTTGTCGCGCAATAAATTGCTGGAGCTGGGAGGTGAACAACAGGTTATCAATCAGGGGGAAAGAAGCGAGTGTTACATTGCTAAAGTTGGCTCACCGTTGATTCAATTTTATGGATATAAAACGAATGGTGTATGGAATAGTGTGGAGGAAATCAATGCGAATCCTCACTTCTCGAATGACGTACCGGGTGGATTGCGTATCGTAGATACCAACAATGACGGTTCGTTGACTCCTGAAGACCGTGTTCCTTTGGGTAATCCGTATCCGGATTTTACATGGGGAATCACGAACACATTCCAGATTAAGAATTTTGATATTTCGTTCCTGATTCAGGGAGTACAGGGAATTGACGTTTACAATGGTGACGTTTATTACAATGAGACAGTGAAATGGAACAAAGCTTACACCAAGGATCGTTGGGTAAGTGCAGAAAATCCGGGTAACGGAAAAGTACCTTATCTGAAGTTGGGATATGATATCTGTTTGACTGATTATCCTTTGCAGGATGCTTCTTATGCATGTTTGAGAAACTTCACATTGGGATATACATTGCCAAGTACGGCTGCGCGTAAGTTGAAACTGTCGGGTGTACGTTTCTATGTGTCCGGTAGTAACTTGCTCTACATTTGGGGAAGCAGTTATAAGGGTATCAATCCGGAATCCCGCCTGACTTCTTCTCAATACTCAAGCTCTATGATTTCGGGATATCAGCGCGGTGGATTCCCATTGACCAGTACTATCTCCGCAGGTTTTGATATTAACTTTTAATGGAAAGTGAACGATGAAAAAGGTAAATTATATAGGATTACTGTTAGTAACGTTACTGTTTGCATCTTGTGATTTGGACAAGTATCCCTATTCGGAAGTTGCTGCGGATGAATATGTGAAAAATGCTTCTTCAGTGAATAATCTGGTACTTGGTTGCTATAATTCTCTTCATGACGTGATGTATTATGAATGGGCAATGACTGAATTACGTTCGGATAATGGACGTATGTATGCTACTGGTTCTTCCGCCAGCACTACGAAATTGGTTGAACAGCTTGACCAGGGAACTATCGTGGCAGAGCACCAATGGGTGGAAGAGTATTGGAATTCTTGTTATGCAACGATTGCCCGTGTCAATAATGCGATTTCATATCTTGATGTGGTAGAAGATGAAACTACCCGGAATCAATATGAGGGAGAGGTTTTGTTTCTCCGTTCTTTAGAATATTTTAATCTTGTTCGTTTATGGGGTCCTGTGTTTATAGTTACTTCCAAGGTTCCGTCAGATGTAGCCCGTGATATGCAGCGTTCTACGGTAGAAGAGGTTTATGCACTGATTGAGGGTGATCTGGAACGGATTCTTGATAATGGAATGTTGCCTGAACGAATGGCGGATGCAGATATGGGGCGTGCAGACAGAAATGCTGCTAAAGCATTGTTGGCAAAAGTGTATGCGACTCATTATAAATCGGGAGACGCCAAGTATGCCCGCGCCGCACAGTTATGCAAGGAGGTACTTGAAAGTGCTGCCGTAGGTAATCCGCAGACAGGTGCTGATCTGGTAGCATATAATAAGATATTCGACATCACAAATGAGATGAACAAGGAAATCATTTTTGCAGCCCGTTATCTTTCGGGTAATGTAGGACTCGGTTCTCCATTCGGTAATATGTTTGCTCCGGTCAATAATGGTGCAAATGTGATTATAGGAACTTCTTCCGGCTATAATACTCCAAGTGATAATATCATTACTGCCTATACAATGAGAGGCGCAACAGACAAACGCCTGGATGTAAATATTGCCCAGAAGTACTTTAACTCGACTACTCAAGAATGGGTGACTACGGGTAACTGCCGTTATTGCAAGAAGTACACAAATCCTGTGTCTACGCAGTATGATGGTGAGAGTGACTGGCCGATTATCCGTGTAGGCGATATCGCATTGTTGTACGCAGAACTGACGAATGAAATATCGGGTCCGTCTGCTGATAACTTGAAATATCTGAATATGATTTGCGAACGTGCCGGTGTTTCAACTTATACGTTGGCCGATCTTTCTAACCGTTACGACTTCAGAGAAGCCGTACGTAATGAACGAAGACTGGAACTTGCTTTTGAAAACCAGCGTTGGTTCGATATGCTCCGTTGGGGTACGGCTGCTCAAACAGTGAATAATTATTTCAAAAGTGAGACTTTCTATTCGGAATATACCTATGTCGTAAATGATATTGCTGATTGGCAGACATTCCTCCCGATTCCGGTAAGTGTAATCAACATCAATCCGGATATTGCACAGAATACGGGTTATTAATCTCTTAAAATGAATACGAATATGAAACAATATAGAAAATGGAGCCTTGCATCCTTATTTGCATGTGTTATCTTTTGGACCAGTTGTGATTCTATATCCATGAAAGACGTTGTGGTCAGTGCGCCACAAATCGTATCTTTCTCACCGGAGAGTGGAAGTATCGGAAGTGAAATCGTAGTTACCGGAGAGTATCTGGACGATGTGGTCAGTGCGACAATTGGAGGAGAAAAAGTCATGATACTTCAAAAAGTGTCCAATGAGCGTTTATCACTCAAAGTGACCGGTAATGCAAAGAGCGGAAAAATTGTATTAAGTAATTCAGTTGGCGAAGGAGTTTCAGAAGGCAATTTTACCATTGAATATCCGGCTCCCACTATTTCCTCAACGGGAATGCCTACCGAGGTAGAGATGGGTAATAAACTGTTGATTTCAGGTTCCCATATGAACGTAATCAGTGCTGTGCTTTTTACAGCTGAAGGACATACTACTGGAAACGAGGCTAGCATACTTTCGCAGAATGAGGATGAAATCTTAGTGAAGATTCCTTATGTAGAAAGTGATAAAGCTGCTATTACATTCAGATATTTCAATGGTACGTCACAGGTGGAAACTCCGATTGAATCTGCACCACAGATGACCGTGGCACGTTATGAACCGAATGTTACTACTTCTTCTTTTGAACCTGCAAACATAGGAGATATAGTCGTTCTGAATGGTACTTATTTGAATAAGATTGATAAAGTAATATTGGGAACCATTGAATGTAATATTGCTCTTCAAACAGAGAATGAACTGAAATTTGCCGTACCTTCGTCGGAAAACTATGTGGATGGAGATAATACGATGGCATTGAAGATTTCTTATTTTGACGGACGTGAGGTGCATACTCTGACAGATGCATTTGTAGTCAAAGTGCCTTTCGTTTATTTCTGGGAGAACAAGAAAGTATATGCACAAGGCCGTGACGTAGAAGAATTATCTTCATTCTTCTCTCCG
Source organism: Bacteroides sp. M10 (assembly GCF_014334015.1). Taxonomy (GTDB): domain Bacteria; phylum Bacteroidota; class Bacteroidia; order Bacteroidales; family Bacteroidaceae; genus Bacteroides; species Bacteroides intestinigallinarum. The sequence goes on along the minus strand of NZ_CP060488.1, from coordinate 1,330,379 downwards.
GAAACAGGATTGGTGTATGCAAATGCGGATTGGAGAACAAAAGTAGATCCAATATCTTACCAATACAAGGCTGCAACTTGTTCTGCAAATAATAAACCGGCTGTCTCTGAAAGTGAATATAATTCTGTGAATCCTTATTTCTTCTTCTCGGGTGTTAATGCAGGAACATTGCAAATCAATAGCCCGGCGGGTTCTAATGGACAGTTGAAGAATTTTTATATGATAAATAATTCGGCAGATGAGAATAGGGTGCCAGGAATCAATGGAAACTGTTATGGTACTCCGGTATTGACTTTCTTATACTTAGACCCAACTAAGTCCGGTTATAAAGCATTGATAGATGAAGTGAAAAACGGTACGTTGGATAATATTGATGAAACTACCTTCCCGATAGATATTGAAGCTAAAACTTGTCGTGGATTTAGCATTTCGAGCATGAAAACATCAATAAACACAGATGTATGGGCACCTGGTATTTTTGAAGTGGGAAAAGAGCAAAAAGTGAATGTAGGTGCCGTCTTGCTTATATTATATTATAATGTAAATGGTTCGACGTCTAATGTCGCTGATAACGTGAAACGTATTGGACTACTGCATATAAAGACGATTGACTTTAAAATGTACAATAACACCAATGCTCCTTCATCCAGTTCCATTGAATTTGATATGTACTGGCAGAAGAAAGACTACGATTACTCAAAAGTTCAATAACCAATGATGACACGAAAGATACATAAAGCGATTATAGCCTCCTTACTTATCGGGCTTCCCTTCACCTCTTTTGCAAAGAGATATGATGTGACACTTCCCGAAGTAGCTTCCTGCCTGAAGACAGCACAACCGGGTGACCAGATTTATATCAAAGATGGTCAGTATAAAGACATGCAGTTGAAGTGGACAGGTAAGGGAACCGAGAAAGCTCCTATCAAGATAGAAGCCTTGAATCCTGGAAAAGTAAAAATTGAGGGAGGCTCTACTTTGTGGATAGCAGGAGAGTGGATGTCTGTCGATGGATTACATTTTACAGATGGATACGCTCCCAAAGGTTCTGTGATAGAATTCCGCAACGGACAGGAACTGGCCAATCACTGTCGCCTGACAAATTGTGTGATAGACGGATTCAATCCGTCCCGTCGGGACCAGGCTTACAGCTATATCTTGCTTTATGGTCGTCATAACCGTGTAGATCATTGCTCATTGACAGGAAAACTTAATTTGGGGGTGACCTTGATTGTCATCCTCAACGATGAACGTTGTCTGGAAAATCATCATCAGATAGACCATAATTATTTCGGAGAGAGGCCGGTGTACGGTTCGAACGGTGCGGAAACCATGCGTGTGGGAACTTCCCAACAGGCATACAGTTCCTCGAACACAATAATTGAAAATAACCTGTTCGAACGCTGTTCCGGCGAAGTGGAAGTAATCTCTATAAAATCCAGCGATAATGTGATTCGGAACAATATCTTGCTAGAATGCGAGGGAGTAGTAGCACTGCGACACGGTGACCGTAACACGGTTAATAATAACCTGTTTATTGGCAACGGGCTCCGTAACACAGGCGGTATTCGCGTAGTCAATGCCGGACATCAGATTTATGACAATACTTTGGTCGGTCTGGCAGGAACCCGTTTCTTCTCTGCTTTGGGAGTGATGGATGCCGTACCTAATTCATTGCCTAACCGTTATTGCCAGGTAGTTGACGTGAAGATGTACCGTAATACTTTCGTAGACTGTACAAATATCGAATTCGGCACAGGCAAAGACATGGAACGTACCCTTGCACCGGACAATGTGAGCTTTACGGATAATATCATAATAAATAAGGAACTGTCTCAGCCTTACATAGCCGTTGATGATGTATCAGGTATTCAGTTCAAAGGCAATAAAGTGCAACTGGCAAAGAACTATTCGGCTCCGGGATTTACTACGGAGAAACTAAAGGCTCCCCAGTTGCCGGATCAGGCCGCAATACGTAAGGATAAAGGTGCTTCCTGGTTTGAAAACCGGGTAGCGCAACCATCTGCAAAGACTCATAAGGAATACAACGCAGCTCCGGGAACTGATCTTTCTGAAATCATTCGTTCAGCAGAACCGGGTGGGATTATTGTTCTGGCTAAGGGTACCTATCCTATCCAAAGCGCCATGTTCATCGATAAACCGCTGACAATTCGCGCTGCCAACGCAGCCAATAAACCGTTGGTTCGTTTCAACGGAGAGAAACCGGATAACATGGTAACCATCGCCGACGGTGGTGAACTGATTATTGAGAATATCGCATTTGACGGAGTGCTGGAACCCGGTAAAGCCTTGGCTAAAGCGGGAATTTCTACAGCCATCGATATGATACAACCTTATACACTGACAGTAGACGGTTGCGAATTTCAGAACTTCGGAGAGGGCGGCTTCTTTGCCATCAAAGGAACGAAAGCCACTTTCGCCAAGAGTGTGACAATCAAAAACTGCTTTTTCCGCGACTTATCTGGAGATGCCATCAACTATGCCGCCGAGAAAGACGATATCGGTCGTTACAATGCGGATGATATGCTGATTGAAAACTGTTCTTTCTATCGTTTGCTGGGTTTACCTATTAATATTTATCGTGGAGGAAGTGATGAAAGTACGGCTGGCCCTTATATCACTATCAGACATTGTAATTTCGCAGACTGTTGTAACAAAGAGCGTGGAAGCGTGATGCGCCTGATTGGTCCACAAGTACTGACAGTAGAGAATTGTAATTTTGACAACAGCGGACGCGGAGGAGCAACCATCCGTTTGGATGAGGCCACCTGGGAGAAAGTTCGCATAGCCAACTGTAACCTGTGGAACTCCGGCAGAATGGTAACTACCACTTCCCAAGCTATACAAGGAAAAATGTATAATATCCGTCCCGCATATATCAATGCCGACGCATACAATTATACTCCAGTGCCGGGCAGCGAATTGGAAAAACTCTCTATTGGTTTGAAAAAGAATTCGCTTCCGCAATAACCGTAATCGTAAGTGGAACAAGAAAATAATGATTAGATGAGAAAACTTATTATTTGTATATTCATGGTCTTAGGAGGATGTCTCCTTTCGTTTGCCCAACATCCGTCTCTTCTTTTCACACAGGAAGAAGTGAACGAGATGAGGGAAGGAAAGGGAACCGTGCCTGCATTCGATAAAACGCTCTCGGAAGTATTGAGCGCAGCCGACGCAGCGTTGAATTCTCCTATCCCCGTTCCCGTTCCGACAGATGGCGGTGGCGGGGTGGTACACGAACAGCATAAGTCGAACTATTATGCCATGTTTCATTGCGGAGTTGCCTATCAGCTGACCGGTGACAAGAAATACGCCCGTTACGTAGCAGATATGCTGGAAGCCTATGCAAAGCTCTATCCTACATTGAGTTTCCATCCCGTATCACTTTCCCCTGTTCCCGGACGCCTGTTCTGGCAGACACTGAATGAAAGTGTATGGCTGGTACATACAGCAGTAGCATACGATTGCATCTATCATACACTCTCGGCCAAGCAGCGCACCACCATCGAAAAGAATCTGTTTGCCCCAATGGCGGACTTCATCATGGATGGTATGGGCGATAACCATGCAAACAATAAGACTTTCAACAAGATGCATAATCATGCCACCTGGGCTACGGCTGCCGTAGGTATGATTGGTTTCGCCATGAATCGTGAAGATTACGTGAAGAAAGCCCTTTATGGCTCCGACGAAACAGGCAAACACGGAGGATTCATCCGTCAAATGGATTATCTATTCTCTCCCGATGGCTATTTCACAGAGGGGGCCTACTATCAACGTTATGCCATCTGGCCTTTCGTCATCTTCGCCCAATGCATTGAAAACAAACTGCCGGAGCTGAAAATCTTCAGCTATCGCGACAGCATACTCTCAAAAGCACTTTCCACGTTAATACAGCTATCTTATGAGGGAGAATTCTTCCACATCAACGATGCCCTGCTGAAAGGACTTTCTGCACAGGAACTGGTTTACGCTGCAGATATTCTATACAATGTCCATCCGTCGGATAAATCATTGCTCTCCGTAGCGAACGAATACCAGCATACTTATCTGCCTACAATCGGTGGTTTCCGGGTAGCCCGTGATATTGCCCGTGGCGAAGCTGCTCCAATCGTATATCGCAGCAGTGTGTTCCGCGACGGACGCAAAGGAGACGAGGGAGGCATTGCCGTGATTCGCTCGACAGACCCTAAACTGAATAGTGCCCTGACCCTGAAAGCCACTTCTCATGGCCTTAGCCACGGACATTACGATAAACTCACAATGGCCTATTACGATAATGGAAACGAGATTCTGACAGATTACGGAGCTTCTCGTTTTCTCAATATCGAAGCCAAGAATAAGGGACATTACACACGTGAGAACGAATCGTTTGCCAAACAGACCATTGCACACAACACACTGGTGGTCGATGAAACGTCTAATTTCGGTGGCGATATAAAAGTGTCTTCCCGTTATCATTCGGACATCATTTACAGTGATTTCAACGGAGATCATTTCCAAGTGATGGTAGCCAAAGAAACCAATGCATATTCTGGAGTGGAAATGAAACGTACATTAGTGTATGTGACTACTCCTTTCCTGCAATTCCCGCTGATACTGGACGTGTTGCAGGCTAACTCCGACAAGGAACACCAATACGACTATCCGCTATGGTATAACGGGCACTTCGTTTCTTTGAATTTCCCATATACCAAAGCAAGCAACGGATTGCAAACCCTCGGAACAAAGAACGGTTATCAGCATCTGTGGCTGGAAGCCTGGGGACAGAATGAGAAAACGAACACCTCCAGTTTCACTTTTGTCAAGGACAACCGCCTCTATACCATTAGTGCGGCCACCACTCCCCAGACAGAACTAAAGATGCTTCGCCTGGGAGCTAATGATCCGGATTTCAATTTGCGAAACGAGACAGCGTTTCTAATCAGAGAAAAAGAACAGAAGAATCACACGTTTGCTACTTCCATCGAAACGCATGGAGATTATGACGTAGTGATGGAGACTTCCAACAATCTGACATCCTCCTGCGAGGAAGTGAAAGTGGTGATGGATACGGCCGAATACACCGTTATCAAAGCTATATATAAAGGTGGACATTCCGTAACACTCTGTCTGGCCAACGCAGAAGACAGCAAAGAGAATAAACATCACTTGTCCGTCGAAGGAAAGAATTACGACTGGAACGGTCGTTGCGGAGTTTTTGCCAAATGAGAACAAACCATTAATAGATAGAAAGTATGAAAACATGTAGTGAAACTTTTCAGTTTGAGAAAGATTTGAAGTGGGAAAACCCCGCTCCGGGTGTCAATCGTCAGATTATGGCGTATGACGGACAGTTGATGATGGTCAAAGTGAAATTTGATAAAGGTGCGGTAGGAACCATGCACGAGCATTATCACAGCCAGGCCACTTACGTGGTGAGCGGCAAATTCGAACTCACCATCGGCGATAAGAAAGAGATTCTTTCTGCCGGAGATGGTTATTACGTAGCACCGGATGAATGGCACGGATGCGTTTGCCTGGAAGCTGGTATTCTGATTGATACTTTTAGTCCCGTGCGTGCAGACTTCTTAAACCTCTAGGCGCATGAAAGTAAAAGGACTTAGATGGGTGGTTATCGGATTAATCATGTTGATAACCATCATCAATTATCTGGATAGAGGCACGCTCAACTATATGTGGGTGGCTAATATCGACTATCGTCTTCTGCCCGAGGCGGAGGCGTTGAGCGATAAAGGCAACCACGCCGCATTGGTGGGCGACCAGTATATCCTGACAGCCGCCAACGGAAACCGCGATTCGGTCAGCGTAGCCAATGTGCAGATGAAAGAGAAGAACGGAGTCACCTTTGTCACCAATCGCGAGGGTATCGCCATCGACCTCGGTCTGATAGACCGTAACGATCCCGATGCGTCGCAGAAAGCGAAAGACATTCTCGGCCTGATTACGATTTTCTTTATGATTGCATACGGCATCAGCCAACTTGTCTCCGGCAAGTTGTACGATAAAATTGGATGCCGGAAAGGTTTCTTCTGGAGTGTGCTGGTATGGGGAGCGGCGGATGCGCTGGCCTCTCTTTCCAGAGGAATCTTCTCACTGACCTTTTTCCGGATGATGTTGGGCTTGGGTGAAGCCGGCCCATGGCCGGGCACTACGAAAAGTAATGCCGAATGGTTCCCGCAGAAAGAACGTGCTTTTGCACAGGGATTGTTTGGAGCGGCAGCTTCCATCGGTTCCATTCTTGCTCCGATTATCATTCTGATGCTGTTCATCGCCTTTGGCTGGAAACTGACTTTCATTGTAGTCGGTGGATTGGGATTGATTTGGCTGATTCCCTGGTTGATAATCAATAAGGCAACTCCGAAAGAGCATCCCTGGATTACGGAAAAAGAGCGTACTTATATTCTAAGCGGTCAGCCCGAAAAGGAGATAAAGACAGAAGATAAAGGAAAGAGCTGGGGCGAACTGTTGCGCGTGAAAAAGAACTGGTCTGTCATTCTCGGCCGATTCTTCCTCGACCCTATCTGGTGGATGTTTGTAACCTTCCTGCCGCTTTATCTTGCTGACGTATTCCATCTGAATATAAAAGAGGTGGCGTTCTCTGCCTGGGTGCCTTATGTGGGCGCGGCTTTGGGAAGTGTTGCCGGGGGCTGGTATTCCGGTTGGCTGATAAACCGTGGAAAGACTGTGAACTATGCCCGCAAAGCAGCCATGCTGATTGGTGGATTTATAATCATTCCGTCCATTCTGGCAGCTATCATGTCTACCACGGCTCCGGTTGCCATTCTCTTTATGGCACTGGTATTGGGAGGCTTCCAGTTCTTCATGACGAACTTGCAGACCATTCCGAGCGATTTGCATAGCGGCAAGTCCGTAGGTTCTCTAGCAGGTCTTGGAGGTGCTTCGGCCGTGTTGGGTACAATTCTGGCTATTCTTTTTGCCAGCTATATTACAAACTGGATTTTATTATTCAGCCTGTTGGGAGCTTTGGTACCACTATCGTTGTGCTCCATCTTCCTGACAGTAGGAGAGATTAAACAAATCAATAAATAAACGTATTTTAAAAAAGACAATTATGAAATTAGAAGGAAAAGTTGCTATTGTAACTGGTGGTGCACGTGACCTGGGTCGCGCAATATCTGTAAAATTAGCCGCAGAAGGCGCTAAAGTTTGTTTGAACTATTTTGATAATGAAGCCGATGCACAGGAAACACTGGCATTGATTAAAAACGTGGGTGGTGAAGCAATCGCTGTTCAGGGTGATATGACGAAAGCTGCTGCGGTGAAGAATCTTTTTGCAGAGTGCAACAAGGCTTTTGGCGACAAGGTAGATGTATTGGTAAATGTAGTAGGCGGAATCGTAGGCCGTAAGAAAATCACCGAACAGGATGAAGACTGGTATGACTTCCTGATGGATGTCAATATGCGTTCCGTATTCCTTTGTACCCGTGAGGTAGTTCCGATGATGCCGGAGGGTGGTTCTATCGTAAACTTCTCTTCATTGGCTGCCCGCGACGGCGGTGGCAACGGAGCTTCCATGTATGCAACTGCCAAAGGTGCCGTAATGACATTCACTCGCTCTATGGCCAAAGAACTCGGTCCTCAAGGAATCCGCTGCAACGCTATCTGTCCGGGTACGATTGCTACTTCGTTCCACGACCGCTTCAATACACCGGAGAATCGTGAACGTATGAAAGGCTCTTACGCATTGCGTCGTGAGGGAACTGCTGATGAAGTTGCCGAACTGGTTTGCTTCCTGGCTTGCTCCGAATCTTCTTACCTGACAGGTACGAATATTGATATTAACGGTGGTTGTTTCTTCTCTTAAAGAAGAATCACCGAATCTGGAGCTAGTATAAGTAGTAAAGATTTAGCAATCAAGTAGTGAGTAGTTAAGTAGCAAATATTTTATACTCAACTACTTACTGCTTGGTTGCTTATTTCCTGATTACCTGCTTTTTGCTAACTTACCTCTTACTTGCTTCACTATTAATCTTACCATTACACATCTTATCTTAACCACTCATCTCCACTACTCTAAAAGAATACATTTATGAGACGAATCTTTGCTATATGGGCTCTATGCCTTTGTTGGGGAGTACTGAACGCGGCACCGTTGGGACCGTTTAATGCGACATTGCTCGAGAAGCTGAAGACCGATTATCAGAAAGGCGATAAAGAGGTGACCCAGTACATCGAATTACAGGAAAAGGCGGCAGAGAAATATATAAAGATGTCTCCTCTGTCGGTAACAGCTAAAAAGAAATTACCTCCCAGCAAGGACCCCCGGGATTATATGACTCTATCCCCATACTGGTGGCCGGACTCTACGAAGACAGATGGGCTTCCCTATATCCGTAAGGATGGCGAACGCAACCCGGAAGTTTATGAATACCCTGAACGTGAGAATGCCAACCGTTTTGGCGACGCTGCCTACTGTTTGGGTGTACTCTATTACATCACCGGAAAAGAAGTCTACGCCAAAGCCTGTGCCGATCATTTACGAACATGGTTTACCGACCCGAAATTGGGTATGAACCCCAATATGACTTATGCACAATCCGTTCCGGGAATGAAAAATATGCGTGGTTCGGGCTTCATTGACTCCCGCCGTTTCAGTCGTGCACTGGGAGTTGCCAAATTGATAGAAAGCTCGAAAAGCTGGACTGCCTCGGACAAGAAAAAGCTCGATGACTGGGCTACCGCTTTCTGTTATTGGATGGAGAACAGCACACAGGGACAAAGAGAATCTCATGCTGCCAACAATCATGGCCTGTGGTACGAAGCCATTCACCTGATGGTACTCGCCTATCTGGACCGCACCGACCGCATCCGTGAAGTAGCCGAGCAAAGCATCCTCCCCAAAATGGGTGCACAGATTGCCGATGACGGCTCACTACCCCAAGAACTGGAACGGACGCTCTCCCTGCATTATTCAACTTTCGCTCTCGAAGCTCTGATGGAAGCCAATCAGATTACCAGCCAGATAGGTATCAACTTGTGGAATACTCCGGCCGCCAACGGCAAAGTGGCTTCGCAGGCAGTAGACTATCTGTATCCTTATTATATGAATCCCGAAAGCTGGAAGTTCAAGCAGATTAAACCATTCGACCAGTCGCGTGCCGCCATTCTTCTTTATGAAGCGGGAACGGCATTGGGCAATCAGAAGTACATAGATACGGCAAAGCGCATCGGACTGAAATACAGTACGTCGGATGTAGAAACGATACCGTATCTAATTTTAAAGAAGAAATAAGATTATCCCACCTAATGAAGTGATATCATGAAATTGAAACTGATTTTATGTTTGTGTATGCTGCCGCTTTTTTGCCTTGCCCAGGAAGCGCAACCGCAGCAATTTTCCAATCGCTATGGCATGAAGATGACGCAGAATGAGGACGGCTCCTATGCGCTGCTGTATGCAAAGAAATATGCGAAGTTTATCGATGTGAATACCATTCCCGATGTGATGGTGCCTTATACCTATCAGCCGGACCGTCTGAAAAGCAAGGACTATAAGGGAGTGACTACCAAAGACATTGTGTATAAGAAACATAAGGATTATGAGCTGATACTCACAGTAGACTTTGCAGAGACTGACAAACCCGCTCCGTTCGTGGTCTACATCCACGGAGGTGGATGGGCACGTGGAGATAATGGTTCGTCCAGATCTCTGTCTCAATACCTGGCAAAGCAAAAGGGTATTACAGGTGTACGTGTCTCTTATACACTGGCACCGCAATCCGACGCAACCGTGAAAGTCTCCATTCAAGATATTCTGGATGCTGTGAAATACGTGCAGGAGCATGCTGCCGAATTGAATGTAAATCCTGCCTGTGTCGGCTTCCTGGGCACTTCTGCAGGTGCACACCTGGCGGCAGTTGCTGCCATGACTGTTCCCGGAACGAAAGCACTTGTCGGCTATTCCGGTATCTATGATCTGGAAAAGGCTGCCATCACCATGAAGACAAAAGATGCTCAACGCATCGCTTATTTCTGTGACCGGAACCCGAAAGTCCTGCGCGAAGCATCTCCTATCAATCTCATTCCAAAGAAGAATATCCCTGCTTCCATGCTGGTATGTGGCACGTGTGATGTGACGGTAGAGTGTGAGCAAAGTGAAATGTTTGCATCGGCACTAAAGAAAAAAGGAGGCGTCTGCAACCTGCTGACGTATAAGTATTATGACCACAACGTAAGTTCAAAGACTTCTGATAAGATGGAAGAGATTTTCTTCAAGTCTGTCGATTTCCTGACCACCTATATGAAATAAACGTATGAAAACAGGAATCTTATTCTTAGCCCTCTTTGCCTTTATTGCCTGCTCCAATAGTTCATCCGAAGTGATAGACGACAAGGAACAGCCGAAGCCCGGACAACCGGAACAGCAAGTGGACGGTTCATTAATAGCCGATGGCAACAGCGCGAAAACGTACGACTTGATAAAGCGCTCGGGCTACAACCACGAGGCTCCCGATTCTTCGCGCGAGCATAAAACGGAGCATTTCCAGCATATTCAGCAGGTGCGTGACAATCAGTTGAACAAATATGTATTCGCATTATTTATTCATGCTGCGATAGACGATGACCGCGGTCTGCCGAATATCACAGACCGTCAGCGGAATGAAATAAAAACAGATAATAAATCTCCACAAAGCCTTGTTGGCCAGCAAGGAGAGACAATGGTGTTCCGTTGGAAATTCTGTTTGCCGGCAGGATTTCGTACAACTACCAAATTCTCCCATCTTCACCAGTTGAAAGGCATCGACAACGCATCCGGTACGGCAGACGTCAGCTCTCCGCTCATTACACTGACTGCCTATTCGAATAGTAAGGGCGGACAACAGTTACGTGTGCGCTATGACAAGCGTGGCGAGAGTACTACGACTATTGTCAGCACGGATTTGGCCGACTTCCTCGGTAACTGGGTAGAGGTGGAAGAGAAAGCCCGTTTCGGTGAGGATGGTTCTTATGAAGTAACCATCACGCGCGTGAAAGACGGGAAAGTTCTCTTGAAACTCGATCCCCAGAAGATGGATATGTGGCGCACCGATTGTACGGGACTTCGCCCCAAATGGGGTATCTACCGCTATTTGGGCGAGAACCGTAGCTGGCAAGACCAGTTGCGCGATGAAGAAATCCGTTTCGCCGATTTCTCCATCAAGAAACTTTAGAGAGGGACTTTGTTGTCTATAATGGTGGATCTCCTGTCTGGAAATGTGTTTTCGGGTACATATTCGGGCGGGAGATTGTCGTTTATCTATAGAAATTTACGGTTGATTATTTGCGTGATACAAAAGATGTACATAATTTTGTCTACATCTTAATATGTTAATTATATGAGAACTCGAATTCTTCTTCTGTTATTAGCCTGTGTTGTGTCATTATCAGCACAAACTATTTATAAAGACAAGAAAGATATTTCTTATCTTTTGGAAAATGAAACAGATGCTTATCGTCTGGAACGTTGTAAACTCGATATTTACTACCCGGAGGGTATCAAGGACTTTCCAACTGTTGTCTGGTTTCATGGTGGTGGTCTGACGGGCGGGAGTAAACATATTCCAAGAGAACTGACAGAACAAGGATTTGCAGTAGTAACGGTCAATTATCGGTTAAGTCCGCGTGCTACCAATCCGGCTTACATCGAAGATGCTGCCGAAGCGGTAGCCTGGACATTCAAGCATATCAGCCAATATGGAGGAAATCCGGATAAGATCTACGTATCCGGTCATTCTGCCGGTGGATATCTGACTTTGATGTTGGCACTCGATAAAAGTTATCTGCAAAAATATCAGGTAGATGCCGATAAAGTGGCCGCCTGGTTCCCACTTAGCGGACAGACAGTAACACATTTCACGATTCGGAGTGAACGGAAATTGAAAGACGGCATACCTGTTATCGACGAGTTTGCTCCATTATATCATGCGCACTCGGGAACACCACCGATCTATTTAATAACTGGCGACCGGAATCAGGAACTGGCAGCCCGCTATGAGGAAAATGCCCATTTGTATGCTGTGCTTCGCAGCCTGGGTAACGACCAAGTTTTCTTGCATGAGTTGCAGGGCTTCAATCATGGAAATATGTATGCGCCCGGTTGTTTGTTCATGGTCGATTACATCAAGAAGCAAAAACGCACTTTATAAATAATAAGTTCAGGAAAATAGTCGGCCCAAGTCTACGATAATTAGCGTAGGCTTGGGCTAGTTTGATTATAAATGATTGGTTATCACTTGTAAATTACTATGAGATATTTTTCTTATCATGTACTTTTCTGATTCAACTATTCTTTTGTTCATGGCAAAAAATATATGGGAAACGTTCTCTAAATAATATATTTAAGTAACTTTGCTCCATCTCGAACTCACGTTGAACTTTAAGTTGTTATACTATTGGAATGGGAAAAAGTGCGGATTGGATAAAGGAAGAGAAGTTTAAATCCTTTTTTACTCAATACTACAAAGAACTCTATTATTTTGCTTGTGGATATGTGAAAGATACATGCATTGTAGAAGATATCGTTAGCGAGTCTTTCGTCAAGTTGTGGGCGAATATGGAGAATATTCAGGAACTTGCGATGAGAAGATACCTGCTGCAAACGGTGAAAAATGCCTGTATTGATTATCTGCGGGTCCAGAAAGATTTTTTTCCGGTGGAAGAATGCCATACGCTGGCTGATTTGGATGAGAATCCATTAGAATATCTTATTTCTCAAGAAGATGAATCCCGCATTACTGCTGCAATAAGTGAACTTCCACAACGTTATCAGGAGACTTTAAAACTTAGAAGTTTCGAAAAACTCAAATATAGCGAGATTGCTCAAAAGATGGATATTTCTGTAAATACAGTAAAATCTAATCTGCGTGAAGCGATTCTTATTTTAAGAAAAAAACTGGGAATCTTACTAATCTTTATTTTTTTTCAGATTTAGAACCACCCTTTTTCTAACTTACATCGTCTTTAATATATATGCAAGAAAATAATAACATAGATAGAATAAATGAACTGGTATCTTCTTTTTTCGAGAAAGGATTATCAGAAGAGGAACGGACTGAACTGAAAAAACTGCTGGAAACTCCGGACAATAAACGTTATTTCAGAGAAGTCTACACAATTGAATTGGTTGCCCGAAACATGAAACCCGATAATTATCTGGAGTCTGCCTATGATAGAGTAATGGGTACTATTAAGGAACAATCTCACAACCAGCCTGTGCAGAAGAAAAGATATCTGATGATGTGGAAAAATGTAGCAGCGATTGCTCTCCTTATTCTGTCCTGTTGGGCTGCTTATGAATGGGGAAGTCATAATGACAGTCTTGTTGTAGATGGGATTACAATGGTAAATGCTCCTTTAGGCTCTAAATCTGTCTTAAGTCTGCCGGACGGTTCTGTTGTAACATTAAATTCCGGGAGTAGTATTACATACACAAAATCTTTTGGGAACGAGGAGCGAAAGATTGAACTACACGGAGAAGCCTTTTTGGAAGTGCAGAAAGATAAGAAGCCATTTATTGTTTCTGCCAAGGGAACAGAAATAACAGTGTTGGGAACCAGTTTTAATGTGAAAGCCTACGATGATGAGGATATTGTGGAAACGACCTTAGTCAGAGGTTCCGTAAAAGTGAAACCCGATGCAGGGCGGGACATTCCCGAAGTTTATCTAAAACCAAATGAAACAGTTTTGATTTGTAAGAAAAATAAGGAAGATATACAGGTCGAATTCCGAAAGGATGTGAATACTCTCTTATATACATCATGGAAAGATCCTAAGTGGATTATCCAAAAAGAGACAATGGAGAGTATAGTAAAGAAACTTGAACGTAAATATAAAGTACAGATAAGTATCGAAGACGAACTGTTGAAACACTACAAGTTTACAGGAATCCTGATGGACGAAACGATACAACAAACGCTTGACTTAATGAGAGACACTGCACCTATTGACTATGCATGGGAACAGGGAATCATTAAAATCAGAGTGGACAAGAAACGAAGCAAAGACTTTGAAAAGATAATGAACGATTGACCTTAAAATGTTTAACTTTATAAATTAATATGACGCCTATGAGACACATCTGACTAGAAAAAATGTAAGGCCGAAGAAAAGGGCAATTCCTTCGACCTTAATTAAATTGTCCTAATCACTAATTATTAAAAACAATTTATTCACAAAGATATGAAAAAATATCTGAAAGTAAAATTCTTGGGTTCAAGAATTACAGGCTTCCTATGTCTATTTTGTTGCCTTATAATGTTCGCTTTTGAATGTTATGGACAACAGACAAAACGGGAAAAAATTACCTTGAGTGTTGTTAACCTCCCTGTTAGAGAAGTAATCAGAAACATCGAAAAGCAGACTGATTATCGTTTCTTCTATTCGGAGAATCTGAAAGATCTGGATAAACCGGTTTCTATCAAATGTGAGAATGTAGGAATAGAATCCGCCATGCAGAAGATTTTATCCGGCACCTCTTTAGATTATAAGATAAATGAAAACCGGGTTGTTTCAATTGTTCCTAAAACTCAATCGAAAGAAAGACCAGAACGATTGACCGGTTCTATCGTTGACGAAAAAGGAATTCCTTTGATTGGTGTGTCTGTACTAATAAAAGGCTCTTCACAAGGCACTATCACTGATATTGACGGAAAATTTCATCTTGACAATGTAGATCCTTCTTCAACGGTTGTCTTTTCGTATATAGGTTATGAAACAATTGAAAAACCTGTAAATGGGAAAAGAGAATTAGCCGTTATCCTGAAGGAAAATTCTCATTTACTGAAAGAAGTAGTAGTTGTTGGTTATGGTGCACAGCGAAAAGTAAACTTATCGGGAGCGGTATCAATGGTATCCGTTGATGAGCAACTATCCGGCAGGTCTATTTCAAGCACTTCTACTGCATTAAGTGGATTGGTACCGGGATTGATGGTGCAGCAGTCCAGCGGTATGGCAGGGAAGGATGGGGCTACTTTGAGAGTACGCGGACTGGGAACTGTCAACAATTCTGTTCCTCTGATTGTAGTTGACGGTATCCCTGACATAGAGATAGACCGGATTGATATGAATGACATAGAAAGTATTTCTGTATTGAAAGACGCTTCCTCGTCAGCAGTATATGGTTCCAGAGCAGCCAATGGCGTTATTTTGATTACAACCAAAAAAGGGAAATCAGGGCGGGTAAACGTGAATTATTCAGGTAATTTCTCCGTTGGAAAAGCGACCGGTTTCTATGATTTTTTAGCAGACTATCCAAGGGCACTGACGTTGCATAACCAAGCAGCGACAAATGGTAATAGTGGAGCTATTTATAAAGATGGAACAATTGATGAATGGATGGCGAAGGGAATGGTCGATCCGCTGTTGTATCCTAATACTGATTGGTGGGATGTCATCTTCCGCTCTCCTTTTACACAGAATCACAGTTTGTCTGCTACGGGTGGAAATGATAAGGGAACTTATTATCTGTCTATCGGTTTATTAGATCAGGAAGGATTGATGATTAATAACGATTACAGACGCTATTCTTTCCGTGTTAATGTAGATCAGAAAATTGGCAACCATTTTAAAGTAGGTCTGAATGCCGCAGGGCAATGGTCGGATCAGGTATATCCCCTAGATGAAGGATTACTTTCTTACGGGAATGCTTCAACATGGGAAATGGTCAGAACAGTGGCAGGTATCTTACCGCAACATCCGGTGACAGGGGAGTATGGTGGGGCTATGGCCTATGGTGAAGATATTTTGGCCAGTAACCTTTTGGCAAAATATAGTATAAACAACAATAAGCTGGAACGCAAAGACTTTAATGGTATGGCTTTTTTGGAGTGGAAACCTGTATCGTTTCTCCAGTTTAGGGCAGATTATGGTTTGACTTACCGGAATGACTTTACAAAATCATGGAGTATGCCTACTATCTTACAGAACTTTCAAACAGGCTTAGCTGGTTATGAAACTGTAACTAAGAGTACCGGCATCACAGATTACACACGCGAACGTACGAAGACAATCCTGAACCTGCATGCTATCTACAATCAGGAAATCTTCAGCGGGCATAATCTGCGCTTCCAGTTTATATATTCTGAAGAATATTGGCATGAAAGATCACAAAGTAGTTCCCGTAATGACAGGTTTCACCCGAATCTGACTGAAATAGACGGTGCGGGAGTGACCACTCAATCTACAGGCGGTTCGTCTAGCAAAGAGGGGTTACGTTCTATTGTGACTAAATTGAACTACGATATACTCGATAAGTATATGCTACAGGCATTGATACGTTGGGATGCATCGTCCAAGTTCTCCAAAGGTCACCAATGGGGAACATTCCCTTCTGTATCTGCTGCGTGGCGTTTCTCGGAAGAAGGATTTTTTGAACCTTTAAAGGATATTGTATCTAACGGAAAAATCAGAATGTCTTGGGGGAAAGTCGGAAATAATTCAGGGGTAGACCGTTATTATCAGAAAGATACATATAGTTCTTACCCATATACGTTCGGAAATAATGTATTGGTGGAAGGTTATGCTCCTTATAAATTGATTGACCCCAATTTTACCTGGGAATCTACTGCTATGACAAATCTGGGATTGGAACTTTCTTTCTTCAACAATCGCTTGAAGATGGAACTGGACTTATATAATAAACTGACTACAAGTATGATTCGTCCGGGACAAGTATCCAGGTTATTGTCGGGGCTGGAAGCACCCGACAGGAATATCGGAGAGATGAGAAACAGGGGAGCGGAGATTTCTCTTTCCTGGCAAGATCAGATTGCTGATTTCTCTTATGGTGTTGGTATCAACTATTCATATAATAAGAATAAACTGCTTAAATGGAATGAACGATTGGGACGCGGAGATAAGTTCCTGGGTTATCCTTACGAGATGGTCTATACCTACAAAGCGATCGGAATTGTACAAACGTGGGAAGAGGTGGCCAATGCTCCTTACCAAAGTGATAACTTAGCTCCGGGAGATCTTTTGATGGAAGACATCAATGGTGACGGAATGATTGACAGTAATGATAAAGTGGCTATGCCCAATATTATGCGCTACATTCCGACAAGTGACTTTAGTATAAGTTTCAATGCAGATTGGAAAGGATTCGATTTGAGTATGCTTTTCCAGGGAAATGCGGGACGAAAGAATTTCTGGCTGGATAATTTCAATAATGTAAATGTATATACTTCTCGTTATGCTTTCCAGGAGCATCATTTGGATACTTGGTCACCTGATAACCGGGGAGCGAAATTTCCACGTCTGACATCGGGGAGTAATGGTGGATTTAATCAGGAACAATCTACGTTCTGGTTATACTCATGTGACTATATCCGATTGAAGAATATCCAGTTAGGATATAGAATACCGTCAAAGATTCTCAAAAATATAGGTGTAAACTCCGTGCGCATACATGTATCAGCAGAGAATCTGTTTACGATAACCAAATGGCCGGGATTGGATCCGGAGAAACTTCCTAAAAGTGGTTCGGAGATTCCTTACCCGCTTATGAAAAACTATTCTTTAGGTATAAATATAACGCTTTAAAACGATATAGTATGAAAAGAGCTATGAGAGATATATTATTGCTGGTTGTCTTGTTGGTACAGACAAGCTGCATTGATAATCTGCTGGATTATCCGGCTACTACCAAGATCAGTGCAGATACATTTTGGGAGACTACCGAGGATGCGGAGAAAGGGGTAAATGCCGTTTATAATGCCATGCGTAATGCATTTGGATTATTTTATAGACTGGATTGTTATCCGAATGCTGACCTGGTTTATTTTCAAAATGCAAATAGCCAGTCAATCACTTCTGATTATTGGAATAAATGCTATGCTTCTGTCAACCGGGCTAATAATGCTATCATGCAATTACGCAGAATGCAGGGAGAAGCTGTGACTGATAAAGAACTTAATCTTTTGAGACGTTATGAAGGAGAAGTCCGCTTTATCCGTGCCCTTCATTATGCATTGATGATTGATTTGTATGGTGATATACAATATTTGGACCATGTGCCTACACAAGAAGAAGCCTATTCTATTGCTAGAACGCCTATTGTGCAGGTGAAAGATTTGATTTTCGAAGACTATGACTATGCTATATCGGTACTTCCGGTTTCGTATGAATCGAGTGAAGACCAGGGGCGGGCAACCAAAATAGCCGCTTATGCTTTTAAGGGGAAGTTAGAACTGTTTTGGGCTAGCTGGAAAAAGAACGGACGTCCGGAAGTCGACAATTTCCAGCAAAGTGAGTCGGAAGCCAATGAATATTATGAAAAGGCTATCGGTAATTTCAAGGAGGTAATGAAACCTGCCTACAATCTTCAATTATTTAAGGATGGTGCTCCCGGAGAGTATGTGAATCCCAACTATCTTCAACTCTTTACACTGGAAAATGAAAAATGCTCGGAAGTCATCTTCTCTCTTCAGTACGGAGGACCCAATATCGGGCAGGGAGAAGAGTTTGTCAAAATCTTCGGAAACCGCAGTGTACTCAATGGATGGGCAAACATGCAGCCGACAAATTATTTGGTAAATTTATATCAGAGTACCAAAACAGGTGATTATGTTGACCCTATAATTCTGAACAAAAACCAGAATCTGGCAAATGGATCAGCTAACCCTAAAACATATGAAGGACGTGATTACCGGATGCGCAGTACTATTGTATGGAACGGGCAGAAGATGCGTACAATCACTCCTGACGGAATGACTATTGGAGACAGCCTGGCTTTTATGTTTGGTAATAAGAATGGGTATCTGGATTATAATGATAGTAGGACGGGATATATGTTCCGCAAGTTTGTCAGACAGTATGCGGGCTATTCAAGATCTAACGGACCGCAGGATTTTTATCTGATGCGTTTGCCGGATGTCTGGTTGATGTATTGTGAAGCAATGAATGAACTTCATGGCCCGTCGGATGAATTGTACAACCTGATTGACAAGATCAGGGGACGGGGAAAACTCCCTGCACTGGATCGTAATAAATTTAAGACGAAGGATACTTTTTTTGATGCGATCAAACAGGAAAGAGCTATCGAATTTGTGGCAGAGGGGCAACGGTTCTTTGACCTTAGGAGGTGGCGCCTTGCAGAAACAGTTTGGGATTACCCCAATGGCCGGGAACTACGCAGCACTTTGAATGATTTTATTCAAGATCAGTATAAGAATGCAACAGACCGTACTTTCCCAAGATATTACATTTACAATATACCGGAGGATGAGCGGGTACTGAATCCTAATCTGACTCAAAATAAACCATGGTTGTAATTAAAACATAGATAAATGAAAACACATATCATATTAATGGTAAAAGTATTATTCCTTGCCATCGTTATGGGAGCTTGTGATACCGATGAAGAAGTGTATCAGGTAACGGACCGGACGGATGCTTATATAAGTTCTGTGCAATTATATACGGCAGATAATCGCAATGTTGCTACACAAGTGACGATTGATGATGTAAATGGGATTATTAATGTGGAAGTCAAGAATGGAGTGAATTTAGCCCATCTAAAACCTCGTTGTTCTTTGGCTCCCGAGGCAACTATCACTCCTAAAATGGGAGTATGGACTAACTTTAGCGCAGCTGTGAAGTATACCGTTATTTCTGGAAGTGGAGAGGTATATAAGGAATATGAGATTATTGTTGTTGAAAAGGAATAAGGAAAGATATGAAAAAGATAATTTGGTTTTCGCTGTATTTACTGCTGTATACTGTTACAGTGGTGTTCTATTCGTCTTGTTCTGACGATGAAAGCCCTTTGAGAAATGATCTCTTACGGAAAGATGCAGGCCCGGTTCTGGTGGGAAATACATTAGAGTTTGCCTATGCGATAGGGTCTACTGACGGTACTTCGATAAAGGCTGTAGAGATAACAGCATCCTTTCCGGGTGCCGAAGGAACGGGAATTGCCATGAATAGCAGATATACCAATCCTAATAACGGAGAAGAAGAGGAAGTGCGTATTGCTACAGAAACAAGTACCGAAGGAACAGTCTCCAAGGCTTATATTGTTGATACGATCGCTGCAACTATACGCTATTTTTATGTAGTGCCTAAAGAAGCCAGAGGAAATAAGATAAGGTTTCATTTTCGTAGTATAACCGAAGGTGGTGAGGCTACTATTCAGTCTCCTGAATATACAGTGAGTAGTGTGGAAATCTTTAAGAATCTGTCATTGTCGTCCGGTGAGAGGAACTGTTTTTCTTTGGAGACAATGCAATCTTATTCCGTGGCTCAAGTAGAGGAATTGGGTATTGCCGACAAGATTGATTTTATATATACGTTTAAATCGACGATGGGTTCCGGATGGTCATTTGCTCATGGACTGGTGGCCCCGTCCAATGAGAAAGGATATTTATATCCTGTTGAAATCCCGTCGGGAGCAACCAACCGCACTTTGATGGAGAAAAGGTATTGGCCTGATGGTCAACTAAAGACTAGTGGCGTGCCTACGATATACGTCGATGAGATTGATCTGCGCCAGGCGGCGTTGGATGGAGTTACTACACATGCTTATGAGTTAGGACAAGATCAGGGAGTGCTGATAAAGAGTCATGATCAGAAGTATATCGCCTATTTGTATATCAACGAGACAAGCAGTAACCTGCAACGTATGAATTTTGCGATAAAGCGTTTAACTTTAAAATAGTCTGATATGAAAAACTATATAAAAGATATATATCTGTTAATCATCTTTCTTTTTGCTGCGATGGCTTGTAGTGACAATGAAGAGTTGATAAAGAAAGATGAACCGGGAGAAGTGATACCGCCGGTCGTGGTAGAGCCCGTAACCGTACTGGATGAGCATTTTGATGATAAAAATAAGTATTTGACATCCGGTGGACAGCCGTTTCCTTCTTTTTTCTCTAATGGTTATTTTGAGAGAGTCGTATCCGATGAGGTTATTCAGGATTTGAGTTTGAAGGTGTTTTTGACACAATGTCAGTTGGAACCGGATGCCCCTGGTGTTTCAGTGAATGGCACTACGACCTCGGACGGACGTATTTTGCTGGATGCCAATACCGGAGCTATAGAGACAGGATTGCTAGGCAGTGTTTCAAAAGTATCATTGGTAGCGGCTAACGCTTCGGCTAATAATACGGGAACTAAAGTCGTATTAATGATTAAGGCAAAAGGAGGAAATTGGGAAGTTTATGCTAAAAGCCCGGTTCTTTCAGGCACCAATGCTTATGAATGGGTATTGGATAGGAAAATAATGAAATATCCTATTTATGTGAAGGTTGTTGCAGATGAGGCAGCTTCTTCAACTGCCTTGGCAATCTATGATTTTAGCCTGGAAGGAACTTTGTGTGAATCTCCTGTTGACCCGGGGCCATCTCCGGAAAACACATTGTTCAACGAAGGATTTTATAATGATGGTGAAGGTATAAAAATCTTTAAGGCTAGTGACGGCTCGGCTTTCCCCGGAGGAACTTGGAATACTAAAGACGGGCACTTTGAGAGAACGATAGGAGAACAAACATTGAAAGTACAACTGCATGGATGTCGTATTGACTATACAGAGAACAGAATTTCAATCTATGGAGAGAGTACCTCTAAAGGACGTTTGCAGATAGGAACAGGGGGCGGATATATTGAATTTCCTGTACTGGGTTCTATTAGTAAAATCTCTTTGGCTCTTTCTGCCGGAACTGCCGGAGATGTTGCTACCCGTGCTTTGATACAATACCGGGATAAGGGAACTACTGACTGGAAAGACCTTGCCATGAGTGAAGATATTACAGCAAATTCGCCTATGAAGTGGGTACTGAACGATGTTTCTGCCAATCCGGTAGCTATTCGCATCATGCAAGATCCGGCTATTACTAAGGGAAATTCGTTGGCTATTTATGATTTAGTGATAGAGGGTGTGACGGACTTGTTGCCGGAAGAAGCAGTTGACATCACTTTAATGGATGAAAGGTTTAGAGATTTGGCTATCTATGTGGTAACGGAGACAGGACAGGCACCGGATCGATACACTTTCTATGAAAAGTTGCATTATGATCGCGTAGTGGAAGGAAGGACTTTACGTACTAAGATTTATCAGGGACGTGTCCAGAATACAACCCAACCACCAGCGAATGCGAATGGTGCGACACAAGGGCGTCTGTTATTAAAGAATTTTGCTGATGGTGGTGCTTTGGAAACTCCTATTTTCGGTAGAGTTAAGTCGATAGTCGTGAAGATAATTGCAGCAGATACCGGGCAGAAAAGTAAAGCCATACTTCAGACAAAAGGCGTAGGCGATGAAGAATGGACGGATTATGCCGTTACTGATGAGGTAGATGAAACAACAGTTTTGTCATGGGAGTTAGAGAATGTTTCGGATGAACCTGTTGCATTGCGGATTATACAGCATCCTGATTACACTCATAATATGGGTATTTATAATCTCACAATAGAAGGTACACTTTATTAATCAGATACAATATGAGAACAATTAAATTTCTATTATTATACATACTTCTATCCCTCGTTGGAGGGATAGAAGCAAATGCCCAGTTGAAGCATTTGGATAAAACAGCGAATTTTGGAGAGCATCCCCGATTACTGTTATTTGATAGTGATATTCAACAAATAAAAAGTAATATTGAAAAGAATGAACTATGGCGGAAGATAGATGATGTCATTCAGTCGGAAGCTCGTAAACTCTTTGAAGTGGATGCTTTGAAGAGAGTACAGAAAGGACGTAGAATTCTGGAGGTTTCACGTGAGGCTTTGCGGAGGATCTTTTATCTGTCTTATTCCTATCGCATGACTTCGGATGAACGATTTAAAGCGAGGGCAGAGAAAGAAATGCTGGCCATTGCTGGTTTTGAAGACTGGAATCCTTCTCACTTCCTGGATGTGGCAGAAATGACCTTGGCTATGGCAATCGGTTATGACTGGTTATATCGTGATTTGCCGGAGTCTTCAAAAAGTGAAATCAAAGAAGCCATTATCAAGAAAGGAATAGACACCTCATTCAGTACAGATAACAATAGTTGGCTTTCTTCCGGTCATAACTGGAACCAAGTGTGCAACACCGGAATGGCCTATGGAGCCATAGCAGTTTATGAAGATATACCGGAAATAGCAAAAGTAGTCGTAGATAGAGCTATCTCTTCTATCGCTTTACCAATGAAGGGATATGCTCCGGATGGTGCTTATCCCGAAGGGTTTACCTATTGGTCTTATGGTACCAGTTTCAATGTGCTGTTCCTGTCTGCTATTGAAAAACTCTTTCATACTGATTTCGGGCTGTCTTCAATGGAAGGTTTTCTGCCTTCTGCCTATTTCATCGAGAATATGATAACTCCTTCGAAAGAAAGTTTTAATTACGGCGACAGTGGTGATGCCACTTCTTTGAATCCTACTCTTTTTTGGTTTGCAGATAAGATGCGTGATTCGACTGTGTTGTGGAGTCAATATTATTACCTGACTAAAAAGAAAAGCAGTTCATTTACAAAAAACAGAATCCTTCCAGCATTGATGATATGGGGAAAGAACATCGACCTGGACCGTATTCTTCCACCATCCCGGAATTTATGGGTTGGACAGGGTGTAACTCCGGTAGGTTCTATGAGAACTTCCTGGACAGATTCCAATGCCATCTTTGTCGGACTTAAAACCGGACGTGCCGGAGCCAACCATTCCCATATGGATATAGGGTCATTTATCATGGAAGCAGATGGAGTGCGCTGGGCAATCGATCTTGGACCACAGGATTATACTTCTTTAGAAACGATAGGAATTGATTTGTGGAACAGAAAGCAGAATTCACAGCGATGGGATGTTTATCGATATAATAACTTCTCCCATAATACATTGGCATTTGATAAGAAAAAACAAGATGTAGGCGGATATACCCGTATTAATAGCTATGGCGATTCTCCCGGATTCATGCATCTTATTTCGGACTTGACGAATGCGTATAAAGGGCAGGTGAAATCTTGCTGGAGAGGGATTGCCATTGTTGATAATCGCTTTGTGGTAGTGCAGGATGAAATCGAGTCATTGGATAAAGCGACAGAATTGACTTGGTCAATGGTTACCAAAGCCACTGTCAGAAAACTGGATGATTACAGTCTGGAACTGACTGAAGGGACGAAGAAAATGATTTTCAGAGTAGAGACTAATCAGAAAATCAAACTGAAAACTGCTCCTGCTAAATCTTCCAATTCTTACGATGCTCCTAATGATGGTGTAACCATAATTGGTTTTGAAACTCTAATACCTGCCTCTACGCAGGTGAACTATTGTGTGAAACTGATCCCACAGAAAGCAAAGGCGAAGTATAAAACAACTCCGTTGAAAGAGTGGAAGTAAAATATTAAAATATACTTGAGTATGAATAAGATTATTAGATATTTGGCATTTTTATTATTATCCTTCACAGTGATGAGTTGTGATTCATCCGATGAAATGAAAGATATTACTATTTCTCCGAAGGAGGAAGTAAAGCCGCAAGTGGTCAAGGTATTCTCACATCCGGGTATCCTTTTTACTTACGAAGATATGGCCAGGATAAAGGAGCAGGCTTTTTATTATGCAAAACCTTGGAAACTGAGTTATGAAATGTTGAAAGGTCACGCTAATGTGAATTATGTAGTACAGGGTCCTTATGCGGAAGTAGAAAGAACAGAAGGAGTGAATAGTCCCGCAGCGGGAGCAATGAGTAGTGACTCCCAGATGGCATATCATTGTGCCTTAATGTGGGTTATAACAGGTGAACAGCGTTATGCTGATAAAGCTATTGAGATATTGAATGCCTGGTCGGGTACATTGACGGCTTTGATCGGGGGAGATGATATGCTGATGTCAGCATGGTATGGTTTCAATCTGATAAATGCTGCTGAAATATTACGTTATACAGATGCGGGATGGAAAGAAGCGGATATCATTCAGGCTGAAAAAATGTTTAAAGAGGTCTTTTATGACTTGATAAAAGACTGGAAACGTGGGCGCGCGGGAAACTGGGATACTGCGATAACCAAAATGCATTTAGCGGTTGGGGTATTTTTGGATGATAAAGAGATTTTTGACAGAGCTATCGCTTTTTATAATTCAACGACCGAGGGTAGTAACGGAACGTTGTCGAAGAACATCTATGATACCGGACAGAATTTTGAAAGTGGGAGAGATCAGACCCATGCGCAATATGGAATAGGGGGATTGGCAGAATCTTGTGAGGTGGCGTGGAAACAGGGAATTGATCTATATAAAAGTATGGACAATCGTTTGTTGAAAGGCTTTGAATATATGGCAAAATATAATCTGGGTAATGACGATGTTCCCTTTCAGGGGAATGTGTATGGAAATTCTATTTCAACGATCGACAGAGGAAATCTTCAACCTATCTATGAAATGGTGTACAATCATTATTATAATAGGAAAGGACTTTCAGAAGCAGAAGTGGAATATACTAAGAAAGCGGTAGATAAAGTGCGTGGACAGGGTGGTGAGAGCTGGAATGCGCAATGCCTGGGATTGGGAACGCTTTTATTTAATGAAAGTAAGTAGGAATATTATTTTATAAGAATCAAAATGAGAAATAGTAGATTCATTTTTGGTAGTTTTATCTTTATTCTGCTGGTGGGGTGTACTTCTGTAGACAGTAGAAAGCAGTTTGTAGAAGAGAATATTATCTATGCGTGTGAACAGACTCATTGTATGCTGACATCTTTAGGTGAAACGCAAGGGCGATATCCAAGAAGTACGAAAAAAGATGGCAGTTTATCTACGACAGATATCTATGGATGGACAAGCGGTTTTTTTCCGGGTACATTGTGGATGCTATATGAGCTTACAAACGATAGTTGCTGGAAGGAGAAAGCAGTGGAATGGACATTACCACTTGAGCCGAATAAGTATAATACAAAAGATCATGATGTCGGTTTTATGATGTACAATAGCTTTGGCAGAGGTTTTGCTTTGACGAAAGATAAAAGTTATAGAGACATTTTGGTACAAACGGCGAATTCATTAATGACGAGATTTAATCCGAATGTTCATTCAATCAAATCATGGGAAGGAGGGAAAGCACCCCATGACACAATAGTGTGGCAATTTCCTGTAATCATAGATAATATGATGAACCTTGAATTGCTTTTTTGGGCATCCAAAGAGACGGGGGATAAAAAGTATTATGATGTGGCTGTTACACATGCAAACACTACTATCAAGAATCATCTTCGGGAAGATTTCAGTTGCTATCATGTAGTCGATTATGATTCCATAACGGGAGAAATCAGGGATAAGGCCACTGCTCAAGGGTATGCCGATAATTCTGCCTGGGCGAGAGGACAGGCTTGGGGGATTTATGGATTTACAATGGTGTATAGAGAAACCGGGGATCCGAAGTATTTGTCTGTAGCACAAAAAATGGCTGATTTCTTTTTGAATAACCCGTCTTTGCCGGAAGATAAAATACCTTTATGGGACTTTAATGTTGGGCAGGATGGATATACAAAGGGATGGAAATTTGATGATACAAAGCTAGGTTATATTCCAAGAGATGCTTCTGCCGCTGCCATAGCTGCTTCTGCTCTTTTAGAACTATATCAGTATACAAAGAGTCCGGAATACTATGATTCGGCTGCCACGATGATTCACAGTTTGGCATCTGATCTGTATAGAGCAAAACTGGGCGATAATGCTGGATTTCTTTTGAAACATTCGACGGGCAGTCTGCCACATGGAAAAGAGATTGATGTGCCCTTGGTTTATGCCGACTATTACTTCCTGGAAGCCCTATCACGTTATTTGAATACTGATAAAGCGTCCTAGATACTAAAGAGTCGGTAGAGAATGAGCTTTTTAATCAGACAGATGTGGTATGAAATTACCACATCTGTGGTATTTCCCCTGAACAGAATCTGCACTATCTTTGTCATATCTTAAAACAAGAAAATTTAAAAACAGATATATGGAAAAGATTGCAAAGAAATTGACGGATCTAGTAGGTAATACTCCGTTATTGGAACTTAGTAACTATAATAAAAACAATGATTTGAAAGCCCGTCTGATTGTAAAGATTGAATCTTTTAATCCTGCGGGAAGTGTTAAGGACCGTATCGCATTGGCTATGATTGAGGATGCCGAAACGAAAGGTGTCTTACAATCCGGAGCAACGATCATTGAACCGACTAGCGGCAATACCGGTGTGGGATTGGCTTTTGTTTCAGCAGCGAAAGGCTATAAACTGATTCTGACGATGCCTGATACAATGAGCATTGAGCGACGTAATCTTCTGAAAGCCTTAGGAGCAGAATTAGTGCTGACTCCTGGTGCGGATGGTATGAAAGGGGCAATTGCCAAAGCGGAAGAATTAAAAACAGTAACTCCGGGAGCTGTCATCTTACAACAATTTGAGAATCCTGCTAACCCCGCCATGCATTTACGGACTACCGGCTTGGAAATATGGAGAGATACCGAGGGGAAAGTCGATATCTTTGTAGCCGGTGTAGGTACTGGCGGGACAGTTAGCGGTGTAGGTGAAGCGTTGAAGATGCGTGATCCGAGTATAAAGATAGTGGCAGTGGAACCATCTGATTCTCCTGTACTGTCGGGAGGAAAACCTGGTCCTCATAAGATTCAGGGAATCGGTGCAGGGTTTATTCCTAAGACGTACAAAGCCTCTGTTGTAGATGAAATTATTCAGGTGCAGAATGACGATGCTATTCGTACAAGTCGTGAATTAGCCAAACAAGAAGGTTTATTGGTAGGTATATCTTCGGGGGCAGCTGTATATGCTGCTACGGAGCTGGCGAAGCGACCGGAAAATGCGGGTAAGATGATCGTTGCGTTATTGCCTGATACAGGTGAACGTTATTTGTCTACCATTTTGTATGCTTTTGAGGAATATCCTTTGTGATAATGCTGCTTTTTTTCAGCTAAAAATAACTGCTCCTTTTGATTCAAACGACCGTCTTTTGTTGTAGACATACAATCGCTTGAATTAAAAGGAGCAGTTTGCATTAATAATGTACACTTACTTATAAATGCTTACTTATAAGTAATCGTCAATACTTGATTCCCGCATTGCATACGAAAATCCCCCTGTTCCAGCACCCATTGTCCATCAGCATTGACAAAAGCCAGGTCGCTGTCTTTGATGGATAGAGTGACAGTTTGAGTTTCGCCCGGTTGCAGTTCTACCTTTTTGAAGGCTCGTAACCTGCGGTTTTCAGGAGTAAGCGAAGCCACAAGATCACTGCTGAACAGCATGACAACTTCTTTCCCGACATATTTACCGGTATTGGTTACGTCTATGGAAAAGTGCAATTCATCTCCTGCGGTAAATGAGGACTGGTCCGTTTGGAAGTTGCTGTATTCAAAGGTAGTGTAGCTCAATCCATATCCGAAAGGCCATTGAACGGAGACTACCGCATTGTAGTCGTAAGCGCCTTCCATCTTGTCCATTTCTTCGCTCACCCGATAATCGTAGGTGGTTAGTGCCGCTTCGTGTCGCGGATATGTGTAAGGCATCTTGGCACTGGGGTTCACGTCTCCTGCCAGAATGTTTGCCAATGCGTCGCCGCCATAGTTTCCGGGTAATAGAACGTTAATAACAGCATCAGCCAATGGTTCCAAGTCGTTGATAATACGGGGACGACCTTCGTTGAGTATCAGGATAATCGGTTTTCCCGTAGCAGCAAGTGCCTTTACCAATTTGCTTTGGTTGGCAGAGATAGCAAGTTCGGAAAGGTTACCGGGTGTTTCACAATACGAATTTTCACCGATACAGGCGATAATAATATCCACGTTGCGGGCTGCGGCGACAGCTTTTTCGATTTCCGGTTCATTTTCTTCCATGTAAGCACCTTCGGGTTTGTAGGTTACTCCCTGTTCCAGGCGGACATGATCGGTGCCGAATTTGTTGCAGATTGCTTCATAAATGGTGTTATACTTGTCGGCAAATCTGTCGGTCAGATGTCCTTGCCACGAATAGCTCCAACCGCCGTTCAAGCAACGCATGGAGTTGGCGTTCGGACCGGTTACCAATATCTTTTTTCCTTGAGGAAGCGGAAGGATGTTATCCTTATTCTTTAGCAATACTTCCGATTCTTCGGCAGCATGAAGTGCGATCAGTGCATGTTCCTTGCTGCCGAAGAGAGGATAATCTTTCAGCAAGGTATTCGGATGGTCGAACAGACCCAAGCGGAACTTTAACCTAAGCACGCGGCGGACGGCATCGTCAATGCGGCTCATGGGTACTTTCTTCTCTTGCACCAACTCTTTTAGTAATGTACAATAATTGAGATCATACGGTTCCATAGCCATGTCTATGCCGGCATTGATTGCCATTTCGATGGCTTCTTTCTTGTCTGCCGCCACATGTTCACGGGTATAAAGATTGTTGATGTCCGCCCAGTCGGTGATCAACATTCCGTCCCATCCCAAGTCCTCTTTCAGCCATTTTGTGAGGAGTTCGTGGTCGGCATGCACAGGCTTTCCGTTGATGGAACCACTGTTGACCATTATGGTCAATGCACCTGCTTCTACACAGGCTTTGAACGGTGCAAAGCATTTTTCACGCAGTTCGGAAACGGATATATAAGCCGGCGTACGGTCTTTGCCGGTACGCGGCGAGCTGTATCCCATGTAATGTTTTACGGAGGTAGCAATCCGGTCGGCGGGAATATGGTTAGGGTCGTCTCCTTGGAAGCCTCGAACAGCATTGCTGCCCATAATGGCATTGACTAAACAGTCTTCTCCATAGTTTTCCCACACACGCGGCCAACGGGGATCGCGTGCCATATCGACAGTGGGGGAGTATGTCCAGGGACAATTGCTTGCCCTTGTCTCATAAGCCGTCACACGTGCCGCTTCGTAGGCCAATTCAGGATTGAACGCAGCACCCATATTGATGTTCTGGGGAAAGAGTGTGCCTCCTAATGTATAGGTAGTACCATGATTTTGATCCAATCCGTAGATGCATGGAATACCAATCTCTTTCATCGACAGTTCTTGTATCCGACCGATAATTTTGTTCCACTTTTCCGGGCTTTGTGCCACCGGACCGGGAGCATTGAGAAACGAACCTACCTTATATTCAGCAATCGCTTTGTGGAGTTTTGCCTCGTCCAATTGGAATTCTCCATTTATTGTCTCTCCTAATACATCAATGGCCAGCTCGGTCATTTGTCCTATCTTGGCGTCAAGGTCCATCTTTGATAGAAGGTCTTCCACTTGTTGTTCTATTTTTGCGTCTGCAGGAATGGCAGTGGGAACTGCCTGTTTGGAACAGGCAGTCACTGCGATGGATGCGGACATTAAGATAATATTTCTTAGTTTCATTATGATTTATTTTTTAAATAGCGTAGTTTCTCCAATCTGTCATTCAGAGCGAATGATTTGCACACTTGTGTAGGATAATTATTTCAGGGTTACCAAATCTACATAATAGCCATGTCCTACACAGATGAAGCCGTTTTCAGCTTGAATCTTATTCAACATATCTTGTGTCAGTACCAGTGTGTATTCACCGTTTTCCGAGAAGTCTATCGGATCTGTGAAGTATGACCAATTGCCGGTAGCAAGTCGCATCTGATGATATTCGGCAGTAGGTTCTATGGAATAGACTACTTTCAGTGTTGATCCGGCTGTGATACCGGCAAACACATCCATCGGAATCAAACCAAAAATTTTGTTGGGATCACCGTCCGGCATATCCCATGAAACGTAATGATGTCCCGACCAAAGCGTTGTTTCGGTAGATACGGTAACAGTCTGCTCGGTAGTCGTAGCATTATCGTTCAAGAACTGTACAGCCTCTCCGCCACGCGTCTTGCCTGTCATCGTATAGCTTCCATCAGACAAATCCGGACAAGTCAGCGTAATCTCCGTAGAAGATTGGTTGCTGAATTGAGACACTGTCTGCCCGCCGATGGTTAGAGAAGCGATGTTGTCGAGATTGATGCCGGAAATAGTCCAGTCCACGTTGGCAGTAGCCCGGTTGGCTCCCGAAATGATTAAGGAAGACTTAGTCACTTTTACCATGTCGGCTCCATATTCATTGCCTTCGGCATCTTGCAGAACGATACGGTAATCGCCTTCGTTTACGTCTGTCGGAACAGTGTATTCCAGATAGTCCCCATCTTCCGATTCAACATAAGTGGGATCGGTGACCGTGCTTCCTCCCAAGAGGATGGCTGTTACGTTCTGTAGATTACTACCATATAGACGGGCAGTCTTACCGGGAGATACAATCCGCTCAAAGGCTACTTCCTTGGATTGGGGGTCATCTGCCAATGGGTTGACCAATACCAATCCTTCACGGGAAGTCTTTTTCCCTTTCACGGTTTCTACTTCTATCTTCAAATTATACGTACCGGCTTTCAGGCTGCGGTTCATTTCCTTGTCGGAGTCGGTGCCCGATTCTACTTCCTGTCCGTCAATAAACCACGTGACTGTGGTGTAATCTTTCGGAGTTACGGTCAGTGAGATGGATAGGTTTGCATCCCGACTGATGTTGGCGAATGTAGCCAATTGACCATTTGTTCTGTCAGGGAACACCGGATCAAGGATATGCGGATCATCATTCTCTGTTATCGTAGCGAACGGTTCTTCGTCGGTGCATGCAGTAAATGTGGAGCCTACAGCGAGTAGGGCAAATAGTGCAATATATATCTTTTTCATAATGGATGATTATTTAATAGTTAGTTTTCAGTATCCCACCACAGAAGGACATGCCAATTATCTGTTCCTCCCATACGTTCAATGGCTTCGTTATAGTTATTCTTATTATATGAAGATTCCAATACAGGATAGCAGAGGCGAACCGGAATGTCCGTGCCACCGGTGAGATATTGTCCGAAACCATATTCTGCCGGTGATTTCAATTTCGGATAACCGGAACGACGCACGTTTGCCCAACATTCGGTAGGGTTGGTGAAGTGAAGAATCCATGCCTGCGTATTGATGGCTTCGAGTTTCTGATTGTCCGTGTGCCCGAAAGCCCCTTTGTTTTGAATGAATGCATCAAACTCTTCATCGGTGATAGCCGTGCAATCGTAGTTGTCTGTCAGGAAATCCATGGCCGCACGCACTCCTTGCTTGTACAGATTTTCTGCCGAAACACTTCCGACGTTCCATTTTTTTACGGTAGCTTCCGCCATCAGCAACTTCACTTCTGCAGAGGTCATCACTACACCCGGATTGTCGCTTTTAAGGAAATTATTGGCAAGTTTGGGTTCCACTTCACGAGCCATGGTTGCCGTAACGGAAGGATTGTTGACGGCTAATTCCGCACAAATATCGCTGTCGTAACCCGTAGGCCACGGTTCCCACGAATAAGCACCCGGGTCGCGCGGACTGAAAGCAATTCCTTTGTCAATCATCTCCTGGGTGATGTCGACACGATTGTCGGTACTGGTGGCACTCATCAGTCCGTCGTAATAGCAACGGGAAATTCTGAATGTACGGGGATCGCCGGAGTTGTATAACTGATTAAAGAAGGTAGAGCAGAGATAACTTGGATTGTTGGCGGGGTCGTTGCCGAACAACAGTTGCGACAATGAATTTCCGCGATAATCAGAGTAAGCTTCTTGTCCGAAACTAAATGCTATTGTTGTGTATTTGATGAGAGCGTCGCCGGAAGCGTCCGTTATCACACCGCCGTTGGCAGTTAAAGCGTTCTCAAATTCCGTTTGTGCCTTTGTCGGGTTGACATTGGAGATTCGCATGGCAAAACGAAGGCGAAGTGAGTTTGCCAGTTGTTGCCATTTAACCACATCACCGGCATAGATGAGGTCGCCTGTCACTTTATCTTTGGTCGGATCGATTTTATTGACAGCATCTTCCAGTTCCAGAAAGAAAGCGTTGTAAATATCTTCCTGTTTATCATACTTGGGATTGAACTTCCCTTCGAGGAATCCCAGTCCGGCTTCACTGAAAGGAGCGTCTCCGTAAGTGTCAGTGATGATAGACATGAGGTAAACCCGATAGATGCGGAGCACAGAGTTGATGTTCACTTTCTCTGCATCTTCGGCCGTGCGATATTCAGCGTCGGTAATGTTCTTCAGAGATTGGGTATAGAAAGATGTCCAGATGCGGCTCATTTCATTATTGTCCACTGTGTGGCGTCCACCATAGTTAGTGGTGTTCCAGCATCCCATCAGTTGTTGGGTGAACGCATAATGGTAGTTACGGTAGATCTCTATCATGCCCAAGTCTCCGTATGTTTGCAGTTGGGCAGTGGTGAGCTGTGCATTCGGGTCGATGGTAGCAGCCTTGGAAGGGTCAGTGTTCATGTTTTCCATGTATTCATCGCTACAAGAAGCGAAAAACAGGGTGCATGCCATCAGGATGATTGTGATGTATTTAGATTGTCTCATGATATCTCTTTTTAGAATTTCACATTTACATTAAAACCATAGCTTCTGCGTGAAGGCAATGAGCCGTATTCAAGTCCCATACCGGTGGTATTGTTATAGTTGGAATCCGGGTCGATATTCGGGATATTCTTCCATACGATGAATGGATTGCGGGCAACGAACGAAACGGTCAGTCCGCTTATTACGTTCTTTAGCCAGGATTTGGGTACATTATAACTCAATGTCAGTTCACGGCATTTCACATACGAGTTGTCGTAAATAAACATAGAAGGTGCATTACGGCAAACGCTCATCCAGTAGTCTTCGGGATTGATGTAGATGTCGTTGGGACGATAAGTTCCATCACCGTTGTCAATGACACCCGGAGCAACGAATCCACCTGTCGGTTTCCAGTTATCGGCTCCTTTCGCAATGCCGGCTGCTAATCTTTCTTCTTCCGAGCGATACCAGGCATCACGTCCAGCCAATGTCTCGGGACTTTTACCCGATTCGTGCGCGGCACGGGCAGACATGGAATAGAGGTCGGCACCTACTTTCACATCGAATACCGCTACCAGCGAAACATTCTTGTAGGTAAAATTGGTGAGCAATCCGCCTGTCCAATCCCAGGAGGCATTACCCAATACGTGGTTGCTTTTGTCATATTGCGGCAGACCGGTTTGCGGGTCAATCAGAATATCTCCCTTTTCGTTTCGTTGGAAGTCCGGGCCTACGATAGAACCAAAGTTTTCGCCTACCTTAGCGGCTACCTGAACGTCGAGCCAACTAGCTTTTTCCAGTTCAAACATATCCGATTCGCCATCCAGTTCTTTTACCTTATTGCTGTTTTTGGAGAAGTTCAGATTAATATCCCAGGAGAAATCACGTGTTTGAATCGGTCGTGTGCTAAGGGCAATCTCAATACCTTTGTTTTCTATTTTGCCGGCATTGATTAAGCGATAGTTATAACCGGTGGTCCAGGAACTTGCCATTCCCATAATCTGGTTTTTACTGATTTGAGAATAGTAGGTGAAATCCAGCCCGATACGGTTCTTCAGGAATTTTAATTCCAATCCCATTTCCACAGAATTTGTTTTGGTCGGTTTCAAGTTTTTGTTGGGGATGGTTCCGTTATCGATATATCCGATGGTATATCCGGGATAAGCATATTTGGATTTCGTATAGACAAGTCCCAATTGATAAGGATCGGTATCACTACCCACTTGCGCCCATGACATACGTAGCTTTCCGTAGGGCAGGAGGTCACCCAGTTGCGTCAGCTCGGAGAACACAAAGCTACCGGAGAAAGAAGGGTACATATACATATTGCTACTGACAGGAAGGGTAGACGATTGGTCGCCACGCAACGTAGCATCCAGGTAAAGCATGTGTTTCCATCCTACGTTCACTGCTCCGTAGACCGAATTAATCTGCTTGCGGTAACTGCCGGGCACTACACTGATCTCGTTGAAGCTCGTCAATGAAGGGACATCGCGTATCTTCATGTCTTGAGCGGTGGTAACAGTGGTCTGGTTGTTCACCTTATATACATTG
This sequence comes from Bacteroides sp. M10, assembly GCF_014334015.1. GTDB lineage: Bacteria > Bacteroidota > Bacteroidia > Bacteroidales > Bacteroidaceae > Bacteroides > Bacteroides intestinigallinarum. Next base: position 1,295,493 of record NZ_CP060488.1, on the reverse strand, counting down.
CCGCCCAACGTAGCGTTGAAATCGAAATCACCCCAATGGTTGTTATAGAGAGCCAATACTTCAAAGTTGTACATGCGGTTGCGGAAAGCGCTGTTTTGAAGTCTTCCGGCTTCGAATCCGGGAGTGGTCGGCGCTTTGTAATCATCGAACGTGAACCAGTTGAGTTCGGCGCCCAATGTTGCCTGAAGTTTCAGGTGCTGGTCGATGTTCCATACAGCCTTGCCATTCATACGGAACAAGTCCTTCTTGGATTTATTGAAGTTCTTATAGATATCCCAGTACGGATTCACGTTGTAGGGATCCATACCGTTCCAGTTGGAATATTCGCCATCGGCAGTCTGATAGGTTTGTAGCCATTCCTGGTCGTAAGTGGTAGCGAGGGTCATCAGGTTTTTACCGATATTTGACTTGCTGTCGCCTAATGCCGGGCGGTTCTTCACGTCTTCCCGTGTATAGTTGACGCTGAAATCCAAGTCTACTTTTCCTGTAGACGTATTGGCACGCAGGTTGAAAATATCACGACTCATGTGCGTCTGGGGAACAATGTCTTTATTGCGCATGTCCGTATAGGTAAAGCGAATACCGGTTTTTCCGTTGTTCACACCTATGATGGCGGAGTTGGTGGCGGTGATACCCGTGCGGAAGAAGCTGGACGTATTGTCGGGAATAATCAGGAAAGGACGTTCCACGCCATCGAAATACTTCAGCATGTTTGAACCGTCTGCCTTGGGTCCCCAGCTTTTGTTTGTGTTGGATATGGCATCATAGCTATAAGTACCGTTGCTTCCCATACCGTATATCTGCTGCACTTCGTCCCATTTGGCGAGTTGGGTGTCAAAAGTCAGTGTTCCGTTATATTCTACGCTGACTTTGTCCTTGTTGGCGCGCTTGGTTGTAATCAAGATGACACCGTGGCTGGCACGGCTACCATAAAGAGCGGACGCTGCAGGACCTTTCAATACCGACATGTTTTCCACGTCATCGGCATTGATGCTTGAAATGCCGTCGCCCAAGTCGAAGCCACCGTTTGTACCGGCACTGCCGAAATTGGTATTATCCAGAGGTACACCGTCCACTACATAAAGAGGCTGGTTGTTTCCGGTCATTTCGGTACTGCCTCGCAGAATGACACGTGTAGAGCCGGAAGGACCGCCGGCAGTCTGGCTGACTACCAAGCCCGGCACACGTCCTGCCATGGAGTTGATGAGATTCGTTTCTTTGGCTTTGGTTAAGGCTTCACCTTTTACTTCATCAATGCCGTAGCCCAATGCTTTGCGTTCTCTCTTGATACCGAGGGCGGTGACCACCACTTCATCCAATGCTTTGGCATCTTCTTTCAAAGTGATATTCAAAGGACCTTTTCCCACTTTCACCTCTTCGGATTTATAACCTACGTAACTGACAACGAGCGTAGCTCCTGCTTTTACGTTTAAACTGAAATTTCCATCCAAATCGGTAATGGTTCCGTTGGCAGTTCCTTTTTCCACTACAGAAGCCCCGATGATGGGACCTGTGGCATCGTTCACTTTTCCGGTTACCTTGTTACTTTGTTGTTGAACAGCTTGTGAACTTGGTTCTGTTGCTGCATACACTTGCTGGAAACTTCCCGCCATCCCAAGGGCGAGCGTTCCGCAAAACAATAGATACTTACATTTTTTCATATTCATAGCATGTATATTTAAGATTCCTATAATATTCTCACCCAGTCGATGTACATATTTACTTTTTGACCGTCTTTCAGGCCTGTCAGTTTATTGACGTCGGTAATTCCTGTAAACGCACCTCCCACGGCGAGGTTGAACAGGACGTAGAAGTTGTCGTGAAAGTAAGAGTTCGAGCTAATGTCGAATGTATGGAACTTCACGTTGTCGACGGATATGGTCAGGCTGTTTTCATCCCAATCCAGAGAGTAGGTGTGATAATTGCCGTCTTGCAGACTGTTGGCAACATTGGCTTTGTAGTATTGCTGTTCGTGATCCGCCACGCTGGCACCATAGTGAATGGCGGTGTTCACTTGTTTTTCCGAATCGCCCGCAGCCATTCCGCTCTGTTCTCCCATTTCCATAATATCGATCTCTCCGCATGCCGGCCACTGTTTGTCATTGTCTCCCATCATCCAGAATGCAGGCCAAAGTCCGCCGTTGGTCTTGGGAAGCTTGATACTTGCTTCTATCTTGCGATACTTGAAATTCTTTTTCCCTTTTGAATTGATTCTGCCGGAATAGATTTTATTCCCTTTGCGTTCGGCAGTCAGAATCAGAACTGATTTATCCCCGTCCTTTCCTACTGATACATGGGCGGCATCGTATGCTTGCAGTTCTTGATTGGTCCAACCGGGTTCATGAGTTTCTTTCGTCCATACTTTTTCGTCGAAAAAGTTGAAATCATCTTTAAAAAGAATGTCTTGTGGATTCTCCTCCGGTTCCGTTCCAACAGAATCAGACGAGCAGGATTGTTGCGCGAAGCAAACGGATAAAAATAGAAATAGTGCTACTTTTTTCATCGTTTTAGCATTTTAAAAGGTTGAACGTAATATGTGCTTTATACTTGTAAAGCCTGGTGCAAAGATGCTAATATCAGGCTAAAACGATGGTCAGATTGCTGACATATAAGGTTTGATTGCTGACAAATCTGCTGATTTTTATCGAACGGACGTTATCCTGCCCATTCTTTTTCAAAGATTGTTTCGGTGCGGAAAGGAGTCAAATACTATTTTTATTTCTTTGTTTGCCTAATCAGATTAGCTCCGTTAGCTATTCTTTTTTCGTTCCACTATAGTGTTCCGCAAAGATAACTATAGTGTACCTTGCGTACCACTATAGTCGGACGCAAAGTGTACTATAGTGGAACGAAATAAAAGTAGCGAATAAAATAAGTTTGAATAGGGAACCAGCTATAAAAGAATAGCTATAGAGAGCAATAAGAATAAGAGACTATCCTTGTTTAATTCATAACCAGTACGGTTATGAACTAAATTGTAAATTAAGGATTAGGCACGGATTACACGGATAAACACGGTTGCTTTGCGTAATCATTGCATTAAAACCGTGAAATCCGTGTAATCCGTGCCTAAAATATATTCCTTTCTTATCTTTTAAAGGTTGTCTATTTCCCACTATATTTACTCGGCTGCATCCCGAATTGTTTCTTGAACAATGAACTGAAATATTTCGTGTTGACGAATCCTGTTTCGGCGGCGACATCGGTTACGCTTTTGCCTTCTTTCAGCAGTTCGGCAGCCTTCTGAAGTCGGATGATACGGATAAATTCCTGTGGCCCTTTTCCCGTCAGTGATTTAAGACGACTGTAGAACAGTGTCCGGCTCATTGCCATTTCATGACACAAGAGATTGATGTTGAAATCGGGTTCATCCAAATGTTCAAGAACGAAGCGGGTGGCTTGCATAATGAATTGGCGGTCACCCTCGGCCATTGTTTCGCTTGCTGTCGTTGCGCTTTCATTGTCGACACTTTCATTGCTTATATTACTTTCATTGTCGTTATGTTTGCTACCCGCCTCTACTTGAGCGATGGCCTGTCGCATGAAGAACTGCCGTTGTCTGTTTCGATTGTCAATCAATCCTTGCACTTTTAGTTTCAGAATTTCGGTACTGAATGGCTTGGGGATGTAATCATCCGCGCCTTTCTTCAATCCTTCCACTATTGCTTCATGGTTAGCCTTTGCCGTCAGCAGAACGACAGGAATACCCGATGTGTCGGGATTCTCTTTGACCAGTTTGCAAAGTTCGTCCCCCCGTATGCCGGGCATCATGACGTCGGAGAGGATGATATCCGGATATTCATTGGCGAGGCAGGCGATAGCTTCGTCTCCGTTGGCGACATCAATTACCCGATAGAGGTGTTCAAAGGTCTGGCGGAGGTAGTGACGGAGAGTCTCGTGGTCTTCTACAATGAGCAATGTATTCCGGTCGTCCGGATCTTTTATCTTGTCTGTTTCGTGGTTGTTTTTATCCGATGTGTCGGTAAAGTGTTCGAGGGATGCTTCGTGTGACACGGGTTCGGCTACGGTGGTAGTTCGTGGCAATGTTACGGTGAAAGTAGTTCCCTTGCCCTCCTCGGAACAGAAAGTGATTTTTCCATGTAGCATCTTTACAATGCGCTGCACCTGCAATAGTCCGAATCCGGTTCCTTCTTCCTGTGACTGCCGGGCATTTTCGGCTCTGTAAATATCGGAAAAGATATGCTTTCTCGCTTTCTTTGGTATACCTATTCCGTTATCTTTCAACGAAAGGATGGCTTTGCGTTTCGTAACTTTCAGATCCAGGCTGATTGCTCCTTGGGGCATTGTGTATTTGCAAGCATTGGACAGAAGATTGTCGAGTAACATCTCTATCAGATGCTTGTCTGCCGAAACGAAAATGGATTCGTCGGGTTGGGTCAGATTCAGTGTCAACTGCTTCTTCTCGCAAAAAGACCGGAAGACGGAGACTTCTTTCAGCAAAACTTCATTCAGACAAAGCGGAGTCGATAAAAAGGAATGTTTGTGGGCGTCTACCTTTTCAAATTCGAGCAACTGTGTGATGAGTGAATGGAGCTTGCGGGTACTTTCATGGGCCAGATTCAGGTAATAACGGGCTTTGTCCGAAAGATCTTGTTCCCGGTTCAAATCCTCCAGCGGTGCCATGATAAGCGTCACCGGCGTGCGAATGTCATGCGCTGTGTCGATGAAGAAACGTATTTTGTCTTCGTCGTATTTCTTCTGGAGTTGGTTGCTTTTATACCGCAGGATGAAATAGAAAATGAAGCCTATTATAAATAGGTAAATAGTCCAAGCCCACCACGAGTTCCACCATGGCTGGCTCACGTGTACTTCTAAGGTGTTTTCGGAGATAGTCTTTCCGTCGCTGCGCCGCAGACTGCGCACCTTAAAAAGATAAGTGCCCGGTGATACTTTGGTGTAGGATGCTTTTCCCTCGGCAGACGGTTTACTCCAGTCATTGTCATACCCCTCTAAAATGTGCTGATAGACAATATCGCGCTGGAAACGATAGTTGATAGATTCAAAAGAAATAGTAAACGAGTTATATTTATAGCCGAGCTGTACGGCATGGTCGGCAAGCATATCATGAATGGCGGGTTTCAACGATTCTTCTTCCTTGGCGTTTTGATAGTCAACTGTCAGTCCCGTGAAACGCAGGAGCGTCCAGTAGTCAACGGTTGAAATGTCGAGTGGCATGATAAAGACAGCGCCATCCGTGCTGCCATATACAAACTCACCGTTCATTAATCGGGCAAACGAAGACTTGTTATATTCCTTGTCTATATTGCCCGCATAATTGAGGTTCGACACGCGCAGGCTGTCTATCAAGGCAATTCCTTTTCCGGTGCTGACCCACAAGCGTTTCTTGTCGTCTCGCTGCAAGCTATATATATCGTTGGACGGCAATCCTTCTTGAACAGTGAAAGTTTTTACCGTTCGGTTTTTCATGTCATACAGGTTCAATCCTCCCCCTTCGGTTCCCAGCCACACTGTTCCGTCGTCATTGAATAGCATGGAGATGATATAAGCACTGACATTCTGATTGTGAAATTCCTGTGAATTGGCATAGTGCTGTATATTTCCTGTGTGTTTGTTCACCAGAAAGAAACCGTTGACGGTAGCCACCGCTACCTGGTTTCGGTCGATAGGTTCAATGGACTGCACCCAGTTCACGTCGAAGGAACGTCTGTTGCCTTTTTCTTTTTCGAACATGATTAGGCATCCGTCCAGACCTCCTATCCATAAGTCCCCCTCCATGTCTTGTCTGACGGAGAAAATATAATTGGTAGTCAATTGCCCTTGTTGTTTGGTGAGATGACGTAGCACGCGCCCGCTGTTATCCAATAGATACACCCCGTCTCCGTATGTTCCTACCCATACGTTTCCATTTCCGGATGTGCAAAGAGAAATGGTTACAATTTCTTTCAGCACGTGTTTCCAGGTGCCTGACAGGGTGTTTCGGATGCTGATTCCATTATCGGTAGCAAACCATTGGTTGCCATCCGGGTTTTCTTCGATATCATTCACGTTATTGCTGATGAGGGAATGGGTGTTTCCCTTTTCATGCGCTAATATCGAGATGGGATGTTTCAGCAGGATAGCTACAGATACGCCTCCCGTATAACTACCTATCCAGATGTTACCCTGATCGTCTCTGGTTACGGCATATATGCCGTTTCCCCGCAGGTAAGTATCTGTGTCATCTTTGGTATTCATCAGTAAACGGGCTTTCTGTGTGTCTTTATCTATCGCATACACGCCGCCACCGTCCACGCCTATAAGTATGGTATGCTCATCATAGTCTGTAATTGCCCGTATCGGATGAAGGAACGTATTCCCTTGTCCCTCCAGCGTAAATACTTTGGAAGTGTTGAGGTTCATTACAGACAAGCCGCTGCCAAATGTTCCTATCCAGAGTTCTTTTTTCGGTTTGTCGCAGAACAATGTCTGTACATTCCATCCTTCCAGCAGTTGGTGTTTTCTATCCGGCAGGGCGTGTGAAAGTTGCCAGACTCCGTTAGAAGTACCCACAAAAAGTGATTCGCCGGCAAATGCGATGTCGTTGACATATTGTCCTTTGAGTACGGCAACTATACGATTGTCCGCTTCTTGCTTGTATAGTCCTTTATCAGATCCCATCCACCAGGTTCCGTCATCATCCAAACAAAGTTTGTTCAAGATGACTTCTTCCTGAATCAAATGTCCCAGATGGAGGATTTGTTCAAAATGATCGTAGATAGTGGAGTATCGGTAGATTCGTCCGGTGTGGTCGTAGGCAAACAATCCCTGTCGGGCGTCGTATAATAAGTAAAGCCTGCGTCCGGCAAGATCACCATAATAGAAGTTACCCGGTAAATCATAGTTCTTTACCGTATAGCCGTTGTATCTGTCTATCCCGGTTTTTGTGGCAATCCACATAGCACCGTCTCCATCCTCGACAATCGAAAAAACACGTTGACTACTAAGACCTTCCGCATAGCCTACATGCCTGACATCGAACATCCGGCTGGTCAGTTTGGCTTTGACAGCCATACTTATCATTAGTAGTATGGTGATAACAAGATTAAAACGAACCATATTCTTTGTAATTGTGTGACATTACAAAGATAAAGTTTCTTTAGAAAATCCCAACAGAATAGGGGGTGAAATTACAAGGAATATTCAGTAAATGTTTCTATGTAAAGTTAATCAGAAAATCAACAAGATTAATATTTCCGGGAATGGCAAGTTTCTTTCTTATTCGATAACGGGCTGTTTCTACCCCACGAATAGTAAGGTTGGTGAATTGGGCAATATCTTTAGTCGATAAATCTTTTTTTCGAGTGAACAGACGAATACGTTCTGTATAAATAGGCTTATTGATAAGTTTCGTCTTTTTATAAGTTATAGTTGATATACAGAATAAATATAGCAATTTTATTAAGCATAACTTATGCCCCTATTATAATTGATGAAAGAAAAATAAATAAGAATGTGAGGTAGCCTAAATATTAGGGGGCTGCCTCACATTGCTTTTAGTGACTATCTTAGATTTATTTATTGAACCTCAAAACTTCCCTTCAACCGAATATCCTCCGAAGAAGCCCCTACCATCACCGAGAAACTTCCCGGCTCTACTGTAAACTGATTATTCTTATCCCATAACCCCAAGTCTTGAGGAGTAAGGGTAAAGCTAATCGTTTGTTCTTCTCCCGGTTGCAAATGAATACGTTCGAAACCGCGTAATACTTTATCGTAGGTTGTTACGCTACTAAAATCATCACGGATATAAAGCTGGACTACTTCATCCCCTGCTTTCTTTCCTGTATTCTTTACAGTGCATGAAAGAGTGATATTTTCTTGTGCCCCGATAACCGGTTTGGAGATTTTTAAGTCTGAATATCCGAAGGTCGTATAGCTTAGACCATATCCGAAAGGATAAAGCACACCGGCAACACGGACTTTTCCTTTAGAATCCGAACCCGGTTTGAATGGGAAAGCGAAAGGTATCTGTCCCACAGATTTCGGGAAAGTAACTGCCAGACGTCCGCCCGGGTTATAGTCTCCGAAAAGAACCTTGGCAATGGCATCTCCCATGAATTCGCCGGGGAACCAGGCATGAATGATGGCAGGAACATATTTGTTTGCCCAGTTGATTGTGGCTGCTCTTCCGTCTACCATTACCAGAACGACAGGTTTTCCTGTGGCATAAACAGCTTCCAATAATTGCTGTTGGCGCCCGCAGAGATCGAGGTTGGTACGTGAAAATTCTTCCCGAACCGTCTTCTCATTTCCACCTAATACAAGGATAGCGACATCCGAAGCCTTTGCTAATTCTACGGCTTCATTAATCATTGCTTGCTCCTGTGTGTCTAATGGAACATTGTATAGTTCACTCTCCGGGAAATACTTATCAATAATATCACAACCTTTTGCATAGCGAACTTCTGCATTGGGCAGATATTCTTTGATTCCCTGATAGACAGTCTTTATGGATGCATTGGCAGGACCATATCTGCAAGTCAGTTCTTTCACTTCTTCGGCATTTGGACCGATAACTGCTATCTTGCTAAAACTCTTGGATAGCGGAAGCATCTCTTTTTCATTCTTCAGAAGCACGATGGATTCTAAAGCTGCTCTCATAGATACATCCTGATGGGCGGCGTTATGCACTACCACTTCCGGGCGACGGTCATCACCGGGATACGGATTATCAAAAAGCCCCATCATAAACTTAACGCGAAGAATCTCACTGACACGTTGATCAAGCGTATGCAGAGAGACTTTGCCCTCACTAATAGCACGGCGCAATGGAAGAATAAAATCCTGTGGCGGAGTGAAGTTGGTGCGGATATTCAATCCGGCATTTACCACTTGTGCCGCCATTTCTTCTTCAGTCGGAGTGATACGATGTTTAGTGTGTAGAAATTCCACCGCTTCACTATCCGAAACTACATATCCCTTAAATCCCCACTGCTGACGCAAAATTTCCGTAAGGAAATGATAACTTCCGGAAACAGGCTCCCCGTCATAGTCATTGTAAGAACTCATGACGCCCAATGCACCCGCCTCCTGAATACCTTTACGGAATGGTTCCAGATACAGAGTTTTCATCTCACGCGGAGCCACGTGCGGATCGGTACGTGTACCTCCATCGCGTCCACCGACCGGAATACTATAAACGGCAAAATGCTTCGGAGTGGCAACGATTCCTTCACTTTGCAGACCAAGAATCATTTGCTTACCCAATTCGCCTACCAGATAAGGATCTTCTCCGTAACTTTCAACTACACGTCCCCAGCGAGGATCTTGTGCGATGTCCAGAATCGGAGCATAAATATTGGTATATCCGAGTGCTTTCGCCTCATCAGCAGTGACTTTCGCAATTTCCCGGATTAGTTTTTTGTTCCACGTGGCACCTTGCCCGCATTGAGCGGGAAACATGGTAGCCCGGTCGTGACATAATCCGCGTATTCCCTCATTGGTAAAATCGACCGGAATACCCAGTCGTGTCTGTTCCACAAACCAGCGCTGAACAGTGTGGCGATTCTTCACACTGTTGGCATACGGATAGGAGATTTCAGAACCGAACTTACCCAGTCCATTGGCCTGCTCGTCGATATTTCCGATACCGTCTTTCCAGATTTCTGTAGACCATCCGTCGGTAGGCCATGCATCTTTCAACACCCGTCCCGAACCGTAGAGAGTAGCCATCTGACAGGTCTTCTCCTCCAGTGTCATTTGCGAAAGCAAATCCGCAATACGGGCTTCGATAGGCGCGGAAGGATCTTCATATACATCCTTTACACCGTTCTTGTTGAAGTCAATCCAGGTCTTTTTGTATATATCCTTTGAGTTGTTGCCGGATTTCTTACCGGCAGGTTGGTTGCTTGCCGAAACGCTGCCGGTATAAACACTTCCGGCAGACAATAACAGGGCGAGACATAGTAATTTCTTCATATCTATTTTATTTCACTGTAAGTATAATGCTTTGCAGATCGGTATCTCTTGAAGAAGCTCCCACCATAATCTTGAAAGTTCCTTTTTCCACTCCATAGTGCATATTAGCGTCATAGTAGGACAGCATTTCGGGAGTAAGAGTAAATGAAACCTCTTTCGTTTCTCCTGCTTTCAAAGGTATGCGGGCAAAGTCCTTCAACTCCTTTACAGGGCGGGTAGCAGAACTGTATTCGTCGCGGATATAGAGCTGAACCGTTTCTTCACCATCCATTTTTCCGGTATTCGTGACATCTACAGTTACTTTCACGCTTTTGTCAGGAGTGGTCGTTGCTTCAGACAGTTTGAGGTTTTCATATTTATACGTCGTATAACTCAAACCGTAACCGAACTCGTACAAAGGTAATGAATTTCCTGTTGCATACGGAAACCAATGGTTGGTAAATTTATGATTGTACATACATTGAATCTGTCCGGTGCTTCTTGGAATCGTAATCGGCAGTTTACCGCTTGGGTTCACTTTTCCGTAAAGAATCTCCGCCAAAGCCTGTCCTCCGGCTACTCCCGGCTCCCATGCTTCGATGATACACGGCATATTTTCATCTATCCATTCGGTAGTCAGCGGACGGCCGTTGACAAGGATAACGACTGTCGGAACCCCCGTAGCAGCCACAGCTTCCACCAGTTCCTGTTGACGTCCCGGCAAAGAAAGCTCGTAACGGTCGCTGTTCTCTCCACACGTCTTCTCGTTCCAATGATAACGCATTGAGTTTTCTCCTACCACCAGAATCGCCAGATCGGAGCTGCGTGCCTGTTGCACTGCTTCCTTTATTTGATTGTCCGATAGCAAACGTACATTCCAGCCGAGATCAAGGAAATTATAATTCGTTTCGGGGCTGATAGCTTTCAGACCTTTCAATACGGTAGTGACATGTTCTTCCGGCTGTTCCATTGCCCAGTCACCTAAGATAGACTGATTGTTGGCATTATGTCCGGTAACAAACACTTTCTTATATTTCGAAGCATCCAATGGCAGCATATTACCTTCATTTTTCAACAGGACGATAGACTTCCGCGCTCCTTCCAGTGCCGTTTGCTGATGTTTCTCATTAAAGACAATTTCATCTTTCTTTTTCAGGTCGATAAACGGATTCTCGAACAATCCTAACCTGAATTTAACTTCCAGAATCTTAGAAACGGCAGCATCTATCTGCTTTTCAGGAATACTCCCTTCTTTCACACACTCAATGATAGCTTCGTAGAATTCCGGTCCATGCATGTGCATTCCCATTCCGGCATCTACACTGATCCGGTAAGCGTCTTTCAGCGTTTCGGCTACGTTGTGATAGTCGTGCATGCGCTCAATATCCATCCAGTCGCTGACAACAAAACCGTCAAACTTCCACTGATTGCGTAATACTTCCGTCATCAGATACTTATTTCCGTGACAAGGAATCCCGTTCAACTCATTATGAGCCGTCATCACTGTAAATACACCCGCTTCCAGACAATCTTTGAAAGGCGGGAAAAATACCTCCTGCAACGTTCTTTCCGATAACTCGGCAGGAGCACCGTTGATTCCGTTGGCTGGCTGACTGCCACCTACAAGATGCTTTGCACACGCAATCACTTTATCGTTTCCCGTGAAATCCTTTGTCTGGAATCCGCGTACGGTAGCCGCCCCCATCTGTCCTACCAGATAGGGATCTTCGCCGAATGTTTCGCCCACACGTCCCCAGCGAGCGTCACGTGCCACTTCCACGTTCGGAGTAAACGTCCAGTGCATACCGCTGGCACGCATTTCAATAGCAGTCTCCCGCGACATCCGTTCTACCAGTGCAGGGTCAAAAGTAGCTGCCTGTCCGATAGGAGTGGGGTAAATGGTCGAACCACGATACAAACCGTTTCCATGAATGGCGTCAATGCCAATCAGGAGTGGAATCTTCAGGCGGCTTTGCTGTGCCAGCGATTGCAGATAGTTGGCTTCTTCGGCCTTTACCACGTGCAGGAACGAGCTAATCAGTCCTTTTTTCGTCATCTCTTCCACATCGGAAGAATGTAGATTGGGATAGAAACCCTGCGAATGACTGTGTTTCAAGTCTTCGGCAGACATATCCTTTTCTGCTTTCTTCATGTGTTCCAATCCCACGTATTGGCACATTTGGGCAACTTTTTCCTCCAATGTCATTTGAGACATCAGGCTGGAGACACGTTCGGACACAGGCAGCGTAGGATCGGTGTAATCTTTGCTTTTATCCTGACAAGCTAATGTGGAAATGCCGATAGCACAACAAATTCCCATAGCGATGAATGTTTGTCGCATATTTCTTTTTTAATTTGAATGATTATTGTTATCTGAATGACTATTATTTAGTTAACAAATCCAGTACCTCTTGTTCAATCACGTTTCCTTGTGAATCGCAGAAACCGAATCCTGCTTTATATTCCCAATAAGAGTAGGAGATGTGACGATCCTTCAAGATAGATACTACGTCCCGTATCCATTCCATTCTGTCGGCAGCCGGAGTCTTTTTGTAGCAACCGAATTCACCGCAGTAGAGTTGTACGCCGAGACTGGTAGCTTTCATCTCCGCTTTCAATACGAGTGACTCAAGCGTGGTTTTATCATACGTTCCCATATAAGGAGTCACCAATTTTTGCATCGCTTCGGATAGTTGGTTGAAGTCCGCCTCTTCTATCAGTTCGCCCGGATAGTGAATGGGTACATTCAGGTCTTTTTCTTCCGTCCACTCGGCTTGGTAGTGCGTGAGGGGATGCGGGTTGTAGAAGTGGAAACTCAAGATGATATTCGGATCACCGCCGGGAATAGTCAGCTCGTTGAAAGTGTTGACACTCTGCCAGCGGTTAGAGCCGATGATGAGTTTACGTTCGGGTTCCGTTTGCCGGAGTTCACGAATCAGTTGGGCGGAAAGAGAGTTCCATTGTGAGGCGTAAGGGGCTACCGGTTCATTCAATAACTCGTAGGCAACGAGATCGTTGGGATACTGGTTCAGTTCTTCCGCCAGCGTTTTCCATAAGTCGAGATATTTGTACTGGGCGTCTTTGTCTGTCCAGAGTTTGGGGACAACGGTGGTAGTTCCACTTTCAGGGTAAATCTTGTTGTCACCAGTTTTACTGTCGGAGAAGAATACATCGTCGAAATACATCGTTTCTCCTTCTTCCGGACGGAGAGCCACGCGACCGCAGTTTTTGTTATAGTTGGATACATCTACGGCGATTTCTTCCCATTCATTTGCTGTAGTATTGGTATATCCGTAGTAACCGTCGTTCGTATTGTTCTCGTCACTCAATACAACGGTAATAGTGCTTTTGGTGCTTTTGTATATTTTGGCACGCAGGTACTTGAACTGCATTTTGCCTGACCCGACAGGAATAATGGAAAAATCCTTTTTCTTGGCGTTCGACCAAGTGTCCACTCCTGATTTTCGTACCACAGAGAACACCCTGTTGCTGGTGTTTATACCGCTTTTGCTGGGATTATCTACATTGTTCACCGTCACGCCGGAGCCATTGGCAAACCATCCCGCCCATTTCATATCTTCAAATGTGTCGTAGAAACTCTCAATCGGGTCGCCCGATGTAGTGACCGTTGTATTGAAGTTGTGATCGCGCAATACGTGCAGGTCTACAATCACTTTCATTCCGGCATCCCGACACCATCCTATGGCATTGTGCAACAGTGTGAATGCTTCCGGTATCTTCTGACCGTCTTCCGTGAAGAACAGTTTTTCGTTTATCGGCAGACGGATGTGGTCGAAACCGTATCCGGCCAGCTTTTGTGCTTCGGCTTGTGAGAAGCCGTTGGCGGGGATGGCGTCTACCTGCGACAGCCAGTTACTGATATTCACCCCTTTGTTGATGGCAAAAGGAACATAGTTTTGCGGTTCTCCTCCGTTGCTGATTACTTCATCTTTTTCGGAACAGGAGGCTATCAGGCATGCAAACAGACAGGCCAGATAGATTATAAGTCTTTTTTTCATACAATTCTAGTTTTAATGGTTTACTCTGTTGCTTCGGTTACTTGGATAATAGCTTCACGGGTGGTTTCCTTAGTCGGCGTCTTTACAATCAGTTCGAGGTGGAAAGTGCCGATAGTCGAAGGAATGTACGTCAATCCTACTCCCTTATGAATTTCCCTTCCATCCAGATACCATGTCCCCTCGCATAGTTCGGCAGGAGTGTATTGTACATTGATGGAAAGCACCTGATTCAATGGAATACTGAATTTACCCAATGTGCCATCCTCCTGCTTGTCCGGCCAGCGGCCTAGTATGCGCGGATATTCGTCAGTAGTCAGTACCGGAGTGTCTATATCGTCGCTGCAACCACTCATGGCAAACAGAGATACCAGCAACGTGCATATAAATATTATTTTCTTCATAATCGTTTTTTCTTTTAGTGTTGATGATCTTAGGTTTATTTGTCCCACCATACCGGTGAATTCCAGTCGTCTTTGCCTCCCATAGCCTGGATGGCAGATTGATAACCTTCCGGATTGTACGAACTTTCAAAGAGCGGGTAGCAGAGACGCAGCGGTGTAGTCTGCGAATCAATCGTCACTGCCCCGTAGTGGGGAGAAGGAAGCAACACCGGAATGTCTGTTCTTCTCCAGTTGGCATATCCTTCGGGGATATTGTTGAAGTGCAGAATCCATAATTGGGTGTTGATAGCAGTAAGCTGTGCATCCAATCCGCTGGCAGGTAGTGAATTAGCCTGTAGATAGGTATCGATGACCTGATCGTCAAAAGTCTTGGCACCGAATTTCTCCAGGAAATGGATGGCTGCGCGTACTCCGTTTTTATAATGGGTGGAAGCGTCGGCACCTGTTGTGATGTCTCCTGCCCAGCGGGCTTTGGCTTCCGCCAGTAATAATTCCGCTTCCGCGTATGTCATAACCACTCCGGGCATATCGCCTTTCAGGAAAATGTTGTTGAGCTGCGGACGGGTAGCTTTGTCCTGCCATTTATTAGTCAGCTTGCTCCAATAACCCTCCGGCCATGTCCCGTTGCTGTACCAGAAATAACCCGGGTTGCAAGGCTGAAACTTGGCAGCTTCCGTATTCTGCATTTCCTCCGTCAGATCCACACGTCCGAATGGATTGTTTGCCGAACTTTCGTCATAGCAACGTCCGAATACAAACTGCCGCGGGTCGGAAGTAGCGTCCAGCTGTTTCCAGAATGTGCTGCAGAGATAAGCCGTAGGATATGCTTCGCGACCTCTCCATAGTTGGGCGAGCCCGTTTCTGCGGAATTCGTTGGATGCCCAGTCCTGAATATCGGTGTAAGCAATCAGGGCATCGTCAGCGGCCGATTGCATCAGACCGGCTTCCTGACCGACAGCTTTGATGGCTTCTGCTTTTGCCAGTTCCGGATCTGCGTTTACGATGCGCATTGCATAGCGCAGGTGCAGGGAGTTGGCAAAACGTTTCCATTTGTCGATATTCCCTTGAAAGATAATATCTCCCGTGACCTTGTCACCACTGGCGGTCAGAGCATCTGCTGCTTCGCCGAGTTCTTTCAGGAAATCCTTGTATATCAGTTCCTGTTTGTCGTAGGCAGGTTTTACGTTACCGGTGATAAAGCCTTTACCCGCTTCGAAGTAAGGGCAGTCGCCGTACATATCCGTCAGTATGGAGAAAAGATATACTTTATAAATACGGGCAACAGAGTGGATGTTCACTTCCCGTTCGTTATCCTTGGTCTTGTCCAGAATGTCGACAATGTTCTTGATGAGTGCCGGGTACATCAGGTTCCATGTGTTTCCCATTTCCGCATCATTTTTGCGATACTGTCCGCCATAGTTGGTGGTGTTCCAGTCGCCCTGCATATATTGTGCGAAAGCAGCCAGATAGAATGGATAGGGCTGGCACATTTGCCAATGTCCCCATGTTTGCAACTGAATCATAGACAGTTGCTGGTTCGGGTCGGTAGAGGATGACTTGGAAGGGTCTGTATTCAGTTCCTCAAAGTCGGTGCAGGCTCCCAGCAGCAGACCGCATATACATAACATACCGAAGGCGATTTTATAGATTGTTTTCATGATTGCTTACTATTAGAATTTTACGTTAACATTGAAACCATAGCTTCTTCTGGATGGCAGCGAGCCGTATTCCAGTCCCATACCCGAGCCGTTGTTGTAGTTGGAGTCCGGGTCGATGTTCGGTACGTTCTTGTAGATGATGAACGGGTTACGTGCCACGAACGATACGGATACGGCATCAAACACCTTGCTGATCCATCTTTTGGGCAGACGGTAAGCCAACGTAATTTCGCGCACCTTTACGTAAGAGTTGTCGTAGATAAACGGAACCGGAGTCTGATCGGCTATATGTTTCCAATATACTTCGGGGTCGACAAACTTCTTGTTTTCCGCGAAACTTCCGTCCGGCATTTCTACCACGCCCTCTACTACATAACCGCCTGTCGCTTCCCAATTGCTTTCTTTCACTCCGGCTTGCAGTCGTTGCTCTTCCGATTCATACCAGCCGTCGCGTCCTGCAAGAGTCGCTTTGTCTTTTCCGGTCATGTAAGAAGAACGGGCGGACATGGAATAGACATCGGCGCCTACCTTAATATCGAAGATGGCAGACAGGGAGATGTCGCGGTAAGTCAGGTTGGTGGTGATACCTCCTGTCCATTTCCAGGTGGCGTTGCCCAGCACTCGCAAGTCTTCCGTCACTTTCGGAAGTCCCGTAGAAGCATCTACGATAATCTGTCCGGCATCATTTCTAAGGAAGTCTTTACCGAGGATGGAACCATAGTTCTCCCCTTCTACGGCAGCTACCTTTACGTTAATCCAACGTGCCGATTCCAATTCAAATTCTTTAATACCTGAAGCTAATCTTTTTACCTTATTACTATTCTTTGAGAAGTTGATATTCAAGTCCCATGAGAAATCTTTCGTCTGTATGGGGCGTGTGTTCAGTGCGATTTCCACTCCTTTGTTCTCTATTTCTCCTGCATTAATCAGCATGGAGTTGTAGCCGGAAGTTCCTGTGGTGTTGAGGCGCATAATCTGGTTACTACTTTTTTGGGTGTAGTAAGTGAAATCCAGTCCGATGCGGTTTTTCAGGAATTTCAGTTCCAGTCCCACTTCGGCAGAGTTGGTCTTGGTCGGTTTCAGGTCTTTGTTCGGAATCGTCGTATTGGCGATTTGAGACAGTGCGTACCCTGAATAGTTTTTGGGAGATAGCTCGTAGGACAGTCCCAATTGGTAAGGATCTGTGTCGCTACCTACCTGTGCCCATGAAACTCTCACTTTACCGTAAGGCAATAGCGTCGGATTGATCTTGAAGAATTCCGAGAACAGGAAACTTCCTGATACCGAGGGGTATAGATAAGTATTGTTTCCCGATGGCAGAGTGGAAGAATGGTCACCGCGTAGCGTGGCGTCGAGGTAGACGAAGTTGCCGTAAGCCAAGTTGATAGAACCATAGAGAGAGTTTATCTGTTTGCGGTAGGTTCCTTCGGTAATCTCTTTGCTTGTGAAGCTTTGCAGAGCAATGACGTCACGCATCACCATCTCTTTGGCAGTTACAATCTGTGTTTTGTTGTCCACTTTATAGAGGTTGCCGCCGATGGTTACTCCATAGTCGAATTTCTTATAACTGTTGTTGTAAATGGCCAGTGCTTCTACGTTATACATTCTGTTTCTGAAATCGCTGATTTGCAACTGTCCCTGTTCAAATCCCGGTGAGGTGGGGGCTGCATAGTCTTGGAAGTTCATGAAGTTGATGTCCGCACCACCGGTAACTTGAATCTTGAAGTGTTCGTTGACGTTGTAACGTACCAGTGCCGAACCCATGAACTTGTCTTTTCCCGATTCATTGGTCATTTCGTTGAGCACCCAGTAAGGGTTGAGGTTCCAAACGTCGCGTCCGTTCCAGTCGTAGTAGTTGCCGTTGGCATCTTTGTAGTTGTCGCGCAGCCATTTCTGGTCGTAGGTGGTTGCCAGAGACATCAGGTTCTTGGCAGGGTTGGCACGGTGGTCAGACAGTGCGGGACGGTTCTTTACGTCTTCACGGGTGTAAGTCACCTTGAAGTCGAGGTCTACTTTCTTGTTGATCGTAGTGTTGGCACGCAGATTCAGCGTGTTACGGCTCATCTTCGTGTTTGGAAGAATGTCTTTGTTGCGCATATCCGTATAAGTGGCGCGGATACCCGTGTCATCTTTCACGGTGCTGACAACGATTGTGTTGGTAGTGGTCATACCGGTTCTGAAGAAACCGTCGATATTGTTGGGAATGACAACATACGGGCGGGTCACTCCGTCGAAATACGTCAGGTTCAGTCCCGGATCAATCTTCGGTCCCCAGTTTTTGTTCGAAGAATACTGGTCGTCCGTACCGTTGATGCGTCCGCCGGTTCCCTGACCGTAGACGTACTGTACATCGTCCCACTTCGTTAATTGTTTCTCGAAAGTAGTGGTACTGTTCAGTTCCACTGCAAATTTCTTTTTGGTACTTGCTTTCTTGGTAGTGATAAGGATCACACCGTGAGAAGCGCGGCTACCGTACAAGGCAGATGCCGCCGGGCCTTTCAATACGGACATGCTTTCAATATCGTCCGGGTTGATGCTGGAGATACCGTCGCCGAGGTCATAACCTCCGTATTGTCCGGCACTGCCATAGTTGCTGTTGTCCAAAGGCACTCCGTCCACCACATAAAGCGGTTGATTGTTTCCCGTCATCTCCGTGCTACCGCGAACGATCACTCTGGACGAACCGGAAGGACCGCCGGCAGTCTGGCTGACAACCAGTCCCGGAATCTTTCCTGCCAGTGAGTTGATGACATTGGTTTCCTTTGCCTTTTCAAGTTCTTCACCTTTCACTTCACCGATGGAATAGCCGAGTGCTTTCCGTTCGCGCTTGATACCCAACGCGGTAACAACTACTTCGTCGATGATTCTGCTGTCTTCTTTCAAGACGATTTTAAGATTGGATTGTCCTTTCACCTGTACTTCTTCCGAACGATAACCTACATAACTGACTATTAATGTAGCGTTTTTGGAAGCGTCGATGCTGAATTGACCGTTGAAGTCGGTAATCACTCCCTGCGAAGTACCTTTAACGGCGATGCTGGCTCCGATTAACGGCTCGCCTTGTTCATCCGTAACAGTACCTTTTACTTTGGTAGTTTGCTGTACAACTTGATGAGTTACTTCGTCTTCCGCATATCCATATATGGGTATGAATAGCAACAGACAGAGAAATAGGGTTAACTGCTTTTTCATCTTAATTAGATTATTTAGATTGTTGATAACATCGCAAATATAGGGTGTTATCGTGTCCGGACGGGTTTGAAAGCTATCGGAATAGGTTGAAAAACTATCGGATTTGCATCTTATTCGCTTTTTTCTAAAGGAATTTGCTTGGAGATACTCCGTAATGCTTCTTAAATACTGTACTAAAGTACTTGGAATCTGTGAAGCCAACCAAAAGAGCGACTTCCTGCACCGGAACCTGTTGTTTTAATAGATTGGCAGCTTCTGTCATGCGTATGAGTTTGATAAATTCGTTAGGCGCCTGCCCTGTCAGGGCTTTCAGTTTTTCGTAGAATATAGTACGGCTTAATGCCAGCTCACGGGAGAGCTGGTTGATGGTGAAATCCGGATTGGCCAGATTTTCAGTAACGAGCTTTGTGCAACGTTCCAAAAACTCTTTGTCCATGGGAGATAGGAGGTTGGCACATTCGGTGTCCTCTTTCTCTTCGCTTTGCCCCGTAGCAGGAATGGAATTGAGCGAATGAGAAAGGAAATACTGCCGCATAATCTTGCGGTTCTGTAATACTCCTTTTATTTTAGTCTTCAGGATCTCCGTGTCGAAAGGCTTGGTGAGATAATCGTCCGCTCCGCTTTCCAATCCTTCGAGGATGGCGTCTTTCTCCGTTTTGGCAGTCAATAGGATGACGGGGATATGCGAGGTGGTGAAGTCCGATTTGAGCTGGCGACACAATTCGTCCCCCTGAATGCCCGGCATCATGACGTCGGAGATAATCAAATCTACTGATGCCCCTTGCAGATATTCTAGTGCGGATTCTCCGTCGGGTTTGTCGATGACGGTGTAGATGGAAGAAAATGTCTTTTTCAGGTAGAAACGCAGATCGTCGTTGTCCTCTACAATCAAGATTCGTTCTTTGTCAGTATGAGTTGTCTGGTTCGGCTCGTTTTCATCGTATCGGTCTGTATGCTGAACGGTTCCTGTTTCCCGGTCTGTATTTACCTCCGGTGATAGTTCGCTGCTATTGTCTTCTGTGGATATATCCGTTAGGAAGGTAGATAGAGGAGATGTTTTCCCCGAAAGGATGTAGCGTGCCAGATGGCGGTTCCCTTTTCGGAAAGTGAGCAGGAAGGTGGAACCTTCGCCCTCGTTGCTGGTAAAAGAGATGTTTCCTTTATGTAGTTTCATCAGGCGACGGGTCAGCAGTAATCCGATGCCGCTTCCGGTTTCTTTGGAGTTGACGGCATTTTCGGCACGGTAGAAATTGGAGAAGATATACCGTTGTGCTTTACGCGGAATACCGATACCGCTGTCTTTGACTTCTACGGTTATCTTTTTATCATTCTGTTCTATTGTGATTGAAATAGTTCCGCCGGCAGGGGTGTACTTCACTGCATTCGATAACAGGTTATCGAATATTTTGTCTGCTTTGTCTTTATCCATCCAAAGTGAGACGGGGACTTCGGGCACTGATAATTCCATCCGGATTTGTTTGCTTTCGCAAAGGGACTGGAAGTTAAGCACTTTTTCCTGCAAGTATGATTTCAAATCGTACTCTGCAACCTGAAGTGTGAGATGTGTTGTGTCTATCTTCTGGAAGTCGAGTAGTTGCGTGATTAAGTTGTATAGCTTTTCCGTATTCTTGCGGGCTATCTGGAGGTATCGTTTCCCTTCTCCGGACAGTCCGTCCTCCTTGCTTAAATCGCTAAGCGGAGCCATGATAAGCGTCACCGGAGTGCGGATGTCATGGGCGGTGTTGATAAAGAACTGTATCTTTTCGGAGAAGTGCTTTTTCTCCATCTTGTTGGCAAAGAAACGCCAGATGAAATAGGTGATGCCTGCCAGCAGGATGATGTATATCAGCCAGGCGATTGCTGTATTCCAGTAAGGCTGCGCAATGTGTATGCGGATGGTTTGCTCGTCCAGTTGTTGTCCGCCGTTTTTGCTCATGCTTTTTACGCGGAACGTATAATGGCCCGGAGGAATATTGGTATAACGGATGCTTAATTCGTTGGTAGGAGCACTCCAGTTTTGTTCGAAACCCTCCAGTTGGTAGCTGTAGTGGATGTCTTGTTGATACTGGTAAGAGACGGAGATAAAGGAAATGAGAAAAGAATTCTCGTTGTATTTCAACTCGATCGTTTTTCCTTCGTTCAGCATCCGGTTGAATTGAATCTTTTTCTCTTCGGTCTTTTCACGTGACTTTTGCGGAACTTCGAAGGAAGTGAACAACAAGGGGGCTTCGTAAAGAGGACGGGTAAAGTTTTCCGGGTTGAAGCGCACGGCGCCGTTGGTACTTCCGTAGACGAAGTCTCCGTTTCTTAGACGGGTGTAGGACATGAAGTTAAATTCATTTGCCAGTCCGTCGAGGAAGCCGATGTTGGTTATTGCGGGAGAGGGGGAGGTGGTGATGTAGGCCAGTCCCTTGTCTGTGCTAAGCCATAGGTGTCCTTTGTTGTCGGGAAGGATGCTGTATATATAGTTGGAAGGAAGGCCGTTTGCTGTGGAGTAGGTGACGGCTTTGCCTGTTTTCAGGTCTAATAAGTTGATGCCTCCTCCGTCTGTACCGAACCACACTTTGTCGGGGGTGGGGAAATACATGGAGTAGATGAAGCTGTTGCTCCGGGTGTCGGCATTGGAGGGGGAGGTGAAATATTGTTTGAAATTGCCGGTTTGTTTGTTCAACAGGTAGAGCCCGTTGGCCGTGGCAAGGGCTATCGTGTCTTTGCCGACTGTGGTTATCGAGTTGATGAGCGTAATGCCGTAGGAAGCGAACTGTTCCGCTTTCCCTGCTTGAGACGGGGTATATCGGATGAGGTTGCCATACATGCCGCCAAACCATAGATCCTTGTTGTTGTCTTCTACGATTGAGTAAATGTAGTTTGTGGTCAATGTACCGGGACGTTCGGTGGTGAGATGCTGGCGGATGCCTGTATGTTTGTTGAGGCAGTAGACGCCTGTGCCGTAACCTCCGGTCCATACATTTCCGTTTTCATCGTTACAGAGAGTCAGGAATACGTTTTCTTTCAGGAAGTGTTTCCAGGCGCCGGACTTTAGCAGGTGTACACTGATTCCCTGGTTGGTGGCATACCATAGGTCGCCTTCATGATCTTCGAGGATAGCGTTGACGTGGTTGTTTATGAGTGATTGCGGGTTTTTGTATTCATGTTGGGTAAGTTCGAAGAGATATTTCTTCGGATTGGCGTAGGCTACACCTCCTGTATAACTGCCGATCCATAGGTTGGAAGAACTGTCTTTGCAGAGGGCATAAATGCCGTTTCCTTTCAGTTCTCCTTCTTCTTCCAGGTTCGCATTGAGGAAGGACCAGGAGTGTCCGGCATCACGGGTGGCTGCATAGACTCCTGCTCCGTCTACTCCCAGTAATAATGTTTGTGGGTCGTAGGGGATGATGGAACGGTAGGGGAGATGTGGCAGCTTGTTCAGTGATTCGTTCGACAGGAAATCTCCGGTACGGGTATCCTGCACTTTTACTCCGGAATTGAAAGTTCCTATCCAGAGCAAATGGGTTGCGGGATCGTAGAAAACGGACTGGATGTAACATTCGGGCAATAGGGTGGTAATTGTTCCATTCTGCTGATTGCGTTTATACAATCCTTCGGTAGTGGCGATATACAGGGTTTCGTCGGATGGTGAGAAATGGATGGTGTTGATGCATTTCTTTTTTAATATATTCTCTATGTGCCGGTTGGTGTTGTCGTAGCAGAACAAACCGTTTTTTAGTCCGAACCAGAAGCGGTCGGATGAGTCGATGAAGAGATTGTTGAGGAGTATTCCGTTTTTCATTAGTTCCGCTACGTCAATCTCCAGCGTGAAGGCGTCGGAGATGGGATCATATTTGAATACTTTACCGGCACTTGTATATGCCCGGAGTGTTTCGTGTGAGTCTTTCGTGAGGTAGATCATACGTCCGGCTCCGTCAACGATGATGTCTTCGCCGAAAAGGCTGTAGTTTTTTACGGTTCTTCCGTTGAAGCAGTCCACCCCTGAACGGGTAGAAATCCAGATGAAGCCTTTCTTATCTTCGAGGATGGAGAATACGCGCTGGTTGCTTAATCCTTCCTTGGTGGTGAGGTATTGATAGGTAAAAGAGTGGCTGTTTACCTGCTTTTCTGATTGTGCGAAAATGGAAAGGGCAGGTAACAGAAGGAAGATGGTCAACAGGCAGAGAGCCGGAAAACGTTTCATGGCTTTTCGTTGGCTCGCAAACCGAAGACTTTTCCCGTCATCTGCTCGATGGGCACTTGCCATACTTTGACATTGCGCACGGCAGGTTCGGAATAGTTGAACTCGCTATCCGTGTAATGACGCATGATAATATCCAATACCCGGCGTTTTTCATCCATATCTTCTATGAATGTCACTTTGCCACGGCACATGGCGCTTTCGGAACGCATACTGTAACTGCACGCTACTTTCTCGTGCTGATATACGAGTTTATGACCGACGCTGAAAGTGATGCAGACATTATTATTATGTTCCAACATCTCCAACTTGCTGCCTTCGGGACCCGAATGAAGGTATAGGATGCCATTCTCATAACCGAAATTCATCGGAACTACGTAGGGATTACCTTCTAAATCTGTGAAACCTACAAAGCAGGCATCGCAATGAAGGATAATGGACTCGATTCGTTGTTTGTCTTCGATAATGACAGTTTTCATAGATATAAATGATATTTTTAGAATTTAGTAATGGTTTTATGTACTCCAATACGGTAATCGGTTGGAGTTTGATTTTTGTATTTCTTGAAAATACGATTGAAATTCGAGAGGTTTGAAAAACCACATTCGAAAGCGATATCTGCCACACTTTGTGTTGTTTCAGCTAGCAAACGGGAAGCGTAACCGATTCGTACATCAGTGAGATAGGTGATGAAACTCCGGTTTGTACGTTTTTTGAAGAAGTGGCTGATTGCTGATTCCGACATATTCACTAATTCGGCTATTTCTTTAAGGGTAATATCCTTTTTGAAATTGACTTCAATATACTTGCAGATTTTCTCTATCCGTCGACTACGAGACTCCCGGACAAGGAGTGAACTGTCATAAGAGGCACTAGTGAGTAATCTCTGTTCATCTGCAATGGATAAATCATAGAGAATACTGTAAAACTCTAATGCCGTATTGAAACCGCGGGCATTACTCAAATTCAGCAATCGCTCTTTGACTCGTTCAAAGGTTTTTCCTGTGTAGACAATACCTCTGGTCGAACGGATTAGTAATTCTCTGATAGGTTCGAATACTCTTTTATTAAGGAGAAACGAATTGTACATTTGCTCATGAAATTGTATGGTGATAACCTGCGTTTCATCCAAAGTAGGAGCTTTCCATTTATGAGGTAATCCGGGACCAAGTAATACAAGGTCGCAATTTTCAAAGTCTTCAATCGAGTCTCCTATGATTCTTTTTCCTGAAGTATTCATAACCAGATTTAATTCATAATCAGAATGAAAATGAATTGGATAATCAAATTTAGCCTTCGGATTATTCAGGAGCACGAATAAATCTTCATCAGTTAAAGGTGTTACTTCACATTGTATAGTTCCCATAATGTATCGTGTTTGGCTTGATTGAATGCAAAGTTATCAATAATTTCAATATAATATCAATAAAAAACAAAATAATATTATAGTGGTATTTATAATATGCAATTTGTAAAGCTTTGATATATAGTGGTTTATTGTTTTATTGGATTTTTTTGTTCAAGAAAGTATTATAAATCAGCATAAAAAGTGAATTCTAATTGTACTTAACCTCATATATTTGCCCCGAATTCTATAATCAACATGTATAAGTGTTAACTTAAAGTGGATATATATGAAAAAGGTATTTATGTGTATGATTCCATTGCTGATTTTTGCAATGGGGGTCTTTGCTCAAACAATTGATTTGAGTGGGACAGTAAAGGATGATAAAGGGGAGCCTATACCTGGAGCAAGTATTCTTGTAAAAGGGACACAAAATGGAGCTCTTTCTAATGTGAATGGGGAATTTTCCATTGTTGTAAAGAAGGGACAAACGCTGGTATGTAGTTTTATTGGTTATGTGGCAGAACAGGCGATCGTTAATCAGTCACGAATAAATTTTGTATTGAGGGAAGATGTGGCGCAGTTGAATGAGGTTGTAGTTGTGGGTTATGGTGGTGTGAAGAAGGGAGATTTGACAGGTTCTGTTTCCACAATAAAAATGGATAAACTGGAAGATTTGCCTGCTAACAATTCAGTTTTCAGTTCTTTGCAGGGAAGGGTTGCCGGTTTGCAAATCGTGAATTCAGGGCAAGGGCCGGGCAGTAATCCTGCATTTATCGTTCGTGGTATTAGTTCAATTAATGGAACGCAGTCTCCATTGGTAGTAGTAGATGGTTTCCCTTTGGGAGAGGGGGCAGACTTAAAGCAGATTAATCCGGCTGATATTGCCGATATAGTAGTGCTGAAAGATGCCTCATCTACTTCTATTTATGGTTCTCGCGGAGCTAATGGAGTGATTATGGTAACTACAAGAAAGGCAGGTAAGGGCACTACTCATATTAATTTCTCACATCAGACAATCATTTCACAATTCTCATCCAAACTGAATTTGTGGCGTGACCCTGTATTGATGGCACAACTGGATAATGAATCAAGAGTGAATGCCGGGCAGTTGCCTTTGTATGTCGGAAGAACTGATAATGGTACATATTATCCTTCTGTAGAAGAAATTTCAAGTGGAGCATGGCCTTATTTCACGCGTTGGGATGATGAAATTTTGCGTACTCCTGTTACAAATAACACGTCGCTTTCTATTAGTGGTGCAAATGACAAACTGATTTATAATTTAAGTGTGAACTATTTCGATGATCGAGGGACGTATATTAAGGATAATTATCGTAAACTATCTGCAAAGTTGGATGTAGACTATAAAGCTTTTAAGAACTTTTCTATTCGTACATCTAATATTTTATCAAAGAACTGGAGAAATGCAAATAGTGGAGATATAGGTAGAAATCCCCTGTTCCCGGTTTATGATGAAGAAGGGAATTATTATCAATCCAGTCCTACGGATTATGGTAATCCGATTGCTTTAGCCAATACTGTCAAAAACAAAAATCAGGGGATGGATGTACTTTCTTCTTGGTTGGCGACATGGGAAATAATAGATGGATTGACATGGAAAGGTCAACTAAATTATAAGTATGGTACAACGGTGAACGACCTGTACAATCCTAAGAAGTATACAGAAGATGGTACTTTCAATAATGGTCATGCTTATATTGGCAATTGGTATGGGCAGGATGTTATTCCTGAAACTTATCTGACTTATGATAGAATGTTAGGAATGCATGGGCATTTAACTGCAATGGCAGGTTATTCATATAAGTATAGTATGGAGCGTTCTTCTGCTTTGGATAGCTATGATTTTGTGAATGAGTCGTTGGGTAATGAAAATATCGGAGCCGGAAATCCGCAAAAGAATCAGGTTTCTAATGGATTTTCAGAATCAGAACTTGTCTCTTACTATGGAAAGATCAACTTTTCATGGATGGATAAGTATTTGCTTACTGCTACTTTCCGTTCAGATGGTTCTTCTAAGTTTGGTGATAATAACAAATGGGCTAGTTTCCCTTCAGGAGCGTTGGCTTGGAAGTTGCATAATGAGAAGTTCATGTCTAATCTGAAGTTTATTAATGAGGCAAAATTACGTGCTAGCTATGGTATTTCTGGAAACCAAGGGATTGCTCCTTATCAGACATTAAGTCGTTATGGAAATGAAAAATATTATGATAACGGTGCATGGAATACGGCTATCGGACCTGGTTATGTGATTGGATCTTATGGTTCAGACGGACGATACAAGTATTGGGGAGGGATTCCTAATAAGGATTTGAAATGGGAAACTACCCGTCAACTGAATTTCGGATTTGATGTGACTTTGCTGGATAATCGTATTCGTTTGGTATTCGACTGGTATAAGAAGCATACTTTTGATTTGTTGCGTCAGCGTTATTTGCCTTTGTCTTCGGGTTATGACAAAATGTGGGTGAATGATGGTGAGGTTCAGAATCGTGGTTTTGAGTTTACGATTGATGCTGATGTTGTACGTACAAAAGATTTCTCTTTTAATTCTACATTTATTTTCTCCCGCAATAGAAGTAAGGTCTTGAGCTTGGGAAGTGTGGCGTCATCAGGATTGAATGTGGATCCGAATACGGGTATGCAATACGAGTTTACAGGAGCTACACTTACTGAACAACCTGTAGGTAGCGTAAATATCCTTGCAGTGGGTCAGCCGTTAAATGTGTTTTATGGTTATAAGACAAATGGAATTATTCAATCCAATGCCGAAGGTATTGAGGCGGGGATGAGTGGTGATGAAGCGAAAGCCGGTGAATTGAAATACATGGATATTAATAATGATAGAGTGGTGGATGAAAAGGATCGCACAATCATCGGTAATCCGAATCCTGATTTTACAGCCAGTTTGAATTTGAGTTTTAAATATAAGAAATTTGATTTGTCGATTTTCTTAAATGGAGTATTTGGTAATGATGTGCTTTATCAATATGGAATGACTAATCCTGCCACAATGCCTTTACGCTGGACAGTTGATAATCCGAACAATGAATATCCGAGTTTGCGCCAGAACCGCACTCCGAAAGTTTCCGACTGGTTTGTACGCGATGGCTCGTTTGTGAGAATTCAGGATATAAACTTTGGTTATACATTTGACCATCTTTGTAAAGGTGTCTCCAGCCTTCGTCTGTATGGTTCGATTAATAATCTGTATACCTTCACTTCATTCGACGGATACGATCCGGAAGTTGGACTGGATGGTATTTACTGGGGAGGTTATCCGCGTTTCCGCAAGTTTACTCTAGGTATGAACATTACTTTTTAAATTCTAGCATTATGAGAACTAAAATACTATCTATATTTCTATGGAGCACTCTGATGGTCGGAGTTGTGTCCTGCGATTTAAGTGAATCGCCTTACGGATTTTATTCAGAAAAGAATTTTTATAAAACTCCTGAAGATGCAGAGTCTGCATTAATGTATGCTTATAATGCACTTACCTTTCTGGAGTATTCACGGGGAATATATTATATCGGCGAAGCTGCTTCTGAAACGGTCAGTTTGAAATCTGGTGAAGATGCCAATAACCCTGGTGCGCAAGCTTTAGATGAGTGGAAAATATCAGATAATGCCAATAATCAGACTTTACAGATATATTTCAAGTATTGTTATATTGCCATTAATCGGGCTAATGCCGTGATATATAACGTGGAACAGAGCGAACTGCCGAAAGAAGTTAAAGACAGAATACTTGGAGAAGCTTATTTTTTGCGTGCATATAATCACTTTAATTTGGTGAAGGTATTCGGCCTGGTTCCTATGCAGAAAGAGATGGTACAGACTGTGAGCGGCACAACTCCTTCCATGGCTAAATCGATGGATGATATATATAATTTTATGCTGGAAGATTTGAAGCAGGCAGAATCATTACTGGATTATACTCAAAAGACTGGACGTGCCAATAGAGCGGCAGCTCAAGGATTGATGGCTAAACTTTATTTGACCGCTGCTTCATCCAAGGAAAGCGGAGTAGCCAACTATACGGAAATGGCTGCTTCGGTGGAAGATTTGTATGCGAATGCAGCCACTTGTGCAAAGAATGTATTGGATGCTTCGCAAAGAGGTGAGTGCAATTTTGGACTCTCGGAGAATTTGGCGGATATATATGATGTAAACAAGCCTGACGGACCGGAACATGTCTTTATTATGTCAATGGATCGTACAGGTCTTAATGAGGGTAATTATTCTAAGATAGGAATGCTTTTCCTGCCATATAATAATGGAGGCAACTTTTATGTGAAAGCAGGCTCCTCTCTTTATCCTTCCCACTACGGGTTTGAGGTGTTCCCTACCAATATGGCATTTTATCGTACCTACGATGAAACTGATAAGCGTCGTACAGACCTGATTAATACCGAGATTTATAATGCTGACGGTTCGGTATATGCCACTTCGGCTTATCCGTATACTTTGAAATATACTGACCCTGATCAAGTGACGGGTAATACCGGTGATAAGTCAAGTGTAAAACCTTACTTGCTTCGTTTTTCGGATATTGCTTTGATGTATGTAGAGGCTAAGGGAAGTGATGATGGGGCCTGGTTACAAAGAATTCGTGCGCGTGCTGGACTGGGTAATATTCCGACTCCTGCATCGGTGTCTGAATTCCGTGATATGGTTGTCCGGGAACGTGCGTGGGAGCTTGCTTTTGAGGGGAATCGCCTGTATGATTTACGACGGAAGGCAATGGTGACTAAAGTGGATCCTAATGCGAAGAGTGCAGGTATTACAGAAGCAGAAGCCGCATTCTATCCTATACCTCAACGAGAAGTGGATTTAAATCCTAATTTACGTAATTGATTCGTTTAATTTTAATGGAGTAATCATATGAAAGTACTACAATATATATATTGGCTTATTGTTTCCGCTTTTTTGCTGGGAGCTTGCCAGGTCAATCCATTGGATGAGGTGGAAGAAGGTGACTGGAATAAAGAGAGAAGAATATTGGGATTAACTTTTGAGAATCAGGCGGGAGATGCTACTATCAGCTTAAATGTAGATGATCCTACAAAAGGTACGGTTGAAGTGACAATTGTGAATCCAGACTTTTCACAGGCAATCAAAATTAAAAAGATGGAAGTTTCTTATAAAGCTTCTTCTTCTGTCAATTCCGGCGATGCGTTGAATTTCGATCCTGTCAGCCATTCTGCAACAATAATTGTAACGGCTGTGTCTGGCGAGAAGCGGGAGTATACGGTTCGGGTAACTCCATTGGTAGAATCACTTGTTGGAAAATGGGAGATTCACGAATTGGATGTATTTGGAGGAACAGGTCCTTATTATGGAGGTGTTGACTTTGTGAATCTGTCATCTGATCCATCTTGGTGGAATGAGCAGACCGGAGTGAAAGCAGAGCTTGATAATACGCTTGAATTTACTTTTGAGGGAATTACCGAAAACGGACAGACGTATGGAACTTGTATCCATGATGCAGGTGTGGATGGTAAATTTGCCGATTTTATTTGGGCCGGAGGTTTGCCGGATGGGCAAACTGTGATTGATGTGAATTATAATTATAGGAAAGTACCACAGGGTACAAGCCATTGGGTGCGTGACTATACTACGGAAACCGTAACGTTTACAAAAGGTGATAAAACGTATGTTGCCAGTTTGGTGAACAGTGGAGATATTGTGTATTGGGGTAAGACTCTTACCATACAGGATAGTGCTTTGAAATTTGGCAATCTGAAATCGGCTGGTGATTGGGGACCAATTTACTCTGCTTATGATAAGATAGTCTATGCTCCTTGGGATTTCTATGTTCAAATCAGAAAAAAACAATGATTTTATGAAAGTTCTGTTACAAATATTATTTCTGTTGTTTTGTATCGGCTGTCAGAAGCCGGTACAAAATGCGGAAGTGATTTTCAGGATAAACAAAGATAGTATTATCAGCACTTCTTATTTAGGTAATGGGGTACAATGGGACCCTTACCAGTTGGATTATGGAAATGGGCGTGTTACCATTTCCGAGTCAGACTGGAATAAACTTTATGCACGTCTTGATCACATGCGTCCCCAGTTTATCCGGATGATGGTGTATACTACAGATTATCTGAAGAATGGGAAACTGGATGAGATGTATGATTTCGATCAGGTCAGTAAAATTCTTACCTATTGCCAGGAACGGGGTATTACTGTGATGATGGGTGACTGGGGAGGTAGAATGGTGGATCCGGTAACTAACCGGATTGATACTTTCATGCTTTCTAATGCAGCACGTTATGCAGATTTTCTGGTCAACCGTAAAGGATATGATTGCATCAAATACTATAATATGATAAATGAACCGAATGGTGACTGGTCCTCTAATCAGGCCAATTATGATCTTTGGGCACGGGCCATTCGTTATTTTGACCGCCGGATGCATGATTACGGACTTGCTGATAAAGTGGGATTGGCCGGGCCGGATGCTGCTATTTGGGATCAATCGGAAGCTTGGTGGATAGACAGTTGTGCTACCCGGTTTAATGAGGCTATTAAACTTTATGATATTCATACGTATCCTCCAAAGTCGACTGTTAATTCTGGGGAGTATTCGAAGATAATTCGTGCTTATAAAGAAAGAGTACCTCAAGGAAGTCAAATTATTATGGGGGAGATCGGATTGAAATTTTTAAAAACAGATACTTTGTTAGAAAAGGAGAATAACGAACGTATTTCCAAAGTTCCACACGCTTCGCGTGAGGACTCGCAGATGTTTGTCTATGATCATTTCTATGGGATCGATATGGCAGATGCGTTGTTTCAGACTATGAATGAAGGATTTTCTGGAGCCTTGATTTGGATGTTGGATGATGCTATGCACTCTAAGACAGAGGAAGGACCTGACAAATTGAAAATATGGGGGTTCTGGAATATCTTGGGTGAAGAATATTTTGGTGGCGCTAAGGAAGAAGAGGTTCGTCCTTCTTATTATGCCTGGTCGCTTTTGTCTAAATATATACCGAAAGGAAGTACTGTTTATGCGGTAGAGACGGGAGAAGATAAAGGAGTTCGTGCCGTTGCAGTAGAGCATAAAGGAAAATATACTATTGGAGTAGTTAATGTTTCCGGTCAAGAGAGAACTGTTTTATTCAAGAGTAACTCATTGCCTGTCTTGGAAGATATTCGTCAGTACAATTATATTGAGAATGAAATATTGAAGGAGGGTGATTGTAAGCAGTTACCGAATGTTACGGGAATAAAGCTAAATCTGGAAAAAGGTTTATTTCTTGAATTACCGACGGATGGATTAGTGGTTTATACAAATATGGAATAGGTATGAAGAATATAATAAAAGGATTGATATGTTTGGTTCTGTTTTTATCCGGTTGTGGTAAAGACAATGGAGGTGATACTCCTCCGGTTCCGAAACCGGATGTGAATACATTGTTGGTAACCCAAAAAGTATTAACGAATTCTTATTTGGGGAATGGGCCTCAATGGGGTGGGTATGATATTGTAAATGCATGGACAGGAAATGCTACCCTATCTGAACAGGATTGGAATACGCTCTTCAAGAGAGTCTCTTTTATGCGTCCTTCCTTAATTAGAATAATGGTGTCTCAGGGGTGGAACTACATGAATGGTGAAGTATACAGTCCGGAAAAAAGTGACCCGGTTCTGGGTAAGATATTGTCTTATTGTCAGGAGAAAGGCATTACGGTGCAGTTGGGTGAATGGGGACATGTAGGTGGCTCTGGTATTGATGCGACATGGGTGGATCATGCAACTGATTTTCTTTCTTATTTGGTTAAAGAGAAGGGGTTTACTTGCATCAAGTATTACACAATAGTCAATGAACCTAATGGAGACTGGTCTTCTACTGTAGGAAGTTATCCATTATGGAAGAATATAATTCAGCAGTTTTATAGAAAAATGAACGAAAAGCAACTCACAGATAAGGTCAAAATCATGGGACCGGATGTTGCCATCTGGAGCATTGCAGAGACTTCTTGGGTTGTGAATACGCGCAACGAACTGGCTGAAGAGGTAAAGGCATTTGATATACATGCTTATCCTAATAATGACGATGTTCATACAACTTCTTTTTTACAGTTATTGAAAGCCTATAAAGCAGCTTCTAATCTTGATGCTCCTATCATTATGGGGGAATTAGGATTTAAATATTCAGCGACCTCCTCGTTAGGTAAAGCCAATGCCAGCCGTATCAAGGCCGATCCATTTGCTGCTGATGACTCACAAATGCATGTATATGATGCTTTCTACGGAATAGATATGGCGGATGCGACGATTCAGGTAATGCTGGCAGGCTTTGGCGGAGTGACTTATTGGGATTTGGATGATGCTATGTATAATGATGACGGGAGTTCTTCTTCAACCAAGTTGAAACGATGGGGATTTTGGAATATTCTGGGAAGTGAGAAATTCCATAATCCGGATGATGAAAAGATACGTCCGTGGTTCTATACCACTTCTTTACTTTGTCGTTATTTTCCATCGGGGAGTACGATTTATGACGTGACATTACCTAAACCTGTGAAATCTGGCCTGCGCGCTATTGCGGGAATGAGGAATGGGAAAGTGACTATTGCTATTGTGAACTCCAGTACTAATGATTATTTATTCAATCTAGGTATGGAAAATGGAGCACTATTACAAGGAATAAAAACCTATAAATATCAATCTCAACAAGGCGCTCACTTTATTGGTACAGTGGATGCGGATGGTTTTGCTTCTCCTGTAGATGCAGGTGAAACAGTCGATCTTAGTGGTGGAAAACTAAGAGAGATTAATTTGCCAGCGCAATCTTTTATGTTACTCACTAATATGGAGTAAGAATAAGTATGAGACGTATTTGTACATTCATAATGATATTGTGTAGCAGTTACCTGTTCTTGCAGGCTCAAGATCATTTGAGGTTTGCTTCTGCTTTTACTGATAATCTAGTATTACAGCAAAAGAGCCGGGTCAAGATATGGGGATATGCTCCTCCTCGGAGCACTCTTCAGGTGCTTGCTTCTTGGAGTAGGAAAGAGAAGACTGTAAAGGCAGATACTTGCGGAAAATGGATGATAGAATTGTCAACTCCCGCTGGAAGCTACCAGACATATAACCTTTCTATTGCTAATACTGAACAGACTGTAGTACTGAAAAATATTTGTATCGGAGAGGTTTGGTTTTGTTCGGGGCAGAGCAATATGGAAATGATTATGAGAAATGATCCTCAATGGCGGTTGTATGTTGATAATGCAAACGAGGAAATTGCTGTTGCTGATTATCCGGGAATTCGTTTTATGACTGTTCAACGTAATGAGAGTTTTACTGCATTAGATGAGGTCTTAACCGAAGGATGGCAGGTCTGTAGCCCACAGACTGTAGGAGGATTGTCTGCTGTGGGATACTATTTTGCTCATAAATTACTTTCCAGCTTGGATGTTCCTGTCGGTTTAGTTGTTGATGCTTATGGAGGGAGCCCGATTCAGAGTTGGATTCCTTATGCAGAGACTTTAAAACCTCTTTATAAAGCAGAGCATGAGACCTTACAAGAAGCTGTAGAGAAAGGAAAAGAGAAGCCGGAATACAATATGCTTTCAAGTCTGTATAATGCGATGGTCCATCCATTGATTGATTATAAGATTCGTGGTTGGCTTTGGTATCAGGGTGAAGCTAATGTAGGAGATGCCGGACGGTATATTGCTATGATGAAAGATTTGGTAAGCTCATGGCGTAAAAAATGGAAGGCTAAACTGCCTTTTTATTATGTGCAGATAGCTCCATTTCAATATCCGGGTTATCAAAAGGAGAAGTGGGCTGAACTGGCTGAAGTACAGTCTATGGCATTACAGACGATTTCAAGTTCTGGTATGGTTGTTACGGCTGATCTGGGTGATTCAACTAATATTCATCCCGGGAAAAAGAAACCAGTAGGAGAACGATTGGCTTTGATTGCTTTATCTGATACTTATCATCAAAAGATAAAGAGCCAGTCTCCTTCTTTGAAGCGGTTAACTCTGGAACAGGGGAAATTGAGGGCGGAGTTTGATTTTGCTTATCATGGACTCCGATTGGAGGGAGTTCATCATGAGTTTGAGATTTCTTCAGATGGAATGACGTATTACAAGGCAATAGTAGAGATTAAAGGTAGTTGCGTATGGTTGTCTTCTCCTGAAGTTCCTTCTCCTCGCTATGTGCGTTATGGATGGAGAGATGCGTATGTCTCTACTCTTTATAATTCGGAAAATCTACCATTAGGACCTTTTAAAGCATCTGTTGATATATGAGAATAGTAGGACTCTTATTAATTGTCGGATTTTTACTTTCTGCCTGTCAGTCGGAAGAGGGGGACAAGCAGATGGGGGAGTCAGATAATGAACTTATCGATATTGTCAAGATTCAGGATGATCCGGATAATGTATTAAGGATAGATGTTGAGGTTACGATGAAGGAGTCTGCTACATTGAAGTTGGTGTATTGGAAGGATGGAAATGAATCTGTCAAAAGGGAACTTGTTTTTGATGATCAAAAGCAGTCGTGGGCTACTAAATTAATTCTTTTGGAAGAGCAAACGAAATATTGGTTGAAGGTGTATGCAAGTAATCAAAACGGAATGGTAGAAGAATCAAAGCCGTTTCAGTTTATAACCAAAGCATTACCGGATGGACTAATGAAGTTCACTAATTTAATGCCTGATTATACGTATACTTTCAATGGATATATCCATGTTGGCGATAAGCAGCAGGGTACTTTGTATTTAATTAATGCTGAAGGAAAAGTGGTCTGGTATCAACCTACGGATGATTTGTCGGTGATTTGTTCCGGATTTGATCCGAAGACGAAAACCTTTCAAGCAATTCTGGGCTTTAATCCGAATGAAAGTTTTACAGGAGAATATATTTATGTAGTTGATTTATACGGAAATGTGAAGCTGAAAAAATATTATGCTCATTTCGATAATCCTTATTTTCATCATGATATACAGATGCTTGATAATGGAGATCTAGTGGTCGTGAACCAAATAAGACAGTCTTTTGATTTAACCCGTTGGGGTGGCTCTTCCAACGAGATGGTGACAGGGGACGGGTTCTCTATTCTTGATTTTTCGGGAAATACGAAGTGGACATGGTCGGCGTTTGACTTCATATCTCCGGAAGACGACCCGGATATAATGGGGGATAGAGGAGAATTTCAATACACTCCGAGAGAAGACTGGTTACATGCAAATACCGCTTATCCTTGTCCGGATGGAGATTTTCTTGTTTCATTCAATCGTATCAGGCAAGTTTGGAAAGTGGATGGACGTACAGGGGAAGTCATTTATAAGCTTGGGAGAAATGGTGATGTACACTTGACCAATCCTGAAGATTTCTCGGATAGACAACATGCCGCTTCTTTGACTCCGGACGGAGATGTGATGATTTATGATAATGGTTATACAAATAAACGTTCAAGAGTCATGGCTTATCGCATTAACGAAATAACAAAACAAGCAGAAGTGACGATGAGGATTGTATTACCCAAAGAAGACTTCTCTGTTAATCAGTCTAGTGCTTATTGTATGAATAATAACCGTATTCTATTTGGTTCTGTAGTACTGAAGACTATTGGAGTGATTGATAAGAATGGAAATTTGATGTGGCATTATAAAACGAACCGGCCCTTTTATCGTGCCTTGTATATTGATTTAAATTATTAAAATAAAGTAAAGATGAAACTAACAAAATCAACTTTTAACCCTATTTTGTCTCCTAATCCAACGAATCATTGGGAGAATTTGGTTGTATGCAATCCTGGTGTCTGGTATGAGAACGGTAGGTTCTATATGTTATACAGAGCAGCGGGTGATGATAAAGAACACATTATTCGTTTCGGTCTGGCTGTCAGTGAGGATGGCTTTCATTTTGAGCGTGTGTCTGATGAGCCGGCATTTGGTCCTTCTGTTGATGGAGAAGATGCAGGGTGTGTGGAAGATGCTCGCGTAGTGAAGTTTGATGATTATTATTATGTGACTTATGCCTTTCGTCCTTGTGCTCCCGGACAATATTGGAAATTTGCACACGATGAGGTCATTGTCCGTGATTTCGGAGAAAATGCACCTTATTTCTTAAAACGCAATATGGCTAATACGGCATTGGCTATGACAAAGGATTTTAAGAAATGGATTCGACTGGGGCGTATTACACAATCAAATTTAGATGATCGTGATGTTATTCTTTTTCCGGAGAAAATCAATGGGAAATATGCAATGTTACATCGTCCTAAGGAATGGATTGGGCCACAGTATGGTCCAAAACATCCTGCTATCTGGTTACGTTATTCAGATGATTTGTTAGTTTGGAATGAGCCCAGTCATTTACTGATTGAAGGAATCGATGGTGGTTGGGAGGAAAAAATAGGTGGAAGCACTCCTCCTTTAAAAACGGATAAAGGGTGGCTCGTTCTTTATCATGGGGTTGAAAATGGCGGTTGCGGTTATTACAGAGTAGGAGCAATGATGCTTGATCTGAATGATCCGACTAAGGTTCTGGGACGTACTAAAGATTGGATTCTGGAACCGGAGTTTTCTTATGAGATAGATGGTTTCTATAAAGGGTGTGTATTCCCTACTGGTAACGTTATTGTTGGTGATACTCTTTATGTATACTATGGTGGTGCTGATAAATATGTCGGTGTGGCTACTGCGAACGTAGATGAGCTGGTAACTTTCATTTTAACTCAGAAAGTATGAACTGGACTAATACATTAACAATCACCGACCTGGTTATCATAGTTTTGTATTTCGTATTCATAGTCTATGCGGGATTACGCTACAGGAAAACGAGTGATTCGGAGTCTTATTTTTTGGCTGGGCGAAGTATGACTTGGCCGGTCATCGGATTTTCAATGTTTGCGGCCAGTATATCAAGTTCTACTTTAATAGGGCAGGCCGGAGATGCTTATTCTACCGGGATTGCCGTATTTAATTATAACCTGATGTCAATCTTTGTAATGATTATTTTTGCATGGTTTTTTCTTCCTTTTTATATTAAGTCGAGGATATTTACTTTGCCGGAATTTCTGGAACGCAGGTTTGATGTACGTTCGCGCTATTATTTTTCTGGCATCACTATTTTAATTAATATATTCTTAGATGCAGCCGGTTCGCTTTATGCAGCAGCATTGGTTATGAAACTGGTTTTTCCAGAGGTCAGTTTGACCACATTAGCTGTTATTTTTGCGGTAATAGTTGCTATTTATACTATTCCGGGTGGATTGTCTGCTGCTATCCGGGTGGATTTGATACAGGGTATTATTTTGACAATCGGAGCTATTGCCTTAACATGGATTCTGGCGGAAAAGGGAGGTGCGGCATACGTTGCCGAACAGTTTAATCAAGGAGTTATGATGAAATTGGTTCGCCCGTTAGATGATCCTTCTGTTCCTTGGCTGGGAATGATCTTGGGTATTCCTATACTGGGATTTTTCTTTTGGGGAAATAACCAGCAACTGGTACAACGTGCATTGACAGCAAAGAGCATTGATGAAGGTCGAAAGGGAGTATTATTGGTAGGATTGTTAACCCTGATAACTTTGTTTATCATTATAATTCCGGGTGTTATGGCGCAAAAGTTCTTCCCGGGATTGGAGAAACCGGATATGGTATATCCTTCTTTGGTTATTGAAATGATGCCTGTCGGTATGGTTGGCTTTTTATTGGCTGCGTTAGTTGCTGCTTTGACTTCTTCTATCAGTGGTTTATTGAATTCTGTAGCAACTCTCTTTACGATGGACTTCTATTTAAAAATGAAGAAGAATGTTTCTTCGAAAGAACAGGTATTTGTCGGACGGATTGTTTCTGCTGTTGTGCTGATTATAGCAGTGGCTTGGGCTCCACAGATTGGGGAAAAATTTGGCTCTTTACTTAAATATTATCAGGAAATGTTGTCTATGTTGGCTCCTCCTATTGTTTCTGTTTTCTTTTTGGGTATTTTTTGGAAGCGGGCTACTTCACAAGGG
Organism: Bacteroides sp. M10; assembly: GCF_014334015.1. Lineage (GTDB taxonomy): Bacteria > Bacteroidota > Bacteroidia > Bacteroidales > Bacteroidaceae > Bacteroides > Bacteroides intestinigallinarum. The sequence continues at coordinate 1,256,752 of NZ_CP060488.1, read as the reverse complement.
GCATTTTATGGTCTGATAGGTGGAGCACTTTTGGGAATGACTAATTTAGTTTTCAAGATTTATTTCGGATATTCTATTTTCGGAGATATCCATTTCTTGTTGACTGTACCAATTTATCTGGCATGGAGTATGTTGATAATGTTAGTAATCAGTTATTTGACTCCTGCTCCTGATTATAAGATAGTAAAGCCTTATATATGGACGAAAGCTGATTTTGATGAAGAAACAGTTGCTCTGCAGAAACTACCGTTTTATAAGAATTATCGTAAGTTATCCTATATGTTGATAGCACTTTGCTTAATTGTATTGTTAGTTTTTGCATAATTAAAATAAAAAGAACTCGATGTGGGAGAAGTCTGTTTGCTTTTCTCGTACATCGAGTTCTTTTTAATATATTAGGGATAGAAACCGAGTCTTTGATTTTATTTTTCTATTAATTCAAAGTCCAACTGTTTCTTTTCCAGATTAGCGCGGGCTACGCGAACGGTGATGGCATCTCCCAAACTATAGATTTTATTTTTGCGACGTCCGCGAAGACAATAGTTCTTTTCATCGAATTCGTAATAATCGTCGTCCAGATCACGGACAGGAACCAGACCTTCGCATTTGTTCTCGTTCAGTTCTACGTAGAGCCCCCATTCGGTGACGCCGGAGATAACGCCGTCATAAATCTGTCCCAGACGTTCGCTCATGAATTCCACTTGTTTGTATTTGATGGAAGCGCGTTCAGCGTTGGCTGCAATTTGTTCCATGTTCGAACTGTGGTCGCATAGGTCTTCGTATTTAGCTTCGGATACACTGCGTCCTCCGTCCATATACTTCGTTACCAGACGGTGTACCATCATGTCCGGGAAACGGCGGATGGGTGAAGTAAAGTGGGTGTAATATTCGAATGCCAGTCCATAGTGACCGATGTTGTGAGTCGAATAACGGGCTTTTTGCATGGCACGGATAGATACGGTTTCAATCAGGTTCTCTTCTTTCTTTCCGTGTATGTCGTCCAGCAGGTGGTTGATGGATTTTGAAATATCCGTCTTCGTTCCGCTTGTACGTACTTTGTAGCCGAAGCGGGCGATGAATTGTGATAGATTCTCCAGTTTCTCCGGATCGGGAAGATCGTGGATACGGTAAGGAAGCACTTTGGGCTTTTTATTTTTAGGAACTTTACCGACGAATTCTGCCACTGTTCTGTTGGCAAGCAACATGAATTCTTCTACCAGTTTATTGGCATCTTTTGATTCTTTGAAATATACGCTGATCGGTTTTCCTTTCTCGTCAATTTCAAATTTCACCTCGTAGCGGTCGAAGTTGATGGCTCCTGCCGCGAAACGTTTTTCGCGAAGTGCTTTGGCAATGGTATCCAGTGTGAGTACTTCTTCTTTGTAGTCTCCTTCTTTGGTTTCAATAATCTGCTGCGCCTCTTCGTAAGTGAAACGGCGGTCGGAATTGATGACTGTGTGTACGATGCGCGAGTCTCTGACTTCTCCCTTTTCAGTAATATCAAAGATGACGGAGAAGGCAAGTTTTTCTTCATTCGGACGGAGTGAACAGATGAAGTTGCACAACCGTTCGGGAAGCATCGGGATGGTACGGTCTACCAGATAAACGGAGGTTGCCCGCTTCTCTGCTTCTTTGTCGATGATTCCTCCTTCTTTTACGTAATGTGTCACGTCGGCGATGTGCACACCTACTTCCCATAATCCGTCTTTCTGTTTGCGGATAGAAAGTGCGTCGTCAAAGTCTTTGGCGTCTTTCGGGTCGATGGTGAAAGTGGTGGTCTTGCGGAAATCTTCGCGTTTGGCAATTTCTTCTGCTGAAATCTCGGCAGGTATCTTGTCTGCGGCTGTTTCCACAGCTTTTGGATATACGTACGGCAAGCCGAATTCTGCAAGAATGGCGTGCATTTCCGTAGTGTTATCACCGGCTTGGCCTAATATGTCTATTACTTGTCCGATAGGATTCTTTGCTTTATCCGGCCATTCGGTTACTTTCACGATGGCTTTATCGCCGGTCTTTCCGCCTTTCAGCTTGTCTTTCGGAATAAAGATGTCATTGGCAAGTGTACGGTTTTCCGTCACCAGGAATGCATAGGATTTAGCTACTTCCAGCGTTCCGACGAAAGTATCGTTGGCACGTTCCAGTATTTCTATTACTTCGCCCTCGGCGTCTTTGTTCTTGCGTTTGGCATAGAAGGTGATCTTTACTTTGTCATTGTTCATGGCATGTGCCGAGTTACGTTCGGCCACAAATATCGGTTCACCTCCTCCTTCGGGGATAAATGAGTTTTTGCCATTGCTTTTCCGTTGGAAAGTACCCACCATCTCTGTTCCATGGTTATTGAGACGGAACTTCCCTTTTTCTATTTCGGAAATATAATCGTCATCCAAAAGGTCATGTAGTATATCAACGCATAGCATTTTCTGCGGATGGGTGGTGAGACGCAATTCCGAGAAAATATATTTCATACTCAAGGTCTCGTTCGGTTTGGCATGGAAAAAGTCTATTAACAACGCTGCCAGCTCTTTCTTACTCATTCTTTTGCCGGCCTTTTTCTCTTTCTTTTCTTTCTTTTTCGCCATAATTATGTGGGATTTGTTAGTAGTTCAATCATTGATGGGATACAAAGTAAACAAATTTTTGATTAGTTTGTTGCTAAGATTGTTTGTTTTTTTGTTTTGCTTTTCTGTGAAGTGGTGAATTGATAGCTTTGTATTGTTTATCTATAAATTAAAAAAGAAGGTGTGTCATCCCGACATACCTTCTTTATGGTTACTTAAGAGAGAATTTTTTATATTTGAAAATATCTATGTTTTTATATTAGTTTTTCACGCAACGTATGGAATAGCCGCGTTTAGGAGTGGAACCATACTTGGAATAATCTAAATTGTAGCTATTATTGCTGAACATGATATTGCCACCTCCCTGACTTTGGAAGTCAGTAGTCCAAAAACTAGTTGTACCATCGGTCCATCCGAAGGTCCCTGTTTGATAGCACTGGCCAGCAGGTAGTACGTTAAAACCGTAAGTATTACGAGGTCCATTTGCGAGATCCGGATTAGTGTCTGAATTACCAGAATTTCCCCAACCTTTAGAGGCATGTATACCGGCTAGTGCTGACCATACATTTTTACAATCATCATCGAAACTCTCACCTCCGAAATCATCTTTGAAAACATTTCCTTTCACGGGATCAAGCTTACTTGCAACAAAATCCTCTAGTTTTTTCCATTCTGCTTTGCTAGGCAAGTGCCATCCGTTAGGGCAGATTCCTTGTACACCGCTAGGTATTGCGTCAGCGTTACTTCCTTCTGCGCTTTCTTTGTTCATAGCCGCATACCAATTATACAAAGCTCCGTATAATTTATATTCTGCTGTGCTTTTAGCCGCATTTACATCTTCACCATCATAGTTTAAAACGTAATAGAGAGTTTCGCCCTCACAAGTTACTGCAGTTATTGGTTTATTCACCTTAGGTAAATAAGCCAGATTTTCAGCCATCCATGTTTGTTCACCGATTTCTACGGTCTTGTATACATGGTTATCACGTGAGTCAATCATTTCTCCTTTACCAGGTTCGGGAGTTGGTTCTGGCTTTGTCAGAGTTATATTAACTTCACTTGTGGCCATTGTTCCCTGATCACCTTTCACGGTAAGTTCAATTTTCAATGTTCCTTCGGCTTGATTAGCTTCAAATGTATAATCATAACTAAAGGGCACTGTAGTAACTTCTGAAACAGTTTTACCTCCTACTTTTAAATTTACATTTAAGATTTCACCAAAATCAATGGTTGCTTCTCCTTTGATTGTCATTTTTTCCGTAATATTTACTGTAGCTCCTTCAGCAGGTGCAGATATGGAGCATGTTACATGTTGCTCGGGGGCAGGATCGTTGTTATCATCACCACAAGCAATTAGTCCTAAGACTGCGAATAAAAAGAATCCAAATTTTTTCATAAATGTATTTATATTTAGTGAGTAATAATATAGTAGTTAGTCTCTGATACAGCGGACAGGAAGACCTACTCCTGGATTGAATTCCGCATTAGTTACAAATGTTTGCAAGTCAGACCACAGGCGTACCGTAATGCCAAATTCAGCTCCCATTTGTATTCCAGCTGTCGAACTCCACCAACCGGCACTATAACAGGAATGCATCCACTCTTCATCACCTGCACATGCACGAAAGCCTATGGGTAAACCATTGAATAAGGTTGTGTTGTTTTTTTCCATTTCAACACCGACCCAGGTTGGTTGCGGTTCTATTTCTGTATATTCCGGTAACATCCACATGGTTGTTGAGGCTAGAGCTTTCGCTATTGCTGTTTCGTCTACCTGTCCGTCATTCATAATGGCAGCCATGCCCGAGTCTAATACATACTTAGATAATGTCTCCCATTCTTTTTGTGATGGAATATGCCATCCGTCGGGACAAACGCCTTTTATATTACGTGTTTCATTTGCTTCTGATGCAGTTTCACCTTGAAGTGCTGCAGGTAAGTTATAGTAAGCTCCGTAAGCTTTTAAATAGGCTTTTCCCAATTCCGTTTTAATATCACTGTCGAACATGACATAATACTTGGGCTTAGTAGAGGAAACTTCAAAATTCTGTTCTGGCAAATAGCGTAGATTTTCTGCCATCCAGATTTGTTCTGCAAGTTGTATCGTCTTGTATACATTTCCGTCGCGTACATCTGTGAGGTCTTCTCCGATTTGAGGCGGTGCAGGTCTGTCACCGAGTTCTGTTGTCACTGTAATAGTTGCCAAAGCACTACCTTCGTGATCTCCTTTAACTGCTAACTCAATTTTCAGCTCTCCCGGTTCGGCATCTTTGGAGAAGGTATACTCATAATAGAATGGAACTGAAGTGATGTCAGTGATAATCTCTTCCCCGACTTTCAGTTCTGCAGAAATGATTTTACCATAGTTTGTAGTCCCTTCTCCTCTGATAATCAGTTTGTCTGACATAATAACGGTTGCGCCATCAGTCGGCATAAATATTTCACAGCTTATCTGCTGATCCGGAAGTATTTCTCCTCCTCCACCTGCTGCATTATTATCATCTTTACAGCTTGCACCAAGTAATCCTAATGCCACAATAAAGCTGGTTAATAGTATCTTTTTCATATGTTATTGAATTATGTCTTCTTTAAAAAGAATACAGTTGATAAAAATGGATAGATTGTCTATAACTTTCTGCAGTTCTGCATCTTCATATACCCGGAAAACAAAACCAAAAGGATCACTCTCTTTTATTCCCGAAAAAGCGAAAACGAATGTACCGTCTGTTAACATTACAGGGCCTAATGAGATTGTTACGGAAGGGTCTTTTACATAATATAGATCAGAGCTAAGAATTTCGAATGAGAGATATGAGTTGTTTTCGAAGACTCCCAGATTTTGTCCGGCTTCAAGCGCCAGGCAGTTATCTACAGCTTTAGCTTTCAGTTTATAGGGCAAGCCGGTTAGCATGTTTGAAAGCTGATATGTTCCGTTTCCCAGTTTTTCAATCGTAACATCTTTCAAACCGTAATTCATCTGTCCGTCTGAAAACATTCCTTGCCATGTTCCAATAAGTTCGTCCACATCATATTGTATCACCTGATAAGAAGTTGATCTGTCTTTAGCTGTCACGTTGACAATAGCCCCTCTCATTTTCCCGGAAGTGTTTTCTTTTACTTTGAAATTTATTCCTTTCGCATTCTGTTCAAATGATAACCAGCTTTGAGCTTCTGCAGGTATGTCTATTACATAATCAAAAGAACTTTGTAATTTTATAGGTAGCGTAGCTGCTTTATTGTCGGTGCGGAGCATCCACTCATCTTTGCCGAAGATGAAAACAGCTCCGGATTGATTGATATTGAATGCCTTTTTTTCTACTCCGTTGCTGATTGTCAATAAAGCATTTCTACCAGAGTATCCGGTGTTTTCTTTTACTTCGAATACTACTTCATTGGGGTTTACTTCTTTCAGCACACACCAGTCGGCATCAACATCTGCTGTGATATTCCCTGTTGATTGGAGTTGTATATACCCTCTTCCACCGGGGGCCTGGAAATTAGTATTTACAGCTTTGATTTCTAACTTGGATTCGCTGCTTTCCGTATCATTGCATCCCACTATTGCTATGGTGCAAAGTACAAATAAGAATATATTAAAAAACTTTCTCATAATTGTATTAATTACCTTCGTTTTCTTTTACCATTAAGATTGAGTTATACCAGCTCCAGTAACCCATTAGCCCCGAAGTTGAATATTCATCGGATGAATAAGCCCAGATTATCAATGACGTATTTTCTTGGCTTGCTTTATCCGCGAAGTAGAAAGTGAAAGGATTGGTTTTCACCGTAACATTTACTAATCCACTGCGTAAGCGTGAAGGCAAACTTAATTCTGTGTGAGCGTATCCTTCTACACCTGCCGCACACGCAAAGTAGTAAGACGATGAAGAAGCCGGACTTATACTTTGTGAATCTAAAGTCAGTTTCCCACTGGCTTTGTCATACAGAAGAGTGAAGTTGAATCCGCCAATACTTTTCAGTGTATAACTTTCTCCTCTGACTTTAGGAGTGATGGTTACAGATTGTGTAATCGGGCCTTCATCGTAATCGTCAACCGTTGCAGTGTAGGTACCGATATAGTCTTCGTATTGCGGATAATTTTCGGGATAATACTCTTTTAATACAATATCCGTTGCATCTGCATCGGTACAAACAAATAGCCTGGACTTTTTATCCCATTTGAAGTGCTGGACTTCAACTCCGTTGACATTATATGGAGACTGTAACTTCAGCCCTTTTTCTGTATAAATATATGGTAAACTTTCTGCACTGCTATAATCGGTACTGTAAACGGAGAATGTGGACATTGTGCCATTGTCGCGTATAAAGTAGTTCAGTACTTGGTCCCCTTTCTCCATGCGATATGTATTCAGAAAAGCATCTTTCTCGATGTTAATGATATCTTCAAGCTGGATACGCCATGGTATGTCTTTGGGCATAGGCGTCATTTCCATTATATTTTTATATTTTTTTCCTTGTAGAATAACCTTGTCGGGAGTTGCGCTCATGATAATAAACTCATAATCTCCTCCCACGTTCATGTTCAGGCCTAAAGGACCTGAAAACATGTGGATCAGCTGGTTGTATGAGTCGAAAGTGAGCATAGTGCTTTGTTCCGATTTAACTTGATATAGGGAGGTTATTATGGTACCCGGCTTGTAACCTTCTGCTCCTGCTTCCGACGCCATTTCTACCTGTTTTCCGTCAAATTTCATAAGTAGAGTGACTGCACCTGCAGAATAGTTGCTTCCTATGTAATATTCCAGTTTCCATCCGTTCGGAACATCTTTAAGAATCTCCTGGCATTTTATTACATCGGCTGTAGCTCTGTTGGCAGATGATTCGTCGAATATTTCTTCTTCAGAGAAAAGACAAGATTGTAATACAATGCAAGTCAATGCCAGAAGTGTGTATATTGATAGATATTTCTTCATAATTTTCATAGTTTATTCAATAATACTTAAGTCTACATTGCCGTTTGCTATATCATCCTGGCGGCGTAGAACGATGTCGCGTAATTCGTCCAGATTGATTCCCCAGGTTTGTTCCATATAACTATAGACTATTTCGAATTTCTGTTTGATAAGTGCACGACCGCTTTCACCGGCATTTTGTAGCATACTATTCCAGTAGTCTTCTGTATTTGTGACGTACACCGCAATGTTTTCAACAAAATCTTCACGTGATTCACTCATTGCGTAGGAAGTGACAAATCCTTGTTGCCATGCATTGCGGTTAGCTCCCACCATATACCAGTCGCTGCCGATATAGGCATTTTCTGTGATACGATCAAATGCCGGATCATAGTTTTTGGTTTGATGCAGGATGTGGGCGAACTCATGGTGCATTGTCTGGAAATAGTATTCGTTTAGCAGATTGATATCTATTTTATCAGGATTGATGTCATTTACATTGTATAATGTAATTTTCATACCACCTTCTGCCGTTCCCAATACCATGGTGCCATTGTCTTCATAGGCAGGAGAGCCGATAAAGTGAATGGTCTTGGGGATGTATTGACGTAAGAAGTCCGGATTACCGGTCGCTTCATCGTATGCTTCCAGCCATACATGTTTGATAATTTTGGCCAGTACTACGGATTTTTTATAGTCGGCAGGAGCTAATACATGTGTCATGTCGCTCTCGTTATCTTCCATACGATATTTCAATGCAATGTTGTATGGATGGGTGTAATTACCCAATATCCAGTTGTCGAATGGGCTACGTTCTACTTCCTCTGTAGAGAAGATGCTGTTTGCTTTGTCCACGTCCTCGTCGTTGTTGCAAGCTCCCAGTCCGCAGGTTAATGTTATGATTAAACTATATATGATGTATTTCTTCATATTTTTCCCTCCTTAAGTTAGTTAGTCATTTCTTGGATTTGGTTGCATACCTGCTGTAATGACACTGGCTGGTAATTGAATAGCACGTCTGGGATCATTCGTGTCCATCTTGTCGGTGATAGTCACTAAGGTATAACCTTCATAGTAGCGGCGGTAGATTACGATACCATAGCGTTTTATATCTTGCCATCTAAGTCCTTCTTCTAGAGTAAGCAGACGTCTGGCATGTAGAATGCAATGTATCAGATTCTCCTGCATGCCTTTTTCTATTACAAAATCCGGATGTAGTTCCTTCTTTACCGTCGGAGCTTCCGGCTTGTAATATTTTAGTTGAGCATAAAAATCATTGATGGTTTCTTTGGTCAGGGTCCGCGTATTTTTCGTAAAGGCTTTCTGCCAGGCATCTATATCGGCAGCAGCTTCGTCGTAGCGTTTTAGTAATGTGTAAGCTTCAGCCCGGCAAAGTAATGCTTCATCGGTAGTGAAAGCAGGATACAGCATATAACCGACCCAGCTGTTGCCTGATGTGAACTGCTGATAGATGACTAAACGGCGGAATCCGTTCTTGATAGAGCCACCGGGCGCAAATGGGATCTGGTGGTAGCTTGACTGGTCTCCCCATGGACCTTCGGATTTACAACTTTCCGAGGCAGTAATATTATTCATGCAGTATCTTTCACAGTTGGCATAACCCGGATCGGAAACCAATGGCCAATATGACGCTGCTGATATTACCAGTAGATTTGCCCGATTATCTGCATCTACATAAGCGTTCGGCTGTATGTTCTTGTTGGGAGATAAAGCTCCTAATGCAGCCCAGTCACGTAAATATTGGGAAGCATTCGTGCCGAGTACTATATTGGCATAATTGATAACCTTCTGGCAGTTAGAAAAATCCGGCTGTGTGTAATATAGATAAAAGCGGGCAGCAAATGCATAGGCAGCCTTTTTATTAAAATGGTATTTCACTCGTGAGTAAATATTGTCGTCGATTAGAGGCAATCCTTCTTCTAAATCGGCTGCGATATTTTGGTAGACTTCAGCAACAGTTCCGCGTGAGTATTGTGGATTTACAGATGTTTCCGGTTCCTTTATGTAAGGTATACCTAGGTCTTTATCTGCATTTGTACTATATGCTTTGCAGAATGTGGTAGCTAGTACGAAATGATTATATGCGCGACATAATAGAGCTTCACCTCTTTGTGCTGACAATGATTGAGGGTTTCCCATTTGCTCGATGGCTGCCAGGGCTTGGTTGGCCGATGCAATCGAGTTATAACAATCATTCCATAAGGCATGAGGTGAGTCTTGATTCTCTTCAGTGGTTTGCTGCCAGCGATACAAGTGTTCGTTTAACCGGAAAAGATAGCTGTATGCTTTACTATTTTCATCAATGTTGTCACTGTAGAATTCGCCTATGTGACAGTTGGTGGTCATTGGGTATGCAGATACCAATACTTTGGTAATGCTCTCTTCGGTAGTTAGTTCAGTTCGGTTGTCCGGCATTTCATCCAAAAAATCGCTACAGGAGGTTATTCCCAGGAATAAGGTTGAAATGACTGCTGTATATAATACGTTTTTATATTTCATCATTTTTATAATTATCTGAATGGTTAAAATCCTAATCTAAGAGTTAATGTGAACTGACGGGGTACAGGGGAGGCAACTCCACCGGTATTGAAGAATTCCGGGTCCTGTCCGTTTAGCTTCTTATCTGCGTAGATTAGGAATAAATTGGTAGCCTGAAGTTTCAAAGATAAATTGGATATCTTTGCTGATGTAATCCATGATTTTGGAAAATCATAGGACAAGGAAATTTCTTTCATACGAATAAAGTCTCCTTTGGCAATTCGTTCTGTAGAGTAATTATATGCATTATATGCATACATCAAATCTTTATTATCTTCATATTGACGTTTGGAAATGATGGCAGGAATATTGGTATGTTTCTCATCACCCGGAACTGTCCAACGATTTTTGAATTCACGGGGCATAGAGGATAAGTCACTGTATTGATAGTTGAAGCACGGATTTAAACGTACTACATTACCAAATGAATAGGTGATAAATACATTTAGCTTGAATGCTTTATAGGTGAAGATATTACCAAAGCTACCTGTTATAGTAGGATCAGTGGGACCTTCATATTTTAGATAGTCTATATTGTCACGTGTTTGGAAATCAATATCAGTACTGGTTATTTTTCCATTGATATTGTACATTGGGATACCATTTGAATTTAGACCGACAAATGGGATAGAGAACAAACCACGTACCGGGTAGCCCTGACGCGCAAAACCATAGCCTGAAACCAGATCCATCACGCTGGAACGGGCGTTAAGCTCGGTCACTTCATTTTTTGCTTTGGAAAAGATGAAATCTGTGTTCCATGAGAAGTCTTTCGATTGGATATTCTTGCTTGAGATGGTGAATTCAATACCATGTGACTTCATAGAGGCTATATTGGCATATTTATAAATAGAACCACCTACTCCTTGTGTCGGAGTTATACCAATCAGGTCATAGTTGTTGCGTTTATACCAGTCGATTGAGAAATTGATCCGGTTGTCTAAGAATCCCATATCAGCACCGATGTTTAATTCATGCTTCTTTTCGTAAGTCAATTCGCTATTTTCGGGGTCGGATACATAAAGTCCGGTTTCCTGTCCGCTGGTGAAAGGGCGAAATGGTGAATAGCTGGTGATTATGGCATGTGAATTTGTTACATATTCCGGACCTCTGTCGGCTGTTAAAGAGTAAGATGCTTTGAATGTCAAATGTGACAGCACAGACTTGAGTGTTTCGAAGAAATTTTCTTCATGTACATTCCATGCTCCTGAAATATTCCATGTAGGTAACCAGCGGGAAGAGCGGCTTTTTCCCATGCGGTTGGTGCCTTCATAGCGGAATGTTCCGTTTACTGTATAACGGCCATCATACGAATAGGTTGCATTGGCAAAACCTGCTACACTCCTTGTTGTGGTATGGTTTAATCCATAATAATTTTCACCGGACTCAATACCTTTCTTGAAAAATTCATATACGTACGATGGAATTTCGCCCATTGTATATTGCATTCCCCATCCTTGAAAATAATTCTGCATGCGTTTTAAATCATTCACCTCCATACCAGCGAAAAGATTGGTTATATGCTTTTCTGCAAATAAATGATTCCAGGATGCTGTGGCACGAAAGTCTACTCCCAGCATGCGATAGTCCTTACGCTGGTAAATACCGCCTTCCGGCAGTATGCTGATGGGTAAAGCATAAGGATTGTCGGGGTTGGTGTAGAGTAAATTATTGTTATCACGAATAGTGGCGTCATCCATTCCTGTGCGATATGCTGTTGCCTGATTCGAGTGGTCTTTAATATTATGTTCTTGTGAAGAAGCTTGATATCTGACTGCTCCTAATGCGCTAAGCTCTAATTCAGGAAGTGCTTTCCATTTTACTTCTCCTTGGAATTTAACGTCAACTACATTTAAGTCCATATAATTGTTATCCAATTCATGAAGGATATTGAATGGTGCGTAGTTAGCTGTATAGTTAACTGCCGGATCCAATGCGCGTGATGTGTTTAGTGCGTACGAATATGGATTGATGTCAAATTGACGGGTGACTTCTCCACTAGCTGCATTCACTTCAGAGCTTAGTGTTCCGGGCGCTTTCTGCTTACGGTAGGAAGCACTGGATATTAAATTTATAGATAAATTCTTATATATATTATATGTTGTATTTAAATTAGCTGTATAGCGTTTTACTTCACTTTGCTTGTACCAGCCCGGGTCGGACATAGCACTTAATGAAGCATAGAATGAAGACTTTTCTGTTCCGGAAGTGATGCTGACAGAATGATTTTGTGTGATATTGTTAGAAAATAAAGTATTAAACCAATCGGTATTTCTCATTTCCGCTTCACGCAGGTAAGCATTACGTGCTTCCGGAGTGTTGGCAAGTCCGAATTGTCCTGTAACCGGATTGTATTGATTGATTAACTGATACATACGTCCATACACTCCGCTATCTTTTGCACGGTAAGTATCGCTATTGTTGAGCCATCCTTTTTGTTCCATCTCTTTATAGATTCCCATTTGTTCCTGTGAATTCATGATATTGAATTCTTTATAACTGGGAATCATACGAGTTGTAAATTCACCGGTATAGCTGATTTTGCTGACGCCGGCTTTTCCCTTTTTGGTGGTTACTACAATAACCCCTGCCATGGCTCGCGCACCATAGATAGAGGTTGCTGATCCGTCTTTCAATATTTGAAAGCTTTCGATATCATCTGAATTCAATCCGGCAATAGCTGAACTGATCAATGTTTCGGCATCTCCTGAGGATAGGTCATCCGGACCTACGTCAATAGCATCTTCCATGATGACTCCATCTACCACCCATAGTGGCTTTGAGCTACCGAAAATAGATGTAGCACCACGTACCCGGATTTTTGGGGCGGTACCAAATGTACCGGAAACATTTTGTACAGATACGCCTGCGGCACGTCCTTCAAGTCCTCGGCTGATATCAGGCAAACCATCTAGTTTGACCTCATCTGCGGACAATTGTTTGGTTGCTCCTGTAAACAGACGTTTATCCATTTTCTGCATACCTGTTACTACTACTTCAGATAATGTTTGTACATCAGGCATTAGTGTAACATTCATATTTGGAGCAGGAGTTAGGTCTTGCGGTTTCATTCCTATATAGGAAAATTGTAACAGGGATTTATTGGATACATTTTCTATCGAAAATTTTCCATTTATATCTGTTAATACACCGGACTTACTTCCTTTGATGACAACGGTTGCACCAATGAGCGGCTGTCCGTCATCACCGGAAATAACCACTCCTCTCACATTGAATACTTTCGCCTGTTTGGAAGGACCTTTGGTAGTAATTGTGATAAATTGGTCTTCAATATGATATTCCAGTGGCTTATTGGCTAAGATTATATCGAGAGTCTGCTCTATACTCTTATCCTTGACAGAGCCGGAGACGGTGAATTTCTTGACATCGTCATACGTAAACAGGATCTTGTATCCGGATAGTTTTTCTAAACGTTTTAGTACGGACGGCAACCGTTCGTTGCTAATTTCAATCGTGATTTTCTTTTGCGATTGTACCTGAGCATTTACTTGGTAGGGTCGGAAACATAATACGCATAGAAAACACACAATAAGTAGGTTCCAATTATTTCTCATACGTTTGTCTTTAATAACACTATTTGAACATGTTTATATAACTAGTGCGTATGAGAAGAAAAAATGGATACCCCTTTTGCGATTTATTTTTTAATAAAAGTGATATTTTGTTGTCTTTTGCATAGATTTGTTATACTTATGCAATAAAAAATTAGTCTACGGTAAGCGTATTGCCTTGCAAGGTGACTGTTACTTTTTTCATTCTATTAAGCAATGAGATTGTATGTTCCAGGTCTTTGGTACGATCGGATATAAAGTGCATTTTATATTCCATTGCTTCTTTGTTTCTGAACTCTATGTTTACATTGTACCAACGTCCCAAATTTTGCATAATATCTTTCAATGTGACATTGTCAAAGTAGAAATAGCCGTCTTTCCAATAAACATAAGAGTCTAGATCTACTTCTGCCAGAATAAAGTTGCCATCAGATTGCAGATGTGCATCTTCTCCCGGATAGAGTCTGGTATATGATCCTCCTTTGGTGTTGCTGACTTCTACTTTTCCATTAATAAGCACTACATGAGTATCTTCTGGAGTATAGCTGCGTATGTTAAATTCAGTACCGAGAACACGGGTTTGCACAGTTTTGGTTTTTACGATGAAAGGTCGCTCCGGATCTTTGGTCACTTTAAAATAAGCCTCACCTTCTAAAGTGACGATACGTTCGTCGCCAATAAAAGCCGTTGGATAGACAAAGTTACTATTAGCATTGAGCCAGACCTCCGTGCCGTCACATAACACTACCTTGAAACTTTCACCGCGTGGAACAGTGAGTACATGTGTTTGAGTGGTCGTTGAAATGACTTGCCTGTAATCCAGTTCTTTTTTCTCGGACTTTGAGATCACTTTCTGTGGCAAGGTTTGGTTGCTTGATTGTGGTTCGTCTAATACAATCTTTTCTCCGTTATCTTTTTGCAGAGTGATATGTTGAGGGGCAGCATCAGCAGTAAATACAGTGATTGGTTCAAGAGTAGGGGTCGTCAGGGTATTGATAAGATAGTAAGTTCCAAATAGAACGGCAATCATGGCGGCTATTCCCATACTTACTTTCCAGAAGTTGGAACGCATTCTTGTCGTGTATTGTTTTTTCTTGAATCGTTCTAGCTCCATCTCTATATTGGGTAGTTCCATTCCGCTTTTTTGTTGTAGGAAGAGGCTACTATCCATGATGTCGCGACAAGCCTGCAGGGTTTCTTCATCTTTAAGCATTTCCTGCAGTTGTTCGACGTTTATTTCTGAAGAGCTCTCCATAATGTCGAGGGCCTTCTCTACAGATTTATCTGTATTATCTATATTGTCAATATCTTTATTCATCACTGTTTGACTGTATCATACTTATTTATATTACGTTTAATCATAAAATAAAGACACCTGCTTTATGATTTTTTTGCACATTCTTCACGTATCACCTGTAATGCTTTCACAATATGCTTCCTGACTGCACTGACACTAATATTTAACTCCTCTGCCACTTCCTGATATTTCTTACGTTGAATATAGCATTCTTCAAGAATATGTTTGGTATGTGGAGTCAGTTTTTCCATAGCCTTGCTGATATGCATCATTCTTTCGTCCTGCTCCTGATACTCCGTCTCAACATAACTTTTGGTCAGTTCGGAATAGATTTGTACGTACTGTTCATGTGTGCTCTGATGTCGCAGAAAGTCAATACTTTTGTTGCGGACATAGACATATAGATAAGATTTAGCTGTGGCTTTATCTATTTTAGCATAATTGGCCCAAATAAATTCGAAGGCGTCGCTGACAATATCCTTACTAGCCTCCATATTATTAATCAAATGAAATGCGTAATAATAAAGTTGAGGATAGTACTCTTTAAAAAGAAAATCAAAATCGGCCTTATCTTCCACGTGCTTTAAAAGTGTTGAATAGTAAATAAATCGCGTTGCAAATAAACAAATAATAATTGAGAAAAGCAAAATGGCTTTTATTTTATATTTATCGTATCTTTGTGGCATCATATTTTTTGAATGAATATTCATGTAGAACTTGGGAAGTAATAATGGAGAGTGTTTTAATTACAGGTGCAAGTGGTTTTATAGGAAGTTTCATCGTGGAGGAAGCGTTGAAACGAAAGTTTGGTGTGTGGGCCGGAATTCGTCCCACGAGTAGCAAGAGGTATTTAAAGAACCGGAAAATTCACTTTCTGGAATTGGATTTTGCACATCCTAATGAGCTTCGTGCCCAACTCTCCGGGCATAAAGGTACTTACAGCAAATTTGATTATATCATTCATTGTGCCGGTGTGACAAAGTGTTCTGATAAGAAGACCTTTGATTATGTGAATTATCTTCAGACTAAATATTTTATAGACACGCTGAAAGAATTGAATATGGTTCCGAAGCAGTTTATATATATTAGTACGTTGAGCGTATTCGGACCTGTACGCGAGAAGGATTATACTCCGATAAGCGGAGAGGATGCTCCGATGCCTAATACGGCTTATGGATTAAGTAAATTGAAAGCGGAATTATATATTCAGAGTATTCCCGGTTTTCCTTATGTCATTTATCGTCCTACGGGAGTTTATGGTCCCCGTGAGTCAGACTATTTCCTGATGGCCAAGTCCATTCAGAAGCATGTTGACTTTTCGGTAGGTTTTCGACGCCAGGACTTGACTTTTGTTTATGTGAAGGACATTGTGCAGGCGATTTTTTTAGGAATGGAGAAAAAAGTGGTTCAAAAGGCGTATTTCTTGACAGATGGGAAAATCTATAAAAGTCGTGTCTTTTCGGATCTGATACAAAAAGAATTGGGTAATCCGTTTGTTCTTCACTTGAAATGTCCATTAATTGTGCTAAAAGTTATATCTTTGTTCGCTGAATTCATTGCTACACGTTCCGGGAGGAGCAGTACCCTGAATTCGGATAAATATAAGATAATGAAACAACGCAACTGGCAATGCGACATATCCCCGGTGATGAAAGAACTTGGGTATGTACCCGAATATGATTTGGAAAAGGGAGTTCGTGAAACCATTGCCTGGTATAAAAATGAAGGATGGCTTTAGACTTATTTAAGCGCGTAGAAACCCGGAAAGGGTTGTTTGCTGTGGAAAAGATTACACTGATTTATAATCTGTTGACTTCCATATTGATTCTGTTCCTGTTTCAGCGAATGGATCATCCATGGCACATGTTGCTGGATAGGGCTATGATCGCGGCGATGACTTTTTTGTTGATGTATCTTTATCGTCTTGCTCCCTGTAAGTTTTCAGCGTTTGTGCGCATTGTTATCCAGATGAGTCTATTGTCTTACTGGTATCCGGATACTTTCGAGTTCAATCGCTTCTTTCCGAATTTAGACCATGTATTTGCAACTGCCGAGGAGTTTATTTTCAATGGTCAGCCTGCTATCTGGTTTTGCCATACGTTTCCGCATCTTATTGTCAGCGAGGCATTTAATATGGGATATTTCTTTTATTATCCTATGATGCTGATTGTGGCGTTGTTTTATTTCATTTATAAGTTTGAGTGGTTCGAAAAGATGTCTTTTGTTCTCGTCACTTCCTTCTTTATCTATTATCTGATTTATATATTCGTTCCTGTCGCGGGACCTCAATTCTATTTCCCTGCTATCGGGATTGATAATGTATCTAAAGGTTTTTTTCCTGCTATCGGTGACTATTTCAATCATAATCAGGAATTACTTCCCGGACCGGGTTATCAGCATGGATTCTTTTATAGCTTAGTGGAAGGTTCGCAGCAGGTAGGCGAACGTCCTACGGCAGCATTCCCCAGTTCGCACGTCGGTATTTCTACTATTTTGATGATTATGGCATGGCGTGGCAGTAAGAAATTGTTTGCTTGTCTGATACCTTTCTATATGTTGCTTTGCGGGGCTACCGTATATATTCAGGCGCATTATGTGATTGATGCCATTGTAGGATTTTTCTCTGCATTCCTATTGTATGTAGTTGTGACCTGGATGTTTAAGAAGTGGTTTGCACAACCGATGTTTAAGTAGAAAATTGGAATATACTTCTGTATTTTGAAACAGGTAATCTCCATCCGCAGGAGTCAGAGTTTGCGGATGAAGATTATGATCTATGGTGGATTAAATTTCCGGATTCTCTTTACGTTGGGAAGTGATTTCTTCAAATATGCGGAAAAGTTCTTCCTTTGTTTCTGCCCGTAACATGGCAATACGTGTATTACGGAAATTAGGTATTCCTTTGAATAATGGACTGGCAGCCAAATGACGGCGTACGTGCAGAATACCTCTGCGCTCATCAAGTAGATTTACACTGTCGACCACTTCCTGGCGAAGCACTTCCATGCACCAGTCGAAACTTAGCGGTGGTAATTCTTCACCAGTCTCCAGATAGTGTTTCACCTCTTTGAATATCCATGGACGACCAAAGCTGGCACGACCAATCATGACAGCATCTACTCCATAACGGTCAAAACACTCTTTGCAGCGTTCGGGCGTCGTCACGTCACCATTACCGATGATAGGAATATGCATCCGTGGATTATTCTTCACTTCGCCTATTAATGTCCAGTCTGCTTCTCCGGTGTACATTTGTGCACGGGTGCGGCCATGTATAGTCAGTGCAGCAATGCCACAATCCTGTAGCTGTTCTGCTAGCTCTACAATTACTTTGTTGTTAGCATCCCATCCCAGGCGGGTCTTGACCGTTACGGGGATTTTCACCGCATCTACTACCGCACGGGTGATCTCCAGCATCTTAGGGATATTCTGCAACATACCCGCTCCTGCTCCTTTTCCGGCTACTCTTTTTACCGGGCATCCGAAATTGATATCCAGAATATCAGGTTGTGCCTGTTCCACAATCTTGGCAGCTTCCACCATCGTTTCCGTATCTTTCCCGTATATCTGGATGGCAACCGGACGTTCGGCATCACTGATACTTAGTTTCTGCGCAGTCTTGCTGACAGCACGAATCAGTGCATCGCTCGACACAAATTCGGTGTATACCATATCTGCTCCGAACCTCTTGCACATCAGGCGGAAAACCGGATCAGTGACATCCTCCATGGGAGCAAGTAAGATGGGATATTTACCCAGATCTATTTGGCCTATCTTCATATATGAATCTGATATTTACTGTTTATGATTGAAGTAACTTCTTGTTTTCGCTGCAAAAATACGGAAAAAAGCCTACCTTTGTACGCATTCATTTGCTTAACTGATACAAATAAGTATATATTCTATGAGTCTTAGTTTGAAAGATTTTGAAATAATGGCTCCTGTCGGTTCGCGCGAATCTCTTGCTGCGGCTATTCAGGCAGGTGCCGATTCTATCTATTTCGGTATAGAAAACCTGAACATGCGTGCCCGTTCGGCCAATACGTTTACGATTGATGATTTGCGGGAGATCGCCCATACGTGTGATGAACACGGAATGAAAAGTTATCTGACGGTCAACACGATTATCTATGATAAAGATATTCCTTTGATGCATACCATTGTCGATGCAGCCAAGGAAGCGGGAATTTCTGCTGTGATTGCAGCCGATGTGGCGGTGATGAATTATGCCCGTCAGATAGGGCAGGAGGTACACCTTTCCACTCAACTGAACATCTCCAATGCAGAGGCTTTGAAATTCTATGCACAATTTGCAGATGTGGTAGTATTGGCCCGTGAGTTGAATCTGGAGCAGGTAGCCGAAATTTATCGCCAGATTCAGGAAGAACATATTTGTGGTCCGAGCGGTGAACAGATTCGCATTGAAATGTTCTGTCACGGTGCGCTTTGTATGGCTGTATCGGGTAAATGTTACCTCTCTTTACATGAGATGAATCATTCTGCCAACCGTGGCGCTTGTATGCAGGTATGCCGCCGTTCCTATACTGTCCGTGACAAAGAGACGGATGTGGAACTGGATATTGATAACGAATATATCATGTCACCGAAAGATTTGAAGACCATCCACTTTATGAATAAGATGTTGGATGCCGGTGTGCGTGTATTCAAAATTGAAGGCCGTGCCCGGGGACCTGAATATGTGCGTACAGTGGTAGAATGTTACAAAGAGGCTATCAAGGCTTATCTGGAAGGTACATTTACCGACGAAAAGATTACAGCTTGGGACGAACGTCTGAAAACTGTATTCAACCGCGGCTTTTGGGATGGCTATTACTTGGGACAACGTTTAGGCGAATGGACCAGAAACTATGGCTCGGCAGCTACGGAACGTAAAATATATGTGGGTAAAGGTATCAAATACTTCTCTAACATCGGAGTTTCCGAATTCCTGGTAGAGGCTGCGGAAGTCAGCGTAGGCGATAAACTTCTCATTACCGGACCGACCACAGGTGCTCTATTCATGACTTTGGAAGAAGCCCGCGTTGACTTGGAATCCGTACAGACTGTGAAGAAAGGCCAGCACTTCTCCATGAAATCGGATAAGATACGCCCCAGTGACAAGCTGTATAAACTGGTATCAACCGAAGAACTGAAAAAGTTCAAAGGACTCGATATTGAGCAAAAAAGAGGCTAACTGCTATTTCTCAACTTTTAATTCTCAATTTAAATGAACTATATCTATGAATTGGAAATGAAGGTGCGTGATTACGAGTGCGACCTTCAAGGGATTGTTAATAATGCGAACTACCAGCATTATCTGGAACATACCCGCCATGAGTTTCTGACGTCGGTAGGCATCAGTTTTGCTGCACTTCACGAACAGGGAGTCGATCCGGTAGTGGCACGCATTAATATGGCATTCAAAACGCCGTTGAGAAGCGGAGACGAGTTTGTCTCTAAACTCTATATGAAGAAGGAAGGTATCAAATATGTATTCTATCAGGATATTTTCCGTAAGAGTGATCATAAAGTTGTAGTGAAATCCACTGTTGAAACGGTATGTGTGGTAAACGGACGTTTGAGTGACAGCGAATTATTCGATAGCGTCTTTGCCCCTTACCTGAAATGAGCAGTTCCGAGGAAGAACAGATTTATAGTATCGCCCTGACAATGGTGCCCGGTATCGGGCACATAGGGGCGAAACATCTGATAGACGGAATGAATAATGCTGTTGATGTCTTCCGTCTGCGTAAAGAAATACCGGAACGTATTCCTGAAGTGAGTCAACGGGTGGTAGACGCATTGGATTGTCCGCAAGCTGTGATTCGTGCTGAACAGGAATATGAATTTATCCGGAAGAACCGGATCTCCTGCCTGACTTTCCATGATGAGGCTTACCCTTCCCGTTTGCGGGAATGTGAAGATGCTCCTATCGTCCTTTTCTTTAAAGGAAATACCGATTTGAATTCCCTGCATATCATAAATATGGTAGGCACCCGTAATGCCACTGATTATGGTACCCGGATTTGCGCCTCTTTCTTGCGCGATCTGAAAACACTTTGTCCTGATGTGTTGGTGGTCAGCGGACTTGCTTATGGAATCGATATCCATGCACATCGTGAAGCGCTGGTCAATGACCTGCCTACGGTAGGTGTTCTTGCTCACGGTCTGGATCGCATTTATCCTTATGTCCATCGAAAAACAGCCATTGATATGCTCGAAAAAGGAGGACTATTGACCGAATTTCTGTCCGGTACGAATCCCGACAAACATAATTTCGTCAGTCGTAACCGCATTGTCGCAGGTATGTGTGATGCTACGGTTGTCATTGAATCGGCAGAAAAAGGAGGCTCATTAATCACTGCTGAACTTGCTGAAAGCTATCATCGCGATTGTTTTGCTTTTCCTGGCCGGATAAATGATGAATATTCAAAGGGGTGTAATCGGTTGATTAGAGATAATACGGCTTCCTTACTATTATCGGCTGAAGATCTTGTACAGGCAATGGGATGGAATATACCGGCAACTTCTTCCGAGAAAGTAAATGTGCAACGTAGTCTTTTTCTCGACTTGTCCGAAGAAGAACAGAAGATTGTCTCTATCCTGGAGAAACAGGGGAATTTACAGATTAATTCTCTGGTAGTAGAAGCAGATATTTCCGTACATAAGATAAATGCAATTCTTTTTGAACTGGAAATGAAAGGGGTAGTTCGTGTATTGGCAGGAGGAATGTATCAGTTATTGAATTAACTCGTATAAGCTAACCTCATATATGGATATAAAAAAAGGAGCAACGCCTTGCTCCAACCTTTGTTAACCTTAAATCTAATACTATGAAAAAAATCACATGACAAATGTATGTCTTTGCAAACTAACCTCCAAATAATTCTGTTGTATTTGTTTCTCTTTTAAATTCTTTCACTGATTTTCACTGTTATCGTACACGATGCACTCTTAATGGCTAAAGTAGAATGCTTTTGGGGTAAGTAATGGGGAGGAAAGTAAGTCTTCCTGAATACTATTGCAGCTTCTAGGAAAATTAGAAAATAAGGTCTGAATATAAGTGTTTTCTTGGTTTAAAAGGAACGCCCCGTTGGTTTAAAACCAAGGCATCGTTCCTTTAAAAC
This sequence comes from Bacteroides sp. M10, assembly GCF_014334015.1. Lineage (GTDB taxonomy): Bacteria > Bacteroidota > Bacteroidia > Bacteroidales > Bacteroidaceae > Bacteroides > Bacteroides intestinigallinarum. The sequence continues at coordinate 1,234,726 of NZ_CP060488.1, read as the reverse complement.
CAATGGGGTGTTCCTTTTAAAGGAAAGATATTGCTTTATTTTAAGTGCTTTGCAATAATTTTAATGTCAAATATTGAAAAAATAAAATGACGGCTTAATTAATTGAAAATCAGCTTTGTATGGATAAATGATCCTTTATATTAACGGCAAAAACCCAAAAGACTTGACAAACGCTTTTTGATGTTGTATATTTGTATAACGAAAGAAACAATGAAACGACAAATTAAAACTTTAAAAACGAAATGAGACGAATCTTATCTTTTGCTGTATTAGCTGCATTGTACTTCCCCGGATGTACGACCAGTAAAAATGCAGTGCGTTGTCTAAGCCGATGGATTAAAGACTGTAACCCGTTGACCAAAGAACTTGTACCGACCGGTTATATGCCGTATAATCATCGTTATCTGACGATGAAACAGTATAAGATTATAACAAAACATCTAGGAGATCCTTATGAGGATTAGGGTATAGACGACCCGATAAAAAGCTTGAGGCTGCAACCTTTTATAGGATTTGCAGCCTTTTCTGTTGCATAAATTCAATGTATCCCCTTCTGAAAGCTACATTCGGGTTTTTAATAAACTTGGATACCGTTTCTAATAAACTCCTTGAGAATTTATTAGAAACTCAAAAGTCGTTTATACAGAAAAGATAAACTTTTTTCGGTGTACTGAAATGAGAAATATACGAAATCTTTGTGTGTTTGGTTAATAATCACTACATTATTAAAGACAGTCTCATTTCATCTTTATTTGTGTAACCTTGAATGGGTAGATGTTTCTTCTTGTAATTCTTTATTTTAATTGAAACTTATCATACAATCATATATGATTGTGAGTATATGAATGTGAATATGTTACTTTGGAGAATAAATTATGTCTGGCAAATCAAGAATCTTAAATGAGAGAGATCAGTCATAAAATATTTAGCAAAGTAATAACAATAAAAAAATGATGAAATGGATACTCTTAAATTGCATTCACACTTTGAAAATTTGCTGTATGTGGGAAGAAGCGTGCTCACTAATACAAGTAGCCGCATTCAAAGATTGTTTTTTAAAAAAGAGATGTGTATATATGAATACTTGTTTAAAGAGGAAGCAAGTAAAGGCATTGAGGTTGTAGTGGACAATGCTGTCTTAGTTTGTGTTTTTGAAAATGATATCTGTAATAAATCTATTCTTTATCTTAATGACTCCACTAATATAACATTTTATATTAATTATTGCAATAGTAATTTTGAATATGATAAACTCCGTGATAGATGGATTATGCCTGATGGTTATCTTATCCTTTTTATACCGAATGATGACTTTGAAAAGCGATTTGCATTCGTGCAAACCTTAGTATGAATAAACTTCGTGAAGCCTTTGGATTCTTAAGGGGATATCTCTGAACATTAGACAATTTGATTTGTTATTTATACTGTTAAGACGTATGCGGAAATAGTTTGCTTTCATTATGATGTAAAACATCTCTATTTACCCATTTTTTAAAGATTATTTTTGACTATATGTCAAAACAAACCTTTATATTTGTATATGTGAAGTTAACCAAAGAAAAAATCACTTATTATTGGCTATGATGAAAAAGGAAATCAAATTCAGTCTTGTTTATCGGGATATGTGGCAATCTTCCGGTAAGTATCAACCTCGGGTTGACCAGCTTGTGCGTATAGCTCCATTGATTGTTGAGATGGGCTGTTTTACAAGAGTTGAAACGAATGGAGGTGCTTTTGAGCAAGTGAATCTATTGTACGGCGAAAATCCTAATAAAGCCGTCCGTGCTTTTACCGCACCTTTTAGAGAAGCGGGCATTCAAACGCATATGCTCGATCGTGGTTTGAATGCATTGCGTATGTATCCGGTTCCGGCAGATGTGCGTAAATTGATGTATAAAGTCAAGCATGCACAAGGGGTGGATATCACCCGTATCTTCTGTGGACTGAATGAGACGAGAAACATAATTCCCTCCATTAAATATGCTCTGGAAGCGGGTATGATTCCGCAGGCGACTCTTTGCATCACATATTCTCCGGTGCATACCGTTGAGTATTATGCCCGAATTGCCGATCAACTGATTGAGGCCGGTGCACCTGAAATATGTTTGAAAGATATGGCAGGTATCGGTCGCCCGGGTATGTTGGGGCAATTGGTCAGGACTATCAAGGAAAAACATCCGGATGTATTGATACAATATCATGGTCATAGCGGACCGGGATTGTCTATGGCATCTATCCTCGAGGTTTGCGAGAATGGTGCGGATATTATTGATGTGGCTATGGAGCCCATGTCTTGGGGTAAAGTGCATCCGGACGTGATCTCGGTACAGGCAATGTTGAAAGATTTAGGTTTTCAGGTTCCTGATATCAATATGAAAGCATATATGAAGGCCCGTGCGATGACGCAGGAATTCATAGATGACTTTCTGGGTTACTTCATGGATCCTACCAACAAATATATGTCTTCGCTTTTATTGAAATGTGGTTTGCCTGGTGGCATGATGGGTTCTATGATGGCAGATTTGAAAGGGGTACATTCCGGTATCAATATGATATTACGGAGTAAGAACGAACCTGAACTTAGTCTTGACGATTTGCTGGTAATGCTTTTCGACGAAGTGGAATATGTGTGGCCTAAGTTGGGTTATCCTCCTTTGGTGACTCCTTTCAGTCAGTATGTGAAGAATGTTGCATTGATGAATCTTATGCAATTGGTAAAAGGGGAAGAGCGCTGGACAATGATAGACAACCATACCTGGGATATGATTCTGGGTAAGAGTGGACGGCTGCCGGGTACGCTTGCTCCGGAGATTATAGAATTAGCGAAGTCTAAAGGATATGAGTTTGTCGATACTGATCCGCAGTTGAATTATCCGGATGCTTTGGATGATTATCGCAAGGAAATGGATGAGAATGGCTGGGAGTATGGAGAGGATGACGAAGAACTTTTTGAACTGGCTATGCACGATCGTCAGTATCGCGATTATAAATCCGGTGTTGCCAAGAAACGTTTTGAGGATGAATTACAACATGCTAAGGATGCATCCATGGCAAAGAGTGGTTATTCCGAGGAAGATATAAAGAAATTGAAACGTGCCAAGGCAGATCCGGTTATTGCTCCCGACAACGGGCAGGTACTTTGGGAAGTTTCCGTAGAGGGACCATCCATTGCGCCATTCATCGGACGTAAATATCAGCATGACGAAGTCTTTTGCTACCTTTCTACTCCATGGGGAGAGTATGAAAAGATTCTGACCGGATTTACCGGACGTGTGGTGGAAATATGTGCACAACAAGGCGCTACCGTACGTAAGGGAGATGTTATCGGTTATATTCTGCGGAGCGATATCTTTGCGTGAGATTTCTATGAGAGTTAGACTATAGGTTACTTTATAAAAAGGTCAGGCTGCAATCTGTGATGAGGTTGCAGCCTTCTTTGTTTGTAGACATTCAATGTAAAAGTTACAGGAAGGCTTTTAGCTGTTAGAATTTCAATGGCTATCCATTGATAAGTTAGAGTGTTGAACATGGAAAATACGCATTTTATGAAAAAAATAATTCTTTGATATATCCTGTTGATAACTAGCAATATTCTCTTCCGATAATAATTGATTCGAAACGATGAAAGGAGACATAAAGGAGACAAAAGGGGACCGGACGTTTTACGGTTGATATACCTTTGCAGAGTCATTCAAACAAAGAGAATGACAAACAGATAACCTTTATTTTTTTAACCAATTAAACTTTAACAATTATGGGTTTAGAGTACGTAGTAACAAAAAGAGTGTTCGGTTTTGACAAGGACAAAAACGAAAAGTATGTGGCAAAATCGGTTCGTTCCGGTAAGGTGAATTTTGCAAAGATGTGTCGGAAAGTAAGTGAGCTTTGTGGTGTCCATCGTAAGGTGGTAGATTTGGTCGTCAGTGGTCTGGTGGATAAGATGGCGGAGGATATTGATGATGGAAAGAGCGTGCAGATGGGTGAGTTTGGTATCTTCACTCCTACTATCCGTGCTAAGAGTACGGATGACGAAAAGGAGGTCTCATCCAAGTCGATCGTTCAGAGAAAGATCTTATTCTATCCGGGAAAAATCTTCAAAAATACGCTGGAAGATATGAGTATTACCCGCCGTGCGGAAATTGAAACGGATTATACAGACGGAAGTAGTAATGGGGGGAATAATGGGGGTAACCCTGATTCGGGCGATGATGGCAACGGGGAAGCACCGGACCCGGCTGCATAATTGGACTGGGCTTTGCATGAAAGCAAGCTTTTAATTAGTGAATGCACAGAGAATCGATCGATAGATTGGTAATCTGTGCATTCTTTTTATATGATTTTCTGCCTTTTATACTCCTCAAACTTGCAAAATCGTTTCAATCGTTTCACAGAACCTTTCAGGGTCTGTGTTTTCTTCTGAAAGTATGATTTGATTTGTTTTCTAACTTCTATATTTGTCAACAGAAACGAACGACAATGAAACATGGCATCTATATATTGGCTATTCTTATGGTTTTATTAAGCCTTTCAGAAAGTGGGTATGCTTCGGTGCCATTTTTTACTGTTGCAAATGATACAATCCGACGGGTGGTGATATATTTCGATGCGAATGAAACGAATGTGAATCCTTGTTATATGGTTAATAAAGAGGCAATTATAACATTGGATTCCTTGTTGTCCGGAAATTCGGATACGAAATATATAACAGCGATCAATGTAGTGAGTTTTGTTTCTCCTGATGGTGACGAGTCTTATAATAAAAGTTTGGTTACTAAGAGAAATAACTCGATAAAGGAATTCTTGAGGCGATATGAATTAGTTAATAATGTTGATAAGATTCATTTCTGTTCAAAGGGAGAGGATTGGTTGGAGTTTCGTAGGTTGGTGGCATCTGACACCAACTTACCCGACCGGGAAGAAGTGCTGATGTTGATTGACTATCATAAGGATGATATCGCCAAAAGAAAGCAACTGTTGCGTAAGCTAAATCGGGGAGCCGCCTACCGATATATGGTTCGTAATGTATTTCCGGAATTGAGGCGGTCTGTTATAACGATTGTCGGGGAAACTACGATAATAGATAGAGAGGCTTTTGAACCGGTATCTTCTGTCTCCGGGTTGTTTGTTTCGAATCAGGAAGAGGCGCTTCCGAAGAATCAACCTGATAAGCCTGTGGGAGAAAGTGAAGAAAAACAGACCTGTGAGGTCGATATGTCGGAGGCAGAAGAGCCGGTGAAAAGCAAAACAGTGCTTGCAGTAAAGAACAATCTATTATATGATTTGGCATTGGCACCGAATATAGAAATAGAAATTCCGATAGGTAAGAGGTGGTCTTTGAATACTGAATATAAATGTCCGTGGTGGTTGAATAGTAAACACGATTTTTGCTATCAGCTCCTTTTTGGAGGCATGGAAGGACGTTTTTGGCTGGGAAACCGGCAGAAGCGCGACCGATTGACCGGACATTTTATTGGACTTTATGCTGAAGGTGGGATATACGATTTCCAGTTACGTGGAGATGGTTATCAGGGTAAGTACTATGGAGCTGCTGGAGTGACTTATGGATATGCAAAGCAATTAGTGCGGCACTTCTCCCTTGAATTCAGTCTTGGCATAGGGTATTTGACAACAGAATATAAGAAATATACTCCTTATGAGGGGGATATTGTATGGACAAATAGTGGGCGTTATAACTTTATTGGTCCTACCAAAGCAAAAGTTTCTTTGGTATGGTTGATAACAACAAAGAGATAGGAGGGCGTTATGCGAAATGCAAGATTCATGCTTCTTGTGCTTCTGTCCTCGCTGCTGGTGCTAAACGGGTGTAGCCGTCGCGATATATTGGATGATTATCCTGTAAGTGGGGTAGAAATTTCATTAAACTGGGATGGAGTAACAGATAAATTACCAGAAGGTATCCGGGTTATATTTTATCCGAAAGATGGTGAGGGTAAAAAAGTGGACAGGTACCTTTCGGTACGAGGTGGAGAAATGAAAGTTCCTCCGGGACGATATTCGGTTGTAGCTTACAACTATAATACGGAGTCCATACGTATCCGAGGAGAAGAGTCCTATGAAACGATAGAAGCTTATACAGGAAACTGCAATGGTTTAGGGATTACAGGAACGGAAAAGATGGTTTGGTCACCGGACTCACTGTATGTGCTGAATATTGATGAACTGAAAATAGATAAGAGTGAAGAGGTGCTTTCTTTGGATTGGAAACTGGAATCGGTAGTGAAGAAGTATTCTTTTGCGGTAGAGGTCAAAGGTTTGGAGTACGTAACAGCAATCGTAGGGTGTATTAACGGACTATCTGATTGTTACCACATTGGTAAAGGTTATGGAGCATCTTCCTCGCAGCCTATCTATTTTGAGGTAAAGAAAGATGGTAATAAGGTAGTGGCGTATTTCACAGCTTTCAAGCAGGCAAAGGAAATGTCAGTCCCGACACGAATATCAGAATCAAGGAGCGCAATTTCCCGTGGTGTAGGCGATATAAAGTTGATCTTGAGATTTATCAAAACGGATAATACGGTGCAAGAAGCAGCAATTGATGTTACTGAAATAATAGAGACACTTGAAGATGCTGGAATTGGAGATGATGGAAAACAGGAACCTCCACCGGAGATTGAGTTACCACCTGATGATAAGATTGAGGTTGATAAGCCAGAGTTACCGCCGAATCCTGATGGGGGTGGAGGAATGGATGGCAATGTTGATGGGTGGGGACCGGAAGATAATGTTGAATTACCTGTGATTTAAAATAGATGTTATAAACAAAATAGAACAATATTATAAACTTTTAAAAAATACAGTTATGAAGAAAATTTTATTGGCAGTAACAGCTGCTTTAGCAATTATGAGTTGCTCACAAAATGAGGAATTTGAGGCGCCGAATCAACAAACAAAGATTGATTTTACTTCAGTAGTAAGGAAAGCTACAAGAGCTACAGATACAAATAGTAATAACTTTTTAGGGTTCACTGTAAGTTCTTATATTACAGATGGTGACTATAAAGGAACAGATGCTTTAGGAGCTGCATACATGGATGGAATCTCATATACGAAAGATAATGCTGCTGCACCTTGGACTACTACCGATAAAGGAACGTATTATTGGCCATCAATAAGTTCAGGAAAAAAAGTACAATTCTTTGCATACCCAACGACAGATCCTACGTCCTATTCTCTTCCTGACGCTGGCTACCCTACAATATCTTTCACTGTTGATGGCACTCCTGCGGATCAAAAAGATTTGGTCGTTGCACATGCAACTAATGTTACTTCAGAGTCGAGTAAAGTTGCTGATGGTACACTGACCCTAGATTTTAAACATGTTCTAACCCGTATAAATTTTGCGTTTATTCCTGATGATCCTTTGCTTACTTATGCAGTGACTGCTGTTAGTATAGCTGATGTTAAAGGTGGAACAGGTAAATATAGTTTTAATGCAGATAATGGTGAATGGAATTTGGCTGCTGCTGCTACTTCATCATATAGTTATGCTGTTAAACAATCAGCAGATAAGGTTGAAAATAAGAATTATTATTCTTTGGCTGATACTAATGCATCTTGGATGCTATTTCCTCAAGAAGTAAATGGTAAGGTTATATCAATAACATATTCAACGAAACAGGGTGCGATGGAAGTCTTTTCAGGAACTAAAAAAGTAACTCTTCCTAGTGATGCCAAATGGACAGTTGGTCAAAATGTGCTATATGTATTAACATTACCTGCCGGTGCTGCTAAAGTTGGGCTTAATACAGAGGTTAGCGAATGGAATACTGCAGACGAAAAAGAGGAGACTGCTAAATGATAAAATAGGCACTGTCCATGATTTAGCATAAATGAGAATTATTTCTAGGTTAAGCATATTTTAAATCCTAGCTCTTCTTTTCGAGGAGCTAGGGTTTCTTTATTAACACAGAACTTTGTATGAGATCTTGTGAGGTTATTTATCTTTTATATGGAGATTTAGTTCAGTTTTCAAAACTAGATATGTTTTAGATTCTTCGTGCAACTTCTTTTTCACTTTTCTTCCCTTTTTTTATGGCAATATGAAATCTTTCATATATTTTTGTTGGCAGCATAAACAAATACAAACACAGCCAGCTTATGCCATCTATTTGTCAAGGAACTTGGGATTGTCAAATATGTCCGAAAGCAGTGAGCAATGCTATTACTCATGTTATTTATCAGCGTGGTTTTCATAAACCAGCTCAGAGGTGTGAGGAAAATTTTATTCTTTTCTTGATTAAAGGAGAAATGCTGGTTAATAGTAAGGAATATGCCGGTACCATGCTCAAAGAAGGTGAATTTATACTTCAAGCTATTGATTCTACATTTGAGATGCTTGCTATGCTCGAATGTGAGTGCATCTATTACCGTTTTATTCAACCGGAATTGTTTTGTGATTCTCGTTTCAATCATATAATGAAAGATGTATCACCTCCACTTATCTATTCCCCAATAAAGATAGTTCCTGAACTACAATATTTTTTGCAGGGTTCCATCACTTATTTAAAAGGAAATAAAGTCTGCCGGGATTTGTTGTCTCTCAAGCGGAAAGAGTTGGCATTTGTGTTGGGGTATTATTATTCTGATTATGACCTCTCGAGTCTGGTGCATCCGCTCTCTAAGTACATCAATAGTTTCCACTACTTTGTTATCCAAAACTATAAGAAAGTAAAGACTGTAGAAGAACTAGCCCAATTAGGAGGATATACCCTTAGCACATTCCGTCGTATTTTCAATAATGTCTTTCATGAACCAGTTTATGAATGGATGCTGGCACGCCGTAAAGAGGGTATTCTCGATGACTTGAATAATTCTGCTTATAGTATTTCCGAGATATGCTATAAATATGGTTTTGAGTCCTTACCTCATTTCTCTAATTTCTGTAAGAAATCTTTTGGCGCTTCTCCACGTAATTTGCGTGGACAAAACCGTTCATGATAACTGATTATTAATAATAATCATGATCCATTCATATATAAAGAAATCCCCTGTCGGACTAGCCGGCAGGGGATTCTGTCATTAATCAAATTAAGCTCTCGCTCTCGAAATCTAGCAATTTCTAGTCTTTTAATTTTGCGATGATGAAGTCACGGTTCAAGCGGGCGATGTTGCTGATAGAGATGTTCTTCGGACATTCAGCCTCACAAGCACGAGTGTTTGTACAGTTACCGAATCCCAGTTCATCCATCTTTGACAACATGGCTTTTGCACGACGCAAAGCTTCCGGTTTACCTTGCGGCAGCAAGTTCAACTGGCTAACTTTTGCAGAAACGAACAACATAGCAGAACCATTCTTACATGCAGCTACACAAGCACCACAACCGATACAAGAAGCAGCATCCATAGCTTCGTCAGCGATAGGCTTCGGAATCAGGATAGCGTTAGCATCCTGCGGAGCACCTGTACGTACGCTCACGTAACCACCAGCTTGCATAATCTTGTCATAAGCAGTACGGTCTACCATCAAGTCTTTGATTACAGGGAAACCGGCCGAACGCCAAGGTTCAACAGTAATCGTATCACCATCCTGGAAACGACGCATATAGATCTGACAAGTAGTAGCACCTGTTGCAGGACCGTGCGGGTGTCCATTGATGTAAAGAGAACACATACCGCAGATACCTTCGCGGCAATCGTGGTCGAATACTACCGGTTCTTTTCTTTCGCTGATGAGCTGTTCGTTCAGAATATCCAGCATTTCGAGGAAGGAAGTATCGCCGGGGATATCTTTCATTTGGTAGGTTTCAAAAGCACCTTTAGCCTTCGGACCAGCTTGGCGCCATACCTTCAGTGTAAATGATATATTTTTATCCATTTTCTTCTAATTCTTTTAAATGTTTAACTTCACCGATTAGCTCTTGTAGTTACGGGTTTGAACCTTGATAGCTTCGTATACCAGGGGTTCTTTGTACAACACCGGAGCTTTTTCATCGTCACCTTGATATTCCCAGCATGCTACATAGAAGAAGTTTTCGTCATCACGTTTAGCTTCTCCTTCTTCAGTCTGGTATTCTTCACGGAAGTGACCACCACAACTTTCGTTACGGTTCAATGCATCGTAAGCAACAAGCTCACCCATTGTGATGAAGTCGTACAGACGGATTGCTTTGTCAAGCTCTACGTTCATACCTTCTTTAGAACCGGGGATAAACAGATTCGTTTCGAATTCCTTGCGGATTTCTTTCAGTTCGGCAATACCTTTCTTCAAGCCTTCTGCCGTACGTCCCATACCTACATATTCCCACATAACATGACCCAGTTTCTTGTGGATAGAATCAACAGATTCTTTACCCTGGATGCTCATGAACTTGTCGATCTTAGCTTGAACTGCCTTTTCTGCTTCAGCAAATTCAGGAAGATCAGTAGAGAAACGAGGAACAGTGATTTGATCTGCCAGATAATTTTGGATTGTATAAGGCAATACGAAGTAACCGTCAGCCAAACCTTGCATCAATGCAGAAGCACCGAGGCGGTTTGCACCGTGGTCGGAGAAGTTACATTCACCGATAGCGAACAGACCCTTGATAGTGGTTTGCAGTTCGTAGTCTACCCAGATACCACCCATTGTATAGTGGATAGCCGGATAAATCATCATCGGATTATAATATTTTACGCCATTAATTTCTTTTGCCAGTTCTCCCGGATTAACGTCAGTGATTTCTTCATACATATCGAAGAGGTTACCATAACGTTGGAGAACGATGTCGATACCCAAGCGGTTGATAGCTTCAGAGAAATCAAGGAATACGGCTAAACCAGTGTTGTTTACACCGAAACCTGCGTCGCAACGTTCTTTAGCAGCACGGCTGGCAACGTCACGCGGAACCAGGTTACCGAATGCCGGATAGCGGCGTTCCAAGTAATAGTCGCGGTCTTCTTCAGGAATATCACTTCCTTTGATTTCGCCTTTCTGAAGTTTCACAGCATCTTCTTTTTTCTTCGGAACCCAGATGCGACCGTCGTTACGGAGAGATTCAGACATCAAAGTCAGTTTGGATTGCTTGTCACCGTGTACCGGGATACAGGTCGGGTGAATCTGAACGTAAGCAGGGTTAGCGAATACAGCACCCTTGCGGTAGCAAGAGATAGCAGCTGTACAGTTACATCCCATAGCGTTGGTAGACAGGAAGTAAGCATTACCATAACCACCGGTAGCGATAACTACAGCGTGAGCGGCAAAGCGTTCCAGTTCACCTGTTACAAGATTTTTAGCGATGATACCGCGAGCACGTCCGTCAACGATCACCACGTCTTGCATTTCATAACGAGTGTACAGTTTTACAGTACCTACGTTTACCTGACGGCTCAATGCAGAGTAAGCACCCAGCAACAACTGCTGACCAGTCTGGCCTTTAGCGTAGAAAGTACGGGATACCTGTGCACCACCGAAAGAACGGTTGTCCAGTGTACCACCATATTCGCGAGCGAAAGGAACACCTTGTGCTACACATTGGTCGATGATAGCGTTAGACACTTCAGCCAGACGATATACGTTAGCTTCACGGGCACGATAGTCACCACCTTTTACAGTATCGTAGAACAGACGGTAAACGGAGTCACCGTCATTTTGATAATTCTTTGCAGCATTGATACCACCCTGTGCAGCGATAGAGTGTGCACGACGGGGAGAATCCTGAATACAGAAATTGAATACTCTGAAACCCATTTCACCAAGTGAAGCAGCGGCAGAAGCACCTGCCAGACCCGTACCCACAACGATGATGTCCAAACGGCGTTTATTAGCGGGGTTCACCAATTTCTGGTGAGCTTTATAGTTGGTCCATTTCTCAGCCACCGGGCCTTCTGGAATTTTTGAATCTATCTTGATCATAATATTATTTACAATTTAATCATTTACAATTTACTATTTAGCAAGCACCACCACAAATAAGTGTTTTCACAAAGAATACCACTACTACCAGTGCGAAACCGAGTACAACGATTGTAGAATAGATGTTAGAAATACATTTCCAACGATCAATCCATACTTTGTTGTTCCATCCCAGTGATTGCATTGAACTCCAGAAACCGTGAGTCAGGTGGAACCACAAAGCAAACAGCCAAACAAGGTAAAGAACTACGTAAACCGGACAAGAGAAAGTCTGCTGAATGTGATATGCACCGTTAGCAGCATAAGCCAATGTCAATGTATCAGCGTGCATGCCCATGTTGTGCATCAGTTCCGGCAACTGCATTTTTGCCCAGAAGTTGAAGAGGTGCAAACCAAGACCTACGATAACGATAAGACCCAGCACCAACATGTTTTGAGATGCCCATTCTACAGTTTTCGGTTTGTCTGTCACTGCATAGCGTTCGCTACCACGCGCTTTGCGATTCTGCATTGTCAGCCAGAATGCGTAGATAATGTGAATTACGAAAAGAGCAGCCAGTCCTGCGGTAGCCACTAATGCATACCAGTTTGCTCCCAGGAACTCACAAATCATGTTGTAACCATCAGCCGAGATGATCGCAACCAAGTTCATCGCCATGTGAAATGTTAGAAACAGGACAAGGGCGATACCGGTAACGCTCATCACCACTTTCCTTCCTACAGATGAATTACTTAACCACATAAATGATTGAATTTAAATTATTTAATTGTTAGAACTAAAATTTCGACGTTTTACACCTCTTACGGACTGCAAAAATAGGGGAAATAGATTGATTGAGCAAGGAATTAAAGAAATAATTCCTTAATAATGGATCAATACGCCAATGTGTCAATATGCCAGCCAGTATATATGCATGGTGCAACTGATTGGCACATTCGTAGGATGGGACTGTTTATTGTACCTTTCCGATTTTCTCACCGCTGGCTGCTTTTTTGCGTAAAGCGCGTGGGGTATCGCCGAAAGAGTCTTTACAGAAGTGTGCGAAATGCGACAGGGAGTCGAATCCGTATCTGTTACAGATTTCAGTGATTCGCATTTTGGTGTGTTGCAGGTCTTCCAGGATTCCTTCCCGTTTCTTTTCCAGTATCCATTCATATACGGGCATACCATATAGGTTTTTGAAAAGGCGGCGGAAAGTAGTGGTCGTGTATCCTCCCAGATGTGCAAATTCTTCTACGTTCTTCACGTTGCTGTAATTCTGTATGACGAAATAGTGGAAACTTTCCGTATAAGTGCTGATTGGATAGAAGAATGAACCTAGCTGGGGCAGCGGATAGAAGTTGGTAATCAAGAAAACCAGTTCTTTGCATTTTAAATCGATATACTTGCTGCAAGGGTTTTCTTCAGCGAGGAATTCGGGCATACTAGTGACAAGGTGGTAAAGCCTTTCACTCATAATCAGTGGAGTGTAGGTCAAAGGAGCTTCCGCCTGTTCCATCATTTCCTTATACCGTTCTTCGCAGAGCAAAGGCAGTTCGTTGAACCAGTAGACAACGTATTCAACATCTGTCAGTGCCAGTATTTCGACTTTGGAGCCAATAGCTTGCAAAACAATTTGTCTCTCGCGTAACGTTATTCCGGGATGCTCTTCGCTATTGATAAGTAATTCGCCCTTTATCATAAAAAGCATGCAATTCTGCGTACACTTATCCTTGGGGATATGCTCTCCTTTAGGTAAGTTTCTATATACAAGGATATTCTCAACATTTTTTGGACATCCTGTACAGTTAGTATATTGTATGCAAAATGAATCTCCTGGCATGAGTCTTATGCGTGATTTATTATCTTAACGGAACAAAGATAGGCTTTTTTTGCGGAAAATGGAACTCTTTCTTCTATTTATGTTTTGGTAGAAGCCTTTGTATGGTCGTCTTTAAATATAGTGGAATGAATTTATAACTAAATATTGCAACTTTATTGTGAAAAACAAAAAGGTCTTATTGATCATGATCGGTAAGATTATTTTCACATTATCAGGGAAGTACAGCGGGGAATAATTCTCATCACGGTGAGAATACTTTGAGAAAATAAGGAGTTGAAAAGTAATTTGAAAGGCTTTTAAAAAGAGTATGGTAGCTATTATAGCACTTTTCGGGTAATTCCTGCATCTCCGGATATTTTTCGTCCATTCTCTTTTATTTTTGCACCCGTAATCTTAAAGAAAGCATTATCTTTGCCGTAAATAAAAAATAAGGCGACAAATATAAAATTATCATGAAATATGTAAAACCCAACCAGATAAGTCATCTGTCCGATGATGAAATAGAAAAACTAATAAAAGACTACTATGACGGCGTTAAGATAAAGGATATAATAGAAATATATAAAATAGATTGTCAACCGTCATCGTTTAGAAAAATATTACCTGCTATAGAAACGGAACAAGTGTGTCTATATTGCAATCATAAGCTACAAATTCAATACTTGTCCCGCAATTATTCTTCTTTCAACACAGAATTAATTTGTCCGGAATGTGGACATGAACCCGAAAATGAATATTGTCCCTGCAATACCTGTAGGGAAAGAGCGAGGGAAGAAAAACGTAAAGAGCAACAAAAGAAAGATGAACAAGCACGAAAAATAAAACAAGAAAAAGAGCAGTTTATCCGGGAAGTACTTTATTTCAAACAAAAACAAGAAAGAGATATAGACACATTATCTTTTGAAGAAAGAGTCTATATCGGAGCTATTTTGCGAGAAGGAATTGATGAAGGATATAATTTTATTAAGCCATTCAGCCAATTTCGCACCCCCATAGCCCCCACTCCAGTGCTGTCGAAAGATATAACAAATATGCTTTATCAAAACAATATTATAAAAATATACCCAGAGACAGATTTTGAGTGTTTTACTGATATAGATTTTGAAAATAGAAACTATTCATTCTATTCAAATAAAGTATATTGGCAACTTAATCTTGAGTGCGCTTATTAGAAAAGGTGATGCTTATAGATTCACTTATTAATCCTACTCCCAAAACGAATGGCTATGAAACATACTGTCTATGGCGAAAAATAGCCTTAAATGAATGCCTAGAATATCTCCTGCATAACATAGAAACGATGTTCAATATTACCTACAAAGTAGGTGATAAAACGAATGGGGTACTAAACGACCTATTGAATGAATTTTCTGTCGGGCAAATTTATCACCTCATTTACACTGCCACAAATAAAGCACTAAGATTTAAAGAAGAACACTGTGTAGCAAACAATCATGCAGCTAATTCAATTATTGGGTATATGCAAAGTTTAGGAGAAAGAGCTCAAAATGATCATTGGAATTTAAATAACTATAATAGAGTAAAAGAGTGTCCTCAATCACTTATCAGCAAATTCTTTTTTGAACGGATATTGAGAATTAACGAAATGGGATTTACTCAAAAGCCACAATTAATAGGTATTGAATAATATTATCTTTATGGTGGAACAAATATGCTTAGCATCAGAAGTGTAAAAACTAAAAAAGAATCTTGTCAGCCTATGAGCCTGCTTTTCTGTTATTGAGAAAACTTTATGTTGATTTTTGGAAGTATTATAGTAATTATTGAACATCCATTCCTGTTTGTTATGTGTATTTTTGTGGTCTAAATTCATTAATTATCAATCATTATGTTAATGCTAAGGAAAATTGTATTCTTCCTTTTTTTATTTGTAGGATTATCGTTATTTGCACAACAAGATTATTTAGTGAGTTCTTATGTGCGTGGAAATTTTTACAATCGGGGACGTGTCGCAACTGAAAGTCTGCGGGCAAGTGACGACCTTATTTTCTTGAATGTTCATCCTAATAAAGATGGAACACTTTCATTTGAAAATCCGCGTGCATTTCAAGGAAAAGGGGTGACAACTTGGGAAGGATTGATTAAATCGGTTCGTGCAAAAGTAAAAGGTACAAAAGCGAAAATACGTCTGGGAGCTTCCAGTGGCGAATGGAAAGCGATGGTGGCTGATGAGGCTGCTCGTACGGCATTTGCAAAGAACATAAAGACTGTACTGGAAAAGAATAAGCTGGATGGCATTGATCTTGATTTTGAGTGGGCGGAGAATGAGAAAGAATACAAAGATTATAGCCTGGCTATCGTGAAGATGAGGGAGGTGCTGGGAGATCAATATCTATTTAGTGTATCTCTGCATCCTGTTTGTTATAAGATTAGTAAAGAAGCCATTGAAGCCGTTGATTTTATTTCACTCCAATGTTACGGTCCTTCACCGGTTCGTTTTCCGGTAGAGAAATATGATTCGGATATTCAGATGGTACTGAAGTATGGTATTCCCAAAGAGAAACTGGTGGCGGGGGTTCC
Organism: Bacteroides sp. M10; assembly: GCF_014334015.1. Classification (GTDB taxonomy): domain Bacteria; phylum Bacteroidota; class Bacteroidia; order Bacteroidales; family Bacteroidaceae; genus Bacteroides; species Bacteroides intestinigallinarum. The sequence continues at coordinate 1,218,511 of NZ_CP060488.1, read as the reverse complement.
TTTCTATGGTGTGACAAAGGATAATTCGAAGAAGACAGAGGCTTATTTCAGTTTTGTACAAGAGGGACTGATTACGGAGCCTGCACAAAATGAAGTAATATATAAGGGAGAGAAATATGTGTTTGACGGACAGGACAATATCCGCACTAAGACCCGTTATGCGATGGAGCAAGGACTGAAAGGCATGATGAGTTGGGATTTAGCCATGGATTTGCCACTGGATGATTCTAAATCATTGCTCAAAGCGATGGTTGAAGAATTAAGGAAATGACCTCCCCCACAGGTCGCTAAATTTCCTATTGGGAGGTATCAGAAGAGATTTTTCATTATTGTTCTGAATGACAGAGCAACATGAAAGTAAATTCTACTTCTGATACATCTTCCTTTCTCAAGATTGCTTAATTTGTTTCAGATAATCTGAAGGAGAGACACCAAATTCTTCCTTAAAGCATTGGCGGAAATATCCCGTACTGTTCATTCCTACTTTATAGGCTATTTCAGAGATATTGAACTTCCCTTCAAGCAGCAAACGTTCTGCATTCTCCATTTTCACTTTCCGGATATATTCGTTGGTCGAGAGTCCTGTAAGGGCTTTCATTTTCCGGTAAAGAGTGGAACCGCTCATGCACATTTTATCGGATAGATAGTTAATATCAATCTTCTCTGAAGAAAGGTTTTCCTCGATTAAAAGGGTAATTTTTTCGATAAACTCATTATCTAATTTGCTTAAAGCTTCGGCAATTACTATACGCTTTTCACTTAAATCTATTTGATTTCCCGGGGTAGATTGCGCCTGGAATTGGGCAACTAACTTTTTCCTTGAATCGAGCAGATTATTGATTCGGCTACGTAACAGAGAAGCACTGAAAGGTTTCGTCAGGTAAGAATCGGCTCCTACTTCATATCCTTCTTCTTTATCTTGCAGAGAATCTTTGGCTGTCAGCAGGATAATAGGAATATGGCTGGTGCGCACATCATCTTTTAATTGCTTACATAAAGTGATGCCGTTCATCACAGGCATCATAATGTCACTGACTACAATATCGGGGATACGGCTAAGGGCTTGTTGTTTTCCTTCTTCTCCGTTGTTGGCCGTGATTACCTCGAACGAGTCGGTGAAAGATTCAACTATGTATTTCTGTATTTCTTCATTGTCTTCTACAATCAATAGGATTGGTTTACCGGTATCTAATGTCGCTTCTTGTGAATATTCCAGCTCCGTATTCTGATTCATCTCCTCTTGAACCGGTTCTGTAGAATCTGCATGTAAGGCATTGGGGTAGATGTTATCCGTCAGTAAACTGATATAGAACGTACTTCCCTCATTTTGGACACTTTCTGCAAGGATTTCCCCTTCATGTAAGGTGACGAGATTCTTCACTAAAGCCAGCCCGATACCTGTACCGGATGCCTGATGTTTACCGCTTTCCTGATAATAGCGGTCGAAAATATGTGGCAGGGCCTCGGCGGAAATTCCGTACCCTGTATCACTGACTTTAATTTCCGTATAAGCTACCTCATTGCGCATGGTCTGATGCAAACTTAGCGTTACGCGCCCTTGTTCCGTATATTTGATAGCATTGGAAATCAGATTGTCCAAAACAATCGTGATGATTTCTTTATCGAAGAAAAGAAACATTTCTTCTTTTTCTATCTGAATCCGGAAATCAATTTTGGTATTCTGATTTAATTCTTTGTATTTAAGCCCTATTTCATAAATCAGAGGGGCAATGTTCCCTTTGCTGACACACAATTTCTTGTTTTGTGTTTCTGTTTTTCGGAATTCCAGAATCTGATTAATCAGATTGAGCAATCGTAGCGCGCTCTGATGGATAACTGATAGTTTCTGGGTTTGTTTTGCAGGAAGCGATGCCTCTTTCTGCATATCTTCGAGAGGACCGAGGATTAAGGTCAGAGGGGTACGTAGCTCATGGGTGATATTGGTATAGAAACGCAAGCGTTCCTGATTTAATTCCTGTTCCTGCTCGTGGTTTTTCTTTTCCAAAGTATAAAGACTTTCCAGATCTAACTTCTTTTTGTAAGCATGCAAGATAAGATAAATGATGCTGATAGATGCCAGGATGTAGATAAGTTTTGCCCACCACGTCAACCAGAGAGGAGGATTGATACGGATCGTCAGGGAAGTGGCTTCTTCCGGCCATTCCTGATTATGTACTCGCGCTTTGATGAAGAATTCATATTTTCCCGGGGGAATGTTGCGGAAAGTGACATTGTTACTTTCATTGACGGTGTACCACGAGTTTTCGAGTCCTTTCAGCATATAAACATACTCTACTTGATTGACGAGAGAATAGTTTTGGACGTTGAACCTCACTCCGAAGCTATTTTGTGCATGACTCAATTCAACGTTTTGTCCCTTGGAGAGATTGATAATCATATCATTGTTTTCCGGATTACTCAACCGTCCCAGTATTTTCATCTCTGTGACAACCGCTGCCGGGGCCGGTTGTTCATTCATGGTAATGTCAGGATTGAAACAACATACTCCATTGATAGAACCGAAATAAATCTGTCCATTCTTGCCTTGTGTTACACAACCACTTGAGAAGCTTCCTGCCGGAACATCGTCAGAGTGGCCATAGTTATAAAAACAGTCTTTATCCGTAACATAGCAACTGATACCTTTATTATTGCTAAACCAGATATTCCCTTTTTTATCTTCTGTTATTGCACAGATATTGGTATTGATTAAGCCATCTTTTCGTTGGTAAGTTTTGTAATTCAGTTCATTAGTCGACAGGAAACAAACTAATCCTTCCCCCGTTCCTATCCACATTCTTTTTTGTTTATCCTGTATGATCTGATTGATGGTGTTAGAACAAAAGCCATCTCTTTGAGTGAACGTCTTGATTTTCTGTAAGTCCGGGGTATATATGCCAAGTCCGTCTCCGAAAGTTCCAATCCAAAAACGTCCTTTCTCATCTTGAGCTATAGAACGTATAAAATCACTGTGCAGTTCGCTGTTATCTGTATTGTAATGCTGGATAATCTTCATGGTTAGAGGGTTCAATACAACAATTCCTCCACTATATCCTACCCAAATGTTATGTTGGCCATCTTCATAGATCGTACGTACGTCTAGATTAGATTGTCCCGTGAGGGAGATGGAACGGAATCTTTTGTTCCGGCTATCATAATAGCTGATTCCCCCTTGGTAGGAACCGAACCATAAATTCCCTTTTGAATCCTGTAAAGAAGCTAATATAAAATTCGAAGGAATATCTCCACTCTCTTTTTTATAAATGGCAATACGTTTTTCTCCTTCAAAAACATTAATACCTCCTCCATCTGTTCCGATCCAAACCCGGCCTTGTCTGTCTATACAAAGACTGCTGGCTACTTTGTTGTTCAGGCTGTTTTCATTGTTTGGAATCGGGGAATAACTTAACGTGGTAAATAAAGGAGGTTTACTACTGATAAAGTTGATGCCTCCTCCCCATGTTCCTATCCAGACATTGTCGAAAGAATCCTGGAATATACATCGAGCGCTTGCATTAGAGAGGCTTCGACTATCATCACCCTCCTGTATGTATTCAATAGAAAGCTCCTCTGGCGAGAGAAACATACCCTGTTTCAGGTTTAATATGGCAATACCATTGAGCTCTGAAGCAATCCAGAGCCTATTATCTTTTAATTGCCGGATAGATAATATGCGACTGCATAAAGTAGCATACTTGTCATTCTTATTATTTCTGAATGTGATAAAGTTTTCATTAGCAGCATTATATAGAGCCAATCCATTATTTGTTCCTAACCAGATGTTACCGTTTGTATCTTTTATGATACAAAACACATCATTACCGGGCAAACTTGCCGGATTTCCCGTTTCATTCTGGAAATTCTTTACGCTTTTGTCTTTGAGAGAAAAAATACTGAATCCGCTTCCAACATGGCCGATATACAAATTGTTGTCTCCTCCGTCCAATACTGTCCATGTCTGATTGGAGGGCAGACTAGGCACCGTACTCTTATTATAATGTGTGAATTGCCCATTATTAATATTTAGATATTCTATACCTCTATAATAGGTGCTGACCCATAAACCATCATCGTTTTGGGTGGAAGGAGAGATATCCGTTACATCATTGGTAATCAGGCTGTGTGGATTTTCCGGGTTATGTTGGTAGGCGGTAAATGTTTGTTCGTCATAATTGTATGCATTTAGTCCGTCTCGTTGAGTGGCTATCCAAATGATGGGACGTTTGGAATCAGCATACACCCGGTTGAGTTCGTTGCCGGTGATTCCCTGATTGTTATGTGGCAAATCATTTTTATAATAAGTAATGAAGCGGGTGCCGTCAAATTTATTAAGTCCTTCTTCTGTAGCAAACCATAAAAAGCCTTGTTTATCTTGTGTAATACTGACTACATAATTATTGGATAATCCTTGTTCTATCCCCAGTCGTTTTACAGAATGAGACTGGGCTGTCAATTGAAGAATGGACAACAAGGATAAAAATACAGTAGAAGCAATGTGTTTTTTCATAACTCGTGCTTATTTGTTTCAATTATCAGCTCAAAAATAAGAATAAATATTTTATTTAGAGTATGTAAATCGTTCATTGCACGATTTGCATAGCTCTTCTGCATGATTTTTGCTTATTTCATTTATATCAATACTCTATATTTGCATCGGAAAAAACAACAATAAATGTTTAATCTTTAAATTCTAATTTATGAGGTATGTAAGAATCTTATGCATGTGTGTCGTACAGTTGCTTCTGTCAGCTGCAGCATTTGCACAAACACAAGTTACAGGACATGTGGCTGATGTGAGAGGGGAGGATATCATTGGTGCCAATGTTACTGTCAAAGGAACTTCTAATGGAACCATTACTGATATCGATGGTAACTTCACAATTAATGTAGATGATAAAAATGCCACATTGGCAATTTCATTTATCGGTTATAAGACTAAAGAGGTGAAGATAGATGGAAAGACACATCTTCAAATCGTTCTTGAAGAAGATACGGAAACTTTGGATGAAGTTGTGGTGGTGGGCTATGGTACACAAACCAAGAAAAGTTTAACCGGAGCCATCAGTGATGTTAAGTCTGCTGCGTTGACGCGTTCTGTTTCTACGACTACTGCGGGAGCCTTATCCGGTAAGATAGCAGGTGTGTCTACACGTGCTGTGGATGCCCGTCCGGGTAGAGGTATCAATCTTGAAATCCGTAATATGGGTAGCCCCCTGTTTGTAATTGACGGTATTCCTTATGGTGGAATGAATAGCCGTGACTGGTTGCAGGCATCGGATGTTTCCGGTAGCGATGTGTTTAATGCTCTGAATATCGAGGATATCGAGAGTATCACAGTCTTGAAGGATGCTTCTGCTGCTATTTACGGTTTGCGTGCATCAAATGGTGTAGTTTTAGTAACCACCAAGAAAGGTAAAAAGAATGATAAAGTAAGCATCAATGTAAATGGATACTATGGTTGGCAGAATCTGACCCGTTTCCCTGAATTGGCAAATGCAGGACAATATGTAAGAGGTTTGGCTGAAGCAGCACAGAATAGAGGTGAAGATCCAAGCAAATTATATAGTCCCGAGGAACTTGCTAAATGGGAAGCTGGTACCGAACCGGGATATAAGAGCTATGACTATTATGATATGGTAATGAGAAAAAATGTACCTCAATACCACATCAATGCGAATGTGACAGGTGGCTCTGAAAAGACCAACTATTATCTTTCTGTAGCTCATACCGGACAAGATGCGATGATGCCTGACTTTAAATATGAGCGTACCAATCTTCAGTTGAATATTGATACTAAGATAACAGACCGTTTTACAATAGGTGCACAGATTAGCGGTAAGTATGAAAAGAGTGAAGACGTAGGTTTGCCGGGTGGTGACGGTTATTATTCGGCTATATTGGCTATGTTCAAAATGCAGCCTATCGAAAGCCCTTATGCCAATGATAATCCGGAATATATCAATAATGTACATGAGAATGGTTACAATCCAGCTGCTTTCAGTCGTGACATTGCCGGTTACAAGGATAATTTGACTCGTAATGCCAATATCAATGCTTATGCACAGTATGATTTCTCTTTCGGTTTGACTGCAAAAGCTACGTTCTCGTACAATTATACCAACAGCCGTTTCGACGGTTATCAATATGCTTATCAAATCTATACATACGATAAGGAGAAAGATACTTATAACGGGACACCTGCTACAGGCCGTTGGAGAAGTCAAATCGATCGTAGTGTTCCTGCGCGTTATATGCAGCTGCAATTGAATTATGCGAAGCAGATTAAAAACCATAATATTTCGGCGGTTTTGGGTTATGAAGCTTCTGATTATGACTGGACTAAGAAAACGTATGGTACAGAACCTTCTACTGACTATCTGCCGTTATTGCAGTTTGATGAACTCAATAGTTTCGGTGATGAGTGGAGTTACGAAGCACGTGCCGGATGGATTGGCCGTATCAATTACGACTTTGCCCACAAATATCTGATTGAATTATTGGCTCGTTATGACGGTTCTTATCTCTATGCAGCTAATAACCGTTGGGGATTCTTCCCGGGTGTGTCTGTAGGTTGGAGAATCTCGGAAGAGAAATTTTTTGAAAAGCTGCGACCGGTTGTAGATGATTTGAAGATTCGTGCTTCTATCGGTCAGACAGGTACAGAGAAGGATGTAAAACTGTTCGATTACTTGAGTGGTTATACGTGGAATAATGGTAATGCAGTATTGGATGGTGAACTGGTGACCGGACTGAACCAGAGAGGACTACCTATTACTAACTTATCCTGGACTAAGAATACGACATCGAATATCGGTTTTGACCTGACTATGTTCAATAATCGTTTGAAGATTACAGCCGATGCTTTCCGCAAGGATATTACCGGTGTACCGGCTGCCCGTTATGATGTATTGCTTCCGAGTGAAGTGGGATATACATTGCCTAATGAGAACTTGAACAAACAAGCATATATCGGTGCGGAAGGTATGGTTACATGGACCGATCATATCGGTGATTTGAACTATACCGTAAGCGGTAACTTTACTTTCTCACGTTACAAGAGCATTGAGACTTATAAACCGCGTTTTAATAACTCTTGGGATGAATACCGCAATTCTGCGGAAGGCCGTTGGGGAGGTATCTATTGGGGATATCAGGTAATTGGCCAGTTCCAGTCGGAAGAAGAAATTCGTAATTATCCGGTAAATCTGGATGGAAATAATAACCGGACACTGCTTCCCGGTGACTTTATCTATAAAGATGTGAATGGCGACGGTATTATCAATGGTATGGACGAGCGTCCTATCGGTTATCCGGAAGGCTGGGCGCCTATCATGTCGTTTGGTGGTAATATCGGTTTGGCGTGGAAGGGGATTGACTTGAATATCGACCTTTCCGGTGGTGCTATGCAAGGATGGAGACAAAACTATGAATTGGCTAATGCATATCATGGTAACGGAAACTCACCGGTTTATTTATTGGAAGACCGTTGGCACCGTGCCGACTTGTACGATCCGGAAAGTGAATGGATACCGGGACGTTATCCGGCCATCCGTAAAGGTGAATTCAGCTATAACAATAAGAATAGTGACTTCTGGTTGCACAATGTACGCTATCTCCGTATCAAAAATCTGGAAGTGGGTTATAGCTTGCCGGCACAACTGTTGAGACCGATTCGTGCACAGAAGGTACGTATTTATGCTAATGTTTCTAACTTGTGTTCGTTCGACAATGTGGGTAAGTTTGGAGTAGATCCTGAAATTACTGCCGCAGCTGCCGTGGTATATCCGCAACAACGTACATTCCTTCTTGGATTTAATATTACATACTAAAAAATGAACGCTATCATGAAAAGCAAATCTATAAAAATAGTTCTGTTGGGAGCCGTCCTTACTTCCATGTTATCGGGTTGTGGCGACAGCTGGTTCGAAAGAGATCCCAAAAATATTCTTACCAATGAGTTGGTATGGAACGATCCGAACATGATTAAATCACAGCTAGCCAATTTATATAATCGTATTCCACAGTTGCACGGTGACTTCAATACCGGCGGTATGTGCGAAACGGATGATGCTATGTACTGTGGCACGCTGGACCAGAATTATCGTAATGAATTACGTTATGGCAACGACTACGGACGTTGGTGGGATTATGGATTGATACGTGACATCAATATGTCTATTGAGAATATTGACAAATATGGAACAGATATTTCAGCAGATGCCAAGCTGCAGTTCAAAGCTGAATTTCGCTTTATCCGCGCTTACGTTTATTTTGAGCTTGTAAGACGTATGGGTGGTGTACCATTGATTACAACTACTTTGGAGTACGATTTTAGCGGAGATCCTTCTTACTTACGTAATCCACGCGCCAAAGAGCATGAGATCTATGATTTTGTATATAGTGAGTGTGAAGATATCAAGTCGCAACTAGGAAATAAAGGCAGTCAAAGCCGTGCCAACTATTACACTGCATTGGCATTGGAAAGCCGTGCTATGTTGTATGCCGGTTCTATTGCCAAATACAATGCGCTGAAAACTCCTAATATTGTAACGTCTGGCGGAGAAGTGGGTATTCCGGCCGATATGGCAGACGATTATTATCGGAAGTCGTTGGCTGCTTCGCAAGAAATTATCACAAAAGGCGGATATGAGCTTTATGAGAAAGAGTCGGATAGAGGAGTGAACTTCTATAAGATGTTTATGGACAAGACACTGAATAAGGAGGCTATTTGGGTGAAAGATTATAAGAATCCTTTGAAAGTGCATAGCTTCGGTTATGATAATGTAGTCCATTCTTTGAGAGAAGATAATGATAATTCTTCTTGCATCGGTCCGTCGTTAGGATTGGTAGAAGCATTTGATTATTTGGATGGAACTTCGGGTACTTTACATTATAAGAATGGTGATGATTATGTAGTATATGATACTCCGAGCGATATCTTTGCTAATAAAGATGCACGTTTGTATGGTACGATTGTCTATCCGGGTTCAAAGTTCAGAAATCAGGATGTAGATATTCAGGCAGGAGTAGCGGTATGGAATGATAAAACGGGTTCTTATGATTTACTGACAGATTCGAAATTGGGAAGTGCTTATGACGATAATAAAACTTTTGTCGGCCAGGATGGTCCCCAGACTAATAGTCCTAACGTGAGCAATACCGGATTTTATACCCGTAAGTTTATCAGTGAGGCATCCGGTTATACTCTCCGTAACTACGCTGAAAACTGGTGGCCTTGGTTCCGTCTGGGTGAAATCTATTTGAATGCTGCCGAAGCTGCTTTCGAATTGAATGACGAGCCGACAGCTTTACCCTACATCAACCGCTTGCGTCAGCGTGCCGGTTTCCCGGCCAACAGCCTGACAAGCCTGACAATAGAAAAGATTCAGAACGAACGTCGTGTGGAACTGGCTTTCGAAGATCACCGTTATTTTGATATGAAACGATGGAGAATAGCTGATATCACCTGGAACGGAAATACAGATAACGATAAAGCGATCGTTTACGGTTTATATCCTTATCGTATTGCTAAACCAAAACCGGGAACATCGGATCAGGACAAGTACATTTTTGTAAAGACAAAATCCGAACGTTTCAAGGTGGCAAGAACCTTCCAGCAGTCTAACTATTATTCATTCATTGCTGATGATGTAATTAATAACAATCCGACGATTGTGAAGAATCCATTCCAATAAAAATAAGAGATTATGAAAAAGATTATACCTTTCTTTATTATGATATGTTGTTTGTTGGCAGTAAGCAGCTGCAGCTACGACAACTTTGAGGAACCTAAGGCTACATTGACCGGAAGAGCAATTTATGACGGTGAAGCAGTAGGGGTTAGAAGTGGAAGTTCAGAGTTTGCTTTATTCCAGGATGGTTATGCTTTGCATGGCTCTATTCCGGTGTATGTTGCGCAGGACGGAAGCTATTCCGTGTCCCTTTTCAATGGTGATTATAAATTGGTGCGTATGGGCAATGCTCCTTGGGAAAGACCTTCTAATGACACAATTTATATTACAGTGAAAGGAAACACTGTGCAGGATATTCCAGTGACACCGTATTTCTCTGTCAGAAACGTATCTTTTGCCAGAAACGGCAACAAGGTTACCGCACGGTTTACTATTAATAAGGTAGTTGCCGATGCCAATCTGGAGAATGTAGGTATTTATTTGGGAACAGGTATCCTGACGGATGAGAAACAAAAGGAAGCAGAATTGAAGTTGGGTAATACAGTTTCACTCAATCAGGAAAACACTGCTGAAATTGAGATTCCAAGTGGCTTGCTCAATGAATCCTATCTTTACGCCCGTGTCGGAGCTAAATCAGACAAGTCATCGGAATATTGTTACAGTCAATCTATTAAAGTAGCATTGAAATAAATAGCATCAAGAATGTAAATACCGGAGGGGGAGTATCACAACCTGATATTTCCCCTTTTTATCCAACTCATGAAAATATGATAGTACCTATTAAACAAACTTTGATTATAATCGGCTTGATGTTGGCAGTGACGCTGCCTGCTTTCGCGTTATCTGGTAATCCTGTGTTACCAGGTTTCCATGCTGATCCTGAAATTTTATATTCCAACAAGACTAAGAAATACTATATCTATTCCACCACAGACGGACAGCCTGGATGGGGTGGTTGGTATTTTACCGTTTTTTCGTCTGTTGACTTAAAGAATTGGAAGGATGAAGGGACAATGCTGGATTTGAAATCAGATCAGGTACCTTGGGCGGATGGCAATGCATGGGCACCTTGTATGGAGGAGAAGTTGATAGGAGGAAAATATAAATACTTCTTTTACTACAGCGGTAATCCGAAAGCAGGTGGAGGAAAACAGATTGGAGTAGCCACGAGCGATTCTCCTACGGGGCCGTTTGTTGATTTAGGGCATCCCATTGTAACGGATTCACCCACCGGAAACGGTCAGCAAATAGATGTGGATGTGTTTACCGATCCGGTTTCGGGGAAGTCTTATCTGTATTGGGGAAATGGCTATATGGCAGGTGCGGAACTGAATGAGGATATGGTTTCCATTAAGAAGGAAACGATTACAGTGATGACTCCCGAAGGAGGGACTTTGCAGGATTATGCTTATCGTGAAGCTGCTTATGTGTTCTACCGTAACGGACTTTACTATTTCATGTGGTCGGTAGATGATACAGGGTCTCCCAATTATCATGTAGCTTATGGCACTTCAGCCTCACCTTTGGGACCAATTAAAGTAGCTAAGAATCCTGTTATACTGATTCAAAACCCGGAAAAGGAAATATACGGTCCTGCTCATAATGCTGTTTTGCAAGTTCCCGGCACTGATAAGTGGTATATTATTTATCATCGCATTAATAAGAATTATCTCAAAAGTGATCCCGGTGTTCATCGTGAAGTATGTATAGATCGTATGGAATTTAATGAAGATGGGAGCATTAAGCAAGTAATACCCACTCCTTAATAATATCTTTCCTGATTTCGGTAGATGGTCAGGTTGTTTCAGGACGGAATTGTATTGTATGATTTGAATAATGAAAGATTATAGATGAATAGGATTATAGGTAAAAAGAGAGTAGCGATTTTAGGTTTTCTGTTTGTATGTGTGGCGGGTGGATGTTCTCAATCTGTTCCTGATGTAAGTTATCAGATAGAAACGGATAAGCCTTGTCAAACGATGGCATATTTCAGTGCTTCAGATGCCTGGAGTATGCAGTTTATCGGACTTTGGCCGGAAGAGAAACAAAACCTGGTAGCCGATTGGCTGTTCAGTACGGAGAATGATGCGAATGGACAGCCGAAAGGTATCGGCCTGTCCCTCTGGCGTTTCAATGTCGGTGCAGGCAGTGCGGAACAAGGGGAGGCTAGTCAGATCGCTTCTCCCTGGATGCGAGCCGAGTGTTTTCTGAACGCGGATGGAACGTACGACTGGAACAAGCAACAAGGACAACGCAATTTTCTGAAACTGGCAAAGGAACGGGGAGTCAATAAATTCCTGGCTTTCCTGAACTCGCCTCCCGTACATTATACACAGAACGGATTGGCAACCAATACCGGTCGTGGAGGTACGGCAAATTTGAAGCCGGATTGTTATGGAAAATACGTCCGTTTTCTGGCAGATGTAGTACAGGGAGTAGAAGAACATGATGGCATCAAGTTCAACTACATCTGTCCTTTCAACGAACCGGACGGACATTGGAATTGGGTAGGACCGAAACAAGAAGGTTGTCCGGCAACCAACAAAGAAGTAGCTCATACTGTCCGTTTGTTAAGCAAAGAATTTGTAAGCCGGAATATGGATACGCAGATTTTGGTGAATGAATCTTCTGATTATCGCTGTATGTTCCGCACTCACGAAACAGATTGGCAACGGGGTTATCAGATTCAAGCTTTTTTCTGTCCGGATAGTGTAGATACATATTTAGGAGATACTCCGAATGTTCCCCGCCTGATGCTTGGTCATAGCTATTGGACAACGACTCCGTTAAGCGAATTGCGTAATATCCGCTGCCAGTTGCGGGATACCTTAGATAAACATCAAGTTGGCTTCTGGCAAACGGAGACTTGCATCATGGGTAATGATGAAGAAATTGGTGGTGGAAATGGTTTCGACCGTACAATGAAGACAGCGCTCTATGTAGCACGTATCATTCATCATGATATTGTATATGCCAGAGCTGAAAGCTGGCAATGGTGGCGTGCCATTGGCGGTGACTACAAAGACGGACTGATTCGTGAGTATACAACAGACGATAACCTTTTGGATGGTAGAGTAGAAGATTCTAAACTGATGTGGGCTTTAGGAAATTATAGCCGTTTTACCCGTCCGGGAGCAGTCCGGCTATCCGTTTCGGCTTTCGATCAAACAAACGCTTTCATCCCTGATGGCGATACCGACCAGCAAGGATTGATGTGTTCTGCTTACAAAAACGTAGATGGAACGTATGTGATAGTCGTTATAAACTATGCCAATGAAGAAAAAGAGTTTTCTATTCATAAAGAAAAAGTCGGGAATGCACAATGGCAGGTTTATCGTACTTCGGATAAAGAAGGGGAGAATTTGCTGCCGGTAGGAAAAGTGAAAAGTGGAAAGAACATTCAGATTCCGGCACGTTCTATTATAACGCTTCAGAGTAACTAATAAAAGCAGCTTTATATTCTTTATTTCTTTTTGAAAGCTGTACATTTGTGTGTCCGTCCATTGCTACGAAGGTAATGGACGGACACAATGCGTAAATAAGGAGGCATTTTATGGACAATAGAGGAAAAATTGTCATTTATCAGACGAAGGATGGGAAAACTTCCATTGATGTAAAGTTGGAGAATGAGACGGTGTGGCTCAATCAAGCTCAAATGGCGGAGTTGTTTCAAACGGATAGAACTTCCGTAGTGAAGCATGTTAATAACATCTATAAGTCGGAAGAGTTGGAGAAAGACTCAACTTGTGCAAAAATTGCACAAGTTCAGATGGAGGGGAATCGGACTATCAAGCGTCACATTATTTATTATAATCTTGATATGATTATTTCTGTCGGTTATAGGGTCAATTCCATGCGTGGCACCCAATTCCGTATTTGGGCCAATAAAGTCCTGAAAGACTACTTGATTAAAGGTTATGCCATTAATCAGCAAGCCAAAGCTGTTCAACTGGAAGACTTGAAGAGCACCGTACGCCTTCTTTCTAACGTCATCGAACACAAACAATTGACGCTGGATGAGGCCAATGGACTCTTGCGTGTGATTACCGATTACACTTACGGTCTGGATACACTGGATAAATACGATTACCAGCAATTGGAAGTAGACTCCACGACTCCTACTGAAGAATTTCGTGCCACCTATGAAGAAGCAATGGAAGCCATTCACCTTTTGCAGGAAAAGTTCGGAAGCAGTGATTTGTTTGGAAATGAAAAGGATCAGTCGTTCAAAAGCTCTATCAACACCATTTATCAGACGTTTGGCGGAGAAGAACTTTATCCGAGCGTTGAAGAGAAAGCAGCGATGCTTTTCTACCTTGTCGTAAAGAATCACTCGTTTAGTGACGGTAACAAGCGTATTGCCGCTTTCTTGTTTCTTTGGTTTCTGGAGAAGAACGGTATATTATATAAATCCGATGGTTCGAAGTTGATTGGAAACAATACGCTTGTGGCACTTACGTTGATGATTGCCGAAAGCCGGACGGAAGAAAAGGACGTGATGGTGAAGGTAGTAATCAATTTGATTAATAAGAATAATTGAATTTAGGTCTTATTAATGAGTGATATAGATAATGAGAGATACCTCGCTTCAAGGTGTCTCTCATTCTACCATAAAAATAGGTTATTTTTTGGGGGGGAATTTATTATCAGGAATACCATTTTGCTGACGTCAGCAAAATGATCGGTAGTGCCTTCTTGGGCACTTTTTTCATACTCTTTACTTTATTATTGTATAGTATTTGCTTCATCCTCTTTTATCTCCGCCTTGCCATAATATCCCGGCATCGGCATGTAAATCGGATTATAATAAGTATTGATATTCTTCAACTTCTTCTCCTCCTCTTTCAGCCGTTTGATTTGCCGTGCGGCAGTGGTAGGGGTAAAGCCGCACAATCCTTGAAAGTCGCGACGGGTTAATACAGGGTTGCTCTTGAAGTAGTTTGTCAGCAATTTGTCTATCTCGTCATTTGAAAGGACAGCCGAATGGGGTTTCAGTTTACTTCGCTCCACATGAACAACACTGACTGACCTTTTCAGTTTGGCATCCGCTTTAAAGCTGATGTTGGCTTTGAGTTTTATCTGATTCGCTTTTAGTTTGGGCGAAGTGATAGGCTCTTGACTATTCAGCTTTATCTGGAAATAACCGATGCCATCCAGATGGACGCTTTGTCCTTCTCGAAGACGATCCCCCATAAAATGACTTAGAGATTCGAGAACAGACTTTACATCCCCTTCAGTTAGAGAAGTGGCTATCTGGATTTCTTTTGCCAGATAGTCTGTGTCAATGTGTTGGAAGTTGACTACACGTGCGTGATACACTTCCTTACCTTCCTCATCCTTGGGATGGGGAGTCTTGTACAATTCAAATTGTATTGCCATTATTAATTTGTTTTCGCCTTATACATTACTACGTATTTTAAATTTATCGTTGTAAGCCTATAAGGACATTGTTTTTTTGTTGCGAAGCTAATCGATCATCTTCGGACTTAGGGGGAGGGTGTTATATAGCTGTTGTTTGTTTGCTATCAAGCGGCTTTTATAAGTTATCCTGCCTTTATTCTTGGACTAAGGCATAGGGATAGTTATCTTCCGGTGCCTTTATCATTAGTTTCCCACGGCCGTGGAGAGATCTCGTCATGGCTGTGGTAGTATCTTTTCACGGCCGTGGTAGGAATTCGCCACGGCCATGAAGAATGAACTATATCGGTAGCAAAGATAAACTATATCAGGGAGAAAAGCAAAGTATTCCTACTTGTTGTAGGTATTTATATGCCTTGTTCTATTTGATAGATATAGGGCAAGGGAGAATTAAACTATTTTACTGTGATAACAGTGGCATTGTCTGAAAAATATAGTTATATTTGTAGCGTGTCTTCAGAGAGAAGATACGTTTACTTTTGAATTGGAGAAAGTGTTTTTATTATCTGCTCCGTAAATCTGGTAAATTTAACACCTGCAGATAATAAGTGACCGGTCTCCACGTCCATGTTGTATATATATTTGTTATATATCTCAACGGGCGTGGAGCTATTGCTTATTATTCAGGTGTAGGCTTACCAGAGCCGTCGGAGGATAGTACAGTAATAGTTTCTGCGCCTTTTTTATTGGCAAACGGGAACACATAATTAAAAAATGATAGTTATGAGTGACCTTACTTGTTCCTGTTCCTGCCTGATGAAGCACGATTTAGAACGCTCCGTCGACAAGCTTAGTTTTATGAAAGAAAACTGGCCTAGCTTTGCAAATATTGAAAGTGTAGACCAATTGTCAAAAGCTGAATTGCAGTGTTCTCTCTGTTTATTGAATATAGTGATAGACGGGCTGTCTAAAGATGAATTCTCATGTCCGAATAAAGAACTTATCCATTTGGTCATCATGTATGTGTATATACAGGAAAGGTTCGATTTATGTGAAATCAAAGAACTGCATACTAAATTGGTGATGGCTCCTGTGAAGAAAAGAAAGAAATGGCTCTCTAAGTCATAGCTATTCAGGTTGTCTTTGCAAAAATTTGATGAAAGTAGTGTTTTTTGCGGTGATAGGTGACAGATGTGGTGATAGGTTGAAAAACAACCTATCACCGCCGGGAACTTCGATGAATAAGGTATTTGATTGCCGTCGGTGATAGGTGATAGAGAAAAGTGATTTTTTATATATGAGAAGAAGCTTGTTAATGAAGAGTATTTTTATTCGGAGTATTCCATACTTTCGTCTGATCGCATACAATATCAATCCATTGGTCACCGCATTTGATTTTGAAATCTCCTTTTTCCAGTCTCCACTTACCGTCATACCCGACAAATGCCAAATCGCTTCCTTTTAGTTTCAACGTAACAGTCTTTGTTTCTCCCGGTTTCAAAGAGATCTTTTCAAAGTTCCGCAGACGGATATTGTCCGGTGTACTGCTTGCCACCAAGTCTTTAGAGAATAACAACACACTTTCTTTTCCGGCAACTTTGCCCGTATTGGTTACATCAATCGTGAATATCAGCTCATCATCGGCATTGAAAGTCGCTTTGTTTACTTTTAAGTAGGTGATCTAAATTATTTATATATATCAGTACTAATATGGTTCATTTTCCGTTTTATAGAAAAAATAGAATTATGAAACCAATAAAAGTACTTGAATTATCAGAGGTTGATCGCCTCAAATTAGAGAAAGGCTATCATAATGGCCCTACTCATAGTTTTCGTATCAGATGCAAATCCATATTGCTGAAGTCAGAAGGTAAATCAGCTCCCCAAATAGCAGAAATGCTTGAGGTAACAGTACCTACTGTCTACACATGGGTAAAACGTTATGAAGAAAATGGCATCAAAGGCTTGGAGACACGTCCTGGTCAGGGGCGAAAGCCTATTATGGATTGTTCTGATGAAGAAGCAGTCCGCAAGGCAATTGAGGAAGACCGTCAGAGTGTGTCCAAAGCACGTGAAGCATGGCAGAATGCGACTGGTAAAGAAGCCAGTGATATTACTTTCAAACGTTTTTTAGAAACATTGGTGCAAGATATAAGCGTATAAGAAAACGCCCAAGGGGCAAACCCTCACCGCAGCTCTACGCATACAAGAAAGAGAAGTTGCAAGAACTTGAAGAACTTGATTCCAAAGGAGAACTTGTGCTATATTATGCCGACGAAAGTCATGTCTGTACAAATGGTTATGTTCCATATGGCTGGCAATTCAAGAATGAGGATATTTACATCCCATCCGAGAAAGCTGCCCGGCTTAATATTTTTGGCATGATTACCAAAAGGAACCAATATAAAGGCTTTACCACAAAAGAGTCCATCAACGCAGACAAGATTGTGGACTATCTTGACAGATTCTCTTTCAATGTAACGAAGAAGACTGTAATTGTCTTGGACAATGCTTCTGTTCATAGAAATCGGAAAGTTAAAGAACTGAGGAAAATTTGGGAGAAAAGAGGATTGTTCCTCTTCTATCTTCCACCTTATTCTCCAGAACTTAATCCTGCCGAGATTCTTTGGCGTATACTTAAGGGTAAATGGATAAGACCGATAGATTACGAGACTACGGACTCGCTTTTCTATTGTACGAACAGGGCCTTGGCGTCTGTGGGTACGAACTTATTCGTGAATTATTCATATTTGTAAAATTAATTTTGAACAGTTACTTAGGTTATTATATTTATAATTGGTATAGCTTAATCCGAAGCCGAACGGCCATTGAATATCCATCACCGAATCATAATTGTAGTTACCTCCCATTTGCCCCATATTTTCACAAGGCTTGTAGTCATAAGTCGCCAAAGCGTTGATTAGGCGGGGATAAGTAAACGGCATTTTTCCACTGAAGTTGGCATCACCGGCCAATAAGTTAGCAAGTGCATCGCCACCGTAATTGCTTGGCAGCATGATGTTGACGACAGCTTTTGCCAAAGGCTCTATGTCATTGATAATACGCGGACGTCCCTGGTTCAGAACCAAAACGATAGGTTTACCCGTAGCGGCCAGAGCCTTTACCAGATTGCGCTGATTTTCCGATAAGGTAAGATCCGTCAGGTTGCCGGGAGTTTCGCAATAAGAGTTTTCGCCAATGCAGGCGATGATAATATCTGCCTGTGCTGCCGCTGCTACCGATTTTTCAATTTCCGGTTTGTTTTCTTCCCACCAGTTATCGTTTTTGTAAGGAGCATAGGTGACTCCCGGTTCGTAGATAATATTCTCTTTTCCGTATTTCTCACACAAAGCCTCGTAGATTGTATGATATGCCTGCGTGTAATCATCGGCAACGTGTCCCTGCCAGCTATACGACCATCCGCCGTTCAGGCAACGCATGGAGTTTGCGTTCGGCCCGGTCAGCAGAATCTTTTTGCCTTTCGCTATCGGCAGGGTATGTGCGTCATTCTTCAATAACACTTCCGATTCCTCGGCAGCCTGGAGGGCAACGGCCGCAAATTCCTTAGAACCGAACTTGTCATACTTCTTAATGTCCCAATACGGATTGTCGAATAATCCCAGACGATATTTCAAACGCAACACACGGGCTACTGCATCGTCGATGCGTTCCATAGATACCTCTCCTTCTTCAACCAACTCTTTCAGATAATCGCAGAAACTCACTTCATAAGGAACCATTGACATGTCGATTCCGGCATTGATGGCAATCTTGATGGCTTCTTTCTTGGTGGCAGCAATATGATCCCGTGTGCAGAGATTGTTTATGTCCGCCCAGTCTGTTACAATCAGACCGTCCCAGTTCAAGTCTTCTTTCAGCCATTCGGTCAGTAATTCACGGTTGGCATGAAAAGGCAGGCCGTTGTCAACGCCAGAATTCACCATCACGCTCAATGCACCATGACGCACGGCAGCCAGGAAAGGAGCGAAGTGTTTTTCACGCATATCGCTGCGTGAGATGGAAGAAGGAGTACGGTCTTTCCCGGAAACGGGTACACCGTAACCCATATAGTGCTTCATACAGGCAGCTACATGGTATGCTCCGATGCGGTTCGGGTCTTCTCCCTGAAATCCCTTTACGGCCGACACGCCCATTTCTGTATTTACATAACAATCTTCTCCATAGTTCTCCCACATACGTGCCCAGCGCGGGTCGCGACCTAAATCGACAACGGGGGCAAACGTCCAGGGGATGCATCCTGCTTTGGTTTCATAGGCAGATATTTCGGCACTTTTCCTTGTCAGTTCCCGGTTGAAAGTGGCTCCCATGTTGATGCCTTGCGGAAACATCGTTCCGTCCAGCGTGTAGGTCGTTCCATGAATCTGGTCTACTCCATAGATGCACGGGATACCGATTTCTTTCATTGATTTCTCCTGTATCTGCTTGATGGCTTCCGCCCACTTCTCCTTCTTCTGTGCTACTCCCAGAGGGACATTCAGTAGTGAGCCTACCTTATATTTACCGATAACCGTGTCGAGCATCGCCTCGCTTAGACAGAATCCTTTCTCACGGCTGGTTTCAAGGTCAGACACCACATCAATGGTGATTTCACACATCTGACCGATCTTCTGTTCGAGGGTCATTCTCTGAAGCCATTGCCGGATGTTAGCTTCAATAGCCGGATCGGCTGGGATGGCGGGAGGGGTAGCCTGCGCGTGAGTTGTAAGGCAGGTACCGGCAAAGGCTGATACTAATACCATTTTCTTAATGCTTTTCATGAGTTGATATTTTTAGAGTGAGACTTAAAATCTACCACAAATGTAGAAAGATTTGCAGTCACTCGAAAGGGCGAAATGCAATTGAATACATATGATGCCCCAATAAGATACATTCTATTCTCTATGAGCATCAGGGAGTGACGGCTCCCGCAGACTGGGGAGGTTGATCGAATCCTCACAGAAATCAGGAAAATGTGACGAAACAGATGTATCCGAAAAAGATGGAATGTGCTTTTAGAAAGATATCTCAATGAGATTGGAAACAAATTGTACCTTTTTTTATAACATTTTCATGATGAGGATTAACTAATTTGTATGTTATAAGTAACAATTCCCGAGCCTATTTTCTTGTTTCGTCTCTATATTTGCAGGTGTGTTTTGCAATCAATAAGGAACGCAATAAATCTTTGATATTAACCACTTAAAAATGTACAATGAGAAAAACATTCTTGGAAAAAGTGCATAACCGGTATGTATGGTTATGCCATGTTGCATTGGTGCTGCTATTGCTCGTGCCTGCAACCAATAGCCTTCAGGCTAATCCTTCTCAAAACAAGACCGTCACGGGAACGGTGACGGCAGGTACGGATAACGAGCCGTTGATTGGTGTCAGCGTGCGGGTGAAAGAAGTTATCGGAACGGGTAGCATCACAGATATCGACGGTCACTATTCGGTAAGTGCCGGGCAGGGGCAGACGTTGGTATTCTCTTATGTCGGCTATCAGTCTCAAGAAGTGAAGGTGGGTACGTCTTCCGTTATCAATGTGGTGTTGAAAGAAGACAATGAGGTTTTGGACGAAGTAGTCGTTATCGGGTACGGCGTGCAGAAGAAGAAACTTGTGACCGGCGCCACGGTTCAGGTGAAAGGTGACGATATTGCCAAGCTGAATACCACCAACCCGCTGTCGGCCCTGCAAGGACAGACGCCGGGCGTGAACATCGTTTCCACTTCCGGACAACCCGGCGCCAGCATGAGTGTCACTATCCGCGGTCTGGGCACGGTGGGCAATTCGCAGCCTCTTTACCTGATAGATGGCGTGGGCGGTGACATTACCACGCTGAATCCTGCCGACATCGAAAGTATCGACGTGCTGAAAGATGCGGCTTCGGCTGCTATCTACGGAGCGCAGGCTGCCAATGGTGTAGTTCTAGTCACCACCAAGAGCGGTAAGGAAGGTTCCTGCAAAATCTCTTATGACGGCTTTGCCGGCTGGCAGACGATAGGGCGTAAGTTCCATGTGCTGAATGCCGCCGAGTATATGAGCATCATGGATGAGGCCCGCCTTAATTCGGGTATGTCCCGGGTGGATTGGTCTTCACTCAACTCTATTTACGATGCCAACGGCAATGTACATGATACCGACTGGATTGACCAGGCCATTGATAATGGTGCTTTGACTACCAGCCACAGTCTCTCCTTCACGGGTGGCTCCAAGACATCCACTTACGCCATTTCAGGCGGTTACACCGGTCAGGACGGTCTGATCGGAGGTTCGGATGTCTCTTATTATAAGCGGTATAACTTCCGTGTCAATTCGGAGCATAAGATGTGGAACGGACTGGTGACAATCGGTGAGCATGTGGGCTTTGTCTATAAAGACACGCGCGGCATGAACACGGGAAATATCTGGAATAACAACTTGCGCAGCGCATTCTCGGCTTCTCCTATTACTCCTGTTTACGATGCCGACGGTAATTACAACTCTACGGTCAGTTCCGACTGGAACGTGAACGACGGCAACCCCTACGGAGTGATGATGATGAACCGTTACAACCAGAGTAAGAACGCTTCGTTGGACGCCAATGTCTATGTGCAGGTGGAACCTGTCAAAAACTTGAGGTTCCGCACGGTTTACGGCATTAGCTACGGTGCTTCCGATTATCGCTCTTATACGCCGGAATACCAGTTTACCCCGCAGAGTGCGGTCGCTACCAGCAAAGTGAGCCAAAGTAATGGCAACGGGTTGTCTATGGTATGGACCAATACACTGGCCTATGATTTCAACATGGGCGACGAGCATCATCTGAATGCTTTGATAGGTAGTGAATTGTCTTCTTATGACGGTAGCAGTTCCGGTGGTTCCAATACCGGCCTTATTCCCGGCTTCGATGACTGGGAGCATGCCTATCTTGCCAACACCAACGGTACGGAAAATAAGACCGTGGAAGGGAAGCCTTACGATTCTACCCGCGGCTTGTCTTTCTTTGCCCGTGCAGGCTGGACGTGGAAAGACCGTTATATGGTGAACGCCACCGTGCGTGCCGATGGCTCTTCCAAATTTACCAAAGGGAACCGGTGGGGTTACTTCCCCTCCGTATCCGCCGGGTGGACGCTTTCCGAAGAGCGTTTCATGAAACCGGTGAAATCCTGGCTCGAATACCTGAAGCTGCGTGCCAGCTGGGGGCAGGTGGGTAATGCCAATATCAACTGTTACCAGTATCTGGCTCCGGTGTCTACCACAAATACCAATTATAACTTCGGTGCTTCCGGAGGACAGGAAGGCTGGGTCACCGGTTCCTATACCAGCCGCCTTGCCAATGAAAACGTGAAGTGGGAGACTTCCGAACAGTATAACGTGGGTATTGATGCCCGCTTCCTCAACGGACGTCTCTCGTTTACGGCGGACGGTTACATCAAGAACACCAAAGACTGGCTGGTGCAGGCTCCCGTATTGGCTACGGCAGGTGCCGACGGACCTATCGTCAATGGCGGCGACGTGAAAAACAAGGGTATCGAACTGGGGCTTTCCTGGAACGACCGGATTGGCAGGGACTTCACTTATAACGTAGGTGCTAACTTTTCATACAATCATAATGAAGTGGGCAGTATTCCTACCGAAGACGGCATTATCCATGGCGCCATCAATCAGATATACAGCAATGCCGAAGAATTCTATCGTGCCGAGAACGGTCATGCCATCGGTTACTTCTGGGGATTCAAGACGGCGGGCATTTTCCAGAACACGAAAGAAATCAACGATTGGATTGCAGCGGGGAACGGAGTTTATCAGAGCAGTGTGCAGCCGGGTGACGTGAAGTATGTGGACGTGAACCACGACGGCTCCATTGATGCCAAAGACAAGGTGGATTTGGGCAACGGGCTTCCCAAATATGTATTCGGCCTTAATCTCAACCTGGGTTATAAGGGCTTCGACCTCAGTTTGAATGCAACGGGCGCCGCAGGCTTCCAAATCGCCCAGTCGTATCGCGACCCGAATTCCGCGCAAGCCAACTACAGCCGCCGGATTCTGAACCGCTGGACGGGTGAAGGAACCAGCAACTATATTCCCCGTGTGACTTACAACGATGCGGGCAACTGGCAATTCTCCGACCTTTACTTGCAGGACGGCGACTACATCCGCCTGCAGAACATCACGTTGGGTTACGACTTCAAACGCCTTATCTCTTGGAAAGGCATTTCCAAACTGCGGCTCTATGTACAGGCTCAGAACCTTTTCACGCTGACCAAGTATGACGGTATGGACCCTGAAATAGGTTCGTTCAACGGTACGGACGGCAATAACAACGAGACCTGGGTGTCGGGCGTAGATATGGGTTACTATCCGCATCCGCGCACTTTTATTGTAGGTATTAATCTTGCGTTTTAAACCATGAAAAAGAAAAGTAATATGAACAAACAGATATTAGTCATGGGGGTACTCGCACTGTCGGCTGCGGTCTTCACCTCGTGCGACGATTTCTTTGAGACTTCCTCAAAGGTGACCTTGAATACGGAAACCGCTTACAGCAACCTCGAATCGGCCGAAATGGCATTGGTGGGTTGCTACGATGGCTGGCAGCGCACTGTCTCCGATGAAGGGGTGGGCATGTATCTGGTGGCGGAATTCGCTTCCGAACAGGCTTTTGCCGGTCTCGGCCTTTCCGATGCCAAGAACAACAATGTGATAGACCAGTTCGACTTGGGAATTGCTCCTTCTTACAACGACCTTTTCAATACGGACTGGATAAACTATTACAAGGCGATATTCCGCTGCAACCAACTTATCACGCAGGAGGACAACATCGACTGGGGTGGCGACACCGGTGCGCAAGGACGTGTCATCGGTGAGGCCCGCACTCTTCGCGGCATCCTTTATTTCGATCTCGCCCGTCTGTTCGGTGACGTGCCTTTGCTTACCGTTCCGTCCGAGGAGAACATTCCCCGTTCTCCGGCAAAAGATGTCTATCAGCTTATCTTCGACGACTTCAAGTATGGCGCCGGGCATATTCCTGCCGATGCCTATCCGTTGGCGAACCGTAACACCAACGACGGCCGCATCACCAAGTATGCCGCTGAAGCGCTGATGGCTCGCGCCTATCTTTATTATACCGGTTACTATGGCGAAGAACATCCCGCCTGCACGAAAGCGGAAGCGGTGGCGGCCATCAACGATGTGGTAGATAACGGCGGTTACGAACTGGAAAGCAGCTATGCCGACTTTTGGATGCCGGCTTGCACTGCCGATGCTTCAAGCGGCGACACGTATGCTTGGAAAACCACGTATGCAGGCAAATGGTACGACGGTTCTACCTGGCAGGCCGGTCAGGGCAATCTCTCCAAGGAAATTGTGCTCAATCTGAAGATGAACAGCACTTCTGACTATAACGGCAATGGAGACGGCAATACCTTCTCCGTTTATTTAGGTCCGCGTAACCGAAGCGCAACGGGTGTATGCATTGCCAGCGGCTGGGGAGGCTGCCCGGTAACTCCCGCCTTTGTGGAGCAATATTCCAAAGACCCGCGTTTCAGCGCCTGCGTATGGAGTTGCAGCGAAGCCGGTTTCAATGCCGACATTGCCGACTCTTATGAATACACCGGCTATTACACCCGCAAGTATGCGCCGATGTGCTTTGCCGACGGAACACGTCAAGAGGTAGGATTCGAATTGGGCGAGAAACACATGAACATCACTTACTATCAGGACTACACCATCATGCGTTATGCCGACGTGTTGCTGATGCACTCCGAACTTAACGGGAACAACAGGGGGCTGAATCTGGTGCACCAGCGTGTATATCCCGGTGAATCCTTGCCTTACAGCATCGAGAATATTCGCAACGAACGTGCCATTGAGTTGGCCTTCGAGGGCGTGCACTATTGGGACCTGATGCGCTATGAGAAAGAGGGCGCCTATGCTGCACGAGCCATTGCCGCCGCACAGAACGGCGCTAAGGTAATGACCGGTGGCAACGAGACTACTACTTCTTTCTCCGAGAGCAACTTCACCGCCAAGAAAGGACTGATGCAGATTCCGAGTACGCAAATCACGCTTTCGGGCAACAAGCTTACGCAGAATCCGGGTTGGTAAATCCGGGAAGGTCCGGGCTATTGATGAAAAACATTAAAATTAGTAAGATATGAAATTGAATCGTTATATATATTCGCTCATTGCCGGCTTGATACTGATGCTGTCGGCATGTACGCCTGATAAATACGATATGGGTGGAAAGACCTACGTATCCGGCGATTTGGTGCAGGGCACGGCCTATACGGTCACCATTTCGGGAAATCAGGTACATCTCAAATCGAACATCTCCGGTTGCACCCCGTTGTGGGTTACTCCACAAGGACGATCTCAGGAGAGCGACCTCACTATCGAATTGCCTTTCTCGGGTACTTATGAGGTGACTTTCGGAGCTGAAACTCCCGGTGGCATTGTTTATGGCGAGCCTTATTCTTTCACGTTGGAGCAGAACGACTTCTCGCTGTTGGGTGATGAGAAGTGGTTCCTGCTGGCAGACGAGAATTTCAAGACGGGCGATGCTCTTCCCGATGCTGAAACATTGGCTGCCGGTATCAGCAAGAAGTGGTATCCTTGTGATGGTAACTACGGTATCGGGCAGTGCTCCGGTCCGGTGATGTACCTGTCGCCTTTCGACCCGGACGGTGACGGTGCCGGTTATACCGAACAGGAAGAGGCTGATGCCGTTTATAAGGATATCGTCTTCGGTACGGGCAACTGGAAACCCAACTGGGACCCCGGTTTTCAGGACTGGCTGATTTCAGCTACCGATCCTTACATGGATTCGTATATGATCTTTAGCATGGATGCTTCCGGTGGTTGTGTGGCTACCATGTACCGT
Source organism: Bacteroides sp. M10 (assembly GCF_014334015.1). Classification (GTDB taxonomy): domain Bacteria; phylum Bacteroidota; class Bacteroidia; order Bacteroidales; family Bacteroidaceae; genus Bacteroides; species Bacteroides intestinigallinarum. Next base: position 1,192,599 of record NZ_CP060488.1, on the reverse strand, counting down.
GGTGAGAACGGCACGAAAGGGGCCAGCACCGGTTCGAACATGACGGGGAAATTCAACATGAATCTTACCGACAAGACCAAGCCCCTCATCTCGTTCACCGACTGCTATTCCATGCACAACGCAGGCTTCGATGCCGTTTGCTCCAACTATACGCAGGATATTCAGATTGTCGAACTTACTCCTTACATCCTGCAATTGGTGACCAAGCGTACCAATGATGAAGGTAACTGGTACATCGTATGGAACTTCGTTTCCAAAGAAGTGATTGAAACTGCAGGTGAGTGCATTCCGAAGGAAGAAAGCGGGCAGATAAATAAGGTGGAACCCGTATTGCCGGTATTCGACAATTTGCTGACAGACCTTTTCACGACTGAAATCGATGGTGTGTCTTACGTAGGCCAGCAGATGACCTTCAATCTTGATACGGAAGCTCCCTACGACTGGTTGTGGTGGAACGGCTCGCCCGATGTTGCCAAATGGGAAAGCGTGACAGGCGGATCTTACAACTCCACGTGGGCACCTGCCCCGGGCGACGGGACGGAAGACTTCGAACTGATTTTGAGCAAAGCCTCTGACGGCACGTACAAGTACGAATGCGGAGACGTGAGCGGCAATGTGACCATAGCCGGCAACATGATGACCTTTGACAGGGAAATCACCTTCCTTACCGCTTCAAGCGACCAGCGTACTGTCCTGGTGAAGGGCACTTCTTTCCATGTATTGGGCGTAGAGGCTGGCGAAACACTGACTCTCGGCATTCCCGAATCGGTGGACGAGAACGGAGTGGTGAACACTTACCTCGTAGCTAACCTGCTTTACAAGAAGGTATCTTCGGGAACAGCCGGACCTACGGAGGTGAAAGTGGACAACAGTAAGTTACAGGTCATCTTCGGTGACGGCAATCCCGAACGCCTGCGCATCCAGTTCTACAACCCGTGGGTTTCAGACGTGGAGTGGCCTGTCGACATTACCAAGATGAAACTCAAGAAGAATCAGAAGCTCACCATCCAGTATAAGGTGCTTGGCGGTATCACCTGGAATGTAGGAGCGGCTCCCAAGACGGTCATTTTGGACAATAATATCGGAAACACGTGGGAAGACGCTTGCTATGAGCTGGAACATGCCGTCAACTTTGATATGGCTCCGGGTGCGACCCAGACAGTGACTGTGACCAATACTACCGGTGCGACGGTGACTTATGACGGGACAAGCTGCCTCATCATCGGCATCCAGAACAAGGGTAATGCCACGGTGGAAACTTTGGAGGACGGAAGCCCCAACGTTCAGGTAGAAATTGTTTCCATGTTTATTGAGTAATTACATAAATGAATGAGTAGAATGAAAAACAAGATATTATTCGGAATAATGGCTCTCGTCACGGGCGTTTTTATGGCGGGATGCAGTGATGACGATTATGCCATAAGTACACAGCCGTTGCTCACCGACAACTCGGTAGTGACGGGATCGGCAGACGTGACAGCCACTTCGGCCACTCTGCATGGAACGGTATCAGGGCTTGGAGGACAGGCTTCGAGCGCATACACCACTGGTTTTAACTATGGTGAGGATGCCGATGCGTTGACGGAAAAAGTGACGGCTACGGGTGGGGAAAATTTCTCCGCCACCGTAGCGGGCAGTGTCAACCAGACCATCTATTATCAGGCTTATGTCACCCTGCAGGGTAAGGTTACCTACACCGGTGAGGTGAGAAGCTTGGTGCTGACCAATGCTCGCGCCACTACGGGTGATGCCACCCATGCGGGTGCTAACGGGATTACGCTTGCCGGTTCGCTTGCCGATTTCCCCGCAGATGCGGAAAGCGGTATTATGGTGTCGGGTGTGGCAGGTACAGAAAATGTCCGTGCCGGCGTGCGTGTCGCCACTGTTCCCAAAGACAGCTATACGGTAGAGGTGGAAGGTTTGATGCCCGGCACTACCTATTATTATGTGGCTTATCTGGATCTCGGTGCCGGATTAGTCTATGGCAATGTGAAGTCCTTCACGACAGATACCCAGACGTTTGACCTCGATAACGATTTGGTCGATCTCGGCCTTTCCACCAAATGGGCAAAATACAATGTGGGCGCCTCTTCCGAATCTGAAATTGGAGGTTTGTTCGGCTTCGGTGATATGACCGGATTCAATACTAGTCTTGACCCGGCACAATATGCTTCCGCTGACGTTTACAAGACTGCTCTCGACGTGGCATACAAGGCGTTTGAAGGAAAAGTAACGATGCCTACCATTGCGGAATTTGAAGAACTCTTCACTCTCTGTTCCAAAGAATGGACGGAAGTAGACGGTGTGTCCGGCTATAAACTAACCGGTCCCAATGGAAACTCCATCTTCTTGCCGGCGGCAGGTTCGCGCACGCAGGCGGTTGCGGAGGGAGTAGGTACGGAAGGCTATTACCTGTCCGGTTCCATCAATAGTTCCGATTCTCGGTTTGCCATGAGCTACCACTTCAATGCGGGTGCCGGCAGGCGTACCACGACTCCGGTTTATCAGGCACTTGCTGTCCGTCCGGTATCTACGGCTAAGAATGTGAGATTCGACAAAACGTTGCTTTATGGCAAATGGTATATTGATAACGGGCAGGACGGCAAGCAACATGTGTTTGAAGGCCCGTTCACTCAATGGGGCGATACGGATAGCTGGGCTACCGTATCCAACGGACAACCCAATATCGAGCAGCAGATTCACTGGGAAATGGGTACGAATAATGAATGGATAGGTTATACTTACGGCAAGGATTATGGTTACATGGAGTTCTTTGAAGACGGAACAGTGAACATTCACCGTGTGACTGAGGAAGGTGTTCCCACTGACGAAACCGGCAAATATACCATTGATGAGGCCAACAAGGTGATTGACATTGACATCGATGTGCTTTGTGCCAACACTTGGGTAGCCGGAAAGAGTGGTAAGTTGAATATATTGACTTTGACAAGTGACGGCTTGCAGATAGCCCTGCCCAATGGTGACGATTATGCATACTCTGTAAACTATTACAGCCAGCGCAAGGCTGAGGCGGACGCGATGATTCCTGTATCGCTACTCTGTGTGGGAAGTGATTGGAAGGGAACATGGGGAACCGTTGTCAGGCAGATTGACCCTACCAAGTTGGACGGTCAGCATACCTTTACATACGAAGGGGCCTGCAGCGGCGCTATGGTATTTGCGCTCGACTTTCAAGGATTGGCTTCAAAATACCCCAACGTGTTTGTCCGTATCGATGAGATGAAATGCGACGGCAATGCCATTCAGTTCAATGCCAACAATTTTTTCTATGGAGATATTGAGAATAATGGTAATTACCGTATTGAATTGTTCAATATTTGGGGGAAGGGCGCCGCTGGCGACAAGGTGCTGAACAGCGCTTTCAGTGATTCGCAGAATATAGGTTCCGATCCGGCTTTCAACTTCGAAGGCAATCTGGAGATTACCTGTACAATCATTACCGGTGTCGAAGTGGCAAGGGCTTATACCCCGAATTTCGTCACTATTAATCCGGATTGGGGTGGTGATTGGGCTTATAACCAGGGTGCTACGTTCAACGTGAAGTATGAAAACTTTCAATACTCCATTGAGAATCCTATTTTCGACATCAAGTATGAGTCCGCCAACCATGCCGCAGGCGCTATCATGACGTTCGTGCAAGTGGACGATATCTTCCGGTATTTTCCGAAAATGCATGCCGAGTTGGATAATCTCTATTTAGACGACGCTGAAGTGACGGGCTATGACGCAACGAAAGTGGTCGATTCTAATGACGGCAACAACTATCGTCTGGAACTCTGGAACTGCTATGGTAAGACGAAGGATATTGGTTGTGCTTTCGGTACGCCAGAGGGTGATGTCATCAAGGAACTTGGTTTCAATAGCTCTATCAAAGTGAAGTTCACCCTTCACAGCTTGTTTGCCGTTCCCCAATGGTAGCCGTACATACCGGCTGTCGGATCTACGGATAATAGAAAAAATCCGGGATGCCTCCAAGCATCCCGGATTTTGTTTTTTGTCACAGTTTCAAGACGTGGCTTTTGATGCCTTATTTCGCATAGTCGAAGTATTCAAAATCAGCATATGCTCCAGACGCGTCGTCTTTGGTTGTGGTATACAGGCCCAACATGATTCCTGTGAATCCGCCTGCTGTCTCTGTGCTGATGTAATGGGTGTTCATCTTGCCCAATTCTTGGAAATGTTTTCCGTCGGTGGCATATTCGAAGGTGTATAACTCGCTGCTGCCTTTCACCCGTAGTTGTACTTTCTTGTTCCGTGGCAGAATGACTTCTTTCTCTGTGTGTGACAACATTCCCAAGCGGTAGCGGAGCGTCACGGCCTGCTTCCCGTCGGCAAGTTGCTTCACGAAGAGGTCGTAGTGGGCAGGTTCGAACATATAGACCGTCAGTCCGGCTTCATCACCTGCCGTGGCTTTCTGCAACTGCATGGAAGTGGTGGCGCAGAAGCCGATGTGCTCTTGCCGGCGACCTATGAAAGTGGGGCTTTCCGTGTTGTTGTCCAGATTGACGGAAGTAGCTTTCAGGCGTAGTTTACCGGAAGCGAAAGTATAGTTCTCCGGGTGTGGATTGCGAATGTGTACCCATTCATTTCCCAGTTTTCCGTCTTTAAACTCCGTGCGGGTGGGCTTCTCGTCAAAAGGTTGCAGGGGCAGGGTGGGTACGTTCATTTGCAGGGCTATGGTGCCGTCTCCGTTCACCACCGGCCAGGCATTTTGATCCCAGCGGACGGGAGCGAGGAAAGTTTCCCGTCCCAACAGGTGATGGGAGCCGGTTTGCGGACGGAAAGCAAGACAGACCATCCACCAGTTTCCGTCGGAGGCTTGCACGAGGTCGGCATGGCCGGTACCTTGAATCGGACTGTTCTGGGCATTCTTGTTGATGTGGGTTAGGATAGGGTTGGCGGGGTTGCTTTCATACGGGCCATCGATGCTTTGGCTGCGGGCAATGGTCACTTTGTGCCCGTATTCCGTGCCGCCTTCCGAAATCAGTAGGTAATACCAGCCGTCTTTCTTGTAGATGTGCGGCCCTTCGGGATGCCGTCCGCCTGTACCGTTCCAGATGCGTTTGGATTCCGTCAGTTGCTCTCCGGTCAGGGGATTTATCTCGCAAAGCCAGATGCCGACATCGGGATTGCTCACCAAGTAGCATTTACCGTCCTCGAAGTAGAGGGAGGGATCGATGCCGCCTTGCTTCAGCCAGACAGGTTCGGACCACTCGCCGCGTGGGTCGGTGGTGTGGACAATGAAGTTTCCTTTATCGGACACGTTCGTGGTAATCATGTAGAACGTGCCGTCGTTGTAGCGAATGGTGGGTGCATAGATGCCGCCCCAGGCACTGGAGGAATGAAGCGGCAGTTGTGAGGGACGTGTCAGGCAGTGGCCTATCTGCTCCCAGTTCACAAGGTCGCGGCTGTGGAACAGCGGTACGCCGGGGAAGTACTGGAAACTACTGTTTACCAGATAGTAATCGTCCGCCACCCGGCAAATGCTGGGATCGGGATGAAAGCCGGGGATGATGGGGTTTTGATAGCCTTGTCCGTTTTGGGCGAAACAGGAGAGATGGAAAACCAGTCCGAAGAGTAGTATACATTTTTTCATCGGTACATAAATGTTTTAAATGGTTATTAGCTTGTTTTGTGCCCGCAGGCATCTATACAAAAATAATGCATATTTCCCTTTTTTGCAAGCTAAAAGGACCCTGGAACGGGCGTATGTCCGCCATAGATTACTTTTTGATCCCGGTAAGAAACAAATGATACCCCTTCGAGCAACATCTGATAACCTGATTCTCGTTGCTTTTCATTACTTTTGACATCAAAGATTAACCATAAGTTTAAGTAAAATGATGAATACTATTAAACATTTCAGTTTTGTTGCTGTATTTCCAGCATTCCTTTTCTTTTGTATGCTCATCGCGTGTTCCGATGACGAAAGCAGTCCGATCACTCCTGCCGTACATATTGTTGCCGGTACAGTCGATGTTCCGGTGGAAGGCCGGGAAGAAATCCTGTTGCTTACTGCCGATGCCGCCGTTACCGTTAGTAGTGACGTTTCTTGGTGTGTAATCTCGGAAAAGGCGGAAAACGGTATAAGCTATTATGCTACGATGGCTGCTAATGCCGAAACCTCACCGCGCGAAGCGAAAGTTACTGTCAAAAGCGACAACATTGCGTTGGCGCGGGTATTGATTAAACAGAGTCCCAAAATTGCAGTAGAACCGGAGATTCCGGCGGGTTCCATGGAAAGCGATGCCAAAACCTTGGCGGCAAAGATTTTTGCAGGCGTCAATATTGGCAATACGTTGGAGGCTACCGGAGGCGAGACCAGCTGGGGAAATCCGCAGATAAGTGAGGCTTACATCAAGGGGCTGAAAGCGTTGGGCTTCAACGCCGTGCGCATTCCTTGTGCTTGGAATTCCCATCTCTCTAATGAAACGACAAATCAGATAGATGTCGCATGGCTGAACCGTGTCAGCGAAGTGGTAGGCTATTGCGTGGCAAACGATATGTATGCCATTCTTAACATCCACTGGGACGGCGGTTGGCTGGAAGACCATATCTTGGGCGGTTACAGCGAGGCGCTGAATACCAAGCAGAAAACCCTGTGGACGCAGATTGCCACCAAGTTGAACGATTACGACGAGCACCTGCTCTTTGCCGGAAGCAACGAGTTGGGCATGAATGAAACCAGCAGTACGAATAACGAATTTAAGAATGTGGAAGACATTCGCACCATTATGAAATATGAACAGGCATTTGTGGATGCCGTTCGTGCCACCGGTGGAAATAACGCCACCCGCTGCCTGATAGTACAGGCTCCGGCTACCAGAATAAGCGATGCCGTGGCAGGAGTCTATGCCATGCCGACGGATGTGGTGGAGAATCGCTTGATGGTGGAGTTTCACTTCTACGAGCCGTATAACTTCTGCTTGATGGAAGAGGACGCCGACTGGGGTAAGACATTCTGGTACTGGGGCAAGGACAACACGGTGACCGGGTCGGAACACAACGCTACATGGGGCGAAGAGGAGTATGTGAAAGAACAGCTTGCCAAGATAAAGGCGCACTTTGTAGACCAGGGCTATCCTGCCGTTTTGGGCGAGTACAGTGCCATGAAGCGTACCGTGAGCGAGAATCAGGAAATGCACAACAAGAGCCGTGCTTACTGGAACGAAGTGGTTACCCGGGAAGCAAAAGCCCATGGTTGCCTGCCCTTCTACTGGGAGACGGGCGGTGACATCAACCGTACTACCGGGGCAGCAAAAGAAGATTATGCCATTGAAGGTATCATGAAGGGAGCTGCAGCCGGCAATTATCCTTTCTGATGGTGGAATTGACAACAGCATAAAATATTTTGATAAGTTTTTGGATGTAAGTCTTTAGAGATATAAGCTTATTGAATATTTTTGATTGGTTTCGGAGAAGCTTATCTGCAAGGTATATGCTTCTCCGTGTTTCTTGATGTTTAGGGAATAAATAAATCAAGAGGCACCTGATAAAAGCTTCGGATTTTCTTGTTTTTCTGTGAGCTTTTTCTTTTTTTTGCAATAAATGAGACTTTGCTTATCTCTAAATAATATGAAAAAATTATTACTGTTTATTTTGTGCGTCTGGTCGGTATGCTTGAAGGTTTCTCCACACGATTATATGTTCAAGCATCTGGAAGTAAAGGACGGCCTTTCCAATAATCAGGTCAATGCCATCTATAAGGATTCACACGGATTCATGTGGTTTGGCACGGCGTCCGGATTGAACCGGTATGACGGTTACGATATCCGTGTCTACCGTAGCCAGAAAGATGACGAGACTTCTCTGCCGGACAATTACATTGAAGACATTCAGGAAGATGCATCCGGAAATCTGTGGCTGCGCACGGGAGCGGGCTATGCCATTTATCGCTCGGATTCCGACACTTTCGACCGTAATATGAAAAATTGGATGGAGAATATCGGCATAGACGGAGAGCTTTCGGCAGTCTATATCGATCAGGAAAAGTCTTTCTGGGTGAAAGTGCCGGGAAAAGGAATCTATTGTTTGGAGGAAGGAAAGAAGAGTGCCGTGTTGGTTAAGGGAACCGGTGCCTTGCTGGCAAATGCCGATGTCTCCGATATGGCGGAATGCGGCGAAGGCCTCTTGTTGGCTTTCTATGACGGAACTTTGGCTTGTCTGGATAAGGAAAAGCTGGGAGTGAAATGGGTTACTGAAGATATTGCTCGCCATTGGGAAAGGGAAAAGGAGGAAGTGTTTACTTTATTTGTAGACCACGATGAACGTATATGGATGTATGGCGTGGAAGGCATGTGGGTTTACCATCTTTCCCGCAAAGCTTGGGAGACCTGTTCCGGCGGAAACGGAAATTATAGCAGTATCGTGCGTGCCGTCTCGCAGGATAACTATGGCAATATCTGGATAGGGCGGGATCAGGATGGCATTGAGGTGGTGAGAAAGAACGGGAAGATCCTCCGGCTGATGAACGACCCTAATGATGACCGCACGCTCTCGAACAATACGGTGACCGCGCTCTATACCGATGCGGCCGGTACGGTATGGGCGGGAACATACAAGAAAGGCGTGTCGTATTATAATGAAAGCAGCTTCAAGTTCGGCTTTGCTAATGTAGGCGATATCAATTGCGTGGAAGACGGTCCGGGAAATATTGTTTGGTTGGGGACGAACGATGGCGGATTGATTCGTTGGAATATGCTGACGGACGAGCGGAAAGTATTTCTGCATACGGCGGATTCCCGTTCCATCTCGAGTAACGTAATCGTATGTCTTCTGCGCGACAGCAAGGAGCGTTTGTGGGCAGGAACTTTTTGGGGAGGTCTGAACTGCTACGATGGAAACCGTTTTGTGCATTACCGTGCCGGCGAGGCAGGCACCCATTCGCTGGCTTGCGACAATGTGTGGGCATTGGCCGAAGACGCCGAAGGCAATATCTGGATCGGTACTTTAGGCAAAGGGCTGCAATGCCTGAACCCTGAAACGGGAACTTTTACGACCTATACCACCGGAAACTCTGATCTGGTATCCGACTATGTATTCTCTCTTTGCATCGGGCGCGATCACATGCTGTATGTGGGTACGACAGCGGGTCTGGCTGTCATAGACTTGAATATGCGGACGATTACAAACGTCACCGGTACGAAGTCCGGTAAGGCGTTTTTTTCTCATTTGATTATCAACCAGGTGTATGAAGACAGCCGCGGATTGCTTTGGCTGGCCACGCGCGAGGGACTCAATGTTTACGACCTGAAGCGGGACGAACTCTACGAGGTTCCTATCAAGCGGGATTTCTCAAAACTGCCGATATTGGGCATTACGGAAGGTGACAATAAAGACATGTGGGTAAGTACGGGAGGTGAACTGATAAATGTGGTCTTACAGGTGGACAGCAAGACGGAGCATCCTGTCTTTCGCTGCTATGCCTATAACGACAAGGACGGGTTGCAGAGCTGTGATTTCAACCAGCGTTCGCTCAAGCGCCTGCATACGGGAGAAATCGTGTTGGGCGGCCTGTATGGGTTGAACCGTTTCTATCCCGACAACATAAAGTACAACCGCACTCTTCCCAAAGTAATGTTCACCGGATTCCAGCTCTTCAATGAGGATGTAAAGGTGGGCGGCGAATATGCGGGGCGCGTGCTGTTGAAGAAAGCCTTGAATGAGACGGAAGAAATCGTTTTGGATTATAAGCAGAATGTTTTTACGGTATTCTTCGCTTCGGACAATTATGTGTTACCCGAAAAGACCGGCTACTTTTACAAACTGGAAGGATTTAATGACGACTGGCTGGCGAGTACCGCCGATATGCACCGTGTGACGTATACCAATCTGGCTCCTGGCACGTATACCCTTAGGGTGAAGGCAGTCAATAGCGATGGATATAAAGGGACCGATGAAGCCCGCTTGAAGATAGTGATTCTTCCCCCTTTCTGGATGACTCCGTGGGCTTACGTTCTTTACGTACTTTTGCTTGCTGGAATCCTTTTATTTGTATTCTATTCCGTGCAGCGCAGGGAACGAAATAAGTTCAAGATACGCCAGATGGAAGAGGATGCAAAGAAGAAAGAGGAACTGAATCAGATGAAATTCCGCTTCTTCACGAATGTCAGCCATGAGCTGCGCACGCCGCTCACGCTGATTATATCTCCTTTGGAGGGTATGATGAAGGAGATGACAGATGAGAAACTGCAGAACAAGTTACAGCTGATGCACCGTAATGCCGTGCGATTGCTGAATTTGGTCAACCAGCTGCTCGATTTCCGCAAGAACGAGATGTCGGGGATGCACCTGTCTTTATCCGAAGGGGATATTGTGGCATTTATACGCAATATCTGTACTTCTTTCCTGATGCTTTCCGAGAAAAAACATGTGCATCTGACCTTCTATGCCGGCATGGAGTCACTGAATATGTTGTTTGATGAAGACAAGATAGGTAAGACTGTGATGAACTTGTTGTCGAACGCTTTCAAGTTTACTCCGGAAGGAGGGCGGGTGGATGTGGCGTTGGAGATGCAGCAGGAAAAGCCGGACAGGCTGTCGATAAAGGTTTCGGATACCGGTATCGGTATCAAGGACGAAGACAAGGAACGGATTTTTGAACGGTTTTATCAGGTGGAACAGGAGGCGTCGGATCATCATCAGTCTACGGGAAGCGGTATCGGCTTGAGCTTGGTGCGTGATTTTGTGATGTTGCACGGAGGATCGGTACGGGTGGTGGATAATGTCGGTTCGGGAAGCGTGTTTTTGATTGAACTGCCTGTCAAGCGCTGCAAGCGGGAGGAATTGTTGTCCGGTAGGGAAGAAGAAATCCCCTTGGAAGAACTTCCGGATGAGGAAGAGGGTGAGGAAGAAGACGGAAGCGAAAGGGAAAAGCCGCTGGCGGTGATTGTAGATGACAACGCAGACTTGATTGAGTTCATGAAAGAAAGTCTGAACTTGTATTTCCGGGTGCAGTCGGCTTCCAACGGCCGCGAGGCTTGGTCGATGATACCCGAACTGATGCCGGATATCATCGTCAGTGACGTGATGATGCCCGAGATGGACGGTAACGAGTTGTGCCATTTGGTGAAGACGGACAAGCGTACCAGTGTCATCCCGGTGATATTGCTCACAGCTAAGCAGGCGGTGGAAGACAAGGTGGAGGGACTGACTATCGGTGCGGACGACTACATGACAAAACCTTTCATGGTGGAGATACTGATACTGCGTATGCGTAAACTGATAGAACTGAGTGGTAGAAACCGGACTGACAAGATAAAGACGCGCATTGATCCTGAACCGAGCGAGATTGCCATCACCTCAATGGACGAGAAGTTGGTAGAGAATGCTATCAAATATGTGGAGGAAAACATTGCCCGTTGCGATTTGTCGGTGAAGGAATTGAGCCATGAGCTGGGTATGAGCAGGGTGCATCTTTATAAAAAACTATTACAGATAACAGGTAAGACCCCTATTGAATTTATTCGTGTAATCCGCTTGAAGAGGGCGGCGCAATTATTGCGTGAAAGCCAGCGGAATGTGTCGGAGATAGCCTATCAGTGTGGTTTTAACAACCCGAAGTATTTCAGTAAATATTTCAAGGATGAATTTGGTGTTTTGCCCTCTGTTTACCAGGAAAAAGAAGGGAAATAACAAATGATACCTCTGAAAAAAACATATCGTCCGGTCACTGTTTAAAAGTTCCCCTTCTATAAAACATTAGAAGGGGAACTTTTCATTTATAGTACTTACTTTTGCGATATGAGAAAATATATTGTTGAACCCTAAAGGTAGGTATGATTATGAATATGAAAAACATTTTCTGTTGCCTGTTGCCGGGACTTCTTTTCGGAGCATGTGCCAATAAGGTCTATGAGGAGACAGGCGATAGCGTGATAGTTAAAGTACAACAGGAAGTAACGGGAGGTCCCCGACTGGTTCGTCTGCAAGTGATGGGAGATAAATTGATCCATGTTTCTGCTACTGCCGACAGCAAGTTTGCCGATCCGCAAAGTTTGATTGTTGTTCCGCAGGAAAAACAAATCCCATTTGCCGTCATGCAGAATGGCGATACGATTACAGTGTCTACAGAAGAAGTGAAAGCGTCCGTACTGGCCAGTACCGGAGAGGTGTGGTTTGCGGATAAAGACGGAAAGTTAATCCTGCAGGAAAACAGGGGAGGAGGAAAGAAGTTTACTCCAATCGAAGTAGAAGGAACAAAGGGATATACGATCTGTCAGGTTTTTGAATCTCCTGAAGATGAAGCGTTCTACGGATTGGGGCAGCATCAGGCGGATGAATTTAATTATAAGGGTAAGAACGAAGAACTGTTCCAATACAATACGAAAGTCTCTGTTCCATTCGTTGTTTCAAATAAGAATTATGGTGTACTGCTGGATAGCTATTCATTGTGCCGTTTCGGTAATCCGAATGACTACTCCCAATTGAACCGGGTCTTTAAGCTTTATGATAAGACAGGCCGGGAAGGTGCGCTTACCGGTACTTACGTGCCTAAAAAAGGAGAGACGTTGGTTCGCCGGGAAGACTCCATTTATTTTGAGAATCTGAAAACGATTCAGAATCTTCCGGAGAAATTGCCGTTAATGGGGGCTAAGGTCACTTATGAAGGCGAGATAGAACCTGCTCAAACAGGAGAATTTAAGTTTATTCTTTATTACGCCGGATATGTCAAGGTCTATTTGAATAATGAACCGGTGGTGCCGGAACGTTGGCGGACTGCATGGAATCCTAATAGCTATAAGTTTGCTGTTCATCTGGAAGCAGGGAAACGTGTACCGTTGAAAATCGAATGGCAGCCTGATGGCGGGCAGTCTTATTGCGGGCTGCGGGCATTGACTCCTGTAGATCCGGCAGAACAGGGGAAACAGTCATGGTGGAGCGAGATGGCAAAGCAGCTTGATTATTATTTTGTGGTTGGTGAGGATATGGATGAAGTAATCAGTGGCTATCGGACTCTGACCGGAAAGTCACCTGTTATGCCGAAATGGGCAATGGGTTTCTGGCAAAGTCGGGAGAAGTATAATACACAAGATGAAATGTTGGGTGCACTGAAAGGTTTCCGTGATCGTAAAATCCCGGTGGATAATGTCGTACTGGATTGGAATCACTGGCCGGAAAATGCTTGGGGAAGTCATGAGTTTGATAAGGCGCGCTTTCCGGATCCCAAAGCAATGGTCGATTCCATTCATGCTATGCATGGGCGTATGATGATTTCGGTGTGGCCTAAGTTCTATGTTACTACCGAACATTTCAAGGAGTTCGACAAGAATGGGTGGATGTATCAGCAGTCTGTCAGGGATAGCTTGAAAGATTGGGTAGGTCCCGGTTACCATTATGGTTTTTATGACGCTTATGATCCGGATGCACGTAAACTGTTTTGGAAGCAGATGTATGAGCACTATTATCCGTTGGGTATCGATGCCTGGTGGATGGATGCCAGCGAACCGAATGTACGTGACTGTACCGACTTGGAATATCGGAAGGCTTTGTGCGGACCTACGGCGTTGGGTTCCTCTACGGAATTTTTCAATGCTTATGCACTGATGAATGCAGAAGCCATTTATGACGGTCAGCGCGGAGTGGATAATAATAAACGTGTGTTCTTATTGACCCGTTCGGGATTTGCCGGGTTACAGCGTTATTCTACAGCTACATGGAGCGGAGATATCGGTACACGTTGGGAGGATATGAAGGCACAGATTTCTGCCGGACTGAATTTTGCGATGAGTGGAATACCTTACTGGACAATGGATATTGGCGGCTTTTGTGTAGAGAACCGTTATGTAGCGGGACAGAAGCAATGGAATGTGACAAAGACAGAAAATGCCGATTATAAAGAATGGCGTGAATTAAATGCCCGTTGGTATCAATTCGGTGCATTCGTTCCTCTGTATCGTGCACATGGACAATACCCGTTCCGTGAAATATGGGAGATTGCTCCGGAAGGGCATCCGGCCTATCAATCGGTTGTTTATTATACCAAGCTACGCTACAATATGATGCCGTATATTTATTCGTTGGCAGGTATGACCTGGTTTAATGATTATACAATCATGCGTCCATTAGTCATGGATTTTACAGCGGATACCCAAGTGAATAATATTGGTGACCAGTATATGTTCGGTCCTTCATTTATGGTATCTCCGGTTTATCGCTATGGTGACCGTAGTCGTGAGATTTATTTCCCCCAGGCAGAAGGCTGGTATGATTTTTATTCCGGTAAATTCCAGCCCGGAGGAGAGAGAAAAGTAATAGAGGCTCCTTATGAGCGTATCCCGCTGTATGTGCGTGCAGGCGCTATCGTACCGTTCGGAGATGATATTCAGTATACGGATGAAAGACCGGCGGATCATATCCGTTTATATATTTATCAGGGGGCTGATGGAGAGTTTACGCTATACGAAGATGAGGGGGTGAATTATAACTATGAACAGGGTATGTACGCCATGATACCGATGAAGTATGATGAGGCTACTAAGACATTAGTGATCGGTGAACGCAAGGGAGAATTTCCGGGTATGTTGAAGGAACGTACTTTCACTGTAGTTACGGTTAATAAGGAGAAAGCACAACCGTTTGATTTGAATGCGAAAGGAGTGACTGTGAAGTATAATGGCAGCGAGCAGACATTGAAACTGTAAGCTGAATGATAGGATTCGATGATGATTGGGAAACTGAAATATTTGATATTGGGGAGCTGTCTGATACTATTGGGAGCATGTAACAGTTCTTCCCCCATTTCTCCACGCGAGCGGTCTGACTTTAATGCGGATTGGCGTTTCCACTTAGGAGACGGACTACAAGCTGCACAACCCGGTTTTGCCGACAATGACTGGCGGGTATTGAATCTGCCTCATGATTGGGCGATTGAGGGAGACTTTAGCCGTGAAAATCCTTCCGGCACAGGGGGAGGGGCGCTTCCGGGTGGAGTTGGATGGTATCGCAAAACTTTTAGTGTAGACAAAGCTGATATAGGAAAGATCTTCCGCATGGAATTTGACGGAGTATATATGAATTCGGAAGTATTCATCAACGGTGTTTCGTTAGGAGTGCGTCCTTATGGATATATTAGTTTCAGCTATAATCTGACCCCTTATCTGAAATGGGATGAACCGAATGTGCTGGCTGTGCGTGTGGATAATGCCGAACAACCCAATTCACGTTGGTATTCGGGTTGTGGCATTTACCGGAATGTATGGCTAAGCAAGACTGGTCCGATACACGTAGCCGATTGGGGAACGTATGTCACGACATCATCGGTTGACAAGGGAGAGGCTGTACTGAATCTTGTTACTACCATTGTGAATGAAAGTGATACAAATGAAAATATCACGGTCTGCTCATCCTTGCAGGATGCTGAAGGCAGAGAAGTTGCCGGAACGCGGTCGGCCGGAAAAACGGAAACTGGCAGAGAAGCTGTTTTCGCCCAGCAATTGACTGTAAAACAACCGGAGCTGTGGGATATTGATACTCCTTACTTGTATACATTGGTTACCGAAGTGATGCGAAATGAGGAATGTATGGATAGGTATACGACTCCTGTCGGTATCCGTACATTTAGTTTTGATGCCCGGAAAGGATTTACATTGAACGGTAGGCAAACCAAGATTAACGGGGTATGTATGCACCATGATCTGGGCTGTCTGGGGGCAGCTGTCAACACACGTGCCATTGAACGGCAATTGCAGATTCTGAAAAAAATGGGATGCAATGGCATACGTTGTTCCCATAATCCTCCCGCACCCGAACTGCTTGATCTCTGTGATCGTATGGGATTTATCGTGATGGATGAGGCTTTTGATATGTGGCGGAAGAAAAAAACAGCACATGATTATGCCCGTTACTTCAATGAATGGCACGAGCGCGATTTGAATGACTTTATTTTGCGTGACCGTAATCACCCTTCTGTCTTTATGTGGAGTATCGGTAATGAAGTCCTCGAACAGTGGAGTGATGCTAAAGCGGATACATTGAGTCTGGAAGAGGCCAATTTGATCCTGAATTTCGGACATTCTTCTGAAATGCTGGCAAAAGAAGGAGAGGAGAGTGTCAACTCTTTGCTGACGAAGAAATTGGTAAGCTTTGTGAAAGGGCTTGATTCTACCCGTCCTGTCACTGCCGGATGCAATGAACCGAATTCCGGCAATCATTTATTCCGTTCCGGTGCACTGGATATGATTGGCTATAATTATCATAATAAAGATATTCCTCATGTTCCGGCTAATTTTCCGGACAAGCCCTTTATCATTACTGAAAGTAATTCGGCATTGATGACACGTGGATACTACCGTATGCCCAGTGACCGGATGTTTATCTGGCCCGAGCGTTGGGATAAACCCTTTGCTGATTCTACTTTTGCCTGTTCATCTTATGAGAACTGTCATGTGCCTTGGGGAAACACTCATGAAGAAAGTCTGAAGTTAGTCAGAGACAACGACTTTATCAGCGGGCAATATGTATGGACAGGATTTGATTATATCGGAGAACCGACTCCTTACGGATGGCCTGCACGTAGTTCATTCTTTGGTATTGTCGATCTGGCAGGTTTCCCCAAAGATGTCTACTATCTATATCAGTCGGAATGGACAGATAAACAAGTGTTGCATCTTTTCCCGCATTGGAACTGGACTCCGGGGCAGGAGATCGATATGTGGTGCTACTATAATCAGGCTGATGAAGTGGAATTGTTTGTGAATGGAAAGTCGCAGGGAGTGAAATGTAAAGATGCTGATAACCTGCATGTTGTTTGGCGTGTAAAGTTTGAACCGGGAACGGTGAAGGTCGTTGCACGCAGAAAGGATGAAGTGATAGCGGAAAAGGAAATTCGTACAGCCGGAAAGCCTGCAGAAATTCGCCTGACTCCTGATCGTTCAGTTCTGGCTGCTGATGGAAAAGATTTGTGTTTCGTCACTGTAGAGGTGCTGGATGAAGAAGGGAATCTTTGTCCGAATGCAGATAATTTGGTGAATTTCACAGTGAAAGGTAATGGTTTTATCGCAGGAGTGGACAATGGAAACCCGGTATCGTTGGAACGCTTTAAGGATAAAAAGAGGAAAGCATTTTATGGAAAATGCCTTGTTGTCATTCAGAATGACGGGAAACCGGGAAAAACGGAGCTGACAGCTACTTCGGAAGGGCTTCGGCAAGCCGTGGTGAAGATCTCGGCAAAAGATTGTAAACTGTAAATGATTATGGGAATAATGAAGATATTTTTATTGACTATATGTTTCCTGTCTGTTCAGACAGGTATGGTGGTGATTGCTCAAGACAAGAAACAAAAACCGGTGTATTTGGATGATACACAACCGATAGAGGTCAGGGTACAGGATGCGCTGAACCGTATGACTGTGGAGGAGAAAACTCGTCTTAGTTATGCACAAGGGAAGTTTAGTTCCCCTGGTTGTCCCCGTTTGGGTATTCCTGAACTCTGGATGAGTGACGGTCCTCATGGCGTGCGTGCCGAAATTAACTGGAATGATTGGGGATATGCCGGATGGACGAATGATAGTTGCACTGCTTTTCCTGCACTGACCTGTCTGGCAGCTAGTTGGAATCCGCTATTGGCAGAGAAATATGGATATGCTATCGGTGAAGAAGCCCGTTATCGTGAAAAGGATGTTTTGTTGGGACCGGGTGTGAATATCTATCGTACCCCGCTCAACGGACGTAACTTTGAATATATGGGGGAAGACCCTTATTTAGCTTCGGAGCTTTGTGTGCCTTATATTCAGGGAGTGCAGAAGAATGGAGTAGCCGCCTGTGTGAAACATTATGCACTGAACAATCAGGAATTATGGCGGGGACATATCGATGTGCAACTAAGCGACCGTGCATTGTATGAAATATATCTGCCTGCTTTCAAGGCTGCTGTAGAAAGAGGTAAAACGTGGTCTGTTATGGGAGCTTATAATAAAGTGCGTGGAACCCATGCTACCCATCACAAATTGCTGAATAATGATATCTTGAAGGGGGAATGGAACTTCGACGGATGCGTCATCACGGACTGGGGAGCTGCACATGATACTTATGAAGCTGCCATGTACGGATTGGACATTGAAATGGGATCTTACACAAATGGTTTGACTTCGGAATCGGAATTTGGTTTTGATGATTATTATTTGGGTAAGTCTTATCTGAAAATGGTTCGCGAAGGTAAGATTCCGATGGAGGTAGTGAATGATAAGGCGGCACGTGTGTTACGTCTGATTTTCCGTACAGCGATGAATCGCCGGAAACCGTTCGGTGCACTGACCAGCGAAGAGCACTATCGTACAGCTTATGAGGTTGCAACAGAGAGCATTGTCTTGTTGAAAAATGGGACAGGTAAGAAACAGCCTGCATTATTACCCGTTCCCCAAGGAAAATATAAACGTATTTTGGTTGTGGGAGATAATGCTACCCGTAATTTGATGTTAGGCGGCGGCTCTTCGGAGTTGAAAGTTCAGAGGGTGGTTTCACCATTAGAGGGTATAAAAGCGAAGTTTGGTGAGAATGTGGTTTATGCACAAGGCTATACAAGCGGTCGCCCGATGTATGGCCGGGCGGATGTTATTCCACAGACAACTGTAGATTCTTTACGTAATGACGCGGTGAAAAAAGCAATGAATGCGGACTTGGTGATCTTTGTCGGAGGACTGAATAAGAATCATTTTCAGGATTGTGAGGGTGGTGACCGTCTGTCGTATGGACTTCCTTTTGGACAGAATGAATTGATAGAAGCTCTGTTGAAAGTAAATAAGAATCTGGTAGCAGTGATTGTTAGTGGAAATGCAGTGGAAATGCCTTGGGTGAGGGAGGTACCCTCTATTATTCAGTCGTGGTATTTAGGCTCTGTCGGCGGAGAGGCACTGGCTGATGTGTTGAGCGGAGATGTGAATCCCAGCGGTAAGTTACCTTTTTCTTATCCGGTGAAACTGGAAGATTGTCCGGCACACTTCTTCGGTGAGATTAGTTACCCGGGTGATAGTATCCGTCAGGAATATAAAGAAGATATTTTGGTTGGTTATCGTTGGTATGATACGAAGAAGATTCGACCGCTCTTTCCTTTTGGCTATGGTATGAGTTATACCGCTTTCGAATATAGTAAGCCTGCAGTATCGGCTAAAACAATGAATGCTGATGGCAGTATTGATCTTACTGTAAAAATTAAGAATACAGGAGAAATGGTAGGGAAAGAGATCGTTCAGTTATATATTGGTGACGAAGAGTGTAGTGTTCTTCGCCCGGTAAAAGAGTTGAAGGACTTTCGGAAAGTACAGCTTCTTCCGAATGAAGAAAAAGAAGTGAAGTTTACGATCAAACCGGAAGCATTGCAATTCTTTGATGATAAACAGCATACTTGGGTGGCAGAACCTGGTAAATTTAAGGCATACATTGCCGCTTCTTCTTCTGATATTCGCGGTACGGTGACATTCGAGTATACCCAATGATGAAGTTAACAGGTTAATATACAGTGTTTAGTGGACATATAGATACAGCGCGGTGGATATATATACTCACCATTGTGTATCTATATGTCCACCACGATAAGTATATATGTCCACCGAACTGAAGGACGATGTCTTATGATTGTTTATTGAATACCCTATTTCAGTTTCTTCTGATACTCGTCCGAATTCAGTATTTCCAAAGCTTTTTGTATACTTTCATTCGTGGTATTCATTACCCGGAAATATTCGTTCATATCCCAAAGGTCACGGGCTATCAGTGCTTTGAGCTGGGTTTTGATAAGAGGAAGTGATTTCTGATATTGTTCTTCATTGAACTTCACCCCTTCTTTCTCTCCGATTTCCTTTAAAGTGGCGAGCATATCATCATTGACTACGAACTTCTCATCAAATGATTCGAACTTCTTGTATTTGTTTGCCAACTCTTTCCGGTGTCCTTCAATAAACTGCATGGTGAATTTAATCACGGCTCCTTTAGCTACCAGATTACGGTGATAATCCGTATAAAGAGTCGTGTCGATAGGTACGAAATAATCCGGCATGATACCACCTCCACCATAAACGGTACGTCCGAGTTTCTTGGTTTGTACTTTCAGTGAATCCGGGAAATGGATGCTGTCGGCATTCATCAGTTCACCGTGGTTGAAACGCTCTATCAGGTCTTTATTGTAATCGACAGTGCTGTCGTATGGTTTCTGGATCGAGCGTCCTGATGGAGTATAATAACGGGCGATGGTTAAACGAATCATGGAACCATCCGGCAAATCGATAGGACGTTGCACCAAGCCTTTGCCGAAAGAACGGCGGCCTACAATAATTCCTCTGTCCCAATCCTGTACCGCACCGCTGACAATTTCGCTGGCGGAAGCTGTATACTCGTCTACCAATATGATGAGGCGGCCATTACGGAAGTCTCCGTTACCTTTGGCATAGAAATCACTACGCTTGGCAGTCCGGCCTTCGGTATATACGATTAGCTCCTTTTGTCCCAGGAATTCGTTAGCAAGGTCAATGGCTGCATTGAGATAACCACCTCCGTTTCCTTGCAGGTCAAGAATCATATCTTTCATACCTTGCTTCTGGAGATCCTTCATTGCTTTCTTGAACTCTTCAGCAGTTGTTGCTCCGAAGCGGTTGATGCGAATATAACCCGTTTTAGGTTGAATCATATAAGAGGCGTCGAGGCTAAGGATAGGTATCTTATCTCTCTTTACTGTAAACAGTAAAGGGTCCTTTACGCCGCGACGAACGATTGTCAGATTAACTTTCGAACCTTTCGGGCCACGAAGACGCTTCATTATATCTTCCGTACTCATTTTCACTCCGGCAATAGCGCTGTCGTTCACGGCAATGATACGGTCACCGGCAAGGATACCGACTTTTTCGGAAGGTCCGTTGCTGACAGGCTGTACCACCAACAGGGTGTCTTCTATCATCTGGAATTGCACTCCGATACCCTCGAAGTTACCTTGGAGCGGTTCGTTCATCTTCTTCACTTCCTCTGCATCCGAGTAAGTAGAGTGCGGATCAAGTTGTGCCAGCATCTTGATGATGGCTTCTTCTACCAACTTGTCTTCATCTACTTTGTCCACATAGAAATTGGAGATTGCAAACTCTGCCATTTGTAGCTTTCGCATGGCTTCGGAACCGAAGTTCTGGGCTTGTGCGGCAACTGCCCACAAGCAAACGGATAGTATAATCGTTAGTTTCTTCATCATCTTTTCTGACTCACTGCCTATTCCCTAACGAGTGTTATTCACTCATTTTCATTCCTTTGGGAATAAACAGGCTGATATCTTTATTATAGGTTAATAACTCGCGTACAATTGTAGAGCTGACGCAAGTCAGTTCCGGTTCTGTGAAGAGCAGGATGGTTTCAATCCCTGCCAGTTTGCGGTTAATGTCTGCAATGGTCTCTTCATACTCGAAATCCTTCACCGTACGGATACCGCGGACAATGAACCTGGCCTCTACTTCCTGCGCAAAATCAATTGTCAGACAGTCGTAGGACATCACCTGGATACGAGGTTCGTCTTTATAAAGTTCCCGAATCATTTCTTCTCTTTTCTCAATGGGGAAGTAGGTATTCTTGTTCTCATTGATACCGATTCCTATCACGATTTCGTCCATAAAGGTAAGTGCACGTTCCACTACCGAGTAATGTCCGATGGTGAAAGGGTCGAAAGTACCCGGGAATATTGCTTTTCTCATGATGCCAAGTCTTCTTCTATAACCAGATTGTCTATAATAAAGTTCTGTCGTTCCATGGTATTTTTGCCCATGTAGAATTCGAGTAGTTCTTTTACCGCGTCCGTTTTGCGCAGTGTCACCTGCTCCAGACGCATATCTTTACCGATGAAATGTTTGAACTCATCCGGTGAGATTTCTCCCAAACCTTTAAATCGGGTAATCTCCGGATTCGGTCCTAGTTCATTAATGGCATTGATACGTTCTTCCTCGCTGTAGCAGTAATTTGTCTTTTTCTTGTTGCGTACACGGAACAAAGGCGTTTGCAGGATATATACGTGCCCTTTCTTGATGAGATCAGGGAAGAATTGCAGGAAGAAAGTAATCAGCAACAGGCGGATGTGCATACCGTCCACATCGGCATCGGTTGCTACGATTACTTTGTTGTAGCGTAATCCTTCAATACCATCTTCTATATTCAGGGCTGCTTGAAGCAGGTTGAATTCCTCGTTCTCGTAAACCACCTTTTTGGTCAGTCCGAAAGAGTTCAACGGTTTACCACGGAGACTGAATACTGCTTGGGTGTTGACATCACGACTTTTGGTGATGGAACCGCTTGCAGAGTCTCCCTCGGTGATAAAGATACAGGAGTCTTCTTCCAGTCCTTTGCCTTTCGGGTCGTTGAGGTGGACGCGGCAGTCACGCAGTTTGCGGTTGTGCAGGTTGGCTTTCTTGGCACGTTCACGGGCAAGTTTCGTTACCCCTGCAATGGCTTTACGCTCCTTCTCGGATTCTTGTATCTTTTGTTGTATTGCTTCGGCTACGTCCGCATTCTTGTGCAGGAAGTTGTCCACTTCCTGTTTGATAAAGTCGCCTACATACTTGTTGACCGTTACGCCACCGGGAACCATATTGGTAGAACCCAGTTTAGTCTTCGTCTGACTTTCGAAGATCGGTTCTTCCACATTGACGGCAATGGCAGCAACCAATCCGTTACGGATATCGGTGTAGTCCATGTTCTTGTTGAAGAACTCTTTGATGGTGCGGGCAATGTGTTCTTTGAAAGCACTTTGATGCGTACCACCCTGGGTAGTATGCTGACCGTTGACGAAAGAATAATATTCTTCTCCGTACTGCCCTGTATGTGTGAAGGCGATTTCGATATCTTCCCCTTTTAGATGGATGATCGGGTAAAGTCCGGTTGCCGTCATGTTGTCGTTCAAAAGGTCTACCAGACCGTTGCGCGACAAGATACGGTGTCCGTTGTAGATGATAGCAAGCCCCGTATTGAGATACGTGTAGTTGCGTAGCATTGTCTCAATAAATTCGGGCTTGAAACAGTAATTCAGGAATAGTGTATTATCCGGTTCGAAGAAGATGTAAGTTCCGTTTTCTTCTTCGGTGCTTTGAGTCTCATCGGTCAGCAGGTTACCTTTTGAGAAAGTGGCGATACGCACTTTGCCGTCGCGGTAACTGCGTACTTCGAAACGGGAGCTTAAAGCGTTGACGGCTTTCACACCGACACCATTCAGTCCGACACTTTTCTTAAATGCCTTGCTGTCGTATTTACCACCGGTATTCAGCATACTGACGGCCTCGATGAGTTTTCCTTGCGGGATGCCTCGTCCGTAGTCGCGTACACTGACACGAAGGTTTTCTTCAACGGTAATCTCGATTTTCTTACCGGCTTGCATTTTGAACTCGTCAATACTGTTGTCAATTACTTCTTTCAGGAGGACATAGATTCCATCTTCGGCATGTGCACCGTCGCCCAGCCTTCCGATATACATACCGGGGCGTGTGCGTACATGTTCCATGTCACTCAAGTGGCGGATGTTGTCGTCAGTGTACTCTACTGCATTGTTGTTGTCTACAGGTATCAATTCGTTCTCTTCCATAGCTGTTTTTTATTTTATCTCTTTGATGAACGCACGGCGGCGCTTATGTTGTTGAGTCTCAAAGTAATCCCATTGTGCCTGAACTTTACCGTTCAATTCCAGTTCGGGATTGCTTTCTGCAAATATAAAACCTAATTTTTGATAAACTGGAATTAAATCGGAAAATAACAAAGCGTTAACACCTTTATTCTGATATTCCGGCTTCACTGCAACGAGTAGTAGATCAAGCATTTTGGCACGGCGTTTCATGAATAGTGCCTTTAATAGATAGAACCATCCGAGCGGCAACAAGCGTCCGTTTGATTTCTGTAAAGCCTCGGCCAGTGAGGGCATGGAGATGCCTACGCAGACCAGTTCATCGTTGGCGTCAGTGATAAGGGTAACCATCCGTAAGTCGAGGATCGGCAGATACATTTTTACGTACTGGTCGATCTGTCGCTGTGTCAATGGAGAATAGCCGTAGAGTGGGCTGTATGCTTCATTCATCAGTTCGAAAATCTTCTGTCCGTAGTCTTTGGCTATCTTTCTTCCGGAGGAGTATTTTTTTATCTTGAGGTTGTATTTTCGTTGGATTAGTTCGGAGATACGCTTATGTTTGTCGGGAATGGCATCCGGTATGTAGATTTTGTATTCCACCCAGTCGGCGTCTTTCTCGAAGCCCAACTTTTCCATGTGTACCGGATAGTACGGGTAGTTGTAGATAGTGGCCATGGTGCTAAGTTGGTCGAATCCTTCGATCAGCATTCCTTCCGCATCGAAATCGGTAAATCCGAGAGGGCCGGCAATATGAGTCATGCCCCGTTCTTTTCCCCAGTCTTCCACTGCTTTGATGAGTGCGGACGATACTTCGGGATCGTCGATAAAGTCTATCCATCCGAAACGAACGTTCTTACTTTCCCACTTTTCGTTCGCTTGATTATTGATAATTGCAGCTACACGTCCTACTATTTTATCGTCCCGGTATGCGAGGAAATAATCTGCTTCACAGAATTCGAATGCTGCGTTTTTCTTCTTGTTGAAGGTGTTGAGCATGTCGTCATAGAGGTCGGGCACAGAGTAAGGGTTGCCCTTGTACATTCTGTAATTGAAACGGATAAATTTCTTAAGCTCTCTCTTTGTGGAGACTTTCTTGATTGTAATAGCCATATCTCGTATTTATGATTTGAGGAGGCAAAGATACGTGATAATCTTTAAATTACAACGCGCCTGAAAGAGAAAATATCGTGTCAGGAGGATTAAGCAGTGGGTTGTAAATAGGAAAATACCGGAAATGATGGTCATACATTCATTACCGGTATTTTCTTTTTGTTTTTTGGTATATTGTTTATTGGCTGATGTGTCCTTCGAACGGGGAAGCCGGCAGATTCACTGAATTGTATAAGTTTGCATCATCCGGGTTATCCCCCCAGGCATATCGTACGGAAACCGGTTGTTGTATTTCCGTATTCCATACTATTACTTTATTATTTTCTATTTTAGCTTGTGCCCATTGGTATTTACCATCTGTGCCGGCAATGGCGAATCCTGATAAGTAACCGTATTTATTACGGGCTATTAGTTCTCCGGCACAAGAGTCAAAAGTAACTTCCAGCGTATTCCCAATTCTTTTTACTGACTTGAATACCGGACCTGTACAGACGATGGAGTCATATCCATAGTCATTGCGAAGTGCATGTAAAGCAAGCCGTTTACCTACATCCTGCTTATTGCGGGGATGTATATCCTTTTCCTCACCGATATCTATAATGACAGCTTGTCCTGTATATGGCAAGGCCAGTGTCTTTGACTGTGCATCTCTTAGATTTGCCCAATGGCTTTCGGAAGGCTGTCTGGCAGGAGCCATAAAGTTTGCCAGCTGAACCCAATAGAATGGGAATTCGCAATCCCATCTGTTTCTCCAGTCTTTGATTAAAGCAGGGAATAGATCGATATATTCATTGGCACGACCGGCATTGTTTTCTCCCTGATACCAGATCACTCCTCTCATACCCAAGCCGATCAGCGGATTGATCATTGCGTTGAAGAGTAAAGAGGGAAAAGAGTTGGGACCATATTCTACGTAATCATATTGGGCGTTTGATACGGCTACTTTGTATTTCCAGTCATCACATAAAGGGAAAATCCGGTTGTTGATTTTCAAGTATACTTCATCTTTAGTACCATACAGCCCGCCTCCTCCGCGATAGTCGGATATTTTGATAGTGATGGTATTTTGCTCTTTTAATATCTTTGCAGGTATTTTGTATAGACGTTTCAAATCATAACCTACTGTACGTCCAACTTCATGTCCGTTAACCCATGTAATGTCATCATCGTCAATGGTGCCAAGACTTAATTCCGCATCCTGGTTCAGGCAGTTGGCCGGTATGGAGAACTGATAAGTAAACCATACAACACCGTCTATGGCAGATAATTCTTCATTAGACCATAAAGATGGGACGGCATGCTTCTTCCAGTTTTCTGTAGAAGTATCTTCTGAATACCATTTTTCAGTTTCTCCCGGCTCATTAAGGATGGCTTGTTCAAACTCTGTTTTAACTTTGTCACTGCGTTTGATATATTCTTCAAATTCTGGAGAACGCATACGGGACAATGACTTCTCATATTTTGGGAAATGATCCATAACTTCCATGCTAATCCAAGTCTCAATATCCGTGCCACCCCACGACGAGTTAATGAATCCGATAGGAATATTGAGTTTCTGGTATAATTCACGTGCAAAGAAATAACCGACAGCCGAAAAGTCAGAAGCGGATGTGGGGGAACATACTTCCCATTTGCCTTTCAAGTTGTTTTTGGGAGTATGTCTCATTTCTTGTATGACATTGAAAGAACGGATTTGAGGATAATTGGCTGCTGCAATTTCTTCGACGGCATGGTTAGCGCTACGTAAGCGAAACTCCATATTCGACTGTCCGCTGCAAATCCATACTTCACCGATTAGGATATCAGAAAAGGATAAGGATTGTTCTGGGCTCTTTACAGTCAGCGTATATGGTCCGCCTGCTTGCATGGGAGGTAGGCTGACCAACCATTTTCCGTTTTTATCTGCCCGGATACTCTTCTTGATATCTCCTAATGTTACACTGATTTTCTCGCCGGAATGGGCCGTTCCCCATATACGAATTGGTTTCTCACGTTGCAGTACCATGTGATCTGAAAAGAAAGAAGGCATGGAAAGCTGTGCAATCATCTGTGATGCAGCAAATAGCAAACAATATGTAAATAATAAAAATCTTTTCATCATGCGGGTATTTAATGATTATTCATTAATGTATTCTTTTGGGAGCAGTATTTTGCGGAGTGTATCTGCAAAAATGGCAGCCATGCGTTGCTGGATGAATGAGTGCTCTCCGTGAGGTGGATGCCATCCGAATACTTCTCCGTGAGTTGTTTGTGAGTCTCCTGTGTAGATTAGGCTATATTGTTTGCCTGTAACCGGATGTTTCCGGTTTTTGGAAAATCCGATGTATCTGTCGAATTCCACTACCGGAAATCCCCATTTCTCTGCCAGTTTCCGGACTGAAGTGTTGAATACTGGACGACTGTCATGCCAGTGAGTACATAAAACGATAGAAGCAGGTTTTCCGTAGGGAGTATTGTAATATTTGGATTTGGGGTTGAATTTTTGGTTATAACAGTCTGATATGTAACGCTTGATGACATAATCGTAGCAAACGGCATAATCGGAAGCATCAAAAGGAGTTGCGTAGTCCTTATAGTTCTCTTTTAGGTTTGCTTCATTATATACGTCTTTTTCATGTACTTGCATTAGGACGAAGACATCAATGTCGTCAAACTCTTCCGGAGTATAGAGGGTGCCGTCCAGCATTTTATTGGCTGTGTGGGCTATGGATTCTGCACTTATGGCACGATTGATAGGAATGGCGTGAAGGGCACGACATCCCATTTCAAACCACTTATTGTTAGGTTCGGCAAAAGATGCTCCGGATAATAAAATGGTATAAGTATCTTTATTTTGAGCTACTCCTGCTAAAGCAAGCAGGCAAATGAATGTAAATAAGATGATTCTTTTGTACATAATTATTGCTGATTGATTAATAGTTGTGTGAAATCAAGTTCAAGTGAATGTTTTCCGGCTTGTAAAGTTATCGATTTTTGGGATTCCTGCATTGTAAAAGGAACAAATGTTGCAGAAGTTCCTGCCGGGATATCGATTGTATAACGGATGCAGTCATTAGTTTGACGAATCCAGTTGATATTTAACCACCCATAAGGAGTATTATAGCGTATGGTAAGTTCATTCATATCTGCCGGAAAGAAAGGTTTTAGCAGGATATGTCTGAATCCGGGATGCTTTTCATCGATTTGAATCCCTCCCAGTCCTTTGTATAGCCATGCTCCTATTTCTCCGAACATAATATGGTTATATGAGTTGTCAACGATGACATCTGTCCGCCAATTCTCATGTAGGGTGGTAGCTCCTTGTTTAATCCAATATCCCCACGAAGGATAGGTGTCTTGTGATGCGACTTTGTAGGCAGTTTCTGCATATCCGTTATCTGACAGGGCGGAGAGTAGTGCCTTACTGCCCAATAAACCGACATCCAGATGATAATTGTCTTTTTCCACTAGCTGATGAAGTCTGGCAGCTACCTTCTTTTTATCTTTTTCCGGAACGATCCCCCAATATAGCGGCATGGCCAGTTCGGTTTGTGTTCCTTCTGCGTATATTCCAGTTTCCGGGTTGAGAAAACGAGTGTTGATGGCATTCTTTATGTTCTGGGCTAATGTGTTATAATAGGATGCATCTTTTGGATATCCGAAAAGTAGTGCTGCTTTTGCCAAAATATGGACATCCGTATAGTAATAGATCGAAGAGGTCAGGGTGATATTGCTTTTTGAGCGTACAGGCACCCAATCTCCCAATCCCCAATCTGTAAGATATTCCGGTGATATGGATTCTATATACGAAACATATTTCTTGATTGGTTCATACATACGGCGGAGTAGTGTGGTGTCTCCGTAAAAGCGATAAATCTCCCAAGGGATAATGGCGACGGCACTTGTCCAGTCAACCCCGTTGGCCCAGTCATATCCCCATATAGAAGTTGGAATGATACACGGGAGCACTCCGTTGTCTTTTTGCTCATCGCAGAAATCGTTCATCCATTTTTCATATACGGAGATGCCGTCGAAATTGTATAATCCTGTTTCAATGGTGATATGCGCATCTCCTGTCCAACCATTCTTTTCCCGTTGAGGGCAGTCGGTCGGATAACCGAACAGGTTGGCTAAGTAGGAACTGTTGGTAGCTTCCCATATTTTATTTAGCAGGTCGGATGAAGAAGACCAGTAGCCGGTTGCCGGAACATCACTGTGCATTTCGACAGCAATGAGATTCTCACCGGATAGTTCGATGGGAGCGGATGACGAAATTTCTACAAACTGAAAACCTTTGTAGTTGAACTTGGGCATGAAGCTGTCTTCTTTTCCGCTAAGGATGACGATGTCTGTTTGAAAAGGATCGCTGTCGTCTGTCGGCCGGTAGTGATAATCTATATTTGCCATGTTTACCTTACCGTTTTTGTCTAAAAGTTCTCCATGTTTCAGGCGCAATATTGTTCCTTTTTTCCCTTTCACATTTAGTTCGGTGACACCTGCAATGTTTTTGGGGAAATGGTAGACGTAGCAGCTGTCATTTATTTTTTTACATTGAGTTGCTGTATAGCGGGCTGTTTCACGAATCGGATGCATAACTTGTGATTTGATTGTTTCCGTAGGTGATTCGGTTTCTTGTGCATGATGCCATTCGGTAGCGTTGAATCCGGGTGAGTCCCAACCTGTTAATTCTTTTTGTGCATCATAATGTTCGGCTGTATAGATACTGTTGAAAATAATTGGGCTGTCAGTTGTTTGCCAGGTTGAGTCAGTACCCAGATATTCTGTTGTGCCGTCTGTGTAACGCAGATGCAGTTGGGCAGTGAATCTAGGACGGTTTCTCCATGAAGCCTTGTCGAAAAACCATACTGCTGTGGATTGATGATTATACCATCCGTTCCCTAGCTGTACTCCCATAACATTCTCACCCATAGACAGTGATGATGTAACATCATGAGTGACTGATAATATACGTTTGTCGAAATGTGTATACATAGGGTCTAGGAAATGATTTCCTGTCCGTTTTCCGTTGATAAAAAGTTCATGTAGGCCTGCCGATGCAATAGTAAGTAAGGCCTGTTCGACTGTTTTGTTTAATTGGAAACTCTTTCTATAATAGGGTGCCGGGCGGTATGTGATGTCATGTCCGTCAGTAATCCATTTCCCTTTCCAGTCATTGGTTGATAAACAGCCTGTTGTGAAGGAGGATATGGGGGAAAATGTAGTTTTCTGTTTGGAGGAGGTTTGATAACCTATTTTCCAATAATAAGTCGTATATGAATCTAATGGTTGTCCATCATAGGAGGCTCTTATAGGAGCTCCTATGATGGATTTGTTCCAATAAACGGACTGACAGTCTGATAATTGGGCACTGTCTGTTGATAGCCATATTTCAATTTTGTTAATACTATCTTCCTCTAGCAGCGGAAGTTTCCAGGAGAGTCTGGGAGTTTGAGTATCCACTCCTATAGGAACGGGTATATTCTCACATTTTAATTCAAATGGCGTTTTTAGCTCTTGAGGCGTACATGAGAATAGGGCTGTACCAAGTAGTAAATACAAATAGGATCGAATTGGAATATGAGCCATATTGATTCGTTGATTAGTGATGAATTTATTTTTTTCTTCTTTCTTCGAGTTCCATTGATATCTCATATAATCTTTTTTCATTTAGCGGATAACGTGAAATGAAGATTGCAGATAACATGGTAGCAATGGCCGGGAAAATACTCATCATCATACAAATACCGGTTTGGGCAAAATCAGATTGAATCACGTTTGCTTTGAAACCGAAATAAGCCAGTAACCATCCGGTCAAAGCACCTCCGATAGTCCATCCGAACTTTTGAGACATGGATGAAGAAGAAAATATCAGACCGGTTGCCCGTCTTCCGGTTTTCCATTCGGAGTAGTCCGATATATCTGCATACATAGACCATAACAAGGGGGAGATAATACCGGCACAGATACTTATTAAGATCTGTAAGCATAAAATTCCCCAAATAAAATCTTTGGGAAGAAAGTAGAATAACACACTTAAAATGGTGGCGCAAACCATAGCCATGAAGTACGTTTTCTTTTTACCGATTCTCTTGGTGAGGGATGGTACGAACATGATTCCGAGAATATTGGCTGCTTGTCCTAATACCAGGTAAATAGTAATAAGTGTGATGGCACTGTTCATGAATGAGAAGGAGAATGTGTCGGAACCATCTACATAATATTTAAAATAGAATACAGCGGAACCGTCACGGAGAGAATTGAAAACTAATGCCATGATTCCTGCGCATAAAAGTATCCACCAAGGTTTGTTTTTACCTAAATCTTTCAGGTCTTCTTTGAGTGATCCTTTTTCTTCCTTTATAGGCTGCACTCTTTCTTTGGTCCATAGAAACGTTAACAGGAACATACCGCTGGCCATAATGGCGAATACGACTGCGGCCATCTGCCAGCCGAAAGCAATGTCGGGTAGGCTCTCTGTTATTTTCATCTTACTGAATATATCGACCAGCGGCTCAATGAGGAATAATACCAGAATACTTCCCCCAAACGCAAATGTCATACGGTAGGAGGAAAACTCTGTGCGTACTTGAGGATTGGCAGACATTACTCCTAATAGAGATGCATATGGCACATTGATTAAGGAATATACCATCATCATAAGAGTGTATGTGGCGTAGGCAAATATTATTTTGGTGGTCATGTTATCTCCGAAAGAAGAGAAGGTTAGTATGCCACAGATACCGAATGGTATTGCCACCCATAATAGGTAAGGACGGAATTTTCCCCATCGGGAACTGGTCCGGTCACCTAATATTCCGACAAACGGGTCAAGGAAAGTATCCCAGATACGTGTGATGAGAAACATTGTTCCTACAACGGCCGAGGAGATACCTACCACGTCTGTATAGAAGAATAATAGATACATGGTGAATAACTTCCAGAACATGGAAGAAGCTGCATCTCCTAATCCATACCCGATTTTTTCTTTTAGTTTTATGTTTTCCATGGTGGTGCGTTTATTGTTTCAGGTATTGCTTATTATGATTTACCATAGTAATGATCTGTTTCACGGATTCTATGGAACGAAAACCGTCTGCTGGCGTGTGCAGACAATAATCTACAAGCTGGCTTACTGTTGATTCGGCTACATGAAGACGGGTGTCGGAAGACGCATAATAGATATAAACTTTTCCGTTGTCATCTTCAATCCATCCATTTGAGAATAATACATTCGATACATCACCGATTCTTTCTTCTCCTATGGGAGCCATGAAATAACCTGCAGGTTCGGCTATAATCTGTGTCGGATCTTCTAAGGAAGTCATATATAGGTATAATACATAGCGTAGTCCGGCTGCGCATCCTCTTACTCCATGTGCCAAATGTAACCATCCTTGTGGGGTTTTTATGGGGTGTGGCCCTTCTCCGTTTTTTACCTCCTTGATCGTATGATAAAACCGTTTATTGATGATCTTTTCTTCTTTTATTTCGGCATGACAGATGTCGTCTATGAGTGCCCAGCCAATGCCTCCTCCATTACCAGCGTCGATAAAGCCATCTTGGGGGCGGGTATATAAAGCGTATTTCCCGTTAACGAATTCCGGATGAAGCACAACGTTTCGTTGCTGGCTTGGAGATTTCAGGTCCGGTAAACGTTGCCATATTTTCAGGTCTTTTGTTCGTGCAATACCTGCTACGGCCACTGCTGACGATAAATCACCTGCCGGAGCGTTCGTATCTTTACGTTCCGCACAGAAAATGCCGTAGATCCATCCGTCTTCATGTGCGGTCAGGCGCATGTCGTACATATTGGTGTCGGGAACATCTGTTTCCGGCATTTCTATCGGATAATCCCAAAAGCGGAACCCGTCTACCGGGCTGTCGCTTTCCGCTACTGCGAAGAATGACTTTCGGTCTGCTCCCTCGACACGTGCCACAAGGTAATATTTATGATTGATTTTGATTGCTCCTGTATTCATTACCGCGTTGATGCCAATCCGCTCTTCCATGAATGGATTCTGTTTCTCATCAAAATCATACTTCCAGATTAATGGTGCATGTTCTGCTGTTAACACAGGGTAGTGATAACGTCTGTATATACCGTTATTGTTATTGCATATCTCATTTTTCCGGGTGATAAGAGCTTCATAGTGCTGTGTCAGCTCTTCTAATCTGTTACTTTTCATATTCTATAGTTATTTTTTATCAGTTGGTTATTCGATTATTAGAACCCAGTCATTTCCTTTTCCTTCTGTAGGCGAGGATATGGAAATCGTATCTGTTGTCGTATACTGGTAGAATGTGGTTTGTCCGTTACGGGGATTCATCCATTTTAAAGTCTGTTTGGGACTACTCATGGGAGGCAGATAGATGGTTCTTTTCCCACCTTGCGGAAGATATACCAGTATATAGTCTTTGTTGCCGAAGGCTACGGGGTAGTTTGTCTTTTCTAAAGAGGCATTGCCAAAAATGCTTTGTTGGCTCTTCCCTTGAGTAAAATCAAATTTCTCCCATAATCTGCGAAAGTGAATTAAATCCCATGCTCCTTGTTTGTCCATAGCCTGATGCCATGGAGTATCGGCATCACATTTAGATTCGCGTCCGGTGTCGAACATTTGCCATATATCATTACAACCATATGTATAGCCACAGGCTCCACTGAACATGCTTTGGTAGAGTGTATGGCGGACGTCATCCTCTCCGAATCTTCCGTTCTCTTTTTTAAAATTGATCGGAATATTCTCATATCGGGGTTCTCCATCCATACATGGTTTGTGTGGCTTCCTATTTAAGTCGGGTAGAAGTATGCGTTGATAGATGGCGAAATCCTGTTGAGCATGTCCGGACTGACACATATTGAAGTCCAACCATGGAGCGTCGTGAAACCAGTATGAGGATGAGTGTTCACCCTGCGGATGATAGGTCATCAAATGATTTTGGTCTATACTTTTAATGCCGGTTGCCAATGCGTTCCAGATGGATAGGTTTTTTCCGCCTCCACTCCGGTCACCTCCTATTACCCATATCAGGTTGGGCATATTCATATAGCGTTCTCCTAACCACTTGCCGTATCTATACGCATTCTCCGGGGTGAAGATTTCCGGTCCTTTTCCCCATTGTTTGTCTACTTTATCGCCCCAGGTTGGTAGCAATGCTATATATAAACCTTTGGTCGCAGCCAGAGAAATTACTTTGTCTACACGGGCGAAATACTCGGGGGAAGGTTGGTCGATATTACCGTCGATTAATTGGGGGACTCCGTTGGAGGAGGTGTTAATGCCGTCTAATTCATCCAGAATTACAGTTTGTATGACGGTAAATCCCTTTTCTCTGCGATTCTCCAAATATCGTTCTGTCTCTTTGTCGTTTAAACGGCTGATGAGTTCCCAAGCTGTATCTCCCAGATAAAGAAAAGGAGTTCCATCCGTGTATTCCAGGTAGCGACCGGACGAATTTACCCGTAAGTTGCCTTTTGATAGATTCGTGGCACTTCCTGTCCACCGGTCTTCTTGAGCAGAAACACAGGTCGTACAAAGAATGAATAAAACGTAGCAGATGGAGAGTCGTTTGAGCATGATTCTATTTCTTTAAAGTATGCGTATATTTCTCAACTATGGGCATTTGCGGCCTGTCTTTTCCCTCTTTAGGGGTGATTGCCATGAAATAGGTATCCCACCACGGACCTGCTGCCCAATAGGTGCCGTTGATTCCGTTCTCTTGTAAATAGTGCAGGAACAAATCAAGAGTTTCATTCCAACGGGGATCATTGTCGGGAATTCCATATTCTCCGATAAAGCCATGGAAATTATTTTGTTTGATCCATTCGACAAAAGGTTTTACCCGGTCGATACCTTTTTCCGGATAACATCCCTCTTCTTCATAGGAATATTTATAAGTACCGGATGCATCTTTGTCAAAATATACATGCGCTTCAAAAGCGAGATTATTAGCAGGGTCTTTTAAGAATTTGAGTGTATCGCTTTGCTCAATCCAGCGTTCTGCCGATGACCAGTCATTGCCGCCTACCATGATAAGGGTGTTGGTATCGACCTGTCGAATGGCATTGATGGATGCTTGCGCCATGTCGAACCAATTAGTTCCGGGAGCCAGATCGTGTGGTTCATTCATCAGCCCGTAGCCGTATATATTTTTGAAAGTCGAGAATTCTTTAGCGATAGCTTGCCAGAAAGAGGCCAGATCTTTTATTGTTAATCCGTTACTTCCGATAAGGGTGTGTTCGTTATTCATGTAACGGCGACAATAATTATGCAAATCAAGAAGTACGACCATATCCCGCTTTTCTGCAGCTCTGACCAGTTCTTTCATTTTATTGAGGTCATGTTGGTTCAGCGGGCCTTCCAGATCCAGTTGCAACCGTTCCCATTTAAATGGTAACCTGATAAGTTTCAGACCTTTTTTGTGCCAATATTCGAGGTCCTGATCTGTCGGATAAGTATAGTCTTTATTATATTCTCCGGGAAAAGATGAACCGAAGTCGGCACATGCGAGGTTGACACCATAAGGTTCACCAGTCTCTTTTACTGGAGGTTGATTGCTTTTACATCCATTTAGAGTAAGTAAGCTTAGTAGTAGAAAAGCCGAAATAAAAACTTTTTTCATAATGTTCTGTTTAATAGGGTTATTGGAGGTTCCAGCCTTTTACAATCACTGGAGATTCCAAGTTTATTTTTAATTTTTTTGATTCCTGTGGATTAAGCCATATATAGTTCTCCGAAACGATGAGTTGATCCATCTTCTCCGGTACTTCTATGTGTACTCCGATGGCAGGATATTTTCCTGTATTTGTCAGAATCACTGCATTGCCCCTACGTTCCGTCTTTATGGTTGTCTGGGGCATTGATAAGATGGAGCCCGGGCGCACTTCATAATTGGTGAAGTAGTAATTCCGGTAGATACTCCGGTTATTTTTCACTATATCCAATACAAAGAACAACATGGTAGATTTGGTTTGCTCTCTGTTTAAATAGATTTCTCCTAGTTTTTTTACAACATTCTCATCTCCGGTGCCATTAAACGTATGGTTGGCGACAGTGTCTAGTTGATCATTGTATATAGATACCTTCACTTGATAAGGTTTTTTGTCCAGTTCTTGGCAATCATCGAGCAGATAAACAGGAAGGCTGACTTCCTGGCTGGAGAGATTGCTACGGTCAAATAACATAACTGCCGCTAGCGGAGCAAAAGATTTTTGCACAAAATAATGAATGGGTTTAATGATGCCGTAATAATCTACGCACGACCACGAGACGCCGGGATAATTGTCGTTCATCTTATAATAAAGTGCTCCCGTAGTATGAGGCCATAATGTACGTGCCCGTTCTAGTGTATGTCTCACTCCCACTACTTGTGCTAATTGTGATCCGAGAATGAAAGAAGCCAGCGAATCTTTCGGCATAAAATAACCGGAGTATTGAACCAGCTTTCCCATTTCTCCCATTGTTCCGAAGATAGGAGTGTGGTGTGTGAAGTTACCGCTCCTTCGGGGAGGCCACACCTCTTTCTCCCCATCTAAATATTTGTGTACTGTCTCAATGTGAGGCAATGATGCTATCCCAAATTCTCCCCAAAAAGGAGCGGTCATATTCAAATTATGATTGAGGTGGGCATTATCCCACCAGCAGTTATAATTGTGTTGGCTGCCTCCCCAAGCTTCCCCGCGATGGAAAGGACGAGTTCCGTCGAGTTCGATGCTTAGTCGTCCCATCATGTCAATGGCAGGGCCGAATGGCTTGTCCGATTCATTTCCTGCTCCCCACATCACAAGAGAAGGGTGGTTTCTGAGTCGTTTGGTATTTCTTTCTACCGTCTCTTTTAAAAGAGAGTACGGCTGCGTGTTATGGCTATTCCAGGCTGTTGGCCATTCTTGCATAACCAGTATTCCGTATCTGTCGCATAATTCGTAGAAATCATCCGTCTCGGGCATTCCTCCTCCCCAAGCTCTTAGCATTTGTATGTGCTGGCTTTTGGCTATCTGAAGTAAATGTTCATATTTATTTCTTGAAAAGTCCATTAATGCATCCATGGTACACCAACCTGTTCCTTTTATAAACATCGGTTTCCCGTTGATGACAAATGTCCAGTTATAATAATCTTCTTTAGCACCATCGGTTAATGGCCTCATCTCAATCGTCCGGATGCCGAATGATGTTTTTACATGAGCTGTTTTTCCTTTTTGTGGAATGAAACGGAGATTGAGATCATATAGAGCTTGTTCTCCTCTGTCATTAGGCCACCAAAGGTGTGGATCCTTGATTTGAAAGTCCAAAGACAAGGTTTCTTGTTTACGTCGGCTGTTAATGTCAAAACGATAATATTGTTTTATTCCTTTGAAGTTTTTGGGAGATACTTCAGCATATAATACTCCTTTTAATGGAGATGATTGTTCGTGTAAATCAAACGTCAGACGCATTTGACCATCGAGTGAACGAGTGGCGACGAAAGGTGAGTCTATATCTACGGCGGCTTGTTCTTTTAGTTGGACACTTCGCCAGATTCCCAATGACGGAATTTGTGCATAATGCCATCCGTAAACACAATTGAACACGACTGTATATTTCCAACTTTCATTTGCGTTGGGCGGCCAGTTCCCTAAAAACATTTGAGGAATGGCTTCAAGTTTTACTATGAGCGTATTTTTGTTCTTTAAATATTTACCTATTGAGAAATCAGGCCCTCCGAACATTCCTTCGTGTGTTCCTAGGAGCTTTCCGTTGAGCCATACAGTACATTTATTGGCAATTCCGCCAAAAGATAGTATGCTGTGAGATAAAGGGGAGTTTAGTTCGAACTCCCGTTTCATCCACCATGTTTTATAAGATTGTTTTTCCGCTATAGAATCATTTTGACCGATGTATGGATCGGGTATGATTTTATTTTCTACTAGTGCGGTATGAATACTTCCCGGTACACGGGCAGGTATTTGATCTGTCCAGGAGGTATGCAGGCGTTCTTTTTCTGTTCCTCCTTCCGCCAGTTGCCAGATTCCGTCCAAAGAGAACTCCGAAGGTATATTTCCAATTGGAGGAATATTACCTGTTTCGGTCATCTGTGTACCTTTTACCTCTATGGGAGAAGGCTTTGCTGCAAAGCTTTTCCTGTCTATCTCATCCATGGATTTCTGTGCGATAACCATTGGTGTAGATAGAAGTAAAGTGATGATAGTGATGAATCGGGTTCTCATGGACAGTATTTAAATCTGGTTATTGTTGCGTACTTTTATATTTCAGGAGCGTATTCAGTTGCGGACGATCCTGAGTGTAATTGTTGGTCGGTTGGACAGATAAGGGATAATCGCCCCATCGCGGACCGGCGGACCAATAAGTTCCGTTCACTCCATTTTCTTGTAGATATTTGAGGGCTGAGTCAAGAATATCTAACCATCGGCCATCGGTATCAGGTACTCCATATTCTCCGACAAATCCGCGTTTGTTGTTTTCTTTCAACCAGTCAACGAAAGGTTTCAAACGTGCTACTCCTGTTTGAATGGTTGCTCCATCTTCATCATATCCTTTATCATAGTTTCCGGAAGAATCCGAATCGAAATAGATATGAGCCTGGAATATCAGGTTGTTACTTGGGTCTGTCAGAGTTTTTAGGTTGTCGCTACATTCCTTCCATCGTCTGGCGGAGCTGAATTCATCTCCACTGACAATGATGGTTGTTTTAGTATCTACTGTACGGATAGCGTTAATGCAGGCTTGGGCTATGTTCACCCATGGAGTTGATGCGAGCATCTCATAAGGTTCATTCATTATATCATATCCCCAGATATTCTTGTAATCCTTAAACTCTTTTGCCAGTTTTTTCCATACGTCGCAGAAATTATCAACAGTGCACCGTGCATTACCGATGATTGCATACTGATTGTTTTGCGAACTTTGTCCGTCGCAATATACGCAATATCTTCCAAAGTTATGCATATCCAAGAGTATCTGCATGTTTCTATCTTCAGCAGCTTTGACGAATTTTTTCATTTTTGCCAACTCTGTTGCATTTAGTTCTCCATTCATTGTGGGTTGTATGCGTTCCCAACGGAATGGAAAACGTACCAGATAGAGGCCTTTGGCTTTGAAATAGTCCAGGTCTTTTTCTGTTGGATAACCATAGTGTGTACCATCTACCCCCGGATATACATTTCCAAATTCAGCTCCTGACAGATTCACTCCGAAATAAACCGTCTGTTTGGTGGGTTGGGGGTCATCACCATTTTCTTCTTCTTCTGATTTAGAACAGGATGAGAATAGAAGTGCTACAATTGTAACTAATGAAAATAAATCTTTTAGCATAAATCGAATCATTTTTGTTGGTGAGGGAACGCCTTTGTTTTGGCGTTCCCTTTTTATTTTTACTTATGAACAAATCTGAAATTACACATACTCAAGTCGAAATCTTGAGCAGATTCGGGTGAAAATATGATTTTGAAAGCAGTATTGGTACTAGGATCGATAGGGTTAGGTAATAATGCTTCCGTATCGGCACTGATTCGTACTGTTTGCCATCCGCCATAGGTGTTGACTGGAAGTCCGCCTTTGGAAGGATACCATCCATAATCTCCTAAAATGATACGTGCTTGGGTTGAAATCGGGAATTTAGCTCCAGTACAAATCTCAAATCTTAAATCGTAAGAGGAAGGATCTGCGGCTACTTCTGTCGGTACGGTGATATATCCGGCCCACATAACCATCCATCCCCAAGCTTTCACGGAATTATTGAAGCGGATATATTTTCCTCCTTCTACTAATGGTTCCGGTTGTCCTTCTAATGTGCCATCACATAGGAAATTTTTCGGGGCATCAGGGAATTGACTGGAATGCGTAAAAGCACCAGCTCCCGGCCAATTGTTGAAGTCGAAAAGCTGAGATACTCCCGGATCCATGTATGTGAGTTTGTATGCTTCATCCATGTTTGCTCCTTTTATGGTAAGGGTTGATTTGGGAGTGGCATTTGCCGGGATTTCTATTGTCAGTTCTGTACGGGTTGCATCGATTACATTAACCGGTAGGTTACCCAGATTGACAATCGCTTCTTCGATGGTAATGCCGTAAAGGTCGAAATTGTCGCCTGTAATAACTGTCGTATCTCCCGGTTGGGTGAATTCATTCTTGAGTCCGTTGATGGTTAAATCAGGGATGGAAACAACAAAAGGAATACTAAGTTCTCCATGTTTGGTTGTGATATAAATCGTGTTTGACACTTCTTTAGGAAGTGCACGGGGAATAGGTGCAAGAAGCATATCGTAGGTAGAATAGATCTCCTTGCTATCCACTTCAATGTCATTGAATTTCAGTGAAGTGATGTCTCCGAGATTTGTTCCTTCAATTCGTACTACTTGTTCGAAATTTGCCCCGTCAATAGGAAATTCGGCATCTGTTGCCAAAACGACTTTGTCTACGGTCGGAGCACCTGTTGACGGTTTGTTTTCTTTGGCCTTCAGATCGTCCACTTCAACAATATCCGTACAGGATGTTAAAGCGAATATGGATGCTGCGATTATTGCAAAATATTTTATTTTCTTCATAATCTGTTTTTTTACATGGTTATAAGTGATTAATCCCATCCTGGATTATTTTCATTAATTCCTTGGTTGGTCAGGATTTCGAGAGTCGGAATCGGGAACAGTAAATGCTTGCTGGAACGTTGTTTTACGTTGTTTGCCTCATCCATTCCGCCTAAAGCATTCATGGCTTGCAAATAAATTCCCCAGCGTATTAAATCCCAACGACGATCACCTTCTAAGGCTAATTCCATTGCACGTTCTTCAAGGATAGCGGAACGCAGGCTGGCTTTGTCGGTGAAATTTGCTAATTCTTTGCCTGTTGCGTTACTGCGTGTGCGGACATCGTTTAAAGCATCTACCGATTCTTTTGTCGGACCGTTTAATTCATTGGCTGCTTCTGCAAAGATTAAAACAACATCGGCATAGCGGAGGAATGGGTAATTAGCATCCGTACGGGGCTGTGTCTGATCAGCTATCTGTTGCGAGTATTTAGTCGTGAAAGCAAAGAACTGTTCTGATCCTCCCTCGTCACATCTCCATCCGGAAGTTACTTTAGGATTATCGAATGGAGGTTCTTTAGCTTCAACCATACGTTGCCATTTTCCGAAATTCGGATAATATGAGCCGCCTCCCCAGCTGGTATCGGAGTTCTGGCGTATCCAGCAATGTAACACTCCTTTGTCTACACGGTAGTCTTTTTCTTCAAATAATAGATACCAGTGTTTTCTGCATCCTACTGTCAAGCTGTTGTCTATGTTGCCTGCTGCATTGAGTCTGCCACAGTAGTGAGAGCTGAATAATGTACCATATAGTTCGTCTCCGGATTTAGTTTGCAAGCTGAATAAATGCTCGCTGCAAGTCTTACCGGAAGGAG
Organism: Bacteroides sp. M10; assembly: GCF_014334015.1. GTDB lineage: Bacteria > Bacteroidota > Bacteroidia > Bacteroidales > Bacteroidaceae > Bacteroides > Bacteroides intestinigallinarum. The sequence goes on along the minus strand of NZ_CP060488.1, from coordinate 1,151,529 downwards.
ACCAGATCAAATCATAGTTTTCAAGTTGGTGTGTTCCGTATTCTCCTCCTATTACATCTTCAGCAATTTCATAAGCCAGTCTATAGTATTCTCCGGAAGAGAAACTTTCATATCCGGCAACCTGATCTTTAGAGAATGTGGTTGGGACAGGTTCTGTGTACACTTTAGTCATAGTACCATTTACATTCTGCATGACAAACGGTGCACCGGTTTTTACTGTTATTTGTTCTCCGGTAGCCATAGAAGCAGAGCCGATAGTTGCATATACTTTGGCTAACAAACCTGCTGCAGTTGCAGCACAGACCCTTCCGGGTTTAAAACCATTATCTGTGTTTTTATAAATCATATCTTTAGCGTCTTTAAGCAAAGGTATGATTGTTTCCGTGTATACTTGTGCAATCGGAATACGCGGATTGTTGGTGTATTGTCCGGATTCGTTTACACTGACAGAATAAATAGGGATAGCTCCATAAGCGCGTACCAGATAGAAATATGCCCATGCTTTAAGAAAATAGCATTCTCCTAATGCATTCTTTTTAAATGCTTCTGATACATTTTGCATCTTATTGATTTCAGAGACCGCTATATTGGCCCGGTTAATCAAAGAGTACATTCCGGTCCAAAGTACATCGGCCTGTCCGTCACCTCCCTGGAAGTTTCCGCTTCCGAACTGGCTGAACTGCCATACAGCGCCGGAGATATAGTCACAGTCATAATCCAGAGGACGTGGAAAACTACCATATCTGAACATGGCTTCGTGCAATGTATTATAGACTCCGGTTACCCACATGTCGGCACCATTATCGGAATCCTCAACATCTTCAGGTACAATGAAGTCGAAAGGCTTTTCTTCGATCATACTTTCGCATGATGTCATTACTGCTCCGGATAATAGGAGAGTGGATGCCATCAGATATATGAATATATTTTTCTTTTTCATCATTTCTTGAGATTATAACGTTAATTTAAAACCTATTGAATATGTTCTGCTGCTCGGGTATGAGAAGATATCGACTCCTCTTCTGGAAGCGTCAGAACCAAAGGCGTTTACATCCGGATCAAACCAGCTATAACCTGTAATCGTGAATACGTTTGTTACTGTTCCGAAAACAGACAGGTTGCTGATACCTTTTATGACTGAACCGAAATTATAGCTTAAGTTGATCGTTTTTAGTCTGAAGTAAGAGCCGTCTTCTACATAACGGTCAGAGAGTTTCATGTCACGAGTCATGGCAGTAGTGACGCGGGGCCATTTGGCGCCAGCTGCGTTTTCCGGTGTCCAGCGGGAGTCATAAGCATCTTGGGTGATATTGGCAATACTGCTCATTCCGATATTTGTCAGGTTACCGTTGAAAATATCATTACCGTGAGTTCCTTGGAAGAATAGTCCCAGAGACAAGTTTTTCCATCGTAGGTTGGCATTCAAACCGTAAATAAAGTCCGGATTGGTATCACCGATGATAGCACGGTCTTCTGATGTTATCTTTCCGTCGTTGTTTTTATCCAGATATTTGATCTCACCGATCATTCTGCGGGCTTCGTCATCAGAAGCTTTGGCATATATCGGATCTGCACGGACTTCTGCTATATTATCGTAGAAGCCGTCTTCTATATAGCCGAAAATTGTTCCGATAGGCAATCCGTTTCTTTGCAAAAATACTTCTTTGGCGCTATACCATAATTGGTTGGCATATTGATCTGCTGTTAAACCTCCAATTTCGTTTTTATTAAAGGAGATGTTACCGTCGAATTCTAAAGTCCAGTCTTTTTTATCCAGTGCAACGATTTTACCGGTTAGCTCAAGTCCTTTGTTTTTGACATGGCCGAAATTCGTCCACATGGTAGTATATCCTGTACTATTAGGTATAGATACATTTTGTAACAGGTCTTTGGTTTTCTTGTAGTAATAGTTGGCGGATAAGCTGATTCTGTTGTTCCAGAATCCCATGTCGAGTCCGACATTGTATTGGTCGGTTGTTTCCCATTTGAGTTTGTCATTCAGGGGACCTTTATAAGTTTGTCCGGCAAATCCACTGCTCAATGTTCCGTCCAGAGGATAATTGGAAGGTGCAAGTGATGCCATAGTTTGATAACTGCTGATGGCCTGGTTACCTGTTTGACCGTAGCTGAGGCGCAACTTTAAATTGCTGAATATATTCAGATTCTTGATGAATTCTTCTTCGGATAGAGTCCATGCTACTGCTCCTGAAGCGAAGTTGGCAAATTTGTTTCCGGGAGCGAAACGACTTGAACCATCGCGACGGAATGACGCTGTGAAGATATAACGGTCTTTGAATGTGTAGTTGGCACGTCCTAATAAAGAGACAAGAACTGCCTGTCCTCGGTAACTGGCCGGAGTTTCAATATTTAATGCCTGGCTCATATCGAAGTCTTGTGTGATATCAGTCGGAAAATTAGATGCATTCATTGTTTTGCCACCCCAGTCTGATTTTTCGTAAGTAAAACCTGCTACTACATTAAGATGGTGTAGCTTATTGAATGTCTTATCAAAGGTGATCAATGATTCTGCAGTTAGATTCTGCCAGAAGTTATCGCTCTTACCGGCTCGCCCATTGGATGCTTTGCCTTCTCCCGTTTCGCGATTATAGTAACTTGCACGGTCGTTTACCGAATAGCTGATACCTAAATTCTGGCGGAACTTCAGACAATCGAGAATGGAGATTTCAGCAAAAGCGGAAGTAAATACATTGATTGATTTCAGTTCGTCCTTAGCCGTATTAACGTATGTGCGAGGATTTGCTGATAACCATGCGTAAGAATCATCCTCTGTCTTGTCTCCTACATATAGTGTTGGTAAATAGAGCATGGCAGAACGGATAATACTATAATCATAAGAGTTTGATTTGGCAAACTTAGTCAACGAACGGGTGAAGTTGATATTCAATCCTGTGTTCAGCCAAGGTTTGATGTGGCTCCCGATGTTGGCACGAACAGCAAAACGTTCATAACCGGAATTCTTGATGATACCCGATTGATCTGTGTAATTACCGGAGAATGCATAATTGCTTTTCTCATTTCCTCCCGATACACTAAGGTTGTATTCCTGTGTTAATGCATCCTGTAAGATTTCATCCATCCAGTTTGTACCCTCCACCCACTCTTTATTGCCATATTCATCTTCACGATAGCCAGGGTTGAGATAATCTTCCGGTGAAGCATAGTATTTACCGGAGTTAGGAACGATTTTGTCGTTCTCATCGCGACGGTAGTTCCATTTTCCACGATAAGGAAGGTATGAATAGGGAAGATTGTCATAAGCAGCTCCGTTGATTACACCTTCATTTACATAATTAGCGTAGGTGTAAGCATCCAGCATTTTTACCATTTTGGCTATTTTAGAAAGGCCGAAGTTGGCAGAGAACTCAACCTTAGCGTCTCCGGCACGACCTCTTTTAGTGGTGATCAATACAACACCATTGGCTCCGCGGGAACCATAAATAGCTGTTGCAGAAGCATCCTTCAATATATCGATTGATTCGATGTCGTTAGGGTTGATTAATGAAAGCGGATTGGTGGTGGAATTATTGCCTTCATTTGCTTTACTGCTTGGAGTATCTCCCACTTCGAACGGAATGCCGTCAACGATGTAAAGTGGCTGTGAATTTGTAGAGAACGAGTTTGCGCCACGGATAGTGATACTTACACCTGAACCGGGAGCGCCGTCACTCTGGTTTACCTGCACACCGGCTAACTTACCTTGTAAAGCTTGGGAAATATTGGTAGGATTACCGATCATCAGATCATCACTTTTGATAGAAGCAACGGCTCCGGATAAATCTTTTTTCCTCATTGTACCATAACCGATGACTACCACTTCATCCAGAGACTGAGTATCATCTTTTAATGAAACGTTGATTGTTTTGCGATTTCCTACAGTAACTTCCGTTGTTTTATAGCCGATAAAAGTGTACTGAAGAACAGATTTCTGGCTTTCAACTGTTATAGTATATTTACCACTCAAGTCGGTGATAGTACCATTGTTTTTTTTGACTCCTAGTTCAACAATATTAACCCCGGGAAGAGGTTCGCCTTTGCTGTCTGTTACAGTACCCTTAATCTCAATACCTGCTGCTACGGCAGCTGTATTTACTATCCAGAACATAATCAAGAAGAGCCAGACTCTTTTTGACTCTTTAAGCATCCGCACTTTTGAGCGGGGAAAAGAAAAGAGATTCTTTTTCATTTTTATCAAATTTAAAATTAACTTTAGTATAAAATCTCGTATTGTTATTTATTGGTGCAAAGTTAACGAATCGGGAATGTAAATAATTGACGTTTTTTGCCTAAAGCTGATATTATTTTATCATTCTTTGTTTTTATAAATATGTGAGTTGTATTGTCGGATAAATTTACGGCTTTGGAGGCCTGCAGGTTTTATTAGTGACTCGTCCCATCCTCCGTTTTTATTAGCTCGTGGGAGGATCATGGAGCAGGTTTCGTTCTTGTCTGAAATGGACCAGTTGACCCAGCTGATTTTTTTGCTTTCCAACCATTCTACCCAGCGAGTCCATTCCGGTATGTCTAATGGTCCATCGCCAGTACATTCCATACCGGCACATTCTGAAACAAAGATAGGAATGCCTTTTTCCCATGCTGCTTCAGCTCTATCCCGTAGCTCTTGTTTGTGGGTGGCGGCATAAAAATGAAGAGTATACATTATATTATTAAATCCTTTTAAAGGGCTTTCTGCTACCAGATGTAAGTCCTGATCCCAATGAGGGTTGCCTACGAGAATGATATTGTCAGGATCATATTTACGTATTTCAGATATGATGTCAGTCGCATATTCTTTCACACTTTCCCAACTGTCTTCCATGGGTTCATTGTATATCTCATAAATAATATGAGGGTACTTCCCATACTTTTGTGCCATCATTGAGAAAAATGCCTTCGCTTCTTTTTGCTGCGGGTAATAAGTGTGCCAGTCAATTATTACATAAATATCATTTTTGATGGCTGCTTTAATTACTTTATTCATGCATTTTAGAGCAAATTCCGGATTTTCAATGTAATTATCTTCAATAACTGTTCCCATTGCTGCGCGTAAAACGGTGCATTTCCAATCTTTTTTCAACCATTTTACAGATTGCTTATTGTAAAACCTGGGCCATAGATTATGCCAACCATAACTGACCCCTCTTAATACGATAGGTTCTCCGGCCTGGTTACATAATTGATTACCTTTTACTTGTAGTTGTCCCCATTGTTTTACAGGATCTTTGCTGTAACTGAATAATGATATCATGGAGAATAGAGTGATGAATAAAAAGACTTTTTTCATTTTCATAATAAATTAGATATAACATATAAGATGGACGTTGCAAAGTAAGCACAAAAAACATATGTAAAAAAGTGCTTTATTATCATATAATGATACTTTTCTTACTAATTATTTGAATAGAGAGTATATTGCCTTAATTATATATATACAAAAAGGTTAAGTAGGAAAATAAATATGATAACAGATGTTTATAGGTCAGAATAGTATATTAATTTGATAATAAAGTGGTTGTATCCTTCTATAAGTTGCCGTACTTTTATGAATTAAATTTTATAGAGAGATTGATGTTTTATTTTATAATTATCACCTTATGAAAAAAAGTATTTTTTTAGTTTGTTGGGCTGTATTTGGGACTGTATCATTGTCTGCAATCAGTCCGTTAGTGACAGAGGTCTGGTCGGATAAGCAGCCGGATAGTATTTCTTATGGTATATCCCGGATGGTGGATATTGCTTCTTTGCCTTTGTTAGATCGTGGAGTTTCGGTACATTATGAAGGCAGTATTGATAAAAAAGGAAAGAATGCCGATTGGGATTGGAGTCTTTATCAGGATCAGCGTGGAGAATGGGTCATCTTTGATGTTGAGGGTCCGGGATGTATTTATAATCTTGTGCAACATCGTTATATGAGTTCAAGCGATCCTCTGTTCCGTTTTTATTTTGATGGAGAAGAAGCACCTCGTTTTAGTCTGCGTTTATCTGAATTTGGGGAGAAGGCTCCTTTTATAAAACCTTTGGCTGAAAGCTATATTGGTCCGTTTGATAATGGAAGAGGTCCCATACGTGTGGCACGAAGCTTTGTACCGATGGCATTTAATAAGGGGTGTCGTGTGACTACAGATGTAAAATTGGAAGGCTATGACAGAACAAAAGGTGAAGGAGGTTGGGGACATGTTGTATACCACACTTATACGGACAATGGAATCAAGACATTTACCGGGAAGGAGAATTATGATACTTTGATACAATTGTGGAAGAAACAGGGAAGCAGTTTTTTGTGTGATGATCAATTGGCATATCATCGAAAGTCGGAACAAAAGGTCGATGCTGGTGAATGCATTACTTTATTGGATGAAAAAGGAGAGGGAGCTATCGGTTCTTTAAAATTTTATCTTCCGGAGATTAATGAGCAGCACTTGCAGGATGTGTGGATTCATATGTTTTGGGATGCTCATCAACAACCCGACATTTCTTGTCCTTTGGCTTGTCTGGGAGGTAACTCTTTGGGTTTTCACGATACTAACTATTTACTGTCCGGATATAACACGGACGGTTGGTTCTATAATTATTTTCCAATGCCATATTGGAAGCATGTGAAGATAATGATTGAAAATCGTAGTGGCGTTCCTGTTTCTTTGGGATTTTCAGAAATAGCAGTTTCTCGCTCGGTTTATCCTACATCTAATACCGGATACTTTCGTAATACACCATATTATACACGAAAATATGTGGCAGGAACAGATAGTCCGATAGCTGCTATTCAAGGAAGAGGAAAAATGGTTGCCGCTCATATCACATGTCATGCCGAACGTTCACATATCATTTCTTGCGAAGGGGATGTTCGTGTATATGTTGACGGCAAACGGACACCACAAGTTGAGAGTGACGGTTCTGAAAGTTATGTTTGTTATGGCTGGGGATTCCCGACTCCACCTGAAGTACATCCGATGGGTGGATATGACGGTCTTCCGGATAATCCTTGGTCTATGACTCGTTTTTGTATTGGTGATAGTTATCCTTTCTATTCGGAGTTAAAGTTTGGAATAGAGTCGGGAGAATATAACAATCAGTATTTGGAACATTCGGGTACTATCTTTTATTATGGTCAGGATAAAAGTGTGTTGGTGAAAACCGATAGTTTGAATTTGAGTTCTCCGCATGCTATTAAACAGCATTCTTATAAGGCTATGGGCAATGTGCGGAAAACAAAACTGGAAAGTTTCTTTGAAGGGAAAGAGGACAGTGTTTTATGCATGGGAGAAGTTGTCCGGTTCAAGAACTATAGTAGCTTCAGAGTGAATATCCTTTCTCAAAATGAAGGAGTGCGCTTGCGTAGGTTGAGTGATCAAAACGATGCCCGGCAAGCTGCACGTGTTTTTGTTGATGGTGAAGAGGTTATAGAACGTTTATGGTATGTAGCTGATAGCAATCCTTATAAACGCTGGCTGGAAGATGATTTTGAAATTCCAGCCAGATATACTAAGGGAAAGAAATCTTTAAATATTCGTATTGTTCCTGTTTCTATGTCTAAGGAGGGGAGGATTGCTTGGAATGAGGCAGAATATCAGGTCTTTTGTTATATTATTTAAGTGTTATAAATCAATACCACCGTGTATGCCACATAACAAAGTATCATAACCCCTCCTTCAATTCTTGTAATCGTTCTTTTGGCAAAGAACAACCCGAATAACCAAAGCAGAATACCGGAACCTACTAATGTAAACAAGTCGAAATTGGTGATTCCGCTAAGGTGGAGAGGCGTGATGCTCGCGCTGCATCCCAGTACAAAGAATATATTGAAGAGGTTACTACCAATCACATTTCCGATGGCAATTTCCGGATTTTTCTTTAATGCGGCAACGATAGACGTAGCCAGTTCAGGAAGAGAAGTACCTCCTGCCACCAGAGTCAGCCCGATAATCGATTCGCTGACACCCAGGTTGCGGGCGATGCCCGTAGCGCCGTCGACAAATAACTGACCTCCATAAATAAGTGCAGCCAAACCTCCGATGATATAAAGAATGGATTTCCACCAGGGCAGTGATTTGATTTCTGTTTCCTCTTCTATGACCGGATGTTCTGCTTGTTGTTCGATTGTAGCCGGCTTGGAAGCGATGGCAAAAGTGTAGCCCATGAAAATGACAAAGAAGCAAAGCAACAACAAGCCGTCTACTCTGTTCAGGATATTTTCTGAAGCTTTATCCAGAAAGACGTCATTGGCACAAATCAGCAGGACAATGGAAGAAAGTATGCAGAGCGGAATCTCTTTTCTAAGTGTATTGCGGGTGATGACAATCGGGGCGAATAATGCCGTGCAGCCTACAATCATCAATGTGTTGAAAATATTACTTCCCACTACGTTACCTATGGCAATATCCGCACTGCCTTTGAGGGCGGAAGATACACTGACCGTCAGTTCAGGGGCGGAAGTGCCGAATGCAACGATGGTAAGACCGATCACGATGGGAGGGATGTGAAAACGTTTGGCTACTGAAGCAGCACCATTTGTCAACCCGTTAGCTCCTAAAAGAATGAGGATTAATCCTCCGATGAGTAATAATATATTCATAGTTTTTCTCTTTTAGTGGCAAAGATAATCAAATTGGAAATGGTAATGTCAAAAACAATCCGTATGTTTGCCCTGTTTTTTAATGAAAAGTTAGATTTACCTTAATTATAATCAAGGAGTATAAGGTATGGAAATAAATAAAATGAAGCGGTCATTACTGGTGTTATTCCTTTCTTTCCTGGCAATCGGTGCGCAAGCACAGCTGGAACAGGCTGTCAAGAAGATATTTGCCGGAGATACAATAACGAACGGACATGTTCCTTTGAAACGGGATTCGGACTCTATTCATCTGGCGAATATGCGGAAATCGTTGGAAGAAGCCCGGCTCAATGAGGCGAATATGCGGATGGAAATGGAACAGATGAAGCTCCAGATGGCTTCCGCCGACTCCGTAAAATATGCACAGCAGAGACAGCGTATCGACTCTTTACGCCAGTTCACTAAAGGAGTACCGGTAGTGGCGGACGGCGATACTTTATTTTACCTTTTCACTAAACGAGGCGGATATACTCCCCAGCAACGCGCTCAAATGACCGGTGCGGCGATTGAAGAAATAGGAAAACGCTTTAATTTGCAACCCGACTCTGTGGCTATCGATCATTCGGATATTGTATCCGATTTGATGTATGGCAGTAAGGTATTGCTTTCTCTTACCGATCAGGATGCTTTATGGGAAGGCATTTCCCGTGACTCGCTGGCCAAAGAAAGGCAGCAGAATGTCATCACCAAACTGCACGAGATGAAAGCGGAACACGGACTTTGGCGAATGGCCAAACGTGTGCTTTATTTTGTATTGGTGATTGTAGGGCAGTATTTCCTGTTCCGCCTGACCAACTGGCTGTTCCGAAAACTGAAAGTGCGTATCCTGCGTCTGAAAGATACGAAGATTAAACCGGTATCGATACAGGGATATGAATTGCTGGATGCGCAGAAACAGGCGAATCTGTTAGTGTTCCTGTCCAGTATCGGGCGCTATATACTGATGGCCTTGCAGCTACTGTTTACCGTACCGCTGATTTTTATTATCTTCCCGCAGACGGAAGGACTGGCATACCGCCTGTTAGGCTATATCTGGAACCCGGTTCGCACTATCTTTGTCGGTATTATCGATTACATACCCAAATTGTTTACTATTATCGTTATCTGGTATGCCGTAAAGTATCTGGTGCGTCTCGTTCTGTATCTGGCGCGTGAGGTGGAAGCAGGACGGCTCAAAATCAACGGCTTCTATCCGGACTGGGCAATGCCGACTTTCCATATTGCCCGTTTCCTGCTCTATGCATTTATGATTGCGATGATTTACCCTTATCTGCCGGGTTCTGATTCCGGTGTGTTCCAAGGTATTTCAGTATTCGTCGGGTTGATTGTTTCGCTCGGATCAAGTACGGTTATCGGTAATATTATTGCCGGACTGGTGATTACTTATATGCGCCCGTTCAAAATGGGCGACCGGATCAAATTGAATGATACCACGGGAGATATTATCGAAAAGACTCCTCTTGTTACCCGTATCCGGACACCCAAGAATGAGGTGGTGACCGTACCTAATTCGTTTATCATGTCGTCTCATACGGTAAATTATAGTACCTCGGCACGTGAATATGGGTTGATTATTCACTCGGAAGTATCCATCGGTTATGATATTCCCTGGCGACAGGTTAACCAGATACTGATTGATGCTGCATTGAACACTCCCGGAGTGGTAGATGATCCGCGTCCGTTTGTGTTAGAGACCTCTTTAAGCGACTGGTATCCGGTCTATCAAATCAATGCATACATCAGGGAGGCAGATAAAATGGCACAGATTTATTCGGATTTGCATCAGAATATTCAGGATAAATTTAATGAAGCCGGTATTGAAATTATGTCGCCGCACTATATGGCTGTACGGGATGGAAACGAGACAACCACTCCCAAAGAGTATCAGAAAAGTAATAATCCTTCCTATAAGGCGGGGGAAGAAAATAAACCTGACTAAAAAGAGAGCATGCCAAAACGCAGATTAACGCAAATTATCGCAGAAATAATTTTATAAGTCGTTGATTAATATATCAATATAATTGAAATAATCTGCGTTTTATTATTCATTATGACACACCTTCCGGGTTGTGTGTTTTTTCATTGAGAGTAGAATTTATATCATCAAGAGAATTTATTTCTTTCGAGTAACCGTATAAAGTATATTCCCTTTTTTATCTATCATACGAAGGTTGAGCTCTTTTTTGTCGATAGAACAAACGGAGAAGCCCGGTTCGGGGCTACAGAATTTCGTTCCTTCGATAGGCTCCACTTTGCGTGCCAGTGAGCCGGCGGAGTTGACGATATAGTCGATGTCGCTTCCCGGAACACGGATATGCTGGAAGTTATGAATGTGTCCGCAGATATACATATCTACCTTATGTTTGCGTAAGATGGAGTCAACCCGTTTCTGCATGTCCAGTCGTTCACTTTCTTCTTTGGGGGTATAAGCGTAGATGGGATGGTGTCCGGCTACGATAATCCAGTCCTCTTTGGCATTGGCAAGCACAGATTCCAACCATGACAGTTGTTTGCTGACATCCTGTTTGCAGGCGTCGGGATATTTGTCACTTTCCTTGCGGTATTTCTCGATCAGAGGAGTAGTGTCGATCCAGATAATGCGGATGGTGGCACCTTTCTCTTCGAATGTCCGGGTGTAATAACGGTTGGGCATTGTCCAGCGGCGGCTGATGTTGGTGTAATCCAATACGGCTTGCGTGTTTCCACGATATTCATGGTTTCCCAGGATAGGGAACCAGTCAATCATCAGTTCCGGATGCGAATAAATTAATTCGTAGTTGGTCATCCACAAGGGGTCGTTTACGCTGCGGACTCCTTCAAAGTGATGGACGTCTCCGGTAGCCAGAACAAATTCGGGGCCTATCTCTTCGCCCATCGTACCCATTAATTCGGCAATTGGCTTCTGGTCGTAATAGCCGTTACGCCCTAAATCGTTTGCTACATAGAAGTTAAACTTCTTGTCAAATATAGAGTAATCCGTCAACTGTGCCTGAACAAATGTGCAGATGAAAATCAGGGAGAGAATCAATAAACTTTTAATCTTAATATTCATATTCTATTGTATATTAGTGATTTATAAATGTACGTAATTACTTCGATTTTTCGGGTTTGTTGGTTTAAAAGGAAGAGGTCGTTCCTTTTAAACCAACGGGGGCTTCCTTTTAAAGGAATAAATGGTGTGATTTAGTTCGTATCAGAGGTTTATTTTTACGCCGGCATTTATCTTTACACCGTAGTGTTCTGACTGCATGGTGCGGTTTTTAGTGCCCTGATAATAACGTAAAGGTTGGTTCAATAGGTTGGTAGCGTCTGCATAGAACGTTGTTTTGAACTTCTTGCCGAATGTATAGCTTGCATTCAGGTCTATGTAATTTACGGCATCGTAGTAGCGGTCAAGTGCGGCAACTTCTCCCATTTCATCGATAAAGCTGGATGCAAAGTTGTAGGATAGACGCACGTTGAATCCTTTTTTCTCAAAGTAGAGCGATGCATTTGCCGTGTGTTCGGGAGAACCGGGCAGGGAAAGGTCTTTCTCATTTTCGCGTCCCTCAAAGTTGAAGTTGTTCACTTTGGTGTGAGTATAGGTGTATGTACCGTAGAATCCTACGCATTTCAATACGGGAGCAATGAAGCTGAAATCGCGTTGATAGGCAAGTTCTACGCCAAGCAAGTCGGCATCACCTGCGTTTTTGGGTTGGGTGAACTTCTTGTATTCGTTATTCTGGTAGGTATAATTACCAATTACCTGATCGACAATAAAGTCATTGATCTTTTTATAGAAGATACCTGCGCTGACCAGACCGACACTCTTGAAATAGTAATCGGCACTTAAATCGAAGTTGTAGGAAATGGTGGGAGTCAGGTCGGAGTTACCCATCACCAGTTCGTTATCGCTGCGGTTGATATTGACGCATGGGATTAATGCGGAATATTTAGGACGGCTCAATGTCTCTGTGAAAGATGCGCGTACTTTGAAGTCATCGGTTACATCATATTTCAATAATACGCTGGGGAGCCAGTTGGTATAATTGTTCTTATGATTCCCGGTCGGTTGAAGCGTTTCATTTTCGTCTTCATCCACCATCCAGTTCCAGCCGTCGTATTTGATATGAGTGGCTTCCATGCGGAGCCCCAGCATCATTTTTAGTTGCTTTCCCAAGTTCTGGTCGAAGCGGAAGAAAGCGGAAGTGACATTTTCTTTAGCGTGATAGTTGCCGGAAGATTCTTCGAGCACTTGTTCGCCTTCCATATTTTTCAGGTCGAGCGAACCCAGATATTCTTTCGATACGAAATCGGTGGCTTTATACTGATTACCGGGCATGAAACCGTCGCGAATCTGGCTTGTGAGATTGTTCATGTATTCTGTCTGGTAGGTATCTTTGTATGCATCTGCGTAGTCGTAGCAGGTCACGTCACGATTTTTAGTCTTAGATGCGTATTTGGCTCCGAATTTCAGGCTGTTTCCATAGATTCCGTTAACCAGCGGCAGTTCGAAGTCAACTTTGAATTTCAAGTCTTTTTCGTAGATTTCCTGATTGCTTTCAGTCAGTTCTTTCACTTTCCATTTACCTCTTTCACCATCCACTTCGCCGTTGTGCAGACTTACGTCTGTTGTCACATACGGGAAACGGCCGCCTGCATCTACGATGTTAAATCCGAGAAAGTCTTGTTTCAGATTAAAATATCTTTCGTTCGGGCGGTCTTCGCTGGCACGTGCGTAAGAAGCTCCCCAGTTCATGGACAGTTTACCGAACTGGTGTTCTCCGCCCAGACTGAAATCCATTGTCTGTTGTAGTTCCAGACGGGCATTTCTGTTGTTGGGGGTACCTCCCTTAGTCTCTATCTGGGCAGATTGTTGCATTTCGCCTTCATCGTCCAGTCCTGTTTTGTCCAGGTCCTTGTAGGTGACGCGATAGCGGTTTTCCCAGTCGTGACGACGGTTGTAGATGCCTTGCAGCGTCAGTCGGTGGTTCGGGTTTATTTCGTAGTCGAAAGCAAGTGAGTAGCTTTGGCGTTCACGTGTCACGTAGTACTGGCGTTTTTGTGCTTCCATCATTACGACTTCCCCTTTCTTGTTGACATCGTATTCAAATTCTACATCATCCGAACCTACCGGAGCATTTTGATAAGAGACGGCTGCCATCATTCCCAGTTTGTCGTTAAAGAAACGGTCGCCGTAAGTGAAACCCAGGTTCAGTTGGGCTTTCTCGCTGATCCAGTTGTATCCAGTCCCTGCTGTAGCACTGATAACTCTCTTGTAAGGCGTACTTTTAGTGACCAGATTGATAGAACCGCCGATGGCGTCTCCATCCATGTCCGAAGTAACCACTTTGTTTACTTCGATGGTCTGTATCATATCAGCGGGGATCAGGTCGAGCTGGACGTTGCGTGTGTCACCTTCCGCAGAAGGGAGGCGGTTGCCGTTGATTGTAACGGAACTAAGATCGGCTGAAGTGCCGCGTACTTGTCCGAAGCGGGCTTCCCCCTGATCGTATTGTACGTTGATGCCATTGATACGTTTCAACGCATCCCCAATATTGGAATCAGGAAATTTACCTACCTCATCGGCTGAAACGACATTAGTGATCCCCAGCTTGTTCTTCTGCGAATTGATGGCGCGTCGTTGTCCCTGGAAAGCTCCGCCTACTACTACCTCTTGCAACTCGAGTCCTTCATTCAAGACTACGTCTTTCTCGAGTGTCTTTCCGGCAGGAATGGTGATTTTCATTTCAACGGGTGAGTAGCCTACGTAGCTGACTTTGATAGTGTATGTGCCTGGAGTAAGATTGGCGAAAGTATAATAACCGTTGACATCGCTCGTCACTCCGGTATGTAATTTTTCGATGTAGATGGATGCTCCCGGGAGAGTTTGTTTGGAAGTATCTACAATGCGTCCGCGGATAGTGCCTTGTCTGACTATGTTCACTTTTTCTTCTGCGAAAGTGTTACCGCTTGTGCTCATGACTAAAAGAACGAATGAGACAAATTTCAAAAATCGTTTCATAAATGTTAGCGTGCGTTAATTATTTGCTGCAAAAGTAGAGGGTTGACGTTTCTTACTTTTTACAGCCGGTTGAAGAACGCGTAACAATTATGCTACGTTTATATTACAGCATCCGGAAGCTCCGGATGAGAGGATGGGTTGCTGCTGTTATTACTGTCGCCGCCGTTATTATTGTTGTGTTGTATAATGAATATCAAAACGTCCGTTAGTCAGACGTTTACCGTTGCCGAAGGTTGCACTGATAATATTCAATTTTGGGTCGAAATAGCTAATAAAAGCTGTTCCGTCTTCCAGTTCTTCTCCTCTGAACCGTATATCGGTGAGAGTTGCTTCTTTGCCTTCCCGGGGAGATAAAATGGTGAAGTGTATGTTGATGTCAGGTGTGACGGAAACATTGACGGATAGTTTGTCCTCCTCCGGATAGTAGTGGAATGAATCATACGTCCAGACATACGAGTGTCCCCAATTCAGGTACCGTCCTCCCACATAAATCCATCCGTCCATCAGGCAGCCAAAGGTGTTGGCACCTGTAGTGGTGGCAGAAGGTAAAACTGTGACGTCAATCGATTCATCTTCCGTACAGCTCCAAAAGCTGATGATGGAAAAAAGAATGAGTATATATTTCTTCATAGTGCTTTTTTTAGTGAATGTTAGAAATAATAGGATAATCCCGTAGTGAAATTTATTCGTGTGAGGTTGGTATCATCATTGCCATCGAGTTTTACAATAACCCTTTCTCCGTGATAGTGGGTTCTCATTCTAAGCAGTTCGCTATACATATATTGTACTCCTAGACTGACTCCCAGATTGGGATTCAGCTTATAGGTGAGATTGGCATTGGTCAAAAGACCAATAGTGAAGGCTTTTACTTTCCGTGTTTTGCCGAACACCTCACTGTTGTTCCGTAGAATGACTCCACCGGGACCGGTTGTTACGCGGATTTGCCAATGTTTGGTGTTGGCATTACACATTCCGATTTGGGTGCCAATGAAATGAACCCATAAATGGTCCTTCCCTTCCGGATGACTTCCTTTGGAAGAAAATCCGGAGTAGATTCCTCCAAAGACAAAACGTTTGAGAGGGCGGAGATTATATTGTCCATCCCAGCTTACGCCTTGTGCGAGTGTACGTTGGTAACTATGGGTGCTTAACGTGAGTGTGGGAGGGTGATGGAACATAACACCGTAGCCCGCGTGAAAAGAGAACTCGTGTCGCTCAAAATCTCTCTGTGAGAAAAGTGGAGTGTGACAGGACAAGGTGAATGCGATTAGTAATAGAATCGCTTTGATGAGTGTTTGATTCATCCGGATTAGTTTAGATTGTGTTTCTTTTTTGCAAAAATAGAAAATAGTTCAGACTTTCTCACAGCGAATCAGCACTTTTTGCCCATTATTTAATGTACTGGCAAATAAGTAGGTATCTCCTCCTTCAGCCAAATGGATTCGTTTGCGGAGTTCGGCTACTGTGGCGGGGAAGTTGCGGACAGTTACATTTGCTTTTTTCAGGCCTGCCAGATTCTCCTTTACTTCTTTTTTATTGAAACTGCACTGGTTGACAATACGGAATATTCTTCCGGGGAAGTTTTCAATGAAAGTATCGGAAGTATAAAGATGGCTATTGGGATGCAGTTTACGGACAGGGTAAGCTGCTGCAATGCTACGGAAAGCACCGGCTTTCAGAAGGGAGGCATTCGGTTCGTAAAGATAGGTTTCTAAAGAATCCGTATATGTGCATTCGCTGCATTGCTCCTGTTCGCGGGTGAATACAAAGTGTTGTTCTT
The DNA here is from genome assembly GCF_014334015.1 of Bacteroides sp. M10. GTDB lineage: Bacteria > Bacteroidota > Bacteroidia > Bacteroidales > Bacteroidaceae > Bacteroides > Bacteroides intestinigallinarum. The sequence goes on along the minus strand of NZ_CP060488.1, from coordinate 1,135,116 downwards.
CTTGAGTCCCTTTCGTGGAGAGGTTCACGCAATGAATGGAGATTTCTGTCGGTGATGTTTGTCCGAGTAGGATGAGTAGTTCCTTACATTCGTTGTTGACGGACAGAATGTGAACTTCCTGTGTCTGTTTCAGTTCTTTCAGTGCCAATGAAAGATCGAGCATGGGAGAGAGTTTTATCATTACCCGGTTGGCCTTTTGAAGTAAAAGCTCTTCCAGTTCGGCTACGTTTGGTTCGCAGTCGGAGATGGCAACCGTTTTTCCGCCGTGCTCATTGCGGCGCGCAGGGTCGAGGAAGAGGCAGTCTACGGGGGACATTGCTTGCAGGTAGGTTACTCCGTCTTCGTTTCTTATGTTTATATGGTTTAGATTCAGTACGGGAAAGTTATGTGCTGCTATTTCGCAGAGTTCCTCCTGACGTTCTACGTAAGTGGCGGACTTGAATCCGGTGGCAAGAAAAGAACAGTCAATGCCGAATCCGCCGGTGAGGTCGGTCAGAGAATCTCCTTGCAAAAGACGTGCCTTGTAGCGGGCGGTGATTTCTGAAGAGCATTGTTCCAGCGACAGATGTTTCGGATACCATATCTTTTCGATCTCCCACCATGAGGGAATCTTTTCGGCCGCTACCTTCCTTCCTGCAATTTGGGTGATGGCAGTTGGCATATCTATATCCGGGAACTTTTTAGCTTGTAAAGCCAGCGCACGTACATCGTCCGATGAATGTTCACGAATAAAAAGTTGGGTTTCAGGAGAAATTTGCATCATGGTGTTATTGTGTTATAGGATATTACAATGAATCGTCGAGCTCTGATTATGGGGGTTGCCGAGTGTCGGTTATGGTATTAACTTATACTTCTGTTTGGCTACGTCCCGGCTGCAAAAATTGAAATGCCACCATTCGCTAGGTAATGCACGGAATCCGGCCTCTTTCATCACTTTTCGTAGCAGTAACCGGTTCTGACGCTCTGTTTCACTCATTTTTCCATTATGTACCAATCCGATCTCGTCTGTGATGTGTGCTTCCATGCCTAAGTGGTCTACTTTGGTTCCCATCGGTAGGGGCTGTCCCAGAGAGTCTTGGATACTGATGTCTACTGCCAGTCCGTAGTTGTGTAACCCGCCTCCACGGTTGGGGTTGGAGACATATTTATATTTGGACGTTCCTTTCACTACGTTCCACATCTTTTTCTGTACCGACATGGGACGTGCCGCATCGTAAATGATAAGACTATAAGACGGGTGTAGTCTCTTTAAGGCTTTTTGTGCTTCTATCAGAGCGTATGCCGCATCCGGATGAAGGTAGGCTTCCGTTAAGTTGTTGTAAAGCACTTCGCCCGTGAAATTATCAGCCTGCGTATACATCAGTTTTACAACGAGACTGCTATCCAGGTCAGCTATATTGACGAGTCCTAATGAGTCCATGTAGAGAGCCATTTCGCTTCGCTCCGGTGGTGAGATGGTGGAACATTCTTCGTGTGGTTGTATATCCTCCGTCGTATGTTCGTATTCCATGAGGGGAGTGTTCTCCTTTTCCTTATGACTGGAAAAGAAGGAGCATCCTGTCAGCAACAAACAGAAAATAGCTAAACTATATTTTAGAATAATCATTCAACCTTTTGTATTTAGTGTGCCAAAGATACTTTTTTTAGGCTTTAGCTCCAATAGGCTATACTCTAAATCCCGATATTCGAATGCCAAGGTTGTGCCACCTCGTTGGCACAGTCGTGCCAGCACATTGGCACAACGATGCCACTTCGATGGCACAACTGTGCCAATATAGTGGCACGAAGTAAGAGATTAAGTAGTGTTAACCGCTTCTCCTTATCGTTGGATATTAGCCACCACTTTCTTCAGATTGGGTATTCCTTTCCATACGTCAAGCAAGTGTGAAACGTGTTCGTCTGTAACCTTGCTGTGGTTGATGGTCAATAGCTCCAGATAAAGTTCGAGCAGTTGTTTGAGTCCGGTGACGGGTTTGTCGGGCAATCCGCCGATAAATACTGTGAGCAGTGCTTCCAGTTGGTGGTTGTGGAAAGTACTTCGTTTGTACATGCTTTCGTACACTTGGGTGGTGAAGCGTTTTAGCGGAGCAAGTTCCATCTGGATGAGGCGGGCCAGGATTTCTCCTACCCGGTGATTGTTTATTCTTCCTGTGGATACTCCTTCTACCCATAATTCGGCTGCATAGGAACGGACTGTTTTGTCTACAAAAAGCAGCGAACCACTTAGTAGGAGCAAACTCATCTCTTTGAGCGGGCAGTGGAAAGACAACAGCATGCGCAAGGCACAGGCGAGGGTGCGTTTGCTGTCTTCCTGCGGAGTGCCGAAAGCCATGTAGCATGTGATAATCTGGGCTATCAATGGTTCCGGGCGGTTGGGGAAACAGCATAGCAGAGGTTCCATATAACGGGAATCATCCATGTTATATTTACTGTTGATGATCAGATGTTCCTGCCATAACTGATGGCTGTTGCATTCGGCATATGTATGCCATTTGTAGAACTCGAGTTGGAGCAGACGCCTGTCTGTTTCGTATGATTTCTCTTTGGGTTTTACCTCTTTCCACTCGTAGTCTCCTGTCAGATAGTTGTGCGGTAATGTGTTACAGGCGAAAGATTTGAATGCTTCGAATTCCGTCTCCGGTGCTTTTACCAGTCCGGCGGCCACCCAGGCGGTCGGATGATTGTAGGGCGGTTCGGGTAGCGTGTTTTCATCCAACAGGAACAGGCAGAGATGCAGGTATTCATCTTGCAACAGTTGTCGGGCGGTGGCGATGGCTTCTTCTTTGTCTTCCATGGCGCAGCGGGCAATAGCTAGCTGGAAATCCCATGGACAGAGTTTCGCTCCTGCTTTCTGATATACGGCAAGCCGGCGTATCAGTTCGGTAGCTTGTACGTATGCCGGGGTATGGGTGGGAGTAGAAAGTAGGGGGAAAGCATTGCCTCCTTTTATTTTACGGATCACATTCAGCCATAATTGTTTGATGGGGGTGAAACAGGTTGCGTTGCTGTAGCCGGGTTTCCAGTCGGCAAGTCGTTTGAAAGAGCGCTCGTCATAAGCTCCTCTGTTTTCATCTACTCCTTTCAGTCTTTCTTCCAATCGGGTGAACATATTTCTCAAAAATCCAGTGTTGGAGGTATCTTTCTGTGCCCATAAACGTTGATATTCCAGTAGGAAGGTAGCGAGAAGATCTTCGTATGGCTCCCAACCATTGGCAACGATAGTGGCAGCCCGTTGGAAAACCGGTTCCATCCGGTTGAGATCTTCTTTGTCCAATTGGGGATGGAAAGCAATGATGGCGGCAATGGTTGTTTCTATCTCCCAACTTTCCTCCATGTCGAACAAACGACTAAGCTGGAACAGGAAATCTTCTTTGTTGGCGGGGAAGGGAATAGGGTTGTCTTCCCTGCAAATGCGTACTGTTTCTCCCACACTTACATCGGGTTCATGGGCTTCTTCTGCAGGCTGCGGTTTAAAAGACGAGAGTATCGCATGCACGCTTTGAAACATCTCCGGTTGATAAGATTGCAGTGTTTCCTGGAGATTGGATGAAGAGGCGTCTCCATACTTTGATATAAAATTAGCGGCTTTCTTTTGCAGGCTTTCGTCTTTCTTCAAGAAGAGTTGGCAGAGAATGATGCAGCAGGGCTCTTTCATCTCGGGATGTTGTGCGACGATCTTTTCAAAGAGGGCGTAAATGGTAAGCAGCGAGTTTTTGGGGCTGGAGAAGAAAAGGGTGGTTGCCCGTTCGATAAATTCCTGATAACGGAATCCTTCTTCGGATGCAATATTTTTCAACTGTTGCAACATCACGTTCACCGGTTTGGTATAGGAAGAGGTGAATATTTGCATCATCTCTTCTTGCAAGGATAACAGTTCTCCGGTAGTTGGTTGCAGGGTTTCGAAGAATCCGGCAAACCATCCTGCCATGTCTTTCTTGAAACTCCGGTGGAAAGTGGCGAGTGTGGCTTTTAATAGGCGTTCTCTATCCAGATGGCCGTCCAGCGAAAAGCGGTAGAGAGCGGCACTGATACTTTCATCCCGTGCGGTAACTCCTTTTTTATAAGCCTCTTTGGCGCAATCATCTTGATAGCCGGTGGACGATTCGTATTCGAAAATCGTCCAGATATGTTCTTTCAGGGTGATGTCACGCTTGAGTAATAACTCACTGTTGAAAGTATCGTTTCCTTTGGGTTCTTTATTTCTGATACGGGTAATCCAGGGGAGTACATGTGCAATGCGGCTTGGAGCGATTTCTTTGAGGTATCCCATATCCATGAGCTGCATCAGCTGTTCGTAATTGAGATCGAAATTAAACCAAGTTTTGTCATCATTGATAAAATCAGTCAACCAGGTGGGGTAGTAGAGCGGGAGTAGTTTGCAAAGCATATCAAACTTCACATGATATGCCATATCCATCTCCCGTTTGTTGGCGCAGACAAACTGGACAGCAGATAGAAAATGTGCCCGTGCCGCACTGCAGGTTGTCTCACTACTGAAACCGGCAAACTTACTTTTTATCCATTGTAAATCCCGGATAACCGGCAACAGTTTCCGCCTTTCTTTCATTGGTAACTCCAGTAATCTTTTGACAAAAGGGATTAATATCTTCTCTTCATTCTCCGGAGTATCCACATAAGCCTTGGATAATTTCTCCAGTTCTTTTTTTAATTCTTCCATTGTACTAGTTTCTTTACTGCCAGAATATGTTTGCAAGCTCCCCGTTCTCCCTGATTGCTGCTGAGCCAGGTGCAAGTGCAACGCTCCTTCTCACTCTCTCTGTCGAGAATGACCGTATGCCTGACACCTCCGCTTCCTGCCACGCGTGCTTCTGTCCGTTTCTCGTCATTCGATATGATTTCTACTTTTTCTTCTTCCAGTAGTTTTTCTGCAGCTATCATTCGAGGATTGAGACTTAAAATACGTTCGGTTTTGAAAGGCAGGCGACGGTAGAAGAAGCTGTTTTCATCCAAATCGAATCCCAATAATCCCATGGCTGCGAGCCGTGCCGTGAGAGAATCTACCTTATCCAGATCAATATGTTCCTCTATGGCAAAAAGCGTGGGGTTGAACTGTTGGTTGGCATAACTGTATTTGTCCATTGCCTCTATCCATCTTTCGGGAACATCTTCGAGCAGAGATTCCAGTGCGGCGCCTTCTCCGGAAAATCCTCTCCAACATTCGCGGGAAAGAGAAAGGCTGAAGCGTACCGGACCGAAATAAAGTTGCCAAATGGTAGATTGCATGGTGGGATGCGCAAAGACTTTCAGCTCATCGGCAAATGGAAGCAAGGGCTCGAGCAGACGTAAGCGATGAACTCCTCCAATGCAGACGGCATTCATACTTTTCACCGGTGAAAAGGCGGGTTTTTGACCGCGCATCACTAAATAATAGTCGCATTTCACGCTACTTTTCGGAAGAGTCTGGAAGAGTTGTAAGGTTTGTATGCGATTGAAGGAGTAGAGCTGTTCCGCAACGGATTGATAAATCTGTACCGTAGTCAACCCTTTTATCCATTTTACGGGAAGAGGTACTTTCCGTTCTATCACTTTCTCACCTTTATGATAAAGTCCCACCTCTTTGGGGCCGACCGACATCACCACATTCTCCTGTCTGCCTATTCCTCCTAAAGCGGAAATCATTCCGGGGTTAAAATCTACGTTTGTTGTCCCGTTTTCCAGAAATTCTCCGTCGTGTCCGTCAGGAAGTACGTCGACCCTGGCATATACACCTGCACAATTAGAAAATCCTTCAAAGCGCAGGCGGTCATTTCCTGCGGTTACAATCGGATCTTTCAGCATGGAAAGCTGTGCCGGTGTCAGATTAAAACTGGACTGCACAACATTGGATAATGCGATGAGGCAGCGTGCTGTCATGTAGGGTTGTGTCAACTTTCCCCAAAAGAAACAGGGTGCTTCTTTCTTTTCTATTTCGCTGTATTTGGCAAGAAACAGTTCGTCCTGATCGGCTGACCGTTGCAGTGCGGAAGGAGCTGCATATTGGTAAGAGATGGTATCAGTCATAGATAGTAAATCTAAATTTGGTTGTATATTCTCCAAATATAGAAATTAATTCTTAGTGAAAAAAAGAAGTAGGAGAATTTACATCGCTTTGCAATGCTGATATTATAAAATATCGTCAAATAAAGCATTTATGCCTCTTCTGACAGCAAATATTAAATATAATTCTTTATAGTCAGACACAATTTTTTATATATAAAACAATTATTCTTTATAACTATTCTTAAATCCTACGTTCCTTTTTGCCGGAAAACAATACTTTTGTTCCCATAATTAGAATGTTTTAGCAACATAATCTAAATTAAGTCTTATGAATTTTTAAAGATGAAAAAGACAGCTGTTTGTGAAAATCGCTAATATTGTTTGTTTTGTTTGTGTTATCCCATTTTGAGTCAGGTGTGACTTCAAAATGGGATTTTCGCTATAAAGACGGTCTCAAAACCACCTGAATACTATCAAAAATGACCTAAATTCTATCAGTGGATAGATTTTCCCCTAAACAATGTCTGTTCTTCACCTGTCACATTTGCTGAAAACCCGTAAACTTGCAACATCGAAATGATGATAACGAATACTCACAATTTAAAAATAACGAATATGAAAAGTTTAAGCTTCAGAAAAGATCTGGTAGGAGTACAGGATGAATTACTCCGTTTTGCATATAAACTGACAACCGACCGTGAAGAAGCGAACGATTTGTTGCAGGAAACCTCATTAAAAGCATTGGATAACGAAGATAAATATACCCCCGACACAAATTTCAAAGGATGGATGTATACTATAATGCGAAACATCTTTATTAATAATTACCGCAAAGTAGTGCGCGATCAGACATTTGTCGATCAGACTGAAAACCTCTATCACTTAAACCTGCCGCAAGATTCAGGTTTTGAAAGTACGGAAAGAGCCTACGATTTAAAAGAAATGCACCGTGTAGTCAATGCTTTGCCAAAAGAATACAGAGTTCCGTTTGCGATGCACGTTTCAGGATTCAAGTACCGTGAGATTGCAGAAAAGCTGAATCTTCCGTTAGGTACTGTAAAGAGCCGCATATTCTTTACCCGTCAGAAATTGCAGGAAGAATTGAAGGACTTCCGCTAAGTGTTCACTATCAATTTTCAGTTGGTATCAATAGGTATAGGGCAAAAGGATCTCGTTTCCTTTTGCCTTTTTTATTTTAGGTGTTGGAGGTCTGTATTTGTTATGGGAATTTTTTCAGTAACTTTGTCACTGTTTAATTGACTGCTCTGACTTATCAGTCGAGAATAGTCGATTTGCTTCTCTAAATTATCGAAGAATGAATAAAGATATAAATGTTATGATAAAAGCAATCATGCTCGATGTGGATGGAACATTGGTAAGTTTTGAAACTCATAAAGTGTTGCCATCCTCTGTTGATGCCCTTAGGAAGATTCATGACGGTGGAATTCGAATAGCCATTGCTACCGGTAGAGCGGCAGGCGACCTTCATGAAATAGCTGATGTTCCGTATGACGGAATTATAGCATTGAATGGAGCCGACTGTGTTTTGCGGGATGGCACTGTGATAAGAAAGCACCTTATTCCGAAAGATGATTTTAAGAAGGCCATGGAAATAGCAAAGGCCTTTGATTTTGCAGTCGCTATTGAATTGGATGAAGGTGTGTTTGTCAATCGTCTGACTCCGACTGTCGAACAGATTGCTAAAATCGTGGAACACCCTATCCCGGCCGTTGTGGACATTGAAGACCTGTTTGAAAAGAAAGAGTGCTGTCAGCTTTGTTTTTATATCGATGATGAGAAGGAACAAAAGGTGATGCCGTTTCTGCCTAATCTTTCCTTGTCGCGCTGGCATCCTTTATTTGCTGACGTGAATGTGGCAGGAATAAGTAAGGCAACCGGCCTTTCGGTATTTGCCGATTATTATGGGATCGGAATGACGGAAATAATGGCTTGCGGTGATGGTGGTAATGATATTCCTATGTTGAAAGCTGCCGGAATCGGAGTGGCGATGGGAAATGCATCGGAGATAGTCAAAGCTTCAGCCAATTTTGTTACTGGTACGGTGGAGAATGACGGGCTTTGTAAGGCGTTGAAACACTTTGGAATTATTTAATATTAGGTGCTCTGAAGCTTAATATTATAGGCTTGTTTCCCTATTCCTTATTCTTCGCTATTCCTGCTTTGTCCGTTGCTGTTGTTTTTACCTGTTTGGGAACAATTAGTTATCTTTTACTCTAGTTGGAGGATGGTTATAAAAAGGAAAAATTCCTGCAAGTGTTTCACTTACAGGAATTTTTCAGTGGACCAGCCTGGGCTTGAACCAGGGACCTCCAGATTATGAGAACGATAAGATGATATTCTGCGATAGCTTGTTATCGCAATTTTTATTGAAATTCAACCAGTTACGTATTTCTCTATTTCCTATGGAACTCACTAAATCCCCCTAACTGAAACCGTTTGTTTACGCATTGTTTACGCAGAATTAGGGAGTGAATGTTGCCATCAAATCCATTTGACTATAGCATCTCAGCATGTAATGTTAATTAATACCTCATATTTTACCCAAGCCTTGGAGTTGTCGCAAATAATTTATAATTTTGCGACAAACAGAACGTGATGGCAAGCATAGAAGAGAATATTTTGACAGCTATTAAAGCCAAAGGAAGAGGAAGCATCTTCTTTCCTTCTGATTTTACGTCATACGGTGAAGTAAAGGCTATTGGCAAAAGTCTTGAACGACTGACTGCAAAAGGTGATATCATCCGTTTGGCAAGAGGTATATATTTATATCCTGAGATTGATACGGTCTTGGGACTTGGCATATTGATGCCATCCATAGAACAGATTGCTGAGATGATAGCCCGCAGGGATAAGGCACGTATTGTGCCGACTGGTATTTATGCGCTGAACAAATTGGGTATATCTACTCAAGTGCCTATGAATATTGTTTATCTGACAGACGGTGCACCACGCAAGGTAAGCCTTGGAAATGGTCGTTCGATACAGTTCAAATACACGACTCCCAAGAATCTTTCATTCACAAATTCACTTGCAATGCTGGTTACGTTTGCCCTAAAAGAAGTAGGGAAAGATAATATAACCGACGATATAGCCAAGCAAATTAAGAATGTGCTTCAGAAAGAGCAAAAAGAGAACGTGCTGGCAGATGAGGCACTTATGCCAGCATGGATAAGAACCTTTACAAGACAAGCGTATGAATAATTATTTCCAACTATCCAAGGAACAACAGCAAATGGTGTTTACCCAAACAGCCAATAAAACAGGCTTGCCTGTACAAGCTGTAGAAAAGGACTTATGGGTAACGGCAGTATTACAAATGGTATTCTCATTACCTATAGCAGACCATCTTGTATTCAAGGGCGGAACATCTCTTAGTAAGGTATGGAAAGTGATACGACGTTTTTCCGAAGACATAGACTTGGCCATTGACCCGTCCATTTGGGGATTTGAGGGAGATTTGACGAAAAAGCAAATCAAACGGCTACGTAAGGCTTCTTCCATCTTTGTGCGTGACGAACTTTGCCAGTCATTACAAAGGGCGGTTACTGAAACAGGTATGGAGAAATGGCTGTTAGTGGAAGCTGACCCTGACGGTGAAGGTGATGGGACATACCCGGAGCCAAGAGTGATACACATTCGTTACAGGTCTCTTTTCGATGAAGATTTACCTTATTTGCATTCAGAGGTAAAACTGGAGGTTGGTGCTCGTTCCTTGCTCGAACCCACAGCAGAAGCAACGGTAACAAGCATTGTAGAAGACGCATTACCTATTAGCACGATAGTTAAGCAGGTTGTGATACCCACAGCCTTGGCAGAGAAAACATTCTTAGAAAAGGCATTTTTGTTGCATGAACTTTTTTCATCTCAAACTTCAAGAGAAGCCAATCGCAAATCCCGCCATCTGTATGACTTGGCACAAATGATGAGCACTGACATTGCGACACGGGCGATTGCCAACGATGAACTTTGGAATACAATCCACCATCATCGTGAATTATTCACAAGCATGAGTGGGGTGGATTATACTCCCGACATTCGCAAACGCATAAGGTTGCTACCTCCCGATGATGTTATGGACGATTGGTACAACGATTACAAGGACATGCAATCGTCTATGATATATGGAGAGAAACCATCGTTCGAAGAATTGATAGAAAAAATGAGAGAATTAGAAAATCTATTTCATAATACTAAACACTAAAAATATTGATAAAATGAGATATTGTTTTTCTGGTCACGAATCATTTCCTTGTAAGTCTATGTGGCTAAAGAAGGGATATGATTATTTGGTTGACCGTAATAGATTTACAGACCCTGATGCTGTCGTAAAACTCGGTGTCGGCAAAAACATGGTTCAATCAATTAGATTTTGGCTGAGGGCATTTGGTCTTTTGAATGATGACGAGGCAACGGAGATTGCTCATTATCTCTTTGATGATAGAGATGGAAGAGATCCTTATGCCGAAGATAACGCCACCCTATGGATTCTTCACTATATGTTAGTAGTGACAGCGGTTTCAAGTATTTATCGTCTGTTTTTTGTTGACTTGCAACGTGAGAAGAAAGAGTTTGATAAAGAACAAGTTCTTTCATTTATCAAAAGAAAGTGCAATGTACCTGAACAAAAAAACGTGTTTAATGAAAATACTGTAAAGAAGGACATAAGAGTGCTTTTGCAGAACTATCTTGCACCGACAAGTCCGAAAGGATACGAAGAATATGCGAGTATTTTGTTAGAATTAGGTCTTCTCCGTGAGAACGAAGGAAAGTATTCATTCAATGAAATTTCTATAGAGCAAGTTAATCCTTTGATTATTCTATTTGCATTGGTTCATATAGCCGGAGAGGACAAAACAGTTTCTTTTGATAAGTTACAAGAACTATCATTGATATTCTGCATTCCCACTTCTTCTTTCTTGATGGTAGTACGCTCGCTAAGTGAACAATACCCCAAAGAAATTAGCTACACAGATAATAGCGGAATTAGAAATGTACAATTTCTCCAGAAATTAAATATACTTGAAGTGCTGAATAGATATTATAACAACGATGAAATTTAATTTATCTATAAACATAAGCCAAGGCGTGAGCGATAATTTCAATTACATCGTTACGCCCAATGCACAAAAGGTGTATGGCAATATAGTCGATAGCTTCCAATCAGGAATTCACTCATTCTTGATAATTGGAACATACGGAACAGGAAAATCTAGTTTCCTAATGGCTTTAGAACAAGACCTACTCAACAATAAATCAAAATTGGTATCGGAAAGAAGCGTTTTTGCAGATGCCAAGAGTTTTGAGTTTATGAATATCGTAGGAGACTATTCATCTCTTTCGACGTTGTTATCAAAGGAGCTGTCAATTGCTCCTTCCGATGATAGCAAAAACGTTTTTAGTACACTGACAAGGTATTTGATAAAATTAAAGGATTAGAATAAATTCTTGTTTATTTTCATTGATGAATTTGGCAAGATACTTGAACATGCAGCCAACAATAATCCAGAAAAAGAACTATATTTTTTACAGACATTAGCAGAGTTTGTTAATGTTTCATCTCGAAATGTAATACTTATTACCACACTTCACCAAAATTTTGGATCCTATGCTCACAAACTTACAGAAACTCAAAGAAATGAGTGGTTAAAGGTAAAGGGGCGTTTTAAAGAATTGGTTTTCGCAGAGCCAGTAGAACAACTATTGTTTTTGGCAGCCGAAAGTCTAACCAAATCAAAGACAATGACAGATAATGCCAAAGAGAATTTCCTTGAAATATTTTCGTTGGCAAAGAAAAATAAAATCATATCAGAGTCGCTGACAGTCAGAACGTCTAAGATGCTATATCCATTGGATGCGGTAGCTGCTTCATGCTTGACACTGGCTATTCAACGGTATGGGCAGAATGAGAGAACACTATTTTCTTTCTTGCATGACACTGCATCCAACTCAATAAACAGTTTTCTCCCAAATGACACAACGACTTATAACTTGGCTGTTGTCTATGATTATGTCATATATAACTTCTACACAGCTTTGGCGGAAACAAATCTTGACTCTACCAACTGGCGTGCTATTCGTGTTGCCATAGAACGAGTAGAAAGCGGAATCATTAATAAGAACAACATCGATGATGCACTTAAAATTGTTAAGTCTATCGGTTTGCTTAACTTGTTCTATAATGGTGTGGTCGTTGATTTAGCATTCTTGGAGACTTACGCTTTAAAGGCATTGGGCATAAAGAATCCAAGAGGTATTATTGAGAAATTGACCGCGAACAAGATTATTCGTTTTGCTGCATATAAATCTCAATTCATTTTATTTGAGGGTACAGATATAAATATTGAAGATGAACTATATAAGGCAGCTACAATTGTACCTGTACCAAAGTTGGTCGCAGCAGAAATTGCTCCTTATGTAAAGAAAACCGTTGTCGTAGCATCTGCCTCATACTATAGGACTGGAACTCCTCGTTATTTCCAGTATGTAGTTTCTAATGAACCATATGATGTAGAACCAACAGGTGACGATGATGGCTTTATAAACCTGATTTTCCCTTTAGAGGATATTAAAGATTGCATATTGAAGTTGTCTGCGAGTTCAGGCAAAGCCATAGTCTATGCCTACTTTAATGATACAGAAAAAATTGTCAGACACCTATATGAAATAAAGAAGCTGCAATATCTCCTTGATAATGTGGTGTTGGAAGACCGAATCGCAAAAGGAGAGATACTTAAGCAACAGTCCTTTGAGGCGCAATTACTTAATGAAGCTATTAATAGTTGCGTTGAAATGCCCAATGGTCAGGTTGAATGGTTTTTCAATGGAGAACAACAGATAATAAAGAGTCGAAAAGATTTCAATAAACTTCTGTCTACTGTTTGCGATGTAGTATATAATGAAACACCTATCATCAGAAATGAATTATTTAACAAGCAGAAAATAAGCTCGGCAATTTCTTTGGCAAGAGTGAACCTGTTAGATGCAATGATTGAGCATTGGCAAGAAGAAGATTTTGGATTTTCTCCAACCCAATATCCGCCTGAGCGTACTATATACAATACATTGTTTAAGAGTTCCGGAATCCATCGCCAAAACGAAGATGGATTGTGGATCTTAGGAGAGCCAATTACTCCAAATCTTCAATCGCTATGGACTGTTTGCTCTGATTTTTTAGCAAAAAGTACAGAGAAAGCCTTTAAACTGTCAGATTTAGTAAAGACATTAAAAATGCGTCCATACAAATTGAAACAAGGTGTCATAGACTTCTGGTTGCCCATCTTTTTATTTGTAAGGCAACAGGAGTTTGCGCTTTATAATGGCGAAACATTTGTTCTGAATATTAATAAAGAATTGTTTGAGCTATTGCAGAAACGCTTGAATGACTTTACGATAAAAGCTTTTGATGTTAACGGTATCAAATTGGAGTTATTCAATAAATACAGAGAATTCCTGAATAAAGAGCGTGGAGAAACCATAACATCCAATTCTCTTATGGATACAATCCGCCCATTCTTCAACTTTTATAACGGCTTGAACAAATATGCCAAGACTACTCGTAAATTTGATTACGATGTGACCGCAAAATTTAGAGATGTTTTAGCAACAGCAAAAGACCCATGCAAAGCATTTCTTGAAGATATACCAGCAGCTTTGGGCTACAATGATTTTCATAATGAAGAATTTGCTGCTCAGTATTTGCAGCTTATCAAAACCGCTGTTCACGAATTGGTTATCTGTTATGATTTGTTTATAGATCGTATTGAAGATGCTGTGGTAGGATATTTAGGACTGCCTCACGACTATATAAAATATAAAGAGATTTTGGTTCAGCGTTATTCAAGTATAAACAAAGGATTGTTAACAACTAAGTCTAAATCATTTTTGGATAGAGTCCTTGCTCCATCTGATAATAAGCGTGAGTTTTATGAGAAAATAGGTTTGGTGGTATTCGACCGTAAAATAGAATCTATAGAAGATAAAGAAGAAGCTTTGTTTTTATCGAATCTTACACACTTGTTTGGAGAACTAGAACGATATACAGCGTTCAATGAAGTTAATAATGAAACTGACGAAGTGGCATTTAACTTTGAATTGGCGACTAGCAAAGGTGATTTCAAATCAAGTAGGACTTATCGTCTTCCTAAAGTAAAACTTGCAGAAGTTGCAGAAATTGAAAATAGGATACAAACACTATTATCTGGTAACGATGAGCTAGATGTTTGTATATTGCTCAAAATGTTGAACGAAAAATTGCGATAAATATGGTACGACACATATTGGGTATATCAGGAGGCAAAGACAGTGCAGCATTAGCCATTTACCTCAAGAACAAATATCCACAAATGAAATTGGAGTATTATAATACTGATACAGGCTGTGAACTGGCAGAGACAGAACTATTGATAAGTCGTCTTGAAACATACCTTGGTGGTATAACGATGTTGAGAGCCGCTGCTGGTAGTCCAGAGCCAACACCATTTGAACATTTTTTAAAAGCGTCTGGTAACTACTTACCTTCGCCTCAAGCTCGTTGGTGCACTCAGAAAATGAAATTAGCCGAAATGGAGAAGTTTGTGGGAGATGCACCTACAATTTCCTATGTTGGTATTCGTGGAGATGAAGACCGGGAAGGGTATGTTTCCACTAAACCTAACATTCAAGCTATATTCCCTTTTCGCAAGAATATTTGGAGTGTGGATGTTGTAAACAAGGTACTTAGCAACAATAACATTGCTCAACTCTTAGAAATATATACTTCATTGTGTGATGAAGAAACTTTGAGCGAAGCGAAGAAGATTATTGAGAAGCCTCTCACAAAAGATTTCTATTATAGTAAAAAGACCAATTCGCTACTAGATTTGGATACAAAACTATTTAATAAAGCTGTATTTAAGTTCCTCAAAACTACGGATTATCCTGTAGGTAAACTTGACGATTTCCCATTAGTTGATAATGACGATATTCTCGTGAGGGATGACATATTCCGAATCCTTGAAGAAAGTGGTGTCGGTATACCTGATTACTACAAACCCATTAAGTTTGAAGTTGACGGAAAGATTGGTACGTACAATCGTAGTCGTTCTGGTTGCTATTTCTGCTTTTTCCAACAAAAAATAGAATGGATATGGCTTTACGAGCAACATCCTGATCTCTATCAAAAAGCAATGGATTTTGAGAAAGGTGGTTATACTTGGAATCAAAATGAGAGTTTGGCAGACCTTATCAAGCCAGAGCGTATCCGTCAAATTAAATTGGATGCTATCAAGAAACAAGAGGCTAAGCGTCAAGCAGGCTCATGCCGATTAGCAGACAATATTGGTGATGTTGATGAAGATAACTTTTGTGCGAATTGTTTTATATAAAAAATGTAATAATATGAAGTATTCTAATTTAGAGTGGACTATTGGTGAACTGATAAATTTAATAGAATCTCAAAAAATCAACCTCCGTCCTCCTTACCAACGAAACTTTATTTGGTCCTCAAAGGATCAGAAATTGTTAATTGACTCTATTCGCAAAGGTTATCCTTTACCCAACTTCTTTATTCTGAAAAATAAGGATAATACATTTGAAATGGTTGATGGTCAGCAACGTGCTATTACAATATATAAGTTTATAAAGAATGAATTTCGTGATTCTTCGAAACGTTACTATAAAGATTACAATGAGAACACATTTATGAACTATAGGATAAATGTTGTTCTGTTGGAGGAGTTCAATGGTAGTACAGAAACGAAGGAAGAGTTCTTTTATTTAGTTAATAAAAGAGGAGTGCAGTTAAATCCTTCTGAAGTAAATCATGCGTATTATCATGATACAGATTTCATGCATCTTGTCAATAGAATGTCCGAATATCAACCCTTAATAGACTTGGATATTTTTACTGATAAGACTGTAATGAGAATGAATGATCGAAGTCTCGTAGAAGAATTAGCAGCATATCTGATAAAAGGTATTACAGATAAAAGAAATGCTGTAGAAGAATTGTTTGAGAGCAAAATAAAATCAGATGTATCAGAATTGAAATTCACACGTTTTTGCAATATTATTGATAGGGTAAATGCTATTCAAGACATAAAGCCAATCAACGAAACAAGATACAAACAGCGTAATGATTTTTATACACTATTTTGTTTTATAGATAAACATATCGATGATTCTATTATCGTATTGAAAGAGCAATATAAAATTCTATTGTATATAAGTGATAATGGTATTATTTATCCATCAAATGACGACTACGAGTTGTTCAAAGAATATGCTATTAATTGTGTAAGTCAATCTAATTCAAAGCGAGCTAGGGAGAAAAGGCTGCTATTCTTTGAGAGTATGCTCGCAAATGAGTCAAATACACCGAGCGAGGAACAAATACAGTTAATGGATTTTGCCCAAAATGAACTTGAGGAAAATCTTTCTACTAAAAAATACGACAAGTATTTACTTGTAAATTGTATAAAGTAATTATGACTATGATAGTAAATACACCATTTATCTATGATCGCAATTGTATTCGTATATACGAAGAAATCACTAATAATGCAATTACGATTGATGGTATTGACTATTTTGTTGATTCTATCAGCCCAGGATACAAGAATAGCAAAGGTGCCAATTCTTATGTATTCGCTTTATATCAAGCACAAAATTATATAGACGATGGTAGTTCTGTTCCTGATAGAGTTATTAAGATCTCTAATAAAAGAGATAATAATAATTCAGTATCTGAAGGCAATAAACGTTTCTATAGAGAGATTGAAGCTTTAATTGAATGTAAAAAACGCCATATTCATAATGTAGTTACAATTGCTTCTTTTGGTCAATTGTCTTGCAAAGTAAAAAAAGAAGGCGGCAAGGGTCCTACATATCTGTTCCCTTTCTACACAATGGATTATGCTTCTGGAGATTTAAAAAACTATTTAGAGAATAATGATATTCCATTTGGGAATAGAATAGATTTATGCCTACAAATAGCTAATGGTCTGAAAGAATTGAAAGATATAGGATATTATCATAGAGATCTAAAACCTGATAATATACTCATGTTTGATGATACATGGAAGATTGGTGATCTTGGGCTTATAGCATTTCGTGATAAAGACAACATATATGATAAGAAAAATGATTTTATTGGTCCTAAAGGATGGCTTTCACCAGAAGCTATGAATAAGTATCTTCAGTCAGATAATAATAAATACAAATTTGACTGTAATATAGATCACCAGTCAGATGTCTTTCAATTAGGAAAGGTCTTTTGGTATATACTTCAAGGAAATGCACCTATTGGAAACATTCGCCGATCTGATTTCTTTGATGGGCATGATGACATATATAGTGTATTGAAATATATGCTCAATCATTCTAAAAAGAAACGACCTATATCTATTGATTATGTGATTAATGAGTTAAGTCGCATCATGCAGAAATATAAATTTGTATGTTGAAAACTGATGTAATATGGCCGGACAGTAGGCGTTTCATGTCGCGAACAGAGTGGGAGCCACTAGGCTTCTTCTCTGAGGCATTGTGTAACGCTACAACATTCGATATTAAACTGGGATTCTTCTCATCATCAGCGATCAATGTGTTAGCTGATGGTTTTGCCGCATTTCTTTATAACGGTGGTAGAATGAGGTTGATTATCAACGATGTTTTGTCCGAAGAAGATCGCAATGCTATTGTGGTTGGTGAATCGGAAGTAAACACACCGTACTTTGACCTTAATGCAATAGACTGTATATCATATACTCTTTCTAAGCGTGATAAACATTTTTTTGAGTGCTTGTCTTGGCTTATCAAAAATGAGCGTATTGAAATAAAGATTATTACACCCAAGGTTGGTAATGGTATAGCACACTCTAAATGTGCTATGTTCTCTGACGGTATTAGTAAAGTGGCATTTGATGGTTCATGTAACTTCTCAAGAATGGCTCTTGTAGAAAACATTGAGAGCATCAATGCATTTTGTGATTGGGATGGAGAGCGAGACAAGAACCGTATTAACGATATTGTCAACGATTTCAATCGTACATTCTCTGGTGAAGATGATACGGTCAAGTATCTTAAAGCTGACCAAATTATCACGCATATCACAAAGACCTATAAACATAAGGATATAAAGGAGCTTCTAGAAGATGAACAACGTATTCTTTATAGTAGGACAGAGAATAGCACGTCGGATTCAATCCGCAGGATTTTAGAACGTGCAAAAGCCAAAGTCACAGTAATAGTTGATACCTTGAATAAAGGGAAAGAGAATATTAAAGAAGAGCGGTCTGTACCACTATCTCCTCAATTTCCATTTCCTGAACCAAGGCCATATCAAAAAGAGGCTTTCAATAACTGGAAGGCATCACAAAAGGGATTATTTGCAATGGCTACTGGTACAGGAAAGACTTTGACCTCACTGAACTGCTTATTGCAGATTTACAATAAATTTAAGTTCTATCAAGCTTTGATACTTGTGCCTACGATTACCCTTGTTGAACAGTGGGAGGATGAATGTAAACGATTCAATTTTAGCCACATTATCAAAGTGAGTTCTAAAAACCAAGGATGGAGATCAGAGATTGATGACATAAAACTAAAAGAGAGTCTTGCCGAGAGCGATGAATCATCTTTGTCGTTTATTATCATTACCACGTATGCATCTTTCTCAAGAGAATCTACATTTAAGCAGCTCATGTCATTGAGTAAGAAAATACAGCGACAGATGTTATTAATTGCAGATGAAGCTCACAATATTGGTGCACCAAATATCATGTCAAAGTTAGATAGGGTGAAGATTCTACGCCGTATTGGTTTATCTGCCACCCCCGAACGTCAATTTGACGATAAAGGAAACAAGGCTGTTATGCAATTCTTTGGGTGCGATGCCCAATATACATTTGAGTATTCTATGAAGGAAGCTATCGACAATGGATTTCTTTGTCGATATAGATACTTTCCACATGTTGTACGCTTGAATGAGGATGAAATGGCTGAATACAAGAAGATTTCTTTGCAGCTTGCCAAGTTCTATAATATAGATGAAGGTTCTTTCTCTGGTGTGGATGATATTCTAATGCGCCTATTACTCAAACGTAAGAGAATCATTCATAAAGCCCAGAATAAGGAAGAAGTATTCCGACAAATCGTAAGGCAACGCTTTGAAGAACGCGGAAGTCTCAAATATACACTTGTTTATGTTCCTGAGGGTATGCAACTTGACAGTTCCACTCAATATGCTACAACCGACAATCCAACTGATGATATGGATGTAGATAAGTTGATTGACAAATACACTCAAATTGTTCAAGAAGTTAGTCCAACAACTACGGTAAAGAAGTTCATATCTGGTATTCAGAACAGAGACGAAGTGCTGAGTAAATTTTCTACTGGTGATATCGAAGTGCTTACGTCCATGAAATGTTTGGATGAAGGTGTTGATGTTCCAAGAAGCGAACTTGCAATTTTCTGTGCAAGTACAGGAAATCCAAGACAATTTATCCAGCGTCGTGGTCGTATATTGAGAAAACATCCCGATAAGCATATCGCAATCATCCATGACCTTGTAGTAGCACCAGAATTTGATTCAACAGAGGAAAATTACAACATGGAACGTAACTTGCTAAAAGGAGAATTGCAAAGGGTCAAAGACTTTGCTAGATTATCCGAAAATCCAGCCTTTGCATACACTGAATTAGAAGAAATAACAAATTATTATAACCTGTCAATATTCTAACAAAATGGCATCAATGACAAACAACGAAAAGATACTTCAGGCTGTACTACTTGATGATAAGCTGATGGAGTTTGGTGGTTACACTGCGGAAGACATTGGCAATATATACCAAGCAATAGACTCCGACAATTGTGTTATCAGTGCAGTTGCACAAATTATTAGTCGTACAAATGAAGGAGCTACAGAAAGAGAACTTTGGAAAGAGATTAACGATTATCTAAAACGTAACGTATGAGAATCAAATCAATCGATATCAAAAACTTCAGAAGCTATTATGGTGAGAATAACCATTTTGAGTTTTCTGATGGCCTCACGCTAATTCTTGGTGACAACGGAGATGGTAAAACCACCTTTTTTGAGGCCTTGGAATGGCTATTTGACACAACATCAGAGCGTGCCAACCTTTCCAACGTTTCGGAAATGAGAAAGTCTAAGCTGGAAATTGGCGAACATGACGAGGTTTATGTGGCAATGACTTTTGACCATGATGGAGAGAAGATGGTTGAAAAATCTTTTTCAATCGTAAAGACAGGTCATGATACCTATAGTGTAAGTAATGCTTCTTATCATGGGTACGAGACTAATGGAATTGAACGTGAGTCTGTGGATGGCAAGCAGTTGATAACACGATGCTATGATTCTTTCATTCGTAGATTTAGTATGTTCAAAGGTGAATCTGATCTAAGCGTATTCGATAACGCAGCCTCCTTGAAGACATTGGTCGACAAATTCTCTGATATTCATAAGTTTGATGGGCTTGTTGCTAATACAGACTCATTTGAGCAAAAGGCAAATAAGGCTTTGTTACAAGAGATGAAATCTGATGACAAGATTTCAAAAGAGACAAAATCTCTTGAATTGCAAATGACGCGTCTAAGTGGCGAAATCCAACAAAATAAAGAGGATATCAAGGACAAGAAAGATGCAATCGCCACTTTCTCATCTAATCTCAACAAACTTGAACAAAACCAAGAGACTTCAGAAAAATATCGTGATATCCAAGAACGCCTTAAAACTAAGACTTCAAAGAAAACTCAGCTCATGGCAACAATCAAGAAGAAAGACTACAATCATTGTCTTCTTGACGAATATTGGATATTAGCACCATTTGGAGATGTCCTAACGGAATTTAAACAAAAGTGTGCTGCTCTTAGTAAAGAAAGACGTGTTCAAGAGAAGAATTTCGACAAGCAACAAGCCGCTGCCAAAGCAAAACTTGAGACTATCAAGGAAATTCAAGGTGCATTGGTAAATGGTGCAACAGAACTCCCATGGTATTTGCCTAACCAAGAAACTATGGAAGATATGATAAATGACCACATCTGTAAAGTATGTGGTCGTGAAGCTTCTGAGGGATCTGATGCATATAACTTTATGGTTCATCGTCTCGAAGAATACCGTGCGCATGTTGAAGCCAAGTGTAAGCGTGACGCTGCAATAAAATCCATTGATGAAGAATCTTTATTTAAAAATGACTATATTACCGAATTACATTCACTCAGTATTTCACTCAGCGGTCCCGAAGAATCTAAAATTTTCGGCATATCAGGAGAAATTGACGACTGGCTAAATCTTGTCGCATTGCGAAAAAATGAGTTGAAAGACGTTGAAGAGGATATTCAGGATTTGCAAGACGAAAAGGCTCGTATCCTTATTCAAGCTGGTAATGTTTCTGAGAGCCTCCTTGAGAGTCAGTTCAATGATATTAAGGGCTGGTATGAACAGAAAGAACGAGCATCCGTCAGACTGAGTCAGTTGGAAGATGAATTGGAGAACAATATATCAAAAATGGACGAGTTGAAGGAACAGATGAATAATCTTAATCCTGCAAATTCTCAGGTTAAAATTCTAAAGAAAGTTCACAAGGTTCTAGAGGAAATAAACAAGGCCTTTTTCCGTGCACAAAAGGATAATTTGCGAAGATTCCTCACAGAGTTGGAGAAAAGAGCTAATGAATATTTAGATAAACTTAGTGCAAATGACTTCCATGGAACAGTGCGCTTAGTGCAGACTGCTAACGATTCAACAGAGATTCATCTCTATAGCTCCAATGGCACAGAAATCACCAATCCTTCTGGCTCTCAGAAAACAGTGATGTATATCTCTGTTCTCTTTGCTATTTCTGATTTTACTCAAGAAAAGAGGGATGAGGATTATCCTTTGTTTTTTGATGCAGCGACATCGTCATTTGGCGATTCAAAGGAAAGTGATTTCTATAACGTCATTGATAAGATTGACAAACAGTGCATAATTGTGACCAAGGATTTTATCACTCGTGGTAAAGTTCGTGAAGAAGATATAAACAAGCTGACTTGTTCAGTTTACCGTATAAAAAAGGTGGATGGCTTCGATCAGACTAATATGGCGACTATACGTACGATAATCAATAAAATCAAATAGACAATGGAATCATTATATGAATCATGGGCTAAACGTAATCCCTCTTGGGAACGACGTTACCAATCGACTGTCGTAGATGTATTCTGCGATTATGGAAAAGGTGTGAGTAGCTTCTTGGAAGCTCGTGGTAAAATTTTTGGAGCAGGTTATGAGATTTTCATTATCGCGTTCTTTATCGGATTATATCACAATAGGACAAAGCCATTGATTGAAGACAGAGACAAGAAGAAAGTATTCGGTCAAGCTATCCAATATTGGGGAAATATTGAGAATCGTATCGGCAGAACCTCATATGGGAATATACGTCGCTATATTTTTGCTGCATTAATTGCAAGAACTGATATTGACTTCATTGCATTAGACAAAGGTGAAATTACATTGAGAACTGTAGTTGATAAGATGATGGAGAAAATGGAAGAGTATGCCAACTATGGCTTTGATTACATTGAAGACAAGTTGGCCAACGATCCAAACTATTATTTTAGTGACGTTGCGTTCTTAACGGAAATAACCAATATGCTGGTGGCTTCCAAAACAACAGAAAGTGATAATGACCTTGATGATGAACTGCCAGAATCTCTTGATTAATAAAGTCTAATAAAGAGAACGAAAACAGAACTATATCATGATGCCGTGTTGATGAAATAATATCAGGCTGGGTTCAATACCCAGCCTGTACACATAGGATAAGGCTCAGGATTACCTGTCAACTATCCTCTAAATAATCCATGACACATTCAGGTAGCAGTCTGTTACATTGCACATGATGTTTCATGTAACACAATATGCAACCAGCACTAATGTCACTGTGTAAACGAACAAAAATATCCCCAAGACTTTCATCCAAAAGTCAGAGAACCAAATACCCTCGTTCCGTCTGAGGATTTTGCGCATATTGAACTCATGCTCAGTTAGCATCTTTGCCTGTTTGGAACAATGATTTTCCAACATGGTCTTCCATGTCTCGATAGCTTTATCTAAAAGTTGTTGAAGCTGAGCAAGATGCTCAGATTTTATAGTAGCCTTGAACTGTGTGTTTCGTTCTGCTTTTACAATCGCATTGCAAATGCCGTTGATGATATTGTCGGAACTATCAATAGCAGCCTTTAATGCCACTGTGACATCATCCTCTGCTTTGATAACATTCTGAAGGTCTTGCTGGATTTTCAATAAAGTCTCTTTCGCCTCACGTATTTCTACAAGTAGCTTGTCGACATCTTGTTTCTCTGCCTCTATTTCATGGCTTATTTCAGCCGACTTAAGCATATCATCAACGTTTATTGATGGAGTGATGTTTGATTTTCTAATTCCCATGATTCTTGCTTTTTAATGGTTCATTTATCTGTGAAGTCCTTTTCTGCGTTTACACATGCTGTTTGCCATTCTTGCACAACGACGCGCCCATTCAAGTTCATCCTCGTCCTTATCTCTTCCCCAACCTCCTGTATCAGAGCCACCACCACTTGATGTCGCCATACTTGTAGCAGCATCCAAATATCCTGCAAAGAGCAAAAGAGCCGTGTGCTGTATTTCTTCCAGTTTAGCTAATGGATGTGCTTCCTCCAAAGAACAATTCTGTCGGATGATATTGTCTGCCGCTTCGGGTATCTCCACATGGTAACTGTGATATTCGTCTGTCGCTATATTGTAGTGCTTTATCACAGGCTGTGAAATAGGAGTAATATCTGCTGTCCGTGTTT
The DNA here is from genome assembly GCF_014334015.1 of Bacteroides sp. M10. Classification (GTDB taxonomy): domain Bacteria; phylum Bacteroidota; class Bacteroidia; order Bacteroidales; family Bacteroidaceae; genus Bacteroides; species Bacteroides intestinigallinarum. The sequence continues at coordinate 1,111,275 of NZ_CP060488.1, read as the reverse complement.
GTTGGGAAATAGGTTTTGTCGGTTCGGACTTCCTCTCCTGCGGATGGAGTTTCGCCTAAGTAGCCTCTATCTTTGATGGGGTAAGGCTTCGTCCTATACCTAGCACCGATGATTTATAAATGGAGTTGCCGCGTTTGATGGAATAACCGTAAACACCGCCACTTTCTTTCTCTTGCAAATGTACTTTGTAGCCCCGTTTTGTCAGTTCTGCTTCATACTGTTTCCAACTGAATTTGTCCATCTTGCGAAGTATCTCCATACAACAGACTGAGATTTCTTGCCTATGCCGTATGCCTATTTCTTCAGATTGCATCCAGCCGCGTCTTTCGTTGATGATATTCGCAGCCATGACAGCCCTCTCACCAATCTTATGGCTGTCGTTTATTCTGCCTTCCATGTCCACACGGTTGGCATCAATGTGCAGATGGAGAATGCCACTTTTGGAATCACGATGCAGGGCGGCTATGTATTGCGAACCTTTGAGGTTAGTCTGCTTTGAGGAAGCCCGTTTGGTCTTGCCGGAGAGGTCAATGGAATCAAACACACGGATGAACTCATTTGACAAACTTGCCCAATCATTCATTGTCCATCCTCGGCTTTCTTCTTCGGATGGGGAAATCTCAATTCTTATTACATTCCTGCCAAGCGGTCTGCCCTTGTTGATATTCTCGGCAAACTTTCTCTGTACGAGCATCATCCGTCCGTACATTGCTTCCGGTGAGATATTATCGGGCAAGAGATTGGCTTTGACTATATCTGCTTTCTCCTTGTTGACGGAATATCTTATGGCATTTGCGCCATGCGATATGGTGGAGGCTTTTGCTATCATAATAGGTGAGGGAATTTATTCAGTAAGGTAATTTTCTATCTGGCTCCAGCGATTGATAAGCTGAGTAGCAGCTCTCATCCATTGCTCCACAAACCGGGTATCGCTGAAATAGATTGCCCGTTTATCCGCTTGAATGGATTTCACAGCTGCCGCAATACGGATAAGGTCACCCCTTGCATCCGTCAGGCTGCACAGAGCTTCCACTTCACGGTTAGTCAACCGTTGCCGTGGGTGTTGCCCCAAAGCAGTACGCCGTATATAACCGCTCATAGACAAACCACAGGTCTTAGCAAGTTCCGCCACTTGGGTGTATTCTTGTTCCGTTACTCTGGCTTCAAGCCGCAGGGTGCGCCTTGTGATTTTCTTGTCTGTATTCTTTTTTTTCTTCATACTCTGTTATGCTATGAGTAAAACATCAATTAAAAAGGGACAGCACGGTGGGAGCTTGCGACTGCCGGCATATGCCTATGTGGTACGAATAAGCGGAGCGAATTTGTGCGACATAGGAACTTCTTGCAATACTATATACAACAACTTCGGACACATAGCTTCCCCGATATGGTTATGCCATATTATCTGTCGGAATACCCTCATCAGATTCTTCCTCTGCCGCAGGCTGTGGAGGAACTGAAACAGAAGGGAAAGAAGAAAGGGAAAGCAGTTCGCCTTCTTCTGGTATAACAGGCACATTCTCTCTTTCATCTTGTCAGTCTTTCAGCCGGACATAGAAAGGATTGTCTATGCGGTTGCCCTCTTGCATCCATGCTGATATACATTTCAGCGTGTGGACGCTTGTTCGGTTACTCTGCGTGGTTGCGACAATTCCCAACTGGTTCATCTTGTCAAGCACACGGGATATGGTCTTTTTGTCATAGCCCAACTTGCTGGACAAATCCACCTCAGAAAGGATGGCTTGCCCCACTTGCAAGGTCGTGGAAAAACCTTTGATGGCATACTTTGTTTCTTTCAATACAGCCGCTTCAATAAGTCGGTGCAAAATCTTCATGCGGTCAATGCCGTACTTGCTTCCTGCCAAATACGAAAGTTGCTCTGACGAAAGCACGATACAATAATTCAAGTTTGTTTTCATCGTCTGTCTGTTTGAAGGTGTTTTATAAATGGTGCAGCCAAAAGAGAAAATCAACGGTGCATTCCGCAACCTCTCTCCGGCATATAATACTCCCTATCGTATGCGATATGGTCAAGCACGTTTTGCAGCCTGTCAAGTTGTCGGCTGTCCAATATGCGGATAGCGGCAATGGTGATATTCTGTGAGGCGATACGGCGGTGTTCGCAATTCTTTTCTGACATACTACCGTCTCCATCAGCATGTACACTGTGCAGGTAGTCGTTCACAGCTTCGGTCTGTTCTTTGCTCGGATATGCCGCAGGGCAACGGTCTTGAATATACTCTACCATGTGGCTGACCGCATTTGCAAGTAGCGGAGCACATTCTTGCAGTTGTTTGATAAGTTCTTCCTTTCTCATGTTTTCAATTATTTTGTCCCATGTCCCAAAGCATATCCTGTAACTTTCTCTTTTCTCTGTTTTTTTGTTTTTATTCTTTTTCAAAGGAAAGAGGGACAAAGGGACATGATATTTTTCTTTTCCCTTATTTTGAAATTTAGAATGGTAAATCCGGTTCACTTGGTAATGTGGTACAGGCTTTTTCACTAGGTGTACCCACTCTCACCCACGGGTGTTTTGTCCGCCCCGTCTTGTCGCAATAGGCAGGATGCAAGCCCTTGACCTTCTCCTGAGTGCTCCGTTTCCAGTTTGGAATCATTGACATCAGGCGGTTGATATATAGCGAAGTGTATTTGGACGGATTGCGTCTGACCAAATCATTAGGCATTTCCTCGATAATCTGCCGGGCGCAAACCATGTTGAGTGAAGTCATTGTTGAGTTTGGCTCTGAGTATGCCCCTTTTTGATAAGCCAGTCGGGTAGGAATGGTCCAACTTGCATACTGCATGGGTACCTCACGCTCCAAGAACATCTCCAAATCTTCCATGATGGGGTCAACAAGGATGCTGGAATGTTGCACCTGTATCTCGTTGGCTTTAAATTCCATGTCTGTTGTCAAGTAAAGTTTCATCCCTTGCCGATAATAGGCGTATGCTTCTGCCCAAAGTTGGGGAACAGCGCATTGTAGAGTATCCAGCCATTCGGATACATGACCATTGCCTTTGACTGGAATTATCCACTAGCGGCGGTTTCCATTGTCTCCTTGCAGGAAGTTTGTCTCATTGGTAGTAGCCTCAAAGACATTATGTCGCATAAACTCCACCACTTTATGTCCGTAGGCAGGACGCATATAGTCGCTGCAACGGCTCAGAAAAGCCTTGGCTGCCTCTGCATCATTCGCCCGTTTCAAACCATTCAACTCACTGATTTCAATAATCCAGCCATTGGTTATGGTTTCTACTTTCTCCTTATCGCCACTGGCGAAAGAGAACGAGTCGTTAAACCACTTTCCACTGATGGTCTTGAAAAAGGTGCTTTTCCCGATACCCTGCGGACCGGGCAAGGTCAGTACGTTGTCAAACTTGCAACCGGGACAGAATACACGTGCCACAGCCGCCACAAACCACAGTTTTGTCTGTTCCCTGACAAGCGGATTGTTCTCAGCTCCGAGATAATCTATGATGGTTGTAGCTATACGAGGCTGTCTGTCCCATGTCTCTTGCGTGATGAATTCCTGTACAGGATTAAAACTTCGTTCTGAAGAAGTGGTCTTCAGTATCTCAAAGACTTTACTCTGTGTCAGACGCAGTCTATATGTCCTTTCCAAATAGTCTTGTATCTTTCCTGCTGATTCCTCATCAACCTTATTCCCATTAACATTTCGGAACAAAGGGCTGAAACATACATCGTCTTGACAAAAGGTATCGTACTTTATCAACCTCAAATTTTCGTCCGATGTAAAAATGAGTCTAAGGTTACTGATGGAACGGACAGGATTCCCGTAGCTGTCTGTTGTCAGCTGCTGTTTCCAAATTCCATCCATACTACTGCTCTTTAATACGGATTCCACCTGATTCCTTTGCCAAAGACAGCGCAAGGTCTGCGTCCACCACAATCTTTCGTCCTATCTGTGTGATAGCCTTGTCTATGATGCCGCTCTTTTTGATGCGGTTGGCAGTGGGGACACTACATCCGAAAATACGGGCAATCCCCTCTATCCCATAGTAATTGCCTTTGGATGCTGTTTGGATAGTGGGCTTTTCGCTGGCTTCCACACTCTTGGTGATAAGAAAACAAAGTTCTTCGCCCGTCATCATGGCGATGGGCTTCTGAAGTAGCTGGTTGAGATTGAAGTTTTCTTCCATGTCTTTACTTGTTTGATTATTGAATAATTTAAGCCTCGGTTCAACTCTGTGAAACCGATTTCACAAGCAAAGGTGGTGTATGAAACTCTGCGTATCGGTCGGTTTATTTACACTTTAATTTTACCGACCGTATTTCAACAGATGTTTGCGGACAAAATACGGATAGCTGGATTTTCCAACTACCCGTTATTGATAAAATACTCCGACCATCGGTCTATTATTCGTTTTGCCTTGGTATAACTGCTTCCTCTCTGAGGCGAGTTCAAAGTCATATCCTTGATTTCACCATATCGTTTCTGTGGTATATCGTGTCCGTAATGTCGTTGGGAGAACTGCTCTATGGCACGATGGAATGTCATGTATCTTATAGAGGCTTTCACCATTCCTGCTTTTACCAATGCTTTCAACAGGTAGGCAAGGCTTATGTCCTCAGTGTTCTCTTCAAGAAAAAGACGGATTCCCTGCTTGATATGCACCTTATCTCCTGTAAGAATATCATCCAGTGATTGTACTACCTTTCGATTTCCCCGTCTGCCTTTTACTTTTCGCAAGGCAAACATCACTTCTTTCCATATTTCTGGATTACAGGTTTCCACAGCATCTTCCCATCCGGCTTTGCTTTCAGTCCCCATTTCGATGCTTTGAGTTACAAGAGCAGCAACGCATGATTTAATCAAAATCATGTCGCCATTATCAACCTCACCATTGTTCAACAGGCAGTCAAGTAACTTGGCCATACGTGAAAGACCATGGTCAAATACCACGAAATAATACATACAATAAGCCAATGTTTCTTTCTTTTCCATCACATAATCATACAGATTAGCCATTAGCCCACCAACAAAAACAGCATGAGAAAGGATAATGATTCGTAAGATGTACGTCAGGGATTGGTACACCATCTTTCTTTCCAGTTTGCTCATCAGATAGCATCCTTTACTATTCCTTATGAGTACATCCAACTGTCCTGTCAAATAGGCTCTCGTTTCCTGTGGCAGACGGTTCCAAATTTCAATAGGTGTTTCAGAACGAACCATCAGTAGTTCTGACTTTGGAGATGTGAGTAACTCTACTGTGCCCGTTTTTACATTGATACCTATCCACAGCCGTTTGTTAGTGATACATTGGGCTATAATATCTGTATATCTACCAGCCCACTGTTGATCGGCTATATTCTGTACATCTTTGCCATTCATGAAATCAGAAAGCCAGTTATACAGCATTAAGGCTTCGGGCGGTGTACAATCCCGCATCATCTGGTATATATCCATCAAAACAGATAAGTTCCCCTTGCCTACAGCGTCCATGCGTTTACAGAAATCGGCATACGACTCTTCATGAGCTGATTTCCATGCATGAATAGCCATATCTGCGTGATCTTTCCTCTTGAAGTAGTCACTTATTTTCTCTATGAAATTTATCATCTTCAAAGTCGTATTATCGTGTAAACAATTTGGCCAATTCTTCCGTGGACATACTTGCCAGTTTCGCCAACAACACATCCCTTGCAGAAGATTCTTCCAAGTTTAACAGCTTTGAGTTATTCTCCATCTGAATTTCCAGAGGGTAATGTTCAATGTATATTTGGGTGATTGCATGCTCGGAAGATGAATGCCCCATACTTTCAGAGATATAATCCATATCTACCCCTGCATTATGCAGGTTGGTGGCAAACGAGTGACGACACCATGTACCGGACGGACGGATGGACTTGTCCCAGTGCAGTGCTTCATGGCATATCTTGATGATGCGGTCTTTTACATTTGAGTTTTCTTGCATGGTGTATTTACGGCGCAGTTCTTCTGTTTCCGCACCTTTTAATATATGGGGAAAAACCAGACCGCCCCGAGTCGGAGGTGCCGCCACTTCGTCTAACACATATTGTAAAGGAGGGATGATGGGAACTATTACCTCGGAACCGTCAGCACTTCTTCGGGAAGTTTTCTTTCGGTTGAAGCGAAAAGCCTTGCCATCTGTCTGATAATAGTAATTATCGTAAGTCAATCGTCCGGCATCAGCCATATTGAAGCCATTGCACAGGTACTGGGCAAGGAAAAGTCCCAATGAATAATGTGCGCGTTTCACATAGTCTTCCGACCAGTGTTCGGGGTATTTCTTCGAGACAAAAAGATTGTAGAGTTCCGTCATCTGACTAACGTTCAAGAAACTCTGTTTGCGCTTCGTACTCTTGGGTATGCTTACAAGCCCCTTCTCCTTCTTATTAGAGAAAGGGTAAGGAACATCTTTAAGGAAGCCCTCGTGTATGCACCGATTCCATACAGCACGGCAACAGCGCAGATAGATTCCTGCCGTAGTATCGCTGATTTTTCCAATGATTGCCCCATTTTCATCTTTCACTCCATTGTGCATCCCCTCTTTCCATTTCTGGATTTCTGCGGCACTGATACAGAATCCCTTGACCACATCTGTTCCGAGTATCTTTCTGAATGATTTGAGCGAACACTCATAGCTCTCTGCTGTGGTAAAACGCACTCCACCGTCGTCTGTGCGTAGTTCGTGAATGACTTGCTCCCATACACTAACAAAGGATTGAGCCTTTGTTGTGTCCTCATTAAAAAGCACCACTCCTTCGCCCATGATACATTGACGTACCATTTCAAATGTCAGGATACCGCCCTTGTTCAGGTTCGTCAGAATATCCTTGTATTTGGGAGTAATGGTATCTTTCCATTCCTTTTGAAGTTTGTAGTTCTCGCTCTTGCATTTAGTCGCATTGCAGATGTCCGAAAACTTTTTCTCAGTAAAAGAACTTCCAACTGTAAGATAAAAGAACTTGCGGTCAATTGTGAAACGTAGGGATAAAGGGAACTCATACGCATTCTTTCTGCGAGTGCGTGAATCCAACACGATAGAGACAGAACAATTCCGTTCTTTGAAAAGGGACATGGACTTTGTCAGTTTTTCCATTGCATTCATTGTTTATGTTCAACATAACCTCTGAACACAGACGCTTTGCAATGTGAGGCATACATACACAAAACGCTGCATATAACCACTAAGTCCCTATCCTTAGGTGGATAAAAACATTGTTGTTATATGCAGCGGTGCAATCTCGTTGTCTTCTGTCGCTGACTGGTAGCCGGGCTTATGCTTATCGGTCTCAACCCCTGAAGCAACTCTCGCGTTTCGTTTGTCGTAGAACACCCTCCGACTGGCATTCCCTCTACGCATTGATTCATCGGAATGGGATAACCCTCCCACGATGGTTAGGCAAACTCACTTTCCTTTTTCAAGAAAGAGCACTATAATGGTCATGGCTTGCCACAAATGCATTATGCAGTACAAAACTACAATATTATTCTATAAATCAGATGCAAATAGGATATATTTGAATTTATTTAACCGTCATGTATGAGCACATTGACTACCTGCCTTGATAAACATGATATAGGATTGCATGGAGTTTCACAGAAGTTCTATGCGTAAACATAACCAACTCAAACAGTTTGTTTACGCATTGTTTACGCAAGAGCAAGAAAAAAGCAGCTACGAAATTCGTAACTGCTTGATTTTTAATGTGGACCAGCCTGGGCTTGAACCAGGGACCTCCAGATTATGAGTCTGTTGCTCTAACCAACTGAGCTACAAGTCCGATGTATCCTTTGTTGGATGCGGTGACAAAAGTAGTATTTTCCCTCGAATTATGCAAATCCTTTTGATAAAAAACTACGATACTTTATTTTTAGAACTTATATTTGCGCTTCGGGTTCTTGGGGAACCATCCTTTTTGTACCCGCTCTTCCTGTTCGAAGACCTCTTTAATCGTCCAGAAGGAAGAAAACGCAAACACGCCAAGCAAAGAAGATAAAATCACATTATCGATGCTTAATGAGGCGACCACACCGGCTATGCCGAGTACCAGGAATATCCACCAGCATTTTGTACCCCAATAGTATTCGGCCTTTACCACGACGGGGTGAAAAAGGCCGATAATCAAAAAGGTACATATTCCGATGAATAACCCTGCAAGGTGATATTCATTTAGAAACTCCATCACAATTATTTTTCAACGCGGATGGGGATTTCTTTCTTGATACTTTGTTCCAGAGAAATCAATGTCTCGGTAGCTACCACACCCGGTATTTCTTGCATTTTGTTATTCAGCAAGTCCATCAGATGTTCGTTGTCGCACGCATAAAGTTTTGTCAGCATTGTGTACGGGCCTGTAGTGAAATGACATTCCACAATTTCGGGAATTTTTTGTAGTTCCGCTACGACAGATTTGTACATGGAGCCTTTTTCCAGCTTGATACCCACGTAGGTGCAAGTTCTGTATCCCAGTGATTTCGGGTTAACGTGGTAACCAGAGCCTACAATGACACCTAGGTCAATCAGTCTTTGCACACGCTGATGAATAGCTGCGCGTGACACTCCACATTCGGCTGCTACGTCTTTAAAAGGGATGCGGGCATTCTGGGAGATAATCTCTAAGATCTGCCTGTCGAGGTTGTCTATTCTTTCCATAATAATAAATTGTAATTTCCTGTTGTTATCAAATAGTAAGCAAATATAGAGATTTATTTTAATTATTCTTCTTTTCCGAGAAAAAAAATAGGAAAAAGCAAAAAAAAGAGGCGCAAATGTTTTGCACCTCTTTCCTTTTTCTATTTAGAAAGAACTTTCTTATTTCTTATCTTTTTCAATGCCCAACAGTTCAACTTCGAAAATCAAAGTAGAGAACGGTTTGATCTGATTGCCAGATTCTCTTGCACCGTAAGCAAGTTCTTGAGGGATGTAAAGTTCCCATTTAGAACCTACAGGCATCATAGTCAATGCTTCTGTCCAGCCTTTGATTACTTGGTTAGCACGGAAAGTAGACGGTTCGTTACGTTTGTAAGAGCTGTCGAATTCTGTTCCGTCAATCAAAGTACCTTTATAGTTTACTTTCACTTTGCAAGTGTCAGCAGGAATTTCACCCTTACCTTCAGTGATTACTTTGTATTGCAGACCGCTCGGAGTTGTTTTTACACCGTCTTTAGTCTTGTTTTCAGCAAGGAATTTTTCGTTTTCAGCTTTGTAGTCAGCATATTTTTCTGCCAAAGCTTTAGCTTTGATCGTTTCCATAGCTGTACGAGTATATTCTTGAGCTGCTTCCATAGTCATTACGCCGCCTTTTTCCAAAGTACCTGCGATGAAACCTGCCAGGAAGTTTTCTTTGCTGATAGTTTTAGTAGAGTCAGTGCCAAATAATTCCTGGTTGATACCTTTCATCATCTGGTTGCTGATTTGCTGACCGATTTGCAGACCTGCCATGTAAGCGATGTCTTTTTTGCTAGTCTTGTTTGCACCTTCGTTCAAACCTTTGATGAAATCTGCCATGTAGGTAGTATCAACGTCCAGACGGCCTGTCAGATAGCCTTTCAGACCTTGAGTCTGCGCCATACCGATAGAATACGACAGTGAGTCGATGTCTGATTTCAGATTTGCTTTAGGAGCTTGAGCTGTACAAGAAGCAAGGCTTGCAGCAGCGGCGATTGCCATAAAAATACTAACTTTTTTCATTTTGCTTTGAAATTTTTTATTTATAATACTTCGAGTAATTCTACTTCAAAAATGAGTGTGCTATGAGGAGGGATCATTTCTCCGGCACCTCTTGCGCCATAGCCAAGTTCTGACGGAATATACAGTTTCCATTTAGAACCTTCCGGCATCAGCTGCAATGCTTCCACCCATCCCGGGATTACTTGGTTGACACCGAATACAGCCGGTTCTCCGCGTTGGATAGAGCTGTCGAACAGTGTACCGTCGATCAATGTTCCTTCATAGTGGCATCTTACCTGGTCGGTAGCTTTCGGCTTTTTGCCTGTGCCTTCTTTGATAATTTCATATTGTAGTCCGCTGGGAAGAACAACTACGCCCGGTCCTTTTTTGTTTTCTTCGAGGAAAGCCTGTCCTTGTTCGATAGCAACGGCACCCATTTTAGCTTCCAGTTCTTCGAAATACTTGTTTACTATTTCGCGGGCTTCATTGTGGCTGATAGCCGTCTGATTGCCTTCCAATACGTCTTTGATTGCTTGTGCGAAATCATCTACCGCAAGGTTTCCGATTCCCATACTTGATAAGTTTTGACCAATTCCGAGGCCAATAGCGTAACTGAATTTATCCATATAATGTTTTTTGTTGGCGATTGAAATGTATCACCATCATGGTTTTAGCTTTCAATCAATTGCAAATTTATGAATCGCAAAAGTACGTGTTTTATTTGAATGATTTAGCATTTGCTATTTAAAAATTCTTATATCTGTGAAAGTTAATCGCTTTTCTTTAAAGAATTAGTTTTTTTGTTCGTAGGATTTAATCGGCTTATTCTTATTCTTTAGGTTGGTTTATGTAGATAATTAATCGTCTGACAACTGTTGAACTTTCGTCTGACTACTGTTATTCTTTCGTCTGACAGTTGTCAGACGAAAGAATAACAGTAGTCAGACGAATAGTTGTTGCCATAAATAATGCTAACTATCTGCATCTTTCATCTTAAAGTTCTGTATAAACCGGATTATATTAAGCGTAAGAAAGTATTCTTTTATTCGATGATTCTGATTACATTTGTGTGGCTATTAAAAAAGAAGGAGGAATAGTAATGAAGAATCTGGTAGTTTTGACGGGTGCGGGTATGAGTGCCGAGAGTGGGATTAGTACATTTCGCGATGCAGGCGGTTTGTGGGATAAATATCCTGTGGAGCAGGTGGCTACTCCTGAAGGTTATCAGCGTGACCCGGCTTTGGTGATTAATTTCTATAATGAGCGTCGGAAACAGTTGTTGGAGGTAAAACCGAATCGTGGACATGAATTGTTGGCGGAACTGGAGAAAAATTTCCATGTAACGGTGGTGACACAGAATATCGATAACTTGCATGAACGTGCCGGGAGCAGCCATATCGTTCATCTGCATGGTGAACTGACGAAAGTGTGTTCCAGTAGAGATCCTCATAATCCCCATTACATAAAAGAGCTGAAACCGGAAGAATATGAAGTGAAGATGGGAGACAAAGCCGGCGACGGCACTCAATTGCGACCTTTTATCGTATGGTTTGGAGAAGCTGTGCCGGAAATTGAAACAGCCATCCAATATGTGGAGAAAGCGGATATTTTCGTTATTATCGGTACGTCGCTTAATGTATATCCTGCGGCGGGGTTGCTTCATTATGTACCGAGAGGAGCAGAGGTGTATCTGATTGATCCGAAACCGGTAGATACGCATACTTCCCGTTCGATACATGTGATTCAGAAGGGAGCTTCTGAAGGAGTGACTGAATTGAAACAGTTGTTGGGAGTTTGAGAGGTTTTCTCTTCCCGGTTTTATTCCAGTTCGGTGGCAAAAATATGATTGTTCCGGAGTACTTCCGATATTTCGAGTGCAGAGATATCCCTGCACTCGATTCTTAATATTTTCTCCCAGTCCTCAAAGTCCACATTCCATTTGTCTATTTGGGGGAACTCTGCCAAAAGCTCTCCTATGCGCTTGATGTCACGCTTTTGAGTGATAGAAGTTCGAAAAATCAGAATCTTATTTTCTTTTTCCATATTCTTTAGAGTTTTATTTTAATGAACGGAACTTCCGGATCGTCATACTGAAATGTAACCTAAAATTGCGACTTAAAAGTGAAAGGCTGCTAAAGCCGCAAAGGCGGGCGATTTCAGTGGCGGAAAGTTCCTTGTTTCGTTTTAATAATAGGGCTGCTTTTTCAATCCGGGTACGTTTGATATAATCCGTAGGCGTTTCGCCCGTCAGAATTGTAAATACGCGATGGAAGTGGAAAGGAGAAAAGCAGGCAATACCTGCCATTTTCTGTAATGATAACGGCTGGTCTATGTGATTGTGAATATAGTCGGTCACTTTATTGATCCGTAACTGATATTCCTGTTTATTGATATCTTTCGTCTCCATGTTTTCTGCAAAGTAAAGGATAATAAATGCCGGAGAGTTGTCCTATCTTGCTAACTTCTCCGGCAGATAATCAATCTCTTTTTTGTCCTATATAGAATACGTAGCCGTAATATTCTTTATACTTATTATATAGGCTCTCTTCATACCGTTGCCCGGTGATGAGGTCTGTGGCTGCGTCATTTCCTGCATATTCCTTTAAGAAAGCTTCCTGAACCGGGAACTGGGGAGCATAGAAATGCTCGAGCCAGCAATTTTCCGGTAAAATGAAATGGGCTGTCGGGATATATCCTGCTTTTTCCATTTGCATTATCTTTCTTGGGATCGTATCGATTTCCGGGTAATTGGCCATCCAGAAGTCTTCTATTTCGGAGGGACGTTCAGGGGTGAACCAGGAGGCTTCCGTTACAGCGATAAATCCGTTCTTTTTCAGGAATTTGTTCCATTCGTTCATACCGCGTTCGAATCCTATGTTATAGATAGCGCCTTCGGACCAGATCAGATCGAGTTCTTCCTCTTGAAACGGCAGAGCGTCCATGGAGCCGACGATACCCTTTACTCTGTCTTCACAATGGGCTTCTATTGCATTTTTGTTGAATAGCTCGATAAAGTCGGGGAAAAGGTCGATACCTGTAATTTGTCCTTTCGTATAGTTGGCTAATGCCATTGCCTGACCGCCTGTGCCACAGCCAATGTCGGCTATTCGTGCCTTGTCGGACAGTTCGTTGATGAAGCTTACGGCTTTTTGTGTGACTTCAGGACTTCCGGGACCTTGACGTTTTAATGCCTTGAAGTAATTACATATCAGTGTAAAATCGAATTCGTGGATTGATTTAAAATCGTTACTCATTGTTTTAATGTTTTAGTTGTATGGCGAATGGAGGCATATAATGATGCTTGCAACCATTTGACCATACAAATAGTTTAAAAATTTAGATATAGAAAGTAACTCTGACAAGAGTATGTCAGAAAACATAAGGGATAATCTGTAATGAGAGGAAGGTTTACAGATTATTTACAGAACGGAATCCTTATGGAATGAAAATGAGTTAAACATCCAATTTTTCTTTTAGTTCGTGGCAAAGATAGGGTTTTAGCTGTAAAACTCAATGATAACTTGATTGAAAAAAGACTGTAAACCTGCATTTTAGCAAGAATAGTCAAATAGGAATATGTTTATATATCCGGTTGTATGGATGAGATTGATCGTCCAAATTGATTGGAACTACATTTTTTTGAGTTATTTTTGTCGAATATTAAATACAAATCTCTCATTTAATGTATGATACCGATGAAAAGCAAATTATTACTCACATGTATCCTCCTGTTTTTCTGTTCCTCTTTTCTGTGCGGACAGAATCAATCTTCTAAAGTGGCAAACTCTGTTGAAACGAATAATGGATGCATCCGGCACCCGTGGCAAGGAAAAAGAGTGGGATATTTGGGAGACTCTATTACAGATCCCAACTGTTATGGTGACAAGATAAAGAAATACTGGGATTTTCTGCAGGAATGGCTGGGAATCACTCCTTATGTATATGGTATCAGTGGCAGGCAATGGAATGATGTGCCCCGGCAAGCCGAGCAACTGAAGAAAGAACACGGCGGAGAAGTAGATGCTATCGTGATTTTGATGGGTACGAATGATTTTAATGACGGTGTACCTATTGGAGAATGGTTTACGGAAACAGAAGAACAAGTGATGGCAGCCCGTGGGCAAACCCAAAAGCTGGAAACCCGTAAGAAACGCACTCCTATAATGGATGGAAGCACGTATAAGGGACGTATCAACATAGGAATCAATAGACTGAAACAACTCTTCCCGGACAAGCAGATTGTGTTGCTGACCCCGTTGCACCGTTCACTGGCCAATTTTGGAGAAACGAATGTGCAACCGGATGAAAACTACCAGAACAGTTGTGGCGAATATGTGGATGCCTACGTGCAGGCTGTTAAAGAAGCCGGCAATGTGTGGGGAGTCCCCGTGATTGATTTTAATGCGATAACCGGATTGAATCCGATGGTGGAAGAACAACTGATTTATTTCTACGATGCGGGATATGACCGTTTGCATCCCAATACGAAAGGACAGATACGCATGGCACGAACGCTGATGTATCAGTTGCTTGCGTTGCCTGCTACATTTTAAATAGGCCGGACAGAATTCTATGAAATTGTACACTATTCTATAGTACATTTTCTGCAAACCTGTAATTTTGTCTTCTATAAATAATAGAACCTATGAGACATAAACTTCTGTTTTCTTTTTTCATCTTTTTGATAGTTGCTTTGCCGATTCGTAGTAAGGATTTTGTTTTGACTTCCGGTCAAACAGTTGTCATCGCTTGCAGCCCTTCTGAAGAACTGGTTGTACGAACCGCATTGGAAATGCTGGGGCGTGATATTCAGACAGTATTGTCGTCGACTACCCAAGCGAATGAGAAAACAGGTGAAATTGTGATAGGAACGGTGGGACAGAGTGAGCTTATCAGCCGGACCGACATAGATGTTTCTGCGCTAAAAGGCAAGAAGCAGGCTTTTCTATTATCTGTTTCTCCGGAGGGTAAATTGATCGTAGCCGGCAGTGACAAACATGGTACGGCTTATGGAATACTCGAAATATCCCGTTTGTTAGGTGTCTCTCCCTGGGAATGGTGGGCGGACGTAACTCCGGAAAAGAAGAAACTTTTTAAGCTATCTTCCAAATTCCAAAGTCTTCAGGCTCCTTCGGTGGAATATCGGGGTATATTTATTAATGATGAAGACTGGGGCTTGATGCCATGGAGCAGTCGGACCTATGAACCTTCAAAAGTGAAAGGTGAGATAGGCCCGCGTACCAACGAGCGTATTTTCGAACTCTTACTTCGTCTGCGTGCCAATACCTATTGGCCTGCAATGCACGAATGTACACTTCCTTTCTTCCTGACCAAAGGTAACCGGGAAGCTGCCAAGAAATATGGAATCTTCATCGGTGCTTCCCACTGCGAACCGATGGCTTGCAGCGCTGCCGGTGAGTGGAAACGAAGAGGAGAAGGGGCTTATGATTATGTGAATAATGCTCCGGCTGTTTACAAATTCTGGGAAGACCGTGTAAAAGAGGTGGCAGATCAGGAAATACTCTATACGTTGGGTATGCGTGGTGTACACGATGGCAAGATGCAGGGAGCGAAGACGGTGGAAGAACAGAAGGCCGTAATAGACCGTGTGTTTGCAGATCAACGCGGGTTGATTGAAAAATATGTTGATAAGGATGTAACTAAAGTCCCGCAGGTTTTTATCCCTTATAAAGAGGTACTCGACATTTATCATGCCGGATTACAGGTGCCCGATGATGTAACATTGATGTGGTGTGACGATAACTATGGCTATATCCGCCATTTTCCTACGGCCGAAGAATGCGCACGTAAAGGAGGGAATGGAGTCTATTATCATGTTTCTTATTGGGGACGTCCGCACGACCATCTCTGGTTGGGTACGATGAGCCCGTATCTGATTTTCCAGCAAATGAAGCTAGCCTACGGTCGAGGCATACAGAAGATGTGGATACTGAACGTCGGAGATATCAAGCCTGCCGAGTATCAGATAGAGTTGTTTATGGATATGGCCTGGAATATAGAAGCTGTGGCCTCGGAAGGAGTGACCTCCCATCTGAAACACTGGCTGGAACGGGAATTGGGAGCTTCGTGTGCAAAGGCAGTATTGCCTGTGATGCAGGAACACTATCGCCTGGCCTATATTCGTAAACCTGAATTTATGGGAAATACGAGGGAAGAGGAGAAAGATCCTGTTTATCGTATTGTCAAAGATCTCCCATGGAGTGAGAAAGAAATCAACGGACGTTTGCAGGCTTATGATAAATTGTCGGAGACAGTGGAACGGGCAGCTTCGAAAATCCCATCCGGCAGACAAAGTGCCTATTTTGAATTGGTGAAATACCCGGTACAAGCTGCTACACAGATGAACCGGAAATTGCTATATGCCCAATTAGCCCGCCACGAGAAAGCGGATTGGGAGAAAAGTGATCTTGCCTATGACAGCATTGTAGTATTGACGAAGCAGTATAACTCACTGGAAGATGGAAAGTGGAACCGCATGATGGATTTTCAACCCCGAAAACTCCCCGTATTCAATCGCGTGGAAAGAAAAACGGCTACTTCTTTGATGATGAAAGAGCGTGTAGCTATCTATAAATGGAACGGCTTGGATGGGAAGAATATCCCGAATGGTAAGAATACATTGAATGCACGGAAAGGAACTTCTGCTATTTGTGAGGGTCTGGGATATGAAAGCAAAGCGACAGGCATTGACAAGGGAGATGCACTGATGTTCTCTTTTGACAATTGGAAAACAGACTTGGTAGAGGTTGACATCCGCTTATTGCCTAATCATCCTGTGGGAGGAGATCAATTACGTTTCTCAATATCGTTGGACGATGCAGCGCCTGAAGTGATCTCTTATGAAACGAAAGGACGGAGTGAAGAATGGAAAGAGAACGTGCTGCGCAATCAAGCCATCCGAACGGTTCGACTTCCGATATCTGGAAAGAAGTCCCACAAATTGGTAATCAAGGCATTGGACGAAGGAGTGATATTAGATCAGGTAATGCTTTATATGCCTTCGCCTACTGGTGAGTAACCGCACGGATCACAAACCATGCATGATGCGCCACGGTTCCAATCAGCCCGTAATGCTTTGCCATGATCCGAAATCTTTCTTTGAGGGATGCTTTCTGATTCCGGGTAGTCATTCCCTCCTCCAGATAGTCGATGATTGTCAGGTGGGTATTGTGCAAAGTACGTGCTTTCTTCATGATGCGGATGCACCAGTCGAAATCTGCAGAAAAGCGATATTGCAGATTATATGGTTCTACGAGCGTGTGGCGGGGGAAGAATGCCTGGTGGCAGACTAACATTCCCTGTTTGAAACTTTTCCAGGTGAGCGTTTCAGGGGCGGACAATCTGCGCATCCGCAGGAAATGCCTGTCCTTGTCTACGATAGCGGTTTCTCCGTAAAGTATATCGGGCAGTTCATTGCCGTTGATGGTGTGCACCATTTGTTGCAGCGTATCATCCTCATGAAAACAGTCGCCTGCATTCAGGAAACAGAGATAATCACCGCTGGCAAGGGCGATGCCCTTATTCATGGCGTCATACAGCCCTTTGTCGGGTTCGCTGACGACGGTGTGTATGCGTGACCGGTAGCGGTTGATAATAGAGAGAGTCCCATCCTTGGAAGCTCCATCCACGATAATATATTCTATATGATGATAGGTTTGTGAAATAACACTTTGAATCGTGTCTTCCAATACCTTTTCAGCATTGTATGTCACCGTAATGATAGAGAACTTGGGAGTAGGATGGACACTATGCATATTTCCCCGTTATTTTATTGTAGACATCTGTATATTTCTTTGCAACGATACTCTCCGAATAATTACCCAGAACCTTGCGGCAGGCCTGTGCGGAGAGTTCATTGTATTCCGGTTCCGTCAATATCCAATGTATTCCGTTGGCAAAATCTTCGGAAGATTTGTATTGTGCCACGTAGCCGTTGTGCAGATGATCGATCATTTCGGGGATACCTCCCACATTAAAACCGACACAAGGCACTCCACAGGCCATTGCTTCCATAATCATATTAGGAAGATTCTCTTCCAGAGACGGGATGGCGAAGAGATCTACGGCATTGTAGATATTCACCACTTCATGCTCATTCTTGATATAAGGGAGCGGGTATACATGGAAAGGAAGTTGTTCCTGTAACTGCTGCGATTGGTTGCCGAATACAACTACACCCAGTGAGTCTTTCCATTCCGGATGCTTTTCTGCCAACAGTTTACATGCTCCAATCAGATAGTCGACCCCTTTTCGTTTGTCAGTGATCTTTAACGAGCCAAACAAAACCAGTTTCTTACCTTCCGGCAACATGAATTTGGCACGCGCTTCCTTCTTGTTCATGGGTTTGAACAGGCTGGTGTTGATAGCATTCGGAATATTGGTGACGCTTTTCCCTTCAAACAATGCACTGGTCTGGGCTTGTTCCTTCAGCCAATGGCTGCACGTGACGAAATGAATGGGAGCATAGCTGTATAACTTCTGTTTTTTGCGGAACGTACGATAGGATAAATCCTTTCGTCCCCCGCCTTTGTAGATGTACGGACAGTCATGACATTCCTGCTGATAGTTGTTGCACTCCCGTGCGTAATGGCAGATGCCGGTACATGGCCACATATCGTGCATGGTCCAGACTACGGGTTTGCCGGAGGTCAGTATCTTTCGTATATCGTTCAGTGAGAGCATTCCCTGGTTGATCCAATGCAGGTGGATCACGTCGGCCTGGCGGAATTCCGGGAGTGAGGTGATGTCTGTACCTGTGTTGGCGATGTCTACGTCAAACAAATGGTAACGCCGGAAACGGTTGGCACTCCAGATCACAATCCGTTCCCACATGAACTTCCACACTTGCAACCAGTTACTTTTTAAGCGGACAACACTGATTTGGTCGGTCTGTTTGTCACGTACCAGCATTTTGGCTTTGATGCCGTTGTTTTTCAGTGATTCCATCAACCGGCTTGCTGCGATGGCTGCTCCTCCTATTCGTTCAGATGTATTTATAATCAGGACTCTCATGGGCAAAAGTTTATGCAAATGTACGGTTTTTAGAGGAAATGTTTGATATTTCCAGCAAGCTTTCTGCTATTTCGCGTGAAAAGATTTCGAGGTTGAAACGTTCTTCCGCCAGTTTGCGGGCATTCTCTCCCATGCGCCGTGCCTCTTCGGGGTGGTCGGCGATGTAGCGGATAGCGTCTATCCAGCCTTGTACGTCGTTATATTCTACGGTGATGCCTATTCCTTCCTTATCGATGTCTATTTCGAAGTTGGGGTTGCGCGAACAGATGACGGGGATGCCGAGGGCGAATGCTTCCACGAGTGTGGTCAGTCCTACGGTATAGGGGAAGTCGAGGCAGCAGATCACGATACAACTTTTGCGTGCCACCAGTTTCCCCAGTTCGTAGGGAATCACTCCGTCGGTATAATGGATGCGAATGGAGTCGGGCAATGCATACGGGTCGATGATCTTTTTATAGTTGATGTTACCGCATGAGACGGCAATGTACAAATCCAGTTTTTCGTTCGTTGCGGCAAATGCCTGGAGCAAGGTGTCTACGTCCCGGTTTTCTTTGCCGGTGGAGATAAATCCTTCGGGCTTCCGGTCGGGCATTTCTGCAAGCAGGTGGTCGTAGAAAGAAAGATCCGGTCCCCAATGGATGAGTTTCAGTTTGTGGGACGGAGCTTTCCGGGTTTTCTGCGAATCCTGAATCAGTTTCCGACTGAACAGGAACATTTGGTCTATACCTTTGTAGAAAAGGCGGGAGATTTGTTCGCGCCACGGTTTGGAATTGGTCACGACTGCCGTATGATGCCAGATCACGATGGGTTTGCGATACAGTCCCAGGGCACGGAGGAAGATGACGGGCTCTATGCCCCGGAAAGAGGTGGCGTAAAGGACGTCGTATTTCTCCTTGCAGAAGAGAATCTCTTTGGTGGCGTAAAGCATCAGTTTCAGACGGCCGGAGAAATATTTGCATTTGTGCATCACGGAGCGTATTCCGTAATTCTCCAGTAAAGGAAGTCCGTATAAGATGTGTCCGGGGAATTTATATTCTTTCCATTCCTCGTAGCTTTCCCGCGTGAGGCGGGTATGGTAAAAATAAATAGTAAGCAACTTATTTAGTGGTGCTTGTTTCTTTTCAGCCATTTGTTGATTCGGTTTTTGACAGCTTTCGTAATGATGGAGAAATTACCGTATTTCAGGTTGAGGAACAGTTCTTCGAACGAACGTCCGATCTTGATCCACGGATGATCCCAGCCCATGATGCGGTAAACGCTCTCTTTGTAGGCAACGTTTTCGATGACGTAGCGGGGATGTTTCAGTGGAAAATCCACCTCATAGCGCTTCATCGTGAAGATGCGGCGGTAACCTTTGGGCAGGGTATGAATCGAGCCGGCGAAATGGGTGGAATCTGCCGTTGCTCCCAGGTTGTTAATCATGTTGCGGGTAGGCACGATGCTTAGCCCGGAGTTGAACAATATGGAGGCGTGGAAGATCGTTTCATAAAAGGCTTTCTGCTGTTCCCGGTGACGCTGGCACATGTAGATAAAGTCGCTCCGGAATTTACGTTCCTTGATAAGCTGTTCCAGTTGTTGCATATTGAAGGAATCGTCCAGGAAGCTGTAGAACTCATCCCATTGGTCGACTACCCGTTTCCAGCTCGCCCATCCCCAGATGGAGAAGGTGGTGGTAAAGAAATAGTCGTAGGGCATGTCTTGGGTGATTTCTTCGGGGTTAAATCCGGCAATCATGCTGATGCGGGTGTCATGTTCGTATTTATCCAGCATCTCCTTGCAGAATTGGAAAAAGGAGACGGCGGGCACATCGTCGTCTTCCAATACGATGCACTTGTCGACTTTCGAAAAGGCCCATTTCTGCGAAATGTATTCCGAAGGGTCGCAGCCGAAATTCTTTTCCTGATAAAGCCGTTCTACTTCACATTCCCAGTCTATCTGTGATACGATTTCACGGCAGGCTTCTATTCCGGGCAGGTCACGTTCGTTTCGCGCTCCGTCCTGATAGAGGAAGAGGCGGGACGGACGCGCTTTCTTCACTTGCTCGAACACTTGTGACAACTGTTGCGGGCGGTTGAAGAACAGGATAAGTACCGGGACGTCTACTAAAGCGGATTTCATATTCATAGTTCTTGTTTTGGGGTTGTACTGAATGACAGAGCGGCAGGATAGTGGTTGTTCACTTTTTCCTGCTCTTCTTCTGTAAATCGATGCAGGGTTGGATAGTTGTAACGCAAAAATCCTTCCAGGTCATCGGGAGCGGTCACTGTGAGAGGGCCGAATTTCACGGGTTGCAGGTGGCGGATGCTTTCTACGGTTACGTGGTCGGCAGTGGCCATTACGTTGTTGTAGTAACGGGTGTTTCGTGAGTTGAAACAGCTTTGAACTGACACCAGCATGCGGTAGATTGCTTTTTTAGAGAAAAGCAGGTCGACTACCCTGTTCAGGAAACAGGAGAAGGCTCCCCGGTTCGTGGGGTTCTCTATTTCACATGTACCGAAGTGTTTCCACATCCATATCTCTTTTCCCATCAGGCAGCATTTGAGGAAGCCGAGTGTTTCGGATTGTATTCTTCGCAGCAGCTTGTTGTCGGGAATTTTGTCGAATGGGAATATATCGACAAAAATGCCCGGATGCATCGGGACATTCTTGAACATTTCTTCTACAAAAAGGGTGTCGTTTTTCTTGACTTTGGCAAAATAATATGGGGTATGAGGGTCTGTCTCTATCCATGAAAGGAAGTAGGAAGGACCCAGTTCCCCGGGAGCTACTTTCAGAAATTTGTTGTAGTTCTCCCGCGTCATGCCTATGTCAATATCATCATCCCAGGGGAGAATCGCCTGGTCGTAGAGTGCACCGATTGCCGTGCCGCCAATCACAAAATAGGGAATGTTGTGCTTCTGACACACCCGGATGGTTTCTCCCAATATGTCGTAGAGTTCGGCATGTAATAAATCAAGCTCTTCGGCTGTATATTTCTTGTTCATCGGAAATGGTTAATGCACGTTGTGCTACAAAAGTAGTAATTATATTGCTAAGTTACTATAACTTTGAGTTACTATCACTTTAAGTTCCCTTGCATGTTGAGTTTCCTTGCATAAATTCGGTGGCCACTTGTCCGCGTCCCGGTATGGGAAGGACGGATGCTTGCGGAAAGTCCTTGAGCAGACAGTCTGCCGGATTGATGTCCGGATAGAATTTCTTCAATAGGAACAGGCTGGGGCCGGTGGTGATGCTTCCTATAAAGACGGAGGCGTCCATCAATATCTGTATCGAGGAAAGGAAACGTGCCATTTGTCTTTGTTTCAGCTCTTTGGTGGTCTGCGTGAAGGCGCTGTTGACGTATCCTTTTTCGTCGGGGCTGCAAAGGGTGTACCAGTGTATGTCCGGGGCAAGGGTTTGTACTTGTTCGAAAAGGCGGTAATCGTCCGTTAATACAAAGACGTCGCGTAGGGCGGTCTTTTCTTTAATAAGCCGTATGTAGTGTTCCGGTGGAAGCAGATTGGTTTCGGTGATCTTGTCTCCTCCCCGTATCTGGCATCCTGCGTATTGGGGTGGAAGTTGCAGGTCGGCGGCACATTGGCGACATTCCTGTGCGGTGGTGTCGTTGAGTTTCCAAGTGATTTCCGTCAGTTTTTGGAAGGTATGGAGATAGTCGCCGTCTATTCCCAGTTCGGGAATATGGAAGTGCTGGTTAGGGTTGAACGTCAGTTGAAAGTTGAACAAGACCGGTTTGCCGTATGTGAAAAAGGCAATCGTTTTTCCGATGATGTTCTTACAGGTTACTTTCAGTTTCCATTTCAGTAACTTCGTCTTAGGCAGCTTTTTGTCTTTCATCAATGCCTGCCAGGAGGGGAGGCGATGGGTGTTATAGGTGTGATGAAACGGTTCGTGCACTTGCTCGCAGAAGGGGGCGAAACAATCTTCCCAACCTTTTTCCCATCCGAAGTTGGCGTCGTCGGAGTAGAGCTTGAACTGTATTTTGTGTTGCAGGCAATAAAGCATTGCGTGAAGCATATAGGTATATTCGGTGAAGAAACCGGCATCTATGCCTATGTGATAAATCATCGTCTTTTTGAAAGAACTATTCAGAAGGCGGTATCGGGTGGCAAGGTCATTTGGGTTCATGTGTCTTCTTTTTGATGAAATATTGGATGCTTTCTTTAAAAGTAACCGATCGGCTGCCCCACATGGCTGCTACGTAGAGTGCTGCAGCAAGCACTATCTTGCTTGCCAGGCGGAGATAAATATTCTCGATGGAGCGGGTGGTGTAATAGGTGATTACCATAACCGTAGCCGCAATGGCAGCATAAGGAAGTATGTCCATCAGGGCATGGCTAAGCTTCAATCCTATTTCCTGCCATACGAAGTAGTGCCATGTCAGTAGCCACAATATATTGATGGATACATAGACGGTGAGCATGGTAAAGATCCCATAAGAGTGGGCTAATAGAACGCTTGACAGTAAGATGATGCCGAGCGCTATGGTGTTCCACATATAGATGCGGGATTTTCCTTTACTGATAATCAGTTGTTGATAGAGGTATGCGATGGGAGCAAAGGCTCCGCTGATACACAGTATTTGCATGATTAATATGCTGGAATACCACTTGTCGGTGATGGTGATGATAATCAGCTCTTCCGATACGATTCCCAATCCCAACATGGCGGGAAACGAGACAAAAGCGGTGAAACGCAGCATTTTGCGAAATACCCGTTTTTGCCGTTCAAGGTCGTCGGACACTTTGGTGAGTACCGGTTGCGCTACTCCGTTTATCATGCCGGAGATGAAGAGTTGTCCCATGCCGCACCATTTATTGGCTTGGTTGTAATATCCTACTTCTTTTTCGCTGTAGAATTTACCCAGTATCACGGAAAACAGATTG
This sequence comes from Bacteroides sp. M10, assembly GCF_014334015.1. GTDB lineage: Bacteria > Bacteroidota > Bacteroidia > Bacteroidales > Bacteroidaceae > Bacteroides > Bacteroides intestinigallinarum. Next base: position 1,087,696 of record NZ_CP060488.1, on the reverse strand, counting down.
TTATTGATGTGATTGAATACATTGGTAACCAGTAGTTTCCCACTGAATCCGAACATTTCCTTAATCGGGGTGAAGTTGAACTGCAAGCTCGGTCGCCAACGGGTGAAATGCCAGTAACAGGCTGTGTTGATGGTTACGTAAACGATGCTTTGCGTAGCAATTCCCCAGTAGGAGAAACCAAAGTAGGCAAGAGTGACTCCGGTGATTCCGGACACGGTGAGTCCGATAACCGAAGACAATGCCCGCTGTTTGACCATCAGGTTACGCAGGAGATAGGCACTGTGGGATATTCCCAGACTGGCAATGAAGAAGCCGATAAAAGAATAACGTGCCAGTGGTGTCAGTTCGGGAGTATCGTAAAAGTCAGCGATAAGCGGTGCACAGAGGAATAACAGCAGGTACAGCGACAGACTGATGGCCGCGTTGAACCAGAATACGGCATTGTAATCATTGTGCGTCACTTCTTTCTTATTAACAAGGGCAGCTGTGAAACCACTTTCCTGTATTGAACTGGCAATGAGGGAGAAGATGGCCAACATTCCCACCATTCCATAATCTGACGGAGTGAGCAACCGCGCGAGGAATATTCCGAAAAGCAGATTTAACAACTGCTGTATGCCGTTGCTGAATCCTCCCCAAAATAGTCCTTTGGCTGTCTTTTCTTTTAGTGACTGATTCTCGCTCATATTATTTGCAAAGAATACATGAAAAGGCTATACGTGATGATAGCTTTTCATGTATTCCCTATTCTAGTTTTATTATTTTACTTCGCTGCCCGGCTTCACCTCACGTCCCGGCATGATAACTGCCAGACTGCCATCGTTGTTTTCGGCACTTAGAATCATGCCTTCGCTGACGATACCTTTCAGTTTGCGCGGAGCAAGGTTGGCGATGAAGCAAACCTGTTTGCCTACCAGTTCTTCCGGTTGATAATGCTTGGCAATACCCGATACGATGGTACGTGTTTCCAGTCCGTCGTCGATTTTGAATTGCAGCAATTTATCCGCTTTCGGTACTTTCTGACATTCAAGAATGGTACCCACACGGATATCCAGTTTCTCAAAATCCTCGAAGGCAACGTTTGCCCGGATAGGATTGGCTTTGTAGTTGGCTTCCTCGTTTGCTTTCTTAGTATCGAGCAACTTTTGTACCTGTGCTTCGATAGTAGCGTCTTCAATCTTCTCGAACAATAATTCCGGTTTGTTCAACTGGTGGCCTACGGGAAGAAGGTCGTCACGTCCCAGTTCAGACCATTCGAAAGTATCCATGTTCAGCATTTTGCGGAGTTTTTCCGAGCTGAACGGCAAGAATGGGTCGAAGGCGATGGCAAGGTTGGCAACCAGTTGCAGGGAAATGTTGAGGATGGTTCCTACACGTTCCATATCTGTCTTAGCCAGTTTCCACGGTTCGGTGTCGGCCAGGTATTTGTTTCCGATACGTGCCAGGTTCATGGCCTCTTTCTGTGCATCGCGGAATTTGAATACGTCGAGCAGTTTTTCTACTTCTGCTTTCACGTCTGCGAATTCTTTCAGCGTTTCCTTGTCGTAGTCGGTCAGTTCGCCTTGTGCAGGTACGCGCCCGTCGAAGTATTTTTGAGTCAGCACCATTGCACGGTTTACGAAGTTGCCGTATACGGCTACCAGTTCGTTGTTATTGCGTGCCTGGAAGTCTTTCCAGGTGAAGTCGTTATCTTTCGTTTCCGGTGCATTGGCGGTCAGTACGTAGCGGAGTACGTCCTGTTTGCCTGGGAAGTCAGCCAGATATTCGTGCAACCATACGGCCCAGTTGCGGGAAGTGGAGATTTTGTCTCCTTCGAGGTTGAGGAATTCGTTGCTCGGCACGTTGTCCGGCAGGATATAGCTGCCTTCTGCTTTCAGCATGGCAGGGAATACGATGCAGTGGAACACGATGTTGTCTTTTCCAATGAAATGGATCAGGCGGGTTTCGGGATCTTTCCACCAAGTTTCCCAGCTGTCGGGGAGTAGTTCTTTGGTGTTGGAGATGTAGCCGATAGGTGCGTCGAACCATACGTAGAGTACTTTCCCTTCTGCTCCTTCTACTGGCACAGGGATTCCCCAGTCGAGGTCACGGCTCACGGCACGTGGCTGCAACCCCATGTCGAGCCAGCTTTTGCATTGGCCGTATACATTGGGACGCCATTCTTTGTGGTCTTCCAGAATCCATTTGCGCAGCCATGCTTCGTGTTTGTCGAGAGGAAGATACCAGTGCTTGGTTTCTTTCATCACCGGTTTGCTGCCGCTGATGGCGCTTTTCGGGTTGATAAGATCTGTAGGAGAAAGTGAGGTTCCGCACTTTTCGCATTGGTCGCCGTAAGCGCCTTCCGAATGGCAGTGAGGACATTCTCCGGTGATATAACGGTCGGCAAGGAATGTTTTTGCTTCCTCGTCGTAATATTGTTCGGATGTTTTTTCGATGAATTCTCCTTTATTGTATAATGTTTTGAAGAAATCCGAAGCCAGTTGGTGATGCGTCGGTGAAGTGGTGCGACTATACACGTCGAATGAGATACCGAACTCTTTGAATGATTCCTTAATCAGCGAATGATAACGGTCTACTACATCCTGTGGAGTAATTCCTTCTTTCTTGGCACGGATGGTGATAGGCACTCCGTGTTCGTCCGAACCTCCGATGAATAATACATCTTCTTTTTTCAGACGCAGATAGCGTACATAGATATCTGCCGGCACGTATACACCCGCCAGGTGACCGATATGGACAGGACCGTTCGCATACGGCAGTGCCGATGTGACGGTGGTTCTTTTGAATTTCTTTTCCATTATATAGTGTGATTTTTGTTGTTTTCAGCTTTGCAATGTGCAAAGATAGTGACTTTTCACCACAGATTACACGGATTAACACAGATTATTTCATTGAAAAGTGGTCACAGAATGAAACAGGAACGTTTCGTAATAAAAAAACAGGTAAAAAGAAAGTGTTTTACCCTGATATAAGTTGGCTAGAAAATAGCCAATTTGTATCGGGGTATTTTTATATTTTCTATTATGTTCTATTTTTAAGATTGAAACAGATTAGGAGTATCTAAATTGTATTCTAATAAAAGAAGTGACGTATAAAATACTGTATGAATATGCGGAATAAGTAATCTTTCTTGAATACAAATGAGTGAATATTCATGATTGTTGATAGAATCATGAATCATTGCTTTTAAAGGAAGACTTCGTTCCTTTTAAAGAAACGGTTTATTGGTCAGTGAGAAGTACTTTCTTGCTTTTAAACGAAAGGACAAAAGGGCATTTAGAATACTTGTTTTGTGCTGGTTGCTGTCGAATAGGTAACATGTGAGTTGTTTCTATTTGAACTTATATTTGCAATAATCTGCTCCTGAAATTAGGAATTTTGCCTTTTTGATGTTGAATCGAATGATTTAAAGTCTGTTTTGTGTGAATATGGATTATGCAACTTGCTTATCCTTCAAGTTTTCCAATATACTCCGGACTCATCTTGTATATTTTTGATTCTGTATGAGTTTTATGTCCATTTTTTCTGCATAAAGTAATATTCTGTTCTAATGATAAGAATTACATGGTAAGATTATAGCTTTGCATTTCAATAAGTCAGTATAATCTATATAATTTCTTGCTCATTTCCTCTTTTATCATCTATTTCCATCTATATTTCTCCCCTTTTTCTTTCTTTTTTCTCGTAAGAAAGAATATATTTGTACCTAAGTTAAACGAAAACCAAAGCATGATATGATAACAACCCAGTTGCTTCGTCCTGAAAGCATTGTCGTAGTAGGGGCATCGAATAATGTGCATAAGCCGGGTGGCGCAATATTAAAGAATTTGATAAATGGAGGTTATCGGGGAGAACTTCGGGCGGTGAATCCGAAGGAAAAGGAAGTACAGGGAGTTCCCGCCTTTGCGGACGTGAATGATCTGCCGGACACAGATCTGGCGGTGTTGGCTGTACCTGCTTCAATGTGTCCTGATATAGTGGAAACATTGGCTAGTAAAAAACAGACCAGGGCATTTATCATACTTTCGGCAGGTTTTGGTGAAGAAACTCACGAAGGAGCACTGTTGGAAGAACGTATTCTGGAAACAGTCAATAAATACGGGGCCTCATTGATTGGACCTAATTGTATCGGATTGATGAATACATGGCATCATAGTGTGTTCAGCCAGCCGATTCCTAATTTGAATCCGAAAGGAGTGGATTTGATTTCCAGCTCCGGTGCTACGGCGGTATTTATTCTGGAAAGTGCTGTGACAAAAGGTTTGCAATTTAATTCTGTTTGGTCGGTGGGAAATGCCAAGCAGATCGGGGTAGAAGATGTATTGCAGTTTATGGATGAAAACTTTGATCCTGAAAAAGATTCCCGTCTGAAACTGCTTTATATTGAAAGTATTCAGAATCCGGACCGGCTGTTATTCCATGCCTCCTCTTTGATTCGAAAAGGATGCAAGATTGCAGCAATCAAAGCTGGCAGTTCGGAGAGCGGAAGCCGGGCGGCATCTTCCCATACAGGCGCAATTGCCAGTTCCGATTCGGCAGTGGAGGCTTTGTTCCGTAAAGCGGGGATCGTACGCTGTTTCTCCCGCGAGGAATTGACTACCGTAGGTTGCGTGTTTACTCTGCCCGAATTGAAAGGAAAGAATTTTGCCATTATCACCCATGCCGGAGGCCCGGGGGTGATGCTGACAGATGCGTTGAGTAAAGGCGGACTGAATGTCCCTAAACTGGAAGGAGAAATAGCCGAAGAGCTAAAAGCTCAACTATTCCCTGGTGCTGCCGTCGGGAATCCTATTGATATTCTGGCTACCGGAACACCGGAGCATCTGCGTCTTTGTATCGACTACTGCGAGGAGAAACTCGACAATATAGACGCCATGATGGCCATCTTCGGAACTCCGGGACTGGTTACCATGTTTGAAATGTATGATGTGCTTCATGAGAAGATGCAGACTTGCAAGAAACCGATTTTCCCTATCCTTCCTTCTATTAATACAGCCGGAACAGAGGTTGCCGCCTTCCTGGCAAAAGGACACGTGAATTTTGCAGATGAAGTGACCTTGGGCACTGCTCTTTCCCGTATTGTCAATGTTCCTAAACCGGCAGTTCCTGAAATTGAACTGTTCGGAGTAGACGTACCGAGGATTCGTCGCATTATCGATTCTATTCCGGAGAATGGTTATATTGCTCCCAATTACGTACAAGCATTACTGCATGCTGCGGGTATTCCGCTGGTAGATGAGTTTGTTTCCGATAATAAAGAGGAGATAGTAGCCTTTGCACGTCGGTGCGGATTCCCGGTAGTTGCCAAAGTCGTTGGTCCTGTGCATAAATCGGATGTCGGTGGTGTAGTTCTGAACATCAAAAGCGAGCAACATCTGGCACTGGAATTCGATCGTATGATGCAGATTCCTGATGCAAGGGCAATTATGGTACAGCCGATGCTGAAAGGTACGGAACTGTTTATCGGTGCAAAGTATGAAGAGAAGTTCGGTCATGTGGTACTTTGCGGTTTGGGAGGTATTTTTGTGGAGGTGCTGAAAGATGTGTCTTCCGGTCTGGCCCCGCTCTCTTACGAAGAAGCCTACTCAATGATTCATTCGCTGCGTGCCTATAAAATCATTCAGGGAACACGGGGACAAAAAGGAGTCAACGAAGATAAGTTTGCTGAAATTATTGTTCGTTTGTCCACCTTGCTACGTTTCGCTACAGAAATCAAAGAAATGGATATAAATCCGCTTCTAGCAACACAAAAGGCTATTGTAGCAGTTGATGCGCGTATCCGAATAGAAAAATAGGACTATTCTTTCATTCATTGAGACATATTTACTATCTTTCCGCTGTGATTTTGCCTACATTTGGTAACTCAAACGGAAAGATAGAAAACACGTATGTTTATGAAGAAAGTTCTAATACTTTTAATCTGTTTAATAGGCTATCAGATAGGCTGCCATGCGCAAATGGTGGACGAACATTACTATTTTAAAAATCTTAGTGTACAAAACGGATTATCCCAGAATACGGTCAATGCGATTTTGCAGGACAGGCAAGGCTTTATGTGGTTCGGCACCAAAGATGGCTTGAATAGATATGACGGTTTGTCATTCCGTAAATTCAAACATGATGACCGTACCCGGCAGAGCATCGGAAATAATTTTATCACAGCGCTTTATGAAGATGCGAAAGGAGATATCTGGGTAGGTACTGACGTAGGACTTTATATTTATAATCCTGAAAAAGATTCTTTCCGGCACTTTGCTGAATTGAGTGAGGAAAACACTAAAATAGAACATACTGTAACTGCAATTTCCGGAGACAACAAAGGATGTGTCTGGGTGGCGGTAGAATCACAGGGGTTATTTTGTTATGACCTAGAGGAAGGAAAACTCCGGAATCATACGTTAAAAAACTTTTCTTTTCTTACCACTAATATCCAGTCTTTTGTCTTCGATAATAGCGGAACTCTCTGGATCGGTTGCTATGGAGATGGGCTTTTTTATTCAAAAGACCATTTAAAAACTCTTCAGCCTTATGTCTCGCCCGTGGATAACAAGGAATTTTATGCGAACGACGTAGTGACCTGTATTGTGAAAGGTGCATACAATTGTCTGTATGTTAGTTCTTTAAAGGGAGGGGTGAAAGAACTGAATCTGACTTCAAATAAATTACATGATTTACTTTTCGAAGATGAAACCGGAGAGTCTGTTTTTTGTCGTGAACTGCTGGTTGCTTCTGACAATGAACTGTGGATTGGTGCAGAGTCGGGACTTTATATTTATAATCTCCGGACGGCCAAATATGTTCATTTGCGCAGTTCGATCAATGATTCTTATTCTTTGTCCGATAATGCTATTTATTCATTGTGCAAGGATCGTGAGGGGGGCATTTGGATTGGTTCTTATTTTGGAGGCGTGAACTACTATCCCCGTTTTTATACGTATTTCGAAAAATATTATCCAAAAGGAACAGATAATGGTTTGCATGGAAAACGAGTACGTGAGTTTTGCCAGGATAATCAGGGTATTCTGTGGATTGGTACGGAAGACGGTGGTTTGAACCGTTTCAATCCGAAGACCAAGACTTTCTCCTTCTTTACACCCAGCAATGCTTTTACAAATGTGCATGGGTTGTGTTTGATTGATAATTATCTTTGGGTAGGAACCTTCTCAAAAGGAGTGAAAGTGGTGGATACGCATACGGGGGCTATTGTGAAAACCTATCAGAAAACAGATTCTCCCCGTTCATTGATAGACAATAGTGTGTTCTCTATTTGCCGCACAACGACAGGTGATATTTACCTGGGAACTTTGTTCGGCTTGCTGCGATATAATAAACAATCTGATGATTTCGACCGGATACCGGAATTGAACGGCAGGTTTGTATATGATATAAAGGAAGATTCCGGTGGTAATCTATGGTTGGCAACTTATGCAAATGGAGCCTATTGTTACAACGTGAGTGAAAAGAAATGGAAGAACTATTTGCACGATAAAAATAATCCGAAGAGTCTTCCGTATGACAAGGTATTGAGTATTTTTGAAGACTCTCACCGGCAAATTTGGCTGACTACCCAGGGAGGAGGATTCTGTCGTTTTCAGCCGGATACGGAAACATTCGCCAATTATAATTTGTCGGCCGGATTACCAAACGATGTTGTATATCAGATTGTGGAGGATAAAGATGGATTTTTGTGGTTGACAACCAACAACGGTCTGGTTTGCTTCCAACCCACCACTGGAGTGATGAAAGTATATACCACCTCCAATGGCTTGTTAGGCGACCAGTTTAATTATCGTTCAAGCTTTGAGACTGAAGATGGTACGATCTATCTGGGTAGTATCGATGGTTTTATCGCTTTTAATCCCAAGAATTTCTCGGAGAATAAGTTCATTCCGTCTGTTGCCATTACTGATTTTTTTCTGTTTGGTAAGGAGGTATATGCCGGCGAACCGGGATCTCCGTTGGAGAAGAGTATAACTTTCTCCGACCAGCTTGTGCTTCAATCCAATCAGAATTCTTTTTCTTTCCGTGTAGCAGCGTTGGATTTCCAGGCTCCAAAAACGAGCCGGATTATGTATAAACTGGAGGGCTTTGATACGGATTGGCTGACGGTTGGCGAAAGCCCTATCGTTACTTATTCCAATCTTCGTTATGGTGATTATATCTTCCGGGTGAAGGTTGCTAATAGTGACGGCGTATGGAGTGACGACGAAGTGTCATTAGGGCTACATATTCTTCCTCCTTTCTACCTCTCTATATGGGCGTATTGTGTGTATGCTTTGCTGATTATCGGCTGTTCACTGTATACGGTTATGTATTTCAAGAGACGTAGTAACAGCAAGCACCGCAGGCAGATGGAGAAATTCGAGCAGGAGAAAGAACGGGAAGTCTACCATGCAAAGATTGATTTCTTTACGAATGTGGCCCATGAGATACGTACACCGTTGACGCTGATTAAAGGTCCATTGGAAAACATTATATTGAAGAAACAGGTCGATGCGGAAACGCGGGAAGACTTGAATGTAATGAAGCAGAATACGGAACGGCTGTTGAACCTGACTAACCAGTTGCTTGACTTCCGTAAAACGGAAAGTCAGGGATTCCGTTTGAATTTTGCGAAATGCAATGTAACGGAGGTATTGAAAGAGACTCATGTGCGTTTTACTTCCCTTGCCAAACAGAAAGGCTTGGAATTCACCTTGCAAGTGCCTGAAAAGGACTTCTATGCACATGTGAACCGGGAAGCGTTTACGAAGATTATCAGTAATCTGTTGAATAATGGGGTGAAGTATGCTGAAAGCTATGTACACATATCCTTGGAAGTGCCGGAAGCGGATGATAACAATTCATTCTGTATTCGTACGGAGAATGATGGAGTGATTATTCCCAATGAGATGAAGGAGGAAATATTCAAGCCTTTCGTTCGTTTCAATGAAAAAGAAGACGGCAAGGTGACTACCGGAACAGGAATCGGCCTGGCTCTTTCCCGTTCATTGGCCGAGCTGCATCAAGGGACGCTGGCTATGGGAGAAGGAGAGAAAAACAATACTTTCTGTCTGACCTTACCGATTGTTCAGGATATGACAATTACCTTGACTCCGGAACCGGAAGTTGAAATAGACAGAATGAGTGGGATTCATGCCGGGGAGACGGAAAAGAAAGATAACCGACCTACAGTGCTGGTTGTGGAAGACAATCCGGATATGCTTGCTTTCGTAGTGCGTCAGCTGTCGAAAGAATATACTGTATTGACCGCTACCAATGGTGCGGAAGCGTTGCAAGTATTGGACGGTAATTATGTGAACTTGGTAGTTAGTGATGTAGTGATGCCTGTGATGGATGGTTTTGAACTGTGTAAGACGATTAAGTCGGATTTGAATTATAGCCATATTCCCGTCATCCTGTTGACTGCGAAGACAAATATCCAGTCTAAGATAGAAGGGATGGAGTTGGGAGCCGATGCTTATCTGGAGAAGCCTTTTTCTGTGGAATATTTGCAGGCTTGCGCTTCCAGTCTTATTCAGAACAGGGAGAAATTGCGTAAGGCTTTTGCACAGTCTCCTTTTGTGGCAGCCAATACGATGGCGTTGACGAAGGCTGATGAAGATTTTATAAAGAAATTGAATGAGGTGATTCAAGTGAATTATAGTAATCCGGAATTTAGTATGGATGATATGGCGGACAGCTTGAATATGAGTCGTTCCAATTTCTATCGGAAGATAAAAGGGGTGCTGGATTTGAGTCCGAATGAATATCTTCGTCTGGAACGTTTGAAAAGGGCTGCTCAATTATTGAAAGAGGGAGAAAACCGGGTAAATGAGATTTGCTACATGGTAGGATTCAATTCTCCGTCTTATTTTGCCAAGTGTTTCCAAAAACAATTTGGAGTGCTTCCAAAAGATTTTGTAAGTTAATATTAATTTAGAGCTATAAAGATAAGGTAAAAAGGAACCTTAAAAGAATGATTTAATGAAAAAGTATGTAAATTTGTTCGTTTTCGTTTTCATGGTAGGTGCTTGTTTTTCACAGGGGAAAGCACAGACAAAATCTGCAGTGAGCTATAAGAATCCCGTTGTAGATATTGCCATGCCCGACCCTACGGTAATTAAGGCTGCGGATGGGTATTTTTATGTGTATGCCACCGAATCTACCAGAAACGTTCCGATCATGAAGTCGAAAGACCTGGTGCAATGGACTTACTGCAACACGGCATTCACAAATAAAACTCGTCCCAGATTTGAACCTAAAGCTGGAATTTGGGCACCGGACATCAATTATATTAATAATAAATATGTACTTTATTATGCGATGTCGGTGTGGGGAGGAGAACAGACGTGTGGAATTGGAGTAGCTACGGCCAACTCTCCACAGGGACCTTTTACAGATCATGGTAAGATGTTCCGTAGCAATGAGATCGGTGTACAGAATTCGATTGATCCCAGCTTCCTGCAATATGAAGGGAGAAACTATCTGGTTTGGGGTAGCTTCCGGGGAATATATGTTATTGAGCTGACTGAAGATGGTCTGTCATTGAAGCCGGGAGCGGAAAAAAAGAGAATAGCAGGAACAGCTTTTGAAGCTGCCTATATTCATAAGCACGGCGATTATTATTATATGTTTGCCTCTATCGGAAGTTGTTGCGAGGGAATTAGGAGTACTTATAAAGTTGTAGTGGGCCGCTCTAAAAAAGTCTGGGGACCCTACAAAGATAAGTCGGGCAAACCGATGTTGAAGAATGGTTATTCTTTGGTGATAGGTGCGAATAATCATTTTGTAGGCAATGGACATGGCTCACAGATTATCCGGGACGATGCCGGGCAAGACTGGCTTTTGTATCATGGATTTTCAAGATCGGCTCCGGAGAATGGGCGTATCCTGTTACTGGACCAGATTAAGTGGGATAAAGAAGGATGGCCTTATGTAGAAGGCGGAGCTCCTTCTTATGAAATACAAAAAGCACCTATATTTAATAATTGATTTTCAGATGAACTAATTATAATCTTAAATACCACAAGCATGAAACATACCCCTATTAGCAGGCGGGATTTTCTAAAGAATTTAGGCATGGCCGGGGCTGGCACTCTTCTTGCAGCAAGTCCTTGGCTTTCTGCTTTTTCGGAGGTGACGAACACCTCAAACGAAAAGTGCCGTCTGGCAATTATCGGTCCTGGTTCCCGGGGACGTTTTTTAATGGGATTTCTGGCTAAGAATCCCAAAGTCGAGATCGTAGCATTGTGTGACATTTATAAACCGTCTATCGAGAGCGCGTTGGAACTTGTGCCTAATGCCAAAGTGTATGGAGACTACCGGGAAGTACTGGAAGATAAGTCGATAGATGCCATACTCGTAGCTACCCCTCTTAGTTCGCATTGTAAAATCGTGCTGGATGCTTTCGACGCAGGAAAGCATGTATTCTGTGAGAAGTCGATAGGTTTTACGATGGAAGAGTGTTACCGTATGTATCAGAAACATCGTAGCACGGGAAAGATTTTCTTCACAGGTCAACAACGCTTGTTCGATCCTCGTTACATCAAAGCGATGGAGATGATTCATGCGGGTACCTTCGGTGAAATAAATGCAATCCGAACTTTCTGGAACCGGAATGGTGATTGGAGACGCTCGGTGCCTTCACCCAATCTGGAACGCCTGATAAACTGGCGTCTCTACAAAGAATTCTCGAAGGGGCTGATGACGGAACTCGCTTGCCACCAGCTTCAGATCGGAAGTTGGGCTTTGCGTAAGATTCCCGAAAAGGTAATGGGGCACGGTGCCATTACTTACTGGAAGGATGGCAGAGATGTGTATGACAATGTGAGTTGTGTATATGTCTTTGATGATGGGGTGAAGATGACATTTGACTCCGTTATTTCCAATAAATTCTATGGACTGGAAGAACAGATCATGGGTAACCTTGGCACGGTAGAACCGGAAAAAGGAAAATACTACTTTGAGAATGTGGCTCCTGCACCGGCTTTCCTGCAGATGGTGAATGATTGGGAAAACAAAGTTTTCGATTCTCTTCCTTTTGCCGGAACGAGTTGGGCTCCGGAAACTGCAAATGAAAACAATGGAGAGTTTATTATAGGAGAACGTCCCAAGAGTGACGGTACGTCCTTGTTGCTGGAAGCGTTCGTTGAAGCCGTCATAACACAAAAACAACCGGAAAGAATAGCGGAAGAAGGATATTATGCAAGTATGCTTTGTTTGCTGGGACATCAGGCATTGGAGGAAGAGCGGACACTCTACTTCCCTGATGAGTATAAAATAGACTATCTGAACCATCAATCTGTAAAAACACCCGAAGCTGTATGAAAGACACGATTGTAACCGCACGACGAAAGAAAATAGAGTTAATTACTTTACTCATTTGTTTCGTAGTATCCAATTTGATACACCTCTATGCAATTATTGCTTATCATGCGCCATTTACGGAGATGATAACCTCTATTTTCTATATCATCATATTTGCTTTTGTGCTTTATGCTTTTTGGGGGATTTTACGTCTCTTGTTTTATGGGCTACGGGCATTGTTTACTCGTTCACGAACTTAATCAATATCAATGAAAATAAATAACTTATGGTAACACGAAGAGATTTTCTGAAAACGATGTCAATGGCTTCTGCCGGATTGGCGTTGGGAGCAGGTGACTTACTGCATGCTCAAACGATTTCACCCAAGAAAGGAAGAGGTGACAAGGTAAAGATAGCCTATATCGGCATTGGTAACCGCGGGGAACAGATTATTGAGGATTTTGCGCGGACAGGTATGGTAGAAGTGGTAGCGTTATGTGATGTGGACATGGGTGCCAAACATACGCAAAAGATAATGGCTAAATATCCGAAAGCAAAACAGTTCAGGGATTTCCGTCAGATGTTTGATAAAGCCGGTAATGAGTTTGATGCTGTAGCGATTGCTACTCCCGACCATTCACATTTTCCGATCAGCATGCTGGCATTGGCATCCGGAAAACACGTATATGTAGAAAAACCGCTGGCGCGTACTTTTTATGAAGCGGAGTTGTTGATGCAGGCTGCGCTTAAACGTCCTAACTTGGTTACCCAGGTAGGAAATCAGGGACATTCTGAAGCAAACTATTTCCAGTTTAAAGCTTGGATGGATGAGGGAATTATCAAAGACGTTACCGCTATCACTGCCCACATGAATAACCCGCGCCGTTGGCATAAATGGGATACTAATATCTACAAACTTCCTTCGGGACAGCAACTGCCGAAAGATATGGATTGGGACACCTGGCTCGGAGTTACCCCTTATCACGAGTATAATAAAGATTATCATTTAGGACAATGGCGTTGCTGGTATGATTTTGGTATGGGTGCATTGGGCGACTGGGGGGCACATATCCTCGATACGGCTCACGAGTTCCTGGAACTGGGATTGCCTTATGAAGTCACCATGCAATACGCAAATGGTCATAATGATTATTTCTTCCCTTATTCTTCCACGATTCTCTTCCGTTTCCCACAACGTAAAGGAATGCCCCCGGTAGACATTACCTGGTATGACGGTCTGGATAATCTTCCTCCTATTCCTGCCGGTTATGGAGTTTCGGGATTGGATCCGAACATTCCTTCGACGAATCAGGGAGATACTCCTGCGGCTAAATTGAATCCGGGAAAGATTATCTATACGAAAGACTTAATCTTTAAAGGGGGTAGTCATGGAAGCACTTTGTCTATTATTCCGGAAGAGAAAGCGAAAGAGATGGCTGGCAAATTACCGAAGGTTCCTAAAAGTCCTTCCAATCACTTCGAGAACTTCTTATTGGCATGTAACGGCATTGAAAAGACGCGCTCACCGTTCGAGATCAACGGTGTTTTGAGTCAGGTGTTCTCACTGGGTGTAATGGCTCAACGTCTTAATACACAACTGTTCTTTGACAGTCGTACGAAGCAGATTACAAATAATGAATTTGCTAATGCAATGTTGGCAGGACTTCCGCCGCGTAAGGGTTGGGATGAATTTTATAAATTATAAATAGAAAATAGTTTTCTCATCCCTTTATCGAATATAAGGGGATGGAGAAGGACCAATAAATAATCATGAAAAATATTGTATTAACTTTACTTTTATTTTGTGCCGCTTCGTTGGGTGCACAAAACTGGGAACCTCTTTTCAATGGAAAGAACTTGAAAGGATGGAAAAAATTGAACGGCAAAGCCGAATATAAAATTGTAGACGGTGCGATTGTAGGCGTATCTAAAATGGGAACTCCCAACACTTTCTTGGCAACTACAAAGAACTATGGTGACTTTATTCTTGAATTTGACTTCAAGATAGATGATGGTTTAAATTCCGGTGTACAGCTTCGCAGTGAAAGCAAGAAAGATTATAAGAAAGGGCGCGTACACGGTTATCAGTTTGAGATTGATCCTTCTAAGCGCGCTTGGTCGGGTGGCATTTATGATGAGGCACGTAGAAACTGGCTTTATCCTTTGACGCTGAATCCGTCTGCAAAAACTGCTTTTAAGAATAACGCATGGAATAAAGCCCGTATTGAAGCTGTTGGTAATTCGATCCGTACTTGGATAAACGGAGTACCTTGTGCTAATATATGGGATGACATGACTCCTGTAGGTTTCATTGCTTTGCAAGTGCACGCTATTGGAAATGCGGCAGATGAAGGGAAAACTGTTAGCTGGAAGAATATCCGTATTTGTACGACGGATGTAGAACGCTATCAGACACCGGAAACGCAAGCTGCACTAGAAGTGAATCTGATTGCCAACACGATTTCTCCTAGTGAAGGAAAAGAAGGCTGGGCTCTATTATGGGATGGTAAGACTACTGACGGATGGAGAGGAGCTAAAATCTCTACTTTCCCCGCAAAAGGCTGGAAGATAGAAAATGGTATTTTGAAAGTAATGAAGAGTGGTGGAGCTGAATCTGCTAATGGTGGTGATATTGTGACTACCCGTAAATACAAGAATTTTATTCTGAAAGTAGATTTCAAGATTACTGAAGGTGCAAATAGTGGAGTTAAATATTTCGTAAATCCGGGGCTGAATAAGGGTGAAGGTTCTGCTATCGGCTGCGAATTCCAGATTCTTGATGATGACAAGCATCCTGATGCAAAACTGGGTGTGAAAGGTAACAGAAAGCTGGGTTCTTTGTATGACTTGATTCCGGCTCCAAAAGATAAGCCTTTCAATAAGAAAGAATTCAATACTGCTACTATTATTGTAAAAGGCAATCATGTAGAACATTGGCTGAACGGGGTTAAGCTGATTGAATATGATCGTAACAATGATATGTGGAATGCATTGGTAGCATACAGTAAATATAAAAATTGGCCTAATTTCGGAAATCCGGAGGAAGGTAATATACTTCTTCAGGACCATGGAGATGAAGTATGGTTCAAGAACGTGAAGATTAAAGAACTGAAATAGTTCCGTTTTCTGGTTATTGGGAGATGCGCTAAAACTCCTTTATGATTTTTATTCAGGCACGGATTACACGGATTTCACGGTTACTCTAATGAAATAAAAACCGTATAATCTGTGTAATCCGTGCCTAATTTGTATTTTATACGATGCAGACCACCACTATTCAACATTTATACAAACCGTCAAATGATGGTAATTCCTTATTTTATGCTTGGTTTCTTTCCATGCATACACGAGTGGATATTATCTTATGTAGCCGGAAGTCGGAAGGAGAACTGCTGCTTGTGGTCAATCGTATTTATGATGCATTGTGCCGGCTGGAAAAGATGGCGAACTTTTATGATCCGGCCAGTGAATTGTCTGTTGTCAACCTGACAGCCTTTGTTTCTCCGGTCGTTCTTAGCGAAGAACTTTATTCAATGATTGATTTTTGCCTGGAATATAATAGCAGGACTTTGGGATGCTTTGATGTCACAGTTCATTCCGAAAACTACAACCAGAACACAATATATTCAGTACATTTATCAGCCGGAGATCATAGTATCTGTTTTTCACAGCCGGGAGTAACTATCAATTTGTCCGGCTTTCTCAAGGGATATGCTTTGGAAACGATCAGAGGTATATTGAATGAGGCTCTGATAGAGAATGCATTGATAAATATGGGAAACAGTTCCATTCTTGCTTTGGGTAATCATCCGGTAGGTTCGGGATGGAAAATTAATGATATACTTCTTCACAACGAATGCCTTACAACCTCCGGCAATGACTCTCCCAACCGTCGGCACATCGTTTCTCCCCAAAATGGAAAATTGGTGGAAGGCGTCAAACAAATTGCTGTAGTAACAACTAACGGATCAATAGGGGAAATCTTGTCTACCGGTTTATTTGCTGCTGACAGCGAACAGCGTAAGGCTTTGCTGGCTGAATTTTCTTCTGTATTAAACCGTTTTTTCTTTATTGGTTACTAGGTATTTTTCTTTAGGGCGTGTGGTATTGCTTGATAGAGTTTACTGGGATGATAAAGCTTGGCCTAATCTTTTGGGTAACGGTTCAGCTGTAAAGACTGAAACAGATAGGTAAAAAGAAAGTGAGGTATGTTAAAAAAAACTTTCATTATGGAATTTTTGATATACCTTTTTCATTATTCGGAATTTATTTTGTCTTTGTAGGAACATTATCGTCTATGCCGAAGGTGCGGGGTAGACGTTTTGAGAATTCGTCGCATTATTGATTCTATTCCGGAGAATGGTTATATTGCTTCCAATTACGTACAAGCATTACTGCATGCTGCCGGTACTCCGCTGGTAGATGAGTTTGTTTCCGATAATAAAGAGGAGCTAGTAGCTTTCGTTCGTCGGTGCAGATTTCTGATTCATTCACTGCGTGTTTATAAAATTATTCAGGGAACACGTGGACAAAAGAGAGTCAAAGAAGATAAATTTGCTGAAACTATTGTTCGTTTGTCCGCCTTGCTACGTTTCGCTACAGAAATCAAAGAAATGGATATAAATCCGTTTTTAGCTACGCAAAGAGCCGTTATAACAGTTGATGCGTGTATCCGAATAGAAAAATAGGACTATTCTTTCATTCATTGAGACATATTTACTATCTTTCCGCTATGATTTTGCCTACATTTGGTAACTCAAAACGAAAGGATAGAAAACACGTAGTATGAAGAAAACCCTGACTCTTTTAATCTGTCTTATTTGTTATCAGATACTCTGTCACGCTCAAGTGGCAGATGAACACTATTATTTCAAAAATCTAAGTGTACAGAATGGATTATCGCAGAATACAGTAAATACAATTTTACAGGATAAGCAGGGCTTTATGTGGTTCGGCACCAAGGATGGACTGAACAGATATGACGGTCTGTCATTCCGTAAATTTAAGCATGATGACCGTAGTCAGCGGAGCATAGGCAATAATTTCATCACGGCACTTTACGAGGATGAAAAAGGAAGTATCTGGGTGGGTACGGACGTAGGGCTTTATATCTATTATCCGGAAAAAGATTCTTTCGAGCATTTTACCAAACAAAGTGTAGAGAATACAAGGATAGAACATACTGTGACGGCTATCTCCGGAGATAATCAGGGGTGTGTCTGGATGGCAGTGGAATCACAGGGATTGTTCTGTTATAATCTGGAAAAAGGAGAGCTTCAGAACTATACCTTACAGAACTTCTCCTTTCTTACCACCAATGTTGAGACTTTTGCTTTTGACAATAGCGGAACCCTTTGGATTGGCTGTTATGGCGATGGACTTTTCTATTCAAAAGACCGTCTGAAAACTCTCCATCCTTATTTATCGCCTGTGAATAACAAGGAAATTTATGCGAACGACGTAGTGACCTGTATTGTAAAAGGTGCATACAACTGTTTGTATATAAGTTCTTTAAAAGGAGGGGTGAAAGAGCTGAATCTGACTTCAAACAAATTGCACGATTTACTTTTCGAAGATGAATCCGGGGAGTCTGTTTTCTGTCGTGAACTGTTGGTTGCTTCTGACAATGAACTATGGATTGGTGCAGAGTCGGGACTTTATATCTATAATCTCCGGCTAGGTAAGTACGTTCATTTGCGCAGTTCGATTAATGATCCTTATTCTTTATCCGATAATGCCATTTATTCATTGTGCAAAGATCGTGAGGGCGGCATTTGGATTGGCTCTTACTTCGGCGGTATAAACTATTATCCCCGTTTTTATACGAACTTCGAGAAATATTATCCGAAAGGAACAGAGAATGGCCTGCACGGGAAACGAGTGCGTGAGTTCTGCCAAGATAACCAGGGAATTCTATGGATTGGCACGGAAGATGGTGGTTTGAATCGTTTTAATCCTAAAACCAAGACTTTTTCTTTCTTCACGCCAAGCAATGCTTTTACAAATGTTCATGGACTGTGTCTGGTTGATGATAACCTTTGGGTGGGAACTTTTTCGAAAGGAGTGAAAGTGGTGGATACCCGTACAGGAGCTATTGTGAAAACCTACCAGAAGACAGACTCGCCCCGCTCATTGATAGACAACAGCGTTTTCTCCATTTGCCGAACGACGACGGGGGATATTTATCTGGGTACTTTATTCGGTTTGTTGCGCTACAACAGACAATCTGATGATTTTGACCGGATACCGGAACTGAATGGTCGGTTTGTATATGACATAAAAGAAGATTCAGGAGGAAACCTCTGGTTGGCCACTTACGCAAACGGTGCTTACTGTTATAATGTAAGTGAGAAGAAATGGAAGAATTATCTACATAATGAAAATAATCCGAAAAGCCTTCCTTATGATAAAGTGGTAAGTATCTTCGAAGATTCTCACCGGCAAGTTTGGTTGACGACTCAAGGTGGAGGGTTCTGTTTGTTCCATCCGGAAACGGAAACCTTTACCAGCTATAATCTGGCAGATGGATTGCCAAACGATGTCGTTTATCAGATTGTGGAAGATAAAGACGGACTTTTCTGGCTGACAACGAATAATGGCCTCGTATGTTTCCAACCTACTACCGGAGCAATGAAAGTATATACTACCTCCAATGGTTTGCTGGGTGATCAGTTTAATTATCGCTCCAGCCTGGAAACGGAAGATGGTACGATTTATCTGGGAAGCATCGATGGTTTTATCGCTTTCAATCCGAAGACCTTTTCAGAGAATAGGTCGCTTCCATCTATTGTGATTACGGATTTCCTATTGTTTGGCAAAGAAGTGTATGTCGGTGAACCGGGATCTCCATTGAAAAAGAGTATCACTTTCTCTGATGAGCTTATTCTTCAGTCTAATCAGAACTCTTTCTCTTTCCGGGTAACAGCATTGGACTTTCAAGCTCCAAGAATGAGTAAAATCATGTATAAATTGGATGGTTTTGATGCGGATTGGCTGACAATTGGCGAAAGCCCTATTGTTACTTATTCCAATCTGCGATATGGCAATTATACATTCAAAGTAAAGGTTTCTAATAGTGACGGAGTATGGAATGAAAATGGAATATCGTTAAAAGTACATATTCTTCCTCCTTTCTATCTTTCTGTTTGGGCTTATTTTGTATATGCTTTGTTGATTATAGGTTGTTCTTTGTATGTAATTATATATTTCAAGAGGCGTAGTAACAACAAGCATCGTAGGCAGATGGAGAAGTTTGAGCAGGAGAAAGAACGTGAAGTTTATCATGCAAAGATCGACTTTTTTACGAATGTAGCTCATGAGATACGTACACCGTTGACATTGATTAAAGGTCCGTTGGAAAATATCATACTGAAAAAACAAGTGGATGCTGAAACCCGTGAAGACTTGAACGTCATGAAACAGAACACGGAACGATTACTCAATCTGACCAATCAGCTACTTGACTTCCGCAAGACGGAAAGCCAGGGATTCCGGTTGAACTTTGCAAAATGCAATATAACAGAAGTGTTGAAAGAAACTCATATACGTTTCACTTCTCTTGCAAAACAGAAAGGGTTGGAATTTACCTTACAGGTACCAGAAAAAGATTTTTATGCCCATGTTAATCAGGAAGCATTTACGAAGATTATCAGTAACTTATTGAACAATGGAATGAAATATGCCGAGAGTTATGTACATGTAATGCTGGAAATACCCGAAACTGATGATGATAATCTATTCCGTATTCGCACAGTAAACGATGGAGTAATCATTCCTGATGAAATGAAAGAGGAGATTTTTAAACCTTTTGTTCGTTTCAATGAGCAAGAGGATGGAAAGGTGACTACTGGCACTGGAATCGGTTTGGCACTCTCTCGCTCGTTGGCTGAACTACATCTGGGAACTTTGGCTATGGAGGCAGGAGAAGAAAGTAACATTTTCTGTCTGACTTTACCGGTCGTTCAGGATACGACAATCACTTTAACTCCAGAGGCGGAGGTGGAAATTGATAGGGTAAATGAAATCCCTGCCGAACAGGCGGGAAAGAAAGATAATCGTCCCACTGTGCTGGTAGTGGAAGATAATCCTGATATGCTTACTTTTGTTGTTCGTCAGTTGTCGAGAGATTATACAGTACTGACAGCTACTAATGGTGCAGAAGCATTGCAGGTGCTTGATGGTAACTATGTGAATCTGGTGATAAGTGATGTTGTGATGCCCGTGATGGATGGTTTCGAATTGTGTAAGACGATTAAGTCGGATTTGAATTACAGCCATATTCCGGTTATCCTGCTGACTGCCAAGACCAATATACAATCAAAGATAGAGGGGATGGAACTGGGAGCAGATGCTTATATTGAAAAACCTTTTTCTGTAGAATATCTACAAGCATGTGCTTCCAATCTTATTCAGAATAGAGAGAAACTGCGCCAAGCTTTTGCGGAGTCTCCTTTTATAGCTGCTAATACAATGGCTTTAACAAAAGCTGATGAGGAATTTATCAAGAGGTTGAACGAAGTAATTCAGATTAATTATGCCAATCCTGAATTTAGCATGGATGACATGGCAGATAACCTGAATATGAGCAGGTCTAACTTTTATCGGAAAATAAAGGGAGTGCTGGATTTGAGTCCGAATGAGTTCTTACGCCTGGAGCGTTTGAAAAAGGCAGCTCAATTGTTGAAAGAGGGAGAAAACCGGGTGAATGAAATCTGCTACATGGTGGGATTTAATTCTCCGTCTTACTTTGCTAAATGTTTCCAAAAGCAATTTGGGGTATTGCCTAAGGATTTTGTTAATTCGAAAGAAGAGTAGATTATATATAGAGTTGTATTTCACTCTATATCATCTGTTATATTGAGGATTTATAATTTATAAGTGTGAAAATTTTAATAATACTATAAGATATGATGACCAGACAAAAGACTTTGTGGTTTACACTATTACTAATTGGATTGTATACCAGTTTTCTGAATGCCAGTGAGATAACGAGATGGGTGATTACTTCACCTGACAGTATTTGCTGGAGAGTGGATGGTGTGCATAATGACCATATTGAAATGAGTGGGCTGAAAGTTTCAACAGTATTGCGCTATGGTGTTAATGAAGCTGGTGAATGGGTGATTGACCGGAATATGGTTTTACCTACTTTTCGTACTATCCCTAATGATACCCATGGTAGTTTGCAGCATCATTTTAATGGAGACTGGGCACATTTATGCCTTGTAAATGGTCAGCCGTTAGTAGGTGAAAAGGTAGAGACTGTATCGCTGAATGGAATTATGACTGTAAAGAGTGTATATACTACTAGAGGGATTTCGTTGACACGTACACTTTTTCCTTCCACGTCACAACCGGCCTTCTGTGAGAAATATGAGTTGGAGAATACGACAGATCACCCACAGACAGTTCAGCTCCCATCGACCACTCTTTTTTATTATACTGATGAGGCAAAAGGAGTGGAAGGCAGTTATACATTAACGGCTACCCTTTCTTCTCCGGTAAAAGATGGTACTTATTTACTGAAAGCCGGAGAAAAGGCTTGGTTTCAGGTAATCTATGCAGGATATAAGAAACATGATCAGGAGTTGGCGTTGGATGTTAATAATGAACTTCTGGCACGTCGGAGATTTTTGAGTCAGATACAGGGTAACCTTGTGTTAGAGACTCCGAGTGACGTAATCAATACTATGTTTTCTTTTGCCAAGATACGTGGTTCGGAAAGCATATTCGATACCAAAGGCGGATATATGCAAAGCCCTGGCGGGGAAGCTTATTATGCTGCTGTATGGGCGAATGATCAGGCCGAATATATCAATCCATTTTTTCCATATTTAGGTTATCAAGCCGGAAACCGTTCGGCTATGGATTCATTCGGCTTGTTTATGCGCTATATGAATGATGAGTATAAACCTTTACCTTCATCTATAATTGCAGAAGGGATTGATTGTTTTGGTGTTGCGGGTGATCGTGGTGATGTAGCAATGGTTGGCTATGGCGCAGCACGTTATGCTTTGGCATCCGGTAATCGCAATGAGGCTGAAAAATTGTGGCCGCTGATTGAATGGTGTCTGGAATATTGTCATCGCCAGCTGAATGCGGATGGGGTGGTAAAATCTGATTCTGATGAACTTGAAAATCGTTTTCCTGCCGGAAAAGCCAATCTATGTACATCTTCATTATATTATGATGCCTTGATTTCAGCTGCTTATTTGGGAAAGGCGCTGAAAAAAGAACATAGACAGATAAAGTCTTATCAGGATAGGGCTGCTGAACTTTATAAGAATATTGATGCATATTTTGCCCGTAATGTAGAGGGGTATGATACCTATCGTTATTATGATGGTAATACAGTGCTGCGTTCATGGATTTGTATTCCTCTGACTATGGGTATTTATGATCAGGCGAAAGGTACTGTGGAGGCTCTATTCTCTGATAAACTGTGGATGGAGAATGGGTTGTTAACTCAATCGGGTACTTCTACTTATTGGGATCGTTCTACACTCTATGCTTTCCGGGGGGCTTACTCTTGTGGTGCCAGAGACATAGCTACTGAATATTTGGATAAATACTCTGCTACTCGTTTGTTGGGTGATCATGTTCCTTACGCAGTGGAAGCGTGGCCGGAGGGAAACCAAAGGCATTTATCCACAGAAAGTGCTTTGTATTGTCGCATTATGACCGAGGGGTTGTTCGGCATCCGTCCCATTGCATTGGATGCTTTTATGATGACACCGCAGCTACCGGAAAGTTGGAATACGATGTCATTGAAACGTATCTGTGCATTTGGTTCCATATTCGATATTGAGGTGAAGCGCGATAAAGATGACAAACTGTTGGTTCTGATAAAAAAGGATCATAAGATTGTAAAAAGAAGTAAGATTACGAATGGAAAAACGATTGAAGTACGCATTTAAATAAGATAAAATAATCTGTCTTTTGATTTAAGCCAATTTTGGTAACAAAATTGGCTTAAATATTATTTTTAGTACGCTTTTGGTTTATTTGTCACATCATTTGGTCAAGTTATTTCCTAATGATTGGCAGATACGCCCTATTTTTGTGCCGGATGTCATTAACAAATTAAATATCTTATTTTTTATATGAGAAATCTATTTATCGTATTTTATTGTCTGGTATCAGCTCTCACTATTAAGGCAAATGGACAGGATAGTTTGTGGAAGATACAGACAACTGATTATCACGGAACTTATTACGGGGCAACAGTTGCCAATGGGGGGATTGGTATCCTGCCGTGGAAAGAACCGTTTTCTATTCGCCATGTCATGCTAAACCATGTTTTTGATTCTGCTACTCCTCAAGATGTGAGTCGTGTTTTACGAGGAATCAATCCATTCAATTTGCAGATGCAAATTAATGGACAGACTGTAAATGGTGATAATATCTCGAGATGGGAACAGTGTATAGATATGAAAGAGGCTACCCATAATACGCACTTCACTTGTGATGGAAAAGCGGATGTATCTTATAGCATCTGTGCTCTAAGAAATTTACCTTATGCAGGACTGGTTCGTGTGGAGGTTACGGCACTGGGGGATATGTATTTGACAGTGTCAAATCCTATTGAGGTACCTGATGAGTATAAAAATATAGGTTCGAAACTGCTCAATGTGAATGTTAATGGGAATGATATAAAAATAGTGCGTACTTGGGCTTTATCAAAATACCGCGAACAAAAAGTTTCAGCCTCTTCCGCATTTATTTATGATAAAAATTCCAGTGTGCAGCAACAATATAATGGGAGTGGTCAGATTTCTATTTCATTAAAGAAAGGAGAGAAATTCTTTTTTACTTTATTAGGTGCTGTTTGTACCGGACGTGATTTTATAGATCCATACAATGAGTCAGACCGTGAAGTGATTTATGGTGCGAAAGAGGGATTGATGCGTCTGATGGATGGGCACCGGAAACTCTGGAACGAGATGTGGAAAGGTGATATTGTGATTGAGGGGGATGATGAAGCACAGCGTACTGTGCGTTTTGCACTTTATAATCTGTATTCCAATGCACGCAAAGGAAGTCGGTTGAGTATACCTCCTTTTGGACTTTCTTCACAGGGATATAATGGGCATATTTTCTGGGATACCGAATTTTGGATGTATCCGCCTATGCTCTTTATGAATCAGGGCATTGCACGAACAATGATGGATTATCGTACAGATAGGCTGGAAGCTGCTTGCCAGAAAGCATTAAGTTATGGATATGATGGGGCTATGTTTCCTTGGGAAAGTGATGATGCAGGAGAAGAAGCGTGTCCGACTTGGGCGTTGACTGGTCCTTTTGAACATCATATCACAGCTGATATCGCCATTGCGGCCTGGAATTATTACTGTATGAGTGGCGATCAGCGATGGTTGCGTGAAGAAGGATTCCCTTTAATGGAGAAAGTGGCAGAATTTTGGGTAAGTCGTGTAGAAAAGAATGACGATGGTTCTTATTCGATTCGTAATGTGGTTTGTGCCGATGAATACGCAGAGGGTGATGATAATGCCTTCACGAACGGTACTGTTATACGCGCATTACAGGATGCTGCTAAAGCTGCTTCCATATGTGGGGTTAAAGCTCCAGTAATTTGGAAAGAAATAGCAGCAAAGTTGCGCATCCCCAAATTTGAAAATGGAGTGACTATGGAGTATGATGGTTATAATGGACAGGTTATCAAGCAGGCGGATGCTAATTTACTGGTATATCCATTAAACCTGATTACCCGTCCGGAAGAAATTCGTAAGGATTTGGAGTATTATGAGGGAAAGATTGACAAAGGAGGCCCCGCAATGTCATTCTCTGTATTGGCTTTGCAATATGCACGCCTTGGTGAAGGGGATAAGGCTTATGAATTATTTGTGCAAAGCTTCCGTCCCAACCAGCTACCTCCGTTCGGTGTACTTTCTGAAGGTGCAGGAGGTACTAATCCTTATTTCTCAACTGGTGCGGGAGGACTTTTGCAGGCTGTAATCAATGGCTTTTGTGGTTTGGATATTACAGATAGCGGTATTAAACAATTGCCTTCGAAATTGCCAGGACATTGGAAGAAGTTGGTAGTTAAAGGAGTCGGACCGAATGGTAAAACATATGTCCGGCTTCAGAAATGAGTTCAATTTTTCGGTTGCGTAAATAAGAGTCAGAAGATGTATACTTTGGGAGGGAAATTGAGACTGGAATTTCATTTATTGACCTGTTTTTAATATCCTAAGCTGGTAGAATTCCATACTTTTGTTGCGTATCACACAGGCTACAAAATATTAGCTGTTGCTCAAGTTTGAAAATGAATTATTAGTGTATTAACAGAACCAGTATTTATTTTATTACTGATTCATTTAATTGAATTTACATGAATTTAAAATGCTTATTTTGTGGAATACTTATTGGGTTATATGTTGAGGCTGTTGAAGCCGTCAATTATACTCCAGAAAAGATTTCAGCATCTATTTCCTTAAAAGTACCGGGAAATGAATCGGAAAAATACTCGCTGGATATGCGGCAGTTGAAGAATGACCGTTCATCTTATCTGTTGGAACCTTCCAAAGGTATTCCGATGGTAATAACTCAGAAAATGGAGGATATGAACGGTAAGTTACGTATCAATGTCAGTCTGACTGCATTAGAGGATGTTTATTTTAATTTTAGCGAGCAGTTGTCAACCGGTTTTAATCATGATGATTGCCAGTTCTATATGCCGGGGTTCTGGTATCGTCGCAATCTGCGATCTCCTAAGGAAGCACCTTCATTTCATACATCAGACAGCTGGTTGGTGCGTGAGGATAGATTGAGTGCTCCTCTTACAGGTATTTATTCAGAAAAGGAAAAAAGCTTTGTGACGGTGAGTCGTATAGACAATTTTACTAATGAGGTTTTGTCTACTCATCGAGAGGGAGAAATCATTCTTTCAGGTAAAACTTCAATAGGTTTTACTGGATTCGAAAATCAGAATGGAGTGGCAACACTTTCTTTCGGTTTTCCTTACCGTGAAGCACCTAAAAGCTATATTCGAAAATTAACATTGGCTCCGGCGGTAGAGGCTTTTCAGTTTCTGAAAAAAGGAGAAACAATGTTACTGACATGGGAGATTCTGGAGAATAAAGCTGATGATTATTCTGATTTTATTCGGAATGCGTGGGAGTATAGTTATGACACTTATGCTCCGGCTCCGGTTGATACTCCTTATTCTATAGAGGATATGAAAGAAGTTATGAGCCGTTTTTTTGTGAATAGTCTGGTGACTGGTAATTCGTTGACTTTTAATTCGGGTATTCATTTGCGGACTGCTGATTGTCAGAGTAACGGTCAGGCAGAAGTCGGTTTTATCGGTCGTGTACTCCTTAATGCATTCAATGCTTGGGAATATAGTTGGCAATGTGGCAGAGAGGATCTGAAAGAAAACAGTATGAAAGTATTCGATAGTTATTTGAAGAATGGCTTTACACAAGCTGGTTTCTTTAAAGAATCGGTAAACTTTGATAGAGGGTATGAAGATCCTGTACATAGTATTCGTCGTCAATCAGAAGGGGTTTATGCTATGCTTCATTTTCTTGCTTATGAAAGGGAGAATGGCCGTCGTCATCCTGAATGGGAACAAAAGATGAAAAATATGCTCGATATACTTTTGCAGTTACAACATGAAGATGGTAGTTTCCCCCGTAAATTCCACGACGATTTTACAGTGGTCGATAATAGTGGAGGAAGTACACCCTCGGCCACTTTACCTTTAATAATGGGATATAAATATTTTAAGGATAAACGTTATTTAGCCAGTGCTAAAAGGACAGCAGATTATCTGGAGAAAGTCTTGATATCTAAAGCTGACTATTTTTCATCTACTCTCGATGCCAATTGTGAAGATAAAGAGGCTTCTCTTTATGCTGCTACAGCAACTTACTATCTTTCATTAATAACGAAAGGAGATGAGCATCGTCATTATGCCGACCTGACAAGAAAGGCTGCTTATTTTGCATTGTCATGGTATTATGTATGGGACGTTCCTTTTGCTCAAGGTCAGATGTTGGGTGATATCGGTCTAAAAACTCGTGGTTGGGGTAATGTTTCTGTAGAAAATAACCATATTGATGTGTTTGTTTTTGAATTTGCTTCGGTACTACAATGGTTGTCAAAGGAATATAAAGAACCACGCTTTGCCCATTTCGCGGAGGTGATTTCTACTTCCATGCGCCAATTGTTACCTCATGAAGGGCATCTATGTGGAATTGCCAAATCCGGTTTTTATCCGGAAGTCGTTCAACATACCAACTGGGATTATGGTAAAAATGGGAAAGGGTATTATAACGATATCTTCGCACCGGGATGGACAGTCGCTTCTTTGTGGGAGTTATTGACTCCGGGGCGTGCGGAACATTTCTTAAAATGACAGAAATAGGTCAGAAGATATCTCAATTATATTTTAATTTCATTTTGAACGATTTTTTTTAATTATTGGTCTATCTATTTTATTACATTTTGTATTAGTTGTCTACTTTTGCTCTCACTTAATATGAGATAAAGTATTTATTATGAGTTTTTTAAATTTAATATTATGGACTTGAAGAAAGCATTGTTTGTTTGCTTGTTGTTGTATTATGGAACAAGCGCTAACTCCGCTTTACCGGAACATTCTTCTATGTCTGGTAAGACTAATATGTCGGAGCAAGCGAAAGGTATTCGTATCAGTGGTACGATAACCGATAAGGACAAGAATCCTCTTCCTGGTGTAAATGTACGTGTACTGGAACAGACAGGGACTGGAGTCATTACGGATATGGACGGACATTTTTATTTGAATGTACCCGGAAAGAATTCTGTAATAGAGATTTCGTATATTGGCTTCAAAACTCAACAAATAAAAGTTGGAAGTAAGATTAACTTTGACGTAATTTTAGAAGAAGATATTGAAGCCTTGGATGAAGTTGTGGTTACTGGATATGGTAGTCAGAAGAAAATGTCGGTTATCGGTTCTATCGAGACATTACAGCCTAAGAAGTTACAGGTTGGTGCCACGCGCTCTTTGTCTAATAATCTGGCAGGACAGATTGCCGGTGTGATAGCGGTTCAACGTTCGGGAGAACCGGGTTACGATTCCTCGAATTTTTGGATTCGCGGTATTGCTTCTTTCTCCGGTGGACAATCTCCGTTAGTGTTGGTAGATGGTATCGAGCGTGACTTGAATAACATAGACCCTGCTGAAATTGAATCTTTCTCAGTATTGAAAGATGCATCGGCGAGTGCTATGTATGGTGTGCGTGGTGCAAATGGTGTCATCGTTATCAATACGAAGCGTGGTAAAGTAGGAGCTCCTTCTGTCAATTTGCGTGTGGAACATTCTATTGCAGAGCCGACAAAACTTCCGGATTTTATTGGGGCAGCCGATCATATGGCATTGATAAATGAAATAACAGAGAATAAGTCGCGTTTGCCTTTCAGTCAGGAGCAGATTGACAGAACGAGATATGGTTATGACAGAGATTTGTATCCGGATGTAAATTGGCTGGATGAAATAACAAAGGATTATGCTTATTCTACTCGTGCGAATCTGACTGTATCAGGTGGTTCCGATTTCCTGCGCTATTCGTTGGTTGGTTCTTATTTCGGTGAGAAGGGAATCATGGAGACGGATAAGTCTTTGCCTTATGATACAGGAACGAAACTAACTCGTTATAATATGCGTGCGAATGTTGACTTGGATGTGACTAAGACAACAGTACTGCGTTTAAATGTCGGTGGGTTCCTTCAAACACACCGCAAGCAGGCATTTAGTACGGACGATGCTTTTGATAGAGCGTTTATAACTTCTCCTTTCGTGTATCCTGCCCGCTATTCAGATGGGACTATTCCAATTATGGCTATTAATGATGTGAACCCTTGGGCAGCGGTGACACAGCGAGGTTACGACGTAGTTACAGCTTCACAGATTCAGTCACTCTTTGCTATTGAACAGAATCTGAAGATGATCACGCCGGGATTAAAAGCGAAAGTAACCTTTTCTTTCGACCGTTGGAATCAGAGTTCGATTACAAGGGGAAAGGATGCTACTTATCATAGTATTGCTACCGGACGTGACATTGAAGGTAATCTGATTCATTCTGTACTTAAATATGGAGATGACTCTTTGGGACATGGAAATAAGGGGGAATATGGAAATTCGAGGGTTTATTTTGAAGGAACATTAACGTATGCTCGCACTTTCGGAAAGCATGACGTAGATGCATTGTTCCTGTATAATCAGCAAAGTTATGATAATGGTAGTGTACAACCTTATAGAAAACAAGGTATTGCGGGTAGATTGTCTTATACTTTCGATAGCCGTTATGTGACGGAGTTCAACTTTGGATATAATGGTTCAGAGAATTTTGCTAAAGGTAAACGTTTCGGCTTTTTCCCTTCTGTGGCAGTTGGATGGTTATTGTCTGAAGAACCTTTCATGGATCGTTTCAGAAATACATTGAGTAAATTGAAATTAAGAGGTTCTATAGGAAAAGTAGGTAATGATGATATCGGAGGACGTCGTTTTGCCTATATAACAACATTGAATACCAATGCAGATAAGTATAACTGGGGTGATACAGGACAGATTGGTCGTACCGGTATTTCAGAAGGAGAAGTTGGAGTTGAAAATCTTACCTGGGAAACAGCTCTGAAAATGAACCTTGGTTTTGAACTGGGATTATGGAATGAATTGGAATTACAGGTAGATGTTTTCAAAGAAAAACGTACCAATATCTTTATGCAGCGTAAGATTATTCCTTCACAGACAGGATTCTTGACTAATCCTTGGGCCAATTTTGGTGAAGTGACTAACCGCGGTGTGGAATTCTCCTTAAACTATAATAAACAAATTAATAAAGATTGGTTTGTAGGTTTCCGTTCTAATTTTACATATGCTATCAACAGGGTGGACGAATACGATGAGCCAGAAACTGTGAAAGGTACATACAGAGGATTGACAGGCCGTTCATTAAATACTTTGTATGGATTGCAGGCAGAAAGATTGTTTACAGAAGATGATTTCGATGCGAATGGTAATTTGAAATTCGGTATACCGACACAGGACGTTGGAGCTTCAAAAGTACGTCCCGGTGATATCAAATATATAGATATGAATGGCGATGGCATTATCACTGATGCGGATGAAGGATACATTGGTGGAACGGTAGACCCGCGTATTGTTTATGGTTTCGGAGGTAATGTGAGCTACAAAAACTGGGATTTGAATTTCTTCTTCCAGGGAACAGGTGATACTTATCGTGTGATTGGTGGAACTACGTATTTCATTCCGGGTAGCGGACAAACATTGCAAGGGAATATTTACTCTAATTATAACGACAGATGGACAGAAGAGAACCCTGCTCAAGATGTCTTTTGGCCGAGACTGACGGAGGAGCCTAATAGACAGAATTACCGGAATTCCACATGGTGGAAAAAGAATATGCGTTTTATGCGTTTGAAAACGCTGGAACTTGGATATACTTTACCGCAATTTGTAACTGATAAGATACATTCCAAAGCTATTCGTTTTTACGTGAGTGGCAATAACTTATTTTGTTTCTCTCCTTTCAAACTATGGGATCCGGAATTAAATACGAACACCGGCCTGCGTTATCCGGCTATGCGTTCTGTAATGTTTGGAGTTGACCTGAATTTCTAATTAAAAAAATGACGATAATGAAACTTAAAAAATATATAGTTGCCGGTTTAATAGGCATCGTATCGTTGGGTTCCTGTACGTATCTTGATAAAGAACCGGATACGGAAATTGACATAGACATGGTCTTTGAGAATAAGACAAAAGTAGAATCATGGCTGGCCAATGTATACAGCCGTATCCCTAATCCGGGTAATGACTGGCTAAATACGTATGGTTGGGAAGTGTTTGCAGATGACTTGACTGCTTCTGCACGCTGGCAGCAATGGGACTGGCCCAATATCACCAAGATTTTTGGTGGATGGACACCGAATACACAATGGGCAGGAAATTTCTGGGATGGTCTTCCGAGAAAAATACGTCAGGCTTATATTTTTATAGAACGTGTACACGCATTACCTGATTCCGACCTTCCTCAGAGAGAAGTGGATTATATGAAAGCGGAAGCACGTTTTCTTGCAGCTTATTATTGGTGGCAATTATTGGAAGCATATGGACCTATTCCATTCAGACCGAATTATATTGCCCCGACTGACTTTACTCTTTCAGATTTGATGGTGGGGCAAAGGCCATTTGATGAAGTTGTCAGTCATTTGGATAATGAAATGTTGGAAGCATCTAAACAATTACCTGCTGTATGGCAGAGTGTGGAGAAATATGGGCGAATAACTTCAGTCATGTGTCTGACTGTTCGTGCGAAGATGTTATTATTTGCTGCAAGCCCGTTAGTAAACGGAAATGAGTGGTATATCGGGCATAAGAATAAAGAGGGTGAGGAATTGTTTAACTCTACTTATAGCCAGGAGAAATGGGTAAAAGCGGCAGAGGCTTGCAAACAATTACTTGATGTGGCAGAGCAAGCTGGTTATCGTTTGTATGTAGAATATAATGATGAGGGAGAAATTGATCCGTTCACTTCACTTGAGAATCTTTGGTTTACAAAATTTCAGGATGGAAACAAGGAGATATTGTTCCCATATACAAAAGAAGATGCTTATCAAAGTTACCAGTTCTATACAAACAAGGCGGTTACTAAAGAATATGGTGGCGGAAATGGTTTGGGCGTATATCAAGGATTGGTGGATGCTTTTTTTATGAAGAACGGACTTCCGAAAGACGATGACAATTCAGAATATGTAGAAGAAGGTTTCTCGACAGAAGTAGAAGCTAGGTCTACCAACTGGACTGGCGGAACAGGGCAAAAGGGAGAAATAACTGCCGAAGGTACATATAATATGTATTGTAACCGAGAACCACGTTTTTATACGGCAGTGAGCTATAATGGTTCGTGGTATGCTTTGGCAGGGCGTAAATTTGAATTCTTTAAGAATCAGAGAGATAATGACTATACACACGATGCCCCCCAAAATGGTTATTTGGTTCGTAAAAAAGTATATCCGCAAGATAATCCGAAGAATGGTAGTTACAAATGGCGTCAAATGTTCTTGTATCGTTTGGCAGCTTCCTATTTGGATTATGCCGAGGCTGTTAATGAGGCTTACGATGATAGAGCACATCGTGAGGATGCATTGAAATACGTGAATAAAGTCCGTGAACGTGCGGGTGTACGTCAATATACGCTGAATACTGTAGCACTGGATGATCCCAAATACATCCATGTTGATGATAATCAATTAGCAGTGCGTGAGATCGTTCGTATGGAACGTCGTGTTGAACTTTGTTGTGAAGGATCACGCTGGTCGGATATTCGCCGTTGGAAAATTGTAGAACAACTTCCGGAGATGTGTGGAGATGATTATGGTATGAACTTCGCAGGAATAAATAGTCAGGAATTTTACAAGAGAACCGTTTTTCAGACCCGTGTTTGGAAAAAGGCGATGTATTGGCTGCCGGTATATATAGATGAGATGAATAAGAACACGAACTTGGTCCAGGCGCCTTTCTGGAATTAATAAAATGAAAAGCATAATTATGAATAAGATAATGAAACTAATATGCTTGCTCTTTCTTATGTCGATAGCAGCGAGCTGTAATAAAGATCCGGAGTATTACGCGCTTGAAACTCCTGTAGATCAGATGCTTTTGAAGGCTTCTTCTTCTGAAATTACTTTGGAGAAAGAGAAGGAGAATGAAGTTGCTGTTTTATTTACATGGGATGCTGCGGCTCAACGTGGGGGAGCTGATGCTACTATCACCTATTTTTTCAGAATGTATATGGCAGATTTACATTCTAATGTGACAGATTTGTATGAGATTGAATCGGAGGAACGTTCCATTAGTTTTACGCATAAGGAGTTGAATGATATACTGGCTTCCTGGAGTATACTTCCTGGAGATAAGGTGACTATTGAAGCAGAGGTTATAGGACAGGTCAATTCATCTGTAGAATACTTGAAACCGGAGTTGTCGAAGACGCAATTGGACGTGATCGGATATGATAAGAATGCTACTGCGATATATATGGTGATGGTGGATGATGCTGGAGAGAAAACTGTTCGCCGAATGACCGAGAAGGTTGTGGGTTCAGGAGTATATCAGTCGACAGCAGAACTGAAGCCATGTGAGTACTTCTTTGCACTTAGTCCGGATTCTGATTATCCATGCTACATGAAAGCTGAGAATGGAGATAATTCTTTGCAATATGTGGCAGAAGCAGGGAATGGTGAGATGTTTGAAAACACAAAGAGCGGTACCTACACAATAGTTGTGGACTTAAATCGTTTGGATGTGAATATCGTTAGTATTTACCCTTTACCGCAAGATGGGATTTGGATTGTTGGCGATGCTAGTACCATCGGATGGGATTGGGGTAAAATGAAAAAGGAAGGTGCATTTGTGAATAATGATCCACGCCATCCAGAACGTTGGACGTATACAGGTAACTTTTATGGCGGTAAAGAGTTTAAGTTGGCGTTGGAGCCGAATGGAGCAGATTTTACAGGAAAATTCTTTTTTGCTCCTTCACAAGGAGCAAATCCAGCCGTAGAACATGAACTCGGAGAAGCAAGGGATCAGAATAATGGCGGTGACTTGAAATGGATTGTTGCTGCTGATGGTAAATACATTTTGACAGTAGACCTTAATGAGATGAAGATATATTTGGAGCCGACTGAATAATCTCCATAAGAAGTAAATTAAAATATGAAAATCATGAAAAAACTGTTTATAATACTATATCTGCTTACTAATATATTTGTATTGGGAGCATGTGGAGATGTGGAAAGTGAGGGTGACCCACAACCACGTGTACCGAGAGTAGAAGTGGAATCTGATGATTATTATGTACAGATTACACAGGAAAATATGGATGGGGTTGCTTTTGTCTACCGTTGGCTGGATATAGAAACAGCATCGAAGTATGTTATGACTTTAGGACTGCAGGTAGATGGAGAAACAACTGAAACAATGGGTGTGGAAGATAAAAGCATACTTACTTATAACGGAGTACGCGAACAGCTTTTTACCAATCAACAGATAATGGAATATATGAAAGCTTTTGGAGTGGACGAAAAAGAAGCTCAGTTTAGCATTACATTGGAAGCGTTTCAGTCGGATGGTATGCCAATTACTTCAGAAACAGACAAAGAATCAAAGACTTCCATAATCCATATTGTATTGGGACCTGGTGTTGAATTGAATTCGAGTATGGAATAGATTAGTAAAATTAATAAAAAACTGAGAACTTATGTTATACTTACAACATACAATTACGCTTGGAATACTCTCCCTGCTTACATGGGGGTGTGGTAACAGCGATAAACAGAAAGGTGAAGCAGAACAAGCTCCATTGGCAGACAAAGTGTGGTATTCAAATCCTGTCATCGACTCTGATAATCCGGATCCGACAGTGATAAAAGCGGAAGACGGATATTTCTATTTGTATGCTACCGGAGGAAATACATGGATACACAAATCCAAAGACTTGGTGCACTGGACTTATGTGGGCGGCGCTTACGAGGATGATAAAAAACCGTCATGGGAACCGGAAGCAGGTATTTGGGCACCGGATATCAATTATATCAATGGAAAATATGTGATGTATTACTCCTTGTCCAAGTGGGGAGGTGGAGCAACTTGTGGTATTGGTGTTTCTGTTTCGGACAAGCCGGAAGGACCGTTTACTGATCAAGGCAAATTATTCCGTAGCAATGAGATCGATGTTCATAATAGTATCGACCCTTTCTATATTGAAGATAATGGTAAAAAATATCTTTTCTGGGGAAGTTGGTATGGTATTTGGGGTGTTGAATTGACTGAAGACGGTCTTGGACTGAAAGGAGGTATTGAAAATGCAAAAGCGACAAAAATACAGGTCGCTGCCAATACTGGAGGTACCAATGCTTATGAAGGATCATATATCTTGAAAAGAGGTAAATACTATTATTTGTTCTGCTCTACAGGCACTTGCTGTGACGGTGCAAATAGTACATACCAGACAGTTGTATGTCGTTCCACCGAGCTTTTTGGTCCTTATTTGAATAAATCAGGTGACAACATGAATGATAATAAACATGAGGTACTGATACACAGAAATGATGCGTTCCTAGGGACAGGGCACAATGCTGAAATAGTGCAGGATGATGAAGGTAAAGATTGGATTATCTATCATGCTTACCGGACTGCCGATCCATCTTTAGGTCGTGTAGTATTGCTTGATAGAGTTTATTGGGATGACGATGATTGGCCGTATCTCGTAGGGGACGGACCGGTTGTGAAGGCGGAAGCTCCGACTTTCAAGAAGAGTAAGTAGTTGACATAGGGTGGTTGTAGCTATGATAACTGCAACGACCCTATTTTATTCTCGAATTATAAATTTATTGCTTTTAAATGTTATCATGAAAAGAGGATTATTGCTTTTACTCTGTGTCATGCAGAGTTTTATATTTGTATTGCATGCGCAAAACACACAGCGAAATATTGCTTATACAGATGACAATGTAAGATTTACAGTCATTTCTGATGGAGCAATCCGTCTGGAATATGCACCGGATGGGAAATTCGTGAACGATAGATCTCACATCGTTGTGAATCGTAACTATCCCCAGGTAGATTACAAGCTAAAAACAAGAGGGGGATGGGTTGAAATAACGACTTCCAAAATGAAGATGCGTTATAAGAAAAACAGTGGACAGTTTACAGATAAGAACTTGGTTATCACTGCCTCTAAAGAAATATTACCTTTTACTTGGAAACCCGGTATGCAACAGAAGGGCAACTTGAAAGGAACTTATCGTACATTGGATGGTATGGATGGTGATACACAGACACAAACATGGGTGGCTGATACAAAGAAAGGTGATAAACTGAAACTGGAAGATGGCTTGTTGGCTACGGACGGTTGGACTTTGATTGATGATTCTCAGGGACTTTTGTTTGATGATAATAAAGATTGGGATTGGGTGAAAGAGCGTCCGGCTAATGGCGGACAGGATTGGTATTTCATGGCATATGGACATGACTATAAAGCTGCCTTGAAAGATTATACCCTCTTTGCGGGAAGAGTACCATTACCTCCCCGGTATGCATTTGGTTATTGGTGGTCACGCTATTGGTTATATTCTGACAGGGAGTTCCGTAATCTGATTGATAATTTCCATACTTATCAGATTCCTTTGGATGTATTGGTGGTAGATATGGACTGGCATTATACAGAACAAGGAAAAGGTGGTTGGACCGGTTGGACATGGAACCGTGATTTATTCCCGAATCCAAAGGAGTTTTTGGGATACTTGAAACAGAATGATGTGAAAATCACCCTTAACTTACATCCGGCGGATGGAGTAGCTTCTTATGAAGAAAAATATCCTGGATTAGCAAAAGATATGGGAGTCGATCCTCAGTCCAAACAGACTATTCCATGGATAAATTCAGATAAGAAGTTTATTAAAAATATGTTTAAGAATGTATTGACGCCAATGGAGAAAGATGGTGTTGATTTTTGGTGGCTGGACTGGCAACAAGGGATATATGATCCGAAGGTGAAGAATTTGAGCAACACTTGGTGGATTAATTATGCTTTCTTTAGTAATATGGAAAAGAACAGGGACACACGTCCGATGCTATATCACCGTTGGGGAGGTTTGGGTAATCATCGCTATCAGGTGGGTTTCTCCGGTGATGCAGTTGTTTCATGGAAATCATTAGATTTTCAGCCTTACTTCAACTCGACAGCTTCCAATGTATTATATGGTTATTGGAGCCATGACCTGGGAGGACATATCGGTGAAAGTATAGATCCGGAAATGTACACTCGTTGGTTGCAATTCGGAGCCTTAAGCCCGATTATGCGTACACATTCTCAAAAAAGTGCCGGTTTGAATAAGGAACCATGGGTATTCAACAAAGAATATTGTGATGTTCTTCGTAAGACAATCCAGCAACGTTATGAGATGGCGCCTTATATTTATACAATGGCTCGTAAAGGTTATGATGAAGGATTATCACTTTGTCGTCCGATGTATTATGATTATCCGGATAATAAGGAAGCATATGAGTTCCGTAATGAATATATGTTTGGAGATGATATTCTGGTTGCTCCTGCCACAGCTCCTGCAAAAGATGGTTATGTACAAGTGCGTGTGTGGCTGCCCGAAGGTGAATGGTATGAGTTGCATACAGGCACCTTGCTGAAAGGAGGACAAATAGTGGAACGTCCTTTTGCTATTGACGAATATCCGATTTATGTAAAAGCGGGAGCGGTATTGCCGATGTATACAAGAAAGGTGATGAACCTGAACGGTAATGATGAGGAGGTTGTTGTTACCGTATTCCCTGGTGGAAATGGAATTTCGTCCTTTAATTTTTATGAAGATAATGGAAATGATAAGAACTATGCTTCGGAATATGCTGTGACTAAATTAACATCTTCCAGCCAAGGGCAGGAACGAACGATTGTTATCGGTAAACGTGATGGCCGATATAAAGATATGCCTGAATCTCGTTCATTCAAAGTGAAAGTGCTCTCATCACTTGTTCCTCGGTCTGTCACTGTAAATGGTCAACCTGCCAAATATGAATATTTGGGTGAAGAGTTTGCTCTTTCGGTTGATTTGCCTGTTTTGTCATGTGATCAGGAAAAGGTTGTTAAAATAGTTTATCCTACGGAAACAGTTGATATGAACGGCTTGTTGGGAGTATCTAGACGAATTGCTAAATCTATGGAGCGGTTAAAATACCGTGATTCATATATTGGCTTCAAGGAAGAATTTGGTAAAATGGGAAGTCTGAGTGAAGCGGTAATCTATGCACCGGAGAAGATCTCTTCTTTAGTTTCCGATTTTTGGAAAAGTTATACTGACCTCCCGGAGGTTTTGAAGCGTCAAGGTTTGAATGACGAAAATAAAGCTTGGTTTTTGCAATCTATTTGCTGGAGCAAGCAATAGTATGAGAAATGTAATAGTGGGGTGATAAAAGCATCCCACTATTTTTTTATATAAGTAATGAAGGGCAAGCCAGATACTGTAGTTGATATTTTCTGATGTTGCTCCATTTTAGAAAAAGTTTGTATTTTTATGACCATTTATATAACTATGCTATATGTAACATCGCTTTCGGGGAGGTAGATATAGGTTGGATGATAATAGAGAAAAGCACACAACATAAGCTAAAATAGTAAAAGTGCTCCAAAACATACTTGGATAGTCGTTTTATAGGTTTTTGACCTGTTTTTGTCATTTATTGAACCGTTATTTTTATTCTATTAATAGGATAGCGTTTTATTTTGCATTTCGTTAATAGTGCACATTGGAATAATGCATAGTTATTTTTTCTTTTGATTTTTATATTTATTGTTTAACAAATAATTTAATACAATGAAAAGCCTTTTTAAAACAAAAAAAGGAGGGAAACAGGTTAGGTTTGTATTGTTTTCCTTGATTTGCTTGGGTGGATTAGGTAGTTGCATGGACAAAAATGTGGAAGTAAATCTTCCGTCTTATGTAGCTTCTGACCCTAATGTTGAAGTTGTTTTTACTGACTATTCTCCCTTAGAAGGTGCTGTGCGCACGAACATGTTTATCAATGGTAGTAATTTTGGGACTGATCCCTCACTGATACGAGTGGTTGTCGGTGGTAAGGAAGCGAAAGTTGTTAGCTCTTCCGGTACACAGATTTATTGTATTGTTCCTTCCCGTGCGGATGGAGGGGCTGTGCAGGTAGATATCTTGAATAAGGATAAAAGCTTGAATGCCACCTATACATTTGACCAAAAGTTCTCTTATCAGTATAATGTAGTTGTCGGCACGTTGTGTGGTGTAGTAGATAGTGAAGGTAATACTTCTATTACGGATGGTAATTTTGATAAAGCAGGAACTCAAACTCCTCTTGCCATGTACTATGACGAATCATCAGGCGAACGTTGCATTTATTTTTTCGAGAATGAACATAGTTTACGTAAAATCTATCTAGATAAAGATTCCATAGCTACTGTGATTACCAATGGTGCTGCTGGTTGGAGTAGTGCTCCGAGTGGACTTGGCTGGAGTGTGGACAGGGATACTATGTTTGTGAACTGTCCGCAGGGGAATGTAGAACGTGCAGGAGCTTATTACCTACTTCGTAAAGAAAATTTTAAAAACTCTTATCCGGCTTTAAATGGAGATGATTTCAATACATTATTCACACATCCTATAGATGGTACTATCTTTTTGTGTCGTGGTCGTGATGCTACGCTTCATAAAGCGGTTTGGAATGAGAAAACACAAATGTGGGATCCGAAGCAGATTGCCAAGATGGGACCAAGCGGCTGGTTTCAATGTGTTACTTTTCATCCAAGTGGAAATTTTGCCTATTTAATAGCACGTGACAAGCAATGTGTGATGAAAGCAGAATATAATTGGGCTGGTAAATATCTGGAAACTCCTATTACTTTTGCTGGAGAGTTCGGATCATATGGTTACAAGGACGCATCCCAGAATTCTGCCCGTTTTGATAATCCAATGCAAGGGTGTTTTGTGTTGAACGAAGAATATGTGGCAGAGCAACGTGCGGATGTATATGATTTTTATCTTACTGATGCTGCCAATCATTGTATTCGTAAGATCACTCCTGATGGTATTGTTACAACGTTTGCCGGTCGTGGAAGTTATTCGACAGATCAGATCGTCTCAGGATATATTGACGGTGATCCTCGTGAAACAGCACGTTTCAACTATCCTTTAGGACTTTGTTATGAAGAGTCTACAGGTACTTTCTATGTTGGTGACAACGGTAATCACCGTGTTCGTACCATTGCATTACAGTAAATTGATGATTAACACACAATTCTTATTTTATGAGGAAATTTTTATTTATGATATTATTATTGACAACAGGTTACGTCATTGATATGTATGCCCAGAGTCAGACGATAGAGGTAACCGGTATGGTCAGAGATGCCGAAAAGATACCTTTGGCTGGAGTCAATATTTCGGTAAAGAATGTTGCAGGTTTGGGAGTTATCACCAACATTGATGGTGAGTATAAGATTAAAATAGCTCCTTACAGTACGCTGATCTTTTCTTATATAGGATTTGAAACACAAGAAGTCCTGATAAAGGATAATATGAGTAAGGTTGATGTCACATTACGCGAATCTTCTGCGAGTGTGATCGATGAAGTGGTTATCACTGGTACAGGTGCTCAAAAGAAGATAACAATGACAGGTGCAGTTTCTACGGTAGATGTGGATGTGTTGAAGTCATCTCCTACTTCAAGTCTGGTAAATGCATTGGCAGGAAATGTTCCTGGTGTGTTGGCAAGGCAGACTTCCGGTAGACCGGGAGCCAATATGTCGGAATTCTGGATTCGTGGTATTTCTACTTTTGGGGCAGGCTCCGGAGCATTGGTTTTGGTAGATGGATTCGAACGTAGTCTGAATGAAGTCAATGTGGAAGATATTGAGTCGTTCTCCGTATTGAAGGATGCTTCGGCTACAGCAATTTATGGTAGTCGTGGTGCAAATGGCGTAGTGTTGATTACTACTAAAAGAGGTAAGGCTGGTAAAATTAATATCAATGCAAAAGTGGAAACTTCTTATAATACACGTACCATGACTCCTGACTTTGTAGATGGTTATACTTACGCTACCATGCTGAACGAATCACGTACAACTCGTTCTCAACAGCCGATGTATTCTCAAGATGAGTTGAGACTGATTCAGACAGGACTGGATCCGGATTTGTATCCGAATGTAGACTGGATGGATGTATTGTTAAGAGACGGTGCAATGACTTATCGTGCTAATCTTGATATAAGTGGCGGTGGCTCTGTGGCACGCTACTTTGTGTCAGCAAGCTATGTTAGCGAGGGAGGTATGTATAAGACAGACGATAAGTTGAAAGATTATAATACAAATGCCAATTATCAGCGTTGGAACTATCGTATGAATGTAGATTTTGACGTTACAAAGACCACCATGGTGACGGTAGGTGTTTCAGGCTGGCTTTCTACTCAGAATGATCCGGGACTTGGTTCTGATGCATTGTGGAAGTCTGTAATGGGACAGACACCTATTAATATGCCGGTGATTTTTTCGAACGGAAGAATTCCGGCCGCTGGAACGAGTGAACGTACTAATCCATGGGTAATTGCTACACAAACCGGTTATTATGAGGAGTGGCAGAACGTAATTCAAACGAATGCAACTTTGGATCAGAAATTGGATTTTATAACGAAAGGTTTGAAGTTTACCGGACGTTTTGGATTTGATACTTATAACAATAACTATCGTAATCATAAGCAGTGGCCTGAACAATGGCAAGCCGAACGTCAGCGAGATTCTAACGGGGAAATCGTTTTCAAAAAAGTGGCAGAGAAACAGCTGATGTTTCATGAGTCTTCTGCTTCAGGTAACCGTAGGCAGTTTTTGGAGGCTATTCTGCAATATGACCGCCGATTCGGCGATCATTCGGTGGGCGGTACGTTGAAATATACTCAGGATGAATATGTCAACACACAAAGTACAGCCGGCTATGATTGGCTACCTAATAGACACATGGGACTTGCTGGTCGTGTTACCTATGGATGGAAATATCGCTATATGGTTGATTTCAACTTTGGTTACAATGGTTCAGAAAATTTTGCCCCAGGCAACCAGTTTGGCTTCTTTCCTGCATACTCAGTAGCATGGAATATTGCGGAAGAACCTATTATTAAGAAGAATCTGAAATGGATGAATATGTTTAAGCTTCGTTATTCTTATGGTAAGGTAGGTAGTGACAATATTGGAACTCGTTTCCCTTATCTGGAGCTTTTTGAAAGTAGAAATCCTTATAATTGGGGAGATTACAATACTCCTAATGTGGATAATGGACAGATTTATAAGCAGATATCTTCTTCTGGTGTGACATGGGAGATTGCTACTAAGCATGATATAGGTGTTGATTTTTCGTTATGGGATGACAGGTTTACTGGTACTGTAGATTACTTTCATGAAACACGTGATGGAATCTTTATGCAGCGTCAAAGTTTGCCAGGAACTTTAGGTTTGAGTTATCTTACACCTAGTGCGAATGTAGGTAAGGTACGTTCTACCGGTTTTGATGGAAATGTGGCTTTCAAACAGGATATAGGCAATGTCAGTCTGACTGTACGCGGTAATTTCACTTATAGTAATAATAAGATTCTGGCTGCTGACGAGGCAAATAGCGCATATCCTTATATACGTGATACAGGGTATCGTGTCAATCAAGCGAAAGGTCTGATAGCTCTTGGCTTATTTAAGGATTATGATGATATACGTAACAGTCCTCAACAAACAGAATGGGGAACAGTAATGCCTGGTGATATTAAATATAAAGATGTGAACAGTGATGGCGTGATTAATGATAGTGATAGGGTACCTATTGGTTCTACAACCCGTCCGAATTTGATTTACGGCTTTGGTATGTCTGCTACATGGAAAGGGTTCGATGTGAATCTACATTTCCAAGGTGCTGGTAAATCCTCTTTCTTTATTGATGGTTTTGGAGTCAGACCATTTAGTGGTGGTGACTGGGGTAACATTCTTACGGATGTAGTAGGAAACTACTGGAGTCTTGGCACGAATGAGAATCCTGATGCCAAATATCCTCGTTT
Source organism: Bacteroides sp. M10 (assembly GCF_014334015.1). Taxonomy (GTDB): domain Bacteria; phylum Bacteroidota; class Bacteroidia; order Bacteroidales; family Bacteroidaceae; genus Bacteroides; species Bacteroides intestinigallinarum. The sequence continues at coordinate 1,044,744 of NZ_CP060488.1, read as the reverse complement.
GACTTGGCAGAATAACAGTAACAATAACCGTGAATCGACATATTGGTTACGTGATGGTTCATATCTGCGCCTGAAAACGGTAGAGGTGGGTTATACACTTCCAAAGAACATCAGCCGTGCAATCTTGATGAATAATGTACGCATCTTCTTTATCGGGACAAATCTGTTAACATTCTCTAAGTTCAAATTATGGGATCCTGAAATGGGGAGCTCTAACGGGCAGCAGTATCCATTGTCTAAAATGCTCACTTTAGGTTTAACTGTTAATATATAATACGAAATATGAAAAAGAAACATATATTGTTTTCCACCATTATCAGTATGGGAATGATGGTTTCCTCTTGTTCAGATTATTTGAGTGTGGAGGGGAAATTGGGAGAAAATACCCAAAGTTTGGAAAATATATTCGAAAATAAAGAATGGTCGGAACAATGGTTGGCGACTGCATACGCTTGGCTGACATGGAGTAACATCGATATTGGTTCGAAAGATAACTGTATCACTAACTTTTCTGACGATATGTGTTATAGCGACCGTAATCTTGAATATCGTGTATTCAAATATTGTGAATATGATGAGAATTGGAAACAAGACTCCTGGGCACAAGCTTATGATGGTATCCGTCATGCCTCGATTTTTATTCATAATATTGACAGAAATAAAGAAATGACTCCGGATGAAATTGTTGATTATAAGGCACAGGCTCGTTTTGTACGCGCTTATTTCTACTGGAAGTTGTTGCAAAAGTATGGGCCTATACCAATTATACCTAATGATGGTGTGATGGACTATAATGCTGCTTATGAGGATCTTTATATCCCACGTAGTACGTATGACGATTGTGTCAACTACATTGCAGAGGAAATGAAGCTTGCAGCGAAAGACCTACCATTGAAACGTGATACACGTAATATGGCACGTCCTACTCGCGGAGCAGCTTTGGCAACTCGCGCAAAAGCATTGCTTTATGCTGCCAGCCCTCTCAATAATCCGCGTCCAACCGATACTGAACGTTTCACGGATTTGGTGGATGATGAAGGACGCTATCTGATGGCTCAAGAATACAATGAAGAAAAGTGGGCAAAGGCAGCAGCGGCTGCTCGTGATGTGGTAGAACTTGGTCGTAAGGGTGTGTATGAGCTACATACAGTTTCAGCTCACTCTACTGGTACAATTGATAACCCGGCAACGATTGCTCCTCCTACGCATGCGGTATATTCTCATGCGGATTTTCCTGCAGGATGGCGGAATATTGACCCGTTACAGTCCTACGAGACACTTTTTAATGGGGTGATTTTTCCTTCGGAAAACAAAGAGATGATTTTTACAACCGGACAGAACAACGGAGATATCAATACGATGATTCAGCATCAGATGCCAATTGCATTCGGAGGTTATAATTGTCATGCTATGACAGGTAAGCAATGTGACGCCTACCAGATGAATACCGGAAAACCTTTTGATAAGACGAAAGACTGGACGGGTGATGAGAATTATGTGAGTGCCGAGGAAGCAGCCAGTGGTGATTGGGCGCCATTAGTGGAAGGTGTAAACAAACAATATGGACATCGTGAACCACGTTTTTATGCTACCGTAGCATACAATGGTTGCTTATGGAATGGTACTAATGCTGTACAGTCGTATGACCGGAATCTAATCATATGGTATTACCGTGGTGAAGAGAGTGGCTGGAGTAACTCAGGTGATCGTTGGTTGGCTACCGGCATTGGGATCAGGAAATTTGTTAGTTCTCGTGACAACTTTAAGACAGAGGGAGGGGTTATCTCAAAGCCTGTGATTGGTATTCGTTATGCTGATGTGCTGTTATGGTATGCCGAGGCATTAAATGAATTAGGTGCGAGTACTTATCAGATTCCTTCATGGGATGGAACTCAGTCTTATGATATTTCACGTGATAAGAATGAAATGAGTTATGCTATTTCCAGAGTTCGTATTCGTGGAGGAGTTCCCGATTTTGGATCAGATGTTTATGAGAATGCTGATGAGTTCCGCAAGCATTTGAAGCATGAGCGACAGATTGAGTTATTTGCAGAAAACAGCCGTTACTTTGATTTGCGCCGTTGGAAGGATGCCGAATATGAGGAGTCGCGGCAGATGTATGGTTGCAATGCATATATGAGTAAAAAAGAAAGAGACTTATTTCATACTCAAGTGATCAATTCGAACTTGCCGACTACTTTTAGCCGCAAAATGTATTTCTGGCCGATTTCTCATGATCAGTTGAGAAGAAACTTACGTCTGACTCAGAACCCAGGATGGACATATTATGATTAACCTTATTAAATGGAAAAATATGAAAAATTATATCGTATATTTTATATTGTTATTAACGCTTGTTCTGACTGGTGCATGTAACAATGAATGGGTGGAAGAAGTGTATGTGCAAAATGTCGGATTGAAAGCCCCTGTCAATAGTAAGGGAGTGACTGATGTATATTTGCGTTACCGAGCGAACGGTGAAGTGACTTATCGGCTGCCAGTGATTGTGGGTGGCTCTACTATGAATGAAAGAGATCTGGATGTTGCTATTGATGTGGATCCGGATACATTGATTGGTTTGAATGAAGCTCGCTGGAAGCAACGTGAAGATTTGTATTTCCAATTGTTGGATAAGAAACACTATGAGTTTGCCTCTCCTACTTGTCATATTCCGGCTGGTGAATGTCAAGGTTTGTTTGATATTAAATTCAAATTTAACGGACTGGATCTTGTTGATAAATGGGTACTTCCATTGACTATTTTAGATGGTGACTCGTATGATGCGAATCCACGTAAGAATTATCGTAAAGCACTTCTCCGTGTAATGCCGTTTAATGATTATTCGGGTTCTTATGGGGCCAATAATATGTTTGTATATATGATGGATAATACGAGTGCTATGGTTTCAAGTACACGTACCTTGCATGTAGTCAGTGAGAACCAATGTTTTTTCTATGCAGGAATCATTAGTGAAGAATTGAAGGATAGAGATAAATACAAGATCGTGTTGACCTTTAATGAAGATGGAACGTTGACAGCTGAACCTGCTGATCCGACTAATGCCATGAACTTCCAGCTCATAGGAGATGCACCTACTTATACGACTAGTATGTCTTTGGATGAAGTAACTCCTTATTTGGAGCATCATTTCACGACGATTTATATGTCATATACGTATGATGATGTGACAACGTATGAAGATAAAGATATCGTTGTACCTTGTCGCGCTGAAGGTAGTATGTTGATGGAACGAAAAGTTAATAGCTTGATTCCTGATACAGACCAAGCTATTCAGTGGTAAAAATGGAGGTGTGCTACAAGAGTAAGAACTTGTTGGCTGATATCTATTGATACAAAATATTGTGAGATGATATTCCGTAGAATAAAGCGGAAAGTCAGTTTATAAATAGAGAGAAGGTTATCTTATTATATATAAGGTAGCTTTCTCTTTGTTTTTCTCAGCAGAAATTCAATAGGTTCTTGACAAATGCTTTTAAATGTTGTATCTTTGTAGTATGAGTGTGGGCATCCACTTGAATAATTAACAGATAAAAGAAGATGAAATTAATGACTTAAATGGTATAATATTATAACAAATTCGGACGTGTTTCCTGATAAATATCAGGAATGGTGTATCGAATATAGGCAAAAAGGCTGCAAATTTTATGAAATTTGCAGCCTTTTTGTTGTAAAAGATGGATTTGAAAACTCGGAAATTCGATCGCAGAGTTTCTAATAAACTCAGATACCGTTTATAATAAACTACTCAAAAGTTTATTAAAAACGTGAGATCCGTTTATATAGAAAATTGTTCATATTTTTATATGTTCTCAAGTTTGCGTTTAGAATATTCTTGGTTAAAGGTAACTATACTTAACAGACCAGAGAGTAATCAAATGAGACAACAGCTTTCCTGTTGGCTAAATTTATACGTGAAGCTCCAGAACAAACCGTGCTCCTTTCGTATAATTCGTATCCAGTGTCAGGCTTCCGTTCATCTTGGCAGCAATCAGTGAACAGATTGGTAATCCTAGTCCATCTCCTGTAGTCAGGTCTTTTACTTCTGTGAAAGGCTTAAAGAGATTTTCCTGTTGCTCTGCCGGAATTCCTGTTCCTGTATCCGTAACGATGAATTGGTGCGTGTGCGCTCCCCGTTTCTTGAATTCGAGACTGATACGACCCTGGTCAGTGTAGAAAGCGGCATTTTTCAGTAAATAGAGAAGAATACGTTCCAACTGTTCCTTGTTTGTCTTTACCTGAAGTTTTGGTGCATTGACTGAAGATGTGACATCCAGTTTTATGTGTTCTTTGGCTTTATCCATCACATTCTCACAAAAAGTCCCCACGTTGATTTCGCTTAGTTCATAGAACTCGGTTAATGAGTTCTCCAGTGATGACAGTTCTTGAATATCATCGCTGAATTTCTTCAAAGCAGCAACTTGTCCCTGCATTTGGGCAGCTTCTTGAGGAGCTTTCTGTGACAGTTCTTCGGCTGAAGTAGCCAGCGTATTCAGGGTAGGCTCCATTTGGGAAGATATATTCTGTATGAATTTGGTTTTTAGTTCATTGTGTTCATTGGCAATTTTCACGCTTTTCTTTAATTTACGATTGCCGGCGATGAATCGCAGCAATATCACAGCCAGTATTGCCAGACCGGCTACCAATATAACCACTAGCACACAGAGACCTATGATAATATACTGCTTGGCAGATAGTGAGTCGTCTTTTTCCTGTATGGTCAGTTGGCTTTCGTCATATTTTCTCTTCAGTACATTTAGTTCATCCTGTGCGGTTAATGCTTTTACAGAGTCTGTCCAGACAATGAAGCTTTCGTAAGTGCGTTCCATCAGTGGAGCATTGTTGCCTTTCCGTGCAATACTGATAAGGTTTTTGTAGCAATCGCTCACCTTGGCATAGTCTTTCTTTTCTTTATATTGGTTGATAAGTTTGCGGAAACAGGCATCACCTTGTGTGTTTTGGTTGAAAGTATAATAATAGTTGGCTTTTGTATACAGCAGTACCTCCGTTAGGGAGTCGTTCTTTGCAAGATTAGCTGTTTCTTCCAATTTATCCAACTGTGTCTTTGCCTGTGCGGGGTTTTTCAGTGCGGTGTACATCTGCAATCGTTCCTTATTGATAAGGAAACGCAGGTCATAAAAGACTTTCTTTTTATTCTGTTCTCCGGTCCATAGAAGCTGCTCCATGTCACGGCAAAGCTCGAATCCCTCTTTATAGAAATTCTCTCTGACATATAAAGCATTGGCCTGAACACCACATTCTATTGCCTGTGGATAGTTTTCGCGGGCGGCAAATGCTTCGTATGCTTTTTTGAATAAATAGCGTGCTTTGATATAATCTTTCTGTTTAAGGCTGCTCTGCGCTTGTTCTTTTAGTTCTGTGGCTCTGTCTTGGGGAGTTTGCGCATAAGTCAGTATGCTGAAACAGAATATTATCAGGAGACTTGTTATGGATGTTTTCATATTATTGCTTATTTGTTTGTCACAAATGTAAAACAAATATATGAAAAAAGGTAGCGTTCGCGGTGAAATAATTTTTATCTGTTTATATTCACTGTGATTATCCTGCCCAGTTCTCCCTGTCGAGATTCCGATAACTGATGGCTTCTGCCAGGTGGCTGGAAAGTATTTGCTCTGTTTCCTCCAGATCGGCAATGGTGCGGGCTACTTTTAAAATCCGGTCATAGGCACGGGCAGATAAATTGAGCCGTTCCATGGCATTTTTTAATAACACAAGCCCTTTATCGTCCGGTTGGGCATACGTTGCCAGCAATCTGCTGTTCATCTGTGCATTGCAATAAATACCCGTACATTCGGCATACCGTTTCTCTTGTATCTGACGCGCCTTTATTACTCGTTGCCGGATGATATTGCTCGACTCTCCCTGTCTTTGATCGGATATCTTGTCAAAGGGTACGGGAACTATTTCTATTTGAATGTCTATACGGTCTAATAACGGACCGGATATCTTATTCAGGTATTTTTGTACTTGTCCGGGACTGCATACGCATGCTTTTGTCGGATGATTGTAATATCCACATGGACATGGGTTCATAGATGCGATAAGCATCAGGTTTGCCGGGTAACTAATGGTGCTTTTGACACGGGAAATGGTGATGTGCCGATCTTCAAGCGGTTGGCGCAATACTTCCAGTACGCCTCTGTTAAACTCAGGTAACTCGTCTAGAAATAAAATCCCATTATGTGCCAGACTGATTTCTCCCGGCTGCGGGAAACTTCCTCCACCAACCATTGCTACTTGTGAAATCGTATGATGTGGGTCGCGAAACGGACGTTGGGTAATTAATGAGGACCCGCGTTGCAGTTTTCCGGCAACCGAGTGTATCTTGGTTGTTTCCAGGCTTTCCCCTAATGAAAGAGGGGGAAGAATGGACGGGAGCCGTTTAGCCATCATTGATTTACCGCTACCTGGTGCACCTATCATGATTAAGTTGTGTCCTCCGGCTGCTGCAACTTCCAAGGCTCTTTTCACATTCTCTTGACCTTTTACGTCTGCAAAGTCCAGGTCACTATGATTCTGTTGTTGATAGAATTCTTCCCGGGTATTGACAATCGTTGGCTCCAGTTCGCGTTCGTTGTTGAAAAACTCGATGACTTCTTTGATATTACTGACTCCGTATACTTTTAACTGATTGACAACGGCGGCTTCCCGTGCATTTTGTTGGGGGATGATAAGTCCTTCGAACCCGTCTTCACGGGCTTTGATGGCGATAGGGAGCGCTCCTTTGATGGGCTGGATACTTCCGTCCAGACTTAGCTCACCCATAAGTAAATAGCGGGAGAATTTCTCGGAAGAGATTGTTTCGCTGGCTCCGAGTAGTCCGATGGCAAGCGGTAAGTCATAGGCCGAACCTTCTTTGCGAATGTCAGCCGGTGCCATGTTGACTACTATATTGCTTGTGGGCATTTTATAGCCATTCACCTGCAATGCGGAGATAATGCGTTGATGGCTTTCTTTGACCGCAGAATCCGGAAGGCCGACGAGGTAAAACATACAGCCGCGCGAGCTGTTGACTTCGATTGTGATGAGTGTTGCATCAATCCCTTGAACAGCCGCTCCGAAAACTTTGATTAACACGTTTGCTTACAGGTTATTTTTTCTTTTTATTGTCTTGTTTTTCCTTTTCTTCAGCTGCTGTGACTACTTCTTCAATTTTCTTTTTCAGCTGCTCTCCTTTGAGGTTTTTTGCCAGAATCTTGCCGTCTGCTGCTAAAAGAATGTTACTGGGAACTTGTTTGATAGCATATTGTTTGGCAACTTCGGAATTCAATCCACCGAAATCACAAACTTGTTCCCAATTTAGTGTATCGCGTTTAATAGCATCCTGCCACTCTTTCTTGTCCATATCAAAGGAGACTCCGAGCATAGCGATGTGTTTGTTCTTTTTGTACTTTTTATAAAGTTCTTTTAATTCGCTGTTGCTTTGATGATTGGAGATACTATCTGTCCATGAGGCCCAGAAGTTGATTAATAGATTCTTCTTTTTGAAATCTTCGGATGAACGGGTAATTTTCTCTCCTTTTATATTGGGTAGACTGAAAAACGGAGCATATTTGCCTATCTCTGTCTTTTCGGACAAGGAAATAGCTTCGTTCAGTTGCTCGATATATAGCTTGTCTTGAAGTATTCCTGTCATGACTTCAATTAATGTCTTTATCTTGTTGAAATCAGGAGAGTCTTTCTGCACAAAGTATTTATCCAACAGGTAAAGACTGACAAAAGAAGAATGATGTGCCCTGATGAATTCTTCCGCCTTTTGCTCTAAATCTTTTTCGGAAGGGTTGTTTAAACTACCCAGCTCTTTCTGAAAGGCTGTGAACTCTTCATTATATTTATTCCCGTTGATATCCAGAAATTCGAGGTGGTCCACATTTCCTTTTATCTTGATTTGGTTTCCTTTATCGAGGAAGATCGGATATTCTATCTGGTTATCAATCAGCAGATAGGCCGAAGTTATGGTGTCTATGGAGGTGGTGTAAGAGAATTTGTCTCCTTTCGCGAAAATAGTATCTATCCGATCAAAGGATTCGTCCATTCCGTACAGGTAGAGCGTATCTGTACCCAGTCCCTTGATTTCCCCGGTTATGCTTGTTTTCTTAGAAGATTTGCCACAACCGCACAGACAGATGATTATAAGGATTAAAATGCTGCTCTTTTTCATTGCTTTGAATTCTTTTCTGCGAAAGTACGGTTTTTACGGATAAAAAAAAAGAATTGCCCGTCATTTATAATGACAGGCAATTCTTAATATTTAAAATAGAGTGGTAATTCTCTTATTTAACGATGCTCATGAAATCTGCATTTGTGAAGTATTTTGCAAATTCCAGGTCAGTAGCTGCTTTCTTAGCTAATGAAGAATCTTTAGCAACTGCGCTCTTCAAGCTGCTTGTTACCATAGAAGAATTGTTAGTTCTAGCACCTAAAACTGCCATCAGGTAGTCAGTGTAAGCATCCGGTCTTGTTACGTTAGCCAATGTGTTTTTAGCTTTGTTGTAGTCCTTAGCAAGGATTTGAGCCAAAGCAGCACTGTTAGTCTTAGAGTCACCGAATGAGTTAACTGCTCTTTCATATTGACCTTGAGCGATGTACAGGTTACCCATAGATTCGCCAAGTTCTTTTGTTCCGGCAGCTTTACCGAAGTATGCTTCTGCAGCAGTTTTGTCACCCTTCATCAAAGAGATCAAACCTAAGTTCATGTTAACTTCAGGAGTAGCATTAACGCTGGCAGCTTTCTTGAAGTAAGATTCAGCTTTGTCAATGTTACCAGCCTGGTAAGCTAATTTACCCAAGTTGTTGTAACCACGGTAATCGTTCGGGAATTGTTTTGTAGCTTGAGTATAGATAGCTTCTTGTTTAGCAGGATCGCTAGTCAGTGTAGCAGCATACAGCAATTCTTCTACATTCAGTTCAGAAGGATTAGAAGAAGCCAGTTTAGTGATTTCTTCGTCAGACTTACCGATGATTTCATAGTTCAAAGTCAAACGAGAACGACGCAACTGAGGAAGAATAGTGTTAGCCAATTCTTTGTATACAGCAGAGATGTTTTTGATTTCGCTTTCTCTTTGAGCAGGATCTTGGTACATTGCAATAACGCGGAGGATCAACTCTTTGTCTTGGATGTTAGATTTAGAAACTAATTCTTGGAAACCTTCCCAGTCCTGTGCAGTATATTTAGCATCGATCGGAGCATCGATTTTTGCTTTCTTCAGGTCTTTGCTCAACAGCTTAGTTGTGTTGTCTTCGCGGTTTTCAGCAAGAGTTGTATTCAAGCTTACACCACCATCAGGAGAAGCGTATGCAGAAACTTCAATGTTGCTGATCTTTTTGTTAGCAGCTTCGTTTACGTTAGCTACTTCTTTGTTGAATTCTTTAGCAGTCTTCAATTCGCTAGAACGAATGTTAGCCTGTTGGATCAAGAACATGATGTTAGCATCGTGTTTTTCTTTGATGATACGTTGGAAAGCGTCTTCGCCCAATGCAGGGTTAGCGTTACCTAATGTATTGTTTACTAATTCAGAAGTAGAAATTACACCATCAGCAATTTTCACAGCAGGAATAGTAACTACTTTCTTACCAATAGTAGCTTTGAATTCCAGGTACAATTCAGACTTAGCCATTTCCGGAACATAGTCAAAAGAAGTTTTCATAGTGTAGCTACCGCCCATCTTGTAAGAGATAGTCTGGTCGTTACCTTCCACTTTTTCACCTTGGAAAGTAGCTGGTTGGCCTTTAGCTTCGCCGCCATTCCATTTCAAAACCGGAGTAACTTCTACAACCGCTTTCTTGTTGAAATACTTTTCAGGAAATTTACCATTGATGGTCGCAGGAACTTTACCACCTACTGCCTCCAGCACTTGCGGAGTAACAGTGAAGTAATCAGCTGATAATTCACCCATTTTTTTGCTGCAAGAAGAGAATAATGCAACAACCATTGCCATGAGTAAAGGCAAGTACAACTTCTTAGTCATTTTAGGTATAAATTAAATGTTTGTAATTGAAATATCGTCTATTTGCCAACCTCCTTCTGCTCGCACAGAAAAAGTAACGCAAAGATATTAATTCTTAATATAATTATATAGATACAGGGGCGATTTTATCATAATTTAATGAAATAACCCCTCTTTTTCTTTCCGGTACTTGATATTTCGTGGATGATGCTCAATAATCTCACTACGAAGCATATTACGGTCAATGTGTGTGTAGATTTCCGTTGTCGCGATAGACTCATGTCCGAGCATGCATTGAATGGCTCGCAAATTGGCTCCACCTTCCAGTAAATGAGTGGCGAAGGAATGTCGGAAAGTATGCGGACTGATGTTTTTGGTAATGCCTGCTTTTTCCGCTAATTCTTTTATCATGTGAAAGATCATAATCCGGGAAAGTCCTTTACCTCTCCGCTGGCTGACAAAAACGAAATCCTCATGCCCTTTTTTTACTTCAATTTGATTACGGTCTGGTATGTAAAGTTTTATTTCATTAATGGCTCGTGGAGAGATGGGGACGAGGCGCTGTTTGCTTCCTTTTCCTTCTACTTTGATAAAGCCTTCATCAAAATAAAGGTCGGACAACTTGAGTGTGACAAGTTCCGATACGCGAAGTCCGCAACTGTATAATGTCTCTAAAATAGCTCTGTTTCGCTGTCCTTCGGTTTTGCTGCGGTCAACGGCAGAGATAATCCGGTCAATTTCCTCCACAGTCAGTACTTCAGGAAGTTTAAAGCCTATTTTAGGTCCTTCTAATAACTCACTGGGGTCTGCTTCCAAGTAGTCTTCAATGATGAGAAAACGGAAGAATGATTTGATTCCTGATAAGATGCGGGCCTGTGAACGAGGGTGAATGCCAATATCGTGTAATCCGGCTGCAAAATGTTGAAGATCAGATAAACATACGTCTAGTATCTCTACCTTTTCCTGCTTCAAAAAACTCATCAGTTTGTCCAGATCCGTAAGATAGGCATCCAGCGTATTAGGAGATAAAGACTTTTCCAGTTTGAGATACTGCTGATACTTCCTGATTATCACCTCTTGTTGTTCCTTCTTCTTCTTTTTTTCGTTGATTTCCATTTCTTTTTTCTACCTTTGCACCTTGAAATATTGTTCTTTGGATACAAAGGTATATAAAAAACAGGATTGCGCGATGAAGATACAAATTATTAATGGCCCGAATATTAATCTGTTGGGTAAGCGTGAACCTTCCATTTACGGAAGCGTTACATTTGAAGATTACTTGGTTGATCTTCGCAAAAGATACGTTGACGTGGAGATCGACTATTTTCAATCGAATATTGAGGGTGAAATGATAGACTGCATACAGCAGGTGGGATTTGATGTGGATGGCATCATTCTGAATGCAGGTGCGTATACACATACTTCCATAGCTTTGCAGGATGCTATTCGCTCTGTGACGTCTCCGGTGATTGAAGTACATATTTCCAATGTGCATAGTCGGGAGCCTTTCCGACATGTGTCGATGATTGCTTGTGCCTGCAAGGGAGTGATTTGTGGCTTTGGGTTGAATTCGTACCGTTTGGCCTTGGAAGCTTTGTTAGATAGATAATAAATAAGGTAATATAAAATATAATAGGTAGAAAGACTATGTTATTGAAACAGACTAAAATTGTGGCTTCCATCTCGGATAGACGTTGCGATGTGGATTTTATAAAACAGTTGTTTGAAGCTGGGATGAATGTGGTGCGTATGAATACAGCGCACGCTAGCCGTGAAGGTTTTGAAGCTTTGATTGCAAATGTACGTGCTGTATCCAACCGTATTGCGATCTTGATGGATACAAAAGGTCCGGAAGTTCGTACGACGGCTAATGCAGAACCAATTCCATATAAGACAGGTGATAAAGTAAAGATTGTAGGTAATCCGGATTTGGAGACAACCCGTGAATGTATCGCTGTTTCATACCCAAACTTTGTGGCCGATCTAAATATCGGTGGTATGATCCTGATTGATGATGGTGATCTGGAACTGGAAGTTATTGATAAGACTAACGATTATTTGTTGTGTGAAGTCAAGAACGATGCTACTTTGGGAAGCCGTAAGAGTGTAAATGTTCCGGGTGTTCGCATTAATCTTCCTTCATTAACGGAAAAAGACCGTAACAATATCCTTTACGCTATTGAAAAGGATATTGATTTTATCGCTCATTCTTTTGTACGCAATCGTCAGGATGTGCTTGATATTCGTGAAATTCTGGATGCTCATAATAGTGATATTAAGATTATTGCTAAGATTGAGAATCAGGAAGGAGTAGATAATATCGATGAAATTCTGGAAGTGGCAGATGGTGTAATGGTGGCCCGTGGTGACTTGGGTATTGAAGTTCCACAGGAACGTATCCCGGGAATCCAGCGTGTATTGATTCGCAAATGTATTTTGGCAAAGAAGCCGGTAATCGTTGCTACTCAGATGCTCCACACGATGATAAGTAACCCTCGTCCGACTCGTGCGGAAGTGACTGATATTGCTAATGCAATCTACTATCGTACAGATGCATTGATGTTGAGTGGGGAAACTGCTTATGGTAAGTATCCGGTAGAGGCAGTGAGGACAATGACTAAGATTGCTGCCCAGGCTGAAAAAGATAAATTGGAGGAAAATGATATCCGTATTCCATTGGATGAGAATAGTAATGATGTTACGGCATTCCTTGCTAAACAGGCAGTGAAGGCTACTTCTAAACTAAAAATACGTGCCATTATTACTGATAGCTATAGCGGACGTACTGCCCGCAATCTGGCAGCTTTCCGTGGAAAATATCCGGTGTTGGCTATTTGTTATAAAGAAAAGACGATGCGTCATTTGGCTTTGTCTTATGGTGTGGAAGCTATCTATATGCCGGAATTGGCTAACGGACAGGAGTATTACTTTGCAGCATTGCGCCGTTTGTTGAAAGAAGGTCGTTTACAGCCTTCTGATATGGTTGGTTATTTGAGTAGTGGTAAGGCGGGAACGAAAACATCATTCCTTGAAATTAATGTAGTGGAAGATGCATTGGAGCATGCAGGGCAGACTGTATTGCCTAATAACAACCGCTATCTGTAATTTGTAAGAGCTAGTTTTATGCAGGAAACCGAATCGATAGACGAATATATTTTGCAGCATATTGATCCCGAGAGCGATTATTTAAAATCGCTCTACCGGGATACACATGTAAAACTGCTCCGTCCTCGTATGGCTTCCGGGCATTTGCAGGGACGGATGCTGAAAATGTTTGTAGAAATGATTCGGCCCCGTCAGATATTGGAAATAGGAACGTATAGTGGCTATTCTGCCCTTTGTTTGGCGGAAGGTCTGGCCGAAGGTGGAATGTTGCATACGTTTGAGATCAATGATGAACAAGAGGATTTTACCCGTCCATGGTTGGAAAAATCACCATTTGCCGATAAAATTCGTTTTTATATAGGTGATGCTTTAGAACTTGTTCCGCGTTTAGGTGTTACCTTTGATATGGCTTTTATTGATGGTGATAAGCGTAAGTACATTGAATATTACGAGATGACGTTGGCGCATCTATCTGCAGGCGGATATATCATTGCTGATAATACTTTGTGGGACGGTCATGTTCTCGAACAGCCTCGCAACACGGATGCACAGACGATTGGTATTAAAGCCTTCAATGATTTGGTGGCGGAAGATGTGCGAGTGGAAAAAGTGATATTGCCTTTACGTGACGGGTTAACGATTATAAGAAAAAAGTAAGATAAAAGAGTAGATTTATGGAAACAACCAGACAGAATAAGATATCTCGCCTGTTGCAGAAAGAACTAAGTGAGATATTCCTGCTTCAAACAAAGTCCATGCCGGGCACACTGGTCTCTGTTAGTGCAGTTCGTATCAGTCCTGATATGAGTATTGCCCGTGTTTACCTCAGTGTTTTTCCTTCGGAGAAAGCAGAAGAGATGGTGAAGAATATCAATAACAATATGAAATCCATCCGCTATGAGCTTGGAACTCGTGTGCGTCACCAGTTGCGCATCATTCCCGAGCTGAAATTCTTTGTGGATGATTCATTGGATTATATTGAGAAAATAGATTCATTGCTGAAGTGAAATAATTCATTGCAGAGGTGAACTTCCCTTTTTATATAGCCAGGCGTTATCTTTTCTCAAAAAAAAAGCATAACGCTATTAATATCATATCCGGTATTTCCGTATGTGGGGTAGCTCTTGCTACGCTTGCTTTGGTTTGCACTCTTTCCGTTTTCAATGGTTTTCAGGATATGGTCGCTAGCTTTTTTACGGCTTTTGACCCGCAGTTGAAAATTACGGTCCGTGAAGGAAAAGTCTTTGATGCGCAAGATAAGCGGATTCGCGCTGTTTGTGCACTTCCTGAAGTAGAGGTGTTTACAGAAACACTCGAAGAAAATGCAATGGTGCAATACAAGGATCGCCAAGCTATGGTTGTATTAAAAGGTGTGGAGGATAACTTTGAAGAACTGACTGCTATAGATAGTATACTCTATGGCGCAGGTGAATTTCTTCTTCATGACTCTATTGTGAACTACGGGGTTATGGGAGTGGAACTGGTTGCGACTTTGGGTACAGGTTTGGAATTTGTTGATCCTCTTCAGGTCTATCTACCCAAGCGAAATGCCAAAGTGAACATGGCAAATCCCGGTGCTTCTTTTAATCGTGATTACCTGTATTCTCCGGGTGTCGTATTTGTTGTGAATCAGCAAGAATATGACGGGAAATATATTTTGACTTCTCTCGATTTCCTCCGTGAGCTTCTGGATTATACAACAGAAGTCTCTGCGATGGAATTGAAATTGAAACCTAATGTAAATATTTCATCTGTACAATCCAAAATTGAAAATATATTAGGTGATGATTTTGTAGTTCAAAACCGTTATCAGCAGCAGGCAGATGTTTTCCGTATTATGGAGATAGAGAAATTAATCTCTTATTTGTTTCTCACTTTTATCTTAATGATAGCCTGTTTCAATGTAATTGGTTCCCTTTCTATGCTAATTCTGGATAAGAAAGACGATGTAGTGACTTTGCGAAGTCTTGGAGCCAGCGATAAACTTATTTCTCGGATATTCCTTTTTGAAGGTCGTTTAATTTCTCTTTTCGGTGCTATTTCCGGTATTGTTTTAGGATTAATCCTATGTTTTATCCAACAGAAATTCGGTATAATTTCATTGGGAGGCGGTGGTGGTACTTTTGTTGTAGACGCCTATCCTGTCAGTGTTCACGCTTGGGATATCGTACTAATTTTTATCACAGTTTTAGCAGTTGGTTTTCTCTCTGTATGGTATCCTGTACGTTATTTAAGTAAGAGGCTTTTATAGTATTCTATAATTGAAGATTGCTAATAAAAAATCGGATAAATATTGAAATATTTACCCGATACCAATTCCTTAGTTAAATTAATAAATCCAAAAATGTTAACCTAAAAAGAAATTCTGCTATAAAGAAAACTCTTTTTTTATATCAAAAGAAAAAATTTAATCTTTTTTGCATAATAAGTGTCTTTATTATGATTCCAATATCTTCATTTATAAAACGAAAGAACAGTTTCAAGGCGTGAGACAGATAATTTCTTGGGATGAAATAGGTCTCATATGTCGTGGATGTCTTGGTAGTTTGAAAGGAAAAGCAAGTCAATAGCAGATTATAAGTAAAGGCGTAGAAAGAGAGTTGATTCTCTTGTCTACGCCTTTATTATTTTATGGATTGAAGTGGTGAATTACTTCACTTCCCAAGTATCGTTAGTCATTAGCAATTCTTGGAAATTATGATATTTCTTCTTGCCTTTGATTTCTTCAATCTGTCCAATTACAGCATCATTGTACGTTGGAGCATCTACATCGCGGATCACACCGAGCGCAATCGGGAAATCAGGACCTTCCATTAACGCCAGTTTCAATTGAAGCGTATTATCCTGGCAGTGGGCATCATGAATAAGAATATCTTTTTCTGTAATACCATTTTCACCAAGTTTCACCACTTTCAGTCCGAAACCTTCCTGCATCAATCCGAATTCCTTGTTTTCACCAAACAACATGGGTTTGCCATGTTCCAGATAGATAGCGTTCTTGGCACGTCCTTCTTTGGTGGCTACAGAAGCATGAGTTCCATCGTTGAAGATCACGCAGTTTTGCAGAACTTCTACAACAGAGGCGCCTTTGTGATTAGCGGCAGCTTTCAATACCTCTACAGAAGCGGCACCGTCTACTGCAATACAACGTGCAAAGAAATGTCCACGGGCACCAAAAGCAAGTTCTGCCGGATGGAATGGATCTTCTACGGTACCGTAAGGAGATGATTTCGTAACAAGTCCACGTTCCGAAGTCGGTGAATATTGTCCCTTTGTCAAACCGTAGATACGGTTGTTCAGCAAGATCATATTCAAATCAATGTTACGGCGTAATGCGTGGATGAAGTGGTTACCACCAATTGCCAGACCGTCACCGTCACCGGAAATTTGCCAGATCGTCAAATCAGGGTTGGCCACTTTTGCACCTGTTGCAACAGCAGCGGCACGTCCGTGAATTGTGTGGAAACCATACGTATTTACATAGTAGGGCAGGCGGGAAGAACAACCGATACCGGAAATGACGGCAATATTGTGCGGAGCTACTCCCAGTTCGGCCATAGCTTTGTGCAGTGAGTTCAGGAAAGCGTGGTCACCGCATCCCGGACACCAGCGAGGTTGGCCTGATTTATAATCTTGTACGGTATATACTTTATCGCTCATCTTTTATTCCTCCAATAATTTAGTGAATGCATCTATCAATTCTCTCGTAACGAAAGGTTGTCCTTTCACTTGGTTGAACTGGCTGATGTTCAATCCGGGTATCTTCATCCGTAAATAACCTGCGAATTGTCCCAAATTCTGTTCAGCTACTACGATCTTCTTGTATTTACGCAATACATCGGCTGTGTTCTTTGGCAGCGGGTTGATGTACTGGAAGTGTGCGAAAGCCACTTTCTTTCCATGATCGCGCATAAAGTCCATAGCCAGACGGAGATGACCATACGTACCGCCCCAACCAACAATCAGTAAATCTGCATCTTCATCACCCAATACTTCGAGTTCGGGGATGTAGTCTGCAATCTTATCCACTTTAGCCTGGCGGAGATGAACCATCTTATTATGGTTTTCTGGTTCGGTAGAGATCGCACCTGTTTCATTGCTCTTTTCAAGACCACCGATGCGGTGCATGAATCCTTCAGTTCCCGGAATCGCCCAGTAACGTGCGCCGGTTTCTTCATTACGTTGGTAGGGAGTCCAGTTACCAGCCATGTCCGGAGTCACGTATGGAGGATTGATGGCAGGATATTCGTTTAAGTTAGGAAGTTTCCAGGCTGCCGAGCCGTTAGCTACGAAAGCATCTGTCAACAATACAACTGGAGTCATGTGTTCCAGAGCAATCTTACATGCCATGTATGCGGCATCAAAACAGTTCGTCGGTGAAGTTGCGGCAATCACCGGCATCGGGCTTTCACCATTACGTCCGTAAAGAGCCTGCAATAAGTCTGTCTGTTCTGATTTAGTAGGCAAACCTGTTGACGGACCGCCACGTTGCACATTCACAATCACCAATGGAAGTTCGCCAATTACAGCAAGGTTCATAGCCTCACTCTTCAAACAAACACCGGGGCCGGAAGTAGTCGTTACAGCCAAAGCACCGGCAAAAGCGGCACCAACGGCAGAAGCACAACCTGCGATTTCATCTTCGCACTGTACAGTTTTTACTCCCAGTGATTTATGTTTAGCTAATTCGTGCAGAATATCAGTGGCCGGAGTGATAGGATAAGAACCCAGGTAGAGTTCCAGACCTGCTTTCTCGGCAGCAGCAATCAAGCCATAAGCAGTTGCTTTATTTCCGTTGATATCTGTATAAAGTCCTTTTGATTTCGGAGCTTTGCTTTCAATTTTATAAGTAGAGACAGAAGCATGTGTGTTGGCACCATAGTTGAAACCATCGTTCAATACCTTAATATTAGCTTCTGCAATTTCGGGTTTCTTGGCGAATTTCTCACGCAACATTTTTTCAGCAGCGGCAAGGTTGCGGTTGAACAACCAGCAAACCAGTCCGAGTGCGAACATGTTCTTACAACGGAGTGCTGATTTATTGTCTAGTCCGGAATCTTTCAGGCTCTCTTTACACATGGAAGAGATGGGAACTTCAAGTACTTCCTGTTTTACGCCTAATTCCTCAAAAGGATTGTCAGTCTTGAATTGTGCCTTTTCCAAATCTCTGGCTTCGAATGAGTCGGAGTCGGTAATGATAAGTCCTTGCGGTTTACAGAATTTGATTTGTGTTTTCAGTGCGGAAGGATTCATAGCCACTAATACGTGGCAACGGTCTCCGGGAGTGTAAACCTGTCCGGCACCGATGTGGACCTGAAAACCGGAAACACCGGTCAGTGAACCTTGCGGGGCGCGGATGTCTGCCGGATAGTCGGGGAATGTACAGATGTCATTTCCTACCGTAGCCGACACGTTCGAGAAGATGTTGCCGGCCAGCTGCATACCGTCGCCGGAGTCGCCGGAGAAACGTACTACTACTTCCTCCAATTCTTTAACCATCATTTCGTCTGCCATAACTTTAATTACTATATTTAATTTAAAAACTGATTTTACTTTCAATTTGTGAGCGCAAAGGTCGGAAAGTTAATCGAATTATCAAAATAAATCGAACTTTATTGTCCTATTGACGCCAATTATTTGAAATATCTGAAAGGAACCTGTATTTTTATTCTTGTTAAATCGACAGAAACCGTTATCTTTGCAAGCAAATTTGAAGCGGCCTTGTAGTTCAACGGATAGAATAGAAGTTTCCTAAACTTTAGATAGGGGTTCGATTCCCCTCGGGGCTACTACGGAGAATCTGTGAGAAGTTGTTTTGTTTTGCTTTCATGCTGTATCTGGTTTTAAGTTTAACAATGGCTTCTTTTAAGATGAACGTCTTATAGCTTCTATTTGTTTTAATAA
Organism: Bacteroides sp. M10; assembly: GCF_014334015.1. Taxonomy (GTDB): domain Bacteria; phylum Bacteroidota; class Bacteroidia; order Bacteroidales; family Bacteroidaceae; genus Bacteroides; species Bacteroides intestinigallinarum. The sequence continues at coordinate 1,025,749 of NZ_CP060488.1, read as the reverse complement.
TCAATAGAAAAAGCCTCTACCGAATTGTTCGGAAGAGGCTTTTTCTATTTCTGGAATTTATTATTCTTCCGTAGTTACTGGTACAACTTTTTTGTTCTTCATCATGTTGTATGCAATCGGAGATGCAATGAACAGTGATGACAATGTACCGATAACAACACCCAAGATCATTGCGAATGCAAAGCTGCGGATTGAATCACCGCCAAGGATGAAGATACACAGCAATACGATCAATGTACTTAATGATGTATTGATAGTACGTGCAAGTGTAGTGTTCAATGAATCGTTGAACAACTGACGTTTGTCACGTTTCGGATACAGGCCGAAGAACTCACGCACACGGTCGAAGATTACCACCTTGTCATTGATAGAGTAACCGATAGCTGTCAGGATAGCCCCAATGAATGTTTGATCGATTTCCAGTGAGAATGGAACGATGCCCCATAACAATGAGTAAGCACCGATAATCATGATGGTATCGCACGATAGAGCTACGATAGAGCCAATACTATATGCGATGTTGCGGAAACGGATTAAGATATACAGACCGATAGCAATCAATGCCAATACTACAGAATAAATAGCACCTGTCTTGATATCGTCTGCGATACTTGGACCCACTTTTTGAGAACTTACAATACTACCACCAGTGTGATTATCACGGTCGATAAAGGTAGCTAGAGTGATGTTTTGAGTCAGCACAGGTTTCAAAGTCTCATATAAATATGCTTCGATTTGAGAGTCAACATCGTTTCCTGCATCTTCAATACGGTAGTTGGTGCTGATACGTACAGTTTTCTTATCTGTACCGATAGCGATAACGCTTACGTTCGCATCACCGAACTTACTGGAGATCAATTCACGAATCTGTTCGGGTTCTACCGGATTCTCGAATTGTACTTTGAAGTTACGTCCACCGGTGAAGTCGATACTCTGGCTTAAACCGCGCATGGCAAATGAACCGATACAAACGAGGATGATGGCTACAGTGATGATAAGGGATTTTTTGTTTGTTCCCATAAAATCAAAACGTGTGTTGGTCATCAAGTTTCTTGAAACAGGGGTTGTGAATGTAAGGTTCAACAGTTTGTCCTTGTTCATGAAGTGTTCGTAAACTATACGGGTCATGAACACAGCGGTGAAGAAGGATACTAGAATACCGATAATCAATGTCGTAGCAAAACCACGGATCGGACCGGTACCGAAGTTAAACAGAATGATACCTGTGATGATGGATGTCAAGTTCGAGTCGAAGATAGCGGAGAATGCGTTGGAATAACCGTCAGCAAGTGCTTTCTTCACACCTTTACCGGCACGAAGTTCTTCTTTGGTGCGCTCGTAGATAAGTACGTTTGCATCCACTGCCATACCTAGTGACAACACCATACCGGCAATACCGGACATTGTCAATGCAGCCTGGAAGGAGGAGAGGACACCTAATACGAAGAAGAAGTTCAGGAACAATGCACCATTGGCAATCATACCCGGTATGAAGCCGTACATCATACACATATAGATCATCAACAGAACCAGGGCCACAACGAATGAGAATACACCTGCATTGATAGATTCCTGACCCAATGACGGACCAACGATATCTTCCTGTACGATGTGAGCCGGAGCCGGCATCTTACCTGATTTCAATACGTTTGCTAAGTCCTTTGCCTGTTCAGGAGTGAAATGACCTGTAATCTGTGAACGTCCACCTGTGATTTCAGAGTTTACGTTTGGTGCAGAATATACATAGTTATCAAGAACGATAGCGATAGAGCGACCGATGTTCTGTTTAGTCAACTGTGCCCAACGACGTGCACCGTCAGAGTTCATAGTCATGCTGACAGCCGGTTTGCTGTATTGGTCGAATTCATCTTTCGCGTCTGTTACTACATCACCTTCCAACGGAGCTTTACCGTTACGTTCGGTAGACTTGATAGCATATAATTCGAAAGTCTGTCCTTTCTTGTCAAATTCAGAAGGAGAAACACCCCATTTCAAACGAAGGTCTTTCGGGAGTTCTGCTTTAACTTCCGGCATAGCCAGATATTTGTTGATATCAGCAGTGTCTTTGTAGTTAGCGTAACCGACCACAGGACCTTGACCGCTAGAGTTCAACTGCAGGATAGCCAACAGAGGGTATTGCTTTTTAATTTCTGCCAGGTTGGCTGTAGACTTATCTTCAGCAGCAGTAGCGTCTCCTTTCAAGGCAGCAGCAAGACTGTCGGCAGCGCTAATGTTTTTCTTAGCAGGAGTAGCCTCTGCAAGTTGAGCTTCTTTGGTAGAATCTACAGCGACGGAGTCTACATCTGTCTCTTGTGCCAGCACAGCGCGTAATTTAGCATCTGCAGATTGCATGGCAGGAAGAACTTCTTTAGCTGTATAAGTTTCCCAGAATTCCAGGTTAGCAGAACCTTGGAGAAGTTTTCTCACACGTTCCGGCTCTTTGATACCCGGCAATTCCACCATGATACGACCCATTTTGTCTTCCAGACTCTGGATATTCGGCTGAACAACACCGAAACGGTCGATACGGGTACGAAGTACGTTATATGAGTTTTCAACAGCAGCCTTAACTTCTGTTCTCAATACTTTTTCAACTTCTGCATCCGATGATTTCTGGTTAACTTTGTCTTTCAACTGTTGTGTTGCGAAGAGTTCGGAAAGTTTTGCGTTAGGAGCAGCTTTGTGGTATTCTCTAACAAACAGGGTGATGATATCGTCCTGGCTGTTGATAGCCTGTTTTGCAGCTTCTGCCAATGCATTGTTGAAAGCTTCATCCGGCTTGTTGTCAGCCAGTGCTTTGATAACATCAGGTACAGAAACTTCAAGGATAACGTTCATACCACCCTTTAGGTCCAAACCTAAACTAATCTCCATCTCACGACATTGTTTCAGCGTCCAGTTACCCAACCACACTTTCTCATTGGAGAGAGAGTCGAGGTAGTCTTGTTCCACTTTCGGGTCGCCGTTCGCAATTTCTTTCGCCTTGTTGGTATAATGGCGTGTTACGAAGGAGAAGGAGAGATAGAACACACATACCAGTGTGAGTAATACCGCAAAAACCTTTACAAATCCTTTGTTTTGCATTTTACTTTTAATTTATGATGATTACTTTTTTAATTTAATTTTCAGTTAAATTCTGTCGTACACAAGTTCTTTTTGCCGCATACAAGGCTGCAAATATAGTTTTTTTTTCACATTCATGTGTAATAAGCCCTCAAATATTTGATGTTTAAGGGCTTTTTTGCTGAATTATTTCATTCCTCTGTTTTTCAGTAGTGGTTCCAGGCTTGGTTCCGCTCCACGGAAATTCTTATAAAGCACCATCGGGTCTTCGCTGTCTCCCTTCTCCAATACGTTATGGCGGAACAGGTCGGCGGTGTTTTTATCAAAAATACCATGTTCTTTGAAAGCTTCGAAAGCATCATTGTCCAATACGTTGGCCCATAGGTAACTATAGTATCCGGCTGCGTATCCGCCAATGATATGATTGAAGTAAGTCACGCGATAACGCGGTGCTATTTCGGGAATCAAATTAAGCTTGTCCATCGCTTCTTTTTCGAATGCAAGCATATCCAGATTCTTTACATCTGTCATCGTGTGCAGGTTCATGTCGAGGATGGCGGCAGCCAGTAATTCAGTGGTCATGAAGCCCTGGTTGAAAGTTTTCTGTTGCAGTATCTTTTCGATGATTTCGTCGGGTATCACTTCTCCTGTCTGATAATGTTTGGCATACATTTTCAGCACTTCGGGTTCAGTCGCCCAGTGTTCGTTGATTTGAGAAGGAAGTTCTACAAAATCGCGTACCACGTTGGTTCCCGATGTTCCTTTGTATTCGCATTTTGTCAGCAGTCCGTGCAGAGCGTGACCAAATTCGTGAAACAGGGTTTCCACTTCATCCATGGTCAATAAAGAAGGGGTGTCGCCTACCGGCTTGGTAAAGCTGCAAACGTTGCATACCAACGGACGGGTTGTTCCGTGTTGCTCACGATAGTTGCTCATCCATGCACCGCCGCTTTTTCCGGGACGCGGGAAATAGTCTACATAGAAGATACCGAGCTGGGAACCGTCTGCATCTTTCACTTCAAAGACTTCTACATCGGGGTGATAAGTTGGTATGCCTTCCAGTTTGCTTAGGGTGATGCCATATAATTTGTTGGCTACGGCGAAAGCACCATCGCGTACATTTTCCAGTTTGAAGTAAGGTTTGGTATCCTCTTCAGACAGATTGTATTTCTCTTTCCGTAGTTTTTCGGTGTAATACCACCAGTCCCATGCTTCCAGCTTTTCTCCTTTTCCTTCCTTGTCCATTAACTTCTGGAGTTCGCCAGCTTCTGCTTTCGCTTTGGGGAGTGCATAGCTCCATAGATTGTTCAAAAGGCTCATTACGTTGTTGGCGTTCTTTGCCATGGTTTCATCCAGGACAAAGTTTGCATAACTGTCGAAACCTAATAAGTTCGCTTTTTCCAGGCGGAGAGAAACGATCTTGCGGATGTTTTCCTTGTTGTCGTTTCCGTCGTTGTTGTTGCCGCGGTTGATATAAGCTTTGTATATTTGCTCCCGAAGCGGGCGATTTTCAGAATATTGCAGGAAAGGCAGACGGCTGGCGTTGTGCAGGGTGAACAACCATTTTCCCGGTTGTCCGGCTGCTTTCGCTTCTTCGGTTGCACTTTGGCGGAACCATTCAGGCAATCCTGCCAGATCTTCTTCCTTGTCAACGAAAAGTTGGAAGGCATTATTCTCATTCAACACATTGTTGCTGAAAGTGATGCCAAGTGTAGAAAGCTCCTTGTTGATTTCGCGGAGGCGGGTTTGATCCTTTTCGCCAAGATTTGCTCCGGAGCGGATAAATCTTTTATAAGTCTTGTCCAGCAGACGTTCTTGTTCCGATGTCAGGTTTAATGAATCTTTCTTTTGGTAGACATCGTTCACCCGTTTGAATAGTTTTCCATTCAGGGAGATATTGTCATTATGTTCCGAAAGAACCGGTGCCAGTTTGATGGAAAGTGCGGTCAGCGAATCAGTGGTTTCCGCATCTGTCATATTGAAGAAAATGGTGCTTACCCGGTCTAAGATGGGTGCACTGTTATCCAAAGCTACAATCGTATTATCGAATGTCGGAATTTCCGGACTTTCGATAATGGCTTCGATATTTTGATTCTGTTCTTCTATACCTTTTAGAAAGGCAGGTTCATAGTGCTCTAATTTAATCTTGTCGAAAGAAGGAACACCATACTCGGTTTGAAACTCTGTAAAGAAAGGATTGCTTTCTGTTTTCGTAGCACAGGAGTACATCATACAACTTACTGCTAAAATGGTTAGTGTCTTTTTAATCATCATAAGTGTTTTTTATTAGAGTTTTCAGTTCTTATCGTTTACTGATATAGCACCAGATCGGGTAATGGTCTGATGCCTTGATAGACCGGTCTACAGTGCAGTTGTAGGCCTTCAGGTTGGGGCTAATCAATATATTATCTATGCGGAAATAGAATTTGTTCAGATTGTAGGAAATACCCAATCCTTTGCCGGATTGTGTGAATGCATCGTCCAGTTCTTGAGTCAGGATGCGGTGTGTGTACGAAATGGAACCATCGTTGAAATCACCGCATACGATGGTTGTCGGGTATTTGCTTTCGGTAATGACTCTCGCCACGGAATCTGCTTGTGAAGCCCGAATGGCCGATGCTTCCGCTAGTTTTCTTATTAACTGTCTGAGTCCGGTTTTTACTTTCTTGGCATTCGGGTCTTTAATCATATCTTCATAAATCCCTCTGTCTTCTTTGGTGAGTTTGTTAGATTCCAGATGATTGTTGATTAATGTAAGAGTGTCATTATTCACATTCAGTACATATCTCATGGAACCGTTATAATTACTTTTATATTCGATAGGATGTATCGAAAGTATAGGGAATTTGGAGAAACAGGCAAGCTGAACATCTCCTTTTCCTTGCTGGTGGATGGATTGGTAAGGATAGGCCTTCAATGCTTTTTTTACATCCTGTTCTGTCAGATACTTTTTGTTGGTGGCAGTGTTGTATTCTTGCAGACAAATGATATCGGCATTGCTATTTGCAAGATAAGACAATATAGGGTTTTTACCGTCTTTCTTTTCCAGATTGCTGAAACTCATTACATTGTACGACAGAATTTTGATGCTCCCTTCCGGAATAGTTTTAGTGGTGGAGTTGAAAGGGATATAAGTCCGTATCTGCGGAATACAAATGAGAAGGCCAATGGCGGGCAAAAGGGCATAGCGGTAATTGACGAATGCCCAGAAACCGATAAAAATTAGATTAATAGTCAGGAAGATCGGAAATGCAAGCCCCAGACTGGAAGCAAGTGGATTTATTTTCGGGTTAAGGTAAGGGCTATAAGCACTTAGTATCAACGTTCCCACAAAGAGAGCGTTGACAGCAAGTATCAGATATGTGACAAATTTGCCAATATGTTCCATTCTTTTATCTTTTGCTTGCGTCGAACAAGCTTTTCTTTTCTTCTGTTGTCAGACTGTCGTAGCCGGATTTTTTTAGTTTTTCCAGAATACGGTCTACTTCATCAGACTGTGCTTTCTTTTGAGCGTTGTAATCATAATCCCTCTCACGACCGGTAGCACTGTTGCCGTAGTGTACTTTCATTTTCGGTTTCCGTTTCCATGTTTTCTTCTGAAACAGGGAGATGAAACCATCCAGAATCCGGTTGATCCAGGAAGTTAAATCAGTTCCTTTGCTTAGGCTGGCAGCAAACCAGAGTCCTGCAAGGGCACCGCCTAAATGGGCGATATGTCCTCCGGCATTGCTTGAGGTAATGGACAATACATCAATTCCGATGACGATCAGTGCCAGGTATTTGAGACGGATGGCACCGAAAAGAAAAAGTTGTACCCTGTAATTAGGCTCACGATAAGCCGTGGCAGCTACGATGGCTAACACGGAGGCTGATGCTCCTACTAATGTTGCTCCCGCTACTTGCGAGCTGAACAAAGGAAATACATTGTAGGCAACCATATACAGCAAACCTCCACAAATACCTCCCAGTACATACAAACCTCTTAAATGTTTTGCCGAGAAAAAGTAAAGAAACAAACTTCCGAACCAATACAGCCAAAGCATATTGAATAGAATATGCAGGATGCCGGCATGCATAAACATATAAGTAAATAACGACCACGGCTGATGAATAAATCCGATAAAGGATGCCGGCAGGGCAAATATACCGAATATATCGGGGGTGCTTACTTCAAACAGTCGCAAGAAAACGTTAATCAACATGCCAATCACAAAGATGCCTACGTTGATATAAATCAGTTGGATAAAAATATTTCCTCTTCTGAATGTCTCCTTTAAATCAGCTATAATATGTCCCATTGTTATTGCTTTTTTTTCTCCAGTACAAAATCAGGATCAATCCGAACAGCATTCCTCCCAAATGTGCAAAGTGAGCGACATTGTCTCCGGCGCTATTGGCAAGTCCTGACCATAATTCAATCGCGGCGTATCCTATAACGAAGAACTTCGCTTTGATAGGAAATGGCAGCGGGAAGATAAACAACCGGTTATTGGGAAATAACATGCCGAATGCCAGCAATATGGCGTAAACGGCTCCCGAAGCACCTACGGTGGTCATCATGTTCAGATACTCTTCCATTGGGATAACACCTGTACCTATATTCACTTGTGCGTAGTGGCTAAGTTCCGTTACATACTGAATATACTGTACCCCTTCTTGAATAAGTCCCGCACCGATACCGCATAGAATATAGTAGAAGAGGAAACGTTTGGGTCCCCAGGTTTGTTCGAGAATCGGTCCGAACATAAAAACGGCAAACATATTAAAGAAAATGTGGCTGAATCCGCCGTGCATGAACATATAAGTGATTAGCTGTGCCGGATTAAAGTCACTTGCAAGGAAAAAATGTAATCCCAGATAATTCGTTAAATCCAGGCCGTAACGTTGGGCTACGATTGTCCCGAAAAATACTAGTACATTGATAATTATCAGGTTTTTAGTTACAGTTGGCATCATTTTAATTTCTGAATATTTAGATAATAGACGCAAAAGTACGAATAAATTCTGTTTTAAAGCATGAAAAACGCTTCCTATTAGCTCTTTTTCAATAATTTGCTGCGTTTTTTTTATGTTTTTATTTGATATGTTGTTTTGTTCGGCTATATTTGTGGAATCAATCCATTGTGGGATAATCTTTTGTGTAACATATATATTAATTAATCATTTTACGTATTATGAATAAGTCTGATCTTATTAGTGCAATGGCTGCTGAAGCTCAAATGAGCAAAGCCGATGCAAAAAAAGCACTTGATGCTTTCATCACTTCAGTTACTAATGCTATGAAAGCTGGTGACAAAGTATCTCTCGTAGGTTTTGGTACTTTCTCAGTAAGCGAAAGAGCTGAAAGAACTGGTATTAACCCTTCTACAAAGGCAACTATTACTATTCCTGCTAAGAAAGTAGCTAAATTTAAAGCTGGTGCTGAATTATCTGCAGCTGTTGAATAAGATAGATAGTTGAAAGAAATAAAAAAAGGTGTCCTTTAAAAGACACCTTTTTTTATTATCAATAAGTAGACTATGGTTATTTTCCAATAATTCCTGCCCAACTATCTGTAAAACGGAAGTTACCTATATTTCCTGCGTAATTATTGCGATTTTTAAGCATTATTCCTTTGATGCCGGCTTTCAAAACTCCTTCTTCAGTGGCTACCGCATCCGGTGTAGGTTCCTGATCCTTCAATTCCGGATCAATAAACAGGGAAGCCTGATTTTTTGTAAAATCGATTTTTAATACAATCAGGTGGGTCGTATTCAAATCATAAGTCTTGGTTGCAGATCCACGTTGTTTCTGTATGCCTACTCCGAATTTGAGTTTGCTTCCCTGGTTAGAGGCGAAGACGAATCCCCGGCTTGTTCCCGTAGCATGATTGGCACTTGTGGAAATAAAATCCATATAACCTTTTGCCTTGAATTTGGAGAAGTTTACCAGGAATGACAGGTAATATGTTCCGGTAGAATATGTTCTTCCGGATTCTAATCCGTAAATGCTGGGACGGAACGTTGCTTCTTCCGGCAGTCCGCCAAAGGTAACCGACAGGCCTTCTTCATTATATCCTTTGTAAGACAGTTCTTTGCCTGCAACAGGGCTTTCACCTATAAAAGGCTCTTTCTCACTGAATACAGCACTCCATACATCTTTGTTAAGAGGGGCTTTCTTTGCAGTGTATGCTGCTTTTTCGATCGGTTCCCCCTCTTTACATCCGTTGAGAAAATTGTTTCTCAATACTTGAGCATTACTTAATGAAGCTGTAGCAACTAATGCCAGCGTTAATAGTACTTTTTTCATGGCTATTTCTGTTATTAATTAAAATTTATATTGTTGTTGATTCATGAGTTCAAACATATCAGCGACGGAAGTCAAACCAAAGTTTCATGCGCAATCCCTCGTCTCCCGATTTGATACGGATGGTACTAGGCTGGCTTTTGGGTCCCTGTTCCGGTATTGATTTGAAAGAACGTATGGCAGGAATATCATAAAGGAAGGAAAGGTCGCCTTCCGGGAAACTATGCATACTGTTTTCTCCATCCCTGCGATGCACCGGTTCTTCCGGGGTAAATACACGGAAGTACAAACCATCCGTTTCCGAATAAACAGTGAACGGTACTTTGTCCGACTCCATGGTTGCCCAGTATAGGTTGCCATGATATCCTTTGAACTCGGGATATATCAGTTTCTCGAAACTCTCTCCGGTAACGGTATTATTGTATTCTTTCTCCCAAATATTATAATTTGCCCCTTTGATCCGGTTCTTCCAGACGCGATACGGACCACGTCCCATCCATCGCATCCCTTTTACTTCTTTTTCCGGGAAAGAAAAACTAAGTCCCAGGTAATAGATGTTTTTATCAAAGAATTCACCTTTATATCCGCCACCATTACCGCGGTTCAGCAGAATAGCATCCATTCCCAGCAAGCCATCTGCCGTCATACGCCAAACGATAGAATCAATGGCTCCCGTATATCTTACGACGAAAAGGGCATCGTTGCCGTCCATGCGTACCTCCCCCTTTTTGAAGTCGGCTTTTATTCCTACGGGTAGAGGGCCATTGTTCAGAGGAACAATTTGCTTATTGCTTTTTATCTCTACCAATGCTCCGCCCTTGCTGTTAAATGTTGCCGAAATGCCGTTTGCAGAAAGAGTAATACTTTCGTTTCCTTTTCTTATCTCTGCCGGTTTTGTAGAGGTTGTTTGTATGTGTTGAGTTTCAAAGTACTCTTTTGCATACTTCACCGGCCACGTCCAGTTGCAAATCACTTTCCCGTTTCTGTCATAAGCCTCCAGTTCCAGTACATCACCCAGGAAAAAGTTTTCCGGTAACTGCATACGTGCTTTACCTGTTTCCCCCGGATCAATAGCCGGCAGGCTGACTGTCCCTTCATTCAATAGCGAGCGCTCACCACCTTTTAATGGGGAGGGAGTAGCGTAAAGGCGATACTTCATACTACACTCCTTTAGATTAGTGAATAAATAAGTATTACTCACCATAAATTCTCCGTTGAAAGAGGGAGTGATAAATAGATTTTTGAATTGGATAGGTGCCCATACTTCACGAACTGTATAAAAGCTACCTTCCTTTTCCCGCCTGGGACCGACAATACCGTCCGGGCCATTCGGTCCGTCAGAATCGAGGATACCACCTTTATCACTGCGTGAAACGGCTTCATCAATAAAAGTCCATAAGAAGCCGCCGGCAAATAACGGATTGGAAGTGTAATTGTTCCAATAATCTTCCAATCCTGCGCCCAGTCCTTTATCATATTGTCCGTGTAGAAACTCTGTCGGCATAAAGACATTGTATCCGTTGGCAAGGCGTCCGGTTCCGGTCTGATAGGCTGGGTAATGATGCGTATCCAGTTGGTTGAAATCTGCCCACGGATGAATCACATGGCGCTTTTGCGGATCATAATCAGCAAAACGGGCATCCAGTTTCTTATTCCATCCGCCTTCATTGCCGTTACTCCATAAGAAGATACAGGGGTGGTTCACGTCATGGGCCATCATCTCTTTTAGTAATTTCTCTCCCACTTTCTCATCATATCTTCCATGCCAACCGGGAAACTCTTCCAGATAGAAAAGTCCCAGTGAATCACATACATCCAGAAAATGTTTGTCGGGCGGATAGTGAGAACGGACTGCATTCATATTCATTTCCTTGATAAGCAGTGCATCTTGCAGGCTGATCTCTTTATTGGTAGTACGTCCTCCGTCGGGATGGAAACTATGGCGGTTGATACCTTTCATTATCACTTTCGTCCCATTGACATAAATCCCGTCTTTAGGGCGGAACTCAATGGTGCGGAATCCGATTCGTTCTTCGTGTACATGTACAATTTGCTTCTGGCTGTCGAGCAGTTCCAACCGGAGCGTATAGAGATTGGGGTGTTCGCAATCCCAGGTACGGATACCTTTCCAGTCAGTCGAAATGGTTTGTACATTCCCAGTTCCCAACGTATTTGTTTGTTTTCCGATGGCTCTGCTTTCTCCTACCGGAGTCAGTGAAGTAGCCAGGGAATATCCCTCTGGCAAATTATTCATATAAACTTCTGTTGACAACTTACCATCGGCTGTTGCATTTACGGCAATGCGTTCGATGTGCGTCTTGGGCATAGCTTTCAGATAAACCGGACGGTAAATACCACCGAACAGCCACCAATCGGCCCGGCGTTCCGCCGCATTCACCGATTTATTGGCAGACTCTTTCCATACCTTCACTTCCAGTTCATTACTTTTACCGAATTTAAGTTTGTCAGTAATGTCATAATTGAAGCAGATAAAACCGCCTTGATGAATCTCTCCTGCAAGTTTGTTGTTTATCTTTACTTCCGTATCTGTCATTACCCCTTCGAATACAATGCGGACCTGTTTGTCTTTCCAATCCGCGGGAACTTTGAACTTGTAACGGTATAATCCCGTTTCATCACTCGGCTTGGCTTCCTTTACCAGATAGAAACGGCCGAATGTATATTCCCCGAAACCTTGCAATTCCCACTGTGAGGGTACTTCTATCTTACTCCATTTGCCGCTGTTCATACCACCGGAACAATAGAAGTCCCAAGTGACGGTCTTCCCCAATCCGGTACCGGACAGGTACAGAGTCTCCGTATTCTGTGCGCCTATACTGCTGAAACACAGAAGAAATGCAAGTGAGAGTAGTTGTCTTATTTTTATCATATAGCGTTATCGTTACTTGCTTGAGCAATGTTTTCTTATTTCTTTATTGTTTCCAGAAATTCCACCTCTATGATACGCAGTCCGTTTTTCCCTTTGTTGCTTTGGGCTTTCTTTTCCATTTCATTGGCGGCTCCCCCTGCAACTTCAACAATTTCTCCGAATGCATCATTATCTATGGTGCTTCCTTTTAGTTGGATTGTAATCTTATCCGATTTTACAGGCTTGTCGATTTCCAAATGGACATAACCCAGACTTTTTTCCGTACTGCCGCTCCATATCTTCGTTTTTCCTGCATAGACTTCCAGTGGATAACTACGCGAACGCCAACCGTTTAACTTGATACAAATATCATCAATGGTGGCTTCTTTTTCCAGCTGATAAGTGATCCAGGCAGTATTCAGCTGTCCGTCGTTACTCCATTCGCTTAGTTCATTGTCATCGTAGCTCTTTATTGCTTCGCTCTGATTAGAACCCGCTTTGGCAGCAATGATTGCAACATCACGTTTACTATCTATATAAGAAGGTGTGAGAGGCGTTGCTCCTTTATCCAATTTTCCTTTTAAGCTGTATTGCGGTAGATAGTCACTGCATCCATCCGTAACTTTTACAGGTGTGGTTTGCAAAGTCAGTGTTGTAGCGGGAAGTCCCTCTGCTTGGGCAGTGACAATGATTTTGCCTGCTTCCGTCGTGCTGCGTATCAATGCCCGGTTGATTCCGCACTCTACCGGCAGGTCTTTACTTAATATATAATTGTTCTCTCCTTGTGCAATACCGCCACGCCATTCCGCTTCCCCTGTTAGAGAGAATTTTATGGTGCGGTTATCCAATGGACAACGTCGGCCCTCTTTGTCGACAACCTCTATTTGCAACAATGCCATATCGGCGCCATCGGCATGAAATCCTTCGGGGTTTTGTATGGCAGTCAGTTTCAGTTGAGTTGCTTCTCCGGCTGTGCTTATATGGTATCGACTGACTTCCATACCATTTTTATCAGAGCTTACGGCTTCCAGTTTACCGGGACGGAAAGTGATCTTGTCGAAAGTAAAGAGAAAGTTTGACTCCCGCTTTCCTTTACCCAGTGACTTTCCGTTCAGGAATAATTCTACTGCTTCCCCGTTTGAAACGACATAGACAGGTTTTACAGTCTTTTCCGGATAATTCCAGTGGCCAATGATATACGTCTGATATTTATCCGTATCCACCCAGCCGTTCCACATTACCTGATGGGCGAAAAAAGCATCCTTTTCAATACGCATCGGGTCTGTAACACCACTTCTGCGGTAGTTCTCCTCGCCGCGACAGTGCGTGTTACTGTCGGAGAAGATTATTTTCGTTCCCCCCGAACTAACCCTTAACCCGGTTCCGGGACGTTCCCTCCAATAATCATACCAACGGTTTACCATTTCTATGGCGAACATATCCTGATTGTGATTATAACTGGTGGCTGGTTTTCCTTTATGAAGAGGCCCCGCACCTTCCTTATGGAATGGATAACTATGCTCATCCCAATACTTACGTAAACCCTCGTCACGACAATATTCCGTAGCCCACATGGGGTGATGCTTGCTTTTGTTGATATAGAGCATTTCTCCGCCGTATTCGGCTTCGCGTATATCGAGCATCTCACGGGAACCTATGGCACGTCCGCCGTAAGGATCGAATTTGTCACGTATAGCCTTCATCTCGATCATGTGCTCCAGTCTGATGGCTTTGTTGCCACATTCATAAAACAAGATACTGGGATTATTACGGTTGTAAATGATAGCATCGCGCATCAGTTCTGTCCGTTGTTCCCATTGACGACCTCCGCAATCTTTTTCAGAATCACCGGCGGGCATCGCTTGAATGAGTCCGACACGGTCGCAAGATTCCACGTCCTGCTTCCAGGGAGTGACGTGCATCCAGCGGACTAAGTTTCCGTTACTTTCAACCATCAATCCATTCGAGTAATCACTCAACCAGGCAGGAACAGATACGCCGACCGCCGGCCATTCATTGCTGGTGCGCTGTGCATAACCTTTCATTTGGATTACACGGTCGTTTAGCCAAACTTTACCCTCACCGAAATGCGTCTTACGGAATCCGGTACGTGTGATAACTTCATCGAATATTTCTCCTTTTTCATCTTTCAAAGCTGTTGTCACTGTATAAAGATAACCATATCCCCAGCTCCAGAAATTCAACTTGTCTACTTCGGCTGCTGCCTGTATCACCTTCGTCTCTTTGGGATTCAGGGTAATTCCCGGACTGGTGAATGTTTTCACAGTCTTGCCGTCCATATCCTTCAGAGTGACCTGATAGGTCAGTTTACGTGTTTCCCGGCTGTCGTTCCGTATTTCAGACTCGGCATGAATTTTAGCTTTACGCCCTTTGATGTCGAAATCCGTAGCATAGATGTATACACCGGTAGTTTTCAGATTACTGTAAAGAGGAAGAGTCTGATACACTTCGTCTGTAACATGCAGAAAGACATTTTTGGGAATACCACCATAGTTTGCATTGAAATTACGATCGTTCCATTGAAATTTCGATTTGGTATTTTTTTCCCGGTATTGCCAGTTGTTATCAATACGTATGGCGAGCACGTTGTTTCCTTCTTTCATAAAAGGAGTCAGGTCGAAACCTACTGCCATGACACCATTCTCGTGAATACCCAGATATTCTCCGTTTAGATAGAAACTGCCACCCTGGCGAATACCTTCAAATTCGATAAATACTTTTTTATCTTTTATATCTTTCACCTGAAAATGTTTGCGATACCAAACAACTGTATCTGTCAACTGTGCTATGTGCAGCTTGAATGCTTCATCCTCATTGAAGGCATGCGGCAAGGTTACCTGTTTCCAGTTACTGTCATCAAATTCGGTTTTTGAGGCTTGTTCATTATCGCCGACATGCAGGCGCCATTCACTGTTGAAATTGTATTTCTTACGTTCGGAAGCCTGCACTGTTGTCATAACAGATAGGCTGAACGCGATAAATATAAACAGTATAATCTTTTGTTTCATAATCAAATATAATATTATTTTTTTTCTTTATTCTCTATCAGGTCGGAACCGATATAATAACTGGTATGAGTTGGCTGATTATAACCGATATTCTGATTAAGAGCACTCATTTCATAAATATGGTCACTCATCAGATATGGAAACTGATATTCCGTGGGGTACCAGGTGCTGAATATGCGTAATTCCGTATTGTCGGAGGTCGGTTGAATAATTTCTTCCCGCCAGTCACCCAGAAAATCTCCATAGAAACATGGGTTGGCTTTCGTTCCATTGATGGTGGTAACTCCATAACGGTATATGGTGAACACTCTCCCGTCTTTGTAGGAATTAACAGTACCTTTATCCAATAATTGCCTGTTAAGGGAACCGGAGAACCACACTGCCATATTGCACGAACTTGGAACATAACCCAAATCAACGCCGGAAGAAGAATGAGCATTTCCTTTATACCACCACATTTCGCAGCCGGGACTATCCGGATCGATGTCTGCCACCAAACATCGTCCTACATCTCCTGATTTGTCAAATTTCCATATAACATCTCCCGTATTGGCATCTCTTAGGGCAGCACCTACCGTACCGCTTTCAAAGCAAGACCATATTTGAAGTCCTTTTCTTGACGGGGCGAATTTTCCGAGATGCAATGCGTCGCCATGTCCCAGTCCGCAACAGTTGAGCCCCTTTCCATTGTGGTCTATGGTGCATGAACCGTATACTATTTCATCTAATCCGTCATTGTCCACATCACCCACACTCATGCTGTGATATCCTTGGCCGTCATAATCGCTGTGAATACCGTCGGTAGTATCGAAACGCCAGACGCGGGACAGTTGGTTATCGCTAAAGTTCCATGCTTCCACTACAATTTTGGCGTAACATCCCCGTCCTATAATGACAGAGGTAGCGTCGTTGGAACAACGTGCCATTCCGATCCTGTAACTACTTGAACGCTTATAATAGTTATCTCCCCAGTCTTCACTTTGTCCGAGAGCGATGTAGTTCGTTCGTGCCAGTTCCTTGCCGGTAGCGCCTTCTATCACGGATAAGAATTCGGGTCCGCCATGTATATATTTCTTGCCTGCTACCCGATAGTCCGTTTTTCCATCCCCATCGGTATCACCAATTTCCTGTCCATCCCCGAAAATGGTACCTTCAGCAGTACGCAATGCAATTTCGCATTTACCATCCCCGTTGAAGTCATATACTGCGAATGAACTTCCGTTTCCGGTCGGCACATTGGGCCCCATCGCCATCCGCCACATGAATGTGCCGTCCAGACGATAGGCTTCCAGTAATACGGAGTGGCGTATGCCGTCATTCGTGTCGCCCGTCTCGCTGTCTTCATCATCATCCGGAGAAGAGATAAGCCGTTTCAGTACGATTTCATATTGTCCGTCGCCATCCAGATCACCTATGCTTATATCATTGGCTTTGTACACTAATCCGGGAGCGATGCCTTCCGTTCCTTGCAAGGGAATCGATATATAAGGCAGTCCGGCGGAAGCCTGTTGTGCAGTGATAGTATAGGTATCTATCGTTACTGTACTCGAATGGTAACAGAGCCTGTATGTGTTATCTACCGAAAGGTTGGCCGAAACATCTTGAAAGTTGGTGACCGTGATAGCGTTCTCGTTTACTTTGATTTCAGCCTGGTCACCACTTTTTCTGTAAAGGTCGAATGCTACTTCAGTATCGTCAGTGGGCAGCATGCGCCAACTGACAAGAATCTTTTTATTATGTATCTTGTTCTTGTCGTTTGTAGCGTCTGCCCTGCCATTGATAGATGCCCATAACATTCTTGGAGTATAGTTCCTTTCTTCTTTTACCATCGGTTTCTCCCCGTCATCCGGAGAGGACGGAAGAAGCTGATTATCCGTACATGCAGATAAGCAAAGTATAAATCCGATGATAAATAACGGCGTGTATTTCATGGCGTTGATACCTTTTTAAGGTTACTGTGGGAACACATAAAATTTACGGTTCGGCTTAAAGTCGATCATCCATTGGTCTACTACAACATGTTTATCCAAAGCGGTGATAGTCAGTGTGTGCTTGCCTTTTTTAAGTGAATGTTTAGTTTCCTTTATGGCTTGCCCACGCAGTACATTGCGTTTCCATGTTTCCGTACGTCCTTTTTCGCGGAAAGAAAGAACCTGGGGTTTTCCTCCGTCTATGCTGACACTGAAGCGGATATCTCCTTTGTCATTCGGTTGAGTCGGTATGACGGCAGTACGTAACAATGCTTCTCCTTCCCACGGACAGTCGAATTCAAATGTCAGTGAGCCGCCTTTAGGCAGGGCAACGGCGTTCATACTGTGTCCAAGTGCCTGAATAGGCGTAGCTCCTTCCGATGCTTGGGTATAATTACAAGCATTGTAACTGATACATTTATCCGTTTTAATTTTGCGGGAAGATGTTTTCTTTGGACTTTCAGCCAGGTATTTATCTACTTCTTTGTCGGTCAATCCTCTAGGAAGAGTTGGCGGATAGAACACATACAAATCGCGCGGATAGAAACACATGGAATGTTTCCATTTGCCGTTCGCCATTTCATTGTTATAGTAATCAGTCAGTTCCTTGATTTCCTGATAGGCTTTCATACTTCTGGCACAGGCCGAAAACATCGCCTTGTCACGTCCCCAAAGAGATTCGTCACACTGCCCTGTTGAGTAGGAACGGGCACGCTGCGCTTCCAGCATTTTGGTACTCATCGCGGCAGAAGCAAATACCTGATATTTGATATGTGAGAAGAAAGCATCTTTACGTTCGGGTGCAATCAGGGCTTCTGCTTCCGTAACAGTCTTCTTGATCGTTTCGTAAGAATCCAGATAGCGGTCTAGCTCTCCGCCAAATTCAGTCAGGCTGAATTCGGTATCAATCACTTGCGAACGACCTCTGGGATACCTTCTCTTGTCTAATTCCACTTGTGTCCATCCCATGTGTTCCGGTTTGCGGATGCCACATAAACGGTAGAACTCATGCATGGCAGGAAATAATTTCTTGCCGGCCTGTTCGCCGAACTCACGGCAGAGCCATTTCTCCTGATGTTCGTTCAGGGTGGAAGGAGCCACGGAATGAATATCCCATGCCATATCCAGGAATAGCTCAAGGTTGTAAGCTGAAGGTTTCAGGTCATGCACATTGACGATCCATACACGGCGTGCATTATGGTCGTATGCTTGTTTCATTTCATTATAGATAAGTCCCGGTTGGGTAGTACACAACCACATATAATCGTGCGGACGTCCCCAGTAGCTCAAATGGTAGTAAACACCACCGCCGTCACTGCGTTTCTGCTGTTCTTCGTCGCTAAGACGGGTCATGTATCCGTAGTTATCGTCACACCACATGAGCGTCACGTCATCCGGCACTTCCAAGCCGTTCTCCATAATTTGCAATACCTCTTTGTAGGGAACAAATACTTGCGGAACTTTCGTTAAGTCCGGATTGGTATATTTAGTCAATAATTTGCGCTGGTCATTGATTACCTGTTGCAGGGCGTTGACTTTTTCTTCCATGGTGCTTACCCCTTCCATGTGTCCGTCGTGGATTCCCCGCATGCCGATTGTATACATATTCTCGTATTTCCCGGCTTCTTTCAATCGTTCTATCCAGTAAGCCTGTACAGAATCGCGGTTAGTGATATAATTATAATCTCCCCGTCGCTTCACGCTCCATTCTCCTACATTGCTGCGCATCAAAGGTTCGCAGTGTGAGGTGCCGATGGCGATGCCGCAACTGTCGGCCACTTCTTTGGCTCCGGGTACAAGATAAAAAGGAGTGGTAATGCCATGCATACCCGGCCAAATGGCATTGGCACGCAGGCGGAGCAGTAATTTGAATATTTCTTTATAGGTACGGGGGCCGATGCGTCCTTTGATGTTGGAAGGCTCGAAAGTCATCCAGCTCCAGGGTTGCAAGGACCAGTCCTCGTCATTCAGGAAAATACCGCGATACTCTACGGACGGGCTCTGGAAAGTCTTGTAATTGCCGTCAATGGTAAGTTGGCTCCGCTTTTCGGGAGTAACATCACTCCACCATACCCAGGGCGATACACCTGCCAGACGTGACAGTTCCAGTATTCCATAAGCAGTTCCTCTGCCGTCGCTGCCTACGATGAATAATTGCTTATTTGCAGAGCCACCCGCTACTGAAATATAAAAGCCGTCTTTTTTAGCTGCGATATTATCGACCGGTATGTTTAATTCGCGCAACTCCTTCTGTACTTTTTTGTCTGCTTTATCTAGTTGTATGATGCGGATAGTTGCTTTGGATGCAGAGCTCTGTTTTGGCGAAAAGCCTGTAACCTGCTTCATGTCCCCGGCGAACATGTCAAAAGCTATTTTTACAACTGGGGCGGTAGACTGGGGCATAGCATACGATATGGCCTGTTTTCCATTGTACCAAACGAAGTCGTCACAGCGTACAATCTGACTACATACAAAAACGATGATTAGTAAGAAAGAACGTAAAAGCATGATATTAGTTTTTATGGTTATATTATTAATTTCCGTCGGGTTTTTCCATTTCGCAGAAAGGTGCCGGACACCAAAGGAATGTTTCTACTTTGTCCGGTTGGGACGGATCGTAAGAAATATCTGTTTTCAGGTATTTAGTCAATTCCGGCGTTACCTTTTTCATCCCTTCAATCACACATTTGGCTATCTGATAGGCCCCGTAAGGATTAAAGTGCGTATTATCAGCCAATTCCTTTTTTTGTCCGGAGAAACTTCCCATCGGATAGTGTACAAAGGCTTTTTTTGATTCACTTTCGCCTAATGCTTCATACAGCGTACCGGTCATGTTATTCAAATCTATTAAAGGTACATTCTCCTTTGCTGCGATCCATCGTACTGCATCCGGATATTCGCCATGTGTATTGACGGTACGGCCTTCCTTGTCAAATCTGCGGCGGCGTGTCGGGGTAACCAGCACCGGATTTCCACCTTTCGCCTGCACTTCGTCGATAAATGTTTTCAGATAAGTCATAAAAGAGTAATAAGCTCCTTTGCCGGCCCCTTTCTGTTTTTGGTCGTTATGCCCGAATTCCACAAATACATAATCTCCTTTCTTCATTTGTGAGATAATCTTTTTCAACCGGTTTCCACCGATAAATGTATTGGCGGATAAACCGGATTCCGCATGATTGGCTACGGAAATCTGGTCATTGAGAAAACGGGGAAGCATTTGTCCCCAACTGGCCCAGGGCTCATTTTCCTGATCCACTACCGTGCTGTTTCCGCATAAGAAGATTGTGGGAATGGAAGGGTCGGCAGCTTCTACATGGATGCTTTCGCATGCAGGTGCCTCTCCGTTGATTTCGATTGTCAATCTGTCGTCCCAATCTAACTTGCTCTTTTCGCGATCCTTTACCTTTACGGATTCTTTGGCGGAAATGCGGGGACTGCGTTTATTGACGATGAATGTTTCTTCTACGAATTCTCCTTTCTTTGTCGGCAGATTTTCTACGAACAGGCGGCGTGATTCTGCACGGACAGTCGTATTTCCTGCCTGATTCTTACTTCCCAGGCGTACAGTGACGCGGTAATTCCCGTCGGGCACACGTACCGAGAAATAAAAAGGTGCATTACTACCTTTTTTAGGAGTGTCTACACGGTCGTATCCATATCCGGTTTTTTCCGAGTAGCGGGGAGCGTCGGCTAATTTAAAAGTCTGTGGTAAATTTTGTGCTTCTATACTAACTGATGCCAGTAATAAAAGGCTCAATAAAGTTGTTTTCATTTCAGGTAAAATTAGAGTATGTGTGAGTGAAATTCTTGTTTCTCGTTTCCGCAGCTAAAATAGTGCGTTTTTCTTTCATGTATAATGGACATACGTGTGAAAATATGGATTAATTGTGTTATTTACTGTCCGCACCAATATAATATCCCAGATGTGTCGGCTGATTGTAGCCTACATTCTGCATTGCCTGTGACATATCATAGGTATGGTCGTTCATCAGATGTACAAACCGGTGTCCGGTGGGATGATTGCTGGAGAATATATAAATGTACTCTCCGTCTTTGCTCCGGTATATCACTTCTTCACGGTAGTCACCCAGGAAATCTCCATAATAACAGGGATTGGCTTTGGTGGAGTTGTTGGAATAAACCCCACTGCCGTAATAGGTAAAAGTGGCTACCCGCGATTTATCCCACGGAGCAGATTTCGTGTAGCTATGTACCATCACATCATCCAACATTTGGCGGGTCAGGTCGCCTGTCCAGAAGATGGCGTTGTTGTAGCTTTTGGAACCGGTTTTGGCAGAAGGCAAAGTTGTACTAAGCAGCTGTCCGGTCTGACAACTATACACGCCGCTGGCCTCGGACGACCAGTATTCATATCCGGGACTATCCGGAATAATGTCTGCTACCAGACATCTTCCTACATCTCCGGGCGGATCTTTATCTTCATCCTCTTCATCTGCACCATCTTCGCCACTTCCGGAGCCTGATCCGCCTGCATGACCGGTTATAAACTTCCCCGTCGCTGCATCGAATACGGCACAGCCATAGCCAAATCCGCTATTTATATATTTATTCGGGTTTTCGAAACAGGCCACCACTTGTAATCCCGGTCGGTCGGGAATGAATTTCCCTACATGGAGTGCATCTCCGTGTCCGTTTCCCGTGCAATAAAGTCCTTTGCCGTTGCGCGCGATGGCTGCTGATCCGTAGAGAATCTCGTCATATCCGTCACCGTTCAGGTCTGCCACTCTGAATGTATGTGAACCCATATCCCTGTAAGACTCATATCCTTTATCGTTCGTATTGAACTTCCAGCGGGGAAGCAGGGAAGAGCCATTGAAATCGAGTGCCCATACCTGCCAGTTCCTGTAGATTCCACGAGTGATGATTAGGCTGGGATTGGCTTTTCTGACACCATTTTGCGGGATTCCGTCCAAATAAGCGGCTCCGATAAAGAAACGATCCATGCGGTTGCCGTAGTCGTCTCCCCAGTAATGATGCCAGTATTTGGCACGCTCATAGTTACTCCCTTCACCGCCCCGTGGAATATTGTTGGTACGGCCTACTTCTATCCCCTGTCCGTTGACGATGGATATATATTCCGGCCCGTCAAAGATTAAACCACAGGTAGAGTGTAGCGACTTTCCCGAATACCATCCTTTCCCTGAAGGATCTTTTTGCCTGTAATCATTTATGTTTCCACTGGCATCCGTTATTTTTTCGCCGTTGGCGAATTTAGTGCCTTCGGAACTGCGGAAAGCAATTTCGCATTTTCCGTCACCGTCAAAGTCATACACGATAAAAGAGGTATAATGAGAGCCGGAACGTATATTGATACCCATGTCTATCTGCCAAAGGAAAGTGCCGTCCAGTTTGTAGGCTTCGAGCAGCGTAGTGCCCTCTCGCCACCCGCCCTGGTTTGCTCCGTCGTAAGGTTGACGTTTAAGTACGATTTCCATTACTCCGTCACCGTCGAGGTCACCTACTTGTGCATCATTAGCGGCATAGGTCAGGCTGGGGTCGGGGAGGTTACTGTTTAGCCGGATGGCACGATAAAATGTTTCCGCCATTTGGGGAGTGAATGTATATTCGCAGAGCGTTTGTTCCGAACCGGCAACAGTGACACGATATCTATGGGTCGTCTGTGCATGAATGCTTTTATCCGCCCAACAGGTAGCGTCTGTAACGGGAGTTTCGTTCAGTTTGACTTCCGGGCCGTTATCTTCGCTTTTATAAATATCAAATGCCAGGTTATCGGGGTCAGTGGGGAGTAGTCGCCAGCTGACTAAGGCATGTGAATAGCCGGAAGTGTGGTTTAACGTTCCCCTGGGAGTAGGGTCATAACTCACCCACATACCGCGTTTCCCTATTATAATTTCTTTTTCAGGTTCTTCCTTTTTTTCGGTATTCTCCATATTATCGTTTGCCGGCGATTGTATTTGTTCATCTCCGCAGGCAACAATAAAAAGGAGCATTCCGAATATGGATAAATAACGTAAATGTTTCATGGTCAATACATTTGGTTAACGTTCGCTTACAAAGATGATGAGAGTATCGTGTCCGTAACATGGACGCTCGTACGTTTGCATGGATTATTTGTCCGTGCTGTTTTTTATTCGGAGCGGATTTGATAATCTGTGCTGGTTTGTGTACGGATGTCCATTCCCCGGCACTTATTCTCTGCATACATTTGCCATACATTGATGAATGTATCTCTGTACTTTGTAAAAGTTGAACTATAAAAATAATACTATTATGAAAACTCGTAAATTGAAGATTGCGTATGCTTTCCTGCTTTTCATGCCGGCAGTTACGTTGCTCCAAACTTCTTGCTCAGATAATGAGTCTGATGATGCTGCCGGGCAAGGCAGCGTGGAAATTGCGGCAAACTGGGACGATTATTCGGAAGAAGCGGAACTCCCCGGCAATTATACCCTTGCCGTTGTGGGTATCGGTGAACAGGCAATGGATACCCGTACCGCCACTTTCAGCTCTTTGCTGGATGCGGGGACGTATGAACTGGCTGCCTACAACACCCCTGAGAATATGACTGTGAATAACCTTACCGCTACCGTGGCGCTCCATGAAAACGGGACACTTCAGCAACCGGGATACCTTTTTTCCAATACCCGTATTAAATCGGTAGTGGTTGAACCCGGCAAGACTGTGAAAACTTCCCTGAAAATGAAACAGCGTGTCAGGAAACTGACATTGACCTTGACTCCCAAGGGCGGCGACCCTGCACAGCTTGAAGCGACGGAACTGGAAGCTGTTTTGTCAGGCATTGCGTCTACATTTAATCTTGCGACGGAAGAACTGTCCGAAGCAAAAGACATCGAACTCGTCTTCAAGAAACAACCTTCCGGTTCTTATTCTGCCACCATTTGTATATTAGGTGTAATGGCGCAAGAAAAACAGGAACTCACTTTTCAGTTGGATTTGTCCTTGGGAAGACATTACAAATTCAAAGGCGATCTGACCGATGTCCTGAGATATTTCGGAAACGATATTGCCCCTCTTTCCCTCAAGGCTCGTTTTGAACTTCCCGGAGGTATTGACGGCTCCGGCACTATCCTACCATGGGAACCGGAATTTGTGGATGGGCCGGATGATGTCGAACTTCATTAAAATATAGAACTATGAGAACCAGAATTCTTTTGACGGCAGTATCATTTGTGATGTTGGCTGCATGTAACAATTTACAAGAGGCGGAAGAGGCAGCCGGGCAATTTCCGGTGGCCGCCAGTGTATGGGGAACTGTCAATGCGGACAACGTGCCGGTGAGCCGGGTTGCAAATGACGTATGGGAAACCGGAGACGCAATCGGCATAACCGGAAAAAGCGGAAATGTTGAATATGTGAATAAACGGTATGACTTCTCCAAAGGCTCTTCCTTCATTCCTGCGGGAGAGATAATTTATTATATAGATAAGAAGACTGTAGAGTTTTCTGCTTATCATCCTTTCAACGAAACAGGAGGTGCGTTTGAAGTAAATGTGAGTAATCAGAATGAAAGTAAAAACTTCGATTATTTATATGCTACTGCAGAAGGTTCGGAGGCAGCTCCACTCCTGGACTTTAAATTCCGGCATCAGATGTGCAAAGTAGTGCTGAACTTCCTACCGGGTAGTGGCTTTGCGGAAGATGCGGACTTTAGTAACGGTATTATCCGGTTTGCCTCTTTGCATCCCACCGGTACGTTTAATACCATCACCGGTAGTGCTGAAATTAATGCGGAAGAAGCGGGCGGACTTGAATTTATTGCCGGAACTACCATTGTACCGGCTGGAAATACTTACTCATTTATCCTCCTGCCCGAAACAGTTTCCGGCGGTGTTGCACTCTCATTCATTCAGGAGGATGGAACTGTCTATGAAGGAGCAAGCCTGACGGGGAAAGAATCTGCTGATTTGGCTTTAACACCGGGCAAAGTGTACGAGTATAACGTTACGGTGAACCGTGAACGGCTTACCATCTCTTCTTCCGCTATCCACGGGTGGGATGAAACTCCCGGAGATAAGGATGTGAACATAAATATATAATTCAACCTGTTAATGAGTCTGATAATTATGAAACCAGATAGTAGAAAATTACGGATGTTCGCCTGGCTGTTTGTTATGGCAGCAGGCGGTGTACTGACATCATGCACATCTGATGAAAAAGAAATTTCCGGTTCGCCGGACAATAAATATCCGATGGAGTTTGTGGGACAAGTCTTTAACCAGTCGATCACGCGGACTACTTCGGAAGGAACATGGACTGGAACGGAAGAAGTGGGCGTACAAGTCGGTGATGGAATAAAGTTGTATAAGGCAGATACATACGGAGCTTTGACAACCGAAGATACCCCCTTTTATTGGGAAAGCAAGACGGCAACGGTTGATGTATTGGCATGGTTTCCTTGCAATGGCACAGAAGCGTTGCCCGCATCGTTCCCTGTGCAACAGGATCAGAACCAAAATGATGGTTTTCAGAACAGCGACTTCTTGAGAGCCAAAGGTACTTTTACCTTTTCCGGTCAACAACCGGCTCTGGATTTTTATCATCTGCCAGCAAAAGTGAAACTGAATCTGAAAGCCGGCGAAGGAGTGGAAGATCCCGAAACAGTGAAGAATGCAGAAGTAACCTTTGTCAACATGGCATTAGCTTCCGGTGAAATAAACATGGCTACGGGTGAAGTGGCACAAACTACCGGAGAGGCAACAATTATTCCTCAAAAGCTGGATGAAGAGAGCGTAACAGAAGGCTGTTTGCAGACACTGCAAGCCTTACTGGTGCCGCAACAAATGAGAGGCAAACAGTTTATTAAAGTAGTAGTGGATGGTGTTGAGGCCTATTATATCCCGGCGGAGGATGATGCAAACCTGCAAGCCGGTTACCTGTATGTTTACAATATTGAGATAACCCACAGAAATGAGATTGAGGTGACTCTTGCCGTTTCCGGTCCTGCCTGGGCAGAAGGGAAAGAACAAACTGTTGTCAGCAGTACTTATTACACGGCGGACGATATGAAACCCGGCGATTTCTTTTACCGTACAGCAGATGGAACGGGTTGGGCAGTAAGTGATGGTGGTTTGCGTAAAGTGAATCATGCAACAGGTGAGAAAGAGTGGGAAACTCCGGCGCAAAGTCCCGTTGACTTTACAGACGGGAGAGTATGTATCGGCATTGTTTTTCAGACAGAATCAAAACGTATCAGTGCACTTGAAAAGGCAAAAGGGTGGACACACGGGTACGTGATGGCTTTGACCGATGCTGCCGAAAAGTGTACTTGGGGTGATAAGACCATAGATGAAGATACGGGAGAAATGACTGAAGGCATTAATTACTTCCCGAATCTGGCAACAAACTTCGATATGTATGGCGATATTGACGGATATGGCAAGAAAGTATACATTGCCGGACAGAAACTTGCCGGAGTAACAACTGCCGACGGTACACTTTATGATGTTTTCTACCACTCGGAAAATTATGGAACGGATGGTAGCGGACAGTATGCTGCGCCTGCCGATGGAACGACTTCCGGCTGGTATCTGCCTACTATCGGACAGTGGTGGGATATTCTGGAAAATCTAGGTGATGCTAATGGACTGATAGCCTTGAGAAATAGTTCAGGAACCACTGTCGAACTCAATAATGGGGTTTCCCAGGTTGCTGTAAATCGAATGAATGAATTGATGAACGCTAGTGGACAGACTGTTACCTCATTTAAGACGGATACTTATTATTGGTCAAGTTCGGAAAAGAGTAGCGGTGTCGCCCGACGTGTTCTTTTCGATGGCTCGAAAAAGAAGTATTCTTTACGCATTGGAGATAATAATAAGGATAATGCTTCGACCAATATCCGCTGTATTTTGGCTTTTTAAAAGGATACATAGAGAAACATCCCGTATATGAAAAAATAAAAATAAGAATATGATGAAATTATATAAGTTATTTATTCTGTCAGCTTCTGTTTTTCTGCTATCAGCTCTATCAGGCTGTTCCAAGGAAGAAGATGCTTTTACCACTTTGCCGGAAGGGGGACTTCCTCTCACTCTCAAAGTCACTTCGGACAATTATATATCTACCGGCACTGTTGAAACACGCATGGTAGAAGAGGGTTACACTACTCAATTTACTTCCGGTGACGAGATTGGTGTTTTGCAGCTCACACCGTCATCCGGAAATGGAGGAGAGACAGTATCTAAAAATTATCGCTTTACTCTTGATGATGAGGGTAATTGGACAGGAGTACCATTGTCACATAAGCAAGGGGATGAGTATATCGTTTACTATCCTTATATTTCGGTTAGCAGTAAAGAGGAACTGGAGGCATATTGTACTTCATTCGAACCTCGTCTGAACCAAGCCACTTACGAGGATTATACGAAAAGCGACCTGATGAAAGGAGAAGGACTCGTATCAGGAACTACATTGAATGTCAATTTGGAACATCAGATGGCATTGATCGTGATCGAAGTTCCGTTGGGCAAATGCGCGACTACCAAAGACGGTAAAGTGAAATATCATCCGGCTACTACGGTTTTGGGTGCACCTGCTTTTTTGTGGGAAGAAGGAAAGGTACCTTATCAGACTTCGGATGAAAGAATCCTGCGTTATATCATCAAGCCGGATACGGATTTCTCCCTGAAAGGCAGTTATCCTTATTATATAGGTACACGGAAATTCGACATAGCGGCTACTGCATCCGATGCGGCTGCCAAACACTATCTTTTCTATACGCTTGATGAGGGAGTGGAACCGCCGGGTAGCCGTGACGTTCGGGTAGGAGATTATTATATGAGTGACGGAACTATACTTCCCGGAGATGTAGCCAGTGTACCTGAAGGCTGTATCGGTATTGTATTCCAGACAGATGCGGAGCGTATAAGCACCGATGAACTGGCACAAGGATGGACGCATGGTTGCGTTATGGCATTGACCAATGCTGGCAAAGATTCCAAATGGGGAAAGGCTGCTACGGAAGGCGATGGAGAAAACTCTCCGTTTGCGGACCATGCATCTACCTATAAGGGGATGTATCAGGAGATAGGCGGATATGTGAAAACGAAGTATATGGTGGATACGTATGCAAATGAGGCTACTTTTCAGGAGGTGAACGGAGCTTTTTATCAGGCCAGTCAGTATGGAAAAACGGCGGCAACGACATCATATAAAGCTCCCGTAGGTACCAGTGGTTGGTATTTGCCAAGTATAGGCCAATGGTGGGATATTTTTGAGAACTTGGGAGAAGCGAAAGGGTTGGCCGCTTTGAGAGATAGCGGGACGACATCTAGCAATATTGCAATTAGCTTGAGTGGAGAATCAGTATTGGGAACCCTGAACACTTGCCTGAAAGCTGCATCATCATCAGCCGATGAATTTGAAAGTTCGAAAAATTACTGGTCGAGTTCAGAACATAATCGGAATAGCAAAGGATTGGTTTACGCACATTCCGTGTCTTTGACTGCTACATCCCTTACAACTACCAGTGCTACAAAAGCAAGCAACAGTAACCGTAGGGTTCGTTGTGTACTCTCATTTTAGAAACCACAAAAGATATATATTAAATGTTAGTTCTCATGCTGGGATGTCTTGAAGGTATTTCGCATGAGAACTATGTTACACTTAAATGAATCAAAATTATGAAAATGAAACTCCTTTTTCTAGCGGCTCTTATACTTCTTACTTCCGCTATTACAGACAATTCTCCGGTAACAATTTATATGGTTGGTGACTCAACCATGGCAAATAGAAATCTCGCGAAGAGCCCGCGAAGCAAGGAACGTGGATGGGGAATGATGCTAGGCAGCTTTTTCCCAACTGACAAAGTGGTAGTTGCCAATCATGCAGCTAGTGGACGCAGCACGAAGAGTTTTATCGACGAGAAAAGATGGACGCGTGTAGTCAATCAGATAAAACCGGGCGACTATGTATTTATCCAGTTCGGACATAATGACGAAAAGAAAGACAATCCGAAACTCTATACCGAACCGGGCGGCACGTTTGACGATAATCTGCGTAAGTTTGTGAATGAAACCCGTGCGAAAGGCGGTATTCCTGTTCTTTTCAATTCTATTGTCCGCCGCAAGTTCTGCCAGGACGAAGCGGGGAACTTTACCGATTCACTCTCTGATACGCATGGTGACTATCTTCTTTCTCCTAAACAGATAGCTGAAGAACTGAATG
The DNA here is from genome assembly GCF_014334015.1 of Bacteroides sp. M10. Classification (GTDB taxonomy): domain Bacteria; phylum Bacteroidota; class Bacteroidia; order Bacteroidales; family Bacteroidaceae; genus Bacteroides; species Bacteroides intestinigallinarum. Next base: position 996,365 of record NZ_CP060488.1, on the reverse strand, counting down.
TGGTCTTCATTGATATGAACAAGATGACTCATGATCTGGTGCAACAGATGGGGCCGGAGAAATCGAAAGAACTGTATATGTGGGCTGGAAAGAAAGATGATACACATCTGAATATCAAAGGTTCCCGCGTATTTGCCGGAATGGCGATTGATGCGGTCGGCAAGAAAATTCCCGAACTGGAGAAATATATCCGTCACTTCGATTATGTGGTGGCCACGGACGGAAGCGGTGATTTCTTCACCTTGGATGAGGCTTTGAAAGCGATTCCGGCAAAGAAGAAATGCACAGTGCTTGTACGTACAGGGCAATATGGTCCCAAACCGGAGATTAAAAACAAGTTGATAAAGATTATGGAAGATGAAGGTGTCACTTACGGAAGTCCGGCAATCTAGCAGGAAACGTCATTTGAATAGCAGACATAGAAAAACCATAATTCCCACCACAACGCTGGAACGGCTCATGTTTTCGAGACATGAGCCGTTTTCGTATCGTTCAGAATTAGTTCCAATCAGCATCTATTTGTTTCTAGCATCTAAAGAATTTATCCCTAGAGCTGCATAATTCTATTCGTCTGACAACTGTTAAACTTTCGTCTGACAGTTGTTATTCTTTCGTCTAACAGTTGTCAGACGAAAAATAAACAGCTGTCAGACGAATAAATTCATGAATAAATTTTCTTTGTTTACTATTATTTGAACTGATATCCTCTGAAAGTTCCTTTTAAGTCCGTGCCGAAATAGAATCCGGGTTGGGTGGGTTGGTTATATCCTACATTTTGGGTGGCGATGCTGATTCTGTATATCGGATCTTCCAGGAAAGTATGGAAACGATATTCTGTTGGAATTGTTGATACATATAAATGCAGGGAGTTGTTATCTTCGGAGCGGAAAAGGACTTCTTCGCGCCAATCACCGAGGATATCTCCTTGCAGGCAGGGGGTGGCTTTCGTACTGTTATTGGAAGCAACTCCTTCAAACTCGACAAACGGGATAAAGCATTTCTGTTCCCAGTCATATTTGCTGATGCGGGTTTTATCCAATACTTCACGCAATAAATCACCATCCCACCAAACAGCCATGTTAACAGGGAAGTTTTTAGTCTTCGGAGCAATCAGTTCCCCTTTGAAATTGATGATGCCGCCTGTTCCCGGTGACCATAATTCCACTCCCGGATTCGTCGGGTCGATGTCAGCGGCCATACAACGGCCTATATCCCGGGTACTCTTGAGTTGCAGGATGATTTCTCCGGTGGCAGCATCCCGATAAGTACTGCCGTCACGTTTGTTTTCGTGGCAGGCCCATACTTGCAGACCTTTGCGGGCAGGGTCTATTTGAGTCAGTTGAATGGCATCGCCATGTCCGAGGCCGGTAGAGTAGAGCCCTTTGCCATTATGGTCGATGGTGCACGAACCGTAGATGATTTCATCACACCCGTCACCGTCTATGTCTCCTACACGGAGATTATGGTTTCCTTGTTTGGCATACTTTTCATTTCCGGGGATGTTTGTATCGAATACCCAATGCTTATTCAGTTTCTTTCCATCCCAGTTGAAGGCAGCCAGTACGATACGCGTGTAGTAACCGCGGCACATCACTACGCTGGGACGAACACCGTCCAGATAAGCGATGCAGGCGAGAAAACGGTCGCTGCGGTTGGCACGCGTATCACCCCAGTCTTTGGGATTTCCACGGGCAGGGATATAGTCAGTAGTGTAAAGTGCTTCACCGGTAAGTCCGGAGAATACGGTCAGATATTCGTTACCTTCCAGTATGCGTCCCTGACGAGTAAGTTTATTCTTTTTCTTATCAAATACGCCGGGCTCGCGATAGTCGGCTTTGGCATTTCCTAGCACTTTTCCTTTGCCGTCTACCGTTCCGTCCGAAGTACGCATCACTACTTCCGCTTTGCCGTCGCCATTGAGATCATACACCATGAATTGGGTGTAGTGTGCTCCGGCACGTATGTTCTTTCCCAGGTTGATGCGCCATAGTTGCTCGCCGTTCAGCCGGTAGCAGTCAAAATATACTTCGCCTGTATATCCGTCATGAGAATTATCTTTTGCGTTGTTGGGTTCCCACTTCAGGATGATTTCATATTCACCGTCACCATCTACGTCACCAATAGAAGCATCATTCGGACTGTACGTATAGGTATCTCCTGCCGGAGTCACACCGTCGGCAGGCTTCTGCAATGGAATTTGCAGGTAACCGAGAGGGGCGTTGGCGGGAAGCGTGTATTTGCCGTCAATGTGATGCGTCTCTTTTCCTTTCAGTACGGGGCGTACTTCGTATGCCGCCGTTTCCAGACTGCTATTCTCGTCACGGAACAAAGTACCCGTGACCACCGGTTGAGCAGTCAGCTTCTTACCGCCACGATATACATTGAAAGCCGTTTCCATCGGATCTGAAGAAAGATACCGCCATGAGACTACTACTGTCGAGGGACTTTCACGGATGGCAACTACACCGCGTCCGAGTTTCTCCTTTTGTAGTTTTGAATAGTTATAGTTGGGTTGGGCATTTGCTGTCCATGTGGATGATAATGCGAATACGCACATCAACCGGTAAATATATCTTTTCATACCAAATTATTTTTAGTTTCTATAAATTTCCGGAAGGCATACTTTTCAGATGGATATTACATTGATCGTTGTTCTCGGATGCAATAGTGGTGTTGTCCTTGGTATCCAACATAATTTCCGCCAGATTAAAGTTTCTGCTATATCGGATTCGTCCTGCTTTCTGTGCCTGTGCTTCGATGGCATACAGGAAGAAATTCTCCAGACGTAATGTATCGTTCCATCCCGATGCGGAGATAAACTCTCTGACGTTGGTGGCTTTGACATGCGAAAGATAGACGTTACGGAATTTCGGATACCCCTTTTCTTCGGGCGCTACCGGAGTGAGCAGTATTTTCCAGTGCTCGGGGATTTCTTTGTGCGAATATTCTTCGGGCAGGGTACTGTAACTATATTGCGGATTCCAGTTCAGATCAGCGGCCAGTACATTGCGTACACTGTCTGCCTTGACACGGGTAATATAGATATTTTCTATGATTCCGCCACGGTTCATGGCACTCTTTAGTCTTAATACACTCCAGGTGCCTTGGGCTGTGAGGTCGTGTCCCAGGATATTTCGTATGCCGCCGGAAGTTTCGCTTCCGCAGGTGATAAGTCCCGCACCTTTGCGGGTGGTACAGTTACGTATGACTACATTCTCCGTCGGGCGGTTGACGCGCAGCCCGTCTGTGTCTCTGCCCGATTTCAGGCAGATATTATCATCATTGCAGTCTATCATACAGTTTTCTATCAATATATTGGTAGAGGAATCTATATCCACTCCATCTGTGCTCGGTCCGCGTCCGCCGATATTATTGTTAATGGTGAGTCCGTTGATACTGCAATAATCGGAGTAGAGAATCTGACAAGCCCAAAAACCGGTACGCATCAGGGTGAAGTCCTTTAAAGTCACGTCTGTGCTCCGTTCGACCAAGATACCACGTACACGCTTGCAATCATAATCCACAGCCCAGCGCAAACCTTTCTTTTCGTACTCCCTGCGCATGCTCCAGTATTGATCCCAAAACTTCTTTCCACGGCAGTCAATCATTCCCTCGCCACTGATAGCTACATTCTTCTGCTTGATGACATTAAGAACGGCCGACGGCCATATCATTTCAATACCGGCGATGCGCGAACGGAACTCGGGATAGTTGTTTATATCGGTAGAAGCGAGTAAGGTCACCCCCTTATCCAGTTGCAGGTTGACACCGCTTTTGATAAACAGAGCTCCCACCAGGTAGTGTCCGGGAGCCAGTATCACGGTTCCGCCCCCTGCAGCGGAACATTCGTCAATCGCCTTTTGAATAGCTTCCGTACTAAGCCGGGTGCTGTCGGCTACTGCGCCGAAAGAGTTGGCGGATATAATTCTTCCGTCCGGGTGCTGTCGGCTGCCGACGCTGTCTGCCCAACTCAAGTCCACTTGCTGTGGCAGTTTTCCCCAGTCATAGGTGTGATGAGTCTGTTTGCCGGGATTGCAGGCTGTCAGGAGTACACCGGTTAAGAGGGAAGTAAGAATGCTGTTTATTCTCATTTGATAAACTTTTGGTGATTAAGATTTCTAAGAAATATTGTCTACGTAATTTTTTCGACTAAATTAGCGGCTTTTATTGGAGAGGCGAATGGAGTGCTGTACGAAAGCATGGATTATTTCTTGTATATTGACTGCTTGTGATAGAATGTCCATGGATCACATAAAAAGTCCATCCTTATTAGATATTCGCAGTTAGAATCCCTTCAGGATGGGGTACATTGATAGTCCATACAAAAGTACAAATGTCCATTCCTGACAGGGATGTGCAGTCTTATCTTTGCCGTATAATAAAATCTTGTTGATAACTCTATTTTAATTTTAAGACTATGATACACACGTTATTTGGTTTATGCAAGAAACGTTTCAGCCGGTTGGTAACTTGCGGCCTGGTCATGTTGATGTTGCTATTGCTGGCAGGTTGTACCGATACGGAGGAACAGTATGAACGTCCTTCGTGGTTGGAGCCACCTATTTATGATGTATTGGCAGGGAAAGGTAATTTCTCCATGTATTTGCATGCGGCGGATAAGACGTTGTATAGTTCCATCCTCAAAGGAGCAGGTAATTATACTGTATTTGCCCCGAACGATGATGCTTTCCGCAAATTCCTCTCTGAACACAATTATACTTCTGTTGATGAAGTTCCCGTGGATGTACTGACACAAATTGTCGCTTATTCGATGGTATTCAACCGTTTCGAGACTGCCCGCCTGGGAGATGTCTTGAATAGTGGTATTTGGGAAACCGGGACTTCTATCAAAAAACGCTCCTCTTATTATAAGGCACTTTATAAGGAGACTATCGACGGAGTGGAACAGTGGGTGGTAGACAGTCCTGCCGATGTGACGGCTGTTGTTACTCCTTATAAGTTTTTACCCATTTTCACCGATTCTTATTTTACGGGTAATCTGTTAACTGCAACCGATTATGAGAAATTCTTTCCGGATGCCGCCTATTCAGGATTGAATGCTGCTGCCGGAAGCGTATTGAATAAAGATATGTATGCCGAAAATGGAATTATCCACGAGGTGGATGCAGTTAATTTGCCATTGGATAACCTGGATGAGATGTTGAGAAGGGACGAGCATGAATCCTTCCGCAAGATTTTAGAAACGAAAGTAGGAAGTTCCTATCTGTTTGTCTCTTACTTGTTGGGTGAAAATACAACCGAAGTTTATAAGAAACTTTATCCGGATCGTAATATCTCTGCAGTTTATTGCAAGACTTATCAAAACTTGCCTTATTTATTAAATAATGAAGATTATAAAGGTACGGAAAGCGGTACGACGGAACAACATGGATATACCCTGCTTGTTCCTTCCAACGAGTCTGTGCAACGGTTTGCGGAAATGTTGTGCGAACGTGCCGAGGTGGGTGACTTGTCAGAACTTTCACTGACCGCATTGACCTATTTCCTGAAAGCCCACATGGTGCCGCGTATTGTATGGCCTTCGCACTTTGCCTCGGAACAGAACTCCAATGAAGAGTATCTGAATGGTGAAGGAAAAGACGGGCCGGATTTTGATGCTTGTGTAACAAAGAGCAGCTTTGCCAGCAACGGTGTACTGTATGATACGAAAGAAATCGTGCAGAGCAAATACTTCACCACTGTTTATTCCGAAATCCTGCTGAATAAAGACTGTCGTAACTTGGCAAATATAGCCTACGAGAAGTTTTTTATCAACGATTGGATACCGGAGATGACCAAAAGTAAGTTGACGGGAGATAAAGAAGTAGATTATATCATGGTACTTCCTTCGGACGAATTGCTGAAAGCGGACGGATTCTCTTATGACGAAGTGAATAATAAATTTCTGAATGAAAATCTGACTGCTTCTGCCGATGCGGAAGACCGCATGAAAAGGTTGCTCCGTTCGTGTGTGTTTAAACGTACGAAGGGATTGACGGAACTGGATGATTTTGCCGGATTTCCCCAACTGTCTTACGACGGATATGGCTATGCGGTAAATATCTATGGAGATATGATACGCTTCAGGGATAACAAACTGCAAGGCTTGGGCAACATCCTTGATGGTACGGAAGTAGAGGTGGAAGAAGTCGATTTTGACTATATCAACGGTCATGTTTTCCGCATTACAAACGGAACAATGATCGAATACAGTCCGCGCAACAGTGGTGGTACGGCTGCATTTACCGTTCCTAAACTTTACGACCGTATCACCATGTATGCACAGGAAAATAGTGACTGTCGTTTATTCAAGCAATATATGGATAGAGTCTATGGAGGGAGTTCTCCTTCTTTTATCAGAGAAAGTACTAATTATACAGTTCTGATTCCTACGGACGAAGCGATACAAAATGCGGTGGGTTCGGATCTTCTTCCCGCTTTACCCAGCGGCAGTGATGCTTTTGAATCGGAAGACAAATCGATGGTAGAACGTTTCATACAACTTTGTTTTCTTACCGGAACAGTAGTGCCGGATGATGGAATGCCTTATATAGAACCGGGAAAGAATGAAAGCCTTGCATTGAATACTGTCTACAAACTGACGGATAGCGAGCTGGATTTATGGTCGGTCACCACTGCGGTGGTCGTATCCAAACAGGCAGACAATAGTTTGACTTTCCGTTTCCGGGATATAACCAAGAACGACTGGCTTCAGGTGGAGGGATATGCACCGGTCAATGTCGTACGTGAATCTGGTAAGAGTAACTATGTAGGCCCCTTGTCTGTGATACATGCCGTGGATGGCATCATTGGGTTTACAACACATCCCAAAGAATAATTGAATCTAATATTTACCTAATTAAACACAATGATAATGAGAAGATATGTATATCAGTTCATCCTTCTGACAGTACTGTGTTGTATGCCTGCACTTTCATCTGCCCAACAAACAAAGGTGGTGATTCGGGGTGTAGTGACAGCAGCTATTGACAAGTTGCCTCTCCCGGGAGCGAATGTATTGCTGGTTAACAAGGATGGACGTGTGGTAGGAAATGCAGTTACCGATATGGACGGTAATTATAGTATGCGTGTGGAGACGCGTGCCGGAGATAATCTGGTGGCTACGTATATAGGTATGAAGAAGGCAACTATCCCTGTAAAAGGAAAAATGACGATTAATATTGTTATGCAGGATGAGACGGTGATGCTCGAAGGTGCCACTATCGTTGGAAACAAACGAGTGAACAACGGTATGATGGATGTTAGCGAACGTGATTTGACAACAGCCATGAGCCGCATCTCTATGAGCGATCTGGAAGACGGAATGACTGCGCCCAGTGTGGAAGATGCCTTGCAGGGACGTATTGCCGGTATGGATATTGCCGCTAGTTCGGGTGATCCGGGAGCGGGGATGTCGATCCGAATCCGTGGTACGACTTCCATGACAGGTTCTTCACAACCGTTGATTGTAGTAGACGGATTTCCCTATGACGTATCTGTGGATGACGATTTTGATTTTGCAACGGCAGACGAGGAAGAATATTCCCAGTTGTTGAATGTGGCTCCGGACGATATTAAGGAAATCACTGTGTTGAAAGATGCGGCAGCCACCGCCCTTTATGGTGCGAAAGCCGCCAACGGTGTATTGATGATTACGACCAAGCGGGGAACAGTGAGCAAACCACGTATCTCTTATACATTTAAAGGTACGGTAATCAGCCGTCCTCACGGTATTGAGACTCTTTCGGGAGATGAATATACGACATTGATACAAGAAGCATTGATGAACAGTGGAAAGATTTATGACCCGACAGCTGATCCTGAATTTGCTTATGATGTCAACCAGCCTTATTATTTTTATAATTATGGAGCTAATACCAATTGGTATGACGAAGTAACCCGTACGGGATTCAGCCAGGATCACACGGCTTCTATCAGTGGTGGTGGAGACAAGGCGCAGTATCGTGCTTCTATCGGTTACTATAATGCCAACAGTGTGGTAATAGGAACCGGATTAGACCGTATCAACGCCCGTCTGAATGTGGATTACAATATATCGAAGCAGCTTAAATTCTCCGCCAGTATGGCTTATACACGTACTGACGACCGGAAAAACTATATCTCTTATTTTTCTACCGGGCAGAATGCCACGAGTATGGCTTTCACGCGTATGCCGAACATGAGTGTGTACGAATATAACGAGATAGGGCTATGGACTGGTAATTTCTTTACCCCGGAGGAATCTCCGCAGGGAAAATGGAATCCGGGCAGTTCTTCGGGAGGTGTTTACAATCCTGTGGCAATGGCGAAAGATGGTTATTTCCAGACGTTATCCAATAATGTGGTATCCAATCTTTCATTGATTTGGCGTCCGCTGGCATGGATGCGCTATCAGTCGGACTTCAGCCTGAACGTATCCAATAATAAGAAGAATGCTTTCTTGCCGCAAACGGCTACGGGACGTCCCTGGAATGAAGCAACGGTGAACCGTGCCGACGACCGCGATGGCGAGGCCTTCACGATCTATACGATGAATAAAGTGATATTTACACCTGATCTCGGCAAGAAACATAGTTTTCAGGGGTTACTTGCACTGACTACTTCTGACAAGCGTTCGACTAACTTCCGCCTGACGGGAGGTAACCTGGCAAGTCCCTACCTGAAAGATCCTTCTATTCCTTCACGTGTGACTGGTGCCAGCTATCTGACTTCTTCCACTACTCTTCAGCAGGAACGTTCTGTCGGTATGATGGGGAGTATTCAATATAGTCTGCTCGACCGTTATATTGTCAATACGACCGCCCGTTATGATGGTAACTCCCGGTTTGGAAAAGAAAATCGCTGGGGGTTGTTCCCGAGTGTTTCCTTGCGGTGGAGGCTTTCCGGTGAACCGTTTATGAAACCGTGGAAGAAATGGTTGAATGAACTTAGTCTTCGTGCCAGTTATGGTCTGAACGGCTCGTCACCGAAAACAAATAATAATTATACGCATATCAGTCTTTATGACTCTTATGAATACTCCTATTTGGGTGAAACGGGTGTTTATCCCGCCAATCTTGAATTGAGTAATCTGAAATGGCAGACAACAACACAGGTGAACTTCGGTATGAACTTTGCGGCTTTCAAGAATCGTTTGAATATCGATGTGGAAGTGTATCAAAAACGTTCGAAAGATCAATACTTCCAAAACCTGTCCTTGCCTTCTACCACCGGCTTCACCAAGGCGGATGTCAACTCCGGTTCTATGGAGAACAAGGGATTCGAGCTTTCGATCAATACGGTTCCATATCGTTCGAAGGCATGGAATATTTCTTTCAACATCAACCTGGCACGTAATATCAACTCTATTCTTGATGTGCCCGACCAATATCCGATGCAGAAAGGGGTGTTGACAACCAACGGTCAGTATGTCCGCCGATTCGAGTTGGGACAGCCGATAGGTGCGATTTATGGATTCCGTTACAAGGGAGTTTATCTGAATGATGACCAAACGATTGCTCGTGACGCAAATGGTAACAAGATTTACTCGTACGATGCGAGCGGTAAACGGACGCCGGTACAGATGCGTTTTGCTTATCCTACCATCGACTATCAGTTCAAAGCGGGAGATGCGATCTATGAAGACATTAATCACGATGGCAATATCGACTATCAGGACGTTGTTTACTTAGGGAATGCCAACCCGATACTGACGGGTGGTTTTGGGCCTAACATCCGCTATAAAAGTGTCAGCGTAAGTGCGTTTTTTAATTTCCGTTATGGAAATAAAGTCATTAACAAAATGGGAATGAGCTTGCAAAATATGGCATCCTACAATAATCAGAGTAAGGCTGTACTTCGTCGCTGGAGACATCCGTATGAGGACGAAGCGACGGCACCGACTGATTTGTTGCCGAGAGCGGTGTATGGTTCGAAGAATGCCTACAACTATTTGGGCTCCGATCGCTTTGTGGAAGATGGTTCTTTCCTGCGCTTCAAAACGTTGACAGTGAAGTACACCTTCGATAAGAAACAGTTGAAGAATACTTTCCTGCAGAGTTGTCAGATATGGACAACATTGAGCAACCTGTATGTCTGGACGAATTATTCCGGAATGGACCCGGAAATAGCATTAACCGGAGGGGCGTTTAAAATGGGTGAGGATAACTCCCGTATCCCTCGTTCTTTTACTGCTACATTAGGTATGAGTGTTACTTTTTAAAACTGAAGATCATGAAGAAAATAACGAAATATATAATGATTGGCTTGCTGGCCTTGCAAGGGATGACAACGACTTCCTGTTCGGACTGGTTGAATCTGATGCCTAACGACGGTGTGCCGTTGGATGAATTCTGGAAAACGAAAGAAGATGTCCGTTCGGTAGTGAATGGAGCCTATCTGTCTATGACAGCCAATGAACTGGTACAACGCCTTTTTCTCTATGGTGAATGGCGTGCGGATATGATTACTACCGGAAGAAGGACGAATTCCAGCATAGTAAGTGTCTTTAATGGTGAAATTTCCATAGATAACACGTATTTGGATTGGGCTTCTTTTTATCAGACTATTAATATCTGCAACACTATATTGAAGTTTGCTCCTACCGCCCAGGCCAATGACCCTACTTTTTCAGAAGCTCAACTGAAAGAATATGAAGGACAGGCTATTGCCATCCGCAGTCTGATGTACTTTTATTTGGTAAGAACGTTCGGTGACGTACCGTTTATACGGGAAGCCTATGTGAACGGTTCCCAGCAAATGAGTGTAGCCAAGAGTAGCGAGAAAGAGATTCTGGCAGGCTTGGTCGCTGACCTGGAAATGGTAGAAACAGGTAATTATTTACCGGGACAATACAGTTCTACGGATATTGCACAGAACAAAGGGCGCATGACAATGTGGGCTGTAAAAGCATTGTTGGCTGATATTTATCTGTGGCAGGAAGAATATGAAAAATGCAACCGCAAATGCGATGAGATTATCGGTTCGGGACAATTATTGTTGGTTCCTGTAGAAAGCCGGAAGATAGAGGTGGAAAATACGGAAGAAGGTACGACGGATATATATTATGCTCCTGACCAGTCTTCTTATTATTCCCTGTTCCAGCAGATTTATTATCAAGGAAACTCTATGGAAAGTATCTTTGAATTGCAATTCGCTACTGATAACCTGAATCCTTTTTATAGCTTAATGAGTTCGGGTAGAGGGGTTATCGGAGTAAAAACCGAACGTGTGAATTCGGATATTTTTCCACCGTTGGCGGATGAGGCTTATAGTGGCGAATGTTTTGATATCCGTAGTGTGATTTCTCAAAGTAAGTCCTGCCTTTGGAAATATATCGGTGTGGAACCGAACGGTTCGGAACGTGCGCAGGAAGAATATACCAATAACTTCATTATCTACCGTCTTGCTGAAATCTACTTGATGAAAGCGGAAGCGCTGACCCAAATGGCTATTCTGGACAGTGATAATCAGGAATTGCTGAAAGAAGCGTATGCGGCGGTGAAAGTGATAAGAGATCGCTCTACCGCAGTGGCTACCACGGACATCGGGCAAACGGAAGGTTCGTATAGTGGAAAGGCTATGGAAGAATTTGTGTTGGCAGAACGCGGACGGGAATTGATCTTTGAAGGAAAACGTTGGTTTGATGTGTTGCGTCAGGCAAAACGTAACAATTATGACGGTGAAAATCTCAATTACCTGATGACATTGGCAGAATATAGCGCTCCGGCCAGCAAAGTTAACAGCTTGAAGGCCAAGTATCGCAATTATCACAGTCATTATTTACCTATTTACAGTGAAGAAATAGATGCTAATCCTTTGCTGGAACAAAATGAATTTTATGCTAACTAATCAATGGGAGGAATCTATATGAATATGAAAAACAAAATAGGATTGAACCTGATTGTGAGTTTGTTAATGCTCTGTTTTTTGAATGCCTGCGATGATCCCCTTGATGGAACCGTATATCAGACCACCGAGCAGCAGATGCTCGATGAATATATGGCGGACCATTTAGGCGAGTTCCTCAAGATTGTCGATAAGTCCGACTATCGCGGGATGTTGCATGCCTATGGTGCTTATACTTGTCTGGTGCCGACGGATAATGCCGTGCGGAAATACCTGGAAGAAAACAGAATAGATATAGAACAGCTTTCCAAAGAAGAAGCGAACGAGTGCGTAGGTTATCATGTAATCAATGATACGATTACCTCGTCGCGTTTTCAGGACGGAAAGATGCCGACAGCCAATATACGCGACTACTATCTCACTACGCAAACCAAAAGTGATGAAAACGGAACCATATATGTGGAAGTAGACCGTAATGCACGTCTGTTGACGAAAGATGTGGTTTTAGGTAACGGTATTCTGCACATTGTAGATGCTGTATTGGAAAAGCCGGAACTGACATTGCGTGAACAGGTGGCTGCCTTGCCGATGGAACGTTACTCTCTTTTTATAGATTTGTTTGCCGAGTATGAAAACTATCTCAATTCGGTGATGACAACTGATACTTGTTATACGGTGTATGTGCAGAGTAATGAAACATTCAATAATGAAGGAATTCATAATAAGAACGAGTTGATAACACGTCTGAAGCAGAATACTCCGGGTATCAATGATAGTGAGGCATTGATTCAAAACTTCCTTGCTTATCATATTGGAACCGGTCGCCAGTATATCGTGGACCTGATGAGTAGTTCGGCCGTAATGACGAAGGTAGAGAATCAGGTGATTGCCTGTATCATGGACGGACAAAAGATTGTATTGAACAGATTCAACAGTATAGCCGGATACGAACCGGGAATAGAATTGATACGGGATGGCGAATATGCAGACCGGACTTGTGCGGATGGTGTATTGCAGGAAGTGGATGGTATGTTGGAAATCAAAGAGAGGGCACCTTACCGGGTGAATTTCGATGTGTGTACTTTACCGGAAATCAAGGCGTCTGCTTCTTATCTCAAAGAGACAAAGAAATTTGAGAAAGGCCAGTTGACCCAGGATATTAAGATAGAATACGGGCGCGGAAGCAGTACTGCTGCCATGACCTATACGGTTGGCCAGGTGCTGGATAGAAACAAACCTACATTAAACCAGCAGATGCAGTGTGTCAATGGTGATTACCTGACTTTCCGTATGAGAAAGAGCGATATGATTACAGCAGTTGAGTTTACGCTCCCCTTATTGATTGAAGGAACGTATAAAGTGTGGTTATGCTATCGTCATACAGATTCCGGTAAAAACGGTCCGACCCTTAAAACCACTTTCAAACAGGAAGGGCAGGAAGACCAAATACTGGATAAGATTGTAACGGTAAAACGAGTTTCTGCCATTTCTTATGTGAAGGGTGCAGACGGCAAGGAAAAGACGGACGAGCGCGGAGTCAGGATGGTAGACCATGCTGCGATGGAGACGAATTACGGATGGAAACAGTACACCTATTATCCGCATGTCTATATGAACAGTAATTTATTGGGAGTTGTAAAAGTATTCTCGAGTGGACGCCATGTGTTGCGGTTTGATTTGGAGAAAGACGCTTCTCTCGATATCATGCTGGATATGATTCAGTTTATTCCTACAACCGAAGATCAGGTTTGGCCTATGCTCGATTTGACAGGAATGGAGATCGGTGAATATTCTCCGGGCAAAGAGGAAGTATGGCCGTATGAATGAGAACAGAAGGACGTGGAATATAAATAATCGATAAACGAAAAGTAATGAAACGAAAATTCAATAAGATACGATGGGCATTGGTATTAGTAGCTGCAACACTGGTTGCAGCCTGCAATAACCAGTGGGACAATCATGTGGCGGTAGATATGCCTACTCTTGAGGGAAGTGTATTGGAGGCTGTCAAGGCGAATGGAGAACTTTCAGGCTTTTATACTTTGTTGCAGGAAACTGGTTATGACAAGGTATTGCAGGGAGCCTATGAATATACAATTCTTGCACCTGTGGATGAGGCTCTTGCCGGGTATGTGAAAGGTCTGGCGGAAGGTGAATGGAATGAAGAGGCTAAACTGATGATGGTAAGAAACCATATTGCTTTCGGCACTTTCAACCTGACGGCAATCTCACAACCGGACAGTCATTTGAAGATGATTAACGGGAAAAACAGGATAATGAGTGAGTTAACCTTTGAACTGGAACATTCGGATGTACTTTGCAATAACGGAATGCTTCATGTAGTAGATAAGGTCATGGAACCATTGATGAATATTGATGAGTACTTGCAGTATTTACATGCATTGTATCCCGAAGAGTATGAACAACTGGACAGCCTGTATGCCAAAACCACGAAGATAATGGATAAAGACAGGAGCATACAAAAAGGAGTGAATGAAAAGGGGCAGCCGGTATATGATACGATTTGGACGACGCGCAATTACTTCTTTGAAGAGATGCCGGTTAACGATGAGGATTCTACCTATACTTTTGTTTTGTTGAGGCAGGCGAATTTCCAGAGTCTAAAAGAAAAATATGCCAAATACATGAATCAGAGCACTGAAGAGCTCACTGACTCACTGGTGACGGACGAACTGATCCGGGATTTGGTTTTCAAACCGGGAATGACAACAGCTTTGAGTGGCGTAGAAGTTGATTTTTCCAAAGCGGTATCTTTTGAACTGGCCGGAGTCAGGGAATATCAGGCTTCCAACGGAACGATACGTTTCTTGAACGGGGTGGATATTAAGATAAAGGAAAATAAGGTAAAGACAGTAGTTGTGGAAGCAGAAGATTATCTGGGCACTTATGCTGCTTCCAAAACCTATACCCGTCTCCGCACATGGGCAAGCGGCGGGAAGGATGTGATGGTTTCTTCAAGAAGTTATCAGACGGACCCTGTTACCGGGGCGGAGTATTCTTTCACTTTTAATACGAATAATATGAATACTGATGCCAACTTCTATCTTCAATATGCGGTCAACCTGAATTCAGTGATTTATGATGTATATCTGGGGTCGTATGATGATATGGAGAACCATATCAGGCCAAATGAAGAAGCGGATAAGGCCACTACGCTTGCGGTTTGTCAGAAATTACTAGCTTCCATGCCGGGTGATCCGGCGTTACGCCGTCCGGCGGGGACTACTTCTTCCATAGATAATAATTACTGGGGAAAGGAATGTGGTTTTGTAGGATATTCGATAGCCGGTGATGAAACATATAAAAACACGCCGGTACATCTCCGTAAGTATAATCTGGGCTCTTATATGATTCCTACTACACCGGTAGAGGAGGCAGATGCTTATGACTTTGAAGTGCCGCGGATGGGAGAGGTGCAGGTGATGGTTTGTAATACTGCCGGTTGCCATGAATATTCCAAAGCGAGTCAACGGGGTGGAATGATGTTTCTTGATTACATCAAGTTTGTTCCCCGTATAGCGGATGGAGAGTGACGAGAAGTGAAACGACTAAAGGAAAGATAATGCTATGAATAATAAAATGAAATATATATTTCTTCTGATAGCTTGTGTGTTTGCTTTATCCGGGAATGCACAGAAGTTCAACAAGAAAGTGCGTACATTGAAAGTGAAGAAGCGGATAGAGTATAAGGAAAGGGCATCGGGTACAATTGTGGATGCGGCTACGGGTAGTCCGTTGAATGGTGTACGTGTCGCGGTGCCGGGCCTTAGTACGGCTATGACGGACGAGTCCGGTAAGTTTTCAATCCGGATTCCTTCTTATGAGGTGGAACTACTGGTTTCAAGTCCCGGATACCAGCAGAAACGGATTCCGTTGCGTGGTGAGAAAGAGGTAACAGTGCGTTTGTATGATGAAACGCATAAGAGTCTGTTTGAAGATGTATTGACCCCACTGGGTGATATGGCGGGTAGTCAGACGACAACGGCTCTGACACAGTTAAACGGGGATAATTCCTTGAGTCCGGCCACCAGTCCGGAAGCGCTGCTTCAGGGAACAGTGCCGGGACTGAATACTTTATTCCGTTCAGGTATGGAAAATGCCGGTGCAAATATGTTTATGGGAGGATTCAACTCCATCTATACCAATAACCAGCCATTGCTGATTATTGACGGAATGGTAGTGGAAAATCTTTCGGCAGGGATATCCTTGATAGACGGCTATCTGTCTACTCCGATGAGTACGATTGATGTGAAGGATATTGAACGGATCACTGTCCTGAAGGATGCGGCTACACTGTATGGGGTAAAAGGAAGTAATGGCGCCATTGTCATTGAGACAAAGCGTGCCAAAGATGCCGAAACACGGATTACCGCACAGATAACGACTGGTATGAACTTAAAACCGAGCAGTATTCCGATGTTGGATGCCGTGCAGTCGAAACGTTATCTGATGGATGTATATCAGAGTCGGGGATATTCTGCCGGTGACATACAGAAACTTCCGTTTATCAATGATACGAAGCCCGAACAACATTCTTGGGGATACGAGGGAAATGCCGATTACTACCGTTATAATAAGAATACCGACTGGCAGGATCAGTTGTTTGTACAAGGATTCAAGCAGAATTACTCCATTGGTGTGATGGGTGGTGATGACGTTGCACTCTATGCCTTGTCATTGGGATATTTGCAAAACGAAGGACTGGTGAAAGGTACTGACTTCTCCCGTTTCTCGGCCCGTATCAATACGGATATAAACTTCTCACCGAAGTTTACGGTACAGACCAACATGAATTTTGTATATGGCAAGAAGAACCTGATGCAGGAAGGAAATGCCAGTCCGCAGAATCCGATTTATGCCTCATTGGTCAAATCTCCCTTTATGGCAGGCTTTACTTATAACGAACAAGACCAGCTATCTCCGAATTATGAAGAAGTGGATCTTTTCGGTATGTCGAATCCGACTGCCATTGTAGATAATATGCTGCAAGAGAATATCAGTTATGGATTTTTCGCCAATATACATCTTAAATATAAAATCTGGAAGGAACTGACATTGAGTACCCGTTTCGGACTCCGCCTGAATAAGGAGAAAGAGCGTATTTTCCGTCCGGAAGAGGGAATTCCTTATGAGGATGTTGCTACATCCGAGGTGACCAATCAGATGCAATATCGTACGGAGCGCATATTTTCCTTGTTTGATGAAACCCGTGCCAACTATCTGTTTAAGTTGGGTGTAGAGCACCAGTTGGATGCTACCTTAGGGATGCGTTATTTCAATAACCGGAGCGAGGATGACTGGGGCAAATCGTATAATTCGACCAGTGACAGATTCCGCTCATTGCAGTATGGCTTGAACGACCTTCGCCAGATGGGTGGTTCCATTGGAACGTGGAATTGGCTTTCGTTCTATGGAAATGTGGCCTATTCATTGAAAAACAGATATTTTGTGAATGCAACCCTTTCGGCCGATGCTTCTTCCCGTTATGGAGAAGATATAGGACAGTTCCAGATCTTTCCGGCATTGTCGGCAGCTTGGGTGGTATCGTCGGAGAACTTTATGCGTCAATTATCCTGGGTGGACTTACTGAAGATCCGTGCCGGATATTCTATGTCCGGTAATGATGATATTGGCAATTATGCAGCCCGTCGTTATTATTCCTCACAGAATTTATTGGGTAATTACGGACTGGTACGGGGAAATCTGGTAAACAAGAATCTGAAACCGGAACGAATGGCTCGTCTGAATGCCGGTATGGATGTGGCCGTACTAAATGAACGTCTGTCATTGAGTGTGGACGTCTACCGTTCCACCATTAAGGATATGATTGCTTATTCACCTATAACTTCTTATTCCGGTTTTTCTACTTATATAGATAACAGCGGGGAGATGAGAAATACAGGCGTTGATGTGGCAATTAATGCCCGTGTACTCAACCTGCCTTCGTTAAAATGGGATTTGGGAGCAACCGTATCGCATTATAAAAACAAAATAACCGAACTGAAAGGAAACAGCTATCTGACGGATATTGCCGACGGAACTATCCTTACGGAAGTAGGAAGACCTATGGGAGTATTCTATGGCTATAAAACGAATGGCATATACGCCACTACGGAAGATGCAAAGGCGGACGGACTGCAGGTACGTTCCGGTTTGGCAGACGTACCGTTCGGAGCCGGTGATGTACGGTTTGTGAACATGAATGGCGATAAATATATCAATGAAGAAGATATGACAGTAATTGGTGATCCTAACCCGGATATTTACGGAGGATTGAATACGCGTATCTTGTGGAAGAATTTCACATTCTCGGCCCGGTTTACTTATTCTCTGGGAAATGATGTTTATAATTATACCCGCCGGACTTTGGAATCTATGTCAGGATTGGAAAATCAGACGCAGGCAGTTCTGAACCGTTGGAGAGCGGAAGGCCAGGTGACCAGTATGCCTAAAGTGACTTATGGTGATCCGATGGGAAATGCCCGTTTTTCCGACCGTTGGATTGAAGATGGTTCCTATCTGAAATTCAAGAATCTGACAGTGGCGTATGATGTGCCAATAAAGAAGGGCATCATTACAGGTATACAGGTTTATGCAGTAGCGGAGAATATTTGCACCTGGACGAAGTATAAAGGGTACGATCCTGAATTTAGTGCCAGCACTAACCCGTTGGGTTATGGCATCGATGCTTTTATGACGCCACAGGCGCGTACATTTTATGTGGGATTAAAACTAGGATTATAAAAAGGAGTACGGACTATGAAATCAATCAGAAATATAATCATGCTTTGTGGAGTGCTGATAAGCACATTTACAGCTTGTGTGGATACGGAACTTGAATCTGTCGTTGAATATAAGAACCACTATAACACAATCCCTGATGCGGATAATGCCATCTTGGGTTTATATGGGTTGTTTATGAACCTGGCGGAACAGACTGTCGTACTGGGAGAATTGCGTGCCGACCTGATGGACGTCACGAATAATGCGTCCATTGAATTGCAGGAAATTAGTGCCAATACTCCTTCTGCCAACAATAAATATGCCGACCTGACGAATTATTATGCTGTCATTCAGAACTGTAATGATATGCTCGCCGGTTTCGACGAGATGTTGGCCAACAACCGGATGACGCAGGATGAATATGCGGAGCGCTATTCGGATGTTGCCGCTATCCGTTGCTGGACTTATTTGCAAGTGGGCATGTATTTCGGTAAGCTTGTGTATGTGACTACTCCTACCGTATCGGTAGAGGATGCGCAGAAATTGGAACATCAGGCCAAAATAGGACTGGATGAACTGCTGCCGTTGCTGATAGAATGTATGGAGAATCTTCCTACACTGGATGATTACAAGAACAGTGCGCTGGTACAGTATAAGCTTGACACGTATGACTTGAAGCGTTTCTTTATTAATAAGCGTATCCTGTTGGGTGATTTGTATCTGTGGAACAATAATTATAGGGAAGCGGCTGTGCAGTACCGTAAATTCCTGGCAACCGATGAGGATAAATCGGCAACGGCTAATAGCGTAAGATACCGCTGCGGGACTTACTCTACAGGAGGCGATACCTATTTTCAGGTCTTCTATGAACGCTATATGGAAGGGGATATAAACAGTTATAAGAATACATGGTTGAATATGTTTTCTTTTCAGGCAGACAAGTCGGCCTTATGGAGTGAATTGATCTGGACTATCAGTTATGATGAAAAGTTTGAACCTTATTTTCCGATGATTGAACTGTTTGCCAATCAGGGAAAGGGAAAATATCAATTGAAACCCTCGGATTATGCAGTCGAAAGCCTGTGGGCTTCCCAGACACAAACCAATGGAGCGCCGTTTGACGGACGTGGAGAAGATTCTTCCTTCAAATGGGTAGACGGTCAGTGTGTAGTGCAGAAATATTTGTATGACTATGATTCGGCCAAACCTTATATGAAGCGTGGACGTTGGTTCCTGAATCGTGCAGCATTGGTTCTGTTACGTTACGCAGAGGCAGCCAATCGTTGTGGATATACGGATTTAGCCTATTCCATTCTGAATGAAGGTTTCAAGAATACATATACGTGGGGAGATGAGTACGGCGATCAGAACCGGCAGACTGGTTACGGTCCCGGTGAACCTTATCCCGCACCCTTCTATTTTGATGCTCGTTCGATGGATGCACCTTATCACCGTGCTCCCTGGCGTGATTTTAACGGGATACGGGGACGTGTTTCGTTGAAAGCGAAACCACTAGAACCACAACAAGACGAGACAGAGGTACAGTGTATGGAAAAGATGTTGATCGAAGAGGTCGCATTGGAATGTGCGTTCGAGGGTCATCGCTGGGGAGATCTTGTCCATGTGGCAAGACGCATGAATAAAGAAAAGGCAGGCTCCGGCAGTGAATACCTGAAAAAGGTGATCGGCAAAAAATATGAACGTTCGGGATTGACAATGCCGGATCTCTCGTCGGAGGATAAATGGTATCTAAATGTATCAAAGTAATAATAGGAAGAAGGATGAAAACTGTTTTAAAGGACTTGTATGTATGCAAAGTGATGAGGCATTGTTTTTGTCTGTTGATATTGGGAATTTTATGTCCGTCAACACGTGCACAGGAACCCGCTCATGTCATTATTGTAGCCGGACAGTCGAATACTGACGGACGGGTGCCTGTTGCGGATTTGCCGGAATATATCAAGAGTATGGGAATAGATAGTACCGGTTTTGCAAAAGGAGCTTATAAATATTGTAAAATTTCACAGAATCGTGTGGATGGGAAGTTTGTTCCCTTTTGGCCTCGTCGTAACCGTTGGGGCTATGATGCTGTCACTTATTACCTGTTGGAACAGTTATATCAGAAAGAGTTCTATGTAATAAAATGGGCGGTAGGTGGCACATCAATAACACCGGAGAATACAGATTCCCGTGGTGGGTATTGGTCTGCGACACCGGAATGGTTGGCACAAAATGCTCCTACAGTGAAAAAGGGAAAATCGTTACTTCTTTCATTCGCTCAACAAATAAGTAATAGCATTTCAAAAACACTGTCACATTTGCCGGAAGGTTATCATATAGACGCTTTTCTGTGGCATCAGGGAGAAAGTGATTCGGCCTATGGACCGGATTATTATGAAAATCTGAAAAATGTAGTGAGCTATGTACGTGACCATCTCACCCGTAAAACAGGTGAAGACTATTCAGAATTGCCTTTCATTTTC
Organism: Bacteroides sp. M10; assembly: GCF_014334015.1. Classification (GTDB taxonomy): domain Bacteria; phylum Bacteroidota; class Bacteroidia; order Bacteroidales; family Bacteroidaceae; genus Bacteroides; species Bacteroides intestinigallinarum. The sequence continues at coordinate 975,312 of NZ_CP060488.1, read as the reverse complement.
GGTTCTGTCGCCAAGTCGAACAAACGCTATAATGCAGAAGTGGAAGCAGCGATGAAGCGACTGGCTTCGGAAGATAAGAATGCTTATTTAATAGATATGTCGAAAGCTACTTTGTTGAAAGATCGTCTTCATTTCGATAAGACATCTGCCGAATATTTGGGTAAGCAGATGTATGAAGCAATGATACAAGCCTCTTCTGTGAATGTAACCTCTATGCAATCACCATTTGATATTGATTTATGGGAGAAGGGATTGCCTAATTCGAATGGCAAGGAACCGGAAGGATACGACGATAAAAAGCATAATTATAAACCGTCTGTCAGGGTATTTCTTCCTGCTTCGGAGAAGCCGGTTAAGGCTATTCTGATTTGTCCCGGAGGCGGGTATGACCATTTAGCTATGAAAGATGAAGGATATGACTGGGCTTTATATTTCAATAAAAGGAGTATAGCGGCAGTCGTACTGAAATACCGGATGCCAAACGGTAATCCCGAAGTTCCGGTTTCGGATGCTTATGAGGCAATGCGCTACATAAAAGAACATGCAAAGGAGTGGAATATTCTTCCAGACAGTGTCGGGATAATGGGATCATCAGCTGGTGGACATTTGGCTTCTACTGTTGCTACTCATGCTCCTGCTAAATTACGTCCGGCTTTTCAGATTCTTTTTTATCCGGTGATTACAATGGGTGGTCAGAATGTTCATCAAGGTTCGAAAAAGCATCTGTTGGGAGAGAATCCAAATTCAAAGTTGGTAAAGAAATATAGTAATGAATGGCAGGTAAATAAAAAGACTCCCTGTGCTTTCATTGCGCTGTCCGGCGATGACCAAAGTGTGAAGCCTGTTCATTCTGTGAATTATCACAAGGCACTGATAACACAGAAGATACCTTCGGAAATACATATCTATGCTAATGGTAAGCATGGATGGGGATATAATAAAAGACCATTTGCACAGCGTGCCGAAATGATGAGAGATTTGGAAAATTGGTTGGAAACCCTATAAATGAATTGTAAAGAATATGCCCCACTTGAATATACCGGTATTCTTTGAATATGCCGGAATAGGTAAATATAGAGGTTTTTAGATTGTTTGATAATTATGTAAAGTCTGGACTGGATGAAGCGTGGATTCGTTTTATTTCCGGTTCGGACTAATTTTATTATTCCAAAATTCTTCGCTATTTTTGTTAGACAATTTATTATTAATCTTGAAATCTATGATAAAACAAAGATTCCTGTTCGCTTTTATTTTGTTCATAGTCTCCGCTCTTGATACATATGCTAGTATCGAATTGCGATCCCACCAAATGAAAACAAGTGATGGCCTGCCCAGTAACTCTGTCCGGTACATGTATCAGGATAGTAAAGGCTTTTTGTGGCTGGGAACATTGAACGGATTAAGCCGTTATGATGGTAATTCGTTTCTAACTTTTCAGCCGGGAAATGATGGAAAGCCGTCACTGGCAGATAACCGGATTTTTAATATCACCGAAGATAAGCATGGCTTTCTTTGGATGGGGACTACTGTCCGGTTGTATAGCTGTTATGATTTGCGGAAAGCCTGTTTCGTGAATTATATGGAACCGGAGGAACAGGATCGGAATTATTCAAAACTCTTTTTGGCTTCTGGTGGTGATGTTTGGCTTTGGCATCCGGACAATGGTTCCCGACGGGTGGTTCATCAGGAAAATGGTACGCTGACTTCTATCGTATTCAAAACAGAAGCCGGCAATTTGCCGGATAACCGGGTGAACTTTGTACGTGAAGATGAGAATGGACGTATTTGGATAGGAACCAAACGCGGACTGGCATTAGTAGTTAATGGCGAAGTAAAGATTGTAAATCGCTCCCTGCATTTTGTCTCTTTGCTGGCTAACGGAAATACTGTTTATTTCCTCACAGAGAACGGCGATATTTATTCTTATCAGGAAGAAGCCCGGGAACTGGTAAAACAGGCGGCAATCTCTTCTGTTGCAGGAAAAACGTCTCTTACCGATGACTTTCGCATAAAAGACAAATGGGTGATACTTACCACCGCAGGGGTCTATAATTATGACCTCATAACTTATACACTGACTCCCGATCCTCACCTGAATATAAAGAAAGGAGAAGTTATTCGTGACAATCACGGGGATTACTGGATTTATAATCATACCGGACGTGTTCATTATATGCTTGCCGCTACGGGTGAGACTAAATCTTTTCAACTGATTCCTGAAGAGAAGCTCGACCATATTGACTTTGAACGTTATCATATCGTCCATGATTCAAGGGGAATCATCTGGATCTCGACTTACGGAAACGGTCTATTTGCTTATAACACTGCAGAGGACAAGTTGGAACATTTTGCCGCCGGCATTACAGAAAATAGTTATATCAATTCCGACTTTCTTCTATTTGTCATGGAGGATAGGGCAGGAGGAATTTGGGTAAGCTCGGAATACTCGGGAGTAGCCCGTATTTCGGTACTGAATGAGGGGACTTCCCGCATTTATCCGGAAAATCCGGAATTATTCGACCGTTCCAATGCTATACGTACGATAGGGGAAATGCCGAATGGAGATATTGGTATTACCACTCGTAAAGGAGGGCTGTTTACGTATGATACACATTTCAATCAGAAGATGAATAAGACCTATTTTCAGTCGAATATCTATGCTGTCGAGAAAGACGCCGATGGAAAACTGTGGATGGGGACTCGTGGTGAAGGGCTGAAAATAGGAAATGATTGGTACAGGCATGACAAACTGGATCTTGCCACCTTATCCAATAATAATATCTTCGCTATTTGCCGCGACGCCAAAGACCGTATGTGGATCGGAACATTTGGCGGCGGACTCGATTTGGCCGAAACTACTCCCGATGGTAAATATAAGTTTCAGCATTTCTTTCAGGGAAGGTATGGCGTGCAGATGGTTCGTGTGTTCCAGGAAGACAGGAATGGAATGATCTGGATGGGAACCAGTGAGGGAATCTGCATCTTCCATCCTGATTCTTTGATAGCCGATCCTGAAAATTATCATTGGTTCAGCCATACGAACGGCAAGTTTTGCAGCAATGAAATTAGATGCATCTTTCAAGATAGTAAAGGACGGATTTGGACAGGTACTTCGGGTATGGGACTTAATCTCTGTCAGCCGGAAGATAATTACAATGTCCTGAAGTATGAACACTACGGTGTCAAAGAGGGGTTGGTTAACAACGTTGTACAATCCATTTTGGAGGACAAGGAGGGAAAACTTTGGATTGCGACCGAATACGGGATTTCCAAATTTGATCCTGATATCCGTTCGTTCGATAATTATTTCTTTTCTTCTTATACATTGAGCAATGTATACAGTGAAAACTGTGCTTATGTAGGAGCAGATGGGAAATTGTTGTTCGGCACGAACTACGGATTGACCGTCATTGATCCCAAACAAATAAAGAGTAATGAATCTTTCTCTCCGGTAGTCTTTACTGATTTATATGTGAATGGTATTCAGGTGATTCCCGGTGGAACGGATTCTCCGCTGACTTATTCGTTGGCTTACTCCAGCGAAATGGAACTGAAGTATTTTCAGAATTCTTTCCTGATAGACTTCTCTACCTTTGATTATTCCGATAGCGGACAGGCCAAGTATATGTATTGGCTTGAAAACTATGACAAGGAATGGAGTGCTCCTTCCTCACTTAATTTTGCTTCTTACAAATATCTGAATCCCGGCACTTATATCCTGCATGTAAAATCCTGCAATGAGGCGGGCATTTGGAGTGATAAAGAGACGACTCTGACTATCGTTATCAAGCCGCCTTTCTGGAAAACGGGATGGGCTTTCCTTTGCTATACTTTGTTGGCTATGGTAGCTCTTTATTTTACGTATCGTGTAGTTCGCAATTTCAACCGTTTACGCAATCGAATCAGTGTAGAGAAGCAGTTGACCGAATATAAACTGGTTTTCTTTACCAATATCTCTCATGAGTTCCGCACCCCGCTAACATTGATTCAAGGTGCACTGGAACGGATACAGCGTATCGGTGATATTCCGAAAGAACTGGTTCATCCGCTGAAAACGATGGATAAGAGTACACAGCGTATGTTGAGGTTGATTAATCAGTTATTGGAATTTCGCAAAATGCAGAATAATAAACTCGCCTTGTCGTTGGAGGAAACAGATGTGATCTCATTTCTCTATGAAATATTCCTTAGCTTCGGTGATATAGCCGAACAGAAGAAGATGGATTTTCAATTTAATCCTTCTGTTCCTTCCTATAAAATGTTTATTGATAAAGGCAACTTGGATAAAGTAACCTACAATCTGTTATCGAATGCGTTTAAATATACCCCTTCCAACGGACATATTGTATTGTCAGTAACGGTGGATGAGGCGAAACAACAGTTGCAGATACAGGTTTCAGATTCGGGAGTGGGTATACCGAAAGAGAAGCAGGCGGAATTATTCAAGCGTTTCATGCAAAGTAATTTTTCTGGAGATAGTATCGGAGTGGGGCTGCATCTGACGCATGAGTTGGTACAGGTTCATAAAGGAACTATCAAGTATGCGGAAAATGAGGGTGGCGGTTCTGTATTTACCGTGTCTATCCCAACCGACAAGTCCGCTTATAGCGAAAAAGACTTTTTAGTTCCCAATAATGCATTGCTGAAAGATGCCAATATTCATACCGGGCACTTGGCAGAACCCACTGATTTTCTTGGAGACGAACAGGAGGAACTGCCGGAATACGAAAAAGTGGATAATCCGTTGAATAAGCGGAAGATATTGATTATCGAAGATGATAATGATATCCGTCAATTCCTGAAAGAAGAAATCGGTGCTTATTTCGAAGTGGAAGTAGCGGCGGACGGAACTTCAGGTTTTGAAAAGGCACGTTCCTATGATGCCGATCTCATTATCTGTGATGTATTGATGCCGGGAATGACCGGATTTGAAGTGACGAAGAAACTGAAATCGGATTTTGATACGAGTCATATCCCTATTATTTTGTTGACTGCACTGAACTCACCGGAAAAGTATCTCGAAGGTATAGAATCGGGAGCAGATGCTTATATTCCCAAGCCGTTCAGCATCAAACTGCTGTTGGCACGTGTGTTCCAGTTGATAGAGCAGCGCGACAAGCTCCGTGAGAAATATCTGAATGAGCCGGGCATCATGCGTCCGGTGGTATGCTCCACGGACAGGGACAAAGAATTTGCCGACCGTCTGACTGTTGTTCTGGAGAAACATCTTGCTCGTCCTGACCTTACGATTGATGAATTTGCTTCCATAATGAAGATGGGACGTACTGCTTTTTACAAAAAAATACGTGGTGTAACCGGATATGCTCCTAATGAATACTTGCGCATCATCCGTATGAAAAAAGCGGCGGAACTGTTACTTTCTGATGAAAATCTGACAGTCGCCGAAGTTTCTTACCGCGTAGGTATTGATGATCCGTTCTATTTTAGCAGGCGTTTTAAGATGCAATTTGGAGTCTCACCTTCTATATATCAGCGTGGTGCGAAGAATAATTCTGCTTCAGAAGAGTAACCTTTATAAATTATCCTGTATCTTTGTGCACAGAAAATAATTGTAAATATGAAGATAGAAGATAAACTTGTAGCGTCCGTCCTTAACGGACTCAAAGCACTTTACGGTCAGGAAGTCCCTGAAAAGATGGTGCAGTTGCAAAAAACGAAGAAAGAATTTGAAGGACATTTGACGTTGGTGGTATTTCCTTTCCTGAAGATGTCAAAAAAAGGACCGGAGCAAACGGCACAGGAAATCGGTGAATATCTGAAGGCAAACGATCCGGCTGTAGCAGCGTTTAATGTGATAAAAGGGTTCTTGAACCTGACTATTGCATCGGCTACATGGATTGAACTGCTGAACGAGATTCAGGCGGATGAACAGTACGGCTTGGTGCAGGCCACTGACGCTTCTCCATTGGTGATGATTGAGTATTCTTCTCCGAATACAAACAAACCGCTTCACTTGGGACATGTGCGGAATAACCTTTTAGGCAACGCATTGGCTAACATTGTAGCGGCAAACGGCAATAAGGTAGTCAAAACAAATATTGTAAACGACCGTGGTATCCACATCTGTAAGTCCATGCTGGCATGGAAGAAATACGGAAACGGTGAAACTCCTGAAACTTCGGGTAAGAAGGGTGACCACCTGGTAGGTGATTATTATGTATCTTTCGATAAGCATTATAAAGCGGAAGTAAAGGAGCTGATGGCTCAATTTACAGCGCAGGGAATGAGTGACGATGAAGCGAAAGCAAAGGCTGAAGCTGAATCTCCATTGATGCGGGAAGCCCGTGAAATGCTGGTGAAGTGGGAAGCCGGTGATCCGGAAGTACGCGGATTGTGGGAAATGATGAACAACTGGGTATATGCCGGATTCGACGAAACCTACAAGAAGATGGGTGTCAGCTTCGACAAGATCTATTATGAATCCAATACTTACCTCGAAGGAAAAGAAAAGGTAATGGAAGGGCTGGAAAAAGGTTTCTTCTATAAGAAACAAGACGGTTCCGTATGGGCCGACCTGACTGCCGAAGGACTGGATCATAAACTCCTTCTCCGTGGTGACGGTACTTCTGTCTACATGACTCAGGATATCGGTACGGCTAAACTTCGTTTTGCCGATTACCCGATTAATAAGATGATTTATGTAGTAGGTAACGAACAGAACTATCACTTCCAGGTGCTTTCTATCTTGCTCGATAAACTTGGTTTCGAATGGGGTAAGAGTCTGGTACACTTCTCTTACGGAATGGTGGAACTGCCGGAAGGTAAGATGAAATCCCGTGAGGGTACGGTGGTTGATGCTGACGACTTGATGGAGGAAATGATTGCCACTGCTAAAGAAACTTCACAAGAACTTGGCAAACTGGATGGTTTGACACAGGAAGAAGCTGATGATATTGCCCGTATTGTGGGTCTGGGAGCATTGAAATATTTCATTCTGAAAGTCGATGCCCGTAAGAATATGACATTCAATCCGAAAGAATCTATCGACTTCAACGGTAATACAGGTCCGTTTATTCAATATACTTATGCACGTATCCAGTCTGTACTTCGGAAAGCTGCCGAATCAGGTATCGTAATTCCTGAACAGATTCCGGCTGGTATTGAATTGAGTGAAAAGGAAGAAGGGCTGATTCAGATGGTTGCCGACTTTGCTGCTGTTGTAAAACAAGCCGGTGAAGATTACAGCCCGTCTATTATTGCCAATTATACTTATGACTTAGTGAAAGAATACAATCAGTTCTATCATGACTACAGTATTCTGCGCGAAGAGAATGAGGCGGTGAAAGTATTCCGTATCGCTCTGTCTGCTAATGTGGCTAAAGTTGTTCGCTTGGGAATGAATTTGCTGGGTATCGAAGTTCCTTCCAGAATGTAAGACTTTCTCTGAACAAAATATATTTCTGCGGGGTTTCTTTTATATATAAAAGGAACCCCGTATGTTTTTACTCTTCTCTTCATTTGTTATTCCCTGTAAAGGTTTTTATATGAAATATGGATTATATGGGTAATTAGCTCCAGCCCATATAATCCATGTTAGCTACGTCTAAAAAGATCTTTCGTAAACTTTCCGGACGACTTAATTTATTGGTTTATTATTTTTTTATATACCAATTTTTATCCTTTGTCCCATTCGACTTAGCCCATGATGCGAATTTGGGATATAACTCATCTATTCTTTTACCCTCGTTCTGGGGATCTTTTAATGTGCTTGTTAATTGTCCGATTTCGTCACTTGCCGGTATGTTGATAGCAAATGGCATCATGTCTACTGAAACATAATAGAGGCCCTCTTCAGTTCTGGAAAGATCCTTTCCTGTACCGAAGAATGATGTATCGACTTTGTCTGTAGGAGGATAGTTTACCAAATGTACTTCTTTTCCCCTACCTTCATTCGAACTAATAAAAATAAATGGATTGTAAGGTGGAACAATATTCTTTTCATTGATTCCGTCAAGTTGTATTTTTACTGTATAATGTCTTTTGGATTCATCCGCAATACCTTTGAATACAGTCATGTCATCAAATAGCAGGATGGTAGGATGACTTTGTCCGGGCTCTACTCGTTGTCCTGCCATGAAACTGGAAGTTGGATTATCTTCTGGAGTAATCTTGACACTCTTGATGTTACTGTTTGATAACTTGTGGAGTTGGTACCCAAATCCATTTTTTAGATAACCTCCACAATGTTCAACAGTAAATTTATCTTCTATTTCATAAACCCGATTATCCAGTACCATTCGGGAAACGGTACTGTTGTAACGGACTATTACGTCATTCATATCATAATCCCCCTCTTTGGGCCATAAGTCTTCGAAGGTCAGTATACCGGAATAAGTGATGGTGTATAAGTCTTTATCACCAGGGGTGGCTTCCGGTTCTTGTGGTAGTGGAGGTAGCTCCGGATCAATCGCATTTTCTTCCGATGTGTGAATATAGAAGAGAGCATCGCAGTAGTCCATATCAATATTATCTTCAAACCCGATGGCTACGATTTTACCGGAAGTCTCATCACGTAGAGATATGGTTCTTTGTTTTCCATCACTATTTAAGATTCTTGTAGAATAGCGTGTTCCCATACCTTTTATAATATCACCAACTTTTTCAGAATTACTAGTAGGCTTACTCTTGAATCCCATTCCCTGTAGACACCATCCGATTGTAACACCTTTAGGGAATGTACTTTCGTATCTTTTTGTTTCTTCGTTCCAGTATTTTAGCTTCACTTCTTCACCGCATACTAGAGCTCCTTTCCCCAGCGTCTTGTAGACTGGAGAAACATTTGGAAACACGATTGTCTTTTTGATCGTTTTTATATCTGGTGTGGTACCGGTTTCATATGTATAGTATCCTACTGTATTATACCATGCTGCAGAGCTATTAACAAAAACAAGACTCACTTCAGTTGATTTAACAATAGGAATATCTGATGTCATTGGTATTGTACCATTGACAAATTGTGGATAGTTATCGCTGATGTTGAGGAGTTTTTTCTCTCCATTATCTAATTTGACGGTTCCTTTTCTAAAAACGTGTTTGATGTTGTAAAGAACATCAGCAGGAGGCATGTGCAATCCATCTTCTAAATTATTAGGTCTCCCATTTTCATCCCAGTCTGCTCCGGGAAGAATATCCCAGTCATCAAGATAGGTATGCTGATTAGTAGTTACTCCTCTAGTTTGTGATGTTGCCAGTGCTCGTTTAGCTTTGATATATGTATCCTGATTGAAGGAAATCCGGTTACCTTCAATGGTCAACTCTAAGGGAGATACTGTACCTAAATAATCAGAATATAGCCATACTTTTGAGATGTCGGCTGAAATAGCCATCTCTCCGGAGTATTTACCATTCTGGTCTGTTGCGCCACGATAAAGTGGCTCTATGTCCTTCTTTTCCCAACTTGTACCGGTAGCATCGGTGTTGTCATTGAATTCGAGTGGATTCTGATCATAAATCTCAAAAAGAATGCGATAAGAGCCTGAAAGCCTTGTTTGGTTATCAAAAGCATAGTCTATGTCTACGGCAACAGCCTGATTCATGTTATAGTCAAAGAATTCTTCTTTGGGGATTTTTTTCGTTTCTTCTTCTGAAGAAAGATTGCGTTCATTATCTACGCAACTGCAAAAAGGAGAAAATAAAAGCAAGCCTATAACTGTGCTTTTCAAATAAAATCTTGTTTGTTTCATAAGTTTTTGAAAATAAATAAATTAAATGGCAAATATATAATTATTTTTATATATTTGCCATCATTCTTGCATTTATTTTCTTACTTCTTTTTCGTAAACTTTTTTTTGGGTGCTGAATTTGCTCCTTTTTCGTCTTGAAGCTTGATTAAGTCGAGACAGTTTTTCAGTGTCAAATCCTGCGGGACGATATCTTTAGGTATTTTATAATTGGAACCCTTATAAGTAATATAAGGTCCGTAACGTCCGTTCAGAATCTCAAGTTCCGGCTCCTCTTCAAACGTCTTGATGTGGCGTTCCGCTTCTTTCTGGCGTTTCTCCAGAATCAGCTGTTCTGCCTCTTCCAAAGTAATTTCCATCGGGTCAAGTGTTTTCGGGAGCGATACATATACCTTATTGTGAAGGATATACGGACCGAAACGTCCTACGCCTACACTGACTGATTTTCCTTCATATTCGCCCAGTGTACGAGGTAATTTGAATAATTCCAATGCATCTTCCAAAGTGATGGTTTCCATGGATTGGCCTTTCTTCATTTGTGCAAAGCGTGGTTTTTCTTCATCTTCTACAGTACCAATCTGTACAACAGGACCGAAGCGGCCAATCTTAACAGAAACAGTCTTACCTGTTCCCGGTTCTTCTCCCAGAATACGTTCGCCTACTTTATGTTCCGTCTTGATAGCCAATGTATTTTCTACAGACGGATGGAACTTATCATAGAAATTCTTCATGATAGAAGTCCATTTCACTTCTCCTTCTGCAATCTCGTCAAATTCCTTTTCTACGCTAGCGGTAAAGTTGAAATCCAGAATGTCCGGAAAATATTCGGTAAGGAAATCGTTTACCACAGTGCCGGTATCCGTTGGGAATAACTTAGCCTTTTCTGCACCGGTAATTTCAGTATGGTTTTCATCCTTAATCTGGCGATCTTTCAATGTCATGACATTAAACTGCCGTTCTTCCCCGTCTTTATTACCTTTCTCCACATATTCGCGTTGTTGGATGGTAGAGATAGTAGGTGCATACGTAGACGGACGTCCGATACCCAGTTCTTCCAACTTGCGTACAAGACTTGCTTCCGTATAACGTGGAGGACGTTGGGTGAAACGTTCGGTTGCGATGATAGGGCCGTGTTCCAACTTCTGACCTTTTTTCAGAGGAGGAAGCAGGTGGCTCTCATCTTCCTGTTCGTTGTCATCATCATAAGATTCACGGTATACACGCAGGAATCCGTCGAACTTAATCACTTCGCCGATGGCTGTAAATACATCGCTGCTGCCACTTATTGTTATGGTAGCAGTTGTCTTTTCCAGTTCCGCATCTGCCATTTGTGAGGCAATGGTGCGTTTCCATATCAAGTCGTACAGTTTCTTTTCCTGTGCTGTTCCTTCAACGGACTGGTTTTCCATATAGGTAGGACGGATAGCCTCATGCGCTTCTTGTGCACCCTTAGTCTTTGTTTCGAAATGACGGGGGTGTACGTAGCGGTCACCCATCATTTTGATGATAGCGTCTTTACTGCCTGCTGTCGCAAATTCCGAGAGGTTGACAGAGTCCGTACGCATATAAGTGATGAATCCCGATTCGTATAAGCGTTGCGCGAGCATCATGGTCTGCGCTACGGTATATCCCAGTTTGCGTGCGGCTTCCTGTTGCAACGTAGATGTTGTGAATGGAGCAGGAGGCGTTTTCTTGACCGGGCGGGTAGTAATATCGTCGATGGCAAAGCTTGCTCCCTGACATGCGTTGAGGAAAGCTTTTGCTTCTTCTTTTGTTTTGATACGGCGAGCCAGTTCAGCTTTCATTTCCACCAGTTTTCCGTCCGTGTCCGGAACGAGGAATACGGCAGTGATGCGATAAGCAGCTTCCGTTTGGAAAGCATGTATTTCACGTTCACGTTCAACGATCAGGCGGACAGCAACTGACTGAACACGTCCGGCAGAAAGTGCCGGTTTCACTTTTCTCCAAAGCACGGGAGAGAGTTCGAAACCTACGATACGGTCCAGAATCCGTCGTGCTTGCTGTGCATTTACGAGGTTGAGGTCAATGTCGCGTGGTTGTTCAATTGCTTTTAAAATAGCGCTTTTCGTAATTTCATGAAATACGATTCGTTTTGTGTTTTCCGGTTTTAGTTTCAAAACCTCATACAGATGCCAGGCAATCGCCTCTCCCTCGCGGTCCTCATCGGATGCGAGCCATACGGTTTCTGCCTCTTTAGCTTCTGTCTTCAGTGTGCTAACCAGCGTCTTTTTGTCTGCCGGGATTTCGTAGCTGGGTTTAAAATCATTATTTACGTCGATACTGAAATCTTTTTTCTTCAGATCGCGTATGTGTCCGTAACTAGAAAGGACTTTGAAATCTTTCCCCAGAAACTTTTCAATCGTTTTTGCTTTTGCCGGAGACTCGACAATGACAAGGTTTTTCTGCATAATTCTTTCTTTTATAATGGCTTGTACCACAATATTCGGGGACAAAAGTAAAAAAAAAGATTCTCCCTACCTTATATTATAAGGAGAATTTAATAAAATCTTCAGTTTTGCATCTGTTGATCTTAAGATTTCTCCATATACATTGTCGATACTTGATGTTTTCATCAGGTACTGTGCGATATTGCTAAAGAGATCAAGCTTGGATAATTGTTGGTGAGAATCCATTTATCATTTCTAAAAGATAAACTGTATGAAATTAAATTTCCGTTAGTATCGATTAGTGTATGTATATTCTGCGTACATTTGTTTCGTTAGCATCTGAGTTTTCGTTCCAGTTAAGTAGAGCGAAAACTTAAATGCAGGATAAATAATTAATATATAGGAAGGCTGTTTTTACTCTTTCCTAATGAAAAACTAATAAATTATGAGTGTGAATTATGATCTTTATGAGACTCCCGATCTCGCAAAAAGCGGGGAAGAACAACCTTTACATGCACGTGTCGTATTGAAAGGCAGTTATACAGCCGAGGAATTTGTAGAACAGGTAACAATCTTTCAGCATATGCCGCATGCACAAGTGGTGGGTGTCATTGAAGCTATATCGAAAGAGTTGCAGCATTTGCTATTGAAGGGATTCTCCGTCGAATTGGGAGATATAGGCTATTTTACTCTTTCTTTAAGTGTGAATAAAAGGGTCTTGGAAGCAAAAGATTTACGTTCGCCGTCCATATCTTTGAAAGATATTAATTTTCGTGTGAATCGACAGCTTAAAAAGGAGATTGAGAGTCGGATTGAGCTACAACGTTGTCATTCGCCATTCCGTGTAAAGAATCCATTGGAAGAAGAGAAATGTTTGCAACGTTTGAATATTTTTTTTGAAGACCATTCCTGTATCAATCGGCAGGATTATGCCCAGCTTGTTGGCAAGACGAAGAAGCAGGCATTGCAGGATATTAATGCTTTTATTGAAAGAGGGATCCTGAAGAAATATGGTTCAGGACGTTCGGTGGTATATATTAAAATGAAATAAGATGATATTTAATGCAATATGCCCATCTCGAATAGTACGGGATGAGCATATTGTGTTTTTATTATATTCTGTCTAATTTTCTTAGAACCGGAAACTCAATCCTCCCAAGAAATTGAATCCTTCCGTAGGATAACCCAAATAATATTGATATTTCTTGTTCAGCAGGTTATGTACTTGCGCATAAACGGATACTCCTTTGAATATATTATAGCTGGCTCCGATATGCAAATCATTAATTGCGGTCATTTTTGCATACTCTTTCACTTCTTTCCGGTTGATGTAATCATAACCCAGATTTATGTTAAGAGCAGAGATCGGATGAATACGTACATTGAAAGACATTTCACTGACAGGTTTCACAGCCAACAGATATTCCTCTGTTTTGCTGTCCCAATTACGGTAAGTATATTTAGCTGATATTCCGAGGATATCTTTGTAATCGTAACTGATTTCACCGCCAAGGTAGAGATTATTTGTATTATCTTGAGCAAAAGAAAGATAAGAGCCTGAATGAATATTACTTGGGTCAAAACCTAAATAAGATAAGTCGTTCTTTAGATTCTGATAACCACCGAACACGTTGAACCAAAGTCCCGGATAAGGGCTTGCTTTGAATCCTATACTACCGTTGATTTGCTCGTAAGTATCATAAGGACGTTGTACATATCCCAAAGTAGCAGTGGTATTTGCCTCCGGCAGTTCACCGTAAGGACATATATTTTCTAATCTGCGGAAATCATTCAGTTGCTTACCGCCAGTTGCTTTTGCATAAACAATGTAGCTATCAGAAAAAATATACTGTGCAGTGATATCGGGTGAAATACGGAAAGACTTATCAAATCCGAAAGATAAATCTACATTGGCTCCGATATGCAATTTCCAGTCATCATTATCCAGTTCATAATATGGATTTAAAAGAAGCGTTGTGTAGTTCTTGAAATATTCATCTCCGGTGGAAACATTCTTTGTATATCCGCTGTAGAGAAGATTGTTCATTTCCAGAGCGATAGTTATTAATTGTTGGTCACCGATAGCTCCCGTGACATCGCCTTTGGTACGTATGATTGTCTCCTTGATACCTGTATTGGCTTCAGATTCATTGAACATGTTATGCTGACGTTCATACATCAACAGATTTGTTTCTGCATTGAAACGCAGTGGTGCAGTCTCATCAATGAAATGAATGCCCGCATGGAAGTCACCGGATGTGAATTTCTGCTTGCTGTTTACGCTTCCCGGTTGGAAGTTGAAGTTGCTCAATCCGAAGTTTCCGGCAATATTTAAATCCAACTTATCGAATTGATGCGTATAATCTACATTAGCACGTGTGCGGTAGTAGAAAGCGTTCCATTTCTCTCCATCTGTGAAGGGAAGGGTCAATTTACCATCCATTCCATCCATCTGGAAACGTACATTCAGTTTATCTTTCTTCGACAGGCGGAATAGATAATTGGCAAGAATGTCCAAATTGCCATAATTGCCATATCCGGCACGTACATATCCGGGAGTAGTGCCTGGCTGAATTTCTTTTCCGGTATAGGGACTCATCAGACCTGCCGGAACAGAAGTAGCCGGAAAGAATGTTGTAGCATATTCTACCTCTTTTTTGCTTACTGTCGGTTCTTCTACTTTAGGCAGGACGTTCACTTTCGAAGCATCCATAATGTCCGGGTTATATTCTTGTTCTACAATGACCGTGCGGTTCATTGTCGTATCTTTCGGTTGGGTAGTTTGGGCTTGAAGGCAGGATGGCATTGAGATTGCCAATGCGAGTCCTCCTATTATATAATGAGATCGTTTCATACTTTTCTATTTATTTAATTCTCAATTCTCAACTTTCAATTTACGAAGTCTGCTTTCAATCATGCTTTGAATATCGTCATTACCCTGGTAATTCTGTTGCAAACTTAACAGATACTGACGTGCATCCAGATCTTTGCCCGTAGCGTGGTAAACATCGGACAGAAGGACAAAACTACGTGCCAGCCAATAAGCATGAGGTGTGCTCTGTTCTATATAGTTGAGCAACTCTTTTTCTGCAGCGGCATATTCTTTTGCATCGTAAAGTGATTGTGCAACCTGATATTTTGCTTCGGCACCGTAAGAGTTACGTGTATCTTTTGCCAGTTCACGATAATCTTCCAGTGCTTTTTTGTCAGCCTTTTGCTTGGTGTAGGCTTTAGCACGGTAATAAAGAGCTTCGTTCCTTAACTCCGGACTAAGTTTGGCTTCTGCAAGCAGGTCGGTAGCTGCATGGATGGTTTCTATGTCATCTCTCAACAGGAAGGCACAACGCAAAATTCCTGTTTCGGCAAGTTGGCGACGTTCTACATTGGTTGCTTTTTCTTTCAACATTTTATAGCTAGCTAGTGCTTCAGCCATATTTTGCTGATTGAACTGCACTTCGGCACGCAAGATTAGTGCTTCTTCTGCAAATGGGTTGTTAGGATATTCCAATAACTTACCGGAATGGAGAAGAACCATATCGTAATTCTTCTGTTCGTTACCAATCAGGCAGAGGTAATAATGCGCATTCAAACTGAAAGCACCTTCCGGGAAAGTCTGCAAGTATTTGTTGAGACTTGTTTTGGCTTCTTCCATCCGGCCTTTTATATAAATCTTTTCTGCAGCGGCATACGTAAGTGAGTCTTGTTCATTGGCATCGAAACGGATATGTCCCGGCATGGCATTTGCTAAAGCTGCAAATTCGTCGATGCGGTTCAGGTCTACATAAATAGATTTCAAGTCACGCATGGCAAGGCGGGCTTCTTCGCTGCCCGGATATTTTTCGATTACTTCCTTGTAAGCTCCGATAGCCTGATTGTAGTCTCCTTTCTGATAGTACAATAATCCGATTTCTGCAGCGGCTTTCCGGCTGACAGGACTTTCGGGGTATTTGCTTAGCAATTCTTTGAAAGAGGTAATGGCTTGATTGTTGTTATCCATCAGGACATAAGAACGCCCTTTCTCATAAATGGCATTTACTGCATAAGGAGAAGAAGGATATTTACCCACCAGTCGGTTTAATAAAGTGATTTTGCCGGAATAGTCTTTCTGTAATCCCGATACGAGAGCGAGTTGATAGAAAGAATAGTCGCCGGAAGGAGTATTCATTTGTTCCGCTTGTGAGTAGTAATGTTTGGCTTCTTCGAAGCTGCGTACATGCAGGTAACAGTCACCGATACGGTTATAGGCATCGGCAAGCGCGGTTGTATTTTCACCTTTTTCCAGTTGGATGTACTTTTGGAAATAATTGCTTGCCTGTGTATAGTCTTTGCGGTGGAAAGCGATATACCCTAGGTTGTAGTTGGCAAGTGCGTACATTTCGTTATTGGGCTGGGTGGTGAGTTGCAGGTAAGCGTTGAAGTCACGGGTTGCTTCCGTCATTCGGTTGAGGCGGTAGTAAGATTCGCCGCACCAGTAGTAAGCGTCTGCTTTGGTCTGCCGGTTATATTGTCCGATGGCGATGGATTGATTCAGATATTTAAGAGCCTGTGTGAAATCAGCATTAGCAAATGCTTGTGTACCTAGTTGGAACAGGATTTTCTGTTTGGCTTCCAATATTTGTGCACTTGGTTTGGCTATCCGGTCGATGGATTTCAGGGCTGCATCATAACTGCGGGTATTCATGTAAACTCCTACCAAATAGCTGCTGACTTTTTCAGCGTAAGGAGAAGTCGGGAATTCATTCAGGAACTTCTCAAAGGCAGTGACGGATTCGCCGAAAGCGGAGAAGGAAGTTTCATGCAGGCAAAGAGCGTAATTGTAGGCTGCCTGTTCCTTGATTTGCATATTAGCACTGGAGGCGGCTGCCTGTTCGAAAGCCATGCGGGCTTTGCTTTTTTCTGCCAGTTGCAGATAAGAGAGTCCCATGTGGAGGTATGCATTTTGAGTAAGGGCATCATTGGCAGTTGTGACCTTGCCTAATGTTTCGGCTGCTTTGGAATAGACTTTCGTCTGATAGTAGGAGAGCCCTAACATATAAAGAGCATCGCGACGCGGAGCCGAATGATCTTTGTTCAGGTAATTGTTGAATGCTTCTACAGCTTGGTGATATTGTCCGAAGTGGTAGTAGGCATCTCCCAGAATGCGATACATCTCTGCGGCATGCTCGTTATTTGGATAGGCCGACAGATAGTTTTGTGCTACAATCTGTGCCTTATCGTAGTTTTGAAGCTGTGCATAAATTTCGGCAATGTAATAGGGGACAAGTGCCTTGTACTTCGAATCGTCCTGTAACGGCAAGAAACCTTTCAGTGCTTCGTTATAGCGTTTTTGCGTATAGCGGATATAAGAGAGATAATAATCACAGTCTTTGGCATATTGGGGACTGTTGGCGCGCAATGTTTCAAACCAAATTGCTGCTTCTCGCAGATTATCGGTTTTCAGATAACAGGTAGCCAATTGGTAAGTACAGTCATCTCGTTCCTCATTACCCAGCAGACCGAGGTCGGCAGAGTTGAAGAGTGCCAGTGCTTCGTCGTATTTTCCTTCATAGAAGTAGCAGGAGGCTAATAGTGCATAAATACGGTTGGCGTAAGGAGTGTCCGGATAGCGGTCGAGATACTTGCGCAGGATTTCGATCCGGTTCTTGTCTTTCAGTTCATAAGCAGAACTGGCCAGCATATATTCTGCGTCTTGAAGAAGGCTGGCGGTTGGCTTTTGTTTTACAAATGCTTTCAGTGCCGGCAGGGCGGCTGCATAATTTTTTTCCTGGAAAAGTTCTTTTCCTTCTTTATAAAGGTTGTCGGTCGAAGTGAACTTATCACTTGTCTGGGCAAATCCTATCATAGGCGTGCAGCAGATAGCCGCACAAATGAGTCTAGTAATTTCTTTTTTCATAATCGGGTGTTTATGCAAAAGTACTACATATCTTTCAATGAGAATCCTTTGAAAGTTATTTTATAATCATTTAATTCTTTATGTAAAGTTTCTCCTTTCTTTTCCAATGCCGGGATACTTATTTTTCTCGGATTTCTTTTTACTTCTCCGATAAGTGCTGTTTTGTTAAACCGGTTGAGGGCAATCAGGTCTATTTCATTTTCTCCGTTTTTGTCCCAATAGTTACCTACGTCAGTAACTTCCTCTTCTTCAGCGATACGTTCACGGAAATATTTTTCTAACAGTAGGCCGCTGTATTGTTCGTAGTTCTTTTCTACATATTCTATCAGTAAATGGTTTTTCCCCATTTCCAGTACTGCGTTGTTTGGGAAAATGAAGCGAAACCAGAATCGTAGAAAATTGTCTTGCAGGCAATAACGGGTAGCACGACTATTAGGTTTAGCGAACATCGGTTTCACTTTTTTGATTAATGAATATTCATCCTCAAGGTTGGCTAAATAGGAACCGGTGTTTTTATTGATGATGGAATCAATCTCTCGTTGTGTTGTTTTTCCTTCCGCAATGAGAGATAGGATAGAAAAATAATTGGCATAGTCTTTCCCGAACTCGGAAATCAACATGTCTTTGCCTTCTGTCAGAAATGGTGAGCCTTCGGAAAGCGCATAATTTATCATGGCATTTTTATTAAATGCTTTCGCTTCCATCAATAGGGTGATGTATTTGGCTACTCCACCTGTCAGTAAATACAGGCAAAGCAAATCTTCCGATGTGAATTGGGGGGCATGGTCTGCCAGAATCTCTTTGATAACAGTGGTGGTGAATGGATGCAGGGCAATTCGGGCGGTAAGGCGTCCGTATAGTGGCTCCTTGCGGTCTTCGAATATTCTTTTCATCATTGAATAAACGGAACCGCATACAATGAAATTGATTTTGGAAGTCGCGTGATATTGATCCCAGATACGTTGTATGTCACTGACGATAGACGGATTGATATAGAGGAATTCTTGAAATTCGTCAATGATTAATGTGAAATTTTCCTTTTGGGAATGTTGCATCAGCAGTTCAAAGAGCTGTGCGAACTCTCTGATTTCTCCATAGATACGAATGCCAAGTGTTTCCTCTATGACAGGTTGATATTGTGCGCAAAGCAGGACTTCACTCTTTCTTGCTACAAATATATATACGAATCGGGTGTCTTTGACAGACTCTAAGAGTAGAGCTGTTTTTCCGATTCGTCGGCGTCCGGTCATTACAGTAAAGCAAGCGCTCGTTTGTGATTGCTCTTTAGCTGCATACAGTATCGCCATTTCTTTCTTTCGGTCGTAGAACTTCATATTATTGCTATCTTAATGGCGGTTAATTTAATGGCCATTAAATTAATGGTGGTTACAAAGATAACACAATATGTTGTATTTTGTTCATTTATAGTAATATAATATGATTGTTTAAGATTATGTGATAAATTGCTCTGATGATAAAAAATACGCATTATATCAGACTGATAGAATGATTTTAGTGGTATTGAGCTAGAAACAGAATAAGTCCTCGCCGGATAGAATCCAGTCCAAAATCTTCCGGATGAATTTCGGAGAGAGGCAGGAAGAAAGCATCTGCTACATCATCCATAGCGGAGAAATAGCTCATGTTTTCTACAGTGCAGAGGAAAAACATATCGAGTGTGTGTACAGGAAAACCTGAATAAACATAAATATTGGGAAGTGTGAACTGGTAAACGGCTTTTTTAACTTTCAGCCCTGTTTCTTCCAGTACTTCGCGGGCAACACCTTCTTCGCCCGTTTCATTCATATCGATGAATCCGCCGGGTAGGTCGAGAGTTCCTTTGGCTGGCTCTTTGGCACGTCGGCAGACAAGCAGTTCATTTTTCTCATTCAAGATGAGTGCTACTGTGGCGGCAGAAGGATTGAAATAATAGACAAAGCCGCAATCTGCACATTTTTTAGATTTCTCGTTATTGATCTCAAAATGAGAGGAACCACATTCAGGGCAATATAGGAATTGGGCAAGAGGATGTTCCATGATCGTATATATTTCCAGGTTTTTGTTTATGCTTGCAAAGTTATAAAAAAACGAGATTAAGTAAACAAAAAGGAGGGATAATGAGCCCTGTATTGCAGAAAGTAGGAAATAAGAGTTATTTCTAACTCCTATTTCCTACTTTTTTTGAAACTATTAATAATACTCCCGTTATATGAGTTATTTAGCTTCCATAACAATAGAAGTACTATCTGTTGGAAGCAATTAACGTCTTGTTAATTGGGGGATATTAACGGAGATATAGATTTGATCTTATGATTTTTCATTGATGATTCTGTTGAGAATTGTCTCCTTTTAGATGATAGACAAATTTGACTTCCTCATCATTCTTTATTGGATAAGTCTATTTTACTCGCGATAATTTGCCTGGTGGGAAGGGTACATTGGTCTTATATCCAACGTTTGTAACCTTTGGTGCGCCCAATGGGCTGAATCTTGAGATTGTCAAAATAGGGGGTGCAGATACGCTGTTTTTGTAACGGAGCCATTAGTCCGGCCATACCGCGTAGATAGTGGGCTGATGTAGCTTTCACCACTTCCTTTCCATCTACAAAACCTGTTAGTTCGTCGCCAAGGAGGCGTAGTTTCAATGAATGCCATTGGCAGGCGTTGACACCTTCAATCTTGACACTGGCCAGCGTGTATTCACCACCAATCTCCATATCGGTACGAGCAAGGATCATGGCTTGCTGTTCAGCACCGCCAATGAGCTCTTTCTGGTCGCGTTTTCCTCGGGTGATAACCAGAGTACAGTTGCCGTCACCGGGAATTTCTACGAGCAATGAACTGACAGAACCACCGAACATAGGTTTATAGACCATATCCATGATTTCGTTACGCTGTTGTTCAGGATAGTCCTTCAGTAAGACGGATGTTGCACCGCCTCCATTAACTACCCCAATACCATCAAAACGCTTACCTTGACTTTTTCCACTTAGTTGTATAGTTTGCTGTGCTACGCTAATTGATGAGTAGCAAATAATAAGTAATAAAGTGATCAGCCACTTCTTGCTTGTTTTTCTAATCATAAGATAGCTGTTTTGTTGTAAGATAGTAATTTATATTTATTCGTGAAAACGTTCTATTACCTCCATACACATCCTTCCATTATGATAGGGACATTTCCAGAAGCCGGCTTTATCATCGGTTTTATTCACTGTACCATCTGCTCGTAGGCTCCAGAACCATTCTCCTTCGCTGTCGATCAAATGTTCTTTTATGAGCTCCCAGCATTGGGTAGCCCGTACTAATGACAAACAGTCGTCAAAATACTGGTAAAGATTCATATAACCCACAACAGATTCAGCTTGCACCCACCAATGCCGGTCGGCATCTATTGAGGCACGGTCACCATGCATCTCATAAATCATACCTGCACCGGGAAGAAATCCTTCAGAGGCGGCTTCTGCCATGTCAATTACATAAGGTTCGATACGCTCTGCCAGCCGTCTGTCGCCAAGAGTTAAAGCTGCTTCATGCAGGAGCCAGGAAGCTTCGATATCGTGCCCGTACGAAACAATGTTATATTTACTGTTCCAGTCATCATCAAAAAACAGATCCAAATGCTTTGTTTCAAAGTTTATGATTCGCTCTGTGAAAAGCTCTATAAGATTCCGTAGTTGTCTTTCCAGCCAGTCATCTTTCCATACCCGGTATAAATTGGCATAAGGTTCCAGAATATGTAAATGCGTATTCATTGTTTTCCGTTCATTCTCATCCTTTTCGCTCAAACGCATATCTTCTATTGTTTCCCATTCACGGGTCAGCGCCTCACAATATCCGTTTTTTTTCCGGTCAAAGCTGTGTTCTTCAATATCATTGAATAAACGTATGGCGTACTCCAATGCCTCTTTATCTTCCGTCGCTCGAAAATACTCACTAAGTCCATAAATAGCAAATCCCAACGCATATATTTGTTTTTTGGTGTCCAAAGGAGTATGGTCTTCGGAAAGTGACCAATATACGCCTCCATATACAGGATCGTAAAAATGATCGATGATTTCTCTTTTAGCGCGGGTTGCCATTTCCAAATATTCTTCTTTACAGAGCAGGCGATAGGCGGATGAAAATGTCCATAGAATACGTGCATTCAATACTACTCCTTTCGGAGCCCCACCAATCACTTCTCCATTACCGGCAATACATCCATGAAAGCCGCCATGCTCTGTATCTACCATGCGATTCATCCAAAAAGGAAGAATATTCTCTGTCAGTACACTCTGCATTTCTTCCCTTAACTTTGTTACTGTCTTTTCCATTTATTCCTTTCTTTTAGCGTTCAACTGATTGGTTATCTCACACATCCGTTCTTCCGATAAAGGATACAGACTTATAAAAAGTATGCTAAGAACCGTCCCTACAGCCGGCAACCAACTTAGGAACATTTTAATTCCATGAATAGTCTCGGCACTCTGTATAGCGTTAGCTTCAAACCCGAAAAATGCCAATAACCATCCTGTTGCTGCACTACCGATAGCCCAACCAAATTTCTGGCTCATGGAAGATGAAGAAAAGATAAGCCCTGTGGCACGATGACCGGTCTGCAATTCAGAGTAATCAGCACAGTCCGCATACATCGACCATAATAAAGGAAATATGCTTCCCGCACAAATACTGATTAATATCTGAAAAGTGAAAATAAGCACCAATTCCTCTTTATCCAGCCAATAAAAGATGACGGAAAACACTGTGGCTATCAGCATGGCTCCCATGTATGTTTTCTTTTTACCAATGCTGTTACTTAACGGAGCAGCCAGAATGACTCCTAAAATATTGGCAGCTTGCCCCACTGCCAGATATAGCCCGCTTAACACAAAAGAAATGCCGAGCAGAGAAATAGAGGCATGTTCTTCCTCTACGATATAGTATTTGAAGTAATACACTGTTGCCCCGTCGCGAATGGAGTTGAACACCAAAGCGGCAATCCCGGCTCCTAAAAGAATCCACCAGGGACGGTTATGAAGTAAGTCCGACAAATCAGTTTTCAATGAGTTCTGCTGTTCCCGGATAGGCTTTACGCGTTCTTCTGTCCAGGCAAAGCATCCGTAAAAAAGCAAAGCACATGACACGGCAATGACAACGACACTCATCATCCAACCGTATTGTTCACTATGGTCTTTACTGAAGAAATTGACCATCGGCATAAACAAGAGCAACGCGATAAAACTGCCGATATACGCAAATGTCATACGGTAGGTGGAGAGTGTATTCCGGTCTTTTGATTCCGGGCTTATGACACCGAGTAATGAAGCATAAGGCACATTAATGGCCGAATACACCATCATCATCAGCGAATAGGTTATATAGGCATACACTATTTTGCCGGTGTCACTTAAATCCGGAGTCATAAATGTGAGTATTCCTATCAATGCAAAAGGGATGGCCAGATATAATAGATAAGGACGAAATTTTCCCCAGCGTGATTGAGTCCGGTCGGCTATTACACCGACAATCGGGTCAAACGCGGAATCCCATATACGGGTGACGAGAAACATCGTACCTACTACTGCAGCAGACATTCCGAAAACATCTGTATAAAAAATCATCAGATAGGAGCCGAACAACTTCCAAAACATAGAAGAAGCCATATCGCCCAAACCATATCCAATTTTTTCCTGAAGTTTTATCATAGTATTGAGTAGATGATTATTTATTCATCAAACGAAGGTTCTTCTCTATTTGCTTTATCAGCGTAGCCACCGAAGACGAGGAAGACAGACCGTCAGACGGGGTATTCAGGCAATAATCCACCAATCGGTCAACCGTAGAAGTAGCCACATGCATACGTGTGTCGGAAGAAGCATAGTAGATAAACACTTTGCCATCCTCATCAACAATCCATCCGTTGGTAAAGAGTACATTGGAAACATCTCCGATGCGTTCTTCTCCTTCCGGAGCCATAAAGAAACCAGCCGGAGAGGCGATCACTTTTGTCGGATCTTCCAACGAGGTCATGTACATATAAAGCACATAACGAAGCCCGGCAGCACACCCTCGTACTCCGTGTGCCAGATGTAACCATCCTTGCGGAGTTTTGATAGGGTGGGGACCCTCTCCATTTTTCACCTCCTTGATGGTGTGATAATAACGCCGGTCGATAATTATTTCATCTTTTACTTCTGCATGTGTCATGTCGTCCAGTAGTGCCCAGCCAATACCGCCACCGCTGCCGGCATCGATAAAACCATCTTGGGGGCGTGTGTACAAAGCATATTTTCCATTTACAAACTCCGGATGAAGAACCACATTACGTTGCTGGCTTTTTGTTTTTAAATCCGGCAAGCGTTCCCATATTTTCAAGTCCTTCGTACGGGCTATTGCAGCGGTTGCCGTAGCAGATGAAAGATCGCCAGCCGGAGCTGTGTCATCGTGGCGTTCTGCACAGAAGATTCCATAAATCCATCCGTCTTCATGAGCTGTCAAACGCATATCATAAATGTTCGTGGCAGGAATGATATCTTCAGGCATCACTATCGGATAATCCCAGAAACGAAAATTGTCAATTCCATTAGGACTTTCAGCCACTGCGAAAAAAGACTTGCGGTCGGCTCCTTCTACACGGACTATCAATAAGTATTTTCCATTCCACTTGATAGCGCCGGAGTTTAGGGTGGCGTTCATGCCAATACGTTCCATCAAAAACGGATTTGTTTGTTCATCCAGATCATACCGCCAGAAGACGGGAGTATGAGCTGCTGTGAGTATGGGATATTGATAACGTGTGAAAATACCATTTCCATTTTCCAATGGCTTGTTTGTACGAGTGATTAACTGTTCGTACTCTTCAAAAAGTGTTTGCAATTTATTTTTAAAAGAAGTCATCTTTCTATTTTTTAAGTGTTTCAAATTATACTAAAGACTGCTTCTCCTCTTTCGAATAAAGAAGATCATTGAGGTAGCATTTCATTTTTATGATGGTCTATTTCTTCAATACATATACTGCAAATGTTTTAGGTTCAATTGTTACATTCAGTATATTTCCGTTAACAGCCAATATCGATTCTTGAGGAATAATTGCATAGGGGTTATCTAGCGTATTTTCTTTCAATATATTGTCTGTTTGGAGTTTAATAGCACGGGCGCCTTTTAAGGTTTCTTTCTTTTTCAAACCATCTATCTTTATAGATAAAGCTTGGGGCTCATCAGAAACATTGGCGACTTTGACAATAATTTCATTACTATCCTTATCTAATACTGCACTTGCAAACAAACCGTTTTGATCCTCTGAACCGGTTACTGGTTTCTTATTCATGGTTAATTTCAGCATGTTAGTACCCTTGTAAGTAGCATACAACTGCTGCACATAGTAACTTACAGTACCAACTGATTTCAAATTATCGAACCAGATCAAGTCAGGACGCCATTGCCAACCCTCCACATGAGCAAACAAAGGAGCATACGTTGCCATATGAACGATATCTGCATTACGTTCCAAACCTGTCATAAACGCAGCTTCCATTAAAGCTGCATTGAAGTGGTTCCATTTTCTACCATTACCATGACAAGCATATTCACCGGCAAATACTTTCGGACCTTTACGGTCATAGTTGTCATACCGGGAACCTTGGGCTAAGAACCAATCTTCAGGGCGATAAAAGTGCTCATCTACCAGGTCAACTTTCAAACGTGTCATTTCTGGCCACAAATAGTTGAAATCATTACCTTCCGAATGGGGACCGGAACTACCCACGATCTTGATATCGGGATAAACAGCACGGATGGCTTTAATAAATGGTTCTAAACGTTCTGGATATTCAGGTCCCCATTGTTCGTTCCCAATACCGATGAACTTCAAGTTGAATGAAGCCGGATGTCCCATTTCGGCACGAAGTTTTCCCCATTTAGTTGTCACATCACCGTTAGCAAACTCAATTAAATCGAGCGCATCCTGGATATATGGCTGCAATTCTTCAAGTGCGGCATGAGCGCTGATATGATAGTTTTGAAACTGGCATGCCAGACCACAACTTAATATAGGAAGAGGCTCTGCACCAATCTCTTCTGACATTAAAAAGTATTCATAAAAACCTAAACCGTAACTTTGATAATAGTCAGGGTAGTAACGATGAGCAAAGGTATATTGCCAACGATTCTCGTTCAATGGGCGATTCTCAACCGGACCAACCGAGTTTTTCCAGTTGTAACGAGTTTCTAAGTCAGTGCCTTCTACAATACATCCACCAGGAAAGCGGAAAATACCGGGCTTCAAGTCGGCTAAAAGCTGGACCAAGTCTTTACGTAAACCATTTTCATGCCCCTTCCAAGTATCCACAGGAAAGAGCGAAACATGTTCTAAATCAATAGTTTCAACACCTTCCAGAAATATACGAAGTTCAGCCTTTGGATTAGTCATCGAAGGTTTTAAAATTACTTGATACTTTTTCCATTCCTTTGAATCGACAGTAATGCGTTCCGATGCAAAGGCATGTCCCTCTTCCATTGTCTTGGTATTCACTAACTCGACACGAATCATTGCAGCTTTGCCTCCATCTGGGATTCGTGCCCAAACAGAAAAACGATATTCGGCATCTTTCTTTACACCAATACCAAAGAAGCCTTCGTTACTCAAACCGGTGAGCTTATGCCCATGTCCTTTATAGAAGAGACGTACATAGTGGGGATTTTTCTCGAAAGGTCCGTCATCTTTCACTTCAAACTTACCGAATGCTTTCCAACCCAATAAAGGCTGTGGGAATTCAAACGAACGGTTTTTTACTAACTCTGCGTACAAACCGCCATCAGCTGCATAGTTGATATCCTCAAAGAACAAGCCATACATCGTGGGTTGAATTTCCGCTCCGATTTTCTTGGTTGAGATTACAAGCTCCTTGGTTTGTGCTTGGTAATGGTCGAACGTTTGTCCCGCCACCGGAACTGAAAGGCAGACCAATGCTATTATTGAGAGTTTGTTTTTTTTCATTACATTAAATTATTTATTATAGGTTGAGAAATCAGTCTGTCTATGTTCGTCATCTCACGGTTTTACGCGAATGACCGTAAATGAGTACGCTGGCATTGCATAATCAAATTCATTCGAAGAGAGTTCGAATGGCGTTATAACAGGTTTGGAAGTCTGGTCCGTTGGAGCACCTGTAAGTAAAGTTCTGGTAGCTGTGGGGTGTTGTAAATCTACATCTTTCAGTGTAATTTTTGTATTGACAGTAGCCGGAAGCATATTCACTAAACGAACGATATAATCACCGCTATATTCATCTTTTACCACAGAAACACCGATACGTTTCTTCACCCCTTCCTGTTCGTGTTTCACTTTCACTTGGGAAGTCAAGTAATGAGTACCGGGATTCTGACCGTACATTTGTTGAGTGTAATAACCTACGGTGGGTCTCACCTCTTGATTGTTGAAGTAAATCAGGTCAGGACACCATTGCATATGATAGTCTTTTGCCAAAAGAGGTGCATAGGATGTCATGATGACGATATCAGCATTACGTTCTACAGAAGTCAGATAAAGGGCTTCTGCTAACGCTGTTTCAATATTATTAGGGCGATTAGGCAAATGAGCTGCATATTCACCTAAATAAACCTTCGCTTTGTTACGGTCGTAACCATCATAGTAGTCTTGGTTGTGGATCATCCAACCTGGAGCCACATAGTAGTGTTCATCTACCACAGGTACTTGGTGCTTGGTAGCTAACTTCCAACCTTCGTTGTAGTCGCTTCCTTCGTAAAAAGGACCGACAGTACCGATTACTGTTACTTCGGGATACTTCTCTTTCACTGCATTATAAATCATCAGAAAGCGTTCTTTGAAGACTTCTGTAATCAAATCTTCATTACCGATGCCGATATACTTCAAATTGAAGGGTTGGGGATGACCGGCCTCGGCACGTTTCTTACCCCATACAGTTTTCTTGGCATCACCGTTGGCATATTCAATTAAGTCGAGTACATCCTGTACATACTTCGGCATATCTTCCATGGAAATACCTCCTTGTTGTCCGAAGGTCGTTAGTTCGTCGTGTGTATGCTTATACTTCCAATCGCTGTTTTGACAAGGTACACCAGCGGCTACTACAGGTACAGGTTCTGCTCCAAGGTCTTCGCAAAAGAGAAAGTATTCGTGATAACCCAAGCCACGTGTCTGGTGATAGCCCCATAAACTACGTAAAGGCTTACGCTCATGGAGTTTACCGATAGAACCTTTCCAGTCATATATATTATCCAAACCATTGCCATGAGCTACACAGCCACCGGGGAAACGCACAAAACGAGGATGCAGATCTGCTAAGGTTTGAGCCAGATCGGCACGTAAACCATTTATGCGCCCCTTGAAGGTGTTTTGGGGAAAGAGAGAAATCATATCCAAGTGGTATTCGCCTGTTGTTTGAGGAATGAGGGCCAATGAGGCTGATTTTACATTTTCAGTCACGGTAATTACCGCTTTGCGTTGTTTCCACAGCCTGGATGTAACTGATATGGTAGTGCTACCTACCGTATGGCCTTTTTCATCAAGCAATTTTATTAGTATTTTGCCTCCCTTGGCTGTAGCCGGAATACGTCCCCAAAGTGAAAAGTTGTATTTTTCTCCTTTCTTCAAGTTAATGCCATCGTATCCTTCGTTTGAGAACGATGCACCTATGGAATGAATCTTTAAAATGGCGTAGTTCGCATTGTTTGCATGCAAAGGATTTTCAGTAGCGATGTTAAACTCTGCATTCCCTTTTATGCTCCAGGCTTTAGTTGGTCCCCAGCTCTTATCCCAGGGATTTTCGTTTAAGAAATATTCAAAGTCGCGGTTTTGTATTAGTTCTCCATATAATCCGCCATCGGCAGCGTAGTTGATGTCTTCAAAAAAGATGCCAATAAACTTATCACTAATTGCTTTTGCGTCTTTCGTATTGACAATGATTTCAGTCATCACAGGCTCCAAACCTGCAAAGCGTATCGAATCCTGCCCGGCATGTTCATCGTTCAGTTGTTGGCGGTATCTCTTATGTTCGGCAAAGCGCACCAAATCTGTTAATATATCACAGGGTACACGCTGTACATAACCTTGTTCCTCATTACCTGCCACTATCACTTTGGAAGCCTTAGTCGGATAGGCTTGAGCGGGTTGGTACTTGCTTAATACTTCAGGGGCGAAATAACTTTGAGCCTCCCAATCCAGTAAATCTTTTGAAGCAGTATGTCCTAAAGCCTTACCGCTCTCTGAAAGGTACCATACACAATGCCATTTTTTGGTTTGGACATCTTGTTGTAGATGAGGAGTGATCATTTTCTTCTCACGTCCCCATGGACCAAAACCACATTTCACATATTCAAAATCACCGCACACGGGCATCCTGTTTTGTTTACCATCTGCACTCCATGCAAAACGTAGACCGCTAGTCCCCCCGTGCTTCGCATATGAGAAAAGATAAACAGAGTCAGGTTGGTTCGCCTTCATTGGAATGGCGGTCATAATAAATGCTATTACTATAATCGACTTAAAGCGTTTCATTGATATTAATATTTGAAGGTTACATTCTTAATGGTAACACTACCTTCTCCTTTGCATAAGATACTTGGTTTCAAGCAATAGAAGCCGCCGTAAATGTTAGTATGATATCCCGACACATCAAAACCATGAGGATATCCCAACCAGTTCACACCATCATTGCTATACGAAACAGAGATGGTGTATTTCTCTACTTTCAGTTTAAGAAATTTGCAATCTTTGGCGTCGAAAGTACTCCAGGAAGGTGTTCCATGCCACAAACCCTGGATAATTCCTTTATTCAATCCAATACCGGCATAGACTCCATCATTATACATCAATGCTAATCCGGTTTCCACATTTCCTTCCGTTTCAATTTCAGCAGTTACTTCATAGTCTGCATCCGAAGCGATAGCTATCAAGGCGCGGAGTTTATCTTTCGAACCTTTTAATGTGACACTTCCATTGTTCAGTTGATAGTCGGTAGGAGAGTCAATTCCCCAAAAACTCCATTGCCAATTCAATTTTCCGGTGTTAAAATCATCAGATTGAGGACGCGTGTTGGTATAAGCTACATATTTTTCTTTAGAAGATGTTTTCAATACAGGCCAACCATCCTTTGTCCATTTGATAGGTTGAATTAAAGTTGATCTCCCTTGAGGACGTTCTTCACGCTTGAATGCATGATAAACTGCGTACCAGTTACCTTTAGTGTCATCAAAAAGAGTGGCATGTCCTTTAGACACCCATTCATCACTGGGGTCATAGGTATGAATTAAAGGATTATAAGGACTATTTTCCCAAGGTCCATCCACTTTTTTCGAACGTGCCACGATTGCCATGTGGCTGGTAGATGGCCCTGAAGTACCTCCTTGGGCAGATACCATATAATAATAGCCTTGATGGAAGAATAGCTTCGGTGATTCCAGGCAATGGCATTCAACCGGCCAATCGCGAGGAATCTCCCATCCACGATAAATATATTTCTCCTTACTGGTTGCCGACAGACCATCCTTAGCAAGTGTGACATATCCTCCGCCATTCACATACAGATATCGGTTTCCTTCGGCATCTACAATATGTCCCGGATCAATTCCATTCACTTCAAGTTTGACTGGTGTTGTCCATGGACCTTCTATATGATCAGCTGTCACCACATAATTACCTCCTAAATTGGTAGGGAAGTAGATATAAAACTTGCCATTGGTATAAGTGATATCCGGAGCCCATACAGTACCTACATTTTCATGTAAAGTACGGGTGACAGGTGTCCATTTTTTCAGGTCTTTTGAATACCACACCAATAGTCCGGGGTAATAGTTATAGGAGGAATGAGTCATATAGAAATCCTCACCAACTCGTACAATAGTAGGATCGGCATAATCTCCGGTAAAAGGTATTTCGATAGTTTGAGCACTCAGGCTTGCTTTGCCTGCTATCAATAACAATGCTGCTAAAAAGAATCTTTTCATAATATTTCTTTATAGGGTTTTACTGTTTCACTTCTTCCAAATAGAGTACACGACTAGTGTAGTCAGTTTGTTTGTTGTAATCCACGGTATGTTTATAAGGTATTTCCAAACCGTTAGCCATGAGGTACTCACCAGTAAAGACTTGATCTTCGAATTTTAAAAGAATGTTGTCAATACGGTTTAATTCATGTATTTTGTAGAGCTTTTCTGGCGATAAGCCAGCCATCTTCACACGTGGTAAGTGTTGATTACAGAATTGCTCTAACTTCCACCAGTAGAAAACAGCTTTATTTTTTTCTGGAGACACATACATCAAAGATGCAACGCCTTGGTTATCATAGGGAGACAATAAGCGATAAATGTCACCCAATTGTACAACAGGACGTATCTTTTTATATTCGGCAATTGCATTCTTACAAAGTGCTTTTTCTTCTTCAGTCATATTTTTAGGTTGTATTTCCATTCCCAGACGTCCGCTCATTGCCACATCAACACGGTATTTCAAAGGAATCGTGCGAGAAGTTTGATGATTGGGGGTGGCACTGATATGGGATCCCATCGCAATAGCCGGGAAGAAGTATGATGTTCCCCACTGCATATATATCCGTTGCAAAGCATCTGTATTATCGCTTACCCAAAACTCATCAAAATAAGGCAATACACCATAGTTGGCACGGCCTCCTCCACTTGCGCATGCCTGAATAGTCAAATCCGGATATTTGGCACGAATGCGTTGGCATATTTTCTCGAATCCACGATGAAACTCTATGTAAAGATGGTTTTGCTTATCTTTGGGTAAATAGCTGGAGCCATGATTCATAATCGACATATTGGCATCCCATTTGATATAATCAATTTCCGGATTATCGGTCATCAAGTTATCAACAACCCCGAATATGAAGTCCTGTACTTCCGGATTGGTAAGATCCAATACGAGTTGTGTCCCTCCGCGTCCGGTGATCGGATCACGTTCCGGTGCTTTAAGGATCCAATCGGGATGTTTCTCATAGAGTTCGCTAGTCGTATTCGTCATTTCCGGTTCCAGCCAGATTCCAAATTTGATGCCGTGTTTTTGTGCATCTTTCACCAAGCCTCTAATGCCGTTTGGCAATTTCCTCTTGTCCACTTTCCAGTCGCCTAAGGAAGAATTATCCGATTTACGCGGAAATTTATCTCCAAACCAACCGTCATCCATCACAAATAACTCGCCTCCCATAGACTCAATGTCACTCATCATCTGGTCCATACCCTGCTCGTTGATGTCGAAATAAACACCTTCCCAGCTATTCAGCAGGATTTTACGTAGAGAAGTTCCATGTGCCAATTTGTATATTCGTGCCCATCGGTGGAAATTACGGCTGCTTCCGCTTAATCCCTCTTTGCTATAGGTCAGCGCAAGTTCCGGAGTACGAAAAACTTCTCCTTTTGGCAGGTTGTAAGATGAATTGTCTTCATTAATGCCGGCGTAGAAGTGATGATATTCGCTGTCGTCAGTATCAATACGTAATTTGTAATTGCCACTATAACACAAGGCGGCGCCGATCACATTTCCTGTGTTTTCTTGCGGTTTGCCATCGAGTGAAAACATCACTTCCGCGTGTGCTGTATGCGAATTACGTACTCCGTCTTTATTCTTTATGATTTTCATTCCCGGTTTTAAAGGTTCTTGTGCCAAACGTCCTTCATTTGCCCAAGAACCATATAAATGAGATAACCAAACCTCACCTCGACGTATCGGCAAGTAGGCGGAAGCAAACTGATTCAATAATACCGGATTTTTCTCCTGATGGCTGATTTCAGTCCAGACTTCGATAATATCTACATCCTGATACGCTTTGTAGCAGATGTTGGCAAAGAAAGGATATACCTTATCTTTCATTTTGACAATTGTGATATTCGCATTACCCTCTTGGTTCGTTTTCACATCTGTGACTGTCATTTGTAGGGTCATATTTCCGTCGGCGTGCTTAACTGCTAAGGCTGCCTCGCTGGCTCCTCCCAAACCATATACCGGATATGCCGAGTAGTTGTCGCTTCCAGTCTGATTGATGGTAGCTACATCTGTTTCTGACAATTTATTGCCGTAATACACATATCTTAAATCTCCTCCTGTAGGGGCGGACAAAACCAGTGATGTCCCCGGAGTTGAAATACATACGTTCTGCGCAAACAAGTTGACAGTAAACAAACAGATTCCTGCGACTAAAAAGTATTTTCTCATGATATTCGTTATTTCTGTTCTTATTTATATAGTGTAAAGTTATCTCCAATAAAGAGCGTTTTCGGTGAATGATAGAAATCTACAAAATTGTTTGCAGATGTTTGTCCTGGGTAAGGTGCGAAATAATGCCCTTCTCTTTCGCGGGCATTTCGCCAGACAAGTACATAAGTGATCGGATATTTATCGATCACCGGCATGAGTGTCTCTGTCCACCATACGGAATCCGGTATTGTCTCAAATCCGGTTTCAGTGACAGCGATTGGTTTTTGATGTGCTTTACCGACTTCTGTAAGAATAGATAGTGATTTTTCCATGGTATTCACATAATCTTGACGATTGAACTGATAAGTGTCAAAACCAATGAAATCAATAATGTCGTCTCCCGGATAACGTTCCAAATATTCGGTAGTATCATTGGGCTCCGATCCGGCAGAATAGGCATAAAGAAGATTGTTTGCCCCTTTTTTCTGCATGTGCTCATAGGTCATTTTCCATAGGGCTTTGTATTCTTCTGCAGAGCAAAGGTTTTGCCCCCACCAGAACCAGTTTCCTGTATGCTCATGCCATGGACGAAAAAGAATCGGAACTTTTACTCCATCTGCCGTAACTACTGAATTTATAAATTCAGCAGCTTTGTCGAGCCAGCCTGTGAATTTCTCATGATAGGCTCCTCCGGGAAGAATTGAAGTAACTACAGTCGTATCACTTGCGTCCCAGGAATCTTTCCCTGTAACCGGATTATCCATGTGCCAACTTAATGAACTCATACCACCTCTATTATATTGTGAAATGATTTCATTTTTTATTCTTTCAAAAGGAACATTATCCAGATTATTGTCATTACCCAGTTCGATGCGTCCCAAATCGAAAGACATGACAGCCGGATAAGCACCACATACACTTTTCACATCACTTCTATCCGCATCTCCATCCCAACCGATACCATAAGAAGTTGCATCGTGATGTCCGAACATATATCCGGTTTCGGGAAGAAGCTTTAATGACTTCAATAAACATTCGGTTTCATGAGTCCGTTTTGGAAGCGCATTTTCTTTTTGGCAAGCAGACATTCCTATCAGAAACAGACCTGCTATGGCAATTAAATTTGTTTTTATCATACTATATATTTAAAGTTCATGATTAATAATCGCAATTCGGTGATTTGTCGGAAGCAAAGATAAAAAGGAGGATACAAATAGCTATTCCCATATGGCTTTTACACCGTCCGGATTTGTCTGATAATACATTTGATACCTTCTTTTGATACATTCAAGAGGAATATTGTTTCTAGTGTTCAAGAAAAGTTATTGTTTCCGATATGTATTCTATTAGTGGAATTAAGTTAGAACCGGGATATATGAGATATGAAGAACCGGATACCAAAGAAATAACTTTGGCATCCGGCAAGATTGAAGATTATTTGTATAATTAGGTTGTTTCATCAACACTATAATTGATATCAATTATTTGAATATCTTTACTACTAATGACTGATTAGGCTCCAACTTCTGTTTCAAAGCTTTCTTTGTATTCCCAATCACTTTGTGTTGGTACAAATCTCTGATCTTATAGATGTTGTCTCTGTTGAATGTAATTTCTTTATCAAATACATTGTCTTTGATGGTTTCCCTTTCCCAGTTAAAAGTGAAATCTGAAGGTTGCTGTGAGCGGTTGAAGAAACAGATGGCCCATTCATTGTTTGCCATAGGCTTTACCCATACTTCAATTGTTCCTTCTTTTTTATATTTGAAACCTTGAATACCTAATGAATCCTGATTAATGGCTATAATTTCTTTATTAGTAAGTATGTCCAATGTTTGAGGTGACATATTACGCAAATCGTTACCCAGCAAAAGAGGTGAATTGAGAATGGTCCATAATGCGAAATGCGTCCGTTCTTCATCCGGCGTCAAGCCACCATTTCCTACTTCGAGCATATCCATGTCATTCCAATGGTCTGGTCCTGCAGCTTTGCGAAGTTCGTCCTGATCGCGCATGTCCAAGATGTTCAGTGCTCCCCATGAGAAATATCCGCCATGGTCGTGTTTACATGAAAAACAGTTGTAGATGTCACCGGTTGTCCGCCAGCTATGACCTACCGATTGTGCCCATTTCCAAGGAGCATCGGTCCCCCATTCACAAATACTCAGAAGAATGGGGCGGCCTGCTGTATAAATGGCATCGCGCATAGTTATATAGGCCTCCTCTGCATTCAGTTTGCCAGTGCTACACCAGTCGTATTTCAGGTAATCGACACCCCATTCAGCATATTTAAGTGCGTCTTGATATTCGTGTCCACGGCTGCCGGGATACCCTGCGCAGGTTTTTGAACCTGCGCAATTGTATAAACCGAATTTCAATCCCTTGGAATGTACGTAGTCTGCAACGACTTTAATGCCATTCGGAAATTTCTTCCGATGAGGAACCAGATTGCCTTGGGCGTCTCGCTCCATTTCCATCCAACCATCATCGAGCAATATATGGTTATAACCGGCATCTCTTAATCCGGTGCTCACCAAAGCATCTGCCATTTCCTTGACCATTTGTTCGTTTATATCTGTCCCAAACTTATTCCAACTGTTCCATCCCATTTGAGGGGTTAAGGCTAACCCCTCAAATTTTTGTGCAAAGACATTCAGAGATGTAAGAAAAAGCAGTAAAAATAAAATGTTTTTTCTCATTATCTTGTATTTTATAATTAATAGATCAAAGCAAGCTATTTAATAATAGCTTTCCAATGTAACTACTTTGGGATTATTATATACGGCTTTTAAATCTTCGGGATCTCCATTTTTGATAGCATCGTGCCATGTCATCCAGTATGACCAATACACTCCTTCTCTTAATGCTTTATCTGGATCCATAATGGCATTCCCACTTTCACTTAAGCCCAGCATTTTTTTACCATTAGTTATCTTGTATACATTCTCGAATCTATCTTTATAAATATCATCTTGACCAACATCATCAGTGATAACGTCACATTTATCATCGCCGGGATACCAATTGACATCACCGCCATTATAAACCCAAAGGAGATTATTCAATTGATGATGGTTTGTGAGTCTGTCGTACATCATATTCCACAATTTTTTATAAACTTCCGGTCCTTTAGCACCCCACCAGAACCAAGTTCCGGAGCCTTCGTGTAAAGGTCTCCACAACACAGGCACACCGGCATCTCTCAATTTTCTCAACTGGTCAGCAATTGCATCAATATCGCCTATGGTTGCATTATACTCCTCTGTTCCTTCTATTACAGCTTGACTTGCATCAAAATCCGTTTCATTTGTATAGAATGTATTCTTGCCAGGTTCTCCTCCCATTGGGGAATGCCAATGCCAAGTGAAGGCAATAATTGGCTTCTGATCGTTATCGTTATACCACGCTATCGCATCTGGTGTACTAGGATTATTCAAATCGGGGCCGAAGGTATGACCGTCGCCTCCCCAGAGGTATGGATAATGTAGGCTATAGGCCTGCATGTCAAATCCTTTGAGTAGAGGTGTATGTCCGGTAATTCGTTTTGCATAACTGAATGAGTCTCCATCTGTGCTACCCGAGATTATTCTCTTTCCGTGTTGTTTAAGCATCCATGTATATAGTGCTCTGGCACCGGCATCGGCATTCGGGTTACAAGGAGTATCATTAATATTGAATTCAGGACCCGGATTGTCAATGGCAGGAGCGGTAAACTCGACTGAATATGCTGTTTCATTCATCCTATCTGTCGAAAAGATAGATAGGGTTCTTGTATCTATTTTAAAAACGTTTGTACTTTCCGACTCTACCTCAACTCTTGCTTTTAAATATCTGGCTACAGCATAGGCATTTTCCACCACTTTATTATTCAATGTTATTTTAGTGACGTCATTGATGGTTATGGGCTGGTCAAACTCAAATACTATTTCCACGGCTCCAGGAGAGACTTGTTCTCCTGCTGTTGGCTTGACAGAGAGTAGTTGCAACGGAGAATACTCGACATTCTTCGAATCGCTTTCGCATGATGTTACTAACAACATACAGAACAATAAATTTGTAATACATTTAAATAATCGATTATTCATAAGTAGGTGATCTAAATTATTTATATATATCAGTACTAATATGGTTCATTTTCCGTTTTATAGAAAAAATAGAATTATGAAACCAATAAAAGTACTTGAATTATCAGAGGTTGATCGCCTCAAATTAGAGAAAGGCTATCATAATGGCCCTACTCATAGTTTTCGTATCAGATGCAAATCCATATTGCTGAAGTCAGAAGGTAAATCAGCTCCCCAAATAGCAGAAATGCTTGAGGTAACAGTACCTACTGTCTACACATGGGTAAAACGTTATGAAGAAAATGGCATCAAAGGCTTGGAGACACGTCCTGGTCAGGGGCGAAAGCCTATTATGGATTGTTCTGATGAAGAAGCAGTCCGCAAGGCAATTGAGGAAGACCGTCAGAGTGTGTCCAAAGCACGTGAAGCATGGCAGAATGCGACTGGTAAAGAAGCCAGTGATATTACTTTCAAACGTTTTTTAGAAACATTGGTGCAAGATATAAGCGTATAAGAAAACGCCCAAGGGGCAAACCCTCACCGCAGCTCTACGCATACAAGAAAGAGAAGTTGCAAGAACTTGAAGAACTTGATTCCAAAGGAGAACTTGTGCTATATTATGCCGACGAAAGTCATGTCTGTACAAATGGTTATGTTCCATATGGCTGGCAATTCAAGAATGAGGATATTTACATCCCATCCGAGAAAGCTGCCCGGCTTAATATTTTTGGCATGATTACCAAAAGGAACCAATATAAAGGCTTTACCACAAAAGAGTCCATCAACGCAGACAAGATTGTGGACTATCTTGACAGATTCTCTTTCAATGTAACGAAGAAGACTGTAATTGTCTTGGACAATGCTTCTGTTCATAGAAATCGGAAAGTTAAAGAACTGAGGAAAATTTGGGAGAAAAGAGGATTGTTCCTCTTCTATCTTCCACCTTATTCTCCAGAACTTAATCCTGCCGAGATTCTTTGGCGTATACTTAAGGGTAAATGGATAAGACCGATAGATTACGAGACTACGGACTCGCTTTTCTATTGTACGAACAGGGCCTTGGCGTCTGTGGGTACGAACTTATTCGTGAATTATTCATATTTGTAAAATTAATTTTGAACAGTTACTTATTATATTATTTATTATATAAGTTCAACTTTAGTCAATGTATAAAAATAACCACGTATGTGTAGTCCACCCTGCATAATTCGGTCGTATACATCTTGTGTGACTATTAAATCTGCATATCCGTCAGGGAAATTGTCAAGCCCTATCCATCCTAAGCCTTCGAAACTGCTCCAATTACTATCACAAATGTCTATTTGTGGCCAACCTTCATCGGACGGCGTAAAATAGAAACGGATCGTGTTATTAACCGAAAGATTCTGAAATTTGTCCTTATCTAAAAGCAGGTCATTACCTTCTCCCCAATCAATTGCACCTTTCCATATCACATTGGATGGCTCTATCGGATCATCTTGAATAAGTTCCACTTTTGTTAGAATATATTTCCAGCCGCGAATAAGAAGTCCCGGACTTGTACCATTGGGATTAATACAGTCATACACTGCTTGTGTAACAACCAAATCGTAATATCCAACATCGGTGAGTTGCATATCCTGAAAATCTGTGATTTGGGGGTTCCCAAAGGTAAGGTCATTGTCGTCATTACCAGAGCGAAGGTTTATTCCGGAAAGACCTTGCCCCCAGTAGCCAGTATAGTTTCTCTCGTCGAATTTATAATAAATACGAATAGTTTGTCCCACAGCAAGGTTAGAAAGATAACTCGGCTCCAACTTAAAGCTAAGAAAACCATCCTCACCTTCTGCTTTGTCAGATTTAAATTCACCTTCCCATATCACATTTGAGCTGGGATCCACTGGAGATCCTTTAATCAATTCGACCTTAGTTAAGGTATAAAAGGCTCCCCGTACAAGTAGACCGCCTACCATAATGCGATTGTACGCATCTTGGGTGACTTCTAAATCGGCATATCCATCCGGATAATCTCCAAGCCATTTAAATTCAAATCCCGGGAAAGTTCCATCCGCACTGTCACGAAGATCTATTTGCTGCCAGCCATCACCTGGGGTCGGAGTAAAATAGAATCGGAGTTTATCACCAATGGCAAGTTTTTGGAAATAGCTCACATCTAAATTTAATGTGGTATCCCAGTCTCCAATTACGAAATTGTCTTCCCATAGGATATTTTCTCCTCCTGTTTCTGAAGGTATCAGCTTTATTTCTTCAGATGTTAAAGTTGTTCCATCCGTTGCAACGAGGATTATTCTATCCATTCCATTTTTTATTCCTGCCGGGACTTTTACTTTGAGATTATCAGATGCTTTGCGAATAAAATCGATAGCGTTGATTACAATTTGTCGATCTTCTGTTTTAGCAGGAAAAATTACCTGTTTGATACATTCCAGATCAACACCCTTAAATGTTAGTTCTTGTCCGGTCTTGACTTCATCTCCCGGGTCCATAGAATTTAATTCCGGTTTGGCTAATCTCATTGCAACCGAGCTCTCAATCGTTTTATCTTCTGAAGCAATTTTTAGGAAACCACCTTCTTCATCTATGCCGCTGGGAATTATTAACTTGATTTGATTGGATGTTACCACTTCAAAATCAGTCACTTCTATATTTCCGGGGAAAAGGATTGAATTTACTTGGTTCAGCCCACTTCCTGTTATTACCATTTCGCCTCCTGCCATTACTACTGTCGGGCTATATGCTTTTAATGCCAGCCCGGCAGCCTGATCCTGTTCTGTCTCATCCTCACAGGCTGTAAAAAAGAACATGTGAATGATGGCAGTAATAATCCAAAGGTATGATATCTTGTTTCTCATATACTTATATTTTTATATCATTAATATTTTCACCAACCTTCATTTTGATACAATTTGGTATTTTTCTTGATTTCAGAATAAGGAATCGGAAATTTATTATATTTTTCATCCCACTGACGAGAAAATGCTTTACGGGTTAAAATGATATTTCCGTTACCCTGTTTTACCAGTTCGGCACCTTCTATTGTTTTGAAGTAGGTTTTTCCCTTTTTCCATCGGCGTACGTCCCAGAAACGCTGATCTTCGAAAGCAAATTCGATTAATCGTTCCCGTTCGTAGCGTACTAGAAAATCTGTGGGATTGCCAGTAAAATGAGGCATCATAACATCAGAACGGTCACGTACCACATTGATTGCTTCATTGGCTGACATTCCATAATCTCCTTTTGAATCAGCATCACCGGTAATATGATATATACATTCTGCATAGTTCAGATAAAACTCGGCAAGACGCATAACAATCCATGCATGTCTGAAACTGCTGTTTACATTGGGTGTTAAATCAGTATTCCCGTCCACATACTTTTTCAGATAGTATCCGGTACGTGTGGCATTGTACTTTGGTGAACCGTTAAAACCACCCTCATATGTCTGTATTGGCATCTGCTGATTGCTGTTTAAAGGCCAAAGATCTCCGTTTTTCACGATTGTCATTCCAAAACGCGGATCCAAACCGTTATAAGGAGCGCCACTGGTCAAATCGATTGTTCCGGGATGCATCTCTCCGAAAGTCCTTCCTGCATAAGGTCCTGACTGATACTCATATTGGTCGACCAGTGTTTGTGTTGGACAATTCCCGCTTTGGCCTCCTTCGATACCTATGGGATAGTTTTGTTTTTCAAAAGTATTATCTTCTGTTTTTGCTACTGCGAAAATGATTTCTTTATTCACAAAACTATTATTTCCCCATAAAGAAGCATACGTATCTAATGCAATTCCCCATTCCGCACATCTGTCAATCACTTCTTTATTGGCCTTAGCAGCTGCCTCCCATTTATTCCTGTCGTTGTTGGGATTAAAAAGTGGGCTAGCAGCATATAGTAGCGTACGGGCCTTCAGAGCCAGTACGAAAGGACGATTGGTACGTCCCAACTGTTGACTCATCTCGTTTTGATAATTGATGGGTAAGTACTCTGCTATGGCATCGCACTCATCGACTATAAACTTTATAACTTTGTCTGCCGGGGTCCGCTCTACATTATTAGCTTCTGATATGGTCAGTGTCGAGAGTACTAAAGGTACATCACCATACGCTCTGACCAGCTCAAAATAATAATAGGCCCTGAGTGCTCTGACTTCATAAGGGAACAGTTCAAAACGAGCTTTCAACTCCGGATAGTTTGTTCCTTCGCTTACACTGTAGATGTAATCTTCCAATGATATCTTGTCCAGTTTCTCTAGGAAGTTGTTGGCCTCGTGAATGGCGGTATAATTGTTTTTCCAGTATTCTGGCAACGGATTGTTGGGTGTCCATCCACCATTATAAAATCTATGTACATCTGAACCTGATAACGCATAATCGGCTTCATCGGTAGCGCACGCTCTAAAAGCTCCATCATAATTGTTCTCAAATTCGTTCAGAAATTGTGCATAAATATCATTGACCAACTTTTCGATTCCATAAATCGGGCTGTCATATACCCAATCTTCATCGTTCGTTACCACCTCACTGTAATTGAGGTCCACACATCCGTTCAGTATGAGTGATGCTGCGACTATCAAATATGTAGCTATTCTTTTCATAATATTCGTTATTCTATTGATTTAAAAATTAACGAGGAATCCGATGCTTACCCCCTTCATAGTAGGATAATTTGTATTTATAAGTTCGGGGTCCATCACATCCATATTGGAGAAAGTCAATAAGTTTTCTCCTTTGACATAGATCCTTGCATCGGAAACTGATATTTTTTTCAACCAGTTTTCAGGAAGTAAGTAATAGACTTCTACATTCCGTAACTTCAACCAATTGATATTACTATACCACACGCTATTTGCTCTGTAATTATTGGGATTGTCCAGAGATGTGAGTCTCGGATAAAGTGCATTAGCATTGTCACTGCCGGGACGCCAGGCATTTTCCAAATAATGCGTTGAAAGATTATTGTTATTTCTCACACAATCCCAAACTCCTGTTGTGCCTAAGTATTGAGTCAAACCGGAGATGCCTTGAAATAGAACATTGAACCCTACACGTTTGTATTGAGTACCAATCGTAAATGAGTAATTCGTTTCCGGTACACTGCTTCCATAACCAAAATAGACTTCATCACTCTCGTTGATTACTCCGTCCTTATTTTGATCCTTATATTTGATATCACCCGGTCGTACTTGACCAAACTGTTGTACAGAACTTTTGGCAATGTCTTGTTCGTCCTTAAAGAAACCGATAGCTTCGAGTCCTTGAGCTTGACTAACACGTTGCCCGATGCGTGATTGGTAATCTTCCGACGGGTTTTCTATATAATCTACAATTTCATTGGTTCCCCATGTGAAGGCAGCACCGGCACGGAGCAGAAAATCTTTATTGAATTGCTTTACATAATTCAGTCCGAGTTCCACTCCATAGCTATCTACCTTTCCTTTGGCAGCATAGGAGTTAGGACGCCCTACCACCCAAGAGTTGAGGTCATTGGCACTTAGCATGATGTTACTGCGGCGATTGTAATACACGTCTGCCGTTACATCCAGACTTTTAAACAAACGCAGATCGACTCCTATGTCATACTTATAAGCCGTTTCGAGGGAAAAGCTGCTGAGCGGATAGTATGAAAGATAGGTCCCCCAAAAGCTGCCGTCGTAGCTAGGTTTAAATACTACATTTCCGTGGCCGCCACCATAATTTTCAAGCCAAATGCCTTCGATGGGAACATAATCGGTATGTTGGATACCAAATGATCCTCTCACTTTACCATAGTTAAGCACAGGACTGTCTTCTTTTTTGGCAAAGATATATGCCAATGACATCGTTGGAGAGAATGCCCACTTTTCGGGATAAGAACGGTTAGAACCATTGGCTGCCAATACTATATCTGCCACTAAATTTTGTCTCCATGCATAGTTCAAATAGCCCATGATATTGGCCCGATAGAACGTATTGTATTGGCCCATGCCGATTTCTGATTCCGTATTATAAATGATGGAGGTTGCTAGAGAATGGTCGCCAAACGCTTTCTGGTAATCTAGCGATAAAGCAAAATGGGAAGAACGCCATTGGTTGTTCAATCCTTTGCTATAAGTTAAACTATTTACCTTATCTCCATAAAGAACCTCTTTGGATTTATTCTTGTCACCTGTGTCGCCTGTATATTCTACATATCCATATTGAAAGCTTTTGCTATGACTTTCGTTAATACGCGAATAATTATCATATCCAATTCGGGCAGAGGCGCTCAAACCGTCTAATAAAAAATTAAGATTTTGTGTCAGACGAGCATCGGCATATAAAGCTCGTTGATGGGTTTTCCCTCGACCGGTATCTTGTATGCGTGCCACAGGGTTGGCATCTCCATAGTTCTGATTACCTCCCCACACTCCATTGGGCGTTTTTACAGGGAAAGCGCTTGCTGGAAGCCGATAGAGTTGATAGAAAATATCGTTTCCGCTGCTCGATGCAGGTCCGTTGGTTTCGATAAAATTGGCAAGTACATTCACTGCCATATTTGTAGTTGGAGTAACAGCGAAATCCAGATTGACACGAATATTAGCTTTGGAATAGCGCAATTGGGAATCGAAATCACTCTGATTGGTTCCTTTAAGCATACCTCTGCTTCCTGTATAATCAAGCATGGTGAAATACTTCACTTTGTCACTGCCTCCGTGGATAGCAACATTCACTTGATCTTCTGAACCTACATCTTTTAGAACTTCATTCTTCCAATCGACATTCGGATAATAATAAGGGTCACTACCAAACTTGAACAGCTCCAATTCGAGTTCAGAATAGGTTGGAGCCAATCCGTCATTCACCCGCGCTTCGTTTGTAGCCTTTGCATACGTTTCGGCATTCACAAAATCGGCAATCTTCGGAGAGAAAGTGAACTTGTGGTTATATGACACATCTACATTCAGTTTTCCTTCCTTTCCCCGTTTGGTCTTTACCAATAAGGCTCCGTTTACACCTTTGTAACCGAGCAGTGCCACGGCTGCTGCATCTTTAAGTACCGTAACGGACTCCACCTCGTCCACTGTCAAACGGTCGATGGGGCGTTTAATTCCATCTACTAAGATTAATATCCCATTTTCCGAAGTGGTTTGCTCTCC
This sequence comes from Bacteroides sp. M10, assembly GCF_014334015.1. GTDB lineage: Bacteria > Bacteroidota > Bacteroidia > Bacteroidales > Bacteroidaceae > Bacteroides > Bacteroides intestinigallinarum. The sequence goes on along the minus strand of NZ_CP060488.1, from coordinate 930,966 downwards.
TCGTATATTAAACCATGCTCCATAATTATCATCACCGGAGAAACCACCGGTTTTTAATGCCGTTAGTCCTAACAAACGTCCGTACAGCGCATCCGGGAGATTAATTGCTGATGTTTGTTTCAGTTCTTCTGAGGTAATTATGGTTGCGGCAGCTGATGAGACAGACAGTTTTTGTTCCACACCGAATCCCAAATCTACCTTAATACTGTCTTTATCTTGCAGCTTATTCTGTGCGTTTGCTGTCAAGGCAGATGCCAATACGCCAGCCAAACAGATTCTCGATATATATTTATTCATAATGCTATTGAATTAAAAAGGGTATTACCATCCAGGATTTTGTGAAAGCCCATAGTCCTTATTTATCTCTTGTCTATTTATCGGAGAGAGATACCATTTATTATCCCAGTTTCCACTCCACCAAACTCTTGCAAAAGTGGAGATCACAGTGGTTTCATAAATGAACTTGGGCCATACGCCATTCATTTGGCTGAAAGGAATCTCTGTTTTCTCTCCGGTTTGGGCATCTTTTGCATAAATAGTCATGCGATGAAGTGGAGAACAAAATACATCTTGTTTTTTATACCGGATCAGATCAAGTAACCGGCTATTTTCAAGAGCAAGTTCGCAGGCACGTTCACGCAAGATTTCATTTACCAATACATTTTTGTCGCTGAGATTAAGATCTGTGTTTACACTTAAAGAAGGTAAACCAACTCGTGCACGTACTTTATCTACTTCTTTGATTGCGTCGCCTGAACGTCCTGCCTGAGCCAATGCTTCAGCATAGATAAGATGCATATCTGCCATACGCAGATAAGGCCATGAATAACGTTCGTCACCCATATGGCTATAATCCAATACCCATTTGAATTGTCCGAATCCGTGTGCATTATATCCACTTGTAAACCACCAGTTTCCCGAAATCAGATTACCGCCTTGCCAACAATCAATATCCTTGTTCTGATAAGTATTATAGAAATTGTTGATATTCCGTTGCGGAACAAGCATGCTTTCATAGAGACGTGGGTCACGATTAGCAAATATGTCAAGGTTTTCAAGGTTCTGCGTATTGTATACACGCTGGCCATCAAAATTTTTACCGTTTGCCCAGGGGAACATATTAAACCATTCCACTGTCGGAGCATGAGCTCCATAGTGTGATACATTTCCCGGCACATTAGCTCCCCATTCCAACAGGTATTCGCCATCACTGTAGCCATTCCCTTCACCTCTAACTTCAATTATCTTTTCTGTTGTTCCTCGCGAAAAATAAGCTGAACGATAAGCACGGCGGTAATCACCTTCTGAATTTCCGGCAGGCTGCACAAGAGCATAAGGAGTACCTGCCTTTTGGTTTTCCTTGAAGAAATCTTCGCAAGCCTCAACACATTTAGTCCAAAGACTTTCATCTTTATGCCCCAACCATATACGAAGCAATGGGTCTACATTGTCTCCAAAACCTGCGGGAAACACTGGAGGGGTATCGTATTGCCGATACGGCTCTGTATCATTAAACAAAGGACTAGCTATAAAGAGCCATAGTTTGGCTCGTAAAGCATAAGCGCCACCTTTGCTAAGACGTCCGCCTTCATTCAAATAGTCGCCGATAGCAAATGAAAGCTCGGATTCGTTGATGACCTGTAAAAGGAGATTGTCAACGAATGTAGCTGTTTGCTCAATGGTAGCACGTCCCGGTACAAATTCTCCTTCACCTACTATTCCGCTTACGTACCCCCCTTTGAATTGTTCTCCGATTTCATAGGCATGATCTACCAAAGGAAGTCCCCCAAAGTGGCATATTCCATCGAAATAACGGGTGGCAATTATTAATTTAGCTTCGGCTTTAAGGCGAGCCTTTTCTTTGCTATCCATATCGGGAACACGGTCTATATTCTCAATAAATATCCAACTTTTACGTATTGCCTCCCAAATTCCAAAGCGATCGTTATTACCAATAAATGCCATTTTATCAACAGAATAACTGCCGTTTCCGGCTTCTGAGTGCATGCCTGCATAATAAGGATTGATTACGCCACCCCATCCCAGGAAGGAGTGAACTACATCGCTAAGTGCTTCCGGCATTACAGCGTTATAAATAGTACGTCCGGATAATCCGTTATAGATATGTTTGTAGCTATCCCAAAGAAACATCCGTGCATACTCGGCTTTCGAGAAAATGGTATCTAAGGTAACGTCCACTCCCGGCTGTTTATCTAGAAAGGAGTCGCCCACAGCAAAATCGTCAACACAACTTACGAAGGTTGGTATAAGCATGCTTAGCACCAAAGACCAAACTGCTAATTTTGATTTTATATATTTCATCGTCATACAATTTAAAAGTTAACATTTAATCCGAAATTGAAAATACGTGTCAGAGGATATTTAATTTTATCGGATGGACTTTCAGGGTCATTGGCCTTGAACTTGGAGAATGTAAGCAGGTTATACCCCGAGAAATAGACACGGAGGTTGGATACCTGCGGAATGCCCGGTATTTTCTTGAAAGTATATCCTAACTCTACATTTTTCAATCGTGCGTAGGAAGCGTCAGCATAATATACACTGGAATTGACAGAGTTGTTTTCTTTACTGATAAAGGACAGGCGAGGGAGGGTTGCTGTTTGGGCCGTTTCCTGTGTCCAACTGTTATCGGCAACCCATTGTAACATATTTGATCTGTTCATTGCGCCAAACTGTTGTCTGTAAACACCTTGTAGATTACGGGTTACATGGGTTGCACCTGTCCATAGCATAGAAAAGTCGAATCCTTTATACTGTAAATTAATATTTGCAGCAAAGTTGTATTCGGGAATGTCACTATAATACATGGCACAAACATCATTTTCATCGACTACACCGTCATTGGTAATATCCACATATACACAATCTCCGGGCTTTAGAGATACCATTTGCTCAGGCATAGCTGTGCCGTAGGCTTGTTGATATCTGCTTTCTGTATTTCCGGGATCATAGAATTCAAAGAACGTGTAGCCAGTTCGTTGACCTACAGGGTGCCCTTTTCCTGATAAATGTTGGTACTGTGGGCGTACTTCTCCATTTTCAATTACTTCATTCCGGGCGTATGTGATACTCGGGTTTATCGTAAACCGGAAATCGTTTCCAATTTTGCTTGACCATGAAAGCCCTATCTCATATCCTTTGTTTTTCACACGTCCCTCATTTACAGAACTGGATTTTTGCGAGGTAATACCCGGTAGTTTAGCGGCGTTGTCAATTAATATGTCTTTTCTGTCTTCAAAGAAAACGTCAATATTGGCACTGAGTTTATCGTTGAAGAATTTCATGTCGACACCAAAATTCCATTTAGTGGCGGTTTCCCAAGTAATGAACGGGTTACCTGCTGTCTCTTCGTATGCATTACCGAGCCATGTGCCTAAGCCAAAGTTATATCCGTTGCCATGATTAATTTTATAGGTACCCGATAAATAAAGGAAACGCATATCATTCATATTGTCGTTGCCGACTTGTCCAACAGATGTGCGCAGTTTAAAATAAGAGATTACTTTTTCTAAAGGTTTCCAGAAATTTTCGGACGATGCGATCCACCCCAACGATACCGAAGGAAATAATCCATAGCGATATCCGGGAGCAAAATTTTCAGAGCCATTGTAACCGATGTTAAAATCTGCCAGATACTTGGTTTTATAATTATAGGTTACTCGTCCTACCAAGCCTACATATCCATGAGGTATATCTATATAACTTGGTATTTTTTTGTCTTGTGGTTCCGGATAATAGTACTTGCTTTGATTATATAGTAAAAGTGCTGTGAAGTCGTGATTACCGAATTTACGGGCATAGTTTAAACTGGCTTCTGCATACCAGTTGCGATTGAACCAATACGATTCTTCATATCCTAGGTTCCACACATCACCACTTTTTCGCAAGGCTATAGTCCCATCGTCTAACAAGAGCGGTTCATAAGTTACCCCAGATCCAGTGCGTCTTTTTTGCTGTGTATAATCGGAGTTGTAGGAACCTTTCACCTTAAAGTCGAGGCCGGGAGTAATAAAATCAAGTTTGAGCTTATATATAAGGTCTAAGTTCAACACATTGGTTGTTTTGCGATTATATCCCTGACCGTAAAAAGCAGATAGTCCATCATTATCATAATCTCCGACATAGCTTTTATTCGCCGTAATATGACGCCCTTGGTCGTCAATACCATATCCGGCGAACGGTACAGCATTGAGTAAACTGCCAAAAACACTTTCTTCTCCTGCTGCCAGTTCGTATCGATCTTCTATACGACCGCCGACATTGATGGATAATTCGTTTCTTTTATTCAAGGTAAGATCTATATTGGCACGATAGTTGTACCTTTTGTATTTGAAGTTTGAATTTTTATCTTGAGAAAAGGAACGGAACAATCCATCTTGTGACAACATACCTACTGATACAAAATAACGGGCCGTTTTATTACCTCCTGATACAGAAACATTGTATTGTTGTTGGGGGGCAGAATCTTTCATTACATAATCGAGCCAATCAACACTGGGATACAGGAGAGGCTGGTCTCCGTCTTTGAAATGTCGGATAGCTTTTTCAGAAAAGCGCAGTTGGTCGGGAGAAGTCCCATCTCCTAATTGAGCATTGTTATATAAACTCGCCCAGGTATGGGAATCAACCATATCTAAAAAACTTGAAACCTGTTGAATCCCGTAAGAACCGGAAAAACTGATCTTTGTTTTGCCTATCTCACCACGTTTGGTTGTGATAAGTATCACACCGTTGGCTCCGCGTACTCCAAATACTGCTGTAGCCGAAGCATCCTTTAAGATAGAGATGTCTTCTACTTCATTGGCGTCTATTTGGTTAAAGGAGCGTTCTACTCCATCAACTAACACTAACGGGTTGGAATTGTTGAGCGAACCAACTCCACGAATTTGTATAACCGGGTCGTCTCCTCCCGGCATACCTGAATATTGTACGGATGATACACCTGACAATTTACCTGATAAAGCGTTTCCCAAGGAAGCTGTGGGTGACTTTAAGAGTTCTTCTCCTCCCACGTTGCTTACAGCACCTGTTATGGTGATTTTTTTCTGTGCACCATAAGCTACAACAACGACTTCATCTAGTGCCTGTGCGTCGGATTCGAGCGTTACATCGCGATGACTCTTTCCTGCAACAGGTATTTCCTTTGTTTTATAGCCGACATAGGAAAATACCAAGGTGGCATTGGCAGGTGCTTTGATTGAATACTTACCATCAAAATCTGTAATTGTTCCGCTTTTTGTTTCTTTGATTTGCACCGAAACCCCAATCATCGTTTCGCCCGCATCATCAATAACGGTTCCGCGTACAGTAATGGTTGATTGTGCTGAAATGATTTGAGGTATTACAAGGCATATTGCAAGTAACCCCCACAATTTCAATCCATTCTGTTTTTTCATTGTGTAATTAAATTAAAGTTAATAATAAAGATATAAATTCTTATGATAGATTCGCAAAGAATCTTATGCAAAAATGAACATAATTTAATATAGTACATTCCTAAAATGAATCATAGATATAGCTCAAATGCGACAAAATACAAAAGATACGGTTATTAAATACAATTGGGTAGTTGTGGGTGATCGCCCGTTCTGACTCGTAAGACATCGTTCTTGCAAGGTAAATAATACAAATGGGATAGTATTCTGATACATAATACGAACAAACGATTGCTCTAAAATCGTATCTTTGCCTATAACAATAATTATAACAGTACTATATGAAGAAATACATATTATTGATAGGACTTCTTTTTGTTTCCATTTGTATCCGTCCTATTGAAAGTTTTAATTTTAAATCTCTTGATGTCAAGGATGGGATTCCTGATAATTATATATATGGTATTCTGCAGGATAGCTATGGTTTTATGTGGTTTATCAGTGGTAATGGTCTAAGTCGTTATGATGGCTATAATTTTAAGTATTATTCTATAGCCATTCAAAGTAGTATATATAGTATCAAAGAGGATAAGAACAAGAATATCTGGATTCAAGCCGGTGAAAAGTATTTTGTGTATGATCGTGTAAAAGACTGTATTGATGACAATATTACTGGTATATTGCAGGGGGTAGATATTCAAGGTGAAATAAAGCTTTTGTTTGTTGACTATGATAATAATATCTGGTTTTCTACAGGTGATAAATTAATTTATTATGAAATAGATAAAAACAGATTCTCCGACTTTATATTATCTCCAAATGACCAGATAAAATGGATCGAATGTAGGAATAAACAAGCCTATGTCTTATTCACGAATGGACAGGTTCGGAAGGTTGATTTTAAAACCAAACAAATTTCGGATGAGCTCTTTCTATCCTTGTCGACTTATCCTCACCACAGAATGTATTTGGATTTTGCATTTAATTTATGGTTTTATACTCCACATTCTTCAGAAGATGCATTACGATATTATAACCCTAAAACTAAAGAACTGAAAGTTTTTACGGACCGCGACAATCGTGCTTATTATTTTGTAACGGCAGTGATGGACGACGGTAAAGGAAATATATGGATCGGTACGGATAATACGGGAATCACAATTTATAATACAAGCAGTGATGAATGTTCTGAAATAGAGTATGAAAAAAGTAACCAGTTTTCTATTCCTACCAATCACATAAATTGTTTTTATCACGACAAGCAGAATATCATGTGGGTAGGTACAAGCAAAAGAGGAGTTGCATATACATGCTTAAATAATACACTTTTCAAACGGCGAAACATTTCGGAACAGGATGATATTAGCTGTGTGTTGGAAGATAATAATGGCAATATTTGGTTGGGGTCTGATGGAGACGGAATCACCTATATAAATCCGGTAACTAATAGTTTGACCAAGTATAATCATCGGGATGGAAGTATTTCGGAGAATTTGATTGTATGTTCTTTCCTTGATTCTAAAAATAGAATATGGTTCGGTACGTATGGGGGAGGAGTCTTTTACTATGAGAAAGGAAAATTTACCAGTCTTCATTATAGTAATGTGAATGGAAAAGAGAATCCTCTTCAGGATATTAGGAGCATCAATGAAGATATGGCCGGAAATATATGGATTGGAACCGTAGTAAAAGGGTTATATTGTTATGAAACCAATGGTACTTTTACAGATTATACTGTGGATGACGTTCCTATAGCCTCTAATAGTATTACAGATTTATACTGTCAATATGGACAAAATTTGTACATAGCAACCACTGCCGGTTTACATGTAATAGATACATATTCCCGTCAAGTCTCTCAACTATCTAAGAATAGTGCTCATAAACGGCAACTTGACTCTTTTATTAGTTGCGTATATCGGGATAGCCGTGGGTTATTATGGATTGGAGGAAAAGAAGGGCTTTGGATTTATAATGAGACACAAGACTCTATAGCTAATTTAAATTCAAATAATGGGTTGTCTCACAATTTTGTCAGGGGGATCACTGAAGACCATAACAAGAATATATGGGTAACAACAGATGTAGGGGTAACTAATATTGTGGTCGTTAATGATCCCATGTCTCTTATGCCTACTTTCAGGTGTTACCGTTATTATAATGAGGACGGCTTGGGTAATATCATGTTTAATAATCATTCTATATGGTGTAAAAAGAATGGGGAAATCATGATGGGAGGAATAGGTGGATATATTAAAACCATGCCCGAACCGGTACCGTATAATCCTTATAAATCGAAGGTGGAATTTACTGCCTTGTATATTGCAAACAAAAGAATTGAGGTAGATGAGGTTATAAACGGACGTGTTCTGCTAAACAAGAATATTCAGCTTCTTAAAGAAATATCGTTGGATTATTCTAACAATAACTTTGCCATTGATGTGTCTTCTTTGAACTATCAGGCGTTGCATAAAACTTTATTTGCATACCGGCTTGAAGATCACACTGAATGGATTCAACTCAATGGAAATACGATCTCCTTTAATAAGTTGCATCCGGGGACTTATAATTTGCAGGTGAAAGTTATTGGCGATGAATACCAGAATAATGAGATATCGTCGTTAACTATCCATATAAATCCTCCATTCTGGTTATCATCAACAGCTTATATCTTGTACATGATTTTTATATGTGCGATTGTGGCTGCTTCAATTATGTATATACGGCGGAAAGCTAAATTCAAGCTAAAGATGCAGAAATTAGAGTTGGATGTAGCCAAACAGCATGAAATTGATGAGGCTCAAATGCGTTTTTTTACCAATGTCAGTCATGACTTACGTACGCCATTGTCTCTTATCATAACTCCTCTGGAGAAGTTACTCGCTTCGTCTATTTCTGATAATCAGGTGAAATCAGATCTGAAACTGATGCATCGCAATGCAGAAATATTGATGGGAGAAGTGAATCAATTATTGGATTTAAGAAAGCTGGAGAATGGAAAGAGTGAACTTAAACTATCACACGGAAACATCTCGGAATTCATTAAAGAAACATGCGGTTCTTTTGAACCTTATTCAAATAAAAAGGGTATACAGTTGAAGTTGATCTTGAAATCTCCGTCTATTGAGATGGATTTTGACCGGAATAAGATTCAGCGTATTTTAATGAATCTGCTCTCAAATGCATACAAATTCAATACAGAGAATGGGAGTATAACCATAACAGTCGATAAAATTACGGAAGCGAATGCTGAAAAGATAAGGATTCAGGTGGCGGATACTGGAATAGGAATCAGTGAGGATGGTAAAGAACTTATTTTCGAGAGGTTTTATCAGGAAACACATACTTCTGATTATATCGGAAGTGGTATCGGGTTACATATTGTAAAAGAGTATGTGAGTATGCATGGTGGAAACATAGAAGTTAAGAACAATCTTCCCCGGGGTACTGTGTTTGTTATAACGCTTCCTATCAGCCTGACTTATGAGAAATATTCCGAAGAAGAACAGGTGGGAGAAATCGTTCCGGTGGAAGACATGGAGAGCACTGAAAACGATTATCCTATTCTGATTGTGGAAGACAATGATGATTTCCGTCAATTTCTAATAGACTGTTTGAAGGAACACTATCCTGTCGTTGCTGCGCCTAATGGTAAAAAGGCTCTTTCTGTGATGAGCCATCAACCTGTAAAAATGGTGATTAGTGATGTTATGATGCCTGTAATGGATGGACTTGAGCTTTGCAATAAGATAAAGGGAGACATCAGATTCTCTCATATTCCTGTTATTTTATTAACAGCGCGGGCTGCCGATGAGCATGTATTAAGCGGTCTGAAAGAAGGGGCTGATGATTATATAACCAAGCCTTTTAATCTCGATATTTTATTATTGCGTATCAATAAGCTTTTGGAATGGAGAAAAATGAACTACAATAAATTTAAAACAATAGATATTGAACCTAGTGAGATCACTATTAGCTCTTTGGATGAGCAACTGATTAGTAAAGCTATTAAGTTGGTTGAGGAGAATATCAGTAATCCGGAATTTTCAGTGGAGGAATTAAGTTCTGCTATTGGAATGACAAGAGGACATTTATATAAGAAGCTGATGACGATAACAGGAAAATCTCCAATAGAATTTATTCGGGCTATCCGGATAAAAAGAGGTAAACAATTGCTGGAAAAGAGTCAGCTTGGTGTTTCGGAAATAGCATACGAGGTTGGGCTGTCTCCCAAGCAGTTCTCAAAATACTTCAAAGAGGCTTATGGAGAGTTGCCGTCTGAATATAAAAAGAAAGAGGACAGATAATTTTCTGATATAACTGAATATACCATGGAGAGTATTGAAAAAGACTAGATATGAAAAATTGTATATTAAATCATTCTGTTTTCTCAAATATGCAGTTGGTTGTGAGAGCAAGGAAAAATATCTGTAGGAATTGATATTAATGTATTTGGAAGTGGTATTATATCGGACTATTTCTTGTCAATGAGCATCTTCCAGATTGAATAAGGTGAATCATTGATAGAAAAGCTCTTGATAACTATTCAATTTGATAATATTAATAAGTTTTTATCTGTATACTAACTAGAGTAAATAGTACGTCTATATAGACGTTTAGAATTCTTCTTTATGTCTTTCGAATCGTTTCTTACCTTGAAACAAAGTGTTCCACACCGAGAAACACTTTGTTCCCCGGTGAGAAACATTTTGTCTCTCACCGGGGAATAATGGGGGAAAGCTTCTCTTTTCTGTATATTAGTACTGTTCGTATGCATAAAATCATCGGGAATAGTATATATATGCGTGATTTTATGCGCTGTTTTTTTTCGTTGTGGGTATTTGAACGATTCGGTGGTAGCACAAATCTTAAAAATGGAACTTTATGGATATTATTAATTTCATCTATCATAGCATAGAAATATTCGATTGGACTTTTTTTGCAAAGGCGGGGTTTCTGCCTTTATCTTTGCACCAGAAACAAAAAACAAAACATTGTTTCTGATGTTATAAGTCAAATCAATTAATAACAATAAAAGCAATAAAGATTATGGAACCAATTTTAAATTCTCAACTTCCTGAATTCAGTGTTCAGGCTTTTCACAACGGAGCTTTCAAGACTGTAACCAACAATGACCTGAAAGGTAAATGGGCGATTCTTTTCTTCTATCCTGCTGACTTTACTTTCGTATGTCCTACTGAATTGGTGGATATGGCTGAAAAGTACGACCAGTTCAAAGCGATGGGGGTAGAAATCTATTCGGTAAGTACTGACTCTCATTTCGTGCACAAAGCTTGGCATGATGCTTCTGAAAGCATTCGCAAGATTCAATACCCGATGTTGGCAGACCCGACTGGCACTTTGAGCCGTGCATTGGGGGTATATATCGAAGAAGAGGGTATGGCTTATCGCGGTACATTCGTTGTCAATCCGGAAGGAAAGATTAAAGTGGTGGAACTGAATGATAATAACATTGGCCGTGATGCAAGTGAATTGCTTCGTAAAGTGGAAGCTGCACAGTTTGTAGCCAGCCATGACGGAGAAGTTTGCCCGGCTAAATGGAAGAAGGGTGAGTCTACCCTGAAACCAAGCATCGACCTGGTAGGTAAGATTTGATAGATCTTGATAATGGTGATTATGGGAGGCCGGTAACGGGAGACGCTGCCGGCCTTTCTTTTAAAAAAATGAAAGGGAAAAAGATATGTTAGAATCTGCATTAAAAGAACAATTAAAGGGTATTTTTGCTGGGCTGGAGGCAAACTTTACTTTTGATATATCCGTATCATCCAGCCACGAAAACAAAACAGAATTATTGGAGCTGCTGGGAGATGTAGCGGATTGTTCCAATCATATCACTTGTGTAGTGAATGAGGGAGACGCATTGAAGTTTACTTTACTGAAGAATGGCGACCGCACCGGAATTACATTCCGGGGTATTCCTAACGGACATGAGTTCACGTCATTGCTTTTGGCTATCCTGAATCAGGATGGCAAAGGAAAGAACTTTCCCGATGAGGCCGTTTGCAACCGTGTGAAAGCACTGAAAGGTCCGATACATCTGACCACTTATGTTTCCTTGACTTGTACGAACTGCCCTGACGTAGTGCAGGCCCTGAATGCAATGACTACTTTGAATCCGGCTATTACGCATGAAATGGTAGACGGTGCGCTTTATCAGGATGAAGTAGATGCACTGAAGATACAAGGAGTGCCCTCTGTCTTTGCAGACGGAAAATTACTTCATGTAGGTCGTGGTGAATTTGGCGAATTGCTTGCCAAGTTGGAAGAACAATATGGTATTGACGAAACCAAAGCGAATGCAGAGGTGAAAGAATATGATGTGATTGTAGCCGGTGGAGGACCTGCTGGAATATCGGCAGCTATTTATTCTGCCCGTAAAGGACTCCGTGTAGCTATCGTGGCCGAGCGTGTCGGCGGACAGGTGAAAGAAACGGTAGGTATTGAAAATTTAATCTCTGTTCCGGAAACGACAGGAAATGAACTTGCCGATAATCTGAAAACACATCTCTTACGCTATCCGGTGGATTTACTGGAGCATCGTAAAGTAGAAAAAGTAGAAGTGGTTGGAAAACAGAAGCAGATCACTACCTCTGTTGGTGAGAAATTCCTGGCTCCGGCACTGATTATTGCAACTGGTGCAAGCTGGCGCAAACTGAATGTTCCGGGAGAAGCCGAATATATTGGTCGTGGTGTTGCTTTCTGTCCTCATTGCGATGGTCCGTTTTATAAAGGAAAGCAGGTAGCAGTAGTAGGTGGAGGAAATTCCGGTATTGAGGCAGCCATTGACTTGGCCGGTATCTGCTCCAAAGTGACTGTTTTTGAATTTATGGATGAGTTGAAAGCAGACAGTGTACTTCAAGAGCGACTTAAATCATTGCCGAATGTGGAAGTGTTTGTAAGTTCACAGACTACGGAAGTGATAGGAAATGGTGATAAGTTGACTGCCCTGCGCATCAAAGACCGCAAAACGGAAGAAGAACGTTTGGTGGAATTGGATGGTGTATTTGTACAGATCGGGCTTTCTGCGAATAGCAGTGTATTCCGCGACATAGTGGAAACCAACCGTCCGGGCGAAATCATGATTGATGCACATTGCCGTACGAATGTGACGGGTATCTATGCAGCCGGAGATGTTTCTACGGTTCCTTATAAGCAAATTATTATCTCTATGGGCGAAGGGGCGAAAGCTGCGCTTTCTGCATTTGATGATAGAGTGAGAGGAATTATCTGATATATTCAGATATAAAAAGCACAGAAACAAAACATTAGCGAAAGGAGGAATGACTCCTCTAAAAAATACCCTCGTTACAGATTTGTAGCGAGGGCTATTTCATATTTAGAGAACATGACGTTCTCTTTGAATGGCAGTGAAAGGCCTGTTCATTTGATGTGGGCTAATGTTGGATGGGATTGTCGTTCCATCCGCTATTTTTACCTAAAGTACGCTGTTTCCAATATTTAACCTTGCTATTAGGAGTTCCGGAATAAACAGTTGGAACATTTACTTCTTTATCACTGTTGAGCTTAACAATATATTCTCCGTCTGTGATTGTGGTAAACGTAATCACATTATTCTTCTCAATTTTATATTTTACTTTGTTTTTATCATTGACTGACATAACCACAATATTATTAACTGGCCATGGGTTTTGAACTCTGCAGATATTTCCTTTCAGACTTTTTATTCCTATCTGGGTTACTTTGGTTTGTTCATCTCTTTCGGACGACACAATGAATGCTCCTCTTGCCAGTAAGGTGAAAGCTATTCGTGTTGTATCCCATGCTGCTGGTATTGCAGGAAATACTCTGATTTTGTCTTCATTGCTTTGGAGCATCATCTCATTCATTGCTGTACTATAATTGCTTATAGGCTCCATTCCACATTGGAAGAAATCATGCGAACGGATAGTGTAAATATGCCCCAACAAGTCGTGAACGGATTGGAGGTCATAAATATTATCCGGATATCCGGTGACATTGTGCATCAGTCCTTGTGGATACATTTGATGGATGTTCACTCCATTCGTTAGGTATTTAAGAGCTTCGTCTCCAAGTCCCATTCGTGCTGCAATTTCCGGGAGAGGGTAGTGTGCATTTGCACTCTCACGACATTTCAGTAAATTGGTTATAGCTTTTCCCATACGCGAATCTATATCATCAATGCCAATCAGACCTGTTGGAAAGGCACTTGAGCCGGCACTCGCCCACATCCAGGGAGAGTATCGTAACTCTGTATAGTATTCTTCCGCCGGAGCGATAACTTCTCCACATGATTCAAACGGCTCGTAAGAAATCTTCCATAAGTGATTCAATACGTGTTTCCATTGGGCAATTTTATCTTTGTCCGTCTTTAATAGAGTGGCTGCTTTGATACAATTTCTGAAAAGCTGTTCGATGCAATTCCTGTCACTAATCGTATTCTTTACATAGCTGATATCTGCTGACTCATATAAAGAAGAAAGAAAATAGAACTCTTTCTTTTCTGCATCCCATTGTAATTTCTCGAGATAGAAATTAGCAGCCTTTTTCATGAAAACGTATGCTTTGCTTTTCAGAAAGTCTTTGTCTCCGGTGAATGCATAGTAATCCCAAAAGAGAGAAGCTATTTGTGAAGCAGGAGTAAAGTTGTTTCTCATATCTTCACGGTCTTTCCCTGTCTGCTCTCCGGTGAAACAATGGGCTTCAGTGATAAGTAATGCATCATCTGATGCTCCATATTCTTTTGCGAGCGTTTCTCCCGATGGAATCATCTTGAAGTATGTGTCGAGATACGGAGCCATTAGTTGACAGTCATTCTGCGCACATAATCCCCAGTATTGCTGTTGTGTATTCCAATGATGAGGAGTTACCCAATTCATGACATCGCGATTCCAACGCCACAATCCTCCATTGAATGCAACAGGAAATTCTCCTTGCGAACCGGCAGCCATCAGGTATCTGCGCAAATAATAGATGTTTTCAAGATAATCGTCTCCTAATTTCATGAAAGCATTAGACCAGAAATTTTTGTACCAATTATCTTTATCTGCCTTTAATTGTTCAATGCCATCTGTTTCCGCTTCATCAAGTAATCTTCGGGCAGCTTCTACAGGAGCCTTATTCTCACGATCTGTCACTACACTAATCAGGACTGTGAACTTGTTTTTAACCGTTTTCTGTTCCATGCGATGTGAATTGATAATCACAGGCGAAGCCGGTTCTTTTATGATTCTGCACGCTACGGCGAAATGCAGTCCGTCGCCATTTTCTTCAATAATCATATCATTGCCGTTGAGCAATGACTGGGTTTTGCCTATGCCTATCTTTGGATCTTTGGGAAATCGTCCGGCATACCATCCGGAGAAAGAACGACTGCCGAGCCTTTCGAGTGAAACGGTTGCTTTCTGTTCAGCTCCTGTTAGCTCTTCATTGGGCAGGTTTTCACATTCCAGTATCCATACGTTTCGATCATGAGCCAGCCAGGTCTGGATAGTGGTTGTCGAATAAGGAGTGGCGGCTTTATAAGTCGTTTCACCTTTCTGTAATGATAATCGTCCCTCAAAGTTCTTCAAGTGTATCCAGCTAAAAACAGGAATACCGAAATCTATCTTTAGACGCGCTGCATGCTTTAGGACGGATAGGTCGTTTTCTTCCTTATCTGGTTTGCTCCATAAATCGTTTTTGTTTATCTGGAGTTCAATACCATTGTCGTTGTTCCAGATCATGCCTCCTATGTTCCCGTTTCCCATAGGAAATCCCTCGGCTTCTAATTGAGTCGGAGAAAAATAAACGATATCATGTTTTGACAGATAACTTTCATCAACTTTGAAAGGAGAGGAGGACATATTAAGATATTTGTAGTCTGCTCTATCTTGCGCATTGAGACAAGTGCTCATGAATATCAGGAAAAGTGAAATGAACGTTGTTCTCATGGTATTAATTTTTGGGGGGCTTTTAAGAAATATGTGCTAAGTTCATTTATTTAGTCATGATATGTATATCTGACGAAATCAAACAATCCGGAATTTTCCTGCTGTGTCGGTCGGTCTCCAATAAATTTAAGATTCTCTACACTGCAAAAAATATGGAATGCAATGTCTTTTCCAAATTTCAGTTGAAGTTCATGTTTGGGCTCGTTGTCTATTAACCAGGTGATGTAATAGTTCCCATCTTTTAATGTCAGATCAATTTCGAACAGATGCCATCCGGTCTTAATTACTACAGGAACAGAAGAAAAAGGATATGCCTGCGATGTCATATAAGCAATCATTTCGTCCGGAGCGGCATTTAATTCCCTGCGAACTGTGTCTTTGCCATATCCGACTTCAAAATCCAATTCATGTTGGTCGTCATGGTATATCCACGAACCTACGCTGCATTGATCTCCTATTCCCATTTGTGGGATATGAGTGCGCCAGGTATATCTTCCTGTTGTATAAATCCGTTCTACAGTGCGAACCTTTTTCCGGTCCACCGAATTAGCCCGGGTAAAAATCCGTAAGTAACCATTCTCTAATATGCATTGATTATCCGGGTTGTCATCCTGATGTCCATATTCCCATCCATCCAGATTATTGAAGTTCCATTCTTTGTTTGGCGGATTTTTAGTACTGATGTCATTGGTCTGTTGCTGTGCAAAACAAACGCTGCAAATGCATATGAGTGACAGAGTCAAATAGCAGTTTCTCATAATAATTGAATTTAAGTGTATTCGTTTTCTTTAAATTGCTTCGTTGCAAAAGTAGTCGAATACCCTATTCTGCTCATCAGATTTTAGTCATTTCAAATCATGAAACGTCCAAATCTGCACTGAAAATCCTAATCGCTCTGTCCCGGAAAGTATAATTTCTATATAAATGATAAACTAAAGTGCTGAATCTACTCTGATTGTTGTTGGGTAGAACCGTGTTGCGCTCTGAATTGAGAAGGAGTCATTCCTTTCATTTCTTTAAATAACGTACTGAAATATCGTTGATAAGTGAAGCCTACCTGCTCTGATATTTCAGTAATGCTCATGTCAGACTGAGTTAAAAGAATGATTGCTTTGTCGATTCTTCTACGATTGATATAATCGTTTGCTCCCATGCCGGTCAGTTCCTTGATCTTATTATATAAGGATGTCCGGCTCATTGCCATTTGAGCAGTCAGGAATTTCACATCCAAATCTGGTTGAGACAGATTCTGATCGATCATTTCATTCAATTTAATCATAAATTGTTCATCTGCATTGCTGAAAGTAGCCTCTTGCGGAGACAGAATGAATTGATTGCCCCTGTATCTAGACTTAATATATTCACGGTTTCTCATCTGATTCTGGATCACGCTGAGGAGCATTTCCATTTCAAATGGTTTGGGTAAATAGGCATCAGCTCCTAATTTGTATCCTAACATCTGGCTTTCAGAATCGGCTCTGGCGGTAAGCAGGATGACAGGGATATGGCTAATATTCAGATTCTCTTTAATTTCCTTGCATAGCTGATAGCCATTCATTTGTGGCATCATTACATCACTTACTATAATGTCCGGTTGCTGTTGCTTAATAACTTCCAGTGCTACCAGTCCATTTTCTGCCTGATAGATCTTCTTGAATTTATCCTTAAGGGCACTTTTTAAGAATTCCCTTAAGTCCTGTTTGTCTTCTACAATCAACAGCGAATATCCTTGTAGAGAGAAAGAACCGGATTCTATTTTCTCTTCTTCCTCCGGAGAACTTAAAAGTTCATTGAGGTAGGAATGTTGAGGACATGATACTTCCTGCTCTTGTAGATTAGCCGGTATTTCATAAAAGAATGTGGCCCCTCTGTCTTCATTATTGAAAGCCCCCATCCTGCCTCCATGCAGGTCAATCAACATTTTAGCATAAGATAAACCGATACCACTTCCTCCCTCATTATGTTTGCCTTGGTAGAAACGGGTAAAGAGCTTTTTTATATCTACGTTATCCAATCCGATTCCTTGGTCTTGTACGTGTACCTGTATACTTTCATTTGTACGGATTGTTTTTATGACGATACGAGTCTGATTGGGGCTATATTTCAAAGCATTCATAATCAGATTGGAAAGAACAACTCTACATTTGGTGTCATCATACGCGATATATTGTATGCTGTCGTCAAAGTCGTATGTAATTTCAATTTCTTTGGCCTTTGATGCAGTTTGAAATGTTTCTGCCACTTCCTGTATCCACTTGTGCAAAGGATGCGAAGAGATGTGTAGCACTTCCTGTCCTACCTCCATTTTGCGTGCATCAAGCACAATGTTGATAATATCTTTCATCTGATTGGCCTGCTTGAATGCACCCTGTAGATATTCTGGCAGCTCATCTTGCTTTACCTCTTTATTTAGAATTCGTTTCAGGGAAGCATAAATGAGTGTCAAAGGGGTACGTAGCTCATGACTGATATTGATTAAGAAGCGTATTTTCTCTTCATATATCTTCTTCTCATGTTCCCGCATCTCACGTTTCAGCCGATTCTCTTTTTTTCTTATCAAACTAAAGAAGACTACTCCTGCAACTAGAAATGCAAAGAAAATGCATAGTATAATAAACCAGGTAGATTTCCACCAAGGAGGTGAGACCATAATAGTTAAGATCTCTGTCGGCTGGCTCCATTCACCGTTGGGGGTATCACAGGATACGCTGATGGTATATTCCCCTGATGCTAAGGTACCCAATTCGAGTGTCTGGAGATAACTCTCGATCACCATTTTGTCTTTTCCTGTGATGACATACCGGAAAAGGTGTTTTCGGAAGGAGTTCTTTTCGTCAGCAATCACTTTGATGTTGAACGATGAATGATTCCAGGGAATCGAAATACAGTTATTATTAACCTGTTTCAGAGTTGATTTACTATTTAGTTTTACTTCAAGTAGCTTGAGAATAGGAGACAAATTGCTTTCGAAAATAATATCCGTATTAATGCGTACCAGTCCCATAGTGCCTCCCATATACAGATTGGGAGTACGAAGAGCAGGAATAGGGGTAAATATCAATTCGTTGGAAGGAACTCCATCGGATTCGTCCAGGATAACGAAACGCTTTTCGTTAATAATATACGCAAAGAACATATTTTGCGCTCCTATCCAGACTTTTCCTTTTTTATCATAGGCAAGGCTGGATACACTGTTGAACAAGTTGGTGTGTATCTTTTCTGTTTTTCCAGTCTGTTTATTGTAGAAGAGCAATCCGAAATTACTTCCTATCCAAAAGTTACCTTTATCATCTCGACAGGCCGATGTGAAATCATCTCCCTCTTTCATGCTGACCAATGAGGACAGTTCGTTGGTTTTGAAGTTTAGTTTAAACAGGTTGTTGGTTCCCATTAGATACAGATGGGTATCGTCGGAGTAAATAGCCTGCATAGCTATTTGGCGCTGAATGTCTATTTGGGGTGCATAGAGAATGGATGTTTGCCGGGTATGCTTGTTGTAGATATAGACTTTTGCTCCTAATATGTAAATGTTATCTTTTGTAGCATATAGGTTTACCAGGTCGCCGGATGAAAATTCTCTTTTCGAAATAGAGTCATTGATAATGGGAAAAGGTTGCATCTGTGCGGTTCTCTTATTAAAGGTATAGACCCCTTTATTGAAACATGATAATAAGAGCTCATTTTCAGAAAAATCTGTGATAGAGGTGACTTTCTCTCCGTATGTAGTAGGGTAATGATGAAATGTATTCGTTTTTTGGTCAAATGAGTTGATACCTCCTCCGTCTGTTCCAATCCAAAGCAATGTATCCTTATCTTCAAAGATGCTAACCACGATGCGCTCGCTAACTCCATTGGGATTGTTCAGTGGAACATCTTTATAGGTTTTGATGAATACTTTCTTAATAGCGAATAATCCTCCGTGTATGCTGCCTATCCATATATTGTCCATTTGATCTTTATAGAGCCGGTAGATAGAGTTGTTCGGTAAGGATTGCTCATCATCGGAAATATGTTTAAGATAAGAGAACTTCATAGTCTGGAGGTCAAGTATGTTGATGCCTCCTCCGTCAGTGGCTATCCAAAGTTGATTATCTTTTTCAAGAAAATCAAAAATGATGTCGTTGTTGAGCTCGGAATTCCTGGTGGATAAACTGAAAAGTCTTTTCCCCTCTTTCGAGTAGCAAGCCATTCCTTTGCCATAGAATGACACCCAAAGCCGGTTTTGAGAGTCAACAAATATGGTGTTTATTTCGCGCTCTTTTACAAATGGACATCGATACATTTTCTTTTTAGCTAGATCATACATCCAAAGCCCATCTTTCTTACTGCTGGTTATCAGTATATTGGGACTCCACTGAAAGATGCGGTTGATACATTTCAACTTGTCTCCGTCGATGTCGGGGAAGATCGTCGTAATACTTTTATCCGCCAGATTGTATTGGTATAAGGTTTCTTCTCCTCCAAACAGGAAATTGTCATCTATTTGAAGATAAGACCAAGCGGTAAATGGTTTTCCGTTATATTTCAATGGCTGAAATTGATTTTCTGCTTTATTGTAGATGGCAATTCCTTTATTGGTAGAAACGTATAAATCGCCGAAACGATCCTCTGTAATAAAACGAATGAAATTGTCGGGCAATGAGTTGGGCTGCTCCCGGTCATGAAAATAACTTTTCAGTTCAGATTGGTCATAACTATTTAACCCCCATTTGGTACCTATCCATATTACTCCTAAATGATCTCTGTAAATGCACTGCACTCTTGATTGTGACAATCCCTGTTCTAAAGAAATTTGTCTGAAGTAGTAGTCTTGTTGTTCAGCCTTTGTAGAAAGAACAAAGAATAATATCCAAATTAGGGAAGAATACCTCTTTAGTATGTGTGCTTTTGACATAGTTATGTTCTTTTGATATAGCAAATATAAAAGAAGTTATGAAACTGTACAATAGATTTCATCTTCTTTTGTCCACAAAGCTCATTAGATGGCTCGAAAGGGTATTCAGAATACTCCTTTTGAACAGTAGCGGACTAATTATGGATGTTATTTGATCTCTATTTCCATGCTTTGCACCTATATTTGCATAGTTGACACTAAATACGAAAAAGTATTAAACCTTAAAAAAAGACTATTTACTATGAATACATCCTAAAACTGTAGAATGAAGAGGCGGAGTAATGTTGGGAACATTTTGAATGCCTTGACTTATATCTAAAATTCCTAAAAATCTAATATCATTATATTCTAACTAAATGAAAAGTATATGGATAATCTAAGAAAAACGCTTGGCTGCTTGCTACTATTTCTTTTTGCAGCAGTTACATCTACTTATGCACAGGTTGCAAAGCAGTATTCGGGTACTGTTATGGATGCCGACAGCAATGAACCTATCATCGGTGTCAACGTAACCCTTAAAGATGCACAAACTGGTACCGTAACGGATATTTCCGGAAAGTTCTCGATTAGTGCTCCTGTTGGCTCTACACTATCATTCTCTTATATCGGATACGTGACTAAAGAGGTTAAACTGGGAACGAATACCAGTTTGAAGATTACAATGCAGGAAGATCAGAACCAATTGAGTGAGGTAGTGGTCATCGGCTATGGTGTAGTGAAAAAATCAGATATAACAGGTGCTGTGGCTTCTGTTTCTTCCAAACAATTTAAGGATCAGCCGGTAAAGCGGGTGGAAGATATTCTGCAAGGACGTACTGCAGGTGTGGCAGTGACGAGCGTAAATGGTTTACCTGGTGGCACAGTTAAAGTTCGTGTTCGTGGTACTACTTCTCTTAATACCAGCAATGACCCCTTGTATGTCATCGATGGCATTATGTCTGGTGGACTAGATGTAAATCCTGCTGACATTCAATCTATTGAAGTTCTGAAGGATGCTTCGGCAACAGCTATTTATGGTTCACGCGGTGCTAATGGTGTGGTCTTGGTAACTACTAAAAAAGGGGTAGAAGGTAAAGTGCAGATTTATGCAGATGTGGCTATAGGCGTATCGAACATCCTTAAAAAATATGACTTATTGAATGCTTATGAATATGCGACAGCATTAAAGGAATATAATGGTATTTCGTTTGCAGATGATGAGATGGAAGCCTATAAAAATGGTTCCAAAGGCATTGACTGGCAGAATTTGATGTTGCAGACCGGTATTAGTCAGGACTATAAATTAGGTATTTCGGGTGGAACGGCTAAAAATAAGTATCTTATTTCAGCCAATGTATTGAATATGACAGCCATGACCATCACGACCAAGTATCAACGTGCACAGTTGCGGATAAATTTGGATAATGAACTCACTAAGTGGTTGACACTTTCTACCAAAATTAATGCTTCACGTACTCACAGTCATAATGGGGGTATTGACATTATGAACTTCCTGAACTATTCTCCTACGATGGAAATGAAAGATCCGGTAACGGGCGTTTATAATATGGACCCTTATAATTCAGTAAATGGAAACCCTTATGGTGCACGTGTCGCAAATTATGGTGACTCATATGTGTATGCTTTGAATACTAATATGGATTTGACTTTCAAAATAATGAAAGGGTTGACATTGTCTGTACAGGGTGCTGCTAATTACTCTCATGTTCCGAGTTACTCTTTCACCTCGTCGTTAGCAAAACCCGGACAAATTAGTGGTATGGAAAATGCGAGCAGGATGAATCTATTCTGGCAGAATACCAATAATGTGACTTATAACACAAGTTTCGGCGATCATCATTTGACTGCAACAGCTGTGTTTGAAGCAAGTGGCGCCGAAGGTAGAAATTTAAAACTGACCGGTAGTGATTTAGCCAATGAGTTTGTTGGTTATTGGAATGCAAAAAATGCAAAGACACGCGATGGAGAGAATGGCTATTCCGCAGAAGCTATTGTGTCGGGACTTGGTCGAATTATGTACAATTACAAAGGGAAGTATATGCTGACAGGTACTTTCCGTGCCGATGGTTCATCTAAGTTTCAGAAGAAGAATAAATGGGGATATTTTCCGTCAGCAGCTGTTGCTTGGGATGTTGCTAAAGAAAACTTTATGAGCAAACAAAACATTGTCCAGCAATTGAAACTAAGAGCCAGTTTTGGTGTTGTTGGTAATCAAAGTATCGGTGCTTACACAACATTGGGTATGTTGGCTCCTACAAATTATGACGGTTATGGTAGCGATGCAATCCATACCGGTTATTGGACTGGAAATCTTGCCACACCAGATGTAACTTGGGAAAGCACCTATCAGTATAACATAGGTTTGGATGCCAGTGTTTTAGACGGTCGCTTGAGTTTTACAGCCGAATGGTTCCGGAAGGATACTAAGGACTTGTTACTTCGCAAACCTGCTCCTCAATATAACGGAGGTGGCTCTTTCTGGGTCAACCAAGGTGAAGTTAGAAACTCTGGTGTTGAATTCACCATCACAGCTACTCCTTTGACAGACAAAGATATATTTGGTTGGGAAACATCGCTGAATGCATCTTATTTAAAGAATAAGATAATCGATCTGGCAGGTAGTGATTTTATCGTTGGGGAGAATTATACAAGTATTGGCGGTGGTCCCATTCAAATTAAAAAAGTAGGGTATCCGATTGGTTCTTTCTATCTTTATGAATGGGCAAACTTTAATGACCAGGGCGCCAACTTGTATAAACATCAATCTAATGGAAGTTTGACTACCAATCCGGGTGCTGACGATCTGGTTACTAAAGGGCAGGCCGAGCCTAATTGGACTTTCGGATGGAATAATACATTTACTTGGAAAAACTGGACGCTCAATCTCTTCATCAATGCTGCATTAGGACAAGATAGACTGAATGTAAGCCGCTATGCGATGGGATCTATGACAGGTGTATATCGTTTCATCTCTTTATCTGATGCTTATTACAAAAGTTGGGATAAAGTAGCCAATAAAGCAGATGCTGTGTATGCAAGTCATAAAAATTCAGATAATAGAAACTATCCTGATTCTGATTTCTGGCTTGAAGATGCATCATTTGTGAAACTGAAAAATATAAGCCTTACGTATAATATTCCTAAGAAGATAACGAAAGTAGCCGATATTCAATTGTCGGTCAGTGCTCAAAACCTGTTTACATTAACGAAATACACAGGTATGGACCCAGAAGTGTACAGTGAATCCGATTACGGCTTTAATGGCGTAGATATGGGCTCTTATCCTGTTCCAAGAACTTTCACTTTTGGTATGAAACTTAACTTTTAATCTTTTAACTATACATGGATATGAAAACAATATATAGAATATTCAAATCTGTCGGACTAGCATTGATAGCACTTTGGATGGTGTCTTGCCAGGATTTACTGACAGAAGATCCTAAAGGGCAGTTGGCGGTAACTAATTTCTTCAATTCAAAAGGTGATCTGGACTTGGCTCTGAATGGAATGTATTCCAAAGTTGCGAGTGATATGTATGCAAATATCTGGGCAGGTTTCGAATCAGTGATGGGTGATGATATTTCTACACACCCTGCAGCTAATAAACAGGGGTTGCGTGAGGTAGATACTTATAATGTTTCGGACAATAACACTTGGGTGACTGAATTGTGGGGAGCTCGTTGGAGATTGGTAAAAGCTGCTAATTTCATTATAGATAATGCCGGACGAACTCCGGAGGTGAGTCAGGAAGAGAAAGATGCGGCCATTGGACAAGCTTATTATTGGCGCGCCTATTCTTATTTTTACTTTGTAATGGCTTGGGGAGAGGTACCTATGGTTGTGAAAGATGAAATCAATTACAACATGCCATTGGCAACTGTTCCTGAAATTTATGAACTGATTGTGTCTGACCTGAAAAAGGCAGAAACAATGGTCCCTGCCAATTATACTAAAGATCCCTACGCAAGAAATGGGGTAAACATTGCTGTTAGTCAAGGAGCTGTAAAAGCAACATTGGCTTATGTGTATATGGCAATGGCGGGATGGCCGTTGAACAAAGGAACAGAATATTATCAACTGGCCGCTGCAAAGGCAAAAGAAGTAATCGATGCTGCGAAGAAAGGTACTTACTACTACAAGCTATTACCTGATTACAAGCAAGTATATTCGATGGAGTATAATAAGAATAATCCAGAAGTGTTACTTGGGGTTTACTATAATTTAGGAATAGATGCACTTACCAATGCTCCTTTAGCCGATTTCCTGGCAGACTATGCTTATGGTGGCGGTGGTTGGGGAGATACGAACGGAGAAATTAAATTCTGGTATGATTTCCCGGAAGGCTCGCGCAAAGATGCATCTTATTTCCCGAAAATTATATTGAAGAATGAGACGAAGTTGCGTGATTGGTGGGAAGACCCCAATCCGGAAGCACCACGTGTGGTTGTTGCTCCCTGTTTCATGAAGAAAGTAGAAACGACTACTGGAGAAGAATTCGACTATACGAATCCGAAAATTTCGATGAATCAGAATGGAGAAAAGACGCATCAGATTATTCGCTTGGCAGAAGTATATTGCTGGTACGCCGAAGCTGTAGGTCGTTCAAAAACAGGTAGTATCACGGAAGCTGTCAACTTATTGAATGAGGTACGTAATCGTGCCAATGGATCTGTTGTTGCAGACCGGGATATCTATAAGACAACCATGTCGTATGATGATCTGGCAGAAGCTGCCTATAATGAACATGGCTGGGAAATAGCCGGATATTATTGGGGAAATATTGCCACCAGAGCAAGGGATATGTTTCGCATGAATCGTATTAAAGATCATTTTGAATACAGAAAATTAAATCCGGAGATTGAAGTGGCTCCTGGAGTCTTTAGGAAAGAAGCTGTTTCCGTATCTGGCACGTGGAATGACAGTAAGATGTATCTTCCCCGTCCTTTTGTAGACTCGTCTATTAATCCGAATTTGAAGAACTGAGTGAAACAATAAAAACAATTATTATGAAACTAAGATATTTATATTTAGCAATAGGTGTATTATGTAATGCCTCTTTAGTATCATGCGGCGATAGCTTCAAAGAGAAAACAGAGATTGTTGCATGCGGAATCTCCACAAATGCTTTAACATTCGGAGTCTCCTCTACTGAAGTTCAGACTGTAGATATTACGTCAGAAGCAGCTTGGGAAGTAGCAGTGGATCAGGCAGGTGGTAATTGGCTTACTGTTTCTCCTTTGGCAGGAACTGGTAATGGTACGCTAACAATTTCTGCTGATAAGAATAGCGGTCCAAAACGCAGTGCAACCTTGACCATAGCAGCGAAAGGTGCTGAACTTCGAACCATTACAATTATTCAGGATGGCTATAAAGGAACCATTTATAATTACGGTGACTTTACTGGATTGCAAAAAACAGGACTTGTGGCAGGGATCAATCCGATCACTATCGTAGACAATGACGAATGTGAAGATGGAAAAGCGTTAAGAATCTATACACGGCCAGGTAAAGAGTATGAAGGTACTAATGGAGATCGTTTCAAAGTGCAAACAACAACACAATTCGGATCAGGTCGTTATGAATGGAGGATATATGTTCCTAAATTCGGAATGAATGACCGAGCTAGTATTGGAGCATTCTTATATTTTGACGATGGGCATGAGTTGGATTTTGAAATTTGTTCCGGTACGGCTGCAGACCGTGCAGCACATAGTGCCGGACCAGATGATATGCTGTGTCTTGTGACTAGTCAGGCTAATCCTTTTTTCTCTGAGTTCACGCCTATCAAGGCTGAAGCTTGGCATACGTTTGTTTTGGATTTGAAGTTAGAGAATAAGAAATATCTGGCGGAGTGGTCGGTTGATGGTAAAGTTTTAAAGAGGGCACAATTAGATTATGGTGAAGAAGCTTATTTCCGTGCTATATCTAGTGTCGAGAATCTTTATGGTATGGGCGATCATGCGGCAACTCAAGAAAATTATGCCTTATTTGATTATCTTGAATATGTTCCTTATGATTATTCAATGAAGCCGATTGTTGAAGGTCAGCTTCCTCCCGAACCAGAGGGAACAACAGTGAAGTGGGACTTTGAGGAAGCAGGTTTTGTACCTGTTGGATGGACTAATAATGGAGGAACGATTGCAGATGGAAGTTTGAATCTATCTAACGGGAATAACTTCGTTTATGGTCCGGAGATAGGAGCAGGAAAATATACATGGGAAATAGATGTTCCTTTGGTAGGGGTAGGTGAAAAATGGTTGGCAGGTGGTAATATCGCTGCAACTAACGCTGAAGAAAGATCATTCTCTATGTTTGTTTTCGCAGGTACTGAAAATGATCGTGCGGCTTGTACTATTCCTCCTGTTCCAGGTCAAATGCTGGTACGTTGTTATACAGAGTCTATGGGAGTTTACGGTGTACCTATTGATCCGGGTAAACATACTCTGACTATTGACCTTAGACTTAATGCAGATGGTGCATATTGGGCGGCATGGATTATAGACGGTGAAGTGGCGAAAACATTCACTACCTGGTATACTCCGGCACAGTTCAAATTTGGATTCTCAATAATGACCTTTGCTGACGGCGGTGGCTGGCAAGGAGATAAGCCTACTGCAAAAACGTATACAGCTAAGTATGACTATATAGAATATAAGAAGTATAACTATGATGAAGAATAACAGTTTACTTTACATTCAATGAGGTATTTAAGTATAATTGGAACAGCTATATGCTGTGTAATGTTGGTAATGACGAGTGTTTCCTGCAAGCAGGAAGCACTCGCTTCCACCACTTTGGAGAAAAAAGTATTTCCTTGGTATGTCTATATAGATGGAAGCTCTTTTAAGGATATAGAACCAGTGAAAGAGATAATTAGTTCCATTAGCGTTTTCGGGAATCCTCCGAAATCATTTATCGATGAGTGTCATCAGAATCATATTGAAGTATATCAGGCTGTAGGTGGAAATGAAGAAACGATTGATACGCCACAGAAAAGAAAGGCACTTGTTGAGAAGTATGTAAGCGATTGCAATGCAAATGGATATGATGGAATAGATCTTGATCTCGAACATTTGCGTCCTGATATTCAGGATGCATATACCGAATTCCTGAAACTTGCTTCAAAAGAACTTCATGCTGTTGGAAAGAAATTAAGCCATTGCGTGAGTTTTTATCCGGCTTTGTATCAGGATAACGAAACTAAGATGTTTCACGATCCGGTAGTCTTGAATGCTACCTGTGATTTAGTGAGAGTGATGTGCTACGATATGTATTTTGCACCGGGAATAAATAAGCCCGAGCTCAAGCACAGAGATGATTGTATGGGCATTGGACCTACGTCCAACTATCCATGGACTAAAGAAGCGATGCTTTTCTGGATGAAACACATTCCGAGTGATAAATTAGTGATGGCACTGCCTGCTTATGCAAATGATTATGCTGTAACTGGTGACATTAAAGGAAGGCAGGTTTATCAATCTGTGCCTGACAGTATAAATGGAATTTTGCCTTCTTCTACTTGGTTATGTTACGAAAAGGTAAACATGTATCTGTATGATGGTACCGATGGTAATCGGCATATGTTTTATGCAAGTGATGCCAGAAGTACAGAAGCACTACTTGAACTAGCCGATGAACTGGGAATCTCTCAAATCGGTTTTTGGCACTTTAATAGCGTAGACCCGCAAATGTGGGATACTACCGCAAAGTGGAAAAAGAAATAATAAGATAATAAATCGACCTTGTAAATAATATAGCTTTGTTCTCATCCCCCCATTTAGAGAAAAGCTATTCTTGGCAATAAGAGGCCGCAAAGGTATGAATTCATATCTTTGTGGCTTTTTATTTTTTTCTTACCTTTGAGGGCTTAACATTAACCCCCAAAAATGAAAACATGAAAAAGATCTTTTTACTAATTTCCGTAATCCTATTTATTTTCCCGGTACAGGCCCAGCATACATTGAGACTGATGACTTATAATATTAAAAATGCGAACGGCATGGATGATATTTGTAATTTTCAACGGGTAGCCAATGTGATAAATAATGCTTCTCCTGATGTTGTGGCTATACAAGAGGTAGACAGTATGACCCGTCGGAGCGGACAGAAATATGTGCTGGGTGAGATAGCTGAACGTACACAGATGCATGCTTGTTTTGCACCTGCCATAAAGTTTGATGGAGGTAAATATGGAATCGGACTGCTGACAAAGCAAGTTCCGCTATGTTTACAAGCTATCCCTTTACCTGGTAGAGAAGAGGCCCGCACCTTGATTCTGGCAGAATTTGAGGATTATATTTATTGTTGTACTCATCTGTCATTAACGGAAGAAGATCGCATGAAGTCCCTGGAAATAGTGAAGTCATTTACTGTTTCCTATAAAAAGCCTCTTTTTCTGGCTGGGGACATGAATGCTGAACCGGAATCCGACTTTATAAAGGAGTTACAGAAAGACTTCCAGATACTCTCCAATCCTAAACAATCTACTTATCCGGCTCCTGAACCCAAGGAGACTATAGATTATATTACTGCATTGAAGTCAAATGCTAATGGCTTCGCTCTTATATCCTCTCAAGTGTTGGATGAACCGATGGCCTCCGATCATCGCCCTATTCTTGTAGAACTGCGTACCGCTGAAAAGGCAGATAAAATATTCCGTACTAAACCTTATTTACAGAATCCCATAGGTAATGGTATGACAGTTATGTGGGAAACTACCGTTCCGGCATACTGTTGGGTGGAATATGGAACAGACACTACTCAACTGAAACGCGCTCGTACAATTGTTGACGGGCAGGTAGTCTGCAATAATAAACTACATAAAATACGTATCAACGATCTGATACCGGGACAGAAATATTATTATCGCGTATGTTCGCAAGAAATATTGCTTTATCAAGCATATAAGAAAGTATTCGGAAATACTGCCCAGTCAGATTTCTCTGAATTTACGCTTCCGGAAACGGATACAGATTCTTTCACTGCCATTGTTTTCAATGATTTGCATCAGCATACAAAAACTTTTCGTGCTTTATGCAAACAGATACAGAATATCAACTATGACTTTGTAGTTTTCAATGGTGATTGTGTAGACGATCCTGTCGACCACGAACAGGCAACGACTTTTATTAGTGAACTTACCGAAGGTGTACGCAGTGATCGCATTCCAACTTTTTTTATGCGTGGCAATCATGAGATTCGCAATGCTTATTCTATCGGTCTGCGCGACCATTATGACTATGTAGGGGATAAGACCTATGGTTCTTTTAATTGGGGCGATACCCGTATTGTCATGCTTGATTGTGGAGAGGATAAGCTAGACTCTCACTGGGTGTATTACGATTTGAATGATTTCACACAGTTACGTAATGAACAAGTCGATTTTCTGAAAGAGGAGTTATCTGCCAAAGACTTCAAGAAAGCGAAGAAACGTGTTCTTATTCATCATATTCCGCTTTATGGTAATGATGGAAAGAATCTCTGTGCAGATCTATGGACTAAATTATTGGAAAAAGCACCTTTCAATGTGAGCCTGAATGCTCATACTCATACGTATGCCTATCATCCGAAAGGTGAGTTGGGAAACAATTACCCGGTCATTATTGGTGGAGGATATAAGATGGATAGCGCTACGGTGATGATTCTGGAAAAGAAGAAAGATGAATTGAGGATTAAGGTGTTGAATGTGAAAGGAGAGGTTTTGTTGGATATTACAGTTTAGGTAGTTTTGAGTGAGAAAATAGAAATAGGATAAAAGCCACAGAGGAAATTTTAAACGTTTCTCTGTGGCTTTTTTGTGTATTATATTTTTCTTAATTACCTCCGGAAAGGATAATAAAGAACAATCCCAAGATGAACAACACAAACATTATACCTAATAGCCTGTTTGTCTCTTTGGAGCTTCCTGTAAACTCTTTCCAGATAAATACTCCCCATAGTGCAGCAATCATCGGTGCTCCCTGTCCTAAGGCATATGAGATAGCTGCTCCTGCTTTTCCTGCTGCAATGTAGCTTAATGCGGTTCCAAGTCCCCAGATACATCCGCCAAGAATGCCTACCATATGTGTATTGATCTTTCCTGCAAAATATTCTTTGTAACTTACAGGTAAACCCACGAATGGACGTTTCATTACAAAAGTATTGAATATAAAGTTACTAAGGAAAATACCAATAGCAAAGATGAAGAAAGCTGTATAAGGAGTTGCCATTCCGATTGTTGGTGATTCAAAATTATCAAGATCCATAGTAGCAGCCACGAAGCGATAGAAGAAAGACATTAGTACGCCGGCAATAGTGGCAAGGATGATTCCTTTCTTGTTGCTGTTGGTGCCTGCTTTCTGATTTTTTCCGGCTGCTATACCATTGCAAATGATTGCGATAACAATCAGAATCACTCCTATGAATAACCAGAGCGGATCTCCTTTGGGAGAACTGAAGTAATTGATAAATACTCCTAATACTAATGCCAACCCCACTCCTAAAGGAAAAGCAACTGCCATTCCGGCTATGGATACGGATGCTGAAAGTAATATATTCGAAGCATTAAAAATGATACCTCCAATTAGTGCGCTAATGATGTATTGGGATTCTACCTGTTGTATGTCTTCTATAAAACTTCTTCCAGAGTCTCCAAAACTTCCTAATGTAAATACCAAGAGAAAGGCAAACAATAGAATACCAATGGTATAATCCCAATAATAAAGTTCGTAACGCCAGTTCTTACTGGCCAGTTTCTGAGTATTTCCCCAGGACCCCCAGCATATCATGGTTATAAAACAAAAGACGACAGCTAATGTGTAACTATTGACTATATACATAACAATCTCTTTTTTTAAGGTTTGACATTTGCTTTACCTGTAACCTGATACACAAGCGCGTCTGTTATAGCTTGAATATCGTTCTTCTCCCGTATGGTCAGGTATTGATGTTTGCCTTCTTTTGAAGGAGCAAAAAGACTTTGTCCGATACTGTCTATACTTATGATGCCTTTCTCTGATAATCCAAAAAGGTTTCTTTCCGGCTCTATAGCCTGCAGTACGGAAGTCAGGTCCCATGTCTCCCTGTCGTAAGGCATTTGCTGGTAGATCTTGTATGATACACAGAGAGGATGCTTGTAACTATTGGGAAAATCATTCAGAATACTTTGGTGTGGATATACTATACTGGTTCCTACTTCCCAACCACTGGTAACGATAGGTGTCGGCCATTCTTCAAAGGTTGTTTGTGCTGCCTTTAAGTCTTGCATGACGTTCCATTCGGGTGAGTCGGCTCCATTGCCAAAACGGCCTCCCATGACAGATAGTAATTTAACTTTCTGGGCAACAAGTGACCGTCCGTCCAATTCGCTATATTCGTCAGCTGTGGAAGAGAGCAAACGTGCCAGGTTTGTTTCCGGGCCTACAGCAATAAATACTACGGAGTTATCTTTTTGCGTAGCCAGTATTTTACGTAGTAACTTATAGCCTTCCGGCAGATTGTCCTTTATACTTCTTTGAGGTTGCAATATCCTGTTACCATCAATGATAGTATCCAGAGTCTGCCGGAGATAATTACCATCTTCCGGGTTTACTCCATTGTATGCATATCCTAATGGAATCTCATTTCTGTCATTGAAACGACAATAGCCATCTATATATTCTATTGCATGAGGATTAGATTTGCAGATGGTGATACCTAATAAGTCTATTTTTCCTGCCTTTTCATAATTGAAAAGCATTTGCATGGCCAATACATCATCGATATCATTGCCGGCATCTGTATCAAAGATGACAGGGATGCGATCAGGTACTCCTTCCTGCCTTGTGCAAGAGCACAAGGTAAGAAGTATGAGAATAGCAAGAACCGTACATCTCTCTAATTTCTTTAAAAAGAAATCTTTAAATAAATAATGATTCATATACTTAAGATTTTTGATTATTTTATATCCATAACACATCTGACCGGATAAGCTTTCCTGTTGGATGTATATTCATCTATTCCCATATTGCCGTTAGCATCTATCCAGATTGTCTGCCTATCCCAGTTTTGAGGTGAATTGGGACGTGAAATACTGGTTATATTTACTGGCCACCATGTTTCTTGATAACCTGTCTCATTATGACGATATCCTGATTGTGGCAAGAAGATACCTCCTCTCATGTCCTCTTTAGTTGCAATGATACCTTCACTTCTGGGGATTCCTACGATGGCGCCAGGAATTGCGAAGTGACTATTCTGCGGCTCTTTCCATGTGAATTTAGGATCAGCAGTAGTACCTATTAATTCCGTAATTTCCGTAATGGTTGGTATTCTCCATCCTGCCGGACAAGGATTGTTTTCATCTCTCCAGGTATCATATCCTGAATCGTAGTATCCTGTTTCGAATCCGGGAGGGCAACTCTTGTCTACATTGGGACTGCTATTCGGATAGCCTATTCGGGAATCATATTGATATAGTAATCCACGAGTATCCGGACTGGCAGTAAATGTGTTAGGTTCACTAACATCGCAATTGGCCCAGATAAGCCCGTTAATGATAGTGCCTTCACCCTGGCTGACTTTCAAAGTAGCTTTTAGTTCACCGGAAGTAATGGTAATGATAGCCGTTCGTGCCTGTTCATTTCCCAAATCTGCAACATGGATGGTAAAACTTCCGACTCCAGTACCTGTTTCATTACTTAGTGTACACCAGGAACTTGCCTCATCATTGACACTTGCACTCCATTGAGCTCTGCATGTGACCGTAACCGTGTAATTTTTGGCTTGCTCTAATGCAGCTATTCCTTCAGGATCAATACCCAGCGAAGGCTTTGCCAATTGGGTGATTTTGACCTCTTTGGTCTCATTACCGGCGGTTATAACAAGTGTCGCATGGCGGTCGTCCAGAACATTTTTATAGGCTTCTACCATTAGAGTGTAGACTCCATTTCCGTTCAGTACAGTTGGTAACAGAAAAATCCAGCCCGATTCATTGGTTGAATCATAAATGATGCTTGCTTTAGAAGCAACATTACAGGATATAGGTATATTGATATTCCCTCCAGTGTATTCCACTTGGATATGCTGACTTTCTATTGTCAGATTGGAGGAATCATCATCTTGACACCCGATTAATAGTGTCAATAGTAATATCTTTATAATAAACGTACTTTTTCTCATGACATTGATTTAATGAGTTTAAAACTGTATTTTGTATACAATGCAAGGCTCCATTGTGAGTTGATTCATCGGTTCTACATCTCCTTCTGAGTTCCAGTTACCGTCTATATCATAATGTCCTTTCTCTATCTTTTTAATCTGTATGTCTCTGAATACCATTTGGTCATTTTTAGTGGAAGCAACAGTCAGGCAATTATTATGTTCTACGGCAAAAGCCACTCCTCTGGAGTTGGTTGTCCATTTTATGCTTACGTGGGTGGTATTCTGATTCTCGGTAGTCTGTTCTTGCCCATCATCATATTTCAGGTTGAAACCAATGATGTCTTTGGCATCTGCTGAAGCGAGGTCTACCCAAGCCCCTTTGAATATTTTATAGGCGTCCACTATCCGTTGAGTGTGTGCCTTAGGAGTGAAATCGGGATTGTATACACCTCTGAGAGTCCAGTCTGCCAAATCAGGATGGGGAGTTGTAATGACTTCGAATATTTCATAGCCACATCCCAGACTAAGAGCTTTGAGAGTGAGAAGGTCATTGTTGGTATACTCGCCTCCATTTTCCGCAATATGGGCGAAGTTACCATCGATTTTTCTCAATCTCCGTAATTTACCGTCTATGGCCAGCATTGTGTTCTCATACGGATCCAGACCTACATAATCAATTCCTGTTGTAGCAGCAATTTCAGCGCTTTTTTCCATATAATCGGAATAAGTTGTGGTCTGGTTCACTCGGGTATAGCAATCGTATGGGGAGTTTTTAACGACTTGCCCTAATCTGTCCAGCATAGAAATTAAATCCGGCCATAGTTGTTCGGGGGTGTAACCATGTTCCTGATTATGTCTTGTTGCTAACATATCGGGCTCATTTTCCACCTGAATACCTATTACTGTGTGTTTTTGTCCATGGTTATTGTCGTAGTGGTAAATAGCCTCCATCATCTGCTTTAGAGCTTTTGCTTCGCGTTCCACTAGTGCCGAGGTGTTGGGTTTCAGATAATATTGTTTTCCTAACCATCCTTCATAAGCGGCACTAGGTTTAAGTTCGGGATAAGTGGAAGTGTCTTTTATCACATAGTCAGGGATATACCCTTCTACAGAATAACCGCACATATAACTGCCAAACCACAAGATTTCCAGTTTCATTTGGTATTTGTCACATAATTCGATGTACTTTTCTACCAATGAACTTGTGTATACATCTTTTTCAGATTCGATATCTCTCCATGCAACAGGTACTTGGACAACAAGTATGTTCATATTGGCAGCCAGTTCGAAATAAGGGGCTAGCTCATCCGGTGTTTTCTTATCCAACTGGAGAAAAAAATCGGTACGTAATTGAGCTCCCAGCATCAGGAAAGGTTTCCCATTTACCATCAGATGCTTGGTTGTAATTGTAGAATTTGGATCTAACTCATTTGCGTTGCTACAAGCGAAGAGAGTTGATAGAAGACAATATATTAATAATTGAAGTTTTCGCATAATTCCTTTTTTTAGTTTGTTTACAGTTTCACTAAGTCAAAGCAACTTGGTTTATTGAGCTCCCTGGCCTGCTTGTAGCGGCCAGCCCGGATTCTGATAAAGAGGCGAAGCATTGGTATTGCCTGCTCCTGTTATCAGGAAATGTTGGATAGCTATTGGGTCAAGATAGTGAGCCATATTCCAGCGATAACCATTGTATACACGGTTGTTGGCTATGATATGAAATGGCGCCAGATATTTGCTGAAAGATTCTGGTGAAACGTTCTTATTCTGTTGCAGACCATCTTGGTTGGCTGTTAAAAAGTCTGGATTATTTGCCATTTTTTCCCATAGATTCATTCCTAGTATGTGATAAGGCGTGTTTATCATCTGGTCCATCGACCGCCAGCGTCTGATGTCTGCCGGACGGAAACCTTCTGCCATCAATTCGCAACGACGTTCACGGCGGATATTGAATAAGACAGGGTCGACTAATTTACCGGCGGAATAGGCTCCCCAGTCCGTTTGAGCTTCTACGGTCATATTGGTATTGGCAATGGTAATATTGTAGTCATCTACTTTGGACCGTTCCCGGATTGCCTTCCAGTATTTCTGTGCGTCACCATCGAGTGCTCCCGATTTTTCGTAGCATGCTTCCATATAGTTCAGATAAGCCTCTACAGCTCTGAATATGATGCATCCTACAATACTTCTATCGCGTACGGAATAGCTACCGTCAAAGTTTAATCCTTTACGTATGGTTAGCCCAGTGGTATATTTCATCGATGATGTGGAATTTACAATATTCGGGTAGGGTTCGATTTCATAAGATTCCGGTCCTGCTGCTGAGTGCAGGTTCCTGTTTCCCGGTTTTTTGAAAAAGATTTCAGCACGCGAGTCTCTACCCTGGGTAATGGTTGAGAGATCTGCGTCCCCATTGTAGCTACTTCCTGTTGCATAAATAGGTTTTCCATTATTCATGATAAATGCATCGAGCATACTTTTTGTCATTCCCCAACCCTGATTGGCTGCTGCTGCAAATTCAACAACAGAATTGACCACTCCCGCAGCTTGGCTATATTGTTTCCAAAGTAGTACTTCCGGATACGTATTCATGTCTGATGCGCCAAACATATCGAAATATGGATTTGAAGCTTCGTTCGCATTGTTTTGAAAGATACCGGTATTATCAGTCAGTCCGTATTTGTCTGCTACAATTTTGGCTTCATTCATAGCTTCGATGAGAAAATATTCTATCTCCTGGTCAATGCTACCTGCGGGATATTGGTAATCACTGTTATAACTTTTATCTTTCCCTGGCCATCCCGGTCCATTAGGGACAAAAGCTGTTCCTTTAAAGTATTTCAGCCATGTTCCTTCGTATAAGGCAACTCTTGATTTGAAGAGATGTACACAATCTTGCCCTA
This sequence comes from Bacteroides sp. M10, assembly GCF_014334015.1. GTDB lineage: Bacteria > Bacteroidota > Bacteroidia > Bacteroidales > Bacteroidaceae > Bacteroides > Bacteroides intestinigallinarum. The sequence goes on along the minus strand of NZ_CP060488.1, from coordinate 894,725 downwards.
ACCTGTTCGTACCTCCTACAGGAGGAGTGCTTTGCATATATTCAAGAGCCTTATCGAGATCAGAAAGTATAAAACGGGCTACTTCATTACGAGGCATACGTTTACTTTCGGCTGTCAGTGCTTCCAAATCATCAGCTAAGGTTTTGGTGATGATTGGAAAATCTCCCAATGCTTTTAATTTAGAAAAATACTGCCATGCCCTGAAGAAATAAACTTCTCCAATGTAATGACGAATGTTTGGGGCAACTCCTGTGATACTTCCTTTTTCGTAAAGGGGGAGTACAAAATCGAGAAAGTAGTTGCACCGGTAAATAGCGGCAAATTCGTATGAACCTCCGGTCTGGGATACTCTCCAGTAGCCGGGCGCAAAGATGTCACTAGGATTTACATAAGCCATGTTGTCTGTATTATTGTCATCCAACCATCTTCCCCAGCTTCCGGTTTCATGTACCGGTAGAGTGTTGTATAAGTCGGTTGCATAGGCTGCCAGATTTTCTTCTGTCGACAAATACTGTTCAGGAGAAAGTTGGGATAGCGGTTCCTGATCCAGGAAACTGTTGCATCCGGTAAGTAATGCCAAGGATATGCAGGCTATAAATATTTTATTTTTCATAATTCCAAGATTTAAAATGTTATGCTCAATCCCATAGAATAAGTTTTACTTAATGGATATACATTACCTTCACCATTTTCGCCTATCGTTTCAGGATCAAACAGATCTTTCATTTTGGTGAAAGTTAATAGATTCTCTCCGGAGACAAATAAACGGAAGTTCGATATACCCAATAAATTAGTGATTCTGGAAGGTAGCGTATATCCTATCTGTAAATTTTTTACGCGCATATAGGCAGCGTTTTGGAGATATTTAGTCTGTGTCTGGTAGTTTTTGCCATTATCCAGATAGGGGCGGGGATAGTAGCTGTTTTTATTTAGTCCGAGCGGATGATCCGGGTCGTCACGATAATAATCCAGATGTTGTTTTAATACCATTGTTCCCCATTTACTACCTCCAATTGAACCGAAGAAGTATTTACTTCGTTGGAAGTAATCACGTTTGCCTACTCCCTGAAGGAATAGTCTGAAATCTACACCTTTCCATTCAGCAGTCAGGTCGATACCATAATTGAAACGTGGCGTTGTGTTTCCTATGACGACAAGGTCACCATGATCATCTATAGTATATGCCCCACTGTCTATACGACCGTCATTATTTACATCCTTGAACATGATATCTCCGGCTTGCCAGTCTGATCCCAAGCTGTTTTGACCTCCATTGGGGAGTGAAGCGATATGTTCCAGCATCTGATCATCTGATTGAGCAATACCTATGGACTGATAACCCCATATTTCACCCCATTTCATACCTGAATAGTATTTACTTAGTGTTCCTGAGGGGTTGGAGTAACGGGTTATTTGGGCTTGTGCATCAGATAAGACGAAACGAATTCCATAATTCAGACTGTTGAAGGCTCTGTCTCTCCAGGCTAATTCCAGTTCGAAACCTTTAGTCTGTAAATCTGTATTGTTCGTATTGGGTACACTTGTGCCGAGAATAACAGGAAGTTCATCTGCAGGACCTATCATGTTTAACGTTTTGCGGATGAAGTAATCGAACGAACCTGTCAACCTGTTGTTAAGTAGGCTAAAATCAAGACCGATATTCCATGAACGTATTTCTTCCCAGGTAAGTCCTTTGCTAATCAGAGAAGGAGGCCAGGCTATATTGGGTTTTTGCCCGTTGATTAGCCAACTTCCAGAAACGTTGGAAAATCCCATTGCCTGATAAGTAGGATAGTATAAATTGGTGTTCTGATTGCCCAATGAACCGTAAGATGCCCGGAATTTGAGAGTATTGACATAAGGTGTCAACGGTTGAAAGAATGTTTCTTTAGCTATGTTATACCCTATTGAAAATGAAGGAAATAGTCCCCAACGATTGTTGGAACGGAAGCGGGAAGAACCGTCGTATCTTACATTGGCTTCCAGCAAATATTTCTCCATGTAATTATAGTTGAGGCGTCCGAAGAAGCCGGCAGTTCTCCATCGATTATAGTCACCTGCCACTTGAGGAGGGACAGGTTCTCCGTTAAATAAACCGGACGATGTATTGATGGTTGGTATATCTGGTACGATGAGTCCCTCTTTTTGAGCATAAACAGTTCTTGTATTGTACTGTTCAGCTTGGAATCCACCCATTACTTTAAAATAATGGTGGTCTGCAACTATCTTTTCAAAGTCTGTGTAAACGTTGATATTCAGATATTCATTTCTTCCCACATCTTCGGCAACTCCTGAATGCTCATCCCACACGCTACCAGGTGTGATGCCATCCACACAAGTTTGAGCAATACTTTTGGTTTCAATATGGTTAAAATAGGAGCGATAGCGATAATTAACATCTCCTACAATACGCCATCCTTTGATAGGTTCGAAGACTGCATTAAACTGATGCACCATTGTTGTGTTTGACACTTTCATCTGTCCTCCATCGCGGAAACGTAATACGGTGTCGTTAAATAAGTTACCATTGGGGTCGTATAACGGTCCGACAGGCCATAAGTACTGGCCGAACAATTGGAACATCTCGTCACTCATCACTCTGGGCTGATGGTAATCCTCCCGGATATAACGGGTGCTGTAACTTAAGTTTAGAAATTTGTACGGTTTCACTTCCATCTTTCCAAATAAGTTCATACGTTTTATTCCGTCCAGGTCCCAATTCAGGGTTCCGTCTTCGACCAGATAATTGGCTGACATAAAATAGTTCATCTTTTCATTACCACCATTGATACTAAGGTTATGTTCCTGAGCGGTAGTCATGTTTTTGTAGAATACATCATAGTAGTCAATGTTATCATTGCCTTCGGTATAAGCTGTTCCCCATTGATTTCCTACAGGAATGGTTGTATAGGAGATTTTTCCGTCTATATAGTCTTTGATGCGTTGTAGGCGTACCGGGCTAATATCATCTCCATTTCCATCATTATGGGCCCCATCATTGAAAAAAAGTGCCCATGAGTATGAATCTGCCTGGCTGGGCATATTAATGGGAACATTGAAGCGGAAATTGTTATTGTAATTGACAGAAGCTTTTCCGGCTTTCCCTTTTTTAGTCGTAATCAAAATTACTCCGAACGGCGCGCGCGAGCCATAAATAGAGGAGGCTGCAGCATCTTTTAAAACAGATATATTTTCTATATCCTGTGGATTGATGCTGTAAGGATCTCCTTCCATACCATCAATAAGTACTAGCATCTCACCACTAGATCCTTGTCCGATAGTTGTCAACCCACGTAATTGCATACTTGGATTCTTACCATATAGCTGTCCGCTTTGCTGCTTGATCGTCAGTCCGGGAACTTGTCCTTGCAGGGCTAATACGGTATTTCGTACCGGCATAGAAGCAAGCTCCTTGGAACCTACAGTACTGACTGAGCCGGTAAGGTTTACTTTCTTTTGTGTGGCAAAACCTACCACAACAACTTCGTCCAGCAATTGATTGTCTGCTTCCAGAACAACATTGATCTTTTCTCTCCCGTTTACAGAAATCTTTTGGGTCTTGTATCCGATACAACTGAATTCAAGAGTAGCATCCGGTGTTGTTTTGATCTGGTAGAAGCCTTCAGCATTGGTTATGGTACCTCCAGCCTGTTTCTCTCCCTGCTTTACAAGAATGGATACTCCGATCAGAGTTTCTCCCTCACTGTCTTTTACGATTCCCGATACGTTATTCTGTGCATACATATTCATAGTCTGTAATAGCAGGCAGACGAGGATTATCGTCATTTTGTGATATCCCCGACAATTGGAGACTGATGGAATCATATCCTTCAAATCTCTAAAGAGGTGTTTCGGATAATTCTTCATGGTTTATTAAATTTAATAAGGTTGATTCATTTTTTAGTATGAAGTGTTTTACTTCGTCGAGAGTTGGGATAGAAGGTTGTGCACCCGATCGTGTGACTGCAATTGCTGCTGCAGCATTTGCAAAATTGAGTGCTTCCTGATCTATTTCCTTTTGGGCACAGATGACAGCTAGTGCTCCGCAGAATGTGTCTCCGGCTGCAATTGTATCAATTGTATTTACTTTATAGCCGGGAAGCTGGATGGTTTCTTTTGGGTTCTTCATATATACTCCCTGACTTCCTAGTGTGATTACAACGTTGCACGCACCTGTCTCCATTAATGTCTGAGCAATATTTTCAAGGTTATCTCCTGTATATTCTATACCGGAAATGAATGCTGCTTCCAACTCGTTGACAACTAATATATTAATAGCTTTCATCAGCTCCTCGTCAATTAGGCAGGCGGGTGCAGGATTAAACAGTACTTTTTTGCCTTTTTGTCTGGCTAATAGAGCTATATTTTTATTAGTTTCATAGGGTATTTCAGCTTGTAGAACGATAATGTCCGCTGCGTCGATTACTTCGGAGAAATGTGCAATTGATCCGGGTAGCAAAGAATAGTTGGCTCCGGGGGCCACTGCTATGCAGTTCTCACCACTATTGGCAACAAAGATGAGTGCAGTTCCTGTGGGGTGATTCACGTCATCAATGATGTAATCTGTAGTGATACCTTCTTTTTTAAAGTGTTTCTTTAAAATATCCGCATACATATCATTTCCCAAAGAAGTGATAAATGTGACAGAACCACCAAGCCTGGCTGCTGCTACAGCTTGATTGGCTCCTTTCCCTCCAAGGGACTGCATGAAATTGGCATCTCCAACTGTTTCGCCGGGTGCCGGGAGATGGTTGACCTGTGCAACCATATCGATGTTTGAACTTCCAATAACTACTACTTTCATTTGAATCAGATTTATGTGATTAACCTAGGTTTCTCTTTGTTTTATAGAACTATTTCTCTCTTGTATGGAATAGCGCTTTGTGCACCGATGCGTGTCACGGCAAGAGCAGCTGCTGCATTGGCGAATGTGACAGATTTCGCCAGTGAATGTCCTTCGGACAGATAGACACTGAATGCTCCACAAAATACATCTCCGGCACCAGTTGTGTCTATTGTCTCTACTTCTTTGGCAGGAATCATGGCATATTGGTCTTTTTCTTTCACGTATGCTCCATCTTTTCCTAAAGTGATGACAACATTTTCTATACCTTTTTCTCCGATAGCTTCAGCTGCTCGGTGGGCACTGTCAATATCCATCACCTTAATACCCGACAGCATTTCTGCTTCAATACGATTAGGGAGTATGGTATGTACATTGTTGAGGAAAGAATTACTCAATGTAGAGGCCGGTGCCGGGTTGAGTATTACTTTCTTGTTATATTTCTTTGCAATAGTGGCTGCATATTCCACCGTTTCTATAGGTATTTCGAGTTGCATTAAGATAATATCAGCTTCCTTGATTTTTTCTTCAGCTTTATTGATATCTTCAATAGAGAGGGAACGGCTTGCACCTGGCGCAACGATAATACTGTTCTCTCCGAAAGAGTCAACAGAGATGAGTGCTACGCCTGACGGACTTTTTTGGTCGGTGAAGATAAAATCGGTGTTAATCTTTTCCGATTTATATATCTCTAATGCTTGTAATCCGAATAAATCATATCCGATTTTGGAGATGAAAGTTACTTCGGCTCCCAAGCGGGATGCTGCAATAGCTTGGTTGGCACCTTTACCTCCGGGATTCATATAAAAAGTGCCTCCTAATATGGTTTCACCTGGTACAGGCAGTCGGTTGGCTTTCACAACCATGTCTGTGTTGCAACTTCCAATTACTACTACCTTAGGTTTGTGAATAGATATAGTTTCCATGGTATTAAGAATTAAAACAATGCAAATGAAAGAAATAAAGATGCATCATTTTCTACATTAATAATTGATTTATATAATTTCAAAGAGGATATAATGTGATAGATTGTCTTTAATAACAAGAAGATATAGAATAGTGATATGAGAACATTTTATATAATAACAAAGAGAAAAAGGAGATTTGAAAAGTGCTTTTTTATGCTGGGGAAATGCCTTTAGAATCTTTGATTTTAAAATTCTTTAGCATTTGTGCGCCATCCGAGGACCTCGGAAAGCTTTTCTTTCCGGATTTTCGATTCCATCCATGCTGTGAAATCAAAGATGCGTAAAAGCTGGTTCTCGTATTTATCATTATATAGCTCCTGGATTTCCGGAGACAGCTTTTCCCAAAAGGCTTCCCGATCTTTGCGCAGGATAGGGAGGTTCCTTTTATTCAGGAACCATAGAATAATTCGTTCAGTCTTAAATGTCTGTTCTTTCGGTGAAGAAAGACTTCGGGTAATGGAACGTGATTCGTGCCGGATCAGTTCGTATTCTTGTGTTTCGTAATAAGCGATGAGGCGAACCAGACGAATGGTTCTCATCAATGGGAGGTATTTAATATTATGGTCGACAATAGCGTTACTTATATATTTTTTGGCTGCTTTATAGTTCTGATTACCAATATGTACAATCGTTGTATAAAGCAATAGTTCACTTTTGCGTATAGGACTTAGCCAGGCTTCTTTGTCGTAGAGCGTCTCCTGATAACGATTCATGACCTCTGTACAGTTTAAGAAATCTCCTTTGTCCAAATAAGGGAACAGTTCGTACTGAAAGAGCAGGCAGGTGGCATTTACTTTAAATTCAAGAGAAGAATCTTCAGCTATCAGTCTTTTTAATTTTTCCAGAAAGTACGGCATTTCGTTGTAGTTGCCTACTGAACGTAAACTTCCGAGCACTCCTTCGAGCACTGACAAATAATAAATGGGTGGATTCGACCAAAACTGTTGGTTCTGTTCAAACAAAGAATTCAGTTCCTTGTATGAGTTTAGGGCGGCTCTGTAATCTCCCGCTCCCATTAAATAGTTTGCTTGAAAAAGTTTATGGTTTCGTGTCAATTCAAAATTCCCCTCTGCATCTGAAGAAGCGGCTATATAAAGTTCGTTGACCATGAGGTCATTCATATCCTGTTTCTGTTTTGAAGTTCGTATCGCCCCGATATGAGAGAGACGATATTTCAGTAAATTATGTAGTGAGGATTGCTCCGTTATCTTTCGGATTTTCTTTAAAGATTCATTCTGAATAAAATGCTTGTGAAAAAGTTCCTGTTCTGTCATGTTAGGGAAATTCAGCCGTAGCAGATATTCCAGTTCCTGTTTCAGGGCAATCGTCAGAATTTCGTTATTCTCATAAAATTGTGCTTGCTCTATTGTATTGGATAAAATCTCGAAACACTCTTCGAACAGAGAACGTTCATAAAGCATACGGGCTTTGCATAGATCGTTTAGCAAATCATAGTAGATGTCTTTCTTCTTTCTTAATGTGAGTAGCGTATCTACCAGTTTCTCATATAAATATTGAATGGATACTTCGAAAGAACCTTTAGGTCTGCGCTTATAAAATTCTTCTTTCACTGCATTTCCATTGGGCTGTTTGCTCTTTGTGATAATATCATAAATAACCAGATAGTCTTTCTCCTCCTTATCTTTGACGACTTGCAAAGAGAAGTGTTTCTTTTCAGATTTCGATAGTGAATATATTAAGGAAATAACGGAATCGACTCTTTTCATGAAGCCCTTTCGATTAGTATTAGGTTGCAATAATCGGGAATTTCTGTGAGAAAAACAAGTTATTTGAGAAATTAACAAATCCGGCTTAAATGAGCTTAAGCCGGATTTGTCTTTAAATATTAATCATTCATACGATTTCTTATGCTGCCGGATCCGGTGCTTCACCACCGCCTTCGTTTCCACCTTCTCCACTGCCTCCATTTCCCTTGTCAGGCGTGCTGGAACTATTGGCTTTAGAACTATCCAACTTTTGGATACTTATCGATTTTATCATACCTTTAAACATACTTCCGGGAGTGAAAATAATTTTACGGTTCTTTAAGGTTTCCGCGGTTACCTCTTTTTCATCATCCTGACTTTTACACCCGAAAGAAGGGCGGAAAGTTCCGAATTCTCCAAGGCTGACTGATGCCCCGATTTCCATATATGTTATCAGTGAATCAATCAATCCGTCGAGGACGGATTTTACAGTACCGCGTGGAACGAATCCTACTTTTGTTACTTGATCGCATAGCATTTTAAAATCAACAGTAACCACGTTGAATGGTTTAGCTACATACTTTTCGGCTTTTTCCTTATCAAAGCCAAAGGTCGTTTTCTTGACTACATATTTCAGTGCCATAATTCTTAATAGTTTTAATCGTTAGTAAATCTAGTTATTATTTTGTGATCACATTGCAAAGATATGGTGTCTCAAATTGCTGGGCAAGCGATTTTGAAGAAGTGCGTTCACAAAATAATTAATATTGAGATAATTCCTTGTGGTATAACTGTTTGTATGTTTTATATTCTTTACGTTTATTGATGTTGTCCGAAATGTAGAGCGTAAACTGTATGTTTTACCTTTTTAAATATACTACTGTCTTGCCTCCTCCATATTTTCGTATTATTCCCTCTTCTATATATTTATTCAATAATCCAATTGCCTTGTCCCGGTTTATTCCAGCCAGTCTCATAAAATCTGTTCGGGTGATGCAGCCTTGTTCTTCCAAGTGTTGTATAAGGACGGTACGGCAATTGTCTTCATTAGGACTGCCATCGTTACGGTAGGGAGATTCCATACGTTCCAACTGTAACGGTTCCATGCTTTCGCGGAATTTTTTGTTGATACGGAGGTTTATTTTATTCAGGTGGATGGAAGGAGAACGAATTTCTTTCTTTTCCATAACCGGTCGGCTGCATTTCAGCGATAAAGAGAAATGGCCCAGTTCTCCAACTTCTACAGTCCAACCTTGTTTTAACCAATGTTGTAATTCATCAGTAATAGCTTGCAGGCATCCTTCAATGGTGGCTTGGCTGAAGCCATTACTTTTAGATACTAACTCTATGAATTTCTTGGCATCAAGAGTTCCTGATGGAATCACTCGTGCGTGAAGTGGCTGCTGCTCATCCTTTTTTTGTGGGTTGCCACTGGCATAAAGATCATAATAAACACTCATGTTTTATTTTGTTTTTAGTTATTCAGTAAATATTGTCTCCGATTGCATGATTTTATTCGTCGGACTATAGTCCGACGCAACGTTAACTATAGTGTTCCTTTCGTTGGACTATAGTCCGATGAAAGATAGACTACAGTCCGACGAATTAATTTGTGCACTCAAAGTTATTATTTTTTTCGGGTATAGGTACTAGTTTGTGCATTAAACAAGAAAATAGGTTTCTTTTATGCATGTTATAAAAAAAAAGCTAAGCTCTTTCAGGGTAATTTAAAAGTTACGGGTCTATTTAATAAAAGAGCTTATAAAACACATTTAAATATGGAAGACATTTATATTATCATATCTAAATATCTATTGGGAACTGCTTCTCCGCAGGAGGAGAAAGAAATCATGGAATGGCGGAATGCCGATGCCGGGCATGAACAGGAATTTCAGGAACTGTGCGAGAGCTGGCAGATAACTCATGCGGGAATACATCCGGTAATTCCTGATAAAGAACGTGTGTGGGGAAAGATAATGAGTAATCTGAATCTGGTGAAACCTGTGAAGATGTACACGCGGCGGTTGTTGTATCGAACAGTGGGAATTGCTGCTATGTTGGCACTGGCGTTGGGCTTCTCGCTTTCTCTGCTGGTTTCGGAAGAGGAAGAAGTAGGATTAGTCTCATTTACAGCTCCTGTTGGTCAGAAAGCAGAAGTCAGTTTGCCGGATGGCACTAAAGTTTGGTTGAATTCCGGTTCTACTTTGACCTATTCTACGGATTATGCCAAAGATTGCCGTTCTGTAAAATTGAATGGACAGGCTTTTTTTGATGTGGTGCGAGACAGTAAGAGACAGTTTGATGTATCGGTAGGTGATGTGAAAGTGTTGGTTCATGGTACTGCATTCGATGTCAATGGATATGGAGACCATTCAGAATTGGAAGTTGTACTGCTTAGAGGGCACGTGACGGTTGTCTCGGCTTTAACGGATAAGCTGTTGGCAGATATGAAACCCAATCAGAAAGCCATTATTCCTTTGCGTGAAATGGAGAAGTGTAAATTGACGGCTTGCGATGCTGAAGTAGAATCCGTATGGCGATTGGGCAAGCTGAAAATTGAAAATGAGAATCTGAAGGAAATAGTTCAAAAAATGGAACGATGGTATGGCATCAAAATTCAATTGCATGATGTACCGGAAAATAAACGTTATTGGATGACAATTAAAACAGAATCTTTGCGAGAAATGCTTGAGATCGTTAATCGGGTGACTCCGATTACATACACTATTAATGGAGAGGAGGTGAGCATAACCGGGAGAAAGTAATCGAAGAATAAAAAAGGACGCAGAAGAGTGCCATCTTCCACGTCCGAAGAGCAAAACCTGCGTATGTATGCTATCCGTCAGACGGATGGCACAGGTATAGCCTTGCTTTATGCAGACAAAGGTAATAATTAATTCCTTTATTTAACCTTAAATGAGTTTACAATGTTGAAGCTAAAACAAATATTATGTAGCATTCTTGTTTTGGGCAGCCTGCTTTCCAGCCCTTCGCTATGGGCGCAGAAAGAGACTAAAGTCAATATCGCTGCCAGGCAGATTTCTTTAAAGAATCTGATACAAGCTGTTGAAAAACAGACAGATTATACTTTTGTGTTCGATAATTCTATCCCTCTGTCACGCATTGTTTCCCTGAAAGGAGGTTCTCAATATCTTTCGGATGTGCTGAAACAGGCCTTTGATAAAAGTGACATTGCGTATGAAATAGTAGGCAAACAGATTGTTTTACAAAAGGTGCAGACGAAGACCAACCGGACGATTTCGGGTGTGGTGAAAGATGAACAGGGAGAAGCGGTCATCGGAGCAAGCGTACTGGTAAAAGGTACTACCAACGGTACGGTTACCGATTTTAACGGAAAGTTTGAGTTGCAGAATGTACCTGAAAGTGCCACTATTGATGTGACGTTTATAGGTTACGCCCCACAGAGCAAAAAGGTGGTGGCAGGGGTACGTTCAATGAATTTCGTTCTTGAAGAAGATACAGAGACATTGGATGAAGTAGTAGTGGTAGGTTACGGCGTACAACGCAAACGGGACCTTTCCGGTTCGATAGCTTCCGTCAAAGGCGATATCATTACTGAATATGCAAATACTTCTGTTGCGTCAGCATTACAGGGACGCGTGTCAGGCGTACAGATTCAGCAAACTAATGGCCAGCCGGGAGCCGGAATACAAGTGAGGGTACGTGGTTCCAATTCTATTCGGGGTGACAATGAACCGCTTTGGATTATCAACGGATTTCCGGGTGATATTAATATGATTAATACGGCCGATATCGAATCTGTTGAAGTGATGAAAGATGCTTCCGCAACTGCTATCTATGGTTCGCGTGGTGCCAATGGTGTCATCCTGATTACGACGAAGCAAGCTAAAGAGGGGAAGATTACCGTGGAATACAATGCCAGCTTTGGTGTGCAGAGTCTGGCTAAAGAACTTGAGCTGCTCGATGCTTGGGAATATATGAACTATCTGAATGAAAAAGCAGCGATCAATAATCAGCCTACGATATATACCGATGAAGAGATTAAATCTACCCGGCATAGTACCAACTGGCAGCGTGAACTGTTTCGTAATGCACTTGTTACCGACCACTCTGTGAATGTCTCTGGTGGTACGGAAAAGGTTCAGGGAACGTTAGGCGCCAGCTATTTCGATCAGCAAGGTATCGTGAAGGAAAGTGGCTATAAACGTATGTCTATTCGTTCGAGCCTGAATTATCACATCTCAAAATATGTCACCGTGTCGAGCAACTTGATTTTCAGCCGGTCCAATCATAATCAGATGAATTCACAGGGAGGTAGCCGGGGAACGTCTGTTATCGGTTCTACACTGATTCTGCCGCCAACAGCGACACCTCATTATGACGATGGAACCTGGAATGACTTCCAGACACAACCGATTGCACCGGTAAATCCGTTGGCTTATGTGAAAGAAGTGGATAATAAATGGTACGCCAACCGGATTATGGCAAATGCTTCATTGACAATAAAACCGATAGACGGACTTTCAATTCAGTTATCTGCCAACGTTAACAATAACCAGAACCGCAAAGATTATTACAAGTCATTACAATACCCTAATTCACAAGGGGCTGCCTCTATTACATTTGGAGAAACAGTCGGTATCACAAGTAATAATATCATAACCTATAATAAGAGTTTTCTAAAAAAACACCATTTGAGTGTGATGGGTGGTTTTACCTACGAACAGAGTACATCGAAAACTGTGGGAACGGGTACGGCCGAAGGCTTCTTGAGTGATGTGACTGAAACCTATGACATGGATGCAGCTACCGTTAAAGGGTTGCCGACATCTTCTTATTCAGATTGGCGTTTGTTCTCATTTCTGGGACGTATCAACTATAATTATGCTGATCGCTATCTATTGACTGCCAGTCTTCGTGCTGATGGTTCCTCACGTTATAGTAAAGGAAATAAATGGGGATATTTCCCTTCAGCGGCAGCGGCCTGGCGTCTTTCGCAAGAGTCTTTTTTGCGTGATGTAGAGTGGCTTTCGGATCTAAAGTTCCGTTTGAGTTACGGAGTGACCGGTAGCACTGCCATCTCACCGTATTCTACGCAGAACACATTGAGGACGGAAAATGTAGTATTCGATAAGAATACAACAGTGGCGTATGTCCCGTCAGATACCTACACCGGCGATTTGAAATGGGAAACAACCTCACAGTTTAATGTGGGGGTTGATCTGTCCCTGTTTAATAATCGCCTCCGCATGACTGCGGATTACTATCGGAAGAAAACGACTGATTTGCTGAACAATGTAGAGATGCCTCGTTCAAGTGGATATACCACTGCCCTGCGTAATATCGGTTCCATTCGTAACTCGGGGTTTGAGTTGCAACTCGACGGGCGGATTATTGATCGTGCTGTGAAATGGGATTTGGGTGTCAACTTCTCGCTTAATCGCAGCAAAGTGTTAGTCCTTTCGGAAGATAAGGATATTTTCGGTGGCGAATTGGATAACACCATTCTGAAAGACCAGCTCAATCTGATGCGTGTGGGTGAGCCAATGTATGTTTTCTACGGATATGTTGAAGATGGATACGATGAGAACGGTCATATCGTATATAAGAATATGGATGATGATCCTGCCATCACAGCAGCAGACAAGACCATCATCGGTGATCCTAATCCTGATTTTCTGGTCAATCTAACTACAGCAGTCAGTTATAAAGGATTTACGCTAAGCGCTTTCTTCCAGAGTTCAATAGGTAATGATATATATTCGCTTAGTATGGCTGCACAAGCTTATGATTATGGATATAACGGGAATACGTTGCGCGAGGTGTACTACAATCATTGGACACCCGAGAATCCTACCGCAAAATATCCCAATCTCGACCAGACTTCCTATAAAATGTCCGATCGGTTTGTTTATGACGGCAGCTTCGTCAGACTGAAAAACCTCGAATTGGCCTACGATGTACCTTGTGCCCGTAGCAAATTCATCAAGCGTGCCCGTGTCTATGTGAGTGCCCAAAACCTGTTTACTATTACGAGCTACCCTTTCTGGGATCCGGATATAAATGCCAATGGTGGCGGAAGCTCGATGATTCAGGGGGTAGATTCGTATTGTTATCCTAGTGCCCGTACTTATACGATTGGATGCCGACTCACTTTCTAACATATAAAAACTGATGTCTTATGAAAAAATTATTGATATATATTGCCGCTTTTGCTATGATACTGGCAATGAATACATCCTGTGAAGATATGGGTTCTTTGGAAGAACATCCGAAGAAAGTGGATGCAACGACTTTTATGGCGAATGCCAAAGAAGTGGAGAGTGTTATCAATTCCATCTATTTCCAACTCCGTCGTGATCCGGGATTCAGTCGTTATCTGATTGTTCTGGAAGAAGGACTGACGGATTATTGTATTGGAAGAGGTAACTATGCCACAGCTTATGATACCGGGCTTACCAGTGGTGGGGTGGGCTTCTCCAAAGATAGCTGGGCGGTGTTGTATCGTGCCATTCGTTTTGCCAATAATATTCTTGACGGTATAGGTAATACTCCACTCTCGCAACAGGAGTATAACAACCTCACCGGGGAAACACGTTTTCTACGTGCATTCGCCTATTCATGGCTGGCACGAAATTGGGGCGCCGTTCCTTTTTTTGATGAACAGAACATGAATGACTTTAATAAACCCCGTACTCCGGAAGCTGATATCTGGAAGTTTGTGATTGATGAGGCCGATTATGCTGCATCCAATCTGCCGGAAGTGGCTAAAGCTGCCGGACGTCCTTCGCGTTATGCCGCATTGGCATTGAAAACAGAAGCTTGTCTTTATGCCGGTCGCTATGAAGAGGCGGCTGAAGCAGCCGGTTTAATTATTTCATCCAAACGATATTCTCTGGTTGAGGTTGGCAAAGCGGATGATTTCCTCGACCTTTACGGTCATACAGCTAATGCCACTTCTGAAGAAATTTTCTATATAAAGTTCAACCGCGATAGTGGATCGACCATCGCCTATATGTATCTCTGCAAGCCCAATCCTTTCGTGAATATGGGAGCTGTAGGGATTTATACCGATTATCAGAAGAATAAATTTATTCAGAATTGGGACCAGAATGATTTACGCTATCAGTTCGGATTGTATAAACAAACGCAGAATGGAACACTCAATGCACTGACTAAAACGGGTATGATTTGCTCGAAATTCAGAGATTCGGAATGGACAGGGAGCAGTACAACTCCCAATGACAACCCGGTATATCGTTATGCTGATATTCTGCTTTATTATGCAGAAGCTGTTTGTCGCTGGAAAGGAGCTCCTACCGATGATGCCATGGAAAAATTGAATATGGTGCGGCGACGTGCTTACGGACAGAAACCGACACAAGCATCTTCTTCAGACTACAAACTGACCGATTATGCAAGTAAAGATGCTTTCCTTGCGCTGGTGTTGCAGGAGCGTGGCTACGAAACGATTTTTGAAGGTAAACGCTACAATGACCTGAAGCGTTGTGGAAAGCTTGCAGAAGCAGCTTTGGCTGCCGGACGTATTTCGGCTTTATCCGAAGTGGGAGATGCAGCCTACTGGTGGCCTATCCCTACCGATGAATTTAATTATAATATGGCATTGGATCAGACAAAAGACCAGAACCCTGGGTATTAACAACTTAATTAATTTGATTTCTTATGAATAGATTGAATATATTGATTGCAACAATTCTCTTTTTATTGACAACAACCGGCTGCGCCCAACAGACTGAAAGATGGTCGACGGAAAAAGCAAACGCATGGTACGCATCTCAAAAATGGCCGGTGGGTATCAACTACGTTACTGCTACGGCAATTAATCAGTTTGAGATGTGGCAAGAGGAGACTTTTGATCCGAAAACCATGGAGTTGGAGTTGGGACGTGCCGGGGAACTCGGATTCAATACGGTACGCATATTCCTGCATGATATGGTGTGGGAAGCGGATCCGGCAGGGTTTAAACAACGACTGGATACATTTCTGGGTATCTGTCAGAAACATGGTATGCGTGCCATCGTCACTTTCTTTACGAATGGTGGGCGTTTTGAGAGTCCGAAACTCGGTGTACAACCGGCTTCTGTACAGGGTGTTCATAACTCTCAATGGATACAGAGCCCCGGAGCACCATCCGTCAATGATCCGTCAACGTATCCGCGTCTGGAACGTTACGTGAAAGATGTGATGACTACCTTTAAAGCAGATGATCGTATTTTATTGTGGTGTTTATATAACGAACCGGAAAACTTCAAGCAGAAAGCACATAGTATGCCATTGTTGCGCGAAGTGTTCCGTTGGGCACGTGAGGTGAATCCCTCGCAACCGCTGTCGTCTCCGATATGGATTTATCCCGGAGGACATGGCACACGCAGTAATTTGCCGATTATCAGTTTTCTGGGTGAGAATTGTGATGTTATGACCTTTCACTGTTATTATGGACCTGAAGAAATGGAAAAATTCATCGCTTTCATGAAGCAGTTTGATCGTCCGGTTATCTGTCAGGAGTATATGGGACGTCCTCGTTCAACTTTTGAAGAAATAATGCCGATTCTTAAACGTGAAAAGGTAGGTGCCATCAGTTGGGGATTGACAGCAGGAAAGTGTAATTTTCATTTACAGTGGTCGAGCAAAGCCGGAGATCCGGAACCTGAAATCTGGTTTCATGATATATTCCGTCTGGATGGTACACCTTATAGTCAACAAGAAATTGATTTTATAAAAAGTATGACTTCAAACTGATCGATAACGGATTGAACAAATAAAAGAATGAATATGATGAAAAAGTTAAAAACTCATAGATACCTTTTGGTAACAGTGATGGGGCTTCTCGTTGCTTGTACATCTTATACCTCAACGGATGAGTGGCCTAATCCGCGTCCTAATTCAAATCCTGACCCTGAACCGGTCACCGGAGAGATTACCTCTATTCAGTCGCTCAATAAAAGTGAAAATGTAGCAGTGAACTCTCATGCGGACGAATGGGGGAATAGTTCTCTCGAGTTAGACTATCGCCGGTTGCTGACTTTGGAAAGTCCGGCACTATCGGCTGTGAATGCTCTTTATCCCCGTATCAAGAAATTGAGTGACGGGACCTATTTGCTGCTATACCAGCAGGGACCACAGGCTTGGAATGTCTATTATGCTTTAAGTACTAATCTGATTACATGGCAGAATGCATCTAGTCCTCTGTTTCAGAGCGAAAGTGCCCAGCAAACTTCCGGTGCCAGTGATACACGCTGTTTCTCATCATGTGATGCAGTCGTTCTGGCAAATAAGGATATTTTGGCATTCGCTTCCTTTCGCTTGAATCAGGGATACAGGGTCGATCCGCAGAGTAATGGTATTATGATGAGGCGTTCTTCCGATAATGGACGTACTTGGTCGACTGCCCAGATTATTTATCAGGGAACGACTTGGGAACCTTATGCATTACAACTTCGTTCGGGTGAAATACAGGTCTATTTTACGGATAGCGAGCCTCTCACAGCCGATTCGGGGACTGCCATGCTGCGCTCTATGGATAATGGGCGGACATGGACGGTCGTTGGAAAGGTGATCCGTCAAAAGACTGGACTGGCTATAGATGGTTCGGGCAAACAAATTTATTCGGATCAGATGCCTTCTGCCCGCGAATTAAATAATTCGACGAAGATTGCAGTAGCTACAGAAACACGTTTCAGAGATGAAGGCGACGTTTATCATATTTCAATGGCGTGGAGCTCCGACAACTGGGCTTCGGCTCCATTGACCGGAGATGAAGTAGGGCCTTCGGACCGTAAACTCAATTTTGTGCAGAAGGCTGCAGCACCTTATCTGGCACAATTCCCTTCGGGAGAGACTGTTTTGTCGTACAATGCTTCTTCTCTCTTTACCATGCAGGTGGGTAACGCAGAGGCTTCCCAATGGGGAGAAACGTATCAGCCATTCAGTGGAAAAGGATATTGGGGAGCAACGGAAATTATTGATCCGCATACTCTTGTAGCTGCCATGCCTGCTACTTTTGTCAATAGCGAGAATAAAGATGCTGCCCGTATTCAGATTGGACAGTTTGTTCTGAATCATCGGATTAATGCTTCCGGAATGACACCGGTGATAGACGCCGACAATTTGGATTGGAGTGCAGTCAGTGATGCACTATTTATCGGAAGTGTGTCCACTACACAAGCCGTGTTCCGCTTTGCTTATGATGCAGAAAATGTATATTGTCTGGTGGAACGTCTTGATAAAGACTTGACTACAGACGACAGCATGGAATTGATTTTTCAGGGTGGAGATGCTACCGGAACCCCTCTTAAAATCTCTCTTATTCCGGATGCAGTTCAATATACCATTAAATGTAGTCATTCTTCAGTAACTTGTAAAGGTGCGGTTCACGGAACTTTTGGTGATACGGCAGCCGATAAGGGATATGTAGTCGAAATGGCTATTCCACGGACTTTACTTCGGGTGGTGGCCGACCGTTTGATGTTTAATGCTACCTTATACGATCAGAATGGTAGTGATACCTTTACTGGACTGACTGCTACGAATTATGAGAAATGGTTGCCAATCGTTTTAAAAGCTGCTACGGACCCTGAACCTCTACCGGGGGAAGGAGATACCGGTACTGGACCTTCCTGGAATAATGGCGATACGGAAGGTACATGGAAATAATGATAACATTTTAAATTTGCGAGACCATGAAAAAAAATAAAATTCTGATTCTTCTGGTAATTGGTTTATCATTGGGTAGTTGTGTGCAAACTGATGACGAGGCGTTTTCTCCGGAACCGACCGTAAAAGGAGGAGAAAAATCCATTACGGCAATTTGTGCTGTTACCGCCACAACACGCACGTCGCTTAATGCATCCATGAATGTGGTTTGGACCCAAAATGATGAGATACGGCTGTTTGGCACTTCAACGCCGAATGGAGCTGTTTATACTACTGCTGCCAATAGTGTTCGTACCGCTGTTTTTGATCCGGTGGACGCTTCTGTAGATGATGCCATCCGATATGCTATTTATCCGGCGTCGGCTGCGTCAGGCAGCCAGCTTGAAGGTACGACACTTGCTGTTGACTTTTCGGCACTTGCCGGACAGAAATGGATGGGTGCATTTAATGCCGATAGTGAAATATCATCTTTGCCGATGGCGGCAGTCTCTGATGGTGAAGCCTTTTCTTTTAAGAATCTGTGTGGTGGAGTACGGATACAACTGACTGATTATCAGTTAATGGGAATTAGTATTAAGTCTGTAGCTGTACGCGGTAATGACGGAGAACAGGTGTCGGGTATAGCTGATGTCAATGCAGCGGATGGAATCGTATCACTTCGGAAGTCTTCCACTCCTTCTGCTGCGGCTACTGCATTGGTTACTTGTGATACAAGTGTACCTCTTTCTGCTGATAATAATCCCTCAGCTCATACTGACTTTGTTTTATTTCTTCCTGCGGTAAATTATACCAAAGGGTTGACTTTCGTCATAACGGATGCTGCCGGACGTATTTACGAACAAGCAACTCCGGGTGCTTTCACTATTGAAGCCGGGGTTGTCAAACCGATGGAATTATTGCCGGTGACGTTGTATTATGGTAAGGCAAACTGTTATCGTACGGCATCTGCAGGAACACTTGAAATAGATGTCACACCTTATTATTCATTGGCAGGAGATTATACTTATGAAAATCGCCCGAGAGTGAATGTCAATGGGGAATTAGTAGATAAGGCTGTGTCTGCAACTGTTTTGTGGACACAAACGAATTCGTCTTCATCAGGAGATGTTCTTTCTGCTGTTCCTGCATTGGAGGGAACTACTTTAAAAGTTCCTGTAAGTGGCGTGAAAGGAAATGCCCTTGTGGCTATTCGAGATGCATCGGGCAAGAATGTATGGTCTTTCCATATTTGGGTGACTGAAGCATCGGATCTTACCTATATTAATGAGGAACGGGGAACATTCAAAATGATGGATCGTAATTTGGGTGCAACTTCTGTTACTCCTAAAGATCAGAATGCTTATGGTGCATGGTATCAGTGGGGGCGCAAAGATCCGTTCCCGCGTCCGCTTGATATTGTCCGTTCGAGTGCGACAACTGTGGATAACAAGGAACTGACCGCAAATGCAACTACTTCTGCTGAAGTGGGAACAGTAAGTTATACCATATCCAATCCTGATATAAGAATTTTTTCTGCGAATGACTGGCATAATGAATGGCGGAATAACGGACTATGGGGAAATTCTGATGGCCTCACTAAGAATGTAAAGACTGTGTATGATCCTTGCCCGGAAGGCTATTGTGTGCCCGATCAGAATTGCTATCAGGGATTCACCTTTACTTCAAAAACGGAATGTGATAACAATTACGGGCATCTGTTTGTGATTGATGGTTCGCAAACTTCTTACTTCCCGACAGGAGGTTATCTGGATAAGGGAGCTAATAAGATTGCTTATCAGGAATATCGGGGGTACCAATGGACTAGTAATCCAGGGACAACAGGAGCTTATTACTTCTATTATAATAATGCAAATCTTAATTTTACAGGTCTGGACCGTGCTTCGGCAGCATCTGTCCGTTGTGTCAAGATAGAGTAAAATGAAAAATCTTTTTTTAATCATAATACATACACTCATGAAATATTTCAATATTTTATTTTTGATTTTGTTTCTCACTACAAGCGCGAAAGCACAATCGGTCAAGGTGTCTGTAAGTAAAGTCAGTATTCCGACATACACAGAACCCGAACGTGAGGAACTGCCGATGTTTGCCGAAAATAGGGTACACCAGCGGTCGAGTGGCAATCCTTATCCCAATAAAATTGTTTTGAAAGTGAATCGGGAACAAAAGGTGGATAAAGAATATACGCTTATCAAATTGGAGAATGAATATTTGGAACTCCAAATATTGCCGGAAATCGGTGGGAAGATATATGCTGCCAAAGATAAAACGAATGGATATGATTTTTTCTATAAGAACCATGTCATAAAACCAGCTCTTATCGGTGCTTTGGGCTCGTGGATTTCCGGTGGACTGGAGTTTAACTGGCCTTTTCATCATCGGGCTTCATCTTTTATGCCCACTGATTATGAGATAGAAAAGTTGCCGGGCGGAGGAGTGATCGTTTGGGTTTCGGAACATGATCCGACAGACCGGATGAAAGGTACGGTTGGTATTGTGCTTAACCCCGGTGAGTCTATCTTTGAGACAAGAGTCAAATTGTCGAATATCACCCCGTTAAGACATTCGTTTTTATGGTGGGAGAATGTGGCGGTACCTTCGAATAAGAATTATGAGATATTCTTTCCGCACGATGTAAGCCATGTGTTTTTCCATTACAAACGTTCGGTTACCACTTATCCGGTTGCAACAAATGCGGCGGGAATATTTAATGGTATTCGTTATGACGGTGCAGTTGATATAAGCAAACATAAGAATACGATTCAGCCTACCTCTTATTTTAGTGCTGCATCGCAGTATGATTTCTTTGGCGGTTATGATACCGGCAGGAAATGCGGGGTTGTGCATATCGGAGATCATCATGTGTCACCCGGTAAGAAGATGTTCACATGGGCTTACAATCAGTTGTCCCAGTCTTGGGAAAATGCTCTTACGGATACAGATGGAGCCTATTGTGAATTGATGGCAGGCAGCTATTCTGACAATCAGCCGGATTTTACATGGCTTGAACCGATGGAGACTAAAACTTTTTCGCAATATTGGTTTCCGATCGGAGAGATAGGGGTTCCCGACTTTGCAAATACGACAGGAGCTATATACGTCAAGGATGCGATTAAAGTGCAGTTGAATAAGACTCGTAATGTGAAGATTACGGTCAAAGGGGATGACCGGGTTCTGTTTTCGGGAAATGCGACGATCAAGGCGAGAGAAGAATATTCGTTGCCTGCGGATGTAAGAATGCGGTTAGGGTATTCAATAGATGTCACCGCTAATGACGGAACTGTTCTAATGTCTTATACAGTGAAGAAACACGATACTTTTAATATTCCTCATACAACACAGGATATGCCGAATATCAAAAAGGTTGAAAGTCCGCATTTGTTGTATCTTGAAGGTTTGCATGTTGATCAATATCGTGATCCTGCCACTAAAGGAGAGAGCTATTATAAAGAAGCTCTTGAACGTGATCCGAATTTTGCTCCTGCATTGATCGCTTTAGGAGAAGCAAAGTTACGCAATGCTTTTTATAGTGAGGCTTTGGAATATCTTTTGAGGGCGGAAAAAGTGTTGACACGGTTCAATACGCGTCTTGAAAATGGGAAACTGTACTATTTGTTAGGGCATGTCTATTTAGCGCTCGATGAGCAGGAGAAATCCTATGATTATTTCCAGAAAGCAGCATGGAGCAGTGCTTATGTTTCTTCCGCCATGACTTATGTGGCTATGCTTGATATACGTAAACTGGAGTATGACAAGGCTGTTCAACATCTTACTACTGCTATTACTTATCATAAAGATAATGCTGTAGCCAATGCGTTGATGATATATGCTTCTTATTTGCAGGGAGATAAAAAAGCATCGGAGCGTCAATATCTGTCTGTAGAAGCGAATGATAAACTTAATCATTTGGCGCGTTACTTCGGTGTGCTGACCGGTAAAGTTAGTGCCCGGGATTTTATGGAAAAGATACGGACGGATAAGAATCAGGTATGTCTCGATCTTATAGAAACTTTGCTTGTCGCTGATCTGCAGAAAGAGACTGTTTCCCTGATAGAGATGTTGCAAACACACGAGCCTCTGATTTTTAGTCTGTCTGCCATATATGCAGATATAAAAGGCGGTTCTCCGAATGATTCGGCAACGGAAGGGATTGCTTTCCCAAGCCGGCGAATTGAAATGAACAGTTTGTCTCATTGGGCAAAACAGGGAAGTCAGAAGGCACAGTTGCTGTTGGGATGTGCCCTTTACGCTAAAGGACATTATGAGAAGGCAGTCGCTCTTTGGGAAGGCTTGTCCAGTACTGATTATCGTGCTGCACGAAATCTGGCTGTCGCTTACTATTCACACATGAATCGTAAAAATGAAGTGTTACCCTTATTGAAGCAGGCATTATCCCTGAAGCCGAATGATGAACAGTTGATTTTTGAAACGGTCTATGTAATGGGTAAGTTAGGAGTTGCTCCTGCTGAACGCATTTCTTTCCTGAATAATCATAAGTCTGCAATTAGCCGCGATGATATTATGCTTGAATGGGCACGAGCTTATAACATGGCAGGACAGGAGGATAAGGCAATAGAACTTCTTAGGGGGCGTAACTTTGTCCCAGCTGAAGGTGGGGAGCATGCAGTTGCAGAACAGTATATGTTTGCTTATTTCCTGAAAGGGCGTAGATTAATGAAAGAAAATAAGATGCAAGAAGCGACTGATTGTTTTAAGGCTGCGCAAACTTTACCTCAAAATCTGGGAGCAGGTTTGTGGAATATCGTTAGATTGGTTCCATTTAAATATTATGAAGCAATCTGTTTGAAATCTTTGGGGCAGGAAGACAAGGCCAATGAGAATTTTGATTTTATAACGGGTATTGAGGTCGATTATTTTAGTAATATGAACTTACCGGAATTGCCATTTTATCAGGCACTTTGTTATCGTGAAACGGGTATGCCTTTTAAGGGGGATATACTCATCAATTATAAACTGCAAGATTGGAAAGAAGGCATGAAGACTGTTGATGCGGGTTATTTTGCCACTACTCCTTTCTTTATAAGTTTCTGCGATCGTGCCGTACAGCAACGGAGTGCTTATTATAGCTATTTACTAGCTCTGGCCTATCGCTACACTGGTGATACGAAGCTGGCACAGAAATATATTGAGCAAGCAGCGGTGAGTGATCCTTATGCTCTGAATATTTTTGCAGAAAGACAATTCTGAACGATTTTGTAAAGCTCATTTGGACGCGGATTCATACAGATTTATATTTAGAAAGAATCTGTATGATCCGCGTCATTATCAGCATTTTTGTTTAGTGCAATTAATGTGATTTCGGTTTTAGTATTAGAAAGTGTTTTGAGGGTATGGTTCTCTTTACGAAAATGTATTCCGAAAGAAGATTATTTTTTGTAGATTTGTGAGACTGATAAACACAATTCCGGGAACGATGGATATTCAAGCCTTTCGAAATTATTACGATACATACTATGAACAACTTTGTTGTTTTCTCAACTTCTATACGCATGATGGAGCAGTTATAGAAGATGTTATTCAGGAGGTGTTTCTCAAACTATGGGAGAATAAAGATTGTATTGAAATAACCTATATCAAAACCTATCTTTTCCGGGCTGCCAAAAATCGGGTATTAAACTATCTTCGTGATGAGGAAAACAGGCATCAGTTGTTGGAAAACTGGTTTAATCAGCAACTGGAAGAAAGGAAATATAAAGATTGTTTTGATATGGATGCTTTAACAAAGGTGGTGAATCAGGCAATTGAACAACTTCCGGAGAAATGTAGAGAAATATTTTCCTTGAGCCGGAAGGAGGGGCTTTCTTATAGACAGATTGCCGAACGTCTCGGAATTTCTGTGAAAACTGTGGAAACGCAAATAAGTATTGCACTCAAACGAATAAGAGAGATATTGTCTTCTTCTGCATTTGCATTTTTGTGGCTGTTTATTCGATAAATATTTATTCCTTAATATTGAATATCAAATGAATCAATTTTTGGCTTGTTTATCTTTAGCCGTACTTGTTACTGCTTGTGCGGAATGTGGCTCCAGTTCTGGAGTAAAAGCAGCTTTTTACGGTGTTACTCAAGACGGTGATACTGTTATCCAATATACTCTGACTAATGCTTCAGGTGCTCAAATCAAAGTAATTGACTATGGTTGTCGTATAACGAATATTATAGTGCCGGACAGAGAGGGGAAAATGGCAGATGTAGTGCTTGGATATGAGAATCTTAAAGATTACGAGATTGGAGCCGAGAGATTTTTCGGGGCTTTATTAGGGCGTTATGCCAACCGTATTGCCGGTGGTGCTTTTATGATTGACTCGATTCGGTATCAGCTATCGTGCAATGAATCTCCCAACGGATATCCGGGGCATTTGCATGGTGGTATGAAAGGATTTGATCGTGTTATGTGGAAAGCTATGCCAATCAATACTCCTGATACGCTTGGAATTGTTTTTACCCGCCGCAGTCTTGACGGAGAAGAAGGATATCCTGGTAACTTAGATTGTAAAGTCACTTATTTCTGGACTTCGGATAATACTTGGCGTATAGAATATGAGGCGGTAACCGATCTACCGACTATCGTCAATATGTCGCAACATTGCTATTTTAACCTTCAGGGGTATGACGGAGGTTCGGTTTTAAATCATATTGTGCAAATTAATGCGGATTCAGTCACGGTTAATACTCCGTGGTATGTGCCGGCTTCGGTAGAAGCGATAGCAGGAGGCCCTTTGGATTTTCGTACTCCTCACAGTTTTGCGGAACGTGCCAACTCTCCCAATGAGCATATGAAACTTATGGGTGGTTATTCTGCCAATTGGATACTTCGTGATTATAATGGAGATCTGCGTTATGCCGCAACGATCACAGAACCTCAAAGTGGACGTCGAATAGAAACTTACACAACAGAGCCCGGTTTACTGATTTATACCGGCATCGGACTCTCTGAAAAGATTGTGGCTAAAGGTGGTCCACAACAGAAATATGGTGGTTTTATATTGGAAACCATCCATCATCCGGACACGCCACATCATCCTGAATTTCCATCCTGTGTGTTACGACCTCATGAGAAATATCATTCCGTTACGGAATATAGGTTTTCTGTGCAAAAGTAATTTAATAGAGTATGCCCTGGAATTACTTATCTTTTTCCTGTAAAACTCTTATTTCTATCAAAAAAAGTGATAATTTTGGCATTGATTTGCAGATTGCCTAAATTACGAAAGATAGAATGTTAGATTTAAAGCAACTTACCACTGATGTATGCCAGATTGCTACAGAGGTTGGACATTTTTTGAAAGAAGAACGGAAGAACTTCCGTCGTGAGCGTGTGGAGGAAAAACATGCACATGATTATGTGTCTTATGTAGATAAAGAGTCAGAGGTGCGAGTGGTGAAAGCACTTGCTGCTCTACTGCCCGAAGCGGGATTCATAACAGAAGAAGGCTCTGCCACTTATCAGGACGAACCCTACTGTTGGGTCATTGATCCGTTGGATGGAACTACAAATTATATTCATGATGAGGCTCCTTATTGTGTATGTATCGCTTTACGCAATCGTACCGAACTTCTTTTAGGTGTTGTTTATGAAGTTTGCCGGGATGAATGTTTCTATGCCTGGAAAGGTGGAAAGGCTTTTATGAATGGTGAAGAAATTCATGTGTCGAGTGTTGAGGATATTCAAGATGCCTTTGTTATTACAGAATTACCTTATAATCATCTACAATATAAACAGACCGCTCTTCATCTCATCGATCAACTTTATGGAGTAGTGGGAGGTATTCGTATGAATGGTTCGGCTGCCGCTGCAATTTGCTATGTAGCTATTGGGCGTTTCGATGCGTGGATGGAAGCGTTTCTCGGAAAATGGGATTATTCCGCAGCGGCATTGATCGTCCAGCAAGCGGGAGGAAAGGTTACTAACTTCTATGGCGAAGATAACTTCATAGAAGGACATCATATTATTGCAACGAACGGAACTCTGCATTCTTTCTTTCAGAAACTTCTGGCAGAAGTCCCTCCATTGAATATGTAAGTGGTATTGCAACTTTAAAATCTCTATTATTATGAAACACACACTTCTTGTAAAAGACTGGCTTAGTTCTTTTTTATCTTTACTGTTTCCCCGTTGCTGTGTCGTTTGCGGCCGACCGTTAGCAAAGGGCGAGGAATGTATTTGTACAGTATGCAATATCAAACTACCTCGTACGAACTATCATCTTCGAAAAGATAATCCGGTAGAGCGACTTTTCTGGGGACAAATTCCTCTGGAACGGGCTACTTCTTTTTTCTTTTATGAGAAAGGAAGTGACTTCCGGCTGATTCTTCACCGTTTGAAATATGGTGGACAGAAGGAAATAGGTGCAATTATGGGACGGTATATGGCAGCAGAACTATTATCTTCCCATTTCTTTCAAGGAATTGATGTTATAATCCCTATACCGCTTCACAAGAAAAAACAGCAAATTCGCGGTTATAACCAGAGCGAATGGATTGCCCGTGGAATCACTGCTGTAACAGGAATCCCCATAGATACAGAATCCATATTGCGTAAGAAAAATACGGAGACGCAAACACACAAATCCATACTTGAACGTCGGGATAATGTGGAAGGTGTCTTTGAACTTCAACGTCCCGAAGCACTTGTCGGGAAGCACATACTGATCGTTGACGATGTGTTGACCACCGGTTCTACTACGCTGGCATGTGCTTCTTGTCTGGTGAAAGTGGAGGGAATACGGATTAGTATATTGACGTTGGCAACGGTGGAATAATCTTCTTTTCGTCAGAGAATATATTTAAATTCCATTCATCTCTCCATTTTATATTTATACTATTAGTTTGGATTTTAATGGGTAGCCATATATAAAGTCCTTCAATTGGCATTTCCGGTTTCCATATATCGAACATGGCAATATAGGAATTTTTCTTTCCTTGTATAGGAATAATGAAGGATGATTGTCCCCCAAAAGTTTTTTCGGGACCAAGTCCATTATATGGATTGACACCATGACAGGGATTTGATTTTTCCGTATAGTCACCCGTTATTGATTTTGATGTGAATATGCGCGCGGCATTGGGCTTCCAACCGCTAGAGCCTGATCCCAGCAAATAGTAGGTACCTTTATGCTTGAAGATGGCAGGTGCTTCTGTTTCGTTAGTGATTCCCGTGACTACCTTGTACTTTCCCTGTGGGTAAGTATATTCCTTATTTAATTCACCTGCCACAAAAGCTTTATCAGGCTTGCGTACCGTGAAATGATATACTTTGCCATCATCATCTTTGTAGATACAAAAATCTCCTGAACCGTATGGAGAATCTGCTCCTAAAAACTTGTGACTGTATGTAAAGGGGCCTGTAGGAGAAATTGCCGCAGCGACTCCTAGATAACCGTATTTATAATCCTGTCCTTTGGGATAGAGTTTGAAATACATCATATATCTAGAAGTCGCCCTGTTGTATATTACTTTAGGGCGTTCGAGAATACAGCCGTCAGCAATATCACTTTTTTCATTTTTATAGTCAACGGATAATACTATTCCTTTGTCTTCCCAATGATACAAATCAGTGGATGAATAACAATGTACACCACCATCTGCTTTTTCTTTCTCAGATTTATTGGGCAGTTTGTGCTCACCATACCAATAATAGATGCCATCTACATATATAATACCACCGCCGTGTGCATTAATAGTTTTTCCATTGTTATCGACCCACACTGTTCCGGGTTTGAAGCTTTTCTTTTTCTTGTTCTGTGCCTGTATAGTATTGGAGATGACACAAATGCTCATCAGTGTGATAAGAAAATAGTAGCTTCTCATAATTCTCAATCTTTAGATATTGTTGGTTTGGACTTTCTTGTCATTAGTAATCCGAGCAGAGCAAAAACGACGCCAGTTGTGATGATAAGTTTTTGTCCGTTATCTGCCATACCACCCAATATCGCAATGCCAGCTCCGGAAGCGAAGATGCCATAACCGATTACCCGTTTGCTGAAATTATTGCCCGCTTTCTCTGTCGATTCATTTTCTTCGATTTCTTTCAATTTCCGGGCATTGTTTTCTTTATTCCATATTAAGTAAGATTGATACTTTTCCGATTCCTTGTTCTTTGCTTTATAATATATCTCAAAAATGGCCAGGCATAGGATTGGGAAAGTAACTCCAAGAATCATTTCCTCGGCACGATTGAGGGAGAAACCCATTAGTGGAGTGATGAATTTGAATAAACCATTGATAGCCAAGCTTAATAAAGTAGTCGTGATGTTAGAAGTCGCAGTCTGTCTTTTAGAGAATAGTGTCCAAATGATAGGCAGATATAAAGGAACGCCTGTCAATGCCGCCAAGCTGATAACAACGTTTACAACTCCCCCCATTTTAGGAATAAGCATGGCTATCAATATGCTGAATACTCCGAAGAGAATAGTCGAGATTCTTGCGACGTACATAAGGGTACGGTCGGAACTTTTTGGCCTTAGGTTTTTGAATATATCATTGGTGATGACTCCTGAAGCAATATTCAGCTTTGAATTCAGTGCACTGGTCGTTGCGAAAATCATGCCACCGATCATTAAGCCCAAAAGCCCGTTAGGAAGTACTTCCTTGCACATCATCAGATATGCGCCTTCTGCATCAAGTAATGAGAGCGAAGGGTCATATACTCTGTAAACCATTGGTGGAAGCATCCATAGCACTGGACTGATTATGTATAGGGCTCCAAACAAATAACCTACTTTTTGGGAATCTTTTTGTGTTTTGACGCAGGTATATCGCTGTACATATGCCCAGTTTCCACCCAGGAATATAGTATTATAGATTCCAAAAGCTACCAGGAAGCCAAAAGTATATTCATCGTTCAGAAGATTATAGAATGTGTCGGGCACTTGCTCTATTAGTGCGGTAACTCCGTTAATTTTATCGAAAGATAAAGGAACCACGATGATAACCGCTGCTGTCAGAATAACGAATTGAAGTACGTCTGTGGAAATTACTGCCCATAATCCGCCTGCAGACACATACAAAATGCATAACCCTCCTAATAATAAAATGCAAGTATTTAAAGGCAGCCCGGTGGAAACCTCTAATATTTTGGCTACTGGATACAGGAAAGATGCTGTAAGAAACACAGAGATAAATAAGAACAGGTAGGTATATATCTTCTGTGTGGACTTGCCTAATCTCTTATGTATGTATTCTGCTGCTGTGAGTGCTCCTGTTTTATGCCATTTGGGCGCGATGAGTAATCCTACAATGAAACCGGCGATCGCCATTGTCCATTGGATAGTGATTGAAACCCAGCCCATAGAATAAGCGATAGAACCCCATACGACGAATGTGCCAGCAGAGAAAAATCCCATGAACAGTGAGAGGCCGCTCATGTACCACGGCATGGTTCCGTTTGCGGCAAAGAAAGATTGCATACTTTTACCTTTTTGGGAGAAAGCCAATCCGACTAAAACAACTCCAAGGGAAAATAGTACGATAGTAATGATGTCGAGAGTAGTCATATCAAATGATTTAGTTAACAAAACAGGTTTGAAAAACATCTAAGTTGACAGCAAATATATTTTTGATTCTACAGATAAACAAACAATTCGGAATATAAATCATCGGGAACGTTACCGCAAACGTTCCCGAAATTAAACTCTTGGAGTTTTAACATTCCAATTGCCGGAATTTGATTATATTCGGGAAATTTTTTAGAGTGAGTGACAGTCTATGAGTAAACCAAGAGTGACTATCAAGGATTTAGCCAAGGAACTGAAGATTTCGACTTCTACTGTTTCCAGAGCTTTATGTGATAAATGGGATGTTAATCCAGAAACACGCAAAGCTGTTCTGGAGCTTGCAGAAAAATGGAATTATAAGCCGAATCCGATTTCTTTGAGTCTGAAACAAAGCCAGTCCATGTTTATCGGAGTGATTGTCCCTGAATTTGTCAATTCTTTCTTTTCTGAAGTAATTATGGGTATTCAGAGTGTGCTGAATCCTGAAGGATATCATGTGCTGATAATGCAATCTAATGAATCGCATGAGAATGAATTGCGGAATATGAAGGCGTTGGAAGCGCAGATGGTGGATGGTTTTCTGATTTCGGTTACCCAGGAATCGGAAAATACTAGTTACTTTTCTGACTTGATCTGGAATAATTTTCCTGTGGTTTTCTTCAATCGGATTTGTGCAGAGTTGAGTGCTCCCCATGTAGTTATTGATGATTATAAGTGGGCTTTTGCTGCAGTTGAACATTTGATACAGCAAGGGTGTAGGCGGATTGTTCATTTGGCAGGTTCTGAAGATTTGCTTATCGCGCAGAAACGCAAAAATGGATATATGGATGCCTTGCGAAAGTATGGCTTGCTGGTTGAAGAGTCTTTGATTATCGACTGCGGAATAATGATGGAGAAAGGAATCATGGCGGCTCATCAGATTCTTGAAATGGAAAAAATGCCAGATGGAATTTTTGCAGTGAACGATCCGGTGGCGATAGGAGCGATGAAAACTCTTCAGAAAAACAAGATTAGAATTCCGGAGGATATGGCAGTAGTTGGTTTTTCCGAATCTAAGGAAGCGTTTATTGTGGAACCTAATCTGACTAGTGTGGAACAACCTACTTTTGAAATGGGGCGGAATGCTGCACAATTATTATTGGAGCAAATCAAGCATAATGTCAATAATGAGGATAAAATGCTGTCGAAGTCGATTATTCTGGATGCAAAATTAAATATCAGGGAATCTTCTCTTAGAAGGACGAGTTGAAACCTCGTTTTTTCAGATCGAATTATTTGCGGGACATAGCCTTTTTATATTAAAGAGGTATGTTCCGTTTTTCTTTTTCTTGTTTCTGAAAATAAATAAAAATACACTTTCCTTTGTTTATGGGCTTTCTAGTGAGCTCTGAAAGAGTGATTATGTTTTTTTCTTTAAATTTATTTGGAGTTTAATAAATAATCGCTATGTTTGCAAAATCTAGCAGACCAGAATAGACCAGCTGCTAAGATTGAAAACTTAGATATACCATTTAAATTGTTAACGAGAAATTAAGTATTGCACCATGAAGAACGCAGTTATTTCAAAAGCGAAGTGGTACATTAGATGCTGTAGTCTTGTGTATTTATCTATTTCCTTTTCTTCTGTAGTACATTCAGCAGAAGATGTTTCAAAAATGAACAGTGTAGCGATTGCCCAACAGGCAAAAACGCGAACGGTAGTTGGCTCGGTGATTGATTTTGAAACAGGAGAACCTATTATTGGGGCTTCTGTGGCAGTTGCTGGGAAAAGTGTGGGTACTATCAGTGATTTGGATGGGAATTTTTCTATCCGGGTAGATGGAGATAATACAAAATTAGAGATTTCTTTTATTGGGTACGAAAAACAGGCAGT
Source organism: Bacteroides sp. M10 (assembly GCF_014334015.1). Lineage (GTDB taxonomy): Bacteria > Bacteroidota > Bacteroidia > Bacteroidales > Bacteroidaceae > Bacteroides > Bacteroides intestinigallinarum. The sequence goes on along the minus strand of NZ_CP060488.1, from coordinate 863,163 downwards.
AATGGTAGAGGATGGAAAGAAGCTGACTATTCGTTTGCGTGCCGTTTCAGAATTGTTAGATGAAGTGGTGATTACTGCGTATGGTTCCGGACTTCGTAAGGATTTGACAGGAGCTATTGCAAAGGCGAATGTGCAAGATATGCGTAAAGCACCGGTTTTTAACTTTGAAGAAAGTCTTGCAGGTCGTGTAGCAGGTGTACAGGTAACTTCCTCCGACGGACAGCCGGGTAGTGACTTGCAGATTGTTATCCGTGGTAATAATTCGGTAACTCAGGATAATTCCCCATTATATGTAGTGGATGGCTTTCCACTGGAAATGGCAGTGGGGAATATGCTGAACCCCGAAGAAATCGAGTCTATTGAAATATTGAAAGATGCGTCGGCTACGGCTATCTATGGTGCGAGAGGTGCGAACGGGGTAATTTTGGTAACTACAAAGAAAGGAAAAGTTAGTTCGCCTACCGTGACATATAGTGGCTGGGTAGGTGTACAACAGATTATCAAGAAGCAGGAAATGCTTGACCCTTATGAATTTGTGCGTTATCAGTTGGAAGCAGATTACAACGTTTACAGTAAGCGCTACTTGGCTGGCGAAAGGACATTGGAAGATTATCGGAATATCGAAGGTATTAACTGGCAGGACAAGGTGTATAGGGATGCTTTGGTGCATAGCCACAATATAGCTGTCAGGGGTGGTACTGAAAAGACGAGATACTCTGTTTCCGGTTCATTGGTGGATCAGCAAGGTATTATGTTGAACAGCGGTTACAAAAAATATCAAGGTCGTTTTGTATTGGATCAGACAATCACTAAGAAAATAAAAGTAGGTATTAATGCTAATTATACGTATTCGAAGAAATATGGTACCATTGTATCTGAATCGCAGACTAGTCCGACGGCAAGTTTGATGTATGCGTTGTGGGGGTACCGTCCAGTGGCAGGTGTCAATGACGGTGATTTGCTGAATGACTTGTATGATGAGACAACCGATCCGACTACTGATCTTCGTATCAACCCTCTGATGGCAGCCGAGAATGAGTATAACCCATTGTTTACTTACAATTTCATCGGTAACGCTTATTTTGAGTATAAAATTTTAAAAAACCTGACTCTCAAGATTACTGGTGGATATAATAAGATACATCAACGGAAAGAAGTCTTTTTCAACTCTAACTCTCGAGGGGGACATCGTCATACCAATAACAAGGTGAATGGTTGGATAACCAACACGGAGCGAACTAGCCTGTTGAACGAAAATACGTTGACATATGATGTTCCTTTGAAGAAGGGACATCGTCTGAAAGTGTTGGGCGGTTTCACTGTGCAGGATAATAGTACATTTATTGATGAAATCAGAGCAATCAATGTTCCTAATGAGGCGTTGGGGATCGCCGGACTGGATGAGGGTGAGCTGACGTCCGCCAATATCAGCAAGACAGCCAACGGCTTGGTTTCTTATTTAGGAAGAGCGGATTATAATTATAAGTCCAAATATCTGTTGACCGTTTCATTCCGTGCCGACGGTTCGTCGAAGTTCCCAAAAGATAACCGTTGGGCTTATTTCCCGTCTGCCTCCGCTGCTTGGGGATTTGGTGAAGAGAAATTCGTGAAAAATGTAAAATGGATTAGTAGTGGTAAGCTGAGGGCAGGTATCGGTACGACAGGTAACAATCGTGTGACGGACTATGCTGCACTGACAGCCTTACAGATAACGGCAGACTCTGGGTACAGTACAGGTAATACACCGGGTAAAGGGGTAGTGCCGAAAACGTTGGGGAATCCTAAACTAAAATGGGAGACTACCGTACAGACTAATATTGGATTGGATATGTCGTTTTGGGATAATCGGATTTCGTTGACGGCAGATTATTACTATAAGAAAACGAAAGACCTGCTGTTGAATGCTACATTGGCACCTAGTATGGGATTTTTGTGTGCTTATAGAAATGTAGGATCGGTTTCCAATTCGGGACTTGAGCTGACCATTGACACTAAAAATATACAAACGAAAGAGTTCTCATGGACTTCCAGCTTCAATATATCATTCAATCGCAACAAAGTCTTGTCATTGAACGATGATGAACCGAGTTTGGCAAGCCGTGTGAACTGGGGTAATTTCAACAATGCTTATCCTTATATTGCCATTCCGGGACATCCGATTGCTATGTTCTACGGACATATTTTTGATGGAGTTTATCAGTACACAGATTTCGATAAGGTAGGGGAATCTTATATATTGAAAGACGGTGTTCCCAATAATGGAAATGCACGTGAGAAAATTCAGCCGGGAGATATCAAATTCAAGGACATTAATCGCGATGGAGTGGTGAATGACTATGACCTGACTATTATCGGTAATCCGAATCCAAAGCATATCGGCGGATTTGGTAATAACTTTCAGTACAAGAATTTTGACTTAAACGTATTCTTTCAATGGAGCTATGGCGGTGATGTGCTGAATGCCAACCGTATTGAGTTTGAAGGTGGTGATCCGAATGCTCGTACCTCACTCAATATGTTTGCTTCGTTTGCCAACCGTTGGACTCCCGAGAACCAGACAAACGAACTCTACCGGATAGGTGGGCAAGGACCGGCTGTTTATTCGTCGCGTACTATTGAAGACGGTTCTTTCTTGCGTTTGAAAACGGTATCATTAGGATATAGATTGCCGAACGCATGGCTGAAAAAGATAAATATTAAGTCATTGAGAGTATATGCTTCTGCGCAGAACTTGATTACATGGACTAGATATTCAGGACCGGACCCGGAAGTTTCTACTCGCCCTACAGCGTTGACGCCCTCTTTCGATTGGTCTCCTTATCCAAGGCCGAGAACTTTAACACTAGGAGTTGATATTTCTTTTTAAACCTTTAAAATCAAATCGTATATATGAAGCATAATATATTGTTATGGATGACTGTATGTCTGTTAGGAACTTCCTGCTCGAACATACTTGATAAGGAACCTGATTTTGTTTCTCCTGATTATTATTATAATACGGAAAGCGAACTGTTACAGGCGTTGAACGGAGTGTATAATCGTCTGATTGACACAAACGGAAGAATGTACAGTAAGGGACTTTTTAGCTTATTTGTACTGAGTGACGAGTCTTTTTATACTAATAATTTTAATAACACTAATATCCGTGCAGGCGTAATGGACGCCGCTGATCTGGATGTCGGACGTTTCTGGGAAGTGTTGTATGAAGGAGTGAACAGAGCCAATCTTCTGTTGTATAGTGTTGAAGGTAAAGAATTGGATACCGACATGATGAAAGCAGCAAAGGGAGAGGCTCTTTTCTTGAGAGGATATTACTATTATTTGCTGACCTCTTTCTTTGGTGAAGTACCTTTGAAACTTGCTCCGACAATGTCTGCCAATGATAACTATTTGGCGAAATCGCCATTGACGGATATTTACAAACAGATTGTAAAGGATATGCAAGAGGCGGAAAAACTGGTATTGGATATTGATGCACTTGGCTATAACGAACGAATTACCAAAACGGGGGTTCAGGCTATTTTGGCAAGAGTATTTCTTAAAATGGCGGGTGAACCTCTGAAAGACGAGACGCGCTATGCGGATGCTTTGGAATATGCCAACAAGGTGATTGCTTCTACGAAGCATGAGTTGAACCCCGATTATAAACAAATCTTTATTAATCATTCGCAAGATATTAATGAAAGCAAGGAGTGTATCTGGGAAATAGGCATGTATGGTAACAAAATTGGTACGGTAGATTTGGCCGGCTCCGTAGGAGTGGAGAATGGCATTTTGTGCCGTGATGAATCAATAGGCTACTCAGGAGGTCCGATGAAGGCTTCTAAAAGACTTTATGATTCATATGGAGAAGGTGATTTGCGTAAGGACTGGAATGTAGCTCCTTATTACTATAATGTAGTGGAAGAAACAAAGGTCAATGAGGAAACACAGGAGGTGGAAGTGGTTCAGGTAACTAAGAAAGTAATGTTCTCGGCTACTCAGATATATAATCGTAACCCAGGTAAATGGAGAAGAGAGTACGAAATAGGACAAAAAGCACGTCTCTTTAATTCCACAAATTTTCCTGTTGTCCGCTACAGTGATGTCCTGCTGATGAAAGCAGAGGCAGAGAATGAAGTTAACGGTCCTACCGACGAAGCGTACGACGCAATCAACCAGGTGAGAAGAAGAGCTTATGGGAAGCCGATTCATACTGTTGATGCGACAGTGGACCTTCCCGCAGATTTGGCTAAGACGGATTTCTTGGAAGAAGTAAAAAAAGAACGGTTTAGGGAACTTTGCTTTGAGGGGATGCGTAAACTCGATCTGCTTCGTTGGGGAGAATATGTGGCTACAATGAAGGCTTTTGGTACGGAAATTTCAACGACTGCTCCGTCGGAATTCAAATATGCAAGTAGAGTAGGGCAGAATATAACGGACCGTAATGTTCTCTTCCCGATTCCGAATACGGAGATTACCGTCAACAAGCTAATGACGCAGAATGAGGGTTGGTAATTGATTTTTTATCTGTTTAAAATAATCGAACATGAAAAATATAATAAGATATTGCGGTTTGTTACTTGTGGGGCTGGTTTCCTGCATGGAAGATGAGGCTCCAAGTGTGGAACTGAACGTGGCGCTGGATAAACAAGTCTATCAGGTGGGCGAACCTGTAACTTTCAAGTTGAACGGAAATCCGGATAATATAGTGTTCTATTCGGGAGAGGTAGGGCATAATTATGCTTATAAAGAAAGATATCATGCGGATGGTGACCTGTTGGTCAAATTCAATTCTTGGGTGCGTTATGGAGATATTTATCATAATCTGAAATTCTTAGTCTCTTCTGATTTTAGTGGAATCTATGACAAGGAGAATGTGGAAGCAGCTACATGGATTGACTTGTCTGATAAGTTCCGTTTTTCAGTAGGGGATGATCAGACTCCTTCCGGGGAGGTAAATTTGAAAGAGTATGTCGGTGCGGAAGAGGATGCAAAGTTATTTGTTGCATTCCGTTATGAAGATGAACAGAAAGCACGGCAGAACAACTGGATTATTCGTTCCATCACACTTGACTGCGTTTCTGCCGAAGGGGTACGAAGCAATTTGGCTACGATGTCTACTATGGGCTGGAAGGTGGTTGATTTTGAAAATCCAGCAGTGACATGGAATGTTGCTTCTACCAGCCAGATATTAATTGATGGTGGAGCTAATCAGCCGAAGAATGTAGACTGGGTTATTTCGCAGGCTTTTGATGTCCGAAAAACAACTCCGGATACGGGCGTTGCGTTGAAGAATATCAGTACCACGATGGATGAGTATAAGTACGTATATACTAAACCGGGAATCTATGAGGTTGTATTCGAAACCACATCCGACTGGTATAATGGCAATGATCATGCATTGACGAAGCTTACTGTGGAGGTGCAAGGTAAAGTAGAAGAAGAGATTCCTGCTTCGTTGAGTGTCTTGCCGGATAAAGTGGAATGTAAGGTAGGAGAGCCTATAACGTTTAGTTTGACAGGTAATAATGCCAGCAATGTAGTTTTCTATTCCGGAGAAAGTGGACATAACTTTGATTTCAGAGAAAGGTTTTATGCGGATAATGACATCGTGGTGAATTTTTCGACATGGGTGCGTTATGATGTGGATCAACTTTTAAAGTTTAAAATATCAACAGATTTTGATGGTGTGTACGAAAAGGGACATGTAGAAGCTGCTACGTGGGTTGATTTGTCAGATAAATTTGCTTTCTCGACAGGAGCAGATAAAACGCCTTCAGGTGAAGTTAGTCTGAAAGAAGCTGCTGGTGATGATCCTAATGCCCGGATATTTGTGGCTTTTCATCATAAAGATGAAGAGGAAGCTGTAGAGAAACGGAATGATTGGATTGTCAGAACGTTCGAAATGGACTTGATTTCTCCGGAAGGTTTTAGGAGTAATTTAGCGAAGATGTCTACGAAAGATTGGTGGACAGCCGTTGACTGTTTAAATCCGAACCGAAATTGGAATGTAACTCTTCAACAGCTAGTGTTAATAGGAGGTACTAATAAGCCAACTAATGACGATTGGGTTATCTCCAAACCTGTTTATATCAGAAAAGGTACTCCCGATAAAGGAGTCTCTTTAAATAGTGTTACTTCCAAAGATTATACCTACACTTACAATACTCCCGGTGTTTATAAGGTTGTATTTGACTGGTATGATGGAAGTAATTATTCGCAAGTGAAATTAAATATTGAAGTAAAAGAATAACTGATAAAAATGAAAGGGATGCCAAAGAATTTCATTAACTATTTTTCTGTAGTCGTAGTTTTAAGCTTATCTATCGCTTTATCAGCCCAGGAATTGTCCGTTGTGCGATTGACTAATGAGCAACTTGAACTTGGATGGAAAAAGGGCGTTGGTGGATATACATTAGAAACGTTGAAAGTGAAGGGAACGAATGGTTGGGAGATAATGGAAATAGCTAAGTATCAGCATAATGTTTTATATGCTTCCTCAAAACCGGAAACGGCACCACAGGCACTATATGATAATACGGGAAAAGAGATTCTTTTCCCGGCTCCGCAATATCGTTATATTATACCTTCATGGCAACAGAACACAAATGCTGTTGCCATGAATAAAGCAGGAGAGAATATAGTTTTTTATCCTTCGGCAGTGAAACGTGTTTCTGATACAGAAATCTGTTTCCGATACGAAAATGAGACGATGCGGATTACGGAAAAATGGTGTATGGATTCTCTTCATCAGAATGATATAAAAGTTGATTTTATATTGCATTCCAAGAAGACAGGTTATTATTCTTTGGCAACCCCTTCGCTGGTTTCAATAGATAAATATAATTTCCAATGGGCTACCGTTCCCGGAATATTTCAGGGGAATGCTATAAATACAGACTTTGTACAAGCGTATGGCTATGGTCAGGGAATCCCCGACATACCGGTAGTGGCAAGAGAACGTACTGCTTCTACATTATCCTCACTGATAACGGATAGAAAGGGTGTGACTATTGCTGTAACAGCGGAACCTGGTACTGGCAGAGATCCCTGGCCGAAGGATAAAAAGATGCATGCGGAATGGCAACTCGGATTGTCGGTTATGAACCGGGAAGGGGAATTCTCGCCTACACTTTATCATCCTGTGTTGGGAGAGAAGAATTCATTGATGAATGTAGGGGACAGTCTTTCTTTCTCTTTCCGTTATACTATTCAGAAAGCAGATTGGTATGCTGTATTGAAACATACGATTAATGATATTTATCGTTTCACTGATTTTCTAAGGTTGAAACAGACAAAATATTCATTGACACAAAGACTTTATGATATGCACGCATATCTTACTAATGACAGCACTTCCAAATGGCATAACCTTGTATATAAGGGAGTAACAATTGGAGCACAAGACTATCTGGGTGGTGTGTATGATTCAGAAAAAGATGCCATGAAAAACTCCGATTATGGAGCTATGTGGATGTTGGCAAAGTTGACGGATGATCCTCGCTTGACACAGAAAAGACTGCCGAATGCGTTGAACTTTAAATTGATGCAACAACATGCGGAGGAAGATTTCCTTTGTGGTTCCTCTGCCGGACAGTATTATTTGTATAAAAGTAAACGGTTTACCGAAGAGTGGGGACCTTATACGGAACCCATTGCAACCACTTATTATATGTTGATGGATATGGGTAATATTCTGCTTTTTGAACCGCAGCAGAAGGAATTAAAACAGCATGTCAAACTGGCTGCCGACCGTTTGTTGGAATGGATGAAGCCCAACGGACAATGGGAAGTAGCTTATGAGAATAAGACATTAAAGCCTACTTTTACTGATATTACAGATTTACGACCAACGTTTTATGGATTATTGATTGCTTACGAGATATTGAAAGATAAGAAATATCTGCAGGCAGCTATACAAGGAGCGGATTGGTATGTGGAGAACGCTGTAAAGAAAGGACATTTCCTAGGCGTTTGCGGTGATACTCGTTTTGTTCCGGATTTCGCCACAGCCCAAAGTACACAAGCCTTATTGGAACTGTATAATGTGACGAAAAACGAAAAGTATAAGGAAGCTGCTATATCAACTGCTAAGATTTATACGGCATCGGTTTATACGCATCCTATACCGACGTCAGTAGTAAAACAAGTGAAAGGGATAGAACGAAAAGATTGGGAGATCAGTCAGGTGGGATTGAGTTTTGAGCATGGTGGAGTAGCTGGTTCTGCCAATCATCGCGGACCAATATTATTGGCTAGCCATGCCGGAATGTTCGTACGGATGTATAGGCTGACAAAAGATTCATTATTTTTGAATATGGCACGTGCGGCTGCCATAGGAAGAGATGCATTTGTGGATTTTAAAACGGGAGTCGCTTCCTATTATTGGGACTCGATGAATAATGGAGCCGGACCTTATCCACATCATGCTTGGTGGCAGGTGGGATGGATTACCGACTATTTATTGTCTGAAATATCTCTCCGTTCAAATGGCGGGATAACTTATCCGGGTGGATTCATTACTCCTAAAGTGGGCCCCCATCTAACTTATGGTTTTACGTCTGGTATGGTATTTGGTACGAAAGCCGATTTGATAATGCGTCCGGGATTATTTAAACTGGATAATCCTTATATAGAATATATGGCTGCTTTGAACGAGAAGGAGAAAACAGTTTTCCTTATCTTGCTGAATAATGATGATGAAAAGCAGACTTCTCTGATTGAAATGGATACGAAATGTTTGTTCTCTGGAAAGAAAATCCGGGTGAAGAACGTTGCTAGCTTGAATAATCAAGGTCATTCTACACTTGTAGATGGAGTGGAGAATTGGAATGTAACGATTGATGCATATGGCTTGACGGTTTTAAAGATTAAATATAAATAGGATATGAGCATAAATCACTGGATAGTAAAGAATCTTGTTTGCACCCTTTTTTTGGTGGTTGGAGGATTGAATATATATGCGCAAAAAGATAAATATTTGATTGAAGCTGAGGCTTTTCAGTTCAAAGGAAAATGGTCAACAGATAGATCGGCAGATTGCATGGGGAGTGCAATGCTCCGTTTGAACGGTGGCGGAAGTCTTGATGAACAGTTTGATGCGCTTACGGTCGTCAATATAATGGAAGAAGGAGACTATAATGTATGGGTGAGGTCAGCGGATTATGATAAACTGCCGGGGACACGCTTATTCCGTTTAAGTGTGGATGAGAAACCAATGAAAGAATCTGGAAAACATGGAAAAGTCGGATTCTATTGGGAAAATGCAGGCTGTGTGCAGTTGGCAAAAAAACAGGTATTATTGCGATTGCATGATACGAAGAGGAATTTCGGCCGATGTGACGCAATCCTATTGGTAAAAGATCACTCTATCAACCCCAATGAGATGGATAGAAAAGAAGTGGGCAAATGGAGAAAAAATCCCGTTAAAATAGAGACGAAAGGTTCGGGTTTTGATAATGTGTCTACTCCGCTTTTATTATCGCCCGATGCAGAGGTGGTGGCTAATATAGAGAATCCGAATATTCGGGTGAGTTTTGTAAAAGCTGGAGCAAACAACCAGGCGATTGCCTGCCGGACAGAAATTAAGGTGAAAGGAACCTGGCGCCGTTTCTTGTCTACTATGGAAGACCATAAGGTATTTCTTATTACTGCGGAGCAAAGTCCGGTAGATAATGATAAATTCTTTCCTTCCTGGAAGAATGCGGTGTCAAAAAGTTCATTTACTGTTGGTGGAAAAGAATATACGGTACAGTCTGACGAGGATTATTTGAATCCTTATGTTGCGGGAGTGCTCAGTGAAGCTATTCCGGTGAAAGCTGTGAACAAGGACAATAACAGTATTGAAGTACAATATATTACGAAGAATGGATCTTCTATCACTGGTTACTGGACGCTGCCTGCCAAAGGCAATCATGTTGAGGTGAGATTATCTTGTCGTCCGGCTACTGATGGAATGTATAGTATGGGGCTTTCAGCTTTTCAGCCTGTGCCCCAACCGAATATGAGTAATATACTTCTTTCGCCGATGTTTCAGTATAAACGAGTTTCTTCACATCCGGTGATGATGCTTTCTTCAATGATGCAACAGCCGTTAGCTATTGCAGAATCTGCTACTCCTTTGGGTGGAGTAATGTCATCGTTTATATGTGGGGATGATAGTACTTTCCCGCAAGAATGGGGAAGTGTAGATTTTTCTCCGATGGGATTTTCCGTCAAGAATGAGCAGAATGTGGTTCAGCCGGTAGCTTTTGCTCCTGTTATGGGGATGAAGGATTCTCATGTGAAGGCAGGACAGGTGATTGAACGTAAGTTTGTGGTAGGCATACTTCCGGCAGGTTGGAATGAGGTGATAGAATATATTTCGGATCAAGTATATAAGGTAAAAGATTACAGGAAGCAAAAAGAGGTATCACTGACTGAGGCAATGTTTAATATTCTGGATTTGATGCGTAATGAAGAGTATGGCGGATGGGATGCCCATCTTAAAGGATTCTATGATATTGAAGGGGATCCGGAAACGGCTCCGACGGTAGTACATGCTGCTCCTTTGGCAATTATCGCAGCGTCTGTCCTCTCGGAAGACGAGGAGTTTTATCTGTCACGCTCTTTGCCAACAATAGAATATACATTGTCTCGGAGTGGATACAGATGGGCTACAGACCTGGTTCCAAGCGGATACAACAAGACGCTTGAGACGTTTCGGCTCAATCCTTTTAATTCCCAGTTCAATACTTCTTATTATGAAGGTTTACATCGTCTGTTAGGAGGGTTGAATCCGTGGCTGGTTTCTATTGCTTTGCCGGGGGATACATTGAGAAAAACAAAGGGATATTCTACACAAGTTCTCTCTTGGGTGCAGGCTATCTCCGCTTATAATTTGACAGGAGACGAGAAATGGAAACGGTTTGCTACTTCTACAGCCGACCGGTATATAGATTTGCAGATATATAAGAACTCATCCCAACCGGTGGGATTGATGTCTTTTTATAATACGAATGTGTATGCTCCGTGGTGGGACTTGATTGACTTGTATGAGTTGACAAAAGAAGAGAAATATTTGAAAGCGGCTCAATATGGAGCTTCTAATACCATCGCGGGAATCAGATCTTTCCCTACCGTTACAGAGGATTTACAAACGATTCATCCGGGAAACCGTTTTGATGGGAATACAAACCTGTGGTGGAAAGGAAAAGAGAAATATCGTCTGGGATTCCCCCGCGTGGCGAACGATGCGCAAGAGAAGCAAGTGCCGGAATGGCTTGTTTCACCGGTCGGACTAGGTTTTGAACAGCCTTCCACTTATTTCCTGCGGACAAAGGGAAAGCAAGTGCGTCCGGTCTTTATGAGTAACTGGGCTCCTCATCTGCTTCGTCTCTATCAATATACTCGTAAGCCTATTTACGAGACTTATGCCCGGAATGGAGTGATTGGGCGGTTTACAAATTATCCGGGATATTATGCTACAGGATATACAGATATTACTCTGTCACCAGACTTTCCTTATAAGGGTCCGGATGTAAGCTCTATCTATTATCACCATATTCCGCCCCATTTGGCATTTACGTGGGATTACCTGGTGTCTGAAGCTATAGAACGTTCTAATGGGAATATTAACTTTCCATTCTGCAAGCAGGAAGGCTTTGTATGGTTTACGAACCGTATCTACGGGAATGAGAAGGGGAAAATATTTGGAGACAGCAAGGCAAAGCTTTGGATAAAGAAAGGGTTGATTCAGATAGATAATCCGACAGTAAACTATCTGACTGCGGTTTCCGATAAGTATTTTTGGGTGATTTTATCCGGTGAATCTAAACAAGAAGAATCACTTACTATTCGCTTGGACAAGGTTGCCGAATTGGTTGGTCAAGGTGATATTGTACAATATACGGAGAAAGGGAAGACAGCAAAAGTAAACCGGGTTGGAAATGCGATTAAGGTATCTGTTCCGGGGAAAGGTTTCAGGGCTTTGGCGTTTCCTTTAGCTGAAACTCGCAAGGAGAATCGTTACCCTGTATTGAAAAATGGAATAAAAGTGGTTGATATGGGAGAACCTTTCGGTAAGGTGTTCTTATTCCGTATCCGTTCTCCATTCGGATGGGATTCAGTATATGGGTTTGCTGAAACTGCGCCGGCTAAGGAAAAAGAAATGTCGGTATCGGTGGTGTGTAATGGACAATCTTGTACTGTTTCTTCTTATCCCTTTGAATGGAGTTTCTATAAATTGGGAATGGACGAAAAAGCCATTGTCAAAGTAACGGTGAGTTCGAAAGGACAGGTAGATAAAACGGAGGAAATCATACTTAATTCAAAATGAAAATGATACAGATACGACAATTAGGGACTATTATTGCAGGAATGGTATTAATGACGGTATTTCCCTGCGTTTATGGACAAAGTCGCGCTGATTTGGATAAGATTGCTGCTTCGCAGGCAGGGGCCTCTCCTTTGGTGTATACAACGGCAGATAAGGAAATTCCATTGATACAACTCGGAAATTATTATGATGAGAAAGAATGTACGGTAAGAAAGGGGCTTCCTAACTTTTACTCAAAAATAAAGAAAGAGCAGGAAATTACGGTTGCTTTTATTGGTGGTAGCATAACGCAAGGAGATTATTGCTATCGTTTGCAAACTACCCGATACATGGAAAATACTTTTTCTAATACCTGTTTTAAATGGATTAATGCCGGAGTGTCTGGTACGGGTACGGATTTGGGTGCTTTCCGGATTCGGGAACAAGTATTACAGTACAAACCGGATCTTATTTTTATTGAATTTGCCGTAAATGGTGGTTATCCTGACGGAATGGAGGGAATGATCCGAAAGATTATAAAAGAGAATCCTCATACGGATATTTGTTTGATTTATACGATTTATACGAATCAGGCTACTGTCTATCAGAAAGGGGATGTTCCACAAGTGATTAAAAGATTGGAAGATATTGCAACGTATTACCAACTCTCTTCTATTCATTTAGGCATGGAGGCGGCAGCACTTGAAAAGGCTGGTAAGCTACTTTGGAAAGGGACCAAAGAAGTTGCCGTTGGGAAAATTTTATTCTCTAATGACGGGGTACACCCTATCACTGATGGAGGGAACTTATATGCTTCCGCGATTGCACGAGGACTGGAGAAAATACGAAAAGAAAATAGTGCTTCGCAGGTACATATGCTTCCTGAACCGCTTTTCGGTTCGGAGTGGGAAGAAGCCGAAATGTATATCCCTTCACAGATTGCTTCTTTTGATAATTCATGGAAAGAGATTAATACATCAGTGACCCCTTCTTTAAAGAAGTTTTCTGGCTGGTTCGATACAGTGATGACTAGTAGTAAGGAAGGGTCATCATTTTCTTTTGGCTTTGAAGGAGATATGATAGGCTTATTTGATATTGGCGGTCCAGAAGTAGGGCAAGTGGAAGTTCTGATTGATGGAAAATTTGTTCGATTGAAAGAGATTAGTACTAAAGGTTTTCATCTATATGAGGCGAATGATCGTATCGGGAATTATACTTTGAATCGTTTTAATTCTTGGTGTAACAATCGTTATCGGGGGCAGTATGATGTGATAAAGTTGAAAAAAGGTATTCATCAAGTAACTATTCGAGTCTCTTCTGAGAAAGCTGACAAGAAAAAAATACTCGGTAATAAACAATGGGAGGATATAACAGCTCATCCTGAAAAGTATGATCAGTCTACAATTTATTTGGGAAGGATACTCTTACGTGGAAAACCGATTCCATGCGAACGCATAAAGGGAGTGCCTAAACTGCCACAACAACTGAAGTGGGAACAGAAAATGAAGCGTTATGAAAAGGCGGATTCCATCAATCCTCCGGCAAAAGATTTGATTCTTTTTGTGGGTAGTTCGACGATGGAGAATTGGAAAACTTTGGCAGATGATTTTCCCGGGAAGCCGGTTCTTAACCGGGGAGTTTCCGGCACGAAAACAATAGATTTGATTAATTACAAAGACCGCTTGATAAGCCCTTATCATCCTAAACAGATTTTTGTTTACGAAGGAGATAATGATATTGGTTACCAATGGACTCCGGATGAAATATTGGAGCAGATTAAGAGATTGTTCTTTATTCTCCGGAAAGAAAAACCGGAAGCGGAAATTATCTTTATTTCTATCAAACCGTCTGTGCGGAGATTGAAGGACAAAGAGAGGATCGAGCAGACAAATGCGTTGATAAAAGAGTTTGTAGAGCAACAAATGAATACTGCTTACGCAGATGTATATAATCCGATGTTTACACCAAAAGGGGAATTATTTCCGGAACATTATCGGGAGGATGGGTTACATCTGACGGCTGAAGGTTATGCAGTGTGGAAAGAGGTTATCTCCAAGTATATTAAATAACAAATAGTAGAATAGAATGATGAAGCATTTAATGATCGCTGGGATTTTGAGTTGTTTTTCTATGGGCGGCTTTGCTCAGATATATAAAGATAAAACAGCTCCTGTGGAGGACAGGACGAATGATTTGCTCCACCGCATGACATTGGAAGAAAAATTAGATTATATAGGAGGATATAAAGGCTTTTATATAAGGGGAATCGAACGTTTGGGCGTGCCCGAGATAAAGTTGACGGATGGTCCTGTCGGTACGCATAAAGATGGAAAATCGACAGCTTATCCGGCAGGGGTACTGACTGCTTCGACCTGGAACAGAGAGCTGGTGTATGAATTGGGAAAGCAATTGGGGAGAGATTCTAAAGCACGTGGTGTACATATATTATTGGGACCGGGTGTGAATATCGTTCGTTCTCCTTTGTGCGGAAGAAATTTTGAGTATTTCACGGAAGATCCATATTTGAACTCTCAGGTAGCTATAGGTTACGTAAAAGGATTGCAGGATCAGAAAGTGGTGGCTACTCTGAAACATTATGCTGCGAACAATCAGGAGTGGGACAGGAACAATGTAAGCAGTGATATTGATGAGCGTGTGTTGCATGAAATATATCTGCCTGTCTATAGAGCCGCCATTCAGGAAGCTGGTGCGGGTGCCGTTATGGATAGCTATAATCCGGTGAATGGAGTACATGCCACGCAGAATGATTATTTGAATAATCAGGTGTTGAGAAAACAATGGGGATTTGATGGAATTGTTATGAGTGACTGGTCGGCTACTTATGACGCTGTGGAGGCTGCTAATGGTGGTTTGGATTTGGAAATGCCGCGTGCCAAATGGATGAATAAGGAGAATCTGATGCCTGCGATAAAAGCTGGAAAAGTGAAGGAAGCGACTATTGACGAGAAAGTGAAGAGAATTCTGAGGATAATGTTTCGGTTCGGTTTTTTTGATAATGAACAGTTGGATAGCTCTATTCCATACAATAATCCGGAAGCGGCAAAAGTGGCATTGGAGTTGGCTAGAGAAGGTATTGTATTATTGAAGAATGAGAATGATCTACTTCCATTGAATCCTTCAAAAGTGAAGTCAGTTGCTGTGATTGGTCCTAATGCAAACTCTTATATATCGGGAGGTGGAAGTTCTTATACATTTCCGTTTCATTCTGTTTCAGTATTGGATGGGTTAAAGAATGTCGGACAGGATCTTCAGATTTCGTATGCACCCGGAGTACCTACCTTGACAGAAACAGTTGTTAATGCAATTTTTTACACAGAAGCGGGGAGTCGGATTAAAGGACTTAAAGCTGAATACTTTGATAATATTCGTTTAAAGGGAGCGCCGGCAAGAACTGTGATAGATACGATTGTTAATATAGGTAACGGCTGGCATATTGCTGCCGAAAACAAAGGTATTCCGTATGACCACTGTTCCATGCGATGGAGTGGAGTCGTACGTCCGGAGAAGACTGCTAATTACCGGTTCATAGTCAGAGGATTCGATGGGTTCCGCTTGAAGATTGGTACGGAAATGCTGATTAATGAGTGGAGAGACCAAGGAATAACGACTCGTGAGACTGTATTGGCGTTGGAGGCCGGGAAGGAATATCCTGTTGTCCTTGAATATTTTGCTAATGTGCATCCTGTTGATATTTCTTTTGGATGGAGAGAGGATAGATTGCTTTTTGATGAGGCTGTAGAGATTGCCAGGAAATCTGATGTGGCTATTGTGAACATTGGATTTAATGAAAGTAGTGAACGTGAAAGTAATGATCGTCCTTTCGAGTTGCCCGAATATCAGGATAGTTTAGTACAGTGTATTACGGCTGCCAATCCCAATACGGTTGTGTTGCTGAATGCGGGTGGAAATGTGGATATGTCAAAATGGATAGATAAAGTTCCTTCTTTGTTACATTTGTGGTATGCCGGTCAGGAGGGTGGAACGGCTGTTGCTGAAATTCTGTTTGGGAAGGTAAACCCCAGTGGGAAACTACCTATCTCTTTTGAAAAGAAATGGGAAGATAATCCGGCCTATCCATATTATTACGATGTGGATGGTGATAAGCGGGTAGAATATAAAGAGGGACTTTTTATGGGGTATAGGCATTATGATGTCAGTGAAACGAAACCTCAATTTGCATTCGGCTATGGAATGTCTTATACCACGTTTAAATACTCTGACTTACGTATAGATAGGGAAAAAGGCAGAGACTTGGTGGTTAAGATTCGGTTTACTGTAAAAAATACAGGGAAGCATGACGGAGCAGAAACAGCACAGGTATATATTCGACCTATAAACCCGAAGGTTGAAAGACCTTATAAGGAGCTTAAAGGGTTTGCCAAGCATTTTATTAGGAAAAATACCGTACAAGAAATAGAAATAACGTTGGATAAGGATGCTTTTTCTTATTATAAGACGGAATTGAAAGATTTTGATTATGATGTGGGAAGTTACGAAGTGCTTGTAGGAAGTGCGTCTGACGACATCCGGTTGCGTAAGGTGATACAGATAGAAAAGTAGGTTTAGAGCTAAAATAGAAGTAAAATTAATTAGATACGAGAAGATGGTACTTGATAAGTTTAATAGTGTGAGAATGTTTAACACGGATGTCCTTCAGGCTGATTTTGTAATAGTAGGCGGAGGTATTTCAGGGGTTTGTGCTGCTATAACCGCGGCTCGCCAAGGTCTGAAAGTGGTACTTATACAAGATCGTCCGGTATTGGGGGGGAATGGTTCCAGCGAAATAAGGTTGTGGATGCTTGGAGCAACTTCTCATATGGGAAATAATAATCGCTGGGCGCGTGAAGGCGGTGTGATAGATGAAATTATGGTGGAAAATACGTTCCGTAATTCGGAGGGGAATCCGATCATTTTTGATTCTGTCATGCTTGACAAGGTGGTAAGCGAACCAAATATAACTTTATTGCTGAATACTTGCGTGTATGAGGTAAAAAAGAGTGCCGGTCATAAAATAGAAAGTGTCAGAGGGTTTTGTAGCCAGAACAGTACTATGTACGAAATAACTGCTCCTTTATTTTGTGATGCTTCCGGTGATGGCGTTGTCGGTTTTCTTTCCGGGGCTCCTTACCGTATGGGGGCTGAAAGCAGAGAGGAGTTTGGCGAAAAGTTTGCACCGGCAGAGGATTATGGTGAACTTTTGGGACACAGTTTATATTTCTACACAAAGGATACTGGCAAGCCGGTTAAATATGTAGCTCCTTCTTATGCAATGGATGTTACGAAGACTGTTCCCCGATTTCGTAGTTTCAATGCGAAAGAACATGGTTGTAAATTATGGTGGGTTGAATATGGTGGCGACTTGGATACGGTACATGATACCGAACAAATTAAATGGGAACTGTGGAAGGTTATTTATGGAGCGTGGGATTATATCAAGAACTCGGGTAAATATCCGGAAGCGGAGACAATGACGCTGGAATGGGTAGGCTGTATTCCCGGAAAACGGGAGAGCAGAAGGTTTGAAGGCGACTATATGCTGATCCAGCAGGATGTCATAGAACAAAGACATCATGAAGATGCGGTCTCTTATGGCGGATGGAGTATTGATTTACATCCGGCAGCCGGCGTGTTCGGTGAGGAATCTGCTTGTAATCAGTGGCATGCGAAAGGGGTATATCAGATTCCTTACCGTTGTCTTTATAGCAGGGGAATTGAGAATCTTTTCCTTGCAGGAAGAATTATTAGTGTATCGCATGTTGCTTTCGGTTCAACCCGTGTAATGGCTACTTCTGCACACAGTGCTCAGGCTGTTGCGATGGCTGCGGCGATGTGTCTGAAAGAAAACATCTCTCCGAGAGAAGTATATTCTTTAGGGAAAGTATCTGAATTGCAGAAGAAATTATCAAGAATGGGGCAGTATATCCCTGATATGATAATCAGGGACGAAGAGAATTTGGTAACGAAAGCTACTTTGACTGCATCCAGTGAGTACCATTTTAAGGGGTTTCCGGCGGATGGGGAGATGCAGGTGCTGGATGAGTCTGTAGCTCAAATGATTCCTTTACAAAAAGGGGATGTATTGGGAAAAGTGCAAGTTGATCTTTGTGCTTCTGAAGAAACAGCTTTGGAAGTGGAACTTCGTATTAGCAGTAAAGCATTCAATCATACTCCGGATGTGGTTCTGGAAACTAAAATACTAGCTTTGCATCAAGGTAAACAACAGTTAGAGTTAGTTTTTGGAACTGTGATGCCGGAGGAGCAATATGTTTTTCTTGTTTTCAAGAAAAATCCTTTGGTGCAGTTGCAATATACTCAAGAAAGGATTACTGGAATTTTGTCTGTATTTAATACGGTGAATGAAGCTGTTTCCAATTTTGGAAAACAAACTCCCCCAGAAGATATTGGAATAGAGGAATTTGAATTCTGGTGTCCGAAGCGGAGACCAGAGGGATATAATATCGCTATTCGAACAGAAAAAGACTGTTATGCTTTTCCTGTTTCGAATATTAATAATGGTATTGACCGTCCAGTTCAATCACCCAATGCTTGGGTGGCAGAATTGAAAGATCCGAATCCGACTTTGACAATTAAATGGGATGCTGCTATTTCTGTCGGGAAGCTCTCTCTCTTTTTTGATACAGATTATGATCAGCCTATGGAAACAGTTCAAATGACACATCCGGAATATAAAATGCCGTTCTGTGTAGAGAAATATAGAATATATGATGGCACAAATCAATTGATTTATGAGAAGAATGATAATCATCAATCGATAAATGAGATTATATTTCCAGAGAAGTTGGTTACGGATGAGATCAGAATCGTTCTGGAACATCCTTCCGGCCTGATTCCAGCAGCTTTATTTGCAGTAAAGTGTTATGAATAACTCAATATATTTTGAATAAAATATTGTTCTTGTGAGAGTGTGGAGAAGGTACAAGATTTTGTCTGTCTAATAGTTTGCTTTATCATGGTATTTAAGTATATTTGCTAAAATTTTATTTAATCTTGGTCGTAATGCAAAACGAAAATCTTGATATAACGGAACAGAAGAAACCTGCTTCACGAATGAAGTATCTTCAGTTAGTGGATTATATTAATTCACTAATTGAAGATGGAACACTTCAGATAGGCGATCAAATACCTTCACTTAACCAACTGCAAACGCAATTGCGCATGAGTAAGGAGACTTTGCTGAAAGGGTTGAATTACTTGTTGGAGATGGGGGTAATTGAAGCAATTTATAGAAAAGGGTATTTTGTAAAGAAGGTCTCTATAAACCATTCTTATCATGTATTTCTGTTATTGGATAAGATGAATGTGATGCGTGAACAGATCTATCGTTCTATCTTCAAATCTTTGAAAGATGTGGGAGATATTGACATTTACTTTCATCATCATAACTATAAAGTTTTTGAGAAACTCATTAAAGAAAACTTGGGCAATTATACGCATTATATTATAGCTACTTTTTTGAAGGAAGATGTGACAGATGTTTTAAACCTGATTCCGGCTGAAAAAAGAATAATCATAGATTATAACCAACAAGGATTGAGTGGTAACTATAGTTGTATTTATCAAGATTATGGCTATGATATCTATTGTAGTCTTTTACAGTTGCAGGATCGGTTGAAAAAATATGAAAAACTGATTCTGATAGCGCGTCCGGAAGCAATTCATGCACAACAAGTAATTGATGGTTTTCTGCACTATTGTGTAAAAAGTGAACTGCCATATTCTATAGAATCGAATGTAGAAGAGAAAAATTTCCGTAAAGGGAATGCTTATATTACTTTTAGTAGATATGATACGGATGATGTATCCTTGATTAAACTGGCAAAGAAGAAAGGATATGAGTTAGGTAAGGAAATAGGTTTGATTTCTTATAATGACACAGCTGTAAAAGAAATATTGGAAGGAGGTATTACTGTCATTTCTACAGATTTTGAGATGATGGGGAAGGCTGCGGCTTCTGTTATCTTGAATAAAAATATAATATATAAGCGTAACCCGACGAAAGTGATTATACGTAACTCTCTTTAAAAGAAAGTTCTATTAATGATATTGAAAAAAGAAAGCCACCCATTCAGGTGGCTTCTTTTTTTGCTCTTCCTCTTGGACTTGAACCAAGGACCCTCTGATTAACAGTCAGATGCTCTAACCGACTGAGCTAAGGAAGAATGTTTGCAATCAAGATTTTCAACTTTGCTCTTCCTCTTGGACTTGAACCAAGGACCCTCTGATTAACAGTCAGATGCTCTAACCGACTGAGCTAAGGAAGAATGTTTTTCTCAATTGCGATGCAAAAGTACTAGGTTTTTTTGAAATATGCAATATCTTTGCAAAAAAAATATTAGGAATGGACAAAATAATAGGATTGGGCAACGCCCTGGTAGACGTACTCGCAACCCTGAAGGATGATACTCTTTTGGATGAAATGGGTTTACCCAAAGGAAGCATGCAGCTCATCGATGACGCTAAGTTACAGCAGATTAACGCAAAATTTTCACAGATGAAAACCCACTTGGCAACAGGCGGATCGGCAGGAAATGCCATCCTCGGACTGGCTTGTTTGGGTGCCGGAACAGGGTTTATCGGAAAAGTGGGAAATGATAATTATGGAGAATTTTTTCGTGAAAATCTGCAGAAAAATAAGATTGAAGACAAATTATTGACTTCAGATCGACTGCCTTCCGGTGTGGCATCCACTTTTATTTCACCGGATGGAGAGCGCACTTTCGGAACCTATCTGGGAGCAGCGGCTTCTTTGAGAGCAGAGGAACTGACCTTGGATATGTTTAAAGGTTACGCGTACCTATTTATAGAAGGCTATCTTGTTCAGGACCACGAAATGATTCTTCATGCCATTGAACTGGCTAAAGAAGCCGGTTTGCAGATTTGTCTCGATATGGCTAGTTATAACATTGTGGCTAATGATCTGGAATTCTTCACTTTGCTAATCAACAAATATGTCGACATTGTCTTTGCAAACGAAGAGGAAGCGAAAGCCTTTACCGGCAAGGAGCCGGAGGAAGCTTTGAGAGTGATTGCCAAGAAATGCAGTATTGCTATCGTAAAAGTCGGGGCAAACGGTTCTTATATCCGCAAAGGGACAGAAGAAATAAAGGTTTCGGCCATTTCGGTTCAAAAAGTGGTGGATACTACCGGTGCCGGTGACTATTTTGCTTCCGGATTCTTATACGGATTGACTTGCGGATATTCGTTGGATAAATGTGCAAAAATAGGTTCTATTCTCTCGGGAAATGTTATTCAGGTAATCGGAACAACGATACCACAGGAACGCTGGGATGAAATTAAGTTAAATATTAACAGGATTCTGGCGGAATAACAAAGGATTGAGCTACTTTTACGACTCATTTAGATTGAAAGAGGTATGAAAAAATTGCTGAACAGGCAG
The DNA here is from genome assembly GCF_014334015.1 of Bacteroides sp. M10. GTDB lineage: Bacteria > Bacteroidota > Bacteroidia > Bacteroidales > Bacteroidaceae > Bacteroides > Bacteroides intestinigallinarum. The sequence continues at coordinate 841,447 of NZ_CP060488.1, read as the reverse complement.
ATAGCTATTGTTGCAGTAGCGGTGATAGCCACAGTTGCTTTCTTTAGTTTCAAGAGTGGAGACGACCGTAATTTCCAGATTGCAAAGAATCTGGATATATTTAATGCGATTGTGAAAGAACTGGATATGTTCTATGTAGATACCATTGATCCGAATAAAACGATTCGGGAAGGAATCGATAATATGCTTTATACGCTGGATCCTTATACGGAATATTTCCCGGAAGAAGATCAGAGTGAACTGGAGCAGATGATTAAAGGATCATTTGGTGGAATGGGTTCTTACATTGCTTATAATACGAAACTAAAGCGTTCGATGATTTCTGAACCTTTCGAGGGAACGCCTGCTGCAAAAGCCGGTCTGAAAGCGGGAGATATCCTGATGGAGATTGACGGACAGGATCTTGCCGGTAAGAATAACGCGGAAGTCAGCCAGATGTTACGTGGACAGGCAGGTACCAGCTTTAAGCTAAAGATTGAGCGCCCGAATGAGAAAGGTGGACGTACACCGATGGAATTCACGATTGTACGTGAGTCTATTCAGAATCCGGCGATTCCTTATACTGCCGTATTGGATAATAAGGTGGGTTACATCAGCCTTAGCACTTTCTCTGGCAACCCTTCCAAAGAGTTTAAGAAAGCATTTCTGGATTTGAAGAAACAGGGCGCTACTTCGTTGGTGATAGACCTTCGTAGTAATGGCGGCGGATTGCTGGATGAAGCAGTAGAAATTGCGAATTATTTCTTACCGCGTGGAAAGGTGATTGTGACGACAAAAGGAAAAATCAAACAGGCTAGTAACATTTATAAGACATTGCGCGAACCGTTGGATTTGGATATTCCGATTGTGGTACTGGTAAATAGTGGAACCGCTTCTGCTTCCGAAATTTTATCAGGTTCTCTGCAGGATCTCGATCGTGCCGTTATCGTTGGTAATCGTACCTTCGGAAAAGGATTGGTACAGGTTCCCCGCTCTTTGCCTTATGGCGGAACGATGAAAGTGACTACCTCCAAATATTATATTCCAAGTGGCCGTTGTGTACAGGCTATTGATTACAAGCATCGTAATGAAGATGGAAGTGTAGGAACCATTCCTGATAGTTTGACTAAGGTATTCCATACGGCTGCCGGACGTGAAGTACGCGACGGAGGTGGTGTAATGCCGGATATTGTTATCAAACAGGAGAAATTACCGAATATCCTCTTCTATCTGGTACGCGATAATCTGATTTTCGATTATGCAACACAGTATTGTTTGAAACATCCTACCATCGTTGCTCCGGAGAAGTTTGAGGTGACAGATGCCGATTATAATGATTTTAAAGCGTTGGTGAAGAAAGCCGACTTCAAATATGACCAGCAAAGCGAGAAAATTCTGAAAACGTTGAAAGAAGCTGCTGAGTTTGAAGGGTATATGGATGATGCTTCAGAGGAGTTCAAAGCACTTGAAAAGAAGTTGAACCATGATCTTGACCGCGACTTGGATTATTTCTCATCTGATATAAAGAAGATGATTGCTACTGAAATTATCAAGCGTTACTATTACCAACGTGGTAATATCATCCAGCAGTTGAAGGATGATGACGGTTTGAAGGAAGCAATGAAAATTCTGAATGATCCGGTGAAATATAAAGAAATGCTTAGTGCTCCGGCTGCCAAGAAATAATGGACTATTTTTCAAGAAGCCCCAAGCTGAAATGGTAGCTTGAAAAGGTGCAACCTATAACTAACAAAAATAAAAGGCCATATCAAACTCTATTTCGAGTAATGATATGGCCTTTCTCTTATTAATTAAGGATAGTAAGTTGATTGGAAAGCCTTCTTGGCTAACATTGGATTCTGGCGTTTCCTTTCAAACACTCCTCGTATAATGCTCGGAAATTCTTGTTTGTGTCTAGTATTGACATTTATTGGCGAATCAGGGGTAGGGTGAAATAGAATCTGCTTCCCTGTCCTTCCTGGGAGCGCAACCAGATACGTCCACCCATCTTCTCTACCAACATTCTGCAAAGAGTTAATCCCAATCCTGTTCCCTGAACAAAATCGTCAACCTTTCCAAAGCGTCGGAAAATAGTGGCAATTCTTGCTGCCGGAATGCCGATACCGCTATCTTTAACGTAGAACTCTACAAAATCCTCCTTTTCCCGATAGCCGAAATGGATTTCCCCTTTGGGGGTGAACTTTGCAGCGTTACTAAGCAAGTTGCTTATAATTTGTATGATGCGATTCCAGTCTCCCGAAGCATACATGTCCGTATCTACGTCGTCCAAAATGAGCCTGACACCGTTTTGCGTCTTATGGCAGAATTGTTGTTCCAGTTGCAGGCAGATATCTATTAATTTGATCGGGCGGATATTGAATTTTAGAGAATCAGCTTCAAGAGATGCCAGATCCAGAATATCATTGAATAGATTCAGCAGCATTTCCGAATTTCGTTCGATGATTTCCGAATATTGGTTCTTCTCTTCCGCAGATGCTGCGGAAGTGATTAGTTTGGAGAACCCTACAATGGCATTGAGCGGGGTGCGTATTTCATGACTCATATTTGCCAGAAAAGCAGATTTCAGCCGGTCCGACTCTTCCGCTTTGATTCTGGCGGCCTTTAGTTCTTTTTGTTGTTGGGCATTCGTTCGTTCCGCCTCCCATTGTTGGGATATGTCACGGCACATGCACAACAGATACTCCTTATCCAAAGGAAAGATACGGTTTTCGTAGTGATGTAAAACACCGTCCAACATAAGATCATGTCTGGCTGTTGAACTTTCTCCTGTGAGAATCACCTTATCCATATTTTTGCGGACACTTTCATAAGCCTCTTTGGGTAGAATGTCTTTTACGTTAGTAGTGGTGATATTGTTGGCGCTGATACCTTCTACGTGATTAGTTGCCGGAGAAGAAGCAAGCTCTATGATGTTGGCGTCATGGTCGAAGACGGTGAGCATGTCAGGAAGAGCATCCAGTATCCGGGTGCTATATTTATCACGAAAACGTTCTTTGGAGGGAGAAGAAGAATCAGAAGAAGAATGGGAGGAAAGAAAATCTATTTTCTCCTCTAATTGTTCGATTATTTCTAAAAGTTCCTCCTTTGTTTTGTTTTCGTAATTTCTCATAGAAGATTCATTATTATTCATTAGAATGTTGTAGAAATTGTTTTATCTGTTGCAAATATAAGACAATATTCCGAGATGCTGACAGCCTCCCTAGTTATTATAATATAAAAAAAACGGATAGCTTTTGCCCTACTAATCAGAATGTTCTATCTTTGCATCCATTATATATAAATGATTTACAATATGTCTACAGAATTATTCTCTACTCTGCCCTATAAGGTAGCAGATATTACACTTGCTGATTTCGGACGCAAGGAAATCGATTTGGCAGAAAAAGAAATGCCCGGCCTGATGGCTCTTCGCGAAAAGTATGGAGAATCCAAACCGTTAAAAGGTGCCCGCATTATGGGGTCGTTGCACATGACCATTCAAACGGCTGTGCTGATTGAAACATTAGTGGCTTTAGGAGCTGAAGTACGTTGGTGCTCTTGTAATATATATTCAACGCAGGATCATGCTGCTGCTGCGATAGCTGCTGCCGGTGTACCGGTATTTGCATGGAAGGGCGAGACTCTTGCCGATTATTGGTGGTGCACGTTGCAGGCATTGAGCTTTGACGGCGGCAAGGGACCGAATGTGATTGTAGATGATGGCGGTGACGCGACAATGATGATCCACGTGGGTTATGATGCAGAAAATAATGCTGCCGTATTGGATAAGGAAGTACACGCAGAGGATGAAATAGAACTGAATGCCATCTTGAAGAAAGTGTTGGCAGAAGACAGTACTCGCTGGCATCGTGTAGCGGAAGAAGTGCGTGGCGTATCTGAAGAGACAACGACAGGCGTACACCGTTTGTATCAGATGCAGGAAGAAGGCAAATTGCTGTTCCCGGCATTCAATGTGAACGACTCGGTAACGAAATCTAAGTTTGATAATCTGTACGGTTGCCGCGAATCGTTGGCCGACGGAATCAAGCGTGCAACAGATGTGATGATTGCCGGAAAAGTAGTAGTGGTATGCGGTTATGGTGATGTGGGTAAAGGCTGTTCTCACTCTATGCGTTCTTACGGAGCGCGGGTGCTCGTAACGGAAGTAGATCCGATCTGTGCATTGCAGGCTGCAATGGAAGGTTTCGAAGTAGTGACAATGGAAGAAGCTTGCATGGAAGGTAACATCTTCGTGACTACGACAGGTAATATCGATATTATCCGTATCGACCACATGGAGAAAATGAAAGACCAGGCTATCGTTTGCAACATCGGTCATTTCGATAATGAAATTCAGGTAGATGCTTTGAAACATTATCCGGGCATCAAATGTGTGAATATCAAACCGCAGGTAGATCGTTATTATTTCCCGGATGGACATAGCATCATCTTGTTGGCTGACGGTCGTCTGGTAAATCTGGGATGTGCAACAGGACACCCGTCATTCGTGATGAGTAATTCATTTACCAATCAGACATTGGCACAGATAGAACTGTTCAACAAGAAATATGATATCAATGTATATCGCCTGCCGAAGCATCTGGACGAGGAAGTGGCTCGCCTGCATCTTGAAAAGATCGGTGTGAAACTGACTAAACTGACTCCCGAACAGGCCGCTTATATTGGTGTGTCAGTGGATGGTCCTTATAAAGCAGATCATTATAGATACTAATTAAATTGAGAAATAATTGGCGGGATAAGGTATGATTCGGCGGTTGTTATTTTCGGTTTTTAGTTTTCAATTCTCAATTCTCAATTCTCAATTATATGAAGAAGTTTCTTCCCGACTTAATAGCCATTCTGGCTTTTATCATTCTTTCTTTCGCCTATTTTTTTCCGGCTGATATCGAAGGTCGTATCTTGTTTCAGCATGACACGGCTGCCGGAGTGGGTGCAGGACAAGAATCGAAAGAGTACCTTGAACGTACCGGAGAACGTACACGCTGGACGAATTCGATTTTTGGAGGTATGCCTACCTATCAGATGGCTCCGAGTTACGACTCGACGACAGCTTTGAAATGGGTGGAGAAGGTTTATCACCTCTATCTCCCGAATTATGTAGTGCTGACTTTTATCATGATGCTGGGATTCTATATCCTCTTGCGGGCATTCGGAATATCAGCCTGGCTGGCGGGATTAGGAGGAGTGATATGGGCATTCTCTTCCTATTTCTTCATTCTGATACCGGCAGGGCATATCTGGAAGTTTGTGACATTGGCTTATATACCACCTACGATTGCAGGTGTCGTTCTGGCTTACCGGAAGAAATACCTGTTGGGCGGAATCATTACGGCCCTGTTCATCGCCCTTCAGATTCAGTCGAATCACATTCAGATGAGTTATTATTTCATGTTTGTGATCCTGTTTTTTGTAGGAGCTTACTTTGAAGATGCTTATAAAAAGAAAGAACTGCCTCATTTCTTCAAGGCTAGCGGGGTTTTAGCACTGGCTGCCGTGGTAGGAGTCTGCATCAATATTTCCAATCTGTATCATACGTATGAATATAGTAAGGAGACGATGCGCGGCAAGAGCGAATTGAAGCAGGAGGGAGCTGCTGCCAGTCAGACCAGTAGCGGATTGGATCGTGATTATATAACCAACTGGAGTTATGGTATCGGTGAAACGTTGACGTTGCTGGTTCCGAATGTAAAGGGCGGAGGATCAGGATCTACGATGTCACAGAGCGAAGCTGCTATGGCAAAGGCTAATCCTATGTATAACGGTATTTACTCACAGTTACCTCAATATTTCGGTGAGCAGCCGTGGACAGCCGGTCCGGTATATGTGGGTGCATTTGTGATGTTCCTCTTTGTATTGGGGTGCTTTATTGTGAAAGGGCCTCTTAAATGGGCGCTGCTGGGAGCTACTATCTTCTCGATTCTGCTTTCATGGGGAAAGAATTTCATGGGACTGACGGACTTCTTTATCGATTATGTCCCGATGTATAATAAGTTCCGCGCTGTATCTTCTATTCTGGTAATAGCTGAATTTACAATACCTTTGTTGGCGATTTTTGCCTTGAAAGAGATTTTGAGTAAACCGGATATGCTGAAACAGGAAAAGAACTGCAGAGGAGTGATTGCTGCGTTGGTACTGACTGCCGGTGTTGCACTCATTTTAGCTGTCGCACCGGGCGTTTTCTTCTCCAGCTTTATAACGACACAGGAGATGACTGCTTTGAAACAAGCACTTCCTGCCGAACATTTGGCTCCGTTTGTGGCTAATCTGACTGAAATGCGCGAAGCCATTATTGCTTCGGATGCATGGCGCAGCTTCTTTATTATAGTGATCGGTTGCCTGTTCTTATTCTTGTATCAACTCCGAAAGTTGAAAGCCTCTTTTACACTGGCGGGTATTGCGCTTTTGTGTCTGATAGATATGTGGAGTGTCAATAAACGCTATTTGAATGATGAACAGTTCGTGCCGAAGTCGAAACAGTCAGAAGCATTCGTGAAGACACAGGCGGATGAGATTATTCTTCAGGATACGACTCCGAATTATCGTGTACTGAACTTCATCGGTTTCCCCGGTAATACGTTTAACGAAAACAATACAGCATATTGGCATAAGAGTGTCGGCGGCTATCATGCAGCGAAGCTTCGTCGCTATCAGGAAATGATAGACCATCACATTATGCCCGAAATGGAGGAAACTTATCAGGCTGTAGCCACTGCCGGTGGACAGATGGACAGTGTGGATGCTTCCAAATTCCGTGTACTGAATATGCTGAATACCAAATACTTCATTTTCCCTGCCGGAGAGCAAGGGCAGGCTGTTCCTGTTATGAATCCTTATGCATACGGTAATGCATGGTTCGTAGATAAGGTGCAGTATGTAAATAATGCAAATGAAGAAATAGATGCTTTGAACGATATTCTTCCAACGGAAACAGCCGTAGTGGATGTGAGGTTTAAAGAACAGCTGAAAGGTGTGACAGAAGGATATAAAGATTCACTATCTACCATCCAGTTAACCAGTTACGAGCCAAATCGTTTGGTTTATAAGACTTCCACTCCTAAAGACGGAGTTGTTGTTTTCTCTGAAATATATTATCCGGGATGGCAGGCGACTATCGATGGCCAGCCGGTGGATATTGCCCGTGCAGACTATATCTTGCGTGCGATAAATATGCCGGCAGGGGAACATACCATCGAGATGTGGTTTGATCCGCAAAGCATACACGTCACGGAAAGTATTGCTTATGCAGCATTGGCTTTATTGTTAATCGGAGTTATGCTTCTTGCGTGGACGCAGCGGGGCAAGATAGCGAAGAAGCCTTAAGCAAAATGTAATAGCATCAACCTTATAGTGTATTGTAAGGTTATAAAATAAGGGCGGCTCTCTTCCTCACGAAGAGAACCGCTACTTTGCATTCACTAAAAAATTATGAAAAACAAACGCTGTTCATAGAAATATATTAAGTGTGATGTTTTAGAGATTTTTCTGTTCAAAATCCGGTTTTTCGCCAGAGTGATTATCTTTGTGCATTCTTCTTTGAGCAGCCTTTTTCCGTGCGGCATTTTGTTCAGCCTGCCACTTTTCGTACTGTTCTTTTGTCAGAATCTTTTTTATCTTCTTTTCTTTGGCTTCTGCAACTTTCTTTTGTGAATCGGCAGAATTGTTATCTTTGTTCATCATCGGTCCACCACCCATTCTGCCGGGAAAACCACCTTCTCCCATCATAGGCGGTTGGCCTCCACCCATTGGTGGGCGTCTTCCCCGCATTCCAGGACCTTCTCCCATTGGCGGACGTTGGTCATCCGAATTTTGCATAGCCTTGAAGAACGCTTTCTGCTCTTTCAGGTTTAGCTTGTATATTTTTTTATATTGTTTGTCTGTCAACTGGAGTAACTTATTCATTTGGTCTGTCATCTGCGTGGCTACCTTTTCCGGATTCAACACCTCACGCGGAAGACGCTTTTCTTGTTGCCTTTCTTGCGGCTCATTGGCTTCTTGTGCATTTATAAAACCTGCACAACACGTTAAGCAGACTGCCAATCCTATCAATTTCATGTTTTTTCTCATCTCTCTTATGCTTTTATTTGTTTTAATACTCAAAGCTAAGCAGATATCGGAACAGATAAAAATAAAATCGACTAAGTGCGGAGATTTGTCTATCAAAAGCTCGACTCTACTTTCTCCTGCGGCCTTATATTATCTATGCCCTTGGATGAAAAGTAGTTTCAAGCGCTGAAACTGTTAGTTGTACTAAATCCCGCATACGTAATAGCTAAAGTTTCGCTTTCTGCATGCGGGATCGTTTTTTTGTTGTACTTTGGAGTAACAATCAATTTTCCAACAAAAAAACATTTTCATTATGGCAAGTATAATTGAGCGTGCCTGTGACTCTATTCCAGAGTTTAGGCAAAAGTACGAAAAGTTTAGTAAAGAACTTCATGTTCAACAGTATTCTTCGGGTACCATTACCGGTTACTGTCACCAGTTAGCTACGCTTTGTTTCCATTTCAAGAAAGTTCCTGAAGACTTGAGTCAGGAGGAGGTTCGTGATTACTTGAGTTGTCTTTCTTCTGGCAATTCCTGTAAAATCAGTAAGTTCAAGCACACCATTTATAGCCTTCGTTGCTACCGCAAGATGATGTCTCTTTCCGCCTGGCATTTTTCTCTTCCGCGTATCCGCAAGTCCAAGAAGCTCCCTGTCGTTTTTTCGTGCGAGGAGATTCTTCTGTTTCTCTCTAGTTGTGAGGGTCTTCGTTCGCGAGCTATTTTTTCTCTTATTTACTCGTGCGGTCTTCGGGTAAGCGAACTTCGTCATATGCAAATCTCCCATATTGACAGCCGTCGCATGCAAGTGTTGATTTATCAGGGCAAAGGAAAAAAGGACCGGTATGTTCCTTTATCGGCGCAAACCCTGTTGGATTTGCGCGCATACTTTTCCAGATATCAGCCCAAGTTCTATCTCTTTAACAGCACACCGGGGCATCCAATTAGCGAGGAAGTCATCCGCACTTTGTTTCGTGAAGCCGTATTGCTTGCCGGTATCCGTAAACCCTGTACTTTGCATACCCTGCGTCACAGTTACGCCACTCATTTGTTGGAGTTTGGTGAAAACCTCCTACGCATCCGGGATCTTTTGGGGCATACGAACATTACTACAACCATGACTTATCTTCATATAAGCCGGCTTGAGCAAGGTGGAAAGTCCTTTAGTCCACTTGACAGGGTAATAGCTGGAGTGAATCAGCCCCACAAGGATGAGAACGAAGTTTGAAGTTGCGCAGATAATCTCCCGCTTTAAAGCTCTGTTTTATGAGAAATATGCCCCCTGCCCACAAGTTCGCAAAGTTTTTGGCCATCTGGAACAATGCCGTACCGCTGAACTGGGAGGTCATGTGGATGCCTGCCCTGAATGTGGTGCCATACGTGTCAGCTACAACAGCTGCCGCAACCGGCATTGCCCCAAATGTCAGGGAGTGGAACGTGAGTTATGGATACAAGCCCGCAAGGAAGACCTGCTTCCGGTAAAATACTTTCATGTGGTTTTCACTCTGCCCGATGCATTGGATCCGGTATCATTGGGCAACATGAGAACTGTCTACAACTCTCTGTTCAGTGCCGCTTGGGATACTTTGAGCACCTTTGCCCGCAACAAAGGGGTACAGGGGGGAATGATATCCGTACTGCATACCTGGGGAAGTAATTTGCATTATCACCCCCATTTGCATTGCATTGTTCCCTGTGGGGGACTGGACAATAACGGTATGTGGAAGAAACTTTCCTCATCCGGTAAAGAGAGCCCGTTCCTGTTTCCGGTCAAAGCTATGAGCAAGGTGTTCAGAGCTAAATTTATGGCGGCACTCACCAGACAGGCGGATGTCACGCCACAGATCAGAAAGAAGCTATTCCGTACGGAATGGATCGTTTACAGTAAATCGCCTTTTTGTGGAGCGGGCAAAGTGTTGGAATACTTGGGGAGGTACTCACACCGGGTAGCTATCAGTAACAACCGGATTAAGAATGTGACGGACAGGACTGTGACCTTTGATTACAAAGATTACCGGGCGGCAGGTAAGCACAAAGAGCGTGAGCTCACAGGAGAAGAGTTTCTGCATCAATACAGTCTGCATATCCTTCCGCATGGATTTGTACGTATACGCCATTATGGGTTTCTGGCTGGCTGTAACAGGGAGAAACTAAGAAACATACAGATACAGATGGATGTTACGCCTTCTTCAATGAAGAGGGGAAAGAAGATATGGACGGAGGTGTGCAAGCAGAATTGGGAAGAATATAATCTGTGCAAGCATTGTGGAAAGGCACAGATGGTGACTGTAGAGGTATTTGCCCGTACAAGAGCACCACCAAACAGGTTCGAAGCAAAACTTCAAGAATCTGTATTTTAAGCATTTAAAGGATACCTCTGAAATCTAATGGGTGGCGGGGGAAGATTACTAGTGCTTATAGTGAACGGAAACGAAAGAAAAAACGGCAAAAGAAGGAAGAACAAGACTGGAGGAAGCTAGGAAGATGAACAAAAAACACTGAAAAACAAAGAACGAACAAAAATATTAGATTATACGAAAAAGAGAAAAGAGAGATGAATACCCATAATAAGGAGAGCGTACAACAAAGGCTCCAAATGTCCTACGGACACACGGAGCCCTATATCGTTCCCTCATTTGAAACTACAGTTTCTCCGGCGTGAAACTTTTGTTTCATCAGTGTGAAACTCTTGTTTCCTCGCCTTGAAACTTTAGTTTCTAACGCTTGAAACTGATAGTTCCACGGCTTGAAACAAGTCGTATCAATACGGGAAAGACAATTAAGAACGTGTTGACGTTCTTTTTAGCCATAACTCTTATTTAATTTAGATGGTGATAGGTGATAGATAAGGTGATAGGTTACCGATAACCTATCACTGCTCTGAAAATACTATGGATAAAGGGTTTGATAATGCTGGTGATAGGTTGAAAGAGGATTTCAGTTTTTATATATGAAGAGAGATATACTCATACATACGTTGAAAAAGGAAAATGTGAATATAAACAAATAGTTTGTGGATAGTCTTGTTAGGCTGTAAGCTGCTAAATTTGTAGCCAATAATAGAGCATATATTATGAAAAGACTACTATTCACTTTTTCCTTTTTCTTCTTGTTTGTGCTAAATGGAAAAGCACAGGAAGCGGAGGTTCTGACATTAGAGGATTGTCTCCGTATTGGTATTGATAATAACTTGTTGTTAGAAGGGAAGCGCAAAGAAATACAAAAAAATAAATATGGTGTATCTGAAAACCGTTCGAAACTATTGCCGCAGATTAATGCAATAGCCGGTTACAATAATAATTTTGATCCCCCGGTATCGGTTACTGACGGGTCCTCTTATGGTGTTCCTTATAATATAACGGAGACATTGCAACATTCTGCTAATGCGGGACTGGAAATGCAAATGCCCCTTTTCAATCAGACTCTTTATACTTCAATGTCCATAGCTAAAGTGATGGAAGAAATCAGTCGCTTGTCTTATGGAAAAGCTAGGGAAGATGTTATCCTTCAAATCAGTAAGATGTATTATCTCGGGCAAGTCACAGCCGAGCAGATCATGTTGATAAAAGCTAATATCACCCGCCTGAAAGAGTTGAGAGATATTACACAGGCTTTTTTCGATAACGGAATGTCTATGGAAGTCGACCTGAAAAGAGTAAATATCAATTTAGAGAATCTGCAAGTACAATATGATAATGCGCAGGCAATGATGAAACAGCAATTGAATATGCTGAAATATATTATGGATTATCCGGCGGAAAAAGAAATCGCACTAACGCCCGTCAATACAGATAGTATTACTACGGTAGCCTTGACCGGCTTGTCGGAAAATATCTATGAACTTCAACTTTCACAATCGCATGTACAATTAGCGGAGCGGCAAAAGAGGATAATCACTAACGGCTATATCCCTTCTCTTAGCCTGACAGGAAGTTGGCGGTATGCCGCTTATACGGATAAAGGGTACCATTGGTTTCACTCCGGTCCGTCCAATCACTGGTTTCGTTCTTATGGAGTGGGGCTGACTTTACGTATCCCTATTTTCGACGGGCTGGATAAAACCTATAAAATTAGAAAGGCAATGATTGATATAGAGAACAGTAAGTTGGCATGGGAAGATGCCCGTAAGAATCTACAAACTCAATATCTGAATGCCGTGAACGACCTGATGAACAACCAGCGTAATTTTAAGAAACAGAAAGATAATTATTTGCTTGCCGAAGATGTATATGCAGTCACCTCCGACCGTTATCGGGAGGGTATCGCTTCTATGACAGAAGTGTTGCAGGACGAGATGCAAATGAGCGAAGCACAAAACAACTATATCAGTGCACATTATAATTATCGGGTGACTAACCTGATGTTGCTTAAACTGACCGGACAAATAGAATCATTACTCAAATAATCGTAAATAACAATCATAAATATGGAAACAATGGAGAATAACATCCCTTCTATTAGTCATCAGGAGAAAGCAAAGAAAATGAAAAAGCTTCGCCGCTGGCAAATTGCGGTCAGCCTTCTCGGAGTAGCTATAATCGTCTGGGGAGTGATTGAAGTGATCTGTCTTTTTCTGAATTATAGTCAGACGGAGACGAGTAACGATGCGCAAATAGAACAATATGTGTCGCCTATCAATTTGCGTGCTTCGGGCTACATTGGCAAGATTTACTTTACAGAACATCAGGAGGTACATAAAGGAGACACTTTGCTCGTGCTTGACGACCGTGAATATAAAATCCGAGTCATGGAAGCAGAAGCTGCGTTGAAAGATGCACAAGCCGGTGCAACGGTCATTAACGCAACACTTAATACTACGCAAACTACAGCGTCCGTTTACGATGCGTCTATTGCCGAGATTGAAGTGCGGTTGTCGAAACTGGAAAAAGACCGGAAGCGGTATGAGAATCTGGTGAAACGAAATGCGGCTACTCCTATCCAACTGGAGCAGATTGTTACGGATTATGAAGCTACGCGTAAAAAACTGGAAGCTACGAAGAGGCAAAAGAAAGCTGCGCTCTCTGGTGTGGATGAAGTGTCTTACCGTCGTGTGAGTACCGAAGCGGCGATTCAGAGAGCAACAGCTGCACTTGAAATGGCTCGCTTGAATCTGTCTTACACAGTGGTGGTAGCTCCCTGTGACGGAAAACTCGGTCGTCGTTCGTTAGAAGAAGGGCAGTTTATTTCGGCAGGGCAAACCATTACGTATATTCTTCCTGATACCCAGAAATGGATTGTTGCTAATTATAAGGAGACACAAATTGAGAATTTACACGTCGGACAGGAAGTGTCTGTCACGGTAGACGCCATCAGTGATAAAGAATTTAAAGGAAAGGTAACTTCTATATCAGGAGCTACCGGATCTAAATATTCGTTGGTGCCGACGGATAATTCGGCTGGTAACTTTGTGAAGATTCAGCAGCGTATTCCCGTACGAATCGATTTCACGGATTTATCTAAAGAAGATAATGAACGGCTGGCGGCAGGCATGATGGTAGTGGTGAAAGCCAAACTCTAATAATCCCCGTCATCTTTTCCTGCGCTATATCTCTCTTTTAACTTTTAATTTATAATCTTTAATTGAACCCGATGCCCTCTTATCCTAAAAATTATCCTTTCTATAGCTGGATGCCCAAACCGCTGGGTATTATCATTCTGTTATTTTTCTTTCTGCCGATTCTTACGGTAGGTGGGGTCTATTCGGTGAACAGTACTGAAATGATGAGCGGGCTTGGTATTATATCCGAGCATATCCAGTTTGCTAATTTTGTAACCTCTATAGGTATGGCTGCATTTGCTCCTTTTCTGTATCAGTTGGTATGTGTACGGAGGGAGAAGATGATGTGTATTGTCGGGTTTGCGCTCATGTATATATTCAGCTATATCTGTGCCAAGACGGATAGTATTTTTCTATTGGCGCTTTGCAGTCTTCTGACAGGTTTTCTGCGTATGGTATTGATGATGGTCAATCTGTTTACGCTCATTTGGTATGCAGGTGGAATGGAAGCTACCCGCAACATTACTCCGGGATTGGAACCAAAAGATGCTGCCGGTTGGAATAAACTGGACATAGAGAGATGTGTGAGCCAGCCTGCTGTTTACCTGTTTTTTATGATTTTGGGGCAGTTGGGCACGGCATTGACTGCTTGGTTGTCTTTTGAATATGAATGGAAGTATGTATATTATTTTATGATGGGTGTTCTCCTGGTTTCTATCTTGATTTTATTAACTACCATGCCCAATTATAAGTTTCCCGGGCACTTTCCTATTAATTTCCGTAAGTTCGGCAATGTTACTGCATTCTGCATTTCATTGACCTGTTTCACTTATGTGTTAGTGTATGGAAAAGTTCTCGATTGGTATGATGACGAATCTATTCGTTGGACCACTGTTATCGGTATCCTCTTTGCGGGAATCTTTCTTTATATGGATGCCACCCGTCGATCGCCCTATGTTTTGTTGGAGGCATTTAAACTGCGTACCATACGCATGGGAGCATTACTTTATCTGTTGTTGATGGTGGTAAACTCCAGTGCAATGTTTGTCAATGTATTTGCAGGAGTGGGTATGCATCTCGATAATCTACAGAATGCCTCGTTGGGTAATTGGTGTATGGTAGGTTATGTCATTGGGGCTGTGGTTGCCATGGTGCTAGGGGGGAAAGGATTGCATTTTAAGTATTTGTTTGCGATGGGATTTTTTTTCCTTTCTTTATCGGCTGTTTTTATGTATTTCGAGGTGCAGACAGCTGGAGTTTTTGAACGCTTGAAGTATGCGGTCATTATCCGTGCTACGGGTATGATGATTCTGTATGCGTTGACAGCCGCTTATGCCAATCAGCGTATGCCTTTTAAATATCTTTCCACATGGATTTGTATCATGCTCACAGTGCGTATGGTTGTCGGACCGAGTGTTGGCGGAGCGATTTATACAAACGTTTTGCAGGAGCGGCAGCAACATTATGTTACCCGTTATGCTCAAAATGTAGACTTGCTTAATCCGGATGCTTCCACCTCTTTTCTTGGCACGGTACAGGGGATGAAGTATCAGGGAAAAAGCGAGACGGAAGCCCGTAACATGGCTGCCATATCCACCAAAGGACGTATTCAGGTGCAGGCCACGCTTTCTGCTCTTAAAGAAATGGCGGGATGGACGATTTACGGTGGGTTAATTTGTATGATATTTGTGCTTGTTGTTCCTTATCCTAAACGAAAATTGCTAACTTAGCGTCGTTTTTGATAATGATCTGTTAATATGTGCAGTGTTATGGATACCGGACAAAATCGTTTATTACAGTTTGACCGTGATTTGTTAAGTGGGAAAAATATATGCAGTTCGAGAGGAATATTTGTGACTTTTCCATCCTCGCTGAAAAGACCCTTTCAAATGAAAGGGTTGGGGCTGGTTATTTGCCGGCAAGGTTATTTCAAATTTTTGCTCAATCAGAAGATACACCTGGCTAAGTCGGGTGATAGTTTGTTTATTCCTGAAGATGGTGAATTTCAGGTGCTGGAAGAGTCCGGAGATCTGGAAATACAGATATTGGTCTATCAGATAGAACCTATACGGGACATTATGGGAAACCTGGTTGTTTCTATGTATATGTATTCCCGGCTTACGCCTGATAGCCCTTCTTGTGTGTGGACTACCGGTGAGGAAGAAGAGATTATGAAATATATGTCTTTGTTGGACAGTGCTTTGCAACCGCAGGAGGATTCATTTAAACTTTATGAACAGAAATTGCTTTTACTGGCATTGACGTACCGGATTTGTTCTATCTATAATCGGAAACTTGTTAGTAACGGTCAGGAAGTGGAAGGACGTAAAAACGAAGTCTTTATTCATCTCATCCAATTGATTGAAAAGTACTATATGCAAGAGCGGGGTGTCGCATTCTACGCTGATAAACTATGTTTGTCTCCTAAATATCTTTCCGCTGTTTCTAAAAGCATTTGCGGATATACCGTGCAAGAACTGGTGTTCAAGGCGATTATCCGCAAAAGTATTTCGTTGTTAAAGAATACGCAGCAAGACATTCAAGAGATTTCAAATGCTTTCGGCTTTCCCAATGCTTCTTATTTCGGTACGTTCTTTAAGAAACAGGTAGGAGTGTCACCGCAGCAATATCGAAAGAATCTCTAAGCGTTTATTCTTTTTCGCCATAAGCAAGATCGCCTGCATCACCCAGTCCCGGAACAATATAAGAATGTTCGTTGATTTCCGGATCAATGGCAGCGCACCAAATGGTTGTCTTGTCTTCAGGAAATACATTCTTTATATGGTCAATGGCCTTTTGGCTGGCAATAATGGAAGCAACGTGAATTTCAGCGGGATGACCTTTCGTCAGCATTGCCTGGTAACTCAGTTCCATACTGCCTCCTGTTGCTAACATAGGATCGGTGATAATCAATGTCTTGTCATCAATACGGGGAGATGCGATATATTCTATATGTATATCGAATTTCAGCGTATCTTTATATTTGCGGTAAGCAGAAACAAATGCATTTTCCGCTCCGTCGAAATAACTAAGGAAACCTTGGTGGAAAGGCAGACCTGCACGTAGAATAGTGCTGATTACTAAATTGTTGTCCGGCGTACTGACCGGAGCAATTCCCAGTGGTGTCTGGATATTCTTTACCGAGTATTTAAACTCTTTACTCATTTCGTAAGCCATGATTTCTCCGATCCGTTCAATGTTACGGCGGAAACGCAGGCGGTCGTTCTGAACTTCTACATTTCTAATTTCGGATATGTACTGGTTTAGAATCGAATTAGTTTGGCCAAAATCAATTACTTTCATATTATATTTTAATCAAATTTTAATCTCATTTTCATAGTATTGATAACATACTGGCTTGCAAAGTAAACGATAATCTTTCAAATTGCAATATTCAGTTTGCAGATATTGTTAGGAATTTATAAAAGAGTTTCAATTAGGGAAAAATTTCTCTAATACCTTCTTCCTTTCCAAAGAAAGTATTACTTTTGTAGCCGGATTTACAAGGGGCTCTCCAAAGCTCCCCATGTTAAGGTGAAAAGAGATAGAAAACAAAATACCAATTTTAATTAATTCAAAAGAAAATGGCAAATTTAGATTTAAGCAAGTACGGTATCACAGGTGTGACCGAGATTGTGCACAATCCGTCTTATGACGTTTTGTTCGCTGAAGAAACAAAACCAGGTTTGGAAGGTTTCGAAAAAGGCCAGGTAACTAACATGGGCGCTGTAAACGTAATGACTGGCGTTTATACAGGACGTTCTCCTAAAGATAAATTCTTCGTAAAAGATGAAACCAGCGAAAATACAGTATGGTGGACTTCTGAAGAATACAAAAACGACAACAAACCAGTTGACGCAAAATGTTGGAAAGCAGTTAAAGAATTGGCAACTAAAGAATTGTCTAACAAGAGACTGTTCGTTGTTGATGCTTTCTGTGGTGCTAACGAAAACTCTCGCTTGAAATTGCGCTTCATCATGGAAGTTGCATGGCAAGCTCACTTCGTAACAAACATGTTCATCCGTCCGACAGCTGAAGAATTGGCTAACTTCGGTGAACCTGATTTCGTTATCATGAACGCTTCTAAAGCTAAGGTTGAAAACTACAAAGAACTGGGCTTGAACTCAGAAACTGCAGTTGTATTCAACTTGACTGAAAAGATCCAGGTTATCCTGAATACTTGGTATGGTGGTGAAATGAAGAAAGGCATGTTCTCTTACATGAACTACTTGTTGCCTTTGAACGGCATGGCTTCTATGCACTGCTCTGCTAACACTGACAAAGAAGGTAAGAGCTCTGCTATCTTCTTCGGTCTGTCTGGTACAGGTAAGACTACTTTGTCTACTGACCCGAAACGTCTGTTGATCGGTGATGACGAACACGGATGGGATGACGAAGGTGTATTCAACTTCGAAGGTGGTTGCTACGCTAAAGTTATCAACTTGGATAAAGAAAGCGAACCAGACATCTGGAATGCTATCAAACGCGATGCACTGTTGGAAAACTGTACAGTTAACGCTGAAGGCGAAATCAACTTCGCTGACAAGTCAGTAACTGAAAACACTCGTGTTTCTTATCCTATCTATCACATCGAAAACATCGTTAAACCGGTGTCTAAAGGTCCTCACGCTAAACAAGTTATCTTCTTGTCAGCTGACGCATTCGGTGTATTGCCTCCAGTATCTATCCTGAACCCGGAACAAACTCAGTACTACTTCCTTTCTGGTTTTACAGCTAAATTGGCTGGTACAGAACGTGGTATCACTGAACCGACTCCGACATTCTCTGCTTGTTTCGGTGCTGCTTTCTTGTCATTGCACCCAACTAAATATGGTGAAGAATTGGTTAAGAAGATGAAGAAAGCTGGTGCTAAAGCATACTTGGTGAACACAGGTTGGAACGGCTCTGGCAAACGTATCTCTATCAAAGATACTCGTGGTATCATCGACGCTATCCTTGACGGTTCTATCGACAAAGCTCCTACTAAGGTTATGCCTTACTTCGACTTCGTTGTTCCTACAGAACTTCCGGGTGTTGATCCGAAGATCCTTGACCCACGCGACACTTACGAATGTGCTTGCCAATGGGAAGAAAAAGCAAAAGATTTGGCTGGACGTTTCATCAAGAACTTCGCTAAATTTACAGGTAACGAAGCTGGTAAGGCTTTGGTTGCTGCTGGTCCGAAACTCTAATTGGAGAATCAGATATAATATGGAAGGCGGTTCGATTTCGAACCGCCTTTTTTTTGTTTATGCCTGTGCCTTTCTATGAGAATAAATGCTGTTTGTTTAAAACTTTTCCCTATATTTGCCAAAACAGGAGTACTAACCTTTAAAGGCGGTTATGGTATATCTAGCTACTGACAAACAGACTTATGCGGATCTAAGCATTACAGAGACTGCTAGTAATGAGCAATTTCTTTTCTCTTTGTTTTCCAAAACAGAGACAAAAGAAGGAAAAGCGCTGATGTTAAACTGGATTATGTATCCATTAAGTGATTTGGAGGAAATCCGTAAAAGACAGGAGGCTATTGTCTGGGATGCTTTGCCCGAACTTCTTTTGAATGAAGAAGAGCTGGATTTTATTGAGTATTACCTGGCTTATCGTGACCAGATACGGGAAGCTCATATTTTACTTTCATGTGCTACTGTTATCGACCGTCTGGTGCGATATGATTCGACCCGTTATGTGATCTGCAGAGGGGTGAAATTAGTGGTTCATCTCTTGCATTGTCTGAAGGAATGGGCGACAGAACTACCACAGGACGCCCCGCAACTCATGAAAGAATCTGCTGCTATGATTGATAATATTCTCCATGGAAGTGAATTGGAGGAAGTATTGGAGCAGACCTCTGATGAGGAAAAACGACTGTCTAACTTTGTCATAGACAAATTCGATTATCTATTCCGGTGTACTCGGTTGTTATCTTTGAAGGAACTTCTGGCTGTTATATATCTACTTGATGTTTGCCGTACAGCTCACCGGGTGGCAAAAGAGAAGAACTTCTGTTGTATGCCGGTAATGGTACCGACAATGGACTTCTTGGTGGAGGGAGTCGTTCATCCTTTGTGAAAGATGCGCAGCCAAACAGTTGGCAGATGTCCCGGGGAAATATATGCATTTTTACAGGCTCTAATATGGCGGGGAAGTCAACAACTTTAAAGGCATTGACCTTGGCTGTCTGGTTGGCACATTGCGGTTTGCCTGTTCCTGTGAAATCAATGATTTGTCCTCTTTACGAAGGGATTTATACCTCGATCAATCTGCCGGATTCTTTGCGGGACGGACGAAGTCATTTTATGGCGGAAGTGCTCCGTATTAAAGAAGTGATGCAAAAAGCCGTGACCGGAAAACGCTGTTTGGTGGTATTGGATGAGATGTTTCGCGGGACGAACGCTAAAGATGCGTTTGAAGCCTCCGTTGCCGTCAATGAATTATTGAAGGGCTTCTCTCATTGCCATTTTTTGATATCGACTCATATTCTGGAATATGCGAAAGCCTTTGAAAAGGATTCTTCCTGTTGCTTTTATTATATGGAAGCAGAAATTATTGATGATGCGTTTGTCTGTCCTCATCGGTTGTTGCCGGGGATTTCAGAGGCCAGAGTCGGGTATTGGGTCGTGAAAAAGCTGTTGGGTGGTTTGATATAGTTTTACCTCATTATAAGAGGATTAAGATTCTACTTTATTTTTATTAGAGACATATTTTAATTACTTTTGTACGGACTATATAAGCGACTAATCTTGAATAATAATGCAACAGCCATGAAGAAACTTTATTCCTTTCTTATCAGTTCCCTATTCCTTACCTCCGGGCTTTATGCGGGAGAAACAGATTATACTCAAGGGCTTTCCATCTGGTTTGATACTCCCAATACTTTGCAGGGATATGCCGCCTGGTATGGCGGAAGACCGGATTTGTGGAAAGGTGAAAATAAACCGATAACAGCAGGAAGCGGACATAATCTGGATGCCAGTTGGGAGTCACAGTCATTGCCTATTGGTAACGGTAGCCTCGGCGCAAATATTATGGGATCGGTGGAAGCCGAACGTATCACTTTCAATGAAAAAACGCTTTGGCGCGGTGGTCCGAACACAGCGAAAGGTGCGGACTATTATTGGAATGTCAATAAACAATCGGCCCATCTTTTAGATGAAATACGCAAAGCATTTACAGAGGGAGATCAGAAAAAGGCTGAAATGCTGACGCGACAGAACTTCAATAGTGAAGTTTCGTATGAAGCTGACGGAGAAAATCCTTTCCGTTTTGGTAGCTTTACTACAATGGGAGAGTTTTATGTAGAAACCGGACTGAATATGATAGGAATGAGCGATTATAAGCGCATTCTTTCTTTGGATTCGGCTATGGCAGTCGTACAATTCAAAAAGGATCGTGTGGCTTATCAACGCAACTTTTTTATCTCTTACCCTGCCAATGTAATGGTGGTACGTTTCAGCGCGGATCAATCGGGGAAACAAAATCTGGTTTTCAGTTATGCGCCTAATCCCCTGTCTACCGGCAGCATGGTTTCTGATGGAAATAAAGGACTGGTTTACACAGCTTCTTTGGATAATAATGGAATGAAGTATGTTGTGCGCATCCAGGCAGAAACAAAAGGAGGAACACTGTGTAATGCAGATGGAAAGTTGACGGTGAAGGATGCAGACGAAGTTGTATTTTATATCACAGCGGACACTGACTATAAGATTAACTTTGATCCGGATTTCAAAGATCCGAAAACATATATAGGCGTTAACCCCGAAGAAACGACAAAGCAGTGGATGAATAATGCAGTGGCGCAGGGATATACAGCTTTATTCAATCAACATTATAATGATTATGCTACTCTGTTCAACCGGGTTCGGCTGAATCTGAATCCAGCGGTGAAAGGAGTGAACCTACCTACTTCCCAACGTCTGAAAAATTATCGGAAAGGACAGCCGGATTATTATCTGGAAGAGTTGTATTATCAATTTGGACGTTATCTTCTGATTGCCAGTTCCCGTCCGGGCAATATGCCTGCTAATCTACAGGGGATTTGGCACAATAATGTCGATGGACCGTGGCGTGTGGATTATCATAATAACATCAATATCCAGATGAATTATTGGCCTGCTTGTTCTACCAACTTGAATGAGTGCGTGCTTCCGTTGATTGATTTTATCCGTACACTGGTGAAACCGGGGGAGAAGACTGCACAAGCTTATTTCGGAGCAAGAGGATGGACGGCATCTATCTCCGGCAATATTTTCGGCTTTACCACTCCGTTGGAAAGTCAAGATATGTCGTGGAACTTCAATCCGATGGCAGGTCCCTGGCTGGCTACTCATATATGGGAGTATTACGACTATACAAGAGACTTGAAATTTCTGAAAGAAACCGGCTATGAACTAATTAAGAGTAGTGCGGATTTTGCTGTCGATTACCTGTGGCATAAGCCGGATGGAACCTATACGGCTGCTCCGTCCACTTCGCCCGAGCATGGTCCTATC
The DNA here is from genome assembly GCF_014334015.1 of Bacteroides sp. M10. Classification (GTDB taxonomy): domain Bacteria; phylum Bacteroidota; class Bacteroidia; order Bacteroidales; family Bacteroidaceae; genus Bacteroides; species Bacteroides intestinigallinarum. Next base: position 819,418 of record NZ_CP060488.1, on the reverse strand, counting down.
GATCAGGGAGCTACTTTTGTGCATGCCGTAGTGCGTGAAATTCTGATGGATGCGATTGAAGCAAGCAAAGTGTTGGGTGTAGATAAGAAAGAACGTAAGCAATGGGAGCATGTGCTTACCAATCTCGTTCCCTATCAAATAGGTCGTTATGGTCAGTTGATGGAATGGTCGGTGGATATTGATGATCCGAAAGATGAACATCGTCATGTGAATCATTTGTTCGGCCTGCATCCGGGACATACTGTTTCTCCGGTCACTACTCCCGAACTGGCGAAAGCTGCTAAAGTGGTATTGGTGCATCGTGGTGATGGTGCTACCGGTTGGAGTATGGGTTGGAAGTTGAATCAGTGGGCGCGTTTGCAGGATGGTAATCATGCTTATACTTTATTCGGCAATTTATTGAAGAACGGAACCATGGATAATTTGTGGGATACGCATCCGCCTTTCCAAATTGATGGAAACTTTGGCGGGACAGCGGGAATTACCGAAATGCTGCTCCAAAGTCACATGGGTTTTATTCAATTATTACCGGCTTTGCCGGATGCGTGGAAAGACGGTTCTATCAGTGGTATCTGCGCGAAAGGAAATTTTGAGGTGGATATAATCTGGGAGAATCATCAGTTGAAAGAAGCTGTTGTACGCTCTAATGCAGGAGGCAACTGTGTCATAAAGTATGCGGATCAGACTATCTCCTTTAAAACAGTGAAAGGACGCAGTTATCAGATTGGATATGATGCAGCCAAAGGGCTCATTAAAAATTAAACACAAAATATCGGAAAATTAGAAAGAAAGGATGGTACTGGAGTATTTAAAATTATTCGTGACATTTGCGAAGATTGGGATGTTTACTATTGGTGGCGGTTATGCCATGATTCCGTTGATTGAACGGGAGATTGTTAACAAGCAATGGATGAATAAGGAAGAATTTATGGAGATGTTTGCTTTGACGCAGTCGCTTCCGGGTGTGTTTGCGGTGAATATTTCCATTTTCGTAGGGTATAAGTTGCATAAGGTGGGTGGTAGCCTGGTGTGTGCATTGGCTACGATTCTTCCCTCTTTCGTTATCATGATGCTGATAGCCATGTTTTTTGCACAGTTTCAGGATAATGAAGTGATGATTCGTATCTTTAATGGAATACGTCCTGCCGTGGTAGCATTGATTCTGTTTCCTTGCATTTCTGCTGTTAGAGCTTTGAAACTGAAGTATTTGCAATTGGTTGCTCCTGCCATAGCCACCGTGTTGATCTGGCAGTTCGGCTTATCACCTATTTATATTGTGTTGGCCGGAATTATAGGGGGATTGGTATATACATTATGGTTGAAAGAAAAAATAGCGAATAAACAGGTATGATATATTGGCAATTACTTTGGGTGTATCTTAAAATAGGTATGTTCGGTTTTGGGGGTGGATATGCGATGCTTTCCCTGATTCAACATGAAATAGTGGATCTCCATCATTGGCTGACTCCTCAACAGTTTACGGATGTGGTCGCAATTTCGCAGATGACTCCGGGACCGATTGGTATAAATAGTGCTACTTACGTAGGTTATGCGGTAACACAAAGTGTTTGGGGAGCTGTGTTGGCCACTGTAGCCGTTTGTTTGCCTTCTTTTATTTTGGTGTTGCTCATTTCTTATTTCTTTGCGAAGTGTAAGGATAATAAGTATATTAAAGCGGCTATGTCCGGACTGCTTCCTATGTCGGTCGCCCTGATTGCTTCGGCTGCATTGCTTATGATGAATAGAGAGAATTTTATAGACTATAAAAGTATCGGTATTTTCGCAGCCGCCTTTTTGGTTACATGGAAATGGAATCTTCATCCTATTCTGTTGATTTGTCTGGCGGGCGTGGTAGGATTGCTGCTGTATTAGTAATATTTATAGGAAAAAGAGAACCCCGGTTAAACATTGCGTTTTACCGGGATTCTCTTTTATAATATTATGAAAGAATGGTTAGTTCTTGTTTGCACGTTTGCGTTCGATTTCGTCCAAAATCACTTTACGCATACGCATTGCTTTAGGAGTAACTTCTACATATTCGTCTTCCTTAATATATTCCAGTGCTTCTTCAAGTGAGAACTGGATAGGTGGAATCAGACGTACTTTATCATCCGAACCGGAAGCACGCATATTCGTCAACTTCTTCGATTTGGTAACATTGATAACCAAGTCGTTGTCGTGAGAATGCTCACCTACTACTTGTCCTGCATAAACATCATCCTGCGGGAAGATAAAGAACTTACCGCGATCCTGCAATTTGTCGATGGCATAAGCAAAAGCAGTTCCACTTTCCATAGCAATCATAGAACCGTTCGTACGACGTTCGATTTCTCCTTTGTGCGGTTGATATTCTTTGAAGCGGTGTGCCATGATGGCTTCGCCGGCAGAAGCAGTCAGTACATTGGTACGCAATCCGATGATACCACGTGAAGGCATATCGAATTCGAGATTGATACGTTCGCCGGTGTTTTCCATCTTCACCATCTCGCCTTTACGACGGGTAACCATATCAATAATCTTGCTGGAGTATTCTTCCGGAACATTGATGGTCAGCTCTTCAATCGGCTCGCATTTCACACCGTCGATTTCTTTGAAGATAACCTGCGGCTGACCTACCTGTAATTCGTATCCCTCACGACGCATCGTTTCGATCAATACAGAAAGGTGGAGTACACCACGGCCGGAAACAATCCATTTACCGTCTTCTTCACTCTTCCTTACACGGAGAGCCAGGTTCTTATCGAGTTCTTTCATCAGGCGGTCATGGATGTGGCGTGAAGTCACAAACTTACCATCCTTGCCGAAGAAAGGAGAATCGTTGATCGCAAACAACATACTCATGGTCGGCTCATCAATAGCGATTGGCGGCAATGCTTCCGGATTTTCGAAATCACAAACTGTATCTCCAATCTCGAATCCGTCGATACCTACCAGTGCGCAGATGTCACCGGAAGAAACTTCGTTTGTTTTCACGCGGCCTAAACCTTCGAAAACATGGAGTTCTTTGATTTTGCTCTTGAACATATCGCCGTTGCGTTTCGCAAGCGTTATATTCATACCTTCTTTTAATGTACCGCGATGTACGCGACCTACGGCGATACGACCGGTATAAGAAGAATAATCCAGAGAAGTAATCAACATCTGGGGCGTACCCTCCAGTTGTTTAGGTGCCGGAATATTTTCGATGATACAATCCAGTAGCGGAGTAATACTGTCAGTCTGTTGCTTCCAGTCGGTGCTCATCCAGTTGTTTTTGGCGGAACCATAGATTACGGGGAAGTCCAGTTGGTCTTCCGTTGCGTTCAGGCTGAACATCAAATCGAAAACCATTTCGTAAACTTCTTCCGGACGGCAGTTAGGCTTATCTACCTTATTAACTACCACGATAGGTTTCAAACCGATTTCCAGCGCTTTTTGCAGTACGAACCGAGTCTGGGGCATCGGACCTTCGAAGGCGTCTACCAACAGAATACAACCGTCGGCCATATTCAATACACGTTCTACCTCACCACCGAAGTCGCTGTGTCCCGGAGTATCAATAATATTAATTTTTGTACCGTTGTAATTGATGGATACGTTTTTGGAGAGAATCGTTATACCACGTTCACGTTCCAAATCGTTGTTATCCAGGATAAGTTCACCACTATTTTGGTTGCTGCGGAATAAATTTCCGGCCAATAGCATCTTGTCAACCAGCGTTGTTTTCCCATGGTCAACATGGGCAATGATTGCAATGTTTCGAATATTTTGCATATAATACCTATTATTTGGCTGCAAAGGTACGAAAATAGGATTAGAAATATATGCAATGATAGCAATTTTTTCTTGTAAATCGTTGTGTGATATAAAGATAATGCCTATCTTTGCACGCTCAAAAGAATAATTTATCAATTAAAATTCTAAGAATTATGTATTTAGACGCTGCTAAAAAGCAAGAAATCTTCGGAAAGTACGGAAAGTCTAACACTGATACCGGCTCAGCTGAGGCCCAGGTGGCTTTGTTTTCCTACCGTATTTCTCACCTGACTGAGCACATGAAGCTCAACAGAAAAGATTATAGTACTGAAAGAGCGTTAACAATGTTGGTAGGTAAGCGTCGTCGCTTGCTCGATTACCTGAAAGCAAGAGATATCGAAAGATATCGTGCTATTGTTAAAGAGCTCGGTTTGCGTAAGTAATCTACTTGTCGCGAAAAGATTAAGAGCCGTTCCTCATTATAGAGGAGCGGCTTTTTTAGTTTCTTCTTTTTCTTCCTGATAGTCGTATTTTCTTCGGTTATAATTGTGTTCATCTAAAGATTTTGCTATTTTTGCAGCTTAATTATTATAATTTATCACCTTTGATAACTAAAATGCTTTCAAAATGGATACAAGTAAGATTGTTGGCGAAAAAATTAAAGCCCTCCGCGAAGATAAATCAATAAGCATAGAAGAGTTGGCACAACGTTCGGGTTTGGCTATCGAACAGGTTGAACGTATTGAAAATAACATTGATATACCTTCTCTTGCACCGCTAATTAAAATTGCGCGTGTGTTGGGAGTACGTCTGGGGACTTTCCTTGACGATCAGGATGAAGTCGGACCGGTGGTTTGTCGTAAGAAAGAAGCCAAAGATGCGATTAGTTTCTCCAATAACGCGATTCATTCTCGCAAACACATGGAATATCACTCGTTGTCCAAGTCAAAGGCGGATCGTCACATGGAACCGTTTATTATCGATGTGATGCCAACGGAAGATACCGACTTCGTGCTTTCTTCTCATGAAGGGGAAGAATTTATCATGGTTATGGAAGGTATCATGGAAATCAGCTACGGCAAGAATACCTATTTGCTGGAAGAGGGTGATAGCATTTATTATGATTCCATTGTTCCTCATCATGTACATGCTTACGAGGGGCAGGCTGCAAAAATCCTGGCAGTAGTTTACACGCCAATTTAATGAAATAGTAGGAACCAAGACTTAAGTATAATTACATGCAATTATTTGATCGTACTTTGGGGCAGTGGCTCGAGCACTGGGCTGAAGAGACTCCCGATAAGGAATATATCGTTTATTCCGACCGCAATCTCCGTTTTACCTGGAGTCAGTTGAACCGTCGTGTGGATGATATGGCGAAAGGGCTTATCGCCATTGGTGTGGAACGTGGTACCCATGTGGGTATCTGGGCGGCTAATGTTCCCGATTGGTTGACATTGTTGTATGCTTGTGCGAAGATCGGTGCGGTATATGTTACTGTAAATACAAACTATAAACAATCGGAGTTGGAGTATCTTTGCCAGAACTCGGATATGCATACGCTTTGTATCGTGAATGGCGAGAAGGACAGTGACTTTGTGCAGATGACCTATACAATGCTTCCCGAATTGAAAACCTGTGAACGCGGGCATTTGAAGAGTGAACGTTTTCCGTACATGAGAAATGTAGTGTATGTAGGGCAGGAGAAACATCGTGGTATGTATAATACAGCGGAGATTCTGTTATTGGGAAATAATGTGGAAGACGACTGTTTGAGAGAACTCAAAAGCAAGGTGGATTGTCACGATGTGGTGAATATGCAATATACATCGGGAACTACCGGTTTTCCGAAGGGAGTAATGCTGACACATTATAATATTGCCAATAATGGATTTCTGACTGGTGAACACATGAAGTTCACGGCGGATGATAAACTTTGCTGCTGTGTTCCGTTATTCCATTGTTTCGGAGTGGTGTTGGCCACCATGAACTGTCTGACTCATGGTTGTACGCAAGTAATGGTGGAACGTTTCGATCCGCTGATTGTATTGGCTTCCATTCATAAAGAACGTTGCACGGCTCTTTATGGAGTACCGACTATGTTTATTGCCGAGTTGCATCATCCGATGTTTGATCTCTTTGATATGTCTTGTCTTCGTACAGGTATTATGGCAGGTTCTCTATGTCCTGTTGAACTGATGAAGCAGGTGGAAGAGAAAATGTATATGAAGGTGACCAGTGTGTATGGACTGACAGAGACTGCACCGGGTATGACAGCTTCTCGTATTGATGATCCGTTTGATGTACGTTGTAATACGGTAGGACGTGATTTTGAATTTACGGAAGTAAAAGTGATCGACCCGGAAACTGGTGAAGAATGTCCGGTTGGCGTACAAGGTGAGATGTGCAACCGTGGATATAACACCATGAAAGGATATTATAAAAATCCGGAAGCAACAGCAGAAGTGCTTGATGAAAACAATTTCTTGCATTCCGGTGATTTGGGTATCAAGGATGAAGATGGAAATTACCGAATTACCGGACGTATCAAGGATATGATAATCCGGGGTGGCGAGAATATTTATCCGCGCGAAATAGAGGAGTTTCTTTATAAACTTGATGGAGTGAAAGATGTTCAGGTGGCAGGTATTCCTTCTAAGAAATACGGTGAGGCAGTCGGAGCATTTATTATCTTGCAGGAAGGTGTGAAAATGCAGGAAGCTGATGTTCGTGATTTTTGTAGAAATAAGATATCCCGTTATAAGATTCCGAAATATATCTTCTTTGTGAATGAATTCCCGATGACAGGTAGTGGAAAGATTCAGAAGTTCAGATTGAAGGATCTGGGATTACAGCTTTGTAAAGAGCAGGGAATAGAAATTATCTAAGGCCTGTGATTGTTTAAGGACACACAAAGTTTTTCGATATAATAAACGATGAACGGTGAACGAACTGCATGATTGTTTGCAGAGAGTTCACCGTTCATTATTTATATTATTGTCTTATCCGGCTTTTGTTATAGCAGCTAAGTGTTGCGCTGCTAAATGAAATCGTCACCCAGTTGCATTTGGGCGTCATTCACATATTTACGGATGGCATGTTCTTCATCTTTGCGGCAGATTAAAAGAACATTGTCGGATTCTGCTATTAGAAATCCTTCCAATCCATCGATTACGGCCAGTTTTCCTTTGGGAAGTACTACCATATTATCTTTACTATTATAAATAAGCGAGTGGCATTTCAGAGTGACATTGCCTTCCGGGTCTCTTTCCGATAAGTCATAAAGTGATCCCCAGGTTCCAAGGTCAGACCAGCCAAAATCTCCTAACGATACATACACGTTATCCGCTTTTTCCATAATACCGAAGTCGATGGATACATTAGGACATGCGGGGAAATTTTCTTCAATAAATGCTTTTTCCTTATCGGTGGCATAAATATCTTTTCCCGGTGCCAGTTTGGAAGCTAATTCAGGCAACAAGTCTTCACTTGCTTTGATGATTGTGTTTACATTCCACATAAACAGGCCGGAATTCCAGTAAAATTCTCCGCTTTCTACGAATACTTTAGCTAATTCCAATTCAGGTTTTTCAGTGAATGTTTTTACTTTGTAGAAGTTTCCTCCTGCGGGTTCATCTATTTGTATATATCCATATCCTGTTTCCGGACGATTGGGTTTAATACCTAATGTTAGTAGTTTTTCAGAGCGTGAAACAAAATCAAGTCCTTTTTCGATAGCGGCAAGAAACTCATCCTCTTTTAAAATTAAATGGTCTGAAGGTGCAACTACGATATTGGCGTTTGGATTCAGTGCCCGGATGTGGTAAGAAGCCCATGCTATACATGGAGCAGTGTTTCGTCTTGCAGGTTCCAGCAGAATTTGGTTTTCGCTCACTTCAAGCAATTGTTCTTTCACTAAGTCTGCATACATTGCATTGGTAACGATGAAAATGTTTTCTGTTGGAATAACCTTTTGGAACCGGTCAAAAGTCTGCTGTAAAAGTGAACGACCCGTTCCGAAGAAATCTAAGAATTGTTTGGGCAATGTTTTGCGGCTAAACGGCCAGAAGCGGCTTCCAATGCCGCCACCCATAATCACGCAATAATTATCCTGGTTTGTCATGATAGTGACTCTATTTTAAAGTTTCTGCTAATGTACGGTTTATTCTCTGAATAGAGAAGTGTTTAAGATATGTTTTATTATTTTTTTCTCCTTTTTTTTGCCAAACTATTGTGGATTCAAAATAATGTCGTATCTTTGCACCGCAATTGAGAAATCAAGTATGCGCCCAGATGGCGGAATCGGTAGACGCGCTGGTCTCAAACACCAGTGGATTCACTTCCATCCCGGTTCGACCCCGGGTCTGGGTACAGAAAAGAAAGCTAAGTATTGAGTAATCAACTACTTAGCTTTTTTGTTTTATTTAAGTTTCCCCACATGTGTAAAATGACGGTAAGAAAACAGTCATTTTGTTTGGTAGAATGTTATATCAGAAGTACTTTTGAGGAAAGTAACAATAAAGACAGTCTATCATGGAAAAAGTATATTTTTTGCTAATGTCTTTTCTGTAGAGCTTTAAAATCAATTCATATTATTAATATGGAAAATAAGCAAATTGTGTTGTCATTTGTAGATGCGTTGACAAGTAATGGCAAGAGTGTGGAACTGCCCGAAGAATTTAATTATTTCGGGAAACTGATTGGTAGCTGGAATTTCGATTATATTGACCACAACATGTCCTGTTCTACTAAAGGAGAATGGCATTTTTCATGAGTTCTTGAAGGTATGGCAGTACAAGATGTTATTATTTTGCCTTCGCGGGATATAAAAAATGAAACCCCTCATCTTCTCACTGAGTACGGAACAACACTTCGTATCTACAATCCGGATACACATGCTTGGGATATTGTCTACTGTTATACAGGGAAAATTATGCGACTTGAAGCAAGGAAGCAGGATGATATGATCGTTCTTACGAATATGGACGATAAAAGAAAGAAATGGGTTTTCGTTAAAATTGAGGAGCGTAAATTCCATTGGCAGAATGTAACTGTAAAAGACGACGGCGAATGGTATATAAATGTGGATTTATATGCTGAGCGTGCATAATAAGTATTTTGAACGACATATTTCATTGGCAAATCTTTGTCAGCACACATCAGAACATAGGATTATGAAACTAAAGATATATTTGATAATGAGCCTGCTATATTGGGGATTTAGTAGTTGTACCCACGCCCAGAAGAAAAACGAGGAGACATCGGTGGAGACATTCAAGTTGATGATAGACAATCATGAAGTCTTTTTGCCATGTACTCTTGCAGACATGGAAAAGGCGGGCTGGAACCTCGAATATAAAGATGCTGGAATACAACAAGTCACAATGGGCGGGTATATGGAAGTCACTCTTGTCAATCAGAAAGGGCAAAAAATAGATGCTATTTTTATCAATCCCACAGAGGAGGGCTTGACGATTCGTGAAAGCATTATTTTTTCCTTGAGATCGGATATTGCGTATGAGGATAAGGAATTTATAAGTTTTGCACTGCCCGGAAATATTGAAAGTGGAAAATCAACATTGGAAGATGTAGAAAGGATTTATAAAGAACCGTCTCAGATAGATGAATATCCCACAAGCAAGAAATATATCTATAACGAAGCCGATACAAAAGTAGAAACTCTTCATGTGGCGGTGACTCGCGGAGTAACCCGGAATTCTTTTTCTGTATTTCTGGCGACTGATGGTAAATACAAGAATAAAGTAACGGGTTTTGATATTACTTTCGTGGATGATCTGATAAAGCAGGATGAAATATACATCCCCGCATTAAAGAAAAAAGTACCGGTATTTTATTACTATGATTAGTGGTCTTTCGGACTTTTCATTAATAGAATAATTCCGGATTATTACTTTTATAGGTTGTAGTTGTGTAGCGTGTTGTTGTACTATGTACTGCCAGTGTTTGCAGGGTGTCCTGAGCTTGGGTATGACACCCCAGCAAATCATTGATTATAGAGCTAGTCAGTCGTTATTTGTCCAGCCATTTCTTGAATGTGGCAGCTTTCTCCCGGCTTATCAAAATTTCCTCCTGCGGATACCCATTCATTTCTACCTTTAATTTATAGTTGAACCAGTTGCTGACTTTCTTAATGTGTCCCACCTGTATCATATGCTGACGGTTTGCACGGAAGAAAGAAGCAGGGTTCATTTCCTTTTCCAATTGGTCCAATGTGGAAGGAATGGTGGCAGAGGTACCATCCGTCAGATAAAGACGGGTTATGTTCTGTTGAGAGTGAATGAAACAGACGTTTTGGACTTCGATAGTGATATATTCGTCTCTGCGGGATACCAGAAATCTTTCCCGATAATGAGGGGTGGAAATAGCCCCACCCAGGTATTCCAATAGCTGTTCCAGGTTGGGGGCAGTGGTAATAGGAGATGAGGGGGATATTCTTTTTATCGCTTTTTGTATAGCTGCTTCCAATTCATCCGAGTCGATAGGCTTCAGCAAATAGTCGATACTATTGAATTTAAATGCTTGTATAGCATACTGGTCATAGGCAGTGGTGAAAATGATGGGCGAGACTATCTTCACTTGGCGGAAAATGTCAAAACTTAATCCATCCTGTAGGCGGATGTCGGAGAATATCAGATCCGGCTGTTCCTGTTGGAGGAAATCTATGCTTTGGACAATACTTTTGGTGATGCCGGAAATTTCGTAATCAGGGTGCAGTGCACAGATGTAACGTTGCAGGCGTTCGGCACTGTGGTTTTCGTCTTCTATAATCAGAATTTTCATGGAATTTATCATTTCGTTTAAAGCGTTGAAAGGGTGACACGATAGATGTGTTCATCGTGATAGATTTCAGGGGCGGGAGCACCAGTGAGCTGATATCGCTCTTTGATATTTCGTAGCCCGATGTGGTGGGTGGAAGAGTTCGGAGTAAGAGGTTTGCAGTTGTTTTCCACTACCAATTTGTTCCCATCAGAATATACACGGATGAATAGCGGTGCTTCTTCCGACACTTGATTGTGCTTGATAGCATTCTCCAGTAACATCTGCAATACAATGGGAGGGATCTGTCTCTCGCGGATAGCGTCCTGAACTTGTACTTCTACCTGTATGGCATCCTCAAACCGTATTTTGAGTAGGAAGATATAAGCCTCCAGACTGGATAATTCATCGGCAACGGATGAAAGGTTCTTATCTACATTAGCTACGATATGCCGATAAACTTTGGAGAGACATTTGATGTAGATGGGAGCTGTGGCATCTCCCGTCTCTACCAGGTCGAGCAGGATGCTGAGATTATTGAATATAAAATGCGGGTCTATCTGCATCTTCAGCGCGTCAAGGCGTGATTGCTGACGTTTCAGTTGCAGTTTTTTTTTCTTCTTTTGCAGAATGATGGAGATAGACATTAGAATGAGGATGACGGTAAAAGCAATGACAATAATCCAGCAATAGAAGACCCAGTACCGGTAGTATTCTGCCTCTGCGACTTCGGAGTCACGGATTGTTTTTCGAAGTTTATCCACATTCTCAATTTGAGCAAGGTCCTCGTTATAAGCGATGCTGTCTATCTGTGCTTGATAATGCGTCAGTCTTTCCAAGCAGTCTGATACACCATTGAGAGAACCGGTACGTATATTCAGATCTGTCAACTGGCGATAGGCTTTCAGGCAGATGAAGGGGTTGTTGCTCTGACTGCTTCGGTTTAGGTAAAAACGAGCGGAATCGATTTGTTGAAGATCGGAATGTATCTTGCCGAGCAGATAGTCGACTGAGTCCTGATATAAATGCGGGATTTGCAGAGCATAGATACGAGCGGAGTCAGGCATGTGCTTGTCGGCATATTTTTCGCTAAGGAGGAATAATAACCGGGCTTGCAAGGAGCCGGAGTAACCTTTCATAGAAGCAGTTTTGAGCAGAGGAATACTCTCTTCGCCATCATTTGTCCGGGCGTAATAGTGGGTGAGTTCAGAGTAGGCTTCGGCAATGAGAGAGGGATTGTTTAGTTCCCTGGCCAGAGAGAGGGCGGCGAGTTTGGCCTCTTTCTCTTCTTTCATCATGTGTTTAGTGTGGTAAACCTGCCCTTTGAAGTTGTTGAGGTAGAAGTTTAGTTCGCGAAGATCGTACACATCGTTGTTGTATTGTGTGCAGAGGGTGAAATATTCTACGGCTTCAAGCAGGAAATTAGAGTGACGGGCTATCTCGCCCCGGTAGTAATATATTTCTGTCAGGTGTAGTGAGTCCGCTTTATATTTGAAGTAAGGACTGACGATGTTAAGTAGCGAATCCGGCACAAGATATTCTTGTATGCCGATGAGAGCACCGGCTTTTACTAAATCGCACATCATATAGTTCCTTTCGCTCAAGAAAGTACGGTTTATCTGTTCCACATCTGCCAGTGCTTTTCGTGGATTCACTTCAATGAGTCCGTTGGCATACTCCAGGCGGCTGCATGCGGAGCGGTTCACGCGATAGAGGTAGTAAGCGGAAAAGCTTACTACAAGCAGGGATATTGCGGCTGTGAGATAAATACGTTTTCTTATCATAACTGCGTAATCAAGTCTGAAATGCAAGTCTATTTATTAGGATGGACTCTTATCTTTGTTTGGGCAAAAGTAGTAAATAATACCAAATAGCATTACATCTTCATCATAACTTTATATGGAGGGGATAGGTATTTGGCTTCATTCATTCCGTTTCACCACTTATCTCTGCGGTTTCGTCCCCCAAAAATCCGGCTTTGACCAGAATTACATTGTGGGAGCGGGCGCTGACACCTACTTTTGCACCGCTCTTGTGAGAACTAATCAATCACTATAATACATTGAATTTTATGAAAATGGAAACAAACAAAATGTGGCAAATCTTCATGCTGACAACACTCCTTACTCTTGCCGGATGCAAGAACGGAGGAGGAGAATATTCGCAGTCTGTATCGGAATATGCGACGATGCAGGTGGCACCAGTCAATAAAACTCTTTTTACTCAATACCCAGCGGCTATCCAGGGTAAGCAGGATATTGCTATCTTTCCGCAGGTGACGGGAACCATTACCCGATTGTGTGTAAACGAGGGACAGGCGGTGAAACGTGGACAAGTGCTTTTCATTATCGACCAGGTTCCCTATCAGGCAGCTTTGGCCACAGCCCGGGCGAATATGGAAGCAGCCGATGCAACATTGGCTACGGCACAACTGACTTACGATAGCAAGAAAGAACTCTTTGCTCAAAACGTCATTTCGGCTTATGAATTGAAAACGGCCGAGAATAATTTGTTGATGGCAAAAGCCGGATGCGCACAAGCCAAAGCGCAGGAGCTGAGTGCTGCCAATGACCTTTCCTACACCGAAGTGAAAAGTCCCTCGGATGGAGTGATTGGTACACTTCCCTATCGCGTTGGTACACTTGTTAGTGCCGGAATGGCACAGCCACTGACTACCGTATCAGACAACTCGGACATGTATGTTTACTTCTCAATGACGGAAAATCAACTCTTAGGACTCATTCGCCAATATGGTTCTAAAGAGAAGGCTTTGCAGTCGATGCCTGCCATCGAACTGGTGCTGAATGACCGGACTACCTACGAAGAAAAAGGTATTATAGCAACTATCAGCGGAGTAGTGGATGCTTCGACAGGAACCGTCAGTGTACGGGCAGCATTCCCCAACAAGAACGGACTGCTGCATAGTGGAAGCTCGGGAAATGTGGTGGTTCCATCGGTCTACAAAGACGGTATCATCATTCCTCGTGCAGCAACTTACGAAGTGCAAGACAAGGTCTTTGTCTATAAGGTAGTGGATGGCAAAACGCATTCTACCCAAATAAGTGTGGAGCGTGTGGACGGTGGACAGGATTACATCGTGACGAATGGACTTGCCGTAGGGGATGAAATCGTGACAGAAGGTGTCGGACTACTACAGGATGGAATGCCGATAACAAAGAAGAAGTAACTAACTCAAAATTGAAAAAACAATGAACTTACGAATATTTATAGAACGCCCCGTGCTCTCCGCCGTCCTTTCCATTGTGATTGTAGTGGTGGGGATTATCGGGTTATTCACCCTACCCGTGGAGCAATATCCTGATATTGCCCCGCCTACTGTTCAGGTGTACACTGCATACGACGGTGCCAGTGCTGAAACGGTGCAGAAGAGTGTCATCGCTCCGTTGGAGGAAGCCATCAATGGTGTGGAAGACATGACTTATATGACTTCCAGTGCTTCCAATGCCGGTTCAGCCGAAATAACTATTTACTTTAAGCAAGGTACCAATCCGGACATGGCTGCTGTCAATGTACAGAACCGTGTGTCAAAAGCTGCCGGACAACTTCCTGCGGAAGTGACCCGTGTGGGTGTCAGTGTCAACAAGCGACAGAACGGTATGCTCCAGATATTTACCTTGCATAGTCCCGATAGCTCATTAGACGAGAACTTTCTCTCGAACTATATCAATATTAACTTGAAACCTGCCATCTTGCGTATTTCCGGAGTGGGAGATGTGCAGGTGATGGGTGGTGTCTATTCCATGCGCGTATGGCTTAAACCTGACGTCATGGCACAGTACAAGCTGATTCCTTCCGACGTGACTGCTGCACTGGCCTCACAAAACATTGAAGCTGCAACAGGCTCTATTGGTGAGAATTCCAAGGAAGCTAAAGCGTATACCATGAAATACCGCGGTCGATTAATGACTCCCGAAGAATTTGGAGAGATCGTGATCCGCAGCACTAAGAATGGTGAGGTACTTCGTTTAAAAGAGATTGCCAACATCAGTCTCGGACAAGAATCGTATTCTTATCAAGGTAGTTTCAATGGTAAACCCGGTGTGTCATGTATGGTTTATCAGACTGCCGGTTCTAATGCCACAGAGATTAATCGTGAGATTGACGCTTTTCTGGCAGATGCTTCCAAACGTCTCCCCAAAGGGGCGGAAATAACCCAGCTGATGAGTACTAACGAATTTCTCTTCGCCTCTATCCATGAGGTATTGAAGACACTGATTGAAGCGATTCTGCTGGTAATCCTTGTGGTATATGTTTTCTTACAGGATATTCGTTCTACACTTATTCCGCTGGTGGGTATTTTTGTTTCTCTTATCGGAACTTTCGCTTTCATGGCGTTGGTAGGATTCAGTATCAATTTGATTACGCTTTTCGCATTAGTGCTGGTCATTGGTACAGTGGTGGATGATGCCATTATTGTGGTCGAGGCAGCGCAATCCAAGTTCGATTCCGGCTACCGTTCGCCCTATATGGCCAGTGTGGATGCAATGAAAGGACTGTCGGGTGCTATCGTTACCACTTCACTGGTGTTTATGGCGGTATTTATTCCGGTGTCTTTCATGAGTGGGACTTCGGGTACATTCTATACGCAGTTCGGTCTGACAATGGCTGTGGCGGTAGGTATTTCTACCATCAATGCATTGACATTAAGTCCTGCCCTCTGCGCCTTGATTCTGCGACCCTATACCAATGAGGACGGCACACAGAAGCAAAACTTCGCAGCCCGTTTCCGCCGTGCGTTCAACACTGCGTTCGAATCATTGTCAGAGCGGTATAAAAAAGGAGTTCTCTTCTTTATCCGTCGCAAATGGTTGACAGGTGCCTTTGTTGCCGGGACAGTCGTAATCCTTGCCTTGTTGATGAACAGCACCAAAACAGGCCTTGTGCCCGATGAAGATCAGGGACTGGTGTTTGTTGCCGTATCCACTGCGCCGGGTAACTCACTCTATGCTACCGATGGCATTATGAACCGTGTAGAAGAACGTATTCAGCAAATCCCACAGGTGAAACAGGTACTCAAAGTGACCGGTTGGTCAATGGGTGGTGCGGGTAATTCTTCCGGTATTTTCTTTGTTCGCCTTACTCCGTGGGATGAACGACCGGAGGAAGAAGATCACGTGCAGGCAGTAATCGGACAGATTTATGCCCGTACCGGAGATATCAAGGATGCCACAGTTTTTGCCATGGCTCCGGGTATGATACCTGGTTATGATATGGGTAATGCGCTCGATATCCAAATGCAGGACAAGGCTGGAGGTGATCTCACAGAGTTTTTCAGCATCACTCGCCAGTTTATCGACTCGTTGAATCAGCGGCCTGAACTGGCAATGGTTTTTTCATCTTTCGAAATCAACTATCCCCAGTGGCAGGTCGATGTGGATGCTGCTAAGTGTCTGCGTGCCGGAATCATGCCTGATGAGGTACTTTCTACCTTGGGGGGATATTATGGAGGTAGCTATGTCAGTAACTTTAACCGCTTTTCGCGCGTCTATCGTGTGATGGTGCAAGCTGATCCGAATTATCGTTTGGATGAGGCTTCGCTCAACCGTCATTTTGTTCGCTTGAGCAATGGAGAGATGGCGCCGTTGAGTCAGTTCGTCACACTGACCAAAGTATATGGAGCCGAGAGCCTGAACCGTTTTAATATGTATAACTCCATTGCACTCAATACCATGCCTGCCGAAGGGTACAGTTCGGGTGAAGCCATCCGTGCCGTACAGGAAACTGCTGCCCGTGTGCTTCCCGCCAACTATGATTTCGATTTTGGCGGACTGGCGCGAGAGGAGAGCAATCAGAGTAATACCACCATCGTGATCTTTGCTATCTGCCTATTGATGGTTTATCTGCTATTGAGTGCGCTTTATGAGAGTTTCTTCGTTCCGTTTGCCGTCCTGCTTAGTGTTCCGGCCGGATTGATGGGTAGCTTCCTCTTTGCCAAATTGCTTGGATTGGAAAATAATATCTATCTGCAAACGGGACTTATCATGCTTATCGGTCTGTTGGCAAAAACAGCTATTCTTCTCACCGAATATGCTACCGAGCGCCGTCGTGCCGGTATGAGCCTGACGTCTGCTGCGCTTATTGCTGCTAAAGATCGTTTGCGTCCTATTCTTATGACAGCGCTGACTATGATTTTCGGTATGGTACCTCTGATGTTAGCATCTGGCGTAGGAGCCAACGGAAACAGTTCACTCGGTACGGGTGTGGTAGGCGGTATGCTGGTGGGTACATTGGCACTGTTATTCATTGTGCCGGCTATGTTTATTGTCTTCCAGGCAATACAGGAGAAAGTGCGACCGATTCAGTTTGATGCCACTGTTGCCGACTGGCAGATAAAGGAAGAGGTGGAGAAAGCCGATGAAGAAAGAAAACAATATTTGGAGAATAAGAAGAAATGAAAAGAAATATCATCACCCTTGCCATAACGACGCTCATGCTGAGTAGTTGCGGCATCTATACAAAATATCAACCGGCAACGACCGTCCCTGAAGATCTTTTTGGGGCGGCGGAAACGGTTTCTGATACAATTCATAATATTGCCAAGTTGAATTGGCGTCAATTGTTCGTCGATCCTCATCTGCAATCCCTCATTGAGCAGGGGTTGCGGAATAACACTGATCTACAGTCCGCTCACTGGCGAGTGGAAGAAGCCCGTGCTTCGCTTAGTTCGGCCCGCCTGGCTTATCTGCCCTCATTCGCTTTTTCACCGCAGGGCACTGTAAGTAGTTTCGATAAGGGGAAAGCTGGACAGAGCTATTCCCTGCCTATTACTTCCTCTTGGGAAATTGATATCTTCGGTCGGCTGACGAATGCCAACCGTCGTGCTAAAGCTCTTTATATTCAAAGTCAGGAATATGAACTCGCTGTTAAGACACAATTGATAGCCAATCTGGCGAATACCTATTACACACTTTTAATGCTGGATGCTCAATTGGCCATCTCCGAGGAAACAGAAGTAAAATGGAAAGAAAGTGTACGCGTTATGCAAGCTTTGAAGAATGCCGGTCAAGGTAACGAAGCAGGTTTGGCACAAACCGAAGCCACCTACTATTCCATCTGTACCACTGTTTTGGATCTAAAGGAACAAATCAGGCAGGCGGAAAACAGTCTTTGTCTGATGCTGGGAGAAACTCCGCAATTTATCCGTCGTGGCACACTGGACGGACAGGTTTTGCCACAGGATTTATCCGTAGGTATCCCTTTACAACTTCTTGCTAATCGTCCTGATGTCAGATCATCAGAATTGGCTTTAGCGCAAGCCTTTTACACGACTAATGAGGCACGCTCTGCCTTTTATCCATCCATCACCCTCAGCGGTTCTGCCGGGTGGACAAATGGAGTAGGTGAGGTGGTTATGAATCCGGGTAAGTTGTTGCTGTCAGCTGTTGGCTCCCTAACGCAGCCCTTATTTAATAAGGGGCAGAATATAGCCCGTCTAAAAATAGCTAAAGCGCAACAGGAAGAAGCGAAGTTGTCTTTCACGCAAACCCTACTCAATGCCGGTGCTGAAGTGAACAACGCTTTGAAGCAAAATCAAACGGCCCGGGATAAGTCCGATCTTTACCAGCGTCAGATTTCTTCTCTACAAACGGCTGTTACCAGCACACAGCTGCTTATGCAACATGGAAATTCCACTTATCTTGAAGTCCTCACCGCCCAGCAAACTCTACTGACAGCACAGTTGACACAGGTGAGTAACCGGTTTCAGGAGATACAAGGAATAATCAATCTGTATCAGGCACTAGGAGGAGGTAGGGAAGAGTAGTGGAAATAATTGAATGACACTCATATCCGGCTGAATATTTATAATGTGGAGAAACAATAAATAATGTAAAAAAGCAGATTTTCTTTTCATCGTAGAATTAACTTTCAAGCTTTTGTGAGGTCTAACATACATTACTCACTTAATATGATATTTAGAATTATGAGAAAGCAAATTTTAAGTTTGGCAGTTGCACTATTGATTGGCTCAACTGTATGTATGGCTCAAAATCACCAGAAAGGAAAAGCTGATAGAGAGAAACGCATAGAAAAAATGGTTACCGATTTGGGACTGAATGAAAAGCAGGCCAAAGATTTTAAAGCTGCAATGGAAGAGATGAGACCTGCAAAAAATAAATCGGATGAAAAACCTTCACGAGAAGAAATGCAAAAGAAAAAGAAGGAAGTCGATGCTAAAATAAAAAGCATTCTGACCGATGAACAATATAAGAAGTATCAGGATATGCGTAAGAAGGATAACGCGAAGAAAAAGAAAAAAGCAAAATAAGTACTGTGAATTTAAGCTAAACTTATCATATGGATGATTATAAAAGATTGTCTGTTATGAGGCTATGTTTATTTCCTGTTCTTTCATAAATATTTATTTAATCTACATTTTAGTTTTCGTTCTACTAAAGTTGGATGTATGTTCTCTATTTAAGGTGAAAACATATATTCAACTTAGGTGGAGCGATTTTTTTATGAGATAATGAAGAATATGAAGTTAAAGAGAAACTACAAGCAAAAAAGTAATGGTAGTTATATCTATCTAATAGTGGACAGTATCAAATAAGCTCTAAAGAGGTGTCCTTATCCTTCTTTAGAGCATTCATATATAGGGATAGGGTGGCATCTATTTAATTTGCTCAGGAACCTGATCGGAAAATAACGTAATAAAACGCCCTTCCTTATTAAAAAGTGCGTATAGGGTCACTTGATTGTCATCTGTCATCCCATAGCCATCTTCATCCGCCCAGTATCTTCCGTCAGGCTGTACTGTCCAACTGAATACGGCTCTATCATCAACAAATGGATAGATAAAACTAGCGAATCTGTTTTCTTTAATGACATGCTCCATCGTGATATCTTTTTCCCATTTCCCATGAGCCAGTCCTGGGAAATTCACGAATTGTTGATTGCGAAGTATTTCTGCGCAAAAAGATGGATCGTCGTGTTTACGGAGTTCAACATTATGGCAGCAAAAACCGCCCATTTCGTTGCTTCCCTCTTCAGTCACGATATAGAAGCCGTCTCCCATTTCTTTTATATTCTTATTCATAACCATCTAAAATGATGAAATTAATAATTCTTGTTTTTAGCTGTTTTCTAATATAGATGAAGTATCAGTCTGTAATCTATCAATAGAAAAGTTTTTTATCTGCAGTGTTAGATTTACTTCTTACTCTTCATCTATATCAATATAAATGGTGAAGAGACAAAGATTGATATTTCATAAAGAGATAAATATCTTTTAAGGGTAATGAAAATAATACATGAAACAATGAAAACATTAAAGAAAATTACATTTGGGCGAGTTCTTGGTCTTATTGCAGTGTTATGTTTATGCTGGGTAAGTATTCTTGTGAGTGTTGAATTTTACGCAGCGCGTAAGAGTTCCGAATATCAGGGTGATGTCTATAGTAGCATGTACGATATGTCGGGTAAATGCGGAGTAATAGACAAGAAGGGAACTGTTATTCATAATGAAGCGGTTGATTTGTATTGAGTGTAGTTGTTTGGGAGCAGAAAATATAAAAAAATAGAAGTATATTATGGAAACGAATAATCGTAGTCAACGGGAAAAAATATTGAGAAATTTTATTTCAGGCAGTGAATTTGCTGCTATACGGATTTCTTCTGTAGTCGGGGATCAGAACGATATCTTTTTATGTACGACTGCAACAGGAAATTTACAATTAATTCGTTTAGGAGAGATCGGGTATTTTCGCTATAATTCAAAAGGAAGACAATGGGAAGCCATGTTGTATGATGGGCATGTTTTAAAACTGAAAAGGAGTGTAAACTCACAAATGATATTAAACTATCATCCTTTTTTGACACAAATCAGTCAATCTTTTATTTTGAATATAAGTTATTTGGTGCTGATAAAGGAGAATAATTGTGTCTTGCTTCCTCCCTTTAACGCTGTGGAAAATTTACAGATTACTCCTCCTTTTTTGAGGAAGCTCAAAGAAAAATATCCGAGTTTCTGAGTATAAATAGTAGTAGCAAATAAAAAATGCAGGATAAACACTTTTTTAAGAAGTATAATCCTGCTTTTTGTCCATTTGAATATATTTGTTCATTTGGATACTTTCTGTGCGTTTTTTAATAACGTATATTTGTATCGTATGCAATGAATGTGGTAAATTGAAATATGAACTATGGCTATTTAGATAAAGCCGAAAAGCACTCACAACAATAAAGTAATAAAACTATAGATATTAGTAACCATGATTAAAGCAACAGATTTTATCCATCCTGAGGATGCAGCTGCATTGAGGCAGTTGGAAAGTATTCCCGGATTCCCGACCCTAGTGAAAAAGTTAATGTCAATGGGATTGGAACAACTGCAATATGGCGTTAATATGGCATCTGCAATTCGTTTATCACCGAGTCAATTGCCGAAACTGTACAACCGTCTGCCACCGATTTGTAAGAAGTTGGGTATTGAGCAACCGGAGTTTTATCTTTCTATGGATCCTAATCCTAATGCATGGACCTTTGGAGATACAAAGATTTTTATAACTATCACTTCCGGCTTGGTTGATATGATGACCGAAGAGGAGTTGGATGCAGTGATTGCCCATGAATGTGGGCATATCCTTTGTCATCATGTCTTGTATCATTCTATAGCTCATTATGTGATGGATGGTCTGGATTCTCTGGGCGTTTTGGGAAGTTTGGGAGTTCCCCTCCAATATGCGATTTTGTATTGGGAACGTAAGAGTGAGTTGTCTTGTGACAGAGCTGCCAGTATCGTGACTACTCCGGCCATAGTGGCAAGCACGATGGCCCGTCTATCTGGAGGTCCGACTTCTATAACAAAGAATATTGATCTGGAGGAGTGGGCAAAACAGGCAGACCAATATGAGGCTATTCGTAATGACGGATTATGGAATAAAACATTGCAAGTCGCAGCTATAATGAATCAGAATCATCCGTTCTCGGCCGTACGGGTTAAGGAAATCTTGAAATGGGGGAAAAGTTCCCAATATAAGACTATCGTAGATCATCTTTCGGCAGATAAATCAGGCAAGACATGTTCGAATTGCAAGCAATCGATAGCGGATGAATGGACTTATTGCAAGTATTGTGGAAATAAACTTTAAATATAATAGCTTATGTTTTTTAATGAACAGGGAATGTTGAATTTAGACGAGGCGGTCATGAATCAGCCCACATTCAAGAAGATTATGGAAGATGGTATAGTTACTGAACAGGAGATCAAGGAGCAGGCTGAAAGAATTGTTTCTATATTGAAATCTATGGAAAAGAACTATACGGAAGAGCAACAGCGTGAAATTAAAGAACTGCTTGTTGAAGCTGGTGTGTTATTTACAACGAGTCAATATCATGCATTACAGTCATTACACTTTTAAAAAATAGAATTATGGGAACATTTGCAACAAAAAAGATACTTCAAGGTAATCCTTCTTTGATTCCTGTTATTGCTGAACAAATAAAAACAGAATTTGCGGCCGAGCAGTTTGAGGTACAAATAGATAATTTATTAAGTGGTGGTGTTGATATTTCTATATCAAAGGGCGGTTTATTTAAAGCTGTACTTGGTTTGAAGTCTGCATTGAAAGTCAGCTTGATACCTAAAGACAATGCAATAGCGTTTGAAGCTGGGATAGGGATCTTTGGGCAACAAGCTATTCCTACTATCATTTCTATGCTATTCTTCTGGCCGGTACTTATCACGCAAATTTGGGGGATGGTGCAACAGTCCAAACTTGATGATAAGGCACTCGAAATAGCTGAAGAGGTACTAAGAAATCGGAATTCTTTTACAACTCTGAATTTGGATATTAACGGTATGGTATTCTGTACGAATTGCGGATATCGGAATATCAAAGGTGCAAAGTTTTGTTCGGAATGTGGGCAGGCATTGTAAGGAGTTAAAAGCGATGGTTTTATTAAGCCATCGCTTTTACTATCTTCATAGTATTGAGAGTTATAGCGCAGGTTCATACACAGAAGGGAATAGATTACAAACATCCTGTCTCTATAGAGTCAAATAATAGAGCTTTTATCTTTTTAAAGAAAGCTTGTACTATGTATAATAACCCACTTATTGTTCAAATCTTCCATTCATATTCTTCACAGGAAAATAAGTCTATATCCAACAGCTGTTTGTTGTGAACCAACACCTAGGAAACGCTGTCTCACAATCCTTCACAATGAAGACTGTAAAACATCTTTCGGCACTTCTATTATCATGCATAAGCCGTTACTATGTCAAAGAATGATTGGAACCAATTGATACAGCTGACTGGTGTTGGCTAGGTAGCTGACTCTAGTCGGCTATATGGACAACTATTGTTGACTACACGGACAACTTTAGTCGACCATCTATCGATACGCCAAATGCCTGATGAAAAGGTAGCTTCAAGCAACATCGAATGCTGGGAAATGTGTATTCTGTGAAGGGTGTGAAACTGTAGAATAGCACGATTGTTCACAGGAAGTTTTTATAAATAGACAGTTTAGCATTCTGTGAAGAATGTGAATAGAAGAATTGAATAATAAAACAATAGAATGGTAAATTTCCATTTAGTCCCTTTCCGTGTAATTTTATTCTAATTCGATTATAGATTCGCATATCTAATAATTAAATTGAGATATTGATAGATTCTTGATCCTTATGTACTCTCTTATATAAAACGAATAAGAACCGACTAAATAACTAAGGATATGAGTGCATTAAATGTAGGACAACAGATTCATGATTTTCGAGTAGATGCATTCTTGAAATCAATGTACGGATATGAGCAAACTTATCTGGCTACCAGTGTACAGGAAGAACATAAGAAAGTTTTGTTGAAATTGTATGATGTGATAGAATTTCCATCCAGACAATTGTCAGAAGGCGGTACTTTAATGGAGGGGAATATCCGAAACGAAATGTATCATTGGTTTGCCCCTATACATTTGTATGATACTGTATTATTGGATGGGAAAGAATACCATTGCTTGGTTCGTGAATATATAGAAAGCAAGCGTCTCTCCGATTTATTGGCTGAAGGAAAACGTTACTCTTGGGATGAGGCAATGCCCATTATTCACCAAGTGTTGAATGGATTGTCTTGTCTGCATCGGCAAGAACGGGCAATTATCCATAATGATATGACGCCTCGTAACATTTTGCTTTATGAAAGTAGAGAACACGAGACCAAAGTATATATCATTGGTACCGGACATTTATCTTATCGAAGAAGTGGAGTAGCCTCTTTCCCTACCGATGACTTGAATCCATGGTATCGTGCACCGGAAACTTATACGGGGATGTATGATGAACAGTCTGATTTATTTTCCGTAGGTGCCTTGTTGTATGAGATGCTGACAGGAAAAGCTCCTTGGCAGACAGAACTGCCGGATTGTTTCTGCGATACCAGGCTTTATAAGAAAATAGTCAAAAAAGCCCGTGAAGCAGAACTCCTGTTCCCGGAAGAATTGATGCTAACCGATGAACAGCAAAACACGCTGAAAAAAGCACTGGCATTGGATTATGAAAAAAGATATTATAATGTGGAAGCCTTTAAAAAAGGGCTTGACGGAGAGATAGCGGTCGTTGAAAAGACGTCCCCGATACCAGTAGAGCAGGAAAATGCCTCTTCTTGGGATGAAAAGATAAAAAAGCAGACAGGAAACGGATTTGCAGATGTAGCCGGAATGGAGGAGGTGAAACAGATATTCTATAAGGATATATTGTTCTTGCTCAAGAATAAAGAGAAAGTAGAAAGATACAAACTGAAAATACCGAATGGTGCATTACTGTATGGTCCTCCGGGATGCGGAAAGACATATATTGCAGAGAAATTCGCTCAAGAGTCCGGTTTGAATTTCATGATGGTAAAAGCGTCCGATCTTGGTTCTATCTATATTCATGGCACGCAAGGTAAGATAGCCGAATTATTTGATGAAGCTGAAAAGAAAGCACCGACTGTGATTTGTTTCGATGAATTTGATGCAATGGTACCAGACCGTTCGAGGATGGATAATGTAGGGCAATCCGGAGAAGTAAATGAATTTTTAAGCCAACTCAACAACTGTTCGGAAAGAGGAATATTTGTGATAGGAACTTCCAACCGTCCCGACAGGATTGACCCGGCTGTGCTTCGTACCGGTAGAATAGATAAGCTAATCTATATTCCATTGCCCGATAAGGAAGCTAGAAAATCGTTGTTTGTCTTTCAACTGCGAGATAGATGGTGTGAGGAAACTATCGATTGCGAAATATTAGCAGATAAGACTGCGGGGTATGTAGCCAGTGATATCACGTTTATAGTTAATGAAACGGCGTTGACAGCAGCGATGAAAGATATTCCAATTTCACAGGAACTCTTGATGGATGAAATAGGAAAGGCCAGACAATCTGTGAATAAGGAGCAGATCGAAGTTTACGAGTCTATGTATGCCAGACTGGAATCGGGCAGGATAGAGGAACGGAGGAGAATTGGTTTTGCCACCTATAAATAAAATGTTCAACTTAAATAATTAGAATGATGAAAACAGTAGAAAAAGTTTTTGAAGCGCTGAAAAATGAAGGTTTAGTTCCTGTAATGGAAAACTTTGGCATCTCGTTTAAATTCCAGATGACAAACTATGTTTATATGGAGGACGAAAATGATGAAAGTTTCTTCAATCTGTTGATTCCGAATATCTATGATGTGAGTGAAGAAAATGAACTGGAAGTGTTGCGTGCTATCAACAATGTCAACAATTCGATGAAAGTTGCCAAACTCGTTATCAGTAACGATAGTGTGTGGGTATGTTTTGAGAATTTGTTGGATAAAGAACACAAGATGGAAGATCTGGTTCCGGTCGCCGTTTCAACATTGTACCAGGCCCGGCAACGCTTCTATGCTGCTTTGAAAGAAGAATAGAAATGTTATGAAACGAAATGATAGCCCGGATTTTGTAGGTTTGGAAGAATTGAAGCGCAAACAACGGGAACAACTTTATAACTTTGAATGCTGGGCTGCATCAGGTAAATGGAATGAATTCCACCGTCATCATTATGATTGGTGGATGTTTCCATATAACCAGCCAAGTTCGTATGGGGAAGCCTATACGGTCTATGATTATGAAGTCAATCTATTGAAAAAGGATTCGATTTTTGTACGTCGTTATCTACGCGGAGTGGAATTGCTTCTGTTATCGTGGGGATGGAAATTGAAAGATCACAAGATGGTGGATAATCCGGATCTTTTTCAGGATTGGGCGGACTGGCCTATTCGTTTGTATAAATGCGCTTCTTCTTTGTTATTATTTGGTTTTGAAAAAGAATTTGAATCGGTACGTACGTATGCTTTGCGCCTGATATCCGAAGAAAAGAATTTTTGGTATGATGGAAAAGATTGTTCGGAACTTTTTCGTATGGAGATCCTGAATATGAGTGAGCTTTCTGAATTCTAGTTTTAAACTCAATTACTTGGATAGCTCACTTAGATTTTTTACTTTTGCTTTTATAATTGAACTCCTGATTTCTTCTAAAACCAAGAGACTCTTTTAAAAGATTGGTAATAACCTTTGTAAAGTATGAGTGAACATGAACGATGAAAAAGCCTACCAGTTTGGTAAGTCAAGATTGATAATCAAATTCGGAGATCTTACTTCGGCAGTGACGGATGTTATTGTTAGTTCTGATGATGCTTATCTTTCAATGGGTGGAGGAGTTTCTGCATCTATCCTTAGAGCAGGTGGAGATGCGATAGCGAGAGATGCCCGGAAAAACGTTCCTTGCCAGATGGGGGATGTGATAGTTACATCAGCAGGGAAGTTGGAAGCAAAATATGTGTTCCATGCGATAACGATAGACTGGTCTCAAAAAGACGAATTTACAGTAGAGAAATCCATTAACAGTATTATTAAAAAGAGCTTGAATGTATTGTCCGTTCTGGGATTGAAGAGCATTGCTTTTCCTGCAATAGGTACTGGAGCTGCGCGATATAGCCTGGAAGACGTTGCTCACTTTATGTCAATGGCTATTTCAGAGTTTCTGTCCAACTCCGATGAAGAATTAGAAATTTATATCTATCTGATGGATCGTTATGGCAGGAGAACAGCAATTGATTATATTGTTTTCTTCGAGCAATTTTATCGTAGAATGTTCACTTCGGGGGTTGATATAGCCGAAGTGAATCCGGCTGAAACAGAAGCCCATGCCAAACAGTGGGATATGAAATCAATGCGGTTGAATCATTTGAATAGTTATCTGATAAAACTCGAAGAGCAGCGAATGAACTTCGAGATGAAACTTATCGAGGCTATTGAGAAAAATGATAATGAACAGATCAAGACATTGCACTATCAACTCGATGAGAACAATAAAATCAGATACTCGTGCATGCGAGAGATAAAAGAGGTGGAATGTACAGATGCGCTCAATAGCAATTTTAAATCGGTTTTCCTGAGTTCAACATTTGAAGACATGAAAGAATATCGTAAGGCAATCATTGATCGGATTATAAAGCGCAGGATGGTTCCGATTTGCATGGAAAATTGGGGCGCTAATGCCAATAAAGTCACTTCTGTGATAACAGATGAAGTGAAAAAAGCAGATATTTATCTTGGTATATTCGGAACACGATATGGATATGTCGATGAGAATACTAATATGTCGATGACCGAGATAGAGTATAGGGAAGCACTGGCCTCCAATAAACCCATATTGGTCTACATTGCCAAAAATGCGAAAGACGATATAACAACAGGAGACAACAGTCAGAAAATGTTGGAGTTGTTGACTGAAATTGAGAAAGAGCGAATCGTTTACTATTTTAATTCCATCGATCAGCTCGGAGAACAGGTCTTTGCAGACTTGGAACGATATATTAAATAGTAGTGACAAACCTCGTTTCATCGAACACATTTGCTTCAGAATACCATAAAAGCAACCCTGCTGTACTTCAATGTCTTTGTCCGAACCCTGATAACCTCAAACGAATTATTCATAAATTTTATCCAAAAGAAGAGAAAAGAATAAAATAAACAAGAGACCTCGTAACAACCTATCCATAAAAAGATTATATTTATTGCAGCGAGAGAGCACTTTAAGTAATGCTTAAGAGGAAAAACGAAAAGTAGTATATATACTATATATTTTCTATTATTAATTACTTAAACACATTTTTTATGGAAGCCAAGAAATCAAAAAAGGCTGCAATTGAGAATCAACGGGGTTCTTGGTTGTTGATGGGTTTGGTTGTTGCGCTAGCCTTCATGTTCGTTTCGTTCGAATGGACACAACATGATGTCAGAGTTGCAGCACTATCACCAGATGATGAATCCATCTTTGTAACAGAGCTAGTTCCAATCACATTCCCAGACGAGAAACTGGAACCGCCTCCTCCTCCCGAAACTAAGGTAACAGAATTGTTCGAAATAGTGGAAAACAATATGGAGGTGACGGATAACGTTTCTACAGTGTCAGAGGATATGAATGCAGTTCGTGACGTTATTTGGATACCCCCAGTGGTAGAAACAGAAACGGTAGTTGAAGACATTATTCACGTAAGTGTTGAAGTCATGCCGGAGTTTATTGGAGGTACAGCTGCTTTAATGAAATATTTAAGTAGTAATATCAAATATCCAACGATTTCGCAGGAAACAGGTTCACAAGGAAAAGTCATTGTTCAGTTTGTTGTAGACAAAGACGGAACGATTTCCAATCCTGAAGTTGTGCGAGGGGTTGATCCTTATTTGGATAAAGAAGCTATCCGCGTGATAAGTTCTATGCCGAAATGGACTCCCGGAGTGCAAAATGGTAAGAAAGTTCGAGTGAAATTTACTGTACCGGTATCATTCAGACTACAGTAGTAACTTGGAATAAATGAGTATGAGGGTCGGTTCTTTATGGGAACCGACCCTTTTTCAATAAAAAAATATATCTTTGTCGGGAGAATAAAAATACGAATGATTGTTTTATGAATCTTCTACTCTGTATAAAAAGACCTTTTATCTGGCTTTCCCGCTTTCGTTATCGTTGCGGATATGGCGTACATTCCCCTTTTGCTTTTAGCCTGATTACCGATGTGATTTATGAGAAGATGCCTTACTATTCCTATTCTTCTTTGAAAAAAGAACAAAAAAAGATGATAAGAGAGCGTGGGTGGACTAAAGGTTCTCAAAAGGTAAACCGTTTCCTGTTCCGGTTGGTGAACAAAGTGCAGCCTGCTACGATTATAGAAGTTGGGCGTCCTTCGTCCACAACCCTCTACTTACAATCTGCTAAACCATCGGCTTCCTACCTCTTTGCTTCCGACTTGTCGGAACTGTTTCTGGATGCAGACACTTCAGTCGACTTTCTGTATCTGAATGACTACCGGAATCCCGATTTACTGGAAGAAGTCTTCCGGGTTTGTGCACATCGCACCACTCCTAAAAGTGTATTTGTAGTCCATGGCATCTGCTATTCCAAAGAGATGAAAGCACTTTGGAAAAAGCTGCAGGCTGATGAAAGAGTAGGCATCACCTTCGACCTCTACGACGTCGGTTTACTATTTTTTGATAAAACGAAGATAAAACAGCAGTATATTGTCAACTTCTAAGAACCTTTGTACGTTTACCTTATAATAACTGTAAAGAGAAGATTATGAAAAAGAGCCTTGTATATACAAAGACCGGAGATAAAGGAACTACCAGTCTTGTCGGCGGAAGTCGCGTTCCAAAGACCCATATCCGTCTGGAAGCTTACGGAACTGTGGATGAACTAAATTCTCATTTAGGATGGTTGAACACCTATCTGCAGGATGAATCAGATCGTGATTTCATCTTGAGCATTCAGCATAAGCTATTTGCCATCGGTTCACACCTGGCCACCGACCAGGAAAAAACGCAACTGAAACCAGCCAGCATCATAACTCCCGAAAACGTGGAGAATATTGAGCGGGAGATTGATAAGCTGGACGAACAACTGCCCGAACTTTGCGCTTTCATCATTCCCGGCGGAAGTCGTGGAGCAGCCGTTTGCCATGTTTGCCGTACTATTTGCAGGAGAGCTGAAAGGCGTATTCTGACTTTGTCCGAAACTTGTACAATTTCTCCCGAAGTATTAGCATTTGTCAACAGATTATCAGATTATTTGTTTGTATTATCCCGAAAAATTAATTTTGATGAGCAAAATAATGAAATATTTTGGGATAATAGTTGGAAATGATAGATTTTATTATACTTTTGCCGAAAAATAGAAAACGAGACAAATTTAGTATTCATTTTAAATACTCAAGATTATGTATTGGACATTGGAACTAGCATCAAAACTTGAAGATGCTCCCTGGCCGGCAACCAAGGACGAATTGATTGATTATGCCATGCGTTCGGGTGCTCCTCTTGAAGTTATTGAGAATCTCCAAGAGATGGAAGATGAGGGCGAAATCTATGAGAGTATCGAAGATATTTGGCCGGATTATCCTAGTAAGGAGGATTTCTTCTTTAACGAGGAAGAGTATTGATTTAAAAAGACCGAACATATAAGAATGCCCGATAACCTTTGCAAGAAGGCTATCGGGCATTTTTTATTGTCAGCTCGGTTTCTTGCTTTAGGATTAGAATACAGGCATCTGCCAGATAAATCCTACAGAAATACGGTTAGTACTGTAATTCTCCTGTCCCAGCACCTTGGCGCGGGAAGTGAAATCATACGAACGTCCCACGTAGGTAACAAAGAAGTGCAGATTGGTTTCCATCGGGTAATATTCGATACCGCCCAGATATCCCCAGGAAGTACGGTAATTTCCCTTCTCTATTCCCTCGGACGCCTTGCCTACGGAAGCCGTCTCATACATACCCTTCACAAAAACATTCCATTTCGGAAGAAAGCGGTAATTACATTTGGCAACAACCGAAAGATAGTTCGCATCAAAAGCATTATGTCCGCCCGGACGACCTACGATACTGGTAATAATTCCTTTGCGGTCAATATCCTCTTTTGAATACATGAAATCGACAAAAGCATTCCATTTTCCAAGATTCAACTCGTTACCTAAAGCATAATAATACATATTGTGACTTTTTGCCTCGTTCATGACCGAAGCCGACCAACGGGTTTTAAATACATTATTGAAATTACCGTTCCAGTTCAATGTATAAACCAGTGGCATTTTGCCCGATTTCAGATCGGGGAGATTGCCTTCGGCATCCTCTGTGATTCCGTAAGTATTATCGAAAGAACTGTTACGGCTGTTCAATATTTGCAGGTTAAGTTGCTGTTCGGGAGTAATGTTATAACCCACATTCAATCCGGTCATGAAATTACTCATGTAATCAATCATATCACTGTATTGATAGATGTCGATCGGATTCAGGTCGAACTCGATACCACCGTATGCGGCACATTGCTTTCCTGCAAAAAGACTAAACTGGTCATTCAGCTTGATGCCGATTCCGGCATAGTCGATAGAAGTCGGGAGATTATCAATCATGCCGTTTGCATCGTTCGAGCGGTTGAGGCGCTGACGATAGCGGTAAGACAGCCAGTTGTTGATATTTCCTTTGGCTTCGATACGAAGTTGGTGCATATTAAAGTCACCCTCCTGAAAACCATTCTGGAAATGAGCGTCAAAGCTCCCTTGCATATTCAGATAAAGATTGAATTTATCTGTTTTCTTTTTCACGTCTGTCAGCTCTTCAAACAGGGGAGTGTTCGGATTGAATTTCTCCTTTTTCTCTGCTTTTTGAGCATATACTCCCTGTATGCTGCCCGCGAGGAGCAGCATGAATATCCATTTTTTCATAAGTAAGTCAGGTTTTTAGTATTCGTTGAAATATTGCTGAATCTGTTTCCAGTCTGTAGTTTTTGTTAGTGCAAGCATTAACAAAACACGAGATTTCTGCGGGTTCAGTTCCTGCGAAGCCACAAACTGATATTTGGCGTCGTCCACCTCTGCATCCAGTGTGGTAGGTCCGGTCGGGACACGGGAAGAACGAACGACAAGAATACCTTTTTGGCGGGCATCCGTCAGTACCGGGAAGATGTTCTGGTGAATATTTCCGTTTCCTACTCCTGCGTGGATGATGCCTTTGTACCCGTTGCTAAGCATCGGAGTTACCATATCGGCCTCAATGTTGGAATAGCTGTACACGATACCTACTTTAGGAAGCGCGTTCAGATGAGTGACATCAAAAACGGACTGGGTAGTATGTTTCTTTAGCGTTACTTGGTTGTAGAACACTTTTCCGTTCAGTACATAACCCAGTGCGCCGGAGTTGGGAGCCTGGAAAGTTTGTACATCGACCGTATTCATTTTAACCGTGCTCTGCGCTCCGAGGATCAGGCCGTTCATGGCAACCAATACCCCTTTGTCTTTCGATTCTTTTGCGGCTGCGGTAACAACGGCATTGTAAAGGTTCAACGGGCCGTCGGCACTTAGAGCGGTAGACGGACGCATGGCGCCTACTAATACCACCGGTTTGTTACTCTTGACAGTCAGATTCAGGAAGTAAGCAGTTTCCTCCATGGTGTCTGTTCCGTGAGTAATCACGATGCCGTCAATGTCCGGGCGTTTCAGTAGTTCATTGATTTTCTTGGCAAGCGTCAACCAAACCTGGTCGTTCATGTCCTGCGAACCGATTTTGACAATCTGTTTTCCGGTTACGTTGGCGATGTCTTTAATTTCGGGTACAGCATCGAGCAGTGCACCGATGGCAACTTGTCCTGCCGTATAACTGGTTCCGGTAGCCGAGCTTCCCGTACCCGCGATGGTTCCTCCCGTAGCAAGAATATGAATATTCGGTTTTGCAGCGAATGCCATAGTTACGGAAAACAGTAGTGTGACTACTACCAGTCCAAAGCTTTTGAATTGTTTCATAACTGAATGATGTTTAGGTTAATAATATGAATCTATTAGAATATTTGTATAAAAAGCAAACCCAGTGCAATAGCCACAACGGTCGATACCAGACCGGGCATCATGAACGAATGATTCAACACATATTTGCCGATTTTTGTTGTCCCGGTACGGTCGAAATTAATCGCAGCCACCACGGTAGGATAATTCGGAATAAAGAAATATCCGTTCACGGCCGGGAATAAAGCGATCAGCATATAAGGAGAAATCCCCAACGCAATACCCAGAGGGACGAGTGCCCGGACAGTGGCAGCCTGGCTATATAGCAGGATAGACATCACAAACAGGGCGACACCGAACAACCACGGCATTTGTTGCACAATTCCCTGAATAGAGAGAGTCAACTGTCCCATATTTCCCTGAAGAAAGGTATCTCCCATCCAGGCAATACCGAAGATGGCAATCACCGCCTGCATACCTGCCGGAAATACAGAACCTTGCGTTGCCTTGATCCCGTCCGTCTTCGTTACTAACAGGATAATTGCGGCAGCCGACAACATCACGATTTCGATGATGGAAGACATTCCCAAGGTGACAATTTCCCCATCAATCAGGAAACTGGGGCGCATTCCTTCAAAAGAACCGAAAAGCACGATAAAAGCAGTTGCCAGTATAAAGATGATAACGGAAATCATTGCCGAACGTTTGTTCTTGACATTTTTAATCTCCACCTTTTTATTGTTGAATAAACCTTCTTTCAATCTTTTCTGATATTCGGGATCTTCCACCAGTTCCTTACCGATTCTCATGGAAAACAAAGCACCTACCAACACTCCGATGATGGTGGCGGGAATCGTAATTTTGAGAATGTCGAACAGGGTAATGTCGAATCCGGCTAAAAGTCCGAGAAGTGCCACCGTAGCGGCAGAGATCGGACTTGCTGTAATGGCCTGCTGGGAAGCGATGACGGCAATACCCAACGGACGTTCCGGACGGATTTTTGTTTCGGTGGCAACCTCTGCAATCACCGGCAGCACGGAATAAGCCACGTGTCCGGTTCCGGCTACAAAAGTAAAGAGGTAAGTCACCAGCGGACTAAGCAGAGTGACGTGTGAAGGATTTTTACGAAGCAAATGTTCTGCCAGTTTCACCATATAGTCCAAACCTCCGGCTGCCTGCATGCAGGAAGCGGCAGAGATTACGGCGGCAATCATTAACATAACGTCGATGGGAGGCGCAGTGGGTTGTAAACCAAAAACGAACGTGAGTATTGCCAACCCTACGCCTCCCATTACGCCAAGTCCGATACCTCCCAGGCGTGCGCCAATAATAATGGCTGTCAGAACAAATGCTAATTGTAATATCATAGATTGCTGTTTTAAGTTCAAAAACAAAGATAAGCGATTCTTGTCTTTGTATTTTCTTTTTCTTCTATTTACAACAAAAAAGTCTTTGAATAGTTTTTGCATATTTATTAAAACAATAACATCGCTGGTTGGTTATTATAAGAACTAACGAAAACGTTATTACTATAAAACAACCGATATGGAACAAAATTTATCAAAAAAAACTCGTACAGAGAGTGACCTGATAGGTAGTCGTGAAGTGCCGGAAAGTGCACTCTATGGAGTACAGACACTCCGTGGCATTGAAAACTTTCGCATCAGCAAGTTTCATTTGAATGAATATCCTTTGTTCATTCAGGCATTGGCCATTACGAAGATGGGAGCCACCGTTGCCAACCGTGAACTGGACTTATTAACCGAAGAACAAGCGGATGCTATCTTGAGAGCCTGTAAAGAAATACTCGAAGGAAAGCATCACGAGCAGTTCCCCGTAGATATGATTCAGGGAGGAGCCGGTACGACCACCAACATGAATGCCAATGAAGTGATTGCCAACCGGGCATTGGAACTGATGGGGCATCAGCGGGGAGAATATCAATTCTGTTCGCCTAACGATCACGTCAACCGTTCGCAATCTACCAACGATGCTTATCCAACAGCCATCCACATTGGACTGTATTATACTCATTTGAAATTGGTTAAGCATTTGGAGGTTCTGATCGAGTCTTTCCGGAAGAAAGCGAATGAGTTTGCACATGTCATCAAAATGGGGCGTACCCAACTGGAAGATGCCGTACCGATGACTCTTGGGCAAACCTTTAATGGCTTTGCAAGTATTCTGTCGCATGAAGTGAAGAATCTCGATTTCGCCGCACAGGATTTTCTGGCAGTCAATATGGGAGCAACGGCCATCGGAACAGGAATCACCGCCGAACCGGAATATGCGGAGAAGTGCATTGCCGCTTTGCGCAAGATTACGGGATTGGATATCAAACTTGCAGACGATTTGGTAGGAGCCACTTCGGATACTTCCTGCATGGTAGGCTATTCGGGAGCGATGAGGCGTGTTGCTGTTAAAATGAATAAGATATGTAATGACTTGCGGTTGCTGGCTTCCGGTCCGCGTTGCGGATTGGGAGAAATCAATCTGCCGGCAATGCAGCCGGGCTCTTCCATCATGCCGGGAAAAGTGAATCCGGTGATCCCTGAAGTGATGAACCAGGTGGCCTACAAGGTAATAGGAAATGACCTTTGTGTGGCCATGAGCGGTGAAGCAGCTCAAATGGAACTGAATGCAATGGAGCCGGTAATGGCACAATGCTGTTTCGAGTCTGCCGATCTGTTGATGAATGGTTTCGACACTTTACGCACGTTATGCATCGACGGCATTACGGCTAATGAAGAAAAATGCAGGAGAGATGTGCATAACAGTATCGGAGTAGTGACAGCCCTGAATCCGGTGATCGGATATAAGAACTCTACCAAAATAGCCAAAGAAGCATTGGAAACCGGGAAGGGAGTTTATGAACTTGTTTTGGAGCATAACATTCTTTCCAAAGAAGACTTGGATACTATCTTAAAACCGGAGAATATGATTAAACCGGTGAAGTTGGACATTCACCCGAATCGTTGATTGATATATAGTAAGTGGAGATTGGTTTAAGATGAGAAATCGCCGGGCAGATCATTGATCTGTTCCGGCGATTTTTGATTATTTATTACTTTGACTTTATACGGGAATAATTGCTAATTTATCCGGCGAAATGGTTATTGTTTATTACTTCGAAAGCGACGAACTTTGCAATATCATTCATTGTTAACCTAATAAGCAAGTATTGAACCCATTAAAAGTTATATAGATATGAATACATTTGATGTTATTATTATCGGTTTCGGTAAGGGAGGAAAGACCCTTGCGGCAGAGTTTGCAAAACGTGGGCGGAAAGTCGCCATTGTTGAACGTTCTGATAAAATGTATGGAGGAACGTGTATCAATATCGGCTGTATTCCGACAAAGACGTTGGTTCATCAGGCTAAAATTGCTTCCGGTATGAAAGACTCCACATTTGAAGAAAGAAGTGCGTTTTATCGCAATGCTATTGCTGTGAAGGAGTCTGTGACAAGTGCGTTGAGAGGCAAGAATTACCATAATCTGGCGGATCATCCTAATGTAACAGTTTATACAGGTGTAGGTTCTTTTGTATCTGCCGATGTGGTTTCTGTCCGTACATCTACTGAAGAAATATGGCTGACATCAAAGCAAATAATTATCAACACCGGAGCGGAAACAATAATTCCGCCTATTGAAGGAGTTGCGGACAATTCTTTGGTTTATACTAGTACTTCAATCATGGAATTGACCGATCTTCCCCGTCGGCTGGTTATTGTTGGCGGTGGTTATATTGGCTTAGAGTTTGCGTCTATGTATGCTTCGTTCGGTTCGCAGGTGACGGTGCTTGAGAGTTATCCGGAACTGATTGCTCGTGAAGACCGTGATATTGCTGCAAGTGTAAAAGAAACATTGGAGAAAAAGGGCATTGTTTTTCGGATGAACGCGAAGGTACAATCTGTGAAGCATGTTGAAAATAGGGCTGTCGTTGTCTTTTCTGACTCACAAACTGGTGAAGTGTTCGAACTTGAGGCTGATGCTGTTTTGTTGGCTACGGGGCGCAGACCCAATACGAAAGATCTGAATCTGGAAGTTGCCGGAGTGGAGACGGATGCACGTGGAGCGATCATTGTGGATGAATATCTGAAGACAACTAATCCGAATATACGTGCCGTGGGTGATGTGAAAGGTGGTTTGCAGTTCACCTATATTTCATTGGATGATTATCGGATTATCCGCGAAGATTTGTTTGGAGATAAGGAGCGGAAAACAAGTGACCGTAATCCGGTTGCTTACTCCGTATTTATTGATCCTCCGTTGGCGCGTATCGGATTGAATGAGGATGAGGCTCGTAAGCAGAATTTGGATGTGATTATCAAGAAATTGCCTGTTATGGCGATACCGAGAGCGAAGACATTGGGAGAGACGGACGGTTTGCTGAAAGCTGTCATAGATAAGAATACGGGAAAAATAGTAGGTTGTATGCTGTTTGCGCCTGATGCCAGCGAAGTCATCAATATAGTTGCTATGGCAATGAAAACAGGTCAGGATTATACTTTCCTGCGTGATTTCATCTTTACTCATCCCAGCATGAGCGAAGCGTTGAATGATTTGTTCTCATAAAGTAGTAAGAATACCTCTTTCTAGTTGCATACGCTGTGTGGGGACCATCCTGATTTCACTTGTCAGGTAAGTTGTGTTTTTCCCGTGATTACTGGTTGGCTAATTTCCGGTCAGTGGCAGCTTGAATTTGTTTAGAGGCTTGAAACAATCTGTTTAGAGGTGTGAAACAATCTGTTCGCAGGCTTGAAACTAAAGTTTCCCCTATGGGGGAACGATGGTTTCCCTACGGGGAAAATGTAGTTTCCTTACGGGGAAACTATAGTCTCTCACCGGGAAACAGTTAGTATCATTACATGAAACTTTAATTCGTCCTATTGGAAACTGTAACTTTCCTAATGGATAAGCCATTTGCAAACTTATATGGCATGATTCTTTCATCTGTATCTATACGCTCGTTTCACCTGTTGTTTCAGATGACATTAAACCATTGATCAGGTATTATCACACCATTTTTCATGTGTTAATACCTGATTTTTCAATTATTAATGGCTGAAGTCTAAAGTGTTAATACTTGGGGTGATAGCTGTTAATACTTCTTGTGAAAACAATTAATGCTCTGTATATCAGATGATAACGCCTCTCCGTAGGTGCCGATTAGTGGAAGCGTTTACGTGACGGTAGTGAGGGTAGAAAGTTACCCTCACCCTACTACCGCACTTACCCTCACACGTTGTAACCGCGATGAATAAAGGAATTGAGCGAAGGTGTGAGAGTGTGAGAGTAAAAACTGCTATAACTTTTATTTGTGAGAAATATTTCGATAATCAAGAACGAGAAGTAGAGTTGTCTTTTGTCAGATTCATTTTAATACATAACTTCCAGTATTTATTTCCATATTTCGACTGCGTTTCAAAAAAAACATATATCTTTGCGGTACGTTTTCAGCCCATCAGCGTGATGGAACAGGCAGAAAGCGGTTTTATTTCCTTATTGGAGTAAAAGCGTATTATCTCTCGATCTTAGAAATAGCCAATCCAAACAAAGAGAGATGATACGGTAGATACTCCACGTGAACGGATGTATATCAACATATTCGTAAGAGATGTGTTATATATAAACGATTGACGTGGGTGTCTGCTGTTATCATTATCTTTTGTGTGGGTGTAGCTAGCCTTAAGATCGGATAATGGTACGGCAGCATCTACGTCTTTCTTGTATTCGGCCGGTTATAAGTTGCCCCAATTTTAACCTAGCCAATCCCCACCCGGCGGACTGCAAAAAGCGTGGATGCTCGTTGTACTAATATACATGAATAAAATATTATTCATCCCTTATTTGTATCACACATAAAAAACAAACGCTATGGCACAATGGATTAGCATAGAAGAGGCAGCCGCTAAGTACGGATTCGAGACAGAATATATCTGGGTCTTGATAGAAATGCGAGAAATCACTGTGGACTACGAAAGGCCGGGCATCGACATCATCAGTGATGACAGTGTTCAGGAGTTTATGAGTCGAAATGAAAAAGGGGCTACCTTGATGTATATCGAAAAACTGGAACGCTATTGCATAGATAAATCAAAACTTTGTTCAATATACCTATCACTCTTGGGAAAACAAGATAAAGAAATCACAAGATATAAAGCAGCCGGAATCCTCTATGATACCTTACAAATCAAATGGCTGAAACAATGCGACCGAGTACAGAAGTTGGAAAAAGAACTCGTCTTGGGGCAGACTACTTGCTGTACCTGTTGGCTGAAAAGAATCTGTATGAAAATCAGGAAGTAGTATGAAAAAACTCGTTGACGGATTTAATTGTTTCCAGAAGAAGACACAGAAAACTCCGGAGACAGAAATAGATAAGGCATTAAAGATAAAGGAGGAATATTATGAGTACAAAAAACAACATGCTGACTGATATCAGCGCAGAACTTGACAGAGAGTTCGGAGCACCTGGAACTTCAGAACGTGAAAAGTTTGATGAAGAGGCATACGCTTTTTATACTGGTCAAATATTGTTGGATGCAAGGCGGGAAGCGAAAGTAACCCAATCAGAATTGGCTAAAAGAATCAATGCGACTAAATCGTATATTTCACGTATTGAAAGCGGAGCAATAAATCCTAGCGTAGGGACATTCTACCGAATAGTGAATGCACTAGGATTGAGGATTGAAATTGTAAAACCAATCATCGGTATATAAGTAAAGGAAAGGTGAATCTTCTTTGTAACTTCGATCTTCAAAAAGAGTAAATAAAAGGTACGGAGAACTGGAGCGGATCAACAACGGTGGCTTTAAATGAACAAACAACCGATAATTTGTGTTTATTTAATCTAAATATATATCTTTGTCCCGAATTATAAACACGTAAATTTATGAAAAAGATTTTTGGTGCTTTAATGATTGCTGTATGCATAGGTATGGCAATGCCTGCCCAAGCGCAGATACACTTTGGTGTAAAAGGAGGTTTGAACTTGTCAAAGGCAAGTCTCTCTAATATGGGCGACAACTTCAAGAAGGATAATTTCACTGGTTTCTTTATTGGTCCGATGGCCGAGTTTAATATTCCAATCGTAGGATTGGGGGTAGATGCTTCGTTGCTTTTTGCTCAAAGAGGTATAAAAGTTTCCGATGAAGACGGAGATATAACCATTAAGCAGAACGGTATTGATATTCCTGTAAACCTGAAATATACCATTGGTTTGGGAAGCTTGGCTGGTATTTATCTGGCTGCAGGTCCTGACTTTTATTTCGATTTTGAAAAGAAATCGGGAATTGATAAGAAGAAAGCTGAAGTAGGTATCAATGTGGGTGCCGGTTTGAAGTTGCTGAACCATTTGCAGGTGGGTGCTAATTACAATATCCCATTGGGTGATACAGCTGATATTGAAGGAACAAATGCTTCTTATAAGACTAAGACTTGGCAAGTATCTGTAGCCTATATTTTTTAAGTAGTCTATCGCTTTACCTAGTATATGAAAAAGAGTTTCCGATAACCGGAAACTCTTTTTTGTTTGGGAGTGTCCTGTTGCGCTCTCGAATATATTTCTTCCAATTCTCGTATGAAGCAGAGTTTTCTTTTTAAGTGTTCTCTCTCCCTTCTTTTAAATCCCCGTTTTTTTATTGTATTTTTGTAGCTGCAATGAAAAAGTATGTAGATGTCATATTACCGCTTCCGCTTCCGAAGAGTTTCACTTACTCTTTGCCGGATGAATGTGCGGAAGATGTGAAGATAGGCTGCCGTGTGGTAGTTCCTTTCGGGCGGAAGAAGTTTTATACGGCTATCGTCCTTAACGTTCATTATTGTGCTCCAACGGAGTACGAAGTGAAAGATATATCTGCATTGCTGGATGCTTCTCCCATTCTGTTACCCGCTCAATTCAAATTTTGGGAGTGGATAGCAGATTATTATCTCTGTACACAAGGCGATGTTTATAAAGCGGCACTTCCCTCCGGCCTGAAACTGGAGAGTGAAACGATCGTTGAATATAATCCTGATTTTGAAGCGGATGCGCCATTGCCGGAACGTGAGCAACGTATTTTGGATTTACTTGCCGTAGATTCGCAACAGTGCGTCACTAAACTGGAGAAGGACAGCGGCATCAAAAATATTCTTACCGTCATCAAGTCTCTGCTCGATAAAGAAGCGATTTTCGTAAAGGAAGAGTTGAGGCGTACTTATAAACCTAAAACAGAGGCACGGGTTCGGCTTGCGGGTACAGCGGATGAAAAGCGGCTCCATATCCTGTTTGATATTCTGTCTCGTGCTCCGAAGCAGTTGGCGTTACTCATGAAGTATGTGGAGTGTTCCGGTGTTTTAGGAGCGGGAACTCCGAAAGAAGTCTCCAAGAAAGAACTGTTGCAGCGGGCTAATGTGGCCCCTTCTGTATTGAATGGATTGGTGGATAAGAAGATTTTTGAAATCTACTACCATGAAATCGGGCGGTTGGATAAGCAGGAGAAGGAGATTGTTGAATTAAATCCTTTGAATGAGTTTCAACAGCGTGCATTTGATGAAGTCGTGCAGTCTTTTCAGGAGAAAAATGTCTGTCTGCTTCATGGGGTAACGTCCAGCGGTAAGACTGAAATTTATATCCATCTGATAGAAGAAGCGATTCGTCAGGGAAAGCAGGTGTTATATTTGTTGCCGGAAATTGCATTGACCACTCAAATCACGGAGCGTTTGCAACGGGTCTTCGGTGCTCGTCTGGGTATCTATCATTCTAAGTTCCCTGATGCCGAACGGGTTGAAATATGGCGGAAGCAACTGGGAGAGAACGGGTATGATATTATTTTGGGTGTTCGTTCTTCTATTTTCCTGCCTTTCCGAAATCTGGGATTGGTGATTGTGGACGAAG
Organism: Bacteroides sp. M10; assembly: GCF_014334015.1. GTDB lineage: Bacteria > Bacteroidota > Bacteroidia > Bacteroidales > Bacteroidaceae > Bacteroides > Bacteroides intestinigallinarum. Next base: position 778,231 of record NZ_CP060488.1, on the reverse strand, counting down.
AGCACGAAAATACATATAAGCAACAAGATCCCGCTCCCCGCTATCATGCGCGTAGCGCGGCTATTGTACTGGCTGCCATGTACGGAGCTAAAACTTTGTTGGGTACGGCTACTCCCTCTATCGAGTCATGGCAGAATGCAAGAGAGGGAAAATATGGTTTCGTACAACTGAAAGAACGATATAAAGAAATCCAGTTGCCGGAGATTATTCCGGTGGATATCAAGGAACTGCATCGCAAAAAGCGGATGGTCGGACAATTCTCGCCACTCCTGATACAATATATGAAAGAGGCTTTGGAACAGAAAGAACAAGTGATTCTCTTTCAGAACCGTCGTGGGTTTGCTCCGATGGTGGAGTGTCGTACCTGCGGTTGGGTGCCTAAGTGTAAGAATTGCGACGTAAGCCTTACCTATCATAAAGGAATCAATCAATTAACCTGTCACTACTGCGGTTATACGTATCAACTGCCGAAATCCTGTCCTGCCTGCGAGGGTACGGAACTGGTGAACCGTGGTTTCGGTACGGAAAAGATTGAAGATGACATCAAAATCCTTTTCCCGGAAGCTGCCGTGGCCCGGATGGACTTGGATACTACACGTACCCGCTCGGCTTATGAGAAGATTATTGCAGACTTTGAGCAGGGAAAGACGGACATATTGATCGGTACGCAAATGGTATCAAAAGGGTTGGATTTCGATCATGTCAGTATAGTAGGTATATTGAATGCCGATACCATGTTGAATTATCCCGATTTCCGTTCCTATGAACGTGCTTTTCAGTTGATGGCACAAGTAGCGGGACGTGCCGGACGTAAGAACAAACGCGGACGGGTGGTATTGCAAACCAAGAGTATCGATCATCCTATCATTCATCAGGTCATTGCTAATGATTATGAAGATATGGTAGGCGGACAATTGGTGGAACGTCAGATGTTCCATTATCCTCCCTATTACCGGCTGGTATATGTTTATCTGAAAAATCATAATGAAGCGTTGCTGGATCAGATGGCGGCAGTGATGGCGGATAAGTTACGGGCAGTATTTGGCAATCGGGTATTAGGTCCGGATAAACCTCCTGTTGCCCGTATCCAGACTTTGTTTATCAAAAAGATCGTCGTCAAGATTGAGCAGAATGCCCCGATGGGACGTGCACGGGAATTGTTGTTACGTATCCAGCGCGAGATGTTGGCGGACGAACGCTATAAATCTTTGATTGTGTATTATGATGTAGACCCTATGTGATTGAAGAATTTTCCCCCATATAATAACCTTTATTAATTTAATTAACTAACCATGAAACGACTTACTATTTTTTCTCTGACTTGTCTCTTTAGTATGGGTGCAGTTTTTGCCCAGCAGGGAGTGACTCAATGTGGTGTTCCGACAGGACAACCGAAGTTCCCTTTACTGACTTATCAGGAGTTGCCTGATCCTACTGCACCTTCTGATAAAGAGTGGGCAGCGGTGACTTCCACCCAAGTTTCTTGGGGTACAACAGATGTACGGTATGCAAAACATCAACTCCCGCAGTTGAAAAAACAACAGACTGTTTCCCTGAAAGGTTGGCGTGGTGAGCGCATAAACGCGCAAGCCGTTGTATGGACAGGCGTAGAACTGAAAGACCTGAATTTCAGCTTTGGTGATTTCAAAGACAAAAAGGGAAATGTTCTTCCCAAAGATGCATTTACAGGTGGTTTTGTCCGTTATGTGATGACGGATGAATTGAATAAGGATGGGAGAGGTGCCTGCGGACACCGGAAGTCCATAGATTATGATTCATTATTGGTGGCCGATCCTATTGATACCAACCTGAAAACGATGGCTTTGCCCGCTCGTACTGTTCAACCGGTTTGGGTGCAGTGTTGGATTCCTCAATCGGTTACTCCCGGAACTTATCAAGGGGAACTGTTAATCAATGACGGCTCGCGTTTATTGCAACGCCTGAATCTCGAAATTACCGTTTCTTCCCGTGAACTTCCTCAACCTTCGGAATGGGCTTATCACTTGGATTTATGGCAAAGTCCTTATGCAGTGGCACGTTACTATCAGGTTCCTTTATGGAGTCAGGAGCATTTTGACGCCATGCGTCCTTTAATGAAAATGTTGGCAGATGCCGGACAGAAGATTATCACGGCTACTTTGACGCATAAACCCTGGAATGGTCAGACAGAAGATTATTTTGATACAATGGTCACTTGGATGAAACGGGCAGATGGAACATGGGCTTTTGATTATACTATCTTTGACCGCTGGGTGGAATTTATGATGAGTGTAGGCATTGACAAACAGATTAATTGTTACTCAATGGTTCCATGGGAATTGTCATTCCAATACTACGATCAGGCAACCAACTCTTTGCAATTCGTGAAAACTGCACCGGGTGAAGCGGCTTATGAAGAAATGTGGGGAGCGATGCTTGCCTCTTTCTCCAAGCATCTGAAAGAAAAAGGATGGTTTGATATCTGTGCTATTGCGATGGACGAACGTCCGATGGAAGTAATGCAGAAGACGTTGAAAGTGATTCGTAAAGCTGATCCGGATTTTAAAGTATCGTTGGCCGGAAACTATCATGAAGAGATTGAGCCCGATCTATATGATTATTGTATTGTTATCGGACAGAACTTCCCGGAAGAAGTGCGTCTGCGTCGTGTTGCCGAGAACAAGCGTACTAATTATTATACCTGCTGTACGGAAGCCCATCCCAACACGTTTACTTTCTCTGATCCTGCAGAAGCAGCCTGGATGAGTTATTATTCATCTAAGAAACATCTGGATGGTTATCTGCGTTGGGCATATAACAGCTGGCCATTGGAACCGCTGCTTGATTCCCGTTTCCGCAGTTGGGCAGGTGGAGATACTTATCTTGTATATCCGGGAGCTCGTAGTTGTATTCGTTTTGAACGTTTGATTGAAGGCATACAGGCGCATGAGAAGATCAATATCCTTCGTCAGGAATTTGAGAAAAAAGGAAATAAGGCCGGATTAAAGAAAATAGAAAAAATGCTTGCTCCGTTCAATCTGGGTAGTATGCCGGAAATCCCGGCGGCAGTAACCGTGAACCGGGCTAATCAGATACTGAACTCTTTTTGAGAAACAATCATGTATATATGAAGAAAATATTATTTGTCTGTTTAGGAAATATCTGCCGTAGCTCTACGGCTGAAGGCGTAATGCTTCATTTAATAGAAGAAGCGGGACTGGAAAAAGAATTTGTGATAGATTCTGCCGGAATCCTGTCTTATCATCAGGGGGAATTGCCGGATAGCCGGATGCGTGCTCATGCGGCCCGTCGCGGTTATCAATTGGTGCATCGTTCTCGCCCCGTCCGTACAGAAGATTTTTATAATTTTGATTTGATAATCGGTATGGACGACCGGAACATAGATGATTTGAAAGACAAAGCTCCTTCTCCCGAAGAATGGAAGAAGATTCATCGCATGACGGAGTATTGCACCCGTATTCCTGCAGATCATGTCCCCGACCCCTATTATGGAGGGGCCGAGGGTTTTGAATATGTACTTGATGTTCTTGAAGATGCTTGTGCAGGTTTGCTTACTTCTTTAACTCAGGATAACTGATCCGGGTGTGATAAGCAATCTTTAGTTTTTCTTTGAACACAGCTTTCACTGTTGCTATATCCTTGAAAGTGATAGGACATTCTTTAAAGTAACCTTCAGTGACCTGGGAATCGATAATCTTATCGACCAGGTTGCTGATTGTTTCTTCTGTATATTCCGGAAGACTGCGTGAGGCGGCTTCCACGGCATCCGCCATCATCAGGATAGCCTGTTCTTTGGTGAACGGATTCGGGCCGGGATAGGTGAACAGTTCTTCATTCGGTTCTTCGTCCGGATGCTCGTTCTTCCAGGAAATATAGAAATATTTTGTTTTTCCCCGTCCGTGATGCGTGCTGATAAAGTCTTTGACAGCTTTAGGCAGATTGTGTTTATCGGCTAACTTCAATCCATCCGTCACATGACTGATGACGACCTGCGCACTTTGTTCGTAATTCAGGTTCTTATGCGGGTTAACTCCTCCTGACTGATTTTCTGTGAAGAAAGCAGGGTTTTCCATCTTACCAATATCATGATACAAAGCTCCTGTACGTACTAACTGGCTTTTAGCTCCAATACGGATGGCTGCTTCCGCAGCAAGATTGGCCACTTGCATGGAATGTTGGAATGTTCCCGGAACCGTCTCGGACATTTGCCGCAAAAGGTCATTATTGATATTCGAAAGTTCTACCAACGTTACATTGGAAGTAAATCCGAAAGTCTTTTCCAATAAAAAGAGTAAAGGATAGGTGAATAATAACAGAATTCCATTGATGATGAAGTAAGTGTACATTCGTATGTTCAACTTCGAGAAGTCGGTGGAAAGGCCGTTCTCTGTCATCAATTCGAAGGCGAAATAAATGGCTGCATAAGTCAGTATAACTAGTAAAGCCGTCCGGAAAAGTTGGGACCTTTGCGATAATTCTCTTAAACTGAATATCGCCACCAATCCTGCTGCCAACTGTGTCAGAATGAATTCATGCGGAAAGCGTAAGGATATGGAACATATTAATATAGTAATGACATGCGTCAGGAAAGCAGTCCTCGAATCAAGAAAGACGCGGATGATAATAGGTAGCATCGCGTACGGGATGATATACACATTAAATAGATTATGTGTTACCATGAAAGCGGTTATGACACTGTAAAATACAATCAACGTGAATAGCAATGACAGACTGCCTTTCCGTTGATAGTAGTCTTTTCGGAACAGGTCGAGATAAAGCATAAAACAAAGCATCAGCATTCCTACAAACAGAATCTGTCCGCCGAGAATCAGACGGTTCTGTCCCATGGACTCATTTCGTTTGATGGATTCTTTGCGTAATGACTCCAGGATATTATAGGTATGCGGACTGATGATTTCCCCCCGGTCAATAATCTTTTGCCCGCTGACTACTAATCCGTTTGCCCAGGAATAGTTGTTCAGGATTTCTTCTTTGGCAGTCTGGGTACGTTCCTCGTCAAAGGTAAGGTTGGGGGTGATGTATTCGTTCAGTGAACATTGCCTTAAAATTTCCCGGTTGAAATGAGTGGAGTCTGCTGTCAGCAAGTGCTCATAGGCTTTTTGTACCGTGTAAAGATTCTCGGTAGCCTGTGGATTAGCCAGTTTGTCATCAATCACCATGACAGATGAAGTGCTGTCCTTGTGAAGCTGCTGTATATTCTCTGTCGAAACGATACCTGCCTGATAGATTTCTTTTAAAGTGCGTTCGACATACCGCAAATAATCGATGGAAGGGAGAATGCCTTTCAGATTCGTGTGGTAATTTTCTTTCAGCTTGGCGATTGCGTCTTTCTCTATGTTTTTATCCAGTTGATAATAAGGTTGGAAGAAAGCCATCAGGCTATCTTGTTCCCTTTTTACTACTGCATCCTCTTTATAAATAGGAAAGTCGAAAGTCGCGATCAACTGTCCGTATTTCCAGGGCTTGTTGATGTCGAACTGGTAATTGAATTTTCCGTCACGTGGCAGGAAATAGACAATCAGCGCCACAGTGCCCACAAATAGCAGTGATTTATATAGTAAATCTCTCCATGAAAATCTTTTTTTCTTCTTCAAATGTTCCATATCCACTGAAATTTTTGCGAAAAGTACAAAAAAAAACAATAGTGTGGAAAAAAAGGTTTAATTTTGCCACGATTTACCTATACTAACCCAAATTATGGCAGAAAGAAAAGTAAGAGTTCGTTTTGCTCCAAGTCCTACGGGAGCATTGCACATCGGTGGTGTGCGTACAGCTTTGTATAATTATCTATTTGCACGTCAACACGGCGGAGACTTGATATTTCGTATTGAAGACACTGACTCTAACCGGTTCGTTCCGGGAGCGGAAGAGTATATACTTGAATCTTTTAAGTGGTTGGGTATCCACTTTGACGAGGGAGTGAGCTTTGGTGGTGAACACGGTCCGTACCGTCAGTCGGAGCGCCGCGAAATCTACAAGAAATATGTGCAGATTTTGCTGGAAAATGGAAAAGCTTACATCGCTTTTGATACTCCGGAGGAACTGGACGCTAAGCGTGCTGAAATTGCTAACTTCCAATATGATGCATCTACCCGTGGTATGATGCGCAATTCATTAACTATGCCGAAAGAAGAGGTGGATGCACTGATTGCTGAAGGCAAACAATATGTGGTTCGTTTCAAAATCGAACCGAATGAAGATATACATGTAAACGACCTGATTCGTGGCGAAGTAGTAATCAACTCATCTATTCTGGATGACAAAGTACTTTATAAATCGGCTGACGAACTGCCTACTTACCATTTGGCAAATATCGTGGATGACCATTTGATGGAAGTTTCCCACGTGATTCGTGGTGAAGAATGGTTGCCTTCCGCTCCTTTGCATGTGTTGTTGTACCGTGCTTTCGGTTGGGAAGATACGATGCCGGAATTTGCTCACCTGCCCTTGTTATTGAAACCGGAAGGTAATGGAAAATTAAGCAAGCGTGACGGTGACCGTCTCGGATTCCCTGTATTCCCATTGGAATGGCACGATCCGAAATCCGGAGAAATCTCTTCAGGTTATCGCGAATCCGGTTATTTACCCGAAGCTGTGATTAATTTCCTGGCTTTATTGGGATGGAATCCGGGTAATGATCTGGAAGTGATGTCGATGGATGAATTGATTAAATTGTTTGATCTTCACCGTTGCAGCAAGTCGGGAGCTAAGTTCGACTATAAAAAAGGAATATGGTTCAATCATCAATATATACAGCAGAAACCTAACGAAGAAATTGCGGAACTGTTCTTGCCTTTCTTGAAAGAACAAGGCGTAGAGGCTCCTTTCGAAAAGGTGGTGACTGTGGTTGGCATGATGAAAGACCGGGTAAGTTTCATTAAAGAACTGTGGGATGTATGTAGCTTCTTCTTTGTGGCTCCTACCGAATATGATGAAAAGACGGTAAAGAAACGCTGGAAAGAAGATTCTGCAAAATGTATGACCGAATTGGCAGAAGTGATTGCCGGTATTGAAGATTTTAGCATTGAAGGACAGGAAAAAGTTGTTATGGACTGGATTGCAGAGAAAGGTTACCATACCGGTAATATCATGAATGCTTTCCGTCTGACGTTGGTGGGTGAAGGAAAAGGCCCGCACATGTTCGATATTTCCTGGGTATTGGGCAAAGAGGAGACGATAGCTCGTATGAAACGGGCGGTAGAGGTTTTGAAGTAATCGACACAGTACTATGCTTTACAACCTGGCAATAGTCATTTATGACTTTATCGTCCATTTGGCTGCTCCGTTTAGCCGCAAGCCCCGGAAGATGATGAAGGGGCATTGGGTGGTGTATGAACTCTTACGCCAGCAAGTGGAAAAAGGAGAGCAGTATATTTGGTTTCATGCTGCTTCACTGGGGGAGTTTGAACAAGGACGCCCTCTGATAGAAATGATTCGTGAGAAATATCCTAACTATAAGATATTGCTGACATTTTTCTCTCCTTCCGGTTATGAAGTGCGCAAGCATTACCGGGGGGCGGATATTGTCTGCTATCTGCCGTTTGATAAGCCGAGGAATGTGAAGAAGTTCCTGGATATTGCAAATCCTTGCATGGCGTTCTTTATCAAATATGAGTTTTGGAAGAATTATCTGGATGAGCTGCACAAGCGCCGTATTCCGGTATATAGTGTGTCGTCTATTTTCCGTCGCGAACAAATATTCTTTAAATGGTACGGTGGTACTTATCGCAATGTCTTGAAAGATTTCGATCATCTGTTTGTTCAGAATGAGGCATCCAAACGTTATTTGTCGAAAATCGGCATCAGTCGTGTGACAGTAGTGGGGGATACCCGTTTTGACCGTGTACTGCAAATCCGCGAAGAGGCTAAAGAGCTCCCGTTGGTGGAGAAGTTTAAAGGAAACAATTCTTTTACTTTCGTTGCAGGAAGTTCATGGGGGCCTGATGAGGATTTATTCCTCGAATATTTCAATAATCATCCGGAAATGAAATTGATTATTGCTCCGCATGTGATCGATGAGAATCACCTGGTTGAGATCATCGGTAAACTGAAGCGTCCGTATGTGCGCTATACCCGTGCTGACGAAAGAAATGTATTGAAAGCGGATTGCCTTATAATAGACTGCTTCGGTCTGTTATCCTCTATTTACCGCTATGGTGAAATAGCTTATATCGGCGGTGGTTTCGGGGTAGGAATCCACAACACCTTGGAAGCGGCTGTATATGGTATTCCGGTGATTTTCGGACCGAAGTATCAGAAATTCATGGAGGCTGTTCAATTGCTGGAAGCAAAAGGAGCCTATTCTATCAAAGATTACGATGAGCTGAAAACTTTGCTGGATCGTTTCCTGACAGATGAGGTCTTTTTGCGCGAAACTGGAACGAATGCCGGTTATTATGTGACTAGCAATGCCGGTGCGACGGAGAAGATTATGCACATGATTAATTTCTAAATATATTGTATCGATTAACGTAAGCCTTGATATAAGAGGGCAGTGCAAAAAACTTATAATAAATGAAGAATCACCTTTACCACAACTATCTGTGCTAAAGGTGATTCTTCATTTATAAGGTAGTTTAGGTACACTCCTCATTGTTTTTCTATATTGGTAGGCAGGCACTTTATTTGTTGACTTCTAACTCTAGCAGCTTTTTCAACTCTTTGGCTGTTACGTGAGTGAATTGTTTTGTAATATTTCCTTTTTTATCTATTATCAGGTACATCGGTAATCCCGTCATCTGAAAATGACTCCAAAGATAACCCCACTGTTCTTTATTCAGCCAGTAATGTTCTCCGGAAATATCTTGTATTAGTATATCCCAAGTGCTTTTTATAGAACTGGGACCTGTGAGGTAAATGAAAGCAACTTTGTCTTCACCTATTTCTTTCTTTAGTGGCTCATATTCTTTGATGATTTGTCGGCATCCACCACACCAGGTAGCCCAAAAGTCGATAAATTGCACCTTCCCTTTGTGGCGGGCAATGAGAGCGGTCAGCAGTTCCTTTTCCGGGACCTGTGGTGCTTTGCAAACAGCGAATTTCTTAGTTGTCGTTTTTTGTCGGGGTTGCATCTGTTGGTTCATGTCTTGAATGATACCTAAGAAAATAGGATTTGTTATTTCCGAAGCCATGATTTCCTGCGAGGTGGTCAGAGGTTTTAGGTTGTATAAGCTGGAACGCATATAGAGTGCCCGTACGTAGTCAACTATTAAACTAGTGCTGTCTTGCATGATGTTGCTAAGACGTTCTTTTGCTTTGGAGAATGATTCCCATCTGAATTGGTCAGCTTCTTTGGCGTATTTCACATTAAGTGCCATTAGTTCGTTTCCTTGCTGAAAGGGGATGCCTGTTTTGAAGGCCGTTTCATATTGATGGATAAGTGTCTGTTCCTCTTTTGTGAGTGGTGCATTTTTCAATAGATTTTTTTCGTAAGCGAGTGGATCTTTATGTGTATCATATAAATCCATAACCGCATTACGGTAATTATAACAATAGAGTGCTAAAGGGTGATTAACAGGAAAATCCTTCAGGTAATTGTAGAAATCATCAGGCAAATGCACATCGAGGAAAGCGGCAAAAGCTTGTTCCCGTGTAATGTTTTTCTTCTTCTGATAAGCTGTTTGCAGGCAATAGTGGGTTGCCTGTAGATTTTCCAGACAATCAAATGCGCATGAGAGATTGGCTAGTGTGCGAGTATCTTCGCAGAATTGTAGCTGTGCGTTATTGTGCATTACATATCGTTTGTATTGGTTGATGCAGCGTTTCTTGAATTCATTGGCACTGATACCTGCAATGGAATCTAATAGGTCGCCATTGCTATAAACAGGAGGTATCTTTGTTATCAGTTCCGGCTGACACCATTCATTGTTAATGGTAGCATACTGGCCGCTAAAAACGAATTGTTTTCCTTGAGGATTACTTAGATTGATTGATACATTTGTTTCTTTTCCGGGACTTAATAGAATGACTAAATCTGCATTCCCTATTATCATTCGTATTTGTGTATCGTGGTAGAGGGGGATATTGATCTTGAAACTTCCGTTTGTTTCAACAGTCGGATAAAGAGTTTCGGCTGTTCCCATCACGATATTGGGAGCTCCGATTTTGAATGTCAGATTATCATTCGGATTGTAATTTGCTATCCTGCCGCTTAGAATAGCTTGTCCCTTCTGATATTCGGGAACCGGTAATTGAGCTTGTGTCATGTTGAATAACAAAGACAGGCAAAAAAGGATAAATAGTCTTCTCATAGTAGTTCTTTTATTGCATTTATTATTTCTTTATCAGTATTTTCTTTACTATAGCCTCTGATTACTTTTCGTATGATTCGTTCTTGGTCCATAATGAAAAAGTAAGGAGCAGCACCACCTGTCTGATATTCTTTGATAATTTCATTGGTTGCATTTAGAATGGTATAATTCAATTCTTTTCGGTTTGCATAGTTCCGGATAGCAGATGTTTTTCGACTCCAGGATTCTATGGCAATGAGATCAAACTCTTCACTATTGAATGAATCTTTTAACTGTTTTAAAAAAGGAATAGCTGCCTGACAAGCACCACAACCGATACCAGTAAAGTTGATGAGTACGACTTTGCTTTTGTAGTCGGCTAATGATACGGGTTGTGCTTCTATGTTTTCTAATATCCAAGTAGGAGCTTTTTTACCGATAAGTTCGGAGGCTGATGGATCTCCGTCTTTCTTATGGAGGTCGCTGTATTTTACTATTTCATAATCTTCCGGGAAATAATGAGCTGTATTGAAGTCGTTGATTGCTAAATTATTAATCTGAAGATCCGAACACGTTGAAACGCTAATGTCATGGGACATTTCTCTTCGTTTCTTATAAGGTAGATCGTTCGATTTATCAATCCATAGTTCGTATATGGAAGTCGTATTGCCAATGTCGAATGGAGGAAGAGGCAGGTGATAAGCTTTCCCAAAGAATTCAACCTGCTGATTTTCATCAATTACTAATTTGAAATAGTAATTATTGCCTTCGTCTTTTAGTTCTAGTGTAGTATGATCTTTGGTAGTAAGTGCATATTGAATGATGTTCTTTGCGTGGTTGAAGAATGGAGGGCTCACAGGTCTGAAAGGAAGTGGCCTGAATGTAAAATCATCAATTACTAATTTCTTGTTATCATGATAGGTCAATGCTCTTATGTTGCCGTCATAATAAAAATCCATCTTTGTTGTATCATTGGCATCCAGTGAAACATAACTTGCACCTATGGTCGAGTCCATGGGATTATTGTATTCTTTAACGAATCCATGCAGGATGGACAATGCTGTTGAATCGCCATGCTGCCAGCTTTCATTAGTGATGTTATATGTGGCGGATTCAACCTTTTCCAGTTTGGTAAGTACCTTCTTTAAATATTCTTTTCCGGAGTTTTGGGCATAGATGGTGGGCAGTGCCGTAAGAAAGAAGATGATAAGTAGTAGTTTGATTCTCATAAGTGATGTAGAGTTATATGTTTCTATATTATATGTGTTACTTTGATAGATTTATAAATCTACGAATAATTCGTAATTTATCTATATCCAATAGGTTAAATAACTTGAATACGGAAAATTTACGAATAACTCAACAGAATGGATTGATTGGAGTTGAATAATATAGCGGGAGAATGATGGGAGACAGCTAAAAATAGAATGAGAAATAATTATATGAATGTTATTAGGTGGATAAAAAAATGAGAGATACTTGTTTTGAAATGTATCTCTCATCTTATAACTGTTTAGTTATCTGATGTTTATCTTCTACTTATACCATTGAGAATACATCAGATAATTGTGAGCGATCTTCTGATTAAGCTCTTTGGCTTGCTCGGGGTCTACGTTTTTGATAAACTTGGCAGGTACTCCTCCCCAGATGCTTCCGGGTTCAATAATGGTATTGCTTAATACCAACGAACCGGCAGCAACAATTGCGCCTTCTCCCACTACGGCATGGTCCAGAATGGTTGATCCCATTCCAACTAGAGCATAGTCTTTGATGGTTGCCCCATGGATTGTGACATTGTGTCCTACAGATACATGGTCGCCTATTTCAATAGTCGATTTCTGGTATAATGTATGCAAGACACTTCCGTCTTGGATGTTAACGCCATTGCCGATTCGTATAGAGTTGACATCCCCTCTTAATACGGTACTAAACCAGATGCTACAATCATTTCCTATTTTTACATCTCCTATAATAGTTGCGTTATCTGCGAGAAAACAGTTTTCTCCGATTTCGGGAGTGAATCCGCGTACTGATTTTATTAAAGCCATGAGATTTGTTTGATTTAATAATGTTTTTTAGTTGATACTATGTTATGTTGTCCGACACCCGGGTGTCGGTCGTCCTGACACCCGGGTCTTGGTAAGCTTGACATCCGGGTGTTGGGTGTGCTGACACCCGGGTGTCAGACATCTTATTTCTTAAATAGAAGTAGTTGCTTCCTGTAACCAAGTTTTTTCTTCTTCGTTAAGATCTGGAGATAGCTTTTCGTAAACAGTCTGATGGTAATTATTCAGCCATTCGATTTCCTCCTTTGTCAACATCTCCTTGATGATCCCCTTTTTACAGATAGGACATAAAGTGATAGTCTCAAATTTAAGATATTCTCCAAACATTCCCTCTCCATCTTTGCAGACTAACGTCAGATTTTCCGTACGTATCCCGTGACTGCCTGCCTTATAAACACCGGGTTCGTTGGATGTAACCATGCCGGGCTGAAGAATTACAGGGTTCTCATTCATACGAATGCTTTGTGGGCCTTCGTGTACACTCAAGAAATGCCCGACGCCGTGCCCTGTGCCATGAAGAAAGTTCATTCTGTGATTCCAGATAGGCATACGCGCCAGTACATCGAGTTGCGCGCCACGGGTTCCGGCTGGGAATTTGGCCATAGCCAATGCTATGTGTCCCTTTAATATTAAGGTATAATCCGTCTTTTCCTCTTCTGTCAGTTCGCCTAATGCGATGGTACGAGTGATGTCAGTGGTTCCGTCCAAATATTGTGCCCCTGAATCTAAGAGTAGGAATCCTTTAGGCTGAAGAGTTACATCGCTTTCCGGTGTTGCCGAATAATGCACGATTGCTCCGTGCTCTTTATATCCTGCAATGGTGTCGAAACTTTCTCCCATGTAGAGAGGCTGTGCTGCTCTGAATTCATGCAGCTTTTTATCTATACTTAATTCAGTTTCTTTTCCGGTGGATACAGATTCTTTCAGCCACTTGAGAAATCTGACAAGTGCCACTCCATCCCGTTGCATGGCAGCATGGATGCCGGCTATTTCCTGTTCATTACGAATGGCTTTCAATAATGTGACGGGAGACTCGCCACGAATAATGGAACATTTCGGATTAATGGCCGAGTAAATCGCATAATTCGTTTTCCGTGGATCAATAAGAATATTTTCTCCGGAGAAAGAATTCAAGAATGTCTCTACCTCATCATATTTCTGTATTCCTATTTGTTGTTTCTTCAGATAAGTCTCGACCTCCGGCGTCACTTTTTCCGGAGAAATGAAGTAAGTTACCTCATCCTGTGTAATTAACAGGTAGCTCACTATGACTGGATTGCAATGTACATCGTTTCCTCGTAGATTGAGAGTCCATGCTATTTCGTCTAGTGCAGATATGAATAAAGCATAGACGCCTTTTTTCTTCAACTCCGCACGGATGGCGGATATTTTTTTTTCGCAGCTTTTTCCTGCATATTTGATATCATAAATAAAGGCTGGAGAGTCAGGTATGGAGGGACGGTCTTTCCAGATGTTTTTTAATGGATCTCCAAATATATCTACCTGTAACTGATGTGCCGCTAGTTCTTCTTTCATTTGTTCTACCTGTTGCACGGAGAACATTTTCCCGTCGATGCTTACAGATTCTCCGGGTTTTAAGTGCTGGCAGAGAAATTCTGTTATGCTTGGAGTTTCCGGCAGCATCTCTTTGTAGAGTGTGATGCCGCTGCCTTCCAGCTCTTTCTCTGCCTGAAGGAAGTAACGTGAGTCGGTCCATAATCCCGCTTTGTCCATCAGGATGACCGCTGTTCCTGCGGAACCTGTGAAACCGGAAATCCATTCACGTGACATCCAGTGGGGAGCCACATACTCACTAAGATGAGGGTCGGTGCTGGGGATAATGAATGCTTTGATGTAATTGGGATGGAAGGTCATGCGCAAAGCGTGTACTCGATCTTTTATGTTCTGTTTCATACCTTATTATATTATTATAGACATGTAAGTGTTTCAAAGGTACTAACTTTCTGCATTTAATGACTTGTTTATGAATAGTTTTTGAGAAATATTTGCCGAAAGTTTTGTGAATAAAGAAAGTATGTGTAATTTTGCGGCGCAATTTGACTGCGGAATTTTTTTAATCATAACATATTAATAGTAACAAAATGATTGTAGTACCTGTAAAAGAAGGCGAAAACATTGAAAAAGCGCTGAAGAAGTTCAAAAGAAAATTTGAGAAAACTGGCATCGTAAAAGAATTGAGAAGCAGACAGCAGTTTGACAAACCGTCTGTAACTAAAAGACTTAAGAAAGAACGCGCAGTTTACGTACAACAACTTCAGCAAGTAGAAGATTAATAATTCGTAATTTCCTTTGAATTATTGAATTCTTTTCATACATTCGTTGCACGATTTTAGATGTAGCGATATTATGTTGATAGAATCTTTTCTTGATTATCTCCAGTATGAGCGGAACTATTCTGAAAAAACCGTTCTTGCGTACGGTGAAGATATAAAGCAACTGCAGGAGTTTGCTCAGGAAGAGTATGGAAAGTTTAATCCGTTAGAGGTCGAGGCGGAACTGATTCGTGAATGGATTGTTTCATTGATGGATAAAGGGTATACCTCAACTTCTGTAAATCGTAAGCTAAGTTCGCTCCGAACGTTTTACAAGTATCTCATAAGACAGGGAGAAACGACTATAGATCCTTTGCGTAAAATAAAAGGACCTAAAAACAAAAAGCCGTTGCCTGTGTTCTTAAAAGAGAACGAAATGAATCGGTTATTGGATGATACGGATTTTGGCGAAGGATTTAAAGGTTGTCGGGACCGGTTGGTGATTGAAGTGTTTTATGCTACTGGCATGAGACTTTCAGAATTAATAGGTTTGGATGATAAGGATGTGGATTTTTCGGCTTCTCTTCTGAAAGTGACCGGGAAAAGAAATAAGCAACGACTGATACCGTTTGGTGATGAACTGCGGGAGTTGATGCTTGAGTATATTAATGTAAGAAACGAAACGATTCCGGAAAGGTCGGAGGCTTTCTTTATTAGAGAGAATGGCGAACGGCTTTATAAGAATCTGGTCTATAATTTAGTGAAACGGAACCTGTCAAAGGTGGCAACGCTGAAGAAAAGGAGTCCTCACGTGTTGAGGCATACTTTTGCTACCACAATGCTGAATAATGAAGCAGAATTGGGTGCGGTAAAAGAACTTTTGGGTCACGAGAGCATTACGACTACCGAGATCTATACGCATGCCACATTTGAAGAACTTAAAAAAGTGTATAAACAAGCTCATCCAAGAGCTTAAAAAAAGGAGGTAAGTATGGATATTAGAATTCAATCAATTCACTTTGATGCGTCAGAGCAATTGCAGGCATTTATTCAGAAGAAAGTGTCCAAGTTGGAAAAATATTACGAAGATATAAAGAAAGTAGAGGTGTCATTAAAGGTAGTAAAACCAGAAGTTGCTGAAAATAAAGAAGCAGGCATTAAAATATTAATCCCCAATGGAGAGTTTTATGCAAGCAAAGTATGCGATACATTTGAAGAGGCAATTGATTTAGATGTGGAAGCGCTCGGAAAACAGCTGGTTAAATACAAGGAAAAGCAACGTAGCAAATAAAAAAATCCCAAATATTTTGCGGGAAAGAAATAAATAACTAAATTTGCAGCCGTTTCGCTCGCGTTAGAACGTGACGGTTGCATTTTTTAGTAAGTTTGCCTCTTTAGCTCAGTTGGCCAGAGCACGTGATTTGTAATCTCGGGGTCGTTGGTTCGAATCCGACAAGAGGCTCAAAAAGAAACCGAAGAACAAAGATAGAACATCTGTCTTTATTATATTGTTTGAAAATAGTTCTTTTATTTCTTGATTTTGAAAAGGGCAAATACCAGAGTGGCCAAATGGGGCAGACTGTAAATCTGCTGGCTTACGCCTTCGGTGGTTCGAATCCATCTTTGCCCACAATCAGAGTGACAACTTTGGCAAGAATGCGGAAGTAGCTCAGTTGATAGAGCATTAGCCTTCCAAGCTGAGGGTCGCGGGTTTGAGCCCCGTCTTCCGCTCTCTTTTCTTGCTGTTATAGCTCAGTGGTAGAGCACTTCCTTGGTAAGGAAGAGGTCCCGGGTTCAAGTCCCGGTAACAGCTCATAAGGATGTAAATGCTGATTATTAATCAAATAAATAACAAGTAAAGCTATGGCTAAAGAGAAATTTGAACGTACCAAGCCGCATGTAAACATTGGTACAATCGGTCACGTAGACCACGGTAAGACAACGTTGACAGCTGCTATCACTACAGTGTTGGCAAAAAAAGGTCTTTCAGAATTGCGTTCTTTCGATTCTATCGACAACGCTCCTGAAGAAAAAGAAAGAGGTATTACTATCAATACTTCTCACGTTGAATATCAAACAGCTAACCGTCACTATGCACACGTAGACTGCCCGGGTCACGCCGACTACGTAAAGAACATGGTAACTGGTGCTGCTCAGATGGACGGTGCTATCATCGTTTGTGCTGCAACTGATGGTCCGATGCCTCAAACTCGCGAACACATTCTGTTGGCTCGTCAGGTAAACGTACCTCGTCTGGTTGTATTCTTGAACAAATGCGATATGGTAGACGACGAAGAAATGTTGGAACTTGTTGAAATGGAAATGAGAGAACTTCTTTCATTCTATGATTTCGACGGTGACAATACTCCTATCATCCGTGGTTCTGCTCTTGGCGCATTGAACGGTGTTGAAAAATGGGAAGACAAAGTTATGGAACTGATGGATGCAGTTGATAACTGGATTCCACTGCCTCCGCGTGATGTTGATAAACCTTTCTTGATGCCGGTTGAAGACGTGTTCTCTATCACAGGTCGTGGTACTGTAGCAACAGGTCGTATTGAAACAGGTATCATCCATGTTGGTGATGAAATCGAAATCCTAGGTTTGGGTGAAGATAAGAAATCAGTTGTAACTGGTGTTGAAATGTTCCGTAAACTGTTGGATCAAGGTGAAGCTGGTGACAACGTAGGTCTTTTGCTGCGTGGTATTGACAAGAACGAAATCAAACGTGGTATGGTTCTTTGTAAACCGGGTCAGATTAAACCGCACTCTAAATTCAAAGCTGAGGTTTATATCTTGAAGAAAGAAGAAGGTGGTCGTCACACTCCGTTCCACAACAAATACCGTCCTCAGTTCTACTTGCGTACTATGGACTGTACAGGTGAAATCACTTTGCCGGAAGGAACAGAAATGGTAATGCCGGGTGATAACGTAACTATTACAGTTGAGTTGATCTACCCAGTAGCATTGAACCCGGGTCTTCGTTTCGCTATCCGCGAAGGTGGACGTACGGTAGGTGCTGGTCAGATTACTGAAATTATCGACTAATACACAATAATTAATCAGTTCCCGGTTTTTTATCGGGAACTGATTATGTACACACGGGAGTAGCTCAGTTGGTAGAGCACCGGTCTCCAAAACCGGGTGTCGGGAGTTCGAGCCTCTCCTCCCGTGCTAATATTATTGAAATGAAAAAGGTAATAGCTTATATTAAAGAATCTTACGACGAACTTGTACATAAAGTATCGTGGCCTACGTATTCTGAACTTGCTAACAGTGCAGTAGTTGTTTTATATGCTTCCCTGCTTATTGCATTGGTAGTATGGGGTATGGATGTCTGTTTCCAGAACTTCATGGAAAAAATCGTTTATCCACATTAAAAAAATAGGAATTGAAAATGGCTGAGATTGAAAAGAAATGGTACGTTCTGCGTGCTATTAGTGGAAAAGAAGCTAAGGTAAAGGAATATCTTGAAGCTGATCTTAAGAACAGCGACCTTGGTGAATATGTATCTCAGGTATTGATTCCTACTGAAAAAGTTTACCAGGTTCGCAATGGCAAAAAAGTTGTGAAAGAAAGAAGTTATCTTCCTGGTTACGTTTTGGTGGAGGCTGCTTTGGTCGGTGAGGTCGCTCATCACCTGCGCAACACTCCAAATGTGATAGGCTTTTTAGGTGGCTCCGAAAAACCGGTGCCTCTCAGACAATCAGAAGTGAATCGTATACTTGGTACAGTGGACGAACTGCAGGAAACGGGTGAAGAACTCAATATTCCGTACGTGGTGGGTGAAACTGTAAAAGTTACTTTTGGACCTTTCAGCGGATTCAGTGGTATCATTGAAGAAGTGAATAGTGAAAAAAAGAAACTAAAGGTCATGGTAAAGATATTCGGGCGCAAAACGCCGCTTGAATTGGGCTTTATGCAAGTGGAAAAGGAATAACACGGAATTGTTACGCTGTTGTTGTTCTTCGTTTAATGTTTATATATAAATCAATAAAAAAATGGCTAAAGAAGTTGCTGGACTAATCAAGTTACAGATTAAAGGAGGCGCTGCAAATCCATCACCTCCCGTTGGACCTGCTTTGGGTTCTAAGGGTATCAATATCATGGAATTTTGCAAGCAATTCAATGCCAGAACCCAAGACAAAGCAGGTAAGATTTTACCTGTTATCATTACTTACTACGCAGATAAGTCTTTCGATTTTGTAATCAAGACTCCTCCCGTTGCTATTCAATTACTTGAAGTAGCTAAGGTAAAGAGTGGTTCTGCTGAGCCTAACCGTAAGAAAGTTGCCGAGATTACTTGGGAACAGGTTCGTACGATTGCTCAGGACAAAATGGTTGACTTAAACTGTTTTACTGTGGAAGCTGCCATGAGAATGGTTGCAGGTACAGCTAGAAGTATGGGTATCGCTGTAAAAGGGGAGTTCCCGGTTAATAATTAATAAACTTCAATTGTAATGGGTAAACTGACAAAAAATCAAAAGTTAGCTGCAGAAAAGATTGAAGCAGGGAAAGCATACTCACTGAAAGAAGCTGCATCTTTGGTAAAAGAAATCACTTTTTCCAAGTTCGATGCTTCACTGGATATTGATGTACGTTTAGGGGTTGACCCGCGTAAAGCTAACCAGATGGTGAGAGGTGTTGTTTCACTTCCTCATGGTACTGGTAAAGAAGTGCGTGTGTTGGTACTTTGTACACCGGATGCTGAAGCTGCTGCAAAAGAAGCTGGTGCTGACTATGTTGGTCTTGACGAATATATTGAAAAGATCAAAGGTGGATGGACTGATATTGATGTAATCATCACTATGCCATCTATCATGGGTAAAATTGGTGCACTCGGTCGTGTACTCGGTCCTCGTGGATTGATGCCGAACCCTAAGAGTGGTACTGTAACTATGGATGTTGCTAAGGCTGTAAAAGAAGTAAAACAAGGTAAGATTGACTTTAAAGTTGATAAGAGCGGTATCGTTCATACTTCTATCGGTAAGGTTTCATTCAGTCCTGATCAGATTCGCGACAATGCGAAAGAGTTCATCTCTACTCTGAACAAACTGAAACCGACCGCAGCAAAGGGTACATATATTAAGAGTATTTATCTTTCTAGTACAATGAGTGCGGGTATTAAGATCGACCCGAAATCAGTGGATGAAATCTAATAAAACAGAGAAATAATGAGAAAGGAAGATAAAAGTACGATTATAGAGCAAATTGCTGCTACAGTAAAGGAATATGGTCACTTCTACTTGGTAGACGTTACAGCGATGAACGCTGCTGCTACCAGTGCATTGAGAAGAGATTGTTTTAAATCAGACATCAAATTGATGGTGGTTAAAAACACGTTACTTCACAAAGCACTTGAAAGCCTGGAAGAAGACTTCTCACCTCTTTACGATTCTTTGAAAGGTACTACTGCTGTTATGTTTAGCAATACTGCAAACGTTCCTGCTAAGTTAATCAAAGACAAAGCGAAAGACGGTATTCCCGGACTGAAAGCTGCATATGCAGAAGAAAGCTTCTACATTGGTGCAGATCAATTGGATGCTCTCGTTGCAATCAAGAGTAAGAATGAAGTTATCGCCGATATCGTTGCACTGTTGCAATCTCCGGCCAAGAATGTTATTTCTGCTCTTCAATCAGGTGGTAACACCCTTCACGGAGTTCTCAAGACTCTTGGTGAACGTACCGAAGCGTAAAAATGGAAAAAGGCGTCACAGCCTTGGGAATAACATCCCGAATAATTTTCAAAAATCAACAAGTATTTAAACAATTAAAATCATACAAAAAATGGCAGATTTGAAAGCTTTTGCAGAACAATTAGTTAACTTGACAGTAAAAGAAGTTAATGAACTTGCAACTATCCTTAAAGAAGAATACGGTATTGAACCTGCTGCTGCAGCTGTAGCTGTTGCTGCTGGTCCTGCAGCTGGTGCTGCTGCCGCAGAAGAAAAAACTTCTTTCGACGTAGTATTGAAGAGCGCTGGTGCAGCTAAACTTCAGGTAGTTAAGGCCGTTAAGGAAGCTTGTGGTCTTGGTTTGAAAGAAGCTAAAGACTTGGTAGACGGTGCTCCTAGCACAGTAAAAGAAGGTTTGGCTAAAGACGAAGCAGAATCATTGAAGAAAACATTGGAAGAAGCTGGAGCTGAAGTTGAACTTAAATAACATTGGCCTGGTAATCAGGTAATTCGGTTAGGAATCCTTCACAAGAGGATTCTTAACCTTTTTGTGTATATATTTCAAATTAAGTTCTCCAAATTCATTGACAGATGTCTTCAAATACTGTAAATCAAAGAGTTAATTTTGCTTCGACTAAGAATCCGCTCGAATACCCGGATTTTCTGGAAGTACAATTGAAGTCATTCCAAGACTTTCTACAATTAGATACCCCACCTGAAAAGCGCAAGAATGAGGGATTGTATAAAGTATTTGCTGAAAACT
Source organism: Bacteroides sp. M10 (assembly GCF_014334015.1). Taxonomy (GTDB): domain Bacteria; phylum Bacteroidota; class Bacteroidia; order Bacteroidales; family Bacteroidaceae; genus Bacteroides; species Bacteroides intestinigallinarum. Next base: position 757,204 of record NZ_CP060488.1, on the reverse strand, counting down.
TCCCTATTGCCGATACAAGAAACAATTTTGTTCTTGAGTTTCTGGACTATTATATTGATCCGCCGCGTTATACCATCGATGATTGTATAGAGCGTGGGCTTACTTATAGTGTTCCTTTAAAAGCGAAACTTAAGCTTTACTGTACGGACCCCGATCATGAGGATTTTGATACAGTGATTCAGGACGTATTCCTCGGCCCGATTCCTTATATGACTGATAAGGCTACTTTCGTCATTAACGGTGCCGAACGCGTAGTTGTGTCACAGCTTCACCGTTCTCCGGGTGTGTTCTTCGGTCAGAGTGTACATGCCAATGGTACGAAACTTTATTCGGCTCGTATTATTCCGTTTAAGGGTTCGTGGATTGAGTTTGCTACTGACATCAATAATGTGATGTACGCATACATCGACCGTAAGAAGAAATTGCCGGTAACGACTTTGTTGCGTGCAATTGGCTTCGAGAATGACAAAGATATTCTTGAGATTTTCAACCTTGCAGAAGATGTAAAGGTGAACAAGACAAATCTGAAGAAAGTGCTAGGTCGTAAATTGGCGGCACGTGTCTTGAAAACATGGATTGAAGATTTCGTTGATGAAGATACCGGTGAAGTGGTTTCTATTGAGCGTAACGAAGTTATTATCGATCGTGAAACCGTACTGGAAGAGGAGCATATTGATGAAATTTTGGAGTCGGGAGTTCAGAACATCCTTTTACATAAAGATGAACCGAACCAGTCCGATTTCTCTATCATATATAATACACTGCAGAAGGACCCGAGTAACTCGGAAAAAGAGGCTGTGTTGTATATCTACCGTCAGTTGCGTAACGCTGATCCGGCTGATGACGCAAGTGCAAGGGAGGTTATCAACAACCTGTTCTTCTCTGAAAAACGATATGACCTTGGTGATGTAGGTCGTTACAGAATCAACAAAAAGTTGAATTTGACGACTGATATGGACGTGCGTGTCCTCACGAAGGAAGATATCATTGAAATCATCAAATATCTGATTGAGCTGATTAACTCAAAAGCAGATGTGGATGATATTGACCACTTGAGTAACCGTCGTGTACGTACAGTAGGTGAGCAGCTTTCTAATCAGTTTGCTGTTGGTCTGGCTCGTATGTCTCGTACGATTCGCGAACGTATGAACGTTCGTGACAATGAAGTGTTTACTCCGATTGATTTGATTAACGCAAAGACAATCTCTTCTGTAATTAACTCATTCTTCGGAACGAATGCATTGTCTCAGTTCATGGACCAGACAAACCCCTTGGCTGAAATCACGCACAAGCGTCGTATGTCTGCCCTTGGTCCTGGTGGTCTTTCCCGTGAACGTGCCGGATTTGAGGTTCGTGACGTTCACTACACACACTATGGTCGTCTTTGTCCGATTGAGACTCCTGAAGGTCCGAACATCGGTTTGATTTCTTCATTGTGTGTATTTGCTAAGATTAATGATCTGGGATTCATTGAAACTCCGTACCGTAAGGTGGAAAACGGAAAAGTGGATCTTTCGGATAACGGTCTGATTTATCTGACTGCTGAAGAAGAGGAAGAAAAGGTTATTGCACAGGGAAATGCTCCGTTGAATGATGACGGTACATTTGTGCGTAACAAAGTTAAATCTCGTCAGGATGCTGACTTCCCGGTTGTTGAACCGACAGAGGTTGATTTGATGGACGTTTCTCCTCAGCAGATTGCATCAATCGCGGCTTCATTGATTCCGTTCCTGGAACATGATGATGCTAACCGTGCATTGATGGGATCAAACATGATGCGTCAGGCGGTTCCTTTATTGAGAAGTGAAGCGCCGATCGTAGGTACAGGTATAGAACGTCAGTTGGTAAGAGACTCTCGTACGCAGATTACTGCGGAAGGAGATGGTGTTGTTGACTACGTTGATGCTACTACTATCCGTATTTTGTATGACCGTACAGAAGACGAAGAATTCGTAAGTTTCGAACCTGCTTTGAAAGAATATAGAATACCTAAGTTCCGTAAGACTAACCAGAACATGACGATTGACTTGCGTCCGATTTGTGACAGAGGCCAACGTGTGAAGAAAGGTGACATCTTGACTGAAGGTTATTCTACTGAAAAGGGTGAATTGGCATTGGGTAAGAACCTGTTGGTTGCTTACATGCCTTGGAAAGGTTACAACTATGAGGATGCTATCGTATTGAACGAACGTGTGGTACGCGAAGACTTGTTGACTTCGGTTCACGTAGAGGAATATTCTCTGGAAGTTCGTGAAACAAAACGTGGTATGGAAGAGTTGACTTCTGATATCCCGAATGTAAGTGAAGAAGCTACTAAAGACCTGGATGAAAATGGTATCGTAAGAATCGGTGCTCGTATCGAGCCGGGTGATATCATGATTGGTAAGATTACACCGAAGGGTGAATCTGATCCTTCTCCGGAAGAAAAATTGCTTCGTGCCATCTTTGGTGATAAGGCAGGTGATGTGAAAGATGCTTCATTGAAAGCTTCTCCTTCTTTGAAAGGTGTTGTGATCGATAAGAAACTTTTCTCACGTGTGATTAAGAATCGTAGTTCTAAGCTAGCGGATAAAGCATTGTTGCCTAAGATCGATGATGAATTTGAGTCTAAGGTAGCTGATCTGAAACGTATCCTGGTTAAGAAACTGATGACTTTGACTGAAGGTAAGGTTTCTCAAGGTGTGAAGGATTATCTGGGTGCGGAAGTAATTGCGAAAGGTTCTAAGTTCAGTGCTTCTGATTTTGATTCACTTGACTTTACTTCTATTCAGTTAAGCAACTGGACCAGTGATGACCATATTAATGGTATGATTCGTGATCTGGTGATGAATTTCATTAAGAAATACAAAGAGCTGGATGCTGAATTGAAACGTAAGAAGTTTGCTATTACAATTGGTGATGAACTTCCAGCTGGTATTATCCAGATGGCAAAAGTATATATTGCTAAGAAGCGTAAGATTGGTGTGGGTGATAAGATGGCAGGTCGCCACGGTAACAAGGGTATTGTATCCCGCGTTGTTCGTCAGGAAGATATGCCGTTCTTGTCGGATGGTACTCCGGTTGACATCGTATTGAATCCGTTGGGTGTGCCTTCTCGTATGAACATTGGTCAGATTTTTGAAGCTGTATTAGGACGTGCCGGAAAAACATTGGGTGTGAAATTTGCAACTCCTATTTTCGACGGTGCTACAATGGAAGATCTGGATCAGTGGACAGACAAGGCAGGATTGCCTCGCTACTGTAAAACTTATCTTTGTGATGGTGGTACAGGTGAGCAATTTGACCAGGCAGCTACTGTGGGTGTGACTTACATGTTGAAGTTGGGCCACATGGTTGAAGACAAGATGCATGCTCGTTCTATCGGTCCGTACTCATTGATTACTCAGCAACCTCTTGGTGGTAAAGCACAGTTCGGTGGTCAGCGTTTTGGAGAAATGGAGGTTTGGGCACTCGAAGGTTTTGGTGCTGCTCATATCCTGCAGGAAATCCTTACTATCAAGTCTGATGACGTGGTAGGACGTTCGAAAGCTTATGAAGCAATTGTGAAAGGTGAACCGATGCCGCAACCTGGCATTCCGGAATCCTTGAACGTATTGTTACACGAGTTGAGAGGATTAGGTTTGAGTATCAACCTAGAATAATTAATAAATTGAGAATTGAGAATTGAAAATTGAGAACGGATTGTTTTTAGTTTTCAGTTTTCATTCTTTGGTTTCTTAATTTTTAATTTTTAATTTTCCATTTTCAATTAAATATAGAGTATGGCTTTTAGAAAAGAAAATAAGACGAAAAGTAATTTCTCGAAGATCTCAATTGGTCTGGCTTCTCCGGAAGAAATCCTTGAGAATTCGAGTGGTGAAGTTTTGAAGCCTGAAACCATTAATTACCGTACGTACAAACCCGAACGTGATGGTTTGTTCTGCGAGCGCATTTTTGGTCCTATCAAGGATTATGAATGTCATTGCGGTAAATACAAGCGTATCCGTTATAAAGGTATCGTCTGCGACCGTTGTGGTGTGGAAGTTACTGAAAAGAAAGTACGCCGTGAACGTATGGGACATATCCAGCTGGTTGTGCCGGTGGCTCACATCTGGTATTTCCGTTCGCTCCCTAATAAAATCGGTTATTTGCTCGGACTGCCGACGAAGAAACTGGATTCGATTATATACTACGAACGTTATGTTGTCATTCAGCCGGGTGTAAAAGCTGAAGACGGTGTAGCTGAATATGATTTGCTTTCGGAAGAAGAATATCTGGATATCCTGGATACACTTCCAAAAGATAATCAATATCTTGAAGATAATGATCCGAACAAGTTTGTTGCAAAGATGGGTGCTGAAGCTATCTATGATTTGCTGGCTCGTCTGGATCTGGATGCTTTGTCTTACGAATTGCGTCACCGTGCAGGTAACGATGCTTCACAGCAACGTAAGAATGAGGCTTTGAAACGTCTTCAGGTAGTAGAATCGTTCCGTGCATCACGTGGACGCAACAAACCGGAATGGATGATTGTACGTATCGTACCGGTTATCCCACCCGAACTTCGTCCGTTGGTTCCGTTGGATGGTGGTCGTTTTGCTACATCTGACTTGAACGACCTTTATCGTCGTGTGATTATCCGTAATAACCGTCTGAAACGACTGATTGAAATCAAAGCTCCGGAAGTGATCTTGCGTAATGAAAAACGTATGCTTCAGGAATCTGTCGATTCTTTGTTTGATAACTCACGTAAGTCAAGTGCTGTGAAAACAGACGCCAATCGCCCGTTGAAGTCATTGTCTGACAGCTTGAAAGGTAAACAAGGACGTTTCCGTCAGAACTTGCTGGGTAAGCGTGTTGACTACTCTGCTCGTTCGGTAATCGTCGTTGGTCCGGAATTGAAGATGGGTGAGTGTGGTATTCCTAAATTGATGGCTGCCGAATTATACAAGCCGTTTATTATTCGTAAGCTCATCGAACGCGGTATCGTTAAGACTGTGAAGTCTGCCAAGAAGATCGTTGACCGCAAGGAACCGGTGATCTGGGATATTCTGGAACATGTAATGAAAGGACATCCGGTACTGTTGAACCGTGCTCCGACATTGCACCGTCTGGGTATTCAGGCTTTCCAGCCTAAGATGATTGAAGGTAAAGCTATTCAGTTGCACCCGTTGGCATGTACGGCATTCAACGCCGACTTTGACGGTGACCAGATGGCTGTTCACTTGCCTTTGAGTAATGAAGCAATTTTGGAAGCACAAATGTTGATGCTTCAATCACATAATATCTTGAACCCGGCAAACGGTGCGCCTATTACTGTGCCTGCACAGGATATGGTTCTTGGTTTGTACTATATAACTAAGTTGCGTGCTGGTGCGAAAGGGGAAGGTCTGACATTCTACGGACCGGAAGAGGCGTTGATCGCTTACAATGAAGGTAAGGTAGATATTCATGCTCCGGTGAAAGTTATCGTGAAAGACGTTGATGAAAATGGTAACATTGTAGACGTAATGCGCGAAACTTCGGTGGGACGTGTGATTGTTAATGAAATCGTTCCGCCTGAAGCTGGTTATATCAATACAATTATCTCTAAGAAATCTCTTCGTGATATTATTAGTGATGTAATTAAAGTATGTGGTGTGGCTAAGGCTGCCGACTTCCTGGACGGAATCAAGAACTTAGGTTATCAGATGGCGTTCAAGGGTGGTTTGTCATTCAACTTGGGTGATATTATCATTCCGAAGGAAAAAGAAACGTTAGTGCAGAAAGGTTACGACGAAGTAGAACAAGTCGTAAACAACTATAACATGGGTTTCATTACCAACAATGAACGTTACAATCAGGTGATCGATATCTGGACACATGTAAACTCTGAGCTGTCTAATATCCTGATGAAGACAATTTCTTCGGATGATCAGGGATTCAACTCTGTATATATGATGCTTGACTCTGGTGCCCGTGGTTCTAAAGAACAGATTCGTCAGTTGTCAGGTATGCGTGGTTTGATGGCAAAACCGCAGAAAGCAGGTGCTGAAGGTGGTCAGATCATCGAGAACCCGATTTTGTCAAACTTTAAAGAAGGACTTTCGGTGTTGGAGTACTTTATCTCTACCCACGGTGCTCGTAAAGGTTTGGCAGATACCGCTTTGAAGACTGCCGATGCCGGTTATCTGACTCGTCGTCTGGTGGACGTATCACACGATGTGATTATTACAGAAGAAGACTGCGGTACACTTCGCGGATTGGTTTGTACAGACCTTAAGAATAACGATGAAGTTATTGCTACCCTGTACGAACGTATCTTAGGACGTGTTTCCGTACATGATATTATTCATCCCACAACTGGTGAATTGCTTGTTGCCGGTGGGGAAGAAATCACAGAAGAAGTTGCCAAGAAGATTCAGGACTCTCCGATTGAGAGTGTTGAAATCCGCTCGGTATTAACTTGTGAAGCGAAGAAGGGTGTTTGTGCTAAATGTTACGGACGTAACCTGGCTACGAGCCGTATGGTTCAGAAGGGTGAAGCTGTCGGTGTAATCGCTGCTCAGTCTATTGGTGAGCCGGGTACACAGTTGACATTGCGTACATTCCACGCCGGTGGTACTGCTGCGAATATTGCTGCTAATGCAAGTATCGTTGCTAAAAACAATGCACGTCTTGAATTTGAAGAGTTGCGTACGGTAGACATCGTTGACGAGATGGGTGAATCTGCTAAAGTGGTAGTAGGTCGTTTGGCCGAAGTACGCTTTGTGGATGTGAACACAGGTATAGTTCTTTCTACTCATAACGTTCCTTATGGTTCAACACTGTATGTAGGTGACGGTGATTTGGTAGAAAAGGGCAAGCTGATTGCTAAGTGGGACCCGTTCAACGCTGTAATTATCACAGAAGCAACTGGTAAGATCGAATTTGAGGGCGTAATTGAAAACGTTACTTATAAGGTTGAATCGGATGAAGCAACAGGTCTTCGTGAAATTATTATTATTGAATCCAAGGATAAAACCAAAGTTCCTACAGCTCATATCTTGACAGAGGATGGTGATTTGATCCGTACTTATAACTTACCGGTAGGTGGTCACGTAATCATCGAGAACGGTCAGAAGGTAAAAGCTGGTGAAGTAATCGTGAAGATTCCGCGTGCCGTAGGTAAAGCGGGTGATATCACGGGTGGTCTTCCTCGTGTTACAGAATTGTTCGAAGCTCGTAACCCGTCAAATCCGGCTGTCGTTTCTGAAATCGACGGTGAGGTAACAATGGGTAAGATCAAACGTGGTAACCGTGAGATCATTGTAACTTCCAAGACAGGTGAGGTTAAGAAATATCTGGTTGCATTGTCTAAGCAGATTCTGGTACAGGAAAATGACTATGTACGTGCAGGTACTCCGTTGTCTGACGGTGCTACTACTCCGGCAGATATCTTGGCAATTAAAGGTCCTACAGCTGTACAAGAATATATCGTGAATGAAGTTCAGGATGTATACCGTTTGCAGGGTGTGAAGATCAATGATAAGCACTTTGAGATTATCGTTCGTCAGATGATGCGGAAGGTTCAGATTGATGAACCGGGAGATACTCGTTTCCTTGAACAGCAAGTTGTAGACAAACTGGAATTCATGGAAGAAAATGATCGTATCTGGGGTAAGAAAGTCGTAGTGGATGCTGGTGATTCTCAAAATATGCAAGCTGGTCAGATTGTAACTGCCCGCAAGTTGCGTGATGAGAACAGTATGTTGAAACGTCGTGACTTGAAACCGGTTGAGGTTCGTGACGCTGTTGCTGCTACCTCTACTCAGATCCTTCAGGGTATCACACGTGCTGCTTTGCAGACTTCAAGCTTCATGTCGGCTGCTTCCTTCCAGGAAACAACGAAAGTCTTGAATGAGGCTGCTATCAACGGTAAGATCGATAAGTTGGAAGGTATGAAGGAAAATGTGATCTGTGGTCACTTGATTCCTGCAGGTACCGGTCAGCGCGAATTCGAAAAACTCATCGTTGGATCAAAAGAAGAGTATGACCGTATTTTGGCTAACAAGAAAACAGTACTTGACTACAATGAAGTAGAATAAATACAATTCAATTGACTATATGAGAAGGAGCGATTGCCAGATTGGGTAATTGCTCTTTTTTTATTTCTTTTTTACTTGTGTGTATTACCATTAGTCTCAGGAAAAATGTGTTATTTTGCAGGATAACTTTTTAATCATATAAAATATGGAAGAACAAAATAACAACGGACAATTACAGATTGAATTGAGAGAAGAGGTAGCGCAGGGAACTTATGCAAATCTAGCTATTATTACTCATTCTAGTTCTGAATTCATCCTTGACTTCGTGCGCGTAATGCCGGGTATACCGAAGGCTGGTGTGCAATCTCGCATTATTGTGGCTCCGGAACACGCAAAACGCCTGCTGCGGGCATTGGAAGACAATATAGCAAAGTATGAACGGGTATTCGGTCCGATTCGTACTTCAGATGAACCTTCTCTTCCGCCCTTGGCGAGTGTAAAAGGCGAAGCGTGAGGATGATATAAAAACATTAAAAAAGAAAAAAAAGTTGTAGCGCATTGAATATTCAAATATTATTCGTATTTTTGCAGCCCAAAATGTATAGTTACGAAATTAATATAACAATAATATAAATCAAAAAACAATTAAAATGCCTACAATTCAGCAATTAGTAAGAAAAGGACGCGAAGTGCTGGTGGAGAAAAGTAAATCTCCAGCCTTGGATTCATGTCCTCAAAGACGTGGCGTTTGCGTGAGAGTATATACTACTACTCCGAAGAAGCCGAACTCTGCAATGCGTAAAGTAGCTCGTGTACGTTTGACTAACCAAAAAGAGGTGAACTCATACATTCCGGGAGAAGGACACAACTTGCAGGAACACTCAATCGTTTTGGTACGTGGCGGTCGTGTAAAAGACCTTCCGGGTGTACGTTATCACATCGTTCGTGGTACACTTGATACAGCAGGTGTTGCTGGTCGTACTCAAAGACGTTCTAAGTATGGTGCTAAGCGTCCGAAACCGGGACAAGCTGCTGCTCCTGCTAAAGGTAAGAAGAAATAAGGATTAAGACCTGATTAAAATTAAAGTAATAACTTACGTTTTAGTTTGTTGGAAATGCTAAAGGTTGAGTAAATTCTCCGGAGGGAGAGTTGAAGAAGTCAAGAAGTAGACAACCAAGAACAAAAAACATTATTTTTCAAACAAATGAGAAAAGCAAAACCAAAAAAACGCGTTATCCTTCCGGATCCCGTGTTTAATGACCAAAAGGTTTCTAAGTTCGTGAACCACTTGATGTATGATGGAAAGAAAAATACATCTTATGAAATCTTTTATGCCGCTCTGGAAACTGTGAAAGCAAAACTTCCTAACGAAGAAAAATCTGCTCTCGAAATCTGGAAAAAGGCTTTGGATAATGTGACTCCGCAAGTGGAAGTAAAGTCTCGCCGTGTGGGTGGTGCTACCTTCCAAGTTCCTACAGAAATCCGTCCGGATCGTAAAGAATCGATTTCAATGAAGAATCTGATCTTGTTTGCTCGTAAAAGAGGCGGTAAATCAATGGCTGACAAGTTGGCTGCTGAAATTATGGATGCCTTCAATGAACAAGGCGGCGCATACAAACGTAAAGAAGATATGCATAGAATGGCAGAAGCTAACCGTGCATTTGCTCATTTTAGATTCTAATACTGTAAGAAACCAAATATAAACTTAAAGTAAAGGAATTAGAAGATGGCTAAACATGATTTACATTTAACTCGTAATATCGGTATCATGGCTCACATTGATGCCGGAAAAACAACAACTTCTGAACGTATCCTGTTCTACACCGGATTGACTCACAAAATTGGTGAAGTTCATGACGGTGCTGCTACTATGGACTGGATGGAACAGGAACAAGAACGTGGTATTACTATTACATCTGCTGCTACAACAACAAGATGGAAATATGCTGGTGATACTTACAAAATTAACTTGATTGACACTCCGGGACACGTTGACTTTACCGCAGAGGTAGAACGTTCATTGCGTATCCTTGATGGAGCTGTGGCTGCTTACTGTGCGGTTGGTGGTGTTGAGCCTCAATCTGAAACTGTATGGCGTCAGGCTGATAAATATAATGTTCCTCGTATTGCTTATGTAAATAAGATGGACCGTTCTGGTGCTGACTTCTTTGAAGTGGTTCGCCAGATGAAGGATGTTCTTGGCGCTAATCCGTGTCCTATCGTTGTTCCTATCGGTGCAGAAGAGTCTTTTAAAGGTCTTGTTGACCTTATCAAGATGAAAGCTATCTACTGGCATGATGAAACAATGGGAGCTGACTATACTGTAGAAGAGATTCCGGCAAATCTTATCGATGAAGCTAACGAATGGAGAGATAAGATGCTTGAAAAAGTGGCTGAATTTGATGATGCTTTGATGGAGAAATATTTCGATGATCCTTCTACTATTACTGAGGAGGAAGTGTTGAGAGCTCTTCGCAATGCAACAGTTCAAATGGCTGTAGTTCCTATGCTTTGTGGGTCTTCTTTCAAGAATAAAGGTGTTCAAACTTTGCTTGACTACGTTTGCGCTTTCTTGCCTTCTCCGCTGGATACAGAAAATGTTATCGGTACCAATCCTAATACAGGGGCTGAAGAAGATCGTAAACCAAGTGATGATGAAAAAACATCAGCTTTGGCATTTAAGATTGCAACTGATCCATATGTAGGTCGTTTGACTTTCTTTCGTGTTTATTCAGGTAAAATTGAAGCAGGTTCTTATATTTACAACTCTCGCTCTGGTAAGAAAGAACGCGTTTCTCGTCTGTTCCAGATGCACTCTAACAAACAGAATCCGGTTGAAGTAGTCGGTGCTGGTGATATTGGTGCAGGTGTAGGTTTTAAAGATATTCACACTGGTGATACTTTATGTGATGAAAACGCTCCGATCGTACTTGAATCTATGGATTTCCCGGAACCAGTTATCGGTATCGCTGTAGAGCCTAAGACTCAGAAGGATATGGATAAACTGTCTAACGGTTTGGCTAAATTGGCTGAAGAAGATCCGACGTTTACTGTGAAGACAGATGAACAAACAGGTCAGACGGTTATTTCTGGTATGGGTGAGCTCCACTTGGATATCATTATTGACCGTTTGAAACGTGAATTCAAAGTTGAATGTAATCAGGGTAAACCTCAGGTTAACTATAAAGAAGCTATCACGAAGACAGTTAACTTGCGTGAAGTATATAAGAAGCAGTCTGGTGGACGTGGTAAGTTTGCTGATATCATCGTGAATATTGGTCCGGCTGATGCGGATTTCACTTTGGGTGGTTTACAGTTTGTTGACGAAGTAAAAGGTGGTAATATTCCTAAGGAATTTATTCCTGCAGTTCAGAAAGGCTTTACAAATGCCATGAAGAGTGGTGTTTTGGCAGGTTATCCGCTGGATTCATTAAAAGTTACTTTGGTTGATGGTTCATTCCATCCGGTTGACTCTGACCAGTTGTCGTTCGAAATCTGTGCAATGCAAGCTTATAAGAATGCATGTGCTAAGGCAGGTCCTGTTTTGATGGAACCTATCATGAAACTGGAAGTTGTAACTCCGGAAGAAAATATGGGTGATGTTATCGGTGACTTGAACAAACGTCGTGGACAGGTTGAAGGTATGGAATCTAGTCGTTCAGGTGCCCGTATCGTGAAAGCGATGGTTCCGCTGGCAGAAATGTTTGGTTATGTAACGGCTTTGCGTACTATCACTTCTGGTCGTGCAACTTCATCAATGACTTACTCTCATCACGCTCAGCTTTCTTCTTCTATTGCTAAGGCTGTATTGGAAGAAGTAAAAGGACGTGCTGATTTACTCTAAAATATCTAAAGCAGCAGGCTAGCGAATGACTCTTAGCCTGCCGCTTTATCTTATTATAAATGTATTAATTAAAAAAATAATGAGTCAGAAAATTAGAATTAAATTGAAATCTTACGACCACAACTTGGTTGACAAGTCAGCTGAGAAAATTGTAAGAACTGTAAAAGCTACAGGTGCTATTGTTAGCGGTCCGATACCTCTGCCTACGCACAAACGTATCTTTACTGTGAACCGTTCGACTTTCGTAAACAAAAAGTCTCGTGAGCAATTTGAACTCTCTTCTTATAAGAGATTGATCGACATTTATAGTTCAACAGCTAAGACAGTAGATGCTCTGATGAAGTTGGAATTGCCAAGTGGTGTGGAAGTAGAAATTAAAGTTTGATAATTAAAAATTAGTGAAATGCCAGGATTATTAGGAAAAAAAATCGGAATGACATCCGTTTTCAGTGCCGATGGTAAAAATGTACCATGCACTGTTATCGAAGCAGGTCCTTGTGTTGTTACTCAAGTTAAAACTGTAGAAAAAGATGGCTATGCAGCTGTTCAGTTGGGTTTCCAGGACAAAAAGGAAAAACATACAACTAAACCGTTGATGGGGCACTTTAAAAGAGCAGGAGTAACACCGAAGAGACACTTGGCTGAGTTCAAAGAATTTGAGACAGAATTGAATCTGGGTGATACTGTTACCGTAGAAATGTTTAACGACGCTAGCTTTGTTGACGTTGTTGGAACTTCTAAAGGTAAGGGTTTCCAGGGTGTAGTAAAAAGACATGGTTTTGGTGGTGTAGGTCAGGCTACTCACGGACAGCACAACCGCGCTCGTAAACCGGGTTCTATTGGTGCTTGTTCTTACCCTGCAAAAGTATTCAAGGGAATGCGCATGGGTGGACAACTTGGTGGTGACAGAGTCACTATACAAAACTTGCAGGTATTAAAAGTAATCGCGGATCATAACCTTCTTTTGGTTAAAGGTTCTATCCCGGGTTGCAAAGGTTCAATCGTATTAATTGAGAAATAATGGAAGTTAACGTATATAACATTAAAGGTGAAGACACTGGGAGAAAGGTTACGTTAAACGAATCTATCTTCGGAATTGAGCCCAACGACCACGCTATCTATTTGGACGTAAAACAATTTATGGCTAATCAGCGTCAGGGTACTCATAAGTCAAAAGAAAGAAGTGAAATCAGTGGTTCAACTCGTAAGATCGGTCGCCAGAAAGGTGGGGGCGGAGCTCGTCGTGGTGATATGAACTCGCCGGTTCTTGTAGGTGGTGCTCGCGTTTTCGGTCCGAAACCAAGAGACTACTTCTTCAAGTTGAATAAAAAAGTTAAGACATTGGCTCGTAAGTCAGCTCTGTCTTATAAAGCTAAAAACGATGCAATCGTTGTCGTTGAGGATTTCACATTTGAAGCTCCTAAGACAAAAGATTTCGTTGCAATGACAAAAAATCTTAAAGTTTCCGATAAAAAGCTACTTGTGATTTTACCGGAAGCAAATAAAAACGTATATTTGTCAGCTCGTAACATTGAGGGTGCTAATGTACAGACTATCTCGGGATTAAATACTTACAGAGTATTGAATGCTGGGGTTGTTGTGCTTACTGAAAACTCTCTGAAGGCTATTGACAATATCTTAATTTAAAAAGGAGGCTTAAATAATGGGAATTATTATTAAACCGTTGGTAACAGAGAAAATGACTGCAATCACAGATAAGCTGAATCGTTTCGGCTTTGTTGTACGTCCTGAAGCTAACAAACTGGAAATTAAGAAGGAAATTGAGGCTCTTTATAATGTTACAGTAGTTGATGTGAATACTGTGAAGTATGCTGGCAAAAATAAGAGCCGTTATACTAAAGCAGGTATCATCAATGGTCGTACGAATGCTTTCAAAAAAGCAATCGTGACATTGAAAGAAGGAGATACTATTGATTTTTATAGCAATATTTAATAAAAATGGCAGTACGTAAATTTAAGCCCACAACACCGGGGCAAAGACATAAAATTATTGGTACTTTCGAAGAAATTACTGCATCAGTACCAGAAAAGTCTCTTGTATATGGTAAGAAATCATCTGGAGGTCGTAACAACGAAGGTAAGATGACTATGCGCTACATTGGTGGCGGTCATAGAAAGGTGATTAGAATTGTTGATTTCAAGAGAAATAAGGACGGTGTTCCAGCAGTAGTTAAAACAATTGAATACGATCCGAATCGTTCGGCTCGTATCGCTCTGTTATTTTATGCTGATGGAGAAAAAAGATATATTATTGCTCCCAATGGATTGCAAGTTGGTGCGACTCTGATGTCAGGTGAAACAGCAGCGCCAGAGATTGGTAATGCTCTTCCTCTTCAAAACATTCCGGTGGGTACTGTGATTCACAATATCGAATTACGTCCGGGACAGGGTGCTGCTCTGGTTCGTTCAGCTGGTAACTTTGCTCAGTTGACTTCTCGTGAGGGTAAGTATTGTGTAATTAAGTTGCCTTCAGGTGAAGTTAGACAGATTCTTAGCACTTGTAAAGCTACTGTCGGTAGTGTAGGTAACTCTGATCATGGATTGGAAAGTTCAGGTAAAGCTGGACGTTCTCGTTGGCAAGGACGTCGTCCTCGTAACCGTGGTGTTGTAATGAACCCGGTTGATCACCCGATGGGTGGTGGTGAAGGACGTGCTTCTGGAGGTCACCCAAGATCACGTAAGGGATTGTACGCTAAGGGACTTAAGACTAGAGCTCCTAAGAAACAGTCGTCTAAGTACATTATTGAGAGAAGAAAAAAGTAATCTGATTAATTGAGTAAACTATGAGTCGTTCATTAAAAAAAGGTCCATATATTAACGTTAAGCTTGAAAAGAGAATTCTTGCCATGAATGAATCTGGTAAGAAAGTCGTAGTAAAGACTTGGGCCAGAGCTTCAATGATTTCGCCTGATTTTGTAGGCCATACAGTTGCAGTTCACAATGGAAATAAATTTATTCCTGTTTATGTTACCGAGAATATGGTAGGACACAAGTTGGGCGAATTTGCTCCAACTCGTACATTCAGAGGACACGCTGGTAACAAGAAAAGATAACAGGATTTATTTGAAATAATAAAGTAATAAATAATAATGGGAGCAAGAAAAAAAATATCGGCTGAAAAGAGAAAAGAAGCCCTTAAGACCATGTATTTTGCAAAATTGCAAAATGTTCCTACTTCTCCGCGTAAGATGCGTCTGGTTGCAGATATGATTCGTGGTATGGAAGTGAACAGAGCACTTGGTGTTTTGAAATTTTCTTCAAAAGAAGCTGCTGCAAGAGTGGAAAAATTGCTTCGCTCTGCAATTGCTAACTGGGAACAGAAAAACGAACGTAAAGCGGAAAGTGGCGAGTTGTTCGTAACACAGATTTTTGTTGATGGTGGAGCTACACTCAAAAGAATGAGACCGGCACCACAGGGTAGAGGTTATAGAATTCGCAAACGTTCAAATCACGTAACATTGTTCGTTGGTGCTAAAAGTAATAACGAAGATCAAAATTAAGGTAGATGGGACAAAAAGTTAATCCAATAAGCAACCGTTTAGGAATTATCAGAGGATGGGATTCTAACTGGTATGGTGGAAATGATTACGGTGATTCTTTGCTGGAAGATAGCAAAATCCGTAAATATCTTAATGCAAGACTTGCAAAAGCAAGTGTATCAAGAATCGTAATTGAACGTACGCTGAAGCTCGTTACTATTACTGTTTGCACTGCTCGCCCGGGTATTATTATCGGTAAAGGTGGCCAAGAAGTTGATAAGTTAAAAGAGGAGTTGAAGAAGGTTACCGACAAAGATATTCAAATCAATATCTTTGAAGTGAAGAGACCGGAACTGGATGCTGTGATTGTTGCGAATAACATCGCTCGCCAGGTTGAAGGTAAAATTGCCTATCGCCGTGCCATTAAAATGGCTATCGCAAATACAATGCGTATGGGTGCTGAAGGTATCAAAATTCAGATTTCAGGACGTTTGAATGGAGCTGAAATGGCTCGTTCTGAAATGTATAAAGAAGGAAGAACTCCGTTGCACACTTTCAGAGCTGATATCGACTACTGTCATGCAGAAGCATTGACTAAAGTAGGTCTTTTAGGTATCAAAGTTTGGATTTGTAGAGGTGAAGTGTTTGGTAAGAAAGAATTGGCTCCGAACTTTACACAAAGCAAAGAAAGTGGTCGTGGAAACAATGGTGGAAACAACGGCGGAAAGAACTTCAAAAGAAAGAAAAATAATCGCTAAACGAATTTGAATTTTAGGAAACTATGTTACAACCGAAAAAGACAAAATTCAGAAGACAACAAAAAGGCCGTCAGAAAGGTAATGCCCAGAGAGGCAACCAGCTGGCCTTTGGTTCTTTTGGCATAAAGGCTTTGGAGACTAAGTGGATTACAGGCCGTCAGATCGAAGCTGCTCGTATTGCAGTAACAAGATATATGCAACGTCAAGGACAGATCTGGATCCGTATATTCCCGGATAAACCGATCACTAGAAAACCTGCCGATGTACGTATGGGTAAAGGTAAAGGTGCTCCAGAGGGATTTGTGGCTCCTGTGACTCCAGGTAGAATCATTATTGAAGCTGAAGGAGTATCTTACGAAATCGCGAAAGAAGCATTGCGCTTAGCTGCTCAAAAGCTTCCTATTACAACGAAGTTTGTCGTAAGACGTGATTATGATATTCAAAATCAAAATGCGTAAGTGTTATGAAAATTGCAGAAATAAAAGAAATGACTACTAATGATTTAGTAGAAAGAGTAGAGGCGGAAACAGCTAATTATAACCAAATGGTTATTAATCATTCTATTTCTCCTTTGGAAAATCCTGCTCAAATCAAACAATTACGCAGGACTATTGCGCGTATGAAAACAGAATTGCGCGAAAGAGAACTTAACAATAAATGATCAGCTTGATGGAAGCAAGAAATTTAAGAAAAGAAAGAACAGGGGTTGTGTTGAGCAATAAGATGGATAAGACCATCACAGTTGCTGCCAAATTTAAGGAAAAACACCCTATATATGGTAAGTTCGTTAGTAAAACGAAGAAGTACCATGCTCACGATGAAAAGAATGAATGCAATATCGGTGATACTGTAAGCATCATGGAAACTCGTCCTTTGAGCAAGACTAAAAGATGGAGATTAGTAGAAATAATTGAAAGAGCTAAGTAATTATGATACAAGTAGAATCCAGACTTACAGTATGTGATAACAGTGGAGCGAAAGAGGCGTTGTGTATCCGCGTTTTGGGTGGTACAGGTCGTCGTTATGCTTCAGTGGGGGATGTCATTGTAGTTTCAGTGAAGAGTGTTATCCCTTCTAGTGATGTTAAAAAAGGTGCAGTATCAAAGGCTTTGATTGTACGTACAAAGAAAGAAATCCGTCGTCCTGATGGTTCTTATATACGTTTTGATGATAATGCTTGCGTGTTGTTGAATAATGCAGGTGAAATTAGAGGTAGTCGTATTTTCGGTCCTGTAGCAAGAGAACTTCGTGCTACAAACATGAAAGTTGTGTCACTTGCGCCTGAGGTACTTTAATTTGTAAAAGATTTAAGTAATGAGTAAATTACATATTAAAAAAGGCGATACAGTTTACGTAAATGCTGGCGAAGATAAGGGCAAAACTGGTCGTGTATTGAAGGTTCTTGTTAAAGAAGGACGTGCATTTGTAGAAGGTATCAATATGGTATCTAAAAGCACAAAACCGAATGCTAAGAATCCGCAAGGTGGTATCGTGAAGCAGGAAGCTTCTATCCACATTTCAAACTTGAACCCGGTTGATCCAAAAACTGGTAAAGCAACGCGTATTGGGAGAAAAAAGAGTTCGGAAGGAACTTTAGTGCGTTATTCTAAAAAATCAGGAGAGGAGATTAAGTAATGAGTAATACTGCTAGTCTTAAGAAAGAATATGCAGAGCGTATAGCACCTGCATTGAAATCACAGTTCCAGTATTCTTCTACAATGCAGGTACCCGTACTTAAGAAGATTGTTATCAATCAAGGGTTAGGTATGGCTGTTGCTGATAAGAAGATTATCGAAGTTGCAATCAATGAAATGACAGCTATCACAGGTCAGAAAGCTGTAGCTACCATTTCTCGTAAAGATATCGCAAACTTTAAGTTGCGTAAAAAAATGCCGATTGGTGTTATGGTAACTTTACGTCGTGAAAGAATGTACGAATTCCTTGAAAAATTGGTTCGTGTAGCTCTTCCTCGTATTCGTGACTTCAAAGGTATCGAAAGTAAGTTTGATGGTAAAGGTAACTATACCCTTGGTATTCAGGAACAAATCATTTTCCCTGAAATAAATATCGATAGTATTACAAGAATTCTCGGAATGAATATTACCTTTGTAACCTCTGCGGAAACAGATGAAGAAGGTTATGCTTTGCTGAAGGAATTCGGTTTACCTTTTAAAAACGCTAAAAAAGACTAATAGATATGGCAAAGGAATCAATGAAAGCACGTGAAGTAAAACGTGCTAAATTAGTAGCCAAATACGCCGAAAGAAGAGCTGCTTTGAAGCAAATCGTAAGAACAGGTGACCCTGCTGATGCTTTTGAGGCTGCACAGAAGTTGCAAGAGTTGCCAAAGAATTCTAATCCGATTCGTATGCACAACCGTTGCAAACTGACTGGACGTCCTAAAGGTTATATTCGTCAATTCGGAATTTCGAGAATTCAATTCCGTGAGATGGCATCTAACGGACTGATCCCAGGCGTAAAAAAAGCAAGCTGGTAATTATTGTTTAAATATTGTCAGGGTAGTCCTGATTAATTTAATTTATTTTTATATGACTGATCCAATAGCAGATTATTTAACGAGGTTGCGGAACGCGATTGGTGCAAAGCACAGAGTTGTTGAAGTTCCCGCTTCGAACTTGAAAAAAGAAATCACTAAGATTCTTTTTGAAAAAGGCTACATTCTTAATTATAAGTTTGTAGAAGATGGTCCTCAAGGAACTATTAAGGTTGCCTTGAAGTATGATTCTGTTAACAAAGTTAACGCAATCAAAAAGTTAGAAAGAATATCTTCTCCGGGTATGCGTAAGTATACTGGTTACAAAGATATGCCGCGTGTTATTAATGGGCTGGGTATTGCTATAATATCTACTTCCAAAGGTGTAATGACTAACAAAGAGGCTGCAGAACTGAAGATCGGTGGTGAAGTCTTGTGTTATGTATATTAATTAGGAGGAATTAGAATGTCAAGAATAGGAAAATTACCCATTAGTATCCCTGCTGGAGTGACAGTCACTCTGAAGGATAATGTGGTTACCGTAAAGGGACCCAAAGGCGAAATGAGCCAATATGTGAATCCTGCTATCAATGTTGCCATTGAAGACGGACACGTAACTTTAACAGAAAACGATAAAGAAATGCTTGATAACCCAAAGCAAAAACATGCTTTCCACGGTTTGTATCGTTCTTTGGTTCACAACATGGTTGTGGGCGTATCTGAAGGATACAAGAAGGAACTGGAACTTGTTGGTGTAGGTTATCGTGCTTCTAACCAAGGTAACATCATTGAGCTTGCTTTAGGTTATACACACAATATTTTCATTCAATTACCTGCTGAGGTAAAAGTTGAAACTAAGTCTGAAAGAAATAAGAATCCTCTTATTATATTGGAATCGTGTGACAAACAATTGCTTGGTCAAGTTTGCTCTAAAATACGTTCTTTCCGTAAGCCTGAACCATACAAGGGTAAAGGTATTAAGTTTGTTGGCGAAGTAATTCGTAGAAAGTCTGGTAAATCAGCCGGCGCTAAGTAATTCATATAAAATTAGATTATTATGACAACAAAAATAGAAAGACGAGTTAAGATCAAATATAGAGTACGCAACAAAATTTCAGGTACTACTGAATGTCCGCGTATGAGTGTATTTAGAAGTAACAAGCAAATTTATGTCCAGATTATCGATGATCTTTCTGGTAAGACACTGGCTGCCGCTTCTTCTTTAGGTTTGACTGATAAAGTTGCTAAAAAAGAACAAGCTGCTAAAGTGGGTGAAATGATTGCTAAAAAGGCTCAGGAAGCAGGTATAACTACTGTTGTTTTCGACCGTAATGGTTACTTGTATCATGGGAGAGTAAAAGAAGTAGCTGATGCTGCTCGTAACGGTGGACTTAAATTTTAATCATTATGGCAGGAGTTAATAATAGAGTTAAGATTACTAACGATATAGAACTGAAAGATAGATTGGTTGCTATTAATCGTGTTACTAAAGTTACCAAAGGTGGTAGAACTTTTAGTTTCTCTGCAATCGTTGTTGTAGGTAACGAAGAAGGTATCATTGGTTGGGGACTTGGTAAAGCAGGTGAAGTAACAGCTGCTATCGCTAAAGGTGTTGAATCAGCTAAAAAGAACCTGGTGAAAGTGCCTATTTTGAAAGGTACTGTTCCTCATGAACAATCAGCTAGATTTGGTGGTGCTGAAGTATTCATCAAACCTGCATCTCACGGAACCGGTGTAGTAGCTGGTGGTGCTATGCGTGCTGTATTGGAAAGTGTTGGTGTTACTGACGTTTTGGCTAAATCTAAAGGTTCTTCAAATCCGCACAACCTTGTTAAAGCTACAATCGAAGCTTTGAGTGAAATGCGTGATGCAAGAATGGTTGCTCAGAACAGAGGTATTAGTGTTGAAAAAGTATTTAGAGGATAAGGAGGAGATATGTCAACTATAAAGATTAAACAAGTTAAAAGTAGAATTGGTGCTCCAGCTGATCAGAAAAGAACTCTCGATGCACTGGGACTTCGTAAACTGAACCGTGTGGTTGAACACGAAAGCACTCCTTCAATTCTTGGGATGGTAGATAAAGTAAAACACTTGGTTGCCATTGTTAAGTAATTATTTGTTGAATAATAAAACGAAATTACAATATGAACTTAAGTAATTTAAAACCTGCAGAGGGATCTACTAAGACAAGAAAAAGAATTGGACGTGGAACTGGTTCTGGCTTAGGCGGTACTTCTACAAGAGGTCATAAGGGAGCTAAATCAAGATCTGGATACTCTAAGAAGATCGGTTTTGAAGGTGGTCAGATGCCTCTTCAACGTCGAGTTCCTAAATTTGGTTTCAAGAATATCAATCGTGTAGAATATAAAGCCATCAATCTGGATACTATCCAGAAACTTGCTGAAGCTAAGAGCTTGGCAAAAATTGGTGTAAACGACTTTATCGAAGCAGGATTTATATCTTCAAATCAGTTGGTAAAAGTATTGGGTAACGGAACTCTGACTAACAAGCTGGAAGTAGAAGCTCATGCATTCTCTAAGACTGCAACTGCTGCTATTGAAGCTGCTGGTGGAACTGTAGTAAAACTCTGATTCAATGAGAAAAGCTATTGAAACATTAAAGAATATATGGAAGATTGAGGATCTGAGACAGCGGATCCTCATCACCATATTGTTTGTGGCAATTTACCGTTTCGGATCATATGTCGTATTACCGGGTATCAATCCGGCAATGCTGGCAAAATTGCACGAACAAACAAGTGAAGGCCTTTTAGCCTTGTTAAATATGTTCTCTGGAGGAGCATTTTCTAATGCCTCTATTTTTGCATTAGGAATCATGCCTTATATCTCTGCATCTATCGTAATCCAGTTGTTGGGAATCGCTGTGCCGTATTTCCAGAAGTTGCAACGCGAAGGTGAGAGCGGCAGAAGAAAAATGAATCAATATACTCGTTATTTGACGATTGCTATATTGTTAGTTCAGGCCCCTTCTTATTTGCTCAATCTTAAAATGCAGGCTGGCCCTTCCTTAAATGCTTCATTAGATTGGACTCTGTTTATGGTTACCTCTACCATTATTTTGGCAGCAGGTAGTATGTTTATTTTGTGGCTTGGTGAAAGAATTACTGATAAAGGTATTGGTAACGGTATTTCATTTATCATCTTGATTGGTATTATCGCTCGTTTCCCTGATGCTTTGTTGCAAGAAGTTGTATCCAGAGTAGCAAATAAGAGTGGTGGTTTGATCATGTTTATAATTGAAATCGTATTCTTGTTATTAGTGATTGGTGCTGCTATTCTTTTGGTACAAGGTACAAGAAAAATTCCTGTACAGTATGCAAAAAGAATTGTTGGTAACAAGCAATATGGTGGTGCTAGACAATACATTCCTTTGAAAGTGAATGCTGCTGGTGTTATGCCTATCATCTTTGCTCAGGCAATCATGTTTATTCCAATTACGTTTATCGGTTTTTCAAATGTAAATGATGCGGGCGGTTTCTTGCATGCGTTTACAGATCATACAAGTTTCTGGTATAATTTTGTTTTTGCGGTAATGATTATATTATTTACATATTTCTATACTGCAATTACAATTAATCCGACTCAGATGGCTGAGGATATGAAGAGAAATAATGGTTTCATCCCTGGTATTAAACCGGGAAAGAAAACAGCAGAGTATATTGATGATATAATGTCTCGTATTACTTTGCCGGGTTCTTTCTTCTTGGCTTTAGTTGCTATTATGCCTGCTTTTGCCGGTATATTCGGAGTGCAAGCAGGATTTGCTCAATTCTTCGGCGGTACATCTTTGTTAATTCTTGTAGGTGTTGTTCTTGATACACTGCAACAGGTTGAAAGTCATTTGTTGATGAGACACTATGATGGTCTGTTGAAGTCTGGTCGTATTAAAGGACGCGCTGGTGTAGCGGCATATTAATTCTTTAGATTAGAAATGATATTTCTTAAAACAGAAGATGAAATAGAATTGCTCCGTCAGAGTAATCTGCTTGTTGGTAAAACTCTTGCAGAGGTTGCCAAACTGGTGAAGCCTGGTGTAACTACACGTGAGTTGGATAAAGTTGCTGAAGAGTTCATTAGAGATCATGGGGCAACTCCAACTTTCAAAGGATTTCCGAATCAATATGGAGAACCATTTCCCGCATCTCTTTGTACTTCTGTTAATGAACAGGTTGTACATGGAATCCCAGGTGATATTGTACTGAAAGATGGCGATATCGTATCAGTGGATTGCGGAACTTACATGAATGGTTTTTGTGGTGATTCTGCTTATACTTTTTGTGTAGGAGAGGTGGACGAAGAAATTCGTAACTTGTTGAAGGTAACTAAAGAAGCGTTATATATTGGCATTCAGAACGCAGTGCAAGGCAAAAGAATCGGAGACATCGGGTATGCTATTCAGCAATATTGTGAGTCTCACTCTTATGGTGTAGTGCGTGAGTTTGTTGGTCATGGCATTGGTAAAGAGATGCACGAAG
This sequence comes from Bacteroides sp. M10, assembly GCF_014334015.1. Classification (GTDB taxonomy): domain Bacteria; phylum Bacteroidota; class Bacteroidia; order Bacteroidales; family Bacteroidaceae; genus Bacteroides; species Bacteroides intestinigallinarum. Next base: position 734,127 of record NZ_CP060488.1, on the reverse strand, counting down.
ATCCTCAAGTGCCTAATTATGGTAAAAGAGGATATGGACCTTTGATGAAAAGAGGCCTTTGCATAGCGATAGAGCCGATGATAACATTGGGAGATCGACAAGTGATTATGGAACGTGACGGATGGACTGTGAGGACCAGAGATCGTAAATGTGCTGCACATTTTGAACATACGATAGCTGTTGGAGCTGGTGAAGCTGATATTTTGTCTTCATTCAAATTCATAGAAGAAGTTTTAGGAGATAAAGCAATATAATATGGCAAAGCAATCTGCAATAGAACAAGATGGAGTTATAGTTGAAGCATTGTCAAATGCAATGTTTCGTGTTGAATTAGAAAACGGACATGAGATTACTGCACATATTTCAGGTAAGATGCGGATGCATTACATCAAGATCTTGCCGGGAGATAAAGTGAGAGTCGAAATGTCTCCTTACGACTTATCGAAAGGAAGAATTGTGTTTAGATATAAATAAAATAAGATATGAAAGTAAGAGCATCATTAAAGAAACGCACGCCAGAATGTAAGATCGTTAGACGTAATGGCCGTTTGTATGTTATTAACAAGAAAAATCCTAAGTATAAACAACGTCAAGGATAATTTGTTATTTTTGCAAAAAAAATAATTAAGTATATGGCTATAAGAATAGTTGGTGTAGATTTACCTCAGAACAAAAGAGGTGAAATTGCGTTGACCTATGTATATGGAATAGGTCGCAGTAGTTCAGCAAAAATTTTAGATAAAGCTGGTGTAGATAAAGATCTGAAGGTTAAAGACTGGACAGATGATCAAGCTGCTAAGATTCGTGAGATTATCGGTGCAGAGTATAAAGTGGAAGGTGATCTTCGTTCTGAAATCCAATTGAACATTAAGCGATTAATGGATATTGGTTGCTATCGTGGTGTACGTCACCGTATTGGTCTGCCTGTTAGAGGTCAGAGCACTAAGAACAATGCACGTACTCGTAAAGGTAGAAAGAAAACCGTTGCTAATAAGAAAAAAGCTACTAAATAATAATTGTTGATATGGCAAAAAAAACAGTTGCAGCTAAAAAGAGAAATGTGAAAGTAGACGCTAATGGACAGTTGCATGTTCATTCATCTTTCAACAATATTATTGTTTCTCTTGCAAACAGTGAAGGGCAGATTATCTCTTGGTCATCTGCTGGTAAAATGGGATTTAGAGGTTCTAAAAAGAATACTCCTTATGCAGCTCAGATGGCTGCCCAGGATTGTGCAAAGATTGCATTTGATCTTGGCCTGAGAAAGGTAAAAGCATATGTGAAGGGTCCAGGTAACGGACGTGAGTCTGCTATTAGAACTATCCACGGTGCTGGTATCGAAGTTACTGAAATCATTGACGTGACTCCGCTTCCACATAATGGTTGTCGTCCTCCGAAAAGACGTAGAGTTTAATTTACCTTTAACTTACACAATGATCTTGATTTTGTTTTTGGATTACATTTAATTTCTCTCTGTAATCGCGGCTGCAACAAATTAAGTTCATGAATAAACAATTAAATATTTAAAAGAAATGGCTAGATATACTGGACCAAAATCGAGAATCGCCCGTAAATTCGGTGAAGGAATCTTTGGAGCTGACAAAGTTTTGTCAAAGAAGAACTATCCTCCCGGACAACATGGTAATTCAAGAAAAAGAAAAACTTCTGAATATGGTGTGCAACTTCGTGAAAAGCAGAAAGCTAAATACACCTATGGAGTTTTAGAAAAACAATTCCGCAATTTGTTTGAAAAAGCAGCTACTGCTAAAGGTATTACCGGTGAGGTACTCCTTCAATTGCTGGAAGGCCGTCTTGACAACGTAGTATTCCGCTTGGGAATTGCTCCTACACGTGCTGCTGCTCGTCAGTTGGTTAGTCACAAGCACATTACTGTAGATGGTGAAGTGGTAAACATCCCTTCATTTGCAGTAAAACCAGGACAATTGATTGGTGTTCGTGAAAGATCTAAATCTTTGGAAGTAATTGCTAATTCTCTTGCAGGTTTCAATCATAGCAAGTATGCTTGGTTGGAATGGGACGAAGCTTCTAAGGTTGGTAAAATGTTGCACATACCTGAAAGAGCAGACATTCCTGAGAACATTAAAGAACATTTGATCGTTGAATTGTATTCTAAATAATAATTAATTTCATGGCGATATTAGCATTTCAAAAACCTGATAAAGTATTAATGTTGGAGGCGGACTCCAGATTCGGTAAATTCGAATTCCGTCCGTTGGAACCGGGTTTTGGTATTACTGTAGGTAATGCATTACGCCGAATCCTTCTTTCTTCATTAGAGGGTTTTGCTATCACTACTATCAGAATCGATGGTGTGGAGCATGAATTTTCTAGTGTACCTGGAGTAAAAGAGGATGTTACCAACATTATCTTGAATCTGAAACAAGTGAGATTCAAGCAAGTAGTTGAAGAGTTCGAGAGCGAAAAAGTGAGCATCACTGTCGAGAATTCCAGTGAATTTAAAGCAGGTGACATAGGTAAGTATTTGACTGGATTTGAAGTGTTAAATCCGGAATTAGTTATTTGTCATTTAGATTCTAAGTCAACTATGCAGATTGATATTACAATTAACAAAGGCCGTGGTTATGTACCTGCTGATGAGAATCGCGAGTATTGCACGGATGTTAATGTAATTCCAATCGACTCTATTTATACACCGATACGTAATGTCAAGTATGCTGTAGAAAACTTCCGTGTAGAACAGAAGACTGACTACGAAAAGCTAGTACTTGAAATTAGTACCGACGGTTCTATACATCCGAAAGAAGCGCTGAAAGAAGCTGCAAAAATTCTGATTTATCATTTCATGTTGTTCTCTGACGAGAAGATCACGCTTGAAAGTAATGATACTGATGGCAATGAAGAGTTTGATGAAGAAGTATTGCACATGCGTCAGCTGTTGAAAACTAAACTCGTTGATATGGACTTGTCAGTTCGTGCCCTCAATTGCTTGAAGGCTGCTGACGTAGAAACTCTCGGCGACTTGGTACAATTCAACAAAACTGACCTGCTGAAATTCAGAAACTTCGGAAAGAAATCGCTTACCGAGCTTGATGATTTGCTGGAAAGTCTGAATCTGTCGTTTGGAACCGACATTTCTAAATATAAATTAGATAAAGAATAAAAAATGAGACATAATAAAAAATTCAATCATTTAGGTCGTACTGCTTCTCATAGAAGCGCTATGTTATCTAACATGGCTTGCTCTTTGATCAAGCACAAAAGAATCACTACGACTGTTGCAAAGGCGAAAGCTTTGAAAAAGTTTGTTGAGCCTTTGATTACTAAGTCTAAAGAAGATACTACGAACTCTCGTCGTGTTGTATTTAGCAACTTGCAAGATAAGATTGCAGTAACAGAATTGTTCAAAGAAATCTCTGTTAAGATTGCTGATCGTCCGGGTGGTTATACTCGTATTATCAAGACTGGTAACCGTTTGGGTGACAATGCAGAAATGTGCTTCATCGAGTTGGTTGACTACAATGAAAACATGGCTAAGGAAAAAGTTGCTAAGAAAGCTACTCGTACTCGTCGTTCGAAGAAAGCTGCTTCTGCCGCTGTTGAAGCTCCTGCAACTGAAGCTCCTAAGGCTGAAGAACCAAAAGCTGAATCAGCTGAATAATTTTACAGTTATTCTTATAGATATAAAAAAGGCTACCTGTGAGGGTAGCCTTTTTTGTTTGTCTGCCGTTTACTAATACTAAGATACATTAAAATATATCTTAATAGAACTTTTCATAGAGAGAATCTGTTATATTTGCAGGTGAATATGGCAAAATTTGTAAAGGTAATATTGTTTCTGTTGCTGACTGTTGCTTTTCATAGCATAGCAGGCAATGTTTCTACTGCGAAAGTGGTGGATGAGCAGGAGCGTGCTATTACATATGCAATGAGACAGCATGGGGAAATCAGCGCACCGGATCTTCCTGGTAAGCCAGTGGCTGAATTGAACAACTTGCAAAGCCATCAGATATCTGTAACACGTATTCAACGTGTGCAACTTGGAGAATATTTCTTTTCTTTAAAAAATGCGCTACAATGTTGTGCTGATCGTGATAACTCACTTTCACAACACTGGGGGCGGATTTATGGTACAACAACTTCCTATTATTGCCAGCCATCAAGTGAATACTATGTATATACTTTGAGGCGTATAATTATTTAGTAGTCTATTTATTGGTATTGTTTATTTTGTGGTTACTGGTATCTTCTGTAATACCGGTGACTATATCCTTTTTATCTTTATATTTTTACTAATAATTTAAACTTTAAATATTATGGCAACTACTCAAACGATTGATGCTACTATCTTCGCATCTTCACACCCCGATATCGCAAAACGTACAAGTGTTTCAGGAGTTTTAATTTCTTCTGTAATGTTATTGGTCGGTATTTTAGCTTTTGCTTCTACTTTCGAATTGGAAGATAAGTCTTCTACGGTTAGTATGGCTTTGATGGTTCTGGGAACAGGTCTATTCCTTATGGGGATTTTCCGTCTCTTCTGGAAATCAAAAGAAGTTATTTATTTACCAACCAAAAGTGTGGCTAAAGAGCATAGTATATTCTTTGATTTGAAACACATGGATGCTTTGAGGAATCTTGTGAATTCGGGTTCATTCTCTGCAGGTTCGCATATAAAGAGTGAGGCTAGTGGTAATATACGTATGGATGTGATACTTTCTGCTGATAAAAAGTTTGCAGCTGTACAGTTATTCCAGTTTATACCTTATACCTATCAGCCAATAACATCAGTGCAGTATTTCACTGATGAACAAGCTTCAGCGGTAATAGCATTTCTGGCAAAAAGTAAAATGCAGTAAAAGTATATCTACAAAACCTGTTTAACTTTGTTTTTTCCGACACATTAAAACAGGTAGCTTGAAATTTTATATTCAGTTTGCTGCTACTAAATAAAGCAGGTTTTGGATGTTACTGCAATAGAAAACTTTGATTTTCATACAAGGATGGGGATTAGTCGTTAATGACGGCGATCCCCATTTTCTTCATTAAAAAGCAGGCATTCATATTTTGCGCAACTCCGTTTCTCATTTGGTAAGAGAAGGTGAGTTCGTTGTTCGTGATGTCAGCTTCGAAACAGTAATTTCGGATATTTTGTGGGAAGGAGTCCACTAAAGTTCCTAGCAACAAGTCATGAGTGGCGATGATACCATTGGTGTTCATGTGCATGAATTGTTTGATGAGGGCGAAAGAACCTCTCTGTTTATCCATAGAGTTTGTACCTTTCAATATTTCATCAAGGATGATGAAAAGTTCTTCTCCTGCTTCAAGCTTGTCTATGATTAATTTAAGTCGCTTGAGTTCGGCAAAGAAATAAGATTCGTTGTCGGCTAAGGAGTCACTGGTCCGAAGGCTGGTGACGAGTCGAGCCGGATATATTTCCATCCGCTTTGCCCAAACGGGAGCCCCTATACATGCTAGTAGATAGTTCACTCCTACAGTACGTAAATACGTGCTTTTTCCTGCCATATTGGCTCCTGTGATAATAATAAAGAAAGGACGTCTTTCGATGTCTATTCCGTTGCGTACACATTTGTTGCGATCCATTAAAGGATGCCCTAAAGCTTCAGCCTGCAGATGGAAAGATTGAGCAGCAATGGTAGGATAGATATAATCCGGATGATTATATGCGAATGTTGCCAGAGAACAATAAGCATCAATTTCTCCGATGGTTTCTATCCAGCGAGGAAGGTCGGATGCGTGGATTTCTTTCCACTTCTCGATTCGCATCACTTGGCGCAGCTCCCAGAATATTAGTCCGTTGAGTATCGTGCTTATTAGCAGATTGCTTCGTTGATCGAGCGCGTTCATCAGTTTTGAAAGCTGGCGTACTGCTTGAGAAGCGGTCTGATTCTGACTTGTAAGTTCCGTTTTTAACTTTTGCAGTATATGACTTTGCATTTCTTTCTGTTCAGTGAGAAGAATCTGGTCAGCGTATGTCGAAAGAATTTGTAGCTTTTCTCCGTAGGTCGTTTGTAGTTTAGTGATTCCTTTAGAAAAAATAGTGCTGAATAATACAAAGCCAACAAACACTCCTCCTGCAATACTGGCCGAGATAATACCTAAAATGGCTAGACCTATACATAGGAAATTAATGATCGTTACCGCTGTCGGGAGGATGCGTAGAAGTGTACGCTTCCGATAATAACTTGGACTGTTTGCCCATTCTTTGATTTCGGTGGTATCGGCAGGTTTTCCTTTATAGAGTAAGCCGAGCAAGCGGATTTGTTGGCGATATTCTAAGTCTGTGGACAATTCATGTATAGCTTCCTGGCGATGTTCAATAGCTTCTTTGTTTTCCAGATGCGCATTGAACCAGTTTGCAAGATGCAGTTTGCCAATAGGCGTTGCAGTGCGGTTGATGTATTGGAAAAGAGAATGTTCGCCAAATACGTCTAAATCAAGAGTGTAGAGATGAGATGGATTAACAAATTCTTTTCCATCATCAAAATCAGAAAAGTCATATTGCATGGCACGTAGCTCCTGCTCATTGATTTCTATTTTCTTTTTCAGAAAGTCTTTTCGGTAGAACCAGAAATTATGGCGTTTTACCAGCCAGATGAATAAGATAAAAGGTAAGATGGCGAAAGCAGAGAGACATAGCCACCCATCAGACCAAAAGATAATGGCATTTGCTACAGCTCCTACGAATAAGATCAGGCGGAGAAGACTGATATAATAGATACGTTTCCGTGCATTCTGTAACTCCAGTTCTGTTTTCTGAATGATTTGCTGATATGTAGTAATGATCTGTTCTTGTTTTTCCATGACAAATTTAATTCTTTTCCACAAAGGTAATATAATTCATGACGGTCGGGATAAGAGCTTGTTTTTGTCGAGAGCAGATTTACTGTTTATTAACGGAAGATAGAAAGGAATAACAAGCTCATATTATGACTTGTCTGGATAATGCCTTTACTAGCTGTAAGGAATGGGGTATATAAGTTCTGTTTCCGTTTAATAAGAGTAAGGGGCATTTCCTGATAGCAGCTTTTTTTCAATATTTCTTTTCTCATTCTTGCATTTATCCGCTAAAATTTATAACTTTCCACTCGAAAAGGCGTTAGACAGGAAAGGAGGATGCTTATGAAGAAAGGATGTATCTTATGTTTGCTGATAAGCGTGATTAGCCTTCCGTTAATTGCGCAGAATATTATTTATTCCAACCTGAAAGAGTTGCTGGCTCAACATGGTGATACCACAGCCGTGTTGCGTGTAGAAAAACGTTCCAGAAATCAGATTGTATTGACAGGAGGGGCTGATTACCGGATAACGGCCGGTGATGACGAGTCGATGTGTCGACGCTTGAAGAAGCGTTGTTTTGCCGTGCGTGACGAAAAAGGAGATTTATATTTGAATTGTCGTAAGTTGCGCTATAAAAAGTTACGCTTTGGAGCATGGTATGCCCCTGCCGTTCAATTGGGTAAAAATATCTATTTTTGCGCCATGCCTCTAGGATCGGTTATCGGAGGAAACTTTGTAGAAGAGGATGACGTAAAACTGGGAGGGAATATTGGCGATGCTCTTGCCGCTTCAAGTTTGGTTACGAAACGTGTCTGTTATGAGCTAAATGGTGAAACAGGAAAAGTCGATTTTCTAGGAAAAGATAAAATGCTTCAATTATTGAAGAATTATCCGGAACTGAAACAGGCATATTTGAAAGATGATAGTCAGGAGGCGAAGCATACCTTTAAATATTTGTTGGAGTTGCGGAATAAACAAAAAAAGTAATTTTGTCGATCTTTGTTGGTATAGCAGAGAAAGAGTATGTTCATAATACAATCATGGTCATAGTGATATGATTAGGGTGCGGATTATGCAAATAACACAGAACTCATAGCTTTGATTTAATGGAAAAATCCGCTATCCATTTTAATAAAAGCCCTATTAATCCGTTTGGATAAAAGACCTGCATTTGTATCTGTAAAAGCATAAGAGACTCCTGACATTGCCTGTATCTTACCATTCTATTAAACAGTAAATGTAATAATGCCTTTCTGATAATAAATCTGTTATTTCTCTTGTCTTTTATCTTCTTTTTTTCTATATTGCGAAGAGTTATAAGACTGTATTGCTTACAGTTTGTAATCCTTAATTCTGTTTATTATGAGAATAACTCTTGGCAACACGCTACCTCCTTATCCGGATTTTGTAGAAGGTATCCGGAGAGCTCCCGACCGTGGTTATACACTTACCCCGGCGCAGACCATCACAGCATTAAAAAACGCTTTGCGTTATATTCCCTCCGAGTGGCACGAACAACTGGCTCCTGAATTTATGGAAGAACTACGCACTCGCGGGCGGATTTACGGATACCGTTTCCGTCCTGCCGGAGACTTGAAAGCAAAGCCGATTGATGAATATCAGGGGCAATGTATTGAAGGCAAAGCCTTTCAGGTAATGATTGACAATAACCTTTGCTTCGATATAGCCTTATATCCCTACGAACTTGTTACTTATGGTGAAACCGGGCAAGTTTGCCAAAATTGGATGCAATATCGACTGATTAAGCAATATCTGGAAGAACTTACCCAGGAACAGACACTGGTTATTGAATCCGGACATCCATTGGGGCTTTTCCGCTCCCGTCCCGATGCTCCCCGCGTTATAATTACCAATTCGATGATGATCGGACAATTCGACAATCAACATGATTGGCATATTGCCGCCCAGATGGGAGTTGCCAATTACGGACAAATGACAGCCGGTGGTTGGATGTATATCGGTCCTCAAGGCATTGTGCATGGCACTTTCAACACCCTCCTGAATGCCGGACGATTGAAACTCGGAATTCCACAAGACCAAGATTTGCGGGGGCACTTATTTATTTCTTCCGGTTTGGGAGGAATGAGTGGTGCACAACCTAAAGCTGCCGAAATAGCAGGAGCAGTCTCTATCATAGCCGAAGTAGATCGTTCACGCATTGAAACACGTTACCGCCAGGGATGGGTGGGGCATGTGACTGCAGATATCATAGAAGCATACCGGATGGCAGCTGAAGCAATGCGACGCCGTGAACCTTGTTCCATTGCCTATCATGGAAATATAGTAGACCTGCTCGAGTATGCCGAGCGTGAAAAGATTTTGATCGAACTATTATCCGATCAAACCTCCTGTCACGCCGTTTACGAAGGTGGATACTGCCCAGCCGGACTGACTTTCGAGGAACGCACACGCCTTCTTCACGAATCGCCGGAGGAATTCCGTCACTTGGTAGACATATCTTTGCACCGTCATTTCGAGGTCATCAAGAAATTGGTAGCCCGCGGAACTTATTTCTTTGATTATGGAAACTCTTTCATGAAAGCCATATACGATGCCGGAGTAAAAGAAATCTCCTATAATGGTGTTGATGAAAAAGACGGATTTATCTGGCCGAGTTATGTCGAAGATATTATGGGACCCCAACTCTTTGATTACGGCTACGGTCCGTTCAGGTGGGTCTGCTTGAGTGGTAAACACGAAGATCTGATAAAAACAGACCATGCGGCTATGGAGTGTATCGACGTCAATCGGCGCGGTCAGGACTTGGACAACTATAATTGGATACGGGATGCAGAAAAGAATCAACTCGTGGTGGGTACACAGGCACGTATTCTTTATCAGGATGCAGTTGGAAGAATGAAGATAGCCCTCCGTTTCAATGAGATGGTTCGCCGGGGTGAAGTAGGCCCTATTATGCTGGGGCGAGACCACCACGATGTCAGTGGTACGGATTCTCCTTTCCGGGAGACGTCGAATATCAAAGACGGAAGTAATGTGATGGCAGATATGGCTGTGCAATGTTTTGCCGGAAATTGTGCCCGTGGAATGAGTCTGGTAGCCTTACACAATGGAGGCGGCGTCGGTATTGGCAAAGCAGTCAATGGTGGTTTTGGTATGGTATGCGACGGTAGCGAACGGGTAGATGAAATACTCCGTTCGGCAATGCTTTGGGACGTGATGGGAGGAGTAGCCCGTCGTTCGTGGGCGCGTAATCCGCATGCGATGGAAACGAGTGAAGCATTTAATGAGTCCCATGCTGGAGATTATCAGATAACAATGCCGTATGTGGCGGATGAAGAATTAATAAAGAAGATAGTTCCATATATTGTGGGAAAGTAGTCTCACAATATAAAAGAAAACATTCTCATAATATGAGGGGATAAATTCCCACAATATATGGAACAGTTTAAACATGCAGTTATTTCGGATAAACCATGTGGCTATTTGATGTAAAACATATAGTTATTCAGTAAAGTATAACCTCTATAATAGATATTTGATATGAGTTGGAATAAGATTATTGAATGCGTCCCCAATTTTAGCGAGGGACGTGATTTGGAGAAAATAGATCAGATAGTAGCCCCTTTCCGTGGTAAAGCCGGAGTAAAACTGCTTGATTACAGTAATGATGAAGACCATAACCGTCTGGTTGTCACACTTGTGGGAGAGCCGGAAGCACTGTGTGAAGCAGTAGTTGAAGCCGTTGGTGTAGCTGTCCGTTTGATCGATCTGAATCAGCACACCGGGCAACATCCTCGTATGGGAGCGGTAGATGTAATTCCTTTCATCCCGATTAAGAACACCAGTATGGAAGAAGCCATCGAACTCTCTAAAAAAGTAGCAGCGAAAGTTGCGGAGCTATATAATCTTCCCGTCTTCCTGTATGAAAAGTCGGCTACTGCGCCACACCGGGAAAATCTCGCCTCCGTTCGTAAAGGCGAATTTGAAGGAATGGCCGAAAAGATCAAACTATCCGAATGGCAACCTGACTTCGGACCTGCTGAACGACATCCGACTGCAGGCACCGTAGCAATCGGAGCCCGTATGCCACTCGTTGCCTACAATATTAATTTGAGTACAGATAATCTGGAGATAGCCACTAAGATAGCGAAAAATATCCGGCATATCAATGGAGGACTTCGCTATGTAAAAGCAATGGGAGTGGAACTGAAAGAGCGAAACATTACCCAAGTATCCATTAACATGACCGACTATACCCGTACCGCACTCTACCGTGCCTTCGAATTAGTACGTATCGAAGCCCGTCGTTACGGTGTTACGATTGTAGGTAGTGAAATAATCGGCCTTGTACCGATGGAAGCTCTGATTGATACCGCTTCCTACTATCTCGGACTCGAAAACTTTACCATGCAGCAAGTTCTCGAAGCTCGTATCATGGAATAGTCAATAAGAAAACAGAATGAGTCACAATTGCTTTATGGCAAACATCATTCTAAAAAAACTGCCATTCATATCTCTATTTATTATATGAACTAATTATGATGAACTATTTATGAGTGAAAACCTAATCATTTTTAACGCCCGTATCGTAACCCCCATCGGCTTTTCCGCCCGTAAAGGAGAGGAAATGTCTCAACTGCAAATCATAGAAAACGGAACCGTGGAAGTGACCAAAGGAATCATTACCTACGTTGGTGAAAACCGTGGTGAAGATCGGGATGGTTACTACCAGCACTATTGGCATTATAACGCTCGCGGACATTGCCTTTTACCCGGTTTCGTCGACTCCCATACCCATTTTGTATTTGGCGGAGAACGTTCCGAAGAATTCTCCTGGCGTCTGAAAGGCGAAAGCTATATGTCAATCATGGAGCGGGGAGGGGGAATTGCAAGTACCGTAAAAGCCACCCGGCAAATGAACTACCTTAAACTTCGTTCAGCCGCCGAAAGCTTCCTGAAGAAGATGAGCACCATGGGAGTAACCACTGTAGAAGGTAAAAGTGGCTACGGCTTGGACCGGGACACAGAATTACTACAACTAAAAGTAATGCGCAGCCTGAATAACGCCGAGCATAAACGCGTCGATATAGTCTCCACTTTCCTCGGCGCCCACGCCCTTCCCGAAGAATACGCAGGAAGAAGCGACGAATACATCGACTTCCTGATTCGTGAAATGCTTCCCCTTATCCATTCCGGTAAGTGGGCAGAATGTTGTGATGTCTTTTGCGAACAAGGCGTTTTCTCTATCGAACAATCCCGTCGCCTGCTTCAGGCAGCCAAAGAGCACGGTTTCCTGTTGAAACTCCATGCCGACGAAATCGTCTCTCTCGGCGGTGCCGAACTGGCAGCCGAACTCGGAGCATTGTCTGCCGACCATCTCCTGCATGCTTCCGATGCCGGCATCCGTGCAATGGCCGATGCCGGAGTAGTAGCCACCCTGTTACCTCTGACAGCTTTCGCCTTGAAAGAACCCTACGCGCGAGCTCGTGAAATGATTGACGCCGGCTGTGCTGTGGCACTTGCCACCGACCTGAATCCCGGCAGTTGTTTCTCCGGTTCCATCCCGCTGACCATTGCTTTGGCCTGCATCTATATGAAAATGAGCATCGAAGAAACCATCACTGCTCTCACCCTGAACGGAGCCGCCGCCCTTCAACGAGCCGACCGTATTGGAAGTATCGAAGTAGGTAAACAAGGTGATTTCATCATCCTCAATTCCGACAACTATCATATTCTACCTTACTATATAGGCATGAATTGCGTAATCATGACTATTAAAGGCGGCATACTTTATCCCGTCGCTTAATAGTTGAAAAACTCTCATTCATTAATCACTTAAAAAACAGAATACCATGTTAGCAGATTTAACCGTAAAAGATTTCTTAGATAAAGTAGCTTGCAGTGACCCTGTGCCCGGTGGCGGTAGTATTGCCGCTTTGAATGGAGCGCTGGCTTCCTCCCTTTCTACGATGGTGGCACGGCTGACCGTAGGAAAAAAAGGATATGAAGTCAGTGAAGAAGTAATGCAGCACGCACAAACCATCACTCTCCGTTTGCTGGACGAATTTATGGCACTTATAGACAAAGATTCAGCTGCCTACAACGAAGTATTTGCCTGCTTTAAACTACCTAAAACAACCGACGAAGAGAAAGCCGCCCGAAGTGCCGCTATCCAGAAGGCAACCAAACAAGCCGCCCTCGTTCCGTTGGAAGTAGCCCGCAAAGCACTGGATATGATGTCCGTTATAGCAGATGTTGCCCGTCTTGGTAACCGGAATGCTGTCACAGATGCCTGTGTAGCAATGATGTCCGCCCGTACCGCCGTATTGGGAGCCTTACTGAATGTCCGTATCAACCTCGGTTCGCTCAAAGACAGAGATTTTGTCCTCCAGCTGCAAACCGAAGCCGATGCCATCGAGCAAACCGCCTGTCAGAGAGAAAAAGAATTGTTGGATGCCGTAAATCAAGACCTGCGCGTATGAGTAAGAATGTATACCATATCGGTTCCGGAGCACTGACCTTCGAAATCATCGAACGAATTATAAACGAAAACCTGAAACTGGAACTAGCTCCCGAAGCCAAGTTACGCATCCAGAAATGTCGCGACTACCTCGACCAAAAAATAGCTTCTTCCGAAGAACCATTATACGGCATAACAACAGGTTTCGGCTCTCTATGCACTAAAAATATATCTCCCGATGAACTGGGAACCCTTCAGGAGAACCTGATAAAAAGCCATGCTTGCAGCGTAGGCGAAGAAATTCGCCCCGTCATCATCAAACTGATGATGCTCCTCAAAGCCCATGCCCTTTCATTAGGACATAGCGGCGTACAAGTTATCACCGTGCAACGCATCCTCGATTTTTTCAATAATGACGTCATGCCTATCGTCTACGACCGCGGTTCCCTTGGAGCCTCCGGCGACCTGGCACCGCTAGCCAACCTTTTCCTTCCTCTGATAGGCGTCGGTGATGTCTACTATAAAGGAAAAAAGTGCGAAGCCATCAGCGTACTCGACGAATTTGGCTGGGAACCGGTCAAACTAATGAGCAAAGAAGGACTAGCCCTGCTGAACGGCACCCAATTTATGAGTGCCAACGGTGTGTTTGCTATGCTCAAAGCCTTCCGCCTCTCGAAAAAGGCCGACCTGATAGCCGCCCTTTCCCTCGAAGCCTTTGACGGCCGTATCGACCCGTTTATGGACTGCATCCAGCAAATCCGTCCCCATCAGGGACAGATTGAGACAGGCGAAGCCTTCCGCAAACTACTGGCAGGCAGCGAACTAATCGAACGCCACGAGGAACATGTGCAAGATCCCTATTCCTTCCGCTGCATCCCGCAAGTACATGGTGCCACCAAAGATGCCATTCGCTACGTTGCCTCCGTACTGCTGACCGAAATCAATTCCGTCACGGACAACCCCACCATCTTCCCCGATGAAGACCGGATCATCTCCGGCGGAAACTTTCACGGGCAACCGCTTGCCATCTCTTATGACTTCCTCTCCATCGCTTTGGCCGAATTGGGAAATATCTCCGAACGCCGTGTCTCCCAATTGATTATGGGACTCCGTGGACTACCTGAATTTCTCGTAGCCAACCCCGGTCTGAACTCCGGCTTCATGATTCCCCAGTATGCCGCCGCCTCCATGGTCAGCCAGAATAAAATGTACTGCTATGCAGCTTCGAGCGACTCCATCGTCTCCTCCAACGGACAGGAAGACCATGTAAGCATGGGTGCCAATGCCGCCACCAAACTCTATAAAGTGATGGACAACCTGGAACATATCCTTGCCATCGAACTGATGAACGCCGCACAAGGCATCGACTTCCGCCGCCCGCAGAAAACCTCTCCCGTTCTTGAGCGTTTCCTCCATGCCTATCGGAAAGAAGTGCCTTTTGTAAAAGATGACATTGTGATGTACAAGGAAATACATAAAACAGTCGCCTTCCTGAAGAGGACACAGATTGAATACTGACAATAAATTGACCCTTTTTCGCTTTTCGTTAATAATGGTGACTGTTATTGCCGGGTAAGTGTCGATTCTTATCGATATTTATCCGGCATTTATTGGCTCTCCTCTCTTCTATAAACGATAAAACTTTACTTCCTATATTCCCTCCTTTTACCTTTCTTCTGTGTTTGTTCCAAATTTCCTATTAACACTTGTTTTCATTTCACTCTATTGAATGATAATAAATCCCAAATGGACTATAAATAGCTGGAAACTTAATTTGTTAATTGAGTTTTCTGTATATCTTTGTTCCGTTTTTCCTTTGGAAATGAAGAGAAAACGAAAACTGCATTTTAATAAAATAGAAAAACGGATGATGACAGAGCATGGAAAGGACGCTTCCCAACGGGTAGAGTTAAGAGAACGGATCATAACGGCGGCAACAGAAGCTTTTACTTCAAAAGGCATCAAGAGTATTACAATGGATGACATTGCAGCAGCATTAGGAATTTCCAAACGTACGCTCTACGAAGTCTTTTCGGATAAAGAATCGTTGTTGAAAGAATGCATACTGAAGGCACAGGCAGACAGAGACAAGTATTTGCAGAAAGTCTTTGAACAGTCGCACAATGTGTTGGAAGTGATACTTGCAGTCTTTCAGAAAAGCATTGAGATGTTTCATCAGACGAACAAACGCTTTTTTGAAGACATTAAGAAATATCCCAAAGTATATGAGATGATGAAGAATCGGCAGGACAGCGATTCGATGAAAACCATGTCCTTCTTCAAAACAGGAGTAGAGCAGGGCATCTTTCGTTCGGATGTAAACTTCGCTATTGTCAATTTGCTGGTACGTGAGCAATTTGATGTGCTTTTGAATACGGACATCTGTAATGAATACCCTTTCATTGAAGTGTACGAATCCATCATGTTTACTTATATACGCGGCATCTCCACCGAAAAAGGAGCAAGGGTACTGGAAGACTTTATACAAGAATATCGCAAGAACCGCATCGAAGACTAGAGTAAAAGTGAGGTTCTATTGACAAACAATTAAGATTAAATTAGAAATTCAGTTTATGAACAAGATGAAAAGATTGACAGGTCGGAAGATCCTTCTGGTAGCTGTGGCATTCTGTGCATTTGGTTTTGCAAAGGCGCAGGACACGCAGACGGAGAAGAATACCCTAACCTTAACCTTAGACAAAGCCTTGGAAATTGCATTGGATGAGAATCCGACAATGAAAGTGGCAGCGGAAGAAATCGCCTTAAAGAAAGTTGCCAGCAAGGAAGCCTGGCAAAGTCTGTTGCCGGAGGCCAGCATTGCCGGTTCCTTAGACCATACAATTAAAGCGGCTGAAATGAAATTGAACGATATGTCGTTCAAGATGGGGCAAGACGGTTCGAACACCGCCAATGCCGGGTTGAGTATTAACCTGCCACTCTTTGTGCCGGGTGTTTACCGTGCTATGTCGATGACAAAGACGGACATTGAACTGGCAGTAGAGAAGTCACGTGCTTCCAAACTGGATCTGGTGAATCAGGTAAGCAAGGCTTATTATCAGTTGATGCTTGCACAGGATAGCTATGAAGTGCTTCAAGGCAGCTATAAACTGGCAGAAGATAATTACAATGTAGTGAATGCCAAATATCAGCAGGGAACTGTGAGCGAATATGACAAGATCAGTGCGGAAGTACAGATGCGCAGCATTAAGCCGAACCTGATTGCGGCAGCCAATGCGGTGACTTTGGCTAAGTTACAGTTGAAAGTTCTGATGGGCATCACTGCCGATGTGGAGATAAAGATTAATGATAATCTGACCAACTATGAGACGACCATGTTTGCCAATCAGTTGAAAGAAGAGAATGTGAATCTGAACAACAATACCACTATGAAGCAGTTGGACTTGAACATGAAGTTGCTCGAAAAGAATGTAAAGTCTTTAAAGACGAACTTTATGCCGACTCTTTCCATGAGCTTCTCCTATCAATATCAGTCATTGTATAATCCGAATATCAATTTTTTCGATTATAACTGGAGCAACAGTTCCAGCCTGATGTTCAATATCAGCATACCTTTATATAAGGCAAGCAATTTTACGAAAGTGAAATCTGCCCGTATACAGATGCGCCAGCTCGATTGGAATCGTATCGATACGGAAAGACAGTTGAATATGCAGATTGTCAGTTGTCGCAATAATATGAGTGCCAGCACAGAGCAGGTAGTCAGCAACAAGGAAAATGTGATGCAGGCAAAGAAAGCGGTGGTGATTGCCGAAAAACGTTATGATGTAGGTAAGGGCACGGTGCTCGAACTGAACAGTTCCCAAGTGTCACTGACACAGGCGCAACTCACCTACAATCAGTCCATATACGATTACCTGGTTGCTAAGGCAGACCTCGATCAGGTTCTGGGAAAAGAATAAAGATAGACAACTAAAAAATTACAAGTAAGGAATATGAAAAGAAGTATCCAATTGGTAGCCCTGCTGTTAACTGTGTTTATGGGCTCATGTACAGGTGGAAAAGACAAAGCTGCTGCGGAACATGTGGACGCAAAGCCTATTGTGAAGCTGGCAGACGTAAAAGCCCGCCCCGTAGATCAAATACAGGATTACACAGCAACGGTGGAAGCTGAAGTAAAGAATAATATTGCGCCTTCGTCTCCCGTACGTATCGATCAGATTTTCGTAGAAGTGGGCGACCGCGTATCCAAAGGACAGAAACTTGTGCAGATGGATGCAGCCAACCTGAAACAGACGAAGCTGCAACTCGACAATCAGGAAATAGAGTTCAGCCGTATCGACGAACTATATAAAGTGGGCGGTGCGTCCAAATCAGAATGGGATGCTTCGAAGATGCAACTCGATGTGAAGAAAACCGCTTATAAGAATTTGCTGGAGAATACCTCTTTGCAAAGCCCTATCAATGGTGTAGTGACTGCACGCAACTATGATAACGGCGATATGTACAGTGGTGGAGAACCGGTTCTGGTAGTAGAGCAGATCACTCCCGTGAAACTCCTGATTAATGTGTCCGAAACCTACTTTACGAAAGTGAAGAAAGGTACGCCTGTCGACGTGAAGCTCGATGTATATGGTGATGAAGTCTTTACAGGAACCATCAACCTGATTTACCCGACTATAGATGCTACTACCCGTACATTCCAGGTAGAGATCAGACTGGACAATAAAGACCAGCGCGTACGTCCGGGCATGTTTGCCCGTGCCACATTAAACTTCGGAACGGCAGAAAACGTTGTTGTTCCCGATTTGGCAATCGTTAAGCAGGCAGGTTCAGGCGACCGTTATGTATTCGTTTATAAAGACGGCAAAGTGTCTTATAATAAAGTCGAATTAGGTAGACGCATGGGTACAGAGTACGAGTTAAAATCCGGTGTACCTGATAATTCACAGGTTGTAGTTGCCGGACAGTCGCGTTTGGTGAACGGTATGGAAGTAGAGGTAGAAGCTTCTTCTAAATAGAAGGTGCAAACTACCTTTCGCCTAATGCTTTAATTAATTAACCAGATTTATAAAACAACATGAGTTTATACGAAGGTGCGGTTAAGAAACCGATTATGACCTCCCTCTGCTTCCTGGCAGTAGTGATTTTTGGTCTTTTCTCTTTGTCCAAGTTACCTATCGACTTGTATCCGGACATTGACACGAATACAATCATGGTGATGACCGCTTATCCCGGCGCAAGTGCCTCGGATATAGAAAATAATGTGACTCGTCCGCTCGAAAATACATTGAATGCGGTGAGTAACCTGAAACATATTACCTCCCGTTCTTCCGAGAATATGTCATTGATTACATTGGAGTTCGAGTTTGGTAACGATATTGACGTGCTGACCAATGATGTGCGCGATAAACTCGACATGGTAAGCTCACAGCTTCCCGATGATGTCGAGAATCCGATCATCTTCAAATTTAGTACGGACATGATTCCGATTGTGTTACTTTCCGTACAGGCCAATGAAAGCCAGTCGGCACTTTATAAGATATTGGACGACCGTGTGGTAAACCCGCTGGCACGTATTCCGGGAGTCGGAACCGTGTCTATCAGTGGTGCGCCGCAACGTGAAATTCAGGTATATTGCGATCCTAACAAACTGGAAGCCTATCATCTGACTATCGAAACAATCAGTTCCATTATCGGAGCCGAGAACAAGAACATTCCCGGTGGTAACTTCGATATTGGTAGCGAAACCTATGCACTGCGTGTAGAAGGTGAGTTTGATGATTCCCGTCAGTTGGCAGATGTAGTGGTGGGTACACACAATGGGGCGAATGTCTTTTTGCGTGATGTAGCCCGTATTGTCGATACCGTGGAAGAACGTGCACAGGAAACCTATAATAATGGTGTGCAAGGTGCTATGATTGTAGTTCAGAAACAGTCGGGAGCCAATTCGGTAGAAATCTCCAAGAAAGTGGCCGACGCGCTGCCGAGGCTTCAAAAGAACCTGCCGAGCGACGTGAAGATTGGTGTCATTGTCGATACCTCGGACAACATTTTGAACACCATCGACAGTTTGACGGAAACCGTTGTTTATGCCTTGCTTTTCGTTGTCATCGTCGTGTTCCTCTTCCTGGGACGTTGGCGTGCGACGCTGATTATCTGTATCACCATCCCGCTTTCATTGATTGCCTCGTTCATTTACCTGGCGGTTAGTGGAAATACAATTAATATCATCTCGCTTTCGTCACTTTCTATCGCTATCGGTATGGTGGTGGATGATGCGATTGTGGTACTCGAAAATGTAACGACCCATATCGAGCGTGGTTCCGATCCGAAACAGGCAGCCGTGCACGGAACCAATGAGGTGGCAATCTCTGTAATCGCTTCTACGCTGACCATGATTGCCGTGTTCTTCCCGTTGACGATGGTAAGCGGTATGTCCGGTGTACTTTTCAAACAGTTGGGTTGGATGATGTGTGCCATCATGTTTATTTCTACGGTCGCCGCACTATCCTTGACTCCGATGCTCTGTTCCCAGTTGCTTCGTTTACAGAAGAAGCCGTCGAAGATGTTCAAGCTCTTCTTTACTCCGATTGAGAAAGCGCTCGACGGACTTGATACCTGGTATGCGAAGATGTTGAACTGGGCTGTGCGTCATCGTCCGATTGTGATTGTGGGATGTATCGTTTTCTTCGTTATCAGTTTGCTGTGTGCAAAGGGTATCGGTACAGAGTTCTTCCCGGCACAGGATAATGCCCGTATTGCCGTACAGTTGGAACTTCCAATCGGTACACGAAAAGAGATAGCGCAGGAATTATCTCAGAAGTTAACCAACCAATGGCTGACGAAGTATAAAGACATCATGAAAGTCTGTAACTATACAGTCGGTCAGGCTGACTCCGATAACACCTGGGCATCCATGCAGGACAACGGCTCACATATTATCTCGTTCAACATCAGTTTGGTAGACCCGGGCGATCGTAACGTTTCTTTGGAAACAGTCTGTGATGAGATGCGTGAAGATTTGAAAGCCTATCCCGAATTCAGTAAGGCGCAAGTAATTCTCGGAGGTAGTAATACAGGTATGTCCGCACAGGCAAGTGCCGACTTTGAGGTTTATGGATACGATATGACAGTAACCGATAGCGTGGCAGCCCGCCTGAAACGTGAATTGTTGAAAGTGAAAGGCGTGACCGAGGTAAATATCAGCCGTAGTGACTACCAGCCTGAATATCAGGTAGACTTCGACCGTGAGAAACTGGCCATGCATGGTTTAAATCTTTCAACTGCCGGTAACTACCTGCGCAACCGTGTCAATGGTGCGGTAGCATCTAAATATCGGGAAGACGGAGATGAATATGATATCAAAGTGCGTTACGCACCTGAATTCCGTACAAGTCTGGAAAGTCTGGAAAATATCCTCATTTATAATGCACAAGGACAATCCGTTCGTGTGAAAGATGTCGGAAAGGTAGTCGAACGTTTTGCACCTCCTACCATCGAACGTAAAGACCGTGAACGTATCGTGACCGTTTCCGCTGTAATCTCCGGAGCTCCGCTGGGCGACGTAGTGGCTGCCGGAAATAAGGTGATAGATAAAATGGATCTTCCGGGAGAAGTCACTATCCAGATTTCCGGTTCGTACGAAGACCAGCAGGATTCATTCCGCGATTTGGGAACACTTGCCATCCTGATTGTCATTCTCGTATTTATCGTGATGGCAGCACAGTTCGAGTCACTGACTTATCCGTTCATTATCATGTTCTCCCTGCCGTTTGCATTTAGCGGTGTTTTGATGGCACTATTCTTCACAAACAGCACATTGAGCGTCATGAGTTTGTTGGGAGGAATCATGTTGATTGGTATTGTGGTGAAGAATGGTATCGTACTTATCGACTACATCACCCTCTGTCGAGAGCGTGGACTCGCAGTGCTGAACTCTGTGGTAACAGCAGGTAAGAGCCGTCTTCGCCCCGTATTAATGACTACGGCTACCACAGTTCTCGGTATGATTCCGATGGCTATCGGTGGTGGTCAGGGTTCTGAAATGTGGAGTCCGATGGCGATTGCCGTCATTGGTGGTCTGACAATATCTACCGTGTTGACATTGATTTTGATTCCTACTTTATACTGTGTATTTGCAGGAACAGGAATCAAGAACCGTCGTCGTAAACTTCGTCGTCAACGTGAATTGGATGTTTACTTCCAGGAGAATAAAGACAGCATTATAAAGAAATAATAGAAAAGAAATATGAAATCAGTATTGATAACATTCGACCAGGCTTATTACGAACGAATCATGGCATTGCTCGACCGTTTGGGTTGTCGTGGTTTTACCTACCTCGAAAAAGTACAGGGACGTGGCTCGAAGACAGGCGATCCGCATTTCGGAAGCCATGCCTGGCCAAGTATGTGCTCGGCTATCCTGACAGTAGTAGACGACAGCAAAGTCGATCCGTTGTTGGACACCTTGCATAAAATGGACTTGGAAACACAACAATTAGGCTTGCGCGCATTTGTGTGGAACATTGAACGGACCATTTAAAAACGATCCGGTAGATAGATAAAAAGGAAAGGAGAATCTAATAAATAATGTAGATTCTCCTTTCTTTTTGTGGCTTTTGTCTATCTTTGCGGTCGTTTTGGATTTTAGGAACATTATGGAGATAATAAAGAATTATTTGAAATATTCGTTGTGGTTCGTACTGACTGTATTTGCAGCCTTACTCGGGCTTCATTGGCTTCCGGTATTGACTATTGACGGACACACGATGAGGCGGGTAGACCTTTTGAGCGATCTTCGTTACCCCGAATCGGAGACTGCTGCAGCTGATTCGGACAGCATCCCTTTGCCTCCTGTTGTAAAACCGGCTTTTGTAGATACCTGCCGCGCAGGCATGACTTGCATTGAAGATTATAGCGATTCCACCCTCCGGGGAATGACTCCTTTCTACGAAGCACTCAACCGTGTCTCTTCCACTGACTCTGATGACAAACAGGTACGCATTGCCGTATTCGGAGATTCCTTTATCGAAGCGGATATATTTACAGCCGACTTGCGCGAAATGCTTCAGAAACAATTCGGCGGTTGCGGTGTAGGTTTTGTTACCATCACTTCCATGACAAGCGGTTACCGTCCTACGGTACGGCATACATTTGGCGGATGGTCCAGTCATGCAGTAACAGACAGTGTCTATTTCGATAAGAAGAAACAAGGCATTTCCGGACACTATTTCGTCCCCCGGAACGGAGCTTATGTAGAACTGCGCGGACAAAATAAATACGCCTCCCTGCTCGATACTTGCCAGCGTGCCTCCATTTTCTTCTGTAACAAAGATTCCGTTCTTCTTTCTGCCCGTGTGAACAAAGGAGAAAACAAGAATTACTCTTTAGGTCCTTCCGATGGATTGCAACAAGTTCAGGTGGATGGACGCATCGGTTCTATCCGTTGGACAGTAGATCGTGCAGACTCTACCCTGTTCTATGGCTTGGCAATGGATGGAAAGAAAGGAATCATTCTCGATAACTTTTCGTTGCGTGGCAGTTCCGGTCTTTCCCTGCGCGGTATTCCGGTACAAACGTTGAAGCAGTTTAACCGCCAGCGTCCTTACGACCTGATTATCCTCGAATATGGATTGAATGTGGCTACCGAACGGGGACGCAATTATGATAATTACCAGAAGGGATTGATTACAGCTATCGAGCATCTGAAAGAATGTTTCCCACAAGCGGGAATCCTGTTATTGAGCGTTGGCGACCGTGATTATAAGAACGAAAACGGCGAACTCCGTACCATGCCCGGTGTCAAGAATCTGATTCGTTATCAGCAGAACATTGCTGCTGAAAGCGGCATTGCATTCTGGAATATGTTTGAAGCAATGGGCGGAGAGGGCAGTATGGCAAAACTCGTCCATGCCAAACCCTCTATGGCGAACTACGATTATACGCATATAAACTTCCGTGGCGGTAAGCATTTGGCAGGATTGCTTTATGAAACCATGATCTATGGTAAGGAACAATACGACAGGAGGCGTGCTTATGAGAAAGAGTAACCTGCTGTCCATCTTTATTCTCATTCTCGCCGGTATGTTGAGTGTCCCTTGTTTTCTTACAGAAACAATCGCGCAAGACCGTATGCCTGTATGCTCTCCATTGGGAAAGACTGCAAAGCGGATAAAGCCTTTACGGGAAATGAACTGGGCGAATGATACGATCAACGTACAAGTAGCCTTCCCTGCTGCTTTTCGCGAAACCGGACGGAATGAGATTATTGACAGCATTGCTCTGCTGGCTCCCGTCTTTGAACATCTCCGTCAGGTACGTGCAGGACTCTCCGAAGATACAGTCCGCATCGTTCATATTGGCGATAGCCACGTGCGTGGACATATCTATCCCCAAACCACCGGTGCCCGTTTGACAGAAACCTTTGGTGCCATTTCTTATATTGATAAAGGTGTCAACGGAGCTACTTGCCTTACATTTACCCATCCGGATCGTATTGCCGAAATTGCTGCCTTGAAACCCGAATTGCTGATTCTCTCTTTCGGAACCAATGAAAGCCATAACCGGCGTTATAATATAAATGTGCACTATAATCAGATGGATGAACTTGTGAAGCTGTTGCGCGACAGTCTTCCTAACATCCCCATTCTTCTGACTACCCCTCCCGGTTCCTATGAAAGTTTCCGGCAACGGAGGCGTAGACGCACGTATGCCATCAATCCCCGTACGGCAACAGCAGCGGAAACTATCCGCCGTTATGCTAAAGACCATCGCCTGCTCGTGTGGGATATGTATGATGTAGTCGGAGGGAAGCGTCGTGCCTGCACCAACTGGACGGAGGCAAACCTGATGCGTCCCGATCATGTACATTATTTACCTGAAGGATACATCCTGCAAGGAAATTTATTATACCAAGCACTTATACAAGCATATAATGACTATGTTTCCCATTGATATAGATTTCAGTAGACTAAAAGAGGTACTTACCTACGATCCGCAAGCCCCGATGATATTTAGCAGCGGTATCTTCCTTTGGCTGTTCGCTGCTTTCATGGTAGTGTATGTGTTGTTACAACGTAAATACACTGCCCGTATCTTGTTTGTCACCCTCTTTTCCTATTATTTCTACTACAAGAGTAGCGGCACATACTTTTTCCTGCTTGCTATAGTCACCGTTGCCGACTTCTTTCTTGCACAGCTAATGGACCGTGCAGAGGGGTATTGGAAACGTAAAGGATTAGTTGTTTTGAGCCTGAGTATCAATCTGGGACTTCTTGTCTATTTCAAATATACCAATTTCCTGGGTGGGGTGATAGCATCATTGATGGGAGGAGAGTTTACCGCTCTTGATATATTCCTGCCGGTCGGTATCTCCTTCTTTACTTTCCAGTCGCTAAGCTACACCATCGACGTTTACCGGAGGGACATAAAGCCATTGACGAATCTTTTGGACTACGCTTTCTATGTATCTTTCTTCCCCCAGTTGGTGGCGGGACCTATCGTGCGTGCCCGCGACTTTATCCCGCAAATCCGGAAACCTCTCTTTGTTTCGCAGGAGATGTTCGGCCGCGGAATCTTTCTGATCGTATCCGGTCTTTTCAAGAAAGCCATTATCTCCGACTATATCAGCATCAACTTTGTAGAACGTATTTTTGATAATCCTACTCTCTATTCGGGTGTTGAGAATCTGATGGGAGTGTATGGTTATGCTTTACAGATTTACTGCGACTTTTCCGGATATAGTGACATGGCTATCGGTATCGCTTTATTGTTGGGCTTTCATTTTAATCTCAACTTTAATTCTCCTTATAAGTCTGCCTCCATTACCGAATTCTGGCGTCGTTGGCACATCTCTTTGTCCAGTTGGCTGCGGGATTATCTGTATATTTCTTTAGGAGGAAACCGAAAAGGTAAGTTCCGGCAATATCTGAATCTTATTATTACCATGTTTCTGGGTGGATTGTGGCATGGCGCATCTTGGAACTTCGTTCTTTGGGGAACCTTCCATGGTGTTGCTTTAGCATTGCATAAAATGTGGATGACCATCACCGGACGTAAGAAAGGAGAACAAAGTCATGGTTGGCGGCGTGTGTTCGGAGTGATTATTACTTTCCATTTTGTCTGCTTCTGCTGGATTTTCTTCCGTAATGCCGATTTTCAGAACTCAATGGATATGCTGGGACAGATATTCACAACTTTCCGTCCGCAACTGTTCCCACAGCTACTTGAAGGATATTGGAAAGTATTCGCATTAATGTTGCTCGGCTTCCTGCTTCATTTTGCTCCCGATAGTTGGGAAAATGCAGCTTGCCGGGGAGTGATCCGTTTACCGTTCGTAGGAAAAGCAGTATTGATGGTAGCTTTGATTTACCTTGTTATTCAGATGAAGAGTTCGGAGATTCAGCCGTTTATCTATTTCCAGTTCTGATCCGCCTTTTTTTTAATATCCGGTTGAAGCCGTAATTGGAATATTTTTCCTTTCTTTGTGAAAGGAAAATATAAATATTCTGCTTTATGGAAAACTCTTTCAGTTATCAGCCGGCAGCCGATCGTTACGAACAGATGCCATATAAATATTGTGGCAAGAGTGGCTTGCAGTTACCTCTAATCTCTTTGGGGTTGTGGCATAATTTCGGTAGTGTGGACAACTTCAATGTAGCAACCGACATGATTAAGTATGCTTTCGATCACGGTGTTACTCATTTCGACTTGGCAAATAATTATGGTCCCACTCCCGGAAGTGCGGAAGTAAATTTCGGACGAATTTTGAAAGAGAACTTTCAAGGCTACCGGGATGAAATGATTATCTCCTCCAAAGCCGGTCATGACATGTGGGCAGGTCCTTATGGCGGAAATAGCTCTCGTAAAAACCTGATGGCGAGCATTGACCAAAGTCTCCGCCGGACAGGTTTGGAGTATTTTGATATCTTTTATAGTCATCGTTATGACGGAGTCACTCCAGTTGAAGAAACCATCCAGACATTGATTGATATTGTGAAGCAAGGGAAAGCATTGTATATCGGAATTTCTAAATATCCTCCCGAACAAGCCCGTGTTGCCTATGAGATGATGGCAAAAGCCGGTGTTCCCTGTCTTATCAGTCAATATCGATATAGTATGTTCGATCGTGCGGTTGAGGCTGAATCACTTCCTTTAGCAGCGGAGTACGGTTCCGGCTTCATAGCTTTCTCTCCTTTGGCACAAGGATTATTGACCGATAAATATCTGAACGGCATTCCGGAAGGTTCCCGTGCTGCCCGTTCTTCGGGTTTTCTTCAACAATCTCAAGTGACGCATGAAAAGGTAGAAGCTGCCCGTCAATTAAATGAAATAGCCCGCCGCCGTGGGCAAACGCTGGCTGAAATGGCTTTGGCATGGGTGCTGAAAGACGAAAGAATGACATCAGTGATTGTAGGTGCAAGTTCTGTGAATCAGTTAGCCGACAATTTGAAAGCGCTGGAACATTTGGAGTTCACGGCAGACGAGTTGAAAGAAATAGAGCAAATTTTACCCGGATAAATTCAGCCTGATTCATAAGGAGGTGTCGTATTTACAATTTGAATTCAGCAGTCTTCGCTGAATTCAGCTTCTGCAAACGTTTTTTCATATTCATTTCTCATGTTCTCATAAATGATATGATAACAGTTTGTAAATCAATGATATAATACTATGAGAAATGAACTGTGAAATGGCATTTCTCATAGTATTTCCATCATTTACCCCTAAAAAAGATGCATTTCTCATAGGTTTCAAATCATTTCTCATCTTATTCTCATACTCCTTCTTATTTGTTTTGCTCATTTCTCATACATGATGGCTGCGGCTTTTCCCGGACTCTCGCCGGACTTACGATTATTCCTTTCCCTATGTCGTTTATTAATCAACTTCCTATTGTTTACTGCTTTCCTGTGTATCATTCACCTTATATCTTACTGTTTTCCCTTACTCATTGCCATTTCTTCCTGCTACTATCTGTATCGTTGCACTCGAGTGAACAGATCGTTCCACTCTAGTGGACGGTTCTTTCTACTCTAGTGCACAGGCCTGTCCACTGGAGTGGAACGATACAGATGCCGGTAGAAAAATATGCGGATGTCTGCTCTATATACTTTCAATAAGCATTGATAATATATTGTAAATAGGTGCATAGTCTGGTATTCAACTTGGTCTTTAGCTTAGGATCTAGCTTGAGAATTTATAAGATAAATAGTCAAAATGCTATGAGAAATACCTTGATAAGTTATGAGAAATAGGTTGTTTTATGTACAAAATGTGGGTCATACTATGTGAAATGCCGTTTTGTATTTTTATTCTCATTGTGTTATATTGTTGATTTACAGAAAAATATTGTGCGTGTTATGAGAATATGAGAAATGAAAAAGAAAAATTGTTTCTAGTAGGATATTGGGGTTGTGCTTTTTATGCGATATGGACTGAATTAATTGATCTATCATGTTTTTCCTGTCAAAATTGTTTGTTTAATAGATATTTATTTCTACTTTTGTGATAACTTACTTTCGAGCGAAGGAAGTAGTTTTTTAATAATTTTATTGAGAACGGTTATTTGTTACATTCATATATAAAATCCGCTAAATTTTAACTTTCGTGAATGGAATGAATGACAGGTCTCACGCACTATTGTCTGTATAACCTTGTTATATATCCAATTGGGCGTGGGGCTATCATTCATGTTCACGAAAGGGGTCTTAGCGGATACCTATATATGGCATGAATAGATAGTTTCCACGCTCTCTTTTTTTTATAACCCTCGCACCACCGGGAACTGATGCGGTAATAAACGCAACCTATGTACGGAGACTTTAATCGAATTGTTGTTCAGCTGACTCAGCATCCTGTTATGTACAAACCCCTCTCGGATTTAACCTATACGGAATGTGAACTAGCCTATGCTTTGATACGGGAGTTGATTGATTTGTCAATCGAAGGGGATTATACTTTATTGGACTATATCCAAATGGCCCGGCTGGAATACTATCTGGGTGAACTGTCTTGTAAGATAAGCTGTAGTAGGGAGGAGACTGCCCTTCATTATGCGGGCGCCCTTCATCTGTTAGAAAAAGGCGGCTTTGATTTGGGCATAAAGAAGTGGGTTGAACTTGTCAGCCTGCGAATAGAGAACTCTAAAAAAGAATGACATTCTGATTTTATAGTTAGAATCTGATTAGTACCCACTCTGTATTTATCCGATCTATACCTATGGAATAGTCAACCGTTAGACCGCTTAGAAAAAGTATTCTGACGGTTGATTCTAAATCCTCTTGCTTTTTTCTAATATCTATTTTCTTGTAGTTTTCTTTTTCGTCTTTTTCTTTTCATTCTCTTTTCACGCCTTTACGCGCCTGCGTGTGGTATAATAATGTGTATCCCTCTCGTCGTTTCCGCACACAATCTGCCCGTACTTAAAAAATATGTTCTACAACATCGTTATGCATCAGCACTTTAGCAAATGTATTCAAAAATAATTAGAAAAAATAGTTTGATATATTTGGAGTGTATACGAAAAGGGCGTACTTTTGCACCCGCTTTCCAAGAGAAGAAAGCCTTGAAAAATTGACTTAGTGAAAAAGCGGAATCCCACTTAAAGAAAAGAACAAAAAACTTCCGAAAAAGTTTGGATTATAATAAATAAAGTTCTTATCTTTGCAGTCCGATTCGCAAAGAAAAACGGCAAGAGTTATTCTTTCATACATTCTTTCCCTTTCGCATAGAGAGCCAGAGAAATTGAGTAAAAAGAAAAACTAAAAAAAACTTCCGAAAAAGTTTGGTAGTTAAAAATAAAGCCCTTATCTTTGCACCCGCTTTTAAAACGAAAGCAACAAGTTCTTTGAAATATTGATAAACAATACAAGTAGTACAAGTAAAAAAATAGAACCGTCAATACTTGTCTTATTCAGTAGCGATACAGTTAAGACTAATAGGTATTTGAATAAGGTCAATAAATTTACGGCGTCCTGAACAGAGCAAAAAAGTCATCTTAACCGATGATAAAAAATACTTTTACAATGAAGAGTTTGATCCTGGCTCAGGATGAACGCTAGCTACAGGCTTAACACATGCAAGTCGAGGGGCAGCATTCTTCTAGCAATAGAAGAGATGGCGACCGGCGCACGGGTGAGTAACACGTATCCAACCTACCGATAACTCTGGAATAGCCTTTCGAAAGAAAGATTAATACCGGATAGTATACGAATATCGCATGATATTTTTATTAAAGAATTTCGGTTATCGATGGGGATGCGTTCCATTAGTTTGTTGGCGGGGTAACGGCCCACCAAGACTACGATGGATAGGGGTTCTGAGAGGAAGGTCCCCCACATTGGAACTGAGACACGGTCCAAACTCCTACGGGAGGCAGCAGTGAGGAATATTGGTCAATGGGCGCAGGCCTGAACCAGCCAAGTAGCGTGAAGGATGAAGGCTCTATGGGTCGTAAACTTCTTTTATATGGGAATAAAGTTTTCCACGTGTGGAATTTTGTATGTACCATATGAATAAGGATCGGCTAACTCCGTGCCAGCAGCCGCGGTAATACGGAGGATCCGAGCGTTATCCGGATTTATTGGGTTTAAAGGGAGCGTAGGTGGATTGTTAAGTCAGTTGTGAAAGTTTGCGGCTCAACCGTAAAATTGCAGTTGAAACTGGCAGTCTTGAGTACAGTAGAGGTGGGCGGAATTCGTGGTGTAGCGGTGAAATGCTTAGATATCACGAAGAACTCCGATTGCGAAGGCAGCTCACTAGACTGTTACTGACACTGATGCTCGAAAGTGTGGGTATCAAACAGGATTAGATACCCTGGTAGTCCACACAGTAAACGATGAATACTCGCTGTTTGCGATATACAGTAAGCGGCCAAGCGAAAGCATTAAGTATTCCACCTGGGGAGTACGCCGGCAACGGTGAAACTCAAAGGAATTGACGGGGGCCCGCACAAGCGGAGGAACATGTGGTTTAATTCGATGATACGCGAGGAACCTTACCCGGGCTTAAATTGCAAATGAATATGTAGGAAACTATATAGCCGCAAGGCATTTGTGAAGGTGCTGCATGGTTGTCGTCAGCTCGTGCCGTGAGGTGTCGGCTTAAGTGCCATAACGAGCGCAACCCTTATCTTTAGTTACTAACAGGTCATGCTGAGGACTCTAGAGAGACTGCCGTCGTAAGATGTGAGGAAGGTGGGGATGACGTCAAATCAGCACGGCCCTTACGTCCGGGGCTACACACGTGTTACAATGGGGGGTACAGAAGGCAGCTACACGGCGACGTGATGCTAATCCCAAAAACCTCTCTCAGTTCGGATCGAAGTCTGCAACCCGACTTCGTGAAGCTGGATTCGCTAGTAATCGCGCATCAGCCATGGCGCGGTGAATACGTTCCCGGGCCTTGTACACACCGCCCGTCAAGCCATGAAAGCCGGGGGTACCTGAAGTACGTAACCGCAAGGAGCGTCCTAGGGTAAAACTGGTAATTGGGGCTAAGTCGTA
Organism: Bacteroides sp. M10; assembly: GCF_014334015.1. Taxonomy (GTDB): domain Bacteria; phylum Bacteroidota; class Bacteroidia; order Bacteroidales; family Bacteroidaceae; genus Bacteroides; species Bacteroides intestinigallinarum. The sequence continues at coordinate 703,443 of NZ_CP060488.1, read as the reverse complement.
ACAAGGTAGCCGTACCGGAAGGTGCGGCTGGAACACCTCCTTTCTGGAGCGATGTCGTAACTGTCACCTAAACGTGACAGCCACTTATAGACTTTAAAGGTTCTGTTTTTTGTACTACTGGTACTTGTTTATTTATAATATATAGATCAACCATCTATAGAAGTATAGATAGAGATAAACAAGAGAAAAAAGAAGCCGAGTCTAACATACAGGTAGACAAGGTTGAACTAGTCCTATAGCTCAGTTGGTTAGAGCGCTACACTGATAATGTAGAGGTCGGCAGTTCAACTCTGCCTGGGACTACCAAGCTCAAGAACGAAGGAATGACGCGTAAGCGGAATGCAGCAATTCTTGATAACCTCTTGGGGGATTAGCTCAGCTGGCTAGAGCATCTGCCTTGCACGCAGAGGGTCAACGGTTCGAATCCGTTATTCTCCACCATCTCTGAAAAGAGAAACGATCTTTGACATGATGTACAAAAAGTAAAATTTTAGTAAGAGCTAAAAGTATATATCAAACCGTACGTGATTGATATTGTCATTGAGTATTATTTTTTAATTCTCAATTCTCAATTTTCAATTTAAGAAGTTTGAAAGAAAGTAAGCAAGGGCGCATGGCGGATGCCTTGGCTCTCGGAGGCGATGAAGGACGTGATAAGCTGCGATAAGCTTCGGGAAGGTGCAAATAACCTTTGATCCGAAGATTTCCGAATGGGACAACCCGTCATTCTGAAGGAATGACATCTTGCATAGCAAGAGGCTAACACAGGGAACTGAAACATCTTAGTACCTGTAGGAAAAGAAAATAATAATGATTCCCCTAGTAGTGGCGAGCGAACGGGGATTAGCCCAAACCAATGTTGTTACGGCAATATTGGGGTTGTAGGACCACGACATCGCAAGAAGTTTAGTGAGAAGAACCCTTTGGAAAATGGGACCATAGA